>NZ_CP150276.1:0-4800000 GCF_037977235.1 Paenibacillus sp. FSL K6-0276 | reverse complement strand
TATATTTCTCGCATAAACGCTTACCGTCCTTATAAGGATGTCGAAGGCGTTTATGCTTGGTTAAGAAATCTAAGTAGTAACACTCCAAGGAGGAGCAGACAATGAGCGACAATCAAACAAACAGTATACCCGCCGGTGGTTACCAAGCGCAGACTATTGAGCCCAAGTGGCAAAAGTTCTGGGATGAGAACAAAAGTTTCAAGACAGGTGAGGATCCAACCAAACCGAATTTCTATGCACTGGATATGTTCCCGTACCCTTCAGGTGCAGGACTGCACGTAGGTCATCCAGAAGGTTACACAGCAACGGATATCGTATCCCGCTACAAACGGATGCGTGGTTATAACGTGCTGCACCCGATGGGCTGGGATGCTTTTGGACTTCCAGCAGAGCAGTATGCGATGGATACGGGTCAGCATCCACGTGATTTTACGGATAAGAACATCGATAATTTCCGTCGTCAGATCAAATCGCTTGGTTTCTCCTACGATTGGGACCGCGAGATCAGCACGACTGATCCAGATTATTACAAATGGACGCAGTGGATTTTCATCCAGTTGTACAACAAGGGACTGGCTTATGTAGCTGAAGTACCAGTGAACTGGTGTGAGGCACTGGGTACAGTACTTGCCAACGAAGAAGTTATTGACGGTAAAAGTGAGCGTGGAGGACATCCAGTTGTTCGCAAACCAATGCGTCAATGGATTCTGAGAATTACTGAATACGCTGAACGTCTGCTGGAAGATCTGGAAGAGCTGGATTGGTCCGAAAGTATCAAGGATATGCAGCGCAACTGGATCGGAAAATCAACAGGCGCAGAAGTGAACTTTGGAATTGAAGGTCACAATGCTAGCTTGACGGTGTTTACAACACGCCCAGATACATTGTTCGGAGCAAGCTACTGCGTATTAGCACCAGAGCATGAACTGGTAGATGCCATTACAACAGAAGCTCAGCGTGCAGCTATTGCAGAATATCGCGTTAAAGCTTCCCATAAGAGCGATCTTGAACGTACAGATTTGGCCAAAGAGAAGACTGGTGTCTTCACTGGTGCGTATGCAATCAATCCTGTGAATGGCGCTAAAGCGCCGATCTGGATTGCAGATTATGTACTTGCCGGATACGGAACGGGAGCGATCATGGCGGTTCCAGGTCACGATGCTCGCGACTGGGAATTTGCGAAACAATTCGGCCTGAATATCGTGGAAGTCGTTCAAGGTGGTAACGTTGAAGAAGAGGCTTATTCCGGAGATGGACCGCATGTCAATTCTGAATTCTTGAATGGACTTATGAATGAAGAAGCGATTGCGAAGATGATTCCTTGGCTGGAAGAGAAAGGCGTAGGTAAAGGAAAAGTTACTTATCGTCTGCGTGACTGGCTGTTCAGCCGTCAACGCTACTGGGGAGAGCCGATTCCGATTCTGCATCTGGAAGATGGTACAATGAAGACTGTTCCAGTTGACCAACTGCCGCTGGTACTGCCTGATGTAGATGCCATCAAACCTTCGGGTACAGGAGAATCTCCACTTGCAAATGTAACCGAGTGGGTGGAAACTATCGATCCAGAGACAGGCATGAAAGCTCGTCGTGAGACGAACACAATGCCACAATGGGCAGGTAGCTGCTGGTACTATCTGCGTTATATTGATCCGAAAAACAATCAAGAGCTGTGCTCCCCAGAGAAGCAAAAAGCATGGCTTCCAGTGGATCTATACATTGGCGGAGCGGAGCATGCAGTACTTCACTTGCTCTATGCACGTTTCTGGCACAAGGTGCTTTATGATATCGGCGTAGTGGAAACGAAAGAGCCTTTCCATAAGCTGGTTAACCAAGGCATGATTCTTGGAAATAACAATGAAAAAATGAGTAAATCACGCGGAAATGTCATCAACCCTGATGAGATTGTTGAAGCTTTCGGTGCGGATACACTGCGTGTCTATGAAATGTTTATGGGTCCTCTGGAAGCAACCAAGCCTTGGAATGAAAAGGGTGTTGAAGGGGTTCACCGTTTCTTGTCCCGTATATGGCGCCTGTTCGTGAATGAGGAAGGTAAGCTCAATTCCAAAATCACAGCAGATGGCGGTACGGATGAGTTCAAACGTACTTGGCACAAAACGATTAAGAAAGTCACCGAGGATTTCGAGCATCTGCGTTTCAATACGGCGATTAGCCAGTTGATGATCTTTATTAACGATGCTTATAAGCAAGAAACTTTGTCCCAAGAAGCTGCGGAACACTTCGTACAAATGTTGTCACCACTGGCGCCACACATCGCTGAAGAGCTGTGGCAGCTGCTTGGTCATGAAGGAAGTATTAGCTACGTGGCTTGGCCAACTTATGATGAAGCATGGACGGTAGATGCTGAGGTTGAAATCGTTATTCAGGTTAATGGTAAAATCGTACAACGCGCATTGATTCCGCTGGATATGGGTCAGGAAGAAATGCAAGCTCATGCGCTGTCACTCCCTAATGTGAGTGCAGCTGTAGAAGGTAAAACCGTACGCAAGATTATTGCGGTTCCTGGCAAGCTTGTAAATATTGTAGTGGGTTAAGCGAAGAACGCAATTCTGCCCGCAGCAACGGAGTAATCCGTGCTGCGGGCTTTGTTGTTCTAACGCTCTTTAGGACCCTGATTAATAGTGTCATGTCCGAATAGTTCATCAAGCTTAATGACATCCTCATCATATTTATCATGCGTAGTCGTGATGAGGCGTTCAAATACACCTTCTAGACTGGTACGCAAGTGGTTTAGCGCTTCTGCGGTAATGCCCCCGCGAACAGCGACCCGATCTTGAAGTTCTTGGGGGGTAAACTCCCCTTCTGTCAGCAATTTGCCTGTTCCAAGCAGCATTTCACCAGCGAGTCGGCTGATTAATGTCTCTTCAATTCCGGTGGCCTCTACTGCTGCTTCAATCCAGCGCTCAATGAAATAGCTTAAGAACGCAGGTCCACAGCTGGAGAAATCAGAAGCGATTCGGGTATGTGCTTCTTGGATTTCCAAGGGAACACCTATGAAAGACAACAGCTGTAGCAGTACAAGCCTGTCTTCTTTATTAAGCCTGCTGCCAAATATGCACAGTGAAGTCCCACTTTTGACGCAGTGCGTGATGCTTGGGATGATCTTGGCAATCTTGGACGGCAAAGCGGATTCCAGATGATGCAATTGAACTGGACTTGTAATAGATACGACGATTTGCTCACTCCGGAGACATGAGCTGATCTCATCTGTTAAGGTTTTAAATTCAAGTGGCTTTACGCATAAAAAAACGATATCACTTCCTAACGCTGTATCCCTATTGCTTCCGCAAATGGAAATGCCGGGGTGACGCTTTTCAAGCTCCAGCAGCTTGTTCAGGCTGCGGTTGCTGGCAAGTACATCACACGGTTCTAGCGCTCCGGAAGAAAGAAAGGCGTCGATCAGCAGGCTGCCCATGCTGCCTGTTCCGATAAATCCTACTTTCACCTGTGGTTCCTCCTTTCTAGCGTTGCTTTTTACTAACTGACATGAATTCTCTTCGTTATATGTATGCAAGATAGCCTTGGACAAATGACAGGTTTTGTATGAATTATTAAAGGGGATTCCAAATAAAGGAATGTATGAAGATTCACAAAAAAGAATAGGACGAATTTTTCTGAGGAGGAGCGCATTTTGAATAAAGGGAGTATAGTGCTCGGAGTAGCTGTAGCTTTACTGGGTGGTGGACTGCTATGGTCGTCAGGGAGTAAGGGGGATTCCGGCATTGCCGGATGGGAAACCTTGAATGCAAGCATGGAACAAGCGATTGGAGTCGCTGAGCCTGGTGAAACCTCAGCAGCAGAGGGCAGTGAGGGAAGTCAACAGACGAAGGATGATAAGCAAAGTGCTGGGAAAGATGCAGTTCGGACTGTAGCTGCTGGGAAGACTGATGCTTCTGGGAAGGCTGAAGACGCTCAGAAGGTTAAGGATGCTGCACAAACAGAACAAGTTGTCCAAACTCCAGTAGATGAAAAGGGTACGGCAGTCGCTGGACAGAATGCTGGGGGAGAGCGAACGAAGGCAGGAGGCCAAACGCCTGCTGGGGATAAATCAGTTGAGGCTGCAGGGGCGCTGGAAGTATCCGCATCAGTTGCTTCACAGGAAGGTAAAATCAATGTGAACACAGCGGGTGCTAAGGAACTGATGGATCTCCCAGGCATCGGAGAGAAGAAAGCTCAAGCTATGATCGATTACCGAAATCGCGAGGGGGCTTTTCGCAGCCTGTCTGATTTGGGGAAGGTAAAGGGAATAGGACCTAAAATGCTGGAGAAGTTAAAGCCGTTAGTAATATTCTGACGATAAAAAGGTATCGAAAGTGCTGTTGGATGTACTACAACCGTTGTCCTAGTGAAAACTTGCGGGGATGTGCTACAATAGTTAACAACTATTTAGAAGGATATGGAGATTGATTATGACTGCTACCTATCGCAAAGACTGGGATACTTATTTCATGGACATTGCCTGCATGGTCTCAACTCGTTCACGCTGCAATCGTCGACATGTAGGTGCTGTACTGGTACAAGGCAAGAAGCTACTTGGTACCGCGTACAACGGGGCGCCAATGGGCGTACCTGATTGCTCGGAGGCAGGTTGTATGCTTTCGGAGCAATATGAGATGGAGATCGTTGATGGCTTAGAGACTATGGTGAAGAAACAGCGCTGTATTCGCACGATTCATGCGGAACAGAATCTTTTGCTATTTACAGACCGGAGCGACCGGGAAGGAAGTACTGTCTACGTGACGGATGAACCTTGCTGGACATGCGCTAATATGCTGGCGAACAGTGGAATAGTGGAAATCGTGTATTACCGACCTTACCGTAAGGATATGGAAAAGGTTGAAGCGATGATGGCTGCCAAGGGCATCATATTTCGCCAATTGGAAAATTATGAGCCGCCAAGTGAAACGATGATCAAAGTGTCGGAATAGCTGTACTGTACAACACCAATTTAATAAGATAACTTGAGGAAGAACCTCTCGTGCGCTTTTATGGCGTATGCAGAGGTTCTTTTTTTTCGTAAATGAAAGGATCGATCAAAGAAGGACGCAAGAATAAGTAGCACGGTGTAGCTCAAAGATGCTGTTGGTTTGATGGTTGACTAAGCAGTAATGATAACCGGTGAATAAACCTGCAATAGTACATCTTTTACTGATACGAGGAGGGGAAAAACAAGAATTCCTGCAAATCTGCAGTTATTTTTGCTCCAGAAGAAGTCAGCGAACCATAAGTGAGGATATACCTGTATATTTGCAGTTTTTGGACTTCATGAAGAGGATATCTGTTCAAAAAGCTGCACATTGGCAGGCTTTCTCTAGTCCGGCGAAAGGTACGCAGCGAAAAGTATGGATGAATAAAAGGGAATAACATTCGCATTGTGGGATATGAGCCGAGGCTCATGAAAGATTTTTTTATCCAGTATTGTGAAAGGGGGATGGGGGCGTGAAGGAAAGACCCTTGTTAAGCTTTACGGTATGCTGGGTGGCTGGAAGTGCAGTGGCTTGCTTATGCTCAGGGAGCGGACTGCTATTGGCGTGGGTTGGGTTAATATTTTTACTGGTGAGTCTGATGGTGTGGGGAACAATGAGCTGGAAATACATAGCCATGTTATCTTTTTCCATCACTTTATCGATCGGATATTGGGAATGGAACGAGGCTCGCAACATTAGTGGAATTACTGAAGCACTGGGTGTCACGATTGCAGAACTGAATGAGAGTTCCGTGGAAGTAAGAGGTACGATCGTTTCTGTCGTGGAACGGGATGGGGATCGGGTTGATTTTATAATGAAGCTCTCACATATGAACTTGCTTGCAGTGGGTGATGAGAAAGCATCTGATCCTATGGATGAACAAGATAAAAGGGTCCAGGGGGAGTTAATCGCAGTGCAAATCAAACTTCTGGCCGAGCAAGAAATTGCTGTCGCAGGGAAGTGGCGAAGAGGGGATGAGGTCCTGCTTAGCGGTGTGCTGGAAGAGCCGGCAGTAGCGCGTAATATTGGAGGGTTCGATTATCGTGCTTATTTACATACGAAGAAGATTCACTGGCTTCTAAAGGGACAGGGAGCGGAAAATGTGAGGGCAACCGTTCCAGATTCATGGAGTCCGTTAACGATTTTTCGCTTAAATGACAGCGCGCGGATGGTCCTTGGGGCAGAACTGGATCAACTTTTTCAAGAACGTCACTCTGGGTATATGAAGGGCTTAATCATTGGGATGCAGGATGATCTCGATCCGGATACCTTTAAGCAGTTTTCTCAGCTCGGTTTGACGCATATTCTCGCTATTTCAGGTATGCATGTAGCTGTGTATGTAGGTGTTCTTTTATTTCTGTTCAGGCGCTTACGCCTGACAAAAGAGACCGCGCTAACGCTCACCTTCATACTTGTTCCAGTATACGTCCTCTTGTCAGGTGCGGGTCCGTCCATTGTGCGTGCGGGGCTGATGAGTATGATTGCCTTGCTCGCTGCGCGAATTGGAATACTGAAGGATGGACTGAATATTTTAGCGGCATCGGCACTGGTTATGTTGATCTGGAATCCTTATATGCTGCTCAGTGTCAGCTTCCAGCTGTCTTTTCTGGTGACCTTAGGCTTAATGGTATATGTTCCGCTTATGAATCCTCTTCTGAGCGCACTGCCACGCTGGCTTAAAGGTGCCGTCTCTGTGACTCTAGTAGCGCAGCTGGTTTCGTTTCCGCTCACGATTTATTATTTTAATCAGTTTTCGCTACTGTCCTTTGTCGCCAATTTGGTCTTTGTGCCTTTTATTACTTTTGTAGTATTGCCGCTAGGGACGATTGCGCTATTGCTTGGACGACTGTGGGAAGATGTCGCAGAAGTAATGGCACAGGTTACGGAGCTACTGAACAACTTTACTTTCTACGCAGTGGAGTGGATCAATGAATTTACTGGTGGAGTGCTGATTTGGGGCTCGCCCTCATTGCAGTGGATTGGGGTGTACTATGTCTTGTTGTATGGGCTGCTATACGTTGCCAAGCTGAGAAAGGATGCTCGTTCTGCACCGCAATATATGGAGGACGAGACGAGGCCATTAGCGGAGGTGGGTTTACCAGTGAATAATTATGGTGTGCATGGGAGATCGGTGAGCGCACAGTTTGCTTTTGGTGCTTCCATGGTTGGACGCTGGAGCGGAGTGATTGTTCTACTATCAGCCGTTGGATTGGGGATATTGCTGTATAAGGGTTATCAGTCGGATGGTCAGGCAGGAAGAGGTACGATTAGTTATCTGGATATCGGACAAGGCGACAGTATTCTCATAACTACACCGAGCGGAGCACATATTTTAGTGGATGGAGGTGGAACCTTAAACTTTGGTCAAAAAGAAGAGTGGCGCGTTCGCCGAAGTCCGTTCGAGGTAGGAGCTAAAGTGCTGGTGCCATTGCTGAAAAAACGTGGTATCCACCGTTTAGATGCGATTATTTTGACACATGGAGATCAGGATCATGCCGGAGGACTCCGAGCCGTATTGGAGGAGATTCCGGTCTCGGCATTGCTTTTTAATGGGACGCTAGTTGATCGCCAGTTTTATATAGAGATGATGAGGACTGCACTAGAGAGGGATGTTCAGCTGCATGCTGTGCATCAAGGAATGACCCTTTCCCCGGATGACAAGACGGAGCTGTCCTTTTTGTGGCCGGAGGGAAGGGATGGAAAAGCGGCGGGTACTCCACCGTTGGTTGGTATCCCTCTACTGGAAGAGCAGAACCACGACTCGGTAGCTTTTCGCTTAGAAATGAATGGCAGGAACTTTCTATTTACGGGAGATATGGATCTGGAAGCCGAGGAGGAGATTGTACAGCTAGCCCGGCAGAAGGGCATCAGCGCTGGACCTGCTATTGATGTGCTGAAGGTGGCTCACCATGGGAGCAAGACATCCACTGGCGAAGCTTGGTTAGAATTCTGGCAGCCTGCAGCAGTGGTAATTTCAGCAGGTGTTAATAATTTGTATGGTCACCCGAAAGCTGAGGTGTTGGAGCGATTGCAGGATAACCAAGCAGCTATATTCCGGACGGACCAGCAGGGGGAGATACAGATGCGGGTACGGGCAGATCGGATTGAAGTGCGGTATAAGTTGGGGAGTAAGAGATAGGAAAAGGTAGTTAGATAAGAAGATAGGATGGATAGAAGGATGCAAATAAATTAGGGGAGTGACAGAGTATTGAAGGAGAGGGGAGGGGATGTGCGTAGCGCCTCTCATTGCACTTTGTGTAATAGAACGAAGAGTGGGCAATTTTATCGGAAGAGCAACAAAAGGAGATTCTTAAAGATTATAATAGTCGAACTGCTCCCCAGTAGATAATTCACCCAATAAAAGCTATACTTTTTGATAAAGTATTTTCTTTTGAGAAGAGTGGAGCCGAAGTGATGAAGAAGTTAACGATTGATGATGTAGCTCAAAAAGCAGGAGTGTCGAAGAGTACGGTCTCCCAATTTTTGAACAAACGTTTTAAATATATGAGTGAAGCGACAAAGAATCGGATCGAGGCTGTGATTGAGGAGCTTAATTATCAACCGAACGGTCTTGCACGCAGTCTGAAACAGAATCGGACGCATATGGTCGGAATCATCGTTGCTAATATCGATTATTCGCTGTCTATCCAGTGTATTCGGGCGATCGAGAACGAGCTGCAGCAACACGGAATCCAAGTAATCATATGCAATGCCGATGAGAATGTGGAAAAAGAAAGCAAGTACGTCGAAACCTTAGTCGCCCGCCAGGTGGACGGTTTGATTATTTTTCCGACGGGGAACAATCCATCTGCCTACAGCCGACTGATTGAGAGCGATTTTCCGCTAGTGTTTATGGATCGTCTGGTAGATGGAATCACCACGCAGAGTTTATTGCTCGACAATGAAATGGCGGCCAAGATAGGTGTGGGACAGCTAACGCAGCAAGGGCATGAGCGAATTGCCCTAGTGTCCCTACCGTTAGGTGAGCATGCCATTACCCCTCGTAAAGAGCGGATCAGTGGTTATAAAAAGGCGATGGAAGAAGCGGGCCTAACGCTGCATGAAGAGTATATTTGTAGTGTGCCAAAAGAAGAATTAGCTACAGGTCTGAAGCGCCTTTTAGCGTTGCCGGAACCTCCGACAGCGCTATTGGCTACGAATGATATCACGTTAGCAGAGATTTTGAAATATGCGAATCGAAATGCCATCGCTATTCCGGAACAATTGTCTGTCATCGGTATAGATGATGCGGAGTTCGCGCAAATTTATAATCCGGTCATTACAACGATTCGTCAGCCTGCTTACGAAATGGGCATGCAAGCTGCTAAGATTATACTCTCTAGTATCGAGGATAAGGGCGCTTCCGTTCCTATCACCTATCGTTTCCCGCCGACCTTGCAACAAGGGCAGTCTGTGAAATCTTATAAATAAGCGTATGCTATAAAAATACAAAAAAATGCCGTTCCACAGTTCAACTGTGAGACGGCATTTTTTTACGTAAATGTAAGGATTGATCAAGGGCTAAATAGCACGAGGTAGCTCAAAGATGCAGATAGTTAACTAATCAGTAATTATAGCCAGCGAATAAACCCTGCAAAGGTACATTTTCAAATAATTTGAGGATGGTAAAAATATTATTACTGTAAATAAATAGTTATTATTGCTCCGGAAGAAGACTTCGACCATATGTGAAGATGTACCTGTACCTGTGCAGTTTTTGGACTTAATGTAGAGGATATCTGTAGAAAAAGCTGCATGTTTGCAGGATTTCTTAGTTCAGCGAAAGGTATAAATGAATAAGGGAATAACATTTTCATTGTGCGATGTGAGTGGAGGGATTCGGGATTATAGGGAATTACTCCCTATAAATTTTTAGGATTCCGTTTGTTATCAATGAGTATAGGGAATTCCTCCGTATAAATTCGGATAAAACCCGAAATAAGTCAAAATCTGATGAATTATAAGGAGGTTTTCCCTATATTCTTCGATTTATAGACTAAAACGCAAAATTAAAGGGAGGAATTCCCTATACCAGGGATTGAGACTGAGAAGAAGCAGAAAGCGGGGCATAAATGCCCCAGAAATGCGGACCCCCATTTGTACAGCCGATAGTGGTTAAAGATGGGACAAGGCAGATCATGAGCGAATGCCTGGAGGTTGTGAGTCCCATATCAAATCTATGTGCTTAAACCTCCTGCTGCATAAACTTCGCAAGCTCTTCACGGGTCGGAAGTCCATCCATATCGCCTGGCGACATGACGGCTAACGCGCCGATTGCATTACCGCGTTTGACGGCCTCAGCAATCGGAAGCTTTTCCAGCATCGCACTGATTACACCAACTGCAAATCCATCACCTGCACCTACGGTATCAACGACCTGCTCCACCTTAAATCCGTCTACATATCCTTCTCCTTCAGAGGATTTATAGTAAGCGCCTTCAGGTCCAAGCTTGATGACGACTAAGCTAACGCCACGCGCCAGATAATAGTCTGCAATCTCTTCTGGCGTATTCAGACTTGTAAGGATTTTGCCTTCACCGAGTCCCGGAAGGAACCAATCACAGCGTGTAGCCAAATCATTGATCGTGTTCACCATCGTTTCCGTATCCGGCCATAAGCTAGGGCGCAGGTTAGGGTCAAGGGAGACTGTTTTTCCTTGTCTCTTCATAAATTCCATTGCGTGAATAGAGAATTCATGACAGCTCTTGGATAAGGCGGCGGAGATACTTGTTACGTGCAAATGTCCAGCAGAATTAAAGTATGCCTCGTCAAAATCAACCAGACTAAGCTTGGAGGCCGCGGAATTTTTGCGGAAGTATTCGACTTTAGGATCGCCAGTAACAACCTTTGATTTGATCAACATACCCGTTGAAGTTTCTTTAGTAAAAGTAATGTTGTCGGTATCAATATTCTCTTTCTTCATAGCTTGAGCAATGAAATGACCAAAGTTATCTTCGCCAAGCTTGGTAACATAACCTGTAGGATGATTTAAGCGTGATAAGCCTGTAGCTACATTGCTCTCGGCACCTGCCAACGCTTTGGAGAACGAAAATACTTCATGCAGGGGACCCGTTTCATTCGCATAAAACATCGCCATCGGCTCCCCGAAAGTGACGGCATCCAGCTGTTTACTCATTTGAGTTCCTCCTAGGGTAATGAATTTATCCCAGTATAATGATGTGTAACTTGAAATTATCACATAAATCGGTTTTGTACAATAAAAGAATGATTTTTAATCCGAATTGTGTTTTGGATAAAAGAAAACAAATAAGATATAAATCCTTATAATGAAAGGGTTAATTAATCTTTTTGATAAATGATTATCCTAAGATTCATAAAAATGTATTGACTGTTAACCGTATTGTTATTACTATCTGATTATAGATTATATCGTAATGATTAGTAAATTTAATAAAAAAGTTTATCTAAATTAGTGTTTCATATTCATCTATGATCGTACCAAATGAAAGGGAGTCTACTGATGAAGAAAATGAAAGTATTGCAGAATGTAGCGTCCGTTGGAGTTGTAGCCGTTATTCGTGCTGATAGTGCTGAGGAAGCTTTTAAAATGTCCGTTGCTTGTATTGAAGGCGGTTTGAATAATATTGAGGTAACTTTCACTACTCCTGATGCGGATGTGGCGATTAAACGATTGGTAGCGGAGTACGGAGATCGCGCAGTGATTGGAGCAGGGACTGTGCTTGATCCATTAACGGCGAGAATAGCCATTCTTGCAGGCTCAGAATTTGTGGTCAGTCCCTCTTTTGAAGCAGAGACAGCTAAGATGTGTAATCTTTATGGTATTCCGTACATGCCTGGCTGCATGACATTAAATGAAATGAAGGAAGCATTGAAGTTTGGTGTGGATGTGCTTAAGTTGTTCCCTGGTAGTGCTTTTGGTCCGGATTATGTGAAAGCGGTTAAAGGCCCTATGCCGCATGTGAACATTATGCCAACAGGTGGCGTGGATCTGAATAATATGGAAAAGTGGATTGCAAACGGCTGTATAGCCGTAGGTATCGGGGGCAATTTGACTGCACCGGCGAAGGATGGTCGATACGATCAGATTACCGAACTTGCGGCTCAGTATGTGGCGAAGTTTAAAGAGGTAAAAGGTATTTAATTCTGTTTGTTTCTTAATTTCAATAGATGGATTATTGAAGGTTGTATAGCTGACAAATGTCAGTTATACAACCTTTTTTATATTATTTTCTGCTAACCTCATCTACATTGCATTATATGTTTTTTGCAAAGTATAGAATGAGGACAAAGACAATAAACTATAAAGTAGAAGAGTCGTGATGCTTGACTAACGTCAATGAATTGGAATGGTTTATTATCCGACCGGGAGTGAGTATATGCCTGCTTATCATGATAAAAGGCTGTATCAAGCAGCTGACGAAGAGGATGCCGAATACGTAGAAATTGAGTCGGCATTCCAGGGTTGTAAGGTAACGGAAGGCCAGATCTATAGATTAGAGCGAAATTACAATAACCCTCATATTTTTGAGAATGGAGAAGCGTATGTTGTGGATGATGAAACTAGGGACAACTACGCGGTGTTCATGCTCTGCAAAATTGTGTTATATAAATAGAGTTAAGTGCTCGATTGTGAGGTTATTGCTTATTAACTGACGGCTTCTTTTCCGACGGGAGAATAAGCCGTTTCTTTTGGAAATGGGAGATATTTCTTACCTAAACGCTTAGCGTCCTTATAGGGACGCTGAAGGCGTTTATACTTGTGTCATTTTTGTTACAAAGTTATCCAAAAGAGTATTTGAATGATTGAAGTTTCCCCTGTATGCTTAGTAGGAATTATTGGCTGCGTAATGCGCGATAGCGCTGTATAAAGATGGCTTAACATGACGTTTTAAGAAAAGTTTGGTATTCTAAAAATATTAATTACAGGGTTGCAACAAATTCGCAGTCTTGCGCGTCAGTAAGATTGCATAGAGAGGGGGAACCTTCGTGGTGGAGCAGGGACTCATCAGAGCCGCTCAAGCGGGCGATCGCGACGCTCTAATCACCCTATTGCGAGAAATTGAAGGGCATGTATATAAGACTGCCTTCTACATTTTGCATAATGAACAAGATGCGCTGGATGCATCTCAGGAGGCCTTGATCCGGGTTTATACCAAAATCGGTTCATATGAGGAAAAGGCCCAGTTCAAAACGTGGGTTCAGCGAATCGTTACCAATATTTGCATTGATAAATTCAGAAGAACTAAACCTACAGTTTCTATTGATGAGCACGAAATGGTGTTTCAGGATAAACACAATGTGGAACGTGAGGTTCTATCCTCTTATTTAGCCGAGGATATACGTGAAGCGATTGATCAATTGCCCGAGCATCATCGGACAGTCATCGTCCTGCGCTATTTACAAGATTTTTCTTACAACGAGATTGCAGACTGCCTGGATTTGCCTTTGAATACAGTGAAATCTTACCTGTTTAGGGCCAGACAGCAGCTGCAGAATAGACTTCAGGAGTACCAGAAAGGTGGTGTATCGGGATGAAATGCGCGGAGGTGATGGAATGGATGCACCGCTATTTAGACAAAGATTTGAGCCAAGATGAGATTGTTGAAATGTTCCGTCATATCGATAATTGTCCTTCCTGCGCGGAAGTCTTTGAGCGGCTGACACTTCTCTCCAATGAATTGGAGCAGTTGCCAGACGTGAAACCCCCGTTTAGTCTGGTTGACTCTATTTTACCTCAGCTTGCAGAATTGGATCGAAGCAGTCGTGAACAAAGCGCTATGAGAACCGAGGAGCCAGTTGTAGTTCCATTTTCACGTGAAAGCTCCCGCGGTAAACCTTCCAAGGGAACCTCTATAGCAACACGGACAGGCATTGGTGCTATCGCAGCTGCCGTAATATTAGGGATAGCTATTTTTAATATGCCGGATAAAATGCCCGGGGCAGAGGTAGAACAAATAATGCAGGATAGTAGTAAAGCGACCAGCGATAGTGCTAATAATATGGCTATTGAATCGCAAGCTCAAACTTCTACTTCTGCTAATTCAGATGAGACTGCGCCTGCTAATAGCGGAACGGATTCCGGGGCTCTACCAGCTGCATCTGGTGTGAATGAGGATAACGCTGCATTAGACAGAGTGATGGGGCCGTTGGACCCTGCTTCGATGCCGACTTCTCCAACAGAAACTAATGCTGGATCTGGAGGACGGTCGATACCAGAACCAACTAATAATGTGAAGCCCAATCCTACTGAGAAGATTATGACGCCGAAGCCGGATACTGTAACGAAAGTTCAAACCCCGGATGTTAGCGACACTAGTAATCATCAGTCCAAAGCTGATAAGAAGGATCAACCTGCTTCTATAGATAAAAGGATCGCAGCTGATTCAGCGCCACCTACGGAGGAATCATTAGATATTGCTAATGACTTTAGAAAAGAAGCTATGGGCTTTAACATTGCTATGGATTCTAATGATTCTAATGTGCAGACTTGGACTTCTCCTGATGGGCATTATGCGGTTGAGTTTGCTGGATTACAGCTTGTTATTTATAAGAATTCACCCGAAGGCTCAGTGGAAGATAGGATAGCAGTGACTTCTTATCCATTAGAGGGAAATTGGATTTCTGGAGAATGGTCGGCGGATAGCTCGCAGTTCACGTATGTGACGGAGAAAGATGGTGTTAATACTACCAAGGTGTACACTGTGCAAAAAGCAGGGATTACCTCTTCTACTCCAGCTGCGTCGCCATCGGCAACACCAGAGAGTACACCAACTTCATTGTCAACAAATTAAAGTGAGGTTGGAACATTTTTCGAAGTTTCGGAATATACTATAGCAACCGGACAGGAACTAGAAAGTATAGGATTTGCAGAACATCGGTATGACCGTCGGATGGGAAGTTTCTAGGGCTTCTCACTCCGACGTTTATATAGATGCGCCGCTTAAACGGAGGGGCTTTGGCCATGGCTGCCAGAGTTTCTCCGTTTTTGCATGTGCATTTATGTCGCTTTTTTTGCTACAATAAGACTCTGGGCAAATTGGGCTAGATGAATGGAAAAGGAAGTGGCGGAATGGATGCCAAAACGGCGATAAAAGAAATCAAACAAGGGAAAATCTCACCGCTGTACCTTTTGTACGGCAGTGAAAAATTTCGAATGAATGAATTTGCGGCATTGCTGGAAGATCAGCTGATTGCCAAAGAGGATCGTGATTTTGCGGTTATTCCCTTTGATCTCTCTGAGACGCCGGTGCAGGCTGTGGTAGAAGAAGCTGAGACTGTACCTTTTATGGTAGAACGTAAATTATTGCTGGTGCGGGACGCATCGTTATTTACAGCGGGAAAAGAAAATGCCAAACTTGAGCATCGTATAGATATTTTAAGTGATTATTTGCAGCATCCTGTAGATTTCAGTGTGATCGTCTTTATGGTGAATAATGACAAGCTGGACGAGCGTAAGAAAATTGTGAAGACTGTTAAAACGGCGGGTACGGTATTAGCTTTCAACCCGCTAGGGGCAGAAGAACTGCTGCGCTGGGTAGAGAAAGGGATTCGTGAGCGAGGTTGTACGATGGCACCTGGCACCGCAGAGATTCTTATCACTAATGCAGGGACAGGTTTGCAGGGCTTATCTGCTGAAATGGACAAGCTTTGTCTGTTCGCTGGTAAGGGCGGAACCGTAGACGCAGAAGCAGTAGAGAGTCTTGTGCATCGCGGAACGGAACAAAATGTGTTTACGCTTGTAGAGGATATCGCTAATCTGCGTCTAGATAAGGCGCTTGATACGCTGTATGAGCTGTTGAAGCAGCGAGAAGAACCCATTAAGATTGCTGCGCTGATTGCGCGGCAGTTCCGAATTATTTTGCAGGTTAAGGATTTATCGGCACATAGTTATTCGCAAGGTCAGATTGCTTCGCAGATCGGACTTCATCCTTATGCTGTTAAGCTTGCAGGTGAGCAGGCCCATAAGTTCTCAAGTGAACGTCTGCGGCAAATTTTAAGTGCACTCGCTGATTTGGATTATAAGATGAAGACAGGAGCTATAGATAAAGTACTTGGTCTGGAGCTGTTTATGCTGCGGTTAGGTGCTTGAACGAAATGATTGGAATTTGAAGTGAAACCGTTCCTTTTGAAATGGTTGGGTAATACCTCCATTTTATCAAAGAGCGGTTTTTTTGTGATTTTAAAAGAGGAGTGTAGAAACGGTTCAATTACATGTTTATAGAAAACTATTGATAATAATAGTAGACACAAAAAAACCCAACCGTATGAAACATAGCGGTCAGGTTCTTCAATTGCTCATTATGAATGTCGTCCTAGGCTTGAGCCTTAAGAGCGTTCAATTTCTTCGCCAAGCGGGATTTTTTGCGGGCAGCCGCATTTTTATGAACCAGACCTTTAGTTACGGCCTTGTCCAGCTTTTTGGAAGCAGCTTGGAAAGCAGCTTGAGCAGTTTCAACTTCCGTACCTGTCAGTGCTACATCAGCAGTTTTCACAGCTGTACGAAGCGCGGATTTTTGGGAAGCGTTCAGTGCACGGCGTTTTTCGTTCGTGTTTACGCGTTTAACCGCGGATTTAATATTTGGCATTGCATTCACCTCCTGTAAGACATTCGAAATCATTATCAAATGATTCACAACTTAAAATAGTTTAGCATGACCGGTAGTAAAAAGCAATACTTAAAGCTTTCAAATTAAACCATCTTTACCTGCATAAACAGTGGCTTTCTCTCGCACACTATCGACAAAAGAGCATAGGCAGAAGCTAACGATTTGAGTTTTGCTCGAAGTAACTCAAGGCGAAGCGAATGCTCACAAAACTTTTAAGGAGGCTGGTATAACAATGGAACCGGATCTGCAGCTATATTCGGTACGCACGGACTTGGCGTTAGAGGCGAAAGAAATGGCTCAAGGGCCACAAAGGACGCCAATCCCTGGTGTGATCGAAGAAGTGGAAGAGTCAGATGGGATAAAAGTTACCCGGCTTGGTGTGGCTAACGCTGCCGGATCACAGGCGATAGGCCGCGCGATTGGAAATTATGTCACGCTTGAGGTGCCAGCACTGCGCGGTGGAGATTCCGGCTTACAGCAAAAAGTAGCGGAAGTCTTTGCTCGCGAATTCGAGGACTTCCTGACTAGGATTGGGATTGGTAAGGATGCATCTGTGCTGATCGTTGGTCTTGGTAACTGGAATGTGACTCCAGATTCACTGGGTCCGCTGGTGGTGGAGAACGCGCTCATTACTCGGCAGTTTTATGAACTAGTGCCGGATCAGGTCTCTCCTGGTTATCGCAAGGTAAGTGCTATTGCTCCCGGGGTACTAGGATTGACCGGTATCGAGTCGAGTGAAGTTGTGCAGGGGATCGTGGATCGTACCAAACCGGATCTCATCATTGCCATTGATGCGCTGGCATCCCGTTCGCTGGAGCGTATCAATACGACGATTCAAATTGCCGATATCGGAATCCACCCCGGTTCGGGAATTGGCAATAAGCGACGCGGATTGACGCAGGAAATTCTGGGTGTCCCTTGTATTGCCATTGGTGTTCCCACAGTTTGCTATGCTTCGACCATTGTAAATAATGTGCTGGAGATGATGAAGAATCATTTCGGGCAAGGGGCTGGGCATACCAAGGAAATCATGGGGATGCTGGACGATATTTCTGAGCAGGAGCGATTGTCGCTAGTGAAGGAAGTGCTCGAACCACTTGGACATGATTTGATCGTTACACCTAAGGAAATCGATGAATTTATTGAAGGCATCGCCAATATTGTAGCCAGTGGTCTTAATGCGGCTCTACATGATGCGGTCGATCCTGAGAATGTCGGCGCTTATACCCACTAATTGAATCATAGCTAGCACAGTCCGGCGGGATGCTGATGTACAGTATCCTGTGCGGACTCTATGTCTATTCTCTCATTTACGGTTCTACTATTACTCTTTCGCTCATAGATTTGGAGTATAAGAGATTACAGAGGGCTGGAGGAGGACATAAATATAATGAATAAAAAATGGTTTCAGCTTTGGAACATCGGCCGTTTACGTGGAAGAGTGCTGGATGCTTTATCGCTGGGAAGAACGATGCTGCTGTTGGTCGGAGGTTCGCTAGTATTTTTTATGCTTCTTGGAGCTGGTGGATTGGCCGGACAGAAGTTGAATTCTTCACCCATTCCATCTATGAAGGGGCTTGCGGCCTCACTATCAAGTGGATTTTTCATGGAGCTTCTAGGGATGGAGGTACCCCATTTACCTCAGGGGAAAGAGCCTTCAGCTTTTTCGGGTGAAAAAGTAACTTCCTTTGTATTTCAATTGCTGACCAGTGTGAATCCAAGTGATCCGAAGAGTCTAGTCTCCCGTGAAGTGCCGGGTTTGGCAGCAGATGATCCGTTCCTGTTACGAAAAGGCTCTGGTGGTTCTACAGGAGCACCGGTTGATTATCATCCGGGAACCGATGAACTGGCTGAGGGTGGAGGGGAAGAGGTTGATCCATCTGTTCCAAACGAAGTGGACAAGCCTGAAGATACTCCAGCACAGCAGCCTGAAGCGACGATAGCTCCGTCTCCTGAGCCTTCAGGAACTGAGGAAGGTACGGATAAGAGTGATCCGCAAAGCGAGACAGATAATACCAAGGACACCTCGGTTAAACGGGTCCTTATCTATCATTCACATCCTCGGGAGGCCTATAACCCTCTAATGGGGTTAGCGAACGAAAATCCAAGTTCTGCTGTTTCCTCTAAAAATGTAATGCTGGTAGGATCATATATTACGAAAAGATTGGAACAACGCGGGATTGGAACAGTCCATGCCAAAGAGGATTTTCTAACTAAAATTGCCGACTATAACTGGAACTTTTCCTATAAATACTCCCGAGTGTTGGTTAAATCAGCAATTAGCGCAAATCAAGAAATGAGTGAATTTATCGACATTCACCGCGACTCGCAGCGTCATGGCAAAACAACAGCTGTTATCGATGGGA
Source organism: Paenibacillus sp. FSL K6-0276 (assembly GCF_037977235.1). Lineage (NCBI taxonomy): Bacteria > Bacillati > Bacillota > Bacilli > Caryophanales > Paenibacillaceae > Paenibacillus > Paenibacillus sp. FSL K6-0276. The sequence continues at coordinate 4,781,061 of NZ_CP150276.1, read as the reverse complement.
AAAGTTACGCTCAGGTGTATTTTATCATTGGACATGCGAATAAAGATTGGAAGAAGAACGAAGAGTTTGCGAACAAGATCCATCAAACGATTGAAAAGGGTTACCCAGGAATATCTCGCGGGATATGGGGAAAAGCTGCGGGTAAAGGGAACAACGGGGAGTATAACCAGACCCTCTCACCCAATAGTGTCTTGATTGAAGTGGGCGGTATTGATAATACAGCAGAGGAATTGAAGCGTACGGCTGATATTTTGGCAGATGCTATTGCAGATGTGTACTGGAGCAGTCACGACTCGGAGAAGGTAAATGCTACAGCACCCCAAAAGTCGAACGGAGCTTCCTAACCTGTAGACATTCAATTAGAGGAACAGACTTATTACCAAGTATTTAAAAAAGGAGTGGCTTACATGTCTCGTTTCGGAAAAAAACTGGTTATGGTCGGTATTTGGGCAGGGGTCGGCATACTGTTAGGTATGCAGTTCAGTGGCAGCGGAGGGGCGACGGTCTCCAAGCTACTGCCAGGCTGGAACAATATATCGACTACGCCTACCAGTCAAGTGACGGGCATGCAGCCACAGCCGATAAAGAACGGTGTGGCACAGGGCGGGCAGACTTATGTATATGTTCCGATGGTCATCGATCCTGTAACAGGTGCTTATACCGCTGTTTCACCGTTACCTCAGAATAGTAAAACAGCGCCAACTGCAGATCTTCCTCAGCAGGTGGTAGATGACTATAGTACGAAAACTCCGGAGCAGATTCTGATTCCTGAGGAACAAAAACCGACAGTTGATGTGATAGCGGATAAAACGGCGGGCCTATTGCAGCAGGCTTCTCAGAAGGGCATACGCTGGGTGGTTTCATTGTTCGATTCGGCTGAAGAATCACAGTAATTTCAGAAGAAACAGTTATTTCACGGGAACGTGTATAGCTGTTTCTTCTGTTTTACATCAGGGCGGGATTGATGGAGCAAGCTTGTACTGTTATAATAAGTGGATTAATATCAGGCTGTCTGTGGGGGTAAGGAATGACTGACGTTCAGAAAAGACAACAACAAATTCGCAATTTCTCGATTATTGCACATATAGACCATGGAAAATCGACATTGGCTGACCGCATTTTGGAATACACGGGGGCACTAACCACGCGTGAAATGCAGGAGCAGGTACTCGATCAGATGGATCTGGAGCGCGAACGCGGTATCACAATCAAGCTGCAAGCCGTGCGTTTAACCTATCGTGCAGACGATGGAGTAGACTACTATCTCAACCTGATTGATACACCGGGGCACGTCGATTTCACTTATGAGGTCTCCCGCAGTCTTGCAGCATGCGAAGGCGCGCTGCTCGTAGTAGATGCGGCACAAGGGATTGAAGCGCAGACTCTTGCCAATGTGTATCTTGCGCTGGATAACAATCTGGAAATTCTGCCTGTTCTCAACAAAATTGATTTGCCAAACGCTGACCCTGACCGGGTAAAGCAGGAGATTGAGGATGTTATCGGGCTGGATACAAGTGAAGCGGTTATGGCATCTGCCAAAGCCGGTATCGGGATCAAGGAAATTCTGGAGCAAGTGGTGAAGCAGGTTCCTGCACCATCCGGTAATTCAGAAGAGCCGCTTAAAGCGTTGATCTTTGACTCTCACTACGATCCTTATAAAGGCGTTATCGTCTATGTGCGCGTAATGGACGGGAAGATCCGTGCGGGTTCGAAGATTAAGATGATGGCAACTGAGAAGACCTTCGAAGTAATTGAAGTTGGCGCATTTATGCCGCGTATGACGATTGTTGATGAATTGAACATCGGTGATGTTGGATTTATCGTAGCTGGGATCAAGCATGTTGGAGATACCCGTGTCGGTGATACTGTCACTGACGCAAAGAACCCTACTGCTGAGCCGCTTCCAGGTTATCGAAAGATCAACCCGATGGTATATTGCGGGTTGTATCCGATTGAAACCTCCGATTATAACGATCTTCGTGAGGCCCTTGAGAAGCTTCAGCTTAACGATGCTTCCCTAAGCTTTGAGCCGGAAAGCTCAAGCGCACTTGGTTTTGGCTTCCGTTGCGGATTCCTTGGTCTCCTGCATATGGAAATTATCCAGGAACGGATTGAACGTGAGTTCAATTTGCCACTGATTACAACTGCACCGAGTGTTATTTACCGAATTATGCTGACCAATGGCGAAATGATTCAAATCGACAACCCGTCACATTATCCGGAAATCGGAACGATTGACTACATTGAAGAGCCATATGTTAAAGCAGCAATCATCGTGCCTAACGACTTTGTAGGTACCGTAATGGAGCTGTGCCAGAACAAACGTGGCGAGTTCGTAAATATGGAGTATCTTGATACTAATCGTGTAACGATTACTTACGAGATTCCGCTGTCTGAAATCGTTTATGATTTCTTTGATCAGTTGAAATCAGGTACAAAAGGTTACGCATCCTACGACTATGAAATCTGCGGGTATCGTCGTTCGAATCTGGTCAAGATGGATATCTTGCTTAACAACGAGCAGGTTGATGCCTTGTCCTTTATCGTTCACCGTGATCGTGCGTACAACCGCGGACGTATCATTTGTGAGAAACTGCGTGGCATTATCCCTCGTCAAATGTTTGAAGTGCCGATTCAAGCCTCTGTGGGTACGAAGGTGGTTGCGCGTGAGACCGTTAAAGCAATGCGCAAGAACGTACTTGCCAAATGTTACGGCGGCGATATTTCGCGTAAGCGGAAGCTGCTTGAGAAACAAAAAGAAGGTAAGAAACGCATGAAGCAAGTCGGTAGTGTGGAGGTACCGCAAGAAGCATTTATGGCAGTACTTAAGATTGACGAGTAGGCCAGTTCACACTGAATTAGAGTTCATTTATAAATGATCGCCCTGTAAGGGAAGCCATCAGGCTTCCCTTTTCTGGCTTTTTATAGATTACACTAGTCAAACGATATTTTTATATAAAGGAGACAGCTAATGACCAAGAATACTAATGGCCGTCCCCCTGAGGCCGTATACATTCATATTCCTTTTTGTACCAATAAGTGCTTTTATTGTGATTTCAATTCCTACGTTCTCAAGGATCAGCCGGTTATGGATTATCTCCAAGCCCTGGATCGAGAAATGGAGCAGACCGTCAAGAACACCCCACCGGGTGTCATCAAAACGATCTTTGTCGGCGGTGGTACCCCAACAGTACTGAAACCTGATGAAATGGCTTATTTTCTAAAATCAGTTCGGACACATTTCCCAAACTGGGATAAAGATATCGAGTTCTCTATGGAAGCAAATCCGGGAACTACGGATATAGATAAGTTGACGGTTATGAAAGAAGGCGGCGTGAATCGGGTGAGCTTTGGTGTTCAGGCGTTTCAGAATGAACTCCTTACGGGCATTGGCCGGATTCATAATGTTGACGATGTATACCGCAGCTTGGAGAATGCTCGTGCAGTCGGCCTTAACAACCTGTCGGTTGACCTTATGTTTGGTTTGCCGAACCAAACTGTAGAGATGCTGGGCGAAAGTATTCGTAAGGCGTTGGAGCTTGATTTACCCCATTATTCTATTTATAGCTTGAAGGTGGAGGAGAACACTCTTTTTCACACCCTATTTAATAAGAACAAACTTCCTCTTCCTAATGAAGAAGATGAACTGCAAATGTACCTCTTGTTGATGTCATCTATGAAGGAAGCGGGCTATAACCAATACGAAATCAGTAACTTCGCAAAACCAGGCATGGAGAGTCGTCACAATATCACTTACTGGCGTAATGAAGATTATTATGGTCTCGGAGCAGGTGCACATGGATATGTGGGTCGTCAGCGGCATATTAATGTTAAGGGCGTAAATCCTTATGTTGAAGCTACACGTAAAGGCCTGCCTCGATTGGACGCATACCCAATCACTGAAGCAGAAGCGATGGAGGACTTTATGATGGTTGGCTTGCGTATGCATGAAGGCGTCTCTAATGAGGCTTTTCAGGCGCAATTTGGTCGTTCGATAGAGGATGTATTTGCGAAATCATTGCATAAGATGCTGCATGCGGGTCTGCTTGAGCACGAAGAAGGGACTTACCGACTCAGCAAGCAAGGGATCCTTTTTGGAAACGATGTTTTCGCAGAATTTGTAGGTGCACTGACAGAAGTTTAATTTTAAAATACCCCTTGAATTGTAATTCACTATGTTGTATATTTATTCATATTATCAACAGAGGGGTGAATTAAAGTGCTTGCCAAGATGGAAATGATCCGCCATTCGTCTCCAGCAGGAGACGCACAGGTGATTTGCAGAAATGCTGTGGTAGAAGATGTTGAGCCGTTGTATCTGATGATAGAAGAATATGCACAGCGCGGTATCATGTTGCCCCGTTCCAGGCAGGCGCTGACTCGCCAGATCGATCAATTCGTGATTGCGGAAATCGAGGGTAGATTCGTAGGCTGTGGTTCGCTCTTCAGGCTCGGGAATGATCTCGTAGAGATTCGCTCGATCGGTTTGAATGACGAGGGTAGGGGTAAAGGTGTAGGATCCATGATTTTAGAGAAGTTGGTTGAGGAAGCCAGAAACCAGAAAATCCCCAAGGTCATGGCACTAACCTACGCCGTAGATTTCTTTCTTAGAAACGGATTCGAAGTCGTAGAGAAAGATATTTTTCCCGAAAAAGTATGGACAGATTGCGTGAATTGTAAAAAGCAGCATGCCTGCGATGAAATAGCAGTGCTTAAGATACTGAACTGACTTGACAATGTCAATGTCAGTTTGGTATTTTTGTATTAGTGGTTAGCACTCATCTGAGTCGAGTGCTAACGAATCGGAGCCAACAGCCGATAGGAGGGGATAACATGTTAACTGATCGCCAGAGAATGATACTAAATGCAATTGTTGATGATTATATTTCATCCGCAGAACCAGTAGGATCTCGCAGCATTTCTAAACGGGGTGATGTAGGGTACAGCCCTGCGACCATCCGAAATGAAATGGCTGACCTAGAGGATTTGGGTTATCTCGAGCAGCCTCATACATCGGCAGGGAGAATACCTTCCCATAAAGGATACCGATATTATGTGGATCATCTGGTACCGTGGAATTCCGCCGAAACGGCAGAGATGGGCACGATCCGCGCTTTTTTTGCCGAGAAGTTGAATGCGATGGAGCAGGTAATCCAACATGCGGCGATGATTCTTTCCAATATGACGAATTACACTTCCATCCTTCTAGGACCGGAGGTTTTTCATACATCATTGCGTCATTTTCAGTTGTTACCACTAGATGATACAACCGCAGTGGCGATTATCGTCACAAGTACGGGTCAAGTTGAGAATCGTACGGTGAACATTCCACCGGAGATTTCCGTTTCCGAGATGGAGAAAGTGGTTAACCTACTGAATAGTAAGCTAGTCAATGTACCACTCTATAAGCTGAAGACTCGGCTCTATTCTGAGCTTGGCGAGGAAATGCAGCGTCACATCTCTCATTATGAAGAATTAATGCAAGTGCTAGACATTGCGCTGGAAAGTGATCAAGAGCAGCGTATCTATCTCAGCGGAGCGACGAATATGCTTACACAGCCTGAGTTCAAAGATGTTGACAAGGTGAAGAGTATTCTTGATCTGCTGGAAGAGACGCCTACATTGCTCAAAATGCTGGCCCCTACAACAGGCGGCACAGGTATTCAGGTGCGAATAGGAACGGAGAACAATCATGAAGCGTTCGCTAATTGCAGTCTGATCACAGCCACTTATTCTCTTGATGGGCAGGCATTAGGAAGCATTGGCATCCTTGGTCCGACCCGAATGGAATATGCAAGAGTGATGGGGATCTTGGGCATTTTATCCCGAGATTTGACAGCGATGCTGGCACACTGGTATAAGTGAACAGAGTCAACATTGATTACGTGAATGATTTTAAGGAGGTGAAGACAACTTGAAAAAGGAACAAGTTCAAGATGCTAATGAATTCAAAGATGATTTGATAAATGAGGAACCTGAGGCTGATGTAGTTTCGGAGGCTGACTCATTTAAGGCAGAAGAAGTTAGTGAAGGTGCTTCAGGCACAGGTGCGGAGGTAAAACGCCTGCAGGATCTCGCTGATGAATATCAAGGACGTGCGCTGCGTGCGCAGGCTGATTTCGATAACTTCCGTCGTCGTACTCAGAAGGAGAAAGAAGAGTTGGCTCAATATGCCACCTCCAAGCTCGTGACTGAATTGCTTTCAGTACTGGACAATTTCGAGCGTGCGTTAGTCACTACTCCAACCAATCCTGAATCCGAAGCTTTCGCTAAGGGCGTAAATATGATTTTCCGTCAGCTAGATGGGGTATTGAAGTCTGAGGGACTGACGGCTATGGAAACGGTAGGACAGCCTTTTAATCCTGAATACCATCAGGCTATTATGCAGGTGGAGAGCGAGGAGTACGAAGAAGGTATCGTAACGGAAGAGGTCCAAAAGGGATATCTCCTGAAAGATAAAGTCCTTCGTCCTGCTATGGTCAAAGTCAGCATGTAGTCTGTCAATATAGGACGGGCAGTTTCTGTCCATCATCGATACCAATCGGTTTTTTTTAAAATATAAGAAAGTATAAGTTTCACGCTATACATTATCCTTATATTTCTCGCTTATACGCTTATCGTCCTAATAAGGACGCCAAAGGCGTTTATGCTTGTATTTTTATAATTTAAATGAGCGTATGCTCCATATACCTTTAGAGGAGGCAAATTATTGTGAGTAAAGTTATCGGTATTGACTTAGGAACCACGAACTCTTGCGTTGCCGTAATGGAAGGCGGCGAAGCCGTTGTAATTCCAAACCCAGAGGGCGCGCGTACAACCCCTTCGGTTGTAGGTTTTAAGAAAGACGGCGAGCGTATCGTCGGTGAAACAGCTAAACGCCAAGCAATTACTAACCCTGATCGTACGATCAGCTCTGTTAAGCGTCATATGGGTACGAACCACAAAGAAAGCATTGATGGTAAAGACTACTCTCCACAAGAAATTTCAGCGATGATTCTTCAAAAGCTGAAATCCGATGCAGAAGCATATCTTGGCCAAACGGTTACTCAAGCAGTTATCACAGTTCCTGCTTATTTCAATGACAGCCAGCGTCAAGCTACTAAAGATGCAGGTAAAATTGCAGGTCTGGAAGTTCTACGTATTGTGAACGAGCCAACAGCTGCAGCTTTGGCATACGGTCTGGAGAAATCCGAAGATCAAACCATCCTTGTATATGACCTTGGTGGCGGTACGTTCGACGTATCCATCTTGGAATTGGGCGATGGCTTCTTTGAAGTAAAAGCTACAAGCGGCGACAACAAACTTGGTGGCGATGACTTTGACCAAGTTGTTATGGATCATCTGGTATCCGAATTTAAGAAAGAGCAAGGCATTGATCTGAGCAAAGATAAATCTGCTGTACAACGTTTGAAAGATGCAGCTGAAAAAGCGAAGAAAGAATTGTCGGGCGTACTGACAACTACTATTTCTCTTCCGTTCATCACTGTAGTTGATGGAGTACCTCAGCACTTGGAGATCAACTTGACTCGTGCGAAGTTTGATGAGCTCACTGCTGGTCTGGTAGAACGTACTTTGGGACCAACTCGTCAAGCTTTGTCTGATGCTGGCATGACGCCTGCTGACCTTACCAGAATCGTTCTGGTTGGTGGTTCTACACGTATCCCTGCTGTACAAGATGCAATTAAGAAGCTTACAGGTAAAGATCCACACAAAGGTGTGAATCCGGATGAAGTCGTAGCTCTTGGTGCTGCTGTTCAAGCTGGTGTATTGACTGGTGATGTTAAGGACGTTGTATTGCTCGACGTAACTCCGCTTTCCCTCGGTATCGAAACTGCAGGTGGCGTGTTTACGAAGATGATCGAGCGTAACACTACGATTCCTACAAGTAAATCTCAAGTATTCTCGACCTTTGCTGACAACCAACCTAGCGTAGAGATTCACGTACTACAAGGTGAGCGTCAAATGGCGAATGGCAACAAAACATTGGGACGCTTCATGCTGAACGAGATTCCACCAGCACCACGTGGCGTACCACAAATCGAAGTTTCTTTCGATATTGATGCCAACGGTATCGTGAATGTGTCTGCAACTGATAAAGGCACTAACAAGAGCCAAAAGATCACTATCACTTCTTCCAGCGGTCTGAGCGACGCAGAAGTAGAACAAATGATGAAGGATGCCGAGCTTCACGCTGAGGAAGACCGTAAGCGTAAAGAACTGGTAGAAGCGAAGAACAGCGCTGACCAACTCGTGTATTCTACTGAGAAAGTAATCAAAGACCTTGGTGATAAAGCTGATGCTTCTGATGTTGAAAAGGCAAACGAAGCTAAAGATAAAGTGAAAGCAGCACTGGAAACTGACAACCTGGAAGAAATCACTGCGGCTACAGAAGCATTGACTGAAATCGTACAACAGTTGTCCATGAAGCTGTATGAGCAAGCTGCTCAAGCTGAGCAAGGTGCTGAAGGTGGTGCTGGAGCTGCTGAAGGCGCTGCTAAGAAAGACAATGTAGTTGACGCAGACTATGAGGTTGTTGACGAAGAAAAGAATCAAGGGTAACCTTAGACGATAAGTGTAATAGGGCGAAACTGATAAATTCTTATATATTGTAAGAAGGGAAGGTCAAAACCGGGTCATCCCGTGTTTTGACTTTCCTTTTGTAAAAATATAAGAATTTATATGCTGCGCAGCTATAACATCCTTATATTTCTACGAGAAACGGTTGTCATCCGTAAAGGAGAACAACGTCGTTTCTTCTTGTATCAGTGTGCACACTCTTCGCGAATGCGCCTTCTGATATTGGTAAGAATAAACATCTGTTAAATTCGGATGGTCAGACCCTTAGATTTACGTGGTAGACAGTTTGGTTTATAAGGTATAAGGAAATTGAGTATGTAACGTACGGAGGTGAAAGCAGTGGCAGATAAACGCGATTATTATGAAGTGCTTGGCCTCAGTAGAGATGCTTCAGACGATGAGGTGAAGAAAGCGTACCGGAAATTGGCGCGCCAGTATCATCCAGACGTGAACAAAGCTAGTGACGCCGAGGCTAAATTTAAAGAAGTGAAAGAAGCTTATGATGTTCTGAGCGATGGGCAACAGCGGGCTAGATATGACCAGTATGGTCATATTGATCCTAATCAGGGTATGGGCGGCTTTGGAGGCGGCGGTGGCGGCGACTTCGGAGGACTGGGCGATATCTTTGATATGTTCTTTGGCGGCGGCGGACGTCGTGATCCTAACGCACCGCAGCGCGGTGGAGATTTGCAATATACGATGACCATTGAGTTCAAGGAAGCGGTATTCGGTAAAGAAACCGATATTACTATTCCTCGTACGGAAACTTGCGATACCTGCTACGGCTCCGGGGCTAAACCGGGTACTAAACCAGAGACTTGTTCCACTTGTCATGGTAGTGGACAACAGGAATTCGTACAGAACACACCGCTTGGACAGATGCGTAATCGCCGTCCTTGTTCGCATTGCAGTGGTACAGGTAAGATTATTAAGGAAAAATGTACGACTTGTAGCGGACAGGGTAAAGTTAAGAAACAGCGCAAGATCCATGTACGCATTCCTGCCGGCGTCGATGACGGTGCACAGCTGCGCATGACTGGCGAAGGAGAGGGCGGCTTACGCGGCGGTCCTGCTGGAGACTTGTATATTGTTATCCGTGTTAAATCGCATGATTTCTTCGTGCGTGAGAACGATGATATTATGTGCGAAGTTCCACTTACGTTTGCACAAGCAGCACTGGGCGATGAAATTGAGATTCCAACTTTAACAGAAAAAGTGAAGCTGAAGATTCCTGCGGGAACGCAGACCGGCACTTTCTTCCGTCTCAAAGGCAAAGGTGTTCCGCGCCTACGCGGATCTGGCCAAGGTGACCAGCATGTAAGAGTTATTGTTGTGACACCTAGCAAGCTGAATGATGAGCAAAAAGATTTGTTACGACAGTTCGCCTCTCTGAATGGAGAGAACACACATGAGCATGAGCAATCCTTCTTTGATCGTGTGAAGCGTGCGTTCCGCGGGGACTGATAATCTAACTTAATTAATACAGTAAATGAAAAAAAGCTGTTCCGATGCATGATGATATGCATTGGAACAGCTTTTTTAAAATATAAACAAGTAGTTCAACTAGATGTTGTTCGAAGAACGTAGGTCCTCAAGCACACGGCTCAAAATCGTTGCTGCCTGTGCACGAGTCAGAGTACCTTGTGGATTGAAGCTGTCCGCAGTAACACCTTTGAGATAACCTTTGCTTACAGCATAGGCTACAGCGTTGCGTGCTTCCGCAGCGATGCTGTCGGCATCCTTAAAGCTTAAAGGCATCTTGGCTACTGTAAGATCAGCACCAAGAGCCTTAACGATGATAAGGGCTGCTTCCTCGCGAGTCAGCACATCACGAGATCCACTTTCTTTGATGCGAGTACTCCAAGTGTCACCTTTTCCAAGTAGACGGTCGAAGAGCGTTAGAAGTTCTGCCTGATTTAAAGTGTCGGCAAGCTTAAAGCTGCCATCGGCTCCTTTGCCGGCAATGATACCATGGGCAGCAAGGACCTCGATATCGGTTTGAGCCCAGTGTGTGCCAATATCCTTAAAGCTTATATTTCGGGATGCTGCGCTGTAAGAGCCGTCACCAGTAACGTTAAACTGTAGAATACCTTCTTTAGAGATAGAACCAGGTTGCAGGTAGGACCATTTATGATCTTTTGATTCTACATAAGCGGCAGTCTTTCGAGTATCATGTAGACTGGCGGCTTTTAGATTAAGTTGAAGGATGATCGGCTTTCCGGTTGTCCAACCATTTTTGATGGTTAGAATGGAAGAACCGATATTTATTGCTGCTGAGCTACCTGCTAAAACAGCTGTGTTGCCCGCATCAGTCAGGCTAATCGTAAGGGTCAAACCATTGCTGTTGTTGAAATCCGGAAGTGTTGCCGCTGGAATAAGTACATTGAATCCACTGCCGTTTAGGCGGAGTGCATTCTCCGATTTCTTTAACTGTTCGGCTTGGGCCGGGGTAAGAGTAACAACAACTTGGCTATATTTATTGAAGCTTACATCGCTAAGATCAAGTACAGATGTTTTATCTTTTGCATTCTGGATCGAATTGGCTAATGCAGTGTCTAAGATGTTAAACACCGCTGAAGGCTTACCACCTGCTGGATCTGCTGTCTCTACTAGCTTCCCAGATTTCGAAGAAGGTCCTGGAGTGGGAGTGCTGGTTACTGTAGGTACATACGAATCAGATGTTGGAGTTGGTGTAGGTGTTGGCGTCGGTGTTTCAGGCGTCTTAACAGCTACGCTTACCGTTCTCAAACCAGATGGGATTGTTGATGTTGTAGCATCATTCCAGATCTGCACATCATACAGCTCGAGGGAATAGGCTCCTGCTGCTGTAGGTTTGAAGGTTATTTTGCCTAGTGAGCCTGAGCCGTGATAAGCACCACCTGACAGATTAACATTATACTGTGTCAGTTTGCGACCGTCTCCTAGATCATATGTTTGTGAGTATTCTGTAAGTGGAACACTAGAGAATTGCTCCTCTTGATAAGTAGCCAGTTGTACGCTTGGCTGGATTACCGGTGTTTCAAGGGAATCGTCGTAAATGACAGCGAATGAAGCCCCATAGACGCCATAAACCTCGTCTGTCACTGAATAACCTAAATCAACAGTCACAGATTGTCCTAATTCAATGGTGGCTGCAGAAATAGATGGAGTTAGAGTGAAAGTACCATCCCCTGTGCTATAAAGCAGTCTCTGAGCATAATCATCGTCGTCTGCGCCATTGCCTACTTTATCGACCACATAGATTTTGTACTCATTAAGCCCTTCATTAACAGGAACGTCAATGGCAAAAGCACCATTACTAGCAATTACTCCACCGAATTTATAAGTATTCCCATCATAATGTTTACCTTCGGCGTACACGGTAAACCAGTTTTCAATAGGGTTTGTGGTGGAAATATAATGGGCCATTAGGTCATCATCAATGAAACCACTAATTTGTGCCGCACCAGGATCGGTTGGCGCCTCACGTTCATACTCCTCAAGTGTGATGCCGGAAACTAATGGCTTCTCTGTATCAATTGTGAACTCGATCTTTTGTTTCTCGAGCAGTTGCCCATTGGGAAGCACAGGAGTAATGTAGTAGTGACCATCTGCTAAAGTAGACTTGGCGGAGGTCTTCAGGTCTGTTAACGTTCCATCCCAATTTGGAATCTCGTACATGCCACGATAGACCTTTTCATCGATAGAATAAACTTCACCTAAAACTGTCGCAGGAGCATCTATTGAAGAGGTTACAAAACTTATGCCATCCAGCTCTTCATTGACAGAAAAGGTAAAGGTAGTGTCGTCTGATCTTCCATCCCCATTAGGAGAAATCTGTGGACTTTCAAAAGAAAGTTGATTAACAGGCTCTAAATTGAATTTATCGCCGACAAGTGCATTAAAGGGAAGACGAAGAGTTTCTGTACCAGAGGTTAGTAACAGGATACCCTCATATGCACCCTCTTTTGCTGAGTCAGATACCTTCAGTGTAAATTGTGCATATTGATCTACACCTGAGGTAACGATGTTTGGTGCAATATCAATACTAATATCACTAGGTGCTTCCGTCAGCCATTTGGTGGACAGAGTGTATTTTGATCCAGACTGTTTAAAGTCTTCTACATAGACTGATTTCGTTACGCTAGCTCCTTTTGGGAGCAGGCCAAAGGACAAGGAACCTGTGTAATAAGGGATTTCTACAGTACCTGGAAGGCCACTAATTAAGCTCTCCCCGACTTTAGCAATGGATTTAGCTTTTGCTGATTTCTCCAAATTAATTAATCCAGCACCTTGTTGATATAAAGAATAAGAATTTCCATCACGCTTAAAAATAGGATCAGCATTGTTCATCAGCAGCGCTTTAATTTCATTTGGTTTAAGATCAGAGTTTTTACTCAGTAACAAAGCCACAGCTCCTACAACATGTGGGGTTGCCATACTAGTGCCACTTTTTAAGCCAAAAGGTTGGTCATATTTTCCATCCCAGCTAGGAATCGTCGAGTTGATATTGACCCCTGGCGCTACAACATCAGGTTTTATTAGATAATCCGGCATCCCCGGACCCATAGAGCTGAAGTTTGCTAACTGATTTACTTCAAGCCCTATATAGTAACTGATGATATCTTTAGCAGCATCCAATTGAGCTTTTATCTTTTTGCCATCTGCTTGAGTAATTCCGTAGGTAGGAACGTAATTCCCGGGCGCACCGAGGGTGGGAGTGATTTCACCAGCAGCATTATTAGCAATTAGGACAAGCTTGGCTCCAGCTGCTTTGGCATTTAGAGATTTTTCTCCGAAACTCAGCACACCTCGATCGACGAGGACTACCTTATCTTTGACATCCAAATTTGTGTAATCGGAAGGACTCCCAAGACCAGCGTAAACGATCTTACTACCAGCAGTATTATCAACTAAATCTGGGGAGTAAGTTGCTAATGTCCCTGGAATTTTTTTGACATCGCCAATATCAAAGAATGGGGTATTCACTGGGGTAGTAGAAGCGCCTACACTAAGGGCGAGTTGGGATCCAGCGGGTTCGCCCAATGTTCCTACAACCGGTCCAGCGTTACCGGCGGCAACAACAACATTCACGCCCGATTTTATGGCGTTGTCTATCGCGATTGAACTTGCGGAATAGCTTTGGTTGACATCAGAGCCCAATGAGAGGTTAATTATATCTGCTCCATCAGCGACCGCTTTCTCAATACCCGCGATTACAACCGCTGTGGGCCCGGAACCATAGGGGCCAAGTACGCGATACGCGTACAAATCTACCTCAGGCGCAACATCTAAAATTGTACCGGCTACGTGAGTGCCATGCGAGGTTTCGTAAGGGTTACCTGCTTTTGGAGGGTAATTAGCATCAGGAGGTGTTTCTGACGGATCATCATCCTGATCATAGACATCGTAACCGCCCTTATAATTACCCTTTAATAAAGGGTGCTTTTTATCGATGCCGGTATCGACAACCGCTACCTGTACCCCTTCTCCTGTGTAACCTAAATCATGTAGTTTATCCGCACCTATAAGTTTGTCACTGTCTGAATAGGAACGTGTAACAGGCAAAGTTGCTACCTCAACACTGTCTGCTAACGCATGTACTTCATCATTTGGATAAACAGCCGCAACACCCGGAAGCTCTAACAGCTTGTTAACTTGATTGGCTGGCAGTGTAATGGAATATCCGTTAAAAATCTCACTGTATTCAAAACCGATGTCGGCATCAATTTTCTGCGCTGAGGAAATAAAGCTTTTATGCTCTGAGATAATTTTACTACGTTGTATGGAGACTGAGGATCGTAAAGAAGAAGTTTTAGCCTCATTTTCATACACACTGACTGGTTTATTAGTTAATTCCACGATTACGGATACTGGTGCTGAACCTTTGAGCACACCCGCGTAGTTATACGGGGACACACTTTGAGACTGTACATTATTAACTAGGTTAGTTGATGATTCAAGGGATGAGTTCGCAAATGCAGCGGATGGAAAAAGGACAGAAACAGCCAGTCCGAAGCTCGCCGCCCCAATACCAAATCTTTGAATAGAGTGTTTAAAGGTACGTTTCAAATAAGTTCATCCTCCCAAATGAATTTTTATATTGTCAATGTGTATCTGTAGTTCTCCTCCTCAACGTAAAATGTAAAAAATTATGAAAATTAAATTTATTCTACAGCTATAACTTCAAATCGAATATACAACTTTAGCACTATATTGCAGGGAAGCGTTGAGGAAAATGTCGAATTCCCAGTAGATAAGTTGAATATGAGAAAAAAAGGGCATAAAAAAACCGAAATGAAGACAATATAAAGGAATGCAACAGATATCTGAATTTCAAGCGAGAGCGGGGATAAGATGTCGGAAAGATCTATTTTGGCTTATTTTAAAAGTCCTGAAGAAGCGGAGGGTGTTGCTCGTAAGCTCCATGCACTTCGGGCCATTGAAATCTCCATTGATCGCTTCAGTAGATATGGAGGCACGAGTTTTAGCTCAGGGGTAAACCCAGTGACAGGCAATGTTGCCAGAATGGACTCCATGACTGCAGAGCGTGCACACACAGGCATACTTGCTGCTGCTGATACCAGCGCGAGTGGGATGAGTCATGGCGGAGTTGGAGGACCGACGGGTAGAGATATTTTACTTACGGTGATCTTGAATTCGGAGTCCTATGATCAGGCATTACGATTAATTGAAGAAGCAGGCGGGATGATTTGAATAATTACTTAATTATTAAATAGAAGGGAGATGATCGATACTATGGATAGAGAGAACTCGCAAATATTCTCAAAGACCGAGAAGATGAAAATGCTGTACGAGGCGAAATCAGAGGATGTGGAGTTTTCGGCAGCAGAGGCAGATCTGGAGGATATCGAAGCACAGGCTCGAGCTCTAGAAGCAGACAAACGTCAACTGCATGAAATTATGAAAAAAGTATAGATACAAAAGATAGGGCAGATACCTCACATTGTGGGGTATTTTTGCGTTCTGGTGTGTATAATTAGGAGGGATAGCCCAAGTAGGGGGGAGAATATGGATAACGTTATTTTATGGATAGGTTTAGCGCTGCTTATCGCATTCTTAACTTTTATGAATCAGAAACAACTGTACTCTTCAAAAGTAAAACAGGCCTACCGTGAGCTGCGGGAGCTGACTGAAAAAGTTCGGTTGGAACGATCTGAGGCAAGCGATTTATACCGTTGGGAAGTAGAATTAGCCGAGATGGAGAAACACCCGAACGAACTTAATAAACTGGATGCTGAGATTGGGCTTCGCAAGGCCTTTGTGATGTATTTGGAACGGCATTGTCCTCAGGATGTAAGACTTCCAAGTTTAAAGGAGGCTGCTGCCCATCAGAAGGATTCGGTATGGGGAATCAAGATGGGAGATTACGGATCCAAGAAATAAGGAAATGTACATATAAGAGGCTATGATCGCTGGACCGTTTGGTATGAGCAGACAGACCGTTCGTCAGGCTCTTGGCCAATTGGAAACTTAAGACGGATGAACAAAAGGGATTGCTTCTAAGCCATGGATATGGTTTGGGACAGTCTCTTTTTATGTTGTTCTATGTACGTACAAGTATTCAACGTGTGAAAGCTGATGCTGTTATCGTTGTTGGATCAGGCACTTTGCATGATGTGGGCCGTTATGCGGCTTATACTGCGGGGATTCCGTTTTTGTCTGTGCCTACTGCACCTTCCGTGGATGGATTCACCTCGAACGGATCACCAATGATCATTCGCGGCAATAAGATCACGATTTCTGCTGTAGGTCCGGTTGCTATTTTTGCGGATACGGATATTCTGCGGAAAGCACCTACGGCTATGATCGCTGCAGGATTTGGGGACATGCTGGGCAAATACACTTCTTTGTTCGACTGGAAACATGGACGTTTGATGGGGGGTGAACCGTATTCATCTGTTGTCGCGGGCATTACAGAGAAGGCTCTGATGGCATGTGTGAATCATGTTAAGGAGATCGGCAATCATTCGGAGTTAGGAATTCGGGTGCTGACAGAAGCTTTGATCGAATCAGGCCTAGCTATTCTTTTGTTCGGTCAATCGCATTCAGCTTCCGGTGCAGAGCATCATTTGTCCCATTACTGGGAGATGGAATACATTCGCACTGGACGCAGACAATTGCTGCATGGCGCTAAAGTAGGTGTAGCTTGTGCACAAATATCAGCGCTTTATCACGAACTGGCGAATACGTTGGTTATTAAAGACAAACCAGTGTGGGGGCAGGTATGCAAAAAAATTGCACAACTATCTACACCTGAGCGGTTACGTGAACTGCTTCATACTGTACATGGGCCAACTTCAGTGGAAGAACTAGGTTTGAATGAGGACCTGCTGCAACGGGGCCTTGCTGAAGCGCATTTGATCCGAATGAATCGTTATACTCTGCTTCGTGTTCGTAATGAGGGGACGATAGGCAGGATAGCAGAACATGGAACGTTTCTGTAGAAACATTACTCGACCCCTCGTCAGAGATCCGCGCATAAACATCCGGGATGAAAGCTGGGCTCTGCCGAACGTTGGTGGGGTTATTTTTATTACGAATTAAAGTCATTTTAATAAAAATCATGTATTTCTCTATGCGTAATAAGAGCGTATAATTGTTCAAATATACTTCAAGATGAGACGAATAATTTATACATATCCAGGAGGAATTATATTATGGGAATGGTACACTCTCAAGGGGTTACCGATGAGCTTGTTGTTCGATCATTAGAAAGAAATTTAGCTATTATAAGGTTTGATCTTAATCGACGAGTGGCTTATGTGAATGAAGTTTTTGCTAGTTCGATGGGATATAACAAAGAAGATATGATTGGTATGCACCATAGAGAGTTTTGCTTTTCTCATTTTGTAAATAGCCCGGGGTATGAGCTGTTCTGGCAGGATCTTTTTTCAGGGAAAAGTTTTCAGGATAAAATCGAACGAATGGACGCAAAAGGAAATGTGGTTTGGCTGGAAGCTACCTATATGCCTGTATTTGATGAAAATAATGAACAAGTCATTGGCGTTTCCAAAATAGCGACCAATATTACGGATCGACAAAATAACATTAGTGTCGTGGTACAGCGGATGCAAGAGATGTCCGACAGCTTAAATCAAAGAGCCGAGAAAGGCATTGAACGTAGTCAAGAACTATTACTGAGCGTCGATAAAATTGCCGAAGTATCAATCGAAAATACACAGACTCTAGCTAATCTGGAGACACAAGCGGTATCGATTCAGGGGATTGTACAAACTATTCGTAATATTGCTTCGCAAACGCATCTATTAGCGCTTAATGCAGCTATTGAAGCAGCGCATGCGGGGGAGTTTGGACGAGGTTTTGACGTGGTTGCAAAAGAAGTAAGTAAGCTTTCTTCCATGGTGCAAGATTCGATCATTCAAGTGAAAGATAGTGTGGATGCCATCACGCTGGAAATCGAGAAGATCTCCAAAGGAACAAACCAAGTGCAAGAAAATATAGAAGATAGTCAACAGCAGATTCAAATAGCATTAGATGATTTTAAGAATATTTCTTCCTCAGCTCAGGACTTAGATACACAGGCACGAGAGGTTATGAATATTATTTAATTTTCGTATGCTGTTAGCGTGAATATAAAGGAAAGCCGGTTCTCAGATTTATTTATGGGGGCTGGCTTTTTGTGTAAATATAAGAATTTATAAGCTGCACAACTATAATATCCATCTGTTATTACTAGCATCTATAGTTTATGCTCAGAAAAACGAACCTTTTCCAAAGACTGGTTGTCATATAGATATCACAGAAAAGAAAGGAGGGTGCAAGATTTGGAGACTAACCGGGAGTTATTCGAAGCCTACAACAAGGATGTATACCGGACTTGCTACTATATGGTTCATGACGCGGCGGATGCGGAAGACTTGACGCAGGATGTGTTCATTACCGTATTTCGCACGAATCGTGAGAACGTAGAGCATATGAAGGCTTGGATTATGAAAATAACGGTCAACCATTGCCTGAATCATTTGAAACGGAAGCGTACTTTACAGCAGAAAGTTTCAGACAATCTTTATTTATTTAAGAAATCTCCTGAAACCCCTGTAGATCGATTGATTGAACAGCGGGAGACGACAATGGAATGGGCGAAATATTTGAGCCAGCTCCCTGTCAAACTTCGGATGGTGATTACGCTTAGGTACATGCATGATTTCAGCTTGGCTGAAGTATCGGACCTGCTATCCATCCCGCTCGGAACGACCAAATCAAGGCTGCATAAAGGGCTAAAGGTATTGCGGAGAATTTTGCTGGAGGCTGGGGTTCAAATTGAACGGAAAGAGGGCGAATCTTATGAAAAAGTTGGAGAATATGCTGGAGCATCAGTTAAATGAGGGTCAAAGTGTGACATATCCTGATTTTGAAAGCATGTGGGAGAGAATTGAACATAAAAATACAACATCTTTTCACGCTCGGATGAGCAGTGGCAGCCAGAACCGGGGGAGAAACTGGAGCAAAATAGCTGCTGTCGCTTCAGTATCAGTGCTTTTAGCGGCGGCGCCGGTTTATGCGGCAGTTCATTATAATTGGGATACAATGCTCCGTGGAAAAGGTGGCGTTCAAGCCGCACTGGTGCAAAACCTCGGACAAAAACTAGATCAATCGGTGACGAAGGATGGAGTAACGCTAAAGCTACATACAGCCATCGTGGATGAGAATCGAACGGTCATTTTATTCACATTGGATGTTGGAAAGCGCAAGGACACCGAATATTGGCGTTTAAATGAGATGACTCTGAAGGGTACTAAGGGGGAGAACAGTTCTGGAGAGTACAATTATCTGAACTGGGACGAGAAAAATCAAATTTATAACGGATATTTCGAAAGTGACTGGACACCAAAGCAAGACACAGTGGATGTTCAGCTAGTTACGAATGGTATCCAGGCTTATAGTGTACAATCGTTAGATTTGCCGCTGGATATCCACTCGACGAAGCCACAGAGCTTTCCTGTTGGACAGGAAGGAATGCGCAGCATAGAGGTGAAGCCGTTTACCCAAGGTCAGGAAAAGCTGTTGTTCTCTTCAGGAATTATTTTTGACCAGCCGGAAGCGAAAAAGTGGGCTTACCCGGAGATCGTTGCTTATAACAATGGAACGCTAATAAATTCACTAGCTGGCTCTACATTTGGTCAACCAGGCGCGAAGGGAGAGTATACCACACAGCAATATTTTAAGGCGGAGGATGTTTCCAGCGGAGAGCTGACCTACAAGCTGCAATATATGAAGAAAGAACAAGACGTAGAGGGACCACTGGCATTCGATCTTCAATTAAGCAAACAGCAGATGGAGAGCGGGACGATAAAAACCAGTCTGAATCTGCCGCTCGAAGTTGATGGAACTTATCACACGCTGGAAAATATGGTTGTGTCACCTACTCAAATTCGGGTCACAGTTAGAAGTAAGGATATAGACTATATCTTACCGTACAAAAAGTTTGCTCTTGAAGTAGCAGGCAAGACGCTTGAGGCTCAACCTTGGAACTTTTCTGGAAATAAACAGGGAGGAATGACAGAGCTTCGGTTCGAACGGCCAGTAGATCTTGAAATTACGAAAGAGACTCCAATTACCTTTGTAGCTAAATATAAGGTGACTCAGCATGGTAGCTATAAAATCACCAATAATAATGACGATAAAATACCGCTTCTTTTAACGAACATCTCTGAAAAGAAACAGACGATTATCCAGCAACTTAGCGGGTATCCGGTGAAGTGGACGTACTATATGCAGGGATCTGATCTTTACGTAGAAACTGGAAGTGAAGATGCTCGCTTCGGTGGAATTAATCAGACACATATCGGGCTGGGCAAAGAGAGCCTTCTAGGAAAACCAGTAACCGTCAATTTCGCGGGGGATGGAAACAACAAGGCGATTGATGTGTATAAGGATTTTAAAGGTACAGAAGCTACGATTTATAACTACTACTACACCACTGATGATCCGGATAAAGAAACGAGAGTGCAGATCCAGCCATAAGAGCTAGCAGAATCATAATCGAGGGAAATAGAATAACTTTTTAAGGGATGAACCTTGTGTTCTTCCCTTTTTTTCGTTTACAGTGAGTAGATGCTGAGTAAACTCAGCTAAGATTAGCTTAAAGGAGAGAAGAAGGATGGAAGTCACTCGCTGTGCTTGGGTCAATGATGATCCTCTATATATTGCCTATCATGATGAGGAGTGGGGCAAGCCTCTGTATGATGACCAAAAGCTGTTTGAATTGCTTATGCTCGAAGGGATGCAGGCAGGGCTGAGCTGGTACACGGTACTAAAAAAACGGGCGCGTTTCAGAGAGGTATTTGACGGATTTGATCCGAATAAGATTGTCCATTATGATGAAGCCAAAATTGCGAAGCTAATGAGTGATCCCGGGATTATTAGAAATCGATTGAAAATTGATGCTATCATCCGTAATGCGGGTGTATATTTGCAAATTTGCGAGGAACATGGCAGCTTTGCAGAGTATCTCTGGAGCTTTGCCTTTGGTGTGCCTACTATTAACCATTGGAAGACTCGTGCAGATGTACCTGCTTCGACGGCTCAGTCTGATGAGATGAGTAAGGCATTAAAGAAGAAAGGCATGAAGTTTGTGGGTACTACAATCTGTTATGCTTTTATGCAGGCATCGGGGATGGTGGATGATCATTCGCTCAACTGCTTTTGTAGGCGTAAAGAGGACGTCGCAGGTCGTTGAGCTGTAGTTTGGCGTTACACCAATAAGAAATGTTATACTATGAAGCGAATGCTTACGAAGCGAGTTTTGCACGAAGTAAATTCAAGTGTAGCAAATGCTCACAAAACTAAGCCTATGCTTTCGAAGCGAGTTTTGCATGAAGTAAATCAATGAAGCAAATGCTCACAAAACTTTTAGGAGGATTACATAAAGATGTTATGGCATGAAGTGACGATACATACAACAGAAGAAGCACAGGAAATGATTTCGAACTTTTTATATGAAGCTGGTGCGGGTGGGGTTTCTATCGAGGAATCCGGCACACTGAACAAAGAACGGGATACACGTTACGGTGAATTGTACGACCAACCTTTGAATGATATTCCTGAAGGGGAAGCGGTCATAAAGGGTTATTATGCCGATTCCACAGATATGGATGCTGTTATAGAAGAATTGATTCCACGGGTAGCCGAATTGCATGAGTACGGGATTGATCCAGGCAAAGCGTTGATTTCTTGGAAGACTGTGGATGAAGACGA
Source organism: Paenibacillus sp. FSL K6-0276 (assembly GCF_037977235.1). Classification (NCBI taxonomy): domain Bacteria; kingdom Bacillati; phylum Bacillota; class Bacilli; order Caryophanales; family Paenibacillaceae; genus Paenibacillus; species Paenibacillus sp. FSL K6-0276. Next base: position 4,759,263 of record NZ_CP150276.1, on the reverse strand, counting down.
ATGGGCTCATGCTTGGAAGCAATATTTCAAACCGCTACGCGTATCCAAACGTCTCACCATTAAACCAACCTGGGAGGAATATACGCCTGAGAGTCCGGATGAAGCGATCATTGAGATCGACCCTGGCATGGCATTTGGTACGGGTACTCACCCAACAACAGCTCTGTGCCTCCGTGCGCTTGAAAAGAACATTAGCGGTGGTGAAGAAGTTATCGATGTTGGCACCGGTTCAGGAATTTTGGCTGTAGGTGCGATGCTGCTAGGTGCAAAATCCGTATTGGCCTTGGACTTAGATCCAGTGGCTGTGGAAAGTGCGCGGGAGAATGTAGCCCTTAACAAGCTTGAATCGTCCATAACGGTAAAAGAGAGTGATCTTCTATCGCTGCTGGGCGGGGAAGGCGTAGCGGATACAGCGGCTGGAGAGATGTGGCCATCCGCTAGACCTGGTCACTCACTAGAAGGAGCCGTTCCTGCTAAGCAAGAGCAAGAGGGCAGCCTTGGCGTGACATTGCCTGTACAAATTGTAGTTGCGAATATTTTGGCGGAAATCATCGTATTGTTTACGGATGATGTATACCGCGCGCTTCAACCTGGAGGCCTCTACATTACCTCAGGTATCTATAAAGATAAAGAAGGACTTGTGGCGAACGCGCTGAAAGCTTCTGGTTTTGAGATTATTGAAATATCCCGTGAGGAAGATTGGGTGGCGTTTACAGCCGGAAAGAGGTAAAGATGGATATATTACAAAATATAATTCGAGTGGATTTAGATCAGCTTCCATTCCTGCTCATTACAATTTTAATTGCTTTTACAGTACATGAATTCAGTCATGCTTATTTCGCGAATAAGTTCGGTGACCCAACCGCAAGATTACTTGGCCGCATGACGCTTAATCCTGCTGTTCATTTCGATTTCTTTGGTATTTTGCTGCTGCTTGTTGCTGGCTTCGGTTGGGCACGTCCAGTTCCGGTAAACCGTGATAACTTTAGTCGTCCTCGTCTCATGGGAGTCATCGTGTCAGCTGCGGGACCAATCAGTAACCTGCTCTTAGGAATTATTGGTGCTATAATATATGGTGCACTTGCGGCAACTGGAGTTCTAGATAATATCTCGAATGATCGCGTGCTTGAGGCTGTAAATCGGTTCTTTGGCGCTTTCATTCAATGGAATTTCTTCTTATTTCTATTCAACCTTATTCCGCTGCCGCCACTGGATGGTTATCGGATTGTGGAAGATATCGCCCCACGTTCGATCCGCGGCAAATTACAGCAATTTGAACAATGGGCTGTATTTCTCTTTTTATTGATATTGTTTATTCCAGGTCTGCGGACGTATACGATTGACCCACTTGCCACGTGGGCTAGTGAAATGTCGATAACCTTTGTACAGCTGTCTCTAAGAATTTTTGGCAGCTAAGGCAAGGGATGAAGTCTGTTCAACCTTTGTCAAACATTGTATTATGTAATTTGATCAAAATTTGATAGTTGCTTTTCGACTGATCGAACCTTATATTTCTTGAAGAAACGGGTGACGCCCTTATAAGGGAGACTAAGCCGTTTCTTCAAATATAAGAAAGTATAAGTTTCACTCTATACTTTATGACTTATATTTCTCGATTAAACGCTTACCGTCCTTATAAGGACGCCGAAGGCGTTTATACTTGTTACTGAATTTATGAACAGGATGATGATGAGATGCAGCGATATTTCGTTACACCGGAGCAGTTTGGTACGGATACCGTGAGAATTGATGGGGAAGATGCCCGTCATATTGCTAAAGTGATGCGTGGTAAGGCAGGGGACAAGCTTATTGTCAGCGATGGTGTTTCCCGTGAGGCATTAGTAGAGATTGCGCAAATTGAAATTGGTGAAGTAACGGTGAACATCCTGGAGTCCCTAGAGATGACGCATGAACCTCGAATTAAAATTACAGTGGCTCAGAGCTTACCTAAGGCCGATAAGATGGAAACTGTCATTCAGAAGTGCACAGAGATTGGTGCTGTAAGCTTTGTTCCTTTTCTGTCAGAACGCACAATAGTGCAATACGACGAGCGTAAGGAAAGCAAACGACTGGATCGCTGGCGTAAAATTTGTAAGGAAGCTGCCGAACAGGCTCATCGGAACATCGTTCCGTCTGTAGGATCACCGTTGTCCTGGAAGCAGCTTTTGCAGACTTTTAATGAGTATGATGCTGTTTATTTCTGTTATGAAAAAGAGGAAGGCTTACAGCTTCGAAGCAGCGTCGCTCCATGGTTAGCATCGCTTTCGCCGCAGTCTGGTGGAAAGGTTATGGTTGTGGTAGGCCCTGAAGGGGGCTTTACTCCCGAGGAATGCCTCAAGGCAGAAGAAGCAGGGGCTGTTTCTGTAGGACTAGGACGGCGTATTCTGCGCTGTGAGACAGCGGGCATGGTTGCCGCTGCTTGTATATTATATGAATCTGGAGAAATGGGAGGAGCTTAAGAGATGCCATCCGTAGCATTTTATACTTTAGGTTGTAAAGTGAATTTCTATGACACCGAAGCCATTTGGCAGCTATTTAAAAATGAAGGTTACGAGCAGGTTGATTTCGAGGGTCCCGCCGATGTATATCTGATTAATACTTGTACAGTAACTAACACAGGTGACAAAAAAAGCCGTCAAATGATCCGCCGTGCCGTGCGGCGTAATCCGGAGGCTATCGTAGCCGTAACGGGCTGTTACGCGCAAACCTCTCCTGGAGAGATTCTGGATATTCCCGGAGTTGATCTTGTCATTGGTAACCAGGACCGCGACCAGATTATGACCCATGTGAAGAATATAGAAGCCTCACGTCAGCCAGTCAACGCTGTGCGTAATATTATGAAGACACGTGAGTTCGAAGAAATGGATGTGCCGGGCTTTGCGGATCGGACACGTGCTTTTATGAAGATTCAGGATGGTTGTAACAACTTCTGCACCTTCTGCATCATTCCATGGTCTCGCGGGCTGTCCCGCAGTCGTGATCCTAAGAGCATCGTCGCTCAAGCGCATCAATTGGTAGAAGCAGGATATAAGGAGTTTGTACTTACGGGTATTCATACCGGAGGTTACGGCGATGATCTTGATAATTACCGTCTTTCCGATTTGCTGTGGGATCTAGATAAGGTGGATGGACTGGAACGGGTTCGTATCAGTTCTATAGAAGCTAGTCAAATTGATGAGAAGCTGCTTGAAGTGTTGAACCGTTCTTCGAAAATGTGCCGTCATCTGCATATCCCGCTACAAGCCGGACATAATGATGTGCTGAAAGCGATGCGCCGTAAATATACGACAGAAGAGTATTACGCCAAAATGCAATTGATCCGTCAGGCGATGCCAGATGTTGGAATCACCACTGACGTTATCGTAGGATTCCCGGGTGAGACCGATGAGATGTTCCGTGCCGGATACGATTTCATGAAGGCTGTAAATTATTCGGAGATGCATGTATTCCCGTATTCCAAGCGGACAGGTACCCCTGCAGCGCGGATGGAGAATCAGATCGACGAGGAGATCAAAAATGTACGTGTTCAGGAACTGATTGATCTATCTGAAGAGATGCAAATAGCTTATGCCCGTAAGTTTGTAGGACAGACGCTTAGCGTAATTCCAGAAAGGTCGGCCAAAGGTGCGCCGGGCCGCAGTACTCAACATGGTTTCAGTGATAACTACTTGCAGGTATTCTTTGAGGGTGAAGATTCACTTCAAGGTGAGTTATGTCAGGTGAAGATCACTGAAGCTGGTGTGAACGAATGCCGAGGCGAACTGGTCGGGGTAAGTCAGAGTGGTCTTAAGCAAGCTGTTCGTTAAGACAAGAATATATCTTTTATTTAAGGGGTTGTCCCAAAAAGCCAGTTCATGGCTTTAGGACAACCCCATTTTATTTTTTAAAATAAACATATGTAATATCATGATCGAAACAATCCCCGCCAGTACAGTGCCTAGCAACCCCCGGGTCTTTATCGCGATCCAAAAAGTAGGAATTGCCGCAAAAAGCTCAACGTTATTAGCTATAGGCGAGAATTTTCCATCATTTAAGAGGATCTCCTGACCTATTAGTGCCGCCATAACAGAGATAGGGACATAATTTAACCAGCGCATTCCCCATTCAGGCAATTCAAATCGGCTTAAAACCATTAGTGGAACCACCCTTGGAATGAAGGTTACCAAAGCTGCCCCTAGAATAATCAAAAATACATCCCATCTTACTTCCATTTTTCGCTGATTTGCTGCTTATTCACCGTTTGATTAATAGCAACCCCAAAGGTCTCATCGGTCAGTAAAGATCCAACCAGCATGTTTCTCAGAGGTGAAAGATGTCGGAAGTAAGGCGAAAGAGCTGCTAACGGCAATCATTCCAGCAGCTATAAACTGAGCTGAACCGGCATAAAGCATCAGACTGATCAGGGCAATCTCAGCAATGCTCAGCCCGGCTGTCTTTTGAACAACACCTGCTGCAAGTCCAATGCTTAAATAACCGAGTAGCGTGGGAATACAATCTTTTACCCCTTTAAGGAAGCTATCTTCCTGTTTTGGAGAAGGGATTGCCTCTAGTTGAACGTTCTCTGTACTCATCGTAGCCCCCTTGGTTCAAGAAAGAATGTAGTGGGTAGCATATTACTTCCTAAAATATTGATCAACCCTTTACCTGATTATCTAGTCTAAAAGTCCTGAATTTGGCTTTGTGGAGTTATAGGGTAAACACTTGGTGTACAATTGTCGATATAAGTAAAAGAGTGTGGGGATAAACCACCAAACGACATTATAGCCCAAGGGAGAGAACAAATGACTGTGTACAGGAAAATGACGAAAATGCTCCTCATTATGATATTGTTAGCTACTGCGGTTTTTCCGGTAAGTGTCTTTGCAGCTACCGGCGATATCAACTCGATCGAGTTCGAAAGCTCAGCCAAAGTGCAGCTTACAGTTGGACAAACGCCTAAGCAACTGAAGGTATATGCGAATGTGGAAGGATCCTCCTCCAAAAGAGATGTGACGGGTGCAGTGGTATGGAATTCTTCTAACACTAACGCTGTACAGGTAGTAAATGGACGTGTGACTCCGATAGATAGCGGAAAAGCTATTATAACAGCTACATATAATCAAGCGCTCACTACCATTGAAGTAGAGGTAACACATCCCATCAAAGAATTAAAGCTCGAATATAGCTCCGAAGGGAACTATAAATTGGGTGACGAAGAGGATAAACTGTTGGTCAAAGCCAATGCGATTGGTGGCGAAACAGCGACTTCTGCCAAGAATGTAACGGCGGATACCACTTGGAGCAGCTCCAATACAAGCGTATTAACGATTGCAGAAGGTAAGATTACCCTGGCCGGTGAAGGTACTTCAACCATTACTGCCAAATACAAAGACTTAACAGCAACCTTTAAAGCTGTAGTGAAATTGCCTTATTCTGAAATTGAGCTTAAAAATGATAAGGGTATCGTTATTAAGGAAATTGAAATGCTCGTTGGTGATAATCCGGTGAAATTAGCTGCTTTTACCAAAGAGACTACAAAAACGACCGCCAATGATATTTCAGCAAAAGCGGAATGGTCTTCTTCTAATACGAGTATTGCTACTGTAGACAAGGGAGAAATCAAAGTATTATCCGCAGGAAAAGCTGTAATTACAGTAACTTATCTGGGGATTACACAAACTGTGGATGTATATGTACGTGCTCCTTTTGAGGCGTTATTGCTTACCCCATCAGGCGATCAATTCTTGTTTATGGGTGAGAGTTTGAACGTTAAAGCAGAGGTTCGAGATGCTGCGAATTCCACTCCAAATGTATCGGATAAAGCAGTATGGAGTTCGGACAATCAGCTCGCGGTAACGGTTACTGCAAGTAAAGAGTCTGCAGCAATCACTGCAAAAGCAGTGGGAACTTCGGTTGTTAAAGCAGAACATATGGGCGTTAGTAAGAGCTTTAAGGTAACAGTATATCCTACGATTACAGAACTGGAAGCTGATAAAACGGAACTGGATATTTACACAGAGGATTCCGTAAGTTTGCCAAAGGTAAACGGAACCAAGCTAGATGGAACGAAGCTGGATCTCAGTCAAGAAATCGAGTGGACTTCTGCCAATGATGAGATCGCCACCATCAAAGATGGCAAGCTCGTTGCTGAAACGGCTGGTACTGTTAATATTGTGGGCAAAATAAAATCGGAGAACCCTACTTCCTCCAAGACTGCTGTACGAGGAAAAAGTGTTGTAGTGAAAGTTACAGTTAAGGATAAGGTTCATATCCTGCTTGGACCAGAGGACAACTTTGTGGTTGTTACTGGCGAAGAGAAGGCTGTTCCTGAAGTAAAAGCTGTGATGGAAAATGGGAATGAACTTGATGCTACTGGAACTATGGAATGGGAGATTACCGGTACGAATGCGATTATCAAAACAACATCTTCCGGCAAAGTAATCAAAGGATTGGTAAAAGGCACCGCGACTTTAAAGGGGACATACGCTAATAAGTCCATCAGTATTCCAGTTACCATTGAACAAAAGGTTAATAAGATCGTTGTAGAACCGAATGCTGTTGAATTGAACATTAAAGGTTCCAAATCGATAAAGGTTACGGCTTACTACTCTAATGGTAAGACTGGGAATATCTCCAGCAGCATGAATTGGGGGTCTTCTAATGAGGCAGTTGCCACCGTTAAAGGTACATCTGTTAAAGCAGTAACAGAAGGAACAGCAACGTTATCAGGCTCTTACCAAGGGATCGCTGCTAGTGTCAAAATTAATGTAGTTCCTAAACTAATGAAGTTGACTGTTAACGAGAATAGACTGAAGATGGCTCCGGGAGCTGTTCAGAATGCAATTGTGGTTGCGCAGTATGATACGGGGAAGACAGCTGTTGTTACTGGAAGTGCGGCGTGGACCAGCTCTAAGCCTTCTGTAGCTAGAGTATCTGCTAGTGGTCAGATTGTAGCAGTGAGCAAAGGAACGGCATCCATTAAAGGAAAGATCGGCACCAAGACAGTGACGGTAACAGTTACTGTGAAATAGGTAGATCAAATCTTTTGCATAATGAACTTATGGGTCTGCAAAGCCAACGTTTTGTTGCTTTGCAGATTTTTTATTTTTGTATATAGTAATTCCAACTATTCCGATGTATAATCACTTAAAATAAAGAAGATACGTTGGGGGAGATGAAAAACATGGCAAAACAAAAGGTGCTATCGATCAAGACGATTGTAGCCATTGGTATCGGTTCTGCTTTATTCGTTATACTGGGCAGGTTCGGTTCGATTCCATCCGGAATTCCAAACACTAACATTGAGACTACATATGCTTTACTGGCATTGTTCGCACTTTTGTACGGTCCGTTTGCTGGATTATTAATCGGTCTGATTGGACATATACTGAAGGATGCGATTTTTTATGGTTCCCCTTGGTTCAGTTGGGTGATCGCATCTGGAATTGTTGGGCTCGTTGTTGGTCTGCTAGTGGCTAGAATTGGGATTCATGATGGGGAGTTCGGACGAAAGGAACTGATTCGTTTTAATCTGGCCCAGATTGTAGCGAACGCAATCGCCTGGTTCTTAGTAGCACCTGTACTGGATATTCTAATCTATGCGGAACCAGCGAATAAAGTATTCACACAAGGACTTATCGCCGGAGCATCCAACATAGTCACTGTGGCAGTGATTGGGTCCCTTCTAGCCATTGCGTATGCTAAGACAAGAACGAAGCAAGGAAGCTTGACCAGAGAAGCTTGAATAGCATATAATCCAAACCAAAAGCCGGTGGAGATCACCGGCTTTTTCATGGCTATAAAACATATAGTTAATGTTAATATCTTCAAAGAAGCCAAGAGGAAGGTTAAGTATGAAAAAAGCAGTCATCGAATTTAAGGATTTTAGTTTTCAATACCGGGCGCAGCAGGAACCTACACTCACAGGCATTAACTTATCGATTGCCGAAGGGGAGAAGGTACTTATAGTAGGGCCATCAGGTTCTGGGAAAAGTACACTGGCTCATTGTATAAACGGACTCATACCTTTTGCATATAAAGGTGAGATGTCTGGGTCACTGCGAATTATGGGTCTAGAACAAAAAGAACTTAGTATTGCGGAGTTATCGGATCAGGTAGGGACTGTACTGCAAGACCCAGACGGACAGTTTGTCGGATTAACGGTTGGAGAGGACATCGCCTTCAGTCTGGAGAATCACGCGGTACAGCAGGCTGAGATGATTGAAAGGGTAGTGGCTGCGGCAACTGCAGTGGATATCCACGAATATTTAGGATCTTCACCTCAGGAATTATCAGGCGGACAGAAGCAGAAAACGACCTTAGCTGGTGTTCTGGTTGGTGATGTGGACATCCTGCTGTTTGATGAGCCTTTGGCAAACTTAGATCCATATACCGGCACAAAAGCGATTGAGCTCATTGACCGAGTGCAACAAGAGACCGGTAAAACGGTTGTTATTATCGAGCACCGACTAGAAGAAGTACTGCACCGTGCTGTGGACCGCATTATTGTGATCAATGATGGACGCATCGCGGCGGATATGCCAGCCGCTGAGCTGTTAAGCACTGGCTTGCTTTCAGAAGTAGGCATTCGGGAGCCTCTATATTTATCAGCTTTAAAATATGCAGGATGTACGATTACATCAGATATAAATCCACAGCATATGGATGAAATCCGGCTGGATTCTTGCTCTAGCAAGCTTATGTACTGGTATGATAACAATAATGCGCGGCAGGATAAGCTCGGGAGTCTACCAATCCTTGAGTTACGAGATGTTTCATTCGGTTACGAGAAGAACCGACCAGTGCTTCATAAACTTAACCTTCTTATTAATAAAGGAGAAATGGTCTGTGTAGCCGGGAGAAACGGGGCCGGCAAATCCACGGTATCTAAGCTCATCTGTGGATTTTATAAGCCCACTTCCGGATCGATACTATTGAATGGAAGGGATATTGCCAAGGATACGATTAAGGAGCGGGCAGAGCGGATCGGTTTCGTGATGCAGAATCCTAACCATATGATTTCTAAGACTCTCTTATATGATGAGGTTGCTTTAGGCCTTAAATTACGAGGGGTGTCAGAGGAGCTTATCCGAGAGCGAGTTCATCATGTTTTGAAGGTATGCGGTCTATATGCTTTTCGGAGCTGGCCCATCTCGGCGCTCAGCTACGGCCAGAAGAAGCGTGTGACTATAGCTTCAATTATAATCCTGGAGCCGGAAGTGATCATATTGGATGAGCCAACTGCAGCTCAGGATTACAGGCACTATAACGAAATGATGGAATTCCTTCTGACGCTGCGGGAGCAGGGGATGACGGTCATTATGATCACGCATGATATGCATCTAATGCTGGAGTATGCCGATAGAGCTGTAGTGTTATCTGATGGAGTGAAGCTTGCGGATGACAGCCCCGAGCGAGTATTAACCAATACAGAAGTAGTGAGAAATGCTAATTTGAAGGAAACCTCACTTTTTCCATTGGCCATGAAGGTTGGCTTAGATCAGCCTGAGGAGTTCGTAAGAAGATTTATCGCATACGATAGGAGGAGCCGGGGCGGATGAAAGCCACAATGTTAACTTTTACGAAGCAAGATTCACCTATTCACCGTCTTACTGGCGCCACTAAGCTGATTTTATTTATCGTGTGGTCTGTGACGGGGATGATTACATATGATACAAGATGTCTAACAGTGATGCTGCTATTTAGTTTGATTGCCTTTAGAATTTCTAAAGTCCAATTTCAGGATTATGCCTTCGTACTATATTTCATCTTAATCTTCTTCGTGCTTAATCATATAGCCATCTTTATCTTTTCTCCATTGGAAGGTGTGAAGGTCTACGGTTCACGTCACGATGTTGTTCATCTTGTAGGTCGGTATACAGTTACATGGGAGCAGCTATTCTATCAATTAAATATTGCACTTAAATATGCAGTGGTCATTCCTATGGCACTATTGTTCCTTCTAACGACAAATCCCAGTGAATTCGCAGCGTCCTTAAACCGGATTGGCGTGAATTATAAAATTGCATATTCTGTATCGCTTGCTCTGCGGTACATTCCGGATATTGGGCGAGATTATGAGAACATTTCGTTCTCTGCTCAGGCACGAGGAATAGACATCTCTCGAAAAGAAAGGCTGCCTAAGCGGCTTAAAAATATTATTTCAATTCTAATGCCCTTGATTCTGACTAGCATTGAGCGAATTGAGAATATTAGTACGGCTATGGAGTTACGCGGCTTTGGAACTAAGACCAAACGGACTTGGTACAGCAGTCGTCCGTTCGCAAGAAACGATTATATTGCGTTGGCCTTATTCGCCCTAATCGCGATATCTTCGACGGTCATAACGTTTTACGATGGATCGCGGTTTTATAATATTTTCGATTGAAGTATAATAATACAGTTGTGGAAAGTTTGGATACAGGCGTTAGCGTATATCGTTACGATTGAAGACGTTTCTCCAGTCTTGACCATACAGGCAGGTAACATAATGGCAGTGCGATTAGCGAGCAGATCACATTGAAAATAGTCTGGGCATGGGCGATTTGTGAGGCGGGTCCTCCGCCAATCCATGCAGCAGTTGCTTGTAGGGGACCGATAAGAGGTAGGAACAGTAGTGCACCGCCTACATTGAGCGCAACATGCGACCAAGCGACGAAGACGCCAGAAGACGAGCCGCCGATGGAAGCGATGACTGCCGTGACGCAGGTGCCGACGTTGGCACCGAGCACGATAGCTATACCGAGCTCTGGCGGCATGGCACCCGAGGCAGCAATGCTCATAGCCATGGCAATGACCGCAGCGCTGCTATGTAGCAGGGCTGTTAGGCAGGCGCCAGCGGCGAGCCCCCATAGGACACTTGTAGTGGCATGATTCAGGAACCAGAGGAATAGGCCGCTCTCCTGAAGTGTCCCGCCGATAGATTGCATGACTGCGATTCCCCATAAGACTAGGGCGAATCCTGCTACAGCCAGACTGATGAATTGCAGCGGCTCTGATATTTTCCGGCACAGTGCTGCCGCCCGTGACGTATGCGGTAACTCGCCTGCTATAACCGCTGCTGCCCACAGACTCAGCGAGGCAGCCAGCAGTGGGGAGGCCATGGAATTGATCTGAAGTCCGATCAGTTCTGTGGTCAATGTGGTACCGATGTTGCTACCTAAGATAATGCCTAGTGTACGAGCATAGGTGAGCAGGCCGGCATTCACCATACCGATCGTCAACACAGTTACTGCCGTGCTGCTCTGAAGCAGGGCTGACAGTAGGCTACTGGCAATCATTCCTTTGATTGGCGTAGAGGTAGCCTTATTCAGGCTCCTAGTCATCAGAGGGCCCGCGAGCTTGGACAAAGCTGTTTCCATTAGCTTCATGCCAGCCAGAAAGATAATAAGACCATATATGATAGGGAACAGCAAATCACGGAACATAGGGCATACTCCTTTGGACGAGGGTTGTACACCAATATATGAAAGTATCGTGTAGGACATGTATAAAATCATTTTTAGAAGAACAGGGAGTTGAAGTCATTGGCATCGGTTATTTTAGAACGCAATCGCAAAAAAAGACTGGAACAGGGCCATCCATGGGTCTACGCAGGTGAAGTTGCATCAGTAGAAGGTAACCCAGAAGCAGGGGGATTAGTTGATGTCCTTAATCATCAAGGTCGGTTTCTGGCCGTGGGATATTACAATCCAGCATCACAAATCCGGGTAAGAATTGTATCGCAGGGACCACTGGCGATCATGGATACAGCTTTTTTCGCAGAACGGTTTGCGAATTGTCTGCAACATAGAGATCGATTCCTTCCTGGTGCCGATGCTTATCGTTTGGTTTATGGTGAAGCTGACTTTTTGCCAGGCCTTATTGTGGATCGGTTCGGAGATATTCTGGTTGTGCAGCTACTTACACTCGGAATGGACAAGCGGCGTGCGGAGATCGTTGAAGCGCTTGTACAGGTTATGGCACCGCGTGGAATTTATGAGCGCAGTGATGTTAGCGTGCGCGAGCTTGAGGGTCTAGAACAGACGACTGGCGTGTTGTACGGGGAATGCCCACGGCATGTTACTGTAAGTGAGAATGGCCTGAAGCTGGTGGTAGATATCGAAGAGGGCCAGAAGACAGGATACTTCTTTGACCAACGTGAGAATAGAGCTTCTATTGCTCCACTCATGAAGGGCTGGGGTGGACGAAGCGGCATTACGCTACAAGAAATCGAAGCAGAAGATGGTTCGTTACAGACTTTGCCGGTAAATAAGAGTGGTAAACACGTAACTTTCCCTTATTGGGATGGTGCAACAGTGCTGGAATGCTTCTCGCACACAGGCAGCTTCACTCTGCATGCTTGCAAGTATGGCGCGAAAAAAGTAACCTGCCTTGACGTTTCCGCTCATGCTATAGAGAGTGCAAAAGTTAATGTGGAGCTAAACGGCTTTAGTGATCGCGTTGAATTCGTAGTGGATGATGCTTTTGCTTATCTGCGCAATCAGGTCAAAGGGGTAGAGGAACGTTCCGAGCGGGCGACGGTTGCTGGTGGCATAGATTCGGCAGCGGCGGCTACAAATCCTAAATCCGGAAGCAAAGCTGCCAAAACCGACACCTCCAAGCCGATGACAGCAGGTGGAGGTAGAACTTGGGATGTCGTTATCCTAGACCCTCCAGCGTTTGCAAAAACCAAAAGTGCAGTAGCAGGAGCTTGCCGTGGTTATAAAGACATCAATCTACACGGCATGAAGCTGGTGAACGAAGGCGGATATTTAGTTACCGCAAGTTGTTCGTACCACATGCAGCCTGACCTGTTCCTCGAAACTATTGCCGATGCAGCTAAAGATGCAGGCAAGGTGTTGAGACTTATCGAATGGCGGGCCGCAGGCAAAGATCATCCGCAGATTCTCGGCGTTAACGAAGGACACTACCTGAAGTTCGCGATTTTTGAAGTGCGGAGTAAGAAGTAAGATTGAAAGTTCAACAGTTATAACGAGCAAATGAACATATGAATCATGAGATCCGTAAGAAGGAGCCTGTGCTAGGGGCGCTTTTTTACGGATTTTTTGCATGTTCTTTACTAAGGTAAATTAGCTATCGGACTCAAGAGATGCTTTCGTTGTTTCTTCATTGTAAATCATTAGAAAATAATAGCAAACGCATGTTCTGATTTGAGCGGTTATGATATACTGAGGGGACGAGGAATAACTAAACTTTTTCGTTTGAAGTTAATCAATGGGTGGATGTTTCACCTTGTATCATATACATTTTCACCGCTACGGAAGGAGTCTATCATTTATGTCAGTAACCTTTTTACTAGGCCGCTCGGGCAGTGGCAAGACAACAAAAATATGGGAGTCTATCTCTTCTTCATTAGAGAAGGAACCTCTTGGCACGCCGATCATTATTCTTGTACCGGAGCAAGGTTCTTTTGGCGCGGAACGGGGGCTTCTGACCGTAGGGAATGTGAAGGGAAGTATACGAGCTCAGACCCTGAGCTTTTCGCGACTTGCCTATCGAGTGAAGCAGGAAACTGGGGGCAGCGCTAGTCTGCCTATCAGTGAAGAAGGTAAGAAGATGTTAATTTACAAAATCATCAGTCGTCGTAAAGAGGAACTGAAATTGTTCGGTGCCTCTGCAGACAGACCGGGTTTTGTGGATCGGCTGAATCAACTGCACACGGAGATGAAGCGCTGCTGCTTGGAATCCGCTGATTTAGAGGAGCAGTTGTCTGCGATGCGGGGGGCGATTGCGAGAAGTCCTATTCTTGAGTGCAAGCTGGATGATTTGCAGCTTGTATTCAGTGATTTGGAGCAGGAAATGTCACGCCTGTATATCGATGAAGAGGATCGTTTAGCGGAACTGGCTGAGCATATCCCTGAATCCTCCTACATTCGTGGAGCAGAGATATGGGTGGATGGTTTCCATGGATTCACTCCGCAGGAGTTCATAGTTATTCGAGAATTGATGCAACAAGCTTCGAAGCTGACCGTTTCACTTACGCTTGATCGACCCTACCCTTATGGAGATCAGTTGAATGAGCTGGAATTGTTTCACCCAACAGCGGTCACTTACATTAAGCTGCGAGGAATAGCTGAAGAACTGGGCATTGACGTGTGGGATGAGGTTCTGGAGCCTGCTGTTCTTCCGCGTTTTGAAGAAAGTCCTGTTCTTGCTCACCTCGAACGGGGATATGACCGCCGAATTCGCTGGAAAGGTGTAGACGAACAAGTAAAAGAGTCTATATCTATAGGCGCCGCAGTTTCGCACAGAGCAGAAGTGGAGGGAGCGCTGCGCGAAATGACCCGATTGGCACGAGAAGAAGGAGCGAAATATGGCGAAATGGCCGTATTTATGCGCAATATCGGGGATTATGAGCAGCTTGTAAAACCTTTGTTCCAAGATTATGGAGTGCCGTTTTTTCTGGACCAGAAGGTAAATGAGCTGCATCATCCTCTTGTGGAGTTTATTCGCTCTGCACTGGACGTGGTGCGTCGACGCTGGCGCTATGAGGATGTGTTTCGCTGCGTAAAAACGGAGCTTTTACTACCACTGGACCGCAGTATTACTCGCGAGGATATGGATGTCTTGGAGAATTATGTGCTCGCTTGTGGTATTCAAGGATATCGCTGGACGGATGGCCGCTCATGGAAAGGGATTCCTAGCCTTTCGATGGAAGGCGGCAGAACCATGGACGATGAATTGCTTGCTACAATGGAGCTATGCCGGGCGAATATAACGGGTCCGCTTTTTGCATTTGAAAAACGTATCCAGAAGAGTCGCAGTGGTCTGGAACTCTGTACCGCAGTGTATAAGCTGCTTGAAGAGACGGATGTTGCTCGAAAGCTGGAGAATCTCAGCGTTAAGGCTATGGAGAAGGGACAACCTGAGAAGGCCAGGGAACATAGCCAATTGTGGGGCGCGGTACTTGATCTATTGGATCAGATCGTTGAAATGATGGGTAACGAAAGACTTGAATTTGATGTGTTCACCGGAGTTCTAGAGACAGGACTTGCTGAGCTTAAGATGGGACTAGTTCCTCCCGCGTTAGATCAAGTGCTAGTCGGTAACATGGATCGGACTCGTCCAACGGGAGTTAAATACGCTTTTTTACTTGGATTCAATGAGGGTGTTGTTCCCGCGCAGTTTAAGGAAGATGGAATTCTCTCGGAAGGCGAACGCTCCGTGCTTGAGAACGCTGGTATGGAGCTTGCTCCTGGTGCTTCTCGTAAACTGCTGGACGAACGATTTCTGATCTATAATGCGCTAACGACTGGAAGCAGAAAGCTCTGGATTAGCTACGCTACAGCGGATGATGAGGGTAAGGCTCTCCTCCCCTCTGAGGTTATCCGTCATTTGCATAAAATGTTTCCGAAGGTTCATGAGCAAATCTTGTCAGCACTTCCTCCTGCGGGACTACCAGAAGAAGTAAGAGATTCCATTCACTTAGGTTTCATTGGTCATCCAGAACAGAGTCTTCGTGCTTTGATTATGCAGCTACGGCAGTGGCGTCAAGGGACAGAAATACCGGAGCTATGGTGGGATGTGTATAACTGGTTCGCTGCTGATGATATTCGTAGTCTCGAACTGAAACGTCTGCTCAGTTCGTTGTTCTATCGTAACGTGGGAACGAAGCTAAAACGTGGAACAAGCCTCAGATTGTACGGTGGATCGACACTACGCGGTAGTGTGTCCCGGATGGAGAAGTTTGTTGCTTGCTCCTTCTCCCATTTCGCTTCCTACGGACTAAGACTGAAAGAGCGCCAGCTGTATAAGCTGCAAGCACCTGATATTGGACAATTGTTCCATGCCGCATTAAGTGACATGGCTTTAAGATTGAAACAAGAGGGTCGAGGTTGGGGGAGTTTATCACCGGAGGAATGTCGGCGCGAGGCTAGTGAGACGGTAGAACGTCTATCACCGATGCTGCAGGGCGAAATTCTGATGAGCTCCAAACGTTACGGGTACATTTCCCGCAAGCTGAAGAACATCGTCGGACGCGCTTCTGTTATTTTAGGTGAGCATGCCCGCCGCGGCAGCTTTGAGCCAGTAGGGTTAGAACTGGATTTTGGACCAGATAAGGATTTGCCTCCTTTAAGAATCACGCTGCCAAATGGTTGTGTGATGGAGGTCGTTGGCCGGATTGACCGTGTAGACATGGCCCAAGGAGAGAACGGCATTCTTCTGCGAGTGATTGATTATAAATCGAGCCAAAAGGACCTCAAACTGCATGAGGTGTACTATGGATTATCGCTACAAATGCTGACCTATTTGGATGTGTTGCTTACGTACTCCGAGCAATGGCTCGGGCAGCCAGCACTTCCGGCAGGGACGCTTTATTTCCACGTGCATGATCCGTTGTTAACCTCATCCAATGGGATGAACAAGGAGCAGGCAGAGCAAGAATTGCTGAAACGCTTCAAAATGAAGGGATTGCTTACGGCAGATCGTGAGGTTGTCTCCCTGATGGATACCACTTTAGACAAAGGGTATTCTTCTATCGTGCCTGTAGCAGTAAAAGCTGATGGCAGCTTTTATAGTAGTGCTTCTGTAGCTACACCAGAGCAGTGGGGCCATCTACTGTCTTCCGTTCGGGGGACGATCTCGGATATCGGGACACGCATTACAGAAGGTGATGTGGCGATTGAGCCGTACCGGATTGGGCAAGAGACAGCATGCACGTTCTGTTCCTTTAGACCCGTCTGCCAGTTCGATGAAGCTGTGGAAGGCAACGGCTACAACAATCTGGGTAAGCCAGGGAAGGACGTCATTTGGGACCTGCTATCCCGTAAAGGAGGAACTACACCGTGAGTATAAAGGCTGAAATAGAAGCGAAACCGGAAGGAAGCATATGGAGTGATGATCAGTGGCGCGCCATTGCTGAGAGCGGTGATGACATCCTCGTAGCCGCGGCAGCAGGTTCCGGTAAGACGGCAGTGCTGGTAGAACGGATTATTCGAAAGATTAGTAAGGAAGAGAATGGCTTTAGCGTAGACAGATTACTGGTAGCTACGTTCACCAAAGCTGCTGCTGCGGAGATGCGCCAGCGGATCAGGGAAGCACTCGATCGGGAGCTGGAGGAGAATGGGGAGAATGATCATTTGCGCCGTCAGCTGTCGCTGCTTGGCAAAGCTTCGATTACAACACTACACTCCTTCTGTCTGGAAGTGATCCGGCGTTATTATCAGATTATCCCTATTGATCCCGGTTTCCGCATATTAAATGAGCATGAAGCAGAGATGATGCGGCAGGAGCTGCTAGAAGAACTGCTGGAGGAAAAATACGGTGAAGTGGGTGAAGATGACGCGGATAGCGTATTTGTACAGCTTGCTGATTGGTTCAGTGGTGAACGCAGTGATGATGCGGTACATGCGCTCATACAGCGACTGCATGATTATGCACGTAGCCATCCTTGGCCAGAGCAGTGGCTTCGTGATACCGCAGCTGATTTCTCATTACCAGACACTGACAGCTTGGGCCGAACACCATGGGTGCTAAGTATTCTTGAAGAAGCGAAGCTGACACTTGCGGGTGCAGCTAGCCAGCTTATTCAAGGTAGGGAGATAGCGCTACAGCCGGGTGGTCCGGCACCTTATGCCGAGAATTTGACGGCTGATCTTGAGATGGTAAATGCATTGCAGGATGCCGTAAACGAACCGCCTTGGGCAGAACTATATGATATTTTCATGGAAGTATACTTTGGAAAACTAAAGGCTTGTAAGAAGGATTCGACAGATCCTGGATTGCAGGAGATGGTTAAAGATCTGCGCGACAGTGTAAAGAAGAGTATTTTGGATCTTCAGAAGGCATTGTTTGGCCGTCCAGCTGAGGTCTTTTTGAAAGAGCTGAACGAAGCTGCACCACTGATGGTAGAGCTTGCTGAGACAGTAATAGCGTTCGGTGAACGTTATCGAATCGAAAAAGCAGGCCGGGGTTTAGTCGACTTCAGTGATTTGGAGCATTATTGTCTGAAGATTTTACGTCATCCGGATTCTGCACCGGGTCATTCCCTACCTTCTGATGCAGCCATGGAATACCGTGCTCAATTTGATGAGGTTCTGCTAGATGAGTATCAGGATACGAATAGTGTGCAGGAAGAGATTGTGCGGCTAATATCCCGTGAAACACCGGGCAACCGATTTATGGTCGGGGATATGAAGCAGAGTATTTATCGGTTCCGTTTGGCGGAGCCGGGGCTATTCCTAGATAAATATCGTAGCTTTGGCTCGAAGAATGTAGATGGTAGTGAGGCTTCTGAACAAGGCGATTTGGCTGATCCATCTGAGATTCCTAATGAGATCTCTGGTGGTTCGGTCATCGATTTGGCCCGTAATTTCCGCAGCCGCATGGAAGTTGTGAATGCAGTGAATATGATCTTCCGGCAGATCATGAATGAGACGGTAGCGGAGATTAATTATGACGAACGTGCTGAGCTTGTTTATGGTGCGAATTTCCCGGGTGCAGCAGAGAAGGGGCCAGATACTTTTTTTGCACCAGAGCTATTATTGATCGATCGTGGTACGGTAGCAGGCAAGTCAGAAGAAACTTCCGAAGACGGTGATACGCCCCTTCAGGAAATTGAAGCTATCGAGAGTGAGACAGCGCAGCTAGAAGCACGGGCCATTGCCCGGCGCATTTCGCAAATGACCGGCATGAATGGCGGATCGCCGCTGCTTATTTATGATAAAGGGCTCAAGATTATGCGTCCGGTTATTTACGGTGATATCGTGATTCTGCTTCGCTCGGCCAGAATATGGACACCATTAATCATCGAAGAGCTTCGGATGGAGGGAATCCCTGCTTACGGAGATCTGAATAAAGGATATTTTGAAGCTACAGAAGTAGAAATTGCACTCTCACTCTTAAAAATAGTCGATAATCCTCAGCAGGATATTCCGCTGGCTGGGGTACTTCGTTCACCTGTGGTCGGATTAACTGCAGAAGAATTGGCTACGGTTCGGATGTGCAGCCATGGTTCTTTCTATAGTGCCGTACAGATGGCAGCAGACATGCAAGATGTAAAAGAGGCTGAGGAAGAGTATGACCTCTTCTCCGAGCATGTGATTGAATCAGCAAGCACTGCTGAAAAGAATGATTCTTCTGATAAAGACACACCACAAATCAGCCCAGGGCTGAAGCATAAGCTTAAGCTTTTCCTAGAACAGCTGGAGAGCTGGAGAAATGCGGCTAGACAAGGTAGTCTCAGTGACCTTATCTGGCGTATTTATGGAGAAAGTGGTTATTTGGAATGGGTTGGAGGACTGCCTGGAGGCTCGCAGCGCCAGAACAATCTTAAAGCCTTGTACGACAGGGCTGTTCAGTTTGAGAATGATACTTCGGCACGCGGATTATTCCGTTTTCTAGTGTTCGTTTCAAGGCTTCGTGAGAATGGTGGGGATCTTGGCGTAGCTGGTGGTGGCGGTGAAGAAGGTAATGGGGTCAGAATCATGACCATCCATAAATCCAAAGGCTTGGAGTTCCCTGTTGTTTTTGTAGCTGGGATGGCAAAGCAGTTCAATAGACAAGATTTACATTCTCCTTTCCTTATGCATAAAGAGCTGGGCTTTGGGCCACGTTTTGTGGAACGGGAGACACGGGTTAGCTACCCAACTCTTCCTTATCTGGCTATTAATCGTCGTACACGACTTGAATTATTGGCTGAGGAAATGCGTGTATTATATGTAGCTTTAACTCGTCCGAGAGATAAGATGATTCTAGTAGGTACCGTAAGAGATTTGCCACGCAAAATCGCTAGCTGGAGCAGTGTGCAGAATCGGGACGAGCTGCTGCTTGCTGACCATCTGCTAGCCCGAGGACGTAGCTATCTGGACTGGGTTGGACCAGCATTGATCCGGCATCCCGCTGCGGCTATTCTTCGTAAGCTGGGAGGATCAGAAGGTACCGTCTCGACAGTTCTGCACAGCGATGTCTCGAACTGGAGCATTAGTGTGCAGAATGCCTCAGAACTTAATTCCGGGGCGTTCCTTCCATCGGATAACATAGAAGACAAGGCAGAAGAGCGGCAGGCTGTACTCGAAGCGCTGCAAAAAGGTGAAGCCGTAACTGTCTATGGAACAGAGACTAGCGAAGAAATCTCTAGAATACTGGAATGGAATTATCGGTATGCAGCTGCCTCTGGTATTCCGGCTAAAACATCGGTTACGGAGTTAAAAGCTTTGCTGTCGTTGCAGGAGCAGCCTTCTTTTGATCTGCTAGAGGAAGCCAATCCTATCACCTCAACAGAAAACAATAAACGTCCAAATGTGGCGGGAGCGGAAAGTCTTCATTTGCGGCGTCCGAAATTTATGGAGAAACGGAGTCTAACCCCAGCGGAGCGCGGGACAGCTTACCATACGGTCATGCAGCATATTCCGCTTGAGGGTTCAGTTGATCCTAAGGTTGTGGAAGAAACATTAGCTCGCTTGCAGAGAGTGGCTATTCTAACTGCTGAGCAGGTGGAGGCGGTGGTTCCCGATCAGATAGAGGCTTTTTATACGAATGAACTTGGACGTAGATTAATAAATTCTACTTGGAAGCTTAGAGAAATGCCGTTCAGTTATATGGTTCCCGCTGGTGAGGCTTATCGGGGGCTTGAGTATATGAATGAAGCCGTCTCGGAGCTAGCCCCTGAGAATAATAATGAAGGATTTAGTGAGGCTGTGCTGATCCAAGGGGTAATTGACTGTCTTTTTCGTGAAGAGGGTCGAATTATTCTGCTAGATTATAAGACGGACTCAGTATTAGAACATCAGGGCGGGTTAGAAGCACTTAAGGAAAAATATCGTTTTCAGCTAGAGCTATACAGCAAGGCATTACATGATATTTTGGGAGAACCGATCAGCGAGATTTGGCTGTACTTTTTTGACGGCGGACATGCTGTGAAATTATAAATTTATTCATTGCCGCATAGGAGCGGGGAAAGAGGACTAAGATGCGGATATTGCATACGGGGGATTGGCACTTGGGCCGTACGCTGGAAGGAAGAAGCCGGCAGAAGGAGCAAGAGCAGTTCATAGATGAATTGGTGGAGATCGCCGATTTTCATAAAGTGGATTTGATTATGATGGGGGGAGATGTGTACGATTCCGTTAATCCACCAGCGGCTTCGGAACAACTATTCTATGAGGCAGCTGCCAGGCTGACTTCAGGTGGTAGACCGCTTGTTGTGATCGCTGGAAATCATGACCAACCGGAGCGTGTATCTTCAGTTTCCCCGCTAGTATTAAGACAGGGGATTACATTGGTAGGACTTCCTACCTCAGAGCCAGTGACTGTTCATGCTGCTCGCACGGGTGAAATTGCTAAAATTGCAGCCCTCCCCTATCCCTCGGAGGCACGTCTCGGTGAACTACTTGCTGGGGATAGTGGGGAAGAGGAACTTCGATTGGCTTACAGTGCGCGCGTAGGCAAACTCATGCAGCTATTGGGTCGGGAATTCACACCGCAGACCGTTAATTTGGCGATGAGCCATATTTATGTGCTTGGTGGTGTAGAAAGTGATTCGGAACGCCCGATTCAAGTGGGAGGGGCTTATACTGTAGATCCTTCTGCTCTATCTTGTGGAGCGCAATATACTGCACTGGGTCATCTTCATCGTGCTCAGCGTGTTAAAGGAGAAGGAATGATTCGTTACAGCGGATCACCGCTGGCATACAGTTTTTCTGAAGCAGGACAAGCCAAGTCAGTGACACTGATTGATCTTGCTCCGGGTGGGGAGCCGACATTCGAAGAAATCTATCTTCGCTGTGGGCGTCCACTTGTTAGATGGAGCTCCACTGGCGGATTGCAGGAGGTATATAACTGGCTGGATGAAGGAAGAGACGCATCTGCTTTTATAGATTTGGAGATTCGCCTCAGTGAAGCCATGTCGATGAATGATATACAGCGCCTGCGCAAATCACGGGAAGGGATCATTCATATTCGTCCGATCTACCCGCAAATGGAGATGGAGCTTGAACAGATCTCTCGCTCGCGTATGCCTGTGCAAGAATTGTTCCGTAAATTCTATCAGCGTCAGACGGGTGGAGCAGAGCCAGAAGATAGCTTAATAGAGCTGTTCTTACAGCTTACGGAAGAAGAACGGCGTCAGCCAGAGGAAGGAGAGGAGAACTAAGGTGAAGCCTATTCTATTAAAAGTAGCAGGATTACAGAGTTATAGAGAAATGCAGGAAATAGATTTTGAAAGTTTGTGTGAGACCGGTCTGTTCGGGATCTTTGGACCTACGGGCAGTGGCAAATCTAGTTTGCTGGATGCTATTACTTTGGCGATGTATGGGAAAGTAGAGCGTGCCATTAACGGAACACAAGGGATTATGAATCATTCGGAGGATTCACTTAGCGTGGCGTTTACCTTTGAGCTCACTTCTTCCGCTGGGGCACGTCGTTATCGTGTGGAACGTAAGTTCAAACGGACAGGTGAGCAAACCGTCAGTAACACGATTAGTCGTTTCATCGAAATCACACCTGACGGTGACAACGTTATGGCAGACAAGCTTGCGGATGTTACGCGCTGCGTGGAGGAGCATATTGGTCTCAAAATGGATGACTTCACGCGAGCAGTTGTATTGCCGCAGGGGAAATTTGCCGAATTCTTATCGCTTCGTGGCGTAGATCGCCGGCAAATGCTGCAGCGTCTGTTCCATTTGGAACAGTATGGCGATCAACTTGCGATTAAACTTAGCCGCCGGGTCAAGGAGAATGAGGCTGCACTCCGTGCGCTGGAAGCGGAGCAGCAGGGTCTTGGCAGCGCAGGCAAAGGGGATGTAGAGGCAGCGGCGGAGCGCCTCGAACAGGCAGTTGCCTATGCTGCGGAGTGCCGCCGAAAGCTGGAGGCGGCGCTGCAGGTCTCGGAGCGTTTCGCGCGTATTCGCGAGTTCCAAGAGGAACGGACCCGCCGCGAGCTGCAGCGGCAGGGGCTGCTCTCCAAGGAGGAGGAGATTCTCCTCCTTGAACAGAAGCTCGGCCAAGCTGACGAGGCCGAGGCTAGGCTTCCCGCGCTGAAAGCATGGCGCAGCGCGGAAGAAGCCTTTAAGAGCCGATTGGCCCGCGCGGAGGGCCAAGAGGTGCTGGCCGCCGCCGCCGAGCAGGAGGCGGCGCGTGCCGCTGCGGCCGCGGCTGCTGCGCAGGCCGCGCTTGCGGCGGAAGAGCCGGCCCTCCGGGAGGGGGCCGGCACCTACCGCCGCGCGCTCGAGCTCGAGTCCGAGCTCGGCGCGCTACGGCGCGAACTCGCGGCTTTGCGCGAGCGCCGCGAAGAGGCCTCCCGCAAGCTAGCGGAGCTGCGGGAGGGCATGGCTCGGGAGCGTGAGCTTTTGGCCAAGGGCCAAAAGCGCCAGCAAGAGCTGCAGCAGAGCCTGCAGCCGCTCGGTGTCCGCTCCCAGGAGCGGCAGTCTCTGCAAGAAGCGATGCAGAGACTGCAAGGGCTGCACTCCGCCGAATCCCAGTGGGATAAGGCGGAGAAAGAGCGCCGCGAGCGTGCCGCTGCGCTCGCGGCAGCACAAATGCGCCTCGCGGAGGCCGAGGGCCGTCGCGAGGCGCAGGAAGCTTCTCGCGGGCAACTGATCCGCGAGGCGGCGTTGCATCAAGAGAAGCTGCTGGCAGCAGAAGAAGATGCACGTACCGCAGCGGAGAGACTTGAGCAACATATCAGTTCTTTGGAAGCGTCTTTGAAGGATCAAGAGCTTCATCGGCTATCACTTGCGCTTGCTAAGGAACTGGAAGAAGGACAACCCTGCCCTGTATGCGGCAGCGAGCATCATCCAGCACCTGCTTTATTGCATGAAAGCTTGGAACAACAGGAACTGGAGATAAAGCTTCAGCAAGTCCGGGCATTGTCCAGACGGGCCTTGGAAGCTCGTCATTTGTTTCGTGGTCTACGTGAACAGGAACAGGTATGGCTGGAGCAGGTATTTGGAGATGAAGCTATCGAAGCAGTGAATCACCCTGCAGCAGCAAGTACAGAAGTAAATAGCACTATCTCCCCTTCTAGCGATTTGATCATTCCGGATGAAGAAGCCTTGTCAGAACTTGAGGCTGCCCTTTTGGCATTAAAAGGCCAGTCAGGAGAACTGCGTCGTACGGCGGTACAGTGGCAGCAATCCATGCAGGAAGTTCAGCAGCTATGCCTCAAAGAAGCAGCTGGTGTTGAAGGTGAACGGAGCTGGGTAGAAGGAATTACTGCCAAAGCTGAGGAACTCAACAGCCAGCTAATAGCTCTGCGGCAAAACTGGGCACAGCAGTTCCCTGATCTGGCACCAGGAGAGGTAGAAAAAGCTTACCGCGAAATGCTAGACAAGGATGCTCAAGCCGAGGAAATTAGATCGCGTCTAGAAATCAGTGTCAAGTTTCTGGATGAGAAGAGTGCTTCTGTGCAGAACCTTCAGGAGACAATCACGGCTCTAGATAAAGAGCTCGCTCAGTGGAACACACAGATGGAAGGCAAAGAGGAATTGCAGCGTGAAAAAGATCAGCGTCTACTTGAGTGGACTAATGGTCGTGCTGCTGCCACTCTTCTAGCGGAGTGTGAAGGGCGTTTGCAGGAATTGTTAACTGCTGTGGAGACAAGCAAGCAATTACATCTTAAGGTGGCGGAAAAGGCTCAATATGAGATTAAAGAGGCAGCGATTGCTCGCCAATCCGCAGAATCTGCGCGTGAACATTACGTAACCGCAGCTAGCCAGTGGGAGCAAAGCCTAGAATCTTCACCGTTTCGTTCGGCTTCAGCGGTTGAGGGGGCGGCCCTCACACCCGAAGAACGGGAAATGGCTTCTTCCCGGGTACGCGCTCATCGTGCCGAAGAAGCTGAGGTCTCATTGCAGCTGCGTAACATTGAAGAGAAGCTTGACGGAGCCAGCTTAAGTGAAGAGGAATGGCAAGTAAGCCAGGGGACCTTAAGAGAAAGCAAGGCTGAGGACGAAATGGCCCTTCAGGCAAGAGCACGTGCAGAGCGTGATCTAGAGGATCTGCGGCATCGGCATATTCGCTGGATGGAGCTCGAAGCCCAGCGGCTTGAACATGCTTCTCTACAAGATCAACTATCCAAGCTGCAGACGGTCTTACGTGGGAATGCCTTTGTTGAGTACATTGCTGAGGAACAATTGATGCAGGTGTGTCAGTCCGCTTCCCAGAGGCTTCGTTTCCTGAGCAAGCAGCGTTATGCGCTGGAGGTTGATTCGGGTGGCGGATTTGTGATCCGTGATGATGGGAACGGCGGGGTGAGAAGACCTGTTTCAACACTGTCTGGTGGAGAGACCTTCCTCACATCCCTTTCACTGGCGCTTGCTCTTTCAGCTCAGATCCAACTTCGGGGACAATATCCGTTGCAATTTTTCTTCCTGGATGAAGGCTTTGGGACGCTCGACCCTGATCTGCTGGATACAGTAATCACTTCACTCGAAAGATTGCATAATGACCAGCTGTCTGTCGGCATTATCAGCCACGTCCCAGAGCTACGTGCTCGGTTGCCGCGCAAGCTGGTAGTTGTTCCTGCTGAACAAGGTGGAGGGGGATCTCGCATCATTTTGGAAAAAATGTGAAGAGGTTCGAAGTGTGTGATTGATATCACAGATACAGCATCAACACGCTGTTATAATACAGCTAAGCCGACATTACTTTTGAAACACCTCGGCGGACGTATGACCGGGAATGTACTCCTTTTCATACGTCCGCCGCCGAATCAGCTTTATGAGCTGTGAAGGGTGTTTCTTTTTTTTTTGCCTTTTAATCAGTCCCGACGGGTCTTCATTATAACGTAGCAATTTTCTTATAACGGGCTCATTCTGTAACAGATACAGTTTTAGGGTGAAATGTTGAGTTTCTAAGCGTCTTTCGTAATTGGTGATTATCCTGTATGATTATCCTATGATGAAGCGAAATTTCACCAATTTTTAGGAGGCAAGCACTCTATGGAGACCGTGTTTAGCAAAATTATTGAGGGTACTATTCCTTCCAAAAAAGTATTTGAGAACGAGCGTATTCTTGCATTCTACGACATCGAGCCGGCTGCACCGGTACATGTGTTAATCATTCCAAAGAAGTTCATTGCTTCCATGAATGATGTCACACCTGAGGACCTTCCGCTAATTGCTGAAATTCACAGTGTAGCGCAACAGATCGCTATCGACCTTGGGATTGCTGAGTCTGGTTATCGTTTGATCAATAATTGTGGTCCTGATAGTGGACAAGCTGTGCCTCATCTTCATTATCACTTGCTTGGTGGGGCCAAGCTGGGAGCCCTTACAGGAAACTCAGCTTCTCACGCATAGTACAATCATTAAATGTTGAAGAACTTGCCAGAAAAAAAGAATAACACGAAGGTTGACACCTTATTTCCGTTTGACCTATAATGGAATTTGATAAACCGTGTTATGCTCTTGGACGGTATGGTCGGAGGGAGGGGAAACTGTGTCTGAAACGAAAGTTCGCAAAAACGAGACAATTGATGCTGCACTTCGTCGCTTTAAACGTTCCATCGCAAAAGATGGTGTCTTGGCTGAGGTGAAGAAACGCAAACATTACGAAAAGCCAAGCGTTAAGAAAAAGCTGAAGTCTGAGGCTGCTCGTAAGAGAAAGTTTTAGGAGGATTACCCACGCATGAATCTTAGCGAGAGATTGAACGAAGATATGAAGCAAGCGATGAAGAGTAAGGACAAGTTCACGCTCTCCACGATTCGAATGGTTCGTTCTACAATAAAGTATCTTGAAATAGATTTGAAGAGAACATTGGACGACAACGAAGTGCTTGATATCCTTAGTCGTGAAATCAAACAGCGCAAAGATGCCCTCCAAGAATTTGAATCAGCGGGTCGCGACGAGCTTGCCGCGAGTACGAAGGCAGAAATCGAGATTATTATTAAGTATCTTCCCGAGCAACTTTCCGAAGAAGAAATTAAAGTAATTGTACAGCAGACCATCCAGGAAACCGGTGCTTCTTCGAAAAGTGAAATGGGTAAGGTCATGAGCGCACTGATGCCTAAGGTCAAAGGTCGCGCCGATGGTAAACTCGTGAACCAAGCGGTTCTGCAATTTCTGCAATAATATAGCGCTAGCACCCCTTGCAAAAGGGGTGCTTTTCTATGTTTTGAAACGTAATTCCAATTGCAGCGTAATAACGTTTATGTGTCCCCGGGTCAAGTTGAAGAAGGGAGGTAAAAACATTGAAAAAATTACGGAAAATAATGTTGGCCAGCATTCCCGTTGTTTTACTGCTCCTGCTCTTAACGCCGTTTATACCAAATGTAAGCGCTGATGTAACAGCACCAAAAGCACCGGGAGTTGCGAGTGGTGATTTGAAGAAAGGCCCTGTGTTTATTATTCCGGTAGATCAGAAAATTGAAAGAGGTTTGCAAAGCTTCTTGGAAAGAGGGTTTGCAGAAGCTGCTAATTATGGAGCGGTTCTAATTGTGCTAGAGGTGGATACACCAGGAGGACTGGTGAATTCAGCAGAACAGATTGGGACTATGGTAAGAGATAGTGACATACCTACAGCTGCATATATTAAAGGTGATGCCGCCTCCGCAGGCAGTTACATAGCACTTAACGCAGGTGCAATCATCATGAAGCCGGGCAGCATGATCGGTTCTGCATCCCTCGTGGATGGGAGCGGTCGAAAAGTAGATGACGCTAAGATGGTGTCCTACTGGAAATCAAAAATGATTGGAGCCGCTGCTCTGAATGAGCGTGATCCAGATATTGCTGCGGGAATGGTCGATAGTAATTTGGTTGTGGATAAGCCAGATCTAGGTGTATCTAAAGCGCAGGGCGAAATTATTGCCTTGTCTAGTGACGAAGCGTTAAAAGCTGGTTACGCTGATCAAATTACAGCTACTACTGAGGAAGCGATTACTTGGCTAGGGTATACTACAGATGACATATTTCGTGTGGAGCATACGGGCGCCGAGAAAATGTCGCAATTTCTGACGAGTCCGATTATTATGACGATTCTGTTGTTCGTTGGGATCACAGGCGTCGTGATTGAGTTGCTCGTTCCGGGTTTTGGTGCACCTGGGATCATTGGGACACTAGCCTTTGTTTTATATTTTTTCGGAAACTCTGTAGCAGGGTTTGCCGGATCAGAGACTTGGCTTTTGTTCATAATTGGACTTGTCATGCTTGTGCTGGAGCTGTTCGTGCCGAGCTTTGGTATATTGGGCTTACTCGGTTCAGTGAGTCTTGTAGCAGGTGTCGTACGAGCCGCATACAGCTTTACACATGCGTTGTTTAGTTTAGGTATCGCATTCGCTGCTGCGACTGTAGTCATTGTAATTGTGGCTGTCGCATTTAAAGAACGTGGAGTTTGGAATAGGTTTATCTTGAAGGATACTCTCACCAAAGATCAGGGATTTATACCGGTTGAAGAGAAGATAAGCTTAGTCGGAGCTAAAGGAAACAGTATTACTCCGCTTCGTCCATCCGGAACGGCTATGATTGGCGGCGAGCGCGTAGATGTCGTTACAGAAGGCAGCTTTATTAGCGTTAATGTACCGGTCTCTGTTATAAAAGTTGAGGGCGGACGGATTGTAGTGAAGGAAATCAAGGAATAGGTAAATGGTATGATTAATAGTAGCTCCACAATAATTTAACGGAGGTTATAAAGTTATGGAAGCATCTTTAATTACTTTTTTGTTGATTGCGGTAGTCGTGATCATCTTGTTGAGTGTCTTTTTAAGCTTCTTCCCGGTCATGCTCTGGATCTCTGCATGGGCATCGGGCGTTAGAATCAGTATCATTACGCTGGTGGCCATGAGATTGCGTCGTGTTACACCGAGTCGAATTGTTAATCCTATGATTAAAGCGACAAAGGCTGGTCTTGGACTTAACATTAATCAACTGGAGAGCCATTATCTCGCAGGGGGTAACGTTGACCGGGTGGTTAATGCTCTAATAGCAGCTCAGCGTGCAGATATTCCTTTGGAATTCACTCGTGCAGCAGCAATTGACCTTGCAGGTCGTGACGTGCTTCTGGCTGTTCAGATGAGTGTAAATCCACGTGTGATCGAAACACCTATTGTAGCGGCTGTAGCTAAGAATGGTATTGAGGTTAAAGTAAAAGCACGGGTTACTGTTCGTGCTAATATTGATCGCCTCGTTGGTGGTGCAGGTGAAGAAACGATTATTGCTCGTGTCGGCGAAGGGATTGTAACTACGGTAGGTTCGAGTGATTCGCATAAGGATGTTTTGGAGAATCCGGATTCGATCTCACGTACGGTTTTGGCTAAAGGTCTGGATTCTGGTACTGCTTTTGAGATTCTCTCTATTGATATTGCGGATATTGATGTCGGCAAGAATATTGGTGCTTATCTGCAAACAGAACAAGCTGAGGCAGACAAACGAATTGCCCAGGCTAAGGCTGAAGAACGTAGAGCGATGGCTGTAGCGCACGAACAGGAAATGAAGGCGCGCGTTGTCGAAATGAAGGCACTTGTTGTCGAAGCGGAATCTCAGGTTCCATTGGCAATGGCTGAAGCACTACGGGCCGGTCAAATTGGTGTTATGGATTATATGAATATCAAAAACATTGAAGCAGATACCCAAATGCGGGGATCTCTCGGCAAAATGAACGATCAAGACGACAATACCCGTCCTAACAATAATAAATAAGGGGATGTGAATCTCCATGAGCTGGATCTATATTATTGCAGTTATTATTTTCGCGATTGTATCCAATGTAAATAAGGCTGCGAAGAACAAACCCAAAGGCACTCCACGCGGAGGGATGCCGACTTTTGGTGGAGGAGAAGGTAATCCTCTCCGTCGTAACAAGGATGCAGATGGGAACGGAGAACAGTCTGGTAGTGGTTTTCCCACCCCTGTTACTACATCCTCTCGTGAGTATGACGCATCACCGGCCTTTCCAGAGCCTGCATATATTCCCACTCCGGATTATGTAACTGGAGAAGGTATGTCTTTGGAGCAAGCTGATGAAAGAGACGGCGTTGAATTGCGCACGAAAAAAATGCAGGAGGAACTGGAGCGTCTTCAATCCGTTTTTGACGGAATCGCTGGTGCGGATTCCAAAAAAACGAATAAGACTAAGCGTTCCTCTGCGGGATCGACTGTTCAGTCTAATGGAACTGGTAGTCGTGAAGAGCTGCGTAACGGTGTAGTATGGGCAGAAATTCTCGGTCCTCCCCGCTCCCGAAACCCACATTCCTCGCGCAGATAGTGCGTGCTATTTTAGAACTCAAGATTAAGCCTTTGCTTTCTTATCTTTACGATAGGAAGCCAAGGCATTTTTGGCATTTTTTCATACCTGAAAGGTTCTCCTTTGTTACTTCTTCTCATAAACAAAAGCGTTGCCGCATAAGGTGTACAGAAGGCAGGAAGGGGGAACGTCTACTTATGACCCGTATTGGCCGCAGGCTGCGGGGATGGACAAACGGGGTGCTGGATCTACCACAGGATTTACTACAGGAAATGCCCCGGATCACCCTGATCGGCAATAAGGAACTGTATATCGAGAACCATCGCGGCGTGCTGCATTTCTCCTCAGGCCAGCTTAAGCTCGCGTTAGCTAAAGGATCGCTTGAAATCACTGGCGAAGATCTTGTCATCCGCAATATTCTTGGCCAGGAACTGGCGGTAGAAGGCATTATCGGGGAGATCAGATATAAAGAAAGCGAGGGGAAATCATGAAGGAACCACCTCTGTCAACACTGCGGGGTTCCGTTACGCTGCATGTGACGGGACCTCAGGTGGAGAGATTCATTAATTTCATTTCAGAAGCAGGTATAGTGATTTGGGATGTGAGGCCCGCTGAGGGCGGCGCTTCCCTTAAGCTGCTTCTAGATGATTTTTATGTCCTCCGTCCGATTTTAAAGAAGACAGGCTGTCGTATGCACGTTACAGGTAGAAGTGGACTGCCATTTCTAATGGCGCGGCTGTGGAAACGTAAATTTTTTGGCATAGGAATACTGCTGTTTGGGATTACGCTCTTTATGTTATCTACGATGGTATGGAGCATCAGAGTCGAGGGAAATGAAAAGATTGCCTCCGAGGATATATTGGCTGCTGCTCGCCAGGAGGGGGTGTACCCTTTTCAATGGATATGGCGTCTAGATGAGCCGGACAAGCTCTCCAAGGGGCTCCTAGCCCAATTACCGGGTGCTTCATGGATAGGGCTGCAGCGGACGGGGACGAGCATTAAAATCCAAGTTGTGGAGTCTAAACAGCCAGATATCAAACCTTTACTTAGCCAGCGGCATTTGATTAGCAGAACAGATGCGGTGGTAACTGAAATATATGCGGAGCAGGGCAGACCGGTTGTAGCGCGTAACTCGCGGGTTAAAAAAGGAGATATCCTGATTTCGGGTGCTCTGGGTGACGATGATAATGTTCAGTATGTGGTAGCCAAAGGTGAGGTTAAGGGTCTAGTGTGGCATGAATACAATATTGAAGTGCCTCTAAAAACAACGAACAGCTCTTATACAGGGGAGCGAAAGGATCGGACCTATCTCGTTCTTGGTAAATGGGCCATTCAGCTGTGGGGTTATGGCGAATCTCCATTCGAGAATTCTCGGACGCTCACTGAGCATGATCCGCTGTCCTGGCGGTCCATTAAGTTGCCGCTGGGCCTAATGACTGAGAAAGAATTGGAGATTAGTGAAACGAGCGACACTTTGACTCCTGAAGCTGGATTTGAAAAGGGAATAGAGCGAGCGAAGAATGATATTTTGGCGCGTTATGGCGTTGATAGCGTCGTCAAAAGTCAAAAAGTTTTGCATGAGAAGAAAGAGAATGGTAAAGTTTATATGAAAGTGATCTTTGAAGTAGAAGAGAAAATTTCCGTAGAACTGCCAATAGTAAACAATTGAGGAGAATGAGGCTACTTGTCAGAACAGACTGCAAGCATTCGTATAATTTTGCAAAATGCGGGAGAAGCGCAATCGCTGTTCGGCCCGCAGGATGGATTCCTAAAAATCATCGAGAGTGAAATTCCCGCTATTATTGATTCCCGCGAAGCAGAGTTAACGATACGTGGTGCGGAGCGGGAAGTAGACATGCTGGGACAATTGTTTAATGTGCTGCTGTCCCTCATTCGGAGTGGTTACATACTTACTGAACGTGACGTGCAGTACGCTGTGGAGCTGGCGAAAGACTTTCGAGTCGATCAATTGCTCGATTTGTTCAAGGGAGAAATTACAACTACTTTTCGTGGAAAGCCTATTCGTGTCAAAACGATTGGCCAGAAGCATTATGTGACAACGATCAAGAAGCGTGATATTGTATTCGGAATCGGTCCTGCTGGAACGGGTAAGACCTACTTGGCAGTAGTGCTTGCAGTTACGGCACTAAAAGAAGGTTCTGTTAAGCGTATCGTTCTTACGCGCCCCGCAGTAGAAGCAGGAGAGAGTCTAGGGTTCCTTCCAGGGGATTTGCAAGAAAAGGTAGATCCGTACCTCCGTCCGTTATATGATGCCTTATACGACGTTATGGGGCCCGATCAGGTTGCTAAGGCACTTGAACGGGGATTAATTGAAATTGCTCCGCTCGCTTATATGCGGGGACGTACGCTGGATGATTCATTTATCATCCTTGATGAAGCACAGAATACTACACCTGAGCAAATGAAAATGTTCCTGACTCGACTCGGCTTCGGGTCCAAAATGGTGATTACGGGTGACGTTACCCAGATTGACCTGCCTCGCGGCAAGAAATCCGGTTTGATTGAGGCCAAAGCGATTTTATCCGGCATAGAAGAACTTGGCTTTGTCTATTTTGCGGAGCAGGATGTAGTACGGCATTCCCTGGTGCAGAAAATTATCGTTGCCTATGACCGCTCTGCCGAAAACCTCCAATAAAGGGGATTGTCTTCATGGCTTCAAAGCAACCATCTAAATTAAGTGAATTTGTATATACGAACAACGGATGGAAGTATAGCGCGGTGACACGCTATGCTCTTTTCCTGTTACTCGGACTTGTGTTCTACTTTAGCTTGTCGCCAGATTTGCTGCCTAAACGGTATGATATTAAAGAGAATACGCTCAGCGCGAAGGAGATTACTGCGCCTAAGCAAATTTTGGACAAGAAGGCAACGCTGAAGGCAGCGGAAGAAGCTGCTGAGAGAGTGGATCTAAAATACAAGATCATCCCGATGAGGGCTGATAATCTTGTGACTTCGCTGCTGGACCGGATTGATCGCCTCAATCAGGATGACCTGATTTCGCAAAGCGATAAGACTGGTATTTATCGTGATGAGATCCCTCAGAGAGCAAATGATTTTATTTTGAATTTCATAGCCTCAAATCGGGGCGGTGGCAGTTATTCCGATCATCTGTTGGATGAAATGCAATCTGTCATAAAAGAGCAGACCTATGTCATTCCGGATGAGACTTACATTAAAATTCCGCGACTGACCTCTCAGGACATTATCGAAATGAAGCCTGTTGCTCGTGATATTGTGACTAGGCTGATGAACGATCAGATCACGGACGCTCAGACTGCGCGCGCCAAAGTGGCGGAGCAGGTCAGTATCAGTTCTCTGAGTCAGCGCACGGCGCGTGAGGTTGTGCAGGAATTAGTGAGGTTGGTTATTACAAGTAACAAGTTCTATGACGAAGATGCAACGAAGGAAGCGAAGGTGCAGGCTCGTGAGAACACGCCTGATGTGTTCATTGAGCAAGGGGAAGTCCTCGTCGCTAAAGGGCAAAAAATCACTCCTGAGCTGTACGCCCTTTTGGATGAGAATGGCCTGCTCAGCAACGAGGTCAACTATTGGCCTCAGGTTGGTTTGCTGCTACTTGCTACCATGCTCTCCGCGGGTCTGATGGTGTTTATTCGTTACTCGGGAGGAACCTCGGGCTTTAAGTATAATAACTCCCAGTTATTGATGCTGGTGCTTGTATTTGTTATTACGATCATCACCATGCGGTTGACCGCAATTTTGCAGACCGATGTCCATTCCTATCTCGGGTATCTGGCTCCAGTAGCCATTGGTGCTATGCTGATTACCATGCTTCTGGATATGACATTAGCGTATTTCTGTTCTATTCTGATCAGTATACTCGCCAGTATCATTTTGAATGTTCAGCAGAATTCGGTGTTTGATTTCACCTTTGGTTTCTTTTCAATTGTTGTTTGTTATGTGGCTATTTTTGCCACTCATCGTGCTGGCCAGCGCTCCACATTATTAAAAGGTGGGATTATGGTATCCCTTTTTGGTTGTGTGACCGTCTTTATGCTGACCCTCTTAGCTGGTGGTGAATGGAAAGATGTAAGCACGCTGTATGCCGTTGGTTTTGCTTTTGCGAGTGGACTTTTGACTGCAGTGCTTGTGATTGGTCTGATGCCTTTCTTTGAAGCTACCTTTGGCATTCTATCTGCCCTGAAGCTGGTAGAGTTGTCTAATCCGAACCATCCATTATTGCGCAAGCTTCTTACGGAAACACCAGGAACCTATCACCATAGCGTAATGGTAGGTAACCTGTCAGAGGCTGCCGCAGAAGCGATTGGAGCAGACGGCCTATTGTGCCGGGTAGGATCGTATTATCATGATATTGGCAAAACAAAACGTCCGTTTTATTTTATTGAGAATCAGAATAATATGGAAAACCCACATGACTCTATTGAACCGAAGCTTAGTAAATCTATCATTGTGGCCCACGCCCGCGATGGGGTGGAGATGCAACGAGAATATAAGCTGCCTAAACCGATTCGTGATATCGCCGAGCAGCATCATGGAACTACGTTCCTGCATTATTTTTACCATAAGGCACTGAAGCTGGCGGAAGAAAAAGGTGTCGAGCCTGATTTTACAGAGGAAGATTTCCGTTACCCTGGCCCGAAAGCTCAGTCGAAGGAATCGGCCGTTGTCGGAATCGCCGACAGTGTTGAAGCTGCGGTGCGATCCTTGCGCAAACCAACTGTTCTGCAGGTTGAGACGATGATTGAGAAAATTATTAAAAGTCGACTGGATGATCATCAGTTTGACGAATGTGATTTAACGATTAAAGAATTGGACATTATTGCACGGACGCTGAAAGAAACGGTCATGGGAATTTTCCATTCACGGATCGAATACCCAGAAGATGTGCGTAAGCCGAAAAAAGAGGAAGGGGTAGCTAACCCATGAGTTTAGAGATCGTTTGGGATAACGAGCAAGAAGAATACGAGATAAAGGACGATCTCATAGCACTGCTGGAGAGCATTTTGCAAAAAGCAGGTGAAGCGGAAGGGATCGATCAGGGAGAGGTTGCGCTTACTTTTGTCGATAATGCTCGTATTCATGAGTTGAACTTGGAATACCGTGGAATTGACCGTCCGACGGACGTACTTTCTTTTGCGATGAATGAAAGCGGAGAGGACGAGCTGGACATTATATACGAAGTACAAGAAGGCGAAGCGCTTGAAGATGTTCCGGATGTACTGGGAGATATAATCATTTCCGTAACTCGTGCTCAGGAGCAAGCGCAAGAATATGGTCATTCGCTAGAGCGTGAGCTTGGTTTCCTCTTTGTGCACGGATTTCTGCACTTGTTAGGTTACGATCATCAGGATGAAGCCTCAGAGGCAGAGATGATGTCCAAGCAAGAGAAGGTACTAGCTCAGGTTGGGTTGACTCGCTAATGGTGAAGAACACGGCGGTAGGACACAAGAAGTTCTGGCACTCTTTTCGGTTTGCATCGCAAGGCATCGTGTCGGCATTCAAATCCGAGCTTAACATGAAGGTGCATTGCTGTTTGGCTGTGGTTGTACTTGTTGCCGCTGCTGTGTTCAGACTTCCACTGGCTAGTTGGATGTTGTTGCTCTTCTCAATTACGCTTGTTCTAACCGCCGAGCTGCTCAATACGGCAATTGAAGCGACGGTAGATTTGATCTCGCCGGAGATTCATCCACTGGCTAAGAGAGCAAAAGATACCGCCGCGGGAGCTGTGCTTCTAACGGCGGTGTTTGCTGTCTTAGTAGGGGTCTATGTTTTTTACCACCCTGTGATGGACTGGATTAGCGGACTTATGTCATAATCAGGGTACAATTCATTTCAGGGGAGAGGCGGACCCGCGTTTTGCGATTCCGCCTCTTTGATTACTGGATGTTTAGGAAGCAAGTTTTGTACGAAGTAATTCCATGATGACGCTAACAAAACTAAGTGGATGCTTCCGAAGTAGTTTTGTACGAAGAAAATTCTATGAAGTAATGCTAACAAAACTAAGTGGATGCTTCCGAAGCGAGTTTTGTACGAAGAAAATTCTATGAAGTAATGCTAACAAAACTAAGTGGATGCTTTCGAAGTGAGTTTTGTACGAAGTAATTCCACGATGTAACGCTATACAAAACTTTAGGAGGACCCAAATATGGATTCCGCTCTTCTTATGCAAGAAGCGATTAAAGCACGTGCTAAGGCATATATTCCTTACTCCCGATTCGGAGTTGGAGCCGCCCTCCTTGATCAGGATGGTCATATTCATCACGGTTGTAATGTAGAAAATGCTGCTTTTGGCCCAACCAATTGTGCGGAGCGGACCGCTTTATTCCGTGCTATCGCCGACGGTCATGCTATCGGTTCTTTCAAGGCAATCGCCGTTGTTGCCGATTCTGATGGTCCCGTATCACCTTGCGGTGTATGCCGCCAAGTTATGATTGAGTTGTGTTCACCCGACATGAAGGTTATCCTTGGGAACATGAAGGGTGATATCGTTGAGACTACGGTGGGAGATTTACTCCCAGGAGCTTTCGGTCCGGTAGATCTAAAGCAAGGACAAGCTCCTGAATAAATGAGCGTTTGGTTTAATGCCTGTTTAAAGACAAATCATGCGCTCACTAATGATTCGTCATTTGGAAACTTCGTTTGCAGATAGACGAAGGTGGCTGCTTTAATTGCACAATGTACAGTTAAATCGCCCCGATTTCACACTAATCTATGTTTAGTTGTAGAAAGTACAATTAATTTCTTGTTTTAATCCATATCTGGCTCTTAAGACAGAATTTAATTGCACAGAATACAACTAAAACACCAAAGACATAGCTCTAAGTCGAATTAACTGTACAAAATACAATTAAAAGTGTTCCAGCTCTTCCAAGGTAGGCTAAACTGGTGCAAACTGAGTGTTATTAGAGTAACACTACGACGTAAGCGCCGCGGCAAAGCCGCTAGCGATTCTAAGCACGTAAAGTTACTTGTAACACAGCCAATCGCCACTCATCTCAGCGTTCTTTATCCACGGCGAGCTCCAAGCGAGCCGTGTAAAACAAGCCACAGTGAAGCGTGTCCCCAATAGGGGATGAAAGCGCTCATGCACGATCGTCCCTCTAATCCCGCCGAACGTTGCAGGTACGCCCATTTCCGGGTGTCCAGAGGGCGGGGGCCCTTGGGGTCCCCCTTGGCTAAGGGGGATTTAGGGGGATCGAAAAAAGCTTTTAAATAAGTCTTTAAAATAAGTATCGAAAAAGATTGAACTAGAAGGAAAGTATGGAAGGAAGATAATATGAAATTCAAATCAGGCTTTGTCGCAATTATCGGCAGACCGAACGTAGGCAAATCGACACTCATGAACCAGGTTATTGGACAGAAGATAGCAATCATGTCGGATAAGCCACAGACAACCAGAAACAAAATCCATGGTGTCTATACAACAAATAATTCACAAATCGTGTTCCTGGACACACCAGGTATTCATAAAAGACAGTCCAAGCTAGGCGATTACATGAACCAAACAGCAATGAGTACGCTGGGTGAAGTTGAGGCCGTGTTGTTCCTTGTGGACGCTGCAGACGGTTTGGGCGGTGGAGACCGTTACATTGCAGAGCAATTGAATGGTCTGAAGACTCCAGTTATTCTTGTGCTTAACAAGATTGATAAAATAGAGCCGGAAGCATTGCTCCCACTTATGGCTGAGTATAACAAGCTGCATAATTTTGCTGAAATCATTCCGATTTCTGCTAAGATGGGTAGCAATGTTAACACGTTATTAGAGCAAGTCGCCAAGTACTTGCCGGAAGGTCCACAATACTACCCAGAAGATCAAATTACGGATCACCCAGAGCAATTTGTGTGCGCAGAACTAATCCGTGAGAAGATTCTGCATTTGACGCGCGAAGAAGTGCCGCATTCCATTGCCGTGGCTATCGAAGATATGAGGGTTGAGCCAAATGGAGTGGTGCATGTGTCTGCCGTTATTTTTGTTGAACGTGATTCTCAGAAGGGAATAATCATCGGCAAACAAGGTGCGCTGCTGAAAGAGGTTGGCAGACGGGCTCGGACAGACATTGAGAACCTTTTGGGTTCGAAGATTTTTCTAGAGCTATGGGTAAAAGTGAAAAAAGACTGGCGTAATCAGGACCGCGTTCTGCGGGATTTGGGCTTCCATAAAGACCTTTAAGATCTGTATCCCTCATTCCTCGTTTGGCAGGAATTGCAAGGATAGAACCTGGCCCATCGCACATCCTAATTCTTGAAGAGACATCGTCTTTCCCAAGAAAGGATGAATACGAATGCGAAACTTTTCGTGGAAGTATTTTGCAGTGACAGGAGACGTCGATGCTTACCTGCTATACAAGGAAGCTGGCCATCCACTTGAAGACAGTGGATTACAGCTAGTGGAGGAAGAGAAGGTCTGTGATGAAGAAGCGCAATAAGGACTGGTTGCTTGCCGAATGGTTGGGGGAAGAGGCATGCTACACAGGGTGGAAGGGATCGTCATCCGCAGCATGGACTACGGCGAGGGGAATGCAATCATTACGCTTTGCACCGAGAACGCCGGGAAAGTAGGAGTTCTGGTGCGAGGCGCTAAGAAGGTCAAAAGCCGCCATGCTGCCCTGATCCAGTTGTTCACCGTCGGGGAATTTGTTTTTTTTAGAAATAACGGAGGTCTTGGGACGCTGAATTCCGGCGAAATTACGAAGTCTCACCACCCTCTGCGTGAGGATTTGATCAAAGCTGCTTATGCGTCTTACGCTTGTGAACTGCTTGATAAAGTCCTGCATGATGAGGAAACGGGGAGCTTCTGGTTTCGCCAGCTTACGGCCTGCCTGAACGCACTTGAAGAAGATAAGGAACCTGGAGTTATCATAAATGTTTTTGAAATGAAGATTTTGCAAGCCGCCGGTTATGGCCCAGAGTTCGACAACTGTGTTATATGTGGAGCCGAGAAGCCTGATGAACAACTGCTGATAAGCCCGCGTCTTGGTGGGGCCCTGTGTCGCAGCTGTAAACATAATGATCCTCCAGCTATGGAAGTCTCTGCTCGTGCCTTGAAGCTGCTACGCTTATTCGCCAGACTTGATCTAACTAGATTAGGGAATGTAGATGTCAAGGAAAGTAGCCGAGATGAGCTTAAAAAAATTATGCGAGCTTTTATGGATGTGCAGCTTGGATTAAAGCTGAAATCACAGAATTTCTTAGATCAGCTCGACAAGTACAAGATTTGACGA
This sequence comes from Paenibacillus sp. FSL K6-0276, assembly GCF_037977235.1. Lineage (NCBI taxonomy): Bacteria > Bacillati > Bacillota > Bacilli > Caryophanales > Paenibacillaceae > Paenibacillus > Paenibacillus sp. FSL K6-0276. Next base: position 4,719,945 of record NZ_CP150276.1, on the reverse strand, counting down.
AATCTGATTTTTCCGTTACTATAGGAACAGTTTAATTATTGTATTGTATATGATCGCCGTTTTGCTCCAATTCGGGAGAGCGTGCATTGATCGGGAAAGTAGTGAGCTATATTGTCGCGATTCAGCGAGCTGGGGGTAGTGAGAGCCTGGCGGGACAACGTTCATGAACATGGCACCCGGGAGTACGGATATGGCGAATGAAAGTGGATTTCGTTCTTGTCATTGGCAACGATATTAGCTAATTCAAGGAATGGAATCAAGTAGGGTGGAACCGCGGGAGAATAAGTTAAGCTCTCGTCCCTATGTCTGTTAATCAGGCATGGGGGCGGGGGTTTTTTGTTGCTGTCAGGAACTAAAAGTGCCGCCTCCATGGTAGGAAGTTTTAAGCAAGATGAGGCAAGCATAAACGCCTTCGACGTCCTTATAAGGACGGTAAGCGTTTATGCGAGAAATATAAGAAATAAAGTATTGTGTGAAACTTATACTTTATTTCTTATATTTAAAAAAACTTGTAAAGCGAAGGAGACGGTATTATGAACTTTCAGCAGATGATTTTGACGCTGCAGCAGTTCTGGGCTGAACAGAACTGTATTATCGTACAGCCTTATGACACTGAAAAAGGCGCCGGCACGATGAACCCTATGACTTTTTTACGCTCACTAGGTCCTGAACCATGGAGAGTTGCGTACGTAGAGCCTTCACGTCGCCCATCTGATGGACGTTATGGAGAGAACCCGAACCGTCTGTATCAGCATCATCAATTTCAAGTGATTATCAAACCATCACCTGATAATATTCAGGAGATCTATCTAGATAGTTTGAAAGCACTCGGCATTGATCCGCTCTTACATGATATCCGTTTTGTCGAGGATAACTGGGAGAACCCTTCGCTAGGCTGTGCAGGTCTAGGATGGGAAGTATGGCTGGATGGTATGGAAATCACTCAGTTTACTTACTTCCAACAGGTAGGTGGTATTGAGGCCAATCCGGTTGCCGTAGAGATTACTTACGGAATGGAACGCCTAGCATCCTACATTCAAGATAAAGAGAATGTATTCGATCTCGAATGGGTTAGCGGCATGACTTATGGTGACGTTTTTCATCAACCAGAGTTTGAGCATTCCACTTACACCTTTGAAGTATCTGATGTAAAAATGCTATTTTCACTGTTCAACATGTATGAAGAAGAAGCACGTAGAGCGATGGAGAAACACCTTGTGTTCCCAGCTTATGATTACGTGTTGAAATGCTCACATAGCTTTAATCTACTGGATGCACGTGGAGCAATCAGTGTTACTGAACGGACTGGATTTATTACCCGAGTGCGTAATCTTGCCCGCTCCGTAGCGGCAACATATCTTGAGGAACGCGAGAAGCTCGGCTTCCCGCTGCTGAAGAAAGAAGGTGCTGACCGTGTCTAAAGATATATTGTTTGAGATCGGTCTGGAGGAAATACCTGCACGTTTTATCCGTGCTGCGATGGAGCAGTTGCAGGATAAAACTTCCAAATGGTTGGAATCTGCACGTATTGCTCATGCTGGAGTTACCGCATATGCCACGCCACGTCGTCTGGTTGTGTTCGTTAAAGACGCAGCTGAGAAGCAAGAGGATATTAGCGAAGAGGTCAAGGGTCCATCACGCAAAATTGCACTGGATGCAAACGGTGACTGGAGCAAAGCTGCTTTAGGATTTGCCCGTAGTCAGGGTGTATCTCCGGAGCAATTTACGTTCAAAGAATTAGCTGGAGTAGAGTATATTTATGCCACTAGAAATAGTGCTGGTGTAGAGACCGCTTCTTTGCTTTCAGAAGGACTTCTGGGGATTGTAAATGCTATGACTTTCCCGAAGAACATGCGCTGGGGAGCTTACGAATTTAAATTCGTTCGTCCGATCCGTTGGTTAGTTGCTCTTTTTGGCAAAGATATTATTGATTTGGAAATTACGGATGTAAAAGCTGGGAATGTGAGCCGTGGACATCGTTTCCTCGGTACAGAGACTGTAATTTCGGAGCCTGCACAATATGTGGAGAGCTTGCGTGCGCAACATGTACTTGTAGATGTAAAAGAACGGGAAGAACTGATCCTGAATCAAATCAACCAATTGGCTGAAGAGAAAAATTGGACGATTGCGATCAAAGAGGATCTTTTGGAGGAAGTATTGTTCCTCGTTGAAACACCAACGGTGCTTTTTGGAACCTTCGACCCATCGTTCTTGAACATTCCGCAGGATGTTCTGATTACTTCGATGCGTGAGCATCAGCGTTATTTCCCAGTTTTTGATGCAGCCGGCAACCTTCTGCCCTTCTTCGTAACCGTGCGTAACGGGAATGCAGTATCTTTGGATGTTATTGCTAAGGGAAATGAGAAGGTACTCCGTGCTCGTCTATCAGATGCCAAATTCTTCTATCAAGAAGATCAAAAGTTGAAGATTGACGATGCGTTAGCCAAACTAGAAAATATCGTCTACCATGAAGAGCTTGGCAGTGTTGGAGATAAAGTGCGCCGTATTCGCCAAATCTCCGATCGTCTTGCTGTAAAGTTGGGATTGTCTGATACAACTCTCTCTGAAGTAAGTCGGACTGCTGATATTTGCAAATTCGACCTTGTGACTCAAATGGTTTATGAATTCCCAGAACTTCAAGGCACCATGGGCGAAGATTATGCACGCAAAGCAGGAGAGCCTGAATCTGTGGCAAAAGCAATCTTCGAGCATTATCAGCCGCGGTTCGCGGGAGATTCAGTACCTTCAACGGATGCCGGTTCGGTTGTCAGCATTGCGGATAAGATCGATACGATTGTGGGTTGCTTCTCCATCGGTATTATCCCAACAGGTTCTCAGGATCCTTACGCACTGCGTCGCCAGGCTGCAGGGATTGTTCAGATCGTGCTTGAGCATAAATTGCCGATTACGCTGCGCGAAATTTTTGAAGCAGCGATTGAAATTCATAAAGATTCAGGGAATTCGAAACATTCTGACGATGAACTACGTATAAACCTGTACGAGTTCTTCGGTCTTCGCGTAAAACGTCTTTTATCCGACAATGTACGCTATGATGTTGTGGACGCTGTTACAGCAGCTGGCTTTGACAACGTGGTAGATGTTGTGGGCAGAAGTCGTGCTCTTATGGGTGCTGTCTTAGACCAAGCAGACTTCAAAATTACCGTAGATTCACTCACTCGTGTCAGTAATCTGGCAGCTAAAGCAACTAGCGAAGTGATTGATCCTTCCTTACTTAAAGAAGATGCTGAGCTGCAGTTGTACAATACATGGCAGGAGTTACACACACCATATCTTGAAGCGATGTCGGCGAATTATGCCGAAGAAGCACTCCGTATTCTCTCGGGTCTAAAAGATGCTGTTACAGCATTTTTCGATTCCGTTATGGTTATGGCAGAAGATGAGCAGGTACGCGCTAACCGTTTAGCTCTGCTTGCTGGTATTGATGCCGACTCTAAGGCGTTTGCTGATTTTGGCAAGCTCGTTTGGTAAACATCTATAAGAAAAGTTTGTGTCTTATGGTATAGAATGTTGGTTTGGGGTATAAATATACGGAACGGTGCCAATGCGTCATTTGACATCCGTTCCGTATTTATGCATAGAAAGAAGGATTTCTTGCGGTGAGGGCGTATATATATTACACGGGAAATTGGTGATGATCATGGAGAAGAAGTCCCGGTCTAGAACCATAGTAGTGGATGGGGATGCTTGTCCGGTCAAAAAAGAGATTGCCGAGGTAGGTCGCGCCTTTGGTGTGCCGGTACTGATGGTATCTTCTTATGACCATGCACTGAAAGCTGAAGAGGGTGTAACGGTTGTGCAAGTGGACCGAGGAGACCAGAGTGCCGATCTATATATTGCCAATCATATTTCTGCAGGAGATGTGGTATTGACTCAAGACTATGGTCTCGCAGCACTTGCGCTTGGCAAACGTTGCAGTGTGCTTTCTTTTCGTGGCCAGGAATATGTCGATTCCAAGATGGATTTTATGTTGGAGGGTAGGCATGCCAGGGCCGTGGAGAGAAGACGGGGACACTACTCTAAGGGTCCAAAACCTATAACGGCAGAAGAAAAAATATATTTTCAACATAAAATGACAAAACTTTTAATACTTTTGCAGGAGAATGTGGAGCAATAGCGAATTATATTTATTTGTTAAGAATTGAAGGTGGTTGAAGTGGCTAGCGGACACGGGAATATTCCGGAAGAGGTTATCGAAAGCGTGCTTGCACGTCATGATATTGTCGATACAGTCGGTAAGGTTGTCCATTTGTCCAAGCAGGGGAAATATTTATGGGGCCTCTGCCCGTTCCATTCGGAGAAAACCCCTTCCTTTACAGTTACCCCCGACCGGGGAGTATTTCATTGCTTTGGCTGCGGCATGGGTGGAAATGCCATCAAATTTAGGATGGAAATCGAAGGATTAACCTTCCCCGAAGCCGTCAAAATAATGGCTGAAGAAAGTGATATTCCCGTTCCTGAAGGTAAGGGAGGCTTGATGTCTCCTCCAGATCCGGAACGCGACCGGTTGATTCAAGCTTATGAATGGTCGGCAAAGTTTTATCATTACTTGCTGAAGAATACGGAACACGGTAAAGCCGCAATGGATTATTTAAGAGGCCGGAACTTCAGTGATAAAATGATTGACCAGTTTCAGATCGGATACGCTCCGGACCGCTGGGATACTTTGCTACAGTTTTTGGAGAAGCGGAATTTTGATCTTGCTGAAATGGAGAAAGGCGGACTCCTGTCTGCCCGAGGTGAGGGCAAAGGGTATGTCGATCGTTTCCGTGGTCGGATTATTTTTCCGATTGCGAACCGCACCGGCAAGGTGATTGCTTTTGCTGGAAGAATTCTTGGAGAAGGTCAACCCAAGTATTTAAATTCTCCGGAGAGTAGATTGTTTAACAAAAGCCGGATTTTGTACAACTTGCACCAGTCCAAAGCATCCATCCGCAAAACGCGGCAAATCGTCCTCTTTGAAGGATACGGAGATGTCATTTCGGCTTGGGAAGCGGGTGTGCATAACGGTGTAGCGACGATGGGAACATCTTTGACTGAAAGTCATGTGGCACTAATGAAGAGTCTGTCTGATGAGATTGTACTGTCTTATGATGGTGATCGGGCGGGACAAGCAGCGGCCATGAAGGCCATTCCAATGCTTGAAGGCAGCGGTCTGCGTGTAAAGATCGCCTTACTGCCAAGCGGACTGGACCCGGATGAATTCATCTCCAAGCATGGTGGAGAAAGGTTTAAGGATCAGGTTATTGATTCTGCTGTTTCTTCCATAAAATTTAAGCTTATATATCTGAAAAAAAACCATATACTCCTAGAGGAAGATGGCAAAATTGCCTACGTCAAAGAAGCTTTGGAGGTCATTGCTTCGCTGCATTCCTCAACCGAGAGAGAGGTTTACCTAAGGGAAATCGCTTCTGAGCTGGAACTTTCATATGATAGTTTGAAGCAGGATTGTAATTTACTTAGGGCATCGATGCAAAAAAACATCCCTGAAGGGGATAATAACGACAAAAGGTGGAATAATGGTAGGCATAAAAAAGGGCAAGTGCAGACACCAACTTTGCTGCCCGCTTATCATGTTGCGGAACGGCGTCTACTGTCCTTTATGATTCAGGACCCGGAAGCCGCCACGTATGTGGGCGAACGCCTCGGAGAAGAGTTCAACATCGATGATCATGCGGCAATTGCCGCTTATCTATATGCCTATTACGCGCAAGGCAAACCACCCGGCATTAGTCGGTTTCTATCATCGCTTCAGGATGATCGTCTGGAGAAAACTGCAACATCAATTTCCATGATGGATACACCTCCAGACTGGAATATGCAGGTGCTGGATGATTGTATTCGTGAAGTACGGAAATACCCACTGCAGCGCAAGATGGATCAGAAGCGTGAAGAGATGATTCAGGCGGAAAAGTCAGGTGACTTTTTGCGTGCGGCACAAATAGCAAGTGAGATTATAGCCCTAGAGAGACAATGAAATGTTGACAGGATGTACCTAGGGAGGAGGGAGTCGAATTATGGCGAACGATCAGCATACTGAATTGGAAGCAGAATTTACTTTGGATCAGGTTAAGGATCAGCTTATTGAGCAAGGCAAGAAAAGATCATCATTGCTATACAAAGATATTATGGAGAAATTATCGCCGTTTGATCAAGACCCCGAGCAAATGGAGGAGTTCTATGAACAACTCAGTGATTTGGGAATTGAAGTTGTAAACGAAAACGATGAAGAGGTAACGACTCTCCGTCCAAGCGAGGATAACGAAAACAGCGAAGGTGACGATTTCAGCTTTGATGATGATTTGTCACTGCCGCCAGGGATCAAGATTAATGACCCTGTCCGTATGTATCTGAAAGAAATTGGACGCGTTCCGCTGTTGTCGGCTGACGATGAAGTAGAGCTTGCTATGCGGATTAAGAATGGTGATGAGGAAGCAAAACGTCGTCTCGCAGAAGCAAACTTGCGTCTCGTAGTAAGTATTGCTAAACGTTATGTCGGACGTGGCATGCTGTTCCTAGATCTGATTCAGGAAGGTAATATGGGTCTGATCAAAGCGGTAGAGAAATTTGACCATAATAAAGGGTTCAAATTTAGTACGTATGCAACTTGGTGGATTCGTCAGGCCATTACCCGCGCGATTGCGGATCAGGCACGTACGATTCGTATTCCTGTACACATGGTTGAGACGATCAACAAGCTGATTCGTGTCTCTCGGCAATTGCTGCAAGAACTGGGACGTGAACCTTCGCCAGAGGAAATTGCGGCTGAGATGGAGCTGACGGTTGAGAAAGTTAGAGAAATCATGAAGATTGCCCAAGAGCCAGTATCACTCGAAACACCGATCGGTGAAGAAGATGATTCTCATCTGGGAGATTTCATTGAGGATCAGGAAGCATTAGCTCCTGCGGATGCAGCGGCTTATGAACTGCTGAAGGAACAGCTGGAGGATGTACTTGACACGCTCACGGAGCGTGAAGAGAATGTACTTCGTCTGCGTTTTGGCCTAGATGATGGCCGGACGAGAACGCTTGAAGAAGTCGGCAAAGTGTTCGGTGTTACCCGTGAACGGATTCGCCAGATTGAAGCTAAAGCGTTACGTAAGCTTCGTCACCCTAGCCGCAGCAAACGGCTTAAGGATTTCCTTGAATAGTATTTCATGAACTGGACCTTCTGCTGCTCAGTAGCAGGAGGTTCTTTTATTTGAATTTACGACCATAAAAGTGCTGACCTTGTGTATCTGGAAAGAAGGATGAGCCAGTGAATTTGGAAAAACGCGAAATTATTATAAAAGAGATTCAGTATTGGAGAAATAACAGATTGCTGCCAGAGCAGTATTGCGATTTCTTAACCAACCTGTATGATGATGAAGCTGCGGACAAGGATAACAATCCAATTTCGCTGAAGAATCTACAGCAGGGAAACATCAAAATTTGGCTGTTTGGTTTTGGAATTATTTCCTTGATTTTCTTGATTAGTCTTTATTTTAGCGTTTTTCCCTGGCCTTTGCAACTTGCAACAGCACTATCCGTATTAATTGTCTGTTATGGATACTCAGCGGTTTACAGGGACCGAAATCATGTTATTAATCTTATCCTAGCGGGGCTGGGAAGTGTCTTAACGCTTGGTTTCGGACTATGGATGATTGCTTTGCATGATCTTGATCCTCAGCTCTGGAGACCGATTCTGATTGGAGCCTGCGGCTTGTTATGGTGCTTTCTGGGATTTGTACTCCGGATCGGCTTGCTGCAGTACTGCGGATATGCCTTTTGGGCATTACTATATGCGGGGTTCTTCGGTGGAAGGCGCCCTGAGGCTTCGATTCTAGAGCTTGAGCTCTTATGGCTTCCACTCTGTGTAATGATGGTGTGGTTAAGCTGGCTTTTACATCACAAAGTTAAAGGCGTTGCTAGTGTTTTTTTGGCAGTAGGAGTATCTCTATGGATTATGCCAGAGCTCGATGCTCTTTTATTGAGACAGGATTATCCACAGTGGATTTCGTTTATGCTAATTTTAAAAATTGCGGTAGGCTTGGCCCTGCTGTTCTTGTTTCGAAAAAAATGGATAACGTGGGTGGCAACATGAACAATGTGAAATTATCAGATCGCCTTCAGCAATTGCTGAAGCAAATTCCGCAAGGAAGCAGGTTGGCAGACATCGGCTCTGATCATGCGCTGCTTCCTGTGGCTGCTGTAGAAAGCGGTAAGGCTGTATTTGCAGTAGCAGGTGAGGTAAACCCGGGTCCTTTTGATGCTGCTTGTAAAGGCGTTGCAGAGGCTGGACTAGGGAAGGTGATCTCGGTGCGTCGAGGGGATGGCCTTGAGGTACTGGAACCTGGTGAAGTTAATTGTATCACGATCGCTGGCATGGGAGGGGCTTTAATTGCCTCGATTTTAGACCGTGGTCAGAGTCAAGGGAAGCTAAAGGATGTTACAACACTGGTACTTCAGCCGAATGTGGGCGAGGATATTTTGCGCCGCTGGCTACTAAATAATGACTGGGTTCTTGTAGCTGAAAGTATTCTTGAAGAAGACGGCAAGCTGTATGAAGTATTGACAGCTGTACCAGAGGATGCAAATGCTGGAATTACGAATGCGAATGTATATCGAGAGGTAACGTTAGGGGATTCCGCTATGGTTCGTGGTCAGGATACTTTGCTCCAGATGGGACCTTATCTGCTCCAAACGCCGAATGATGTGTTTTTTGCCAAGTGGCAGGGAGAGATTCAGAAATTGGAAGGCATTCTGAGATCGTTGTCACGTTCAGAACTTGAATCTGCGGAGAATAAACGGAAATTAATTCAAGCACAGATCAAGGAGATTACGGAGGTGCTAGAATGTTTGCCAAAGGACAAACAGTAATTCAATATATGGAGCAACTGGCTCCGAAGCATTTAGCCGAAGATTGGGACAAAATCGGACTGCAACTAGGTACGCTGCAGAAAGAAATAACCAATGTATTGGTTGCACTGGATGTTAATGATGAAGTAGTAGAAGAGGCGATTAGTCTCGGCTGTAACCTAATCATTGCCCACCATGCGATTATTTTCCGTCCACTGCAAGGGATTCAGACCGACACACCGATGGGTAGAATGTATGAAAAGCTGATCAAAAATGACATAGCGGTTTACATCAGCCATACCAATCTGGACGTGACAGAAGGTGGAATGAACGATTGGATGGCGGAAGCTCTTGGCATAGAGAATGGAGTACCCATCAAAGACATTCATTCCGAGCAATTGTCGAAGCTGGTGGTATTTGTGCCGAAGGACCATCATCAGAAGGTGCTGGATGCCATCCTGAATGCTGGAGCAGGGGCAATCGGCAACTATAGTCATTGCAGCTTCAATATCGAGGGATATGGCACATTTATTCCGGGAGAAGGTACCGATCCTTATATCGGAGAAAAAGGTAAGATGGAACGTGCCGAGGAGATTCGTATTGAGACCATCGTCCCGCACACCATCCGCAATAAAGTGGTGCAGGCTATGCTCAAGGCTCATCCTTATGAAGAGGTTGCCTATGATTTGTACTCGATGGATCTTAAAGGTCGAAGCTTAGGACTTGGACGAGTAGGAAAGCTCAAAGAGCCTACAACACTCGGACAATTCATTGAGACGGTAAAAAAAGGTCTGAAGGTAGACCATGTACGTGTGGTTGGTGATTTGGATCGTCCGATTCGTAAAGCCGCTGTTCTGGGCGGCTCTGGTGGAAAGTATTATAACAGTGCTATTTTCCGCGGAGCGGATGTGCTGGTTACGGGGGATCTTGATTACCATACAGCACAGGATGCCGTGTTGGCTGGTATCACTCTGATTGATCCCGGACACAATGCGGAGAAGATCATGAAGGAGAAAGTAGCAGAGTGGATGACTAGTAAACTGGTTGAACATAAGTATGCTACAGCTGTACATGTTTCGAAGGTGAATACGGAGCCATTTAAGTTCCTTTAAAATTCCCAGTTAATAATGCTTGTGCCAGACATGTGATGTCTGTATAATATGTAATGTTGTTCGGAAAGTTTGACAGACAATCGCCGGTGACGTGAAGACGTCACGGGAGGAAAGTCCGGGCTCCATAAGGCAGGATGCTGGATAACGTCCAGTCGGCGCGAGCCGAAGGATAGTGCCACAGAAATGGACCGCCGATGGCCGCCTTAGGGCGGCACAGGCAAGGATGGAACCGAGGTGTAAGAGACCCCGAGGAACGCTGGTGACTTCGTTCCTGGTAAACCCCATCTGGAGCAAGACCTAATGAGACGCAGCAGATTCCTTTATTGGAATAGGCAGCCTTAGCCTGAGGCGCGTCTAGGTTGGTCGCTGGAGCTGTGCAGTAATGTATGGCCTAGATAGATGATTGTCGCTTATGGTGGGAGGGTAGTTCCCGATTGAACCACGACGAGCACAGAACCCGGCTTACGGCAAACTTTCCTAACTGCAACGTTATTTTTTAACAACACCATACAAACGGCGACGTATCCAGGTAATCTGGCTACGCCGCCTTTTTTATTGCCAGAAGATATGTGAATATGGGAAATACATAACACGGTAAAGACGAGTTAGTCTGAGTGGAAGGTGTATTGAGTACCTAGAGAATTAAACAAACCGGCTTCCCCGTCCTATAGAGGATGGAGAAGCCGGTTTGTTTATCATGATTACGAGCGAACGATGTTTTGGTTTTGCTACCACTGAACCAACGCTTTCGCCAGACGCTGAACAGCAGCAGGAACAAGCTCGGGTGGTGTATGTGTGAAATTCAAACGCATTTTGTTCTTGAGAGGCTGCGCTGAATAGAACACCTCTCCTGGAACGAAAGCAACACCATTCTCTACTGCTATTGGAAGTAACTCTTTTGTGTTGATCTCTTGGGAAAGGGTAAGCCATAGGAACATGCCGCCTCGTGGCTCCTGAAAATGAGCCTCTTCCCAGTTCTGTGATCTGAGCTCTGCGGATAGGAGTTTCATTCGAGAATAATATTCTCGTGAGATGACACGGATATGCTGCTCAATATCGAAATGCAGCAGCAGTTCATCTAGAGCGCGCTGGTCAATGGTGCTAGAATGCAGATCAGCTGCTTGTTTTGCTTTGGCGATGGTCTTGATTAGATTAGAATCTCCGATAATCCAGCCGGTACGCAGGGCAGGGGCTACGATTTTGGAGAAGGTTCCGGTGTAGGCGACACAGTAATCTCCTCCATAGCTTCTGTCGATGGACGCTAGTGAGGGTGGATAAAGATCTTTATTTTCCTCAAAGGTTATTTCTCCGTAGGGATTGTCTTCTAAGATAAGAACATTGTAACGACGGCAAATTCCAACTACTTTCTCACGGCGTTCCTTACTCCAAGTTGCTCCTGAAGGATTGTTGAAGGTTGGAACTGCATATAGGAGTTTGGGCCGGAGTTTCCGAATTTGATCTTCCAGGTGATCTGGCAGAATGCCGTGCTCGTCGTTTTGTATTGTATGAATATCAGCTCGGTAAGAGCCGAGTACCTGTAAGGCAGCTAGATAAGTAGGGGCTTCAACAAGGACAGCATCACCGGGATCAAGTAGTATTTTACATAACAGATCAATAGATTGCTGGGAGCCTGTGGTTAGAATCATCTCAGAAGCTGTAACAGGGATGCCTTGTCGAGTAAGTCTTTCAGCGATTTTGTCACGAAGTGGAGTGAAGCCCTCGGTTAGTCCGTATTGTAGCGCTGAGGTATCGCTGGAGAGCACGCGGTTATAAGCGTCCCGCATTGCCTCTAAGGGAAACAAATCCTCCCCAGGCAGCCCGCCCGCAAGTGAAATGATGTCATTGCCCTGTGTAACTTTTAGAATCTCGCGAACTGCTGATGATCCTAGATGATTGGCTGCTGTTGAGTATTTGATATCCATAAATGAGTTCTCCACCTTTCAATTTGGTGCTATCATAATAGGAGTACTGTATAACAGTAAAGCGTTGAATATAACAGTGGAGGTGAAGGGTTCATGCATATCGATTTGATTCGCAGCAGCCGTAAATCTCTGCCACATCAAATTAGTGAAACCCTGAGTCAGCGGATCTCATCAGGATTGCTCCAGCAAGGTGTTCGGCTGCCCTCCGTAAGAAGTTTGGCTACAACATTGAGAGTAAGTCAGGTTACAGTAAGCAAGGCGTACGATGTGCTTGAGAAGCGAGGGCTTATTTACTGCAGACAAGGTAAAGGCTGCTTTGTAGCCGATCCTGAGCAAACTAGACGTCAGGAGGATGACCGTTGGCAAGATTTATATGATGATTATTTGCCGCGAGCTCAGCTTTGGCGCAATTTTGATTACTCTGAAGTGAAGTATCCCTTTCATATAGCTGCAATTCACAGTGAGTTACTGCCTCTAAAAAATATCGGTGACTCCTACGCATCATTAGTCACTCAGCAGCCGGAGATTATGGCAACCTATGGCAACTTTCAGGGTGATCTGGAGCTGCGAGGAATCATGAGAGATCATTTGAAGACACGTGGAATTACACTCAATTCCTCCGAATTGATGATCACAAGCGGAACTCAGCAAGGCATTGATCTGGTGGCCCGTACATTTGTCGGTCCCGGAGACACGGTGTATCTTGAGGCTCCTAGTTATACTGGGGCTATTGATGTTTTTGCAGGACGAGGTGCAGAGATGATCTTTGTGCCTACGGACAGTGAAGGGATGCGGGTGGACATTCTTACAAGAATGTGTGATCAAAGACCGCCTAAACTAATTTATACAATCCCTACTTTTCAGAACCCGAGCGGAGTAACCATGAGCATGGCAAGAAGACAACGGCTGCTGGAATTAGCTCGCAGTTACCGGTGTCTTATCGTAGAGGATGATCCATTCAGTGATTTATATTTCCATGCGCCTCCGCCTGGGGCGATTAAATCGTTGGATTCAGAAGGGCATGTAGTTTATATGAAGAGCTTCAGTAAAGTTATAGCACCCGGATGCAGAATTGCCTGTGTAGCCGCTGGGGGGAATATTCTGTCTCGACTTATTGCCGCCAAGTCCGCTAGTGATCTAGGGAGTCCGCTACTCACGCAGCGGGCGGTACTACCGTTCATAGCGGGCAAGTATGAATCCTATGCTGCTCAGTTACGAATTACACTGCGTGGACGTATGGAAAAGGCGGCGAGGCTTCTTAAGCTCTACGCACCGCCTGGGGTGAACTATGTTCTTCCTGAGGGAGGACTTAATCTCTGGCTGGAGTTGCCAGCTTCTCCTGATATCGCAAGACTACATGAGCTGGCCGAACAGGAGAGCATTTCTTTTTTGCCCGGTGATGTCTGTTACTCCGCGGAAACCCCTTCCCGGCATATCCGTTTATGTTATTCGCAAATGAATGAAACAGATATGGAGGAAGGTTTACGATTATTTCTCCGCTTGCTTGGCCGATTTTTGCAAGTGAGTGGTTAAGGGGTGTTACTTAATCTTTGTTTTAATTGATTTAGCTGCTGTTGCACATGCTGTGGCCATAGCTGTAGCGGAACTTGATTGCCGCTTGCCGCTTGCAATGTTTTATAGATATCGACCTGACCCCAGCCAAAATATTTGTCATGACCCGGAGTGCCTAAATCAACTGCATTTTTGGTCATAATCTCCATAACTTCCGTATTCGTTAGATTCGGATTCAGTGAACGCACCAGACCAGCCAGCGCAGCGACATGAGGACTGGCCATCGATGTACCGGATAAAGCGGCATACTGGCTATCAGGGTACGTACTTGCTATGCTTTCTCCCGGTGCAGCGACATCAATATAATCGCCGTAGTTGGAGAAGGAAGCTTTTTCCCCTGAAGCATTCGTTGCAGCTACTGCAATCACTTCGGGATAAGCAGCAGGGAATCCTGGTCGTTCTGTATTATCATTGCCCGCAGCAGATACGAGTACGATATCTCGGTCATAGGCATATTTGATCGCGTCATGAAGAAACTGGGAATCTGCATAGTTACCTAGACTTAAGTTTATGACTTTCGCACCGTTATCAGCTGCCCAAATAATTCCTTCTGCTACGGAATACGTGGTTCCTGCTCCTGAATTATCGAGCGCTTTTACCGGAAGTATCTTGTTGTACCAGCTTATTCCTGCTACTCCCTCTCCGTTATTGACCAGTGCGCCAATAATTCCAGATACATGTGTGCCATGTCCTACATCATCTTCTGGTGTGGAGCCATTGGTAATCGCGTTATATCCGGTCAACAGCTTCCCCTTTAGATCCGGATGATTGATCTGGACTCCGGTATCGACCACGGCCACGATCACTTCTTTACTTCCCTTGGAGAGATTCCAGCCCAGCTCAGTTTCTATCGCCGGCAGATTCCATTGATAAGTGGAGAATAACATGTCATTTGGAGTAACGGTTCCCTCTGCGTTTTTAGTTATGGCATCATTGGTTAAATACATATAGTGAGGCTCAGTATAAGCGGGATGCCATTTGTTCGTGAAATAGGATTTTAGCTGATAATAATTCATCTTCTCAGATCGGAAGATATAAGAATATCCAAGCTTACGTGGCTTCTTGCCGTTGATGTCGGCGGTTATTGTTTGAAGCTGCCCCGGAGTAGGGGCGTTACCTTGGAAGCGAACTACAATTTCATTCTCATAAAAATGGCTGGCGTTTTCGTTATCATGACCTGTCTTGACGGTGATATCCTTTAAGTTGTCGGTATGGACGGATTCTACACGGTAATTGCCTTCCTTTGGATAAGGAATGAGACGCAGGTTCTTCAGCTGATGGTCTGCCACACGCCCAAGCACCTTTTGGTTAATAAGAGCGATGATGCCTATATTTTTTTCTTTGTTCCGCTGAGCGATAAAGTAATATTTCTCTTTACCGATTGTAAACGTCGGAGATTCATAGGATTGATGACCATGGAGCGCTGATTTCGCCGTCTTAAGATATTTCAGCAGCTGTTTATTCTCCTGTTCGGTCCCTTGAGGAAATGAAGAGGACTTTAAGGTGTCCGTTTTATGCTTGCGAAAATCGATCCACATGAGCATGGTGATAAACCCGTGGTCCTGCTGCAAACGTTTTGCATACACTGATTTATCATGAAGCGAATCGATGCCATCCGTTTCAGCGAGTAGTTTAGCTAAATGTCTGTTAACATCAACTTTATTCAGGTGATCCGTCGCATCGACATCTTGAGTTAAGGAGCTTTTCTTCAATGATTTTTCCTGTGAGGGATTTGGAGCTGAATGTAGAGCTGAAGTTGGAACAGGATTTGGTACAGCGACATTAGCGACTTCTCTGGTCGTCTCATTAGCGGTAGGACGCAGCGCAAAGGTAAGTAATACAACCGTGAATGCAGCTGTTACCAGACCTGCTACCGTTAGATTTTTTCGTGACATGATTTCCGCTCCTCTACGCAGTTTAATGTCTATAGGTTTAGAAGAGAGCGTATGTTTTATGCACCTTAGAAAAGAATACCTTCCAAACGTTTTTTATGATAATATCAGAGAGAATAAGCATCTCGAGTTCGGATCCTGATATTGCAGGAGATACGTTAGTAGATGTTCTTTTAATGTTCAGAAGGTTAGACTTCTCTGTGTTCGCATCCTGATATTGCAAGAATAAAGAGATACGTCTATAGACTATTTCTTCATAGGATTAACTTTATTGACTACAAGAGCAGGGAATAATAAGGGGGAGCAACCACCATGTCAGCAGCCAATGTACAGAAATTATGTGAATCGACGAGAGACAAACTTAAAGTTGTAATCGACAAGATGGAAATTTTTCTTAACAAGCACGCATTGCCTCAGCTTGTAACTGAAGAGGATGAAGAAACTGTACAATTTTATCAAGGTTTCCTGTCCGATGTTCGTCATCTGTTAGTGTTCTCGGAAATGTCTTATGAGAAGCTGGGAGTTGCGCTGCGTCGTGCAACATTCGATGAATCTTTTGCGCAGAAAGCGCTTTATAACGTATATCACTATGGCGTGAATAACTTCTTCTATCCAAAGAATGAAAGCTATTCTGAAGATGGACGTTATGCTTATACTGGACAGGATGCTATCCGTTTCCGTAAAAAGCCAGTTCGTCCGGCGCGTGACATCATTCTAGAAATTACCAAGACCTATGAAGAGCTACGCGATGATCTTACTTATTATGAGAACGATTATTTGACTGAGAAACGTATGCAAAATCAGGTCTAACAATTAAATTGTTCGTGTAAAGGATCAGTACTTTGTCAATCTACAATGACGAAGACTGATCCTTTTTTGCTTGGGCATTATGAGGCCCTGCTCCGTTACATCAACTGGAAATCGCCCTGTCGAATAGGGGGGGAATCGAGCGGACATAATGAAGCCGAGGTGATAATTATGTCGAGTGTAAAGCCATTAGTTAAATGTAGTGTGAGCAATTGTCATTATTGGGGCGAGCATAATTTATGCCGAGCTGAAGAAATTATTATTGAGATCGACAAGCATGCGGGTAGCGGATTTAAAGAAGAATATGCTGAAGAAATGACGAATCAGGATCACCACGATCATGTCGCAACATCGTCTGCAACATGCTGTTTAACATTTAAGCCGAACTCCTAGGAGGCCGCCCTAATGGACAGAGAAAAGGATAATGAATCAAGTTCATCAAATGGACAATCCGGTCCGCGAAAAATCATTCTGCGTCCGCGTAGAGTGGACTATCCTCGCCGGGACAGAGAACATCAAGAGGAGTATGCTGCCGAGGTGAATCCGGTTCCGATGCAGGTTCGGGATACAACACCACGTGTGGCGAGTGAAACTAAGGAGAACGAAGAGGAATATAGTGGAAGCCAAGTGATGGGTTATACTGGGCTTGCTACGGGTATTGCCTCCTTGTTTCTCTGGTCCATCATTCTTGGACCAATATCAGTTATAATTGGTTACTATGCATATGCCAAAGAGCAAAAAACACTCGGGGCATGGGCAATGGGGTTAGGCATTGTATCCACACTTAGTTACTTTGTGATGATTCCCTTTGCTCGCTAAAAACGAACTGGAAAGTTTGAATTATAACAGGCTTTTAGACCTAAATATCAGGGTCTGAAGTCTGTTTTTTCATTCCAGCATATAGCAAAAATCTCAGATAAAATGTAATATTAAGCCGTAATTCATCGAAATCTAATGCAAGACAAAATATATGATTCAACAGATAAAAGGAGTGCGCCGGTATGGAGATCAATCCCGCTGTAACCAACGGGTTAGGGCAGCTTAAATGGATAAGCTTAAAGAGTGCAACCGACAAGAGCAGTTCAGCGAATGAAACTGAAAGATCGGGAGCGTCAGCCTCTCAATTTGCAACAATGCTCCAATCCCTGTCTTCTAACTCCTCTAATAGCGGGGATACAAGCTTCTTGACTTCTCTTCCGGATGCTTCATCTGTTAGTAGCCTGTTATGGCAACAGATAGGCGGGACTGCTGAAAGCAATGATAGTGTAATTTCCGGGGAAATAACGGGTACTAAATCAACATCAACAAGCTATGATGATTTGATTCAAATGGCGAGTGTTAAATACGGAGTGCCGGTCGATTTGATAAAAGCTGTAATTGATACAGAATCTTCGTTTAATCCGAATGTTGTCTCATCGGCAGGCGCTAAAGGATTAATGCAGCTAATGGATGGAACAGCACGCGGTTTAGGGGTTTCAAACTCGTTCGACCCGGCCCAAAATATTGATGGTGGCGTACGTTACTTGTCTTATCAATTGAAGCGCTTTGATGGACAGGAAAAAATGGCATTAGCGGCTTACAACGCAGGACCAGGACGGGTAAATAAACTTGGGGTAAGTAATGACCAAGAATTATTGGAAAAACTTACTCTGCTACCAAAAGAGACGCAGTCCTATCTCTCTAAAATAGAACGCGCTCGCGCTCAATACGCTGTATAATATAAAGGATCAAATGGGTAACATCCCTTAAACCACATGGCTGGTATTTGGGATCACCGTTTGATCCTTTTTCGAAATATAAGAAAGTGTAAATTTTTCACCTTAACGAAGTAAAGGAGACAATCGATATATGCTTTACTGGGATTATGCCGCCGCTACACCACCCTATGAAGATGTGGTGAAGACGATGGAACAAATTATGAAGCTGCACTATGCTAATCCGTCCTCCTTGCACCGTGCCGGTAGTGAAGCGGCTAAGCTGATCAAGCGCTCACGAGAAGTATGTGCAGCCGCGTTATCTGTACAACCACAGGAGATACTATTTACCTCTGGGGCTACGGAGAGCAACAATTTAGCAATTAAAGGCGCTGCTCTGCAGTATCAGTCCAGAGGACGTCATCTGATAACTACGGAATTAGAGCATCCCTCTGTATATGAAAGTTGTCTGCAATTGCAGCGAATGGGCTGGGAGATTACTTTTGTAGCACCGGACAGTACTGGTATCATTGATCCTGAGCGAGTAGCTGCTGCAGTACGGCGTGATACAGTTCTCGTAAGCGTGATGCATGTAAATAATGAGATCGGAACAGTGCAGCAGTTGATGGAGATTGGCAGTCTGATTAAATCTGTAAATCCGCGAACCTTATTTCATGTAGATGGTGTTCAAGGATATGGTAAGCTCGCTGTTGATCTAAAAGGATGGAAAGTCGATCTCTACAGCTTGTCTCCTCACAAAATTCGAGGCCCACGCGGTGCGGGGCTTCTCTATATTAAAGAAGGAATCCGACTGTTCCCACTGCTTACAGGTGGTTCTCATGAAGAGGGCCAACGTGCTGGAACCGAGAATGTACCTGCGATTGTCGCATCTTCCAAAGCTGTGCGGATGAGTGGTGAGCAGCGAGAAACCTTCTATACCCGAGTGCTTCCACTTCGAGATCGATTGTTACGCTTCTTGCACAGTGTTCCTGAATTTGTTATAAACAGCAGAGAGAATGGAGCCCCTCATATTGTGCATTTCTCATACCCTGGCATGAAAGGGGAAGTGTTCGCCCGTAAGCTGGAGGAACTAGGGATGGCTGTTTCTACTCGATCGGCTTGCTCCTCCCGGCTGGCCGAACCTAGTCGTGTTCTATTGTCTATGGGTAAAGATGTTTCTGTAGCTTCAGGAGGCATCCGCATCAGTTTCGGTGATAGTCACACTGAAGAAGATGTCGCGGCGCTTGAGAAAGCACTAATTACTGCGGTACGAGCTTTAAAGATTGCTGAAGGAGGTATGAAGTAACTAATGAGTGTGATGAATCAGGAATCTGCTAAAGGCAGTGCCAATAGTATTGATTATGCCGATATGCTGCTTTTGCGTTTTGGGGAGTTTACATTAAAGGGCAAGAACCGTGCCAGATTTGAGAAAACGGTACTACGTCATGTGAAAGAAATGATTAAGCCTTATCCAAATGTGGTTCTAACCAAAGAATTTGGAAGAATTTACGTGGACCTGAACGGAGAACCTGCTGTTAAATTGGTAGAAGCACTGAAGAATGTATTCGGAATCGCTTCTGTCAGTCCGGTAAAGGTGGCCAAGTCAGAACTTGAGGATATTGTGGCTGTCAGCCGTCATTTTTTGGAGATCATCGCTCCTGCACCGGGAACTACATTTAAAGTTAATGCACGCCGAGTATGGAAAGAGTTCCCACATGGCTCCATGGAGATGAATAAGCTAGTTTCGACACCACTGCTGCAAGGCTATTCCGGACTTACTGTGGATGTAAAGTCACCTCAATTGGAGCTGAAAGTCGAAATTCGTCAAGGTCATACTTTTATATTTTGCGAAAATATTGCTGGTGTTGGCGGATTTCCGCTAGGCACTAATGGAAAGGCAATGTTATTGCTGTCCGGAGGTATTGATAGTCCTGTAGCCGGTTGGTCATCCATGCGTCGTGGACTCGAAGTGGAGTGCGTACACTTCTATAGTTATCCTTATACGAGTGAGCTTGCTCGGCAAAAAGTGGTTGATCTTACGCGTGTATTGTCGCGATATGCGGGAGTCATCAAGCTGCATTTAGTACCTTTTACAGAGGTGCAGACGTCTTTTACAGGGATTGGTCAGGATAATCTGATTATTACGCTGATGAGACGAGCCATGCTGAGGATTACTACACAGCTTGCTGAACGTGAGGGTGCACTCGCGATCGTAACCGGTGAAAGCCTTGGACAGGTGGCTAGCCAGACGCTGCCAAGCATGAACGTGATCGGCCGTGCTACACCACTTCCTCTTCTGCGTCCGCTGGTAATGATGGATAAAAGTGATATCGTGGAGCTGTCTAAGAGTATCGGCACCTATGATTTATCTATCCTTCCTTATGAGGATTGCTGTACTTTATTTGTACCAAAATCACCTACAACGAATCCGAATTTGCGGATTGTAGACAAGATTGAAGCTACGCTCCCTGGATATTCTGCATTACTGGACGCAGCGATTGAAGCCACTGAGACCGTGCTGATCACTCCGTATGGTGATGAGAAGCCTAGTGATGTAGTGAGTGCCCAAGCTGGGCTTCAGGAAGAATGGTTCTAAAATCATTAACAAATGACTGTCTCATTCGTAGTAACATCTACGGTTGAGGCAGTTTTTTTGGCTTTTTATGCCTTGATTGGCGTCTCCAATGTCCTCCAATTAAGATGGCAACGATGATCACGAGTATAAACAGAACTTTCAATAACGGGTGTTGGTCAAAGAATGGGGATAGCTGATGTTCATCTGTAATCATGCTAGAGGCTGTAAAACCCAAGACTGCTGAACCAATATAAATAATCCATGGATATTTGTTGATTAATTTAATAAAAAGAGTACTTCCCCAGACAACGATTGGAACGCTGATCAGCAGTCCTATGACAACCAGAGAGATATTGTGTTTGGCAACTCCAGCAATGGCGATGACATTATCTAGTCCCATCGCAGCATCGGCGAGAATGATCGTACCCACAGCGGACCATAGGCTTTGTCCTGCCTTGATATTCGCAGAACTGTTCTCGTCTGTTAACAGCTTATAGGCAATCAGAATAAGTAGGATCCCGCCTGCCAGCAGTAACCAGGGGATTTTTAATAGCCATACGACCAGAATCGTTGCGAAAATTCGTAATACGACGGCACCTGCTGTCCCGAACATGATAGCCTTTTTTTGAGTACTGGCAGGCAAATTTCGCGCTGCAAGTCCGATGACTATTGCGTTGTCTCCCGCAAGAATGAGATCTAGAAAGATAATATTGAGCAGCAATAATACAAACTCCCATATGGATGTATTCAAGGCGTAGTCACTCCTAAAGTTTGTTAAGATGAGTTCCCAAATATGCTTAGTTTTGTATACGCAAAAAAAGGAGTTTACATGCTTTCATCCTCAAAAAAAAAGTTGGACAGGAAGCATAGCTTGTCACTTCCGAACATACATGTAGTTACATGTGATTCGGGGAGGTAAGTGAGAATGGATTCAATATTGCTCCTTGGTGAAATATTGATGATCAATCTTGTGCTAAGTGGAGATAATGCAATGGTCATCGCGATGGCCAGCAAGGACCTTCCGGAGAAGCACCAGAAGACTGCGGTATGGTGGGGAGCTGCGGGGGCTGTTATTCTGCGCTGCGTGCTTACTTTTGTCGCGGTATTACTGTTGAAAATCCCTTATATCCAGGCTGGAGGAGGAATTCTGCTGCTGTGGATTGCGTTCAAATTGCTGCTTGAAGAAGAGGAGGATCTCAGGGTTACTGAATCTTTTTCTGTATGGAAAGCTATCCGAACGATTCTGGTGGCTGATTTTATTATGAGTCTGGATAATGTTCTGGCGATTGCCGGTCTAGCCAAGGGGGATTTGGCTTTAATTGTCATCGGGATCGCACTCAGCATTCCGATTGTAGTATGGGGAAGTGGCCTCATTGTAGGCTGGCTGCATAGATTTCCGGTGCTCGTATTTATCGGCGCTTATATTTTAGCCTTTACAGCAGGCGATATGATGCTTCAGGATGCAAAATTAGGGACAATGCTGTCCTTCTTGCTTCCATCCACGCATTCCATTCTGCCGATCGCTTTAGGAATATTAGTAGTTGCTACTGGAGTTTTTAAACGCAGAACAACATCAGTAGGTTAATAAATTGCAATAAAAGGCAATACTAAAAGGACATCTCCATAAATTGGAATAGTCCTTTTTTTGCATGGTCAGTGATGGCATTTTGTGTATATTTCAGATAATATATGAATAAGAATCCTGTCGTTTTCTGGGTATGAGATGACAAGGTAGTGAGGTAGACGTGAATTTGAAGGGATGGGTGAAGGATGTCTTCCAAGAATGACATAAGACTAGGTATATTCATTGTAGCTGCGGGCGTCTTGATTTTATTCGGTAAGCTGGGGGTCTTCGGATTTTTGGGACGTGCCCTTTGGCCGCTAGTGATTTTACTTCCAGGATTAGTTCTACATATGTTATTTTTTAGCCGCCGCGCTTCAGCAACGGTATTGATTCCCGCGGGGATATTAACGGTGTATGGTTTATTGTTTGGTCTTTGCAATATATGGGGATGGGGGCTTATGAAATATTTATGGCCTGTGCTGCTGCTCGGCATTGCCGTGGGCTTGTATGAATATTCCATCAATTCTCCAAGACGGACAGGTGGACTATCTGCAATTGCTGTTATATTAGGCGTTCTAAGCATAGCGCTTTGTGTTTTCAGTCTTATGGGTACGGGTGTGATCTATCTAATTGGTATTGTATTCATCGCTGCAGGGATTTGGCTGATTACTGGACGGGGCAGAACACGTGGCTGGAATAGATGGAATCGAAGCTAGTTCATGTTTCATCCTAAAAAAACGAAAATTGGAAACTGTTTTTTTCATAAAAAGACTTGCTTTTCATAGTGCTTTCACTATAATATTAATGTTATGTTGAAGCGTCGGCTTTCTGCCTGGCGCTTCTTTTGTGAGACTGCCGTGACATGCTATGAATTTTAACAGTTTTAATTTGATAAATGAGAGGATTTGGATACAAATCATGCATTCAAGAAAAGATATTCGCAACATTGCGATCATTGCCCACGTTGACCATGGCAAAACAACACTCGTCGATCAGCTTCTTCAGCAATCGGGGATCTTCAGCGCACACGAGCACCTACAAGAACGCGCCATGGACTCTAACGATATCGAGCGGGAACGCGGAATTACAATCCTAGCTAAAAATACAGCAATAACTTATAAAGAGTTTTTGATCAACATTGTGGATACACCTGGACACGCTGACTTCGGTGGCGAAGTAGAACGGATCATGAAGATGGTTGATGGTGTATTGCTGGTTGTTGATGCTTATGAAGGCTGCATGCCGCAAACGAAATTCGTTCTGCGTAAAGCATTGGAACAAAAACTTACACCGATCGTTGTCGTGAACAAGATTGACCGTCCAGCTGCTCGTCCTAAGGAAGTTATTGATGAAGTGCTCGATTTGTTCATCGAACTTGAAGCAAATGACGAACAATTGGAATTCCCGGTTGTTTATGCATCTGCACTTAATGGTACTTCAAGCATGGTTCCTGAGAAACAAGATGATACAATGCTTTCGCTCTACGAAACCATTGTTGAACATATTCCAGCTCCAACCGAAAGTGTTGAAGAGCCGCTTCAATTCCTCGTAACGTTGATGGATTATAACGAATACTTGGGTCGTATTGCTATTGGCCGTGTAAACCGCGGTGTGATCAAACAAGGTCAATCTGTAACAGTCATTATGCGTGACGGTAAGAGTAAAACCGCACGTATTGAGAAATTGTTCGGCTTCCAAGGTTTAAAACGTATTGAAACAGAAGAAGCGGGCGCAGGGGATATCGTTGCTATCGCAGGGATCAAGGACATCAACATTGGTGAGACCATTGCTGATCCAGCGAATCCAGAAGCGCTGCCTGTTCTTAAGATCGACGAGCCAACTATGCAAATGACTTTCCTTGTAAATAACAGTCCTTTTGCTGGTAAAGAAGGTAAATGGGTAACTTCCCGTAAGCTTCGTGAGCGTCTCTTTAAAGAACTTGAGACAGATGTGAGTTTGCGTGTGGAAGAAACGGATAGTCCTGATGCATTTATCGTTTCTGGACGCGGTGAGCTTCACCTTGGTATTCTGATCGAGAATATGCGTCGTGAAGGTTATGAAATGCAAGTTTCTAAACCACAAGTAATCATTAAAGAAATCGATGGTGTTAAATCGGAGCCGCTTGAGCGTCTCATGATTGACATTCCAGAAGAAAGCATGGGCTCTGTTATGGAAAGTCTGGGCACTCGCAAAGCCGAAATGGTCAACATGATTAACAACGGTACGGGTCAAGTACGTCTGGAGTTCCTGATTCCTGCACGTGGTTTGATTGGTTACAACACGTACTTCTTGACTTTGACACGCGGTTACGGCGTTATGAACCATGCTTTTGACAGCTACGCTCCACTGGTTGCTGGTCAAGTTGGCGGACGTCATCAAGGTGTGCTTGTAGCAAGTGAGACTGGATCAACAACACAATATGGAATAGTGGGCGTTGAGGATCGTGGTATTCTCTTCTTGGATGCAGGTACAGAAATTTATGAAGGTATGATCGTAGGCGAGCATACCCGTGATAACGATATTATCGTTAACATCTGTAGAGAAAAAGCACTTACCAACATGCGTACCTCAGGTAAGGATGATACTGTAAAAATGAAGACACCACGTACCTTCTCTTTGGAAGGCGCACTTGAATATTTGAATGAAGATGAATATTGTGAAATTACACCTAAATCCATTCGTTTGCGCAAAAAGATTCTGAATAAAGGCGAACGCGAACGTGTAGAGAAGCAGCGTAAAATGGCGCAAGCAAACGCGTAAATATATGCTTGTTAATATAGCCGCCGGATTAATTCATCCGGTGGCTTTTTTTAATTTAAGAAACAAAAACTTCCCTTACTGATGATATAATGTAAACGTATCTTAAATTTGGGAGGA
Organism: Paenibacillus sp. FSL K6-0276; assembly: GCF_037977235.1. NCBI lineage: Bacteria > Bacillati > Bacillota > Bacilli > Caryophanales > Paenibacillaceae > Paenibacillus > Paenibacillus sp. FSL K6-0276. The sequence goes on along the minus strand of NZ_CP150276.1, from coordinate 4,695,074 downwards.
GTGTTATTAGCTATGCAGGTCTGGTTTGCTGAGCATCCAATCGTCGCTTATATTGTTATTTTTATATTGCTTACATTTGTGTATAATCAGGTATTTCGTGTGAATCAAAAGTTATCGATTGGCAAAGAGATTATGCTGTACATAATGATGGCAATCGGCTCCGGCATGCTCCTCATTTTTCAACATGATAAGCTACCGATCATCCAGTGTCTGCTGGTCGCCGTCGGATTAATGCTGATGGTACGGATACGTTATATCGTAGAAGCTCGACAGAAGAGAAAGGCTGCAGCTGCAGCAAAAAGACAGTAATCGAAACTTTTACTGCTTATGGAACGTCTATTTAAGTGTAGCAATTTTAATTCCAAATGAAATGAAGAGGACTTTATTCTACTATGAGTACACGAAACAGCAGTTTACCTCCAAGAGCAAGTGGTCAACAACCGAATAATAGAAAACAGCCTGTGAAGGGTGCTCCTAAGAAAAAAAAGAAGAAACCGCAAAAGAGAGGCTTTTTTGGCAGATTAGTTAGAATCCTGTTAACCTTACTCATTATTGCGATTCTTGGCGTATTGGGCTACGGGGGCTATCTGTATTGGAAGCTTGAAAATGGGGTCTTTAATGCAGGGAGTAAAGGAACGGTTGCTCCAGGACATTCGGCTACAGAAAAACCACTGACGATGCTTATCCTGGGTACGGATAATAGACCAAAACATCAATCTAGATTGACAGATGTTATTATGGTTGCAGCGCTTAATCCTAAGACAAAATCAGCAACCATTGTCTCTCTTCCACGCGATACCTTAGTTGAGCTCAATGGATACAAGCAAACGAAGATTAACGAATTCTATGCTCGCTTTAAGGGGAAAGAAGATTCTTCTGGCATTTTGGCAGAAGATGAGATGAAGACAATGATGGGGAAATATCTAGATATTGACGTAGATTATACAACGATTCTGGATTTTCAAGGCTTCCGTGATGTGGTGGACGAGCTTGGTGGAGTCAACGTCAACATTAGCGATAATATGTGTTATACAGACAGCGTAGACGGTACGAATATCAATCTGAAAAAAGGTCCGGCAGAGCTTGACGGAGATAAAGCGCTAGATTATGTGCGATACCGTAAATCTAATTGCAAACCTAAGACTAAGGGTTCAGATGATTTCGATCGGAACAAACGTCAGAATGAGGTCCTTCATTCTCTGGTGGATCAGATGCAATCGCTTGGTGGCGTATTAAAAATAGGTAAGGTGCTTGACGCAGTGGACAGTAACATGAAGACTGATATCGAAAATTCGCAGATCAAAGACATGATTGCGACGTATTGGAAGATTTCCAAAGAGAATATCGAATTCAAGCCCGTGACTGGAACGTGGCGAAGTCCGTATGTATATATTAATGATGAAGAGCTTGAGGCTGCCAAGAAAAGCCTACAGGATCGGTTAGCAGGAGTTTCCGCTGGTTCCGCTTCGGAATCCACTGAGGCCCCTTAAAGACCTTAATAACACTTCGCCCTAAAATTGAATGCAAGTTTCAGCCTGTGCTATAATATAATAAATCGAATGAATTTATGCCGCATAGGGGGCCAGTACTTATGTCCGAAGCCGTTGCTCAGCTGAACGAAACCTTGCTATCGATGCTGCAATCGGAAACTTTTGTTCTTCTCAACACAGTTGATGCGGAATCAGGAGGTCCTACGTCCACGGCCATTTCGTGGATTTATGCAGTAAGTCCTAGTACTGTGCGTCTGGCTGTGGATCATCGTTCCAGACTCGTGAACAACATGAAAGTTAACCCGTTAGTTACCGTTACTATATTTGGTGAGGGAACTGTCTATGCCATTAACGGCAGTGCTGTTGTAAGGCAGGATCCCCTTCAAGATGTACCTTTCAAGATGTGCTGTTTTGATGTTGAAATTATGGCGGTGCGTAACGCGCTTTTTTATGGAGCGCAGCTTGAATCCGCCCCAAGATATGCAAAGGTTTATGATGGACGTGCCGCTGAGAAGCTGGACGGACAAGTATTTGCTGCCATGAAAAAAGCCTAGTGAGAATATCACTGGGCTTTTTTTGAATTATAAGAATGTATAGGTTGCACGTTATACATTATCCTTATAATTTTACGAGAAAAAGTTGCCATCCATAAAGGACGACAACATCTTTTCTTCTTAACCTCTACTGTGCATTTTTAATCGGCTTAGTATCCTCTGGCAGCTGCGGTATGATTCGTCCGATGATATCAGCTAATTCGGATGAAAATCCGGATATCGGATGTCCCTGGGAGATATGGCGGCTCATTTCCGCTAATCTGCTGGAGAGATCCATATCGGCTGTGACAAGCGCCCGTACACTTCTTGGGTCTTTGCGGATCGCTTCTGCTACTGAATATTTAATGCTTCCTACACGTGACCGGCCTAGGGAACCTTCTACGTCAAGACCTACAATGGCAACCTTGTTCATGACTACACAGTGTGCGCCATTCACACCAGGAACCCTTTTGGCCAACTGTTCAAAATGGTCCTTAAGTGCAATTTCACTTTCACCCTTAACACTGACGGCTTGACCAGCTTTTGAGGTGGCTTTAGGATTAGTCGCACCATCATTGGACAATTGCCGAACCTCATGGTTCCCCGTACCCTTTACAGCATTCGCAGATTGTTTATTCTGAGGAGAGGGTGATGTCTTTTTATTAGCGATACCGCAGCTTGTCAGTAGCAGCAGTACCAGCAACAGACACATTGATTTTCTCATATGTGATTACTCCTTTCAGCCAAAGATCGTTTCTGTATCTTATCTTTTCCCTTGGCGGAAAGAGTTATGTATGATCAATCAAACCAGGCGCTGTGGAGGGGATAATATATGAACAAGATATTTGTGTTAGACACCAACGTGCTTTTGCACGACCCCAATTCGATTTTTTCTTTCAAGGAGCATGAAGTGGTTATTCCGGCGGTAGTGCTGGAAGAAATCGACTCCAAGAAGCGCAATGCTGACGAAATCGGCCGAAATGCCCGCACGGTGTCCCGATTGCTTGACGGACTCCGGGAATTAGGTCATCTGCATAGCGGTGTGGAACTGGAACATGGAGGTAAGCTGAAGGTAGAGCTTAACCACCGCAGTTTTGTGAAGGTACAGGAAATGTTTGGTGAGGTATCTAACGACAATCGGATTTTGGCTGTAGCTCTCAATTATTTGAATGAAGAGAATGAGAAGCCCGATCCGCGTCCCGTGGTGCTTGTGAGTAAGGATGTTCTTGTTCGAATTAAAGCAGACGTGCTGGGGATTACGCCAGAGGATTATTTGTCAGATCGTACAGGTGACTTGAATGAACTATATACGGGATATCAGTCGCTGTTGGTTCATCCTTCACTTATTGATGAATATTACAGTCACCGTTCTCTGACGGTTAAACAGCTCGCGTTGTCCTATCCGCTCTATCCTCATGAGTTTGTTATTCTAAAGGATGAGATCGGCAGCGGCAAATCGGCTCTTCTCAAAGTGAATAGTGATGCTACCCGTCTGGAGCCGCTCTACCTTGGCAATGATGCAGTTTGGGGAATTAGCGCCCGGAATGCTCAACAAAGAATGGCATTAGAGCTGCTTCTAAATGATGAAATTCCACTGGTAACCATTACAGGTAAGGCTGGAACAGGGAAGACATTATTGGCGCTTGCTGCCGGACTATTCAAAGTTGAGGATGAACATAAATACAAAAAACTGCTCATTGCCCGTCCGGTGGTACCTATGGGTAAGGATATCGGTTATTTGCCCGGAGAAAAGGATGAGAAGCTCAGACCCTGGATGCAGCCCATTTATGATAATCTGGAGTTTCTGTTCGATACCAAAAAAGCTGGCGATATCGATAAAATATTAATGGGCTTAGGCAGCATACAAGTAGAAGCATTAACTTATATTCGTGGACGTTCAATCCCTTCACAGTTCATCATTATTGATGAAGCCCAGAACCTTTCTCGTCATGAGGTGAAGACTATCGTCTCCAGAGCGGGTGAAGGAAGTAAAGTTATTCTTATGGGCGATCCAGAGCAAATCGATCATCCTTATCTGGATGCTGCGAGCAACGGACTCAGCTATATCGTTGAGAAGTTCAAGCAGCAAGGGATTAGCGGACATATTACTTTGGAAAAAGGTGAGCGTTCCCGCCTGGCCCAACTGGCAGCGGACTTACTCTAATCTTTCTTCAATCTCAGCCGGGAGAATCATAACTCCCGGCTTTTTCCTGCCCGTCCACAAACGGCGGAGGAATTTAGTAGGTTATGGTTCTTAAATGGAGAGCGGTTAGCGGAGGGGGAGGAATTGTTCTGTAGAAGCGTTAGCGTTCGCCTTTGTCACCGGATTTATACCGTTAAGGAATATAATCCATAAATCTGGGGACAACAGCGATCGGAAGAATAATCCGCACACGGAGCGTCCTTCGCACTCAAAGAATCATGCACGAATAAACTCCTCCGCCGTTCCTCCATATAATAGAAAGAGAACGTTTTCACATTCTAAAGACAAGCAACGGCGGGTTTGGTAAAATAGGGGAGACGAATCATTGGAAGGTGGGAAATCGTGCTGAAACGCAAAAATTATTGGCTGCTTTTTGCAATTTTACTACTATCGCTGACAAGCTTGTCGCCCAGTATGGAATTGAGTACCAATAACGACCCACATCCTATGAAAAAGCCTCAAAGTCAGTCGACAAATCCTTCTTCAGGGAAAGAGGGAACTATAGATAGTCTGCGTATAACAGTATCACTAAACAGCGAAGAATTTCGTGAGCTGGAACTTCTTAGCAACCGTTACACATTGGACAGTGGGGTAAAGGTAGTGCTAACCAATGTTGATAGTGAGGATGCAGATGAAGTTTTGAAGCATGATCTAACCATCGGGGACAGCCCAGATATCGTTATGGCGGATGGACGAAGCATTCTGGACTGGGCCACACGTGGATATTTATTGCCGGTGGATGTGTATCAGAGTATTCCAGGGAGTGCACCGTTAACTCAGTTGATCCCATGGATGCAATGGAACGGATATAATTGGGGAGTTCCGCTGGATATCGACCCTTATGTGCTTGTTTATTCACCACAGCGACTTGCGGAACTGGGGTTCTCCACGTTACCAAGAAATCTGGAAGAGTGGAACACACTGCTTCAGAATGTGCTTAAAGAGCAAGGAAAATATTTGCTCGCGATGGATACCCGTAATCCATATGGATTGTCGGCGGTTATGGAGAGTATGAACAGCAGCTTGCTATCTAATAACCAAGAAGTGTTGGATTGGACTCAGAATGCTCGCAGTTACTTTTACCTTACCAGTCGTTATAACAAAGATGTTTGGGATATGATTCAGAGCGGAAGCATTGCTGTTGCTGCTTTACCGCTATCTGAGTGGCAAAAATATGGGAATTCATCTTTAGTTGCAGAAGCGCCACTGACCGCAAGTAACGGGAGAGGACTTGAATCCTATTACAGCCGTTCCTTTGCACTTCCAGCTCAATCCCAAAGTCCAAAGGAAGCTGTGAATTGGCTGACGTTTATCACCTCTGAGGATTCTCAGATGGATTGGCTGGAGAACACGGGGAGCTTGCCTGCGCTGGATGTCCTTTATCGTTCGGAGCATGATTTCAAATATAAGCTTCCTTTCGGAGTCGAACTATTACTGACAGAAGAAACCGCCCCGGAGGTCGAATCCCAAGGCGGCTGGAGTAAGATTGTTGAAGCAGTATCCTTACTACTTACAGGGAAAATTGATGCGGCAGGGTACAAAGACTTTATCAAGGAAGGCTTAGAATGAGATAGAAAGTTTAACTTGCAGGACGCCCTCTTTACTATCTACTTCTGTGGCACGTAGGAAAGAAACGATTTTTCCAGGGTAAAATCCTAAATCGAATTCCTCCTCAAGTGTCTTTCTAGTGGTGTCAGGTAATTCGAGACCATTAAATACAACATGATCGACTTGGAATATAAGTCCGTTGATTGGTTCTTGCTGAATGATGTAGTGACCGGTTAATGAAAGGGCTAAAGCTCCACTTTTTCCAGTGGCAGTGATCGTTCCGTCATTGAAATGAAATGCGAAATCGTTAAATAGCTTATTCTGGGACTGAAGAAATTCGTTTAGATCCTCTTCCTTCAGATTCAGAACATAAGTCATCCCCTTACGAGTAAGGACTCCCTCTCGATTCTGGACAAACTGCGGTAATTTATCCATTGCGGAAGATAACGCTTTGAAGTAGGTCTTTACCTCGCGCAAACCAATATTCTCCCAATATAAAGTGAATTCTTGAAGTAGAGCGCTCATATTATCAGGATCACTACTGTCTTTAATCCCACCTTCAATTTCTTTATTGAGCGCGGCTACCCGGATTTTCTGTTCCTCTAGAGCCGTTCGCAGCTGCGCAAGATCCTTCGAGCTACGCTGTGCATTCTGGAGGGTCTTTTTCAGATCCTTATACTGTTCCTCGTATTGTGTGAGAATGTTACGATCATTTCCGATAATAATTTCATAATAATCGAATAGAGCTAGGAATCTGCTAATGCTTTTCGCGGAGAGAAACGCGGCCAAGAGACCGTCTCTATCTCCCATATAATAAGAACGCAGGACTGCGCCTGCACGTTCTTGTTGGTTTGCGATGGCAGATTTTTTCTGGGTGGCCTGTTCTTCGAGGTATTCTACCTTTTCTTCAAGCGCTTTTTGTTCGGCTGTAATCTTGATGATCTCCCGTTCGATTTCTGCGGAAGACAAAGTCTGCTCCAGAAGTTTACGGGTTTCTTCATTATCTGGTATAGAGGAATTGAAAAAAGAACCGCTAGGATCGGCAGACAGGTACATCGTAGATTGTATAGGAAACAATGTACAGCAGAAGAGAATTAGTATGGTTGCCATCATGCGGCTTTGTGAATTGCGGGAGCGCACCACACCACCACCTTTTTTTGAAATATGAGAATTCATCTGTTTCACTCCATAAATTATCCTTCTATTTCTCGTAGAAGCGGAAACCGTTCCTAAAAGGACGGCAAAGCCGTTTCTTCTTGAATTGATATATGTATGTACTAATAATATGTTTAACCCTTCTAAAATAGCATACATACAAAAATATCCCCACAAAGTGAGGGTATCCTACGATGCGTACACAGGTACTTTGTGGGGGCCCCATATATATACTAACTGATAAACAAAAAAACGGAAGTGATCCTTATTTGATAAGGACCTCATCCGCTTCAAGAGAGCACTGCAATTTATAGTGGAAGACCCATTTGAAAGATCGTCCAATAGCTGAAACCGGTGAAAGTCAAAATCATGTATGCCCAGAAAAGTAGGACATAAGTTTTTTCAGTAAACTTCAAATAACCGAGAATTACGAAAAAAGCGGTTTGCAAAAAGAAAAGCAAGGCCATTTCTGTTAGACCTCCGGCAAAAGCCATCAATCCAATAGCCAGTGTAAAAAAACCTAATACCCGAAACATGCGGTCCAAGAGAGAGTCCCCCTTCCAGTATGTATCTCACGAATATTCCTTCGACTTATTATACCCGTTCAGTAAAAATGTGTAAACGAATTCATTGAAAAAAATGTACTAATCTTCAAAAAAAGTGATTTTTATAATTGACATGAGTGATTAGCGCCTGAAAAAAAGAGAATTTATTACTTGAGGCGTATGATGTGGGCAGATAATGGAAATACAATTTAGTATCAAATAGATTCTATGAACTCTATGAGAAGCATAGAAATGGAGTAAGCAGCTTTTATCCCTATTCACTACCCGGCAGAGCTGCCGGTTATGGAGATGGTTATTTCAAGATGTTGTTAGGAGGTTTGGTTGGATGACAGCCGTTAGACAGGATGCTTGGAGTGCAGAAGATGATCTAATACTGGCAGAAGTAACCTTGCGCCACATTCGGGAGGGCAGTACACAACTTGCTGCTTTTGAAGAAGTGGGTGAGAAAATCGGCAGAACGTCGGCTGCTTGCGGATTCCGCTGGAACAGCTGTGTTCGAAAAAGCTATGAAGGCGCAATCGGAATCGCTAAAGGCCAACGTCAGAAGCGAAGTTACCTGAAAAAGCAACCGTCAGTAAGAGGAGCGCAGGTAGCGGGTCTGATTCTCGGGGATACCGACGAGGAATTCGGACGAGGCGAAGGATTGAGTGAGAACACATTATCCATTGATGCGGTTATACGTTTCCTGAGACAATGGAAAGGCACGATTCAGGAGGCAGGACGTCAGCTGAAAATGCTGGAGAGAGATTTGCGCGAGAAGGAAGATGAATTAACAGAATTAAGATCTGAGAATGAACGGTTGTCAAAAGAGGTTAATCTTGCTCAAAGTGACTACCGGGTAGTCAACGATGATTACAAAGCTTTAATTCAGATCATGGATCGTGCTCGTAGGCTCGCTTTCTTAAATGAAGAAGAAGATGAAATGAAGACTCGTTTCAAAATGGATGGCAACGGAAATTTGGAACGCATTGAATAAAAGATAGGTAAACTAAAACACCCGTAAGTGGTCCGCTTTTTTAGCGCCATTTGCGGGCGTTTTGATTTTTCTTTGTCATTCATATAGGACGACAAGGGCGTTTCTTCTTGGTATATTTAAGGCTATACTTAGAAAAATATGCTTGAGATCAGCAGGAGGATCATATGAAAATCGATATAATCGGTGTGGGTTCACTTGGGCTGCTTTTGGCGGGGAAACTGACCCAGTCTGGGAATGAAGTGAGGTTGTGGTGTCGAGGGATAGAGCAGTGCCGACAATTAGAGGAAGGTGGCTTAAATGTTAGCTATGAAGATGACCGCGATCCAATTTCAATTTCGGGAGATCGATTTGCATCCGCGCCAATAGAGGAGTTTACAGATACCTACCTTCGTGAGCCAAGTGATTGGATCATATTGACGGTTAAACAGAATACACTACATAATGCTTTACCTGAAATTCTATCCCCCCTTAAAGCAGAACGGGTTCACATCATTTGTTTTCAGAATGGGATAGGACATATGGAAATGCTCAGAGACTTGCTGCCGAAAGCTAATTTATATGCTGCCGTAACAACGGAAGCCGCGAAGCGCAAATCGTTAACTGAGGTCATTCATGCAGGAGCGGGGGAGGTTTGGATAGGGAAATGGAGCGTAGAGAATGGACAAGCTCATATCATACATACTGATTTACAAGCGAATTATTTAATAGAAGTCCTCACCATGGCAGGATTCTCCGCCTTTTTGTCGAATGAAGTGGATACCATGATTTACCGGAAGCTCCTAATCAATGCCGTTATTAATCCACTTACGGCGATTTGGCGCATTCCAAATGGTGAACTGCTTGCATCAGAAGGGCGCCTGCAATTAATGAGAGAACTATTTAGAGAAGCTACTATGGTATATGATGCCTGCGGAGTTACTTATGATGAGGATGGTTGGGACAACATCCTTGAAGTGTGCAGGATAACGGCTGGGAATATTTCATCTATGCTGGCAGATGTTCTCGCTTCGAGAACAACAGAGATTCGCTGGATCAATGGAAGTCTTATAGAAATGGCAGAACGAACTGGAACATCGGTTCCATTACATCGCTGGATCTGCCAACTAGTAGAGGGAATAAAGGTATGATCTCAGAGGAGAGGTGAAGCTATGGGATTGCTGATGGATTCGGTCATTACTTTAAGCTTGATTCCAATAATACCGTTCTTAATTATTTATTTCATTGGAAAAGGCTTAAAAAAAGATAAAAGGAAAACTTTTATGCTCGCTATGGACGTGACCACATTTTTTTTATTATTATCGGTCTCCGCATTATTTAATAATCTATTTAAGTCCGGTTTTGGGTTTTATCTTATACTACTTATTGTATTAATATCCGCTGGATTGATTGGCGGGGCTCAGAATCGCCTGAAAGGAAAAGTAGATGGGAAGCGGCTATTTCGAGCAGTTTGGAGACTTTCCTTCTTTTTTATGAGTGTCGGATATTTATTATTTATGTTTGTAGGGCTAATTAAGTACATATCACAAGCGATGTAATGTTACACTGCATCGGTGAAGCGGCAACGTCACAAAAGTTTAAAATTTTTAAAAAAAAGTATTTTCTGAAAACATTCCACTAGATTTTTTTGACCACTGGTTGTATAATCATAAACCATATACCACATTCTATTTAGGGGGAACTGCTAGATGAAGAAGAGTAAAAGTCTATTGCTAATGATTGCATTAGTACTTGTTATCGGGACAGTGCTTGCTGGCTGCGGCGGAAACAACGCAAACAGCGGCAATAAAGGTAACACTGGTAACACGGCAACTGGTAATGCAGCTACAGATGAGAAATTGGCTGCAGACCAAACATTGAGAATCAATCTAAGTGCTGAGCCTCCAACATTTGACCCAGGATTGGCACAGGATAGCCAAGCTAACACTGTCCTGAAAACAATGTACGAAGGTCTAACTCGCATGAATGCTGAAACAGGTCAAGCTGAACCAGGTGTTGCTGAAAGCTGGGACATTTCCGCTGACGGTCTGGTATATACTTTCAAACTCCGTGACTCACAATGGAGCAATGGCGATCCTGTAACAACAGAAGATTTCGTTCGCGCTTGGAAACGTGTGCTCGATCCTGCTGCTGCATCCGTTGCACCTTACGCTGGTCAATTGTATTACATCAAAAATGCTAAGAATTTCTTCAAAAAGGAAATTACTGATTTCAGTCAAGTAGGTATCAAAGCGATTGATGAGAAAACTCTAGAAGTTACTCTTGAAGCCCCAACTCCATACTTCCTTGGATTGCTTTCCTTCTATACTTATTACCCTACTCACAAATCTACTGAGGGTAATGCTAAATGGGCAACAAGCAAAGATAGTATGATCGTTAACGGTGCTTTCACTCTTACTGAGTGGACTACTGGACAAACTCTTGTTGTAACTAAAAACGATAAATATTGGGATAAAGACGCCATTAAACTTAGCGCTATCGACTTCTCCCTTGTAAACAGCGGTGCAACTGAGCTGCTTAGCTACAAGAACGGTGAATACGATCGTGCAGGTGGACCAACTGGTGAAATTCCATCAGAACAAATTCCAATCGTACAAAAAGAACTTCAAAAAGAATTTAGCCGTAAAGGTATTGCTTCCGTATACTACTACGAATTTAATATCACTGAAAAACCTTTCTCTAACGTTAAAATCCGGAAAGCTCTTGCAATGGCCATTAACCGTCAAGCTTTGATTGACAATGTAGTTCAAGGTGGACAATTCCCAGCATTCGGTTATGTACCTCCGGGTATCGCAGGTGCTGATGGTGAATTCCGTACAGCAGTTAAAGATAACTACTTCACTGAAGATCTAGAACAAGCTAAAACATTACTTGCTGAAGGTCTGAAAGAAGAAGGTCTTGATAAACTGCCTACATTCTCTTTGAATTACAACACAAGTGAAGGCCACAAGAAAATCGCTTTGGCGATTGCTGATATGTGGAAAAACAATCTTGGTGTCGATGTACAAACCGTTAACCAAGAGTGGGGTGTGTTTATTGAAAATCGTCAAAATCTGAACTACCAAGTTGCACGTGCTGGTTGGACTGCGGATTACAATGATCCAATGACTTTCCTTGATATGTGGGTAACAGGTGGCGGTAACAATGATACTGGTTACGCTAACCCTGAGTATGACAAACTGATCGACGAAGCTAAAGCAACTTCTGACTTGAAAGTACGTCAAGACAAGTTTGCAGCAGCTGAGAAATTGCTTATTGAACAAGACATGATCTTGATTCCATTGTACTACTACACTAACAACTCCCTGACTAAAGAGTACCTCAAAGGTGTTACTCTTGACTTCAGTGGTGCAATTGACTTGACTCGTGGATATTTGCTTGAGCACTAAGATTTTGCTTTAGTAATTTAAACCGAATAGTTAGTTGACTGAAGTTAAACAATACTTCGGGATATATATGTGGAACTCCATATATATCCCTTTTTTTGTATTTCCATATATTTGTTAATTATTGTTATTTATAACATATTTAGAAAATGGACAAAAATCCGTTTTTTTCATAAAATCAATATAATGCTCTCAAAAAAAATTATCGAAGGAGGTGTGATGGGGATGGTTCGTTATGTCGCAAATAAATTCTTTTATATGTTGGTTTCTTTATTTGTACTGATTTCAGCTACTTTTTTCTTGATGAAAGCTATTCCAGGGGACCCGTTTACTTCTGAGAAAAAAGTTCCGCCAGAAATTAAAGCGCGTCTGATGGAGCAATATGGTCTGGACAAACCGCTCTCTCATCAGTATTTTAAGTATTTAGGTGATATTCTCCAAGGGGACTTGGGTGTATCAATGAAACGCCTGAATCAGGATGTATCACATTTGATTGGTCAAACCTTTTCAGCGTCGCTGAAGCTGGGACTCGTCGCAATCGTTGTGGCGGTTATTGTTGGGGTTCTTCTCGGCATGTTAGCGGCACTCTATCACAGAAAGTTTCTTGACAGCGCCGCGATGGTGGTGGCAGTTCTGGGGATTGCGGTTCCGAGCTTTGTAGTCGCTTCTTTATTACAGTATGTGTTTGCTTTCAAACTGGGTTGGGTACCGGTTTCAGGTTTTAAAGGGCCAATCTATTATTTCCTACCTGTAGCAGCGCTCTCGGCACAGCCTATAGCATTTATAGCTCGCTTGACCCGTTCAAGTATGCTTGAAGTTCTGAATGCAGACTATATCAAAACGGCTAAGGCTAAGGGATTAAGCTGGATGGCTATTCTGAGCCGACATGTACTTCGTAATGGCATTTTGCCTGTTGTTACTTATATGGGACCTATGACAGCTAACATCGTAACTGGTTCGGTTGTTATCGAGCAGATCTTTGGTGTTGGGGGTATTGGTAAACAGTTCGTGGAAGCGATTGGTGTCCGTGACTATACCGTTATTATGGGGATAACCATTTTCTATGGTGTACTACTCATGGTGGCCCGTTTTATTACTGATATCGCTTATGTACTGATAGACCCACGTATGAAATTAAGTGGAGGAAAGGAGGGCTAAAGAGTGGCAACTGATAATAATTTGGTTCCGAACAACATGAATTTAAAACCAGAAGATTTTCAAAAAATCGGTGTGGATGAAAAAGAAGCCGAGGTTATCCAGCGGGAGAGTCTCTCTGCCTGGAAAGATTCTTGGCAACGGTTGCGTCAAAATAAAATGGCAATGACCGCGCTTGGTATTCTGGGATTAATTGTGCTTGCAGCGATTATCGCTCCTTTATTCTCGAAATACAACTATTACTCCAATGACTTGATGAATACCAATAAGCCCCCTTCCTCCGATCACTGGTTTGGAACGGATGATCTTGGACGTGACATTTTCGTTCGTACTTGGTACGGTGCACAGATCTCCTTGATCGTTGGTTTAGCTGCGGCAGCCATCGACTTATTCATTGGTGTTATATACGGTGGAATTATGGGTTTCTTCGGCGGCCGTGTAGATAATATCATGAACAAATTCTCTGAGGTTTTGTACTCCATTCCTTATCTGCTTGTTGTAATTTTGCTTTTGGTTGTGCTTGAACCAAGTCTTGGGACAATCATACTAGCCTTAACCATTACGGGCTGGATTACGATGTCGTGGATTGTACGCGGTGAAATTATGCAGCTCAAGAATCGCGAGTTCGTATTGGCTTCCCGTTCCATGGGCGCAGGTTCTGCGAGACTGTTGTTCAAGCACCTTCTGCCGAACGCAGTGGGCCCGATTATCGTAACCATTACACTTTCTGTACCAAATGCAATTTTTGCTGAGGCCTTCCTAAGCTTCTTGGGTCTTGGTGTACAAGCTCCTGTCGCTTCACTTGGATCTATGATTAACGACTCACTCACCGGTTGGTTGTACTATCCATGGCGCTTCCTGTTCCCTGCCATTCTGATCAGTTTAACCATGCTTTCTTTCAACATTTTCGGTGATGGTCTTCGTGACGCGCTTGATCCTAAGCTGAAAAAATAGGAGGGTATATGGATGGAACCTATTTTACAAGTCAAAGATTTGCATGTTTCCTTTTTTGTTAAAGGCGGAGAAGTGCAAGCTGTCCGTGGTATGAATTTTGAAATTGGCAAAGGCGAAACGGTTGCCATCGTCGGCGAGTCCGGCAGCGGTAAGAGTGTAACTGCACAATCGATTATGCGGCTGATCCCTACACCACCTTCCAAAGTGAAAAAGGGCGAAATTATTTTTCAAGGACAGAATCTGCTAGACAAAAGTATGAAAGAAATGGAATCCATTCGCGGCAAAGATATTGGCATGATTTTTCAAGACCCGATGACTTCTTTGAACCCAACCATCAAAGTGGGCAAACAGATAACTGAAGTTTTGATTAAACATCAGAAAATGTCAGCGGCCGAAGCGAAAAAGCAAGGTATTGAGATGCTTAAATTAGTTGGTATCAAAAATGCTGAGGCCCGCTTTAACCAATATCCCCACGAATTCTCAGGCGGTATGCGCCAGCGTGTAATGATTGCAATCGCGCTAGCCTGCCGTCCGGCTTTGCTCATAGCGGATGAGCCTACAACGGCTCTTGACGTAACCATTCAGGCGCAGATCATGGAAGTTATGAAAGAGATGCAGCAAAAACTAGGTACCTCCATCATTCTGATTACCCATGATCTTGGTGTAGTTGCCGGCATGTGTGATCGGGTTATCGTAATGTATGCAGGTGAAGTTGTGGAGACCGGAACAAGATGGGAAATCTTTAAGAATCCGCAGCATCCATACACCAAAGGTCTACTGCGCTCGATGCCCCGTCTGGACCAAAAGAAAAGCGAACCGCTAATTCCGATCATCGGCACACCGCCAGATCTGATCAAGCCGCCGATCGGATGTCCGTTCACCGCGCGTTGCAACGAAGCAATGCATGTTTGCGAACAAATCGATCCCGGCGCCACAGAATTCAGTGAAACGCATATGGCGCGTTGCTGGAATCTGCATTCGATGGCCAAGGAGGTGCAGTACTCTTGAGTAAGAACCTAATAGAGGTAGAAGGTCTTAAGAAATATTTCAATGTAGGTCAAGGCAAAGTTCTTAAGGCTGTTGATAATATTAACTTCACGATCCGTGAGGGCGAGACGCTTGGGATGGTAGGAGAATCCGGTTGTGGTAAGACTACTGCTGGACGTACAATTCTTCGCTTGTATGAACCAACTGCTGGAAGTGTGAAATATAATGGTACAGACATTTATAAATTGCCTTCTAACAAAATGAAAGCTATGCGCCGTGACATGCAGATGATTTTCCAAGATCCGTACGCATCGCTTAACCCGCGTTTTACGGTTTCTGATATTATCGGTGAGGCACTGGACATTCACGGAATGGCTGGTAGCCGTGCAGAACGTAAAAAACGGATCGAAGAGCTGCTGGATATGGTTGGTCTTAACCATGATCACGCTACTCGTTATCCGCATGAATTCTCTGGTGGACAACGCCAACGTATTGGGATTGCCCGTTCGTTAGCGGTAAATCCTAAGTTCATCGTTTGTGATGAGCCGATTTCCGCGCTTGACGTATCCATTCAGGCTCAGGTCGTTAACTTGCTTAAAGAATTGCAAGATCGTTTGGGATTGACTTATCTTTTCATCGCGCATGATCTGTCCATGGTTAAACATATCAGTGATCGCGTAGCTGTTATGTACTTGGGTAAAATGGTAGAATTGGCGGAAAGTGAAGAGCTTTATGCAAATCCTATTCACCCTTATACCAAATCTCTCTTGTCAGCGATTCCAATTCCGGATCCGGAAATTGAAGTTAACAAGAAACGTATTCACTTGCATGATGAGCTTGGTAGTCCTATTTATTCTGCTAACGAAAAGAGCAATGATAGTGACTTTGAATTAGTAGAAGTATCAAAAGGCCACTGGGTAAGCAAAAAATTTGCTTAAATCCATAGCGAGTATTAGACAGGCGGGAGCGTTATGCTCTCGCCTCTTGTATGTAGTGGGGATATTTAATAATCATTTTATAGTATAAGAAAATAATACGGCTGCTCTTGCGTTGCTTTTTTTACAGATATTCAATTCTTTGACGCGGCCTCTGACTTTGGATACAATCATAAAGAGTTTACGAACTTGGATTTACATATAACTGCTCAGTAGAACTGGAGGCACTAGCAAATGAATATTGTAACGGAACCGCTCCCGGGTGGATCAGCACTCGCGCGCGACTATATAGAACATTTTGATAAGGTTAGTCATTTGTACGGTGGGGATTTCCGAAGTAAAGAGAGTAGAAGCATTCGGGCAGAATGGCTGGATAGCAGCGAGAGTCTCCGTGCCGACCGGACACAGATTGCTGAATGTCTACGACAATATAATGAAAAGCATAATTCACATGATGCGGTGATGGCTTCGCTGGCGCTTTTGGAACAGCCGGGAACGTTAGTGGTTACTGGTGGGCAGCAAAGCGGACTATTTACAGGACCACTGCTTGTGGTATATAAAGCAATAACAACTATTATGGCGGCAAAGGAAGCAGCTGAACAACTCGGCCGACCTGTAGTTCCGTTATTCTGGATCGCAGGCGAGGATCACGATTGGGATGAAGTGAACCATACGTATGTATTAAATCGTACGCAGGAGATTAGCAAGATTAAGATAGAGAAATCAGAGGAGAAACGCTCCTCGGTAAGTGATATTCGTGTACAAGAGGAAAGCTGGCAGCAAGTGGTGGAACAGTTGGATGGGCTGCTTCAGGAGAGTGACTTCAAATCGCAGATTATGGAATTTATTCGATCTTCTTCGTTTAGAGCAGACAGTATGACAGATGCTTTTGCCAAGTTGATGGGTTCTTTGTTTGGTAAATTTGGTCTGATCCTGCTTGATTCTGCTGATCCTAACCTACGTAAGTTAGAACAACCATTTTTTACTTCGCTAATTATGCAGAATGATGCACTGGAAACAGCGTATATGAATTCTGCTTCTGATATCGTGAATGCTGGCTATGAGCTTCAAGCCGACGTTACAGCAGGCAATGCCAACCTCTTTTATATTCATGAAGGTGTACGGTTATTGCTTCACAAGAAGGATGGAATCTTTACCGATCGCAAGGGCCAGGTATCGTTCACCCGTGATGAATTACTAGAGGAAGTGAAGGCACATCCGGAACGCTTCAGCAACAACGTGTTGACACGCCCGCTTATACAGGATTATGTGTTGCCGGTTCTAGCCACTGTGCTAGGTCAAGGTGAGATTGCTTATTGGGCAATTCCTCGTCGTGCGTTTGAGGTGGTTGGGGGACAAATGCCTTTGATCATCCCAAGAATGTCTTTTACAGTCGTAGAAGGTACGCTTCACAAACATATGGACAAATATCAGCTAAGTTTTGAGGATGTAAGACAAGGACTAGATCATAAAAGACATGAATGGTTGGCTGCACAGGATGAAATGGGGATCGAACGTCGGTTTGAGGAAACCAAAGCATCTTTCTCAGCCATGTATGAACCGCTCATCGAGCAGCTTGGATCCATACAGGCAGGTCTGCTGAAACTAGGTAATAACAATAAAGAGAAGATTTTAGATCAGATTACTTTTTTACAAGCGAAAGCCCAAGCCGCTATGGCGAAACAGAATGAAGCTGCAATCCGTCAATGGGAGCGAATCGAGCTGTCGTTAATGCCACTGGGTAAACTGCAGGAAAGAGTGTACAATATCATGTATTACTTGAACCGGTATGGACTTGCATGGCTGGATGAGCTAATGGCTGTTGAACCGGATTACAGCGGAACACATCGCATCATTTATATGTAGAGAAGTAACAAAGTAAGTTTTGTACGAAGTAGATTCAACGTAGTAACGCTCACAAAACTTTTAGGAGGTTTCATAATGAGTTCATCTAAACAAAATAGTATCGTGGCTGATATGTCACTCGCACCCGAAGGACATTTGAAAATCGACTGGGTTCGTCAACATATGCCTGTCTTGAACCGCATTCGTGAGCAGTTCGAAGCAGAGCAACCATTCAAAGGGCTAAAGGTCTCGATCACGCTTCACTTGGAAGCTAAAACCGCTTATCTGGCGAAGGTTGTCAAAGCAGGCGGTGCAGAAGTAACCATTACCGGATCAAATCCACTTTCTACACAGGATGATGTATGTGCAGCGCTTGTGGAGGATGGAATCACAGTATTTGCTAAATACAACCCATCTCCTGAAGAGTTCAAAGCACTTAACATTAAGGCGCTGGAAAGCAAACCAGATTTGATCATTGATGACGGTGGGGATTTTGCAACATTGCTGCATTCGGAGTGTCCTGATCTGATGGAGAATATCCGTGGGGGTGCTGAAGAAACAACTACCGGCATCATTCGTCTAAAAGCACTTCAAAAGCAGGGTGTGCTGAAGTTCCCAATGGTTGCAGTAAATGATGCTTATTGCAAATATTTGTTTGATAACCGTTATGGCACAGGCCAATCCGCATGGGATGGCATTATTCGGACAACAAACCTGATCGTAGCAGGCAAAACAGTTGTTGTTGTCGGTTACGGCTGGTGCGGTAAAGGTGTTGCTATGCGTGCCAAAGGTCTGGGTGCAAAGGTTGTTGTTACAGAAGTGGACGCTATTAAAGCCGTTGAAGCACATATGGACGGTTTCGAAGTAATGCCAATGCTAGAAGCAGCTAAGGTCGGTGATTTCTTCGTTACAGTAACTGGTAACCGTTATGTGATTCGCGGGGAACATTATGATGTGATGAAGGATGGAGCAATCATGTGCAACGCGGGCCATTTTGACGTTGAAGTGAATAAGCCTGAGTTGTCTGAAAGATCCGTATCCCAGCGTACTGTCCGCAAAAATATCGAAGAGTACCAGCTACGCGACGGACGTAAACTATATCTGCTTGCAGAAGGTAGACTTGTAAATCTGGGTGCTGCTGATGGACACCCTGCCGAAATTATGGATACGACTTTTGCGCTGCAGGCGCTGTCGCTGAAATATGTAAATGATAATTATAAGAGCATTGGCGTAAAAGTTGAGAATGTTCCTTATGAGCTGGATGAGCAGGTAGCACGCTACAAGCTGGAAAGTCTGGGCATTAACATCGATAGTCTTACTCCAGCCCAAGTGGATTATTTGGACAGCTGGAATTTGAACGATTAATAACTGAACGCACAATAATAAAGTATATTAACCAAGTGTACCTTGAACTGAAGCAACTTTTTTAAAATATAAGAGAGTATAAGTTTCACGCTATACATTATCCTTATATTTCTCGCTTAAACGCTTAGCGTCCTTATAAGGACGCCGAAGGCGTTTATGCTTGAAAAGCCATGCAGCGGACAAGATTCCGATTGTATGGCTTTTTTCTGTGGAGAAATGTTTTTTTGGGAAACGATCTATCTGATTTATGGAAAATTTCCTTACGCCAGAAAAAGGTTTTTGATTTTTAACGGCGAATCTATTATGCTTAAGTGGTGAAAAGTGGGGCAAAGTGGGGATTCGGGGATTAGGGGTGGGAAAAAGGATGTTCATGGGAGAGTATCAACACAGCATTGACGACAAAGGCCGAATCATTATTCCGGCTAAACTCCGTGAATTGCTTGGAACCTCCTTCGTGACGACCCGCGGCCTAGACTCCTGCCTATTTGTTTATCCCATGGAAGAATGGGCAATCATGGAACAAAAGCTTAAAAGCCTTTCACTGATGAAATCAGACGCCCGCGCATTCAGTCGCTTTTTTTTCTCAGGCGCAACAGAATGTGTATGGGATAAGCAGGGAAGGGTAAATCTGCCGGCCAATTTAAGGCAGTATGCCAAACTGGACAAAGACTGTGTTATTCTGGGCGTTTCGAACCGGGTGGAAATCTGGAACAAAGAGCTATGGGAGCAGTACTTCGAACAGTCCGAGGAATCGTTCAACGAAATTGCCGAAAAATTGGTGGATTTCAATTTTGATCTATAAAACATAATATCGAATACTGTCCTGGAGGGATGCAGCTTGTTTCACCACATCACGGTGCTTAAAGAAGAAGCGACAGAAGGGCTGCACATCAAAAAAGACGGAATCTATGTAGATTGCACTCTCGGTGGAGCGGGCCACAGCGCACTAATTGCTTCCAAGCTTAGCGGCGAAGGCCGATTAATCTGTTTGGATCAAGATGATTGGGCTCTGGAGAACGCAAAAGAAAGACTAGCCGAATACGGAGACAAGGTTGTACTCATTAAGACCAATTTCCGTGATCTGGAGAGTGTACTTAAGGATGTGCCCTTTGTACCACAAAAAGATGGCATTCCCCAAGTGGATGGAGTCCTCTTTGATCTTGGCGTATCCTCTCCCCAGTTTGATGAGGGAGAGCGCGGATTTAGTTACAATCATGATGCTCCGCTGGACATGCGGATGGATCAAACAGCGCTTTTAACGGCTGCTGATATTGTGAATACGTGGTCCGAGCAGGAGATTGCCCGTGTGCTTTTCCAATATGGAGAAGAGAAGTTCTCGCGGAGAATCGCTAAGAAAATTGTAGACAGAAGAGAAGAAAGTCCTGTGGAGACCACAGGAGAATTAGCTGAGCTTATCAAGGAAGGTATTCCGGCGGCTGCACGAAGAACGGGAGGACATCCCGCTAAACGTAGCTTTCAAGGTTTACGGATTGCTGTAAATGACGAGTTGGGTGCTTTTGAAGAAGGATTACATAGCGCAGTACGTTGCCTTGCACCAGAAGGTAGAGTATCCGTTATCACTTTTCATTCGCTCGAGGACCGAATTTGCAAGCAAATCCTTAGCAGCTATTTAAGCAGATGTACATGCCCGCCTGACTTTCCGTTTTGTGTATGCGGCGCGAAAGGCACGCTTAAGTTAATCAACCGCAAACCGCTTGTGCCTTCTGAAGAAGAGCTTGAGCTTAATACTCGAGCCCGTTCAGCTAAGCTGCGCATTGCAGAAAAATTGTAATTGACGATAAAGGAGAGTCAGAGATGGCCTATACCCGCGGCAATTTAGCAGTTCAGCCCAAAAGAAAAGAAGAGGTAAACCCCCTTTACCGCGAGAAGACAAAAGTAGTTACCAAACGAAGAGTACTTCCGCTGCAAGAGAAACTTTTGTATATGCTGACGCTAGGAGTATGCGTTTTGGTGGCTATCACACTGATTTCACGTTACGTTCACATTTATGATTTGAACTTGCAGGCCCAGAAATTAGATAAAGACATAGCGACTGCTAAGAAGCAGATTTCCACGTATGAGATGGAGAAGCAGAATTTGGAGCAGAAGGTTGCCCAAAAGGCTAAAGACCTTGGCTACGTATCACCGGATGAAGATGCAACCATCTTTATACCGGCGAATCCGCTATCGGCTGAAGGCGATAATTAGTGAGCGATTGGCAAGATCGCAATAAAAAAATTGTGAGGTTCGCTTATGGTAAAGAGAATAAAACTTCGCACGCTGTTTATAGGAGGGTGTATTACCCTCTTTTTTCTTGTTTTGATAGCTAGAGTGTTCTGGATTCAAGTTATACAGGGTTCGGAATGGCAAGAAAAGGCCGCTACACTTTGGGCGCACACTTCAACTATCAAAGCAGAGCGAGGAACGATTTCTGACCGTAATGGGAGTGTGCTCGCAAGTGATGTCCCTGCTTATACTGTGGTTGTAAACCCGGCAGTCATTGCTGAAAAGGGAATTGGTGATGAGGTCGTCAAGGGATTGCATGAGCTACTCGGCAAGCCAGAAGATGAGCTACGGAAGCTGATTGAAGCTAAAGACGAGAATGGCAAATACCTCAAGAATCGTGAAATTCGTAACGAAGGCTGGAAGATCGATCAGGACCTTGCCGATAAGGTGAAGGAATTCTATGTGGCGTTAGGAAAGAAACATAAAATTCAAGAGACTGGCATTGGTCTTGTTAGAGAACAGAAACGATATTACCCTAAGGGTTCGCTTGCTGCGCATATTTTAGGCTATACAGATCGAGATGGCAAGGCGATTATGGGTCTGGAAAAATCCCTAGATAAACAGCTTAAGGGAGCCGATGGCAAGCTGCTTTATCAAAGTGACGGACAAGGGGTCAAGCTGCCGGATTCACAAGATACTTATCAACCTGTAGTCAATGGTAGTAACTTTAAGCTTACAATCGACAGTACGATTCAGCATTATATCGAAGAGGCTATGGAAAAGGCATATGCGCAATATAAGCCGAAAAGTATGAGTGTCATTGCCGCTGATCCGAATACGATGGAAATTTTGGGGATGGCGAATATGCCTACCTTTGATCCTAATAAATATATGGATACGGGTGCTGATGCAGCGGGTTTCTACAATCATGCTATCAAATCAATTTATGAGCCTGGTTCCACCTTTAAGATTTACACACTTGCTGCAGCAGTGAATGAGAAGCTATTTAATCCAAATGCTACGTTTCTGTCGGGACAAATTAGGATAAAAGGTGACCGGACTCCGCTACACGATATTAACCGTGCTGGCTGGGGAGAAATTAGCTTTTTGGAGGGGGTAAAGCGTTCCAGTAACGTTCTGTTTGTAAAACTTTACGAATTGCTAGGACAGGAAAAGCTTTTGCAATATATTAATGATTTTGGCTTTAATGAGAAAACGGGAATCGATCTGCCGGGAGAAATAAGTGGGGTTGTTAACCCTAATGAAAATCGTCCTATTGAAAGTGCGACACTTGCTTACGGACATGGTAAGGTTACTGTTACTCCGCTTCAACAGCTGGTTGCTTTATCAGCAGTTGCTAATGGGGGTAAACTGATGACTCCGCATGTGGTTAAAGAGGTTACAGACCCGAATACCGGGGAGACAAAGGTTACTCAGCCTAATGTAGTACGACAGGTGATTGATGAGGCAAGTGCCAAGGAGACAGGTAAATACCTGGAACAGGTCGTTGCCGACCAAGTCATAGGAACAGGACGCTACGCTTATATTGATGGTTACCGTGTCGCAGGGAAAACGGGAACGGCTATCAAGCCTGAAAATGGGATCTATGTGAAATCCAAGGTGCTTGTTTCATTTGCAGGATATGCTCCTGTTGATGATCCAAAGATCGCTGTTATTATCATTATTGATGAACCAAACGTTGAGATTGGCGGTGGTAGGGCTGCTGCTCCTGTATTTAAAGAGATTGTGTCCCAATCGCTGCAATACATGGGAGTTCCAAAGTTAGCAACTGAAACTAGCGATAAGGATAGTAAAAAAACAGTTAAATCTGATGCGCCTGCGCTCCGGACCACACCTGATCTGACGGGAAAAACGATGAAGGAAGCAAGAGAGACGCTTCTGGATCAAGGCTTTGATTTTGAAGTAGTTGGTGAAGGAGCTTCAGTGGAGAGTCAATATCCAGAGGCGGGAACGAAGCTCACAACAGGCCAGCGGATCTATTTATTAAGTCCGCAGGGAGCTAAGCGTACTATTCCTAACTTACAAGGAGAGTCGCTGCGTGATGCACTTGAGGTTCTAACACTACTAAAAGTGGAGATTGCGGTAGAAGGCGAAGGATATGTCTCGGAACAGATTGAAGGAACAAAGAATGGCAAGCCACTACTTACATTGAAGCTGAAACCATTAAACGATAATAGTGAAGATGTTCCTGCATCCTCGCCTGCTGATGAGGGTACAGAATCGGAGAGTGGGCCATAGGCTTGTTCTAACCCCTGTTTGTCCCGAATAGTCATGAAGATAAGAGCTCATGTCTATAGGTGAAAGCGGGGGAGAACGGAATGAAGGTTTCGAAGGTCGTAACACGGCGGAGAATGCTGTGGACGCTGCTGGGACTGGCAGTGTTATTCGGTTCGCTGGTCGTGCGTCTTGCTTATGTGCAATTATCCCAAGGCGAGAAATTAAGTGACAAGGTAGAAGACTCCTTGCGTCGCAATATTCCTTTTACAGCCAAGCGTGGTGAAATTTTGGATCGTGAAGGAATACCACTGGCCTACAATATCAGTACGCCTACGGTTTATGCGGTGCCCGTGCAGGTGAAAGAGAAGCAAAAGACAGCACAGCAATTGGCGCCTCTGCTTGGGATGACCGAGGAGAAGCTGATGAGCTTGCTGACTAAAAAATCAATGTCGGTGAAACTACAGCCCGGCGGCCGCAAAATTACGATGGAACTTGCCGCGAGCATCCGTGATTTGCAGTTGCCGGGCATCGTTGTCGCTGAGGATAGCAAAAGATATTATCCTTACGGCGATCTTGCCGCACACATACTAGGCTTTACAGGGATTGATAACCAAGGGATTACAGGAGTCGAGAACATATACGACAATCTGCTCAAAGGCATAGCAGGCAATATTTCGTATTTGTCTGATGCAGGTGGAAGACTCATGCCTGGATCATCGGAGAAGTATTCAGCCCCTCAGGATGGACTTAATCTGCAATTGACGATTGATAAACAGATTCAATCCATTATGGAGCGCGAGCTTGATCAGGCTATGGTAAAATATCAGGCGCAGGGCGCTTGGGCTATAGCGATGAATCCGAAGAATGGCGAGATTCTGGCAATGGCTAGCAGACCGGGCTATGAACCGGGGCTATATAAGGAATATGATCCACAGATCTATAATCGGAATTTGCCCATTTGGATGACCTACGAACCTGGCTCGACGTTCAAAATTATCACACTCGCTGCAGCACTGCAAGAAGGCAAGGTAGACCTGCAAAATGATCATTTCTACGATCCTGGATTTATCGAAGTCGCGGGTGCGAAGCTGCGCTGTTGGAAAAAAGGCGGCCACGGTAGCCAGACCTTTCTACAGGTAGTTGAGAACTCCTGTAACCCTGGGTTTGTCGCTCTAGGGCAACGGCTGGGTAAAGAAACACTATTCAAATATATTCGTGATTTTGGTTTCGGCAGCAAAACCGGAATTGATTTAAACGGAGAATCTAATGGGATTCTGTTCAAGCTCAATCAAGTAGGTCCGGTAGAGCTTTCGACTACAGCCTTCGGTCAAGGAGTCTCGGTTACACCAATTCAGCAGATTGCTGCGGTATCCGCCGCTATCAATGGTGGTAATCTCTATAAACCGCATGTTTCAAAAGCATGGGTTAATCCGGAGACTGGAGAAACCGTATCAGAGGTAAAGCCAGAGCTTGTGCGGCAAGTCATTTCGGAAGAAACGTCAAAGAAGGTGCGGGCAGCACTTGAGAGCGTAGTTGCCAAAGGCACGGGACGGCCGGCTTTCATAGACGGCTATCGTGTAGGTGGTAAGACAGGTACTGCACAGAAGGTCATTAACGGACGTTATTCTCCAACGGAGCACATTGTTTCTTTTATAGGCTTTGCGCCTGCAGATGATCCTCAAATTGTTGTGTATACTGCGGTTGATAATCCGAAAGGGATTCAATTTGGTGGTGTTGTTGCCGCTCCAATTGTACAGAATATTTTGGAGGACTCGCTGCACTATATGAAGGTGCCAGAACGCAGTGACCAGCTCCCCAAAACTTATAAGTATGGGGAAACTCCGATTGTGACCGTGCCTGACCTTACAGGAGCAACGGTGCAGGATATCTATGAGGATTTAAATATGAATTTTAATCTTGCGCGTTCAGGCTCCGGTAATACAGTCATCAATCAAGCTCCGAAAGCTGGGGCTAGAGTAGAACAGGGCTCGACCATCAGGATTTATATGGGAGCTTCTAGTGAATAATGTTTAAGGTATAAGGTTTCAGTTCGTATCCGAAAATGTAGAGTGAGGGATTACTATGAAAGTTAATGAATTATCTGCTTGTCTTGCTACTTCGCGTCTATATGGGGATGGGGAGGTGGAGATTACTGATCTTCAGACGGATTCCCGCTGTGTAAGTCCGGGAGATCTGTTCATCTGTTTGCCGGGTCACACCGTAGACGGACACAAGTATGCGCCGCAAGCTGTTGCCTCGGGGGCGTCCGCTATCGTATGTGAGCGCAAGCTGGAGATTGATATCCCACAGATCGTTGTGGATGACTGCCGGTTTGCGATGTCTGTGATGTCGAATGCATTCTTTGGTTCACCTAGCAGTCGAATGAGAATGATTGGGGTTACGGGTACCAACGGCAAGACAACAACAACCTATCTTATTGAGAGAATTATGCAGGACCAAAATATGAAGACGGGTCTGATCGGAACGATTCAGATGCGCTATGACGGCAACAGCTATCCGATGTCAGGCACCACTCCAGAATCGCTAGATCTGCAGCGCTCGCTTCATGATATGGCATCTAAGGGTGTGGAGTGTTGCGTAATGGAAGTTTCCTCCCACGCGCTTCAGCAAGGACGTGTGAAGGGTGCGGACTTCCGTACGGCAATATTTACGAACTTAACCCAGGATCATCTGGATTATCATCATACAATGGAGGAGTATCGGGCGGTTAAAGGTCTTTTCTTCTCTAGACTAGGAAATGTGATCTCTCCTTGGAAAGAAGAACGCAAGTATGCGGTGCTTAACGCTGATGATGAAGCTAGCGCATATTTTGCAGCCCAAACTGCGGCGGAAGTGATTACATATGGCATTGATAACAACGCTAATGTCCGAGCTTCGCAAATATCGATCACTGCAAAAGGAACTTTTTTCCATGTAGATACGTTTAAGGGTGAGACTGACATTTCGCTTCGTATGGTTGGCAAATTCAATGTCTACAATGCACTTGCGGCGATTACGGCTGCGCTGTTGGAAGATGTGTCACTGTCAGATATCAAGACTAGTCTTGAGGCAATAGATGGTGTAGCTGGACGGGTGGAGTCAGTGGATGAGGGGCAAGAATATGCCGTTATCGTTGACTATGCACATACACCAGACGGGCTGGAAAATGTATTAAGAACGGTCTGCGAATTTGCTACTGGCAAAGTGCTTATTGTGTTTGGCTGCGGAGGAGACAGAGACCGCACGAAACGTCCTTTAATGGGTAAGATAGCCGCAAAATATAGCGACATGGTATTCGTAACCTCTGACAACCCTCGGACGGAAGACCCTCAACTCATCTTGAAGGATATAGAAGCAGGACTAGTAGAGGATGGAGTCACCTCTGACCGGTATCATATGATTGTTGATCGCCGAGAAGCGATTGGGAAGGCTATTGAAATGGCAAGCTCTGGCGATGTAGTATTGATTGCGGGGAAAGGTCATGAGACCTATCAACTGATTGGCGGAGTGGTTCACGATTTCGATGACCGCATCGTCGCTAAAGAAGTTATAAGGGGTCGAAACTATTGATTACAAGAACACTGGGACAAATTGCTGTTATGTGTGCAGGTGAGCTTCCTGCTGCCGAAGCTGTGAATACAACCCTTACGGGCGTCGTTACCGACTCCCGTAAGATAACAACTGGCTGCCTGTTTGTCCCTCTAACGGGAGACAAATTCGATGGTCATCATTATGCTGCCGCAGCTCTTGCTGCTGGTGCTGCAGGGACCTTGTGGCAGCGTGATAAAGGTCCTGCACCTGAGAGTGGCGGAGTCATAATTGTTGAAGATACGCTAGAGGCTCTTCAGAAGCTGTCCGCTGCGTATTTGAATGAGGTCGCTCCGAAGGTTGTCGCTGTTACGGGCAGCAACGGAAAAACGACGACTAAAGATATCATTATGGCCTTGCTCGAAATGCAGTACAAGGTGCATAAGACAGAGGGAAACTTCAATAATCATATTGGTCTTCCGCTTACGATTCTATCCATGGCTGAGGATACAGAGATTGCTGTTCTTGAAATGGGTATGAGCTCGCGGGGAGAAATTTCTCTGCTGGCTTCTTTGGCTACACCAGATGTTGCAGTAATTACTAATGTAGGCGAGTCGCATCTGCTACAACTGGGGTCCCGTAAGGAAATCGCCCGCGCCAAGCTGGAAATAGTCGAAGGGCTAAAGCCAGGTGGACTGCTAATCTATAACGGTGATGAGCCGCTGCTGACTGAGGTAATGCAAGAGTCCACTTTTGAGGCTCCGGAGAGAATGATATCCTTCCGATTCGGCCTAAACGGGGATAATGATGATTATCCGACGGGGATGATGTCCCATAGTGGTGGTATGACGTTTACGTCAAGCCTTCATAAGGAACATGCTTTTACATTACCGCTGCCAGGCCAGCATAACGTTGTTAACGCATTGGCTGCACTAGCGGTTGCTCGCCATTTTGGGGTTAAGGAACAAAACGTAGAGAATGGGCTAAGTAAGCTCAAGTTGACGGGCATGCGGATTGAAGTGATTCGGACTTCTTCCGGGCTTACACTTTTGAACGATGCTTACAATGCCAGTCCGACTTCTATGAAGGCGGCCATTGATGTGCTTCAAACTATGAAATGCGGTGGCAAAAAAATCGCAGTGCTGGGGGACATGCTGGAACTTGGGCCGGATGAAATACAGTTTCATAAAGAAATTGGCTACTACCTTGATCCCGCAGTGACTGATTTTGTATATACTTATGGTCCGTTGTCAGTCCACATTGCAGAAGCTGCAAAGGAAAGATTCGGAAATGAGCGCGTGATGGCTTTTGCTGATAAGTCAGAATTAACAGCCGTCCTCATTGAGAAATGCAGTTCCAAGGATATTGTACTGTTCAAAGGATCTAGAGGGATGAGGCTCGAGGAAGTACTTCAGAGCCTGAGTAAAAATTTTCAACAGACCTAAATAAATGGAGGGAGTGTACCCATGGATTATCAACTATTGTTATTGACTATTGCTGTTTCCTTTATCCTTGCGGTCATTGCCGCTCCGCTCTTCATTCCGCTACTGCGCAGGATGAAATTCGGACAGCAGGTGCGAGATGACGGACCGCAAACCCATTTAAAGAAAGCGGGAACGCCGACGATGGGTGGTATCGTGATCATCGTGGCCTTTACATTGGCTTATCTGAAATTTTCCGTGGTGAATACCGATTTTTACGTACTACTTGTGGCTACGCTTGGTTTTGGACTGATCGGATTTTTGGATGATTATATCAAAATCGTATTCAAGCGTTCCTTGGGCCTTACTGCGCGTCAAAAGTTGTTCGGGCAGCTGTTGGTAGGTGCTGTGATGTGCGGTCTACTGATTTCTGCTGGACATAGCACAAGTATCAGCGTACCGGGTACTGATTTCAGCTTTGACTGGGGCGGCTTTTTCTACTATCCGTTCATTATTATTATGATGATGGCAGTAACGAATGCCGTTAACTTTACCGATGGAGTAGATGGATTGCTGTCTGGTGTAAGTGCCATTGCTTTGGCGGCTTATGCTGTTGTAGCAATGCAGGCTACCTCAATTGCAGCTGGAGTGTGTGCAGCAGCAATGATCGGTGCTGTCCTAGGGTTTCTGGTCTTCAACGCGCATCCTGCTAAGGTGTTCATGGGAGATACCGGTTCGTTTGGTATTGGCGGCGCGATAGGTGCAATTGCTATTGTCACTAAGAGCGAATTGCTGTTTCTTATCATTGGCGGTGTGTTTGTGGTGGAAATGTTATCTGTCGTGATACAGGTGGTCTCTTTCAAAACCCGTGGCAAACGTGTATTCAGAATGAGCCCGATTCACCATCATTTTGAACTTGGTGGTTGGTCGGAATGGCGAGTGGTAATTTCGTTCTGGGCGGTAAGTTTGGTATTAGCCGCTCTTGGACTATTTATTAGCAAGGGGTTGTAGCGAATGAAACATCCAGATATGTACCGTGGTGAAGAAGTTGTGGTTCTTGGGCTCGCTAAAAGCGGTGTCCAGGTGGCTAAAGTGCTGCATGAACGTGGCGCTGTAGTTACGGTCAACGATAAAAAGGAAAGAGATCAAAGTCCCGAAGCTTCCGAATTGGAATCTTTGGGAATTTGTGTTATATGCGGTGGGCATCCGGATGGACTGGTCCATGAAGGTGTAAGTCTGGTAATTAAGAATCCAGGTATTCCTTATTCTGCGACTCCAGTGCAAAAGGCTCTTGAGCTTGGCATTGAAGTAGTTACAGAGGTAGAGGTTGCCTACCGTCTTTGTGCAGCGCCGATGATCGGCATCACGGGTTCCAATGGCAAGACGACAACGACGACCTGGGTAGGCCGAATGCTGGATGCTGCGGGCATGAACCCGATTGTTGCAGGTAACATTGGTACACCTCTCTGTGAGGCTGCGCAAGAGGCTACAGAGGATAATTGGATGGTGGTTGAACTCAGCAGCTTCCAGCTCAAAGGTACGGAGTCTTTCCGCCCCAAAGTAGGTTGTTTGTTGAATATTGCTGAGACCCATCTGGATTATCATGGGAGCATGAAGGATTATGTCGATTCCAAAGCAAAGCTGTTCGCCAATCAAGTAGCCACGGATACGGCTGTGCTGAACTGGGACGATCCTTACTGTCGAGAACTTGTGCCGTATGTGAAGGCTTCGATTCTTCCGTTCTCTATGTCCGAGGAGCTCTCACATGGTGTAATTGTTAGCCCATCCTTTATTACGGGTCAAGAGGACGATCTGAAGCGCCGCATTATCTATCGCGAATCTGCAGACAAAGAAACAATCATTGCTGATGTAGATTCCATTGGCCTTCCAGGACGTTTCAATGTGGAGAATGCACTGGCTGCATGCGGAATTGCCATTGCCGCTGGAGCAGATCCCTCTTTATTGGGTGAAGTGCTTGCTTCATTTCGCGGTGTAGAGCACCGTCTGGAGTATGTTGAGGATAAGGATGGAGCCACTTATTATAACAACTCCAAAGCAACAAACTCCAAAGCGACGATTATGGCACTAACATCGTTCCAGCGTCCAGTAGTGTTGATCGCTGGGGGATTAGACCGGGGCTCCGATTATATGGAGCTGCTGCCTGTCCTGAGCGGACGTGTCAAAGCGCTGGTGGCGTTAGGGGAAACTAAAGACAAGCTAATAAATGTAGCGCAGCTGGCAGGATTAAAGCATATTATCTCCGTCGATAATGGGGAGAGTGCCGCCGCCGTGCTTGAGCAAGCTGTGCAGGAAGCTTCCGCTTTGGCGGAAGAAGGAGATATCGTTCTCTTGTCTCCTGCCTGTGCAAGTTGGGATATGTTTACATCCTATGAAGAGCGCGGGCGTATTTTTAAAGAGGCGGTGCATAACCTTTAAGTAGGGGGATGGATAAGCCCCATCCCTACTACGGATGCAAGAGGTGTGCTCCTGATGAACAAAACTCGTCATGCTCCCGATATTTGGTTGCTGATTCCTATTCTATCTTTGCTGGTGATCGGCATGGTGATGGTATACAGCGCCGGGTCCGTTCTGGGCTTCCGCAATTATGGAGATTCGTTTTACTTTGTAAAAAGACAGCTTTTGTTTGCAGGACTAGGACTAGTCGCACTGTTCGTTACAGCGAATACCGATTACAGGGTGCTGAAAAAGCTGGCTAAGCCGGCACTTCTGATCTGCTTTTTCCTACTTGTCATTGTGCTTATCCCTGGTATTGGTGTAGTACGTGGGGGAGCGCGAAGCTGGTTAGGAATTAGCTCCTTCGGGATTCAGCCTTCCGAGTTCATGAAGATGGGGATGATTCTATTCTTAGCCAATTGGCTGGGGAAAGAGGAGTACGACATCACTTCCTTCACACGCGGCTTGCTCCCACCGCTTGCGCTCATTGGGTCAGCCTTCGCGCTGATCATGCTCCAACCGGATTTGGGTACAGGTACCGTAATGTTTGGTGCAGCCTTGATGATGGTCTTCACAGCAGGGGCTAGGATGAAGCATTTACTTTTACTTGGTGTGGCTGGAGTGGCAGGCTTTGTTGCTTTGATTGTAGCAGCGCCTTATCGATTGCAGCGGATTACCGCTTTTCTTGATCCATGGTCCGATCCGCTAGGTGCAGGCTACCAGATTATTCAGTCGCTATATGCGATCGGTCCTGGGGGGCTCGGTGGTCTCGGATTAGGAATGAGTCGGCAGAAGTACAGTTATGTACCTGAGCCGCAAACTGATTTTATTTTTTCTATATTGGCCGAGGAGCTGGGGTTTATCGGTGGTTTGGCTGTGTTGATCCTATTTCTTATTCTAATTTGGCGCGGAATGAAGGTGGCGATGAGTCTACCTGACCGTTTTGGAAGCTATCTGGCCGTTGGCATCGTCTGTATGGTGGCTGTGCAAGTCATTATTAATATTGGTGTTGTTATCGGTCTAATGCCTGTAACGGGCATCACGCTTCCTCTGATTAGCTATGGCGGATCTTCACTTACACTGATGCTAACATCCCTTGGCATTCTATTGAACTTATCCCGTTTTGCGAGGTGAAAGAGATGCGTATCGTATTAAGCGGCGGAGGCACGGGTGGACATATCTATCCTGCGGTCGCTGTTGCTAGGCAACTGGAGTTGGAAGATAGCAATTCTACCTTCCTGTATATTGGTGGAACGCGTGGCTTAGAGAGCAAGCTTGTTCCCCAAGAGAATATCCCTTTCAAATCTATCGACATCACTGGCTTTCGGCGCAAACTGTCCTTGGACAACGTCAAGACCGTGATGCGTTTCTTGAAGGGCGTTAAGGCTTCCAAAGAAATGTTAAGAGAGTTCAAGCCAGATGTTGTGATTGGAACAGGCGGTTATGTGTGTGGTCCGGTCGTTTATGCTGCATCCCGGTTGGGTATCCCTACTTTGATTCATGAACAAAATGCTATACCAGGTCTTACAAATCGTTTTCTGAGTCGGTACGCGAGCGCGGTTGCTGTAAGCTTTGAAGGCACAGAGTCCTCTTTTCCGGGGAGTAAACATGTGATCTATACTGGTAATCCGCGTGCTACAACAGTTACTACAGCAAGTCCACAACGTGGATTCGCATCGCTGGGTATTTCGGATGGCAGTACTGTTGTTTTGGTGGTTGGTGGCAGCCAGGGAGCTAAAGCTATTAATAAAGCCATGATTGAAATGGCCCCATTAGTGGGTAAGGGTAATGGTGTTCATTATGTGTACGTTACAGGTGAACCATATTTTGAAGAGACCCGGGCTGAATTGCGTCAAAAGCTGGGTAGCTTACCAAACTGGTTGCATGTCCTTCCATATGTTCACAATATGCCGGAGGTTTTGGCTTGTACCTCCTTGATCGTAAATCGGGCGGGGGCATCCTTTCTCGCTGAGATTACAGCGCTGGGTATTCCCTCTGTACTCATTCCCTCTCCTAATGTAACGAACAACCATCAGGAAGCGAATGCAAGACAGCTGGAACGCGAAGGTGCTGCTGTGGTGCTACTTGAGAAAGATTTAAACGGCAAGGCTCTTTATGAGGCGGTTCAAAAAATCATCGGAACTGAGACTGTGCGTGAGCAGATGTCCGAGGCCTCCAAGCGACTGGGCAAAAGAGATTCTGCCGCAGTAGTTACAAGTGAGCTCCGAAGACTTGCTGGTAAAAAGTCTTAAGGTTTCTTCTTTTTCCGTATGGGTTTTCCTTATTGGCAGCTCTCTGTCACACACTTGGAGGAACGAACATAGGATAATCCTATAATCGTGACAATCACCCAGGACACTTCCAAACCTGAGATGTAGTGCAGGATATTCTTGTACATTTCATATGATCTTGTAACGGAAGTGTTTGTGGTGGGTGAGCGGTAATCTCGGAGGTGATACATTGGACAAATTGGTGATTGAGGGTGGAAGTCCCCTGTCAGGCACCATTCGTATCCATGGAGCAAAAAATGCGGCGCTGCCGATTTTAGCGGCAAGCCTGCTGGCCGAAGGAGTTCACTCACTGCATAATGTGCCGAAGCTGCTGGACATCGAGACTATGCTAGACATCCTAGATCGGCTGGGCTGCAGGTGCGTGCATCAAGAGGATACGGTGACGATAGATACGTCTGCCGTCGGGACATCTCATATACCAGAGGATTTAATGCGGCAGATGAGATCTTCCATTTTTCTAATGGGACCGCTGTTATCCAGATTTGGCGAGGTAACGATCTATCAGCCTGGGGGCTGTGCGATCGGAGAGCGTAAAATCGATCTTCATCTACAGGGACTTAAGGCTCTTGGTGCGGAGATCGAGGAGAGCAACGGACGAATATTCTGCCGGGGTTCTAAGCTTATAGGGAGTGATATTTATCTCGACTATCCGAGTGTAGGCGCAACGGAGAATATTATGATGGCTGCCGCAAAGGCAGAGGGAACAACAACGATATCGGGGGCAGCAAGAGAGCCAGAGATACAGGATCTGCAGCAATTTTTGAATAGTATGGGTGCCCAGATCATCGGCGCAGGTACGGACACCATCACGATTCAAGGGGTGAAAAACCTATATCCCTGTACTTACGAGGTGATACCTGATCGGATTGTGGCTGGAACCGTAATGATTGCTGCGGCAGCTACACGAGGGAATGTGACTTTGACACATGCCAACGCGGGTCATCTGACTTCGCTTATTCATGTGCTCAAGCGGGCTGGTGTTCAAATCACAGTGTGCAATGATATAATTAATATCAGCTGTATGGGGCGTCCACGTGCTGTTGAGCGAATTGTGACTTCACCTTACCCCTCTTTCCCAACAGATCTGCAATCTCAGGTCATGGTGCTATTGTCTCTCGCCGATGGCTTCAGTGTAATCAAGGAGACGGTGTTTGAGGGACGATTCAAGCATGTAGAAGAAATGGCCCGGATGGGCGCTGATATTTCTATCGATTTGAATCGTGCGTTTATTCGCGGCGTTCAGAGATTGTATGGTGCTACTGTGGAAGCTACTGACTTGCGGGCTGGTGCGGCACTGGTCATTGCTGGACTCGCTGCACAAGGGACTACAGTCGTTGAGCAAGCACACCACATTGACCGTGGGTATGATGGAATAGAGAAGCTGTTTCAGAAGCTTGGCGCGCGTATTAGCCGCAAGGTACCCGTACCGGATCCACTTGATTTGGCCAATTAAAGCTCCCTGTCTCCTTCAGTTCATTCAAAGGAGGAGACAGGGCCTTA
Source organism: Paenibacillus sp. FSL K6-0276 (assembly GCF_037977235.1). Classification (NCBI taxonomy): domain Bacteria; kingdom Bacillati; phylum Bacillota; class Bacilli; order Caryophanales; family Paenibacillaceae; genus Paenibacillus; species Paenibacillus sp. FSL K6-0276. Next base: position 4,660,321 of record NZ_CP150276.1, on the reverse strand, counting down.
TTACGGAGATATGAGAATGACAACAACCCGATTACCTCTTCTTAAAGAGGACAAGCCTAAGAAAAAAATGAGCCGTAAGATTACAGCGATCCTGCTGCTATTGTTCACTGCGCTTCTTGCTGTGATTTTTTTTAGATCGTCTATTAGCCACATTACAGTGATAGATTTTCAGGGAAGTAAGTATTCTACTAGCGATGAATTGCTCTCGCAGAGTGGAATTCATATAGGCGGACAATTCTTTGCCGTTTCTGCGAAGTCTGTGGAACAATCTCTGCTGGAGCTTAAGACGGTTAAGCACGCGACCGTGAAGAAGGATTTTCCCGGCGTAATCACAGTGAAGATTGAAGAGTTCCCTGCGGTGGCCTATGAACTGGAACAGGGAGGCATCTTAAAGGCGATTCTGTCGAGTGGAGCAGCTGTGTCCGTTAATGAGGCTGGTATTGCCGTAGAGAAGCCCATATTAACCAACTGGGATACAGGTGATCCTAATAAGGCTATCTTATGTCAAACGCTAGGAAGCATTTCTAATGAATTGACAAGTGATATCTCTGAGATAGTTCCCTCGCCAACGTTGTCATTTCCAGACCGTATTAAGCTCTATACTAGATCCCGTTTTGAGGTGATTACATCCATCTCTTTATTGAAGAGCAAGGTTGCCTATTTGAATCAGGTAATAGAGACTAAGGAGCCTGGACTTATCACGATGCTTGAAGCAGACTCGTATGTTCCTTTTCAGGTTGAGATTGATGATCAAAAAGATGTGCAAGAGTAGAGTAAAGGTCAATAGTCCCTACTAATAGAGTTGAAAAAATGCTACAATCGGATTTACGGGCAAGAAGCTAAATCCCTCTTTTTTCTTCGATTTTTTTGAGATATAATCCTACACATGGTTCTTAATAACCAAAAATGGCTTATATTTCTTGTGATAATTATCATTCTTTATAAAATTTATGAGTAACTATTCACATTTAGGGATGTTGGAATATTATTCCGTTCAAAAAATTTGTAGAAAAAAGAGGGAAAGGATTAGGTATGTTGAATATGTACAGTGAAGTTTCCCGGGACAGGGATAAGGTAATGCAATTTATTAAGATTATAACAGGAGGTGCCATAGGACTTGAGCAACAATGACATCATTGTTAGTTTGGACATCGGTACATCCAAAGTTCGGGCAATAATTGGGGAAGTTACCAATGGAACCTTTAATATTATTGGCGTTGGATCTGCTGATTCGGAAGGTATACGTAAAGGCGCGATTGTAGATATCGACCAAACTGTGCAATCGATCAAAAGTGCTATAGATCATGCAGAGCAAATGGTGGGTATTCAAATATCAGAGGTTTATGTAGGCATTTCCGGTAATCATATTGGCCTGCAATCCAGCCACGGTGTCGTGGCCGTTCAGAATGAGGATCGTGAAATCGGTGAGGATGATATCGATCGCGTTATTAAAGCTGCGGAAGTCATCGCTATGCCTCCGGAGCGAGAAGTGATTGATGTTGTTCCTAAACAATTTATCGTCGATGGTCTCGAAGGTATTCAGGACCCGCGCGGGATGATTGGTGTTCGTCTAGAAGTTGACGCAACCATCGTAACGGGTGCTAAGACGCCAATACATAATCTACTACGCTGTGTTGAGAAATCAGGGCTAAAAGTGAAGGATCTTGTGCTGATGTCTCTTGGTGCTGGTGGATTGGCGCTATCCAAGGACGAGAAATCGATGGGATCTGTTCTGGTTGATATCGGTGCCGGGTCGACAACGATAGCCATATACGAAGAAAGTTCCCTTTGTGCAACCTCTACGATTCCGATCGGAGGAGAATTTGTAACGAATGACATTGCATACGGACTACGTACACTTACTGATCAAGCGGAGAAAGTAAAGCTGAAGTATGGTTGCGCATGGATTGACGATGCAGCCTCTGACGTTGTCTTCAAGGTGCTGCGCATTGGCAGTAACGTGGAGAAGGAATTTAACCAAGAGGATTTAGCGGCAATTATCGAACCAAGGGTGCAAGAAATCTTCCATCTGATTAAACAGGAAGTGAAACGGCTTGGTTACAGTGAACTACCTGGAGGTTATATACTAACGGGTGGAACTGTCTCGATGCCTGGCGTATTAAAGGCGGCTCAGACTGAGCTAGCTGCATCTGTACGCATCGCTGTACCGGATTATATCGGTGTACGGGACCCTGGGTTTACCGGAGGTGTTGGTATCCTGCATAATGTTGTCCGTAGCTTCCGTGGAAGAAGCAGTGGTGGAAGCAGCAATAAAAAGACGGTCAACCGGAGTAAGCAGAATGCCACTCCAAATCATGAAACGGTTCAGAAGACCGGGTTTGTCGAGCGTCTAAAGAACATGTTCAGCGAGTTTATATAAGTGTAAGTCCAGATATACTTGGACCGGCCATCCAAGCACATTGAGGGGGAGATGGAACAATATGTTAGAATTTGATTTTGAAATGGAGAGCTTGGCGCAAATAAAAGTCATCGGCGTGGGCGGCGGAGGTAGTAATGCTGTCAACCGTATGATTGAAAATGGCGTTCAGGGTGTAGAATTTATCACGGTTAATACAGACGCCCAAGCGTTGCATATGGCCAAATCGGAGCACAAGCTGCAAATCGGGGACAAGCTGACCCGCGGTTTGGGTGCAGGAGCTAATCCTGAAGTCGGTAAGAAGGCAGCGGAAGAATCCCGTGATTTGATCTCGAATACCCTTAAAGGCGCAGATATGGTGTTTGTTACTGCAGGGATGGGTGGCGGTACAGGTACGGGTGCTGCACCAGTTATAGCTGAAATTGCTAGAGAGTGCGGAGCCTTGACTGTGGGTGTAGTAACTCGCCCGTTCACTTTTGAAGGAAGAAAACGTTATAACCAGGCAATGCTTGGAATCGAAGCTTTGAAAGAAAAAGTCGACACGCTAATCGTCATTCCAAATGACCGTTTGCTTGAGATCGTTGATAAGAAAACACCGATGTTGGAAGCTTTCCGTGAAGCAGATAATGTTCTCCGGCAGGCTGTTCAAGGTATCTCTGACCTAATTAAGGTTCCTGGTCTGATTAACCTTGACTTTGCGGATGTAAAGACGATCATGACAGAGCGCGGTTCAGCGCTCATGGGTATTGGTATTGCAAATGGTGAGAACCGTGCGTCTGAAGCAGCACGTAAAGCCATCATGAGCCCACTCTTGGAAACGTCTATTGAAGGCGCCCGCGGCGTAATCATGAACATTACGGGAGGATCCAACCTCTCTCTATATGAAGTTAATGAAGCGGCTGAGATCGTTACATCCGCCTCTGATCCTGAAGTGAATATGATCTTTGGTGCGATTATTGATGAAGATCTGAAGGATGATATCAAAGTAACAGTAATTGCTACTGGCTTTGAACATAAACCATCGCCTGAAACTCCAGGACGTCGTCCGGTCTCGACGAATAACGAGCCTGCGGCAGCACCAGATAAGAGTTCAGCTAATTTACGTCCTTTCGGCAATCAGAATTCTTCTGATCAGCTCGATATTCCGACGTTCCTGCGTAATCGTACTCGGGGCAACAACGATTAATTAAAGATAATCAAGATTATACGAAAACACCGTATCGCTTAGCTGATTAGCTATGGCGGTACGGTGTTTTTTGCGTAAAAGTAAGGATCGATCAAGGGGGGCAACAGCACGGTGTGGCTCACAGATGCCGATGGTTGACTAAGTAGTAACGACAGTCGCCAACCGTCGGATAAATCTGTATATTTGCAGGCTTTCTCTATTCCAACGAATGATGCAGCGAAAGGGATGGATAAATAAGCAGGGATAACATTTTACATTGTGGATGTGGGCCGAGGGCTCATGAAAGTTTTTGAAATAAAAGATCTAAGAAATTCCATGAAGAAGGAATAAATCCTCTCGCGCTATAACTCGACAAAAAAACCGCAAGAACGCCCCCCAAGTTTAGACAGACTTTGAATGCGAGACTTTCTATACTAATCATATCGTCCAAAAAACAGAGCCTGATCCATTTTGGCTACAGGATAGATTCCGCCATTAAGCAGGTGAATGCACTGGTTGTTTATATTGACTTGATATTCGCCGCCAATCTAGTGATCGACGGAATTCTTTTGTGGCTGACAGGCTGGATGGTTAAGCTGAGAATATCGTGGTGGCGCTTAATCCTCTCAGCTCTTGTTGGCGCGCTGTATGTGGTGATGATGTTTGTACCGGAGCTGTCTTTCATGTATACCTTCCTTATTAAGTTTGGATTGTCGGTGGTTATGCTATGGATTGCCTTTGGTTTTGGGAGTCTGCAAAGCTACCTTCGCACTATGGGAGCTTTCTATATTATCAATTTTGCAGCCGCAGGTGGGATTGTAGGTATTCACTATTTGCTGCAGAGCTCCAGCGATATTTGGAATGGTATTATGTTCACTGCTTCAGGAGGGCATGCTTACGGCCTAAAGATCGGCTTTTGGTTTGTCATTGCAGTATTTCCCCTGGTGTTAATCTGCTTCAAGGCAGTGCATTCCTCACGAATCAGAAGGGAGCAGCTTGAATCTTATATTGGTGAGGTGGTAGTTGAAATTGATGGGGTAAGTGTTTCTTGTCCTGGCTTGTTAGACACAGGTAACCGGCTCTGTGATCCTTTGACCCGTATACCGGTGATGGTGATGGAATCGACGCTCTGGGAGGGGCATCTCCCTGCTGCATGGAAAGGGAGACTCACTCAGGATGGTGCGGACAGACTTTTGCTAGAAACGGACGGGCAGTCGTTTGCTTGGCAGGACAGGATGCGACTAGTACCTTATAGGGGGATTAACCGAGGGGCATCATTTATGCTCGCACTGAAGCCGGACCTTGTGACGATAAAGCTTGGTGAAGATACCTTTTATAGTAAAAGAGTCTTAATTGGGCTGGATGGCGGGACACTGTCAGGAGATGGAGCCTATCGAGCGGTCATACATCCGGATTTAACTCAAAGAGAGAGCGCTACTGATGCAGCACTACCTTCTTAATCTTTAAAACTAGCTGAACCAAACTTCTGATGGCTGAAAGCGGGAATTGAAAGCTTCATATGCGAACCGTGTACTTCTTGGAGGAGGAACAATAATGGTCAAATGGAAAATTGCTCTGCAGCTGCAATATTACCGCATGCTGTTTCTACTGGGGCTGAAGAGTCAGGAAATCTATTATATTGGCGGGAGCGAGGCTCTTCCTCCACCGCTGACACGGGAAGAAGAAGAGTATCTGCTTCAGCGGCTATCTAGCGGCGATGCAGCTGTTCGTGCGATGCTGATTGAGCGTAACCTGCGCCTCGTTGTATATATCGCTCGTAAATTTGAAAATACCGGAATCAATATTGAAGACCTGGTTTCGATCGGTGCTATCGGATTAATTAAGGCGGTTAACACATTTGATCCTGAGAAAAAAATAAAACTAGCTACTTATGCATCACGCTGCATAGAGAATGAAATCTTGATGTATCTGCGGCGTAATAGCAAGACACGGAGTGAGGTTTCTTTTGATGAACCTCTTAATATTGATTGGGATGGTAATGAATTACTGCTCTCAGATGTATTAGGAACGGAAAATGATACCATTTATCGGAACATTGAAGAACAGGTCGATCGCAAGCTGCTGCAAAAGGCACTGGAAAAGTTGAGCGAACGGGAGCGACTCATTATGGAGCTGCGATTCGGACTGCGTGGAGGCGAAGAAAAGACACAAAAAGATGTGGCGGATCTGCTTGGCATTTCCCAATCTTATATTTCTCGTCTGGAGAAACGAATTATTAAGCGGCTGCGTAAGGAGTTTAACAAGATGGTGTAAGGTGAAATTAGCAAGGAATAAAATGGCCAACCCGGGAGATAATGTACAGTAATGTTTCTCCTTGGGAGGTAAATCATCATGACCCGAAATAAAGTCGAGATTTGCGGTGTGGATACTGCTAAGCTGCCTGTTCTAACGAATGTGGAAATGCGGCAACTGTTCACTTCGCTGCAGCAGCAGGGCGAGCGATCCGCCAGAGAGAAATTGGTAAACGGTAATCTTAGGCTCGTTCTAAGTGTTATCCAGAGATTCAATAATAGGGGAGAATTCGTTGACGATTTGTTCCAGGTGGGCTGCATCGGTCTGATGAAAGCCATCGATAATTTCGATTTATCACAAAACGTTAAGTTCTCCACATATGCGGTTCCGATGATTATTGGTGAGATCCGCCGTTATTTGCGTGATAACAACCCGATTCGAGTATCGCGTTCACTCAGAGATATTGCTTACAAGGCGCTGCAGGTACGCGATAGTCTGACCAATCAGAATTCGCGGGAACCGACGATATTCGAAATATCTGAAGCGCTTGGTGTACCGAAGGAAGATGTAGTCTTTGCTCTTGATGCTATTCAGGATCCAGTGTCCTTATTCGAACCGATCTATCATGACGGTGGCGATCCTATTTATGTAATGGACCAGATTAGCGATGATAAGAATAAGGATGTCTCGTGGATCGAAGAAATCGCCTTACGTGAAGCGATGCGAAAACTAGGTCAGAGGGAAAAGCGAATACTATCCATGCGATTTTTCGAAGGAAAAACTCAGATGGAAGTCGCAGACGAGATTGGCATTTCACAGGCACAGGTTTCACGCCTGGAGAAATCTGCGATTCAGCAAATGCAGAAACATGTGAAGTCTTAAATAGTCAGAGATGAGGAGATATCTAGAATCCGTAACAAGGATTTTGGATTTTCTCCTCTTTTTTAATGTTTCAGGAAGTATATATTGGGGCCCCCGCAAAGTACCTGAGTAAGCATCGAAGCATAGCCTCACTTTGTGGGGATATTTCATGCATGTGGCCAAGCTTTCATAACATATATTGGACTATAGGTCTGATTGTACAGGGGTGGTGGGATGAACGAGGATTATTTAGGATCAGCCAAAAAAATGAAAATCTCTGATTTTCAGACTAAGGACGTTATTAATATTGTGGACGGCAAGCGGCTGGGCCAAATCAGTGACTTAGAACTTGATTTACGCCGAGGTGTCATTGATGCCATTGTAATTCCCGGATACACTCGGTTTATGGGATTGTTCGGAGGGGGAACGGATCTGATTATTCCATGGCGAAATATTGTCAAAATCGGGTCTGATGTAGTGCTCGTGAAGATTGAAGAATCAAGAATGCCTCAAGCGCAGGATGAGAGAGAAACGATGTATTTGGAACGAGGGGACCGAAGCGAACGGCGCACTTATTAACTAGGTGCGTTTTTTGTTTTTTTTTAAAAATACGAAATGTCATAGCTTAAAAAGTTACTAAATTGAGCGTTCTAGCTTAAGCGGCATTTTGTGGGGGTATTTACATGTGGTACACTAAGGCGGAGGTGAGGATATGGAACCGTTTGTGCAGGGGAAGGAAACACTTATGCTGCTCCATCTGGAGCCTTGGCGTGAGGAGCATAAAGAAATTACAGCAGGTTTTACCGGTAGACAGGGAGGGGCTAGTAAAGAGCCTTATAACAGCCTGAATTGTGCGTTTCATGTTGGGGATGCTCCGGAAGATGTCTTAAGGAATCGTAGGGCACTTGCTGAAGCTCTTGATTTCAAGCCGGAAGCCTGGACCTGTGGGGAACAAACCCATGGAGCGGAAATAGCAGTGGTAAGGGAAGCCGATCGTGGCCGAGGTCAAAAGGATAGAACGTCGGCATTTCAGACAACGGATGGTTTGCTTACCGATGTGCCGGGAGTTTTGCTGACTTCTTTTTATGCGGATTGCGTACCCCTTTACTTTTATGATCCAGTGCACCATGTCGTAGGTCTTGCGCATGCTGGCTGGAAGGGAACTGTGGCCCGGATTGCAGCAGCTATGGTGAATAAGATGGGGGTTGTATACGGTAGTCATCCGCAGGACATTATTGCAGCGATTGGTCCATCTATTGGTGACTGCTGTTATGAGGTGGATGATTATGTGATGGAGCATGTCCGCCAATTGGAGGGTGATCTGAATAAGCCGATAGAAACAGCTGGTACTGTCGGGCTATACAGAACATCTGATACAGATGAGAACAAATACATGCTAAACTTGAAAGAAATGAATCGACGCATTATGATTAAAGCAGGAATATTGCCGACTCATATCGAATGTACATCTTGGTGTACAAGCTGTAATCAAGATTTGTTCTTTTCTTATCGCAAAGAAAATGGGGTTACAGGCAGGATGACGAGCTGGATCGGAATAAAGGAGAGTTGAAAGTTGGCTTTAACACTGCAGGAGAGAATTGCTGAGGTAGAGGAACGTGTAACACGTGCCTGCGCGGCAAGCGGCCGGGATCGAAATGACGTCAAGGTAATTGCAGTGACGAAATATGTTTCTCTGGAAATGGTGTCCTCCGTATTGGAGGCTGGCCTAGAGCATATTGCCGAGAGTCGCTGGCAGGATGCTGAGCACAAATGGAAGGTTTTAGGGGACCAAGGGACATGGCATTTTATCGGGCATTTGCAGACCAATAAGGTTAAAGACGTTATTGGCAAGTTTCCATATATACACTCTTTGGACCGGATATCCCTGGCACAAGAATTACACAAAAAGGCGATTGCCGCAGATCAGGAAGTGAATGTCTTTCTTCAAGTGAACATCTCTGGAGAAGACACGAAGTTTGGTCTGTCGCCTGAGGCGGTACCTGGATTTTTACGTGAAATTGCTAGTCTCGACCGTGTAAAAGTAATTGGACTAATGACGATGGCACCTTTAGAAGGTGATCCGGAGCTTACCCGTCCTGTATTTCGCGGACTTCGTGAGCTGCGCGATGAGCTCAATCAACTTGCTTTGACACCTGAGCCGATTACGGAGCTATCGATGGGAATGTCGAATGATTTTGAGGTAGCGATACAGGAAGGAGCCACCTGGGTACGCCTAGGTACGGTGTTAGTAGGCCATTAGGAGGGATCGTGATGAGCGTTATGAACCGATTTATGAGTTTTTTGGGCTTGCAGGAGGAAGAGGAAATTGTGGAGCGGGAGCAAATTTCCCATGAAGAGGATGAATATGAGCCAGCCCCTGTCGAAACCCGCAAAAATCAAAGGGGCAACGTTGTCAGTATCCATTCGCAAAAGAATGTAAAAGTTGTACTTTATGAGCCACGTTCGTACGATGAGGCTCAGGAAATTGCTGACCATCTCCGTTCTCACCGGACGGTAGTGATCAATCTTCAGCGCGTCCGTAACGATCAAGCGATGAGAATTATTGATTTTCTTAGCGGAACTGTTTATGCCCTTGGTGGAGGAATCTCTAAAATTGGGGGCAATATATTTATGTGCACTCCAGATACCGTTGAAATTCAAGGTGCCATTACGGAAATCCTAGGTGACGATCCAGACTATAACAGAATGAGGTGAATGAGCTTTGCTCCAAATTGATTCCATTATTGATATGCTGTTCAATATTTATTTTTACATGATTATTTTCTATGTACTGATGTCGTGGTTACCTAACGTTCGTGATACCTTTATCGGAGAACTGCTGAGTAAGCTTGTTGAGCCGTACTTGACGCCATTTCGTCGGTTTATTCCGCCACTCTTTGGTACGCTTGATATTTCCCCGATCATTGCACTACTCGTCTTGGAATTTGCGGCAGGTGGACTCAAATCCATTTTGCACTTAATTTTTTAGGCAGAAGATATGAAAACAGAAGTTTACGGGCATTTTCATCCCGATGAAAGACAATTTGTGGACAAGGCTTGGGAATGGGTTACCCATGCAGGTGAATATCATGAGGCTAAATTGACCGAATTTCTAGATCCGCGCCAAGGATTTATTCTGCAGACTCTCGTCAACCGCCATCCAGACGTAATCGTCAGATGGGAGGGCGGTCATGCTGAGGCAGAGCGGAAGCGAGCACTGGTTGCTCCCGATTATCGTGAGCTGGATCATGAGGATATGGAGATGAAGGTTCTTGCGATAACCTCCGGTGAACAAAAGTTTCTGGCGCTTGAGCATGGGGACTACATGGGTTCTATTCTGGGTCTTGGAGTAAAACGTGACAAAATCGGTGATATTCATGTTCTGGACGATGGTTGTCATGTGGTAGTAGCTGCAGATATTGCAGATTATTTAGCCATGAATTTAACTGGAGTACACCGAATACAGGTGAGTACGGAGGTATTGCCACTTTCTGCCTTGCGTAATAGTGAGGTGAAGCTGGAAATGATGGATTTGACTGTAGCGTCCCTACGATTGGATGGCATTGCCGCAGATGTAACACGGCTTAGCCGAAGCAAAATTCTTGCTCCCATCAAGGCTGGACGCGTTCGGGTAAATTGGAAAGTGGAGGAAGACCCTTCCTGCGGACTTAAAGATGGTGACATGGTATCTATTCAAGGATTTGGTCGATTCAAGGTTCTAGAGGTCGGTAGTTTGACGAAAAAGGGCCGATACCGTGTTCAGGTTGGTAAATTTGTGTGAATCCCTTGCAGGAATCCGGCTTTACTTGTCGAAATTGATTATTTCGAGGGAATCAAACATTTTTAAAGCAGGGCGCCGATATTTTATAGAAGAGGCGAACCATGAATGGCAGTTGGAACGTCGATACATCCTCTGCCTTTACTTGAAGTACAGTCTTTCTTCTTTGTCTGCTGCGCAGGTATGGTTCAGAGACTTAGAAGGTCCGAAATTTCTAGGAGGTGCACAGCATGCCATTAACACCGCTCGATATACATAACAAGGAGTTCTCTCGGAGACTTCGCGGTTATGATGAGGACGAGGTCAACGAATTTCTGGATCAAGTGATCAAGGATTATGAAAGTGTCATCCGTGAGAACAAGGAGCTGCAGAATCAGCTTTTGTCCATTCAAGAGCGTCTGGATCATTTTGTGAATATTGAAGAGAGTTTATCGAAGACGATCTTAGTCGCTCAGGAAGCGGCGGATGATGTGAAGAACAACTCCAAGAAGGAATCGCAGCTCATTATCAAGGAAGCGGAGAAGAACGCTGATCGGATTATTAACGAAGCGTTATCCAAATCCCGTAAGGTTGCTATTGAGACTGAAGAATTGCGCAAGCAAGCTTCGATCTATCGCACCCGTTTCCGTACATTGGTGGAAGCTCAGCTCGAGCTGTTGTCACAGGATGATTGGAATGCCTTGGAGAGTCGTGAGGCGAGCGAGAGCGTAACTTTTAAGGATGATGTTTTACATCGCATCTAATGAATTGTGATGAATGAATGCCGATTTGGTTTGTGATTGGGCAGGATCTGGGGCTCTGGGGCCTTCGATCAAATTAGAGGGAATTTCTCCTGTTCTTTTTGGATTTTGGGTCTGTAAATTAGGTTAAGGGGAAATTCTCCCTTTAATATCCTTGATTCGCTCTGGAATAGGGATATTGCTTGAATTTATAGGGAGGAATTCCCTCTAATTTATAATTTCAAACCAGAATCGGCTTAATAGAGGGAGTTATTCCCTCTATTTTTTATTTTTCGCTAAAATCGATCTCCACCAGCGTCGGTATACTTCTAATGCGGATTTGGCTAGCGGTTGTTGACATTTAGACGCAAAAAGTCTATAAATAGAACATATCTGTTTAAAGTTTATATGTATTCGATGACGGGACAAGTACGACAAGGTAACGTTCTCCAGAGAGTCGGCGATTGCTGAGAGCCGATTGTTCGAACCCTGCCGGAAGATCTTCCCCTAGAAGTTAAGCTGAAGCGTTGATCGTGCGTAAGCTTAGCCGTCTGCCGGACGTTACACCGGACCTGTGCATGAGATTTACGCGCAGGACTGAGATTGTGCTGAATACACTCCCCTTAAGGATGTGCTCATGCGCAGAATTAGGGTGGTATCGCGAGCGTTGTCTCGCCCCTTTGGGGGTGGGATGACGCTTATTTTGTTGTTTCGGGGTGGCCATCCCCCTAAATCCCCCTTTCTAAGGGGGACCCCAAGGGCTGACCCGAAAAGTAAAGCCTCGTGCAAATAGGTACGGTGGTGGAAGCGAACGGACTCATGTTGGCGAAGGAGCGGCCCATCTTAGGCTCCCCTGGCGGGTTCGCCTGCGGGGCCTTCACTGCTAGGTCAGGCCGGCGTTTCACTCGCCGGCCCATGTGGCACCCCGAGCCAGCGCTGCCCTGCGGGATCGCGGCTCGGGAGCCAAAGGCAAGAGCACAGGCGAACAGCTGCGCAAGTTCGCCCCGAGGCGCCTCGAGCCCCCGCTGCCCTAACGGGATCGCGGCTCGGGTGCCTGAGGTAAAGCGTGCCGCTTGCGGTGATAAGCGGGGGATCGAAAAGAGGTTAAAGACTAAACCAAGGAAAGGATTGACTATCACATGCAAAAAGTAGATGTCAGAGAAAAAGCGCGGGCAAGAGATGTCCGCATACTGAAGAAATGGAGCGACGAAAATACGTTCCGCAAATCCATGGAGAACCGTGAAGGACGTCCGAACTATGTATTTTACGAAGGGCCTCCTACAGCAAACGGTGCCCCACATATCGGACACGTACTGGGCCGGGTAATCAAGGATTTCATCGGTCGTTACCAGACGATGAAAGGATATCGCGTAGTACGTAAAGCAGGCTGGGATACACACGGCTTGCCAGTAGAACTAGGCGTTCAAAAGAAACTGGGCATCTCCGGCAAGCAGGAGATCGAGGAATATGGCGTAGAGAAATTCATCCAGGAATGTAAAGACAGCGTCTTCGGCTATGAGAAGCAATGGCGCGAGTTTACTGAGGGCATTGGTTATTGGACGGATCTAGATAATCCTTACGTAACCTTGGATAACACTTATATCGAGAGCGTGTGGAACATCTTGGCTACGGTGCATGACAAAGGGTTGCTCTACCGCGGACACCGCGTTAGTCCTTACTGCCCAAGCTGCCAGACTACCCTAAGCTCCCATGAAGTAGCTCAAGGTTACAAGACCGTCAAGGATCTCAGTGCGACTGCAAAGTTCAAACTGGATGACAGTGGAGACTACGTACTAGCTTGGACGACTACACCTTGGACACTGCCAGCGCATATGGCTCTTGCCATGAACCCAGACATGGACTATGTACGTGTACAACAAGAAGACGGCGTGTACATCGTTGCCAAGAATTTGGTCGAAGAAGTGATGAAAGGCGAGCACACAGTCCTTTCTACACACAAAGGTTCCGAGTTTATCGGCAAAACTTACGCTCCTCCATTCGGATACATCAAAGCAGAGAAAAGCAATGTCATCGTAGGTGCTTCCTTCGTTACAGATTCCAGTGGTACAGGGATCGTACACATGGCACCAGCGCATGGTGAAGATGACTACAAGACTTGCCGCGAGAACGGCATCAGCTTCGTAAACGTGGTTGATAATTCTGGTAAGTATACAGATGTAGTGTCTGATTTTGCTGGACGCTTCGTGAAAGATTGCGATTTGGATATCGTTAAAGCTTTATCTGAAAAAGGACTACTTTACGGTAAGGAAAAATACGAGCACAGCTATCCGTTCTGCTGGCGTTGTGATACACCACTCTTGTACTACGCAACAGACAGCTGGTTCATCAACACTACAGCGATCAAAGATCAGCTGATTGCTAACAACAACAGTGTAGATTGGTACCCTGAGCATGTACGCGAAGGCCGTTTCGGTAAGTTCTTGGATGAACTGGTGGACTGGAATATCAGCCGTAACCGTTACTGGGGTACACCGCTTAATGTCTGGGTATGTCAAGAAACGGGCAAAGAGTTCGCTCCACATAGCATTGAAGAACTGAGAGCGATGGCGATTGGCGAAGTACCTGAGGATATCGAGCTGCACAAGCCTTTTGTTGATAAAATCAAACTACGCAGTCCTTTTAGCGAAGGCGCAGAGATGGTTCGCACACCGGAAGTTATCGATGTATGGTTCGATAGTGGCTCGATGCCTTTCGCACAAAGCCATTATCCATTTGAAAACGAAGATAAGCTGAACGATCAATATCCAGCGGATATGATCTGTGAAGGGATCGACCAGACCCGTGGCTGGTTCTATAGCTTGCTTGCAGTATCTACCTTGTTTAAAGGTAAAGCTCCTTATAAAGCGGTAATCGCTACAGGACACATTCTCGATGAGAACGGTCAAAAAATGTCCAAATCCAAAGGTAATGTTATTGACCCATGGGAAATCATGAACGAATACGGAACGGATGCTTTCCGTTGGGCGATTCTGTCCGACAGTGCGCCGTGGAACAATAAACGGTTCTCTCGTGGTCTTGTAGGGGAAACCAAATCCAAAGTTGTAGATACACTGGTGAATACGCATGCGTTCTTGACGCTTTATGCAGGTATCGATGGTTACGATCCAGCCGATCATCCTTTTAAAGTATCAGAACATAAGCTGGACCGCTGGATTCTGTCCCGTTTGAACAGCTTAATTCTTTTGGTGGATAAAGGCCTTGCGGTAAATGACTTCGTGAATACGTCCAAAGCCATTGAGAACTTTGTAGATGAGCTGAGTAACTGGTATATCCGTCGTTCCCGTGACCGTTTCTGGGGTAGTGGTCTAAGTGAAGATAAGCTGGATGCTTACCGTACGCTGACCCATGTGCTTTTGACTACAGCGAGTTTGATGGCTCCATTTACACCAATGTTGTCTGAAGATATCTTCACGAACCTTGGCGGCGGAAAAAGTGTGCATTTGGCGGACTATCCGGTTGCTGATGAGAACTTGATCGATAAAGAACTGGAAGAGGATATGGAAAGTGCGAGACAAATCGTTGAGCTGGCGCGTAACGTGCGTAACGAAACAGGCATTAAGAATCGTCAACCGCTGTCCGAGCTGATCGTTTCGATGAACCGCGACTTCCATTTGGCTGAGTATGAAGAGATCATTAAAGATGAGATCAACATCAAGAACATCGTACTGGAGACCAGTGACAGTGGATTTGTTGATTTCACACTCAAGCTGAATCTTAAGGTAGCAGGTAAAAAATACGGCAAAAACGTCGGCTTCCTACAAGGCTTCCTGAAAGCTCTGGATAGTGACTCTACCCGCAAAGCGGTGCAAGACGGCTCTATCACGATTGCGACGCCAGAGGGAGAAGAACTGGTGATCACTTCAGAAGAGCTGCTCGTTGAAAAACAAGCTAAAGCAGGTTTCGCCGCAGCTTCCGGATATGGAATTACGGTTGCGCTCAACACTGAAATCACACCTGAGCTTGAGCAAGAAGGCTGGGTTCGTGAGATCATTCGTGCGGTTCAGGATTACCGTAAACGGCTTGATCTGCCGATCGAGAAACGGATCGCACTCACGCTGAATGTAGATGATGAGCTTAAAGCAGCAGTTACAGCATTTGAGAATGTATTGCGCGACAATGTACTTGTGACTACGGTTGATTTTGGCGGAGAGCATGCTTTTGAAACGGTAGATGTCGGTGGCAAATCCATCGGTATCCATATCGGAGCGTGAATTTGCATTACCTGTCCCAAAACAGCATATACTAGCGGCACAAGTGTAAACGGAGAACTTCTGTTTATGCGGGAAATATAGTCTTTATATTTCGTCGCAAAAATAACGAGCCTCGTGCTCAAGGAGATTCATTCTCTTTGACCGGGCTCGTTTACTTTGTGGCGAGTATAGACGTATGAGAGGAGCCGTGGCTGTGGAGGATCAGAAGAACAGAATCTCCATCAAGACATCCGGCAACAAGAACAGCCCAGACAAGGGAGCGGAGAAAAAGGTTATTCCTGAGGCAAACCCTGAGCGTTTAACAGCAGATCATCGTAATCCAGAAGATATTCCACTGGAAGAAAAAATGAATACGATGTATCGATTAACCTTTGAATGGGCCCATATATTAGAGAAATCACGAATTTATCAGTATACGGAGCTATTATATTCACCTTGGAATCTAATTTGGCGAAATATCTTATATGGAGCGGCTCGTGGAGTGGGGATCGCGTTGGGCTTTACTTTTTTTGCGGCGACGATCATTTATGTCCTTCAGTGGCTTGGAGCGCTTAATCTACCGATCATCGGAGATTATATTGCGGATATTGTGCGAATTGTACAGCGTCAACTGGAATTCAAATAAGTCTTTAAGGCGAAGCCGTCTTTACTTGATTTGTTGGAGAGAGTAGGGTTCGTTCTATTTTCTTTGGCGGATTTACCCAACCTTGGGCTTCTACGTTTCTGTTGAGTCCGTACCTTTCCTTTTTTAATCTGCTGTACATTTTCTTAACAAAATGAGGTAGCACAGAAAAAAACAAAAAACAGCGGGCCATTCCACCATGAAAATGGAACAGCACGCCGTCTAATGGTTCTTGTGGGGAAAATGCTTTTACTCCTCGCCTTCGAGCGGATCAAGCATGTAACTTCCCTCACCGCTATCCTTATAACGCTCATAGCTACGTCCCTGAACTACAATTAAATGGTTGCCTGTAATATCAGTAGCGATAAAGTTCTCCCAAGGCTCCACGCAGCCTTCCAGCTCATCAGCTTCGATCTCCATATCATTATAAGAGTCAATATTGCTGCCCTCCGCCATGGCGGGGGAATCGGAGTTGCCATAGCTTTCTACAATCTGCCAGGCATCCTCACCGTCAAAACCGTTTTGATCATCTCGCTCATCGAGACTAGTACGCCCAAATGGAGGAGACAAAAATTCTTCTTCTACCGGCCGAGTAAAAGGCGCATTTTGACGTGGGGCATGCTCCTTACAGTAAAGCGTGGAGGGAATGGCGGATAAACGCTCAAAGGGAATCGGTTTACCGCTCGCCTTACATATTCCATATGTGCCTTCATCCATAGCGGAGAGAGCAGCTTCAATATCATCCAGCTCATGCTCGTCCCGTTCTAATAATGAAATGTCCATGGAGCGGTTAAACAGATCAGTGGCTGCATCCCCTGGGTGGTTGTCATTCTCAGAGAGCTCTCCAGTGCCATCCCGCATGGATTCCTGTAATCCATAATGCTCATTATTCTGAAGCCTTTGCTGAATAGTATCACGATCTTTTTCTAATCGAGCGCGCAGCTCTGAGAGCTGCTGTACTGTCAGGTGCGTCATGATGAGTAAGCTCCTTTCTGTACCTTTTTTAAGAATCCCTTCGACTTACCGATTTGCATCGGATGGTTCTTTGTTAGGTTGACCTGAGAGGACTTATTTTAGCGATGGAAAATAGTCCCCAAGAATAAGCGCCCGAGTGATGTCACGCAATAGACGATCTTCTAAGGGCTGTGCTACAATATACAAGTCTTATAACAGTATTCGTACCGCATTTAGCGGGAAAAATAAGAACGGAGTGACAACTTCTGTGGTGTACTATTTGATTGCTCTTATTGTATTTTTGGTGGATCAGGGAACGAAATATCTCATTGCCACACGTCTGGAGATTGGGGAACAGATTCCGGTTATCGGAAATTTTTTCCTGATTACCTCTCATCGTAATCGCGGGGCTGCTTTTGGGATTCTACAAGGGCAGCAATGGTTCTTCTTTTTAGTTACGGTTGTAGTGGTTGCAGGCATCGTTTGGTACTTGAACAAGACTAGACATTCGCAGAAGATGTTGTCTGTTGCCCTTGGGCTTGTTCTGGGTGGAGCGATTGGTAACTTCCTGGACCGGATGATTAGTGGTGAGGTCGTCGATTTCCTTCTGTTTAATTTTGGAAGCTATAGCTTCCCAATTTTTAACGTAGCGGATTCTTGTATCGTCATTGGGGTTGGGCTGATTCTTCTGGATTCATTCCGCGATCTTAAGAACGGTGAAGAAATCACGGAAATCAAAGAAGTAAAAGAAGCAAAGGAAGTAAAAGAAGGGAATGAATGATTTGAACAAAGACGTCAATCACCAAGCGGCATCTACGAGCGAAGAAGAGAGGGACGTCACGGAATGGACCGTTTCGGCGGAGAATGCGCGGGAGCGAATCGATAAATATATTACGGAATCTTGGGAAGAGGATGTTTCCCGTTCTCAGGTACAGTTATGGATCAGCGGTGGTCATGTTACGGTTAATGGTGCACCAGTGAAAGCCAACTATAAGCTCTCGGAAGGCGATGTAGTTTCCGTTGTCGTTCCTGAAGCAGAAGTGACGGATTTGATCCCGGAGAATATCCCCCTTGAAGTTGTCTATGAGGACAGCGATGTCATTGTGATTAATAAGCCACGTGGTATGGTTGTGCACCCAGCAGCTGGGCATCCGTCAGGCACCTTGGTGAATGCACTGATGTATCACTGCAAGGATCTATCCGGTATTAACGGTGAGATTCGTCCAGGTATTGTACACCGTATTGATAAGGATACCTCTGGTCTTATTATGGTGGCTAAGAATGATGCCAGTCACGCGTCGCTCGCAGCACAGCTTAAAGAGCACAGTGTAACACGCCGCTATATAGCAGTCGTACACGGCAATTTATCGCATGATAAAGGAACGGTTGATGCTCCGATCGGTAGAGATCCACATGATCGTAAGCTGTATACTGTTACGGAAAAGAACAGCAAGAAATCTGTGACCCATTTTACAGTGATGGAACGTTTCGGTGACTGTACACTGCTGGAGCTGCAGCTTGAGACCGGCCGTACGCATCAGATTAGAGTGCATATGAAATTCATTGGTCATCCGCTTGTTGGCGATCCGATTTATGGACGTAGCAAAGGAACGACTATGAATGGACAGGCATTGCATGCAGCAGTGCTTGGATTTATACATCCTTCTACGGGTGAATATAAAGAATTTAGTGTGCTAATTCCGGAGGACATGGAAGAAGTTCTGTTCACATTGCGCAGCAGATAAGTACAAATGAAGTGATAATTAGTCTATGGTATTGAACACGGCTTTCCATCATATTTAATAACATAAGGATAAAGAGAGGGTTATACCTTATTCTTTATCCTTATTTTTATCACAGAAACGGATCTCTAGAAACATACGCCATCCAAGGGACGGCGAAGCCGTTTCTTCTAAATGAATCAGATGTAAATATTTGGGGACCCCGCAAAGTACCTGAGTAAGCATCGAAGCAAAGCCCCACTTTGTGGGGATGTCTTAATTAGAATAGATAGCCAGGAGATGAGATGACAATATGAGTATCGAACAATACCAAGATAGCTTCATTCAGACTAATTTTGCAGACCGCATCGGCGGTGCGAATTACGGCAAAGATACCTCGATTTATAAATTCGAGAAAATCAAACGTGCCAAAGCATCCGCAAAACAGGATTTTCCTGATATTGAACTGATCGATATGGGCGTAGGCGAGCCAGATGAGATGGCAGATGCAGGTATCGTCGCTAAGCTTGCTGAAGAAGCAGCTAAGGAAGAGAACCGTGGTTATGCGGATAACGGAATTGCTGAGTTTAAGACAGCTGCTGCTGAATATTTGCGGGAAGTATTCCGTGTTGAAGGCATCGATCCAGTTACGGAGGTAGTTCACTCTATCGGATCTAAGCCTGCGCTAGCGATGTTGCCTTCTTGCTTCATCAATCCTGGTGATATCACGATCATGACGGTGCCAGGTTATCCAGTGCTAGGTACACATACTAAATACTTGGGTGGACAAGTATTTACAGTGGAGCTGAAGAAGGAGAATAACTTCCTTCCAGATCTGAACGAAATTCCTGAAGAGGTTGCTCATAAAGCTAAACTTCTTTATTTGAACTATCCAAACAATCCAACGGGCGCTAGTGCGACTCCTGAGTTTTTTGCTGAGGTAGTTGCATGGGCTAAAAAATACGATGTTGTTGTCATTCATGACGCACCATATGCTGCCCTGACTTATGATGGGTTGAAGCCTCTTAGCTTCCTCTCTGTGCCGGGTGCTAAGGATGTTGGCGTGGAACTACATTCCCTTTCCAAGTCCTACAATATGACAGGTTGGAGAATCGGCTTTGTTGCCGGGAATCCGTTAGTTGTTAAAGCATTCAGTGATGTGAAGGATAATAACGATTCCGGTCAATTTATCGCGATTCAAAAAGCTGCGGCCTATGGCCTTGCTCATCCAGAGATTACTGAAGCGATTGCTGCCAAGTATTCACGTCGTCACAATCTGCTGGTTGATGCACTGAATAGTCTAGGCTTTAAAGCTGAGAAACCAAAGGGTTCCTTCTTCCTTTATGTTGCTGCACCGAAGGGTGTCAAAGGCGGTCGTCGTTTTGAATCTGGTGAGGATTTCTCCCAATTCCTGATTCGTGAGAAGCTAATCTCCACCGTGCCTTGGGATGATGCAGGTCCGTTTGTACGTTTCTCTGTTACCTTTATTGCTAAAGGTGAAGAGGAAGAAAGACGTGTAATCTCTGAAATCCAAAGACGTCTAAGCGATGTGGAATTTGAATTTTAAGAATTGGTTTGAAATTGAAGCTGCCCCATGGGAAACCTAGGGCAGCTTTTCTTTACGTATAGGCTAGATCTATTGTGGAATAGATCTACTGTAAGATAGGGAATTCCTCCCTCTAATTCTGTGCTTTAGCTTCAATCCGCTAGAATATAGGGAATTGTTCCACTAGCATTGCACAGAACCTGACACATGAAGGGGTTGTTTGGCAAATATGGATTTATATTTTTATTATAAAAAATATTTACAATCACTCTCTTCCTCATCAAGAAAAAAGGTTGAACACCATATAAACCTAGGATCATTTTACCAATTAATGTATTTGTTTGCCTGTTTTACTGGTTGGCGTACTTCTTTACCGTCTTATATTTCTTCGGCTTCGTTTGGGGACGACCTGTCTTTCCTTTTTTCTGCCTTCCCTTTGAGAACTTCTCTGGTTTTCGCTGGAGTTCTTGTAGAAATCGGTTCCATGCCTGGCACATGTAGCACCGTAAAAGCTTCAAAAAAGACCACGGGGACTGCGCTGCGTCCGTCTCATTGCGAAGCAGAAGAACCAATGCATATCCAATCAGTGCTAAAAAGATCTGATTCCACACCGCTTTTTCTCGTGAACTATACAGGTGGATCAAGCTAACATGCTGCTTCATCCACTTGAAGAAGATCTCAATTAGCCACCGGTGGTGATAGATTTCACTAATCTGCTCGGCCGTTTTGTCCCACACATTGGTTATAACCCGATATTGACGCCCTTTTTCGTCAGTATATTCCACTAAACGCAGCTGAACCTCGACGAGTTGTTTTTCCGCATTTTTGTAACTCACAAGCACATCGGCATCCCGCAACACGGGGGTATGGGGGGCGACCTCACGCTCATGAAGAACGAGGGTTCTGCTGTTCTGCTGGATGCGTGCGACAAACCGCAGACCTTGCTCCAGCCAAGTTTCATACAAACGGTACACCCTATACCCACGATCCAAGACATGAATGGCATCTTTGTCGACGACTAAATCCAAGGCCACTTCAGAGTCGGCGACCCCGAGCGTCGAGCAAATGACTTGGGTCGGGTACACCGTATCGCTATCTGCAATCACAAGCTTCAAATGAACCTTGACCCCGTTACTATGCTTGGAACAATAGGCCCACTTCCCAGCGAGTTCAGGGAGAGACAGACTCGTAGAATCAATGAGATGAAGTTTACCCAGACCGGTAACGCCTTGTTCAGGATACATCTGTGCGACTTGCTGCGTAAGCAGGAGCCACACGCGCTGCAACACCTCGAGCGGTAGATTGTCCAGTGTACGCACCACTTGAGAAGGACTAATCGATTTTAGACCTACTGCTTGCTGAAGTTCTCGGTTCGCTCGTAAGGCCTGGCTAATTTCGTCGAGGTCTGCTCGTTGGTTGAGTTGGGCTTCGACAAGTAGTTTCACGGCCTTGACCAACGTCAATCTACGTCGATGATTAAACAGCGGAAACGCTTCGTCGGAAAGCGGAAGTAAATCAAGGCATTTACAAATGACAGATTGATTTGGTATAGTACCCATTGGTTGCTCCTTTTGTAGGTGGAATGGGTAAAATGCCTATCCTTCTACTTTAGGGGTTTTTTTGGGTTTAACCAGTAAAATTACATCAATATATTGAAAATAAAGTAATTTATGCAAAAATGATTTTTCATGTTAGGTTTAATGCAAGGCTAGTGGAATTGTTCCCTCTATTTCGGCTTATTTGGTCGTATTCAAAGGAAATCCTTTAATTTATAGGGAGGAATTCCGCATAACCTGATCATAATGACTACTATGACCTAATTATTGGGAGGTTTTCCCTATAATACCCTCTATCCACGCAATCCCTGAATAGCTTTCTCAGCAGAAGTGAGCTGGGAAGTTAATCCAGATCGAAAAATTCAAAATGTAAATTATAGGAGTCTACAGGATGGGTGTGGGAAATAAGGAAATATAAGAAATATCCAGCATTACCGCTTCCTCTTGTTGTTAATCGAAGCGGGCTTCGAATGTGCTGCAGTTTAGGCAGATAAAGTTGACATGCAGGGTTTGTTCTGTCATAATTCTGGTTAAATGAATAGCGCCTTTAATTCAGTCCTGTGAGGCTGGCAAGGTAACGTGAATCGAGGTTCGCGACTCTTAGAAGGGTATCCGTGTGTATACACCGGACTGTCTTTTTATGCGCGCGGCCATCATCTTCTTCATCTGCGGATTTCACTCCTTGCCTGTTATAGGCAAGGAGTTTTTTGATTTCCAGGAACTTGAACAGGCGAACAAGTGGAGGGTGACAAGATTATGGTTACTGAGAAAAATGTGATTATGGACGAAACGGCGATCCGCCGGGCATTATCCCGTATTGCTCATGAGATTTTGGAGAAGAACAAAGGGATTGAGAACTGTCTGCTGGTCGGCATCCGGACACGAGGCGTATACCTGGCACAGCGCATCGCTGAGCGCATCAAGGAGATTGAAGGCGTCGAGATTCCTTACGGCGAACTCGACATTACGCATTACCGGGATGACCGTGAAGTAGAAGGCAGTGAAGCGGTAGTGAAGAGTAACGTCATTATTACTTCCGGCAGTGATGGCATCCATGATAAGAAGGTTATTTTGTTCGACGATGTGCTTTACACCGGACGAACCATCCGCGCGGCAATGGACGCTTTGATGGATTGCGGACGCCCACGAATGATTCAACTGGCAGTATTGGCTGACCGTGGACACCGCGAGCTGCCGATCCGGCCAGACTACATCGGTAAGAATGTACCTACCTCAAAGCATGAGCAGATTGAAGTGGCGCTGAAGGAATACGACGGCAAAGATGAGGTCTACATTATTTCAAACCGGGAGGAACGATAACATCATGACACTTACCAAGGTAAAGGAACGTAGTCTGCTGGGAATAAAAGAGCTTGATCGGTCGGAAATCACTGGGCTGCTGAACAGAACAGCATACTGGGACAATCAAAGTGAGAAGCTAACTCCCATTTTAAACTCGCATTTTATTTCTAACATGTTCTTTGAGAATAGCACACGCACACGCTTCTCTTTTGAAATGGCAGAGAAACGACTGGGTGCACAAGTACTTAATTTTACGGCTGCAGCTTCTAGTGTAGAAAAAGGGGAGTCGATCTACGATACAGTACGCACACTGGAATCGATGGGGATCGATGCCGGAGTTGTGCGTTTGAAGCCTGCAGGTGTGCTGCAGCAGTTAGCTGAGAAGGTGTCCATACCGCTTATTAATGCAGGCGACGGCAACAATGAACATCCAACGCAAGCACTGCTAGATCTTTACACCATGACAAAAACGTTTGGAGAATTAAAGGGCCTCACGGTTTCTATTATCGGGGACATCATGCATAGCCGGGTAGCACGCTCCAATCTGTGGGGGCTTACAAAGCTGGGGGCTAAAGTGCAATTCTGCGCACCGGAGAATATGAAGGCTCCTGAGCTTATGGAATACGCACCTTATGTAACCATAGAGGAAGCTCTTAAAGCAGATGTGGTCATGATGCTTCGTGTGCAGCTGGAACGCCATGCTTCTGGTATCGTACTTTCCGCGGCAGATTACCGTAGACAGTACGGTTTAACGGAAGAACGCGCAGCTAAGCTCGCAAAAGATACAATCATTATGCATCCAGCTCCGGTTAACCGGAATGTCGAGATTGATGATGCAGTTGTAGAGTGCAGTCAATCAAGGATTTTCCCGCAAATGTCTAATGGGGTGCCGGTTCGGATGGCAGTTCTCGAAAGAGCTTTACTTTAAAGTTAAAGAATGATGATGTATAGAGACTAATAAATATACACAAATATGAATTTTTATTATATAATAATGAGAGGGCCCGCAGCCGGGATCTGAGGGTAAAGGTAGAATCATGACAGTGATTATTAGAAACGCCAGCGTATTGAATAAGGAAGGCTTGTTAGAGCGGAAACATATTGTACTTGAAGAAGGTGTTATCTCGGCCTTAATCGATGGAAATGAAGCTGCACCAGAAGCTGGAGAGATCATTGATGCTGAAGGCAAGCTGCTCATTCCGGGACTCATTGATATGCATGTGCACTTACGCGAACCGGGATTTGAACACAAGGAAACAGTGGAAACCGGAAGTCGCTCGGCTGCCAAAGGCGGATTTACAACCATCGCTTGTATGCCTAATACTCGCCCGGTAACAGATACTCCGGAAATCGTACAATTTGTGAAAGACAAAGCGCGTGAAGCAGGACTAGTTAAAGTACTTCCTTATGCGGCCATTACTAAAAATGAGCTCGGACGTGAGCTGACTGATTTTGCGGCGCTTAAAGAAGCTGGAGCTATTGGTTATACCGACGACGGCGTGGGCGTGCAAAGTGCTCAAATGATGAAAGATGCAATGAACATCGCCGCAGCACTGGATATGCCAGTCATCGCTCACTGCGAGGATAATTCACTGGTTGAAGGCTGCTGTGTAGCCGAAGGTGAGTTCGCAAGAAAGCATGGCCTGAAAGGAATTCCAAATGAGTCGGAAGCCATCCATGTTGGACGCGATATTTTGCTGGCTGAAGCGACAGGCGTTCATTACCATGTATGCCATGTAAGTACTGAACAATCGGTGCGACTGATTCGCCAAGCGAGAGAGATCGGTATTAAAGTAACTGCTGAGGTGTGTCCGCATCACTTACTGCTCTCTGAAGAAGATATTCCAGGCCTTGATGCGAATTGGAAAATGAACCCGCCGCTACGCTCCCGCCGCGATGTTGAGGCGTGTATCGAAGGTCTGCTTGACGGCACACTAGATATGATTGTTACGGATCACGCGCCACATAGTGAGGAAGAGAAGGCTAAAGGCATGCAACTTGCACCTTTTGGTATCGTTGGATTCGAAACAGCTTTCCCTCTACTATACACAGCGTTTGTAGCAACCGGGAAATGGGATTTATCCTTACTAGTACAAAGAATGACTGCTGATCCTGCACGGGTATTCAGACTGAACACCGGTGTGATGGATATCGGAGCTCCTGCAGATTTGACGCTGATTGATCTGGAGCAAGAAAAAGAAGTAGACCCAGGTTCTTTTGCAAGTAAAGGACGGAATACTCCTTTTGGTGGTTGGAAGCTTAAGGGCTGGCCAGTAATGACATGGGTAGACGGCAAAGCCGTATGGACTGAGAAAAACTAGCAGACTGGTGGGGCGGAGTTGCTGATCTTTACGGATGCAGCGATTGTGTACACGTTCACTCCGGAAGGCTTGTAAGGCATAAGCATTAGACTACAGAAACATGAAGGAGTGGAATGGGATGCAGGCGAGATTGCTGCTGCAAGACGGAACTTTATTTACAGGTACCGCATTTGGCGCTGAGGGTGAAAAGACAGGCGAGGTTGTTTTTAATACAGGAATTACAGGATATCAAGAGGTGCTGTCTGACCCTTCATATTGCGGACAAATCGTTACAATGACTTACCCATTGATCGGGAACTACGGGATTACTCGGGATGACTTTGAATCTGTTCGACCTTTCGTACACGGTTTTGTAGTGCGTCGTCATGAAGAAGTACCTAGTAACTGGCGTGCTGAATATAGTGTGGACGATCTGCTAAAAGAATACGATATTCCAGGGATCAGCGAGATTGATACCCGGATGTTGACTCGGATTATTCGCCACTACGGAACAATGAAAGCAATCCTGACGACCTCTAACAAACGTGTAGAGGAACTGATGGAAATGATGGGAAATACGACGATTGAGGAATTGCGCAATCAGGTAGCTCGTACATCAACTGCAAGTTCGTACAGCAGCCCAGGCAACAAAGAAAGAATTGTGCTTGTAGATTATGGTGCAAAAGCTGGTATCCTACGAGAGCTTAACGACCGTGGTTGTGATGTTGTTGTTGTGCCACATGATGTTAAAGCGGAAGAAGTTCGCCGTCTGAACCCAGATGGTATCCTACTTTCCAATGGCCCTGGGGACCCGAAAGATGTGCCTCACGCTGTCAAGACGATTTCTGAATTGCTTGGCGAATATCCGATCTTCGGAATCTGCCTAGGTCATCAGTTGTTTGCACTGGCTTGTGGAGCAGATACAGAGAAGCTGAAATTCGGTCACCGCGGAGGGAATCACCCTGTGAAGGAACTGGAAAGCGGACGCTGCTTCATCACTTCCCAGAACCATGGTTATACCGTGAATGAGGAATCTGTGAAGAACACTGAACTAGAAGTTACTCACATTAATAATAATGATAAGACTGTTGAAGGAATTAAACATACTCGTTACCCAGCATTTTCGGTGCAATATCATCCAGAAGCGGCGCCAGGACCACATGACAGCAGCTACTTGTTCGATCGCTTCCTGCAAATGATTGCAGATTATAAAGCAAAGACACCTGTTGTTTCACGTCAGGCACAACTTGCGGCAAACGCCAGAATCACGGTGCCAAAAACTAACTTACAGCTTGAAGCCGTGAAAGGAGCTCTATAACATGCCAAAGAACGATAAGCTTAAAAAAATTCTAGTGATCGGTTCCGGACCGATCGTCATTGGTCAAGCAGCGGAGTTTGACTACGCAGGAACTCAGGCTTGCCAAGCCCTTAAAGAAGAAGGCGTGGAAGTCGTACTGATTAACAGTAACCCAGCAACGATTATGACAGATACCAATATTGCAGATAAAGTATACATCGAGCCTATTACGCTTGAATTCGTGACTGCTATTATTCGCCAGGAGCGTCCAGATGGATTGCTCCCAACACTGGGCGGTCAGACCGGCCTCAATATGGCTGTAGAATTGGCTCGTGCAGGTGTACTTGAGCAAGAGAATGTTAAGCTTCTCGGTACACAGCTTGATTCCATCGAGAAAGCAGAAGATCGCGATTTGTTCCGTGATCTAATGCGTGAATTGGATCAACCTGTACCTGATAGCAGTATTATCACCACTGTAGATGAAGCAATGAAATTCGCTGAGGAAATTGGTTTCCCTCTGATTGTACGTCCAGCCTATACACTTGGCGGTACAGGCGGCGGGATCTGCGACAACGAAGAAGAACTGCGTGAAACAGTCAAAGCAGGTATTCGTTATAGCCCAATCGGACAATGTCTGGTTGAAAAGAGTATTGCCGGCATGAAGGAAGTTGAATACGAGGTTATGCGTGATGCCAATGACAACTGTATCGTTGTCTGCAACATGGAAAACTTTGATCCTGTAGGCGTACATACAGGTGACAGTATTGTTGTAGCACCTAGCCAGACGTTGTCAGATCGCGAATATCAAATGCTGCGTACTGCTTCGCTCAAAATCATTCGCGCCCTGAATATTGAGGGTGGATGTAACGTACAGTTCGCACTTGATCCACAAAGTTATCAATACTATGTAATCGAAGTAAACCCGCGTGTTAGCCGTTCCTCGGCTTTGGCTTCCAAAGCAACTGGATATCCAATTGCCAAAATGGCTGCCAAAATCGCGATGGGTTACACGCTGGATGAAATCGTCAATCCGGTTACCGGACAGACCTATGCATGCTTCGAACCTACACTTGACTATATTGTAAGTAAAATTCCACGCTGGCCGTTCGACAAGTTCATTCATGCGAACCGTAAGCTTGGTACGCAGATGAAAGCGACAGGCGAAGTGATGGCAATCGGCCGTACTTTTGAAGAGTCGATTCATAAAGCGATTCGTTCCTTGGAAATCGGTGTTCATCGTTTCCGTCTGCCAGGTGCTGAGACACTGGAAGAGAGCGTGTTGCGTGAACGTCTTGCGAAGCCTGACGATGAGCGTCTGTTCCTGATAGCTGAAGCTTTCCGTCGTGGTTACGGTTTGCAAGAGATCCAGGATATCACGAACGTGGACTGGTGGTTCCTCTCCAAAATTGAAGGTTTGATTAACTTTGAAGATGTTATTCGCGGCGAAGAAACTTTGTCTGCGGAAACTCTATATCAAGCGAAACGCAAAGGCTTTACAGACCGTGCAATTGCTGAAATTCGTGCAGAAGGACAAGCGGACGGCAAATATACCAAAGAAGCTGATGTGCGCGCGCTACGTTTGGAGCAAGGATTAACGCCTGTGTTCAAAATGGTAGATACCTGTGCAGCTGAGTTCGAAGCTTCTACACCTTACTACTACTCTACTTATGAGACTGAGAATGAGGTCATTCATTCTGATAAGCAAAAGGTTATCGTGCTGGGATCTGGTCCAATCCGGATCGGTCAAGGGATTGAGTTCGATTACTCCACAGTGCATGCGGTATGGGCTATTCAGAAGGCTGGATATGAAGCGGTTATCATTAACAATAACCCAGAGACTGTGTCTACAGACTTCAATACTTCTGATCGGTTGTATTTTGAACCCCTATTCTTCGAAGATGTCATGAACGTAATTGCGCAAGAGAATCCGATTGGGGTTATCGTTCAATTCGGTGGTCAGACAGCGATCAACCTTGCGGCACCACTAAGTGCTGCTGGTGTGAAGATTCTCGGAACTAGCCTTGACAGCATTGATGAAGCTGAGAACCGTAAGAAATTCGAAGCTTTGCTGGCACGTCTTGATATCGCTCAACCGAAAGGTAAGACGGTTACAGACGTGAACCAAGCCGTAGAAACTGCACAATCCCTTGGATATCCGGTACTGGTTCGTCCTTCCTACGTACTAGGCGGACGTGCAATGGAAATTGTATATAACGATACGGAACTGCTCAGCTACATGGTAGAAGCGGTAAAAGTGAATCCAGAGCATCCGGTATTGATTGACCGTTACATGCTGGGTAAAGAGGTTGAGGTAGACGCGATTTGTGATGGTGAGACAGTAGTTATTCCGGGCATTATGGAACATGTCGAGCGCGCAGGTGTTCACTCCGGTGACTCCATCGCTGTATATCCTCCGCAATATCTGGATGAAGGACTGAAAGCGAAAATCGCTGAAATCACTATCAAGATTGCCAAGGAACTGAAGACAATTGGACTGGTAAACATCCAGTTTGTTATCTACCAGAATGAAGTATACGTAATCGAAGTAAATCCACGCTCCTCGCGTACGGTTCCTTTCCTGAGCAAGGTGACAGGAATTCCAATGGCGCATTTGGCAACCAAAATCATTCTTGGCAGCAAACTGAAGGATGACGGTTATACAGAAGGTTTGTGGCCAGAAAGCGATTATGTTTCGGTTAAAGTGCCAGTGTTCTCTTTTGCCAAACTGCGCAGAGTAGAACCTACACTCGGACCTGAAATGAAATCGACCGGTGAAGTTATGGGCCGTGATAAATTGTACGCAAAAGCTTTATACAAAGGTCTGATCGGAGCAGGGATGAAAATTCCAGCTACAGGCGCTATCATCGTTACGGTGGCAGATAAAGATAAAGCAGAAGCTGTAGAACTTATGAAAGGCTTCCACTCCATGGGTTACAAAATCATTGCTACTGGAGGCACGGCACAAGCGCTTGAAGAAGCAGGCCTCAACGTAATGAATGTAAACAAGCTGGATGAAGGTGCGCCAAACATTCTCGACTTGATTCGTGGTGGGCAAGCTAACTTCGTCTTTAATACACTGACTAAAGGTAAAACGCCAGAACGTGACGGATTCCGTATCCGCCGTGAAGCGGTTGAGAATGGCGTCGTATGTATGACTTCACTTGATACAGTGACGGCTTTGCTCAGAATGCTGCAGACGATCAACTTCTCGTCACAGTCCATGCCTGCTTTTGTCGGACAATTGAACTAATCTCATAAAGATGCATAGGGCGGTTTGCGTTTACGCAGACCGTTCCGCTATGCCTAGGGTCTAATAAATAAAGGGTGTGGATTTAGTCTGCACTGGATAGGAGCATGGTTATGGGATATGGAGAAGTAGAGTGGAAAGAAATGGCGAATCGTCTGATGATCGCCTTGGATTATCCTGATGTTACTGGGGCAAGAGCCTTGATTGATAAGCTGGAAGGAATTCCTTGCTATATGAAGGTAGGCATGCAGTTGTTCTATGCGGCAGGACCGGAATTTATTCAAGAGCTGAAATCTCGTGGCTATTCTGTGTTTGTTGATGTAAAGATGCATGATATCCCTAACACGGTAAAAGGTAGCGCTCAAAGTCTGACTAATCTTGGCGCTGATATGTTTAACGTACACGCGGCAGGGGGCTCAGCTATGATGGCTGCAGCACGCATTGGTGCGGCTTCAGCAGTTAGTGCTAATGCAGCCCTTAAGATGCCTTTGATTATTGCAGTTACCCAGCTAACCAGTACGAGTCAAGAAGTGATGAATAATGAAATTGGAATCGCAGGTGATGTAGCGGATACTGTGGTAAGATACGCCAAGCTGGCAGCACATGCAGGTCTAGATGGTGTAGTGGCTTCGCCGCAAGAGTCCGCAGCTATCGCAGAAGCTTGTGGGCCAGCATTTTGCACGGTTACACCGGGTATCCGGCCAGCAGGTGCTTCCTTGGACGACCAGTCCCGGGTTATGACGCCTGGAAAAGCCATTCGTCAGGGTAGTCACTACCTTGTTGTGGGACGGCCGATTACAGCTTCACCAGATCCACGTCAGGCAGCAATAAATATTATTGAGGAGATGATCCAAGCATGAGCTCATTAAATAGAAGTGAACAAGTAGCAAGTTATCTGCTTAAGATTGGAGCGGTAGCATTACGTCCACAGGAGCCATTTACATGGACCTCTGGCATCAAATCGCCGATCTATTGCGATAACCGTCTGACTATGGCTTACCCAGAGGTTCGTAACTATATTGCAGATGCCTTCGCTCAGCTTATTAAAAGCCAGTATCCAGACGCTGAAGTGATCGCGGGTACAGCAACCGCAGGTATTCCTCACGCGGCTTGGGTAGCAGATAAACTTAATCTACCAATGGCGTATATCCGTGATAAAGCTAAAGGCCACGGTAAGCAGAATCAAATTGAAGGTCTGATTAAACCAGGGCAAAAGGTTGTCGTTATTGAAGATTTGATCTCCACTGGCGGAAGTTCCATTAAAGCGGCTCAGGCCGTGCAAGAAGCAGGCGCAGAAGTACTGGCTGTACTCGCAATCTTCAGCTACGAGCTGGATCGTGCAGTGGATGCTTTTGCTGCAGCTGAAATGCCATTACAAAGTTTGTCCAACTACAGCACATTGATTGATGTGGCTCTTGCACAAGGCAAAATTGAATCGACGGACGTAGAATTACTGAAGTCTTGGAGAAAAGATCCGTCATCATTTGGTGTATAATTTTAATTAAATGAGTATAGTCTAGGCGAGCCTCTCACTTTTTAGTGGGGGGCTTTTATTTTTAAAGCTGCTCAGGGTGCAATTAAAAGGAGAGACACAACCCCAAACACAAATAGTTGCATTTAATGCACTTAAAACTAACTCTCCTTAGAGGATTCGGCAATATAATTGCACTTTGTGCAATTATATTTGTCTAGTATCCGCCGAAAGCTCCTAGTAACGTTTTTTAACTGCATATAGTGCAATTAAAAGGAGAAAGAAAATAACCTCGGCTCTAATAGTTGTAGAAAGTGCACTAGACATGCGCAAAAGCTACATGAGAAAAAAAGTTTTAATAAATTACTAAATATGGAGTATATTGATTTGTTTTCACTTCTCAATCCATAAAAAAACTCCTATTGTAGAAAGTGTAGGCGTGTTACCCACATCCCTCTACAAAAAGGAGCATCCATGGGTAATTTAACGCAAAATTCTGTTTTACGCAAGTGTTTAATTCGCTTAAAACTTTGTTCGTTTCGGTGTCCGCTGACCGACCATTATACCAAAAGGCTTTCTGTCGGCTCAGCGATCGCCCTTTTGGTCGAGGCCCAACTCCAGCAACGGGAATCGTTGGCTGACATCGTACTTAATCTGGAAACGAACTTAGATCTTCAAGCATTCACGGGCCTTTCATCCATCCATGAGTCCACCTTAAATCGCAAACTGAATGCCATTCCTCTAGCCTATTTAGAGTGGCTGTTTGCTCAGTTGACTCAAGAATTGAAAGCACACCAACGTGGAGCCAAAGGCATCAAGCACTTTGGAAAATTAGCTCCAGTGGATTCCACCACGTTTTCTCTACCTAAGGTATTAGGGGACTGGGCCTTTTATCAAGATAAAACCAAAGGGGTAAAGATTCATACTCGGTTGCTCTCCTTAGAGTCAGGCTGCCATTTCCCGGATGAAATTGTGCTTTCTACTGTCGGTGTGTCGGAT
The DNA here is from genome assembly GCF_037977235.1 of Paenibacillus sp. FSL K6-0276. Classification (NCBI taxonomy): domain Bacteria; kingdom Bacillati; phylum Bacillota; class Bacilli; order Caryophanales; family Paenibacillaceae; genus Paenibacillus; species Paenibacillus sp. FSL K6-0276. The sequence continues at coordinate 4,627,921 of NZ_CP150276.1, read as the reverse complement.
CAACAAGCCGTTAACCGTTTGGTCACGAAGCAGGATACGACGTACATCTTTGACCGTGGCTATGTCAATTACGGTAATTTTAGACGGTGGGTAGAGCAGGCCATACTCTTTGTTGCCCGTTTGAAAACCAAGACGAAATATACAGTGCTTCGGGAACGAGAGATCCCTAAGGAAGGCCTGATTACCCGAGATGCTGACGTGGAGATTTTGGACAAAGTCTCAGGACAACTCTTTCAGGTTCGTCTTGTACAGTTTTCAGATGACGAAGGTAAGGTGTACGAAGTCATTACCAATCGCCAAGAACTAACCGCACAGGATATCGGAGAAATCTATCGCTGTCGCTGGCAAATTGAGCTATTTTTTAAGTGGATTAAACAGCACCTGGCGACCGTTACATTTCACAATCATCATCCGAACGCGATTTGGGTCCAATGCTACATCGGGATGATTACGGCCTTGCTGTGCCAGCTAATTCAACGGGAAACACAGACATTGCTTAGCCCGTGGAACTTTCTGCGAAAGATGCGATATTACTTCGCGAGAGACTGGGATTCTTTCGTCCAGACTCTGGATATTGAGCCGACACGGCGTTCGAAAGGAAGACAAAAAATACCGAAGCCTGCGGAGGCTCCCCCACGAACGGGTGACAAGCGAGAAACCGTAAAAATCATCGTGAGCTAACTCCATACCAAATTACTTTTTCTGGTAATTACTCCTACGCTTAAGAGCCCTTTAGTTTTTTTTCTTAATTCGAAAAGTAGAACTGTAAAATTATTACTTTTTAATATCTTTCGATTTCATGTAAGGTTCTATGCATGTTTAGTGTAGAAAGTGCAACTATCCAGTCGTAGAAGGTGCGATTGTTCCTTCACAGGAAAGGTAGCAGGCGAGTCGGAAATTGGGAACTGCGGCGCTGTCACGCTGTTGCTCTATACTCTTCTACTCGATAACGGTACCCTTCGAAAGCTCCTAGTAACATTTTTATGAGAATAATATGAAGAAATCGTAGTATAACTTTAAACGTCCTGTAACTTCCCTTCTTGATTAAAGCTTTATACTGTTACTAGGATTATGGATTATTTATCCATAAGATGTAGAAGAATCAAGTATTTTATAGGGGGATACAATTATGAATCATATAAACAATAAACGGCTGTGGCGCCGCTGGTTAAGCTTTGGGGTGTGCGCTGCGCTGTTACTACCACTAATCTCAGATGGGTGGAATACGGCTTGGGCTGAGCCGTCTCAGGCTCCAGTGGAGCAGCGTGTATTGCGTATTGGGAGTCTATGGTCTGGGGAGGACGATTCGTTTTTTCGTCAGCAGTTTACAGATATGTATGAATTGCAGCATCCAGAAATCAAATTGGAGATTATTCCGGCTATAGATACGAATGAGCTTCGGTATAATAACACCTACCCAGACGTAAGCTTTGACAATTTGGAGAATATCCGAGCGATTATGGGTGGGGATAAGCCAGTTGATGTGATCGTCGGTGATAGCGTATTAGTGAAGAGTCTGGTGGATCATAATCTTGTCCAATCACTGGAGCCACTTATAGCGCGTGATCAGTATGATTTAAGCAATATGGCGCCTACGATGTTGAATGGAGTTCGTGAGCTAGGTAGAGGAAGTCTTTTTGCGTTGGCGCCGACCTTCTCGTCTAGTGCGCTTTATTATAACAAGGGCATCTTTGATGCTGCTGGAGTAGGCTACCCTACGGACGGAATGACATGGAATGAAGTGTTCGCGCTGGCAGATAAGGTGACGAAGAAATCAACAAATAAAGAGAAACGGATATACGGCTTCTCGATGAACCGTTACTTAAGTGATCCCTTCTGGGATATGCAGACCTATGTCGCTCCGCTAGAGCTTACGATGTACGATAACAAGGGTCAGCATATGACTGTAAATAATACACAGTGGAGTCAGGTTTGGACTACTTACAGCCAGTTGGTGAAGAAACAAATTGTACCTGGGTTAAATGGGTTGGATTTTGCAGGAACTGAAGGGAATGCCTACAGTCCAATCCAAGGCGATCTGTTCCTCACAGGAAAAGCGGCAATGGTAGTTGGGGAATATGGTTATCTCAATGAACTGGCGGGAGTAGAGCGTAATGCTGCTAAGATCAAAGATTACAAGCCCATCGAATGGGGGATGGTTACTGTACCAACCTTTCAGGAGAAACCGGGTGTCGCCGTTGGAACATGGCTTGGCAATATGATGGCTATTAGTTCTACGGCAACTAATAAGGAAGATGCTTGGGATTTGATTAAGTTCGTCAACAGTAATGAGGTTGCCAAAATTAAAGCCCATAACCGGAGTGAACTGACTTCGCGTAAGGAGTATATTACCGCTCAGACCCCTTCAGTAAATTTGGAAGCTTTTTATACGCTTAAGCCTTTACCTGCAACGGATCCTTTATTGAGCAGTCTACAGATGCAGAAGCCTGGGATTAGCCGAATTAGCGATGTTGGACGTCAACTATTCATTGATGTATATCAAGGCAAGAAAACCGTCGAGAATGCACTCAAAGCTTGGGAGAAGCAAGGGAATACCATGCTGGATACACTTGAAAAAGATTCCACGGTCTATTTCGACTCGATCGGTGATTGACTTTGGAATATGCCCTAAGCCACCAGTTTTCTGGTGGCTTATTTTGTGGAACTTGGGCATGATAAGTTCAGAGCGGTGTATCATAAATTTGCGAAAAGGAGAAGAGGGCATCATGAATTGGATATACTTCGCGAAACTGTTCAGGACCAGATTTCAAGCGGGTTGTTTGGCTAAAAGATTGGAGCAAGATGGCTGGATATACGGCTATCATGACCCACGTTTTGTAGAAATTTATCGATCCCGCAAAGGAAGATACGGGGTTAGATTTCTGCCTTGAGAACTTTTATAAATTCATCCTTGACGTAGACCCAATTTGTAATGTATATTATTTATTGTCGCTGTTTGAATATATTTTCTGACGCGGGGTGGAGCAGCCCGGTAGCTCGTCGGGCTCATAACCCGAAGGCCGCAGGTTCAAATCCTGCCCCCGCAACCAATTTATTTACAACAGCAATTGTACATTCGGATATTTTTAGATCCGGGCCCTTAGCTCAGTTGGTTAGAGCGGTCGGCTCATAACCGATTGGTCGGGGGTTCGAGTCCCTCAGGGCCCACTTATCAAAAACCCTTACTTTGTAAGGGTTTTTTGCTGTCTTAGAGTCTATAAAAAGGTGGATGAGGTCAGCTTAGGAACTCGGGGAAAGAGCAAATGGTCACATTCTGGTCACGGCGTTGGTTCGGTTATAGGTATTTGGGTCATTTGCATCTTCGAATCAATCAAGTCTGCCGCATCTCGTTGCATGTCAGGAAGTAGATGAGAATATCTGTCCAGATAGATTTGTACGCTACTATGACCGAGACGTTCTGCTCCGATTTTTGCATTAATTCCATTATTCAAAAGCATGGAAGCATGTGAATGCCTAAGATCATGAAACCGGATTTTTGGTAACTCTGACTTACCTGTCAAGAAGGAGAATGTCTCTGTCACTCGTCGTGGCTTAATCGGTTCTCCGTTAGCATAGGAGCATACGAGATCATGATCTTTATAATGTCCCGTTCCGATGGTTTGTTTATCGGCGTCAATAATTTGTTTCCGATGTTTGAGATCAGCGATAAGCATATTACCAATTGGAATTCTTCGGGCTGAGCTTGACGTTTTGGTATCCTGGATGATAATTCCTTTGGATGGGGTCCAATTAACAGTTTGCTGGATCATTAAACTCTTTGCTTCAAAATCTATATCGCTCCATCTCAATCCCAGAACTTCACCTTTACGCATACCTGTGTGAATTGCAAGTGAATAAACAATATAATGCACGTGTCCTTTGGCAATATCGAGAAAATGCAAACATTGTTCCATAGTCCAAGTTTTCATTTCTTTCCTTCGCAGTTTGGGTGCTTCTACTTTATCGATGGGGTTTGAGACAAGCATCTCCCATTTCACAGCTTGACCAAAAGCTTTACGCAAAATGGCATGGATGTGACGAACGTAATCTGAAGAATATTTTTCTAACAATCCATTATAGAATCTGTTTATGGTCAAGGGCTTGATTTGCTGCAACTTGTGGCGACCGATAACGGGAACAATGCGACTTCTAATAATGGATTCTTCAACATCGTAAACGGTGGATTTATACTTCTGTAAGGCGTAATCTTTTAACCATATATCAAAAAAATCAGCAACTGTAAGATTGATTTCAGCGACATAGTCTCCTTTATCCACACTGGCAAGAAGAGATACCAATGCACGATCTGCTTCTTTTTGTGTTCCAAAGCCTCCTTTCTTTTTTTGATTTCTCTTTCCACTCCCCTGATCCGGTGGAAGATCAACGACATAAGTCCAAGTTTTCCCTCGTTTGAATACCTTTCCTTTCATAACTACCTCCTATAATGTTTCTCAACGTAATTTTTACATATCCTAATTGCATCACTCCTTTCAGTGCGTACTATAATAGTTCAAAAATTAATAGCATCGTCTATTGCTTCCATAGGAAGATATAGACGTGAAACTGCCTTACCATGTCTCCATGCTACCCGAGACAGGTTAATGGTCACGTAGCCTCTACGGTCAGGTATAGAGAGATCTCCAGAGAGCACGGTAGCGGATTCTTTGGACGGGTACAAAGGTATGTCACAGCTTTCATAGTTTCTCTCAACCTCAATGTCTAGTGGTTTGTCCCAGTCGAATCCTTCAGGTTGTTCGATCACAAGTGTATCTGGACGTGAACAATCTCCATCCCAATTGTAATATGCTTGGATATGAGCTTCAGCTCGAGTGCAATTGTAACTAATGTGTGAGTCTCGAATAAGCTCACCACTAGTAGCGATATAGTCGAGAGCAGAAAGGAACTCCCCTTGTCTTACCCTATCCTCGATTTGTTCAAATCTTTTCCTTGCAAAATTTAACGGGACCTTGAATTTTCGTGCTATGTATCCAATCGCTTCACCTCTATTTGAAGGAATGTTTGTTCTTTTGATCATAAAAAAAGGGATAGCAGCGTAGAAGACAAAACGATCAGCTTCATTTTCTTGCGCTTTTGTGAATTGTTCTGGCATCATTATTTGATTTCCAACATGTCTGAGTAAGTGACAGAGTTCATGAAAAAATTCAAGGCGCTGAGAATCCTCTGGAAGGCGGTTGTCAAGGAACATGCTGTAAACCCCTTTGGAAATTTCGATTCCTTTGCTCCTCTTATTATGATAATGGACCCAAACATTAAATTTCTTTGATAATAATTCGATAGATAAATGCGATGGTTCGGTGATGTTGTGTCTCTGGTACAATTCAGTAATATTCTGTTCAAGAGGGGGAGTGTGATAGTTATCGTTCATGTTAGTCACCTCGAATGAGATCATATGTTCTTATTTTTATTAAAAAGAAAAGCCATTTCTGGCTTAGTTTATTACGATTATCTTTCTCCTTGAACATCTCCAGGCTTCCTGCCTTTTTCTTTCTCTTGTAGTATTTTAAAAATTTCCCGCATTTCCTCACGGCGTTCTTCCGGTGCGGACAGATAGTCTCTAAAGAAAATTCCGTGTTCAGGATTGTTGATAAAAGCTTCGAATTCAGATTGATCTTCAGCATTAATGATTTTTGATTTAGGTATATCTGTACGACCGAAGAGGTAGTCAATATCTACATCGTAGCGATCCGCAATGTCATTTGCGAATTTAAAAGGCGGCTCCCTTTCGTCCCGTTCATACATACCAATTGCACTCTCGCTCAATTTAAACAATACTCCAAAATCTTTTTGAGTAAGGTTGTTATCTGTACGAATTTTACGTAATCTTTGACCAAATGTCGCCATTTTTCATCACCCGCTTATACATTAACACATAACGTGTTATTTTTTAATAAAGAACACAAAACGTGCGGTGTATATTTAATCCAACAACACGAAACGTGGTTTTACTTGAGAGGCGGTGTGGGAAAAATGAAAGAACTAATTGCAAAAAGGTTGATCTTATTACGCGGTGAAGCATCCAGAGAAGAAACTGCTAACGCTATAGGTATAAGTATTAGTGCTCTTCAAATGTACGAAAATGCTCAAAGAGTGCCCAAGGATGAAATTAAAGTAAAAATCGCAAAGCACTATAAACGATCAGTACAATCTATTTTTTTTGATCAAGATCCGCACGAAACGTGTTTTATCGAGGAGCACTCTGCTACTAAGGAGGTGGTCTAACCATGGCAAAAGCAATAAAGACACCTTCAACATTTGCAGAAGCACTTCGTCTTGCGGCTGATTTAGCAGAACAAAACGAAAAGTTGGAACGGCAACTCGCCGAACTTCGCCTGAACGGTGAATATACCGAAGTGCTCCGTCCAGCTCATATTATGAAACTACTCAAGCTTAGTGCTCCAAAGGTGAACGAACTTACTAATCATCCGACATTTCCTCACTTAAACCGAAACCGTCGAAAAGGTGAGGCAGTTACAGTGCTTAAATCAGATCTTTACCATTGGTTGAAAACTGAAAGGTATGAGTAGAAAAAAACCGCCGTGCGATTGCTGAGGCGGCTGAAAATTGCATGGGCAAGGGGAATTGCTTGAATTAATCATACATCATGCCTCTGTCCAATAGCATCCCCATAACTTGGACAAATATAGGAGGAATTGATATGGCAGTTGGACATTTTCCCGAAGCGCTAAAAGAAGTCATGCAGCGTAAGGGTGTCACCTTGGCTAAAGTTGGGAAAGCCGCCCATGTAGATGGTTCACAAATCGGTAAGATCGTTAATGGTAGCCGCAAAGCTTCCAAACAGGTGATGCAGGCTACAGCGACTCATTATGATGATGCTCAATTAATACTGGCTGCGGCAGCTGAGGTAACCGGGGGCGCTTCGGTCCCCTGGCTCAATAACGCCGATCTTCATCCCAGCTCAACGCATATCAAAACTATCGAAGAGATTCAGGAAGCATTGCAGGCGTTGCTTACCCTACCGATCACGAAGAGCCTTGAACAATTAAAGACTGGCGATCGGGAGGTTATCAAAAACGGCATCATGGAACAGCTTGAGGCAATAACGGCACTTACACATAATGCAGCCGCCCTTTGCCGTAAGTATGAATTTTCATACATAGCCCTATGGTCTGAGCATCGCGCCGAGTTGAAGTTAAAAAAATATATGAAATGAGGAATTGATATGAGATTTGAGGATTTGGAAGCACAAGCGCGGTTTGAAGCTAAAAACGCTAAGCATAATCTGAAAATGATCAAACGTCAGGCTGAACTTATTGATCCGATAAAGTTAAAACGTAACATTCGTTGGCTGAATATGATGATCTGGTTGCACGAATGTGAAATGCACCATGCCAAAGTGCAAAAGAAAAAAGCCCGTCTTGCAGGACGGACTCCGTTGAGTACCCGATTAAAGTATCTCGTTGCGTCCATTTTACCCTTAGATCAGGACGAGCGCAAGGGGGTTAAGAGGTATGGACTATGAGGATCACTATCAAAGATATATAGAGTCTTTTAATCAAATTAAAGAGGAACAGCAAGATCCGGATATGGCAATGAATATATCCCGAAGGTTTTTTATCGCTATTGTTAACCATATTTTAAAAAGAGAAATAAGTGATTCTGAAAAATTAACTCAAATAAAAGCTATGAATGATGCGTTTAGTACAAGCATCACCGCCTGACGAGGCCTGAGGGACACAGGCCGAAACCCCGCAAGGGGTCGCGGATATCCGCCGCAGCTGTATCTTGTAACGTCGAACCTTAGAAGTAACCTTCCTCCGGTTTGGCGCTGCAAGATGCGGCTGACGCATTAAATCATTTGAAAGGGGATTGGCATTATGATTCCAGATCATTTGCATCAGGATCGTTACTGGCGGGGGCTACTTCACATTTTTACGAATCATAACAAGCTTAAGCAATTCTTATCAAATCCTGACTTTTTTGATTTTGAAGAACTGTCTTTGCATGTGGAAGCTTTGCTGAAAGCATCTAAAGGTTGGAGTCCGTGTGAAAAATTCATGTTGGAAGTCGCGCTACACCTTTTTAACGGTATCAACAAAATTGATCTTTCTCAGGCGGACCGTTTAGACAATAAGAGTACTGAAATCCTGCGTGAAGCCTTGCTGCTTCGCCTTGATAGATAAGGGGCGGCAATATGCTTCTCGTACTCAAAGGTGACACGGTGCGGACAAGCTGCGGCCTGTATGGTGAGGTACTGGATACATGGGGCATTGCCCGACCATGGGCAAAGCTTCGAAAAGGAGACGGTGAACTAGCATTCTTTCTCCGCACGGACGTTACGGAGATTGTGAAACGCCCGCCGGTTAAGAAGGGAAAACGATGATGATACAGCAGAGGTGAGCTTATGCCAACAGACAGCTTTCCTTTTCCGATCTTCTCCGGGCTATTTTCGCCGCAACATTACAACAACATAGGTTCGGCGATATGGCTATTTGCTTGGTGCATCAGCTCCACGACTAAGGAAGTCGAAGAGGACGGAACTGTCTGGGGACTTGTCCTTGGTGGCAAGCCGATGAAGCTTTCTGAAATCGGTGGGAACTTCGGGGTTACCGACAAAAGCATCAGCAGATGGATAAGTGACCTGCAGGAGCATGGTTACCTCCATATCACCAGAGCGCCCCGGGGTTTGATCATAAGGGTTAGGAAATCCAAGAAAGACCTTTTGAAGCGATCAGACAAAAATGTACTTTCATTAAATACTGATCAGACAAAAATGTCCGATCATGATTCCGGCGATAAGACAATATTGTCCGATCATAACAACGGTGATAAGACAAATATGTCCGATCACGAACCAATTTTATCGAGTGATCAGACAAAAATGTCCGATGCAAAAGATATTAAAGATCTTATTACTACTACTACTATTTTAGAAAATGAGTTTTCAGAAGAAATCAATCCAGATTCTAAATTGGACGGGATGATCGCCATTTTAAATGCTTATTGCAAATTGCATGATAAATTCGACATTCACGTCTCCACAAACGATCGCGAAGCCATGGGTAAGATGGTCGCCGCAGGGATGCCAGTACCCTTTACCATCACAACTATGGAGAGCCAATACAAGGCAAAGCGAAAACGCGAGGGAGAAGATTTCGAGCAGCCAAACAGTTTTACTTATTACGTGAAAGGCTTGAGATCAGCATGGCGGAATGCCAACAAGACTACGAAGCCTAAAGAGTCAAAAACCCAAACACCACTGCCAGCCCCGCCGCAGCGACTAACCAAGCAGCAGCAAGAGCTTGCAGACCTTAAACGTCGAGCAAAGGAGGCAAAGCAGTTTGAAGAGAGCACAAGTTATTGATCTGCTCATTAAGCTCAAGGAAGAATACGCGCATCAGATTGATACCAGTGACACTGAAATAGACCGGCTACACGAGAACCTTAAAGATTTCCCTTTTGACGTTGCCTGTGAGAATGTTCGTCAACACATGTTAACTAATCCATGGCCTCCGAAGATTGCGCAAATTCGTGGTGGGTCAGGGGATCTACGGGATCAGCGTAAATCCAAGGATCAGACATCAGACTATTTTACCGAAAGAGACAGATCCCGAGCTGCCGCTAAGCCAGTACCTCCGGGATGGAAGGAGGAACTATATGCAAGGATCAATAAGGGAACTACCGCACGATGAGAATGCAGAGATAGCGGTGATTGGTGCAGTTTTGATTGACGAGACAGGTAACGCCATGGATACGGCAATTTCTGTAGATCCTGAAATGTTTTACAACCCTGTGAATCGAACAATTTTTTCTGCTATGCGAGATTTGCACAACGATGGTGAGCAGGTGGATATCAGATCGCTTGTGTCCACACTGAATCATAAGAAAAGTCTGGATAAGGTAGGGGGTACATATTACCTTTCTCGAATCGCTTCTTCATCTCCTACTGCGGCTGACATTGATTTTTTTATCGGTGTACTTGCGGATAAATTCACCTTACGCCAAGCTCTTCGTGATGCTTATAAGCAGATCGAACTTGTGTATGACAGTGATGATGCTGGAACGGTGGTAGCAAATGCCTTAACCAAGTCGGCGGCATTGTCCGATCAGACAGCACCGAAAAAAGATTTCAAAAGCACGAAGGAAATCGGCTTGGAGTATATCGACACCATTGAAAAGCGTGTGAGTAATCGACTGAATGGATCTACTAGTGGTAAGGAAACTGGATTTACAGATCTGGACAAGCTTACTGGCGGGTTCCAGAATCAGGATTTAATTATAGTTGCAGCTCGGCCTTCTGTCGGTAAGACAGCGTTCGCCTTAAATATTGCACAGAATGCAGCAACTCGAAATGACGAACCTATAGCTGTATTTAGCTTGGAGATGTCAGAGCAACAGCTTATGCAACGCATGGTGTGCGCTGAGGTTAACCTCGACGCGAATGATTTGAGAATGGGTGATATCACCAGTGATGATGATTGGGGCAAGTTGACGATTGGTATTTCTTCACTTGCAGACAAGAACATTTTTATTGCTGATGATCCAGTTGTCACTGTACATGATATTCGAGCCAAGTGTCGGCGTTTGAAAAGAGAACAAGGTCTTGGAATGATCATCATTGATTACCTGCAGCTGATCCAGGGAAGTAGTGGAAAGCGTGGGGAAAATCGACAACAAGAGGTTTCAGAAATTTCCCGAGTGTTGAAGCAGATTGCCCGTGAATTGGATGTGCCGGTTATCGCGTTGTCTCAACTCAGTCGGAATGTTGAACAGCGCCAGGACAAACGTCCGATTATGAGTGACCTACGTGAATCAGGTTCAATTGAACAGGATGCTGATATTGTTGCTTTCCTTTATCGGGATGACTATTACAACCAGGAGACCGAGAAGAAAAATATTATCGAAATTATCATATCTAAGCACCGTAATGGTCCTACTGGAACGGTTGAACTGGTGTTTTTGAAGAACTTTAATAAGTTCGTGAATTATGAAAGGGCGCATTCATATTCAGCATAGATGGATCTACCAATTTCGCACATGAAAGGATTGATAATCATGGAACAGGCTATTGCAAAATTAAGAGCTGAAATGGAAGCAACCAAAGGAAACCCCTATGTTCAAGTTATCGGTAATTTTCTTATCCAACACATTGATGCTAATCATGAAGCCGCTGAGAAAATCATGACTGAAGGAAAGACCGTCGCGAAGAGCTTGGAAGCAATGCAAGCAGAGGCAAAAAAGAAGCAGTCAGGTGGAATGGCAATGCTTACTGATGCTGAGGGATATGCCATTGTGTTGAGATACTACGATATCAAGGGACAGCCTGTAGAGCCTATCCCTGCTGCAATTACAACACCAGTTGCTGCACCTAAGTCGCAGGGTAGATTCAATGTCTCACTGAACGAATTAATGTAAAGGGGTGGCGTGATGAAGGAACAGGAATTCCATGAACACTTTCCTAAAGAAATCAGTACTGAATTACGAACCTATATCACTAATGAATGTATGGATTGGAGTAGATACATATTTACTCATCGTGAAGGAACCAGACAATGGGCCTTTTGTACACACTGCAAACAGGAACACCCTACCGATACCACTCTAAAGCACGGACAGATTGCTCAGTGTCCGCACTGTGGCGCTGTAGGTCATACAAAAGCGAGTGGCCGAGGCAGAAAAACGCTAGTGGATCACGCTTATCTACTCTGGTATGAAAAATCTTTGATTGACCCTAACATTCTAATCGCACGGGGCATTTATTCAACCCGAGACTATACCAAAGACTATCGAAAAACTGAAACGGAAGTTAAGACCATTGCTTTGTACCTCTTCCAATGGGGAAAAGGTGGAAAGATGATGCATAGAAGTTACTGGACAGATCGCGGTAAATGGCTCACTCAAAAGAAGGTTTCTTCAGAGGTCAAGAGAGCTATGAACTACGTTTCTAGTTACAACAGCTTTGAAAATATGAAGTCAGCAGTAAAAGGAACTCCATTTCAATACTGCACATGGGAACAATACAATTTTAACGATCGAGTAGAGGTATTTGATCTAGCTGCTAGATATAAATGCATAGAGTTCCTAACTAAATTTGGGTTGAATCATTTTGTGACAACGAAACTAGAGGATGGACCAACGTTTGGAGCTATCAACTGGAACGGTGCAACACCTGAGAAAGTACTGAGATTAACTAAGTCAGAAATGAAAGCTATGAAGAATTCTAAAGTATCTATTGGGCTTCGAACCTTGAAAAGTTACCAAATGTCAAAAAAAGAAGGATCTAATTTAGATTGGAAAGAGGCACAAATACTCTCGGATTTTATAGAGGTAAGGTATGCAAACCCATTGAACGGCCTTTTATCAGAAACATTAAACAATCGTTTTTCTGTGGTTGAGATGAAAAGATATTTTTTAAAGCAAATACGGAATAACCTAATGCATTACAGAGTAGGCAGGGACGTTCTTAATGAATATCTTGACTATGTGCGTGATTGTGAGCAATTAGGAATGAACTTAGGGCGGGACAGCGTTCTTATGCCAAACAACTTACACGAAGCACATCAAGAAACTATGAAACGAATCAAGATTACAACGGATATTCAAATAAACGATTTAATTGCGGAACGAGTGTCTGAATTAAAAAGATTTCGATTTCAGCATAAGGAACTATTTATTATCCCGGCGACAACTAGTGAAGATTTGATCAAAGAAGGCAAAGAACTCAGCCATTGCGTGGGTGGGTATCTAACGAAATATGCACATGGTAAGTGTGATATTTTCTTTGTTCGCAAAAAGGACAAGCCTAGTGAACCATACTACACAATGGAAGTTGTCGAAGGCGAAGTTAGACAATGTAGAGGATTTGAAAATAAGGCTATGACTACCGAGGTTAAGGAATTCGTGGATCTGTTCAAAGCCAAACGACTTAGCAAAAAAATAAAGGTGAGCACTAAAAAATCAAAAGAATTACAGGGGGTAGCCGTATGAGCCAACTATCAATACGTACAGTAGAAACGATTGCCATTGAGATCAACAGTATCAAGGATCAGGTTCAACAAACGCTTTTGCAAGGAAGTATCGAGATAGGACGTCGATTAGTAGAAGCTAAGGGAATGCTTCCGCATGGGTCTTGGGGGAACTGGTTAGGCGACTATGTAGATTACTCGCAATCTACGGCTAATAACCTCATGAAGATATTTGAAAACTATGGCTCTAATCAGTTGACCCTCTTTGGTGATAATGCAAAATCGCAAGCGATTGCGAATTTGACCTACACGCAAGCAGTTGCTCTTATAGGGATTCCAGAAAAAGAACGTGAAGAATTCATAGAAAACAATAAGGTGGATGAAATGTCTACACGAGAACTTCAAGCTGCCGTTAAAGAACGAACGCAAGCGCTTAAGGATAAGGAAATTGCTGAACGAGCTGCTGCTGAGGCTGTAAAACGCGAAGAAAAAGAAAGGAAGTTAAGAGAGAAGCTAGAGCTACAACAAAAGGATCATGAAATTATTGTGAAACGGCTGAATGATCAGATAGAGGAAGCAAGAACGGCTCATGAAAGTGAAGGAATAGTCGAAAACTCTGATTTAGAGGAGGCGCTAAAGAAATCTGAATCAGACCTCATGGAATCACAAGTGAAAATTAAAAGGTTGGAAGATCAGCTGAAAGCGAAGCCAATTGATATACCGGCAGTTATTGAAAAAGTGCCCGATGAAGTGTTGAAAGAATTGGAGGAGTTAAGGAATAAGGTGGCATCGGGAACAACTGCAGAAGCTGCTGTTTTCAAGACACAGTTTGATAGCTTGAATGATAGTTTCTCGAATGTTCTAACCGCCCTAGACGCAGTCAGATTGGTAGATCCCGAACTTCATACTAAATACAAAGGTGCTGTTTCTAAGCTGATTGGAATTATGTCAGAACAATTATGAATGGGGCAAGCGTTGTATCTCCGATAAGTCCTCGGGCTGTGAATTTGATTAACAACGTAATAAGACCACTAATAAATAAAGGATGCAAAATAGAACATCTTCATCTGTATGTGTGTTATCAATCAGAAATCGCCCAACATGAATCCGTTGAAACGGCATACGGCAATTTGCATGTACAACCAAGCTACTACATTCCAAAGGGATTTTCTTATATCCGCGAAGATCCTGGAAGTAGGTTTTCGTGGGTGACAATAAAACAATCTAAGGAGAAACAAGCTATATGAATGGAGGGGTTAAGTTGGTGATAAGTGAATCTGTCATGACTAAGACACCAGAACGTATAAAAGAGATAAAGAAAATGATGGCAGAAAAATGTGTACGGGAAGAACTACTTAGCTTCTCTACAGCAGAAGATAAAGCAATTATAGACCTACTAGCAGCTTTGGAAGATGCAAATCGAAGAGAAACAAAATTTAAAAACGATATCGAAGACCTTCTTAGAAAGTACGGAGCATAACAAAGACCCCTAAAACCTGGCCGGGTGCTGGGGTCAATGTACAATTAATGCCTCAAACCCATTATAACACAAAGGGGATTGAGGGGAATGGCAATGGTATGGGGACAAGGGGAATTGTTTCCGCGTGCTAATGTGATGGACAAGATGGCAGCTAGGTCAATTCTGAGTGAGTATCCCAAAATGCGAAAGGCGATTTTGAAATTTGAACGCAAGGCTTCACTGTCCGTTCAAGAGGAAACGCTCTTCAACAGTTTGAAATACAAGGTTCAAGAGATTGACGCTGCTATCGAACTTATTTTGGATGATGAAGTTAAGGCCATTCTAAAACATAGATACTTCACAGCACGTAAGCATCACTTGACGCTGGAGACATTTGGAGCAACAAGCAGCACAGCAACCATTAATCGGCGGATTGATGTGGGAGTGGAGACTATTGCAGAATGCCTTAAGTTGTCCGGCATGATCTGAAATGTGAGACAAAACTGAGACAAAAGTGAGATTAGGTTGAGACCGATGTGATACAGAAACGGATTTACAGTAGGGACATAGGGAAGAAGTTATTCCCGGGTGTCCCTGCTACCCCTTATCGCAGTAGGACTCGGCCATGCTGAATCAGTGATGAAGCACCTTTGACAAGCGCAAGACGCAAAGGGAGTGGAACTGTAGCACAAGTAGCAAGTAGGTGTTCGCGGCGGTATGGATGCGGGGAATGAGAGTTCATAATCACTCTCGACGCGCTCCACCCGGGCGCGGCATATAGGCGTTGTGATTAAGCCAACGCAAATACGGGAAGCAACTTGGAATCATACAATAGGTGTGATATGTTGGTAATGTGGTGGCGGAATAGGTAGACGCTAGTCGTCGCTGGAATATGGTTATATCACAGACTCCAGTAGGTGCATGGTTCAATTCCATGCTGGCGACAAATGACGAGTCTGCGCGATGGTTCGTATCGCGGGTCCGAGGATATGGGTTCAACTCCCATGCAGACATGTGAGGTGCAAATCCTTGCCCACATTAACAAATGAATATACAGTTTGGAACTATGATTAGAGAGTCGCTGAAAAGCGGCTCTTTTTTATTGGGGGAAAAGCGATGAATGAGATAAGGAGGCTCAGGGAACCACCAGAACCGGAACAGCCGGTTAAATGCAAAGGCTGCATTTGGGGAAAGTGGGAAGCAGCAGCTCAGTTCTGCTCTAAGCCGATCCATTGTGTGAAACAGGGCGGCGGTGAACGTGAGTGAATTTTGTTCAACCAATTCGTGACCCGGAAACGGTGCAAGACATCAAGGACTATCTTAAGAACAAGAACCTTAGAGATTTCATCATGTTCCTGCTGGGCATTTATACGGGCCTACGGATCAGTGACATTCTGAGGTTGCGAGTCAAAGACGTATCCGGTTCTCATATCTCCATTAGGGAGAAGAAGACCAATAAGCAGAAACGGATATACATGGCTGCTGAGTTGAAAAAGGAACTGTTGTCTTATATTGAGGGGAAGCCGCCGAATGAATTCTTGATCAAAAGCAGAGAGGGCATGAACCGGGCTATCACCCGCGAAATGGCTTATAAGATTATGCGGTCCATCGGAGACGAATTTAGTCTCTCGGAAATGGGCTGTCATACGCTGCGGAAAACATTTGGCTATATCTTTTACAATGAGACAACGGATAAGGATATCGGCATGCTGATGGACTTCTTTAACCATGCTTCCCCGAAGGTCACGCTTCGCTATATCGGCATGGCTCAGGACAGCATGGACATGGCCTTGAAGCGTCACAAAGCGTAGTCAGTTACTCATATTAAGGATAGGTGAAACTCATTTCAGGGACAGCAACAGAAGCCTTATAGATCAAGGGTCTGCGAGGTGTGAACGAGTTTAACACAATGTAAGATATGTGTAATTAGATCGCACAGTATTTACCAGTTATTTAATAGCAGCAAAGGGGTTAATTATGGCAGAATCACCACTTAAACTATGTAGTCGTGTGGGCTGTAGGAACCTCACTAGAGGTCGTTACTGTGCTGACCATATAAAAGAGAAACACCAGTATGATAGATACCGTGGCACGGCTTCACAACGCGGCTACGACAGCCAATGGCGTAAGGTTAGGCTTGGATTCTTACGTAAGCATCCGCTGTGTGTTCATTGCTTGGTTGCTGGTAAGGTAGTGGCTGCTACGGTAGTAGATCACATCAAGCCGCATAAAGGGGACAAGGTATTGTTCTGGGATAGGGCTAATTGGCAAGCGCTCTGTGCATCATGCCATAGCATTAAGACGGTTAAGGAAGACGGAGGATTTGGAAACTAAATATCATAAGAATGGAGGGTTTTGCTAAAACCTGTCGAAAATTAACATAGGTAATTTTAATTTCGGGGGGATTCAGAATTGGACGATAGGAATATAGTTGAGGAATTGAATAAGAATAATTCCGGTATTTCGTACAAATCATTAATTATTGGGGGTATTAGTTTTCTTTTGGGTATTATTTGTTTAATTATCATTCAAAATATTAACTCTGAAGAAGTTGTTCTTGGAACCACAGAAATAATTAATTTTGTTTTCTCAGTAGCATTGTCAACGGCATCTATTATACTTGCAATTACCGCTATATATCTCGGTAAGTCTTCAGAAAAAGTAATGGTAAATAGAAGCGATGACAGTATTCGCTTGCAAAATGAAGTTTTTCGTCTTACCACGGAAGCTTTAAACAGAATTCAATCTTCTACTGGAGTTACAGAAAAAAGAATAGAGGATATTATTTCTGGCAGAGTGGGTGATATCTCCACTAAACTGGCAGGTGTAATTAATGATAACAAGTTATCTGATAAAGATAAGGAAATGTTGGAACAGGAAATTAAAGCCTCTTTGTTAAGTGAAGTAGCCTCATCGGGAAGTTCTATCTATACAGAAGAGACAGAAGCCGAACTACTACGGAAACGTAGACATAAAGAAGATCGGCAAAGATATGAGTTGCGACAGCAGAGTATTTTATTGGGTCTTTCTAATAATAAGAACTTTCAAATTGTTAAACATGGCCATGGTAGTTACACTGGTACGGAGAATGAGCTTTTTGATGGAGTTTTCTCGTATAATGAGAATAAATATGGGATTTCTGTAATAGAGCAAAATGAAAGCTTTCGTAATACAATTTCTAATGCAATTCCTGCATATGTTAGAGCAATGATAACATCAGAAACCTTTAAATATATGTTTATTGTATTATTAGATGATTATTATGTCAGAGCATTCGAAGAAATTATGAAGCTTTATAATCCAGAAAAAACAAGACGTTTGGTCATTTTAGTTGATGATGGTGGAGTAATGGTGATTAATCAAATAACTCAGAAAATCTTAGAAGATTAATATTGTGCTATTTTGGAGATGGAGCTAAGCCATCTCCATTTTTTATTTTTACAGCCCCCCCGGGGGGAATAAAAATATTCAACACCCTAAGAGACCGCATCGGACTCTTGTGTAAAAAAATGTCCCCAGCGAAAGTTTCAAAAGGAGGTGTGAATTAAATGGCAGAAATTGTTAAATTTAATCACATGCGGGTGGGACAGAAAGGCGGTGGCAAACATTGGACTGAAGCTGAGGTAAATGCCCGGGAAGTTGCTTCAAAGAAATTTGAACGAAAGAAAAAGCAGACGATGAAAATTCCTAGCTGGCTGAATGATGATGCCCGGAAGGTTTGGCGCAAGACAGTGAAGGACATGGCTGAATTTGATGTATTGGATAAAGTGGATGAAGATGTGCTGGGCGCTTACTGTGATGCGGTGGCAAAATACCAAGATGCTAACCGGCTTATTGATATTGAGGGTTATACGGAAGTGAACGCTCAAGGAATCAATGTTGTCAGCGCCTATGTGAAAATGGCGCAAAGCTATTCTCGACTCATCCTTTCTTATTCCAATAAGCTCGGACTGAACGCGGAATCACGTGCACGGTTAGCAAAGAAGACGGCAGACCAGGAGGAAGACGAGAATGCTGGACTCTTCGATTGATTGGGAAGATGTCCATCCGACAAATCTTTATGCGGCTGAGGTTGTCTCTGGAATACGAATGGCCTGTAAACGTGAGCGGCAAGCATGTGAACGGCATCTGAATGATCTTCAGAGACAAGCGACGGAAAAATTTCCTTATGTGTTTGACGAATCCAGGGCAGACCGAATCTTCGAATGGTTTGAGCGTTGCTGCCGTCATGTTCGCGGCCCGTTCTCAGGAGAACTAATTAAACTACTACCTTTTCAAAAATTCGACCTGGGTAGTGTTTATGGTTGGGTGCATATGGATAGCGGTAAAAGGCGCTTCACCAAGGCGCTACATCTTCGGGCGCGGGGGAATGTCAAATCAACTGAAATGTCCGGCCTATCCCTCTATGGGATGTGCGGAGATTGTGTTTATCCACCCGGCAAGCCGCATTTGAAACGCTATGAAGAAAGCCCGGAGGTAGAATGCGCGGCTGTCGATAAGCAACAGGCGAAGCGGGTATGGTTGGATGCCAAGGCTATGGGTGAGAACAGCCCGGACATTTCTAAACGGCTGCGGATCAAACGCACATACATTGAACACGCAAAGCGCGGCGGCTGGCTGCGCCCATTGTCCAAGGATACGAAAAATAAGGACTCCGGTGCACCTTGTCTTGTCATTATTGACGAGTACCATGCACATCCTACAAGTGAGATTCTGGACGTATCTTATTCGGGTTTCGGCAAACGGCTACAATCCTTGATGCAAATTATTTCAACTGCGGGTAAAGATGCGGAGAATAGTCCCTGTAAAAAGGAATATGATTCCCTTTGCAAGATGTTGGATGGCGATACTCCGATGATTGATACTTATTATGTGATGATTCGGGAGTTGGAAAAGACTGACGATCCACATAATGAAGAGAATTGGGTCAAGGCAAACCCTATTTTGCAGGAAGACAACGAATACGCTCAGGAATTGAAGAAGCAGATCCGCATAGAGCATGACGAGGCGTACAATTCAGGTGATCAGCATAAAATCCGGGAATGGCTGACGAAGCGGGTAAATCTCTGGCAGGCGGATAGCGAAAATAAATACATGTCCGGCATTATGGACAAATGGAAAGCACTCGCTGTGTCGCGGAGTGCTTTTTTAGATTTGGTTCGCGGTTATGCGACCCGCAACGGATTGGATTTATCCAAAACGACAGACTTGACCGGCTCCGGCTTTGTGTTCCGGCTGGAAGACGGCAGGTATGCAGTGACGGCTCACGGATTTATGCCGGAGGAAACGGCTACCAAGCATGAGCATAGTGACCGGGTTCCTTATCGGCAGTGGGCTGCAGAGGGGTGGTGTACACTTACACCTGGATCTGTTGTGGATTATAGCTTCATCAAATCTCATATTCAGCAAATGGAGCAGAATGAATCCTGGTTTATTGAAGAGGTTTGCTATGACCCATACAACGCGACTCACTTCACACAGGATTTAGAAGCGGAAGGGTACAACCGAGTGGAGATTCGGCAGGGCGTTCAAACCCTTTCGGAACCGACAAAGTTCTTCCGTGAGCTGATCCTGCGCGGCTTAATCGTTCATGATGGCAGTCCATTGCTGACCTGGTGCTTGTCCAATGCCGTTGAAGTTGCGGATAACAACGGGAATATTAAGCTTTCGAAGAAGCATAAGGACGACAGCCAGCGGATTGACTTGCTTGCGGCCATTATAAACGCCATGGTCCGGGCCATGGTGGGAGACTCCACCATTAACCTGAATGATCACATCATGAGCGAGGACTTTTCCTTTTAGCAAGGAGGTGAAATGTGAAACGAAGAAATTTTGTTCAGCGCTGGTGGGAACGGCGATCTTCGGAGGACAGTTTACTTCATCCTCCGCAGTGGCTGCTTGATTTATTCGGTGTCTCCAACACGGCAAGCGGCGAAACGGTCACCGCAGATTCCGCGCTGCTAAACAGCAACGTGTACACCTGTGCTTCCGTACTTGGCGGGGACATTGGGAAGCTGCCGATTCAAGTATTTAAAAAGCGCGGAGCCGGGATCGAGCGTGACAGTAGTCACCCTGTTTCTAGGCTGCTGGGATCTCGTCCGAATCCGTACATGAGCGCATATACATTCAAAGAATTGATGATGGTTCATGTCACGGTTTGGGGCAATGGTTACGCAAACATTGAGTGGGAGACCAGCGGACCCAATAACGGACAGCCAAAGGGCCTTTGGCCTCTTGATCCTTCCAAGACTGACGTTCAAGTCGATAAGGATACAGGTCAAGTCTGGTATGTGACGACGCTGCCGAATGGAGAAATGCGGAAGCTGAGACACTTTGATGTGCTTCATTTCAAGTCGATCAGCAAAAGCGGTCTGAAAGGGATCACTCCTATTTCTGTTATCCGTGAAGAACTTGGAGTGCAGAAGGCCCAGCGGAAATTTCTGGGGGCCTTTTACGCCAACGGGACGGCCACACGTGGGATTCTCAAAATACCGAACGGTACTTTGGACAAACCGGCTAAGGATAAGGCTCGGGATGAATGGCAAAAAGCAAATTCGGGGCTGAACAACGCGCACCGGATTGCTATTCTGGATGCGGGCATGGAATATCAGAACCTCGGTATGCCCCTGAATGATGCCCAATTTATCGAAACAAGTAAATTCGGCATTATGGAGACCGCCAAGATATACAAGGTGCCGGGATACAAATTGGGTCTCACAGATGTGAAATTTTCGAATATGGAGAACCAGTCTCTGGAGTACGTGAAGAGTACGCTTCAGCCGATCTTCACGAATTGGGAGCAGGAATGTGATTACAAGCTGTTTACGGAGTCTGACCAAAAGAAATATTACACCAAATTCAATGTAACTGGCGAATTGAGGGGAGACAGCGCCAGCCGAGCAGCCTATTACAAGGAAATGATTGCAATGGGCGTTTACACCATCAATGAAGTGCGGGAGCTGGAGGAGCGGGACAATATCGGTGACAAAGGAGACGTACACTTTGTCAGCCTGAACTATGTCAACCTGAAGAAGATGGACCAGTATCAAATGCTGAAAGCGGGCCTCGGGAAAGAGGCTACGAATGAAGGGGGGTGACAACAACAATGAGTGAAAAGGTTATTCGCTACTTGCCTGTTAAAATTGAAGTGCGCAGTGCAGAGGGTGAGGGAGACAGTAAGACTCAGACCATCGGCGGCTATGTCGTCAAGTTTAACCAGCGCAGCCAATTGATTTGGGGCGAGTTCTACGAGCGTGTAGCCGCAGGGGCATTTTCCCGCAGCCTGCAGGAGAACGTGATCAAAGCGTTCTGGAATCATCGCAGTGACTTTGTTCTCGGATCGACAAAGCCGGGGACGCTGCGGTTGCTGGAAGATGATGTGGGCCTATCATTTGAAATTGACCTGCCTAACAATACATGGGGCAATGATGCCTTTGAATCTGTACAGCGCGGGGATGTTGACGGAGTGAGCTTCGGCTTTTATGTGCGCAGTGACGCTTGGCAGTATTTAAAGGAAGAGGATGTTTACGAACGGACCTTGTTAGATGTCAATCTGTTTGAAGTATCCCCGACGCCGTTCCCGGCTTACGAAGATAGCGAAGTGAGTCAGCGCAGCATTGATCAGCTGGGCATTACGTCCAAAGAACAGCGGAAAATTGAAAAAGAAAAGCTATTACTCGAAATCGACCTGTTGGCTCTTGGCTAATAAGTCGATTTTTGTTTTGCCAAAAAACCTAGTGGAGGTACAATATGGACCCGAAAGAACGCGAATTACGCCAGAGACTGGCGGCAAAGTTGGAAGAAGCCCGGTCACTCATGGAAGGCGGCAAGCTTGATGAAGCGCGGACGGCAAAGGATGCAGCAAAAGAGCTGCGGGCGCAGATTGATTTAATGGTTGAAATGCGGGATTTGGACACTCCTGGAGACGCTGTTCCTGCAGAACCTGAACAGCGTGAGCAAAAACCGGACAAAGAAGTACAGTATCGCAGCGCATTCCTGAAAGAATTGCGTAAAAAGCCTCTGAATGCTACGGAGCGGGCATTGGTAGACGAAGCGATTGAGGAAATGCGTGCGGGCATGCAAGGATCGGTCGGAGAAGATGGCGGGCTTGTTGTACCGCAGGATATTAGTACAAAAATCAATGAATTGAAGAGGCAGTATGCTTCTCTGGAACCTTATGTGACAGTGGAGCCGGTTTCCACGCGTTCAGGCTCCCGCGTCATTGAAAAGTATGCTGATATTACTGAGTTTGCTGAAATCACCGAATTGACGGATCTGGACGACATGGATAATCCAAAATTCAAGTCTATTTCTTATGCAATTAAAGATCGCGGCGGAATTCTTCCTATCTCCAATTCTTTGCTGCAAGATACGGATCAAAACTTGATGGAGTATATCTCCAAATGGATCTCTAAAAAGTGCGTCGTTACCCGTAATAAGTTGATCTTAGCTGTGCTGAATTTGAAAACCAAAGTAGCTATTGCGGATATCGACGGCATCAAAACCATTTTAAATGTCACATTGGACCCATCTATCAATCTGAGTTCTATCATTCTGACGAACCAAGACGGGTTTAATTACTTGGATTTGCAAAAAGATGGTCAAGGACGCCCGTTGCTGCAGCCTAATCCAACCATGCCTACCCAAAACATGTTATTCGGCAAGCCAGTTGTCGTAATTGGTAACCGTTGGCTGCCAACAACCGGCACAACCGTGAAAAAGGCTCCTATGATTATCGGGGATCTGAAGGAAGCGATTGTGTTGTTTGACCGTCAACAATACTCTATTGCTTCTACTAATGTCGGTGGTAAAGCATTTGGCCGGAATTCAACCGATGTTCGCGCCATCTGCCGCGAGGATGTGCAGAGTTTCGATGAAGACGCATTTGTCTACGGCCAGCTGACCATTGCCGGCTCTGGAGCCTAATGCTGACAACAGTAGATCGTCTGCAGAAGGCAATGGGGATTCAAGGGGATTCGCTTGAAGAAGAGATGCTGCAAATTCAAATTGCTGCATCTTCTCAAGCGATTGAAAACTACTGCAAGCGCTCATTCAAGCTGCAGAGTTACACTGAGCGGCACAGCGGGAATTCCCGTTCCTCATATATCAACCTGCGGAATTATCCGGTGAAGAGTATTGAACAAGTAGTCATTCCTGGAAAAACTGTAGGAGAGTATGAAGTGCTGGATGAAGGGCGGGTATTCTGCCCTTCGGGCTGGCCTGCCGGTGAACAGAATATCAACGTAACGTATACCGCCGGTTATGTACTTCCCGGGGATGAGACAGAAGACAATCCGCGCACTTTGCCGGAAGTGTTGGAGCTGGCTTGTCTCTTTCATGCCCAATTAATGCTCCGTACACCTGGAGTGACAGCGGAACGGGTAGGTGATATTTCTGTTAACTATAGTGCGGAAAGTGAAGGGATGCCGCCTACCGTGGTAGCTCTTATTTCTCCGTATGTTGGGAGGTGGGTATAATGGCAAGCCAAAGAAGCCGGGCGCGGCGGGTCGGCGTACAGATCACCGGAGAAGATAACCTGCGGCAGCTGGCCGAAATGCTGCGGCCCTTGGCGGAACAGAAGGTCCGCATTGGTATGCAGGGGGATGCTGAACTGGCAATGATTGCAGGTGTTCACGAATATGGCAGCGTGAAAATGAACATTCCTGCCCGGTCCTTTATCGGGACGGGCAAGAAGAAAGGCCAGGCTGCCATCGGCAAACTGGTGCGTGCCGGGGTGACGGAGATTGCCCACGGCCGCAAGTCGGTTGAATCCTTGTTTGCGGAGATCGGGGAGGTGGGGCTTGATCGGATGGTTAAGAATTTTAATCGAATCAAGGAACCTTCACTATCTGCCCATTATGCAGCGCATAAGACTGGCCCCCGGAAGCTACTGCAGCGGGAAGAGGACTTGCGCGAATCCCTGACCTTCGATGTTGTTCCAAAGGGGGAATAAGGATGCGGCGGTTTAAATTTGCGGGTGTAGTTCGCAAGTATTTCAGGCCGTATATTTTGGTGCGTGCGGGAAGCGGGCAGCATATCAAAGGGAAATGGGTGCCGTCCCCGCCGGAGCGTGTGGAGCGGAGCGGGAGTATCCAGCCGGTCAGCGCCCGCCTGCGGGCCACGGAGGGCGGGAATTATACCGAGACTGACCGTATGCTGTACACAGCGGCCACGCACAGCACTGGAGAGCGAATAGAGTACCTGGGAGTACAATACACGGTCAACGAGTCTCCGGACCGCGAGTATTCCGACGTTAATCAATATTTGCTGCGGAAGGTGGTTGCCAATGCTCCCGTTTGAGGATATCCGTGTCGCCATCGTTGAAGGGTTGGAGACGGCTTCCGGCGGGCTGGTGATCGAGATGAACGGCGGGGGGGATATTCCTTCCGGCGATTTCATGACCTACCACTTTGTCGGGGGCTTTGAGTCCACTGGCGGGCAGCCTATCATTACGCAGCAGGCCGGGCAGCAATTCAGACGGGAGACGGTGACATTTACCGTCTCCTTTAACTGTTACGCCGATGATTCTGACGTCGCCATGGTTAACGCCATGAGCGCCCGGGACTGGTTCAAGACAACTGGCCGGGAGCTGCTGAAAGATACTCTGAACGTCGTTGTGATTGAAATCGGGGAGATTCAGAACCGCGATATCAACATCGGTGAAGAGTGGGAGCGGCGGCAGGGTTTTGACGTTGATTTCAGGGCCACGGACATTGTGATTACAGACCTGTCCGGCTGGATCGAGACAGCACCAATACAAAGGAGTGATTATGTTGAGCATTAGCGACGTTACAGTAACTATTGCCGTG
The DNA here is from genome assembly GCF_037977235.1 of Paenibacillus sp. FSL K6-0276. Classification (NCBI taxonomy): domain Bacteria; kingdom Bacillati; phylum Bacillota; class Bacilli; order Caryophanales; family Paenibacillaceae; genus Paenibacillus; species Paenibacillus sp. FSL K6-0276. Next base: position 4,602,710 of record NZ_CP150276.1, on the reverse strand, counting down.
CTTAAGCCGACGCCTATCCTGGGCGGATTCGGTAAGCCCTTGATCTTGGGCAGCAGCACGGCGGGTAAGGATTTTAAAAATTATGCGGATATTGCAGCGGTACAGGTGGATTATGCGGCGAACACGGAAGAATACAAGGCGGCATTTGCTTTGTTTGCACAGAAAAATCCGCCTGCTGAGGTGGCGATTGTTTCCCGCAAGACAGGCACAACGCCAATTACGTTGGCGGACATGCTGCCGACGCTGTTTCTGAAGGCATGGCATTTTCTTGTTACAACTACAACCACGGTAGATGATTTGATTTTGATTGCCGATGCCGTGGAGGCGGACAAGTCCAGGCAATTCTTCGCCCGAACCAGCAGCAAAGCGGACGCGGCAACTATCAAGGTTAAAAACTATGACCGCACAGAGGTGTTTTATCATACCACTGTTGCGAATTACCCGGAATCGGCGTGGGTGGGGGCTGTGGGCAGCCTACCAGTGGGGTCAGTTACCTGGAAGGGTTGGACGCTGGTCGGCATTACCCCGTTGGATATTGATGCAACGGAGCTGGCGGCAATTCATGCGCTGGGTGCTAACACATATGTAACCAAGGCCGGAACAAACGTCACCAGCGACGGACGGGCAGTGAGCGGTGAGTTTATCGACTTTATCCACTCACAAGATTACATCGTCTATTCTGTGCAATATGCTGTACAAGACCTGTTCAACCAAGCTCAAGCTGCCTTGAGTAAAATCCCTTACGACAATCGGGGGATTGCACAGATTGAGAGCGCGGTACGCACAGTGTTGCAGCGGGCTTATCTCAATGGCATGATCGCCGCAGATAATGACGGCGTACCGTTGTACAATACGACTTTCCCACCGCGAAGTGAAGTGGACCCGGCGAATATTGCCGCCCGTACCTACCCGGATGGGCAATTTGATTTTGTCATTGCCGGGGCTGTCCATACTGCCGCCATTCGCGGCACCATTAAATTTGCATAGGAGGGATTAAGCATGGCAGAAGCAAAAACATATGATGCAATGGACGTCTCTGTAATTGTGGGAGGCGTCTTTTTAACGGGATTCGGCGAGGATTTAGTTAGCGTCACGAAGGACGAGGATAACTATTCAACGTCTGTCGGCGCTCAAGGGGATGTCGTGCGTACCAAAGTGAACAATCCTTTGGGTACGATTACTATAACACTGCAAGGTACCAGCCCGCAGGTGCCTTACTTGGATGGCCTGAGTAATAGCAATAAAATCGTTCCCGTATCGGTCGTTTTCTCCGGTACGCCGAAGCAGACGAACACGGCAACACAGGCGTACATTAAAAAGCCCGCAGACCGCGAGTACGGTTCTGAGGCTGGCGATCGTTCGTATGAATTCCAGTGCCTTGATTTGTCCATGAACTAATAAACTAAAATTCGAGAGGGGATTAATAATAATGGCAACATTCCAGCAGAAAAAGGTAAAGACGAAATCCGGCAAGGAGTACACACTTCAACATCCTGGGGTACGGAACGTGACCAAAATCACGGACCGCGTGAAGAATAAACATGGCATTCCGTCTGACGAACGGCTTGCAGAGGAAATGCTGCAGCATGTCATCGTGGAACCAAAAATGAGGCTCGATGATTTTGAATCCTACATGGAAATGACGGAGATTGTCGGTAAAGCCTTCGCATTCATCACCGGCCAGGACAATGAGCCTGTAGACGATGCCGAGGATAACTAAGACTGAAGCCAAACGCCGGGCGATTGAAAACTGGGGCCAGTGGCGTTTGCTGCTTTCAGATATGGGAATCACCTATTCGGATCTGCTGATTATGGATGATGATGATGTTGCTGAGGCGAACGCTGCCTTGGATATCCATATCGCGGAGCTGAAAAAAGCGAATAAGAGCAAAAAATAGGCGTCCTTCTGGGGCGTCTATTTTTGTTGCCGGAAAGGAGGAACTATGGCAGGCGGAATAATCGGTTCCTTGATGTACGCTGTCGGTTTTAAGTTCAACAGTAGCGGATTAGATGAGGCGGATTCCAAAGTAGGAATACTGACCAAAAGCGTAATTGGACTCGGTGCCGCTGGTGGGACGGCCTTAATCGGACTTGGCACGGCTGCATTATCTGCGGCGAGTGACTTTGAAAATGCCATGTCTAATGTACAAATGACGACCGGGCAGACGACGGATCAAATGGAGGCCACGCGGGAAATCGCTAAGAATCTGTACAATCAGAATTTTGGTGAGGATTGGGACGATTTGGGCGGATCTATCGCCGCTGTAGCTAATGCAACGGGGCTTACAGGCGATGCACTGGAGTCAGCATCTCGTGAAGCTATGCTCTACGCCGGGCAATTCGACGGTGAGGTTACGGAGTCTATCGCCGGGGTTAGCGTGGCGATGAAGAATTTCGGGGTTACCAGCACCGAAGCTTTTAACCTATTGACCCAAGGGCAGGCTAATGGCACCAACACGCAAGGCGACATGCTTGACTCCATCAATGAGTATTCCCAGGCGTTTGCTTCTATGGGGTTCACCATGGAGGACACAATGGGATATCTCACGAATGGCTTAGCAGCTGGAGCTAGAAACACCGATTTGCTTGGGGATGCCATGAACGAGTTCAGCATCCAATCCATTGACGCAGGCGGAACGGCGGTTCAATCCTTTGAAGCGCTCGGACTCAACTCTGAAAAGATGATGGCTACTTTCTCCAAGGGTGGACCAGCAGCGAAGCAAGCCTTCAAGGACGTCGTTTCCATGATTTCGGACGTCGCGGACCCGGTGCAGCAGAACACCATCGGCGTCGGACTGTTCGGGACGATGTTTGAAGAATTGGGGGTTAAGGCGTTCTCGGCCTTGGACGATGTGAACACCGGCTTTGATCAAAGCAAAGATTCCGCCGAAAATCTCAAAAATGGATTTACGACAATCGGCGATTCGTTGCAATACTTCAAACGTCACATCGAGACAGGGATATTGATTCCTATCGGTCAAAAGCTGCTTCCATATTTGCAGCAGTTTGGTAGCTGGATATCTAGCCATCAATCTGAAATCGCCGCCTTTGGGGATCTGATCGGCACCTGTTTGGGGATGGCTATTGAAAAGGTAAGCGGTTGGGTACAGGCATTAATACCTTATTTGCAGGAGTTTGGTGCTCAGGCTGCGGCCCTTTGGCCTGACATTCAAAATATCGCCGGACAGATTTATGAGGTCGGTAAAGCAATTGTAGAATGGGAGCCGTTTATCCCAATCGTATCCGGCATTGCTGCGGCGTTGCTTACCTACAAAACGGTTATGTTTACCGTGTCCACAGCAACTAAGGTAGCGGGCATGGCGACAAAGACCTGGGGTGCTATCACGAAGGCATTCACCGCTGTGCAGACAGCATTCAACGCCGTCCTAGCTATGAACCCGATTATGCTTATCGTGCTGGCGCTTGTAGCGCTTGGAGTGGCGATGGTAGTGGCCTATAAGAGATCCGATAAGTTCCGGGCGTTTATTGACAAGATGTGGAGCGGCATCAAAACGGCAACAATGGCAACCTTGAATTTCTTCAAAATCACGATTCCGAAGTACTTTATGATGGCCTTCAACGCGGTGACGAATTTCATCAAAAAATGGGGCGTTACGATCCTGGCCGTCATTGGTGGCCCCATTACTATGATTGCACTCCTGGTGTACAAAAATTGGGATACGATCAAAGCGGTGACGGTATCGGTGTTTACTGCGATCTGGACATGGCTCAAATCTGCTTGGGGTTGGATTGTTGATACTGTAACTGGCTCTGTCTCTATGGTATGGGGCGCGGTCAAGGGAGCCTGGAATAAAGTATTCGATATAACCAATTCCATTATGACTAAGGTATGGAGCAAGATTACTGGAATTTGGGGTTCAATTGTCGGAGGGGTTAAGACAGCCGGGAGTAATTTGTGGACGGCTGTTTCTGAAATGTGGGGGAAGGTGATAGGATTTTTTGAAGGAATCAACCTCTATGAGATCGGCAAAAACATTATCCAAGGGTTGATTAATGGTATAACATCCATGATCGAAACTCTGAAAACAACAATGTCTGACATCGGAAATGGCATTGCTGATAAAGTTAGAGAAGTTCTTGGAATCCATTCACCTTCCCGGGTCATGATGGAAGTCGGTTTATATACGGGCGAGGGACTCATTAATGGTATAGAGGACATGACACCGAAGGTTGGTCTGGCGTCTGGAATCATGGCTGATGAAGTGACAGACAATCAACTTACTTCAAGTAGTGATGAGCACTCCAAGTACACGCCAGAATCCGCCCCAGCCCGGACCAGTAATAACCAAAGAGTCAATTTCACAGCCCCGGCTATTAGTATTACAATCCAAGGCAATGCGGACGCTAAAACAGCGCAGCAGATTGGCGAAGTTGTAGATCAAAAACTGCAGGATATCTTAGATGCCGTATCCCGAATCATGGGGGTGGAGATCAGTGGCGCTAATTGATGGTAAATACATTACAGTCCAGACGGAAAGCCTGAGTTTTCCGGTTGTGGCTACTGAGCAGCCGGTGGAAAAAGGCATTAACCTGGTTGATCATGTCCAGGCTCAGGCCCGCACTGTGTCCCTATCTGGCGTCATGGTAGGTGACGAAGCGGCAAAGACACGGGCCTATCTCATCACCGCGAAGGACAAAGGCCAGATTGTCAATTATGTGGGACGCAATGCCTTCAAAGGATTGATTACTTCCTTTTCATCGGATCATGAATATACCATTGCTAACGGATTTACCTTCAGCATGGAGCTGCTCGAAGTCCGTACAGCTAAATCGTCCTATGTGGACACGCTACCGCCTCCGGTTAAAGCGCAGGCTGCGCCGATTGTAAACAGCGGCACCAAGCAGACCAAAGATAAATCCAGCACCGCCAAGTCTAAAGACAAGCCAAAGGATAAGCCAAAGGATAAGCCTAAAGACAAGGATAAAGTCGAAAAGGTCAAGTTCAAATCCGGCAGTAAGTGGGAGTGAGTCATGGAATATATCGAGATTGAGAAAGGTCTTATTCCCTACCGTTTTGATATCTCCATTGCGAACGAAATGTTCACCATTGAGGTTCATTACAACCCGGATTTTGATTTTTTTACAGTGGACCTGGAACGGGACGGGGAAACTCTTGTGTACGGGGAAAAGCTGGTCTATGGTCAGACGCTCTTTTATGACGTACAGGACAGCAGGTATCCGAGGCTCCCAATTGTAGTATGGGATCAATCAGAAAAAAGCACAGAAGCAACTTGGGAGACGCTCGGAGTGAGCGTCTTTCTGTATGTGTGGGAGGATGAGGCCAATGGCTAAAACAAACTTTGGCCGGGTTGCGGAGATCATGACAGGCAACATGTCTTTTGCGCTGGAAAAATACAGCATGGAGGGTACCATCCCTTTTGACAATGACGCGCTACCTAATGAGTCTGAGTTGCGGCTGTGGAATCTGGCACAAACCACCATTAACAACATCAAGCGTAACGGTGTGCTCATGGTCAATGCAGGCTATACCGGAGATATCGGGTTAATTCTGCATGGTCGCATTTCGGCGGTGAGGACACGATGGGAAGGCGTGGACAAGGTAACCATCATCAACGTACTGGACAGTGAGGACTTGAGCAAGCGCGAGGTTACAGAGATCGCCTTTGCTAAAGGCACACTCGCCAGTGCGATCATTAAGCAGATGGCTGGATATATCGGCCTGCCGGTGGCACAAATGACGCTTAACCAGGATTACCGATACCAAGACGGCTATACCGCAAAAGGCAAGGTAACGGATATTATTACGGAGGTCTGCAAGGACTGCGGCACCTCCTGTTATATCAATCAGAGTAAATTATATGTCCGAAACCTGCGCAGCGGCGCGGATGCGGTCTTTGCTCTGTCACCGGATACCGGATTGATCGGCAGCCCCGAATATTTTGAGGACAATGGAATCAAGGGCTACAAGATTCAAACGCAGTTGCAGCGCCGATTAACGACAGCATCCGTCATTAACCTGACCTGCCGGGAGTGGTCCGGCAAGCTGCACGTTCGCAGCGGTAGCCATAAGTTTTCAAATACTGGCGATTTTGTAACTGAAGTGGAGGCGATCATGTGACCAAGACAGACCCGGCGGGAACACTGGCCAGTATATTGGGAGGGCATGGAGCGAAGCAAGCAGACAATATCAACGTGGCCCTACCCTGCAAGGTGATAACTTTTGATCCGGCGACGCTGACCGCCACCGTACAGCCTTTGCTTAAGCTATCCGGCGGTGAACCGGCTCAAATTATGTCCGTGCCGGTCACTGGGCAAAAGGTGAAATTTGAATTGGATATCGGCAACGGGCTTCGGGAGTTTGAAACGGCCATGCGTCCAGCGCTGCAGCCCGGTGACACCGTGTACATTGTTTGCGCAGATGCAGAGATTAAAAATACGCTATCAGGCCGTGTGTCCGCGCCTGACTCCGGTAGGCGACACAGCCGGAATGACGCGGTAATTGTGGGGGTGATGCCATGCAGTCTTTAAAACTGGACGTTTCCGGTGATCTAATATTTTTGAGCGGTGAGCTGCAGCTTGTATCCGGTCCGGAAGAGATTGCCCAATGCTGTGCGTTGGCTGTCGGCACCAATAAGGGCGAGTGGATACTTGACCCGGAAATGGGTATTGATTTTGCTCGAATCACAGGCAAGGGTGTGACGGAAGAAGAGATCCGCGACGAGCTGACAGCCGGAGTGCTTCAGGAACTGCGTATCCAGACCGTGGACACCGTGACAGTTACCTTTGATAGGCAGAAGCGGACAGCCACAGCAGACTTTACGGCCACGGCGGTCAACGGTGATGTGATTACAATCGAGGGGGTAGATACCGTTGTTGGATAGCACAGGGTTTAAGCGGCTGCGCTTTGACGATCTTTTTGCGCAAATGGAAGACAAGGCTAAGGAAGCATTCGGTGACACCGTTAATACCTCTGTCCGGTCACCGTTAGGTATCATTCTCCGAATATTTGCGTGGTTTTTAGCAATCATTTGGAGTACCGCCGAAGACGTCTATAACAGTGGCTATATTCCGACGGCAACGGGAAACAACCTGGATCGGCTGGGGCCGCAGGTAGGTATTACCCGCACACTGGCGCAGTGGGCAAGCGGACAGCTGACGATTACCGGGACACCTGGGTATGTCGTGCCTGCTGGCTTCCGGGCGGCTACCGCTTCCGGCGTGGTCTTTGAGACACTGACAAGCGTTACGCTCACAGGCAGTACCGGTACCATTGCTATAGAGGCGCTGGAGGCGGGTTCAGGTGGCAATTTGGGCGCTGGCATGATTACGGTTGTGGTTAATCCGGTACCGGACGTGACCAGCGTCACCAATGCCGCACCGACTACCGGCGGCAGGGAGAAGGAAACGGACGCGGAGTTCCGCAATCGCTTTGACCAATCCGTTGCCGGTGGCGGTGCAGCTTCGGTGGATGCCTTACGCGGTGCGCTTCTGCGGCTGCCTACCGTCCGGGCGGCAACGATCATAGAAAATACCGGCATGACGGCAGACAGCGCCGGGCGGCCGCCGAAGTCCTTCCAGGCTTATGTGCTGGGCGGTGATGAACAGGGAATTGCCGAAACTATCTTTGCGACCAAGAGCGGAGGAATCGAGTCCCACGGGGCTATCAGTAAGCAGGTGGAGGACTTGGGCGGCCAGGCACATACGGTTAAGTTTTCCCGGGCCACTGAGGTTGTCATTAAAGTCTCTGTAGCAGTTATCAAAAACGAGCGATACCCGGCAGACGGTGACGAGCAGGTACGTAGCGCGCTTATCCGATATATCGGCGGCACCGATGCAGCGGGGTCATATTATAACGGCCTGAGCATGGGCGTAGCCGTTGTGTATACACGCTTAATCAGCGCTGTATATAGCGTTGAGGGTGTGGAGGATATAGCACTTACCGTTGGAAAGGTGTCCGGTAGCCTGGGCGGCAGCAATGTTTTAATCCAGCCGTACGAAGTGGCACAGACTACGGCGGCACAGATTTCGGTGAGTAGCCATGTTTAGCATCAAGGATATGCTCAAGCGTTTTGCCGACACCTACAACAAAAGCCCGGACAGCAATCTGGGCAAGTTGATCAGCATCCTACATGGTGAGTTGGCGACGCTGGATGATACTCTCGCCCGTATACGCGAGTGGCGCAGCATCGACAATGCACAAGGTACGACGCTGGACCGGATCGGGACCAATGTCGTGCAACCGCGCGGGGCGGCAACTGACGAGGTGTACCGCGTGCTGCTTAAATCAAAAATCGCCCGCAACCTGTCCAAGACGGATATCAATACAATTATCCGAGTGCTGGCTCTTGCTCTTGATGCTGATTACTCGGATATTCGAATTAAAGAGAAGTACGCAGATGAATTTGAGCCTGAGCCTGCCGCGATTGATCTTATTCGGGTACCGATTCGGCGGCTGAATGAAGTGGGGATGTCTCCGGGGCAGTTTGCGCAGATCATACAAAAGACTGTGGCGGCTGGTGTCCGGGTGGCTCAGATCGAGCTATCCGGTACATTTGCCTTATCAACGCAGTATGGGGTGCTTGAAACCAGTTCAACCGCCGGGTTGTCAGATCCAAATATGACCACGGGAGGCACGCTGGGTACGGTATTTGAATCTGGTGATGATTATCCATTACCAATATAGGAGGCGTTTATTTTGGCAGATTTCAATGAACAACTGCCCGATTGGCTGGAGACGGGCATAGAGCCGCCTACGAGTAAGAAAAATGAAGGTTGGCAAGTCGATGACAAGCCCCCGGCTGCATGGTGGAACTGGCTACTTAATCGAACATATAAAGTGCTGGTGGAGATTAGAAGCGTGTTTACGGCTCATAAAGCAGATACAACTATCCACATCACAGCTGCAGAGCGAACATCTTGGAACGCTAAGGAGACAACAACCGGTGCACAGGCAAAAGCTAATGCTGTGCAGACAAATTTAACAAGTCATGCCACAGATACCACCGTGCACATTACGGCAGCAGAGCGAACAGCTTGGAATGCCAAGGCTCCTACAACTCTTGCAACACAGTCAGCAGCCGGTCTTATGAGTGGGCCGGATAAAACCAAACTGGACGGCATTGCGGTTGGAGCCAACAACTATACCCACCCGGCAACACATCCACCGTCTATTATTGCCCAGGATGTTTCAAACCGTTTTGTTTCAGATGCTGAAAAAACTGCTTGGAATGCCAAAGCGTCAACTGCTGTAGCAACACCTAACACTGCGGGGTTGGAATCTGCAGCGGATAAGGCTAAACTGGACGGCATTGCAGCGGGCGCTAATGCTTATGTACATCCCAATCATACTGGAGACGTAACCAGCACAGGGGATGGAGTGACCGCAATTGCAGCGGGCGTCATTGTTAATGCAGATATCAATGCTGCAGCAGCCATAGATGCAAGTAAGATCGGGACTGGAGCGGTGTCCAATGCGGAGTATGGTTATTTGGATGGGGTGACTAGCGGAATACAAGGGCAATTGAACAGCAAAGCGCCTTTGGCTACTACACCGCAGCAAACAACAGCGGATATTACCTACTATGTCCGTACAGATGGTAGTGATAGTAATAACGGGTTAGCTAATACAGCGGCAGGAGCGTTTAAAACAATCTCAAAGGCTATCAGCGTGATTCCTCAAGTTGTGAATCACGCTATAAACATTAATGTGGCGGCGGGGACTTATAGTGATGATATTTATTTAGGCGGTCGCAGCGGTTCGGGGGAAATCAAAATAACGGGCGCATCTTCGTTGGTGACTACCCATGTAGCCTCAAGTATATCTCTTTTGAGGTGTACATGTAGAATAACTGTAATAGGATTTGTTTTCAGCAAAGCGGGACCTAATTTAATATTTAGTTCCCCCGAAGTAACTATCTCGTATTGCACTATTAGTTCTGCCGTAAACGAAAAGGGTTTTATTGTAGATAGCGCTAAAGCCTACTTTGTTGGTTGTTCAGTCAGTAATAGATCGCCAGCCTTCCAAGCGCATACCAACAGCGAAGTATTAATTCAAACTTGCTCAGGCTCGGGTAATTCTTACGCTGTTACAGCAGCCTATGGCGGGAAGGCTGTACTGGATGCTAGCAATATATCAAGTACTAACAAGAATTCTGCTTATGCTGGCGGGATGATTATGGATAATAATTCCTGTGTTATTAACCCTTGGGGAGATAATACTCCAACTAGTCGTACTGGTATATTTGCGGGAAAGTCAGCAAGTCAAGCAGTATCGGCGAGTGTATGGACTAAAGTAGCATTCTCCGCAACTTCATATGATCACCTAAGTGAATTTAATAAAACTACATCGACATTTATAGCAAAACAAAAAGGCATGTATTTAGTGACGGCGAGTGTATTTTTAGATTCGGTTCCTGCTGGATTTAGTGCACAATTACGCCTTTACTTAAATTATTCGACAAACATGGTGCTAGATGAAAGGACTGCGGTAAATGCAACAAGTATGATCGTTAAAGGCGCGGTGGCTATGTACATGGATGCGGGACACACTTTAGAGTTATACGTAATGACGACCGGAGCAACAAATATCAATTTAGCAAATGATGTTACAGCGTTTCAAATTAATAGAATGGCATAAAAGGAGGATAAACTTATGAATATTGCGTCAGCAATTATGCACATCTATCCAAACGCCAATCCAATGGGTGATTTTATTGTCCAAGACAACGGCGCTGAGCCAATTTTACGCGCAGGCGTGGACGGACGTTTTCGCTACGAGATTCGTCCACTTGAAGAAGACGAGACCGAATATATAGAAGGTGTACACTATCGTTATGTAGTGGACTTTAATCGACTAGTAGAGGGCGTTGACTACGATATTGTAGAGCGTGGGCAGTTTATCGCATCGTGGAATTTGGATGAGCCACAGCCGACAGAAGCAGAGTTACAAATAGCATGGGAAGCCTACCAGGAAGCCGAAGCCAATAAGCCGCCTAAACTAACGGAAGTCGAGCAACTACAAGAGGACAACGCTGCCCTGATGCTGGAGCTGGCGCAGACACAGGCGAAGCAGGAGCAGGCTGAGCAGGACCAAGCTTCCTTACTCCTAAGTCTAGTGGAAGGAGGTGTGTTGTAGATGGATTGGTTTGCAACTATTAAAAGATATTATGATGCTGGACGATATACGACAGCGCAAGTACAGATTTTTGTTACGGCTAAAAAAATCACAGCCGAACAGGCTATAGAGATTACAACCAGCGCCGCATAGTAGGCGTTTTTATTTTGCCCTCGTAGCTGTTACGGGGGCTATTTATATTAAGGGGAGATAGATGGGGGGAGGGGCAATCGTGACAGAAATGGATGTACTTAAATATTTTTTAACACAAGGTCCGTTCGCGGTGTTATTTGTTTGGCTACTAATCTACGTAATGCGTGCGAATAAAGAGAGGGAAGGGCGACTGCAGGATCTACTAGAGAAGTTTTCGGAGAAGTATGATGTCATCATCATAGAGCTTCGTGAAATGAAAGATCGGTTTCCCCATAAAAACTAATTTAATGAGAGGGTGAAGTGTTATGGAATGGAATGCAGTTATGAAGTTTATTAATCCTGAATTAATGGTTGTTGTCGTAGCTTGTTGGATCATCGGTTATGGACTAAAACAAACGCCGAAAGTACCAGACTGGAGTATTGTATATATCGTTACGCTGATCGCCATCCTATTTTCTGTATTGATGCTAGGGTTTGTGATCACAAGCTTTATTCAAGGCATCCTATGTGGTGCTGTGGCTGTATATGGTAACCAACTGGTCAAGCAAGCAAAGAAAAGTGGTGAAGAATAATGAAGAAGGTTTTGATCGATGCAGGACATGGTGGCAAAGACCCGGGCGCTGTCGCAAACGGTTTAAAAGAGAAAGACATCGTACTGTCAGCGGCTTTAGAGATTAAAAAGAGACTTGAGGCAAATTATGATGGAGTTCAGGTATTGCTATCCCGTAGCACAGATGTGTTTCTGGAATTAAAGGAGCGCACAAATCTAGCCAACAAAGCAGGCGCTGATATCCTGGTTTCAATCCATGGTAACGCTGGTGGTGGCTCTGGCGGTTTTGAAACGTTTAGATATACAAAAGCCTCAGCCGCATCGGCAGCACTGCAAAACGTCCTGCACATGGCGATTATGGACACACTCAATAAGGTTGCTGTTGGCGTAATTAATCGGGGGCAGAAGGCAGATAACCTGCACATGGTACGAGAGAGTAAAATGCCAGCAGTACTCACGGAGAATTTGTTTTTGGATGTGGCAACCGATGCTGCCAAACTTAAAAAAGATGTGGTTATCCAAGCAATAATTGATGGCCATGTGATCGGGATTGCAAAGTATTTTGGTCTGAAGAAGAAGGAGGCGACATCGGTGAATAAAGATGTAAAAGTGACAGTCAACGTAAACGGCAAAAAGGTAGCTGACGGAGTGCTAGATAACGGCACTACTTTTACGCCTGCGCGTGCTGTAGCAGAGGCTCTAGGGGCTATAGTTGTATATGACGCAGCAACAAATACAGTTAACATCACAAAGTAAACTCTCAAACGCTTGACATTATGCCCACTGGCTTCGGCTAGTGGGCTTCTTTTTCATTCTTCAGTAGTGCCCTCGATCCTTAACCTTATTACCCTCGACACACTCTCCACATTACTGATCGGTACCCACACTGGACCTTCATCAGTGGTAATTTTCACTCTCTTTGGATCATTCGAATGTCCTGCGATTCCCTTAATTCGCTCGCGGGTATGAGATATAAAGACGACGATTTGTTCTCCCATTGAAACGGCAGCCCGGATTTCTTGCCTTATTTCCTTAACGTTCATGGTCACAGGTTCTCTTTTTTCTTTGTTATTCATATTCACACCTCTACGCGTTTTAAACATTATATAAGATTCACTTATAAGAAGCGACAACCTAAATATATCCATTGAATAAAGAACGAATGTTCGCATATAATACAAACAAATGTTCTTATTTTGGAGGGTGGATATGCTTAGTGATACAGCACGGAAGCTACTTATGATCATGACCCACTCAGCAAATCATCACGCTCATATGCCAGGTTTACCAGAGTTAGAACGGCTAAGTGGACGCATGCCGGTACCGATTAAAGCTGCTTTACAGGAATTGGTACAGGAAAACTATATCGAGTGGAATCCAAACATGCCGCCTGAGACAGCGATCATAATAGAGGGCTGGGAACGCCCTGACCCACGATTTAAAAGGCATGAGTCAATGCCACAGGATATACAGTGGGGTATTGATGGCGGAAATATTGACTACTGGACTAAGTACTAGGAGGAGTTTGAATGGCTGGAAAACTTGAATCTAATGGACTATGGGAGGGAAGTCGAATGATTTTACCGGAACATAAGCGCAGAATCATTCAAGACGAGCAGTAGCAAATGAAAAAGGAAAGGCCGGTTCTGGATGAACAGGAATGGGAATGGGAGTTAATTGTTCTAGCCCTGTATCATTCCATGGCCGACCACGAACCGGTTACGATAAAACTATTTGACCTCTATAAAGAAGTGCTCTATAAAGACATTGTCATACAGGTGGATCGGAAGCTTAAGCGGATCAAGCTCCGATGGTCAGATGACGATTGGGATTGGATAGAGATGTCCGAAATTATTGCTGCTACATATTAAATTCCAAAACGTTTAGAAATATGAAAAGCCCCGCCGTTTAATCAGCGGGGCTTGATTTTATAGTTTGTCCATAACTTCCTTATATTTGTTCACTTGCTCTTCTTCAAGTTTCCCTGGAAGTTGAAGTAGAACCTTATCCTTTGCATAGGTGTGGCTAAAAAACATTGCAGAGGCTTTTCCCATTTCATCATAATACTTTTTTAAATCATCAAGATCACTGGTTTTTTTGAAAACAAAAACTCGCGCGCCAACATCTTCACCAAGTGATGGCAAAACGAAACGTTGCCCTTCTTCAAAGGCCATAGGAGCAATACCCATATCCTCATTGGTCAGCGCCCTTGCGTCTTCTGCTTCTAATCCAGCCTCTTTAAATTTGGTAATAACATCGCCAGCACTTACAGAACTGCCGGAATCACTTGAACACCCGCTGATTACAAACAGCATTACCAATAGCAACAAACTTAACTTTTTCCCCATTGTTACCCCCACTATTCCTGATATTTTTACAAAATCAGTTTAGCAGATTTAGGAAATATTTACTACGTTGATTACTATATATGCATTTGAAGGGTATTTATCTTCTACCATTTCTTCTACCGTCATGGAGTTATTTACAGAACTCTATAGAACTTTATAATGATTATGTTGCTTTGCTAAACTGATATAGGACCTTATAGAACCCTATGGAACTAATGTGGGTCGCACTCGTAATGTGTGGGTACTTTCTGTATACTATATAGAGATAAATTAACTAATGATTATAATAGGGATAAAATTTCTCTTGTAAAATACTTTTATACAACTAGAATGAAGAGATAGTAATATTTCTACGTCTTATATGAGTAGGTGGCCGACGGATGAATGTCATAAACGCTGTTAGACCAATGCAACCAGTAAACAATGGAGTAACTAAACCGTATGTAATACTTTGCGATGATGGAAATCAATATTATACAAAATTCAAACAAAATCCAGAAGGGACAAGAGTTTTAGCTAACGAGTACGTTTGTGCAAAATTAGCTGATCAGCTAAAACTCCCCCTTGCAAATCCTACTTTAATTAATATTGATAAAGAATTTATTAAACTTTATGGAACAACTATCAGTAATCACATAGAATGTGGTGAAGAACTTTCTGGAGGGCTTCATTTTGGAACAAAGAAGATTAATAAAGCTTTTCAAATAGCTAACTCTAAAATGCTCGAATCTGCAACTAACATCCGGGTAATACCCGAAATAATTTTATTTGACCAGCTCATTTGTAATACCGATCGCGATTGCAATGGAGGTAACCTTATATTCGATCAATCAAACATGCAACTTGTGGTGATTGATCACACTCATGTGTTTGAAATTGGTAGCCTATGGAATGCGAATCAGTTGAACCTAAGGATAGGTTCTCGATTCGAACCTTTTACACAGAATGGGTATATATTTAGGAAACTGGTTCCTTTTGTGAATGGGCACAACCCTTTTGATCCGATTTTGGGGAAGATGTCTGGAATAACAGATGCATTTTTGTGGAATACTATTAATGGTATTCCGGATGAATGGACGATTCCTTCGGATGATAAAACGGCACTGCACTCATATTTAGGTGATCGATTACATAGAATAAATGATGCCTTGCACATACTAAAACCTTTATTACCTCATTGGAAAGGAGGGACTTAACCGTGGATTCTATTTGTAAGTTCGCAGTTCTTAGATATGTACCTGATGAAAACAGAGAAGAATTTATTAATATTGGAGTTGTACTGCATTCACCTGAAGAAAATTTCATTGATTGTATCATTACTACAAATTTCTCTAGAGTCTCTACATTTGATGATGAAATAGATGTTAATTTTTTGAAAATTGTTTTAAGTGGTGTTAAAGAAGATTTTTCTAAAAACTCCACGGTTTCAGGTCCTTCCTTTAAAGATACATCTGATTTTTATTATTTAGAAAAAGCTACATCAATATACGTAAATCAGCTTCAGTTCTCTAAAATTCAATTATTCAAATCATCAGATTTAGAAACTGACCTTCATAATCTTTATAAAACTTATGTTCATTTTGAAGTTCAGAAAAATCATAGATTAACTGAAATTGAAGTCAAGTCAATTATGAATAAAGTGATTCGTACTAAAATCTCAAATGCAGACTTAGAAAAGAATTTAAAGATTGACATTGGAACAGAATTAATTGAGTTGGATTATGCTTATAGAACGATCAATGATCGTATCAAGGTAATAAAAACCTTCTCATTTGACTACACAAATCGTGGTAGTAAACAAGCAACTTTATTAGCAAAAGAATGGGCTTATAATTTTAATAAAATGAAGGAAAAATCAAACCTGATACAAAAATTCGATACAAATGATATTGATTTAACAACTCTTATATATGTAAAAGATATGACTAAAAATATTAGTATCGCATTGAAAATTTTAAAAGAAGAAACTCAAACGTTTGAAGCTCATGACAAAACACAAATACAAAATTTTGCCGATACAATGGTTAGTGAGATGAAGCTTTTAAGCTAATAAAAAAGAGTCGTAGGAGATTATCCTAAACGACTCTTTTTTATTAAATAGATCTTTACCACTTCGCAGAATTGCTAACGTATTTGTAAACGAACTATTTATAATGAATATAAACACATACATATAAAATGTACTGATATCAAGCAAACGGAATCCAAATTATATACATTTTAACCTTTCCCCAAGCTCAGTTGGCTAAAGTGTGTGGACATAAGTATTTCAAGGCGAGTCCATTGGAGAGATTAATTGCGGATGCGCTGAAAAAAACATAAAAGAAACCCCGGATTTCTCCAGGGGCTAATGGTCACGGAATTGGTCACGAATACTATATAATTAGATTTAGTTAATAACCATGGTTTCTTATTAAATCAAGCATTTACGAATAGAGTTTAATGTATTTATCTCTTTTCCCTATATCAGTTGGTTAGAGCGGTCGGCTCATAACCGATTGGTCGGGGGTTCGAGTCCCTCAGGGCCCACTTATCAAAAACCCTTACTTTGTAAGGGTTTTTTGCTGTCTATAGGCTCATCCGTAGAAGAGGAAGAGGATAGGGAAAAGTCAGAATTGCTAGCGTGCTAACGGATTTGCTAACGGGAATTATTTATCCACAGGTTCGAGTTATTTTTCAACGTATTTATTCAGTTCCGCTTCTATTTTGTCAATGGCTTCTTCCTGCATGATGGGGAGTAAGTGTGAGTAGTTCATTGAACATCGCCTGAGTCATACCTAGTCGTATAGCAGCTACGTTTGGATTTATTCCAATCGCCTACAAAAATGATATATGAGTATGTCGCTGATCGTGCTACAATGTGTAAAAATAGCATAGGTCGAATGCTTTGATTATCAGAATACAATGACATACCACTAAGCCCGGATTTTAGTAAAACCGATGACGAATTTGTTGATCACCTGATGAAACAACTTCCACCATTACCTCCAGAAATGGAAAAGGACGATAAAGATAGATCATAAAAAGCACTCTCTATTATACGAGGGTGCTTTTTATACTGGCTACGGTTGAGGCTACCGCGGCCTATTTGCTCGTTGGCCGGAGCATCACGGCTATCTCCCCTAACTGGAGAGGAGTTAGGGGGCACTTCAAAGCAGGCTTCCTTTCTCATTTAGAGAAGGAGTAAACTGGTTCCGACCAACATTACTACGGATTCATACTGTCCCACAGCTTCTGGAATGCCCCGGACTCGACCTCGAAGAATACCGGCGCCTGACCGTAGCGTACAAGCCCTTGACCGAACAACGTCAGCTCTACCCGGGCGTTGTCTTTCAGTTGGAGATAGAGGATCTTGCGGTCTTCGCTATCGTAGATGCCTTGCTTGATAAGAGGCTCTGCTGCCAGCGGTTTGGCTGTTTGGAGTGCCGTCAGAAAGCTGCTAAGCGCCTCTCCGTCAGCGAGCGGTGTGTACTGCTGCTGCCCGTTGTTCCAACTGTAGAAACTTTCCCACTGTGCTGAAGTAATGCGGCCTTCAAGATTTAGCTTGCCAAATAGATCGGCGCCGCTGTTTATAGTGATGCCGTTCGTATGCTCATACAGTTCGGCGAATACCTCGCCGTTGATTTCAGAATAGGACATAATCAGCAAATCGGAATCATATCCCTTCACGGAATAGATATCCGTCTCACCGATGTTAGAAGCTAACTCAATGTACTTGTCTTTGCCGCTCCATTCATCGATGCCGCCTGTAGTCCGTCCCAGCTTCTCACCGCGCAGGGCGGCAGCGTCGGCGGCGTCTATGCGAGTCGCAGACTGTGTATAAATATTATCTTTATACACGACCAAGGCGATCATATCTGCCATAACGCCAGACTTGGTATCCGGCAGTTCCAGCTTGGGAATGACAATGCTTCCGGACGCATTTGTACCAGAATTGCCCGGTTCGCTTGGGCCCGGAGTTACCTGGGCAATCTGCCCTTGGGTACTCTGGCCGTTTAACTGCTGCCATATATTAGGCGCAGCCAAGCCGATTCCGGCGGCAAGCATGATACTTGCCGCGATATAAACCGTCTTGCGTGGACGTTTCAGCTCCTGCTGTTGCTCCAGTTTGTCGATCAATTCATTTTTCATCTCTTCACCTGGCTTCATAGAATCCACCGCTTTCTTGTATAATTTTCGAAACTGATCTTCTTTCATTGTGATTCCACTCCTTCCAGCTCCAGTTTTAACAGTTGCCGCCCCCGCTGAAGTCTCATCTTCACGGCAGACTGACTAATCTGCAGAATCTTGCTGATTTCCTGGATGGGATAGTCCTCGTAATAATAAAGATGGATTACGGTTTTATACTTCATGGGCATCGCCATAACTAACTGCAGTAGAGCCAAATCTTCGGGGCTGTCTACTGCAATGGGTTCAACACTTTCCAGCTTAACCTCGCGCTTACGCCAGCCTCTGCCCAATAGTGTTTTACAATGATTGGTGATTACCCGGATCAGCCATGCTTTCTGATGTTCAGCGTCTTTGAACTTTGGCGCTTTTTCTATCAACTTGATGAAGGTATCCTGAGTGGCTTCTTCGGCATCTTGGCGGCTGCCTAAATGGACCAAGGCAATCCGGAACAGCATATCTGCGTAGATTTCGTAACTCTTTATCACATGATTTCCCGGCTGGGTCATGGATCGCTGCATGATTCTATGCCCCCTTTACCTATAACACCATTTAGGACGGTATTTGGTCACATTTTGTTCCTGAGAAGACTCGTTTGCGTTTAGATCAAGATGTAAGGTACAAAAAACGCGGTCACCCCAACAGCATAATCATGACTGCTGGGGCAACCGCGTCTATTAATAGAGTGTCCTCCTTCACGGGAGACTCTCCTCAATATGTTTATATGTATAGTTAGGATCAGTACCTTTTACAGGTGCCATGCTATATTGATAAATCCGATCCTTTTCTTTTCGATAAAAGTATCTTGCGTTAGGTTCATCTGCAAAAATAACCGTTGTACTTACTACGGGAGCCTTACTAATCTGGGTGTATACTTTATAAAGATCTTCATTCTTATAATCTTTCGTATCTACCAAATAATGAATAACTTCATTGTTCATATGATTTCGGAAGGCGTAAAGCGCTAAGGAAGCAACTCCATATACTATAATGAGGGTA
Organism: Paenibacillus sp. FSL K6-0276; assembly: GCF_037977235.1. Taxonomy (NCBI): domain Bacteria; kingdom Bacillati; phylum Bacillota; class Bacilli; order Caryophanales; family Paenibacillaceae; genus Paenibacillus; species Paenibacillus sp. FSL K6-0276. The sequence continues at coordinate 4,583,398 of NZ_CP150276.1, read as the reverse complement.
ACAAAAAATAGTTTTGTTCTTTTCTTCATTAATTTCCTCCATTTAGATAAAATGTATATATTACAAGATAATATATTGTGACTGGTATGTCATTTCTATTGTATCTTGTAATTTACACATTAGAAGGGAGGAAAGAAGATGACGCAACAAGAAGAAAAAATACAGGAGCTGGAGCAGCGAATTAAGCAATTGGAGAATCATACTAATCCGAAGTTGCCAGGTCTGAGAATCTTATGGTTTATTATTTGGGGGGTTATAGGTGTATGGCGTAGGTAAAGAATTGCCTGGGTTACTATACTTGCTGCCTTTTTATTATGGACTTGCCAATAAAATGATCCTTCTTCAGTCGTCTTTGGGTTCTTGCAATAAAATGGAGAAGGTCCCCGTTTCATGATCCACTTCAATCGATTCAATCCCAACAAAATCCGGAATTTCGGGGTGAACTGCATCTACGTTATAATCTGGATGAGTCATCAATAATTCAATTACTTTAATGGCTTCCATATCGTTCCCCCTTACGAGAAATTCCACCATAATTATTAATGGACCTTCATTGCGACTAAGCTTATTATCCCCGCAGTCATTATTGAATATGTGTTAATCGCTCTTCGTTTCTTCCCATCACGGCCAATAATTGCCCCTGAAATACACGTCTCTGGATTTGATCAATCCGTTGCAAAGCGAGCTCGCTAGGAACTTGAAATTCTGCTGCAAGATAGGTGATAGCTTCTTCCCGTTGTTCAGGTAATGTCATGCGGGAGATCATGGAGTATGGCATAGCTGCGTATAGAATAAAACGCTCGGATTCATCCTCCTGTGCCCGCGTAAAATGCTCTGGCATCAATGTATGATTGTTACCATGGCGGAGCAGGTGACAGAGCTCATGGAGAAATTCCAGCCGCTGCAGACTAGCTGGAAGCCGGTTGTCGATAAACATGCTGTACATCCCTGCAGACGCTTCAATGCTCTTGCTTCTTACATCCAAATAATGAACCCAAATATTAAGACGCTCTGCAATATAAGCAATCGAAATTTGCGAAGGATGATTAAGGTTCAAGCGCTTGTATAAATCTTCCGTCCACTTCTCCAGCGCAGTCATTTGATAATATGATTTTATGTTTATCATCTCATTCACCTCATCCACATTAAGTTATAGGATCGTATGTTCGCATAAATGTACAAAAGAAAAGCCCGAAGGGCTATGTAGAGCAAAAAGTATAAAGAAAAAGGACATATAAGAACTAGTGTTCTTATATGTCCTTAGCATAAAGCAATTAAACACTAATATCAAGTGTTTTTCCTAAATTAGGAGCGACGCTTTTCCCTAGCATTTCCACCATCGCTTGGCTCTGGGTTTCCGCCTGATTTTTAGCAATATTCATGACCTGTATCCCAACATTTTGAGCTAAGGATGCTTGACTCATTGCCATTGATAATGCAGCTATATCCATATCGCACCTCCTTCGTGTATATCCTGTTTATCGACCCTGTCCATTCAATTCATTAGGTGAATAGCATTTGTTTGCCAATTCGCCCAAACGGCTTATCTCCTTTTTACATATCTTGTGCTGTAGTCATTAATCATTAGGAGGAATTGAACATGGGAATGGAACATTGTGGTTGTAACGTAGGTCCTGTAGTAAGTCCAGCATCAGTAGGTCCGGTATGTAGTCCTTTTACTTCAACAGGAGCTATTCTGGTACTCTTTATCTTGCTGGTTATCATCACTAAAGCTTGCTTTTTCTAAGCTAGCTAATGCACATTGTAGCCCCATCCGGCGTATGCCGGATGGGGCTTTTCTTTTGAAGCATAGTTCTCATTTGTCAGCCGAGTTATTATTTGAACATAAATTCTACGCGGGTTCCATCCGCATAAACTTCTAGCTGATTACCAACCCAGCTTCCTGCACCGCGGTTATCTTTGGGGGTTATGTATTCAATGTCGGCACCTTTGCCGCCTTCATCACACATGGCCATTGGCCATTCATCGCGGTCGTACCCTTTTTTGGTGGGGATCCCTTTTAAGGATTCTTTGCGGTTCTCTTCAGCCTGCTCACGGTTAATGGTGCACGTGGCGGATTCCCCTTTGGCAATCGCATCCTGAATATGCTTGGCGGTCTCAGGATAACGATCCGATGGGAAGGTCAGCTGAACAACTTCTGAATCGGATGTAGACGAGGGGGCTGCCGGGTCTCCGTTCTGTTCAAACCAGTAACCGCTCAAGGCAAGTAACACAACAATGATGAGACTGGTGATAAATTTCTGTATTTTCAAATCTGCTCCTCCTTTTTTGGAACTTAAAATAGTATATCTTATATCATAATGTAGTGCGATTTAATATACTTAGAAAAAATAAGAGGAGGACGGAATTGTATATGGAGTATTTGATTACAATAGAAGATCAGACGCTTATAGCCTCTGCTAAAGATATTATTACTAGACGTTATGAATGGGAAAGACACCATGTAGGAGCGGCGCTCCGTACTAAGACGGGGGAGATCTTTACAGCGGTACATGTAGAAGCTAGCATGGGGCGGATAACAGTCTGTGCAGAAGCGATGGTCATTGGAAAAGCGATATCCGAAGGCTACAAGGAATTTGATACGATTGTTGCGGTAAGGCATTCTGACCCAGATAGTGAGGAAAGAGAGATTAAAGTAGTCTCTCCCTGCGGTATGTGCCGTGAGTTAATTGCTGATTACGGAAAAGACTGCAAGGTTATTGTATCCGAGGATGGTCGGTTAGCTAAATATGATATTACTGAATTACTGCCGCTCAGATATACGAGATAATATACAGCTCTAAATTAATTTACAAGTTCTTGTCCATTCGCTGAGTTCGTTCCCAACCTTCTCTATACTATAACTTAAAAAGGTTAAAAGGATGTGAGGGTGGATGGAGCAGCGCAACCTTCGAAAACGGGTTGTATTGCAGTGGGAAAGTCCTAGTCAGCCAAAGGGGATTATCCCAGCAGGAGCGTTCTATCTTCCTTAAAAGGATTTCTGCTTCGAGCGTCGAAGCGCAAGTAAAAAAGCCCCGAATTTCGGGGCTTTCAGGCTGTCGAGAAAGTCTCGACAGCCTTCTTTATGTCTTAATAATTTTACACGACACCGCGTTAATGTTGTATAATATAGGTAACTATTTATAGAACGGATGGTGATTTGTATGTTGCGTTCCAACCGAGAAAAACAACAAGCGTACGAGTTTGTCTCTATCGAAGATTTAGTTCCTCAAGATCATTTGCTACGAAAAGTAGATAAGTATATTGATTTTTCCTTTATCGATGAAAAAGTTAGGCCGTTGTACTGCGCAGATAACGGACGTCCTGCTGTTGATCCAGTTATCTTATTTAAGATGATTTTTCTTGGATACTTTTACGGCATTCGTTCCGAACGTCAATTGGAGCGAGAGATCCAAACCAATTTGGCGTACCGCTGGTTTTTAGGACTGGGATTAACCGACAAGGTTCCAGACCATACGACTATTAGTTGGAACCGGCGAACCCGATTTAAAGATACGAACATTTTTCAGGACATTTTCGATGAGATTGTTCTTCAGGCTATTTCGCACCGGATGGTCGGTGGACGGGTTCTCGTGACCGACTCAACCCATGTAAAAGCAAATGCGAATAAACACCAGTACACCAAACAACAAGTACTGCAGAACACCAAAGATTACGTGAATGAACTCAACGCTGCTGTGGCCGAAGACCGGAAAGAGCATGGAAAAAAGCCCTGAAACCAAGAGAGGAAGTGAACGAGGAGAAAGAGATTAAAGTGAGCAAGACCGACCCAGATAGTGGATATATGATCCGGGATGGCAAACCGGAGGGCTTCTTTTATCTAGATCACCGTACCGTAGATACCAAATACAATCTCATTACCGATGTACATGTAACGCCCGGCAATGTTCATGATTCCGTGCCATATTTGTCGCGTTTAGACCGTCAGCAAGAACGTTTTGGATTTAAGATTGAAGCCGTTGCGCTCGATTCAGGTTACTTAACCACACCGATTTGTCGAGGATTACAAAGCCGAAAGATTTTTGCGGTGATTGCACACCGGAGATTTCATCCCAAGCAAGGATTGTTTCCGAAATGGAAGTTCACCTTTGATGCCGAGCGAAATTTGTATGTTTGTCCAGCCAGTCATGAACTGAATTACCGGACCACAGACCGAAAGGGTTACCGGCAGTATGCTTCTGATCCGGACCATTGTAAGAGTTGCCCATTGCTGGACCAATGCACTCAGTCCCGAAATCACCGAAAGGTGGTGACCCGGCACGTCTGGGAGGACAGCAAGGAATGGGTGCGGAATAACCGACTCAGTAAGTCGGGCAAGCAACTGTACCGCAAACGAAAAGAGACGATTGAGCGAAGCTTCGCGGATGCTAAAGAGCTCCATGGGTTTCGCTATTGCCGGTTGCGCGGACTTCCGAATGTCAGAGAACAGGCACTGATGACGGCAGCCGTGCAGAACATGAAGAAGATGGCGATCCACCTGGATCGCCTGGAACAGAGGGGGTAACCCCCTCCCTTTTCCGATTCTACTTATGCCAGAACCTAAAAAGAAACCCGCGGTCGTAAAATGACCTGGGTTTCTCGACACTCTGAAAGCCCCGAATTTCGGGGCTTTTTTTAAATATAAGAATTTATATGCTACACAACTATAATATCCTTATATTTCTACGAGAAACAGTTGTCGTCTTTAAAGGACGACAACGTGGTTTCTTCTTGCGTAATCATAAGAATTATCTTTTCACGTGAAAACCGTCTTAGATTTGTTCGCGGTAGCTAATGTTGTTGGCGATCTTCTCGTCACGAAAGGCTTTGCGCAGAAGATCTTTGACGGTTTGGGCATCATGGATTTTTCGAAAAAGAAGCTGAGGCGCTGAGGCATCATCAGAAAATACAGTTAAAGTACCGATGCCGAGCATCCGATCCATGACAGATTGTGCTACGGATAAATCGCGTACACGAAGCAATTCGATTTCTTCGACATTTTTACCGATAAGTCCGGTCTTTACCATAATGCGCTGGCTTGTAATAGTGTACGTAGTCGTGTTTAGGCGTACGATTCCTTTGAGGCGATCTGAGATGCTGGCAGGTTTGCCTTTCCAGAGTACGACTTCCTGAGTAGCGTTAGGATTTACTGATGGACGACGGGCGGTCACTGGAGCGGTGCCGTCAATGCTAGATCCGCATTCTCCACAAAATTTAGCGCCCTGCTTATATTCTGATCCGCAGGTTGTGCAATAAGGCATAAATACTCTCCTTCCCTGATTACAATTGAAATAATTATAACATAATAGTCAATTTACATAAATTTCATTTGCGCTTTACACAAACCGACATTATTCTGTTAAGTGGAGGGATAAATAATGAAAAAAGTCTTACTAATAGGAACGCTAATGTTGTCTGTCATCCTTAGCGCCTGCAGCAATAATAATTCAACTTCATCGGCGCCTGCCTCAGAAGAAGAAGTGCAGGAGACCGTGCAAAACTTCTACAATGAAATGTCCAAACTTGAGGAATTAGGAAAATCATCTTTAGCGGAGTTCAACGAAGCCATTGCATCTTATTCAGCAGGAGAACTTTCGGACAGGCAGCTAGAGAAGAAGATTAACGAATTCCAGAAGACCTCAACAGACCTATCCAATCAGGCTGAGAAGGTGAAGATTTCCTCTAGCTTGCCCGAAGACATTCGTAAGCTGCTTGATGAGTCTAAAATCGCTTTTCAAAGTGCTTATTCTTTAAAAGAACAAGCCTCTCAAGGTGCTGATTCTACAGAAGTCACCGCTGAGCAGTTTGAGGAATTGAATCAGAACGCTGATCTAGCGATGCTATACGGTATTTCCAAGCTCAATGAGGCAAGGGAAGCAACTGGGCTCATTGATGCTAATGGTCAGAACATTGCTGAGTCGAAGAAGGTTCAAGAATAGATCGCAATTTAGGCGCTGTACAGTTCAACTGTCAGCGTCTTTTTGATGTGATTTTGAACCTAAGTAGAGGTTTTTTTTAAGTGGAAAGCTCCTCTCGATCAGACATACATTATTATACAACTTTTAGATAAAGAGGAAGGTTTAAAAGTGGTATCTTTTTCCTAATTATTGATTATTCAGCGAAGGTGTGGATATAATACAAACATACGTTCGTGTATAACGGAATAAGTATAGAATTAAGGAGGGGTTACCATGGGCAAAAAGCTGGAGAAAAACGGACTGTGGGAAAGTAGTCGCATGATGCTGCCGGAGCACAAGGTAAGGATTATTAGGGATGAACGGGAGACGCTGCGCCGCATCAAGCCTATTCTGGATGAGCAAAAGATGGAGGAAATCGAATGTACACTGGCCTTATCATTACGGAGTCATGTGCGCGTAACTATTGTGCTGTTTGATCCCTTTGAGAATACAACATTTGTGACTTCCATTCACACCCACTCGCGTGAGTTTAAGCTGCAGTGGGCGGAGGAATGGAAGTGGATTAATGTAGATGACATCGTTGAGGTTTACATCGTCTAATGCTGAGAACCGCTGCCTTCACTTTTTTCATAAGCAATTAGGGTCACCGTTGGGTTGCCAGTCAGATGTGCAATGGAAGCTTCGGCATTCCGAATAATTTCGAGTGCTTCATCCTGCTCGCTCAGTGCTGCAACTTTATAGCTATCGCTATGAATGTCCATATGATCTCCCACCTTTCGTTAATATTTTGCCCTTTTTTGTGGAAATGATCCAAAGGTGTGGAAGCCGTGAATAGGTACTTTTCAGGTTAGATCTCGGGGATACCGGGGTCTTTTTTTTAAAATATAAGAAAGTATAAGTTTCACGCTATACATTATCCTTATATTTCTCGCATAAACGCTTACCGTCCTTATAGGGACGCTGAAGGCGTTTATGCTTGTATGCAGATGCAGGCAGGGGTACTAGTACAAGCAAATGGGGAAGCGGGATCATTGATTATACCAAGGGGTGATTCTATGCTGACTTTGGATCAAGTGAGGGATAAATCGGCGGCGCGTCTTGTCGGGCTTCATCCTGTCTTAGCCGCAGGGGCGAATGCTTTGATTCAGCAAAGCTATGCCAAAGGAGTACCTATCGTTATTACTCAGGGATTACGGTCGATTGCTGAACAAAATGCATTGTATGCGCAGGGAAGAAGTAAGCCCGGACCTATAGTTACCAACGCCAAAGGTGGAACCAGCTATCACAATTATGGCCTTGCGTTTGACTTTGCGCTTTTGCTGCCGGATGGCAAGAGTCTTTCCTGGAATATGAACCGTGATGGTAATAAAGATAAGATAGAGGACTGGCAAGAGGTTGTACAGGTGGCCAAGCGGCTCGGATTAGAATGGGGAGGGGACTGGACGTCTTTTAAAGATTATCCCCATCTGCAGATGGCCTTCGGCTTAACCACAAATCAACTTCGGGCAGGTAAGCGTCCTACGACGGATCAGGTCAATGAAGCTTTAAAAAGAATTACCGGGGAGGATGAGCAGGTGAATAAAGACGTTAAAGTGACGATAACCTTAAACGGCAGTAAACTTACTGATGGCGTTTTAGATACTGGCATAACTTACGTACCCGTGCGGGCTCTGGCTGAGGCGCTTGGAGCAAAGGTTACGTATGATGCTGCGAGCAAGACGGTGAATGTGGTAAAAGAGTAGAGGAATTCATGTATAGACCGTGCCACCCAAGGGGAAATTATCAATGATAACCTAACCATAAAGGGAGGCATAACGCTATGAACAAGCTGATAACAAGCCTTGCGTGCTGCACTGTACTGTCGATGAGTGTAATGGGAGCTAGTTACGCATCTAATCCAATCGGGTCAGCAGCTTTAGGCGGTATCCCAAATGCGAATACGGGCATGGATGGTACCGTGAATAACACTCGGATGATGAATACGGAAGGCAATCTAATGAACGGCACCACGGGAACGATGAATCAGCATGAGAGCATTATGAAAGATAAGATTCGCACAGGGGAAAATTATAGGCCAAACTCCTATAACACCAATAACTACAATGAAAACTACACCCGGGATAACTACAACAGAAATACGGTATCTCCACTATCCAACACTAAAACGGACGGTAGATATCGGGCAACCAGCACAACTACGAATACTGCGACAACCAGCAGAGGATCTAATTGGGGCTGGCTCGGATTGTTTGGACTCTTGGGCCTCGTCGGAATGAGAAGCAGAAGTGACGAACGCAGATAATCGACATGCCTAATAACCCGTGTCGGCACACGCTGGAACGGGTTATTTTTAATGTGATAAATAATTTTTCGAAAAGGGATTGCGCGTTATCGATATTCATGATATTATATTTCTTGTCGCGTTATACGTAAACAACGTATGAAGCTTCAACACATAATATGCCGGGGTGGCGGAACAGGCAGACGCACAGGACTTAAAATCCTGCGGTACGTGAGTACCGTACGGGTTCGACCCCCGTCCTCGGCACTAGTAAAACAAGGGTTTCAGCTCATTTGAGCTGGAACCCTTGTTTGTTTTTAAGCGGGTTTGCTGGTATTTTGCTAACGCCGGTTCATTCTGGTTTTATAACGGCAGCCTCTTTACCTCGTTTCCGTCAAAGGAGCGGATGCCAACAATATGCAATTTTTCCTTTTCGTACTCGTTTCTTTCGGTTCCGAGAAAAGGGCGTGTACAATGATTTGAATTCATCAGATCCAATGCAAGCGCATATTTATAAGAGTTACCAGGTTGGATACAGTCCGGCTGGAAGCATAATAGCCATCGTATTATCAAGCACAAACTTGAGCGGAGTCAGATATGATGTTTTCAATTCAAACAACACCTCGGTTTTGAATGGTCTCATTTCCATAGCCGGAAAAGCAGCAATTGCATTGGCGCTGGGTGCTAAAAGGTGGTGAGTAGTTCAGAAGATGTCTCATTGAATAAAAGGAGGTAGTTATGCAGGATTTTGCAATGTCGATGTTATGGTTATGGATTTGCTATTTTATAGTGACTATTATTGGAGTTTTACATACCGTATTTAATATTTATGTGTTAAAAATGAGTCCAATGGACGAAAAAGGCATGGGGGAGGGATATGAAAAAACAAAGCCTTGGCATCCTCTTTATAATGTCATTCTGTTTTCTATATTTGGTTGGCTATATATGCGGGGGTTATCTGTACCCAACCTTGAAGAAGCCCTTATTACGGGGGCAATATGGGCCGGAGTTTGCATTATATTTGATGTTTTGGGCTGGGTGGTCATTAAGCACCCTTGGAGTCTTTCTTTCAAAGAATTCTATATTCATTATCAGCCATGGATTACACTTATATATTTGGTTATTTTTATGGGTCCTGTAATCGGATATTTTTTCGTTTAATTAAATTTCATATGGAGCATGAGGCATTGAAATCGGGCCGAATCCAGGAAACGGAGCAACAATGAGCAAATCATCGGGCGTGAATAAAACTACCGGTGATATTGCCAGAATCATGGCCTGGGTTCCCGAATCGACCTAGACGCTTACAAGCTATACCGGGCTGAACATGGTTATTGGATCTATGATTTTATTCTGCCATACCGAATTCTCGATACTTTGGTCAACAGATCCAGTGAAGCTCTTATCGACTATCTGCGTAATCGCCCTGCCAAGCAGTTCACAATGCTTGATTGCCACGACGGTATCCCAATCACACCGGATTTGGACGACCTGATTAATACCCAAGAGGCCAGAAAACTCGTTGACATCTGTCTGGAGAGAGGTTCGAACCTCAGCTTAATCCTGTCCGTTGACCATAAAGGTGAAGATGGCTTCGATGTTCATCAGATCCGATGCTCGTTTTACTCGGTACTGAACCGCGAAGATGACGTCTATTTAGCTGCGAGGGCAATCCAATTTTTTACACCTGGCATTCCTCAGGTTTATTACGTCGGGTTGCTAGCCGGAGAGAACGACGAGGAGCGAGTAAGAGAAACAGGCGAGGGTCGTGAAATTAATCGCCATAACTACACGCTGGAAGAGATAGAAAAGTCTCTGCAAACTGAAGTAGTACAGAGGCTTTTGAAATTGATCCGATTCCGCAACGATTATGAGGCGTTTAACGGGCTGTTCACAGTTCTGGATTCGTCTAAAGAGGAAGTGCGACTGCGTTGGGAGAATGAGGACAAACGCTGTGACCTGTTCGTTGATCTCCAGACCATGCGGTCGACCATCTCTTACTCCGATAATAACGGCAAAATAATTGAATATATCATCTGATGGAGGAGTAAAGGAATGAAAGTTTAAGAAGTTATTGAAACCATTGTAGTTGATTCGTGTGGTGATATCAGAACGGAGAAGACTGGGACAGGCTAATGAGTGGAAACCCGGATTGATTGGCTTCATGACGACCCTGTAAGCCCATCCTATAAGGACAGCTGCTGCAGCGTGTTCTCCAGTTTTCTCCTCTCTGTAATATCTGTGGCCGTACCTATGAAGCCGGTAATTTCTCCGTCCAACCAAAGCGGTGAAACGATAAGCGAAATCGTCAAGCGGGAGCTGTCTTTTCGGATATACGACCATTCACGTCCCTCCGAGGGCTCTTCCATCGCACAATAAAAGAACGCGTCGTTTGCCATTTATAATGGACAACTCTTCGTCATAGGCAGCCACTTCCACAGGGTCATGAAAAATCAGAGGTGTTTCCCGGCCGATTAGATTTTCTGCTTGATACCCAAGAATCGTTTCCGCAGCCTTGTTCATATGAGTAATTCTTCCTTTAGGATCAAAAACAGTGATTATCGTGCTTACAGATGACTGGAAAATGGCTTCTTGAAGCATATGCAGAGAGCGGTACCTTCTCTCACTGTTCTCCAGCTCTTGCGAAGCTGATTGGAGTAAGTAAAAAATGCAATCAGTTTAGCCGAAAACAGGCCCCCGGAACAAATGAGTGCCAAATAAGTAAGTGTATCTATGGTAGGTCGCAGCAGTAATGATACGAAGGAAATGAGGGTTAAGCTTAGGAGCAGAGAGAGGAGCCGACGGCGCCAATATTGGTCAATATACTGCGAAATAGCAGGTTGAGGAGAAATTATGCCTATTATACTATGCTTATGGGGATAAAGGGTTGTTTTTTTGAGAAAGATAATTAAAGAAATGGTAGAGGGAATTATAATTCATTAGTTTTGATCTTGTTTTTGTCAGTTCTTAATTTTTGAATTTAGTAATGTTCTAAAAATATCTCCATTCGTATGTGCAACAAACAGATCATGAGTGCTGTTACAATAAATGATGTCCTGACTTATCGTCTTTAAGAGTTAGGGCTTAATATTTTCCGGTACAAACATTCGTAATGCTTTTATAGAAAGATCCATACAGCGTTCCGTAGCTCGGTAGAATCCTACCAATTTGTAGGGCATTTCTGAGCTGTAGAGCAAGCGAATGTCTGCATGCATAAAGTCCTTTTGTATTATTTTCTCTCTAAGCATTCCGCAGTCAACGACGATGAAGTTATAGTCTCGATTTAACTCTTTCGTAAAATAAAAATCGGAACCTTCCACTACATAAGCATTTACTGATTGCTCCGGCTTGAATAACTGAATGATATGGGCTAGATGATTGCTGGTATTCGATTCTAGATAACAGGCTGACCCGTCATGTGATTAATCCAACAGACTAGGTTAAGCGCCGTGGTGGTTACATCCATGCGCCGATCATGCAATCATTGCTTTATGTGGATATTCTATGAAAATATTCATTCAAGTGAGATGATCCTAATAGATTTTAGAACTTGGACTATCGCGCTATCAGAGCTTTTGCGTTATAATCTAGAAAAATTTCTTGAAGGTGGAGCACTGTGAGAATTGGAAAAATGAGATTGCGCCTTCAGACAACAATCACCCTGATGATCTGCTTGATCGTCGTCCTCGTCCTGCTGATCGTGTATATGATGTTTGGTATGAAGTTCTCCCGGCAAGCCCAGGAATCGCTGGAGAACAAGGCCATCACCATTGCCCGCACCGTTTCGCGCACGCCGGTTGTTATTGACGGTCTGATGGGAAATGCGGATTCCGGCAGCATTCAGGATTACGCAACCGAAATTAGCGCCATTAATAACGTCCAGTTTGTGGTTATTATGGACATGCAGGGGATTCGCCGTTCCCACCCCGATGCTGCTCTGATCGGCAAGCATTTCATGGGAGGGGATGAGACGGATGCATTGCATGGCAAGGAGAAAATATCCGTTGCTCAAGGTTCATTGGGCTATTCCGTGAGAGCGTTTTCGCCTGTATTCGGACCAGATCGCAAGCTGATCGGTGCAGTGGCCGTGGGAATATCGCTCGGCAGCGTCCAGTCAGCCGTAAAGCAGAATCATTGGATCATCTACTCGGGTATATTGGTTGGCGGACTTATAGGTATCGCCGGGGCTGTGCTGCTGGCACGCAAAATCAAGCGGATGATGTTCGGTATGGAGCCGGGGGAAATCGCTAAATTGCTGGAGGAGCGGAGCGCCATGCTTCAATCCACCAAGGAAGGGATATTGGCAGTAGACAAAGAATCCCGTATCACCTTAGTTAATGCTGAGGCACGAAGGTTGATGGGCAGCGTCGGAATAAGCCAGGACCCGCTTAACACGAAGGTGGATCAATTCTGGCCTCTCCTGCGGATGGAGAAAGTGCTGGATAACGGTGAGCCTTTGCTGGATAAGGAAGTGGAGCAGAGCGGCATCACGCTGCTGGTGAATGTGGTTCCGGTAAGGGTGAACGGAATCATCGAAGGAGCCATTGCCACTTTTCGGGACAAGACCGAAGTCAGTCTACTGATGGAGCGGCTTTCGGGGATATCACTGTATGCGGAGGCGCTGCGTGCCCAGACTCATGAATTTAAGAACAAGCTGCACGTGATCATGGGCCTGACCAATATGCGCAGCTACGACCGGCTGGAAGAATATCTGACAGATATTGTGCAGAGTATCCGGACAGAGGCGGACTCCGTGGTCAGACTGGTCAAAGACCCGGTTATGGTCGGATTTCTGCTGGGCAAGCTCAGCAGGATCAGGGAGGCAGATGTACGTTTGGTCATTCTGGACGACGGTGTGCTGCCCGAATCTGCCGATCACGAAGTATCCCGGGAGCTGGTCACTATTGCCGGCAATCTGCTGGATAATGCCCTGGAGGCTGTACAAGGTACAGATAACAAGCTGATAGAGATTGGATTCCGGCATGAGGACAATCTGCTTACACTCAAGGTTAGCGACAATGGTACAGGTATATCTATCGGAAATGGAGATCACCTGTATGAACAGGGCTATTCTACCAAAGGCAAGGACCGGGGTATCGGGTTGTATCTGGTGCACCGGAGTGTGGCAAAGCTGGAGGGGACGATTCACTATGAGAGCCGGGAAGGTCAAGGAACCGAGTTTACTGTGCAGTTACCCTATATTGTGAAGAGTGATGATAACTAACTATGATAAAAGTACTTATTGTTGAAGATGATCCAATGGTTTCGGAGATGAATAAATTTTACTTGCAGCAGGTTGAAGGATTCCGCGCCGAAGGCTGGGCCAGCTCTGCGGAGGAGGTACTGGACATGCTGAGGGAGAATGTCTATGACCTGATTCTGCTGGATATTTACATGAAAGAGAGCAACGGGCTGGAGCTACTGTCCGAGATTCGGCGGAGAGGCTTAAGGATTGATGTCATCGTCATTTCGGCGGCAAGCGACAAGGAAAGCATCCAGGAAGCTCTGCAAAACGGAGCTGTGGACTATTTGATTAAACCGTTCGAGTTCTCCAGATTCCGGGCAGCGCTGAACGGATATAAGGAGCAGAACCGGTTGTTCCGCACCCAGGAACGGCTGAACCAGTCTGAGCTGGACAAGCTGTCCAGATTCAAGCAGGAACGGACAGCTTCACAGGAGCTGGCCAAGGGATTCACCCGTCAGACACTGCAGACTATCTGGAGAGCGGTAGAGAACTGCGATTGCGAGCTTTTTTCTGCGGAGGACATTTCGGCTGTATCAGGAATTTCCCGGGTTTCTGCCGGTAAGTATCTGGTCGGGCTGACGGAGATGGGGGTGCTGGAAATGGATCTTGTCTATGGGAGCGTGGGCAGGCCGGTACAGAAATACAGGATCGCCCCCAATGGCAAAACGCTGATAGCCCAATACATTTGACAGGATCGGAAGCTCCTGCTGCGAAATCGCAGCGGGGCTTCTTTTTTTTGCCGATTATTCACCTGGCATTACGCCTGGGCTATAGTTGTATTTCAAGCATTTTACAGCCTTCAGCCCTTACTTTTGACAGCGCTTACTTTAATAATTTACAAAACCTCTTCATTATTTACACAAAAACAAAAGCGCTTTCAAAGGCGCTATGATGAATTTGTAAAAGAGTTAAGGAGGTAAGGATAACATGCAAAAAGCAATTCAACCGTCACTTGCAGTACCGGATGAGCAGCATGTACTGAAACAAGGAAAACAAGGCTTTGCACAGCGGGTCATGCATTTAAAAGTGGGTGTCATTCCGCTTCCGCTGTATGTGGTATTTGCACTCATCATATTTGCGGCATCTGTACTCGGTGAACTACCAAACGATATGATCGGCGGATTTGCGGTGATTATCGTTATGGGTGTGCTGCTCAGTGATCTTGGTTTCAAGCTTCCGGTTCTGAAAAATATCGGAGGCCCGGCAATCCTCTCGTTAATGATTCCATCGTTTCTGGTGTTCTGGAATGTGCTTGACGCTTCGGTTATCGAATCGGTCAACACGCTGATGAAGACGTCGAACTTTCTCTATCTGTATATCTCAATTCTGGTGGCCGGAAGTATTACTGGTATGAACCGCACTACATTAATCAGCGGTTTCATCCGCATCTTTATCCCGATGATGGCTGGAACCATTGTTGCGGTAGGCGCGGGTCTAGGCGTCGGCATGCTGCTCGGCTACAGCGCGCACCGCACCTTGTTCTACATTATCGTACCTATTATAGGTGGCGGTGTCGGGGAAGGAATCCTCCCGCTGTCCATTGCATTCTCGCAGATTCTCGGCGGCGAATCCGGTTCCTATGTGGCCCAAATGATTCCGGCGGCGGTGATCGGCAATGTGTTCGCGATTATCGGTGCGGGGCTGCTCAAGAAAATGGCCGATAAAAATCCGTCAATTACCGGCAACGGCGTCTTGGTGAAATCGAAAGATGGCCAGAAGTTGAGCGGAAGCACCTATGACAGTGAAAAACCGGACTTCCTGCTGATGGGCGCTGGGCTGCTGTTCGCCTGCGGATTATTCATTACGGGACACTTGCTGTCGCCATTCATCGGCATTCCGGGTCCGATCCTGATGATCTTTACAGCCGCACTGCTGAAAGTATTGAAGCTGCTGCCGGCCAAAATTGAGCAGGGTGCTTATCAGCTCTACAAATTAGTCTCCGGGACATTGACTTGGCCGCTCATGGTGGGCCTTGGCATGCTGTACATTCCGCTGGAGGATGTGGCTGCCCTAATTTCGATTCCTTATATTATCATTTGCGCTACTGTTATCGTCGCGATGATTCTCACCGGCTATTTTATCGGCAAATGGGTCAATATGTACCCTGTGGAAGCAGCAATAGTAACCGGCTGCCGCGGCGGTCTTGGTGGAACGGGCGATGTGGCGATTCTGTCAGCATCCGGACGTATGGAACTGATGCCTTTCGCACAGATCTCTACACGTATTGGTGGAGCAATTACGGTTGTTGCAGCAACGCTGCTTATCTCTGTATGGGGCGGCTGATTAACACAAGTCATGCCAAAACATCATGCAGGAGGCGATTAGTATGAATCAACTTAGTGGGCAGCCCCATGTGTTTACGCTTCGTGTCCAGTACCGCAGCAACAGCGATTATCTTGCGAATCTGGTGAGCATCGCCGAGAACTATAAAGGTACGGTGCTGAATGCAGAGCTGAAGGAGCTACGCACGGACCTGACCGGTGCCGATGTCGTAATTTCTGTGGAGCATACTGAGGATCAGAAATGGATTGAAAAAGCGGTAACCCAGTTGAATGGAGGAGATATTATGGAATTATTGGAAGAAATCATGCTTCTGCACAAAGGCGGTAAGCTCGAAACAACCTTGAAAAATCCGATCCGAACCAAAGAGGACTTATCCAAAGTATACACGCCGGGTGTGGCAAAGGTCTGTCAGGCGATTGCACAGGATCAGGCCCAGGCCTATGAATTGACGACGAAGAAAAATACCGTGGCTGTCATATCCGATGGGACCGCTGTACTGGGTCTTGGGGATATCGGGCCGAAAGCGGCCATGCCGGTAATGGAAGGCAAAGCAGCGCTGTTCAAGCAGTTCGCGAATGTTGACGCCGTGCCCATCTGCCTCGACACTAAAGATACGGAAGAAATTATCGCGATTGTGAAGGCGCTCGCACCTACATTCGGAGGCATTAATCTTGAAGATATTTCCTCTCCGCGCTGTTTCGAGATTGAAACGAGACTGCGAAATGAGCTGGATATCCCGGTATTTCATGATGACCAGCATGGTACGGCCATCGTTGTGCTTGCCGGATTGCTGAACGCGCTTAAGGTATGCGGCAAAAATATCAAGGATGTCAAAATCGTGGTGAACGGTGTCGGTGCGGCAGGCATCTCCGTCTCCAAAATGCTGCTGCACGCAGGGGCCGTGAACTTGATCGGAGTGGACCGTGAAGGTGCCATTAACCGGCTTGTGACCTATGACCGGACCCATTGGAGTGAATTTGCCCAAATCACGAATCCCAATCTGGAAACCGGCGGGCTGTCGGATGTAATCAAAGGCGCGGATGTCTTTATCGGGGTATCTGCACCGGGCGTGCTGAAACTGGATGATGTGCTGAATATGGCCAAAGATCCGATCGTGTTCGCCATGGCGAATCCGACCCCGGAAATCGATCCCGCTATCGCTGCGCCGCATGTAAGAGTAATGGCGACAGGCCGCTCCGATTATCCGAACCAGATTAACAATGTACTGTGCTTCCCCGGCATTTTCAGGGGTGCGCTGGATTGTGAAGCCATGGATATTAATGATGAAATGAAGCTTGCGGCAGCAGAGGCGATTTCCTCGGTTATTGATCCGTCCGAGCTTCATGAGAAATATATCATTCCGGATGCCTTTGATCCGCGGGTAGTTGAAAGAATCCGCATGGCCGTTGCCCAGGCAGCGTTCAAAAGCGGCGCAGCTAGAAAAAATCTGCTGATTGGCGTGAACTGATTTCTGAATAGAAACGTGTTCCGGCAAAAATAAGAGCTGCTGTGGATGAGGGAATACAAGGATGTCGGCTGAACAAATTACAGAGAAGCAGGTCTACCTGTTTGAAGAAGGAAATGCCTCTATGGTCAAGCTTTTGGGAGGAAAGGGTGGGAACCTGGCTGAGATGACAGCACTTGGGCTGCCCATTCCGCCGGGATTTACAATTGCCCCCTTTGCTTGCAAAAGCTATTACAAGCAAAGGGGGCAATTGTCAACTGGCCGTTGGTTCTAGGAATCAAACCTCCTATAGAACTTTGGCAAATCCGTAAACACCGGCTATTTGCCTTAACGATATTGATGTTACCAGCACATCTATTGAAGAATCCGCAGATCTTATCATGGAGTGTATGGTACAAGAGAGATAGACTGACAATGACTAGTAAGAAAAACGAGTGCATATCTCATACATGTACTCGTTTTTGCATTTAATGCTATATGTAAAGACTCTCTTTAATACTGGAGATTCAGGTTGATTTACGGGAATAGCTGACCAGCAGCACGGCTGCAAGTCCCAGGTTTTGAAAGGAATGATTTAAGCCGATTAAGGATGTTTAAGGTTGTCATATTAATGGCAGGAGCCACTTGTTAATAATGTTGCAGGGTATGCAAGTGGTGGGTTAACGATCAGTTAACAATAGTATGATTCAAGACAAAGCAGTCTCCGAAGTTCTGAAAAGAATTCTGAGACTGCATTTTTGTGTGCAGGAAATGATACGAAGGGGTACTCGCTGACGGATTCGGTTTCGTTGTATGAGATTGGCCTAGGTGGCAAGATTGAGACTATGTTCCAGGAAATGCTGGCAGGTCCAGGAGCCGTACGGAGAACCTTAGAGAAATATCTGAAATAAGGATGAGGAAGTAACGCATTATTGGCATGTGATAGATAAATCACGTAAGCACTCTTGATTGAAAAAACAAAGGAGTGACTCCTCAATAACTGGATAATCACTCCTTTGTTTTAATCCGCTTTATTAAAATTCAATCAATGTCCCATTCCGTGATTGTTAACGGTGTAAGTTGCGGAACCCGATTCGACAGCAGAAGCACTTGCAGAGGCGATCATTAAGCTGGAACTAACCAAGACTACGACGGTCAGCAAGAACAATCTCTTTTTCATTAGTAAACTCCCTCTCTATTATGGTTTTCATTATGTTGTGATGCACTTGGAGCTGTGATTGATTAGCATAGTCTCTAAGGATCTCAAATAATGCTGCTGCTTTCTTAAAGCCTGTATCATCTTTCAGCTTAATACTTGATAGTAAAGTTTCTAGAGTTGTGTTAATTGCATCGTACATATTCTCCTGTTTGTAGTGGTACATCGCCAGCAAGAATTTGTAATCCACAAAATACCTTATACTCTCTTTAGTTCCTTGTTCTACAATAGCGTTAACGTTTATTTCGAATTCTATCAGAATACAATCTACGGAATAATTATATTTTATCGAAGATTCCAAGATAGTTATTAGTCCTGGCAGTAACTCTTCCTTAGCGCTGTTTCTAATAAATTCAACATACTCCTCTAGGATTCCAGTCTTGCCTTCCAGAAGGTCGAGCACGTAGGCATTGGCTTTTGCAATATTACGGTAATATTTGACTTCATTATTTCCTTCTTCATTTAACCCTTTGATCCAGCCTAATTTAGAATATTCTAAAATACACATTCTAGCTTCAGGATACTTTCCGAGCTTTTGCAGTGCGATTCCTTTTGAACATAAGCTAAATCCAAAATAATAGGGAATACTCCGCTTCAGTTTTTGTTCTCTTATTGTGTTACTGCTTGTCTCATATATGATTGCAATCTGTGTGATCAACGTGTCTGCAATTTCAATCATAGCATCCCAATTTTCCAATGAAAAAGATGCCTTAAGCATACACGTTAAGGAATCAGCATTTAATCCATCCAAATCCAATTTCAATGCGATCTTCCTTTCTTCAGCATATCATTCATCGGTTATTACTGCGTCGTTTGTATCTTTAAAATATTCTTTATTTTACCAATATAGTAAGTGATTTTCATCACTGGAACAAGGAAACAAGAGTTTGTTTTATGATTGTCCAAATATAACCAGGGTACAGTGTTTTCACTAGGTTCCATAGAATCGAGGGAATTATGTTTGTTATGCTGTTTATTTGCCCCCTCTGTTTTTGGGTTATTTGTACGTAAAATACCGAAATGTACCTATCTTGGAAATCCATATTCAATTATGATCTTCCCGAAAGAAAGCGCACGCTGGGCACCCACCGATTACAAGCTCATGTCCTGGAAAACGGCAAGATTGATTTACTATTCGTTGAATTTAGTGTCAATAACGGCAGCGACCGGGAAGAATCGATTAGAGGCATGGAAGGAATTGTGCGGCAGTGCAGACGGTTGTCGCCCGGCACTGACATTTGCTTCTTGTACACGGCAGCAGAGAAGAATCTGTCAGGGAGCAACCCCTTTAACATTGCTGTCCACGAAGAAGTAGCCAAGCATTATGATCTTCCATCTGTTAATTTTGTAGCTAGAGTCTATGCACAGACCCAGGCGGGACAAATGGAATGGACCGAGCTGGCTCCGGATGGATATCATCCCAATGATGACGGTCATGCGCTGTATGCTTCTTTTTTACAGGAGTATTTGGATACAGCTCTTGTTCCTGACAACACATGTTCGATTAGCGGAAGTGCTTTAAGTATTCCTCCTCTGGAGGAGCGGAATTATGAATATGGTAACTTACTGGATTTCAGAGGCGCTGATCATGCAGATGGGTTTGAGCTACGCGAGCTTACCCCTGAAGATCCGCTAATGAACTGGCGATTTGGAACGGAGCACTTATTTACAGACAGCAGAGAGGCATCTTTTTCTTACACAGTAACCGGACAGAGTGTAGGTCTGCTGCTATACGGCCCGGATAGTGGGATATATTCGCTTAATGGCGGTCCCTTTAGTGCAATTAACTTATTCGACGAATGGTGTCCGCTTGCGTTTCGGCCTATTATTGCTATGTTCGGAATCCAGGAACAACGTCTGGAATTGCAAGTAACTGTGCGAATTACAGGGGATAAGGATGAACAGAGTAAAGGCACCAGTCTGCGCATTCTGAAGCTGATGTACAATTGATTATTTTAGCCAAGGGGATTATACTGCCTCTTATTAAGCGTTTACAATACTAAGAAAGATGGTGTTGATCATTTCTTTTACAGAGCACAGCGTCGATTCTTCTCCTATCGTAATCCGCCTGACTGATTATGGTGTTCTGCCGGATTCCGGCTTGGATGCTCAGCCGGCCATGACAAGAGCCATTCAGGCTGCCGCTGAAATAACTGGACTCGTCCTGCTGGATTGTCCGAAGGGCTGCTATCATTTCTATCCAGAAGAGGCGATCCGGAAACCCTACTACATCACCAACACTACCAGTGAAGAAGAGAATCCTGATGTCACCAAGACTATAGGAATTCTACTAAAGGGGATGCACAATTTAACGTTTGAGGGTAATGGATCTCTATTTATCTTCCATGGCAAGCAGACTATGTTCTTGCTGGATGGATGCAAAAATATAGAGATTCGCAATTTACATACCGACTACGCTCGGCCGACTGTGACAGAGATGACGATTACTGAAAGCGGTACTCATTATTTCGATGTCCAGGTTCACCCCGATTCGCGTTATGAGATCAGGGATGGCAAGTTGTTCTGGATCGGTGAGGGCTGGAGCTTCTCGGAAGGACCGATGCAGACCTATGACCCACTACGCAATACGACTTGGCGGATGGACAACTGGTCGGAGCTGGCTGAGTCTGTTGAAGAGCTAGAGCCGATGAAGCTCCGCTTGCATTTTGATCATCAACCTGAGGTTGTCGCCGGGCATGTCCTGCAAAGCCGTGATGGTATTCGCGATCAGGTAGGTGTCTTCATTGTGGGAAGCTCTAACATCACCTTCAGCAATGTGGGGCTGCATTTTTTACACGGACTTGGTGTTGTAGGACAGTTCAGCGACAATCTCACCTTTCAACGCATGGATATTTCACCGCGCCTGGAAACCGGCCGAACGGTTACTGGCTTTGCGGATTTCATCCACATGTCCAGCTGCCGAGGCAAAATTACCGTTGCGGACAGCCGTTTTGCCGGTTCACATGATGATGTCGTCAATGTCCATGGTACCTATCTACGGATCGTGGAGCAGACATCGGCAAATACGGTGAAAGTTCGCTTCATGCATCCGCAGACCTACGGTTTTCTGGCCTTCTATCCGGGAGACGAAATTGAATTTGTTCGTTCTGGCTCTCTGACTACCTATGCGGCTAACGAAGTGGTAGAGGTTAAGCGTATAAACCCGCGTGAGCTTATGCTGACCCTAGCACAGCCGATTCCTGAAGGGATTGGCAGCCATGATGTGATCGAGAATGTAACCTGGACACCAGAGGTTGAAGTCGTGAATAATCACCTCGCACGGGTACCGACCCGTGGCATCCTTGTGACAACCCGGCGTAAAGTAGAGATTAAGGAGAATGTTTTTGAACGGATGCAAATGAGTGCGATTCTGATTGCTCTGGATGCGGAGTCTTGGTATGAGTCTGGCAAGGTGGAGGATGTGACGATCACTGGGAACCGTTTTATAGAGTGTGGTCGTCTTGAAGATCCCGTTATTTTAATTTCGCCAGAGAACACAGAGGTTGATGAGAGCGCTCCCGTACATAGGGGAATTGTAATTAAGAATAACAGGATTGAGACTAGTGAAGCGTTAGTCCTTAGTGCCAAGAGTACCCGTGGACTGGTCTTCAGTGCTAACGAAATGGTCATTGGTGAGGAAAGCACGGGTCGTCATTCCAGTCTTGAGGATGCGATGTGTTTAACTGCCTGCAGCGAGGTCGAAATTATCAATAATTTATTTCATAACAGAGAGTGAGGGAGAGACCCAATGAAACTTCAATATGACAAGCCAGCAAGCGTATGGAGCGAAGGGCTTCCGATCGGGAATGGCCGTCTGGGTGGTATGATCTTCGGTGGTGTGGAACAGGAGAAAATCAGTCTAAACGAAGATACACTTTGGTCAGGATTTCCAAAGGATGGGAACAATCCTGGTGCCAAGGAAGCTCTACCAAAAGTCCGAAAGCTGATTCAGGAAGGCCGCTATGAAGATGCGGACACCATGACCAGAGAAATGTTGGGTCCGTACACCCAATCGTATCTGCCTTTTGGAGATCTACTACTTCGTTTTGAGCATGGCGGTATTTATCATTCCTATCAGCGTACACTTGATGTGGAAAATGCGATTCACCGCATTGAATATCGGATTGGCAATGTTACTTACACCCGTGAGATGTTCGCTTCACATCCTGATCAGCTGCTCGTGCTGCGTTTGACCTCAAGTGCGCAGGGGGCGCTGAATGTGCATGCTTCTTTGGACAGTCCTCTTCGGCACAGTCTTCGCTCGCAAGGCGACAGCTTTGAACTGTCGGGTACTGCGCCGGAGCATGTAGATCCGAGTTATTTCGGGAGCGACGATCCCATCAGATACGGAGAACCAGGGGACAGCAAGGGAATGGCCTTCGAAGGTCAACTCTCCGTAACGGCGGAAGACGGTGAAGTAACAGTTGACGGCAGTGGGATTCATCTACTGGGAGCGACGACGGCAACCTTTTATTTCAGTGCGGCTACAGGCTTTAACGGTCATGACAAAATCCCGGGAGTTGACGGGCGAGATGCTTCGGCTATTGCTGCTTCTTTCTTGACAGATGGGAAAGGCAAGTCTTATGATAGCCTGCTTCAAGCGCATATTGCCGATTACCGATCACTTTTTGATCGGGTGAAGCTTAAGCTGGGTAAGTCGCTAGCCCCGGAGGCGATATCCACGGAGCAGCGAATTACGACTTACTCGGCACAAGATCCTGGTCTTGTCGAACTGCTCTTTCATTATGGGCGCTATTTGCTGATCTCAAGCTCGCGTCCCGGAACGCAAGCTGCCAATCTTCAGGGAATATGGAATGCGGTTACCCGTCCGCCATGGAGCAGCAACTATACACTGAACATCAATACAGAGATGAACTATTGGCCAGCTGAAATTTGTAATCTGGCAGAATGTCATGAGCCGCTATTGGATTTGGTCGGTAATATGGCCAAGAAAGGTGCGGAGACCGCTCGGGTTAATTATGGCACCCGAGGCTGGGTGGCTCATCACAACTCAGATCTTTGGGCACAAACAGCACCGGTTGGTGACTACGGTGACGGAGACCCAAGCTGGGCGTATTGGCCGATGGGTGGCATTTGGCTGACACAGCATCTCTGGGAGCATTATGCTTTTGGCGGAGATGAAGAATATTTACGGACTTCAGCTTATCCCGTGATGAAGGAGGCGGCTCTGTTCGCACTGGACTGGCTTATTGACGATAGCAACGGTAGACTTGTGACTTCCCCGTCCACTTCCCCGGAGCATAAATTCCGGACAGCGAAGGGTGTATCCGCGGTCAGCCCTGGTTCCACTATGGATATTTCACTCATCTGGGAGCTGTTCACGAATTGTATCGAGGCATCTGTAACGCTTGGAACGGATGAGGCTTTGCGTGAAGAACTGGCGAGTGCCCGTGAACGTCTCTTGCCTCTGCAGATTGGCAAGTACGGACAACTGCAGGAATGGTCCATAGACTTTGAGGATGAGGATATGTATCACAGACATACTTCGCATCTGGTCGGCATCTATCCAGGCCGGCAGTTGTCGGAAGAAGAGACCCCTGAGCTGTTCGCTGCGGCAAGAACATCGCTTGAACGGCGCGGGGACGAGAGCACAGGCTGGAGTCTGGGCTGGAGAGTTGCCCTATGGAGTCGCTTCGGGGATGGCAACCGCTCACTACGTCTGCTCTCAAATATGCTGCGGCTGGTGAAGGACGGGGAGTCAGAACAGTATAGTCACGGCGGCGTTTATGCCAATCTGCTTGGCGCACATCCACCGTTCCAAATTGACGGTAACTTCGCCGCTTCTGCCGGAATTGCTGAGATGTTACTGCAATCTCACCGCGGCTATCTCGAACTGCTGCCCGCACTTCCAGATGAATGGCAGGAGGGAAGTGTAGCGGGGCTGCGTGCCCGCGGCGGCTTTGAAGTTAGCATTCAGTGGGATAAAGGGCATCTCGTGGAAGCTCAGATTAGCTCGTTACTGGGTAATGATTGTGTGATCGGCACCGATGCTAAGCTCATGGTGAGTAATGGTGACCACGAGATGAAGTATGACCGTTCCGTAGATGGAATGGTGAGCTTTCCTACTACCGCCGGCCAGACCTACAAGCTTATGATTGGTGAGCAGTAATAGTCAGTTTTATACGAATACTGATAGCAGCAGGGACCTGAATGACAGGCCCTGCTGCTGTTTTTTATATATACCAGTGTGAGTAATAGGGTCTGTATAAGATGTGTTAGATCGCGGTATGGAT
The DNA here is from genome assembly GCF_037977235.1 of Paenibacillus sp. FSL K6-0276. Taxonomy (NCBI): domain Bacteria; kingdom Bacillati; phylum Bacillota; class Bacilli; order Caryophanales; family Paenibacillaceae; genus Paenibacillus; species Paenibacillus sp. FSL K6-0276. The sequence continues at coordinate 4,558,757 of NZ_CP150276.1, read as the reverse complement.
CGGTAGATCGTTGTATAGAAAACGCTTTATCTGATCTTTATAATGAGGGCATACTTGGGGGACACAGGTACAGAGGAAGCAGCCTTCAAGGTCCAAAATGCAGTAACAAGGAGGCAAATCATGCTAACTGATAGTGCTACAACGGTAAAAGTGAACACGGACACAGCATCTCTTATCCGTGTAACCAATGATGAGGTGAATCTAGAGATTGATCTCGAGACGGGTGAAGCATCCGTTGTCGGCGGAAATACTTCTCATGTAAAGGGGATTCACAGCGCATTCCGCTGGCAGGGCCGAGAATATAACACTGAACATTATCAGAGCCACAAACTGAAGTCACAGGAAGTAGTAGTTCGTGAAGGCTTTGGAAAAGGTGTTCATGTAGTCATTTTGCACGAATCGTCCCTGCTGCCACAGCTTGAGCAGTATTTCTATATTTATGAATCTTCATCGTTTGTGTTGATGCAAATCGTAATCGCAAGCGACGAGGAGATCAAGGCGAACCGCATGGCGGTCATTCAGACCAAATCGGTGTCACTTGGCGGGGAATCAGCCCAACCGGATGAACCAAGCATACTTCGTGTGCCGTATGACAACGACAAATGGGTCAGATATACAGTAGTGAAGCCGCCGATGGATACGGAAAGCTATGAGGTAACAGCAATATTCGCACCAGAAAGCCGGCGTGGGATTATTATGGGTTCCATTACTCACAAGGTGTGGAAAACGGGTATTCGTATCAAAAGCGAGCGGAGTCACCACTTATATTCGTAGGATTTTATGATGATTATAGAAAAGGCCTTGAAGCTTACGGTCAGGCTAACTGTGAAGTCCAAGGCCTATGCTCGTTTTGTCGGCCTGGACTTCAAGGAAAGAGATGCCATCTTCAGCGACAACTATTTTGATATGTCGGGTGGTACAACTAGAACCATTACAATTGCTAAAAAAGATCTCGACAAGCCAGCTACAGCGGAGGAACTTCGTGCACAGCTTACTTTACGCTCCGTCTTTGATATTTAAATAGGATGGTTTTCAGGAAGAAGGTCCTTAACACGGGGCCTCTTCTTTGTAATGTATTTTTTTTACTATAGCCGCTAATAATCATTTATTGTTTTGCTAGAATTTAATATCGTAATATGTAACTTTTAGAGATCAATATTTTACTACTCAAGGTATAGATATTCAGATTGTATCCCCTTCCATTTATCTTTAAAATAGACTTCAAACAACGAGATAAATCAAGCCGGTTACATTACAAGAAGATCTGATCAGAAGAGTAGGAGGATATTATGAGTATTTATTATGATGACAGCCGCAAGGTATTTCATTTACAGTCTGAGCAATCCAGCTATATTATTGAAATCATTAGAGGTGAACTTCCAGCGCATGTCTATTGGGGTCCTAAATTGGAAGGTAGAGAATTCAAGCAACCACTAAATCTGGTGGAACGTTGCTCTTTTAGCCCGACCTACACGATGGAGGACAAAAGGATCTCTCTCGACACCCTTCCAAGTGAATTTCCGTCTTATGGAAATGGTGATTTCCGAGAACCAGCGCTTGAGGTTCATTTGGTAGATGGTACGACCATTACGGACTTCCTTTATAAGAGCTATAAGATTAATAAAGGAAAGCCTACATTAAAGGGACTACCTTCCACCTATGTTGAAAGTGAAGAAGAAGCAGAGACACTGGAACTCTTTCTTCAGGATGACAAAACCGGACTGATAGCTGTATTGAGCTACACCGTATTTAATGATCAGGATGTTATAACGCGTTCCGTGCGAATTGAGAATCAGGGTAAGGACAATGTGGTTCTGAAACGTGTGTTGAGCGCGAATGTTGACTTCCATGATTCTGATTATGACATGCTGCAATTATCTGGTACTTGGACTAGAGAACGTCATATCCACAAAAGACCACTCGTACCTGGTATCCACCGAATTGACAGTAAACGCGGCGCTAGTAGCTCCCAGCAGAATCCTTTTATGGCCTTGCTTGCAAAAGATGCAACAGAGGATCACGGTGAAGTATACGGATTCAGTCTTGTATATAGCGGAAGCTTTCTTGCGCAAGCGGAAGTGGATCAATATGGAATTTCCAGAGTGGGCATCGGCATTCAGCCTTTTAATTTTCAGTGGTTGCTTGAACCGGGAGAATCCTTCCAAGCCCCTGAAGCTGTACTGGTAAGATCTAGTCAAGGACTTGGTGGATTATCAAGAACCTACCACCGTCTGTATCGGACCCGGCTATGTAGAGGCGAATTCCGTGATCGTAAGCGCCCTATTCTCATCAACAACTGGGAAGCGACCTATTTTAATTTCAACGCAGATAAAATCAAAGAAATTGCTCAAGCAGGCAAAGACCTTGGCCTTGAACTGTTTGTTCTGGATGACGGCTGGTTTGGAAAGCGAGATAATGACGACAGCTCCCTCGGAGATTGGGTAGAGGATCGTCGCAAGCTTCCAGAAGGTCTCGGAAAACTTGGGGAAGACATTACGGCAATGGGCATGGAATTCGGATTATGGTTCGAACCGGAAATGGTATCGCCAGAAAGTGATCTTTATCGTGAGCATCCGGATTGGTGTCTTCATGTACCAGGGCATAAAAGAACGTTAGCTCGCCAGCAGCTTGTTCTGGATTTATCCCGTAAGGATGTATGTGATTATATTGTGGATTCGGTTAGCTCCGTGCTGTCGTCGGCTCCGATTACTTATGTGAAATGGGATATGAACCGGAATATGACAGAGATTGGGTCTGCCCTTCTTCCTCCGGAACGTCAACGCGAAACGGCTCACCGTTATATTCTTGGGCTGTATGATGTGTTGGAACGTATCGTCACCCGTTTCCCACATATTCTGTTCGAGAGCTGCTCCGGCGGTGGTGGACGATTTGATCCAGGAATGCTGCACTATATGCCACAGACCTGGACTAGCGATGATACAGATGCCGTTGAAAGATTGAAGATTCAATATGGAACAAGTATTGTGTATCCTTCAAGTTCTATGTGTGCTCACGTATCGGCTGTTCCTAACCATCAGGTGCACCGTATAACACCTTTGGAAACACGTGGTCATGTCGCGATGTCTGGTAGTTTCGGCTACGAACTAGATATGACCAAACTCTCTGAAGCTGAACGCGAAGCTATCCGGAAGCAGGTTTCAGAGTACAAGGAACTGAGAATGCTGATTCAGTTTGGTGATTTCTATCGACTGCTTAGTCCTTTTGAGGGTAATCAGACAGCGTGGATGTTTGTTTCGGTTGATAAAAAAGAAGCTTTTGCCACGTACTTCAGAGTTCTTGCTGAGCCTAATGCACCTCTGCGCAAATTGCGGTTGAAAGGACTCGACCCAGCTAAAAACTACAGACTTGAGCTTAACGGTGAGGTGTACAGAGGAGATGAGCTGATGCACTTCGGACTCAACCTTCCACAACTTGAGGGCGACTTTAAAAGTTTACTTATCGTACTTAAAGAAGTTTAATAAGAAAAGGAGCAAGCCGGTCAGTGGCTTGCTCCTTTTTTATATGAATTAATTTTCGAAAAACACATGCTTGGTTAGGAACTCTAGATCCTGTTCTCGGTACGTCGAAGGATTGACCCCAAAATAAGATCGGAAAACTTTTCCAAAATAGCTGGCATTGTCAAATCCGGTTTCCGTGGCGATCTGGTTGATGGTCAAATCTGTTGTTTTAAGTTTAGAAGCTGCCAACTCGATCCGCCGTCTTTTTAAATACTCAAAGGGTGAAAGATTGATGTTTTTTTGAAACAGTCTGCAAAGATGATGTTTGGAAACGCCAACATGAGCGGCGACATCGTCTAAGCTTAGATTGTTATTATGCAGATCATCCTTCATAAATTGAATAGCGGCGTGAAGCTTGTCATTTTTTATATAGGTGGTTAACAAATTTGGTTTCTTGAGGTATTTCTCCATAGACAAGATCCACTGAAAGACTTTTCCCGTTAAAAGATGCAAGTCTCTTTCTTCATGAACCTGTATGTCCTTGAATATACTCCACAATAAATCCATCGAAACCGATTCCTGGGGGAGTTCTACAATTGGACCGCAATGAGCGGCGAGTTGGCTCCAAAGTGAAATCGCTAAAGGACCCCGTAGATTGAGCCATAAAACTTCCCAAGGTTCGGTGCCTTCTTCCGGATAATAGTACCTGTGTATACTGGGGACAGTCACTAGAAAAGCTTTGCCCTTTGTTAACCGATGAACAACCCCATCTATTTCAATTCTACCCTCTCCAGATAGTGTGTACTGAAAAATAACACAACTTCTCTCCGTCCGGTTCTGGCCGTTGAATGAATAGGCAGGTGAATCGACTTGTTCCCAGCCGATAGAATCAAACAGAAGCATGGATGCTTCTTCTTCCGAGCGAAAGGTAAAGGAGGAACGGAACATTAGCAGCTTTCCTTTCTAGATAGACTTTTGAGTATAGATCAATAAATTACTACTGTTGTTTACTTTATCAAAGTGTAAACTTTTTTCGTTATCTGTTCAATCTCTGTTGACTATTCTGGGCAAAATACAGGGTTTGGTGGGGGAAATTACCTCACCTTTTTTGTTGCTTAAAATTCCCGATTACGCATATAATACAAACAAGTGTTCTTATTTTTATGGAGGCGATCGCATGCAAATAAGCATCGGCCAAATAATTGAAATTATATATCAGGATAAAGCGAGAAATATCAGCCAGCGGAAAATTGAAATACACAGTATATGTGACGGCCGCATACGAGCAAGCTGTCTAACTACAGGAACTCCTCGCATGTTCTTGGCAACAAATAACCTATCATGGCAACCAGTGCAGGAAAAACGTCATGCTTAAGGATCGCGTCATTCTACTGTCTGACTGCCAGGCATTTTACGCTTCTGTGGAGAAAGCTGCCCATCCTGAATATCGAGATAAACCTGTTGCAGTTGGGGATCCGACAAGAATGAACGGTATTGTGTTGGCGGCTTGCCCGATTGCAAAAGCAAAGGGTGTAACAACGGCTTCGCGTGTAGGTGAAGCTTTAGCAAAATGCCCAGAGCTAATCGTAATACGCCCACGCATGGGGACTTACATTAAAGTATCGCTCTTGATATCAGAGATTTACCGGACATATACCGATCTGGTAGAACCCTACAGTATCGATGAGCAGTTTCTGGATGTCACAGGATCTCTTGCATATTTCGGAGGATCTCTGCAGGATATGATTCATAAAATTCAGCATCATGTTTTACTTTCGACTGGAGTCTGGACTCGGGTAGGCATTGGATCTACTAAGGTTATGGCAAAGATGGCGACAGATAACTACGCCAAAAAGATGAAGGATGGGATATACGAACTTACTTTTGACCAATTAGAGACGACCCTTTGGAGACTTCCTGTACAGGATATGTTTATGGTAGCGTCTAGAATGACCAAGAATTTTTGGCGTATGGGTATAACCACAATTGGAGACATTGCGCGAATGGAACTGTCAGAGTTTAAGCAACGAATGCGAACCACCATGGGTAAGCAGAGTGATATCCAAGCGGAATATTATTGGCAAACTGCGCGCGGGCTAGATCCTAGTCCAGTGGTCACAGGAATGCGTCATCAGATCAAATCAGTGGGACATGGCAAGGCTCTGCGTTGGAATTTATACACCCGGCATACGGATATTGAGGTTGTGTTGCTTGAACTCGTCATTGAAGTATGTCAGCGAGCGCGGCGGTATCGTTATATGGGATCGGTGGTATCTATTTCAGTTTTGGAGACGGACGGAGAGCGTTCAAACTCTTACGAGCGCCAGATGACATTGCCCGAACCAACATCATTAACGCACGAAGTAGCTGCAGCTGCGCAAAAATTATTTGCAGACAACTGGTCGGGCCTTCCCATAGGTCGATTAGCGATTTCCTTGTCTAACCTATCTGATGATAGCGTCATCCAACTTACACTCTTTGATGACAGGATTCGGGCTTACAACAAAGAACGCACAATCGATCAAATAAAAGCTCGTTATGGCAGTAAAGCTCTAATCAGAGCTTCATCTATGCTTGAATCCGGTGTTGCCCTAGAAAGAGCTGAACAGATTGGAGGTCACTATAAATGAGTAAACTTGAGGGTAATGAACGCTGGAAAACGAAAATGATCATGACCGAGCATGTTGAGCAGTACGAGGAACAACAGCGTGAGAACACAGATAAAATGATAACTATTGAGGAACGTACGATGGTTCGTGATCTCATTTTGCTTCCTTACATAGACACCATGGTTAGCAAGAGCCTGAAAGAGATCGAGCACTCCAGTAACATTCTTAAACGCGCCTATTTGATGGCTGGTCAAGCCATTCAACGCCGGATCATGCAGGATACCTATCAGTTGCAAAAAGAGTTGAAACAGCGGAATATCAGGGTGCTTGCAGATGAGCAGGAGGAATTCTTGGTGTATTACAAAATCTTTTGCCGAGGATATCAGGAACGCTTTGGACTAACTCGAGATGTTATGCGTACAGAGATAAGCTTAAGGTTGACTAAATACACAGCTGAACTCGGAGCAATATTAAAAGGTCACTTCACATAAAACAAGGCTTCGTCAGTGATTATACTAGCGCGGCCTTGTTTTATGTGAATCAGAAATTAATCCCGGAAGCCATCTATCTGATGGAATAAACGCCCAGGGATATGATAAGCTCAGGGTAGAGTTACTATATCCCTAAACAGAGGAGGGAAATCTATGAGCCGCTTGACCACAGGCAACATTTATTATGGATTTCAGGTCGTTAATGAGGAATTTATTCGGGAGATCGATTCCGCCGTATTCACGATGGAACATCTGAAGAGCGGTGCCAGGCTGCTGTTCGTGCAGAATCAGGATGACAATAAGGTATTCAGCGTAAGTTTCAGGACCCCACCTGAGGATAGCACAGGGGTCTTTCATATTTTGGAGCATTCCGTATTGTGCGGTTCGGAGAAATATCCGGTGAAGGAACCTTTTGTAGAATTGCTCAAGGGCTCGATGCAGACGTTCCTGAACGCATTTACGTTTGGGGATAAGACGATGTATCCGGTGGCGAGCCGGAATGATCAGGATTTCTCCAATTTGATGGAGGTCTACCTGGACAGTGTTTTTCAGCCGAATATTTATAAGCAACAGGAGATTTTTGAGCAAGAGGGCTGGCATTACGAGCTTCAGCATCCCGAAGATGAGTTAATCTATAAAGGCGTGGTTTACAACGAGATGAAGGGTTCATATTCCTCGCCGACTACGGTATTGATGGACAGAATCAAAAAGTCATTATATCCGGACACGATTTACCGCCATTCCTCAGGTGGAGATCCACAGGAGATTCCTGCACTAACGTATGAGCAGTTTCTTAAAGCGCACAGCAATTATTATCATCCGTCCAACAGTTATTTTTATCTCTACGGAGACGTTAATATTGAAGAAAAGCTGAAATTTATAGACCAAGAATATCTCAGTCGTTATGAACGAAACAGCTTCGATACTTCCATTCCCCTACAACAGCCCATTGGAATGTCGGAGCTGGTAGCGGATTATCCGATTCTGGAAGCAGAAGCAGCCACTGATAAGACTTATTTGAGTCTGAATTATGTGATTGGAACTTCTACAGATCGGGAACTGAACCTCGCTTTTGATATTTTAAAAAGTATGCTGATGGACAGCAACGCAGCTCCGCTCAAGCAAGCCTTACTCGAAAGCGGACTGGGCAAAGACGCGTTTGCTTTTTATTCCGACAGTATGGTTCAACCGCTGCTTGGTATTACGCTGACGCATTCCAATGCCTCCTCCAAAGATGCCTTCGTGGAGCTGGTGAAGACTACATTAAAGCGTTTGGCCCAGGACGGACTAGATGAGAAGCTGGTGCTGGCAGCGGTCAACAGCAAGGGATTTGAACTGCGGGAAGCGGACTTTAACCAGTATCCGAAGGGTCTTACTTACAATATCGAAGTGATGAAGTCCTGGCTCTATGACGGTCAGCCGACTACTCACATGCGCTATGAAGAGGTGCTCACGGCCATTCGGGAAAAGCTTGCGGACCGTTATTTTGAGAAGCTGATTGAGGACTATTTGCTGAACAGTGATCATTGCAGTGTGGTGGTGCTGAACCCGTCCAAGACGATCGCAGCTGAAAAGGAAGCATCCACTCAGCATCAATTGAGTGAATACAAAGCGTCACTGCAACCAGATCAGTTGGAGCAGCTTGTTCAGAGTACACAGCATCTTCTGGCGCGGCAGAGTCGTGCGGATGCAGCCGAAGATTTACAGAAGCTACCGAGCTTGTCTTTACAGGATATTAACCGCAGCGTAGAACCTCAGGTGCCGACCCATGAACAAGTCCATGAGGGCATAAAGGTGATCCACCATGAGGTAGCTACCCATAAGATTGCTTACTGCAAGCTTTATTGGGATACGGGTGTTGTAGCTCCTGAACGAATTCCTTATTTGGTGCTATTGGCTGAGGTATTGGGCCAAATGGAGACTGCCTCTTACAGCATTGAAGAGCTCACCAGTGAAATCGGGATCAAAACTGGGGGCATATATTTCAGGAATGAGCTCTTTGGCGCTGCAAAAGCTACGGGGGCGAGTTATCAGCCTAAATTCTCTGCGCTGGTGAAGGTGATGGCGGGGCATATTGGTGAATCACTGGACCTGCTGCGAGAGATACTCTATACAAGTGCGCTCGACAATCTGACCAAGCTGCAGGAAATCGTCCGCCGGGAAGCCTCGCAGATGGAATCAATTCTGAATCAAAGAGGGAATGAGATTGCAGCCAGCCGCCTGATGTCCTATTTCTCGGATATGGGAGCGTATCAGGAACAACAGGGCGGCGTTACTTATTACCGCTTTATCCGCGAGCTTGCCCAGACGTTCGATCAGCAGGGGGCCGAGGTGGCGGACACGCTGAAGGATATCTGCAGGGTTTTATTCAATTCGAAGAATTTGATCATCAGCGTGACCGGTACACCTGATTTGTATGAAGAATTCGTTGCTAATGTAGCGAAGCTAGATATTCAGGATCGGCCAGTGCTGAATATGCCTAAACTTACGGCACAGGGACATGCGGACAATGAAGGATTCATGTCTTCCAGCCAGGTGCAATATGTGGTCAAGGGATACGACTTCAACAAGCTAGGATTTACGTATTCCGGCAAAATGCAGGTGCTCAAGAAAATCTTGAGCCTCACCTATCTGTGGAATGCCGTGCGCGTGAAGGGCGGTGCTTATGGCGGAAGCCTGATTCTGCGGAGAGATGGAATGATGCTGTTCACTTCCTACCGTGATCCCAATTTGCAGGAGACGCTGGAGGTTTATGATCAGGCGTATCGTTTTGCTGAGGGATATGAAGCGGATCAAGGCGAGATGACCAAAGCGATTATCGGCACCCTGTCCATGTTGGACCAGCCGCTGAGTCCAAGCGCACAGGGGCGACGGGCGGACCGGCATTATTTTGAACAAGTGACCGGGGCCGAGCTGCAGCAGGAACGGGATGAAATCTTGTCGGCCACACCGGAAGACATCAGACAGTACGCCGATTTGCTTAAGGCAGTGACGGAACAGAATTATTTCACTGTAGTCGGCAATGCATCCAAGCTGAAATCGGCAAAAGCTTTATTCGGAAGTCTAGAGGAACTAGTGATTTGACCAGCTGAATCCAGCTGGGTCCGAAATTAGTCACTATATTAGCTCCTTTTCAGTACTTGACTAAATGACAAGTGCTGAAAAGGAGCTTTTTTAATTTAGTTAGAACCTTGACAGTTAGGGAACATTTGATTTTACTAAGGCTTATGCTTTGACTCTTTTTGCTGGTGGATTTGCGATAGTTCTGAATTTTGCCCTGGAACAGCTAGTCCGCTCGGAAGGTGCCTCCAAAGAATCTATGTACGGCATCTTCATCAGTACGGCCTTAAGTTTGATTTTTGATCCGCTATTTATTCTTGTGCTGAACTGGCATGTGGCTGGAGCTGCCTTGGCGATGGTGTTAGCAAATGTGGGTTCCGCGATTTATTACGTCTATTTTTTAGAAACGAAAAGTGAGCATTTAAGAGGATTTTTGAAGCATTTCAAGATATCTGTTCGAGATCAATTAGAAGTGTACAAAATAGGTGTATCTGAGTTATTGCAATTTAGTTTTTTAATTGTGAGCACACTTTTGCTAAATAACTACTCAATTCATTATGGAGAGAATGTGGTAGCTGGATTCGGTGTGGCGTTAAGAATTGTGCAAGTTCCGGAATTTTTATCAATGGGTTTATTCTTAGGCTTGATTCCACTATTTGCGTTTAACTTTGCTAGTAACAATATGGCGAGACTTAAATCAACGATTAAACATGCTTTTGCCTATATCGGAGGCATTGCTATTGTATTTGTAAGTCTAGTGTTTCTGTTTAGAGGAACGATCCTTCATTTCTTCTCTAATGACCCTTCAGTGTTAAGTATGGGAACTTATATTTTGGTAGCTATGCTAATCTCTGCTTTATTTAATGGTTTTACGGGTTTGTTTATGAGTATTTTTCAAGCGACCGGACAGGGAGTACCAACCAACATTATGGCCATCACACAGGGCGTATTGTTTATCCCTATGATTATCGTGTTACATTCTGTCTTTGGACTACATGGTGTGATCTGGTCAATGACCATAACAGAAGTTATAACGAGCTTGATGGGCGTCATATTGTTTGTTATTTTTAGTAAAAAACTGAAAAGTACAGCTGGAGCTGGAAAAGGTGTTGTAGAGGTTGCGTCCGTGTAAAACGATCTTTACTTTACGTGGAAAAATAAAAAAGTAGTGGATGGCGGGAGCTTTGCTCGCGCTTTTTTGCGTATCCCAAAGAATTCACAACTGAAGGATTGGTAAAATTAGTTCCAAAATGAACAATTATAGTTCTTATGATCAGTGCCCACTTTTTCTATAATTATGATTAAGTAAAGGAGGAGAACTATGATACGAAAAAAAGGGCTTCATCTAAAAATGGATACGCGCGAAGCGATCGCTGGGTATTTATTCGTCGCTCCGCTTATGCTGGGGCTGATCATCTTGACGTTGATCCCGGTGCTGGGTTCGCTGCTGTTAAGCTTCACGGACTGGAACTTTGTGGCTGGTTTAGGGGGGATCCGGTTCGCGGGCGTGGATAATTTCATAAGACTGTTTCATGATGATGCTTTTATGAAAAGCTTGCAGAACAATTTGCTCTTTATCATCACGGTGCCGGTTACGATCATCATTGCTCTACTGCTGGCCATTCTGATTGATAAACATGTTTTCCTTAAGGATTTGTTTAAAGTGATCTATTTCCTTCCATACATCTCCAGTGTAGTTGCCATCGCTATGGTTTGGCAGGTTATGTTCCATCCCTCACTAGGACCTGTTAATCAATTTCTGATGTCGCTGGGATGGAATAATCCGCCCAAATGGCTGGCTGATATCCATTATGCTCTGCCGTCACTTATGATGATCCAGATATGGATTCAGCTAGGTTACAACATTATTATTTTTATCGCTGGTTTACAGAGTATTCCGAAGGATCTTTATGAAGCGGCCGATATTGATGGCGCAAACGTCTGGCGGAAATTCCGCAATATCACGGTTCCCTGCATTTCGCCAACTACGTTTTTCCTGCTGGTTACGGGGGTCATCGGCTCATTTAAGATCTTTGATCTGATCCAAGTACTGACACAGGGCGGACCGGCTAACTCCACGACCGTTATCGTTTATGAGCTATATGACACTGCCTTCAACCAGTTGAAGACTGGTTATGCCTCTAGCATGGCACTTGTCCTGTTCCTCATCTGCCTGATCATTACAGCCCTGCAGATGTTAGCGCAAAAAAAATGGGTCAATTATTAAAGGCAGAAAGGAGAAATTACAGTGAGAAAAGAGCTTCTATCCAGAACCATCTGGACAATCGCAATGGGACTGCTAGGTATCGCATTTCTTTTACCGTTTCTATGGATGTTATCCACTTCCTTTAAACTGGAGAAAGATGTGTTTAATTTTCCGATTCAATGGCTGCCGCAGCAGTGGAACCTCATTGAAAATTACAAACAGGTTTGGTCAGGTGACTTCGCTCGTTATTACGGAAATTCCATTTATATTACGCTGACCACGACTATAATTAATGTGCTGATATGTTCACTGGCTGCTTATGGATTCTCCAAGCTGCGTTTTCCGGGTAGAGATGCGATGTTTGTAGTTATATTGGCACTTTACATGGTTCCTCCGCAGGCTTCGCTGGTTCCACAGTTTCTACTGTTTAACTGGCTGAATCTGATTGATACGCATATAGGATTGATCTTAATTAACAGCTTTAGTATTATCGGTGCGTTTATGCTCAAGCAATTTTTTATGGGGGTAAACAACGAGTATCTTGAATCAGCGCGGATGGATGGAGCAGGTCATCTTCGCTCTTTTCTACAAATTGCATTTCCGCTGATCCGTCCCGCTGTAGCTACTTATGCTATTTTGCGGTTTATCTGGACCTGGAACGACTATCAATATCCACTCATTTTTTTAAAGTCTAAAGAGCTGTTTACCATTCAGTTAGGAATCCGGTTGTTTGGGGACCAATACGGGGATGTATATTCGCTCATGATGGCTGGAGCGGTATCCGCAATTCTGCCGTTGTTGATCATTTTTGCTCTCGGCCAGAAGCAGGTTATCGAGGGGATTGCCCTCGGAGGCGTGAAAGGATAATAAAAGTCAAAATAGTTTCTCTTCGGTAGAATATGAGAACTTTCCTCGTCTATCCTGCATGTTAGGATGTTCTTGTAAGCAGTTACATTGCACTGGCTGTAAAGCGAGCTATACCCAACACATTTATAGGAGGGTCTATATGAAAAAGAAATTATTATCCGTGCTTATCATCACATCGATGGCGTTGTCATTGGCCGCTTGCGGCGGAAATGCGAAAACAAATAATGCAGGAGCGACCAATGCGCCTGATGCTGGTGGAAATAAAGAGCCTGCAGCAGCGGAGAAGGTTACTCTGAAGCTGAGTACCTGGCAGACGGAAGCCAAAGCGAAGTGGAGTACGATTATCGCCGAGTTTGAGAAGACGCATCCCGACATTCATGTGGAAGTAGATCTGCTGAATGAAAAAGGTGATTCTGTAGCCTCCATGCAAAAGCTGGATTTGATGGCTGCTGCGAGCGACCCACTGGATATTGTCGAACTGCCCTATACCAACTATTCGCAGCGTGCGGATATCGGTTTGTTAGCACCGATGGACGACTATATTCAGAAAGAAGGGTATAAGCTCTCAGATGAATACCTGGTGGACACTACGGTCAATGGCAAAATCTATGCGTTACCGTCTTCCATGCAGCGCTGGTTCGTGCTCCTTAACAAAGGAATGTTAGATGAAGCTGGTCTGCCGGTTCCGACCGACTGGACCTGGGCGGATTTCGAAGAGTATGCCAAGAAATTGACCAAGGGTGAGGGTGCGGCAAAGCGTTTTGGAGCGTATCTGCATAATTGGCCGGATTATTTCCAGCTCCAGCTGATGAGCAAGTCTGCGGACAATACTTTTCTAAAAGCAGACGGAACCTCCAATGCGCTGGACCCGCAGTTTAAGGCAAGTCTGCAGATGATGAAGAAAATGATGTACGAAGATAAGAGCGCCACTCCTTATGAGGATATTATTTCGCAAAAGCTGGCTTACCGGAATCAGTATTTCAACAGTTTATCAGCGATGCTTCCGATGGGAGACTGGATGGTTGCGGAATCGGGCGGAACGGATGCCATCCCGGCAACCTTTGTTACAGCGTTTGCGCCACTCCCTCGGCTTGATAGTGAGAGCAAACATTACTCACCCATGCAGGCGACCTATATGGGAATAGCCGCTAAATCCAAGCATAAGGAAGCAGCTTACACCTTTGTGCGCTGGTATACCTCAGAAGGACTGGAAATAGGCGGACGTGTCTTCTCTGGCTGGGCGAAATCGGATGCTAACAAGCTGGTGGATACGATTGTGAGTGGCTCCAAGGATCTCTCTAAGATTGATGTCGATTCCCTGAAATATACGATGGAGAACACGAAATCTGGTGCGGCGCCGGTTCCGGCTAAATATGCGGATGAAGCCAAGAACATCATTATTCCGGAAGCGGAGATGTACCTTCTTGGCCAACAGGATCTAGATGTTACAGTCGTCAATATCGATAAGAAAATTACGGAAGTCGTTCAGAACAATAGCGGAAAGTAAGCGGAGGCTGATTGTACGCTTTCCAAAGGGAGGTTATACTGTGGGGGCAGGAAAGCATTTCTGTCTCCTGCTCCAAATTCAAACAGATGTGGGGCCTGTCATCCGTGTTTAGAAAGCATCAATCACTCCGTATGAAACTTGTCTGGTCTTCGCTGATCTGTGTACTGATTCCGCTTGTCTGCATTTATATGGCTACTGATTATTTAACCCGGGATCTCATTCTGGAGAAGGCAGTTAGCAGCGCAAGAGAATCCCTGAACGCATCCAGTGCCAATATGAATGCCATTTTTGAACAGACGCTGGAACAGTCCAACTTCGTACTTCATAACAGCGAAATAAGGCAGATGATGTCTGCCGATCCAGAGTCGCTCCGTTCAGCGAAGCAAATCATCCAGTATAACCGTATGTCGCGGATGCTGGATGATATGTTTATTCTAACAGAATATTATAAAGTGACGCTAATCGGAAAGAATGGATTTATGTATACCAGTTATCCTTACAGCGACTTCAATCCGAAAAACTTTTACAACGAGCATTGGATGTCGCTGCTGAAACAAATTCAACCTATTTCGACTTATTGGAGAGCGGAACACGATACGTACTACAACCATTCTGATAGGAGCTCAGCCAATTGGGTAACCATTGCGAGACCGATTCAATCGACCTCCAGCAGCACGATCGGATATATGATTATCAACATCAATGAGCGCAAGCTCCGCCCTTACCTAAATAACAATAACGGTAAAGAAATGATGCTTTTGGATGATACGGGAACTGTAGTCTCGAATGCCGATCCGGCCAGAATTGGTGAAACGATGACCTGGTGGAAAAAGGATGGCGAGTTTGACACCGTCGATATCGGCGGGGAGAAATTCTTGTATGTAGACCAGGAGCTGAGCAGCAACAAATGGCGGATGGTAAGCATTATTCCACTGAAAGCGGCATTGTCGAAGAATAAGCAGATTATATTTATTAGCTTGGCCGTGCAGATTCTTTTCTTTACCTTGTTTTCCGTGCTATTAACCGTTCTAATCTCTAAACTAACTCAGCCTATCGTAAAATTAAGTGCTTTTGTTAAGGGAATTGGTCGTGGTCAATTGGACGAACGTTCGCTAATCCGTGGGAATAATGAGGCGGCACAGCTGGCCCGCACCATCGACCAGATGCTGGATCGAATCGAGTCTATGATTGAACAAATCACTTATGAGCAAACGGGAAAAAGAAAGGCCGAGCTGGAAATGCTGCAGGCACAGATCAATCCGCACTTTATGTTTAATCTGCTGAATTCGATCCGGTTAAATATTCTGATGCAAGGCGACCGGGAGAATGCTGAGTTGATTGGTTCGCTGTCGTCTTTGCTCCGAATGACCTTTAACAGAGATAACGAGTTTATCCCGCTTCGTGAGGAGACGGATACGATATCCCATTATGTGACTTTGATGAATTTCCGCCATGCCAATCAGGTCAGGCTGGAAATGAATTTAACGGACGGGAGCGCTGAAGCGCTGGTGCCCCGGTTTATGATCCAACCTATGATCGAGAACGCCATTATCCATGGCTTCGAGCAGTTTGGCGGCGAGATATTTATTGAAGCTCGTATTGTTGCAACTACGGGAACCTTGGTTATCACGATTAAGGATAATGGGATCGGGATGTCTCCGGAGACTTTAAAGAGGCTTCGTGAAACCGCATATAGCAGTGAGCAAATTACAGAGGAGGACAGAAGGGGGTTCTCCGGCATAGGCTTACGAAATGTGGCCCAACGCCTCAGCATGATTTATGGCGCTTCTTTCAAGCTGAATATTTTAAGCGAACCTGATGTGGGCACGGAGATTTGTCTGGAGTTTCCACTGGATTACGGAAAGGTAGGTGTGGAGAATGCTGACGGCAATTTTGGTGGATGATGACTATCCGGTTATCCGTTATTTGTCGCAGGCCGTGCCTTGGAGTGAGCTCGGTATTGAACTCATCGGATGTTATTATAGCGGTCTGGAGGCTTGGGAACAAGCACAGCAGAGCCCACCGGATCTAATTATTACCGATATTGGCATGCCCAAGATGAACGGACTGGAGATGCTTGAGAAATTCAGAGCGGTGAAGCCCGGAATCCGTGCGATCATTCTGTCCTGCCACAACGAATTCAAGTACGCCCAGCAGGCGCTGAAGTTAAACGTAGGTGAATATATTTTAAAGGAATCACTGGATATCGAGCAGCTGCAGCAAGCGCTCAGAACCCTTGTGACGGAAGTGGATCTGAATAGGCAGCAGCATACGGACATGGTGGTTTATAAACGGAAGCAGTCACAAAACCGCGCCGCGCTGAAAGAAAAGTTTCTAAAAGATACGTTGTACCAATCCTGGGACAAGGCGGCTTGGATTGAGCAGGCCCAGTCAAACGGAATTATGATCCATGCCAAGACCTATATTCCGCTGCTTATAGTGATTGACCGTCCAGAGGAAGCTTCCCGAGTGCGCCGGATGAGTGAATATACGATTTCTTTTGCAGTCGAGAATATTATGCAGGAAGTGCTTGAGGCTGATCACAGTTTATTTATTTCGAGATACAGCCATAAGGAGATTGTTATTCTCTTCTGCAGCGACCAGTCTTCCAGAGACCACCAAGCGATCTATCATTCCATTCAAAATGCAGCCTCTGCGGTAGAGAAATATCTCAAGCTGTCCGTCTTCTGCATATTTGGCGCTGAGGCGCGCAGTCCTGAGGAAATTCGCGGAACACTGCAGCGGATGCTAAAGGAAAAGATCCAGCGGTTTTATTTTCCAGCGGCGGGCATCCACCGTTTTGAAGAGATTTGCTTTTCGAGAGAAGATATTTATGCCGAATATGGAAGTGTGTACGCTGTTATTAATGATGATATTGCCCTGAACAGGGAAACAGAGCTTCGTGTTCATGTAAAGGAATGGAGTGAATGGGTGGCATCGCAAAAATTCCATCCAAATGAAGTTAAGGAATGTGTGCTCCGCTTGCTGATGGACTTGCAAATGAAGACGAAACAGCTGCTGCAATCTCCATTGCCTATGGCCGAAGAGAAGCTGTTTAGCGTGGTGGGTGACATTGAAACGTTAGAGCATTTGGAAGATTGGTTAGTTCAGTATTTGGAGGAATTAGCGCGGAAAATAAGTATATTCTCCATCAAGTCCAAACGGAGCGAGGTCATCAAAGCCCAGCAGTTTGTGATCAGTCATGTAACGGAGAAAATAACGCTGGAGGACATGGCTGGACGCCTGAACTTGAATGCCAGCTACTTCAGCCGCTTGTTCAAACGGGAAACAAACCAGAATTTCATCGAATATGTAAATATGCTAAAGCTTCAGAAGGCAAAAGAGTTGCTTAATCAGTCTGGAAAGACTGTGGAAGAGATCTCCGAGTATCTGGGATATGCCAACAAAAGTTATTTTATCAAGCTATTTAAACGAGAAATGGGCATGAGGCCCAGTGAATATGCGGCTTGGCATTGAGTGTGGATAGGAGGACCCATGCTATGGAAATAAATGGTGCTAAAAATGAATTACAGATGTTCCTAAATGACCTATATGCTCCGTTGGAGAGCCGATTTACTTCTGGATGTGCAGGAATCGATATGGGAGCTACAGGATCAATACACAATGAAGCTACCGCGCTTATGGAAGCCTTCGCCCGTCCTTTATGGGGACTTGTTCCCCATGCCAGCGGTGGTGGGGAGAGTGCTCTCTGGCCAATGTTC
Source organism: Paenibacillus sp. FSL K6-0276 (assembly GCF_037977235.1). Classification (NCBI taxonomy): domain Bacteria; kingdom Bacillati; phylum Bacillota; class Bacilli; order Caryophanales; family Paenibacillaceae; genus Paenibacillus; species Paenibacillus sp. FSL K6-0276. The sequence goes on along the minus strand of NZ_CP150276.1, from coordinate 4,540,837 downwards.
CTCAAGGGGATTATCAACGGAACAGACCCTGAGCATGAAGAATATTGGGGTGAGTTCTCCACTAAAGACCAAAGAATGGTAGAGCAGGCTGTGCTGGGACTGGGGCTTGCTCTTGCACCGCATAAGATGTGGGAGCCACTGAGCGATACACAGAAAACGCATGTATATAACTGGTTGAACCAGATCAATCATGTGGATCGTTCCAACCCGAATAACTGGCTAATGTTCACGGTTCTTGTGAATGTGGGATTTAAGAAAATCGGATTGCCCTACGATCAAGAGATAATGGATGACTATTTGGAGAAGATTGATACCTACTACCTGGGTGATGGTTGGTATTCCGATGGGCTGACGGATCAGAGGGACTATTATATCGCTTTTGCTATGCATTATTATACGCTGATATACGCTAAATTGATGGCAGATGATGATCCCCGGAGGGCTGCAGTTTACCGGGAAAGATCCGCGCGATTTGCCGAAGATTTCATTTATTGGTTCGCTGAGGACGGAAGCGCCATTCCTTTTGGACGCAGTCTGACCTATCGTTTTGCGCAGGTCTCTTTCTGGAGTGCGCTGGTGTATGCTGAGGTACTTCCTTTTTCATATGGAGTTCTCAAAGGCATCATAATGCGTCATTTTCGTTGGTGGTTTGAAAAGCCTATTATGGGAATAGACGGACTGCTTAGCATCGGATATGCTTATCCGAATCTGGTAATGACAGAGAACTACAACGCACCCGGATCACCGTATTGGGCCTTTAAAGCTATGCTTATTCTTGCATTGCCGGATGATCATCCTTTTTGGCAGGCGGAGGAAGAGCCTCTGCCTGTATTGAAAGAGATGCTACCTCTCCAAGAGGCGCGTATGCTTGTGAGCCGTCCGGAAGGAAATAAGCATGTCATTGCCTATACCTCTGGTCAGATGGCTAACTTCGATATGGCCCATAGCGCGGCCAAATATTCCAAGTTTGCATACTCCACTCTGTTCGGCTTCAGTGTCCCGAAAGCGGGTTACGGGTTGGTTCAAGGCGCTTACGATTCTACGCTGGCACTGAGCGAATGCGATGAACACTACCGGGTACGCAGATTCTGCGAGACGTGGGAAATCGGGGATAGCTATGTATATTCCCGCTGGTATCCCTGGAGCGATGGACATGTGGAGACATGGATTATTCCGGCAGGTCTATGGCATGTCCGTATTCACAGCATTCATAGCGCCCGGCGGCTGGAAGTAGCGGAGGGTGGATTTGCCATTGGCCAGTCTACTGGCTTCTCCCGCAGTGAACGGGAAACGATTATTGTTTCCTCCGCTGCTGTCTCAGTGCAGTTGCCTTGGGGAATTAGTGCCATACATTCGCTAAGCGGCTTTGACCGGGGAGAGTGCGTACATCCCGAGCCAAATACCAATCTGCTGAAGCCGCGGACGCTTCTTCCGAGCTTGTGCTCCAGACTGGAACCGGGAGATCAGATATTGATATCTGCTGTCTTTGGAGCGACGAATACCCCAGAGAACCAGGCCAGTCTGGCTTCGCCGCCGCTTATTCAGCGGCAGTCGGACGGAAGGATTGCTGTATATGATCCTAGTAACGGTGAACTTTTGCATACTGTTGATTTATCGGAAAGGAGAAACAAAGATGTGGAAAATGGCAATTGAGCATGCAATTCACAAGGTCGGAAGCAATATCACCAGCCATCCGGGCAAACTGCCTCATATCGCCGAGGGGCAGCAGTACGAATGGGGAGACAATGACGATTGGATAGAGGGATTCTATGTTGGCATGATGTGGCTTGCCTACGAATATGGCAAAGATTCATTCTATCAGGAGGCGGCAGCTTCCTGGTTGGGAAACTTCAAACATCGTCTAGATCATCACATCGCCCTTGACCATCATGATATTGGTTTCTTGTATTCGCTGACTGCGGTAGCAGAGTGGAAAATAACAGGAAACGTACAGGCGCGGGCAGTTGGACTACAGGCTGCAGATACGCTGTGCAAGCGTTGGCGTGAACCAGCCGGGATTCTTCAGGCCTGGGGACTAGAGAGTGATCCCGAGAACGCGGGACGCATCATTATTGACTGTTTGATGAATTTGCCCCTGCTGTTCTGGGCTGCGAAGGAAACGGGAGACAGTCGCTATTATGATATAGCTCTCCAGCATGCGCTAAAGAGCCGTAAATTTCTTGTGCGTGGCGATGCTTCCTCTTATCATACTTTTTATTTTGATCCGACTACCGGAAATGCAATCCGTGGAGGAACACATCAAGGATATGAAGACGGATCGACTTGGACACGTGGCCAGGCGTGGGGAATATACGGGTTTGCTCTAGCTTATCGTTATACACGGGATGAAGATTTTCTTAATACCTCCAAAAGTTTGGCCCATTATTTCATCAGCCATCTACCGGAGGACAACGTTGCTTATTGGGATTTCGATGTACCGGTGGAGCCTGGGACACCTCGCGACAGCTCGGCTTCGGCGATTGCGGCTTCCGGTCTTCTGGAACTGCTGGATCTCTTGGACGCAGATGATCCGGACCGTGCTATTTATGAAGCAGCCCTAATCCGCAGCATGAAATCCCTGGTGGAACATTATGCGACGTCTGGAAATCCGGAGGCGGAGGGACTTCTGAAGCATGGCTCTTATCATGTCAGAGGTGGACGCGTGCCTGATGGTCATATGATTTGGGGAGACTATTATTATCTGGAAGCGTTGATTCGCATGCAGACCGGAATTCGAGGATATTGGTAGTAGGATGAATTGGAACAGCGGTCCGTTCGCGGAGCGTCCACAACGAGCGTCAACATACATCCTAATCTAAAATAAAGGGAGTGTCCCAGCAGCCATTTCATGGCTTTTGGGACACTCCCTTTTTGTGGTATGTATGGATTTACTATCCATTAAATATTTCTGTCTTTGTGATCTGATTATACATTTGGATGTTGTGTGGATTCCCGAATGATCAGATTGGTTGGAAGGAGAATTTCCACAAAAGGCTCCTCAGGATGATCAATACGCCAGGAGAGCTGTTCCACGGCTTTACGTCCAAAGTAAGACAAATCTACATCCATCGTTGTGGTCAAAGGCGTTGTTATTCGTGACAATTGTCCATTATCGAAGCTGACAATGGATACATCTTGGGGGATGCGATACCCAAGCTTGTACACAACGGAATTGATTAAGAATCCAAATCCGTCATTGACACAGAACCAAGCCGTCGGCTGCTTATCCAACTTTTGTACAGAGTTGAATACATCATCCATTTCTTCAATTGCACGATCAATTACCCACATCGGGTTGTATTCAATTCCAGCCTGGTAAAGGGCCAGGCGATAACCTTCCAGGCGCTCGTAATAGCTTGGAGAGAATTGAATATTGCCGATAAAGCCAATATGGGTATGTCCCAATTCAATTAAATGTTGCACCGCTGTATAAGCGGCATAGCGATTATTGGTGAGAATACTGTCGGCCATAAGATCAGGATGATGGTGATCAATTAACACGGTGGGAATCCCTGTATCGGTCACTGCCTGAATATAAGGGTTCGTAATATGGGACAGAATCAAGATTCCTTCTACGGATTGATTCAATAATATAGGAGGCAGGATCAAATTTTCAGAAGCATGCTTATCAATAGATTGAATAACCATACGCTTATTTCGCTTTGCTGCTTCCTTCTCAATGCTCAAATAAATTTCTCCAAAGAAGTTGCGTTTGGAAAATGCGAATTCTGATGCCAAAATGACAAAGGTTCCAACTTCTTCTTCTGTGCTTTTGCGCCCGCGCGAATAGATGTAACCCATCTCATTCGCTGCATCGATAATTAATTCCCTCGTTTCCTCACTGACACCGTCTTTACCTGACAGAGCCTGAGAAACTGAGTTCTTCGATATATTTAATCGATCGGCGATATCTTGCATTGTTACCTTCACTTTCATGCGAAGATACGTCCTTTCTAAAATAAAAGTGCTAAGAATATTCCTCCATACTTTATCTCATAATACTAAAGATTATACTGCAAAGCCACATTACAACACTTAATTATTTTAACATTACAAATTAATTTTGTAAAGTTATTATATAATGTTGGTAATTGTGTATGTAATATAAAATATCGAAAAATAGGTTGACAATTTCGCTTAAAACCATAATAATAGCAATTGTAACGCTTACAAAACATGAATTCGACGATTAAAGTAACGTTACAAAAGTTGATTTGTGGATTACAAAATGTTGTGCGAAAGTGCATCTATACTTTAGGGAGGTTTTATTTTATGAAGAAAAAGCTTGCAGTATTAATTTCACTTACGCTCGTATTCACGATTCTAGCCGGTTGTGGATCGAAGAGTAGTAATTCAGGCACTTCAGCAGATGGAGTAACTACCATTGAGTTCTGGGCAGCACCTAACCCGACTCAACAAGCATATTGGCAAAAAATCGCCAAAGAGTATGAGACTGTTAACCCTAAGGTGAAAATTAACGTAAGTGCGATCAAGGAGTCCCCAACTTCTGAGGCAAGTATCCAAGCTGCAATTGCGGGTGGAAGCGCACCGACGATGACTGAGAACATTAGCCGTGGTTTTGCAGCGCAACTTGCGAACAGTAAAGCACTAGTTCCTTTGGATACGATAGCTGGCTTCAATGATATTGTGACAAAACGTAATATGACCAAAACGATTGAATCTTGGGAATTTGCGGATGGTCATCAATATGTTCTTCCAATCTACTCGAATGCGATGTTGTTCGGATGGAGAACGGATATTTTGAAAGAAGCTGGTGTGAACGAAGTTCCGAGAACATACAGCGAAGTGATTGACGCAACGAAAAAATTAAAAGCAAAATACCCAGATAAATATCTTTGGGCGAAACCTGACTTAGCAGACCCTACATCTTGGAAAAGATGGTTCGACTTCTTTATGTTGTACAATGCAGCTTCAGACGGTAACAAATTCATTGAAGGTAGCGAATTTGTAGGCGACGAAAAAGCCGGTGTAGAGGTTCTTTCTTTCGTGGACAACCTTCGCAAGGAAAAAGGTCTGTTGTCTCAGAATGTAACTGAACCTTTCGAAAATGGCGTGGGCGTATTTACAGATGTGGGTCCTTGGACATTCAACACGTGGGCTGAGAAATATCCAGAACTTCAGTACAAGAAGAACTTTGAAGTAGCATTGCCTCCTGTTCCGGACGGCATGGATCCAGCGAATGCAAAAACATTTGCGGATGCAAAAGGAATTGTTATCTATGCATCGGCAAGCCCAGAACAACAGGCTGCTGCAGTAGAATTCATCAAGTGGGTCTACTCGGATGACAAGAACGATGTTGCCTTTTTCCAAGAAACGAACCTGCCTCCAGCACGTGATGATGTAGGTACGAATGAAGTATTTAAACCTGTATTTGAAAAAACGCCTGTATTGCTAGAGTATGCAAAAGCAATCCCGAATGCTGTTCCATCCATGGACAATCCAAAATTCAACGAATTGCAAACCTTTATAGGTCAAGAGGCCTTTAACAAAATAGTTCGTGGTGAGATTGATCCAAAAACAGGTTGGGACAATATGAAGAAGGCGATTGAAGGGGAACTTCAATAATGATTGACAAAAATAATAATCGGTTAGGCTGGCTTTTTGCCAGCCCTTACCTTATTTTTTCGACTGTATTTTTTTTAGGGCCGCTTATCTGGTCTCTATATTTGTCTTTTACTAACTGGGACTTGATTTCACCAACCTATGATTTTGTAGGATTTAAGAACTTTACCAAAGCTTTAGGCACACCGGGAGTAAGATCGGCATTTTGGGTAACGTACAAATTTATGATCGTATTTGTACCGATTGTCACAGCCATGTCGCTTTTTGTTGCGGTGATTGTAAAAGGCTTACCTAAATTGAAATCTGTATTTCTTATTGGGTTCTTTTTGCCTTACCTATCCTCAGGGGTAGTTGCATCCCTTATTGTTAAAGGTTTTTTGTCACATACAAGTCCTGTCCAGACGTTCTTGCGGGAACGGTTAGGTCTTGATATTGATTGGCTTGGAGGATCTTTCTCGGCATTGTTCGTCGTCGCGATGATTATGGCCTGGAAATTTACCGGTTACTATGCGTTAATCCTTACTTCAGGTTTAGAAAGTATTGATCAGGAAGTATATGAAGCAGCGGCGATTGATGGCGTGAAAGACAGCCAAAAGTTCTGGAAAATTACGTTACCTTTGCTTTACCCTGCGATTTATACAACCTTAATTTTATCCTTTGGTGCAACATTCGGTATCTTTACTGAGGTCTACCAATTAACAGGCGGCGGACCGAACTATGCAACGAATACATGGCAAATGGAAATATACAGTCAAGCATTTAAAAACCTGCAGGCAGGTTATGCATCAGCTATCGCGATTATGGCTGCGGTTGCGACATTTGTGTCCATCTTCGTGATCCGAAAAATTCTGGAAATGTGGGGTAAGCGCAATGGTTGGGTCTAATTCAAACACCAAGCTCCGGCTATCGATCCGCTATCTTATTGCGATCGTACTGCTCGTGATTATGGTATTCCCCTATTTATATATGGTATTGAACTCACTTGCGGATTGGTCACAGGTAGACCGGATGCTTATACCGACGAAATTCACGCTGCGCTCGTATCAATGGCTCTTCACAGGCGGTGAGACCGGGATTACAAGACCATGGATCCACGCCTTCTTTAACAGTGTGTTCGTTTCATTGATATCTACAGCTTTAATGATGATGTTCGCGATTATGGTGGCTTATGCGCTGGCGAAGCTGAAATTCCGCGGGAGAGACTCCATTAACAACTTTGTGTTGTTCCACATGTTCTTCCCGGCGATCATTTTGATCATCCCTAACTTTTTAATTATTCAAAAAGTAGGACTGTTCGATACGTATTGGGCGCTCATTATTCCCAAGGCAATGAGTTTATGGGGAATCTTCATGTACACCAACTTCTTTAAGGCGGTACCCGACGCCTTCATTGAAGCCGCCAAGCTGGATGGAGCATCCGATTTCAAAATCCTATATAAGATTATGATGCCTATGTCGAAGTCCATTACGGCCGTTGTATTCTTATTCCTGCTAATGGAACGTTGGACAGAGCTCCTCTGGGATATGATCGTCGTCCGAAGTGACGGAATGTTAACCTTGAACGTTTTATTATCCCAGATGTTCGGACCGTATCAAGCGTATCCGGGTCCGATGTATGCCGGTGCAGTGATGCTCACCTTGCCAATCATTATCTTGTTTATTATTTTCGGCAAGAAGTTCCAGGAAGGTATGCAATTTAACTTAAAATAGGTCAGCGCAGGAGGGGTTATCGATTGGAAAAGCCGTGGTGGAATGGGGCGGTATTCTATGAAGTGTATATGCCAAGCTTCTGTGACAGCAACGGGGATGGGATTGGTGATTTCAATGGTCTTACTTCCAAGCTAGATTATTTGCAGGATCTTGGAATTGGGGGCATCTGGCTAACACCGTTCTATAAGTCTCCAAAAGTAGATAACGGGTATGATATTGCAGATTATTTCCAGGTTGATCCAGATTGTGGAACGATGGAGGACTTCGAACGGTTTATTCAGGAAGCGAAGACTCGTGGGATCAGAGTGATTGCCGATCTTGTCCTGAATCATACGTCTTCAGAGCATGAGTGGTTCAAGGAATCCCGATCCTCAAGGACGAACCCGAAGCGGGATTGGTACATTTGGAAGGACGCTGTGAACGGCGGAGCTCCAAACAACTGGGAGTCTTTTTTTGGCGGAACCGCGTGGGAATGGGATGCTGCAACGGAACAGTATTACTATCATGGGTTTGCGAAAGAACAGGTCGATTTGAACTGGGCGAATCCCGAAGTAAAAGAAGCGATGAAGGATGTTATGGCCTATTGGTTGGGCAAAGGCGTAAGCGGCTTCCGGTTAGATGTTATCAACTTCTTATCAGTGTCCGATCAATTCCCGGATAATCCGATGAATGAAGCAACAGGTGAACAGAAGCATGTGCATGACCAGGATCAAGATGGAATTATGGAAGTCATCCAGGAAATCAGTGAATTTGTTCATGCTTATAGTGGAATGTTCATGGTGGGTGAGGTCGGCTCCGAAGATATGGACATGCTGAAGCGTTATAGCGGAACGGGTAAGTTTGATGTTGTCTTTAATTTCAATTTGGGAAGCCAGAAGGAATTTAGCCCAGAGAACCTATTTGCCGAGCTTAAGACGATGGATAAGGTACACGGTGCGGATCAGATTCCTACGTTATTCTTCGGCAGTCATGATATGGACCGCGTTATTTCGCGCTTTAGTGAAGGGGATCCGGAGATTGAGGAAGAACGGGCCCGCCTTATGGCGACGCTGGCCTTGACCGCGAAAGGGGTACCTTTCCTATATTTCGGCGAAGAAATTGGTATGCGGAATTTCGTAGCCCATAAGCTGGAAGAGATGCGGGATATCCAAGGTTTGAAGGCATATGAAATCGCACTGCAGCGGGGGGCTACCTGGGCGGAAGCCTTGAAAATTGCGAATGCGAAGGGAAGAGATGCGTCCCGTTCACCAATGCAATGGAATGCAGGCCCATATGGCGGATTTACATCAGGAACACCATGGATTGGCATGGGTCCGAATTACGAGCAATTAAACGTGGAGTCCGAAAGGAATCAACCGAATTCACTGCTTCATTATTATAAAAAGCTTCTCAATTTGCGCAATACACTGAACGTATTTCAGTTCGGGGATTATGATGTGCTGGAACGCAGAGGCAATCTTATATTATACGTAAGGACATTGAAAGAAAATAATACCAAAGCGCTCGTGGCCTTGAACTATGACAACCATAGCGTACAGATTGATCCTAGTGAATTACTGGATGGGGAAGCAACTTGTGTTTTATCAAGCCTCCGAGATAAAGTGAACGGCTTAGATCTGGTAACTCTGATGCCGAATGAAGCCGCAATATGGATGCATGAGCCGCTATTATTTAAATAGAGAGGGTTATTATTATTATGAAACTTCACAAGACTGCCGTGAAAACATGTGAACAACTGCTCAAGGAATTTGCGATGAAAAACGCTGCAGTAACAGATACCAAGAAATTAAAATTCACAGGTGTAGGCCACAAAGATGTCTACAACATTACAGCACCCTTCGAAAATGAGGATGAATGGGTGATTGCAGGGCGAGTTGAATCTCGTGATAGTGAGCATTCGGATGTCGTTTTTTTCGTCGAGCGTGATGGTGAATGGGTTGCGCGTGAAGGAGCACCTGTATTAGAACTTCAAGATCCGCTCTTTAGCAGAATCAATGGTGAGTTGATTGTTGGAGGCGTTCAAATTTATCCGCATCCGGTAAAGGCTGATGCCTTAATGTGGCGTACAGTATTCTACCGCGGGAAGAACATTGCGAGCTTGGAGTTATTCTTTAAAGGTCCAGATGGCATGAAGGATCTACGTCTTGTTGACCTGAAGGATAGTATCGGCGTCCTGACCCGCCCACAGGGAGATAAAGGAGGACGCGGTAAAATCGGCTTTACCCGCATTTCGTCGTTGGACGAGTTATCCATTCCATTGATCGAGGAAACACCGCTATTGGAAGGGCAGTTCATTGATGAAGAGTGGGGCGGTGCGAATGAAGCACACTTGCTGAAGAACGGACTTCTCGGTGTCCTTGGACATATCGCATCTTTTGATGATGCGGGCAATCGTCACTATTACCCGATGGTATTCGCTATTAATCCGGCAACAGGTGAATACTCGGATATTCAAATTATTGCTGTACGCAATCAGTTCTTGCCGGGTGCAACCAAACGGCCAGATTTAGAGGATGTCGTATTCAGCGGAGGGCTTGTTCGCCAAAGTGACGGTACAGCTCATTTATATGCAGGAATCAGCGATGCGGAAGCACAACGTGCGACAATCCCTGATCCATTTGCTCAATTTGAAATTTTGTAAGCATGAAATCAATTTGGTTAAGGGAGTTATTACAACATGAAAATCTATCGTTATGAACAAAATCCACTTATTACACCAGCCGATGTCAAGCCGTATCACGATGACTTTGAAGTGATTGGTGCATTTAATGCTGGTATCGCCAGCTATAATGGTGAAGTATTAATGTTTCTTCGTGTAGCGGAACGTCCAATTAGCAAGGATCCAAAGATTGTGAAAGCTCCGATTTATAATCCGGAGACCAATGAATTGGATATTATTGATCTGAGTACGGATGATGAGCGTTTCGACTTCTCTGATCCGCGTGTGATCAAGAATAAATCCAAAAGTGCTACATTCCAGTATTTGACTTCATTGTCCTACATCCGAATTGCCCGCAGTAAGGATGGACATCATTTTACGATAGATGAGAAACCATTCGTGTACCCTTCCAATTCACTGGAAACCTTCGGAGTGGAAGATCCCCGTGTAACCCAAATTGGGGATACCTACTATATTTATTTCTCGGCAGTCTCCCCGGTGGGCGTTGGTGAATCACTGGTATCAACTAAAGATTTCGTGAGTGTAACTCATCACGGCATGATCTTTGGACCGGATAATAAAGACGTATTGATTTTCCCAGAGAAAATTAACGGAAAATATTATGCATTGCACCGTCCAACGACGAAGAGCACAGGAGATCCTGAAATATGGATCGCTGAATCGGACAACTTATTATATTGGGGCAACCATAAGCATCTGATCGGTTTGCGTGACGGCATGTGGGATAGCGGCCGAATTGGCGGCGGTGTAGTTCCATTCAAGACCGAAAAAGGCTGGCTGGAGCTGTATCATGGGGCAACGCTGGAACATCGTTATTGCATGGGGGCAGTCCTATTAGATCTAAATGATCCTTCGAAGGTAATTGCACGTTCCGATGCTCCTATCATGGAACCGGAAGCAGATTATGAGAAGAACGGATTCTTCGGCGATGTTGTATTCTCTTGCGGTGCACTCGTGGAAGGCGATGTTCTCAAAATGTATTACGGTGTCGCGGATACATCAATGGCTTGTGCAGAACTTAGTGTACAAGAAATCTTAGATAGCTTGGTATACGTATAACAATAAAACGTCAAAACCGAAGTGGTTTTGGCGTTTTAATTTGGGAGAGACGATGAAGAGAATGAACATCAAATTAACTGAGAATTGGAAGCTACGTGATTTTCGTGTTGGGGAAGCCCGGGATCTTGAAGTTGCTTCACCAGAGTTCATTGATTATTTCTGGATGACAACCACAGTGCCTGGTGATATCCACACGACGCTTCGGGAGAAGGGTATTATTGATGATCCTTTCTTTGGCCACCAAGATCAGAAATGCCGTTGGGTTGAAGAAAAGGTGTGGTGGTATCGTACGGTATTCTCCTACGATGATGACCCTGAACCTGGTGAGAAGATGGAGATATTGTTCGAAGGGTTAGATACCTATGCGACCGTGTATCTCAACGGTATGGAACTTGGATCAACAGATAATATGTTCATCAGCCATTCTTTTGATGTAACCCGTGAATTAAATAAGGGGAAAAATACGCTTGCCGTAAAATTTGATCCTGTTCATGTGCATGCAGGCGATAAAATCCAATATTATTGGTCGGGCTTTAGCAAGAAACGGATATGGACACGCAAAGCGCAGAGCCATTTTGGCTGGGACTGGGGTCCACGTCTTGTCTGTGCAGGCATATGGAAAGAGGTTCATTTGATCAAACGGCGTCATGCACATTTAGATCATGTGTTTGCTCGAACAACCTCGATCCAGAATCAAGTAGGTATCGTTGATGTGGACTTATGCGCACATGCCTTTGATCGCGGGTGTTCGTATTCGGCGCGTGTAGAACTTTTAGAGGGTACAAAGAGTGTTGCGGAAGAAGATGTCTCTTTGGACAGGGTTTCAGGTATTGCGGTTGATGGGGCTATTACAGCTCGCACGCTTCATCATTCAGTTACCTTGCAGGTGATGGACCCGAAGTTATGGTGGACCCATGATTTAGGAACGCCTTTCTTATATCAATTACGTGTTACGTTATTTGCCGATGGGGAGCAAATAGATACCTATGAGCAGCCATTTGGGATACGCAAGATCGAATTAATGCAGCGTGATGAAGAGGGGCATCATGCTTTCACGTTTGTATTGAATGACGTAAAAGTTTTTGCCAAAGGTGCTAATTGGATTCCGATCGATAGTTTTATTGCGACCGTGCCGGATAGCCGCTATACGCATCTCCTTCAAATGGCCAAGGATGCCAATATGAATATGATTCGTGCTTGGGGCGGAGGTATTTATGAGCGGGATATTTTCTTTGATGAATGTGATCGGTTAGGAATTTTAGTCTGGCAGGACTTTATGTTCGCTTGTGCATTGTATCCAGATTATAATCGTAATTTCATGAATAATGTTCACCGTGAAATTGAGCAGGTCGTAAAACGTCTCCGCAGTCGTACTTGTCTTGCCCTATGGTGTGGGAATAATGAGAATGATTGGTTGTATGAGGCGCTGTCCTCTAACGGCGAGATCACACATCCCTTTTATGGAGAAAAAATATATCATGAGCTCATGCCCGCGGTATTGGAGCAACTCGATCCAACGCGAACATTTTGGCCTAGCTCGCCTTTTGGCGGAAATGATCACAATTCACGTGATGTGGGCGATACCCATAACTGGCAAGTCTGGCATGGAAATAATGAGCCTCGTCAGTTTGGTGAACCGCAGACACAGGATTATAGTGTTGAAGGGATATCGTTCAAACGATTCAAGTCAGACTTTACGAAATTCGCCAGTGAATTCGGGCTGCATGCTGCTTCCAATCGTTATACCTTAGCGAAGAACATGCCGGACAATCAGTTCTATTGGGATAGCGATGAAATGAAGTACCGTAATAAAGATGTCCATTATCCAAAGGGCATTATGCTCATGGAAGGTTATACAGGAATTCCGAAGGATATCAATGAATATATTCAATTCTCGATGCTGACCCAGGCAGAGGGGTTAAGGTATGGCATTGAGCACTACCGCCGTAATAAGCCGGATACGAGCGGGGCTTTGTTCTGGCAGTTCAATGATTGCTGGCCGGGAACAAGCTGGTCTGTCATCGACTATTATGGCTTGCCAAAGGCGAGCTATCACTATGCACGTAAATTCTTTGCACCAGTACTCTTATGTGTGGATCATGATCCGGATGGGCCGCTGCAGTTATGGGCTGTCAATGATCGACGCGAGTCTTATCAGGATGAGGCGGAATTAACGATCTACCGGATGGACGGTACAATTGTATATCAGCGTGCATTCGATGTGATCGTTGAAGCGAACAGTAAAGTTAATTTTGCCAAATTACCTGAGGCTGAGATACTGAAACAGCATAGCCCGCGCGAGGTTGTGGCTGTACTTCGTTCGAAGAAGCGGGTGACAGAAGATTATGTACTCTATTTAAGAGACTATAAGGATATGGATTATCAACCTGCACATATTCAGATCTCTGTGGATGAAGTGAAAGGACAGATCCGCTTGATCTCGGATCGTGTGGCACGGATGGTGATGATCGAACTGGATGCTCCTTGGGTGATCATGGATGATAATTTCTTTGATCTGATCCCGGGTGAGGAGAAAACTGTTCGTGTGCATGTTGATGCCGAGGGATTGCCATGGGAGACCTTACGTGTAACGGCGATGAATGATGCGAATTTACAGAAGCTTGGAATTAAGGAGATGAGCTAAGATGAAGGCGGCTGTATTTCAAGGAACTAAGCGCATTGAATTTACGGACTGGGAAGCTCCGGCTGTTGGCTCCAAAGAAGTTAAACTTCGTGTGAAATCCTGCGGGATTTGCGGTACAGATCAGCATATTTATCATGGATTCCCTGGGTCTGCGGAGGTGACAGCTCCGATTGTGTTAGGACATGAACTCGCAGGTGAAGTAGTTGCTGTGGGTGATGAAGTTACGACCTTACAAGTAGGGGACCGTGTATCGGTGGACCCGAACATCTATTGTGGAAACTGTTATTTCTGCCGGAATGGAAAAGTGCATTTGTGCGATGATTTGCAAGCTGTCGGAGTGACTCGGGATGGCGGAATGGGAGAATATTGTGTTGTTCCTGTTGCGAACTGTTACTTGTTACCTGATGAAATGAGCTGGATCGAAGGGGCAATGATTGAACCATTAGGTTGTGTGCTTCACGGTTATAAGAAGCTGGATATTCGTCCGACACACCAAGTCCTGATTATCGGCGGTGGTTTTATTGGTCAATTGTTCTTGCAGCTCGTCAAAACTGCGGGTGTTAAAGGGATCATTGTCAGCGAGCCGGAAGTGTTCAAACATGACCGATTAGTTGAATTAGGTGCAGATGAAGCAGTATCTCCTACAGCAGAAGGCGTGATGGAAGCTCTCCATCATCAATTTGATATTGTTATCGAATGTGTAGGACGTGCGGATTCCATGGAGCTGGCAGTAAAGGCGTCACGTAAGGGTGGACAAGTATTGATGTTCGGTGTTGCTTCCCCGGACACGTTGATTCAAGTTTCACCTTTCGAAATTTTTACAAAAGAGTTGCGAATCATGGGCTCTTTCATTAATCCATATACCCATGAGGAATCTATCGCGCTAATTGAGAAAGGGATCGTTCAGATTGAGCCGTTGATTAGCCATCGGTTTTCGTTGAAAGATATTCCGGCAATCATGGAAGAGTATACGAAACTGCGTGTTTCTAAAGGGGTTATTGTGCACGAGAGGTAGTACTAAATCATAGTAAGCGTACAAGAAGCGATGACTATTGGCTATTCCGCCATAGGTCATCGTTTTTTTAGGTGAGCTAGAACTGGCTACGATGAGATCATCTTTAGAGAAAATTGAAGAAGTTAATATTCAGTTAAGAATCCCTTCACGATCCGTTTGCGATTCAGAGTTAGAGAAGGCCAAGTGAAAAAGGAGCTTTCTTATGAACACAGATCCGCAGAGCTAGCATCAACAACGGGAAGTCGAATTCCTCTGTTCACGGTGATGACGGATAATGTTGTTCATGGCCGGTGGCTTCACCCACAAACCACGAAATATTTTATCGCTACGGAAAGCGTGAAAGCAGCGCTGATGTCGGCAGGGATCGCTGAAGAGAAGCTTGTGGTTAGCGGGATTCCGATTCGAGAAGCTATCAAGAAACAGGGACAGAGACAAAGGAAACAGTTTGGCTTAGTAGCCAAAAAGAGACAGTCGTGGATGCATTGATCGGAAATTTGAAGAATGAGATTACGTCAACTACCGATAAAGAGGGTTCCAAGCATATTTCGCTGCAGCTTGACAACGCGCAAATTCCAGCAGTAGTGCAAGCACTAGCTCCAGTTCTGTTCAAGAATCTTTCGGAAGAGAAGGATCATGAATACAGCAAGGAGACCGCTGTGAATTCGAAAGATCCAGAGGATCTTGTTCAGCATAATCTATTTGATTTCAAAGCAAGTGCTCTGACGAACGGTGCCACCGACTCATGAATATCAAAGCCAATGCAATTACCGTCAGGATAATCCCAAGTACTTGAAATCCCTCGAAGCTGAACTTACCTCCCATTACAATCCCTATTAACAATGAAGAGAGAATGGTTCCCAGATATCTTGATGTATTAAATAATCCGGAAGCTACACCAATGATTTCTTTTGGCGAACTTTGGAACAAAGCTGCTTGCATACCTACATTGTTTAACCCGTTGCTAACCCCGAATGCAGCCAAAGCCAAACACACGCTGATAACCGGTGAAGTTTGATTCAATGTCACGAGCCACACCGACCCCAATGTCATCAGAATTGCAGACACTAGCAATGCTGGTCTTGGTCCTGATTTATCGATCCATCGTCCTGCTATTGGAGAAGTAACTAACGAGCAGAGGCCTAAGGTTAGCATAAGTATCCCTGTTTGGAACTCGCTGACATGGCGTACCATTTGCAAGTAGGACGGAATACCGAAAAAAAGTGAGTAATAAAGTACGTTAACGAGCATGAATTCTACATTAACCCAAGTCATCGTAGGATATTTGGCGAATGTGCGTAAAGGAATAAAGGGTGCCGCCGCTTTTAACTCATGTCGTACGAATACCCCCAGCAGAGCGAGGCCGATCAGCGAAACAATGACATTTCCTAATGAGATATGCCCAGATGATTTTGCTGAGAGTAATCCAACGAGCAGGGCAACCAGACCTACTGTGAAAAGCAGGATTCCAAGGGCATCAATCAAATCAAACCATTTACGAAGGGACATGTCCGGTGCAACGGATGTTGAGGGTTCTTCCTTAGGAATATTCCTCCAAGATAATAGAAAGCTCACTACCACGAATGGAATATTGACGAAAAAGATAGCAGGCCAGCCCCACCAGTGTATGATGACCCCGCCAATAAAGGGTCCAATTGCTGCCGCTCCGGATAGGAATATAGACAAAACAGACAACGCTGTCGCTTGTTTTTCTGTAATATGAATTCGTACAATGGCCATTCCAACGGCAACCATCATGCTTGTTCCAATGGCCTGCACAATGCGGAACACGATGAGCCACGCGAAGTTTGGTGCTAATGAAGCTAATAATGAAGCGATGAAGGCTACAACAAGCCCGGTAAGAAATATCTTCCTACGACCAAATAAATCGCTGGCCTTTCCCATGACAGGTTGAGCGATGCTACTTGCAATATAGAAAGAAAAAATAATCCAGGAAACACCTGTAAAGTCTAGTTGGAACACATTTTGCAGACTTGGAATGGCAACAGAAACCATCGAAGAATTTAAAGGGTTCAATAGTATCCCTAGACCCACTGAAATCATTAACCACCTGCTACGAACACTCATTTTTGCTCCCCCTAAAGCGTATTAATGTCATCTTACTTTAATTTAATTATTCATTCCAACGCATTTTATGCTATATTCTCATTGACTTGAAGGAATGAATGGAGGATGCAAAGTGGAACTTCTTCAGCTGCAATATTTTCTCGCGGTAGCTCGTTTGGAACATGTGACCGAAGCTGCACGAAATCTACACGTTACTCAATCGTCACTAAGCAAAACAATTCAGCGTTTGGAGGAGGATCTAGGGGTCCCTTTATTCGATCGAGTAGGGAGGAACCTGCGATTGAATGAGTTCGGAAGCAGATTCCTTCGCCGTGCAGAAAGAGCTTTGTTTGAATTGGAGCAGGGGAAGCAGGAGCTTAGCGATTTATCCGACCCGGAACATAGCACACTCGAATTAGCAGTGACCACCGCTAGCACATTACCAAACATCCTTCGCGAATTTCGGAAAAAGCGACCCGATATTCAATTTCATGTGCAAATGCTGACCACGCAGGAAATGGTTACACTTCTGGATAGAGGAGAGGTGGATTTTTGCTTGTCCTCACCACCTATAAAAGGGGATGATATCGAATGCCAAATCATGTTGATCGACCCAATCCTTGTAGCTGTTCCAAAGGGTCATCAGTTGGCAGATCGAAGTAGCGTATCCTTGACGGAGCTGAGGGATGAATGGTTTGTCGGTGTAAAGAGAGGCTACGGTACTCGCGATTTAATTGACTCTGTATGCAAATCAGTTGGATTTGTACCTAAATATGTATATGAGGGAGATGAGCCCGCAAGGCTTAGCACTCTTGTGGAAGCCGAAATTGGCCTAGCCTTCATTCCAAGTACGGCAAGAAATTCACGGGAAGATATTAAGTATCTCCAAATAGAGAATCACGAATTGGTACGGGAGATAGCCTTATTATGGCACAGGAGTCGGTACATTTCGCGGGCTGCTCTGGAATTCCGTGAGGTAGTTGTAGAATATTTCGGATCGATATCAAATCAATTTGGGGTGAAGTTATGAATAGCTGGGAAAAAGCTTTGTCAAAGGTATGTGAACTTTATTTTTCATCTAAAATGAATTCAAATTTAGAATGGATCTTGGTTGGCTCGGTTGGTTCGGTTTTACAGGGCTGCGAAATGACTCCAGGTGACGTTGATATTTATACAAAGAATAAAGAGGGGATTGAACAATTTGCAGAACTACTTAAGGAATTTTCCCTTTTGGATAAATGTGAATTCCCTCATGGGGACAATTGGTTATCTTCTTTAGAAGAACCTACATTCACTCAAACCTTTTCTTCGGGATTTACATGGACAAAGGGGAGTTGGATCATCGATGATTTTAAAGTGGAAGTCGTTCATATATCCAATTCAGCGGGAATTCCTGATTCTATGGATGGTGATGGGATATGGGAAGGCGGACAATATATTTGGAATCATTATAAGAATGTGAAGATCGGACGGGACACTATTCTTACGGTACCTCTAGAAATTCAGTTGGAATCTAATTTAAGACGAAAACGGTCAGACAGGATACAAGCAATTATCGCTACATTACAAAAATATGGCTACAATAAAGAGCTTATCGAAAAAGCTCTATCAAAGGAACACTTACCTTATTTTTATTCTCAAATGAATTAAGCTGTGACCAATAATTCCTTGAGACCTTTATTCAAATGAACAGGAATATTTCTGCCTTGAAGGATATAATCTGCAGTATCCATAGCTCGCTCGCTTGTACTGCTGTATGCCGCTATTTCGTAAGAAATTCAATGTCACACCTACAGAGTATCGACAGGAACATCGAAGTGAAGTACGAACCGTCGGTTCATGATAGGACTTCTCCCATGAGTCTTTGCTGAAGAGACAAGGGTTCTATTGTGGGTGGTATGATAGTCAATTTAGTGGGTAAGGGTTAAAGGGAGGGGGCAGTCTTGCTGCCCCCTCCCTTTAATTTGGTGCACACCTGTCTTATGCAGACAGGTGTGCACCAGTTCTACTTCTTAATGTGAAAGTGCCTTGCCCTTTTCCAAATAGCTGGTGTCGCCGACTTTTCCTACCGTAAACTTACCGTTCTCCCATTCCACGATCGTCACGCTGGAATTCGGCAAACCACCTTTGCTCATATCCCAAGCTTTAGGGTCAAGCCCCATGACCAAATCCAAAATGGTGATGCCGTGGGAAACGACAATGATATTCTTTTTCGACCCTTGGTTATCGGCAACGATCTGGTCTACTGCCGCTTTCGTCCGGGCAAAAACCTGAGCTATGTTTTCTCCGTTCACCGAGGTGTAATCGAGTTTCTGGAACGAAGCAACGTTTTTATCCTTCAAAATATCTGCTTGATAAGCGCCTTCCAAGTCACCGAAGTTCATTTCTCTCAAGCGCTTATCCGTTCTCAGAATCATGTTTCGGCCTTCCAAAATGGTATCGGCCGTACCTACCGCACGTCCGCTCGAGCTGCTGTATGCTGCGCTGAACGGAATGTCATGCAAGCCTCGTGCCAGGTCCTCGGCAACCTTGATGCCTTCTTCCGTGAGCGGAGCATCCGAGAAGCCCTGCATCCGTTTTTGCACGTTAAACAGCGTTTCGCCGTGACGAACGAAGTAGAACGTGAGCTTGTTTTGGCCGTTTTCCGCATAGCTCTGATCGCCGACTTTTTGCACCGTATATTTGCCGTCTTTCCACTGAATCTTCGTTACGCTCGAATTCGGCAAGCCGCCCTTGCTCATATCCCAGGCTTTCGGGTCGAGACCCATGACCAAATCGAGAATGGTGATGCCATGCGAAACGACAAGCACATTCCCGCCTTTTGTTTTGTTTGCTTCAACAATTTGATCCAGCGATGCTTTAGCCCGCTCGAACACGCCTTGCATATTCTCGCCGTTCACCGAGGTGTAATCGAGTTTCTGGAACGAAGCAACGTTTTTATGCTTCATAATATCTGCTTGATAAGCGCCTTCCAAGTCACCGAAATTGATTTCTCTCAAACGCTTGTCTTTGATCAGCTTGAGATTGCGGCCTTCCAGAACGATATCGGCCGTGTCGCTTGCCCGTTCGCTCGTACTGCTGTACGCGGCAACGAACGGAATGTTCTTCAAGCCTCTGCCCAGGTTCTCGGCTACTTCAATTCCTTTCTCTGTTAGAGGAGAGTCGGAGAACCCTTGCATACGTTCTTGTACATTGAATATCGTTTCTCCATGTCGTACCAGATAGAAAGTAATCCCTTGATCTTCCTTTTTAGCTGTATTATCTGCACTTGCACCAACACTGCCTACACTAAATGAACTGAGAACGAAGAAAGCCATCATGACAGTAAATAACTTAGATAAACTCTTGTGCATATACATATCCCCTTTACTATATAGTTTGTAAGCGTTAACATTGTAATTATATCGAGGGGATCAAATTCAAAATATCCATTTTTTAAGCAAAATTAAGGCTTATTTTCTCGTGTTTCGTTTGAACGTGAGATGTACTTATATATCCAAATTAAAAAAAAGCTATTATATAAAAATGAATTTGCAGAGTATTAATACTATTTAGCGTTTTTTTGTGGCTTGGATTATTTATGCATATAATATAACTTGAGTATTGCGAAAATATTGCCGTGGACAAAAGCAGTATAAGGGCACGTATTTAGAAGTTTTGTCGAATGAATAAACAGAAGAAGGACATCGCTCTTCAATGGAGAAATTGTTGTTCACCACAAACCGTCAGAAGGACAAGCCTCTTACGCTAGGTGAGATGGTGTATCGAATTCGTAGAGAGTATTTCGGGCAAATCGTCGTGTGCGTTCACCAACAAGCCCTAGAGAAGAAGCCGTTATTCGACATCCTTAAGCAGCTTAAGCTACCTGCCTAATTGGCTGTACCTGGATCCTGCTATAGGTCAACCCACTTGCCCAGTGAGAGCAAAATCGCAATACTCAAGTAATATAATAAAGATAGTCTCATAAGAAACGAATGATAAGAGGTGAACGGTGGCTTTGGATTACATTTATGAAAGCATTCAAATGAACAATGATTTGCCCATTAATATTTTTCTTCATAATGCGCAATTTGTGGTGGACCACTGGCATGACAGCATTGAGTTACTGTTCGTTCTCAAAGGAAAAGTCGATGTCTATATTGAAAAGAAAAGATTTACCCTACAAGAAGAGGATGTCTTGATCATCAACAGCAATGAAATTCATTCCATTCAATCTTTTGAGAATAATTTGTTGCTTGCTTTGCAGATTCCCATTTCATTCATTAAGACGCACTTTGCAGATATTGATCAAGTTAGGTTCCTATGCAAATCCTTTCTATATGGAGAGGAAGAGCAAGAGAAATTCAATGAAATTCGCTCTTTATTAGCCGAAATGATGTGGGTATATAATAAAGAAAATTACAGCTATCAGCTTAAAATAAAGTCATTACTATTTGAGCTAATTTATGTGCTTCTATGGAAATTCAGAGAGAGTCGTACTGAAACGAGCAGTCGGATTGGTTCTAAATACACAGAGCGTATGTTAAGTATTGTGAATTATATCCAAGATAACTATAAGAAACCATTGAGTTTGCTTGATATTGCGAGGCAGGAGCATTTATCGGTTCCGTATTTATCCAGCTATTTTCAGAAGAGTATGGGGAAGTCCTTTAGTCAGTATGTCAATCAGCTTCGATTGAAGTATGCTGTCAGAGATATTACATACACAGATCATTCCATTACTCAAATTGCTATGGATCATGGATTTCCGAGTTTAAAGTCATTTCACAAGGTGTTTAAGGAAGTTTATAAGATAACTCCGATTCAATACCGTAAGGGTTTGCAAAGGCATGAAGAGCATGAGAACCTGCCTTCAAATGATTATGGGACTTACTTGGATTTTGATCGTGAGAATGCGTATGAGGCTTTGTTCAAGTATTTGCCTTCACCTGATCAGCAAACAGCCGATAAGACGCTTGATAAAGGTGTAGTCACAAAAGAAATTAGGGTGCAGCTTGCCGGTAAGAGTAAGGTGATTAAGCCTTATTGGCGAAAAATATGTACGATAAGCAAGGCGAAGGAAATTTTACAGAGTGAAGTGCAATCGCATTTAAAGTTGATTCAGGAAAAGGTTCAGTTTAGCCATATAAGGTTTCATGGGATATTTGATGATGAGATGATGGTCTATCGTGAGGATGCACAAGGCAATCCGATATTCAATTTCTTCTATGTCGGACAATTGATAGATTTCATACGAAGCATTGGACTTCGCCCTTATATTGAGTTTGGGTTCATGCCCAAAGATTTAGCGAGTAGTGAGTTTTCTCTCTTCTATAAGAAGAGTAATCTGAGCAAACCCAAGGATCTAGGGAAGTGGAGAAAACTCGTGGAGCAATTGCTCTTGTACTGCAAAAACCGTTATGGTGAAGAAGAGATGAAGCTTTGGTATTTTGCTTGCTGGAATGAACCTGATTTGCAAATTTTTTGGTCAGATACGTTCGAAGATTATGGCGAAATGTATATTCAGACGTATCAAGCTGTTAAAGCGAGCTGCCCTAAATTCCAAATTGGGGGTCCAGATCTATTTTCGGAAACGGTATATCAAGAGTCTTGGTTAGATTATTATTTAGATTTCTGTATCACAAATCACTGTATTCCTGACTTTATTTCATTTCACAGTTATCCAGTACGAATTGTTGAGCAGACATTAGTAGATAAACCCATATCTTGGATGCATTTGAGTAATGATAATTATTTAAATGAAACGATTCATTTGTTAAAAGATAAATTGAAAGCAAAGCTCTCGCAACTGCCTGATGTTCATGTAACGGAATGGAATTCAACACCATTTCATCGCGATTTGACGAACGATACCTGCTATAAAGCAGCTTATATTGTGAAGAATATACTAGAAAATATAGATGAAGTGCAGAGCTTAGCATACTGGTCCTTGACGGACTTACTGGAAGAACTGCCAACAACTGAGGAAACCTTTCATGGTGGATTGGGCTTAATAACGAGCAATGGAATCCAAAAGCCAGGCTATTATGCATATAAATTGTTAGGCAAGCTCGGTGATCGCCTATTGGAGCTAGGTGATGGATATTGTCTCACACAATCGTCGCAAGGCTATCAATTGATGGTCTACCATTACTGTCATTTTGATCGATTGTATGGTATGTCTGATTCACTAGGAATTGACGCCTTGAATCGATATCATGTATTCAAAGACACGAATAATTTAGAGATGAGTTTTACGATCCAAGGAATACCAAGTGGTATATACAAGCTTCGTCAAACTAAGATAAATCGGGATCACGGTAGCGCTTATGATACATGGCTTGAGATGGGTGCACCAAGTTCACTTGATGCAGATGAAGTGGCCTATTTGAATCGTAAGGCTGTACCCAATCAAGTGAGGAAGACGATTGATATCCAAAGTTCGCTTGATATTAAATGTAAATTAAACCCTCATGAAGTTCGATTATATGAACTATGGCCTGTGTATGATGCATAGGGGCTGACCCATAAGTAGATTTTTGTACGACCGGAGAAAGTCTTCTCATTCCAAAAAAACACAAAAGTGAGTAAATCAGCGCTTCTCCCGTTATTGAAGAAGCGTTGATTTGCGTTTTTGGTCCACTAATACCTACGTATATTTCACTCGAAAACAACAAGGGCTGACCCAAGCAGCCATTTCATGGCTTTTGGGTTAGCCCATTTTTATGATTTTATTGAAAGCGCTTAATTTACTAATAATAAAAATCATGAAATTTGGTCTATTTTTGAATAAGAAACGGAAAGTTGAATGAACAAAAATTGTCTATAATCAAAAATGTAAGGGATTACATTATGGTTCGTAGAAGCTTCCTTACTATGATATTTACAGGGGGTATATGTATGAATAAACAAGTTTCATGGAAAGAAAGAATTAGTTATGGTCTAGGAGATACGGCTTCTAATCTTATTTTCCAGACGGTTACCTTATACTTAATGTTTTACTATACGGATGTATATGGATTGAATGTCGCAGCTGTAGGAACCTTATTCCTTTTAGCGAGAATTATTGATGCGTTCGACGGACCGATATTTGGAGTTTTGATTGACCGCACGACTTCGAAATATGGGAAATCCAGACCCTGGTTCCTTTGGTTATCGATTCCGTTCGCGGCAATTGCAATTCTTGCGTTCATGTCGCCGGATTTCGGGGATACAGGAAAATTGGCTTACGCGTATATTACCTATATTCTACTGAATGTTTTATACGCAGGTATTAACTTGCCACTCACTTCGATTTTGCCAAGTATGTCAAGTGATTCACAGGAAAGAACGGTAGTGTCATCGGTTCGTATGATTCTGGCGCAAGTAGGAGCTATATTTGTCAGTATTGCGACACTACCTCTTGTTGATGCGTTAGGAAAAGGCGATCAAAAACAGGGTTTTATGTTAACGATGATGATCTATGCTGGTGTAGCGGTCGTATTTTTCCTGATTACATTTAAAAATGTAAGGGAACGTGTTCAAATTGACGGCAATGCTCCAGTCCCTTTTAAAGAAGGAATAAAGGCAATTAAAGGGAACACACCTTGGTGGATCCTTTTGGCTACTGGCCTGTTCGTATTTATCGGAGTTACAGCAAAGGGTCCTGCTACTATTTATTACTTTAAATATAACCTAGGTAGAGAAGACTTAATTCCGCTTGTTAATGGCCTTAACGTTCTAATGTTGCTTGCGATTATACTAGTTCCTTTTTTAAGTAAGAAATTAGGTAAACGCAATGTGGTCTTTACGGGTATGATCATTGGTATTGTGGGGCAAGTCATTATCTATCTAGGTGCACAGATGATGTCTGTTCCTGTTGCATTAATGGGTGTTATAATCAGTAATTTTGGTGGGGGCTTTGCATTTGGTCTTCTGTTCGCGATGATTGCTGACACGATTGATTATGGAGAATGGAAATCAGGAGTAAGGGCACCAGGCTTACTATCTGCCGCAAGCAGTTTTGGTGCTAAGTTCGGAATGGGGCTCGGGGGTGCGATTGCAGCTTGGGTTCTAGCGTTAGGGAAATATGCACCGAATCAAGCGCAAGCGCCATCGGCTTTGCTAGCAATTGAATTCAATTTTGTATGGTTACCATTAATTTCGAATGTCATTGTTATTCTATTATTCCTGTTCTATAAGCTAGATAAAGTTGAGCCCCAAATGATTAGTGACTTGAAAGCTCGTAGAGGCACAACGGGAATTGGAGCCTAAAATTGCCAAGCAAGAAGGAACCCATTCAATCACGTAATAAATCACCGACTTCGTGGTGTGAGTCGAATGGAGAGCTTAGAGATTATTTTAGAAAAAGCAGAGAGCAAATACTTGATGATCTATTACTAATAATTGATAGAATTTAACTAGGGAGATGAAGGACATCATGGAAAAATATGCATATGAAAATCTGTTGGCGGAACTAGAGAGACGGACAGAGGTTAAGAACTTCAAAGGTCTAGATATGATGATTAAAAAGCTTCCAGATTCAGATGCTGAGGGAGAAATGGACGCTCGCGTTTTGCAGACAACAATCGAAAGTGCTGAAAAGATGGCTGCGATGGGCAAGCCACCTGAGGGAGAGTTCGATTTAATGGCAATGGTTCAGGGGATGCGTGCAATGATGGGCTGGCCGAATACAGATGTAACAACAACGGATATTCGTACAGAATCGAGAGATATAGAAGGTTCAGAGGGCTCTGTCCCAGTTCGGATCTATTCTCCAGCTGAAGGCTCGAATGTCCCAGCGGTAGTCTTCTTCCATGGTGGTGGTTTCCTGGGAGGTACTTTGGATGTAGTGGAGAATCCTTGTAAAGCAATTGCTGAGAAAGCAAATGCAGTTGTTGTTTCGGTGGATTACCGCCTTGCACCTGAGCATCCGTTCCCTGCAGGATTAAACGATTGCTTCGATGCTGTTCGCTGGGTATATGAGCATGCAGTAGAACTGAATGTAAATCCGAATCAAATCGCAGTATGTGGCGATAGCGCAGGTGGGAACTTATCAACGGTATGCGCGATGAAGGATAGAGATCTAGGAACAGGTATGATTAAATTCCAAGCATTGCTTTATCCGACGGTGAACATGGCTGGGGCAGCAACGGATGATTTCGAATGGAATATCGAAGAGTACACGATTAACAATCATCATGAGCTGATCAAGGGACTATTAATGGGTATGGGTGATATGACGGCTATGCTGGACAATATTTATTTACAAGGTAAGGTTCCTGCAACAAGCGCTTATATTTCTCCCTTATTAGTAGAAGATTTAAGCGGTATGCCTGACACATTAATTATTACCGCACAGTATGATTATTTGACACTTGAGTGCGAAGCCTACGCTAGAAAACTACAACGTGCAGGCGTTAATACACAGTATATCCGTTATAATGGAATGGACCACGCGTTCATGGATAAAATCGGCATTTACCCACAAGCGGAGGATTGCATGAACGAAATAGCTAAAGGAATTAAGCGCGTTTTTGGATAATAACGTGCATGGTAATATAAAAGATCGCCCTCCTTATCTTGTCTTAATCAGCAAGATGAAAGAGGGCGATCTTTATTTAAATCTCACCACTTAATGTCCACGCATTGATTTCTTGAAAGCCTTTGCGTATTTATCTTCTGCACGGCAAAAATAAATCTTCAAATAGTTGAAGCTGGCTTTCTGGTCTACGATACACGATTGAACACTCCCAAGTGCACGAATTTTCGCGGGAATTCTACATTTCCCTTGCATTTGAATTCGCATTGAGAGGCTACGAACCCTTGTTATTACTGAGAAATTTGAATGTTCAGCAAGCCTAAGTAGAAGGATTTTTTTCGTGAAGAAAATAAGGTTCCAGACACATCTCAAGAGATGTGTCTATTCGTCGTACTTGTATAAACACACCCCATACACAAATCTCATTCCTCAGACGGAGAAAGTATCCATCTGAAGCCAGTTATCTAAATCTAGATACTAAAATAAAATAAATTTAACAATGGAATCACTCTTTTAAATCGTACGGGAGAGGATGGTTATAAGGTGGAGAAAATTATAGAAGTACGGGGTATTAGTAAGGTGTACGAGAAAAGAAAGACGAAAGAGAAGATACATGCCGTTCATGATGTTTCTTTTCATGTGAATCGTGGAGAGGTTCTCGGTTTATTAGGGCCCAATGGCGCTGGGAAAACATCAACGATAAAGATGCTCTGTGGTTTGTTAGAATCGGATGCTGGTTCTATATCTATTAATGGCTTAGATATTTGCAAGAAGAGACTCAAAGCTCTAGAGCATATTAGTGCTGTATTAGAGGGGAACCGAAATTTATATTGGCGACTTACCGTTCGGGAAAACCTAGAATATTTTGCGGGTAACCGGGGTTACTCTCGGAAGCAAGTTGCCTATCAAGCGGATAAATTATTAGAGCAATTCAACCTTAAAGAAAAGGAGAATGAGCTGGTCAATGGATTATCCCGGGGGATGCAACAAAAGTTGGCGATCGCTGTAGCACTATTAGCTAATACGGATGTCATCTTGCTGGATGAGCCAACGCTCGGTTTGGATGTTGAGGTAAGTTATGAATTGCGTAAAATTTTAAAAACGATAGTTAAGGAAGAAAAACGCACGATTATTATTAGTTCACATGATATGCCCGTCGTTCAGGAGTTGTGTGACCGTGCCATTATCATTAATAAAGGTGAAGTTGTGATTGACGACAGGGTGGAGAATTTACTTAAGTTATTTGAAACAAGGGCATATTCAATTAAGTTGGGTGAGAAATTAAGTGTAGAGCAGGAGAATAAACTGTTGAGTATATTCCCTTTAAGTACTTATAAAGCAAGCTCCCATGAAACGATCGTGGAAGTTAATTTAGAGCATGGTCAGGATATCTACGAGTTGTTCGATCTTATGAAAAAGGAAGGAACCATGGTGGAAAGTATTGATCGTATAACCATTGATTTTGAACAAGTGTTTATTCAGATTGTAAAGGGAGGGAAGACCCATGAAATGGCTCCATTTATTCAATGCTAATTTTCGTAAGGAATATATTGAGATGAAACGTTATCTACCGAACACTATTGCGTTAGTAGTCACTTTTTACATTATATTTCTGGCTGCATTTTTTGGAATTATGTTCATAGGGGATCCAGCTAGTTTTGATATGAACGTTCAATATTCAATTGTAAGTGTAGTCTTTTGGAGCTTAACTATGATGACGATGAACTTTATTGGTTATTCGGTGATAACAGAAGCGACGCGTGGAACGTTAGAACAGTTATATATGTCTCCGATGGGGGTTTGGAAAATCATGCTCACGCGGATCATCAGTCAATTGGGTTTGCAGTCTGTTATTATGATCATCTTACTTTTTGGTGCCATGCTAACCTCCGGACAGTGGTTGAGTCTTAACCCCATGACAACGATCCCGATTATTGTAGTTACTATGATAAGTATGGTAGGCGTTAGT
The DNA here is from genome assembly GCF_037977235.1 of Paenibacillus sp. FSL K6-0276. NCBI lineage: Bacteria > Bacillati > Bacillota > Bacilli > Caryophanales > Paenibacillaceae > Paenibacillus > Paenibacillus sp. FSL K6-0276. Next base: position 4,512,614 of record NZ_CP150276.1, on the reverse strand, counting down.
TTTATGATTGCTGGTTTAGCTATTATCGTGAAACAAATTCAAGCGTTTTTACAGATTTTTCAATTTGTTTTGATGGGGCTTGTATTTGTTCCATTAACTGTAGCGCCGTTTCTAGCTTTCGCCCCATTCGTCAAAGGAGTGAATATGGTAAGAACAGTGATGCTGGAGAATCTGACGTTAACAGAGTTGCCTTTATCAGATTATGGCGTACTATTATTAAATTCGCTGGTATATTTGATTTTAGGGCTCGTTGTGTTTGATCGCTGCGAGAAAATTGCCATGAAGAAAGGTCTTTTAGGGCAATACTAGCGTACAAAATCGTTTATTCGTCGGGTTGTATATAAGTGTAAATGACTAATGATTAGGGCACCCAATCGGGTGTCCTTTAGTTTCGCCCTCATTTATGATACGGTGAACCGTACCATAAGTAACGGCGAAAAGTTTTGGACTTGACGCTCACGGGGCGCAGAAGCTGGGTTACGGTGCAAGAAGCTTAAAGTCAAATAGAAACTTTGAGTTTATGATTCAGTTTAGGGACTTTTCCGTCGAAAGGAAAAGCCCCTTTTTGAACTATTTGATTCAAGACTTTCTCCATTATGATTTCGTGGTTGTAAAATAGGACTCCCCTAGAAGTTCCTTCACTTGATAGCTGCTTGGTGAAAGTTCTTTTTCAACAAAAGCGTTGATTTCCGACTTTTCAATATCATACATAACTTCAATTTCTTTAGAAAATAATAGCTTTTCTTTTTCAAGCAAGTTAGAAAGGGATGGTTGTTGTTTTGGTTGTATTTCTTCCGTATTTAGCATTTGCTGCAGGCCCTCAACATAGGACTCCAACGGACGACTACCTACGATCTTCAATCCTTTATTCTCCTCGTTGATCATAATGATCGTCGGGAAACCTCTAACGCCAAGACTTCTAGCGAGACTAAAATCTTCATTCAATAATTGTTGGCCGGTTTGTTGTTCGGCATCTTGAACAATAGCTTCTCCATCAAGTCCAAGCTGATTTACGATGTCTATCATGATGGATTCATCGGCGATATTTCGATTAAATGCGAACAGAGCTTCTCGTGATCGTCTTAAGTACTCATAGGCTAATGCATCTTTATAATTTTTTTGAATCACTTTAAATACACGAGAAGGCGGGAAGGAGGATTGAACCGGATTGTCAAGCATCAGTGAACCGTCAATCGGCATGCGCGAATATTCTCCAACCTCTCTCCAGTGGCCGAAGACGTCAGCAGGTCCTGATATTCCGTTACGTGGGTCGACAGGCTCATCGCTCCATTTTTCCAGCAATCCACCCATAACCGTATGAAAGTTGAAAAAATGCCCATGCTGCTCTTTAAAACGACGAAGAACAGGTTCAAGCGCCCAGCAGTGAGAGCAAATTGGATCGGTTACATAATAAACTTTAATGGATTTTTGAGGTTGATTAAAATCGATCATCTCTATTTCTTCCTCCCCAGCTACGCCACATACACCTGTTTCTAAATCACAAATCATATGATTATCGTTCGCTATTCGTTTATCCTCATTTACCATGATTGTTGCCTCCTTGAAGTGTCATAAACAAGCATTACTAGAAACATCGCTTTGTTTTACAATCATATTCTAGACATAAAAAAACTATTGGAACACCAATAGATCATTCCATTTGTCGTTTATGCAACACATTGATACAATTGTTTAAAAAGTTGGAGGGACATGATATGACTCAATCAAGGATAGATCCCCGAGTTTTACGAACTCGTAAGTTAATCATGGACTCTTTTATTGAACTTTCAGGTAAAAAAGAATTCAAGGATATTACCGTTAAGGATATTACAGCAGAGGCTAAGATTAATCGTGCAACGTTCTATTATCACTTTGAAGATATATATGACTTGCTCGACAAAGTTTTATCGGAAGTGTTATTGATTAATTTGAACGCCATAGACTTCGAGAAAAGCGAACTAAATGAAGAATCGATTATTAATATCTTCGTGGCCATAACGGATTTCCAAAGAGCATTATCCAGTCGGTGTCATAGAGGATACGATGAGACCATAGCCCGCATTATTAGGGAGCAACTCGAAATCATTTTCTACGGAATGTTGCGCAAACAACATACAACGAAAGAGGATGAATCTCTAAAAATTACAGCTGTTATTTTAAGTTGGGGCGTTTATGGTGCTTCTGTGGAGTGGAGGAGAAATCGGAAGGAGTTATCGCCGGAAGAATTTATCAAGTCGGCCATTCCTTTTCTGATGTCTGGGAATGAACACGTGTGAGGCTGCTATAATGTCTAAACTAAGATGGAGAATAAAATTTAATCCAATCGTAAGGATGATCTGCATATGAAAATTTTATTAGTCGAGGATGATAAGACGATCGCGTCGGGACTGGAATATTCGCTGCAGCAAGATGGTTTTTCAACCGTTCTCTGCCATGATGTCGCCTCGGCCCAACAGGTGCTCGCTGAAGACATGGATCAATTCGCTATATGCTTGTTCGATTTACAGCTTCCGGACGGAAGCGGCTATGAATTATGCAAGATGGTGAAGGAGCGGGGAGACATTCCTGTCATCTTCTTAACAGTGATCGACGATGAGGTCAATGTCGTGATGGGACTTGACATGGGAGCTGACGATTACATTACCAAACCTTTTCGAGTTCGTGAGCTCCTCTCCCGGATCAAGTCCGTGTTACGGAGATACCAGAAGCCGTCCCAAACGAAAACGACCATAGACATCGATACTGTCCGAATTCATACGCTGGAAGGCAAAGTGCATAAAAACGGCGCCGAAATTTCATTGACCGCCTTAGAGTATCGCTTATTGCTGATCTTCGGCAGCCACATTGGACAGGTTCTCACAAGGAATCAACTTCTAGAGCAAATCTGGGACGTGGCTGGCGACTTCGTGAACGACAATACGTTAACGGTTTATATCAAAAGGCTGAGGGAAAAGCTGGAGGATGATCCAGGGCATCCGACATTGATCAAAACGGTACGCGGTTTAGGCTATAAGGTCGGTGATTAGATGCTGCGGAATCGAGAAATTCAGATTTTATTGCTCATCATGGGCTCGATCAGCTTAACGGCGATCGTCGCCGCTGCTTTCATTTCGTCTGTCGCGACGGCGTTCGTTACCATTCTATCCATTCTGCTTATTGGCTGCAGTTTATTATTCACGAGATGGAGATATCGCGAGCTTAGCATTTTAAAGAATGATATTTACAAAGTGACGCTCATGCTAACGAGCACCGATCGCTATTGCAGCGGGACAAAATTCAACTGACGGATGCCATATCCGATATTTCGCATCAGTTCAAAACGCCATTAACCTCCATGACGGTGATGGCGGATTTGTTAAGCGTCCCTGACCTGCCTCTGGCCAAAAGAACGGAGTTCACCCATCATATTCGCATCCAGCTTGAACGCATCGATTGGCTTGTTTCTTCCTTATTAAAGCTATCGAAAATTGACGCGAAGACCATCCCATTCAAACAAGATCGAATACCCATGAAAAAACTTATCTAAAAGGCATTAGAGCCGGTTATGATTCCGATGGATATTAAGGGACAGACGGTTTCCATCGCGGGCGATGGCAACGTCTCGTTTGTCGGCGATTTCAATTGGACTGCCGAAGCGGTCATCAATATTTTGAAGAACGGCGTGGAGCATACGCCTGAAGGCGGAGCGATCGCCATCACATTTTCAGAAAACGCGTTATTTACTGAAATCGTCATTGCTGACAATGGAAAAGGCATTCCGAAAGAAGATTTGCCTTATATTTTTAAGCGTTTTTACAAAGGAAAGAACGCCGAAGGGAGCATCGGCATAGGGCTTGCGATGGCTCACAGCATCATTGCCAGCCAGAACGGAGTGATCGATGTGACAAGCGACAGCGAGAAGGGTACGCGGTTTCGGATTAAGTTTTATATGCAAGTGATTTAGCGGCACTCCGTAAGTGACTGAATTGTCACCTCCATAGTCACTTGAAAGTCATTTTAGACAGATAAAATGATATTCATCAGCTGAACTATGGAGGTATGACAATGCATTTGAAGCAACAGCGTAAGATTATTTTTGCCATCACCATAGCCTACACCCTTTTGATTCTTTATTTTTTGTTTCTCGCTTTCGGCAGGGTAGGCACGTTAGATCAAATCACCGAATACACCTTTATTTTTTTACCAGACGGTTTTTTTAGGCTGCCAAGCCTATCGGATCTTCTGCATCCTACGCTGATGGATTTTGTGGGTTTTGGGAACGTCGCAGCCTTCATCCCTTTTGGCATCTTGATTCCGTTGTTATATCGGACCAACTTTATTCGATTCATGACATTGTTCGTTCTGTCTATTCTCGTGCTGGAGACGATTCAGGCACTAACGTTCCTCGGCAGCTTCGATATGAATGACGTCATACAGAACGCATCGGGCGCAGCAGTCGGATTCGGGGCGTACAAACTTGGCTTTCGTACGAAGAACATCTGGAGAAGTATTGCTGCTACGGGCATTTCTGCTGTTGTCCTTATGCTCGGGGTCTGGGGGATCTTCGGGATCGTCGACCAAGCGTTCACCAAAGAAATGGGCCCCTTTGTGGCGATAAATGAACTGAAAAATAGCACCGGAAACCCATCAACGGGAACCAAACGGTACAGTCTCAAGATTGGCGGTCAAAACGTAGAACCCAGATATAATGCGTATAACGTCGAAGGCAAAAAGAAAGAAACGTACACATATACGTTGGGCAATAGGGAGGAGATATATCTCTCCTTGAATTATGGAATTCCCGATCAGAAGGATTTCCAGGGCAGCATCAGGGTTACCGTCGATGGACATGAGTTCCTGTCCGTATCTGCAGAAGCTCAACGCCATGAGCCGGATATGTCCGAAATTTTTCTCCTACAGGCCAATGAGCTTACGATCACCCTGGAGGGAAATGAGACCCTATGGGATGTTGGATATAGAGAGATGGTATATTTCTGGAATTGAGCACCAAGGAAAGGAGGTATGACAATGGAAATTTTAAGAATCGAGCATCTATCTAAGATATACGGCACCGGCGAATCGGCGGTAAAGGCGCTGGACGATGTTTCTTTTTCGGTCCAAAAAGGCGAATTCGTCGCGATTATCGGCCCGTCCGGTTCGGGAAAATCGACGCTTCTCCATATGCTGGGCGGCGTGGATCGGCCGACTGGCGGTAGAGTTTTTGTTGAGATACGGACATGTATACCTTGAACGAAACGCAGCTGGCCATCTTTCGACGCAGGCAAATCGGCCTGATCTACCAGTTTTTCAATCTGATTCCCGTCCTGATGGTGGAGGAGAATATTACGCTGCCACTCTTGCTGGATAACCAAAAGGTAGATCAAAAGCAGTTGGATGGCCTTGTGCATACGTTGAATTTGCAGCATCGATTAAACCACCTGCCGAATCAGTTATCCGGCGGACAGCAGCAACGGGTCTCGATCGGAAGAGCGCTCATCGGCAATCCTGCGATCATGCTGGTAGACGAACCGACCGGGAATCTGGACAGCAAGAATAGCAGCGAGATCGTCGACTTATTAAAAACAGGATCATTTCGATTGAAGACGGGAGGATTGCCAAAGACGAGGTGATCCGACGATGAACATTGTCAATACACTAACCATCCGGCATCTGAAGCAAAACAAAAGACGAACGCTCGTAACCATCATCGGCGTCATCATTTCGGTTGCCATGGTGACCGCTGTCGCTACGCTTGTTTTTTCCTTTTCGGATTTAATGATCAGGCAAGTCATTGCGGATACAGGGGAGTGGCATGTCCAATATCAAGATGTATCCAAAGAACAGCTCGCGGCGGTACACGACGATGATTCAGCCAAAACCGTTGCGATCACAAGAGATCTTGGCTATGCCCCATTAGAAGGGGGACAGAATCCCAATAAGCCGTACTTGTTCATCAAGGAATATGATGCACAAGGTTTCGCGCAATTTCCAATTGAATTAAGCAAGGGGCGTCTTCCGGAAACGGACAAGGAAGTCGTTATGTCCGAAGCCGTTGCAACGAACGCCAAAGTGAAGTATGAAATCGGCGATCGTCTAACCCTTCGTGTCGGCGAACGATTCGAGCAAGGGGGCGATCATCCCCTGGATCAGACCGAACCGCTGCGTAGGGAAGACGGTACATTGACCGAAACGTTGCAGCATATAAAGACAAGGGATTATACGGTGGTGGGCTTCATCAAGCGTCCCGTTTGGGAAACAGCTTGGGCTCCGGGCTATACGATCATTAGCTATATCGATGAAAACATCATCGGTGCAAACGATCGAGTCAATGCGGCGGTGGTCATTCAGAAAGTCAATCCGTCCTTATTCGCTCATGCGGAAAATTTGGCTAAGAGGAACCATATCGAGACGGTCCAATATAATAACGATTTGCTTCATTACTACGGCTTGTCCAAAAGCAAAGCCTCGTACAGCACGATGTACTCATTATCGGTGATCCTGATGGCGGTCATTATGATCGGCTCGGTTTCGCTCATCTATAATGCTTTTGCGATATCCGTCTCGGAACGTTCCCGCCATTTAGGGATGCTCGCGAGCGTGGGGGCTACGAAAAGGCAGAAGAGAAATTCAGTGCTTTTTGAAGGAGTCGTCATTGGCTTGATCGGCATTCCCATTGGCATCCTATGCGCTCTTGCCGGGATTGGGATCACCTTTTGGTTCATGAACGCCATGATTCAAGGGGCATTATGGACCAATGAACAGCTTATGCTCATCGTCACGCCGTTATCGCTCTTGATTGCCTGTGTTGTCTCGATGTTGACGATTTTAATTTCGACGTATCTCCCGGCGATCAGAGCATCCAAGGTATCCGCCTTGGACGCGATTCGCCAAACAACCGACTTAAAGCTTACGGTCAAAGCTGTAAAAACGTCGAAGTTCATTCGCAAGCTCTTCGGCATCGAAGTGGAAATCGGGCTGAAAAATTTAAAAAGGAACAAACTGAAATATCATGCCATCGTTTTTTCACTCGTCATCAGCATCGTTTTGTTTTTAACGGTATCGTTTTTTACGGCCGGCATGAAACAATCCCTGGAATTGTCGCGGGAAGGCGTCAATTACGATATTGAAGTATCATATGGCAATGGAAAAAGAATAGACGACCGGTTGATGCAATCGATTGTAACCCTGGATGGCGTAACGGAATACAACGTGATTCACGAGTTGTATAAGAACGCTTGGGTCGATGAAGCGTTCATTGCCGATGAATTGCAAGAGAAGGTTAAGAAGGATAAGAGTTTACTGCAAGACGGAAAATATCGTTACGATATTAAGATCCATGCATTGAACGATTCGAGTCTGCAAGTCTATGCTAAAGCGATCGGCGCGGATTACGAACGGCTCACGGATCCGGATCATCCCGCCGCGATCGTGATGGATACGATTCATTACAAAGATATGGGTACGGGAAAATATGTCCAGACGAAGGCCGTGTATACGAATGTCGGCCAAAGCATCGCGCTAACCAATATCTATAAAGAAAATGGGGTGGAGGAGAAGGTAAGTAAAGTGACCGTTGCCGCGTTGACGGATCGAGCTCCCATGGGGATGAATACGACTGGCGTGGGCGGGTTAAATATCATCGTCTCGGAACCGTCATGAATCGACTGGCAGACGCCGAGGACTTAGCTAACGTTCAGACATTCCTCCATCTGAAAAGTACGGAACCGATTAGAACGCAGCAGGAAATCGAAGAGATGCATGAGACCAATCTGAATGTCTACAATGTATATCAATCCAGAAAAAGTGAAGAACAACAGATCCTATTGATGTCCGTCTTTTCTTATGGTTTTATCGTATTAATTTCAGCGATTTCCATTTCGAACATTTTCAATACGATCTCGACGGGCATATTCCTTCGAAAACGAGAGTTTGCGATGCTGAAATCCGTCGGCATGACGCCAAAAGGCTTTGCGAAAATGATGAACTATGAAAGTGTTTTTTATGGGGTTAAGTCGCTGATATTTGGGCTCCCCGTCAGTTTCGTCGTGATGTATCTGATCAATAGGGCATTTGCGAACAAATTCAGCTACGGGTTCACCCTCCCTTGGATGAGCATTCTGTCTGTCATTGTCGGTTCCGCCATGCTATATTCAGGCGCGAAAGTAAAAAAGGAAAACATTATTGATGCATTAAAGCAAGAGAATATATGAAGGCCATCGGCCCTGACTTGGTTGAAGTCAGGGCCTGCTTCGTTTTGGGGAGTGTTACCGAGCCTACACGACAATTTATTGCACGCGTTAAAGTAAAAGAGACTCAGGTTAAATGGATCTTCGGGTGGTTTTCGCCGATAGCCTCCTAGATGATTACGTTAATTAAATAATTCATATAAATGAAATTATTTCATAATATATTGCGTGTTACTCTAATATATATTATATTATTCACGATAATGAAAATTCGGGGTGAAGTGATGAATATAGGAATGGAAATAAAGAAATTGAGGACTGAAAAAGGAATTACTTTGAAAGAGTTAAGTGAAAAAAGCGAACTATCTGTTGGATTTCTGTCTCAATTAGAAAGGGGGCTTACTACCATAGCAGTTGATTCACTTGAAAAACTAGCTGATATTTTGGAAGTACATTTAACACATTTTTTTGATTATCCACTTAAAAGAAAAGATATGGTTTTAAGAAGTTATGAACAAGAATTAATGGATTTAGTAGAAGGTGGTTTTATTAAGTATAGTTTAAGTACAAATTTAGAAAATAAACAACTTTTTCCAAGGCTTATAGAAATTCTTCCTCAAAAGAAAGATGAAGAAATATTATCCTATAAGCATAAGGGAGAAGAGTTCATTTATGTTTTAGAGGGTATATTAACAGTTTACATAAATGGTAAGAGGCATGAAGTATATCCTGGTGACAGTGTCCATATGGACTCAAATATTGCCCACAATTGGGCTAATTATACGAACAAAAAGGTCAAGCTTATAGCTGTTAATACACCTAATTATATCTACAATAGTGGGTTTAATACTACTGATGCTGATTAGTAAAGACATTATATAAAGTAAATAGAAAGTGATCATAACAATGGATAAATTTGTATTATATCTAATCGGTTCTTTTTTTGTAATCGGAGCTATTGATTATATTACCGGAAATCATTTGAAACTGGGTGGGAAATTTGAGGAAGGCATAAAGACCATGGGAGCTTTAGGGCTTGGCATGATAGGAATACTTTCTTTAGCCCCTATATTTACAAATTTTTTATCCGCTGAGATTATTCCAATCTTTAGAGTTTTGCATCTAGATCCTTCTATCGTTCCTGCAGCATTTTTAGCTGTAGATATGGGGGGCTATCAAATGGCTAATAAGCTAGCATTGACAGAGGAAATGGGGGCATTCTCAGGAATTATCATCGCATCTACATTAGGAGCTACAATTAGTTTTTCAATACCTGTCGCGTTAGGGATGCTTTCTAAAGAGGATGAAAAATACTTTTCTAAGGGTGTGTTGGTTGGAATTATTTCTATACCAATAGGATGTCTTGCAGCAGGTTTATGGCAAAAAATAAATATCATTATATTAGTATGGAATCTGGTACCTATATTTGTTTTTGCCATTATTTTAGGAGTAGGATTATTAAAAGCTCCTCATGTTTTTATGAAACTTTTTAATGTATTTGGAAAGCTTATAATGAGTTTGAGTATTGTCGGATTACTTTTACAAGGTATCGATGTGATATTTGGTGTAAGGCTTGTCTCAGGATTAGCACCACTATCTGAATCTACTGTAATCGTAGGCAAGATCGCATTTGTTTTAGGTGGAGCATATCCTATGCTAGCATTTATCAATCGAATTTTTAAAAATAGTTTTAAAGAAATAGGGGACAAATTTGGAATTAATTCAGTGTCAGTAGCAGGCATTCTAGGAAGTTTGGCTAGTAATCTGTTGATATTTGGAACATTTAAGGAAATGAATCCTAAAGGAAAAGTGGTATGTACTGCCTTTGGAATAAGTGGAGCATTTGTATTTGGAGGTCAATTTGGATTTGTGTCAGGAGTAGCCCCAGAAATGTTAGGAGCGTTTATCATATCAAAGCTTACAGCCGGAATAATTAGTATAGTACTAGCTGCATGGCTATATGATCGTGAAAATAAAGAATTTAGTCTTAAGGAAAATGGAGGTATTAGTAATGAATATCAGGGATAGGGTCGAAAAGTTAAGACAGCTAATGAAAGAAAATCAAATGGATGCTTATATAATTCCCAGTTTTGATCCACATCAGAGTGAATATGTAGCAGAACATTGGAAATGTAGACGATGGATATCAGGATTTACAGGGTCTGCAGGTACTGTAGTTATTACATTAGAGGATGCTGGGTTATGGACAGATGGTAGATACTATATTCAAGCGGAAAAGCAGCTTGAGGGCTCAGGAATCAGATTATTTAGAATGGTGGATCCAGGGGTACCCTTTTATTCAGAATGGCTAGCAGATGTTCTTAATGAAGGAAGCATTGTGGGCTTTGATGGAAATGTTTTCTCAATTAATATGGTTAAAAAGATGGAAAAAGATCTAAAAGCAAAGAGAATCGTATTAAAAATGAATCAAGATTTAATTGATGATCTGTGGGAAGATAGACCGGAGATTCCTAAAGGTCCAATTTTTACTCATGACGTAAAATATGCAGGCAAATCACAAGTAGAAAAATTAAATGAAGTAAGAAAAGAAATGAAAAATATAGGAGCAAATTATTATATTTTAACTTCCCTTGATGACATTGCATGGCTTTTGAATATAAGAGGGGCCGATGTGCCTAACAATCCAGTTGCAATAGCTGATGTAATCGTAGCAGAGCATAAATGTTATTTATTTATTGATTCTTGCAAGGTTCCCTCTTTGGTTAAATTAGAACTGGAGGCTGAAGGAATCGAGTTAAGAGCGAATCATGAAATACAAATATTCTTGGAAAATCTTTCGAGCGGTGATGCCGTTATTTTAGATACGAATAAAACAAATATCAGATTATATAATGCCATTAACAGTACTACAAAGAAAATTGAAATTCCTGACATCACGACTAATTTAAAAGCTATTAAAAATGAAGTTGAGATAAAAAATGTAAAATGGTGTGAAATAAAAGATGGTTTAGCTATGGTGAAATTTATAAAATGGCTAAAAAACGTTGTAGACAAAGAAGAAATTACAGAGATTACTGCAGAAGAAAAATTAGAAGATCTCAGAAGGGCGCAGGAAGGATATGTTGGACCTAGCTTTGATACGATAGCAGGATATAGAGAACATGCTGCGATGATGCATTATAAAGCCAATAAAGAAACGCAATTTACTCTTAAGAGTGAAGGTCTTTTTTTAATTGATTCAGGCGGACAGTATTATGATGGAACAACAGATATTACACGAACGATTGTTTTAGGAAAACTTACCGATGAACAAAAAAGAGATTTTACTTTGGTGTTAAAAGGATTTATTGCATTAAGCTCAGTAAAATATTTATACGGAGCTACAGGCTCTAACTTAGATGTTTTAGCAAGGCAACCAATATGGCAGTATGGTTTAGACTATAAATGCGGGACAGGACATGGGGTAGGTTTTTTCTTAAATGTTCATGAAGGACCACAAAGCATAAGGAATAATAATAATAATGTTACATTAGAAAAAGGCATGATTATTACGAATGAACCGGGAATATACCTTGAAGGTAAATATGGAATTAGAATTGAAAATATGATGTTAGTAGTTGAAGACGAGAAAACAGAGTTTGGTCAATTTATGAAGTTTGAAACCATTACGTATTGCCCAATTGATTTAGCCGGTATCAATAAAGAGATGTTAACAGAGAGTGAAAAGCAATGGTTAAACAATTATCATCAAGAGGTATATACGAAGCTAGCTCCTTATTTAAATGAAGAAGAGAGCGGATGGCTAAGGGAAGAAACTAGGGAAATATAAATAGGTATTGTCGTAGAAATTACAAAAGAGACATATGGATTAAATTGAAGTGCACCCCATAGAATTACATCGGAATTTACCCAGGGGTTTTTCCAATGTCTATTCTAAGGGGTGCACTTCACCATGGATTTAGTGCTGTTTTTTAATGCAAAGTTCCTGCCACTTCTCAAGCCAACCGTACTGTTCATCGCAAAATTCTTTGGATATACTCTGCAATCCTTGACACCGCACTATTCTTGAGATGATTTGAAAATGCCTTATCGCAATAAAATCAAAAACAGCATGAAACTCATTGTTGCTCAATGTGCGTACTTTACTATATCCCGAATAAAAGCGTTCGTACAAACGCATGGTTTTATCATACATCGATTCATGAAAGTGATTAAAGTTGGTATCGTCAGACATGTATGCAACATCCATACTCGGATAATCACCCGAAGCGTCGTCAAAATCAAAGAGAACGTACTCTCCGCTTTGGTTTCTGATCATATTTCCCGTGTGAAGGTCACCGTGACAAAAGTTTTTGGGAAGCTTTGTTATGCGTTCCCATAATTCATTGCCATACTGTTCGAGTTCAAGGATTTTTCCTGAATCAAAATCCAATTTTCGCATAATGGAGATGTAGTCGTCTATGTAATCGTTTTTAGTTCTGTTGATAAGCTTATCGGGGTATTTTTCCATTAAATTATGGAGCTCTCCGATCTGTTTTCCGATGCTTTCCGCCTCGATCTTACCGTCAGGCATGGCTCCCTCAACATAATCGTACAATATTCCTGCGCAGCAACCATCGCGAAAACTGAGAATGATATTGCTATCGTTTTGGTCAGTCCGAACAATAGAAACCGCTGGATATGAATTTTCTTTTAAATAATCAAGGATGCGAACCGTCTGCAGTGCGTCATCTGTTTTAAAGCTTCGGTATATTTTAAGCATATACCTTTTATCCCGACTCTGTAAAAAATATACCTTACCGATCATCTCCCGATGAAGTTCGATATGTTCAATATTAATGTGATATGAACGGTTGATATCGTTGATAAGGCTATCATAATCCATATTCTATATTCCCCTTTTCGGCGTCTCAGTAATCGATTTGGTTTCTTATCCTTGTTGCACTGAACGAAAATGTCGCTGGCATATGCACACCCACTCTTAAGTCATAGTGATTATCCCATTTGAAGTTAGTTATTGTATAGTTGAAAATTAGTTATACCAAAAGTGTCCTGGTTGGCGGAGTGAGATAAAAACTTGCCATTACAGCCAACGCGGTGATGCGTATCGCACATACTGGTATAAGCCCTAAGTCTGTTGTATTTTACCAAGCGGTTCTCTATACTCTTCATAAGACTTGGGGCGGGAGAGGGTAATGGATGATCACTCTGAAAGATATAGGGAAGTTCGCAGAGCTGCCGGAAATTGCGATTCATATATACGAAGGAAATATGCCGGCACTGGAGACTGCAATTGCGGCAGGCTGGGATATTGAAGAGGGCATCGTACTTAGCAAATATACGACGTTAAGCTCGCTGGATCTGGCTCTTGTATCGGAGAGATTGGATGTTGTAAAGCTGCTGGTAGAACATGGCGTCAATCTGAATGTCAAAAATAATCCGGCTTTTTTGCTGGCAGTACGCTATTGCAAGGAAGACATCGTTCGCTATGTCGCAGCGCAAGGCGCCAAGCTGGACAAGCTCAATCAAGTCCGGTCAGGAGCATATTCACAGGCCTACTATGGCAACAAAAAGAATATCCCTTTCATTCACGAGCTGGGATTGGATATTAAGCAGCATGCCGGCGCTGTATTGCGCACAGCCGTGTCGGACCATGACCGTAATACAGTCGCTTATTTACTCGATCATGGGGTGGACATTAATTATAACGAACCTGATATGGTCTATCCTTATCAAGCAACCCCGTTAACGGTTGCAGCGCGTATGGGCAATCTGGCTATGGTAAAATACTTGGTTGAACGCGGCGCTGACGTTACCTTAGCGGAAAAAGACGGCGAGCGGCCGTATACGATTGCGGTCAGCAATAAGCATACGGAGCTGGCTGACTATTTGAAATCGCTGGAGCCGGCCGATTTTCATAATGTGGAGAACAAAAAGTATGAGCTGCAAAAATATAAATTGACCGATGAACTGGTCAGCTTCCTTACCGGAGACAAGCTGCACCTTGAGCTCGCGCCGAATGAATACGAAATCGCGTATATCGATTTCTTCACATTGACCGATACGATTGAGATGAAGGTCGGCCGGCAAAAGCTGCTGCGTCTGTCAGCCGATATCGATAATTACTCCCATATTCAGCTAGTGTGGAATCCGAAGAAAAAAGGCCTAATAGGCTGTTATGACGTGGAGCATAAGGAGTATGCGGACTTGTGCAGCTTTGCGGAGTTTCTGGCGCAGCCTGAAATGTATATTATCAAGTATATGGAAGGTGAATTGTAAATGAAGACCCGCTATCTATTACGCCCGTAGAGGAGGACAGCAGCGGTCTTTTCGCATTCATGGTAATTAATAGTCAGCAGCCTCACACCCATAACGAGAAGAGGTAGAATAATGGAAAAAGCCCTTTTGGAGCAGCTAAACCTTTGGCATCGAGATAAAGAATATGAAAACATTATAGCCGCAATTTTGGACATTTCTGAACAAGAAAGAGATTATGATACAGTCGGTCATTTGGCAAGAGCGATGAACAATCTGGACCGTTACGAAGAAGCGGTGCAGCAGCTTTTGACGATTGATAAGCAAGGTGAGAACGACCCTCTTTGGCATTTCCGTTTGGGTTATTCCTATTATTACCTGTCGCAGTATGAGGACGCAGTAAGAGAGTTTGAAATCGCGAATAAACTTGACCCCGAGGATAAAAGTGCGTTGATGTTTTTAGATAGGAGCCGTAATAGTATCGGAAAGCAAAAGAAACGTAATCAAAAGAAGTCGAAGACCGTGCAGACAGCGAGCGAACGGAATTTTGCAGAGAGAATGAAACCTTTTCGGTTAGTAGAGCATGATAGCGGAAATATATCCATGCTTTTGGATGTCGGTACTTATAAAGATGAAGTTTTTCAAACAAGGGCAGACGAGGGTTTTGAAGGCGGCGGTTACGATTGGGGTTCTGTGGCTGCTGTTTTTCTTGAGGAAAGAATGCCTCATCTGGCCGATGTCGTGCATTTTGACCCAGAAGCCTCTATGTTCTGCGCTTATTCCGACAATAGAGTGGCTTTGCAACATTTTGCGATTGAATTTAAGGATGCTTGCGAGGACGATGCCGTATTTAGGGATTTATTCTCCCGCGCTGAATTGGATTGATCAATGTGCAGTCGTCTGTTGCGGAATCGGAGGCGCCCATTTAACGCAATATGGGTCGGGAAGGGATTTTCATCATTACAGCGCATGCAAAATAAAGAAGCCTTCCCACATTGTGAAAGGCTTTTTACACGTTTGTTTATACATACTTGCGGATCGTTTCAGCCAGCCGATCGGCAACGTAGCTCGCTCCCGAAGCAAGTTGACGGCTGTCAAACCGCACCCTTACAAAATGCTCATCCGAGTCAAGCGCTTCGGCGAACAAGCCGGCTAAGCCGCGCGCCATGCGGTCGATCTGCAGCAGCAGGTCGATGCCGTCCTCATCCGGGTAAAAAATGATTTACAATTCGTCGAGCTGGCCTCGGAACTACGAAGAGGGAACGAATTCGAATTCTTGAACGAAAGGTACCCCGTTACGGATGAATATGAAATTCCTGATGATTTAGACCCGTTCCCAATTGGATTCTTTGGAGAAGACAGCATCGCTATCCTTGATAGAAAATCTGGAAAGATTTTAATGTTAATGCATGACTGCGGTGAAGACAATCCACTTAAAGATGTTTCAGAAAACCTTATGGAGTTAATGAAATCTCATGCAAACTCAATCATTGAATTTATGGAGAATGAGTGATTTATTCTGTTTAAGATCGATACTGCATATAACTCTTTTTTCTTTTCCTGCTACCCCATACAAGATATAACACAAATCAAAGAATTTGGATATTTTCATGATACACCAAGCTCCTATTCTATTGAAGTTAACGGCGGCAGAGAAACCGATAAAAGTCGAGAACTTATACAAATGCGTATGATATCAAAGAATCCTAATAAACAGATACAATCTTTTTATCGAACATTTCAAAGGGACTTAAAGAAAATTTCAGGATTGCAAAAGAATACCCAAAAGAATTATTTTTACTTACCAACGGAAAAAATTATAATTCCTGCTAATCCACATTCACAGAACACAAGAGATAATTGGAAGACTTTTAACTTTCAAAAATTGAGAGTCTTTTGTGATACTGTCCAGGACATTTGTAGGGATAGTTTACGATAGCTGAGGATTAAAGTGAAGTGGTCATCCATTAATACTAACGAGACACTATAGCACAACGACAACAGGCTGCCGGCATAATCGGCAGCCTGTTACGCTAACGGGCAGAATAATTCCAATATGTGGTATTATGATCGCATGTGGTTTGGTTGCAGTCATTGCGCTAACGGCAACAGTATGAACTGAATACCAAAGTAAGGTTAACTTAATAAGAAGGTAGGGATTGGAGGAAGGAAAGTATGAGGAAAGAAGACTGGATTAAAGTAATCTTAGTAGTATCACTATTTGGGAATGTGGCTTTATTTATGAATCATAACCGTGTCAATAAAAATCAAGAATTGAAATATGAGTTATTAAATGCGTACATTTACCGAGATCTAACCCAACTAGAAGCAACAATACAGTATCAAATAGATAATAATTGGGATAACGAACCTCTTGTTACTCAAAAATTAGATGATGCTATTGATTCAGTTATCTTACACACTGGAATGGAAAGAGATGATGATAAGGAAGATATTCTTTCGGAGCTATATGATTACTTGAAAGAGTTCAAGGTTGGTGACGAAACCTTAGCGGTTAGGCTAACCGCTAAGCAACGAACCGATTACATTTATTTAGGCGAGAAACTCCGTTCAAGCGGGTGGAACTATAATGTAGGATATGATACTAGATGGGATATTTTTGAATCAAAGGTAAAGGGGCTCATAGCGGAATCATAAAACTCGAAAGATTAAATGCATATGGATGAGTATTCAACTGATGCGGAAAGACCAATAAATCTTTATCAAGACAATGTAACAGTAGAAACCACACTACAGTTGGTTAAGCTCCCATGAAAATAGAATCAGCTCAAAACCTGAAAAAGAGCATAATAAAGAAGACCCAGAATAACACTTTTTAAAAAAAGGCTGAGCCTTATGTGTTCTTTAATAAAGTTAGATAGAGCGAAAATAACAAACTTCCTTCCACAACCAAAAAAGGCTAGGCTGGTGCAAAAACCAGAGTAGGATTAATCTCCCATGAGTGCTTCCCAAAAGGGAGCGACAATCTGTGATGCACCGTGGTCGTTGGAGTCAGACTAACGGATGGGCTCTAAGGCACCATAGCTTATCGACCTTCTTCGCCAGCCATAGTAGCAGTATAGACTGATTTTCCCATTTTCATCATCTGTGGTGCAGCGCTTGCGCTGCATGTGTGGCTAACGGGAAACGATAGTGGAGTAGTTTGCAGCGATGCAGTTCCTCTTGTTCATTGAAGTAAGGGTAGGATCGTTGAGCATGTTGCCGAATCGTTTAGATAGAAAAGAAATCGATATTTGGAGTGATTCTATATGCTTGGATTGCCAAAAGGTGAAGTTTTTTTAGTCCCTTGGACTGTAGAGTGGGAAATAGAATTCCTCTTAGAAAAAGAGAAAATACATCAGGCTTTATTTAATAAAATATTATCCATTCATCATATTGGGAGTACATCCGTAAGAAATCTAAGTTCTAAACCGATTCTTGATATTGCGATTGTCATTCCTTCGTTTGAGATTGGCTTGGAGTGCGTGGTCCCTTTAGAGCAACTTGGATACACGTACAGAGGATCTGATCTCCTACCAGATAGACATTACTTTAACAAAGGCGAACCGAGAACCCACCAAATACACATGTATGAGAGCGAAAATAGATATTTACTTGAACAATTGTCATTTAGAGATTATTTACGCAATAACGAAGTGGCGAGAATGCAATATGAAGAACTTAAACGGGAATTGGTAAAACAGAATAGCAAGAATAAGCACAAATATGCTGACGATAAGACTGAATTCGTGAAAATCATTTTAAAGAAAATAAGCGATGAGAACAACAAGCATCAGAAATAAGCACGCCATTAAGCTATCGGGAAACGTTAGCTGAATAGACTTACAACGGTAGCCGGACAACGATCGGCTACCGTTTTCTCAACTAACAGGCAGGATAATCCAACTGGTCACCGAATACTAAACTCAGGTTTTAGAATGACTAAAGATAAGGATGAATTATGTGCCAAATGATTATGTTTGGGGGATTTTCGTTGCTGATGCTTCAACTGGTTTTCCAAATTTCTTTCCAATAGGTATTTACACCACACGTGAGTTAGCCATTAATGAAGTCGAAGCTTTGCCAAGAGATCACAATTATCAATTACTTCGAATGCCGCTAAATAATAACTTCGCATATTACCATAGAAAGAGTAGTAAGTTGGTTGGAATGGATGCGATCCATCATGAACATTTTCATTTCAAAGATGAAAGTTAAACCGATTGGTTGTTACGCTAACGGGACACTTTAGTTCAAAAATGAGAGGGCTGCCGAGAGCTAGCCCTTTGTTCAACAAACAGGCAGTTTAGCGTAGTAAAGTTAATGATAATTGACCATTGTGTCGGAAAGAGTTTGTTTGGTGGTATTAAACAGATGGAAAGTTTTACTAGCAGAACGTTAAATGGAAGTAGCCTTAGAGCCCTTCCTTAATCTGCCGCCCCGCAAAATTGGTTCAACTAACGCGTATGATATCTTCAAATTTGAAGGGGGCATGAAATTGTAAAGAAAGGTTGTTGTGTTGTTTTGAACGAAAGAGCGGGATAGTGGAATAGTTAGAGGGAATTAATAAACACACATTTTATATTACATATATTTTTTATATAATAGATGTTTGCATTTGATTAATCTGTACGAGGGAGAATAATTATGGGGTCCTCATGGTGGAAAAATTTATTTTATTTTGTTGTTTTCGTATTTGCGTTATTCATGACAATCAATGATTATCCCCCACTCCTGACAGTCGGGGTTGTTAGCGTTGCAGCCTTATTAGCGTTTCTACTGTTCTTTTATTATCCATTGCTATTTGAAAAGCGCATAGACCGCTTGGAGTCCTTTTTGCGCAAACAGAAAAAAACGCCTGCGATTTACATTAACTATGTCTTAGCGAACAGGCTAGAGGATGAAGCAAGATTGATTATAGATCAGCTTATGAGCAAATATAAGAAGGCAGAGACACAGGCACAGTTCAAAGCGGCTTTCGGTGTTTATCAGAAGGATATGGCTACTGTTCGGGAAGCTGTGCCTCATATGCGTAAATCCGATTATCGCACGTATTACGAAACGTTTTTGCTAATAGAAAACAGGGAGAGCGATCAAGCGAGAGAAACCCTTCAGTCAATCAAGAAACACTGGATGAGATTAACGCTGCTTGTGGAAATAGAAATTAATGCTGGCCGCTATGAAACCGCCATTCAGTATGCTAGGGAAGCACTAAACTCTTCCAGAGGCGTCCACCGTTATGTGCTATATAGAAAATACGAAGAGGTATTGCCGCAAGCTGTTGAAGGCATATCATAAATTCACACGTTTAGCCAGGTTGTTACCATGCATCAGATTCGCCATCAGATGGCCACGTGAATTGAACGGCGCGCAGTCGTCCTGCTTTTTGATTAAAGTAACGGGACACGATAGTTCAATCACCAACAACTAGGCCGTCGACGATTACTTCGACGGCCTTCCGTGTATATTATGAAAGCTTGATCATAGTCCTAGGATTAAGCTTTGTTTGATTCTTTAATTCGGGAATTTTCCTAGCAGGTAGGAATCCCATAGTTTATTGATAAATTCAATATTGATCTTGTTTTCAAACACCTTGGAAATTAGACCGAAGTCGTCCGACGTATACCCTGCCAGCTCTGAATTCTGGGTTATCCGAAAAGTTTGCTTGAACACAAATTCCCTAATTTCTCTAATCACCTTATTTTCAGAGGGATCAATTTTATCAACTTTTTCGTAACTTGAACTCCATGCCGCATCAAAATTCAACAGCATCCCTAGCGTCTAATTCAGCGTCCCAATCAATAGCCTGGAACTGCAGCTTCGCTTGAACATACATACCCGTTAAAGATTCATGCTGGTGAGTGAGATAGCGTAAATTCATGAGATGCTGACCCCGTTTTTTGATGGGTTCAAACTCTTCTTTATAGAACAGCGCCCCAAGTTGATAGTCATCAGCAGCATCCGTCTTGACCCGTCTCAAATTAGTTTTTTTTGCTTCATATGAGATTAACAGATTAATGACGATGTACAGATACTGGTGCTCATCAAGAAACTGAACAACAGGGCTATGATAATGGCAGCAGCTGATTCCACTGCTCTAACATAATTAAGAAAAGACGATAATCCCTCTAGATCATGATTAAATCTAAAGATCTTCCCATGAGGTACTCCACGGTCTAAAAAAGCTTGTGCATGGCTCTCTCCCTTGGACACATCCAAACCAATGACTGGATTCATGACATCACTCCTGTAGTATTTTCACCGGCAACCCCTAACCTTCTTGTCTTCCACACTATCGCATGTGATACGGGATCAACGTCCCAACCAGCCTAACCATGGTTGAACAAGTAGGGGGGGATGAACAGAATAGCTCTCGGGATCCAAGTCCCACGGGCAGAAACGTTCGATCCCCGGCTACCGCTATCTTACGACCACACAAAAATGAGGTCCACCAGAAAGATCTGGTGACCTCATAATACGAACGGGCAGGATAGTATACTTGTGATTTGCTAGCAAAGCAAATTGGACAAAACTTTGAATAAGGGCGCCTACACAGGCGTTCTTATTTTTTGCTTTTATGTTTTTTATATCATGCGTATCATATACCTGTAAAAGTATATCCGTCGATTGCCATTGTACTCTTGGCAGGTTGGAATTACCGATTACAGCGATAAGGGGCCATTCATGCATCTTTCGTTTTTAGTATTTGAACTAATAGAAATGCACAATATTCTCGCATCTTATTCTCCTATTTTGGGAGGGTATTTTTATGCGAAGGATAGCGTAAGAGGATGACTAGGCTAATGCTAGATGCTAGAGATGAAGGATCACGACTTATTCCGTGTAAGCTGAAACGGACGATATTACAAATAAGTGCGGTCATTGTTTCATTCCTTCCCAACCGCTGATTAAGTCATAATATTGACAAGAAGCAAAGGATATAGGAGGAAGCATGATGGAGATCGTATTGAAAAACGAACCCAAAAGGAAAAAAATAAGATCGTACTCATTGGAGAAATTAGAACGGCGAGCTGGCTTGTTGTTTGCCACTCCGGCACTTATTGGTTTTTTATTGTTTGTGCTGATCCCCATGATTTGTGTTTTCTTGCTGAGTATTTTCAAGGTTGATTTGATGACTAATACGTTCGAGTTCAAGTCATTTATCTACTATGACAAAATGATCCACGACGCGGACTTCTGGAAAAGCGTCAGGAATAGCTTGGTCTATATGGTCATTTATGTTCCTTTAACCTTAGCAATGGGTCTTGGGATGGCGCTCATCTTGAATAGTAAAATGCGGGGAAGAGGTATCGTTAGAACCTTCTTCATTATTCCCTACATCACTACGTACGTTGCAACTCTTGTTGTATGGAATGTATTCCTTCACCCGACGGAAGGCCCATTGAACAGCTTGCTCATGAGTCTGGGGGTAAATCACCCACCCCAGTACATGGTCGATGTAGATTGGGCACTTCCCATCCTGGCTATTATTGGTTCATGGAAAGACGTTGGCTATCATTGTATCTTGTTCTTGGCCGCCCTACAGTCCGTGTCCAAAGACTATTATGAGGCGTCTTCTATTGATGGAGCTAATGGGTTAAAAAGGTTTAAGCACATCACGTTTCCGCTTATTTCTCCAACCTCATTTTTTCTGTTATTAATTACGATTATCGGAAGTCTGCAAGCCTTCAATCAAATGGCGCTTCTGACTAAAGGTGGACCAGCCTTCAGCACGACTACGCTGACGTACCATATTTATCGTTCTGCGTTCGAATATTATAATTTCTCTTACGCTTCGGCAGTAGGCATGTTCTTATTCTTACTTACTTTGGTGTTTATATTAATCAACTGGTTTGCTCAGAAAAAGTGGGTTTTCTATCAATGATTCATCACGGAGGGAGGTTTTGAACGTGCTGTTAAGCCACAAAGTAAGGTACACAGTTCGCTCTATTATTTACTTGCTGATAGGTCTTATCTTTATCACGCCGTTACTGTGGATGTTTTCTACTTCTTTCAAATATGAGAGTCAAGTATTCGAACGGCCGTTTGTTTTTTTTCATTGGGATCAGATCAATCTGGATAATTATAAGCATATTTTGACGGAAACCGCATTTCCAACCTGGATGTGGAATTCCCTGTTTGTCGTGGTTATTTCCGTGGTGTTCAGACTTCTGCTATCAACTTTGGCAGGATATGCTTTCGGCTATCTGAAGTTCCGTTATTCGGAAATCATTTTTTTCTTCTTTCTGACAACGATGTTTATCCCCTATCAGTTAACCTTGCTCCCTCAATTTATATTCTTTCGATTTATTGGTTTGCTGGATACGCATTGGGCGTTAATTATTCCGAACATCGTCGACATTCTGTCTATTTTCCTGATGCGACAATTTTTCCTCACCTTTCCGAAAGAATTAGTCCAAGCAGCATATATAGAGGGATCTGGTATTTTTCGTTCCTTTATAAAAATTGCGCTTCCGC
The DNA here is from genome assembly GCF_037977235.1 of Paenibacillus sp. FSL K6-0276. Classification (NCBI taxonomy): domain Bacteria; kingdom Bacillati; phylum Bacillota; class Bacilli; order Caryophanales; family Paenibacillaceae; genus Paenibacillus; species Paenibacillus sp. FSL K6-0276. Next base: position 4,489,755 of record NZ_CP150276.1, on the reverse strand, counting down.
TAGCTAAAACACCGTTGTTAACGCTGGGACTTCTTAGCTTTTTTATGATCTGGGATCAGTATTATCAACCGCTTATCTTCTTACATTCCAAAGAGATGTATACAATACCGATGGGTCTTCAAAGCTTCCAGACGCAATTCGGTAAGCAGTACGCGATGCAAATGGCATTAGCCTGCTTAGCAATTATCCCGGTACTCGGCGTGTTCCTAGCCCTTCAGAAGCAATTTATCGCGAGTATAATGTCTTCAGGGTTAAAAGGATAAGAGCGTACTATTTTACAAATAGAAAAGCACTTATTACATTTGAGAGAATCCGATTCCGGTTCATAATGAAAACAAGACCAGATAAATAAGGGGAGGTTACAAAATGATTAAAAAGTCAGTGTTAATTTCAACAGCATTTCTACTTTTGTTCGCACTCTCCGCTTGTGGCAGCAAAGGAAACAATAGTGGTTCGGACAAAGAAGTAACGCTTAAGTTCTTGAATATTTCGGAGTATATGGATTCCACAGAATTCAAGGCGTTCTTAGAACGTTTCCAAGAGAAATATCCGAACATCAAGGTCGATCCAATTTCTGTACCTCATGAGCAATACATTAACAAGCGCAACATCATGCTGGCTAGCGGTGAGCAAGTCGATTTGATCTGGGGCAATGGTGTAGAACAATTCGATGCTATTAATAAAGGCTTTCTAATGCCGCTTGACGATGTCGCCAAAGAAGTTGATGTCGATATGGCTAAAGATTTCGGTGACTTTAAGCCGGATAAAGACGGTAAATATTATCGCTTCCCGATTCAACAAAATAACTGGATGCTGTATTACAACAAAAAAGTATTCGATGATGCCAAAGTACCTTACCCAGATGCCAAAGTGCCAATGACATGGGATGAGATGGCTGTCGTAGCACAGAAGCTTACCAACCTGAGCGGCAAGGAAAAGGTATATGGCATGTTCTATAACAACTGGGGAATGTATTTCTACGGTTACGGCAGCCAGTTGAATAACGGAAAGTTCTATACAGAGGATGGCAATGTCAATATCAATGCTCCGGAATTTAAACGTAGCTTGGAATGGATGAATGATGTCATGAACGTCAAGAAGGCAGCCATACCGATTGCGGAGTTTATCCAGAATAATACGGATTTCCTTTCCTATTGGAACGGGAATTACGGAATGGTTGTAGGAGCACAGTGGTATGCCCAACTTGCGGCGACGAAGAAGGATCAATTCCCACGTGACTGGAAAGCGGGTATCGCCCCAATGCCAGTTCCAACGGAAATGGCAGGTAAGCACATGAACTGGTCCAGTATCGATTCTTTAGGTATACCGAAGAACTCGAAGAATGCAAAAGAAGCGCTTATCCTTGCAAAAGAATATATTACAGATTACACATTGAGTACGGGTACGCTTCCAATGTATACTAAGGTAAATAAAGACAAGTATTTTGAAGACTTAGCCAATGCTTTGAAAGATGACGATATTACACTTGAGCAAGTGACCCACTTGTTCGGCGGTGATCCTAATGTGATCAACGTAGAAGAGAAGCCAATATTGGGTGCACCGCAAGAATACGAATCAACATTTCTCGATCTCGTCAGCCAATACTATACCGGCTCGAAGACGGTTGATGAGGTGTTGAATGAAGTGAAAGAGAAGGTAGATATAGCGATCAAAGAACAAAAAAATAATTAGGCCCAGCGGCTAAGCCCATCATTTGTGGTGGGCTTAGCTCGTTGTTACTAAGGGGATATGTCATGAGATGGGGAAGTAAGTGGTATCAAGGAGCGAGATCCGTACGGCGGAGAATTATCATTTTACTCGTCGCTATTTTCATCCCGTTGATCATCATTCTATTTGCTGCCTATCATTATTTCGAACGTACAATGGTGAATAAAGTAGCAGAGATTAACCGGATTAAAGTAGAGCAGACAGCCTCCAGGGTGAAGGACCTGTTTCAACGGGCTTTCATGTCGACCAATAACTTTATCTACGACAAAGCATTCATCCATGCGCTACAAGAGCAGGATCCGCTGAGTATCGAGAAAAACTCGACCTATCTTGAGGCTATTGAACGGCTTCAATACACCTTCTTCTTAAACGAAAAGTATGCGGTTGTCATACAAGACAACTTCGGTAATATGTTTGAGTCTAATCCATCTAGATTTGGTTTACAAAAAGGAGAACTGCAAGCGGGAATCCTCAAGACGGTTCAGTGGAACGGGTACGATTTTTTCAATAGCTACCAATGGGGATTGCTTAAGCCTCAAGAGGAAAGTGAGCCCCTGATCGTGCTTAGCCGATGGATATTCAGTCCGGTTACTGCGAGCAAAAGAGGGATCGTCTCTGTAGTTATTCCTTTAGAAAATTTGAAAGCGATATTGGGTAACGATACTGGGTCATATGCCATTTGGGACGACAAAAATAATCTGATCTTCACCACTCGATCGGAGCAGCCAAGGAGAGACGGAGCTACTACAGATTCGGAGATCTTATTGCTGCCTACGCAGTGGACGATGGTCCAGACGGACTCTACGGCCGTCATTCAGAAAGAATTGCGCTATTTTCAACTTACGGTCATAGCAACGATTCTAATTATATTAGTCATCTTTATCACGACATCGACCTTCGTATTGAAGACGATCAGCCAGGTGCTTCATCAAATACGGTTATTATCCAAACGTTTGGTTAATCCTTCGCTTAATCTATCCACCGCTGTGCACTCTGATTATCATTTAGCTGAATTGTCAGAGTTACTGCAACAGTTGACTCATAACCTCCAGATCTCCCGCAACAATTTGGAATGGGCTGCTACAGAGAAGAGGAATCTGGAAATGAAAATCCTGCAGGAGCAAATGAATCCTCACTTTCTGTTGAACTCATTGAATACCATCCGTTTTCTCGCAGAACAATCCTCTCAGAATAAGATAGGCTCACTCGTGCTGTCGCTATCGTATCTCTTACAGCAACAACTATATCGCAACGAACGATATTGGACTTTGGGGGAAGAGAAGGAATATCTTCTGAAATATGTGGAGATCCAACGGGCAAGATTCGGTGAAAACATTATTGTGACGGTAGACTTCTCTAAGGAGTTGACCCACTTGCCAGTTTTAAGAATGTTATTACAGCCTCTTGTGGAGAACAGCTTTGAACATGGCTTCAGTGGGAGAATGAAGGGCTGGATTCTAATTCAAGCCGAACGTTGGGGTAGCGGTGTACGAATCACCGTTTCTGATGACGGTGTCGGTGTTGGTTCTATGGTTTCGTCCGCATCAACTTCTCGTAATTCTATTGGGCTGAATAATGTTCGTGAGCGATTGCGTTTGCATTATGGAGAACGATCAGTATTGGAGATGACCAGCAGGCAGCCGAATGGAACGATTATATCCTTAACGATTCCGGAGTTGAAGGGTGAAGCTATATGAATATTATGATCGTGGATGATGAATACAGCATTCGCACTCACCTGGTGGTCATGCTTCGCGGCATGGAGGGCCTACGCGTCATGGAGGCGGTGAACGGTGAGGATGCACTGCAACAAATGGAACGGTCACTCCCGAATATCGTGCTGACTGATATTCGGATGCCGGTCATGGATGGAATGGAATTGATTCGACAATGTCGGATGAGGTATCCCGATGTATGGTTCATTGTTCTGAGCAACTTCGCCGAATTCGAGCTGGCGCAGAAGGCGTTGGAATATGGGGCGCGAAAATATCTCTTGAAGGCAACGATTACTAAAGATAGCGTGGTTGAGGAAATCAATAGAGCTATTCTTCTTTTGGATAAATCTATGGAAAAAGAAGCTAAATTCGAGCCCAACGAAATATTGATGGTGCAAAACTCTTTGTTCTACGAACGACTAAATGGGCATATCCACAATACTGAGCTTCTTCGGAGAGCAGAGCGTCTGTCTGTTTCCGTGTATATGGAGGCATTCCACACCCCTTCGAAATTTGCAATAATGGAAATTGAAAGATTCGTAGATTGGACAGGAAATAAATATAGGGGCCGGGCTGATCTAGCCGTTTATGCCCTGATTAATGTAGTGCGCGAAATCATTAAGCAATGGAATAAGGGAAATGAGTTATTTCATCTGGGGGATAATCGCTTTGTTGTTCTTGATCTAGGAGAATCTGACGATGACCGCCATGCCTTGAAGATTGAGGATATTTCGGCCATCACTAAGCAATATCTGGGGCTTGAGGCCTCCTTCTTGATTAACTGCGACTTTAGCGATATGGACGATTTTTTTCAGAAGGTGTTAGAATCCCGTCAGCAATTAGTTCATTTCTTCTATGAGAAAAATGCTTGTATCGTTAACACTAAACACGTGCCGGCGCCGGTTGCAGACTTGGATTTGTATTCCTTCTTTCAATCCGTGGAGGGAAGTGGCAATGAAAGGCTTCAGGTTGCGGCTTTACCTGGCGTGATCGAGGCCTATTTCGAGCTACTTCGTCATTTATGCCGCCCATCTGTATCGGTCAAGGGAGACTTAAAGACGTTGATTCAGTTTATTGAGAAAAGCGGGTTTGCCGTCCCTGCGTCATTGAAGTCGGATATCGATCAGCTTCTGGCTTTCCGGCTCACGGATTTCAAGCTTGTTTTTACAGAGTGGCTTGGAGAGCTGGATTGGAATAGTAGACATCGCAAAGAGATTTCTAAGGCTTTAACTTTCATTCATGACCGTTATGCCACCAAGGTATCTCTAGAGGATGTTTGTGCTCATGTGAATCTAAGCCGATCGCATCTGTCTAAGCTTTTTAAGGAACAACATGGCATATCTGTCATGGAGTATATGGAGTCCTATAGGCTGAAGCAGGCACGGTTACTTCTTCGGACTACCAAACATCCGATCTCGGAAATCATTGACCGAGTGGGGGTCACAGATGTTTTTTATTTCAGCAAATTGTACAAAAAACACTTTGGAATCAATCCGAGTAAAGACAGGTAGCCAGCTTCAGTCCCCACTCCCGCTCCTCTTGCATGTTCTTCCAATTTAGCATGTGCGGCAGAAGGACGATCATAAATCATAATTGAAAATCTGCGAAAGACAGACACCAATAGCGTACAATTCTGGCTTTAAAGTAATACTACCACTTTGTGTAGTGGCTTCAGATAAATGGATATAACTTGAAAGTACAGTAGACTGAGCAGTCGAATATCCAGCAGAAAATGTCCTGCTGAATATTCAAAAATTGTGGATTCGCACCGAGCCGTATTATAAGTGAGGGCAAGTTTTATGATCGAAAAATGAGGCAACAAAGAAGGAGAAGGGAAACCTTCTCCTATTTGACTTGTCCATTCAATAAGCTTATTTAATAACAACTAAGAATCTAGATATAGCTAATAATTATAACCTGCCATAGCTCATTGGTGTATCGGTATAGTCAATCGGATATGCTATATTAATTTTAATAATTTTTTACGAGGAGATTAATTTATGAGCACTCAAACCGAACCTATTAGCTGTTTGTCTGAAGGATGGACAACTTGTCGGCGATGTCGGCATTCATTTTATGGATGAAGATTTTCAGGCTGAAATAGGCATAGAATTCAGGGTCCGTCGATCCAGACAATTTGAAGTCTATAATGCTTCTTGAAAATCTAGGTTTTAGAAAAGAAGCTCACTTTATCAAAAGCTATCGACTGAATGATGAGTGGTATGATGATTGCGTTTATGCCATTTTGGCAGACGAGTGAAAGTGACCTTGCCAGAAAGTAAAAAGGGAGCCTCGTTTAGGAGACTCCCTTTTTGTTCTACGCTATAAATTATCCTTATATTTCTCGCATAAACTCTTACCGTCCTTATAGAGACGCCGAAGGCGTTTTTGCTTGACTAATCTTATTTTGTATAGTTATCGAAGTAACCTTGAATATAAATCATTGGTGTTCCTTTATCTCCACTACCAGAAGTCAAATCAGATAAGGATCCAATGAGGTCCGTTAATCTACGAGGTGTAGTGCCTTGTGCTTCCATCGCACCAACCAGGTCATCATTTTTATTCTGGATGTATTTAGAAATGGCTTGTTTTAGCTCTTCACCACGAAGATGAGAGAAGTTGTTATCTGCCAAGTATTTCAATTTCACTTCATTTGGTGTTCCATTAAGTCCTGCAGTGTAAGCGGGAGATACAACTGGGTCTGCCAGCTCCCATATTTTGCCGACTGGATCTTTGAATGCACCATCGCCATAGATCATGACTTCTACTGTTTTACCTGTTATTTCTTTGATTTTTGCTTGGATACCATCCACGATAGGTTGGCAGTTATTAGGGAATAGCTTTACGCTTTCTTCTGTTGCTTTATTTGATCCAAGAAGACCGTAAGCTTCGTTAAAGCCGCTGCCATTAATTGATTCTGTAAGAATATCATCCAGGCCAAATACTTTTTCAGCACCATTGTTTGTTAGAATGCGTTTTGTTCTGAACCGTGTGTGAATATCACAAGTTAATACATTTTTTGTATAGTCTAAAATGGTTTTCGGATTGTTGGAGAAGATGACTTCACAAGCTACACCTTCAGCTTCAATTAAACTCTTATAATATTCAATATAGTCAACACCTGTGAATGGGTGCTTGATATAGCCGAAATGCTCACGGAACTGAGCTTCTGATAATACATCCGTCCATGGGTTGATGCCTTTAGCATCTAGTTCGTCGATGTCGACAAGATGGTTACCCACTTCATCAGATGGATAGCTTAACATTAAGACTACATTACTTGCCCCTTTGGCAATACCACGCAAGCAGTTAGCAAATCGGTTGCGGCTAAGGATTGGGAAGATGATACCCACGGTTTCCTCGCCGAATTTTCCCTTTATATCAGCAGCAATATTGTCAATCGTCGCATAGTTTCCTTGTGCCCGAGCAACAATGGATTCAGTTACGGTTACAATGTCACGATCCTCTATATTAAAACCTTCGATTGTTGCTGCATTCAATACCGTTTGAACTACGATTTCTTCAATGTTATCCCCATTGTTAATGATGGGCCCGCGGAGTCCACGTACCACTGTTCCAACTACTCTTTCCAATATGATCTCTCCTCTAATAAAGGTATACTCTATATAAATAAGTAATGGTTATAATCCTATATTACTATACCCTTTTTAAGCGATATAAGTGAAATTAATGTTTGTGATATCTAATATAAAAATAATTTATATCATTGTTTCGAAAAGAGGTTAATCATGAATCGCGTTCCAATAAAAACAATCCTTTGGCAGGGGAGCCTCGTTGCTGCTGTTGTAGAAGGGCGATTGTTGTTTACCATGGAATCTTTGAGAACTCCCCTAAGTTAGCTTTGGCTTTCTGGATAGTGCTTGGAGTTTTTTGCACTTGAATAGATTGAATCAGGTCATGCTGAAAGCAGCGGAGAAAATAGAACGATTGCGGAAAAGCGGAGCGGTCGCCTAAAAGCTTACCATCGGAAAGTTCGCTTCGAAAGCATATGCTGTCCCAGGATTTTCACCGCTAAGGAGAATAATTAAAATCTGGGAACAACAGCGATTGGAGTAACGTTCCATTCGCGTAGCGTCCGCACAGAGCGATAGTTTCCGCATCTATAGAATCCTAGACAACTTACGATACGCCCGCGGAGAGATTCCCTCATTCGCTGTGAATACTCTACTGAAATAATGGATATCGGGATAACCGACCAGATCACCCACCCTTTCAATCGGCCAATCCGTTTCCCGCAGTAGCTTGCGCGCTTCCCTATGCCGGATCGAACGGAGGTATTCGCCCGGGGGCATCCCCGTCACCTCACGAAATAGCTTGGCAAAATGGTCCTCATGCATATTCATCGTCGCGGCCATGGATTTGTTGGTCCAGCGTTCTGCTGATCTCTCTTCTACTTCTTCTATTAATGCCCTGATACGCTCGGTGTGAACTGAAGATTTAGCTGCATTTCGGGAGTTTTGCATTCGAAGCAGCGAAGTTAGAATGCCTAGCAGCAGCCCCCGACAGACCCATTCATAACCAGCAGGCCTCATAGTAAATTCATGAACGAGTTGTTCCATGGCATGAACACAATCGGGAGGTGGGGAGTAGATCGGTTCTTGAGACAATGGCATGAAAGGAGCGGTTACGGCTTCAAAGGCGAATTTCTCGTCCATTACCTCATCCTCATTAACTACCATATCTTCCTCATGTGTAATAATCGACTCCCCAAAGAAATCAAAATGGATCCCAATAAGTTTGGTATCTGTTTCTGACAGGATAGCATTCTGATGATATACCCCAGAAGAGAGAAAAATCAGCTGACCAGAATTCAGTATATATTCTTTCGTGTCCATCTTTGTTGATAATTTGCCTTGGCGAACGTATAGAAGCTCGAAGTCATATAGCCTTCTTCTTGGAAAGGTACAAGGTGGAAGTGCTTGCAATTGTGCATAGTGAATTCCGGGTGACCAATCACGAGAAGGCACCTGCTTTCTCAGTGGATAACAGGGATCTTTTTCAGACACGGCACTGCCTCCTTAATGGTATATAAACGATTATTAGAACAGACCGGAATAATGCAAAAAGTCTCTTCTTCGCCTAAATAAATTCAACTTTAAATCTATTATAATATAAATAAATAAAGGTTACAAAGTGCATCTAAGTCTAGAACACCAAAAACGGAAAAGAACAAATATAAGGAGGATTCAAATGAAAAAGGGAATAAACATCTGGTCGTTTCGCGAAGGAACAGAAATTAAAGAATGCGTACGTCTGGCCAAAGCGGCTGGATTTGAGGGTATCGAGCTGTCATTAAACGAGTCAGGTGAACTTGGTCTGCAAACCACTGAGAAAGAGGCACGTATCCTTCGTGATTCCATTAATGAAACGGGTCTTGAGATCGCGGGGCTGGCAACAGGTCTGTATTGGTCTTATGCAATGACTAGTGAATCTGAAGCTAATCGAACTAAGGCAATCGACGTATGCAAAAAGCAACTGGAGCTGGCGGCTGCGCTAGGTGTAGATACGATTCTTGTCATCCCTGGTGCTGTTGGTGTGGATTTTATCGAGGGCTGTGAGGTTGTTGATTATGAAAAAGCTTATGATAGAGCGCTGGAAGCGATTAGTCATTTAGCCAAGGATGCTGAGCAAGCAGGCGTTTCCATTGGTATTGAAAATGTGTGGAATAAATTCCTGCTGTCTCCGCTCGAATTACGTACTTTTATTGATACGGTCGGTTCCAGTTATGTTGGTTCCTATCTTGATGTTGGGAATATCGTTCATTCTGGTTATCCTGAGCAATGGATACGGATTTTAGGCCATAGAATCAAGAAGGTGCACTTTAAGGATTACCGCCGGACGGCTGGTGGACTTCACGGTTTTGTTGATCTGCTCGCTGGGGATGTAGATTATCCAGCCGTTATGAAAGCGCTTGAGGACATTGGCTACAACAATTATGTTACGGGTGAAATGATACCGTCATACACACATTATACGGAGCAAATTATTTTTAATACTTCTGCAGCTATGGATGCCATTCTCGGACGCACCACTTTCAAAGCTTAAAGTAAGGGGTGAAGGCAATGCCCAAAGTCGGACTGGTAGGCTTTGGTTTCATGGACCGAATGAACTTTGATAATTATGTCCAATTAAACGAAGACGGCTATCCGATTTCACTAGTTGCCATTTGTGATTCGCAGATTGAAGCACTTCAACATATCAAATCCGGTGGCAATATGAACACGGCTCAAGAGGTATATGATTTATCCGCCTATAATCTCTATGATAATTTGGAGCAGATGCTCGCGAGTGAGGAGCTGGATGCCGTTAGCCTTGCGGTGCCTACGTACCTGCATGCTGAAATGGCTTGTTCGCTATTAGAGCGAGGGTATCATGTATTTTGTGAAAAACCGATGGCCAGACACTCTGCCGAGGCTTGAAAAATGGTAGAGGCGGCGCAAAGTAGCGGGAAGAAACTGCTGACTGGTCATTGCCTTCGCTTTTGGCCGGGGTATGAATATTTGAAGGAGCTTATAACTAGCGGTGAATTCGGTCAATTCACCGAAGGATATTTTTACAGAGGTTCCGGTGCGCCTAAAGGGTGGCTAGTCAAAGATGAACTAAGCGGCGGCTGTATGCTGGATATGCATGTTCACGATACAGATATTATCCAGCACCTGTTCGGGAAACCAAATAAAATCTCGGGGGAGGCTTCACTATGTTGAAAATAGGTTTGATTGGCTTTGGATTTATGGGCCGGATGCATTTTGATAATTATGTTCGCTTAACGGAAGAGGGGCATCCCATCGCTCTTAAAGCAATCTGTGATTTGCGAATTGAGGAATTGAAACACGGTAAAGCGGACGGGAATATGAGCACCGCTCAGGAAGTTTATGATTTGACAGCTTACAATCTCTATGATGATCTGGAGAAAATGATAGCGGATGAGGAACTGGATATGATTGATATTGCGGTTCCTACTTACCTGCATGCTGAGATGGCTTGTTCGCTGCTGGAGCGAGGATATCATGTCTTCTGTGAGAAACCGATGGCTAGAACTTCAGTAGAAGCGCAGAAAATGGTAGAAACAGCGGAGCGCAGTGGAAAGAAACTGATGATCGGACAGTGTCTTCGTTTTTGGCCGGGGTATGAATATTTGAAAGAAGTTGTGGAAACTGAGCAGTTCGGTCAAGTGACGGAAGGGTATTTCTACCGTGGCTCAGGAGCTCCTAAAGATTGGTTTCTGGATGAGAAGCTAAGCGGTGGCTGTATCATGGATATGCATATTCACGATACGGATATGATTAACTATCTGTTCGGCAGACCGGATAAAGTATCGACTTTGGGACGGAACGTCCTACCGGGAAGCGGATACGATATGGCATCTACTCACTATTTTTATAAGGATGCAAAGGTGATCAATGCTCAGGTTGACTGGACTCTGGAAGGTGATTTTGGCTTTTACATGGGTTATAGAGTTAATTTCGAGCGAGGAAATGTTGTATTTGATGGTAGTCAGGTTAAGGTGAATCCAAATGATGGAGCAGGCTTTATAGTGGAGCTTTCCCCGGATGCGGGTTACTACAGAGAGCTGGTCTATTTCCTGGATGCGATTATTCAAGATAAGCCTATCGTAATTTGTACACCGGAGAGTGCAGCGGAGTCTTTGGAAATCGTAGAGGCGGAAGTAAAGTCAGCGGATGCCGAAGGGGAATGGATTATACTTAACTAACAGTATGTAGAGTAGACATAGACGTGAACTGGAGCATGGATCATTGTAGATGATTTCTCCAGTCACGTCTTTTTGGAAATATAAGAAAGTATAAGTTTCACGCTATACATCATCCTTATATTTTTACGAGAAACGGTTGTCATCAATAAAGGACGACAACATCGTTTCTTCTTGCATGCATGATAGCCCCTATCCTTTATTCCGTTGGAATCTTGTATTGTCTCTAGCATAGTGCGATACGGAGCCGTCATATCTTCTCAGGCGTACCTGTTCATCGGAGAACTGTTCAACAATTCCTGAGGCTACCTCTGAATACATTCCATCAGGGTCAAGCTGTAGGGCAGAAATATAAGTTTAGGATAAAGCGGCTATTAAAAAATCAATATTTTTATTTAGTGTATGTGGCATGGTATTCCCTCCGGTGATATCTTCAACATGAATATTTATAATCATTAGGAGTTATTTTACCACGATTTGCTGATGATTTTGAGAAGGAATTACTTGGTATAGATCGAAAATATGCGAAATTTGGTTGTAATTGTATTTATAATCGAAGATCATCCATGGGCAGGTGGCGAAGTTATTTCGCTGTCTGTCTTTTTTTACTTCTAGTTTGAAAAGAGGCCTATGAATGGATATGATTTGGATAGTGAAAGGATGATCACTAGATGACAGAAGAAACACAAAGAGCCAAGGAGTTATATACACGATTTCTGGGTCATTTTTTAAACATGCATAAGGAAGGTTTACTCAAGAAGTATAAGAGTTTTGAAATTCCCCGAGAACAGGAGCTGGAATGGCTAAATGAAATGGCTTTGGAATATGTCAAGCAGTTGTCGATACGGGATTGGGACGCGATTTCTGTGATAGAAGCATTATCAAGAAACTTTCAAGACAGCTGGATTGTGGAGAAAATATCCTCTTTTGCTTCTCGTAATATTATGAGTGCGGATAGTCTAGTTAGGTTGATTTATGCAGAGGAACTGGTTGAAATCATTCGTTGCCATAAACAAGTGATCTCAAAAGAACTGTTATTTCAAGCATGTAAAGTCACCGTTCTAATCCTCGAAGATGTAATTTCACAGCCGCTGGTCATTGACCCTGGACACGAGCTTAAAGATCTTGGTCTTAAAGATAAAAGAGCATTGAACAGCCGTGCGGAGCAAAGTATGGAACAAGTGAAGGTGCTAATTAATTAACCGTTGGAGGGATATGATGAGGTTACTCGTAGCTCAACCTAATCACGAACCACATTTGGAGCAACTATTGGAGGAACTTAAGGAACAGGATTCTTTTGACGCGGTGTTGTATCCGGAAGGTTATGTAGCAGATGAATCCAGTGTAAAGACCTTGTGTGAACTCGCCAAAACATATAAAAAGTTGATCATTACAGGATATAGGAACGGCAATAACAAGGATAGAGCGCTAATGATTCATCCTTCTGGGGACATTATTTTGGAACGAGCCAAATCTCCCACGGATGAACAGCTGTATCGCCCGTCTGTTGTGGAAGCGAATGGCCTCAGTATTGGTTATTTGCTGTGCGTTGAGTTGCTGCAGGGATACATCGGCTTGGAAGGACAAGCAGAGTCGTTAGATTTCATTGCGCATCCAATTGGGGTGGGCATGTTTAGCGAAGAACAGTTCGCATTATGGATCGAGGAAGCCACTAGGATTGCCGTGAAATATAACACGATGATTATTGGAACGAGCCATGCTGACGGATCTTACCGAAATTGCGGGATTTCAATTCCAATCTCTTATGGGATTGATTCAACTGGAAAGCCTATATATATTTCGAGCAATGATACGAGAAGCCGCATTATTAATCTCGAGACAAGGCAGGTTGATATTCTAGATTAGGGAGTGGCCGAAGTTGACATACTGTTGTCAAATTGGGTGTGTTACGATTTCATAACAGATTAACTCTGATGATCTATAGAAGAAAATGAGGGATACACAATGGCTGAACCTTTAAAAGCTATGTACAATAAACAATTTCTACATGATTTCGGAGAAAAGATTCGTAGCGTACATAACATCTTCGATACGGAAGCATTTGTAAGCTCAGCCATGGCGGAACCCTGGGACGCGCTCGAACTTAAGGCAAGAATGCGGCGAATTACTGAGACACTAGGAACCCACCTATACCTTCCTTATGAGGAGGCGCTAGCTATTTTGTTCGCAATTACTGAGGATTGTGTGGGATTTCCATACTTGATCTTTCCGGATTTTGTAGAGGTATATGGCCAAGACGCGGAGCATTGGGAGCTGTCTATGCAGGCGCTGGAGAGATTCACTTCGAAATCGTCAGCAGAATTCGCTGTTAGGCCGTTTCTCTTGCGTGAGCCGGAGCGTATGATGGAGCAAATGCTAGTATGGTCGAAGCACCCCCAAGAGCATGTACGACGGTTAGCTAGTGAGGGTTGTCGCCCCCGTCTACCATGGGGACAGGCTCTCCCGATGTTTAAGCTTGATCCAACACCTGTGTTACCAGTACTAGAGCAACTTAAGGCGGATTCATCCCTATATGTGCGCAAGAGTGTTGCTAACAATTTGAACGATATTGCTAAGGATCATCCAGAGATTGTGCTCGAAACAGCACGCCGCTGGAAAGGTACACATTCCTACACGGACTGGATTGTGCGGCATGGCTGTCGTTCCTTAATCCGTAAAGCTGAGCCAGATATTATGGCCTTATTCGGTTACGCGGAGCAAGCAGACGAAGAAACACCACTTATAACGAGTGCTTCCATAGAGATTGATCCTTCCATACTGCGGATTGGTGAAAACTCTGAATTGCAATACGAACTTCAAGTCCGCGAAGGAACGCCGGTACGCATTCGTATCGAATACGGAATCTATTTCGTGAAGGCTGCAGGCCGAACTTCTCGTAAATCTTTCCTACTATCTGATAAAACGGTGCCAGGAGGTACAATTCTATCGGGTAAACGGACACATCGCTGGGCTGATTTAACGACTCGTCGTCATTATCCTGGGGAACACCGAATTGTACTGCTGGTTAACGGGCGTGAAGTTGCTGATGCGGTGTTGGCACTTGAAGCGGTTAAGTAAAAAGGGGTTAAGGTCAAAGTATATTAAAGGAGTGTTATTTTATGAAAAAGGAAGTTTTGATTTTTATTTCTAATGGATACGCGGATTGGGAAGCTGGGTATATAAGTGCCGAACTAAACAAGCCAGAAAGTGAATACAAAGTTAGGACAGTTTCATTAAATAGCGACAATGTACAATCTATGGGTGGATTTACTGTTGTACCTGACTATACTATAGATAGTTTACCCGCCCAGTTTGAAATGTTAATTTTAATTGGGGGTACAGGCTGGAAAGATAATTCAGCGATTACTCCAGTTATTGAAAAATGTATAAATGATAAGACACCTATATCCGCTATATGTGACGCAACCACTTTTTTGGCGGAACATGGATATCTAGATAACATTCCTCACACTGGAAATTCATTGGATTACTTAAAAGAGTACGCTCCTAATTATAAAGGGCACACAAATTTTATAGAAAAACAGGCAGTTTCGAGTGATTATATCATTACTGCTAATGGCACGGCTTCTTTAGAATTTGCAAGGGAAGTTATGAAGAAGTTAGACGGTTTTCAAGTAGAAAAAACGGATGGATGGTATAACTTTTTTAAAAATGGATTTTATCAAGAATAATTAGGTCATGAAAAAAGGTGTTCTCAGGTCTTATCGACTTGAGAGCACCTTTTTGAAATATAAGAAAGCATAAGTTTCGCACTATACATTATCCTTATATTTCTCGCAGAAACGGATACCGTCCCTTAAAGGACGGTGTAGCCGTTACCGCTTGAGCGACAATCTTATTTTTTTACTTCAGTAACACCAGTTACTTTCCCTTGATCCGAGGTATCGAATGTGGATTGATACTTAGCATCTGCGAAGTAAACATTCCCTTCAACAGTGGCATTTACTAAGCTGAAGCCTTCCGCTTCTACGTAAACATCACCAATAAATGTGCCGCCTTGAATACGAGCGTTTTTACTCTTGATCGTAATTTTTGGTGCAGTTAGTTTATAGGAGTTGGTGATATTGTGCTCCGCATCTTGTGTATAGAGAGCAATTTTGCGGGCGGGTTCATCTTTATTCGTGAATTGTCCGTCCAGCACGAGATCCTCGGTGAAGGTTAAGTCTTTCAGCGTAGCGGCAATCCAAGTACCATCTGCGCTGATAGCCTTTTTAAATGCCTCTTCATTATCAACTACTGAAGCTGAAGTAACAGCATCCGTGGTGTTATTAGTGTTACCAGGTGTAGTAGTGGCAGTAGGTGTGACGTTGGCATTGTTATTTGTTGAGTTTCCGCATCCAACCAATAGCACAATTGCAAATACTGCGGCTACGCTTGCTATCTTTCTCATCTGTATAACCTCCCTGAGTAATTGTACTGATATCCTTCGAGCTTAATATAGACTGATTAGTTAGTATTAATGTGGTGTAAGCACAAACGCTTACCGTCCTTTAGGGACGCTGAAGGCGTTTCTGCTTGTAGACACAATAATATTTACCGATCATTCTACAAATGGTAATATAGGCCTGGACATCTCTGGCGTATAGTATGACCTGGAAAATATGATTTATGCGAAGAAATTCACGAAAAATAACATTATTCTTTTGATCAAGAAGCAATTTGGATTACAATAAGTTAAGGTGAAAAAGGAGCTATACCAATGGCTAAACAGAAATATTATGTAGTATGGGAAGGCAAGCAACCGGGAGTCTATAACACTTGGGCAGAATGCCAGGCGCAGACGGATCACTATACCGGAGCCAAATATAAATCTTATGAATCTAAGGCGGCGGCAGATGCGGCTTACAAAGCAGGTTGGAAAGGAAATTGGGGAACGGGGGCATCGGCATCCGGCGCAGCTAAGTCTAAGGGGACAAGTTCTTTTAAACGGAGCGCTACAGTAGAGACCTCAGCGGAGATCGATTACAACAGTATTTCTGTGGATGTGGGTACGCGTGGCAATCCGGGGCCAGTTGAATATAAGGGCGTGGATACGCAAACGGGAGATATTATCTTCTCTTGTGGGCCGATCAAGAAGGGCACTAATAATCTAGGTGAATTTTTAGCGATTGTGCATGCCTTGGCGCTCCTGAAGAAAGAGGGGAGCAGTAAGACGGTCTACAGTGACTCTGTGAATGCAATGAAGTGGGTGAAGCAGAAGAAGGTTGCTACAACCTTGCCGCGCGATGCTTCAACAGAGGAAATATGGGTGCTTATTGATCGGGCAGAGCGTTGGTTGCAGACCAATATATATGACAATAAGGTGCTGAAGTGGCAGACCAAAGAGTGGGGCGAGATCAAAGCAGATTATGGTCGGAAATAAGTAAGTAAGGCTCTGGATTTCGGCTAGAGGAGGAGAATTGGGGATGTTCGGCAACGATTGGGATGAGATATTACAGGATGAAATGCAAAAGCCCTATTTTCTGGAGCTAATGGCTAATCTGGAACATGAATATAAGGAACATACAGTCTATCCGCCAAAAGAATTACTGTTCACGGCGTTAAAACAAACGCCTTATAGTGAGACACGGGTTGTTATTTTGGGTCAGGACCCTTACCATGGAGCGGGACAAGCCCACGGTTTAAGTTTTTCTGTAAATCCGGGGGTGCGTATACCGCCTTCACTGCGTAATATTTATGCGGAGCTAATGGAGGATATCGGTGTTACGATTCCGAACCACGGGTCCTTATTGAGATGGGCAGAGCAGGGAGTTCTTATGCTCAACTCGGTACTAACCGTACGAGAGGGTGAGCCGAATTCTCATAAAGGTCTAGGCTGGGAGACATTCACAGACACCATAATGAAGAAGTTAAATGAAAGAACTACGCCGATGGTTTTTATTTTATGGGGAAGTCATTCACAAAAAAAAGGCGCCTTCATAGACCAAAGTCGTCATGAGGTTATTCAATCTCCACATCCGAGCCCGCTCTCGTCGTATCGTGGATTCTTTGGTAGCCGTCCTTTTTCGAAGGTCAACCGGTTTTTGGAGTCGAATGGAATGAATGGGATCGATTGGTTTATTTCGGACTAATAGCTAATGGGATGTTGGGAAGGGGGAGGGAGCTATGAAGCATTGGGTTGGTAAACCGGTTATCATGTACTGCGGCGACGAACCTTACACGATCATGAAAGGCATTCTGCGCAAATGGGATCTTTCCGCTTCTGTGGCGGTAATCGGGCATCAGGAAATTGCCGTGCCATTTCGGGATATTGTGGTCATCAAGGCTTTGGCTCCTAGAGAAAGAGCACTGCCTCCAGTCTTACATTCTGTGGGTTATGTGATGAGGGAACGGCAGCAATTTGATAATGCAGTATATTTTAAATCGGCCGTAAGCGTTTGGAAAGAGGATCGGCTGATTGCACTGAATACGACCATCGTTTCACATACGAAAGGTTCAGTTACACTACAGGATGGACAGAACCTCATGAAGGGTAATCACGTATTTGTAGTTCGCTCTTTGCGGGGTTAATTTCAGTAACCCTATAATGAAGAACAAATGGTACGTCTCCGATTGGAGATGTACCATTTTTTTACTGTAATGTCCGCTATGTTATAGCTTCACATTCTTGAGAGGCTCAGCCTCTTCCTCTCTATCTGCAACAATAATCTCATACACTCTCAGGAAAATAATTTTTGCAATCATATAGACTGGCAGCGCAATAAGCACGCCAATAATACCGTAGAAATCCCCACCTATAAGAACAAGAAGGACAGTGGTCAGTGGATGAACATCTAATGATTTTCCGTAAATGATCGGTGAGAGCACATTATCTTGGATTTGCTGTGCAACAAATATGATCACCATGGACCATATTGCCATCGTAGGTGACTCAATGAAGCCCACTATGATTACCGGTATTGCTGCAAGAAAAGAACCTACATAAGGTATGAAATTGAGCGGTACAGAAATTACTGCGAGCAGCAGTGAGTAAGGCAGTCCGATGATAAGGAAACCGATATATAACATAATACCGAGTACGACGTTTAGCACCACACGTGTGACGATGAAACTGCTGAGCGCACTGTCGATATCTCCAAACATCTCTTGTCCTTGCTTGCGGTATTTTTTCGGGATTAGACCCTGTAATTTAGGTGATAACTTATAGTCATCTTTCAGCATGTAGTACAGAATGATGGGCAAGGTAGCGATTAGTACCACAATGCTGGAAACTACACCGATCAAATTGGACATTGAATTGGTAACCCAAGTAATAGCATCGCTAAGATATTCTGATATACGGGCAGCTATGTCGGAGTCCCCTTGGAAAAATCGCGACAGTGACGGATTGTCCCTTAATGCATTGAACTGATCTTGCAATCCCTGAACGAGATAAGGGGTGTTATCAATAAAGTTCTGAATTTGTTCTTGCAGCGTCGGCCAGACTAGAATCCAGAAGAGAATGAATAATCCCGCAAACAGGAAGTAAATGAGCAGGATGGAGAGCGTTCGGTTTAATTTTCTTTTCTCAAGAACTCTTACTAACGGACGCAACAGGTAGTACGTGAAACCTGATAGTACCGTGGGAACGAGTAATAATCTGAAAATGGCAGCCAAAGGTGCGAATAGAAACATTACTTTGGAGCCTAAGTACAAAATAAGTAAAAAAGCGATAATAGCAAGACTTGTCCGAAAATACTTCTGTTGTTGCAATAGGAACATCCCCCAAGTTCAAAATTACAATCTATGTAGTTTAATAACCCTAATTCACATGTCTTGATTCAAAATACAGGATTACTGCTCTATAGGTAGTTCTTGGCATATCCGTAGAGGATGTCCAGATGACTAAGGCTACGTCAAGTAAGTATGCCGACAACAAAATATCATCATATGAATTAGTGAAGTCGTTATGGCCTTAACGCCGTTTCCTACGGGGAGAATTTTTTCTGAATTGGATAAAGAGCTCTGGGCCGACTTCGCCACCGGTTTCCTTCGTAACTTGTTTTGCCTTGACGAGAGCTAAAAAAGCAAAAAAGTCCCCTAAAGTGGCCAGTGCGGCAGCAATGATCTCATAATCTTCAGCGCTTAGCTCTGCAGCTTCCTCACTGCTAGTGACTTTTCCATTGATATTATCATTATTATTATTATTAACATTGCTGTTACCGTTGTTTTTTTTGTTATTTCTTCCGTTGGCCACTTCTGATCACCCGCTTTTCCTATATGTAGTATTAATATGTTTTAAACACGGTTGAGGAGATAGGCAATTGGTATCTAATTTTCTAAGGGGATTTTTTCACCTTTAAGGTAAGCTGAGATCATTCCATTTTTTTCATCATGTCCGTGAGCCATTTTTAGTGTTTAAGCGCTTTACAGATGATGAAAACGCTGTTAAAATCACAAACGAGCACAAATGGGCAATATTAGTCATAAATAATCAATTAATGATCACAAAATTCCAAAGATAAGCGCAGAGATAGAGCTGTTACTTAAAGGAGCGAAACACGATGTTGTTTGAGGAAGAGAGAAAACAAAGAATCGTGCTTTTTGTGGAAAAGAACTCAAGGGCTTCGGTACAGGAGCTAAGTCAGGAAATGGGCGTATCCGAGTCTACTGTGCGTCGTGACCTGAAAGAGCTTGAAGATGTCAAGCTGTTGAAACGGACGCATGGCGGGGCAGTATCGCTACTAAGCGTCAACTTTGAGGCGACATATCCAGATAAGGAAGATCGCTTGTTGGATGAGAAGCAGAGGATTGCACGCAAGGCTGTAGATATGATTCAGGAGGGCGACGCTATTCTGCTGGATGCTGGAACGACAACATTGCAGATCGCCAAAGAGCTGAAGACCTTTTCTAATATCAAGGTCATTACGAATTCGATCATGGCGCTTAATGAGCTGCGGGATTGTCGCAATATAGAAGTTTCGATTACAGGCGGTATGTTGCGACCGGATACGCTGGCTTTTGTAGGACCGATGACAGAACGTTCTTTAGATATGGTGAGAGTGGATAAAACCTTTCTTGCAACAAATGGGTTGGATTTACGAGAAGGCATCACGATACCCAATATGCTTGAAGCAGCGACCAAGCGCAAGATGATCTCGGTTGCGAAACAAGTGATTCTACTGGCTGATCATAGCAAGCTGGGTCAGGTTTCCTTCTGTAAGGTTGCTGATGTGACGGAAATGGATCACTGCATTATTGATTCTGGTGCGTCTGACAAGTTCATCCGTGAGATCACGCAAATGGGCGTTGACGTCTCTCTGGTATGAACCTAGGTAATGATGTTCTACAGATCGAAATGGCTGCTACTTTGCCGCAAAGGAATCATCGTAAGATCGTTTGGAAAAATTACACTTGCCGCAAGTGTTGGCGGTAATCTATGGCTTAGAAAACCAAAATAATTGAGGGATAATCATGATCTATACAGTAACGCTTAATCCTTCCATTGATTACATCGTGGAAGTTGAAGATTTGAAACTAGGTGACTTGAACCGGATGAAACGTGATTTGAAGCTTCCCGGAGGTAAAGGGATTAACGTATCACGTGTGTTAAATCAGCTTGAAGTTCAGAATAAGGCTATGGGTTTCCTAGGAGGATTCACTGGCCGATATATTGAGGATTGGTTGCGAAAAGAATCGATTTCAAGTGATTTCATATTTGTATCTGATGATACCCGAATTAACATCAAGCTCAAGCATGGAGAGGAGACGGAGATTAACGGTGCAGGACCCGTCATCCGTGATACGGAGGCCGATGCGCTGTTACAGAAGCTGGCCGCTCTGAATGTGGATGATGTTGTGATCTTGTCAGGAAGTGTTCCCCCATCACTGGGTGCAGATTTCTATGACAAGTTGATATCAGTATGCAAACAAAGTGGAGCTGAATTCGTCATTGATACAACGGGTTCAGCGCTGAAAAAGGCACTACCTCATCAGCCGTTGCTCGTTAAGCCTAATCATCATGAACTTGCAGAGCTATTCGGCGTTACGATTCATTCAAGGGAAGAGATTATCATTTATGGACGCAAACTGCTGGAAGCTGGCGCGAAGCATGTGCTAGTTTCAATGGCTGGTGAAGGAGCTTTGTTTATCTCAGAACATGGGGTATATCATGCCAATGCGCCGGCGGGAAAAGTGAAGAATTCTGTAGGTGCAGGTGATTCCATGATCGCTGGTTTCGTCGGCACATTATCCTTGACTGGAGATTTGATGGAGGCGTTCCGTGCAGGTGTTGCCTCAGGTAGCGCAACCGCGTTCTCTGATGACCTGGCAGATAGAGAATTCATTGAGCAGCTGAGACCGCTGATCGACATCTCAGAAGTGTAAGCAAGCAGCATTCAAAGTACTCAAGGGAGTTGGAAGAAATGAAAATTACGGATTTGATGATAAAAGATACAATGATCATGGATTTAAAAGCAACCACTAAAGAATGAGCAATTGATGAATTGATTGCCAGCCTTGCCGCTAATGGTCGAATTAATGATCCGATCCTTTTTAAAGAGATTGTTGATCGATAGAGAATTCATTGAACAGCTGATGAATACCCAAACCCCGGATGAGGTATCCGCTTTGTTCGATGCCAAGCAGGCTGAAGGGGAAGCTAAGGAAAAAGAGAATGAAACCAAAGATGCGCTCAAGAAGAAGGCTCTGGAAATGGGAGTCAATATCCGCGTAGAGACGAATGGTTCAGAGGGTGCCAAAAACGTATTAACACCCGATGAGATTCGGCGTGCAAGTGGTGTAATTGTCGCAGCGGCAATGACGAAGAGTCAAAAGAGAAATCTGGCAGTATCGGCAGTAAAATATATAAGGACTTGATGAACGGTATCTCCCACATGCTGCCGTTTGTAGTCGGCGGTGGTATTCTGCTGGCGATTATATGGCCTTGAATTCTAACGCTGGATTCCTCGGCGGTCTAGCCGCAGGTTTCTTGGCAGGTTATGTAGTTATCGGACTGCGCAAAGTATTTGCAGGTCTGCCGAAAACCCTCGACGGACTGAAGCCGATCCTGTTATATCCAGTATTCGGCCTCTTGATAACTGGTGGATTGATGTACTACCTGTTTGATCCGATTTTTAGCTGGATGAATGTAGGACTTATTAATTGGCTTAATGACCTTTGAACCGTTAATGCAGTTATTCTGGGTCTGGTTCTCGGTGGAATGATGGCTATAGATATGGGAGGCCCCTTCAATAAAGCGGTTTATACTTTTGCTATTGGGGTATTCACTACCAGTGGAAATACCAACGGTTCATGATGGCGGCTGTAATGGCAGGTGGAATGGTACCTCCACTTGCAATAGCATTGGCTACTACCTTCTTTAAAAATAAGTTTACGGAATCAGAACGCAAATCAGGCTTAACGAACTATGTACTGGGCTTGTCGTTTATTACGGAAGGGGCAATTCCATTCGTCGCAGCCGATCCGCTTCGTGTCCTAACCTCCTGTATTCTTGGTTCGGCCGTTGCTGGTGGTCTTACACAGCTGTGGAATATCAACGTTCCAGCGCCGCATGGCGGGATATTTGTAGCTGCGCTCTCGAGCCACGCGCTGTTGTTCCTGTTGGCCGTTCTGATCGGATCAGTCATTTCCGGATTAATGCTCGGATTATGGAAGAAGCCGCTTGAGGCAAAGTAATAAAATAAATAATTTGAACTGCTGGGTGCCAGACTCTTATTCTGGTGCTTGGCAGTTTTTGCATGGACTTAGGTCTCCACATTCTCCTCACCCATAGGTAGATTTATCTCCTTGATTGAGGTTTATTTTTGTATAATTGAAAATATATATATAATCTGAAGGAAAAGGAGCGAGCGAGATGATACTACACAAGGGGGAGGTCTTGTTCCGCCAAGGGGACAGCTGCGAGTTCTTATATAAGGTAAAAAGCGGGCTGTTCAAGGTAACAAGGCTTCATGAGAATGGGAACATGGTGCTATTCAACATCCTGTATCCCGGTGAGATGGTTCCCCATCATTCACTCATTTCGCCAAAGGAGGCGCATGGAACAGCGGTAGCTATGATGAAGAGCGAAGTGGAGGCAGTACCTTCAGCGGAATGGTATCAACGGGTACGTGATGAGCCAGGTCGAGCGATGGAAATCGCCATTCTCCTTCAGGAGAAGGTACGGTTTATGCAGACGCGGCTAGATCACCTTACCGTTGGTACGCCAGCAGAACGTTTGGAACTGCTAACCCGCTGGTTCAATGACTACTCTCATGGCGCAGCGCTAACAGAGCTTTTGACACAGGAAGAAATTGGACAATTGATCGGTGTGAGACGCGAAACAGTCAATCGTTTGCTGCGAACCGCGGAGTGATTCCTGCCTATTTTTATAGCAAAGTGTTTAGAGTGGGGGATCTCCGTGGTATAATGTATTCAGAACTTATTAAATTAGAGAAAGGATCAGGATACCATGTGTCCCCGAAGGACGATTCCCCAAAGGACGATTTGGAAACGTTATGATCTGTCTTATACTTAGCTTCCCTGTAGAAGGTGCGTGAACCGTTGTTACTCGACGAACCGCCTCTGCGAGGGGAAGGAGTATATATATGCGAAGGAGCAACACCTCCGGTTTTACCCGTCGTAGAGGTTGGTGGGACGTTTAGCCGCCATATACGATAAGGGGAGACCTGTATGAGGAACCACAATCACGGAGTGAATGTACTGCTCCGGTTGACAGTCATTTTGTTTGGAACATTTTTGCTTGCATTTGCTTATTATCACATCAATTTTCAGAACCATTTGTCTGAGGGCGGATTCGTAGGATTATCGCTGCTCGGCAAATATGTATTAGGAATTTCACCTTCAATTTCTACTCTGCTTCTAGACGTTCCAGTACTCTTGATTGCATGGATGTTCAAAGGGAAAGCGTTCGTGTGCAACACCTTTGTTTCTGTAGGAGCTTTTACAATCTTTTACGGACTTATGGAACGATATTCCGGTTTGATCATCAACTTGCAGGGCAATTTGGCAATAGCAGCCCTTTTGTCTGGCGTACTGACAGGTTTAGGAGCGGGAATTATTCTGCGAAGCGGCGGCGCAAGTGGTGGAGACGATGTTTTGTCGCTGCTGATCAGTGAATGGAAGGGAATCAAAGTAGGTACAGTATTCATCATGTTGGATGTAATCGTTCTGGCACTATCACTCTTCTATATGCCTGTTAAAGAAACGATGTATACGGTGATGGCGGTAGTCGTAGCTGGCTATGTGATCACATTTACAACCTCATTAGGCAAACCAAAGTTAGTGAAGGCGCCAAAGATTCAGTCTACGCTGCGTAAACCACATGATGGAACGGTAATGTGAAGAAGGCTGGTATATAACAGCTTATTTGGGGATATACTACATTTAAGGTCAGCCAGAATTTCTGGTTGACTTTTTTTTTGCTGGATATGAGACGTGATTTAAAGTGTTGCAGACATCAGGCGTTGCTAGAGTAAATCTAGACCTCGGACGCTTCGTCCATACTAAAAGGTGGCGCACAGTAAAAATCCTGTGCGCCACCTTTTAGTTAACCTACGACTCTGGTGCCCATCTTTGAATCTTGTTGAGACATTTGCGTCCACCTTCAGCCAGACAATCCAGGGCTAATATTTATTGGGAAAAAGCACATTGGAGCGCTCTGTCAAATATCGTCTCGCGGGTGGACAAATCCCTCTTTGGGTTGCATGGTCAGCTCACTGCCCTATCTATACCTTTATTTAGTGCGCTGCATTCGTGATAGCGACGCATTCGTCCGAGCAATGACCACTATGCTCCTTTTCGCAGTCCTCACAGCAAATATGCTGAAGATGGCAAGCATCGTTGGCGCAGTTGATGAATTGGTCAGCTGGTTGACCGCAGTGATGGCAACGTCCGACAACGATATCCCCGTCGGTATGATTAATCTGTACGGAGATCCGCTCATCGAAGACATAACATTTTCCATCAAACAGTTGGCCCTGTACCTCAGGGTCTTTACCATAGGATACAA
Source organism: Paenibacillus sp. FSL K6-0276 (assembly GCF_037977235.1). Classification (NCBI taxonomy): domain Bacteria; kingdom Bacillati; phylum Bacillota; class Bacilli; order Caryophanales; family Paenibacillaceae; genus Paenibacillus; species Paenibacillus sp. FSL K6-0276. The sequence goes on along the minus strand of NZ_CP150276.1, from coordinate 4,464,611 downwards.
TGCCGCCGTCCAGTTGGTACACCTGCCCAAAGCCTTCCTTCATCATAAACCCGCTTAATTTCTCGCAGCGGATCCCGCCTGTACAGTAGGTCAGGATTGGTTTATCCTTAAGCTCGCTCATATTCTCACGAATCCAGTCCGGGAATTCTTTGAAGCTGTCTACTTCGGGGCGGATGGAGCCGCGGAAATGACCAAGATCGTATTCGTAGCCGGTACGGCCATCCAGAATCACCACATCATCGCGCTGCATCATTTCATAGAAATCTTTGGGCGCCAGATGCTCTCCCGTGATCACGTTAGGGTCCAGTTCCTCCTCGACACGGAAGGTCACAAGTTCACTTTTATAACGCACGAAAATCTTTTTGAAGGCATGAGCATCAGCCTCATCAATCTTGAAGACGATATCGCTAAACAACGGGTTTGCACGCAAATCCTTCATGTATTGCTCGGTTTGGGCAATCGTACCGGATAGTGTCCCGTTAATGCCCTCATCTGAGATGAGAATCCGTCCTTTTACGTCAAGCTCTTTGCAGTAAGCCAAATGTTCCTGGGCGAATTGTTCTGCATCAGGCACTTTTACAAATTTATAGTATAGCAGAATTGCAAATTCCGATTGTGGTTTCATTCATTTCACCTTTATCATTAGAGTTAGACTTCTTACTAAATAAACATTCAAGTATAAAAAGTATTGTAACATATTATCAAGGCTTGACAAGAGATACTCTTGAATCAGTAACAATAAGTGTGTCATGTATAATTGACATTTCGCTCAAGTGTCATATATATTGTACACGAGGGGGTCTTATATGAATAAAGTTAAAGAATATAGGCAGATCGCTGGACTGACGCAAATGGAGCTAGCAACTCGTGTTGGCATCGCCCGCCAGACTGTAAATCTTATTGAGAACGATAAATATAATCCAACGTTATTCCTATGTATTGCACTTGCTAAGATCCTACATACAGACCTGAACACATTATTCTGGGAGGAAGAGCGATGAAGAACAAAATGTTAAATCGTCTTATAGGCGTAACAGATGACCGTGATGAGTATCAACTGCAAGAAATCTATAAAGAGCTTGCATTTTCGGGGGCATTGATGTTCTACCTCTCTATGGCTCTTATGTTCATTTGTCTTCTTGTAGATACGTTTAAGCATACACTTAGCATCGGGACAATAGGCTTGTTAATTGTGAATATGATTTATGCTAGCAAAGTGTTTTTTCGGATTCGCAAAAAAGAGCTGGATTCACTAGAATGTACCAGTGAAGAGGAGTACAGGGAGAAGATCAAGAAGCTGCGTAAAGGTGGATTTCAGGCAGGTCTTTATTGGGGATCGTTAATGTTTATACTAAATGCATACATACTTCCTTATCTCGCAAGTGGTCTCATTGAACTAACCTGGAGTAATTTTATCATCTGGCTATGCGGGGGGATATTCTTCGGCGTAACAATGTACTTCATAGGCAAGTCTAAAGTGAAGAAATGTTATTAGTGCCACAATATCTCTTCAATAGATAAAATTCAGGGCTGCGTCTTAATAGGATGAAACATTAGGTCGCAATACGCGTATATTTTCATTGAAAAAGTCACTGGGTGGCTTGTAATTAAAAGGAGGAACTGCGGGATGAGTGCTCACGAGATTGATTATGTCATTATGGGCGAGGAAATACAGTGTGTAGAGGTGCAGCTTGACCCCGGAGAGAGTGTAATTGCCGAAGCTGGGAGCTTCATGATGATGGATCAGGAAATAGCGATGGAGACGATTTTTGGTGACGGTAGTGGAGGCTCGCGTGGAGGCGGACTGATGGGTAAGCTGATGGGCGCGGGCAAGCGTCTGCTGACAGGTGAAAGCTTGTTCATGACCGTGTTCACACACAGCGGTTCTTATGGACGAAAAAGTGTCACCTTTGCTGCCCCATATCCAGGCAAAATCATACCGCTAGATCTTCAGCAATACAGTGGAAAAGTGATCTGTCAAAAGGATTCATTCCTCTGTGCGGCGAAGGGCGTCTCGATCGGTATTGAATTTCAGCGTAAGCTGGGCACGGGCTTTTTTGGTGGAGAAGGTTTTATTATGCAAAAGCTGGAGGGTGACGGACTAGCTTTCGTACACTCTGGCGGTTATGTTATGGAACGTACACTGCAGCCTGGAGAGACGCTCAAGCTGGACACCGGTTGTCTAGTCGCTATGACGTCTTCGGTGGATTATAATATTGAGTTTGTAAAAGGTGTCAAAACCGCACTGTTCGGCGGTGAGGGCCTATTCTTCGCTACGCTGCGCGGACCCGGGAAGGTCTGGGTACAGTCGCTGCCATTTAGCCGAATGGCTGACCGCATATTGTCCGCTGCCGGTAACAGCGGACGCAAAGAAGAAGGAAGTGTGCTTGGCGGACTCGGCAATCTGCTGGATGGCAGATAAGTTTGTATGGGCATTCGACGCGTAGAGTGTTCGGTTTTAGCGCGGTGGTTTATCAGGGGGACGAAACAAGGGCAGAAATGCCCTTGATTTCTGGGGATTGGCCCGAATGGAGCGAATCCAGCGAAAAGAACGGTATAAATCCCGTAGAAAAGCCGAATCGGGCTAATTGAGCGGCCTTAGAGTACCAGTTCAGTTTGTTTCAACAAGACATTGATTACTTATGTTCGATGTAATATCACCGTTCGACGTTTGTATTATCGACTCTGTGATGTCCACCGATACTGTATCTGAAACTAACTATATAGTGAGACCCGTGAATGATTATGCTCATTCAGGGTCTTTTTTTAGTCGATAGGCTTGGGATAGTTTAGTTTATAACCATTAAATACCGGCTCATGAGAGACTGGTTCAGGAATGTCTATTGGAATTGGAATTGAAATTAGATTATGACTTTGACCAAAAAATTGAGAATGCAATAACCTGGGCTAAGGAGCTGCTAGATTCACAGGAGTATCCGCTGCGTTGTCTTGCTTTTGTAGAAGACGCTTATGAGAGAAGCAATGGGATCGAAATGTGGGGAGGCAGCGATGCCCGCGAATCCGCAGAGTTGTATGAGGCACACAAGAATACTGGGAATCCGCCAGCGGGCGCATTTGTTTTTTATTCCTGCTCTGGCTTGGTAGAGGGGGAGCTTAAGCATTGGGGACATGTTGCTTTATCTCTTGGGAACGGTGAGGCTATTCATGCATGGGATAAGGTTAGAATAGATCACTATTTAGAAGTTTGTCATCTGCAAGCTGCTCCCGGCTGGACGAAACCTGAGTTTATCGGCTGGGCACCTGTTCAGAGAGTGCTCGCTGGGATGCAGAAGAAACAGTGGGACTAATTTATTTTATTGAGTTACTTAAAAAGCAGTCATTTCCTAATTAAATCCAACGAACCTTAAATAGCTAAGAACCCAGGAACCCCTCAATAAGCGGGAGCTTCATGGGTTCTTTTTGCACTGGATACGCTTGACGATTTGTCTAACGTTACCCCTGAAGATTTGACTAACCCTGTCCGCGATGTATATATTATTTGGCAAACCCCTATATTGTTAAGGCTGTGACCGGAGGCATGATATGTTCAAAATATTTATTATAGAAGATGACCGTGGACTGGTGGCTCTGCTACAGGATTATTTACATAAGTTTGGATATGAGACACAGGCTGTGAACGATTTCGAGCGGGTTCGCACTCAGTTTGAAACGTTTGCTCCGCACCTGGTTCTGTTAGATGTTAATTTGCCAAAATACGATGGTTATTACTGGTGCCGCCAGATTCGTGGGATATCCACCTGCCCTATCCTTTTTATATCTGCCCGCGACGGAAAAATGGATCAGGTGATGGCGCTGGAGAACGGAGCCGACGATTATATCACCAAGCCCTTTGATTATGAAATTGCGATGGCCAAAATCAAAAGCCAGTTACGACGCGCCTACGGCACCTATGCGGGAAGCAACAATGAGCGTACCCTATCCGTTGCCGGAATGACGCTGGATGTGGAGCGACTAGTGCTTACTCGAGGAGAAACCAAGGTGGACTTAAGTCACACGGAAGCCAAGATACTAGATGAGTTGATGCAAAAGTCGGGAACCATCGTTACCCGCGACAGACTGCTCGAAAAAATTTGGGATGATCAAGCCTTTGTGGATGAGAATACGCTTAATGTCTATGTCACCCGTGTACGTAAAAAGCTTGCCGCTCTTGAGATTACGGACGGTCTACAAACCGTTCGAGGTCAAGGCTACCGCTTGATTCCGAATTGGGGGGATGAGGATTGAAGCTATTTTTAAGGGAGCAGATCCCTTTAATTTTTGTCTATCTAGCACAGCTCATCTTGATCACACTAGTATATCGGCTGGATGGGGGCAGTGGTGTGAACGTAAGTCTGTACGCTGCTCTTCTCAGCACTTGTCTGCTGCTTAGCTACCTTGCTTATCGGTATATCAGCAATCGTACATTTTATGAACGTCTGGAGACACTACCCTCCTCTCTAGATGAAGCTGGCGGTCCATCACAGGATTCTCCGCTTGCCGTGAGTTTACGAGGACTACTAGGGTCACAATTCCGCCTCTACAAAAATGATTTACATAGCTACCGCCACAAGCTGGAAGAACATATTCATTTTATTAATCAGTGGGTACATGGGATGAAGACACCATTGTCTGTCATCCATTTGATGATTCAAGATAAGGACGGACCACCTTTTACAGCAATTGGTGATGAACTGGATCGTCTGAAAAAAGGACTGGATACCGTACTTTATACGGCTCGGCTAGATACTTTCGAGCATGATTTTTACGTTGAACGTTTGGATTTGGAAACCCTCGTACGTGGAGTGACCTCAGAGCAGAAGCGTCTGTTCATACGTACCCGTATATTTCCTACTATTAAAATAGATGAGCGAATCGCTGTAACCACAGATGAGAAATGGCTAAGTTTTGTGCTGACACAGCTCATTACGAATGCAATACGTTATACGACGGAAGTCGGCAAACATGTATATTTTCATGGGTACATACAAGAAGAAAAGAGAGCAGTACTGGAGATACGAGATGAAGGAGTTGGCATCCCAGCAGGTGATCTGCCACGTGTGTTTGATCCTTATTTTACAGGTGTGAATGGACGAACCTTTCAAGAATCCACGGGGATGGGTTTATATCTTGTGAAACAGATCTGCGGAAAACTTGGTCACGAGGTGAGCATTTGCTCAGAAGAAGGTAAGGGCACGACCGTGCGGATAGTGTTTAGGGAGTCCTACCTTACAAATATGTAAGGTCATTGTAAGTTAGAGAAATGGCAGCCTGTGTATACACTTTGTATAATGAAGGCAATCCAGTCGAAAGAAGGAGAGGTAACACTTGCCCATTCTAGATGTTCATAATTTATCAAAAATATATGAGGGTAAAGTGTCCACTCAGGCATTGAATCATATCCGCTTTTCTGTTGAAAAAGGGGAGTTTGTTGGCATTATGGGACCTTCGGGGAGTGGGAAAACAACGCTGCTCAACACGATCGCCACCATCGACCAGCCGACCTCCGGTCAGATTCTGATCAACGGCCGAGATCCAAATCTGCTTAGCAGAAAAGAAAAGGCACTCTTTCGCCGCCATGAGCTCGGTTTCGTCTTTCAGCATTTCAATCTACTGGATACGCTCACTGTGGAGGAGAATATTGTACTGCCTCTTACACTTGCTGGTGTCCGTGTAACGGAAATGGAGAGCAGGTTGAAAGAAGTAGCAAGTATGCTGGACATTAAGCATTTACTGCAAAAACGGACATACGAGATTTCAGGTGGGCAAATGCAGCGGACCGCCATCGCCCGGGCGATGATTCATCGTCCTGCTCTGATTTTAGCAGATGAGCCTACAGGGAATCTGGATTCCAAAGCTTCAGGTGAAGTTATGAATATGCTGACAGAGGTGAATAAGGAAGAAGGGACAACCGTGCTGATGGTCACACATGACGCAGTGGCCGCGAGCTTTTGTAATCGGGTCATCTTTATTAAAGACGGACGTTTCTATAGTGAAATGTACAGGGGGAGCAGCAGAGGCGCCTTCTTCCAAAGTATTATTGATATGTTGTCTCTGCTTGGGGGAACTAGCCATGACCTTTCGGCAATTCGCTTATAGGAATGTTACACGTAACAAGCGTAAATATGCGGCTTATTTTGTCGTCAGTGCTTTTTCAGTGATGATCTTTTTTGTGTGCGCTTTGTTTATTTACCATCCGGATATTTCTAAGAGCTTGGTTTATAGTACAGCAGCTCATACAATGATGGCGGCAGAAGCCATTATTTATGTGTTTTGCTCCTTGTTCGTTCTCGTATCGGTCGGATCGTTCCTGCAGTCACGTAAGATGGAGTTTGGGATTTTGTTGATGCATGGAATGACGAAGCGACAGCTCAACACGATGGTATTTTTGGAAAATATGATGATCGGCACCTCAGCCATCCTTACAGGTACTTTACTAGGGCTAATTCTGGGCAAGTTGTTTTTAATGATCGGATCTACTTTTCTAGGAATACCTCTTTTAACGTTTCATCTTCCATGGCAGGCGCTTGTACTTACGATATGTAGCTTTGCGCTGCTATTTATTCTAATCTCGCTGAGCACGTTCTTTTTTATTGGGAATGAATCACTGATGCGGCTGTTTCAGGGAGAACGAAAAGCAGAAGAGGAGCCTAAAGTCTCCTTGGTGTTATCTATATTGTCTGCTTTATTGCTGCTAACGGGCTATTATATGGCAGCTACAGCACAAGCGGCTTCGGTTGAAAAGGTGATGTTCCCCGTCGTTGTAATTACGGTTGCGGGTACCTATCTCTTTTATACTCAGCTCAGTATTTACACTGTTAAACTACTTAAGACGATCCGGCGCCTGTATTGGAACCACACGAATATTATTACTTTATCGGGCTTGTCTTACCGCTGGAAAGAGAATGCCCGAATGTTCTTTATGGTGACGATTGTATCCGCAGTATCTTTTACTTCAGTGGGAGTATTCGCATCGATCCATACGCTTTCCAGAGAATTGAAACTGGACTATCCCGCAGCGGTTGGTTATGTAGCCAAAGGCAATCAGTCGCAGGACCCTTTTGATCAGCATTTGGACGAAATTAAGGAAGAGCTTACAACGCTCGGTTTACCCTATGAGACACTTAGCATTCCGATCAAATACGCAGAGGTGGAATCTCAGACCGGGCCAGATCGCACGTTAAGGCTTCCCTTGATTACTTACAGCGATTATAAGCTTGCTCTGCTTCGTGCAGGGTTTACGACGGATGAGCGCCCTCTTACTGGAGATGAAGGACTGGTAATGATCGGTTCGCAACGAGACCGGAGTCTGACAGCGGGTAGAGTAAAGCCGATATACACCTTGAAGCAAGGACTTTCCATTAGAGAAATAGGTTATACCCAGCATGTTCCGATAGCCGAATATCTATTGCCGGAGCTGGATGGAAGGGATGGGGGAGATTTCAGTGGTGTCGTGATTAGCGACGAGCTTTACAAGGCCATTGATCCCGTACAGACAGATTTGTATACAGGATTTTATATGGATGACTTCCCGCAAACGGTAGGTATAGCGGCGGATCTTGCCCATAAAGGCAAACGATCCTATGAAAGTAACTCTCCATACGCGATTGTTGTTAGCGGCACGCTGTTTGAAATACAGAGAACACTGTACAACACGATGCTATTCGCTTCTTTACTGGTGGGTACTGTTTTTTTCATTGCGGCAGGCAGCTTCCTTTACTTCCGGCTGTATACAGATCTAGATCATGATCGTCATCAATATTCTACATTGTCCAAAATGGGGCTTACAGATCAAGAGCTAAACCGAATTGTAACGATACAATTGTCGTTGTTGTTTTTTGTGCCGGTTGGGGTGGCCATTTTGCATAGTGTGTTTGCCTTTATTGCGCTTCAGCGGTTGTTCTACTTATCTATTGCTGTGGAGACCGGGGCGGTGTTATTGGGATATTTGGCTGTCCAGGGACTTTACTTCTTTTTTATTCGCAGCCGTTATTTACGCAACTTGAAGAAGAACTTGATCTGAATAATGGGGGTTACGAAATGCAAGCATGGATTACAGATTTTATGGAGCAGTTTGGTTATTTCGGTATTTTCCTAATGCTCGCTTTTGAAAATATATTTCCACCGATTCCTTCCGAAGTGATCCTCCCTTTTGGCGGATTCATGACAACCACAACGAATTTGACCATTCCTGGTGTAATCATTGCTGCTACGCTTGGCTCTTTGCTGGGGGCAGTGATTCTCTATTATATTGGTCGTTTGTTGGATGTAAATCGATTGGAAAAGATCGTTGAACGCTGGGGCGGACTACTTCGAATCAGCAAAAAAGATATCCACAAGGCTGACGCTTGGTTTGACAAATATGGCTATTGGACCGTATTATTTTGTCGGATGGTTCCACTAGTGCGAAGTTTGATTTCGATCCCGGCGGGGATGTCGGGCATGAAATTTGGAGTGTTTATGATCTTCACAACGATTGGTACGCTGGGGTGGAATCTACTGCTTGTGCTTATTGGTGCGGCATTGGGTGAGTCTTGGGAAGACATCGCCATGTATATGGATATGTACTCCAACGTAGTGTACGTACTTATTGCTGGGGGATTAGTGATCCTGGGGTATCTGTTCTTCCGCAAGCGCAGCCGGAAAATGAACACCGAAGGTTGAGCCGAGAAGGACTTATAGATAAAAGTTATGATTAAAAAGGAGGAGAACAAATGGAGCTATTAACGATTATTAAAGCTATTATTTTGGGAATTGTTGAAGGATTGACCGAATTTGCTCCGGTATCCTCCACAGGTCATATGATTATTGTTGATGATATGTGGTTGAAATCGACAGAGTTATTTGGGCAACATACGGCCAATACATTCAAAGTGGTCATACAACTGGGTTCTATATTAGCGGTTGTTGTCATTTTTAGAAATAGGTTCATTGAACTGTTGGGGTTAAAGCGTTTCAGTCGGAAGCAGTTGGACCCTGTAATTGAGGAACAACCGCAGCTCGAGAAGGGTGGACACCTTAAGCTTACACAGGTGCTTGTAGGATTAGTGCCAGCAGGTGTGCTGGGCGTTCTGTTTAATGATTATATTGACGAGCACTTATTCTCTACATCAACAGTGTTAATCGGTCTAGTAGTCGGTGCTGTATTAATGATTATTGCGGATCTGTTTGGACCTAAGAAGATCCAAACGGAGAGTGTTGATCAGATTACATACAAGCAGGCGCTAGGTGTTGGTCTGGTCCAATGCTTCTCGTTATGGCCGGGATTTTCACGTTCCGGGTCGACGATTTCTGGTGGTGTCCTCCTTGGTATGAGTCATCGCGCTGCTGCTGATTTCACATTTATTATGGCTGTTCCAATCATGGCAGGCGCCAGTCTACTCTCGCTGATGAAGAACTGGCAATATTTCACCATGGATGCTCTACCGTTCTTCATCGCAGGCTTTATCAGCGCCTTTGTGTTTGCGCTGTTATCGATGCGTTTCTTCTTGAAACTGATCAACCGGATCAAGCTTTTACCGTTTGCTATATACCGGATAATACTTGCTGCTGTAGTATATTTCGTATTTTTCTAAATCCGTTATAAGGAATCGATATAACAGAAGCCCCCGTAATCTATTGCAGATTATGGGGGCTTTCACGTATGATGACATCAGATTAAGACACATACTTTATTAATTATAAGGATAAAGTAAAAGTTTCACTTTATCCTTATAATTCTCGCATAAACGCTTACCGTCCTTAAAAGGACGCCGAAGGCGTTTTAGCTTGACAATATCGGAGACAGGTGCTTGCCGGGAATTAGTAGTCCGGTAGGCTTAATAGGGAAATTCGGTTCGAAGCCGATGCGGTCCCGCCACTGTAACGGAAGAGTCCATAGCAACATATGTCACTGGCAATTTACTACTGCTGGGAAGACTGCTAAGGATGTTGACACCGCTAGCCAGGAGACCTGCCTGTTTCAACAGCACTGCTTCACCTACGGAAGATAGGAAGGTGTTAGACGCTAGCCATAGGTATATCATGGGCGTCTTTCCCTTTGACTTTTTTAGGGAAGGGCGCTCTTTTTTATAGGAATACAAGTGATATCGAGTCCAAAATAAGAAGATGGAGAAGGAGAGCTGCAAAGTGACGAACAAAGTAAAAGTAAGCAATCTTGGCTATCCAAGAATCGGAAAAAACCGCGAGTGGAAGAAAACGTTGGAAGCCTTCTGGGCGGGAAAAATAAATGAGGAAGAGTTCCGTGCTGAAATGGCAGGAATCCAGCTTCAGCATTTGAAGACTCAGCAGATGGCAGGAATTGAGCTAATTCCAGTAAATGATTTTACATTCTACGATCATGTGTTGGATACGGCTGTAATGTTCGGGATCGTACCTCCACGTTATGCGTATGATGGTGGCGACATTGGGCTTGATCTTTATTTTGCGATGGCTAGAGGAAATGCGGAGGCTACCGCCTGCGAGATGACTAAATGGTTCAATACGAACTATCATTACATCGTTCCAGAGATCGGTGAACAAACGCCGCGTCTGACCGAGAATAAACCACTGAAAGCTTATCGTTTTGCCAAATCCCAGGCGGGGATTGAGGGTAAACCTGTGATTTTAGGCCTTTATACCTTCCTTAAGCTGTCAAAAGGTTTTGCAGCTGCGGATATTGCGAAGATTGCCGCTCGGTTTCTTCCAGGCTACGTTCAGTTGTTGCAGGAACTGAAGCAAGAAGGGGTAAGCTGGGTACAAATCGATGAACCAGCGATTGTTACAGGAATAAGCACTTCAGAATTGGAATTGCTTAATTTGATATACACAGAAATTGCTGAATCCGTGCCAGGCTTGAATATTATTCTGCAGACTTACTTTGAAGCTGCTGAACCGCTGGAGGCATTGTTCAAGCTTCCGGTACAAGGTTTGGGACTAGATTTTGTCCATGATGGCGGAACGAATCTGGCGTCGATTGAACGTCTTAGCTGGCCTGAGGATAAATGGCTGGGAGCGGGGATTATTGACGGTCGCAACATTTGGCGCTCGGATCTGGATGCTAAGCTACAGCTAATAGAGAAGCTAAGTGTACATGTACCGCTTGATCGTCTTATTCTACAACCTTCATGCAGTTTGCTGCATGTTCCGGTCACCGTTCAGGGTGAGGTGAAGCTGAAGACAACCGTCAAGGCTGCTTTAGCCTTTGCTGATGAGAAGCTTAGTGAGCTTGGCCTGATTGCTGCAGCCTTAGAGGGTACCGGAGAAGCTACTGCTGCGCTGACAGCCAGTCGCGAAGCCCTTGCAGCCTTCCGTGCACTTCCTGAACGCGGCCGTAAGGATGTAGCAGAGCAAGTTATCGGCCTTGCAGATTTACCGGACCATCGCAGTCTGCCTTTTGCTGAGCGCCTGAAGGTGCAGCAAGAGAAATGGCAGCTTCCACTTCTGCCAACGACAACGATCGGAAGCTTTCCACAGACCGTAGAAGTGCGCCAGGCAAGGTTGAAATGGCGTAAAGGCGTATGGAATCAGGAGCGGTACGACGGGTTCGTTCGTGAGCAGATCGCGGATGCAATCACCTTCCAAGAAAAACTAGGTCTGGATGTACTGGTGCACGGTGAGTTCGAGCGGACGGATATGGTAGAGTTTTTCGGCGAGAAGCTGGATGGGTATTTATTTACAAATAATGGCTGGGTTCAATCCTACGGTTCCCGCTGCGTCAAACCACCGGTTATTTATGCGGATATAGCTTTTATCCAACCTATGACCGTAAAAGAAAGCGTCTATGCTCAGTCGTTGACTCAGCTTCCTGTTAAAGGAATGTTGACAGGACCCGTTACGATCCTCAATTGGTCTTTCGTACGTGATGATCTTAGTCGAGAAGAAGTAGCGAATCAAATTGCCCTAGCGCTCCGCCATGAAGTTAAAGCTTTGGAAGATGCAGGCATAGAGATGATTCAAGTGGATGAGCCAGCTATTCGCGAAGGACTTCCTTTGAAGGCAGAAGATCGTGAGGAATACTTGAATTGGGCGGTGAAGTCGTTCCGTATCGCGACGAATCATGTGAAGGCTACGACACAAATTCATACTCACATGTGCTATAGCGAATTCAATGACATGATAGATTCAATTTCGGCTATGGACGCTGATGTCATCTCTATTGAGACTTCCCGTAGCCACGGGGAACTGATCGTCAGCTTTGAGGAGCAGGAATATGATAAAGGAATCGGTCTTGGTGTATATGATATCCATAGTCCACGAGTTCCTGCAGTAGAAGAGATGACAGCTAATATTGATCGTGCGCTGCGGGTGCTGGATCCTGAACAGTTCTGGATTAATCCAGATTGCGGTCTTAAGACACGTGGCTGGCAGGAGACAGAAGATGCACTTCGTAACATGGTAAGAGCTGCTGCTATTGCTAGGGAGAAGGCAGGAGTTATAGCCTCCAAATAGGCAAAATAGGTATACGGTAAATCGAAGCCGGGGATTTTCACCCTGGCTTCTTATTTCAGCCACTTGATAATAATTCTCATTCTTGTTAGAATGAAAAAAGAAAAGAAGGAACCGTGGAGGGTCCCTTCAAGTTATTATCTTATTTGCTTTCGAAAGTTTTGCAGTCTGTTTCTTCTGCACGTGTAGGTTCTTGTGAGCTGTGGAAAGCTACAAAGATAGAATCAGCACTGCATTTTTTCTCTTCTGCCCAGTGGGTGCAGGAGTTAACTTCACAAATTACGTCTTTTGCCATGTGGGTACACCTCCCCTTGTTGTGATAGACAGCATCATTCAGTGAACTACTCTGTTCAGCAAGGTGGAGCTTGTCCGAACAGAACCATGCCGCGCCCTCATTCATTATGAATAGAGGGTATTTGGTGTTTTCTGTGTGGTTAGACGTGGTAATTGTACCAAATAAAGCGCTTGTAAGAAAATGGGTTTTTAATAACGAAATAGTTACAAAATTAACAGAGAAGAGCTATGCTAATGTTCAGGGTTCTTCAGTTCTTGTAGGTACTACTGGTTATGATGTTGATATTTACATGGCGAGATTATTAAGCGGTTCTCTACCAGATTGTGTTTATGTCATTAAACAAAGTGCTTCAAACCCAGGTTAGAACTTTGCACAAAATATAATAGCTTTAAGCCAAAAGAGTCGCAGAAATACGGCTCCTTTTCTGTTTAGTGAGCATAAAATCAAAGGAAATTGCTTGTAATTCCATTTTTCAGTGCAACCTTCCAAGTTTTGGAACGTCATAGTAAAGAGTACGGAAGAGATCTGCTTAGAACAAGACATTCCGTAACTATATTATGATCCGTGTAAGCGGTATCTACTACATTTTTTGGAGGAATGAGAATGCGAAAATGGGGTCTGCATTACTTATGTTTATTAATTCTTGCGGTGGTCTTGGCGGGTTGTGGCTCAGCGGATAGCAATTCGGCGGGGGATAGTTTGGCAAAGAATAATAGTAGTATGAGTAATGATGAAGCAGCAAAGATAGAAGAAGCTCAAAACTCAATGGCCTCATCCGCGGATCAGAGTACCTCGGCAGCACCTGAGACAGCAGCAGGTGGCAGCGAAGACTCAGCAGTAAAGGGCTCGACATCAGAGAATACAAATCAAGCAAGTGCAGGATTTACAGGCAGTGATGTAGTGGCGGGATTGAACAAGAAGCTGATCTATAAAGCCAATCTTAACATGGAAGTAGAAGACTACGGAAAAGCTCAGACTGAAATTCGTAATATGGTAACAATGGCTAATGGATATATTATTGAGTTTAACGAAAATATGTCGCAGTACGAGCAAGGCGGAACATTTATCCTTAAGGTGCCTGCAACAGGGTTCTCACCTTTTCTGAATAATTTAGAGAAAGTTAAACACGAATCTCTACAGCGCAGCATCCAAGGTCAGGATGTCTCGGAGGAGTACGTTGATCTGGAGTCGCGTCTGAAGGCAAAGCAACTAATGGAAGCGCAATATACAGAGTTTATGAAAAAAGCAACTAAATCCACTGATCTGGTCGCCTTCGCGAACGAGCTTGGTTCGATTCAGGAAACAATTGAGCAGATTAAAGGTAGAATGCGTTATATAAATCAGAATGTATCCTTCTCTACGGTAGAACTGAGAGTGTATCAGACGGATGCAAGCATTGCTGTGAAGGAGAAGGAGGAGCAAGGTCCATTAATGGAACGGGCTTCGGATGCTCTAAAAGGAAGCTTGAATGCGTTATCTGTTATGTTTCAATGGATTGTCGTTATTCTTGCAGGAGCGTTACCGATACTAATCGGAGTAGCCATTATTTTAGCCATTGTTTTAGTTACCCGCAAAAATATGCGTGAGCGTCGGGAGCAGCAGACACAGAGGATTCGTCAGGGGAATAAGGAACTGAACAGAGAGCAAGTCATGCCTGCGGCAACAGAGCCTAAAGAGGCAGCTTCAAAGGATGATCAGAAGGCTAGTGAGGATTCAAAGAAAGAGTAAGCTTATATGAAGAAACGGTTGTCATCCTTAAAGGACGACAACCGTTTCTTCTTGTGTGCTGAGGATTGATAATTAAGCAGGCTGGAAGAGTACGCGATACTCCCCGTATCCTTCCTTCTCCAAATCCTCTTTCGGAATAAATCGTAGCGCCGCTGAATTTATGCAGTAGCGTAGACCGTTTTCCCCTGGACCATCGTCGAAGACATGGCCTAGATGGGAGTCTGCTACTTTACTGCGTACTTCTGTACGAACCATTAAATGGCTGAGATCCGTCTTTTCCTTCACAGCGTAATCCTGGATCGGACGAGTAAAGCTTGGCCAGCCGCAACCGGAATCATATTTATCCTGCGAGCTGAATAACGGTTCGCCAGATACGATGTCTACATAAATTCCTTCTCCGTGGTGATCCCAGAAATCATTCCGGAAAGGAGATTCTGTAGCACTATTCTGAGTGACTTCATATTGAAGTGGAGTTAGACGTTCTTTCAAGCTTTGTTTGTCCTCTTTATGTGTCCAGTGGGTTTCGATAAAATCCTCTCGCCCAGAACCTTTACGGTAGCGTTTGTAGTGGCCTGGATTCTTATGATGGTAGCCCTGATGATATTCTTCGGCATGATAGAAGGTGGCTGCCGGAAGGATCGGGGTTACAATTGGGCTAGAGAATCGACCGCTAGCTTGCAGAGCTGCCTTAGATGCCTCTGCTTGTTGCTTTTGTTCCTCTGAATGGGTAAAAATAGCTGTTCCATAAGAAGTCCCGCGATCATGGAATTGTCCACCGGCATCGGTTGGGTCGATTTGCTGCCAAAACAGCTCAAGTAGCTTGCTGTACGGGAAAATATCTGGGTTGAACGTAATTTGTACGGCTTCAACATGTCCTGTAGTTTCAGAGCAAACCTCTTCATAAGTCGGGTTCACTGTATGTCCGCCGGTATAGCCGGAGACGATACTAATGATACCTGGCAATTCCTCGAATGGGGAGACCATGCACCAGAAGCATCCACCTGCGAATGTTGCTTTTTCCGTTTTAGAACTTATATGGTTAGTATGATGCTCACTCATTAATATCCCTCCATTCACGTAATGCAATTAAATAGATCACAATTTAATTATAAAGCAAATATCCACAGTCTGCCAGCTTGCACCAAATAAGTTCTTTCCCTATCTGCAATTCTTCGCTTCTTGAGAGCGAGGACGCAAGCTTAATCCAGCAAGAATTATTACAGCGGCATAGACGATGATTGCTGTAATTGCACTTCCGGGATTCTGTAACAGATGATCCCCGAGGAAGGCGTATAAGGCAATCCCCGGCATTTTTCCTATACCTGAAGCTACAATATAGCTCCAAAAAGGAAGGCCAGCGGCCCCAGCGTAGATGTTAACCGCTGTTTGGGGAATGATCGGCACGAGACGTACAAGGACAATCGAAGCGAAAGGCCGTCGCTCTATGCCTGCTGTGAACTTTTCGAGTGCGGGTTTGGAGGCTAAAAAAGCTCTCGCTTGGCTTTGAAATAAGTACTTCACAACACCAAAAAGGATTGCAGCAGCAAGATTTGTAGCTAGCCAGCAGATCAAAGCACCCACTAAACTTCCGTATGCATAACCGAAGAATCCGATGACAGCCTTGTAAGGTACAACTGGAAACAGAGCCAGTAGAGTTGCGATACCTATGTAGCTGAAGAGATTATGATCCTCTTTCATCCAGCTAAGGATGTCATATCTGTAGATAAACGCAAGGATTGTGCACGAAACATAAAGAATAATCGAGAACCATTTTCTCATAGATAATATGCCCTTTCTTCCACTCATTCATCTCATCATACGGGATAAGTAGTAAATATTGAAGTAAAGATCAATTGGTCAGGGAATGAGAAGCAGGTATAATAGCATTTGTAGAGAAGAAAGTGAAAGTACGAGTTCTTGAAGTCAAGAGGGGAGATAGATCAGTGATTGTTCCTAAACGCAAAAGAGTCGCCATTATCGGAATCGGCAACATTGCCCGGAAAGTATATTTGCCACTGCTCTCTCAGCATGATCATGCGGAGGTAGTTGGTGTTCTCAGTCATTCACCGACAACGGTGGAGCAGGCAGTTCACGCCTACCGTTTTCCTAAAGGTACGACGAATTTGAATGAGCTGTTATCTTGGGATCTGGATGCAGTATTTGTACATAGCCCAACAACTACTCATTATGATATAGTAACAAAATGTCTCGAACGTGGGATTTCGGTATATGTAGATAAGCCACTTTCTTATGATCTTGAAGAGTCCAGAAGAATGGCAGAGCTAGCACAAGATAAAGGGCTACTATTAGGAGTGGGATTTAATCGCCGTTTTGCCCCTATGTACGTCACTGGCAAGCAATGGCTTGAGGAAGTCGGTGGGATTAGCCATTGTAGTGCGATTAAACATCGAACGAAGCTACAGACAGGCAGTAGTCGCGAAACCGTGCATGATGATCTGATCCATATGCTTGATCTGCTGTTGTGGTTGTGCGGAGATCATTATGAACTGCTTCGTAGTCATCTTCAATCTAGTGGAGAAGGGCGTCTGATGCAGGCATCTGGAATGCTGGGCTGGAAGCATGGCGCAGTGGGAATGTACAGCATGGTTCGTGAGGCCGGTGTGGATCTGGAGAAGCTGGAACTGCACGGAAATGGCAGATCGGTAGAAGTAGTGGATCTGGACAAGGCTGTTCTTTATGAAAAGGATGCTTTGCCGCATATTCAAAGCTTTGGAAGCTGGGATACTGTGCTGGATAGAAGAGGTTTTAGTGGAGTGGTAGATTATTTTCTAAGCAACATAAATACACCGGAGCAATGCAGTATTGCAGCTTCAGCAGTCTTGCCTAGTCACATGCTAGCGGCACAGCTTGCTGAATGAGGTCTCTAAGAAAGGAGTAGAATATATGGAGGATAACCGTAAATTAGTGGAGGAACAGATCATCGAAAGTTATAAGCGCGAAGAAGAGATGATGATTCTTGTCTTTGCGCAGTGGTGTGTAAATAATGGACTCGATCCGCATGCTCTTTATTTGCAGGCCTATCCGCAGCAAGAAGGGAATGAAGCCTTGCGTAAGGCGCTTGCCCTCACGGTTTCCGCGGAGGAAGCGGGGGACATTTCCGATGACACCGTTCTGGGTGTGCTTTCGCTATTTGGAAATGATGACTTAGCCCAAATAGTGACAGAAGCAATTGCTCAAAGGGTATCTAAAGGGTATGTGGGGGATTGACACTGGGGATATAATAATAGAGTCAGATGAACTTTTTTGGGTAAACGATGTTCATCATGGTTAAAATGTGTTAATATTATATATACTAACTAATAGTAAGTTTCGCTAGTGAGAGGTGAGAACAATGGAAGAACATCAGTTTTCGATGTGTCCCAGATTTGAAACAGCCTTCTCTTTCTTAGGCAAACGTTGGAATGGACTTATTATTCAGACATTGATGAGTGGACCGAAGCGGTTTAAAGATATCTCCGGCCTCATTCCTTCAATGAGCGATAAGATGCTGTCCGAGCGGATGAAGGATTTGGAAGGTGAGGGTATTCTGGTTAGGCATGTATACCCGGAGACACCCGTACGTATTGAGTATGAATTAACAGACAAAGGCCGTGCGTTGCAGCCTGTTATGCAGCAGATTCAGTCTTGGGCTGAGAGCTGGGTAGACTAAAATTCACAGTAATGTTGTGGCCCTTTTTCCGGAATGGTGGAGAAGGGGTTTTTCAATTTCTTGTAATATAAGGCCGCCGAAGGCATGTATGCTTGAAAAAAACTTGCACAGTTTAAAAATAATTGTAATATAATAGAAAAACATTGTATGATCCTTGAATGGAAACGCTCGCGTATTGTTTTTTGCTCAAATCTACTCAGCTGGAGTACAGGCATAGCAAAACTATTAGGAGGCGAGGGAGATGAAGACGAAGACGACCCTGTTTTCCCGGGAAATAACGTATGGAAAAAAGGATGTTGCTGAGCTAGAGAATGCTTCTATCAAAGTACAGCTCATCTATGACAAGACGTTGTTCATGCTGCATAGCCATCTTCCAGATTTCTTATGGGATGCGTGGATTGGCGTGCCTTACAGCATTATCTCTTCACTCTACAAAGGCAATAATGATAGCGGGACTATTTTTCAAAAATGGATTCAAAGTCCGACCGGCTGGAAATGTATTGGCTGTGAACGACACTGTCTGGAGTCGACGGAACCTCTCCAAGATGTAAATGCGGCGAATCATGGGCGACAATATAAGTTTCATAACGGCATTCGCCAGAGTATGGTGCTTCAAGCCTTAATTTGGTCCATGTACGAGAATATCGTATTATTCAAACCCTTTTTAGGCGATGAGCCTTTTTTTGACGATGATGATTTGCATACGATATCCTCTTATTTCGTTCCAACTTATCTTAACGATTATCACCTTATTGAGCGGTCTAAGCCATGCAAAGAATACAAAGATCAGAGTATACGTGTCTTTCAGGAATGGATTTCCGCACCTGATCTTGTCCTCAAATGGAATGGCGGCCTGACAGAAGGCAGATGGATGACCGGTGTCTATATGGATCACTCCCGCTTTGCCGGCTTGGGACCTTATTTGAAGGATTCGAAGGGACAGCGGACGTATATGCAGGCTTATGTGCAATAAAGAGAGTTAAATACAGGTTTTCTATGATAAAAGCACCTTTGTAGGTAAAGGTGCTTTTTTGCGTGTATTTTGCATGTACATCTATCCCCAAATTCGTTCAAAAATAAGATACAATTTCCGTGCGTACAATCACAAGTCAAAGTTCCTTTCAGGGTTAAGGTGAGAAGGTAGAAACGATTTAATCAAAACCTGATCCCATAACCCAAGGAGGAGTTATAATGGAAACTAAACAACTTAATGATAGAATTTCGGATTCGAAGCAAGCGCAATCGGTGCAGGCTGGGTTTACCTCAGATGCACTGGTGAGGGATATTGTATTGCAGTTCCCCAAAGCGGCAGATTATTTCAAAGCAAAACGGATTGATTTCTGTTGCGGCGGAGCTAAACCTCTTGCTGAAGCAGCTGCAGAGCGTGGTCTGGATCAAGAGATAATCATCAGTGATCTTAACAAGCTGTTCGAAGAATATCCGGTACCTCAAGAGGAAATCGCTTGGAATACCGCACCTTCAGAAGAGTTAATTGACCTTATCATTAACAAACATCACCGTTATCTTCGTGAAGAGCTACCTCTCATTAGTCAAAATGTAACCAAGGTGTATCGAGTTCATGGCGAGGATTCTCCTCATTTGGCGGAGTTACACAGCTTGTTCAATACACTTAAGGAGGAATTGCTTGAGCACACGGCTAAGGAAGAAGCAGATGAATTTCCTAAGTTGTTTGCATACGCTGCTAATCCAAGTGAAGAAGGCTTGACAGCGCTCCGCGAGTCATTGACTGAGCTTGAGAATGAACATGATGGTGCGGGAGATATTTTGAGAAAAATACGTAGTATTACCGAAGATTTCACTCCACCGGCTCATGCCTGCACTACCTATCGATTGACATATGCCCGGCTGGAAGAGCTGGAGAGTATGACTTTTGAGCATGTACATCTGGAGAATAATATATTGTTCCCTAGGTTTCAGTGAAGATGAATAGAGTTCTAAAGAGTCCCTTAGGGGGCTTTTTTTAAAAGACGGATTGTCAAGCTAAGTGCGACACTTCGGACATGAAAGATTCGTGAGCAGACTTCCACCCCAGACATTTCCGGGGGCGGTGGTTGATGAGATCTAGGGCGTGGGCAAGCTCCTCATCTGAAACTTGTGCAAAATCATGGCCTTTGGGAAAGAACTCTCGAAGGAGTCCGTTGCCATTCTCGTTAGACCCTCGTTGCCAGGACGAGTAGGGATCAGCAAAGTAGACATCCAGTCCATGAAAGGCTTCCAGAGCGCTATAGCAGGCGAATTCCTTTCCTCGATCCGCAGTAGCCGTTCGGAAAGTTTCTTGCGGATACTGGCTAGCCACAACACCAAAGGCGATCTCCATCGAATGAGCGGTACGGTCGGGCATCTTTACGGCCAGATACATCCGTGTCTTGCGCTCGATAAAGGTCGCGGCACAAGCACGGCTTTTTCCTCGGCTGGAAACCACCGTATCTAGTTCCCAGTGCCCGAAGGAATCTCTCTTTCGTACTCCCTTTGGCCGTTGACTAATGGTTTTCCCCACGAGGAATCGACCACGTGTCTCCAGTGGTTTACGTCGTTTACCCTTATGCCGTAGCACCTTTACTTCGCCTGCAACCAGACGACCTGCATATAGCCAACGGTAGATCGTCTTGAAGCATACGAAGGGTTGACCACTGGCTCTACGCTGTTCAGCAATCTGCTCGGGCGACCAGGTAAGTCGGAGTTTCTCATTGATCTCTCCGGCCAGTTCCGCGGTGAAACGACCTGTCGACTTACTCCCTTGTCGACGTTCGCTATACGCGATCTGAGCGGTCTCAGCAAGATAGGTATTTCCCTTGCCTCCTCGCTTCCGTTCTCTGGCAATGACGGAGTGATGACGTCCAAGTTCTGCCCCAATCGCTCGACTAGACCATCCCAATCCGTATAGTACTTCTAGTTTGCTTCGCTCCGTTATGCTAAGATGAGTGTAACCCATGGTGTGATTCTCCTTGTGTGAATGGTGTGTGGTAACTTCATTCTACACGAATCCCCATGGGCTTTCTCTGTTTAGCTGTCGCACTTCATATTACAATCCGTCAAAATATAAGAAAGTATAAGTTTCACACCATACTTTATGTCTTATATTTCTCGCTTAAACGCTTACCGTCCTTATAAGGACGACGAAGGCGTTTTTTCTTGTTTGAGAACATGGCTTGTTTAAGTTATCCTTAAAAAGATAGTATACATAACTTTACAAGCCTGAGACGCTATATGGTCATTAGGCGGGACAAGGCGGTGCCAGAAATGTCCATACGATATTTATGGAAGTTGATGCTAGGATTAGTTATCGTATTCATAATAGGTGGATGCTCTACTAACACTGACGGTAATAGTAATGCTAATAATAGTGCGGCAGGATCAGAGGGACCGACGATATCGATAAGGATTGGTGATAATGAACTGCTTACCAAACCATCGGATAGGTCACTTAGTGGGAGCTATAGAAATGGAATAACGATCATGGAGCTACTGAAAGGTAGTAATATCGCCACATTTGCTGAGGATAACTCAAGCATTCTTTCGGTAAAGGATTTTTCACTAGAGTCGGGGATGGTTTGGGAGCTTCAGATGGACGGTCTAATCATTGGGAATGCGGATTGGAATAATACTGTAGGGTATGATTCACAGCTAGTCTTCACTGCGAAGTCGAAGGACCATCAAGCACCACTTCAAACTGTTATGCTGACTTTGAACGGTGGAAGTGTAGAAGTAGACTTACATCATTCGTATATTATGTTATATAAAGAGGATTTAACTGTAAGGGATTTGCTAAAAAGCTGCAGTTTGGTAAAGTTGGCCGATGACAATAAAAAGGTGCTTTCCGTCAACGATTATACCCCTCTTAGTAATGAAGAATGGAAGTTGAAGGTGAACGGAAAACAACTACTCGATGATGGAATGGATATGAAGCTCAGGCCTCAAGATGAATTGGAGATTTTATTGACTTTACGCTAAAAAATCGTACATTAAGCCAGATCAACGGTTGATCAGAATCGTTGATCTAGCTTTTTTTTTCTATAAAATAGACAATAATTATTGTCACAGATTTATGTGAAAATATTCACGAATAATGTGATTGTAATCACAATCACCCTTAAATTTTAAAATGTATAATTCCAATATGAAGAGAATAATTGACGCGAAATTAATCAAGAACCCATAAGCTTGAGGAGGCACCTAACCATGGCAACGATAAGAGAAAAATTAGTATTAGTCGGCAACGGTATGGCAGGCATAGGTACGATAGAGCAGATTTTGAAGCTGGGTGGAGCTTATGATATCACAGTCATTGGAAGTGAACCTCATCCCAATTACAATCGAATCATGTTGTCCTATGTTCTCGAAGGTAGCAAGACTATTGATGATATCATCCTAAATGACTGGAACTGGTATGAAGACAATAATATTACTCTGCACACTGGAACAACAGTGACACGAATTGATGAAGGCTCGAAGCAAGTTATTACTGATAATGGTATGGCAGTCTCTTACGACAAAGTGATTATTGCTACAGGATCGAATTCGTTCATTTTACCAGTGCCTGGAAGCGAAAAGGAAGGCGTAGTTGGTTTCCGAGATATTTCGGACTGTGACGCGATGCTAGAAGCAGCCAAACAATATAACAAAGCGGCTGTAATCGGCGGAGGGTTGCTTGGGTTGGAAGCGGCAAAGGGTCTTGTGAACCTTGGCATGGACGTTACTGTAGTTCATTTGATGGAAGATCTGATGGAACGTCAGCTTGATCGTAATGCCTCTTCGATGCTGCAAGCTGAGCTTGAGCGCCAAGGCGTGAAATTTGCTATGGGCAAACAAACGGTAGAATTGACCGGTGAACAAAGAGTAAATGGTTTACGTTTCAGTGATGACAGTACGCTTGCGGCAGATTTTGTGGTAATGGCTGTTGGAATCAAACCGAATGTGACTTTGGCAAAAGAAAGCGGAATCACCGTAAATCGTGGGATCGTGGTGGATGATTATTTGCAAACCTCGATGCAGAATGTATATTCCATCGGTGAATGTGCCGAGCATCGCGGAGTGTGTTACGGACTAGTGGCTCCACTGTTTGAGCAAGGCATGGTGCTTGCTAAACATTTGTGCGGTAGTGATACCAAGCCCTATGAAGGTTCTGTTGTCTCCACAAAATTAAAAATATCCGGTGTGGACGTATTTTCTGCGGGTGAGTTTATGGATTCCCCTGAACATACTGTAATTTCGAGTAAAGATGAGTGGAAAAAAACATATAAGAAAATTCTGCTTAAAAATAATGTGATTGTCGGTGCGGTTCTGTTCGGTGATGTGACGGAATCAGCTAACCTGCAAAAATTAGTAAAACAAGGCGCGGTTATGACCGATGAGATTTATTCGGAGGTTATGGGGACCGGATGCTGCGGTGGTGGAGCCAAGAAGGGCACATCCGTAGAAGCTATGGCGGACGAGGAAATCGTCTGCGGCTGTAATGGAGTAACCAAAAAAGCGATTATTGATGCTGTTACCGAGAACGGCTTCACTACTGTAGATGAGATCAAAGCATGTACTGGCGCTACTCGCTCATGTGGGGGTTGTAAACCCGTAGTAGAACAAATCCTGCAATTTGTCTTGGGCGATAGTTTCCAGCAAGGTGCGAAGCAGGGGATTTGCAGCTGCACAACGCTTAGCCGTGATGAAATTGTTGCTGAGATCACAGCTAAAGGACTTAAAACTACTAAAGAGGTTATGAATGTACTCGAATGGAAACAAGAGGAAGGTTGTTCTAAGTGTCGTCCGGCGATTAACTATTATCTGGGGATGATGAATCCTGATACCCATCAAGACGAGAAGGAATCACGGTTTGTAAATGAACGTATGGGTGCCAATATTCAAAAAGACGGAACCTATACCGTAATTCCACGCATGTACGGCGGTGTAACGACACCGGAGGATTTGAAGAAAATTGCTGATGTCTCCCTTAAGTATGATGTAAAAGTTGTGAAGGTGACTGGCGGGCAACGCTTGGATCTGATCGGTGTGAAAAAAGAGGATCTACCGAAAGTGTGGGAAGAGCTGGATATGCCATCAGGTTATGGTTATGCCAAATCTCTACGTACGGTTAAGACTTGTGTGGGTTCGCAGTTCTGCCGCTTTGGTACACAGGATTCGTTGGGAATGGGCGCACTTTTGGAGCGTAAATATGAGCGTCTTGATTTTCCTGCTAAGTTCAAAATGGCTGTTAACGGCTGTCCTCGTAACTGTGCGGAATCCTGCACGAAAGACATCGGTATCGTCGGCAACGATGGTGGCTGGGAAGTATTTATCGGTGGTAACGGCGGTATCAAACCGCGGATAGCAGACGCCTTCTGTAAAGTGAAGACCGATGAAGAGTTAATCGAAGTGTGCTCCGCTGTGATGCAATACTACCGTGAGACCGGAAATTATTTGGAGAGAACCTCCGAGTGGGTAGAGCGTATGGGACTTGAACAGATTCAAATGGTGATTTTGAACAACGAAGAGAACCGTAAAGAGCTGGCGGCACGGATTGATTTTGCCCTCACTCAGGTTACGGATCCTTGGAAAAAAATCCTGAATGATAACAGTACCCGTACTGCACTTTTTGAAGATGCGAGAGTTTAACGGATAGATAGCCACACAGAAGGGGAGAGACCAAACCAATGAAAATGACAACACAAACGTATGCGATAGGATCAGTACAGGATTTCCTGATGCAGATTGGCCGGGTAGTGGTGGCTGGAAATGTGGAACTAGCTGTATTTCGTACCTCTGATGGACGAATCTATGCTCTAGAGAACCGTAGCCCTCATCCAAAGGGTGGTCCGCTTGCTGAAGGAATCGTTTCGGGTCACTTTCTTTATGATCCACTTTACGACTGGAAAATCGATCTGCGCACTGGTGAGGTGCAGGCACCGGACCAAGGTAGCGTTGTGACTTATCCAGTCACTCTTGACGGAGAGAATGTGACAGTGAGCGTGTAGACACTGAAGCTTGTAGTAACAGATTTAATAGAAACCGGTGGGGTGGAGTATTATGTTTACGCAAAGTGTGGAGAATATCGTAGAGATGGCAGTCAGTAAGCGTGACAAAATGAATGAAAGCTTACCAAGATATTTTTTAGCAGCACTCTTGGCCGGTGCTTATGTGGGTATTGGGATTATCCTTATCTTTTCATTGGGAGCACCGCTGGCGGCTGCCAAATCTCCATTCCAACCGCTCATTATGGGGACCTCCTTCGGAATTGCACTGACCCTTGTTGTATTTGCAGGTTCAGAGCTGTTTACCGGGAATAATATGTTTTTTACAGTTAGTACGCTGGCAGGTAGAACAAGTATCTGGGATACCGCTAAGAACTGGGTGCTTGTATTTGTCGGGAACGTGGTGGGTGCAGTCATTTTGGCACTATTGATCCGCGGAACTGGACTATTCAGTGCGGCTCCCCCAGAGCATTTGATCTTCGCATCAGCAGCCAAGAAAATGAGCCTTCCGTTTTCGGAGCTCTTTTTCCGGGGAATCCTATGTAACTGGCTGGTCTGCTTGGCTCTATGGATGTCCTCACGCGCTAAGAGTGAAACCGCCAAGCTGGTTCTAATCTGGTGGTGTCTATTTGCCTTTATTGCGAGTGGATATGAGCACAGTGTAGCTAATATGACGCTGTTGAGCGTTGCTGTATTGCTCCCGAATCACCCAGATACCGTTACTATTGCCGGATGGATACACAATATGATACCCGTTACATTGGGAAATATGATTGGCGGGGGCATATTTGTTGGCATGGCTTACTGGTTGATCTCTCCCGTGCGAGGTATTCAGAACAAGCGCTAAGAGTATATTTATGGTTATAGAGCTGACCCGATTTCGGGCTCAGCTCTTTTTCTTCTTGTGGTATAAAAAAGACGCCCTCGATAGGCGCCTTGGACCACTCTATTTTATAATGTGCAGAATAATTGGGTCATATATGTTTCGTTGAGGAGAATAGAGGGTTTATTATAACGGAAATTAGATGCGGCAGATTTCGTTAGGACACAATTCGCAGTGGCAAATTTCCTGCAGCATGCCTAGATCCTTGATGACAATCATACCGTTCTCGTACTCAACCGCGTCCTTTTTACGCAAGTCACTCAGCATCCGGTTCACACTCTCACGAGTAGCGCCGATCATGTTGGACAGATCTGTATGCGTAATTTTTTTGTTGATGAGGATATTCTCACCATCGCTGCTCTTCTCACCATAGGTATTACCAAGTCGAATAAGAGTGGAGCAAAGTGCGCCTGGTTTGCCGTACATCATCAGATCACGGAATTTTGTTTGAGTTAAACGGTGATGAATGCCCATCCATTTCATAAAGTCGATGGCAAAATCACAATGTTGGCAAATGAGAATTTCTAAATCCTTTTGCTCGATGACGCCAACTTCACTTTCTTCAATCACTTCAGCAGTAAAGCTGTGTTTGGTGCTGAAGAATGGGTCTGCTTGACCTACCATATCGCCAGCTTGGTACATATAAAGAATAAGTTCTTTACCTTCATCCGTTGATTTAGTTAATTTCACACGTCCACGTTTGATATAAAACAATTTATCCGAGTAGTCGCCTTCCCAGAATAGATGTGAACCCTCTGGAACAACGCGCTCTTTCATAGTAACTAGAAGTCTGTTGAAATTCTGTTCGGAGAAACAGTTTGTATTTCCGTGGGCTTCGATAACATTGTAATGTTCTTTTAGCATAATCGACATCCCCTTTATTCCCTCAGTTTTTCAGTAAATTTTAAATTAATTATACCTCTAAAATCTTCGATTTGGTTAAGAAAAACCATTTAAAAGTGTCGAATTTTCAACATTGTGATTATTTTCACTTCAAAAGTGCTAGATGTAATATGATTTTCAACAAAAAAAGAGTAAGAAGTATTGTTTATTATATATCAACAGTGGTAATTTATTATTCTCAAATAATGGGTCTGTCGCTGTTTTTTTTGCACAAATATAAGAAATTATTAGATTCTACATATTATACTGCAAAAATTCATGATTGAAAAATCAGTTCGATTTCAAATTCCATATAAATACACACATCTTCATTATGGTCAGACATTGGCGCATCTGGCGTGGAACGATATCCTGAGAATGGAGCAAAAACCAGGAGAAGGGGAAATCATACATGGCTAAAATGGCAGACAAATATCTTAAGGTAGATCCTTGGGCAATTATTGAAGAGGACTTTGATCCAGAACAGTATGTAGGGGATCTCTACATCGGTGGTACCCACCCAGCCGCGAACGGTGGCGCTTGGATGGCTGCAGTTCTTGGTTTTGCAGGGTTGAATTATGATGGGTGGACTGTCCACATCAAACCTTCACTGCCTAAACATTGGCAGTCTGTTGAGCTTCCTGTTACACTTCGGGGTGATACTTTTAAGCTGCGGATCAGCAAGGATGAAGTTACTGTTATCACAGCAGCCGATTACAGCGGAACTTTGGTGTTCTCGGTGCAAGGACGAGAAGGGAATTCCTGTTCTGCAGGTGAGACCTTGCGGTTAGCCTTGACCGAAACAACAGTATAGATATTAATTAACAACGGAGAGGAAGTAAATCCATGTTGCAAAATATGAAAGGTGCCATTTTCGATCTGGATGGCGTTATCGTAGACACGGCCAAATATCATTATTTGGCTTGGGCGAGTCTTGCTGATGAGCTTGGGTTTACATTTACGGAGGAGGATAACGAACGCCTAAAGGGTGTGAGCCGGATGAGATCGCTCGATATTCTTCTGGAAGTCGACGGCCTACAATTTGAAGAAGCGGAGAAGCTTGCGATGGCGGAGAAGAAAAATCGCCTATATGTAGAATACATCTCTAAGCTTGAGGAGTCGGAACTGCTTCCTGGAGTCAAAGTATACTTAACTGGACTGAAATCGCGCGGGATTGGAATTGCGTTAGGTTCAGCCAGTAAGAATGCGGAGTTTATTTTGAATAAGCTGAACATTACGGATCTGTTCGATGCTGTTGTTGATGGTAACAAAGTGTCTCTTGCCAAGCCAGATCCGGAGGTATTCTTGATCACTGGTCAGGAGCTTGGCTTACAGCCGGACGAATGTGTCGTGTTTGAGGATGCGGAGGCGGGCGTTCAAGCAGGTAAGGCTGCAGGTATGAAGGTAGTAGGTATTGGCAAGCCGGAAGTGCTAAAGGAAGCTGATCTTGTCATTAAAGGATTGTATGAATTGTTGATAGATTAGTTATATTGAATCATTTAAATTGGTACTGGACTCATCACAAGTAGTGAATTCTACTTGGGGTGGGTCTTTTTTACGTAAATGTAAGGGTCGATCAAGGGTGTTAGCAGCACGTTGTAGCTCTAAGATGCTAATGGTTGACTAATCAGTAACTATCACCAGCAATAAACCTGCAAGAGTACATTTATTAATGATGCGAGGATGGCTAAAGCATTAATTCCTGCAAATCTGCAGTTATTCTTGCTCCAGAAGAAGCCTTCGAACCATAAGTGAGGATATACCTGTACATTTGCAGTTTTTGGACTTAATGAAGAGGATAGGATTTTGGAAATAGAGGAGCGAAAGCGTCCGCCTTTCTCTCCGGATTTTATCCGCTAGTGGCGGTATAAATCAGAAAATCTGGAGACAACAGCGGTCGGAGATCCAAAGTTTCCACGCAATGACACCTTGATTCGCTCTCAGTATAATCCGCACAACAGAAAAAACTACATACAAATGACCATAATAAACTTTAAAACCACCTGACTTGACTGAAATGAGAGCTCAGGAAGACGACAGAATCAAACGTTTCCAAGAGGTATATCCAAACGTTGAAATTGTAAAAGACGACTGGCAATACAATGTAAGTGGAATCGGAATCAAAATGGCTGCGAATGAAGCGCCAACCTTCTTTAATACTTACGCAATAGAAGCTAAATTCCTGGTTGAAAAGGGCTGGGTTGCTGACATCACAGATCTATGGAACAAAAATGAATTTAAAGATCAAATTAACCCAGTGTTGCAAAATCAATTTATCATTGATGGTAAAGTTTTCGGAGTCACACAAAAGGGTTATGTAACAACTACTATGATCAACAAAAAAATGCTGGATGAAAAAGGCGTTGCGGTCCCACCAATGGATTGGACTTGGGATGATATGCTGAATACGGCTAAAGGCGTGGCTGATGTCAAAAAAGGTATTTCCGGTATTGCTCCAATGGGTAAAGGTAACGAAGTAGGTTGGAACTGGACCAACTTCCTGTTCGAAGCTGGTGGAGAGATTCAAAAGATCGAAGGCGGTAAGGTTGTAGCTACATTTAATTCCGATGCTGGTGTTAAAGCACTGGATTTCTACAAGAAACTTAGATGGGAAGCAAACGCGATTCCTCAAGACTGGGCACTGGGCTGGGGCGATGCTGTAGGTGCGTTCCAACAAAGTCGTACAGCTATGGTAATGGCCGGATCTGATGGCGTTATCGAGCAAGCGTTGAATTATATCACATTTGACTACTTCTCTGATAAAGGTTTGGAAGCACTTGATGCAGTTCTTCAACAACGTACAACGGAAGGCAAATACTTTATCCCGCCGCTCTTAGACTACTACTCAGCAGATTCTGATTTCGATAAGAAGACCAAAGCTGTTTATGACAAATACACAAATGTATACCAATATAGCCCTGACATTATGGGACTTTTGGATGGCAAACCTGAAGCTCAATACAATACACAGGACTACTACGCAACAATGTCCAACGTCATTCAATAGCTGTTCTCCAAAAAAGGAACGGATTCCAAGAGCCAGCTTGAAGCTGCAGCCAAAACAGTACAAGAGAAATTCTTTGATACGATTAAAGCAGAATAGGGAAGGAAAGATCGGCCCCTTTAGGGGTCGATTTTATTGTTGTTATAATTTATAAAATTATAAATCTACAGAAATAGTGATAATCAACTGGAGATTATCACGACGTAGGAAAAAGGTAAATTTCTGTTAAGAAGGGTTAACTTTTTTAAGTGCTATGTTGAGTATCAAGGAAGAAAATGGGGCGTGAACTTTGCTTGTAAAAGTATAATTTAAGATTTGAAGGGATTTATAGCATAAAATAAGGTAAAAAATCTATAATATGATCGAATGAAAGCGCTTTGAAAACAAATCAAAAATACTTTATACTTTGTGAAAGATTTCACTATACAAGGTGGAAATGATGTGATAAGATAAATGTGTAGAGAAAAACAACTAAAAATTGACAGGAGGACGAGGGAGATGGCAGTTAAGAACGAGGTCGCCGCCCAAGTTAAACAAGTTACCGCTGAAGAGTATATTCAGAATTTAGTGGATAAAGCAAAAAAAGCGCATGAGGCATTCATGGCGCTAGACCAAGAGCAAGTTAACACAATCGTTCATGCAATGGCGTTGGCTGGACTCGACAAACATATGTACCTCGCAAAATTGGCCGTAGAAGAAACAGGACGCGGCGTATACGAAGACAAAATTACGAAGAACATCTTCTCGACAGAATATATCTGGCACGGAATTAAATATGATAAAACAGTAGGCGTTATTGAAGATAATCCATATGAGAACTTTCAAAAAATTGCTGAACCAGTCGGAATCGTTATGGGTATCACACCAGTAACCAACCCAACATCCACCACGATGTTTAAAGCGTTGATTTCGATTAAGACACGGAACCCTATTATATTCGGTTTCCACCCATCTGCGCAAGAGTGTAGTGCTGCAGCAGCTAAAATTCTTCATGATGCTGCCGTGAAAGCTGGCGCACCTGAGAACTGTATCCAATGGATTGAAATGCCAACAATGGACAAGACAAACGCTTTGATGAACAACCCAGACGTTGCTCTTATCTTGGCAACTGGTGGATCTGCAATGGTAAAAGCGGCTTATAGCTGTGGTAAACCTGCTCTTGGTGTAGGCCCTGGTAACGTACCTGCCTTCATTGAAAAGAGTGCTGATATCGATCAAGCGGTAACGGACATCATTCTTTCCAAAACATTCGATAATGGTATGATCTGTGCTTCCGAGCAAGCAATTATTATTGAAGAACCAATCTTCGACCAAGTGAAGAAGAAAATGATCGCTAATGGCTGCTACTTTGTTAATAAAGAAGAAGCTGGTAAGTTGACTAGCGGTGCAATGAACGTAGATAAATGTGCAGTAAACCCAGCAATCGTTGGTCAATCCGCAGTGAAGATTGCTGAAATGTGTGGCATTCAAGTTCCTGCCGGTACAAAGATTCTGGTAGCAGAACTCGAAGGTGTAGGCACTAAATACCCACTGTCTGCTGAAAAATTGAGTCCGGTTCTTGCTTGCTACAAAGTTAAGAATGCTGATCAAGGTATCGAACGCGCAGCTGAAATCGTTGAATTTGGCGGTATGGGTCATAGCTCGGCTATTCACTCCAACAACGAAGAAGTGATCATGAAGTTCTCTAACCGTCTGCAAACAGGACGTATTCTCGTCAACTCGCCTTCGACACATGGCGCAATCGGCGATATTTATAACACCAATATCCCTTCGCTGACTCTGGGCTGCGGATCTTATGGACGCAACTCTGTATCGCAAAACGTTACTGCTATCAACTTGATCAACGTGAAAAGGGTGAATCGTCGTACCGTGAATATGCAATGGTTTAAAGTACCTGACAAGATTTACTTCGAAAAAGGTGCAACTCAGTACCTTGCCAAAATGCCTGATATCACACGTGTAGCAATTATCACTGACCCTATGATGGTTAAACTTGGATATGTTGAAAGAGTGGAACATTACCTGCGTCAACGCCAAACTCCAGTGGCTATCGAAGTGTTCTCCGAAGTAGAACCAGATCCATCGACAACTACTGTTGAAAAAGGTACAGCAATGATGAA
Organism: Paenibacillus sp. FSL K6-0276; assembly: GCF_037977235.1. Classification (NCBI taxonomy): domain Bacteria; kingdom Bacillati; phylum Bacillota; class Bacilli; order Caryophanales; family Paenibacillaceae; genus Paenibacillus; species Paenibacillus sp. FSL K6-0276. The sequence continues at coordinate 4,432,626 of NZ_CP150276.1, read as the reverse complement.
CAGATTCCAACCGGACTGCATCATCGCACTTGGCGGTGGTTCCCCAATGGATGCTGCAAAAGGAATGTGGTTATTCTATGAACATCCAGACGCAGACTTTAACGGTCTGAAACAGAAATTCATGGATATCCGTAAACGGGTTTACAAATTCCCTAAACTTGGAAATAAAGCGAAATTCGTTGCGATTCCAACAACTTCGGGTACAGGTTCGGAAGTTACATCTTTCGCAGTTATTACAGACAAAACAACAGAAAACCATACTAAATATCCTTTGGCTGACTACGAGCTGACACCAGACGTAGCTATCATCGATCCTGAGTTTGTCTACAGCTTGCCAAAAACGGCTGTTGCTGATACAGGTATGGACGTATTGACACATGCTATCGAAGCTTATGTATCTGTTATGGCGAGTGACTACACCGATGGTCTTGCTATCAAAGCGATTCAACTGGTGTTCCAATATCTAGAAAGATCCGCACTACAAGGTGACAAGCTTGCCCGTGAGAAAATGCACAATGCATCAACACTGGCTGGTATGGCTTTCGCAAATGCGTTCTTGGGTATTAACCACAGTTTAGCCCATAAATGGGGCGGACAGTACCACACCGCTCACGGTCGTACTAATGCGATCCTTATGCCACACGTTATCCGCTACAATGCTAAGAAACCTACGAAGTTCGCTTCGTTCCCTAAATATTCGCATTTCGTAGCTGATGAGCGCTACGCAGAAATTGCTCGTATTCTGGGATTGCCAGCTCGCACAACTGAAGAAGGTGTAACTAGCCTGATCAATGCTATTCGCGATATGAATAAAAAATTGGGTATCGAAGAGTCGTTCCAACAACTGGGCTTTGATCCTAAGGACTTTGAATCCCGCGTAGATTACTTGGCTGACCGCGCATTTGAAGATCAGTGTACAACTGCCAATCCTAAGCTGCCATTGGTATCTGAACTTGCAGATGTATACCGTAATGCATTCTACGGAAGATTCGATAATTAATAATTGGTTAAATAGAGATTAGGATAGTAGTGGATTAGATAAAAGTGACAAATATCACTGGAAAGGTGATATTTGTCACAGTATTTATATAGAAAGTAAACTAAAATGTTTATATAAACAACGGTCCCACATATGAAATGTTGATTGTGAATTTTAGAACAACCACATCTTTTTGGGATCACGAGACACGGGATCAACCTTCAAGCCCGCGATCTCTACAAATATAATAAATATAGATGGAGGGATTTAGCATGTCGGTGATTGAAAAAGATGTAAATGAAGTGAAATCCGGTTGGAGAAGTTTTGCAAAAGGTAAATGGTCCAAGAAAGTTGACGTTAATAACTTTATCACTAGTAACATTAAACCTTATGTAGGAAACGAGGAATTCCTCGTAGGACCTACTAGTAACACCACTGAACTGTGGAAGATTATTTCCCGACTGAGCAAGGAAGAAAGAGAAAGAGGCGGCGTATTGGATGTTTCCTTGGATACTGTCTCCACAATCACTTCACATGCTCCAGGCTACATTGATAAGGACAAGGAACAAATTGTAGGCGTGCAGACTGACGCCCCTTTCAAACGTTCCATTCAGCCTTTCGGCGGAATCAAGATGATGGTTGATGCTACGAAGGCTTATGGCTTCGAGCTTCCACAAAACATCGTTGATATGTTCACGAACATTCGCAAAACGCATAACCAAGGCGTATTTGATGCATATACACCAGACATGAGAGCAGTGCGTAAATCCGGCGTTATTACAGGTCTTCCTGATGCTTACGGCCGCGGACGCATCATCGGTGACTACCGCCGCATCGCTCTGTACGGTATTGATTTCCTGATTAAAGACAAAAAACAACAACTAACTGAGCTCGAAGTTGATTCCATGACTGAAGATGTAATTCGTTTGCGTGAAGAGCTGTCTGAGCAAATTCGTGCACTGGGCGAATTGAAACAAATGGCAGCTGCTCACGGTATGGATATTTCCAAACCAGCGACCAACTTCAAGGAAGCTACTCAATGGGTATACTTCGGATATCTGGCAGCAGTTAAAGAGCAAAATGGTGCGGCGATGTCCCTGGGACGTGTATCTTCCTTCTTAGACATCTATGCAGAACGCGATATTGAAGAAGGTTCTTTGACTGAAGAACAAGTACAAGAAATTGTCGACCATTTTGTAATGAAACTGCGTATCGTGAAATTCTTGCGGACACCGGACTATAACGATCTGTTCTCCGGCGACCCTACTTGGGTAACTGAATCCATTGGTGGTATGGCAGAAGACGGAACAACTCGTGTTACAAAGAATAGCTTCCGATTCCTGAACACTCTGTACAACTTGGGTCCAGCTCCGGAACCAAACTTAACTGTTCTGTGGTCCGAAAGATTGCCTGAAGGCTTCAAAAATTATTGTGCCAAGGTTTCCATCGAAACTAGTGCAATTCAGTATGAAAATGACGATTTGATGCGTCCATACTGGGGTGATGATTATGCGATTGCTTGCTGTGTATCTCCAATGCGCATCGGCAAACAAATGCAGTTCTTCGGCGCTCGTGCTAACCTGGCAAAAGCTTTGCTGTATGCTATCAATGGTGGCGTAGATGAGAAATCTGGAGCACAAGTTGGACCGGAATTCCCAGCGATCACTTCTGAATATCTGGATTATGACGAAGTAATGAAACGCTTCAAACCGATGATGGAGTGGTTGGCTAAGACTTATGTTAACACCTTGAACATCATCCACTATATGCATGACAAATATTCTTACGAACGTATTGAAATGGCACTGCATGACCGTGATATTCTGCGTACTATGGCTTGCGGTATCGCTGGTCTGTCCGTTGCAGCTGACTCCCTGAGTGCTATTAAATACGCGAAGGTTAAACCAATTCGTAACGAACAAGGTATTGCAATTGACTTCGAAACCGAAGGCGAATTCCCTTGCTACGGTAACAATGACGATGCTGTAGACAGCATCGCAGTAGAATTGGTTGAAACCTTCATGACAATGATCCGTAAAAACAAAACTTATCGTGATGCTGTGCCGACTCAATCGGTACTGACTATTACCTCGAATGTAGTGTACGGTAAGAAGACAGGTACTACACCTGACGGACGGAAGAAAGGCGAACCATTCGCACCAGGTGCTAACCCAATGCACGGACGCGACAAGAAAGGTGCCCTGGCTTCCCTGAATTCTGTAGCCAAACTGCCTTACTCCGATGCACAAGATGGTATCTCTAACACGTTCTCCATCGTACCTAAGGCACTGGGTAAAGAAGAGGAATCACGTAAGTCTAATCTGGTACACATGATGGACGGATACTTCCATAACAACGCTCAACATTTGAATGTTAACGTATTTAACCGTGAACAATTGATGGATGCTATGGAGCACCCAGAGAACTACCCACAATTGACTATCCGCGTATCCGGATATGCTGTTAACTTCATCAAGCTGACTCGCGAACAACAATTGGATGTAGTTAACCGTACATTCCATGGTTCGATGTAATTAGTTCCTATTCAAGAAGATCTTTGACTTAAGTTCTACATTGAAATAATTGCAAGGAAGATACCGCCCTTGTCTCAAGGGCGGTAATATCTTGTTTGAGAATCGTTAAAATTTTAAATTTCACAGCCGCGATTAAGGGAAACGACAGTCTCAAGGACAGGGAGCTTCTTCGTGAAAGAGGGACTGTTAGTCTGTCGTGGCGAAAGGATGACATCCTATGATTAAAGGTCGCATACACTCTTTGGAAACCTTTGGAACCGTTGACGGACCTGGTATTCGTTTTGTTTTATTCATGCAGGGCTGCTTGTTGAAATGCCAATATTGTCATAATCCTGATACTTGGGCTTTAGATGAAGGCAAAGAAATGAGTCTGGAAGAAGTGCTTTCCGAGATCGAGCCTTATTTGAACTACTATCGTACTTCCGGAGGCGGGTTGACTGTATCCGGTGGTGAACCAACTTTGCAGGCTCAATTTGTAAAGCAGTTATTTACGGAAGTGAAGAAACGTTGGAATTTGCACACCACACTAGATAGTAACGGTTATAACGAAGGTGATAAGATTAATGACTTATTGGATGTTACTGATTTGGTTATGCTTGACTTGAAGCATATTGATGATGAAGCACACATTAAGTTAACTGGCAAATCTAATGATCGTACCTTAAAGCTTGCACGCTGGCTGTCGGATCATAATCGTAAGATGTGGATTAGACATGTATATGTTCCAGGCATTCACGACCGTGAAGAGGACCTTATTAATTTAGGTCGTTATATTGGAACCTTAAATGGCGTTGAGAAATTTGAAATATTACCTTATCATCAAATGGGTATCTATAAATGGGAAATGCTCGGCAAGCCTTATGAATTGGATGGAGTGCCATCCCCTACGGACGAAGAAGTTCAGCGGGCATACCGCTTGGTCGAAGAAGGTCGTAAGCAGACAGCGCTTATATAATTGATATCTACATTAAGTAAAGCCGTTCCTTCAGTGATTTACTACTGAATGAATGGCTTTTTGTTATGAGAGGGGCGTTGTGGTGTCTTAAAGAGGGGGTATTTTGTATGTACCCTTGTAAAAACATGATATAGTTACAGCGGCTTAATAAGGAGGTTGGAAATTCAGTGTGATAGATATTGTATCATTAATTAAAAGTTTTATTCGTTTCATCAACTTAAATGTCCGATTAAATTACATAAAATAGTGATTAACCGCAACTTTCACTATATTGAAGTTATATTATATTACGCATTGTGTAGTTGATTCCGCTTTCATTAGAGATTTTTATCCCTATAGTGGATGAATCTTAACCTTACGAGAATGGAGTCTATTTTCTATAATAAGAAGTGTAAAGCACAACATTATATGGGGGGTCACAAAAAATGAAAAAAGGTATGACTTTGCTATTGTCCCTGATTTTTGTATCATCAGCTTTACTGGCAGGTTGCGGAAGCAACAATAATACATCTTCTAACAAAGGAGATGGAAACGCTACCGCGACGAATTCAGCGGATGCTACAAATGCTCCAGCAACAGAAGAGCCGGTAAGTAACGAACCGTTCGAAATGACGATTCGTCACACTCAGATCGGTGCCGACAAACAGAAACGTCTGGCTATTCTGCAAGAAGTAGTGAAAAAGGTAGAAGGGGATGTACCGGGCCTAACCTTTAAACTTGATGGGGTAGATTCAGATGTAAACCGTAAAGAAAAATTGCGTGGTGAAATGGCTGCAGGTAATCCACCAGAGATCTTCGATCTATTCGGTAGCCCTGACTCTAAGATCTATGCTAAAGAAGGTAAATTACTTGACCTAACTCCAATTCTTGAGGAACTAGGAATTAAGGATAAATTCTCAAATCTTGATCCTTTCACTTACGAAGGAAAAATTTACGGATTGCCGATCGGTGGATCTGGTGAAGGATTCTTCTACAACAAAGAATACTACGCTAGCAAGGGTTGGAAAGCGCCAACAACATTTGCAGAATTGGAACAACAATTGGCTGACATCAAGGCTGACGGAAAAGTACCTTTAGCTGGTGCATCCAAAGCTGGTTGGGTACCACTTATGCTCGCTAACCACTTGTGGTCACGTTATGCAGGTCCGGATGTAACTGCTAAATTTGCAACTGGCGAAGCTAAATGGACTGATCCAAATGTTGTAAAAGGCTTTGCGAAGTACAAAGAGTGGGTTGACCAAGGATACTTCAAAAAAGGCGAACTTGGTTTTGAGTATGCTGAATATACAACACAATTCACTAGTGGTGAAGCAATCCTGCTGTATGATGGTACTTGGAAATCCTCCGTATTTAAAACAGGCCAATCTGGCGAAGGTTTGATCGGTAAAGTTGGATTCTTCAATATCCCGGTAGTTGAAGGCGGAGTGGGCGACCAAACTGCATTGATGCGCGATGTGAACAATGGCTACGGCTTCTCTGCTTCTGCTGAGAAAGATCCACGTCAATTGGCTGCTGTGAAATCTTTTATCAAAAACTTGTTTAACGAAGAAATGCAATTGCGTGGACTTGTTGAAGATGGCGTATTACCAGCAATGAAAATTGACCAAAACGTACTGAATGAGAATATTACTGATGATCTGATGAGCGAAATCGTAGGTGTACTTAATAACTCACAATCTTCGTTCCCGGCATTTGACTCTCTTGTTCAAGCTGATGTAACTACAGAAATCAGTAACATTCAAATTCAAAAGCTAATTGGTGGTCAGACGACTCCAGAGAAAATGGGCGAAGCTTTACAGAAGGTACAAGAAGAAGCAAACGCAGCAGTTGAATAAGTAGCTGCAAACTGAATGTACCCTGGTGCTAGAACCAGGGTACATTTTTAAACTTAAAGAATTTATGTGTTTGCAAAGATCTAAAACATTCATTGTTCGCCAGATGTCAAAGCAACCGGAGGTAGTCATGAATAAAGCGCTAAGAAATCCATTGGTATTTTTCCTTTTTATTCTTCCAGCACTGATCTTGTTCACGATGTTCTTCATCTATCCCATCTTCAGTTCAATCTATTACAGCTTTACTAGCTGGAATGGTGTATCTGACACAGTCAAGTCTGCCGGAATCAGTAATTTTAAGAAGGCATTAGGAGATGAACGATTCTGGATATCTGTCAAAAATAACGGTTGGTTCATTCTTTTCTCCTGTTTTGTACAGGTGCCGTTAATCATATTCTTCTCGTTATTGATATCAAATGTAAAGAAGCTAAAAGGCTTATACAAGACAGCAGTCTTCATGCCTTCCATTATGTCTACAGCAGTTATCGGTATTCTATGGGGCTTCATTTATGAGCCCAACATTGGACTTTTAAATAAGGTTCTTGGCTTAGTTGGTATTAACCCAATATACTGGCTGTCGGATGAAAGATTCGCAATGTTATCGATCCTGATCACGAATGCTTGGCAATGGACCGGATTCTATATTGTAATGGTACTGGCAGCTATTTTGTCGATACCAGGCGAATTGGACGAAGCTGCTGCCATTGATGGTGCAACTGGATTCCAACGTGCTACACGCATCACACTTCCGCTAATCGTTCCAATCATCTCAGTCGTGATCATGTTGTCTATTGCTGGGGCAATGAAAGCGGCGGATATCGTAATTGTTATGACTAAGGGTGGACCTGCTGGTTCAACCGATGTAATGGCAACTTACATGATTAAATATGCGATTACTAACTTTAAATACGGGTACGGTAATGCCATCGCAGTCCTGATCTTTGTATTTACACTGGTGGTTACAGCCGTTTATCAGCTGCTGATAGCCCGACGCACAGAAAGGATTGAATACTGATGCCACGCGCCCTGAAAAAGAGTCTGCCACATGTCGCACTTTTGTCCTATCTGCTAGTTATTCTATTTCCTTTCCTGTTCGTGTTATTCTCTTCTGTGAAAAAGGATAACAATGCAATAGCGCTTAACCCTTTTGGTATTCCAAAGGAGTTTGTCTTCTCTAACTACGTTGAAGCTTGGGTGAATGCCAAGATCAGCACCTACTTTTTTAACAGTTTGTACATTTCCATATTGGCTTCTGTAGTGTCTATCATTCTAGCGTCTATGTTTGCTTTCGCAGTTACACGGATGCGCCAAGGCAAATGGAATACGATTTTGTTCTCGCTAGTTATGGTGGGAATGCTGATTCCAAACAACGCATTGATGCTTCCTATTTATACGATTGTACGTAAGATGGGGATTCTGAATACGCACTGGGCGTTGATTATCCCTTATATCGCGAATGCAATTCCATTTACGATAATAATATTGGCTGCATTTATGCGTTCGTTGCCTAGAGAAATTGAAGAAGCGGCGGTCATGGATGGGTTGAAGGCACCAGGTATCTTTGCTAAAATTATTGTACCTCTAACCGTACCTGCCATGGTTACTGTATTCATTGTTAATTTCCTGGGAAATTGGAACGAATTCTTGCTGGCAAACTATTTCCTTTCGAATGACGAACTGCGTACGCTCCCAGTAGGTATGGTTCAATTCCGCGATCAATACCAGATGAACTATGCTCAAATGTCAGCGGGTATCGTCTTCAGCGTGCTTCCAGTAATTATTATTTATGCGATTTTACAGGAAAAGATTATTGAAGGTGTAACAGCGGGCGGCGTTAAAGGATAACTTTTTTTCTCAAAATATACGAAAGTATCAGTTTTACCCTATCCTTTAGCCTTATATTTCTCGCTTAATCGCTTACCGTCCTTATAAGGACGCCGAAGGCGATTATGCTTGGTCAGGAGCACTAGCCGATGAATTTGCGCTATAAATTATTTACGGCATTTTTGGGCCTGATTATCATTCCCTTATTTATTCTAGGCATGCTTATGTTTTTTGTAACTTATAACTCTATCGAGAAAAAGTATAGCCAGCAATCGGAATACTCTCTCAAAGCAATTAGTTACAGTATTTCTAATGTGTTAAAAGATATGGATAACGTTACAGACAACGGAATTGCTACCTCGGTTTTTCATATGGCCCTTAGCGCAGAAGATCCTGCTAATCAGGATTTAACTGATGCTGAGCAACTCAATTTGAATGCTAGCCAGCGCAATTTCCGTAGTCTGTTGTTTAACCACCCATCGATCAGCTATGCTTTTTTGTACAATTTTAACGGTAGAGGTAACTCTGAAATCGTGTCGCTTTTTACCAAGGAAAATTTCCGAACGCTACCCTATGATACATTCAAGAAAAGTGATTTGTACCAGGAAGTAATGGATTTGAATGGCGTGCCGAAATGGCTGGCTCCTCATGAATATCCCGAACTTACGGGAACTGAACCTGTGTTTACACAAATTCGACTCGTGAAGGAATTGAGCTTCTTTCAGAACATAGGTATCCTCGTTGTGCAGATCAAAAATTGGGAGTTCGAATCTATATTTCGCAATTTAAAAATTGGGGATAGCAATCAGGATGTTTCGTTTATGCTTGTAAATGATGACGGAATGATTCTATTCGACCCAGATCAAAAGCTGGATGGACAGGATATTCAGTCATTCGCGAATAAAGAGATTACCTTTAAAAAAGGGTTTCAGAGTTTCAAAACACAGTATAACGGGGAGAAAAGCATTCTCTCTATGTATCATTTGAAAGATTATCCATGGAGTCTAGTGTCTGTAACTTCATGGAACACTTTGTCTCGTGAAGTTACAGTATTTGCACGCTGGTTTGTCGGAGTAATTTTCCTTTGCTTTTTGGCAGCAGTGATCTTCAATTTATTCTTTATGAATCGGATTACTGGTGCAATAGCCGTAATTGTTCGTTTTATGCGACGGGTTGAGGATGGAGATCTGACTACGCGGGTAGAAGTAAAGGGGAATGATGAATTAACGCTTCTTGGTAAAGGCTTTAATGATCTTATGGATAAAATTAATGGGTTGTTTAACAGAATCCATGTGGAACAGCGTCGTAAGAATCAAGCGGAGATGCGTGTTCTACAGGCACAGATCAAACCACATTTTTTATTCAATACGTTAGAGTCGATTAATGTTCTGGCGATACAAAATGAAGGTAAGAAAGTTAGTGAGATGGTCTACAGACTGGCAAGTATTTTACGTATCAGCATTCAGGATCGAGAAGAAATTACACTGGATGAAGAAATTAAACATCTGCGCAATTATTTAGATATTCAAAAATTCAGGTTTGAGGATTTATTTGAATATGATATTAATATCCCACAAGAATTGATGAGTTGCGGCATTCTAAAGCTTACTTTGCAACCGCTTGTAGAGAATAGCATTCAGCATGGATTTGAGGGTATTGATTACAAAGGTCAAGTTTCTGTGAAAGTATGGGAGAAGCAAGGGGACTTGATTTTACGGATTGAAGATAACGGTATTGGTATTACACCGTCTCAGTTGTCCATTTTCCAATATATTGTGAATGATCCTGTGGAGCAAGAGGTTAAAGTTGAACGGGATAACCGGATGAATCTTGAACGTAGGGGTCTTGGCATTCGCAGTGTAGCAGATCGCATCCGCATTGAATACGGTGACAGGTACGGAATATTTATTTGTTCCAGTCCAGGCTATGGTACTATAATTCAATGTGTCATACCTAAATACGAGCAGGGGGAAGATCATTATGCTAAAAGTATTATTGGTAGATGACGAAGCCCCAATTCTGAATAATCTGAACAGAGTGTTGCCATGGCAGGAGATGGGTATGGAGGTCGTCGGTATGGCGCGCAGTGGTATGGACGCCTTGCGCATTGCTGAAGAGGAGCAACCCGATCTTGTGTTAAGTGACATTCGTATGCCAGTGATGGACGGGTTAACTTTTGTAGGAAAGTTGCGGGAAATTGGATTGGATAGTGAGGTGCTACTTCTTACCGGGTATCAGGAGTTTGACTATGCACGAGAAGCGATCCGGCTAGGGGTTAAAGAATACATTTGTAAGCCAATACATTATGAAGAACTTGGCAATAAGGTACGGGAGATCGGAGCTAATATCCGTAGTAAACAGTTTAAAAATAAACTGTATAACAGCATCCCCTTATTCCAGGAGATCCCTGGAGCAGACAATGATTCTGGCAAAAAAACACCGGATCAGCTAATGAACTTAGCCGCCCAATATATCACTGAACATCTCCACTCAGATATCGGGATTGAGGAAGTGGCGAATAAGATCAGCATTAGCGGCAGTTACTTCTGTCTCTTGTTTAAGAATCATTTTGCAATGACTTTCGTGGAATACGTAACACTACAGCGAATTGAAGCTGCTAAGTTTATGCTTACTAATAGCGATAAGAGCATTACGGTGATTGGTTCCGGAGTGGGTTATCAGGAACGACGTTATTTCACAAAGGTATTTCAGAAGCAGACGGGGATGTCTCCTAAGGAGTATCGCGACCGATGCCGGGCCGAAGCGCAGTGAGGTCGGCGTTACTGCAGTGTGGTGAGGTTTAGCGTCTCTGCGAGGAATATTTGGACTTACGGTCGCTGTTATTATCGGATTTCTTGATTAGAAACCGCAGCTCGCGGTTGAAATCCAATGATAGCATGATAAAGAGCAATGTGCGATTTACGTATGGCTGTGATAGAAGTACATAAGCTAAGATTAATTAAATGATTTTAAACAGTAGAGATGATTCACCTTGGTTTCCAAGGAGAATCATCTCTTTTCTCAATAGAAATATAATATGTTCCCTACACCCCCGAAAAAATATCATATGTTTTAAATAGAGTGTAAGAAAGATGTATAAGACGTTAGCAGAGCAATCGTGATTAGGGCTTTAGATTGGGATGAAGGGGAACTGGGAGAACTGAAAATGAATGTGGAATTGTGCTTTAAGAGCTACGGTCTGAGCCTGTTTTTCACTGATTTGTTTGCATGAGAGGTCAGCAATTGTATGGTCCAGGTTTTGAAGCAGGGAGTTATAGCTTGAGCATGGGATAGCCATTTCTTTGTCATGGTAGTTTTTACAAATGGCAGTGTGGTTCCCTACTCAACTTTGCATATTTTGTTTGCGAGATTACGAACAAAAGCAAATGAAAACGAATATACCTAGGCGCAAAATACACATATTTATATGGATAACCTCAATTTTTTCTGGGAGGAACTGAAAGGTTGGATTTGTTTTTTTTAATACTGAGTTAATCTTTCTTTACTTTAAAATGAAACTTTTTGCGGCCGAATGCGTCTAATACTATGTTTTGTTATAACGAACGTGGCAAAAAGCAATTCTTCCGCTCTGCTGAGGGCGGTTGCGTTTTTGCGGGGAATATAAGAGGAGTATGAAAAAGACAGAGACCTACTTATATTTACAAATAGGAGCAGAGGAGTCATATCATGGATTTAAAGAAATTAACGTTAGTTGCTGTTTTGGCCATATCTCAGGCCGCCTCGGCAGTGCCGGCTTTTGCCGAAGCTGTCAATAATACCTCCGGTAATACCAATGCAGTAGGAGCATCTGCCACATCTGTGACAGATGTAATGCCAGAAGCTACTGACCCATTGCCGCCAATGCCAACTGAGGTGCCAGGGGGAGTAGTATCACCTACACCAACTCCAACTCCAAATACTGGAGGAACAACTGAACCTACGACAACAACCGAACCTACATCAACAACGGTACCAACGCCTACTCCGATCCCTACTGCAACACCTGAAACTACTACACAGCCTACATCGACGGATGGTGTTCGTGCTGCGGCTAGTAATCAGCTTGTACTTATGATGAACAGCAACAAAATGTACCAAAACGGCGTTGAATATTTGGCTAATCAGCCAATGGCCGTGAAGAATGGTGTCTCATACGTTTCGATCCGGGCTATGGTAGAGCGCGTAGGTGTGAAATACGTTTATGATTATAAAACGAAAGAGACCATTGTTACCAAGGGAAGCGACGTTATGCGCTTTAAGACGGACAGTAAGATCTATTCCGTTAATGGTAAAAATGTGACGATGAAAGGTCCAGCTTATCAATTCAAGGGTACATTCATGGTTCCTTTGACGTCCATCACTGGAGCGTTAGGCATTCCTTATACTGTTGATAATGTGCAAAAACGGGTGATTCTTACGCTGAACACGAAGCCTAAAGCTTCTTTTACAGTGCCAACTCAAATTTATGCTGGTGATACAGTGAATTTTGTGACTTCCAGTTCTTCGCCGAATGGTTCGGCCATTGTCGATGAGCGTTGGGATGGAAATAAGCAGGATGTCTATGATACACCAGGGGTTTATGTAGTATCCTATTCCGTTATGGATGCGAATGGACAGTGGAGTGATCCTTATTCCGTGACCATCAATGTGCTTAAACCAAATACACCGCCAGTTGCTAATTTCACGACAGACAAGGATTCTTACAAGATGGGTGAAATGATCACTTATTCGGATCTAAGTAGCGACCCAGACGGTGATCAAATTGAAGTAACTTGGACAAACAAAGCAGAAGCTTTCTTCACTCCAGGTCCAGCAACAGTAGCCATTCAAGTAAAAGATTCACATGGCGCAATCAGCACTTTTGAGAAGACCATTAATATTTCGGATGAAGTCTTGTACAGTAAAGAAGATTTCTACAGATTATTCGCTTCTCCGGGTAGTGTATTTAACATCGACGGATCGATGGTTCCAACTTGGCAGAAGGTAGCCTATAACCTCTCTTCCGAGCCTTATACCCTTATTCGCAGTAACAGCCCAGAAACAGTGAATACGGAAGGGATCACGTATAAAGAAACATCATTCGGAGGAACTCGATTCTTGGTCCACCACAAGAATAATATGAATATTAAAACGAAGGTGTATGTGATTGCTAAGAATAACAATCTGTACCCTACAACAATTACAACAGAGTATGTAGGATTTGGTGGTCCAAACTCTTATCCTGAGGGTACTGGTAAAATGTCAGTGCAGCGGTACTGGGAGTCTATGCAGACCAGAAGAGATTATAAGACAACTGTCCTACAACCCGGGGAAAGCGTCTCGATTCTTACAGAACTAAACAAAACTGCGATGAAACCAGGCGAAATTGTTTCACTCCAAGCGGACTTATTTAGTGATTATCCTATTGAATATAATGTCATGATGATCGATGCAAATAAAGATCCGTTGACTACACTTCCTACACTTCCAATATTGGATCGTGATGGGGTGCATAACCGAGGAACTTATGCTGATTCTACACGCATCATCACGGTTAGCGATGAAGTAGGAGCAAGTCCTGTGAGACTTCTTATTGGTGACAATTCGAGTGATTTGAATTTGATCGGTGTAGACCCAATGAACGGTACTGAAGCATCCAATGCGGGTAATTTCGGCGTGTTATACAAAATCAAATTCGATCATGTCGCACCTAATTCCTTGGTTACGTTTAATCCACGTGGCGGTAATTACATGGGGCCAGTCATGGTTAACGGTCAAATCGTACACATGCCGACTTCGGGAAGTCTCTCATCCGCTGACATGAATAGTGTGATTTATCGTACTGGTGATTTTGGTGGCTCCGTGGAGATTTTGTTCACAGCAGCTTCTGGTAGTAACTTGCCGGTGAATTTCTTGGTAACACCGCTACCAGCGAAGAAATAACAGAATAGGTTTATCCCTTAAACACCATTTGGGATTCACCTTGCAATAAAAAGTCCGGCTGAATATTCCGCAAAGGAATACCAGCCGGACTTTTGTATTTAAATGTATGATTTACTCAGATGAACGCTCATGCGCACGGTTGATTCATTGACGGGGCATTTATTTTGGGGCATTATTAAGAGAGTGAATTATAAATGAACTGAAATGTAATGGGAGATGAGCGTATGCTGTCGACAGAACAAATATTAGAAGTCATGTCGGGGCAAGGTCTGCGAATCACCGACCAACGCAAAACGCTTGCCAAGTTATTCGGCGAGAATAAGGGTTATTTGTCAGCGAAGGATGTCTATGAGCATATGGGCCGCAAGTATAGCGGACTTAGCTTTGATACCGTGTACCGCAATCTGCGTGTAATGGAAGAGCTTGGTGTACTTGAACAAATCGTCTTTGAAGACGGAGTGAAATTCAAGGGAAGCTGTAATCATCAGGATCACCATCATCATATGATCTGCCTTCAATGCGAGAAAACCTACCCGATTAATTTCTGCCCGATGAATTTAACGGATACACCTGATCAATTCCGGGTAGTCAAGCATAAATTTGAGGTGTTCGGTTATTGCAAAGAATGTGAAGAGAACCGGGAAGAAGAACTAGTCGCAGCAGCTAATCACAAAAAAGGGGTTTAAGGATGGCGACCCTTCGAAGAACGATTCAGGCTCCCATTCGGGTGTACCGCAAGTACATTTCCCCGATTAAGCCTGCCACTTGTCGCTTCTATCCAACCTGCTCTGCCTATGCATTGGAAGCGATTGAAGTCCATGGTCCTCTAAAAGGCTCATGGCTTGCTGCCAAGCGGATTGCTAGATGCCATCCCTTCCATCCAGGGGGACTTGATCCGGTTCCGCCTCTTGAGGAACACCCCACGAAGAAGGATTCTGCTCGCGCGACTTGACACGAACCCTTGCCATTGGGTATATTCACAATAATAGTATGAATTCCGAGGAACGGATGAGTAAATCGGTACGTCCATTACAGAGAGCCGGAACGAGCTGAAAGCCGGCATGGAGCGTTAGATTGAATATGGTCCGGGAGGAACTGTGTTCGAGCGGGAACTGCAATTAAGGTTCACGTAAGATAACGGCGTGTTCCAGCGTTAATGGACAGTTCCCGCGAGGGAACTGGCGAAGCCTGTTCTCTGTGAAGAGACAGGAAATTTGGGTGGTATCGCGTGAGTTATACTCTCGCCCCATTATAGGGGCGGGAGTTTTTTGTCTTTTTATGAAAGAAAGGATGATTAATCAATGAGCGAGAAGAAAACTTTTTACTTAACTACACCAATCTACTATCCGAGTGATAAGCTGCATATCGGACATGCTTATTCTACCGTAGCTGGAGATGCAATGGCTCGCTACAAACGTCTACGCGGCTATGATGTACGGTATCTTACAGGTACAGACGAGCATGGTCAAAAGATTGAACGGAAGGCAGAGGAAGCTGGCAAAACCCCTCAGCAGTTCGTAGATGACATCGTTGTTGGTATTAAAGAATTATGGCGCAAGCTAGACATCTCCAATGATGACTTTATCCGTACAACGGAAGAACGTCATAAAAAGGTTGTTCAGGATATTTTTGATCGACTGCTCAAGCAAGGTGACATCTATAAAGGTGAATACGAAGGCTGGTACAGTATTCCGGATGAAACCTTTTATACAGAAACACAATTGGTTGATATCGTTCGAGATGACAATGGCTTAATCATTGGCGCAAAAAGCCCAGATAGCGGTCATCCCGTTGAACTGGTGAAGGAAGCGAGTTATTTCTTCCGGATGAGTAAATATGCAGATCGATTGCTGCAATTTTATGAGGAGAATCCGGAGTTTATTTTGCCAGAATCCCGTAAGAACGAAATGATCAATAACTTTATCAAGCCTGGTCTGGAGGATCTTGCGGTTTCCCGTACGACATTCGATTGGGGAGTTAAAGTTAAAGGTGACGAAAAGCATGTAGTGTACGTATGGATTGATGCTTTGACGAACTATATTACTGCTTTGGGTTACGGCTCCGAGGATCGCAGTCTGTACGATAATTTCTGGCCTGCAGACGTACACATCGTCGGCAAAGAAATCGTCCGTTTCCATACGATATACTGGCCGATTATTCTAATGGCACTGGGTGAACCTCTTCCGAAACAAGTGTTTGCACATGGCTGGCTGCTTATGAAGGATGGCAAAATGTCGAAATCCAAGGGTAATGTAGTAGATCCTGTTACTCTGATTGATCGTTACGGCCTGGATGCACTGCGTTATTACCTGCTACGGGAAGTACCGTTTGGTTCGGATGGTACATTCACACCTGAAAGCTTTGTAGATCGGGTTAACTATGATCTTGCTAATGACCTTGGTAACCTGTTGAACCGGACAGGTGCGATGGTGGAGAAGTATTTCGGTGGAGAGCTTCCAGCATATGAGGGAAATGTAACAGCTTTTGATGGTGAGCTTCAAGCAGCGGCAGAGAACACTTATGCCAAAGTAGAAGAAGCAATGGAAAAAATGGAGTTCTCCGTAGCGCTGACAGCTATCGGGACGTTTATCAGCCGTACCAATAAATATATTGATGAGACGCAGCCATGGGTGCTTGCTAAGGATGAGAGCAGAACTGCCGAGTTGGCCTCAGTGATGAGACATCTCGTGGAAGGTCTTCGTACGGCTTCCATTCTTCTGCAACCATTCGTGACGCAAACCCCAGCGAAGATTTGGGAACAGCTTGGAATCGAATCAGGTGAGCTGACGACATGGGACAGCGGCAAGACCTTCGGTCTGATTCCGGCAGGAACGAAGCTGGTAAAAGGCAATCCTATCTTCCCGCGTCTGGATGTGGAGCAAGAGGTAGCTTATATCGCAGAAGCAATGGGCGCTGGTAAGCCAACTGCTGAAGTGACCGAAGCAGCACCTGCTGCGACTACAGTATCGGAGCCTGAGGAAGAGCATAAAGAAGAGATCGGCATCGACGATTTCGCGAAGGCTGAGCTACGTGTAGCTCAAGTCATTGCGGCTGAGCCCGTTAAGAAAGCCGACAAGCTGCTGAAGCTACAATTGGATCTAGGTTATGAGCAGCGTCAAGTCGTTTCTGGTATCGCGAAGTTTTACACACCGGAAGAGTTGGTGGGACAGAAAGTGATTTGTATTGTGAATCTTAAGCCAGTGAAGCTTCGTGGGGAGTTATCTCAAGGAATGATTCTAGCGGCTTCTAAAGGTGATCAGTTGACCATCGCCACAGTTCCAGACAGCATGCCAAATGGAGCTATTGTGAAGTAAGACTAGTTATGTAGAATATATAAATGTAATTGTTATATTAAGAAAGGGAATGTTCCTTCAGCTGGATAAGCTGTGGGAACATTCCTTTTTTCAAAGTATAAGCAGGGTTAAGGTTCAGAGTCATCTTACCAGGATTTATTGTTGACTTATCGTAATGATTACTATTATACTTCTAATAGTAAAGATTACGATTTGAGAGGAAGATCAATTTAATGGTTGCTATGAAGTCACGAATAAGTCTGCTTATACTTGCACTGGTGCTTGTATTTACACTCACTGCATGTGGACCTAAGAGCAGTGGAAGTATAGTTGAAGGGAAAGTAAATGTTGTAACCACTTTTTATCCTATTTATGAGTTTACTCGGGAAATTGGTGGAGATGATATAAATGCCATTAATTTGCTTCCAGTTGGCGTAGAGCCACATGATTGGACACCGCGCAGTCAGGATATTATCAACACCTCCAAAGCGCAATTGTTCCTGTATAATGGAGCAGGGCTTGAGGGTTGGGTTCCTAATTTTCTAAAAGGACTTGATAGTAGCAGCAAGGCGGTAGCCGTTGAAGTAAGTAAAGGCATTGATTTAATAATGACCGATGAAGATGACGGACATGATCACGGGGGGAGTGGTGAAGAGGATCATCATGAGGAAGATGCTGATCATAATAGCCATGCTGCTGGGGACAGCCTTCATACAGACCCACATACCTGGGTAAGCCCGAAGTCAGCGATCATTATGGCCCGCAATATAAAAGAAAGTCTTCAGTCCGTGGACCCAGAGCATAAAGATAGTTATGAAGAGCGTTACAATAAGCTTGCTGAACGTTTACAGGCTTTGGATAGTAAATTTGAACAAGAGCTTACAAAGCTGCCTAACCACAAAATTGTAGTCTCGCACCAAGCATTTTCATACCTTACTCGTGATTATGGGCTTGAACAGCATGCGATTATGGGATTATCCCCAGACGCTGAGCCGCGTGGACAGGATTTAGTGAACCTGGCGAAGATGGTTAAAGAAGAAGACATTCGGTATATCTTTTTTGAAGAGCTGGTCTCCGATAAACTGGCTAAGACGTTAGCAGCTGAAGCCGGTGTGTCTACAATGGTTCTTAATCCGGTAGAGGGTCTTACTGCGGAGCAAGAAAAGAACGGGGATAACTACTTCACCTTGATGGAGAAAAATTTGCAAAATCTGATTATGGCTTTACAATAAAAAGGAAAGTATAAGGAAAAGGCGGTGCTTAAGCATGCAATCGGTATCCTTGGACTGCCATCAGCATATCATCGATATACAGGATCTTTCTTTTTCATATGGCGAACAGAAGGTTATTTCGAATCTTAACTATAGTGTAAGAGAGCGAGACTTCCTCGGTATCATTGGTTCTAATGGCGCTGGTAAAACAACACTGATGAAGATGATTGTCGGTTTGCTTCCGGCTAGCAGTGGTGAAATTAAATTATTCGGAACGACTGTCCGCAAGTTTAAAGACTGGGAACGGATAGGTTATGTTCCGCAAAAGAACGCCTTCAACCCGCTGTTTCCAGCAACGGTGCGTGAAGTAGTGTTATCTGGTTTGTACAACAACAAGAATCTTATTCGAAGAGTATCTAAGGCTCAGCATCGTCAGTGCGAAGATGCACTGGAAGTGATGCGAATACAAGATATTGCGGAGAAAAGAGTAGGCCAGCTGTCAGGCGGTCAGCAGCAGCGTGTATTTCTGGCGCGTGCTTTGATCAACCATCCGGACTTGCTGATTTTGGATGAGCCTACAGTCGGTATTGATGCTGAATCACAAGCAGGATTCTTTGATTTAATTACACATATGCATGCCCATCATCATATGACATTCCTAATGGTGTCGCATGATATCGACATGATTAAGAATTACTTAGGTAATGAACCTGTGCAAACGAACGGCAAGATTAACTTTTTCTCCCGTCACTCTCATGATTTGCAGAATTGTACGGAAGAGAACCTGCAGCATACGCTTTCTTAGGTCTTAGTTAAACTCTGATAGTAGAAGAGGTCTCTCTATTATTGGCGGGCATACATAGAGCTGGAGAGTGGGAATTGCAAGCAGTTGAGATCAGCTTAAAGCGGTATTTGACCTTTCCGTATCTAAATACCGCGACGCTGTAAGCGTGCCCCGTAAGGGGCGAAAGCGATCTTTCCCCGACCTATCTAGGTTCAGTAACCCGTCCTCCTACGCTAGTTGATCTTAGCGGGTGTCCAGAGGGCAGAGCCCTTGGGGCCCTCCCTTGGAAGGGAGGGTTTGGGAGGGATCGAAAAAAGGTTTTAATAAAAGCTTTTAAAAATGTTTCAATTGTTCTACGGAGGAGAGTTAAAGTTGGAAATTCTATTTAGCGATTTTTTTCAGCGGGCGCTGGCAGGCGGTCTATTGATTGGCATTACAGCGCCGCTTATAGGCGTTTTTCTTGTGCTCAGACGTTTATCCATGATTGGGGATACGCTGGCTCATGTTACAATAGCCGGTGTAGCACTTGGTTTTTTAATAGGTGTCTATCCGCTGGGAGCAGGTCTTATATTTGCAGTGGTGGCTTCCTTCGCGATTGAGAAGCTTCGCAAGGCTTATAAGAGTTATGCAGAGCTCTCGATTGCCATAATTATGTCGGGCGGGGTGGCCTTAGCCTCACTCTTTTTCACCTTAGGAAAAGGTTATAATGCAGACGTTATGAGTTATTTGTTCGGTAGCATTTATACACTAGATAATATCGATTTAATCGTAGTAGGGATAGTAACGATAGCTGTTGTAGTAGTAGTTACGATGTTCTTTAAGGAGTTCTTTTTGCTTAGCTTTGAAGAGGATGCTGCGAGTGTCAGCGGACTGCCTGTGAAGCTGCTTAACATGCTGATTACCATTCTGACGGCGCTTGTAATTAGCACAGCGATCAAAATTGTCGGATCCTTGCTAGTATCTGCTCTACTAACCATTCCGGTGGCAATTAGCTTATTGCTGTCTCGAAGCTTTAAATCCTCGGTCATCCTATCGGTCATTATTTCGGAAATTGCTGTTGTAGGCGGACTAGTAGTAGCAGGAGTTTGGAATCTGGCCCCTGGTGCTACCATTGTGCTTTTACTCATATCGTTTTTAGTGTTGACCTTGATCGGCAAAAAGGGTTTGCCAGCATAAACAGCGAATAAAAAATACGGTACATTAGGTAGGAGTAAAGCTACAAGGTTCCATGAAGTGACTCGAATGCTGGAAGGAGAGCCGCTACTTTGTCTAATATCAATGCAGGAATAGCCTTAGCAGCAGGGGTAGCATCGTTTATATCACCTTGCTGTTTACCGCTCTATCCCTCTTATTTATCGTATATTACCGGATTATCCGTTCAACAATTGAAATCAGGCAGCAATACCAAAGAGGTCCGTATACGCACGATAACCCATACATTGGCATTTATTTTAGGATTTTCAGCGGTTTTTTACACACTGGGGTTTGGTGCAGGACTATTCGGACAATTCTTTAATGGGCAGCGTGATCTGATTCGGCAATTATCGGCGATTCTGATTATTGTGATGGGATTATTTCTGCTTGGGATCTTTCAGCCGCAGTTTTTACTTCGTGAACGCAAGCTTGATTTAAAATGGAAGCCGGCGGGTTATGTGGGATCGTTTATATTTGGGATCGGTTTTTCTGCTGGGTGGTCTCCATGCATAGGTCCGATTCTAACCGCGATTATTGCACTTTCCGCAAGTGAGCCTGGCACGTGGTTCACATTGATTACGGCCTATAGCATCGGATTCGCATTGCCCTTCTTTGTCTTAGCATTCTTCCTTGGTGGAGCCAAACGTATCCTTAAGTATTCAAATGTGCTGATGAAGATTGGTGGCGTTCTCATGGTATTCATGGGGGTGCTGCTCTTTACGGATCAAATGTTTCGGATCACAGTGTGGCTGCAGGGAATAACACCTGATTGGCTCATTTTTTGAAATATAAGAATTTATATGCTGCGCAACTATAATATCATTATATTTCTCGCATAAACGTTAGGTGAATTAATCAATTCCTATTTCAGGAAAATGCTCGAAATTCCGCTCTGTGATAAACTCTCGCAGGGCGGTTTGCTGTTCATCTGGATGGACATACTTGTTCTGCCCCCAGCCCAATATAAGCATGGCAAACATGTGCAACTCTTCTGCAAGTTCCTTTGAAGGACTTGCCAAGGTGCGTTAGTAACATGTATCATTGTTAGAGCAAGGTTTGGCCCGGCGCCATGCTCATTATAGAAAAGAGGTAAAGTTTAATGCCAACACCCAGCATGGAGGATTATTTGGAGCGCATATACAAGCTTATAGATGAGAAAGGTTATGCGCGGGTCTCGGATATTGCCGAGGGACTGGAAGTACACCCCTCATCTGTGACCAAGATGATCCAAAAACTGGATAAGGACGAATATCTCATCTATGAGAAATATCGTGGGCTTGTCCTAACCAACAAAGGGAAAAAAGTAGGGAAACGTCTTGTTGATCGTCATCAACTATTGGAGGAATTCCTCGGATTGATCGGAGTACAGCAGGAATATATTTATAATGATGTTGAAGGAATCGAACATCACTTAAGTTGGGATTCGATTACGCGGATTGAAACGTTGGTAGAATATTTCCGCCGCGACGAAGAACGTATACAGACTTTATATGCGATTCACAATGAACTGGCAAGCGATTCTTAAAATGTTTTTTCCCGAAACGGATACTGCCCTAAAAGTTATGCGCAGCAAGGCTTTCGTGAGCATAATCAGTGGATAGTATAGCCGTTTCTATTTTGTTTAGTGCAACCTTTCCCAGTTTTTAGCGTCAAAACGGATACAGTCCTTTTTAAAATATAAGAGAGTATGAGTTTTTTTCGATACTTCTTATATTTCTTGCAGAGACAGATACCGCCTTTTTAGAAGGAGGCATTCTCTCATCTGCATGGAGGATTTATCCGTTTTTTCTTTTTTTGGATACATATTTTTTAGATTTGGGGAGGAATTATGAATTATCGTAAATGGATGTTGGGATTGTTAGTACTTATGTTGTTTCTGCCTTTATGGTCTCCTGGTGCACGTGCGGCAGCGGTGCAAATTACCATTGAACTGGATGGAGAGGCGCTGGCTAGTGATGTGCCCCCGTATATCACAGCCTCCAATGTAACGATGGTGCCAATTAGTGTGATCAGTAAAGGATTAAATGCCGGTGTAGTGTGGAATCAAAGTAGTAAGACGGTTACGATCACTCAAGGAGATACGGTCCTTAAGCTGACTAGTGGCCAGAAAAATGCGTTAGTAAACGATGCTTCCGTAGCACTGGACACTTCAGTCCAGATCAAACAGGGGCGGGTAATGGTGCCGATTCGTTTTGTAAGTGAACAATTGGGATTGCAGGTGTTATGGGATCAGGTCAACAAGCATATTTCCTTATTATCAAACACTGAGCCGCCACAATCTGTCGATCCGGAAACACCAACGACGCCAACCTTGCCAACGATACCTACTATCCCTGGTGGATCGACTAGTAAGGAAATGAAGGGAGCCTGGATCTCCACAGTGTTTAATCTGGACTGGCCTTCAGTGTCTTCGGCGGGTAATGAAGCGAAACAAAAGCAGGAGTTTGATAATCTGTTAGACAAGCTAAAGGCAGTTGGTTTTAATGCTGTATTTGTTCAGGTTAGACCTTCAGCAGACAGCCTATATCCATCTACTTTAGTTCCTTGGTCTAAGGTATTGACGGGTACACAGGGGAAGAATCCGGGATATGATCCACTAAGCTATATGGTTAGTGCTGCTCATTCACGCGGCATGCAGTTTCATGCTTGGTTCAACCCATTCCGCGCAACAACAGATGCTTCCACATCAGCTTTAGCTAGTAACCATGTGGCAAAAGCACATCCAGAATGGATTGTGAATGCCGATGGTAAGAAATACATTAATCCAGGTATTCCGGAGGCTCGCCAACATATCATCGACACGGTGATGGAAGTTGTTAAAGGTTACGATATAGATGGCGTCCATTTGGATGATTACTTTTATCCTTCAAATGTTTCTTTTGCCGATGATGCTGCTTATACGACCTACAATACGAAAAACCTTTCTAAAGCCGATTGGCGTCGAGATAATATTAATGAATTTGTCCGTCAGTTGGGAGAACAGATTCATATGGTGAAACCGAAGGCTTCTTATGGAATCAGTCCTTTTGGAGTATGGCGCAATGTTAAAAATGATAGTACGGGTTCGGACACTAGTGCAGGAGTTTCTGCTTATGACAGCATGTATGCGGATGTTCGGACATGGATTAAGCAGGGCTGGGTTGATTATGTCGCTCCACAAATTTATTGGAGTTTGTCCTTTAGCACAGCCCGCTATGACAAGTTAGTGGATTGGTGGGTAAATGAAGTTAAGAATACGAATGTTAAGCTCTACATTGGGCTAGCTGGGTATAAGGTCGGAGCAAGTGATCAAAAGGCAGAATGGCAAAGTGGAGATCAGATTATTAATCAGCTCAAATATAATGAGAAGTACAAAGAGGTTGCAGGTAGTATTATGTTCAGAGCGAATGACGTCGTAGTCCGCAATCCGTTTGGGTTGTCGAGTTTATTGACATTTTATTTTAAGTCCTAATAAGATAGCTGTTATTCATAAGGAGTCATGAATGTTCCCCCGTGCTCATAGATAAGCAATAGAATCTATGGGAAACGGGGGATTTGTGTGTATGGAGATTAACGCAGTATTTGAAGGGGGAGGCGTAAAGGGAATTTCCCTCGCGGGAGCAGTTGAAGCTACTGAAAGAGCGGGCTGGACGTTTAAAAGGGTAGCAGGCACCTCCTCAGGTTCGATTGTAGCCACCTTACTAGCTGCGGGTTATGAAGGGGAGGAGATGAGCCGGATGATTCAAGACACGTCCTTTTCATCGTTTCTGAAGCGGGCCCCCATCTATAGCACTGCCATTGTAGGTCCCGCGCTGCGTGTGATGTTGAAGAAGGGATTATATTCTGGAGAAGCCTTGGAGTCCTGGGTAAGAACACTATTGCTGAAAAAAGGAATCGTCACCTTCCGTGATCTGCCTTCCGGCAAACTATCTATCATCGCATCCGATATCACAAATGGAAGGATATTGGTCTTGCCAGATGGCTTGGCTCAGTATGGGATCTCTCCAGAGCATTTTGAAGTAGCCAAGGCTGTGCGAATGAGCTGCAGCATTCCTTATTTTTTTGATCCAGTCATGCTAAGACTAAATGGGCAAGCCGCTAGAGGGAAATCTTTTACAGAGCAGTTTGTGTATGTTGTGGACGGTGGGCTCTTGAGTAATTTCCCTTTGTGGATATTTGACGGGAAAGGTGAGGGGAGTAAACAACCAGGGAGCAGAATTCCTACGGTAGGTTATCAAACGGTAGGTAAGACCAATCCGCAGCCACACAGAATTAGAGGACCGTTCAGTATGCTGCAGGCTATGGTAACCACGATGCTCTCTGCTCATGATGAGCGATATATTGAAGGGGATAAATTTGTTCGCACGGTAAAAATTCCTACCCTAGGTATTGGTACGACTCAGTTTGAAATTACGAAAGCGCAAAGCGATGAATTGTATGCAGCCGGAATAAAGGCAGGGGAAGATTTCTTTAAGGAGTGGCGGCCAAGATAACGAGCACAATTCAAAAAAACATGAGAAAAAAAGCATCCCACACGTTACTTATAACGTGGAGATGCTTTTTTGGCGATGACGACAACGTCGTTTCTTCTTGTTTAGTTAGTGATACTTCGGAAGCTGATCGTCATTTTTCCCTTTACTTCCTTCGATCACTTGGAAAGGATAGCTTTTGCGTTTGCCTGGAGCAGCTTGAGTCTTGCGAATTCCTGCTACCTTTGACATGGTCTTCTGGGAAGGCTTCACTTTAACCTTAGATCCACTGCTACTGTGAGCATATTTTCCTGGCCCCATTTTTTTGTAAGCATAATAAATGATCGCGAACAGTACTAAGGGGAGAATCAGCTTCGACAGCGTATAGAAGGGTGCAGTCAAGACTCCAATCACAAAACCGAAAATCGCAAGCGTAACCGCAATCCAAAAAATTAAAGCATGCCTGATCATAGATCACTCATCCTTTCGCAGGATCCAATATGCCGCTTGACACACTTGCCTCCGTATATCCTCTTGCT
Organism: Paenibacillus sp. FSL K6-0276; assembly: GCF_037977235.1. NCBI lineage: Bacteria > Bacillati > Bacillota > Bacilli > Caryophanales > Paenibacillaceae > Paenibacillus > Paenibacillus sp. FSL K6-0276. The sequence goes on along the minus strand of NZ_CP150276.1, from coordinate 4,407,111 downwards.
TCAATCGCAGCATCAAGCTCACGCATACGGTTAAAAGAGGCAATAGATACTTCTACCTGATCGTCTTTTGGCTCTTTGGTCGTAAGGAGTTGCAGCCACAATCCTGGGTAACCCAGATATTTAAGGCCTGGAACATCTCTTACAGCATTGGTTCCCTTCAGAACTTCAAACGATACGCCAATTACGACTGGCAACAAGATAATCCGTTGGATGACACGTTCCCAAAGATCATCCCATGGCACTACGGAGTAAATGATCACGCCGAGGATAATCGTTAGCATCATAAAGCTGCTTCCGCAGCGGTAATGCAGACGGCTGTATTTCTGAACGTTCTGAACAGTCAGTTCTTCGCCTGCTTCAAAGGCGCTAATGACTTTGTGTTCGGCACCGTGATACTGGAACAGTCGCTTGATCACAGGTGTTTGAGAAATCGCCCATAAATAGACCAGCAAGAGAATCATCTTGATGCCGCCTTCTATGAGGTTGTGCAGTACGTAGTTATCAAATACATTTTTAAATAAAAAATCCTCTACAAAAACCGGAACAAGCGTAAAAATGAGCTTTCCGAATAAAAAGGATAGAATACCCATAACAGCAACACCAAAAATCATTCCAAGGCTCCAGCCTTCATCCTTTTTCTTCGGCTTTGATTTTTCCTTCTCCAGATCTTCTGGTTCCAATTCATCTTCAGCGTAGGATTCGGCCGAATAATTCAAGTGCTTAGAGCCTTTAGCGCTGGCATCTATAATACTGACAAGGCCGCGAAGCAGCGGAATCTTGCGCAGTTTCGTGACCCAGCTCTTATCTCTTTTTGGTACCTCCAAAAATGTGATTTCCTGATTCTTTCGTCGTACGGCTGTTACATTGATATGCTTGCCGCCGAACATGACACCTTCAATGACGGCTTGGCCGCCGTAACTGGGAGTTTCCTGGGACAACCAATTCACCTTCTCGTATTTAATATGATTTATATAATACATTGTAACTAATTTTTGAAGACATTACTAGTTGGATCGCCTTTTGCTGTACATACTATCTTCTAGAGAGAGCGAGAGATAATTCGGCATTGAAAATAAAGAAAGCGAGGCAATTTTATGAGCAAATCTCATCAACAACAATCGGGGCATACAAATATGTGGCTTTTTGCACTCGAATTAGGTTTTTTTGCAGGATTGATTTGGGGAGGGCTTCATTGGCTAGTCTATTGGTTCAGTTTTACCAAAGTCAGCCCTGGCTTTATCGCAGAGCCTTTTTTCAAACATGAGTTTTTGACAACAGCGCTCGGACATTTCGTGGGATATATGATGTTTATCGTATTTTCAGTGATCGCATCTTTGCTGTATGTACTTCTTCTGCGCAAGCTGAAGGGACCCTGGCCAGGGCTGGTCTATGGCGTCTTATGGTGGTCGGTTATATTTATTCCTGGCTCTCAGATGTTTCTTATGCAGCCTCCGTTCAAGCTACCGTGGAACACGGTCATTAGTGAGTTCTGCATTTTTTTACTCTGGGGAATGTTCATTGGGTACACAGCGGCGCTCGAGTATACCGACGAACGAAAGCGTGAGCAAAGTACAGCGCTTGCCTAACGGCTCGAAAAAACTTCTCAAGGGGATAACCCTATGTTAAAATACAATGTGGCTATTTCGAGAGGAGAATGAAAATGGGTAACAAGCGTGTCTCCAAGCTACGTAAGGTTTTGCAGGATCAAGGATTGGATGCAATGTTGATAACCAGCGGTTATAACCGCCGCTATTTAAGTGGATTTACCGGATCGTCCGGTTATGTATTGGTGACAAGTGATGATTGTTATCTGCTGACTGACTTCAGGTATATGACACAGGCTGCGGACCAAGCAGTGGGGGTTAAAGTTGTAGAACACGCAACTAAGTTCATTGATACAGTACGCGAGCTTCTGCCTTCTGGTGGAGAGGTACGTATCGGTTTCGAACAGGATGATGTTTCATTCAGCGCGTACACCTCATATGCAGAAGCACTTAAGCCGGCAGTGTTAATTCCAATTTCCAAAGCCGTGGAAGACCTCCGTATGTTCAAGGATGAAGAAGAGCTTGCCGTTATGCAACGTGCAGCAGATCTGGCCGATGCTACATTCAGTCATATTCTGAACGTGATCAAACCGGGCATGACTGAGCGTGATGTTGATCTGGAAATGGAATTTTATATGCGTACCCATGGTGCAACTTCTTCATCGTTTGATACGATTGTTGCTTCAGGCGAACGTTCATCCATGCCACACGGTGTAGCAAGCAGCCGTGTAATTCAAGGAAATGAATTCATTACCCTTGATTTCGGTGCATTACTTGATGGCTATTGCTCAGATGTGACAAGAACCATTGCACTCGGAGCACCGGATCCGAAGCTGAAAGAGATCTATGATATTGTGCTGGAAGCTCAGCTACATACGTTAGCACATATCAAACCGGGTATGACCGGACGGGAATGTGATGCCTTGGCACGTGATATCATTGCTAGCTACGGATATGGTGAACAATTTGGACACAGCACAGGTCATGGACTTGGAATGGAAGTTCATGAGTGGCCGCGTTTGTCCAAACTTAGTGACGATATTATGCAGCCGGGGATGGTCGTAACTGTGGAGCCTGGTATCTATTTGCCGGGAATTGGCGGAGTACGTATTGAAGACGACATTGTGATCACGGAGAGCGGAATATCGCTGCTGACCCATTCGTCCAAAGAATATACAGTACTGTAAGTAAGCGGGATGTATTAGATTAATTATGAATTTTGGAGGGATTTTTAGTGATTTCAGTAAATGATTTTAAAACAGGTTTGACCGTAGAGGTAGAAGGAGATATTTTTACCGTTATTGATTTTCAACACGTTAAGCCAGGTAAAGGCGCAGCATTTGTTCGTTCCAAGCTTAAGAACTTGCGTAACGGTAATACAGTAGAGCGTACATTCCGTGCAGGTGAAACGATTGGCCGTGCCATTATCGAGAACCGCGGTGTACAATATCTGTATGCAAGTGGATCGGACCATGTATTCATGGATAACGAAACTTATGACCAATTCGAATTGTCTGAAAAGCAACTGGAATGGGAATTGAATTTCCTTAAAGAAAACATGACTGTTAACATTGTTAGCTACAAAGGTGAGATTCTCGGAATCAATCTTCCTACAAGCGTAGAGTTGAAGGTTGTTGAAACTGAGCCCGGCGTTAAAGGAAACACGGCTCAAGGTGCTACGAAATCGGCCAAGCTTGAAACCGGTCATAGTGTTCAGGTTCCATTGTTCATCAACGAAGAAGACGTATTGCTCATTGATACTCGTGAAGGTAAATATATCTCCCGCGCGTAGGCAGCATAACAATAACCTTACTTTAACAAAACAGCCTCCCCGTTTTTAGAGGCCACTGAAAAACGTGTGTTTTAAGAATCTGTAAAATGAGCTTAAACAGCTAAAGGCGAATTCCCCTCCATTCTGAGTGAGAATTCGCCTTTATTTTATGTATTCCTCATGCTCTTTACTTTAATAGCGTCAATATTCTTTTGAGATTTACTGCAAATATAGCCATTGCTCCTTGCATGTGCATGCCGACGAGACCTGAGGAAGATGCCACATCATACCCATGTCTGTGTTTTAGTTCACTATTCTTTGCTTCAATTTTATAACGTTCTCTTGCCTGCTCACTATGCTCCGTGGATTTGATGCTCACTGAATAGGTTTTTGATTGTGCGCCCTCTTTATAACATCCTTCTTTGTAGGGGCATTGCTTACACTTATCGATATCAAAATAATAAGTATCCTTTTGATTTTTTCCTACATTCTTTGTCCCCGTACGTGCCCTACGAATTGCCATATGCCCTGCTTTACAAACGTACATCCCTGCATCTTTATTAAACTCAAATTCATCTTCTTTTTTACGAGTACCCTGAGTAATCTGCGGATGTAATTTGGATATGAGTTGCAATTCATTTTGTTTGGCATACTGAATATTTTCTTTCTCAGAATAGGCTGTGTCGCCAATGACTGTATCGATATCCATGCCCGTTTTGCGACTTTTTTCGATTAGTATTTGGAGTTGTTTCCCATCACTTTTTTCACCTGTTGTAACTACGGCAGCTGTAATAATACGTTCTTCATTCATTGCAATATGTGTTTTATAGCCAAAAAAAGAAGAGTCGGCTGTTTTGTGACCCACACGTGCATCTGGATCATTAGAAAATTGAAGGTGCTCCACGTGATCTTCTACGATTTCCTTTAAGTAGTTCAACTTTTCCTTTACCTTTGGATATTCGCGGATACTTTCTTCTTTTTCCACGGCGTCAATTACTTTTTGGCAATAGTCCAGTTCATCCACTAATTCGTTTGTCGTTGTTTTTGGCGGGAATTTATCTTTCATGTTTTCATTGATTTGATAAACGGCCTTGCGCAACAGCTTAGACTTCTCCATCAATATTTCTTTGGGTGATTGCTGATTGAATCGTGATTTCGTGTGGGTAGCATCCACAATAATTGCGCGGCTCTTAATGATTTCTTTTTCCAATGCAATTTCCACCGTTTTTTGAATCAGCATGTCGAGCAGGTTCACATCTTTCAACCGAAGTTTACGAAACTTCGTGAGTGAACTAGGATTGATGACCTCGTCTTCAGGCGCCATATCTAAGAAGTATTTGAGCGACATGTCATATTTAGAACGTTCTACGATATCCACATCGGATAAATCGAAAATCGATTTTAGTAATAAATACTTGAACATACTGTAATTCTTCATGAACAAAAGAAAAATCTACGAGGTCATTTATTTGTCGTAGCATATTATCTTTAGGTACGACGATATCGTAAATCGCCATAAATGGACTGAGGTTAAGGGATTGTTGGTTTGAAATCATCCGAGTCACCACCTGAAATTAATACAATCATTATACAGCAAAACAGGACACCCATCCTCGAAAAGATCGAGGATGGGTGTCCTGGAATGGAGTTTTCATGGGCCTCCAAAAGGCACCTTTATAACTTGAACTTAAAAACATTAGAGGGTCGTAGCGAAGGGGGAATTTGGAACTGGAGGAGCGATAGCGACCGCCTTTGTCTCCGGATTTTAACCGCTAACAGCGGTACAATTCAGGAAATTCTTACGACAACAGCGGCCGGAAGTCCAAATATTCTCCGTAGTTACGACTGACTCCTTAAATGTATGATCTAGAAAGAACTTTTTCAGTGGCCTCCGTTTTTACGGTGGAGGTTTTTGGTATATGAAAAGGAATGGATGAAGAATAGTCAAAGTGTGGAATGTTATATTTACGAAGTGAGGTATTATAAGGAGGCATGAAAATGAGAAAATTAATCATATCTGAGTTCGTATCCCTTGATGGTGTTATGGAAAATCCACAATGGACTTTCAATTTCGGCAGTCAAGAACAGGAACAGTTCAAATTTGATGAACTGAAAGCGAGCGATGCCCTATTACTCGGACGTACAACCTACGAAAGTTTTGCTGAAGCTTGGCCTAATATGGTTGAACAAACTGGAGAGTACGGCGAAATGATGAATGGATACGCTAAATACGTAGTTTCCTCTACATTGGAAGAAACTACATGGAATAATTCAAGTGTGATCAAGGGTGATCTTGCTAAGGAAGTGTCCAAGCTCAAGCAGCAGCCAGGCAGAAATATTCTCGTTTTTGGAAGCTGTACGCTTGCTCAGAGTCTGATACAGCTTGGCCTTGTCGACGAATACCAGCTTTTAGTCTTCCCAATTGTGCTTGGTAGCGGCAAGCGTCTGTTTGAAAATGTTGGAGGCGAGAAGGTGCTGGAGCTTGTAGAATCCAAGACATTCAGCTCTGGCGTTATGGCCCTTACCTATCGAGCAACCTCACATTAAAATACTGGAAGATGCGTAAGATAAGGTCAGCTGAAGTATTGAGGCTGACCTTATCTTTTTATATCCAGCTGGGAGATTTATTAATTTTTTTGTGAAACCATTAACGCATGGCACTATTTTCGTATTATACTGGTTTAAAGCGGGAAACCGATTAGAAGCAACTACATAGACCGATATAGGGAGTGAATGGGACTTTGTCACTTTATGTTATGAAATTCGGAGGCAGCTCCGTCGGCGACACTGAACGCATGAAACGCGTCGCCAAGCGCATCGCAGACAAGCAAGATGAGGGACATCGCTGCGTTGTGGTTGTATCTGCAATGGGGGATACAACAGATGATTTGATCGATACGGCGAAGCAATTAAACGGGCAGCCGCCTGCACGTGAAATGGATATGTTGATGACGACAGGTGAACAAATCTCCGTCGCCCTATTGTCCATTGCACTTCATGGAATCGGGCGGAATGCAGTTTCTTATACAGGATGGCAGGCTGGATTCCGCACTGACGAAACTCACGGCAGAGCTCGTATCAATGAAATTGACCCACGTCGTGTATTAGCGTCTTTGGAACGTGAACAGATCGTGATCGTTGCAGGTTTTCAGGGGATGACTGTGGATGGTGAGATCACCACATTAGGTCGTGGAGGTTCGGACACGACAGCCGTAGCATTGGCTGCTGCTATTCAAGCAGACGTATGCGAGATCTATACCGACGTAGATGGTATCTATTCCACAGATCCACGTATCGTGAAGACAGCACGTAAGCTGAAGGAAATATCTTACGATGAAATGCTAGAGCTAGCCAATCTGGGAGCAGCTGTACTACATCCACGTGCAGTGGAATACGCTAAGCGTCATCAAGTTAAGCTGGTCGTAAGATCGAGCTTTAATCATAATGAAGGTACCGTTGTGAAGGAGGAAGCAAACATGGAGCAGGGAGTCGTAGTTAGTGGTATTGCTTATGATAAGAATGTAGCACGTGTCAGTATTCTAGGAGTTCCTGATGTACCAGGTGTACTCGCTCAGGTCTTCGGCAAACTGGCTGAAGAAGGCGTTAACGTAGATATCATTGTACAAAGTGGTGTACAGAATGAGCAGGCTGACTTCTCATTTACAGTTTCTCTTGATGAACTGGATCGTGCAAAGGAAGTTATTAAACAAATTCATAAAACCTTGCCTTACCGTGAAGTTACATCCGAGGATAACCTGGTGAAGGTATCCATCGTTGGCGCGGGTATGGTCAGCCATCCAGGTGTTGCGGCTCAAATGTTCGATGTACTCTCCCAAGAGGGTGTAAGCATCAAGATGGTCAGCACATCAGAGATTAAGGTTTCTTGCGTAATAGAATCTGGTGATTTGCCATCAATCATTCAGGCGCTTCATACCGCCTACAATCTGGATACAACAGAGCAGGCTTTCGTCGGAGGTCCTAAGGATCGCCGATAAGAGCTGTTGAGTAAGAGAGAGGGATGTCCTAAAGCCATTTGGCTGCGGGTCATCCCCTTTTTTTGCCTTACAAACCGAGTTTGTTGCGGTATTCCTGCGGCGTTATGCCGTAATATTTCTTGCAATGAGCAAGCTGGCAAACGGTGGTACGCCTGAAACACCGTATGAGATTGCAACGGCTGCCGTTCGTAAACCTGAGAATATCGAAGCTATGAAGATCGTCATGGAACAGAAGGATACTCGTATGAAGAATTACTTCCAAGGACCTCTGACCGAAACCATGAAATCCAAAAATGAGTTATTGAAGAAACTGGTACTCCAAACATACTCCAAGATCATTTATGGTCAATCTCCTATTGAAGAGTTCGACACGATGGTGGCCAACTGGAAGAAATCTGGAGGTGATCAAATTACTAAGGAAGTGAATGACTGGTATATTTCCGCTACTAAAAATAAGCGAATATCATAGCTTATATATGAAAAGGAACGCTGCAGATTTGAATGCAGCGTTCCTTTTTTACTTATAAGGATGTAAGTCCCTCGTATTTATCCCAAACGTTTGAACCTGCCCTGAATCTCTACAGTCTCCACAACATTGACGAAGGAACTTGGGTCCGCCTCAAGTATGGTCCTCCGCAGATCTGCAAGCTCATAACGAGTCGTTACCGTCATTAGCATGGTATTTCCCTCATGACTGTATCCACCCTCTGCATTGACGACTGTGATACCGTGTGGCAGCTGTGTAAGACGATTAAGCATCTTTTCTCTTTCTTTCGTAACAATGAAGCAGGTCAGCTTCACATGGCGAATATGGATCATATCGACTACTCTACTCTTCACGAAAATACAGAGCATAGCGTACAAGGCGGAGTCCCAGCTTTTAAAGAAGCCTAAACTCAGAATAACCATTCCATCCATTAAGAACATTATATTCCCCATCGGAATATCCCGCTTACGTGAAATAATCGAGCCTAATATATCAAATCCCCCGGAAGAGCCCCCGGTACGGAGAGAAAAACCAACTCCGCCAGCAATAATTACCCCGCCGAAAATACTTGCCAGAATCGGGTCCTTGGTCAATTGCACCGCAGGAATAATAGTCATGAACCAGGTGGTGGCTACTACTGAAAGCATGCTTAGAAAAATATATTTTTTCCCCACCGCAATAAATCCCCAGACAATTAAAGGAAGATTTATCACAAAATAAAGCTTGGAGATGTACTTTGGATCCGTTAAATAACCGATGACGGAAGCCACCCCTGCTACCCCACCGCTCAGAAGCTGATGAGGAATTAGAAATAATCGCATCCCACTTGCAATTAAAAAGGCTGAAAAAATAATGATAGCTACTTCCTTAAGTGGTTTGACTACGGTCCGCATGTTGGTCGGTAACCCGTAACTTCGAACTTGCATGACACAAATCCCCTCTTTTTCTTATGTCTTTATAGTCTGCTCTTTTTGAAAATATAAAACCACTATATTTCCAATTAACAAGGATACCACAGATGGAAGTGTTCGTAAAAAATTAATTTATCGTACTGATTATATTTATTTATATAGGGGTGCACTATGAATTCTTTCACAGTGGGACTTGCAATTCTGTCATTTCTTCTTGTCTAAAGTGAGTAATTATCGCATATCCATGGATAAGAGAAAGACAAACAAGCCTTAGATACCATTTGGTGTGAATTTGTAAAGTTAGGAGTTGAGTGGATTGGACAAGTATGTAAGTTGGATGGCGATTCTTCGGCTGTTCTCGGGGAGTGCGGAGATTATAGCTGCGCTGATTATGTTGCGGTTGAATCAGGTAGATAAGGCGCTCGCAGTCAATTCTGGACTGGCTTTGGTAGGCCCAACGATCTTGATATTGACGACAGCTATCGGCTTAACAGGGATGGCTCAGCAGTTGTCTTGGAGCAAACTGGGTTGGGTCGGTTGCGGTGTAGCCTTTCTCTTAATCGGGATTCTAAAAAAATGATAGATGATAGGCATATTGAGCGAGTACAAGCATAAATATGGAATAAAGCAATTAGATAGAGGACAACTTGGGGGTACTTTGTATGGCAGATGATTGGTTGCAATTGTTTCCTGAAAAAGTAAGAGCACTATTAAAGTGCCTTCCCCTTCCGCTACTTGGAATGGTGGAAGAGATTCGGGTCCGTGAAGGTCGTCCGCTGGAGATTAACTATTCAGGTAAATATCACTTTCTTAGAGCAAATGGCAGCGTAACGCAAAGGCCTGAAGAAGCCTATAGGCCGGATCGGGAGGACACTCATAGACTGCTAGATCTGATCAGCAACCATTCACTATATACGATGGAAGAAGAGCTGAGAAAGGGGTTTATAACGATTCCCGGCGGCCATCGAATAGGACTTGCTGGTCGGACGGTGCTAAGTGGTGGTGGTGTGGAACATCTACGCGACATAACTAGCTTCAATGTCCGTATAGCTCGTGAGGTCCCCGGTGTCGCGGATAAAGTGCTACCTTATCTGCTGGACAAGGGGAGGCAGCGAATGATGCACACCTTGATCCTCTCGCCTCCACAGCACGGGAAGACAACACTTCTTCGCGATATCGCAAGACAAATCTCCTTAGGAGATTTGGGGAAGCGTGAAGGCGGAAGACCCGGTTTGAAGGTGGGAATTGTCGATGAACGTTCCGAGATTGCCGGAAGCAGGCGCGGAATTCCCGCCTTTGATGTCGGTCCGCGTACAGATATCCTCGACGGTTGTCCCAAAGCAGAAGGCATGATGATGATGATTCGTTCCTTGTCACCTGATGTATTGATCGCTGATGAGATTGGTCGTCCTGAAGACGCTGAAGCAGTCACCGAAGCGCTGCATGCTGGAATATCAGTCGTTGCTTCGGCTCACGGTAAAGAAGTAATAGAACTGGCTCGTAGGCCTGGGCTTGGCGGGCTATTGGAACAAAAGATGTTCGAGAGATACGTTATTCTGCATCGCTCAGAAGCGGGCCTCTCCTTTCGTATTCTGGATGGACAAAAACGAGGATTGCTCCTTATCTCTCCCGGGGAACGATTAGGTGGTGATTTACATGCTTAAGCTATTCGGTGCCGTGCTGATTGTGCTGGCAGGCACGCTGGCAGGGCTCCAATTTGCAAAACAATATGCAGACAGGCCCAGACATATCAGAGGCTTAATAGCAGCGCTACAGCGGCTGGAAACAGAAATTATGTACGGCTTTACCCCATTGCCTGAAGCTATGCGGCGTATTGGAATTCAGTCTAAGGAACCGCTCAAAACGTTGTTTGTTAAAACAGCTGAGGAGATGAGCCCACCCCATGACCGAAGCGCCCAGGATGCCATCCAGAGGGCTATGGAGGCGCATTGGAAGTCTACCGCATTGAAGGGGACAGAAAAAGAGATTCTCCGCCAGCTCAGTTGTACTCTCGGCACAAGCGATAGGTCCAATCAGAGCACTCATATCGCGCTAGCATTGCAGCAATTGAAGCAGGAGGAGTCGGTGGCCAGAGAGGATCAAGGCAAATATGAAAAATTGAGTAAAAGCCTGGGTCTGCTGCTTGGAGCATTGATCGTCATTTTGATCTTTTAGCGAGGTGCCAGGAATGAATATTGAAGTCAATGCGATTTTTCAAATTGCCGGCATTGGCATAATTATCGCCATGATACACACGGTGCTTAAACAGATGGGGAAAGAAGATTTTGCACATTGGGTCACCGTGATCGGGTTCGTCGTCGTGTTATTTATGGTTATTCGAATGCTGGACGGACTGTTGCAGGAAATAAAAACGATCTTTCTTTTCCAATAGGCGTGCTATGGAGATCATTCAAGTTGTTGGAATAGGGCTGATATCGACCATATTGATTCTCGTGCTGAAGGAACAAAAGCCGATGTTCGCCTTTCTCCTCGCTACTGCCACTGGGATTCTGATCTTCCTGTTTCTAATCGGCAAGATTGGAATGATACTTTCCACACTGGAGCGGGTGGCAGAGTCATCGGGGATGGAAATGATCTATTTGAAGACCGTGTTCAAAATCATCGGAATTTCATATATCGCTGAATTTGGAGCACAGATCGTGCGTGATGCAGGACAGGAATCGATTGCTTCCAAAATAGAGCTCGCTGGAAAAGTCCTGATTATGGTACTAGCTGTACCCATTATTAGCATCATTATTGAAACGGTCATGAAGCTGCTACCTGCTTAAAGCAATTGAAGAAAGCTAAGCAACGATTAGGGAGGAGAAGTTATGCAAGAGTGCATTGTTTTTCGTCCTCCAAAATTAAAAATAATACTGCTGCTGCTCCCATGCTTCTTCATTCTATGGTTTGCAGGTACAGCTCAGGTGGCCATAGCTTCTCCAGCAACTCCAGCACCTGGATCGGGGAACTCCTCCCCAGTAGACCAGTGGGTCAAGGGTCAGGTGAACAATCTGCCAACAGATAAGGTGGAGTCGTACTGGGATCAACTGATGAAGGATTACGGAGGTTTTTTTCCAGACGGGGCAACACCTTCACTTATGGACATGCTGCTTCCAGGGGATAAGGGACTCAGCCTGCAAAGTGTATTATCTGGGCTTCTAGGCTTTATGTGGCATGAGGTGCTATACAACGGAAGGCTGCTGGTCACGATTGTTATGGTCAGTGTGCTCAGCATGATACTGGAGACGCTACAAACCGCTTTTGAGCGAAAAACGGTCAGCAAGGTGGCTTATACGCTCTGTTATATGGTAGTGCTCGTTATTGCCGTGAACAGCTTCAATATCGCTATAGGTTATGCGAAGGATGCTATCGACCGGATGATTGATTTTATGATGGCCATGATTCCGCTGCTATTCGCGTTACTGGCTTCCATGGGGAACATCGTTACTGTCTCGGTCACACATCCGCTAATTGTTTTTATGATTCATACAGTTGGCACCCTGATCCACACCATTGTCTTTCCACTATTATTCTTCTCGGCGGTGCTACACCTCGTAAGTGCGTTGTCGGAGAAATACAAGCTGACCCAGTTGGCGAATCTGCTAAGAAATATCGGGGCTGGATTGCTAGGAGTACTGCTAACTGTGTTCCTTGGAGTGATTTCAGTCAGGGGGATAACGAGTTCGGTGACAGATGGAGTTACCATTCGGGCCGCTAAATATATCACAGGCAACTTTGTTCCGGTCATCGGAAAAATGTTCGCGGATGCTACAGACACAGTAATCTCAGCTTCGCTTCTGGTGAAGAACGCCATTGGGCTATCCGGTGTCATTATAATTTTGTTCCTTTGTGCTTTTCCAGCGATCAAAATCCTGGTGCTTGCTCTGATCTACAATGTAGCGGCTGCTGTGATGCAGCCGCTAGGAGAGACGCCGATTGTAGTCTGCCTTCAGACGATTGGAAAAAGCATGGTGTACGTTTTCGCAGCTTTGGCAGCTGTATCGTTAATGTTTTTTATGGCCGTCACGATCATGCTAACCGCTGGCAATTTAACTGTCATGATGAGGTGAACTTGATCCTTTTAATTGGTTAAGGAGGGAAACAATGAGCTGGTTGGGCGATTGGCTGCGAGAGATCATACTTGTCGTGCTACTAGCGTCATTCATTGAGTTGCTCCTTCCGAGTAAATCCATGGAACGTTATGCGAGGCTGGTGCTTAGCCTCCTGATTCTACTTACCATGCTTAGCCCAATCGTTTCTCTCCTTAAAGGTGACGCAATATCCGAGCTGAGTATAGCCATGGGGCGGCAGGAGAAAGAGGGGGGCTTGTTCACTGGAGGAGGAAAGGGAGATACCACATTAGAAAAGATTCTGGCTGATGGGCAAAAGCTTGCACAGGGGCGTCAGGATCAAAGTCTAAAGCTGGCGGCAGAAGAGGTTGCTGAACAGATGAGGGAACAGATCATCAGCGAGACTGGCAAACGAGGGGTTAATGTCACCGTAACGCTCGGCATGGGGAAATCCGGCGGAACTGGTAACGAAGACATCCCTGTCATCTCAGCAGTGAAGGTCTCAATGTCCACAGCAACAGCTAATACCACAGGTGCTCCCGGAACTTCCAGTGCAGCGGCTGCTCCGCCGATTGCTATCACTCCTGTAGAGCCTGTAGAAGTTAAAATCGGTGCTAATCCAGAGAATGGATCGGTATCTGTAGATGAACTCAAGGCAGTGAACGGAAGTGTAGCAGAAGACAACACATCTTCAAGTGAAATGGAATCCATCGTAAAGCTGTTGGAACAAAAATGGGATTTGGATCCCAATGTGATCCATGTTGATGGCAGCGGTGAGAATAACGTCAAATTATGAGTCTGTAGCTTCTAAACTAACAATTTTAGGAGGGATAGGAGTGAGCAATTGGCTGAAAAAGCTGGAGCAATGGGCTGGTGGCGGGGCTGGCAGTCCGAAGAGAAGCCATACTTTTCGCTGGCTGATCATTCTGGGTCTGCTGGGCGCAGCGATTATGCTGTTCAATTCCTTCGTCAATGTGAAGAAGATTGATAACGAGAATACGGGGCGTGAGCCGCCGCTGAATCAGTCCTCCCAAACAGCGCTAGTGCAGAGTGATCCTGGAGCGACTAACTCGTTCGAGAGTATTGAACTGACACTAGAGAACCGGACGAAGGAAATTTTGGAGAAAATCGTTGGCGTTGGTACCGTAGATATCATGGTCACCGTGGAGTCTACGGAAGAAATTGTCGTGGTGCGTAATATGAACGACTCCCAGCAGCTTAGTGAAGAGACGGACGCCAGTGGTGGTAAACGTCATACGACACAATATACGAGGGATGGCGAAATCGTAACCTACTCGCAATCGGGAGACGAGACGCCAATTGTAACGAAGCGGATCAAACCTCAGGTACGCGGTGTACTAGTTGTTGCCAAAGGGGCAGAAAACAAAGTTGTTCGAGGACTCATTGAGCAGGCTATCGAAAAAGGCTTGAATGTCCCCATTCAGCGCATCTCGGTAGTGCCGCGCAAGCAAGAGTAGCATCAGCAATTCTATAAGTGAATGCTTCCGAAGCAGCCATTAGATTAAATTTTAGGAGGAATATGAAATGAACGGAAAAAGACAAACAATATGGTTGGTTTCTATGCTTAGTTTGATGGTTGTCCTCTCGGCATACTATTTATTCACGGAAGACTCAGGTGCTTCGATTCCAAAAGATACAGCAGGGACAATGCAGGTGGATTCCTTGAAAAAAGACACAGCAAACGCAGCATTACCAACGGTTGGCGACAAAGGGATCGTTGTAAATGAAGTAGTCAATCAAGGTGAAGTTGTTGCTGATGGAGGAGTCGTAGATAAAGATAGCGGCACCACTGCTACTGACGATAGTGCAGCTACCGCAACTACTGATGACAGTGCAACTACAGCAGTTAAGGATGATAGCGGAAAAGGTACAGCAAACAGTGGCAACTCAGAGAAAGCTACGACTGACACCGCTGCGAAAGACAACAGTAAAACTTCCGATAAGGCGGCTAAAGATACAGCAACTAAAGATACAGCAGCTAAAGATACAGCGACTAATACAACAACCAAAACCCCTGCTAAGAATGACAAAGAAATCTTGGATGAAGTAGCTTCACAAAGCGTATCGGCGAGCAGCATGTTTACTAACTACCTGTATGAACGCGAGCAAAAGAATCTAAAGAGCCAACGAGACTTGCTCACCTTGATCAATGATATGGAAAAGACACCTGCTGATAACGCGGTCGCTCAAGAACAGCTCCTTAACCTGGAAGAAAAAGAATCCAAAATTACGGGTATCGAAGAACAGCTTCAACAAAAATATGGTGAAGCCATCGTGAAGGAAGAAGCTGGTGACAGCTATAAAGTGGTCGTGCTCAGCGACAAGCTGGATGTGAAACAAGCGGTTAGCATTGTTGATCTCGTGATGAAAGAACTGAGTGTGTCTCAGGATAAAGTTAGTGTTCAATACGTTTCTGAGAAATAATTAGACGTGAAATTATAGGGAAAATGACGAAAGAGCTCGGGTTCCCCCGGGCTCTTTCCATTTCTAGCGTTTGTGATATAATACATAAAGTTATCTTGTCCGCTTAAGAAGTGGCTTCGAGAGAAAGCTGAAGGAGTGAACTGATGTATGTTCAAGTTGAGCGAAATTAAGGAATTAATTAAATTGCTGGACCAGACCTCCTCTGTACATGAGTTGGAGATCGAAAGCGAAGGAATGAAGCTTGCAATTCGCAAACCGGATCGCCCTGAAGCTGATGGAACAGCAGTACAGGCGACTCCTTATAATGCCTATCCCTTTACGCCTGCCCCGCAGCCGCAGAGCGTGCAGCAAGTGTCCTTTCCAGTAATCAGCGAGGTTCCTCCAGCGCAGCAGCCACAAGCCGCAGCAGAAGGCAAACTTCATAAAATTGTATCTCCAATGGTGGGAACTTTTTATAGTGCCGCTTCTCCGGAAATGCCATCGTTCGTTAATGTTGGAGACCGTGTTGGTGAGAAAACAACGGTATGTATTATCGAAGCGATGAAACTGATGAATGAGCTGGAAGCGGAGATTAAAGGTGAAATCGTGTCTGTACTGGCTGAGAATGGTCAGCTTGTAGAATACGGTCAACCGCTATTCCTGGTTAAACCGGAATAAATACCGCAGATTACTTAAGGAGCGGAAGCTTCGCAAAACTTTGGGAGGAAACGCATGAACATTCAAAAAGTGTTGATTGCCAACCGCGGCGAAATCGCGGTCCGCATTATTAGGGCCTGCCGAGAACTAGGCATTTCCACCGTCGCGGTCTATTCGGAACCCGACCGGGATTCACTGCATGTCCGGTTGGCTGATGAAGCTTACTGCATCGGTCCGATGCCGTCCAAGGACAGCTATCTGAACTTTACAAATATTATGAGTGTAGCCACCTTAACAGAATGTGATGCCATCCATCCTGGCTATGGATTTTTAGCTGAAAATGCAGATTTTGCAGAGATTTGTGAATCTTGCAATATTATCTTCATAGGGCCATCTCCAGATGCAATCAACCGTATGGGTGATAAGGCTGTGGCGAAGGAAACCATGAAGCTGGCTGGAGTTCCGATCATCCCGGGCTCAGATGGCCTTGTGGGCGATGTAGACGAAGCCGTCATGCTGGGCCGCGATATCGGATACCCGATTATTGTTAAAGCTACTGCAGGTGGCGGGGGCAAGGGCATTCGGATTGCTGAGGACGAGGAGTCATTGGTGAAGCAGATCACTGCTGCACAACAGGAAGCACAGAAGGCGTTCGGTAACGCTGGTGTATACCTGGAAAAGTACCTTACAGGCATGAAGCACGTAGAGATCCAGATTATTGCAGATAAGCATGGCAATGTAGTGCATTTAGGTGAACGCGACTGTTCCGTGCAGCGTCGTCGCCAGAAGCTGATTGAAGAGGCGCCTTGTGCTGTACTCACACCGGATATTCGTGAAGCGATGGGTAATGCTGCAGTTCGAGCAGCTCTTGCCGTAAATTATTCGGGAGCGGGAACGCTTGAATTCCTGCTTGGACCGGATGGACATTTCTACTTCATGGAGATGAATACTCGTATTCAGGTAGAGCATCCGGTAACAGAAATGGTTACGGGTGTGGATTTGATCAAGGAAAT
Organism: Paenibacillus sp. FSL K6-0276; assembly: GCF_037977235.1. Taxonomy (NCBI): domain Bacteria; kingdom Bacillati; phylum Bacillota; class Bacilli; order Caryophanales; family Paenibacillaceae; genus Paenibacillus; species Paenibacillus sp. FSL K6-0276. The sequence continues at coordinate 4,390,236 of NZ_CP150276.1, read as the reverse complement.
GATTTCGGTTGCAGAAGGAAATCCTTTGTCATTTACACAGGAAGATATCGTGATTAATGGCTGGTCGATTGAATGCCGTATCAATGCGGAAGATCCAGAGCGTAATTTTATGCCTTCACCAGGCAAGATTGGCTTTTATTTGCCACCTGGAGGTCTCGGTGTTCGTGTAGACAGTGCAGCGTACCCTGGTTATACGATTTCCCCTTTCTATGATTCTATGATTGCAAAGCTGATTGTATGGGCTCCTACACGTCAGGAAGCGGTTGCGAAGATGAAGCGCGCTTTGGCCGAATTTGCGGTGGAGGGAATACATACTACGATCCCATTCCATCAGAAACTGTTGGAGCATCCTGTATTTTTGGATGGTAATTTTGACATCAAGTTTCTGGAAGAGTATGAAATTTAGGACGACTTCGCTTTGTTTGTCATAAAGTTCGTCAAATGATATAGTATGTTTAATAAGAGACGTGCTTTACGCTTGAAATTATGAGAATCTTTGTTGAAAGGTGTGAAGTCTAAAATGAGTACATTGCCGACAGAATACGAACGGACAGAAATCGGTGAGATCCAGATTGCTCCTGAAGTGATCGAGGTTATTGCAGGTTTGGCGACCGTTGAGGTTAAAGGTGTAGCTGGCATGAGCGGCGGTTTCGCCGGAGGTATTGTTGAGCTTCTCGGACGTAAGAACTTGTCCAAAGGAGTTAAAGTAGAGGTTGGACAACGCGAAGCTGCGGTGGATGTTTCTGTAATCATTGAATATGGTAATCGTCTTCCTGAAGTGGCTGCTGAAATTCAGCGTAATGTTAAGCGTTCTATCGAGACTATGACTGGTCTAACTGTTGTGGAAGTGAATGTGCATATTCATGATGTACAATTCAAGAACAACAACACTGTAGACAAGAACGAGGAAGCTGAAACGGTTCTTCGCGTGAAATAACAGTCGTCGTTCTTCCATAAACCCCCGACAGCAAAGTCGAGGGTTTACTCTAATTTAAGGAGGTTATGAGACTCGTGGCAAAAATTTTGGACAGACTTTTGCTGTTTGTCTACAGCTTAAGTATCGGAATACTATCTGTTATTGCCATCCTCCTCTTGAGCGGTGCTATTCCTAAAACTTTGGAGATTGAGAATGGACCAGCAGCTTATATTACTGCAATTATAGTGGCAGTTGTCTTGTTCCTTCTGAGCATCCGATTTTTTTACATCTCTCTGCGTCGTGATCGCGCTTCTTTACCTTCTGTTGATCAGCGTACAGAGTATGGGGATATCCAGATTTCAGTGGAGACCATTGAGAATCTGAGTCTGAAGGCTGCCGGTAAAGTAAAGGGAATCAGAGATCTCAAGTCGCGTATTCGCGTTTCTCAGGCTGGCCTTGAAATTACAATTCGCGCAGTAGTGGATGGTGAACATTCATTGCCGCTACTAACCACAGAAGTGCAACGTCAGGTGCATGATTTTGTGCAGGAGACAACCGGTATTCCGGTTGCTGATGTGTCTGTATATATTGCTAACCTCACGCAGTCTCCAAGCTTCAAAAGTCGAGTGGAATAGAGGTGGATTTCCCTTATGTCTTGGAAAGAAGTATGGGAAAGTCACGGGGGTAGAATCGCCGGAGTGACTTTCGGCATTGTTCTAGGTTTGATATATTTAATTTGCGGTTTTTGGGATATGTTGTTCTTTGCACTGGTAGTGTTCATCGGATATACGTTCGGCAAAAGAAAGGATAACGCAGAGGCTCCCCTGTTTCAGTGGCAGGAGCTGATTACGCGTCTGTCCGGACGCTGGCGTCCCTTCAAGTGAACCGCGATAGTCTTTTTCCCGGAGCAGGAAGCCGTAAGTTTGTGTTGTCCATTGCCCCTGGAGGAAAGGCTTTGCGGTTTTTTTATTAAAAAGTTATCTTTAAAGGACGATAATCCTCTAGAGATTAGGGATAGAATTCAAAGGATTTGGGCTTAAAATAATTGTAGGCGATGCAATTAAAGTCCGAATGATTATCACACAATAGGTGTGAAGATAAATTTATAGTTGCCCGACGTTGTAAAAGTTTAAGTGAACATGTTAATGCGATATAAGATTTTAGGAGGAACACATGAAAAGACGTATAGCGAGAGAGATTATTGTCCAAAGCTTGTATCAGATGGAAATGAACGATGTAGAAAGCGCGGAAGCCGTAGAAATGCTACTTGAGGAAGCTTCAGAAGAGAATGAAACCGAACGTGTAATCACGGACGAAATTCAGCTCAAGCACTATGTGGTGGAGCATGTAAATGGTGTATGGGAACACAAAGTCGCGATTGACGATATGCTTGAACATTACTTGAAGGGCTGGCAAATGAGCCGTTTGTCACGTGTGGATCGTCAGATTTTACGTCTTGCGGCGTACGAAATGGTGTTCGCAAATGATGTTCCGGCGAAAGTGGCAGTGAATGAGGCCATAGATTTGGCCAAGCATTTTGGAACGGATGATTCTGGTAAGTTTGTAAACGGAGTTCTTGGCAAGATGATCCAAGAGATAGATACACTTAAAGCTGACCATTCTTAATTTTTTTATACAAAGTATATAAAAGGGGAGAGACTATCATGACAGCAGCAATCATCAGTGGTAAACAAGTATCTGAGGAAATTCGTATTAGTATTGCCCACGAGGTTGCTGAACTGGCGAAACGCGGCGTGAAGCCCGGTCTGGCAGTAATTCTAGTAGGTGAAGATCCAGGATCACAAGTTTATGTTCGCAACAAGGAGAAATCCTGTATCAGCCTTGGTTTCCATTCTGAAGTGCATAAACTGGATGAGTCTACTACTCAGGAAGAATTGCTGGCTCTCGTAGCGCAGCTTAATGGACGCGATGATATTGACGGGATTCTGGTTCAACTACCGTTGCCTAAGCATATTGAGGAAAAAGCTGTCATTGATGCAATCTCCGTGGAGAAAGACGTTGACGGCTTCCACCCTGTAAATGTAGGTAACCTAGTGATTGGTGCTGACAGTCTGCTTCCTTGTACACCTGCAGGTGTAATTGAACTGATCAAACGTACAGGAACAGGGATGGCAGGTAAACATGCCGTGGTCATTGGCCGCAGCAATATTGTAGGCAAGCCAGTATCTTTGTTACTGCAACGTGAGAATGCTACTGTAACGATGTGTCACTCGCGTACAGCTAATATGCAAGAGATTAGCCGTCAAGCGGATATTCTGGTCGTTGCGATCGGACGCGCGAATTTCATTGACGCTTCGTATGTGAAACCAGGTGCTGTTGTCATTGATGTGGGTATGAACCGTTTGGATAACGGTAAGCTCGCGGGTGACGTTGATTATGATAGTGCAAGAGAAGTTGCCGGATACATCACACCTGTTCCGGGTGGGGTTGGACCGATGACCATTACAATGCTAATGAGCAACACGCTGATTGCGGCTAAACGCCGTCACGGCTTGGAATAGGGGTAGGATTCATGGCGGCAGAGCGGCAGGTTTATTCGATAAAAGAACTCAACCGTTACATCCGCATGAAGCTAGACTCGGATACTTTACTTTCGGATGTATGGATTCGCGGAGAGATTTCCAACTTTACGCATCACGGTAGCGGTCATATGTATTTCACGCTAAAGGATGAGAGCAGCCGTATCAAGGCGATTATGTTCGCTTCTCATAATCAGCGCCTACCCTTTATTCCGAAGGAAGGTGCTCGGGTTATCGCTAGAGGTAATGTGACCGTATATGAACGGGACGGGCAGTACCAGTTCTATGCCACACATATGCAACCTGATGGAATTGGTAGTCTGTATTTAGCCTATGAGCAGCTGAAGAGCAAGCTTGAGCAAGAGGGGCTTTTTGCAGAAGCGCGTAAACGCTCCTTGCCTCGCTTTCCGCAGTGCATCGGAGTGATTACCTCACCGACTGGTGCAGCTGTGAGGGATATCGTGATTACACTCCAGCGGCGGTTTCCGCAGGTGGCTATTGTAATCTATCCCGTACTGGTACAAGGTAAAGGCGCCGCGCCTTCGATCGTGAAGGCGATTGGAGCGCTGAACCGCATGGGTGAGGCCGACGTGCTTATCGTCGGCCGCGGCGGCGGTTCGCTCGAGGAGCTGTGGGCGTTCAATGAGGAGGAAGTCGCGCGAGCGATATCGGCATCGAGGATTCCGGTCATCTCGGCCGTTGGCCACGAGACCGACTTCACGATTGCCGATTTCGCCGCCGACCTCCGCGCGGCTACGCCCACAGCGGCCGCTGAGCTGGCCGTGCCACACGCCGGCGAGCTTGCTGCGCAGCTTCGCCAACAGCAGCAGCGGCTGCGCCAGGCGCTGCAAAGACGCGCCCAGCGCGGACGCGAGCGTCACGCGGGGCTGGAACGCTCGCTGGCGCTGGCAGGCCCGCGCCGCTCGCTGATGCAACACACGCAGCGGCTGGACCAGCTGCGTGAGCGGCTCCATCGCTCTGCGGATGCACGGCTCAGCCGTTCCCGCGAGCGCAAAGCTGTGCTGCATCATAGTCTGCAGCGATTCCATCCGCACGGCAGTGTTGCCGCTGCGCGTCAGCGCACGGACAGTATGCGCCGTGAGCTGATGGGCGCCATGCTGGCTCGCCTGCAGGAGAAGCGATCTCGCTATGTAGCAGAGATTCGTCATCTGGATGCGCTAAGCCCTCTTAAAGTGATGTCGAGAGGCTACAGCTTAGTCTATGACGAGGCAGAAGAACATTTAATCAAATCGCTGACCTTAGTGCAGCTTGGCGATCTTGTAGTGATAAAGATGAATGACGGACAGCTGAACTGCCAGGTATGGGGAATGAAGGAGGATGGCAAAGACGATGACGAAGGAAGCGGAACTTGATTTTGAAGGCGCCATGGACCGGCTGGAGGAAATCGTACGTGAGCTTGAACACGGCGACGTTCCCCTTGAGAAGGCCATCGATTTATTTCAGCAAGGCATGAAGTTATCTCAGCTTTGCGGCAGCAAGCTTGAGCAGGTAGAGCGTAAGATCGAAATGATTACCCTAGAGGACGGAGAACTGCGTAAGAAGCCGTTTGGTGCACGTCTGGAAGGGGACGCCGATGACTCGCTTTGAGCATGATCTTGAGAGAAACTCTGAAGGAGAAACACTTCGGCAGCCGCTGGAGGATTACATCGCGATCTTAGGCGATCTAGTCTCACATGAACTAGAGGCAATTCTCCCCACGCAATGGAAGGTTCCAGAGAATTTGCAGCAAGCGATGAAGTATTCACTTATGGCTGGCGGCAAACGCCTCCGGCCACTGCTGGTGATTATCGCATGTGAGGCACTGGGAGGAAGTCGAGAGGCTGCCTTACCTGTCGCTGCTGCAGTTGAGATGGTACATACCTACTCGTTAATTCATGATGATTTACCTGCAATGGATAATGATGATTATCGGCGAGGAAAGCTGACAAATCATAAAGTCTTTGGGGAAGCGACAGCGATCCTAGCGGGTGATGCGCTTCTGACCCATGCATTTTACAGTGTGGTACAAGCCTCGCGTAAATTTGGAGTTCCAGCAGAAAGTGCACTATCCATCGTAGAGGATCTGGCGGAAATGGCAGGTCCACGCGGCATGGTCGGCGGTCAGATTGCAGATATGGAAGGCGAGCAGGGTCTAACCGATCATGCACAGCTGAAGTACATTCATCTGCATAAGACAGGGGATTTGATTATCTTTTCGCTTTTAGCTGGCGGCCGTATTGCAGGTGCTAACGAGCAGCAACTTGAAGCTTTACATGAATTTGGAACAGCCATTGGACTCGCTTTTCAGATCCAGGATGATATTCTAGATCTGGTTGGAGACGAAGGTAAACTTGGTAAAAAAACAGGCAGTGATGTCAAGCAGCATAAAGTAACCTATCCTTATTTTATTGGCCTCGAAGCATCGCGTGAAGAAGTGAAGCAACTTACAGAAAAAGCGCGTAATGCTGTGCTGAACGGCGGCTTTCACGACAACCAGCGCCTGCTGGAAATTGCAGATTATTTAATGGCACGTGATCACTAATTATGAACTTTCGAAACGGCTGTATTTCGACAGCCGTTTCGTTTGTGTTATAATGGGTTTTATAAAATTTACAACATCAAGGAAAGCGGGGAACTATACGTGCTGCTTCCACAAATAAATGATCCTGAGCAACTGAAATCACTGTCAATCGATGAATTAACTACCCTAGCGGAGGAAATCCGTCGATTTCTAATTGAGAAGCTTACAGCAACTGGTGGACACCTTGGATCCAATCTGGGGGTCGTGGAGCTCACTTTGGCTTTGCATTATTGCTATAACAGCCCTCGGGATAAAATGATTTACGACGTTGGGCACCAGTCCTATGTCCACAAGATACTGACCGGTCGCCAAGACCGCTTCGATACCCTGCGTAAATATCAGGGCTTGTGCGGCTTCGTCAAGCGCTCTGAAAGCGAACATGATGTCTGGGAAGCCGGACATAGTAGCACCTCCTTGTCCGCAGCGATGGGGATGGCCATGGCCCGCGATCTCAAGGGTGAAGACAATAAGGTTATTGCCGTGATTGGTGACGGTGCTCTTACTGGCGGGATGGCGTTTGAAGCACTTAACCATATTGGTCATGAGAAGCGTAAGCTGATGGTTATTTTGAACGATAATGAAATGTCGATTGCTCCTAATGTAGGGGCAATGCACAATTATTTAAGCAAAATTCGTTCAGACCGTCATTATCTACGTGCCAAAGACGAGGTTGAAGGGCTGCTTAAAAAAATTCCAGCTATCGGGGGCCGCTTGGCCAAAACGGTTGAGTGGGTGAAGGACAGTCTTAAATATATGATGGTACCGGGTGTTCTTTTTGATGAGCTCGGCTTTACTTATCTTGGACCAGTAGATGGTCATGATCTGGAGAAGATGATTGATACCTTCCATCAAGCGGATAATGTGGCGGGTCCTGTGCTGGTGCATGTACTAACGACCAAAGGCAAGGGCTACAAACCGGCTGAGACCGATTTCTATAAATCGCATGCCATTTCCCCTTACAAAATTGAGTCGGGTCAGGCGCTTAAAGCTGTGGGTCCTCCAATGTACACGGAAGTGTTCGGCGAGACGCTGATCGAACTGGGTCGGGAAGATTCGCGTCTGATTGCAGTTACGCCTGCGATGCCAGGAGGCTCGGGCTTATTTCCTTTTGCTAAGGAATTTCCGGATCGTATGATTGATGTCGGGATTGCGGAGCAGCATGCGGCTACGTTGTGTGCAGCTTTGGCTATGGAAGGTATGAAGCCGGTATATGCGGTGTATTCTACCTTCATGCAGCGTGCTTATGATCAGATCGTCCATGATATTTGCCGTCATAATGCGAATGTTATGTTCGCCATTGATCGCGCTGGGTTTGTGGGTGCCGATGGTGAGACTCATCAGGGTGTGTACGATGTTGCTTTTATGCGCCATATTCCAAATATGGTGATGATGATGCCAAAAGACGAAAATGAGCTGCGTCATATGATGAAGACGGCGCTTGAATATAATGACGGTCCGATTGCTTACCGCTATCCGCGTATTAACGGTACAGGTGTGGCAATGGATCCAGAGCTGCATACTATTCCAATCGGATCATGGGAACGACTGCGTACCGGGGAAGGTTATGCTGTTGTGGCCTGTGGACCTATGGTTCAAGTGGCTGAAGAAGCCGCTGATTTGTTGAAGCGGGAAGGAATCCAGGTGGGCGTCGTGAATGCGCGTTTCCTGAAGCCACTCGACAACTCCATGCTGCTTGATTTGGCTCATGCTGGAACCAGCATCGTAGTCATTGAAGAAGCAAGTCAGGCGGGAAGTCTCGGCAGTGCAGTGTTGGAATTTTACTCGGAGCATGAAATTTATGACGCTCGTGTACATCTGATGGGTGTACCCGACATCTTTGTGGAGCACGGCTCCATTAAGGAACAGCGCCAAGAAACAGGCCTTACTGTAGAAGCGCTATGTGCACGTATCAAGTCCATGATGGCTTTAAGTGCTTATAATTACAAAACAACTTCGTCTTCCTAAGTGGAGACCGGAAATTAGTAACCCTTTGAACGATCGGGAGATGACCATGGAACACCGTAAAGAACGGATAGATGTACTGCTTGTTGAGCAAGGTTTTTATGAAAGCCGTGAAAAGGCAAAAGCAGCCATTATGGCAGGGCTGGTGCTCGCGGATGAGGAACGCATTGAAAAGGCTGGTATGAAGGTGTCACGGGAGGCTACCCTTAAGGTTAAAGGCTCTGTGCATCCTTATGTCAGTCGTGGGGGCCTAAAGCTGGAAAAGGCTCTTCGCCAATTTAATATTGATCTTACGGGACGAACCATGCTGGACATCGGTGCTTCTACTGGAGGCTTCACGGATTGTGCGCTTCAGAATGGAGTGAGCCATGTGTACGCGATTGATGTTGGCTATAATCAGCTGGATTGGTCGCTGCGTAATGATGAACGCGTTAGTGTCATGGAACGAACGAATTTCCGATATATGACACCTCCGGATTTGGTGGGGCCGATTCCAGACTTCGCGAGTATTGATGTTTCTTTTATATCCCTAAAAATAATTCTTCCACCGCTCAAAGCCTTGCTTAAGCGCCCGGCGGATATTGCTGCGCTGATCAAGCCACAGTTTGAGGCAGGACGGGAGAAGGTTGGTAAATCAGGTGTGATTCGTGACTCTGCCGTCCATAAAGAGGTATTGATTAATGTACTGACTATGGCTGCAGAGCTTGGCTACCAGCTACAGGGCTTAACCTTTTCACCGATTACAGGTGGGGAAGGCAATATTGAGTTTCTTGCTCACTGGAGACTAATGCCAGAAGTGGCAGAAGATGAAGAAGTATTACAGCCGTCAGATGCTGTTTCATCAGTCATCCTAGTGGAGGATTTCCCATCCCTAGCGGATGAAGTGGTTAAGCAAGCTACGGGTACTTTTAATGTAAATTCAATTCATGGAAACTCATCGCGCCGGTGAGTTTCTTTTTCCATATGGTCAAGTCAATAAGATCAATTATGCGGAAAGCTCCTAAAAAGACCGCTCAGAAGAAGGATTTAGCATGGCTTCACGCGAATAAATCACCGAGGTGATTGATAGTGGCGGGTAGCTCTGACAAGGTCGTTATGGCGTTTATAGGAGTAGCATTATCGATTTTTATAATTTATCGGATATATATATGGCTGCAAAGTTCTCCGCGTTCTTTCATGAAGGATCAGATCCCGTTTAATAAAGTGATTATTCCTCACCCATCTATAGACATACTAGAGGATGAAGGGTATGAGGTCGTTGGAGGGAAGCTCAAGATCCCATTGTCCTTCAACGTAAACGGAGCGCAGATGTATAGCCGGTTATTTATAGATTATGTGGCGACTAAGGAGGAAGGATCGATATATTTGGTCATCCTTTCCAGACCACGCAAACCTTTGGATTTCACAGGCAGTGGCTTACGAGATACCTTGCTTCCGTACTTGCTGATTTATCCGGAATGTAGCGGAGTTTTGTATGTTAATGTTGCGGCGGGATCCATTCAAGTGATTAAGCTTGGCAGAGATGACGGAGAATCAAACTGAGTCCATATTTAATTAGGTGTATGCTTCCGAAGTAGTTTTGCCGAAGCAATTCGGGGAGCATCGCTTACAAAACTTTTAGGAGGCAACAATGAAGGGTCAACGACATATTAAGATACGTGAGATTATTACGCAAAAGGATATCGAGACACAGGACGAGCTAGTTGAAGCCTTGCGTGAATCTGGTTTCCAGGTTACTCAAGCTACCGTTTCTCGAGACATTAAAGAGCTACTGCTCATCAAGGTTCCTATGGATGATGGAAGATACAAATATTCGCTTCCAACCGATCAGCGGTACAATCCAATACAGAAACTGAAGCGCGTTCTGGTGGATAATTTTGTGCAGATCGATTCCTCGGCTAATCTTGTGGTGATGAAATGCTTACCGGGTACGGCTAATTCAGTCGCAGCCTTAATTGATAATATTGACTGGCCACAAATCATGGGGACCCTCTCTGGTGATGATACCATTCTTATTATTTGCCGCCAGCCTGAGGACAGTAAGGCCGTAATTTCACAAATCATGGGTTACATTTCATAAAATATAAGAAAGTATTGATTTCATTCTATCAAATCCCTATCATCTTCTCGGAGGTGCTCTATTAGTGTTAGAAACCTTGTCTATCCGCAATCTAGCCGTCGTTGAGGCGGTAGATGTGCATTTTTATCCCGGCTTCCATGTGCTTACAGGGGAGACTGGGGCAGGTAAATCCATTATTATTGATGCGCTTGGACTGATTGCAGGTGGCCGCGGCTCCGCGGATTCTATTCGTTACGGTTGTGAAAAAGCAGAGATGGAAGCGCTCTTCAGTCTTCCCAGCAGTCATCCCGTCTGGGATACTTTGGAGCGTCTTGGCATCCAGGCCCAGCGTGAAGAGCATCTTATCATACGCCGCGAGATTACCTCTCAAGGTAAAAGCACATCGCGTGTAAACGGACAGATGGTCAATCTTACTATGCTTCGTGAAATCGGCGAGCAATTAGTTAATATTCATGGACAGCATGAGCACCAAAACTTATTGAAGGCAGAACGGCATCTGGGACTGCTGGATACATATGGAGAACTTATTATCGGGCCGCTTAAGGCGGTTTATCAGGAAAAGTATTCAGCATTTGCGAAGGTGGAGAAAGAACTGCGAGAGCTGCAGGAATCCAGCCAGAAGGCTTATCAAATGCTTGATTTATACCGTTTTCAGCTAGAAGAAATTTCATCTGCCGGATTAAAACTGGGAGAAGATGAATTACTTGCTGAGGAACGGGTCAAACTATCCCACAGTGAGAAAATGATGGATTCTGTATCAGGTGCTTATGAGCTCCTCTACGATAGACAAGGCTTGGAATCCATAGGGAATGTAATTTCCAGACTTGAAGACGCTGTTCGTTACGATGAAAAGGGTCTTAGATCCGTGCTTGAGCAGTTACAGTCCTCCTATTATCAGCTGGAGGATGCTGCATTTCAGCTTCGGGATTACCGAGAAGAGATCGAGTTCAACCCACAGCGACTCGAAGAAATCGAGAATCGCCTCGATTTGATTACCGGACTTCGCCGTAAATATGGTGAGAGCGTTGAACAGATTCTGGCTTATTATGAACAAATTCATCGTGAGACTGATTTGCTTGAGAATAAAGACGAATATCTGGAGAAACTCACCACTAAACGCGATGCCCTACTGTCTGTACTGATGGAGGCAGCTAATGAACTAAGTGAAGCACGGAAGCTTTGTGCAGCTGATTTAGCTACTCAAGTGGAGGGTGAGCTTAAAGACCTTCAAATGGAAAGAACCTCGCTGCAGGTTAAATTGGACACGCTGGAGGACCCACGTGGAGTCGAATACAATGATCGGCGTATTCGCCTTACAAGACAAGGGATAGACAGCGCGGAATTCATGATTTCCCCTAACCCTGGCGAACCGCTGAGACCTCTTGGCAAAATTGCCTCGGGTGGTGAGTTGTCGCGTATTATGTTGGCAATGAAGAGTATTTTTGCGCGCCATGATGCGATTCCAGTTCTGATCTTTGATGAGGTGGATACCGGTGTGAGCGGTCGAGCTGCTCAATCCATTGCAGTTAAGCTGTATAAGCTGTCCTCTACGTGTCAGGTGTTTTCCATTACGCACTTACCTCAGGTGGCTTGTATGGCTGACCATCAGTACTTAATCCGCAAAAAGGTTGAGGATGGAAGAACGATGACTGAAGTGGAATCGCTCTCGAATGATGGACGTGTAATGGAGCTGGCCCGAATGCTGGGTGGGGTGGAAATTACCGAAAAAACATTGCACCACTCGCAGGAAATGCTTAATCTGGCTGAGGCCAGCAAGGCTGCAACAAGCTAAGCGGAACAATGATTGACAGTAATAAAAGCCTGGGGGCAAGGTTATCTTATAGGTACGCAATTGGCGACCACCTTTTTCGTCAAGCGAAAGAAGCAAAAGGGAGCGTGACAGCCATTGAAGCCTAACCTCAGGAAGTTAATGCCAGGCCTTTTATTTGCCTTCTTTCTTAGTTTATCGGGCATAACGGGAACCCACCAAAGTTTTGCCGCACCACTGAACGGTGAACCTGCGAAGGTGACTGCGCAAGGAATGAAACCGGAACTAAAGGTGATCCCGGGAGGTCAAACGATCGGAGTGAAAGTGAAATCAGCAGGTGTTCTGGTTGTAGGACATCATCTGATTGAAGTATCCGAGAAATCTAAGGTTTCCCCAGGAGAAATCAGCGGTTTGGTGCCAGGTGATTTGATGATCTCCATTGATGGAGAGAAGTTGGACGAATTATCTAAGGTGGCCAAGCTTGTGGATCGTGCCGGAAAAGCGAATAATCCTCTGACCATTGTCTTTAAACGCGCTGGGAAAGAGCATACAGCCAAGCTAAAACCCGCGTATGATATTAATGACAAAGTATGGAGATTAGGCCTGTACATTCGAGATTCTGCAGCGGGTGTCGGCACGTTAACTTTTTATGCTCCAAAACAAGGTGTATATGGAGCTTTGGGACATGTGATTACGGACATGAATACAGGAACACCTATTGTTGTCGGCAGCGGTCATATTGTTCAGTCCAGTGTAACTTCGATATCTAAAAGCCAGGATGGCGATCCGGGTGAGAAACGAGCACATTTTTTGAAAGAAAGCCAAGTGCTTGGAAATGTTGAGAGCAACACAGACTTTGGCATCTTCGGCAAAATGAGCCGCAATCCCGAGCATAGTCTTTATAAAGAACCCATTCCTGTGGCGATGAGCAATCAAGTCAAGGAAGGTCCTGCTGAGATTCTTACGGTTGTAGATGGGCAGCAGGTTGAGCGATTTAATGTTGAGATCATTCATGTGGCACATCAGCAGACGCCCGCGACTAAGGGAATGGTAATTCGTATTACAGATCCGCGACTTATCGATAAGACAGGCGGTATCGTTCAAGGGATGAGCGGTAGCCCCATTGTTCAGAATGGACGGCTCATCGGTGCAGTCACTCATGTATTTGTAAATGATCCTAAGTCCGGTTACGGTTGCTTTATCGAATGGATGCTTAAGGACTCTGGTGTAACCCTACAGGAGAATAGGTATCCAATAAATCTTAAGGCGGTTTAGCCTTAAGATTTTTTTGTCGAAGGATTACGAAGATCATCGAACTTTGAAATAAAATATTTAATTATAATCCATGCCAGAAAAAAAATAAAGAAAAATAATTTTCGACAGAAGGGAATTCAATGTCCATGTCGAAAATGTTATAAGACAAGAAAAAAATGTTATTTTCGAATAGCAGATATAATTAAGGAGGAAGTAGCCAGTGCAGAATATTGAAGTGTTGTTGGCCGATGATAACAGGGAATTTACGAATTTGCTTTCCGAATACATTTCTGAACAAGAAGATATGACCGTAACGGGTATCGCCTACAATGGTGAAGAAGTGCTTCAAATGCTTAGCGAAGCGCGTAAAGTTCCCGATGTCCTTATTCTTGATATCATCATGCCACATTTAGACGGTCTAGGAGTCTTGGAACGTCTGCGTGATATGGATCTGAATCCTCAACCGAAGATCATCATGCTGACCGCTTTTGGTCAGGAGAACATCACTCAAAGAGCTGTACAGCTTGGTGCATCCTATTATATTTTGAAACCGTTCGATATGGAGGTCCTGGCAAATCGTGTACGTCAGCTTGTCGGAGTCCAAGGCAGCATGAGCTCATCCTCCAACATGTACAACTATTCGTCGACGTCCAGATCGAATGTAGTGCCGCTTACGAAGGGCAAGAACCTTGATGCTAACATTACTTCGATTATCCATGAAATCGGTGTTCCAGCACATATCAAAGGCTATCAGTATCTGCGCGAAGCGATCACCATGGTATATAACAATATCGAGATCCTTGGTGCGATTACGAAAACGCTCTATCCAGCCATTGCAGAGAAATTCAAGACCACCCCTTCACGCGTAGAACGCGCGATTCGTCATGCGATTGAAGTGGCTTGGACCCGTGGCAACATTGATTCCATCAGCCATCTATTCGGCTACACCATTAATATCTCCAAATCTAAGCCTACTAACTCGGAATTTATTGCCATGGTAGCTGATAAGCTGCGGATTGAGCATAAGGTTAGTTGAAAGGGTTAGGGGCAGTAAGTGGTAAGGGATTATGGGATTTTTACGATAATCTCTCTAAAACAATTTTGCCTATAAATATCTTTTTGGGCTGTTTTAGACCAATAAATACTTTCTTGGGTAACGTATAAATTCATTCCTTTATTGGGTGCGAAATAATCCAATGGAGGAATGATTTTTTTATGACTGATTTTGAATTTCAGATTGATAATTTTATGCTTTATTGCTCTTCTCGTAACTTAGCTAAAAAAACTATGAGAAGCTACGAACAGACCTTGAAATTGTTTGGCGTGTACCTACAAGACCAATTTCAGATTGAAGATGTTCAGAAGGTTTAATCAGGTCAAATAAGAAATTACATTAAATACATCCAAGAACGTGGTAAATATTCGGTGGTTAGTGAAGTGAACTCCACTATGAGTAATTTTCCTCAGAATCGTACAGACAATAAAAAGCAAGTTTCTACGGTTACGGTGGCTAATTATGTACGTAATATTAAAGTATTCTTTAACTGGCTTCACTGTATAGATCATGATATAGTCAAGAATCCATGTGAGAAGATTGAAAATTCAAAGATAATCCGCAAAACTAAAAAAACATTGTCTACAGATGATATAAAACGTGTTTTAGGACAATTCGGAATCTCACGCTTCCACGATTATCGCAACTCCGTTATAACGAAAAGCTTATTAGATACCGGTATGTGCATAAGTGAGTGGTTTATCAGTTAAGCTATTAAAGCGGGACGCTTGATTGAAATTAATGAGTCAATTACAGGCATCATAGGAAGATACTTAATCAAGACAGCACTTCATAGTGAGAGTAATGGAATACATAAAGTAACTGTACAATTTGGAAGGTGAGATAATTGGAAGATTGGGGATTGCAGTTTGCAGTTTGCAAAATTATTTAAAGACAGAGACAATAAAACACCAGAAGAAATTGCTGTTGCAAAGGTAATCAATATTATGCCCAATATCAAGCTTTCTCTTGGGACAGATATTATATTTGATGCTGATAATTTGGTAAATTCTTCACGAATATACGAGTTAATTTACATGTTGGCGACGATGTTATTGTTATGCCAACAGCAAGCGGACAGATATATTATTTACTTGATAAAGTAGGTGCTCCAAATATTTCCTGAAGATGGATTAATCAAAGAAGAAATAGAAGCTTTGTCCGCTGTTCCTGCAGCAATGGGCAAGGTTTTTTTATTTGATTTAGTTGCTGAAAAGTATTCATTAGTAAACGGAATGCTGGTTGTAGCAACTTATGAACAGGGGATTAAGCAATGGATTGCATGTCCTAATAACTGCTGAGACTTTCTGGGGTATATTCAAGAAGTTTCTCATGTGTGTAATAGATGTACTCTATCGTGTTGATATGTTGTTGGGGCTTACTGGTGGCTTGGGATTCATGGTGGGCGGTACGTTTTTCTATATTGGCAATGAGTTTTTTAGTTTGGTTGATAATTACGGGCGACTTCAACTTCCATTGCCAAAACAGGTGAAGAAAAATATAGCTACAGGCTAAGGGTGAGGGTAAGGAAGAGTAATAATAACAATAACAAATAAGTGCTTCTTCTAAGATATTTTTTATAAAAACTTATAATCGTCTCTAGTGAATTATTCTCGCGCATAACCTTTTTTACCAAATAAAAGAAAAAACATGCATTAATCATATTAATCTGTGGATACTTTCTAGTTATCCACAGATCCATCCACAGTTTTATCCACAGATGTTTTCATTGTATTTTCTACATGATATATTATAAGAGATATAGATAAAATACCCAGCGATAACAAATTGTTAGAGGTATTAAGTTTTTCAATCAGGTATACACTTTTTACTAAGTACTAATTACTTACGGAGGTGTGTACGATGACTGAGAACAAGGAGGAAGATAAAATGAGTGTAGCCCAAATCAAACCAATTCGACCGACAAAGGCCACTTTTAAAGATGATCGGGAAGCACAGAAATTTGAAAATTATGCGTCACAGATGAAAAAAACGGAAAGTGTTGGCATGGACAAAATGCGCCAAATGATGGAGGATTTTAAGAAAAAGAGAAAGTAGGATTTTCATGCTTACATCTAGATACATTCAGGAAGGCGACCAAAGTCTTCTTGAACAGTTTCAGTGTGATGATGAAGTAACAGTTAGGAAATTTCTCACAGAAGAAGCCTTAAACCTTCATCTACTTAACCTAGCGAGTACCCGACTATACTTCAATGAAGAAGGGAATTTAGTCGGGTACTTCACTTTGTATAACGATATGATGCAAATAGGAAAATCCAAGCGAATAAAACATAAAGTATATGTTCCTTCCTATAAATTTTATCCCGCCGTAAAGCTCCATTATCTCGGAGTCGACTCCCGCTATAGAAAAAATGGTTTTGGTGAATATTTACTTCTTTCTGTATTAGAAATAGTAACTGAAATAGCTAGACTATCAGGTTGCATATTTCTCAGCGTCGAGTCTTTGCCTAATGCAGTGGGCTTCTATAACAAGTACGAATTTCAATACTTAAGCAATAATAAGCCGTTTATTAACATGTTCTTCAAGGTTAATGAACTAACAATTACATAACGTTTTATTGAATAATGGTATGATTTATATTTTGAAAAGTCAATAGCGCAACATTCAAGTCACTTCCCTGCGAAGTGGCTTTTTTGATGTCTAGAAAGGCTCCCCCAAATGCTACCCGTGCCATCTGGAGGAGGAGACAATGAAGGTTATGAAGGCTTGTACTACTTAAGTTTATTTACCTCGCGTTGGATTTGTTTTTCGAGATTCCGTGTCACCTCTTTCTCGAACTTTTTCAGGTCGCTCTTAAGCTGTGCTTTAGAACCCCCGATACGAATCTTTACGGTCTTTGCCATGATATCACCTCCCTATCTATATTTCGTAGTAATCACTTTCGACCTGCACGTGATTGAGCTAAGACAGAACCAGCAAGTGACTTAGCTGTTTTACTAGAAGAACTGCTACGTAAAACTGATGATGCCTTACTCGACATCTTTGACGATGAGACCTTGCTTGTACTTGTTTTCTTAAGTGGATACCACCTCCTTCGTTACCATATATTGTTGTCGTTAGATAAAAATAACCCAAGATGTTGTGTTTGTAAACAGTTTTTTTGAAAACCCGCGCGGGGAGCGGATTCTTCAAAAGTACTCCACAAATGATCCACAGGCTGTCCAGTGGTAATCCACAATTGATCCACAAGCATTAGTAGATTAAGTGTATTTTTAGAAAGGAAAATCATTATGAAACAACAAGGAAACTTTTTTATTACTAGAAAGAAGTGAATTTAAAGATTGGTTAGATAAACAAGACGTGACTCGCAAGATTACTACACTACAGGTACATCATACTAGGAGTCCAAACTATACTACTAGCAAAAATTAAGAGCCATTCAAGTATTTTGAAGGTATGCGTACATCACATTTAACCAATGGCTGGTCTGGAACTGGACAGCATTTTTCTGTTCTTGAAACAGGTCAAGTTGGTGTCTCGCTAGATAGAAGTTTAAACATCACTCCAGCAGGGATTAAAAGGGGCTAATACAGGGGCTATTTGCACTGAGATCGTGGGTAACTTTGATATTGGTGGAGATACCATTTTGGAAACACCGAAACAATCTGTAATTCATCTATATGCTTGTTTAGCTAATAAGTTTGATTTATCTGTTGATACTGAACACGTTGTTTATCATCACTGGTATTCATCAGAAGGTGTTGAAATTGTTGATTTTAAAACTGGTAAGAGTATAGGTAAACTCTCTCCAAGCAAGTCATGTCCGGGAACTAACTTTTGGGGAGATGGGAATACGGTTGCTGCGGCCAATAAGAGATTTATTCCAGATGTCAAAGCAGAATTGGAGAGATTGAGAAAAGCAGTGGTAACTACGCCAATTAAAGAGACTATAAAGGATGATGATCAAGTGGAAAAAGTAAAAGATGTTCTTACCAAGGATAACAGTGTACATAATGGATTTATGAAAGATAATGAGAACTTCGTTCCGGTTAGTGTACTGAGGGAATTGGGCATAAGGTAACGTGGGATAATAACACTAAGAAATTGTATATTAGTTAATAAGGTGTGATGCGAAAAAGCATTGCACCTTTTTTTCTTTTATATAATAAAATATGGAAAACCATTTTGCGTACTAATGTTCAACTGTAAGATAATAAAGTGATTGGATAACTACATAGCCAAGAAGAAAAATTACTTACCCCATAAGGGCTACACCATTAATATCTCCAAATCTAAGCCTACTAACTCGGAATTTATTGCCATGGTAGCGGATAAGCTGCGGATGGAGCATACGGTTAGTTGAAAGGGTAAGGAGTAGTGCGGGGGAAGGGATTGTGGGTGTTGGAAGGTGTTTACAGGTAACGTAAGGATACCGATAAATATCCGAAGTGGTGTGTTTTAAACCGATAAATGTTTTTGAGAAAGCTATTAATTACCGCTGTTTATTGGGTTCCCAAAATCCAATGAAGGGCGGTTTTTTGTTGTGACGGACTTCGAGTTTCAAGTAAACAATTTCATGTTATTTTGTTCCTCCAAGAATCTTTCTCGCAAAACAATGGCAAGCTATTAACAAGCGTTAAAGCCTTTTGGTCATTAAAAGATCAGTTCAAAATTGAGGAAGTTACAAAGGTCCATACTGGACATATCCGTATGTTGAAAAGGAAATACCGAAGAACTCGTTGAGCAACGTGGAGAGCCCGAAAATCGAAAGGGAAATAAAAAAACTTACATGGTTATTTGCTCACCCAGAAAAATCCTCAACAGATTGTTATGGCCAAAAATGTTTTGAGAGAGATTATTAATAATAAGTGAACTACTGTCCACGGCAAGAGCTATCAAGAAATCAATGCAGTAAAAAGCTACTGGAATCTGATATGCTCCCATCATAGTAGACAGTAGAAAAAACAAAAACTTCTACTGCTACAATGATGGGAGTTTTTCTAATGTCTAAAAGAAGTCCAGCATCTTTAAAAGTAAAATTACATGTCGTACGGCTGTGCCTTGAGCACAAGTCAAATCCAAACTATGAGGCAAAACAGCTAGGTCTTAGTTCGCACACGGTTAGAGAATGGATTAGGAAATATAAGGCAGATGGTTTGGACGGGTTGAAGGAATCGAAAACATGGAATACATACTCAAAGGAATTGAAAATAGCTGCTGTTAACGAGGTGTTGTCTGGTCACTCCTCCGTTGAAGAGGCGATAAACAAGCATCATATTTCAAGCAGAAGTGTCTTGAAGAAATGGATTTCCAAGTATACTAATGAGATAGAATTAAAGCCTACACATAATGGAAACTTCGCAAAAAAGTTGGCGGAGATCGAGCGACGAAATACACGCTAACCCTCGTTCGACAAGTAAACTTGTATCAAGCGATTCAAGAACTGAACAAAGAAAAAGGTCACGCAATTACGAAGTTGTGTGCGTTAGCTGGGGTTGCTCGATCTGCCTATTACAAGTGGTTAAAATGGAAACCCTCTAGCATGGAACTTGAAATCCGTGCCTTAGCCAAAGAAGTGAAGCTTCGTTATGACAAGCGAAAAGGGATACTTGGCTATCGTTAAATGCGCACGCAATTAAATCGAAAGCTCAAAAAGAAGTACAACAAAAAGCGCTATTACCGAATCATGTGCGCTCTTGGGCTCAGGGCGGTCATTCGCAGAAAACGGGCAAGTTATGTGAAAGCTGTGTAGTTGAAAATGTAATGAACCGTAACTTTGATGCCAATTCTCCTACTTCAAAATGGTGTACAGATGTGACAGAACTGAAGTATGGGAATGGGCGCAAAGCCTATTTGAGCGCCATTATTGATGTATATGATAATTCCATTGTCTCATGGGTATTAAGCCCTTCCAACAACAATAAACTCGTGATGGATACGCTGAAAAGAGCTTACGCGAAGAATCCGAGCGATTTTGGGTTACCTACAAGTCAGAAAGCTATTATCTTACAAAGTATGACACCTATGAAGATGTCCTCACAGAGGTTAGCAAATATATTCACTACTACAATAATTACCGCTACACAGAATGTTTGGATGGATTGTCTTCTAACGAATACCGACGAGCTGCATAACGAAGATACCTCAGCTCTGGTAATACGAGCTGAGGTATCTAAACTAACTATTTTTGTTTTTTAGACTGTCTACTTGACAGGGAGCACTTCATTCATCAGTGTCTTTTTTGTTGATACTTTTCAATCAGAGGGTTGTGATTTAAAGCAACTTAATCAGCTCTTCTAGCTCATCAACCAATACTTTTGCAAGTTCAAAATCAGTATCTTTTAAAGCCAATTCTATTTTCATTTCAACTGATTTTTTCTTTTGTTCAGTTTCTAAATAGTCTCTATCAAAATGACTAGCATAAATCATCTTTCTAAATTTTCGCATACTCATTTTTCTAATCGTCTTATCGTCAATGATTAAAACATAATCCATACCATTTACCACAGAATAGAAATCATGAGAAATCATGAGAATTGCACCTTTATAGTCTTCAATGGCTTTCTCCAGTGCTATTTGTGTATAGGTGTCTAAATGGCTTGTCGGTTCATCAAGAAGCATTACGTTTGCTTTACTGGCAGAAACTTTAGCCAATTGAAGCATGTTTTTTTCTCCACCAGATAAAGATTCTATCTTTTGATTAACGATTTCTCCTTCAAAGCCATAGTTTGAAATATACGATCTTATCTCTTCATAAGTTTTAAACCCGGCATCGATGAATTCTTCTAGTATTGTATTAGAATCCTTTAGCACTTCGCCTTGAAGCTGAGATAAATAAGCCACTTTAACATCAGCATTTATTTCAATTGAATCATGATTATTTTTAAAGATTTCTCGGAGTAAAGTCGTTTTCCCTGTACCGTTTGAACCGATAAGGGCTACTTTATCCGTAGATTTCATCTCAAAGTTAACATTTTCTAAAAGCAACTCATCAAAGGCAACACTATAATTATTGACATTTAAAACAACGGTGTCTTCAATTTCATTATCAATACCGAAACTGATATTCGGTTGCTTAATATCTACGAATGGCGCTTTAATTCTACGCGCTTCCAATCTTTCTTGAAATTTAACTCTAGCTTTTAGAGCTTTCCCTCTAGATGCTTCTGAATTATAAGTTGCGATAGCTCTAAGATTATTGATGATGTTCTCGTTTCTCTCAATTTCTTCATTCTCAGCGACTGTGAGTTCTTGTAACTCAATTTTTGTTTGAAGCAATGAGAAGTTGTAATCAATATATCGCCCATCAAACTCTTGGATCTCCATGTTTTCAAGGTGTATAATTTTGTTGAAGCAATGATTCAATAGATATCGGTTGTGTGTAACAACTAGCAGTATTCCTTTGTGAGAATTAATAAGATTTTTAAGCGCATTTAGGTTTTCAAAGTCTAAAAATACATCTGGTTCGTCCATAATCATTAAGTCTGGACTACTAAGCATTTCCTTCATCACTTGAATAAGTTTGAATTCCCCGCCACTCAGGTCGGATACCCTAAGATCTTTTAGCTTCATGAGGTTTGCCAGATTTAGTTTCTTATTAATGTTGCTTTCAAAATCATCCCCACCCATTGAATCAAAGGCGTCTAAAGCTAATTGATACTTTTCTAGTAACGAATCAATATCCGATGATGTTTCCATTTCGGTGCAAATAGCTGTTATTTCATTTTGTATCTTAATAAATTCTTCTCCTATATATTCAAAAACGGTTATTTCTTTAGTTTTGTTTGGTTGTGAGAACTGACTTACATACCCAATTCTGCAAGTTGAGTCTATCTCTAACATGCCATCAAACAAATATCTTTCTGGATCCATCAGTATATCGATCAGTGTACTTTTCCCACTGCCGCTTGTTCCTATAAAAGCGCAGTGTTGTGCCTCTTCAAGCGTAAATGAAATGTTTTTATATAGTTCTTTTTGCGGAAATGAGAAGGATAAGTTATCAACTTTTATCATATTATTACCTTTCTTTATAACTAAATTTGTGACTATTATTAGATGTATTGAAGAGCATAGCTTTTGAGTTTACCGTTGACAGACTAACACTTTTTACAACCAACATCAATCATTTCACATTAAAATTGTTCGTGAAATCGAAAAATACAATTTAGAACAATATGATCACGCCTACCCAGATGGCATCTTATAGCTCGATTACAGCTGGACAGAAGTAAAAGAAACAGTTGCTTGAACAACTCATAAGGCACATATTTTGTCCTCACTCAAAGTGCAAAGTAAGAAAGGTGAAATTACTAGAAAATCGAGAAATGGGTAGCCTCTAGTTATATCTAGTCTTTCAATAGCAATACTATAGAATTAAATAGAATTTTAGGAGGACGTTATATGAGTCGGGTATTGATATTGTTGTATAGGTGGAAAAGGAACCGTGACCAAGCTGAAAATAAGCAAGCTATCGAATAGGTTGCGAATACTTATAGAATATCGCCTAGGTAAGTCTCTGAATTAAATTTCGGACACTGGGAACTGGATACCGTTGTATCCAGCCGAGGAAAGAGCCGAGCCTGTGCTGAAACATTCATCGAACGCAAGACACGGATGTATCTAGCCCAAAAATGCCAGACCGTACAGCTCATTCGATGGAGATCGCTTTCGGTGTGATCGCTGGTCAGTACCCTCAATCAACCTTTCTCATGGAAACGGCAGATCAAGGGAAAGAATTCGCCTGCTATGGTGCCCTAGAAACCTTTCATGGACTGGATGTCTACTTTGCTGATCCTTATTCCTCCTGGCAACGAGGATCTAATGAAAATCTGCTCATGAATCTTTCATGGATCATGTGTCGCACTTAGCTTGACAATCCGATAATGACTACAATCAGCTTCATAAGTGTTAATATTCACTTGAACCCTATTTTTTGCACACATTCGCATTTAAAACATTTCTGCATTTTCTAATTTTTTGTTTGATTTGCCGATTTTCAAAAAAATAAATTTCTGTACCTGACCAAATAAAAACCCAACACACAATGCTTAAAACTCCTCCAATATAGGCATAAGTACTTGAAAGATTCAAGAATATCACCCCGACAATAATACCAAGCATAAATAAAACAATAGCCTTTTTGGCATTTTTAGCATATGTATATTCCTCTTCGTTCAAGATGTTAGAAAAAGTGTTATATGTGGCAGCCTGCAATGAATTTTCGTCAAAATCATTCTGACCTAAAAAAAATAAGTCTACGTTTTTTATTCTGCCACTATGTAGCTTTGACAGAATAAAATCTACAAGATCAGAGCTTAGGTGAACATCATCTAAGCTATAATATCTTGAAAAAGGAGTATCCGTTTCATCTAAATAGATACTTATACTTAATTCATCTTTCATATTAACCATCCTTTAACTCCAATGTAGTAGTTGAAAGCCAACCTTTTATCAGTATGGTCAAGATAGTAACAATTCTTACGAAAACAGCGATATTAAAAAAGACAATTAACGAAGTACTTAACTAAATCTCTTGAAGTCTGCTGATCTACGGGAAGATTTCATGTACAAGCAAGCTACAAGAGTTTATGAACTGCTCGTTACGCCTTGAAATTAACTGGTTCACCCGCCACAATTGATTAATGAAATAACGTAATAATTATCGTCTATGACATTACTTCGAAACCACCTGCAACGATTGAGTGGGAATAGGATAATATAATTGATGACGTTAATTGCTTGTGACTCCTTGGTGGACAAGAGTTTCTGGCGTTGACGGCAAGTACATTGATGTTTGTATATACCTTCATTTCTTGAAAGGAGAGATTCATATGAATCGAATCTACTTTAAGGACAATCCATGGCCGAACAGTCACAGTATTAAAGAATTTGAATGGGAAGCTCGACTGGAACCCGATAGCGGCATCTGGTTTGACCTTCACTTGAAGTCTGAAGACTATGATGCGGATGATATTGTCGAGGAAGAAGAGGAAGAGGAAGAGGATGACAGACCCGATTGGTATCATAAAATCGTGTGGAATAACTATCATGCGGTTACATTGTCCTCTACGTTTTGGGGGCATAAGGGGCTGTTGGTCGGCACGGAAGCTAACCATCTTGATTTTACCAAGCTTGCACATACTACGTTTGAAGTAGATACGCTTCCACTGCAAGATGAACGTGATTATGAAGATGGAGCCTTCGGCATTTATTTACTCGGTCACGACGCAGCGGCGGATCATCGTATTCATTTTGAAAAAAACACCGGCTCCATTGACTTCACGGTGCGTTGGTCTGGCAAAATCGCGCTTATGTATGCCGGACAGGAGGAATTCAAGTATGATTTTGACGCCACGATAACAAATGTTACATTTAGCGGTATTAAGCTTCCTGAAGGCTATAGTCCTGAGAAAAGACGTCTTCTGTTAGCTTCCTTTGTATCAGACGTGGATCTGTTTGTGTGGTCCCACGAACGAGAAAGGTTCGTACTAAGGTCTTAGTTATCAACGGCTTCTCAGGTTGTTGCCATGTTGCCATACTGATGGGTGCACACCGCCTTTCTCCATTCCACCCAAATCAACGAGTTTATCGAGGATTTTATACTTTCTGTTTAAGCTTATTCATTGCGTTATTATATTTCGCAACTCTCTGGTAATCTTCCTCGGAGGGATTCGTAATTCGTGATAGATCACTATTATCTTCTAGATCAAGAAGCTTTACGGTACTGGCTAATGTGTTAGGTTGTATACGGTCAATAAATTCATCATATGTTTCATGCTGCCGTCTTGTAAGGCAATCTAGACGCTTCAACAATCTCTTCCTCAAATCCTTCATATCTTAATTTTTCGAATGTCATGTCCGTATCCTCAATGACATCATGAAGCACTGCTACAATTCTCATCCTATCTGTACTCGCTTTTGTTAGCAACCGAAGTGGGTGAAGTATGTACGGGTTATTTCCTTTGTCTAGTTGTCCGTCATGAGCCTGTGCTGCGATCAGAATGGCCTTTGTTAAGTCTGACATCGAATCCCTCCGAACAGAAGTTTTGTTATATTGTAGGCAAATTTGGCTTTATTGCACAAATCCATTATAGCAAGTCGAGCCCCCTATACCCATTTCTCCCTGCTCACAAACGTTTAGATTTACACATCACAAGACCGTTTGACGATAGTTGTCCGGACGGTTTTTCATTTTGTTTACCATCACCCTCCCTATAATAAATAAAAGTTAAACTTATTTAAGTATTGACTTTAATTTTATTGAATATATAATGAATATTATTAAAGTTACATCAAGGGGAGGTAGCGAAATGGACAAGGATCAAATTCCGCAATGGGTAACGTCGTTGGAGAATGAGGATCTGGCTTTTAGTAAAAATTTCATCCTGCATTCGGGTTCTCTCAAGGAAATCGCCAAAATATATGACGTATCCTATCCAACGGTTCGTTTGAGGCTCGATAAGTTAATCCAAAAAATTAACATCAGCGATCAGCAAGAGAATGAACCGTTTACGGTCTTTATCAGCAAGCTGGCTGTCGATTCCAAAATCGACTTAGATACAGCCAAACAAATCATTGAATATTATAAAAATGAAAAGCGGGGGGAATAGCATCATGTGGATCAAGGTTATCATGTGGATCGTTCTGATTGGGTTAGTGATTCTAGGGAGTTATGTATCCAGCAGAAGTTCTTGGGTTTGGGGAGGAATTATCCCAGCCGTTGTATTAATTAGTTCTATCGTTGTATTTATCGAGTTGGACTTATCTATTACATACAGAAGAATCTCTCCGTATGCCATGTACTTGCTTATTCACCTCATCATATGGGTTGAGGGAAGAACGGCTTATCGAAAGAGACAGCAAAAAGAGCTTGAGAAAATGAGTGCTATAGATATTCGTTAAAATGAAACGGAATTATCGACATAATCGAGTGCTAAGTGTGAAAAATTTACAAGTGCGGGAATTCTTAATGATGGTACTTTTCGGTCATTGCCTGATTTAAAGACATGAAATAGAAGAGATTTTTTCGTCAATTTGCTGCATAGAAGACGTTATAAGATTATCCATCATCTCTCCAACGGCACGTGGCTTGTTCCGTACGGAGTATACAGGCAGTACCCTTCGTGAACATCTAGGACTGGCACGTCCGTGTATCCGTCATTTCCAGAAGCGTAGAGTGGCTGAAACAGCGGCTAGTAAATAGGTCGGATTCACTCCTTTATTGGGTTTGGAAAACCAATGAAGGAGTATTTTTTTATGAAAGAATAATGTGAATAGTAAAAAATCATCCTATAAATCAAAAGTACCTCGTTTGAATGTAGTTGATGGAAAGGCTAAAATTGACTCTGATAACCGTCTCCAACAAAAATGGTTTGAGGAATTTAAGAAATAATAGATGAATTTAAAAGGCGGACAGGTTTTTTGGTATGAGGTGGATTATCCAAAAACAGGAAAAACTGAAATAAGACCAGTCGCAATAGTGGAAATTAACTAAACCCAATCGATTTAAAAAACGTTAAGAAAAAAATAATGGAATTCCTCGATTCAGGGGATGGATTTTGGTAATTATACATAATTTTTTGAAGACACTTGTTCATCGAAGTGTTTTTTTTACCATAAAGCTGGAGGATACTGTTCCCTAAATAAGGACTTCATGAAGAAATGAGGTTCGATATGATAAATGTTTATCTTGATGACTTACGAGACTGTCCAGAAGGGTTTACCTTGGCAAGAACATTTGAAGACGCCGAGGGAATTGAACTAAAGAACGGGTATTGATTTTGTAAAATACTTTTGTGAGCATGGTTTAAGGGCAAATAAGATCTATCATCATACGGATAATCCTGTAGGCAGAAGGAATATGTACGAGACCTTATTGGCTGCTCAACGCAGAGGTTTTATAAATGAAGATATAGAAATTTACTATTATCCCGTAACCGTTAATAAATATAGTGGAGATTGATAAGAGGATTCTTTATTATGGAATGAATCTATTAGTACGAAACAATAAAAAAGTACCTGCAATTCTGTGAGGCAATCCATAGACAATACTCAAAACTTTGATAATCTTCCACACTTTACAACTGACGCAGAAAGATTATTTGAGGCTTTTCACACTTTCGATACAGCAATTGGACAACGGTCCGTTCCAGTATGGATACCAGGAGGGAGACTACATGTTGGAGCATTCCTACCGCAATTTAGATGAACATCAGTACTCTATATGTCTGAAGCGGATTTATGAGCCGGCGGCTCCGGAGGACGGGTACCGGATACTGGTAGACAGGCTGTGGGCGCGCGGAATTACGAAACCGCAGGCTGCAATAGACGAGTGGATGAAGGAGATTGCTCCAAGCCCGGAGCTGCGCAAATGGTTCGGCCACATGCCGGAGCGTTTTGCGGCATTCAGTGACCGTTATTTTCGGGAACTGGAGGAAGATCCGGCGCGCGGGAGACTTGCAGCGACAATCAGTGAACGGGTGCTCAAACAGGATGTTACGCTGGTAAATGCCGCGAAAGACCCAATACATAATCATGCGAATGTATTATATAAATGGCTGCTTTCCCGTTAAAAAGCACACAGACCTCCCCCAAATCGTTAAGGATTTGGAAGGCGGCCCGTGTGCTTTTTTTTCAAAATAAAATCAGATGCTGGGTGATTAGACTCACAAATCTAATTGTTGTTCAATTGGAGTGCCGGTCCGAAAAACTCGTAATGAATTTGCTCTTCTTTCATCCCGAGCCTGCGCAGTTCGCCAATCATCGCTTCCATAAAAGGAACGGGTCCGCAAACATAGGCATCACCGGTAATATCTACATAAGCCTTCAAGATTTCGCCTGTAATGACGCCATCCGGACCGCCGGAGTAGAAGATTCTGGTCTTATTGCTGCTCATTGCCGCTGCATGCTTCTCAACATCCTGACGGAAAGCGGCGAGCGTTTCGTTTCGGGCAGAGTGAAGGAATACCGTCGGGCGGTCCGGTGTTACAGCAGCAACAGTCTCGAGCATACTCATCATGGGGGTAATGCCTACACCGCCGGAGATGAAGGCTACAGGTGTCGTTTTGGTAACATCAAGCAGAAATTCGCCTGCCGGAGCACTGACTTCAACGCTATCTCCTTCGTTCACCCGGTTATGAAGATATACCGAAACAACACCATTCGGGTCATTAGTCTCTTCACGTTTCACGGAAATGCGGAATTCATCTGCTTTGGGAGCTTGAGACAGGCTGTATTGGCGGATCATCGTATACTTCTCTCCAGGAATCAGGACACGGACAGAGATATACTGGCCTGGTTTGTAATCCGGTACATTGGAACCGTCTGCCGGCTTCAGATAGAACGATGTAATGCTGCCGCTCTCTTCTGTTTTACGTACAACGGTAAACGGTTTAAAGAAATTCCAGCCGTTGTCTTGTTCGCGTGCTTCCTTATACATGCTGTCTTCGACACCGATAAACGCGTCTGCGATGACAGCGTATGCTTCTTCCCAAGCACTGAGAATCTCATCCGTAGCCGCATCGCCCAGCACTTCCTTGATTGCCTTCAGCAGAAATTCCCCGACAATCGGGTAATGCTCTGGCTTGATGCCGAGGCTGACATGTTTGTGTGCGATCTGGACTACCGCAGGAAGAATATTCTCAAGGTTATCTATATGGACTGCCGCTGCGTAGACCGCATTGGCCAGTGCCACCTGCTGACGGCCTTGCGCTTGGTTGGCATGGTTAAATACATTCAGCAATTCCGGGTGGGCTTCGAACAAATTACGGTAAAATACCGTTGTAATAGTTGTGCCGTGTTCTGCCAGGACTGGTGCTGTGGATTTGACAATGTTACGTGATTGTTGTGATAAAATAAAGATCATCCCCTCTCAATTAGTACAAAATTAATATATACTCATTTTAAGTTAAAAGATATATTTAAAATACCACTTTAACAAAATGGACAATATATATAATATTATTTGTAATAAATATCACTTACTATGCATGGGGGTAAATATGAGGCTAACGTTATACACTGATTATTCCTTACGAATCCTCATCTATCTTGGCGCGAAAAAGCGGGAAGAGCTGACAACCATACAGGATATTTCGAATGCCTATGCTATCTCCAAAAATCATCTGATGAAGGTCTCACATGAATTAGGAAAGGCAGGTTATATTGAAACGGTCAGAGGGCGCGGGGGAGGTATACGGCTTGCGCTTGAGCCTGAGAAGATAAATATCGGGGAGGTCGTGCGCCGGATGGAAGACGATTTCTATCTTGTCGAATGTTATAATCCTTCAGGCGGCAACTGTCCGATCTCCCCAATGTGCGGACTTAAAGGCGTGCTTGGCAAAGCCTTGCAAGCCTACCTGCAGGTGCTGGGCGAATACACGCTGCAGGATTTACTGATTAACAAGGATGATTTGCGTGCCATCCTGCAGGAGAGAAGCGGGGTTACGCCTCCTCAAACAGAAGACGTTCTTCATCCCGGCTATGAATCGCGTTCACTACCAGTAGCGCGTGGAACTGGTGAAGCACCTCCGGAGTGAGGCCTTCTTCAGCAAGCAATGCTTTGACATCTTTTACTATAATCCGCAATACTTCATGATCACGTGTAAGCCGGAGAACAGCGTCTTGCAGACTAGGATTCTTCCCGGCCATTTCCTGGTAGAATCCGTCTTCTTCCGCGTCGGCGTGGCTGATGATCCGCGTCTCCCAGTACTCAATTAAGTGATCTGCGGCCTGATGCGCCACTTCGAATTCCTTCGCTTCCAGCAGTTCTTCCATTTCTTCCGTCTTGGCTGCAGCGCCGGAGAGCCCGCCCTGATGAATGGCATGATGGGCGTGCAATTGGCGCAGTGAGGGTCCTGGCATGTTGCTTCATCCTCCCGTTTTTTTTGAAAATATAAGAATTTATATGTTTCACATGATAAATAATCCTTCTATTTCTCGCTGAAACGGTACCGTCCTTAAAAGAGGACGGCAAAGCCGTTTCCACTTGTCAGTATAGCACACAGATCTATAGTGAGATTCCCGCTAAGGTATTCCCTGGACGATAAAGAGGGAAGTCCCTAATGGGATTCCCTGCCTGCAAGATACACGGCAAGAACACAGCTTTTCTCCTCAGCGGGAGAGGCTTTTTGCTTTTTATTCAGATCAAGGGAATTCCCGAGGTTCAATAGGTGTTTCCCTAATGGGAAGCACGGCCGGGTAGATCCATAATGGTATTAATTGAATAAATTTTGAAAGGAGTGTTCTTGATCGATGAAGAAGAAATTCGGCCTTAACTTTTTTAAACCGGTTGAAAGCTATTCCGGGAACTGGTCCATTCTTGAAGAGAAAAACAGAGATTGGGAGAATATGTACCGTCAGCGCTGGTCTCACGATAAAGTAGTGCGCACCACTCACGGAGTCAACTGTACAGGCTCCTGCAGCTGGAAGGTGTTTGTGAAGAACGGAATCATTACCTGGGAGAACCAGCAGATCGACTATCCTTCCTGCGGGCCGGATATGCCGGAATTTGAACCGCGCGGGTGTCCCCGCGGAGCTACATTCTCATGGTACGAATACAGTCCTTTGCGCGTGAAATACCCTTATATCAGAGGGAAGCTGTGGCGGCTGTGGCAAACGGCGTTGAAGGAGCATGACAATTACATCGACGCCTGGGCCAGTATTGTTGAAGACCCCGAGAAGGCGAGCCAGTACAAGAAGGCGCGCGGTAAAGGCGGCCATATACGTGTGGCCTGGGACGACGCGCTGCGGCTCATCTCGGCGCAGCTGATCTATACGATCCGAAAATACGGTCCCGACCGTATCGCCGGCTTCACCCCGATTCCGGCCATGTCCATGGTCAGCTACGCATCGGGGGCGCGGTTCATATCACTACTAGGCGGTCAAATGCTGAGTTTCTATGACTGGTATGCCGATCTTCCTCCGGCTTCGCCGCAAATTTGGGGCGAGCAGACGGATGTGCCGGAATCTTCGGATTGGTACAACGCCGGTTACCTGATGATGTGGGGCTCTAACGTACCGCTAACACGGACGCCGGATGCCCACTTTATGACTGAAGTACGCTATAAGGGAACCAAAGTCGTGTCGGTCGCACCGGATCTCGCAGAGAACGTCAAATTCGCCGACAACTGGCTGGCCCCAAATCCAGGGTCGGATGCTGCGCTTGCCCAGGCCATGACACATGTTATCCTGCAGGAGTTCTACCAGGAACGTCAGGAGCCGATGTTCCTGAATTATGCGAAGCAATATACAGATATGCCATTCCTGATTCTGCTTGACCCCCATGAGGATGCCCTTAAGGGTGGACGTTTCTTGCGGGCGAGTGATCTTGGGGATACCTCCCAGCACTCGGACTGGAAACCGGTAATCTTCGACGAGGCGGCTGGTGAGATGATGGTTCCGAACGGAACCATGGGGCAGCGCTGGGAGGAGGGCAAGAAATGGAATCTGATCCTCGAGCGGGAAGACGGAAGTAAAGTGCAGCCCGCCCTGACCATCGAAGGCCACGGGGAAGAGTGGACGGAAATCGTGTTCCCGTACTTCGATAGTGCCGGCAACGGCACCTTCAGACGGATGATTCCGGCCCGGAAAATACGGCTCGCTGACGGTACAGAACGGTATGCCGCCACAGTCTATGATCTGATGATGAGCCAGTATGGCGTCACACGTACAGAAAGCCCGCTTAATGCCAAAGGGTATGAGGATGAATCCTCTCATTATACCCCGGCATGGCAAGAGAAAATTACGACGGTGAAGGCGAGTGTCGTCGTTCAGATTGCCCGCGAATTTGCCCAGAATTCGCTAGACACGGGCGGGCGCTCCATGATCATCATGGGCGCAGGGATCAACCACTGGTTCAACAGTGATACCATCTATCGTTCCATTCTGAATCTGGTGGTGCTGACCGCTTCCCAAGGTGTCAACGGCGGCGGCTGGGCGCATTATGTCGGCCAGGAGAAATGCCGTCCGATCGAAGGCTGGTCAACGGTTGCTTTTGCCAAGGACTGGCAGGGTCCGGCACGTCAGCAGAACGCGACTTCGTTTTTCTACTTTGCAACAGAGCAATGGCGTTATGAGGAGAGCGGGACCGACTCACTGAAATCGCCGACTGGCGGGGAAGTAGCTTACCAGCATCCGGCTGACTATAACGTACTGGCGGCACGTCTCGGATGGCTGCCATCCTTCCCACAATTCAATAAGAACAGTCTTCTGTTCGCCGAGGAAGCCGCGCAGCAAGGCAAGAAGACTAACAGCGAGATTATCAGTCACACCGTGGAAGAGATTATATCGCGGAAGACACGTTTTGCCGTGGAAGATCCCGGCGCACCGGAGAACTTCCCCCGTTCATTGTTTATCTGGCGCTCGAACCTGATTTCAAGCTCTGCCAAAGGGCAGGAATACTTCATGAAGCATTTGCTCGGAGCTTCCGACGGTCTGCTGGCCGAGCCGAATGAAGAACAGAAACCTGAAGAGATTATCTGGCGGGAGGATGTCGAAGGCAAGCTCGATCTCATGGTTGCCCTGGATTTCCGGATGACCACAACACCGCTCTATGCAGATGTCGTGCTGCCGGCCGCAACCTGGTATGAGAAGACAGACCTGTCGTCAACCGACATGCACCCGTTTGTTCATCCGTTCAATCCGGCAGTTAATCCGCTGTGGGAATCCCGTTCGGACTGGGATATTTACCGCCAGCTGGCAGAGGTATTCTCCGAAATGGCAAAATCGCATCTGCCTGGCGTCTATAAAGATGTTGTGATGTCACCGCTCGGCCATGATTCGGTAAGCGAGATCTCACAGCCGATGGGTCTTGTCAAAGACTGGACCAAAGGCGAAGTCCCGGCTATCCCGGGCAAAACAATGCCGAATTTCACTGTTGTAGAGCGGGATTATACCAAAATTCATGACAAATACATTTCACTTGGACCGAATCTCGCAATCGGTAAGGCAGGCGCGCACGGCATCAGCTTCTCTGTTGCTGAAGAATATGAGGAATTGAAGAAGCTCAGCGGTGTTTATTTCGATGAAACGATCAAAAACGGACTGCCGAAGCTGCAGACTGCCCGTCAGGCCGCAGATACGATTCTACACCTGTCTTCGGCTACCAACGGCCGCTTATCCCAGAAGGCTTACGCTGCGGCAGAGAAGGATTCAGGTGTAGAGCTCCGGGATATTTCGGCGGACCGGGCAGCGGAAAAGATTACGTTCCAGAGCATCACCGCACAGCCGCGGGAAGTCATTCCGACACCGGTATTCAGCGGTTCAAACAAGCAGGGACGGCGCTATTCACCATTCACCACAAACATTGAACGCCTCGTTCCGTTCCGGACGTTGACCGGAAGACAGCATTTCTACATTGACCATGAAATCTTCCAGCAGTTCGGCGAAGCGCTGCCGGTCTACAAGCCGACGCTGCCTCCGATGGTCTTCGGGCCGCGCGACAAGGAAGTGAAGGGCGGACAGGATGCACTGGTTCTGAGATATCTGACACCGCACGGGAAATGGAATATCCACTCGACCTATCAGGATAACCAGCACATGCTGACGTTGTTCCGCGGAGGTCCAACCGTGTGGATCAATAATGAGGATGCTGCGGCACATCACATTGCCGATAATGACTGGCTCGAAGTCTATAACCGTAACGGTGTCGTAACTGCACGCGCGGTTGTCAGTCACCGGATGCCGAGAGGCACCATGTTTATGTACCATGCCCAGGACAAGCACATTCAGGTCCCGGGTTCCGAGATTACGGATACGCGCGGCGGAAGCCACAATGCGCCTACCCGGATTCATCTGAAGCCTACCCAGATGGTCGGCGGATACGCACAGCTCAGCTACGGTTTCAACTACTATGGTCCGATCGGCAACCAGCGTGATGTCTACGTAGCCGTCCGCAAAATGAAGGAGGTCAACTGGCTTGAAAATTAAAGCGCAAGTTGCAATGGTAATGAATCTGGATAAATGCATCGGCTGCCACACCTGCAGCGTGACCTGCAAGACGACCTGGACGAACCGCAAGGGTGCGGAATATATGTGGTTCAATAACGTGGAAACGAAGCCGGGGATCGGTTATCCGAAACGCTGGGAAGACCAGGAGCTCTACAAGGGCGGCTGGCAGCTGCGCAAGGGGAAGCTGGAGCTGAAATCCGGCAACAAGCTGTCCAAGATCGCACTCGGCAAAATCTTCTACAACCCCGACATGCCGGAGATGAAGGATTATTATGAGCCGTGGACTTACAATTATGAGCATCTGACGAATGCAGGAGAACAAAAGCATTCTCCGGTGGCGCGGGCTCATTCTGCTGTAACAGGCGAGAAGATGGATCTGGAATGGGGACCGAACTGGGAGGATGATCTGGCGGGAGCACACGTAACCGGCCCGCTGGACCCGAATATCCAGAAGATCGAGGAAGAAATTAAATTCAACTTCGAGAAATCGTTTATGATCTATCTGCCGCGCCTCTGTGAACACTGCCTGAATCCAAGCTGTGTCGCCTCCTGTCCTTCAGGTGCGATGTACAAGCGGGATGAAGACGGCATTGTCCTGGTTGACCAGGAAGCCTGCCGTGGCTGGAGATATTGTATGACAGGCTGTCCGTATAAAAAAGTGTATTTCAACTGGCAGACCAACAAAGCGGAGAAGTGTACCTTCTGTTTCCCGCGCGTGGAAGCAGGGCTGCCTACGGTATGCTCCGAGACCTGTACCGGCCGGATCCGCTATCTCGGGGTTCTGCTGTATGACGCCGACAAGGTTCTTGATGCCGCGTCCACCCCGGATGAGAAGGATTTGTACAAGGCACAATGTGGTCTGTTCATGAATCCGCATGATCCGGAAGTCATTGCCCAGGCGAGAAAAGACGGCATATCTGAGGATTGGCTGGAGGCAGCCCAGAACTCACCGGTCTATAAGTTGGCGATCGAGCACAAGCTTGCCTTCCCGCTTCATCCGGAATACCGTACGCTGCCTATGGTCTGGTATGTACCGCCGCTTAGCCCGATCATGAATTATTTTGAAGGCAAAGATTCGCTGAAAAATCCTGATATGATCTTTCCGGCCATCGAAGAGATGCGCACACCAATCCAGTATCTGGCGAACATGCTGACCGCAGGCGATACGCAGACCGTCAAAGAAGCCCTGCAGCGGATGGCGATGATGCGCTCCTATATGCGTGCTAAGTCCTCAGGCCAGGAGTTCGACCGCAGCCGTCTTGAACGCATCGGTATGACCGCACAGCAGACAGAGGAAATGTACCGGCTGCTCGCGATTGCCAAATATGAAGACCGGTTCGTCATCCCGACCTCCCACAAGGAGCAGCACATGAACCCTTACCGTGCCCAAGGCTCGGCCGGTTACGGAAATGCGATGGGCGATATGGGCTCGGGCTCGGGCTGTGACGGCTGCGGACCGGCCAGCTCTATCGGTGACACGATGAAGACCGGCAAGGAAATGTATGAAGAGAATTTCTACGGGGGGATTTGGCGTGATTGATCTGACCAAACTGCATGATTACAAGCAATCCTTCGGTTATTTTGCCCTGCAGCTCATGTACCCGGAAAAGCTGGATTTTCATCCTGCTTTTCTGGAAGAGGCGTTTGACAGCGATCATCCGGGTTATGCTCATGTGCATACCTATTGGAAGCGGATGCAGAGCTTCAGTCTGGATGAGATCCAGGAGAGCTATGCCGCCACTTTTGATTTTCAGAAGGACTGTGCTCTATATATGACCTATTTCAAATTTGAGGAGGCCAAGGAACGGGGGCAAATGCTCGCCAAGCTGAAGCTTCTGTACGAAATGTTCGGTCTGGAAATGCCGGAAGGTGAACTGCCTGATTATTTACCGCTTATGTGTGAATTTCTATATGCCGCGCAGTGGCTGGAAGTCCCGGGAGCGCCGGAGAATTTCCGGATGCTGATAGCGATTCTTGAAGATGGTACGTATCATCTGCTCAAGGCCTTGGAACGAAACGAAAGTCCCTATTTCCATCTGGTCAAGGGATTGCGCGAAACATTCAAAGCTTGTGCTGAACAGGAGGCCCTGAGTCAATGAATATGCTGGGTCAGTTTTTATGGGTCATTTTCCCCTACATGTGTATGGTGGTCTTTATCGGCGGCCATATTTTTCGTTACCGTAAGGATCAGTTTAACTGGACGGCCAAATCCAGTGAATTTATTGAAAAGAAACAACTGAAATTCGGTAGCATTCTGTTCCATCTCGGAATTATGCCGGTTATCCTGGGCCATATCGGCGGGCTCGCTGTTCCGAAATCATGGCTGGAGGCCATCGGCGTAAGTGATCATCTCTACCACATCGGCGCGGTATACATCGGGGGAATCTTCGGTGCAGCCACACTGCTCGGGATGCTGATTCTGACTTCGCGGCGCTTTACGCTTAAGAATGTCCGCCGGCTCAGCAGTGCATCAGACCTGATAGTCAACTCACTCCTCCTGTTTATCGTGTTTATGGGGATGTACTCCACCATTGTAACGAATGCCGTACAGCCTGAGTTTGACTACCGCGATACGATTTCAGTCTGGTTCCGCGGCCTGTTCATGTTCCGTCCTGACCCGTCACTGATGAGTGATGTGCCGTTTTCCTTCAAGCTTCACATTCTGTCAGGGTTTGCGATCTTTGCCTTTTGGCCGTTCACCCGGCTGGTCCATGTATGGAGTGTTCCGTTGAATTATATAGGCAGAAGTTATATCCTATACAGAAGAAATAAATCCAATTAACGGAAAGAGCCGGGTGAATTTCTTTCCCTGTTCAAATGAGGAGAGAAAACGATGATAAATAAGGTGGATTACCAAATTGAGCTTGACCAGATCCGCGCAGCTCTAGGCTATGACTTCATGTCGCTGGCTCTTGTTGAACCGGCGGAATATGACTATGTCATCCGGTGGAAATACGCCTCAGGGAACACAAATAACCGTTACAAACGTATTGTACTTCAATCTGGCAGAGGGATTGCAGGGATCGTGTTCAAGACCGGCAAACCGTTCTTAATCCCTTCTGTGCAGAAAGATGTGAAGCCTGATACCTTGTTTAATTATCCCATTACTAAGATGGAGAATTTGAACAGCATTGGTGCAGTACCGGTGTGGAATGATGCCCGCGTCGCAGGCGTGCTTCTGGGCGGTTTCAGGGGTGAACGGCAGGTAACCGCTGAAATGCTGAGAGACCTGGATAGGGCAGCTCGTAAGGGCATTGGAGACTTGAACGGGAAGGAATTGTTGCTCAGTTGATGACACCCGGAATGGATCTGCGGAGCCTGCTCATGACGAAGCTGTTTGAGAACAGCTCGGAGGCGATGTTCTTTTTTGACCGGCAAGGGAAAGCCTTGGCGATGAATCCAGCTGCCGAGAACATCGTTGACAAGGATATTCTGAAGCAGTTGTATCAGGGAAATCCGGAGGCACTATGCGGGACCTGCCGGGGATACACGAGTGAGACGGAGCTCCGCACATGCCTTAATTGTTACTTTCATACACCGGACTCAGAGGAGTTTACCTCTTATCAAGTCTATCTGGAGACGAAAGATAAGGGGATTGTCCCTTATGCAGCCACCTTTCACACGATAGATGACGAGAATGGCATCAGAGTGTTTATGCTTAGGGATCTGACCAGACAGTTCACGACACAAGAGAAGTTCTACCAGAACAAGATGATGAAGCATATCATTGAGGCCCAGGAGAATGAACGCAAGCGGATTTCCCGTGAACTGCATGACAGCGTTGCCCAGGAGCTGATGAGTGCCGTGATCGATCTGCGTGTGCTGAAATATATGACAGCTGATGATCAGCTGCTGAAGAAGATGAAGCAGACCGAAGTATCCATGACTAGGCTTCTGAATGATATCCGCAACCTTTCAGTGGAGCTCAGGCCGGCTGCACTTGATGATTTCGGGCTGGAGGCCGCATTCCGGTCACACTTCAAGCGGATGGAACAAAGCTATGGCCTTACAATTGAATATGAGTCCCAGCTTTTAGAGAAACGGTATGAGAGTGAGATTGAAACCGTCATGTACCGTGTGTGCCAGGAAGCTGTGTTGAACGCCCTGAAATATGCCCAGGTAGACAGCGTCAAAGTATCACTTACAGAAACCGACGGTGTGCTGCGGCTTCTGATTGAGGATGAGGGAGCCGGCTTTAATCAGGGTGACGAGCCCGCTGGAACCGGACTTGGCCTTTTTGGCATGCAGGAACGGGCGGAGCTGGTGGGCGGCACCTTTAGCGTAGATTCAGAGATAGGCAGGGGCACGACAATCATTTTACAGGTACCTGTATGATTTGCCCGAAGAAAGGAATGAGCTTCTGATGAAGATTGTCATTGCAGACGACCATGCGATCGTACGCAGCGGATTCTCCATGATTCTCAATTTTCAGGATGACATTGAAGTGATCGGAGCGGCGGCAGACGGCAGGGAAGCTTATACAATGGTAGCCAGATTCCGTCCGGATATTCTGATTATGGATTTAAGCATGCCTCCGGGAGAAAGTGGGCTGGTGGCGACCGGAAAGATTAAAGAGGATTATCCCGATACCAAAATCCTGATTCTGACGATGCATGACGATGATGAATACCTCTTCCATGTACTGAAGAACGGGGCCTCCGGTTATGTTCTCAAGAGCGCGCCGGACGAGGAGCTTCTGCTGGCCATCCGGACCATTTATGAAGGCGGTACCTATATTCATCCCAAGATGGCAACCTCGCTGGTCCGTGAGTTCATCAAGCAGGATAAAACCGCCGGTACAGAGGACCTGTTTGAGCTATTGTCCAAGCGGGAGCTGGAGATTCTGCCGCTCATCGCCAAGGGATACGGGAACAAGGAAATCGCGGAAAAGCTGTTCATTTCGGTAAAAACGGTGGAAGCCCACAAAGCGAAAATTATGGAGAAATTAAACCTTAAAAGCCGGCCGGAGCTGGTCGAATATGCTTTAAGGAAAAAAATGCTGGATTTCTGACCGGCAAATGGAGGTATAGCAGGATGCCGGAATATGCAGGGCTCAAGTTTACGATGCCCGCCATGCGCATTCTTGAGAATGAACACCGCTATTTATCTTTTCTGATGGAAGAATGGCATGCCCTTGTACTCTGGTTTGAACAGGAGCAGCCCGCTCTGGAAGAAGCCAGGACACAGCTTCATAAGTTGCGTAAGGCGATTCTAGAGTTTACTGGTCCGTTGAAGAAGCATACTGTGAAGGAAGAAACGCATTTTTTCCCGCTGCTGGGCAGTTATATCGGTTTTGAACAAGGGCCGCTGGCCGGCATCCAGGAGGAGCACCGCGAGATTGACGGATATATAGGGCATTTCCTGCATCACACAGAGGGCAATACAGATCTGATGCCGCTTGAGGATATCCTTGCAGCTGTTAAGGATGCAGGGGAGGCTTTTGAGGTATTGACAGTACACTTTGTCAAAGAAGAGACGGTTATTTATCCGATGGCCGAGAATCAGCTGAGTGCGAAAGACAAAGAACGGTTAAGCCGACAACTGAATACGCTCATTACGTGACAATGAACTGGCTGCTCCTACTTGGAGCGGCTTTTTTTATAGGAGTAAATAAGTTATTGGGGTCCCCGGAAAGTACCTGAGTAATCATCGAAGATAAGGCCCCGCTGTGCGGGGTTATTTTATTTTCAGGGTTTCCCCTGTCAGGGAAAGGGGACTCCCCTATATCTGAGCCGGGGGATGGGCGGATACAATGAGTACAGGAAGTATCGGTATGAATAATCAAGAGAATAAACGGCGAAAAGGTGAGTCGAATGATTAAAAAAATGCAATTGCCGCTACAAACATTAAACTTGATTACCGGATTCATGGTGTGGGTGATCATCTCTTCCCTGATGCCCTTTATTTCCGAGGATATCAGCATTCCTCCGGGGCGGCTGGCGATGGTCACGGCAATTCCGGTGGTGCTCGGCTCTATTCTAAGGATTCCTTTAGGCTATTATGCAAACATTTTGGGAGCACGCATTATTTTTATGTGCAGCTTTATCCTACTTTTGTTTCCGGTCTACTTCATCAGTGAAGCCTCCTCGGTTACTCATTTAATTATCGGAGGCTTGTTCCTAGGAATCGGCGGAGCCGTATTTTCGGTAGGTGTAACCTCTCTGCCGAAGTATTTCCCCAAAGATAAGCATGGTCTGGTCAACGGAATCTACGGGATCGGGAATATCGGAACAGCTGTCACTACCTTCTCGGCTCCGATGGTGGCAGCACAGATTGGCTGGGCACCTGCGGTTAAAATGTATCTGATTCTGTTACTGGTGTTTATCGCATTAAACTTCTTCTTCGGTGACCGTCATGAGCCTAAGCTCAAAACACCGATTATCGAACAGATCAAGGGCGTATCCAAGAATGAAAAGCTCTGGCTGTTCTCCTTGTTCTATTTCATTACCTTTGGTTCCTTCGTGGCCTTCACCATTTACCTGCCGAACTTTCTAGTTTCGAATTTCGGTCTGGAAAAAGTGGATGCCGGGATGCGTACAGCCGGCTTCATTGCCGTTGCGACCTTCTTCCGTCCGATAGGCGGCTGGCTTGCCGACAAGTTCCAGCCTTTGTTCCTGCTCACCGGCACATTCAGTATTTATACGGTTGCAGCAATCATCCTGGCATTTATGCCTGACATGGGCTTATATACAGTGGGTTGCCTTGCTATTGCGTTCAGTGCGGGAATCGGTAACGGAGTCATATTCAAATTAGTCCCGCTGTACTTCAATAAGCAGGCGGGTGTCGCCAACGGGATCGTATCGATGATGGGCGGCCTGGGCGGCTTTTTCCCTCCGATTATGCTGTCGGTGATTTATTCGGCTACAGGGCAATATTCCATCGGGTTCATGCTGCTCTCCCAGGTGGCGCTGGCCAGCCTAGTGCTGGTAGTGTGGCTCTATTTTCAGGACCGGCTTGCGCTTACCTCTGAAGTGTTCAATTCTACCGGACAAGGGATTCTGGTTACTGATGTTTCCGGTCTGATTAAAACCGTCAATCCGGCATTCACGAAGCTCACCGGCTATACCGAAGACGAAGTTCTCGGCAGACAGCCCAGCATTCTGAAGTCAGGCCGCCAATCCAAGGAGTTCTACCGCTTAATGTGGAGCGAGGTCAGGGAGAAGGGGATGTGGCAGGGTGAAATTTGGAACAAGCGCAAGAACGGGGAAGAGTATTTGCAGTGGCTGAATATCAGTGCTGTGAAGGATGAGACCGGTGAAGATGTCCGGTATGTAGGCACATTCAGTGATATTACGCAGAAATAACCGGATGAACCGTTTTTTAGTCCGGCACCAAGTTAGGAGCAGATGAAGGTGGAGAATACCAGAACTCCGGTTACCGTTGCAGAAGCTGTATTCCGGGTAATTGAAAGAGTATGCCGCACAGGTACAGAGAGTGTCCCGCTTGCCGAAAGCTATGGACGTATCCTGGCAGAACCGCTGACGGCAACCCATGATGTTCCGCATTTTACCCGATCACCCTATGACGGATATGCAATCGCTTCGGCAGATTCTGCCGATGCTTCCGGTAACAACAGGATCAGCTTCACTGTTGTAGATCATATCGGCGCTGGGGAAGTATCACAGGTTGCAATTGGAGCATGCGAAGCGGTCCGTCTGATGACGGGGGCGGCGCTGCCGGCAGGAGCGGATGCGGTAGTGATGTTTGAACAAGCCTCGGCAGCAGGTCATACGTTTACAATCCGCAAAGCGTTTGCGCCGCAGGAGAATCTGTCTTTGCAGGGGGAAGATATGCGGTCAGGAGAAATGATCGTTCCGGCAGGCAGCTTCATTCATCCCGGTATTGTAGCGCTGCTGGCTACATTCGGTTATGGGTTTGTTCAAGCAGGAAAGCGGCCGGTTGTAGGGATTTTGTCTACGGGAACCGAACTGCTGGATGTGACGGCTCCGCTTGCCCCCGGTAAAATCCGCAACAGTAACGGGCCGATGATTGCAGCCCAGCTCGCCCGTATGGGTATCCCTTACCGGATGTACGATACAGCCGCAGACCAACTAGAAGCATGTCTGATGACGGTACGGAAGGCGCTGACAGAAACAGACTGCCTGATTACAACGGGCGGTGTATCTGTCGGTGACTATGACTACCTGCCGGAAATTTATAAGCGGCTCGGGGCTGATGTGCTATTTAACAAGGTGGCGATGCGTCCGGGCAGTGTGACCACAGTCGCGGTTACTGGGGATACCTATTTGTTCGGATTATCAGGCAATCCGTCTGCCTGCTTCACGGGATTCGAGCTGTTTGTTAGGCCCGCCCTGCTCAAAATGATGGGGGCAGATAAAATTTATCTGCCGCGCACGACGGCGGTACTGGCAGAGGACTTCTCGAAGGCCAATCCGTTCACCCGGTTTATCCGGGCTGTTCACGACCGGACCTCGGTGCGTCCCGCAGGCTTCAATAAATCTAATGCAGTATCCTCCATTGCAAGGGGGAATTCACTGATTGTACTGCCGGGCGGGACAAGAGGGTATACCGCTGGCGATCCTGTTGATGTACTGCTGCTCGGCGTCGAAGAAGGTACGAATGAGTGGGTACTGTAAGCCTACCGGAAGGGAGATAAGAGTCATGAATGCACATCCACTACAGGATCAACTGCGACGACCTATCCATGATTTGCGGATTTCGGTAACAGACCGGTGCAATTTCCGCTGTTCCTACTGCATGCCGAAGGAAGTGTTCGGTGATGATTATGCATTCCTCCCCGCAAGCGAGCTGCTAACCTTTGAAGAAATCTGCCGGCTGACGAAGCTGTTCGTATCCCTTGGAGTAAGTAAAATCCGGTTGACCGGAGGCGAGCCGCTCATGCGGCGGAATCTGCCTGAGCTTGTTGCAGGAATCCTCGCCATCGGCGGTGTAAAAGATATGGGACTGACGACGAACGGGGTACTGCTTGGTGGGCAGGCAGCGCCACTGTATGCTGCGGGACTTCGCAGACTGAACGTCAGCCTGGATGCTCTGGACCCTGAGCGGTTTGGAAGAATGAACGGACGGGGCTTTAAGTCTGGATTAATTATGCAACATATTGATCATGCCGTAGAAGCCGGATTTGAGGTCAAAGTAAACATGGTGGTACAAAGAGGTGTGAATGAATCGGAGATTGTGCCGATGGCAGCCTATTTCAAGGATAAGAATATAACGATGCGGTTCATCGAGTTTATGGATGCCGGCAACGATAACGGCTGGAGCTATGAGAAGGTCGTAACCAAACGGGAAATACTGGAGCGCCTCCAAGGCTCATTTGAACTGGAAGCACAGGACCACAATTATTTTGGCGAGGTAGCCAAAAGGTACCGGTACAAGGGTAGCTGCACAGAGATCGGTTTTATTACTTCCGTATCTGAATCGTTCTGCTCCTCCTGTACACGTGCCCGGCTGTCTTCCGACGGCAAATTGTACACTTGTCTGTTCGCATCAGACGGATTTGATCTCAGGGCAATGCTCCGCAGCGGGGCGAGTGACCAAAGCCTGCTGCAAGCCATTAGGGACATATGGGAGCAGCGGACAGACCGTTACTCCGATGAGCGGACAGAACAGACCGTGAAGAACAGAACAAAGATCGGCATGTCCTATATTGGAGGTTAAAGGGCAGAATGCAATTTCAGCTGTTGATCGAGCCGGATTGCAGATCATTTTTGGCTGACTCAAAATTGCCCGAGCCTACATGGCGGCGGATTTCACCTTCTGTCAGCTCCCCGCAAGCAGAGCAAATTATTGAACTTGCACTGCAGACGGAGGGCCTTGTGGTCATGGAATTCGATACTACCGAGGAGAGTAATGTGTACCATTTGTGCCGCCGGGATCGAGCAATCAGGATATGATCGTAGAATAGACTAACACAGCAACAAGGAAGCTCCTCTACCCGGATTACCGGCAGAAGAGCTTCCTGGTTTTTTACAACTGTATACTAGAAGTACAACACGAGCACAGACACATATAACATGACGGAGAAGCCGATTTCGATGATTCCAGTACGTTTTGCTGTGAAGCCCGTCCTTGGTAGGACGGCTGCCCGCACAAGCAGGATGAGCAGCGGAACAAGCAGAGATGGAAACAGGAACAGCCCGGCTGCTGCAACCAGCAGGTGATACAGTACAGATCCGTAATAGAAGCTAATATTATTTCGTTCACGAATGACGGTTTTGACATACAAAGCGGTTCCGACAAAGTACAGGACAGCCAGCAGGAACAGCTCGGTCGCTGTCCGCCAGCTTTCTCCCTGACCGACATAGTAGACCGGATAAATGATCAGGCAAAATGCCAAAATGGCCGAGATGTCATTGAGCAGGGCACGTTCATTTTTAGCTTTTGCATAATAGAGATTTACAGCGAACAAAGGCACGAGCGGCAGAACAAACCATAACAGTGCAGGTTCGGTTATCACTAAATAGACGATTATAGGCAGCAGCAGAATTCCATATACCTTCAAGGGCTTTTCATAGCGCTCAAATTTCCCTGTCTTCACCCCCTGCAGCAAAGGAAAGCTGAACAAATAGATCAGAAGC
Organism: Paenibacillus sp. FSL K6-0276; assembly: GCF_037977235.1. Classification (NCBI taxonomy): domain Bacteria; kingdom Bacillati; phylum Bacillota; class Bacilli; order Caryophanales; family Paenibacillaceae; genus Paenibacillus; species Paenibacillus sp. FSL K6-0276. The sequence goes on along the minus strand of NZ_CP150276.1, from coordinate 4,345,613 downwards.
CAGCAAACAAACAGCGGAATATGTATAGGTTGCCCCCGGGATGCGGCTACCCCGAACAGAAAGGGAAGGACGAGCATCGCCCAGGCGCCGTGCTGGTTAGGGATATACTTCTTCATAGTAAACATGACCTCCTACCCTTAGATATCATGGCATGTGAAGATGCCAGGCACCTTAACTATACTTTTTTTATGGAGGGACCTAGGTGATTTGAAGCACAAGGTATGCGCCTGCCGGCCGGTAATCTGAGTATGCTTAACAGTGCTATAATCTAATAGTTCTTTTTAAGAAGAGGAGTAAACATCGTGACTATGGAATCTCATCATGCAGCAGTACAGGGTCCGGTTCCTGTACTACAAATCGTCGGGTACAAGAATAGCGGGAAAACAACACTTGCCTGCCGTTTAATTCGCGCTCTATCCACTCAAGGTATACGTGTCGGGTCTGCTAAACATGATGCTCACCATTTTCAATTAGATGATCCGGGCACAGACAGTAGCAGGCATCTGCTGCACGGTGCGATTGAAACTGTACTTACATCGTCTGAGGCTACAAGAATAATGCGGAAGTCCGAGACTTCATTAGAAGAAATCGTACAGTCTATGTATGGTAAGGTTGATCTGCTGATCGCTGAAGGGTTCAAATCTGCAGATTACCCCAAAATTGCTTTGATCCGCAATGTAGATGAAATGATAACCCTACGAAGTCAAGCAACGAATATTTATCTGTGGTTAGGCTGGGAAGAGGACGCGAATATGAATAGTGTAACGTCTCCGGTAAGCAAGAATACTCCCCCTGTACTACCTTTAAGGGATCAAGCTCTTATTGATCAGGAGGTCCTCAACCTGGCTTTGTCGCTGCTTCAATCTAATCTGGGAATCCTTGACATGGGAGAAGGAGGTTCCCTTACAGGAGGTGCACATTGTGCTGACTGGAATAATACTGGCAGGTGGACGGAATTCCCGGATGAAGGGTCAGAATAAAGCGCTCCTGACCTATCACGGGGAGCATTTTATTGTTAGACAGGTGAAGGGAATGCGTACCCTTTGCTCCAAGATCATTGTTGTTACGAACGATGCATCCCCGTATGAGGATTGTCTTCCATCCGGTCTCAGTTATATACCGGACATCTATGCAGGGCATGGACCCTTAAGCGGGTTTCATGCCGCTTTTGCCATGGTGGAAACGGATTATGCTTGGGTTGTCGGATGCGATAGCCCTAATATTTCTGCACCTGCAGCTTCGTGGATGCTCACCCGGTTCAAGGAAGGCGACTATGATGCTGTTCTTCCCATCATTAACGGAAAGCATCAGATGCTCCATGGGGTATATCGGCCGCACCTGATCTTGCCAAGTATCATTGAAAGACTGGAAACACGACAGTATCGGCTATCAGGATTATTAGATTCGATGCATTGGTTAGGGGTAGATAAGGACGATCTCGCTAGTGCTGGTATACATGAGGATTTCACTGCAGATGTAGATACACCTGAGCAATATAAGGATTTGCTGCATCTATCGAAAGGGAGTGATCACATGGGCAGTTCATTATTTGAAATTACTGACGGACCGATCACACCAGCAGAGGTATCTGATAAAGTCCTGCGAAGAGAAGCCGGAGCGATTACCTTATTCCTAGGCACTGTACGGGAGTTCACGCAAGGTAAGCGGACATTATATCTTGAATATGAAGCTTATCCGCTCATGGCCGTAGCGCAATTGGAACGAATCGGGCAGGAAGTGAACGAGCGTTGGCCGAATACTATGGTTGCTGTTACCCATAGGATAGGAAAACTTGAAATCACTGATATCGCCGTTGTGATCGCTGTATCCTCGCCGCACCGTAAGGCCGCTTACGAAGCGAATGAATATGTGATTGACCGGATTAAAGAAATCGTACCTATTTGGAAAAAAGAAATGGGCGAAGATGGCGAAGCATGGATTGGCGATCAACTGAATCAATTAACCTATCCGGAAGGCCGTCCATTATTTCCGGATATTCCTGCAGAAGATACGAAGTAGAGGCGACTATTAACGAAGTAGGAGAGGAGTTCTACATGCTAGAGCCGATAATTCGGGATCTGAAGAACTTTCGGATTGTCGGCCTGTATGCATTCAGGGAGCCACCGATAACGGTGACTCCCTCAGGCTGTCGAGAAAGTCTCGACAGCCTTCTTTATGTCTTAATAATTTCACACGACACCGCGTTAATGTTGTATAATATAGGTAACTATTTATAGAACGGATGGTGATTTGTATGTTGCGTTCCAACCGAGAAAAACAACAAGCGTACGAGTTTGTCTCTATCGAAGATTTAGTTCCTCAAGATCATTTGCTACGAAAAGTAGATAAGTATATTGATTTTTCCTTTATCGATGAAAAAGTTAGGCCGTTGTACTGCGCAGATAACGGACGTCCTGCTGTTGATCCAGTTATCTTATTTAAGATGATTTTTCTTGGATACTTTTACGGCATTCGTTCCGAACGTCAATTGGAGCGAGAGATCCAAACCAATTTGGCGTACCGCTGGTTTTTAGGACTGGGATTAACCGACAAGGTTCCAGACCATACGACTATTAGTTGGAACCGGCGAACCCGATTTAAAGATACGAACATTTTTCAGGACATTTTCGATGAGATTGTTCTTCAGGCTATTTCGCACCGGATGGTCGGTGGACGGGTTCTCGTGACCGACTCAACCCATGTAAAAGCAAATGCGAATAAACACCAGTACACCAAACAACAAGTACTGCAGAACACCAAAGATTACGTGAATGAACTCAACGCTGCTGTGGCCGAAGACCGGAAAGAGCATGGAAAAAAGCCCTGAAACCAAGAGAGGAAGTGAACGAGGAGAAAGAGATTAAAGTGAGCAAGACCGACCCAGATAGTGGATATATGATCCGGGATGGCAAACCGGAGGGCTTCTTTTATCTAGATCACCGTACCGTAGATACCAAATACAATCTCATTACCGATGTACATGTAACGCCCGGCAATGTTCATGATTCCGTGCCATATTTGTCGCGTTTAGACCGTCAGCAAGAACGTTTTGGATTTAAGATTGAAGCCGTTGCGCTCGATTCAGGTTACTTAACCACACCGATTTGTCGAGGATTACAAAGCCGAAAGATTTTTGCGGTGATTGCACACCGGAGATTTCATCCCAAGCAAGGATTGTTTCCGAAATGGAAGTTCACCTTTGATGCCGAGCGAAATTTGTATGTTTGTCCAGCCAGTCATGAACTGAATTACCGGACCACAGACCGAAAGGGTTACCGGCAGTATGCTTCTGATCCGGACCATTGTAAGAGTTGCCCATTGCTGGACCAATGCACTCAGTCCCGAAATCACCGAAAGGTGGTGACCCGGCACGTCTGGGAGGACAGCAAGGAATGGGTGCGGAATAACCGACTCAGTAAGTCGGGCAAGCAACTGTACCGCAAACGAAAAGAGACGATTGAGCGAAGCTTCGCGGATGCTAAAGAGCTCCATGGGTTTCGCTATTGCCGGTTGCGCGGACTTCCGAATGTCAGAGAACAGGCACTGATGACGGCAGCCGTGCAGAACATGAAGAAGATGGCGATCCACCTGGATCGCCTGGAACAGAGGGGGTAACCCCCTCCCTTTTCCGATTCTACTTATGCCAGAACCTAAAAAGAAACCCGCGGTCGTAAAATGACCTGGGTTTCTCGACACTCTGAGGGAGCCACCGATAACGGTGACTCCCTGTTTTTTATTCTAGAAGCACTTATAGCGGTGCAGAGACAGAATGCTGATCCCGCAAGGTTTAGTTTCCGATTAAGCCTGATGAGTTTTATTTATCTGTTGTCAATTTGGAAGGGGACCAGGAATCGATAGATAAACCGGATCAATACAGTTACAACCTTCCAAGTAAGCCAGGGTACTATGTATATAAATTATCTGCTGTATGGGAACAAAGGAATACTGCAGCGTATTATTTTGGTATTCAAATAGACGACTGAAATAGCAAAGAACATAAATTAGTACTGCTCAAATTGCCTCTTATTGTATAATAAAAATCAATTCAAGATACCCGAAAAGCGAGGCGTAACGAAATGAATGCATCTGAGTTTCAACAGTATGTAAAGAAGTTCAGTGAAATCAAAGGTTTTGACACTAGTAGCATTGTACTTAATGACTGAAGTGGGGGAGTTGTCCAAAGAAGTATTATCCGTATCCTTCGACCCAGATGCGGAGAAAAAAGAAAACTTGGGATATGAGATGTACGACGTGGTGTGGAATATCTTTGATCTGGCCAATAAGCTGGATATTGATCTGGATCAGGCTTTTAAACGTAAGCTGGAAATCAATGAACAGAGAACATGGGAGTAGCATAAAAAAATCCAAGGTCATCCCGCTCGGGAAGCCTTGGATTTTTTCATCCATAATTGTTATTTAAACGAAGCATAACCTTCATCCGCCATTACAACACTACCGTTAATTGCGCTTGCTTTTGGTAAGGAGAGCAAATATACAGTATCTGCAACTTGTTCAGGTAGCGTTAATTTGTTACCCATTACTTTGCTCTTCATTTCGTCGACCATTCCTTGGTCTTTATATCCTTGGATGATCGGTGTATCTACAGCCCCTGGAGCAACGGCGAGTACGCGGATGCCATGAACAGACATTTCAAGTGCTGCGGATTTGGTCATCATAATGACCGCACCTTTGGAAGCATGGTAAGCGAATGTGCCTGGGGAAGCTAAGAATCCAAATACAGAAGCTGTATTGATGATGACCCCTTTGATGCCGAGCTCACGCATTTTTTTACCAGCTGCGATAATACCATGGGCAACACCATGCTGATTGACATTAATGACACTATGATAATCCTTAAGATTTTGGTCTAGTACAGGAGTGACGCGGCCGATTCCGGCATTGTTGAACATAACGTCAATTCTTCCATAAGTTGCGACGGTTTTCTCAACCAGTGCTTCTACCTCTTCATATTTGGAAACATCGGTTTTGACGAAAATGGCTTCGCCGCCATCCTTGATAATCTGTGCTACGGTTTCTTCACCTAATTGTTGGTTGAAATCGGCAACGACTACCTGATCACCCTTACTAGCAAATTTAAAAGCGGTTTGTTTCCCGATTCCACTGGCTCCACCTGTTATTACGGCTACTCTTTTTTCTGTCATCTGAGACTCCTCCTCGAGAAATATAGTTATACTAGAAATATAGGTTTATATATTAAAAAAAGGTTACTTGCTAACTTATTTACATTGTAACACTTGTCTAAATTAATTAAAATTTAAGTAAATTTAATAACTGTTAAGTAAATATTAACTTAGGGAGTGATTCAATTGAATTTAGAGCAATGCGAGAATATCGTAGAAGTCGCAAAGATTGGTTCATTAACCAAAGCAGCTCAGAATCGTCACATAACCCTATCCGCAATAAGCCAGTCCATTACACTGTTAGAAGCAGAGCTGGGAGTCACTTTGTTCATCCGTTCGCGAGGACAAAAAGCGGTTCCCACTGCAGAAGGACATGCGATTATTAGTAAGGCAAATGAAGTATTAATGAAAGTAAATGAATTAAAAGCTGAAGCACAGATCTACAGCGATACGCTAAGTGGTCATTTGAAGATTGCTACGATTCCGGGACCCATGCATCTAATAGTGAAGGTTATATCCGGCTTCAAGGTAGATTTTCCAAATGTGAAAATAGAGATTTTTGAAAAGGGACCTAAAGAGATTCTAGATAATGTGCTTCAGGATGAAATGGACATTGGACTGATGGTCTCGCCAGAGGGCATGCCAAAGAAACATAAAGGGGTCGTGTTTAAACGATTAATGGAAGGAAAGATTGTTGTGGGTGTTCATCTCCATTCACCATTAGCTTTAAATACAATGATTACACCTGATCAGTTAGTAGGTCAGACGTTGGTTTTATACGATGATCATTATATACAGGACTTTGTGGAGCGTTATTTACAGGGGTATGGGCCAATGAATATCCTTTTTGTAAGCAACAACACTCGGGCCATTGAGAATGCAGTTGCAGCAGGATTAGCGATCACGATTGGTATGGATTATTCTTTTCTAAAAACATTTGAGGATTCTCAGCAGATTATGAAGACGATTGAGTTACGATCTCCTGATAACAATACGAAATATCCAGGTTCTATTGTTTCAGCTTCCAAACAAGTATCGAAAACCGCCCGAAGATTCATCAGCAGGCTTAAACATGAATTTGATGAAGGGATAAGAAGAAGTTAACAATACGCCTTGGTAGATTTTATCTTACCTTTACGCTTCCTAGTTAATATGAACCCTATGATGTTGTCCATTTCAGATCGTAATAAGGACAGCCAAGTGGGGAGGATATCAGCAAAGTGAGAAGGTATTTAAAGCAAATTAATGTAGCAGTTATCTTTGTTCTGATGATTTCATTATTACAACCGGGAGCGTTTGTTCGCGCTTCCATATCTGATTTACCTGCGTCAGACTATGGCACTGTCATTGATGTCCGCAAGACAGAGCTTGCACCTGGGGCGATGTATACCTGGATGGATCTTCAGAATGAGCGTGGTTTGCAAAAAATTCATGCCGTCGAGTTTAATCCGCAAAATTCAAATTTGGAGCTGCGGGCTGGAACTAAGGATGGAAAGGTTTACGGTATGAAGGGTGTTACAGAAATGGCATCTTATGCGGATGCACCCGGAAACCGTGTAATAGCAGGGGTTAACGGTGATTTCTATGAAATCTCCGGTTTTGCAACAGGTGTTCCTAACGGATTGTTTATGGATGATGGTGTGATCTTGAACAGTTCTATTTCAGCTTTTACTTTCGGGTTAAAAGAAGATGGAAGCTCCATATATGGTGTACCCAAACTAACCAAGAATATTACCATAAACGGAAAAACGACTAATCTAACCAGTATTAACCGTTATCGGAATACGAATGATCTCGTTCTCTACACGGAAAATTATAATACATCAACAAAATCGACCAATGAGGGCGATGAGGTTGTACTAGATATCGTCGAAGGAGAAGTAAAGAGCGGACAGACCTTGAAGCTAAGGGTTTCTGAAATTCGTAATAATCAGGGGAATTCACCACTGGCAAAAGGAAAAGTAATTCTGTCTGCCAACGGAACATCACGTTCTGTTCTCCAAGGATTATCGGTGGGCGATATGGTTACCGCGAATTTTGCGCTGAGTGGGGAATGGAATGAGGTCAGGGTAGCCATTGGTGGCGAAGGACCGCTGGTAAAGGACGGCGTAGTTCAACAAGGTGTGGGTCCTTTAGGATTTCATCCACGTACAGCTATTGGTACAAAAGCGGACGGAAGTCTCGTTCTATTCGAAGTGGATGGAAGATCTCCGGGCTTTAGTGAAGGTGTGGATACCGAGGAGCTTGGCAACATTCTGAAGGATATGGGTGTAGTGAACGCTATGAATCTAGATGGTGGCGGTTCTTCTACTTTTGTTGCCAGAATGCCAGGTACTACCGGCGTCAAAATGATGAATCAAGGCTCTGATGGCTACGAACGTAAAACTGGTAACGGTTTACTAGTTGTTAATACAGCCCCTGAGCAATCTGCAGCTTCTAAGCTGGTTGTGCATCCGAATGCGGAACGTATTTTGCAAGGATCCAGCTTTGTATTTAAAGCGGCAGGAGTGGACGAGAACGGCCATCCGGCTCCTTATTCGAGTACGCTGAATTGGCAGGTGGACTCAAGTCTTGGAAACATTGACGGAAACGGAGTCTTCACTGCAGGAACCTCAGCCGGGACTGGAAAGGTGACTGTAGAAGCTGGACCTGTCAAAGGCAGCGGTGAAATTGAAGTGGTGGATAAGCTTACAGAGCTTAAGTTTCCTGATGAGATCAAAACTTATACCTCAGGTGCAACTGCGCAATTGACTATAAAGGCTCTTCGAAATGGACAGGTGATTCAAGCTGACAACCACAGCTTCAACTGGCGAGTTGAGGGCGAGATCGGAACTGTGGACGAGAATGGTCTGTTTCAGGCGACGAGTGAGAACGGTAAGAACGGTAAGATTTTTGCCAATTACGGGGACGTTGAGACTTCTTTTGAAGTAAATGTGGGGTTACCGCCTGTAATACTGGAGGATTTTGAAAATGGTATTGATAAATATATAGCCTCCAGCGCAGCAGCTAACAGTGTGGCGATTCAGGAAGTGACGGATCAGGATTTTGTCCGCAGTGGGGATAAAGCCTTGAAGCTGGAATATGATTTTGTCAATAAAACAGGCACATCGGGTGCTTATTTAGCCGCAAGCTCAGCCGCCAATCGAATTCTGATTCCAGGGTATCCTGAGAAAATCAGTATGTGGATCTACGGAGATGGCAAAAAGCACTGGCTGCGGGGACAGATTCGTGATGGCAATAATGCGGCAGTGCCTGTAGATTTTACCGATCAGGTGAATGGTGTGAGCTGGACGGGATGGAAATACGTCGAAGTATCCGTTCCTAAGGGGAAAACTACACCTTTAACGATGGATATGCCTGTTCGCTATATGGAGACAAGCAATCTTAACAAGACCGCGGGTGCTATTTATGTGGATGATATTCGTGCTATCTACGGGCCGATAACCGAGGATAGAACACCTCCTGTGATTAAAGATGCTTATCCTGGCGTGAACGAAATTGTCAAAACAGCTACGCCGACCCTTTCCGTCAATGGTGAGGACGATGGTTATGATCCGGTGGCGCATCCGGGAACGACCTTAATCGATCCGGAGAAAACACGTGTGTATGTGGACGAACAATTAGTGGAGCATGGCTTTTATCCTCCAAAGGGTCAAATCACTTATAAGTCAAAGGTTCCACTTACAGAAGGCCGTCATAAAGTAAAAGTTGCCATTCGTGATTTGAGCGGTAATCAGACGATAAAAGAATGGTATTTTACAGTGAATTTGGGCTCTCCGTTCTATGTGTATAAAACACCTGATGTAGTATATGCCGGCAACACCTACACTTTGGACGTAACGGCAGAGAAGGCGAGCAAGCTGAAGGAAGGAAATCTTACGTTTGCTTTTAATCCGGCTGCTATTAAAGATTTGAAGGTAATTCGGGGAAATAAGGTAACAGAAGCTCAAATGGATTCGATCATTGATCCAGCTTTGGGCACTGTGCGTCTTAACCTAACCAGTATCCATTCCTCCAATCTAGGAGATACGGATCTAATCGGGCAAATTCAATATACGGTTCGAAATGATTATGTGGGTCTCTTTACTCAGGAGCAGCTCGCTGGAGATATAAGCAAACCTTTTGTAATTGAAAATACATCCGGATCTGTAACTTCTACGGAGGGTGCCGGGGTTCCTATTTCTTTTATTGGAGCGGCTGTCGAATCCGTGGTGAAAACACAGTTAATGCTCACTTGGAACCATTATGATCTAGCGAAGGGCTTTGATGCGTCTTTTTCGGTAAAAGATCTGAGTGGAAGTGGCGTTAAAGGAGCAAAGTTGTTGTTCAATGGTGAAGAGGTACAAGGAGCTACTTCAGGCTCAAATGGAACACTTACAACTGACTTCGTCACTTCAGCAGAAGGAACATTTAAATTACAGGCGGTGAGCGGAAATACTTATAGTCCTGTAATGACATTCAAAGTTGCTCCGTATGACGGTACTGCTGCTCCGCGTAATGTTAACATTACGATGGGCCAGGATCCAGCGACTTCCCGCCAGTTCACTTGGCAGACAGAACCGCTAACCGTGGATACTGTAGTCGAAGTTGTGAAAAAAGCAGAGTTCACAAGCTTTCAAGCCTCGAATGTAATGGAAATTACTGGCAGTAGCTCAATCTACAATACCAACAATGACGGAACGATGCGGGTCCATAAAGCCGAGGCACCTGGGCTTACCCCTGGAACGGAATATGTATATCGTGTGGGTGATGGCGAGTCTAATGTAAGTGAGCAAGGAACGTTCGTTACAAGTGGGGCGGAGAGCTCTTCTACGAAGTTCCTGTTTATCGGGGATTCCCAAGCAGACTCTAAAGCTGGTTTTGATCTTTGGAAAAATACGATTCAGGCAGCCTTCGCCTACATGCCAGATGCGGAGATGCTGGTTCACGCTGGAGATATGGTGGATAAAGGCTTTGAACAAGAGCAGTGGAACTGGTGGTTCGATGCAGCTCAGAAGCAGATCATGAACACCACGCTTGTCCCGATTATTGGGAACCATGAAGTGATGGGAACCAATGGAAATGGGGATTACCTGGCACAATTCAATAATCCGCAAAATGGCGCTGCGAGCGTAAAAGGTACGAATTATTCTTTTGATATTCAGGATACGCACTTTGTGGTTATGAATACAGAGCATTCAGGTGCTCCGTTCGCGGAACAAGCAGAGTGGCTGGATCAGGATCTTTCTGCTACAGATAAAAAGTGGAAGGTGATTTTCTTCCATCAAGGACCATACGGCAGCATCTATTCGAATGAGCAGGTGCAAGCAAAGTGGGTGCCGGTGTTTGATAAGCATAATGTGGATCTGGTTATGAATGGTCATGATCATATCTATTTGCGAACTTTTCCGATGAAGGATGGCAAGCAGGTAGCTGAGGGCGAGGGCGCTCGATATGTTATTGGAGGTTCCTCAGGTCCTAAGTTCTATGCGCTGACGCCACGTTTCTGGCAAGAAAAAATATACGACGAAGATGAGCAAATCTATACTGCTGTTGAGATTGAGAAGAACGAGATTACGGTTACCGCAAGAACGGTAGACGGTATTGAAATTGACCGTTTAGTAATCGGGAAATTTGTTCCGAAATCTATTGCACTGGATCAAACGGCTGTTGAGCTTGAGCCTGGTGCTAGTCTTCAATTGCATGCCAAGGTGGGGCCGGATGAGGCTAATCATCTGAAAAAGCTTTGGTCCATCGTTCCTGAGACGGCAGAATCAGTAGTTACTGTAGATGACAATGGCTTGGTTACTGCATTGAAGCCAGGGACAGCTAAGGTAAGAGTTACAGTGGCAGGTTACTCGAATATTTTTGCAGAAAGTACGATAACTGTAGATGCGCTGCAATCTATTAAACTTCAGGGCAATAGACAGCTTAAACCAGAAGAAGTCGACAAGACAGTAACAGAAGCTGTCTACGCATCCGGTAAACGTATCCCAATATTGGATGGACTTCATTATTCCAGCTCGAAAGAGCATATTGCTACGATCAATGAACAGGGCTTGATTCAGGCTCATCAGGAAGGCTCTACTGTGATCTCTGTAACCTATAGAGAGTTCGCCTCGGAATATAACCTTGTCGTAACTAATGATGAGGCTCCTATTCTTACAGAAATAACGATAAATGGGCCGGATTCGCTGGAACAAGGAAGTAAAGGCTCCGTTGTTGTTCAGGCGGTATATAGTGACGGCAGCAAGCAAGAATTGGTAGAGGGCGTAAGCTATGATACTTCCAATCATTCCATTGCAATGATTAGTGAGAACGGCGAACTTCATGCATTGAGTGCAGGTACAACAAAAGTCAACGCTGTTTATAACGGTTTGAGCACTGAATATGTTTTGACGGTGACCGAACGATCGCCGGGTACGACGCCAACACCAAATCCCGAGCCAACACCGACACCGACTCCAGAACCAACACCAACGCCGGGCGGCTGGGTGCCGGGACCTCCGGTGTTACCGACGCCAACAGCTACATCAACACCGTCGGCATCAGCACAAGCGGGTGTTGTAACGATAACAGCCTCTCAACTGTCAGAGAACAAGAATGCTCAAGGTGAAGTTGTGGTTTCTGTTGACGGAGCGGTTACGGAATTGCTTTTACCAGGAAATGCGATTGAACTGCTTGGACGTGCACCACTCAGAGTGGTGATGGAGGATTTAACGGTTACAATACCTGCGGAAGTGCTGGCTGAATTAAGTAAGTTAGTCTCAGCTGAAGCCATTGCAAAGAGTACGATTTCAATACGGTTGAACACCGTAGCTGGTAATACAACAGTTGATCTGTTGAATCGTGCAGGTACACTTGCAGGCGCACAATTGAGGGCAAAAAGTGATCTGCGGGAATGGTCGCTCAGCATGATCACAGAAAATGGCCAGTCCTTCTCGTTAAGACAGTTTGCAGTGCCGCTCACGATTTCATATAAGGTCGGTACGAATGTAGATCGAAGCTTGCTAGGTATTTATTTTATGGATGATGCTGGCAAGTTGGAGTATATGAGCAGTACATGGATGAATGGTTATCTATCTGCTACCGTCAGTCATTTTAGTAAATATGTTTTATTAGAATATGACAAAACTTTCAATGACCTGAAGTCGAATCACTGGGTATACCTTGCTGTGAAGCAGCTTGCGGCAAAACAGCTTGTACAAGGTGTAGCTGCGGATCGTTTTGATCCAAACCGTGCGGTTACACGTGCTGAGTTTACAGCTATGTTAGTCCGCGCGCTTGGCTTGAATGGGCAAGCAGAAATTGCATTCGCTGATGTGCCTGCTGACAAATGGTATGCAGAAGCTGTGGGGTTAGCGAAACAAGCTGGAATTGTTAATGGTGAGACTGCTTCACAGTTTGAACCGGATGCCAAGATCTCTCGTCAAGAGATGGCTGCGATGCTGGCTCGTGCATATGCTTATGCTATGAGCAGCGTATCTGTAGCTAGTCCTAACGGTTCAGCATTTACCGATATTGGCACTGCACCGCAGTGGGCTCAAGAGGCTATCAGTGAGGTGTACAGCCTTGGATTGATGCAAGGACGTGCTGATGGGCAATTTGCACCGAAGCAAAATGGTACTCGTGCCGAAAGCGCACAGATGATTCTTAACCTGCTGAGTGTTATGGAGTAATAATTGTGGCCAGTCTCAGGTTGTTGGAGACTGGCTGTTTTTTTGAGAAATTGGTTTAGCTCGATATAAGCACAGAATTGTACAAAGGATAGGGGAAATGGAGAGTGCGAAGGTAAGGTCGCCTGAGTTTACAGCTGCTTTTATCTGAAAAAGTTTGTTTTGACATGATACTCTAGATGATTTGGATATTTACGGACTCCATAGCTCTTATTGTCATACTTTTGCTCTGAATCGCAGTATATTTAAATGAATAGTTGCATCTGAGTCCGATAGCTGAGCGAAATGGCAGAAATCAGCTTTATATGGTCTCCTCGGTCCGATACGTCAGAATTAGAGGTAAGTAAAGTGAATCAGGAAGCCGAAGGTAAAGAGGCAGGACACGGATAGTAAAACTGAGGTAAGCATAATCCAAATCCTTACAGAACGGTGCCATGTCTTCTCCGATCTTTTGTAAAGATAGGGTTATATTGGGTGTTGAGTGTTGAGAATTACCCTTCAGAAGCAAGTAAATACAAGGAATAATTGTTATAAGCCAACACAAATTGTTATGTTGTGTTATGATAGTAGGGAGGTGACTCCCATGAATGATTTTGAGAACTATCCCGATGAGCTGGGTAATTTCATTCGGCACATCAGAAAGACGAGAGGGTTAACCTTAAGAGGACTGGAAGAAAAGAGCGGCATAAGTTATTCACAGCTTAGCAAAATCGAACGTGGAGAGAGCATTCCGCTTAAGGACAATCTGGACAAGATCATTGAAGCGCTTGGAACAGATCTGAAGAATCGGATGTATCATTTGGCAGATTATATGCCAGATATTGAATATATCAAGACCTTGAAGCATGGTTATGAACTACCACAGCTTAAACAGTCTCAAGACTACATTTATGAGACAGCCTTTAACAAGCTTAAGGAATTCAGGGCAAAGGAAGGTAAAGAAACATCTTACGTTTCCTTTGATTCTAATGAAGTCATAGTTTATGAAACCGAATATGGGGCAGGAATGGTAATAGAGAAGATTGAGAAATACAATCTTACCGATGTCCTAAACGATAAGTTTGAGGGTTGCCTCGACTCCTTAAGAAAGAGCCCTCGGAAAGGGCGTCAAGCCTTTCTATTTGGTGAGTGGCTACGGGAGTGCGTTTATGAGCTGAAGGAAGAAGAACAGGATCAGGTCATACAAGCGCTCAAAGAATTTACTCAGTTTAAAGTACAACAAATAAAGGGTGCTTATAAATAATGTATGCCTTTCGTAAATGATCTCAAAAATGAATAATGTTGCCCTTTCTTGCAGCCATCTATTCATCTTGATCCATAAACTAACAACTAAAAATGGTTTGACAGAAAAGGGGATATTAATAATGAAAATTAACATGAAGTTTACCAGCAAGGGAAAAGTCGCTATAGAGAATTTTAATAACGAGGAATTGCTGGAGATCTTCGCACGATACATCAAGACATTATCCAAAAAATATGATATCGAAGTTGATGTTCCTCTTGAAGAGAATCAAAACATTGTTGGTGATGGTGCTGTAATCGCGACTGCACAAAATGTGAAATGTGATGTAGAAACATTTTTCAAAGAGCTGGGTAGAGATATTAAAGTTCCACTTAAGAAAAGACTTGGCGGCAAATTGGAGAATGTATTTAAAACGGAAATTACGGAGTAGGAAATTACTTTATTTCAGGGAGTAGTACTTGCTTCATACAAAGAAGGTAGGGCCCTTAGAGGCTCTACCTTCTTTATGTTGATGAAGTTAACATTAAGACAATCTAGAGAACACTCGCAGTAGAAGCCATGGGAGAATATATAATTGCGACATATTAAGTGAATTAATTAGGGTAGGGGGATGTTATACTTTTTCAGAATGTATGAGATCTCTACTGTCCAAGATTTCTTTAACAATCTCAATGAAATCTGGTAAAGCTTGTGCCTCAACCGCTAGCGCATAGATGTTAAGTAATTCTTCATCAGAAATCGATTCAAGAGATGAGGGTCGTGGTGAGGGATGAAAATAGTAATTCATTTGGTTCCTCCATCATAATTATGTTTTTTATTACATGTTTATCTATATGGTATCATTTGGAATACAATCCGTCTCCTGTCATTCATCCTACGAATTTCTCTTTACATCTGAGGGTAATTATGGCATAATGCCTTTTTTTGAGGGTATTAAAAAATAATCCCGACATGTTGAGAACATGTCGGGATCTTTTTAATCAGAGTCTTTCTTAAGAGAAGATAAGTATTTTTTTAGGCGAGGTTCATTGGACTCCGATACAGTTGTAAACTGCTCACCATGATTAAAACAAACGATTTTTCGTTCGGAATCATAGCCTTCGATGTTGTTAATGTTGACGACATTGCTGCGGTCAAGGCGTTTAAATCCCTTACCCTCATACGCTGTGAAAAGATCGGAAAGAGTGGTGGGGAGAACAAATTCGCCTTCTTTCGTATGGACGAATATTGTATTCTTATAATTCGAGAAATACAATATTTCTTCCTCCAGAATATCACAAGAGGAACCGTCTTTCTGTAAGACACGCATCTTTTCCCCATCCTTGTTTAATTACTTACGCAATTCTTTTGGAATTTCTGGGCTGTGAATGTAAGGCTTGATTATTGTTGCAAAGACAAGAGCGGATATGCCAAGCGCACCAGAAGCAACACGAGCAAGAGTTTTCTTCATCTACTGAACCTCCCTTGTAACGGAATGATTACTGTTAAGGACTGAATGAAAAAAGCCAGTCCGATGACAGACGAGTTAATCCAAAAATTCGAGAGTACTAACATGATGGATAACAGTTTCAATCCCAGGTACCGGTCTTTGGAGAGTTGTGCGTTTCGATCTGGATTCGGAGCAAATAAAACCATTGAAATTAGAGTGAATAGATTAATCCAGATCAAATAACTATGTGTAAGGAATGTAAGATGAGGGATTAACGAACATATAAAAATGGATGTGATATTACAAGCTCTTGCGGTCTTCAAGTGGGCTCCGCCAGAACACATCCGTAGCAATCCAAAACTTAATAGTGCGATCAATGTTCCCATGAATTGCCCTGTAAAGCCCCCTATAAGAAGAGAAACTGTAATAATGAATAAAGTATTCAAAATAATGCTTAGCGCATACTGCATCACTTCTATGGAATGAGTTTGCTCAGGGTTTGTTTTTTTTATGGCCGAAACGATTCTAAATGCTAAATGATTCATAGTCATTTCTGTCCTTCTTACAGGATAAGTACAAATACCCCCATAATATTACCCCATAACAAATAGGGATTAGGAGAAAATAGTCTGACCGAAAAAAGAATGAAACTGAAGTTATAATAAATAGAGCAGGAAGATTCATAGCAAATAGTATTTTCTCGCTTGAGCTTGGCTTTATTTTTATATCGGGTTTATCGGGTACAAAATCAAATCCTTTGCGTTTTCGACTCACATATACACCAATACCTATGGCTGCTAGAGCTGATAAAACTTGAAGTGCAAATATATTAAGAGAAACAGAATTGGAAGAGTCTAAAGGCAGTTTGATTATAAAGTTTAGGAAATAATAAAGAGTGGTTTGAATCACGGAATAAGCTTGATAAGCCATCCCGGTCAGTATGGAGGCATAGAAGGGATGGATTCGGAATAATAGCCACATAAAGAGTAACATTAGCGCATATTGTGAGAAAATATCCAATTGAAATAGGTTGTAGTTAGTCCGAAGAGAATAGGAGAAAAAACCCATTACAAAACTTCCGAACACCATCTCCTTATGATAAAGATCAATTTTGAAGATTTTAAAAGCTAAAAAGAAAATGGCATAGGTTTCTAGTCCTGAAAAAACCATGAAGAAAATAAAATCTAGCATGCCGACACTCCCGATGACTAGTTTAACAAATCTTAATATTGCAAGTATCATACATTATTAACTAAAATACAACTACCAGCACGTGACTTTTCTCCATATTTTTCAAAAATAATTCAATATGTGAGGTGTTTCTGTATGGATCAACGTCCAGAGAGTAATGAGTATTTGAATGAGCTGTCAAAGTATATCTCTTTAGTACCGACAGAAGGGGATATTAGGACTATTTTTAGAGAGCAGACGGCGGAGATTTGTACTTTTATTTCGAACCTTACGGAAGAACAAGGAGAGCATCGGTACGCTCCTGACAAATGGAGTATTAAGCAAATGGTCGGCCATCTAGCGGATACTGGAAGAATTATGTCTTATCGTTTGTTGCGCGTTGCAAGAGGAGATACGACTCCGCTGGCGGGCTTTGAGGAAAAGGACTATGTACTTACCGCAAATTTCGATGTGCACACTTTAGAAAAACTGCTGGCTCATTACAAGCTTGTTCGAGAGTCGACGCAAGCCCTTTTAGACACCCTGCCGCAAGAAGCATGGACTCGTAGGGGAACTGTTAACGATGGAACCATCTCCGCGAGAGCAGTGGCCTGCGTAATGATTGGGCATGATCTTCATCATTTGAATATTCTTAAAGAAAGATACCTTGTTTAAGCAAGGAACATTTCTTTATTTTTAAAAAAAAAGCATTTCAGAGGCCCACGCGGCTTCGGAATGCTTTTTTATACACGGTTACAGTGGAGGATTCTTGTGACATTTACGGCAAACTGGATAGTAGGCTTCGTTGCCGCCGATTTGGATTTGCTTGCCGCTGTATACAGGCTTACCATTTTCTACTCTTAGAGCCATCGTAGCTTTGCGCTCGCAGAACCAGCAGATCGTCTTCATTTCCTCAATTTTATCAGCGTAAATCAGCATATATTTGCTGCCTTCAAATAGCTGGTTCTGAAAATCATTTTTAAGTCCAAACGCCATAACTGGAATGCCTAGTTCATCAACGATCCGTACGAGCTGGAGAATACAGTCCTTACTTAGAAATTGACATTCATCAATAAGTACACAGTGTGGTTTGGGTTGGTTGCTGCTGATGATGTTATAAATATTGGTATTTTCGTCAACGGGTATTGCTTGTTTTCGCAGCCCGATGCGGGAGGATATAAAACCAACTTCGTCCCGATCGTCTATGGATGGAGTGAAAATGAGGACAGATTTCCCTTGCTCTTCATAATTATGTGCAACCTTGAGTATTTCAATTGATTTACCACTGTTCATTGCTCCGTATTTGAAAAACAATTGTGCCACTTCCATCTATCCTTTCGTAGTTAGCCAATAATTTGATCGTAAAAACGCGACCTTATTAGAGTATCATATTCGAGACATCTGTATCCAGTGAAAACATTGCGATAGAATTGGATGTGGTATGATAAAAAGAATCAAGAGATTGGAAAGGAAGTAATTAGTGTGACTGAAAAAATAGACGAATACAAGGAACGGTTAGCCCTGATTCAGCAGAATGGAAATCTATCTAGCGAGGCTGAGACTTTGCTGGAAGAAATGATGGCAGATTTGGTGGAAATGAATCGAAGCAATAAAGCGATGCGGCGGGCGATTATGAAAACTGGGCAGGCCTCCACGATGTCGACTCGTTTAAGGGATGCACTGTACGAATAGAAAAAGAGGGTATGCAAATGAGTTTGATTTTCTCTTTTCTCAAAAAATATAAGGTCGCTGCAATTGCTGCCCTAGTGATGATGTTCATTGAACTAGCGGTGGAATTGTCACAGCCTTTACTCATTTCCAAAATTATTGACCAAGGCATTAAAGAACAAAATTCCTCTGTAGTATGGCTCTGGGGCGGTGTATTGATCGGCAGTGCGGTAGTCGCGTTCATAGCCGGGGTACTTAGTTCTTTTTTTGCTGCCCATGCAAGTCAGAGCTTTGCTTTCGATCTAAGAGATAAGCTATATGAAAAGGTACAATCCTTTACATATGAGGTATTCAATCGGTTTGCTACCTCGTCGCTAATCACGCGTCTGACCGGCGATGTATCTCAGCTGCAGGACACTATATTTATGAGCCTTCGCTTTATGACACGGGTGCCACTGGTTGTGATGGGCAGTGTGATTATGGCACTGGTCGTCCATGTGAAGCTGGGATTATTTCTGACTGTAGCTCTACCTTTGTTGATGCTCTTCCTATACTTCATCATGAGAAAAGCTTCTTTGTTATTTCGCAAAGTACAAAATCGGCTAGACGGTGTGAATGGTGTAATTCAGGAGAATCTTACGGGTATTCGCCTAATCCGAGTGTTCGTGCGCATGGTGCATGAAATTGGGCGCTTCACGGTATTTAGCGGGGATTTGATGAGATCTACGGTATCTGCGCTACGTTTGACGGAGACGACGATGCCATTTGTTATACTTATTGTGAATGCAGCGATCATGTCGATCCTATGGTTTGGACGGATTGAGATTGCCAACGGGGATGCCACTTTAGGAGAAACCGTAGCAGTTATTAATTACTCTTTACGAACCATTGGAGCGTTGTCTGCTATATCTGGCCTTGTTGTAACATTTTCCCGTGCACGTGCCTCATCTCAGCGTATTACAGAAGTGATGGAAGCGGGAGCTGGGATTCGTGAAGGGGGGACTTTACAAGGTGAGCCAATTCAGGGCAATGTTAAATTTGAAGGCGTTTGCTTCAAATACCCTAACAGTGATATCTCTGTCCTAGAGGACATTACTTTTGAAGTTTCTGCTGGTGAGCGAGTAGCGATTATGGGAGCAACCGGATCAGGGAAGTCTTCTCTTGTCGGTCTAATCCCACGTTTATATGAAGAGACAGATGGCAGTATTTTTATTGACGGTGAAAAGAGTACCGATATCGATATTTCCAGACTGCGACGAGCGATTGGTTATGTACCTCAGGAATTGCAGCTTTTCAGCGGATCTATTCGCGATAATATCGCATGGGGCAATGAACACGCCACGCTGGCGCAAATCGAGCAAGCGGCAGCTGCCGCACAAATTCACGCAACAGTGATGGATTTGCCCAAAAGTTATGACACGATGCTGGGTCAGCGAGGGGTTAATCTGTCTGGTGGGCAAAAGCAGCGATTAACGATTGCTCGGGCGCTTGTGAGAAAACCAGCAATTTTGATCCTTGATGACAGCACCAGTGCGCTTGATGCGGTTACGGAAGGGCGTCTGCTGGAGGCACTGAAAGACATATCCTGCACAACCTTCCTGATTACCCAAAAAATCAGCTCAACGGCATCTGCCGATCTGATTCTGCTGCTGGACGAAGGGCGCTTAATCGGTAAAGGCTCGCATAAGGAACTAATGGCAAGCTCTGAGCTGTATCGAAGAATTTATGAATCACAGGTAGAGGAGGCGAAGCAGCATGTTCAAAGCATTACTTGAACCCTTTCGTCACCCTAAACCCGTAATTGAGCTTGGGGCAGGAAGAAGCCTTGGTTCAGCTGCTGGAGGGAAGCCAAAAGCAAAGGCGAAGGACTGGGCTGGCACACTGTTGCGGATATGGAGCTATCTTGCCGAGCGTAAAGCTAAGCTCTTTCTCGTCCTGTTAATGGTTGTCTTTAGCTCAGCATTAGCGTTGCTCGGACCCTATATGATTGGTAGAGCGGTGGATGATTATCTGGAAAGTACCGGTGGCCGCTCATGGGTTATTTTTCTGACCAGCCTCGCCTGTGTGTACATTTTTTATTCTCTGACTTCTTGGCTGCAAAATATATGGATGATCGAAATTGCTCAGGAAACTGTATTTCGGATGCGTACGGAGCTATTCTCCCATCTGCATCGTTTGCCTATCTCGTTTTTTAACCGGAGACAGCAGGGCGAAATAATGAGTCGTCTTACCAATGATATTGAGAACGTTAGCTCTACGCTGAATAGCTCGGCTATTCAGATCTTTTCCAGTGTTTTGACGTTGCTTGGAACGGTTGGTGTAATGCTGTGGCTCAGTCCTCTTCTGACACTGCTCACGTTCCTGGTCGTGCCCTTGATGTTATTTGGTATGCGCTGGATTACACGACGTACGGGTCCACTTTTTAAAGAACGTCAACGCAATGTAGGTGAGTTAAACGGTTATATTGAAGAGACGTTATCCGGACAACGGATAATCAAGGCTTTTTCACAAGAGGAGCGGGTCATCACTGGTTTTCATGAGCGCAACGAGCGAATCATGCTCTCTGGATATTGGGCACAGTCCATTTCTGGGTTCATTCCTAAGCTGATGAATGGACTTAATAATCTGAGCTTTGCTATTGTTGCTGGAGTCGGTGGTTTGCTAGCAATTCGCGGGGCGATTACGGTCGGAGTGATTATCGTATTTGTTGAATACACGCGTCAATTTACTCGTCCGCTTAATGATTTAGCGAATCAGTGGAATACGCTGCTGTCGGCGGTTGCGGGAGCGGAAAGAGTATTTGAAGTGCTGGACGGAGAGACTGAGGCGAAAGATGAAGGTGCAGCCACTTCGCTGGATAAAGTTGAGGGTGCAGTGAAGTTCGAAAAAGTATCTTTTTCATACGATGGAGGTTCTAACACGCTGCACAATATTAGCTTTGAAGCGAAGCCTGGCGAGATGATCGCCTTGGTAGGACCTACCGGTGCCGGCAAAACAACACTAATAGGGCTGTTATCCCGTTTCTATGATTCTAATCAGGGAAGGATTACGCTGGATGGCTTAGATGTCACTTCGATTCGGCGTGAAAGCCTGAGGAGCCATATGGCGTTTGTATTGCAGGATTCCTTTTTGTTTAAAGGCAGCATCCGCGATAATATTCGTTACGGGAGACTGGATGCTTCCGATGAAGAGGTCGAAGCGGCGGCCAAACTGGCTAACGCTCATTCTTTTATTATCCGAATGCCTGAGGGATATGATCGGATGCTCTCAGTAGATGGAAGCGGCATAAGCCAAGGACAGAAGCAACTGCTCTCTATTGCGAGGGCTATTCTTGCCAACCCATCCATACTTGTCCTTGATGAAGCAACTAGCAGTATAGATACAGTTACTGAAATCAAGATCCAGGAGGGACTTCAGGCGCTGATGAAGGGACGGACCAGCTTCGTTATTGCCCATAGATTAGGTACTATCCGCGCAGCTGACCGAATTCTTGTTCTTCAAGGGGGCAGATTATTGCAGCAGGGCTCTCATGAGGCGTTGTTGAAGCAAGGAGGCCTGTACAGTGAGTTGGTGCAGGGCGGCCGGAGAGAGGCGCTTGATAAAGCTGAGCATTAAACTGTGCATAAAAAGGCGAGAGTTTTCAAGGAGTCGCAAGTTGCGTCCGTGAAAACTCTCGCCTTTATATATTGTTTGGGTATCCAACATGCATATGAAGTGAGTCGTCAGATCGTTTGATTGCAGAATGTGCAATAGATTTCGATTCAATCTTCCGTTCTATATTCCTATAGTCAGAATTAATTAGCTACTTTTAAGTTTTGCTTCTTAGGAGATCGTTTCCTGCGCTGCGGCCTGTTTCGCTTTTTGTTTCTCCTTGAACCGAGGACCAACATAATTGCGTTTGCGGTCTCTTGCTAGAATCCAACCGCCAAGGAAGGTCATACCGGCTGCAAAGAGCAACAATCCACCGCCGAAATGTAGCCAGGCGAAATCTGGAACGACAGTATCGTCGCCATGCATGGATATGTAATTAAAAATATCATCCTTCATCATTAGAAAGCCCTTCATTGCAATTAAACCCGGAAACACAAGAATAAGGATGGCAATGAAGCGTGAAATTAACAGTTTCATAAGTGTCTCCTACCCCTCTTAGCCCTTTAGATTCATCCATATGATAACGCTTTAGTAAGAAAAAGTCCATTTGGATATGACGTTTATAAGTTTTGTAATACTCTGAAAAGAGAGTACAATATACATTGTAAAATGAACTTACGTGTAATGACTGGAGGATACATATCATGACAATTTCATGTGACGTGGCCATACTTGGCGGAGGAACCGGGGGATATGTGGCAGCCATTCGCGCTGCACAGCTTGGAAAGTCCGTCGTCGTCATCGAAATGGACAAACTGGGAGGAACCTGCCTGCACCGTGGCTGCATTCCTAGCAAATCGCTGCTCCGAAGTGCAGAAGTATATGCTGAAATCAATGAGAGCGAGAGCTATGGCATTGAGACAAGCGGTGTACAGCTTGTATTCCCTAAAGTACAAAAGCGCAAGGAAGCGGTAGTTGAACAACTTCATCAGGGCGTACAATATTTGATGCGCAAAAATAAAATACAAGTTATAAAAGGCAAGGGGCGCGTGACAGGTCCCTCTATTTTTTCCCCGCGTAGCGGTGCTGTAGCTGTGGAACTAGACGACGGTGAAATGGAAACAGTAGTCTCTAGCCATCTTATTATTGCTACAGGATCTCGTCCGCGTGTATTACCTGGTCTGGAACCAGACGGGAAAGTTATTCTTAGCAGTGATGAAGCACTCACACTCGACGAGTTACCCTCTTCCATCATTATTGTTGGGGGCGGAGTCATTGGGGTGGAATGGGCTTCTATGCTAGCTGATTTCGGAGTGCAGGTTACGGTAGTTGAAGCTGCTGGTCAGTTACTGCCTCAAGAGGATGAAGAGGTAGCTAAAGAACTGCAACGCTTATTGAAAAAACGTGGTGTTAAAGTACTGACTGAAACTACAGTGGATGCTGCAACCTGCAAGGTAACGGAGGATGGAATTTCGATCGATGCCCGTAAGGGAGAGCAAACCCAAAGTCTATCCACAGAAAAGCTGCTTGTATCCGTAGGTAGAGTAGCAAATATCGAGAATATTGGTCTGGAAAATACAGATATTCGCTTTGATAAAGGAATTATCGCTGTAAATGCTAGTATGCAGACGGCTGAACCGCATATTTATGCGATTGGCGACTGTATCGGTGGACTTCAACTAGCTCATGCGGCCAGCCATGAAGGCATTATGGCGGTTAATCATCTATCTGGTGAGAAACTACATCCTTATCATGCACATCTTGTACCGCGTTGTGTCTATACACGTCCTGAAGTAGCGAGTGTGGGTCACACTGAGAAGGAAGCTAAAGCATTGGGACATGATGTAGTGACTGGTAAATTCCCCTTTTCAGCCATTGGCAAGGCGATTGTATACGGCCAGAAGGATGGGTTTGTTAAAGTTGTAGCGGACCGAAGCACCGGAGATATTCTCGGTGTGCAGATGATTGGTCCTCATGTTACGGATCTAATCGGGGAAGCAGCACTGGCTCAACTCCTGGATGCAACACCTTGGGAGATTGGCGAGGCTATTCATGCTCACCCTACACTTTCGGAGATCATTGGAGAAGCAATGTTAGCTGTAGATGGAAGATCTATCGGGATTTAGTTTTTCTTAAAATATAAGAAAGTATAAGTTGCATGCTATATCCTTATATTTCTCGCTTAAACGCATACCGTCCTTATAGGGACGCCGAAGGCGTTTATACTTGGCATTTCTTTTTGGGTGGAAAGGGATTATAATAAACTCAAGCCAAGTCTTAGTACCAGGTTTTAAGATCAGGATACAATTGGTCTTAAATCCTGTAAGACTCAGGCTTTATGAATAAGGAGGTATCTCTTTATGGAATCCCAAGATACTGTAGAAACGATTAACAGACATAAGCAGCTTGGACTAAGTGACGGCCAAGTCATCGATATGTACAGATATATGCTGCTCGCACGTAAATACGACGAGCGCAGTCTGCTGCTTCAGCGCGCTGGCAAGATTAACTTTCATGTCTCCGGCATTGGCCAGGAGGCGGGTCAGGTGGCAGCAGCATTTGCGCTGGACCGGCAGAATGATTATTTTTTACCTTATTACCGTGATTATGCTTTCGTACTCTCCGTGGGTATGACTACTCGTGAACTGATGCTGTCCGTGTTCGCAAAGGCAGAAGATCCAAACAGTGGTGGGCGGCAAATGCCAGGCCACTTTGGTAGTAAGCGTCTGCGTATTGTGACAGGATCAAGCCCTGTAACCACACAGGTCCCACATGCGGTTGGCTTTGCTTTGGCAGCTAAAATGCAGAAGAAGAAGTTCGTCTCTTTTGTAACCTTCGGGGAAGGCTCTAGCAACCAAGGCGATTTTCATGAAGCTTGTAACTTTGCCGGAGTGAATAAGCTACCGGTTATTATTATGTGTCAGAATAATCAGTACGCTATCTCTATTCCTGCTCACAAACAGCTTGGTGGTAAGGTCAGCGACCGTGCACTGGGTTATGGATTTCCAGGTGTGCGTGTAGATGGCAATGATCCGCTGGAAGTTTATCGTGTCGTTATGGAAGCACGGGAAAGAGCCCTTGCGGGTGAAGGCCCTACGCTAATCGAAGCAATGATGTACCGTTTGTCTCCACACTCTACTTCGGATAATGATCTGGCTTATCGGACCAAAGAAGAAGTTGATGAGAACTGGAAGAAGGACGGCGTAGCAGGATTCCGTAATTACCTGATCGGTCTGGGATTGTGGAGTGACGAACAAGAACAAGATCTTGTTGCTGAGTGCAATCTTGAGCTTAAAGCGGCTATCGAATATGCCGACAACGCTCCGTTCCCGAAACCGGAAGATACACTGCTGCATGTATACAGTGATTCCGACCTCAAAGGAGGAGCATAAAAGATGGCTATAATGGAATATATCGATGCCATTCGGCTCGCGATGAAGGAAGAAATGGAACGCGATGAATCCGTGTTCGTGCTTGGAGAAGACGTTGGTCTCAAAGGCGGAGTATTTACTACAACTAAAGGTCTGCAGGAGCAATTTGGGGAAGAGCGTGTACTGGATACACCGCTTGCGGAATCAGCTATAGCAGGTGTTGCGATCGGTGCAGCCATGTATGGTATGAAGCCGATTGCGGAAATGCAGTATTCTGATTTCATGCTTCCAGCAACGAATCAAATTATTAGCGAAGCGGCTAAGATCCGCTATCGTTCAAATAATGATTGGAATTGTCCGGTGGTCATTCGTGCTCCAATTGGAGGCGGTGTATTCGGCGGTCTGTATCATTCGCAGTGTCCGGAATCGATTTTCTTCGGTACACCTGGATTGAAGATTGTCGCACCATACTCTGCTTACGATGCTAAAGGACTACTGAAAGCAGCCGTACGTGATCCTGATCCGGTTCTATTCTTCGAGAATAAGAAGTGCTACAAGCTGATTAAGGAAGAAGTACCAGAGGACGATTACACGGTTCCTATTGGCGAAGCCAATCTGCTGCGCCAGGGAACGGACATTACGGTTATTGGCTATAGTCTGCCATTGCATTTTGCGATGCAGGCAGCAGAAGAATTGGAGCGCGAGGAAGGCATTACAGCTCATATTCTGGATCTACGCACCTTGCAACCTCTTGATCGTGAAGCGATCATAGCTGCTGCTCGTCAGACAGGAAAGGTACTGATTGTGCACGAGGACAATAAGACAGGCGGGATTGGCGGCGAAGTGGCGGCGATTATTGCTGAGCATTGTCTGTTCGAGCTCGACGCACCGATCTTCCGTCTTTGTGGTCCTGATGTTCCGGCGATGCCAATTAGCCCGCCAATGGAGAAGTTCTTCATGCTAAGCAAAGAAAAAGTGAAGGCGGAAATGCTTCGACTGGCGCAATATTAAAATAGTTGAGTGGACGCGAAGCTTCGTAAAACATAAGCCATTGCTTACGATGCAAGTTTTACTGCGAAGTATTTCTAAGAAGCGAAGCTTCGTAAAACTTTTAAGGAGTGAAAAGATGTCTGACAACCAAAAGTTGACTGACGTGATCATGCCGCAGCTGGCGGAATCGCTGGTATCGGCGACGATCGGCAAATGGCTGAAGAAACCGGGTGACCCGGTAGAACAATATGAACCATTATGCGAGCTTATTACAGATAAAGTAAATGCAGAATTGCCTTCAACTGTAGATGGAGTTATGGGTGAACTATTGGCGGAAGAAGGTCAGGTTGTCAATGTCGGCGAAGTCATTTGTCGTATTGCGGTGCCTGTGACTGTATCTGATGCTGCAAATGTGACTAACACTAGCACAAATGCATCTACTTCCTCTAACGATGTTGCAGGACAAAAGGCGACTTCAACTGCTGGTGATACGATGCGTGCTCGCTATTCTCCTGCCGTACAGACTTTGGCGGCTGAGCATAACATCGACCTCACTTTAGTTCCTGGTACTGGTATGGGGGGCCGGATTACCCGTAAAGATGTGCTAACCTTCCTCGAAAGTGGTGGAGCTACATCCGCAGCTTCGACTCCTGCTAGTCAGCCTGCTTCATTTGTGTCACAACCGCCTGCTCCACAGTTCGTTCAAGAAGAAGTGAAGAAAGCGGAAGAGCCTCTTCGCCATTCTGGTCTACATCTGAGCGAATCTCCGCGTATTCCTACAATTGAAGTAGAGGGTGGTCGAGGAAGCAGTTCTGAATACTTGATTGATGTAACACCAATCCGGAATACAATTGCTACAAGAATGCGCCAAAGTGTCTCGGAGATTCCGCATGCTTGGACAATGATCGAGGTGGACGTGACTAATCTGGTTGCGCTTCGCAATAAACATAAGGATGAGTTCAAGCGCAAGGAAGGCATCAATTTGACCTATCTCGCATTCTTGATGAAAGCTGTCGTGAGTGCGATCAAAGACTATCCAATCATGAACTCTGTATGGGCGGTCGACAAGATCATCGTGAAACGGGATATCAATATTTCTTTAGCCGTAGGAACAGAGGATTCTGTAATGACACCTGTCATCAAAAAAGCGGATCAGAAGAATGTCGCTGGTCTCGCACGTGAAATTGATGAATTGGCACTTAAGACACGTGAAGGGAAGCTTCGACTAGAAGATATGCAAGGCGGTACCTTCACGGTGAATAACACAGGTTCATTTGGCTCCATTCTTTCTTATCCAATTATCAACTATCCACAGGCAGCGATTCTAACGTTTGAATCTATTGTGAAGAGGCCTGTGGTCATTAACGATATGATAGGTGTAAGATCAATGGCTAATATTTGTCTGTCACTGGATCATCGGATTCTGGACGGAGTGATTTGTGGCCGTTTCTTGCAACGCGTCAAGGATAATATTGAAGGATATACACCGGATACTAAACTCTACTAAATAATGACGAGCCAAACTGTGCAGGCATGAGACTTGAAAAAGGGGACCTGATGGTATGAATAACACGGATTTTCGTAAGCTGCAGATTTCATATGACCCCATTATGGAGTATGGAAAGGCTTGGGATCTGCAAAAGGAAAGTGTGCACGCCATTGATGCTGGTGAGCAACCGGAACGATTGATTCTTTTGCAGCATCCGCCTACCTATACGATTGGTTCACAGAATCATCCCGAACATCTTCTTCTAGATGAAGAGCAGCTCAAAGAAAAAGGAATCGCGCTGTTTGAAATCGACCGGGGAGGAGATATTACATATCACGGACCGGGTCAGCTTGTAGGTTATCCGATTCTTATGCTCGGTGAAGAAGGCAAAGTAGATTTGCATGGGTACTTGCGCAGTCTGGAAGCAGTGATTATTGATTATTTGGCATCCTACGGAATTGTAGGTGAACGGAAGCCGGAGTACACAGGGGTATGGGTTGGCGACGAGAAGATCTGTGCCATTGGCGTCAAGTTTAACAAAAGCAAATTCCGAAGAGGATTTGTTACTAGCCATGGTTTTGCTTTTAACATTTCTGAAGGGATATCTGGACACGGATTTCAAGGAATTATTCCATGCGGTATCACTGAATTTGGAGTAACTTCCCTAGAAGAGTGTGCAGGTCGTCGTTTTGAACTTCAAGATGTGGCCAAAGAATTGGTACCATATTTTCTAAGACACTTTCCATATGAAGAGCAGGATGAGTCCTTCAACAGTATGGCTAAAGCTGATTAATGAACAAACAGGCAAGCCAAATAGCGGCAAGGGAATCCCTAGCCGCTATTATCAATGTTCCTTGTGTAGATATTAACCCGCAAGGAAAGGCTCGATAACCATAAAGAGCGTAGAGGCAATCATGGCGAACAACATGACGTAGATGAAGATTTTGAACCACTTATTACGTTGCATGAGTAACTCCTTTAGATTTAGTTTAAGTTAATAGCATAAAGATGGTCTTTCTGTACAACCATTGTAACGTATTCACGAAAGAGAGGGAAGTCCAGTGATTTCACAAGACAGATTGATTCAAGAATTTATGGAACTTGTCCAAGTTGATAGTGAAACAAGAAATGAACGGCAAATTGCCGATGTGCTCAAGAGCAAATTTAACGCTCTGGGATTAGAAGTTACCGAAGATGACTCCCAGGAAAGAACTGGACATGGAGCAGGTAATCTGTTCATTACCTGGCCAGCTGAGAATGGTGGAGCTGCACCAAAACTACTGTTCACTTGCCACATGGATACGGTTGTTCCTGGACAAAATATCAAGCCTACGCTCGGGGCAGATGGATGGATTACAAGTGACGGCACTACGATTCTCGGAGCAGATGACAAAGCAGGGCTCGCTGCACTGTTCGAAGCCATCCGAGTGATTCAGGAGCAAAAGCTGCCGCATGGTCAGATTCAATTCGTAATTACTGCGGGTGAAGAATCTGGATTGCTAGGCGCACGTTCGATGGATCCGAGCAACTTGGATGCAGACTTCGGTTTCGCGCTCGATTCCAATGGTGAAGTCGGAGCAATTGCAGTTGCGGCTCCTACGCAAGCTAAGATTACGATGCAAATCTTCGGGAAATCTGCTCATGCAGGCGTTAATCCAGAAGACGGCATCAGTGCGATTCAAGTAGCCAGCAAAGCGATTGCTGCGATGAAGCTTGGTCGAATCGATAATGAAACTACTGCGAATATCGGTAAATTCGCTGGAGGCGGCCCTACGAATGTGGTGTGTGATCACGTTCAACTGGATGCAGAAGCACGTAGTATTGTGCAGGAGAAGGTGGGCGATCAGATCGCTTCGATGCGTGAAGCACTGGAGACAACTGTCCGGGAATACGGTGCAGAATGCGAATTCCGCAGTGAAATTATTTATCCAGCGTTCAGCTTTAATGAACATGATCCAGTGGTACAGCTTGCACAGCGGGCTATTACCTCTATGGGACTTACACCGCGACTGTTCCACTCTGGTGGAGGAAGCGACGCTAACGTGTTCAATGGCCTAGATGTTCCGACCATTAACCTTGCTGTAGGTTACGAGCATATCCATACCACTAAGGAACGGATTAAAGCTGAGGACATTGTTAAAGTGGCTGAGCTTGTAGTAAATATTGTAAAAGAGAGCGTAAAGGGTTAACCTAAAGCTCTTTTAATTAAATTAAGGAGCTGCTTCCAAGTTGTAAAGCTTGGGAGCAGCTCCTTATATTTATAAGGGCATGTATGAATAAGAATTTACCCTGCTTTGGTTGGGATGATCTTGGATTGATCCTTTAGGGAGAGAATGTATGTAAGAGGCATATCGCGCCCATACTGCTCTATCCACCTAGTTAAGATGGCCTTGATTTCCTCCGGTTTACCTACCATTGTGACTGCGGATGAGCTTGTACGGCTGAAGATTTCGTTCATCTGAAATTCCTTCTTTCCCTTTAAGTTTGCTATAATACACCGTATGCAGAACAGAGATAAAGGAGACCAGAAATTTTATGGGAGACCAACATTTACACAGCAAACCGGAGCTTGACGAGGTAACGCTGTCTACACAGCCTATTTTTGATGGGAAAATCATATCTTTGCAAGTGGACACTGTGAGACTGCCCGATGGTAATACCGCTACACGTGAAGTTGTGAAACATCCAGGCGCCGTAGCAGTGCTTGCTCTGAACAACAATAAAATGCTTGTTGTGGAGCAATACCGTCAGCCTATGCAACGCACAGAGGTGGAGATTCCAGCCGGTAAGCTGGATAAAGGTGAAGATCCATTAGTTGCGGCTGGTCGTGAATTACAGGAAGAGACAGGTTTTCATAGCGGAGATCTGAAGTTACTTAAATCGTTCTACACTTCTCCCGGTTTTGCCGATGAGATTATTCATTTGTATGTTACTAATAATGCCGAGCCAGGGGACATGTCGCTTGACGAGGATGAATTCTTAGAGGTCTCGGAGCTTACCTTGGAGGAAGCATATCAATATATAGCTGACGGACGCATCGCGGACGCGAAGACGATGATGGCGGTGTACGCTTGGCATTTATACACGCTGACAGGCCAATGGAATTAACATCTGAACTGAAGAACTTCTATTGCGATTTGCATGTTCATATTGGACGAACGTCGGAAGGACAAGCTGTCAAAATTAGCGGCAGCCGCGAGCTCACCTTTGCTGGAATCGCCAAAGAAGCCGCAGAGCGCAAGGGACTGGAAATGATCGGTATTATCGATAGTCATTCGCCTGGTGTACTGCGCGATATTCAAGGTTCATTGGAATCTGGAGAGATGACGTTAGCCGAAGGTGGAGGGATCGCTTACCAGGGGACCACGATCATTATGGGAGCGGAGATTGAAATCCGTGAACCTGGGCGAAAAGAATGCCACGTACTCGCCTTCTTGCCGGACGTGGAACGCATGACCGACTTCAGTAATTGGATGAGCCGCCATATGCGGAATGTGAACCTTAGTTCCCAGCGCCTCTATGCACCGGCTAGGGAGCTTCAGGATGAGATTTATGGCCGAGGGGGCATTCTAATCCCCGCACATATTTTTACGCCTCACAAGGGCTTGTACGGCTGTTCTGCTGAACGGATGGCGGACATCTTTGATCTGGATCGCATAGCTGCGGTTGAGCTTGGGCTGAGTGCAGATTCGGAAATGGCTGGTTATCTCTCTGAGCTGGATGACTTCACGTTTCTAACGAACTCAGATGCTCATTCTCTGGGCAAACTAGGGCGCGAGTATAATGTAATGGAGTTGGCACGACCTTCGTTTGCCGAACTGCGGCTCGCACTTGAACGAAAGGAAGGGCGGAAGGTAACTGCTAATTTCGGACTTAACCCCCGGCTTGGCAAATACCACCGAACTTACTGCGGAGGCTGTGGCAGTATTATTGACGAAGCTTACGTCACTTCGGAGCGCTGCCAGTATTGTGGCAGTCTTAAATTGGTGAGGGGCGTATTCGACCGGATCCTAGATATCGCTGACCGCAAGACACCTATAGTACCTGCAAACCGTCCGCCCTATCACTATCAGGTTCCGCTTGAATTTATTCCAGGGCTTGGGAAGGTCAAGATGAACGCGTTACTGCAAGCTTTTGGCACCGAGATGAACATTTTACATGGTTGCGGTGAAGCGGAAATTGCTAGCGTAGTAGGAGCAGATTTGGCGTCTGTGATTGTCCAGGCTCGCTCAGGCATATTGGAACTATCAGCAGGCGGTGGGGGGACGTACGGTAAAGTCGTACAACCCAGAAAGTAGATTCATTGCACTAAGGACAAGTCATAACGCGGGGCGTTTTCTCATATGGTGTAACATGTAACCGGAAAGGGGAACGTCCCAATGCGTAATTTAAGGCTGATGATGAAGGAACAGACGCCTCTGTATATTTTTGTCGGCGTATTATTTCTGGTAGGTGTTGTATTTGGGGCTCTTATCGTTAGTGCGCTTACGATGGATCAGCAACAGGAGCTGGGGGATTATCTAGGGAATTTCTTTGTAACAGTTGATCAGCAGGGCCTACCAGCAGCACCTGATTCGTACTGGAGTATAGCTGCCTTGAATCTGAAATGGATCGGGCTGATCTGGATCCTTGGATTGTCAGTCATTGGGTTGCCGGGAATTTTGATTCTTGATTTTCTTAAAGGGGTATTAATCGGGTTTACGGTCGGTTGTCTAGTAAGTCAATATTCATGGCACGGGATGCTGTTCGCACTAGTTTCTGTGGCTCCGCACAATCTGGTACTTATCCCTGTATTGTTAGTGAGTAGCGCGGCAGCGATCGCCTTTTCCTTGCAGATGATTCGTAGCCGAGTGTTAGGACAACGCAGGACGCCAGTGACTCGACCTTTTACTATGTACACTATATTGTCACTTGTTATGTCACTGTTGATTCTGGGCATTTCTAGTTTTGAGACCTATGTCACGCCGATCATGATGCGCTGGGTTACGCCCTCACTTGTACAAGCGGTGACGACCTTGGGCTTGCAGTAAAAGCGTTTGACTTCTCAAAGCGACACCCCCTATAATGGAAGAAGTGGTTTGAAGACCGGTGAGGTAATTTTCCAAGGGGGAGGGAGACAATGGAAGCCCGGATAGACAAGATTAAGCAACAGTTACAATCCCAAGGATACAAGCTTACACCCCAACGGGAAGCGACCTTAAGAGTGCTGCTGGAGAATGAGGAAGATCATCTTAGTGCAGAAGACGTTTTTATGCTCGTGAAAGAGAAAGCTCCCGAGATCGGTCTTGCGACTGTATATCGTACCCTGGAACTGCTTAGCGAGCTTCATGTCGTAGAAAAGATTAACTTCGGTGACGGTGTCGCCCGTTATGATCTGCGAACTGATACTGCGAAGCACCATCATCATCATTTAATTTGTGTGCAATGCGGTAGTATGGATGAGATTCGCGAAGATTGGCTAGGTCCGCTTGAAGAGCGACTGGAGAAAGAATTTAATTTCACAGTGCTTGATCATAGACTTGATTTTCATGGGATATGCTATCGGTGTAGCGATAAGAATAATACAAACGGAAATCAGTCCTAAGTAATCTTATAATGAAAATTCACATCATAAGCTCTCCCCGGTTTTTTACCGGAGGGAGCTTTTTAAATGTGTCTATTGGAGCCATACATATCAGTCCATTTTGGTGCATAAGGTGAAGGACGAGCAGATCTTAATTGTATGTTAAAGGGAGGCGCCGTCCATATGATCGTTTCTGTGCCCAGAACAGTGCGCAAGCTGTATTTTATGATCATGTTTGTGGCTCTAAGCTATTTGCTCTACTATGCTATGAGCTGGCTTGGTGAATGGATCAGTCCGATAGAGAATTACGGAATTCCTGAAGGCACCGCTGTTCGGGCATTTGATCATGCCGATCGTGGTGATGATGGTCTGGATACAAGGCAACGCTTGCGTTTCTATTACTGGTACGGAGAATGAAAGCTCCGCGGGAAGCAGGAATAAGCGAGAAGAATGTCGAAGAAAGCTAATGTGGATTCATGCAGCGTATACTAATTGTACACATCTGCAGAAACCTCATGCTGAATGTGCTGCAGGAAGTCACTATGAGTAGCTGCGCCAGGACAGGAGCGTGAATTAATGAAGTCACACTTGCAGCCGTTTTTACATTATTTGTCCGAAGATAAAGGCTTGTCCCCGAACACACTGGAATCTTACGGTAGGGATGTATCGCAGTTTCTAGAGTTTGCTGAAGAGCGGGGGGCACAGCAGCCTGACGAGATCCGAAGATCTCATGTGATGTTATATCTAGGCTCATTACGCGGAGCGGGACGAGCAACAGCGACGTTGAACAGGAACGCAGTGTCCCTCCGTGCTTTTTTCCATTATTTGATGAAGGAACGTTTGATTGAGCAGGATCCAACACTGGACATGGAGACGATGAAGCCTGATAAGAAACCTCCTATGGTGCTTACAATTTCGGAAATTGAGCAGTTGCTGGCTGCGCCGGATGTGAGTACACCACAAGGAGTACGAGATAAGGCTATGCTGGAATTGCTCTATGCAACAGGTATTAAGGTCTCTGAATTAATCTCGCTTAACGTGGACGATGTGCATACGGATATGAAATTTGCGCGCTGTACAGGAACTTCTGGCAAGGAGCGAGTGGTTCCCATTGGAACCATTGCTGCTGAGAGTGTAGCAGCTTACACTTCTCTTATGAGGGACAAGCTGCTTCGTGATCATCAGGAGGAACCAGCCATGTTCCTGAATAGTCTAGGCGGGAGATTAACCCGGCAAGGCTTTTGGAAAATCATAAAAAAATACGCGCGGGAAGCAAACATTGAACAGGATATTACACCGCATACCCTTAGGCATTCCTTCGCAGCCCATCTACTGGAAGGCGGAGCAGATTTGCGTTCCGTACAACAAATGCTGGGCCATGCCGATATTTCGACGACTCAGATTTATAACGGTATTGCCCGTAAGAATATGAAGGAAGTATATGAGAGCCACCATCCTAGGGCTCGCTAATTCTGCTTCAAAGGTGCTTTTTGTGAGTAAGATAGTTATGATGGAATCATACTGAAAGGATAGACTGGGGAATGTTCCGCAGGTTATCCTTTAGCAGAAACGGATACCTGACATGCGGTACATTGTATCGCTAGTTTCGGAAGCTTATGTCTTCTGGAAGACGGTACAGCCGTTTCTTCTTGTTGGTACGAAAGAATAAACTATATTAAAAAAAGGAGTGAAGACAACAATGTCCTCATTTAAACGAATTGGTTTTATTGTTCTAGATAGTGTAGGTATCGGTGAAGCACCAGATGCTGCAAATTTCGGTGATGCTGGGTCGCATACGCTTGGTCATATATTGGATCGTGTTCCTGGATTGAAGCTGCCTAATCTACAGCAGCTCGGGTTAGCTAATATTGCTCCGCTGCCGCCGCTTGAACCTGTAGCTTCACCAACAGGGTACTACGGCAAAATGCAGGAAGTATCTGTAGGCAAGGATACAATGACCGGACACTGGGAGCTAATGGGGCTGAAGATTGAGGTTCCCTTCAATACGTATCCTGACGGCTTTCCAGCAGAATTGATTGAGAAGTTCGAAGCGGCAACTGGGCGTAAGGTGATCGGTAATAAACCTGCTTCCGGTACGGAGATTCTAGTTGAATACGGCGAAGAGCAAATGAAAACGGGGGCTTGGATTGTCTATACCTCCGCGGACAGTGTATTCCAGCTTGCTGCACATGAAGATATCATTCCACTCGAAGAGCTGTACAGCGCTTGTAAAATAGCCCGTGAGCTGACGATGGCTCCAGAGTTCTCGGTTGGTCGCGTCATTGCTCGTCCATATGTTGGAGAACCAGGGAATTTCGTTCGAACACCAAATCGGCATGACTATGCAGTGAAGCCGCCAGAACCAACAGTAATGAACGCACTTGCTGATATCGGCAAGGATGTTATCGCGGTTGGTAAGATCAACGATATTTTTACAGGTGAAGGTGTTACGGCTTCTTACCCAACGAAGAGTAATGAACATGGAATCGAAGTCACTATTGAGCAGCTTCGTCAACCGTTTAACGGCTTCCTGTTCACCAATCTGGTGGATTTTGACTCCCTATATGGACACCGTCGTGATCCGGAGGGATACGGCCGTGCACTGGAAGTATTCGATCAGGCGCTGCCTGAAATTCTATCTACGCTTGGTGAAGATGACCTGTTGATCATTTCTGCAGACCATGGCAATGATCCGATCCATAGTGGAACTGATCATACCCGTGAATATGTGCCGCTCTTAATCTATAGCCCACGGTTTAAACATCCGGAAAGTTTGGGCATTCGTGAGACCTTCTCTGATGTAGCAGCAACCATTGCCGATAACTTTGGTGCGAAGGCGCCACAGTATGGGACAAGCTTTTTAGCGAAACTGCAATAAAGGGATGTGGGTTGCTCCACAACATCAATGAAGGAGGATCATCCATGAGCACGTTAACTCAAAAAGAAATTCAAGAAGCAGCCATTTATATAAAAGACAAATGTCCAGTGGCTCCGGAAATTGGATTGATCCTTGGTTCAGGCCTAGGTGTGCTGGCAGACCTTATTACGGATGGAGTAAGCATCCCATATGATGAGATTCCTCACTTTCCGGTGTCTACTGTAGAAGGACATGAGGGTGAGCTATTGATTGGTATGATCGAAGGCCGCCGAGTCGTGATGATGAAGGGCCGCTTTCATATGTATGAGGGCTATGGACCGGAGGTAACGGCATTCCCTGTACGAGTTATGAAAGAGCTTGGTATATCCAGTTTACTAGTAACGAATGCTGCTGGTGGAGTGAACACAGATTTCAAGCCAGGCGACCTTATGCTTCTTACGGATCATCTTAATATGACTGGACGGAACCCTTTAATAGGACCTAATGATCCTGCACTTGGTGTGCGCTTCCCAGATATGTCGACCGCCTACAGTCGCCGCCTGATCCAGGTAGCAAAGGAAACGGCAGCTCAGCAGAATTTCGAGTTCAAAGAAGGCGTATATGCAGGTCTGTTGGGACCTTGCTACGAAACGTCTGCTGAAATCGTAATGCTTCGTACTCTAGGCGCGGATGCTGTAGGCATGTCTACTGTATCGGAGACCATTGTTGCTCGTCATGCGGGTATCGAGGTATTGGGCATCTCCTGTATTACTAACATGGCCGCGGGAATCCTGGATCAACCTCTCAATCATGAAGAGGTGATGGAAAATGCTGAACGAGTGCGTGAGTGTTTCCTGAAGCTGGTCTTAGGCTTTATTCCAAAAATGTAATTTCGGGTACTGCATTTTGAATTACTGGGAGGTCATATCTATGACACAAGTGATTAAACTTAAGCCATTGACGCATGAACAGGTAGTGAAGGTAGTTAATTTGACTAAACCAAAATATATCGGATTTGCTAGCGCAAATGTCCGTGAAATGCAGGTGTAAGATGAGAGCTGTCGACATTATTCAGAAAAAAAGAGATGGTGGAGAGCTGAGTCGTGAGGAGATATCCTTCCTAATTCAGGGCTACAGTAAAGGTGAAGTCCCTGATTATCAACTTTCCGCTTGGGCTATGGCGGTTTATTTTCAAGGTATGAATGCGCGGGAGACCGGGGATCTAACGATGGAAATGGCGATGTCCGGTGATCAAGTTGATCTTAGCCCAATCGCAGGCATTAAGGTTGATAAGCACTCCACAGGTGGAGTGGGAGATAAAACAACCGTGGTGCTTGCTCCCCTGGTAGCCTCTGCTGGAGTACCTGTGGCAAAGATGTCTGGACGCGGACTTGGGCATACAGGAGGCACACTCGATAAGCTGGAGTCGATCAGTGGCTTCTCTGTTGAGATGGATCGCGAGCGTTTCTTTGATCAAGTAGGGGAAATCGGAGCTGCCGTGATCGGCCAGTCGGGCAACATTACACCCGCAGACAAAAAGCTGTATGCCCTTCGGGATGTAACAGCGACTGTGGAGTCCATTCCACTAATTGCAAGCTCTGTAATGAGCAAGAAGATTGCGGCAGGAGCAGACGCCATCGTGCTGGATGTCAAAACCGGCAGCGGGGCTTTTATGAAGACGCTTGATGATTCTATTGCGCTTGCTCAAGCTATGGTTGACATCGGCACACATCTGGGTCGCAATACAGTTGCGATCATCAGTGATATGGACCAGCCACTCGGATACGGAATTGGCAACGCGCTCGAAATCAAGGAAGGAATCGAGACCTTAAAGGGTCACGGGCCGAAGGATCTGCAGGAGGTCTGCCTTATTCTGGGCAGCCAGATGCTTGTTCTTGGTGGCAAAGCCAAGGACGAAGCAGAGGCTCGCTCGATTCTTATGACACATATTGAAGATGGCACAGCGCTGGAGAAATTCAGACAGATTGTGAAGGCGCAAGGCGGAGATGTATCACAAATTGATTCTCCGGAGAAACTCCCTGCTGCAAAGCGGTTCATTGAAGTTAAAGCGAAGACCGGTGGGTTCATTGAGGGTATTCAGGCTGAGGAAATCGGCATAGCTGCTATGCTGCTTGGTGCTGGACGTGAAACCAAGGAATCTGTGATAGATTTGGCTGTGGGTATTCAACTTTCCAAAAAGGTCGGAGATGCTGTAGAGATCGGCGATACGCTTGCAGTATTGCATATCAACGATGCCAGTGACAAGAAGGTTGAGGAAGCTGAGGGCAAGGTGCTAGAAGCTTACCGTATCACTCCTGAACCGGTTCCTCCGCTACCACTGGTATTTGCGCTTGTTACGAAGGATGGGGTAACACGGTACTAGCCAAGGTAATATAATTATTGTCATGACGAAGTCCGGAAATAGACAGTAAAACAGCGATCCTCCTATTACGGGAGGATCGCTGTTTTGCGTTTTTGGAGGAGCATCTACAAATGTTTATCGATAACATTGAAAATCTGAGAAGCCCCGTTACTTGTATTACACATTACTACTACAGTCTCACCACTAGCCGGATAGATAGCCGATCGGAAGGAAACACCGGGATCGTAGCCCATAATGTGGAACTTGAACACTTTTCCTTCTCGGAGGGTGATCCATACACCATAACCATAATATCCTTCACGATCCACATGCATGTGGGGAGTAAGCAACAATGATGTGAGTACTGGACTCAAAAGTGTATGGTTCATTAGCCCGTTCCAGAATAGCTGCATGTCGGGAGCGCTTACGAAAGCTCCACCGTCAGCGCCTCCTTTTACCGGGATTGAATAGATGTTAGTTCTCCAGCTACCGTTCTCTTCCTCTATGTATCCGAGTGCACAGTTGGCAGGTAGGGCATCTAACGTAAAGTAACCGGATTGCTCCATTCCGCAAAGCTTAAAGATGCGAAGCTCCACATAATCGGAAAAGGACATTCCGCTCAATTCCTCGACCAATAACCCCAGTACGATATATCCGGTATTATTGTAATGGAAACGTTCACCAGGGGTCCACTTCATGGGGAGGTTTCGAAACATCGGTACAAAGTCTTCAAGCTGCCGTAAAGTGTACATAGGTCGTGTCTTCCACAGTTCTTCGAAATCATCCATGATCGTTTCATCAAAATAATCTGGAATCCCAGAGCTATGCGTAAGCAGCTGATGTATGGTAATTTCAGAACTAAAGAGGGGGAACTCTACCTTCTTCAGATAGTCTGATAATCTGCTTTCGAAAGAAATCAATCCCTGTTCGACCAGTTGGCAGATGGCAATTGCTGTAAATATTTTACACCCGGAAGCAATGCCGAACCGAGTATGAATATTGTTTGCTCGCTTATCTGACTTATTGGCATAACTGTAACAGCTGCTGGTGATTTCTTTATCATGTTGTTTTACCAGCACTATACCAGAGAAATTGTTCTGTTTAGCTTCTGCTTCAATACAATCTGCAAGGTGGTTCATCTGTATATTCACTCCTCTATAAGCCAGTTAGGTTCTTAAATAGCATTCGTTAAAAACTTTCATTTTCCTTTAAAGGGGCTTAAGTGAATACGAAAAAAATGGAAATACTTTAAATTTGAAATAATTTTTAATCTCCCCTATAATAAAAATGCTCTGCAAGTGCTGATGGGCTTTTTTTAATTGATAACATCATTACTGCTTGCGATAAATTATTGTGATTATTTACTTAAAAATGGAATAATTTTCACCCTTTCTGACGAAACTGAAACACAGTACCTGTGATATGAAGGTTAACGTTCAGGAGGGGAACCATTGTGAGAAAAATGCGTTTTGCTGTGCTTGTGCTCTGCATCGCTGTGTCGGTTCTAGGGCCGATGACAGGCGCTTATGCGGAGGAAAAAACCAAGGGCTCTGGCAGTAATGCTGCCGCTGTAGACCTCGCGCCGGGAGCGCGTTCCGCGATTTTGATGGACGCAGGCACCGGCACTGTTATTTATGAGAAGAACAGCCATGATAAGCTGCCTCCCGCAAGTATTACAAAGATTATGACGATGCTACTAACAGTGGAAGCGCTGGATGAAGGAAGGCTGCAACTGACCGATAAGGTGCGGACAAGTGAATATGCCGCATCGATGGGTGGATCGCAGATTTTTCTGGAGCCTGGTGAAGAAATGACGGTGGACGAGATGCTTAAAGGCATCGCTATGGCCTCCGGAAATGATGCTTCTGTGGCGATGGCGGAGAAAATAGCCGGTTCAGAGAGCGCTTTTGTCGATCTGATGAATAAACGTGCAGAGGAGCTGGGTCTAAAAGATACCCATTTTGCCAACTGCAACGGTCTTCCAGCCGCCAATCACTATTCCTCAGCTTACGATATTGCGGTCATTAGTCGGGAACTTTTGAAGCATGAACAAATTATCAAATATACCGGTTCCTATCAGGATTACTTACGTAAGGATTCAACCAAGCCGTTCTGGTTGGTGAATACGAACAAGCTGGTGCGTTTCTACACTGGTGCCGATGGACTGAAGACAGGTTACACTGCTGAGGCTAAATTTTGTTTGTCTGCTACAGCTGCAAGAGATGGCCTACGTGCTGTCGCTGTTGTGCTAGGCGAGCCGAACACGAAGACGCGCAACAGTGAAGTGTCAGGCATGTTCGATTACCTGTTCTCGCAATATAAAGTACACACGATCCACAAAGAAGGGGATGCCATCGGAACTCTTAAGATTGAGAAGGGCGTAAAGTCCGAGCTGCCGATAACGGCGAAAGAGACGTACAGTGTTCTTTTGAAAAAAGGTGTGACCCAAGAAGGCATTCGCCACGAACTAGTGCTGCCGGAAAGCGTGAAGGCTCCAGTGGCTGAAGGTCAATCCGTGGGCAAGCTGGTTGTCTACCAAGGAACCAATGTGATTAAGGAATATGAATTAAAAGCAGGGGAAGCAGTGCCGAAAGCAGGCTGGTGGAAGCTCTTTAAGCGCACAACTGGCTCAATGTTCGGCGTGGATTAAAAACAGTTTTTTTGTAGATTGCCCCCATGTACTCTGTAGATTCATAGGGGTTTTCTTCTAGTTTTGTCGTGAGGCAGGATTCCTGATTTGCCGCGTAGAAAACCTTGTCCTTGAAGGGAATATGTACTGTCTTTCAAGGTCAGTTTTCAAAGCAACGAAGAGGAGAGTGGCAAGCATGAATTCTCATGTGGAGATGGAGCATCACAGGGGTGTGTTGATTGTCCGTTTATCAGGGGAGCTGGATCATCACGCAG
This sequence comes from Paenibacillus sp. FSL K6-0276, assembly GCF_037977235.1. Lineage (NCBI taxonomy): Bacteria > Bacillati > Bacillota > Bacilli > Caryophanales > Paenibacillaceae > Paenibacillus > Paenibacillus sp. FSL K6-0276. The sequence goes on along the minus strand of NZ_CP150276.1, from coordinate 4,304,180 downwards.
CCGATTTTGTAAGAATGGATATGGATGAAGCGATTATGCGTGGTCAGGTATCGCATTTGGTTCTTAGTCTTAAGCATCTGCAGTTTATGGACAGTTCAGGTCTAGGCGTGATTCTTGGAAGGTATAAACTGATCCACAGCAAAGGTGGAAAAATGGTTGTGTGTGATGCAACGGCACCTGTGAAGCGGCTTCTGGAAATGTCAGGCCTCTTCAAAATCATGCCCCTATATGACGACGAGAGCACTGCACTCTCGGATTTGGAGGTTGCGTTATGACTAATAGTAAGGCTGGTAACTTCATGAACGTGCAGTTCGCTGCACGCTCGGAGAACGAATCGTTCGCGCGTGTAGTTGTAGCGGCGTTCGTTTCCCGGCTTGATCCTACGATGGACGAGCTGAATGATCTGAAGACAGTCGTGTCGGAAGCGGTCACCAACTGTATTATTCATGGGTATGATAGTGATCCGGAAGGTATTGTGACCATTTCGGCATCACTGGACAACGAAACGGTACATCTAACCATTGAGGATCAGGGACGGGGCATTGAGGATTTGGAGCTGGCACAACAGCCGCTGTATACCTCTAAGCCAGAGCTGGAGCGGTCGGGCATGGGTTTTACTATTATGGAGAATTTCATGGATGAATTTGAAGTCACTAGTGAACCGGGACACGGTACTTCTATCTCAATGAAGAAAACCATCGTCTCGAAAAAAGCTTTATACAATTAGGGGTTGGAGCCATGGATGCAGAGTCAAAAAAAGCTCCGCCGACCTATTTGGACGATGCGGAGGTCAAACGTCTTATCGCGCTCAGTCAGGCCGGAGATAGTCTTGCCCGCGACACGCTTGTAAGCTGTAATATTCGACTGGTCTGGTCGGTGGTGCAGCGGTTTATGAACCGCGGGTATGAGCCTGACGATTTGTTCCAGATCGGTTGCATCGGACTGCTGAAGTCCGTTGATAAATTTGACCTCAGCTATGAGGTCAAGTTCTCCACCTATGCGGTGCCGATGATTATCGGTGAGATTCAGCGTTTCCTTCGTGACGATGGCACCTTGAAAGTCAGTCGTTCCCTTAAGGAAATGGCTAACAAGGTTCGCAAGATGAAGGATGAAATGTCTAAAACGCTTGACCGTCTGCCTACGATTGGTGAAGTTGCGGAAGCACTAGGGGTTACACCCGAAGAAGTGGTATTCGCTCAGGAAGCCAATAAACCGCCGACCTCTATCCATGAGACTGTGTTTGAGAACGATGGCGATCCGATCACGTTGATTGATCAAATCGCTGACGAATCACAGGAGCGTTGGTTCGATAAGCTGGCATTAAATGAAGCTATCGGAGGTCTCAGCGAACGTGAACGTCTGATCGTCTATCTTCGCTACTATCGTGATCAAACGCAGTCGGAGGTCGCCAGTCGTCTTGGGATCTCTCAAGTGCAGGTATCCCGGCTGGAGAAGAAAATATTGCAGAATATCCGTGAGCAGATTGCTCAGTAGGATAAAGTTATTCATGTAATGACGCTTGTAAAATAGCGAATTAGAACAAAAAGCCGCCCCGAAAAGGGGGGGCTTTTTATGTGGAGGTGATCTCAATATGCATTCGCTCGGTGACGAGAATGTGATCACATGGTCTATGGATAGGGAAGAAAATCTGCTGACGATGTCGAATGTTTTAGAGGAATGGGTAGGTTGCACAAGTAAGGCTATACCGCATAGTCCTGATTTTTTGCGGGAACTTGTGTATGTAGTGGATCTTAATCGATATGATGCCTACATGGAAAGATTAAATGCTGGTCATATCAGTAGTCTTGAGTATCGGATGCAAGGACCTACTGAAGGACTAAAGTGGGTTCAAAGTATCGGCACGCCAACTCTAAATAAGGAGAACAAGGTCTGCCGAATAGATGGAGTTATGCTGGACATTACTGAACAAAAAACGGTGCAAATTCAATTAGAAAGCACATTTTCTTTGTATCAACAGATGTTCTCTAACCTTGACGTGGCGATTTGGTCTTATGATTACGTAGCAAAGAAAGTGCTGTTTATATCGGATGCCGTTCTCAATATCACCGGTTATTCCGTTGAACAGGCGAAAGAGGATGATTTTTGGTTCCGTATTGCTCATAAGGAAGAAGACCCCTTGATTCAGGAGATCCTATCAACGGCTCGGCAGGGGATTCCAAAGCTTAGTGAATATCAAATCATCCACGCAAGTGGTGAGCCTCGATGGATACAGGTCAGAATCATACCCAGTCTGGATGAATCCCAAGCGGTGGTTCGGCTTGACGGAATCTTGGCAGATATCACGGAAAGAAAGTTGATGGATATTACATCAACAGTAGATGTAGAGAACAAGCTGGTGCAGCGTGAAGCAGAGTACAAACTTATTATTAATAACATGAAGGATATGATGGGTGTACTGGATCAGAAAGGGAATTTCATTGTAGCATCCCCCTCCTGTGAGACCCTAATCGGTATTCCTGTAGGCTTAATCAAGGACACTACCATACTAGAGTATATCGATCCAGATGAGCAAGAAATCTTGCGTGAACAGATATCAAATATTTTTCGGACAAAAGCAAGCAAGATGTTTTACAATCGTTTTATTCATTCAAAAGGTTATATCCTAAATTTAGAATGTCTTGCTACTCCCGTTCTAAGTGAGGATGGAGAAGTAGTGAGCATTGTGATTGTAGCAAGAGACATTACTAAGAGAGTCCAAATGGAAAGAGAATTAAGAGAAAGCGAAGAGTTCAATCAGCAGCTGATCGAGGTAACTGCTAGCTCAATTTTGTACAAAGGAAAAGTCGCATGCATCTCTATATTTAGAGATATAAGTGATCGGAAAAAAGCAGATGAGGACAGACAACATGCAGAGCAGATTATTCGTGAGAGTGAGGAAAGGTATTTTCGTTTGCAGATGAGTCTGGACCAGTTCTCACATGATCTTTTTGGTGTGATGAAGATTAGCCATATGGAACAGCGGTTAATTAGAGAAGTCAGAGATATACTGCAGGTAACCAATATTAATCTAATCGAAGTTGAATCTAACTATGATAAATTATGCGAAATTATTGAAACTGAGCAAGGGTATTCACTCAAGATCGGGGAGTTCCGAGGAAAAAGCTATTTACTATCGATTAACGAGAAGACCAGTTCATTGGAAATCAGTTCTATTCGTGTATGGCTTGAGACGATTACCCGTTATGTCAGTGTTCTCTTTGATCATTTTTTGCTTATCGAAGATTTAATTAAGGATCTTGAGCTAGCGGCTTCCAAGCAAGTGGCTCCTACATGGCTTCTCCGCTTTATGTTTAATTTATCAGAGAATGAGCGAAAACGGCTTGCTCAGGATTTACACGACTCAGCGCTTCAAGAACAGATTATCTGGTATCGTAAGCTGGATCTTCTTTTAGGTAATAAGTCTATCAATGAGGAACTTAGGGAACAGCTAGAACAGGTGGCAGAAGGTTTACTCGATGTTATCTATCAACTGCGGATTATTTGTAACGAGCTCAGACCCCCTGCACTAGTTAATGAGGGACTTATCTCTTCGCTGGAGACGTTATTTGAATTTACGCAACTACGTACCAACTATCAGATTTATTTCGAGTCAGAAGCATTCACACATAAGTTAGATGATGAAGTGCTTATAGGACTGTACCGTATTGTGCAAGAGCTTTTAGCTAATGCAGCGAAGCACTCTTTTGCGACAGAAGTCTACATCACCTTAGCTAGTGAAGGCAAACAGATTCATTTGAATTATGAAGATAACGGAATTGGAATGAGTCTTCTAGGAGAGAATTCGCTTGAAAGTATGGGTATTTATGGTATGAAGGAAAGGGTTCGAAGTATGGATGGGACGATAGCATTCCACTCGCCAGAGAAAAAGGGACTAGCGGTCAATATATCTATACCTGCAGATTAATCATGCGGCATAACAATTGGATAGAGGTGTAGTAGTAGGCATGATTCAAATATTGTTAGTGGATGACCATCCATCTGTTATGGAAGGGACTAGAATGATATTAGAACAAGAAGGAGATATGAAGGTTACTCTAGCCAATTCAGCCCACGAGGTGCTTGAAATGGTGAGTAGTCATTCTTTTGACGTAATGTTATTTGATCTTCATATCGCTGATGTGAATGGGATTGATTTGGCAAAACAAGTATTAACAATGAACGCGGATGCGATTATCTTAATCTATACCGGATACGAATTTACTAACAAATTTAACTTGATGATCGAATCGGGGATATTTGGGTTTATCTCAAAAACGACCAATAGAGAGCAGTTGATTACTGCGGTACGCTGTGCATTAAGAGGGGAAGTCATTTTACCGCAGACCTTAGTCAAGCAGTTGAGAAAAGTATCGTCTAAAGGATTAGAAATCAATGATGAACAAACAACCTCTATGATTAGCAAAAGGGAACATGAAATGCTGACAGAAATTGCAAAAGGAAAAAGTAACAAGGAAATAGCGGAGATTGTGCTTATGAGTCAGCGTTCTCTCGAATATAGCTTAACGAATTTATTCCAAAAGCTAAATGTGAAATCTAGAATTGAAGCGGCTATAACAGCTAAACGGTTGGGAATATTAAAGGAATCAGATTTTACTAATTCATTGTGAAAATACGTAACAATCCTATAGATCGAAATCCCGTTCACTGGATGGTGAGACGGGATTTTTTGTTTAAATATAAGAAAGTGTAAGTTTTACCAATACTTTATATCTTATATTTCTCGCATAAACGCTTACCGTCCTTATAGGGACGGTAAGCGTTTATGCTTGTGCGCTTTTTTGCGGGGGTACGCAATAATTTTGCGTGAGTACGCCATTTTTTTTCGGTTACCATATTCTGCTTACAGTTTATGATGAAATAGTTCCTAAGAATTACTAAAAATTGACTAGCGTAATGAGGTGCAGAAGGATGAAATGGTTTTATAATTTAAGAACAGCAGTGAAGTTAATCTCCGCATTTGTGTTGGTATCGGCCATATTATGCTTCGTAGGATTCTATGGAATAAGCAATTTGAGTAAGATGGATGAGTCCATCGTGGATATGTATAACAATCGCTTAACACCGATTGCATATCTCGGTGAAGCGAATGAACTCTTTTTAACGAATAGAATAAATATCCGAGATATAAACACGATGGCCAAAAACGAGGAAAAGAAAAAGGAGTACCGAGATAAAATACATAAGAATGTCCAAAGTATTGAAGACATCATGATTAAATATAACAAGACAGAGTTGAGAGAAGAAGAATTAGAGAAGATGAAGGATTATCCTGAGATCTGGCAACGCTATATCACAAGTGTGGATCATGCGATTGAAATAGATAAGATGAACATCAGTAATGAAGAATATACGAATTATTTGCTAACAGGAGATTTACAGCTGGCTACTTCAGAGATGACGAATTTCCTGCAAGGTCTAATTGACATCAACATGAAGCAGGCACAGGGATCCAGTGATTACGCAAATAAACTATATCAATCCTCTCGTTTGATTACCTTTAGTGTTACTATCATTGCACTTCTTATCAGTGTGGGTTTTGGTTATCTAATCTCGCAAATTATCGCCCGGCCTCTTAATCAAGTGATGCGCTTACTAGGCAAAGTAGCTAATGGAGACTTAAGCGAAACTTCGAATCTGGATTCCAAGGACGAGATCGGAAAACTCGCGAATTCCGTTAATGAAATGGTTCTGAACTTAAGGCGCACCGTTGGAGGCATTTTATCCTCTGCGGAAAGTGTCTCGGCTGCTGCGCAGCAAATCTCTGCAAGTACTGAGGAAGTAGCTAGTGGTAGTATGAGTCAAGCCACTGCAGCACAAACGATGAATGAGTTATTCCGTGAATTATCTGAAGCGATTAATTCAGTAGCTCAAAGTGCAGAGCATGCCTCAGAGCTGTCAGATCAGACTATGCGTATTGCTCAGGATGGAGGTGCAGTAGTTACCGACTCCATACAAGGAATGAGGCTGCTAAACAATCAAATGTCTAGTCTAGAAGAAGGCTCTGATAAAATTGGGCAGATTATTGCGGTCATTGATGATATTGCAAAACAGACAAATCTGCTGGCCCTAAATGCAGCAATAGAAGCTGCTCGTGCAGGTGAACAGGGCCGAGGTTTTGCCGTGGTTGCGGATGAAGTAAGGAAGTTAGCAGAGCGGAGCAGTGAGGCTACGAAACAAGTCACGAATATTATTAAAGAAATGCAGAAGAATACGCAGCATAGCGTGAAGGCTGTTGTAGAAGGTGTAGCTTTTTCACAAAAAAATGGGGACGCCTTTGATCATATTCTCTCTATGGTGAACGAAACCGCACATAAAGTAACAGAAATAGCTGCTGCGAGTGAAGAACAGGCCGCACAATCATCAGAGGTGATGTACTCGATCGAGAGCATATCGGCAGCGACGGAAGAAATGGCGGCAAGCAGTAGTGAAACAGCAACGACGGCTAATGCATTAGCACAGCTAGCGGAGGAACTGAATGCTCTCGTATCTATTTTTAAAGTTAAATAAACACTGGCGTGGGTATCATCATTGATTGGAGAGGAGAAGTAGTGCAAAAGTTAAAAGTGCTCGTTGTAGCTACTTCAGTAATGATGCGTAAACAGATCTCGAACCTTATTTCGGAGGATTCAACTATCGAGGTCATTGGAGCTGCTCGAAATGCATCCGAAGCGGTTAGTATGGTTCAAGAACTTAGGCCTGATGTTGTGACTATAGATATAGAAGTGCCGGAATTGAATAGTTTAGTAGCACTCTCAAGCATTATGTCACAGCGCCCAACACCCATCCTTATTCTGAGCTCAGGGACAAAAGATGGAATAACAGCAACCATCACAGGTCTACAGAATGGTGCAGTGGACTTCATATCCAAGCCAATCCAGTCCTATGGACCTGATTTATCCAAAATAAAAGACGAGCTAATATTCAAAATTAAACAAGCTGCCCAAATCCCATTGAGAACCCTCATCCTTAATAATATAACTGTCTCCAAAGTGGTTACAGGACAACAGGATGAAGAAAATTCTAAGACCGGATGTATGGAAGAATTGGATCAAATCGTGACAATAGGATGTGGAGTAGGTGGCCCGAAGGCGCTTGAGATCGTAATTAGCTCGCTCCCGGCGAACTTCCCATACCCCTTGCTAATCGTTCAGCATATGCCGGCCAAGTACACGGAAGTATTGGCAGAACGATTGAATCGGTTCTCAAGTGTACGGGTGGTTGAGGCGAAGGATGATCAGTTGGTACTCGGCGGAACGGCATATATCGCACCTGGTAATTGTCATATGACCGTAGTTCAGCAAGGGCAAGAATGTAGAATCAAACTTCACAAGAAAGCTCCAGTGAACGGGCAACGTCCATCCATTGATGTATTGTTCGATTCCATCTCTGGATTAAAGAGCCTGAAGCAGCATTTGATCCTGATGACCGGAGTGGGAAACGATGGCGCGAGAGGAATGCTCTCTGCTAAACAAGTAGGCGCCCAATCAACTATCGTAGAATCGCAAGAGACTTCTATTGTAAATGAAATGCCTGAAGCGGCGCTGGCGTTTGGGTGTGTGGATTATGAAGTGTCGTCACATTTGTTAGCCACGAAGATTATGGAGGTTACGGGGGAGTTGCGGCGGTAGGTGGGGGAAGAGTTTTTAGAGCCTTTTTTATAAAGGCTCTTTTTTTGTAGCTAAAATTACTGCTCCGATTATTACCAGTATACTTATGATAATCAGTTGTGACTTTACTATTATTGGAAGTCAGCTTATGATCCTTATAGAAGTTATTATTTTAAGGTTACATAATCTCTGAAAGGTATGATTAACTATGGCAATTAGATTTTATAAAGTTAATGATGAGTATGGATGTTTTTCGAATTTCTCAAAGCACGGATTTGAGTTAGATGGGAAGTATTGGCATACGAGCGAGCACTATTTTCAAGCTCAGAAGTTTGTTGGTAGTATCTATGAAGAAGAGATACGAGTAGTGGAATCACCTATGGATGCGGCAAACATGGGACGTGATCGGAATAAACCTTTAAGAGTAGATTGGGAACAGGTAAAGGATGAAGTGATGAAAAAAGCTGTCTTACAAAAATTTCTGACCCATCTTGATATTCGGGAGATTCTAATCTCTACATCACCTGAGGAAATCATTGAAGAAACAACCAACGATTATTATTGGGGGTGTGGTTCAAAAGGCACAGGGAAGAACATGCTTGGGAAAATTTTAATGGAGGTCCGTTCGACTCTTGAACTAGAATAGACTTGAACCCAAACACATGCGATCACATAGCCATGTGTTTTTTACTTCGTTCCCTCCAAACAACTTCTGTGAGCAATCTAACAAACGAACTCTCCACTTGCCTTTATAGTGTTTACAGGAATACCATAATTCCATTTAATGTTAATTCACTCCGAGCTATGAAGGGGGAAGGTGCGAGCATGCCCATTCTAGAAGTAGAGAATCTCTCTAAAGAATATAAAGGCAAGGGAAAAACGAATGTTTTTCAGGCGTTAAACGGGATAAGCCTGAGTGTGGACAGCGGGGAGTTTGTGGCGATTATGGGGCCTTCAGGGAGCGGAAAAACAACGCTTCTGAATATCCTTAGCGGAATCGACACGGATTATAGTGGGGTTGTGCGAATTGCAGAGACTAGTATAAGCGAGATGTCCAAGAACGAGCTTGCGTTTTTTCGCCGGCAGCGAATGGGGTTCGTTTTTCAGGATTACAATCTGCTGGATAGTCTGACCCTACGGGGAATTTGGATTCCAAATCCTCGAGTACGGTGATGAAAACCTTTGCCAAGCTGAACACTCTGAAAGGAGCGACGATTGTGATGGTCACGCATGATCCTTTTGCGGCCAGCTATTGTAATCGCGTGCTTTTTATCAAGGATGGGAAGGCTCTATTAGAGATTGCTAGAGAAAATAAAGAGCGCAGAGCATTTTTAGATATGATTCTGAAGAACCTGGCCTTTATTGGAGGGGGAGAAGATGACCTTTAGAAGAATGGCTTATCAGATCTTTAAGGCGAATCTTAGAAGATATTTGTTATTTTTTCTATGCAGCAGCTTTACGATCATGATCTTCTTCATCTTTTATTCGCTCTATACGAACCCTGATTTTAATGACCCTTATCAAGTGAATGGGATGGTATCAGGTAATTTATATGCTCCTTTTCTTGTTATGCGAGTGTTTGCTGTTCTGTTTATTCTGTATGCTCAAATGGCCTTTGTGAAATTCAGAAAAAGCGACTACGGGCTGTTAATGGTCCTGGGGATGACGAGTCACAATATCCGTAAAATAATTATTTTCGAAAATAGCATGATCGCTATAGCTTCGATTCTTATCGGTTTAGGTGCAGGAACGGTCTTCTCAGGTATTTTTTTCTTCTTCGTTTCGAAGTTTGTTGATATTGGGGACAGTGCTTTTACACTGACGATAGATAGTTATTTGCATACAATTATATTCTTCGCAGTCATATATATAGTAGTGATTGTAGTCAATCTATTGTTAACCTTGAGATACAACATGGTGCGTCTATTAAAAGAATCCAAAACCGCAGAACGCAGCCTGATTCATGGGAAAATCGCTGGGTTCATCGGAGTCGTACTTTTAGGAATCGCTGTTTATGATATGCTTAGTCATTACAGTTATACTAACGGCAATGCTATGTTAAGAAGTATCGGAATTAGTATAGTGGGAGTCTATTTCTTGATGTCTGGACTTGGGGGTTGGATGCAACTAATCCTATCGCGATCGACCGGATCTTATCATAAGCACCTACTGTTCACCTCCGATTTGAACTATACCCTTGGACGGTCTCGAATCGTGCTTTCTCTCATCACCTTCCTCGTCTTCATCACGATTTCTCTAAGTAGTATTATATTTTTTATAACCTGGGATTCTCAAAAGATTGCGGTTAAGAATAACCCGTATCATATCGCCTATACCGAAGTATTTGGGAAAAATAGCATTACACCAGAGGCACTCAACGAGATCACGTATCATGGAGCCACACCTCTGATTTCACACCAAGAACTGGAATATATCGATTTGTTTGATTTCAAAATATTCTCGGACCAGGGCATAAACTCTTTAACCGCCAGCGATTATCATGTAGAGAAAGGTCACTTTCTTAATCTTGCTTTAGTTGCTCAAGGAGAGGAGCTTAAGAATCAAAGACCAGAAATGCCAACTTTTGAAATGCAGCTTTCCTCCGGCAACCAAACGCTGCACTCACAAGGTTTCGTATTAAAAATGGTATTCAATCCTGTGCCGATTCTCATGAATGGACTTCATATCATTGTGAATAAAGATGATTATGCGGCTCTGAAAGCGGAGCATATGAATGCGATCGGGAATCTTCAGCTCCTTAATTTCAAGGATTGGAAGAAGACAGGAGAAATAGATGCTAAGTTAAATGCGGCTTTAGCCAAATATAACAAGGACAATACGGAGTCCTGGTATGGGGATGATCGGCATGATGCCAGTGCATTCTCCACCAAGTCTAGAATAAATGAATATTCACAGCTACAGGAGTCTGGCCGATTTGGAATTATCATATTTACGTTTGTAGGTCTACTATTTTTTATTGCTTCCGGTGTAGTGTTGCATTTCAGTATCTTGACGGATCTAGAGCGAGCGAAGATCAAATTCAGGAAGCTGAACAAGATTGGGATTACTTCTAAGGAAGCTGCCCAAATCATAGGTAAACCCTTTAAAGTACTGTTTTTTCTCCCTTATGTATTAGGTACAGCGCTAGCTACTTTTTATGTAGTTAGTTCTTCTAGGATTGAAATGTCTACAGCCCTGGCTCCCTTTGCTTTCTGTCTGTTAGTAGGCGGGGCGTATCTTGTGTTTCAAGTACTCTTTTATAATGTATATACCAAAATATACACTCGTAACATGCTGACTCATATCCAATTACTCGAAATTCCCTTACCAGAAGAAAAGTGATACCAATTTAATTCCAAATATGATAATCTAAACAAACGAAAAAACGTGGGGGGATTCCGTTTGAAGAGGGTTTTATCCAGAATTGCAGCGGCATTGTTGATCTTGACCCTAATTGCTATAGTCACTTGCTTCTATATTGGTGAATTCACCTATGCGTATTTATTGATTTTAGTACTATTTTTCGTATTTGCGGGTATGGGGCAGCTCTACAAGCTTAAGAATGATGAGTATATGTACAAAAAGTTAAATAAAACCGATCAGTATGAGGATTATACTAGATGATAACATTCATTACATTACCAAAACACCCCACTTTAGGCGATGCCTAATCAGTGGGGTGTTTCTTTGTGTACCTATTCTTATTTCTTACCGTTACGCTCAAGAATCATATCTACGAACAGATCGATTTGCGCAGTAATGGCAATAGGATCATAGCGGTAGAAGGTATCAAAATCGTTGTAAAACAGATGATCGTTCTTCGCGGCAGCAAGTCCGTTCCAGACTGGTGATTCTTTTAATTCCTTCAGCTTATCGCCTTTTTTATCAGGATCATAAGTAGTTAGGAACATGTAGTCAGCAGCATATTCTGGCAATAGCTCCATGGATAGCTGCAGTGTTTGGTTGTCATTGCTGTTCTTAGTAGGCATTTTCAGCTTAAGTGCATTATAAAGGGCTTGTCCACCACGGCCCGCATTGTTACCGAAGGTCCATAGCTCACCTTTGTCTGTCAGCTCATAGATTCCGAATGTATCATTTTCATTCACGACACCTTTAAGCTTTTCGCGGCCTTCAGCAGCCTTTTTCTCAAAGTCAGCAATGAATTGCTCGGCTTTGTCAGGCGCTCCTACAATATCTCCGAACAGTTTTACGGTTTCATAGATATTCGTAGCGGTTCCGTACGGAATGTGAATGGTTGGAGCAATTTTGGATAAAGCATCGTAGTTGTCATCGTACATAACGACTATTAGATCAGGTGTAAGTTCTAGAGCTTTCTCTGCGTTGACTGGAGCACCGACATCTTGTGTGTTTTTGAGTAGGTCTTTCAAGAAGGGATTGTCAAAAGTACTAGGTTCGACACCTACAATGTTAGCTCCAACGGATAGCAATTCGCCGCCATAATAATCTGTAACGATTCGCTGAGGTTTAACTGGAATTTGCACAGTACCTTTAGTAGTTTCATAGTTACGCGTTTCAGTAGCGGAAGCATCAGGAGCAGCCGTTGCTTCTGCAGTCGGGGCTGTTGTTGCTTCGGTTGTAGCTGTTGGTGTATTAGATGAAGCGTTGTTATTTCCCCCGCAGGCGGCCACAAATACGGACAATAACATTGTGAGTGCCAGGATGGGGAAGAGGGTCTTTCTTTTAAACATGGTAAACCTCCCTATGTATACGTGTTAACTAATAATAATGAGAATCATTATCAACATTATTTTCAATTTGAACTTTATCAAATCTAAGAATGCCTGTCAATGCAATAAATTAAATAGCACCAATTAAATCTATCTATTGCCAAACCTAAGAAATGTAATTTACAATAGTCTAATGATAATGAGAATCAATTTCATAGAAATAGGGTGGCATTCATGAATCAACAGATAACTACCAGGATAGGAGCCGATAAAGGAGTAGTTAAACGAGAATTTCGTTCACGTCCTTGGGCGGCAACATTAATCTTGGTTGGCGGTCTGGCGCTATTATTATTAGGTATAGCTGTTTCCGTCTCCTTCGGCGCAGCAGATATTAAGCTGTCTGTGGTGTGGTCAGCTGTGTTTCACTTCGATCCGGAGATCATGGATCATCAGATTATTAGAGAATTAAGATTACCTCGTGTACTTGGAGGGGCAATGATAGGGGCTAGCTTTGCAGTTGCAGGCGCCATTATGCAGGGGATGACGCGAAATCCATTGGCTGATTCAGGTCTGATGGGTATCAACTCAGGTGCAGGATTTGCGCTCGCACTGTGTTTTGCCTTTTTTCCAAATTTATCGTTTATGTATTTGATTCTATATTCTTTCGTGGGTGCCGGCGTAGGCGCGGGCGTCGTATACGGAATTGGATCACTTGCTAAGGGAGGATTAACTCCTGCTCGTTTAGTACTGGCGGGTGCTGCTTTTAGTGCACTTTTGTCGGCGCTGAGTGAAGGGGTAGCTTTATATTTTCACATCGGTCAAGATTTGGCTTTCTGGTACGCCGGAGGCTTGGCTGGGACGAAATGGATTCAACTCAAAATTATGTTCCCTTGGATAGGAGCTGCTTTAATTGGTGCAATGGTAATCTCTCGATCGATCACGATGCTCAGTTTAGGTGACGATGTTGCGAAAGGTCTAGGTCAGCGTATAGGGCTTGTGAAGTTGGCAGGCGCATTAATCGTATTGATTTTGGCCGGATCATCGGTTGCCGTAGTTGGTGCAGTTGGTTTCATTGGACTTATTATTCCGCATTTGACACGTTTTTTTGTGGGTGTAGATTACAGATGGATCATTCCTTGTTCAGCGATTCTTGGCAGTCTACTTGCTGTATTTGCAGATTTAACTGCGCGGATGATTAATCCACCTAATGAAACGCCACTTGGCGCTATTATTGCACTGATCGGTGTACCTTTCTTCCTTTATCTTGCACGTAAAGAAAGGAGGGAGCTGTAATGATGGAAAAGACTACATTCGGTTCCTTCGAAGCCGCCAAGAATAAACGGGGCTTAATTATAATGATTTCGTTAGTTGTACTGATAGTTATTGCTTTTATTATTAGTATGAATACAGGATACATACGTTTAACTCCTATGGAGTTGATTAATACATTGTTCGGTAAAGGAACCGATAAGCAGGAGTTAATCTTGTTTCAGTTTCGGTTACCACGTATTGTGATCTCCGTTCTAATTGGAGCAGGTCTGGCTGTATCCGGTGCTGTGATGCAGGGCGTCTTTCGCAATGCTTTGGCGGACCCTGGTATCTTAGGGATTAATGCTGGTGCAGGAATCATGGTTATGCTGTTAATTTCTTTTTACCCGACGGCAACCGCGGCTCCAGTGTATCTGCTGCCGATGGTAGCGTTCGTAGGTGCGGGGGTAACAGCTGCCTTAATCTATGCTCTAGCTTATAAGCGGCACCAAGGAATATCGCCTATGCGCCTACTGTTGACTGGTGTAGCTGTCGCAGCTGGGATGAGTGCAGCTATGATCGTGCTTACGCTAAGGCTTGATCCAGAAAAATACCAATTCGTCGCTACCTGGCTGGCAGGTAGCATTTGGGGAACAAGCTGGAAGTTTGTACTTTCTCTTCTACCGTGGATTCTTATTCTGGTGCCTTATGTCATCTATAAGGCAAGGGTGATGAACGTACTGAATCTAGGGGAGCAGACCGCTGTGGGACTTGGTGCCGCAGTAACGAAGGAACAATTTCGGCTTCTTGCGGCTGCAGTAGGGTTAGCAGCGGCGAGTGTCGCTGTCAGCGGCGGCATTGGTTTTGTGGGATTGGTCGGACCCCATTTGGCGAGACGGCTAGTTGGACCGAAGCATCAACTCATGCTTCCAACTTCGGCACTGCTTGGGTCACTGCTCGTTATTACAGCGGATACCATTGGACGATGGATCCTTCAGCCGTCTGAGATTCCTACGGGTATCGTTGTTGCTGTGATTGGAGCACCATACTTTTTGTATTTGTTAGCCCGTACGAAATCTTGATGAAAGTAGGCTGATCTCTCACCAGAAGGAGCGAATTCTTACCATGTTGCGTCGTTTTTTTGCTTACTATAGGCCCTATAAGGGATTGTTTATTCTTGATTTTTCCTGTGCTATTGCTGCTGCACTACTTGAACTGGTCTTTCCGCTGGCTGTTAACCGGGTAGTAGATGATCTTCTACCAACAGGCAATTGGAAATGGATACTATATTCTTGCCTTGGCTTGCTAGGAATTTATATCGTCAGTTCCTTTATGCATTTTGTCGTCACTTATTGGGGGCATAAGCTAGGGATCAATATCGAGTCGGATATGAGAAAAAAGCTGTTTGATCGAGTGCAGAAGCTTTCGTTCAATTTCTTTGATAATAACAAGACAGGCCATTTGGTCTCACGGATGACAAATGATCTGATGGACATCGGTGAGATTGCCCACCATGGACCGGAGGATCTTTTTATAGCAGTAATGACGCTGCTCGGTGTATTCGGCATCATGCTCAGTATCAATTGGCAATTAGCTATTCTGACGTTTGTTATCGTTCCGCTGATGATTTATTTATCCATGTACTTCAGCCGGAAAATGTCTAAAGCCTTCCACATCATGTTCGCGGACATTGCCGACTATAACGCACGCGTGGAGAATAATGTGAGTGGGATCCGCGTTGTGCAAGCTTTTGCTAACGAGAATCATGAAATTTCCCGCTTTGCGGTGAATAATGAGCGCTTCCGTATTACGAAGCTATTGACCTATCGGATTATGGCATGGAACTCATCCTTTAGCTTTATTTTAATGAAACTTGTCTCTCTATTCGTTCTACTCTGTGGAACATATTTTGTAATTCAGAAGCAAATGACTTACGGTGAATTCATTGCCTTTGTGATGTTGTCCAATGTCTTCTTAGGACCGTTGCAACAGATTAACTCGGTCATTGAGACATATCCAAAAGGTATTGCTGGTTTCAAGCGTTATCTCGAATTGCTGGAGACGGAACCGGATGTCGCTGATGCTAAAGACGCCAAGCCAGTTCATGAACTTACGGGGAATATTATCTTCAATGATGTGGCTTTCGCTTACAGCGATAAAGAAAAGGTTCTCCGCAATGTGAATCTATCGATTCCAGCAGGAGAAACCGTTGCTCTAGTCGGTCCATCCGGTGCGGGGAAAACAACGCTATGTAGTCTATTGCCTCGTTTCTATGATGTAAGTGGAGGTAACATTACCATTGATGGAATGGATATTCGCTCCATGACGCTTGAATCTCTTCGTTCCCATATCGGGATTGTACAACAAGATGTATTCCTGTTCGACGGAACCATCCGTGAGAATATCGCTTACGGGCGGTTGGGAGCCTCCGATGAAGAAATCTGGGAGGCAGCACGGCGCGCTCAACTGGAAGATCTGATCAAGTCCCCACCTGCTGGACTCGACACTATGATCGGGGAACGGGGCGTCAAGCTCTCCGGAGGTCAGAAGCAGCGGCTATCCATTGCCCGGATGTTCTTGAAGAATCCAACGATTCTTATTCTGGATGAAGCCACATCGGCCCTGGATACCGAGACGGAGTCTGCTATTCAGGAGGCACTTGCGGAGTTGTCACAAGGTCGTACGACGCTGGTTATTGCTCATCGGCTGGCAACGATCAAGAATGCCGATCGTATTGTTGTCGTTGCGGAAGGCGGTATCGCAGAACAAGGCAGACATGAAGAACTGTTACAGACTACCGGATTTTACAGTCGACTACATGAGGCTCAATTTGGGGCGTAAGCAGCTCAGGTCATCAATAGAATATACTTTTGGAGGGACATAATGAACAATCAACTGGAATTATACGATGTAACTATTATTGGCGGCGGACCTGCTGGGATGTATACAGCTTTTTATAGTGGAATGAGAGACCTCAAGACGAAGTTGATTGAAGCGAAGGATGAGCTCGGAGGAAGAATGCTTATTTATCCTGAAAAAATGATCTGGGACGTAGGTGGCGTAACGCCGACTCTCTGTCATCAGCTGATCGGGCAGCTCAAGGAGCAGGCTCAGACCTTTGAACCAACCATTGTGCTGGGGCAGCTAATCATGAAACAGGAGAGACAAGAAGACGGGACGTATATCTTAACCTCATCAACTGGCGAACAACACTGGACACGAACCGTCATTTTAGCAATTGGCTACGGAATTTTACAAATGGCTAAGCTCGAAATTGAAGGTGCAGACCGCTATGAAGTGACGAATCTTCATTATACCGTTCAGGAGCTAGAGCCATTCCGTGGCAAAAGAGTGCTGATCTCCGGTGGAGGTGACTCCGCAGTTGACTGGGCGAATGAACTGGAGTCCATCGCAGCAAGTGTAACGATTGTGCACCGTCGTGAACAGTTTGGTGGTCATGAGAAAAATATTGTACGGATGAAGGAATCTTCAGTCAATGTCCGCGTGCCCTATACAGTAAGCCAATTACACAGCAGTAATGGGGAAACGATAGATCAGGTGACGATCAACCACATAGAGACAGGTGAAACAGAGCAATTTGAAGTGGATGCAGTTATCGTAAACCATGGTCTTAAGAGCGATTTTGGACCGTTAAAAGAGTGGGGCCTTGATATGGGCGAATGGTGTGCGAATGTATCTGATAAGCTGGAGACCAATCTCCCAGGCATATTTGCAGCTGGTGACTTTGTCGATTATACGAGTAAGGTACGTTTAATTGCAGGTGCTTTCACGGATGCGGTTCTGGCGCTTAATAGTGCCAAGCTGTACATAGATCCAAATGCAGCTAAAGTTGCTTATGTGTCTTCTCACAATGAGCGGTTCAAGGAGAAGAATAAGGCGCTTGGTGTCGTTGACGACCATTAATAGCGGTAAATTCTCAAGGAATAGGTTTGATTTTAGTGTAGAGCGTATAGGGTTTCTTATCCATTTCGGGAAAATATAACGATTGAACGAGATCGGGAAAATCTTGAACAAGGAGCAGCAGGCTGTAAAGTGGGTGGCGGATTTCAATCAGAAGCTGGAAGCGAAGAAAGCGGAATTGGCCGATCTGATCACAGCTCACAAAAAGGTGGCCATAATCGAAATAGCTGGTAAAGAGCTATACCTTTATGGATCCTCTTATGGGCGAGGAGGGGAGATCCTATATAATGGATTAGGGCTACATGCTCCTGATCTTGTATAAGATGTAGCTTTTAAGGAAGGCTGGGCTTCCCTTTCTCTCGAAGCGCTGCCCGAGTATCAAGGAGAAGCTGATTATATATTCCAGGGCTTCAGCCGTGGTGTGGAGCAGGATAAGCTGGATATTCTGGACAGCGTCTTCTGGCAAAGCCTACCTGCTGTTAAGGCAGGTCAAATGCGCTGGACAAGCAGCTGGATGAGATTGTAGCGGTGCTGAAGTCTTTTCAATAAGTTAAACAATAAAGGGATGTCCGTTAAGCCGCTGTGGCTTCGGACATCCCTTTTTGGGCTGCACTTGCAAGCTAAGGAACACTAGAAGTTCCATTACTTGCTTAAAAAAGAATGATGAACAAAAAAATAGCGACGCACCCTTCTAGAAGATTTCCAGAAACATCGTCAGGACGCTCAATATTATATACTATCGGAAAAGGAGAAAAAGGGTTCATTATTTAGTTCGTCTAACAACACGGTACATTTGGATGAAGGAAAAGTATTTCTGATATATATATTACCTTATTTCTGTTTGTGTAATTTCGTAGTTATTAGAAGAACATGCTGAAGATGATGAGCCTTCAATCAGCAAAATGACAAATACCCCACTGCTCCAACATTGCTGAAGGCAGTAGGGTACTATAGTTAATAGATTTGGAGAACTCTCATCCCCGTTTATTTTGTAAGCCAATCGGCCAGCTCTTCGGTCTGGGTTAATACTGCGATAGGGTCATAGTACCAGGAACGTTCTTCTTTCCAAACATAGAGGTGTCCATTTTTGACAGCAGGAAGGTTGCCCCAGAATGAATCAGCCTTGTAATCAGCTTCTGTAAGGTTATTTGAGGTTAAGATAATATAATCTCCTGCATACTTAGCGAGTGCTTCTTTAGATATTTCCGCCCATTGTTTCTCCATAATCTCAGCGGCTACAGCTGTAGGAGGCTTACGACCTAGCGCCTGATAGATGGGCTGTTCACCTCTGCCAAAGTTATCGCCATAGACCCAGATGGATTTTCCACCGTCTTCCATGATGGAGAAGGTTGCATCTGCTGGGAGGACCTTGTCCACTTTTGCTTTAGCTTCGGCTATCCGTTTGTCATAATCTGCAAGCCAATTTTTTGCTTCTTGTTCCTTTCCAAGGAGTTCTCCGAAATAGGTTAATTCTGCATGAGCATCTTTTAGATCCCCGTAAGGCACAATGATGGTAGGAGCAATTTTGCTAAGCGTTTCATAGCTTTCTGCTTGTCCCGAAATAATCAAGTCAGGATTTAGTGCGATGATTTTTTCAGGTGACATTTTACCGTACGCTCCTGTGTCTGTAACACCGGTAAGAGCCTCCTTATAATACATATTTTCTAGGGTCAAGCCTGGAGCTCCGATAGGGATGGTATCAAGTGCTATTAGACTTCCCAAGTATTCCTCAGCGACAATTCGTTTAGGATGAACAGGGATTTCAACATCACCTTTTATGGTACTTACTGTCTTGACAGTAGGGGTTTCAACACTTTCTGCTTCTTGATTAGTTTCGGTTGGTGCTTGTGTTGCTGCTGTTGTATTGCTGGTGTTACTGGTACCACCTGTATTCTCCACCGTAGTATTGAAATTTCCACAAGCTGATATGACTAGAATTAACGTCAGCATGAGGGGAAATAGAAGCCAGTGATTCTGTTTCGTAGTATTCTTTTGTAGATTATGCAATTTGTTGTTCCTCCTATGGTAATTGATTATCATTCTCAATAAGAACTTTACAATCTTCACTGGTTATTTACTATGGACGAATATGATCTTTGCTTGTGCATATTTATGATGTCATCACACGTAGTAATTCTTGAAGTTGTGCTTGAGAAGACAGTGGATGAAATCCATAGAACATGTCACCCTTGTTCAGGATGTATACCCGATTTTTACGGACTGCATCTAACTGTTTCCAATCACGAGAACGCAGAAGGCGAGAGAGGCGTTTTCTTCCCTCAGAAGATGATGGGATGCTAGTGATAATAATATAGTCTGCAGGATAGGATCCGATTTCCTCAATAGATGATACTAGATACCCCGAATCCATTATTCCGTTCTCCATAATGATGGATGGTGGCTTGAATCCAAGATCTCCGTACAAAATCTGACAACCCCTACCGTAACTGCTACTGAAACAATACGCTGCTCGGGAACTAAGTTCCCAAACGATAGCCATCCCTCTTTCCGAACCTATCGAATGGTTCAGTTTCTTGTTGGCAGCATGGCAGAGCCCATCGTAATGACCTAACCATTCTTCTGCTCGCTGTCGCCGATTGACCACATCAGCGATCAAACCAAATTGCTCTCGCCAGCTCATTTGCATAAAGGGTAATTCAATGACCGGAGCAACTGGAGTCAGGATCTTATTCTCTGGAATATTGTAGCTGATAATGATATCTGGCTCTGCTGAAGCTATCGAATCAAATATGAGGGAAGAGCTACTTTCGTTCATCGTTAGTTGTTTGGAGGCTGGCACTTGCTCCAAGCTCCGATGCCAATCCGAATAAACACCGAGTTGAGGTATGATTTCTAGTACCCGTAGGATAGCTGTGTGATTGTAGTTCAAAGCTACAATTTTTTTGTTCTTGTTCTGATAGGCCGTAGGTGAAAGACCCACAAGCTGCTTGAATTTACGGCTCAGATAAGTCCCTTCTTCATAACCAACCTCATGCGCCAGAGTTGTTAGATTTGGGGAACTGGTGAGGATTCGTTGCTGTGCTCTGCGGATTCTTAACAGTGTAATATAAGCGCTGAAAGTTTGACCCATAATTTTACGAAAGGTACGTGAGAAGTGTTCAGGGCTTACCCCAGCTAACGTAGCCATCTGCTCCCGAGTGATATCTTCGTTGTAATGAGCTTCTATGTAATCAAACACATGTTCAAGCCAGCTTCCTGATGTCTCCTTTTTTGCAGCCAGTTCATGATGAAGATCCACGATGAATTGAGTGAATAATTGCTGGACCTTAAACGGTTTTCGATCATCGGGTTCTATCCAAGCACTGTAAAGCTCACCTGATAGTGCGATCAATTGTGTGGAGGCGTGGTGTAAGGAGGAGCGGCCATTTAGAAAATAATCCTCTTGACTACGGTTGGCCATTCTGGTGTACTCTATCCACTTCCCCTGTAACTGTTGCTCAGTCTCTAGCTTCAAATTTGAAGATGCTGCAAAGGTGATGATGCTTCCGGGTTTGAGGCTATGAGGTTCGCCATCTATCTCAAGCTGCCCCTTACCTTCCCAGACAATCATAATACAGGAATTCGTAGCTGGGCTGTTATCGGTTACGTAGTGGGAAAGACTTTTGGCTACTAATCTTAACAGGCATATAAAAAGGATGGGAATGATGTGGCATCCCGCCGGATTGGATGGGCATGGTAGAAATCGCTCCCTTTTTTCAGTGATAATCATTCTCAATTATAGTATACCAGTCTTTCTTTCTATTGACTATAATGGCTCTTATGATAGTGTTTAGAATAATCCGTTAACGGAATATTATTAGGCATGAAAGGAATGGGGATTTCATGACAACTTGGAATTTACAAGGAACCGTAAGTCATTTGTTGATATGTAATGGTAGCAGCTGCAAGAAACACAAAGGTGAAGAGGTAGCTGAAGCGATAGAAGATGAGATTGAAAAGCAAGGTGCACAGAGTCTTATACATACGACGGTAACCCGTTGTAATGGTAGATGTTCAGATTCCTGCGTCGTGATCGCATACCCTGAAGGCGTGTGGTATAAAGAGATCACACCTAAATCAGCGAAATCGCTAGTACGGAAGCATTTACAGGGCGAGAGACTTGAAGATCATCTACTGTACACATATGATGGGCAGCTGATTGCAGCAGATGACAAGGGAGCTAAAGGGAAGAAGAAGAAATAGCTGTTCGCTAATGAAGCTTCGCAGCAAGGGGAATTCATAGTAGAAATGATTGAAATACCGTCAAAGTGCTGGCGGTATTTTTTTATAATTCATACGTCACACTATACATCATCCGTATATTTCTAGGAGAACCGATTGTCTTTTAAGGATGACAACGTCATTTCTTTTTATGCAGGAGAGGATTATCATTGAATGAAAGGAAGATCTAGTGGGAATAGACTTGTTTAAGAGGTTTTCTGTTAATGATAGTGTTCTGGATCAGACGGATTTTGCAAAAGATGAGGTACAATATAATTTGATATATCGAATTAGTGAATATGAAGACGCTGTTAAGATTAAATCTGATGATGAGAAGCTGATTTTCACGCAATCTGCAGGGCACAACCCTTGGCTATGGATTTCACAGGAAATAGATCTGGAGCAAAGAAGAGAACTGATACAGAAGCTTGTCGAGTACGTGAAGGATCAAGAATTTCCAGGAGTGTCAGCAGAACCAGAAACGGCGCAATTGTTTGCGGAATCTTTTTGTGAATTTCATGAGCAACTTTTTCATACATATATGATGCTTGAGGCTTATCACTGCCTAGTGGTAAAGAAGTCCGCAAATGTAGGAGGATACTTACGGCTTGCGACTGAAGAATACAGTACTACGATCGCAGGATTCATGGCAGGCTTCTCAGAGGATGCTTTTGGCAGACCTGTTCAGCCTGTAACGATGTTGCCAATGGCCAAAGAGGCCGCTAGCTCAGGTAGGTTGTACCTATGGATCGATGATGATATCCCAGTCTCCATGGCTAACATCGCTCACCAGACTTCGAGACATGCTCGAATAAATGATGTGTATACTCCACGCACTCACCGAAAAAAAGGGTACGCCAGCGCAATCGTAGCAGAATTATGTTCACAATTGCTTCATGAAGAGGTAACACCAATGCTTTATGCCGATGCCAAAAACCGGGATTCCAACAAAGTATATCAATCGATTGGTTTTGTGGAGGCGGGCAGAATTGCAGATATCAAATTTGACTTGCGCCCCTAACGTTGACTATGCTATTAAAAAGTGAATATAATAACACTTCATATAAGGTGGCGCATGGGGGAGAGGGTACGATGGAGAGGCTGCAGGTTTGGCCGGAGAAGTTTAAAAAGTTTTTTCTGAACAATAAATTTGTGGTAACCTTACTCATTTTATTGTTAATTGGGATAACTGTTCTGGTGTTCTCAAAGATACCGTTTATTTTCACTCCTATATCTGTATTGCTACATACGGTAGCTGCACCATTGTTACTATCGGGTATCGCGTATTACTTGCTGAATCCGCTAGTAGACCGAATGGAAAAAAGATTCAGGATGAAACGTGTGTATGCAATCATCATTCTTTATCTGTTAATTGCGGGTATCATCACGCTGATTCTGGTAATGGTGATTCCAATTCTTCGTACGCAATTATCTGGTTTGATCGACGAATTTCCAAGGTATAGTGACTTGATCCAGGAACGATTTATGAATCTGACGGGTACTGAATTCTTTGGCCAAATTCAAGATAGTATAGGAACCAACCTAAGTGAGATAACCACTAAGATTACGGCTTGGGGCACTTCTTTTCTGAATAATGCTCTGACAGGCGTAGGCAGCTTCGTAGGAGCAGTTACGGAGATTGTGCTGGCGGTGGTAACGACGCCGTTTATTCTATTCTACTTGCTTCGTGATGGAAAAAGATTGCCGGATTACATTCTGAAATTCGTTCCTACCGCGATGCAGCCGCAGACTCGGATGGTGATGTCGGAAATGAACGCTCAGGTGTCCTCTTATATTCGAGGGCAAATTATAGTAAGCTGCTGCATTGGTGCGCTGCTTTATATTGGCTATTTGATTATTGGTCTGGAGTATTCACTTGTCCTTGCCATTGCTGCTGCTTGTACAGCAGTTGTTCCATATTTGGGCCCGGCAATTGCTATTACACCAGCCTTAGTTGTGGCCATGGTCACTTCCCCATTTATGCTGCTGAAGATGATCATCGTCTGGACGGCTGTACAGTTGATTGAAGGGAAGTTTATCTCTCCACAGATTATGGGCAAGTCGCTGAAGATTCATCCGATCACTATCATTTTTGTTATTATTTTCGCTGGTAAAATGTTCGGCGTTCTTGGCATCATCATTGCAGTTCCTGGTTATGCGGTACTCAAGGTGGTATTTACACATATCTTTCAATGGTTCCGGTTCCAGTCCGGATTGTATAAGCAGATTGAAGAGAATAAGGAATAATGTGGAAGGGTGAAATGTAATGGTAGGACCGATAGCAGTAACCTCTTACGGTGAGCTTCAAGGACGAGAGGAGGGTGGTGTGAACGTTTGGCGTGGAATCCCTTTTGCCGCTCCGCCAGTTGGAGAGCTTCGATTTCGTGCGCCGCAGCCACCAGAAGCTTGGAGCGGAATTAGAGATGCTTCTGAATTTGGTCCAGTTAGCCATCAGCCAGCGGATACGAGGGGTACGCGTTTCGGTGGCCTAACACCTCGTCATTCTGAGGATTGTTTATACTTAAATGTATGGTCACCTGCGTCCCTAGGCGAGTCACTTCCTGTAATGGTCTGGATTCACGGGGGTACATTTGTGACTGGTGCTGGAAGTCAGCCACAGTTTGATGGCACAAGCTTCGCGGAGCACGGTGATGTAGTCTTGGTGACGATTAATTATCGACTGGGACCGTTTGGATTCATGCATTTGTGTTCGCTTGGTGATGGATTTGCGTCTAATCAAGGCTTACTGGATCAAATTGCCGCGCTGGAATGGATAAAGCTCAATATTGCCGCCTTTGGAGGCGACCCGCAGCGAGTCACGGTATTCGGAGAATCAGCTGGCAGCATGAGTATCGCTGCACTTCTGGCTATGCCTGCTGCGAAGGGATTATTTGCTGGAGCAATCATGCAAAGTGGAGCTGCTCAAACGCTACCAAATCAGCAAGGAAAAGATATTGCAGTTGCATTACTTACTGAACTAGGTATTTCTCCTGATGGGGATACTAGCCTACTTATTACATTATCAGCAGAACAAATGATTGAAGCAGCCACAAGAATGACCATTAAATTAACAGGTGGATCAATTGGTATGTTATTTCAGCCTGTCATTGATGGGGATACGCTTCCTGTAGATCCTGCACAGGCTGTGGCAGCAGGATCGGCCCAGGGTATCCCATTGTTGATTGGAACCAATCGGGATGAGGGTAACTTGTTTTTTAGAGGAGAAATGCCTGGTGCAGACTTTGAGGAATCGCTCAAGGCGCTAGAGCAAATGATGGGAACTGGAAGTCTGGCGGAGATTTCCAGCCACTATTCTTCTACATGGGAGGGACAGGCGGAGATTCTAACGGATCTTTATTTCTGGGGTACCTCTATATCCTTAGCAGAGAGTCAATTGGCTTATGCACCTGTCTGGATGTATCGTTTTGATGGAACAGTCCCTGGCCATCCATTGTTAAACAAAGCTGTGCATGGTGCAGAAATTGTCTATGCCTTTAATAATCTGTTTCATGTATCTCGCCTGGGTGCGGAAATTACACCGGCGATGCAGAAATTGGCTGAAGGTATGCATGAGGCTTGGATTACCTTCGCTCATCGAGGAAACCCGGCTACATCTGAGCTGCAATGGCCGAAATATAATCTGGAAGAACGTGCTACGCTGATCTTTGATGAAGAGATGCATGTAACTCATGATCCCGATTCAGAGAAACGCAAGAGAATTGTCTCTATTCTAGTTTGAGAATGCTGAGGAGATGAACATACATGAAGGTCCAAGGATTTAATCATGTAACGGTAAATGTAAGTGATTTCTCGCGCTCATTGAATTTCTATACAGGAATTTTGGGCCTTCAGCTAATCCACAAAGGGAATACAGATGCCTATCTGGAATGGGGGAACGCTTGGATTTGCCTCATTGAAAAGCCAGAATATACTGAATCAACGGGTAGTGTTATTGGTATAGACCACATTGCCTTTAGTATAGCGGAAGAACATTTCGAGGAAGCTGTACAGGTACTCCATGCCCACGAAGTACGAATCATTAGGGGACCTGTTAAACGGGGAGTAGGCTGGACGGTCAACTTTCTCGACCCAGACGGGATACAGCTAGAGCTGCATACATCTAATCTAAGAGAACGAATGAGCGTTTGGAATAACAAACTTGAATAAAACAGGAAAGGGGAGCTTCTCAGCCAATATGGCTAATGAGCTCCCCTTTTTTCTATCGACCTAAATATTCCTTAATCCCTAAAACAACGGAATTAGCTACTTTATCCTGAAAGTCTGCGGTAAAGAGTAGTGCTTCATCCTTGGTATTACTTAAATAACCACACTCTAGTAAAATAGCAGGCATCTTGGTCTCTCTTGTGACATGGAGACTACTTTGACGAACCCCTCGGTCTGAAAGACCCGTAGCGGCTACGAGATATTTATGAACGGTTTGAGCAAACTGTAAACTCTCTTTTCGGGTGTAATAGGTCTCTGTGCCACTTGGGTTACTCTTGCTGCCCTCCGCAATACTATTCGCATGAATCGAGATGAACAGATCGGCTTTAACGTTGTTAGCTAGTTTAGATCTATCCTGTAGAGTGGGATATGTATCATCACTTCGGGTCAGCACGACCTCAAAATTAGGATCGTTCTTTAATAATTCAGCAATTTTCAGTGCAGTTGGCAACGTAAAATCCTTCTCAATGAGCTTATTCACACTTATGCTCCCCGGGTCTTTCCCGCCGTGCCCAGCATCAATGACGATCAGCTTCTTGCCAGTATTGCTAGTTGCAGGTGGCGGTGTTGTGACCGGTACTTCAGGTGAAGTGGTTGCAGGAGGCGTGGTGCTTGTCCCATTTAGATCGACTATAATAAGTCCATCGTTAGCATTTGTCACACTGTAGTTATTCGCGCTGTTCAGATCAATAACGATCCGGATCGTAGATGGGGTACTACTGAATAATGAATACCGAACTGCTGAGACATTAGGATATTCAGTAACGGTCAACTGTCCACTTTGGTTCTTTCCAATAGAGAGGTTCTGATGAAAGCTGTCTCCAAAGCTGGTGTTTGGTAAATCTACGACAATCCGGTCTTTGTCTGTCATAGTGAATACATTAGGTGTCAAACTGCCGTTCACTGCAATGATCAGTTTGTTATCGACGAAGCTAAGATTTGTGACTGCAGCCGTCGAGGTATTTCCGTCGGTTGCTGTGTTACCGTTTGATCCGTTATCAGAGGGTGCGGTTACAGATGTATCTGGAACTGTAATTTCTGGATCGCTTCCGCCAATCTCTGGTGCTGGAGAAGTTAAGTATACCGTTTTGGTTACATTATCCCAACCGACAGTAGTTCCTGTCTGTTCTCCAACAAATCTTAAAGGGACGAGGGTCGTGTTGCCACTGAGAAACGGAGGATTGTCCAGTTTTACCTGTTTCCCCGAAGCCTCTGCCATCGCATTATTCACGATAAGCTTTAATGTCGTTCCCTTTTGCTCAATGGTTGCAGTCTTGGTCACATTATCCCATTTCACGGTATAACCAAGCTGCTCCGTAACGAGGCGAAGTGGAACCATCACGCTTCCATTTACAATTTGAACCTGTGCTTCTTTTGAAATTTTAAGATCGTTGCCGTCTAGATTGATGTGTGTTTCTGCAGAGCCGGCATAACCAGTTCCTGGGTGAACCAGCACCAACAAAAGCAGCAGTAACGCCAAAAAACCAAACTTCTTCATCTGCAATCCCTACCATCCCCGTTTCTTGGTCTCTAGCAATTCTTACTTTTTCTTCCTTTGATGCAGTTTCAGCTTATATAAATCTTAAACGACAATAGTTTCCAAAAGTTGCGCTTTACTAGAGAGAAAAAAGGGGGGATTTCTCTAGATAAAATGAAAAGGAGCAGCTACACTCATAGATTCTAGGAGTGCTGCTGACCCTTTTAGATAAGACGATTTTATTTCAAAGAAGTATAACCGGTTTTCTCAACCAATTCCTGCCCCTGTGAAGATTGAAGCCAATCTAGGAATGGCTGGATATTAGGATTGTTATTTTGAGCGGTTACAGCATAAAATTCTGTGGCTAAAGGGTACTGTCCACTGCGAATACTCTCTTTGTCGGGCTTTACACCATCGATGGCTAGTAGTGCGATTTCCCCACTTTGATTCATTTCTGAGGCATAAAATAAGAAGCTGTAACCGAGTGCATTTTTATAATTGCGATAGCTGGAGGTTTGTTGAATGATTCCGCTCATAATATCCGCAATATCTTCTTGAGGCGGTGTCATGAGTGGAGTATCTCCCATAAACTTTTGAAGCATGGTCTGACTTCCGCTATCTTCTGGCCGTTGAAAAGCGCGAATTCGGTTATTAGGACCACCAACATCCTTCCAATTTGTGATCTTACCTGCGTAGATATCTTTAAGCTGAGCAGTAGATAGTCCGGTTACAGCATTTCGTTTATTCACAAAAAATACGAAAGCCTCGCGGCCGATGGGTGTGAGTTTCAGTTCGACACCTTTTCGCTTCGCATGTTTCTGCTGTGCAAGAGAAGGAGCAGCGACAAAAATAATATCGGTTTCACCTTCAATTAGTCTTTTGTAAGCTTCGGGTGTGCTACTGCAAATCACTTGACTCGTTTGAAAATTATACGGATTATAATTGCCCACAGGATAAGCAGATTGCACAAAAGCTGAATACAGTGGGTAGAGTGCGGTTGCACCATCTAATCTAGGCGGATCACTGTCGATATGAAAAGTAGTAGGTTCATCCAAATTAACTACTTTGGAATTCTCTGCAAAAGGCTCATACTGCTTCAGATTGACCTCCCGATCATCAACTGTGGCAATACTGCTGATGTAAGCTTCCTTAATCTCATGTCCAGCGGTAGCCAGCAGGCTAAGACCGACGATGGATAACAATACAACGTATCTTATTTTTCGGGATAAAACATTAAAAATTAGGAGTACAACATAGATGGCTATTACAATAGATAGAACCACTACAAGTGGTGTATAAAAAATAAGTCCTCCAGAAAGTGCAGTAAAGATAAACCCTATAAATCCTAAAAAAGCTATTCCTCCTACAGCAAAAAAGGAGAACAATAACTTTGTCCAGAATGACTCCTTCATCCAAAATGATTCTTTCATAACAGCCTCCTTGTATTTATTGTTAAAGTATGGAAAAATAACATAATTTCATTATACAGTAGCTTTTTGGATGAATCAGTAGAATAATGTCGAAAGAATATGTAATAAAAAGCTGTAATACATGAAAAATTTATGTATATTTTCATAAAGTACTGGACGAATGGCAAGAAGAGGTTTATTCTGAGGTTGTGAAAAAAACAACGGAATACAAGATTCTCGGGGTAGGGTGAAATTCCCAACCGGCGGTAATGTTCAAAGCGAACTGAGCCCGCGACTCACTTGTTCTGCTTGCAGAGAAGTGACTGATCTGGTGTGAATCCAGAGCCGACGGTAAAGTCCGGATGGGAGAGGATCATAAGATAAAGGCGCTAGGAGTCTATCCTGTACGTCTTTATTGATAATGCCCCCGAGTCGACCTTTTATGGTGATTCGGGGGTTTTTGGTCTCTTATCGAGGGTTTGTATCGACAAGGAGAATGGGATTATGAGTAATGTAAGTGCTTCATCATCAGCAAATAAGGTCAGCAGCACGTCCCCGATACGCAGTGGGTTTTGGCTCGTTGTGTTCGGTGCAGCACTATGGGGCGTTGATCCGCTCTTTCGTATTATCCTCTTGAAGTCGTTGACTTCGTCGCAAATTGTCCTTTTGGAGCATGTTGTGCTCTTCTTGGCAGCTTCACCGGTTCTATGGCGTCACCGTGCCGAGCTTAAAGGTGTCGGTCTACGCCAAATAGGCGCCCTGTTAATTGTATCATGGGGAGGTTCTGCTGGGGCAACCATCCTATTTACAATGGCTCTTTCCAGTGGAGATTTGAATGCAGTGCTATTGCTACAGAAGCTTCAGCCATTATTCGCTATCGGTCTCGCAGCCTTAATTCTTAAAGAACGTCTGCCCAAAAATTTTGGACTCCTCATTGGTGTGGCGCTGGTAGGAACTTATCTGTTGACCTTTGGCTGGAGTATTCCATTCGGACATGTGAACAACTTTATCGGCGTTAGCAGTCTGATGGCTTTAGGAGCTGCCGCATTGTGGGGTGGATCGACAGTAATGGGGCGTTATCTACTTGGGTCTATGAAATATGAGACAGTGACTTCCCTGCGATTTATATTAGCGCTACCTTTGCTCTTCGTTATCACCACACTAGAAGGAGCTCCTTGGCAGATTAATGGTGGATTTGGTGCATCTGCTGCCATAGCTATTAATTTGTTGCTGCAGGCTTTGCTACCAGGCCTACTCAGTATGCTAATGTATTACAAAGGGCTCAGCACTACCAAAGCTTCCTTCGCTACTTTGGCTGAACTAAGCTTCCCTATGACGGGAGTAATTATTAACTGGATCGTATTCCATCAGCTCGTCACCCTACCGCAAATTATCGGGTTCGCGTTGATCTGGACCGCTTTATTCTTTATATCGAGTCAACAATCCAAACCACAAACGCTCTGAACCGACTCTAATTGAATGAAACTAACTATATAAAGGGATGACTGGAATGCAGGTTCTTGGGGCTTTACAGTCCCAAAGCACGCAGCCCGATATGGTGCAGATCGGTAACGAGATTACGCCAGGCATGTTATGGGGAGAGGGCAAGGTGGATGGAGATTGTGATACTCCGGAGCAGTGGGAGCAGTTCACTATGCTAGTTAAAGCAGGTATATCGGGTGCAAAATCCGTCAATTCTGACTTGTCCATCATGATCCACATTGACCGCGGGGCTGATCATCCAGCAAGCCGTAACTTTTATGATCGGTTCTTAGAACATGGTGTCCATTTTGATGTTATCGGATTATCTTTCTACTCTTGGTGGCATGGTACTTTGGACGACTTGCAGCATAACCTGAACGAATTAGCGCTGCGTTATAACAAGGAAATCGTTGTGGTGGAAACAGTCTATCCGTGGACGTTGAATGCACCTGAGGGCTTTTCCGTAATTGTTAATGAGGAAACTCAGCTGCATGAAGGTTATCCAGCCACAGTAGAGGGTCAGGCTAAGTATATGAAGGATTTCATAAGCTTATATTGAGAATACACCTAACGGAAAAGGTATCGGCTTTTATTACTGGGAGCCCGATTGGATTCCTTCGCAAAAGGAATGGTCCGTTGGCCATGAGAACGCCAGGTCCAATTTAGCCTTGTTAAATTTTGAAGGTAAGAAACTGGATTCGCTCCATTTTTAAGAATCTCTGGGATAGAACAAGAAGACAGCCTATGGTTTAGCGCCATGGCTGTCTTCTTTTTTTAATTCAAAAAGGCATCCAATGCTATCGTTGGTTTTCCAGAAGAATCCCGAATTGATCAACGCGGCAAAATTACTCATGCTCACAGAAGCTTTTCCATCCTCCCACAGCATTCCATTATTCGTCTCATTCCCTACCTAAACCCATTCTGGAGTAACGCCATTCGATTTGAGTGTGTTCATTACATCATAGGTATGGTCATATACCGCTGTCTTTAGAGCTGTAAAGTACTTGCTGGTCCAGGCAGGTTTCTTCTGATTGCCAGGGTCTGCCCATGTATCACTGTAATGAAAGTCAATCATGATTCGAAAGCCCATGTTCTTTGAGAATTTGCAGTAGATCTTGCTTCACACCAGTATCATTATAAAAAGACCAATTATAGTATTCCATCTCCGATAGCCAGCCTACATCCGCCCCTTTTGCAAAAGTCGCAGCAGCCTCCGCGGGTTTGTTATTCACAAAGTTGAAACACATACTAAACACGAGAGACAGGCAAACGAACAACTTGCATTTCAGCATCTTTGGAAATTGATTCAGAGCTTCAAGAGTAAAATTAAGGCTTTACTCCCATACTACCGTTATCTTGCACCGGAGCTACTTCACCACAACCTTTAGGAGGACTGCGGATGAAACAACATTCTGCTCCCGCCATCTATATACAGCTTAAGAACCGTGTGTCGGTGCCCAAAGGTAAAGATATCACGCTGGGTGATATTGCTTTCTTGATTGCTGAGCCAGAGCTTAAGGAGTCATTGGAATCTATTCTGCTAAAAGAGCCGAAGCAAAGTGATGGTAACCTAATTTTGATCGATCTGCTTATGGTTATTCCTCTCATCCATGAGCTTCTTCCGGATGCAGTGATTGAGCCGATCGGTGAAGGTAGGACGATTGTGCAGATTGAGGGCCCGATGGAGAGAAAGAAGCCTTCAGTAGCGATGTTTGTATTAGTGTGGCTGCTGTTATTCTTTGGATCTGCGCTTACAATCATGAATTTCCATGCAGATGTAAACATGCTGGAGGTACAAATCCGAATTGTGGAGATGATAACCGGACATCGTGATGAGCATCCGATTGTTTTTCAGATTGCTTATTCAGTTGGAATCGGTTTTGGAATGGTCATTTTTTTCAACCATTTATTTAAGAAGAAGTGGAATGAGGAGCCTACACCGCTAGAAGTGGAAATGTACCTGTATCAGAAAAATATCGATCATTACGTCGTCAATGAGGAGTACAGCAAAATGAGGCGTCGTGGAGAAAAACAACCGGAGAACATGGAGGACTGAAGATGACAGCACCTTTATCTTTGGGACTTAATTTACTGCTGGGTATTGCGGGTGGGATCGCAGTTGGTGGCGGGGTGATCGCATTAATTGTTGTGCTCGATATGGTGCCCCGTCTGGCTCAATTAACCTCTTCCTACGATAAAGTACACTGGTACGAAGGTGCAATGGTAGGCGGATCATTGTTAGGTACGGTAAGTGATTTTTGGAATTGGAAAATATCCTCAGGTCCTTTGGTTGAACTTGGTATAGGACTTTTTGACGGGATTTTTGTCGGGATGCTCGCTGCAGCTTTGACCGAAGTATTAAATGTGCTGCCGATACTCGCGAAACGTTTGAATATGACACATTATCTATTCGGGCTGTTAATGGCGATGGTAAGCGGGAAGGTCGCGGGTTCTTTGTTCGACTGGTTTGTATACCGACAGTAAACGGGGGGTTATGTATATGAGCAAATATATTCACAGCGGTGATTCTGCGCCGGAGGAGGACCATCAGGAAGAAAATGCTGCGGCTGCCGCAGCAATGAAGAATACTGCAGCGGATCTAGTGGCAGATCACACAGAAGCTGATGGAGCTTCTATGACCAGTGTAAGTGCAGATTCTGCGGAAAATGCTCCTACAGATGAAACGAGTCAAGGGCAGCAGGATGCTGAAGCATCTGCGGAGCTAGGGACAGAAGTAGAGGGTGCAGAGACCTCGGCTCAGCCGGATTCAGGTCAACAGGATGCAGAAGCATCAGATGAGCTTGGTAATCAGGAGCAGGACGCGCCGAGTAAAGGATTTTTTGCCAGATTATTCGGCTTAGATTCTGACTCGGAATCCGAAGGTGAGGCGCAAGATCAGAATGCCCAACTAGCAGGCGGATCAGAGGCGGCAACAGAGACCGGGGAAGAATCTCAAGTCCAAGTGACACCAAAGTCCAAACCATCCAAGAAGCAAGCCCAGCAAGAGTCACAGGATAACACCAGCAAAAAGGGAACCAGTAAGCTGCAAAAGAAACGTGATAGCGAGCACTCCAACTCGTTAAAGGAATCCGTCATTTACTGGCAAGGAAATGATGAAATCTCAACTTCCCTGCAAGATACGAAACAAACACTGACTGAGGTAATGGGGCTGGGAACAAGCTTTGATGTAACGTTTAGACAGATGTCCTTTGGCGGACATAAGACAGCTCTACTCTGTTTAAGTGGATTTACTAATACAGATGTAACTGATGACATACTAAAACGTCTGACTTATCTCACATCTGAGAATCTGTCTACGGGTGTGCTATCAAGCTTCATGAATGAATACGTCCCTCACATACAGGTGGAAGAGGGTAATTCATTAAGTGAAAGTATCGAAAAGGTACTAGAAGGTTTGAGCGTGCTATTCATCGAAGGTGAGAACAAAGTTATCATCATGGATACTCGTTCTTACCCTAGTCGCAGTCCCGCCGAGCCTTCGATTGATCGGGTGGTGCGCGGTGCGCGCGACGGTTTTACAGAGACTCTACTGAGCAATATATCGCTTGTCAGAAGACGGGTTCGTGATCCAGGGTTGAAATATGAGTTATTTCGGGTTGGACGACGGACACAAACGGATGTCTGCGTGGCTTACATTGATGATATCGTTGATAAAACACAGGTTACGTCTATTATCGATAAAATCAATAGCATTGATATCGATGGCATTCCTCTGGCAGATAAACAATTGGAGGAGGCGATTGTCGGCGGTGGGTGGAATCCATATCCTATGGTGCGTTATTCTGAACGCCCTGACGTTGTTGCCTCCAATTTATTAGAAGGACGGGTAATACTGTTTGTAGATACCTCGCCTATTGTTATTGTTCTTCCGACTACATTTTTTGATCTATGTCAGCATGCAGAGGAGAATCGCCAGACTCCTTTTATGGGTACGTATTTGCGGTGGGTCCGATTCATCGGTATATTTGCGTCTATGTTCCTGCTGCCGCTATGGATGTTGCTTGTCATTCATCCTGAACTAAAGCCAGCTGTGCTGGATTTTATTGGCCCTCAGAAGACTGCCAGAATTCCATTACTCGCCCAATTTCTTATTGTGGAGCTTGGGGTTGATCTGCTGCGAATGGCCGCAGTACACACGCCAACCCCTTTAGGCTCAGCGATGGGTCTGATTGCAGCCATTTTGATTGGTGATATAGCGGTACAGAGCGGTTTGTTTGTAAACGAGGTAGTTCTGTATATGGCTGTAGCCTCCATCGGTATGTTTGCAACCCCGAGTTATGAGCTGGGTCTGGCGAATCGAATAGTCAGGCTTGTGTTATTAGTAGCCGTTGCGGCATTCCAAGTGCCAGGTTTCATGATTGGCACGACGCTACTTACGATTTTCCTGACGACTCATCGCTCCTATAACTCGTCATATATGTGGCCGTTTATACCTTTTAATGCAAAGGCTATGAGTGAAATTCTATTGCGCAAGCCAGTCTTAAGCTCGAAGACAAGGCCGTCTTTCAACAAAACTAGAGACAATACAAGAGTGCCGCCTTCTCAAAAGAATGATTAACAATCGTAGGAAAATACAAAACTACTGCAAATTAGTCCATTCAATGGAGTTCCCACTGTCTGTTATACTGAATACACTAAGACAGGGTGGAACCTTGATATTCCACAGAAATTGGAGG
Organism: Paenibacillus sp. FSL K6-0276; assembly: GCF_037977235.1. NCBI lineage: Bacteria > Bacillati > Bacillota > Bacilli > Caryophanales > Paenibacillaceae > Paenibacillus > Paenibacillus sp. FSL K6-0276. The sequence goes on along the minus strand of NZ_CP150276.1, from coordinate 4,269,185 downwards.
ACTAAAGAATGTTTCTACACGGTACTACCCGAATTAACGATGCGGGGCATCTGGAGATCGGCGGATGTGATGTAACTGAATTGAAAGCGGAATATGGAACCCCGCTATATATATTGGACGAGCAATTGGTTAGACAACGTTGCCGGGAATATATGGATGCTTTTAAAGCCTCCGGCCTTGGTTTCCAAGTAGCTTACGCAAGCAAGGCGTTTTCAGTAATGGCAATGGTACGTTTGGCTGATGAGGAAGGTTTGTCACTTGATGTTGTATCTGATGGCGAACTTTATACAGCTTTGCAGGCTGGCTTTCCGGCAGAACGCATTCATTTTCATGGCAACAATAAGACGTCTGAAGAGATCGAAATGGCGATTGATGCCGGGATCGGCTGCTTTGTAGTCGATAATCTGGTAGAGCTTAATCTTTTGCAGTCGATTGCAGCACGTAAGGAAGTTAAGGTTAAAATCTTACTGCGTGTTACGCCTGGCGTTGAAGCACATACGCATGAATACACCGCAACTGGTCAGACGGATTCTAAATTTGGATTCGATATTGGTAATGGATCGGCCTATGAGGCAGTTAAAGCGGCAGTCAGCAAAAAGAATCTAATACTGCTTGGTGTGCATTCCCATATTGGTTCACAAATTTTTGAAACGGATGGGTTCCAGCTGGCTGTTGAGCGTGTAGCGACTTTTGCACGTAGTGTTAAAGAAGGTCTAGAAGTGGATTTCAGCGTAGTGAATTTGGGTGGAGGGTTCGGTATTCGTTATGTTGAGGGGGATACCCCGTTACATGTTTCTGAATATGTGGCTGCGATTACGGATGCAGTGAAGACTCACTTTGCTGGAATCTATAGTGCATTGCCTGAAATTTGGGTAGAGCCGGGCCGCAGTATTGTTGGAGATGCAGGAACTACACTTTACACTGTAGGATCTAACAAGGATATCCCTGGCGTGCGCAAGTACGTTGCGGTAGATGGCGGAATGACTGATAATCCACGTCCTGCGTTGTACCAGTCTAAATACGAGGCATTACTAGCAAATCGAGCTAATGATGAAGCTACAGAGACCGTCTCCATAGCTGGTAAATGCTGCGAGAGCGGAGATATGCTGATCTGGGATGTAGAGCTGCCGCAGGCTGAAAGCGGCGATCTGTTGGCTGTAGCCTGCACAGGCGCTTACAATTACTCCATGGCGAGCAACTATAACCGGCTTCGTCGTCCAGCTTTAGTGTTCGTTCAGAACGGACAAAGCGATCTTGTAGTGCGTCGTGAAAGCTATAATGATCTTATTGCCAACGATATTGTTCCTGAGCGTATCGCTAAACAAGCCGCTGTTGCCAAGTAACAACCGCTACTGTAAGTAGGGAATATTGGAGAGGCATAAAGAGCAAGTAGGAATTACTCCTGCTTGCTTTGCTTTGTGCGTGGTTTCATAGTAATATAATTGAGGTATTCTAATTTTGTTTATTTTGAAAGGGGTCATTTACATATGGCAAAGCAAGCGAAAATTACTCTTGAAAATGGCGGCGTTGTGCTGATTGACTTGTTCGATCAAGACGCACCTAACACTGTAGCTAACTTTGAAAAGCTAGTAAAAGAAGGTTTCTACAATGGATTGACATTCCACCGCGTTATTCCTGGTTTTGTAGCTCAAGGCGGATGTCCTAACGGAACTGGATCTGGCGGTCCAGGATACACAATCAACTGCGAGATCAACCCAAACAAACACGAGCGCGGAACACTTGCTATGGCACATGCGGGTAAGAACACAGGCGGAAGCCAGTTCTACATCTGCTACGCTCCGCAACCTCACTTGGATGGAGTACACACTGTATTCGGTAAAGTGGTAGAAGGTATGGATCTTGTTGATACTTTCAAAGGACGCGATAAAATGACTTCGGTAGAAATCATCGAAGCTTAAGATTAGGAATTTAAAAAGGCTAGTCTCCGGATTATCGGAGGCTGGCCTTTTTTGCAAATATAAGAAAGTATAAGTTTTACACAATACTTTATGTCTTATATTTCTCGCTTAAACGCTTCCCGTCCTTATAAGGACGCCAAAGGCGTTTATACTTGATTTAATAAGGAATACGGCTTATTCGTTTACGCCTCGATTTACGCCGCCCTGGCACCGAGAAGAATACCAAATACATGAGCAGAAACACAATGAAGGCAAACAACTCTTCAAAAAGTAGGTAGTAAGGATAAGGCCCAAAATAATCCAATACGGAATAAGTACTGGGCTTGTGAGATAGGAACATGTAGTTAGATCCTAGGATGTAATTGGCGATCCAGATACAAGCAGCCACAATGTTTAGGCCTAGCATGGTGAACAAGAGAGATTTCCAAGTCGGCTTATAGCCCTCAATCCAGGTCATATAAAGAGAAGCGAGAATAATACCACCATGAGCTATAAAAAACAGAAGAAATCGGAAATGAGGGAATGGATAGACCAGATTAGGTGTGAATAACGCAATGAATGCTCCACCAATTCCAGCAAAATAGAGAAAAGAATAAAGTGTTCGGCTGCGTGTAATCAGCATGATAACGGATAAAAGTAAAGTGATTCCGCATAGTTCGAGCGGTAGTGAGGTGCTGGATTGCCATACGTTCTGAGAGGTGTACCATATTTGAAGTCCCGCTTCTGAGAACACAAGAATAATAATCAGCAGCAAGCGAACACTTTGCCGAGTTCTCACATCAGTACGAATTTCGAATCTGAAACCGTAAAGCAGTAGACACACCAATGCGATGATAGACAGAGCAATCCAATGTGAAGGGGAGAACATAATGAAATCCTCGGTGCGCTGTCGATCAAAAAAAGATGAAAGATGCATGAACGAACCTCCTTCGTACATAAAAACATACCCCAAAAATAAATTTGTAAAAATTTGATATTTTATGTTTCTAGACATCCATAAAATGGTTATATATGTATGTGTTCTGTCAACTGCGCCATAAAAGGAAGGCTTTTCATTATATTAACATAAGATGGGGCGATGGGCGCGAAATTACATAAGAAGCATTCAAGCATGAACAGTGGCAGAAATTACGCTTCAAGAGGGGATTCAAACACAAAAAAAACAAATTGGAAAAGGAATTGGAGGCTTTTGGACCATGTTAAAGAAAAGAATAAGTGTGATGATCGTAATTCTGATGCTTGTATCGCAATATGCTTATGGCATCGGGTTTGCTCCACAAGTAAAAGCAGCAGCGATCGATAATGAGCGGAATATCATCACTAGTGTCTCAATGGCTGTATACGGTGCAGACGGGTTGACCGTCACGGATAGCGTCTATGAACAAGATGCTAATGTAACATTAGACTATACGTGGTCTCTTCCGAATGATCATCAGTACAAGCAAGGTGACACCTTTACCTTTCAGCTTCCAGAGCAGTTTCAGCTGTTTAATGATATTAACGGCTCGTTGGTCTCAGAGGATGGAGATGTAGGAACTTTTGCAGTTGAGCAGTTATCACACCAAGTAACTATGACCTTTAATGACTACATAGAAACGCATGATGACGTACAAGGAACGCTTCGGATCAATACTAAGTTTGATAAACAAAAAATCTCAGGAAGTACTGTTCAGCAAATTTTATTCCCGGTGAGCGGTGGCGTTCAGACAGTATCGGTAAATTTTAAACCGAGTGTCGGATCGACCATTGAGAAGAGGGGGATCCCTCAAGGCTTCAATGCAGATCGTATTTTGTGGTCTGTTGACGTTAACAAATCATTAAATGCCGTTGGGAATGCAGTCGTAACAGACCTTATACCAGCAGGCTTATCACTTAGTACTCCGGTCACTGTGAGTGTGTATCAACTGAGTATCCAGTTGGACGGTTCGGTGACGCAAGGTGCACTACTTGATACCAGTAAATATTCTACAGAGTTCAATGGAGGATCCTTAATTGTTCGGTTTAATGATCCTGCGATTACGAGTGCCTATCGTATTGAATACGCCACAGTTATTACTAACGAGCATCAGCTAAGCTTTACAAATACAGCGACTTTTACAGGAGATGGGCAAGTTCCTGTTAGTTCCTCTGCTACTGTTCAAGTAGAACGAGGAGGAAGCTTGAGCAAGTATTCCAGCGGGTATGACTGGAGCAAACAAATCATTTCCTGGGCAATCGAATATAACTATAATGAAAAAACGATTCCGCAAGGAAATGCTAAACTAACGGATTTATTTGATGATTCTCAAGCGTTAGTAGCGGATTCGTTAAAAGTGTACACGGTACAACTGGATTCAGCGGGTACGGCAACGATAGGCAATCTTATGACAAAGGATATTGATTACACTGTAGTTGCAGCGTCAGACGTGAATAAGACTGGGTTTATTTTGCAATTTAAACATGATGTATCCTCCCCCTATCGGATCGAATATAAGACCAAAGCTGTAAAGCGTGTGTTTGAAGATACAACTATTACTAATACAGTTACGGATAGTACCTACACCGAACAGGCTACTCGCTTAATACGGTCAGCCATTCTGTATAAGAACTTAACAGGTGTAGATTATCAGAATAACACGGTTGGATGGAAAGTCACACTGAACAGTGACAACTATCCGATGGGCCATGTTGAGATTACGGAATCGTTCCCATTTGGAGGACTAAGGTTCATCCCGGAATCGCTTGTAATTAGAAATTCGAACGGAAGTATATTAAAACCTGCAGATTATAGTTTAGAATACAATAGCCCTGTTCAGTCTAATAAAGGGTTCAAGGTGGTCTTTCATTCGCAGATTTTGGGTCTTTATACGATTAGTTATGCAACTGAGTTTAATAAGGATTGGATTTGGTCTAATACAGAAAATTTCAATAACAAGGTTCGGATGGATTGGATAGACACGTCCGAAGTTCCACGCACAACAGAAGCAGAAGGGCTATTCATTCCAAGAACTGAAGCAAAAAGTAATGGTTTGAAATTTGGTTCCTATAATGCTTCGACTAAAGAATTAGCATGGACGATAGGGGTCAACTATAATGGAAAAACGGTTGCAGAACCAGAGGTCGTGGATATTTTGAAATCTGGTCAAACGCTGGTTCCTAGTTCGCTGAAAGTGTACACCATGAATGTTGCACGAAATGGTGACCCAACGAAAGGTGTTGAGGTGAACAGTAGTAAATACACTTATAGTGTCAGTGGTAATAATGAGTTGAAGGTCTCTTTTACAGACGCCATTCGTTCCGCATATTTTATAGAATTTCATATAAGTCTTGATGGCCAAGTTATTGGCGCTACTATTGATAATAAAGCCAATCTCTATGATGGGACAAAAAAGGTTTCCAAGGATTTGAACGCTACTGTAAAGATGCCTTATGGAGACGAATATCTCTTGAAAAATGGTGCTCAGAATGGCGATAAAATCGATTGGAGCATTCAAATTAATCGTGGTCAGTCTACTGTGAAGAACGCTTTAATCAAGGATACTCCTAGTGCTAATCAAATTTTGCTGCAGGATTCATTCCATCTGTATCCTACAATCGTAGCTGAGAACGGGGATGTAACAAAAAGCGGACCTGAATTGATTCAGGGTATCGATTACAGCCTAGAAATAAAAACAGATGTAGACGGCAAGCAGTCGTTTGATTTAAGCTTCGCCAAGGAGATTAGTAAACCTTATATTCTCGACTATCAATCCCTGATTATGGCGAATACAGGAGACAAAGTTATTAATGCTGTTCGTTTCAGTGGTTATAATGTTATCGAAATAAATAAAGATTTTTCTAAAGAAATTATTGTCGGTGTGTCAAGTGGATCGGGATCAGGTAGCGGGGTTAGAGGCTCCTTGACGATCAAGAAGCTGGATGCAGAGGACAACTTGAAAACGCTGGAAGATGCGACATTTTCACTTTATCGTCTAAACGGCTCAGACCGGATATTTATTACCAGCGTAACCACAGATACCGCAGGTACAGCCACATTCAACAAATTATGGCTGGGGAACTACGTATTGATTGAGACGACAGCTCCAAGTGGCTATGTACTTGATTCTACTGAACATCCAGTGTCCATTCATTCTTCGTCAGCGAATCAACTAGTGATTACGAATCAAAAAGTAGTCAAGCCTACGCCTACTGCAACGTCAGAGCCAACTGTAACCCCAACAGCAACACCATCAGCATCGTTGGAACCAACTGTTACTCCGTCATCAGCTCCGACAGCCACAACCACACCAGAATCGACGGTAGCACCTACGCCTACGAGTTCGTTGGTGCCGGGAATAATCATCAATGATCCGCCTGTACCTGCTGGCCCTGGGAATACGACCGGTCTGGAGTCCGCGACATCAGTAGAGGAGGAAACGCCAGATCTAGTGATTACAGATGAAGATGTTCCTTTGGGAGACGTCGACATCGCTGATGAGGAAGTACCGAAAGGTACAGTGAACAACAGCACCTCAGGGGCTGCTCATCCTCAGCTTCCGAAGACGGGAGAGAGTAGCCCTGCGCCGCTCTACATGACAGGCATAGGATTAATAGCAATAGGCTTTATTCTGAACCGTGTGTTCAGACGGAAGGGAAACATAGAGTAAGTGAACTGACTAAGTTTGCTTCGGAATTGTAATGAGAAAGCACCCGGCGTGATTAATGTCGGGTGCTTTTGGCTGTAATGGTTCCACCGTGAAGCTCAGTTATGCTCTTCGTTATGGGCGAGCCCTAAACCACTACCGCCAGTTTCTCTGGATCGGGACTTATCTACTCGGCAAAAGCGTTTGAAAAGGTGGAGAAGATCTTCTTGATCCTGTCATCTGAATAGTCGCATATGAGGTGGCATGAACGGTGATTACAGCTATAATACATAGAGCACGGACGAGCTGCAGTTCTGGAATCCTTTCTTTTTTAAGAGTTGTCATGATAGAAATCTTCCTTTTTTGTAGTCTTTAATCCTTATTTAACAGGAGAGTTCTTAACAACGGTGACTGGTAAAAGTAAAGGTAAACTTAATAGTTTCTTAACATGTCTTAAGATTTGGGAGGCTACTATGCTATAATAATTTCAAATTCAATATGTTGGAGGAGAATTGAAAGATGTGGAAAGAGTTTAAAGCCTTTGCCCTGAAAGGTAATGTACTTGATTTAGCGATTGCTGTTGTTATTGGAGCAGCTTTTGGTAAGATTGTGACATCATTAGTAGCTGACATTATAATGCCGATCGTCGGTTTGTTAACAGGTGGTATAGATCTCAAGGAACGGGCTCTGAATGTCATGGTTATGGATAATAAATTATCTATCCCGTACGGTCTATTTTTACAGTCGGTAGTTGATTTCTTTATTATTTCCTTCTCAATCTTTATGGTGATCAAGCTTGCAAACAAATTTCAACGTAAAGAAGCAGTTAAAGTTGAAGTGGTCGAGACTCCTGCACCATCAGAGGATATCGTGCTGCTTACTGAAATTCGTGATTTGTTGAAACAACAAGAACGTGGTTTGTAATCCTGAAAAAACCCAAGAAGCGCCGGGAGATACTAGTCCTGGCGGTTCTTGGGTTCTTTTTTTTACGTAAGTGTAAGGATTGATCAAGGGTATAAGCTACAAGGTGTAGCTCAAAGATGCTGATGGTTGACTAACCAGTAACTATAACCGTTGAATAAACCTGCAAAAGTACATTTTTAAATGACACGAGGAAGGCTTAAGCATTAATTCCTGCAAATCAGCAGTTATTCTTGCTCCTGAAGAAGCCTTCGAGCCATAAGTGAGGATATACCTGAACTTTTGCAGTTTTTGGAACTAATGGAGAAGTTATCTGTACAAAAAGATGATCATTTGCAGGCTTTCTCTAGTCTAGCGAAAGGTATGGATGAATAAGAGATAATAACTTTGTTTCATCTTGTAATCACCATACATCTTAGAATTAAGTTACAAATTTTAAGTAAATATATTAAACGCACTTGCATTTCGATGGTGTAAGTGATAATTTTGTTAGTAAGGAAAACTTGAACCTCAATTAAATAAAGGATCAATCCTTCAGGGCAGGGTGTAATTCCCTACCGGCGGTGATGCTGTTGTAGAGTGCTTATTTATTAAGTTTATCTACTACACTTAGTCCGCTACCCGGCTCGCGTTGTTGACGCGAACGGTGGACCCGGTGAAATTCCGGGACCGACAGTATAGTCTGGATGGAAGAAGGAGAGGTTAACCGCTTGTCTGTAATAGACAGGTGGACTGCAGTGCTTTCATTTATTATGTGCGATATTTCACAAGTGCCGTCGTCTGACGGTTATTTACGCACACTTTTATTTGGACTGCCGATAAACTCTCGCATAACCCATCTTGAACTCCTCCTGGAGAATGAGATGGGTTTTTCTGTTTTTAAGCATCAGATAGACAGTAAGTGGATAAGGAGGACGAGATGGACAACATGAATGACGAGTTTTATATGTCGTTAGCGCTGGATATGGCAGAACGGGCCCAAGGACAGACAGGAATTAACCCTGTTGTTGGCTGCGTTGTTGTAAAGAATGGAGCTATGATTGGACTTGGAACTCATTTGCAGCGCGGAACAGGTCATGCTGAGGTGCATGCCTTGAATATGGCGGCCGGTCAGGCTCAGGGCAGCACTGCCTATGTCACGCTGGAACCATGCAGCCATTATGGTAAGACTCCGCCTTGCAGCCAAAGGCTGATCGACGAGGGTGTAGCCAGAGTTGTAGTTGCTTGTGAAGACCCTAACCCTCAAGTGGCGGGTCGCGGGGTTCAAATGCTGCGTGAGCATGGCATTGAAGTCGAGGTAGGGCTGCTGCGTGACCGTGCACTGCGGCTGAATGAGCGGTTTATCAAGTATATTTTGACAAAACAGCCTTTCGTTACGTTGAAGAGTGCTAGTACGCTTGATGGCAACTTAGCTACCAAATCTGGTGACAGTAAATGGATTTCGAATGGAGAAGCGCGGGAGATCGTACATACGCTGCGGCATCGGCATCAGGGAATTATGGTCGGTGTGAATACAGTGATTGCAGATAATCCTTCACTAACAACAAGAACGGAAGTGCCGGGTATTAATCCGGTACGGATTGTGATTGATTCTGGACTACGTATTCCTTTGGATTCGGCAGTTGTAAGTGACGGCCTAGCGCCTACTATTATCGTGACAACAGAAGCCGCAGACGCTACAAAAAAAGCAGCACTGCTAGAGGCAGGTGTCCAAATCGTTGTTAGCGGAGCAGGACCACGAGTGGAATTAAAGGCTGCTATGGTAACGCTCGGCGAGATGGAAATTGGATCAATTTTACTTGAAGGCGGAGGTACGCTAAATGGCGCGATGCTGGAGAGTGGGCTGGTTGATCGAGTGATTCTCTTCTTCGCTCCAAAGATTGTCGGCGGCGGTGCTGAAGCGAAAGGGACCTTCGTATTTCCTGGTGTAGAGCTGATGAAGGATGCGATTTCTCTGGAGGGATTGGAAGTAAAAGTGCTCGGAGATAATGTATGTATCAGCGGCACTCCGGTGCGCTAAAGCTTATGCTTCCGGAGCAAGTTTTGTTCGGAGAGATTGCGGAGATGTGTTACTCACACAAAACTCCTAGGAGGGAAAGCATGTTCACTGGATTAGTTGAGGAAGTTGGCACTTTGAGAAGTGTCTCCACCGGTGGAGAAATGATGGTGCTGAACATTGCCGCTTCGGTCATCATGGATGACCTGAAAATTGGTGATAGCGTGTCGGTTAACGGTGTCTGTCTTACAGCGACAACTTTAGGCGAGAACTATTTTTCAGTGGATGTCATGCCTCAGACCTATCGAAACAGTAACCTGAAGGAGCTACGTCCTGGCAGTCGGATGAATCTGGAGCGAGCAATGGCAGCCGGTGGTCGATTTGGAGGACATATTGTTCAGGGACATGTAGACGGAACAGGCGTCATCAAAAGCGTAAAGCGTGATCAGAATGCAGTCGTATATGAGATTGCGCCAGATCGCAAATCGCTGTTCAAATACATCATTCCTAAAGGATCGGTCACGATCGATGGCATTAGCTTAACGGTAGTAAAGACGACGGCTTCATCGATTGCTGTATCCATCATTCCGCATACGTTAGGGGAAACCGTGCTAACTTACAAGCGGGCAGGGGATAGTGTAAATATAGAGTGTGATGTCCTTGGCAAATATGTCGATCATCTTCTGCATTATGGCTCAGCTGCACAGGATGAAGAAAGTGATAGCAGTTCAGGGATTAGTCGTGATTTCTTGGCGGCGAACGGATTTGTTTAAATAAAGAGTAAGCTTACGAAGAAGGAAACAACGCTTCGTAAAGCTATTAGGAGGATAGAATCATGAGCGAACAATCGAAGAAGGAAAGTGTCTTGGACCCGATTGAAGAAGCTATATATGATTTAATGCGCGGCAAAGTCATCATCGTGGTGGATGATGAAGATCGTGAGAATGAAGGGGATTTTATAGCACTTGCCGAACGGGCAACACCAGAAGTCATAAATTTTATGATCACTGAGGGACGTGGTTTGGTCTGTCTACCAATTACCGCAGAGCGAGCGGAAGAGCTTGAACTTCAGGCCATGGTCAGCCACAATACGGATAATCATGGGACTGCTTTTACTGTGTCCGTTGACCATAAAGATACAACTACTGGTATATCTGCAGGGGAAAGATCCTTGACTGTAAAGGCTATGATTGACCCGAAAGCTAAGCCATCTGATTTCCGTAGACCTGGCCATATGTTCCCGCTGATCGCGAAAAAAGGCGGCGTACTGCGCCGTTCCGGACATACCGAGGCTGCTGTTGATTTAGCCCGTATGTGTGGTGCTTATCCAGCCAGTGTAATCTGCGAAATTATCAAGGAAGATGGCACGATGGCCCGGCTGCCTGATCTGGTTGAGATTGCAAAGAAGCATGATCTTAAGTTGATCAGTATCAAGGATCTAATTCACTACCGGAACGAAAAGGAACAACTCGTTAATCGCGAGGTGTCCGTGCGTCTGCCTACCGATTTCGGTGAGTTTCAGACGATTGCTTATACGAATGAAGTGGATGATAAAGAACATGTAGCTTTGGTGAAGGGCGATATTTCTGGTGATGAACCAGTGTTAGTACGTGTACATTCCGAATGCTTGACGGGAGACGTATTCCACTCCCATCGCTGCGATTGCGGCCCGCAATTTGAAGCGGCTCTTCGGCAGATCGAAGCTACCGGTAGAGGCGTGTTACTCTATATGCGTCAAGAAGGTAGAGGTATTGGTCTTATTAATAAGCTCCGAGCCTACAAGCTTCAAGAGGAAGGACTCGATACTGTAGATGCGAATCTAAAGCTCGGTTTTCCAGCAGATTTGCGTGATTACGGGATCGGTGCACAGATTCTGAAGGATTTAGGTGTACGCCAAATTCTCCTCCTAACAAACAACCCTCGGAAGATCAAAGGGTTGGAAGGTTATGGATTGGAAGTTGTTGAACGCGTACCGATACAAATGCCGGAGAATAAGGATAATACCAATTATCTCCATACAAAGCAGGCGAAGCTTGGGCATTTGTTGTCTTTTGATGACATCGAACAAAATGAGGATTCGAAAGTATAACCACACACAATAAAAAAACGAAGGGTAGATGATTGATATGCCGAAATATTTAGAAGGACATTTAGTTTCTGAGGGGTTAAAATACGGGGTCGTAGTAGGACGTTTTAATGAATTTATTACTAGCAAGCTTTTGACCGGTGCACTGGATGCATTTAAACGCCACGGTGTTGGCGATGAAGAGGTAGATGTAGCTTGGGTTCCAGGCGTGTTTGAAATTCCGTTGATCGCTCAAAAAATGGCTGAAAGCGGCAAATACGACGCGGTAGTTACTTTAGGAACAGTTATCCGTGGATCCACAACGCACTATGATTATGTATGTAATGAAGTCGCTAAAGGGGTAGCTGCGATCAATCTTAAAACCGGTGTGCCGACGATTTTTGGGGTAGTTACTACTGAGAATATTGAACAAGCCATTGAACGCTCAGGAACCAAAGCCGGAAATAAAGGCTGGGATGCTGCGACTGCTGCGATTGAAATGGCAAATCTTAACAAACTGTTTAAGTAAGACAGCTATTGACGAATCAGTCGAATTCGTGCTTATTTATAATATAAGAAGAAAGCATGGATTATAAGAGCCCTTTCTACTTGTGTAGCGTCCAATGGACGCTGCACTTTACTTTTTTTGGCGGGAGGATGCTTCGTGACTGTATTGTACAAGCTGGAAACGTTTGAAGGTCCGCTGGATCTGCTCTTGCATTTAATTGATAAGGCGGAAATCGACATCCAGGACATTCCGGTCGCCGAGATCACCGAACAGTATATGGAATACCTGCGAAGCATGCAGGAGCTTGAACTGGATATTACGAGTGAATTTCTCGTGATGGCCGCAACCCTATTATCTATAAAGAGCAAGCTATTGCTGCCCAAACCACCGGTCATTGAGATCGATGATTTTGAATATTACGAAGATGATGAATTTGATCCACGAGCTGAACTCGTTCAGCGACTGATTGAGTATCGTAAATTCAAGAGTATTGCTGTTCATTTAATGGATATGGAGAGCGAACGGAGCTTGATTTTTACGAAGGAGCCGGAGGATCTGGGTCCATTCGTGCCAGAAGAGATTGACCATACGCTAAAAGGACTACATACTTCCGACCTTATAGCTGCTTTCCGTAAAGCGCTAAGTAAGGCGGCAAGAAGGTCTTCTTACCAGCGGATCACCCGGGACGAAATATCGGTAAAAGATCGTATACGTGATGTATCGGATGCGCTGCAACGCAGAGGAAAGGGCGGAAAGCTCCACTTCTCAGCACTGCTTCACGATGAAATGGCGCGACACGAAATCGTAGTTACTTTTCTTGCGATTCTGGAACTAATGAAAATGAAGGCGATTTTTTGCTATCAAGAGAAATTGTTTGATGACATCGTAATGGAGTGGAGAGGAGGAGAACACTTCAATGGATTACAAAACGCTGAAATCGATTATTGAGGGCCTGTTGTTTCTATCAGGTGATGAAGGGATCTCCGTTCGGCAAGTCGCCGAGATTACGGAGCAGCGGCCAGAGCTTGCGGCTGGAGCATTAGAAGAACTGAAAGAGGATTATGTAACACAGGAGCGGGGATTGCAGGTAGTTCAAATTGCCGGGAATTATCGGCTGGCTACATTGCCTGATCATGCCCATTATTTTGAGCGCTTGGCTTACTCCCCATCCAGATCAACCTTGTCTCAGGCCGCATTAGAGACATTGGCGATCGTGGCATACCGTCAGCCAATTACACGGGTGGAGATCGAAGAGATTCGAGGCGTGAAATCCGAACGTGCAATTCATACGCTGAATAACAAGGACTTGATCCACGAGGTAGGTCGTGCGGAGGCCGTTGGGCGTCCAATCTTATACGGGACGACTAAATCATTCTTGGAGAGCTTTGGTCTCGCAAGTCTGAATGAGCTGCCTGAACCATCAAACTTCGAATCCACTGATAATTTGGAAGAGGAGACGCAGCTACTGTTCAACAAGCTGGATACTCAAATGACGTTCGAGGATATTGAGCAACCTTAGTTTTTTTGTTATTCCGCAATTATTTTTATTGATGGGACTGCCCTTAATCCATTCATATGGTTTAAGGGCAGTCCCTGTTTTTTTTGAAAAACTACATTTTTTAACCAAACCCCGAATTTTTTCCAGCTTAAATTGCCATACTAAACCAAAGGTTCCCATTATTAAGGTTTCTTGGAGGTAAATACGTGACTTTATGGCTTGGAATTCCCCTCGGTTTGTTGGTACTGGCAATGATCCTGGTTCTGTCTTCATCTATCGATTTCCGCTTCCGATGCTATAAACATGGAAAAAATGACCTGCTCGAGTTAGATGTTATCACTCTTTTTGGACTGATCAAACTCCACTATGAACTGCCCCGATTGGTCTTTAAGGGATTGGAGCGAGGCGTGTTGGGGAAGTTTAAAGAGACAGGTACAGCGACAACAGGTGTCGATACGGTAAAAGAAGAGCAATTCGATAAAGAAAGATTCGAGCACTGGCGGGAAAATATACAGCTAGCAGCGAAATCCACACGTGGATTGAAGGAATGGTTCAGGGACACCTTATCTCATGTCAAAATATCAAAGTTCGACTGGTCCACTGATTTCTCGCTTGGTGATGCAGCAGATACGGCCATAGCATCAGGAGCCGTCTGGGGACTGAAATGGAGTATCGTTGGATTTATTTCGCAGTGGGTCAAATTGAAACACAATCCACGAGTGTTTGTTAAGCCTGTTTTTCAGGATGAGCATTGTTTTTCAATGGAGTTGGTGTGTAAGGGTAAATTGTCCGTCTCCTATGCCATATACGCATTATTTCAGCTTCTTCTACGTGTCTTGAGAGAGACAGGGGGGATCGGTCAGTGGAGAAAGTTACTAAAACAGATGCGACGAGAGCATCGCGGGCAAAGTTTAGAATGAAAGTTACATACAAATGTGTGAATGTGGGGATGCTAAACGCTGTAAATGCAAGAGAAATCGTACTCAATCAAAGGAGGAAACAATATGAGCGACCATCCAATTCAGGGCTTAATGCAAACAGCGATGGAAAATATCAAGGGCATGGTAGATGTTAATACGATTGTCGGAGATCCAGTACAAACACCTGACGGTAGTATTATTCTGCCGATAAGTAAAGTTGCCTTTGGATTTGCTGCAGGGGGTAGTGATTATCAGGTAGAGGATTCTATAAGTGGATCAAGCTCCCAAGGCGGTGTCAAAATGCTTCCTTTTGGTGGCGGTAGCGGGGGAGGCGTCTCCATCCGACCGATTGCTTTTTTAGTGGTTGGTAAGGATGGGGTGAACATTGTGCCACTCGACAATCAAACTCATTTGTTCGAGAAAATCATTGATGCCACACCTGGGCTCATCGACAAAATCCAGACCATGTTCCAAAGCAGTAGTTCTTCAGGTCAAGCTGGGTCATCTGCTACACCAGCACCACCAGCACCACCAGCACCTGCTAAACCCGATCCAAGTACATCTCAAACTTCAACACATTAGGTACACATAATCCTACAAATAGCCTCGGGGATATCGCCTTTCATCAGGCGGTGTCCCTTTTTTGACGTATCAGAAAGTATATTTGGGGCCCCCACAAAGTACCTGAGTACGCAGCGAAGCAAAGCCTCACTTTGTGGGGATATTTTGTGTGGAACATCGCGAAGGAGAGGACATACCCTAAGGCTGGTCCGCATACACTTGTACAACATAAGCATGAAATTAAACACTTTACTTAAGAACCGATAAGAATCCGGAGGATAAATATGAAGACAAAAACCCGTAAATTTCCAATCGCCTTATTACTGTGCATTTTGCTGCTGCTTCTGACACCGCTAACTTCGATCCACGCGGAGAACAGCTCTATATCTACGCATGCAAGGGCAGCGGCGTTGATTGATGTGGAATCCGGGCGTATTTTGTATAGCAGTCGGGGAGATGAGCCTATGCTTATTGCCAGCCTGACTAAAATAATGACCGCCCTCGTCGCGATTGAGAATGGCGATTTAACATCCAAAGTCAAAGTCGGAAAGAATGCCTTCGCCAAAGAAGGTTCCTCTATTTATTTACAGCAGGGTGAAGAGATGACGCTGGAAAATATGCTGTATGGCCTAATGCTCCGCTCAGGAAATGATGCAGCAACAGCGATCGCTGAGCATATCGGCGGATCTGAAGAAGGTTTTGTATACCTGATGAACGCTAAAGTAGAGGAGCTGGGGTTGAAGAATACTCATTTTGCTAATCCGCATGGATTAGATGCTGAAGGTCATTATTCAAGTGCTAACGACTTGGCTGTTCTGACGGCTTATGCTCTTCATAATCCTGTATTTAAGCAAATTGTGAAGACTCAGGAGAAAACTGCGGACAATCCAAATGAGAAATGGGATTACAAGTGGAGAAACAAGAATAAAATGCTGTACCTATATGAGGGCGCGGACGGTGTGAAGACAGGGTATACCAAAAAAGCTCTGCGCTGCCTTGTCAGCTCGGCTACCAGAAACGGTCAGCAGCTTGTCGCAGTGACCATAAATGATGGCGATGACTGGAATGATCATGCTTCGCTGCTAAACTTCGGGTTTAACCACTATCCGCTAAAAACATTGATCGAACGTGGGGACCCAGTGAGCGGTTATAACTTCGTGACAGCCAAAAAATTTGCCTATCCTCTAGGTCAAGGCGAGCAAAATAGAGTGACTACCAAACTTGTCTTAAATCCGAAGACTGCGGCGTCAGCTCAAGATACAAGATCCAACTTTGGACTTCAAGGGGTCCTAGTTCTAGATCTAGGGGGCAAAGAGATAGGCCGGGTTCCAGTGTATACACGAGAGTCCTTACCGCCTGAGGAATCCGCTTATACTAAAAAATATAGTACAACGCAAGCACACACTTATCCTGCGGATAATTGGTTTCAGGCATTAGGCAGTGCACTGAGGGCATTATTTAAATTGGGAGAAAGTTCAAAGTAAGTAGATAGGCTGAATAATGAAGCGGGAGGCGTATCCATGATTAACGGGATTTGGCTAGGGATGATCATCATCGGTTTTCTATTCGCTGCCGTTAACGGCAGAATGGACGAATTTACAGCCGCCGTATTCGACGGAGCCAAAAGTGGGGTTACAGTAAGTTTTGGTTTAATAAGTGTGCTTGTGTTCTGGCTTGGAATCATGCGGATCGCGGAAGATGCTGGTTTGCTTAAGAAAATAGCCAAGATACTTGGCCCTATCGTATCCTTTCTTTTTCCAGATGTGCCGAAAGGGCATCCTGCGATCGGATATATTCTCTCCAACATGAGCGCTAATTTGCTTGGACTCGGTAATGCGGCTACTCCTATGGGCATCAAGGCGATGCAGGAGCTGCAGAAGCTCAACCCGGATAAAGAAACGGCTACGCCAGCCATGTGTACCTTGCTTGCGCTTAACACAGCAAGCATTACGCTTATCCCTGCCACACTAATTGCGATCCGATTAAATTACAATTCGACAGATCCTGCGGGTATAGTAGGCACAACTCTTGCCGCAACGGCTGTTGCGACCCTTGCGGCGATTGCGGCTGATCGATTTTTCCGAAGGATGTCTTTGCTTCGCAAACCTCCAAAGCCGCCATCAGCAAAGTCTGGTTCTGCCCCATTGGTGAAGACATCGCTGACTAATTCTTCTTTGAAAGGGTGAGCATGACTTGTACCAGTTAATCAGTCTCATATCGGCATGGGCGATTCCAGTCATGATTACGTTCATCCCGCTCTATGCTTTTACGCGTAAAGTCCCAGTATATGAGTCATTTGTTGAAGGGGCAAAGGACGGATTTGGTACGGCAATCGCGATTATTCCTCATCTTGTGGGGATGCTTGTAGCGATCAGCGTCTTTCGCGCATCGGGTGCACTCGACTTCCTAATGGGATTCATATCCCCTGCCTTGCAGGGGCTTGGTGTACCTCCAGAAGTACTGCCACTCGGCCTTCTACGGCCTCTTACAGGCACTGGATCGCTTGCCTATACCACGGATCTGATTCGCGTTCATGGCCCGGATTCTCTAATCGGCATGATTGCCTCCACTATACAGGGCAGCACGGATACAACACTCTATGTATTAACGGTTTATTTTGGAGCGGTAGGTGTACGTAACGGCCGTTATGCACTTAAAGTAGGTCTCTTCTCCGATGTTATTGGCTTCGTCGCCGCGATCGCGGTCTGCCTGCTGCTTTTTGGGTAGGAGGCGTCACCCCCTTTCCTTCCTCGACATATGCTATTGCAGCAATGTGGAGGGAGGCAATCCGCTATGAACTATAAAGGTTTCATTCTGCATCAGTCTCGCTGTACTTCCATTAACGGCAAAGGTTTTGATTTCTGGGTTGGAGTAGATGGAGCCATTTATGCAGCGCCGCTGCTGACCGATCCGGAGTATATTCACATTTGCTTGGAAGGTGATTTCAGCAGGGAAGATGGCATTACTCCATTATCTGGAAGGAAAGGACAGCTATTTGCTACGGGTAAACTCATTCTAGAACTGGTAGAGCGTTACCAAATCTCCCCTTTAATCATCGAACCCCACAATAATTACTGCCCAGGAACATTTTTTCCATGGAATGAACTTGTGATTTATCCCTCTGATGGTTATCATTAATCTGAGGTGACTAGTCGAAAATGGAAAGATTACAGAAAATTTTGGCGCAGGCCGGTGTGGCGTCCAGACGTAAGTGTGAAGAAATGATTTTGGCCGGTAAAGTGGAAGTCAACGGGGAACTCGTAACTACGCTTGGCACGAAGGTGGACCCCGCAACAGATATTATTAAAGTGTCCGGTAGACTGATCCGGGGCGAGAACAAAATCTACATTATGTTCAACAAACCTAAAGGAGTGATTACAAGTGCTTCCGATCCAAAGGGTCGTAAGGTTGTAACAGACTACCTTAAAGGAATTACAGAACGGGTTTACCCTGTAGGCCGTCTGGATTACGATACTGAAGGATTGCTGCTCTTAACAAATGATGGAGATTTTGCTAACTTGCTTACCCATCCTAAGCATCATGTGCCTAAGACGTATCATGCTACGGTTAAGGGTATACCGCACGGTACAGCACTGGACAAGCTAAAGGCCGGGATCAAGCTGGAAGATGGCATGACAGCGCCTGCGGAAGTTGAGTACAAAGATATTGATGAAGTGAATAAAGAAGCGGTAATCAGCATTACGATTCACGAGGGACGTAACCGTCAGGTACGACGCATGTTTGATGCGATTTCACACCCCGTCATCCGTCTGAAGCGGATTTCATTCGGGGATATTATGCTGCAAAATCTTAAACGTGGATCCTACCGTCATTTGACCAAAGATGAAATTAACCATCTACAACAAATAGCTAAAGCAGGATTGCTCAAAGAAAGAACTCCACGTAAAGAGTCATAAAGACACAGAATATTCACAATTAAACCCCCTAATGCTGTGACGAAATTCGCTATAATGTTCATAGGATGTTCACACCTCACAACATAAGTATGAGTTGCGTCACAGAAGGGGGCTTTACATGTGGGTAAAGCGAGAAAACCAATTCAAATCGTAATTCTGTTTCTAATCGTTCTAGTGGGTGGTTATGCAATCGGCTCCTCTGTATTTGGAGGAAGCGGAAAACCAGAAGAAGGTAGTAAAGCGCCTTCCATTGATTTGCTAGGTCTAGATGGCGTCGGGCATACGTTAGACGAGTATAAGGGCAAGGCTATTGTGCTGAATTTCTGGGGCTCATGGTGCACACCTTGTGTAAAAGAAATGCCGGCTCTCCAAGCTCAATGGGAGAAATGGAAGGACAAGGATGTAGTTGTTATTGGAATCAATGTAGGTGAAGATCAGATGACTGTCGAGAATTTCGTGAAACAAGTCGACATTGATTTTCCGATTTTGATGGACACGGGACGAGACGCCGTGCGAAGTTATGGTATTTCTCCGCTGCCAACTACCTTCTTTATTAATGCAAAGGGTAAAATTGACAACATTCATATTGGCCAGCTTGATTTAGATTCACTAGATGATCAAATTGGGAAGCTGGTGGATTGATGAGTGAACGCGAGGCTTTTATAACCAATACCAAATGTGAATGCGGCCACCAGAACCCTGTAGGGACTGTTCTATGTGAAGCATGCGGAAAGCCGCTTGGCAAAGAATCGGACTGGGGCGATAATCTGGAAATGCGTTATGATGGTGTAGCCCGCCGTTCTCAGCGCGTTAATCCGAGCATTATTGATCGAGTTTGGAACTTTTTTTCTTCCGTCAAAATAGCGATCTATCTGATCGTATTGACACTGTTAGGCTCTATGCTGGGGACAATTTTCCCTCAGGAGAGTACTTTTCTTAATATTGATGCATCGAGTTATTACAAGCAGGAGTATGGAACAGCTGGAGACATTTACTATAAACTTGGACTTTCACATACATACGAATCCTGGTGGTTTGTGACTCTACTCGTAATGATTGGCGCTTCACTTGTCATTTGTAGTTTGGACCGAGTACTTCCCCTATATAAAGCATTAACTAGGCAGAAGATTCGAAAACATCGTCAGTTCTTAACCCGGCAAAAGGCCGTGCTAGTCACTGAAGTGCAAGAAGAACCAGAAGCTTGGGTTGCTCGGGTGGTGCAGCCTATGCGTAAAAAAGGCTACCGAGTCAAGACAGAAGGAGGAGCTCTGCTAGCAGAGAAACACCGCTTCAGCCGCTGGGGGCCTTACGTAATACATATTGGTTTGATTATTTTTTTACTTGCTGTACTGGCAAGAGGATTGCCGGGACTCAACATGGATCAGCATCTTGCCTTCCCGCAAGGGGAGATTACACAGATTCCGGATACTACCTACTATTTAAAAAATGAGAAATTCACCGTAGAGTTTTATACAGATGATGAGATGCCTGAGGAGTTTCGTGGTAAAAAAATCCTTCCGAAATTATTCCAAACTAAAGCAGTGCTATATAAATGTACCGCGGATTGCGGAGATCCTACTAAGGAACCGCAGCTTACCGAGGTGACAACGCATGATATCCAAGTAAACTCACCTTTGGATTATAAAGGATTGAAAGCGTATCAGTTTGATTATGATTTAACGCCTGTGCTGCGTTCAGTACAGCCTGCACTTAAGAATTCCACCACCGGGGAGACGTACGGTAAATTCAAACTGGACATGAAGAATCCGCAGCGTACAATTACAGCGGGGCCTTATACATTGACTTTAAAAGAGAAGTATATGGATTTTGGACTAAATGAGGATGGGCAGCCGATATCCAAGTCGCCTTATCCAAATGCACCTGCATTTTTGTTCTTGATTCAAGGTCCAGATTTGCCAGCGGAAGGTCAGCAGTATTTCTATTTTCCTAAGCAGGTAGATAAGACTCAGTTTCAGCAGGTAGCGATTAACGATAAGCTTGGTGGCAGCAGCAGATTTCTTGAGCTTGAAGTGGACAACATGAGCGATGTTGATTTTTCGGAGTCGACTACATACTTGAATATACGTATTGATCGTGCAATGCCTTTTGTATGGTTAGGTGCAGCAATCGTGATGCTGGGTTTAGTCCTTGGATTTTACTGGCAGCATAGACGCATCTGGCTTACCGTTACTAACGGAGAGCTAATACTCGGAGGACATACGAACAAGAACTGGTTCGGTTTTCGCCGTGAGATCGTTTCTATTTTAGAAAAAGTAGATATGGTAGTCGATGAAAAATCATTAGATAATGGAGGAGGCCTTACATGAGCTTGCTCGATATCAGCAGCGCTGTCTTTATTGCCGCATTCTTATTATACAGCGGTTCGTTTATGTTATTCACTATCGCTATCATGGGTCGCAAGTGGTCGGGCCGCAAGCCAGAGGAACATACTGCTCGCTGGGGTAAAATAGCTTTTATTGTTTCTTCTATAGGTCTTATCTTTCATCTCATCTATTTCTTTACGCGCTGGTCTGGTTCAGGACATATTCCAGTCAGCAACATGTATGAGTTCATGACTTTCTTATCCATGATGGTTATGGTAGCCTTTACAGTGATGTTTGCCATCTATCGCAAGGTTATTCTCGGTCTTTTTGCAGTTCCAATTAGTATTATTGTGATGGCATACGCCGCTGTATTTCCACAAGAGATTCAGCCGTTGATTCCATCCCTTCAATCGAACTATCTTAAGATTCACGTAACATTGGCTGCACTAGGTGAATCCTTCTTCGCAGTAGGATTTGCGGCAGGGCTGATGTATCTGCTGCGGACCGTGAATTTTTCCAGTAAAGAGAAGGCGGATCGTAAGCAACAGAAGCTGATTGAATTTACTCTCTTTTCAATCATTGTTATAATTGGTTTTCTGGGTTCAGTTTTTGCTTTCCGCGGAGCAGGTTATGAGACTGTTTTTGTACGTCCCAACGTTACGATTGACAGCGCAGGGCAGGAAAATAGTACAATAGAGAAAGTGAGTTATCGAATGCCGCCGATTGTGGCCCCTCACAATAGCGAAATTGAAAGCTTCCAGTCGTTTCTTGGCATGAAAGAACCTCTCTTTGAAGCTCCTTCTTGGATGAATGGTGTGAATGCTGGACGGAAGTTTAATACTGTAATCTGGTCGATTCTTTCCGGATTACTCCTTTACGGAGTTCTTCGCTTGATCGTACGCAAGCCATTGGGCACAGCGATTCACCCAGTGATGGACGGAATTGATGAGGGCGATCTAGATGAGATTACGTATAGGGCGATAGCCATTGGCTTTCCTATTTTCACATTAGGCGCTTTGATTTTTGCAATGATATGGGCTCAAATAGCCTGGGGAAGATTTTGGGGATGGGACCCCAAAGAAGTCTGGGCACTCGTCACTTGGCTCTTCTACAGTGCTTATCTTCATTTGCGATTAGCTCGTGGATGGCAAGGACGAAAATCTGCCTGGCTTGCTGTTCTAGGCTTTTTGGTCGTAATGTTTACCTTGGTTGGCGTTAATCTAGTCATCGCCGGACTTCATTCTTATGCGGGGACGGACTGAGCATAGTTAACCTGCTAACACAGCACAATGGATTTAAGGTTACGTTCTACTGTATTTGATGAAGGGGTTGTTGTGAAATGGCAGATCATTTAAACAGAATTCTGGTAGTGGATGATGAAGAACGCATTCGCCGCCTGCTTAAGATGTATCTTGAAAAAGAAGGTTATGAAATCGACGAAGCAGAAGATGGCGAAATCGCTCTTCGTAAAGCAACGGCAAATGACTACGGTCTAATTTTGCTGGATGTTATGTTGCCTGGCATTGATGGAATGGAAGTGCTGACCAGACTCAGAGGGGTCAAGTCAACACCAGTCTTAATGCTTACAGCTAAAGGCGAAGAGATTAATCGTGTACAGGGCTTTGAGATGGGTGCTGATGATTATGTCGTGAAGCCGTTTAGCCCTCGCGAAGTGATTTATCGCGTGAAGGCCATTATGCGCCGTTCTTCGGCAACAGCATTTTTGTCCAAAGAGAGCAACTCCAGCAATAACATTGTATTTACTCATCTTATTATTGAACATGACGCGCACCGTGTGACTGCTGGTGGTGAAGAAGTGAGTCTGACACCGAAAGAATACGAACTGCTGCATTATTTGGCGATTTCGCCGGATAAAGTGTTCTCTCGTGAAGAACTGCTTAAGGATGTTTGGAATTATGAGTTTTTTGGAGATTTGCGTACAGTCGATACTCATGTTAAGCGTCTTCGTGAAAAACTGAATAAGGTATCGCCGGAATCCGCGGCGATGATTACAACCGTATGGGGTGTAGGCTACAAACTTGAGGTACCTAAATAGGTGAACTTCTGGAGAAGTCTTGTCGGCAAGCTGTGGGTCACAATCATCTGCCTGGTCGCTGTCGTGCTTATTTCACTTGGGTTGTTCCTACTTCCCTATATCGACAGCAACTTTGCCAATTCCGGAGATATCAAACGTTTATTTATGTATACGTGCATGATCGGATTTTCTTTGACGACATTCTTCGCGTTGTTCTTGTTTACCAAGATCACTCAACCGATGCAACGTGTCATTGAGGCTGCAAACAACATTCGACGTGGTGAATACGGAACTAGGCTGACGCTTGTCACAAGCGACGAAATCGGCCAATTGGCGACTTCCTTCAACCATATGGCTGAGGAGCTGGAAGAGAATATTCGCAGTCTGCACCATGAGAAAGGTCATCTATCCAGTGTACTCCGTAGCATGAGTGATGCTGTAATCACTTTTGACATCGAGGGCCAGATTATTCTGACCAATCCGCATGGTCAATCTTTGCTTGAGAGCTGGAGCGATTTGCAATGGGAGCAGGAGAGTGATATAGAGCCTCATTCGAAAACGGCTGAGAGTAATGTTCCACCTCCCCTGCGTCCTTTATTTTTAAGCACATTGAAGGAAGGCGGCGATGAGCGTTCTAATGTGCATGTCCGGCAGGGTGTGTGGTCAGTTCACATGGCACCTTTATATTCTGAGGGTAACATTCGTGGAGTGGTTGCTGTTCTGCGTGATGTGACAGAAGAGGTACGACTCGAAAAAATGCGCCGTGACTTCGTAGCTAACGTCTCCCATGAGATCCGGACCCCGTTATCGATGATGCAAGGTTATAGTGAAGCTCTAATAGATGGAATGGCTTCTTCACCCGAGGAAAGTAGTGAACTGATTCAGGTCATTCATGACGAATCACTACGCATGGGACGTCTCGTTAAGGATTTGCTTGACCTTGCGCGAATGGAAGCTGGGCATACGGATATGCTGAAGGCACAGGTAGATGTGAATGAACTGCTGGAACGAGTTTACCGCAAATTTTCCGTACGTGCTAAAGAGCGTGATATACATCTGCAGCTAAACAAACAGAGTGATGTCCTTATTCTTAAGGCGGCGGATGAAGATAAGCTGGAGCAGGTCTTAACCAATTTGCTCGATAATGCTTTTCGTCATACTCAAGATGGCAAGGAAATTACCGTTCAAACAGGAACTTGTGTATTAGAAGGATGTCGCTATCTTGAAATTAAAATTCAGGATGAAGGGGTCGGAATTCCACAGGAAGATCTGCCGTATATATTTGACCGTTTCTACAAAGCCGATAAGGCGCGTGTGCGGGGAGAATCAGGTGGAACTGGATTGGGGCTTGCAATTGTTAAAAATATTGTTGAGTCGCATCACGGAACCATTTCAGCTTCCAGTAAGTTGGGCGAAAGTACAACCTTTACCCTAAGACTTCCTGTCGAAAAACAGTAATTCCAAACACAATGTGTGATAGCGCCTCTGACAGCAGAGGTGCTTTTTGTTGAAACGAACACATTAATCTTGTTCATCGTGGAACATATCTCATAGTTTTTGCTTGGGAGGCCATAAAATGATTTTATCTTTAGACCAAGGTACTACCAGTTCACGAGCCATATTGTTCGATACGGACGCTAGATTGGTCTCGCAAGGACATTATGAGGTTAAACAATCTTTCCCCCACCCTGGCTGGGTGGAGCACGACCCAGAGCAAATCTGGGAGTCACAGCTTGCAGCCGCAAGAGATGCGATCGCTCAGGGCGGGATAGTGGCCCAGGAAATCTCCGCCATCGGAATTACGAATCAGAGGGAAACGGCTCTGGTCTGGGATAAAAGAACAGGTAAGCCGATTTACCCTGCGATTGTGTGGCAGGACAGACGTACCGCGGAGCAGTGTGAAGAGCTCAAGGGTAAAGGGTTGGAGCAAGAAATTGCGAGCAAGACGGGCCTCGTTGTTGATGCTTATTTTTCTGCAACCAAAATCTCTTGGATTCTTGATCATGTAGATGGCGCACGAGAGCAGGCGAATAATGGCGAACTACTAGCTGGAACAGTAGATAGCTGGCTGATCTGGAAGCTAACTGGCGGAGCTGTGCATGCCACTGATGTAACCAATGCATCGCGTACGATGTTATTTAATCTCCATAAGCGCTGCTGGGACGACGAGCTAATGGAAGAGCTCCGTGTTCCACGCTCGATCCTGCCAGAAGTGAGGATGTCTGGCGGTGAATTTGGTGCAGCAGACTCACAGTGGTTCGGGGCAGAAATCCCTATTCGCTCTGTACTGGGAGATCAACAGGCTGCTTTGTTTGGACATACTTGTCTTGAACCCGGCAGTGCCAAAAACACTTATGGAACTGGATGCTTTATTCTAATGAATACAGGCAAGGAAGCTGTAGTCTCCAGTCATGGGTTGTTGACCACTGTGGCTTGGGGAATGGGTGATGAACTCTACTATGCGCTCGAGGGCAGTGTGTTTGTAGCTGGAGCGGCTGTACAATGGCTTCAGGAGGGTCTTGGCCTCATTGAGGAGCCAGCAGGCTCAGAAGACAAAGCGCGGGAAGTTGAGGACAGTGAAGGGGTTGTCGTTGTACCGGCTTTTACCGGACTGGGTGCACCTTATTGGGATATGTACGCTCGTGGTGCAGTATTCGGTCTGACTAGAGGTACGACCTCGGGACATTTGGTACGAGCAACGTTAGAGTCATTAGCATTTCAGTCTAGAGACGTAATAGGGGCTATGGAAAAAGACGCAGGCATGCCGTTGACCGGATTGCGTGTGGATGGTGGAGCTGTGCGTAATGATTTGCTGATGCAGTTCCAGTCTGATATCCTCGGTAGTGAAGTTACTCGAACTACATATGCGGAGACGACTGCGCTGGGAGCAGCACTTCTGGCTGGATTAACCTCAGGGATCTGGACAAGAGAACAGCTAGAAAGCTTCAACAAAGCGGAGAGGGTCTTTTCACCACTAATGGGTATGGATGAACGTGAACGTCGTTACAACGCCTGGAAAGACGCTGTAGCGCGTACCATGGGTTGGGAGAAACATGAAGGATATCAGTGATCAGGGGGATGCACATGTCCAAGGATAGAAATAGAGAAACCGATACAATAGGTATGCTTGGCGGATCGGAATCAGATCTTCCCTTTGGATTGGCCAAGCCTGCACTTCGAGCACTCCATGGTGCTGGGTATACACAGATTCACCAAATAAGTAAGCTTACTGAGACAGAGCTTCTACAGCTACATGGAATGGGACCAAAGGCGCTTGATCAATTACGGCGTGCACTCGCCGAGAACGGTTTGTCCTTTGTCAGTGAGTCCTAAAGAACCATTCACAGATCATAACAAAAAGGGGCAGGCTAAGGATTATCCTTGGCCTGCCCCTTTTTGTGTTGTAACTCTTAATATTCAATAACAAATGCTACATTTTGCCATCCGGCACCCACTGTCCAGAACAGAACTTTATCACCGCGTTCGATCTTTCCAGTAGTTATAGCTTTGTGTAGAGCAATAAACGGGCTGCTGGTTGAGGTATATCCGAATTCATCCCCTATGTATACTGCTGCATCACGATCGATACCAACTTTCTCACAAACACCAATGATATTAGGCAGTGAAAGCTGTGAGAAACAAGCGGCCTTAATGGACTCCGGCGCTATATTGTTGTCGGATAGCAGGGTGCGAATCGATTCAGAGGCAGCATCCACACAAATGGAATCATCAAATGGAATGAACTTCACATTGAAATTTCCAGCTGCTACGCCTTTTCTACCCAGATTGGCCAAGCCTTCAGCCGGGAACATGGAGTTGCCGTAAACACATGTGTTTGTTTGATAGATAGAATCAATGAAGCCTACCGCATTCTCATCACGCTCAAGAATGACAGCCGCAGCTGCATCACCGAAGTTAGCATAATAGATCGGATCATTCTTATCTGCATGAGGTGCTACATGATCGGACCCGATGACCAAAGCGCGTTTAATTCTAGGATTCGCTTGCATTTGACGGCTAACCTGTTCAACCGAAGCAGTCATACCCGCACAGTTAGCATTGCTGTCAATACAGATTGTATGGGATGCGCCGTTGATTAAACGGTGAATCATTAAAGAGTTGGTAGGAAAGATATATTCAGGAGTTTGACTCGCATAGGCAATAAGATCGATATCGGCTCCAGTGAGACCGTTTTTCTCCAACACATTACTGGCAGCCTCGAAAGCCATTGTAAGGGAATTTTCTTCCTCATTCTTAATACTGTAGCGTGTATCACGACCTAATGCGGTCAGCAGACCACGGATATCAATACCCTTTTCGTCAAAATGCTTAATGAAAAAGTCATTACCAACTTTATTGCTAGGATGATAGATATCAATGTCTTGAATACGAATTCCGGTCATATGACTCCTCCTGAAAGACTCGATAGTATACTTTTAAAAATATAAGGATTTATATGTTCCATGCTATAAATTATCCTTATATTTCTCGCTTAAACGCTTACCGTCCTTGTAAGGACGCCGAAGGCGTTTATGCTTGTTTTAAGATAAGTGAAGTACTAAACTGTAACGATAGAAATGATCTCGATGTTATCGAGTCCGGCTTTACGGCCTAGACGAGCTAGTTGCATTTTAAGGATTGGGTTATTCTCAAGCGTTAGATTTACTTTTACAAATCCATCATTCTTAAACATTACAAAGCAACCTTCCAAAAGAGGTACAACATCAGGTGCTGTTACGTTAAGCTTTCTGCAGTCGATTTGCAATTCATAGTCTACTGGATTGATAGGATTGATAGTTTGTTGATAAGCTTGGATGGATTTCAGGCCATCTTCTTCAGAAAATGTTCCTTCCAGCTCAATATTGATTACTTTTTTAGTAGTGTCTGTCTTCAAAATAAATTGTCCCATGTCTAAATCTCTCCCATAATTTGAATTTTTCTAGAAATAGTTTGACTGTAATTTACAGTCATGTGAATATCCATATAAACTGTTTTTAACGTCAAGTTTCGACAATACACAGCATATATTGGAATATTTTAACTCTATTATAGGCATATAAATCTTTGATATGCAATAATAAAGTCGAAATGTGTCGAACCAATAATTACTGAATTTCTTCAATCGTTTCGAGAAGGATATTAAAAGCCGTGATGATTCTAGGTGCCCCTATAGCGGGTACTAAGTGTAATAGAATACCTTTGAGTTGTTCTACAGTAACTCCTACACGAAGAGCCATGACATAATGAACACCCAATTGATCGAACTGACCCATCGCAATCAGAGAAGAGATAACTGCGATTTCCTTCCAGTCAGCTTCAATGGTGTTACGTTGAAAAATATCGCCGTAAGCATTTCCCATAATAAATTCAGCCAAGTCAGGGAAATGTTCTTTAATCGGAGCCAGTGCTTTAGCACCGTAGTCTCCTGAGAGATTCGTGAAGTGGTTAAGACCACTGTTTACATTGTCTTTCATAGTGACCTCCTAATTTAGGTTCAAAGTACGGTGAGCAGTCGGAGGGACCTCATCACGGTTTGTTAACAGTTCAATGACGGCAACACGGTTGATTGCAACAGCGTCCTTGATAGCTGTTTCGAATTCTTCCGATGTCTCACATTTGTAGCCCGTAGCGCCTAATGATTCTGCGAACTTCACAGCGTCCATAGGGACTTCGTAGATAGTTCCGTCAATACGCCCTGTAGTTTTTTCCATACCTTTAAGAGCCATATCTAGCTGTTTATTATTTACAACAATGAATATGACAGGAATATCCTTGCAGACAGCAGCATTAATCTCCGCGCCTAGCATCATAAAGCAGCCATCTCCTGTAATGCAGAAGATCGTTTCTTCTGGAGCAGCTACTTTTGCACCAATCGCCATTCCGATGGAATTACCCATACAAGCAAAGTAAGCATCGAAAACAAAACTGCCCGGTTTCTTAACCTTGAACCACTTCGCAGCATGGAAACCGTGGCTTCCATCATCAACAAAGACTGTACTGTTATAGGGGATCAAATCACTCATCGTACTCATGACCGATGCAAGCGAAAGGCTTGGTAAAATCGGAAGCTCTTCGGAATAATCGGCATTTGTGGGTGCTTCGCGTTTCGTGATGTTGTTCGTGTCTATATGATTGAGATAGCAAACTAGATTGTCGCGTAGATCTCCAGTCACTGGAATCGTTTTAGAGAACAATATTTTTCCGACAAAGGTCGGATCGCTATCAAACTGAATTAATGTTGTGGGATGATTTTCCCGCTTAAGATTACAAATAGTCATGTCACTTAAACGTGAGCCGAGAACGATAAATAGATCACTTTTATTCAGTAAGTCATCCCCATGGGTACAACCGCCTACTCCAATTGGACCGTGATAGAGTGGATGATCCCAAGCTATAGCCCCTTTACCACCTGGAGATGTAACAACAGGAATATTAAATGTTTCCGCTAATTGAATTAGCTCATGATGTGCTCCTGAGCGGTTAACTCCTTTACCAGCGATAATTATTGGATTCTTTGAGTTATTAATAGTATCAAGTACGCGGTCGATATTAGCGTGGCTAACCAGTGATTCGCGTTCAGGGATTACAATATTACATTCCTCCAGCAATTCCGTTTGTACATCAAAGGGGATACAAAGGTGAACTGGACCGCGATTACCGCTTAAAGCAATGGATATGGCATGATTAAAGATCGTGCTAAAGTGATCACCACGTTCAATAAGTTTGCTATATAAGGTGGCTGGTCTAAACATATCAGCTAAATCAGCTAGAAAAGAGGAAGAGTCCTGACATTGGGGAATTCCTAGCTCTTTAATAGATTGATGGCCGGTAATAAATAGGACAGGTAAGTTGTTGGCCTTAGCATGTGCTGCTGCAGTTAATAGGTTTGTTCCACCAGGACCAGAAGTACCAAAAGCCACACCTAGTTTTCCAGTTTTCAGCGCATACCCAGCTGCTTCGAAGCCGGAACTGCTTTCATGTCTCCCAGGAATAAATTCAATACCGTAATCTACCATTTTAAGAACGATAGGACAAATGGATTTGCCAATAATACCAAAGGAATGGGTAACACCAAGGTTCCGTAGTGCTTCCGACATGTAATCTGCGACTGTCTTCAAAAAATACACCTCACAAGTTGTTATTTTGAAATCAAACATTAGAAAACCTGTGCTCTGAAATAGGGCACAGGTTGGTAGCATAAATCGCCATAGAGACTGAACAATAGTTCAGTCGTCTTGGTTTTCAGCAACCTGGCTGTCATGGCCTCGGATTAAAATGAGGCTGTAGATCCATGGTTTTGCGTCATCCTCTTTCGAAGATTTTGCCAATATTAATTTAAAATTTATAAGAAGAATTTTCCTTTACAATATATTCCTAGAGATCCTTTGTCAATATATTCTCGCAAATTAACTCGAATTTTGACGAAAATCTTGTCCAACCTATGAAATAATAGATATAAAAAAACTGCCCCTAAGTCAAAACTTAGGAGCGGTTTTTGGATTTGTTTACACAATTTTAAAGTTATTTAAAACTTGAAAATATGGATCGTCTTCTGTAGATTAAACACAGCCTGAGTCATTTTCTCAGTTTCTTCTGCGACGGATTGCAGGGCATTGATTTGTTCATTCATAGCGGCTGATACTTCTTCGGTGCCGGCAGCAGTTTGCTGCGTGATCGCAGAGATATTCTCTATTGCGCTTGAGATTTTCAAGGCACTTTCCAACATAAGATCACTTTCAGCAGAGAAGGAAGAAATCTGTTCGGTAATATACTGCACACTTTGCACAATTTGAGCAAAGATATGAGCAGATTGAGTGATCATCTCATTCTGTACCTGTACGACTTCTTCGTTGATAGCGATATTGTCAATCGC
The DNA here is from genome assembly GCF_037977235.1 of Paenibacillus sp. FSL K6-0276. Classification (NCBI taxonomy): domain Bacteria; kingdom Bacillati; phylum Bacillota; class Bacilli; order Caryophanales; family Paenibacillaceae; genus Paenibacillus; species Paenibacillus sp. FSL K6-0276. The sequence continues at coordinate 4,238,047 of NZ_CP150276.1, read as the reverse complement.
TTGTTTAATATCAGTTTCGATGCTCCGAACTAAGCCAAAGACTTCCTTCGTTGAAGCCGTTGATTCCTCAGCGAGCTTACGAACCTCCTGTGCGACAACAGCAAATCCTCGACCATGTTCTCCGGCACGAGCAGCTTCGATGGAAGCATTAAGCGATAAGAGGTTGGTCTGCTCAGCGATCTCTGTGATGGTCTTTGTGATCATCGTAATTCCGCGAGCATTTTGAGAAAGGGCTTCGATGGTGTCAGCGACTTTTTGAGTAGCCTGTATGTTTTTACGCATGCCTTCAGCTTGAGTATCAACGGATTGGCGTCCTTGTTCAACAAGTTCTAAGGTATGTATCGAACGTCTGTTCATTTCTTTCGTTGAGTTCGTATAATTGGATACTTTATTCTCAATATCTTTAATAGATTCTGTCATTTCAGCGATATCCGTAGATATCTCATTTGCACCAAGAGCTAGTTCATTGGACGAAGAGGCTACCTGTGCCATGACAATTTTCAAGTTCTGATTCTTATCTTCGATTCCACGGCTTGCATCCATAACTTGTCGAGTGATTTGTGATGCTTCTGTCAAAATCTTCTTGAGTTTGTCAATCATAGTATTAAAAGAACGACTCACGTCGCCCATAGAACCATTCTCATCGGCTCTACTAGTAAAATCACCCTTTGAAATACTATGAGATACATTCGCGATATCATCAAAAGAAGATGTAAGCGTTCCCTCGATAAAGCGGGCAACGGGTAAAGTTAAGGCAGCAAGAACAACGATTAGAACAATACCTAAAATAATGTTGCCTAAGATCATAAAAGTAACTAAAACAGGAATGGCAAATAGTGCGGCAACGAGGTAACATCCGGCAACAATTCTTTGTTTTAACGGAAGTTTATGCATCCAGTTCATTGGTATAAATGTCCTCCTTATTAATAATATGTATTGGTGTTATTATATGGGATTTAAAGGTGATTGGTCTATAGTAAGAACTGACATAAATCTTCTTTTAGGAGTAGATCTTTAGATTTCATGTCAAAAATCCTCATAAATAGCGGAAATTATCGCGATAGCAGACTTTACCATCTCTAAAAGTTCTTGTGGAGCAATAACAATAACTGAGGGAGAAAAGGAGAGTATTATACGGCAGGCGGACTCAATCGTATTAAATTCAGCATCTACGTTCATCCACTCATCGTTGCTAGATGGTTCTATCAAATGGATGGTAACGAATCTCTCACGCTGCAACTCTTTTAGGACAGATGATCTAACCCTTAGTTTTACCGGATACTTGGGCAGCGCTGCTTTAAAGGCAGTGGTGGACTCTTCCCAGTAACGCTTTAAATCAAAATCGTCAGGCCTGTTAAACCACTCATGGGTCTCCTCAACGTTAACTAATCTGGACACACGAAAGGTTCGCAGTTCATCCTCGCTTTTGGCTACGACATACCATACTCCTCGTTTTGCAACTAGCCCCAGAGGTTCAATGAAACGGACCTTTGTCTCGTCGTTCCGGAGATAAGTGATTTTTACTTTACGGTCCTCCCAAAGAGCTCCCTGCAGTACAGAAAGGAACGGATAAGTCTCATCCGAAGGATGCCAACTGGCACCGTCAATATGGATACGCTGGCTTAGGTAATTTGCTGGGTTACTAGTTCGATGTGAGGAAGCAGCCTCCAGTTTGAGAACAGCTGAAGAGTAATCGTCTTCTATCCCTAGATCCTTCATTAAAGATGAGTCTGCGGACAGAAGCAGCGAACCAATCTCTTGTGGCTTCATACCCGTTAAGGAGGTTCGGTACCCTTCTGTAAGCATCCAACCTCCCTCACGCCCCCGTTCAGCTACAATAGGGATTCCTGAAGCACTCAATGCTTCCATATCTCTAAAAACAGTTCGTTCTGATACTTCGAGTGTTTGGGCCAGTTCGCGAGAAGTCATTTTTCCACGCTTTTGCAACAGAAGCAGTATAGATAACAAGCGGTCGGCTCTCATTTGTTTACTATTCCTCCTCGTATGAATCCTAGGACGATACCCAGTAATCATTTCTTAAAACATGATTATATTATATATGTCAGTTGATGTCATATATAAGGGCTATACTTATAAAACGTAAGGAATAATCACAAAATACTGAAATCTGAAATCATGTTGAAAGGGTTGAGGGCTATGATATTGAAAGGGAAAGTCGCACTGGTTACCGGGAGCAGCAGAGGTGCTGGTAGAGGGATCGCTTTAGAGTTAGCAAGAAGAGGCGCTTTTGTCTATATTACAGGGAGAACCACAGATGTATCCGCCACAGAACATCGTAAGGGGAGCATAGATAGCGTACTTAGGGAAATAAAAGAGAGCGGAGGATCTGGTGTGGTAATACGATGTGACCATACGAAAGATCAGGAAACAGAAGCGGTGATCCGTCAGATCACTGAAGAGCAGGGCCGACTCGATATTCTAGTTAATAATGTATGGGGCGGCAATGACTTAGCTATCGAGCAGAAGCCTTTTTGGGAGTTACCTACAGCACATTGGAATAATATGTTTAATGCGGGTGTGAGAGCACAGTTGATCACAAATTATTACACAATTCCCTTAATGCGCAAGGCAAAAACTGGCGGTCTAATTATCCATACAACATTTTGGGATGATTATAAATATTTAGGTAACTTTTATTATGATCTTTCTAAAAATACACTTATACGTATGGCCTTCGGTCTGTCGAAGGAGTTAAAAGATGACGGTATTGCGGTTATTCCACTTTCACCTGGATGGATGAGAACAGAAGCGGTTCTAGAAGCCATGAATACAGATGAGGAACATTGGCAAGAAGTCGAGGAGCTAAAAATGAGTGAATCGACGACATATATTGGTCGAGCTGTGGCTTCACTGGCCGCTGATCCGGAGGTTATGTCCATGTCCGGTGAGCCGCAGCTGGTTGGAAGGCTAGCTGAAAAGTATGGATTTACCGATATCGATGGAAGGACCATCCCCGCATTCATAATATAGGAAGAACAAGGTTCGTAAATAAAAGAAAGGCCACTCCAGTACATTCTGGAATGGCCTCTTTATCATTATAGATTAAAGAAGGATGATTTCTTCAGCAGTGTTAATCTCTGGTAAACCAGCAAGTTTCACAAGTACATGCTTAGGAACAGCTTTGTCAACGGTCAGCAGCATGATTGCAGCGCCACCAACAATTTTACGTCCCACTTGCATGGAGGCGATATTAACATCGTTCTCGCCAAGCAATGTACCCACGAGTCCGATAATCCCTACTTTGTCGTTATGGGATACAAAGATTTGATGACCTTCAGGAGCAATATCAACTGGGAACTTATTCACTTGAACAATCCGTTCTCCATAACCTTGCAGCAGGGTGCCGGCAACAAGATACTCTTGGTCATGATCGGCTTTTAGAGTAACGGTAATCAGATTGGTAAAGCCCTTAGTTTTGGAAGCTTTAGTTATCACTACGTTAACGTCGCGTGTTTTCGCCAAATGCATGGAGTTTACAATATTCACGTCCTCTGCAAAGTGGCGGGAGAGCACACCTTTTACAATGTAGCGGGTTAGGGGCTGGGTATCTACATCTGAAAGATCCCCAGCGTACTCAACATGGATTTCACGGATAGCAGCAGCTGTAATTTGGGTAACAAAGCTGCCCAGTTTCTCACCAAGCGTGAAGTAAGGTTGAAGCTTATTCATTACACTTGGAGCCACTGGAGGAATGTTGACAGCGTTAATGAACGGTTCATTACGCAGAATGTGCAACACTTGCTCCGAAACATCGATCGCCACATTCTCTTGAGCTTCAACCGTAGAAGCGCCAAGGTGAGGAGTCACGATGATTTTTGGGTGAGACAGGAAAGGATGATCTGCTTGTGGCGGTTCTTTCTCGAATACGTCGAATGCAGCGCCAGCAACAATACCATTATCTATAGCTTCTACTAATGCCATTTCATCAATAATACCACCACGGGCACAGTTGATGATGCGCATTCCTTTTTTCATCACTTCGAATTGTGGACGGGAAATCATATGACGTGTTTCAGGAGTAAGTGGGGTATGCACAGTAATGAAGTCTGCGCCACGAACAACATCGTCAACGGAAGCCTGTTTTACTTCGAGTTTCTCAGCACGTTCTGCAGTCAGGAAAGGGTCGTAAGCAAGAATCTCCATACCAAAAGCTTTGGCACGTTTAGCCACTTCGCTACCGATTCTGCCCATTCCGAGTACACCCAAAGTTTTGCCGCGTAACTCTACGCCCAGGAAAGTCTTTCTATCCCATGTACCCCCGATGGTCTTCGCGTAAGCTTGTGGAATGTGACGAGCCAGTGCCATCATCATTGCGAAAGCATGCTCACAAGTCGTAATTGTATTTCCATCAGGAGCATTGATTACAACAACACCACACTTTGTTGCAGCATCCAGTTTGATATTATCTACACCAACACCTGCACGACCAATTACTTTTAGATTTTTTCCTGCTTCGATGATTTTGTCTGTTACAGTAGTTTGACTGCGGACAAGTAAGCCATCGTATTCACCGATAATTGCAATGAGTTCGTCTTCGCTGAGGCCTGTTTTTTTGTCTACAACTACATCTTCTGCGTCCATCAATTGCTGAATGCCCAAATCACTGATTGGATCCGATACTAATACTTTAAACATGGTTTCTTATCCCCCTTAAAGTTGAAAAGCTTTATATGTCGAGGACGCCCTTTAGGGTAATCCACAATACCTGAAGATTCACGAACTAGTAGAGAAAAAACATGTGATAATAGTAGATCAACGCGGTGTCGCATAAAAGAAGATGCGTGCAGGAGTGCCGCGAAATCGGTAACTTTGGGCAAATGGATAGTATTAATAAGGTATTTAGGAAATAAAAAAACTCCCGACCCCCATACTACTGCCGTAGTAAGGGACGAGAGTTATCTTCGTGGTACCACCCTAATTCACTGCAACTTGGAAGAAGCAGCCTCATTGGCCTGCAAAGGCCACACTGGTAACGGAGTTGATCCGATTGCACCTACTTTAAGGTTCGATACAATATCTCAGGAGCGCTAAAGACATCTGTTCGTCACCGGTTTGCACCAACCACCAGCTCTCTGAAGACTTCCAGTATCTTTGTTCCATCATCGTTTTTAATTGATTAATTTTTTCATAATGTAACACGGTAAGCTAGTTGTGTCAATAGGCTTTGAAAGTAGGTTTTCTTGAAGTGAACTTCATTTTTCGTTATGATTCAATGACTGGTTCTATTCATAAAAAAACGGGAGCTGTGGAATCGTCTCCTTGCTATAGTACTGCTCTCGACACTTCATAAAATCCTCTACCTGTATAGCACCTGTGGAAATAAGCAGGGTTACTGAGGACTGAACATCCGTAAGATTCAATGAACTGGCAGTACCAGAATGTATCAAATCGTCTATTTTTGCGGTAATGTCCTGAGGATCGTAGGCTGCAAAAATTCCACGATTTAACATCATATCAGCAACGGATGCGTTCTTTTGAAGAAGAGGCATTTTTTTCCACTGTATAAAGGACATGGTCTTTAGCTCACCGGCATCAGAAGGGATTTTCTGGTTTGTCTTAGAGCCCCACTTTAGCATAGAATCATAAAAGTTCTTTTGTGCCAACAATCCGAATTTAACCGCACCGGCAGTGTAAGGATCATTTTTTAGCAATTTAGCCGTCTCTGCACCAGATGCACTTGCCCCTATTTCACCAGAAGCTTTTGAAAATAAAGTTAAGCTTTTGAGTATATTTAGCTGTGATTGTTGTAATAAAGGAGAGTTGGAAAAGATAGAGTCCTGGTTAACTCTTTCATATTGTTTATCTGCTAGAAGGCTAAGATTCTTCATAGCTGCTACGTTCACACGGGCATCTGTACTGCGTGCCAACTTGTCCAGTTGTGTGTTCCAAATTTGCTTGAATTCCCGATAAGGCAAAAATACGTTATGATAGAAAGTAACAAGATCCTTCTGTTGGTAAGCGCCCGTGAATTCTTCTAATCCATATCCATTGCTGCTCTTTTGTTTTTCATATTTAGCTTCCGTTTTGTCTGCGCCAACCTTGACGCCTGTAAAAAATGCGGTAAAGGCGCAAATAAGGAAAAACAAAAAAAATAGGGTGTATAACATTTGAGTACGGGAGTTACGTTGGCTCATAATAAATGCTCCTTTTTCTGGGGGAATTATCCTATGTATTATGTATTGATAGTAACATTATGGACGGTTTCTCTTTCGGAGCTGCCCGAAAAAATCAAAGAACAGGCAGGTCACGATGAAAAAATTCAAATTTGGCGAGATTAAGATAAAAAAAGTAGAGCCAGGCCAGTTAACAGACCGTCTTCTGCTCCTCAATCTCTACATTACTCAGGGGCTTACATTAATTATCGGTTTGATATGGATATTATTTCAGAAAAGAAATCCTTTTGAGCTATTAATTTTTCCAGAAAGCGTACATTTTGTGGCGTGGGGTCTTGGACTAGCCGCTGTAATGCTGGTTGTAGATTATTTACTGACTCATATTGTACCTGAAGAAAGTATGGATGACGGGGGGATAAACGACCTTTTATTCCGAAATCGGCCCGTGTGGCATATTGTCTTGATTGCAGCAATTGTATCGGTTTGTGAAGAACTTCTGTTTCGGGGAGCTATTCAATATTCTATTGGTCCTTATTGGACGAGTATTCTGTTTGCCCTTATTCATGTTCGTTATTTACGCCACTTCGTACCTACGGGATGGGTATTCTTAAGCAGCTATGGTCTTGGATATATATACATTCAATCAGGAAGCCTTTGGGCACCTATACTATGTCATTTCTTCATCGACCTATTCTCTGGTCTGGTGATCCGCTACAGGAGGGAATCATGAGTGAGGAATTGAGCCGGTTGAAGTCTCGTCAGAAAAAGCGTGATGGCGAAGGCAAACCTTCTGCCAAAAGTAAAAAAACGAATCCGCGATCGGAGGGGGCTTCAAGGAAGACCAGTCATTCACGGACAACGACGGCAACTTTATCAAGGAAAGCGCGCCGTCCGGCAACTTCTGCAAAGGGATCTAACAGTGGAAACAAAGAGCAAGAAGAATCTGTTCCGTCACGTTCGAATACGTATTCTTCAGAACGTGTTCGTCTTAGTAAAATGTTCGTTAACTCTCTGATCTTCATCTTTGTAATATTGCTGGTAGCGCTCCTCTGGTGGGGAATTGAAGGAGCGCCGCCTTTGAGAACATTATGGTGATCGTTTGGATATGGGGATTGGTCGTATCCGCTCTTTTGATCGCGGTGATTATTGCAGTGATTATGGTGAGTAACGCCTTTAGAAACAGAATTATTACCGAGGAAATAATTTTGAATTCGCTCCCTGATGCGTTTGATGGATTTCGTATCTTATTTATAACCGATATCCATCGACGTCGCCTTCCATCAGCGCTTTTGACTCCGTTAAAGGGGGAAATAGATGCTGTTTTTTTAGGCGGTGATCTAACGGAAAGAAATAGCCCTCTAAATCGACTGGTTGATAATATGACTCTGGTGACATCTATTGCTCCTACCTATGTAGTGCATGGAAATCATGATTATCGAGCCAATATTTCATTGGTTGATCAAATTATTCGCGGCAGTGGTGCAAAGCTATTATTAGATGAGAATGTAAGTTTTGAACGCGAGGGAGTTTCTCTTTGGTTAACTGGAGTGGATTTTCCGAAAAAAGGTGGTAATACTTCTTATCGTCCATTACCACGATTAACGACGCATACTTCTATAGATGACACTTGCCGTATCATTCTTGTTCATGATCCGCTTTGGCTGTCCAAACGCCAGAGTGTGCCGGCTGATCTGATATTGGCAGGCCATACGCATGGAGGACAGGTCATTCTTCCTTTTGTGGGTCAAAGGCATGTGGAAACCTTCTATCATAAATATGATGCGGGAATGTTTCAATGGCCCAGAAGGGATGGTGCTGGAAGGAATTCAAAGCTGTTGATCAGCAGAGGGTTTGGAACCTCTCACTTGCCGATCCGCTGGGGAAGTCCTGCTGAGATGCATGTGCTAACGCTTCGTAAAGAGCAACATTAGAAAACTGTCATTGTACAGTTAAATTGGTGGACAAAAAAACAGGTAATCGCCTTTACATTAAGGTGATTACCTGTTTTTATTGTCTTATTTAGGAATTAGCGCATCTTAAGCTCAATGCTGCGAGGATCTACGAAGCTATAACCCTTACCTTCAAGAGTAGTGAGCAGTTTATCCAATGCTTCGACTGTCCAAGGCAGCTCATGCATCAGAATATTACTGCCTGAATGCAACTGGTCCGTTACATTTTTAATTAATTTATCCGTTTTTCCGGTTTCTTTCTCTTTCATCTCCCAGTCCAGAGATCCGTTGGACCAGGTCATATATAACATACCATTCTCAGCGGCAATCTTTTTGCCGACATCACCGCCAGCACCATGTGGGGGACGGAAAAAGAGCGGGGCTTCCCCGATGATCTCCTTAACGGCATTTTGAACGTCTTCGATTTGTTTTTTTACCTCAGTATAAGACTTGTCCTTGAGAATAATATGATCCCAACTATGGTTGCCAATAATTCCACCACGGTTATGAATTAACTCTAGAAGCTCAGGATGCTGTTTAACACGATAACCGTTCACGAAGAAGATGGCTTTGGCTTGATGCTTGTCCAGAATATCCATTAATGGGTTAATCATCGCAGCATCTTTGGGACCATCGTCAAACGTAAGTAAGACGACTTTTTTATTTGTAGTTTCTTCATTGGGGACGATATCATAATTTTTGTTCATATGGTACAGAAGTGGAACTTCAGCGGATGCTTCATCCCCAGTGGCAGAATTACTACCTTCAGCTTCTCCTTCTGCTGTCGCTTGAGGTGTAGGGGTGGCCATAATTTCAGTTGTTGGCGCCTCAGTTTCTACGCTCTGTGTAGCTGCCGCTGTGGGCTGATTATTTGTTGTGTTTGATTCCTTAGCTGTGTTACCGTTTCCTCCGCTGTTGCTACAGGAAGTCAGCAATAAGGTAGCCAGTAGCAGCACTGATGTCATTTTACCCACTTTTTTCAACTCGCTTTCTTGTTATTAGGTTGTATGAGCCGGAATCTTTCCGCGAACACTAAACATGATTTTACCATACAAGGAGGCTGGGAATATGAATACTTCGTCATTTTTATGTGGGGTGCTGATGGGCGCCGCAGCCAGTATGATTATGTCCAAAAAGCGGAAGTCTTTAATGTCTTCGCTGGGGCAATCGGGTGGTTCCATGAGCGGAGCCGCAGATAAAGCAAAAGAAAAAATAATAGGTATGGCTACGACAGGGTTTGGAAACACTGCTGCCTCCAGCAGCAATGCTCAAAGTAATGGTTCGAACACCGGAACCTCTGAGCATAAGACGGAATCACCGGCAAAATCGAAAGAATCCAATCTCAAATTACTGAAGGATTTCATCCGCAACAATCCTGAAGTGAAGAGTGAAGTGGAGCAGATTCTTAAAGAAACGCACACAGCCATACCGGGATTGTAACCGTAAAGGATTCCTTCAGAATCATTTTGGGGATGAAATATTCCACAGAATGATTCTTTTTTATTATTCAAGGTCTTGAAAATTGTTTATTAAATAGAATAAGCTCTTCAGTAGTGGCACCGCTTTAAGAGGGTTTTATATATTTATTTACGTGCATTTATCTCTGTAAAATGATAACATACATACATAGTAACCATTTTTGGCTCATTACTCGGGACTCATCATACATTATAATAAATGAGCTTGCAAAAGGAGGATCCTGTCATGAGAATAGAGCGATTAAGTCAAGATAAGATACGGATTTTCCTCACTTTTGACGACCTGAGCGAGCGGGGCATCCAGAAGGAAGACATGTGGCAGGAAGTTCCCAAGGTTCATGACCTGTTTACGGAGATGATGGATCAAGCATATAGTGAACTAGGTTTTGATGCTACCGGTCCGCTTGCCGTAGAAGTTTTCGCATTGCCCGCGCAAGGCATGGTCGTTATAGTGACCCGAGGAAAATATGATCACCATCAGTACGGTGCGTCTGGGGAAGAAGAATTGCCAGAAGAGATTTACGAAATGGAAGTTACTCTTGAACAAAGCGACTCCATTGTATATGCATTCCGCGATTTTGAGGTTCTTGTTGAAGCGGCTCATGTGCTCATCGGTAATATTACTTCCCAGGGGAAACTGTATTCTTATAACAATAAATGGTATCTGTACTTCGATCCTAAGGAATTTGAAGAAACGGCATTGTCAGGTCTTGTTGGCGTATTAGCTGAGTTTGGAGAATCCTCACCGGTTACAGAAGCTGTTCTCGATGAATATGGGAAGACAGTAATGCCGGAGAATGCTGTCCAGTTATTGTGCACTCATTTTAAGCGTCAGGATTAATTAGCATGATGGGGCTGATAAGCATCGTTTAGGCTGATTAGCCCTGGTCTTGTTGTTGGTAGTATGGCGGTCATTCTTGTATTAAAGCTGTTATCAGCCTTGCTGTGAATCAGCAGAAATAGGCGCTAGAGGTATAGGGAGGTTATTCGGTGCTCGTGTTATCGGTTATTTCGTCGGCAGTAGCGCCGGGACTTGCTCTGCTGACCTTTTTTTATCTAAAAGACAAGTATGATCAAGAACCGCTTCATATCGTCATTAAGGTGTTCCTACTCGGCCTCTTGATTGTATTTCCTGTTATGATCATTCAAAGAGGGCTGATGCTAGGACTGAATGGCGGTCCTTATGTGGAGTCGTTTCTCATATCCGCTGGCGTGGAAGAATGTCTGAAATGGTTTGTGCTTTACCATATGATTTACAATCACACCGAATTTGACGAGCCATATGATGGGATACTATACGCTGTAGCGATTTCGCTCGGCTTCGCAACAATAGAAAATGTAATGTACGCTTGGTATAGCAATGCTTCAATCGGTTCCATGTTTCTGAGAGCACTACTTCCGGTTTCTGGACACGCTATGTTTGGTGTGATCATGGGCTATCACTTGGGGAGAGCCAAGTTCTCAAAAGGTGCTAAAACAAAAGGAATTCTGTTGATATCTATTTTGTTGCCATGGATGTGGCATGGAATTTATGACTTTGTTCTGACTACGACTTCTAACTATTGGATTTGGTTTATTGTACCTTTGATGGCTATTCTATGGTATGGAGGTATGGGGAAGGTGGATAGGGCTAATAGCCGATCCCCTTTCCGCTTTCTGAAACGAGAAGAAGAGGTTAACCTATAATCGAGATGGACACACTTGTATTCAAAGGATAGTTCCTTAGCGGGGAATTCCAGAGAGGAGAGAGGTGTCTTTTTTTGCGTATAAAAGTCCGTATACTTTGCAAACGGTGCGGTGAGACCTACATATTAAGAGGGATAAAAGAGCAGGGTGTGATTCAAACCGGCTTTAAGCAATGCCTTTGCAGTAATAGCAGTGGGTTTGAGATCGAAGAGAGGGCGTAAGCGCCTTGCTATGGCCTCTCTTCAAAAAGTTTTAGTCACATTGTGTTACAGACAGGTGCATAAGACTCCTAGTTTATTGTCAAACTAACGCCAATAAGCTATCGAAAGGAGTCTTGCAGCCCTATGTACAAAAGATTAAGTGCTGTAATGTTCCCGCTGACTGCGCTGCTGTTAATTGGAGCGCTCGTGTGGGGTTATCAGGAGAACCAGGAGAAGAATGCGATTCTAATTAAGGCGGAGAACCAATATCAGCGTGCCTTTCATGATTTGTCTTACCACGTAGAGCGTCTTCATGGAGAGCTAGGGAACACACTAGCTGTTAACTCTGCTTCTAACGGGATGCACCGCAAAGGACTTGTTAATGTGTGGCGGATGACAAGTGAGGCACAAAATGAGATTAACCAGCTGCCACTAACATTACTGCCATTTAGCAAAACTGAAGAGTTTCTGTCCAAAATCTCAAACTTTTCTTATAAAGCTGGGATTCGCGATTTCGCTAAGAAACCTTTGACAGAGGGTGAATTGAATAATTTAAAAGCATTGTACAAGAACTCTGGAGAAATCTCTAAAGAGTTGCAAGATGTTCAGAATAAAGCGATTGCCAGTCGGCTGCGCTGGATGGATGTTGAAACCGCACTGGCTACAGAGAATAAGGCAGAGGACAATTCGATTATTGACGGCTTCAAGTCTGTGGACAAACGTGTCGAGGGTTACCCTGAACTGGATTGGGGACCTTCTGTAGCAAGCATCTACGATAAACGCTCTGTTAAAATGCTCGGGGGTACCCCTGTTTCAGTCGAAGATATCAAACGTAAGGCCATTAAATTCGCTAATGCAGGCTCTAATGCTAAGGTGGATGTCAAAGAAAACGGAAAAAATACGAAATGGCCTTCCTATACGGCTACGGTCAGTGGTTCGAATAACAAGCAGACTATCAGTATGGATTTCACCAAAAATGGTGGGTTGCTGATCTCTTATTATGATAACCGTGAGGTTGGTCCTGCTAAGGTATCTATAGAAGAAGCAGTTACTAAGGCGGAGCAGTTTCTTAAGAAAAAGGGATATCCTCATATGACTGCGGTCAGTGCTGACCGTTACGATAATATTGGGAATTTAACCTTTGTAACCAACCAGAATGATGTGTTGATTTATCCTGAGAAAATGACGATTCGTATGGGACTTGATACTGGATCAACGATTGGATTTGAGGCCAGCGAATATGTTAATGAACATAAGGACAATCGTAAGATTCCTAAGCCGAAGCTTACCCTTGCGGAAGCAAAAAAGTTTTTGAATTCGGATTTTAAAGAGCGATACCATCGCATGGCTTGGATTAAAAATGAGGACTCAGTAGAAGTCTTGACTTACGAGTTTGGCGGAGAGGTAAATGGTACACAGTATCGTATTTATCTTAATGCGGATGATGGAATCGAAGAGTCTGTGGAAGAAATCAGGGCTTCTTCGGGATCGGAAAAAAAATGAAGGAACAGGGCGCATCCATTTATTTGGGTGCGCTCTCCTTTATTTTTAAAATTCAAATAATATTTATCTCATTGGGTGATATTCCCATGCTATAATCATTGTTAGTATTTATTACTAAACTGATTTGGCGGTGACATCTTTGTATCCTAAAATTAATGAATATCTATACATACAGGTTGCTTCCAGTGACGCTGCTGAAGCAGAAGTTGAATATAGATCGAGAATTGCAGAGACAGAAGACGACGCGTTCCTGATTGAAATTCCTATGCAGGAGAGTAATGGTCATCTGAAAAGACTTTTTATGGGGGACGAGCTTTCGGTTTATTTTATAACTGAGGGCGGCATTAAAAATTACTTTAATACTCATGTTCTCGGTTTTAAAGAAGATGTAATCCGTATGGTTCGGATACAAAAGCCAGCGACGGATTCAATTTTTAAAATTCAGAGACGAAGCTTTTTTCGAGTGAATGCAGATCTTGAGTTAGCTGTAAAGGATAGTTGTGGTAAAAGGTTTCTTGTGCGTACAGATGATATCGGTGGCGGAGGAACCTCTTTCTTGGTGGATAACCAGGTCAAGCTCGAAGTAGGAGGTAAATTGTCCTGTTGGGTTCTAGTGCCTTATCGAAACGGTAGTATTGAGCATGTGGAATTTGTAGGTGAAGTGGTTCGGATTAAAACGCTTGAGAATGGGCGCCAATTGGCCATGCTGAAATTTGTGGCTATTTCGGATACTGAGCGCCAGAAAATAATACGTTACTGCTTCGAACGTCAGTTTGATTTCCGCAACCGATAGGCATTTTTCTTAGCTCTAATAAGCGGTCTGATTTTACACTGACGTATAAACTGTGGTATAATTTTATAAGTCGCAGGCAATGCCTGCTTTTTTCTTGATAATATCATCAAGCATATCAATTTGTATGTGCTCCTTGATATTGAAAGAACGAACTTGACATCGCTAGATGCTTTTCTTATGAAAGAGTGTTTGAGGAGGAATGCCCCGTTGGATAGGCAGGGTACACATACTAACGACAGAATTAACGTCGCCATCGACGGACCTGCCGGGGCAGGCAAGAGCACTGTAGCCCGATTGGTAGCCCAGAATTTGTCTTATATTTATGTCGATACAGGTGCAATGTACCGGGCAATCACCTGGTATATGATCCGAGAAGGCATAGAACCGGAAGATCAGAATCAAGTGAACCAGAAGGTTCGCGACATGGTTATTGAGCTTATTCCAGAAAAAGACATCCAGAAGGTGCTGATTAATGGGGAAGACGTAACGCCGAATATTCGGAGTCTTCAGGTCAGCGGCCTTGTGTCGCAGTATTCGAAGATCGAAGGTGTAAGATCCAGACTTAGTCATTTGCAGCGTCAGATGGCGCTTCGCAAAGGCGTTGTTATGGATGGCCGCGATATCGGTACGACCGTGCTGCCCGATGCCGAAGTAAAGATTTTTATGACGGCAAGTGTGGAAGAAAGAGCTCTCCGTCGTTATAAGGAATTGAGAGACGCGGAATCGGTGACTCTTCAGCAGCTTGAACATGATATTGCACAGCGAGATCGTCTGGATGAAGGACGGGAGATTTCACCGCTGCGCCGTGCGGAAGATGCAATTCTTCTGGACACGACCTTTATGGATATCGATCAAGCTGTGGAGGCCATTGTATCCCATTGTAGATCTCATATTGACGGGGAGAGAAATCATTTATGATTTATGTATTTTGCCGAGGATTGCTTCGCTTGATTTACGCAATTGTTTTCCCGCTTAAGATTGTGGGGGAAGAGAATGTGCCAAAGGAGGGCGGGGTGCTGCTATGCGCGAACCATATTAGTCTGTTAGATCCTATGACTATTGGGATTAAGCTAGACCGTCAGGTAAAGTATATGGCTAAGGCGGAACTTTTTGAGGTTCCTGTGCTTGGTTGGCTCATTAACAAATTGGGTGCTTTTCCGGTCAAACGTGGTGGCGTAAGCAAAGAATCCATTAAAACGGCCCTTAACACACTTCGTAGTGGTAATGTCATGGGTATCTTCCCAGAGGGTACGCGTAACTCTGATGCCGGAGTTGCCAAGAAAGGCGCTGCAAGCTTCGCACTTCGAAGTGGTGCGGCAGTTGTTCCGGCCGCTATTGTCGGTCAGTACAAACTCTTTCGACGGATGGTTGTTGTCTATGGGGCACCTATAGATCTCAGTCAATTTGCCGGTGCAGGAAGTGAATCTCTCGAGGCTGTTACCGATGTCATTATGGAACGCATCAATGAGATGAAGAAGTCGGGTAAACCAAGCGCTAGTTAATGGATATGCGAAATAACAAATTTCGTTCAGTGCTAAGATTAAATAACGGCATAGTCGCTATTTTTTGGAACATACTATCTTCAAGTGTAAATTGTAATACCAAGCAGTGCTTGTTTTGAACTCTGCTATACGCAGGTTTAAATAAATGGGGTTTTGAATCGAGGAGGCTAATCACATGTCTGAAGAAATTAAAAATCAGGAAGCTACGGAGAATAATGAAACCGTAGAAGCGGTGGAATCCGCTGTGACAGAAAATAACGGAGCTGTAGAAGAAGTTGCTGCCGTTAACGAAGAAGAAGTGACTAACCAAGCTGACTTGGAAATCATTTCTTTGAAAAAAGGCGATACCGTGAAAGGAACAATCGTCAAAATCGAAGATAACCAAGCTTATGTAAGCATTGGATATAAATACGACGGTGTGATTCCGATTCGCGAATTGTCCGCAGTACAACTGGACAACGCCGCTGCTGCGGTAGAAGTTGGACAAGAAGTAGAATGTAAAGTTGTTAGCATTAACGACAACAAGGAAAGCCTTGTTCTTTCCAAACGTGCTGTTGATAGCGAAAAATCATGGGAAGATCTTGAGAAGTACTTTGCTTCCCAAGAAGCTTTCGAAGTTACTGTGGCTGACGTTGTTAAAGGCGGTCTAGTAGCTGATGTTGGAGCTCGTGGATTTATCCCAGCTTCCATGGTTGAGCGTCACTTCGTTGAAGATTTCAACGATTACAAAGGCCGTACCCTGCGCGTTAAAGTGAAAGAACTTGACCGTGAGAACAGCAAAGTAATCTTGTCTGCTAAAGAAGTTCTTGAAGAAGAATTCGAAGCTAACAAGCTCAAAATCATGGCTGAGCTGTCTGAAGGCCAAATCATCGAAGGTACAGTACAACGTCTGACTCAATTCGGCGCATTTGTTGATGTTGGCGGAGTTGACGGTCTTGTACACGTATCCGAAATCGCTTGGAATCACGTAGAGAAACCTTCTGATGTAGTATCCGAAGGTGATAAAGTACGTGTTAAAGTACTTAAGGTTGATCCTGAAAAAGGAAAAATCAGCCTGAGCATCAAAGCTGCTGCTCCAGGTCCTTGGGACTCTGCTGCCGGCGAAATCAACATCGGTGATGTTGTAACAGGCGTTGTAAAACGTCTTGTGAACTTCGGAGCATTCGTTGAATTGCTTCCAGGTGTGGAAGGTCTTGTGCACATTTCGCAAATCTCCCACAAACACATTGCTACTCCACACGAAGTATTGAAAGAAGGACAAGAAGTTCAAGTGAAAGTACTGGACTTCAATCCATCCGAGAAACGTGTTAGCCTGAGCATCAAAGAAACAGAAGAAGCTCCAGCACCTACTGCTAGACCTGAACGCAGCAACAGCAGAGACAGAGCTCCTAAAGAAGTATTGAACAACCCTAACGTTTCCCTTAGCAACGAAGGCCTTAGCTTCACGCTTGCTGAACGTTTTGGTGACAAGTTGGACAAATTCAAAGGTAATAACTAATCCTGCTTTTGAATATACGGGTAAAGTAATCGGCGAGCCCTCGATACGGGGGTTCGCCGATTCTCTTTTTCCGGCAACAGAAAGATTTATCGGAGTTAACTTGAGTGTTAGCCAATTTTAATGTTTTTTGCTATGATGAGTATCGTAAGGATGACAGGAGGAATGAATATGGCAAGACCCGTTGTGGCAATCGTTGGGAGGCCTAACGTCGGGAAATCGACGATTTTTAATCGGCTGATTGGCGATAGATTGGCCATTGTAGAAGATAAGCCGGGGATTACACGTGACCGGATTTATGGTATTTCAGATTGGAACGGTAAGTCGTTCAGTGTGATTGATACCGGAGGTATTGAAATTGATGGTGATGACACGATTCTGAAATCAATCCGCGTTCAGGCGGAACTAGCGATTGAAGAAGCGGATGTTATTGTATTTATGTGTGAAGCGAAGAGTGGAGTGACGAATTCAGATGAAGAGGTAGCTCAGATTCTGTTCCGTTCAGGTAAACCGATCGTTCTTGCCATCAATAAAGTGGATAACATGAAGCGTGCGGATGATATTTATGAGTTCTATAGCCTGGGCTTTGGAGATCCGATCGGAATTTCCGGTAGTCATGGTACTGGGCTCGGCGATTTGCTGGACGCTGTAGTAGAACGTCTGCCAGAGAAAATAGATGACGAATACGATGACGATGTTATTCGTGTAGCTTTGATTGGCCGTCCGAATGTAGGTAAATCCTCTCTGGTTAACGCGATTCTGGGTGAAGAACGCGTTATCGTTAGTGATATTGCAGGTACTACTCGAGATGCTATTGATACGCCTTTTGAACGCGATGGACAACGTTATGTGCTTATCGATACTGCAGGTATGCGCAAAAAAGGTAAGGTTTATGAGAACATTGAGAAATACAGTGTTATGCGTGCTATGCGTGCTATTGAACGGGCTGATGTGGTTCTCGTTGTAATTAACGGCGAAGAGGGCATCATCGATCAGGACAAGCATATTGCTGGTTATGCACATGAAGCAGGTAAGGCATCTATTTTTGTTGTGAACAAATGGGATGCCATTGAGAAGGACGACAAGACTATGCAGAACTTCGAGACTAAGATTCGTGACCATTTCTTATTTATGAGTTACGCACCGGTTGTCTTTTTGTCGGCTTTAACCAAACAGCGCCTGCAAAAACTGCTGCCTGTGGTACAGCATGTATCACAACAGCACGCACTACGCATTACTACGCATCTGGTGAACGATGTTGTATCTGATGCTATTGCGATTAACCCTCCTCCTACTGACAAAGGCCGTCGCTTACGTATTAACTACGTAACGCAGGTTGCGGTGAAGCCTCCGACGATCGTGGTGTTCGTGAATGATCCATCGCTGATGCACTTCTCCTATGAACGTTACCTGGAGAATAAAATCCGCGCGGCGTTTAATTTCGAGGGAACGCCAATCCGTCTCTTTACACGGCGCAAATCCGAAAACGAAGGTTAGGGGAGAAGAAGTGTGGCGCTTGAACTTCTGGTTATCGTTGTAAGCTATTTGCTTGGTTCTGTCAGCTTTAGTGTGCTGTTCGCCAAGCTACTAAAGGGAATTGATATCCGTCAATACGGAAGCGGCAATGCGGGGGCTACCAATACACTGCGTGTACTGGGGAAAGGTCCTGCGATATTAGTGCTAGTGCTGGATGTACTGAAGGGTGTTACCGCAGTTTGGTTAGGAACTTGGGTAGGTGGCTGGGGAACCTGGGTTCCTGCTCTTTGCGGAATCGCTGCCATTGTCGGACATAATTGGCCACTCTACTTTCGTTTCCGTGGGGGAAAAGGCATCGCTACTACGATCGGCGTTATGGCCACACTGTGTTTATGGCCAGCGCTGCTCGCCGGTATCATCGCCATAGGATCTATCTTTATCACTCGTTACGTGTCACTTGGCTCGTTAATTTTTGTTGCGCTGACACCAGTGTTTCTATTGTTGACAGGATTTACACAGCCTGTGCTTTGGACCAGTATTATCATCGCGGTCTTTGCCTTCTGGCGGCACCGGACGAATATAGTGAAGATTCTAGAGGGCCGTGAGAACAAGATCGGCTCTAAAGTTAAAGGAGGGAATCGTGTTGTCTGATAAAGTTACCGTACTAGTAGCGGGGAGCTGGGGAACTGCGCTGGCAAGTGTGCTAGCTGCTAACCACTCGGAAGTTTATCTGTGGACACGTAACTCTGATCAAGCTGCCGAGATCAATGGCTTTCATATGAATAATAAGTATTTGCCCGGGATATCCCTCCCCGTAAACATAATTGCAACCACCGATATGGAGACCGCAGTTTCCGGTTCTAAAGCGGTTGTTATTGTGGCCCCGTCTTCAGGTATGCGGCAGGTTGCTCGCAGTCTGAAGCCGTTCTGGAAGGATGATATGCTTTGCGTTCATGCTACGAAGGGCTTTGAGACTGAAAGCAAGAAGCGGATGTCAATTGTAATTGCTGAGGAACTCGGCTGTGACGAAGGGCAGATTGTCGTTCTCTCCGGACCGAGTCATGCAGAGGAAGTAGTGCGCTTGTGTCCTACTACAGTTGTTGTGGCTTCACCTGATGATAAGCGTACCGCTGAAGCACAGGAATTGTTCATTAACAACGATTTTCGTGTATATACGAACCGCGATCAGGTAGGGGTAGAGCTTGCTGGTGCACTAAAGAATATTATTGCACTCGGTGCAGGTCTATCCGATGGTCTTGGATTTGGGGATAACGCTAAGGCTGCGCTTCTGACACGTGGACTGGCCGAGATTTCTCGGGTGGGTGTCGAGCTCGGAGCGAATCCTTTGACCTTTGCAGGGCTTGCAGGAATTGGTGATCTTGTAGTGACTGCTACAAGCCAGCACAGCCGTAACTGGCGCGCAGGCTTCATGCTCGGGCAAGGGAAACCACTGGATGAGGTGCTGGAGTCGATGGGAATGGTTGTCGAAGGCATACGTACAACGGAAGCAGCTTATGCTATTTCCCTCAAGCTTGGTGTCCAGATGCCCATTACGGATCAAATTTATCATGTGCTCTTTCAAGGTCGAAGCCCACGCAGTGCAGTTGAAGCCTTGATGGGTCGCGATCGTAAACCTGAGCTTGAGTCAATCTCTCAGGAAACTTGGGAGCAGTGGCATTCCTGATCCTGTTCACCTTTTTCCGCAAATTCTCATATGTTGTATTGGGGATTGACGGAGGAGGGATGAAAAGTGAGCAGAGATTTTTCCAAGGATGCATTGAACGCCATTAACAAAAAGGCGGGCAAGAACATTACGGAAAGTGCCGTCAAAAAGCTAGCCAGTACGGTCAAGCCAGGAACTACGCAGAATGAAGCCCAGCTCCGCCAGTTAATTAAGCAGGTGTCATCAATGGCGAAAGTGCCAGTCAGTGAAGCTACTGTGCAGGAGATTATCAATGCCGTCAAAAAAGGCGGCGCAGGTTCCAGCACAATGGAGTCTTTAATGAAAATGATGCTTAAAAAATAGCTTTAAGTTGGGTGAGCAAAAGAATCGGAATCCATATAGATTCCGTTATCTTTTGCTCTTTTTTTTATTTTATTGGAAAACTCTTACTAAGCCGAATTATCTAAATAATAATATATAAAAAATGATGTTTTTTTACAGAATAGGATAAGGCCATGATATAATAGTCCCTAATATATTACAGGCGAATGGGGGCTTTGACCTTGGATCCGATGACAAAAATGTGGTTATCCCTGATTGCGATGCTAGTTATGGGACTGTCTGTTTTTCTAATAACTTTTGCCCGGAGCAAAACAAAGGGACTGCTTAAAGCACTGCTATCTATCCTAGCGTTTGTCATCATGTTAGTTGGCCTATTGGGCGGAGTTGTTTCGATTATGTAAGCAGTTACACAGCATTAAGGAAGGAAGTAACATCATGAAATCGCAAAATGGAGTCACCGTTATGTTTCAACCTGAAGGTCGTAAAGCTGTGGTGAATCGCGGTATCTCGTTACTGGAGGCAGCTCGTAAAGCCGGAGTGACGATAACCACTCGCTGTGGAGGCAAAGCAGGCTGTCTGATGTGCAAGGTTAAAATTGCGAATGAAGAAGCCACAGCGGTGAGACCTCCAGGGGATATAGAACGGCGTAAGCTTGGAACTGCGTTAGAAGAAGGAATGCGTCTGGCCTGTCAGGCTGCCGTATGGAGCGATGTGACCGTTCAGGTACCTGAAGATCCACTTAAGGCTGCTGTACGCCGTAAGCTTGAAGCTGCGCGGCGTGGGGAAGAAGATGAGCTGTGGTAGAGTAAGATTGTCACCGTG
This sequence comes from Paenibacillus sp. FSL K6-0276, assembly GCF_037977235.1. NCBI lineage: Bacteria > Bacillati > Bacillota > Bacilli > Caryophanales > Paenibacillaceae > Paenibacillus > Paenibacillus sp. FSL K6-0276. Next base: position 4,217,004 of record NZ_CP150276.1, on the reverse strand, counting down.
GGAGGGACTCGGTTGGAGTTTTTTAGAAGAAAGAAGAAACTGAAGGCAGGAGCAAGACTTTGTCTGGTAGTGGTGTCGATCGCTCTTACTCTTTCGGGTTGTCTGTATCCTGGAGAAGAGAAGCGGGCTAGTGTTAATTATCGAGAAAGTGTTAAGAGGATACAAGCAGCCGTTGATGATTATCAACAGGAGGAAGGTGTGCTGCCGATTCTTAATGCGGATGAAACTACTCCAAGATATGAGAAGTTCCGTATAGACCTGGGCAAGCTGAACAATAAGGGATATTTGGATGATATTCCTGCTACGGCTTTTGAACAGGGGGGAAGTGCTTATTTTCTTATTTTGAATGAGGAAAGTGATCCAGTTGTTAAGGTAATGGACCTTGTTACAGTTCAAAAGGTGAATGATGTGCAGCGTCAGATCAACCGTTATAAATCAGCTCATGACGGCTCTCTGCCGGTGCTTGATGAGTTATACCCTGGACTGTACACCATTGATCATAAGAAGGCGGGAACTAGCTCTATAACATTAACTAGCGTCTATTCCGGTCAGATTCTTGATTTCATCATGGATAAGGCTGGAACTGTCTACGTAGATTATGTCTTTGATATTATAGCTGCCATCGATAAGAATGGTGGAGAACATGACGAGAAAAAGGATTTGCGACTGGATCTGGAGGAAGCTTCCTATTACGTGCCCGTGAAGTCTTTGCCGTATCTATGGATTAACAATCAGCCGGTTCCGCAGCCTCCTAGTTAAGAGTACATAAAGAAGTGGTCATACAAAAGAAGGACTGCCCCAAACATCGGTTTCAAACCGATTCGGGCAGTTCTTTTTTGTTTATATCATGTTCTATCAATGAATCCTACTTCATATGATGGATGAGAAAGCTTCCGGGCGTCAGACGCCTTGCGGCGCGCACACTTAATTTTTAGAAATTACATTGCAAAATGCGCGAATACGGGTCATAAATTCGTTCCGGATACATATGATGATACTAGTCCAAATGCATGTCCGAGCATTCGGAGTTTAGCGCGGGGCAAGTACGTCCCGGTCGAAAGCAGCTAGGCTTCGGGCGGGCATACGATAAGTCCGGTTGATGTCCTGCAAGGGTCAGATTACCGGCGGAACGCGAAGTCGATGCTCTTCAGGCATTTTTTCTTCGGAGTAATATGAGGAGGGGATCTCTTTTGGAAAAAGTGGATATTTTCAAGGACATTGCCGAGCGTACCGGCGGAGACATTTATCTTGGCGTCGTCGGCGCGGTTCGCACGGGGAAATCGACATTTATTAAACGCTTCATGGAAACAATTGTCCTGCCTAACATCACGAATGAGGCAGATCGGGTAAGAGCTGTGGATGAGCTTCCGCAAAGCGCAGCAGGCAAAACAATTATGACCACTGAACCTAAGTTCGTGCCTAACAACGCAGTCCAAATCAAGGTTGCGGAAGGGCTTGAGGTTAATGTTCGACTGGTAGACTGTGTGGGTTACGCTGTAGAAGGTGCTAAAGGCTACGAGGATGAGAATGGACCACGAATGATCTCTACACCTTGGTTTGAGGAGCCAATCCCTTTTCAGGAAGCGGCAGAGATCGGAACACGTAAGGTCATCCAGGAGCATTCAACGCTTGGTGTTGTGGTAACAACAGATGGTACGATTGCAGAAATTCCGCGGAACTCGTACGTGGACTCTGAAGAGCGTGTCATTGCGGAGCTGAAGGAAGTGGGTAAGCCATTTGTGTTGGTCATTAACTCCACTCGGCCACGCAGTGAGGAAGCGCAGCAGCTCCGCAACGAGCTAGCCGTCAAATACGATATCCCTGTTATGACGCTTAGCGCGGCAAGCATGACTGAAGAAGATGTTACTGGTGTACTACGTGAGGTATTGTACGAATTCCCTGTACATGAAGTGAATGTGAACTTGCCAAGCTGGGTCATGGTGCTTGGAGAGAATCACTGGTTGCGTAGTAGTTATGAGAACTCCGTTCGCGATACGGTAAAAGACATTCGCCGCTTACGGGATGTTGACCGACTCGTATCCCAGTTCACAGAGTATGATTTTATCGATAAAGCTGGCCTAAGTGGTATGAACATGGGTCAGGGAGTAGCAGAGATCGATCTGTATGCCCCAGAAGAGCTGTATGATCAGGTTCTGATGGAGGTAGTGGGGGTTGAGATCCGCGGCAAGGATCATTTGCTCCAGCTGATGCAGGAATTCTCACATGCGAAAAGGGAGTACGACCGTTTCTCGGAAGCTTTAGAAATGGTCAAGACAACCGGTTATGGTATTGCGGCACCTTCGTTAGCCGAAATGGCTCTAGATGAACCAGAACTGATTCGTCAAGGCTCTCGCTTCGGGGTTCGCTTAAAGGCTACCGCACCATCTATTCATATGATTCGTGTTGATGTTGAATCTGAATTCTCGCCAATCATTGGTACGGAGAAGCAAAGTGAAGAATTGGTTCGTTATCTGATGCAGGACTTCGAGAATGACCCTATCAAGATTTGGGAATCCGATATTTTTGGGCGCTCCTTGCATTCCATTGTGAGGGAAGGTATTCAAGGCAAGATAGCGATGATGCCGGATAATGCCCGCTACAAATTGCAAGAAACGCTTGGTCGCATCATCAATGAAGGCTCAGGCGGACTTATTGCAATAATTCTCTAAGCTAAATTTAAGTGGATTCGAAGAGTGGGAGAGATCCCACTCTTTTTATGTGCAAAAATAATGAAACTTGATTCTTATTTCCTATAATAACGGTGAATCTGACTCAATTTTTCTTCTGAAATGAAAGAGTTATACTGGACTAATAGGTCTAACAAATTAGAGGGGAATTAGATGATTATGCAAGTATAGATGATAATTTCTGCTCCTTTTTTGTCTAACAGCTTGAATTTATGGATGGGCTGTATTACTATAAGTTTGTTGCGCTTTAAGGTCTATGGGCGCCAGTGTTCAGCAATAAACGGGATTATCACGTATATTTTACGTTTAAACGGAAACAGTGTATGATACCGGAAATTTACCCAGGGAGGTGAGAAAACATGAATAAATCTGATTTGATCAATGTAGTTACAGAAGCAACTGAACTTCCCAAGAAGGATGCTACTAAAGCTGTAGATGCGGTTTTCGAAGCAATTACAGAAGCGCTGCAAAGCGGTGACAAAGTACAACTGGTTGGATTCGGAAACTTTGAAGTGCGCGAACGTTCCGCACGTAAAGGCCGTAACCCACAAACTGGTGAAGAAATCGAAATTCCTGCAAGCAAGGTACCGGCATTCAAACCCGGTAAGGCGCTGAAAGACGGAATCAAATAAAGATTTCTACATATCAATCCCATAGTCTTTTTAAGTAACAACTATGCCGCCCTCCAAGGCGGCATTTGTTTTTTGGAATAGCATGGGCTGTACATTAGGTTTAGAGGAGGATCAGCGATGACGGATAAAAATACGAGCGAGAATCCGCTTCCGACAGGTAGCGACTATATTGTGGTTAAGGCCAAAGAGAATGGAGTTCAAGTCATTGGTCTAACCAGAGGTACGGATACACGCTTTCATCATACAGAGAAGCTAGATAAGGGTGAGGTGTTGATTGCACAATTTACCGATCATACCTCAGCTATGAAGATCCGCGGTAAGGCTGAAATATTTACGAAACACGGACAATTGGAAAGTGAAAGCTGAAAAGCAGGCATAGCCTGCTTTTTTTCAAAATATAGTAAGGGTGAATGATCGCATCCACAAAAAAAGTGGGTACTATGGATAAGGGGGTGTGTCCATGAACAAAGCCTGGTTGATCGGAGCCGTATTACTCTTGACCGCAACCTCTGCTGTTATTTTGCCGAAACTTGCAGACTTAGACTCATCTGTACAGCAGAGAAATGGGGCCGTGGAGACTTTAACGGGCAGCCATAACACAGTGCTTGACAATGACAATCTTGTTGATGTTCTGGGCGTCCTTCCGTTGACCTTATCCATAGATAGCGTAGGCTGGGAAGATCATGTTCTGTCACTGGATCTTAAAGTGAGTGGGAACGATCATGAACCTGAGGAACTCTATCAAAATATGGCTCAGGCCATTTCCTTTGCTATTCAAGAAACTTCGAATGTGGATCAGCTTCTATTGCGCATTGTGGTAGAAGATAAATGGCTTGGTAGCCGACGACTGCTGTTAGCTGGGGATATCAGACGTTCTGAGTGGTCTTATTCGCTGCAAAATGAACTTCAGTCTGCGGGTAATCTTCCTATATCGGATCGTCTCAAAACGGGCTTCCGCATTAGTGAAACCGAGCTCTGGAAGAAACAGTTCATTTATCCTTGAAAGGATTAAAAGAAACTCAGACGTACCACAGTGCGTGACAAAAAAACATGTGATATAATAGACAAGATTGTGAACAAACGAATTATTATAATGTCAATGGCTTCGGAGGCTGAAATGAAACCGTACTGCATACCGCAACTGGCTAAACCCTACACCGACTACGACATGATTCAGAAGCATACGGATTTGCCGCCGTTTTCTGATGGCCGGGGTCATTTGTTATATATTTTTCTAAACCACGCTTCTTCTGCAAAAGGAAGTGCTGGAGAGTTGTACACGCTTGTGACAGCGCTTGTTCAACTGGGTCTGGACACTCATGAGGTAATCGATCGTTCGAATGATAGACAGGGTGGAGACCCCATGCGTTCCCGTCAATTGAAGGTACTTGCTGGCGATTACTTCAGTAGCTGGTTTTATCATTTGCTTGCAAAGAGTGATCAAATTGAGATGGTTGGAATCTTGAGTAAGGCAATTGCAGATTTCAATGTCTTGAAAGCGAATCTCTACGTGAAGATGAGGGGAATACGCCTCTCGGCTGAACAATACTTGCGGCACATGGTACAGCTGAATATGCGGCTGTTCCTTTCTTTTACTCCTATGATTGAGAACTCCTTAGTGGAGCTGTGGGAGAAGCTGCTGGCTGAATTCAGTCAGTGTGAGACCGTAGCTCTAGAGCTTCTCCGTAGTGATGATCCCGCGAATGCAGGAAATGGCTATTGCTATTGGAAGATGATGGAGACTGCGACAGAGGAAGAACGCAAGCAGCTTCAAGACCAGAACCTTGATCAGAAGGACTGGAAGATGCTGAAAATGAAATATAAATGCGATTCTCAACTGACGGACAAGCTTCATCAATCGCTTCAGTCTATTGAGGGACTATTGCAAAGCGTTAAAGACGAGAGTTTGCTTAGAGAGCTAGAGATCGCGCTGGATCGTTTTCTCCTGCAGATGAAGATCTCAGGACAAGCAGCCGTGGAGGGTTAATGGATGACTATGGAAAAGACGACAACTGCTGTGGGTGACAACAGCAAACCGAAAGAGCAGTTTGTACATTCCGTGTTTGAGAGTATTGCTGGAAAATATGATTTGATGAATGACATTCTTAGCTTTCGCCGCCACAAGGCTTGGCGTAAATTCACGATGAAGAAGATGGGTATGAAGCGGGGGGACTCAGCCGTAGACTTATGCTGTGGGACCTGTGATTGGAGCATCGCCTTGGCGGAAGCAACACAGACTGGTAATGTGATCGGACTGGATTTCAGTGCAGGTATGCTCGAAGTAGGACGCCGCAAGGTTGAAGAGCGCAAGCTTCAGAACCGTATTTCGCTCGTACAAGGCAATGCTATGGAGCTGCCTTTTGAAGACAATGCGTTCGATTATGCAACGATTGGATTCGGACTACGCAACGTGCCAGATCTTGTTCAAGTGCTTAACGAAATGAAACGGGTAGTAAAACCTGGTGGAATGGTTGTATGTTTGGAGCTTTCCAAGCCGATGAAACAGCCGTTCAAAGGCGTATATTTCTTTTATTTCCAGCGTGTACTTCCTCTGCTTGGCAAGCTATTCGCAAAAAGGTATGAGCAATATAAATGGCTGCCAGAATCACTGGCATTGTTCCCTGACCGGGAGCAGCTAGCCACTATTTTCCGTGAAACCGGACTTCAAAAAGTGGAATCCTTCCCCTTGACCGGAGGCATCGCGGCATTACATATTGGGCTCAAGGAGAACGGGAATGTTTAAGAAAATCGGTATCTTTTTGCAAATGATTAAGTTTGAACATACGGTATTTGCTTTACCCTTTGCCTTTATGGGTGCTTTACTCGGATCAGTTGTCATGAATGATAGTCTTCCATCCTGGAGCCAAATTGGCTGGATTGTAATCGCCATGTTTGGAGCACGCAGTGCAGCTATGGGGCTGAATCGATTGATAGACCGGATTAGTGATGCTAAGAATCCACGCACAGCCGGAAGAGCGATTCCTGCAGGATTACTCAAGATCGGTGAAGTTGTCATTTTTATCGGTATTTCGTTTTTCTTACTCTTTTGGGCAGCCTTTAAACTGAATCCTTTATCAGCTAAACTTTTACCTATCGCTGTATTCCTTCTTGTTATTTATTCATTTACTAAGCGCTTTACATGGGCATGCCATCTTATCCTCGGCCTCACCATTGCGCTTGCACCTCTGGGCGGCTGGGTGGCTGTGACCGGAAGTGTAAATTGGACTTCAATGGTATTTTACTTCACAATTGTGTTTTGGACTGCTGGTTTTGATGTTATATACTCTTGTCAGGATGTTGAGTTTGATCTAAAAGAGGGCTTGAAATCCATTCCGGTGCGGTTTGGGGTTCAAGGAGCGCTCGTTATTGCCCGCGTATTTCACATTCTCACGGCGATTGGATTCGTGTCGCTGCTGTTTTTGACGGATTTAAGCTGGTGGTATGTAGCAGGTATGATCCTCGCTTATATTATTCTTTTTTATGAGCATTATATTGTATCTCCGAGTGACCTCAGTCGTTTGCAAACAGCTTTTTTCACTATGAACGGCGTGCTGAGCATCGTAGTGTTCTCTTTCACTTTGATTGACTTGGTGGTGCATTTCAACAAATGACGCTTACTAAACCGAAAAACTTCGTGGTTGGCATTACAGGAGCAAGTGGTGCTATTTATGGTATCCGACTGATCGAAACTTTACTATCTATGGGTTACTCCGTGCATTTGGTAGTAAGCAATGCAGGCTGGCGCGTTTTTAAAGAAGAATTGGGCTATATCGCATCAGACCGGGAAGGCTTTTTGAACGAAAAGTTCAAGGGCTATCCCGGTTCTCTGCTTTATCATCCTGTTGCTGATATCGGCGCATCTATCGCAAGTGGTTCCTTTCGAGTGGAAGGGATGATTATTATGCCTTGTTCCATGGGAACATTGTCTGCGGTTGCTAATGGAACCTCCGATAATCTGATGACTCGTGCTGCTGATGTTATGCTTAAGGAAGGACGTCCACTGGTGCTTGTGCCTCGTGAGACACCTCTGCATGCTATTCATCTTGAGAATATGTTGAAGCTGTCCCGTTTGGGGGTTCGGATCATTCCCGCAATGCCGGCTTTTTACTTTGGGCCGCAAAGTATGGATGATCTGATTAATTTCATGGTGGGCAAAGTGCTCGACAGCTTTAATATTGAACATCAATTATTTCGCAGATGGGGGGATTGAAAGGATGGACAATAACAGCCACACCATCATTGGCAAAATCAGTTATACCAACTCATGGCCGGTATTTCACAATTTTCATCCCTCTGCACTGAAATATTCTGCAGAGATGGTGAGTGAAGTACCTGCCATTCTTAATCAGGGGATGAGTCGTGGAAGTATTCATGTGGGTGCGTTATCCTCTTTTGCGTATGCTGAAGCCAGTGACAAGTTAATGCTGTTACCTGATTTATCGGTTAGTGCGGACGGTCCCGTGAGGTCAATATTTCTTTTTTCTCGGGTGCCTCTTGCACAGATAGGTAGAGGTACGATAGCCGTTACGAATACTTCTGCAACATCGGTAAACTTGCTGAAAATTTTAATGGAAAAAGCTTTTGGCAATAAACCAGAGTATATTAGCGCTAATCCTGATTTGGATGCCATGATGCATCAAGCGGATGCCTGCTTACTCATTGGTGATAATGCTATTAAGGCCTCTTGGCAGGATCAAGGTTATATCGTTACCGATCTGGCGGAGCTTTGGAAGGAATGGACGGGCTTAGGGATGACCTTTGCGGTCTGGGCTGTGAATCGTAAGGCTGCGAAGGACAAGCCGGAAGCCATTGCGGAAATTGCAGAAGCTTTTGCTGAGAGTAAACTACGGGGATTAAGTGATTTAGATCCTATAGTACTTGCAGCCTGTACTACCATTGGAGGAACTAAGTCTTATTGGGAAGGGTACTTCCGCAATTTATGCTATGATTTTGGAGAAAGGCAGCAGGAAGGTCTGAACCTCTATTTCCGCTATGCCTATGAGATGGGCCTGCTGCCGCAGGAAGTGAAAATGGAGATTTGGAGTCATAAACTGTTGACACGGGTGAAGGAATGAAACGACTGCAAATATTCGGATTACTGAACAGAGACATGGATCAGATTGAAAAAGAGTTGTACCGTAGCGTACAGGGTGACGACGATCTGCTAACGGAGACCTCACTGCATTTATTAAAAGCAGGCGGTAAAAGATTACGTCCCGTATTTGTCTTGATGGGTGGGAAATTTGGTAAGTATGATCTAGAGAAGCTGAAGCGTGTTGCGATACCGCTGGAACTGATTCATAGCGCTTCACTAGTCCACGACGATGTCATCGATGATGCAGAACTGCGCCGAGGTGAACTCACCGTTAAAGCCAAATGGGGCGATAAAATTGCTATGTACACTGGTGACTACATATATGCGAAAGCGCTGGTGATGACGACGGAGCTGAAGAATCCGCGAATTCATCAGATTTTGTCCAAGGCAATGATTGAAATGTCGATCGGTGAGATGGAGCAGATTCGTGACTTCTTCAATAGTGATCAGAGTGTGCGCCACTATCTGCGGCGTATCCGCCGCAAAACAGCGCTTTTGATTGCTGTTAGTTGCCAACTTGGTGCGCTTGCTGCTGAAGCTGAACCAGAGGTGGCTCGTCTACTTTATAATTATGGTTATAACGTCGGCATGGCCTTCCAGATTCGTGATGATTTACTCGATCTTTCAGGTACTGAGAAACAAATTGGTAAACCTCCGGGCAGTGATATGAGGCAAGGGAATATCACACTCCCTGTCATTTATAGCCTGGAAGATGAAAGATTGCGTGCTCAACTCCTAGAGGAGTTAAAGTCTATTCGCGACGGCCACAGCACAGTAGGACGTGCTATTGATCTTATTCTTTCTGGAGATGGAATCGCCCGTTCCGAGGAGCTGGCTTCACGTTATATCGCGAAGGCACTAGCGGCACTAGATCAGTTGCCTAACAACAAGACTAAGCGTAATTTGCGCGATATTGCCTTTTTTGTAACAGGAAGAGCCTATTAATGATTTGGTGATCATGAAATTAAACGTTTCCAGAAAGCGCAGTTTCTGTTAAGATAGCGTCAAAACAACCCAACTAATGGGAAATTGGAGAGTGCCTCTATGGAAAAGACGTATCTGATGGTCAAACCTGATGGAGTACAACGTGGATTAATTGGACGTATTGTTGCACGCTTTGAAGATAAGGGCTTTAAGTTGGTAGCTGCAAAGCTGATTACAGTAAGTGAAGACCAAGCCAAAAGACATTATGCGGAGCATGCTGGCAAGGACTTTTTTTCAGAGTTGGTCTCGTTCATAACTTCAGGTCCAGTGTTTGCAATGGTATGGGAAGGTGATGATGTTGTAGCATTATCCCGTACGCTCATTGGTAAGACGAAGGTAGGAGAAGCCCTGCCGGGAACGATTCGAGGCGACTTTGCCAGCCATACACCGCTTAATTTAATTCATGGATCAGACTCGCCTGAAAGTGCAGAACGAGAAATTGCTAATTTCTTTACTCCAGATGAACTGAATCTGTATAACAAAGACATCGCAGTCTGGATGTAGGATCCAGGCGGGAGGCAGGGGAGTAACATGTCTGATCGTAATGTTGCAGCATTAACAGCAGATCCAGATTACATCGGGTTTATTCATCATGTTAAGCAAAGCACCGGAATTGATCTGGCTCAGTATAAAGAAGCGCAGATGAAGCGGCGTTTAACGACTCTTCGTGTGAAGAATGGATATCATACCTTTAGTGAATTTTTTGCCGCAATGATGAAGGACAAGGACTTATTTTATGAATTTTTGGACCGAATGACGATTAATGTCTCCGAGTTCTGGCGGAATCCGAATCGGTGGGAAGTATTGCGAGATGTAATTCTTCCTGACTTACAACAATCTGGCCGTAGATTGAAACTGTGGAGTGCTGCATGTTCCACCGGAGAAGAGCCCTACACGCTGGCTATGATTTTATCCGACAAGAATATATTAGGACAGACAGGTATTCTGGCTACGGACATTGACGATGGTGCACTTTCCAAAGCAAAGGAAGGCCTTTATCTGGAACGTTCTTTAAAGGATGTGCCTAAGGATGTTGCTGCTCGCTATTTTAAACCCGAGGGTCCTTTATTCAAAGTCAGTGACTCGCTTAAGAAAAACATAGATTTCCGCAAACAGAACCTACTGCTGGACAAGTTCGACGATGGCTTTGATCTTATAATTTGTCGCAATGTAATGATCTATTTTACTGAAGAGGCGAAGAATAAGCTCTACCATAAGTTCTCGGATAGTCTACGTCCGGGTGGATATTTGTTTGTGGGCAGCACAGAGCAAATATTTACGCCAGCGCAGTATGGCTTTGAATCGACGGAAACCTTTTTCTATCGTAAAAAATAAATACTTCTTGCTCCTTCATAGTGTTCTTTATACGTATACTTTCGCTTTAGTTCAGTGATACTGGGTAGTAGAATCTGTAAGCTAAGCGAAAGGATCGTTAAACCGATGGACAAAAGCAAGGTCATTGCCGCGTACAAACGAGGCTTTATCACCGTTCGTGAGTGCGGGCAAATTCTCGGTGTGGAAGAAATGCAATTGAAGCGCCTTCTGCAACTGGAAGAGCGTAAGTCTACATTTCCTTCAACAAGTCAGCGGATCGGCAGCTAACAAGAGCCGGACCGAGCCGAGGAGCGCCATTCATACTCTTTAGAGTGTGAATGGCGCTTTTTACTTTAAAATATAGGATTTTATATGCTGTACAAGGACGGAAAAGTCGGTTTTTTTTGTTGCGAATGGAGTCATTTTAGGGATATCCCTTTCTTGTCAAAGAGGATTCCCTATACTATAATGAGCAAAGATCATAAGGATTTTAGCGATTTACAGTTTAAAAGTATAAAAGGGGGAACGCAGCATGAGTTTGCGCTATTTAACAGCGGGGGAAACGCACGGGCCCCAGCTTACGGCCATTATTGAGGGATTGCCAAGTAATTTGACATTGGATTTTGAAGAGCTTAATTTTCAATTGCAGCGCCGTCAAAAAGGGTATGGACGTGGACGCCGCATGCAGATTGAGAAAGATACCGCACAAATTGTAGGCGGAGTACGTCATGGTTATACAACGGGTGCGCCAGTAGCATTGGTAGTAGAGAACAAGGACTGGACCCACTGGAAGAACATTATGAATATTGAGCCTGTTCCAGGTAGCGACGAAGAAAAACGGCGTGTAAATCGGCCGCGTCCTGGTCATGCAGACCTGAATGGCGGATTGAAGTACAATCACACAGATCTTCGTAACGTTCTGGAGCGCTCCAGTGCCCGTGAAACAGCAGCCAGAGTCGCATGTGGTGCTGTAGCGAGACAACTGCTTGCAGCCTTTGGTGTCAAAGTAGCAGGACAGGTTATCCGGATTGGAGAGATCGAAGCTCCAGTAAATAATCTGCCTATAGATGAGTTGATTGAGTTAACTGAAGCATCCTCTGTCAGAGTCGTTGATAAAGAAACAGAACAGAAGATGGAGTCTTACATAGACAAGATCAAGGAAGAGGGCGACTCCATCGGAGGAATCGTTGAATGTATCGTCGAAGGTCTGCCTATTGGTCTTGGTAGCTATGTACAGTCGGATCGGAAGCTGGACGGGGCTATCGCTGGAGCTGTAATGTCGATTAATGCATTCAAGGGCGTTGAAATCGGAATTGGATTTGAAGCTGGTAAGCTTCGTGGATCGCAAGTACATGATGAAATTATGTATGAGGCTTCTCAAGGTTACTACCGTGCAAGTAACCGTTTGGGTGGATTTGAAGGCGGAATGACTAACGGAATGCCTGTAGTAGTTCGCGGTGTCATGAAGCCGATCCCAACCCTGTATAAGCCACTTCAAAGTGTTGATATCGATACGAAAGAACCGTTTTCAGCGCAAGTAGAACGTTCGGACGCTTGTGCGGTCCCAGCGGCATGTGTTGTGCTGGAAAGCGTAGTGGCATGGGAAATCGCTAAAGCTTTTCTTGATAAATTCGGTGGCGATTCACTGGAAGAGATTAAAGCGAATTATGAGAATTACCTATCACAGCTGGAGAGTTACTAATTATGCGTACAATTAACGTAGATTTGGGGGAGCGTTCTTATCCTATCTATATCGGTAGTGGTTTATTAAAGGACATTGCCCATTATTGTGCTGAAGCCGGATTTTCAGCTCGCAGCCCATTGTTGGTTGTAAGTGATAGTGAAGTAGCTCCGCGGTATTTACCAGCTCTTGAAGAGGCTCTGCGTTTGCAAGGTTATACTGTGGTTAGTCACATTATGCCAGCAGGCGAAGCGTCCAAATCACTAACCGTGTATGAAGAGGTAATGACAACCGCGATTCAAGCAGGACTAGACCGCAATTCAGCGGTTTTGGCTTTAGGTGGTGGCGTGGTTGGAGATTTAGCTGGATTTGTAGCGGCAACCTATATGCGTGGGATTGGATTTCTGCAAATTCCGACGACGATTCTAGCCCACGATAGTAGTGTAGGGGGGAAAGTGGCCGTCAATCATCCACTAGCCAAAAATATGATCGGGGCTTTCTATCAACCCTCAATGGTGCTCTACGATTTGGATACACTACGTACTCTTCCGTCACGTCAAGTTTCATCTGGTTTGGCAGAAGTGGTAAAGCACGGTCTCCTCGTAGACAAGGAGTTCGCCTATTGGTGTCGAGATCATGCCGAAGAGCTGTTAGAGCTAAATGTCGAAGCCTTGGGTTATGCACTAGAACGTGGTTGTGCGATCAAGGCAGAGGTAGTGGCGAATGATGAGCGTGAGCACGGACTTCGAGCGATATTGAATCTTGGACATACCATCGGACATGCCATTGAAGCAGTAGGTGGGTACGGTGTGTTTCTGCACGGAGAAGCGATCGCGATCGGAATGGCCGGTTCAGCGCTTTTGGCTGCGAAGCTTGGTCGGGATCAGTCCATTTATGAGGATACGGTATCTATGCTGTCCGCGCTATCACTGCCGGTACGGCTCCCTTCGGAGTATGATGAAGATGAACTGATGGACGCTATGATGCATGATAAGAAATTCAAAGAAGGCAAGATGACCTTTATCGTGCCTGATTCCATAGGCTCTGTAAGCATTGTAAATGATGTGCAGGAGTCGTTAGTACGCGAGGTTCTCGCAGAGCTAAAGAAGGAGGAAAGACCGTGGTAAACCGAGGGATTCGCGGAGCTACAACCGTGACTAAGAACGAAGAGGTAGAGATTTTACGTGAGACCGTTATATTGCTGCGGGAAATCGTAGAACGCAATGATGTTTTAGCTGAGAATATAAGCAATGTATGGATTACGATGACCAATGATCTGGATGCTACTTTTCCAGCAAGAGCCATTCGTGAGATTGATGGCTGGGAAATGGTGCCACTCATGTGTTCAACAGAGATTCCAGTTAAAGGCAGCTTGCCGCAGTGCATCCGCTTGATGGTACAGATTAACACGGATAAATCGCAGCGTGAGATCCGCCACGTTTATCTGAATGAGGCTCAGAAGCTTCGCCCAGATTTATCGGAGAGTAAGTCCTAAATTTAAGTTGTGGGTTGTCAATGACCATCGTCATCATGTATAGTGTAATTAGCCGAGTATAGACGAGTTTAGTTTAGTTGAGATGAGTATAGTTGAGCAGAGTGCAAGAAGTTTTTTAGATTAGCAGGTATATTGTATGCAGATTCTTTATTTTGATATGTACTGAAGTGTTATTTAACATCAGTGATATATCTTATTTGGGGATAAGTCTGTAGACTCTATTTAAATTATGCTGATCAATTGCTCATAAATATATACTTACTTACACAAACCCTCTACTTCGGTAGAGGGTTTTTCTGTGTTTCGGAACCATTCATATATCTAAGGGGGCATCTAAAAATGACGAATCCGAGTGTTCAAGAAGTGGTAAAGCTGTCGCGGGATTATAATCTGATTCCTGTTGTGAAGCGACTGCTCGCGGATATGGAAACACCTATCCGTTTATTCCAACGTTTCGCTGAACGTGACCGTGCGTTCTTACTTGAAAGTGTAGAGGGTGGCAAACAATGGGCCCGGTATTCGTTCATCGGTAGCGATCCCTTTTTGATGATATCCGGTAAAAAGGGTGCAATTAACGTAGAAGTCGGCGGTGAGAAAAAACAACTGCACGGAAAGCCGATTGAAGAGCTTAAGGCGTTATTACGCTCATACCGAAGTCCTAAGCTGGAGGAGATGCCTCCATTTACAGGAGGGGCTATCGGATTTTTTGGATATGATCTGCTGCAATATTATGAGAAGTTACCTCAGCATCCTGTGGATGATCTCAAAATGGATGATATAAGGTTTATGTTTTGTGATCGAATCATTGTTTTTGATCATGTGAAGCAGCAGATTCTTCTTGTTGGCAACCTGCATGTAAAAGATGGAGATACAGATTCAGATATCAGATCCAATTATGAAAGCCTGAGTCGAAAGCTGGAGGACATGGCCGAAGATCTACAAAAAGAAGGCCCTAAGGAAAATGTGAATCGTCGCAGCATTCCTCAGGATATCGAACTTGGTGAGATTCATTCTAATCTAACTAAAGAGCAGTACATCAACAATGTAGAACAGGCGAAGGAATACATTCGCTCCGGTGATATCTTTCAAGTGGTGCTGTCGCAGCGTCTGCATATTGAAACAGAAGTTTCTCCATTGCATGTATACCGGATGCTTAGAACGCTTAACCCTTCACCTTACATGTATTATTTGAAAATGGATGAGGAGATTATTGTTGGTACCTCCCCAGAAGCACTCGTAAAGGTGGATGGAAATCGTGTGGAGACACGGCCGATTGCTGGAACAAGACCAAGAGGTGAAAGTGAAGCTTCGGATCGTGCGTTCGCAGCGGAGCTCTTGGAGGATGAAAAAGAACGTGCGGAGCACCTGATGCTTGTTGATCTAGGTCGTAATGATCTAGGGAGAGTCTCCAAATTTGGTTCTGTGAAATGTGATTCCTTTATGGAGATTGAAAGATATTCGCATGTCATGCACATGGTATCGAATGTGTCAGGCACGCTCAGTGAGGATAAAGATTTCTTTGATGCATTCCTCTCCTGTCTGCCAGCTGGAACTGTTTCTGGGGCACCGAAGCTACGGGCCATGGAGATTATAGCAGAGCTAGAACGTGAAGCTCGAGGAGCTTATGCCGGAGCGATTGGATATCTAGGGTTCTCAGGAAACATGGATTCTTGTATCACCATTCGTACCATCATCTTCCGAAAAGGTCGTGCGTACGTGCAGGCCGGGGCAGGGATCGTTTGGGACTCGGTTCCTGAGAAAGAGTACGAGGAGACCGTGAATAAAGCGAAGGGCATGCTGAAGGCCATTCGTATGGCAGAAGCTATGTTTCCGTCCGAAGTGAAAGAGAAACAAGTCATCAACCAAGATTATATGTACGAATATACCCCTGAACAAGTGGTTTGATTTATATAGTAACTCATTAAGGCTGGGAGGAAGAATATTATGGATGCAACGAAATTGATACAATCAGGAATCGCCGGACTGATCGAAGGCAAGAATCTGACACGTACTGAAGCACGGAATATAATGGGTGCTATAATGCTTGGAGATGCTTCACATGCGCAAATCGGTTCACTGCTGACTGCTTTACGGATTAAGGGAGAGACCGTGGAGGAGATTACGGGTTTTGCGGAAGCCATGAGAGGTTTCGGCACATCCGTACTCACTGACCGCGCACGTTTGTTAGATACCGCTGGTACTGGCGGTTCCGGCATCCATAAATTTAATATTTCAACCGCTTCAGCGATTATTTCCTCAGCGGCTTCTGTAAGAGTTGCAAAGCATGGCAACCGCTCTGCTTCCGGCAGAGCGGGAAGTGCAGATGTACTTGAAGCCCTAGGAGTTAACATCCATCTGAATGCTGAGCAGGCCAGGGAATGTCTGGATCGTATCGGAATTTGTTTTTTATTCGCACAAATTTATCATCCCTCGATGCGGCATGCTGCAGCTCCTCGTAAAGAGCTCGGTGTACGTACAGTTTTCAATATGCTAGGCCCGCTTACGAATCCAGCAGGAGCTGACCGTCAGTTGTTAGGGATTTATGACCGGAATAAGACGGAGACAGTGGCGAATGTACTGAAGGAGCTGGGTTCCAAACGCGCGATGGTTGTAAGCAGTTCGGATGGACTTGACGAAATCAGCATCTCAGCCCCTACATTAGTGTCTGAACTAAAAGAGGGTATAGTGACCACTTATGAAATCACTCCAGAGGGATTAGGTCTTAACAGACATCCGCTTGAAGCCGTACTGGGTGGAGATGCAGTTGAGAATGCAGCAATTATTACTTCCGTGTTCCAAGGTGAGATTAATCCCTATCGCGATATCGTGTTAGCTAATGCAGGAGCGTGTATATATGTGGCAGGTTTGGTAGATACCCTGGCCGAAGGCGTCGAGAAAGCTAAAGAAGTAGTGGATTCGGGTAAGGCATTATCCAAGCTGGAACAGCTTGTTGTGATGACGGAGGAGCTTAATTATGTATCTTGATAAAATTGTTGCTACAAAGATCAAAGAGGTGGAGGCGCTCAGTGATAGCTTTTCTCTAGCTCAAGCCGAACGTGATATAGCAGCATTACCTCAGACTAGAGGCTTTCGTAAGGCTCTGACCCAAGGGAAGAACAGAGATTTGGGTTTGATTGCAGAGGTAAAGAAAGCTTCTCCTTCGAAAGGGTTGATCCGTGAAGATTTCGATCCTGTTTCCATTGCAAAAGGATATGAAGCGGGAGGCGCTGATTGTTTATCTGTTTTGACGGATACGAATTATTTTCAGGGCAGCGCTGCTTACCTGCAGCAAGTGAAGGAAGCCGTAAATCTGCCACTGCTTCGCAAAGATTTTATTATCGATGAGAAACAGATTTATGAAGCGCGTATTCTTGGAGCAGATGCGGTGTTGTTGATCGTCGCTATTTTAACACCGGATAAACTGTCTCATTTTATAGAAATAGCTACAGGTCTTGGAATGGATATATTGATCGAAGTTCATGACCGAAATGAGCTAGCGGTTGTATTAAGTACAGACAAAATAACTCATCCTAATGTACTGTTGGGCATTAATAATCGTAATCTGCGTACATTTGAGACATCCTTAGAGACAACGGCAGAGCTGGCAGCACTAGTACCTCAAGGGGTTCCTGTGATCAGTGAAAGCGGAATTGCAGGGCCAAGTGATATTGACTACCTAAGAACGACTGGCGCTCACGGGGTACTCGTAGGGGAATATCTAATGCGTCAAGCTATTGTAGAAGATGCGGTAAATGGATTGCTAGGAATGCTTCCAAATGGAAAGGACCGTGTCCGGCATGGCTGAGACATTGGTAAAAATCTGTGGACTTCAGGACGTTGAAGTGCTAAAATCTATGGTACACTTACCACTAGATTATATCGGATTTGTATTCGCACCTAGTCGTCGCAGGGTCACTCTGGAGCGTGCTGCCGAACTGTTTGCGGAGCTTCCACAATGGAAGACTAGTAAAAAGCCTAAAGCTGCCGGGGTTTTTGTTAATCCAGAGCTGGATGAGCTGAGAGAACTGCTCTCCGTAGTGTCACTAGATGTCATTCAGCTACATGGGCAGGAAAGTTCAGCCTTTTGTCAAAAGGTTCGGCAAGAATTCCCACAAGTTCAGGTATGGAAGGCATTGTCTGTTGCTGATAAAGAGTGTGCTGACGCTGATAACAAATATACATTGGAACAATACGCAGGCTCCGTTGATGCGGTTTTGTTAGATACTTATGATCCTCAGCAGAGCGGCGGATCTGGGCGTACATTCGCTTGGGAGAGGTTGCCTGATTATCAGGAAATGGCGGTAAGAAATGGTTTGCCGTTGTTTGTGGCTGGAGGACTTCATCCTAATAATGTAGGAGAATTGATAGGTACCTATGCTCCGTATGGAGTAGATGTATCTAGTGGAGTAGAGAGTGAAGGCATTAAAAATATTATTAAAATGACAGCTTTTGTGGAAAGGGTGAAGCAATCATGACACAAGTACCGGACCAACATGGACGTTTCGGTTCATTCGGAGGCCGCTTCGTGCCCGAAACTTTGATGACTGCATTGATTGAGCTGGAGGATGCCTACCGGAAGTATTCGGCGGACCCGGCTTTTCAAGAAGAAATAGATTATCTATTAAAGCAGTATTCCGGACGGGAGACCCCGCTGTACTATGCAGAACGTCTCAGCAAGCATCTGGGAGAAGCTAAAATATATTTGAAACGTGAAGATTTGAATCATACGGGAGCACATAAGATTAACAATGCGATTGGTCAGGGGATTCTGGCCAAAATGATGGGTAAAACCAAGGTGATCGCTGAGACCGGAGCTGGACAGCATGGTGTAGCTACTGCTACAGTTGCAGCTCTACTAGGTATGGAATGCAAGGTGTTTATGGGGGAAGAGGATACTCGTCGCCAGGCACTCAATGTATTCCGTATGAAGTTGCTTGGCGCTGAGGTGATTCCCGTTACTTCCGGATCGCGCACATTAAAAGATGCTGGTAACGAAGCGCTTCGTTACTGGGTTAGCAACGTAGATGATACCTTTTATGTACTCGGTTCAGCCGTAGGACCGCATCCTTATCCGATGATGGTTCGTAACTTTCAACGGATTATTGGTGATGAAACGCGACGCCAGATTTTGGAGGCCGAAGGAAGGTTGCCGGATCTGCTCGTAGCTGCTGTAGGTGGTGGTAGTAATGCTATCGGCATGTTCTACCCATTCGTTGAGGATGAGAATGTCGGTATGATTGGTGTTGAGGCAGCAGGCAAAGGAATTGACACACCATTTCATGCGGCGACGATGAGTAAAGGAACGCAAGGCGTATTCCAAGGCTCGATGAGCTATCTACTGCAGGATGAGCATGGTCAAGTAACAGAGGCACACTCCATCTCCGCAGGTCTGGATTATCCTGGTGTTGGTCCTGAACACTCCTATCTAAAAGATATCGAACGCGCTGAGTATGTTCCGATTACAGATGCAGAGGCGCTTGATGCACTAAAGCTGCTATGTGTAACGGAAGGCATTATTCCAGCTCTTGAGTCAGCACATGCGATAGCGCATGTAGTGAAGATGGGTCCTACTCTTACCAAGGATGATATTGTTGTCATCTGTCTTTCAGGTCGGGGAGACAAAGATGTAGAATCCATTATGGCGTACACAGAAGGGAAGGGAAACGAATGACAACCGAAACTACAAACCGAATGGATTTGGTATTCCGGAAGCTTAAAGCTGAAGAGCGGACGGCATTAATTCCTTTTCTGACTGTTGGAGATCCTGATCTGGAGACTACTCTTGCCATCATCGCCGAACTGGAAATAGCAGGTGCAGATATTCTCGAGTTAGGGGTTCCTTACTCCGATCCACTTGCAGATGGCCCTGTAATTCAGAGAGCGTCTGCACGGGCACTGCGGGGTGAAGTTCACCTGCGTACCTGCATGGAGACAGCGTTAAAAGCTCGTCAAGCCGGAAGCAGTTTGCCATTTATTTTGTTTTCCTATTATAATCCTATTCTGCAAATGGGACTTGATACATTCTTCGCTGAACTGAACGCTCATGAGATTAGTGGACTTATTATCCCGGATCTTCCTATCGAGGAATCAGAGGAGATGCGTCACCGCAGTGGTGAAGTTGGAGTTAATCTCATTCCATTAGTTGCACCGACCTCAAGCGAACGTATTGCGAAGATTGTCTCAGGTGCGAGTGGGTTTATCTATTGCGTATCCTCGTTAGGTGTGACAGGAGAAAGATCCACTTTTCATGCTGATGTAGAAGCGTTTATTGATTCTGTACGTCAAGCAACAGATTTACCAGTAGCTGTTGGATTTGGTATTTCAACTGGCGAACAGGTTGCCCGCTTTGCTCAGATTTGCGATGGTGTTGTAGTAGGAAGTGCCATTGTTCGCAAAATAGAAGAGGTCATTCCGCTGCTCGATAATCCTGCCACGCGGAATGAGGGATTGTTGCAAATTCGAGAATTTGTGGCACAATTAAAAAGACCATAACAGTGTCAATCTGACCTGTGTATAGTGGAGTAATCAACTATGGAGAGCGAGGACTATTCATGAATCCAAAACCGAATATAGTTAATCTCCCTGTCTACAAACCAGGGAAACCTATAGACGAAGTCAAGAAGGAGCTTGGCTTAAGTGAGGTTATTAAGCTTGCATCTAATGAGAACCCGTATGGAGCTTCACCGAGCGCTAAAGAAGCTATTCTAGCAGAACTTGAGAATCTTTATCTTTATCCTGACGGCTCGGCTGTTGAGTTGACGGCAGCACTTGCCAGTCGTCTTGGTGTGAATAGCGGCAATATTATTTTTGGCTGTGGCTCTGATGAGATTATTGCACTTATTGCTCGTGCCTTCTTCTTGCCAGGTGATGAGACAATCATGGCTGACCAGACCTTCTCTGTGTATAAGAGTAACGCAGATATCGAAGGCGCTGTATCGATTGAGGTGCCGCTTGTAAATGGTACACATGATTTGGATGGGATGCTAGCACGTATAACGGACCGCACTAAGGTGATCTGGATCTGTAATCCGAATAACCCAACAGGTACGATTGTATCGGAGGAAGCTTTGATTTCTTTCCTGGACGCTGTACCTTCAAATGTAATGGTTGTACTTGATGAAGCATACTGTGAGTACGTAACAGATCTTTCTTACTCAAATGGCATCCAGTTATTAAATCGTTATACGAATCTGGTTGTGCTTCGCACATTCTCCAAAATTTATGGTTTGGCTGCACTGCGTATCGGCTACGGTGTTGCTAGTCCTGAGATCATTTCGTTGATCAATAAGGTACGTGAGCCTTTCAATACCTCTCGTCTCGCTCAAGCCGCGGCTCTTGCTGCCTTGAATGATCAAGAATTTGTGCAGGAATGCCGTCGTCTTAACAGCGCGGGTATTGTCCAATTGCAAGGTGAATTCAAACGTCTGGGCCTAGAATCCTTCCCTGCACACGGGAACTTCATTATGGTAGATGTTCGTAAGCCTGCTACAGAGGTCTTCGATGCTTTGATGCGCAAAGGAATCATTGTAAGAGCGGGGCATCAGGTTTACCCGACTTATATTCGGGTTACTGTGGGCTCAGCAGAGCAGAATACTGCTTTTATAACTGCGTTGGAACAAACTCTTATAGAGTATGGTGTGCACGCTTAGTAATAAACAGCAAGTCTAGACTAAAAAAGGCAGGTAGTTCAAAGAACATGACGACAAAAATAGCTATATTCGGTGTCGGTCTGATCGGAGGCTCACTGGCCCTTTGCTTTAAAGGCAAGGAGGGTCTGACCGTCGTAGGACATGCCCACCGTCCTGAATTCGCGAGTAAATATATAAGCAGAGGTGTCGTAGATCATGCCACGCTTTCTGTTGAAGAAGCCGCACTTGATGCTGATTTCATCTTTTTGTGTGTACCGGTAGGGATATTAGAGGATTATCTGCAGCAGTTAAGCAAATTGCCCCTAAAACCTGGCTGTATTATTACTGATGTTGGAAGTACGAAAGCTAGTATTGCCGAATGTGCGATCTCTTTAGATATTCCTGGAGTGCATTTTATCGGCGGACACCCAATGGCAGGATCAGAGCGTTCAGGTGTTGAGGCAGCCACATCACTGCTATTTGAAAATGCCTATTACGTGTTAACGCCTCCTTCTGGAGTGCCAGACGAGGCTTATCATGCGTTGGAGTCTTTACTACACCTTACAAGAGCGCAGATTGTACGCCTTAATCCAGAGAGACATGATGAGATTGTAGGTGCCATCAGTCATTTACCACATATTATTGCTGTTGCTCTGGTGAATCAGATTCGTGCCTATGATGACACCGATTCCTTGTACAGTACGCTGGCTGCAGGAGGCTTTCGGGATATCACTCGGATTGCGTCCAGCGATCCCATTATTTGGCGTGACATCTTGCTGAACAATCGTTCAGTGATGCTTCGTTTATTGAAGGATTGGAATGAGGAAGTTTCTTCTTTTGTTCACTTATTGGAAAATGAAGATGGTGTAGGAATTGAAGAGGCCTTCCAAGAAGCGAATGGCTTCCGCAGTCAGTTACCTGAACGGCGTAAAGGTATGATAGCACCTTTGTTTGATCTACATATTGATGTACCGGATCATCCGGGTATTATCGGTCGTATTGCTACAAAGCTGGGGGATCAAGGAATTAACCTCAGCAACGTGCATATTATCGAGAGCCGTGAAGATGTGCCGGGTATTATGCGCCTCTCTTTCCGGCAGGAAAATGATATGGAGCGAGCAAAAGTTCTGCTGCAGGAGAATGATTATACGGTATATGTGTAGTAAGTAGCCCTTCCAATACGGAGGGGCTTTTTTCATTATGGCATCCGAAAAAGCATAGCGCTGCGAAAAGATGGATTACCTCGGAGGGGATGTTTCCACATCATGATAATTTCGTTCAAGCAATCAGACTGGAATATCCTCATTAGAATAGGGAGGATCGAATTAGAACAAAAAAAGACCGCTTACAAAGTAAGCGGCTACAGTTCACAATAAATTGGAACCGTGTAGTATTTGGATAGGAGTGGAGAGAAACCATACTGTACTTTTATTATATGTATACGTTTACATTTTGTCAATACATTATTAAAAAGAGATTAAAGTCATATTAAAGTGATTAAAGTCTTATTATTGAAGCTGATATTCGTATATAATTTAATGTCATGTCTTGCTGACGAGATTACTGCTCTGAAGTCTATTAATGTCATCCTATGAGAATCTATGATACAATAGAGTAGGTATGTTTCTAGATTCGTTTCTATATTTATCTATATGTAGAAGTATGCCTTTTTTGTTTTTATATTCATCACATACGTCATGCCTTAATTACAAGGTGTTTGAATATACATAGGTGTATTTCATAAAAAACTAAAAATTTGCAGTAAACACCGCAACTTTTTAAGCCCAAACCGGTATAACAAGTACGGACCGGACGGGAAAAGACGTGCAAGGGCGAGGAGGGCCAATCTCACCATGACGGATTCCCAGTTGATCCAGCAAATCAAACAAGGAAACACAGAATTATATTCAGAATTAATGCGTCGTTATCAGCGGAAAATATTGGCATTTGTATACCATATGCTTAGAAACTCACAAATGGAGCTAATTGCAGAGGACCTTTGTTCGGAGACTTTCTACAAGGCATTCCGTAGCTTGCATTCCTTTCGAGAGGTAGATGCTTCCTTTTCGACTTGGTTGTACACTATTGCTCGTAATACTGTGCTAAGTGAGCTTCGTAAGAATCGTGCTGGAAATGTATCCCTAGAAGAGAGTGGATATACTCCTGTTGCACCGTTAGAAGTAGCACCTGAGCAGGCTGCATTGCGTAAAGAACGGATGAACCTAGTCCGTGAGGCAATTAATAATCTTCCGGAGAAACAACGCTCTGCTCTAATCCTGCGTGAATACGATCAAATGGACTATCAAGAAATTGCAGAAATTTTGGATCAGAGTGTAAGCTCCGTGAAATCATTGTTGTTTCGTGCCAGGAGTAGTGTGAAGCTTCAACTCGAATCCTATTTCAATGAGCCTGAAGTTGAAGAGCAGGTTGAGAGGGTGTAAGGCGAATGAATTGCAGGGAAGCGCAAGAATGTATTCCGCTCTTGTGGGACGCTCCCCCCACACATCCTAGGCGGATTTTACTTGAAAGACATATTGTAACTTGTCCTTACTGCGCTGCTGAATGGTCTTTGTGGCAAGAGAGTAGTCAGCTTATGCAAGATTTGAAGGAAGAGATTAGTGAAGATCGTGCAGAGGTCATAAATGTTAAAGTTATGGAGCGGATTTATCTAGAGAGTCCTTGGTTGATGCCAGGGGATGGGAAATCCGCAGGAACATCTGCCATTGTTCGCCATCGGCTTAGCCTCTGGATCGCTTGCTTCCTGGCGGTATTTCTGTCCAGTGTTCTTTACTTCACTATGTTTAGAACACCTGCAAATATCACAGTGGCTCAAAGTGGAATTGTAGAGACTGGTGTTGCTGGTTCTATGGAATGGACATCCACTTACCCCATTTTAGGCTCTGAAGGCGGGATTATTGAACCACTTGTAGTGAATATGGGACCTACTCATCCTCAATATTGGATGATGTTATCCATGCTTGGCGTGGGTTTTGCAGTATTTTCGCTAACCCGGCTGAATCGCTATCGCAGATCATAAAGGGTTATGGACGTATGACTTAGCTGTTTCAAGTATATAATAGTGTTCAGAACGTTGTAGGAGTCCCTTTACGTAAGTTTATGAGGGGCTTTTTTTGTATTCTGATACTTATAAAAAGAAGACTTTTTATTTCATCCATGTTACATTAAGAGACAAATACTTGGGTGAAAAGGGGAGGCAATATGCTAATCGGCTTGATACGTCATGGATTGACGGACTGGAACGCAATTGGGAAGATACAAGGACAAAGTGATATTCCGCTAAATGATGAAGGACGGATGCAGGCTGCGATGCTTGCTGACCGCTTACTACAAGAACCGTACCGCTGGGATTACTGTATTACAAGTAACCTTTCCCGCGCCGCAGAGACAGGCAAGATTATCGCTGATAAGTTAAGTATACCGCTGCTAGATCCTGATCATCGTATCCGGGAACGTGCCTACGGGCAGGTAGAAGGAATTACTGCCGCTGAGCGTGAAGAGAAGTGGGGTAAGGAATGGAGTCAGCTCTCACTGGGTCAAGAAACCGACGAACAGCTTCAGGCTCGTGCACTTGCTTTTATGGAGGATATTTCTGCGCAGCATCCCAATCGGAACATACTAGTGATATCTCATGGGGGGTTCCTCGCTCAACTGTATACTGCACTTTATAAGGGTAAGTATTCTGAGCGAATTGGCAATCTATCCCTAACGATTTTGGAGAAGAAAGAGCGGGAATGGAACCCTATTTTATATAATTGTACTCGCCACATCCTGCAAAATCAGCGTTAACCCGTGCATCGGGTTATTTTTTTTGCGTTAAGGGGAATAAAATGGACTGTATTTCCCATAATGGTAGTAAAACGGTGAGGCGATAAAACATGAATCTGGCGGATATGCTCATTTATGCAGATATTGGACAGCTGACCGCCATAGCGGGACGCTACCGGTGTGAATGCAAGCAGAATTCCAAACATGACTTGATCCAGAGTATTTTGATTATGCTTGGAAGCAGAAGTTTTATGGAGTCTCATATCCGGGAGTGTGCTCCGGAGGATCTACGGTTTCTGAATACATTACTTTTTGATGAACGTAGCTACTTTAGTCTAGAAGATTTGTTAGCTGTAGCTAGGCAGGCTTCTTTTGATGCTCCTGAAGGAAAGACCGGAGGCTTCCGGGAGATGGTTTCTCGTTTCAAAAGCGGAGGCTGGCTCTTTAGTGGTTCCTCCCAGCAAACCAGATACTTATTCCAAGTGCCCAAAGATTTGAAAGAGCGCTTTCGTGAGACGATGAGCGCACATATCAAGGATAAGGTTTCGGTTAGCTCTGAACCAGCTATGTATCGAAGTGAAGGAGAATTGTTGAGAAGCGATCTGGTTATGCTCCTGAGATATATTAAGGAAAATGAGCCAGAGCTGAATCAGGAAGGGGCAATGTATAAGCGGTATCAGCAAGGCGTGATGAATGCACTTCATATTCCTGAGGATCTTCTTAGCAAGGGTGGATGGAGGTTTGGTTATGGTAGGGCATGCGAGCATTATCCACCAAGATTTGCGCTCCTGTATGATTATGTACGCCACCGCCGCTGGATCACTGAAGAAGGCTTCCGACTAAGGCTTACAGCAACAGGAGAAGCTGTGTTGATCGATGGGAAATGTGACTCGTTGATGCAGATATTCTCTTTTTGGTTAAGACTATATAAAGGGGCTGTACCAAACCTACCTTCACTTGTGTATTGGGTAAGCATTAGTGCTTGTAATTGGGTGACAGTACCTTCATTAGTGGATGGTGTGGGGTGGCTAATTAAACCGTTTTATTATGACAATGCTGCCTCTATTCTGGAGCAACGTGTTATTCGGATGATGGTGCACCTTGGGATGCTTAGATTGGGCGAGACTTCAGCTGGACTCGCTGTGATGATGACACCGTGGGGGATTGAGACAGCCGTGCCTAAGCATCTTTAGTAGTATGGAGGTGCACAAGCAAATGCTTATGGGGATTACATACGCAGATGAAGGAATTCGTTTGGGTTGCTGATGGGAACAATAGAGGAAGTATTGATCAGAATGGGTAAATATGTAGAACGTAGACAGGAATGTTGAATATGATTTAGTAGGTGACGTCTCTTTTGAAACCGAAAACATAATCATCTTGATGGATATCAAAATATCGAAGCAATAAGGATCTCTTAAATAGCGGAGGTGTATCGAATGGACAAAATGAAGGCTACGTATGAAGTGATGCTAGGACTTGCGGCAGAAATGGTGTGGGATGAAGCGCTGCGAAAGCGTCGCTCCGACATCTTGCACCGTGAGATTGACACGGCTCTGGCTACAGGAGATAAGTTGGCTTTTCGAAATCTTACAGAGGAACTTAAAAGTTTGGCATAAAGAAATGCGCTTAGCGCATTTCTTTTTTTTGGTACGCCCAGCATGGGCGTCATCTTTAGGGTGAAAGTCCCGAACGGGGGCTGGCGAGCGCCTACCGTTAGCCAAGGGCAAGGGTGTCCACCGTGAGGTGGAATCTGAAGGAAGCCGGAGGCAAATCTCCGGTCTGAGGAACACGAACTTCATACAAGGCTAACGTAGGCTGGATGAGGTTGCATAACAAACCAAAGTCCATACTGTCAAAGGCATACGAGAGTAAATGAAGCAGATAGATGGAGAGGAAGATAGCGTTCTTACCTGGGGAGATCTGTGAGGTAGGCGAAGTCAATTCGTAACCCTGTTTGTGAAAGTAGGCTGAACGCACAGAAGTCAGCAGACGCCATAGTACGCAAGCTGTTGCAACAGCTGCGGAAGGGCTGAACATGAAATAGGTATTTGTACATCCAGGCGTTCAGATGGGTAATGAAAGCAGAAAAAAATCGAAAGGACCTGACTGAAGAAGGAGACGGTGAGTCCCCTGGGGGACTTCGGCAGGGCAGAATTCATCTCTGGCACAAGAGGAAGGTATAAATCACGTAAAGAGAGGTGAAAAAAATGTTGGAGCAACTGTTGTCACGGGAAAATCTTCTGCAAGCCTTAAAGCGTGTTGAAGCGAATAAAGGAAGTCATGGCGTAGATGGGATGTCCGTAAAATCCTTACGAGAACACATCGTACAAAACTGGCAGACCTTGCGGCAAGCGATAGAAGAAGGAATCTATGAACCGAGCCCCGTGCGCCGAGTCGAAATCCCGAAACCCGGTGGCGGAGGTGTTAGGCGATTAGGAATACCAACCGTGACAGATCGAATGATTCAACAAGCAATCGTTCAGGTACTAACCCCATTATTCGACCCAGAGTTTTTCTGACCACAGTTATGGATTTCGTCTGAGAAGGCGAGGACATGATGCGGTAAGGAAAGCTAGAGCATTCATGAAAGAAGGATATCGATTCGTAGTCGACCATTTGGAGAAATTTTTTGATCGCGTCAATCATGACCGACTGATGATGAAGATTTCGGCTAAAGTGAAGGACAAGAAAGTTCTCCTGCTGATTCGTAAATATCTTCAGTCAGGTGTGATGGAGAACGGTTTAGTAAATCCGACAACAGAAGGGACACCGCAAGGTGGTCCACTCAGTCCGTTGTTATCTAACATCGTTTTGGACGAGCTCGACAAGGAACTCGAGAAACGCGGACACCGCTTCGTCCGTTATGCGGACGACTGTAACATCTATGTGAAAACACCAAGAGCAGGAGAGCGAGTGAAGGCATCCGTCACCAGATTCATTGAGACAAGACTAAAACTAAAGGTGAACCAAGCGAAGAGTGCGGTGGACCGCCCATGGAGACGGAAATTTCTTGGGTTTAGTTTTAGAGTGATAAAGAGCCCAAGGTGAGGATAGCAAAACAGTCCTTGCAGAAAGCGAAGGCTCGAATTCGGGAGATAACGTCCCGGAAGAAAGCGATGCGAATGGAAGAACGAATCCAGGAGCTCAATCGATACTTGATGGGATGGCACGGATATTTCTCGCTGGCGGATACGCCAAGTG
This sequence comes from Paenibacillus sp. FSL K6-0276, assembly GCF_037977235.1. Lineage (NCBI taxonomy): Bacteria > Bacillati > Bacillota > Bacilli > Caryophanales > Paenibacillaceae > Paenibacillus > Paenibacillus sp. FSL K6-0276. Next base: position 4,188,498 of record NZ_CP150276.1, on the reverse strand, counting down.
CCTTTAAAGCGATGGATATGTGGATTCGAAGGAGATTGCGAATGTGTCTCTGGAAGCAATGGAAGAACCCGAGAACCAAAGTCAAAAGGCTTATATCCTTAGGCGTGCCTAAGGATATAGCTTATGAGTGGGGAAATACTCGGAAAGGATATTGGCGAATTGCAGGGAGTCCAATACTGCAACGTGCATTGAATAACCAATATTGGGAATCCAATGGATTAAAGAGTGTATTGGACAGATACAACTCCTTACGGAATATTTCATGAACCGCCGTATACCGAACGGTACGTACGGTGGTGTGAGAGGTCGGGGGCTAGCCGCCTCCTCCTACTCGATTTGATATGTTTTCTAATGGAGTAATGAAGCTCTCAAAGTATGAACCCCATTTTCTAAATATGCTTTTAGACAGGTGAGTACATATACCCAGCCTTCTTTTTGATCGATCATTTTATTTACGATCTCGGGGTCGTTTTCTCTCAAACCAGATTCATTTACTTCAATGACTGTACTCGCAGGCTCCAGCTCCGTTAGGGTAATCGTAACCACCGTTTCTTGATCAGATCCGCCCCATGAGAACCAATAGTTAGACATTTTCTCAGGGTCAATTATAGCTTCAAATACCTCATTAACTGTCTTGAAAATTTTAAATTTCGTAGTTACTTGAGTATCCAACCTTAATCAACTCACTTTCTGTAACATTTGAGAGTGAAGGAGACAAGTGAAAATCTAAATCTAGACGTTCGTCCCCCTCTTTCAATATAATGGGATTTATAACTTCGGGCAAATTTGTGAAAAGTCGAAAAACTAAGGGTTGTACAGAAGGAGATGGACGTTAAATGAAATTCAGTGATTTCGAAGTGGAGCATTGGGAAGAAAATCGAAAATTCTATGATACATGTCTCATACCATTTACAGGATTAAGTGGGTTCGAGAGTCCACCTGAGGCGGTTCAAGCATTGGAAAGATTACGTGATTTCATGGATTTGGTGGAAAAACCATTTAAGGGACGTATTGTAACTTATCCAGCCATTCAGTATGGAGGGGGAGGATATGTCGATCTTATCAATGAGGTTTGCCGAAAAGTCAAATCCAGTGGTTTCCAGTACGCTGTAGTGTTAACAGCGGATATAGCACTTCAGCAGAGAGAAATCGTTGAAAGCGATTTAGTGCTCTCTCTGCCTATCATTGAAGCCTCTCAGGAAAGTAAGAATAACATTGATATTGGTATGAAAATTCAAGAGATGTGGCAACGATGAACCTCGTTTAAATGTGACAGAAAATCAACAATTAAAGGTAAAAATCACTTTTTGGCCTGTCACAAATTAGACAATATTCTTGACGGGTTTTGGAGCCTAAGCTATTATTAGGTTGAATCGAATTGGTATGTGATGTATTTCATTGAAAAGATTTGAAAACGGATTATTTATAGTAAGGCATCTCTGATCGGACACCACTAGATACTTTCTTATATCTTGAGAAGGGGGTTATATAACAGTATGAGCAGCCATAATGAACAACAGGATATTTGGCCTGAACAACCACCCAGCCGTAAAGAGATGTCGCGCAGGCAATTTTTGACCTACACACTAGGTGGCGCTACTGCTTTTATGGGGGCAGGTACAATTCTCCCAATGGTCCGTTTTGTCGTGGACCCAATATTACATAAGAAGGGCGCAGGAGATTTCATCAAGGTTGCTGAAATAAGCAAAATCACCGAAGAGCCCCAAGAGTTTACTTTTGAATTGAAACAGAAGGATGGATGGTACGACAGCACAGCAACACTGACTGCGTGGATCCGTAAAGACGCAAAGGGTGATATTTATGCGCTTTCACCCATTTGTAAACATTTGGGATGTACGGTCGGATGGAACAATGATAAGGCTTATCCGGACGAATATCATTGCCCTTGCCACGGTGCGCGTTACACGAAGCTCGGCAAGAATCTCGAAGTTGCTCCAAAACCGCTTGACCAGTATAAAACGAAATTTGATAACGGGTGGGTTCTTTTAGGAGATATTGTGCCTAATACAGTAGCTAGTGAGGAGGCGTAGATTCTGATGTTTAAAAATGTCTATAACTGGATTGACGAACGTTTGGATGTTACGCCAATTTGGAGGGACGTGGCCGATCACGAGGTTCCTGAGCATGTTAACCCGGCCCATCACTTCTCTGCGTTTGTGTATTGCTTTGGCGGACTGACCTTTTTTATTACAGTGATTCAGATTTTATCGGGTATGTTCTTAACAATGTATTATGTACCAGACATTATAAATGCTTATGCTAGTGTTGAATATTTACAATCTAGTGTTGCTTTTGGACAAATTGTCCGCGGAATGCATCACTGGGGCGCCAGTCTAGTTATTGTTATGATGTTCCTTCATACGATGCGCGTTTTCTTTACAGGCTCTTACAAAGCTCCACGTGAGATGAACTGGGTGGTTGGAATGCTCATCTTCTTCGTAATGTTGGGGCTCGGCTTGACGGGTTACTTATTGCCTTGGGACAATAAAGCTTACTTTGCGACAAAGGTTACACTTGAAATTGCCAACTCTGTTCCAGTGATGGGACCCGTTCTGAAAGAACTTATGCAAGGCGGTACGATTGTTGGTGCAGAAACGTTAACTCGGTTTTTTGCACTACATGTATTCTTCCTCCCAGCGGTGCTTCTTAGTCTGCTCGTAGGACACTTTATTATGATCCGCAGACAAGGGATTTCTGGACCGTTGTAAGTTAAACTGAGAGAGGAGGAATACGGATGGCACATGGAAACAATTCTAAGGAAAAGGTTGTATACGTCGGTGATTCCAGGGTTCGCAGAGGGAACGGATTTATTACACCTCCGGATTATTCAGCCTATCCTGGTAAATCGGAAGCCTTTATCCCTAACTTTCTACTGAAAGAATGGATGGTTGGCGTCGTTGTACTTGTAGGAATATTAGTGCTTACTATTTCAGAGCCAGCGCCACTAGGGTTTCCTGCGAATGCGAGTGCTACGGTTATCCCAATTCCTGACTGGTATTTCTTGTTTCTTTATCAGTATTTGAAGCTTCCTTATGCTTCTGGTGATTATATCGTTCTGGGTACATTAGGAGTAACTGGTGTAGCTTTTGGTTCGCTTTTGTTGGCTCCTTTTCTCGATACGGGTAAAGAACGTCGCTTCTATCGTAGACCTATTGCTTCATCTTTAATGTTCTTGTCACTTGCGGCGATTGTGTACTTAACGAATACGGCTTGGACTGAATACAAACATGAAATGGCTGAAACCGGCCAAATTCCTGAAGATGTTCAGCGGGAAGAGAAGGCGGCGGAGAATAAGGCGAAGGGCCTTCCAACCTCCAGTGCAGTTAAAGCTAAGGAAGTAGCGATTGTGGACAAAGATGATCCTGCCATGGGGCTCTTTAAGCAAGCTACTTGTATCTCTTGTCATGCGGCGGATTTGAAAGGGGCAGGTGGACCTTCACTTCGCGGCGTTGGGGACACCCTTGATAAAGAAGCAATCCTTACTATTATAAAAGAGGGTCAAGGGCAGATGCCGAAAATGTATGATACCGCTCTGGGGGCTGGTCTTTCGGAACAGGATATCGATACCTTGGCAGGCTGGCTTGCCAAACAAAAAAGCGAACAGTAAAATAATAATAACGCAAAACCTGATCGAGCATGCGGTCAGGTTTTTGTATGTCTAAATGTAAAGTTGCCACTACCTGGGAGGTTAATAATCTGTATGTCAGTTCATAGGTTTGATAAACTGTTTAAGCACCGAGGAATCATTGGGTTGTTATTTATCGTAAATCTTCTCGGTACAATTTATGGCTACATATGGTATGGAGATCAACTGGAATTTACAGCGGCCAATTATCCACTGTGGCTACTTCCGTTTGTTCCGGATAGCCCAACTGCAAGCTTGTTCTTTACCTTGGCTCTGTTGCTGATGCTCTTTCCTCCAAAAAGCTATACTGGAAACAACGTAAGGGAACTTATTGAAGCGTTAGCGGTAGTGACGTCTGTGAAGTATGGGATTTGGGCGGTAAGTATTATTTTTGCAGGAAGTTATCAAGGAGATCTTATAGTCTGGAAAGATTGGATGCTGGTTATCTCCCATTTGGGGATGGCAGTAGAAGCCTTGATTTATGCACGATTCTTTTCTTTCCGTAAAATGATTCCGCTAGCACTGTTCTGGACCCTTGCTAACGATATGCTGGACTATTCCTACGGCATATACCCATGGTTACCTTCTGTACTGAATGATGATGTTACCCAGGTGCAATACTTCACAATGGCACTTACGGTGTTTAGTGTTGTTGCTGCTTGGTTATTTAGTAGAAGACAAAGACCAGAAGAGTCAATCTATCAGTTTAAGAATAGACGATAGTAAGCAGTTCTAACCCTTGTCCTCCTGCCATACATTTAGAATTATAAGAAGTATAAGTTTTATACTATACTTTATCCTTATAATTTTACGAGAAACGAATATCGTCTTTAAAAACGACAACGTCGTTTCTTCTTAGGTAGGAGGGGGATGTCTCATGCTCCGCGGGAGATATTATGTGTTGGTTGTTCTAGTATTCTGCTGGCTAATGACCAGCATGGGTGTTGTAAAAGCTTCAGCAGCGCAAGGGGATGCTGGTGAAGGTTCTGGTAATGTTTCAAAGCAAAGTGCCGACGTTAGTTCGGGCAACGGTTTGGCAGTGATGAGTGGAAAGACTGGAGCACAGCAGCTAGAACAAGCCGCTGAGGCATTGTATGGGTATGTTTTGGAAGGGGATGTGATGAAGGTCCGTCAAGAGACTGAAGAGATCTCCAGGATCTTTGTGTCCTCTTCCTTTGAAGGAATGACCTCTGTGGAGGGTATTAATGCGTTGTCAGGGGTTGTTCTGGACCTGAAGGCTGCTGTGGCAAGCGCAAAAGTATCTCAGCAGCAATTGGAGGCTACAGCCACCAAGTTACGACTAGCCGCCAACAGTCTGAATCAACCCGGGCAGCCTATTTGGCTTCAGTATTATAAGCTAATCCGTGAGGACCTAAATGCGATGGAGCAAAGTGGTGCTGCAAATGATCTAGTAGGATGGAAAGCGTCTGTAGAGAGGCTGCAGAGCAGGTACGAAAATATCCGGCCAGCGGTGATAGTCTCCCGGCAACCTGAAGTTGTAAATGCTTTTGATTCTTGGCTCTCTTATGCAGCAGGCATTTCTTCTTCCTCACAAAAAATTGAACGGACCCGGTTACTTGAAATTGTATCTTACGGTCAGGATGCGGTACGGGTGATGTTCGGAAAAGAGAAGGATGAACCGGCTTTATCATTACCGTTGGCATCGCAAGAATTCGGGATTTGGGGAGGGCTAGCCGCAAGCTTTATTATCGCTGTATTAGCTTATGCGGGCTACCGTAAGTACCGTGGAGAAGATCAGAACATCAAGCCAATTTAGCGAAATGGTTGGATAAATAACAAAAAGGAGCGGGGAAGAGTCCTCGCTCCTTTTTATTTACGTTTCTCTAAATCCTTCGCCTTGTACATCGTGTACATCGCTGATAATTACGAATGCGTGCGGATCAATCGATTTGACCAGTAGACTAAGACGGCGAATTTCCTGTCTAGAAACCACGCAGTATACCATATGCTTGGCTTGCTTGGAATACGCACCGATTGCGGGGATGAGCGTTACTCCTCGTTCTAATTCTGCTGTAATTAGATCAGCGATTTGGGGTGCCTCATCACTGATGATTGTAAAAGCTTTTGCGGCATAGGCGCCTTCCTGGATAAAATCGATGACACGCGAGGCGATGAACACTGCAACGAGTGTGTATAGTATTTTTTCTTTGGGAATATAGAAGATAGAAGAGCCGATAATGAAAATGTCGATAGCCAGGATAATCTGCCCCATGCTCCAGCCGAAATTCCGTCCTAGAATTCTTGCGACAATATCTACGCCACCTGTAGTGCCACCAAAACGGAATACAATTCCAAGCCCTGTTCCAAGCGTTACCCCTGCGTAAAGCGCAGCAAGAATAAAGTCATGTTCGGTACTGAACGGCACAATCCATCCAGCAGAGATCAATCTTTCGAAGATCCACAAGAAAAAGGATAAAAACCCGATCCCTACACCTGTGTACACAATTTGACGGCCGCCTAGGACTTTCCAACCCAGCAGAAACAATGGGAGATTGATCAGCAGAGTTGTTAAAAAGATCGGAATGTTAAAGGCATAATTAAGGAGTAGTGTGATTCCCGTTACGCCGCCTTCCATTAGTTGACTGGGAATGATGAAATACAGTAGTCCAAATGCATATACTGCGGTTCCGAGCATGATGGGAGCAACTGTTTTGCTAATTTTGATTACCTTGTCTGAATTCATAGAATCCCTCGTTACGCCCTGTTAAGGCAGTTTTTCTTTTCCTATAATAAGTATACCTTTTCTTGCAGGTGTTAAAATATTCAAAAAAGATTTGTCTTCAAAACGTCTTTACGATAACATAGGGGCAAACAGAAGGCAAGATAAATAGAGGGGGCGAAGATACATTTTATGGACAGAAGTCTTGGTGACATTCAGCGTGAAGTAGACGCTTATATATCGCAGTTTAAAGAAGGATACTTCAGTCCGCTGTCTATGTTGGCCCGAATGTCCGAGGAAGTCGGAGAGTTGGCCCGGGAAGTCAATCATGAATTCGGTGAGAAGCCGAAGAAGTCTGATGAGGCCGAGAATTCTATTGAGCTTGAACTGGGAGATATTTTGTTTATTACCGTTTGTTTTGCAAATTCTCTTGGGATAGATCTGACAGAAGCGCATAATAAGGTCATGCATAAGTTCAATACCCGAGACGCGGGGCGTTGGACGCCAAAAGACACCGATTAGGCCTCTAAAACATATGCTGTACCAAACGAACGGGATTTAGCTGTGAGGATGGTGTGTATATGGATCAAAGAGATTATGTAAGAGAAGCTTACCGCTCTATATTGCGTAGTGACTTTGCAGAAGCTATTGTTTGCTTTGAGGCCGCGATTGCAGCAAGTCCGGCTGATGCTGAAGTCAGATATCGTTGTTCCATTACGTATGCCCGCAGTGGTATGCTAGATAAAGCTTTAGTTCATGCTCAGGCCGCTATGAAGTTAGATGGCAGCAAACCTGAGTATAGTCTCCATCTACAGCATCTGCAAGCTATGATGCATGTTCAAGAAGCTAAGCGGTTGATAGAAGATGAAGATAACAAAACTCGCAACCCATATCATCCGATTACGCTGCTTAAAGAGGCCATCACCCTTGATCCATTATATGGGGATGCTTATGTATGGCTTGCCATCGCTCATAGTCGGGTGAATGAACATATGCAGGCTATGGCTGCCTTGAAAGAAGTGATATCTTTACATCCGGATGATTCTGGTTTGCGAGAATTGATGGTAGACCTTCAGAAATCCATACAATCGTATATGCAATAACTATATAACCAGTGAAAGCGAGGATGAAAAGATATGAGCAACAAGATCAGAGTTATCGTATCCGGCGCAGGCGGGAGAATGGGTAAAGAGGTTGTTAAACTTGTGCTGCAGGACGAAGAGTTGGAGCTAGCAGCTGCGGTAGATCGTTCAACGATGGATATTGACGCAGGTCGTCTAGTAGGTCTGGAAGACTCAGGAGTCATTGTAACTTCAGATCTTGAGGCTGCCCTCGCGGGAAGCAACGGAGATGTTGTGGTTGATTTCACTACACCGCAATCAGCTTATACGAATACAGCGCTAGCTATTAAATATGGAGTGCGTCCGGTTATCGGTACAACCGGATTCACACCGGAGCAAATTGTGGAACTGGACAAGCAGTGTCAAGACCAGGGGATAGGCGGACTCATTGCTCCGAATTTCTCCATAGGGGCTATTCTTTTGATGAAATTTGCGGCCCAAGCTTCAAAGTACTTCCCACATCTGGAGATTATCGAGTATCATGGTGACCAGAAGCTGGATGCTCCATCCGGAACTGCAATCAAAACGGCAGAGATGATTTCAGAAGTACGGGAAGAACTTCGACAAGGCAACCCTAATGAAGAAGAAACCATTGAAGGTGCCCGTGGAGGTTATTATAATGGATTCCGGATACATAGTGTCCGTCTTCCTGGCGTGTTTGCTCAAGAAGAAGTGATTTTTGGCGGGTTCGGACAATCATTAAAAATCCGGCATGATTCTTATGAGCGAGCAGGATATATGCCAGGTGTTAAGATGGGGATTCAAAAGGTAATGGGATATACCGGCTTGATCTATGGATTTGAGCACTTTATAGAATAGACAGGAGAGAACACCATGTTAAAGATCGCATTTATTGCACATGATCGTAAAAAAGATGAAATTGTAAATTTTGTATTAGCCTATGAGCATGTATTTGTAGGTCATGAACTATTTTCTACGGGGACTACTGGCCAACGGATCATGGATGTGACTAACTTAAAAATTCATCGCTATATGTCAGGACCCTTAGGTGGAGATCAGCAAATAGGCGCAATGGTAGCACAGGATGAATTGGATCTTATTATTTTCTTGCGCGACCCATTAATGGCACAGCCGCATGAGCCGGATATTACGGCTTTACTTCGTCTATGTGACGTATACGGTATACCTGTAGCTACGAATATCGCAACTGCTGAGGTGCTGGTGAAGGCGATTGACCGTGGTGATTTTGCCTGGCGTGAACTAGTACATAAATACAAACCAGGTGTTGATGAATGAAGCTGGACATTCTTGTATTTGGAGCTCATGCGGACGATGCTGAGATCGGTATGGCAGGAACGATTGCGAAACATACCGCTGCAGGACTTCAAGTGGGTCTGTGCGATTTAACGGCTGCGGAAATGTCCTCGAACGGTACTGTAGAGCTACGCAAGGAAGAGGCGCAGCAAGCTGCTGATCTGCTTGGCGTATCGGTGCGGACAAATTTAGGTCTATCTGACAGAGGGCTTTTTATTACGGAAGAGCATGTGGCAGCTGTGACAGCAGAAATTCGACGGTTTGCTCCTGCGATTGTTTTTGCTCCTTATTGGGAAGATCGTCATCCTGATCATATTGCATGCAGTAAGCTGGTAGAAGAAGCTGTCTTTAATGCCAAACTACGTAAATTTATGCCGGACAAGCCAGCAGTTCCGGCTCCACAGTTGTTTTTTTATTTTATAAATGATTTAGGACGTACGGATCTTATTGTAGATGTTACTAAACAATATGGGGTGAAGGAACAGGCGTTGTCCTGCTATCGCTCCCAGTTCACAAAGCCGCCAGGTGCCGATGCTGTATCTACACCACTAACGGAAGGTTACATTGAACGTGTTCGTTCCAGAGACATGTTGCTTGGACAGCGGAGACTCATTTCCTATGCAGAAGGGTTTGCAACAAAAGTTCCTTATGTAGTAGATCTGTTTGCTGCGGGGGATCATACTTCATAAAGTGAAGAAGGGGACGGAATATGGATCGTTTGAAAATAGGCATTACCTGTTATCCGTCTCTTGGCGGCTCAGGCGTAGTAGCGACTGAATTAGGAAAACTCTTGGCCGAGAAGGGACATGAAGTTCATTTTATTACACATAGTATTCCGTTCCGGTTAGGGAAGTTTCAAAAAAATATATTTTACCATGAGGTAGAGGTTAACGATTATTATGTATTCAAATATCCTCCTTATGATTTAGCACTTGCTACTAAGATGGCTCAGGTTGCCAAAATGCAGAATCTGGATCTGTTCCATGTTCATTATGCTGTTCCGCACGCTGTTTGTGCTTTCCTTGCCAAGCAGATGCTTGGTAATGATATAAAGGTTGTAACTACCTTACATGGAACTGATATTACGGTACTAGGACAGGACGAATCTCTAAAAGACCTAATCCGTCTTGGAATTAATGAAAGTGACGCGGTTACAGCTGTATCGAAGGATCTCATTAGAGAAACACGAGAAGTGCTGGATATCACACGCGAGATCGATCTCACTTATAACTTTGTGGATCATCGTGTCTATTACCCACGGGATGTATCCAATCTGCGGGAAGATTTTGCTTCTCCTGAGGAGAAGATCCTAATGCACATCAGTAACTTCCGCCCGGTTAAACGGGTAAGCGATGTGGTGGATATATTTGCTAAAGTGAATCGTGAAATACCTTCACGTCTGCTGCTTGTTGGCGAAGGGCCAGATCTTCCTAAGATTCAAGCTAAGATTAGCGAAATGGGTCTGGAAGATAAAGTGCGCTTTTTAGGAAGACAGGATGAGATCGCTCAGGTTATTTCGTTGGCTGATCTGTTACTGTTGCCTTCAGAGAAGGAAAGCTTTGGTCTGGTTGCACTGGAAGCGATGGCGTGTGGCGTACCGACTATAGGATCTCAAACCGGAGGGATCCCAGAGCTTATAGAGCATGGCAAGACAGGATTCATTTCCCCGATTGGTGATACAACGACTATGGCGGAATATGCCATTAAACTCCTATCGGATGATCGCATGGTGCAGCAGTTCAGACAAGCTTGTCTGGAAACGGCTTGCAAAGATTTCTGTAAGGATTCGATTACAAGTCAGTATGAGGATATTTATTACCGTGTGCTGGGGCGCAAGGTACCTAGACTGGATACAGTCAGGGGGTAAGGAGTTCGTAATGGAATGGAAAATGGCGCCTTCCGCTATGGCTATTGCGGCGAAAAATGTGATTTTCGAGTTAACTCAAAACGGCCATGAGGCTTTTTGGGTCGGAGGATGCATTCGCGATGAGCTATTAGGTAGGCCAGTGCATGATATGGATATTACTACTTCAGCAGTGCCGGAGGAAGTGATAGCCATCTTCGCACGCAGTGTTCCGACAGGACTAGCACATGGGACGGTCACCGTGCTTCAAGATGGGCACGGGTTTGAAGTGACGACATACCGAACAGAAAGTGGTTATGTCGATCATCGTCGTCCGGATCATGTTGTATTCGTAAGCGATGTGAAGGAAGATCTTCGTCGTCGTGATTTTACGATCAATGCTATATGCTGCGGGCGGGGTGGAGACCTAATTGATCCTTTCGGAGGCGAGAAGGATCTAGCTCTCCGTGTGATCCGCTGTGTGGGTGATGCAGAGGAACGGTTCGATGAGGATGCGCTTCGCATGCTTCGCTGCGTTCGTTTCGCATCGGTGTTAGATTTCTCCATCGCCAAGAATACGTGGAGGGGGCTACTGCGTAAGCGGGATAAGCTGGCGCATATTGCTGTGGAGCGTGTCCGCGCGGAGCTGGAACGCATTGTTGAAGGACCGCATCCTCGGCGCGGCCTTGCTATGCTTGCGCGCTGCGATCTACTTGCGCGCGGCAAAGCCCCGTTCCCCTGGACCGGAACCGATATGGCGGCTGCTGCCGCCTTTACGGCCGCGATCGGGGAACTGGAGAGCGCCCGCCTACGGTGGGCGCTTCTCCTCCATGCCCTGAAGCAGTCGGCCCAAGAGGCCGATGAGTTGCTGCGGGCATGGACGTTCTCTGGGACGACGCGGACCGGCGTCGTCCAGGTGCTGCGGGTCCGCGAAGCTTGGACCGCTGCCCTTGAAGCAGTGCCGCCGGGGGAACCGGGTGGCACGGATCTACTACGGCGGCGCTGGATCGCCGCCGTGCTGTCCTTCGGCGTGGAAGCCGCCGAAGGGTGGCTCTCGCTGCTGGCCATCTTGCCAGCAGCTGCCCTTCCCGCTGCGACCTCGCCAGCGGACTCGAAAGACTCACCCGCTGTCAGTATCCCAGCGTTCTCAAAGATCTCGCCCGCTGTCAACACCCCAGCGGCGCCAGAGCTTGTAAATGGCCTGATCCATTTACAAGCGGCAAGAGAGTGGATCACGCAAATGCCGCTGACTAGCCTTTCGGAGCTTGCAGTTACAGGCAATGAGCTGGCGGAGGCATTGGACAAACGTCCGGGCCCATGGGTTGGCAAAATGCTAAATGCACTCCTGCAAGCTGCTGCTTCAGGTGATCTATTGAACGATAAACAATTATTGCTGCTTGAAGCAAAAAGGATGGATGGACATGAGCTATGATGAGGCGCTGTCGCTGACCGAATTGAAGCAAGAAGCTTCCAATTCGAATTGGATAGACAGAGTTCAGCTCCTGGATACTGTCGTGTCCACTCAGGAAGAAGCCAAAGGATTGGCAGAAAGCGGTGCACCGGAGGGTACAACCGTGATCGCCGAAGAACAAACCGGTGCTAGGGGGCGAATGGGTAGGAAATGGTTCTCTCCTCGTGGCAAAGGGATTTGGATGAGTATAGTGTTGCGGCCGAAGTTACCTCTGTTACAAACCCCTCAGTTAACACTGTTGGCTGGGGTTGCCGTCTGTAAGGCGATTCGCCAAGTAACCGGAGTAAATGCCGGCATTAAATGGCCGAATGATTTACTTGCGGGCGGTCGTAAGATATGTGGAATTTTGCTCGAATCTTCGCTAAGAGAAGGGGAGCTTCATTATTGCATCGCTGGGATTGGAATTTCTGCGAACATGACAGAAGAAGATTATCCTGAACATCTGAAGGAATTAGCCACTTCACTTCGGATTCAGCGGGGCGGTGTTCCTGTTGACCGTTCGGAGCTGGTAAGAGCGGTATTGGATGAGCTGGAGATGCATTACAATCTGTACATGAAGCAAGGTTTTAAGCCTATCAAAGAGCTGTGGGAGTCGATGTCGGTTACCTTGGGTCGTCAGATCGCGCTGAATAGCCCTCAGGGACGCTCTGAAGGTGTGGCGGTAGGTCTGGATAACTTAGGCGGACTACTCCTTAAAGACAGCTCAGGGGAGATTTCTAGCGTGTGTTCAGGTGAAATTGAGCTTTTATAAATCTTTTTTATATGACAAGGGTGTCATCCCCTGTCATATTTTTTTCGTGTAATTCCGAGTCCTTTTTGATATACTATGGGTCGGAGGCGGTATCGTTTAGCGAACTGTACTCTTGATCTGTTGAACTTATTATATTTTTGTTATTGGAATTACCTTCATAACTGCGTTGACGGTTACGTTGGATTCTGCTCTGAGCCGTAAGGACCGAGACAGAAGGGACGATCGCGAGTGACTCTTTTTTGCCCTTCGGACCTTTTTAGCAAATATTTGCTAAAAGGTTTTTTTGTTGCGATTTTTACGGGGATGTAATTTCAAAAAGGAGGATGAAGAGAGAAATGGCGAACAAACAGGCGCTAAATATTGTAAAAATGAAAAAAATGAAAGCAGATGGTGCGCGATTAAGCATGTTGACCGCTTATGATTACCCATCAGCTCAACTTGCTGAAGAAGCCGGTATCGACCTTATTCTGGTGGGTGACTCCCTGGGAAACGTGGTACTTGGATATGATACAACTTTACCCGTTACGATTGACGATATGGTCTACCACACTCGTTCAGTAACCCGGGGAGCTCAGAATACTTTTATCGTGGCAGATATGCCATTTATGACCTATCACGGAAGTATAGATGAGACCCTGCGGGGTGTGCGCAGACTGATGCAGGAAGGCCGGGCTCATGCCGTCAAAATGGAAGGCGGTCTCGAGATTTGTGAGACTGTAGCTGCTGTTGTAGCTGCGGGAGTTCCTGTGCTTGGTCATATTGGACTTACTCCCCAATCGGTGAATATGATTGGTGGTTACCGTATTCAAGGCAAGGATGCCAAGGATGCTCAGCGTCTGATGAATGAAGCTAAGGCTCTTGAAGCAGCGGGTGCTTTTGCAGTGGTACTGGAGCTGGTAACAGAAGAAGTAGCACAAGCGATTTCTGAGGCGCTTAGCATCCCAACGATTGGGATCGGTGCAGGCCGTTACTGTGACGGACAGGTATTGGTGTTCCATGATTTACTTCGTTATGCATCACCTTACCGTGAGAAACGTTTTGTCAAAACATATGCGGATGTGGGGAACCTAATCCGTGAGGGTATCAGCCAATATGTGAAAGAAGTGAAAGATCGTTCCTTCCCAGATGAAGGCCATGTGTTTAATGCAGATGAAACAGTTCTGGAATCTTTATACGGTGGTGCCGGAAAGGAAGGGGAATAAGATGAGAGTCGTTAGAAGCATTGAGCAGCTACGCGAAGCTTTGGAGTATATGAGACAAGGTGGGCATACCCCGATTGGGTTTGTTCCAACGATGGGATATTTACATGAGGGACATGCCAGTCTTCTTCGCCGGGCAGGAGAAATGAGCAACACGGTGGTTATGAGCATATTTGTGAACCCACTTCAGTTCGGACCGAATGAGGATTATGATTCCTATCCGCGCGATGAGCACCGTGACTTGGAGCTGGCGGAACGCGAAGGTGTCGATATTGTATTTATCCCCAGCGTGGAAGAAATGTATCCGCAGCCGACTCGGACTTCTGTCTCGGTATCAGAGCTTACCACTAGGCTCTGTGGGGCTTCTCGCCCTGGGCATTTTAACGGTGTAACAACAGTCGTTAATAAACTCTTCAATATCGTACAGCCGGATTATGCCTTCTTTGGGCTGAAGGATGCTCAGCAGGTCGCTGTGCTCCGCCGAATGGTGTCCGATCTGAATATGAATGTTGAAATTGTTCCTTGCCCTATCGTTCGTGAAGCGGATGGACTTGCACTTAGCTCACGTAATGTATTCTTGTCTCCAGAGGAACGTAGTCAGGCGCTGGTTTTATCCTGTTCTCTGCGTGAGGCACGTCAGTGCATCGAAGAGGGAAAAGTAAGAACAGTTGCTGAAGTACGGGTATTGTTGACATCGGTAATTTCCAGCTCGCCTTTAGCGGTAATTGATTATGCGGAAATACTGACATTCCCTGATCTGGAAGGCGTGGAGGACGAAGTTCTATTAACGGATGTAGATGGGGAAATTATTATAGCGCTTGCTGTGAAGTTTGGCAGAACACGCTTGATTGACAATAATGTATTTATTCCAAAGGAGGTTGCCGCTCTTGTTTAGACATATGATGAAATCCAAAATTCACCGCGCGACAGTGACGGAAGCTAATTTGAATTATGTGGGCAGTATTACCATTGATGAGAATCTAATGGAATCGGCAGATATTCTTGAGAATGAAAAAGTGCAGATCGTGGATAACAATAATGGTTCACGTTTAGAAACATACGTCATTCCTGGGCCTCGCGGAAGCGGAGTGATCTGTCTGAATGGTGCGGCCGCTCGTCTCGTTCATCCGGGAGATACAGTAATTATCATTTCGTATGCGATGTTGTCTTCGGAAGAGCTGGCGTCGCATAAGCCAACGGTGGTATTCGTGGATGAGAATAACAGACCCGTGAAACTGGCTGACCATGAATTGCATGCTACAATCGCTTAATTAATGGACTTACGCCATGTAATGAATGGCAGGGATGAAAGACCCCGATCTCGCAGAAAATGAAGTCAGGCAAGCTGAACTGATTTCATCTTCAGTAAGGGGGGATAGCCCATGTTTCAACATTTGTTTGCTGAAATGAACAAGGTGCTTCAGGAGATCGTAACAGATTACCCTACAGCGGAGGGTGTCCGCCGGAATGAGCTTTTATGCAATTATAATATGCTGCATAGACTAAGCGATAAAGTGATGGATGAATGGCTGGCTTTTGCTGAAAAGCTTAGTCACTTTCGCGAAAGTGTGGATATTACATCAGTGGTCGAAGAGGAAGTGCCAGAGCAGGAAGCGCCCGAGCTGTGCATGGATACTTTTGTAAGAGGTCAGGGGTATTATAAGCTCTTGATGTATGGAAAATGTATTGAACAGTTTAAAGAAGTTATTGTGCAATATCCGGATAGTTTGGCTGCTCGATTGTATTTAGCCATCTCTTACCTACAGGAAGGGGATGGGGAAACTGCTTGGAGTCATCTGAACCATATGCTCAGTTTGATACGGGAAACCAAGCTGAAAGCAATGGTTTACAATGCTTTAGGCTGCATACGAGCATCTCAGGAACGTTTCAATGAAGCGCAGGAGCTGTTTGGCCTTTCTTTGCAACTTGACCCGGCACTTCCTGAACCAACCGTTAATTTGGAAGTTTGCCGCCGCCGAGGAGGAAAGCTTCATTTCGGAAATCAGCTTGTTTCATTGTTGTAAAATATTTCGTTTACGGTTTATTATTCCGCATTTTCATTCAAGCGATGCATCCCCTGAACCAGTGGTGTGCATCGCCTTTTTTCGCAACTTCTGTTATGCTGATTAAGAGTCTCAATTGAAAGGGAATAGAATTATAATGAAATTTGCCGTGCTTGATTTTGAAACAACGGGAACCCAATCCGTGGGTGAAATTATCCAGGTTGGCCTTGCAATTATAGAAGAAGACCGGTCCATCTCCCGGGTATATGGTTCCTACGTCAAGCCCGGAACGCCGATACCTCCTTTTATAACTGGTCTGACGGGGATTACCGACGATGATGTAAAGGATGCACCTGAGCTGGATGAGATGATGATGGAGCTTGTTCCGCTGCTGGATGATGTAGTGCTTGTAGGGCATAATGTCGCATTCGATTTCCATTTTTTACAAAACGCTTTAGATCGATGTGGGTATTTACCATTTCAAGGGCGGATTTTGGATACGATTGATTTTCTGAAAATTTGCTTTCCTTCTCTCACATCCTATCAACTAGGATCGGTCAGTGCACATTTTGGAGTGACACACGATCGCCCGCATCAGGCAGATAGTGATGCACTGGCGACTGCTCTTGTGCTGTTAAAGTGTCTGGAGGAGCTTTACAGTCTGCCACTGCTTACGATCCAAAGACTCTGTGAGCTGTTTACCGAAGAGGACAGTGATCTGGGCTGGTATTTTGATGGTCTGCTGCGAGAACGGGAAGCGGAGACGCTTCAACCTGAAGGTGATTTGACATTTTATCGTCAATTAGCGCTTGCTGTGGGAGACTGGAATGAGTTAGCCCCTCCTAGAGATGAGCATGCTGCGAATCCGTTAGAGAATTTATCTTTTACAGATTATATGGATGAAGTAACCAAACGGCTTAAAGACACTTTACTACAGTATGAAAGCAGAGAAGCTCAGGATATTATGATCAATGAGGTGATTACGGCACTCGCCGAAGACAAACATCTACTGATCGAAGCGGGAACAGGAACCGGTAAATCACTCGGTTATTTGTTGCCGGCTATTTATCAGAGCGTTCGCACCGATCAAAAGGTCATGGTCAGCACTCATACCATTAATCTGCAGGACCAATTGCGGGAGCGAGATATTCCTTTGTTAACGCAGGTAGTTCCTTTTCCATTTAAAGCTGCAATTTTTAAGGGCAGAGGGCATTATTTGTGTCTACGTAAGTTTGAACATAAAATTAACAAAAAAGACTTTATTAGCCCAAGGGAAGATGCACTTACTGCGGCTCAGATGATCGTATGGCTGACCCAAAGTGAATCTGGAGATGATGAAGAGCTCAATTTAAGCGGTCGTGGCGGTGATTTCTGGGAGACGGTCGCAAGCGATACCGATTCCTGTCTGGGTCGTTCGTGTCCATGGTTCCGCAAGTGTTATTATCACCGGGCTAAGCATGAAGCTGGTATTGCAGACGTGGTCATTACGAACCATTCCAAGCTCTTCGCAGATGTTAAGGCTGGTCACCAGCTACTTCCGGCTTATGAACATCTTGTTATTGATGAGGCCCACCATCTGGAGGATGTAGCTGGCAAGCATTTAGGCATGCATATGAAGCATTTCACAGTGGCGCATACACTATCGCGTCTATACAAGGATAGTAGAAATGGCCAACTCCCTACTCTTCGCCAAATGCTTCAGTCATCAGGCAGTGAGGAAGCTTCTGAATGGAGCGGAGTCATCGATAGAATCTATCCAGATCTGCTTACTGTAAAAGAAACCTGGGATCTACTTAGTGACAAACTGTTCAGTCTCTTGCCGGAACGCAGTGATGCAGCAGCGGGGGAAGCTGGACAATTAGTCATGCGTTTACTTCCTGCCCGTAAACCGAAAGATTGGGATGAATTGGTTGCTTTAGAGAATACTATGAATCTGACATTAAGCGAAATTATCCGTAAAGGTGATAAAATGCTTAATGAGATGCGCGATCAAGAAGGTCAATCTTCTTCAGATAGTCTAGTTACCGATATTAGCGGCTTATTTAAGGATTTAGCTTCTATTCGTGAGCAAGTGCGGTTTTTTATGGGATTAAACGATGAGAATGTAGTATATTGGCTGGAGGCGAATGGAAATTACCGCAGCAAATCGCTACAGCTGTATGCCGTCCCTGTTGATGTTAGTACCCAGCTTAAGGAGCTGTTCTTCGACAAGAAGAAGAGTATCGTGTTAACCTCAGCGACGCTCTCTGTCGATAAGTCTTTTCAGTTTATGATTGATAATCTTGGATTAAATGAGGCTGCGGAAGAAGGGCGATTGATGACATCGCTACTACCTTCTCCATTTAAGTATCGGGAACAGGCGCTGCTGGTTATTCCGCGTGATTTTCCTAGTGTGAAGGGCAGTGTGGGAGATGCACGTTTTGTAGATACACTTGTTCAGTCGCTAGCGGAAGCGGCAGTAACAACTCGCGGGCGGATGCTTGTCCTGTTTACCTCTTATAAGATGCTGCGCCAGGTTTATGATCCTCTGAAAGAGGCTCTAGCCTCACAAGAGATCACGGTGCTAGGTCAAGGCGTGGAAGGTGGCAGCCGTAGCAAGCTGATCCGCCGTTTTCAAGACAGTGCAGCCTCTGTTCTGCTTGGTACAAGCAGCTTCTGGGAGGGTGTGGATATTCCGGGTGAAGCGCTGACCTGCCTGGCCATCGTGAGGCTCCCGTTCCAACCGCCGAATCACCCACTAGCGGAGGCGAAGTCTGAGTTATTACAAGCCCAGAAGAAGAATCCGTTTATGAAGTTGTCTGTTCCTCAGGCGGTTATTCGCTTCAAGCAAGGATTTGGAAGACTGGTACGGACGGCGCAGGATCGGGGTATTGTTATTGTTTATGATACTAGGGTTATCGAATCTCACTATGGGAAGTATTTCCTTTATTCGTTGCCTGGCCCGAAAATGGAGCATATGCTTACGGATCAAATGGTTCCTCGTATAGCAGAGTGGTTGGAGGACGGAGGCGTTTCCTGAAACGTTCGTCTTCAGTTTAAGTACTCACTCTACAATGAAGGGCGGTATTCAGAATACCGCTCTTCATTGAGACGAGGTGAAGTGATTTTAGATAGGGTTTGAAAAGAGTAATACTTATTTTAGGAGGTATATTATGAAATCGGATAAAATATCAGAAGCCGTCGTTCGCAGATTACCTGTGTACTTGCGTTTTTTGAATGATCTTCAGAATCGTGAAATATTAACCGTTTCCTCTCAGGAACTTGGACAAAAACTTGATCTGAATCCCGCTCAAATTCGTAAAGATTTAGCTTATTTTGGCGACTTCGGTAGAAAAGGTATTGGTTATGATGTATCTTATCTTATCGAGAAAATCCGTCATATCTTGAAGCTTGATCAGCAACTGAACGTGGCTTTGGTAGGAGCAGGTAATCTTGGTCATGCCTTGTCCAATTACAATACTTATTTGAAGGATACCATGAAGATCACCGCTGTATTTGATTCATATGCACCTAAGGTTGGGCGGAAAATCAACTCTCTTACAGTTCAACCGATGGAGGAGCTAGGCAAGACGATTCGTGAGCAAGGCATTCGAATTGGGATTATTACAGTGCCTGATTCAGAAGCCCAGAATGTAGCGGATATCCTCATTGAATCAGGGATTGAGGCGATTTTGAATTTTGCGCCAGTGATTCTAAAAACACCACCTAATATCAGGGTTCATGCGGCCGATTTTACAACGGATTTGCAAAGCCTTGCTTATTATTTGAAAGACGGAAAGGAAGAAAGTGGACATGAAGAGCAATAAAACTATTATCAAGGGCGGACGTTTTCTTACTCCGGGAACGGAAGAGCCGGTTCTGAGTGGATATATGACTATTGAAGATGATTTGATCACTTACATAGGAAAAGAAGAGCCTTTGATGGAAGATGGTGTGCAAGTTGTTGATGGCAGTCGTTTGCTGTTCATGCCTGGTCTAGTAAACACGCATGGTCATGCCGCTATGTCGTTACTACGTGGTTATGGAGATGATTTAGCACTTCAGGTGTGGCTTCAGGAGAAGATGTGGCCGATGGAGGAAAAGTTCACCGGAGAAGATGTGTACTGGGGAACCTCCTTGTCTGTACTGGAAATGCTAAAGGGTGGCACTACTACCTTCCTGGATATGTACGATCATATGGATAGAGTGGCTGAGGTTGTTGAACTGTCAGGTATTCGTTCCGTATTGATGAGAGGCGTAATAGGCCTATGTCCAGTGGAAGTTCAGAATCACAAGCTTGCGGAAGCGATATCTTTTGCACGCAATTGGCATGGCAAGGCTGACGGCAGAATTACGACGATGATCTCGCCACACGCCCCTTATACCTGCCCACCGGACTTCTTTGTTAAGTTTGTACAGGCGGCACATGATTTGGATTTACCGATGCATACCCATATGTCCGAAACGAAGCGCGAAGTGGAGCAAAATGTGGTGGATTACGGACTACGTCCAGTAGCGCATCTGGAGAAGCTTGGAATGTTCACACGTCCGTCTATTGTTGCTCATGGCGTTCATTTGAATGATGAAGAGATCGAGATTCTGGCTCGTCATAATGTAGGTGTGTCTCATAACCCAGGGAGTAATCTGAAACTGGCTAGTGGAGTAGCTCGAGTTACGGATCTTCTAAAAGCTGGTGTGAAGGTGTCTCTGGGTACGGATGGCGCGGCAAGTAATAATAACTTGGATATGTTTGAAGAAATGCGTCTTGCAGCGCTCATCCATAAAGGTGTAAGTGGTGACCCTACGGCTGTTCCAGCTCCGGAAGCTCTGCGTATGGCTACGGAGTATGGCGCAAAGTCTATCTTTTTAAATGATGTGGGTAGACTCGTTGTAGGCATGAAAGCTGACTTTATCGCCATTGATATAGATCAGCCGCATTTGCTGCCACACACAGATCTATTGTCGCATGCCGTTTATTCTGCCAGTGCCAAAGATGTTGAGCATGTATGGGTGAATGGTAAACAGGTTGTGAAACATGGACAATGTGTAACGCTAGATGAGGAAGCTATCCGCCGTAAGGCGCAAGAATCCTTTGAGGGGCTGCTCAAGCGCTAGTCTAAGATAATAAGGAATAACTATAAGGCTGTAACTTTCTGCGTTTGCAAAAGTTACGGCCTTTTGTGTAAATATAAGTATTTATATGCTGCACAATTATAAAATCTTTATATTTCTCACATAAACGCTTACCGTCCTTATAAGGACGCCGAAGGCGTTTATGCTTGCTTTGATGATTAGATAATGTTGGATGGACATGAAACTTTGGATAAACACACGGGTGTGTTATATAATCAAAAAAGATATATTACTAGAAAGGGAGCTGCACCTTGAAGAAAAGGAAAAAATGGATCCTCCTGGGGTCAGTTCTGATTCTGCTCCTTCTGTTTGGACTTATCCAGTTCTATGCCTATATTATGAAAGATCAATGGAACGAGCGAGATATCGCAAAGGATGTCGCCAAAACCAGCGCTGGTCTGACAGAGGTAACCAAAGCACAGAAATCCGTGTGGGATGAGAATGCGGTGTACTGGGTCTTAACAGGGAAGAATGAAGCTGGGACCGAGTTGATGGTATGGGTTCGCTTTACTTTAGACGGGAAGTTGGCTGAAGGCGCCGACGCTGTGTATGCTGAGGAACTAAGTAAAGGGACCTCTGAAGCAAAAATACGTAGCATTATAAAAGCCGATCTTCCGGACATCAGCATTGAGCGGTTGTTACCGGGAGTATATAACGGAGAGTATGCATGGCAGCTTTTTTATAAACAAAGCGGTCGGTATTATTATCAATTTTATCGGTTTTCAGATGGGGCTCGAATGGGTGAAGGATTCAGTTTACCCAGCCATTAAGTTTAACAAATGTACTTTAGGAGAAACAAGCGGACTATTTATGGTTCGCTTGTTTTGTTTGGAAGCACTCAAATGATATACTATTAGTATATAAAATGCGATATACTATAAGAGTGATTTTAATATATTCTTAACAAGAAATACATGAAAAATTAGGCCTGATTTATTATGAATATCGGCCCTTTTTTGTCGAAATAAATCAATATATTTAATGAAATGGAAGGAATTAAAAAATAAAATTTTAAATATCTTCACACTTTATTTCAATTTCGTATATACACCTGTGATATACTACTGTTTGTAATTAGAACGGTGTTATGAGAAAGTTAAGCTCTGATGAGTTCTCAACTAGCTATGATTTATGATCATTCTGTTTACATTTTGTCATTTTTGAGAGGAGGACGTTTCTTGAAACTACGTCTTGTACCTGTACTGATAACGTCTCTACTGTCGGCTACTCTATTGTTCGGAGGATTCTTTTTATATCGTCAGTTTGCTTTACAGGAACCACTTCAAAAGATTGTATCCGGATATGAAGGAGTAAATGATTCACATATTAGTATTAACCGCGATGAGGTCACATTGAAACTTGATCTGCAGCCGGGAACGAATTTACGTGATCTAGTTTCATACGTATCCAAAGAAGGAAAATCAGTGATTGATGGACGTAAACTTAAACTGGATTTGGAGCAAAACTCCAGTGAACTTTTGGATGAATACTGGGATAAAGCGATGTTCTCTGTAGCTGAAGCCATGGAGAGCCGTAAATATACAATAATACCTACTGAACTTGATGGATTGAAAAAGAAATATTCGCAATATAAAGATGTGATAGCATCTACTGAAATCGACGACAACAATGTGTACGTCAGCTTGAGTAATGGGAAAGAAAGTAAATTTATTATTTTGCCGCGAAAACCTGCGACCTTGGGGGTATGGAATAATGCCTAAGTACCTTAAAGAAATTTTACTCGGATTTATTCCTGTACTGTTTATTTTCATGGCTTTTCTAGGGATTAATATATTCCCAATTGTTATAGCAGCTGGAATGCTTACTGCTCTACTTATTATTGCTCATTTACGAGGCGGACTTACGGTAAACGCTGGTGCTGGGAAGAAACGCAAGAAGGAAGGACCTTCTAAGCTCACTTTTGAAGAAATTGGTGGACAAGACAATGCGAAGCAAGAGCTTCGTGAAGCACTCGACTTTTTGATCCGGCATGAGGAGATTAGTAAGTTTGGGATTCGGCCTTTGAAGGGGATTCTGCTTACGGGTCCTCCAGGAACAGGTAAGACACTTATGGCACGGGCTGCAGCTCATTACACAAACTCCGTATTCGTGGCTGCATCAGGTAGTGAATTTGTAGAAATGTATGTAGGTGTCGGGGCCGGCCGAATTCGCGATTTGTTCAAGGATGCTCGTAACCGTGCGGTTAAGGAGAACAAGCAAAGCGCTATTATTTTTATAGATGAAATTGACGTAATTGGCGGTAAGCGTGAAGGTGGGCAGCAGCGTGAATATGATCAGACCTTGAATCAGCTGTTGACCGAGATGGACGGCATTTATAATAACGAAACACCACGTATTCTGCTAGTAGCTGCAACAAACCGGAAAGAGATGCTCGATTCGGCGCTGCTACGTCCTGGACGGTTCGATCGTCATATTCAAGTGGACATGCCTGATAAAAAAGGCCGTAAATCGATTCTCGAATTGCATGCTAAGAATAAACCTCTTCATGCAGACGTAAGCCTCGACAAAATCGCTGAAGAAGCCTATGGCTTTTCCGGCGCTCAGCTTGAAAGTGTCATGAATGAGGCTGCGATTTATATGATGCGTGAGGACTTGACGGAAGTTGAGCAACGGCATCTATCGATGGCGATTGACAAGGTAATGATGGGTGAAAAAACGGATAGAGAAACAAATCATGAAGAGAAAAAGAGGGTCGCAATTCACGAATTAGGACACGCCATTATGGCAGAGCTCCTTCGTCCCGGAAGCGTCAGTCAGGTTACGCTGACCCCGCGTGGGCAAGCACTTGGATATGTGCGACATAATCCTCAGCAAGAGCAGTATTTGTACACCAAAGATTATTTGGAAGATCAGATTATGATCGCACTCGGTGGAGCGGCGGCTGAAGAAATGTATTATGGTGGACGAAGCACAGGTTCGCGAGGTGACTTCGATCAGGCACTGAATATTGTGGAAACGATGATGAAGTCGGGTCTAACTTCACTTGGTATAGCCAAACTGGAAATGGTTACCACTGAAGAGCTTATGAAGGAAAATAGTAAGATATTGGATGAGTTGATGACTCGCACACATGAGCACCTTGAAAAGCAACGAAATGTATTTGATTACTCTCTTGACATTTTAATGAAGGAAGAAGTACTCTCTGGAGAGCAATTTCGATGTCAATTTCGTGACAGCGTCCTTTTACCAGCATAAATATTTATGCTGGTTATTTTTTTTTACTTTTCAGGCATGCTAAGATATCATTATATGTCGGGCTTTATAAATATTTGCGACAGACAAGGTACAATACAAAAGTATAGATACCTGAAAGGATGGAGACTTTTTTATGAATTTCAAAAAAATAGGTGTCATCGGCGGTGGCACAATGGGACAAGGTATTGCTGAAATGTTAGCAGCCAAAGGCCTGGATGTATTACTGGTGGAGAAAACCGCAGAGAAACTGGACTACTCTTACGAAATGATCGAGACAAGTCTAGATAAGCAGCTGGAGAAATGGGCGATCACTCAAGCAGAGAAGAAGCTGATTCTTAGCCGCATTCAAAAAGTGACACATTTCGCGGAGCTCAGCTCTTGTGACATGGTCATCGAAACCATTGTTGAGGATTTGGAAGAAAAGAAAAAGATTTTAAATCAGCTGGATCAAGTATGTCCAAATCACATTATTCTTGCTAGCAACACGTCAACACTCAGCTTGACTGAGCTTGCAAGTTCTACAATGTATCCGGAACGCGTTATCGGCATGCATTTCATATATCCTGTAGCTAAAGTAGATCTTGTTGAAATTGTACGTGGTCTGAAAACTTCAGATGCTACTTTTGAAGACACAAAATCCTTTGTTGATGAGATTGTTGAGAAAAAAGGTGTAATGATTTATGAATCCCCAGGATTTGTAACATCACGCCTCATTTGCTTGTTTATCAATGAAGCTATGCATCTGCTGCAAGAGGGCGTTGCCTCCGCACAGGATATTGACGATGCTATGCGTATTGGTTATCAATTCCAATATGGACCGCTTGAAATGGCTGATAGATTTGGCCTGGATTCGGTACTTGCTGCACTCGAAAATATGTTCCGTGAATACGGAGAACTGAAATACCGTCCTTCCACAATCCTTAAGAAGATGGTACGTGCAGGACAACTGGGTATGAAATCAGGAGAAGGCTTCTTCAAGTACGACAAGGATGGTGACCGTGTATGAATATTCTAGTTATTAACTCAGGTAGTTCTTCTTTGAAATATCAGCTGTATAACATGACCGATGAGTCGGTTTTGGCTAAAGGTTTGGTTGAACGTATTGGAATGGATTCCTCCATTCTGAATCATAAACCGACTGGCAAAGCGGAAGTGACAGAAGTAAGCGAAATTCTGGAACATAATACAGCGATTCGTAAAGTCCTTGCTTGTCTTACAGACAAAGAGCATGGCGTTATTGAATCCATTAAGGAAATCAATGCTGTCGGTCACCGCGTAGTGCATGGTGGTGAGTTCTTTAAAACCTCCGCACTTGTGGATGCTGACGCAAAAACGAAAATTCGTCAATTGTTTGACCTTGCACCACTGCATAACCCAGCAGCAATGATGGGGATTACGGCTTCTGAAGTAAATATGCCGGGTGTACCGCAGGTTGTTGTATTCGATACTGCATTCCACCAAACAATGCCTGAAAAAGCTTATATGTACGCTATTCCTAGAGTGCTGTACAATAAATATAAAGTTCGTCGTTATGGCGCACACGGTACCTCACATGACTTCGTAAGCAAGGCTGCTGCGGAATACTTGGAACGTCCGCTGGAAGATCTGAAGATCATTACTTGTCATATCGGTAACGGCGGTAGTGTAACTGCAGTTCAAGGTGGAGTGTCCGTGGATACTTCCATGGGTATGACACCTCTGGAAGGTTTGATGATGGGTACTCGTAGTGGTGATCTTGACCCAGCAATTGTCCCTTACGTGATGAACAAGGAAGAATTGTCCGTAGGCGAAGTTAACTCCATGTTGAATAAACATAGTGGTCTCTTAGCAATTTCGGGCGTAAGCAGTGACATGCGTGATATTATTGATGGTATGGAAAAAGGTGAGCCTAATTCCACGTTAGCTTTTGAAATGTATGAGTACCGCTTGCGCAAGTATATCGGTTCATATGTGGCTGCCATGAACGGTGTAGATGCGATCGTATTTACTGCCGGTGTTGGTGAAAATGCTTCATTGCTTCGTGAGAAACTGCTAAATAACCTTACTTTCCTGGGTATTGAGTTGGATGCTGAAGCTAACAAAGTTCGTTCCGGCGATCCACGTCGTATCTCTACGGTAGATTCCAAGATACAAGTGCTAGTAGTTCCGACAAACGAAGAACTTGTCATTGCACGTGATACACACCGTATTGTGCAAGGAATTAACGGCTAAATTAGAGGAGAGATTGAAGGCATGGCTAACAAGAGTGTAATTAAGAACGTGAATGAACATGTTGGAGAGAGTGTTGTTATCGGTTGTTGGGTAAACAACAAGCGCTCCAGTGGTAAAATTCAGTTCCTGCAGCTTCGCGATGGTACAGGTTATATTCAGGGAGTTGTAGTGAAATCAGAAGTGCCTGAAGAGGTATGGGATGCAGCTAAGAGCCTCACACAGGAGAGTTCTTTGTATGTGACCGGAATTATTCGCGAGGAACCTCGCAGTCAATCTGGTTTTGAAATGACTGTAACTGGAATTGAAGTCCTGCATCTTACAGAGAATTATCCAATTACTCCGAAAGAGCATGGCGTCGATTTCTTGATGGATCACCGTCACCTCTGGCTGCGTGCGTCGAAGCAACGGGCTGTTCTGGTAATTCGTGCAGAGATTATTCGTGCAATCCAACAGTTCTTCAACGAGAGTGGATTTACAAAGGTGGATCCTCCGATTCTGACGCCAACGTCAGCAGAGGGAACTACTAACTTGTTCCACACGAAGTACTTCGATGAGGATGCCTATCTGACACAAAGCGGACAGTTATATATGGAAGCTGCGGCAATGGCACTAGGCCGTGTATATTCCTTTGGACCAACCTTCCGTGCGGAGAAATCTAAGACTCGTCGCCACTTAATCGAGTTCTGGATGATCGAGCCGGAAATGGCCTTTACAGATCACGAAGAAAGCTTGAAAGTTCAGGAAGAGTTTATTAGCTTCGTAGTGCAATCCGTATTGAAGAATTGCCGTGCTGAGTTGGAAGCGGTAGGTCGCGATATTTCCAAACTGGAGAATATCAAAGCACCATTCCCACGTATTTCTTATGACGATGCGATCAAGTTCTTGAACGATAAAGGTTTTGAAGATATTGCTTGGGGTGATGATTTCGGTGCACCTCATGAAACAGCAATCGCTGAAGCATACGACAAACCAGTATTTATTACTCATTACCCAGCTTCATTTAAGGCGTTCTACATGAAGCCACACCCAGATCGTCCGGAAGTCGTGCTGTGTGCGGATATGATCGCTCCAGAAGGATACGGAGAGATTATTGGTGGTTCACAGCGGATCGACGATCCTGCGCTGCTTGAAGAGCGTTTCAAAGAGCACAACCTTTCGATGGACGCTTACAAATGGTACATGGATCTGCGTACTTACGGATCTGTGCCTCACTCTGGTTTTGGACTTGGGCTTGAGCGTACTGTAGCTTGGATCTGTGGTCTTGACCATGTACGTGAGACCATTGCGTTCCCACGTACACTGTACCGTCTTTACCCATAAGTTCTTATATTTGAACAAAGGGGGGCGTTCATGGACGGCAAAGGATGGAGTACCTGGGGCGAAGGCGTCTCCTTCGGTCTGGAGAACGGAATGGCCGTCATACCTTACGCATTACTGAAGTATTACCGGAAGCTGAATTTAAGCGGAAGTGAAGCTATGCTGCTGATACATCTGCTTTCTTTCAGGCAGGTGGAAGGGATTGACTTCCCTTCTCTTGAGGAGCTTCAGGTCGTAACAGGCCGTAGCATATCTGTTCTAGCAGGAGAATTGCAGAAGCTCATGAAGGAAGGTTTTATTAGCATCGATGGAGACAACGATGAACTAAGAGATATTCATTATGAACGCTACAACTTCTCAGGGTTATACGGAAAGCTAGGTGCTTATCTAGCGACAGTTGTGCAAGAACATGAGCAAGATAAGCACCTGAGGGGCTATGCAACGTCGGCTCCCCGGGCTGCATCAGGGGGGGGATTCGGAACTCCCACCTCATCTCCTTCTCAACTTGGAGTTGAAGAGGAAAGCCGAAATCTGTTCAGTATTTTCGAAAAGGAATTCGGGCGTCCGCTATCTCCAATGGAGTGTGAGACGATATCCAGTTGGGTGGATCAAGATCGGTACCCTGAAGAGCTGATTCTGTTAGCACTGAAGGAATCTGTATTTGCAGGAAAGGTTCATTTCCGTTATATTGATCGAATATTGCTGGAATGGGCCCGCAACCGGGTCAAGAACGCTCAGGATGTTAAGAACTATACACAAAAATTCCGCAATGGCGGAAGATAGATCGTTCAGGAGAGAACCGCATTGCTTTAGCCCATCGCTAAAGTCAGTGCGGTTCTTTTTAATATTTTTATAAAAAAATGCAGGGGTAGTTGTTATCGGGCACGTCTATTGCTGTGGGAAGGAGGGGAGAGTCATTGAAGAAGAGGTATTAATCCAGCGGATTTGCCAAGGTAACGAAGATGCGTTCCGTCAATTTGTAAATACATACAGTCAGCAAATTTACAAAATTACTTATTCTGTATTACGCGATGTCAAAATGGCTGAAGATGCTGCTCAGGAAGCTTTTTTACAAATGTACAAATCTCTCCCTGACTACCGTTATCAAGGCTTAAAGTCATGGATTACACGGATTGCCTTAAATAAGGCAATTGATGCTAAACGTAAACGTGATCGACTTAGGGAACTACCTGTTGACTATGAGCTTGTACTGAGCCAGACCGCTTCCAACGAGGAGGATGTGTTGTCAGGTGTTGTACGCCGTGATCGGATGGATCGGCTGCTCGGTGAAATCAATAGCCTGCCTGAAACACATCGTGAAATTATGGTGGCTTATTATCTGGAACATAAAAAATATAATCAGATTGCTGCAGAGCAGGGGATTTCCCTGAAGACGGTAGAGTCCAGATTATATAGGGCGAGACAATGGATTCGAAATCATTGGAAGGAGGACGAATGGCTATGATGAAGAGTGGAGACGATCCAATCCACCGTGAACAAGCAAAAGCTTATCTTGAAGGTCACGGGGACGAGGCGAATAGAAAAGATTGGGAACAGTTGCTGCTGGAAGATGAAGAAACGTTTGCTTCTTACATGGAAATGCTGGATGAGCTACAAGAGGATCTGCCTTCATTGGAGAATTCGTCTGCTTTTACAGAGAGAGTTATGGGAGATTGGTCTAAAATGGCGGAATCTTCAGCAGTAATGGAACAAGTGACAGTTGAAGAAGGGGTACGGCGATATCGATGGTATGAAAAGACAATCTTTCATTATGCCGTTGCCGCTTCACTTACGCTGTTGATTATGTCTTCCGGTATGTTTGATAAGCTACTCACTGGACAAATGGAGCTTATTGTCCCTAAAAAAGATAATTCCCCATCATTTAGCGAGCAAATCATACAGGCTACCAGCGGATGGTTGGATCAGATAATGGACGGCAGACAGAAATGAGAGGAGAAATGAAACATGCAACAGCAGCGTAGTAAATTAAAGGCTTTTTTTATTAATTTAATTCCTGGAGCAGGTCATTATTATATGGGAAGACGTCCACAAGGAATTATTTATCTTCTGTTAAGTTTTGGCATCTTATTTATGTCGTTCTTAATAGCTGTGGCTGAAGGAGTTGAGGATATTCTAATAGCGGGTTTTACCGGGTTTTTACTCATAGGGATTATTTCGATGGTGCATCTGGTGGTTAAAATGCTGCAGATGCTCGCTCCAGCAATTGCCCCGGATGGATCGAAGTTTGATTTTTCTTCTATGCCCGTTAAAACGGAGGATAATGAGCGTGTACATGTAATCTTATTATCGTTCATTCCTGGATTGGGCCATTTTCATATGGGGCTGATGCAGCGTGGTTTGTCCTTCCTAATTTCATTTTTCGGTTTCATGACCGTTATGTTATTCCTGACAGGGATCACGTCGAGTGACGCTTTCCTCCTCCTGTTTGGCGTATTACCAGTAATCTGGTTATATTGTATGTTTGATGCGGTTCAATTAATCCATCGCAAGCAAGCTGGAGAAGAGCTAGTAGACCGAACATTATTCGAAGAGATGGAGGCTGGTCGTGAGGAGGGGCGCCGTAGCAAAGTATTGGCAACACTGCTTTCTGCTTTTCCAGGTGCTGGACAAATGTATCTGGGGCTGCAAAAAAGAGGATTACAGCTCATGCTATTATTCCTGGGGAGTATTTATGTCATGGACTTGTTGCGATTAACATTGCTTTTCTTCCTAATCCCGGTCATTTGGTTTTACAGTTTATTCGATGGCTTACAGCTTGTCAGCCGATATGGACGTGAACCCTTGCAGGATAAGCCTGTCATCGAAGGATTCTTAAATCATCAGGGATGGCTCGGAGCTGCACTGATGTGTCTAGGATTGTACTACATTGTAGTTAATGTCGCAGTTCCCGCACTGGATATCAGATTTCCTGAATTGCGTTTGGAGTATCGGGTAAATGAATATTTCAAGACCATTATCGTATCAGTGCTATTGATTGGCGGTGGAGTGAAGTTGATGGCGGGAAATAAGAATAATAAAGGCAGAAAAGGGACAGGTGGTCACTCTTGAATAATCCGACAGAAATACAGCAGGGAGTCATTGTTCCAAGTGAGCACCCAGTAACTGAAGATAAGTCAAGACGCTGGCGTGTAGGAACGTTGTCGATGGGTCTAAGTCTTTTATTTCTGGGAGCACTAATTATGGTCTCGCAGTGGAGGGGCGCGGAAGTGTTTGAGACGACGCTTGCTTGGTGGCCGATCATTTTTATATTATTAGGTTTAGAAATTGTGATATACACTTTATGGTTTCGTGGAAAAGGAAAAATGTATTATGACGTGCTAAGCGTTCTGTTCGTAGGATTTATAGCTGTGTGCTGTCTGGTTTTCGCGGGATTTAGCTCTTTAGGATTTACACAAGAACTCCGCCGCACCGTCTCAGCTGTGGAAGAAAATTACGCATTGCCAGATTGGAAGGGGGCCGTTCCAGAAGGTGTTAGTACCATTATTATCCAAGCTGCCGAGCCTTATGGGATTAAAGTAGATCAAACGGGTGGAAACGAGCTGAATGTATTTGGAAGTTATTCTTCAAGTAAAGGAAAGCTGCAGGAAGAACAAGAGCAACAGCTGCTTCAAACTAAGCATGTTGGGAACAAGTTATACATCATCTTAGGGGAAACTCCTAGAGATCTACTATTCGATAACTCGAGGAACACGCTGGACGTGACTGTTGGGGCTCCGGCTAATGTTAAAGTGATCGTTCGAGATACGTATGGGAATGTTGTGAAGAGCTAATCTCTGTCTTACCATTTAAAATATGAAAAAGATCGCTTCCTAACCGATGAGGGTATGGGAAGCGATCTTTTTTGGTTATGAATTCAACTCTTTCTCAAGAGCAGAACCCATTTCACGGGAACGCTCGGCACATCGATTGACTGCCGCAATCACAGTTTCAAAGAATTCTCCTTGCTCAAGGACTTCTATAGCAGCTTGTGTAGAGCCATTTGGGGAAGTGACCTTCTTGCGAAGTGCAGCTGGATCCTCACCCGTCTGTTGTACCATTCGGGCCGCGCCTAGAACCGTTTGAACGGTAAGCTGTGTGCTTTGATCAAGCGGAAGTCCACCCCGGATACCTGCGGCGATCATCGCTTCCATCATGTAATAAATGTAGGCAGGCCCACTGCCGGAAATACCCGTCAAGGTTTCCATTCGTTCTTCATTAATGACTGTTGTAAGTCCGACAGCTTCAAAGATGTTAAGTGTAAGGCGTCGGCCTTTCTCATCGACTTCTTTGGAGAAGGCTATGCCGGTGGCACCAAGACCAATGGAACTAGAAGTATTCGGCATTGTACGTACGATGGGTTGCTCTTTGCCAAGCAGACCTTGCATCGTTCGAATAGACAGCCCAGCGATTACAGAAACTATGATCTGATCTGGAGAAAGAAGTGGGCCAAGTCCTCGTAACGCTTCTGCAGCGTCTTTTGGTTTCATAGCTAACACGATTACTGGTGAGGTACGTAGGTAATCTGTTTTTTGCTCAGGATCATTTGTGCCAATTACGCCGTATCGACTTCTTAGTTCTGCCAGACGTTCATTACTGCTACGATTAAGCATAATAACATTATCCGATTTCACGATACTGCGGCTAATCATCCCGCGAACGATGGCTTCTGCCATGGAGCCTGCGCCATAAAAAACAATATTATGATTCATAAGTGGAATGGAAGGTTGCTGACACATGGCTAAAATCCTCCTAAAAAGTTGTGTAATTGAAAACAGATGCGTGGACACTAACCCCGAATTTGACCCGTTCCGTAAATCTTATACTTGGTTGAAGTAAGAGCAGGCAGACCCATCGGTCCACGAGCATGGAGTTTCTGTGTACTAATGCCGATCTCTGCACCGAATCCAAATTCAAAGCCATCTGTGAAGCGGGTTGAGGCATTGTGGTAAACAGCTGCAGCATCAACTTCCTGTAAAAAGCGTGTGGCGTTATCCAGATTTTCTGTTACGATACATTCCGAATGCTTCGTACTATACTGGGCGATATGCTGCATAGCTTCTTCTAAATCGCTGACGATTTTGATATTCAAGATATAATCGTTATATTCTGTAGCATAGTCCTCCAAGGTTGCTGGCAATGCCCATGGGACAAGAGATTTTGTTTCTTGGCAGCCACGTAATTCTACATGAACATCACGGAAAGCTTCGGCTAAAGATAGCAGATACTCGTTTGCGTAATCCCGATGAACGAGTAGCGTCTCCATGGCATTGCAGACCGAAGGTCGCTGTGCTTTGGCATTCAAGCTAATGTTCAGAGCCATTTCTGGCAAGGCGCTTGCGTCGAGATAAGTATGGCAGATGCCTGCACCCGTTTCAATTACGGGCACGGTTGCGTTAAGCACAACATTTTGAATAAGAGAACTACCTCCGCGAGGGATAATTACATCAAGTAGTCCGTTGAGCTTAAGCATTTCATCAACAGATGAACGATTGGGATCTTCGATCAGCTGTAGCGCATTTTTCGGCATTGAAGTCTCTGCTAGAGCCTTGTGCAGAACTTCGACAATTTTACGGTTGGAGGACAGAGCGGAGGAGCCACCGCGCAGTACAACAGCGTTGCCAGTTTTAAGACACAGGCCAGCGGCATCTACAGTTACGTTTGGACGTGCTTCGTAGATGATACCGATGACCCCGAGTGGAACACGGAGTTTCTGGATGTTGAGACCATTTGGACGTTCAATGGTTTCTAGCGTGTCACCAATCGGATCAGGTAATACAGCAATTTGTTGAAGCCCTTCAGCGATACTGTTGATTCGGTTTACATCTAACGCTAGTCGATCGAGCATGGACTCAGGAGTGCCACTTAGGCGTCCGCGTTCCAGATCTTCCCCGTTGGCAGCGATAATCGCTGGGGCTTCGCGACGAAGCGCATCGGCCATAACTAGGAGTGCTTCATTTTTTTGGCCAGTTGTTAGACTAGCTAATACTCCTGTGGTCTCCTTGGCTAATTTTGCTTTATTGACAACTTCACTCATGACGATTCCTCCCTAAATTTGTATGGAAAAGATCTCTTACCTTAGTGTAATCCATTCGTCACGGTGAATGACCTCCAGCCGGTGTACTTCTCCCAGCTTCGGTACAATCTGACGGCTTGGTAGGCCTTGAATGCTGCGCAGCTGGGTGTCATCGTAATTCACAATCCCACGTCCCAGCAATTTGGAGTCGGGGCCAAGGACCTCTACAACATCACCTGCGTGAAAGTTGCCTTCTATCTGTTTGACCCCGACAGGTAACAGACTGTGACCGCCATGGAGCAGAGCTTCTACAGCCCCTTCGTCTACGTATAGGGAGCCAAGTGGGGTAGACATAAAGCCTAGCCATTGCTTTTTGACTGGGAGAGACGATAACTTGGTTGCGAAATAGGTACCTCTACCAGTCCCTGCGGCCGCGAGCTGTAAATCTCCCGGTTCGGTAGCTCTACCAACAAAGACAGGCACACCACCACGCGTAGCGATCTTGGCAGCATCGATTTTTGAACGCATACCGCCCGTTCCCACACCAGAGCCAGCCCCTCCGGCAATGGCATAAATCTCCGGCGTAATATTATCAACGAACTGATAGCGAACAGCATCCGGTTGTTTCCGAGGATCTCCACTGTATAAGCCATCCATGTCGGTTAAGACCAGTAGTCTAGAAGCTTTCAGCAGGTTGGCTACGAGCGCGGATAGAGTATCATTATCGCCGAATTTTAACTCATCTACGGAGACGGTGTCATTCTCGTTAAATACTGGCACGGCTCCTTGGCGAAGCAGCTCTTCTACAGTCATCATCGCGTTATTCATTGCTCTTCGACTGCAGAAATCCGTACGGGTCAGTAATATTTGGGCAGTTGTAATTCCATGCAAGGCAAAAGCTTCCTGATAGGCCTGCATGAGGAGTACCTGACCAACAGCTGCGGCGGCCTGCTTCTCATGCAGCAGCTTCGGACGCGCTGGATAACCGATACTGCGAAAGCCTGCGGCTACAGCACCGGAGGTTACCAATAACACCTCGCAGCCGTTTTTCTTCAATTCGGCGATCTCTGAAGCAAAGAAGGAGACGGCTTCGCGATTCAATCCGCCCTCAGGTCCGGTCAGCGAGCTGCTGCCTATTTTGACTACGATTCGAGTCGTCATTTCTGTTCACTTCCTCTTTATTTAATAGATCCTGAAAACGACAAAAAGCCCCCATCCTTAGACTTAGCAAAGGACGAAAGCTTGTAAACTTCCGCGGTACCACCTTCATTGATGAGGGATCATCCGACTTCATTCTCATAACGGGAGGATCCGTCCTGTTTATCACAGGCCGCTCGGGGGTAGGATTCGGAACGAAAACCGCGGTAAATTCTTTCAGCCTGTCGGAATTTACTCTCTAGGCGCGGTTAGACTCATTCTTACTGGTCCCGTCTGCACGTTTCACTTATTTTCAATAGGATACCATGGAGCTGGTTGCATTGCAAAGGGAAAACGAAGGATAAATTTTTCGAATCAGAAAGCTTTGATTATTATGTTTAACCTCTAAGCGAAGGGGCTAAATACTTATAATCTGTTACCAGGAGGTGGATTAAATTGACTAAAGACAACAATGTCGAGCAGGTACAGAACCCAGATCCGAACGAAATGGCAGAGTTTCAGAATAGTGTGACTCGTGAATTTGTGGAAGATCACACTGGGACACCCATCGATAATGGGCCGGTTAATGAAAGTACAGCTCGAGTGTCAGATGATCAGAACCGCCTGATTACAAAGCGTAATATGCGTAAATAAGTTAGGGATGTTAAAAGGCATTTTTGCAAAAAAAAGTGCCCCGATAGCCATGAGGATGGTTACTGGGGCGCTTTATTTGTTGTGGGTCAAGGTTAGGAGAATCTAAGTGTCTATTCTTCGGTTAATTCAGCTACCGTTGATTTGAATGTTTCTACAAAAGCCTTTGCGGCCTTGGATAAATAACGTCCACGTCGATAAGCTACGACTAGTGTTCGGCTAGGAGCAGGGTCAGCGAGCGGTAAGTAGACTGGGACGAATTCACTCCGCGGTGCCCGAGCAATGAAATGAGGCACAAGAGTTACCCCCATGCCAGTGGCCACCAGTGACTGGACCGTCTCCATGTTATTGCTCTCAAAGACGATTTGTGGCTCAAATCCAGCTTCCCTGCACAATTCAACAGTCATTTTACGGAAGCCTTGACCTTCCTTAAGTACGATAAATGGCTCGTTCTTTAGTTCTTCCAAAGAGGTTCTTGTTCCATCTAAGCTTCGTTTAGCGAGCGGATGTTCAGGAGGGACTGCAAGATCAATCCTTTCCTCGCCAAGCTCTTCATAAGCTAGAGCCGGAATCTCGAGTGGTAATGAGAGTAGGCTTAAATCGGTCTGTCCGCTCGCAGTGAGCTTCTCCAGGTTCATGGAGGAATCTTCGAGCAGTGTGATTTCTACTTCAGGATAGTTCTGTTTAAAAACCGGAAGCACATGCGGTAGTAGATGTGCACCTGTGATCGGCATACTGCCTACAACGACACGCCCGGTACGCAGTTCAGAAATGTCAGACATTTCTTGCCGCAATAGTTCTACGCCATCAATAATGATTTGGGCTTGCTCCACGAATTTTGATCCGGCATAAGTCAGCTCAACGGAGCTGGTATTACGCTGAAACAGCATTACACCGAGCTCTTTTTCCAGTTTGGAAAGCTGCTGGCTGAGTGATGGCTGGGCAATGTGCAGCTTGTCCGCTGCACGAGAGAAGTTTTTTTCAGCCGCGATTTGCAGCACATATTGCAGTTGTCTCAGTTCCATGTATGAACTCCTTAGGAGATTGATTTACTTATAAGTATAACCTATAAGATTGTAGTTTTGTATAGGTACAATTGTTATAAGTGGCTATTTATGCTTCAATTCGTAAGATTGTCAAAGCTGATAAGGAGATGGCATCTCTCACAAAAATGACCCTAGCTTCTGGAACCGGAATCAATCATCGAGATAAATGCATTCTATACATCTATTTCGTATGCAAAAGGGTTCTGTCTGGTTTTAAATGTATTCTATACAACTAAAAACTAGGGAAATCACCTCAACGGGAATAAATCAAGAAAATAGGTGTACGAAATACACTTATATCCATTGTTGAGCTACTTGAAGGATTATAGCTGTACAAAGTGCAATTAAATGCTCCTACACATCGCTTCCGTCGGCGCTCTTAATTATAGTGTTACTTGCGAAGAACCTTTAACGAAAGTGCTATGATTCTGACTGTGTGTCCCCCGGGCCACAGAGAGGTCATCTTTGATATAGTTGAACATATCTTATTCTCACTTATAGGATCAACCTATCACTTCTATAGATATCATATCTTGGAATTATAAAGACGGTGATGTTATATTTAGATCATTCAAGAGAGACTCCACGCTCTCTTCCAATGAACGATTCTATTAATGAGGTGAAATTATGAGCAACAAGACAATGTTTGAGAAGATTTGGGATAATCATGTTATTCATCAAGAGGAAGGTAAGCCTAGCATTATTTATATCGATCTGCATTTGGTTCATGAAGTAACTTCTCCACAAGCTTTCGAAGGACTTCGCCTTAGTAACCGCAAAGTTCGCCGTCCTGAACTAACGTTCGCTACGATGGACCACAACGTTCCTACTAAGGATCGGTTTAATATTAAGGATCCAATTTCCAAGCAACAAATTGATACACTTTCTAAGAACTGTGCTGATTTTGGTGTGAGATTGTTCGACTTGAATGATATTGATCAAGGCGTTGTACACGTAATGGGACCTGAAATCGGCTTGACGCACCCTGGCAAAACTATTGTTTGCGGAGACAGCCATACCTCCACACATGGAGCATTCGGCGCCCTGGCCTTTGGTATCGGAACTAGCGAAGTTGAACATGTAATGGCTACCCAATGTTTGCAGCAATCCAAAGCTAAGACTATGGAAGTTCGTTTCACAGGTAAACGCAATCCTGGTGTAACAGCAAAGGATATGATCCTTGGTGTTATTGCTAAGTACGGTACTGATTTTGCAACAGGTTATGTTATTGAGTATACAGGCGAGGCCATTCGTGAGCTGTCGATGGAAGAACGCATGACGGTCTGCAACATGTCGATCGAAGGCGGAGCGAGAGCTGGCTTGATTGCTCCTGATGAAACTACTTTTAACTATCTGCGTGAACGTCAGTACGTACCGCAAGGCGAAGCTTATGACGCTGCTGTTGAAACATGGAAGGGTCTTGTAAGCGACGAGGGAGCTCAGTATGATACGGTTGTTGACTTCGATGTGGAAACTTTGATTCCTCAAGTAACCTGGGGAACTAGCCCCGGTATGGGAACTGACATCAACTCTAGTGTACCGAACCCGGCTGATTTTACCACAGAAAATGAACGTAAAGCTGCTGAAAAAGCGCTTGAATATATGGATTTGATTCCTGGTACGCCAATTTCTGAAATTCCAATTGACTATGTATTTATCGGTTCTTGCACGAACGGACGGATCGAAGATCTGAGAGCGGCAGCAGTGGTAGCAAAAGGCCATAAGGTCTCTGATAAGGTTACCGCAATTGTTGTTCCTGGCTCTGGTCGTGTCAAAATGCAAGCTGAGAAGGAAGGACTTGATAAAGTCTTCACTGACGCGGGTTTTGAATGGCGTGAAGCGGGATGCAGCATGTGCCTTGCGATGAACCCGGATGTTCTGCAACCTGGACAACGCTGCGCATCTACCTCGAACCGTAACTTTGAAGGACGTCAAGGTCGCGGTGGACGCACGCATCTGGTATCCCCAGCTATGGCTGCTGCAGCTGCGATAAAGGGTCGTTTCACTGATGTACGTGATTGGAACTATAAGACGGAAGCCGTCAGCTCATAGAACTAGAGAGAACACGGGAGGATAAAACTATGGATGCTTTTAAAAAATTTACAGGAATTGTTGCACCAGTAGACCGGGTGAATGTAGATACGGATGCGATTATCCCAAAGCAGTTTTTGAAACGGATTGAACGGACAGGGTTTGGACAATTTTTGTTCTACGAATGGCGTTTTGATGAAGCTGGTAACGATAACGCTGCCTTTGAAATGAATAAACCACGCTATAAAGGTGCTTCTGTCTTGATCTCACGTGCTAACTTTGGCTGTGGTTCCTCACGGGAGCATGCACCTTGGGCGATTATGGATTATGGGTTCAGAGTTGTCATTGCACCTTCTTATGCGGATATCTTCTACAACAACTGCTTTAAGAACGGCATTCTGCCGATCAAGCTTTCGGAAGAACAAGTGGATGAGCTGTTTAATCGGACAGCCGAGCATGATGGTTACCAGTTGACAGTGGATCTTGAGAGCAATACACTCCATGATGAATTTGGACTGAGCATCAGCTTTGATTTAGATGAGCACCGCCGTCAGTTTTTGCTGCAAGGTCTGGATGATATCGGATTAACCCTTCAGCATGCGGATGAAATTGCTGCTTATGAAGAGCGTCATGCGGCCAAGTTATTCTCTTAATAATAGGATATAACTGGTCTCATTCTTAAACTTTACAAAAATTACGCAAAACTTCTATTTCCGAGTGTCGGAAATAGAAGTTTTTTTGCTATAATCGAAATATTCATTGGTGATAAAGGAAACATTTGGTGATTTCTGTCGTCTAAGTACTTATCTAGAATCTATTACTTGCAGAAGGAGCGGAAAAATGAGAAGAGCTGGGTATCGGACGTTGCTGCTATTATTAATGCCATTATTATTACTATCATTCACTGGACGTGAAGCTGCCGCAGCTGGTAGTAGCTCAGGCAGAATTATTATGGACAATCAAGAGCTTGCTTTACCAAAAGGAATTAAACTTGAGAACGTCAATGGTAGCGTTATGATTCCCGTCAGAGTAGTAGTGGAGAATCTTGGATTTGAGGTGTTATGGGAGCAGCAGGCCCGAAAAGTAACTGTTCACCAAGATGGTAAAAGCATTGAGCTGGCTGTAGGACGGAAAACGGCTGATGCTGATGGGGTAACGTTTGATTTAAATGCAGCACCCAAGCAAAGTGGTGGTACAGTTCTCGTTCCGATTCGCTTCGTAAGTGAGCAGTTCGGTCTAAAGGTTGGCTGGGATAATAGCGATAAAACGGTCTATTTGACGGGTGGACAAGCTTCGGTGGCTACACCTGAGGGAAGCGCTACTGGTTCAACAGTAACGAATACACCTTCTCCAACTCAGATTAGTACACCCGGAATGGATAACGGCACAACCGCTGGAAGTGTTATACCTTCACCTAATCCAACACCTACACCACAAACATCCGCAGTACCAGGAGGTTCAGGCGTGAATGCAGCAGGACCTCTAATAAACGGGGCAGCCTTCACCGAGAATCGATTAATCATCGCTGTTTCTGGGGCTACTAAACCAAGCATCACAAAAATGAGCAATCCGGATCGAATCGTCGTAGATTTTCCCGGTACAGCGTTTGCTCCTAATTTCGTTGGAGGCCTATCTAGTATTACTACAAACGGCAGTCCGCAAGGCAAGTTGGATGTTACTGGTTACCCTCTAGTTTCTGAGATCCGCTATGCATTGTTCAGTGTAAGCCCTTCCACCGTTAGGTTCGTGATTCAAACGGTCGGAAGCCAGCCGTATCAACTAAATACTGATGAAAGCACCGGACTGGTCACGCTTGATTTGAATGTTACAAGTAGTGAAGGGAACACCACAGGTGGTAGTGGAATAACTGGTAAGCCAATTGTGGTTCTGGACGCGGGTCATGGAGGGACACAATCAGGAGCAGTCAGCCTAACGGGCAAGCTGGAAAAGGACTTCAATCTGGCTGTTATCCGCAAAGTACAAACGCTGCTTATGCAGGAGGCATTGGTTGACGTTGTATTTACTAGAACTGAAGATATAACTCTGGGCCTTCAGGATCGAGTGAATATCGCAGAAGTGGCAAAGGCTAATCTATTTATTTCAGTACATGGGAATTCGCTGGAGCTGGGTTATCCTAATAGAGAGAAAATAAATGGCAGTGAAACCTACTATTCGCGGAGCGATAGTCTGCCACTTGCTCAGATTATGCACAAACATCTGGTAGCAGGGACTGGATTCAAAGACAACGGAATAAGAACGAAAAGTCTGCATGTTACACGAGAGACCAGTATGCCGGCAGTACTTCTGGAAGTGGGGTATCTTACAAATACAGGAAATGAATCGGGTATGTATAGTGAGCAGCTTCAAGACAAATTAGCGAGGGAAATTGTAGCTGGTATTAAGGAATACCTAGGACTTTAATGTTTGATGTTGGTGAGATTTCTCAATTTTTATGGAATATATTCGCAACCTTTATAGATTAATAGCGTCTAATAGAGGTCTAAGGTTGACGTAGACAGGCCATCACGATCGCCATTCACAGGCGAATACTAGATTTAGAGGTGAAGAATGAAGAAATTCAGTTTGATGTTGTTTTTGTTGCTCTTAGTATTGGTTTTTCCTGAGAACGGACATGCTGCTGCCGGGAATAGCAAGATTTATCTGGACGGCAAAGAGCTGACCGCAGGGCAAAATGTCCCGGTTGAGAATGTGAATGACACAATCATGGTGCCGTTAAGATTGATCTCCGAAAGCCTTGGATATAATGTGGGTTGGGATCAGATGAGCAAGACGGTAACGATTGAACAGGAAGGAAAGGTCATCAAACTGGTTGTAAATCAAAAGACAGCCTCAGTTGATGACAAGACAGTAACGCTTACCACGGCTCCAATCCTTCGTAGTAATACGACACTTGTCCCGATCCGGTTCATAAGTGAACAGTTTGGTCTAAATGTCTCGTGGGACAACGTGAAAAAGAGTGTATATCTTATTACCCCAGGATCCTCAAATGATAACGGTAGTTCTGGTGGAGATACTGAAAATGGTGGATCTGAAGTTGTTGTCCCGCCAGTAGATCCTTCTAAGAATTTAACGATGGTAAATGGTGTGAGCTTCAGTGAAAATCGTTTGATCATTGCAATGGAGGGTAATTCTGAACCGAAAGTGACGGCGATGACTGGGCCGGATCGGTTAGTTGTTGATTTACCTAATGCCACCTTCTCAGACCTGTTTGGCACAGGACAAATCCTTGATCCTGACCTTAACGGTAGCCTGGAAGTGAAAGATTATCCGGATGTATCAGGAGTACGATACTCCCTTTATAGCACAAACCCTTATACAGTACGATTTGTAATCGATTTGAATCATGCTAAGAATTATAACGTTAGCGTAACAGGAGACGAATCTAAGCTAGTTGTTATCGATCTAAATGCGGAAAGTACTGAAGATACTACAACACAACCAGGTAACAATGGTAGAAAGCTTGTAGTATTAGATGCAGGGCATGGAGCTAAGGATTCCGGTGCAGTGGGTGTTACTGGTAAATACGAGAAGAATTTTAATTTAGCTATCGTACTTAAGACAGCAGAATTGCTGAAACAAGAAAGTAATATTGACGTTGTGCTGACACGCAGTAATGATACTTTCTTAGAGCTTAAGGAAAGAGCGGCTATGGCTAATAATTTAAAAGCGGATATATTCATATCTGTACACGCCAATAGCTCATCATCCTCTGCTTCTAGTGGAACAGAAACGTATTATCAGCGGGAAGCCAGTAAGGCATTGGCGAATGTGATGCATAAATATCTTGTTAAGGCTACAGGACTTAGCGATCGCGGTGTACGATACGGGAATTTCCATGTTATCCGTGAAACGAAAATGCCTGCAGTATTACTTGAAGTAGGGTACCTTAGCAACAAAAAAGATGAGGCATTGCTCTTTACAGATGCGTTGCAAAATAAAGTTGCTACTTCAATAGTGAGTGGGATTAAGGAATACTTGAGTATAAAATAACAGACCAGTGGCAGACGAGCGCCGCAAAGTCAGCTTTCTGCTTTTATTTAAATATAAGAAAGTATAAGTATTGTACTTATACTTTATGTCTTATATTTCTCGCTTAAACGCTTGCCGCCCTTATAAGGACGACGAAGGCATTTATGCTTGTAAAAGCAAGAAGTGGTTTTGCGGTACCTGTCTGCCCGTATTCATCTAGAGGAGGCGTTTATTAATGATGAAACAAAAATGGGGAACTATTGGGATCGCTACACTGCTTCTGCTAGTGATTGCTGGCTGTGGAGATAAGCCTACTGCGGCTCCAGCTAATGGAGTGGAGCAAGATACTTCAAATGTTGTAAGTGGTGCGGGAGAAAGTACATCTGCTCCAACCGATGATCCAGGGAAAGAAGTGGTTAGCACTCCGCAACCGTCAGCGGATAATAACAACACAGAAGCTCAGGCATCTGCGAAGCCAGCAGTAGATGAGAAGCAAAAACAGAGCCAGAGCATAGAAGCTTATTATACGAATTCACAAGTTATGGATTTGGTTCCTGCTAAGACTAATATTAGCTTCTCTGACGATGTGGAGAAATATACAGAGACGTTCAAAGCATTGCAAACTAACGAGAATACAGAGCTTGTACCATTATGGGACAAGATTGAACTGAAATCGTTAAAGTTTGTAGATGGTCAAATCGTGATGGATATTCATAAACCAGATGAAGCGCAGCTGGGTGCTGGTGGGGAGTCCTTAGCGATTTCTTCACTTGCCAAAACCTA
Source organism: Paenibacillus sp. FSL K6-0276 (assembly GCF_037977235.1). Classification (NCBI taxonomy): domain Bacteria; kingdom Bacillati; phylum Bacillota; class Bacilli; order Caryophanales; family Paenibacillaceae; genus Paenibacillus; species Paenibacillus sp. FSL K6-0276. Next base: position 4,145,002 of record NZ_CP150276.1, on the reverse strand, counting down.
TTTTCAATTTGAAGAAGTGAAGAGTATCGAAGTTTTGGTAGATGGTGAGAAGGTAGAAAGTCTGATGGGTCATGTGGATTTACTGCACCCTATGACTAGAGATAATAGCTAATTAATATTACAACAAAGGAATAAAGCGTCTAACTGACGAATTTTTAATTATACTATTTATTTGAGTCATAGAGAGGGGAATAATCTATTGTCCGCGCAAAAAAGGTCAAAACGTCCATTGAAGGCTTATTCTACTAAAGCAGTATCGGCTGTTATGGCTGGAGCGATGATTTTTGGTGGTGCAAGCGCAGTATTTGCAGATACCGCTGCTACGACAGGAGCAACAACCACTACACAATCTGTGGGGATTTTTAGTGATGTGAAGACAGGCTTCTGGGCTGAAAAGCATATTTATAAACTAGCATCACAAGGAATTGTGGTTGGAAATAATGGGTTGTTCCGTCCGGGAGATTCTGTAACTCAGCAGGAAGCCGTGCTTATGGCATTACGGTTTATGAAGCTGCAGGATAAAGTGGATAATTCTTCTGCTGTAGCTTTACCTACTGATTTTAAGGTTTCAAATTATTACAAGAACTATGTTGTTCTAGCGTTCCAACAAGGTCTTTTGGATAAAACTACGGAAATGTCTCCTGATAATCTGAAGACTTCTTGGGGAGAACGTAAAGCATCCCGCGAATGGATTGCTGAACTGTTAATTCGTGCACTAGGAAAAAGTGAAGATGCAACTGTAGCAGCTAGTAAGCCGACAGGCTTTGCTGACGATGCTAAAGTGTCTGCAAACAAGAGAGGGTACATCAACGTTGCTGTTAATCTAAAATTAGCCAATGGTCTTGACGGTAATCGCTTTGATCCACAAGGGGCTGTGACCCGTGCTCAGTTAGCTACCTTTTTCAGTCGGGCGGAAGCCCATAATACCCTTGAATATGATAACACTTACACAGGAACGATTAGTCAATTGAAAGATGGAAAACTGACTGTGTTTAATAACGGTAAGTCTTCTACATATAATTTAGGCGCTAACACCGCTTACTATACAAGCACTTCTGAAAGCAGAATCAATTTAAGTGAGATACAGCCCTTCACAAAGGTTACCGTAATTGGAGCAGCAGATAATGCAGCCTATGTTGAAGTGCTTGATCCTACACAACAAATTGAGAACCTATCCGGAAACTTTGCAATGGTAGCTCCTGGTAATAAGCTATGGCTAAAATCAGCTACTGGCTTTACTGAATATTACTATGATGAAACGACTACCTTTGTAGATGCGAATGGGACTCCAATTGAACCTGCTTTGCTGGTAGCAGACAGTGTAGTTACGTTGCAGCGCGAGACGTATAGTGGATCACATAAAGTAGTCAAGGTTCAAGTAACTTCAGGGGTGGTTAACAAAACAACAACAGGCACCATTCAAAGTGTAGATCTTACTGGTAAAAGCATTACTTTTAAGAATGCTGCTGGTACGGTGGAAACCTTTAAATGGGAGGATGGAACTTCATTATTTACTTACCAAGCATCCGTGTTGCAGCCTGCAGAATTGAAGACAGGTTCTGCTGTCAAATATACGGTTAAAGAAAATGTGATACGTTCTGTAGAAGTGACAGAGGGTATTGAACGGACCGTTCAGGGTGTACTTACAGAACTGACCAGTTCAACAGTTGTTTATAAAAAAGCGGACGGAACTCGTGAAGTTAAGCTGCTAGGTACTAAGCCAGCTATTGTCATTCCGAACATGAGCGGCGCTGTGGCGGATGATCTTATAGCTGATGCAGTAGGTGGGGACAAAATTCAGCTTACGCTGAACAGCAGTGATCAAGTCACAAAAATTGAAGTGTTAAGCCGTCAAATTGATCAGTTTAGTGGAGCGACGGTTATTGATTATAATACTAAAACGCAGCTGTTGACAGTTATGGATACTGATAAAAAGGCTCATGTCGTTCAGTTGGATGAGAAAACAAAGTTGTTGATTGAAGGTGCACTTCCTAACTTAACTAATATCGGTACGAAACTTATTGAGAACCGTAAAGTAAATGTAAAAGCTATAGGACAACGGGCTTTATCGTTGGAAATTGTCACAAAGTATGAAGGAACCTTGACTGCTGTTAATTCTTCCTCGAGAACTATTGTATTGAAGCTTAATGATGGGCAAACTTTAACGATGCCTTATCCACAATTAATTGATCTCTTTGGTAAGACTAGTCCAACTTTAAGTGATGTTCCTGTTGGTAGTAATGTGACAGCCTCACTGACAACTGGCCAGGATATCATTGCAGTACTGAAAGTGAAGACAGCTTTACAAGTTGAAGCAGCAACTGTTAATGCCGGAACCAACCGTTTGAGTGTTAAATGGAACGGTGGAACAAGTGAGATCAATACTGCTGTACTTCCAATAACAAATGAAGCTGGCGAGAGCATTAAGCTAACAGCTGTGAAATCGGGAGATTTTCTTAATGTGACCTTTGATGGAAGCACTCCACTCGCTATTCAGACAGTTAAGCTTACAACGGGCCAGATTAGTTCAGTCGATGCTGCAGCGAATAGTTTGGTTGTAAAAGAGTATGCTGGTGCAGCACAAAACTTTGCTGTAAGCGGTGGAATTAGAATCATTCGTGATGGCGCGACAACAACTGCTCTTAGTAACTTAACAACAGCGGACAGAGTGGAGATTCGGAAAGATACGGATGGAGCCACAGTCATTCGTGTGTTACCTCAGCTAACTCGTTCATTCTCTCGCTATGACAGTACGACGAACTCATTGGTGACTAAAAGAGCTAATCTGAGCGATAAGTATCAGTTCACACTTGCTTCAAATGTATATATTCATCAAGGGGATACGACATTATCCGTGCAATCTCTGAAAGAAAATGATAATATTATAATGTATTTCAATAATGATATCGTGGTTGAAATTGTGAAACAATAGTAGCAATGGTGGATTTCCGAGTGAATCACCGTCTTGACACAGGGGCTTTGCCTGCGTCAAGACGTTTTTTTTGAAATATAAGAGCGTATTAGTATTGTATTTTCTTGAAATGTATGAAACCATACGTTATAATACAGACTTTGCTTATATTTCTTTACATTTGAGAGGACACGCTCGTGTAGGTTTTACTGAGCGTAATCGCTCCGTGGAGGGGACACTATGAAAGTTGCAGAGGTCCGCCACATTTTGGATACGATTGGAGACTTGTTCCCTGATGCACATTGCGAGCTCAATCACAGTAACGCTTTTGAATTAACGATAGCGGTGCTGTTATCAGCCCAATGTACGGATGCAACGGTGAACAAAGTGACCGAGGACCTGTTCCAAAAGTACAAAGCCCCCATCGATTATATTTCTGTACCGCTGGAGGAATTGGAGGGGGATATCCGGCGCATCGGCTTATATCGTAACAAAGCTAAGCATATCCAAAGCCTATGCTCTATACTCATAGAACAGTATGGTGGCGAGGTGCCTGAGGCTCATGACTTGCTTGTAACTTTACCCGGTGTAGGTCGTAAAACTGCAAACGTAGTAGTATCCAACGCTTTTGGAGTTCCTGCCATTGCAGTGGACACGCATGTGGAGAGGGTTGCTAAACGACTTGCATTAGCAGGCTGGAAAGATTCTGTGCTGGAAGTGGAAAAGAAGCTGATGAAGGCTGTGCCACGTGACGAATGGACGATCACGCATCACCGGCTTATCTTTTTCGGACGATATCACTGCAAGGCACAGAACCCAAAATGTCAAGTTTGTCCGCTCCTTGATGTATGTCGAGAGGGCAAAAAACGTATGAAAACAGCTGTTGTCAGGAAAGCTAAAGAGCATACGTCAAAAAGTTAGAGTTGAAGAAGAGGATGGGATAGAGATGAAATGCATTTCTGTATACACAGATAATTTTGAAGTGTTCTCGGATATTTTTGACCGCGTAGTGGAAAGCCCGCTAGAAGAGAACGAAGAGCAAGAAGTAGAGGGTATCACGATCAGTCATTCCGGTGAAGTTCCTGAACATTATTTTGAGCGTATGTCAGTGAAACCAGAGGTTGTCGTAATGAGAGATAAAGCTCGTGGTTTGACTATTCTGCAACACGGAAAAGTATTCGAAATTCTGTTGCCTGTTTCGGAAACTGCATAAATTAGAAGTGATCTGAAAAGGAGTCGGCCCTAGGGGCTGTCTCCTTTTTTTTGTAATTCCTTTCTTTAGCGAGAATAGCAGAAAGATGTTTGATTAACCTCATTTCGTAGGAGATGATAGGTTATTTTGTAAGTAGTGTGTATTTAATTTGTGTCAAAGTGGTGATAAACTGTAATTATTATTTATAAAAAGGGTTCCGCGCTACATCTCAGAAATTGCATCTTTATAAACATTGCACAAGCATAAACGCCTTCGGTGTCCTTATAAGGGCGGTAAGCGTTTAAGCGAGAAATATAAGGATAAAGTATAATGTGAAACTTATACTTTCTTATATTTAAAAAAGAGTCTGAATTAGTATTCATGAATGGGTTAAGTTCAGAGCATGATTAGATGGTAACAGTGGAGGTGGAGAGTCAGTGAGAGCGGAACAGATTAGAATCCAGAAAGAGACATTAAATGAAACAGCATCGCTGCTTTTCCAGTTGCGAGGATTAATGCACCGCTGGGGTGATGAGGGATCTGAACGTATATATGAAGATTTACAAAATAAAGAGGGTGGGAATGAACTAACCCTTGCTTTTTGTGGACATTTTTCGGCAGGTAAATCTAGTATGATCAACCTTCTATGCGGCAGCTCAGTACTGCCATCCGGACCTGTGCCGACTAGTGCCAATATAGTTTCTATTCGCAGCGGGGCTCCACGAGTACTTATCTATCCTAGGGTTGAGGGAAGTGAAAATGAACCTGCTCCTATAGAGACAACACCAGAAAGATTACAGGAATACTGTCGAAATGGCGGAGATTATTCCGCCATTGAAGTATGGAATGAGATTCCACTGCTAGGCAAGCATGGTGTTCTATTGGATACGCCTGGGGTGGATTCTACGGATGATGGCCATCAGGCGGCGACTCGCTCAGCGCTGCATTTGGCTGATGTCGTATTCTATGTAATGGACTATAACCATGTACAGTCAGAGAATAATTTGGCTTTTGCCAAAAATCTTAGTGACTGGGGTAAACCGTTGTATCTCATTGTTAATCAGATCGACAAGCACCGGGAACAAGAAATTTCTATTGAGGAATATAAACGTCAACTTGAAAATGCTTTTGAACAATGGGGGATTCATTGTGCAGGAATTTTGTTCACCTCTCTCAAAAAGAAAGAGCATTCACTTAATCATTGGGATAATCTGCTCAGCGTTATAACCGAACTGTTGGAACATAGGGAACAACTTCTTCAATATAGCCTGTCTCGTTCCATCCACCATACAGCAGATTCTTCTTTAACTGCATTCCGTGAAGATCAGCAGGAGGAAAGAGGCACTCTCCTTGAAGAACTAGATGGTACAGATGCAGAGACTGTGACGTTTGAACTGAAATCACTGGAAGAAGAGCAGGCACGACTTGAGGAGTTGCCTCAGCTGTCGCGAGCGAGCTTGCGAAGTGGTCTCGACACCTTACTTAACAATGCTAATCTAATGCCTGCGGATGTACGAGAGGCATCGGGAAGCTATATGGAGAGTGTCAGCCCAACGTTTCGGTTAGGGTTTTTCTCTACGGCTGCTCGGCGGGAGAAGGAACAAAGTAAACGACTGGCAGTCTGGCAAGGACTGTTGACCCGAGAGGTTTCCGCCCAGCTGGAATGGCATTTGATTCAGCTGGTACGTGATTGGGCGGAGAGTCTCGGGGTGTGGGCAGAGGAGGCAGAGACGACTCTGAAGCAAGGCTTCCCGGCGATGAGCCAGGAGTGGCTGGCGGCTGCAGTTAAGCCGGGAATGGGCTATAGTGGCGAGGCGCTGCTCAATTTCTGCCGCACACTTGCGGCAGATTTGAAGAGCCAGTTCCGCCGCGCCGCGTTATTGGTGAGCGATGAGCTGTTAGCGAAGCTGCCACCGCTCATGGAGGAGCGGCGCGCGGAACTCCAGCGCCGCGAACAGGCCCTTACGCGGCAGGCGCGCGCCGTAGCCGCGCTAGCCGCCCTTGACCGCGCGGCGGACGCCCGCGCGCACGAGCTCGCGGCGCTGCTGCCGCCGCGCCGACCCCTCACCCCCGGCATCCTGCCGGAGGTGAGGGTAACCCCGCTTGCGGCTGCGCAGAGCGCCGCCACGCGGGAGACCCCGCCGCCGCAGCGCGCCGCGGCTGGAAGTGCCGCCGCCGTAAGCTGGGCGGCGGGCACGGCTTCGCCGGCGGGCGGACGCCGCCGGCTATCCGCAGCCGCTGACGCGCTGGCGGCTGCGGCAGAGCTGCTGCGCCGCGAGCCAGCGATGGCATCGGCGGCGCGGAGTCTGGCCGCACGGGCGGAGGATCTCGCCGGCGGCCGCTTTACCCTAGCGCTGTTCGGTGCGTTCAGCGCGGGTAAGTCCTCCTTCGCCAACGCTTTGCTCGGCGAAGAAGTGCTGCCCGTGTCTCCACATCCCGCCACGGCTGCGGTCAACCGCATATTGGCGCCGGAAGGAGACTTCCGCCATGCCAGCGCGGTTGTAACGATGAAGACTATGGCAGATTTCTGGGATGACATCTGCCATTCCTTCAGTGTGCTGCAGATTGGCGAACCTCAGCGGGATACGTGGACAACAGTACTTGCAAGCTTGCCTGCCCGGGGAATTCATCCGTCTGCGCTGCCGCATGCTGGATTTTTACGGGCAGCAGCGGCTGGTTGGGCTGAAGCCGAGCCCCTTTTAGGAAAGGTGCGAACCGTTGATTTAGAAGAATACCGAAGCCTTGTTGCGGAAGAGACCCGGGCCTGTTTCGTGCAGGGGATTGATTTGTACTATGCCTGTCCCTTGACTGAGAGCGGGATTGTACTTGTGGATACACCAGGAGCCGATTCACTGCATGCTCGTCATACCGGCGTAACCTTTAATTACATGAAAAATGCGGACGCGATATGCTTTGTTACCTATTACAACCACGCCTTTTCGAAAGCAGATAGAGGACTGCTTGCACAACTGGGCCGAATTAAAGATAGCTTTGCACTTGATAAAATGTTCTTTATTATCAATGCTTCCGATCTTGCTTCAGGAGAAGATGAACTGGAAGAAGTAAGAGAACATGTCGCTCAAAATTTACGTGCGGGTGGTTTACGCTCTCCGAGAATCTATGCGCTGTCCAGCTTGCTTGCTCTGGAAGGTAAAACTCAGCGTAATTATGATCTCTATGAGGCTTCCCGTTTCAATCATTTTGAGCAAGCCTTGTCCAGCTTCGCGGGAGATGAACTTCCTAAGCTTTCACTTAACGCAGCTGCAGAGAGTATCGCATCTGTTCGCCGCCGGGCGGAAGAGTGGCAGAATCTCGCTTCCATGGCGGCAAACGAGCGTGAAGCTGGATTAAAAGAACTGCAAGAACGTCGTCAGTTAGCCATGAAGCGGCTATCCCTTTTGGAGATAGAGGAACGTCCTAACAGGGATCTTGTTCATGAAGGTGAGGAGCTGATTTATCACGTCTGTCAGCGGATTAGCTTCTCTTTCACCAGGAATTTTCAAGAATCCTTCCACCCCTCATTACTGCGTGAGGATGCAGGGAATTTAAAAGCTATCTTCTCTGCCTGTGGTGCGGAGCTGATGCGTACCACTCAGCGTGAATTGGAGCAAGAGCTATGGGCGACAACACTGCGACTGGAGAGTACTGGGCGCAGACTTGTTCATGAAGTTGCTGAAACGGCTGCTTCTGAGCTGCTTTTCTCTACTCAGGAGTTCCATCTGATGGAGTATGAAGAGGAAGCTTGGCCTTCTCCTAATGATCTGGAATGCCAGCTTCACTCCGTGGAATGGTCAACCTTATGGGGACATTTCAAATCCCCTCGGTATTTCTTTGAAGGAGCTGGCCGGGAACAAGTCAAAGGTGTGGCGGAGCCTCTTGTGAAAGAAGCTGTTAATCTTGCGGCAGCAGTGCAGAAGAAAAAGTTGCTTGCACATTATGTCGAATGCGTCGTCAGAGAGCTGAAGTCTGCTGCAGAGCATTTGCAAGAGGGGTTAGCGGAGCAAGAGAAAGCGATGCTGGATCTCCTTAAAGGGGGTGAATCCGCAGATCATTGGGGTCAGTTAGGCCACCAATTATCCCTCTTGGAACAATCTTTCGTTGATATATTGGACAAAGATCTTTGAAATTTGTAGGAAATTGTCGAAGAACGCTTGCAATCTGGCTTATGATGGATGAAAATAAAGAAGCCTGAAAATATACAATGAAACTGTTCCGTTTTCAGAAATTTATGGAAACGAGATAGTCAATTTGCCGAAAGAGGTTGAAATCGACAATGTGGGGAGCTCCTTTTTCAGCTCAAAGCCGCAAGCTGCTGCTGCTGGGCAGCGGGGAACTGGGTAAGGAAGTCATAATCGAAGCTCAACGTCTTGGCGTAGAGACTGTAGCTGTAGACCGTTATAGCGATGCACCAGCGATGGGTGTAGCTCATCGTTCACATGTTATTGATATGCTGGACGCAGAGGCGCTTAAAACGCTTATTCGCTCAGAGAAACCGGATGTTATTGTTCCGGAGATTGAAGCAATCGCCACTCATGCTCTTCAAGAGCTTGAAGAGGAAGGTTTCTTCGTTGTTCCGACCGCACGAGCGGCTCGTCTGACCATGGACAGAGAAGGCATTCGCCGACTTGCTGCTGAAGAACTTGGATTGCCAACAGCGGATTATCGTTTTGCAGATAGTCTGGAAGAACTGCATCAAGCCGTTGCAGAACTAGGCACTCCTTGTGTCATCAAGCCGATTATGAGTTCTTCCGGTAAAGGTCAAAGTGTTTGCAAAAGACCTGAGGATGCGGAAGAATGCTGGAACACTGCTTTGGATGGAGCGAGAGCCAAAGGAACTCGAGTTATCGTGGAGGCTTTCGTTACCTTTGAGAGCGAGATTACACTCTTGACGGTAAGGTCCGTGTCTGGCACGATATTTTGTCCACCTATTGGGCATATTCAGAAAGATGGGGATTATGTCGAATCATGGCAGCCTCACTTTATGAAGCCGGAACTTCTGGATGAAGCTCAGTCTATTGCTAAAGCAGTTACCGATCAGCTCGGAGGTTTCGGTATTTTTGGAGTGGAACTTTTCTTGACGGATCGAGGCGTATTGTTTAGTGAAGTGTCACCTAGACCTCATGATACGGGGATGGTGACGATGGCGACGCAGGATTTATCTCAATTTGCAGTGCATGTCAGAGCTATTCTTGGTTTTCCAGTCCAGTCAGTACAATTATTGACACCAGGTGCCTCAGCTACGTTGAAGGCTGATGGAGAAGGACGAGCTTTTGTTGTGACCGGAATTGGTGAAGCTTTGGAGTTACCTAGGACTCAGGTTCGGGTATTTGGTAAACCAGAAGTCCGTCCTGGGCGGCGGATGGCAGTGGCGTTAAGTGCGGCGGAAGATGTGGAAATCGCGCGGACGGTAGCCAAGCAGGCAGCGTCTATGCTAAAAGTGGAGGTATATGAGGATGAACAGTAGTACCATGGCACCTGTACTGGAAATTCGCAAATGCGGCTTGAATGATCTGGAGAGAGTTACAGCGCTTCTGCGGGAATTCGGCTATCCAACAACGCTTAGCGTGATGAAAGAGAGACTCGAAAGCATGGAGAATAACCATCTCCAATGCACGCTTGTTGCAGAACTAAACAATGAAGTTGTGGGAATGGTCGGTCTTAGACAGGTAATCTCGTATTACAAACAGACAGATTGTATCACTGAGATTACTGCACTTATCGTATCAGAAGAACTCAGAGGAAACGGACTCGGTAAAAGACTTGTGGCCGCAGCAGAAGAATGGGCACGTGAGCAAGGTTGCTGTCAGCTCTTCTTGAGAAGTGGTAACCGCGTAGAGCGCGCACCGGCACGTGCTTTTTATCGTCATCTAGGTTTCGAAAAAACAGCAGGTTATCGCTTTAACAAAGCGTTGCTATAATACTTATAGGTTCCGATCATCCCCATCCCAGCTACGGCGGGATGGTTTTTTTTGTAGAATAATGCTTTGAAGTGGATCGTTTTATGATATGTCCGCTTGTGATGAGATTAATTTCGCAGTGTTATTGTTAAAGATGGACAGATGTTATAGGGAAATTCTCCTTATAAATTTGTCTTTTTGGTCTCCAGCACATGAATAATGGGAAAACCTCCCTATAAAAGGAACCAATTTCATCATAAGGACTGTTTTCATCTTAATTTGCGAATGCTGGAAGCATTTTTACTTTTGAAAGAATCCGCGATCAATTGCAATTTGCCTCACTTTTTCGAATCCCCAATCAAGTCACGCGCCAGCATTTCACTACATTACCCCGATTAGTTCCATCCACTGTACTAGCTAAAGAGGCAACATCACCTATTTTCATATATTTCATATCCTACTGACTCCGTATTTCATATCCCTCTGAATCGCGCTATGCAGTCACTAGACTAACTCTTTTAGTTTTTAGTAAATCGATTTAAATAACTAACCATAGATGGAATAGTTTGAATCATATAGAATGAATTTTATGACAGCTCAATAAATCGTTTCCAAAGAGGGATGAGAAATGTATAAGTTAATTCTTGCAGAAGATGAAGAAGACGTTAGAGAAGGGGTCATCGGGCAGATAGATTGGGAACACTACGGCTTCGAGATTGTAGAACAGGCGGAGAATGGACGGGAGGCAGCGGATGCGATTGATCGTTTGCTCCCGGATGTGGTTGTGACCGATATTCAAATGCCTTTTATGAATGGACTGCAGCTGGCTGAATGGATTCGCGATCGGCATCCCAATACCAAGATCATCATACTGACTGGGTATGATGAGTTTGAATATGCACAGAAGGCGATTAAACTACAAATTGATGAGTATATTTTGAAACCGTTCTCATCACAAGAATTGATTGATGTTCTTCTTAAGGTCAGAGCCACCATAGAAGCTGAAATCGCAGAGAAAGAAAATGTTTTTGTACTCAGCGAGCATTATCGAAAAAGTCTGCCTGTGTTGCGTGAACAGTTCCTATCTTCACTAGTATCACGTAGATTACGAATGAATGAAATCAATGAGAAAAGTTCGGAATACGGAATAGATCTAGATGGGCGTTGGTTTCAAGCCTCGGTAATTAGTGTGGATTATATTCGTCCAGAGCGAGAAGCGGTTGGTATTTCCGCTAGTAAGCAAATTTCTTTACGAGATACGGGAGAGAAAAATTTACAGCTATTCGCTGTGTTGAATATTGCAGAAGAATTATGTACTAAGCATAATTTTGGCAGGGTGTTTATCCATCGTGATGAGGTAGTGCTCTTTTCAATTTGTGATGCAGGTGAAGAAACTGAAATTACGGGGAAGACCTTTGAGATTCTAGAAGAAATCCGCCACAATGTGCAGCGGTTTCTGAAGCTAACGGTAACCGCTGGTTCTGGAACGGTGTGTCACTCGCCTGCTATGCTATTTAACTCCTTCGGAGATGCCATGCAAGCGTTAGATTATCGTCTCATTCTAGGTAATAACAGAGTCATTTGGATCGAGGATGTGGAGTCACGTTCTAATGCACTCTTGGCCTATGATGAACTGACCCAGCAGTCCTTAATCCGAACAATTAAGATGGGAACCGTACAGGAGCTTAAGGAGGTGGTTGAGGAGTTATTTGGCGGATTGGATGCCGAGCAGGTATCTACTCAGGATTATCAGATTTTTTTGCTGGAGATTATTACATCCATCCTCCGTGTAGCCAAAGAATCCGGTAGTGATGCTGCCAAATTCGTAGGATCTGGTATTTCCTCATTAACTGAGATGAATAAATTCAATAGTATGAGTGAAGCTAAGCAATGGATTATTACGATCTGCAGCCGACTAATGGACTCCATTGCTTTAGAACGTCAATCCAGTTATAAACTGCTCATTGATGAAGCCAAAGAATATATCCGTAGCCACTATGAGGAATCGGACATTTCTATCGGAAAGGTCTGTCAACATTTGCATATCAGTACGGGGTATTTTAGCAGTATTTTTAAGAAGGAAATGAAGATGACATTTGTTAGTTATCTCTTGCAAATCCGATTAGAAGCAGCAAAAGAACTATTGCGCTCTACGGAACTGAAGGCTTTTGAGATCGCTGAGAAAATTGGCTTTGCTGATCCTAACTATTTCAGCTTTTGCTTCCGCAAAAAATATGGTCAGTCTCCTAAAGAGTATAAAAATAGCTCCAGAGGAGGGTAGCCATGCGGCAGGAAAAGCCTTATTCCTTTCTACTGCGGCCGCAGCATCCAAAAGGGGGGAACCGTCGGTTGTCCTCCAAGCTGCGAAGCATTCAAGTGACGATTACGCTCACTTTTACATCCGTTGCAGTTCTTGTAGCTGTCGTTGTCAGCCTTATGCTGTATAACAAGTTTGCGAAGACAGCAGAAGAGAATGCGAATATGAATATGCAGCAGATTATTGAACAAGTGAACTACAATCTGGAGCTTTATGTTAAAGGAATGCGAAATATTTTTGAAACAGCAGAAGATCAAATTACGAATAGTCCCTCTGTGGACTCCGCTTTACTGATGGAAAGAATGGCTATGTTAATGGGCAGTAGAGAGGATCTGGTTTCTGCAGCGGTTTTTACACCACAGGGAAAATACGTAGTGGGTACAGCCGGACAGAAGCTGCGCAGCAACACACAGCTAGAAACTCAGAGTTGGTTTACTACAGCCAAAAGAACATCTGAGATCTCCTATTCAGCGCCCCATATTCAGAACTTGTTTAAAGGTCAATACATATGGGTCGTGTCTATCAGTAAACTAATTCAATATCAGGAAAAAGGAGAATTGAAAACGGGTATCCTGCTGATGGATTTTAACTTTCGTACTATAGATGAGTTGAGTAAGCAGGTTAAGCTTGGTAAAAGGGGATACGCTTACATCCTCGATCAATTAGGCAATATTGTGTATCATCCGCAGCAGCAACTTATTTATGCTGGCTTAAAGTATGAGAATGTGGAGCCGGTACTGGAATATGCTTATCGAAGCTATTTGGATGAGTCTACAGGTGAAAAACGTTTTATCACAGTGCGTACGCTAGAACAGACCGGATGGAAGATAGTAGGTGTTGCTTATTATGATGAGATCGTGACCACCAAACGCGATCTTAACACCTTTTTATCCTGGTTCTTAGCGGTAGTTATTTTATGTGTAATTATTGTATCTGTCTTCTTGTCCGCGCGAATTGCCCGCCCTATTCGAAAGCTGGAAAGGACACTTCAGCAGGTAGGAGAAGGAGATCTCAATACCCGAATTGATGTGAGTGGCGCGTATGAGGTAGAGCAGTTGTCCAAGCGGTTTAATCTCATGCTGCAACGTATCCGTCAATTGATGGATCAAATTATTTATGAACAAGAGACCAAACGTAAGGGTGAGCTTGAAGTGCTGCAATCCCAGATTAATCCACACTTCTTGTACAATACCTTGAACTCTGTGATCCGGCTCGCTGAACGTGGTAAGACTGAGGAGGTAGTCACAATGATTCAGTCCTTATCGAAGTTTTTCCGAATTAGTCTAAGCAAAGGGAATAATATGATTACCGTACAGGAAGAGCTAGATCATATTCGTCATTATCTCGTTATTCAGAGCTTCCGTTTCAAAAATAAGTTCCGCTATGAGATCGTTGCACAGGATGAAGTGCTGCAGTGTCAGACAATCAAGCTGATTTTGCAGCCGATTGTAGAGAATGCCTTGTATCACGGGATAGAAATGATGCCTGATGAAGGTTTTATCTCTATACATGCGGAACTGAAGGACGATCTTGTCATCATACGGATTAGTGATAATGGACTAGGTATGTCTAAGGAGACTATGAAGGTTATTTTAACAGGTGGCAGTAAGAGTATGAATGGTTCCGGGGTAGGCGTAAGAAATGTGAACGAGCGTATAGAGTTGTACTATGGCCGTGAGTATGGTCTTTCTTTTGAAAGTGAAATTGAAGAAGGCACTACGGTTACCCTTATCTTCCCGGCACTTGCAAAAGGCGAAGGCAATGAAGGGCTTAAGGAGGATGAGACATCGGCATGAGAAACGTTCGATTTTGGCTAACCTTGTTAATGTGTGCGGTGTTATGGACCACGGTTACCTCTTGTTTTAATTCAGCGCCCAATTACATCAATACAAATAAGACCCGTAATATTCATCTCATTGTGAAAATGAACAAGGGTGATTATTGGAATACGGTTAAATTGGGAGCTGAGGCTGCAGCGCAGGAATTCAACGTGAAATTAACCTTTAAAGCTCCGGACTCTGAGAGTGACATCACAGAACAAGTAAGAATGGTGCAGGACTCCATTAAAGAAAAAGCGGACGTGATTATTTTAGCTGCAAGTAGTTATATGGGGCTTGCACAGGTGGTAGATCAGGCGGCGTATTCCAAAATTCCTGTGATATCCGTAGATGCGGAAGTGGGTTCAGCAAGAGTAAGGACATATATTGGCTCGAACGGCTATGAGGCGGGTCAAAAATCTGCAGAAAGGCTTATCAAGCTGTTGAAAGGATACGGCGAGGTGGGCATTATTAACTTCACTAACTCAACTCAGAGTGAGAAACAGGAGTCTTCCAACGGAATTGAGTATGGTGCAAGAGATGCAGAGGAGCGGGAAAAGGGATTTTTAAATTACTCTGCCCGTTATCCAAATATACAGGTGGTTGAGATTTCATACACGACGTCCAGTATTAAGGATGCAGAAGATCTTACGCAACTGATGCTGCTGAAGCATCCGAATCTTCGAGGAATCGCGAGCTTGAATGAGACTGCTTCACAGGGGGCGGCAATGGCTATCCAAAGTCGGGGGCTGCAAAATATAAAAATGGTAGCCTTTGATAGCTCACCCTCCATGATGGAATTGCTGCAGGATGGAACTGTTCAAGCAACAGTCATCCAAAATCCTTTTAGCAACGGGTATTTGGCTGTAAAACATGCTGTTGAAGTGATCGAAGGAATCGATGTTCCAGAACGCGTCGATACAGGAACAAAACTAATTGATTTGGACAATATGTTATGGCCTGAGAATCAAAAGCTGTTATTTCCGTTTGTTAGATAGGAGCTGATTTGAAATATTAGTAAGTATAATTTTTTCACCTATACTTTATGTCTAATATTTCTCGCATAAACGCTTACCGTCCTTATAAGGACGCCGAAGGCGTTTATGCTTAAGCTTATAAATTTCGTGAAACGGATACCATCCTTGAAATGGGGCGGTATTCGTTTTTTTAGAATATAAGAAATTATAAATTTTAAATGAAAATCATCCTTATATTTCTTCTTGGGTTCATTAGAATTTTTATAAGAATGAGTAGGATTTTATATTCGCAACCGTTTTCAGGTGAGGCATAATATAGATGTACCCGAAACGATCAGGGGCAAACAAAAAAAGAAGTATAAACAGGAGGTCAATGAATAATGAAAAAAATCACTTCCGTTCTATTAGCTAGTGCTTTGCTGGGTGCTGCTCTGACAGGCTGTGGTGGCAACAACAATACTACAAATAGTGCTGCAGACAACGGTAAAGCAACTAACGCTCCAAAGACTGAGAACTCGGGCACTACAACCGAAACACCTAAAGTTGGGGTCGCTATTTACAAATTTGACGATACTTTTATGACAGGTGTTCGTAACGCTATCGATAGTGCCGCTAAAGGCATCGCTACAGTAGATATCGTAGATAGCCAAAATTCACAACCCACACAAAATGACAAGGTTGACTTATTCATCACTAAAAAATATAACGGGATGCTGATTAACCCAGTTGACCGTACAGCTGCTGGCGTCATTATCGAAAAAGCAAAAACAGCAAACATTCCAGTGGTATTCCTTAACCGCGAACCGCTTCCTGAAGATATGAAGAAATGGGATAAAGTTTATTATGTAGGTGCTAAAGCAGAAGAATCCGGTACAATGTCCGGTCAACTGATTGTTGACTACTGGAAAGCACATCCTGAAGCGGATAAGAACGGCGACGGTGTTCTCCAATATGTAATGCTGAAAGGTGAACCAGGTCACCAAGATGCTGAGCTTCGTACTACTTACTCTATCCAAGCTATCGAAGATGCAGGAATCAAGGTAGAGAAACTGGCTGAAGATACAGCAATGTGGGATCGCGTAAAAGGACAAGAAAAAATGGCTGCATTCCTTGGCTCCCACGGCGACAAAATTGAAGCTGTTCTTGCTAACAACGATGATATGGCCCTCGGTGCAATTGAAGCTCTGAAAGCTTCAGGCTACTTCACAGGTGACAAATTCATGCCTGTAGTAGGTGTGGATGCAACTGCCCCTGCGATTCAAGCGCTGGAAGATGGAACGATGCTCGGTACGGTGCTGAATGATGCGAATAACCAAGGTAAAGCTGCTATCACAGTTGCTGCTCTGCTTGCTAAAGGCGAAACGCCTACGAAAGACAATGTAGGTTTTGATATCACTGACAATCAATACGTATGGATTTCCTACAAAAAGATTACGAAAGACAACATAGCTGACGCTAAGTAATTACCCTCGGCTACAGAGTTATTCAGATCATATGACAGTACGGGGAGCGGATAACCGCTCCTCGGTATTTCTTTTAGGCAGGGAACAGGATGGAACCGCTGTGCCTCTCATAAAAAAGAAAAAAAGCGTAGGGGGCGTAACACCATGGAAAAAGCTGAGTTTTTGCTGGAAATGAACAACATTACTAAAGAATTCCCCGGCGTCAAAGCGCTGGATGATGTTAGTTTAAAGGTCAGACCAGGTTCGGTTCATGCACTTATGGGCGAGAATGGTGCAGGTAAGTCCACACTCATGAAATGTCTTTTTGGTATTTATTCACCGGATGCCGGTGAGATCTTTTTGGATGGTGAGAAAGCTTCTATCAGCAGTTCAAATGATGCGTTAAAAAGCGGTATCTCTATGATTCACCAGGAGCTGCATCCCGTGCCGTTCCGAAGTGTGATGGAGAATATCTGGCTAGGTCGTTTTCCAACCAAGGGAATCGGACCGATTCAGTTTATCGATCATAAGAAGATGTATACTGACACGGAAAATTTGTTTAAAGATCTGGATATCGATCTGAATCCCGAAACTTTAGTAGGTAAGCTGTCCGTATCCAAAATCCAATCCATTGAAATTGCGAAGGCTGTCTCTTTTCACTCCCGAGTTATTGTAATGGATGAACCCACTTCTTCTCTAACCAGTGTGGAAGTGGAACATTTATTCCGGATCATACGGGATCTTAGAAGTAGAGGCGTAGCTATTATCTATATATCTCACAAAATGGAAGAGATTCTTGAAATCTCTGACGAAGTTACCATTATGCGTGATGGTAAAAAAATAGGCACCTGGCCAGCAGCGGAATTAACTACAGATCTTATCATTTCCAAAATGGTGGGTCGCGATTTAACCAACCGATTCCCAGAACGCTTTAACGTACCCGGCGAAGTATACATGAAGGTGGAAGGGTTAACTTCCCCGGAGGAAAGATCTTTTAAAGATGTTTCTTTTGAATTAAGACGAGGTGAGGTCCTGGGTATTGGTGGTCTGGTAGGTGCCCAGAGAACTGAGGTTATTGAGGCGTTGTTCGGTCTGCGAGCTTTGAAATCCGGGACGATTTCTATTAAAGGCAAGAAGGTTAATATTAATTCTCCGAAGGATGCTAAGAAACACGGAATGGCTCTGCTTACCGAAGAGCGTCGTGTAACAGGCATATTTCCAGTCTTGTCTGTTCATGAGAATGGTGCAATCGCTAATCTACATCGTTACCAGAAACTTCTCCTTTTACTAGATGGAAAAAAGAAAAAAGTAGAAGTCGATAAAATGATTGAAAAATTACGTACAAAAACACCTACAACGAAAACGTTAATCATGAATCTTTCTGGTGGTAATCAGCAAAAGGTACTACTTGCCAGATGGCTGCTTACTGAGCCCGAAATCCTGCTTCTGGACGAGCCGACTCGCGGGATCGATGTAGGAGCTAAATTCGAGATTTACTCCATTATTGCCGACTTGGCCCAGCAAGGAAAGAGCATCATTATGATCTCCTCTGAAATGCCGGAGCTGCTCGGAATGTCAGACCGCGTAATGGTCATGTCGGAAGGTAGACTTACCGGTATATTAGAAGGCGAGCAAGCTACGGAAACCGAAGTTATGCGTCTCGCTGCACAGCATTAGGATAGGATTACAATGATAGTTTTGCTAGGCGAAACTAGATTTGGTTTACGAAGAGAGTTACTCTTCGCGTAACTTTAAGGAGGAACACTACTAATGAACGCTAAAAGAACTCAAACTTTTATTACTCAAAATGCTATTTATATTGTATTGGTACTTCTGATTATGGGTATCGCCTTATACGAACCAGCTTTTATCTCTGTAAATACTTTAAGAGACATTATGATCCAATCATCCACACGGATTATTATCGCGCTTGGCGTTGCCTTTATTCTTATTACGGCAGGTACTGACTTGTCCGCTGGACGGGTGGTGGGTTTTACAGCAGTTATTTCCGCTTCCATGCTGCAAATCCCGGACTATTCCCGTCGCTTTTTTCCAGATCTGCCGCAAGTGGAAGTATGGCTTCCGATTCTTATTGCTATCATTGCGGGTCTCCTCTGTGGACTCGTAAACGGTATTATTGTTTCCAAACTTAACGTTCCGCCGTTTATCGCCACACTGGGCACGATGGTTATCGTTTACGGCTTAAACTCCTTGTACTTCGATATGGACCCTAACCAATCCCAGCCGATTGGCGGTCTTCGTAAGGATTTCACCAATATTGGTTCTGGATTTATCGGCAGTGGCCAATATTCAATCCCGTATATAGTTCTGATAGCCTTGGGCGTCGCCGCCATTGTGTGGGTGATATTCAATAAAACCAAGCTAGGTAAGAACATGTACGCTATTGGCGGAAATATGCAGGCAGCTAAAGTTTCCGGTATCGATGTTTCCAAGAACTTGATTTATATCTATGCCATTGCTGGAGCTCTTTATGGTCTGGCAGGCGTTCTGGAAGCTGCTAGAACAGGTGGAGCAACAAATAACTACGGTAACATGTATGAGCTTGATGCCATTGCAGCTTGTGTAGTAGGCGGTGTATCCACAACGGGTGGTATCGGTACTGTGCCGGGCGTTCTTGTGGGGGTTATCATCTTTACCCTTATTAACTACGGTCTGACCTTTATCGGCATCAGCCCGTACTATCAATTGATTATCAAAGGTTTGATTATTATAGCCGCAGTCGCATTTGATATGCGGAAGTACTCTTCGAAGAAGTAGCAGCGTGGTGATTAGGGAGTAACGTTATAGAGACGTAGTGATTAAAGCGTGGTGATTAGGGCCTAACTGCGGGGGAATATTGGGCTTACGATCGCTGTTGTTCTCAGATTCCTGAATGATACCGCGTTTGCGGCTTTACATCTGAGAACAAAGAAGACCACTTCGTTTCTACAGCTCCAAATTTCCCTCCATTACCCATATCACCTCGCTGGGGTAGGGCAGAAAAAGCGTTTGCTATTATCGCAAACGCTTTTTGGCATGTCTGTTTCGATTGCTTGGCTCCGAAATGGGAATAGTAAATAACCAAATTAGTAAGTGCTCCTTCTGACCCTAAAGAACTTATGAAGAAAATCGACTTTGTAATAATAGACTAAACACCAACCAACACCTGGCACAACTAACACCGTCACAACTAACACCGCTACAACCAACACTGCTACAAGGAACACCGCGCGAACACCATCGACTACTGCCACTGGCACCCCCAATCCGACTTAGCACGGCTAAGACCAAGCTATAATACATGCCAACATTTCCACTCGTTACTGTTTGAAGTATGTGGTAAATCAACGGTATAAATCCCGCAGAAATGGCTGAAATGAGTTTCAAATGGTAAATGAACGGTATAAATCCCGCAGAAATGACTGAAATGAGTTACAAATGGTAAATGAACGGTATAAATCCCGTAGAAATGACTGAAATGAGTTACAAATGGTAAATGAACGGTATAAATCCCGTAGAATTAGCTGAAATGAGCTACAAATGGTAAAAGTACGGTATAATTGTGACGAAAGAATAAAGAAAGAAGGGCAAAGATGCCCCAGATTTAGCCGAAACGAGCCATAGTGGAAGGATAAGAGGCATAAATGCCACTAGCCTTGCAAAAAAGCTGACATCAGCGCGTCAAAATAAATAAGGGATATTTTTACAGTTATCTTTTATCGAAGAAGAGAAAAAACAGTAACGGTCAAATACACATAGACAAATCACCATTTTTTTCAAATATATACTTCAATTGTATTTAGATCTGTTCAAGTATCTTTTTCAGCGCTTTTTTCTTGATGGGATGAATACGAGGCCGCCCACTCTTTTTCTTCTTTTGACGTCCTTTCGAACTTCGGGTGGGTTGCCTGCTTAAAGCCACAAGAAATTTTTCCCAGCTCTCCATCACGTAAATGCGAACTAACTTTAGCACTTCCCATGTACTTTTTGTTGTTTTCGTTTGCAACTTTACTAGGATGCATAGGCCGTAGGCCAAAAGTGTCATGTAGATTTGGTTCCATACAGCATCGGGTTTGTAACTGTATAACTTAGCTAGATGAAGGTGCTGCTTCATCCATTTGAAGAAAAGCTCGATCATCCAGCGATCTCGGTACAAGTTTGCGATTTCTCGTGCCGAGATCTCCCACCTTGTTGTAACCACGCGATAGAGTCGGCCTTTATCATCTTTGAATTCAACCAATCGCAGTGTTACTTTTTGATCAGGCTCCTTAGGAACCACCATTTCGACATCGGCGTCTCGTAAAAGACCGTAGTCTTCTTCTAGAATAGGCCGTTCATGGATAACTTTCGTCTTGCTATTTGTCTGTATTCGCGCAACAAAACGAATTTCTGCTTCTGCCCATTTCTTGAAAAAAGCATAGTTAATGTATCCACGATCCATCACATAGGTTGTGTTTTTATCTGTGAGAAGTTCGATCGTCACTTCCGAGTCAGCTACAGCTCCCGTCGATAAAATAACTTTGCTTGGATAAGCCATATCCGGAAAATCTGCGCAGAGGTAGGTATGCATTTTTACGCTATTTTGCTTTTTACTGCAGTAGGCCCACTGACCGTGAAAGTTAGGTAAAGAGATGGTGGTGGAGTCGATGATCGTTAGCTTTTTTAAATCTCGCACTTGTACATGGGATGATTCTCGCAAAGTCTGTGCAATACGTCGATTGATTTCTTGAAAAGCGTACTGAAGCAGAAACGTAGGTAATTCGTTCAATTTACGTGAGAAACGGGAGGCGCTAATTGATGTTGTTCCTACTAGAGCCTGCAAATTTTCATTAGAACGTAAATGCTCTTCTATGGCAATAGGCTCTTCACGCCGAGCTAATTGAGCTTCGATGAAAAGAAAAATTGCGCCGCGAACGGTAAGCTTTTGAGCCCGATAATCTAAGATGTCACAGAGTGTTTCTGGTAAATCTAACAATTGAAGACATTGACTAATAACGGTTTGGTCTGGTACGATACCCATGCGAATTCTCCTTTTGATGAGGAAATGGGTAACCTGCCTATTCCTTAACATTAGGGGATTTTTTTATGGACTACCAGAGAAAAGAGACCATTATATTCATAATATGGTAATTATTTTATCCATTTTTCTCATGTCAGGTTTGATGCAAGGCTAGTGCAAAAATGCCTCAGAATTGGCCAGAACGAGCTTCAAATGGAGAAAGAAGGGCATTTATGCCTTAGAATCCGCCGAAATGAGCTACAAAGTGAGCTTGTGAAGATGGATCACGCTGATAGCGGCGGAGAGAATGGAATGATTGCGTACAAGCGGTAGCGTTCGCCTTTGTCTCCGTATTTAAACCGCGCCTGCGGTACAAATCAAGAAATTTAGAGACAACAGTGATGGGATCAACGTCACGTTCGCGGAGCGACCACCCAGCACAACCCACTATCATCTATCGTACTCCCATGCTCACTCAGCACCTCCCATCATACCTAATCGCGCCCGATCCGCCTCGACGCCTGATCGCCTCGACGCCTGATCGCCTCGACGCCTGATCGCCTCGACGCCTGATCGCCTCGACGCCTGATCGCCTCGACGCCTGATCGCCTCGACGCCTGATCGCCTCGACGCCTGATCGCCTCGACGCCTGATCGCCTCGACGCCTGATCGCCTCGACGCCTGATCGCCTCGACGCCTGATCGCCTCGACGCCTGATCGCCTCGACGCCTGATCGCCTCGACGCCTGATCGCCTCGACGCCTGATCGCCTCGACGCCTGATCGCCTCGACGCCTGATCGCCTCGACGCCTGATCGCCTCGACGCCTGATCGCCTCGACGCCTGATCGCCTCGACGCCTGATCGCCTCGACGCCTGATCGCCTCGACGCCTGATCGCCTCGACGCCTGATCGCCTCGACGCCTGATCGCCTCGACGCCTGATCGCCTCGACGCCTGATCGCCTCGACGCCTGATCGCCTCGACGCCTGATCGCCTCGACGCCTGATCGCCTCGACGCCTGATCGCCTCGACGCCTGATCGCCTCGACGCCTGATCGCCTCGACGCCTGATCGCCTCGACGCCTGATCGCCTCGACGCCTGATCGCCTCGACGCCTGATCGCCTCGACGCCTGATCGCCTCGACGCCTGATCGCCTCGACGCCTGATCGCCTCGACGCCTGATCGCCTCGACGCCTGATCGCCTCGACGCCTGATCGCCTCGACGCCTGATCGCCTCGACGCCTAATTCGCCCCTCCGCCCTCACCGCCTTGCCGCTAGCTTGCCCCGTCACCAGCCCCACCACCCTCTCATCACATCCTCAAAGATCAAAAAGCACATAAACCAACGTTCTCCCATATTCTATAGGCAAATGCCTTTGTTAAAGGGGAGCGACTGGATGTTAAGGATTAGGTTGAATGAGCTGGGGAAAGGGAATGACAATGGCTTGATACAAGCGGATGTATGGAGATGGGACGGCATTGGCTGGAACGAATATATTACTCAGCAAGATGAAGATTTCATACGCACAGAAGAGGAACTATTCGTTACTATCCCAGCAGAGGCGGGATTATATCGTGTAGACTACTCCAATAAACCTTATGAAACGCCGTATGTATTGCCGAAGTGGGTTGAGGATGAACTAAGGACTACTGGGCTACATCCGGCGCCTTTTAATCTTAGAGAGGGCACACTTTGGGGATATATTAATGACGAAGGCCGTGCTCAGATTGAACCTAGATACGAATATGCAGAGAATTTTCAGAAGAATGGGTTAGCAATTGTACAGCGAAAAAACAGTAGCGGACTGATTGACAGCTCTGGACGGGAACGGGTGAAGCCAATTTACTCGTTTATTGCCCCTTTTTCGGAAGGACGCGCAGTAGTATCTGATGCGAAGGGGTACACATTTATCGATGAAAAAGGTAAAGAAGTGACTCCAGCCCGTTATGATTATCTGAACTCATTGCATGAGGGACGCGCATTATTTTCGAAACAAAATACGACCGGCGGCGTGTCACTTTACGGATATGTAGATGCGCAAGGCAAAGAGGTACTGCCTGCAATTTATGAGGACGCCAATGATTTCATGAACGGTGTAGCTTTGGTCAAGATAAAGGAAGGAGAGTATGCGCTCATTGACCCTGAAGGGAACATTCTGCATACGTACAATCATCCATTCGTAGGAAATCCGGGTGATGGGCTGCTCTCCTATCAAGAGACTGCAAACGGTAAGTACGGCTATTTAAACACGGATGGGACGGTAGCTATCCAGCCGCAATTCACTTCTGCTTTACCTTTTTCGGAGGGGCGTGCGGTGGTGAATACTGCTGAGAATTATGGTAACGCTTATGGGCTGATTGATAAAAAAGGAAGAATGATCATTCCCGCAAAATATTATGAAGTACTTCAGCTTGGTGAAGGCAGAGTAGCCATAGGAACACCAGTGTACCCTAATCAGCCTTATCGTGGCTCACGCTACATTATCGCTGATGCAGAGACAGGAGCAATTCTGAGCAACCATACCCTGCTTGGTGTGAATAATTATCAGGACGGACTGGCGTCTGTGTATGATGCTAAGGAGACCTATTTTATAGATCGTACTGGAAAAAGAGCCGCTCAGCCTCCAGTCATTCAAGGGACTGGAACACTTACCCTTAGCGGCCGCCTAATTAGAGCAGATATAGATCAACGTACAGCTTATTATGATCGTCAAGGGAAGCAAATTTGGAGACAAAATGGAGTCATCCCATTGAGACCTCCGTATTCTGTAGTGGAGAAGAAATATAAACCTAACAGGGATTACCTGGTCTACTACCCGGTTGTTGAGGGGATTGCCAGTGCTGAGGTTTCGAGAGAGGTAAATGATAAACTTCGCAAGCTGTCACTCGCTGAAGATGCAGGTAGTGGCGGACCTTCGCAGGATTTCAGCTATAATGGTGATTTTTCAGTGTCCTTCTTCCGTAAAAATCTTTTAGTACTGGAGTTAACGGGTTACCGTTATCCTTTTGGAGCAGCCCACGGCATGCCTACCAAAATCTATACACATACTAATTTACGTAATGGAAGGTTTTATAACCTGGGTGATTTGTTCAAGCCAGGCAGTAGATATGTGGAGAAGCTAAGTAAAATCGTGGGTAAGCAGATTGAGAACGACCCCCAATATTCATATGTATTTCCAGATTCGTATAAAGGAATTACCTCGGATCAGCCTTTCTTTGTTGATAATGAAGCGTTATATCTTTATTTTGCACCTTATGAGATTGCTCCTTATTCTGCGGGTTTTCCTACTTTCCGTATTCCTTACGCAGAAATTATGGGGCTTATCTCTACTGAGGGAGAATTTTGGCAGTCGTTTCACTAGTTACCTGATATCCATAAGCATACAGAAGTTGCTGTTCTCTCGAGAATGGCGACTTTTTTTGTGCTTTTTTCATGATTTTTATCGAAAATATCGAATGCATTAAAGATTAGAGAACTTACAATCAAGACTATTAAATGTTAAAAATTAGAAGAGCACAGCTGATAGATTTATGCTACAATGACTGAGGAACAAATTACAACTTTGTAACATTTGTAGCTAGTCACTCTAAGCAGAAACGTATATTACACACAAGAAAGAGGAGATGGCAGAATGAAGAACAAGAGATTAAGAGCAATTATGGGTGGTAGTGTAGCGGCTGTTATGGCACTTAGTATTTCTCTTCCACTCGAAGCGAATGCAGCCTCAACAGAAGTAACAGTAGTTAAATCAGGTACTAGCTATGAGCAAGTTTTACAATATTTAAAACAAGCTAACCTACAGGGATTCCCTTGTTCGAATAGCACTATCGTGGTATCAAAGCCTCAAACAGGAACGGTTCCCAATAAAGATACTTCCACCGGAACTCCGGTAAAAAAGCCTGTAACAAAGCCTGTAACAAAGCCTGTAACAAAACCAGTAACTAAGCCTACTGATACTACAACAAATACAGGTGCTGTGACCAATAAAGGAACTTATGTTCAACAGATCGTAACGCTGGTAAATAAAGAACGTGCAGCAGCTGGTCTGAAGCCCGTTTCTGGATTGGACAGCCTTCATAAAGTAGCTGCTACAAAAGCTACAGATATGCGTTCTAATAACTATTTTTCACACACTTCACCTACGTATGGTTCACCATTTGATATGATGAAATCCTTTGGTATCACCTATAAAGCTGCAGGCGAGAACATCGCTATGGGTCAAAAAACGCCAGAGGAAGTAATGAAAGCATGGATGAATAGTCCTGGTCACCGCGCTAATATTTTGAATGCTAACTTCAATTATATCGGTGTAGGTTATGACAATAACTACTGGGTTCAGGAATTTATTGGTAAATAAGAAAAGTAACTGTTACTGAAATCAAACGTTCTCCGATGAAAATCGGGGAACGTTTTTTTGTGACGGAACATTAATCGCTAAATTTTTTCAGGAATTTTTGTATCCGAATCTGGGTCAAAAAAGCGGAGCAGCTGGATTAATTTCTATTTTAGACATTTGCAAAACCGGTATGGAAGATTTATGTTTATGTACATAGTTAAGATCTTTGTAAAATGTGGAACAATACATAATAGAACGGCACACGGAGGGATGGCTTTGAATGATTCGAAGTGGACATGGCGCACTGTCAGCCTGATTTCCATAGTAACAACAGTAATACTAATTGTAGGTTTAGTTTATGCGGTCAGTGACATCATCTATCCTGTTGGAGAAGCGTCAGTGAGTAACTTACCTCAGCAAACAGCCGCTCCAGTGACGGAGACTGCTAAAGTGCTCAAAGTAGTTGCTCTCGGAGATTCGCTCGCCAAGGGGACTGGAGATAACACAGGAGAAGGATTTGTTAAGCGTACGGTTAGTGGTTTATCCGCTAAAGGTGTCGAAGTTGATCTATTAGGTAATATGGGGATCAATGGTTTAACTACTGCAGGACTGCAAAGTAAGCTAGATGAAGATGGTGTGGATTACGCACTGCACTTGGCGAATGTCATTCTACTCTCGATCGGAGGGAATGATTTATTCAAGGACTCGAATATTTTGCAGAATAGCGGTGCGCTTCAGAGTGAATCAACAACCGATCAAGAGCTGACTCCGGAGTCTTTGCTAGCAGCACTTCCAGAAGCAGCAGGCAGATTGGGCAATATTCTGGAAAAGATCACGGAGATCAATCCGAACGCTCAAATTTATTATATGGGGCTATATAACCCTTTTGGAGATATTCCAGATCTACTCGTACCAGGTAATCAGGCGGTTGCGAAGTGGAATAATGCGGCAATGGATATTATTAACAAGCACAGCAATATGACTTTGGTTCCTACCTTTGACTTGTTTAACAGGCATTTGGACGAATACCTATCTACTGATCATTTTCATCCGAATGGCGATGGATATCAGCGAATCGGAGAACGATTCATTCAGGCTATACACTAGAATACAGGAGAGAACCAGTTTTCAAGCAAGATGATTCGTATTAAATGAAATATCCTTTGAGCAAGTACTAGCCGAGGAAATGACAGTAACAAGGAGCTAAGCAGAATATGACAAAAGCGAACAGTGGAGAATCCAGCCCGGTCGTCTTGTCTGTGGACGGGGTACGGAAAAAAATAGGACGAAAGTGGATTATTGATGATGTTACGTTTGAGGTGAGAGAAGGAGAAATCTTCGGCTTCCTCGGTCCAAATGGTGCTGGGAAGACAACTACGATCCGAATGCTCGTCGATTTGATTCGTCCCAGCGAGGGCAAGATTACCGTATGTGGTTACAATGTGAACCGAAATCCGGAAAAAGCATTGCAATTTGTTGGCTCTATCGTTGAGAACCCTGAGGTATACACCTATTTGACGGGATGGGAGAATTTGCAGCATTTTGCCCGAATGCAGCCTGGTATAGATAATGCACGGATTAGCGAAGTGGTAGATATTGTTCGGTTAGATCAGCGAATACATGATAAGGTAAGTACATATTCACTTGGAATGAGACAGCGTTTAGGCATAGCGCAGGCGCTGCTGGGACGTCCGCGTCTGCTTATTCTGGACGAGCCTACAAATGGCCTTGACCCCAAAGGCATTAAGGAGTTGCGAGAATTTATACGCAAGCTGGCAGATGAGGGACTAGCAGTGTTCGTGTCGAGTCATCTTCTTAGCGAAATCCAGCTCCTCTGCGACCGTGTAGCAATTATAAGTAAAGGGCGGGTACTAGCAGTAGGTGCGGTAGATGAACTGATCGCTCGTAATTCACCGTATGTTCTTTGGGAGCTTGAGCCTTTTGCTGAAGCCCGAGAATTACTGGCTAATCGCCCAGATATACAAATTCAGAATCTGGAAGACGTTACCTTGGATGACTCTATTATTGCAGGTATGGGTCCGAATTCTTTAATCACAATCATGGATCAGGATTTGATCCCTGAGATTGTGGCTGTAATGGTAACTGCTGAAATCGAAGTTAGGGCTGTGCATAAAATTAATCCGACACTGGAACAGCTATTCTTGAAACTAACGGAGGGTGAGAACGTTGAATAACATGCTTCCGCTAATCCGTAATGAATGTTTAAAAATCATAAAAAAGAAACGGTTTTATGTTATACTGCTGATTCTGATTGTACTGGTGCCTATGTTCACCTATGCCCAAATGCGCTCAGCCGAGCGTAGCAGAGATAAATTCAACTCCGATTGGCGCCTGGAGATCCAGCAGCAGATCATTGATAATCAAAATTCACTGGGAAGTGACCGAATTCCAGAGGAATGGAAGACTTATCGGCGAATATTTGTACAACAGCTTCAGTATTACCTCCATCATGATGTGAATCCGAACGAGCCAAGTGGCGTTACCTTTACCCGTGAGTTTATGGATAATTCGGTTACTTTATTTATTCCGCTACTCATAATGGCGGTAGCCTCGGATTTAGTCTCTGCGGAGCGAACTACAGGGACTATCAAAATGCTGCTGACAAGGCCAGTCAAACGCTGGAAAGTATTGTTTAGCAAAATGGCGGCACTGCTTATGTTTGTTTCACTTATCGTGCTTTCCACCTTTGTGATCAGCTACCTAATCTCTGGTCTGGCTTTTGGATATAAGGGCTTTAATATCCCTGTATTTACAGGCTTTAAGATTAGTGGGGACTCGGTGGATATGTCTACTGTACATGCAGTACCACAGTGGAAATATATGCTTATGCAAGGTGGATTGGTCTGGTTCGTAAGCGTCGTTGTTGCTTTGCTTGCTTTTATGATCTCGGTACTTGTAAGAAGCACTGCTGCTAGTATAGTGGTCATGATGGCAGCGCTGATTGCTGGAAATATTTTGACCAATATGGCTTCTGCCTGGACAACAGCGAAATATTTATTTATGGTAAATCTTGGGCTGACCGGTTATTTGTCAGGAACTCCCGCACCAATTGAGGGGATGTCTTTGTCATTTTCTATGGCTGTGCTGGCTGTATGGGGGGCCGCTTCGGTGATCATTTCATTCGCCGTCTTTACGAAAAGGGATATTTTGAATTAGAATGTACAAAGTGACGAAAACGTTTGTTTGCATTTCTAGAAATATAAGAAAGTATAATCTACACTTTATACTTCATCCTTATATTTTTGGCAGTAACGGATACCGTTCTTAACACAAAGGACGGCAAAGCCGTTTCTTCTTAAATATAAGAAAGTATAAGTTTTGCACCAATACTTAATGTCTTATATTTCTCGCTTAAACGCTTACCGTCCTTATAGGGACGCCGAAGGCGCTAATGCTTGAGTATAGAGAAAAGAAGGAGGAGCATGAATGCTCGAACAGATCGATATGTTTGCTGAAGTTTCTAATAACGGCGAGAATGGCCGTACTGGATACGATGCTGACGACATTCAAGTGCTCGAAGGTCTAGTTGCAGTACGCAAACGACCTGGCATGTATATCGGCAGTACAAGTTCTTCGGGATTACATCATCTAGTATGGGAAATTGTAGATAATGCCGTGGATGAGCATTTAGCCAAGTATTGTACGAAGATTGACTTACTACTTCGCAAAGATGGCTCGGTAACGGTGACTGACAACGGTCGGGGGATCCCAACTGGAATGCATAAGACAGGAGTACCAACGCCGCAAGTCGTATTTACAATTCTGCATGCGGGCGGTAAATTCGGTGGATCTGGTTACAAGAAATCAGGCGGTTTGCATGGCGTAGGGGCTTCAGTGACGAATGCTTTGTCTGAATGGCTCGAAGTAGAGATTTATCGTGAAGGCAAAATCCATCGTCAACGTTTTGAATATTGGGTGGACAAGAAGGGGAAAGAGCATGTTGGCGAACCTGTAACGGGCCTTGAAATTCTGGGGAACACCAACAAAACCGGTTCGAAAATTACTTTTAAACCGGACATTCGTGTCTTTCCAAATGGAATTGCCCTGAATTATGACACGCTGGCTGAACGGGTTCAGGAGATCGCTTTTTTGAACTCAGGTCTGCGTATTACGCTGCATGATGAGCGGAGCAACCGTCAGGACGAGTTCTTTTACGAGGGTGGAGCTAGTCAATTTGTACAATTCCTAAATGAGGGCAAGGATGTTCTGCATGATGTCATTCACTTCAGCGCAGAAAAAGACGATATCGAGGTGGAAGTGGCTCTTCAGTACAATGGAGGCTATACGGAAACCTTGGCTTCCTTCGTTAACTCCATTCCTACTCGTAGTGGTGGTACTCATGAGACGGGCTTTAAGACTGCGTATACTCGTGTATTAAATGACTATGCCCGCCGTACACAGTTGCTTAAAGAAAAGGATAAGAATTTAGAAGGAAATGATTTGCGCGAAGGTATGATGGCTGTCATTAGTGTCAAAATGTCCGAGGTTGAATTTGTTGGACAGACTAAGGATCAGCTCGGTAGTGCTTCTGCTCGTAGTGCAGTAGACTATATCGTATCTGAGAATATGGCTCGTTTCTTGGAAGAGAACCCACAGGTTGCACAGAGTCTTCTGAAAAAGTCGATTCAGGCTTCGAAGGCCCGTGAAGCGGCTCGCAAAGCCCGTGATGAGATCCGTACAGGTAAGAAACGTAGCGAGAGCTCGAATCTTGGCGGCAAGTTGTCACCTGCGCAGTCCAAGGACGTTACACGTACCGAATTGTTTATCGTAGAAGGTGATTCAGCTGGTGGATCGGCGAAGCAAGGCCGTGATTCTAAGATTCAGGCTATCTTGCCGTTAAAAGGAAAACCGATGAATCCAGAAAAAGCCAAGCTACTGGACATCCTGAAGAACGATGAATATAAAGCGATCATTTCCACGATTGGTGCAGGAATTGGTCCAGACTTTACCGTCGAAGACAGCAATTATTCCAAAATTATCATTATGACCGATGCGGATACAGATGGAGCGCATATTCAGGTGCTGCTGCTGACATTTTTCTATCGTTATATGAAGCCGTTAATAGATGCTGGAAAGGTCTTTATCGCTCAGCCTCCGCTTTATAAGCTGACCCGTAAGACGGGCAAGCTGGAGACCGTACGTTATGCATGGAGTGATGAAGAACTGCAAAATTACTTAAAGGAATTCGGCAAAAACTTCGAGCTTCAGCGTTATAAAGGATTGGGTGAGATGAACCCCGATCAGCTGTGGGAGACGACGATGAATCCAGAGTCGCGTACGCTGCTTCAGGTGCAGATTGAGGATGCTGCTAAGGCTGAGCGTCGTGTTTCTACACTGATGGGTGATAAAGTCGATCCACGTAAACGCTGGATTGTTGAGAATGTCGATTTCACTGAAATTGTAGAGTAGTTGCAGTGAGTAGTGCTGCTAGTGACGATAATCCCGATTTTCAAAAAGCTTGGTGATTCTTGGAACGTTGGGGAATTTTGGAACTGTAGGAGCGATAGCGTTCGCCTTTGTTTCCGGATTTTATCCGCAATCAGCGGTTATAATCAAAAAAATCTGGAAACAACAGCGACCGGAAGTCCAAAACTCCCCGAAGTTTTACCTTAGAATCACCACACTATTTTAAAACGGGCAGTTTGAGGAACAGAAGGTGAGCAAAGTGAGTAGTTTATCAGAACAATTTTTGCCGGCTTTTCTGGAAGAGGTCGTCGGTGACCGCTTTGGTCGGTATTCCAAATATATTATTCAGGACCGGGCAATCCCCGACGTCCGCGATGGACTTAAGCCTGTACAGCGTCGGATTCTTTATGCGATGTACGACTCTGGCAATACGCCTGACAAGCCGTACCGCAAGTCAGCCAAAACCGTCGGGGATGTAATGGGTAATTACCATCCACACGGTGACTCCTCGATTTACGATGGTATGGTTCGTATGGCGCAACCATGGAAATTGGGGCATGTACTTGTTGACGGTCACGGCAACTGGGGCTCGATGGACGATGACCCAGCTGCGGCGATGCGTTATACGGAAGCACGGTTATCTCCGATTGCAATGGAGATGATGCGTGATATCGAGAAGCGGACAGTACTGTTTAAGGATAACTTTGACAATACAGCCAAGGAACCTGTTGTTGTGCCCTCTCGTTATCCGAACTTACTCGTGAATGGCACGAGTGGGATTTCCGCAGGTTTTGCCACTGAGATCCCGCCGCATAACCTTCGTGAGGTTATTGATGCTTGTATCGCAGTCATGCAGAAACCAGATATTGAACTTGAAGATATCATGACCTTTATGAAAGGTCCGGATTTTCCTACAGGCGGCACTATTATGGGTGGAGACGGCATCATGGATGCTTACCGCACAGGTAAAGGCCGTATTTACTTACGCTCCAAGACTGAGATTGAGAATATGCGAGGCGGCAAGCAACAAATCGTGATTACTGAAGTTCCATTCCAGATTGTAAAATCACGACTAGTTACCTCCATGGAGAACATTCGGTTAGAGAAGAAGATCGATGGCATTGCTGAAGTTCGTGATGAGAGTGGACGAGAAGGACTTCGGATTGTAGTTGAACTCAAGAAAGAAGCTGATGCCCAAGGCGTCTTGGCGTATCTGCTCAAAAAAACCGATCTTCAAATCACCTATAACTTCAATATGGTGGCTATCGTCAACAAAGCGCCGCAACAGCTTGGTCTTAAAGCCATCCTGGAGGCCTATATCGCGCATCAGCGTGAAGTAGTGACTCATCGCACCCAGTTTGATCTGGAACGTGCAGAAGACCGCGCTCATGTCTTAGAGGGCTTGGTTAAAGCGCTGAATATTCTAGATGAGGTTATCGCTGCTATCAAAGCATCGAAGAACCGGCAGGATGCTCAGAACAATCTCGTGTGGATGTTCGGCTTCAGTGAACGTCAAGCGGATTCTATCCTTACCTTGCAATTGTATCGTCTGACCAATTTGGAGATTACTTCACTCCAAAAAGAATTGGATGAAATGATGACAAAGATTACACATCTGCGCGGTATATTGAAAAGTGACAAGAAGCTCGTAGCTGTAATCCGTAAGGAATTGCTGGAGATTCGCGATAAATATGGGATTGATCGTCGCTCCCTTATCCAAGGCGAAGTAGAGGAACTTAAGGTTAGCCTTGAAGCGCTAGTCAACGCAGAAGATGTGCTAGTAGCACTTTCAGCAGACGGTTATATTAAGCGAACAAGTATGCTTTCCTTTACCCGTTCTGGTGGGGAACGTCACACATCAGGTGTTAAAGAAGGCGACCATATCGTCAAGCTGCTCGATGTGAATACCCGTGACAGTCTGCTGGTATTTACGCGCAAGGGGCAATACTTTTTGCTTCCTGTTCACCAGATTCCGGAGTTTAAATGGAAAGAACCTGGTACAGCGATTGTTAACGTTATCGGATTGTCTAAAGGGGATGGAATCATTAGTGTGATTCCGGTCAATAATCTTGACGATCCTCAGCAAAGTCTCGTGTTTATCACCCGCAGAGGTCAGGTTAAGCGTACAGAGCTCAAGGAATACTCTACAAGCCGTTCTGGAGCGGTAGCAGCCTGTAAGGTAGCAGACGGTGATGAGATCATTACAGTGACTACTAGTACGAATGACAAGGACATTGTACTCGTGACTCGTGAAGGAATGAGCATTAGATTCCATGAGAATGAGGTTAATCCTATGGGTCGTGTTGCATCTGGTGTAAGAGGAATTCAATTGCGTGAGGGCGATGAGGTAATTTCTTGCTTCTGGGTCAGCGAGGACGAAGGAGAAATCCTCTCCATCTCCGATATCGGATATGCGAAACGTTCACTACTAGTGGATTATCCATCCCAAAGCCGTGGTGGCAAAGGAATGCCAACCTTTGAATTTAAGGAAGGCAAGCGAGTACGACCAAATGGCAGCAGGTTGGCAGGGGCTTTCTATTGCAGAGAACCGCTGGAATTAAACGCAATTACACGGGAGAATGCACATCACACATTTTCTTCTGAATCTGCACCACTTGGAGAGCGTCGCTCTACGGGCAAACAGATTGTTCCTGTGGAGAAAAAAGATGAGATCGTTAATCTTTTCCCAGCAGTTAAGTAAAACAAGCTAGTAACAACAGAATTATTATAACGATGCTTAGTCAACTCTTCATGAGAACTGACTAAGCATCGTTTTTTATTTTCATGCTTAACAGTGCAGAAGATTTATTTTTCTTCTTTTGCAGGAAATGGAATTTGTTTCGCGAAAATGTAGGTATACCGGATAGAACCGCAAGGAAAGGAAGGAATAAGTGTGCACGCATCTGAATTCAGTAAAATTTGGCATAAGATTTTGAAAGATTATAAACTACATATGGACAGTAATCTTGCCCCAACGCTAACGGATGCCCAACTCACTGTACTTGAACTGCTCCAGGAACGTGATGCCATGAAGCCTTCTGATCTGGCTCCACATCTGGCGACCAGTCCTGCAGCGGTTACTATGTTACTTGATCGGATGGAGAAGCATGGGCTTATTGTTCGGGAGAGAGATGCTGCGGACCGACGTATTGTATGGGTGAGTATAACGGAAACTGGAATGCAGGAGACTGCACGTGGTTTAAAGATCCGCAGCGATTTTTTTGCAGAAGCGCTTGATCCGATCTCCTCTCATAACCAACAGTTACTACTATACTTAATGGGCAAAATGGTTGTTACAACTACACCGGAGAGTTCTACACCGTGAATAAGGGAATAGATTTGTTGTATCACTACTACAATGAATCTACAGGTCCATTTCATAATCTGTCTGATCTACCGCCACAAGTAGCGGAACAGATTCTTAATGATCTACGTCACCAGAATAAAGGCTATGCAAGTCAGTGATCGGAAGATTATCTCGATATTCGGCAGGAATTTCAATTGATCAATTTGACCCTGATACTATCAGTTTCACCTACGGAGATTTGTTTCCTATTATGAGATATCAAGATGGTAAACCTTATCGCAATGAAGTTTATACCAGGGATGAGATTGTCCATGTAATAGATGAATTCGGGATGACAAGCCGTTAAGGAAGTACAACAACACTTTATTTCAAAAAAAGAAGGCCATCCGTTAGCGGACGGCCTTCTTTTGTAATTCCTTAGACCACAAATCCCAAGGATGAGTTTGTGGGGGCAGGGAAGTAAGTTCTACCTCTTCTTTGGTAACAGGGTGAGGAAAGCCTACGAGTGCAGACCACAGAGCAATTTGCTGTCCAGGTTTGTTCACTGAAGCCCCATACTTCTGATCACCGTATAATGGGCAGCCGATGGAGCTGAGCTGCACTCGAATTTGGTGTGAACGACCGGTAAGTAAATCGATCTTGAGCAGGCTGAAGCCCTCTGCACTGCCAAGTACCGTGTAATCCAGAATGGCCTCCTTACCACCGGGGGTTCCTTTCCGGACTACGGTCACGGTGTTACTCTTTGCGTCTTTAAGCAGCGTATCGGTAAGACGGTCGCGAGATGCTGGCGGTTTTCCGTGCACGACAGTTAAGTACACCTTATGAAAGCTGTGAGTGCGGACACTCTCGGACAGTCTTGATGCAGCTTTAGATGTCTTGGCAAAGATCATTGCACCTCCAACCGGACGATCCAGGCGGTGGACTAGGCCCATATAGACGTTTCCAGGCTTGTTAAAACGTTCCTTCACATCATCTTTGAGCAGGTTCAGCAGATCAGGATCTCCAGTGGCATCCTCCTGAACAGGAATATTCACAGGCTTCACTATTCCGAGAAGATGGTTATCTTCGTACAACACTTCAAAGCGCTGCGATGCTCCGCCCATAGCTTCGTTGTTGCCAGATATATGCTGTGACATGGCTTACGCCTCCCAGCGTCCCAGAATACCACATGGTAGGTTCATGCCGGAGGAAGTGATCGGAAGACCGATTTCGCCGGAGGTGAGTTTCCCACCATAACGTTTGCCCATTGTCATCGACAACATATTACGTAGTACTGTTGGAGAGATTCCGGTGGTGTAAGAATTTATAAGCATAAACAAAGGTTTATCGCTCATAATTTGCAAACAGCTCTCAAGGAATGGATATAAGCTTGATTCCAGCTTCCACATTTCTCCGCCAGGTCCTCTTCCGTAGGAAGGTGGGTCCATAATAATCGCATCATATTTACTTCCGCGGCGTTGTTCGCGTTGTACAAATTTGAATACGTCATCCGTGATGTAGCGAACTGGACGTTCTCCCAGGCCAGACAGCTGTACATTTTCCTTCGCCCATTGCACCATACCTTTGGCTGCATCCACGTGAACTACAGAAGCGCCGGCACTTGCTGCGGCTACAGTAGCTCCACCAGTGTAAGCAAATAGGTTTAGCACTGAGATCGGACGGTTAGCAGCCGCAATCTTGTCCATCATCCAGCTCCAATTAGCCGCTTGTTCAGGGAATAACCCGGTATGCTTGAAATTCGTAGGACGCAGGTGGAATTTTAATTTTCCGTAACTAATCTTCCAATCATCCGGAATTTTTTTTTTCATTTCCCATTGTCCACCGCCAGCCGAGGAACGGTGATAATGACCGTGCACATCACGCCATTTCGCTGTCTCATTGGGTAGCGGCCAAATAATCTGCGGATCAGGACGGCGCAGGATAATGTCGCCCCAACGTTCAAGCTTCTCTCCACCGCCAGTGTCAATTACTTCATAGTCTTTCCAGTCGCTCGCTATATACATGATTTAATCCATCCTTCAAAAATTCATTTAGCCTTTATTGTACATCATTTCACCTTATAGCTACAAACAAATTACGCGAAGGCTTATCACTTTACTTATTTTATCCAATGAAGATTATGTGTATAATATTTCCATACTTGTAGCTATTATTTTGGCGCTACAAGTAAGGATTGTGTATGATCAGATACTAGAGCTCTTACAATATTTACGATCGGAGAATAGCAGCGTATGTTCAATCTCTCACCTCTATATTTCCCGATAACTGCGAATCCAGACCATACAAGTGAGTTTCTGCCTTGCCAAGCGCTACAGCCGTATATTCGCTGCTTCTGGGGCTCTGTTGAGCCTTGTCTCCATTCAGAGGCATTAGTTCCCGTTGTGGACAAGACAGTTTGTTACGAACCTGGGATGGAAACGATTATTCCGGATACATGCATGGACATTATATGGAATTTGGATGTATCAACAGGCAGTACACGAACTGTTTTTTCCGGCATAAATGATGCTCCTTTTGAAGTCCCTTCAGACAGGGGAGAAGGTATGATCTCACGCTTCGGTATCCGATTTCATTTCTGGGCCGTTCATTATTTTGCGGATGACCATCTCCGGGATGTCTTGAATGCATTTGTGGATGTAGACCAATACTTTGGTTCTTTTAAGAGAGAGCTGGGGCTTCTACTGGAACAAGCAAATTCTATGAATGAAAGGATTGCAGCTGCTGAGGCTTATCTGTTTCGGCGTCTTGAGCGTGAAGGGCGGACAAACGATCGGGTAATGAACGCAGTTTATACCATAATTAAACAAAAAGGTGTGGTAACAGCTGAGGATTTGGAAGCCAGCTCTAATCTAAGCAGACGGCAATTAGAAAGACTATTTCAAGAATATATAGGTGTAGCTCCCAAAAAAACAGCTGATCTTGTGCGATTTCAGAATGTTTGGCGGGAAATGTATCATCTGTCTGCGCAGACGAAGAACATGCAGGATCTTATTTTTGCGTATGGATTCAGCCATCAGTCTCATTTTATAAACAATTTCAAGAAATATGCAGGACGAACACCACTTGACGCTTTGGTCTATGCTGGTAGATAAATGTCGCGATTTTGCAATACAAAGGGTTCTAGTCTTGTTAAACTCAAGTAAGAAATGGGCACTAAGATGATGAGAATGAAAGGGGACAAGTTATGATTTCGTCTTTTGAAGGTACTAACATTTACACTAAGGATACTGCAGCGTTGGCTGCATTTTATTCGGAGGTGCTCGGTATTCCTATCCCGTTCGAAGGTTATGGCAACTATGATGGCGCAAAGATTGGGTTTGACCAGAAACAGCCTGGATTCATTATTTGGGATGCGACGAAATGGGAAAAGCTAACGACAGGCTTTGTTAATTTAGTATTCGGCTGCGATAACCTTGATGCTACGTACGAACAGTTAAAGGCTAAAGGACTGGATTGTCAGCCACCGGTTACGATGGAATATGGCGGGAAAGAAATGAACTTCCGTGATCCAGATGGTAATCACATTACCTTGCTCGAAGGAGCATACTAATTCAGTTTTGAGCAAAAATAGGGATCGAACGCAAACGCAACCGTGTGAATAACCGGGAGTTTGCGTTTTTTTATTTTATTTATTTGACAATGATAATCATTATCAAATAGAATGAGGGTGAAAGTATATATGTTTTAAATTTTAGGTTTAGTTGGGGAGGAACAGAAAGATGGCTAAAGTGCTAGTGGCATATGCCAGTTTAACTGGCAACACTGAGGAAATGGCTGAATTGATTGTAGAAGGAATACGCCAAGCAGGCGGTGAAGCCGTTTTGAAATCGGTCACTGAATGTAATGCGGTTGAGATAAATACATATGAAGGCGTGCTACTAGGGGCATACACTTGGGGAGATGGAGAGCTACCGGATGAAGCTCTTGATTTCTATGAGGAGATGGATGAGCTTGATTTGACCGCTGTGAAGTCAGCAGTTTTTGGCAGTGGAGATACAGGATACGCCATTTATTGTGGAGCAGTGGATTTATTCGTGGAGAAGTTAAAGGAACGTGGAGCTGTGATATTACAGGATAGTCTAAAGATTGAATATGGACCGAGCGCTGCTGAAAAAGAAGCCTGCCGTCAATTCGGTCGTCAATTTATCGAAGCCTGTTTGGCGGTATCATAGGATGGGCGTGCCAGCAGGAAGTTGGATAAATAAACCCCAACATGTACATACACCTCAGTATAAACGACTCCATGATTATCGGATGGAGCACATTATGCTTGGAGGGGCAGAGAATTTATCAAGTGGAACTCCAGCAACGGGGCTTCCACGCTGGCGCCAGCAGGTCCAGTATGCGGTAGGGCATACACTTAACGACTTTTACAGTCTGCTGCCTGAAGTGCGAAGAGAGACACCTATACAATTTCTGTTAGAGCGTCGGTGGCCTCCTAAAGGGGATGCTTTTCCTTCATTGCTACAATATTGGGATATCAAAACGAGTATAGCGGATGAACTTATGCGTATTGTCTCAAGCAATCATCTACAGGAGATCCCGGTTATGTTATATGAGCAGTGGTATGTTCCCGTCCCGGAGCTGAAACTGGAGCTTTCGATGATTACTCAACTGGCTTGGAATTCTTTACAAAATAGTAGAAGTCTGAACATTCAGAAGTTTATGGTGAATGGCAATGAGGATACCATTGCGGGCTTTTTGCATATGACTAACGTCTTCTGTTATGCAGCTTACGGTGAACCTGCGGAGACCGTGGAAATTTATTCGCTATTAGAGGGTAGTAAATATTCTTACCATGGACATACATTCTCTCAAAAAGAGTCATTGGATTACGTACGTTTGTTAGCTGTATTTCTTGAGAAGGAAGTGTTGGCTGATGGCTCATTAAACTGCAGTGACCGTAGAAATGATAGAAGTGAAGCCAATGTTGGAGGGTTTGGACTGATGTGATCGCTCTAAAAATAAAATAAAGCCTCCTGTCCTACAGGCGAGAACGCCCGATAGACAGGAGGCTTTATTTCTATGGATTAGCCGATAAATCGGTAATAATCCTGTTTATTCTGAATGACAAAGCCACAGCTTTCATATAGCTTAAGCGCATTGGGATTATCTAGAGCGACCTCGAGATTAATTCCATTATAGTTTTTACGTTCTCGTTCGATCGTTTGAAGAAGTGCACTTCGACCAATGCCTAGCCCTCGTAGCTTCTTGCTGACAGTAAATCCATAAATCCAGGTTTCATTATCTTCGGTCCACAGCCGCATTTTACCAACAGGTTGTCCGTCCATTTCGATCATAATATGCTCTTGCAGGCCTTCCTGTTTCTGCAGGTCATAGAGTTCGGCGGCATCTTCTGTCTTCATGTCAAAACCTCCACAGTCCAGCTCGACGAGAATATGCGCCTCGTCTTCACGCGCAGGTCGCAAAATCACTGTCCCTGTGGCTGAGCTTGCTTCAGAAGAAGTAACCGAATTTCCGTCCCATTTCATCTGATATTCAGCGTGATTGAACTGTAAAGGCAGTGTTTGCAGAAAAGCAGCTCCAGAAGTAGAGGCGGCGGGAGCATTCAGAAGAAGGGTAGTGACATTGCCCCGTTTAATAATAGTCTGTGCTCGGTTCCACAGAGAGGTGAAGATACCCCGTCGACGATATCCTGGTCGAACCATACCGCAGACTTCCATATCGCTTCCGAATCCATATAGTCCTAAGAATCCGACCAGTAACTCGTCATCATAGGTCACGAGCCATTCTGTATCCCCTACACTTGATGGTCCGCGAAGCATATCCCAATTCAATTTCAGTGAAATTCCCTCATATTGCTCACAACGTTCTTGTAATTCTTCTATATTTTCCAAAGTATTAGCAGTAGTCAAACCCGTTTCCTCCTAAATTGTATTTGAACTAAGAAAATAAGTTCGAATAGGTTAATAAATCTTTACGGAAACGGGAACGGAGATCAGTCTCGCCCGCCTATGTTCCCGCTCAGCACGTCCTTATACTCCGGATGCTTCTCGAATTGATGAGCTGCATAGGAGCACACAGGAACAATTTTCAAATGTTCATTTCGAGCCTTATCTACAACAGCCCGTACAAGTTCTTCACCGGTACCCTGACCGCGCAGTTCTTCAGAAACACGAGTGTGGTCAATGACCAATTCCCCAGTTTCTTTATCTAAACTGTATGTGATCTCGGCAAGGTCCTTACCGTCATTCGCAACAAAAAAACGTCCTGTTCCATTTTGAATTTGCATCTTATGGCTTCACTCCTAAATGGTTATTGCCTATATTTTACTACCACGATTTGCAAAAAGCGAGAAGTCAGCCGGATACGTTAAGCTTATTAGTGAACAGCTCATTCACTCCTAAGTAATGAATAATTAATATTGAATTGTATGATAATACAATTTAACCCTGTTATAACCTGTGTTAAGTAAGGTCCTTAACGGATTCAAAGGCAGGACAATGGGGTAATAAGAGAGTGGTTAGGTTAGACATACATATCTAATCGGTCTTACTTAAAATCCCTACTTAGGAGGAATCATCATGAATACAACAGTACGTTTGACAGAAAGATCCGGCTCGACTTCTTCACAGCGCAGAAAAGGCTTTGTACCGGTCGTCGTGTACGGTGCAGGTTCAGATAGCCAATCCTTTACAGCGGATGCTAAGACAATTATCGGGATTTTGGCTAATAACCCTCGGGCAGTTCTAACGTTGGAATTGCCAGACTCGGGTAAAAAGAACGCTGTCATCCAAGAAATTCAGCGCCAGCCAGTATCCAAACAACTGCTGCACATTGATTTTCAGCAGATAGACATGAAAGCCAAATTGGATACGAAAGTAGCATTCCACTTTACTGGCGAGCCCGTTGGTGTGAAGAGTGGCGGCGTACAACAAATTGAATTGCATGAACTGGATATTCGCACACTTCCGGATAAATTAACTGCATCTTTTGAAGTGGATATCAGTGGACTGGATATTGGTGACCAATTGCTGGTATCCGATTTGCCGAAGCATGAAGGCTGGGAAGTATTGACGCCTGAGGATACTTTGATTGTCCGGGTTGCACCACCGGTAGCACAGGAACCATCTGATGAGGATGTTGCTGCTGAACCAGCTGCAGCCGAAGCTTCTGGAGAAGACAAAGCGGAATAGATTAGTGAAATAGATAGTAAAGAGTAGATAGAATCCTTATTAAAGGAGCTGTCTGCTCTTTTTGTTTTGTCTTACGTGAACACGAATTAATAAAGTAATTATGGTCTTTCGTATAGTTTCTTAAATGGAATTTTTAGGCGTTTCGCCTTATTTAGTTAAAATTTTACAGATAATCGTTGACGAATCGGTTACAAAGGCTGAGAATGAGGACAATTACCATGGTAAAGATTTCAAAAGTTTCCGCCGTTGCTTGATGAAAACGCTTTAGTTATTTAGCTTCAAAGAACTCTCATTGCCCAGATCATCATGATTATGAGGAGGAAAGTTATGAAGATGAGGAAGCTGTTTTCGATTTTAATGTCAATTCTGTTGGTTCTTGGTGTGGCTCTACCTTTTGGTGGGAAAGCAAGTGCAGATGCTGCTGCTGATGCTTCAAACCGTGCGTTAATTTGGCTCAAAGCCCAACAGGATGCAACAGCGGGGTATGCTTTTGATGGATTGGTGGATAGCTTTGAGGATTTCTGGGGACCCAACAACCCTAAACAGATTGTATACACGTATGATCAGGCCGTAGCAGCCATCGCTTTTATTGTAAAAGGTGAGCGGACACGTGCGGAGAAAGTCTTGAACAAGATGCGGGACATTCAGGACCCCTCAGGGTTCTGGTTGAATTCTTATTGGTATAACAATGGCTTCGGTGAGGAAATCCGTAAACATGTGGGGCCAGTAGTATGGATGGCAATGGCTGCTATGGCCTATGAGAAGCAATATAATGATTCAAGGTATCGTCCGATGGCGCTCAAAGCACTCGATTGGAGCTTGTCGTATAAAAAAGCCAATGGCAGTATTGCTGGAGGTTGGAGCGGTTGGAGCAATTCAGACGAACCTTGGAGCTCAACCGAGCACAATATCGATATTTATCGGGTATTGCAGTATTATGCATCGGTAGATTCTTCAAAAGCAGCAGCTTACAATAGTGCAGCTTCAGGAGTCAAAACCTTTTTTGATAATTATGTGTGGGATGACAGTGCTAAACGATTCAAGGGGGGCTGGAAAAACGATACGAATCTAATCGACCCTAAAATTCCTTTAGATGTGAATCCTTGGGGAGTATTGGCCTTAGGAGTATCCGGAACGCATAATTATGGAGCAAGCTTAGCCTATGTTGAAAATGCATCCGGCACTCCAGGTACACTCGCGAATCCGCGTTACAAACAGACACTTACTTATAATGATGCAGGAAATACACTTACGGGATATGACTTTGATTGGACAGATGAAGTGTTGCCGGCATTCGACGATAACGGAAATCAAATTGGAAATACGGGTGCAGATGTATGGTTTGAGGGTAGCGCATTTATGTCACTTGCCTACTATATGCAAGGCAATACATCCAAAGCAGATGCGATCAATACAGAGATTATAAAAAAACAAGGCACAAGCGGTGCTTCTCTTGGGGGTATTCCTTACTCACTGAAAGGGACCAGCAACAGCTATTGGGTGATGGCGCAACAAAACTGCGTATCAAGCACAGGTTGGTTAATTATGTCGCTTCACCGATTTAATCCATTCACCGGGCAATATTTAACGGATGGTGGTAATACTGGAGATACTACAGCACCAACCGTTCCAGCGAATCTGACGGTAACCAGCAAGACGGATACAGCAGTTAACTTAAGCTGGTCCGCCTCTACCGATAATGTTGGTGTTACAGGGTATCTCGTTTATCGCGGAACACAGCAGGTAGCCTCTGTCGCGGGAACTATAGCTACTGTTAACGGACTAAATCCGAGCACAGCATATACGTTTACAGTGAAAGCTACTGACGCAGCAGGCAATCTATCAACTGCTAGTAATGCCGCAACAGTTACGACTGATCCCTCTGGAGGTAATGGAGGCGGAGACCATGTGACCGCAGACTACACCGCAGGGGTAACGAAGCTCTCTTCAACAGAAGCAAGCATTTATATTACTCCAACAACTGCTGCACTTTATGTAGATGTGCATTACAAGATTAACGGAGGTGCTCAGCTTAATTATCGGATGACGAACAGTTCAGGAAGATGGAAGCAGACCGTGAGTGGATTGAGTGCCGGCAGCAGTATTGAGTATTGGTTCACTTATGAGAAATCTGGCCCGCAATATGATTCAGCCCATTATACCTATGTACAGTGAGGATAATGAAAGACTTAAACGGTAAGATTCGTAGATAGAGCAAGTAAAATAGAGAAGGCTGTCCCAGGTACCATAGCAATGGCTAGGGAGAGCCTTCTTTTCTAATTGCATCCTTACGAAATAGAAGCGTAAACTGAATAGTTTCCAGATGTAATCTCGTGGTCTGGAAAGGAGCCGCAACTATACATGCTGGAGCTTCAGCTATTCATAAAGGATCAACAGGAGCCTGTGGATGATCTGATTGAACGTGTGGGATTTCGTACCGTAACTACAGAACGTGGCGCGATTCAAATCAATGGAGAAGATATTGTTTTTAAAGGCTTCAACCGACCTGAAGATCATCCCCTCGTTGGATCGGCGATTCCTTATCAACTTATGGTTCAAGATATGGAACTGATGCTGGATATGGGAGCCAATGATGTACGTACAAGTCATTATCCAAATGATGAGCGCTTCCTCGATTTATGTGATGAGAGAGGAGTTTACGTATGGGAGGAGAATCATGCTCGTGGTCTTAGCATAGAACAGATGCGACATCCTTTATTTGCTAAGCAGTGTGAAGATTGTAATCGAGAGATGGTCGAGTCGCATTATAATCATCCAAGTATTGTTATCTGGGCAATTCTTAATGAGTGTGCCAGTGATTTGCCGGAAGGAAAAGAGATGTATCGTACACAGCTTTCGCAGATTCGCAGGATGGATACATCTCGACCGCTTACGTTTGCTTCCCACCAGCGGGATAGAGAGCTTAGTTTGATCTAGTAGATATCGTTTCCTTTAACCTCTATCCGTAGTGGTACGACGATTCCGACCCTCGGGAGCTGTGTTTACAGGCACGGCAGTGGGCAGATGCTGCGGGTGGTTTAGGTAAGCCAATGATCATGAGCGAATTCGGTGCTGATGGGTATTATGGCTATCGTGATCCTAGTGAGTTAAAGGGACCGAGAAGCGGCAAGCGGATATTGTAGAGCAGAATCTAAAA
This sequence comes from Paenibacillus sp. FSL K6-0276, assembly GCF_037977235.1. Taxonomy (NCBI): domain Bacteria; kingdom Bacillati; phylum Bacillota; class Bacilli; order Caryophanales; family Paenibacillaceae; genus Paenibacillus; species Paenibacillus sp. FSL K6-0276. The sequence continues at coordinate 4,100,066 of NZ_CP150276.1, read as the reverse complement.
GCTTATACCTCGCTTTATTTCTTGTCAGGAATGTTTATATGGCAATTTTGCGATTGCCGAGTAACGGAAGGGCTAGGCTGGCTTTTGACACGAGCTGGAACACAGAACAGTAAAGGTATGGTAGACCGTTATCGCAGACCGAAGCTAGCGTATACAGTAGTTCAGCAATATTTTAAATAAAAGCTATGTTAAAGCTAAAAGCTACTCCTCATTGTATTAGCCATTCAGTTGTTCGTTTTGGGAAATTTGTAACACTGTTCTTGGTTGTGAAGTGAAGCGACAGCGATATCGTTGTAAGGAGTGTCGTAAAAAAAATCTCGTTAGGATGGAGCGATGTTGTACATGGAATGCTTAGGATGTAGAATCGCTAATGGTATTGAACCTGACTTAAATATTGTTTATGAAAATGAATTTATTACTTGTGTGCTTGATATTGCTCCTTTTAATGAAGGACATACTCTAATCCTCCCCAAAAAGCATTATTGGGATGTCGAAGAGATGGAGTCAGAGACTGCTTATGCTATCATGGATGCTTCGAAAAAACTTTCAATTGCTTTGAAGAGCTTGTTTAAACCTGACGGTATAAGAATTTGTCAAGATGGAGGGAAATTTAACGACCTTACCCATTACCATATGCATCTCATTCCAAGGTACGAAGGCGATGGTTTTATCTGGGGTGAACCAATACACCCACATGGTGCTGGAAAACGATTAAACCAAACCAAAGAAAAGATTCTAAAGACATTAAGTGAGGAAATGAGTCGATAAAGACTCCTTCTCTTTTCCTCATAAATTAACATTTTAGTTTAACATAGCTTAAATCAAAGAATACAGTGCGGGTAAAAGAGCGAAAATCCTCCTCAAGACGGAGGTACGCTCTTTTTTTATGCCTTAAAATCTTGGAGGGAAACTTTAATACAATGACTTGTTGCAGTTGGAGGTTTAAGGGGGAGTGTTTTGTTTACAACGTAACAGTGTTATGTTACGATGTTTTCAAGGAGTGATCGCATATGGAAGATGATTTGATTTCGAAGAAGCAACTGCTGGATTTAACGGGTATTTCATATGGGCAATTGTACCGCTGGAAAAGGAAGCAGTTAATTCCCGAGGAATGGTTTATTCGTAAATCAACCTTTACTGGACAAGAGACTTTTTTTCCTAAAGAGATGATCTTGTCGCGGATTCACAACATTGTAAATATGAAAGATGGACTTTCTTTGGATGAAATGGCTGATAAGCTATCGGATAAGGCATCCTTTGAGAAGGTGAGTGTAACTGCTAAGGAAATCATAGAACGTAACATTGTTTCGACAACAACGCTGAAGAAGTTTGGAGAAAGTCTCGGCGATGAAAGTAAATATACTTTTGAAGGGCTCGTTCATTTATTCGCTGTAGACCGCCTGCTTAGTGCTGGGGAGATGAGTATGGAGGAGGCAGAGCTTCTGTTTCGTACTTTAGAGGAGAAAGTTTCAAGGCTCGAGAGTGGAAGCTGGGAGTTGTTTTTTGTCCGGAAAATGGGGATTTCATCCTTCATTCTGGCACAAGCACCTGCGGAGTTATGGTTTGATGAAGGGGTTAGATTGGTCAGTAAAATGGCCTATGCAGATTTGATCGAACAATTGAAAGGTAAGCTTGCCTACAAGCTTGTTGAATAGGAGGAAGAGTAATGGACAAACATCAGCTGCCTGATTTGATTATAAACGGGGTTAGTGGTGGGGCCGGAGGTACTTACAACAACGTAAACATGGATGGTGTAGGTAAAGTAGTGGGACCGATTGTGGCACGAATGTTTAAAGGAAATGGGCATATGAATTTGAATGATGATCTTGCAGCAGAAGAAGCAGAATGCAACGGAGTCATCAAAGTGATGGGTAATATGCGTTTTGGCACCCTAAAGGTGGATGGGGTTCTTAATGTAGGTAAGAGTTTTCGAGGTGAAAGCTGTACCCTTAACGGAATGGTGAGTATCAAAGGTGATTGTGAGCTTGAGGATTTCGTAGGTGAAGGTAGCTTTAATGTTGGTGGTTTACTAAGTGCCGGTCATGTGGATTTCAAACTGCAGAGTCAGGGGAAGGCCAATGAAATTGGTGTGGAGAGCCTCGTGATACGGCAAGTGAATAATGGGTTTTGGAGTAAGATGTTCAGTGGGATCATCCCTAAACTTCGACCGGAGCTATGTACTCGAACGATCGAGGGAGATTTTATAGATGTAGAATATACAACTGCGGATATCATCAGAGGAAATATTGTCATTATTGGCCCAGGCTGTACACTCGGACGGGTAGAGTATCGCGAGCAGATTACAGTGCATCCTGAAGCGAGAGTTGGAAAGGTGGAGAAGGTCGGTGAATGATAATCTGAAAATAATTGGAACGACGTCTTCAGCCGGAGGTTCTTTCAAAGACGTTAAGATCACTGGAGAATGCAAATTCGCCGGAGATGTGAATTGCGAGAAGATGAATCTGACTGGAAATGCCAATATAGCTGGAAATCTGCATATGAAGCAAATGAAAATCACTGGCGAAATTGCGCTCGAGGGTAGTCTTGAAGGAGATTCCTTACGTGGACAGGGTGAAATAAAAGCAGCCTCCGTAAAAATCGATAAGCTTCATCTCTACGGAAATCTGGATGTGAAGGGTGATTGTGAAGGGGAAAAATTGCAAATTTCTGGTGCCTTAAGCGTAGCTGGATTACTTAGTGCTGAGCATTTGGAGATTAAACTGTTTGGTCCAAGTAGTGCGAAGGAGGTTGGGGGCAGTATCTTAACCATTAAGAAGAGTAAAACTGGAAGACTGCTGCATATGATGAAGCCAACTTCGAAAATACTGTTTGAAGCGGGGCTAATCGAAGGTGATGCTATTGATCTGGTCAATACAAAGGCTAGTATGGTAAGGGGAGAACGTGTAATCATTGGTCCGGATTGTGAAATAGAAACGGTGGAATTCCGCGATACACTAGAAGTTCATAAGCACGCAACAGTGAAGCATCAAGTGAAGATATAAAGACAATTTTATAGTTATTTTTTGAGAAAAAGAGGAGTGGAACATATGAGTGCTGCCAAATCGCCCAATCTGGGCATTGTTATCGCAGGTCTCCTACTAGGAATTCTGATGGCCTCCATGGACAGCACCATCGTTGCTACTGCAATGGGTAATATTGTTGGGGAACTTGGCGGAATGGACAAATTTGTCTGGGTCACATCAGCTTATCTCGTAGCCGAGATGGCGGGTATGCCCATTTTCGGCAAGCTGTCCGATATGTATGGTCGCAAGAAGTTCTTTATTTTTGGGATTATCGTATTTATGGCGGGTTCTGCTCTCTGTGGAACGGCAGACACGATTACTCAGTTAGCTGCGTACCGGGCTATTCAGGGAATCGGTGGTGGTGCGCTGGTGCCGATCGCTTTTGCAATCATGTTCGATGCTGTACCGCTGGAGACTCGTGGCAAGTTGGGTGGGGCATTCGGGGCTGTATTCGGTTTGTCGAGCATATTCGGTCCATTGCTGGGCGCGTATATTACAGATCATATTGCTTGGCAGTGGGTATTTTATATTAACTTGCCACTTGGATTGCTCGCATTTGTAATGGTTGTATGTTTCTATAAAGAGTCGCATGAGCATTCAAAACAGCCTATTGACTGGTTGGGTGCGGGTACGCTTCTAGGCTCAGTCATTTGTTTAATGTTTGCGCTGGAGCTTGGCGGGAAAGAGTATGCTTGGGGTTCGTCCATGATTCTTGGTTTATTTGCAGCCTTTGCGATACTTGCAGCTATGTTTCTTTTTGTAGAGACTAGAGCGAAAGAACCGATTATTTCCTTTGCTTTGTTCAAAAAAAGATTATATGCGGTGAGCATCATCTGTGCTTTATTTAGCGGTGCTGCTTTTATTGTGGCTTCCGTATATATTCCTATCTTTATTCAAGGTGTAATGGGCGGATCAGCTACAAATTCAGGACTTGTGCTGCTGCCAATGATGGTAGGCTCAGTGGTTACAGCTACGATGGGAGGATTCCTGATCGCCAAAACCAGTTACCGCAGCCTGATGATTCCTACGTTCGCACTTTTAGTAATTGGTACTGGACTTGTGGCAACACTCACGCCGGATGTTTCACGTCTGCTTGTGACCTTGTATATGATCTTGATCGGGCTGGGGATTGGAGCTTCATTTTCAGTGCTAAGTACGGCAGCCATTCATGGACTGACCGCACAGCAACGCGGTTCTGCCAGCGCAACACTGAATTTCATTCGTTCACTGGGCATGACCATAGGCATTACCACATTCGGCATCATTCAAAGTCACTATTTCTCAGGCAGTCTTTCCAAGCTACTCACGGCGAGCGGTGGAGGAGCGGCTCCTGCGGGAGCTATGGATTTTAAAGACCCACATACCTTGCTGTCGCCGGAGACTAGGGCGCTTATTCCACCTGAAATTTTGGGTAAGATTACGGCGGGGTTGTCCTCCTCTATTGTAAACACCTTTGCTTGGGCTGTGATTCCTGCAGCGTTAGCGTTATTGGCTTCGTTCTTTATGGGACGTCAGAAGATGGATGCCTCCGCGGAGGGGAATGTTCAGGCGTCCGGACATTAGGGAGTAGTGAGAGTAGCATTCGTTAAGAAGTAGCATTATGCTGGTTCTGCTGGCAAATTCGTGTTACTAAGTTGATATAGTGATGCAGCAGCTTCTCATTTGAGAGGCTTTTTTTATTGTTGGTTAGGCTTTTTGATTAACGGAATAATGAAATGAGAGATTTAGAAGAGAAGGGGTTTATAGAATGGATATATTGTAAAAAAAGGGAGGGTTCTGGTGAAGTGGAGGCGAGAATAATGATCGTTGATGATGCCGCATTTATGAGAGCAATATTGAAGGATATTCTAATAGAGTTAGATTATGAATTTGTTGCTGAGGGTAGCAATGGTCAGGAAGTCGTTAATATGTACAAGAGGATAAAACCTGATTTAGTGACTATGGACACCACCATGCCCGAAATCAGGGGTTTATCCCCTAATAACTCTCAAAAAAGCAGCTGGCCCCAAAAGTAGCATTCACTACTTTTGTGACTGCTGCTTTTCTTGTTCCCTACTCTTCGTCAGTGCTGATCTTTTGAAGTAAGTTACGAAGCTGGTCTACTTCCTCATTGGTTAATTTGCCAACCAAGCTTTTGTTAAAATCATCTAAAATGGACTGAAGGACAGGCGAGAAGTCGATTGCCTTAGGAGTAGGATACAGTAGGTGAGAGCGTCGATCATTGGGATCTACTTTTCGTTCTATATATCCCGAATTCTCTAATTGCTTCACGGAACGTGCGGTGGTGGCTTTGTCGAATTTCAATTCAGCAGTTAATTGATCTTGTGTAATCCCAGGCTTGGAAATAATCAATTTGAGAAAGCTATGTTGCCCACCGCTACCTATTCCATAGGGCACGAATTTTTTTACCAATTTCTTTTGATTTTGACGATGGAAATGGGAAATTAACTTTCCTATAGGCTCTTTTTCCAAGATAGACACCTCTTTGGGTTAATAGTTCGCGTATTTGCTACCCTGAGACAAAGTGTACAATAAAGTCGTTGCTCACGCAACTAAATTGATGTACACTGGGTATGCGAGTTTGGTTGCGTGCGCAACTAAACGTTGATTATACATTCTAATGAGGTGTTAGTTATGAGTTCTATTAGCGCAACCTATCAAGAAAACAAGGAAATTCAGAAGAAACGTTGGATGATTTTAATTGTACTGAATATTTTCACCTTTATGTCCACGCTTGACGGTAGTATTGTCAACATCGCTCTGCCTGAATTATCAAAACAATTGAAGCTACCTATGGCACAAATCGAATGGGTAACCACTGGTTATCTAATGGCAATCTGTACAGCGATTCTTTTCTTCGGGAAGCTTGGAGATATTGTTGGGAAGATTAGAATTTTTAAGATTGGGACGATTGTTTTTGTTATTGGTTCAATGCTGTGTGGACTTAGTGTTAGTTTACCTGCATTACTTGCTTCACGCGTTATTCAGGCTATCGGAGCTTCGATGACAATGGCGAACAGTCAGGGAATAGTTACGGATATTTTCCCTGCCTCAGAGCGCGGTAAGGCCCTTGGTTTTATTGGTACATTTGTTTCTCTGGGAAGTATAGCAGGACCTAGCTTAGGGGGCGTTATGGTGTCTACCTTAGGCTGGGAATATATCTTTTGGGTGAACATTCCAATTGGAGTGATCGCTATCCTGTTAGGCTGGAAGGTACTGCCTAAGGATTTAACTAGGGTGAAATCTACAATTGACGTTCCAGGCAATCTGCTCTTCGCTATTTTTATCATAAGTTTGTTCGCGGGGCTCTTGTTGGGACAGCAGCTCGGTTATGGCGACAGCTTAATTGTGACATCTTTAATCGTAGCTGTAATCAGCTTCATTGCTTTCTTGTGGACGGAGCTTCGCAGAAAAGAACCGCTACTGCATTTGTCATTATTTAAGAATCAATTGTTTTCATTAAGTATTTTATGTGGGTTTCTAGTGTTTACAGCGAACTTCTGCTTTAATATCATCGCGCCGTTTTATGCACAGAATATGCTGAATCTATCGCCATTTAACGCGGGATTCCTGTTGATGCTGTTACCAATATGTATGGTAGTCGTAGCGCCAATAAGCGGTGCTTTATCGGATAAAATCGGCTCTGAATTCCTAACTTTTGCAGGGCTGGTGGTCATGGTTATTGCTCAGTTTGGACTAGCTGAGCTTCATGAGGGAAGCTCAGTTGTGCTGGTAGGTGTGTGGATCGCTATGCTTGGAATAGGTAGTGGTCTGTTTCAATCGCCGAATAATTCACTTGTGATGTCCAAGGTGCCAAGAACACAGCTTGGTTCTGCGGGTAGCGTCAATTCGCTAGTTCGTAATGTGGGTATGGTCGTCGGTATTACGATAGCTACGACGATTCTCTTTCATGTGATGAGCAGTGAAGCAGGTTATCGGGTAACAGGTCTAGTTCAGGGTCAGCCAGAGTTGTTTATCAGCGGCATGCATGTAGTGTTCATGACTTCGGCATCCATATGCTTTGTGGCTGCATTGCTAACGGGGTGGAGAATGGTGAGTGCAAGAAGCGCTAGAGTGCAGACTTCGGAAAAATAATAAGGAATAAAGAAGAAGATCCTTCTGACGCTACGGCGTGGAAGGATCTTCTTTGCAAGTCTCTTAGTGATAAAGTGTCTTATATTTCTCGTATAAACGCCTACCGACCTTAAAAGGGCGCTGAAAGTGTTTTCACTTGGTTTTTAATTCTTAAAGCTGTGAATTGGAGCAGGAATTCGTCCACCTCTATTAATGAAGTTGGAGCAATTGAAGGAATTAACAGCCATTACTGGTGCATATCCAAGGAGGCCGCCGAATTCTACGATTTCGCCTACATCCTTGCCGATGACAGGAATGACGCGAACAGCGGTTGTTTTGTTATTGACCATTCCGATAGCAGCTTCATCTGCGATGATGCCAGAGATCGTTTCTTTGGTTGTACTTCCCGGTATAGCAATCATGTCCAGCCCTACAGAACATACACAGGTCATAGCTTCTAGCTTCTCGAGAGTAAGGGCACCACGCTGAACGGCTTGAATCATTCCGTGGTCTTCACTGACCGGAATAAAGGCTCCACTGAGTCCGCCAACATATGAGGAGGCCATAACGCCACCTTTTTTAACATTGTCATTTAGAATAGCCAGAGCGGCTGTTGTTCCTGGAGCGCCTGCTTCTTCCAGACCCATGACTTGAAAGATCTCCGCAATGGAGTCTCCAATTTCTGGAGTTGGAGCCAGAGAAAGATCGATAATCCCAAAGGGAACGTTCATCCGTTTAGAAGCTTCCTGTGCAACTAGTTGACCAACACGCGTAACTTTAAACGCCGTCCGTTTGATCGTTTCGCATAGGGTTTCAAAGTCCTGTCCTTTAACTTCTTCTAACGCACGCTTGATTACACCTGGGCCGCTGACACCAACATTGATGACGCATTCTCGTTCACCAACACCGTGAAATGCTCCAGCCATAAAAGGATTGTCCTCGACGGCATTACAGAAGACAACCAGCTTAGCACAGCCGATGGAATCCCGATCCTTGGTGCGTTCCGCAGTTTGAATAATGATGTCACCCATTAATTTCACAGCATCCATATTGATTCCACTTCTGGAGGAGCCAACGTTGACAGAGGAGCAGACTCTTTCAGTGACTGCCAATGCTTCTGGGATGCTATCGATTAGAATGCGATCGCCTTTGGTGCAGCCTTTTTGTACAAGCGCAGAGAAGCCACCAATAAAGTTAACGCCAACTTCTTTTGCAGCCTTGTCCAAAATTTCCGCTACAGGTACATACGTATCCGTCTTCACGGCTCCAGCAGCAATAGCAATAGGGGTCACAGAAATCCGTTTATTAACAATCGGAACACCAAATTGTCTTTCTAGATCTTCACCTGTTTTAACGAGTTTCTCGGCGGATCTAGTAATCTTGTCGTATACATTTTGGTTAAAAGTTCTCATATCTGTATGAGCACAATCCATGAGGCTGATCCCCATCGTTATGGTACGCACATCCAGATTCATTTCACGGATCATCTTATTCGTTTCTTGTACTTCCACCAATGAAATCATGGTCATCCTCCTAGATGCGGTGCATAATATTAAAAATATCCTCATGCTGAAGCTTGATTTCCACACCGATCGATTCTCCGATGAAATGCAAATCCTCAACTATATCCTCAAATGCTTTAGTCGAGCCAGAAATGTCTACAATCATCATCATGTTAAAATAATCTTGTACAATCGTCTGAGAAATATCCAGAATGTTCAAATTGTGCTCGGCAAGATATGTACATACCTTGGCAATAATCCCTACTTTGTCTTTTCCTAATACAGTAATAATCCCCTTCATGATTACAGCCTCCCTTTGTATATGGTGATTACACCGTCTAAACGGAATGAACCATTCCAATCATTATTGCAAATGCTGAAGCAAGCTTCAACCAAAGGTTTTTTGTCAGTTTGATCATTTTTTTGTTAAGGCCTATGGATTTAAAGAAAATTCGATTGACAGTATATCAAAAATGTGATGAAGTGATAGATTGATACGATACTCTGAAGGAGTAAATATGACTACACAAAAATATAAAGATATGGTCGAGCAACGGACCAAACAAACCCTCCAGGAATGGTCGGAACTGACGGAAGTTAAAGAGAAGGACATTTATCGTTTTTTGCATAATTTGAAAGGCACGGCTGGAACTGTTGGGTTACAAGAAGTTGAACAATTTGCCGATGCAACGTTGCCCTATTTCATGGAAAGTAGCCTTAAGAACTGGTCTGCCCTTGAGTGGGGGGATTATTTGTATCCGCTTATTCAACTTTTTGACCAAGATTCATCGGTTGCTCTAGGTTCTGTTAAGCAGTTAGACAAAAAAAGGAATGATGATGCGCTCCCACATAATGATATTTTGCTTATTGATGACGATGTTGAATTAGTAGCTTATTTAAAAGAATCATTAGAGAAGCAGAACTATTATGTAAGCATTGCCTTATCCGCTGAACGGGGTCTTAAGATTTTCTATGAAAGCAAACCGGATCTGATTCTTCTGGATATTCTTTTGCCAGATATCAGTGGGATTGAGGTCTTGAATCAAATTATCGGCAAAGCCAAAAAAGAACTTATTCCAATCATCATTATAAGTGGGGAGTACTCCAAAGCGACTCAATTGCATGCCTATAGGCTGGGTGTAATGGATTTTTTATCGAAGCCTGTAGATATTGATTTATTCCTAGCTCTGATCAAAAACCGCTTTGAGCTAAAGTGGGAATGGCAGGACTCCATCATTGTGGATGAATTAACGGGTGCGTTTAATCGAAAACACTTTAATCAAGTGATGAAGCAACTGATTTGCGATTTTAAGCGCACGGAACGGGTATTTTCTTTAGCGCTGATTGATCTGGACTATTTTAAAAAAATTAATGATACATACGGTCATCTAATCGGAGACGAGGTATTACAGTCCTTATCTGAGCTTGTACAGAGTTCGATCCGGATGGAAGATACCTTTTGCCGCTTTGGTGGAGAAGAGTTTGCTGTGTTCCTGCCCAATACGGATGCGAGTTCTGCATTGTTAGTGATTGAGCGTATTCAGGAGCGATTTGCTGCCACCGATTTTTTTGCGAAGAATGAAATCTTCCATGTGACCTTCTCTAGTGGGATATCTGAGGTAACAGAAGCTGAGAATATTGCCGATAAAATTGTAGAAAGAGCAGATCAGGCCCTCTATGCCAGCAAGGATGCCGGAAGGAATCAGACGACACTCTACACGGACCATTTATCGTCAACTAAAAAACACTCAGTTCTCAATGTAATTATTGTGGATGATGATGCGTTGATTCGTAGAATTGTGACTCATCAGTTTGACACTTGGGAGCCGGAAGATATTGCTGAGGTCAGAATCAGCAGTTATGCGAATGGACTGGATTTCTTGCAATCGGATTGGTTTTCCGTCGATGAGAAATATATTATCCTGCTGGATGGTGTGATGCCGGATCTTGATGGCGTTGAAGTCTTGGAAAGAATCCGCAAGACGTATCCGGAAGTGAATATATTAGTGATCATGCTGACAGGAAGAAATAATCAGGCGGATATTGTACATGCCCTGCAGATGGGCGCTGATGATTACGTAGTAAAACCAGTTCACATGCCTGAGCTGTTGTCTCGGATGGAACGATTGGCTCATAGATTCTTGTTCTAAAACGAAGGGAATTATGCAAATATGCAAAAGATAATGGTAGTGGATGATGAAGAAGTATTACGGATGTTAATCGAGGATACGCTGGAAGATTTGGAGAATGTTGAGATTCACACAGCGGAGAATGGATTGGAGGCACTGACAAAGCTATCCAAGAATCATTTTGATTTGGTGATTCTGGATTATATGATGCCGGAATTGACAGGGATTGAAGTACTTCAACAGCTGGATGAGGAGAAGAAGAAAGCTACAGCTATTTTAATGTTAACGGCCAAGGCTCAAGATGTGGATCGAATTCGAGCTGTTGATGCAGGAGCGCGTTACTTCATGCCGAAACCATTCAGTCCGATGGAACTCTTGCAGATTGTGGAGGGGATCCTAAGTGGCGAAGGAAAGTAGCTCTAATCACAGTATAAAAAATAGATATTTGCGCATTATTATTGTTGTGTTCTCTTTAATCGTCATTATGGGAACAGTATTCTTTCTTTTCATAAACTATGAGCAAGATGAATTAGGTAGAGACCGTGAAACTTTGAAGTATAAAGCAGACACGATTAGCGAAATGGCGAGCACCTTAAATGAGGTGTTTTTTCGAGCTAGAGGATTCACTTTGCTCAAGGACCCGAATGAATTAAAGCTCTTAAACACGGCCCTCGCTAACTTTGATCAGATTCTGGATAAGTATTCCAATCTTAATTTAAGTTCCGAAGAAGTCTTATTTAGGGATGGATTAAAATCATTTTATGTCCAGTATAAGAATAATACTTTACCAGAAGCGATTCGGCTTGTTGAGGCTGATGATTATGTAGCTTTGAGAGCTTTGGCTGAAGAAGGTAGTACTAAATCAGTGAATGACTTTCTTGCGTATACGAAAGAGTACAGACTGCGATCAGATACCGCATTAAATAATATGGCTCTGCATTATATCAAACGGGCTAACGAATTTACTTTTATCTCCTTTTTTTTCAGCACTATAATTCTGCTCTTCTTCACTTTTATGATTTGGCGGATTCTAAGGAACTTGATTAATCCCATTCTGAAGCTGGAAGGCGCAACTCATTCATTGGCTGCTGGTGAGGAAATTCTTCTGGGCAAGCTTAAGAATCAGGATGAAATCGGACGACTTTATACTGCATTTCTAAATATGGCCAGAAGTATTCAGGACAAAGAAGAAGAATTGATGATGCAGAATGAAGAGCTACAAGCGCAACAGGACGAGCTTCAGGATCAGCAGTACAGGCTGCAACATTCACTTAATGAAATTGAAAGTATGATGAAAGCGCTGGATCAGTCGGCTGCAGTGGGGATTCTTACTGATAAAGGAGTCTTTACCTACTCGAATGATAATTTAAGCAAATATTCCGGCTATAAAAAGTCTGAGATTATCGGTTTTACCTATAAGTTATTTGAACTCTATAATATATCTAGTGACCAAACGCAGGGGGTCTTTAACAAGTTAAATACGGGTGGGGTATGGAGCAATGAGCTCCAGATTCTGACCAAAGATGGATTGCCGATCTGGATGCATCTGACTATCGTGCCGTACCTGAACAAAGATGGAGAAATATATCAGTATATTCTTATTGCGTATAATATCACCTCTATGAAAAGTGTACAGCTAGAACTGGCGGAAATGCTAGAAAATACGGAACAGACTAAAAAGATTCTTGAGCTTTATAATCAGCTGAATCATGATATTACCTATACCTTAGATAAACATGAATTTGCAGATAAGTTTATTCAATTCATACATCGTAAGTATGCATTTGATTCGTGCTTCTTCCTGCTCGTGAAGGATAAGATTGCGGCTGTAAAAGGGGTTCCTCAGAAAATTGTACAGCGGTATATCGATAATGAGAACAACGAAATGTTATATCGTTTGAAGTCAGAAAAGACATATGTGGTTAAGCGTTTAGCCACGCAATCGGAACAGGGAATTTCTTCGAATAAGGTCTACTGCTATGACTTCTATACCACTGTTGTGAATGCAGAAGATGAGATTGTAGCTGTATTTTGCGGAAGTCGGATTGGACACTCTTTCAGCAAAGAAGAGATTAATGAGGTTCAAGGGATGATGAACCGAGTGGCTCTAGTGGTTGAACGTTTAGTCATGTACGAAGAGATCGAACATGAGCGAAAGCTGAACCACGATATCGTGAATAATGTAAACGAAGGGATTCAGTTCGTAAATACAGAAGGCATGATGCTGCAGATGAATAAGGCGCTGTGTAATATAGTTAACTATGAATGGACCGAAGGTACCTTGATTCCTAGAAAAGAATGGATGGATTATTTCATCGAACGCTCGAATGAACACGATGAACTTCGGTTGTTCTTTGAGCAAGCGATCTCTGAGCATGCTCTGGAGTCGAGCACTATGCAATTCTCTATTGGAACTGAATCCAAGAAGCATATTGATGTATATGCAATTCCTGTTTTCCGTCGTGAGCTTCGAATTGGTTCATTGTTCGTCTACAGAGATATCACCAGGGAGTACGAGCTGGATCTTATGAAATCTGATCTTGTCAGTACGGTAAGTCATGAGCTGAGAACGCCTTTGTCGAGTGTACTAGGATTCACGGAATTGCTATTGTCCAAAACCATGAAGCCTGAGAAGCAGCTGAAGTATCTGGAGACGATTCATAAGGAAGCGAAGCGATTGACTGAGCTCATTAATGATTTTCTAGATCTGCAGAGAATGGAATCAGGTAAGCAGCAGTATATCACGGAGCATGTGAATCTCAGTGAAATTGTACTTGGGGTGATCGATCAATATAAACTTAGCAGCACACATCATGTGCTGCTGGTGGATGAAGCTCTTAATGCAGAAGTGGATGTGGACAAGGATAAGATTGTCCAAGTTCTAACGAATCTGTTAAGTAATGCGATTAAGTTCTCGCCTGCTACTAATGAAATAAAGGTACTGTTGCATAATGAGCCAGGTCAAGTAATTGTTCGCATTCAGGATAATGGTCTTGGCATTCCTAAGGATCAAATAGGACAGCTATTTCAAAAATTCAGAAGGGTAGATAACAGTGCCTCCAAAAGAATTGGTGGAACAGGTCTCGGTCTAGCCATTTGTAAAGAAATTATAGAGAAACAAAAGGGAAGCATCGGAATTGATTCGGTAGAGGGAAAGGGGACGACCGTTTGGTTTAGCCTCCCAATCCTCCATTCAGAAACAAGCAGACATCAAGATGAGCTAAATAAATGGAATGCAGAAAAAGAGCTCAAGCCTAATGTAATGATCGTTGAAGATGATTACAGTCTATCGTTGCTTTTATCAGAAGAGCTTAAAGGGAAGGGCTTCCGTGTTACCCATCACTATCATCCACAGCAAGCTTTTGATCAGGCCTTGAAAACACCATTTGTGGCGATAGTGGTTGATTTGATGCTTGGTGAAGAACTGGACGGTTGGGATTTGATCCGAATGCTAAAAGATGATTCGAGAACAGAGAATATTCCGATTGTTATCTCTTCTGCTCTGGATCAATCGGATAAGAACCAACTGAATGATGTGATTCAGAAGTATTTAACGAAACCTTATCCGCCTGGCGAGTTATCGAATACGCTCGAAGAGATTGTGAAGATAAAGATGGGGGTAGGCGAGGTATTATTTCCCGAAAGTAAAAAGGATTTATAGTTTTTATTTATCACAATATTTTATAAATAGTATCACTTTTTATAATGAAACCGATCAAATCAGAGTAAATCATACTGTTTTGATCGGTTTTTCCGTACTTTCTTGATACTTTTTCAATAATTAACAATTTTTAGGTGAAAATGACTTCATTGATCGTTTACAATTATTGTGATAGCCTGATTTCATGAGGTTCTAAAAAAGGCTCAGGTAGATTTATATGAGGTACGGATCATAACCAGATTTCATGTTTAGGAGTGGTGGATATTGTCGCAACTACAGGTAACGAACAGTCCTTTTAACGAGAATCAAGTCGAGCTTCTCAATCGTCTTCTACCATCCTTAACGGAGACACAGCAAATATGGCTCAGCGGATATTTGTCCGCAATTGGCCGTGCTGCGGCGGCAGCGCCGGCAGGTTCCGAACTTCAAGTGCAATCGAATACGATTGGAAACGCGGAGGTTGGCGGCGTTTTAACGAGTCAACAAGCAGCATCACGCGAAGTAACCCTATTATTTGGTTCGCAAACTGGGAATTGCCAGCGACTGGCGGGGAGCTTGTCCCGCAAGTTGGAAGAGCAAGGATTTCAAGTCACAATCTCCGCGATGAATAGCTTCAAACCTACTGCGCTAAAAAAGGTAGAGAATCTGCTATTACTGGTAAGTACTCACGGAGAAGGTGAACCGCCTGATAATGCACGTATATTCCATGAATTTCTTTATAGTAAAAGAGCTCCTCAATTAGAGAACCTACGGTTTTCTGTTCTGGCTCTGGGAGATACCTCTTATGAATTTTTCTGTCAGACGGGTAAAGACTTCGATCAGAGGTTAGAGGAACTTGGCGGAAAGCGGCTAAGTCCACGTGTAGATTGTGATCTCGATTATGACGATTCCGTTGCCGAATGGTTTGAGGGTGTAATTGGTGCATTAAATGCAAATTTAAATGCTCCAGCTATTGCTGCAAAAGCGGTTCAAGCCGCAGAAGACGCAGAGTCGCAAGAGCCTTTATATACACGGAATAATCCTTTTAAAGCAGAGGTACTGGAGAATTTGAATTTGAACGGGCGCGGTTCGGACCGTGAGACTCGTCATCTGGAGTTATCGCTTGAAGGCTCTAATATACAGTTTGAACCAGGGGATGCACTGGGAGTTTATCCAGAGAATCATCCTGAATTGGTGGACGCCATTATTCATACTATGGACTGGAATCCTAACGATACGGTCCCGTTTAATAAGAAAGGTGATGAAGGAACCTTACGTGAGGCACTTCTGCATCATTACGAAATCACTGTATTGACCAAACCTTTGCTGGAGCAAGCAGCAAAGCTGTCCGCTTCAAACAAGCTGAGTGAGTTATTAGCTCCAGACCGTGCTTCGGAGCTTAAAGAG
The DNA here is from genome assembly GCF_037977235.1 of Paenibacillus sp. FSL K6-0276. Taxonomy (NCBI): domain Bacteria; kingdom Bacillati; phylum Bacillota; class Bacilli; order Caryophanales; family Paenibacillaceae; genus Paenibacillus; species Paenibacillus sp. FSL K6-0276. Next base: position 4,084,291 of record NZ_CP150276.1, on the reverse strand, counting down.
TATATTCAAGGACGCGATCTGCTCGATTTAATCCAGGACTTCTCACCGTGGGAAGGCTCAGCCAGTAGTTTTGTGACTATTTTGCGGAAGCTTCCTGCACGTCTCTATTCAATCGCTAGCAGTTATAAGGCTAACCCGGATGAAGTTCATCTAACGGTCAGAGCTGTACGTTATGAGGCTCACGGCAGAGAACGCTACGGTGTCTGCTCAGTGCATTGCGCAGAAAGAGTAGAGCCAGGAGATACGTTGCCTATTTACATTCAGCATAATCCTAACTTTAAACTACCGGCTAACCCGGATGCGCCGATTATAATGATCGGACCAGGCACGGGCGTTGCTCCATTCCGCTCTTTCCTAGAGGAACGTGGAGAGCTGGGAGCGGAAGGGAAATCATGGCTGTTCTATGGAGATCGGCATTTTGTGACAGATTTCTTGTATCAGACTGATTGGCAGAGAATGCTGAAGGATGGCTTTCTAAGCAAGCTGGATGTTGCCTTCTCACGTGATACCGAAGAGAAAGTATACGTACAGCATCGCATCTTGCAAAAGAGTCGTGAGGTTTATGAATGGCTGCAAGAAGGTGCTCATATTTACGTTTGCGGTGACGAGAAGTATATGGCGCATGATGTTCATTCTGCTTTGCTTACTGTGATTCAGAATGAGGGTGGGTTGAGCCCTGAAGCGGCAGTGGCTTATCTGGAAGATATGCAACAGACGCAGCGTTACCAGCGCGATGTCTATTAATGGATAGATGGAAAGTTATCGAATGACTTCGGGGGGAGATAACACAATGGCAAACAATGAGAAGGTCAAGCCGATCGGCGGGCCTCCAAGTGATGTTGAGCATATTAAGTCGGAGAGTAACTATCTACGGGGCGCGTTAGTTGAGACACTAAGCAATCCGATTACGGGCGGTCTGCCTGAAGATGATAATCGACTGCTTAAATTTCACGGAAGCTATATGCAGGATGACAGAGATTTGCGCAACGAACGGGAACGTCAGAAGCTGGAGCCTGCATTCCAGTTCATGCTTCGCGTAGTCGCCCCTGGTGGTGTCGCTACACCCGAGCAATGGCTGGTGATGGATGATCTGGCACAGAAATATGGTAACGGAACCTTACGTCTGACTACCAGACAGGCGTTCCAAATGCACGGAGTCCTCAAATGGAACCTAAAGAAGACCATCCGAAGCATCAATGATACGCTAATGACAACCCTTGCAGCATGTGGGGATGTTAACCGTAACGTAATGAGCAATCCGAATCCCTATCAATCAGAGGTTCATGCAGAAGTGTACGAATGGGCGCGTAAAGTCAGCGATCATCTATCACCACGTACTCCCGCTTACCATGAAATTTGGCTAGACGGTGAAAAGGTAGTGGATAGTTTAGGAGATCGGGCAGAAGTTGAGCCGATCTATGGTCCGGTCTATTTACCACGTAAATTCAAGATTGGTCTTGCGGTGCCCCCTTCTAATGACGTAGATGTGTTCTCGCAGGATCTGGGCTTTATCGCTATTCTTGAGAATGATAAGCTGGTAGGGTTCAACGTTTCGGTAGGCGGCGGTATGGGTATGACTCATGGCGATACTAGCACTTATCCTCAGCTTGGTCGTATCATTGGTTTTTGCCGTCCTGATCAATTGATCGTTGTAGCGGAGAAGACGGTAACGATTCAGCGGGACTATGGTAATCGCTCTGTCCGCAAAAATGCACGGTTCAAGTATACGATTGACCGCCACGGTCTGGAATGGTTTGTCGATGAGCTGCATGAAAGACTCGGATGGCGGCTTGAGTCGGCACGTGAATACCATTTTGATCACAATGGAGACCGTTACGGCTGGGTGAAGGGTACCAATGGGAAATGGAATTTGACGCTTTATATCCAAAGTGGACGGATTCATGATCAAGAAGGGTACACGTTAATGACCGGTTTGCGGGAAATTGCCAAGATTCATACTGGAGATTTCCGGCTTACACCGAATCAGAATTTAACGATTGCCAATGTAACCTCTGCAAAAAAACGAAAAGTGGCTGAGCTGGCTAAACAGCATGGACTTACGGACGGAGCACATCTTTCTGCACTACGCCGCAGTTCTATGTCCTGTGTAGCACTCCCTACCTGCGGACTTGCGATGGCTGAAGCAGAACGTTATTTGCCTTCGTTGATTGATAAGCTAGAGCTTGTCCTTGATGAAGCTGGCCTACGTGATGAGGAAATTGTGATCCGGATGACCGGCTGTCCCAATGGATGTGCAAGACCGGCACTGGGCGAAATCTCGTTTATTGGTAAAGGTCCAGGCAGATATAATATGTACTTGGGAGCAGGTTTTACGGGAGATCGCTTGAACAAAATGTATAAAGAAAACATAGATGAAAAAGAAATTCTGGAGACGCTGGAGCCAATCCTTCATCGTTATTCGAAAGAACGTCTGCATAGCGAGCATTTTGGCGATTTCGTGATCCGTGCAGGTTATGTCAAAGCGGTTTCTTCAGGTCTTAATTTCCATGACTAATCCAAAATAGACTGAAGAGGTGTCCCGGAGCCGATTATGGCTACTTGGACACCTCTTTGTTAGTTGTGAGATATGCTGAATTCTCTCCAAATTGGAAGGTGTTCGGATCCTCTAACATTTTTATAAGAATGAGGGGAGTTTTTTTAGTTTCAGACCGGAATAAATATTTTTTTTGCTTAATGATTTGGATTTCTCGTGTTTTTCTTTCATAATATAAAGGGGAAACTAAATACAAACGAAGAGCCATTGCCTGTGAGTGATGTGTTCTGTACAGAAGAGGCGATATTATGATTATCATGAAAACGATGGAAGAGATCGAAAAAATGCGTGCAGCGGGAAAAATCCTCGCTGAATGTCATCGTCAAATTGCGCAAATTTTGAAGCCCGGAATTACTACTTGGGAGATCGATGAATTTGCAGAAAAATTTATATTGTCCCAAGGGGCGACTCCTGAACAAAAGGGATATCATGGGTATCCTTACGCAACCTGTGCATCTGTAAATGATGTGATTTGCCACGGGTTTCCGAAGAAAGAACCGCTGAAAGATGGAGATATAGTAACTATAGACATGGTAGTTAATTTAAATGGCTGGTTGGCAGACTCGGCCTGGTCCTACGGAATTGGCAACATCAGTGAACAAGCTAGTAAACTACTCGACACGACAAAGGAATCTTTGTTCCGTGGAATTATGCAGGCTGTTGCAGGCAACCGGATCGGGGACGTCGCTCATGCAATACAGGTGTATGCGGAGTCTAACGGATTTTCTGTTGTTCGTGATTTTATTGGTCACGGAATCGGTTCAGAAATGCATGAAGCTCCTGAGGTTCCTCACTATGGTCCAGCAGGAAAAGGGCCTCGACTTAAAGAGGGGATGGTATTTACGATTGAGCCGATGCTGAATACAGGCAGCTATAGAACAAAGATTGATGCGGATGGTTGGACTGCTCGTACGATCGATGGCGGACTGTCAGCACAATATGAGCATACGTTAGCTATAACCCCTCAAGGGACTATTATCCTGACTGAACTATAATTTAGAGTTCAAAAAAAGACCTGATTAGCATCATTTTCACATGATGTTGCTGATCAGGTCTTTTTGTTGTTGTTCAATTAATCGGTTATGTTGCGAGTATAATATTCAATGATATCTTTTCGTCGAATGATTCCAACAAATACGCCCTCATGATCAATAACAGGAACGAAATTCTGATCAGCGGCGAGCGTCAGCATATCCTCCATTTCGGCATTTATGAGAACGCTTTCGTTATGGACATGCTTCTGGATATCGCTTACTGGAACTTCCCCTATATTGTCAAAGGTTAGATCTGCTGTGTTTTTCAACTTCCACAATAAATCGCCTTCCGAAAGTGTTCCTACATATTTTCCTTCATTATCAATAATAGGAATAGCCGTATAATGGTGCTGCTCTAATTGTTCTAAGGCTTCCAGCATGGATAGTGAGTTTGTGATATAGGCAACTTGATCTTTAGGCAACAAAAAAGAGGATATTTCCATCGGCATGAACTCCTTTGTATTGAGGTTTTTTGGTTAGGCTACTTTTATTAAAACATACTTTTTGAAAAGATATGCATTTTAAATTTAAATCACATTAAATTATAGGTAATAAGGCCTATTTAATGACAGTCGCATTTTGTCGATTAAAGATAAGGTATATTATCCTAGAGTGGAGATGTTTAGATGGCGTTGTATCGTAGGCTTTCTTTAACGGTTAAATTTGTTCTGGCATTAAGTTTGGTGATCATCATTATCTTTTTCTTTAGTTTGGTTGCAAATCTGCAAAATCTGCGTAGTGTGAGCATATCCAATGGTGAACTTCAGGCAGAGGTCGCGGGACGAAGTTATGCGGAATCTATTCAGAATAGTATGATAAACATTGAGTCAACAGCTAAGGCATTCACAGAAGTGTTGCTGGAATCAAGAGAACATCAGACCTTAAGTCGTGAAGATGTTATTTCTACAATGAAAACTATGCTTGAGAACAGACCAGAAATTTTTGGGATAAGCATATTATGGGAACCCAATGCTTTTGATCAAAACGATCAGGCTAATATAAATAAGATGCCGTATGATGATGATACGGGGCGTTTTATTCCTTATGCCGTTAGAAATCAAGGTTCAGTTACGATTGAACCTTTAAAGAATTACGATGTAGAAGGTGCGGGTGATTATTACCTTTTACCTAAAAAAGAGAAAAAACTGATCTACATGGAACCCTATTCCTTTGAGAGGACTGGTGGGGCTATAGATATGATTTCGGTCATGCTACCGATTTTGGATAAAACGGGTACTTTTCTTGGGACTGTGGGGTTCGATGTTTCGTTAACCCAATTGCAGGAAGAAGCCGTTAACTATAAACCTCTGGGAGGTTATGTTTCTCTAATCACTGGTAATGGTAAATATGTAGCTAATCCTGATGATCCACAAAGTGTACTCAAAGATTTTGGTAATACGGAAGAGAAAGCTGCGCTGTGGAAACGAGTGAAGAATGGGGAGACGGTGCAGGGGTATACCTATAATTCTAAGGGAGAATATGTACTGCGGATTTTTGTTCCGATTCCAATGCCTGAAAGCGATCAGGTATGGTATACGCAGACAGCGATTCCTAAAGCTACAATCATGGCTGACTACGAACAAGCCAAAACAAAATCTTTTATCATCATGATTGTTGGGATGTTGATTCTAGGAGTAGTTATAGGTTTTCTACTATGGTTGATGGTTGTTAAGCCACTTCGAGTGTTATCTGAAAAGCTGCAGCTTATGGCTCAAGGGGATTTAACCCAAACCTTGCAGGTTCGAAATGATGATGAATTCGGCAAGATGGCCTCGCATTTTAATCAGATGACGCATAAGCTTCGAGAAATGTTTGGACTTGTGGCTGATTTGTCGATGTCAGTGGGAGCTACTTCTGAAGAGTTGACAGCTAACGCTGAACAGACAGGGAAAGCTGCTGAACAGATTGCGGTGTCTATTGGACGAGTAGCCGAGGGAGCGCAGCTGCAGAATGATTATGCGGGAGAATCTTCTCTGGCCATGAGCGATCTTTCCGTTGGAGTGCAACGTATCGCCGACTCTTCATCAACGGTGTCTACTTCTGCAGATGAAGTAACCGATCAAACGAAGAGAGGCAGTGCGCAGCTGCAAATGGCGGTTAGTCAGATGACTGAACTTAAGCAATCTGTGGACGAGACCAGTCTGGCGATCGAACGATTAGGTGAAAGATCTGTCCAGATCAGTGGGATTATTGGTCTGATCTCGAACATTAGTAAACAGACTAATCTATTGGCATTAAACGCAGCTATTGAAGCGTCCAGAGTCGGTGAGCATGGTCGTGGATTTGCTGTAGTAGCTTCAGAAATACGCATGCTGGCGGATCAAACTAAACAAGCTGCCGAACAAGTTACTGCATTAGTCGAAGATGTGGTCCAAGATACTAATCAAGCCTCACAGGCTATGGCAGTTGGAAATGAGCAAGTACGTATTGGTGTACAGAGTGTGTCCGAAAGTGATCTGTTATTTACATCGATTCTTGCTGAAATGACACAGGTGACAGATCAAATTCAGGAAGTGTCTGCAGCCGCACAGCAGATGACCGCTGGTACGGAGCAAATTACAGCTAGTGTCAAACAATTAGCCGTACTTGCATCGGAAGCATCCGCTGATTCACAAAGTGTAGCAGCAGCCTCAGAGGAGCAGCTTGCTTCTATGGAAGAAATCTCAGCCTCGACGGAGTCCCTCAGTTCGATGGTGCAAGATTTGCTGGACAAATTGTCTTATTTTAAAATTTAAAATGAATAAGATGTTGTGATTATAAGGGGAGGCTTAGCTGTCTCCTCAGATATTAGTAAAACCCTGTTCTTTTCAAAATGATCAGGGTTTTTCCATTTGTTACATAATGTAAAAGAGTATCTAAATGACTTTAGATGTGCTATAATCAATATATCGAAAGTAGTTACCTAGCGAATTCACATAGCGTAGAGGGTTATTCTTAAGATGACAATAACCTTGTACCATATGTGAATTTTTATTTTTTTAGAGATTTTGTAAGAGATTTTTTAGGGATAAGAATAACATGTAAATTAAAATAAGGTGGTAATTTATTATGCAAACAGGAACAGTGAAATGGTTTAACGCAGACAAAGGCTTTGGTTTTATCGAGGTTGAAGGTGGAGAAGACGTATTCGTACATTTCAGTGCAATCACTGGTGACGGGTTCAAGTCTCTGGATGAAGGACAACGTGTGGAATTTAACGTAGTTCAAGGCAACCGTGGTCAACAAGCCGAGAATGTTGTAAAACTCTAGTATAATGAAATGATCCCCAAACTTATCGTTTGGGGATTTTTTTTATAGAAAGGTGGTTGATGTAAATGCAGGTGTTTGAAGACTGGAATTTAAAAGTGAAGAAGACCTTTAACGCTACAAGCAACAAGGAAGTATTGACGGTATCTGAAGCGGGTAGCTTGCTCGGTCTGTCTAAAGATCAAATGAAAATCTATGTAGATAAGCATAAGTTAACTAAAGTCCCGATCATGAGGAGTGTTGTCAGGTATCTTTTACTGAAAAGTGAAATCGATATGATTCTGAACAAAATCTAATATAACCAACCAAAAAAACATTGAAGACCAATCCTTGATAGGATGTGGTCTTTTTTTTGCCACACAAATTTCATATAACTAGAAACTTATTGATCCGATGATCGTCTATAATAATGGGATATTTAGGTAATGGGGGGTAAGCACAAATTCCGATTTCTTCTTGTAGAATGAATTGTTTGTAATTTTAGTTCCATCCAGTAAAAAAATATCTTCACGAGCTGTTGACGTTACTTTTGATCCATCCACTGAATAAATCACAAATCGAGCCGGCTTATTTAATGAATTAGTTTGATTAGTAGTTACCTCTTTTTTGTTGTCTTCGTTTGCGAAGTCAAAAGTTGCAACAAATAAAATCAGGCAGAAAGCAGCACTTAGAGTGATTACAATTCTTTTCAACTTAAAAAACCTCCATAAATGACCTTAATAGTAATTATAAGTATAAACGTAATTCCCAGTAATAAAAAGTGATGTTCATTAATGGAGAGAAGTCGCATCAACAGAAAGGGTAATTGATCCAGATGAAAAATAACCAAAGTACTCATCCACCTGCTTCATTTACTTTAAGTAAAATCGAGAAAAAGAAGGGAAAGAAGAAGAATAAAATCAGCAAGAAAATGAAGATCTGGTACGCTTCGCTTGCGATCGTACTTATTGCTGGGCTGGGATCTTTTATTTTCCGTAAAGAATTAATGATTTTTGGGTTTGATAATGTTGTAGCTCCAACTATTGAACACACCCTTAATGAGTCCTATGTGCCGTTAGAAGATACTGAAGAACCTGGATTACAACCAACGACGGAAAATAAAGACCATCCGTTTTCTATCCTTCTCCTAGGCACCGACCAGCGTGGCAAAGAGAACGGACTTTCTGACTCCATCATCTATACAGTTATTCGACCTATGGACCATAAGGCACTGCTCGTCTCGATTCCCCGTGATTCATTTACAGAAATTATTGGAGCGGAAAATATCAAAGGAGCAAGAACAAAAACCAAGATTAATGCGGCGCATTCCTACGGTGGTCCACAGATGAGTGTAGATACCGTTAAGAATATATTGAACGCGCCAATTGATTACTATGCTACTATAAATTTCAATGGGCTTGTGGGCGTTACGGATGCTCTAGGAGGCGTGGTGCTTCCAATCACCAAGGTGATAGAGAATAAGAATCCAGTTCATGAGAAACTAAGAATTGAGCCGAACAAACCGATCTATTCTGGTAAGGAAGCTTTAATGTATGTAAGATATCGAGAAGACTCTGATTTTAAGCGAACAGAACGGCAACGGATTTTTTTGAAATCAGCGCTTGAACGAATGAAAAGAATAGATAATATTCTTAATATACAGAACATTATCGAAATTGCTGGTAGTAACTTTAAAACCAATATGAAGTCGGACTTTATTCTAGATTTGGCTAAGAAAGTAATTCTTGAAGGGGGAACCCCTGAAATAACCAGCCATATGTTGCAAGGGGAGGGAAGCCATACGGATCAATGGTATTATATACTCGATGAAAATGATGTGAAGCGTACCCATGATATGATCGAAGTTTGGTTGAATCCGGAATCTACTGAGGCTGATCTCACAACAGCTTCTAAGGATGATGCAGCATAATATTTTTGGTAGACTAATTTATTTTCACACGGAGGTTAGCTTCTATGGCAGTAAAAACAAATGAGCAAATGCTACTCGAATTTAAGTCATTCATTCCATTCGTGGAATCATTAGAAGAGGTGCCAGAAAAACTATGGAATGAGCCCATAGCAACTGGTAAATGGACCGTGAAGGATATTATCTGTCACCTCATGCTGTGGGATAAGTATTTCTATGAAGGTGCTATAAAGAAGATTGTTTTGAAGGAACCGATAACAACGAAACATCTGGATTTTAACGAGTTTAATGCTAACGCTATTGAGTATGCCAAATTGTTATCCAAGCAAACATTGATTGAACAATTTGTGCTTTACAGAACTAGAATTTTAGATGCAGTCTCTGGATTAACGGATGAAGAATGCGATCAGGAATATAAGGATGGAGACCGCAAGAAGTTCAGTGTTCGCAAGTATTTGAGAAGTTTTATCCCACATGATAAGCATCATAAAAAACAAATTGAACAATTCCTAAAATACATACAGCAAGGTTGAATCCTTGTCTTCTCATGGCTTAAGCCTTAGCGCGATTCTGAACCAATTTCATGGATTGGCGAATGAGTAATGGACCGAACATGCTGCCGGCTGAGGCGGCTATAAAGGAATGTAAGGGAAACTTAATGGCAAAGTAAATGACCGTTCCAGCTACAAAATCAATAAGAATGAATTTCTTGATCTCTGATAGTGGGATTGTGACGAATACAAAAGACTCTTTATTTTTCAAGCGGTTGACGTCATAATTGAAAATGCTTCAAATTAATTTATTGTTCATTCTATTTTGAGAACAAGCTGTCCCATTCGAAAAATTTAGAGCGGGATTAGCACTGTAAATTTTCAGGGATGGAGATGTGAGGTATGGAGCAGAAGAAGATCATTGTTTTTTTGGATAGTGGAGATACGCTAGTGGATGAATCCACAGAGATCAGAGACGAGGACGGAATCGTGCTAACAGCGGATCTTATACCGGGTGCGGATGTCATGATTAGAACTTTGCATGAGAAGGGCTATACATTGGCGCTGGTCGCTGACGGGGATACGCAATCATTCAAGAACGTATTTAATCAGCATGAGCTTCATGAGTATTTTACAGCTATGATTATCTCAGAGAATATTAAGGCGGTTAAGCCTAGCTCTCGAATGTTCAAAGCTGCTATTGGTGCCCTTGATTTATCTGAAGCGGACTTCTCACGCACTGTCATGGTAGGCAATAACTTAAGTCGAGATATGAAAGGAGCGAACGCGCTCGGCATTACGAGTATTTTTCAAAGCTGGACGACGCGTTATCCTCACACACCTGCTGATGAATCCGAACGACCAGACTATACGATCAGCGAACCGATTGAATTGATAGAACTAATCGATAAGCTCAACGAGGAGCTACAGTAATAACGGCATAGAAGAGTAAAGGGTGAAGGCTCGTATGGACAATCAGGATCAGCAAAAAGAGCGGAAACCGCTATTATATATACAGACTGCAAATCATGTGATGGAAGAAATCCGGAAGAGGAAGCTTCAGCCACATGATGTCGTCCCATCTGAAGGGGAGATTGCCAAGTTGTACGGTGTCAGTCGTATGACGGCAAAGCTTGCTCTGCAAATCTTGGAGAAAAAAGGGATCGTTTATCGCCATGCCCGTCGCGGGACATTCTTATCTGCTGATTACCAGACGAATTCAGAGGAACTGGTGCTAGAGAAGGTAATCGAGGAGAAGAAACCGATGCGAAGGATTGCATTGGTAATTCCCATCATGGATGATTATATTGGGAGAATCATCGTTTCCGTCGAAAGGGAAGCGCGCGAGGTGAATTGTCATTTACTCATACGAATGACTGCGGATAAGGTAGATGAAAGTGTATGCTTGCAAGAGCTGTACGATGATCAAGTGGATGGTATTATTTTATATCCACGTGGGGGTACGCAGTGCAGTGAGAAAGTGTTGGAGCTTAGTCTACTTAACTACCCTCTAGTTATCATCGATCGTATCTTTCGCGAGGTGCAGATTGACTGTGTTTATCATGATCATTACCATGGGGCTTATAAGATCACCCAGTATTTGATTGAGAAAGGTCATGAGGAAATCGGATATATCTCGATGGCATTTGACGGTGTGACGAGCAGGGAAGATCGGTACAGAGGTTATCTTCAAGCCATGCTGGATCATGATCTGCCGGTCAACAGCCGTAATATTTACTTGAATTGCACCGAGGATTATATGCAGCAGTTGAGTGCTCCTAATACGCAGTTGGAAATGTTTCTAGGTAATAATTCGACGTTGACGGCAGTTGTATGTGTAGACGACTATATCGCTACATCGTGTCTGTACACGGCAATCTCAATGCAAAAATTGGTGCCGGATCAATTGTCCATCATAGGATTTACTGACATTCAATTGGTGAGCTTGTTGCCGGTTCCTTTAACTACTGCAAGACAAGCGACAGAGAAACTCGGACAAGCTGCCGTACAGCGAGTTGTTAAACGGATGGATCATTCACGTGAAGGGGCGCTAACGATTAAAATCGATACCACCATCGTCGAGCGGAGCTCCGTTCGATCCTACGGTGTTATTTGATTCAAGTGTGTATCACCTTTTGAAGCTCTTTTCCCCACCATTTTGGTGGAGGGAAGAGCTTTTTTTATATCAGTGATATATAATTATGACACTGTATTTGTTATATTATTTAAAGATGTTGTTTCGGATTATTTGATTGTATAGATCAGTGACATATATTAGTCTGGGAATAGATCGTTCCGAAATTTCAGTTTTCAATAAGCGATAACCTAACGGAGGTAGAGCGGGAAAATGAATAACACTAAGAAGGTCCATGTTGTATTTAAGACGCATTTGGATATCGGGTTCACGAATATGGCTGCGCATGTGTTAAGACAATACATGGAAGAGTACATTCCGAAAGCGATCGCTTTGGCCGATACACTCGAAGCTGAAGGAGGTCGCGCGCAATTCGTATGGACGACCGGATCCTGGCTGATTCGTTATTATTTGGATCACGCACCTGCTTCGGAAAAAGAAGCGATGGAGAAGGCGATCCGTAAGGGGCATATTGTGTGGCATGGTTTACCATTCACTACACATACTGAGCTAATGGATAAGGAGCTTTTCCGATACGGGCTATCGATTAGTCAACAGCTTGACCAACAATATGGAAAACAAACGATAGCCGCCAAAATGACTGATGTGCCAGGTCATACACTATCCATGGTTCCGTACATGCATGAAGCAGGCATTCAATATATGCATCTTGGAGTTAACCCAGCTTCTATGCGTCCTGATGTACCAAAGCTGTTTCGATGGCAGGCAGGGGATGGCAGCGAATTAATTGTGAACTATGCTGGAAGCTACGGAGAGCCTGTTGAGGTTGAAGGGATCGACGATATATTGCTATTTGCGCATACGGGTGACAATTGTGGGCCGCCAAGTGCTGAGGAAATCGAAGAGCAATTCCGTGAAATCCAAGAACGATACCCTGACGCTGAGATTATTGCATCTTCTCTAGACGCATTCGCGAGAAGTCTTATGCAAGTTCGCGAGCAGCTTCCTGTGGTTTGTGAAGAAATCGGTGATACTTGGATTCATGGTGCAGGGACAGATCCACTAAAACTTGCCAAGCTTCGCGAGCTTCAGCGTTTGAGAAACAAATGGCTATCCGAAGGAAGCTTAGACGAGCATAGTGATGCCTATAAAGGGATGAGCGATGCTATGTTGTTGGTAGTAGAGCATACATGGGGGTTAGACGTAAAGAAATGGCTTCCTGACTTTCAGAACTATGCGAAAATAGACTTTAATGCGGCTAGAATCAAAGACAAGATTGATGTAGACGATATCCCCGCGAAATTCAATTATATTGGTGCATTTGCTATGGATGAATTCGATAAGCATTCTAGTGGCTTATTCGCCTCAGAGCAGAGCGTAAGAACGTACTCGATGATCGAACGTTCATGGGCGGAGCAACGGGGTTATCTGGATCAGGCAGTCGCCTGCCTGGATGAAGATAAACAAGCGGAGGCAAAGGAAGCGTTCGGTAGGTTAGAGCCTGCGAGGAGAGATTTTTCCGCTGATGCTGAGCAGGCCAGTGTCCAAGAAGTGTATGCGGTTGATGGTTATAAACTGTCCTTTGGCGTGAATGGCTCACTTATTCATTTATCGGACGCTAATGGAAAAGTATGGGTTGACGAAAGCCATCCCTTCGGCGTTTATTCCTATGAGACGTTTGGAACGGAGGACTACGCCAGATACTTCCGTACCTATATGCAAAACTTAGGCTCCACCCATCCATGGTCAGATGCCGACTTTAACAAACCTGGTTTTGAATTCGTCCGACCATTGCCTAGTCATCAGCTATATGAGCCCATCGTGACTGATATGAAGCGAATAAACGGCAAACAGTTCTTGCTACGTTTACGCATGCCAGCACAGGCATATGAATTATACGGCGCTCCGAAAGAACTAGAATTACTGTACGACTTTGGGCATGAAGGTGCGATCGACGTATCTCTGCAATGGTTCGGAAAAGAAGCAAACCGCCTTCCGGAAGCAAGTTGGTTCGGTTGTGCGTTGAATGTCGATAATCCCAATCTTTGGATGATGGATAAGATGGGCTTACCAGTCTCACCTTTGCGCGTAGTGAAGGACGGGAATCGAAATCTTCATGCATTAGGTCGTGGAGTTAGTTATCAGGGTGCGGATGGGAGCGCCTTTATCGAAACAGTGGATTCTGCTTTGGCAGCACCAGGTCAAAAAAGGCTGCTGCAATTCGACAATTCTTTTGCTTCCCTTGATAAAGGATGGCATTTCAATTTGCACAACAATATCTGGGGTACGAATTTCCCTATGTGGTACGGTGAAGATGCAGTATTCCGTTTTCGTCTAAATTTACAATCGAACCGTAAATAAAATAATGGAAGTAACTTGTGACTGGAGTGCACCCCATAGAATAAACATTGGAAAAACCCCTGGGTAAATCCGATGTAATTCTAGGAGGTGCATTTTTGTCCAGCTTCTGCAACAGATATAGTTCCAATGTTAAAAAGACAAATTTCCACTTGGAAAATTTGGTTTTCATAGGTGATATCCCATATTCCGCCGGTTTCCTCTACCGCCTTTTTTACGCTTTTTAGACCAATACCATGAAAATGCTTGTCTCGTTTTGTTGTGGCTAGTTCTCCGAAATGGTTAGTACGTATTGAATGTTGGTATGGATTCTGTATTCTTATAAATAAAGTGCCTTTATGATAATGAAGTTGGAATTTAATATAGGGCTCAGTCAAATCTGGATGCTTACATGCTTCAATGGCATTATCGAGAGTGTTCCCTAGAATAATGCTAAATGCATAAGCATCTAAGTCGAGCTGTAGTGGAATCTTAATGTCTGTTTGAAAGGAGATCCCCAGATTTTTGGCAAATTGCGACTTGTAATTAATGATAGAGTCGATTAGGATCGAGCCGGTATTACAACCATCTGAAGAGAGTTCGATCACTCCAAGAAGCTTATCCACATCATACAGTCCTGCTTCTTTCTCCCCGGCTTGTAATTGTGACCTCAAGCCCAGCAAGATATTCCTGAAATCATGTTGAAACGTAAAGACTTCTTGCTGCCTTTCTTTCGTGAGCAGATACTGGTTCATATAGTAGGTGTTTTGTTGTTCCAACAAGTAGTTTTTATTCTGTGCCGATTGTATGGTTAATACGCGATCGCACAGAAGAATGATCAGGAAGTTGATCAACAGCATTCCGCCGGACAAAGTCGGATACAAGGCGGGATATTCCCGCAATGACAGCTCGCCCGATAATTTTGCAATACTGAGAATGCTGATAAACGGAAAACAGAACAACCCGATCCAATACCAACTGCCTAGATTGCCCTCGCCAAAAGCTTTGGTAAAACGAAGCGTGATCTTCACCAGTAAAAACATCAGAATCTTAGACAAAAACAAGGTAAAGATGTATTCGCTGGTCGTATACACAGGCGCAGTAGCTGCATCTGACAGCATAATGAGTGCGACGATGAATAAACCGGCGCCAATACGCCATTGTATTTTTCCTTTGTACAAAAAGGACAAGAGAACGATCCCCGTTATATTGAGCCCAAGCATCCACATGCCGGGGAGCGGGCTGTGATGTAGGAGGAGTACAAAAACATAATAGGCAGTGTATACAGCATAAAGAATCATTTTGGATTCCCAAAGCCGCTGAAAATAATGGTTATAGAAATAATGGATGATAAATGGGAGAGCAGCCAGCGTGAGGGCATAGAACATCTCATCCAGAACAATATTATTCAAGCAGACTCCCCCTGAATTGCAAATAGCTCTTTTTCACTACAGTGCTCTGCTTATCGCTGATCGGAAGTTCTTCCCCACTCGTTAATACAATTCTTTTGCTCTGAATTTGTTTGATGTAATCGAAATTCACAAGATACGATTGATGAATCCGCACGAACTGCTTCGAAGGGAGCTTTCCTTCTTCTATAGATAAAGTACTGTAATACTCCGTTTGATCTTCCGTTGTTTGCAGAATAATTTTTCGACGGTCACTTGCCAAGTACATAATATTACGGATAGGAATAAGTAGTTTAGTTCCACTTTGGTGTACGGGCAGTAATTTTGGTTGGTTTTGCTGACGATTGACCTTTATTTGCTGAATCATAGAGAATAGTTTTTTTTCAAAAGACTCGTTATGTATAGGTTTCTTTATAAATCCCGAAGGTTGAACGTCAAATAGCTGAACATGATACTCTTCGTGGCTCGAAACAAAAATCAACCGAACCCTATCATTATCACATTCTCTCCGTAAGATATGACCCGCTGTTATTCCGCTTATCCCTTTCATTTCTATATCCATAAAAATAAGATCAAATGGACAGCCATGTTGAATCGCTTTCGTGAAGCTTTCACCAGAATAGAATATGGATACCACTATCTTTACGGATTGCTGAATTGGATGGTTAATGATCAATCTCTCAATATATTCTGTTGCCTTGAAATCATCATCACAAATGGCAATATGTATCATGTGAAATTCCCCTCCTGTGTTATAAATAATAATACATTATATGGGAGTATAATCAACCTTTATCCTTTTAGGGATCACTTGGAAGTGGCGGAAGTTACATTTATTCCCTTGTTTTTTACCATAGTGATTAATAATTCTAGTAAACATGCTAATTTGATATCAATTAGTAGTAGCAAGGGTTATGGAGGAGTTGGAAAATGAATACAACAATCTTTGAAGCTGAGGGATTAACTAAACAGTATGGCAGAGCAATTGCGCTTCAAAATATAAATATGCAGATTAAACAGGGTGATATCTATGGCTTTGTAGGTGAGAATGGAGCAGGTAAAACCACACTCATGAAAATAATTAGTGGATTAGTTTATCCTACAAAAGGGACTATCCAATTGAAGGGTAAAAGTGGTGAGAAGGACATCGCTCGGATCAGAAAAAAGATGGGAGTTTTAATAGAGCTCCATGCCCTCTACCCCCATATGAATGCCGAAGAGAATTTAAACTTTTATTGCAAGATTCATGGGATTTCAGATTTTAATAGAATTAAAGATGTACTGAATTTAGTGGGACTAACGGATGTTGGAAACAAAAATACATCGGAATATTCTCTGGGCATGCGTCAACGCTTAGGGCTGGCAATCTCCCTTCTTAACGAACCGGAATTTTTAGTTTTGGATGAACCGATTAATGGACTTGATCCTACGGGAATTGTAGAGATGAGAAAATTATTGGCTAAGCTGGCACATGAAAAAGGGGTAACCATTTTGATTTCCAGCCACATTTTGAGTGAGCTCCAATTGCTCGCTACCAAATTCGGATTTATTCATAAAGGACAGTTAATTAAGGAGGTCTCTGTGGAAGAACTCCTGCAATCAGCCGAAACGCAAATTTGTATTAAAACCGTTGAAACAGCAGCTGCAATATACGTGCTTAAGAACGATCTTAATATTCATTCGATCACATTGTCAGGTTCCGGTGAAATATTGGTTCCCAAGGATTTGACAGATCTTGAACAATTAATGTCAACGTTAATTAGACATGGGATTCCACTTGAAGGAATCAACCTGTCCACTGCAAATCTTGAGCACTATTACATGGATCTGATAGGAGAATGAGCAATGAGGGATTTTCTGAGAGCTGAGTCTTACTTTATGAAAAGGGATACCATGTTTAAGGGGATTTCTCTGCTGTTCCTAATAGCAAGCCTGGTATTAGCGTTCTGGATTGGCAGTAAAGCTGGTTTTGAAATCGGTAATCTCGCGGAACCCTTAACGATTGTAACGCCTTTATCTTTATTTTTTTATTTTATTATTCCAGTCTACGTATGTTTTTTTGCAACCGAAGGATTTGAATATGGATCTATCAAAGTTATCCTTGCTTCAGGACAAAGTAGGTTTATCTATATCACGGGGAAATACCTTTCTGTTTTAAAAATTATTATATGGTGGATTTTACAATTTACAGGAGCGTTTTATCTCACTTATATGATAGCTGCTTTGATAATCGGGACTGACATCGGTAATCGTAATTTAAATGCTGACTTGATTCAGGTTTCTCGTGTATTGGGATTAAATGTCCTTTATTTATCAGCATATGCTGCTCTTATCATTATGATAGGCATTCTTATTAAAAGAACGGCCTCGGCGGTGGTTGTAACTTTTCTAATTGTATTCGGTGATTTCATGATATCGGGTTACTTCCGTGATGCGTCCTCTGCATTGTTAAGGGCTGTTTCAGACCATACCTTAACGACCCAAATTATGAAATTTTCCGGAATCTACGTCGTTAATTCAGAACATATAATCCTAACCGGAGCAAAGAACTTTATTGAAGTGGTGCTGATCCCTGTGATTATCATATCTATCAGTTTGTCTGTCACCTATATTTCGTTTGGAAAAAGAGATATACATGCGTAGATAAAAGGAGGAATTGAAATGGACAGGGGCAATAGATCACCTAAAACGATCGTTATTGTAGGTGCGTTGATAGCTATTGTAGTTTTTGTTGTTCTTTTTGTTGGTATTGAGATGGGATGAGGCTAGTCTCAGTATATGTCGCGGTAGCAGAACTGGATTAGTCTATTCTGCAACGATTAACACGGTGGTACGCGAAGAAGAGACGACGGAGAAGATGGATGGCGTCACTGACAAAGGGATAATATCGTCATAATCCTCGGAAGAGTATTGAAAGTCACAGTAGATTTTTTAAATCCTCGATATAATGTAAGCGTTATCTTTTTGCGGTAGTTTACTTATATATTGAAGGAGCTATGCTATGAGAGTGAACAAAGTTTCTTTTAACCAGTTAGTGTTTATTTGTTTAGGTATTCAATACATGTTAATGCATTTGTTCTCTGCAGGCGAGGCGATTGTCATCACATCCATAGAGCTTGTTATATATATGATTTTTACTGTGGTTGGCCTTGTAGGGTTGTTTATGCGGAGCAGAAAAGTGGATAGTGGGGCTATATCGGGATTGGTCTCGTTATTCTTCAGTGTATTATGGATGGTGTCTTTATTCTCACAATTTAGGAAAGAGAGTTACCCAGATGCCTTAACTGTAATTAATTCGCTCGGCGTATCGACGGCTTTACTTGTGCTGCTCGCTGAGTTTATCATTATAGCCAAGGCCTAGCGTAAACACGAACTTGAGTCGTTATTACTTTTAAACCAAAAAAGCAAGACAAGACTATTTAAGACTTGTCTTGTTTTTTTGCATCCCCAAAAATGAAACCTGGCCTTGATCATTCCATTTAAATTCATATTCTGATTCATGTTTAGTGTGATGGAATTTTGTTTCGGAGATTGGATAAAACGGTGTAACCTCTACATCATTCCACACGAAATAATAATTCTGGCTATTACGCTCCACGCTCGCTTTGCAGCCATATCCCTCATAGGTTCCCATGTATGCATCATAAATACTGTCATCAAGAGGGAAGGCTGGTGGGGATATCGGAACCTCCGTGGGTTCACCAAATACTAATCCTGCTAGTGAATCCGTTAGCTTAGTCACTGGGACACAATCATAATTAGTCAACATGATGACGCTCGTTTGATCTTCCGGGTATCTATGCAGTTCACTTCGGAAGCCGCGATATGCACCGCCGTGATACATTCTTTTTCGATCAAAGCGTTCGTCCAAGAACCAACCAAATCGATATTTGAGATTGCTGGAATGAAAGGCCATCTCCAAGGTGTCGTGAGACACTAATTGATCGGAGTACAAAGCTTGATCCCACAGGAAAAGATCGGCAGCCGTCGAATACATCGCACCAGCGGATAAGATAGAGCTCATATCTATGTACTCCCCCTGAGTGTACTCTCCCCAAGAGGAATGATAAGGTGCGGCTAATTTTGAAATGATTTGATGATTGTTATAAACTCCTGTATTTACCATACCCAGAGGCTGTAATATAAAAGTAGTGATATAATCTTCAAAAGTCATACCTGAAATCTTCTCAATAATCATCCCTAGTAAATAATAACCTGAATTGTTATAGGAAAATGAAGTACCAGGCATAAATGCAGACGGTTGACTCATAAATAGCTGTAACATTTCCAGTGGAGTCAGCTTCAGCTTATTTAATTTTTGATTATATTCGGGTATAGAAGTGTAGTTGGCTAGTCCAGAGGTATGTCCCAGCAGGTGAAGGATGGTAATCCCCTCTAGTTCATGCTGCTGAGGAAGATATTTTAGGATCGGATCTTCTAGTCTCAGACGTTTCTGTTCTTTTAGCATTAGGATGGCCATGCCAGTGAATGATTTGGTAAGCGACCAGATCCGGAATTTAGTATCTAAAGTGTTCGGGATCTGATGTTCAAGATTCGCATATCCGTACGCTTTATGTAGCTTGATTTCTCCATGTTGAGCTATTAATACTGTGCCGCTTAAAGGCCAACTTTGTTCATATTTATCTAAATATTGCGCCAGACGCTGGGATTGTTTATCCACAGGTAACCCCTCCTTAAAGGAATATTCTACCATAATAATAAATTCTGTTGAAGCGGAGAGAAATCCATGAGATATGATTGTTTGATTATTGATGATGAAACTGAACTTGCGGAAACCACCTGCGAATATTTTAATTTGTTTGATGTTCAAACCGCGTTTGTTACAAGCGCCGATGCTTGTCGGAGCTTTTTGAGTGAGCATCAGGTGTCGATGTTACTCCTTGATATTAATTTAGGTGGTGAATCCGGCTTCCAGTTATGTAAAGAGCTGCGTCAGACGACTGGAATCCCCATTCTGTTCATAAGTGCCCGCTCCAGTGAGGATGATGTATTGATTGCTCTTGATATCGGGGGAGATGACTATATTCATAAACCGTATACTCTGAGAGTGCTGCTCGCCAAAGTGAAGGCAGTGCTTAAACGGTACAACAACGAAGTTGTAGCCGCCGAGGCATCCATTTTTGAATCCGGCCCCATCCAGATTGATCCCGAACTTAGAAGGGCAAGTCTTAACGGCGTACCTCTCAAGCTGAAAACGATGGAATATAAATTGCTTAAGTTTTTGATTCAGCATAAAAATCGGGTAATCCCCAAAGAGGAGTTATTCACAGGAGTATGGGGGGATGTTTTTGCGGGAGACGGCACTTTAAATGTACATATACGCCATCTTCGTGAGAAGATCGAGCAGAATCCTAACGACCCACAGTATATCCGTACCGTTTGGGGTATCGGTTATGCTTTTGAGGATAAATAGCCATGACTAAAAAACTACTGTTAACTCTGCTGCTCACTATACTCGCTGCAAGTATAACTCTCCTATTTCTGATATTTAATTTGAAGGTGGAGACCTCAACGGATCGAGTGGCTATCAACACCATTGTTAAGCTTACGGAGCAGAATTGGGAGAAGCTCGATCCGAAACTGTATAAGGAAAGTCCTTATGATTTCGCCGTTATTGATTCCTTGGGAGCTCTTAGATATCAGACGAAGAATGCGATTTCTACTACCATTAACGAGGCCATCAACAATCGTGACACCTTAGTCGATGTTGTTGTTCAGGATAAGATGGTGGGTAAAGTGATTATTAATAATGATTACCGTAAGATTTTTATACATATGAAACAACAATTCATACAAGTTTCTGTTGTGATGCTGCTTTTGCTTACGATTCTAGGCATCCTCTATATTTGGTTCCTGAATAGATCCATTCTTCGTCCGTTTCGCAAAATGCAGTTATTCGCGAAGCACATCGCGAGAGGTGATCTTGAAGTGCCGCTAGAGATGGATCGTAATCATCTGTTTGGGGCTTTTACGGAAAGCTTTGATATGATGCGGGAAGAGCTTGCAGCGGCTAGGCACAGCGAATATTTGGCGAATAAGAGTAAGAAGGAACTGGTTGCTAGTCTCAGTCATGATATTAAGACACCAGTCGCTTCGCTGAAGGCGATCACGGAACTGATGTTATTAAGCACAAGAGATGAGAAGACAAGCAGACAGCTGAACACCTTATTTTCCAAAGCGGATCAGATTGATCGTCTGGTCACAGATATGTTCCATTCGACCTTGGAGGAATTGAATGAACTTAAAGTCAGCTTAACGGAGGAGCATAGTCATCTGCTGACCCAAATTATAAATAATGTGAATTTCTATGAACGGATTTCAGCCGCGTCTGTGCCAGACTGTATCATTACTGTGGACCCCTTGCGGCTACAGCAGGTCATCGATAATGTTGTGAATAATTCCTATAAATACGCCAACTCCGGTACACCCATCGATATTAAATTCGAGATTAGGGATCATTACCTGGAGGTTGATATTCTGGATTATGGACCTGGTGTTCCTGAGGAGGAATTGCCCTTAATATTCAATAAATTCTTTCGGGGCAGTCTGGCCATGAGTCAGAACGGCGCGGGTCTAGGTCTGTACATTTCCCGTTTTATGATGCAAAAAATGCAGGGCGACATTATATGTTCCAATCGGCAGAATGGATTTACAGTAAAGCTGTTGATTCCATTGGCAGGATAGAATTAAGAATTCGCTAAGGATTGCACAAAGACATGTTAAGAACTTTTAACGTACGATAAGGTTGCAATTGCGAATGAATCTGTGATTGCAGCCATTATATTTCGCTTAGATCTTTAGTTTCTATTAGCGTAATTAATGAGCATGAATGTAAATGGAGTGTTCAAGATGAGCGTTGTAAATAATAAAGTGCTAATGCAGACACATAAGCTTGGGAAAACCTTCTCCCATGGAGGAACTCAGCAGCATGTTTTAAAAAATCTAGATCTGACTTTATATCATGGCGATTTCACGATTATCATGGGCAGTTCAGGATCTGGTAAATCAACACTGCTGTATGCCATTTCGGGAATGGATAAGCCAACGCTCGGAGAGGTTCTGTTTGAAGGCCAGGATATTACGGCAATGAGTAATGATCAGCTTGCGGTATTCCGGCGGAAGAATTGTGGATTTGTTTTTCAACAGATTCATCTACTCGATACGATGAGTGTCCTCGACAATGTGTTATCAAGCGCTTTTCTTGTACAAAAGGATAGAGCTGGGGCCGTGGAAAAAGCCAAAAAGCTGCTCTCTGATGTAGGTCTGGATGACTCTATTTGGGGCAAGTTTCCGGCGCAAATCTCAGGAGGCGAAGCACAGCGTGCCGGAATTATCCGGGCCCTGATCAACAGTCCAAAGGCGGTATTCGCTGATGAGCCGACTGGAGCGCTAAATAGCTCAGCAGGAATAGGTGTACTGCGTGTCCTGACAGAGGTGAATAAGCAGGGGCAAAGCATAATTATGGTTACTCATGATCTCAAAACTGCGCTGCGTGGTAATCGGATCTTGTATCTGCAGGATGGAGTAATCGTTGGAGATTTGTGCCTTTCCCCTTATAGCGAAGATAGTGGACCTGAACGGCAGCTGCAATTACAGTCCTTTTTAACCGAATTGGGGTGGTAGGGATGAGAAGCTTAATAGGAAAACTCGCTTGGGCCAATATTCGCAAAAGAAAAAGTGCAACGATTACGCTCTTTGTGTTGATTATGATAGCTGTGCTGCTGCTGAATATTGGCCTCACGGTCAGTTTGAAGCTCAATTCTTTTCAGCAAGAAAAAATGACTGAGCTAGAGACACCAGAAATAAGCGCATATTTTGCAAAAGATGAACATCTAAAAGAGTATCAAGATCTCGTGGATAGTTATCCATATACCGAATCTTGGGAGACTGAAGCAGCGATTCTGTTAGCAGACGCTAAAATGAAGTACGGAGAAACGGACACTACTGTTGCTTTTATAATTCTTAACTCGGATACACCGCGGACCAAGGGAGTATTCAAAACAACGACCCCGCTCAAATTTAGCGATCCGAATATGATCTATCTACCATATTTATTCCATGTAGGATCGGGGTATGATCTTGGTGATACCTTTTCTTTAGTATACGATAATAACCAATTCTCTTATACCATCGGTGGCTTTATTGAGGAGCCGCTTCTAGGGACATTAACGAATGGAGCGTTAAAAGTTTTTCTGAATGATGAAGGGTATAAGCAATTGGAGAAACGTCTTGGAACAGAAGCTCAGTATAGTTTTCTTTCAGCAGATTTGATCGATCCTTCAAAGGATGTGAAGCTGGAACAAATGCTAAGTGAGCGGATTTTTGCCTCAGGAAGTAAGAGTCAATTTCAAGTAATGCGGGCGGAAGTCGGACTCGAAGGGAACCGTGTTTTTGTTAATCTTTTAGCAGCTATTTTGATCGTATTTGCATTGATTATGGTTCTGATCTCGCTTATTGTGATCAGGTTTCAAATATTAGGACATATTGAAGACAATCTGACTAACATTGGTGTTTTAAAAGCGAACGGTTATACCTCATGGCAGATTAAAAACGCGCTTCTGCTACAGTTCGCCTCGGTTTCCATCATCGCAGCCATACCGGGAGGCGGGATAGCAGGATTAGTTATGCCCTTGGTAGGGAATATGATTTCATCTTCGATCGGACTGCTGTGGCCTGTATCATTTGAAATGGTCAGTGCGGTGCTTAGTTTGGTTATCATCTCCGGACTGGTTCTACTGGTTACCTATTTGTCGAGTCGGCGAATCCGGAATATTACTCCGATTGCAGCTCTGCAGAGCGGAATCCATACGCACAATTTCAAACGGAATCACATTCCACTTGAAACATCCCGTATGAATCTGCAAATCAGCTTAAGCCTTAAAGCATTATTAAGGCAGATGAAACAGAATATGATGATCGTACTGATTGTTGCCGGACTAACCTTTTCTAGTATTTTTTGCTCTATACTGAATTTCAATTTTAAGGGAGACACCTCCACCGTTATAGAACTGGTGGGTATAGAGCGCAGCGATTTCATGTTGTTACCAAAGAACGGAAATCTAGAGCAGGGGATGTTTACAGAATTAGAGGCTATGCCAACGGTCAAAAAGTTGACTGTATTGGATAGTATGCTCGCTTCGATTAAAGACACCAGCTTTATGCTTCGAGTATCAGACGATTATAGCAAGCTAGAGACACAAACAACATACAAAGGCAGGCAACCCATTTATGATAACGAAATTTCGATTTCCGGTGTTATTGCGAGATTGGAGAATAAAGAAGTAGGGGATGAGGTTCCGGTCAGTTTTAATGGTATGACTGAGAATTATTTGATCACTGGCCTAAGCCAGCAGATTAATCAGCTTGGGATGGTAGCGAGTATGACCGGAGACGGAATGAGAAGACTGCAACCGGAGTACACCTCTCAATCCATCAATGTGTATCTGAATGAGGGGGGAGATTCTCAAGCTTTTGTGAAGGATCTGGAAGCACGTTTCCCCGGACAATGGAATATTACTAACGTTCGAGAAGCGATGGACAGCACGCTTAGTACATTCACTTCAGCAGTATCTTCTATGACAGCAGTCATTACTGTGGTCACAATTATTGTGGTCAGTCTAATCTTGTATTTGGTGATTAAAACTTTGATTATGAAGCGTAAGCGAGAATTCGGTATTCTTAAAGGTATAGGATATACCACCTTTAACCTGATGACACAGATTACGTTCAGTCTCTTTCCGGTGATTGTAATTGGAGTAGTGCTGGGGAGTTTAGCGGGTTATTTTTTCTCGGATTCGGCGTTTGTATTATTACTTTCAAGTCTAGGAATTTATAACGTTCAGCTGGCGGTTAGTTTACCTCAAGTGCTTCTACTGTGTGCGATCATTCTAGTTGTTGCTTATGTGGTGTCTATGCTAGTTGCAAGGCGGATTCGGAAGGTCAGTGTGTACGGTTTGATTATGGACTAAGCACTTGAACAAAAAAATAACGAGCTGGAGGTAGGCTGCACCCGTATTAATAGGTTTCGCAGCCACTCCAGACTCGTTGTTTTTTTATTACATATTCATTCGTCCGTCATCATAATTGAATTGCCAATCGATGCCGAATTTATCTTTTAAACTACCATAACAGCTGCTCCAGAAGGTTTCTTGTAACTCCATCACTACTTTACCGCCCTCTTGAAGTTTATGAAAATAGCTCTTAACGTTATCCATATTCTTACTAACAACGGCAAGACTAATATTGTTTCCTTCCACAAAAGGCATGCCTGGGAAAACATCTGAGAACATTACATTGCTGCCTTCAATATTCAAACGGGTGTGCATTACCAAATCTTTGGCTTCCTCAGGAAGAGTGAAATTGGGATCGGGGGGTGTTTCTCCAAAGGTCATGATTTGTGGACGTTCAGATCCAAACACCTCTGCGTAAAATTCTGCGGCTTCACGACAATTTCCGTTGAAATTAAGATAAACATCGATAGACATTTACTTCACTCCTTTAAAGTTTTGTTGGCGATACTTCAATGACCTACTTTGTACACAACCTGCATCGTAAGCATTGCCTAAAGTTAAAATTTAAGATTTCATGTGACTTCCATATTGTATCATTTACCAGTTTATAAACAAATATACTTATAGTCTCATTTGGTATGAACTTTTATATCAAAAATCAAAAGAGCCACTGGAATGTTATCCAGCGGCTTTTTCTCTATTATTTAATTCGTTTACCGAGCAGAATTAGCAGCCATATGATACCAGCGCCTACTATGGCATGACCGAGACCCGCAATATGTGGCAAGAAGCTGATGTCAGTCCCGTTAATTTGCAGCATCCCGCGAGTAGCCATGGTACCGATTGTGATTAGAAGACCAATGTTATACACAATGTACCACGCGCCAAAGGACTTAGCCTCATGGATATTAAATAACTTGTCTAGGATCATTGCAATGATAAAGAAGAAGAATCCTAGCACAAGAATATGGGTATGAAGCGCGACTAATATGGTGTTTCCTTCGAAATCATTCATTTTGGTGATTTCACGATAAGCAACACCAGCTATTAAACCGAGAATCGCATAGAAAAAAGATGTGTAATACAATTTTTTCATGATCTTGTCTCCTTTGTATTTAACGTTATGATTGAAAGTATATCATGCAAATAAGAACGCAATATGAACGAATGATTATATAGTGAAGAATTTCACGAAATAGACAAAAATTATCCGCTAACATGCCCCACATAGTTTCAACACAATATTCATCTATAATGTTAATATTATTGAACCCACTGTTCATCGGAGTCAGGGTGTTCGATGACACGGGAGGATAAATATGAAAAAAGCGGATTGGATCATAGCCATTCTAGTTATGGGAATGGGTCTGATGTGCATGTTGGTTTCAGCAAACTTTTTTTCGTATTGATTTTTTTCCGTATTTTAATTTAGGAGATGTTTATTTGAAAAGAGGAGTATTTGCAGTAATCTGTGTAATTATTTTGTCATTTGGAATTGGAACAGCTGTTTATGCTGCCGAGGTTTTTCCGAGCACTTTTAAAGAGATGTTACCCTTTATGAAAGAAAGACATCCTAACATGGGTGATTCCGAGCTAGAGCAAATGTATAAGAGCTGTCATCAAGAAGATGGCATTTCGAATACCCGTGGAATGATGTAGAGGCTATGTTGATGAAGAATCAACTATAATCAATCAATACCTTTTAATAAGAACCTTTTGTTGCATACAACAAAAGGTTCTTATTTTATCTAACCCTAAAAACTATTCTAATACCCTTGAGAGATAAAGAACAAAAAACACTTGAATCCCATTGGTAATGGTTAAGTTGTCGGGTTCATAGCCCCTTGATACTCATTCATTAAATTGTCGATAATCTGCTGTACGGACAATATCTCTTTAATCTCATGAACTCTGGACCCGGCAAAAACCAATCCGTTCTTAACATCTCCTCTAAGGGAAGTAAGCAGGGATTCCATAGTACAGAAGCGATGTGAACAAACTTTTAGACAATCATAGCATTTGGTAATTTTTAATTTGGCATCATCACTGATCCGGTCTGTGAATTCATTCTGAATCGCTCTGCCATCTAGACCCACCGTTGACTTGATCAGGATCGTATCGCCTTGCTGAGCATCTACATACTTTTGCTTGAACGCCAAAGGGGCATCACATTCATGGCTAGCCACAAAACGGGTACCCATCTGGACACCAGATGCGCCCATCCGAAGGGCTTTTGCGATATCATCTCCTGTCAGAATCCCACCTGCAGCAATAACCGGAATCGAAACGGCTTCTACGACTTCAGGAAGGATATCAAACATGGATCTATCAGTACCTAAATGGCCCCCAGCTTCAAACCCTTCGACAACGACTGCGGAGGCACCAAGTCTTTCAGAGATTCTGGCTAATTTGGCGGATGAAACAATAGACACCACAGGTGTGCCATACTCTTTTCCCCAAGCATAAATATCTCTGGAAATTCCGGCTCCGGAAATAATAAAGTCCACCTTTTCTTCCAAAGCAACTTTCATTTTATCTGCAAAGTCCTTCATAGCGAATAGCACGTTCACACCGATATATCCAATCCCTTTAGAGAGTTCTCTTGTTTTGCGAATATGCATTCTTAGTTCTTCAGTGGTGATGCCTGTACCAGAAATGGTGCCGATCCCACCTGCGTTGGCTACAGCAGCGGCTAGTCCACTTAAGGATATGCCTACGCCCATTCCACCTTGAATAACAGGAACCTTGGATTTAATATGTCCGAATTGGATTGTTGGAAGTTTCATACACGCACCTCTTTCACTAGTTGTAGAGCGTTATAAAATCTCTATTGGAGTAACAGCTATAAAGGTATCACAGTTAAATCTTTGCAGATGTGACTGTGCGCATGCTCAAACTATGTTAAATATCATGTCCATTTCATTTGAGTAGAAAATATGGAAATCCGATTATGATACAATAAATAGCATATCAACAAGATCCTGCGTAATGCTAAACTCTTTATTTAGGGTCTGCATTTTAGGGATACATATCATAAGGAGAGAAGGATAACGTATGGAGTTTGAATATTTGCTTCGTGTAGTTGGAGCTGGAATTTGTGGAGTTTTAGTTGGATTTGAACGAAAAAGCCGAATGAAAGAAGCGGGAGTTAGGACGCATTTTATTGTAGCTTTAGGTGCTGCACTCATGATGATCATCTCAAAATATGGATTTCAAGATCAATCCGCTTGGCCCAATCTTACCCTCGATCCCGCACGTATAGCTGCCCAGGTAGTAAGTGGAGTTGGATTTCTTGGAGCAGGAATGATTTTTATGCAAAGACACACAGTGAAGGGTCTCACAACTGCAGCGGGGATTTGGGCAACGGCGGGGCTGGGGCTGGCGATTGGATCAGGCCTTTATATACTTGGTGGAGGAGCAACCATATTAATCTTACTTGGGCAAAAGATATTACATAGTCGATACAGTTGGCTGGCCTCACCGAAAACCCAACAGATTGTTATCTGTCTATCTAATACAGAAGGAGCCATGAGTCGAATTCAAGGGCTACTTGAAGAAAAAAACATCTCCATTCTAAGCTTTCACGCTGAAAATATTAGTACTGAATTCGAATTGAATTTAGAAATTATCGTAAGATTTCCTGAATCGTTCAATCCTGTAAAATTGTTATCACTGATACAAGAGGACGCATCTGTTAAGGCAGTAGAGTTTCAATAATTTCTCAAGACATTCCGTATCAAAAGTTAGTTTCTTTTTAGAGAACTTACTTTTGATGCGGGAGCAACCTCCATTTCACCATCAATCCGCACACTATTCTACTCGTGTTTCAATTCTCAGATTCTCAAACCATCCGCTTCGACCTTTCATCCAAACCTCTCATTATTCTGATATATTCCCCCTTTAAATCAATATCTTACCGTTTATAGTTTTAACTGGATCTATTATGCTATGAGTTTAGGATTTTTGTGTCAAGTTTATGTTATGTATTGAATGAGATTGTTATAAAAATCACAAATTAACCGCTTTCATTTATTCTGAATAAAAAATATGTCATTTATATTGACATACAACCAATGAGCCTTTATTATTAATCCCATCACTGGATAAATTAAACAAAAATTCAAGTCAAACATTATAATATTACAGCTTAATTTGCGAATATTTTCTTGTTTTTATAGTTTTATTAGTTTGATTAATACACTGGAGAAAATAATTAGGAGAATGCCTGTGAAAAAGCACGATCAGGATTTTATGAAGCGGCAAAATCGATTGACGGTCTTCGAAATCATTAAAAACCAACAACCGATTTCTCGCGCTTCCATCGCTAAACAAACGGGTATGAGTCCTACCACTGTAAGTCGAATTGTTGGGGAATTAACTGAGCAAGGATATCTACTCGATTCGGATCAGGTATCGTCAGGATTAGGTCGGAAATCAACATTGATAGCTATGGTTGACGCTTCTGTGTTGTCGGTTGGGGTTGAACTGGATCGCAGTCTTATGAATGTTGGCATCGTAGATTTACAAGGCAAGCTTCTCTGCAGCAGGCAATACCCACGTATACCGGACGAGAGTGTAGACAAGACGCTAGAACGAATTAATGAAGCGATTGAACAACTGAGTCAGCAGCACCTGATTGACAGAACACGTATCGTAGGTATTGGCGTTGGACTTCCCGGCATTGTGAATAACGAAGAAGGTATTGTCGTCTTCTCGGTTCAGTTTGGATGGAAGAATGTAGCCTTAGCTAAACGCCTAAAGGAACTAACCGGTTTTGAAATTGCTGTAGATAATGAGTTGAAAGTTAGAGCTCTTGCTGAACACCTCAAAGGTGCTGCTGTTGGATCTGTCCGTACCGCACTATTGGGCTTCGGGCAAGGCGTTGGCTCGGCGATGATTCTCGAGGGAGAGATTTATCGCGGGGTGATAAACAGTGCTGGTGAAATAGGGCATACGACAGTGGATCCTAACGGAATGATGTGCGAGTGCGGTAAGGCGGGTTGCTTACAGACCTATATAAATATCAGCTCGTTGTTGTCAGAAGCCAATCGGATTCGTCCGATTCGCACGATCGAGGAGTTATTTGAAGCAAAGGATGCAGGAGAGCATTGGGCTATTCATTTGATCGAGCGTGCGCTCATGTATATGGCGATTACAATCAACAATGTCGTATGCATGTATAACCCCGATAGTGTGATCTTGAGTGGAGAACTCGTAGACAAATTCCCGGATATTTATGAAGCAGTCGAGAAGCTCTATCTTTCACGCTTCATATGGGAACCCCTTCGTGGGTCTTTCTCCATTCATCGTTCGATGTTGAACGAGAATGGTGTAATTATCGGATCGGGACTACTATCGCAAAATCGTTTTTTCGCATTGGATTAAAATAATTACATCGAGGGAGGTTGTACAGATGGGGTTTACAACTTTAGTAGAAGAATATCGCGGTGGCTTACTGGAGAATGTGCATTATGGTGCAGTTAGCGTAGTCGATGTGAAAGGTAACATTTTATATAAAGCAGGTAATCCGGAGCATATGACCTATCTTCGTTCAGCTGCTAAACCATTCCAAGCTTTACCGGTTATGAAGCGTCGGATCGATGAAGTTTATGGTTTGACGAGTAAGGAAGCCTCACTCTTTACTGCTTCGCATCGGGGAGAGGCCTTTCATATTGAAGCACTTGAATCTCTTTTTCAGAAAATGGGATTAAAAGAAGAGGGACTTCATTGTTGTTCTACATACCCACTGAATGAGGAAGCCAAAGCGGAGCGCCATCGGGCGTATGAGCCCACTCGCAAAATCTTTCATAATTGCTCAGGTAAGCATGCTGGATTAATGGGCCTTAGCAAATATATGGGTTGGGATATAAATACTTATTATGAGCCTAACCATCCCGTGCAACAGGAGATCCTTGAGATCATGGCCTATATTGCTGAAGTACCGAAGGAATCCATTCCTCAAGGGACTGATGGCTGTGGTCTACCTATCTTCGCACTTCCACTGCACAAAATCGCTTATTCATATTTAAAGCTAGCCTGTCCTGATTTAATCGAGGATATTGAAATACGCAACGCAGCTGCTGTGACTGCAAAGCTTATGAACGATAACCCGGTGATGATTGCAGATACGAAATTTGTCTGCTCTGAGCTTCTAAAGGATGATAATCTGACGGCCAAGGGCGGCGCTAAAGGCGTGTATGGTATTGGACTCCGAAAGGAAAGAATCGGTATCTCGCTAAAAGTATCCGATGGATCCGAACAAGTCTGGCCTTGTATCATCTCTTCCATTCTGGAACGGTTAGGCTATAGCAATCAAGAAACGATTGATCGTTTATATGCACTCGTACCGAACACCATTGTTAATGATGGCGGTACTGTAGTAGGCGAACGCCGTGCTGTATTCCAATGGGAAGTCTGATTCTAAAGATCGAGAATAATCTTCAAGTCTCATGAATAATCGGACTGGGAGCTTTTTCTAATACATCGTTTCTAAAGGGGAGTGTAAAAATGAAAGCAAAAGGAAAAGTATGGTCAATGTTCATGCTGCTGCTTATTACAGTAGTAATGACTGCAGGGTGCGGCAACAAAGGGAACAACGAGGGACAAGGCGGCAATACCGCTGGCGGAACTGAAACTAGCACCCCAACTACAAAGAATGATAAAGACATTGTAATTGCCATCAATTCTAACTTTATTACGCTGGACCCACATAACGCAAGCGATACACATTCAATCAGCGCTGCCAGAACGATGTACGAAGGTCTAATGGGTTTTGATGAGAATATGAACGTAGTTCCTGTTCTTGCCGCAAGCCATTCCATAAGTGAAGACGGGTTGGTCTACACATTTACGTTGCAAGAGAATGTTAAATTCCAAGACGGTACTGACTTTAATGCTGAAGCGGTTAAAGTAAACATCGCTCGTATTCAAGATGAGAAGAACAATCTGAGACTGCGCAAAAGCTTCGCAAAGGTAGCCAAAGTGGAGACTCCTGATGCCAAAACAGTGGTTATTACACTCAGCGAGCCATATAACGCATTTTTAAATAAAGTAGCTATGGCACCTATTATTAGTCCGAAAGCTCTAACAGAGAACGGTGCCGATATTACAAAAATGCCTGTAGGTACTGGCCCATTTAAGTTCAAAGAGTGGGTGCAAGGCGATCGACTAGTTGTTGAAAAGAATACGGATTACTGGCAAAAAGACTTGCCGAAAGTGGATAGCATAACCTTTAGACCCGTACCAGAGAATGGATCACGGATTGCGATGCTAAAAACTGGTGAGGCTGATTTCATTTATCCAATGCCAACCGAGCAAGTATCCGAGGTTGAAGGTCTTGAAGGAATTACTGTAGATACTATCGATTCAACCATTGTTCGTTATGTAACTTTGAATACGATGAAAAAACCTTTCGATGATGTAAAGGTACGTCAAGCCATTAACTATGCTATCAACAAAGATGCTTATATCAAGGTTGTGAAATCGGGTCTTGGCGCTAAGCTTGATTCCACAATGTCTTCCAAAACACAATATTACTCCCAACAAACAGGTTATGACTATGACATTGAAAAAGCTAAACAATTGCTTGCTGAAGCAGGATATCCTGACGGATTCGAAACCGAAATTTGGGGTGAGAATGAATCCGAAACCATGAAGGGGATGCAATTCATCCAACAACAACTGGCACTTGTAGGCATTAAGTTAGATGTGAAGTCTATGGAAGGCGGTACATTGTCCGACCAAATTAACGCTGCTAAAACGCCTGAAGAAGCAAAAATACAAATGTGGTATGTCAGCTGGTCTCCTTCTTCCGGTGATGCAGATGGCGCTACTAGAGGTTTGTTCAGTAGTGAAATGTTCCCACCTGCTGGCTCGAATACAGCTTATTACAAAAATGAAAATGTAGATAAATGGATCGCTGAAGCAAACAAAGCTGTTGATCCAGAAGCGGCTAAATCCATTTATGCAAATATTCAAAAAACAGTATGGGAAGATGCTCCGTGGACATTCATGGGCGTTGACCAAATCATCTCAGGCAAAAGATCGAATCTGGAAGGTGTCAAAGTCTTCCCGGATGGTTCCATTAATGTCCTTAATGCAGAAGTAAAATAACGCTAAACAAATGTAAGATTTAATATCCCAAGAATTGAACGAGGCCGCTTCTTAAGAATGGTAGGAAGCGGCCTCAACTAAATCATTTGTCGATACTGAAGGGGGCTTATGAGTTGGGTAGATATGCTTTACAAAGACTCCTCGGGGTTATTCCGTTGCTATTCATTGTATCGGTACTAGTCTTTTTGTTTATTCACTTAATTCCGGGCGATCCGGCCCGACTTATTGCGGGTAAAGACGCCACGCTTGAAGAGATTCATGGCATTCAAGAGCAACTAGGTCTCAATCTGCCGCTGTGGAATCAATACATAAACTACATGAGCGATCTACTAAGTGGTAATCTGGGTAATTCGATCCGTTCAGGGATTCCGGTCACCGATATGTTAGAAAGCAGAATCATGCCTACTTTATGGCTAACGTTTCTAAGTATGGCTTGGGCGCTTGTCATTGGTCTTTTAATCGGTGTTATTTCAGCGGTTTATCGCAATAAATGGCCTGATCACTTAGGCACATTGACAGCTATTTCGGGAATGTCTATTCCTGGATTCTGGTTAGGTTTAGTACTCATTCAAATTTTCTCGGTAGAGCTTGGCTGGTTTCCGACCGGCGGTGTAGATTCCTGGAAATCCTATATTCTTCCTTCCATTACACTTGGAATGGGGATTATGTCGATGCTGGCTCGTTACTCACGGTCATCGATGCTAGAAACGCTACAGGAGGATTATATCCGTACTGGACGTGCGAAAGGCTTACGCGAGTATGTTGTTATCAGCAGGCATGCGCTGCGCAATTCTCTTATTCAGGTCGTTACTGTAGCTGGACTTCAATTTGGGTTCTTGCTTGGTGGCTCGGTAATGGTTGAAACAGTTTTCAGTATTCCTGGTCTTGGTAGACTGCTGGTAGATTCCATTCTGTTCCGGGATTATACAGTTATTCAAGCTTTGCTACTGCTGTTTTCAACACAATTTATTCTTATCAATTTAATTGTAGATTTATTATATGGCGTACTCAATCCGAAAATCAGGTTTTCTCAGTAGCTAAAATGCCACCGAGAAACAGACATACGATAGTTTTATTTAGGGTGAATTTAGGATTAGGAGGGATATCATGAGCGACAATTCGGCGGTAATGGGAACTAATTCTCCTATACCTGGAGAGGTAATAGCCCCGGAGAAAACGAAAGGCCGCGTGGGTGTTTTTATTCGCAAGTTCAGTAAACAAAAGATGCCCCTATTGGCTGCATTTTTTGTCATATTGCTTTTTTTAATTGCCATTTTCGGGCCATTTCTGACCCCTTATAATCCTGATGAACCAAACTACGATGCACTAATGCAGGGCCCATCTGCCGCTCACTGGGCCGGAACGGATGAATATGGTCGTGATATTCTAAGCCGCCTTATTGATGGTACACGGTTGACTTTGGCGGTCAGTCTTAGTTCTGTGCTCATTGCGGGTGTACTTGGAACCATTCTTGGTCTAGTCAGTGGATATTATGGCGGCTGGCTGGATCGGATTATTATGCGTGGCAGTGACGTACTGTTCTCATTCCCTGATTTACTGCTTGCCATTGGGATTGTTGCTATACTCGGGCCTGGTTTATCCAACGTTGTGATTGCAGTTGCAGTCTTCGGTACACCATTGTTCGCCCGCATTATTCGGAGCGTAACATTGTCTGTGAAGGAAACGTTGTTTGTTGAAGCTGCCCGTTCAATGGGTGCAAAGAATCCCCGAATCATTTGGCGACATATATTTCCTGAAACAGTCCCTAGTATCATCGTTAATCTATCCATGAAAATTGGCGGGGCAATCTTAGCCGCTGCGTCACTGAGCTTTCTTGGCATGGGCGCGAAGCCAACGGAGCCCGATTGGGGCGCGATGTTAAGTATGGGCCGTGATTATTTAAGTATTGCTCCGCATATCGTTTATTTTCCGGGGATCGCTATCTTTTTGACTGTACTTGCATTTAACCTGGTCGGGGACGGACTGCGCGATGCTCTTGATCCCAAAATGAAAAACTAAGGAGGGACAAGACATGACTCAAAATTTGCTGGAAGTACAAGGGCTGAAAACGGAGTTCAAACGCGGCGATGGAAGTATAACGGCAGTTGCAGGTGTTGATTTTGTGATTAAGAAAGGTGAAGTGCTGGGTCTAGTTGGAGAATCCGGCTGTGGCAAAAGTGTAACCTCACTGTCGATCATGCGACTCCTTAAGGATACGCCGGGCAGAATCTCAGGAGGTTCTGTTCGCTTCGAGGGAACTGATCTGACGAAGGTAACGGACAAAGAGATGCGCCAGATACGGGGAAATGAAATGGCGATGATTTTTCAGGAACCGATGACTTCGCTGAATCCTGTGCTGAAGATTGGTTTGCAATTGATGGAGCCGATTATGCTGCATTTGGGTTATGGTCGGAAGAAGGCCCGTGAGCATGCTATTCATATGCTGCGGCTTGTTGGCATACCACGTGCGGAAGAATTGGTGGATGAATATCCGCATCAGCTCTCTGGCGGTATGAGGCAGCGCGTCATGATTGCGATGGCTATGTCTTGCCACCCGAAGCTGCTGATTGCAGATGAACCGACAACGGCGCTGGACGTAACGATTCAAGCTCAAATCCTTGATCTAATGAAGCACCTGAAAGAAGAACAGGATATGGGAATGCTGCTCATTACCCATGACCTTGGAGTAGTAGCCGAACTATGCGACCGTGTAGTCGTTATGTATGCTGGCCGTGTAGTAGAGGAAGCTTCCGTTTATGAACTATTTGCAAGACCGCAGCATCCATATACGAAGGGTTTAATTCAATCCGTTCCGAAGCTGCGTCAAAATGTACGTCGTTTGAATTCCATTAAAGGGAATGTACCTGACCTTTCACAAATGCCAGCAGGTTGTAAGTTTGCGGCACGCTGCGAGTTTGTCACAGAGCGTTGTCTCTCGCAGGAGCCAGAGTTACTTCCGATTGAGGGACTAGAGCGAAAGAGCCGTTGTTGGCTTACACAGCAGGAGAACACGGAAGGAGGGGAACGTTTGTGAAGGAGACTCCACTAATTGAAGTTAAAAGTTTGATGAAGTTTTTTTCGGTGAAGAAGGGCTTTTTTGGAACTACTAGATATTTGCATGCAGTGGATGGGATCTCATTCGCTATACGTAAAGGAGAAACGTTCAGCCTTGTGGGTGAGAGTGGTTGTGGTAAATCTACTACGGGTAGACTAGTGACTCGCTTGCTGAAACCGAATGACGGTGAAGTGTGGTTTAAGGGTCAAAATATAAGCCATATCTCAGACAACCAAATGCGGCCTATTCGTAAAGATATGCAGATGGTGTTCCAAGATCCCTACGCTTCACTTAATCCACGTATGAAGGTGAAGGATCTTGTCGCTGAACCTCTGCTCATTCATACAAAGCTTTCGACCAAAGAGCGGGATAAACTATCATGCGAGTTACTAGAGACAGTGGGATTGAATAGTTTCCACGCCGAGCGCTACGCTTTTGAGTTCAGCGGTGGACAGCGACAACGGATTGGGATCGCCCGCGCATTGTCTGTTCGTCCAAGCTTAATCGTGGCAGATGAGCCCGTGTCTGCACTGGATGTATCGATTCAGTCACAAGTCCTGAATCTATTGCAGGATCTGCAGGAAGAGTATGGCCTGACGTATTTATTCATTTCTCATGATCTAAGTGTTGTTGAGCATATTAGTGATCGAATCGGTGTCATGTATCTTGGTTCCCTCGTAGAGACGGCGGATAAAGATACTTTGTATGATCGTCCAATGCATCCGTACACACAAGCGCTACTATCTTCTGTACCTGTGCCCGATCCTACCTTAAAGAAGGAGCGCATTATTCTGAAGGGAGATCTTCCAAGTCCGGTTGATCCACCGACGGGTTGCCGTTTTCATACGAGATGTCCTTCCTGTATGGAAATCTGTAAGCAGCATGCGCCGATATCCCGAGAAGTTGAACCAGGTCATGAGGTTGCGTGTCATTTATTTGATGAAGAAATGCTGAAATTAGAGCGATAACTGAAATTGTGAGTAAACTTTACGGAAAAGAAGGGACAGCGATGAATATCTTATTCGATTCCGCTAATGTGGCGGATACTATTGTCTATTTAGCTTATGACGAGGAGTCTTTTCCTTTTAAGCTGGGAGCGGCCCACAAACAGAGCTGCAGTGTGACTTGGTTACACGCTCGCTCTGAGGAAGAGTCCGACGTGTTAGCGGTAGGAATGGGAAAGCGCAAGGATATTACGCTTGAGAAGATCCGCCGAGCAGGTGGAGCTGCTGCTCGTGCAATTCTGAAGGAAGGGCGAATCAGTGCTTCACTAGTTCGCCTATCATCAGTGGCTGTAGATGGGAATAGTGATATTTCTGCTGCTGATGAATTACAAGCTTGGATTGAAGGCTGGACTCTGGGTTTGTACCGTTTCCAAACTTATCGCGGAACTACCAAGGTGGAAGGCTCCGTTGATTTACATCTTCAGTCGATAGATTGGCCTGAGCTGTCCTCGGTTGAATTGGAAGCTGTACGGGTTTCTGCACAGATACGCGCTGAAGGAGCAGTAGTTGCTCGCGATCTTGTGAATGAGGTGCCCGGGACACTGAACCCTGACGGTTTCGCGGAATGGATGGCTGAATTTTTCGACCGTGATGATGCTGCACTGAAAGTTCATATCTATCGAGGACAGGAGCTTGTGGATCTTCAGATGAATGGATTGCTTGCAGTTGGAGCAGGAAGTAAGCACTCTCCTGCCTTAGTTGAAATCCGTTACGAGAGCAACCCTGAATTGCCGATGTTAGCACTGGCGGGGAAAGGAGTAACCTTTGACTTAGGTGGCATGAATGTGAAGACGGCCAGTGATATCAGCGATGCACGCATGGATATGGGCGGTGCGGCTGCTGTTATTGGGGCTATGGACATTTTGGTACGGAAGCGGGCTAATGTAAATGTGACCGCACTCATTCCAGTCGTTGATAATGTGCCAGATGCAGAGGCAATGTTGCCTTCGTCTGTTATCCGCTACCCTAACGGGCTAACCGTTCAGGTTGCGAATACGGATGGTGAGGGTCGACTTATCATAGCGGATGCGCTTATTCATGCCGCGAATATCGGAGCCAACCAAGCTATTGATATCGCTACGCTAACTGGAAATGTCGGTGCGGCGCTGGGATTAGGCATCGCGGGTATATGGGGCGATGCCGATATAACGCAGAGCCTGGTTGAGATCGGTGAGCGCAATGGAGAACGATTGTGGCCCATGCCGCTAATGGATGAATATGAAGCAGATCTTCGGAGTAATTACGCTGATCTGCGCAATGTTAGTACTTCCCCCTTTGCAGGTGCGATTACAGCAGCCCTATTTATTCGGCGCTTTGTAGCAGAATCGATGAGCTGGGTTCATATTGATATGGCTGGGACGGTACAGTACAAACAGGATGTGGGGTACTCAGAAGCTGGAGCAACGGGGTATGGTGCACGCCTGCTCGCCGATTATGTCATGAAACAAGTGCATCATTAATAACTGGAAGAGTGGGGGAAAGTTATGAGATTGGAAGTCATCGCTACTTGTATGGATGATGCTCTGACGGCTGAGGCGAATGGCGCAGATCGCCTGGAGCTCATTACTGCCATTACGGAAGGCGGATTAACACCAGGAATAGGATTGGTGGAGCAGGTGGCCAAATCGGTTAGTATTCCTGTCTTTGTTATGGTCCGTCCGCACAGTCGATCATTTAACTATTCCAAGTATGATATTTTGACCATGGCTGCAGAGATCAGGCGGATTGCAGCCAGCGGTGCTTCGGGAATCGTTCTTGGCGCATTAACACCGGAAAAAAAGATCGATGAGCGTGCGCTTGAAACATTATTGCCGTTGACAGATGGCTTACAAGTCACCTTCCATCGTGCTTTTGATGAGCTGGAGGACCAAATTGCAGGTTATCGAACGCTTTGTAATTACCCGCAAATCACTCGTATACTTACCTCTGCTGGACCAGGTCCGGCACCTGAAGCCATTCCCGCTATGCGCAAGCTAGTAGAGGAATCAAGAGGTAGTTCGATAAGTATATTGGCTGGAAGTGGTTTGAAGCCAGAAGGTATTACATCATTTATTAAACAGACCGGAGTCACAGAAGTACATTTTGGATCGGCTGTTCGTCTTGGCAATGACGCTTTGTCGCCAATCGATCCAGTAGCCCTGCGGGCGTTAGCTGAGAATATTCATTCTAACGGCTAATAATAGATAGTGAAAAGGTGAATGGTTATGCATAAGGCTGAGAGCTATGTAGTAGGAATTGATTTAGGCGGAACAAAAATTGCCGCAGCATTGTTCGATTCAAAGGGTACCGTGTTGAATCGGGAATTAATGGAGACAGCTGGCGCGCGCACCGCGGAAGAGGTGGTGCAGCGAATGATCGGAATGATCCGCTCTGTATCCGAAGGACGACCGCTGATTGGGGTCGGACTGGCATCTCCCGGAGCTGTGAATAGTCAGGATGGAATTGTAATTCACGGCACCAATCTTCCTGAATGGGATAATGTCCCACTGAAACGTTGGATGGAGTCAGAACTTGGCACAGAAGTGAAAGTGGTAAACGATGCGAACGCAGCGGCTTGGGGCGAGTATGTAAGAGGAGCTGGCAAAGGCTCGAACAATATGGTGTATGTTACCTTCAGCACAGGTATTGGAGCTGGAATTGTCATGGATGGTGAGCTGCTGCTCGGCACGAACTCATTTGCAGGAGAGCTCGGTCATAATATTATCGACCCGAACGGAACGGAATGTAGCTGTGGAAGATATGGGTGCTGGGAAGTATTTGCTTCGGGTACAGCGATTCGGGACATGGCACTGCGAAGTATGGAGAGCAGAACGTCGATGATTACGGAACTGGCTAGTAGAAGTGTTGAAAAGATTAATTCTCGACATGTCTTCGAAGCGATGGCACTAAAAGATCCGGTGGCTGTTGAGGTGATTGAGCGAACGATTCATTATATGGCGATTGGATTAGCCAATGCGGTACATACGTTTAATCCTGATCGCATTGTAATCGGTGGAGGCGTAAGCAAAGCTGGTGAACTACTGTTT
Organism: Paenibacillus sp. FSL K6-0276; assembly: GCF_037977235.1. NCBI lineage: Bacteria > Bacillati > Bacillota > Bacilli > Caryophanales > Paenibacillaceae > Paenibacillus > Paenibacillus sp. FSL K6-0276. The sequence goes on along the minus strand of NZ_CP150276.1, from coordinate 4,043,991 downwards.
CCAGCGCTGAGAGAGAAAACAGAGGGACTTGTCATGAAGCCGTATATAGGAACTTATACTATTGAATCAGCAGGGCTGAGGGATGATGTAGGTCTTATAGGCGCAGCGGCATTATTTCATACCGCCCAAGGCTAGGTTAACTATTTATCAAAGCTATCGAAAACGGAGGGGCTGAAGAGATGGGTACAAGAGAAGAAAGAACGAGATGGTTCTTGCAGGATAGATTCGGTATGTTCATTCACTGGGGATTATATTCCATTCCAGCACGAGGTGAGTGGATACGCGGGAACGAGCGAATGAGTAGAGAGCACTATATGACGTATTTCGATGAATTTGACGCATCTCGATATGACCCGAAGAAGTGGGCCAGCGCAGCCAAAGCAGTGGGGCAGAAGTATGCGGTTCTTACGACCAAGCACCACGACGGATTCTGTTTGTTCGATAGTAAGCTAACAGACTTCAAGGCGACTAACACGCCTGCTAGACGTGATCTCGTTCGGGAATATGTAGACGCTTTCCGGGCAGAAGGCATTGCTGTAGGTCTATACTACTCTATCATCGATTGGCATCATGATGATTACCCTGGGTATGGTGATAAAGCGCATCCGGATCGGGACAATGAAGCAGCTAAAGATAAGCCGATCGATTTTGATCGATACTTGGAGTATATGCATGGACAAGTGAAGGAGCTGTTGACGAATTACGGCAAAATCGACATCATGTGGTTTGACTTCTCCTATGACAATATGACCGGGGAAAAATGGAAAGCAACGGAGCTAATCCGTATGATTCGCTCTATCCAGCCGGATATTATTATCGACAATCGTTTGGGTGGGAATATCCGCGCAGCCGAGCCAGAAGAATATGCCGGAGACTTCTTCTCTCCAGAGCAGATCATTCCTCCTGGCGGTATTGTTGACGTGAATGGTCAATCCATTCCTTGGGAAGCATGCATTACGCTTAACGATAACTGGGGTTATCACTCCGAAGATAAAAATTATAAATCAACCCAGCAGGTCATTCGCTCAATGGTTGAATGTATTAGCAAGAACGGTAACCTGCTCCTTAACATTGGTCCAGATGCCAAAGGTGAGATGACACGAGAATCACTTGAAATCCTTGATGAAGTGGGCGAGTGGATGCGTCTGAATGGTGACAGTATTTATGGATGCGGCAGTTCCTTGCTTACTAAACCAGAGTGGGGCCGTTATACACAAAAGGGCAACAAGTTGTATGCTCACGTATACGATCGTGGAATTGGTCCAATCTATTTCCAAGGCTTGAAAGGGAAGATTAAGAAGGCTAGATTACTACGAGATGGCACGGAATTGAAGGTAGAAGCACCATGGATGGCTGAGGAATATTCGGATGTCAACGGTGGCGCGTTTATTACATTAAAAGGGGCCAAACTGCCCGACGAGATGGATACGGTTATTGAGCTTGAGCTTTTTACATAATTGTTATTAACTTATATGACCTCTCACGAGAACAGATCCTAGGGTCATTGACCTTAGGATCTGTTTCACTTAAAAATATTAAATTCTGGCCTTGCGGAAGCCTTCAAATATATTAAGAGCTGCAACTAAAACTAATGAGGAGATTCCACCGATAACTAACCCTGCTTCAAATTCATAAGTCTTAATGCTAAATAATTCAGACATGTACGAAATGAAATCTTGGTTGAATACATTTGGATTCCTTAGTATAACAGCGAATACAATGATCCCAAGCAGCTCGAGAGCTGTAGTACATAAGGCCAATCTTCTTGTCCATTGTTTCTTGATTAATTTATAAATAGCTAATGCGACTTCAAGTCCGATCACAACAAGAATGACGGGCCAATATTCAATTAACACATACTGATTAAAAACTGGGGCAACGAAATCAATCGCACCTTCACCCCCTCTATAGACTCCGATCAAATGTTCAGCGTTAAAATAAACAGTAGCCCAAATGGCAATCCACATTAAACTTCCGAACACTTCGAAGTTTGTAATTGCTTTTTTCTTATGGACAAGCGCGATATCCTTCAAATCATCAGGAGTCCATTTACTTAATTTTGTTGTAAGTGGATGACCTTCCTTTCCTTTATCTGCCCGTTCGATAATAGCGAACACAACAGTTATCCAAAAAAAGACTTGGATTCCTACTTCAAGGATGGTTCCAATTCCTGTACTTATAACAGTAGTAACAATATTCACAACTGTTTTATCACCGCTATAGCCAATCAAGTAATCAGCAGCCAGAGCGATTAAAGAAACAACTACAGCGATCGGTATAATCATTTTTAAAAACGTAACATATAAATCGAAATAGCGTGGGCCGATGAGATACATGGGCTGATCGCGATACTCACTAGCTAAAATAGCGGGATTGCCCAATTTTGCAAGGACGGCTTTTACCTCTTTTTCGTCATATTCATCCGGTAACATATCCTCGATGGTTGATCGTAATTCTAAAGCGATATCTTCCCGATTTTGTTCCGGTAACCTCCGAGTCACTTCATGGATGTAAATTTCAATCAGATTCATGGTCATCCTCCCCTTGTAATAGGCCGTAGAGTTCTTTCGAATTCTTAAGCCATTCTTCCTTTAGCTGTAAAAAAATTTCTACGCCATAGTCACTTAAGACATAATACTTACGGGGTCTGCTCTCGGATGTGTCCCAGCTGCTCGTCACTAATTCCTGTCTCTCTAATCGGCGAAGTAATGGATATAGGGTGCTTTGATCAATGGTGATGCTGGAATCCTCCAATAATTGAACAAGCGAATATCCATACTGGGGTGTTCGTAATTGACTTAAAACAGCTAGCGTTAACGTGCCTCTTCTAAGCTCTGTGATTAAAGAATTTAATAAAGTACTCATTCACCCACCTCATTAATTTAAAATATAAGGATTTATAAGTTTCTCTTATAAATTGTTCTTATATTCCTCGTCTAAACGCTTGCCGACCTTGAAAGGATGCCGAAGGCGTTTATACTTGCTATGCGTCATACAGTATTTGATTTATACTATGTATCATACACTATTGTTGTTCCTACATCAATTGAATAAAATGAACTTCTAAGAAAAATTTTCTATTTGATGAATCAATCTAAATTAAAAGGAGGTTATGAAATGATTTCATTCTATAGTGATATCCCGGATGCTTCTACATGGGAAGTCGTTGAACCGGTTCATAAAGGCTGGTCAAAGGATAAGAAATACTATATTAAGACCATTGGCGGCAGAGAACTATTGCTGAGAACGGCGGATATCTCCTTATATGACCAGAAGAAACGGGAATACGAAGGTATCCTACAGCTGGAGCATAAAGATATTTTGATGTCGAGACCGCTTCAGTTTGGGGTATGCAATGGTGGTCAGACCGTATATTCCTTATTGACTTGGATTGAGGGGGAAGATGCGGAAAAGATTATCCCTTCACTTAGTACTGAAGAGCAATATCAGCTGGGAGTGACAGCGGGACAGTTCTTGAGATCTATGCATCAGATTCCTGCGGGAGATGATCAAGCGCCTTGGGCTGATTATTATAATAGGAAGATCGATAAATACATCACTAACTACAAAACATGCGGCATTGTTCTAAAGGGAGCAGATAAAGTCATTCAGTTTGTAGAGGCGAATCGATACCTACTTGATGGACGCCCTCAATCGTTTCAGCATGGTGACTATCATGTGGGAAACATGATTGTTAAGAAGTCTGGTGAACTTGGGATTATTGATTTCAATAGGTTTGATTATGGTGATCCTTGGGAGGAATTTAATCGGATTACATTTTGTGCGATGATGAGTGCAGAGTTCGCCTCAGGTCGTATTCATGGATATTTTAATAACGGCGTCCCGGATCTGTTCTTTAGAATGATGGCTTTATACATCGCTAGCAACCAGTTGTCGAGCATTCATTGGGCGATTTCATTCGGAGAAGAGGAAGTTGCTAATATGTTGAGCCGAGCGGAGAATGTTCTGGAGTGGTATGATGATTTTCAAACCTATATTCCGAAGTGGTATTTAGCAAGCAGGTAGGATTTCTACTGAGCTTGACTTCTTATCAGTTTACTAGTATACTCATATTAATAAATCAAATCATTATCTAAATAACAAACGATGGACGTGACCAAATGAGAAACAATGGATTCACTGAAGATAACCAATTAAGCTTATTGATCTGGTTGCGACTTGTCAGGGTATATGAGAATAGTAACGATCTTTCCAATGAATTCTTGAAACAATTTGACTTGAGTGTCAATCAGTTTGATACATTAGTACAAATATTAATACATCAGCCTGTATCACAGATGGAGATTGCAGAACACCTAACTATTACCAAAGGAGGAGTATCGCATATGTTAGGCCGATTAGAAAAAGAAGAATTAATCGAACGCAAACAGGATTGGAAAGTGAAGTACATTACTTTAACGGAAAAGGGCCAAACGCTTATTGAGAAGGTACTGCCCCTACAATCGGACTTCCAAGCTTCGTTATTCGATCCTTTGACGGACGAGGAGAAGAAAGTGTTCTACAGCATGCTTAAGAAGATCCATCGGTATAGTCAAGATGAGAACCGAATCCCTCGAGGAATTCAGTAGTGATCCTAAAGCTTTATTGATAATAAAGCTTATTTTTTTCTCATCAGTATACTAGTAAACTCAAATTGAATACAACTTATACAGGAGGTTTTTAAAATGAAACAACAACCCATAAACGGACAACATCATGTCTCCATGCTTACTAAGGACGCTAAACAAAACTTATGGTTTTATACAGAGGTACTGGGACTGAGACTTGTAAAGAAAACGGTCAATCAAGATGATCCATCCATGTACCATCTATTTTATGGAAATCGTAATGGCGCCCCTGGCACCGAGGTATCTTTTTTTGAAATGCCAAATGCAGGTCAGACTCGCAAAGGGACGAACAGTATCAGTTCTTTCTCCCTTCTTGTTCCTAGCGATGAAGCCTTATCGTATTGGACTAGTCGATTAGATTCTTTTGAAGTTCCACATGAAGCCATTGTAAGTATAGGGGAACGCAAGTCGCTAACTTTTTATGATAGGGATGAATTGATGGTCCATCTAGTATCTGCTGAAAAAGATAACGGAATCGAGCTGGTTGAGCCGTGGATTACAGAAGATATTCCTCCAAAGTATGCCATCGTTGGGTTAGGACCCGTTTAGGTCCTTTTTTGAAATATAAGAATTTATATGTTCTACGCTATAAATTATCCTTATATTTCTCGCATAAACGCTTACCGTCCTTATAGGACGCCAAAGGCGTTTTTGCTTGTGTTAGCGGATGGTATTATAGTACAAGTACATATTTGTTTGATAGGGTTCTTTTTAAAGGAGGAAAATGTGATGAAGAATATGATTGCTAATCACCGTCTATATAATCAGAGGATCGCAGGTTCCAGGCTAAATAAGCCAGAACAAGTCGTAGAGGAATTGGGTGCTATACAAGCGCAAGACTATATGCAGGCGGTTTGGGCTATCGGGTTACGTTCTCCATCTACGAATTTAGCTGATATAGAGCGTGCTATCGCAGACCGTAAGATTATTCTTACTTGGACGCTGCGAGGTACGCTTCATTTCGTCCCAGCAGAAGATGTGAAGTGGATGCTTCAGCTATCTGCACCACGTTTAGTGGCACAAACGAAGCGGCGAATGGCAGAGCTTGGACTAGATGATCAAACACTGGAGCGCTGTAGAGAAATTATAGTAGATGCATTAAAGGGCGGGAAGCAGATGGATCGTTCTGTTCTACTTCAGCTAATAGAAGAGGAAGGCATCTACACTGGGAATCAACGCGGTTATCACATGCTGTGGAATAGTGCTTACCAAGGGTTAATTTGTTTCGGACCGATGAATGGTAAGCAGCAAACGATAGTGTTGTTAGAGGAGTGGGTGCCAGATTATCGAGAGCTATCTTACGAAAGATCGTTGCAAGAACTCGCTTTGCGGTATTTTACAGCTCGTGGATTGGCGACCGTTCAGGACTTCGCTTGGTGGGCAGGCATAACACTTACAGATGCCAGACGAGGGCTAGAATCTGCGAAAAAGGAACTTCAATCGGAGTACATAGCTGGCAGCGAGTTTTGGATGTCTAGCCATCGACTAGCTCCAACGGATGAAGATTCGGGTGTCTATTTACTTCCGGGTTTTGATGAGTATATTCTTGGTTATAAAGACCGGAGTGCTGTACTTGAGCCTGAAACGGCTCCTTTGATTGTCCCTGGGAACAACGGTATTTTCCTGCCGATGATTGTCGTAGGTGGCCAAGTTGTAGGTACATGGAAACGTACGTTTAAGAAAAAAGGAATTGAGATAGTCATTCATCCTTTTGGAGAGCTTGGAGATGCTGAAGAGGCGGTGTTTAAAGCTGCTGAACGATATGCCGCATTTATGGGGCTGCCGATACTCAAAATGAGTGTTTTTAGATAATTGATTGAGAACATTTACTACATAACACTTTTATGAATTTTAAATAAAAAAGACTAACCAGAAATTTCTGGCTAGTCACGCGTTCCGTTCGAAGTTATTTTGTCACTTTAAAGCCCATGGCTTGCATGACCTTAGTGAATACTTCAGTATTTTCGTATACTCCAGTAAACAACTGAGCGTTTTTGCCCATGGCTGTAATAGGAATATCCACTGCTGTATGACCTGAAGTCGTCCAGTCTACAACGAAATTCTGCTTGGAGTTAGCGATGGCAAACGGACCATCTTCTTTGGAAATGCCGTCACCTGATTCATCTTCAGCGTCTACGGCTTCAATAGAGAAACCACCAGTTTCATGATCGGCGAGAACTAAGACAAGGGTATCAGGATTCTTTTTAGCGAAATCTCTTGCAACCTGTACGGACTTATCCAATTCTTGCCCCGCTTTAATCGTCATTTTGGCATTGTTTTGGTGTGCAAATTCGTCAGTACCTTCTTCTTCAACCATTAGGAAAAATCCCTTTTTATTTGCTGCAAGCGTGTCTATCGCTTTTTTCGTCATTTCAGGCAGGGATACAACCGGGTTGTAGATATCTCCTTCACCCTCTGGTTTTTGCTGGAACATTTCCTCGTTTGCAAATAGCCCAAGAAGCTTGCCGTCTTTTGCTTTTTGCATATCTGCTTTGTTCGTTACATAGGTGTATCCAAGCTGTTTAGCTTTGTCTACAAGATTGCCTTGCGTACCTTTACTCTTCTCTGAAGGATCTTCAGCAGGCTCATCTGCGAATGTACCGGGATTTCCTACCGGATACCAGAAATCTTCGCCTCCGCCGAGAAGAACGTCAACTTTACTCTTGGTCAGAAGTTGCAGAGCGATGTCACTTTGTTTGGAGCGATCTTCAACGTGAGCACCGAAAGCGGCGCCTGTAGCGTCAGTAATTTGACTGGTAGTTACAACACCTGTAGATTTACCTGCTGATTTTGCATATTCCATAATGGTTTGGACGGACTTTTTATCTGCATTCATTCCGATGGCTCCATTATAAGTCTTGAGCCCACTGGCATAAGCTGTGGCTGAAGCAGCTGAATCCGTAACAGGGACAGTGGAGCTTGTATGAATTAGTCCAGCATATGGCATAGAATCCATAGCTAGATTTCCTTTTTCACCTACTGTAGCCAGGCGGATGGCATTGCGTTGGGCAGTTCCCATACCGTCACCGACAAACAGAATCACATTTCGTGTGTTTGATGAAGCTGCATTGGCATGATTAGGTGATTGCGTAGTGACTACGTTTGAAACGAAGAGAGCAGTTGCCGCAGTCGCTACAATTGCCGTTTTAACGACGTACTTTTTCGGTGATTTCATAATTTCCCTCCTAATGTATGTTTACAACCTCATACTATAGTAATTACATTAAGAGAATGTTTTCTGAACTTGTAAAAAATGTAAAGTGTAGCGTGCTTTTGAATTTTCTGATTTGCAGTAGGTAAGGTTTCAAAATAAAATATATCTAGGTGTATTATTACAATATTGAATATATTCATCTCCGAATACGGACTTTAAGTGCTGCTCTTCCTGTAGAATAAGTAAATGAATGGCGACAATGTTAAGAATGAATATAATAAGTGTTAATATATTTGGATACATAAGATACAATCCCAGAAACATGAGATCAAAGCCGATAAATGCGGCGTTTCTACTATATTTATATATACTGTGCGTGATGAGTTTTGTTACAGTAGTCTTATCAATCCCAACTCTCCATGAAGTGCGCATGGCAATCATTGCTTGAATGAAAATGGAACATCCGAGGGCCACTACACCAACGCCGATAAAGTGAATCACGGGATTATCAAACTGTTCGCCTATTAGTGTAACTATGAAAGACTCTGCTAAGGAAAACGCAAACCATGTTGCACCCCATAAAAAAGTAGTAGTCTTAACGAATAGCTCGGTAAAATGGATCTTAGATAGCTTTTTTCCTTTAGCTAATACGTTTCCATTAATATGGTTCTTCTTGTATAGTATAACGAGCTTCAAAAGGTAAGAAATAAGGAAAATGGAGAAAAGAATCAAGGATAGGATATTTTTTAGATTGCTCATAGTAATTTCCTCCTCACTAATACATATGAATGATTGTTCATATGTTTGTTTATATTTTATTTCCTGATGCTGTGCATGTCAACCAATTAGGGGGATAAATTGATGAAGGGACAAAAAGAAGGGGAAGAGAAGGCACGATTGATTCTGCCTTCTGCTGACCAGCAAGAGGAATGAAATCACCAAGCCGCTCTTATAATTAAATATCCAGAAGCGGTGATCATAGGGGATTAACGGGGAAACCGTAAAGCATTTGCGCGCGAAGGAAATCTACAGGCTTATTTATTGGTATCTCTAAGAAATATTCAGACTGCCATTTTTGTGTTTTTTGAGCTTGTGTACTCGTAGGACTATCCCAAGGTGGGTAGACTCGCATTGCTCTTTTCCCACCTTCACCTCTGTCGGACAGTACATCACGATCTCCTAGGACAGCTTTTGGAAATATAAATTGGCCAAAGTGATTCTCTTTTCGTGTACTTATCACGTAGTAATCAACTTGATCTGATACGTCATAGGGTTGGATGGGGCCATCTCCACTTCTCTCCCATAACGTCACAAACTGTCCGACCTTTGTCGGCGTGATTTTTGCCACACGAAATCTAATAGATAGTGCGTTTAAGTTAAATACATAAGCTCCATATTCTTCATTTTGTGGCTCAAGAATAGGTGGAGAGCAATTGAATTTGCAAGGGTTATATACAAGTTCCTTGATGGCAAGAAGGTCAGTATGTATGGTATCTAGAAAGCCATGATGTTTAACTTTCATCTGTTCATATCTCCTCCTGTTTGAGTTCCATAGAACACTCTATAGGTACCCCTAATGTTTCACTATCTTAATGCAAGAATAACGAGTTCACAAGCGCGAATAGAGTAGATGTTCCGGAATTGCAGAGATCTATAGGAGGGATGACGCTAAACTTGGAATGTTCAGAGGTGGTTATGGAGGAAGTGTATTTGGTGAGTTGTTTGTTTTAATTACTGATTTTTTGTCATTAGTTGGATATGTTTTATTAATTTTGTTTTCCATTATACTAATAATAAATAATTTAAATTTCAAAGAAAAGTAAATGACGAAGATGCGAAATAGGTTAGTAATCTAAGGGGAGTAGAAGCTTTGGATATGAGGAATAAACATGATGAACAACGGTATTGTCCCATATGTAAAGAATTAAATCATTGTGGTGCTGACAGTGGTGACTGTTGGTGTTTTCATACGGAAATTCCTACAGAACTACAAGAACGGGTACCTATAGAACTAAGAGGTAAAGCCTGTATCTGTCAAAAATGCGTAGAGACTTTTAAAAAATATTAACCAGAAATTTAACTAACTCAAGGCGTTAACAGTAATTTGAGTGTGTATACTTAAATCATGATATAAAAAAACTTATGGGGGACACAGATGAGAAAGCCAATAATTGCAGTTGATATGGATGACACGATATGCCATCTAGTCAAACGAGCTATATACCATAACAACAACGATTTCCCCACGCATTTGCTGAAGTACGAGGAGATGCTTGATTGGAATACGGATCATTTACGTCATCCGGATTGTACACAAGATGTATTCTATGGGCGACCTGGTCTATATGAGGAACTTGAATTGTTCGACGAGCATGTTGTAGGAGAAATGGAGAAGCTACACAACGCTTATGATGTTATTATCGTTACGGCAGCCCAGCCCAAGGCAGTTGTTGAAAAATGGAACTGGCTACAGAAGCATATGCCGTTTATTCCCTTTGAAAATTTTTTCTCTTGCAAGCGAAAGAATCTTATTAATTATGATCTTCTGATCGATGACGGGGTTCACAACCTAGTTCCTGCAATGCAGGACGGAAGGAAGGTGCTCTGCATTCCACATCCATGGAATTTGAGAGCCCGTGAACAACATGCCTTTCCACTATTGACCTCCTGGGAAGGGGCAAAAGAGAAGATTGATCAGATATTAGAAATTCAAGAAATGAATTGATAATAAAAAGCTATTGCCTCCCCTAAAGGGGGGAACTGTGACCCGCTTTGTGGACAGTTTAAAAGAAAGACCCCGGAGACCAAGCCGGCAATGAGATGACTTCTGAAGGAGTCATCTTTTTTAATGTCCTCTGATATCGCTCGGAGTTGTAGTTGGTGATATACTCCGTAACACATCTTTCATGTGCCAAAAGAATGAGTCCATCGAAGTATTGTCCCAGCAGTTCCCTTTGCGGATATGGATTGTTGAAACCCTGTCTGTTGGATTTGGATCTGAGTTTCAGGATGCGTATAATGCATGACCTAATCAGAGTGAAGTGACTCTGATTAAAACACAAAAGACCCACAAGAAAGTCACTTTTTGCAAAGTATCTTTCTTGTGGATCACAGTTCAAGGTAGCTCTTTTCTGTGGGCGTTAGCCTATCGGTTCCGGGCAGGGACAGTAACATTTGGTCGGAATCCGGTGATATGTCGAATCGAATAAAAGACGACTTGAGCTGCTTCGGGGTTGCCGACAGTAGGACGAATAACGAAAGTGCCATGCCCTACCGATTCCAGAACACCGATCTGGTTTGGCGGATTGCCGTTAGCGCTTGATCCCCCTGAATCAATAACCTCGATAACATCACCGACAAACCGCAGCAGGTTCGACCGAAGTTCTGTCTCACACGAACTTTCCGGTGTAGTCACATTGACGATCGGAGCCGGAATCACGATGGGGGACGGCTGGGTCAGCTCTACATTGGGTGCGGCCACATGAATGTGAGGCGGCGGGCATGCTGGAACATTGACGATTGGAGCTGGAATTACGATAGGAGACGGCTGGGTTAACTCTACATTAGGTGCGGCCACATGAATGTGAGGCGGTAGGCATGCTGGAACATTGACGACTGGAGCTGGAATCACGATAGGAGACGGCTGGGTCAGCTCTACATTAGGTGCGGCCACATGAATGTGAGGTGGCGGGGACGTTGGAACATTGACGACCGGAGCCGGAATCACAATGGGAGAGGGCTGGGTCAGCTCCACATTCGGAGTGGCAACATTGATTTTCGGCCGCTTGCAAGAAGGGAAATGAATGATTGATCTACTGCGGCGTGTACATTTACGGATAATAATCTGTTTTCTCTTTTTCACGAGATGCTTTTTCCTGGGGCGACTCGTTTTCTTTATCAATATATAGGCACCTCCTAGAATGATCAGTGTATCTTACTCAGTTTTTTAAGAGTTGGCATGGTCAATCATCCATATTTTGAAATAAAGGCTAATGCCATCAGTCGGTCAAAGATGATGACTTTGTCTATAACTAAATCGCTCCGTGCTTACTATAATAGATTGGATGCAAGTCTAAATTACAAAATATAGGACTAGAAGGTGAAGCTAACTCATGGCGATTGTTATCTATCCGCCAACTATAGACTGGGAATATATGAAACAGCGGCCGCAGCATATAATGAGCATGTTCGCAAGCCACGGTTTCCCTGTCCTTTATTTTAACAAGCAAAATAAGGAAGGACCTGTCTTGTATAAAGCGGCACCCAATTTATATGTGGTTAACCATTTTGAATTCTTCATGCAGGTTTTATTTCCCCTTCTGAACGGTGAGAAGAAGCTTTATTGGTCCTCTTGGAGTAAAATGCTGGGGATTGCCTCCCACTTTCAGCCGGACACGATCGTCTACGACTGTGTTGATGATTTCCCGGATTGGGAGACGGATGAGAAAAATTGGGTTCATTTGGCTGATATGATCGTCTGTACGGCGGACCACTTGCAGCAAAAAATGCAGCAACAGGCCCCAGGCAAGCCCATAACTATGATTCGGAACGGCTGTGATTGGAACCATTTCTCCGCTGCAGTGTCGATGGAAACCCAGTCGCTTCATCCACTTTCACCAACTGCTGAATTTAAGATCGGATATATAGGTGCCTGGGCCCCTTGGGTAGATGAGGAGCTAATACGGAAGGTAGCAAGTGCATTTCCCAACTCTCAAGTCATCATTGTCGGTCCGAAGTTGCGTGCGGACGGTGACCAGTTAGGGTCAAACGTATTTAATCTCGGTTACCGGAATTATGATGAGCTACCTCAAATCCTATCTTACTTGGACGTATGTATCATTCCGTTCCGCATCAATCGTATCACGGAGAGTACTAATCCCATTAAGGTATATGAATATCTGGCAGCGGGAAAACAAGTGGTTTCGACAAACCTTCCGGAAGTACGCAAGCTTCAGGCGTTCGTGAGCGTTGCTGACAACCACGACGAATTCATTGAAAGTGTCCGCTCTGCCCTGGAAAGCTCCAAGGAGGAGCGGTTCAGTTTATCCCAGTTCGCCAGAGCTTTCAGTTGGGAGCAGCGGTTTGCACAAATTTATGCCATGCTGAAACAACATAGTCCCGACATTATTTCTCCATCTCCTGCTCCGGCGAAGTTGTCGGGGTTGTTGGATGCCATGGCGAAGGGCTACGTGTCCAGCCTAATTCCTCTCGTGCACGGCACGGTAAATTCCTATTATGAGACACGAGTACTCGTAGATGATTATCCCATGATTGGTAAGCTGCCTAGGGGAGAATACCAATGCTTTTTGCAGATAGAATCTGGCGTAACTTTGCCGATTTTTGAAAGAGCATATCTGGAATTTGAGTGTTCTGCTCAGCATGCAGCCACAATGGATATTATCGTTCAAGTGGGAATCAGCAGCATAACATGGGACCCCCGGCAGCTGACGTTCCGCAATAAGCCTTCCAGTACGCCTTGTTCAGTTTGCAAATACTCGGACTATGTCAGCAGTACGATATCAGTCGAGGTGACCTCCATTCTGCAGGCTGGATCTCTTGTAAGCTTTCATCTTAGTACATTGCAACCGCAGCTGATCGGCATTCAAAAGCCTAGATTGACACTAATATCTCAGTCGTAAGGAGGCAACCCCCTTGAATATTTGTGTGTGTGGTTATTACGGGTACGGTAATTTCGGTGATGAACTGTTTCTTCAAACCCTGTCAGGACAATTTCTGGAGGATCAAGTATTTCCCTACACGCCGCAGGTTGATATAAGCCAGGTGGATGCAGTGATTATTGGTGGTGGCGATTTAGTTACCCCTTACCATTACAATAACTATTACTTCCCGCCCGCTCTCTCCGACCTACCCACATGGGTGTATGGTGTAGGGTTCGTTGATTTCTACCCAGAGGAGACATGGCCGGTAGAAGAAGTGCAGCAGTACAGAGAGCGTCTACAGCAAACCCAAGGACTCTACTTGAGGGATAAGTGGTCTGCGGAGATTGCTGAAAAGTATCAGTTCCACTCTATGGTTAAAGTTGTACCTGATATAGCATTCAGCTACAAAGAACCTCATTACCCTTTCCGCTTCTCCACAGACCGAGAGGTTATCGGAGTTTGTGTGTTTTCATATGAAGATTTTCCAATGAAAACGATGCTTAAGCTGCTGGCAGATTTGTCTCGTGAGGAATATCACCTTGTCCTTATTCCTGTAGTACATCATATGGGTAATCCTTACAACGATTCACCCGTTTGTTCCCGGATCCAGGAGGAATTGTTGGCCGACAACCCCTTAGCAGAAATCTTTATTGCAAATGTCATGACGGATTTAAACATGACATATCAATACATCCAATCGGTAGATTACCTAATCTCATTCAAGCTGCATCCGGCTTTGGTGGCGTTACGTGGAGGGATTCCCGTGTTGTGCCTAAGCAAGATGGGAAAGGTTAGGAGCTTATTCCAATCACTTAATCTTGAACCATACACCATGGACTACGAAGCGCCGTTTCAGGACATTTCGGATCGAATGCAGAAGCTGCTGAAGGAAGGGAAAAAGGATGTAAGCAGAATTCTGCCCCTGATTCGGCAAAAGGAAGTGGAAGGAACGGAACAGCTTCGATTGCTGAAGGAACAACTTCACAGAATCTAGCTAGAACACGAAAGCTTCAATTTCCTTTACTCTGTGTGTCCAGGTGTTCTGTAAAGCAAATTTACGCCGTGCTTCACAGTCTCCCGGATCTCTGAGACGCGAGGCTACAAGCTTCAGAAAATTTTCCGGGCTTGACGCAACATCTACAAAGGGCTGCATGAGTTGGCATTCCGGCAAGCCGGTACTTATCACCGGTTTGCCGGCTGCCAAGTACTCATACGCCTTAATGGGGTTAGTGGCAAGGGTTACCGTGTTAAGAAGGAAAGGGATAAGACATACATCCAACAGGCGCAGGTAGCTTGGCAACTGATGGTGCGGTTTCATGCCAGGAAAATGTAGACCAGCTCGGGAAGGAAGAAATTTACGACCAAATTCCGGTCCAATGATGATGACTCTAGCTTCACTTTGTTCTCTTGCCAGTCGTGTCACGAGCTTCGAATCAATCCAGGGAGCCCATGCTCCGATATATCCTAATGTAGGAACGGTTGGAAAATCTTCAGGCATTTGCTGATCATCCGGCTCACCTGGAAGGTGAAGCCTCATGTCAGTATCATACGCATTGCGGATCAAAGCGAGCTTCTTATCTGGGTATTGCCTGGTTATCCGACGGAACAATCGTTCCGAGGTACATATGATAGCATCAGCGGTAGCGGCCATGTTCCTTTCGTACGGGGCCCACTGCGGAAATTCATCCACACAGTCATAAATAATTTTATCTGATTGATAAGCTTGTAATGATAAGGACAACTGGGGAAGCGTGCACCAGACTATTACTGGTGCCGACTTTCTTTTTTGGATGTCCGGCCACTCAGCTTTCAGCCATCGCTCATGATGCTTTACGAGATAAAGACCGGGTGAAATTTCCTCAGGGGGGGCTTCTTCCTGCGTTTTATTACAGTAATAAACCGTATGCCCGGCACGAGCCAGGTATTTCATCAGTTGTTGCGGACGTTGTTTCATCCACGACCAGTCAATCGTGGGAGGATATATAAAAATGGCCATCAAAACACATCCTTTCTTTCAATTAATATAGAATGCACTTCCTATCTTATGATGGAATACTGCATTCTGCACCAAGCCAAAAGAATACTCATAGGATGTAGAACTATTTTTAGAAGCCCATGTAAGTAGCATTGGGGGGGAGAACTATGAATGTGCTTATTTTCTCAGATGAACGGAAATGGGAAGCAGATCTGACTGCTTCCAGCGTGTACTCTATATTCCCAGCAGCCAATGTGTATACCGCCGATGAAAAGTGCAGAGAGGGTATCCAAGCTTGGATAGATAACTTACCATATCCTTATTTGCTGACTGTGCGTGCCGGTACAAAACTCCTCCCGGCTTTTCGTAGTGAAGTAGAACGGGCTTTACAAAGCCTGCAACTGGAAACCTTGGGATGGATCATCTTCTCCGTATCTGAAGCAGGACCTTCCGTCTTCGAGGTCGATCATCATTCCACACCGGTGCTCTGGAAAAGGGGGTGTATCAGGGAGGGGTTAACCAAGGGATTTGCTAATCGTGCCTTTCTTCCATTTCCGAAACTGCTTGTTACTGATAAGCAAGCTCAAGCCACAGACGTTGGATGGTCCGGGACGACGGTAGCCGCGACGGGCTTTATGCTTCCGAAGAGAATTATGGCTAGACTTGGTAAGCCGGACGTTGAACGCAAATTTATCGTCCCCATTCTTACCTCAGCTACATCTGCACCGGCACTTTCCCTGGGAGGACCAGACATTAGTATTCTACTATGTGCATACAACGAGGAGAACTATATTCCATGGGCCGTCAGGAGCGTGCTTGCTCAGACATATTCGGCTTGGGAACTGATCATTGTGGATGACGCCTCATCGGATGCTACTGCCGCCTTGCTCACGGTATTCATGCCCGATTCACGGATCCACTATATTCGCAATGAGACCAATCAGGGGAAGGCGCACAGCCTTAACCGCGGGCTGCAAGAGGCGCATGGGCGCTGGATTATGGAGCTTGATGCAGATGATTGGCTTGTGCCGGAATGCCTGGAGTTAATGATGACAGTTGCTGGGGGGGATGCAGGGGAAACGGCTCTCTGGTACAGCGACTATTATGAATGGGTCGAACTGAGAAGCGGAGAACTTCGTTTTAAAGGTCTGCGCCGTTCATTGTCTACCATTGACGGGCAGCGACTCTTGGAACATGCTGTGCCTTTAGCCCCCCGATTTTATCGAAAAGAGACTTTGCTCCGGATCGGAGGTTGGTACACAGAAGACCCTTCCGGAGGTAGACTGTATGAGGATTTCGAGATGATCGTAAGATTGCTGAATACCTTTCCGATCGCTTATGTTCCTACGGCTCTATATCATAGGAGGCTTCATCCCTCTAGTATTACACGGCGCCATACCTACTCATATGGGGATTGGAAGAAATGGCTAGAAAACTCCAGGCATAGAAAAGGATAAGGGGAGCCTGTGGCTCCCCTTATCAGAACTTACATAAGAATACGGACATAATTCACCTGAGTAGTCACAAGGTTCATTTCCACCGGCGCATAATACCCTTGTGTCTCTGACAGGGTGAAGAAACCATTCCCTACAAAGATCAATTGTCCGGTGAAAAATTCATTACTCAAAAAAACCTCGACGGTACGGCCGAGATAGGTTGCCAACAACTGCTCAAAAGTCATATCGTAAGCTCCTTTCTAACTTTAAATAACGCCATTAATTTGAGCAATCGGGACTAAGATGATGTCCCCCGATTCTTCTAGAAGTTGGGCAACATCTGTTCCGAGCATAATCAGAATTCCGGTGACGGAACCGGCATCCGTTATAAGAGTAACCACTGTGTCGATACGGCTCTGAAGTATGGTGATGATTGGGTTTTGGGGAACCGGTTCCGTACGATTAAACATCACCGTATACCCATTGGAGTCTGCAGACTGAAACTCTAGAGTAAGCCCCTCTTCAAGCAAATAAGATATGCAGGATGCAATATCTTTCCCGTATAAATCTTCTTCAGTCGTGATTCCATTATTTGAAATGCTTGTAACTAGTATGCCTCCGACTAGATTGTTATAAGAGCCTCTTAGAACGATAATATCAGTCATAGGGCCGCCTCCTTATTTCATTTCGTGACCTAGAGCCGTTAGGTCTGTAACTTTATCATACGCAACTATGGAGAATTTGATATGGATATATAACCATTGTCAATGTACTTTGATTGTTACCAGGGTCTGTCAAACAATTGCTCCCACGCGCCATCCGCTCCCCGCCAATCCTCGCCTCTTGGAATTCTAACCGCCTTGAGGTGCTCCAGCCCCCATTCCTCACTGACTACATCCGTTCTTGACCAATCTTCATGATTGTTGACGGCAAGCAAGACATAGTCGGATGTCCCAATCCAAGGTTTGACGGCTTGGAGCAGTTGAAGCGCCGCTTCCTTCGTTAATTGAGTCCGCACCAGCACAATAGATGGACTTTGGGCGAGTGTGTCTAAAAACCGCTGAGCTCTACGTTCTATTTTTTGTTTAAACGCAGCATATTCCTGATTCCATAGGCTTTCAGGCTGGATAAACGAGAAATCATGATAGGAGTCGATGTTGTAGTGGGTATCTCTTACAATGTAATGCTGATGCGCCTTGCCGATCAATTGAACTTGGTCGAAGTCCATGTAATACTGAAACTTATTATTAAATAACTTTACAAGTCCGGGAACGGATTCGGAGATGAACCAGTCGAAAGGACCGGCCTCCTTACGAAGCTTCATGCGCCGGAGCTGATAGGAGGTTTGGCAGGAAGAGCCAATACTGATGATGTCGTGATATTGCCCTAACGATTTCATGGCCCTGATAACCTCCTTCTAACAGGTTAATTCTTCTACAGATTATGTGAAGTACAAGAAGGAGTGAGGGCGTTAAGATCAAAATTGAATACAAAGTATGCTTGATAGGTTATCCGTTACTACATTAGTGAGGATTATCCAAAGGTCTCCTGGAAAGTTGCAAAAAGAGCAGGTTGCTTTAATAGATAAATTGAGGTAACTCTATTCCTTTGGGCATCCTCAGGATTCAGGCTTTTATTCATGTCAAGGAAATTGGAGTCTGAATGATCTAGGAGCATACCCATAATACTTCGCCTTCGCATACACTATCCAGAAAGGAGCGTTTAATCTTATGGATAGAAACTATAAACTAAGCAACGTGACACAAGCTTACCTGAATGCTTACTATACTATTCTAAAAACCATGATTAGAAGGATGACAAGTGTACCTCTCTCGTGTAGCATCTCAGATACCTTTATTCAGCAGATGATTCCTCATCATCGCGCAGCCATTGAAATGTCTAGGAATATACTTAAGTACACGACGAATCTTGAACTGCAGAGTATCGCTACAAATATCATTTCAGCACAAACCAAAAGTATGGTCCGCAACTGTAACTAATGGAGTGAATGCTAATTTTGTGCGAGAGATGATTCCCCATCACGAGGGCGCTGTGCGAATGTCAAATAACGTCCTTCAGTTCAATATCTGCCCAGCGCTAAAACCTATTCTGTATGCAATCATTACCACTCAATGCGAAGGCATAGAACAGATGAAACGCCTGCTAAACAACCTCGATAATTGCTAATATACCCGTATCAAAAAAGCAATTGCTTACCTGGAACATCCGGATAAAAGCAATTGCTTCTTTAGTTTACGACTCAGCTCTATAGAGATATACTCTATATGTTTTTACTCCATCCGGAAAGGGATACATAACATGGAAAATCTGAATTATAACTTATATTTTGAAACGCTATGTGCAAAATACGAGTTAGGTCATTTGAAAAATGAACCTGAACAGGTAACAGGCGGTCTTCTACACAGAATGTATCGTCTACAAACGGACAAAGCGTTATATGCAGTGAAAACTCTAAATCCTCAAATCATGCAACGGGATACAGCCTTGTACAACTATACTCTTTCTGAAAAAGTTGCGAATATGGCTTATCAAAATGGAATAAATGCAGTACCGGCCATCGTATCCAATGATCGATTTATGCATGAAGTTGAGGGTCAATTCTATTTATTGTTTCCATGGGTCGAAGGTAAGTCTTTGCCATCCGATGAAATTGATATAGAGTGTTGCAAAAAGATTGGGGAAATCCTTGCGAAAATTCATAAGATCGATTTCTCTACACTTCTTGATCATCCTATTGAAAATCTTGAGGCAGTAAATGCATCCACTGTTTGTTGGAATGAGTATGCTCTAAAAGCAAAGCAGGATGGTTTGGGATGGTCTAGTTTGCTATTCGATAACCTGAACCAAATAAATCATTGGGAACAACTTGTAGATTCTTCAGCGGAACAATTATTGAATCATATGGTGATCAGCCATAGGGACTTAGATCAAAAAAATGTATTATGGGATGAGCATCACATACCCATTATTATTGACTGGGAAGCAGCAGGACCTATCCATCCAACCCAAGAGCTGATTGACGTAGCCCTGTATTGGTCAAGTTCTGAATCGGCAAGTGAAAGCAAAGATGCTTTCTGTACGCTTATTAATGCATACCGCGATCATGGTGGCGAGATTTATGCTAACTGGTCCGATGTGCTCAACTATGGTTTTCGTGGGAAGCTAGAATGGTTAGCTTATAATATCAGACGGTCACTTGGACTAGAGAGTACGGATGATACGGAGCGAGAACTTGGAACTCGTGAAGTAATAAGAACAATAACTGCTATAAATGACTATGCTGATTTTATTCCTAAATGTTTACTATGGTTAAGTGATCTTTAAGATGATCTTATCCAATTCGCTAAAGGAGGGCTTAATCATGAATGTAGTAAACGCTACTATGGAGGATATAAGAGGGTGGCTATCAGTTTCAAAGCAAGAAAGAAATAAAGGAGTCGCGACAGCCCTTTTTAACCATATTCTCCAAAGTATCGAAACCCCAGCAGAGATATTCGTTACTACATTTGGTGAGGATCATCCAGAGGGTCAACCTGCTAGAAGATTTTATCAGAAGTTTGGTTTTGTTCCTTTGCAGGATGGTTTGCCGGATGGCACTGAAGGTGGCTCAAGACAAGATTTCAAGTTGACGATTGCTCACAAGGATTATTTATGAAAAAATTAATTTATTTATCGACGATTTCAATTTTCTTGTTAGCGATTTCTATTAGCCCATTATTCAACTATATCCGTGAGTATATTATTTCAGATCAAATTAATCAGCGTTATGAGATAACCCATGCTGAAAAGGGTTATAACACTTTAAACGTTCAAGAACTAACGGTTGTTGATAAGAATATTAAAATTCAAGAAGAAAATACAGGCAGGAAAGCAGAATTGACCCTATGGGATGCAGATGAAAATGTCCCACCTGGAGATATTGTGAGAAATAAGTATAGTCCAAAGACTGACAGATGATAGTCAGCCGATGGAAAAGAGAAAATGGAAAATAATCACGGTCACATGATGAAAGCATAGAAGAAAAGGTGCTGAGTTATGCTCAAAGAAGTGATAATCATCTAGGTGTCAAGCTTATCGGGTCTCTGGTACATCACTTATGGGTATGGGTTACTACTCGGATATAACAAAAGGTTATCCCAGCGTTATCTTCCCACTCTTATTTCCGTTTCTAACTGGTGTGTTGGGATTCTTTATAATGATAGTAGTGTTTGCTCTCTTACTAATAAAGCTTCATCATAGACGTGTTATTAAGAACAGCGGGCGATAAAGGCCAAGTTCTAAAATTACTTGTAGTTACGAATCACCTTTAACTTGGTCAAGGTTGATAAAGCAAACAGTAGTAGAAGGACTCCGATGGAACCCATGACAGGGGCTGGACTGAAGTGATCGGATAGGAATGAGACGGCTGTAAGACCAAGTGAGGGGGCTACACTCATAATGGAGCCTAGTACACCAAAGACTCTACCCTGTATATCCTCCGAAACTTCCAGTCTAAGGATGGTATTAATCAGCAATGTACAGAATGAGAACATAAAGCCAATTAGAAGAATGATGGGAATGGCTAACGCAGCAGTAGTGACGAACGATAACAGGAGGTACATGGGACCCAGACATAGCAGTCCAGTCATGATAAGGAAGCCGCGGTTCTTTAATTTGGAGCCGAGAAACAATATCATGCTGGAACCAATCATATAACCAAGTGGAATACAGGCTTCCATGAGTCCAAACTGAAAGGGACTAGAATTCCATACTTTGACGGCCATAACTTGCGTTAGCATCAGTGAAGGCATAAAGAACAAAGTGAGCGTGGGGAGCATAATGATAATCGCTCGGGCGAAGGGGTATCTCCAAATATAACGAACTCCATCAGCAAGATCCTGCGTAAATTTTCTTTCTTCCTTAGGTGCGGTATTTACTCGGTTTGGCAGCGGAAGGGAGCGAACGGCAAGAACCAGTAGAAAGGAAACAAAAAATGTAGACCCATCAAATAAGATGGCATCAGCCGCTCCAAAACTCGCTACAAAAATACCTCCAGCCGAAAACCCAATAGTCCGACAGATGTTCTCCGACAAGTTCAGAATCCCGACCGCTTTTTGCACATGTTCTTTGCCAACAACAGTGGTAATAGAAGCTTGATAAGCAGGGGACTGGAATAAGGCTGAGACTGTCGTAAGTCCCGTCAGTATGGCCACGATAATGAATGATGTCGAAGCCAAGGAAATGGCCAAAGCAAGCGTAACTACTAGACCGAAGCTTATCAAATCTGTGATCAACATGATTGTTCTGCGATTGATCCTGTCTGCAAGTGTACCTCCTATCGATCCGAGCAAAGAACTGAGCAGTAAATTGATTATTGTGATAATGGCAATCATTTTAGCGCTTCCGGTCGTCTGAAGTACCCATAAACTTAAAGCAATATTGTGAAATGTATTTCCAAACAAAGAAATGGAATAGGAGCTGAGTAGCAGCATAAATCTCCGGTTTCTCCAAAGGGTTGGATTGGATTGAACGGCGGTGGATGCATATTTTACTAAAGCAGGATCTGGCATGGATTACTCTCCTCTCAACTTAAACGCTTAAGTGAATATCGAAAAAAAATTAATTAACAAAATAACGATTATTCTCTTGTTCGGAGTAGTCAGGACGGTGTAATAACTCGTGCATCAGTTTAAAAGCGGTGGTTGCTTTATCCCCTGTGAATATGAATTTCTTAACGTCTTCTCCAAGCATTTCTGGGCAATTACAGGTACAAAGAACAGAAAGCCGTGCAAATACCCCGGACTTTTCAACATAACTTCCGATAAACTCATTAATAACTATGGCTTCTTTGTAGATCCCCTCCGATAAGATTGTATTCAATTCCTCCAGATTTTGAATTTTGAATATTGCTTTTTCAGGTAAAGGAAGACTGTCTTGGATAAAGTGAGTGAGCAGGGAGTTATTGAAGCTCTCCATAATTAAACATACCTGTGAAAGATCCTCCGGCATTACCTTTTGTAGAGCTAAACGATAATTGTAAAGGACTTGCTTAAAGAGCTTATCTTCAATCATGCTGTCGATCAAAATCAAGGGAATACCTTCTACAAAATGCTTAGAAATCGAATAGAAGGAATCATCACGGACATCGATCAGAAAGACGGCTTCGAGTTTTCTTTCGACGATGATATCCATAGAAGGATGGTCAGTATCAAGAGAGTATAATAGCGTATGATATCCAGCATCTGTTAAACGCTGTTCCAAAGCACGAATAAATGTGAACTGGGCATAGAGCTTCCAATGTGGCATATGGGCAGAATTATTGACAAGTACGCCTATCAATCCCGTTTTTTTATTGGCTAGCGAACGGGCTGCTAGATTAGGAATGTAATGAAGCTCTTCAGCAAGCAGCAGAATTTGATTGCGGGTCTTCTCAGGAATGGTTTGGTTATCGACGCGGTTCAGAACATAGCTCACAGTTGCAACGGAGACATTGGCCCGTAGCGCGATGTCCTTCATTGTAGTCTTTTTCACCAGTAAACTTCTCCCTTGCTGAGATATTTATTTCCAAATATTATCATTAACACTTGAGAAGAGTCAACGATTGACTTTTTATCAAGAAGATATTGATCTCTGTGAAATCGCTTTATATACTGACACAAATTTGTGAAATCATTCACTTAATTATTAAGAATTTTAATATATAATTAATTCATAATCAAAATTAGGGGGAATCGAAATGAAACTATTTAAAATGATTTTAGTGGCAGGGGTTTCGGTAGCAGTATTGGCTGGTTGTGGTGCAAATGAGGATAAAGCAACCAATTCGGCAGCAACTTCAGCTCCAGCTACTGAGCAGACAGATGCAGTCACTACAGCCTCGATTGTGAATCAAGCAGATGCATTTACTAAGGCTGTTAGCAAAGATGGAAACTGGATTGTTGCGATTCTAAATGACGTAACGATTGCTGAAGAGGTTGTTGTAGCTGGAGAATTTCATGATAAAGGCGCCGCAGATGGTGACATCTACCGTAAGCTTGCCCTTTATGCGCAAGACGCGGATCATAAGATCACTGCCAACTACACACTTACCGTACCTAAGTTAACCGTACAAAGTGAGAATCTGAGAGTTCAAGGCGGAACGATCAAAGGCGACGTGTTTGTAGAAGCGAAAGGATTTAACCTGCATGAATCCGCAACTATAGATGGTAACCTCTACTTCGCAAGCGAAGATCTGAAAGCATCCGCAGGTATTGATGGAAAAGTGACTGGAACAACAGAAGTTAAATAATTACGTAATCTTCTCGTAGAGTAGAAGCCAATCCATAGACTATGGGAGGGCTTCTTTCTTTTTGCGGTGGTGAGATGTATCCCGGTTTAGATGGTTGTGGATAATGATTATGTGATCTTTGGTTGATTTTCTAAATATTGATCTTATAATATTACTACCACTACTAGGAGGAACACATATGTCTAAGGAGTATTCACGCACGTATATTGAGAGTGTAAAGCTTGAAATGTTAAATAGATTGGGATTGAAGCAAGTGTTCTTTAAGGAGCAAATAGGTGACGGTCTCATTTTTGAAGCGGTGGGATTTGATAAAGGGAGCAAACATCGTTTTTGCGTTAGACCGAAGACGAAAACGATTGATGAATTCATTTCAGGAAAATGGATGAAGGTCCGTAGCTTTACAATCAAAAGTGTAGAGATTTAAAGTTGAAGTCTAAAAAGGTAACCCCGTTTAAATCGGAGTTGCCTTTTTATTTTTGAGACTGATTCATTGATAATGTGATGTATCGCCATACAGATCGATGGTTGTATGGTTATCAGTTAGAGTAACTTTACATAATGCTGTGGAGAGAATATCCGGTAGTTCTCCTAATTCCTGCAATGATTTATTGA
Source organism: Paenibacillus sp. FSL K6-0276 (assembly GCF_037977235.1). Lineage (NCBI taxonomy): Bacteria > Bacillati > Bacillota > Bacilli > Caryophanales > Paenibacillaceae > Paenibacillus > Paenibacillus sp. FSL K6-0276. The sequence continues at coordinate 4,019,238 of NZ_CP150276.1, read as the reverse complement.
GAAAATGAGCCATAATGACTTTCAGAGTCATCCGATGTGTGACAATAAGCACCTCAAGTCCTTCGTTATCGTTAATGATACGCTCAAGAGTCGGCGTTACTCTTTGTTCAAGCTGACTATAGGTCTCACCTGAGGCTAGAGGAATAAAAAGATCAGGTCTAGTGAAAAAATGTGAGAACTGTAAAGGATATTCTTGTTCAATCTGATCTGTGTTCATTCCTTCCCAAATGCCCATGTTAATTTCCATTAAAGAAGCTTGCTGTTGAATCGATAAACTCCGACTTCCTCGTAAAATCTGCGCAGTATGCAATGCTCTTGGACTAGTACTAGAATAAATGGCTCCTAAATTTTCGCCTTCCAAACGATCTCTCAACCATTCCGCTTGCTGTTCGCCCAAGGTTGTTAACGCTGAATTTTGATGTCCTTGCATTCTTTTCTGTAAATTCCATTCGGTCTGCCCGTGACGGGTTAAAAATAATACTGTCTCTTTCATTAACGAAACCTCCCTTTTGAATAGTTGTAAGTATAAGATAAATAATTATAAATAAACAATATATAATAGTTAATATCCATAATGTATAGTTATAGTAAGAAAGCCGAAGGTCCGTTAAATAATGATTTTATTTTATATAGTTAGGAAGAAATCAGGATGAACTATCATGTATTAAAATTGTTTTACTACGTTGCGATAACCGGTAGTGTGACCAAAGCCTCTGAACGTTTGCACATCAGTCAACCGGCTATATCCGCGCAGATCCGCAAGTTTGAACGGGAGAATAATATTTTATTATTAGAGGTCAAAGGGAAGAGGATGGTGCTCACACCTATTGGAAAAAGATTGATCGAACCTCTTGAGAAGTTATTTGCCATGGGTGAACAAGTTCAGCAGATCATAGAGGATTATCACAAATTTCCCGAGGGTCATATTCGGATCGCAGGTAATTATCTGGCCACAAGTATACTCATTCCCAGGTGGGCGTCATTATTCAAACAATCTTTTCCGGAAGTTAAAATTCAGATCACTACTACTAATTCTCATGAAGTCATGGAACAATTAAATAACTTTGAAACAGACGTGGCGATTTACAGTGATATGGAGTTCCCTTCGCATAATACAGGTGTATTCGAACATAGGGAGTTATACAAGGACGAGTATTTGTTCGTGGTTGCTTCTAATCACCCTTTTGCCAAGCAGCAGGTTAGATTTGAGGAAGTTGTATCTGAAGCATTTATTATGAGAGAAGAAGGCAGTGCAGCCAGAGAGAGACTTGTTCAATTGTGTGAAGAAAGAAAGGTACAACAGCCGAAGATCGAGCTTCAATTTAATGGAGTGAATGAAGTTATTCAAGCCGTGATTGCGGGTTATGGGATTAGTTTTGTATCCTCTTTGTTAGCAAAGCCTTACCTTGATCAGGGGACGTTAGCTAATGTTGCAGTAGAAAATGTAGTTTCCAAGCATTCGATATGGATGGGCTACAGAAAGAAGGAACTTCAGGAAAGCTATATTCAGTCGTTTATTACGCTTGTTATGAAACAATTAAAAGAAGAGTATAATTTATACACCAATCCAGCCCATAAACCTTAATTAATGTATTAAGATGTATGAGCTGAACTGAGATCATAGATGTGAATGTAATTGAAGCAACTCATTTTGACTTATGTCTTCTGCTTCTGATGATTTAAATTGAATGTTATATAATTGTGAGTAAAGCCCATTCATTTCTAATAAAGAATCATGAGTACCTTCCTCAACGATGGAACCCTGATCTAATACGATAATTCTAGATGCTTCTCGTATGGTGGATAGTCTATGTGCAATAACCAATGTTGTTCGATTCTTCATTAACAAATCAAGAGATTGCTGAATCATTCGCTCAGATTCGTTATCGAGTGCGGAAGTGGCTTCATCTAGAAGAAGGAGTGGAGCATCACGAAGAAAAGCTCTGGCAATGGCTATGCGTTGTCTTTGTCCACCAGATAAAGTCGATCCATGTTCACCTAGGACAGTGTCATAACCATTAGGCATTTTCGTAATAAACTCCTCTGCACCTGCGAGGCGAGCGGCCTCTCGGATATCTTCTTCGCTAGCTGAACTAGAACTGAAGGCGATATTGTCTCGTATAGTTCCTGAGAACAAATAAGGGGTTTGGGGAACATAGGTAATCATTGCTCGTGCTTCTTCAAGCTGATCATGAACAGACTTTCCATAAACCGAGATGCTTCCTACCGTAGGCTCATAAAGTCCATTACATAATCGAACGAGCGTTGTCTTCCCTGACCCGCTTGGCCCGACAACAGCGATAGTTTCTCCATGTTGTATATGAATATTAAGCCCTGTAAATAATGAGGATTCATTATCCGTTTTACCCGAATAGTTGTAGTAGAGATCCTCTATTTGTAATGCAGCAACCTCTTCAGAAGCTAATGGTGAAGAGCTGGATTCTGGTAAAGGATGATTAGCCCCTTCATCAGGTGCATCGAGTATAGCGAATACGCGATCAGCCGCACCTAAAGCTTCCTGCACACCTCCCCATGTTTGAGACATATGGACAAAGGGCCATTGGACCCTACCCATCAGAATAATAAAAGCGAGAACTTCACCTGCTGATGTTCCGCCACTTAGAGCTGATAACGCAATTAAAGCGGCGCATGTCACCATAACTAGATTGTTGATAAAGGCGGAAGATTGCCATAAGAGACCATTTAGAAGTGATCTTCGCAGCTGCATTCTTCTTAACTTCTCACGTTCTAACGCATATTTTTTTAAGAGAGTTTCTTCAAGCGAAAAGGCTCTGATGACCTTCATTCCTTGAAGCGTTTCTTGTAAAATTCCTCGTAATTCCGCCTCTTTTGCATATATTTGAGTAGACAATTTACGTAATCTGCGATCAAAGAAACGTCCGGAAAGAAAAACAAGGGGGCCCGATCCAAGAGCTAACAGTGCGATCCAGACATCCATTTTAGCCAAATATAGAAAGGAAATGAAACACAGAAGAAGATTATAGCCTAAATCGTATACAATGCTGTTTATCATCCCCATGGCCATCCCTGCATCCTTAGTGTTACGCGAAGTCAAATCACCTGAATGCATGGACTGAAGGTAACGGAATGGAATTCGGTGACTTTTGTCAAATAGTTTCGCACGAATATCCCAAGCCATCCGACTCTGCAAAACGAAGCGGAAGTAATGCTGCAGCATAAGACAGCAGATAATGATGACACAAGCAATGGCACAGATTACTGTTACGCGTGTTAATGCATCCATATTGGCGTTGTTGATCGTATCAATAAACACTTGCTGAATGGCTGCAAATCCTATATCCATTACAAGCTTAGCAGAGAGCAGGAGTACAGCCACAATAAATCCAATTCGATAAGGGCTAGCATAAGAGATTAATCGACGCAGAGCATACCCCAGTTTAAGATTCTTGGATTCCATCTCATTCATATCCCTTCCTCCCTGACCAGAGTAGAAATATCAGCCTTCTTCATTGATGTCTCAACCATATTGTAATACTGTCCTTGTAAAGTCATTAACTCCAGATGAGTCCCAGCTTCAACAATAGAACCCGCTTCCATATAATAAATGTGATCTGCATTTCTGATGGTAGATAGTCTATGCGCGATAACAACCGTTGTGCGATCATGCATGAGTTCTTGCAGGGCCTGATCGACAATCTCCTCATTATGGCTATCAAGTGCAGCTGTGGGTTCATCAAGAAGGAGAAGCTTAGGCGCTCGAACAAACGCTCTGGCAATAGATAGCCGCTGCCTTTCGCCGCCAGATAAGGTATGGCCTCGTTCCCCAATGGAAGTCTGATATTGAAGTGGGGTTCTCATTATAAATTCGTGGATCCCCGCACTTTTTGCCGCTTTAATAATTTCTTCATAGGTTGCGTCAGGTCTTCCCCATGCAATATTTTCATATAGGGTTCCAGTGAAAAGATAAGGCTCTTGAGATACATAAGCCAAATGATTACGCCAAGCCCGAAGGGGGATGCTGCTTAACGGCAACTCACCAGATTGGATGACCCCTTCATTAGGTTCATAGGTTGCGAGTATTAATTGAAGGAGGGTGCTTTTTCCACTGCCGCTAGGACCGGCAAATGCGGTTACTTTACCTGGTTCTATGGTTAGATTGACGTTAGTTAATACACGATTATTACTATAATGAAAACCTACATTCTCAAAGGTGATAGGGTATAAGCCACTGATTGCTTGGTTGTTATTCATCGGCATTTCTTGATGAGAATCATCCCTATTACATTCACGGCTTTCGTCTTCTTCTTGTAAATCAAGGACCTCAAACAACCGCTTACCTTGCGCCAGTGAGGCTTGTAATTCAGTCCAAAGATTAGCTAACTTTGATACAGGATTTGTAATTTGCTCGAAACAAATAAGAAATGCCGCCACTGCACCCACATCCAATCTCCCTTGGATAACTAGATATCCGCCATAGGAGAGAACATACAGCAATCCACCAAGGATAACGGCAAAGGGCATATTATAGCCCACAGCTTCCAATCGTGAGACTGGTAGATGAATGTTGAAATATTGCTTAACACGTTGTGTGAATTGATTATGAAGCTTGGGAGCAAGGGAGAAGGCACGCACAACCTCGGCACCCTGTACCGTATCTTGAATAAACATTTGTTGAGCGGTTTCAATTTGCTGTCTTTGCTCGTGCATGGAGCGTAGGCGGGATGTGAAGGGAATCATCACGAGTGGAACTAGCGAGCAAATCAAAATAGTTCCCAATGTTAAGGCATATTGAAGTGAGAGCAGATAAGTTAGGAGAAATGTAATTTGCAACAGATTACTGAATAGTTCGATGGTCTTCTGATTGATACCTTGCTGAGCAGCAGGGGCAGAATCATTGATACGACTAATGAGATCTGCTGAATGATAACGGTCTAAATCTTTCATCTGTACGTTTAATAACCTAGCTAGAATTGATACCTGAAGCTTGGAGGTCGACTTGAACTCAAGTACACCTGATAAGTAAGTCAGTAAGAAGCTGGCTAGAGCATCTACAATAACGATTACTAGAGCAAAGATGGCACCAGACATCAAAAAGGACATGTTCTGAGTAGTAGCAGCGTTGATTATACGCCGTAAAGATTCGGCTATCCCTACTGTTGCAAGGGAAACGACGGCTGCTAAGAAACACAGTATCAGGTACCAACCTAAATAGGGTTTTCCAAGTTTCAGTAATCGCATAAAAGTGTTAGAAACTACTCTGGATTTTTTTATCGAGTCAGCTTCTATGTTTGTAGATCCATTCAATTTAGACCCTCCCCACTATGGTTTGAATTTGCTGCGGTTCACTTAAAAGATGGGAGATTCCTCATCCAGCATGACTTTTGTGGTGACGGCAAGTAATTCTCTCAATTTATCCATTCGAAGATGGTAATATAATCGATGATCCGTTCTTTTTAATTCGATAAGGTCTAAAAAGAATAGGAAGTTGGCATGATAAGTTACTGCCGCGGGCGTTATGCCAAGTGCTGATGCAATTTCTTGTCCATAGTGAGGGCGATTCCTTAAGAGCAGCAAGAAGTCTAAACGTCGTTTATCCGAGAATGCTTTTAAAAAAAGTTCGGTTTTCTCTCGATCAGCAGCAGGTCCGAATACATGATCATTAAAAATGCCGAAGATAACCCAAGCGATACGAGAGTTTCCTGCGTATAAGAAGAGAGTATGATTCCCAACTTGTGAGAAGAAGCTGACATGAAAAGTAGTGGGAACATCATAAACTGCAGGTTCATTTTTGTTGATATCACGAATGAATCTTTCAGGATTAGCTAGGAACAGACCTTCATAACGCTGAGAGGCTTGTTCAGACTCCCTTCTTAACTCCTCTTTCCAAAGTGAAAAGACATCCTTGTAGAACTGGTTTAAGAGCTGCATATAACGTAGCTTGGTTTCTTCGGGATAAGCAAGACACTCTAGTAATGGCCCCTGCGCTTCAATCACATCAAGCTGCGGTTTTGTTCTTGCCACAAGCTCAGCCATTAAACGGGTATCCTTCTTAACGATTTCCCAATCGTTTCCTTCTAGCAACTCATCTAATTTATCGTGATACACGCCATATACCATTTCAGCGACTACTTTTTCTGCAGGACTCTTTTCCAGTCGAGTTATCCATGCTTCAGCTGTTTGTGGTTCTGGACAGGTGCAAATGGATTCATAGAAAGCAAAGTCGAGTGCTTTATGAAAAAAGTTGTACTGGAAAAAAAACTGAAGTTCTCGGTAGGAGTGAGGTGACAACCGTGCTCGTGCATCTTTATGATAAGATAACGCTTGTGGGTCCATTTCAAGTTTGTAATCCTCTGCTGCCTTAAGCAACTGCTCTTCACAAGCAATCATTCCCATAGAAAGAATGAATTCCAAAGCTTCGTTGTACGCAAATTTAATGTTCGATAGTAAGGTATCTTTCATGTTATCTTCCATCACAGCCTCCGATATTTCTTGATATGGAATTTAAATGTTGGGATAATACGACTAATATTTAATTATTACTTAATGTTAAAATAAACCATTCGTTTTCTTTTGTAAAGGGATATTTTACAATTCGTACTAACTGCTGGGATTCGGTTGTCGTGCATGGTAAAGCCTTTCATTCCGCTAGGGAGCTTATGCAATTGCCGGAAAGCTTTGAACGATTATTTGCGAAAGGTACTAAACCTGCAGAGTGGAGCGAGAAACCACCAACACTTGAAGTGTTAATTGAGATGCTTTCGGAGCAACCCAAACGTATTCAGGAAGTTATGCACAATCGCTTAAGTGAGCAAGTAACCCCTCTTACAACGGGTAGTGGATTAACCTTAAATACAATCGGAGAATTCATAAATTTTACGCTTTACCATGAAGGGATGCACTACAATACAATAAAACTATTAAATAGATTTGCAGATAAAAGTCTTTAGAGATCGTTAGAAGCCGAAAGTTTAAGGCCAAGGAGGCATCCGATGGAAGTTGGAAGAATCTTAGGTATCGCTTATAATGTGATTCCGGTTAAAGACCTAGAGAAGTCTCCAGCTTGGTTTGTGAAACATTTTGGCACTTCATAACTATTTAGTTTCAGAAGATGTAAAAGTCGGAAACATTAGCGACGAAGGTGAGTATGGGAAGTTTTTTGTCTTTGAAGATCTGGATGGTAATTTATTTGATGTTTGGGAACACCATGATTGTGTTTGTGAACTGGTTTATTATCCTTTCTAAGGATATCGATTTCTTATCGATATCTTTTGTTATATATTGGAACGAAAAAAGATTTGTAATGAAAGCGGTTTTATGATAATCTAATAACTGTAATACATGTAACCGGTTACACATTGGGGGATGAAATAAATCATGATGACGATTAAAGATGTTGCAAAAATAGCTGGGGTGTCGGTAGCAACCGTTTCAAGAGTTATAAATGAATCTGGTTATGTGAATATCGATACTCGAAAAAAGGTTGAGGCAGCGATCAAAGAAATGAATTATACCCCTAATGAGGTTGCAAGATCTTTGTATAAACGGAAATCCAAATTAATAGGACTTCTATTACCTGACATTACGAACCCCTTCTTCCCGCAATTAGCACGTGGAATAGAAGATCGGATGCAGGAGCATGGTTATCGGATTATTTTTGGTAATAGTGATGAGAACGAGGACAAGGAATTGGATTATATTCAGACCTTTATTCAAAATAATGTCATCGGCATGATCTCATCAACTAATTTTCCCGAGAGTGACGTTTATTCTAACTTGAAAATTCCGGTCGTATTTCTGGACCGTACTTCTAATGATAGCCCCTCCGTATACGCAGATGGCAGAAAAGGCGGACGCCTTGCTGCGCAAGAAATCATTGCACGGGGAAGCAAAAAGATTACAGTAATGCAAGGACCGGCGCATATTAAACCGGCGCAGGATCGATTTCAAGGTGCGATTGAAGTACTTGATGAAATGGGAATCACTTATCAAGTGATTCAAACTTCATCTTTCTCCCACACAGAAGCGGAACAATGGGCTGTAGAGTTGTTTGATAAATATATAGATACAGATGGTGTAATTGCCAGTAATGATATCGTGGCGACAGCAGTTATTCATGAAGCACATCGCTTAGGTAAAAGAGTGCCACAGGATCTCCAAATCATTGGATTCGATGATATCCCACTTAGCAGCCTGTTGTCACCTTCGTTATCCACTATCCGTCAGCCTGCACATGACATGGGACGAGAGGCGGCTGGTTTACTTATTAAGTTAATTGAGCAAGATACGGTAGAAGATAAAATCATTCAATTACCTGTTAGCTTTGTGGAGCGGGAAACAACAAGAAGTAAAGAATAGATGACAACATAAGAAAGGTTGATGAACATGGCTAAGATTTGTGTAATTGGAAGTTGCTCGATGGATTTGGTGGTGACCTCTTCCAAGCGACCTCACGCGGGTGAGACCGTTCTAGGAGAAAGCTTCGCTACCGTTCCAGGAGGTAAGGGAGCGAATCAGGCCGTAGCAGCTTCACGTCTTGGGGCAGAAGTTACGATGGTTGGTTGTGTAGGTGAAGATTTCTATGGTACGGAGATCATGGATAATCTTAAGAGAAATCGGGTTTTTACCACAAATGTGGAACCGGTTACACATGCCGAAAGTGGGACAGCTCACATCATTTTAGCAGAAGGTGATAATAGCATTATCGTTGTAAAAGGAGCGAATGATTTAGTTACTCCTACTTTGGTTGAGCGAGCACTTGATACTATTAAAGATTCTGATATGGTGTTAATCCAACAAGAAATACCAGAAGAAACGGTGTCATTTGTAAGTGAGCTTTGCCATAAATTCAACGTACCTATGCTGCTTAATCCGGCACCTGCTCGCCCAATCAGTGACACGATTATAGAAAATGCTGCCTATCTAACGCCGAACGAACATGAATGTACGATTTTATTCCCTGGGATGAGTACTGCTGATGCCTTACGGAAATACCCAAACAAGCTGTTTATCACAGAGGGAAGCAATGGCGTAAGATTTTACGATGGAGAACAAGAAGTTCTGGTTCCCACTTACAAAGTGAATGCTATAGATACGACTGGAGCTGGAGATACTTTTAACGCGGCATTTGCAGTTGCTTTAGCTGAGGGCAGCTCCATTCTGGATAGTGTAAAGTTTGCCAATCGAGCAGCATCTTTATCCGTTACTAAATTTGGTGCTCAAGGTGGTATGCCAACAAGAGCAGAGGTGGAGGCGAATCTGTAATTATGAAGAAACACGGGATATTAAATAGCCATATTTCCAAAGTGCTTGCGGACTTAGGTCATACCGATACAATTGTCATCGCAGATGTTGGCCTTCCAGTTCCACCAGGTGTTCCGAAGATTGATTTAGCGGTTAAACTAGGGGTTCCTAGCTTCCAAGACATCGTTGACATCATTTCAGAGGATATGGTCATCGAAAAGGTAATTGTGGCAGAGGAACTAGCTACGGATAATAAAGTCACCTCTCAATACTTGAATAATAAATTTAAGGAAATATCCATAGAAGCGTATTCACATGAGCAATTTAAGCAACTGACCCAGCAAGCTAAGGTTATTATTCGCACGGGTGAAGCTAAGCCGTATGCAAACTGCATTCTACAAGCCGGGGTCTATTTTGGATAAAAAGGGGGTTCTAAGTGTATGTACATTACGATGAAAGATATTCATAAGTCTTTTGGCGCTAACCGTGTATTAACCGGTGTGGATTTTGAACTTAAGGATGGTGAAGTTCATGCCCTAATGGGTGAGAATGGCGCAGGTAAGTCTACGCTCATGAATATTCTGATCGGTCTGCACCAACGTGACCAAGGCACCATTCGTATAGATGGTCAGGAGAAATACTTTGCGAATCCCAAAGAGGCAGAACAATATGGCATTGCATTTATCCATCAGGAGCTGAATGTATGGCCGGATATGACGGTTCTGGATAACCTGTTTATTGGCAAGGAACGAACATCCAAATTTGGCCTGTTAAATAGGAAAGAGATGAAAGCGTTAGCAAATGAACAGTTTGCTAAGCTCTCAGTGACCATTCCTTTGAACCAAGAGGCGGGGGAATGTTCGGTAGGTGAAAAACAGATGATAGAGATCGCTAAAGCGCTTATGACTCATGCAAAAGTTATTGTCATGGACGAGCCTACCGCTGCTTTAACCGAGCGAGAAATACAGAAACTATTCGAAGTCATTGCCTCACTGAAGAAAGAAGGCGTCTCTATCGTCTATATTTCGCATCGGATGGAAGAGATTTTTACGATATGTGATCGAATCACTGTTATGCGGGACGGGAAAACCGTAGATACGAAGCCCATTCCTGAAACTAACTTTGACGATGTAGTTCGGAAGATGGTAGGTCGTGAATTAACAGACCGTTTCCCTGAGCGAACTACTAAACCTGGAGAAGTGGTTCTTGAAGTTAAGAATGCATCAAAGAAAGGGCAATTTAAAAATGCTAATTTCTCTGTACGAGCTGGTGAAATCATAGGATTCTCTGGATTAATGGGATCTGGACGTACAGAAATGATGAGAACCTTATTCGGACTGGAATCTTTAGACCAGGGTGAGATTTGGGTGAAGGGAAAGAAGGTTACCATTCGGAATCCCAATGACGCTATGCAAGCTGGAATCGGCTTTGTTACAGAAGACCGCAAAGATGAGGGGTTAGTCCTAGATTTCTCTATTCGAGATAATATGGTGCTGACGAATTTATACGACTTCGCCCCTAAGGGTGTAATCAATGCTAAGAAGGAACAAGAATTCGTGAACATGCTTATTAAACGCCTGCACATCAAGACACAATCATCATCCACTTTGGTCCGGAATTTATCTGGGGGTAACCAACAAAAAGTAGTTATCGCTAAATGGATTGGTATTGGCCTCAGTGTTCTTATTCTCGATGAACCTACACGCGGCGTCGACGTTGGGGCAAAACGGGAAATCTATCAGCTTATGAACGAGTTAACTGAACGTGGTGTCGCCATTATTATGGTATCCTCAGAACTCCCTGAAGTCCTAGGGATGAGTGACCGCATCGTAGTTGTTCATGAAGGGGAAATCAGTGGAGAACTTTCACAACAAGAAGCTACGCAAGAAAAAATCATGACGTTAGCTACAGGGGGGCAATAGTAATGACAACTATCAAAGATGAGAGTGTAAAAAAAGGGTTCCAAATGGGGCAAATCACGCAGAAATTAGGGCCATTACTAGGGCTAATCATTCTTATTATTATCGTAACCGTGCTGAACCCAAGCTTTATGGAACCTCTAAATATACTGAATTTGCTTAGACAAGTCGCAATTAATGCGCTAATCGCTTTTGGGATGACCTTTGTTATTCTGACAGGTGGCATCGATTTATCAGTCGGTTCTATTCTAGCCTTATCCAGTGCCTTTACAGCCAATCTGATGTTGTCAGGATGGGACCCTATCTTAGCAATTATTGTGGGTTGTTTAGCGGGTGGACTGATGGGGATGGTCAACGGGCTGATGATTACGAAAGGCAGAATGGCGCCTTTTATCGCTACACTGGCGACCATGACTATTTTCCGCGGATTAACGCTTGTATATACGGATGGTAACCCGATCACAGGTCTTGGAGACAGCATGACGTTCCAATTGTTTGGTCGTGGATATTTACTAGGAATACCTGTACCTGCTATCACGATGATTATCGTATTCGCTGTCTTGTGGATTGTACTACACAAAACGCCTTTTGGCCGTAAAACGTATGCCATTGGGGGGAATGAGAAAGCATCGATTATTTCAGGGATTAAAGTAGACCGCATCAAAATAATGATCTATTCCTTAACGGGTATGTTATCCGCATTGGCAGGGGCTATCTTGACCTCCAGATTGAACTCAGCACAACCAACAGCGGGTACATCCTATGAACTGGATGCGATCGCAGCTGTAGTATTAGGGGGTACGAGCTTAACAGGTGGCCGTGGACGTATCGTAGGCACATTGATTGGTGCTCTTATTATTGGGATTCTGAACAATGGATTGAACTTGCTCGGCGTATCCTCTTTTTACCAAATGGTAGTTAAAGGGATCGTTATTGCGATTGCTGTACTCATAGACCGTAAGAAAGCCGTATAAGGGGGATTCCACATGAAAAAGCTCACATTAATTTTTACTTCCTTACTCTTGATTCTTATGACTGGCTGTTCTTTAGAGCCACCAGAGTGGGCTAAGCCTAACAGCGGCGGGGGCCCAGGGAATATGAAGATTGGATTATCCATATCTACCTTGAACAATCCGTTCTTTGTATCGGTTAAAGATGGAGTTTTGGCAGAAGCTAAGAAACTAGGCATGGAAGTTCTCGTTATCGATGCGCAGAATGATTCTGCCAAGCAAAGTAATGACGTTGAGGATTTAATGCAAAAAGGTGTAAATGCACTGTTGATCAACCCAGTAGATTCATCGGCGATCTCGACGGTTGTTCAGACGGCTAACAGTTTGAATATTCCAGTCGTTACTTTGGACCGTTCTGCAGATAAAGGGGATATTGAAGCCCTTGTTGCCTCTGATAATGTAAAAGGTGGATCAATGGCGGCAGAATATATTGTAGAGCAGCTTGGAAAAGGTGCTAAGGTCATTGAACTAGAAGGATCACCAGGAGCATCAGCCACTCGTGAACGTGGGAAAGGATTCCATGAACTTGCGGATACTCAGCTTGAGGTCATTGCGAAGCAAACTGCTGATTTCGACCGTACGAAAGGTTTGACCGTTATGGAGAACCTACTCCAAGGAAACCCAGATGTGCAAGCGGTCTTCGCTCATAATGATGAAATGGCTCTGGGTGCTATAGAAGCGATTCAGAGTTCAGGTAAGAATATTCCTGTCATCGGTTTTGATGGAAATGAAGATGCACTCAAATCTATAGAGGCGGGTAAACTAACAGGAACCGTTGCTCAGCAGCCTGCATTAATTGGGCAGTTAGCGATTCAAGCAGCGAAAGACGTGTTAGATGGCAAGACGGTTGAGAAACTGATTGCCGCACCTCTAAAACTGGTCGTAAAAGAATAAGTAAATGCCTATAGAAAAACACTGCATTCACCAATTTGGTGGGTGCAGTGTTTTTGGTATATAAAAGCTTATTTTTCCTCAATCACTCTATCCGGTAACTGTGTCACATAACTATCGGACAAATGGAGAAGCTCTAACGCACGATCGAACTCATCCTCTGTCGTTTGTTGCGTGTGGTTACCATCGCCAGATAAGGTATAATGCTGACCGTCCTCGAAGCCACTGCCAGATAGGAAGAGCTCTTCGTTATTTACGAAAGATCCTGTTGGCAAATAATAGCGCTGAGGAAGTAGGTTATAAGTCGATTGATTCAATAAATCTTGTCCGAAATGAATATGATCATCAAGAGAAACACCTAATAGATTGGATAACGTAGGCATAATATCAACCTGTCCGCCTAATTGTTCCTTCACGCTTGGCGTTGTAATCCCCGTCGCTGATAGGATCAATGGAATATTAATTAATTCGCGTTCCGTATATTCATGACCAAGGATTTCCTGTAATAAGAGGTGATCATTCTCTTTCAGAGAGAAGATAGGAAGTCCGCGGTGATCTCCGTACAATGCGATCAAGCTGTTATCCCACACACCGTTTTGTTTGAGTTCATCGATAAAAAGTCCAAGAGCATAGTCAGCATAATTCTGAGCCCGAATATAATCACCAACAAGCGTTCCTTCGAATCGTTCTGGAAGTGTCATTTTGTATTTATCTTCTGGGATCGAGAACGGATTATGAGCTGACATCGAAATGACATGTGAGTAGAAAGGCTGATCATTCCGATCCATTCTTGCTAGTTCAGCAGCTGTTTTCTCATATAATACTTCATCAGAAGCCCCGTAGAATACAGTATCCTCTTCACTAAAGTAAGTCTTATCGTAGTAACGATTAAATCCTAAGGCACTATAAAGCTCACCACGGTTCCAAAAGTCGACTGCATTCGTATGGAATGTTGCCGTATCATAACCTTGCGCTTGGAGTATCTTGGGTAAACTTGGAAGCTCTTTGGGAGCATACATCTGAGTGGCTGGACCATCAGGTGGAACATAGAAAGAAGTATTTACAATGAATTCAGCGTCAGAAGTGTTGCCTTGTCCAACCTGCTGGTAGAAACGCGGAAAGTAGTAACTGCTAGCCGCAAGCTTGTTCATATTTGGTGTGATTTCTACTCCATCAATCTTTAGATTGATTAAGAAGTTCTGAAAAGACTCCATCTGAAGTATGATCAGATTCTTTCCTTTGGCGGCTCCAAATAGAACCGGATTAGAGGTAACTTGAATTCCTTTGGTTTCATTAATTGTTGATTGTGTAATCTCAGCGACGTCAATTTGTTCTTCTTCTTGATTGGCTAGCAGAGAGTAGGCTTCATAATTGAGAATGCCCATTTGCTCGGCTTTAACGGTTTCGTTCATACTGGCTCGGTTTGGAAAAATATTCATTGCACAAATGACGATGGAAATACAGAACAAGATAGCAACCGTTTTGCGGTTACTTTTACGAGACATGGCTTTTTTCCAATCTAGTGCCTTTTGTTTTCTAAACATGACCAAACCAATAACAATGATATCCAAGAAAATAAGCATATATTGCGGACGCATGACTGAAAATATACTTTTCTTAACGGCTCCAACTTGTTTGACCTGATCTAATACTTGCGAAGTAGCAATGATGCCAAAGTGATTGTGATATACGATTAATGAGAAAAATAGAGTAGTAATCAACACATTGACCAGCATGTAAATGGCAATTTTTCGTTTCGTTGCGAACCATTCAATCAAGCAAAAGACTAGAAGCACAAAAGGGATTTCTTTAAGCCATGTGGTCCAAGTAGGCCCATCTTCGAAAAGAAAATACCAAGTAAAATAACTTTTTACTAGCATGATGAGAGAGAAGAATAGTATGGATCTTTTACTTAGTGTACGAGGTTCTTTAAACGGCATCTCTTATGCCCATCCTTTTCTTTTAGATTAGTTCATTCTATTACATTGAAGTGTTTAAAATCAACTAGACTGGGGTATGCAAGAGACTTATTTTCCTTAATATTACATTTAGGTGAATGAAACCATACATATTATTAAAAGAATTATTTTTATGGGAAATGAACTTTTCAAGGTACTCCTAACTCTTATAGGGGAGAGAGGTGAAAGCATGGATGTCGCTTTCAATCTTCATTAGGTGGAAGAATATTTGATATTCGCTTTGATACATTGCCGAAAGAGCTGCATTCCATGCAGATAGTCGTTAAAGAATTTGCTGGATATCAAAAGCTGGACGAAAAGTATCCCCTGACTTCCCTAAGTGATAAGGCATTTATGCTGAGTGATAAAGAATTGTGGTTAAAGGATGTATCCAAAACCTCTCAGGGCATCGAAATAACGATCGCTACGGATGATGATGTAATGCTGGATGGAGTATCAATAGAAACGAACAATGAGAGTACACCATTAAAAACAACGATCAATCGAAAAGAGGTAAAGCAAGTGGACGGCAAACTGATGAAGGAACGCACCTTATTATTTGATACACAAACGGAGCCTGAGTCACTTCATATAGAAGGAATGCATTACATGAAGGCATACAATAAAGTGATTGAGATACCTGTTGATTAAAAAAGTGATGCCATATCCAAAAATTATGAAATATAGTAAGCTATAATAGTCTGAGAAAGTGAGGGATTAATGGATAATATAGGAGTTTATGAGGTGAGTCGTCCTTCTTTAATGTCACTTCTACTATCAATGATTTTTTCAAGTGGCTTACTATTGACAAGCGTCAGAACCAATACGGATTATAAAGATATTGGATACGCTTTGTTAACCTTCTGTCTGATAGTTGTATTCGTATTGCTCTATAGGATCATTACGATTAGAAGGTTCATTGAAATCAAGATTCTTCCGGACTCAATAATAGTTGGAGATAAAGAAATTGAAGCAAACCGAATTGAGAATATTTATGTAAAGGGCTATTTCAAGCCCGTAATAGGGATTAAACCTGTAGATCATAAATTTGTTCCCTATAGATTATGTTTTAGTTTTCTTGACCAAGAATACAGGGGAATGAAAGAACTAACCAAATGGGCTGAATGTAATCAAGTTAAACTGTCTCATAAAAGATTTATGAGATGGCTCTAATCAGGGACTGTGACAATACAAGGGGTGTTCCAAGAGCCTTGAGATGGCTGATGGGGCGCCCCGTCTTTTTTTTGATCTCCTTCATCCAAACACCAAGATGCAATATCCATTTTTTATAACATATGGTAATCTATATGGACGTGAGAAAAGGAGGGGCACATGGATAATATAGGGGTCTATAGAGTGAGGCGTCCATCGTTAATACCGCTGCTGATAAGCATCAGTGTGCTATTGGGTATTCAATTATTTCAAATTTATAACCTGAACTATCGCTTTACAAATAGCGACAATTTAGTGCTTTCTTGTTTGCTTTATGGTGAGGCTATTTTGTGTTTGATTGTCGCAATTGTGTTAATCTACAGGATATTTACGATTCAAAGGTTTGTTGAAATTCAAATTCATCCGGACGCTATATTAATAGAAGATCTAAGAATTGAAGCAGAGCGGATTAATATTATTTATATAAAAGGATATTTTAGTCCTGTAGTTGGGATTAGACCTAAAGTCAATAAATTTGTTCCTTATAAATTATGTTTTAATTTTCTTGCACAAAAAGATGAAGATGAAGTGATGAAACAGTTAAAAGCTTGGGCCGAACGAAATCAGATCAAAGTATCTCATAAGAATTTTTCGAGATGGCTATAAGCCCCTCTAGTCAAATATGCGAAATGAAAGACACTGACTCCATGTGAGGCCACTGAAAAAGTCCAGTTACTAATTTAACTTAAGGCTATACATTTAAGGAGTAGGTTTAAATACGGGGAATATTTGGACTACCGGCCGCTGTTGTCTCCAGATTTCTTGATTAAATCGCTATTTGCGGTTGAAATCCGGAGACAAAGGCGGTCGCTATCACTCCTACAGTTCCAAATTTCCCCTTCGCTACTCGCCTCTAATGTTTTTTAAGTTCAAGTTATACAGGCGTATTTTGGAGGCCCGTGAAAACTCCATTCCAGGACACCCATCCTCGATCTTTTCGAGGATGGGTGTCCTGTTTTGCTGTATAATGATTAATCCCTTAACCTCAGTCCATTTATGGCTATTTACGATATCGTCGTACCTAAAGATAATATGCTACGACAAATAAATGACCTCGTAGATTTTTCCTTTGTTCATGAAGAATTACAGAATAAATATTGCCTGGATAATGGTCGCAATGCCGTGCCTCCCATTCGTATGTTCAAGTATTTATTACTAAAATCGATCTTTGATTTATCAGATGTCGATGTCGTAGAACGTTCTAAATATGATATGTCCCTCAAATACTTCTTAGATATGGCGCCTGAAGATGAGGTCATCAATCCTAGTTCACTCACGAAGTTTCGTAAACTCCGGTTGAAAGACGTGAACCTGCTCGACATGCTGATTCAAAAAACGGTGGAAATCGCATTGGAAAAAGAAATCATTAAGAGCCGATCAATTATTGTGGATGCTACCCACACAAAATCACGATTCAATCAACAATCACCAAAAGAAATTTTGATGGAGAAGTCTAAGCTATTGCGGAAGGCAGTTTATCAGATCAATGAAAACATGAAAGATAAATTCCCGCCAAAAACAACGACAAACGAATTAGTGGATGAACTGGACTATTGCCAAAAAGTAATTGACGTCGTGGAAAAAGAAGAAAGCATCCGCGAATACCCAAAGGTAAAGGAAAAGTTGAACTACTTAAAAGAAATCGTAGAAGATCACGTGGAGCACCTCCAATTCTCAAATGATCCAGATGCACGTGTAGGTCACAAAACGGCAGATTCCTCTTTCTTTGGCTATAAAACACATCTTGCAATGAATGATGAACGTATTATTACAGCTGCAGTAATTACAACAGGTGAAAAAAGTGATGGAAAACAACTTCAATCCTTGATTACTAAAAGTCGTAAAACGGGTATGGAAATCGATACGATCATTGGAGATACAGCCTATTCTGAGAAAGAGAATATCCAATATGCCCATGAAAATGGATTGCAATTAGTATCCAAATTACACCCATTAATTACGCAAGGAAAACGTAAAAAAGAAAATGAATTTGAGTTTAATAAAGATGCAGGAATGTACGTTTGTAAAGCCGGACAGATGGCAACTCGCAGGGCACGTACGGGGACAAAAAATGTAGGAGCAAATCAAGTAGATACCTATTACTTTGATATCGATAAGTGTAAGCAATGCCCCTTAAAAGAAGGTTGTTATAAAGAAGGAGCAAAATCGAAAACCTATTCAATCAGTATCAAATCAACGGAGCATAGCGAGCAGCAAACTTTCCAAGAAAGTGAATATTTTAAAGAGAAGGCAAGAGAACGTTATAAAATTGAAGCAAAGAATAGTGAACTAAAACACAGACATGGGTATGATGTGGCATCTTCCTCAGGTCTCGTCGGCATGCACATGCAAGGAGCAATGGCTATATTTGCAGTAAATCTCAAAAGAATATTGACGCTATTAAAGTAAAGAGCATGAGGAATACATAAAATAAAGGCGAATTCTCACTCAGAATGGAGGGGAATTCGCCTTTAGCTGTTTAAGCTCATTTTACAGATTCTTAAAACACACGTTTTTCAGTGGCCTCACTCCTTGTTGGTGTCTTTTTTTTAAATAACCGACACGTCATATGACATGTAACAAAGCTAATTGGTGACAGAACGTTTCTAGCTAGAATGACATTCAGTTTGTGATACTCAGAACAGGTTCGCTATTCACAAATAACCCAATAGAGGAGAATGGATTATGAAGAAAAAGACACGCAGGCTCAGCGTCATCGCACTATTATCAACAGCAGTATTTACAGCATGTTCAGCACCAGTCTCCACTAACGCAACAAACACGACTGAATCTCAAAATACGACGGAAGAAAGGTCAAACAGCGCTAAAGGAGCTTTTAATGGAAGGCTGTGTTAAACAATATTGTTGATTTAAGCTCAAAATAAATGGGCGTTTAATTATGCCCATTCGCTTAATTACTATATTTGTTTAACCAGTCCTTTTGCCAATCTTGAAAGGACTTAGGTTGAAGTTCTTCCAACGTTTTACCTTCTAAAGACCAATACCCACCGACTGATGTATCGCCATGTGGATACGAAGTCCCTCCGATGGGTTGACCATTAACTTCGTAAACATAAACATCAACTTTTCCTTGAGTTAGCGGATGATTCTTGACGATAAACTTTTCAATGTTTATTGTCTTGCCAAAATATATGGACGGGTCAACAAGTTGCAATCCCCAATAAATCATATAAGGTAGTGTTACGATTTTCTGTTTTGTCAGTTCGTAACTCTCAGCATGCCCTTCATAAGAAATTACCTGGAAGCCCTTATTCTCAAGATAGCTTTTCGAAACGGATTGTTCTTTCGGTATTTCGTTATTTTTTGTACAACCAATTAATAATACGAACAACAGAATTGGAATCAAATACTTCAAATATCACACCCCCATTCTAATCGAAGAATTTGTGTTCATTGTCCTAAACAAACATGATGTGACCAACATATGTTTCTTAATTGCCTTGGTATTCTCATAATTCTTATTATTCGAGATTGTAAAAAATATACAATTTCTTGTTTGCCGCTATCGTCCAATGCTTCAGCAAGCCTCTTTACTTGCTTTAGTTCCACAGTTAAATCAACTCCGAACAATCAGTTATATCTATAATTATAGAACAATTGTTCGTGTTATTCAATTATCAACATTAGGAATTAACATAGCCTAATGGAAAAGAAATCGAGGCTTTCGCGGACCCTATATTTGCGCAGAAAATGAAGGAATACAATGTGAACGGATCCAATTTTGTAGTGGTTAAAGACGGAAAGGTGCTCGTGAATAAAGGGTACGGATATGCGGACAAAGAAAAGAAAACCCTTGTCGATAAGAATACCGTCTTTCAGATCGCATCCGTGTCGAAGACATTTACAGCTTTAGCAGCTCTGCAGCTAGTGGAACAAGAAAAGATGGATCTTGATCACGATATCAATGCGTATCTTGGAGGAATGAAAGTACCTAATGAAACGGAAACTCCGTTAACCTTAAGAAATATGTTGTCTTACACAACGGGCTTTGATTACCCAGATAAAGCTAACTTTGTTGGACCGGAATATGTAGATCAAGATATCCACATGAAAAAGTTTATGACGGAGCATATGCCGACGGTCGTTCGGACACCTGGTGAAGCGTATACCTATGATAATTTTGCATTTTTACTTGCTGGTTATGCGATTGAGAACGTAAGTGGCACCCCGTTTTATAAGTATATGGAGAACCATGTGTTCAAACCGCTAGGAATGAACTCTACTAGTGCTCGATTTACCCCAAAGCTTTTAGATAGAATGGCCACACATTATAGTCCAGAGGGTAAACCTCATCCAACCTTTGGGCATGCTCCAACCGATGGGCCACAGGGCAGCATCCTTTCAACAGGTGAAGATATGGCTAAATATTTAACTCTTTTTCAACAACAAGGTAGCGTGAATGGAAAGCAAATCATTAGTAAAGAAACCACGAAGATGATGTAAACCTATTCTGTATTTGCGAATGAATCGCTTCCGATGACGACGATTGGAGGATTTGAAGGGTATCGTAATGATCTGATGAATGGCTATCATGTGGTTCTCAAAGGTGGAAATATGCCTGGAGGAGAATACGGCTTTCTACATGTCCTATAACAATGACACAATGATGAGCTTAGATATCTATGAAGCCTTGATGGATCACTATTTCCCTGAAAAGAAAGCTCCAGAGACGCCAACGTATCTCCCATTGCCTGCATCAGAAGCTGCTAAATATACTGGAACTTATTTGAACACAAGATTCAGGTTCTAGTATCAGCAATGACGTGGAGGTTCGAGTCCTCTTGACCGCATCACTGTTTCAAATCGGAGAAGCCTTGATTTATAAGGTTTCTCTTCTTTTTGTCTTTGTTGGAATGCTGGATAGAAGGAGAAGAACGGTCATTTATTGAATTGTTTTTCTAACATTTTTCTAACATTCATTTTATTTTGTGATTTGAAGTGAAAGATTGCGAAATCTCGATACTGTAGTTGGAATTATGAAAGCAGCTGGTGTGAATTTCCACGGAGTAGATCAGAAGAAGAACAATATCAAGCATTATGTACACTTATCGAACAGCTTACATATTTTTTTGCGGGACAAGAGGTTGGCCAATTTGGTTCGGAGGAATGAGCAGATGAATTAAAAAGAACGTTCAGCTTTAGAAACATATGGATGAGGTGAGGAATTACCACATCAAACATTACAGAGTCTTAAAACACTAATATTTAATCAAATAGAAGAAATGGTAGAGCTTAGAAATGAAAATAATTACCTTTAGGAGCGACTTACAGGGAAGAAATTATCCACGTTTTGAAGCAACTTCTAGGAACTGCTAGAGCCATAATTCATGAACTTGATATTGATATTTCCTCTTAAGGGTACAGATTTGTTCTCCTTGTCCTAAAGATCTGTCTGGTCCTTAATAATACAAAATATAGCCTATACATTTCTTTAATATTCAAAATGTATAAGCTGATTTTTTGTCTAAATGCTATGCCATGTTAGAAATAGCAGTGAGTAGAGAACATTAATGATCCATTCTAGGAAATTTATAGTTTGGTGCCTACTATTTCGCTACCATTGACTGTAAATAAAAACCAGCAAGCCTCCGGCCAAAGGAGATTTGCTGGTTTTTTGGTTAAGATTGCACTAAACAGCTATGATTAAGGCAACATTTTTACATATTGTCCGTACACATAGGCTTCTTTGCCGTTAAAGTTGATCTTCACCCATCCATACTTATCGGTGCTTAGTACCTCCAAGACGGTATCCTTAGGCAATGCTGTATAAATTTTTGCTTTGGATGAGGCGTTAGCGCGTACATTCAAGAAATAAGCTGTAACTTTGGCTTGCTTCTCTGTTTTACCCGTAGATTCTTGTACAGGTGTAACTGGCTCTGGTTTAGCCTGCTCTTCAACAACTGCAGGTTCACTAGGTTTAGGTTGTTCTTCAACTACTACACCAGCTGAGGTTTTTCTCGCTTGATTCAGCTTTTGATAGAAATCACCTTTGGTTTTTACGTCGGAGAACAACGCTTGGTTTACATTCGCCTTTGTAGAGAGCTCAGCGATTTCTTCATGGGTAACCGAATCTAGAATGTTAATGGAAGCTATATTTGAATATTTACCATCTTCCGTTGTTGGAACAGATAGAATACCGGCATTAATCAGTTCCACGACATCAACACGCGCCGGCGCTGTCGTATCGATACCTGTCACTTTCCAATTATGATGGATTGTTGGTTCGTACACGCCTTTTTTTACATCTTTCAAATAAGCGATAGAGAGATTTCGAATGGTACCTTTATTTTCGCCATAGGCAGTAGCATCTTTAGAAGACCAGAGCTGCTTGAATGTTCTTCCTTCCAGAGCCCCACCTTTAGCTTTCAGGGCTTCCATTCGGTAGGCGTTCATTCCAAGCTTCAGACTATCGTCTGCCTTCACGGAAGCGCCACTCGCATACTTCAGGTTCTTAATTCTGCTTCCATAAGGCTCGGACAAATCAACTTCATAAGATACTCCTCCAAAGAAATCATTGGTGCTGTATTTAGAGGCACGTCTCTTGGAGTCGAAGCTGATGGTTACATCGCCTGGACGCGTCGAGTTGAAATAACCTACTGCCCATTCCATATAGTCTTTTAAGTCTTTGCCTGTTACCTGGTACACCGTAACTTCACCAAGCGCAAATTGATAATTGTAAGCAATATCTTTTTTCTTAATCGGCCCAACATCTAGTTTAGCCTTATCATTATCAATCTGGTGAGCGACGACATCGGCCTTGCTGTAGTGCAGCATCACTTCGCTGAAGAAGTCCGATAACGGAGTCTCCTGGATTTGAACAGTAGTAATGCCTTGAATTTCATTCGATGGGACAAGATTCGTTCCCTTTAGTTCAGCAACAACGGTATTGGCATCCGCACGTGCGAACTCGTGAAATGGCTTTAAAATGCCCTCTAGTCCGGCATCGGATTCCTCAAACGAACCGTCTGAGGCTTTTACTGCCAGAGCCGTTGCTTGTTTGTCTTTCAGTACCACTTTATCCCCTTGCTTCGTGAACGTCAGGTCGATACGCGAAATATGCGATCCATATTTATTAGGTTCAGAGATCAGCACGCCGTTCACTGTCTTCGATTCAACAAGTGTATGCATATGTCCGGCGAAAATAGCAGTTAACTCTGGATTCGCATTAGCGATATCCGTTACACCTGTACCTGCTTTTCCATTCTCATTATCAAGGCCCATATGCATGAGACCTACAATGACATCAACCTTGCCTTTCAACTCTGCAATGGCTTTTTTTGTTTCTTCTACAGGATCCTTCACGATAATTCCGTCTAGGTGGTCGGTTCCCTTTTCAAACTCAGTAATCATGGGTGTATTCATGCCGATAATGCCAATTTTGATCCCGGCCTTCTCAATAATGGTATAAGCCGGCATGTACCGGTCGCCATTTTCTTTGAATACGTTCCCTACTAAGGGTTGTCCCTTAAATTGTGAGGAGATTTTTTGCAGCACATCAAGTCCGAAATTAAACTCATGGTTGCCCATAACCCAAGCATCGTATTTCATCTCATTCATGGCTACCATCATTGGAGATTTGGGTTGATTATTAAACAATTCTGCAGAGTTATCTTGTATCATGTCTCCTGCATCAAGCAAGAGAGTGTTCGGATTCTCTTCACGAACCTTTTTCACAATCGTGTACAGCTGAGTCAAGCTGCCCGTCTTGTTCGGGCCGTCGAGCGCGTAATCCCATGGCATAAACCGTCCGTGGATATCCGATGTTCCAAGCAGTGTTATGGTTGTTTCGGGTTTAGCCTCTGCGGCTTGAACTTTGTTGCTGGAGAGAGGAGTGACAAGAGTTGTGGCGCATAACACAAATATGAGCAACAGTCCTACATAACTCTTTGGAGCAAATTTCTGCATGTTATTAAGTCTCCTTTGGATAATTTTATGTAAAGATATCTTTCTACACATAATTCTAGTCAATAGGAAGTATTATGTAAACTATTAGTTTCATCTAACCTCATAGGATAAACTACTAGGATGAATAGTTGGAAATCATCCAGCATCATTCTCACCAATGAAACAAAGACCTTGATTCAAGCTGAGAAACAAGCCAGGTTCTCGGCCAATTCCTTGACCGTATTTTTTGAAGTTATTAATTCTAAGTTGATAGATTTTTCTAATGCTATATACAAATTGCTTCTGCTGAGAAAGAGTTTAACAACATTTAGGGTAGGGAATTAAGCACCACATCAAGTGGAGGATCATATATTTCATCAAGTTACATTCTAAAAAATGTTACCATCGAGGTGTTTTTTTAATGATAGGTTTAAGTAGCTAAATGAGATTATCGGTAGTATAAGGTTGTTTTAAATGCTAAAATTACCCAAAAGTATTTTCTAACAGTAAGGAGGTATTCTTTTGGATTACAAAGGGTCATCGGTGTATGACAATGCGGATTTTTTCTATAACTATTTATTGAGAAGAAACAGAGAGGATAGCCCAAATAACATTATTGAAAAGCCGGTTATATATGATCTTATGGGCGATGTACTTGGGAAAAAGATGCTCGATTTAGGATGCGGGGATGCTAAGTTCGGATATGAGTTGCTTGAGCAGGGATGTAACTTTTACGAAGGTGTGGAAGGTTCAAGTAATATGGTCAAAGCGGCAAAAGAACTGTTAAATACATCTAAAAGTAAGATTCACTATGCTACTATGGAGAGTTGGAATTACCCAAAAGAGAAATATGATTTGGTAATCTCTCGGTTGGCTATTCATTATTTACAAGACCTAAAACCAATCTTTGATAGTATCCGTAGTGCGCTTATCCCTAATGGTCAGTTTATTTTTAGTGTACAGCATCCGGTTCTAACATCATCCATGAATAGTGCAACAACTTCAGAAAGAAAGTCGGACTGGATCGTCGATAACTATTTTGAAGTCGGTAAGAGAATGGAGCCTTGGATTGGAGAAAGTGTAGTTAAGTACCATAGAACTTTTGAAGAGTATTTTCAGTCACTGAAACATGTTGGATTTAAGATAGAGGATATTAGAGAATGTAAGCCAAATTCCCAGTTTTTTAATAGTGAAGGAGAGTATAAGAGAAGGATGAGAATCCCACTTTTCTCGTGTTTAAATGTATAAAATAATTTGTCGAAGTAACGCTAGTCTAATGAGTATATGAATTCAAAGAAATGCAATAAGGAGGACTGAGATGAAACACATGACATTTATACGCCCCACTGAGCATTATGATCAACAAATTATTGAGATCGATGAGCAGATTTGTGCACTAATAAAACAACGTAAGGAACGTTCGGATAATAATCCAGGATTCCCTCCTTTTGAGTATATTTCTGATTGGGCGGCGAAGTTTGAACTCTACGAGGATTTCTTGAAAGCTGTATTTGGGACGTTATTTAGTGAAGATCATTTTAAACCGATGGTTGAGCCTACTGGTTTTAGAAAACATATTGCTGTTCTACAATCTATTGAGGCAGATGAGTTCTTCTATACGCTGACCTCTATACGGCAATACAGTAATGCAAGTGTTATCACGCTTAGTATGGATTGGGATATTACCTCTGAATTATATGCTAATAAACCTAACCATTTTGAGCTGTATATAGGAGAAGCGTATGACTGTCGAATGACGAATGGCGGAAGTTCATCAGGACATGCAGCCTATAACTACGTAGTATCTCCCCCGCTCCCTGACGATATCTCCGGTATTAAATTAGAGTTCAAGGAATTTAGTGTTCCCTTAAAGAAGGATGGGACAGGCACTGGAATTGTGTTTAAGCTAGAATAACTATACAAAGTAGTTTAACAATAGAATCTAGCAGGAAGAGGTATATGTCTATGAATCAAATGATATGGCTAACTGGGCTATCGGGTTCAGGTAAATCTACGCTTGCTGAGGAACTGAAAAATCACATTGAGAATTGCTATATTCTGGACGGTGATATATTGAGGAGAGGCATTAATCAGGATCTTCAATTCAGCGAAAAGGATCGATTGGAAGTAGGAAGAAGGATTGGCGAGATTGGCAAGATATTGCTTGATGCGAACTTGAATGTGATCGTCGCCTCGATCTCTCCGTATCGCTCCACTCGAGACAAAGTCCGTTCTCTGATTGGAGAATCGTACTTGGAAGTATATGTTCAATGTCCCTTGGAAGTGTGTGAAGTGAGAGATCCGAAAGGACTCTATAAACAAGCGCGAGCTGGGCAGATCAATCGTTTCACTGGTATTGATTCTCCTTATGAAGAGCCTGAACACCCAGATGTTATCGTAGAGACGGATAAGCTGTCCATAGACGAATGCGTATTGAAAATCATTCAAAGCTATTCAGCTATGCAAAATAGAGAGGGTACCTATCCTCTTAATTAATGAATGGAGGTATTATTGATGAACTCATTGAAAAATAAAATAGCAATCGTTACTGGGGCAAGCAGATCCACGGGGATCGGAACAGCGATATGCCGTTCGCTTGCAAGTCAGGGTGCAGATATCTTCTTTACACATTGGCATCTTTTTGATGAAAAAGAAGGGAATGGTGGAGAAAAGGAGTGGCCAGAACAACTGTGCAAGGAATTGAAAAGCTTGGGAGTCAGAGCAGGGCATATGGAAGCAGATTTTGCCAATCCTGAAATCTCGTTAAAGATTATGGATCAGGTAGAGCAATCTTTAGGAAATGCTTCGATTTTGATTAATAATGCAGCTTATTGCGTACCTACGAATTATCAGAACCTGAGTATTACATCGTTAGATCAACATTATGTAGTAAACAATCGTGGAACGGTTTTACTCAGCACTGAGTTTGCCAGAAGGTTTGAAAAGAATCATTCAAAGGGGACTCCAGGTAGAATCATCTTTATGGTTTCAAAAGGCCCCGATCCTGATAACTTGGCGTATATAATGACAAAGGGTGCATTAATTGGTTTGATCGAACCACTCTCTGTTGGTTTGGCACCTCTATATATCACAGTCAATGGTTTTGATCCGGGTCCTACGGATTCTGGTTGGATAACGGATGAGATGAAAACTCACTTTTTGCCTATGTTTCCAATGGGAAGAATCGGCTTACCAGAAGATGCAGCTAAAGGCATTAATTTCTTAGCGAGTGATGATTCGCAGTGGATTACGGGACAAGTGATAAAATCTGAAGGTGGATTTCTAGGGAAATAATTGTATAGTTTAATGTACATTTTGGAACAAACCTTCATGTATTGATCGATGTTTCATACGAATGAAAGAAACCGTTACTTCAGTTGCAAGTAACGGTTTATAACTATTATCTATATTCCAACAGCTCAATTACAAAAGAAGCACTCGAATGAACACAATAAAAAACTTGAACAGATAGAAGAAAATCAACAGGTCATTATTTTAAAAACAAGAAGTCAGGTAAATGAATTCATTGAACGGCTAGAGAAAAATAAACATGCTTGATGTAGAAAGCTCGAGGTGTGATATGGACAGAGTAGCGAATATTAGGACGGAAGAGAAGAAATATCATGATATGTGTTACGATAGTTATAATTTGTTCGAACCAGGTTCCTGGCTACATAGACCCGTACAATCGGTAATCGATCTCTTAGAAGAGTACACCGATCAAGAATACTTAAGTGTACTAGATTTAGGATCTGGGATCGGTAGGAATAGTATACCCATAGCGGAATCCATGAAAAATAGGAATGGCAAGGTTGTTTGCGTAGATTTATTGGAGTCGGCCATAGAAAAATTAGAGAGTTATAGTCAGAAATTTGGGGTCGAACCCTTTATTGTGACAAGATTATCAGACATTGAACATTTCGTTATCGATCAAGAGGAGTATGACATTATTTTAGCAGTGTCTTCCTTGGAACATGTAAGTTCGGAAAAGGTACTTCACAGAAAACTTAATGAAATGATTTGTGGAACAAAAACAAATGGGACCAATTGCATTATTATCGGATCGAACATACAAGAGGTAAACCTTGAAAATGGACAGGAATTAGATCCAATGTTTGAAGTGAATTTATCTACAGAAAAAATGATGGAATTATTAGTTCATCAGTATACTGGATGGGAAGTTCAACAACGACTTGTAAAACAATTAGAATATGAAATTGAAAGAAAAGGACAAACTGTAAAACTGACAACAGATTGTATAACCTTTGTTGCTAAGAAATTATAATAAACATTAGGAGATAGTTATGCCTTTTACTTTTGCTCATCCTATTTTTGCACTTCCGTTTAAATATGTGAAACCAAAATATTTTAGTGCTACAGGCTTAATACTAGGAAGTATGTCGCCTGATTTTGAATATTTTATTATGCTTGAGCCCTATCAAAGTATAGGGCATTCTGTAACAGGACTATTTTTGCAGGCGATTCCGCTGTGTGTGATCATTGCACTGATTTTCCATTTTATAATTAAAGAGATTTTAGTATTGCATCTTCCTTCAAACTATAATATTGATCAACGAGCATACAATACCTTGAGCAAGTGGAGTTTGAATTCTAAGGGCTGGGTAGTGTTTAGCCTATCTGTGATTATTGGTTTCTTAACTCATGTGTTCATCGATGGATTTACACATTTTAATGGTTATTTTGTAGAGCTATATCCTCCACTAAGAGATTTAATGATTTATAATTTCCCTCTTTATAAAATACTGCAGCATTCTTTTTCGGTATTCGGATTACTCATGATAACCTGGATCATAGGTAGTTCTTTGTATCGACACCATGAAACAGTAACGACAATACCAGTGGTATCTACGAAACAAAAAAATATGTTCTGGACATCAGTAGTTGTTGTAGCAGTTGCTTTAACCAGTATGAAGTTACTTTTTAGTTCGAGCAGGAATATAATCGGTATTCTTGTGGTTTCGCCTATAACAGGGACATGCTTAGGAATATTACTAACATCGATCATCATAAGAGTGTTACAAACAGCAAAACAATAAGAAAAGAGTCACTAGATCAACCGTATGAATATGATCGCTTCATGAAAGCATCCATTGGGTGCTTTTTTTAATATTATTTTAGAAATGGTTGAGAAATACATAGTTAATAGGATGGACTTTACTTATAATATTACTTTAGCGTATTTTTCCAGTACGTTATCAAAATCTTTATTTAAGCAACACTAGGCTGAAAGGAAGTTATCCCTTGTTTGAGACTTTGCTTTTGAATTTCTTGTTTTTATTGTTTCCAATCTTAATTTTTCTGATTTTCTTTGAGAATCGAGCTTTTGCTTACAATAGTAAGATTCTAGTTCTACTGTCGGCAGTGACCATGTGTCTCTGTATAGCCAAACCTTTTAAACTCGATATTGGCTATATTTTTGATTTGAGATATGTCCCGTTTATTATTGTGGCTCTTTTTGGTGGATACATGAGCGTTCTACCCCTATATATCATTTTAAATATCTATCGATTCTATGTGGGGGGAGAGGGGACGTTACATTCTTTTCTTTTTGCCACTGCAATCCTGATTTTGATACCGTTATATAGTAAAAGGTTCTTAAAACTAGATTCAAAGGGTCGCATCATCGCGGCAACAGGGATTGCTTTTCTAACAATGGGATTTTACCTATTAATTTTAAGTTTTGCACAGGGGACGTTAAATAGAGAATTCTGGATTCTTACCTTGAATGCCTTTACGACGCATGTCGGAGTGATGAGTATCAATATGATTTTAATAGAAAAGATTATCACCAATATTAAGAATCGCGATCGAATTATGCAATCGGAAAGATTAAATGTCGTCAGCGAGTTAGCAGCTAGCGTATCACATGAAATAAGAAATCCACTTACGGTGACCAGCGGCTTTTTGCAGCTGTTGAATAAATCGAAAACGATGACTCAAGAGGAGAAGGGATTTATAGAGTTATCTTTACAGGAGCTACAGAGAGCTGAAAAAATTGTGAGTGACTATCTTTCATTTGCCAAGCCACAATCCGACAATATGGTTTACTCCAACATGAAGGCAGAATCAGAATATACTAAAAATATCATCATGCCTTTTGCCACCATGCACAAAGTAGAGGTCCAATTTAGTTTTAATAATTCGTTAAATAAAAGTTACGATCGGAACCAGATTCAGCAATGTCTAATTAATTTGTATAAAAACGGTATTGAAGCGATGAAGGACACAGAAGGCGGCACACTATTTATCAATATATCTGAAAAAAAGCAAAATATAATGATCAGTATTAAGGATAACGGAGTTGGCATGACTAAGGATGAAATATCGCGTCTCGGTAAGCCGTATTATTCGACCAAAGCCGAAGGGACAGGACTGGGAATGCTTATGGTCTACAGTACCATTGATAAAGTGAAAGGAACTATTGAAGTCGATAGTGAAAAAGGCAAAGGAACAACATTTCTAATAACTATCCCTACTTAAGCGAAAACATGCCAAAGAGCACCTATAGCTGTTAATGTTTATACTCAACTAGGAAAGTGTAATACCTCTCATAATTGGATTTTGTGTAAAAAGGCTACGAGCCTGTGTGAATCCATCGGGAGGTGCAGCTATGGAGGTTTTAGCCAATTGACACCACTCGATTTCCTATCATCATTGATTTTAAGTGAATTTGTTGGTAATACAATATACGATGATGAGGTGAAGATCTGGCATCTGCTGTTTGCTCTATTCATCTGGACTGCCTTGGCTTATTTGTTTGAAAAGGCGACTACCCATTTTGTGAAGTTTGGGAACATGGCGGAAGGTCGGACGGTGTTGCTAATTGACGATGGCAAAGTGAATCAGGATTTGATGGAGAAATACGATATTGAGTTAACCCAACTACTGTTCATGCTGCGGCAACAAAATATTTTTTCTCTAAGTGAAGTAAAGTATGCCCTGCTCGAGACGAACGGCTCTCTGTCGGTTATGCGCAAGTCTGAAGATGAGCAGTCGGAGCAGTCTTCTGCTTTTTCCATTACAATTATTGATAAAGGTAGGCTCCTGGAAGATTCCATGCGTGGCAGACCGATGAATAAGATGCAGATTCAGAAATGGGTCAGGGAGCAAGGTTATAAAAGCGTTGAGGACATTACTTATGCTGAATACAAGGTAGACGGATCACTTTATATCATAACTAAAAACAGAAAAAATATAGACAGCGGACAGCTAATGTCCACTGTCTTTTTTGATAAAATTAATAAACTCTAGCACGCTTAACAAATAACGATAAAATCAATCCGATACCTGCAATTGCTGCGATAAATAAGTATGCATGTGTAATTCCAGCGGTTAAAATTTCAGGCTGTGCAGCGGTTGGATGTGTACTAGCGAATCGTGTTTGTCCGCTAGACATTAGCGTAACAGCGAACGTCGTACCAAGGGCACCTGCGATTTGCTGAAGTGTATTCATGACAGCAGCCCCATCCGGATAGTATTTCACGGGTAATTGATTTAAGCCATTGGTTTGAGCGGGCATAATGACCATTGCTAATCCGATAAACATTGCGCAGTGTATTAAAATAAAGGTCAGGCTACTGGTTTCAGTAGAGTTGCTTGTAAATAGAAAACCTGCAATTGTTGCGATGGAGAATCCAAGCGGCAGCAATAATTTCGGGCCGAACTTATCAAATATTCTACCAGTAACTGGAGCCATTGCTCCGTTAATCACACTGCCTGGAAGGAGTAGAATGCCTGCAGCTGTCGCTGATAACAATAAACCTCCTTTTAAATATAAGGGTAATAAAATTGCAGAGGATAAAATGATCATCATTCCTAAAAAGACCATTATCAATCCTATTGTAAACATGGGATATTTAAACACTCGTAAATTCAGCATCGGCGTTTCCAACTTAAACTGTCTTAATACAAACAGGATTAAGCTGATGATACCAACGATAAGAGGCAGATAGACAATGATTTCACTTAAAGAATGATCAGCGATGTTGCTAAATCCAAATACGATGCCACCAAATCCGAAAGTAGAAAGCAGGATGGATAAAATATCTATTTTAGGCTTAGAGATGTTGGCTACATTGTTGATGAATGTTAATCCGAATCCAAATGTAAATAATAATAAAGGTAAGCTGATCCAAAAGATAAACTCCCAGCCCAAATGATCCACGATCAAACCAGATAAAGTTGGCCCGATGGCCGGTGCACACATAATGACCAGTCCCATCATCCCCATGACAGTTCCACGTTTATGTGCAGGGAAAATAATAAGAATAATGTTCGTCATTAGGGGCAGCAACAAACCAGTTCCCAAGGCTTGCACTAAACGCGCAATTAATAATGAAGTGAAATTAGGGGAGAGGGCAGCCATTAATGTACCGACGATAGATAATAGCAAGGAAGCTGTGAATAATTGCCTAGTGGTAAACCATTGCATTAATAGGGCGGATACAGGAACGAGGATTCCTAATACAAGTAGATATCCTGTTGTTAGCCATTGAACCGTTGAGGCGTTGATTGAAAATTCATCCATTAAGTTGGTAAAAGCCATATTTAAGGCGGTTTCACTAAATAGTCCGACGAATGCACCTAGCATAAGTGAGAAGGCCATTAGGGCGGGACGTTTAACTTGAACAGTTGCTGTTGATTCCATGATAGGGATAAACCTCTTTTCAGAAATGGATTTGCATTATTTTTGTACAATAGATGATATGTCAACTATAGGGTAAGAAAAATGCTTTTATGCCTCTCTTACATTATCCTGCACACGAGTTAACAAAGTCTTTAGCGTTGAGTAATCCGCAGGAGATAATCCTGTCGCGATAACTTCGTTTAATTTAATCGTCACCTCATTTATTGTAGCTTCTAATTTCCTGCCTTCTTCTGTTACAAAAACATTTACCGAGCGACGATCTTGCGTACTTGTTACTTTATGAATGTAACCCTTGTTTTCTAAGCTAGCGATCATCCGGGCAACACTGGCTTTGTCCTTCCCAAGTTTATTAGCAATCTCGTTCTGAGATAAACCCTCTTTCTCAAGCAACAAAGCCATAAGTAAATGTTGTTCAGGAGCAAGTCGAACAGGGGCAAGCAATTTTGTTAAATAATTGGCTATTTCTAAATGTAAATCGCGAATAACTAAACCTAGCGGGTCTTTGGAATCCATATGATCACTCCTAATGAAAAAAAGATGATATATCAACGTTATGGCTTGTTCATATTACATAAATTAATTCATACATGTCAAGTTAAAGAACAATCATGTTAATAATTCCTCGGTACTAGCTCACGAATAGAAGATCTATTACATATGGGGGATTTTATGAATATAAATAATTTATTTTTTCACATTCTGTATTGTAACTACAGATTCTTCAATGACCCCAAGAGAAATTGGAGCAAGCTTGTTAGAACCCGTTCATTTCAACTATGCGAAGGTGAGCATGAACGAGGAGAAATGGGGAATTAATGGTCATGTGGAGACACTCCATCTTCAAGATGTAACGGAATTGAAGGATTATTATCAGGTGGGAGATATCTTCGGTAAAATGATTCAGAGCTGGAATACTAAACTGCCAGGATATGAGTTTGTAGCAAAGACTTTATTACAGCAGCTAATCATCGCGATTGTTCAAAATACACAAAAACAAAGTCAAAATTACTCCACTTCCTTAAAGGTGGAAAAAATCATCAACTATATGCATCAAAAGATAAATCATAAAGTGACCTTGGGTGAATTGTCTGACATGGTGCAGCTGTCACCTGCTTATTTGTCGAGAGCGTTCAAAGAGATTACAGGTTATTCTATCATTGAGTTCTTTAATAAAATGAAAATCGATAAAGCCAAAGAGCTGATTCTCGAAGGGGACATAAAAATCAAAGAGGTTGCGCAAGCCCTTGGATTTACGGATGAATTTTATTTCAGCAGAATTTTTAAAAGAATGGCGGGTATCAGTCCCTCGGAATTTCAGAGCAAAAATGTCCATGGAGTTTAGAATAATGCATGGTATAGAGCCAATCTGACTGTTAATATGAGGTTGTTATTGTTAGCAGAAGGAAGGCTTTTTTATGTCCATGTGGAAGAGGAATTTAATCGTTTGCTGGTTTGGTATGTTTGTAACGGGTGTAGGTATGAGCCAGATCGCGCCTGTATTACCGCTTTATATTAAGCATCTTGGCGTTGACAATCCCGATTCCGTTGCTCAGTTTTCTGGCATTGCTTTTGGGATTACCTTTATCGTTTCAGCCATATTTTCACCTATTTGGGGGCTGGCGGCAGACAGGTTCGGACGGAAACCAATGCTTTTGCGGGCAAGTCTTGGAATGGCGATCGTGATAAGCTGTATGGGTTTTGCACCTAATGTGTATGTATGAATTGCGCTTCGATTATTACAGGGCACGATTACGGGTTATAGTACAGCTTGTACAACATTAATTGCAACTCAGACGGATAAGGAACATGCAGGATATGCTTTAGGGACCCTTTCAACGGCTAGTATTGCTGGATCTTTGCTTGGCCCAACGATTGGTGGTTTCATTGCAGAGAGCATGGGTTTACAAAGTTCATTTTTTATTACGGGTGGACTGATGCTGATTGCCTTCATTACAACTGCTTTGTTCGTGAAGGAATCTTTTCATCGTGAAGATAAAAAGACGCTTAGTATCAAAGAGGTCTGGAGCAGTGTTCCAGAGAAAAGCCTAACGCTTACCTTGTTTGTGACCTTCTTTATTCTAACTGTTGCTTTATACTCTGTAGAACCGATTATTACGGTATATGTTACTCAGCTATCCAAGAGTGCTGGTCATGTGGCTCTGCTTGCAGGGATGACATTCTCAGCTTCAGGGCTGGCTAACATTATTGCTGCTCCAAGGCTTGGCAAGCTGTCTGACCGAATAGGTGCTCAAAAAGTTATACTAGTTGCGCTTATAGCTGCAGGACTTCTATTCATCCCACAAGCGATTGTTCAGAAC
The DNA here is from genome assembly GCF_037977235.1 of Paenibacillus sp. FSL K6-0276. NCBI lineage: Bacteria > Bacillati > Bacillota > Bacilli > Caryophanales > Paenibacillaceae > Paenibacillus > Paenibacillus sp. FSL K6-0276. The sequence continues at coordinate 3,984,135 of NZ_CP150276.1, read as the reverse complement.
CCTTGGCAGTTAATGGGTCTACGTTTTCTACTAGGATTAGCGGCAGGTGGGTTAATACCTTCTATTAATATCCTCGTTAAGAAAATCACACCGGATTCTCTTACAGGTAGAGTATTTGGCTTTAACATGTCGGCAGGTTATCTAGGCACATTTACGGGTTCGGTTCTAGGTGGGCAAGTGGCAGCCTGGTTTGGGATCCGAGATATATTCTTTATTACAAGTGTTTTGTTATTGATAAATGCAGGCTGGGTTTATTTTAAAGTGTATAAAAAACTAAGCTTAAATGGGAGAGAAGACAATGGAAGACTTAAAGAGATCAGAAACTGAATGTATTGATACAAAGAAAACGGCACTGGTTGTAATCGACTTGCAAAATGGAATTGTTCACAGCCCGAATAAAGCTCCGCATTCAAGTACGCAGGTAGTTCAGAAAGGCAGCAGTTTAGTCCAAGCCTTCACTGAAAAAGGTGCATTTGTAGTACTTGTAAAAGTATCCTCGTTAGATGGACAAGATATGTTAAGACCTCATACAGATTTGAACAGGAATGCAGCATCCTTTCCTGAAGGCTGGGATACCTTGGTGCCGGAATTAGATCATTTCAAAAATGCACATGTGATATCTAAACGTCAGTGGGGGGCATTCTTCGGAACGGATCTTGATTTACAGTTACGGCGCCGTGGTATAGATACGATTGTATTGTGTGGTATTTCTACATCAATCGGTGTAGACACGACAGCTAGAGAAGCTTATCAGCTTGGTTACAACCAGTTTTTTGTGGAAGATGCAATGACTGCTTCTACAAAAGAGGAGCATGACTATGTGTGTAAAACCATTTTCCCTAGGATCGGCAAGATTCGGACCACGGAAGAAGTAGTATTGGCTATAAAATAGAATGTCGGAGGCCAGTGCCTAAAGGTGCTGGCTTTTTTATGTTCATGTGGACTTGACTACACAAGTTATAATATTCTTGGATGTCTTGTTCACTAACCCAGCCTATCGCGAAAGTAACTAAATGAGGTGGAACTATTTGTAGTACATTAATTAAAATTCATCGGCAGGACATTCCGAAAGCCGCCAGGGTTCTGGCAGAAGCCTTCGCAAAGGATGATCCACTTTATCAACATATTTTGCCTGATGAATCAACCAGACTCCGAGTATTGAATATTTTTTTCCATCGCTATATTGAGATGCTCTTTCCTTATTCGGATTTACTAACGACGTCAACAGATTATGAAGCTGTCGCCTTGGTGTTCCATTCGGAGCGTCAGACGGGGACATTGATTTCGAACGTCAACTATATGAAACAAATTGGCCTTGCGATTCTCAAGTGTTTACCGATTTGCCGAATCATTGGTGTGCGAGGGTTTATTCGAGGATTATCCATTTTGCAGTATGAGCTCCTTATGGTTATCGATGTTTGGAGATCAGAAGTATATGCATTTGGATATGTTTGTAGTGCAAGAACGTTACCGTGGGCAAGGTATGTATCAAAGATTATGATGCCGCTGCTCGCCGAGTGCCGCGAGAAGAATGCACTATGTACATTAGAGACACAGACGCCAAATAATCTACCCATCTATGAGCATTATCAGTTCCGCACGGTCAAGGTGATACCCTTACCAAACAGCGCACTAGAGCAGTATTGTATGGCATTTACTCCAGATTCTGCTGAGTAGAAATACATGGATAGAAGCTATTATTTTGTTTAACAAAAAATAGCATAACCTTCGAAGGATTGATATAATAGAAACATATATTCGCGTACTTCAGAACCCTATACGGATGTATATGGGTTTTATTTTATTTGGTGAGGATGGCAGAAAGATGAATTGGTCGGATTTTGGCGAACGAAACAAACGATTGAATCCCCTATGGAATCTGGGGGCTGGCATGAACCTTGGCGAAATTCAACCTTACAAAGAAATGGTGTCTTTAAGCATCTTGTTGCAAGTCTATTATCTGGAACTAGAATCTAATGAGAGAAGATCCAAGGAAGATATTATAACGCTGGCTTGGACTGCGCTGGAACGCTTTAATATCGCGAATCTCGGGACTACCGAATCGGTAGGACGTTTGGTGGAAGGCCTGCTCTGGAGCGGGAATGGTGGGGACTTCGAATCGAATTATTATGATGATGCGGCCCGGCAAATGTCCGTGCAGAAATATAAGTATTTCACGGTGGACGAGGATGCGACCCGCAGCAGTTGGGAAGAGAGTGGCAGAACGATCTATCGCCTCTCCGAATACGCAATGGAGCTCATTTTTATGAGCCATGAGATTATTGAAGAGTTCCAGATCAGCATCAAGCTACTCGAGATTCAGATGCATATTAAGCATGGACGTGTAACTCGGGCACTTCAGGATGTGAATGAACTGATCTCCCGGGTGCGGAAGATGACTCAGCAACAGCAGGAATACCGGAATGCACTACGCCGCAACCCGAAGCATATTTTTAGTGAATTCGGAGTGGCTCGGCATCAGCGACTCGAAGAAATTCATCAGCAGTTCGATGAAGAACGCAAGCATTTTGATAATATTCATCGTTCTCTGGCCCGGCTAGCCAATGACGAGAAAGATGTGATCGACTTCAATGAGATTCGTATTCTTTCCGAACGAGTTGAGCTCTCTAGGCGTGTACACGATGAGCTGGCCGAGATAGTCTTGAACATTTTTGAGGTGGAGACTAATTTAAGATTGAACTTCCCTGAATTATTCTGGGGAGCTGCCGGCTTTAACTTCCGTACTCATATCTGGGAGGAATGGGTTAAAGAAGAGGGGCTGCCAAGCGGCGACAGCCTTGAACTGCTACTCAGCGGATTGTTCGCTCCGAATCAGGATTTTGTTTATCCACTTCCCTGGGCTTGGGAGGAGCAAGAGGTTGGCTTTATCCCGGATGTTGTGATGGATGAACTTGATGATGAGATAAATACTGAGATCGTTCAATATATTCCTAAAGGGATCCCGTGGGCGGAAGTCGTTGAACTTTGGAAGCCTGTGTTCCATTCGCTTGTTCAGCGAGGAAGCTTTACGTTTACTGCGGAGGCTTTTTCCGCTGAAGAACTAACCAGATGGGCACGCACACCGGATGCTATTGATCTATGGGTGCAGTTTTTTCATTCAGAGATTACTGTACAAGAACAGGCTCCAGAGAACAGCAACGGATCTGATGAATGTCAGTTGCTAATCCGGTATGTACTTGCGGGTGAGCCTCAACTGGACAGCTTGCGCGGCAAGGTACTGCGGACGAGCATTGCTCCAGAACCAGCCTCAAGGGTACGGTGCGCTGGCTTGGATATGAGTCCATTTACTATTACGATCGTGGAGAGGTGAGAAGTTACTAACATGAGTTATACATTAGAACAGGTACAGCAAGCTTCACGGCTATTTTTTGAATTACTCCGTAAAAAGGTAATCCCTCTCGATGATCCCGCGGCTGCTGAATGCCTTCAGGATACAGGAACCTATGATGCGCTTGAATATGTTGCTAAGGAAGCAGGCTGCCGAGTGATGAATTCCGGACACCGCCTCCATCTGCTCGTCAATCCACTCGGGTCAGTGTTCGCCAGCAACTTTACTCAGTTGAAGAATAAATATTCACGAATTGAGCGCAAAACTCATTTACATATCATTAATATCATCATCCTTGTTTTTTTGGCTGAGATGGATCAGGACGAGACTCACTTTAAGTCCGGGCAGGACAGTATGTCCTATATACAGATATCTGATCAGGTGTCTTCACTTTTTCAAGCGTGGATGCAGATGGATGATGAAGGCCGGTTTAGCCAGCAGTGGCGGTTGGATATCCAAGCGATGTCGAAGGTGTGGACTAATCTCTATATGCAAACTAAGAGTCAGGAAGAGAGCGATCTTCTAACAAGAGGTGCAGGCTCACGAATTGGGCTGATTCATGAAGGCATGAAGCTCCTGGAAGAGGAGAAACTCGTGTTCATCTCGGAGTCAGAGAAGCGGATATTCCCGCGGGAAGAGCTTTATGAGAGAATGCGGTATTTATATCATGATGTCGACCGGTATCAGGAATTAAAGAATCTCATCGGACGAACTTTAGCTGAGAAAGACGGTGCTACTAATGCCGCGGATTGAACGCATACGAATTACAGGACTTAAATACGAGAAAATGCTCAAGAAATATGATGATATGATTCTGGACCTCTGCAACGAAGAAGGGCCGGCTAATACGCTAATTACGCTTATGAATGGTGGTGGGAAGGGCGTACTCCTGCAATCCATATTTCAGTTATTAATGCCCAAAACGCCATGGGGAAAAGACAGTGAGAACCAGGTTGAAGCTTTTTTCCATAACCATAAAAAACAACTTAAACCTTACACCTTTCACGTAGCTATCGAATGGCACCTCGATAATAGTGAGCGTAATGAGTATATGACGACTGGTATTGCTATGACGGCACATAACTCGCTGGATCAACAGGATATTAAAGTGGATTACCTACTGTACGCACTTACAGATTATGGCGAAGCGTCTGAACTTACCCTTTCGACGTTGCCACTCTTTGATGAAGAGACTGCTGAACCTACGAGTTTTGAAACGATCCAGCAATTTGTGCGAGATCGGCGGGGGGAAATTGTACCTTTCGGTAGCCATAGCTCGGATTTAAAAAGATATTATGATTTCCTGGCTACTCGAGATATCCATATCGCCGAGTGGCGCAATATGCGACGGATCAATGGGGAAGAGGGCGGTATCAAAGGTTATTTTAAAAAGAATGATGCTTTTACCAACCATAACTTATTCGAAAAGCTAATTATCCCTGAGATAGGCTCCAGTCTGAATGAGGGACTGAGAGAAGAAGACAATACGCTGCAGCGGATGTTTATTGACACGGCGACAGTAGCTCAACGCCTACCGATGCTTGAACAGCGGGAACAAGTCTACACAGAGTTTCTTGGCATGGCTGCACCTTTATACGAGCTGGTGAAGCTAGGAGTAGAGGCAGAGAGTGTTGTTCAAGAAACTGAACTTCGTGGACGTCAGATCTATACGGTTATTCATGAAGAACAGAGAAATGCGGAAGAAGAGCGAAGTAAGGTTGGTAATGAACTGGCTGGTCGTTATCAGGATGCGAAGCAATTGCGATTTGAGACGGACAATCTAAAGTATTTGCGCAGCAAGGAAGAAATGGAACTGAAACAAGAAGAGTTCAAAAAGCTTAGTGATGATCAGAGACGTGCACGTGGACGGCTGGACGATTCCAAGACTCAGGAGAAAAAGCTTGAAGTGGCTCATTTCTTAGCTAAACGTATGCTCCACACACGACAAATTGAGCAATGGCAGAAAGAAATTCAAGCGATCGAAGGATCTCTGGAGATGAAAGAACGTCAAGAGGTCATTCAGACTGCTAAAGATAAGCTTCGTAAACAATGGGATGTGGTGTCTAGCCTCTGGCAACAAACGATCAGAGGATTTGGAACAGCGGAGCGAGCACTGACGACTGAAGAAAAAGGTCTGCGCAAGGAGCGGGAGAGCTTCCTGTTGGAGTTAGCAGGTCTGGATATCCAGATTAATGAATTGACGTTATCGATCCGTCAATATACAGAAGAACTCGGAACATTCGCAGCTCAGCATGGTCAGGAAGCTGCACATGCTCCGGTGGCGGCGCTTCAACGTACGATTTCAGCTGCCAAAACGATACTTCTGGATATGGAAGTGCTAGAGGAACAGCATAAAGAGGCAGAGAACCAAAAGCTGGCACTGCATAAGAATCATGCCGAGCTCAGCGAGAAACATCGCTCTTATGAACGAGAGGTAGACGAGCTCGGGGCACTGCTTGATTCGCAGACCTATAAAGAATCACAATTATGGTCACAGATTGTTGTTCTGCTGGAAATGTTTGATGAACATAATCGTTTGGGAGCTACTGGCCTTTTTGAAGAGCAGGATACGATTCAACTACGATTTATCCGAAAAATGGATGAAGTGGAGCAGCAGACAAAACGTTCCAGACGAGATTACTACAATCAGCTTATGGACGTGGAACTTCAAAACCAATCCTACTGGCTGCCGAATTCAGATATTCTCGCGGTCAAAGATACACTCGATTCGCTCAAGATTCAATCTACACCGGGCAGTTCCTATTTAAATGATCGTCCATACCTTGAACGTGAGGAAGAACTAGAGCACCATCCACTCCTTCCTTATAGTCTGATTGTTACCCGGCGCGAAGCTGATAAAATCAAACCGGATTTGCTGAAGGACACACTGCTGAAATCAGCGGTGCCGATCTTTATCCGTGAAGAGATGGTAGCTTCAGATCCAGTATCTTTTAAGCTTTTAGCTAACCAAGGGCCACAAATGGTACTGCAGCCAGATCGTTTCTTAGTTTTTAAAAGCGGTATTCAGACGAAGCTCAAGGAGCAAGAACAGGTGCTGCAGGATGCTGAAGCCTATTTATCGAAGTTGAAATCTGTGCGTCAGGAATATGAGCGGTTATACCAAACGGAGAACACCAAGACGATTACAGCGAAACGGGATGCTCTTATTAAACTGCAGAATGAACTTCAGCAGAGCATTATCAATCTAAGCAACGAGATGGATGAGAATGAGGGAACGCTTACTCGAATCGGTCGGGAGCTCTCCGAGAATAAGGCTCTTAATGCAGAGCATGAGCAGAGAGCTGTAGCGCTGCAAGCCTGGATTGAACGTACGAAGAAGCATGAGCAGGATCAAAAGGAGAAGAAAAAGTATACTGAACGTAAGAGCCTGGTGAGCAAGGAGTTAACGAGTAAAGACCAGCAACTCGAACATCTTGAAGCGCAGATGGTAAGCCTTAGCGGAGAGCGTGAGAAATGGACGGGAGATGCCAAATACGCACTATTTCCTAGACTGCAACATTGGTTTCCCGAGATTGTATTTCCGACATATCACCAGCTTTCGGATGATATGGAAGCCACACCTGTAGATCCAGTAGAGCAGAATCTTCTCTTGCAGCAGCTCAGTACCGTTGAAAGTCTGCAGCAATCGCTAACCGAGAATGAGTTAGAAGTTCGGACAAGGGCTACACAGATTAAAGCGGCAAGTGAGAATCTGGCTGAGCTTGAATCCAGTCTGAATCAAGTCGATGTGAACTGGTGGAAGGTGACAGAACCTACGGAATCGGCCGACTCCATTATGGCTGCAAGAAATCGCCAAAAGTCGGAAACGGCTTCGTTAGAAGAAGATTACCAGATGGTTCACGACTCTTTCATCCGCTGCCAGACCGAATTGGAGAATTTGCAGAAGGAACTGCGAAAAGTAGAAAAAGGAATCAAAGAGAAACACGAGCGTGCCGTAGAGATTTGGAATGAAGCGCTGGAGCAAAAAGAGGCAGACATTCAGGAGCGTTTCCAAGAGAATGAGATCATGCTTAACCAGTGTAAACGATCTTTGGAACGAATGGATGCGCTCCTTCAGACGTTATCCAATCAGATCAAGATTATGAACGCACATATTGAGGATCGGGTTAATCTACGGACTGTGCCAGAAGAATTAATGCTGAGCGTAAGAGAAAGCTGCGAGTCTCTTGTTGCTGATTGGCTTCTACGCATTAAGGATAGCTGGGTTAGACGGGACGAGGTCTCCAGAAAAGTGAAGGAAGAGAAAAATTCATTAACCGGAAAACTTGCCAAGAACGAACGGAATTCTGAACTGGAGACCAAGATTCTAGATCGTTTAAATACGGTTCATTGGGATAACTTTGCTATTGCTCAGCAAGTCCTAGATTCGATGTTACGTAGTTCACGGGATCAGATTGAGAGCATTCAAAGCGATAAGGAGGATATGGATCTGTCCCGCAAGATGTGGGTAGCTCGGGCTTCTTATCGTGTAGTACAAATCATTGATATTATGAAGCGAATGGAACGTCGGATGATTATTCATAACGAGAATAATTATGCCTTCCCGTTGGTACGCCTGAATTACAAGAATATCAATGTACCAAGAACAAGCGATGAGGTAGAGCCGATGGTGAGCGACTATTTCAATCGGTGTATCCATGAATTGCTCTCAAAATATCCAAAGATTGAACAAGTGCCAGCATTGGTAATCAAAGAGGTTATTAATGATGGACGAATCGTCTATGCAGCGCTTCAGAATCGCTTCCCGATTCTTCAAGTATATAAACCGGTAACGGAAAATTACTTCCTCTACGCCTCTCCGGAAGATTATCATTATTCGGACTGGGAGATCATCAATCGCGGTGCGCTGGATGAGGCTGTCGGCAGTGGTGGACAGCGCCAATCTGTACAGCTGCTGGTAGCAATGATGATCATGACGCATAAACGTGTAAATCGTGAGAACAAAGGGTGGACGGTCTTTTTATATGACAATCCTTTCGGAGAAATGGTTTCCAATAACGTGCTTGACCCCGTATTTGAAATTTCTAAGGCTCTCAAATTTCAGTGGCTAATTGTTACACCACCGGAGCTAGTGAAGAATGACGTCAGCGTTCGCTTTGGTGTGTACTGGCAACTCTATTTCGGAGGTGTCAAAGGGGACATGCTAGAGTCCACCCTAGTCAAGGGAGGAAGAAAGATCATTCCTGTTTCGCTTTTTTGAACACTAGCATCCATAATGAAAGAAGCTCCAGCAGCATGATGCTGCTAGAGCTTCTTTTTGTAATCTAGGAGATGAATGGTTATTTAGGTTTGCGTTCAGAAATATATGAACCGGTTAGCGTCAAAAAGGTTCCCACGAGTCACTGCTACACCTAATTTTCCAGTAATATATAATCATTATAGTGTGGAAAATAGGAGCGTTCTTGCACGATGTTGCGGCACTTTATGTACTACATCACAGTTTCTTCTGGCTCTAAAATCGTTGGAATGATTACGGTAAAAGTGGTTCCTTGCTCAGGTATACTTTCTACAGTGATCGATCCGCCATGATTATGTACAATATTCTGTGTGATCATAAACCCAAGGCCTGTTCCTGTTTCTTTTGTCGTATAAAATGGTTTGCCAAGTGCTTTGATCTGTTCCTCTGTCATCCCGCAACCTTCATCCTGCACACTGATTCGGGTTTCACTTTCATTTGTAAGAACATGAATATAAATGTTTCCCCCACTATTCATTGCTTCCATCGCATTTTTAAGTAAATTAATAAACACCTGTTTCAGCTGATAAGCCTCGCCATTGATCCAAATGGATTGATCTGCGCAGACAGGGAGGATCTTTAGGTTTTTCAGTGCAGCTTGTCCATTCATTAATGTGGTGACTTGTTCCAGTAAAGACAATAAATCCACAGGTTTACTGACATGCGTCGTTTGTGGCTTGGATAAGACCAGCAGTTCGTTGACAATAAACTCGATGCGTTTCAATTCTGACTCAATAATGAAGAAATATTTATCATTCATACGCTCAGAAGAGCGAATCAACTTCATAAATCCGTTAATAGCCGTAAGTGGATTCCTGATTTCATGAGCGATTCCCGCTGCTAATTGCCCTGCGGTGGACAATTTCTCGGATTGGATTAGTCGTTCATCTTCCAGCATTTGCTGAGAGATGTCTTTAAATATTCCAATAAATGCTCCGTTACCATTGAAGGTAATCGGTAATGTGAATCCATCCACATATTTCTGCTGACCATTTAAGCAATTGATTAAGTAGCAGACAGAGCCTATCGTATTACCGCTGAAATACCTTTCCCTTCGCTCTTGGAGGATTGCATAATTGGAAAGGTCTACAATATTAGTAGTAGATATACCCAGCACTTGATCCAGGCTCTCCGCGTGGATTAATTGTAAGCCCGCTGAATTCGCATACTGAACAATCCCATTCGCTGTAATAACGACGGTTAGAGGTAATCCCTCTAGCAGTTGCAGGAATGAGTTCTCTTTTTCAAGTAGACTGTTTTCTGCATCCTGTAGCTGAGTCTCCATTTGCCTGATCATCGTCTTATTCTCGAATTGAGTAAAATAATATAGGGGTGCACCATTGCCATCCGAAATGATAGATACGGAGACTTCTAGAGACAAGAGGTGTCCAGTTGGTTGGAAGTAATCCTGTTGGAATCGATGCGGATGAATGTTCATGGAGGAAGGAGTTCCAAGCTCAGCAATTTCATGGATCTGATCAAGAAGCGTCCGGACGGATGGAGAGGGTGTTAATAACTCGTTATGATCATACCCCAAGAGGGTACTTAAGGCAGAATTCCATTTCAGGAACGTTCCATCAAACGAAACAAGAGCCATTCCAATCACAGCATGATTAAAGGCAAAGTCAAAACTTTGGAATTCATTGGGCCGCACTGCAGTTCACCTCTCATATTCATTCCACCATATGTAATAGTCATAGTATAAAACATATATTCCCAGTAAAACATACATTTTTTAATGTTATTGAGAACCGGTCGGAATAGCTATGTGTTGCTGTGAAAATAACGATGTAAGAGTCAAACCAAATCAGGTAGAATGGGAAGATACGTTGCATTTTAAGAAAGTGGAGGCGTTGTGCCGTGCAATCAATCGTTGGTGAAATAACAGAAATAAATCGTTATCCAGTCAAGTCATTCGCGGGTGAGCAATTGGAAACCTGCATGATTGAAACTTATGGTATGCTTGGTGACCGTTTCTGCACCTTTTATGATGAGTCAAAAGAAGGCTGGTGGCGTTACATAACGGCTAGAAATAGTCCAAATATGCTTACCTATCAAGCACAATACATCAATGGAGAAATTCTTGTAACTGCATCGGATGGACGAACTTTTGGTTGGGACAAAGATCTATTGGGAGAAATTCAAAGTCAAACTAAAACGCCAATCTCCATGTCTAATTTAAAAGCCTCACATCCCCAGCCTGAGCATCCGCAATTATTATCAGTGGATGGCGCTAGTATTCTACTGATTACGGATGTCAGCTTAAAGAAGCTGGAGGCTGCGTGGGGACATTCATTGGATCAACGACGGTTTCGCGGTAATTTCGTTGTAGCTCTGAACGATGAAACTTTTTTCGAAGGGGATTGGATCGGGCGGCAACTCAGTATAGGGGATGCACAACTACAGGTAGATAGTTTTTGTGAGAGATGTATGGTCATCACGATGGACCCTGATAGTCTTGAAAAGGACCCTACACTGTTGAAAAAACTGAACAAAGAGTTTGATTTACACTTCGGAGTGTATGCTTCTGTAGTTAAGACTGGGCAAATTCGAATCGGAGACAAAGTAGAATTATTGGATTAAATAATGATAATGATATAAACTTCCTTTACATTCCCATATGGATAATTTACCCTTTAAAGGAATGAATAATTCATAGCGGGAGGGTATGTATGAAGAAGAAAATAATATCCCTGTTGATGGTATCCCTACTTTTAGTAGTGTATCTTCCTACGAATGCTTTAGCAGCGGATAGTAGCAAAACGCAAACATACGTGAACACTCAGAAGGTGGTGGCAGAGAAGGCAGCATTCTTAACGGAAAAGCTAGGGACGACAAGTCTCCAATATGCGCTCATTGATGGAGATAATATCGTGGTAAGTGGCCAATCTGGATATAGCCACGTGGAGAGTAAGACAGCACCAAGCATTACAACGATGTATGGAATTGGCTCGACGAGTAAGATGTATACGACAGCTTCTATTATGAAGCTCGTGGAACAAGGGAAAGTTGATTTGGAGGCTCCCGTCGTAACTTATTTGAATAATTTTACGATGGAAGATTCACGTTATAAGCAGATCACCGTACGAATGCTGCTGAATCATTCATCAGGTCTTGGGGGTTCGAACTTTTCAAACGCTTTCTTATTCAATGATTCTGATCCTATCGCCAAAGATAATTTGCTAGCGACTTTGGCAACACAACGCCTAAAGGCAGATCCAGGCGCCTACTCAGTATATTGTAATGATGGATTTACGTTGGCTGAGTTGATTGTTGAGAAAGTCAGTGGAATGGACTTTACTACATTCATTCATCAAAATTTCATAGGACCATTAGAGCTTGATCATACGAAAACACCAGTTGATTCTGTAGATTCTAGCCAACTGGCAAGTGTCTACAATGCTACCTACTCAGGTGCTTTACCACAAGAGACAATTAACGTGATTGGAACAGGGGGTATCTATTCCACTGCTGAAGACTTGGTGCGTTTTGCAACTATTTTTACTGGCGAATCGGAAGGTGGGATTCTGTCAGAAAAATCTGTGAAAGCGATGGAGCAAGAGGAATATAAGCGTGGAATGTGGCCTAAAGGAATCGATAATTCCTTTGCGTATGGATTGGGCTGGGACAGTGTGAATTTATATCCATTCAATCATTACGAGATCAAGGCTCTGACAAAGGGCGGAGATACAAGTCTGTATCATACTTCACTTGTCGTGTTGCCAGAACAGCGGATGGCAGCAGCTGTGGTATCTTCAGGTGGATCAAGTACAATCGATCAGATGCTTGCAAATGAAATATTGCTCAGTGCCTTACAAGAAAAGGGGATTATTAAGGAACTGAAACCTACACCTACATTTAAAGCTTCGAACAAAGAGGCTATGCCGCAGGAAATGCTGGATTATGCTGGTGTCTATGCTGATTCTACACAACTGATGAAGATAGAGATTAGTAAAGTTGGGGAATTGAGTATATCTTCGATTATGGTACCCACGTTACCAGCTCAGAAATTTTCATATAATACGAACGGTGAATTCTTAGATGCAGAGGGTACTAGTAAAGTTAGCTTTGTGAAGGAGAGCAATGGTCGTATCTATCTTTGGAGTCAAGGGTACGGGGTGATTCCAGGACTTGGTGAAACTTCCAGTACTCAATATGCAGCTGAGAAGCTTGAACCGAATTCATTATCCAATGAGATCACTTCTGCATGGCAACAACGTCAAGGGAAATTGTATTTTGATGTCAGCGAGAAGTACAGCTCACAATATTACATGATTATGCCAGTAGCTGGAATCGCTATGTTCCCAGATGCACCAGGCTATATGGGCTCGAATAAAATAACTGGGCCAAATAAAGCAGAAATGACAGTGCAGATTCCAACATTAGGTGGGCGTGATCTTTCGGATATAATTTTTGAGACGAAAGATGGTGTAGAGTATTTAAAGGTTGGCAATCAATTGTTTATACAACAGGATGCCATTAAACCTATCTATGCAGGCCCGCAATCATTGGTAACCATCCAAGCAGATGGATATGCGAGATGGTATGAAGTACCTGAGACAGCATCAGGTAAGTTGATGACAGTAGAACTACCATCTAAAGGTTCTTTTGCTGTTTATGATGAGAATGGTGTGTGTGTAAATTTCTCTACTGTCAGTGGTCTTACGCAAGTTAAACTTCCGAGTAACGGGAAAATTGTATTTGTAAGCGATGTGGGTGCGAAGTTTGAATTGACAATCAAGGAGTAATAAACGATTCAATATATATTTAAAAAAAAGAATCCGGTTATCAAGATAATTTGTCTTGGTAACCGGATTTTTTAATTGTGATTCTATTTTCCCTATTTGAAATTCTTTGAAAATTCTCTTATTTTATCTACAAAAATACCTTTAAGTTGATCCGTACCTTCCTTGGGTGCCTTATAGGCCTTATAACCGCCAAAGGATTCGATACAAATCGCAGCTTTTTTTAGATCATCCGGGAAATTTTTCTCGATTAACTCTTCGGTTGTCTTTGGTTTCTCATTACAAATATAGTAGCCCATCTTCTTATATAGTAACTCATCTTTATTTTTTTTGATAAAATCACGAATCGCTTTATATATTTTTTCATCTCTTACTCCTGCGCCTAAAATAATGCTATCAAATTCCTCAATGCTTGGCTTCTCTAATTCAATATTACAGATCCTACTATGAGGAAGCTCTTCTGATAATACTTTTGCACATTGCTCTGTTGCTTCTGATTTTGTAGCGTAAAGAATTAGTACTGCCATTGTTTCCCTCTTTTCAGCTTAGAGTATTCAGGTTCCAAAAAGACTCTCGCAATTCGATTATCTTGATTATCAAGATACAATACATACTATCGAATAGGCGGATCCTTTGTCAAGTTAACGATAAGTTGTCAATGTTAAATTAAATATCCTTATTATGGTATCGTGGGAAGTGAAAATTAGAAGGAGGGCAACGGGAGTGATCATTCCATTTTTAGTAATAATTCTTTCTTTTTCTCACCTATTTCTAAGGATATGGATTGTTGGTCCGGACAAAGAAAAACTTTCTGACGACGGTAATGAGCTTAATATGAAAGGTAAACTTATACTCGTACTTGTTGGATTAATTACGGGAATTATCATAATGATAGCTGATGGCGCACAGGGGATTGTTATGAAGTGGTTTTGGATTGTAATTATAATCATTGCACTAGGATTTCAGTCATTTATTGATTGGAAATTTTTAAAGCATACAAAACAACATATCGTTTCACTGATTGTGCTAGTCCTGGGTGTGGTTTTAGTTTATTTCCTTTTCTAATAGTTTGAACCATAAAGCCTAATCCCCTGTCATTGCAGATAGCCGAACTGGCGTGATATTTCTTTTGCCGCCTTTACGAGCTTATTGGTGTAGGAGATAACTCGCTTCACATCCAAACATTGAGCCGGGCCCATTAAAGTAATGGCGGATATCACCTGACCTATTGAGTCCCGAATCCCGTCTGTTCAAGGCTTAGGTCAAATGAGCGAAATGATACTGAATATGTATTTGCAAAATAATGCAGAGCCATCGAATCCTTATTTCTCGCCCTTATTGGCAGAAGATTTAAGCGGTATGCTTGAAACATTGATTGTTGTAGCGGAGTTTGATTACCTAAGGCTCGAGTGTGAAGCATACGCTCGTAAATTGACTCGTTCAGGTGTTGCAACCAAGCTGATTCAATATTCATATAAGTAATAAAGAGTGGAGCGGGTCGGCACCCTCACCGTTTAGGTGATGGAATGTCGACCCGCTTTATTTATTGATCACTTTTTCACATGCAAGGAGGGTTAAAATCCACCCTAGTTTTAGTTATTATTCGCCTATCCGAATCCATAAAAGGAGCTTTATAATTTAAAATGAAAGCGTTTTCCAAAAGGGTTAAAAGGGGTGGTGGAAATGACGACTAAAGGGACAAAACGTTTTATATGGGGATTTCTAATGCTATGGGTGGTGTTCATGGCAATATTTACTTTTTATGATTTGAATCTATCCAAAGCGCTGTACAACGAACATGAATCTCAGTTTGGTTGGTTTTTTGAGGCATTTGGAGAGCATCCAGCTTTCTTTGTGTTATTCGCAGCGAGCAGTATTCTTTTTAGTACGGTTAGAAACGAGCGGTTAGTGAAGAAGATTGTGGTCCGTTTGGTATCTGGATTATTCATCCTTCTTAGTGGATTTAGTATCATATCCATCGCTCTAATGCGTGGGTATGGGCTGGCTGGGAACAATGTTATGCTCATCAGTATAGCTATAGCAGTACTGATTGCAACGTTGTCGCAATGGCTATTGAATCGTATAGCTGTTCAAACGCTAAGCCAGTATAACCGTGCTGCTTGGGCAGCCATCGTGATCGTATTTGCGGAGATCCTCCTTGTAAATGTCCTCAAAATCTTTTGGGGAAGAATGCGTTTTCGAAATATGGAGGGCGACTATTCACTGTTTACTAGCTGGTTCCTCCCACAAGGGATTCAAGAGAACGGCGTCACATCCGAAGCTTACAAGTCATTTCCTTCGGGTCATTCTGCCAATGGCTGGACCATGATGCTGTGGATGCTGTTCATGCCTTTCGCTAGTAAATGGCGCAATATCATGCTTGTCTGTGCGGTAGTATGGGGAATCTGCACCTCGACTAGCCGCGTCATTATGGGAGATCATTTTGCAACGGATGTATTGTTTGGTGCTTTTATCACGATCACATGTATGCTGCTATTCTGTAAGCTCTTTAAGGTTGATTTGTATCCTGATCTTCATAATGACTCGTCCGTTCAGCTAAAAGATATAAATGCCCCCTATTTTCGTTAAAATACGGACAGTTTATTCAGTACAATGCATTAAGAAAGCGCTAACAAAATAGGACGCGGGGAGATGGTAGTATGAATGAAAATCAAATGCCATGGAGAGAGCGAATTAGTTATGGTCTAGGTGATACCGCGTCAAATCTGATTTTCCAGATGACAACACTTTATCTCATGTACTTCTATACGGATGTATTTGGTCTGAACCCAGGTGCAGTAGCTGTTGTATTTCTTGTTGCACGCGTAATCGATGCGATCGTCGAGCCGTTCATTGGTGTTATGATTGACCGCACTCAAACGAAGTGGGGGAAATGCAGACCGTATTTCCTTTGGCTTGCTGTTCCTTTCAGCTTGACTGCTGTACTTATGTTTTTAACGCCGGATTTTGGTGATACAGGCAAACTTGTATACGCATACATTTCGTACACAGTGCTCGGTATTATGTATTCCGGTATTAATCTACCACTGTCTGCAATCCTGCCAAGTCTGACTAGTAATTCTAATGAACGTACAGTGATCAATACAGTTCGCATGGTGTTCGCCGTGATTGGGGTAGTTACAGTTAGTGCTGGAACGATGCCGCTTGTGAAAGCTTTTGGTGGAGGTGATCAAGCAAAGGGTTTTCTGGTCACTATGATATTGTTCTCAAGCATTGCACTGCTGCTGTTTCTTAACATGTTTGCGAATACTAAAGAACGCGTAAAAGCCATTGATGAAAAGCCGCTTCCAATGCGAGAAGGTGTTAAAGCGCTCAAAGGCAATGTACCTTGGTTGATCATGCTTCTGATGAGCTTGTTCCTGTGGATCACAACATCAATACAAGGACAGACCAGTATTTATTACATGACCTATTATATGAAAAAGCCTGAACTCATTCCTATCGTGAATTCGATGCAATTATTAATGATATTTTCGATGGTGATCGCCCCTTTTATTGTGAAAAAAATCGGGAAAAGGAACACAATTATTATAGGATCAGTGGTTTCTATTATTGGCTACCTTATCGCCATTACTGGGGGAAATGCCCTCTCTGTTCCAGTGCTTTTGACAGGGCTACTTATAAGCGGGCTTGGTATGGGAGTAGGGGCAGGTCTGATTTTTGCAATGATGGCCGACACGGTTGATTATGGGGAGTGGAAATCAGGTGTTCGGGCACAAGGTCTACTTTATTCAGCTGCTAGCTTTGGGGTTAAGGTGGGAATGGGACTCGGCGGAGCGCTTGGTGGGGTGATATTGTCGATGGGTGGTTATGTAGCTAATTCCACGGCGCAGTCAGATTCCGCATTAGCCGCGATTTCATTTAACTATTTATGGGCACCGATTATTGGCCAAATCATTATGATTACTCTGCTGTTGTTCTATCGTCTTGACAAGGATCAGCCGGTTATGATGCGTGAACTCGAGGAACGTCGCAATCTTTCTGTTGGTATGTAGAGAAACTAGACAATTATAAGGAGTGAATTGATCGTGGTACTAAATATTCAAGAACTTATTGCACAAATGACTTTAGAGGAAAAAGCAGGCATGTGCTCAGGACTAGATTTCTGGCAGACCAAAGCCGTCGAACGGCTAGGTATTCCATCCATTATGATGACTGATGGTCCACATGGTCTGCGTAAGCAAAAAGCCGGGAATGATCATTTGGGTATATTTGATAGTGTTCCTTCTACATGTTTTCCGGCGGGAGCTGGAATGGCTTGCTCCTGGGATCGGGAGCTAATCAAGCAGGTAGGCGCAGCAATTGGGGAAGAATGTCAGGCTGAAGATGTCTCTATTTTACTTGGGCCTGGAGTCAATATTAAGCGTTCACCTCTATGCGGTCGTAATTTTGAGTATTTCTCGGAGGATCCATATTTATCTTCTGAGATGGCTGTGGGCCATATTGAAGGTGTACAAAGCCAAGGTGTAGGGACTTCACTAAAACACTTTGCTGCAAATAACCAAGAACATCGACGTATGTCCACTGATGCGATTGTGGATGAACGTACACTAAGAGAAATCTACTTGGCGAGCTTCGAGAGCGTGGTAAAAAAGGCGCAACCATGGACTGTAATGTGCTCTTATAATCAGGTGAACGGTGAGTATGCTTCAGAGAATTCATATTTACTCACAGATATTTTAAAAGAAGAGTGGGGTCATGAAGGGTTCGTAGTTTCTGACTGGGGTGCGGTTAATGAGCGGACTAAAGGCTTAGCTGCAGGCTTGGAGCTGGAAATGCCGTCAAGTAATGGCGCTGGTGATCAG
The DNA here is from genome assembly GCF_037977235.1 of Paenibacillus sp. FSL K6-0276. Taxonomy (NCBI): domain Bacteria; kingdom Bacillati; phylum Bacillota; class Bacilli; order Caryophanales; family Paenibacillaceae; genus Paenibacillus; species Paenibacillus sp. FSL K6-0276. Next base: position 3,965,958 of record NZ_CP150276.1, on the reverse strand, counting down.
AAGATTATCGATGCCGTACGTAGTGGAACATTGTCAGAAGAAGCACTAGATCGTGCGGTTGGTCGCTTGCTTTCTATTATTTTCAAAGCTGTAGAGAATAACAAAGAAAATGCTTCCTATGATATAGAGGTACATCACCAATTAGCTAGAGTTGCTGCCAGAGAGAGTATGGTGCTTCTCAAAAACGAGGGTGGATTGCTTCCTCTGAAGCGTGAAGGCTCCTATGCAGTGATTGGTGATTTTGCCCGTAATCCACGATATCAAGGCGGCGGAAGCTCACATATTAAGCCTACTCGGCTGGATGAGATATATAACAGCATCCAAGAAGAAGCGGGATTAGCTACGAAGTTGACCTATTCACAGGGTTACGTTTCTGATAGCGATGTGCCGAGTATTGAGCTTATTGAGCAAGCCGTAGAAGCCGCTTCGCAAGCGGATACGGCGATTGTGTTCGTCGGATTGCCAGAGCGCTATGAATCTGAAGGCTATGACCGGACTCATCTTCGTATTCCAGAGAGTCAGATTCGCTTGATCGAGGCAGTGGCGGAAGTTCAGCCTAATGTTGTTGTAGTGCTGAGCAACGGATCGCCCATTGAAATGCCATGGCTTGATAGCGTAAAGGCTGTGCTCGAGGGCTACCTTGGAGGGCAAGCGCTCGGCGGTGCCATTTCCGATCTGTTATTCGGAAATGTGAGCCCATCAGGTAAGCTGGCAGAGACATTCCCTATGCGGCTAGAACATAATCCTTCCTTCTTAAACTTCCCCGGCGAAGGAGATACCGTTGAATACAAGGAAGGACTGTTTGTAGGATATCGCTACTACGATGCTAAGCGGATTATACCTTTATTCCCGTTTGGATATGGTCTCAGCTACACAACATTTGCATACTCCGATCTTTCAGTGAGCGCTCACAGTTTGAAAGATACTGACACGCTGCAAGTAAGTGTGAAGGTCACGAATACTGGAGCTATGCAGGGCAAAGAAATCGTGCAGCTTTATGTCAAAGACGTACTCAGTAATGTGGTGCGGCCAGACAAGGAATTAAAGGGCTTCGCGAAGGTGGATCTGCTACCTGGGGAATCGAAGCTGGTGAGCTTTACGCTTGATAGCAGAGCGTTTGCTTATTACAACGTGGAGTTGAAAGACTGGCATGTGGAAACCGGTGAATTTGAGATTTTGGTGGGACCTTCCTCTCAAGAGATCGTATTTGCTGAGCGTGTGGTTGTTGAATCGACAGTAATCTTATCTAAAACCTATACCAGAAATTCAACAATAGGTGATCTTATGGGAGATCCACAGGGTGCTGCTATTATTCAATCCATGATGGCGCAAGCTGGTGGGATGATGTCCATGATGCAGGATGGTTCGGATATGATGATGGCAATGATGCGCTACATGCCTCTTCGTGCACTGGTTGCGTTCAGTCAAGGTGCTATGTCGGAGCAAGGGTTGGATGAGCTGATTAAACACTTGAATTCCAATAAATAAATCTGGGAGAGTGAGGTTTGAGAAATGGTAGATTTGAAAGCAAAGCCTTTTCATCTAGATGATGAGGGGATTAAGTGGGTAGAACAAACCTTAGCATCTCTGGATTTGGCGGGAAAGGTCGGGCAGCTGTTTTGCCCGATCGGGTTCACCGATGATAAGGCGCAGCTTGCACTTTTGACACAAGGGATTAAAATTGGTGGGATTATGTTCCGTCCCGGACCCGGAGAGATGGTGCAAGAAACACATCGCTACTTGCAGGATACATCCGATATTCCTCTTTTAATTGCAGCTAATCTTGAAGCGGGAGGTAATGGCTCTGCTGCAGAGGGTACTTTCTTCGGCAAGCAGCTGCAGGTGGCGGCGACTGATAATACTGAAATGGCTCGTAAACTTGGCATCATTGCTGCGCGGGAAGGTGGAGCTGTAGGTTGTAACTGGGCTTTCGCACCCATTCTCGATATCGACTATAATTTCCGTAACCCGATAACCAACGTTAGAACATTCGGTTCTGATCCACGAAGAGTAGCTCGCATGAGCAAGGCGTACACCGAAGCGATTCAAGAGCATGGCATGGCCGTATCTATTAAACACTTCCCTGGAGATGGCGTTGACGAAAGGGATCAGCATTTATTGACCTCTATTAACTCACTTTCAGTGGAAGAGTGGGATGCTACCTTTGGAAAGGTATATGCGGATTGTATAGAAGCTGGCGCACATACGGTTATGGTAGGGCACATCGCTCATCCCGCCTATTCCAGAGAATTGCGTCCGGGGATTACTGATTTGGAGATTATGCCTGCAACGTTAGCACCTGAGCTTTTAAATGATTTGTTACGTAACAAGCTCGGATTTAATGGATTGATTACTACAGATGCTACACTAATGGCAGGGTTCACGATGGCAATGAAGCGGGAGCTTGCGGTTCCGACATCCATAGCTGCGGGTTGTGACATGTTCCTCTTTAACAAGAGTTTAGAAGAAGACTTTGCCTATATGATGAAAGGAATTGAAAATGGTATTCTGACGGTGGAGCGCGTGAATGAAGCAGTTACACGTATCCTTGGGGTGAAAGCCGCGCTGGGACTTCATAAAAAGAAACAACAAGGCACACTTGTTCCAGAAAAAGAGGCACTTGGGGTTCTTGGCTGCGAAGAGCATGTGCGTTGGGCCCAAGAATGTGCGGATGAGTCAGTTACATTAGTGAAGGATACACAGGAGATGCTCCCGATTAGCAAGGAACGTTACAAACGTCTACTGGTGTTCACACTAGGGGGCGAGGAAGGTTCATTCGGAGGGGCAGATATTGCACCTTACTTCATTTCCAAGCTAGAAGAGGAAGGTTTCGAGGTAACGATATTCAATAAGAATGAAGTTGATTTCGCTGCCATGTTCGGAGGTGTGAAGGCGTTAACGGATCATTACGATGCTGCGGTCTATATCTCAAATTTGGAGACTCATAGTAATCAAACGGTTGTACGGATTAATTGGGCGCCTCCATTTGGGTCTGACATGCCATGGTTTATTCAGGAACTGCCAACGATGTTTATTTCTGTGGCGAATCCATATCATTTGATCGATGTACCACGTATACCGACGTTCATTAATGCGTATTCACCAAGTAATTATGTGGTAGATGCACTTATCGAGAAGCTTGTGGGGCGTTCCTCCTTTAAAGGAGTTAATCCTGTTGACCCGTTTTGTGGTTATAGCGATACACGTCTGTAAACGAAAATGGATAGAGATGGTGGATAGTATCAAGCGATTGAATAGGATAGTTCTATTCAATCGTTTTTTTTATAATATAATAGGACATAAGACATATATTGAAAGAGTGAGAGGAGGGTCCTAGTTGCAAAGCTACACCTACGAAAATATTGAGCTGGACGATCATCTTCCGGTCCACTTGTTTTTGCATAGTACCCATCAGGTTCCGAATCATTGGCATGATAGCATAGAGATATTATTCGTGCTCAAAGGGAAACTCGAGCTTTTCACGAAAGATAGATATACAGAGTTAAATGAAGAAGATTTGTTCTTGATTAATGCCAACGAGATTCATGCCATCAAAGCTGAAGAGAATAACTTGGTTCTAGCATTACAAATTCCAATTTCATATCTTGTTCAGATTGAACCTCAGATCGAAAGGATGTCATTCGAATGTAATTCAGCAGCCTCTAGTCAAGAAGTGAAATCTATGTTTGATGAGCTTCGAACGTTGCTGGCCGAGATGATGTCGCTTCACATTAAGCGTCTAGAAGGGTACACGTTTCGTATTCAGTCATGTCTTCTTAATTTGACCTATTTACTCATGCAAGGATTTCGTGCGCAAGACCATAGCCCGGAGAAGCATGATGATAAGCATCGTGAACGGCTATTGCGAATTACCTCTTATGTGAAAGAGAACTACAATAAGGCGATCAATATCCAGCAGTTGGCCCTTCAGGAGTATTTGACGGTTCCGTATTTGTCGCGGTTTTTCAAAGAGTATATGGGTACTTCCTTTACAAAATATGTGAACGCGGTACGTATGGACAAAGCGGTAAAAGATTTAACGCTTACCAATTTATCCATTACACAGATCGCTCATGATCATGGGTTTCCGAACCTAAAATCATTTAATGCGGTTTTCAAAGAATTTTACAGGCAGACACCTGGTGAATACCGGAAGACAGTCTTGGACGGACGTAGTGCGGTTCAGAAAAACAGTGTGGCTCAGTTTAATTATTTTGACATGAATCCCTCACAGGCGTTTGAGTCGCTGTTCAAATATTTACCTAACAAAACTGTATCAGCGGCATCAAATTTACCTGTTCCCCTTCATTTACATAAGCAGGCCCATAAGATTTCGATAGAGTCTAACCAAGGCAGGGAGCTTGCTCATACTTGGAAGAAGCTGATGACGGTGGGAAAGGCCAAAGAAGTATTGTTTGCAGAGGTACAAAGACATATCAAGCAGTTACAGCAGGAAATAGGGTTTCAGTATATCCGTTTTCACGGTATTTTTGATGATGAAATGATGATTTATGGAGAGAATGAGCGGGGAGAAGTCAGTCTAAACTTTGCTTATAGCGACTCTTTATTTGATTTTTTGCTAGCCTCAGGACTTAAGCCGTTTCTGGAGCTTTCCTTTTTACCACGACAGCTCGCGGGAGAGGGAGCCACTTCCGTTTTTTATAAAAAGAGTTTTGTAGGCAGTCCTAAGGACCTCGGCAAGTGGAACCAGATGATTCATCAGTTTATTAAGCATTACATTCAAAGATATGGCATTCATGAGGTACGGCAGTGGTATTTCGAGGTATGGAACGAACCAGATATCCATATTTTTTGGCCAGATACTTATGAAGCTTACTGTGAGTTGTTCATTACCACATTCCAAACCGTTAAATCCATAGATCCTGAGCTACGCGTAGGTGGACCTGGTATCTTATCCCTTACGTTGTTGCAGTCAGATTGGTTGACACGGTTTCTGCATGATGTGTGCAGACGGGGCGTAAAGCCTGATTTTATTTCCTTTCACAGTTACCCATATGATGAATCGCTAAGATCATCCAATGTGAGTCAGATGGATTATGAAACGAATCCGGATATAGTGTTTCAGAATATAGAGCTTTCAGCGGATACAGAATATTTATCGCGAGTCATTACTAAATTGAAAGAAATCGTATCTGGAGCAAGAGGAGAGTATGCTCCTGAACTGCATATGACAGAATGGAATGCCACTGGATCTCACCGAGATTTAGTAAATGATACATGCTTTAAAGCGGCTTATATCGTGAAAAATGTATTGGAAAATATGGACGGTCTCCATAGTTTGGGTTATTGGACAGCGACCGATCTGCTCGAAGAGTTCAAAATGTCGTCAGAGATGTTTCATGGAGGTCTGGGGCTGATGACATATAACGGTATACCGAAGCCAGCCTTCTACGCGTTTAAGCTGCTTGGAAAATTAGGCCGCCAATTCATTAATCAAGGAAAAGGATATTACATTACTAGCAGTGATATGGGCCTGCAGGTGTTGATGTATGCTTATGCGCATATCGATTCATTATACCGGAAAGGGGATGCCTCGCTCATTAGCCGCACGAATAGATACGATGTGTTTGAAGATGATGGAGACATAGAGTTGGCATTGGAACTAACTGATCTTCACCCAGGATCGTATACACTCAAAAAACACACGATCAACAGACAAAATGGAAGCGTTCTCGACTTGTGGGTACGAATGGGGGCGCCTCACCCTATAGATGCTGACACCCTAGATTATTTGAAGCAAGCGAGCTGCCCGCAATTGACCTTTGAACAAGTCGAAATAACGGGCACCTATACGTTGGTTAGTAAGTTGTCTCCACATGAGGTGCAGTTGGTGGAATTGATGCGCTTATGATGGGGTTACTTACAACTGGACAGAATCCAGGATTTGTTAAACATAGCTGCTCGGAGTACTGCGGTTGAAGCTTGGAGAGCTCTGTGAAATAATTGCTGATCATATGATTACCACTTGCAGATCCATTCTGGAAAGACAGTGATAGAAAGGTGTGGACATGACTGTAATAGTACTTCTTTTCCCGTTTAGGTAGCTTAAAAACATGTGGAGGCGCGTAGGTAACAACGTCAAAGAGATTGGCATAACGGTAACTCTTCCGGACATATCGTTTAAAAGCATTAATGAAGTCCGGATCGCCTACACGTGGGGAACCATAAGTGAACAGGTTAGGTGAGGTGTGAGAGGTGTTGGCCGCAATATCAATAGAACATAAAGTAGCGAGTGCTCCACCGAGGCTGTGACCCGTAATGTATAAGGTCTTATCAGGAGATAGCTTAGAGATTGTAGAGATAATCCCATCACGAGCTGAGGAATAGATAGCAGTGAAGCCGCGATGGGTAAGGCTTTCTTCTTTAATATATTTGAATCTCTCTTGTGAGGCCATAATATTGGACATCCAATCGGTCGTCGAGCTAGTTCCCCGGAAGGCAATAATAATCTCTTGTGGAGATTCCAGAATAAATCCGAAACGTTCCCATACATCACTGAAGGACCTCGCTTCAATCGTATCCACGATTTGATAATCTAAAGGAACGACGAACGAGCCGTCTGTATTTGTAAACTGCGCATAGGTCTGTCCGCAGACTGCAGCTAGAAAGATAGCCCTTTGCTCTTGCTCATTTCTGGTACCCACGTGCATCCCGCCCTTCTTCCTAAACTATATTAGGGGGATGAGGGAGAGATTCCTGATTCCTGTATCATTGTATTTAGAATTGGTAATTCAGTTGATTTTATTGAATATATTGGTCTTCGCAATTACAATACAAACGTAAGCGTTTTCAAATTTGGTTATCTTCTGGCACAAATCCTCGTATACAGCCTTCCACTTTTCTAGATTGTACACTGTTGAATAGTTACTTCAAATTAGCTGTTGTTAGGAGGTTTAACGATATGAATCTAACTTTAGTGTACTCTAATGATTAAATTACTTCGAAAATCAAAAGTTCAGCGACGCTTAATGATTTCATTTCTGCTACTTGCTATTATTCCACTGTGTACCTTCGGCTTCCTAGCTTACCATAAATCGAATGAAGCGATTACCTCTAAAACAACTACATTTGTAAATGATATATTACGCTTGCTAGGAAGCAAGATAGGAACAGAAGTGGCCAAATATGAGACTTTCGCCGATCAAATCATGTTGAATGGAGATATCCAGCAAGCACTGCTCCGCTACAATAGATTGAGTGATCTTGATATTAGTAGTATACACAAGAAGTTTGAAGATACTGTGTTAAGCGATAAATTCTGGTTGTTTGCTACGATCAAAACATTACAGATTCTCACTAATAATGGACAAGTTCTCTACGATTATGGGTATGAAGAACTTACTACAGAGGATAAACAACGAATATTTGCTCAAGCCAAACAGAACAAAAGTGCGGATATTTGGACTACAGCCCATACGGCAGCCGGTGATAATATCCTTTCATTGGCTAGAAGGATTCCACTTTCATACGGTTCGGGTGAAACCGTGGGGTTTGTGATTATGGGTATTGATGAGAATCTATTCTCACAGATTTTATTTGGAAGCATTAATATGGGACAGGGTAGTGAACAAATCATCATGAACGATTCAGGAGAAATATTGACGAGTAACAATCACTTGTTTCAATCAGATAAAGATTTGGAATCTAATCGTACATTAAATGACTTAATAAACTCCCGTAAGGAGACGGGGACAGTAATGCTTACAACGGAGCCCTACTTTTTCGTGAATACATATAATGAGGTACTTCATTGGAATGTAATTGGTTTAATTCTGCAAGCCTACTTGAACATGGGATCTATAACGATAAGAAATGAAATGTTCTTAATTGCAGTTATATGTGTAGTTATTTCCTCATTATTTGCAACATTCAACATACTGGTGGGAGATATTTACCTTATCGCTTGCAAGATCGATATACACGTGAAAGAAAGCCAATCGTCATGAAGTCGATTGTATTGGAAAATGACGTATTGAAAGCAGTCTTTTTACCTGAATATGGGGGTAGACTCTATTCGCTTAAAGATAAACGTACGAATAAAGATATTCTGTATACAAACCCAGTCTTTCAACCGGCTAATTTAGCTATTCTTAACGCTTGGTTCTCTGGAGGGATCGAATGGAATGTGGGTCAGGTAGGTCATACCTTTACGACTGCATCACCTGTGCATGCTGCCAAGTTGATGGATGATAAGGGCAACGAATTTCTTAGAATATACGAGGATCATTCGATTACAAGCACTACATACTTCAAAAAGAAATAACCACCTTATAATATAGGTGGTTATTTGCGTACCCATAAGGATTTCATGTAGTTGAGTATCACAAAGCGGTGATTTATGAAGTGGTATGTCAAAGGAGATGCTCCTTTTTTGTAATAAGAACCGGTAAATTCAGGCAGTCTGAAAGAAACTTGGCTTGCGACAAGGAAACTCATACAGTACACTTTCTTTAGCTAGTACAAACCTAAGATAACTTGGGAAAAGAACTTTGAAAAAGGAAGTGTTAAACAATGAATCTAGAAATGGTCATGCAGGAGCTTGAAGCGCTCGGCAAGGAACGAACCAAGAAAATATATATGTCCAATGGAGCAAAGGAACCGCTTTATGGTGTGGCTACCGGAGCTATGAAGCCAATCTTCAAGAAAACCAAAATAAATCAGCCTCTAGCTGAGCAGCTTTACACGACAGGGAACTACGACGCGATGTATTTTGCCGGAATTATTGCTGATCCCAATGCAATGACGGAAGCGGATTATGATCGATGGATGGATGCGGCTTATTTTTATATGCTGTCCGACTTTGTTGTTGCAGTAACCTTGGCAGAAGCGGATATTGCACAAGAAGTTGCCGATAAATGGATCGCGAGCGGTGAAGAGCTAAGAATGTCAGCGGGCTGGAGCTGTTACTGCTGGCTGCTTGGCAGTCGGCCGGACGTTGAATTTTCCGAAAGCAAACTTGCGAGTATGCTTGAGATGTTGGAAAATACGATTCATGATTCTCCAGAACGTACTCAATATTCAATGAACAATTTTTTATATACAGTGGCCGTATCTTATTCACCTCTTCATGATAAGGCAAGTGAGACCGCAAGGACTGTAGGCCCGGTTGAAGTCAATAAGGATAAGGCAAAAAGCAAATTTATTCACGCTTACGAAAATATTCTAAAGGCAGTCGACAAAGGACGGGTTGGTTTTAAACGCAAACATGTAAGATGTTGATCTATGACAAGCTGCCAGACAAGAAAAAGGATTCCCTGAAACTTCACTCTGAGTTACTATATAGAAATGACTCCGAGAGGGAGAGAGAGGGGGAAATGCATATATGAGCAACTTATTGGAAATTTTACACAAGGAAATCGTACCGGCAGAAGGCTGCACGGAGCCGATTGCAGTTGCGTATGCCGTCTCCTTGGCGGCAGAGCTTCTCGAGGAAGAGATTACGGGGATTCAGCTGCATCTCAGCGGTAATATTATCAAGAATGCAATGGGAGTAGGTATTCCCGGGACAGGCCAGACAGGCCTACCAATCGCAGCAGCGCTTGGAGCGGTGGTCGGACGCTCTCACAAGGAACTAGAAATTCTGTCAGGCTTGACTCAGGATGAGCTGAAGATGGCTAATGACCTGCTTGATCGAAAACTGCTAAAAGTGGAGATAAAGGACACTCCTGAGAAGTTATATATTGAAGCCCATGTGAAGACAGAAAACCATACGGCGACTGCCATCCTTGCTAAGGAGCACACTTATATAGAATATCTGGCTTTGGACGGGAAGAAAGTGACACCCAAGAAGTCTAAAGCCGACTGTGGGAAGCCTGGTCTTTCCGATACTGAAGCCTATGAAGGCTCTGTTGACCGGATTTTCGAGTTTATAAGTACGGCTCCTTTTTCAGACCTTAGCTTCCTATTGGAAGGCGCTCGGATGAATAAAGCGATCTCCGATGAGGGACTTCGTGGTGATTATGGCTTGCAAGTAGGTAAGAAGATGAACCAGCAATCTGCTGTGAATCTGTTCGGTAATGATGTAGCGAACAGAATTATCGCAGCCACGGCTGCGGCTTCAGATGCTCGAATGGATGGCAGCGCAATGCCTGTGATGACAACAGCGGGTAGCGGCAATCAGGGCATCGCCTGTACACTGCCCGTTATATCTCTGGCGGAATTGCTCGGTAAGGATGAAGAGACGCTGGCTCGGGCGCTTGCACTGAGCAATCTGGTCACTGTGCATATCAAGCATTATATCGGGCGGTTGTCGCCTTTATGTGGTTCAGGGATTGCAGGTGGAGTAGGAGCGAATAGTGGGATCATTTATCTCATGGGCGGCAGTCTTGAGCAGATCAAGCATGGGATACAGAATACGATAGCTTCTTTGTCAGGCATGATCTGCGACGGTGCGAATTCAACCTGCGCGTTGAAGATTTCCACCTCTACCAATACGGCGATTCAGGCAGCTACACTGGCTATGAACAATATTGCTCCTACCACCAAAGATGGAGTTATTTTCGAAGAGGTGGAAGACACTATCCGCAACATGGAGCGACTGGTTCAGGAAGGTCTGGCGGATACTGACAAGACTATTCTGAATATCATGCTCTCCAAAGGTGGAGCGAAGTAGCTTCCGAATTAGTTGAAAACATATAGGACATCATAATTTAAGACCGCCCGGTTCCCTGTACAAAATGGCAGGAGACCGGGCGGTTTTTGTAACTATTCGGTAAGGGCATATGTCATCGCGAAGATTTGCATTAAATTTTAACATAATTTATTCTGAGATCATGAAGGCTTAGACTGATGGTATAACAAAGGAGATAATATGACGGAGAAGATAGGTTTAGGATGGAACTTTGAGAACAGTTATGCTCATCTGCCGGAATCAATGTTTACACGAATCAAGCCAACTCCTGTGCGTAAGCCGGAATTGATTATTCTTAATGAACCATTGGCTACTACTCTAGGGTTGAATAGTACAGCATTACATAGTAAGGATGGTGTTCAGATTCTTGCGGGTAATGAAGTTCCTGAAGGTACTGTGTCGCTTGCTCAAGCTTATGCTGGACATCAATTCGGACATTTTACGATGTTAGGGGACGGCCGAGCCGTGCTGATTGGTGAACAGATCACTCCCCAAGGTGAGCGCGTAGACATTCAGCTTAAGGGCGCGGGAAGAACACCATATTCTCGTGGGGGTGATGGTCGAGCGGCACTTGGACCGATGCTGCGCGAATATATCATCAGTGAAGCCATGCATGGACTTGGTATTCCTACCACTCGCAGCTTGGCGGTGGTAACAACGGGTGATTCGATTATTAGGGAGACTGAGCAACCGGGTGCCATTTTGACGCGTGTGGCTGCCAGTCATCTACGGGTTGGAACCTTTCAATATGTTGCAGCATGGGGTACTGTGGAGGATCTCCGTACTCTGGCTGATTACACACTACAAAGACATTATCCGGAAGCTGATTCTGAGGAGAACCGTTATCTTTTCCTACTTCGGGAAGTGATTGGGCGTCAGGCCGAACTGATTGCCAAATGGCAGCTGGTAGGGTTTATTCACGGTGTGATGAACACCGACAACATGGCGCTTAGCGGGGAAACGATTGATTATGGACCTTGCGCCTTCATGGATGTCTATGATCCTGAGACGGTATTCAGCTCCATTGACCAGCAGGGTCGTTATGCATATGGTAATCAGCCGGGTATTGCCGCTTGGAATCTCACGAGATTCGCGGAGACTCTCCTGCCACTGCTGGATGAGGATCAGGAACAGGCGATCAAGCTTGCTGAAGAGGAGATTGCAGGTTTTAAAGAGCGGTCTTACCATCATTGGCTCACTGGAATGAGAGCGAAGCTCGGAATCTTCAACGAAGAGGTAGAGGATGTAGCGCTTATTGAAGACCTGCTAGAATTGATGCGAAAATATCGGGCGGATTATACCAATACTTTCCATGCCTTAACCTTAGAGAAAATGGAAGATACTTCTCTGTTTGGCACACCTGAATTTACTCAATGGAATAAGCTGTGGCAGGCTAGACTTAACAGACAGCAGCAATCTAAAGATGCTTCGCAAGAGCTAATGCGCAGCAGCAATCCTGCGATTATTCCACGGAATCATCGTGTAGAAGAAGCACTTGAGGCGGCGGTACAACGGGAAGAATATGGTGTGATGGAGCGGTTGCTTAAAGCTCTTTCTAACCCATACGCTTATTCCCCTGAACAAGATGAATACTCGGCACCTTCTGAGGAATCCACACATCCATATCGTACGTTCTGCGGTACCTGAATTGCTCATAATTATCTAAATAATGGGGTGAAGTAGGGATGTTTCATGCTTATGATGTTCTGGCTAACCAGTTGCTAGCTAATGCGAATGATCCAAGTTGGTATGTGCCCTTTGCGGTAGCCGTAAAAGACTTAAGTGAAGAGGAAGCTTTTTGGAAGGTAACGGAAGAAAGCAATAGTATTGCTGAGATTGTGCAGCATCTGCTCTACTGGAATGAAACTTGGCAAACAAGGTATAAAGAAGAGAGTGTCCATGCGGTTCCTCCAGTGGATAGTAATAATAATACCTTTGTCGTTGCAGAAGGTGTAACGTTCGAAGAACTTCAAAAACAACTTTTAGAAGTTCTTTTACGTTGGCAGGAACTGATTACGAAAGAACAATTGGAAGCTGATGTTCAAGGATTCCAAGGCAGTCAGTGGTGGGAAGTATTGGGCAATGTAACGACACATAATGCTTATCACGTGGGGCAAATTGTTTTTATTCGGAAGATACAAAAGAGTTGGGATCGCACTGTGGAGTGAAATTAAAGACGTTTACCGGATGTTTATTCATCTGGCTAACGTCTTTTTATTGCGAATATCAATGAAGATAAGTTGTACATCATTACTTATAACTACTTATTATTATTTGTTTAATGCTTGTAAGTACTTATAAAAAGACTTATGATGGCTTTAGGAGGTGGCATGATGTATCAAGAGGAGAGATTGTTAAAAATACTTGAATATTTGAAACAACACCAATCGATGAGTGTTCAAGAGATCTGTACGCAATTTGAAGTATCCAGAGATACCTCTCGTAGGGATATTGTTAGATTAGTACAAGAAGGCGTAGTGATCCGAACTCATGGAGGGGTATCGATGCCTGAGTTACAAAAAGAATTGTTATCTTATCAGGATCGATTGATCGATGAATCTGAGAGTAAGCAGAGAATAGGGAAGACTGCGGCGCAGCTAATCCAAGATCATGAGACTGTGATTTTAGATGTATCCACCACTGTACAGTTTGTAGCAGAACAGATCAGCGCGAAGGATATTACGGTTGTCACGCACTCGATAGATAACGTAGGGATCTTGTCAAAGCGGGAGGATCTGCAAATTTATGTTCTTGGTGGTTACTTGAATGTGAAAAACCGCTTGTTATATGGTCCTTCTATTATCGATAAACTTAGTGAAATCCGTGCTGATAAAGCTTTTATTGGAGCATCCGCGATCCGTGCTGATGGACTCTACTATCCATATGAAGAAGATGTACGGGTGAAGAGAGAAATGGCCCGAAGATCAGATCAAGTCATCTTAGTGGCTGATCACACCAAATTTATTGGCAAATCATTTTTCCGTCTAGACTTTGATTGCATTGATATTCTAATTACCGATCGAGAACTCCCAAGTGAGATCAGAGAAGTTCTAGATCAGAAGAACATCACAGTTATTGAATGTCCAGAAGAAACTGAAGAGGCTCGAGAGCAAGACTGATAACGAAACAGAGGAGGATATTTATGTCATATATTCTGCAAAATGTACAAGTGGTGCTTCAGAATCGTATTGTTCCAGCGGCTAATGTGTGGATTTCTGAAGGGAAAATCATGAAGATAGATACAGAGGATTTTTCGATTCCAGAGGGACAATATGAACGGATGGATGGCGGTGGCCATTTGTTAGTACCCGGGATGATAGATGTTCATATTCATGGCGCCAATGGTTTTGATATGATGGACGGTACTGAAAAGAGTATTCAAGAGGTTTCAAGTGCTTGTGCTGCATCTGGATGTACCTCATTTCTAGCAACATCTGTGAGTTCTACGTTGGAAGATCTTTTAGAAATGATTCGTAGTGTTAAACGTGTGATAGGACATGAAGTGGGAGCAAAGATTGCAGGCATTCACTTGGAGGGACCTTATCTGAACCCGAAGCGAAAAGGAATGCAGAACGAAAAGTATTTGCGGCATCCCAACTTAGAGGAAATGAAGCTCATTTTTCAAGAAGCTGGTTCACTCATTAAGATGGTTACAATTGCTCCGGAGCTGCCGGGAGGGATGGAGCTTATTTCCTTTCTGAAAGAAAAGGGAGTTGTTATAGCGATCGCTCATTCGGATGCTACTTATGAGGAAGCTAAACAAGCCTTTGCCTCGGGGGCAAGTCATGTTACGCATTGTTTTAATGGCATGCGACCGATCCATCACCGAGATCCAGGGGTAATCGTGGCTGCTTTTGAAGAGAATCATGTTAGTCTTCAAGCTATTGTAGACAATGTCCATCTGCATCCTGCTATTATTCGATTGATGCATAACCTGAAAGGACCGGAAGGAATGGTCTTAATTACAGATGCTTTGCAAGCCATGGGGTTGGGTGATGGAAATTATTTATTTGGAGGCCATCATGTTACAGTATCCGAGGGGATAGCGAGATTGGAGGATGGAACACTGGCTTCCAGTACAGTTACCATGAATGAAGCCTTACGTTATACTGTCGAGACCGGAATTCCCTTGATAGATGCCGTACAGATGGCTTCGACTACGCCGGCTAATATTCTTGGACTTCAACATAAGGGAGCAATAACATCTGGTTTTGATGCTGACCTGGTCCTCTTGGATGATGAATTTAAAGTGCGCTGGACAATGGTGGATGGTCAAATACTATAAATCACGATTTTAAAAAGGATACTTCAGCTCAAAGTAGCTGTGACCTGTATTCATGTGCAGTTATGCCAAACACACTCTTAAAATGCCGGTTCAAATGAGTTAGATCGGCTAGTCTTCCATTGAACCTATCTTAAAGATTTTATAAGCAAGGTAGAGCATATATAAACTCCCAATGACTTGCATAATGATCAGGATATTAGGAATGACCTCAACCAGAACACGGTTCAGCAGGGTAGAAAGGATAAGCAATAATCCAAAAGCCATCGTGGCCCCGTATACATAGCTCATAGATTTCTTAGCCCCGGAATGCTGCGCGGAAGAAAGAATAACAATATTGGCAGGGCCGGGTGTAAATGTAGCTACAACGCAATAAATTAGAAAGGAAATTATATTCATGATGACCTCCAGTAAAAGTTGTCTTATGAATATAAACCTCCTAATATGAATGTTTATAGTATATTATTGCAGAGGTGTTCAACTTAATGAATAATACGAATCATTTTACAATTGCAGCACTCACTGAGGCCGATTATGAATCTACATGCCAGGTGTTTGAAGAATCAATTTCAGATGCTTTTGACAAAGAGGGACTGGGTCACTCACTAGAGGATAAACAAAGTGAAATCGATCATAAACAGCACAAGGCGCTTTCCTCACTGGATCAGGCTAACTCAGATACTTATTTCTTTATCGCTAAATTTAATGAGACGGTTGTGGGTACGATTTCCTATGGTCCCTGTGGCGAAGCTATTCAGACCTGTACAGAACATCATTTGGATCATTTGGGGGAATTGGGCAGCTTATACGTTGTGCCAGGCTATCAGGGTCAAGGAATTGGCTCGGCATTAATTAAGGAAATGATGAACTTTCTAAAAGAACATTCATATGGTTTGGCTATGTATTGTAAGTGAATATTTAGATTGAAACTCGTGAGTTGATCCAGAGAATTACACCCACTGAATGTGATAGTTCCATAAATAACTTAAGAGGCAGTATACTAGCAAAAAGACACTAACGAGAAACGAGGAAGTAGTGTCTTTTTGCTTTCTCAAAATATAAGAAAGTATAAGTTTCACACTATACATCATCCTTAGATTTCTACGAAAACGATTGTCGTCTTTTAAGGACGAGAACGTCGTTTCTCTTGTGGGTAATTTATAAAGCTTACGTTGTCCCTTAGTGGAATGTAATTAACTTTACATGTCGTAATATTATATACGTTTTGTCGCATTTTACTACTAATAAAGGGTTTTGTTATGTGATATTTTATTAGTAGATGTCAGAATAACATATATACGGGAGGCACAAGCAAATGACGATTAGAATAGGTAAGATTAGCTATTGGCATGTGCATGCTTGGGACTATACGAAGCAAGCTCAAGAGCATGAGGATACTGTATTGGTTGCTGTTTGGGATGAAGATACAGAGCGTGGGAAAAAAGCTGCCGAAAGCTTAAATGTTCCTTTTTTCGAATCACTGGATGACCTGCTTGCGCAAGAGGATATTGATGCCGTCATAGTGGATGCGCCAACCAACGTGCATAAAGATGTTATAGTGGCTGCTGCCAAAGCTGGCAAACATATTTTTACGGAAAAAGTGATTGCCCCAACGCATAAAGAAGTCGAAGAAATTATAAGCGCAGTTGAAGAGAATAAGGTGAAGTTAACAGTTTCCTTACCTCGTCTAAATGATGGATACACCTTATCGATTCAAGAAGTTCTAAGTCAAGAACTGCTCGGAGAGATTACTTACGTTAGAGTTCGTTTATCCCATAATGGGGCTACGGAAAACTGGCTTCCCGATCATTTCTATAGCTTGGAACAATGTGGTGGCGGAGCTTTGATTGATCTAGGCTGTCATCCTATGTATTTGACGAAGCTTTTTTTAGATCAAGATGTGACCGGTGTAAGTGCTAATTTTGGTTATGTAACGGGCAAGGAAGTAGAAGATAATGCAGTGGTGACGCTGTTTACGAATTCTGGAGCTATTGGTGTAGTGGAGGCTGGGTTTGTTAATAGTCATTCGCCGTTTACGATCGAGGTCCATGGAACCGAGGGAACGCTTCTTTACGGAACACCAGAGGATAAACTACTTCTTAGAACGAACAAATCCGTTGATAAAGAGGAAGGTTGGAAAGAAGTAGCCTTGCATACTAATAGTGAAAGCGCATTCCACCAATGGGTTCATCACATTCAAAATAATACGCTCGCTACACAAAATATTCAAATGGCTGTGGAGCTTACGAGATTAATCGAGGCGGCGAATCGCTCGGCTAAAGAAGGCTGTGTAATTCGGTTAGCTGATGCAAGTCTCCCAATCGGTTAGGAGGATTTAACGTTGAGTAACTTTCCCTATGAGATGATGTTTGAGAAGCAGGATATGCTTGAAAGATTGGATATTTCGATCCTGTGGGGACATTACGAGATTACAGTTCTTAGATTTCATTTGACATCCTTTCCACCGGGAAGAGTTATCGATTTCCATAATCATTCTGAATTCGAATTTCATTTTATTCCGCGAGGAAAGGGAGAAGTTATTCTTGGCGATCTGAGATATCCATTATCGGAGGGATTGTTCTATTTAACCGGACCGGGTGTCATGCATCGCCAAGAGGCGGATGTAGAGGAATCCATGGAAGAGCTATGTCTACATGTCGACATAATAGAAAAGATCAGAGATGAAGTAGACCCTTGGGAGGTTGCGGAAGCCGAGACCTGTGTTAAGAAGCTAAGGCAATTACCATTGGTCCCAGCACAAGATTATCACAGAGCTATGAAGTGTTTTCTCGAAGCGTATGAAGCTTGTGATGGGAAGTTGACGGGTTATTATACTTCAATTAAGCATCTCGTAATCAGCATTTTATTAAAAGCAGTAAGAGCATATGATTCAGGCGGGATCCGAACAGAGGCGCCGGTTAGAGATATGTTAACTTATCGGTATCAATACGCGATACAATATATGGAAGCGAATTATTCAGGAACGGTTACCTTGGAGAATGTTGCAGAAAAGCTCAATATTAGTTCCAGGCAGTTGCAGCGAGTATTTAAGCAAGTAAATGCAGAACAATCTTTCAGTAGGGCTCTTGAGAACATTCGATTGCAAGCGGTCTGCCGCAAACTTGAAGAAAGTAACTTTCCGATCGAACAAATTGCTCAATCGGAAGGATTTACGAATGCGACGTATTTGCATATTGTTTTCCGCAAGCGGTTGGGCATGACTCCAGCGACTTATCGAAACAGCAAGCAAACTAATTAGAAGTGAGGGTGAATGATATGAGTAAAGTCTTTCGCGTAGGAATTATTGGATGTGGTGGAATTGCGAATGGCAAGCATCTTCCAAGTTTGAGCAAGCAAAGTAAAGTAGAGATCGTTGCTTTTTGTGACATTATTAAAGAGCGGGCTATTGATGCGGCTGCGAAATATGGAAGTGCTGAAGCTATTGTCTATACGGATTATACAGAATTATTGAAAGATCATTCTATTGATATTATTCATGTGCTTACCCCTAATGACGCTCATGCAGAAATTTCAATTGCTGCCCTAGAAGCAGGAAAACACGTTATGTGCGAAAAACCAATGGCCAAGACAGCAGCAGATGCCAAGCGAATGGTTGAAGCGGCGAAACGTACAGGCAAGAAGCTAACGATAGGATATGACAATCGATACAGAGAAGACAGCTTATATTTGAAAAAAGCATGTGAGTCCGGGGAGCTTGGGCATATTTATTTTGCGAAAGCACATGCCATCAGACGGAGAGCTGTGCCGACATGGGGAGTTTTCCTTGATGAAGAGAAACAAGGGGGCGGGCCTCTGATCGATATCGGAACCCATGCACTTGATCTAACACTTTGGATGATGGATAACTATAAACCAAAAGTCGTATTGGGTACCAAATATCATGAGCTGTCTCAAAAAGAAGAGGCTGCGAATGCTTGGGGACCGTGGGATCCGAAGAAATTCACCGTTGAAGACTCAGCTTTTGGAATGATCGTGATGGAGAATGGTGCTACGATCATGCTGGAAGCGAGCTGGGCTCTCAATTCACTGGACGTACATGAAGCGAAGTGCAGCTTAAGCGGGACTGAAGCTGGCGCCGATATGAAGGACGGTCTTAGAATAAACGGAGAGAAATTCAGCAAGCTGTACACCAATGAAATTGAGCTTGGTGCAGGCGGAGTAGCCTACTATGAAGGAAAAGCAGAAAGTGCACCTGATATCGAATTAAGAAAGTGGATCGAGGCCATCGAACAGGATAAGGACCCGGTTGTAACTCCTGAACAAGCTTATGTTGTTTCACAGATATTAGAAGCGATTTATGAATCTGCACAAACGGGTAAGGCTGTGTATTTGGATTAGATTGTTAGAAGGAGCTAGGTAAATTCATAGTTATAAGAAGATAACCACCTTTAAAGGGTGGTTATTTCTATTATTAGGTATGAATAAATCAAAGGAACTTTACAGAAACTTTATTCGATAACGTCACTATTTTGCCATTTCAGGAGGGGTAGTTATAAAACCATTTATCGTAATAGCAGCATTCTTACTTGTTACCGCTTGTTCGAGTAATGAGTCGGCAAACAAGGAAATAACTGCTAAACAAACAAAGAATGAAATGCATGCTAAACAAACAAAGAATGAAATGCATGCGCGTAATGTCACTACAACGTCAAACTTAACGCAAGCATCTTCCATTTCCACAACGGATGCAGGGAATTCAACGATTACGGCTAAACAAGCAGCACCTACTGGCGATTCGAATTGGCTAGATTGGCTCATAAGAAATAACGCACCAATAGGCTCAGGAGGTCAGGCTGGAGTTGCGCAACCATCCGCCAATCCGCAAATGACAGCCAATCCGCTACCTTCGGTCAATCCGCAGCAGCCCGCCAATCCTAAGGGGTCCGCTAATTCATCTCAATCCGTACAGCAAGTACTGAATCTGGTGAATAAAGAACGAACGAACGCAGGCTTGAAGTCCCTTAGTTTAAATAGTGAGCTCTCGAAAATGGCTATGGCTAAGGCGAAGGATATGTATGACAATAATTATTTTGATCATCAGTCTCCGACTTATGGATCCCCGTTTGATATGATGAAGGCATTCGGGATTAGCTATCGCTCAGCAGGTGAAAACATCGCCAAAGGCCAGAAGAGCGCGGAGGAAGTAATGAACCAATGGATGAACAGTCCTGGTCATCGTGCCAATATCCTGAATAGTAGCTTCACCGAAATTGGAATAGCTACCTATAACACTGAATGGGTTCAAGAATTTATTGGTTTGTGAGAACCATCTAACATCAAAGTTGATAAAAACTCATGTCAATCGACATGGGTTTTTATTTTTTTTAATCATCCTATTTGTTACAAATATAATTATTCCATCGCTCAAAATCCTTATGCTTTTTCCAGAAATGATTGGCTTTCACTCTCGATAACCTTGACTTCGTAGAATTTAGTTCAGAGATAGACCACCGGTAATTTGATGCCCTGTCAACTCGATTCTGAAATACCTCACTTGGCCATTGTATGGTAGTTTTTATTTATAAGTATTTGTTATATAGTTAAATACTTCCATTTCATAGTATGATGAGAGTATTGTTTATTGCGATAACGAATACATGCCTATAGATGAAAATAAGGAGCTGAGAGTAATGACAGCAAAAACTATAGCGGAACAAATCCGCATTATTGAATATGATCCTTCCTACGCTGGAGCAGTCGCTGAGATGTGGAACCGCAGCAACGAAAGCTGGGGCGGCGGCACCAACCAGAAAACAGAGGATATGGTGCGCAGAGAGATGGAGCTTTCGTCCAATCTTTATGATTTTCTCGCTGTCGATGGCCAGGAGGTAGTTGGCTTCTGCAGTTTCGCTCACTACCGTCATGACGAAGGTGCGTTGTATGTTCCGCTATTAAATGTGCGACCCGATTATCATGGTTACAAGGTCGGTCGCAATTTGATTCTAAACGCCGTCCGCAAAACAGTCGAAGCGGGCTGGCCGCGACTCGATCTTTTTACTTGGGCAGGTAACACTAAGGCTGTGCCGATGTATAAGAAATGCGGATTCTTCTGGGAACAAAATGAAGATTACGTCCATCTAATGAACTTCATTCCAACCGTTCTGCAAACGGAAGCGCTTGCCCCGTATTTAGAGGAACTAGATTGGTATGCAGACAGTACTCGCGAACTCCCCATCCAGCCGGATGGTCGCCGGGAGCGTGGTTTTGACTTCTTTGATTACACTTGGCAAAAGGGAGAACTTTCCTTGCGGGCAGAATTTGAGAAGAGTGGCCGCGGGCTGACCGCTCTCGACACACCCGATTATGAAATATTTACTGAGATCGAAGATCACGATCTTGTATTCGGCTCCACCTATAAGATCCGCTACCACATCAAGAATCGCTCTGCATCTGAGCTTTCGATTGAGATCAAAGGCCAGAACGACAAGAATATCCGTTTTGGCCTGGTCGCTGCACCAACGCTCGCTCCAGGAGAAACGGTCATTGTGGAGGGAGATTTCGAGCTTGATCCTGTTCGGGAGGAGCAAAATGATAAGAAGACCCACCCTGTTATTGTGAGCAAATGGCTCATCGGTGGCAAGCGTGCTGAGTTCCGCATGGGTGTTGCACCTAAATTTCCGGTCAAGATGAAGATAGAGCTGCCAACAAGGGAATTATATCCGGGCCTTCCGGCCGAAATTTATCTGAACGCGGAGAATAATTTTGCCTTGGAAGCGGAGTTCGCTTTTGACTTGCCTGAGGATGAATTCTTGGAATGGAAAGATCGTACGGTACGCTTCACGGTTCCGGCTAAGAGTAAAGCCTCTGTCCGAGTCCCCTTCACTCTTCGGTCATACGGTCTTTATTCACGTGATGTTGAGGTAACGGCTATTCCATCTGGTAAGAAGGCCGTTTCCTTCACAAGCAAGTTGTCCATCCTAATGAAGGGAACACATGGCCGCTATGGTGGAGAAAATGGGGATCAGTGGGTCGCCGTGAACGGTGCATTCTCCCTCCATATGGGCAAGATTGACAATGCCATGTGGATTGAATATCCCGGCTCTAGCCACAACTTCTGGTGGACTTATCCGAAGTTAGGCAAGCCGTTCGCAGAGGAATTCTCCAAGAAGCAGGCCAAAGAAGTGAATATCTATTCGGAAGGGGAGAGCCAGGTTCTAAGAGCCCTCTACGAGTCGGAAGAATTCCCGGGTCTGGAGATAACAACGGTAGCCAAGCTGTTCGCGAACGGAATTGCTGAGTTTCATCACGAGATCAGCAATACCAGCAGCAATGCGCTGGAAGAGAACATGTATGTGCTGACGAATTTCGGTTTCTTCGGCAAGCGGCTCATCCTCCCATACCAAGGCCATTACGTAGACATGGGAGAGGCTTACTCTGGCGATCCAAGTCGTTGGGATAGTGCCCAGATTACCGAGAACTGGCTGTTCTGCAAGGAAGAGAACGTCACATGTGGAATCTGCTGGGATCCTTCTCTGAAGCTGATTCGCCCAGAATACCCACTTGGGCTGGAGCATAATCTTGGCCGAATTTCCGCCGGAGATGTCGTACGGACAAAGGCGATTGTTGTTGCACTGAATACCTTCATCAACTGGTCGGATTTCCGCTCCTTCGCCCGAAAGCAGAAGAATCCGGTCGTACCTATGCTGGACGATCATCTAGAATTAACAATTGGCGGCGGAAATCCCTTTGCACCGGGGGAGCTTCATGCAGAACTAATCGAACTTAAGATGACTCCGCTTGTTGGAAGCCTCGAACTGTATGTACAAGACGACGGCGGAGCGGAGCGGAAGGCTTCTGACATTGAGTTGCTAAGGGAGCAGGATTTGCGCTCCGCGGGCTTTGAAATCTCTTCTGAGGAAAAGAAATCGCCGGGATACAGCGAATCCGGTGGGAAGATCCGGGTCGTCTATCGCGGAGAGGATCGCGTTCAGGAGCGGTCGGGTCTCTGGTACCCTCAGACGGAAACAACCGCAACTTGCGAGATGGAAGAAGGTCCTGCTGGTCCTATATATTCGGTGAGCAACGGAGTTCTCTCCATAGCGGCTGCCCCTGAGTTCGGAAGCTTCGTGCATTCTTTGAAACACAAAGGAGAAGAATGGCTGGATAGCTCCTATCCAGAAGCGGTCCCACGTTCTTGGTGGAATCCTTGGCATGGAGGACTCGGTGTGGAAATTCCAGGAATGGGAGGATTCAGTCGGTTACAGGAGCCAAGAAACGCTGCCTCTGTGGAACGAGTTGATGTTCACGGCAACGTCTGGAAGGGACTACGAATCACCACTTCCATCGAGAAACAGGAAGCGAACCGTGGGATCACAATTAACCAGCATTACCTTATGCTTCCCGGCGTCCCTGTTCTCTGTGTACTGCATTCGGTGACTAACGAAAGTGGATTGGCTCTGCCACATTACTCGCTATCGGAGGATAGTTACTTCAAGCCTTCGCCACTCTTATCCGAAGGATGGATGGAAGTCCCCGAGGAAGGCAAGTTCCTTCTTGGGAAAGCCGAAGCCCATCTTGATTCCAAGGGGATCATGCGAATCGGTTCGGCTACGCGTAAGGACATGCTGCATATTGTAAATAGTTATCCCAATCAGAGGGGTTCAGCGTATGTAAACAATCAGGTGTTTACTTACGGTGTTAATCATCGCCTTCCGCTTCTGAATGGAGAAACCGCTTGGACACAGCCGAGCTTCCTAATCACGGGAGAGATAGTCCTAAATCCAGAGGATGTACAAGGCCTACTGAAGCTCACCTTTAATAGTCCTACTGACAACAAGGAGACCACAAATGCCGATTATTGATATTCACATTCATCTATCGGACATCGATAGCTTTCATCAAACAGCTAGAGAGCTGTCCAAAGTCGATTATACTGCAGCTGGGCTCAAGGCGGAGTTTGACAAGAATGACGTCGTTCTCGGCATTGGAATGGGGGTTACGGAGCAGACGAAGGGAGCCTTTCCCGACGCCACTTCACCTAATCCGATGAGCCTTGACCTTGAAGATAGTGTTCCACCGTTCTTAATGGAATGCGTTGGTATTAATCCGAACATGCTCACAGGGAACCAAGCTCTCGAGGAGCTAGACCGAATCGAAGCGCGGCTACAAGCTCCCGAGGTAGCGGGAATTAAGCTATATGCAGGGTACTATCACCATTTCGTCCATGACAAAATCTATTCACCGGTCTATGAGTTGGCTGCCAAGTACGGCGTGCCCGTGGTCATTCATACTGGTGATACTTACTCGATGAACGGGTTGCTCAAATATTCGCATCCTCTTACCGTGGATGAATTAGCCTACCAGCAGCGAAGCGTGAACTTTATGATCTGCCACTTAGGTGATCCGTGGGTGATGGACGCTGCCGAAGTGGTGGCCAAGAATCCAAATGTCTATGCCGACTTGTCCGGCCTCGTTGTAGGCGATCGGCCCCATTTCGAACGCTTCATGAACGAACCTCTGTTCATGGATCATTTTCGCCGGGCACTGGTTTATTCGGATCATTACGAGAAAATGTTGTTCGGAACCGATTGGCCGCTCGCGCCCATTGACCTGTATGCGGAATTCGTCCGTCGACTCGTGCCTGAGCAGCACCACGAGAAAGTATTTTACGAAAATGCCTTTGGGCTGTTTCCACGCATCAAGCAGCGGATTGCGGCGCTCTAAACGAGCGATAACAACGCAGCTAGAACGTAATGAAGCACAGATGAATAATGCATATGCAAACAAGCCATCCCTAAGATCGTGCGAAGGGATGGCTTGTTTTTATGAAAAGAATGGCTTTGCTAATTACTCTGGTTATTGTCGGCGCGCTCGGGTAGTTGATCCTGTGATGAAGGAGACTGCTGCGGTAGCCATTTCTGAATGACTGGCCATAGTAAATAAGTTATTGTGCCCACGATAATCAAATTAAAGATGATGAGTTCTGAGGGAGTCATTACGCGCATCGATGCAACTAAATTTCGACATGATTCTCGGTAGCTAAAGAGTGAAATGATGTCTAGCATGAAGATCAGTGCCAGTACGAATACAAATAATAGGATAGTTACGACGAATAATTTCATACCATGCCCCTACTTTCATTGTTAATCTTCCAATAATATTTGCTGTTAATGGGTAGAATAATCACTTAATAATCAGCAAATAATGGAGAGAAAGGTGAAGGGAATGGCAAAGGATGGCAATGAGAGTAGTAAAAGTACTGAAAGCAATCCACAATGGACGGTCCCTTCAATTCCGATTGATTCAACAGAATTAAGAGTCAATTTAGAGCAGATTCGCAAAAAGACAGGGAATAGTGGAGATATAATCATTCGCGAATTTACGATAGGTTCGAATGAGGAGCTTCAAGCAGCAATTATTTATGTGGATGGTATCGTTAATAATATAACCATTAATCAATTTGTTATGGAAGTCTTGATGAACGTCATGCTGAGTAGTATACAAAGAACATTAAATGATCTGATCCAAGTGATCACAGATAAAATTGTTCCTATCGGTGGTCTGAAGACTCTATTGAAGTGGGATGAACTTTATGATGCTCTGCTGTTGGGGCAGACCATCCTGTTGATTGATGGATCGGATGAAGCCCTAGCGATTGCAACATCAGGCGGTGAAGTTCGCTCCATAGAGGAGCCTGGTACGGATAATTCAATCAGGGGATCTCGTGAAGGTTTTGTTGAAAGCTTAACAACGAATATATCGATGGTTCGGCGTCGCATACGAAATCCTAATTTATGGCTGGAATCGATGACAATAGGACAAGTTACACATACTAGGATAGGTATCATGTACATAAATGGGATCGCAGATGAAGGCATTGTTGATGAGGCGAAGCGACGTCTCCGTAAGATCAAATTGGATGGCATTCTGGAATCGGGATATATTGAGAAAATGATTGAAGATCAGAATTTCACCCCTTTTCCAACGATCTTACCTACAGAACGTCCAGATACCGTCGCTGCTAATCTCTTGGAAGGTAAAATTGCAATTTTGGTGGATGGGACTCCATTTATATTAATCATCCCAGCCGTTTTTAATCAATTCTTTCAAATTACAGAAGATTCGTATCACCGGTATGACATTAGTATCGCGTTGCGGTTGCTTCGAATCATATTGTTTATCATTTCGATGGTCGGACCTTCCTTTTACATTGCAGCAACAACCTTCCACCAAGAAATGATACCGACGGAGTTAGTGATATCGCTTGTTTCACAGCTAGAAGCAACACCATTTACAGCGTTTGTTGAGGCGTTATTAATGGAGATTATTTTTGAGATTTTGCGTGAAGCGGGTGTCCGTATGCCCAAAACGATAGGATCTGCTGTATCTATCGTGGGAGCACTTGTCATTGGGCAAGCAGCTGTGCAAGCAGGATTAGTGTCAGCAGCAATGGTTATTGTCGTTTCACTTACTGCTATCTCAAGTCTGGCGACGCCTGTTTTCTCAATCGCAGTATCGGCGAGATTGTTACGTTTTCTCCTAATGATCAGTGCAGCAACGTTCGGTTTCTTTGGGATGATTCTTACCCTGATAATGATCATTGCTCATATGTGCAGTTTACGTTCATTTGGTGTACCCTATATGGCTCCATACAGTCCTGTGAAGCATGTTAGTAATAATCAGGTTCGAGCTCATTTGCCGATTTGGATGAGACATTTGGTTCCCAAATTGATGAAGCGTCCTACAACAGAGCAAGTGGGTGATCAAGATGATGCATAGAATGGCAGGACTCTGGTTGTCGATCGTTATGATCTTTTTGCTTACAGGTTGTTGGGATAGTCGAGAGCTAACGGATATTGGTTTTGTTGTTGCGATAGCGGTTGATAAAGGAGAAAAAAAAGACATTCGTGTTACGGTTCAGATCGTTAATCCAGCAAATGCTTCAAGTACACAAGGGGGAAGCAGTCCAACGCCCTTACCTCCAACAACATATTCAGCAGAAGGTAATAATGTATTTGAAGCAACTCGCGTTCTTTCTAAAAAAGTTTCTCGGCGATTGCATTATGGTCATGCGGTTGTTCTCTTAGTAGGCGAAGAATTAGCCACAACACAAGGGATTAAGAAAATTTTTGACGGCATTGAGCGAGATAGTGAATTTCGCCCTTCCGCTACAATGGTTATCGCGAGGGGGACGACGGGAGAAGAAATTATTAAACAACCAACAAGTATCGATAATTCACCCGCCATTAAAATTAAGAAAATGGTATCCGATACGGAGAAAGCATGGGGTGAAAATATTGATGAGAAAATATACCAAGTGGTTCAAGCTATTGTCTCATCTGGTAAAGAAGCGACCATAACTGGCGTTCAACTCGATCCTACAAATAAAGAAGATAAAATTATGGCTAATGGAATTGCTACTTTTAAAGATGGCAAGTTAATTAAATGGTTAGACGGTAATGAGGGCCGTGGATTCTTATGGGTTCTTGGTAGAGTTCGTTCGACATTGTTAACCATGGATTGGAACGGTCAGCCACATACCATAGGGATCGAGAATATACGGACAAAATCAACGTTTCATTCAAGTATTGATAAATCTGGTAAACCAAACATTGAAGTGAAGATTGGTGTGGATGCGAATATTGGAGAAGTTGATGTGGCAATTGATCTAACTAATCCGAAGGTGTTCTTGCAAATTGAACGCCTTTACACACAAGCTATTCACGATGAAGCGCTAGCCACAATTAAATTAATGCAACAGCAAAAGTCGGACATTTTCGGATTCGGAGAAGTAGTACATCGTGATCATCCTAAGCCCTGGAGAACGTTGAACAGGGATTGGAATGATGTGACCTTTCCCACGATTGAAGTAAAAGTGAAAGTGGAAGCTTATGTGCGTAATACTGGCTTGCGTAATAGAACAATACTGGAAAGTATCGAAAAAAGCGGATGAATTCTTCGCAAGAGAGGAGAGATGACTTTGGAAAAAGCAAAGATCAGCACCCGTCAATTGCTTATCCTTGTGTTGATTTTTGAAACCGTGAGCGCGATTATTTCCGGATTTGGAGCGGAAGCAAAACAAGATGCATGGATTACCGCAATAATCGGGATGCTCGGGGGAATATGCTTATTTCTAATCTATCATCGATTGTCTTTATTTTATCCGGATCTTCCGCTCACGGAATATGCAAAAAAAATATTAGGGCCCGTCGTGGGCCGTGTTATTGCTTTGTTATATGTTGTCTACTTTCTGTTTAATGCGAGTTTTGTAATCCGTGATTTTGCCTCAATGGCTGTATCCTTCGTTTTTGTACAGACACCCTTTCTTGTTATCATTGCTGTGATGCTAGTCGCGGTTATGTATGTAATTGGAAAAGGAATCGAGGTGTTATCAAGGACTGCGGAGCTTTTTTTTGCTGTGTTATTTCTTGTTTCTACTACCGGTCTAACCTTGATACTTACGTCTGGGAACGTAGATGTTCAAAATTTAAGACCCGTGCTGGAAGAGGGATGGTTAACCGTGCTGAAGGATTCGATTCCAGGGACCGTTGTATTTCCCTTTGGTGAGGTTATTGTGTTCTTGATGTTGTTTCCCTATGTGGATAAGCCGCGAAAACTGAAGAAAACAGTGATTACAGGTTTATTGATTAGTGGATGTTTTATCGCGTTTATAATGATGATAAATGTGTCCGTCCTCGGTGTGGATTTATTTACAAGAACACAATATCCTTTGCTGACAACATCGCAGTTGGTTGAGGGGAGGGCTTTTCTGGAACGCTTGGATGCATTGTTTCTCGTCACGGCCATTGTAGGAGGTTTTTTTCGGGTCAGCCTCTTTTTGTATGCGACGTTAATAGGTGCAGCAACATTGTTCGGATTTCCATCCTATCGCAAATTAATTATCCCAATGAGTACGGTTATGTTCATCTGTTCACTTGCGATGGCAAGCAATTACGTAGAATTTATCTACACAGGACTACGTATCGTTCGGTTCTATGTCCAGATTCCGATTTTATTCATATTTCCACTGGTACTATTGTTGGTGGGTTGGATTCAAGAGAAGAAGAAACTGAAATCTGCGAGTTGAGATAGAGGATATATCTCAATCCCCTCTTTATGGGATTTCCTTGCAAGGGATCTACTTATAATTGTTAGTAATTCTTATACAATTTGAGTGGGGACGAGATTAGCATGATTGTAGCAAAAAATACAGATTTAACAGGCACGCGCAGGCAGCGGATGGGCATGATGGTGGCTATTTGTATGGGGGCTTTTATTTCCCATTTTACAGCCGGAATTATGATTGTATCGCTTCCTTTTTTTATAAATCATTTTCAGACTGAACTTGCAAAAGGATTATGGATCACAACGGGGTATCTACTATTGATTACGGCGCTTCTCCCTGTTATGGGGAAATTGGGCGACCACTATGGTTTTTGCCGCATTCCTGCTGTGGCGGTTGGCTTGATCGTTAGTTAAATCAACTTGATATAAAAAAATGTGTGTGTAATCACAACTCAAGGTTTGGTGTTCTGTTACGTTGTGAGTAACGAAAGATTATCTAGATATGGAGGATAACGATATGTTTTGTTACCAGTGTGAACAGACACCGACTGGCGGTTGCACCGTTGTTGGAGTATGTGGCAAAAATGAAACCATTGCGAGTTTGCAGGACACGATGATTTTTGCCTTAAAAGGAATTGCAGCTTATGCGACACATGCTCGGCAGCTAGGTTATAGCGATCCCGAGGTGGATCGTATCACCCATGAAGCCTTGTATATGACCTTGACCAATTCCAACTTTAATACGCAGGAGCATTTGGAGATGGCGATGAAGGTCGGAGATGCGGCGGTTCGCGTCATGGATCTGCTGGGTCGTGCTCATACGGATCGCTTTGGGATTCCGCAACCAATCACAGTTAGCCAGAATAAAATAGAAGGTCAATGTATTGTGGTGACAGGGCATAATTTGTATGCACTGGAGGAATTGCTGCAGCAGACGGAAGGAACGGGCATCAATATTTATACCCATTCGGAAATGTTACCTGCCCATGGCTATCCGGCGCTCAAGAAGTATAAGCATTTGAAAGGCAACATCGGCAAAGCGTGGTACGATCAACGCAGACTGTTCGAGCAGTTTCCCGGTGCGATACTTGCTACCACAAACTGTGTGATGCCGATTAAAGGCACTTACGCAGACCGCTTCTTCTCTTATGAAGTGGCGGGGCTGGAAGATGTAGCGAAAATCACGAACGATGATTTCTCCCCACTTATTAACCGTGCGTTGTCATTACCTGCAGCTGATGTAGAGTCAGATTTGGTACTTACGACAGGATACCATCATGAAACAGTAATCGGGCTGGCACCGGAGATCATTCAGGCTGTTAAAGACGGCCACATCCGCAGATTCTTCGTCATTGCAGGCTGTGACGCGCCAGGTAAAGGTGGGAATTACTACCGTGAGTTGGCGACTTCCTTACCAAACGATACCGTCATTTTAACCACTTCTTGCGGGAAATTCCGCTTTAATGACGTAGATTATGGCACCGTTGGAGACACAGGCATTCCGCGTTATATTGACCTTGGGCAATGCAATAATTCTGGTTCTACGGTGAAGATTGCTTTGGCTCTGGCTGAAGCATTTGACTGTACGGTGAACGAGCTACCTGTCAGTATCGTGCTGTCTTGGTTTGAGCAAAAAGCAGTAGCCATTCTGCTGGGCTTGTTCAGTCTTGGCATTCAGGACATTCGTATCGGACCGAAGCCGCCTGAGTTCATCTCGGATGGTGTGCTGGATGTGTTAGTAGAGCTTTTTGGATTGAAGCTGATTACCACTGCCGAGGAAGATATGAACGCGATGTTGGCGTTGTCGTAGGTTTACTGTAAGGGACACTAACTTTTGTTAGTGTCTTTTTTGCTGTCCCATGGGCTACAAATGATTCCCTTTGTCTGCAACATTTTATAATCAGCACTAAGTAATGGTATGATGTAGCCATCAATTTTACGGGGTGCACTGATATGGATATTCGAATCAAAGAACTGCTTGATGTCACACAGCAAAAATATGGATTGGACAATTACTATTTACACACACATGAAATTTATCGCGAAGTTCAATGCTAGGAGAGACTGACTATCTGTTTAGTATGGAATGGTTTCCTTCTCATATTAAGGAATGGAAGGAAGATTACAATCCGGAAGGAACTGCAGTCATCACGATTGACCTGCAATCTCGCAACTATAAAAGTGTGATTTTTGTTGGCGGGAAATCTTATGCGAATGGGACACCATTCCAAAATATTGAATTAAACAGCGTCATCCAGTGGATGGAATCTGAAGCAGGGATCGTGTATGGTAAACAGTTCCACCTAGTGAAGGAAGAGATTGGAGATTATCATTTTTCCGAATGTATAGACGGCATACCAGTCTCCCCCGCTGGGCGGATGGAGCTCCGCTTCGATCCGGAAGGTAGGCTCACTTTTTACAGTGTATATGGTCAGTTTCCTTCTAGCTCTATTGTGCAAGAAGAGAACTATTCTCTCACGCTTAAAGACGTAGAGCCACTTGCGAGAAAGCAAATGCAGCTTATAGATTATCCGTTATATGAGAAGCAGCGGCTCTTGCCTTTCTATGGAATAGAGGAAATCTACATCACGAATGATGGAACAGCGACAATCCCATTTGAGAATAAATCAG
Source organism: Paenibacillus sp. FSL K6-0276 (assembly GCF_037977235.1). Lineage (NCBI taxonomy): Bacteria > Bacillati > Bacillota > Bacilli > Caryophanales > Paenibacillaceae > Paenibacillus > Paenibacillus sp. FSL K6-0276. The sequence continues at coordinate 3,934,369 of NZ_CP150276.1, read as the reverse complement.
GTGCAGGAATGCGACTGAATATTGATCAAGTGATGGTTTGGGAACAAGTGAACACGGAATCGTTCGAAAGGACGGAGATGCGTCTGCAAGAGGGAGTTACAATCGAACAGGCAATAGATCTTGAGCCGCATCCGGACTCATTTTCAATCACAGACGTAGAACAAGCCAAATGTATAGCCGCAGTTGAAGCTGGTTTAAGCCAGCTCTATCCAGATGATTCCGGACAATGGATACTGAAGACGTTGCATCGGGAAAGAGGATATATTCAAGCGACATTGAGGCTGAAGGCGCCAAGTAATCTTGCTTTTCAGCGTAAGCTCCTCCTGTTCATCCATGCGCAGAGTTATAAGGTTATCAATTATATGGATAATAAACCGCTGCTCAATACGTTTGATGAGTTCCAGATCGAAGAGGAAATTTCTGTGAGTCATGACGAAGCCTTTGACAAACTCAAGAGTTGGCTCGAATTAACACCAGGCTATGTGTATGATCTTGTGCAGAAGAAGTATGTATTATGCGGTATGTTAGATTGTAAGTATGCCGTGAAGGCCTCTAACGGAGATGTTGTCGAATTGGATAGTTTGGAATGATGGACAAACCTTCCTTATTCAGAGAAGGACCAAGACCAAGCTTTTACTGAGGTTGCGGAACAGAGTAAAACTATCTTCCTGATAAATTTAGTGTTTGACAAACAATTTCTCTTGGACTATTATTGTCAGTAATCTAATATTGAATAACACGATGAAAGAGCGCAGTAGCAATATTGTCCCTGTTCTACAGAAAGCCAGGGGTTGATGAGACCTGGTACACACAACATTGCGAATTACACTCTGGAGTATCTTAGGTAACGCTAAGCGGACTGGCAATCGATATCATTGCCGAAAGTGGTATTAATAGTGGCTGCAGCACTGTTAATGCAATTTGGGTGGTAACACGGTTAATTAATCGTCCCTATGTCTAAAATAGACTAGGAGACGATTTTTTGTTTTTTCTAAAAGGTACATGTGCATAAAAATTAACTTATACATTTAGGAGCTGAAGCGAAATGTTGAACATTGTAGATGAGCTGGAATGGCGCGGTGCCATTAATCAACAGACAGATGCAGAAGGTTTGCACAAAATTACAAGTGAGAAGTCGATATCGCTATACTGTGGTGTTGACCCTACCGGTGACAGTATGCATATTGGCCACTTGATTCCCTTTATGATGATGAAGCGATTCCAGCTTGCTGGCCATCGCCCCGTAATCTTGATTGGCGGAGCAACTGGTACAATTGGTGATCCAAGCGGTCGGACAACAGAACGTACGCTGCAAACCATGGATCAAGTACAGCAGAACGTAGATGCGCTGACAGCGCAAATGAAGAAACTGTTCGTTAACGAAGGCGACACGGGACTACGCATGGTGAACAACTACGATTGGACACATAACTTAACGATATTGGATTTCTTGCGTGACTACGGAAAGAACTTCAGCGTCAATACGATGCTGGCCAAAGATATCGTAGCGAGTCGACTCGATACGGGGATTTCCTTTACCGAGTTCTCATACCAGATTCTTCAGTCTATGGACTTCCATCACTTGTTCAAAGAAGAAGATGTCCAACTGCAAATTGGCGGTGCAGACCAATGGGGCAACATTACAAGTGGACTTGATTTGATTCGTAAAAAAGAAGGCCCAGAAGCGAAAGCATTCGGTTTGACCATTCCGTTGATGTTGAAAGCGGACGGTACGAAGTTCGGTAAAACAGCAGGCGGCGCCATCTGGCTCGATCCAAACAAAACGACTCCATTCGAATTTTACCAGTTTTGGGCGAATACAGATGATCGTGACGTTATTAGATACTTGAAATTCTTTACCTTCTTGAAGAAAGAACAAATCGATGAACTGGAAGTGAAGGTACAGACAGAACCTCACAAACGTGAAGCTCAGCTTAAATTGGCAGAAGAAATGACGAAGTTCGTTCACAGTGAGGAAGCCTTAAATCAAGCACGAAAAATTACAGAAGCATTATTCAGTGGGGATATTAAATCGTTGACAGCAGATGAAATTGAGCAAGGCTTCAAAGATATGCCTACATTCCATGCCTCCAAGGAAACAAAAAATATTATCGACTGGCTGGTTGATTTAGGTATTGAGCCATCCAAGCGTCAAGCACGTGAAGATATTACGAATGGCGCCATCACGATGAATGGCGACAAAATTACAGATATAAATATGGATGTTTCATTGGGAAACTCCTTTGATGGACGATTCATTATTATTCGCAAAGGCAAAAAGAACTACAACCTTGTAAAGCTGGTATAAATCACATAGAATGTCGCATTAGAACTGGTTTTGTTGCCGTAAATGGCCAAAACCGGTTCTTTTTTTGTTTTTATTTTTTGCCAAATTTACCTTCCCTTATTTTTTCAAAGAACAGAATAAAATCATCATTTGCAAGACATTCTAGAGGTATGTTGAAAACGATAAACGTCATTGTCTGGGAGCAAAATTGATTAAATCATTGTTGTCATAGAAGGAAGGGTAGGGATTATGGCTAATTCAAAAAAATTGACACTGTTCGGGTTAATCGGTATTACAATGGCTTTTTTTGGTACTGTCCGTAGTGTACCGACACTTGCCATTACGGGTTGGACACAGATTTTCTACATGCTGGTTGCAGCGATCTTGTTCGCACTTCCCATTGCATTAATGTCTGCTGAACTGTCCACGGCATTTCCCCAAGAGGGCGGTCCACAAGTATGGGTCAAAAATGGATTAGGTGAAAAGTGGGGATTCGTTACTTCATGGCTGTTATGGGTACAAATGTTTTTCGGGATGGTCATGGTAGCATCAACGGTAGGTGTACTATTTGGATACGTGATTAACGCTCCTAAGTTGTCATCCAATAACTACTTTATATTTGTAGTCATTCTCATATCTTACTGGGGCGTTACCTTATTGAACTTGAAGTTCGATATGGTCAAAATTGCAGGTAACTGGGGAGCCATCATTGGGGTATATATCCCATTCGTCTTTCTTGTTATTTTAGGCGTTATTTATCTATTCAAAAATGGAATTCAGCCGGACAGCTATCTGGGCAACTTCAAGGCAAGCGATCTGCTGCCGAATCTAGGAGATCTGGGAAGCTTGGCTTACTTATCTGGGATTATCTTCATTTTCGCCGGTGTTGAAATTTCTTCCGTTCATGCGAACAATATTGAAAATCCGAAACGGAATTATCCGATTGCCGTTATCGCATCCGTTATTTTGCTCGTCATTTTCAATCTTGTTGCTGGAATGACGGTATCTAATGCTGTGCCGAAAGGCAAAATGGAATTGGCAAACATCACACAGCCCTATATGATCTTCTGTAATAATTTAGGGGTTCCATCGATTTTCGTCAACATTATTTCTGCAATGATTCTAATCGGTGTACTTGTTCAACTGAGTGCATGGGTGCTTGGACCAAGTAAATCAATGATTAAAGTGGCTGAGGAAGGTAACTTGCCGCCGTTCTTCCAGAAGAGAACGTCTAAGAATATTCCGATTACATTCGTTATGATTCAAGCGATCGTTATCTCACTCGTATCTGTACTATACATTGTTGTACCGGACGTCAATAGTGCATTCCTGATCATTACGATTACAACAACCATCTTATATTGTATCGTATATTTACTGATTTCCATTTCTGCCATCCGCTTACGCTATAAGATGCCTCGAGTGGAAAGACCGTTCCGTCTAGGCAACAAAGGTAATGGTCTTATGTGGTTTGTAGCATTGTTGTCTCTGCTAAGTGTAGCTATTACACTTGTAGTCAGCTTGATTCCGCCCTCTATTCTGAGCCCAAGTCAACACACAGGCTACATCATTTTTCAAGTTGTAACGACGATTGTGATGGTAGGTATTGCTCTTGTCATCTATAAAGTAAAGAGACCAAGCTGGAAAAAAGAGAAATAAATTGAATTCATCAGCATTGTCATTGATACACATGAATAGGAGGAAAATACATGAATTATGAAATGCCAGAAATCAACTTAAAAGCACTATTCCTTGGGGATAAAGGGGAAAACGTCGATCTTTTCAAAGAAATATTGCTAAAAGTTGTCGATGAGCACGTTGGTTGGCGCCAGAACTATCAGCCACAAGATTTGCCGGTTATTACACCTTATGATAAAACCTCGGAAAGCTTCCAGGATACAGCAAACCATATGCGCAGCGTGTTCAACGAATTGTCCTCCAAGCTTCGCACGGAATCTCTGCCATGGCATACAGCTGGCCGCTTCTGGGGTCATATGAACTCGGAAACATTGATGCCTGCGATTATTGCCTATACCGCTGCTATGCTCTGGAATGGTAACAATGTTGCTTATGAATCGTCCCCGGGTACATCACAAATGGAAGAAGAAGTTGGACATCAATTATGCAGCATGATGAGTTACAAGGAAGGGGAAAGCTGGGGACACATCTGTGCTGATGGTTCCATCGCAAACTTGGAAGGACTCTGGTATGCACGTAACATGAAGTCCTTGCCGCTTGCGATTAAAGAAATAGCACCTGAATATGTAGAAGGTAAATCAGAATGGGAACTGCTGAATATGTCTACCAATGAAATTCTGGACATTATGGAGCAAATTCCGGACAAACTTGATGACGTAAAAGCAAAATCTGCACGTAGCGGCCGGTACCTTGAAAAATTAGGGAAATGGCTCATCCCGCAAACTAAACATTACTCTTGGCTAAAAGCAGCTGACATTATTGGGATCGGACTTGATTGTGTAGAAGCAATTGATGTAGATAGCAGCTACCATATGGATATCGATAAGCTGGAAGCAAGCATTCGCAAATTAGCAGCAGAGAACATTCCGATTCTGGGAGTGGTTGGGGTAGTGGGTAGTACTGAGGAAGGTCAAATTGACAATATCCATAAAATTGTTGCGCTTCGAGAGAAATTAGAAAAGGAAGGAATTTACTATTATATCCATGTAGATGCTGCATATGGAGGTTATGCTCGTGCCATCTTCTTGGATCAAAATGATGAATTTATTGCGTTTGACAAAATTGATGAAATGTACAAAAAACATAACATTTTCACGGATATGAGCTTGAAAAATGAATGGCTAACTGAAGAAGTATACAATGCCTTCAAAGCAATGAGCCAAGTGGAGACGATTACTATTGATCCTCACAAAATGGGCTATATTCCTTACTCTGCAGGTGCAATTGTTATTAAAGATAGCAGAATGCGCGATGCGATTTCATACTTTGCAACTTATGTATTCGAGAAAGATGCAGACATTCCGGCGTTGCTCGGTGCTTATATTCTCGAAGGTTCTAAAGCAGGTGCAACCGCTGCAAGTGTATGGACCGCTCACCATGTATTGCCACTCAACATAACTGGCTACGGCAAGCTAATGGGCGCAAGCATCGAGGGAGCATACCGCTTCTACAACTTCCTGAAGGACAGAAAATTCAATGTTAATGGAAAGGTGATTAAGATCCACCCGTTGACAAAGCCAGACTTTAATATGGTTGATTACGTTTTTAATGAAGAAGGTAATACCGATTTGGAAAAAATGAACAAGTTGAACCATGACTTCTTTGAATATGCCTCATATGTAAAAGGCGATTTGTACAACAACGAATTCCTTACATCCCATACGGATTTTGCTATTCCAGATTATGGAGATAGTCCACTGGATTTCGTACAGAACCTTGGGTTCAGCAGGGCAGAATGGGATCGTGCTGGCAAAGTAACGATTCTTCGCGCTTGTGCCTTATCTCCATACGCACATGATGCGCAAGTTTTTGAAGAGTATGCGGCTAAGATTGAAGAGGCGATGCAAGAGAAGCTCGAGAAAATCTATATGATTGAAATGAACGAATAGAAATAAAAGGAATGTGTATCAAAAATTGATTGGTACACATTCTTCTTTATTCACAAGGTGTTCCTTACATCTCCCCAAATTCCGATTTTAATTTCCTTAGGGTTCTTATCGCCTGTGCTAAACATTTTATATGGATTCATGAGAAAGTCGACAAAACCTTCACAACTAGCTTAATACAATCACCTGTTTATCATGAAAAATAGGTTGGTGAATAGTGAGACCGCTCCACCTAACACGATTATGAACACGACGGATTAGGTCGTGTTTTTTTCGTGGCCGATCATATGGAATTACCGAAGCATCGACTCCCTGGAAAAAACGCGCGATCAGCATGCTCGGATACTAGGCATGACACAATAGGCCGACGATCCAATCAAAACCGTGGATCAGCATACCGAATAACAGCAGCTTTCTCATGCCTGTATGTTCCGATATCAGCCACAGGGTGAATCGTGATGTTTGGACTTCATTTCAATGTTGTACTTGCATATAACCCCTTTAAATGAGGGGAATCGCAGTTTTTAGGGTCAGTTTTGCGCCAACTTACAAGAATCTGACGTTGGTAATACACACGTACCTGTCATTGATGGGATGTTCGTGTGAATCAATTTTAAGATGTTTTCGCCAGTGGAATTGGCGGAGGCTTTTTGTTTGGAAGTGAAAGAATTCCGTTCGTCATATTTTTCCATTTTATAGTATAATCTATAGGTACAATTAGAATCCTGATTTGATCGTTTATATAATTGTATTCTGTAGATTGGCGAACTTCGTGAATATTACGTTAGGTGAAATTGAAGCATAGTAAATAATGATTACTAGGGAGGTGTCAAAGATGTCAGGTGAAACCATAAAAAACATAGATGATCTTTTTAACATGATAGATTCGTTAATGAGAGAGCCCGCTCCTTTTTGGAACAAGTTTTATAGCGATAGAACGAAGAAAGTCCCTTTTTTGTGAACTATCCAGATGAGAATCTCGTATCATATTTTGAATCGGGGATCTTACATGCTGGTAGAATGCTGGAATTGGGATGTGGGCCAGGAAGAAACGCAATATATGCATCACTTAAAGGATACGAGGTGGATGCAGTTGACATATCGGAAGAAGCTATTGATTGGGCGAAGGAACGTGCCAGAGAGAAGAATATTTCAATAAATTTTGAATGCAAGTCCGTATTTGAACTTAATATAAAGGATCAACAATATGATTTGGTATATGATTCTGGTTGTTTACATCATCTATGGCCACATAGACGGATTGGGTACATTCAAATGATTCATAATGCACTAAAAACCGGAGGATATTTTGGATTAACATGCTTTGCTCCAGGGTTTACTGAAATTGGAGGAGCGCTAGAAATAAGTGATTGGGAAGTATATCGTGAGAAAAGTATGAAAGGCGGACAAGCTTACAGCAAAGAGAAATTACACGAACTATTAGAAGATTATTTTGAAATAGTAGAATTCAGAAGCATGACAACATGTAATGAAAGTGATGAGATATTTGGGGTGCCCTTTTTGTGGGCAAGTCTTTGGAGAAAGAAGTAAATCATTGGTAGTGTTCAAAGAGGGCTTCAACATCACCTAACAACACATTCACGCTACGGATCGCAAGCAATCCTTGGTCTGCCCGATGCATTTTCGAGGAAGTGGAGTCAGACAGACAACCCTGCATCACCTAACCGCAGTCGCGGCCGGTCGCTACGCTCCCTTAAGGTGATGAGGGTTCGTGAATGCGGAAACGTTATATGAAAGTCAGGAAAGCAAATAATTTAGGAATGAGTGCTTTAATACATGGGAATCAAAGAGAAAATTAATGCTAAGTTTGATGAAATATTCGACTTTTATCAGAGTGAAGCTGTTGTATATTGTCAAAATAATAATTCACAACATATAAATGAGCTACTACTTCGAAGAAAAGAATTGAAAAATCAAAAAAAGTATTTGCTAAGTATTGGGGCTGGTATCGGTACAGGTGTAACGGTAGGTTGTTTGTAAATAACATTAATAAATTTGGATTTTTATTAGGTAAACCTGATGATGGAATAATTCCATTACTCTTTAAATTTAGTAGAAATAAATAAAATAGTAAATATTCGTTAGCATTTCAAAGACGACCTGACCCTCATATAACATTATATTCACGCGTTGGGCATACGCCCTCGATCCGGCAGAGGGATTTCGGGGAAGTAGGAGTATCTGGACACATCCGACTACGTCGGACGTCGTGAAAACGGGAACGTTAGGTGAAATAGTTGCATGAAAGAGTATGAATGTCCCGGGTTATACGAAAGAGTTAGTAATTATGCGAAGACTTGTTTCGACCTTGAAGAATCCGATCCAGATTATTCAAGAATTAGTTTTTCGGAATTCTGTACATTTCTCGAATACATGATGTTAGGTAACTCTGCCTCTAGGGTTACCTTTGTTTCTTAATTTGGTTTGCAAAAATAAAAGAAATCAGTTATATTCAATGTAATTAGATAATCTAACTATAGGAGTAAGGAGGTATGCAAATTGAAAAGAAAGCCTGCCAAGGAATATACGACCGAGCAACAATTACCGAGACTTGGAACATCACCTTATTTGAAGTTGATGGAGCGTACATCCTCATCCGATACCAATCTAAATTCAGCGCATCTGGGACTAATTATGCTCTGGCTGGGAGATAACGTTTTAGACATGGTGGATATTGATTTAGCTGCTTTTGACATCACGGAGAGCAAGCTGGATCTATTACTCCTATTATCCCTTCACGCAGATCAGGAGTTGGTTACACCTTCATCCATAGCAGACCGATTGGGGATTCGTCGATCGTCCGTAACGGCCTTGTTAATATGGCTGGAGAAAAAAAATTTGATTGTTCGTGAACCGTATGCCAAGGATGGTCGCATGACTCATGTTCGTATTAGCGCTGAAGGCAGTACGCTTGTGAATCAAATATTGCCTACGTTCTGGTCTACTTGCGCATCCCTTGTTGATGAATTAGATAAAGAGGAGCAAGCGGTGTTCCAAAAAGTGTTGGTTAAACTAAATGCAAGCTTAGAAAAACGACTTGGATCGGGTAGATAATTTTTTTGGTCATATAGTTAGATAATCTAATTACATGAGATCAGAGATGGATATGATCTGATTTGATAACCGTGATGGATATTACAACATGAAGGTATGTGATGCAAAATGAAACAAACTCAGCATTCCGGGGACCAGCAGCAGAGTCGTGAACAGCATTTTATATCGCTGCGCATCATGTTTAAGGAGATGTTCTTGCACACAAGGACGCAATGGGTCTTGCTTATGCTTGGTGCCGTCACAGTGATAGCCATTTCTATTCTTGAATTTATGATCCCCCAGTTAACTAAAGAGATCATAGACCAGATCATCCCTGAAAAAAGGTATTACGCGCTACTAGAAACGGGAGGTCTTATCCTGCTAGCTGCATTGCTGCTGGGGATATTTAACTTCAGTAGCAGTTATGTAATGACAATTGTTAGTCAGAAGGCAATTTTCCAGTTGCGAAACAAATTGCACAAACACACATTAAGTTTGGATTTGAAATTTTTTGATCGTAATCGGACCGGGGATCTTATGGCAAGGTTAACGAGTGATGTAAATCAACTACAAGAACTGGTTTCAGCCGATAGCCTGTCCATCATAGCGGATGTCATAACCTTCGCTGCGATCGTGGGGTACTTATTATATACGGACTGGCAACTAGCATTAATTACACTTATTACCCTGCCTTTCTTATTTATAACATCACGATATTTCAGCCTACGCATTAAGAGTGCCTATAGAGCGGTACGTCACATATCAGCTCAGTTAAACAACTCACTTCAAGATACGTTGTCAGGCATACGGATGATCAAGTCTTTTGCAAGTGAAGATGCGGAAGCTAAGCAGTTCAAGGCATTGAGCGAACAGCATCGGATAGCCACAGTCTTTGCTTCAAGGTTATCGGGAACTTTCTCGCCAATTATCGATTGGCTGAATTATGTAGGTATGACGTCGGTGCTCCTGTTCGGAGCGTGGCAGGTTATGCATGGGAATATGTCCGTTGGTGATATCGTAGCTTACTTAGCTTACTTGCGTTTGTTGCAAGCGCCCATCCGCTCCTTTAGCAGAATGATTACCAAAGTTCAGCAATCGGCAGCAGCATTCGAGCGCATTCAAGAAGTCTTAGCAACCGTTCCAGAGGTTTACGATAAGGAAGGAGCGATTGTTCTACCGCCAGTAAAAGGACAAATTGTGTTTGATGATGTTGAATTTGCATATGAAGAAGGACATCCCATTCTACAAAACTTCCAATTGCGGATTCCATGTAACCAAACTACGGCTTTGGTTGGTTCGTCAGGATCAGGAAAGTCAACGATTGCTTATTTGATTGCCCGTTTGTACGACGTTCAGCGAGGAGACATTTATATTGACAGTTATCCGTTAACGGAAGTGACGGTGAAGTCGCTTCGTCAGCAGATGGGGATCGTATCTCAGGACGTAATTCTCCTCAATGGCACGATACGTGAAAATATTGCGTACGGTAAACCTCAGGCCACAGAAGATGAGATCAAAGCGGCTGCCCATGCCGCAAACGCCCACGAATTTATTTCAGCCTTTCCAATGGGCTATGATACGCCCATCGGGGAAAGAGGGGTCAAGCTTTCCGGAGGACAAAAGCAAAGATTGTCAATAGCCAGAGCTTTCTTGACCAATCCTCGCATTCTTATTTTGGACGAAGCTACGGCTGCTCTGGATACGGAATCTGAACAACATATTCAGCATGCGTTATCTGTGCTTCTTCCAGGTCGAACTTGTCTGGTTATCGCCCATCGTCTTTCCACGATTCAAAATGCCGATCAAATTGTTGTATTGGAGCATGGACAGATTGTGGAGTTGGGAAATCATGAAAACCTACTCCGGCGAAATGGGCGATACAAGGAACTATATGAGATGCAATTTCCAACGAAATCTAACTTCGAACAAATTTTATAATTGAGGTGTAATATGAACAATCCAATCAATGCTACGGGTACAACTAGAAATTATACGCTTATGACCATTATTCTTTGCTGGACCGGCCTTGTTGTCATGTCCAGTCTATACGTAACGATTCCGCTAATTACATTGTTTGCACAGCTTTTTGAAATTTCCACGACGAATGCTGCCGCTGCGGGAAGTACTTTTTCGATAGGCTTTGCCATTGGTTGCTTAATCTATGGCGCGCTGTCCGATAAATACGGACGGAAGACTGTTATATTTGCAGGGCTCCTTTTCCTGGCATTGATCTCATTAATTCTGGGAACCGTTCACAGCTTTGCATGGATTTTATCTTTAAGAGGACTACAGGGAGCAGCAGCAGCAACCTTCTCTCCAGTAGCACTTGCCTATGCGGTTGAGATGTATCCAGCGGAAAAACGGGTAACTACCATTGGTTTTATCAGTACAGGATTTCTGATTGCAGGTATTGTTGGTCAAGTGGTTAGTAGTATGCTTAGTGAGCATTATGGCTGGAACGCTGTTTTTTATATTCTTGCCGTTGTTTATGCGGTGACCGCCTTATTAGTGTTCTTCTTCCTTCCCAAAGGAGGTATCCAGCAGGCACACGCTAATATCTGGGAGCCTATTAAGCAAATTGGCAAAGTGTTTGTTCAAAAACAATTGGTGTTATGTTATCTAGTGGCATTCGTTCTGCTTATGTCTTTTGTAAGCATGTATACAGTGCTGGGTAACTATCTAAGTACAGCTCCATATGAGCTAAGCAAGCAAGAAATTCTTTCTGTCCGTTTTATCGGCATATTAGGCATGCTCGTTTCTCCATTCGCGGGAAGAATATCCAAGCGTGTCGGCGTAGGTATAACGCTTCGCGGTGGATTGTTGCTAGCGATTATTGGTTTGGCGTCTATGGGGATGATTTCTAATCTGCCACTTCTTATTGTGATGAGCATCCTTTTTGTGGGGGGGATCGCACTAGCCGTTCCTTCACTTGTTTCGCTTGTTGGGCAAGTGGGCGGCAAGATGCGCGGGATAGCTGTATCCGTATATACTTTTGTATTGTTTACAGGCACAAGCTTCGGTCCGATTATCTCGCTTCAATTGATGAATAATGCAAGTTATTTAATTACGTTTCTTCTATTGGCATGTATTCTGTGCATTGGGTTGCTAGCGGCATGTCTAATTCATCATGAGGAGGCAGGTGAGTTAAACAGCCAGTAAATTTGTGGTCAATAAACAAAAAACGATGAAATGATATCATAACGATGGTTTATTAAAGGTAACTTCATTTGAAGTTACCTTTTTACTTTGAAGTCGCGTGGGGCCGCAATGTGGTCTGGAGAAGCTTATGTCCAAATGGAAAGGGATTTTTTTAAATGGATACCCAAAATGTAGATCCGAATGAAAATAGTTGTAGAAAAATTTGATATACGCGCAGAGAAATTCCGGTGTATAGCGTCAAATATAAGTAGACGTTATGAAAGACTTAATGGGGTTCAATATGTTCCTTGTTGCAGTCGAACAGTTCTTAAGATTTTTGTAAGAAGCGGATAAGAAAAAAGAAAGTTCCGTTAGGTACAATGGATGAAATGAGAAACAATAAACTGTTTTAAGGATGGTGAATGAGTTGGGTTTTAAAATACGTAAAAACACGGTGCAGTCCGTCTGGATGATGTGGGAAAAAGCTTTTGCGTTGCTTTCACATTTTCGTGGATCGCATAAGTCACGCTTTGGTATATGTACCGTGATGCTAAAAAAGCACCGGGGACAGCCTATTTTATGCCAAGACGCCACGGTCATCAATCAGGGAGAGTGGGTGGGAGAACTCCACCTCGACAATGAAAGAATCCTGAAGTTGATCCGGTCCGAAGGATCGGATCGTGCCGCACTGCAAACGGCTCGCATGCTGCGCAAATCAATGCAGCAAATCAACGAAGCCTTCGAATCGCAGTCCGAGTTCAGGCAGGTCAAGGCTTTATTGGGGATTACACTGCTCCATCGAGGATTAACACACGGTCTTGGCTTTGAACAACAAAATATAAAGTCCGGCGTTTTCGAACGCATCACCACCATCTATCTTCGATTGCTGCTGTCTGCCATGCATCCGGAAGGGAGACAAAGAATCAATCGGCGAACAGAGCAACTGGTCCCGATGTTACTGATTCATTCACGCGCCTCACTGAAGAATCGATTCTCACCCGGACAGAACTACTCTGGATAGGTCTTAAGCTTGTTATATGGAGGTGTAATCATACTTACATATCTGATAGGAGGAATACTATGTGCCGCCACTCTTTACATGTTTATTCCGAGTTTGATTACGCGAGTGAGCGGCTTTGGTGTCTTTCGCAAAGGAACGGTAAAAAAACAGGTGGCATTCACTTTTGATGATGGGCCACATCCGAAATATACGCCGGAATTACTGGATTTATTGAAGTTACATCAAGTGAAGGCTACTTTTTTCATGCTTGGATCGCGAGCGGAGCAGTATCCAGATCTGATCAGAAGAATGGATCGGGAAGGCCATCAGATTGGCATCCATAATTATTGCCATACATCTAATTGGCTGATGCTACCCAGTACTATTAGGCGAGAACATCTGGAACGCTCCGCTGATATTATAGAGTCTATTGTCGGAATCAGACCCAATCATTACCGTCCACCCTGGGGATTAATCAATCTATTTGATTTCTTTCGGCACAAGCAGTATCGAATTGTTCTATGGTCACTGAAGGCGGGCGACTGGAACATCCGGTCCTGTCAAACCCGGATGCAGGCCATTCTATTAGGTGGAATTACCGATGGCTCCGTTGTCTTACTTCACGACAGCGGTGAGACTGCGGGCGCGGACCGGCATGCTCCTTATTTTATGCTGCTAGTTTTAGAAGAAGTGCTAAACCAACTGCAGGCAAGAAACCTGCAATTTGTTCGGCTTGACGAAATGTCTTGACGTATTCCAGTGTTTTTGCTATTAAGACTTAAATTGTTTGCGGAAGCAGAGCGGCGAGATGCCCATCATTAATTTGAAGGTTCGTCCAAAATGGGAGGTATTATCAAACCCAACCATACCTGCAATTTCAGTAACATTAAAAGAAGAGCCAACCAGCAAATCACGCGCTTCTTTAATGCGGATGTTATTGATATATTCAATGAAGCTGAACCCGGTGGCTTCTTTAAAAGTTCGGCATAGGTAGGAAGAGCTTATGTCGAATTGCCGTGAAATCTCACAGAGCTTAAGCGGTTCCATATAATGTTGATTTACATAATTAACGATGTCCAGGACTTTCTTGTGTGTACGATTGGATTCCACCATTGGAGCTACACGGCTGTCAAATAGTTTACGATTAAGATAGAGGAGCAACTCCACCAATAATAGTTGTTGGTACTGTTCATATCCGCGGGCTTGCTTCTTCCCCTCCTGAATCATCTTCTGAAAAAGCTGTTCGATGAAATACTGATCTATCCCGGTCATCTTCAAAGCGCGGTAATCACTTTTGAACAATTCGAACAGTTCCTCACTTTGACCGCCGGTGCAGAAATGCTGCAGGAATTCTTTTTTAAACAGCAGTGTAACCCGTTCATACATATTGCAGCCGGAATTAACCAGTTTGTGCATTTCGTGAATATCCATAAATAGCAACGTACCGCCCGCAACCTGGTAGGTTCTGTCCCCTATAAAATAATAAAAATCCCCGGATATTAAATACAGAATCTCATATGCATCATGATAGTGTCTTGAAGGCATGCTGGTGTATACCTGTTTCTTGCGGCTGATGTCAAAAAGAGTAGATTCATAAAATACCGGTTTCATTCAGCACCTCCTAAGAGGATTGTAGACTTAATCTAGGGTTTGTAGCAACATATGTATAAAAATTAATAATTACAAGAAAATACGTGCTGTTTGGACAAACTTTTTGAGATAAGCTTGAATTGAATTACCAAGTGTTGGAAAAAAGGAGGGCTGTCATGCTCAGATAGGTTGGGGATAAGGTTCACTGCCACTCAAAGTTAAAGCGCTTAAACTATTTAATTAAAGGAGAGATTGCGGTGCTTAATTCAACGAATAGTAAGGTTTCCAAGAAGATGAAATTTTCATTGTTGATCCTGCTCAGTTTTTCAATGATTTTTTCTTATGGCTATCTGTCCAATGCATCTCAACAGAAAAGTTATGCGGCAGGGAACCCTGATTCTAATTTCTCACCGGCAACACTTCAATTCTTGCGCGACAACACAGGTCTGGATGGTGAGCAGTGGAACAATATTATGATGCTTGTCAACAAACCGGAGCAGGACGATCTGAACTGGATCAATTTTTACGGATATTGTGAAGATATTGATGATGACCGCGGGTATACGATTGGAATATTCGGTGCGACTACAGGCGGCTCAAATGATACCGGTCCCGACGGTCCGGAACTGTTCAAGGCATATGATGCTGCCAAAGGCGCGAGTAATCCTTCGGTTAAAGGCGCATTGGCCCGGATCGGTGTCAAGGGTTCGATGAAAGGGAAGATCCTCGAAATCAATGAAAGCGAAGAGAGCTTCTGCAGAAAAATCGGCAATTTGCAAAATGATCCCGAGTGGAGAGAGGCTATGTGGAAAACGTTCTACAATATCTACATTAAATACAGTGTGGAGCAGGCCCGCAATCGCGGCTTTAACTCGGCATTAACTATTGGTTCCTTCGTGGATGCAGCGCTGAACCATGGAGCTACCGGCGGCTCCGAGACTCTTCAAGGGCTTTTGGGTAAATCAGGAAGCAGCACAGATGAGAAGACTTTCATGACCAAATTCTATAAAGAACGGACCAAAATTGTGGATACTAATGAGTACAACTCTCCGCCTAACGGCAAGAACCGTGTGAAGCAGTGGAGCAATTTGCTCAACATGGGAGAGACAGACCTGAAGGGTGCAGATTCGGCAGTCCTTCAAGTCACCGACTGGGAACTCCAATAACAGGAATGCGAGAGTAGACAAAACCGCCGTTCTTCTTGGAGACGGCGGTTCGATGATAAGTGAGATTAATGAAGAGGGAGATGGGTCGAATGGATAACCACCAATCTTATCTCAAAAACAGATTTCCCAAGGTAATCAGTCTAATGGTTATAGGTTTGCTGCTTGCCATGGAGTTGACCGGTTTTGTTTCAGCAGGAAGGGAGGGAAATGAGGAAGATCTTGCAAGCGAAGTAACTGCAGCTCAGGAAACGATTGCCCAGTGGATTTTTAAAGACAAAGGCGAGAACGGGGTATTTCCGGCTACAGGCGGGGTATATCAAACGGCTTCATCCATTCGTGATGTAGGAACAAATACGGATGCATACACCTATGAGCCCAGTGAGAACAGCGTACGCAACCAGGGCTGGCATGAAGGAACGGGCACTAAATACTGGCTTGCTACGCTTTCTACCCAAGGCTTCGAAGGTATCTTCCTCTCTTCACAGCAAACTTCTTCAAGTACAGGACCTAGGGATTTTAAGGTGCAATACAGTATAGATCAGCAGGAATGGACAGATGTTGCGGGCGGCAACCTTGTTCTAACCCAGAACAATTTTAATTGTTCTAATAATTCCTGCAAATTAACGAACCTCGCATTGCCTGCGGAAACTAACAATCAAGATGTACTCTATATCCGCTGGGTGGTTAACTCTACGAAAAGCGTAAGCGGGGGAACAGTGTCCAGCTCAGGCTCAAGTAGAATCAAAGATGTAGTAATTAAAGGAACACGTAGCAGCGGCGAACCTGGGGACACTCCCACTCTTGAGGTAAGCAAAACTCCCGCTTCAGGGGCTGCAGATGTTTCCCTTAATGCAGAGATCTCTGTGAAGTTTAATAAAGCCATCAGTCTCGACAGTGGTTATCAAGTTGTAATCACAGAAAACAATGGTCCTCTTAACAACATTTCTGCTTCGCTCCTCGGTCAAGACTCGGTTAAAGTCAGCCACCCTAATTTTACTGCCGGCAAAACTTATAAAGTGACCATCCCAAAAGAGCTTGTTAAGGGGACTACGGATGGCCGGACACCTGAGAACGATATTACCTGGAGTTTTAAGACGAAGTCTCCGGATACCGGCATCAAAACACCAACGCTGCTGAACATGACTTTTAATGGAGACCCAAAGACAAGTATTGCCTTTGACTGGTATACAGCCGAAACCGTCAGAGGTACAGTAGTGCAAGTAGTGGAGGCCTCCAATGCGGGAGGAAGCGAGTTCCCGGAACAACTGGCAGCTTCTTATGAGGGCAGCGCAACAGTTATTGAAACCTTGATGACATCAGGAGACAGAAGCTCCAAAAAGTATAAACAGTTCGCCAGCCACAAGGTTATTGCAAGCGGTCTTAAGCCTGGAACCAAGTATATCTACCGGGCCGGTAACGGTGATACGGACGGCTGGAGCGAGGCGGGTTCTTTTACCACGGACAAGGCGGATAATCAGGATTTCCATTTCCTCTATGTAACCGACACCCAAGGCTCAAGTAAATCGAATTTCGATCTGTGGCAGGATACTTTTAAGAGAGCTATCGAGAAAACGGTAGATCCCAAGTTTGTTCTTCTTACAGGGGATCTAACGGATGACGGTGATCTGGAGCAGCTGTGGCAGTGGTTCTTAGGTGTGCCGAAAAAAGAATTTGCCAATGTGCCATTTGCACCGATTATCGGCAACCATGAGATAGAGGATTATCCGAATAACAACTTCTATAACCATTTTAATCTTCCAAAAGATGTCGGGACGGGCGCTCATGACGGGTCGGTATATGCTTTCGAATACGGTGATGCCCTGTTTATGCAGATCAATTCCCAGTACGAAGGGGAGGTTAAGCCGTATAAAGCGGATATTCAGTTCACGAAGCAATTGGAATGGATGCGGAATCAAGTGGCAAAGACCGACAAGAAGTGGAAATTCGTCTCGATGCATAAGGGAGCGTATTCTTCAGGGGATAATGCTTCGGCAGAAAGCGACCGGGTAGAATTTTACCGGAAATATCTTATTCCTGTATTTGATGAGCTGGGTGTGGATATGGTGTTTGAGGGACATGACCATATGTATATGAGGTCTTTTCAAATGCTGAACAACGTTCCGATTAAGAATGTCATTACCGATGAGCAAGGAAATGTGCTGAATCCCAAAGGGACCGTGTATCTGATGGGCAACTCGGCCGCTTCGAAATTTTATGCTATTAATCCAGATGCAGACACTTTTTTTGCAGCAAAAAACGACCAGCCCAACAAGAAAATGTTCGTGGATGTTTCCATTACAAGCGACGTGCTGAAATTCACATCCTACACAGCAGTTAAAGATAAACCTCTTGCCGTCTATGATGCTTACAGTATTAAACGGACTGACGTCAAACCCGGCATTGTCGAAAATCCAAGTGCAGTAAGACAGTCAGGGAACCGTGCAGTTCTTTCGTGGAAAGCGCCAGCAAATAGCTCTGAGCCTGTGCGAGGTTACCGGATTTACGAGAAAAATGATAAAGTCAGCACAAATTGGAGCGTGTATGTGCCGACGGTAAGCGGTCAGTCGAGTTACAGCTATACATTAAACGGTATGGATTCTGCTAAAGCCTACAATTTCGTTATTAAAGCAGTGGGGACAAGAAATAACTCGCTTCCAGCAGAGGTAGGAATGCAATGAATGGATAGAGGAGGCGTCGACGGGGCTTAGGCATCCGTTAACGCCTTTTTTTCATAGTTGTTGAAGCTGTCCATTCCTCCTACGGTAACTCCTCCGAAAGATAGCTTCACTTTTTACCAGATCATGATTCATTGCGGATTGGCGTGACTTTTGTTCCTTTTAACGGCATAACCTCTGCATTTGTCCCTTCAAAGTATAACGGCAGACCTTCGGCCAGAATAGGCAAGAGGGTTTGGGTTGGGTCTTGGCGCTGATGATGAATATGCAGATGGGGTTCCGATGTGGAACCACTATTTCCTACATGTCCAAGCACTTCTCCGGCCTTGACGTGATCTCCAACTGCAACGGTAACACTATCTTGTTTGAGGTGATTAAGTAATAAGTAGGTTCCCGTTGCATCAATTCTAAGATAAACGTGATTTCCTTCCATAGAAATGAATTTTTCGGTACCTGGCACAATATCAGATTCATCGTCAAAAGCTGCAATAACCGTTCCAGATACCGGTGATAGGACCTTTTGCTTCCAAATTCCGTAATCTTCCAGATTAGTACTTCCTGTATTATAGGGTTCCATGACTAAATCATAGGCCCAACGTTCCGAAGGCCAAGTGGCATGAGGCAGATTATTGTCGGTGGAATCACCACCCCAGCCAACAACTGTTTGCTCAGAAAATGGCCATTTAACTGTGACTGAAGGGTGGACGTTGATTATACGTACAGGATATGCCAACTGTATAATATTCATGGTCAGGAGGAAATGTGAAGCTAATACAGTACATAAAACGAGATGTACCCATTTCTTAGAAATGCTTTTCTTCTTGATGATAAAAACTAAAATTAAAAGGATATTGAGTAATACTCCTACGAAACCTAGAATTGGGATGATAAATTTAAGTGCCAACCAAGCATAAACTCCGGGTAAGCCGTTAATAAAAAATACGCAGATCCATGACAGTAAAGCTGCTGCTAACAATGTATTACCTAAATACCCGAATGTTTGAATTATTCTTTTCATATTCGCTCCTAACGTATAAGAAAGTGTATAGTGGTTAGACGAATATAAACTGGAAAATCACTTCAACTGCTAACCTATCCGAGGCTCGACTCAGGGAAATAGAAAGCCGCACCTCATGGGAGATCCGAAAAACAGACTCTTATACTGCTGCGTTTGTCTTGTACCGTTCTTTGAAGTTGGTAATAAACTATATCAACCTCAGAAAAGGAGTTGATTTAATTGGCCAACAGTGATGTACGTCTTACTCTTTGGTCGGGTACTAATTTTACCGATCGCCGGATTCGATTCAGACGTGGAGGAGTTGCGGTTCGTGATCTTGGAGCGTTTCGATTTAACAATGTTCTCTCGAGTTTTCGTCTCAGAAATGTTGTGCAGAGGTCTGAAGTAACGCTTGTACTGTTTTCGCGAATTAACTTTCAGGGATCATTCAGGGTGTTCCGTGGCAGCCAAAGCGTGGCAAACTTGAATAATTTTAACTTTAATAATGTCACATCTTCGTTTATATTGGTAGGCCGTATCCTTACAAGCTCCGAAATTTCCCAAATTCAAAGCACTGGTAGAGCGCCTCGAGATATCCTCGTAATAAGACAATAATAATGCAAAGGGTGCCCCTAGGGCGCCCTTTTTTTTGCAATTATCAGTAGCACAGGTCAAGTCAAAATATGCATAGAATTTAATATATAACAAGAGAATAGGTGCTGTCCCGCAAACAATCCTCCTTTAAACTAGTAACGTACTTAACAAAATCTGCTAGAGGAGGATTCAAATGCGCAAAAAGGTTATCGGGAGAATTTGCAGTACCGTTATGGTTTGTAGTCTGCTTGCAGCAGGCAACGGAACGACCTACGCCAGTGGCGCCAATAACTCTGATGCTCCTACCAACAAATCGGTCAAGAACGTGATCCTGTTTATTACGGATGGGATGAGCTTATCCGATGTGAACTTGGCCAGATGGTATCAGGGAGGGCAGGCGCTTGCGATGGATAAGTATTTCAGCGGGCTGGTGAGAACATATTCTACGGATTCACTGACCACAGATTCCGCTGCGGGAGCTACGGCTTATGCCACAGGACATAAGGTTAAGAGTGAGACCGTATCCATACTTCCAGACCGAATAACGATGCCGTTCGTGGGCGCAGTTAAGCCAGAGGACGTGAACAAACCTCTGCCTACCATTATGGATGCAGCGAGAATGGCAGGGAAAAGTACAGGAACGGTATTTACTTGTGAATTAACAGATGCGACGCCGGCTACATTTTTAAGTCATGCATACACGCGTGACAATGCGCAGTCTATTGCAGAACAGATGGTCTACAGTGGTGTAGATGTTCTACTTGGGGGTGGGTCCGGATATTTGGTACCCGGCAAAGAAGACATTAACCGCAAGGACGGAGAAGATTTAACCAAAATCCTGAAATCAAATGGGTATGAATACGTAACGGATAAAGCAGGTTTAATGAATTCTAAAACGAATAAAATCTGGGGTCTGTTCAACCCTGAAGCACTGGATGCTGATTTTGACCTGAATCCGCAAAAGCAACCGAGCCTTGCTGAAATGACCAAAGTAGCGATAGAGAAGTTGTCACAGAACGAGAACGGTTTTATTCTGATGGTCGAAGCAAGCCAGATTGACTGGTATGGTCATGATAACGATCCAGTGGGTATTATGAGTGAGACATTAGCGTTTGATAAAGCCTTTAAAGCCGCTGTTGATTTTGCAGAAAAAGACGGAAATACAGCAGTCTTATCGGTTTCGGATCATGCTACCGGCGGGCTCAATATGACGAACTATGATTCCACCAAAGACCTAGTCTCCGTGATGAAGAAAGCGAAGCATACCAGTTATTACATTGAAGGCAGTATTAATGAGAACAATTTCAAAAAGGTCCTGGCGGATAATTATGGACTTAGTGATCTAACCAAAGAAGAAGCGGATCAAGTCAGATTAGGAATGAAAGATAATCTTTCGCCGGTCATCGGTAAAATTTTGGGGGATAAAATAGGTGTAACCTTCTCTACGGATGATCACACATCGGAGGAAGTCGGGTTATTCGCCTACCATCCGGCTAATTTTAAACCGACTGATTTCGTGAACAGTGGTGTAATCCAGAATACGGATGTGAATAAGTATATTCAAGAAGTGACCGGACTCAATCTGGCGCAGCTTCAGGATACACTGTACGTATCCAGTGATAAATTCAAGGCCAAAGGAGCTACGATTACCCTAGATAAGACCGATAAGACTAATCCGGTGGTTGTAGTGAAAAAAGCAGGCCAAGTTCTCAAGCTGCCTATAGATAAAAATATCGCCATACAGGATGGCAAAACAACGAAACTAAATGTGCTGACGGTAATGATTAAAGATAAAGTGTGGATTTCGCAGGATGCTTTGGACTTGATTCTCTGATTCTTAATGTTCATGTTGTGATCTGTCGCCTAAAAGTTAAAGCGCTTAAACTTGAGAACCCCTTTTTATAAGGGGTTTTTGGGTTGGGAAAATAAATTCCGACTTGCATTAAGAGGAGGAAAGTGAAGTTTTTATTGTTTTGTTCCAGGCTTTTTTCCATAAGTCATCAAGCGCCAAAGCTTTTCTAAGGGTCCCATGGAAAAAAACTTGAACCAGATTGTGCTAAAAATGATTTGAATAATATAAATCAGAACTGCGATGTAGAGAATATCTTTTGGTGAAACAACTTCGAGACCTATAATTGAAATGATTGCCGTCCCTATAATGCTTTGTGCTACATAATTTGTAAACGCCATTTGACCCACCCGTGATATGGGTTTCAGGAATTTCACCATTTGTTTATTTTCTAATAGTAGAAATAATGTTGTTAAGTAGAACAAAGTGGTTGGGAGAGATCCTAAGCCCGTAACTGAATCTACATTGCTGTTCCCATTTTGAGAAGCGTTCCAAATCCATAGTGAAAAACCAATGAACAAAAGAAATGATACCATTTGAATCCCTCTAATTGCTTTAGACAATTCTTGTATGTGTGTCAGCCAACCTGACTTTGCAGTTAAAAAACCAGCTAAAAACATAATAAAGATTAGCATAGCGTCATTAGAAAAAATATCAAGGATAGATGATATAACCCCTAGAGAGGGTAAAAATATTTTTGACACTAAGGAAATGATGTAAATGGATGTCATACCCACAAGCCACTTTTTAAGTGTAGAAACCGTTGTGTGATAAAAAGGGATCAGAAACAATCCGATAATGGCGTATGCGGGCAGAATGGTTCCCCAAAAGATAAATACATGAATGATTCCCAGCAGCAAAAGGATTAGTAAACGTCTAGCCATACGCCATCTAGGTCTATCTCCCCGGCTTTCGGCTCTTGAGGCGAAAATGTATAGACCTACTCCAAATAGGAATGAAAAAATAGAAAAGAACTTTTTTTACGTAAATGTAAGGATGCACACGAACAAGAGTATGAAGAGAGGATGGAAAAAAGGCAATAGGATGTCCGGGACTTATTGAAAAAAATTTAAAGCTTGAGTGACAAGAATTAAGAGACTTCTGGCTCCGAATCAAGCTGCACATTGTAGCCCAAAGATGCTAATTGTTTGACTAACCGTCTTGCTCTGACGTGCTGATTCAGATGATCCAAGTAATCTACACCTAGTTCTACATAAGGTTGCTGTCGAAGGAGCATGTGATAAATCATGGTGAGCATCTTGTGTGCCGTTGCAATCAGCGCCTTTTTCTTACCACGACGGGCAGCTAACTTCCAGTACTTCGAAGCTAAATACGTTTTTTTCGTTCGGGATGCCGCCCACGCGGACTCGGCAAGGATGGATTTTAGGTGTGGGTTGCCATGGAGGATACGTGAGGACTTTTTTTTCCAGCACTTTCGTAGTTGCCAGGGGATAAACCGGCCCAAGAAGCCAAGTGGCGCTCGGAATGAAACTGAAGCATGTCCGCACCGATCTCAGCTAAAATGGCGGAAGCGGCAGTCACATCCACGCCTGGAAGAGTTCGGAGAATTTCGATTTCGACACGATAGGGTGCTAAATGTGAGTCTATGGTTTCATCGAAGTCCTGAATGGAATGCTCCAGGTGAGTAAGATGCTGCCAGGATTGAGCGAGAAGAAAACGATGATGGGAAGAAAGTTTACCTTGCAGTGCATCCATGAGTTGGGGGACTTTGTTCTTGATTTGTCCCTTGACGAGGGAACGTATGGATTCCTCATCCAGTCTGCCATTGTCCATGAGTTGGCGGAGCAAGGCGCGTCCCGTCACACCAAACACGTCGGAGATTACGGAAGCAAGTTTGATGCCAGCAGATTCCAGTACCTTCTGGATACGATTTTTTTCTGCGGTCATGTGATGAACCAACTTCTTCCGATGGCGCGTAAGTTCGCGAAGTTCCCGGATGTCTTGAGGCGGAACGAAGCTGCCCTCAATAAGGCCAGAGCGAAGGAGTTTGGCGATCCACTCCGCGTCGGAGATATCTGTTTTACGCCCAGGAACATTCTTGATACGCTGAGCATTGGCGAGTCTAATCTCACAAGACTGTTCGAGCACATGATAAACAGGCTTCCAATAAACCCCTGTACTTTCCATAGCCACGTGGGTGCAGGAAGCAGCTTGAATCCAGGCCTCAAGCTCATGCAAGCCCTTGGACATTGTTGAAAAGGTGCGAATTTCTTTGTGGGGACGATCTTGGAGGTTGCCGCTTAAGAGACAAGCCACGACCGTATCCCGGTGGACGTCGAGTCCACAACAGTGTTCTAAAATTGCTTCCATGAAATAACCCTCCAAACGAAATGTGTGGAGGGACAGAGTAGGCTGCTGAGAAAGTAAGGATTTTTTTACACGTGCTCATCCGAAGATGGCGACAATGGGTTGTGCTCATGACCAGCCGTAGACGGTTTTTTGTACAGGGTTATACCACCATTAAAGACCTCGTGTTTCTTCTGTCCCTCTATTCATAGAATAGACAGAAATGGTTGGATTAAGACATGGGTGGCAATGAGCAAATAACATTTTCATTCTGGGATGTGAGCCGAGGGCTCATGAAAGTTTTTTGGCTATAAAACACATATTGCAATGAATGAAGAACGTATTATTACAGCTGCCGTAGTTACAACAGGTGAAAAAAGTGATGGGAAACAACTCCAAATACTAATCGAAAAAAGTCGCAAAACGGGCATGGATATCGATACAGTCATTGGCGACACAGCCTATTCTGAGAAAGAAAATATTCAGTATGCCAAACAAAATGAATTGCAACTCATATCCAAATTACATCCGCAGATTACTCAGGGTACTCGTAAAAAAGAAGATGAATTTGAGTTTAATAAAGATGCAGGGATGTACGTTTGTAAAGCAGGGCATATGGCAATTCGTAGGGCACGTACGGGGAGAAAGAATGTAGGAAAAAATCAAAAGGATACTTATTATTTTGATATCGATAAGTGTAAGCAATGCCCCTACAAAGAAGGATGTTATAAAGAGGGAGCACAATCAAAAACCTATTCAGTGAGCATCAAATCCACGGAGCATAGTGAGCAGCAAACTTTCCAAGAAAGTGAATATTTTAAAGAGAAGGCAAGAGAACGTTATAAAATTGAAGCAAAGAATAGTGAACTAAAACACAGACATGGGTATGATGTGGCATCTTCCTCCGGTCTCGTCGGCATGCACATGCAAGGAGCAATGGCTATATTTGCAGTAAATCTCAAAAGAATATTGACGCTATTAAAGTAAAGAGCATAAGGAATACATAAAATAAAGGCGAATTCTCACTCAGAATGGAGGGGAATTCGCCTTTAGCTGTTTAAGCTCATTTTACAGATTCTTAAAACACACGTTTTTCAGTGGCCTCGCTTGATGCTGCAGGAGCTTTTTTAATTTGATTAAAAATCATTCTCAAAAACTGTGTGATGCCGATTAATCGCAAGTATGCGAAAGGGGAATAGCCTATCTTATGATTATGGTCACGGCTCCCGAATGGCGAATACATGCCGTAATACAATATTTT
Source organism: Paenibacillus sp. FSL K6-0276 (assembly GCF_037977235.1). Classification (NCBI taxonomy): domain Bacteria; kingdom Bacillati; phylum Bacillota; class Bacilli; order Caryophanales; family Paenibacillaceae; genus Paenibacillus; species Paenibacillus sp. FSL K6-0276. The sequence continues at coordinate 3,908,867 of NZ_CP150276.1, read as the reverse complement.
ACATGGAAATATCTATTGTAAAACTTTGAATTTTTCGTCCATCATTAAACTCCCATAGTACGATTTAGTTCACTACTGATTGCTCGCTTATCACAGGATTTCACTAAAGTGTTAAACGTGGATGTATCAAGGGCGAAGGATAGTTTTTCGTAATATTAGGTCAACCAGAAACATGTGGGAAGCATAAGCGCCTTATTATGTGTAGACGACATATTATAGGGAGGACATCTCTTCTTTATGGTCAGTGGAAGTTTGAAATTCTTACAATTTTTCTATATTAATCCAGACAAATTTTCATGACCGAGCGACTTTTTCGCATACGTCTCACGCAGACTGCCGATCAGCTTTTTAAGGCGTTTACGGTCGGGGCTATCGCGTTTAATTCAGAAGAATTTGCCAATATGGAAACTGTTAATTGACAAGCTCAATTTTATTGTCTATAGTATGGATAATCTTATACACGGTATACGTCGAAGGAATTAGTAGCAAGCTGTCACTGTTAATCAGAAAACTAGGGGATGATGCGACCTAGTACAAACAGTCTTGTGAATTACACTCTGGAGTATCTTAGGTAACACTAAGCGAACTGGCAATCGATATCATTGCTAAGAGTGGTATGAATAGTGACTGCAGCACTATTTATGCAATTTGGGTGGTAACACGGTTAATTAATCGTCCCTATGTCTAGTTGACATAGGGACGATTTTTTTTATGGACTGACGTTACCTTACGTATAAGAGATTAACCATACTGTAAAACCAAAGGAGCTGGGTGACCATGAATAACATGAACATTATAGACGAGCTGGAATGGCGCGACGCGATTAACCAACAGACAGATGCAGAAGGATTACGCGAATTAGTTAGTGAGAAAAAGATCGCCTTATACTGCGGTGTAGATCCAACGGGTGACAGCATGCATATCGGACATTTAATTCCGTTCATGATGATGAAACGTTTTCAATTATTTGGACATCATCCGGTTATCTTAATTGGTGGAGCAACAGGTACAATCGGTGATCCAAGTGGACGTCAAACAGAACGTCAACTACAAACATTAGAACAAGTGCAAGATAATGTTAACGCGCTAACAGTACAAATGAAAAAGTTATTTGAAACAGACAGCGACAATAAACTGGCAATGGTAAACAATTTTGACTGGACTCATAAAATAAACATCATCGATTTCTTACGTGATTATGGCAAAAACTTTAGCGTCAATGCGATGCTGGCCAAAGATATTGTTGCAAGTCGTCTAGATAGTGGGATTTCATTTACCGAATTCTCATACCAAATTCTTCAGTCCATGGACTTCCATCATTTGTTTAAAGAAGAAGATGTTCAATTACAAATTGGTGGAGCCGATCAATGGGGTAACATTACAAGTGGCCTAGACTTGATTCGTAAAAAAGAAGGTCCAAATGCGAAGGCGTTCGGATTAACAATTCCATTAATGCTAAAAGCGGATGGTACAAAATTTGGTAAAACAGCAGGCGGGGCTATCTGGCTAGATCCTAAGAAAACAACACCGTTTGAATTCTTCCAATTCTGGGTGAATACAGATGATCGTGATGTTATTAGATACCTGAAATTCTTCACATTCTTAACTAAAGATGTGATTGGTGAATTAGAGAATAAAGTTAAAACAGAACCTGGTAAACGTGAAGCACAACGAGTACTTGCTGGAGAGATGACAAGATTCGTTCACAGTGAAGAAGCTTTAGTACAAGCAATTAAAATTTCGGAAGCCTTATTCAGTGGAGATATTAAATCATTAACAACAGATGAAATTGAGCAAGGATTTAAAGAAATGCCTACTTTTCAAGCTACAAAAGAAACTAAGAATATTGTGGATTGGTTAGTGGATGTAGGTATTGAACCTTCTAAGCGTCAGGCAAGGGAAGATATTGTAAATGGAGCTATTTCCATGAATGGTGAACGATTGGATGATGTAAACATGGATGTGACCATGGACAAAACATTTGATGGTCGGTTTATCATTATTCGTAAAGGTAAAAAGAGCTACAGCCTTGTGAAATTAGGGGAATAGCATATCGTAGCTATTTTCATGGGGAAGGTAGGGAATAACCATGCTGGTATCATGGAAGAGATCGCTACAATTAGCATATTATAATCATTACTTGATAACACAGGTTAATAAAGAGAAACATGTCAATTGGTTGATAGTCGAGCTTGGTTTAGATAATGTAACGGAAGAGAATATCAATAAAGAGTTAGATCATATATTAATTGGATTTAATCGTTTGTTTAAGTATAAGAGTATAACGCAAGCTTCACTTGGTTATTTTAGAATGTTAGATATCGTGAAATCAGGTGACCTATATTATCCTAGAATCTATGTCTTACTCCCAATGATCAAAAGTTATTTTCAAGGTAGATATTATATCAAGCATGATAACTGGGTCTCCTTGTGGAGTAAGGCATTGAATAGGGAAAATAACTTATTTGTGAAGATGAAAGTAGTTAGTTCTAAAAAGGATGATCATGGTATTGTTCTAAAAATGGAACAGGGTTTATCTATCCTTCATGATGTAGAAAATACTAAGATTCCTGTTAACTTTAACCCACAACTTGAATCACGAAGATTAATAGGATACAGCAAATTATTAAAAGATGTAATGGATCAAATAGAATCGGATCAAGCCTTTGATCTAGACATGGATCGATTCGATGTAAAAGATTCAATTGCCAATTGTGCATTTGAGAATATGTTAGAATGGCACCCAGGCTTTAGATTTAAAGAGAACAACCCCTTTTCCAATTTAAAATAATAAAGAAGGGAGAACATCATAACTGATGATCTTTCTATAGCGAAGAGTGACGCAAGAGGTCACTCTTCTTTTTGTGTATTCTTTCAAGCAGTAAGAAACTAATTATTCCATATAATCTTCCGCTAAAACAAAATTGTAAAAAAGATGTATAAAAATAACATTTATACAAAACCGATTAATCCACTCTTCTTTTATGATTTAACTTGTAAAAGCATAAAACCATTAATGCATTTATCCATAAGTCAATAAAGGCTTTAATTCGTTAAATAATAAGTTTTTCGGAAACCTTAAAATACCTTGTTAAATCAACGTTAATTAACTCATTGACAAAACAATAAAGAAGGCGTAGTCTTGATCCTGTAAGTTAATCGATTAACGTTAAACATAAATTTAGGATTAAGAAAGGCAGCTTTTTGACAATGGGATTGTTGCATATTATGCACAAAATATCCCTTCATAGTTTGTTTCAATACTTCCAATATTGAAGAAACTGACCATTTGGAAATTGAAAAAGAAGAAAGAAGGATGTAATCATGGCCAGTTCAAAAAAATTAACCCTTTTCGGATTGATTGGTATTACGATGGCGTTCTTTGGTACGGTACGTAGCGTACCATCGCTTGCTGTTACAGGTTGGACTCAAATCTTCTATATGCTTGTTGCAGCAATATTATTTGCACTTCCTATTGCATTGATGTCAGCTGAACTTTCAACAGGGTTTCAAGAAGATGGTGGACCTCAAGTTTGGGTGAAAAAAGCAATGGGAGAAAAATGGGGATTTGTTACCTCGTGGTTATTATGGGTTCAAATGTTCTTCGGAATGGTAATGGTTGCTTCCACAGTAGGTATTTTACTCGGATATGTCATTAACAAACCAGATCTTTCTTCCAATAATATCTTTATATTTGTGATTATTCTAATCTCCTATTGGGGAGTAACCTTATTAAATCTCAAATTTGATATGGTTAAAATCGCCGGTAATTGGGGAGCAGTGATTGGTGTTTATATTCCATTTGGTTTCCTAATCATATTAGGTCTTATCTATATGATGAAACACGGGATTCAACCAGATAACTATTTAGGCCATTTTAAAGCAAGCGATTTAGTTCCGAATTTCAAAGATTTAGGTAGTGTTGCTTATTTATCAGCAATTATCTTTATTTTCGCAGGGGTTGAAATTTCATCCGTACATGCGAACAATATTGAGAATCCAAAGCGCAACTATCCAATTGCTGTAATTTCTTCGGTTATTGCACTTGTAATTCTTAACCTTATTGCTGGGTTGACCGTATCTAATGCTGTTCCACAAGGGAAAATGGAACTTGCTAATATTACACAACCCTTTGTTATTTTCTGCAACGATTTAGGAGTTCCAGCTATATTTGTTAATATCGTCTCAGCTATGATCTTGATTGGTGTATTAGTGCAGTTAAGTGCATGGGTTCTTGGACCGAGCAAGTCAATGATTAAAGTTGCTGATGAAGGAAATTTGCCTAAGTTATTCCAAAAGAGAACAAAAAAGGATATTCCAATCACTTTTGTTATGATCCAAGCGATTGTTATTTCATTAGTTTCATTTCTTTACGTAGTTGTTCCAGATGTTAATAGTGCATTCTTAATTATTACCATCACAACAACTATTTTATACTGTATTGTTTATTTGTTAATTGCGATCTCAGCTATTCGTTTACGCTACAAAATGCCTGAACTGAATAGACCTTTTAGATTGGGTAACAAAGGGAATGGATTAATGTGGTTTGTCTCACTTCTTTCTATATTAAGTGTTATTATCACGATTATTGTGAGTATCATTCCACCATCTATTCTTAAACCAAGCCAATACACAGGATATATGATCTATCAAGTCGCAGCTACACTTGTAATGATTGCGGTCGCTCTTATTATTTACAAGCTTAAAAAGCCGGAATGGAAAAAAAATGATTTAGCTGATTAGTTGTGAGAAATAAGTTTGTGAAATTAAATACTAAATATATTGAACCGGAGGAAAATAAAATGAATTATCCATTACCAGACATCAACTTGAAAGCATTATTCTTAGGCAGTAAAGGTGAAAATGTCGATATTTTTAAAGAATCCTTAAATAAAATCATAGATGAACATGTGGGCTGGCGTCAAAACTATATGCCACAGGATATGCCTGTTATTACCCCTCAAGATAAAAGCTCGCAAAGCTTTCAAGAAACGACTGATCATGTACGTAGTGTGTTTAATGAATTATCTTCCAAGCTTCGTACAGAATCGTTGCCTTGGCACTCGGCAGGTCGTTTCTGGGGTCATATGAATTCCGAAACTTTAATGCCGTCGATTATTGCTTATACAGCTGCAATGTTATGGAATGGTAATAATGTAGCTTATGAATCATCTCCAGGTACTTCCCAAATGGAAGAAGAATGTGGACATGAATTTGCTAAACTGATGAGCTATAAAGCAGGGGAAAGCTGGGGACATATATGTGCCGATGGTTCCATCGCGAACTTAGAAGGTCTATGGTATGCAAGAAACATTAAGTCTCTTCCTCTTGCAATTAAGGAAGTAGCTCCTGAATTTGTAGAGGGTAAATCAGAGTGGGAATTACTGAATATGTCTACAGAATCAATTCTTGATATTCTAGATCAAGCTTCTGAGAAAATGGATGAAATCAAAGCTCACTCTGCACGTAGTGGAAAAAATCTTAGCAAATTAGGAAAATGGTTAATTCCACAAACAAAGCATTACTCTTGGTTAAAAGCTGCTGACATTATTGGTATTGGACTTGATTGTGTAGAAGCTATCGATGTTGATAATGAATATCGTATGGACATTGTTAAATTAGAAGCTAGGATCCGTGAACTCGCTGCACAAAACATTCCAATTCTTGGTGTAGTCGGTGTAATTGGTACAACTGAAGAAGGACAAGTTGACCGTATCGACAAAATCGTAGAACTTCGTGAAAAGTTGGCTAAAGAAGGGATTTACTTCTATATCCACGTGGATGCTGCTTATGGTGGATATGCACGGGCTATCTTCTTAGACGAAAATGATCAGTTTATTGATTTCGATAAAATTGATGAAGTTTATGCTAAATATAATATTTTCACAGAGAAAAATGCATGGTTAACTGAAGACATTTATAATTCCTTTAAAGCTATGAGTCAAGCGGAAACCATTACAATTGATCCGCACAAAATGGGTTATATTCCTTACTCTGCTGGTGCAATTGTTATTAAAGATATTAGAATGCGTGAAGCGATCTCTTACTTCGCAACATATGTATTCGAAAAAGGTGCAGATATCCCGGCATTACTAGGTGCTTATATTCTTGAAGGTTCCAAAGCAGGTGCAACTGCAGCAGCAGTATGGACAGCTCATAAAGTATTACCATTAAACGTAACTGGTTATGGTAAATTGATTGGTGCAAGTATTGAAGGAGCTTATCGCTTCTATGAATTCTTGAAAAACAAACAATTTAAAGTTGGCGATAAAACAATTACTATTTACCCACTAACAAAACCTGACTTTAACATGGTTGATTATGTATTTAATGAAGAAGGTAATACTGATTTAGCAAAAATGAATAAACTAAATCATGATTTCTTTGATTATGCATCCTATGTTAAAGGTGGATTATACAACAACGAATTCATTACTTCTCATACAGATTTTGCTGTACCTGATTATGGTAACAGTCCAATGGCATTTGTTCAAAGTCTGGGATTTAGCGAAGCTGAATGGAATCGTGAAGCTAAAGTAACGGTCTTACGTGCTTGTGCATTATCGCCATATGCTCATAATAAAGAAGTGTTCGCAGAGTATGCTGAAAAGATTGAAAAGGCGATTCAAGAAAAACTTGAAGCTATTTATTTGCACGAACAACAGTAATTAAATTGAATAGTTGGGATGCGTAACTTTATTAAAAGGTTTGCGCATCTCTTCTATTTTTTAAATTTGAAGACTTTTTGGGAGTGAAAAAAATGACTATAAAAAAAGTATTATCGATTGCCGGTTCTGATTCCAGTGGCGGAGCAGGCCTTCAAGCGGATTTGAAAACATTTGAGGAATATGGAACTTTTGGTCTGACTGCCATCACTGCCATTGTCACAATGGACCCCGATAATAATTGGAGTCATCATGTAGAACCTATTGACTCTGAACTTGTGAAAGCTCAATTAAAAACTGTTTTCTCTGGTAAGCCCGTAGATGCCATGAAAACAGGCATGCTTGGATCTATCGATACAATTCAGATTGTTCGTAATTCCATTGACATACATCAAATAAAAAATGTAGTGATTGACCCAGTTATGGTATGTAAAGGTGAAAATGAACAATTACAACCTGAAAATGGACGGGCCATTCGCGATCTACTTGTACCAAAGGCAACAATAGTTACGCCAAATTTATTTGAAGCATGCCAATTATCAGGCATGAGAAAGTTAAGCACAGTTGCTGACATGAAAGAAGCTGCTTATAAAATTATCGAGCTTGGGACAAAATATGTTGTAATTAAAGGAGGGAAATCTCTAGAAGATCATAAAGCGATCGATCTTCTTTATGATGGTTCAGAGTTTACACTGTTTGAATTAGCTAAAATAAATACGAATTATAATCACGGAGCTGGATGTACATTTGCTGCAGCTATTACAGCAGGACTTGCTAAAGGATTATCCGTAAAATCAGCAGTAGAAAAAGCAAAAGTTTTTACAACTGAAAGTATCAAGTATGGTTTTGCTTTTAATAGATTCGTTGGACCTGTTTGGCATGGAGCCTATAATAAAGCGAATCAAGGTTTGAATATTTAAAAATACTGTTAAAGATTCAAAATTGTTTATGTCTTAATCTTTGTCTTAACTTGACTACACTTCATTTAGATGGTCATGAATATAAGGAGTGTCACTATGAAAAAAAGTGTAACTATAAAAGAAGGCATATTTCTTTTAGCTGTAATTTTAGCGATTATAGGAATTTGTATTATTGGCTTAAGTTTGCCTCCTCAAATTCCTATTTTATTTTCAATTGGTATTATTATGTTATTTGCAGTGGTTAAAGGTTTTTCGTGGGATGTTATTCACAATGGAATATTAAACGGAATTCAACCTGGCATCATTCCTATCCTTATATTTATGCTAATAGGGGCCTTAATTAGTGTCTGGATAGCAGCAGGGACAATTCCAACGATCATGGTTTATGGATTCTCGATTTTATCCGCACAATTTTTTTTACCCTCCGTTTTTATTATTTGCGCGATCTTAGGAGTAACCGTTGGTAGCTCATTTACAACGATTTCAACTGTTGGTATTGCCCTCTTCGGGATGGGACAAATCATGGGATTTAATCCAGCAATCACTGCTGGCGCAATTATTTCAGGTGCCTTCTTGGGTAACGACATTTCCCCTTTATCAGATACAACCAACCTTTCTTCTGCCATTGCTGAAGTAGATATGTTTGATCATATTCGCAACATGATGTGGGTTACTATTCCTTCGATCATTGTTTCAATTGTTTTTTTCGGATTGATGGGTCACCCTAGCGGTATCTCAACTGGAAATAATATTGATGAGTTAGTTAATACAATACGCACTGCATTTCCTAATTCAATTATCACATTAATTCCTGTATTGGTATTGTTCTTGTGTGCTTGGAGAAAAATACCTGCAATTCCTACTCTGTTATTAAGCATTGTCACTGCAATTGGTGTCTGTTATATTTATGCTCCACATACTAGCCTTACTTCAATAGCCAATATTATGCAAAATGGATTTATTTCAAAAACAGGTGTGGCAAGTGTGGATGTTCTACTTACTAGAGGCGGCATTCAAAGTATGATGTGGTCGGTTTCACTTATTCTTCTTGCTTTAGCGCTTGGAGGATTACTCGTGGAGTTAAAAATTATTGAGACGATTATTTCAAAAATTCTAAGATATGCTAGTACAAGAGGTAAATTAACCTTAATGACTGCTTTAAGTTCCATAGGAGTAAATATCCTTCTCGGCGAAGCTTATTTGTCAATTATTTTACCTGGTAAAGCTTTTAAATCCCAATATGATAAAATTAACTCGAATCCCACAAATCTTTCAGCAATTTTGGCCAATGCAGGAGCAGCTGTCAATGCGCTTGTTCCATGGGGAGTTAGTGGTGTATTTATTATGGGTACATTAGGTGTTAGTACATTGGATTATTTTCCATTTGCTATCTATTGTATCGCCGCCCCCGTTATTAATATTCTGATTGGATTTATGGGTGGTAAAAAAACAGCTAAAGCGACTTCTAAATAATTTTATATGTCCTGCCATACCAGAGAAAATATAAAATATTTGTAGATTACTTGAAAAAATTACATGAATGCTTATTAAAGAGAGAATATCTTGAAAGAGCAACATTTAAAAACGAAGTGTGATAATATGAAATTGGAGGTTGATACATGATAATAGATAAACTACGTAGCCAAGACCTTGATGGATTATTTGAGATGATTTTAATGCTTGAAAACATAGAAGAGTGTTATTTATTTTTTGATGACTTATGTACATTAAATGAAATTAGAACGATACTTCAGAGGTATCAGGTAGCCAAAATGCTATATAATAATAATACTTACAGAGAAATCGAAGTAGAGACGGGTGCAGGATCAGCAACTATCTCACGGACGAAGCGATCCCTAAATGACGGAAATGATATGTATAATGTTCTCTTTAGCCGTCTGAAGAAGGAAAATAATACTTCCTCGCTGCAGTGAAATGTTTCGGGATTGAGCCATCTGGGGAGGGGTAGTTCACGATCAGCCGTTCGCGAACTTGGTCCAGAATGGTACAGCCTAATTTGGAGGATGGATATCTCAGTTACTGTAGTGTATGTATGAACTGTACCCGAAAGATGGACACATTGGAAAAGTGACCTCTCTCGGGTGTTTTTGCATTTATAATTGGCCGATTGGAAGATAGCTGGTGATTACGCAAACGCATCGTTAAATTAAGGTCATCTAACAAATCTTTCATATACATAGATTTACTCTTGATAATTGATGTATATTCCTGTAATTCTTGGGCTGTTAAATCTGTGGCACTGTCGTTTATAAATTCTGCATAACCTTGAATAGAAGCAAGTGGTGTTTTCATGTCATGCGAAACATTGCTAATCCATTCCTCACGCATTTGGTCGAGACGCTTACGTTCCTCTTCATGTCGATCGAGCTTTTTACATATTTCATTCATATTACGAAAAACATCTTCATAAACGCCTTTGGGAGTAGGCATTTTCTAAAACGTCGTTCCCTAGGGGCCAACTTGCAAACTTTTTTGAACCTTTTTTTCCTCTTTAAAGCCAGCCCTTCTCAGTTGCGCCTTTACCCGATAAGCGACTTCTTTCGGAATGAACGGTTTAGTAATATAATCATCGCTACCTATCGCCAATCCTAAAAGCTTATTTATTTCCTCATCCTTTGCAGACATAAATAAGATCGGTGCATTTGATGTTTCTCGAATTTTCCTGCAAAAATCATATCCTTCTCCATCGGGCAGCATAATATCTAGCAATATAAGCTCAGGATTATGCTCCTGAAACTTGTCCCAACCCTCTGCAACTGTCCCAGCAGTTACAACGTTTGCAATACCTTCTTTATGTAAAACTGTCTTCATCAGACGTGCTAAATCATCTTCATCGTCAATGATCAAAACCCATTTATGACTTACCATTTGTTTCCCTCCATAACACTCTTTATCTACATTATAAAGTACTTTATTTCTTTCGTGAAAAATTCACGGTTCATACCCATGAAGCCGCTGAACACTTTTCAAGTATTGGAATAAACCCCTGTTTTATTCGATGAATCAGACCTGCTAAAAATAGATTAATACGAATATTCCCAATCATATATTCACATACGTATTAATCGGATAAGGGATGTCCTGTGGGATTTCGTTAAAAGAGATATGATGCATCCGCGGGTCTGTGTACCGTTCCCTGTATGCGGTTGCATTCATCCCTTTAATCCGGGAGAAACAGCGGGAGAAATACAGCGCATCCCCAAATCCGACGGCAGTTGCGACTTCCTGGATCGTGAAAAATTCCGTCGTGAGCAGCAGGCAGGCTCGCTCCATTCTACGAATCAGCAGCTCTCTGGTGGGACTATTGCCGAGGTGCTTCGTACACATCCGGGCGAGATGCTCGTGGGACCATCCGACATGAGCTGCTATATCAGGGATACTGATTCGCCGTTCTAAATTCTGATCCATATATTGAAGGGCTTTGCGAAGCTCGCTGGGGAACTTATATTCGCAGGCTGCCACGGATTCCCCCTTGAGCTTCACATTGTTCTTTTCCTGACGGTCTAACAAGTCAAGCTCACCAAGCAAGGCAATTAACAAGCGTTCTCCTTGTAGAATACAAAGCTTCTGTTCGTTGACGCTGTGAGCGAGGCGCATGACATGGTTTATCATCACCTTCAGCAGCGGATTCGTTTCAGATGGGAAAATCGAAGCGCCTGATGCTTTAAGGAATTTAAAAGGAAGCTCCTCGGGACCGATCAAAAAATGAAAGAACAAATGACGTGTGCTTCTGTCCGGATCAAAAATGTACTTATGGCGTTCAAAAGGACGGGTCACCACAAAGCAAGGCTCGCATAGGATCCGGTTCTCGCGGTCGTTCTCGTATCGGGTTGCTGTTGGATATGGAAAAAATACAAGCTCATAATTGGGGGGGGTTGCACGAGGGCCGAGACTCCATCCGGGTTTTACGATGAAATCCCCAGCCTGAGAGATTGCAATTCGATTCACAGCCATCACCTCGTCCCTCATGATAATATCAAATTTGTCCATAAAAAATAAGGATCTGTTTATAGTCGTGTAAGGGCTGAAAATATACAATTGTGTTGAGGGGACAACAATACTGGTATTTTCGGAGGCGTGGAAATATGGCTAATTGGGAAAAGCGAAGGATCGATTTTCGGTACGGTCCGGATGTTATCCAGACTTGTATCGGTCTTGTAGACGATGTTCACAAAACGATCGTGCGTGAAGATGGAAGCATGAATTACAACTTTAATCAAAATGCACACCAGACTAGAAATGAGATGCCGCAGTCACTACTCATCCCCACAATCGAGCGCAACTTGTGTTTCAATCATAGGTATAAGCCAGTTTTCCAACACCGGGATCGGCTCGTTCGTGTTGATCAAACTTACGGGGATCCACGAGCAGCCATAGTGACAACAACGGAAAAGTATGAGCAAAGCGAGTTGACATGGACGGTATTCGCCTACCGGGGCAAGGATAGACTGCGTGCCGATGTGATCAGGTGGACATTAACTGCTGCGGAAGGTTTCGGTCATGCGGGGACCCGGTGAGAATGGCATCGTTCGGTGAAATGGAGAATGGACCAATCTTAATCGGAACGGGAGACCTTACAATACTGGTTGGAAGTGAAGCCTTTTCGAGAAAGAGTTACAATTCCGGATCCGCAGATCATGGAAATGCTGGAAGCGTGCGGACGCAATATCCTGCAAGCCCGTGAAATCAAGGACGAGATCTATGAATTTCAGGTAGGTCCTACTAGTTACCGAGGGCTATGGATGCTGGACGGACACTTCCTGCTGGAAGCGGCCCACATAATGGGAAGATCGGAGGAGGCATACCAGGGCTTGCTCGCCGTACTGAAACGGGCTAAGCCGAACGGATCTATCCGCATCATTCCCCAACATGACAAGGAAACCGGAATTGCCATGGCAACGCTGGTGCGTCAGTGCGAGCTGATGAATGATGACGATCGGCTGCGTGAGCTTTGGCCAATGCTTCAACGAGGACTAGCTTTTATCCGGACACTTCGAAAAGAGGCTAAAGGGCTCGGTACGGAGTACCCTGGTTACGATTTGTTTCCTCCTGCAATTGGCGACGGCGGTATCTGGTATCATCCGGAGTATACGACTCCGCTGTGGATCATGTTCGGTTTGAAGTCAGCCTATCTGGCAGGAAAGCGGCTTGGATTGGATGGCATTCTGTCATTCAAAGCGATGTTCGATGAAATAATGGAAGGGTTTCTCCGATGGACGGAGCGGGATATGAAAGTAACAGAAGGCGGCAGCCGTTATTTCCCGATGTGTATGGAGAATGTTCCAGCCAACAAGCCCCAGACGGCCAATTGGGCGTATGCTCATGCAATCTATCCGGGCGAAGTGTTGGGTGCTGATGACGAATATGTAAGCGACTTCCTCTCCCTAATGGATGAGGTGGATGATGAGCAAGGAATCCCCAAGGAAACCGGATGGACGAAGGATCAGTCCCTCTGGGGGTATTCGAGCATGTTCTATGCACAAGTATGGCTGTATGCAGGCCGGCCGGATAAAGCGATTGATTACCTGTACGCCTTCGCCAACCATGCCGCGCCAAGCCGGGTATGGATTGAAGAACAGTATTTCAAGGATAGCCATTCCAATGAACACGGAGGCGACATGCCTCACAACTGGGCTTCGGCAGAATTTATCCGGTTGGTCCGGCATTTATTGGTCATGGAAAAAGGTGAGGATTTGGTTGTTTTTCCCGGACTTCCTGATGAATGGCTGCCTGATGACACCCCATTGGTATTGGAGAATACGCCGACCCGGTACGGTCTTATCACCCTAGAGCTGCATCGCGACGAAGGCCATGGATATCGGCTGACCTTCAAGCGGTTGGCAGGCTCCCAGGTTCCTGAACGGTTGATTATTCATTGGAACGGTCTTCTCCTCGATGCGGATGCGGAGGTAGAGAGGCAGGGAACAGTTATTGTCCTGCCAGGCGATAGGATGGACTTTACCCTACATTTGGGGGGAAGACAGAACGAAATCAATTTAGCATCTGACCATGGGGGGACAACGGTCTAGTTGAGAACGTAAATCATCATTGAATGGCTTGTAGAACGGCAGATCCGAAGCAGCGTCACAAAGTCCCACAACAATAAATGAAAAGTCACCATACCTTTTACAGCACGCTTATATCCCTGGAAGAAGCTTCCCCGGTCTTGAGTCGAGGGAGCTTCTGTATTTAGCTTTTTTTCATTTTTCGTACCACTGTTATTAACAATAGTTTAGTGTTAGAGTGAGGAGTGTCATTAAGCCAATGAGGAATCATTATTGGTACTTAGAATTTGAGGATACATTTAATGTAGATTAATAATCAGACAAAGGAGATACAGTATGCTACCATCACTCACATTTCTTAAACGTCAATTGGAGGGAATTCTGCGCAATAAATTCGAGCAGGGGCATCAAACCTCGGGTTATTTAGCCAAGCTGGAACAGCTTCCCGCAAGCTATGATGCCTATCTGGAATTTGCTCATAGTTTGGCAGCTATTCCAATGAGGGACAATTGGTCTTACTATGAGCCGAACGATTTAGAGGAGATATGGCGGGAATGTGATCCGACTCGACCTCTCGGCCAGGTAGGAATCCTGAATCTGAAGGAAAGTTCCAAGCGGGTAGAGGCGGCATTCCTTGCTTCAGTCTGCGGCTCAATGCTGGGTAAACCAATCGAGGTAAACCCCAGCTTGTCGGAATTGCGTCAAGCGCTAACTTCCGTAGGGGAATGGCCACTGAACGATTACATTTCTGAAGAAGTTCTCCATGCTTTGGATCGTCGTCATTGGTCCTGGTTTGAGACGACGCGGGGGCGAATTCGTTATGTGGCACCTGATGATGATATCAATTACACATTAATGGGAATGATGGCGCTAGAACAATTCGGTGATGGTTTTACGAAAAGAAATTTAAGAGATTTATGGATAAATCATCTTCCGATAAGTACAACTTGGGGTCCGGAGAGGGCCATCTTGGTTCGATCTGGGATTAGCTATTTGGAGCATGATAGGGAACTATTCAATCATTCTGAAATAGAGGCTTGGCCCGACTTTCTGGTGCAAGATACAGAACTATGCGGGGCGGCGATTCGCGCAGATGCTTACGGCTATGCCTGCCCCGGTCAACCCGCTCTTGCCGCTGAGCTAGCTTGGCGTGATGCAAGTTTTACACATCGCCGGACGGGTATCTACGCCACGATGTTCATTGCCGCTGCAATTGCTGTCGCGCACGTGCTGCGCGATCCTATTGAAATAATAAGTACTGCACTGCAATTCGTACCTAGAAGGAGCCGATTCTATGAGATTACTGAGGATTGCCTGCAGATGGTAGCGAATGCAGATAACTGGTTGGAAGCTTATCAGAGCATTAACCATAAGTATGCGAATTATTTCCACTGTCAGGTTTATCAGGAAATAGGTACCTTAATTAATACATTTCGATTTGCAGACAATGTCGGTGACGGGATATGCAAGCAGGTGATGCAAGGCAACGATACGGACAGCTTTGGAGCAACAGCTGGCTCTCTGCTCGGGGTTTATTTCGGTTCTGATAGCTTGGAAACAAGATGGCTTGAGCCTTTCCAAGACCGGATTCATACGGGGTTATCTAATTTTCATGAGCAAAAACTATCCCGTTTGGCTGAGCGGATAGGGCGTTTGCCAGAGCTGTTGCACACCCGCCAACATCGAATTCAACCCAGCGAGCTCTATGTAAATGAGAACACGGATTTAGGCTTTTGAGTTTGATTTCATCAAAAAAATGTTTGAGAAATCTGTTACTACCATTCATTAAGCTCTTGCAGATAAGTGTCACAGGAGATTCGTGATTTTTTTCTTGTTTGATTTCTTCGAATTGGCGGCCAATTTGGCTGTGCATCATATGAATGGAAATGAGGAGGCAAAGACAGTAATCAGGCTTGGGGAGCCGGTGAGCAAAGATTAACCGAGAAATAGTAGATTATTCCCGGTAATGAGCAGTGTCACCATATAAATCAACGTTCTGGACGTCATTATGAATAGTAACTTTGCATAGAGCAGTTGGGTGAATGTCGGGCATGGTCCCGATTTCATGCAGCTGTTTATTCATAAAATAGCTCATAATCGCTTTTAACGTGATTCGGTGAGTAACAATAAGCACTTGTTGACCCTTATCGAACAGGATAAGGACTCGGTTGTAACTCCTGCATAGGCTTATGTCGTTTCGCAAATATTAGAAGCAATCTATGAATCTGCACAAACAGGTAAAGCTGTGTATTTGAATTAGATTCTATTCTAAGGTAATCCGTTTTTATATTAAGGCTTCTGTTAACCGGTATTGTTAACTTCATATCTATAATAATAACCACCCTTAATAAAGGTGGTTATTTGAATTGAAAACGATCACTAAACATATTTGGCCATGATCTCAGTAAGCACTCTTTTCATACAATCTATCAATTCTGGTGGATGTATTGCTGTCGCCTCATGTCTCAAGCCAATGAAAAACTTTGCAAGAAATGGACGTCACCCTTCGAAATGTCACCATCTAGCCAACCAGTGCCATCATTGCGTATATGTAGTTTTGGCACCGACCATAATTCATCCTCGCAACTCTGGACACCCTCTATACTGAGTTCTACATTAAGACTAACATACTCCTGCTCCACCTTGACAATCGACTCTCTATTTCCAAGGTGAACATGCTGAAGATTTATCGGTTTCGTTTCGGAAGTACTATATACCGCAGAATGGATTCGATCACATCGGAATATACGAATGTCTCTACGAAGAAAGCGATAGGCTGGACAGTACCATAAGCCGTTGCTTGCATAGATGCCAACCGGAGATATAACGGTTAACTTGACGAATCTCTCAACTACGACGAATACAGACGAGGAAGTAAATGAACCCTTGGCACTGGGGAGAATTCATTACATGTTAAAAGTTATTCAGGAAGCATTGGTATTAAATAAAGGCATGCTGCTCCGCATTCCCCAAATCAGCAGTTTTATGAGCCTGTTTTTTATGCCAAGTCAACCAGTATCTCTATAGTCAATACATATTCATTCTGGTACTGTTCTTATAATCTACCGGACACACTCCTACTCGGTTTTTAAACAGGCGGCTGAAATAATATTGATTCATATAGCCTACTTTGATCGCCAAATCACCGATTTTGATATTTTGCATGGAGTTATCCAATATTTCCTTCGCTTTCGAGATGCGAAGCTCAGTCAAATACTCCAGAAAAGATACTCCAACCTCTTTTTTCATTCGTTTACTCAAGTAATTGGAATTAATGTGAAATAATTCTGCTACATGAGGTACGGCCAGTTCAGGATCATTGTAATGATAGTTAATGTAATCTGTTATCTTCTCCATAATTGGCGAGAGATCAGAGGAATTTGGGATAGATTCCTGCGTCATCTCCTGCTTGAGCTTCGTGACTGCGTCCGGATGAAGACTGCATAGGTGATCGTTTAACTTTGCAAGCATTCTGTTAAGATCGCTCTTGGGTATTGGCTTCAGTAAGTAATCATAAACATGCAATTGCAGGGCTCTTTGTGCATATTTAAAATCATCGTATCCACTAATGATCACCACGACCATTTCAGGATATTGACTCATTACAAGTTGGACCAGATCGAGGCCATTCAAACCCGGCATGTTAATATCCGCCAGTATTACGTCTGGTGTAGATTGCTCAATGAGAGATAGTGCTTCAGCAGCGTTCTTTGCTTCTCCTGATGGTTCAAAAGGCAGCCGACTCTCTTGGATATATTTCCGTAAGCCATTACGGATAATTTTCTCATCATCTATAATTAGGACTTGCCACATGATTCGTCACCCCCAAGCGGAATATTTAACGTCATACAGGTTATACCTTGTCTACTACTTATTTGCAATCCGTAAAGCTCACCATAAGCAAGTTTGATGCGATGGCTGACACTATACAGTCCGAATCCGATCTCGTCGTTTTTGTCTCTTTTTCCGTTCCGCAATGTCTCCTGAAGTATCGCCAGCCTTGATTCGGGTATGTCTACTCCGTTATTCTGGGCAGTGACGATCAGCTGATCCCCTCGTTCATATGCACGAATTGATATCTTGCTTTTCTGGTTTGTCAGTGGCTTAATTCCGTGATAGATCGCATTTTCAACAAGTGGTTGAAGGATGAAACGAATAATTTGCTGTTGTTCCAAATGCTCATCGTAGCTCAATTCGTACTCTAGAATATCATCATATCGAACACATTGGATATCCAAATAGCTCTCGACATGTTGAAATTCTTGTTCTAGTGTTACAAATTGACTGCCGCTTGCCAGCCCGAGCCGGAAATAAGTGCTTAGGGATTCTACGATGTCCACCACATCGTTTGCATCATGACTTGCAGCCATCCATTGAATCGTATCCAGTGTATTGTACAGAAAATGGGGCTTGATCTGTTCATGAATCATCTGTAGCTCCATTTCCTTCTTCTCTTGCTGGGATTGATATAGCTTAATGAGCATTTGATTAAAACTACGCCCTAACTCTCCAATCTCATCGCGTCGCTTATCTTTAGAACGCACGCTCCAGTCTCCGTCTTCCACTTGTCTCATCAATTGACGTAACGTCTGAATCGGTTTTGCTATGGAGGAGCCCAGCAATAGGACGAGAATCAAAAAGAAGATACCTACTACACTCCCCACCATAAGAGCCGACCGCTGGGTCTTCGTCATACCTTGGGTAAGCTGGGATTTCGGCACTTGAAAGATGAGTTTCCAGCCTGGAACACCGGCGATCGAAGCCGTAAATGTGGACATGGCAGCTCTGGAATCTTCCGATTCTGGGAATTCCGAATTAACGATAAGCCACCCTCTGCCGTCATAAACCTTAATGTCTTGAGCGATATCCTTCATTTTACGGATGGGGACGGCTGCTGCAATATAAGCTGCATCTTCATTCACAAGCGGTTCAACACGATATAGAATGACGACAATCTCTGCTTTGTTTGCTTTGGAAACAATAACGTTACTAACAACGAAGGGAGCATTCGACGAAATTAGTTCTTTATAATAATCTCGCGTTAATATAGAGAAAGACTTGCTATCTGACGTCCAAGAGTTTCCTTTTAGATCAACGATCCGAATGGACTCGTAGTCATGGCCTCGTCGTTGCTCTAGCATGCGACTTTCGCGTAACAGTTCTTCTCGAGTCCAGTGGTGATCAGAAGTAAGTGTGGCGAGCATTTCGACTTCTCCAATCCGCTGCTGAAACCAATAGGATATTTGTTCGCTTCGGGCATTGATGATTTGCTGTGTCAGTGATTCGTTGAGTGGGACGACCGTTCGTTTCATCTCTGAGTATATGGCGCCTAACAACGCAAGGAATAGTAAGAGAAAGCATCCTCCGGCATATAATGTGATTTTTCGTTGTATTGAGTTCATGTCTTTATTACATCATGTTGCATCCCATCTTTAAATGAGAAGTATCACTTGTCCAAAATGTATAAATAAAATCCGAAATGTGCAAATACTTTTGGAGATGCATAGCCTATAATACACATTGTACATTTTTTCACAATGTCAAAAATACGAATGCAATCAGTATCAGGGGAGGAACTATGAGAAAACACACAGGAAGAGTATTGTCCATTATTATGGTGCTGGCGCTTGTATTCACGATGACCGCTTGCGGCTCGAAAGAAAATGCAAAGGAAGCATCGAATGGTACGGCGACGGCCATTGGGGTAGGTAGTGGTAAGCACGGTGACATTAAAGTTGAGGTAACCTTTACGGATGGGAAAATTAAGGATGTGAAGGTTCTGGAGCAGAAGGAAAATGAAGTTCTATCGGAGCCTGTTTATACCCAATTGAAGGAAAATGTCATGCAGGCAAATAGTGCAGATGTAGATAGTATTAGCGGATCTAGTGTGACGAGCAAGGGGTATTTGGACGCAATTCAGGATGCGGTTGTTAAATCGGGAATTGCGTTGGCGGCAGGCAGTGCAGTAGCAGATGCGAAACAGATCGAAGAGTCGGAGCAGACATACGACGTCGTCGTGATCGGCGCGGGTGGTGCCGGATTTAGTGCAGCGCTTGAAGCAGCAGAGGCTGGGAAAAGCGTAGTTATCTTGGAAAAGATGCCGACCGTTGGCGGTAACACATTGATCTCCGGTGGGGAGATGAATGCTCCTGACAACTGGGTTCAGCAAGCACTTGGCATTACAGATGATAGCGCAGAATTATATTATCAGGATACGATGAAGGGCGGCGACAATCTAGGGCAGCCGGAAATCGTGAAGATTCTGTCCGAGCAAGCACTGGGTTCAGCTGAATGGTTACGTGACGAGGTAAAAGTGGAGTTCTTATCCGATCACCTCTTCCAGTTCGGCGGGCATTCCCGCAAGCGTGCGCTGATTCCAGTCGGTCATACAGGAGTGGAAATGATTACGAAGCTCAAGACCAAGGCCGAAGAACTTGGAGTTACGATCAAGACGAACATGAAAGCTGAGAAACTGCTAACAGATGAGAGCGGTAAAGTAGTTGGAGTTGATGCAAGTACAAATGGTCAAAAGGTGACCTTCCATGCGAACAAAGGCGTTATCATGGCAACCGGTGGATTTGGCTCTAATATTGAGATGCGTATGAAATATAAACCTGAGTTGGATGAGAGCTATATGTCTACAGACACGCCAGGGACGACGGGTGACGGAATTATTATGGCTCAAGCAATTAACGCAGACATTACGAATATGGAGAATATTCAAACCTATCCGATCTGTGACCCTGTTACAGGTGTAATCTCTCTTGTGGCCGATTCGCGGTTTGACGGTGCGATCCTGATTAACCAAGGGGGAACACGGTTTGTAGAGGAATTGGAACGACGCGATGTCATATCTAAGGCTATTCTCGCACAAGAAGGCCGTTACGCTTACCAATTCTGGAATCAGGAAATCGCCGATATCGGTAAGACGATCGAAGTGCACCAAGATGAGTATGATCAATTAGTTAAAGAGGGAATGCTCTATAAGGCAGACACGATTGAAGATGCTGCTAATTTCTTCAAGATAGATGTTAAGACTTTGAAAGAGACTGTAAGCAAAGTCAACGAGTATGCGAAGACAGGCAAGGATCTTGATTACAACCATCGTGGCGGTTTGGTATCACTGGAAAAAGGCCCGTATTATATTCAAAAAGCGGTTCCGTCGGTCCATCATACAATGGGTGGATTGGTCATTGATACGAAAGCACATGTTCTGTCGACAGAAGGCACGGTTATTCCGGGACTGTACGCTGCTGGAGAAGTGACAGGCGTTGTTCATGGTACGAACCGTCTGGGCGGAAATGCCATTTCTGATATTATTACTTTCGGCCGGATTGCTGGTCAGGAAGTCGCAAAGTAAATGTACTTATAAAAGTCGAGCCAAGTGTTGGAGAACTCCTTTTTGTTTCATACTTTGTACGAATCCATCAAAAAATGAGTGTAAGATCTAACTTGATGGAGGGATTACCATGGCACGAAAACACAAGGGTTAGGGATCAAAATATTTCCTAACCCTGGCCGACCAAACATAAATGTGTACTCAAGTGGAGCCTGCCAAGTCAAGTAGGCGCCCGAATAAACTCTTAAAGAAATGAAAAGCTTCGAATTCGAGGCTTTTTTTTTTATTGAAGTTATAGCAGTTTCTCCTAATTGTTATTGATAGTGTTGTAGCCAATTTATTATGACGGATTGTCAAGCCAAGTGCGACAGGGCATCCATGAATGATTCGTGAGCGGTCTTCCAACCTAAACATTTCCTAAGTCGGTTGTTAATGAGATTGATTGATGTTGCCAGTTCATTATCAGTCACCTCTGCGAAGTCTTGACCCTTAGGAAAAAACTCTCGAAGCAGGCCATTTCCGTTCTCATTAGAACCACGTTGCCAGGATGAGTAAGGGTCAGCAAAATAGACATCGATGTTGTAAAGTGCCCTGAGGATACTGAGAAGCGGCAACACCAAAGGCAATTTCCATAGAATGTGCTGACCGGTCAGGCATTTTAATGGCTGTATACAGTCGTGTCTTTCGCTCAATCAAGGTCGCAACACATGCCTTGCTCTTCCCACGACTCGAGACAACGGTATCGAGCTCCCAGTGTCCAAATGTCTCGCGGGACCGGATTTCCTTAGGGCGCTGTTTAATAGATTTACCCACGAGAAAGCGTCCTCGTGTTTCTAGCGGTTTACGACGCTTCCCTTTGTGACGAAGCATGCTTATCTCTGCACGGGCCAAGCGTCCATCGTAGATCCAGCGGTAGATTGTTTTGAAAGAGACGATCGCGTTTCCAGCCGCTCTGTAGTGCTGTGAGATTTGTTCAGGAGACCATGTCTGTTGGAGCCTTTCCTCGACTTCCTTGGCTAGTTCAGTTGTCCATTTTCCATTGAAATGATTGTTGTCTCTATAATGCTTTGTGCGACATAATTTGTAAACGCCATTTGACCAACCCATGATATTGGAGTCAAAAATTTCACAATGTGTTTATTTTCTAATAGTAGAAATAATGTTGTTAGGTAAAACAAAGTGGTAGGGAGTGATCCTAAGGCCGTAACTGAATCTACTTTGATATTCCCGCTTTGAGAAGCGTCCCAAATCCATAGTGAGAAACCAAGGAACAAAAGAAATGATACAATTTGAATCCATCTAATTGGTTTAGACAATTCTTGTATGTGTGTCAGCCAACCAGATTGTGCGGTTAAAAAACCAGCTAAGAACATGATAAAGATTTGTATAGCGTCAATGCTCCAACATATTACATTAAATTAATGCCAACATTACAGGATCCTTAAATATGATAAAATGTTCCAACTCCAATTGAATTAGAATCAGTTTTTCATGATAAATATAAATACTAAATAAATTTAGTGTGTGAATTAGGGGCGGAATATCAAAGTTCCTATAAAGGAGGAAGAAACAATGTCAGCATATGCTCAACCAATCTTTGTGGCAGCGATCTGTTTTGTTGTTTTAGCATTTGCTGAAGACGTTTCTTTTGTGTAGAGATAATTCTAGTATTTTGACACTTTATTTTAATGGAAATAAAATAATGTTGAAATAATATTTCAGAAATGTTATCCTTCATTTAGAAAGCGATTTCATAAATGGAAAAGGATGATGATGAAAATCATGTTAGAGCATTTGACAACAGAGACTCGCAATAAGAAGACAATGAACTTGGATGAATTAACACCTCTTGAACTTCTGGAAGTGATGAATGAAGAAGATCAAAAGGTCGCACAAGCTGTTAAACAAGAAATTCCGCAAATTGCCAAAGCAGTAGAAGCGATTACTATGGCGATCAAACAAGGTGGACGCTTAATTTACATGGGGGCTGGAACGAGTGGACGTATCGGCTTGCTAGATGCTGTTGAATGTCCACCAACATTTGGGACAGCACCTGAAGAGGTAGTTGGGCTAATTGCTGGTGGAGAGAGAGCGTTTATTAAAGCGGTCGAAGGTGCAGAGGACAATGAACAATTAGGGGTGCAAGATTTACAAGATATTAAGCTAACAACCAAAGATGTTGTCGTAGGAATTGCCGCTAGCGGACGCACGCCTTATGTGATCGGTGGATTAGAATATGCTAATTCTATTGGAACACCTACTGTAGCCGTGAGTTGCAACAAAGATTCAGCGATTGGTAAAGTTGCCAAGATTGCAATTGAAGTCGTAAACGGACCGGAAGTGTTAACAGGGTCAACACGTTTAAAAGCTGGGAGCTCTCAAAAATTAATTTGCAATATGCTTTCAACAGCTTCGATGATTGGTACGGGGAAAGTATATGGAAATTTAATGGTAGATGTGCAGTTAACCAATGAAAAACTTGTAGAACGTGCTAAACGTATTGTTATGGATGCGACAGATTGTGACGCTGAAACAGCAGAAGTCTATTTAAAACAAGCAGATCATAAACCGAAAATTGCAATTGTAATGATTCTTGCTGGGCTTTCTAAAGAAGAAGCTGTACAACGTTTGGAAGAATCACAAGGTTTTGTACGTCAAGCGATAAAATAATACGAAAGTAAGAAGGAGGCATAAACATGAGTAAATATCATGATTTAGCAGTCAAAATATTAGAGGCTGTCGGTGGCAGTTCAAATGTATCCTCATATACCCATTGCATGACTCGTCTTCGTGTGACTGTTGTTGATCGCAGTCGAATCGCTGAAGCGGAATTGAAGAAGATTGATGGGGTTCTAGGTGTAGTGGATGATGAAACGTATCAAATCATTCTCGGACCAGGGGTCGTGACCAAAGTAGCTGAAGAATTTGGTAAAGTGTTAGAAGGAAGTGTCTCAGAAGGTAAAAGTTCAGCTTCGGCTGAACAATTACAAGCAAAAGGCGCACAAATGAAAGCGCAATTAAAAAAGAAAAATGATACACCGTTCAAAAACTTTTTGCGAAAAATAGGAAGTATATTCATACCTCTAATTCCTGCATTCGTTGGAGCTGGTTTAATTGCGGGTATTGGCTCGATTCTAGCTAACAATATTACAGCTGGCAACTTAGACGCCACAACTTGGCAGCAATATGTAACGATATTAAATGTTATTAAAAATGCAATCTTTAGTTACTTAGTTATTTATGTCGGTATTAATGCAGCTAAGGAATTTGGAGCTACACCTGCTCTTGGTGGAGTGATCGGTGGGGTAACGCTTTTAACAGGTGTTACAGCTGACCTGCCCATTCATAATATATTTACGGGTGCGCCTTTAACGCCAGGGCAAGGAGGGGTTATTGGCGTACTAATCGCAGTATGGATTTTATCTATCGTAGAAAGATATTTGCGTAAAGTTATTCCTGATGCCGTTGATATTATCGTTACGCCTACAATAGCCTTACTGGTCGTGGGGCTGATTACGATATTCTTCATCATGCCATTCGCTGGATTTATTTCTAGTAACTTAATCGGAGCGATTAACTGGACGTTAGAAGTTGGTGGTGCATTCTCAGGTTTTGTATTAGGAACAGCGTTTTTACCACTAGTTATGTTAGGACTGCATCAGGTATTGACGCCGATTCACATTGAGATGATCAATAGTTCAGGGATGACGCTATTACTTCCGATGCTTGCTATGGCTGGTGCGGGTCAAGTAGGGGCATCCATTGCATTATGGATTCGTTGCAAGAAGAATAAATCATTAACGAATATGATTAAAGGTGCTCTTCCAGTTGGTATTCTGGGAATCGGCGAGCCATTGATTTATGGGGTAACCTTACCGCTAGGTCGTCCATTTATTACAGCTTGTATTGGCGGAGGTATTGGTGGTGCGGTCATTGGTTTATTCGGCAACGTAGGAGCGATTGCCATTGGGCCTTCTGGAGTCGCGTTAATTCCATTGATCGCGAATGGATTATGGTTGAAATATGTAATAGGGTTAATTGCAGCTTATGCTGGTGGATTTATAACCACTTATTTCTTCGGTACACCAAAAGAGGCTATGGCAGAACAGGAATAACTGATTAAAAATACTGAGGTGATTCGATTGTTAGGGATTTCAATTTTTGTAGCGGATCGGACGTTAGAAGAAAACATGAATTATATGAAAGAAATGAAGGAAGCAGGTTGTACAGAAATATTTACATCACTTCATATGCCAGAAGATGATATTGAACTACTGAAGGAGAAATTGCTGGGAATTGCAAACGCTGCCAAACAATTAGAAATGGACTTGATGGCAGATATTTCTGGGAAAGCATTGAAGGAATTTTCTTTTCCCTTTTTATTGGAATCTGGTGTGACAGGTTTGCGGATGGATTTTGGATTTAGCGCCAATGAAATTGCTGCCTACTCGCAAAAAATGAAAATTGCCTTAAACGCTAGTACATTAACAGAAGAGTTCTTAGCTACATTAAAGGATCATCATATTTGTCTTGCGAACATTGAAGCTTGGCATAATTATTATCCCCGCCCGGAAACAGGTCTTGATAAAGAAGCGTTTATTGAGAAGAACAAATGGCTGAAGTCTGAAGGAATTACGACAATGGCCTTTATTCCTGGAGATGGGCTAAAGAGAAAACCATTATTTGAAAGTTTGCCTACATTAGAGAAACATAGGAATCAATCTTCTTTTCTAGCTTACTTGGAATTAGAGAAGGATTGTGCCGTGGACAAAATTTTTGTTGGAGATTTAACACTTTCAGAATGGTCTCAGCATCAATTCAAAAGGTATGAAGAAGGAATTATTCCTTTGCGAGTAACCAAGGAACTGCCTTATGCATTATGGGATATTGTTCATCAGAATCGCCTCGACGCTGCTCGGGATGTGGTTCGCTCAGAAACTGCACGAACAGATGATAACCGTTTTATAATGAACAAAAATATTGCGCCTATGCATACGACCAAGCGACCTAAAGGAACGATTACTGTCGATAATTATTTGTATGGCCGCTATGAACATGAGTTACAGATCTCGTTAACGGATCTCCCGGCACATGAAGGTGTTAATGTCATTGGTCATGTTATAGAGGAAGACATTCCTCTGTTGGACTATGTTAGAAAAGGCGGAAGTCGTTTTTCCTTCATATCTGCAACTTAATGATTACTCTCTACTATTTTGTTACAATAAGATAAATAGATAAAGCAGAGGAGATAAGGACTTGGTAGTAGGGAGTATGATTTCTCAGATTGAACTGGTATTATATGAGCTGCCAGAATCAGAAAAAAAAGTTGCTGAGTACATTCTTGCAAATGCTAAAGATGTGCTGCATATGACCATACATGAGTTAGCGACGAAATCGGAGGCAAGTAGTGCGGCGGTTGTTCGTTTTTGCAGGTCGCTAGGGATAGAAGGTTTTCCCGCTCTGAAAATCCGATTGTCGGCGGAAGTAGAAAACACGCAGCATGTTGGCTACTTTGATGTTGAAGCGAATGAAACGGTGAATTCTATCATTGAAAAAATGTTGTCAAATACAATACTGACCTTTCAGAATACGGCCAGTCAACTGGACCCACAATCTATTGAGCAGGCAGTGAGCATGCTGCAGCAGGCAGAAGTTATTTATGTTTATGGGATAGGTGCCTCGTTTATTATTGCAGAAGATGCCGCTCAAAAATGGCTTCGGCTTGGCAAAAATGTATATGCTATTTCAGATCGTCATTTATTAGCAGCGGCCATGGCTACGAAATCAGAAAACGCCGTCTTCTGGGGGATTTCGTATAGCGGTGAGACGAGAGAGGTTATTCAATTAATAAAACGAGCTAAGGAGCAGGGGATAAAAACAATCAGCCTCACTCGTCCTGGAAATAACAAGCTTTCTCAGCTTGCTGATGTTTCTTTATTTACATCACGTGCACCGGAAGCGACGCTTCGTAGTGCGGCAACAAGCTCTAGATTTGCTCAATTATTTGTGCTCGATATTGTCTTTAGCGCATATGCTTCTGCTCAGCATGATTTTACTGTGGAGCAGCTAGCGAAGACAAGACAAATGATTGAAGTCCTGTATGATTGATGTTGTGATGAGCGCACTTGTTGAATGGAGGAGATTTTTTGGTAGCTAAAGTAATAACACTACCCCCTTTTCATGTTGTAGGTTACAAAATTGAAGCAGATATTAAAGAGTTTGAGTCTGGTCTTGGTAAGAACATTTATCATTCACTATTTGAAAGAAAAGACGAAATTCAAAACAAGAAAAATGAGAATATAATTTTAATGCAGATTTATCCTATGAAGCCCGATTTTAATCCTCAGGTGGATAGGTTTACACATATTCTTTGTTATGAAGTAAGTAAACAAGGCGATGTTCCATTAGATATGATAAGTCATGCTGTCACTGAAAGTAAGTATGTTACTTACACACATAAGGGACTTGAATCGGAACTTAGTCGTTCATATGACTATTTATATGGACAATGGATTAGAGAAACTGGAAATGAACCAAAGGATTATGATTTTGAAATTTGGGATGAAAGATATAAACCAGAAAGTCTAGATAATGAGATTGATTTGTTTGTGGCATTGAAATAAGCATATAACAAGAGATTATAAACTTTTTTGTTTATTTCCCCCAAAACCAACCTAAATCCCTAGGTTGGTTTCTTCGTCGTCCCCTTACATAAGTCTACATTCCCCATCTTACTTTTAGACAAAAAACATTTTTGCAGTCAAAGACATGACCCATAAAAACGCATACATTTAAATAGAACACTAGATGATTATGGGGAGTGTAATGTCGATGATAAATAGAAAAATAATGTTTATGAGCCCATTCCAAGTGGAGACGATTGAAGAGGAGTATGTGCCTAAGACTTTAGGTGACCAAGAGGTACTCGTAAAATTGATTTATTCGCTGATTAGTCCGGGAACGGAGATGGCGATGTTATCTGGCAAGAAGATTGGGCGAAGCTCCCGCTGTGTCCAGGCTATGCAAGCGTCAGCCGGATCGTAGAATGTGGTAAAGGAGTACAGGGTTTTCAAGCGGGTGATGTGGTTTTTCATTACGGAAATCATTGTGAATATCAAGTTGTTGAGACTAGTGATATTTTCATTCGAGTGCCAGATGCGTTAGACTTGAAGTGGATACCGTTCACTCGGATGGCTACGGTAGCTTTTACATCGATACGTGTGTCGGATATCGAACTGGGAGACAAAGTAAGTGTGACAGGTCTTGGCTTGGTAGGCAATCTTGCTGCTCAATTGGTGCGTTTGCAGGGGGCAACGGTAATTGGCATGGATTTGTCTAAGGAACGGCTGCGGACTGCACGTCAATGCGGTGTGGATTACACCTTAGATAGCAGCGAATGCTCGTTGAAAGAGCAGATTATGACGTTGACCAATGGCAAAGGTGTCTCCAGTCATATTGAGGCAACAGGCGTCTCCAAGGTTGGAGTTGAAAGTCTTCAATACATCGGCTCACAGGGGGAAATCATCTTTTTAGGTAGTCCACGTGGGGAATTCAATACAGATATTACGGATGTACTTAATTACTGCCATCTGTATAACCGGGGATGTATTACATTTAAAGGAGCGCATGAATGGCGTTATCCAACAGAGCCTAATTCGTTTGTTAAGCATTCCTTGGTTCGCAATTCTGGCATTGTATTCGAGCTTATGCAACAACAGAAGCTGCACATCGAGCCTTTGATTAGCCATGTCATCAAGCCGGAGCAGGCTAGCGAAGCGTATGAGGGATTAAGAACCAACAAAGATCAGTACAATGGCGTACTGTTTGATTGGTCATAAGGGGGAGAATGACGATGATAAGAGGATTAACAACAGCAGGCTTGGGTGAACTCAGTTCTAAAGAAGAATACATCAGACTTGCGAGCCAATTTGGCTTTCAGTCCATAGATGCAAATCCATTGGAGTTGGTGCAGCAGTATGGCAAGGATGGGGCTGTACAATTGCTGGCAAGCCATGGCATCATGCTAGGATCATTTGGTTTAGAGGTAGATTGGCGCACGACAGAGGAAAGCTTCAGTGAGGGGTTGCAGTCACTTACCCAGATGGCTGAGGCCGCTGCTGCATTAAATTGCACCACATGTTGTACCTATATTTTACCTTCAACAGATCTTCCGGTCGCACCGTTCATGATTGCAGCTACAAGACGTTTAAGACTATGTACAGAAATATTAGGTGCTTATGGAATTTCGCTAGCTTTAGAGTTCGTAGGCCCTCATCACTTACGTACACAATGGGCAAATCCGATGATCTGGGCGATGCAAGATACGTTGAGCTGGATGGAAACGATTCAAGTGAGGAACATCGGATTGTTGCTGGATTCTTACCATTGGCATACGAATGGATTAACGAGTGAGGATCTGCTGAAATTACAACCACATCAAATCGCGTATGTCCATATCAATGATGCTAAACCTCTACCGATAGAGGAATTGCTAGATTCCGATCGATTGTATCCAGGAGAAGGATCTATTGATCTTACAGGATTCCTGGGAAGCTTGAAAAAGATTGGGTATACCGGTGTGATCGCTCAAGAAATTCTTGCGCCAGCTTCTGGGCAAAGTGTTTCTGAATTATTTTCTCGTTCCAAAGCAGGTTTCGATAAAGTATTCTCATCACTGGAAATCTAAACACATCGAATCCACATTGGAAGGAGAATTAAGGATGAATCCGTTCAAAGGTAGAATCGCTGCACACACCATCACTTGGGGGCAAAATCATATCAAGGCGTTGGAGGAAGTCTCCATGCTGGGTTATACAGGGATTGAGCCATGGGCGTCTTTTGCGCTTCAATATGAAGAAAATCCAGAACAATTACAAGCAATCTTGGCTGGGTATGGGCTAGAGATGACAGCGTTGTATGGAGGGACTCCTAGGGGACAGCATTAAAGATTCGGTAATCCCGCAGACCGTTCAAGTATCATTGAATACAATGTGCGTTTAGCTAAAATTATTGCGAAATGTGGAGCAGATATCCTTGTGCTAGGGCCAGGTGGCACTCGGGATCAACCATCAACATTGGAAGAATTGAAGGTTGCTGCAGCAACGATAAATGAAGTGGCTAAAAGAACCTATGCGTTAGGGGTGAAGTCTTGTGTTCATCCGCATTAGTGGACGGAATTGCAAGATGAAAATGAAATTGGGATTTTGATGAGTCTGACAGATCCGAAGGTTGTTTATCTTGCGCCTGATTCAGCACATTTGCTCGGAGCGGGTATGGACCCAGCATCCATCATCCGAACGTATCAGGACAGGGTGGCATATGTTCATTTGAAGGATCTGACAGATAAGTCTGCAGCTACGCCTGATTCACATCTTCCTTATTTTTGCGAGCTAGGTAAAGGATCCGTTAATCTACATCGAACCATTGAAGCACTGAATGAGATTAATTAATACATTTCTTGTCTCATTTATATTACTAAATCATGTGGTGTGGTTTATAACCGAGGCGGTAAATAGACTCGGCGGCATAGATGTGCTGCTGGAATCAGGCTATTGCCAAAAGATAAAGAATCTGATATATTGAAATCAACTCATACGTATGAGTTATGGATGAGCTCAGCCATTATGATATGAAAGCGCTAAATCACTGTAAGCAGCAGGCGTGTGCAGATGTGTTCTGTGATCTGATTTCTTTTCCGTGGTTGCGTTTAAGGAGGCAATATGCTAAACAAACACGATAGTGTTCCGCTATATGTTCAACTGCAGAACCTGATCCGAAGTGATATCATCAGCGGGAAGTACAAGGAAGGAGAGACGATTCCTTCCGAGACAGAAATGATGAAGCTGTATGAGGTCACGCGGACCACGATCCGCAAAGCGATTGACGGCCTTGTGGACGAAGCGCTTCTGGTAAAGAGGCACGGTAAGGGCACGATCGTATGCCTGCGGGAAATGAAGCATAACATCTGGAACTTTAGCGGCTTTACGGAATATGCGCGGAAGAAGAATGAGATTCCCGTTTCGCGTGTCCTGAAGAAGGAGATCGTTAACCTAGACGGGGTATCTTTTATGAATCTGGTGCGGCTTCGCGGAACCCGCAGGGAGACGACCATCAAGTGGTTGACCCTGGACACGTCCTATGTTCCCTTGAACCTTTTTCCAGGCATTGAACAATATGACTTCTCCGAGCATTCCCTGTATCAGATCATGAATCAACGTTACAGTATTTATCCGCAGAACGCCTCACTCGGTATACATCCTATTAACAGCAGCAAGCGGACCAGGCAGTTGTTCGAATATGAGGGGGATTTCCCGCTGATCATGGCCAAAGGCAGTGTGCTGGATGAGAAGGGAACCGAGGTAGAAAAGGTAGAAGTCATTTATGGCCCGAACGTGGAGTTTAAAGTTGTGACGCAAATCTAACGCCGAGTGATCTCGGCTTCATTTCAAAGACAACTCATACGTACAACCGTATGTGTAATATCATTTGGATTGAATTGAAAGACAACAAAAGGAAAAAGAGTAACAAAGGGAAAGTCTGGATTCATAGAACTACCGCATTTAAATAGATAGGAGAGAGATAATCATGAAAAATAGAATTCTTGGCGCATTATACGGAATGGCCATTGGCGATGCCATGGGGATGC
The DNA here is from genome assembly GCF_037977235.1 of Paenibacillus sp. FSL K6-0276. Classification (NCBI taxonomy): domain Bacteria; kingdom Bacillati; phylum Bacillota; class Bacilli; order Caryophanales; family Paenibacillaceae; genus Paenibacillus; species Paenibacillus sp. FSL K6-0276. The sequence continues at coordinate 3,877,272 of NZ_CP150276.1, read as the reverse complement.
CTTCGGAGCTGTGGGGCAGAAACAAGGTGAAGGCGTACTTTGGAACAATTACGGATTTTCTTGACGGTCCTAAGGAAAATGATGTGGCGTGCAACTTTACCCGCGGTCAATTTACGGATGACACCTCACAGGCGCTTCTGATTCTTGATGCACTGATTGAAAGCGATTTCGTCCCGGATACGACTGTGATTGGACGGCACCTCCTGGAATGGGCCGACAGACTGAATGCTTTTGACAACAACATTCTTGGGCCAAGCTCCAAAGCCGCCCTGCTGGCGCTGAAGGAAGGCAAGGATGCTGCCGAGTTCACTTCCAAGGCGGAAACGAACGGTGCCGCGATGCGTATCGCTCCTGTTGGCGGATTATTCCTCCCCGAAGAGCATCAGAAGCTGTCCAAATTTGTGTTCGACATTAGTAAAGTGACGCATTCCACGGACGTGGCTGTGGGGGGAGCTTCAATGGTTGCCGCAGCAGTCGGAGCTGCCATTGCCGACAAGTCCTGGGAGGATATTATGGCGGATGCCGTCTCGGCTTATCAGGAAGCGAAGAAATACGGCGCGGAGACTTACAGTGCCTCTCTTCCAGCCCGGCTGAAGATCGCATTGGAATACGCTGATCAATATGAAGGTCAAGACGAGAAATTTTTGCAGGTCATCTACGATGTCATCGGTAGCGGTGTCATCACGAGTGAATCCGTCCCGGCGGCGCTCGCCATTGCTTATTATGCCAAGGAACCGCAGCGGTGTAGCCTGTTGTGTGCGAATCTGGGCGGTGACACAGATACCATCGGAGCGATGGCGACCGCTATCTGCGGCGCCAAAACGGGAGCAGAGGCCATTGATCCTGCCTGGAGAGCATTGATTGACGAAGCCAACAGTGTGGATCTGGCCCACTATGCCAATCACATTCTTGCGTTCAGAGCACAGCATTAACTCACTGAAGCTTAATTTAAGGGGGAAGAAGAAAATGTCCAATTCGAATTCGAATTCTGAACTGTTTATCTCGCATGCAGAAAGAACCGGAAGTCCCAAGGAATTGTTCTTTATCTGGTTTGCCGGTAATATCGGCATTCTGGGTGTCGTATACGGGGCACTTATTGTCAGCTATCATCTAAGCTTTATTCAGTCGCTGCTGGTGGCTGCAGCAGGCGCATTGTCTTTTGCGCTTGTGGGTTATCTAAGTCTGTCAGGCCTCAAGTCGGGGGGGACAACCTTTGTGTTGTCCAGAGCCGTCTTTGGTGTCAAGGGTAACTACATTCCCAACCTGCTCGGCTGGCTCAGTCTAATAGGCTGGCTAGCAGTGAACGTTATTACAGGAACACTGACTCTAATGTCTCTGTTTGGACTGTTTGGTATGGGGCAATCGGCAGTACTTACGGTTATTAGCCTGGCGTTGTTTGTACTGTTGATTCTGACTTCGAATCTGTTTGGGCAAAATGTTCTTGTCAAGGTACAAACTTTCTTCACCTATGTTTTTGGAGCATTAACCTTCCTGATCCTGGTGATTCTCATTCCCCAAACGGATTGGACGGCATTGTTTCGTATGAGCAACGGCGACTGGCTGAATGGATTTTTGCCGGCGCTCTCCATCATCATTGCGGGAACGGGCATCAGCTGGTCCATTGCCGCCGCTGACTACAGCGCTTACCAGAATCCGACCAATTCCGGCAAAAAGGTATTCTCCAGTGTGACGCTCGGTGCCTTCATTCCCCTGTTCTTCATGATGGGCGTGGGGATTCTGCTCAGCACTTCGGTGCCGGATCTGGTCTCCGCTTCCAACCCGATTCAGGCCATTGGCAATGCGCTACCGAAATGGATGACTGTAATCTACTTCATCACAGCAGTTGGCGGTCTGATTCCGCAGTGCATCATCAGCCTGAAATCGGCCCGTGTTAGCATGGAAACCTTGAATATCAAGGTCAGCGATAAAGTGGCGATCTCTATTCACGCCCTGATCATGATTCTGATTCCGGTCTATGTACTGTTTATTTCGGAGGATTTCCTCATGAATTTCCAGTTGTTCCTCGGTATCCTCGGCATCGGCCTGGCGGCCTGGGCGGCGACCTTTATGTTCGACTATGTGCTACTGCGCAGCAAGACGGGCTATGACGCAGGATTGTTGGAGTATACTACAGGCAAAGCTTTTAATTACAATGGTGTGACTAGCTGGATTATCGGTGTAATTGTAGGCTTCCTGTTCACCAACTCTTCGTTCTTCAGCGGCCCGTTCGCGACAGGAATCTTTAAGGATAACAGTCTCGGTGTGCTGCTTGCTTTCGCGGCGAGTGCGGTGGTAACGATTATATTGAGTCAGTTGAACGGCAAGTCCAAGCAAGGAGGGGTATCACATGAATGAATATTTACTTGAGCGTACAAAATCAGACAAAAGCCGTAAAATTCTCGTTATAGGCGCGGCCGTGGTCGATGTCATCATCCAGCTTGACAAGCTGCCGAAAACGGCCGAGGATGTTATGGCAGAGCACAAAGAAACCGTTGTGGGCGGCTGCGCCTACAACGTATCTAATATTCTGAACCAGCTGCATGTCAACTACAACCTGTTTGCTCCGGTGGGAAAAGGAAGCTATGGCGATATCGTCAAAGCCCAGCTGCAAAAAGACGGCGTTCCTGTGCTGCTGGAGGACGCTTCCGGCGACAACGGCTGGAATCTGTCGATCGTGGAGCGTGACGGAGAGCGGACTTTCATTACCATTCCCGGGATTGAAATACGATGGGATGCCAGCTGGTTCGAAACATTGGATCTCGAAAGCTATGACTATATCTACGTCAGCGGCTACGAACTGGAAGGAACGTCGGGTCCCGTCATCCTGGACGCACTAAGCCGCCGGAAATCGACCGGGAAGATTGTTTTTGATCCGGGTCCGCGTGGAGAATTTCTGGAGACGTCGATCTTGGAGAGAATCTTCAGCATGGGTACGATCGTACATGCCAACGAGTCCGAGATCAAGGCGATAATGCGGGAAAATGATGCAAAGGAAGCAGCCGCCAATCTGGTCCGGCGGACGGGCGAGGCTGTTATTGTCACCTTGGGCGGCGAAGGAACCCTATACTGCTCACCGGATGAAAAGGGTTTCGCCGAGACGAAGCCGGTGAAGGTCGTCGACACGATTGGTGCAGGTGATGCGCACACGGGCGCTTTTATCGCAGGACTGGCCAGAGGGTATTCTCTGCAACAGGCCTGTGAGCTGGGGAATGTCATTGCCGGCATAGTGGTGCAGCAACAGGGCGGAAAGCTACAATTATAAAACAGATTGCGGCGTTCAGCTGGTGAGATAGAGGGCGGTAATTAGAAGGGAACCTTGAGGTACTAATGGGCGCCGGGGTTCCCTTTGTTCTATTATATGTGCATCTTTCCGTTAATCGGAACCTCTATATGAAACTTAAGAATTCGAAAAATCTTTTTTCAGGTGGAACTTTTATTATGTGTCCACAAACTTTATCTATTGGGTATAGCTAACATAATTAATTTTCACGTACCTGTCATTAATGAGATCGCGTGAATTAAGTTCTATAGAAACTTCTGCCGGAGTGTTGGTGGAAGTTTTTTTAAATTATAAGAAAGAATAAATTTCACGATATACTTTATCCTTATAATTCTCGCATAAACGCTTGCCATCCTTAAAAAGGACGCCAAAGGCGTTTATACTTGTCTGTAAGCAAACTTTTTCTCCATGTGATAGTATTTCACTAAAATACGAGATGACTATTTAGAGTATCCAATGCTAGTGAGAGGGGAGAAGTCGTGTCGATTCGGATAAAATTACTGTTATCTTATACGGGAATGTTAGTTGTTAGTTTACTTATGATCGTAATGACGGCAGCATTATTTACAATCGCTTCTACAGGAGATGTTCACAGTCTTCGGGATTTTTATAAAGTGCACTATCAATTAAATCCGTTGTCGGAGCAAGAAGAATCTATTTTTTTAGAATTAAAGTATTTAGCCAAACATGACCCGGATGAATTACAGAACAAGGATTTGTTACTAGAATATGATTTTATGCTAAAGACAGAGAAAGCGGGACTATTTGTAAGGCGATTGAATGACCCTGTTTTTGAATCGCGACCTTCAATCAACCTGAATTAAAGGATGCTTTGCCTCCTTACGATCTGAATAACTATCAGATTCGTAACACGTTTAATATCAAAGAAAGATTTTATAGATATGCCAAATTTGACTTTAAATATTCGGATGGGGCGAAAGGCAGTGTTTTCGTCATCAAAGAACATAGTCCTTTTGCGGAACTCACACGGAGGCTGTTACCGATCTTTTTGTTGATATTGATTGGCGTTCTTGTGGTTGCGAATGTGTTATTAAGCCACTGAACAAGTTAAGGGATTCCGCAGAACGAATTCAAGAGGGAGACCTTCAATTTGATCTTAACCTGCAATCCAGAGACTGCAAATCTCTGGTGCGGAAGCTGTCAGCGGAACATCCATTAATGTAACTTTGGCTCAAGACCCTGGGGATGAATTGTTTTCGGGTCGTAGTGTACAACTAACCGATCGAAACGGAGACAAATTGGTTGCAACGTATAAATTCTCCAGTCGTAAAGGTGCCGTAGGCATATTTGATATTACGAATAACGGTAAATTGGCTGAAGGTACAGCGTATACTGTAACACCACTGGGCGCATGGGTAACTTCCCAAGCAACATTTACTTCGAAATAAGGAGAATCTACATGAAAGGTGTTGGTTGCCATGCGCTTTCTCGTGTTGACACTCATCCTCTTTATTACAGGATGTCAGACAAATGATTTCAAGGTGTTAAACAACCAAGGGCAGCAATCAACTCAGGAGGTGAACAATGAAATGGATAAGTTGAACCAAGCACTGTTAGCTGCTACTCGTCAAGGAGATAAGGATCTTATAACAAAACTATTAGCAGATGGTGCAGATATTGATGCTACAGACAATGAGGGTAGAACGCCGGCTATGATCGCTGTACACACGAATCAACTGGATATATTCAAATTATTGCTTGAAAAAGGTGCCAACATCAATATTCGCGACAACCGCTCAGATAATCCTCTTCTCTATGCAGGAGCTGAAGGTATGCTTGATTTTGTGAGGGTATCTGTTGCTGCAGGCGCCGATACATCTATTCTGAATAGGTTTGGGGGAACCGCGCTTATTCCTGCTGCTGACCGTGGTCATGTGGACATTGTGGAAGAACTTCTTACAAGTTCTGACGTCAATATTGATCATGTCAATAATCTTGGTTGGACTGCATTACTTGAAGCTATCATACTGGGCGATGGAGGCAAAGAACATCAGGTTATAGTTCAACTGTTAATTCATCATGGTGCTGATATTCATCTTGCAGATTCTAATGGAATTAGTCCCTTACAGCATGCACAAAATAGGGGTTATCAAGAAATGGTAGAAATGTTAATGAATAAGAGTAGTGAGTCATTGTAATTTAAAAATGGAAACTCCGCTCAATTTGGAGTTTCCTTTTTTTGTCCTTTGAAACTCGGATTACTTACGTTCACAGACCTCATATTATAGTATAATCAGACTATAATGTTCAATAGTGGAAGATGGGAATATAGCACTATTAAATTTGTCGGAGAATGAGGCGTTCATGAGAACTTCGGAGAATAAGATTAAGTTAAGTCATATGTTATACATAGTAGTATTTATCGGACTGTTGCTTGTTGTGCGATGGGGCTGGCATAATCATTTTTCGTTGTCCAATCCACCTACTGTGAAGCAAGGCGTGTTAGATTTACGTGGGGTGGACATTGAATCACTAAGCTCGTTTCCGCTGGATGGTGAATGGGAATTCTATCCTGAGCAATGGGTGAATGCTACCAATATCGACAACGCTACGAAGGGGCAGAGGCTTCAGGTACCGGGTAACTGGACTGCTGAATTTAATCCAGCAGATCAAGAGAAGGCATATGGATACGGAACTTATCATTTGCGTATTCTGCTGAATCAACCCTTGTCTGAGCCGCTTAGCTTTTGGTTTCAATCGGTCTATACTGCTTCTGAAGTGGAGATTAATGGAAGAGTTCTCTCACGATTCGGGAAGTTATCTGAAGAGAAGGAAGGCCATGTTTCTGTCGCGAAGTCATTCCTGATCAGTTATGCCCCGACAGATCAGAACCAAATGGATCTGTTTGTTCGAGCGTCAAATTACGGGTCTCCGTTAAAAGGAGGCATTGTTAGGTCTGTAGAGTTTGGCATTCAACATGAGGTAGATACAATCTACTGGAATTCCATTGGCTTACAGCTTATCGTCGTGGTAATTCTTCTGCTTCACGGGTTGTATTTGCTGATCATCTATTTGATGGATGTGCGAAAAACAGAGTTGATTATTTTCTTTCTGATGTTGGTCACAGCGGCTATGACCGTTGGTGTTAAGCACAATGGATTGTTATTCCGGTTTCTTCAGGTCGATTTTGGATGGACGTTGAAGCTAAAAGCTCTTTCATTTATAGGCTTCTGTTTGTTCCTATTCCTGATGGGCAGAGAGCTCTTGGGTAATCAGCGTAATGGTAAGGCTTTTTATAGCTACATCCTCATAGTCATAGGTTACACCCTATATATTGTAGTGGGCCCAGAAGAGAACGTTTTATATTCGATTGAAAAAGGGTTCTATAAGATCTTGTACTATGTTCCATTATTTTGGACGGCGTATTATTTTGCGAAAATGGTGTTCTTACGGGCTGAGGGCGCTCTATTTTTGTTATGTTCAGTGCTAGCTGTAATAAATAATATGTTGTGGGGGTCTGTCTATTACGCAGGAACCTCACAATTTATGTTCTATCCGGTAGATATGATTGCAGCTCTTGTCACTTTTTCCGCCTATTGGTTTAGAAGATATTTTCATCAATCACATCAAAATGTATTATTAAACGCTCAGCTGGCAGAGGCCAACAAATTAAAGGATCGTTTTCTGGCGAATACGTCACATGAACTACGCACTCCACTGCATGGGATTATGAATATTGCCCAGAGCGTGTTAACGAGAAAAAAACATGTGCTGGATGAAGAGAGTCAACGTGACATGGAACTGTTAATTATGGTCAGTCGGCGGATGTCGCTCATGCTGAATGATTTGCTTGATGTGGTGAGATTGCAGGATAAACAGATTGTGATGAACATAAAAGCGGTGCAAGTAAGGTCACTGGCTGAGGGGGTGCTGGATATTTTACGCTTCCTGACCGGTGGGACGAAGGTGGAGCTTAGCATGCATATTAATGAGGATCTGCCTCGTGTGTATGCTGATGAGGAGCGATTGGTACAGATTCTGATTAATCTAGTTCATAATGCGCTCAAGTACACTGAACAGGGTAGGGTTGAACTGGCAGCAGAACAAGTGGACGAGCATGTATGGATACATGTCACGGATACAGGAGTAGGTATGGATGAGGCATTGAAAAAGCGTGTTTTTATGCGCTATGAACAAGGGGCTTATGGCGAAGGTGGTATAGGTCTGGGACTTAGTATTTGTAAGGAGTTGGTCGAACTGCACGACAGTGAATTATTGCTGCAATCGCAGCCAGGCCAGGGAAGTAAGTTCAGCTTTAAATTACCTGTAGTAAATGAGAGTGTTCAATCATTCATTCCTGATGCTCAATTAGAAAAAGATACGGAAACATTGTCACCATTCAGCACGTGGATCACTGCTGAGACATCTACTATGGTGGCTGCCACTTATTCCACGAAGGAAGTAGAGCCACTCTCAAAGCTGGATACAGACTCTGATTTTATTCGTGTTCTGGCGGTTGACGATGATTCGGTCAATCTAAAAGTTTTGCAAAATATTTTGTCAGAAGGAACCTATCAGATAGTTACTACGACTTCTGCAAGTGAAGCGCTGGATATGTTAAACCATGATCGATTTGATCTAATCATCGCTGATGTGATGATGCCAGGTATGTCTGGTTATGAACTGACAAGATTGATTCGTGAGCGGTTTACGATGTTTGAACTGCCTATTATTCTACTGACTGCTCGCAGTGAGCGGGAAGATATCTATGCAGGCTTCTTAGCTGGAGCAAATGATTATGTTACCAAGCCGGTAGATGCAATGGAATTGAAGTATCGCGCCTTGTCTCTTTCATCTATGAAGCGAGCGGTCAATGATCGGTTGAGGATGGAGGGTGCTTATTTACAAGCGCAGATCCATCCACACTTTCTCTTCAATACACTGAATTCGATCATGTCCTTAAGTGATTTTGACACTGCCAAAATGAGAGAACTATCAGATGCGTTCACAACTTATCTGCGCATTAGTTTTGACTTTTTAAATGCAGGCAAGCTCGTTACTCTATCACAGGAGCTTGAACTGGTTGAAAATTACGTATATATCCAGCAGCAGCGTTTTGAGGAGAGGCTCAATGTGGAATGGGAAGTAGATGCGAATCTTGAAATGTTGATTCCTCCGCTAACGCTTCAACCACTAGTTGAGAATGCCGTTCGACATGGCGTTTTAAGTCGGGCTAAAGGTGGAACACTGCGTATTCACATTGAGACACGTGCGGATGCTGTCCATTTTAACGTTGCAGACACAGGGATGGGAATGGACGAAGCTCAAGTCAGCGAGCTGCTAAATCCAAAAGGCCATAAGAATCAAGGCATTGGGCTGCTTAATACGGATAGAAGATTGACACAATTATATGGACGTGGCTTGCAAATTCAAAGTATTCCTGGCGTGGGAACTACGGTGTCTTTTATCATTCCTGACTAGGAATGACTGTTTCATGGGGTAACTCCTTGGAGTTATCCCTTTTTTTGATTTTTATAATGTTCAAGAATGTAAGAATGAAATTGATACAGTGTTCAATTGGTAATATTTTTAGAAAATTATGTAATTATCTCACTATTGTTCCATTAGTAATTGTAAAAACAGAATCTGACTGCCATTATTACAAAGAAAGGAAAATTTGTCATCTAAGATATTAATATGTAGCGTTTCAAAAGCTTCTGTGTCAGGCGCAAGGGATTGAAATCTTTTCATTTTAACTTTGGAGGTAATGATTATGAACCATTCCATCATTGTACCAGTAAATCATTATTACTACATCCTGCCCCTTTTTACAGAGTCCCTAATGAGGACAGTCGAACCTTTCACAAAAATTATTTTCATCAATGATGGTTCTGTCTTAAGTGTTCAAGAGGATCTGGAGAATTTGCAGCGAGCAAGGTCTACGACAATAAAGATTGAGATTATACGTCTTGAAGATAAAGTTCAAATTTATCAATAGGAAGGAGGCAACGGCTATTTTAAAGGTAAAAGTAGGATGTTAAAAAATCATTGACGATAGGAGAACAAGAATGACTATAAACTTATTTGTAAATGAAACAAGAAAACAGCTACGCTGGATGAATCGCCCCAACTACTGGGAGTTTACAGCTTTAGATGCACTGACAATAATTGCTCCTCCTAAATCAGATTTCTTTCAAGATCCGTCAAGCAAACATATCGCTAGCTCAGCGCCATTCTTATCTATACCTGCTGGAGATTCCTTTGAATTGACAACTAGAGTACGTGTCGATATGCGTCATATATATGATTCAGGTTGCCTCATGCTTATGATGGACGATCGGAACTGGGCTAAGCTATGCTTTGAATTTAATGGACAGCACCCAATAATCGTGTCTGTGGTGACAAGAGAGGGGGTGTCAGATGATTGTTACTCCGTACAAGTTACTGTAGACAAGCCTTATTTGCGCATAACCAAGCAAAATAATTGTGTTACCTTCTCCTATTCGGAGGACGGGGCTAATTGGATGCTTATTCGTTATTTTGGAATGAATGAATGTGCTGAATACGTAGCAGGTGTTGTCGCGCAATCTCCACAGGGTGAAGGCTGCACTGTGGAATTCGACTATTTGAATTTGTCGGAATTAAAGCAAGAAAGCCGCTTCTAACTTAATGATAGTGGACTCTATAAAAAACAAGCCAGAGCGAATGCACGCTCCGGCTTGTTTCTATGTTTGTTAAAGCTTATTTCGTGGATACAGATTTGTACCAATCGTTAACTTCTTTGGTGATTTGGTCACCGCCATTAGATTTCCAATTAGCAACAAATTGGTCAAAGGCATCTACAGGCAGTTTACCGTAAATAATTTTGTTGAAAGTTTCCATTTCGGACTGACGAAGCAGGTTCCATTTGGAAACCATCGTTGGTGTCGCAGCACCAGTAAAGTAGTTTTGTTTGCGAATGTCTAATTGCGACATAACAACTTTTCCTGCCGCCCAGTTTTCTGGTTTACGGAATTGTGCCATTTGTTTTTCATAAGGTGTTTCAGGTTTCTCACCATCAGCAAGTTTAACCAAAGTCTTCATAAACAGATCAGGAATACGGGCCGGACCTGTTAAGAATGGGAATTCATTGGAGAAGTCTTTAATTTTGTCTTTATCACTGGTAGGTTTTCCATCAATCATGTCCCAATCGTAACCTTTAGCAAATCCATATTCATATTGACTACCTGCAGCAGGGTTTGCTAAGTTATCAAGCAAGTAATTGTAGTATAAGAAAATCGCTTCAGGATGCTTAGCATCCTTGTTTATCATGATACTAGCGTTCACACCGGAATTCTGCCATTTAGTTCCAATCAAGCCATCTGGTCCTGCAGGAACTGGATAACCTTTAATCTTAGCTCCAGGTACATTCTTTATAAGATCGGGAGCAGGCCAGTCTGGAACCCAGTTTGCGCCTGGCAGAATACCAGCTGCACCTTTCGTCCAGCTCTCAGCTGATTTACCCTCATCCCAAAGTGCGGAGTCCGCGTGAATATAACCTTTGTCCATCCATTCACTAAGCTTCGCGAGTGCTTGCTTAGCACCTGGATTAACTGAACCATACTCTAGATTTCCGTCTTTGTCTTTGTTCCACTGTTCCTCAATCGTACCGTATGCCCCGAATAACCAGTCGAGTTGGCCCATCCAGGTGTTTGTATTATTTTTCAAAGAAATTGCAAGCGGGTACACATCTTTAGGTGCTAAGCCATCAGGGTTTTCGTTCTTGAATTTGTCCATGATGTTCTCAAGATCGGCGATGGTCTTAGGAGCCTGAAGATTCAGCTTTTCCATCCAATCTTCACGCAACCACAGAAGCGTATCATCATTGTCGGTATATTCAAGGATCGGCATATTATATTTCTTACCGTCTTTAGTGAATGGGTACCAAAGTTCTGGATGTGCTGCAACGTGGTCTTTCAGAATCTTATTGGCATACTTATCAAACAATTCATCGATGGCAATGAACTGACCGGAATCAATTAGCTGATTAGTCAATACTGCGTTAGTTGGTACAAAAACGAAATCAGGCAGTTTCTCGCCAGAAGCAATAGCTAGCTGAAGCTTTTGTCTGTATTGATCGTCGTTTGCAGGATACCAAGTATCTTTATGCTTCATGCCGAGTGTTTCAAGCATCCAGCGATCGTGAACGTTGTTTTCTTTGGTATCACCTTGAACATACTTCTTAGGCATCAATACGGAACTGAACTCAATCGGTGGATCGTATTTGCCTTTTGCGAAAGCAGCATCTGCTTCGGATTGAGTATTTTCAGTTGTATTGCCTTTCTTAGCGTTCTCATTAGACGTGCCGCTACTGCCACATGCTGTGAGAGTGATAAGTGCTGTGACCGTGAGTAGCGACCACATTTTCTTAAACTTGATCATTCTTCAATTCCCCCTACTGTGTATAATCTTTACAAGTGTAACTTTAACAACTTGTCGGGGATGTCATCTATATGAGATTTTTAGTTTCGATAGGACTCTATCATGCTATTTATTTTGTGTCCCTATATTCCTGCGGCGTTACCCCAAACTGCCGTTTGAATACTTTGATAAAATAAGCAGGGTCCATATAGCCAATCTCCATGCTGATTTCATAGACTTTTTTAGAGGTGGTCTTCAGCTTATGACAGGCACGATCCATCCGTAAACGCGAGATATAATCGCTAATTCCTTCACCCGTTTCAATCTTATAAATTTTTGATAAATGCGTCGGATGGAGATTTACATGGTCAGCCAGAACACGTAATGATACATCATCATGTAGGTTCTTATCCGTATAATCTTGAATTTTCTTTACATACTCTGAACGTATGTCTTTGATTTCGTTGGACGTTCCTTCTTTTAGATTGGCTAGAACACTTAACGACCATTTTCTTAGTTTACTAATGCTGGTAAAAGCATCCCCACTCTGCAACGCTTCGATATCGGTCCCCATTAAGTTTGCCAGCGTATGACCATTGCGATGTGCGAGATTCGTGAAGGAGGCCGTAATTAAAAAGCCAGCCTCCATGCAATGCTCCCAGGATTCAGACCATTTCTCATCCAGTTCTGCACAGACGGCAAGTAATTTCTCTTCAGCCGCATCCCAATGTCCACTCTCTAGTAGATGAATCAAAGTGGGAGGGGTATAAAGAGCATCCAAGGGCCCGTGCGCTGAAGGAAGTTCCAAGTCACTGACCCGCATAATGAATTCTCGCTCATCTCCGACAATTTGACGGAAAGAGGATGAGGCTTGACGGAAACGATTCGATAGCTGCTCAGGAAACTTGAACCATTCCGTGATTACAATGGATAGTGAACCTTTCAAGAATTGCTTAACTTTATACTGAAGTTGTAAAGAGAGCTTCTCTAATATGGATTCTTTTCCGAGGTCGGTTCCTTTTTCTTTAAGCTGAAGCAGAAACACAAGATATCCATGTTCCTCCTTAACGCCCCAGACCTCCATAAATTCACCCATAATCTCTTCAGCCATATTAATGATTGCATATTCAATCAAGGTTTGATCGGTTTGATCGGTATTATCGAATTCTCCAAATTCTTCTTCCATTCGGACAAGCATCAAAGCGCATTCTCCGGAATGGAAGGGCAGATTGTAGCTCGCAAGCTTACGTTCCCATTCGCCGGCTTGAAATCGATGACCTTGTAAGGCATCAAGCAGCAATCGCCCCCGCAAAACTGGAAGATTCTCCCGGAGGGTGAATTGGGTTCGCTTAAGAGAACTTATGAGCTCCCATTCTGCGTTCAATTGATTGATCGCATTTTTGACTGCTCCGAGCAATTCATCATCAGTTGGCGGTTTAAGTAAATAATCCACGGTCTTGTTCTGGAGTGCTTTTTTGGCATAATCGAATTCTGAATGTCCGGATAATATAATACATTTTATTTTTTTATTGTGTTTTCTTATCCGCTCTATCAATTCGATTCCTGTCATTTCTGGCATTTGAATATCTGAAATTACAATATCAATGGGATGCGTATCAATAATTTGTAGCGCTTCACGTGCTGAATAAGCTTTATGCACATGTTCGATTCCTAGTGTATGCCAGGGTTTAGTCATGGAAAGATTATCTACCCAGTGTGCTTCATCGTCTACTATGATCATCTGCATGTTGTTAGTCTCCTTGATGGTTCTTTAATTTATAACTTTCATCCTCAGATGGGATTTCCCAGATAATCTCTGTTCGGAATCCACCGAGAGGGGATGGCTTGAATGCCAGACTTGAATGATTGCCAAACAGGTGAATGATCCGCTGATTCGTATTCCAAAGACCACAACCCATTTCCTCCTGCAAAGGCTGCTGCATTTTACGATTTAATGCTTCTAGCTGACCCGGATTCAAGCCGGGACCATCGTCATCAATATAAATTTTGCAGAAACCGTTTGACTTCTCACCAGTAATTTTGATCTCACCTGATGAATAAGACTTCGCTACTCCGTGAATTACAGAATTCTCCACCATCGGTTGAAGCATTAGGCGTGGCACAGACTGGCTAAGCATATCCTTAGGAATATCAATATGATATTCAATTCTGCCATTGCGCAGTTTCTGGATATCCAAATAGTTGACCAAGAGCTTGATTTCTTCATCCAAAGAAGCCGTCTCCCGTTCCATTCGGGTGGTATAACGATAGTAGGCACTTAAATTATAAGCCATAGAGACGACAGCGTCCTCATCTTTCATTTGGGCCATATTGATAATATAACCAAGACAGTTATAGAGAAAATGTGGATTGATTTGAGCTTGAAGCTGCTTCAGGGTAGCTTCTCGAGCTCGGATCTTTTCATTAAATACATTTTCTATCAGGTCTTGAATTTGATGGGACATGTCATTAAAACGACGGAACAGAAACGAAAACTCATTTTTCTCATTGCTATGAAGCCGTATGGAATAGTCTCCCTGCTCTACGTGCCGTAAGCCACTAATTAGCTTTTTGATGGGAGATTGAACGTTTCTATATAGTAAAATCGAAGAGAAAATTCCCACTCCTAACAGCAGAATCATAGAGATATAGAATAAATCTCGACTGAGAGAAATCGGTTTGAGAATTTGATATAGAGGGACAACATCTATTAAATGCCAATCCAAAGAGGATGACTTCACAGAGCTGACCAAATAGTTCTTTCCATCCAGTTTCACTACATCCTGGGTTGTATTTTCCGGAGAGTGGTTATCTAGATAACGAATTAGTTCATCTGATAGCTGCTTGTCCGCGCTGCGGTTCAGGATCGGTTTATCCCCTTTGTGATAGAAGAACGGATTGCCTTGCCCACCTGCTTTATACGAATCTAGCATGTTCTGAATGTTCTTATAACTGAAACTGGCTTCAATGACTAAGCTACTTCCCGTTAAAGTCCCCGGCTGAGCTAAGGAATCCGTAAAGAACCAGTAAAAGGATTTTAGATCGCCTTGAGATTCCACGCTATGATCACCATACGTCCATTTTCCACTCATATTTGCTTTTAAATAATCCTCATCATACCCAGCAGGTCTGTCGTAATTGGCGATGACATCTTTATTCTGCTGTGAATGAACGGCGTATCTGGTAGGCCAAATATCTGTAACCCCAGTCTGAAGCACCATCTTTTCCTGAATAATATACCTTGTCTGCATCTGATCATATCGATCATCCCACATATTTAATCCGTTGAATGCCCTGACGTTGGGATCTCTTGAAAGAATAAGGGTGAAATCCATCATCTGATTAATTCGCGAATCAATCTGATTGGATAGAAAAGTGAGTTGTTTCGTATTGGACGTTTGCAACTCTTTGCTTACAACCTCGAAGGTGACTTTATTTGAAAAGGTATACATGATAATGATGGGAATGAACAAGATTATGATCAAGCTGTTTATTTTGGCAAACAGACTAAATCGAGATTGTAAGTTTCCTCTAAGTTTTGTAAAGCGCTTCCATAAATTCATAAATGCCCCTCCAAATGATGTCCTAATAAAACCCTATCTAGCCCTAACAATGTTATATAGTCAAACCTAAGAAACGCCTGATACTATTTATAGCAGAGATCCCCATCACACACAAAATATTTTTTTTGGGAATAGGAGAGAGCTATGGAGGCTAAGTTGGAGGTTAACTCGATACAGCAGGCGAGCCTAGAAAGTCAGCCGAGTAAAAAAAGAAAAAAAGGCTTTAATCAACCATGGAGTCTCCATTTAATGGTGTTGCCGGCGGCAATTATGGTTTTTATTTTTTCTTATATTCCGATGTCCGGAATTCTTATGGCATTTCAAGACTATAAACCTGCACTAGGTTTTTTTGATTCCGAGTGGGTCGGACTTAAGCATTTTAGGTACATGTGGGAGAATGATTATTTCCTGCAAATCACATGGAATACGTTGTTTTTTGCATGCTCCAAGATTGTTTTGAATTTGATTATTCCGTTCATCTTCGCCTTGTTGCTTAATGAGGTACGGAATATGGGCCTTAAAAGAAGCATTCAAACACTCGTTTATCTTCCGCACTTTCTGTCTTGGGTTACACTTTCAGGGATTCTCATTGATATCCTTGCTCAGACAGGTATTGTCAATCAATTCCTCACATCTGTATTCGGCATCAAGCCGATTTTCTTTCTAGGGGATGGCAACTGGTTCAGGTTCACTATCATTGCTAGTGATGTCTGGAAAGAGTTTGGTTTCAATACGATCATCTTTCTAGCGGCACTTTCGGGTATAAATCCATCGCTCTATGAAGCTGCTGAAGTGGATGGAGCGGGGCGCTGGAAACAAACGATGTATATTACAATTCCTGCGTTGATTCCAATCGCTATTGTTATCGCAACCTTGGCACTAGGTAATGTGCTCAACGCTAACTTCGACCAGATCTTTAACTTGTACAGTCCATTGGTCTATCAACAGGGAGATATCATAGATACCTTCGTGTACAGAGAAGGTCTTCTCAGCGGACAGTTCAGTTTCGCAACCGCAGTTAATCTATTCAAATCGGTAATCAGCTTGGTCTTAATCGTTGTCTCTTACCGGCTAGCTTATAGATTTGCAGGGTACAGAATTTTCTAGAAAGGATGACAACTGATGTACCATAAAACAATTCCATATCGAATATTCAGTATAATCAATAATGTGTGCCTGACTATCCTTTCGGTGCTCTGCTTGCTACCTTTGTATCACTTACTCATGGTATCTCTAAGCTCTTCCGCACCTGCTAATGCTGGATTAGTCACATTCTGGCCGATTGACTTTACTCTTGAAGCCTATGCAAAGACGTTTAATAATGTCAATTTCCTTACCTCTTTGTGGGTGTCTGTACAGCGGACAGTACTCGGAACTGCACTTGCACTAGTAGTAAATACGGTTGCAGCTTATGCGCTGTCTAAGGAAACACGAGTCTTTCGTGCACGCAACGTCTATCTTTGGTATTTTGTCGTTACCATGCTGTTCAGCGGTGGTTTGATTCCGAGTTATATCCTAGTTCTGAAGCTTGGACTAATGAATTCATTGATGGCGCTTATTCTTCCTGGATTAGTTGCTGTATTTAACATCATTTTGCTTCTGAATTTCTTCCGTTCCGTACCTAAGGATCTTGAGGAAGCAGCTTTTATTGATGGAGCAGGGCACTTTCAGACCTTTATAAAAATATATTTACCGGTCTCCGTACCTGTTATCGCGACAATTTCTCTATTCCTTATGGTAGGACACTGGAACGCTTACTTTGACGGTATCATCTATATTAGAGATGCAGACAAGCTTCCGCTAGCGACGTTTATGCAGACAATTATCGTTCAGGCAGATATGTCTAAGCTTGATCCGACAGCTGTTGCTAATTTGTCTCAACGAACCATTCGGGCCTCGCAGATTTTCATAAGCGCATTGCCAATTCTATTGGTTTATCCTTTCTTGCAACGTTACTTTGTAACTGGGATTGTGGTTGGCGCTGTAAAAGAATAATCTCTTTTAGTAAAAGAGTTTGAAAAAGGAGCTACGGTTCTAGTCCATGACTAGGCTATGTGGCTCCTTTTTCGTTGCAATGAATTGCATGACTAATTGGATATTTATTGAAAATATTAAAATGATTCAGAAAATTTTCATGTGACGAACATGCTAACATAGGCTATAATGAGGTCTAAAAAAGAAAACGGGGCATAAGAATGAATCAATTTAAAGGTGGGAAAAATCTTATCTCGGAGAAGAACGAGCGTTTCTCTTCCGCCGGCTTTATTTTCGCAGCCATCGGTAGCTCAGTAGGTTTAGGTAATATGTGGAAATTTCCTTATATTACAGGAGAAAATGGAGGAGCGGCGTTCTTCCTTCTCTTCATTGTATGTTTGTTGTTGATTGGTTTACCCGTTCTGTTGGCAGAGCTGGCTATTGGCCGGAGCGGACGTGGAAGCGCGGCCACCGCGTTTATACGATCCGGAGGCGGGAAGGGCTGGTTGGCAGTTGGATTTCTGCAAGTCCTTGCACCGTTTCTAATTCTTTCCTTTTATATTATTGTTGCAGGGTGGACACTGAACTACGCGATGATTGCATTCAATGGACAACTGTTCAGTTCTAGTAATTATGCAGGTGAATTCAACACCTTTATCTCAGGATATATGCCGATTGTTTGGCAGGGGATAGCCATCCTTATTACGGCGGGTATAGTCATCCTTGGAGTATCGGGCGGAATTGAGAAATTTAATAAAGTATTAATTCCTGGCCTCGTCGTCCTTCTTATTGTGTTAATGATTCGCGCTGTAACCTTACCGGGTGCAAACGAAGGAGTAGCCTTTTTCCTCAAACCGGACTTTTCAGTGCTGACGGCTGAATCTGCGCTAGTCGCATTGGGACATGCCTTCTTTTCATTGTCGCTCGGAATGGGGATTCTCCTGACTTACGGATCATATGTTGATAAAAAACAATCACTGGGTACCGCTGCATTTGCAATCGGTGCAGGAGATTTGTTATATGCTTTTATCGCAGGGCTGATTATTTTTCCGACGACATTCTCATTTGGCATTGCTCCCGACCAAGGTCCTTCTCTGATTTTTATCGCTTTGCCTGCGGCTTTCTCGGCTATGCCTTTCGGTGCGTTCTTCGGTGGTCTGTTCTTTATCTTGCTGGCAATCGCCGCTTTAACCTCTGCCGTATCCCTTCTTGAAGTGCCTGTATCCTTCGCGATGGAGCGCTTTAATTGGAGCCGGAAACGTTCAGTTTGGATTTTGTCTCTAGTATGTTTCCTACTCAGTATTCCTTCGGCGATGTCACTGGGAATGTTCCCTGAGCTAGCATTTGGCGGCAAAGCGCTATTCGATTGGATGGACTTTATTACCTCTAACATTATGTTACCGCTTGGCGGTCTGCTGGTTACTATCTTTGCCGGTTATTTCTGGAAAGGTGCAGCGGAAGCGGCTGGACTTTCGGCACGATGGTTCCGCGTTTGGTTGTTTATGCTCCGGTATGTTGCGCCGATTCTGGTGTTCCTGGTGTTGCTCCATACCTCGGGAATTCTTTCCTTTTAATTCTAAAAAAAGTCTAACAAATAACCAAAAAAACTTACAACCCCTTGTGGTTGTGAGTTTTTTTGGTTATATGGGTGAGCGTATATTTCTTTCAAGGGGCTGTAATAAAGAGGGGGTTGGAATCAATTGGGTTATAGTCCATACTTTCTGAATGGCGGCGCATATTATGTCATAGGAAGCAAAAAGGGGGGGATAATCAATGAGTTGTGGAGTTGGAGGAAGATTCACTTCTACTGGAGAAATATTGGTTCTTTATATTTTATTGGTAATTGTATTATCTGCTTGTTTCTTTGTATAATAGCAAGGCTAATTAGAAAGAACAATAGTCATTGTTCCAAGACTATTGTTCTTTCTTCGCAAATGTTGATGGGCAAGTCAACACTTTATTTAGTTCCAATAAATAGAATAAATCCGATGTATTGATGATAACTGTCCATTATTCTGTTGTACTTACCTATTACTTCCCAGATGGTGTGGTCAAGAAAGGAATCAACATCCATTTGTTGATAATGGTCTGGATGCTCTATAAGATCCTCATTTGACTTAGGAAACAAGAAGGGACCATCTATCTGTGAATGATAGAATCCTATTGTATTTACTAATGCTGACCAATCACTAAGGTCCCATAACTTTTCAACATGATAAAATGTAGTAATCTCTTGAATGATTTCTGTAGACATTGGTTTATATTGGATCATTTCTCTGTCAAAAAGTTTGCCTCCAGTCCGCAAAACCCTATAATATTCCGAAAATGCCTTATCTGTATCAGTGAATATGGATACAGACTCAACAAGAATCACATCAAATGATTCGTTAGGAAAAGGAAGCGAACTTGCGTCTCCTACTAAGAATTGAATTGAAGCATTCTCTTTTTCAGCCCGCATTTTTGCTTTTGAGATCATATCTGGGTGAATATCTATACCTATTACATCATGACCCTGCGCAGCTAAATAACAAGATGTCCTGCCTGTGCCACAACCAACTTCAAGTATTCGGGAGGCAATTGGTAGAGGATATTGTTCGAATTGCTTTAAAGTTGCAGTAAACCCTCCAGGATGAGCATTCCCAATACCTAATTTAGCTAGTATATCCAAATATTTCATGAGTTTAGATTCCTTTCACTGTGGGTTTTATTTTTATAATATGAAAGAAAACTAACTTTGTACCTCAGAAGAAATATTACTGACTTAAGGACATACATAAAAAAAGGATTTTTTTGGATTTGACACTCTGAGGCTAGGCTACCAAGTGGTAGCTTTTTTTAAAAGACGGATTGTCAAGCTAAGTGCGACACTTCGGACATGAAAGATTCGTGAGCAGACTTCCACCCCAGACATTTCCGGGGGCGGTGGTTGATGAGATCTAGGGCGTGGGCAAGCTCCTCATCTGAAACTTGTGCAAAATCATGGCCTTTGGGAAAGAACTCTCGAAGGAGTCCGTTGCCATTCTCGTTAGACCCTCGTTGCCAGGACGAGTAGGGATCAGCAAAGTAGACATCCAGTCCATGAAAGGCTTCCAGAGCGCTATAGCAGGCGAATTCCTTTCCTCGATCCGCAGTAGCCGTTCGGAAAGTTTCTTGCGGATACTGGCTAGCCACAACACCAAAGGCGATCTCCATCGAATGAGCGGTACGGTCGGGCATCTTTACGGCCAGATACATCCGTGTCTTGCGCTCGATAAAGGTCGCGGCACAAGCACGGCTTTTTCCTCGGCTGGAAACCACCGTATCTAGTTCCCAGTGCCCGAAGGAATCTCTCTTTCGTACTCCCTTTGGCCGTTGACTAATGGTTTTCCCCACGAGGAATCGACCACGTGTCTCCAGTGGTTTACGTCGTTTACCCTTATGCCGTAGCACCTTTACTTCGCCTGCAACCAGACGACCTGCATATAGCCAACGGTAGATCGTCTTGAAGCATACGAAGGGTTGACCACTGGCTCTACGCTGTTCAGCAATCTGCTCGGGCGACCAGGTAAGTCGGAGTTTCTCATTGATCTCTCCGGCCAGTTCCGCGGTGAAACGACCTGTCGACTTACTCCCTTGTCGACGTTCGCTATACGCGATCTGAGCGGTCTCAGCAAGATAGGTATTTCCCTTGCCTCCTCGCTTCCGTTCTCTGGCAATGACGGAGTGATGACGTCCAAGTTCTGCCCCAATCGCTCGACTAGACCATCCCAATCCGTATAGTACTTCTAGTTTGCTTCGCTCCGTTATGCTAAGATGAGTGTAACCCATGGTGTGATTCTCCTTGTGTGAATGGTGTGTGGTAACTTCATTCTACACGAATCCCCATGGGCTTTCTCTGTTTAGCTGTCGCACTTCATATTACAATCCGTCAAAAACTAAAATCCCTCCTATAGCTGGGCATCAATCATCTGAACGAATTGCTCAGCGGCAACGGACAGCTTTCTGTCTCGTCGTACTGCAAAGCCTATACTGCGAGGTAGAAGTGGATCGTCCAAGCGCAGTTCATAAAGTTTTCCACTGTGAAGATCCTCTTGCACGAAAGAACGGCTAATAAAAGCTGCCCCATACCCTAACCTAGCGAATTCTGCCAGCAGTTCTATGCTCCCCAATTCGATATCTGGTATCACCGATAAGCCCTTAGCCGCAAACCATTGCTCGACAAATACTCTTGTGCTGCTCCCTTGAGAAAATAGGATTAAAGGTAACTGCGACACTTCTTTCATAGCTAGCGAACGACTCGCTATTTCTTGATAGGCTTCTCCTACTACAAAACAATCCTCCAACATAGCCAACGTTTGAATATTTAGCAGCGGGTCGTGGAGGGGCATATGTACAAAGGCACAGTCGATCTCACCATTTTTTAAACGCTCAGTGATCTCTGGCGTTTTTCCATGTGAAAGACGAATTCGTATCCCTGGGTATGCGCTATGAAAGGTGTTCAATTGCGGTAATAAAAGATGCTTGATCAGATAATCGCTGGCCCCGATTCGTATTTCTCCCTCATTTAGTTGCTTCAAGTTCTCAAGATGCTTCTGTGCATAATCCAGCATGGAAAAGGATTGTTCTACATATTCGAACAGCGCTCGCCCTTCTTCTGTAAGCTCTACACCTTTGGACAGCCTGTGAAACAGCTTCAGTCCCAAGGCTTCTTCCATTTGCTTAATGGCATAACTCACAGAAGGCTGTGTAATATGTAGTTCCCCTGCAGCTTTTGTTAAGTTTCGATGACGTGCCGTCTGCCAAAAAATACGATACCATTCCAAGTTGAACATGTGGTATAGATCACCTCTATATCATTATGGTAAAAATCCAATTTCATTTATTTCATTTCATTCATTATAATCAGGCTAGAGGAATAATTCAAAGGGGTGGATGAAATGGAATCCAATCAACCGGACTTAGAAGCACGTTCTCCATGGTCAACGAATAGCGATAAACACATAGTGAAGATTAGCCCAGCGAAAGCGGTAATCAATGGGACGATAACCATATCAGGAAGCAAAAGTCTGACGAATCGGGCTTTGGTAATCGCTGCTTTAGCTGATGGACGTTCAGAAATAAAGGGAATATTAAGAAGTGATGACTCTTACTGGTGTATTGAATCATTAAAGAAACTGGGGATTCCCGTTGTGATAGAAGAAGAGACAGCTGTTGTGGAGGGATGTGGCGGCAACTGGCCGAATCCGACTGGTGAGCTATATGTAGGAGCGGTAGGTACGGTTGCGAGATTCTTACCCGCTGCACTCTCGGCAGGGACGGGCACTTGGACGATGAATGGAAGTAAACGACTCTGTGAGCGACCACTCGCGCCATTACTCGACGCATTAACGACCCTTGGTGCACAATTTGAGTATAAACAAGCCGAGCGTTGTTTACCTTTTACAATAGAGGCAAAAGGTCTGCAAGGAGGAAAGGCGACGCTGCCCGGCTCCACTTCAAGTCAATTTATTAGTGGGTTACTGCTAGCTGCACCGTATGCCAAAGAACCGGTAACCGTGTATATTGATGGAGAAGTTGTGCAAAGAGACTATGTTGAAATGACTCTTGCCATGATGGCTTCCTTTGGTGTAACACCAGAAGCGTCTCAGGACGGTCAATCGATAACGGTTCCTACAAGAAAGTATCAAGGTCACATGATCACTTTAGAGCCTGATGTATCCACATGCTGTTACTTTTGGGCGGTAGCTGCGCTTACGGCAGGCCGTGTACGAATTGAAGGGATTAATGCTAGCATTACAAGTCAACCTGATATCGAGTTCTTAGACGTTTTGGAGTTAATGGGCTGTACCGTTCTTCGTGGGGAGAACTTTGTTGAAGTGCAAGGTGTCCCACGGATGAAGGGTGGATTCACAGTGAGTATGAAGAAGTGGTCGGATCAAACACTAACAATGGCTGCTATGGCTATTTTTGCAGATGGTCCAATCACTCTAAAGGATGCCGCACATATCAGACATCATGAATGTGATCGGATAGCCGCGATATGTGAAGAAATAAGTAAGCTCGGAATACGTGTAGAAGAGTTTGAGGATGGTCTAACGGTATATCCGGGTCAGCCAATCCCAGCTTTACTAAATTCTCATGACGATCATCGGATGGCTATGGCGCTTTCTTTAATCGGCTTGAAGATTGAGAATATTCAGATTATCGACCCTGGTTGTGTCTCAAAGACCTGTCCAGATTATTTTGACCGTTTGTCAGCGTTAGGCGTACAGGTCCAATACTAAATAAGGAGTGCATATATAATGGCAGGAAATACATTCGGTGAAGTGTTCAAAATTACAACCTTCGGTGAGTCACATGGTGTGTCGGTAGGGGTCATAGTGGATGGGGTAACACCTGGCGTAGAGATTAACGAAGCGTATATACAGAAACAGATGGATCGGAGAAAGCCGGGCCAATCTTCGGTGACTACCCCTCGTAAGGAATATGATGTTGTCCACATACAATCAGGAGTATTCGAGGGGAAAACAACAGGTACGCCGCTCTTTGTAGTTCTTCAAAATCACGATATGAGACCAGAAGCGTATAGTGAGATCCAGGACGCTTTTCGGCCGGGTCATGCCGATTTTACTTATTTAGAGAAATACGGTATTCGGGATCATCGCGGTAGCGGACGTGCTTCAGGTAGAGAAACTGCGGCAAGAGTGGCTGGAGGTGCGATAGCCCGTAAGTTGTTAGAGAGAAGAGGTGTACAGGTAGTAGCATACACGCAAGAAATCGGAGGTATAAAGTGTGAATCCTTCGATGAGGGTGTGATTGAACAAAATGCTGTCCGCGCCTGTGATCCGATTGCAGCTGACAAAATGATTAAAAAAATTGAGGGGTTAGCTGAGGTTGGAGATAGCTGTGGTGGCATTGTGGAATGCCGTATTCGTGGCGTGATTCCGGGACTTGGAGAGCCGGTCTTTGATAAATTGGATGCGGAACTGGCGAAAGCTATGCTGTCCATTGGCGCTGTTAAAGGGATAGAATTTGGAGCTGGCTTCGAAGCGGCAACGATGCTGGGGAGTGAGCATAATGACGCGAGGAATAGCGAAGGTTTTCTTACTAATCATTCCGGAGGAATCATCGGGGGGATTAGCACAGGACAAGAAATCGTATTTCGGATCAGTGTAAAGCCTACTTCTTCCATCTCTGTGCCACAGAAAACGACTAACATCAAAGGGGAAGAGCGAGAGATACGCACCGAAGGCAGACATGATCCATGTATTTGCCCGAGAATTGTACCTGTCGTAGAGGCTATGGCTTGTTTAGTGCTGGAGGATCAGTACAAACGACAAGCCGCAATGCTTGGATAATTCAAGAGCGGCATTAACAATAAAAGCAGCGATATACTAAGGCTTTAGTTCCAGCCTTAGCATATCGCTGCTTCATTTTTAGAGTATTCTAATCCAAAGCTGCTATTATTTCAGGGCTTTACCCAGGACTCGTTCAGATCCATTTCCCGAATACACTCAGCCGAGTCGTGCCTGTTGTTGTTAATCATTGGTGTGACCGGGTACACCTGCATTTCATCTGCTGAATAAGGCCGCAGAATCGGATTCAGTGCTTCCAGATCATTCGTCTCCTCATCAAGCCATCGAGTGATATCCTGTGGGGACAAAATCGCTGGCATCCGGCTCTCAAATTCACCAATTAGTGGGTTAGCTTCTGTCATGACCAGAGTGCAGGTGCGAAGAGGTTCCCCGCGCGTATCACGCCAAATTTCGTATAGACCAGCCACTCCGAACATACTGCGATTATTCATGACTACCCGAACTGGATAAGTCTTCTTGCCTTCTTTTTTCCAATAGTAAAATCCATTGCACGGGATAACACAGCGATGCTTGTCCACCATCTTGCGGTAGGTTGGATTCTGATGCACATTTCGGAGATCCGCATTGATCGCATCTTTTCCCCAATAAGGAACGAATCCCCAGCGGAACTCATCTAGAATTCGCTCACCATCCTGTTGCAAAACGACCGGCATATCTTGCGTGGGGCTAATATTATAGCGGTCTTTAAAGTAGTACATCACCCGGTTAATTTCAAAATGCTCCCTAATATCCTGCAGTTCGGCCGCCAGGGAAAAACGTTGACACATGAAACATCAGCCTCCTTTTGTTCCGTAGTGTTTGTTAAAGAAGGTAAATTATTCATGGTTCCCGTGATCATTCATTCACAATTTTTGAAGATTCAGCTGTAGCAAGTACTTACTGAATTACAGAAAAGTTGTTGGGAGAGGGTATCTTGTACTTACGAAGTTTTGAGATTATGAGGAAAAATGAAACGAACCATAGCAACTATCTATTTTCTATCTTAGCTATAAAGAATCTGAGCACGCCTTTTGCTGAGAAGCTAGGTGTACCTGTGATTGCCGGCAGTGACAGTCACCAATGTCTGCAATATGGGAGCGTTCTGAATCGGTTGAATACCACTTGCGCTACTGTGGAGGAATTGAAAGAAGCGATTAAGCGAGGCAACTACGAAATTGAGCTTTCGCCGTGTCTTCAAACCAAAGTGAAAGCTTCGGTCATAATGAAGAAACTATTGAAGCAGCTAAATGGCGAAGCTCCCTCCAGAGATGAAGCAGAGTTTGGCTATATGGCCTAGCCGATTCCAAACATTCCTGATATACTTTTTTCGTGAATGTAATTGGAGGTGGTACTGTGCTAATGCTGGTTTGCCCATTAGCTAGAAGTTCCTCATGCAAAGCCTAAATTAGGGCGATACTTTGCGTGAGGTGCGATAGGATGGATGATCGCCCAAACTTAACATTATCGTTTCTAATAATGGGCTTTGAACCTTATGGATTTTTCATAACAAATAAGGGGCTGAAGAGCAATGAATACACCATTTATTAGAAACCATCAATATAATTTTATTAAGAAACAAACGGATTTCCTTCTAAAGACACTACGAACTGTAGCGGATCGAAGAGTCTTGGAGACTGTAAGATATCGTTCAGTATTGAACGTTATTGAAGCTTTTCCAACGCTTACTGACAATCAGCAGCAAATGCTACAACAATTATCTACTTTTGAGACTCAATACGATTTTCAGAAATATCTAAGTGGACTAGAGTCTTATATAGATCCTTTTCCACAGATTACACCGAAACAGGTTCAGAAGTTATTCCCTAAGAATAAGAAACTGAAGGTACCTGATTTATCAGCTATCGACTTTCGATATATGACGTATCTGAGCTGGATAGATATTGCTACCAATAAATTATTTATTGTATATCCGTTCGAAGGACAGTTTATCGGGATCGAGGGAAGGATTACACCGACGAACAAGAAGGGGTATTGCCTGTTCTGTAATCGGCAGCAACAGCTTGCCTTCTTCACGGTCAAGACCAAGCTTGCGAAATCTTCGCCGGATGATTATTTCTCGATTGGTCAATATGTGTGCATAGATAGTGATGAATGTAATCATAGTATTACTGATATAGCATCACTGGAGAGGTTCATTTTCTCCACTCGTGCATAATGTTTTATTCTACGAACGGGAAAGTATTTCTCACTTTGGAAGTTTAAAAAGATAAATAAAACAGCGATTCTCTGGTTAAAGGAGAATCGCTGTTTTGCGTTTTTGGTTGATAAGTGCTCAAAGCAGCGGAGAGAACGGACTGATTGTGGAAAAGCGTAGCGTTCGCCCGAAAGCTTTCCGCAGGAAAGCTCGCTTCGAAAGCATATGCTGTCTCCGGATTTTCACCGCTAAGGGAAAAAATGAAAAATCTGGAGACAACAGCGATTGGAACAACAGTCCGTTCGCGGAGCGTTCACACAAAGTGCCTATGTCTATCCTACTCAAAAATGAAATTGAAGCTATTTCATTTCAAAGTTATTGTTTGTCTTTGGAATCTCTATTGATGACCCGTGTAGGCCGTGTTACCCAGTTTGTACGATTCATCGGTTTTACGGTATCAATTCTGGAATTCGAAAGTTCATTCGAAGGTTCTGTTGTTTCTGTTTCAGTAGAAGTTGTACCCTCTTGTTCCACTGGTTTTTTCCTCGATAGTCCTGTACCGTCATGTTTGCCTCTGTTCCATACTCTTCCCTTACTCATACATACACTCCATTCCTATACGCTTATTCATAAACCATATCATATTAGGACAAGTTAAGGAAGAAAGACATAAGCACAAATTAAAGGAATTTTCAAGTTATATTGGTTACTGGAGATTTCATTTGGGGATAGCTATAATAGTACTGATATTGAAAGGAGAGTACTTATATTATGGCAATCAAGATCATAACAGACAGCGGTTCCGACCTACCCCTTGACTACATGGAGAAGTATAATGTTTCCGTGGTTCATCTTCCGGTTCATTTTGGGCATGAGCTAATGCCTGCGGATACGGATACGAAAACCTTTTATGCTAAAATGAGTGTATCCAAGGAGCTGCCTACTACAGCAAGTCCAAGTCCAAACCAATTCCTTGAGACATTTAGGCAAGTAGAGGAAGGTACTGATATTATGGTCATTTGTATGTCCTCTAATATTAGTAGCACTTATCAGACGGCTATGATCGCTATGGAAATGTATCAAGAAGAAGGACACACCAATGCGATAGAGGTTATAGATTCTAAGACCTTCTCAGGAGGATTGTCACTGATTGTGGGCCTCGCGGCGAAGTGGTCACTAACTTGTACGAGTCTGCAGGAACTGAAGGAAAAGGTGCTTCAGCAAGTAGACGAAGTTCTCGCATATTTCACACTGGATACACTTGAGAACGTGATGAAAGGCGGACGTCTAAGTCGGATATCAGGAGCGGTTGCTTCTGTGCTAAATATCAAACTATTGCTCAAAATCAGCGAAGAGGGTACAGTAGAAGTAGTCGAGAAGACCCGGGGACTTACAAAGGCATTGAACCGTCTGCTTGCACATTTGGATGAGAAGCAGCATGATTACGAGAAGGCTGTTATCGCTATTGTACACAGTAACTGTGAGAAGTTGGCGCTTGAGATAAAAGAACGTATATTACAAAAGCACCCATTCAAAGAAGTTTTACTCTCTAGTATGGGGCCGGTTATGGGAACCTATGCAGGTGAAGGTGGAATCGGAGTAGCTTTTTAAAAATATAAGAATTTATAAGTTTCTCTGATAAATAGTTCTTATATTTCGCGTTTAAACGCTTACCGTCCTTAATTAGGACGCCGAAGGCGTTTATACTTGCCAGATGAAGTTTTTTTTCAGGAAATTTATGATCGTACATGGGACGAGTTCCTGTGTGCGATTTTTATTTAAAAATAAGAATTTATATGCTTCGCAGCTATAAGATTTAGCTATTCTTTAGATTGGATTTAGGTGGGTTTAATAATCGCGGATTATAGTTAGTTGGGGTGATTACTATGTATACGATTCTGATCGCAGATGATGAAGCAGAAATTGTGGAGTTATTGAGATTATATTTAGAGAAAGAGTACAACATTGTAGAAGCGAACAGTGGTACTGAAGCGTTAATGCAAGTTCAGAACCATAAAATTGATTTAGCGATACTGGATATTATGATGCCTGGTTTAGATGGACTGCAATTATTGAAGAAGATTCGTGAGGTTCATCATTTCCCGGTGTTGTTTTTATCTGCAAAAAGCGAACATTACGACAAAATCTTGGGTCTGGAACTCGGTGCCGACGATTACATTTCTAAACCGTTTAATCCATTAGAAATTGTAGCTCGTGCGGGAGCTTTGCTGCGGCGAGTACATCATTTTGATGCACAAATTGTTGAAGAAAAGGCAGATGAACAGATTGTATTGGGAGAATTAAAGCTGGATCAAAGCCAGTGTCTGCTCTATCGTTCAGGAGAACCCGTCGTCCTTACCTCTACTGAGTACAAAATTCTGGAATTAATGATGAAGCAACCAGGTCGGGTCTTTACACGGAAAAAAATATATGAGGCTGTGTGGGAAGATTTCTATGTGTACGAAGATAATAGTATCATGGTACATATCAGCAATATCCGTGAAAAGATTGAGCAAGACTCCAAAAAGCCGGTTTATTTAAAGACCATTAGAGGGCTGGGATACAAAATTGAAGCACCTATGGAGCAATAGAGATCAACGACCTTTACAATCATCGCTGACTTTGGATTTTATGTTATTTATTTGTATTCTGTTTTTTCTCGTGATTGTTTATTATTTGTTCATTAATCTTGATGTGAGCCATATGTTCGAAAAAAATAAAATCGCTGATCCTGATTTGAAGGTTGAAGCTAGTGCCTATCGAGATAATCTGGAGCATGGGGTAGAAACCAAACGTCTTCTGCGTAGCGGGGGATGGATCGAGGTCTTGGACCAAGACAAGCAGGTCATCGAGATTGTTGGAGAGAAGAAAGACGATGTAAGACAATATACCGATAACCAGCTTTTGAAAAGTCTGGAAAACAGAGAAGATCAGGCTTACTACTACTCGTTGACTACACGCAATAATCAGAATGAATCAGAGTGGCTGCTCCTGAAAATCCCTAGAGAAGCCATCGATATTTCAATTAATAGCGATTCATTAGTTGCATACTTCAACCACTCAATTTCATATTATGTCTTTTTGGGAGTTGGGATGGTTCTCTTGCTTATTATCGTGTACAGTTATTGGGTGGCACGAAGAATCAGGAAACCGCTACGTATCATTACGCTTGGTTTGAAGCAGATGATTGAAGGGAATTATGATACTCGTATCTCACTATATGCAGAGAAAGAATTTTCTCAAATAGGGGAGACTTTTAATTATATGGCGGACGTAATTGAGAAGACGACCAAAGAAAAACGCCAAGCGGAGGAAAGTAAGAAACGCATGATGGTTGATCTTTCTCATGACCTGAAGACACCCATTACGAGTATACAGGGGTTTGCACAGGCATTGGTTGAAGGTCGTGGTGAGGATGAAGAACGGCAGAAAAGATATTTAACCTATATCTATAACAAATCCTCGCAAGTTACCAAGCTGATTCAAAACATGGTGGAGCTGCTTAAAATAGATTCCCCGGATTTTTTGCTGCGTTTGGAGCGTCATGAACTGGGTGAATTTATTCGTGAAATCGTTGCAGACTCCTATGGTGAGATTGAACAAAAGAACTTTATCCTGCAGCTGAATGTTCCTGAACAGGAAGTATTCGCAAGCTTTGACGCGGAGCTACTTTCGAGTGTAGTTCATAATTTGATCTCCAATGCTTTGATCTATAATCCACCAGGGACACAACTGCGTGTGGAGGTTATACCCTCGGAGAGCGAGGTTGTCATTGAAATTGCAGATACTGGAGTGGGCATTCCTGAAGAGCTTTGGTCAACGTTGTTTGATCCGTTTGTTCGTGGAGATAAAGCACGGTCAACTACAGGAGGAACGGGGCTTGGTTTATCCATTGCTATGAAAAACACAGAGAAAATGGGTGGTACGCTTCATCTTAGTCGCCGAAAAGAGGAACCAACGGTATTCACCATACGTATTCCCAAATAGCGAGATGAAAGACATCCAAAATAGAAGACGGGAGAGAAACATGGCTAAACTGAACACATTCATTCGAATCTGTCTAGCAATCCTTTTGGTGTTAGGCATTGTATTTCTAGGCTCACGTGTCGATTTTATTTTCACGCCGATCCTTTCTTTGTTCAATGTTATTATCGTTCCTTTAATGTTAGCAGGATTTTTCTATTATTTACTGCGACCGCTGATCAATACTTTGGAGAGATATAAATTAAATCGCTCTGTTGCGATTATCATCGTATATGTGGTCATTTTATTTCTTTTGTTTGCTTTT
Organism: Paenibacillus sp. FSL K6-0276; assembly: GCF_037977235.1. Taxonomy (NCBI): domain Bacteria; kingdom Bacillati; phylum Bacillota; class Bacilli; order Caryophanales; family Paenibacillaceae; genus Paenibacillus; species Paenibacillus sp. FSL K6-0276. The sequence continues at coordinate 3,846,317 of NZ_CP150276.1, read as the reverse complement.
AGTATTGGAGTATGGCCTTCTCTTCGAACACAATTAGTTAATTTCGTGGATAATATGCCAAATCTGATTGCTGCCATGAACCAGCAGCTATTGAAGCTGGAGGACAGTGGATTCCTAGCTTCTTTTATACCTGAAGATATGAACCTGGCCTCACAATTGACGGAATATTTGAATAAAGGATTTACACTGATTACGAATTACGTAACGGGTCTATTCTCCTTTGTTTCAAATTTTGCCATTATTTTATTTACCTTTCCAATTATGTTGTTCTACATGCTTAAGGAAGGCGGAAAATTTGGACGTAAGATTGTAAGTTTCTTCCCAAAGAAGTATCGTGGAGATGGGACTACTATGATGAGCGAAATAGACACCGCGCTTAGTGGATTCATCGTTGGGCGGGTACTTGTAAATCTGGCTCTTGGCGTTCTGATGTATATTGGATTCCTTATTATTGGTCTGCAGTATGCATTGTTGTTGACTGTACTCGCAGTTGTGATGAATTTTGTACCTTTCATTGGTGCAATTCTGTCCAGTATTCCTATTTTTATTATCGGATTCATCCAATCGCCGTCCATTGCAGTGTGGGCCATCATCATTGTTCTCGTAGCTCAGCAAATACAGGATAATTTAATCGCTCCCTACATTTTTGGGAAAAAGCTTGATATTCATCCGCTGACGACGATCATCTTAGTATTGGTTGGTGGAGATTTAGGCGGGATCATTGCGATTTTGCTGATTATTCCGGTGTATATGATTATTAAGATCATATTGATGAAGCTGTACAATTTGTTTGTCAAGAAGCACAGGGCTGAGGAGAGCCTTTAACATCTCTTAACTTATCAAATATTATGGAGGTATTCATATGAATGAAGGAACGGAGCAAGGATTAGTTCATATCTCAGATGATGTGGTCACATCGATCGTCGGACAAGTGGTTCTGGAAACGCCAGGTATTGCTGGGATGTCAGGTAGTAATATCTCGAACAACTGGGCTAAACGTCTGAGCGGTAAAAATGTAAAAAAAGGATTGTCTGTTGAAGTGAAAGAAGTAGACGTTGCCATCGATCTACGGGTTATTGTTAATTACGGATGTGTGATTCAAGAGGTCTGTTATATGTTGCAGAAAAATGTACGAAATGCTGTTGAGAATATGATGGGCCTCTCCCTTGTTTCGGTAAATGTGAAAGTTGAGAAAGTAACTCTTCCATTATAAGGATAGTTTTCGAATAGGCACCATGATATAGGCTTCTGCATAGAATGGAGCAAATCCATTTACGGAGGTCAGAACATCCATGTCGACATATAACACTGGGCAAGAGCAGAATGTGATTTATCAGGCCGATCCTGCTGCGATCCGGCACCTGCACGGTGTCCGTGATTCCTTGCATCAATCCTGCAAGCCATACCTAAATCATATGGTGAATGTACAGACTTTAGATGGCTTAGTGCATGAAGGTACTTTAGCCGGAGTAGATAATAAACACTTGTATTTGAACGTTGCAGTGAATGGGCAAATGCCGCGCGGATATTATAACCCTTACCAACCTCATCATCCGCATCCTGGTCCAGACCCAGGTCATTACCCAGGTCCTCCTTACAATAATAATGTGATCTTACCGCTTGTTTTATTTGAACTGCTTGCCATTTCTTTACTCTAAAGCTTATATTCTATGGAAAAAAGACATGTGCTGGATTCGCGATCGTACGTTGACGCGTCTAGCCATGTTTTTTTTCTGTGTAAATGAAGTTTACTATTGATATAATTGCTGTAAAACCTGGAGGTGTCATATGATTAGATATCCTATTTTGAAAAAGAATGCGACAGTAGGGGTAACCGCACCTTCATCTGGAGTAGGTGCTCAAAATGCGGAGCTAGTAAAGCTGTCTTCTAGTCGCATGGAGTCGAACGGATTCAATGTTATCTGTGGGGATACTGTATGGACGCAAGAGAAGGCTAAATCTGCACCAGCAAGAGTGCGCGCTCAGGAGTTTAATGAGATGATGGACGCTGAGCCTATTGATATCATAATTCCGCCTTGGGGTGGGGAGTTGTTAATTGAGGTTCTTGAATTTATTGATTTTGATGCCATGAGGGACAAGTGGATCTTAGGCTATTCAGACATTAGCGTGCTTTTGCTTGCAGTCACGTTAAGAACAGGGATTGCCACGGCTCATGGGACGAACCTTGTTGATTTAAGGGGAAAGTATTCTGATGATACCACAGCCATGTGGCAAGCGGTTCTAGAGACGAAAGCAGGGGGTTCTATCGTCCAGCATTCATCACTTAAATATCAGGGGGAATGGCAGCATGATGTTCCTTCACCTTGTGTGTTCCACTTGACAGAAGATACCCGTTGGAAGACTGTATCATCTGGTCCTGTAACTATGAAAGGGCGTCTACTAGGGGGCTGCATAGATGTAATTAGGCACTTAATTGGCACGCCATTTGGCAATCTAAAGTATTTTCAAGAACAAATGATTAATAATGAACCGATTCTATGGTATTTGGAAAATTGCGAACTGAATACGGTTGATGTACGTAGGTCATTAGTCCAGATGAAGCTGGCAGGATGGTTCGAGAATTGTTCTGGCATTATGTTTGGCAGAAGTCCTGCTAATCGACCTGTAGAGAACTATACGGCCGAAGACATCTACGCAGAGCTTTCTGAGGAGCTCCAGGTACCTATTGTTTATGATATCGATTGTGGTCATATTCCACCGCAAATTACGCTTATTAACGGGGCATATGCTGAAGTTGATGTGTCGGACGGAGTAGGGACGGTAAAGCAATTTTTCTATGAATAGGTGCATACCAAAAAGGGACAACCACTTGGGCTGTCCCTTTCTTTAAAATATAAGAAAGTATAAGTTTCACACTATACTTTTTGTCTTATATTTCTCGCATAAACGCTTAGCGTCCTTATAGGGACGCTAAGCGTTTATGCTTGGTTCTGTGTAGTTACAATAGCGGTGATTTCCTCATCCAGATCTAACCTTACATCTTCGCGATATGCGCGAATGCTATATTCGCTAAGCATGTAACGTAGGATCGCCTCGATCATGTTGGACTCAACTAGATATTGACTTCGTCCCTGTACCCAAACCTCAGCAGAGTATCCGGTGTCTTCTTCCCAGCTCAGTTCTACCTGAACATCTTCAGGGCGAACCGCTTTACGTTCAGCCATGTGTAGACAAAGGGCATTGATGATCTCATCCATACTTAGAACCATTGTTGACATTAGTAACGCCCACCCTGATCTTCTAAGCGACGACGTTCTTTTCTACGACGGAAGAAGGACATCACGAGCATTACGAGTACATAGATGGCAAGCATATTAATGGCGAAGCCTAGAATGTTACCGAAGGCACCCATACCGGCGAACATTCCGCCGAACAGTAAGCCAGCCAAACCACCAATCATCATACCTTTCATTAAGCCGCCACCGCTGAAGAAACCTCGTTTCGTATTTGCAGTAGACCCTGCTGTGGATTTATTAGTGCTATCGCTTTTCCTTACATTATCGGTTGTTGATTTTTTTGGAGTTGTTGAGTAGCTACGTGTGCCGGATTTAAATCCGCCACCACCTCGCTTCGCATCCACAAAGTTCGGGGTAGCTACGGCGAAAAATAGAGTAAAGGCCATTACAATCATCATTACGCGTTTCATTGGTTTCATTTAGTACGAAAACCCTCCTGTGAGTATGAATTTGTGTGCATGTCCAGTAATACGCAGCAAGTCCCACGAGGTTTCAATTTTTATCTAAAATATAAGAAAGTATATGCTGTGCAACTATATTATCCTTATATTTCTCACTTAAACACTTACCGTCCTTATAAGGACGCTGAAGGCGTTTATGCTTGTCATAATTTATACTTTTTTATCACAAAAGAAGCGTGGATCAAGGATCCACGCCATCAGCAGTTAGAAGGTTGTTACTTAAATCATTTATACCCGTCAGCGACTAGCTCAAGCGCTCCAGTAGCTGGATCGATGATCATGCCATGAACAGGTATATTAGGAGGAAGCAATGGATGACGTTTTATCAGATCCACCGTTTGAATTACCCCATGTTCTACGTTGTCAAACCCGCGTAGCCATTTGGTAAGCTTAATCCCGGAGTTCTCCAAGGTATTAAGCACCTCTTCGGACACTCCGCGTTCTTTAATGGAATTGATCATATGTTCTGCGTTGAGGGAAGCCATACCGCATTCATAGTGCCCAACAACGATAACTTCCTCAGCATCAAGTTCATATAACGCAACCATGACACTACGCATAACACTACCAAAGGGCTGAGAAATAACCGCTCCGGCATTTTTGATGATTTTGACATCACCGTTCTTAAAGTTCATAGCTTTTGGTAATAGTTCAACCAGACGGGTATCCATACAGGTGATAATCAACATTTTTTTATCTGGATAGCGACTTGTTAAATAAGCTTCGTAATCTTTATTTTCAACAAAACTTTTATTAAAGTTAATAATATCGGAAACATGGCTCATAGCTGTTCTTCCTCCCTAAAATCACTGAATTGTACTTACATTACGCATATCTCTTACCAGGATGTTGTTGCCGTAAATCTGTGAATCACTGTCTAACTTAAAGGAAGAGAAACTTTCCTCGGCATCGAGTCGCATCTTGTTTTCATAAAAAATTTCCTGCTGGCGGCTTACGATAAAGGGGAGGGAATCACTTTCAATCATAGAATCGCCGTCCTCCACTTCCGAAACAATTAGTAACACATTAATCCCGTCACACCCGCAGCCTTCCGTATCATAAAAGAGCTTGAAAAATCCTGGCTGATTTTCAAGCCTTTCCTTCAACTTCCTTTCTGCGAGAGGTGTAACTTGAATCATCATAGCCTGTTCACGCTCCTTCAAATTTTGTGCGAAGCAAGTCCTGTTTCTTATGTAACCCGTTGAATAATTTAAATTAGAGATGTAATCTCTGAAGTTGATTATACTCATTCAAAAAAGTATCATCAAGAGGAGTCAGCAAAACAGAGAAAGCAGGTGTAATAAAATGGAACAGCAAGTAAAGGAACAGTGGGAGAAATTTAGCGAGTTATTATCAAAAATAAGTGGATATTCAGAGGCCATAGAATTACTTCACTGGGATTTACGCACCGGTGCGCCGCGTAAGGGAGTAGAGGTTCGTTCGGGTACGATAGGGATGCTAAGTGGAGAACTGTTCAGACTCGGAATTTCGGAGGAGATGGGAGATTTTACAGCATTTTTTACCCGTCCTGAAGTGATTACCCAGCTATCACATGATCAGAAGAAGATCGTTACCGATTGCCGTAAAGAATATGAGCGCAGCAAGAGCATCCCTTCCAAAAGATTTGAAGAGTACGCTGTCCTGTCCGCACATTCCCAAACCATCTGGGAAGAAGCCAAGGAGAATAATGATTTTGCCACTTTTGAGCCTTACTTAAGCAAGATAGTTGCTATGAAACAAGAGTTTATTGATTATTGGGGTGTAAAAGGGACTCGATACGATACGCTTCTTGATATGTATGAGCCTGATCTTACTGTAGAAAAAGTGGATGAAGTATTCAGCCGCCTGCGTAGCCGCTTGGTTCCATTGGTAGAGGCTATTGCTGCTTCACCTAATAAGCCGGACACAAGTTTCTTACAGCAGATCTTCCCAAAAGAGCAGCAGGAAAAGTTCGGTAACTTTATTCTAGAGCAAATGGGCTACGATTTTGACGCAGGCCGTCTAGATGAGAGTGTGCATCCTTTTGCTACGGGATTGAATCCAGGCGACGTTCGAATTACGACTGCTTATCTGCTTGATAATGTGACTAGTGCCATATTCAGTTCACTGCATGAAGGTGGACATGCGCTTTATGAACAAAATATCAGCAAGGATTTTGTTGGAACACCATTGGCACAGGGAGCGTCGATGGGGATTCATGAATCTCAGTCGAGACTATGGGAGAACATGATCGGACGTAGTCGTGCTTTCTGGCAACGTTATTACGGTGATCTTCAACAGCAATTCCCTGAGCAGTTTGCAAATGTGGAGTTGGAAGATTTCTACCGGGCGATCAACAGCGTGGAAAACTCTTTTATTCGTATCGAAGCAGATGAGCTTACATACAATCTGCACATTATAGTGCGTTATGAGATCGAGAAGCTTATTTTTAATGGAGGACTTTCTGTAGATGATCTGCCTCAGGTTTGGAATGCTAAATATCAAGAGTATTTGGGTATTACTCCGCCTACTAACGCTCTTGGTGTGTTGCAGGATGTCCATTGGTCCGGTGGGGATTTCGGATATTTTGCTTCCTACTCCTTAGGTAATATGTACGCTGCACAAATTCTGAATACACTTCGCAAGGAGCTGCCGGAGTTTGATGAGTTAATTGCTGCAGGGAACCTACTTCCTATTAAAGAATGGTTAACTGATAAGATCTATCGTTTCGGAAATAGCTTGACCCCTTCCCAAATCATTGAACAAGTAACTGGCGAACCACTAAGCCCAGATTATTTAGCTGATTATTTAGAAGAGAAGTATACGGAGATTTACAAGCTGTAATCAAGTAGGGTACGCGTGGTATAATAGAAAGAAAGCTTAGACGGAAGGATATGGATATGGCAAATACTCACACCTACAGCCGGAGAGAAGAAGTCGCGAATGCGATTACGCACGGGATTGGAACGGTATTAAGCGTGGCTGCACTTGTGCTGCTTGTTGTTTTTGCAAGTCTGAAAGGAACGACATGGCATGTGGTCAGCTTCTCCATCTATGGAACGACAATGCTGCTTCTGTATCTTAATTCAACACTAGTGCATAGTCTCAAAGAGGGTAAGGCGAAGGATTTGTTCGAATTTTTCGATCATTCCGCTATTTATCTGTTTATTGCAGGCACATATACACCCTTTTTGTTAGTAGCTATTCGGGGTACACTTGGATGGAGTTTATTCGGCGTTATTTGGGGAATCGCAGTGTTTGGCGTTTTCTTCAAGGCATTTTTTGTTAAAAAGTTTCTGTTCATGTCCACCATATTCTACATCGCCATGGGGTGGCTGATTGTAATCGCCTGGAATCCTCTTTCGGCTGTTGTAGCGGACGGTGGTATGATCCTGCTGATGGCTGGTGGGGTGCTCTATACATTAGGTACGGTTTTTTATGTGTGGAGAGGGTTTCCGTACCATCATGCGATTTGGCATATATTTGTCCTTGCAGGTAGTGTTACACACTTCTTCGCCGTATTGATTTATGTACTGCCGATCCAATAATTTCAAGCGCATTTTCTTTGGGAATATGGGATTTTCAATAAAGAAAGAGATGACAAGTAAAAATGCTTGACATCTCTCTTTCTTTTAGGTATCATAAGGGACGTTGTGAAGGTGTAAAGTGTTTTTCCTTGACGAAGGGAGTGCCCTTAATGAGTCAGGAGAATAGGCTCGAGAAAACGAATCGTATCAATTTGCTTTTTGCCTTCTATGAACGACTGCTTACAGATAAGCAGCAAACGTTTCTTAAATATTATTTTCACGATGATTTTTCCTTGGGAGAAATCGCCGCTGAATTTGAAATCAGCCGCCAAGCCGTTTATGAACATATTAAACGGGCGGAGCAAGTCTTAGAAAATTATGAAGAAAAACTTGGTTTATTAGTGAAGCATGAGAGTCGTACCAAATATTTAGAAGAACTGCGCAGACTGCCGGAGAATGGGATGCTGCCTGAGCAATATAAACTTCGGTTCGCGGAGATCGTGGATCGCTTGCAGAGGTTAGAGTAGCATGAAGGGAGAAATCTGCATATGGCGTTTGAAGGTTTAACCGGAAGATTGCAGAATGTGTTCAGCAAGCTGCGCGGTAAAGGTAAAGTATCCGAAGATGACGTAAACGAAGCTATGCGCGAAGTACGGCTGGCCCTTCTGGAAGCCGACGTTAACTTCAAGGTAGTTAAAGAATTCGTAGCTAAGGTGAAAGAAAAGTCTATTGGCAAAGAAGTCATGGACAGCTTTACTCCTGGTATGGTCATTATCGACATCGTTAACAAGGAACTAACCGAGCTGATGGGCGGAAGCCAAGCGAAGCTGGCGAAGTCGAACAAGCCACCGACCATTATTATGATGGCGGGTCTACAAGGGGCGGGTAAGACAACCACTTCGGGTAAGCTGGCCAAGCTGTTACAGAAGGGTAATCATCGTCCATTGCTCGTTGCGGGAGATATTTATCGCCCGGCTGCGATCAAACAGCTTCAGGTGCTGGGGGAACAGATTAAAGTTCCAGTGTTCACGCTAGGTGATCAGACTAGTCCGGTAGAGATTGCCAGACAAGCTGTACAACATGCGAAGGATAACGGACTTGATTATGTAATTATAGATACTGCAGGCCGCCTGCATATTGATGAAGAACTGATGGAAGAACTGAAGCAGATTCGGGGCGTTGTAAATCCTGACGAAGTACTTCTTGTTGTAGATGCAATGACCGGGCAAGACGCCGTAAACGTAGCCGAGAGCTTTAATAAGCAGCTTGAGCTTACGGGGGTTGTATTGACGAAGCTCGACGGCGATAGCCGTGGTGGTGCTGCACTGTCTGTCAAAGCTGTTACTGGTTGCCCGATCAAATTCGCTGCGTTAGGTGAGAAGATCGACGCACTGGAGCCGTTCCATCCGGAACGAATGGCATCGCGGATTCTAGGCATGGGCGACATGCTGTCGCTGATTGAAAAAGCCCAGGCGAACATTGACACTGACAAAGCTAAGGAAATGGAACGTAAGATGCGTAATGCAGAATTTACGTTTGATGATTTCCTTGAGCAGATGGATCAGGTGAAGAAGCTTGGCCCGATTGATCAAATTCTTGATATGCTGCCTGGCATGAACAAAGCTAAGGGCATTAAGGACTTGAAGGTTGACGACAAGCAAATGGGCCGCGTTGAAGCCATAGTTCATTCTATGACTAAGTCGGAGAAGCAACAGCCTGAGATCATCAACCATAACCGTCGCAAGCGTATTGCTACCGGTAGTGGAACCTCGGTCGCTGAGGTTAACCGCCTCATCAAGCAATTTGATGAGATGCGTAAGATGATGAAGCAATTCTCCGGTATGATGGGCGGAGGAGGCAAGGCCTCCAAGAAGAACGCCATGAAGCAGCTTAAAGGCCTTGGTGGAAAAGGGATGAAGTTCCCTTTTAAATGATCTAGGTGCTCTAATATATCGAAACTATTATAAGGAGGTGATTTTTCGTGGCAGTACGTATTCGTCTGAAAAGAATGGGAGCGCATAAAGCGCCTTTCTATCGTGTAGTGGTTTCCGATTCCCGGTCCCCTCGTGACGGTCGTTTTATCGAGGAAATCGGTTATTATAATCCGATTGAACAACCGGCAGTAGTTAAGATCGATGAGGAAAAAGCTCTTAAATGGCTTCAAACAGGTGCGCAAGCATCTGATACCGTCCGCAACTTGCTTTCCAAAGCAGGCGTGATGAAGAAGTTTCATGAGCTTAAGCAACAGAAATAATGACTGATTGCGAGGGTCCTCTATGGAAGAATTAGTTGGAGTAATTGCTAAGGCTTTAGTGGATCATCCGGAAGATGTGACGGTACGAGCGGTGGAGAAGGAACACCTAATTGTCTATGAACTGTCCGTACATCCTGATGATGTAGGGAAGGTCATTGGCAAGCAAGGAAGGATCGCTAAGGCGCTCCGTACAGTAGTCACATCTGCAGCAGTCAAGAGCGATAAACGCGTAACTGTAGATATTTTATCTTAAATGATGCGTACAATGAGGGGCTAGGGATAGTATATCCCGGCTCCTTTTTGTTCAAATATATAGATGAAGCTTGTAAAGGAGAGGGTTATATGACAGAAGAATTAACCGTAGGCAGACTTGTGAATACACATGGTATTCGCGGGGAGGTTAAAGTATTATCCCATACCGATTTCCCTGATGTTCGTTTTGCTGCAGGTAAGAAGCTGCTGGTTATCCCCGCAGATGGCAGTTCTAAATTCGAAGTAACTGTAGATTCCGCTCGTGAGCACAAGGGTATGTTCATCGTTAAGCTCAAGGGGTATACGAACATCAATGAAGTGGAAAAGTATAAAGGTAGTCTCCTGAAGGTTCCAAGCAATGATTTGGTTGATCTGCCTGAGAACGAATACTACTTCCACCAAATCGTTGGTTGTGAGGTATACACGGATGAAGAGGGAAGCCAGCCGCTTGGTACCATTACGGAGATCCTACAGCCAGGTGCGAATGACGTGTGGGTTGTTAAGCCTGCAAAAGGACAAGACATCCTTATTCCTGTAATCAATGATGTAGTGCTGAATGTGGACATTGAGGCCAAACGAATTACTGTTCATTTGATGGAAGGGCTATTGCCATGATGAGAATTGATGTGCTTACGCTGTTTCCAGAAATGTGCGAAGGCGTATTTAGCACAAGTATTCTTGGCAAAGCTCGTGAAAAAGGAATCGTATCCTTAAATGCTGTGAACTTCCGTGATTTCTCGGGAAATAAGCACAATAGTGTAGATGATACACCGTATGGCGGCGGTGGGGGCATGGTACTCAAGCCTGATCCGATTTTTGCTGCAGTAGAGCATGTACTCGGTATTACACCAATTAAGGATGACAACGATAGTTCAGATAAAGCCGTATCTGTTAAGCCGCGTATAATCCTTATGTGCCCGCAAGGAAAAACCTACAATCAGAAGATTGCAGAGGAGCTGGCACAGGAACAGCATCTGATCTTCATATGTGGGCACTATGAGGGATATGATGAGCGCATTCGTGAGCATCTGGTAACAGATGAATTGTCAATCGGAGATTACGTATTAACTGGCGGAGAGTTGCCTGCGTTGACGGTTATAGATTCCGTAGTTCGGCTGCAGCCGGGAGCACTTGGAAATGAAACATCTGCGATATCCGACTCCTTCAGTACAGGGTTGCTGGAATATCCACACTACACACGGCCTGCTGAGTTTCGCGGCTGGAAGGTACCGGATATTTTGCTGAGTGGTCATCATGCTAACATCGACATATGGCGGAGGGAGCAGGCGCTGTTGCGCACGTTGGAACGTAGATCGGACCTGCTTGAGACTGCAGAACTTACGTTGAAAGACAAGAAGACACTGGAACGTCTAAGAAATGCAGACAACCCGGAGTGATAATTTAATGAAACAGGTATATCTGACGTCTTTTTAACGTATCTTACGTTAAGGAGGCGTTTTTGTTATGCATACTTGAGAACAAATAAATCAAAAGTTTTCAAATTAAAATGAGCATATGTGCGTTGAAAGCTTCTTTTTAGGGTAATGAATAGAGGTGCCGCACTAATATATGCAGCTTATGATACAGCAAGCTTAACTATTGAAGGGAATGAACTGAAGTGACTACGAAAACGCGTGAAGAATTCAAGCCTAACGTGGACACCATCCACAAGGAAGCGGAGCCGCTCCGCACCGTGAATGATATTATCGATTTTTATACAAATCGCAATTCCCATTCGCCATTTAAAGAGTGAACATATAAGACTGAACATATAAGACTGAACGTTAGGTATTGATCATTAGGCTGAATAAAACCATTAGATCCAGTGAATTTTCGATTCGCTGTCGCTAATGGTTTTATTCTTTTTTAAGAAGAGAAATGGCTCGCATAAGTAATATTCCCACTCTAAAAGCATATATTGTACAAGCTAAAGTATATGTCGGGGTATAGCGCAGCCAGGTAGCGTGCGCCACTGGGGTGGGCGAGATCCGGTTACTCCGATTAAACTGTAAATAACCACTTTTCAATGAGATCTAGGATCTCAGCGAAAAGTGGTTATTTTTTGACTATAAGAGTTCGTGGAGGCACATGTTATTCTTTGCGTAAGATTTTGTGTACTCCTGTAAGGAGTGAGTACAGCGCAACACATACGAGAACAGTAACAGCCCATGCATAGTTGCGAACGGTGTAAGTAAGCGAAGCTAAAATAACGAAAATGGTGATACGCAGTACGCCTTCCTTAATAAACTGTCTTCTTTCTACATTCATGAGATTGGCCTCCTCGAATGGATGGGATATTACGAACTGCAAACCGAAGATAGGTCTTTCATTATTTATAGCCTTGAGGAATACGAAAGATACAAAGATCGAAAAAAAGTAAATATTGACCCAAAGTCCGACCTATGTAAGTTCGCCGTTACCGACCTATACTCCTACACATAGAGTATATCATTACGAACAAGGAGGAGTACACTAGTGGAAGCTTATTATAACTGTTTGCGTTGTAAAAATAAAAGGGTGCGGATTCTGACTAGAGATGGTAGACAGTACGAAGGCGTTATTACAGATGTAGACAGAAACAATGTTTACTTAAGAACTGACAATGGTTCTGTGCATACTTCTGCTTTTTGGGGAAATCCTTTTGCCTCAAATCAGATATTAACTTTGAGTTTATTCACCCTGCTGGCTATTGCATTAATCTAATCATTAGGAATCAAAAACAGACCGCCCGGTTATCCGGACGGTCTATTTATTGCTGATTACTGTACTGTAATTGCACCTATATCCGAGCTTAGGGACAACAATGGTCCCCCACCATTAATATCGGTTTTTCCACCTTCTAATCCTTTGATCTGCCCAAGGTCACTTTCGGCTTCCACGCTACATTTCAGGCCATCGGCTAGTACCGCACTGAGGCTACCAACATTCGTTTTGGCTTTTAGACTGCTGTCATCCTTCATCACCGCTATATCCATGCGAATGCTACCAGTATTGGACTCTACAGTGGATTTGCCAGAGAGTTTAGCTCCTTCAATATTAATCGCTCCAACGTTGCTGACGATATGATAAATCCCTTCTAGATTCCGAAGACGAATTTGACCGACGTTATTTGTAATTTTATATTTATCTATGCTGGCGGGGATCTCTATATTATAGCTTATGCTAAAATCTGAATAACCATATTTGTCTTGAGCCCATGTCCATAAATCCTTCTTAGGACTTGATTTGGAATGCGTGGACACCTTTAAGGTATCTCTACTAACCTCTATTGAAACTTCAGCATCATCCATAATCTTTTGACGGTCAGATTTATGGAGAGAGCTGTTGTGGGATAAGATTGTCGCACTTACATGGATTTGATCTCCTGAAATAGATGTAACCTCTATTTCTCCGACAGCATTTTCTATGTTGAGTACGGATGCTGAACCGATCTCTTGTGATACTGAAAGTTCTTTGCTAATGCTATCTGCTTTAACTTCGTCAACCACCTTAGTAGCTGTTTCCTCAACGGCTTGCTGCACAATTGCAGATGCTTTGCCTATCTCTTGCTTGACAACTTCACCAATATTCTGCTGCGCATCTTCAGAAATACTCTTCTCTACCTCATTTTTTGCAGACTGTCTACCTGGTAATTCAGTGCATCCAGCCAGAAGTACAATGGACAATACGGCTACTGCTGCCAATACACTATTATTATTTCTTTTCCTCATTGAACGAACTCCTCCTCATATATGGGTGTATGTGATCTTACCTATGTGACTTCGTTATGTACTTCTGTAAGTATATCTTATGGATTTTTTCTGTAAAAACGGCTGAAGGCGGGTTATTGTACTGGACCAAAGACTAGGTCTCAAAAGTGTCCACTACACTTCGATTTTTAATTGTGCTAAAATAAATTAAAGATGACTCGCTGACGAAATACGGGTATGGATACATACTAAAAAGGGCGTAGAAGCTCTCATATAGAACCTTCAGCAACTACTGGAAATCACTTTTGATGGATAGAAGTACAGAGGTGTGCTAAGGCTACTTTGTATACAGATATAGACCGTTACCTCACTTGCAGAACAGGGCGGTCTTTTTAATTTCTTTCTTTAATAAATCCTGAAGGGTGGAGGGAGCCAAATGAAATATGTAGCCATTTTGCTTGCCTTAGTAGTTTTGGCGGTCGTATATTTTTTAGTCTGGAAACGGAAAATAAACACCACAAGCGATCATTTACGCACCACAAGTAGTAACGTAATCTCAATGGACAGTCATCGTAAAGCCAAACAGAGTCCAGGGGAGCAGCCTTGCTCTTCTTGTAAGAAGAAGAATGGAAAGCTAATCTTCTATGCACAAGACAATGGAACTGTAGTTGGTCTGTGTAAGGATTGCCAGTCGAAGGCGAAAAAAAGAGATATGCTGCCGCTTTAAATAGAAAAAATAATTTGTATTAGCCCGTCCTTTATGGTATTATTAACTCTGTTGTGTGGAATACGGTGGTCCGCTGCGGATAATGAGGGAGAGCAAAGTTCTCTCCGGAAGAGGCAAGAACACCTGTACGGAAGGAGGAAGTCCTTAATGAATATCCTACAAGCTATTACGCAAGAGCAACTTCGCAAAGATATCCCGAGTTTTCGCCCGGGTGACACTTTGAAGGTGCATGTAAAAGTTATCGAGGGAACTCGTGAGCGTATCCAGTTGTTCGAAGGCGTTGTAATCAAACGTCGTGGCGGTGGAATCAGTGAGACTTTTACGGTTCGTAAAATTTCTTACGGTGTTGGTGTGGAAAGAACATTTCCAATCAACTCGCCTAAACTCGAGAAAATCGAAGTGGCTCGTCGTGGTAAAGTTCGTCGTGCTAAACTTTATTACCTTCGTGAACTACGTGGTAAAGCAGCGAGAATTAAAGAAATTCGTCGCTAGAATAGTGACAAAGGAAAGGGGCTTGAGTTCAAGCCCCTTTCGTTTTATTATTTTTTGAAAATATAAGAAAGCATAAGTTTCACGTTATACATTATTCTTATATTTCTCGCATAAACGCTTACCGTCCTTAAAGGACGCTGAGGGCGTTTTAGCTTGGTATACAATGCGTGCGACATATACGCTTGGGGATCAGCTTCTCCGAAAAGGCCTCCTGAAGGAGTATCTGTGGAGGGGTTTTTGGCAGGAGTTTTTTTGTGTTGTATAGTAAGAGTAGTAATAAGAGAGGACGGTGAACTATGCAGCAGGAACAAAGTGAAACTTTGGAATCAAGCGCGCAGAACCCACGTAAACCCAAAAACGAAGTGTTGGAATGGATAAAGGCCATTGCAATTGCTTTAGTGTTGGTATTTCTGATTCGCTGGCTTTTGTTCAAGCCGTTTATTGTAGACGGACCTTCCATGCAGCCTAACTTCCATACTGGAGAACGTGTTATTGTAAATGAGATCTTGTACGATATTAGATCTCCACAGAGGGGCGAGGTTATAGTATTCCACGTGCCATCTGAGGGTAGAGATTTTATTAAACGTGTAATTGGTGTGGCTGGAGATACTGTAAAAGTAGAAGGGGATGTAGTTACAGTTAACGGGGAAGTTGTTAATGAGACATATATCCAAGATGCAATTGATGCAAAGCATAGTATCAACGCTTTGTATAATAATAAAGATTTCCCTAATGAAGAATTCCCGGATGGTACTGTACCTGAAGGTCATGTGTTCGTCATGGGAGATAATCGCTCTGATAGTACAGACAGCCGAATGATCGGTTATGTTCCTCTGGGGGATATTGTAGGCCGTGCAGATTTAATCTTCTGGCCGTTAAAGGATATTACACTGATTAACCATTAAGTTGACAGAAGTCAAAGGAGGTGACGGCAATGGCCATTCAATGGTTTCCTGGTCATATGACGAAGGCTAGGCGGCAAATCGAGGATAAGCTGAAGCTGATTGATGTTGTAATAGAATTGCTCGATTCCCGTCTGCCGCTTTCCAGCCGCAATCCGATGATTGACGATATTTTGCGGGACAAGCCAAGATTGATTATTTTGAACAAGGCGGATCTGGCAGATCCGGAAATTACACGGAAGTGGCTGGCGTATTTCAAGGGACAAGGGCATGTTGCTTATCCTGTTGATGCATCTACTGGAACGGGTGTTAAGGATATTCCAGAGCAGGTCAAACTGCTGCTAAAAGAAAAGATTGACCGGCAGATCGCAAGGGGAATGAATCCGCGAGCTATGCGTGCATTGATCGTCGGTATTCCTAACGTCGGCAAATCAACGCTCATTAACCGGATGGCTGGTAAGAGTATCGCTGCTACTGGTGACCGCCCAGGGGTTACTAAGGGTCAACAGTGGATTAAGACAGGCGGTAATCTGGAGCTTTTGGATACCCCGGGTATTCTGTGGCCGAAGTTTGAGGACCAAGAAGTAGGTTATAAACTAGCGGTAACGGGTGCAATAAAGGAAGAAATCCTGAACATTGAGGACATCGCCTTTTACGCAGTGAAGTATTTGGTGAAGGACTACGGATCCAGATTTCAAGAACGCTTTGGTATTGAGAAGCTTCCTGAAGATTTGGAGAATCCAGATGAGATCATAGCTGTTATGGAAGCCGTGGGTCGTAAGCGCGGTTGTCTGATTAGCGGTGGACGTGTAGATCTGGAAAAAGCTTCGCGGGCCTTGTTACATGAGCTACGGGCAGGTAAGCTTGGACGCTTTACGCTGGAAACGCCTTAAGTGGCGTGAATTCTGCGTTAAATGACTAGGTATGAAAGAGCCATCCGAAATTTCGGAGGCTCTTTTTTATGTGTCAGAAAGGATATATTTGGGGCCCCCACAAAGTACCTGAGTACGCATCGAAGCTAAGCCCCACTTTGTGGGGATATTTTATGGGGAATGGATCAAATTGGAACGTCTATTTTAAGATGACCATGTAAGCTTTACTGTGATAAGCTGACTTATATAGATCATAGAATAATTCATAATTGGCGGTGACAAAATAGTGAGTTCGTTAGATATGTTGGCCTATGAAAAAGAAGGCTGGGAACAGTCTTATCGCCGAATAGCAGGCGTAGATGAAGTGGGTAGAGGTTGCTTGTTTGGGGACGTCGTCGCAGCAGCGGTGATTTTGCCGGAGGGGCTTATTATTGATGGTGTAAATGATTCGAAAAAGCTTACAGCTAAAAAGAGAGATGCTTTATACGAGATTATAATGGAGCAAGCGCTGGCGGTAGGTGTGGGGTATGTGGATTCTAATGTCATTGATGAAATTAATATCAAGCAAGCTTCACGCCTGGCCATGAAAAAAGCGGTGGAGATTCTGGAACACATTCCTGACTATATGCTAATAGATGCTGAAAAGGTAGACCTCCCATTGCCACAAAGGGCAATAATTAAAGGGGATGCTAATAGTCAGTCCATTGCAGCAGCTTCGATTATTGCTAAAGTAACTCGAGACAGACTATGTGAAGGCCTATGGGAGGAATTATATCCTGATTATGGGATTGCGATACATAAAGGTTATGCGACCAAACTTCACCGGGAACAAATCACGGCTCTAGGTCCAACACCTATGCATCGACGCAGTTTTATTGGGAAGATCCTCGCAGAGCAGCAAACGTTATTCTAGAAATATAAGAACGTATATGTTATACGCTATACATTATCCTTATATTTTGCGAGAAACGGTTGTCATCCATATAGGACGACAAAGTCGTTTCTTCTTATAGCATGCTTAAAAAAGTGAAATGAATACCGATATAGTAAGAAAAGAGAAAATAGAGGGAGGAGAAACGGTATGAATATCGGAACATTGATCCGTGGATTGCTTGGAGATCATAAACCAGGCGCGGCCAAGTCTTTAGAGTTGAAAGAAGGGCAAGTTGTACGTGGTGTTGTTCTCTCTGTATCGGATTCAGGAAAAGAAGCGGTAGTGCAAATTCAAGGTACACCTGTTCGCGCGGAATTAGAAACTCCGCTACTGCCAGGAGAAACAATGAACTTGCAAGTTGGACCACCCGGAGAAGGCGGATTACCCGTATTGAAGCCGGTCTCCCTCAGTGAAACGGCGTTAGTCACTCCGCAAAGCATGGGCGAGGCATTGGAGTCGCTTGGGCTTGCCGATTCCAAAGCAGGTCGAGAAATCGTACTAGCGATGCAATCAGGAGGCGTTCCGCTGACCAAAGAGACAGCTGCTTTGCTGGATGCGGTAATGAGTGCTAAGCCGGCAGGTGTTCCTACTTCTGAGTGGCTTGACGCGGCTGTCATTTCTGTAAAGCGGGGACTACCCGTTACAGTCGAGAGTGTGAAAGGATTGCAGCAGGCCGTATTTGGGCCGCAACTGCATCAGCTTTTGTCAGCACTAGAAGATCAGATTACGATATGGGTAGGGCAAATCGCTAGTGAAGAAATAACAACTGCGGAACCTAAATCCGGAATGGGTACCAGTACTGGAAAGCTCGAACCTTCTGTAACTGCAGGCTCAATAAGTGGGATTAATGTGGGAGCTGTAGAGGGTGGCGATGCAGAGGTGGATGCTGTGCTGCTGGCAGCTAAAGGAAATGGACAAGCTGTAAGTAAAGCCGCTGAAGGCACTGTCGCAAGCGGAAGTACTACTCTTTCGGGCGGGACAGCTGAAAGTGCTTCTGGCCTTCCGACTACTATGAAACCGGATGAACAGGGTGCAGCAGTTAAGGTGACTCTTAACATAACTTCTGATAATGAAACGGGAATTGTAACTGGCAATCCAGTGGTGCTTGATGAGGCAGGTGAAGGTGCGCAGATCTCGAAGAGTGGGATTGTTTCGGAGCCTACTGCGGCGGGCAAAACAACTCCTACTATGACCTCCGGAGCTCTAAATAGTGCTTTAAGCGCTCAAATTGATGGTGCAGCGAGTAATCTTATCGGTTCCGATGAAGTTGAGATTCAGGGTAATGCCATGAATCTGAATAAGGATGGAGCATTAGGTAGCGCTGTAAATGCAGATAAGAATCAGGCAATAAATATAGATAAGAGCGTGGGTGTGACTGGTGGCGCGAGTGTGAGCGCCGAGGGACCTGCTGCTGGTGCAGCGCCTCAGGCAGCTACACCTAGCGGAGCCGCCCTGCTTGCGAAGCTACAGGGCGTGCTCACCGAGCTGCGCGGTTCCCTGCCGCAGCTCGCAATGGTCCCGCCCGCTGACGCGGCGGGAGCAAGCCCTGCCCCCGCGGCTGCTACGGCTTCGCTGATGCAGCCGGACACCGCCCCACCCGCGGACGCGGAGTCGTGGGTGGGGCGGGTGTTGAAGCTGCTCGGTGCGGAGCACGAGCAGCAGGCGGTGCGCGGCGGCGTTGTAGCCGCCGCTGAGACGGCCCGCGCGGCGGCGGGTACGGCCGCGCTTGGCAGTGCAGGTGTCGGCGGCGAACAAGCCACCGACACCCTGAAGGGCGTGCTGCTGCAGATCATGAGCAGCAGCGAGGTGCCGCCCGCGGTAAAAGAAGCCGCGAGCGGACTAGTGCAGCAGCTGACAGGACAACAACTGCTGCTTAATACAGATCGAACAGCTCCTTTCGCGCAAGTTACTTTGTTCTTGCCACTGCAAGGTCCGGATGGGCAGGAGACAGCGTCAGTTCATATTCAATCGCGTCGGGGCCGCAAGGGTGAATTGGATGCTGCCAATTGCAGGCTCTGGTTTGATCTGGATATGAAGCAAATCGGCCAGACACTGGTAGATGTGCAGGTTGTAGATCGAATTGTTAGTCTTAAGTTACATAATGATCATCCTTGGGTGCTTGAGCTGCTGGAACAGCGGCGTGAAGATATTAAAGCTGCAGTAGAGTCTATTGGTTATCAGCTGTCGGGTTTAAGAACTGAACCATTGCCAGAACTGAATCTTTCTACAGAGCTTGCCGGTACCCATGCTAGTAAGCTTGTTGATTATGTTCCCGATGCCTACAAAGGAGTGGATTACCGTATATGAATGAGCCTGTACAACCCATTTCACAAGGGCTCAAAAAAGCGGTTGCCCTCAAATATAGTCCAGGGCAAAGCGAAGCTCCTGTCGTTGTTGCCAAAGGACAAGGGGCGATAGCGGATCTGATTCTGCAAAAGGCCAAAGAAAGCGGGGTTGCTGTTCAGGAGGACGCAGCCCTCGTAGAGGTTCTTTCAAAGATCGATCTAGATCAACAGATCCCTTCTGAACTCTATCAGCTAGTGGCAGAAATCCTAAGCTTTGTGTATCAGAGCGACCGTTCCGCCGGTGAACGGAGACCGGAATGAAAGAGCCATACACAAAGGAGCGCTACAACCGCAAACAGAAGGGAACCGCTGCTGAAGAAGGAGCTGTGCAATACCTATCTACTTGTGGGTACATGATCTTGGAACGGAATTGGCGTTGTCGAACTGGAGAGCTTGATATCATTGCCGAGAATGAAGGCTGTATTATTTTTATTGAAGTTCGCAGTCGTAGTGGAGAGCTGTTTCAGGGGACTCCGGAGGAATCGGTGAATGCCCGAAAAATACATCAAGTGCGAAATACAGCACAGGTTTATATGCATATGAAAGGTTATGATGATCGAAGAGTTTCTTTTGACGTAATCAGCATTTTGCTGAATGATGATTTAAGCATAGCTTCTCTGGGGCATATACGTGAGGCTTTTTAAGCAGCACCCCATATTCTCACTCCATTCATTATGGGCACTAGCTTTCTTGTGAAAAAAGTCTTTACATAGTCTCCGCACAGTGGGTCATTTCTCAAAAGAAATGGGTAAACATTAGAGTAACTTTTTAATGTCATCATGAGGAGGGCTGTCTAAGTGAAGAATAAGCCTATTGATATGCAGGTTAGTTTTGCTTGCCAATATTGCCAGCAGAAGATTGAAGTGAAATTTACCGCAGAGCCTATATCAGTTGTCTGTTGCGCTAATTGCAATAAGACCTTCACGGTGATGCGGCCCACTATAGCTGAAGAAATATTAATAGATTGGAAAAATGAGGCGCTATTTCAAAAAATCCGAGCTGAAAAGTCACAAAACTGCAAAAACAGCCTCTTGGCGCTTGTTATTAAAGTCATAGAGCTTCTTACATGGCGTGATAGAGGGAATGGACAGGTGGAAGCGATCAAAGAGATGCGTGGCTGGCTCATTGAGAATGAAGAGGCTCCCCCTCTAGCTGAACTGATCCAGAGCGATGTTAATAAACGAACGCGTAAGCGGCGTGACTGGAGATAATAATACAAATTATGATCAGAAAGAAGGGTGAACATGGCTAACGTTTTTTTTACATCCGACCATCATTTTGGACATAAGTTGATTATTGATTTTGAATCCAGGCCCTTTATAGATGTGGAGCAAATGAATGAAGCCATGATTGAGAATTGGAATTCGGTAGTGAGTCCGGACGATAAAGTGTTTCATTTGGGTGACTTTTCGTTTCTTAACAAGGAAGCAACACATGCTATTGTGGAGAGGCTGCATGGATATAAGATACTAATTCTCGGAAATCATGATCGTGGCCGCAGTCGGGGGTGGTGGCTTGAAACAGGTTTTGACGAGGTTAGTGAATATCCACTTATTTATAAGGATTTCTTTTTCCTCTCCCATGAGCCGATGTATATGAATAAACATATGCCTTACGTAAACGTGCATGGTCATATCCATGGACAAAAATATGAAGGAAACAATTATTTTAACATTTGTGTGGAGCACTGGAACTATAAACCTTTGACCTTTGAACAGATTAGGGATTCAGTTGTAGTCAGTGAAGAGGGTTGAAATAGGTCTATAGTACTAGTTATGCGTATTTATGCAGTATGGTTTTTCTTTATAAAGATAGAATAATTGTTGATTGCGATAAGATTCTCTTAATATAATGAGATATAGAAGCTAAATTATTGCCAGAAAATAAGGAAGCACCTTTTTTCTTGAAGTTTTGACACCCAAACAGGGGTGTATTTCAGGAGATGAGGTGTTTTTATGTATGGAAAAATGCATAGTGCGTGTTTGTATGGAATTGAAGGGGTGATGATTGGTGTTGAAATTGATCTTGCGAATGGATTGCCTCAGACGAATATCATTGGCCTACCGGATTCAGCGATTCGTGAGGCAGTAGAACGAGTAAGAGCTGCCGTTAAAAATTGCGGATACCGCTATCCGCAGCAGCGCATTACGATAAATCTAGCACCAGCCGACTTACGAAAAGAAGGCTCTGCCTTTGATCTTGCGATTGCTCTTGGGATACTGATAACTAGTGGTCAACTGATTATGCCCTCTGCCAATGAGGTGCTCTTCATTGGAGAGCTTGCGCTGGATGGCAGTCTGCGGCCAGTATCGGGAGTGCTTCCAATGGTGGAAGCAGCGCGAAAGAATGGATTTAAGGCTGTACTGCTTCCGGAAGGCAATGCAGCTGAGGCAGCTTTGATCAGTGGCATAAATGTATACGCAATCGATCATTTGCGCGCATTACCGAATTCGGGAGAACCACAGTCCAATACAGCTTTGGGTATAAAAGAGGAAGGTGAAAAGATGCTACAGGAAGGGGGAGTTTCTGCTGAAGTACCTTCTTTATCATCACTTCCTTTTCCTGTATCTGTAAGCAGGGGGATGGATGCAAATGAACGACCTCCGGTTCTCGCGCTTTCTTTGGAACATCTTAAATATACCCCAGTTTACAGTACTTCTGAGGCATCCTCATTCGTTTTGAACGAGATGTTGGATGATTACAGTGACGTGTTGGGTCAACAACATGTAAAAAGAGCCTTAACCATTGCGGCAGCGGGCATGCATAATATCTTGCTCATCGGACCGCCCGGTACAGGTAAGACGATGCTGATTAAGCGCCTCCCGAGCATCCTTCCACAGTTGTCAGAGAGTGAGGCGCTTGACGTAACCAAAATTTTTAGTGCAGCAGGAAATTTAAAAGATGCTCATAACGGCTTGCTGCGAAGCCGTCCTTTTCGCTCCCCACATCATACGATATCGGCCGCAGGACTTATTGGAGGTGGAGGAATTCCAAAACCGGGCGAAGTTAGTCTTGCTCATCGAGGCATTCTCTTTCTAGATGAGTTACCCGAGTTCTCTCGGAATGTGCTCGAAGTGTTGCGCCAGCCACTCGAAGATGGGGTTGTTACCATAAGCCGCGCACGGGCATCCTTTACTTATCCTGCCAAGTTCATGCTCGCGGGTTCGATGAATCCATGTAGTTGCGGTTTTTTTTCAAGCGGTATTTCCCAGCAAAATTGTACTTGTAGTCCTGCTAGAATTGCACAATACCGAGCTAAGATATCAGGACCCTTATTGGACCGTATCGATTTACAGGTGGAGGTTCCTCGCCCAAAAGAATGGGATCGACAGGGACATGTTCTATCCTCGGCAGAAATGCGCATGAAGGTAATGGCGGCACAGGCGATACAAGACAAACGCTATAAATGCTTACCGATTTCTTGGAATAGTGAACTTTCCGGTGCTTCTCTCCGGCGATATGCAAGTCTCAGCAGGGAGGGTTCTCAATTGTTGCATGATATTCTGGAAAATTTAGGTCTAAGCATGCGAGCGCATGATCGAATTATTAAGCTATCCCGTACGATAGCTGATCTGGAGGGTGCACAGGATATTACTACCGCCCATCTTGCGGAGGCTGTGCAGTACCGTATTTTAGACCGACAGGCGATGGTAGAGGAATTATCATAATAAACGACCAGCAGCAAGTCTCGTAATAACAGAGACTTGCTGCTGGTTTAGTTTCTTAATCGTATTTTGTTATTTCTCCCTTACAATACATTCAATTCTACGGCGATATTGCCACGGGTTGCGCGGGAGTATGGGCAAGCTCCATGAGCAGCTTCTACTAAAGAGGTTGCGGTTTCTCTGTCGACTCCTTTAACCAGCACATCAAGCTTAACCGCAATGCCAAAACCTCCATCTTCAACTTTACCGAAGCTGACTGTAGCCGTTACTTCGCTGCCTTCAATTTTCACTTTTCCGATTCGAGCAACCATGTTTAGAGCGCTATCGAAGCATGCGGAATATCCGGCTGCAAATAATTGTTCTGGATTTGTGCCTTCGCCACCGGCGCCTCCCATTTCACGTGGTGTGCTGATTGTAAGGCTGAGCTTAGGACTTTCTGATTCGATATAACCGTTTCTTCCACCTACGGCTTTAACAGTGGTTTCATACATTTTTTGCTGGATGGTCATCATATTTTATCGCTCCAATTCTTAATTTGTTTGTGTACAATCTAATTTATCGCAATTAATGTAAAAGTCAAATTGATTTTTTGCTATTATTATGATGTTATGAGTGAATTATGATAAAATAAAGCTATAAGGCAGGTGAAAAGATATGAAAATGAATGAAGAAGATATGCAAAAGATAACCACAACTCCAGAGTTGCTGATTGAGAATCAACTCTGTTTCACCATTTATGCTTGCTCTCGTGAGATCACTAAGCTGTATCAACCCTATTTGGATAAGATCGGTTTAACATACTCGCAATATCTAGTAATGCTTGTGTTATGGGAACGGCAGCAATGTACTGTTAAAGAAATAGGTGAGGCGCTATTTTTGGATTCGGGAACACTGACTCCTCTATTGAAACGCTTGCAAGCTGCAGGGTTGATTGTGCGTGAACGTTCGACTCAGGATGAGCGAAAAGTTTTAATTTCACTAACTGAACAGGGCTGGGCACTTCAAAGCAATGCGGCTTGTATTCCTGGTAAAATGATGGAAGAAACGACTATGTCTAGCGATGAGACTGTAGAGCTGCTGGAGCAGTTCAAAAGCTTGCTGAACCGTGTTCATGAGGCGAACACTCAAGATAGTAAAAAGTAAGTATGATGAGGAGTCAATGCGATCGTTCGCATTCCGGCATGAAACCAAGCGAAAAAATGTGTACAAATCATGAATATATTTAAGGAAAGCGTTTTAAAAACATGTTACACTATTCTGGGTTCCTTTATATGGCATATAGGTAAGTATAAGCTTAGTCTTATAGATTTACTCAATGTCTCTCACAGAAACAAGGCCATTCTTATATGAGTGGTAGACAGTTTCTGCTGGTTCCGGAATAGTGCTGCATGTTTAGCATCAGCCTATCCCTAACCCCGCGGCAATCAAAACGGAAGGCGAGATGACAACAGGCTGCCTGTTAGGTCACCACGCTACTTTAGGAGGCTACCGCTATGAATATCCACGAGTATCAGGGAAAAGAAGTGCTTAAGAAGTACGGTGTGGCCGTACCGAATGGAAAAGTAGCTTATACAGTGGAGGAAGCGGTAGAAGCCGCAGAGTCACTGAGTACACCGGTTGTTGTAGTCAAAGCTCAGATTCACGCAGGTGGACGCGGTAAAGCTGGAGGTGTAAAGGTTGCTAAGAATATCGATGAAGTGCGTACTTACGCAACCGAGATTCTCGGCAAGACTTTAGTTACTCACCAGACTGGTCCGGAGGGTAAGGTAGTAAAACGGCTTCTCATTGAAGAGGGCTGTCAAATTGTTAAAGAGTATTACATCGGTATCGTTGTTGATAGAGGAACTGGTCGAGTGGTCATGATGGCTTCAGAAGAAGGTGGCACTGAGATTGAAGAGGTTGCAGCTACACATCCGGAGAAGATTTTTAAAGAAATCATTGATCCGGCAGTAGGTTTGCAGACTTTCCAAGCTCGTAAGCTAGCTTACAGCATCTCTATTCCTAATGAACTGGTAGGCAAGACTGTGAAATTCATGCAAGCGCTATATCTAGCTTTTGTGGATAAAGATTGCTCTATTGCCGAAATTAACCCATTGGTAGTTACAGCGGATGGTAATGTGATGGCTCTAGATGCTAAGTTGAATTTTGACCCCAATGCTTTGTTTCGCCACAAGGATATTCAAGAGCTTCGGGATCTAGATGAAGAAGATTTGAAAGAAATCGAAGCCTCTAAGTATGACCTGAGCTATATTGCGCTTGATGGCAATATTGGTTGTATGGTGAACGGTGCAGGCCTAGCGATGGCAACGATGGATATAATTAAATATTACGGAGGCGAACCCGCCAACTTCCTTGATGTAGGGGGCGGTGCAACTACCGAGAAAGTTACAGAAGCCTTTAAAATCATTCTATCGGATGAAAAGGTAAATGGAATTTTCGTTAACATTTTCGGCGGTATTATGCGTTGTGACGTTATTGCTAACGGTGTTGTGGAAGCGGCAAGTCAATTGGGATTGACTAAACCGCTTGTTGTACGTCTTGAAGGAACAAATGTTGGATTGGGTAAGCAAATCTTGGCTGGATCGGGACTTAACATTGTAGCTGCTGATTCTATGGCGGACGGTGCCCGTAAGATTGTATCTCTTGTGCAATAATGGCTCGGAAGTTGAAGCCAGTTATCGTATTTGACAATATAAGTAGGGATGTGACTTAAGGCATGAGCATTCTTGTAGATAAAAATACGAAAGTTATCACGCAAGGTATTACGGGAGCAACGGGCTTGTTCCATACTAAGGGTGCGCTTGATTATGGAACACAGATGGTTGGAGGAGTAACGCCGGGTAAAGGTGGAACGACAGTTAATATCACCCTTGAAAATGGCAGTGAAGTTAGTCTTCCGGTATTTGATACAGTCACAGCTGCTAAGGCAGCTACTGGTGCAACTGCTAGTGTGATTTATGTACCGCCAGCATTCGCAGCAGACTCCATCATGGAGGCTGTAGATGCAGAGCTGGATTTGGTTATCTGTATTACCGAAGGTATTCCTGTGCTTGATATGGTAAAAGTCTCTCGTTATATGGAAGGCCGTTCTACTGTATTGATTGGTCCAAACTGTCCGGGTGTTATCACTCCTGGAGAGTGTAAGATTGGAATCATGCCTGGTTATATTCATATGCCTGGTTATGTAGGAGTGGTCTCGCGTAGCGGAACGTTAACCTATGAGGCGGTTCATCAGCTGACCACGCGTGGAATTGGGCAATCTTCGGCTGTAGGTATTGGCGGAGACCCGGTGAAAGGCTCTGAGTTTATTGATATTTTGAAGCTGTTTAATGAAGATCCGGGTACGAAGGCAGTGATCATGATCGGAGAGATCGGTGGAACTGCAGAGGAAGAAGCGGCAGAGTGGATTCGTGAACACATGACCAAGCCAGTTGTAGGCTTCATTGGAGGAGCAACTGCACCTCCAGGCAAACGAATGGGGCATGCTGGTGCTATCATTTCTGGAGGTAAAGGTACAGCTAGCGAAAAAATTGCCGTACTGGAAGCTTGCGGAATCAAAGTAGCCCCTACGCCTGCTGAAATGGGTTCAACACTTGTAAGTGTGCTTGAAGAGCGCGGTATTCTCAATGCTTTTACATCGCACTAATTATTGAAGTTAAGACAGGGAAATCACTCCACGTAGTGAGGTTATTTCGTGTATAATTAATTTAAGAGGTAAGCAACCTTTTGTTCCTATCTAGGGATGAAAGGTTGCTTTTTTTATTTTAAATAGAAAATTATTCAATTTGAAGAAATACTTGCATTTTTAAGATGTGTAACACAAAATAGGGAAGGCTAAGCCTTCCATTTAAGGAGAGAAAACTTATATGGAAGTACGGGATCTACTTTTCGGTTTTAATGAAGTGGAAGGTATTGGCTGGAAAAGTATCGACAAGATTCGCAGAGCAGGGCTTTTGTCGGAAAAAGCAATTTTGTGTAGCGCGGAGGACTGGGAAAAGGTTGGATTGACTGAGAAAATGTCGATTCATCTTGCTTCCATATATACGTTGGAGTGGATTGCTAAGCGTCGTTTACTAATGGAAGAAAGTGATGTGATGATGGTTACGGTGTTTGATGCAGACTATCCCAATTTATTAAAGGAGACGGCTCAGCCACCATGGATCCTTTATTATCGTGGGCGTTTGGAACTGTTGTCGACACCCAGTGTGGCGATGGTCGGCACTCGTGTGCCAACAGCTTATGGACGGAAGGTAGGGGAGATCCTTGCGAAAGAGCTTAGTGCAGCGGGTCTAACGGTAGTTAGCGGACTAGCAAGGGGGATTGATAGCGTGTGTCATGAAGCTGCGCTAAGAAGCGGTGGAGGCACTATAGCGGTAGTAGCGACAGGACTTGATCGAGTCTACCCACCCGAGAATAGGGAACTTGAGCGATTGATTTCCCGTGATGGACTAGTGCTCACAGAGTATCCCCTCGGAACAAAAAGTCATCCAGGGTTATTTCCGCAGCGCAATCGTATTATTGCTGGTCTCACATATGGGACAGTGGTCGTGGAGGCTGATAGCCGCAGTGGATCACTAATTACAGCGGACGCTGCCTTGGAGTCTGGACGGGATGTCTTTGCTGTTCCTGGGCCTATTACATCTCCTAAAAGTAGAGGTGCTCTTGACCTGATCAAACAGGGAGCAAAGTTGGTTACCAGTGCAATAGATATTTTAGAAGAATATACTTCTTATCTCCCAACAAACCTCCCAAAACCGGGTGATAGTGGCTCCCCTAAACAGGTAGTTGACGACATGTTAATTGAAAAGAAATTGACAAATGAGGAGTCTCACCTATACCATATACTGCATCAAGGACCCTTTATTTTGGATGATCTGCTTGAGAGGACAGGATGGGATTTTGGACATTTGCATTCAGTTCTGTTATCTTTAATCATAAAAAAAGCGGTAGCACAATTACCAGGAGCTATTTATAAGGTAATTTAATATAGAGGTACGAGTGTAACGAGGAGGAAGAGTCTATGGCAGATGCATTAGTAATTGTCGAATCGCCAGCAAAAGCGAAGACAATTGGCAAATATTTAGGTAGTAAATATATTGTAAAGGCATCTATGGGACATATTAGGGATTTGCCAAAGAGCCAAACCGGTGTCGAAGTTGAGAATAATTTTAACCCTAAATATATTACTATCCGTGGTAAAGGTTCTATATTGAAGGAATTGAAAGACGCTAGTAAAAAAGTGAAAAAAGTTTATCTCGCAGCTGACCCTGACCGCGAAGGAGAAGCGATCGCCTGGCACTTGGCGCATGCATTAAATTTGGATCAAACACAGGAATGCAGAGTTGTATTTAATGAGATCACTAAACAAGCAGTAAAGGATGCTTTTAAGACGCCACGCAAGATTAACATGGATCTTGTGAATGCGCAGCAGGCAAGACGTATACTGGATCGGCTAGTAGGTTACAAGATTAGTCCCCTATTATGGAAGAAAGTCAAAAAAGGGTTATCCGCTGGACGTGTACAATCCGTTGCTGTAAAGATCATTATGGATCGAGAGAATGAAATCTCCGCTTTTGTACCCACTGAATATTGGAGCATTACGGCTAAGCTAGGGATTCGGGATTCCGTCTTTGAAGCTAAGTTTCATAAGCTGAATGGTGTGAAAAAAGAACTTAATCAAGAAAGCGATGTTCAAGAGGTCCTTGAAGCGATCAAGAACGCAGCTTTCAAGGTGAGTAATGTCAAGGAGAAGGAAAGACAACGGCATCCTTCGGCTCCTTTTACAACAAGCTCCCTTCAACAGGAAGCAGCCCGGAAACTTGGATTTCGTGCGGCTAAGACGATGTCTGTTGCACAGCAACTATACGAAGGTGTGGAACTAGGCAAAGAGGGAACCGTAGGTTTGATCACCTATATGCGTACGGACTCGACGCGTCTATCTGTTACTGCACAGGATGAAGCTAAAGAGCTGATTACTGCAAAGTATGGTGAAAAGTTCTTACCCGAAGCACCTCGCCAGTATTCGAAGAAGGCGGCTGGAGCACAAGAAGCGCATGAAGCGATTCGACCAACCTCAGCACTACGTGAACCAGAAATGGTCAAAGAGTTCTTGAGCCGGGATCAATTCCGTCTCTACAAGCTGGTATGGGAGCGGTTCGTTTCAAGTCAAATGGCTTCTGCCTTGCTGGATACGCTCTCGGTGGATATAGATGCAGGTACCGCCACATTCAGAGCTGTTGGTTCGAAGGTTTCATTCCCCGGGTTCATGAAGGTTTACGTAGAAGGCAACGATGATGGAACTACAGATGAAGATAAGTATTTACCACCTCTTCAAGCGGGAGATGCCTTAAATAAGCAAGAAATCGAGCCCAAGCAGCACTTTACACAGCCGCCACCGCGATATACGGAAGCGAGATTAGTAAAGACTCTTGAGGAACTGGGAATAGGGCGTCCAAGTACGTATGCACCAACTCTAGAAACGATTCAGAAGCGTGGCTATGTGGCTATTGAAGAGAAGAAATTCATGCCTACTGAGCTTGGAGAGTTAGTCATAGAGCAGATGGAACAATTTTTCCCTGAAATATTAAACGTAGAGTTTACGGCTAACATGGAAGGGGATCTTGACCATGTGGAGGAAGGTTCAGAAGATTGGGTGAAGGTTCTTGCCGAATTTTACGAGTCTTTTGAGAAACGTTTAATGTTTGCCGAAGAAGAAATGAAAGAAATTGAGATTGAAGATGAAGTCTCCGATGAGATCTGCGAGAAATGTGGTAAACCACTTGTATATAAGCTAGGACGTTTCGGGAAATTTCTAGCATGCTCTGGCTTTCCGGATTGCCGGAATACGAAGCCTATCGTAAAAGATATTGGAGTAACTTGTCCTAAGTGTAATGAAGGTAAAGTTGTGGAGCGGCGCAGCAAAAAAGGTCGTGTCTTCTATGGTTGCGATCAGTACCCTGGCTGTGATTTCGTCTCTTGGGATAGACCATCCACTAAGCCATGTCCTTCATGCGGGGCTTGGATGATTGAGAAACGCAATAAACAAGGCACGAAGCTGCAATGTACGTCTTGTGACCATACAGAGGAAGTTCTAGACAACGAAGAAGAGTTAGCAGAATAATAGTCTCTACAGGAGGAAAGAAGATAGTGACAGATACAGCAAAAGTAACAGTAATTGGAGCAGGTCTCGCAGGAAGTGAAGCGGCCTGGCAAATAGCATCTTTAGGAGTACCAGTAAGATTGTATGAAATGAGACCTGTGGTGAAGACGCCAGCACACCACACAAATCAATTCGCAGAATTAGTATGCAGCAACTCCTTGCGGGCGAATGGTTTAGGCAATGCTGTTGGTGTATTAAAAGAAGAAATGCGACGTTTAAACTCACTTGTACTAGGTGCAGCTGACCGCCACGCTGTACCTGCTGGTGGCGCACTTGCCGTGGATCGGGACGGTTTCTCGGGAGAGATCACCAATACATTGCACAATCATCCACTCGTGGAAGTCATAAATGAAGAACTTACGCATATACCGGAGGAAGGGATTGTTGTTATTGCAACAGGCCCACTTACCTCACCGGCATTATCCGCTGAAATTAAGGGTCTATTAGGTGAGGAGTATTTCTATTTTTATGATGCTGCTGCACCGATTGTTGAGAAGGACAGCATTGATATGAATAAAGTGTATCTTGCTTCCCGTTATGATAAAGGAGAAGCGGCATATCTGAACTGTCCAATGACTGAAGAGGAGTTTGACGTGTTTTATGATGCGTTGATTTCTGCAGAGACGGCGGCGCTCAAGGATTTTGAGAAAGAGATATACTTTGAGGGCTGTATGCCTATCGAAATCATGATGAAGCGCGGTAAGCAAACCGCGTTATTCGGTCCGATGAAGCCTGTGGGACTTATTAATCCGCACACAGGAAAGCTTCCATACGCAGTAGTACAGCTTCGTCAGGATAACGCTGCCGGAACGCTTTACAATCTTGTTGGCTTTCAAACGCATTTGAAATGGGGCGAGCAGAAGCGTGTGTTCTCGCTGATCCCCGGTCTTGAGAACGCTGAATACGTTCGGTATGGTGTAATGCACAGAAATACCTTTATTAATTCTCCTAAACTCTTGCATCCTACTTATCAGATGAAGGGCAAGGAAAGGCTGTTCTTTGCTGGCCAAATGACCGGTGTGGAGGGTTATGTGGAATCAGCGGCTTCAGGTCTTATAGCCGGAATCAACGCTGCTAGGGCAGCACTCGGTCAAGAGGGGTTGGTCTTCCCACAAGATACGGTTCTTGGCAGTATGCCAGCTTATATTACTTCCGCCGATCCAGAGCATTTTCAACCTATGAATGCCAATTTCGGTCTTTTGCCGAAGGTGGAGAAGAAGATTCGTAATAAGAAAGAAAAAAATGAGCTGCTAGCTCATCGTGCACTAGACAGTCTTGCTGAGTACGCCAATCGTACTGGCCTCGCTTATGTAGAGCCGGAAGCTATCGATAACCAAGCATAAACGCCCTCGGCGTCCTTATAAGGACGGTAAGCGTTTAAGCGAGAAATATAAGGCTAATGTATAACGTGAAACTTATACTTTCTTATATTTGAACAAAGCCCATCTTAAGGAGGTAACTACAATCATGGTACCGAGCTTTCATGCGACTACAATTTGTGCTGTAAGACATAACGGACAGGCAGCTATAGCAGGTGATGGTCAGGTTACATTCGGAGAGAGTGTAATCATGAAGACGACGGCCAGAAAAGTTCGTCGTTTATACAGGGGACAAGTAATAGCAGGGTTCGCAGGATCAGTAGCGGATGCTATCACCTTGTTTGAAAAATTCGAAGGCAAGCTGGAGGAGCACCATGGAAACCTGCAACGGGCAGCCGTAGAATTAGCGAAAGATTGGCGTCAAGATCGTA
The DNA here is from genome assembly GCF_037977235.1 of Paenibacillus sp. FSL K6-0276. NCBI lineage: Bacteria > Bacillati > Bacillota > Bacilli > Caryophanales > Paenibacillaceae > Paenibacillus > Paenibacillus sp. FSL K6-0276. The sequence goes on along the minus strand of NZ_CP150276.1, from coordinate 3,814,052 downwards.
TTCTTCGTAAACTTGAGGCATTGATGATTGTGATGGATAAGGAAGGAATGCTCTTGATCTCCGGAAATGGTGAAATTATCGAGCCGGATGATGATGTGCTTGCTATTGGTTCCGGTGGTAATTTTGCGCTTGCTTCGGGTCGAGCCCTCAAACGTCATGCTCCAAATCTTGCCGCTGCGGATATTGCTAGAGAAGCTCTTCAAATTGCATCTGAAATATGTGTGTATACTAACTCCAATATTATTGTTGAGCAATTATAGGCTCAGTGTCATAGAGACAAGGAGGAATTCACGATGGTGAATCAATCGCTAACACCCCGTCAAATCGTAGCCGAATTGGATAAATATATTGTAGGTCAGAAACAAGCTAAGAAATCGGTAGCTGTTGCGCTTCGTAATCGTTATCGGCGCAGTCTGCTAGCTGAGGAACTGCGTGATGAAGTCGTTCCTAAGAACATCTTGATGATCGGACCTACCGGTGTAGGGAAAACAGAGATTGCCCGGCGTCTAGCAAAGCTTGTCAATGCTCCGTTCATCAAAGTGGAGGCAACTAAATTCACTGAGGTGGGTTATGTGGGGCGAGATGTGGAGTCTATGGTTCGTGATCTGGTAGAGACCTCAATTCGTATGGTGAAGCTGGAACGTACGGAAAAGGTGAAGGATCGTGCAGAAGAACTGGCTAACGAGCGGATTGTCTCTATTTTAGTGCCTTCGTCTTCAAAAAATAAATCTCAGAAGAATCCTTTTGAGATGATTTTTGGCGGGAATTCTGGTCAAGAGGATTCAAAAGAAGATTCCGAGCCGGATGGAAGCTTAAGTGAACGCCGCCGCGGGGTTAGATTTAAGCTGCTCGCTGGTCAATTGGAAGACGATATCATTGAAATAGATGTTGAGGATACTGCGCCATCTATGATGGATATGTTTGCCGGGCAAGGGAACGACCAGATGGGTATGAATATGCAAGAAATGTTTGGTAGTTTGCTTCCAAAGCGGACGAAGAAGCGCAAGCTTCCTATTCGTGAGGCGCGTAAAGTGCTGATTCAGGATGAAGCGGCCAAACTGATTGATATGGACGATGTGATTCAGGAATCTGTGACTCGGGCAGAACAATCGGGTATTATTTTTATCGATGAGATCGATAAGGTTGCAAGTCAAGGGAAGGGTTCTGGTCCGGATGTGTCACGTGAAGGTGTGCAGAGAGATATCCTTCCTATAGTAGAAGGATCTACAATTATGACGAAGTACGGACCTGTGAAGACGGATTATGTGCTCTTCATGGCTGCAGGGGCTTTTCATATTGCCAAACCTTCTGATCTTATTCCTGAGCTACAGGGGCGGTTTCCGATTCGAGTAGAACTAAGCAGTCTGACACTGGAGGATTTTGTATCCATTTTAACGGAGCCAGAGAACGCTTTGACGAAACAATACGTTAATTTGCTAAAGACAGAGAACATTGAAGTGGAATTCCAGAAGGATGCTATTTATGAAATCGCCAAAATAGCTGCTTCAGTGAATCAAAATATGGAGAACATAGGTGCTCGGCGACTTCATACCATTTTGGAGAAGCTTTTGGAGGATCTATCTTTTGAAGCTCCTGAACTGACTTTGGACACTATGGTTATCACACCGGAGTATGTGCGTGAGAAATTGGCAAGTATCGCACAGGATCGTGATTTAAGCCAGTATATTCTTTAATGCGACAAATCTTGCTCATTGGAATTTGGGCATAACGAATTAGAAAATTACAATTTAGTGTCATTAAAAGGTAAAAAAATGTAAAAACATGCAATTAAAAAGATAATTTTGAGATAAAAAAGGAAAAAAATAGCAATAAAGTGCTAAAAGCCCTGTCTTTTTTTAAAAGATAGGGCTTATTTCTTATTGTAATAATATACAAATTAAATGAAAATCAATGTATGTGAAAAAACTAATAAAGTTATACATTGCGACAAGCTTCGACGAGAAAATTGATAAATAGAGGGTTTTTGTGCTTTATTTGTCGAAATCAAGCAGTTTTTTTTAAGAGAAGTTGTGGAATTCAATTCATTATGATAGCTTTGAAAGGAGGAATTATCTTGGGATTGCTGAATAGTGTCAGTTTTCAACGATTGCAGGGAGGCATTGATGCTGCCAATAAACGACAAAGTGTTCTAGCAAATAACGTAGCTAACGAAGATACACCAAACTTCAAACGTTCTGATGTTTCATTCGAAAGTTTCCTTCAACAACAGGAAAGTGGAATAAAACCTACACTTAGCGCGAAGGTAACGGACTCCCGACATTTTCAATTTGGTACCAACAGAATTGTACCAGCTGCTGTCGTTAGTACGGATGAAACTACCTCAATGAACAATAACGACAACAATGTGGATGTAGATCGGGAAATGGCGTTAAGCGCTGAGAACCAACTCAGGTATAGTTCTTATATCGAACAGATGAACAGTCAGATTTCGATGATGCGAACTGTAATTCAAGGAGGATAAGATGGCATGAACTTTGGTAGTAGTTTTGGGATAAGCGCATCAGCATTAACAGCTCAACGGTTGCGGATGGATGTGATTTCCTCCAACGTGGCTAATGCGGAAACTACAAGAGCGTCGGTGGTTGATGGCAAAGCAGTTCCATACCGTCGTAAACTTGTTGTTATGGAAGCGTCCGAAAGTAATAAGTTCTCGAATATACTAAATTCGAAAATGAACGGTAGTAGTAGTGAAGGTGTTAAGGTGCAGTCCATCATAGAAGATGCTTCACCGTTAAAGCCAGTATACAATCCGAGCCATCCTGATGCGGATGCTGAAGGTTATGTCTATATGCCAAATGTAGATATTACCAAAGAAATGGTTGATATGTTATCTGCATCTCGTTCTTATGAAGCCAATGTAACGATGCTAAACGCATCTAAAGCTATGGTAAGTAAAGCGCTTGAAATTGGCCGTTAAAACGTAATTAACACAAGTAACGCTTCCGAAGTGAGTTTTGTACGAAATAAATCTAGGAAGCATATGCTTACAAAACTTTTAGGAGGGAAACAGTTGATACAGAATATCACTAATGGGGTTCAAGCTGTTCAGCAGCTTGCCATGAAACCAACATCTGCCGAAGTTTCATCCACTCCTGCTAATTCCATGGAGAGCTTTGGCTCTTATCTAGAGAATGCACTTAATAAAGTGGCAGACCAGGAACAACATGCTAAGGATATGAGTAATAAATTTATATTGGGAGAAGTGAATATAGACGAAGTGATGATTTCTTCCCAACAGGCTTTACTGAGTTTGCAGTTGACTACACAAGTCCGGAACAAAGTGATAGAAGCCTATCAAGAAATTATGAGAACTCAGATTTAATTAAATCCTAGCTAGTTCCGGATGGGGTGACACTGTGAATGAAAGATTTGCCCAATATCGGGAGAAGGTTACCCTGTATTGGAACAGATTTAGTGGTAAACAGAAGATTTTATTCTTTTCAACATTGTTTATCATTCTAATAATAATTGTAGTATTAACCATGCAGCTTTCAAAGACAGAATATGAAGTAGCGTTTCAAGATTTGGACAGCACGGATTCGGCTGGAGTAATGACTTACTTGGATTCAGCAGGTGTTTCATACCGATTAAGCCAAGATGGAAAGAGTATCTCTGTGCCTAGCACAGAAGCGGCTCGAATTAAGGTGGATATCGGTTCTCAGGGGATTGTCCAGGGAGGCTCAATCGGTTATAAAGTCTTTAATGATAATTCGTCAATGATAGGAACGACAGATAGTGAGTTTAATGTGAAGTATAATAATGCATTAAACGGCGAAGTAGAACAGTTAATGAGAAGTATGCAAGGAATTAAGGATGCTAAAGTGCTAATTAATCTTCCTAAAGAGACAGTTTTTGCCTCTCAAGCTGATCAGGAGCAAGCATCTGCATCTGTAGTGCTTTCATTTAATCCAGGGTTCAGACCCAGTCAAGATAATATAGATGGGTATTTTAACCTTGTGAAGACTGCGGTTCCTAATCTACCAATCGATAACATTACGATTGCTAATAATGAAGTCGAGTTAATGCCAACGGCCAAAGGTGGACAAGCAGGAGTTTCTAGCCAGGTCGAAGAGAACTTCGCTCTTCAGAAGAAATTCGAAGAAGAAGTAAAGAAAGATGTGAAACAATTCCTTAGCACTCTTACGGGTCCAGATAAAGTTGATGTTCTTGTATTTTCGAAGCTAAACTTTGACAAGGAAAACCGGAAAGAGGATCTCGTAACCCCTGTGGATACAGAGAACATGAAGGGGATTGAGATCAGTTCACAAATCATCAGTAATTCGTATTCCGGCCAAGGAAATACAACTGGCGGAGTGGCAGGCACTGGTTCACAAGATGTAACGGGCTATCCTTCGCAAGCTGGTACGGATACTTCTACCTCGGAGGAATCTTCTGAAACGAGGAATTATGAAGTTAACCGAATCACAAAGGATGTCATCGCTAGTCCTTTTACTGTTAAAGATTTAACCATAAATGTTGCGGTTGAACCACCTACAGGAAAAAATACTTTGGATGATGCTACATCAGCAGCAATTCAAAACATTTTGGTAAATATTGTTCGTGCTTCTCTTGCAGATTCAGGTATTACATATACAGACGCTGATTTAACCAAAAAGGTTTCGGTGTATTCTCAACAATTTGGCGGTACCGCTGCCAACACTACACCAGGTGGTCTCGCCACATGGATGTTATGGGCAATCGGAGCAGCTGCGTTGCTGGTTGGAGCAGGTGGAGGATATCTGATCTACCGGAGTCGTAAGAAGACTGTGGAAGAGGAAGATGAAGACATTCCATTGCAGGTTCCTACCGAATTTCCATCTATTAATTTGGAGAGTTTGACGAATGACAGTCAAGTTCGTAAGCAATTGGAAAGTTTGGCAAAGAAAAAGCCAGACGAATTCGTAAATCTGCTGCGTACATGGCTTGCAGACGAACAGAGGTGAACTAATGGCAAAGGCTAGTCAGCAGGGGCTAAGTGGTCGTCAAAAGGCCGCGATCCTGCTTATCACACTAGGGCCCGAGGTATCGGCGCAAATATTTAAACATTTAAGAGACGAGGAGATTGAACAACTGACTCTCGAAATTGCCAATGTCCGTAAAGTGGACAGCAGTGAAAAAGAGTCGATCATGTCTGAGTTCCATCAGATATGCCTTGCCCAAGAATATATATCACAAGGCGGTATTAACTACGCCAAAGAGATTCTGGAGAAAGCGCTTGGTTCAGCAAAAGCCATGGAGGTCATTAATCGTCTGACCGCAACTTTGCAGGTAAGACCCTTCGATTTTGCACGCAAAGCTGATCCTAACCAGATTTTGAACTTTATCCAGAATGAGAATGTCCAGACTATCGCACTTGTATTGTCTTATCTACAATTCGAACAATCCGCAGCTATTCTCTCCTCGCTACCTCAAGAGAAGCAGGCGGAGGTGGCTAGAAGAATTGCTGTAATGGACAGTACCTCTCCGGAGGTCATTACACAAATTGAACGAGTACTAGAGCAGAAGCTTTCTGCTACTGTAACTCAGGATTATACAAATGCTGGCGGTATCGAATCGATCGTGCAAATCTTGAATGGAGTTGACCGGGGGACAGAGCGCACAATTCTGGATTCCCTCGAAATTCAAGATCCAGAGCTTGCCGAAGAGATCAAGAAGCGGATGTTCGTCTTCGAGGATATAGTCAATGTGGACAATCGTTCGATTCAGCGTATTATTCGTGATATTGATAATGCGGATCTGCAGCTTGCCCTTAAAGTTGCAAGCGAAGAAGTACGAGATGTTATTTTCCGGAATATGTCCAAACGTATGGCAGAGACATTCCGAGAAGAAATGGAGTACATGGGCCCAGTGCGGTTGCGTGATGTAGAAGAAGCACAAACGCGTATTGTAGGCACGATCCGCAGACTCGAAGAGTCTGGAGAAATTATCATCGCTCGTGGCGGAGGAGATGACATCATTGTCTAAGCTGATTAAGCATTCTCAGTATGTTCCAGTAGATGTACTCAAAAGATTGGAGCAGGCCCGGCAATATGCGGGCCTAACTGAGGAGCCCGTTCCAGAGGAGACTGTAAGCGAGACTCACTATCATGATCCCGCACGTGAAGAAGCAGAAGTGGCACGTAAGCAAATGCTTAAGGACGCCCAGGAATTTGCTGAAGAGCAGGTTCGGAATGCATCTCTAGAAGCGGAACAGATTGTTGAATCCTCAAAAGCGGAGGCTGAAGAGTGGTGGAAACAACGCCGTGAGCAGGATGAACATCTGGTAGAGGCCGTCAAAGCAGATGCTTATCAGCATGGGTATCAGGAAGGTGTATCTCAAGCTGAACAAGAGATGCAGCTCAAAGTTGCAGCGATGATGGAAGAAGCGCGTGCTGTTTTGAATGAGGCATATAAGGCAAGAGATGTCATTATTCAGGAAGCTGAACCTTTTTTAGTAGAACTAAGTTGTGATATTGCTGAGAAAATTGTGGATAGACAGTTAACGGTAGAACCGCAATTTGCAATGGATTTGATTCGGAAAAATTTGGCCCGCAAACGAGAGCAGGGTTTGATCTCACTCTGTGTATCTCCTGCACTGTTCGCTTTTGTAAACGCAGCGAGGGAAGAATTATCATTAGTGGTTGACTCGCAGGCTGAACTACAAATCTTGCCTGACTCGACCGTGAAAGATCAAGGTTGTGTAATCCGCTCCTCCTTTGGCAGCATAGATGCTCGAATCGATACTCAGCTTGCAGAAATCAAAAAAGAGCTGGTTAGAATCGCGCTGGACACTGATGAGCAGAGAAATGGGGAAGAAGATGCTTGATAGTAGCCGTTATAAGGAGCAACTTCGTAATCTCGATCCGGTTAGGATCAATGGGAAAGTGACGCAGGTTATCGGCCTTATGGTTGAATCGGAAGGACCTGATGCTAGCATTGGTGATGTATGCTATATCTATCCTTCCAAAGGAAATAAGCCGCTGCAAGCTGAGGTCGTTGGTTTCCGAGACAACAAGGTGCTATTAATGCCGCTTGGAGAACTGCAGGCTATTGGACCTGGCTGTGATGTAGTGGGTACAGGTAAGCCGCTTAGTGTGCAGGTAGGGTCAGAATTGCTGGGTAAGGTACTGGATGGTCTAGGACAACCACTTGATGGTTCCCTAATCCCGGCTCGAATGCCACATAGTTCGACCTTTAACATTCCGTCGAATCCACTCAATAGACCGCGAGTGCAAGAACCTATTAGCATCGGAGTAAGAGCGATAGACGGCTTGTTAACTATCGGTAAAGGCCAGCGGGTAGGGATTTTCGCTGGCTCGGGGGTCGGAAAAAGTACGCTCATGGGAATGATTGCACGTAATACATCAGCGGACGTTAATGTTATTGCTCTGATTGGGGAGCGTGGCAGGGAAGTATTGGATTTCATAGAACGCGATTTGGGACCTGAGGGTTTGCAGCGTTCAGTCGTTATTGTTGCTACATCTGATCAACCAGCATTAATTCGAATTAAGGGAGCACTTATTGCTACGACGATTGCTGAGTATTTCCGTGATCGAGGACTTAATGTGATGCTCATGATGGATTCGGTCACACGTTATGCTATGGCTCAACGTGAAGTTGGACTTGCAGTCGGGGAGCCTCCAGCTATGCGAGGTTATACACCATCGGTGTTTGCAAGCTTACCCAAACTGCTGGAACGTGCTGGTACTGGCCCTTCGGGCTCAATAACAGCCTTCTATACGGTATTGGTTGATGGCGACGACATGAATGAGCCGATTGCTGATGCTGTCAGAGGGATACTTGACGGACATATCGTACTCAATCGAAATATTGCTAATAAAGGACACTTCCCAGCGATAGATGTACTTTCCAGCATAAGCCGCGTAATGAAGGATATCGCTCCAGAAGAGCAGATCGCAGCAGCAGAAAATGTAAAACGACTAATGGCCGTTTACAAGGATTCAGAAGATTTAATTAATATCGGAGCTTATCAGAGAGGCTCCAATGCTCAGATCGACGAGTCGATGGAGTACATAGAGAGTATATGGGAATTCACAAAACAAAAGGTGAATGAAAAAGTTACGCTGGCTGAAGTTCAACAATCTTTAATTTCACACTTCTCAAGGAGTTGATTCAGTATCATGAGATTTCATTATACTTTTCAAAAAGTCGTTGACTTGAAGGGTAATGAGAAGACACAGGCAGAATGGATGCTTTCAAGCGCACTTGGAGAATTGCAGGCACAGGAAAGAAGCCTGGATGAACTCGCCTTTCAACGGAGCGCGATCATGCTATCCTTGCAAAATGCCGTAGAACAAAAGACACCTATGGTGAAGATTCGTGAAATGCAAGAGTATGTAGAATATCTGGATAAATGTATTGTCCGTAAACATAAGGACATTAGAAGTGCACATCAGGAAGTCCTGAAGAAGCAAGATCAGTTAAGCACAAAGGTATTAGATGAAAAAGTATGGTTAAAGGCAAAAGATAAGGCTGAGACACAGTTTCAGCAAAGTATGATTTTACGGGAACAAAACGAACTGGATGAGATAGCAACCGTCCGCTTCGCGATGAAATCCCTCTAAACCGGGAGGTTTCCGCTAGTGGCTAACAATGATATGGAACTTGAAAATGAAGGGTCAGCGGGGAAATTTGAGCGGTTCTTATTTTTAATGATACCGATTATCTTCACGCTAGTACTGCTTGGAGTCCTGTTGACGCTTTTTAATATGGACATTCGTAATAACGTGTTTCAGATTGCGAATAAAATTCCTGTACTGGAAAAGTGGGTTCCAGATCCACCGGCAGATCCTTCTGATCCGAAACAGCAGAGCAAGAAGCAGGAAGCGAGCTCTGAGACAACGATCAAAGAACTAAAGACTAAGCTTGTGCAGCAGGAAGAGAACCTGAAGAAGGTAACGGACGAAAAAACAGCCCAGGATACCAAGGTTCAGGCGCTTGAGTCGCAGATTGAGGGAATGAAGACGGAAGCTGCTGCAACTGCTGAGGTAAGCACGGACGAAACAGAAGACCCTTATCAGAAGCAGGTTGCTGATCTGGCGAAGCTGTACGCGGGCATGAAAGCTTCCAAAGCTGCACCGATTATGGAGAATTTGACTACAGAAGAAATGGTGCAGATCTTCAGCGCAATGAATAAAGCGAGCAAAACTGCGATTCTAGAAAAAATGGATCCGCAAAAAGCGGCAGATGTAACGATTAAGTTGAAAGAAACTACTTCTTCCAGTGATATGGCTATTGCAGCTCTTCAATCTAGATTAAAAAAAGAGGCAGGCACCACACAAAAGACTACAACTAGTACAAATCTGGATAAGGAAAAGTTGAACCAAACTTTTAGTTCAATGACTCCTGCCAATGCAGCTTCACTACTAGGAGAAATGTATAAGATTAGCCCTGATAAAGTAGTAACGATTATGAACACCGTAAGTGATAGTGTTCGTTCTTCTATTCTGGGAGAAATGACTAAAAATGATAGCGCGCAAACCGCGAAGATTGTTAATCGTTTGATGGGCGCTAAATAAATATTGAAAGGAGGTGAAATTGATATGAGTTTAGTTGTTCAATCGCTTGTGAGCGCAAATACAACATCGGCAAGTGGTAGCTCATCGACTTCTACTGGCACAACAGCTGCTGTACCTTTTGCTCAGACATTAGTGCAAACTATGGGAGGAAATACAGCAAATACCACATCGGTACCTGCTGATCCGCTATTGGGAAATCTAGCTTCTTTATTGCAAGGCCTTTTAAAGGAAGTTCAGACTACTGGAGAAAAGCAAGGGAAACAAGACCCACAGAATTCAAATCTCCTTGAGAAACTTACTGCGGATGTTGAAAATCTGGATGAAAGCATCAATAGCGATCCTGCTATGCTGATAGCTTTGCAAGCTTGGCTCCTTCAGGTATCTGCTCTTTTATCAGGGAGTCATGCAAATGAGGGGGATACTACATCTGAAGCGGAATCGGCAGGAAGCTTGTCGCCGTTGGCACAGAACGCTGATACGCTGCGATTTGCTGTTCAAGATGATTTGCACAGTTTAGTTACTCTGATTCAGGAAGCTGCAGTCAATGGAAACGAAGAAGTCGCAAACAAGGGAATAAGTTTGTTAAATAATTTCACGGCACTACTAGAACAGACCGCCTCTAATGCAAATAAGGGGAAGGGAAAGAACTCCAGTTTGGATGAAAATTCTGGTGTATCTGTACAACAATCTATTGTGACTGAAAGCAACAGTAAAACGACGGACAAGACACTTCAAAATCTAAGTAACCGTACTGGAGAAGCTGCTGCAATTAAAAATGAAGCAGTCCTAACTTCGCCTGTGACCTCAGGAACTGTCCAAGATCCTGAAGCAGAGCCTACGAATACACCATTGACCAAGACCGGTGTAACCGGAGAAACGAAGCATGCAGAATCTTCACAAGACTCCACACCAGGGATTGCGACTATGGAAGGGGATCATGAGGTTGTTACTGCAGGTCAACTATCTCTTCGGGGAGGAATTACAGCTCCGTTGAAGGCAGAGGTTCCAGTACCGGTTCAGCAGTTTGCACAGGAAATGACTGGTTTCATTACAGGTAAATTGGAGATTGTGCAAAAAGGCGGCATAGCTGAGGCTACGATATCACTCTTTCCAGAAAATCTCGGACAAGTGGATGTTAAGATTACCATGCAAAATGGCCATCTGGTTGCACAGTTCATGACTGAACATGCTGGAGCTAAAGATATGCTGGAACAACAAATGAACCAACTTCGGGCAGCGTTACAATCTCAGGGCCTGCAGGTAGAGAAATTGGAAGTCACACAAAATAATACCTCGCTCAATTCACAATGGGGTCAAGAAGGACGCCAACCTGGTTCTGGGAGTGGGCAGCAGGGTAGACGCTCTAAAGAAAGCCGCGAGGAAGCTAATGACGCTGTTCTAGCCGCAGAGCTAAATGGTGAATGGAAAGACTGGGTTTCAAACGCAGGGCAAGAAGATCAGTCTCAAGGTGGATCTTTTTCTGCTAAAGCTTAAACTTATAAACCTAAGGAAAGAGAGGTGAACGGTTTTGACGACAACGACTCCTGTTTCTACTAAAGACCAGTGGAATTATACAGCTCCTGAATCTACTAAAACTACAGGGAATTCTGACTTGGGTAAGGATCAATTTTTGAAGATATTGATTACCCAGCTGCAGAATCAAGATCCGATGCAACCGATGCAAGATAAAGAATTTATTGCTCAAATGGCACAGTTTACATCTGTAGAGCAGCTGATGAACATCTCTACACAGCTTACATCCATGAATCAGTCTCTTGGTTCAGTATCCGGCTTGATTGGCAAAGATATAACATGGACGGATACCGCCACAAATCTACCTAAGACAGGGAATGTTGAATCAATCGTTGTCAGCAAGGGGATTCAATATGCGGTTGTGGGGAAAGACAGAGTTGCTTTAACCGATATTACACAAATTCAGAATGCATCTTCAGAAAGTGGTTCTGGCACAGGTAGTAATACTCCGGAGAATGGCGGAGGAAGCGGGGAGACAGTATGAGTGACAGGCTAACTATTGGCCAATTGTATCCTGCGTCCCTATATTCTTCAACGTTACAGCGATCTTCGATACCGAAGCAGACTATGACTGGAGAAGCAACCTTTGAGAGCGTACTGCAACAGAAGCTACTAAAATTCAGCAATCATGCCGCTAAGCGTCTTGAACAAAGAGGAATAGAGCTTGGAAGCAGACAACTGGATCAGATTTCTTCTGCTGTGGATAAAGCTGCAGCTAAAGGAAGTAAAGAATCCTTGATATTAATGAAGGACTTGGCATTTATCGTAAGTGTTCCGAATCGTACAGTTGTAACAGCTATGGATGGTAATTCGATAAGAGATAATGTGTTTACACAGATAGACAGTGCCATTGTGATTTCATAAACGGCTGGTCCTAACGGAAAGCCGAGGTGGCCGCTGACCGACTGACGCGGTCCCAATTCACTTAGTTATTAGGACTTTATAATCTGGGAGGACAACAAACATGTTAAGATCTATGTATTCAGGGGTTTCGGGGATGAGAGGCTTTCAGACTAAGCTCGATGTAATTGGTAATAACATTGCCAATGTCAATACTATTGGCTTTAAATCTGGACGCGTTATGTTTAAGGATATTATGAGTCAAACTGTTTCTGGAGTAACAGCTCCAAGTGATGATGGTGCTGGTGGTGTGAATGCTAAACAAGTCGGATTGGGTGTAAGTATCGCTTCTATTGATACACTCCATTTAAGCGGTAGTGCTCAAACCACTAATAACCCAACAGATTTGCGCATTGACGGAGATGGATTTTTTCTAGTTAAGCTTTCAGAAGATCAAGAAACACCTTTCTTGACTCGTGCAGGAGATTTTCATGTGGATGCTGCACGTAATCTTGTTACTTCTGACGGACTGCATGTGCTTGATGCCGACGGTACTGCCATTCAATTGGCAGATGATGTAACGGCATTCTCTATTTCTAATGATGGAACAATTGTACAAACTATGTCAGATGGAACGACTGAAGGCGGTGTGAAAATTGGTGTAGCCAAGGTCACTAACCCAGCTGGTCTAGAGAAAATCGGAGGCAATCTGTATCGTATGTCTCTTAATGCGAATGCAGCAGGCGAACTTGTTCCTATAGTAGCGAATGATACTGAAACTGGAACAGGCGCTATCATTTCTGGTCAACTCGAAATGTCCAATGTGGATCTTACAAATGAATTTACAGAAATGATCGTATCCCAACGTGGATTCCAGGCGAACTCTCGTATCATTACGACTTCTGATGAAGTGCTGCAGGAAGTAGTTAACCTGAAGCGTTAATTTTATCAATAAAATAATATCTTTTTTAAAGGTTAATGCGGAGTCGTGGGGGAGATACTCCTCCCCCTATTTTTGTTAGGAGGCCTGTTATGATATCGGTAACGAGATTAAATGGAACACCGATGTGGATCAATGCCCTACTGGTAGAAATGGTAGAAGAAAGCCCGGATACATATATTACGCTCGTAACCGGAAAAAGACTGATCGTGCTTGAAAAAGCTGATGAAGTTATTACGAAGATCCGGAATTATAACAGGGACATAGGCACATATGCTGCCACCATTAAAGTCCAGTCAATGGAGGAGCTAACATGAAGAAGATGCTGCCGTGGCTACTTACGATTTTACTTGCGATTACACTTATCGTGATAGCCGCATTTTTATTAATGGACAAGATCTTTCCGAAAGATACGAATGATGTAAATGCTGCGGTTCAAAGTGTGGGAACCAAGTATTTAACTGCAGATGAAATCGTCGAATTAACGGCAGAGATCGCTGAGATCAAAACAAATCTTGCTGATCCCGATTATATCGTTCAAATAGATTTCGCCTTCCAACTGAATTCTGCGAAATCAAAGGAAGCATTCGAAAAAATAAAAGAGATCAAAATCAAGCCGATAATTATCAAGACGCTTGCAGATACCAAACCTGAGGAGCTTAATGGAGCAAACGGCAAAGATCAGCTTAGCAGCAAACTTGTTAACCTGATTAATAAGACATTGACCGAAGGCAAAATCACTCAGATCGAAGTCACCAAATTCCTTTTGGCTTCTATGTAGCTTCAGGCCTGATAATTCTTTGATAGGGGGGTGATTGAATTGGTTGATGTACTATCACAAAATGAAATAGATGCTCTACTTGCTGCACTTTCTTCCGGTGAGATGGATGCCGATGAACTTAAAAAGGAAGAAACTCAGAAGAAGATCCGATCTTATGACTTTAAACGGGCCGTTCGCTTTTCTAAAGATCATATCCGTAGTCTTACAAGGATACATGACAATTTCGCCCGCTATCTTACAACATACTTTTCAGCCCAATTACGCACCTTCGTGCAGATTAATGTCGTTCAAGTAGAGCAGCTCCCTTATGATGAATTTATACGTTCCATTCCGAAAATGACCATACTGAACATTTTCGAAGCTGAACCTTTAGAAGGTCGAATGGTAATGGAAGTTCATCCAAACATCGCTTTCGCTATGCTGGACAGATTGCTGGGAGGTTTTGGGACTGCACCTTCTAAGATTAATGCTTTAACTGAGATCGAAACAACGATCATGGAGCGTATCTTCAGTGGATGTTTTGAGAGTTTGCAGGAAGCTTGGAAGACAGTGCTGGATATTCATCCGCGCATGGAAGCGCTCGAAACGAATCCGCAGTTCATGCAAATTGTATCGCCCAATGAGACTATTGCATTAATCTCGTTAAGCACCAAAATTGGAGATACAACGGGTATGATCAATCTTTGCATACCGCACGTAGTCCTAGAACCTATAATGTCTAGGCTATCAGTTCACCAATGGTTTGTTACAGAGAAGAAGACGAGGGATACAGATGAACTTGAAGCCATTAAAGCTAGAGTTCATAAGGCGAAACTACCGATTGTAGCTGAACTTGGAGAATCGCGCCTATCCATATCTGAGTTTCTTGGGCTTAGCGTCGGTGACGTGATCTCTCTCAACAGGAATGTAGATTCCGGACTCTCGATTAAGGTAGGGGAGAAACTTAAGTTCATCGGAAGTCCCGGAATGGTGAAAGACCGGGTAGCCGTGCAAATAGACGAGATTGTCAGTGAAGGAGTTGAAGAAATTGACGAGTAAAGATTATTTATCCCAAGAAGAAATAGACGCCCTTCTGAGACAATCTTCGGAAGGCTCAATAGCTCCTTTGGTGAAGACGGTAAATGACTATTTAACACCGTTCGAACAGGATGCTTTGGGTGAAATCGGGAACATAACATTCGGTAGTGCAGCGACAGCTCTTTCCACTTTATTGGGGAAAAAGGTTGATATTACAACTCCTCAAGTTTCCATCATTACACGTGGGGAGTTTGAAGAAGCTTTTCCTAAACCGCATGTAGCTGTGCATGTGGAGTATGTAGATGGGTTTCAAGGTATTAATTCACTTGTTATTAAGATTAGGGATGCACAGGTCATCGCTGATTTAATGCTCGGTGGTGAAGGCGAACCTAAGGATGAAGAATTGAATGAAATTCACATCAGTGCTGTGCAGGAAGCTATGAATCAAATGATGGGTTCTTCTGCAACATCAATGTCCACTATTTTCAATCGCTTTGTTAATATTTCACCTCCGGGTATCGACATTCTAAATATGTCCAGCGGTGAAGGAGTAGGCAGCCTACCGAATGACGAGACCTTAATACGTATTTCGTTCCGGCTTAAAATTGGAGATTTAATAGACTCTACTATTATGCAACTCTTGCCTGTTCAGTTTGCTAAGGATATGGTAACGATGCTTCTAGGTGATGTCAGCCCTGCAGCGCAAGAGACTGCAGTTACGTCAACTGATGCTCCTGCTAAGCCAGCTCATGTGGAGACGCCTCCTGTAGCACCTTCTCAGCCTGCAGGAGAAACACCTCCGCCATATCCGTCGCAGGGGATGCCTGCTTATCCAGGGATGCCGGAAGGCGGATATTATTATCCTCCAGCAGGAATGCCGGCGTATGGTATGCCTGGGATGCCACCTTACGGAATGCCCCCACAAGGCATGCCTTATGGACAGACACCACCGCTTAGTCCTGAAGCGAATCGCAATGTAAATGTACAGCCTGTACAATTTGCTAACCTTAACGGTGGAGCTTTTGGTCATATTGATGAAAATAATTTAAATTTATTGATGGACATACCGCTTAGAGTAACCGTAGAATTAGGGAGGACCCAGAAGCAGATTAAAGATATTTTGGAAATGTCTCAAGGCTCGATCATTGAGCTGGACAAGCTCGCCGGTGAGCCTGTAGATATTTTGGTTAACAACAAGCTTATTGCCAAAGGCGAAGTCGTAGTTATCGATGAAAACTTCGGCGTACGCGTTACGGATATCGTCAGCCAGTGGGACCGAATTCAGAAATTACAATAAGCATACTTAGGGAGGATTTTGTAAAAATGGCTAACCGAATTCTAATCGTGGACGATGCAGCATTTATGAGAATGATGATCCGTGACATTTTGTCGAAAAACGGATTTGAAGTAGTGGGCGAAGCTCAGGACGGTTCTCAAGCTATAGAGAAATTTAAAGAACTGCGTCCGGACCTTATCACGATGGATATAACTATGCCTGAAATGGACGGAATCGCCGCCCTGAAAGAAATCAAGAAAATAGATCCGGCTGCTAAGGTCATCATGTGTTCAGCCATGGGCCAGCAGGCTATGGTTATCGATGCTATTCAAGCGGGTGCGAAAGACTTTATCGTGAAGCCTTTCCAAGCAGACCGTGTTATCGAAGCTATTAACAAAACGTTGGGTGTGTAGGAAAGAGACATGCCCGTCAATCCAGAACCGCTCGGGAGCAATAACACCCTGCTGAATTTGCTTAACGTTATTATTGTCCTTGCGGTAATCATTGTACTTATTGTGCTGCTGATCCGTTTTCTTGGACGTCGTAACCAGACCTTTATGAGCGGGCGTTCCATACGAACACTTGGTGCAGTAGGGCTGGGACCTAACAAGTCGATGCAGGTTATTGAACTGGGAAGCAGTCTTTACTTAATCGGGATTGGTGAGAACATATCCATCTTGGATAAAGTCACTGATCCAGATGAGGTAGCTTTGATCATTGCAGCATTTGAGGATCAGTCCTCTAACCAGAATAATTTTCTCACACCGCTTATTGCCAAGGTTAAGGTTAAGGTTAAGCTGCGTGGGGAGGTTCCATCTGAGGAAATCGAGCTTAGTGAAACATCATCTTTTTACGAGACACTGCAATCCAAACTTCGTTCTGCACCAGAGCGTAAAGAGAAGATGGAAGAGTTACTCCGGGATGATGCTACTAAGGATGAGTCGAGGAATTTATGAAAAAGAAGCTAATTCTTGCTATTCTGCTGTTCGGGTTCATTAGTATAGTTATGATGCGGCCGATACATGCTGATCCTATACCTAATGTTAATATTCAGGTCGGTAATGAAGATGGTTCAAGCGGTGGTACCAGTTCCATATCAATTTTACTACTCGTTACGGTTCTGAGTATTGCTCCGGCGTTTCTAGTTCTCATGACCAGCTTTACTAGAATTGTAATCGTGCTCGGTTTTGTGAGAACCTCACTTGGTACTCAGTCCATGCCTCCAAATCAGGTGCTGGTAGGGCTTGCTCTATTTCTGACCCTGTTCGTTATGTCTCCAACTTTGAAGACAGTTAATGAAACGGCGTTGCAGCCGTATATGAAGGGGACGATTACTCAGTCTGAGGCTTTTGATAAAGCTGCAGATCCGATGAAAGAGTTTATGTTTAAACAGACGAATTCCAAAGATCTTCTGTTATTTATGAATTATACCGGTTATACCGGATCGGCTAAACCGGCTACATACAGTGATATTCCACTGACGGTGATGGTGCCTGCTTTCGCAATTGGTGAATTAAAAAAAGCTTTTACAATGGGCTTCTTAATTTTCATTCCATTTCTGATTATTGATATTGTTGTGGCGAGTACGCTAATGGCCATGGGGATGATGATGCTTCCCCCGGTCATGATTTCATTACCTTTTAAAATTATGCTCTTTGTACTGGTAGACGGCTGGTACTTAGTCATTAAATCACTACTTCTTAGTTTTAACACCTGACCTTAAGAGGAGGCATGAGGAATGAGTACGGAGTTTATAATCGGTCTAGCAAGCCAAGCCGTATATTTGGTGCTGGAAGTCAGCGCTCCCATGCTGATTCTTGGTCTGGTGGTAGGGCTAATAATCAGTATTTTTCAAGCTACGACACAGATTCAGGAACAGACGCTAGCGTTTGTTCCCAAAATCGTCGCAGTACTACTGGCTTTATTGTTATTTGGTCCGTGGATCATCACGAAGCTGATTGACTTTACTAGCCAAATTTTGGGAAATCTCTATATGTATATTGGTTAATCAATGAACATGGAAACCCTACTTCAAAGTTTACCCGTCTTTTTGCTTATTTTTTGTCGAATTACCGCCTTTTTTGTTGTCGTTCCTGTATTTTCTTCTCAAGGGGTACCGACAACTTTTAAGATAGGCATTTCTTTTTTTGTAGCATTGGTAGTCTTTAGTGCTAATGGAACAGGGATTACGATTCCGCAGGATTTTAGTTATATTTTGCTGATTATGAGAGAGGTATTAATAGGTTTATTACTAGGTTTCATTGGATATTTGATGTTTATGGCGATTCAGACAGCAGGTTCGTTCATTGATATTCAGATTGGCTTCGGTATTGCCAACGTCATTGATCCTATGACTGGAACGTCAGCACCTATTCTCGGTAATTTCAAATATATGATAGCCCTGCTAATGTTTCTGAGTATGAATGGACATCACCATCTGCTAGATGCCATTGTGTACAGCTATAAATGGGTTCCTATGAATAATGATTTGTTTCTAGGCATGATTGATGGTAGTTTGTCAGAGTTTCTGGTCCGAACATTTGCGCAGTCGTTTGTACTAGCTTTTCAAATGTCGGCTCCATTAGTAACCGCGCTGTTTCTGACTGATGTTGGCCTTGCCTTTTTGGCGAGAACGGCTCCGCAATATAATGTATTCGTTATAGGGGTTCCGCTCAAAATCATTATAGGTATTGCACTTCTTCTTGTGCTGATGCCAGGTCTGGCTGTGCTGTTTCAGAATCTCTTCGATATCATGTTCGAATCCATGGAGAATTTACTGGGTCTCATGGGGAAGAGTCCGTAGGTGACCGTAAGGGGAGAGTATTATGCCTAAGACGAAGCGTTATAGACTGGATCTTCAACTCTTCGCCGGTGAAAAGACGGAAAAAGCAACCCCGAAGAAACGGCAGGATGCTCGCAAAAAGGGTCAAGTAGCCAAAAGTGCTGAGCTGTCCGGTGCAGTTGTGTTGCTAGCTGCGATAGTTAGTTTGATGATGTTTGGTGGTTTTATGAAAGAACGCTTCATGAAACTATACACGGACGTATTTCAGAATCGAATGATGCTGAACGTTACTCCTGAGAACATAACCGAACTATTTAATCAGTATGGACTGCAAATATTGATTTTGCTAGCTCCATTACTTGGAATTACATTCTTTATGGCACTTGTTTCCAATTTGGTACAGGTGGGCTTTATGGTCACGGGAGAAGGGATAACTCCTAAATTCAGTAAAATTAATCCGATAAAAGGATTCAAAAATATTTTCTCCATGCGTTCGTTTGTAGAATTCCTGAAATCAATTTTCAAACTTTTAATTATTTCTTATCTGGTATATAGCACATTATGGGGAGAAAAGAAGAACTTTGCATCCCTGTCGCATATCAGTGCGGAGGGGATTTTTAAGTTTGCAGCCAAGCTGACGATGAATCTTGGTTTGAAAATCGGGGTTGCCTTGCTAGTTATGGCTTTTCTAGACTTTATGTATCAGAAGTACGAGCACGAAAAAAGTCTGAAAATGTCTAAGCAGGATATCAAGGACGAATACAAAAAAATGGAGGGTGACCCTCTAATCAAAGGTAAGATCAGGGAACGTCAACGTAGAATGGCCATGCAGCGAATGATGCAGGAAGTTCCTAACGCGGATGTAATTATTACAAATCCAACGCACTTTGCTGTTGCACTAAAATATGACGGTTCCGAAATGGAAGCGCCTCAGATTATCGCAAAAGGGCAGGATTATGTAGCACTTCGTATTCGGGAGCTGGCTAAAGAACATGGCGTCGTGACTATGGAAAACAAACCGCTGGCACGGGCATTATTCCAAAGGGCAGAAATTGGAGATGTCGTTCCAAATGATCTGTTCCAGGCTGTGGCTGAAGTGCTTGCATATGTATATAAGCTTAAAGGTAAGAGGAAATAAGGCGGGGGGTTAGGACATTGAAAGCTAAAGATTTAACAGTTTTGCTAGGCATCATCGGTATCGTGCTTATGATGATTCTGCCTATCCCGTCCTGGCTTTTGGACGTTTTGCTTGTTATTAATATCTCTATAGCATTAATAATCATATTAGTTGCTATGAACACGAAGAATGCACTCGAATTTTCAATTTTTCCTTCACTGTTGCTTGTTACGACATTATTTCGTCTGTCACTAAACATTTCGACAACAAAACTGATCCTGACTTACGGAGATGCCGGTTCTGTGGTATCTACTTTCGGAAGCTGGATCGCCGGAGGACAAATTGCCGTTGGGTTTATCGTGTTTCTGATCTTGGTAGTAGTTCAGTTTATTGTTATTACCAAAGGTTCAGAGCGTGTAGCTGAGGTAGGAGCGAGATTTACCTTGGATGCGATGCCCGGCAAGCAGATGAGTATTGATGCCGATCTTAACGCAGGTATGATTAACGAAACGCAGGCACGTGAGCGGCGCCGCAATGTGGAGCGGGAAGCGGATTTTTTCGGAGCCATGGATGGTGCGAGTAAATTCGTTAAAGGAGACGCGATTGCGAGTATCATTATCCTGTTGATCAATCTTATCGGTGGTTTTATTATCGGTATGGTTGTGCACGGAATGGATTTTTCCACTGCGTTATCCACTTATTCCGTATTGACGATCGGGGACGGTCTAGTTAGCCAAATTCCTGCTTTGCTCATTTCGACTGCAGCGGGTCTTATCGTTACTAGAGCTTCATCGGAAGGTAATCTGGCAGAAGAACTGACAGGGCAGTTATTGTCTTATCCAAAGTTGTTATATATTGTTGCATTAACTGTTGCTTTTCTAGGGCTCTTCACACCTATACATATGATTACTACGCTCCCGCTGGCTGGTTTGCTGGCTTTTGCAGCCTACAGTATGGGACAAAATTTAAATCGAAAACAGATTGCCGAAGAGCAGCTTGTTGAAGAGAAACAGATTGAAGAGGTGCGAAGTCCGGAAAGTGTCATCAATTTGCTCTCTGTAGATCCTATTGAATTCGAGTTCGGATATGGTCTTATACCTTTGGCAGATACGGGTCAGGGTGGAGATTTGTTAGATCGTATCATCATGATTCGACGGCAATGTGCATTAGAAATGGGACTTGTAGTACCCGTTATACGCATTCGCGACAATATTCAACTAAAACCGAATGAATATGTCATAAAAATTAAAGGAAATACTGTCGGTGGCGGTGAATTATTACTTAATCACTACCTAGCTATGAGTCCAGGGTATGATGATGAATCTATAAACGGTATTGAGACCATTGAACCTTCCTTTGGACTTCCTGCGTTATGGATTGACGAATCGGTTAAAGAGCGGGCTGAATTGTCTGGTTATACCGTAGTTGATCCTCCATCAGTTGTTGCTACACATTTGACAGAGCTCATTAAGCGACATGGACATGAGCTGATAGGACGACAAGAAACCAAGATGTTGGTGGATAACCTTAGAGATAATTACCCAGTGCTTGTCGATGATCTTATTCCTTCCGTATTAGCGATTGGGGATGTGCAGAAGGTACTTGCCAAACTGCTACGCGAGAAAATATCGATTAGAGATTTGGTGACTATCTTTGAGACGTTGGCGGATTATGGGACGTACACCAAGGATCCTGATATTCTTACCGAATATGTTCGTCAGTCTTTATCCAGACAGATTACTCAGCAATTCTCGCAAGTAGGAGAGACTCTGAAGGTTATTACGGTGGGACCTAACCTTGAGAAGAAAATATCTGAGAGTGTGCAGCAATCAGAACAGGGCAGTTATCTGGCACTGGATCCAGTATCGACTCAAACGATCTATCAGCGGCTTAGTGAACAGATCAATCAACTGCTGCAGTCAGGACAACAACCCATTGTACTCACATCACCAACCATTCGTATGTATTTGCGACAGGTGATTGAACGGACGATGCAGGACATTCCCGTACTGTCTTATAGCGAACTAGAGCCTAACATTGAAATACAAAGCGTCGGAGTGGTGAATTTATGAGAGTGAAGCGTTATGTGGTCGATACGATGCCTGACGCCATGCATTCCATTCGCAGCGAGCTTGGAAGCGAGGCCGTCATTTTAAGCACCAAAGAAATCAAGATTGGCGGATTTTTAGGGTTATTTAAGAAGAAAAAAATAGAGGTTGTTGCTGCTGTTGAGAAAGCTCAGAAGAGTAATGTTCCTGAAAAACCATCGAAGCCTGCGATGAACATTCCGCGTAGTGCTGTACCACAGGCTTATCAAAAAGCATCATCAGCTTCAACTATACCCTCTGTCACACTAGAAAAGTCCGAAGAGACACGGTCGTTTGTGGAAATCGCCGCAGCATTGTCTGAGGCTATCGATGTGCAAGAATCGGCAGCCAAGCGTCCAGCGTTTTTACAAGAAATAAGGACTGTTGGTAAGGATGATATTAAGTCGTCTGAAACAAACCTGGATGAAGTGAAATCTGTACCAGCGCTTTATGAGTCGCTTGGTCTAGAACAGACACCAGAAGTTGCTTCAACCCATGAGAATGATGTTCTTCGTGAAATTAAGGATATGAAGCTATGGATGGAGCGAATCGCTAGACAATCTTCGGGGGCGAGAGAGTTACCGGACAGTCTTCAGCAGCTTAGAAATCTTTTGCTAGAGCAGGAGATGGATGATGTACTTGTTGAAGAGTGGATTAGTAATATCTCAGAACGTTGGGCGGATGAAGGGCGTACTTGGGGACCTGAGAAATTTCAGGAGTCCTTGAAAGAACAACTCGATGGATTTCTGTCAGGTCGAATCGCTGATGGAATTGCACGGGATACCCAAATCGTATATATTGCTGGACCCACGGGAGTAGGGAAAACAACTACAATAGCCAAGCTTGCGGCTGAACAGCTATTTAAACACGGACGCAAGGTTGGTTTTATCACCTCCGATACGTATCGAATTTCTGCTGTGGAGCAGTTGCGTACATACGCATCTATCCTAAATGTTCCGCTTGAGGTTGTTCAATCACCGGGAGATTTACAAAGAGCACTTTTTCGATTGGAGAGTTGTGATCTTGTAATAATGGATACAGCTGGACGAAATTATCGCAATGATATGCTTGTAGCAGAACTGCAAAGCTTGCTAGCGAAGGAATTAAGAAGTGAGACCTATCTAGTACTCAGTTTGACCTCGAAAAGCCGTGATATGAAGCTTATTGCAGAGCATTTTGGCAGGTACAAGCTGGATAAAGTTATTTTTACCAAGCTAGATGAGACGGGAAGTTATGGTCCACTCTTTAACGTCCTGAATGATTTCCCTCTCACATTATCTTATATGACCAATGGTCAAAATGTACCCGACGATCTGCTGATGGCTTCTAAAGAGCAACTCTGTGAGATACTTCTTAGAACAGGTGAATCATGATGGATCAGGCACAATCCTTAAGACAGCTTGTATCCAGTCAGGATCCTAAACTAGCTGCAAAAGGGGAAACATCCGCCCGTATCATTACTGTGTGTAGTGGTAAAGGTGGCGTAGGGAAGTCAAATTTCACACTTAACTTCGCTTTAACTTTAAAAGCTATGGGGAAGCGAGTATTGCTGTTCGACGCAGATATTGGGATGGCTAACATCGACGTGTTGATGGGTGTGTCAGCGAAGTATAACCTATATCATCTCTTAAAAAGAGAAGCGGATATTGAGCAGATTATTCAGTTAGGGCCGAATTCGCTCCCTTTTATAGCCGGTGGATCGGGCATGGATGAGTTGTTCTCTCTTTCGGAATCGGATCTTAATTATTTCACAGCCCAGATAACCCTTATAGCGGACAGTATGGATTATATTTTGTTCGATACAGGTGCTGGATTATCTAAGGAAACGATGAAATTTATAACCTCTGCGGACGATTGCCTAGTAGTTACAACACCAGAGCCAACTGCTATTACAGATGCCTATGCATTAATGAAGGTTGTGAATCGGACTCATCCGGAGATTACTTTTAAACTGATTGTGAATCAAGCGGGTGATGAGAGAGAGGCGTTAGTTACAAGTGATAAGATCCGTATGGCCGCCAGTCGTTTTTTGCAATTAGATGTTTCTTATCTTGGTCATATAAGCTCAGATGCCCATGTAGTGCAGGCTGTCAAAAGGCAAACGCCATTCTCATTGGCTTTTCCAAACAGTCTTGCTGCAAAAGATATACATCGGCTTGCTTTTAGTTATTTGACCATAGATGGTAAAAAAGTTACAAAAGTCCAAGGAATTAAAGGCTTTATCCATAAATGGTTAAAGCGAAGTAAATAATTGTTCTGAATCTGGAACAGAGGTGGAAATGATATGAAGCCATATAAAGTTTTGGTTGTTGATGATTCTGCATTTATGCGCAAGATCATTTCCGATTTAATTGAAAATGACGCTGACTTTCAGGTGACGGCAACAGCCACAAACGGTCGAGAGGCTATTGAGAAAATAAACGAGCTTCGTCCGGATCTAGTTACCATGGATGTGGAAATGCCGGAGATGAACGGCCTGGAAGCGCTGAAAATAATAATGGCGTCAGATCCGCTGCCTGTGATTATGTTGTCAGGCATCAATGAAGAGGGCATGAAGGAAACCATTCTTGCACTGGAATGGGGCGCTTTTGATTTCATTCGTAAACCTTCGATAACCAACTCTCAGGATATAACGGGAGTAGGGGAATCCCTAAGAGAACAAATGAAAGAAGCTATGTTGGCTCGGGAGCAGCGTGAAGCACGAGCATCTGGATTTCGTATGCCTGACATTGCGCCTTTAGAAACATTGCTGCCGACAACGCCGAGATTGATACCAGACAAACCCAAGGTAGCACTTAAATCTTCTATCAAAAATGAAGTGATAAGAAAACCTCGGGGAAAGCAGCAAATAGATACTACTATCCCTAAAAAAGAAACTAAACCAATAATCTCTACTAGAGCACCAATATCCGAAAAGACTAAACCAAGGTCTAAAGTAGAGAATAAACCGATCCCGCCCAAACCGGTGCTAGAATTTATAGTGGAGGTATCCTCTGATCCTCCTGTACTTTCTCCGGATCGACTTATTGGTAGTAAGGATTTGCACAAATTAGTTGCTGTTGGTTGTTCTACAGGCGGACCACGTGCGCTAAAGGTATTTCTGGAGAAAATTCCTGCGGATTTTCCGGCTCCTATTGTTATTGTGCAGCATATGCCGCCTAACTTCACAAAATCACTAGCTCAGCGTCTGAATACCTTCAGTCCGCTAGAAGTGGTCGAAGCAGAGCAGGGGATGATATTACGAAAAGGAGCTGCTTACATTGCACCTGGAGGCTATCATTTACAAGTTACCCCATCAACTAGAGGGCAATATGTGGTTGTACTTACGAAGGAGGAGGCACGTAATGGCCACCGACCTTCTGTGGATGTTTTATTCGAATCGTTGCTGCCACTCACATCGTTAGATCGGCACGTGTTGCTGATGACAGGGATGGGAAGTGATGGTGCAAGGATGATGAAATCTCTCTATGACTCAGGAGTAACCTCAACTTTTGCTGAAAGTGAAGAGACCTGTGTCGTTTACGGGATGCCGCGATCCGCGGTGGAATTGCAGTGCGTCAAGTATGTACTGCCTTTGCAAGAAATTGCTCCAAGGCTGGTGCAAGCCGTTAAATAACGGAAAAGCGAACTCGAAGGGGAGGTGCTCTACTATGGACATGAACCAATATTTATCCATGTTTATTGATGAGTCGAATGATCATCTGCAGTCATTGAACGAGAGCATGATGGGGCTGGAAGCGAATCCTGAGGATCTTAGCATTGTACAGGTAATATTCCGCTCTGCGCACACCTTAAAAGGTATGGCAGCGACTATGGGCTTTGAAGATTTGGCTTCACTTACACACCAAATGGAAAATGTATTAGATCTTGTACGGAATAACAAGCTGCGCATGCAGGATTTCATTTTTGATACGTTGTTCAAAAGTTTGGATGCCTTAGAGTCTATGGTTGAGGATATTACTAGGGGCGGCGAAGGTAAAGCAGATGTATCGGACATCGTCTCATCCCTACAGGCTATCGTCCGGGGAGAGATTCCTGTTGCAGGCGGCGCAGCAACTGTTGCTACTACACCTGCTGCACAAGCAGCCGAAACGCCAATTCATTTGGACGAGTTCCAATTTTCTGTTCTAGAACAATCGATTCAGGAAGGGCATCATGCATTGTATGTGGACGTAACGATCCGTAAGGATTGTCAACTTAAGGCCGTACGTGCATACATGGTGTTTGATTTACTCGAACGTTCCGGTGAAGTTGTTAAATCCTTCCCATCCGTTCAAGATATAGAACAAGAGAAATTTGACCAAAGCTTCTCACTCTATTACATAACCCAAAAAAACGCTGATCAAATTCAGGCCATGATTATGAATTTGTCTGAAATTGATAAAGTAACGGCTGTAACACTAGATCAAGAATCTTTGAAAATGCTTGGTCAAGAAACGGCAACCGCTGTGTCTGAGGTAGCTGCAACGGCTATTGAGACGGAAACGGTTTCTGCTCCAATTGCATCAGCAAAACCATTGTCTACTAAAGATGAAGGTAATAAGCCGGGAGCCAAAACAGGAGGGGCACCTTCACGTACGATTCGCGTAGATATCGAGCGTTTAGACGTGTTGATGAACCTGTTTAGTGAACTTCTGATTGACCGAGTTCGTTTGGAGCAGCTGGCTTCTGAGGTTCAGAATGGTGATCTTACGGAAACCGTCGAGCACATGGGCCGAGTAAGTGGAGATCTCCAGAATATTGTTATGAAGCTTCGAATGGTTCCAGTAGATACCGTATTTAACCGGTTTCCACGTATGGTTCGTGATCTAGCCAAGTCACTTGACAAGAAAGTAGATCTAATCGTAACCGGTGCCGAAACGGAGCTTGACCGGACGGTTATCGACGAAATCGGTGATCCGCTCGTGCATTTATTACGTAATGCGGTTGATCACGGTATCGAATCCATTGCTGACCGCATTGCTGCTGGTAAACCAGAGACTGGAACGGTCCATCTACGGGCTTTCCACAGTGGAAATCATGTCTTTATTGAAATCGAAGAAGATGGAACGGGCATTTATCCAGAGAAGGTTCTGAAGTCTGCTGTGAAAAAAGGCGTGATTACACAAGAGCAGGCAGCCAATATGACGGATGAGGAAGCTTATCAATTGCTGTTCGCACCAGGTTTCAGCACGGCAGAGGTTATTTCTGATGTTTCAGGTCGTGGCGTAGGGCTGGATGTTGTAAAAGCTAAGATTTCTTCTCTGGGTGGCAATGTAACGATCTATTCTTCACCAGGTAAAGGTACGAATTTCTCAGTGCAGTTGCCACTTACACTATCCATTATTGCGGCAATGCTTATCCGATTGGGCTCTGAGAAGTATGCTATTCCATTATCATCTATTGTGGAAACTGGAATCGTGAAGAACACTCAAATTCGTACGATTCATGGTAACAAAATGTTGGAATTCCGGAATTCTCATATTCCATTAGTTTCTCTTAGTCGTCTCTTTTCGGTGCCTGATTATGATGAGAGTACTGAAGAAGAGACAGAGATCGTAGTTGTACGCAAGGGTGAACGTCTTGTAGCCTTAGCTGTACAGGATTTTATTGGTCAGAATGAGATAGTAATCAAGAATCTAGGTAAATTTTTACCTGAAATTCAAGGGATATCAGGCGCAACCATACTTGGGGATGGTCAA
Source organism: Paenibacillus sp. FSL K6-0276 (assembly GCF_037977235.1). Taxonomy (NCBI): domain Bacteria; kingdom Bacillati; phylum Bacillota; class Bacilli; order Caryophanales; family Paenibacillaceae; genus Paenibacillus; species Paenibacillus sp. FSL K6-0276. The sequence continues at coordinate 3,786,459 of NZ_CP150276.1, read as the reverse complement.
GTAGCACTTATTATCGATCCGAACGCTTTTATTAAATAACTAGGATAGAACAGGGAGGTTCATTCCATGGCTGAAGATATTAAAGTGATAGTGTTCAAATTAGGCTCAGAGGAATACGGTATCGAAGTTGAGAAGGTACAAACGATTGAGCGCATGATGCCAATTACCCGTGTACCAAAAACGTATTCTTTTATCAAAGGTGTAATTAATTTACGTGGTGTTGTTATTCCTGTAATTGATCTTCGGGGCCGCTTTGGTATCGAAGAGGCTGAACATACGGATCAGACTCGTGTAATTATCGTATCTGTTAATGAAATGGAAGTAGGTTTCATTGTTGATTCAGCAAATGATGTAATAGATTTGAATCGAGATTCTATCGATACACCTCCAGATGTTGTTGGCGGCATCAAAGCGAAGTATTTAGATGGGGTGGCCAAGATAGGTGAAGAGCGCTTGCTGATCATGCTGAATTTGTCAGAAGTGCTTAACAAAGGCGAAATCGTTCAATTAGAAAGCCTAGAGGGCTAACCTGTGGAATTATTTAAGCACTATAAGGATTTTAAAATGGATGTGCTTAAGGAAGTCGGGAATATTGGAGCTGGAAATGCAGCCACCGCATTATCACAGCTCTTGAATAAGCCGATTGATATGGCTGTTCCCAAGGTACAACTTCTCAACTTTGAAGAGATTTCGGACAAAGTTGGTGGAGCAGAAGAATTAGTATATGCGGTGTTCTTACGTGTGGAGGGTGAAGCTCCGGGCAACCTGTTTTTCATTCTTTCACCGGAAGCAGCTATGAACTTACTTAGTCGTATTGCAGGCATCGAGATTTTGAGTAATCAAGAACTTGGAGAGATGGAACTTTCCGCGCTGAGTGAAATTGGCAATATTTTGGCGGGTTCGTACCTATCTTCTCTTGCAGACTTCACCTCACTTTCTATGTATCCAACAGTTCCTGCACTTGCCATGGATATGGCTGGAGCCATCCTAAGCTACGGTTTGCTGCAATTTGGGCAAATGGGCGACGATGCATTGTTGATCGATACTACCTTTTTTGAGGGGAAAAACGAAATTGAAGGGCAATTTTTCCTTATTCCCGATCCGGAATCATTCCCGAAAATCTTCAAATCGCTAGGAGTTCCTTTTGAAAATGATTGAAGAACAAAGCATCATTAAAGTAGGGATGGCTGATCTTAACATTGGAAGCCAGGATAGTTTGATTCGTACAACTGGTCTTGGCTCCTGCGTGGGATTGACATTGTTTGACCCTGGAAAAAAACTCGCGGGAATGGCGCATGTGATGCTCCCAACTTCTGAGATTGCTAGGGAAGGACAGTTAAACATCGCAAAGTTTGCAGATACTGCAGTGCCGGAGCTCTTATCCCGTTTGCTGGAGCTTGGGGCGGTTCGGAGTCGGATCGTGGCCAAGATGGCAGGAGGATCACAAATGTTTGCCTTTGCCGGGGGGAGCGACACCATGAGGATCGGGCCTCGTAATGTTGAATCTTGTAAACTTGCTCTTGAGAATTTGAAAATTCCGTTAGTCGCGGAAGACACGGGCGGTAATTATGGCCGTACGATAGAAATTGCCTGCAACACTGGCGTATTGTTCATCCGCAGTGTGCAAAAAGGCGCTAAGGAAATATAATTATGAAGATGATTGGAAACATTTTGATAAACTTGCTGTTTGGTTTGATAGGTTTTGTATTCACTTTTTTTGTAACCTACAGTAATAATGTTCTTGGTACTAGTTTATTACGAAGCCTATTTGGATTTATCATCTGGTTTCTGCTTGCGTTCCTCCTAAGATGGGTATTGGGTTTTATTGTGTATCAATCATCGCCTCCGGAAGAACAGGATGTTGCTGGAGAGGAACTTGGTGCGAAGCTAGACATCAGTACTCCTAATGAGGATGAAGAGTTAATCAACCTACTCAAACCGAAGCTAGGACAAGGAAGTGGGAACGGTGAGGGGTTCAAGCCCCTTACCCCTCCCAAACTAGTCTCCATGAAAGATCCTGAAGAATTGGCCAAGGCCGTTCGTCACCTGAAAGAAGAATAAGCGAGCGCTGTGGCGGAATCGGTTATCTTAAAATATAAGGATAATGTATAAGTTTCACGTTATACATTATCCTTATATTTCTCGCTTAAACGCTACCGTCCTTATAAGGACGCTGAAGGCGTTTATGCTTGTGACAAGGCAGGTTTCGCCGCGAAAAGCTCTCTGACTAAACTTTGGGAAGGGTGAAAGCTATTGAACGAGCGTAAAGCTTCTCAATTAGAAACTGATGAGCTATGGGAACAGTGGAAAGAACACAGTGACCCTGAAGCCAAAAAGAAGCTGATAGAGAGTTATCTCCATATTGTAGATTATGTATCCAGTCGTTTGGCTGTGGGGTTACCCAAGAATATATCCAAAGATGATTTAGCTAGCAATGGAGTAATGGGACTAATTGATGCGATTGAAAAATTTGACTACAAACGAGGATTGCAGTTTCAGACTTATGCTTCCTGGCGTGTACGTGGTGCAATATTAGATTCACTACGCCAAAGTGATTGGGTACCTAGATCTGTGCGAGAGAAAGCTAAAAAAATCGAGGATGCTTATCAGCAGCTGGAACAGAAGTACCTAAGATCCGTTAGTGATGAAGAAATGAGTCTATACCTGAATATTAGTGTAACAGAATTTCAAAATATGTTGCAGGATGTGGCTGTAATGTCACTATGTTCACTGGAAGACCCGATTCGTGAAGAGGAATCAGAGACCCGAATGTCCATACTGGTGGACGACAAAGCTAAGAATCCGGATAGCAAGGTAAATGAGTTCTACTTACGCGAAGCGCTCACCAAAGGTATTGAGAAATTAACGGTGAAAGAACGGACCGTTGTGTCCCTTTTATATTATGAAGATTTATCATTGAGCGAAATCGCAGAGGTCATGTCATTATCTCCCTCACGCATTTCGCAACTTCATTCCAAAGCCATTTTGCGGCTGAAGGGAACGCTTGAGAAGAATCGCGATCTACTTATGCAGAACGATTAACCGTTAGCGGTGACAAGGGGGAGCAAAATTTGATCGGTCAAAATGCTTTGAATCAGTACTTGAGTATTACTTTTTCGGAGGACAAAGGGATCGCGTATTTGCAATTCTCCAAAAAGGATGAGAATTTTTCCTGCTCACCTAAAGAATTGGAACCCTTCCTACATAGTCACAATATTCGCTACGGTATCCAGCGTGATATTGTTGAACGTATTTGTAGTCATCCGGAGGAGTTTTTTTGGAGTAAAGTCACTATTGCTATAGGTGAACCTGCTGAGCAAGGAATCGATGGACGAATTATGCTCACTGTTGATCTGGAAGAGGATCGCAAGCCGCTTGAGAAAGCGGATGGTAAGGTTGATTATAAGGATTTAGTTCGGCTTCGTAACGTTCTCAAAGGGAAGTTGATAGCTAGAATTATCCCTGCTCAGCCTGGTAAGCATGGAAAGACTGTAACTGGTGATGAGCTTGCTTTCAAAGTCGGTAAGGAAGCTCATTTTAAAATCGGAAAGAACGTACTTGTTGATAACAATGGAACTTCAATGTATGCCGCTATAGACGGTCTAGTTACTTTAACCGATAGCGGTAAAATCAATGTGTTTCCTGTGTATGAAGTGAATGGTGATGTGGATTACAGCACGGGGAACATTGATTTTGTAGGTACAGTTGTAATTCGGGGAAACGTACTGTCAGGATTCTCAGTAAAGTCCGCCGGTGATATCCGTGTAGTTGGTGGAGTAGAAGGAGCAGAATTAATCTCTGGTGGATCCATCGAAATTACGGGTGGTATTATTGGCTATAACAAAGGACATGTAACCGCTGGGAAAAATGTAAAGGTCTCCTTCATTCAAGATGGTAATGTAACAGCAGGTGAAGATGTAATTGTATCCCAGAGCATTATGCATTCCAATATACGTGCTGGCAGGGATGTTCTTTGTAACGGAGCTAAGGGTCTGATTGTTGGCGGAACTGTTCAGTCTGGAGAAAGAGTCGTAGCACGTACAATAGGCAATACCATGTCCACAGCGACTTCGATTGAGGTAGGTGTAGTTCCTGAGCTCAGAAATGAGATTAATGAGCTACGACAATCACTGCGTCAGTTGCTAGAAAATGAGGACAAAACCTCTAAAGCGTTGTACCTATTAAATCAATTGGCAACCAACGGTCAACTGCCTGCGGATAAAGTGGCTCTTCGCGTTAAATTGAATGCTACCAAACAGTCTCATCAACGTGAGGAAAAAATAATTAAAGAACGAGTGCTAGAGATTGAAAGAATGCTAGAAGATACAGGCAGAGCCAGAGTTGAAGTGATCAAAACGATCTATGGCGGTTCCAAAATTATGATCGGCAGATATACCCGATTTGTAAAGGACCCTACAGAACGAGTTGTGTTTGTTTATAGTGAAGGTGATATATCCTTAACGCCATACAATTAATCGGGCGGGCAGCATTAGCGGCCGGCCATTACTTGTGAGAAGAGGGTTATGATGAGCCTAAAACCAGTGGAACTGCAAATTGCACTACCTCGGACTACGGAGGCGGGCAAGATTCAGAATGAATCTCAGCAACGCCCCGCTATTGATCAGCATCAACTGGCCGGGCAAAATGTGAAACAAAGCCAGGAATTGACCATGCGAAGCTCTGAAGTAGATGAATCTTCTGAATCCGCTTTGCGCGATGGCGGAGATAAAGGCAATCATCATTCTGGAGGGAATCCATCTTCGGAGAAACGTTCGAAGCCCAGCACTCGTGATGCGGAACATCCGTATAAAGGACAACGCATCGATCTGAGTCTTTAATAAGAATTTATATTTGATATGTAAAAGGAGATAAGGCACTTGCAACCATGGGTGTATATTGTACTAGTAGGTGTCGCAGCTATTCTTTATGCCCTTCTACTTCCGGCACGTGTTAAGGAAGGAAAAGCAGAACAGCAAAGCCTGAAAGAAACGGAGGCTGCGTTAGAGCTATATATGGCTGACATAGAGCGCGAGAATGAAGAACTGGTACAGTTAGTCAGCAGTATTAAACAGCAATCTCAAACTAATCATAATGTAATGCAAGGACAGATTAGCGAACTTCAGAGTCAATTGACAGAATTACAACAAAGCGCTTTATTACTTGAGGCCCGAGTAACGGACGAAGAGAAGAGCTTGAGAGAGTTGGCAGTTTCGGTTGAGAAGGGTTCGTATGTTAAAGATATGTCGATCGGAGACCCAACTGACGGAACTGAGAAGAGTTCAATACAACCAGAAATGAAAGCGAAACCTATTAGTTCTATTAAATTGCGATATCCAAGATTGTTTGAACTGCATGAGCAGGGCAAATCGATAGACTCCATTGCCAAGACGGCTGGACTTCAGCGGGGAGAAGTGCAACTGATTCTGCAACTCGCCAAACAGGAGGAATCGGTATGATGAAGAACCGTTCTTTTTTGTTCGGACTTGGCACAGGGCTAATAGCAGGAGCATTACTGCTTCAATTAATGATATCAGGGGGAGCGGCCCCACTCACGAAGGAGCAAGTTCTACAAGGTGCTGAGAAATTGAACCTGAAGGTCATCGACGAATCTACTGAATCCCCTTCGGATGAGTCTGCTTTGGAAGATGCAGATCCAGATCAGAAGAATGGCGGACTTACTGATGGAAGTAAGGAGAACGTGGCACCTTCTGAGCCTGCAGTAGCGGCTTCTCCCGCTCCTGTAGCAACTCCTACAGTATCTAATAACCCCAATAAGGTTATCCCTCCTAAAGAGCCCTCAACGCCAAAAGAAGGTACTGTTGAGAAGCCAGAGGTCACTACTGCACCATCTGTTGTTACACTGGATAAGCCTAAAGTCACTGCGAATGCAGGGGTTTTCGTTCGTATACCTTCAGGCAGTACACTGACACAAACAGCAGATATTTTGGAGAAGGCTGCGGTTATTAAGGATAAAGAAATTTTTCTTCAAGCTGCTAATAAACATGAAATAAACAAGAAAATACAATCCGGTTCTTACAACTTTAATAAAGACGAGAGTCTAGATTCCATCATTGAAAAATTAATAAGTTTTCAATGATCGTTGCATATACTAATAAAATATGGTATAGTAATTGACGGTGTTAAAACACACGCTGGTTGATTTCGACAAGGGGTGCTTTCTTCTGAAGAAAGTCTTGCTGAAAGATGACGCACGGCGGAGGAGACACACAATAAACCAAACTTAGGAGGTGTGTGAAGATGGCAGTAATCTCCATGAAACAGCTTCTAGAAGCTGGGGTACACTTCGGTCACCAGACTCGTCGTTGGAACCCAAAGATGGATCGTTATATCTTCACTGAAAGAAACGGAATTTACATTATTGACTTGCAAAAAACAGTCAAGAAGGTAGAAGAAGCTTACAACTTTGTAAAAAGTGTTGCTGGTGACAACGGCACAATCCTATTCGTAGGAACAAAGAAACAAGCACAAGATTCCGTAAAAGAAGAAGCAGAACGTTCAGGTATGTTCTTCATTAACCAACGTTGGTTGGGCGGAACTCTTACTAACTTCCAAACTATCCAAAAACGTATTGATCGTTTGAAGAAATTGGAATCTTGGGAAGAAGACGGCACTTTCGAAGTTCTACCTAAGAAAGAAGTTATCCTTCTTCGCAAAGAGAAAGATCGTCTTGAGAAATTCTTGGGCGGTATCAAGAACATGAAAGGTCTACCAAGCGCGTTGTTCATCATTGACCCGCGTAAAGAGCGTATCGCAGTTGCAGAAGCTCGCAAATTGGGTATTCCAATCGTAGCTATCGTTGATACTAACTGTGATCCAGACGAAATCGACTACGTAATTCCAGGTAACGATGACGCTATCCGCGCCGTGAAATTGTTGACTGGTAAAATGGCAGACGCTGTTGTTGAAGCTCACCAAGGCGAAGACACAACTACTGCTTAAGTAGCGACTAACACATACAAGAACTTAAATGAAAAGGGTGGTTGGCAGGTGGATAACCTCTCACTGCCCTTTTTTTAGGATAAAGGCCTTGAATAATGTAAGAAAACGACAATTACCTGGAGGGAATAAACAATGGCAGTTGATGCAAAAGCAGTAAAAGAACTTCGTGAAAGAACAGGCGCTGGTATGCTTGATTGTAAAAAAGCGCTTGAAGAAGCTAATAATGATATCACTAAAGCAGCAGAATTGCTTCGTGAAAAAGGTCTGTCCGCAGCAGCAAATAAAGCAGGACGTATTGCTACTGAAGGTGTTGTAGAATCTTACATCCACGCTGGCGGCCGTATTGGTGTACTTGTAGAAATCAACTGCGAAACTGACTTTGTTGGTAAAACAGATTCCTTCAAGGACTTTGCTCGCGATATCGCTATGCAAATCGCTGCAGCAAACCCACGTTATGTTCGTCGTGAAGAAGTTCCACAAGAAGATGTAGAAAAAGAAAAAGAAATCCTGAAAGCTCAAGCTTTGAACGAAGGTAAGCCTGAGAAAATCATTGAAAAAATGGTTGAAGGACGTATTGGTAAATATTACGAAGAATATTGCTTGCTTGAGCAATCCTTCGTTAAAGACCCTGACAAAACGATCTCCCAATTGCTGAACGAAAAAATCAGCACAATCGGAGAAAACATCTCGATCCGTCGTTTTGCTCGTTTTGAACTAGGCGAAGGTTTGGAAAAGAAAGTGGATAACTTTGTTGAAGAAGTTATGGCACAAGTTAATCAATAATAATAGTTTCATCATAAATGTGAAGAATTGAATAAAGGCAAGCATCAGAAGAGCGGAACACGTACACGTAGTGTTCCGTCTTTTGCAGAAAGTGAGGGTATACATTTGGAACAGCCGGTATTTAAGAGAGTAGTCCTTAAGGTAAGTGGAGAGTCTTTGGCAGGACAAAACGGATATGGTATTGATGCTGACATGATTATTTCCATCGCTGAACAGATCAAGGAAGTTGTTGAGCTTGGCGTTCAGGTTGCGATTGTTTGTGGCGGAGGTAACATTTGGCGCGGGATCGCTGGCAGCGCAAGCGGTATTGATCGTGCTACTGCAGATTATATGGGTATGCTAGCAACAGTAATGAATTCACTGGCTCTGCAGGATGCATTAGAGCAAATCGATGTGCCAACAAGAGTACAGACTTCGATCTCGATGCAACAAATTGCTGAACCGTACATTCGTCGTCGTGCGATTCGTCACTTGGAGAAGGGCCGCGTTGTTATTTTTGCAGCAGGCACAGGTAACCCATTCTTCTCAACAGATACTACTGCAGCACTTAGAGCGGCAGAGATCGAAGCAGAAGTTATTCTGATGGCGAAGAATAAAGTTGATGGTGTATATTCAGCAGATCCGTTTAAAGACAGCACAGCCGAGAAGTTTGAACAGCTCACTTACATGGATGTTCTGAACAAAAACCTTGGTGTTATGGATTCAACAGCTTCATCTCTATGCATGGATAACAATATACCGCTCATTGTATTTGCCATTACGGAACAAGGCAATATCAAACGTGTCGTTCTCGGTGAGAAGATCGGAACGATTGTTAAAGGGAGTGTAGATTAATGCCACAATCGGTCAAAAAAAATGCCGAAGAGCGTATGGACAAAGCGATTTCATCGCTGAAACGTGATTTGGCAACATTGCGGGCAGGACGTGCAACAACATCACTGCTAGATCGCATTCAAGTTGAATATTACGGTTCCCCTACTCCAATCAATCAGCTGGCAAACATCAGTACTCCGGATTCCCGGACACTGTTAATCCAGCCGTGGGACAAAACATCGATGTCTGACATTGAACGGGCGATCATGAAATCGGATATCGGTTTAACGCCTGCTAATGACGGCACAATTATTCGTCTTTCTATCCCTCCGCTGACTGAAGAACGTCGGACGGATTTGGTGAAACTAACGAAGAAATTTGGTGAAGAAGCGAAAGTAGCGATCCGCAACATTCGCCGTGATGCCAACGATGATATTAAGAAGATGGAGAAAAACGGTATCTCGGAAGATGAGTCCCGTGGCCATCAGGAAGACATTCAAAAGACAACGGATAAGTTCATAGCCGAAGTCGACAAGGTGCTTGTATCCAAAGAAAAAGAGATTATGGAAGTATAAAGATATTCTAGAGACTTAAAGCCCCTCCGTTAATGGTGGGGTTTGTCTCTTTCTGATAAGAGCTTGGAGGAAACGGAAATGATCAAACGGGTTCAAGCGTGGCTGAGCCGTAAAGACAGGCAACAGCCAGTCGAGATTTCACCGGATAACATTCCCCGGCATGTGGCTGTTATTATGGACGGCAATGGGCGTTGGGCCAAACGACGCGGGTTGCCGCGCGTTGTGGGTCATCAGAATGGCATGAAGGCTGTCAAACGTGCTACAATCGCTGCAGACGAACTGGGTGTTGAGTTTTTGACGATGTATGCGTTCTCGACAGAAAATTGGAAACGACCTAAGGAAGAAGTCGATTATCTGATGCGCTTGCCAGTGGAGTTTCTAGCCATTGAGCTTGATGAGCTGATTGAGAAGAATGTCCAAGTACGTATGATGGGTGATACAGATGCATTACCTTCATATACACGAAAGGCTATGGAAGAAGCAATTTCCCGGACACAGGGCAATACAGGACTTATATTGAATTTTGCTCTTAATTATGGGGGACGCAAAGAAATTGAGGACTGCATGCGCAGCATTGGTAAGGACATCCAATCAGGGACATTGTCACCTGACGATATTACGACTGATCTAATCGATAGCCGATTGTTATCAGGTGGGTTACCAGATCCGGATTTGCTTATTCGTACAAGCGGAGAAATGCGGCTTAGCAATTTCATGCTATGGCAGCTTGCTTATAGTGAGCTGTGGTTTACTGATGTGTATTGGCCAGAGTTTAATAAGGAGCATTTGCATCAGGCAGTTGCTGAATATCAACGTCGTACACGCCGTTATGGTGGACTGAAGTAGCTTGATAGGAGATGGAAACCTTTGAAGCAGCGATTGATTACCGGAATTGTTGCCGGAGCACTATTTTTAGGCTTATGTGTGTTAGGGAACTGGCCATATCAGTTGTTACTTACTGCCATGGCTTTTATCGGGTTTTATGAATTTGTGAAAATGATAGGGATACCTGCGCTTTCCGGTTCTACCGTTCTTGGTTATGCAGCCATTCTAAGTTTCATGATCCCTTGGAATTTGCTTGGGATCTCTGCACCCTTTTCGTGGGAACAAGGAATTTGGATTCTGCTGCTGTTGTTCCTTTTAGTTACAGTTTTTACTAAAAATAAATTGGATATTCGAGTAACAGCGTTGCTGTTTACTGGTATAGTATACATTGGAATGGGTTTTTCTTATATGGCCATGGCTCGTGCATCAGATGACGGACATGGTTTGTTCTGGACTTTTTTGCTCCTTTTCTGCATATGGGGCAGCGATGCCGGAGCTTATTTTGTTGGGAGAAGCATGGGAAAGAACAAGCTTTGGCCTGCCATCAGTCCTAATAAAACAGTGGAAGGTGCGGTTGGTGGAGTACTGATCTCGATGCTGATATCTATCGTTTTTGCAATCTTTGCTCCTGAACACTTAACGATAGGACGAGCACTGCTCATAGGGCTTTCTTGTGCGGTATTGGGTCAGCTTGGAGATCTTGTACAATCGGCCTATAAACGTGCGTATGGTATCAAAGATTCAGGCACACTTCTGCCAGGTCACGGTGGTATTCTTGATCGATGTGACAGCTGGATTATCGTATTTCCATTCGTACATATCGTAACGCTTATGCCTTACTATTAACGGAAGGAGAGGGTATAACTATGAAAAAAATAAGTGTCCTTGGTTCCACGGGTTCGATAGGCACTCAGACTCTAGATGTCATCGCTATGCACCCAGACTCTTTTCAAGTAGATGGCTTGGCGGCTGGAACGAATACAGCATTATTGCTGGAACAAGTTCGCCGGTTTAACCCGCGTCGTGTTTCTGTTGCGACAAAGGAATTGGCAGATGAGATTAGATCCAGTCTGCCTGCTGGCATAGAGCTATACAGCGGGAATGAAGGTCTTGTAGAGGTGGCAGCTGGTGGAGATGCCGAAATGGTCGTAACGGCTGTTATGGGCAGTGTAGGCCTCCAATCAACGTTAGCTGCAATCGAAGCAGGCAAACATATTGGGCTAGCCAATAAAGAAACTTTGGTAACGGCAGGACATCTCGTCACTGAACTCGCTAATCGTAAGGGTGTTAAGTTGTTACCTATTGATAGCGAGCATTCTGCTATTTTTCAATGCTTAAATGGTGAGAATATTGTTGATATTGCTTGTATCACTTTAACAGCTTCTGGTGGATCGTTTCGAGATTTCACTCGTGATCAACTCAAGAATGTAACGGTAGAAGATGCACTTCGTCATCCGAATTGGAGCATGGGCGCGAAAATAACGATTGATTCTGCTACAATGGTGAACAAAGGGCTTGAGGTTATTGAAGCGCATTGGCTATTCGGCCTTCCTTATGAACAAGTGAATGTGCTATTGCATCCAGAGAGTATCATTCACTCTTATGTTGAGTTCCGCGACAGCAGCATTATTGCTCAGCTTGGAAATCCCGATATGCGTGTCCCAATTCAATATGCACTCACGTATCCCGAACGCTGGGAATCACCGGCACAGCGTTTATCGTTAGCTGAGGTTGGGCGTCTGACTTTCCGAGAAATGGACTATGAACGATTTCCTGCGCTGAAGCTAGCCATGGAATGTGGGAAAGCTGGAGGGACAGCTACTACTGCTTTTAATGCTGCAAATGAAATCGCTGTTGCTCGTTTCTTGAGTCATGAGATTCCATTTCTGCGCATTGAAGAGATCATTGGGGAAGTCCTACAACGTCATGAGAATGAGGATAATCCGAATTTGGAACAAATTGAGTACTGTGATAGACGTGTTCGAGAACTGGCTGCAACGCTGTAGAACGTAGAAAGATCTCTTTTTAAGCTGGAAATACTTACTTTGCCTTAAAAATAGGTTGGGTTAGTTGATTCTCTTGTGCCTGATCGGAGAATAATGATAAATTAAGAGGACATACTTCGGTCTTACACCTAAAGGGGGATGATACGTTTGGAAATGGTTCAAGTCGTTTTATTAACGGTGCTCATGTTTTTTGTCCTGGTGACTGTACATGAATGGGGTCACTATTATTTTGCCAAACGCGCCGGTATTCTCGTGAGGGAATTTGCTATCGGTTTCGGTCCGAAACTGTTTTCTTATAAACGGAATGAGACACAGTTCACTCTGCGTTTACTACCTTTTGGCGGTTATGCTCGGATGGCTGGTGAAGATCCAGAAATTATTGAAATTGGCTCAGGGCAGACCATTGCGGTAAGACTCGGTCAGGATAACAAAGTAAAAAATATTTATCTGGACGCACTGGATACACGTAAAAATGTCATCCGTGGTGAGGCTCTACACACCGATCTCGAAAATGATCTGCAGATCCGCTTAGATGTGGATGGCGAAGTTACTACTTATGATGTTCATCCGCAAGCAATGATGATCAGAGGGACTCAGCAGACTCAAATTGCACCCAAAGATCGCCAATTCGGCAGCAAGACCGTAGGTCAACGTGCACTGGCTATTGTTGCGGGTCCTGTGATGAACTTCCTGTTAGCCTTTGTACTGTTTGCGATCCATATACAAATGGCTGGTGTTCCGGTCGAGAATCCTACTTATGTTAAGATTGGCGACGTCTCTGAAGGAATGCCTGCGCAAGAGGCGGGGTTGCAGAAGGGTGACATCATAGTCTCCATAAACGGTGAGAAGATTGGTTCTGATTACCAAAAAATGATTAATTTGACCTCGGAGTCTAAAGGGAAAGAAATGAAATGGACGCTGCAACGTGGTGATGAGACCCTAAACGTAAATCTCGTTCCTCGTAGCATGGAGGGACAAGAAGGCGGTAAAATAGGTATCACACCTGAGTTACCTACACGCAAAGCAGGTATTGGCGAGACGTTGACAGGTTCAGGTAAAGCTATGGTCGATACGACAGAGGCTATCTTTCTGGGCTTTAAGCAATTGATCAATAAATTCAATATGGATGATATTGGAGGTCCGGTTCGTACCTTTGAGGTAACCGGCAAAATTGCTCAACAAGGGATACAGTATCTTACCTACTGGGCTGCCATTCTAAGTCTGTATCTTGGGATCTTCAATCTTCTGCCGATTCCAGCACTTGATGGAAGCCGTCTGGCGTTCCTAGGTGTTGAAGCACTGCGTGGTAAACCTGTAGATCCGAGTCGTGAAGGTATGGTTCACTTTGTTGGATTTGCACTGCTATTTTTATTAATGATTGCTGTTACGTATAATGATATTTTACGTTTGATAAGCGGCTAATTTTCTTCGGGAGGCATTCCATTACATGGCAAAAGATAAGCAATTCGTTACGGAAATCACGCCGCAGAGCGAGGATTTCTCACGCTGGTATATTGATGTTATTAAAAAAGGAGACTTGATGGATTACTCTCCTGTTCGTGGCTGTATCGTATTTAAGCCAGAAGGCTATGAAATATGGGAGCATATTCAGGAGGAAATGAACCGTCGCCTCAAGGAAACTGGTCACCGTAATGCTTATTTTCCAGTGTTCATACCAGAGAGTTTCTTTCAAAAGGAAAAGGATCATATTGAAGGCTTTAATCCCGAACTGCCGTGGGTAACTGAGGCAGGTGGTGACGTGCTTGAGGAACGTCTGGCAGTCCGTCCTACTTCTGAGACCATGTTCGGACATATGTATTCCAAATGGATTCAGTCTTATCGTGATCTTCCTGTTCTTATCAATCAATGGGCGAACGTGGTTCGCTGGGAGAAGCGTACTTTACCATTTATCCGCACTACTGAGTTTCTTTGGCAAGAAGGGCATACTGCGCATGAGAATGAAGCAGAAGCTCGTGAAGAAACTATGAAGATGCTGGATAACTACCGTGATTTTGCCGAGACTTTCCTTGCCATTCCGGTAATCACTGGACAGAAGACACCTTCCGAGCGTTTTGCCGGTGCAGTAGATACGTATTCTATTGAAGCGATGATGAAAGATGGACGTGCTGTTCAGGCTGCTACCTCACATTACTTGGGTACCAAGTTTGCAACAGCTTTTGAGATCCAGTATTTGAGCCGCGATAATAATTTGGAATATGTGCATACCACCTCATGGGGATCCACTACACGCTTGATTGGTTCGCTGATTATGGTGCATGGTGATGACCGTGGTCTTGTTTTGCCACCTAAAGTAGCGCCAACTCAAGTGATTATGATTCCTATCGGTCCGCCTAAAACTCGCGAAGCCGTGATTGGACGGACAGACGAGCTGTTCAAGGAGCTGAAGAACGCCGGCGTTCGTGTACGTGTGGATGACCGTTCGGATGTAACTCCAGGTTGGAAGTTCAATGAATATGAAATGCGCGGTGTACCCGTGCGCTTGGAGCTTGGACCACGCGACATGGAGAATGGTGTCTGCGTTATCGTATCACGTGTCACAGGCGAGAAGAAGGTTATTCAGCAGGAGAACCTCGCCCAAGAGGTACAAGCAATGCTCGAGCAGGTTCATAATGAAATGTTCGAACGTGCCCTGAAATTCCGCGAGGACCATTTCTATTCTGTGGATTCCTTGGAAGAAATGAAAGCTTCGATGGAAGAAAAACGCGGCTTTGCACTAGCTGGCTGGTGTGGTTCCGAAGAATGCGAGTCCAAAGTTAAGGAAGAGACAGGTGCGGGTAGCCGCAACATTCCTTTCGATCCGGCGGAGAAGAAGCAAGTCTGCATTTGCTGTGGTAAACCAGCTGAACATACTGTGGTTTTTGCAAAGGCATATTAATCTTTTGGCACCGATCAACAGTCTTGTAGTATTTTAATCTAGCTTCTGGAGAGAGGAGTCAGCGGGCCGAAAGAACCCAATGCTTTTTGAATCCAGAAGCTTTTTAAAATATAAGAATTTATAGGCTTACGCTATAAATTATTCTTCTATTTCTCGCATAAACGCGTACCGTCCTTATAAGGACGCCGAATGCGTTTATGCTTGAAATCTAAGAAAGTATAAGTTTCACACTATACGTTATCCTTATATTTTTACGAGAAACGGTTATCGTCTTTAAAAGACGATAACGTCGTTTCTTCTTATCATATTGTACTTTCACTGAATATCATTGATTGTGTTTTACGGAGTTATCAAAGGTGGGAGGAAAGCATGGAACAAAACCAGGAGAGAAGAAAAAGATTCGAGCTCTTGATGAAGCAAGGTGAAATTCCACCTGCAATCATGGATCCTTACTTTTTAGATGGGCATATAGAACGTGTAGAGATCAGCCGCGGTAACCGAGACTGGCAAATTGTTATTGCGAAAGAAAGTCTGGTTCCAGCACAGGTATACCGGACATTTTGTCTCAGAATGCGAGAGAAGCTTCAGCATATAGCCAAAGTAAGCTTTTTGTTCCTATATGATGATAAAGTTAGTAAGGCAGAGCTAATCCAAGAGTATTGGGGATTGTTTCTGGAGTGGGTGACCCGCGAGATCCCTTCGGTTAACGGCTGGCTGACACGCTCCACCCAAGAGCTTAAAGATGACACTTTAATGCTGACGATGAGTGACTCCACTTCTATGGAGCTGGCTCGAAAAAAAGGCATTGATGGGGCAATTATTAAATTTTTTGATAAGTATTTCGGGCTCACCTTAAAAGTTAAAGTGCTAATGGCGGAGAACGAAAATAATAATGTAGAAGCATACGAAGAATTTCAGCAAAAACTTCAGCAGGAACAACGAGAGATCGTTGAGCAGATGATGACTGCTGTAGAAACAGAAGCTCCTGCTGATGATAGCGATCCTAATGAAGTAATTAAGCTTCAGGTGGGATATGAAATTAAGGAACAGGCCGTACCGATTCTTCAAATTCAAGATGAAGAGAAGAAAATTACAATTCAAGGTACCATTTTTGGTCTGGATCGTAAGGAACTTCGCAATGGCAGTACTTTATTCACCTTCAGTCTGACCGATTTCACGGATTCTCTACAAATGAAGATGTTCGCGAAGACTAAAGATGATCTGAAGGTTATGAGTCTGCTAGCTAACGGTAAATGGGTAAGAGCACGCGGAAAAGTAGAATATGACCGTTTTATGCAGGTACCCGAGCTCGTGATGATTCCTTCAGACTTAACAGAAGTTAAGGCGCCGCCTGCACGTAAAGATACGGCTCCTAAGAAACGGGTGGAGTTCCACCTTCACACTACTATGAGTACGATGGATGCGGTCACTCCGATCACTAGCTATGTCAAAACAGCTGCTCAGTGGGGTCATCCGGCGATTGCTATTTCTGATCATGGCGGGGTTCAAGCTTTTCCTGATGCGAACCATGCAGCTCATAAGCATAAGATAAAAATGATTTATGGTGTGGAAGCCAATGTTGTGAATGACTCTGTGAATATTGTCGAGAATGCTCAGCCTTTGGACTTGAAGACAGCTACCTATGTAGTGTTTGATATAGAGACCACGGGGTTATCGATTACCCGCAACAATATTACGGAGCTCGCGGCCATTAAAATGTGCGAAGGCAAAGAAGTAGACCGTTATTCTACTTTTGTTAATCCGCATGAGAAGATCCCTTATCATATTCAGCAATTGACCAATATTACAGATGAAATGGTTAAGGATGCGCCTGATCTTGAGCCAGTGCTGCATAAATTTGTTGAATTTGTGGGAGATAGTATCCTCGTTGCTCATAATGCCAGATTTGATATGGGTTTTATTCAGGCATCGTTACTTAAAATAGGTCAACCAGTGCTTCAGAATCCAACTCTTGATACTCTTGAACTCGCACGTTTACTGTATCCGACAATGAAGAATCACAGGCTGAACACATTAGCCGATAAATATAAAGTTCTTCTGGAAAGCCATCACCGTGCGATAGACGATACCATAGCACTCGGCGGGATTTTAACAGGATTGCTCGCAGATGCTGAAAAGATGAAAGGCATGACTCGCCTTGATCGACTGAACGATTATGTGGGTAATGATCTTTCGAACACAAGACCGTTTCACTGTAATATCTATGCACTTAATCAGGTGGGCAAAAAGAATCTCTATAAGCTCATTTCCATGTCGCATACGGAATATTTCAAACGTGTACCTTGTATTCCTAAATCAAAGTTGGAAGAGCATAGAGATGGACTGCTCGTGATTTCCGGTTGTGAACGTGGTGAGTTTTTTGAAGCAGTACTCAACAAAACCACTGAGGAAGCCATGGAAGTTGCTCATTTTTATGATGTGCTGGAGATTCAGCCATTGACCATGTACATGCATTTGGTGGACAAGGGTTTTGTTGCAGGACCTGAGGAGCTTCGGGATGTAGTTCGTAAGGTTTGCGAAATAGGGGAACAGATGAATAAACCTGTTATAGCAACGGGGAATGTGCATTATCTTGAACCCCGGGACAAGCTGTATCGTGATATTACGATTAACGGGATTACAGGCTTTAGTCCTCTTAAAGACCAACGCAAACCGGATGCACATTTCCGCACAACGGATGAGATGCTGGCTGAATTCGAATTCCTCGGTGCTGAAAAAGCGATGGAAGTCGTGGTTACAAATACAGTAGAGCTGGCTGAACGTTTTGAGGAACTGGAGCTATTTCCAGATAAGCTATTTACACCAATTATTGACGGAGCGGACGAAGAAATTCGCGAAACCTGTTACAACACTGCCAAATCCATATATGGTGAAGAACTGCCTGAGGTAGTGATTGCCCGTTTGGAGAAAGAGCTTGCACCAATTATCAAATACGGATTCTCTGCCAACTATTTGATTTCTGAACGTCTTGTTAAAAAATCAAATCAGGATGGATATCTCGTAGGTTCTCGGGGTTCCGTAGGGTCTTCTGTAGTAGCAACCTTTCTTGGAATTTCAGAAGTTAATCCTTTGCCTGCGCATTATATTTGCCTTAACCCTGAGTGTCGCCATAATGAATGGTTCCTGGACGGTAGTGTGCGGAGCGGATTCGATTTACCCGACAAAGTCTGTCCGGATTGCGGTCAGAAGCTCAAAGGCGAAGGGCAGGATATTCCGTTTGAAACCTTCCTCGGATTTAAGGGGGATAAAGTTCCCGATATCGATTTGAACTTCTCAGGGGAATATCAACCGAATGCACATAACTTTACCAAAGAAATGTTTGGTGAGAAAAATGTATTCCGTGCCGGAACGATTGGTACGGTAGCTGAGAAGACAGCCTTCGGTTTCGCGAAGAAATACGAAGAACTTCATCAGAAAAGTTGGCGTGGAGCTGAAGTTGGCCGTCTGGCGGCTGGATGTACAGGCGTTAAACGCAGTACGGGACAACATCCCGGTGGTATAGTCGTTGTTCCAGACTATATGGAGGTAGAAGATATTACGCCAGTGCAATTTCCGGCGGATGATGTCAATGCCGAGTGGAAGACGACACACTTTGATTATCACGCTTTTGATGCGAATCTGCTGAAGCTTGATATTCTGGGTCATGATGATCCGACGATGATGCGGATGCTGCAGGATTTGACAGGTATTGATCCAACCTCTATCCCGATGAATGATCCGAAAGTAATGAGCATGTTTAACTCTACAGATGCGCTTGGAGTAAGACCAGACGAGATCAGATCACCGGTTGCGACATACGGTGTGCCCGAAATGGGTACCAAGTTCGTACGGCAAATGCTTATTGAGTCGAAACCGTCCAGCTTTGCTGACTTGCTGCAAATATCAGGTTTGTCTCATGGTACCGGGGTTTGGCTTGGTAATGCGCAAGAGCTTATAAAGAATAACACTTGTAACATTAAGACCGTTATTGGTTGTCGCGATGATATCATGCTCTTCTTAATTTATAAAGCGGGAATGGATGCGAGCTTGGCCTTTAAGATTACCGAGAGTGTTCGTAAGGGTAAAGGGTTGTCTGACGAATGGATCGAGGAAATGAAAAAGTGCAAGGTTCCGCAATGGTATATTGATTCTTGTCTGAAGATTCAATACATGTTCCCGAAGGCGCATGCTGCTGCATACGTTATTTCTGCAGTACGTACTGCCTACTTCAAGCTGTATCATCCTATTGAATATTATGCGACCTATTTCTCTGTACGCGCAGCGGATTTTGATATTGAACTATGCTGTAAGGGATATGAAGCCATCAATCGTCAGATCGTAGAAATTGAGCAAAAAGGATTTCAAGCTTTACCTAAGGAAAAGGCTATGTTGCCTGTCCTTGAGATGGCTTTGGAGATGACGGCACGTGGGTTTACATTCAAAAATATTGATCTTTACCGTTCAGAAGCGAATAAGTTTATTGTTGATGACAAGAGTTTGATTCCTCCGTTTTCCGCATTAGCAGGAATTGGTGAGAATGCTGCTGTTAACATAGCTGCTGCGAAAGATGCTGGGGAGTTCCTTTCTATCGAGGATTTCCAACAGAAATCCAAGGCGAGTAAGACGGTTATTGAGCTATTAACCAATATGGGCTGTTTCCGCGGCTTACCGGAGAGTAATCAACTTTCCCTATTTTAAAGGCTTTAACAACACTTATTTCATGGCTAGAAAAGAGCACTCCAAAGGGGGAGTCAAGGGCTTGCACTTGTCAGTCCAGACTCACTATGGTATAATTTCTTTGGTAATAATGAGATAAGTCCGTTGTGTAAAGAGTGGGGAAACCCACTCTTTATCTTTGGTATATAGCAAAAGACAAGTTCGTGGAGGTAATTTTCTTTTGAGCACACCCAAATCTAAAATTAAACAAACGGTAGAGCAGATGCTCGGGCCCTATCTCGACGACAATGGTTTCGAACTGGTGGACGTTGAATACGTGAAGGAAGGCTCCAATTGGTTTCTGCGTATATTCGTAGATAAAGAAGGCGGCATTGATATTGATGACTGCGGAAGCATTAGCGAATATTTCAGCCAACAGTTGGATGAGAATGATCCTATCCCAGAGGCATATTTCCTTGAGGTTTCCTCGCCGGGAGCAGAGCGCCCTCTCAAAAAAGCTGCGGATGTAGCTAAAGCGGTAGGTAAGGACGTGTATGTGACTGTTTATGAGCCGATTCAAGGACTCAAAGAATTTGAAGGTCGTTTGCTCTCGTTCGAGAACGAGGAACTGCTCATCTCCGCGGGCAAAAAAGAACATGTAGTACCGTACGCCAAAGTCGCAAGCGCGAGATTGGCCATTATTTTTTAACGTCTTGAAAGGGGGGCCGGAAATTCATGAGTATGGAGTTTATTGAAGCAATGAATGAGCTGGAAAGGGAGAGAGGCATCAGTAAAGATGTGCTGTTTGAAGCAATCGAAGCGGCGCTGATCTCTAGTTATAAACGTAATTTCAATGCGGCACAGAACGTGCGTGTTGACATGAACCGCAACACAGGTGTCATTAAAGTGTTTGCCCGAAAGCTAATTGTTGAGGAGGTCCTGGATACAAGGACTGAAATCTCATTGCCGGCAGCCAGAGAAATTAACCCGCATTTCCAGCTTGAGGATATCGCTGAGCTTGAAGTGACACCACGTGATTTCGGACGTATTGCTGCACAGACTGCAAAGCAGGTTGTAACTCAACGGATTCGCGAAGCAGAGCGTGGACTCATCTATAATGCTTTTATCGACAAAGAAGATGATATCGTTACAGGACTTGTACAACGTCAAGATATGCGGAACATCTACATTGATCTTGGTAAAATCGAAGCGGTTCTTCCGCTTAGTGAATTGATGCCAGGTGAGAAGTTCAAGCAAAGCGAGCGTATCAAGGCTTATATCACTAAAGTTGAGAACACCACTAAAGGACCGCAAATTATGCTGTCCCGCAGTCATCCCGGATTGCTGAAGCGTCTGTTTGAACTAGAAGTTCCGGAAATCTTTGACGGTGTGGTTGAAATTCGTTCCGTAGCTCGTGAAGCTGGCTTCCGTTCGAAGATTGCTGTGTATTCCCGCAATCCAGAAGTGGATCCAGTTGGTTCTTGCGTAGGTCCAAGAGGCACACGCGTTCAGACCATCGTTACTGAGCTTCGTGGCGAGAAGATCGATATCGTCCGTTATTCTGATCTGGTGCAGGAGTATGTGGCTAATGCACTTAGCCCTTCCAAGGTCCTTGAAGTTCAAGTCTTTGAAGCAGAGAAAATGGCACGAGTAATCGTTCCTGACTATCAATTATCACTAGCTATCGGTATTAAAGGGCAAAATGCACGTCTTGCTGCTAAGCTTACCGGCTGGAAAATTGATATCAAGAGTGAAAGTCAAGCGGAGCAGGAATACGGTAGACCGAGAACTTCTATTGATGAAATGCATCAGGATTCCGTCTCCATTGATTAATTAACCTGCTTGACGGGAGGCGTATGTTATGAAACAAAGAAAGGTGCCGCTGCGCAAATGCGTTGCTACCCAAGAGATGATGCCGAAGAAAGAGCTGATTCGAGTGGTTAGAACGCCTGAGGGCGAAGTGCTGATTGATCTGACAGGTAAGAAGTCAGGCCGTGGTGCTTACATATGCGGCAAGCTTGAATGCTTTAAGCTGGCACAGAAGAACAAAGCACTTGATCGCGCTTTGAAATGTCAAGTGAGTCCTGAAATCTATGCCCAGCTTGCCCGGGAGTTTACTTCCGTGGAAGAGCAGTTTCTAGCAGCAAAGGATAGTGAGGATAATGAGTAAGGCACTTTCTTATTTAGGGCTTGCCATGAGAGCAGGCAAGATAGTCACCGGCGATGAGGCTGTACTCAAAGCTGTACGGTCTTCAGAGGCGAAGCTGGTCGTTCTGGCAGGTGACGCTTCAGATAATACCCAAAAAAAGTTCCGTGATAAATGCGGAACCTACGATATTCCACTAGTAATCGCATTTCACCGAGACAGCCTCGGTGCAAGTATTGGTAAAGACCAGCGTGTAGTACTGGCCATTACGGATAAAGGATTCGCGGAAATGATCTCCAAGCAACTCGGAGATACTGTCGGAGGTGGATTTATTGACTAAAGAAGAGAACAAAGATAAATTGCGCGTGTACGAATACGCCAAGTCACTAAACATGAGCAGTAAAGAAATTATTACTATTCTGAAGCGTTTGAATGTCCCTGTGAATAATCATATGAGTGTCATGGAGAACGGTTCCGTGAACAAAGTAGAGCAATTCTTCAAGGATATCAAATCGAACGCTGCAGCCAAGCGGGATACCGGCTCCAGCAGCCGTCCGGTGACAACCGGTGCGGTAACTGCCGAGCCCCAGAGTGCTCAGAATGCCAACAAAAATCAACAGGAAAAGCAGGTAGGTATGAACAGTAACCAAAACAACAACCAATCGACGACGTCCCCAAGGCCCCAAAGCGGACAAGATTCCCGCAGAACACAAACAGGTTCAACGCAGAATGCACGTCCGCAACAAAGCGGAGCTCCACGTACAAATAGTACTAGCGGAAGCCGTCCGCAAGGTAGCAATACAGGCGGCAATCGTCCACAAGGTAGTAATACTGGTGGCAGCCGTCCGCAAGGTAGCAATTCTGGTAGCCGTCCACAAGGTAGTAGTACTGGTGGCAGCCGTCCGCAAGGAAGCAGTACTGGTGGCAGCCGTCCGCAAGGAAGCAGTACTGGTGGCAACCGTCCGCAAGGTAGCAATACCGGTGGCAGCCGTCCACAAGGCAGCAATACTGGCAGCCGTCCGCAAGGACAAAGCAGTGCACCGCGCACTGACAACCGTCCACAAGGTCAATCTGGCACTGGCGGAGGTTTCACACGCGGTGACGACAGAGGTCCTAAGAAGAACACAACTGGTGGTAGACCAAATACGAATAATAGACGTTTTGATGATGGTAAAGGCGGTAACTACCGCGGTCGTGGTGGTAAGAATGGCCGTGGCAAGAATCAACCTATGGTTCACCGTGAGAAGATTGATAACACACCTAAGAAAATTATCGTTCGTGGCAGCATGACCGTTGGTGAAACAGCGAAATTGCTTCACAAAGACGCTTCTGAAGTAATCAAGAAGTTGATCTCTATGGGTGTTATGGCAACCATCAACCAAGAACTGGATATCGACACCATTCTGCTGCTTGCTGCTGAATTCGGCGTAGAAGTAGAAGTGAAGATTCCTGTTGATGAGGATAGCTTCGAAACAGTGGAAGAGAATGATACTGAAGAAGAACTTCAGTCCCGTCCTCCAGTAGTTACGATCATGGGTCACGTTGACCACGGTAAAACTACTTTGCTGGATGCGATTCGTTCGACGAGTGTGTCTCTAGGCGAAGCCGGCGGTATCACACAGCATATCGGTGCTTATCAAGTAGAAATCAATCAGAAGAAAATCACTTTCTTAGATACACCTGGTCACGAAGCGTTTACTGCTATGCGTGCTCGTGGTGCACAGGTAACAGATATGACTATTATCGTAGTTGCTGCTGATGACGGTGTAATGCCTCAGACTGTAGAAGCTATTAACCATGCTAAAGCTGCTGGACTTCCGATCATTGTTGCTGTCAACAAAATCGATAAGCCGGGCGCTGATCCTGATAAGGTGAAGCAAGAGCTTACAAGCTATGAACTTGTTCCTGAAGAGTGGGGCGGAGACACGATTTTCGTTAATCTGTCCGCTAAACAACGCATTAATCTGGAAGAATTGCTGGAAATGATCTTGCTTGTTGCTGAAGTAAATGAGTACAAAGCGAACCCTGACAAACGGGCACGCGGTACTGTTATAGAAGCTGAGCTTGATAAGAACCGTGGACCGGTTGCGCGCATTCTTGTACAGAACGGTACTTTGAAAGTCGGCGATGCTTTTGTAGCAGGTAACTGCTTCGGACGTGTACGTGCGATGGTCAATGATAAAGGACGTAAGATTAAGGAAGCTGGACCATCTACTCCAGTAGAAATTACTGGTTTGACTGAGGTACCACAAGCTGGAGATCCGTTTATGGCCTTCGAAGACGAGCGTAAAGCCCGTGCGATTGCTGATAGACGTTCTACATCCCAACGTCAATCCGAGCTGAATACGAACACCCGTGTAACATTGGATGATTTGTTCCAGCATATTAAAGACGGCGAGATCAAAGACCTTAACGTTATTATTAAAGCTGACGTACAAGGTTCAGTCGAGGCGCTTAAAGGTTCCCTGGCTAAGATCGAAGTGGAAGGCGTACGCGTGAAGATCATTCACAGCGGTGCCGGAGCCATTACGGAATCCGATATTACACTTGCAGCAGCATCCAACGCTATTGTTATTGGCTTTAACGTTCGTCCGGACGCTCAGACCAAGGCAGCTGCTGAACAAGAAAAAGTAGATGTTCGTTTGCATAACATTATCTACAATGTAATCGAGGAAATCGAAAGTGCAATGAAAGGGATGCTTGATCCTATCTATAAAGAGAACGTTATCGGTCACGCCGAAGTTCGTAGCGTCTTCAAAATCAGTAAAGTGGGCACCATCGCAGGTTGTATGGTTATTGATGGTAAAATTACCCGTAATGCTGAAATGCGCTTGATCCGTAGCGGTATCGTTGTGTTCACAGGTAAAGTTGATACCTTGAAACGCTTTAAAGATGATGCCAAAGAAGTGGCGCAAGGTTATGAATGCGGCATAACTTTGGAACGCTATAATGACGTCCAAGAGGGCGACATTATCGAAGCGTTTCTTATGGAAACTGTAGAGCGCTAAGCGAAGAGGTGAAAATAGATGTCTAAAATTAGAGCAGGACGAGTGGGCGAGCAGATCAAGAAAGAGCTTAGTCAACTTATCCAAAGCGGACTGAAAGACCCACGAATCGGTTTTGTAACTGTAACTGGCGTAGACGTGACTAACGATCTTTCGCAAGCGAAAGTATACCTAAGCGTATTCGGGGATGAAGAACAGAAGGCAGGTTCCCTTAAAGCGATTGAAAAAGCAAATGGTTTTCTTCGCTCAGAGCTTGGCAAGGCAATTCGCCTCCGTCACACACCGGAACTGATCTTCAAGATCGATGAATCTGTCGCATATGGCAGTCATATCGAGAAACTTCTCGGAGAGCTTCATAAGAACGATTAGAAATAGGTAATAAAAGGAGTTCAAAATAGCTTGAAGCTATTTTGAACGACCTTTATAAAGGAGACGGCGAATGCAGAGCTATGAACAAAGTCTCCAGCAGACCCGTGAGTTTCTGCTGGAACACGACGATTACCTTGTAGTGTCGCATGTTCAGCCGGACGGAGATGCAGTCAGCTCCACCCTAGCGGTGGGCTGGCTTCTCTCATGTCTGGGCAAAAAATACACTATGCTGAATGAAGGACCGATACCGAAGCGGATGGAATACTTATGGCATTCGGATGAAATCATCAATATGGCCTCTAGTGAGCCGCCCCGTCAATACAGCAATGTGATCTGTGTGGATTGTGCTGATTTTCAGCGAGTTGGACTGACCCATCGCTATTTTGCGAATGATGCTCTAATCCTGAACATTGACCATCACCCCACTAACAACGGTTATGGACTTGTAAATTTAATCAAACCGGATGCTGCTGCGACTGCGGAAATTTTGTTCGATCTGCTGAAGACGTTCGAGATTGAATGGGACATTGATATTGCTACAGCAATATACACAGGTCTCTTGACAGATACTGGTGGATTTCGATATACCAACACATCACCAAAAGTAATGGCAGCCGTGTCTGAACTTCTTTCTTATGGCGTTAATGGTCCTGAACTGGCTGAGACATTACTTGAAGAAATGACATTGCCGCAGGTCAAAATTTTAAATAAAGCGTTAAATACTCTTCAATTATCACCCGATGGGGATATAGCCTGGCTGTATGTTACACCGGAGGATATGATCGAATGTGCTGCTGCTAATGAAGATTTGGAAGGGATCGTGAACTACCCTCGCAATATTCGTGGTGTGGAAGTAGGGATTCTGTTCAAAGTCATTCATGAACGTGCGGTCAAAGTTAGTTTGCGTTCTGCTGGTAAGGTGGACGTGGCTGATCTAGCGCAAACGTTTGGAGGCGGCGGTCATACCCGTGCTGCAGGTGCGCGTATAGAAGCTACACTCGAAGAGGCAATAGCCCAGGTGCTTGAGGAGGTAAGACGTCATTTATGAGTGAATTAGAAGGTGTACTGGCGGTTTACAAGCCTGCAGGCTTCACTTCACATGATGTTGTGGCCAAGGCGCGTCGTATTCTCGGCATGAAACGGATCGGACATACGGGGACACTTGATCCTCAGGTGACTGGTGTGTTACCGCTTTGTCTAGGGCGTGCTACTCGTGTTGTAGAGTATATTCAGGAGTTGCCCAAAGAATATGTGGCAACACTGAGACTGGGAATGTCCAGTGATACGGAGGATTTAACGGGTACCATTACAGAGACTGTAGATGAGGTTCATGTAACTGAGGAAGAAATTCTATCAGTGCTTGCTTCATTTAAAGGTGTTATTTCTCAGATTCCACCGATGTATTCTGCGGTGAAAGTTGACGGCAAACGTCTTTATGAGTTGGCAAGAGAAGGTAAAACCGTTGAACGCAAAAGCCGTGAAGTAGAGATTTATGAAATTGAAATGACGGATATGACTTGGGAAGGCAATCATCCCGATATCACATTCCGGGTGCTTTGCTCTAAAGGCACATACATTCGTACCCTCTGTGTTGATATCGGCCGAGCACTTGGGCTTCCGGGTGTTATGGTAAAGCTAGAGAGAACGATGTCGGCAGGGATTTCAGCTAGTCATTGCCTTTCTCTAGAGGATATTGCGACTCACAAGGAAGCCGGAACATTGGAAGAGCACTTAATCGCTGCAGACGAGGCCATTTCTCATATGCCTAAGCATACTGTAATGGATGAGAAAAAGAAGGCGGCGCTGCAGGGTCAGCGTTTGTCCTCACGGTTTATTGCTCCAGAAGTGAAGGTGAACGGTCAATTTCGGCTATACGATCTTCAAGGTGGATTTCTTGGAATTTATGAACTGGAAGATACAGGTGCAATTGCTCCAGTGAAGGTGTTTGCACAAGCTTAAATCAATTTTACCAAGTGAATTGTAGGTGAGAAACAGCGTGAGAACCGTAACGTTAACCTATCCGATGTCTCCGGAGACTGCTGCAGAGTGGGCTCAGCCTCAAGTGGCTGCTCTAGGGCAGTTTGACGGATTGCATCGTGGACATGCCAGCGTCATTACATCCGCTGTGGCCCTAGCCCGTAAACAAGGTGTACCGGCTGCAGTCCTTACATTTCATCCCCATCCTAAAGATGTTATGGGTAAGGGTGATTATGAAGGGTATTTGACGCCACCCTTAGAAAAGCAAGAGATTCTTGCTAGTATGGGTGTCGATATCTTATATGTTATTGAATTTAATGAGCAGCTTTCCCGGGTTAGTCCACAGAATTTTGTCTCTGTTATGCTTTTACCGCTACATATTGTAACTGCAGTTGTCGGCTTTGACTTTCGTTTTGGTTATCAAGGTGAAGGCGATGTTGAGATGCTTCGCAAGCTGGGTGAAGGTGTTATGAATGTAGAGGTTGCTCCTCCTTTTCTTCTTGAAGGTGAGAAGGTTAGCAGCTCCGGTATTCGTAAAAGTCTCCAGAACGGGGATTTAGGGCTGGCGAACTCGTGGTTCGGTCGTTGTTATCATCTGCGTGGAACAGTGGGACATGGTGAGAAGAGAGGGCGTACGATTGGATTTCCAACAGCCAATTTGAAGCTTAGTGATTATTTTGTCATTCCTACTAAGGGTGTATATGCGGTCCGAGTCTTTTATAATGATAAAGTTCTGTATGGAGTTATGAATGTGGGCGTAAAACCTACTTTTCATGAAGGGGTATTGACTCCAAGTTTTGAAGTTCATCTATTTGATTTCGACGGTGACTTGTATGATCAAGAACTCAAGGTAGAATTAGTATCTTACATTCGTCCGGAACGGAAATTCGAATCCATAGGCGCATTGATCACCCAGATCGGTGAGGATGCAGAAACCGCGAAGAAGATTTTGGGATATAATCTATAGTCATCTCGGACAAGCCGTTTACTTTTGTTAATGGAGATGCTATACTAATAAACGTTGCTGGCTTACAGCAACATAACCTTAGCTTGGTTGCACGTTCTCACCGACGGTGACGAGGCTAGTGGCGATTATATTGAAGGAGGTGAACAGGATGGCATTGACTCAAGAACGTAAACATCAATTGATCGACGAGCACAAAACTCACGAATCCGATACTGGATCCCCTGAGGTGCAAGTTGCTATCCTAACGGAGAACATCGTTAATTTGACTGACCACTTGCGTACGCACAAGAAAGATCATCACTCCCGTCGCGGATTGTTGAAAATGGTTGGACAACGTCGTAAACTTCTGGCGTATTTGAAAAACAAAGACATCAGACGTTACAGCGCCCTGATCGAAAGACTGGGATTGCGTCGTTAATTTTCCATAAGATTACTCTTAAAGCAGCCTGGTTGTATACCGTATGTCCTTCTCGGAGCGACAGCGGGACAGCTGGGTTGCTTTTTGAAAATTTAGGGCAAACTTTATAGCAAGACTGATGAGATTATTCGTAAAAACGGCCACTTTACATCATCTGTAAGACTTAGCCGTTTCTTCTTATATGCATACAGAACAGGCTACATACCTTAAATTATAAGAAAGTATAAGTTTCGCACTATACTTTGATCTTATAATTCTCGCATAAACGCTACCGTCCTTATAAGGACGCCGAAGGCGTTTTTAGCTTAGGGACAAGCCTTTCCGATTCATTAGATCGATTTGTGAACCTGCTATATTTGACTGCGGGTCTACTACTATTCAAGGAGGTATTTATGGAAAAACGTGTAGAAATGCAGCTAGGCGGAAGACGCCTTGTGCTGGAAACGGGCCGCCTAGCTAAACAAGCAAACGCAGCCGTTATGGTACGTTATGGGGATACTTCGGTATTATGTACCGTTACGGCTTCGAAAGAGCCTAAGGATCTGGATTTTTTCCCGCTTACAGTTAACTATGAGGAAAGATTATATGCGGTAGGTAAAATTCCTGGCGGATTTATTAAACGTGAAGGCAGACCGAGTGAAAAAGCGATTCTGTCCAGTCGATTGACAGACCGTCCGATTCGCCCACTGTTTCCTGAAGGATTCCGTAATGATGTACAAGTTCTCAATTTGGTAATGAGTGTGGATCAGGACTGCGCACCAGATATTGCTGCTATGATCGGTACTTCAGCTGCACTTAGTATTTCCGATGTGCCTTTTGATGGACCAATCGGCGGCGTTGCTGTAGGTCGGATTAATGGAGAGTTTGTGATCAATCCGGATATGTCTCAGCAAGCAATCAGTGATGTTTATGTAGTGGTTGCTGGAACGAAGGACGCAATCATGATGGTTGAAGCAGAAGCGAACGAAGTGACGGAAGATGTGATGCTCGAAGCGATTATGTTCGGTCATGATGAAATCCGCAAGATCGTTGCAACCATTGAAGAACTGGTTAAAGTGGCTGGTAAAGAAAAGATGGCTGTAAAGCTACATGCAGTGAATGCTGACGTGAATACTGAGGTACGTGCATTTGCTGAGGCTCGTCTGGTGGAAGCCGTTAAAATTGTTGAAAAACATGCGCGTCAGGAAGCGATTGATGTCGTTAATGATGAAGCGGTTGCGTATTTCGTAGAGAAGTACATAGAAGCACCGGAGCTTCTGAAAGATGTTAAAGAAGTCCTACATGATATCGTGAAGGATGAAGTAAGACGTCTAATCACGCATGATAAGGTTCGTCCAGATGGACGTAAACTTGATGAAATCCGTCCGATTGAATGTGATACAAGCCTGTTGCCGCGTACGCACGGTTCCGGTCTGTTCACACGTGGACAAACACAAATCCTTAGCGTTTGTACCCTTGGAGCACTAGGTGATGTGCAAATTCTCGACGGAATCGATCCTACAGAAACGAAACGTTTCATGCACCATTACAACTTCCCGCCGTTCAGCGTAGGGGAAGCTCGTCCGCTCAGAGCACCAGGACGCCGTGAAATCGGTCACGGAGCACTTGGAGAACGTGCATTATCCAAGGTTATTCCTAGTGAAACTGAATTCCCGTACACGATTCGTCTAGTATCAGAAGCGATTGAATCTAACGGTTCTACTTCCCAGGCAAGTATCTGTGCCAGCATTCTGGCTATGATGGACGCTGGTGTGCCAATCAAAGCACCGGTAGCTGGAGTAGCAATGGGTCTGATCAAAGACGGAGAGCATGTCTCCATCCTGACGGATATTCAAGGTATGGAAGATCATCTCGGAGATATGGACTTCAAGGTAGCTGGTACAGCAGAAGGTGTTACAGCTATTCAAATGGACATAAAGATTGCCGGTATCGACCGCAACATTCTTCAGGATGCACTTCAGCAGGCTAAAGAAGGCCGTCTGTTCATCTTGGACAAAATGAATGAAGCGATCTCTGTGCCAAGACCTAATCTGTCCAAATATGCTCCGAAAATCATTATCATCAACATTAATCCGGACAAAATCCGTGATGTTATTGGTGCTGGCGGTAAAATTATCAACAAAATCATTGAGGAAACCGGCGTGAAAATCGACATCGAACAAGATGGTCGTGTCTTTATCGGATCTTCTGATGAAGAAATGATTCAAAAGGCTCGTTCGATTATCGAAGGCATTGTACGTGAAGTACAAGTCGGTGAAATCTATGTGGGTACAGTTAGACGTATTGAGAAATTCGGCGCATTTGTTGAACTCATTCCGGGTAAAGACGGATTAGTGCACATTTCCCAATTGTCCACTGAGCGCGTAGCTAAGGTAGAGGATGTCGTTGCTATTGGTGACACCATTACCGTTAAAGTAACTGAAATCGATCAACAAGGCCGGGTTAACCTGTCTCGTAAAGCGGTATTGACTTCGGAAACTGGAGCTAAATCGTAAGTTTGATCTTAGTTATACCTTTACAAAGGTATTGAATTGCATAATTAAAAGAGACAGAAGCGAATTGCGTTCTGGCTCTTTTTTTATATGAACAGAAGTGAAAAATTGGACCAAGCATTCCTATCTATTAGTCTTGTATCTGTTCTTATGACATAAATTCCTCCCTTGTCTCATAGATTGGGACAAAGTGTCTTTGGAATCGCGTGGGACGGACTGGGGCCGTTTCTGCCGGGGAGGAAGTCGTCATGAAGACGGAAAAAGTGGCATTAGTTTTTGCTTGTGTAGCAATCGTTATAGGAATTGGTAGCACTCAGGGGCCGGTAAAGGACATACTTGCGCAATTGAAGCCGCAGGATGATCTGGCTGTGTGGAAGGATATTCCTAAAGCGGAGAACAATGATCTTCGTATGCGGATTGAGACCGCCGCGGCCAAGCTTAATGCACCACCAGTGAATGCAGTTGTTGATCGGGTATGGAAAGCTATTCCGGGCTATAACGGACTTGAGATTGATGTAGAGAGTACCTATCGGATTGCTCTTTTGGCGCCAAAAGAACCCATAAAATTTGTGTATCGGCAGATCGAACCACAGGTATCTCTGAATCAACTTGGAGCTGAGCCCATATATCGAGGAAATCCGGCGAAACCAATGGTATCACTGATGATTAATGTGGCGTGGGGGAATCAGTATATTGGGCCAATGCTGAATACTTTGGATGAAGAGAACGTGAAGGTTACGTTTTTTTTGGATGGGAGCTGGCTTAGTAAGAATCCGGAGCTTGCTTCAGAAATGCTAAAACGTGGACATGAGATGGAGAATCACGCCTATACCCACCCCAATATGAGTACTTTAAGTCGTGCACGGGCTACTGTCGAAATTGAGAAAACTCAAAAGCTTTTGAAGGAGACACTTGGGGTCACAAATACATGGTTCGCCCCGCCATCCGGTGATTTCGATCAAGAGACAGTAGAGATCGCTAGCAGTTTAGGATTAAAGACTGTACTCTGGACTGTGGATACGGTGGATTGGCGCAATCCTTCTCCTGAATCTATAGTTGCCAAAATCACAAGCAAAGCTGAACCCGGCACACTTGTTCTAATGCATCCTACTGCCTCATCCTCCAAGGCGCTGAAGGCCATGATACGCGGGATTAAGGCAAAAGGGTTACAGCTAGGTACAGTTAGCCAAACGCTGTCTGCGGAGCGTCTGATCCCCTCTGATGTTGAGTGAGTGATCTATTTCTGGTAGGATTATAGGCACGTGTATAAATTTAGATAGAACATGGCTATCGCCAGGAGGACTTGAAGTGGAAAAAATAGTATTATCCAATGGTTTGCGAGTGGTTATGGAGAAAATTCCGACCGGCCGGTCCGTTTCTTTCGGAATCTGGGTAAAGACAGGTTCGCGGAATGAAAACCCTGGAAACAACGGGATTTCCCATTTTGTAGAGCATATGCTTTTTAAAGGTACGGATCGATATAGCGCTAAGGATATTGCCGAGCAGTTCGATGCTATTGGCGGTAATGTAAATGCGTTTACCTCTAAGGAATATACTTGCTATTATGCAAAAGTACTGGATGAGCATCTGCCCATCGCAGTAGATGTGTTAGCTGATATGTTTTTCCGTTCACGGATGGATGCTGAAGAGTTAGAGAAAGAAAAGAACGTCATCCTTGAGGAAATTTCTATGTGCGAGGACACGCCAGATGATCTTGTGCATGATCTGATGTGTGCTGCTGCCTACA
The DNA here is from genome assembly GCF_037977235.1 of Paenibacillus sp. FSL K6-0276. Taxonomy (NCBI): domain Bacteria; kingdom Bacillati; phylum Bacillota; class Bacilli; order Caryophanales; family Paenibacillaceae; genus Paenibacillus; species Paenibacillus sp. FSL K6-0276. The sequence continues at coordinate 3,753,824 of NZ_CP150276.1, read as the reverse complement.
AGGATCATCCGCTTGCGTATTCTATCCTTGGCTTAAAGGAACGGCTGATGGAGATGAAGCCAGATGATCTTCGTGCCTATATGAAGGAGCAATATACGATTGAGAACACGGTAATTAGTGTAGCGGGCAACATTAGCGATGGACTGATTGAGCTGTTGGAACAGCATTTTGGTTCATTCTCTAATCATGGCACTTCTGCGCCGCTGACTCCACCGGATTATTATGGGGAATTGTTGTTTCACCGCAAGAAAACAGAACAGAACCACATCTGTCTCTCCTTACCGGGGGTACGTTCTGGCGATCTATTGCAATATGCTATGGTACTTATTAATAATGCCATAGGTGGTGGAATGAGCTCACGGATGTTCCAAGAGATTCGTGAAAAACGTGGTCTAGCCTATTCTGTATATTCATACCACAGTTCTCAAGCGGATTCTGGTTTGTTTACGGTCTATGCTGGAACAGCACCAAAGCAAACCAAGGATGTTATGGAGCTAATTAAGGAAATGATGTACGATCTTGCTACTAAGGGTCTTAGTGAAGATGAACTAAGAAAAGGCAAGGAGCAGCTTAAAGGTAGCCTCATTCTTAGTCTGGAAAGTACTAGTAGCCGTATGAATCGTATCGGAAAAAATGAACTTATGCTCGGAAGACATAATACATTAGACGATATGATCGCCAAGATTCAGTTAGTAACGATGGACAATATTAACAGCGTGCTTGATAATATGTTTGCTGAGCCACTTTCTTTAGCGATGGTAGGCTCAACAGATAAAGCTATTGCAAATGTTAGGAGAGATGATCTTGTCTTATTACGTACAAATCAATAAACTAGCTGGAAACGAGGATGTTAATCTTCCTTGTAAAATGTCAGAACAGGCTTCTGGCTATGATCTTTATGCTGCTGTTGAAAGTGAAGTCGTGCTTGCACCAGGAGAACGTGCATTAATTCCAACAGGTATATCACTAGCTATGCCAGACGGACTAGAAGCTCAAATCCGTCCACGGAGTGGACTGGCCCTGAAGCATGGGATTACTTGTTTGAACACACCTGGAACTATTGATGCAGATTATCGTGGAGAGATCAAAGTATTGTTGATCAATCTAGGGCAGGAGTCTTTTGCTATTGATCGTAACGAGCGTATCGCCCAAATGGTATTTCAAGCGGTTCCAGTGGTGACTTTGGTTGAAGTAGAAACATTGTCCGAAACAGAGCGCGGTGCCGGAGGCTTCGGCCATACTGGGAAATAATATAAATCGTTTGAAAAAAGCTTGCGAATTCATGCCTAATGGGCGTGATTCGCAAGCTTTTTTTGTTCAAATATAAGAAAGTATAAAGTTCACATTCGAGGATGCATGGTAATTCTTCTCCGCTCTTCACCCATTAAGAATGCCCAGCATAAGATGCTCTATAGTCGATAGTGTATGTTGAAAGGAGCGTCATCCCTATGCTTACTGGCGTCAGGATCGTGTTCCTGGGCGGGGACGCGAGACAGCTTGAAGTGATTCGGAAATGTGTGGAATTGGATGCGACGGTAAGCGCTGCCGGGTTCGATAAGTGGGAGACCCCTTGCCCAGGGGTGAGCCTGGAACAGATGTCGGTAGAGCTGCTTAGTAATGCAGATGTACTAGTGTTGCCTACGGTAGGTTGTGATGATGACGGGAATATCAGTGCTCTATTTTCTTCTGAACGCTTAATGCTCTTAGAGGAGCATTTTGCTGCTCTGCCCCCCGATTGTTTGGTGTATAGCGGTATGGCCAAAAGCTACTTGCGCGGTATGTGCGCCAAGCATTCACTAAAGTTAATTGAATTGCTTAATCGTGACGATGTAGCCATCTACAACTCCATCCCAACAGCGGAAGGAGCACTGGTTATGGCCATTCAGAACACGGATTTTACCATTCACAGTTCCAAATCGATGGTACTGGGCATGGGCAGAACGGGTTTTACAATGGCAAGAAGTCTTCAAGGATTGGGTGCTAGTGTAAAAGCTGGAGTTAGAAAACAGGAACATTATGCACGTGCTGAGGAAATGGGCTGGAAGCCTTTTATGACCAGTGAACTGTTGCTTCATGTGCTGGATGTTGATCTGATATTTAATACAATTCCAAGTATGATCATCACCGCACAAGTACTCTCAAGAATTTCTCCTCATTGCTTGATTGTCGATCTGGCTTCCGCTCCAGGTGGATGTGACTTTCGTTATGCAGAGAAAAGAGGAATTAAAGCGATGCTGGCACCGGGACTCCCTGGCATTGTAGCTCCTAAAAGCGCTGGGATTATTATGGCAAATGCGCTGGTTCAGTCGATATCGGACGAGGCTTTAATCAAGGGGGACGAATAAAATGGATTGGCACGGAAAAACAGTAGGGTATGCGATTACCGGATCTCACTGCACATTTGCGGAGGTAATGCCGCAAATTCAGCGCTTCGTAGATGGGGGAGCAAACGTAGTACCCATAGTTTCTGCATCTGTACTGGGGACGGACACCCGTTTCGGAACATCGCAAAATTGGCTAAAACAGTTGAAAGATATAACAGGTAATGATATCATTTCTACAATTGTTGAAGCAGAACCGCTGGGTCCTTCCAAGCTGCTGGATGTGTTGACGATAGCACCTTGCACTGGAAATACAACGAGTAAATTGGCAAATGCTATGACTGATAGTCCAGTGCTCATGGCTGCAAAATCGCAGATGCGCAATGGACGTCCGCTTGTTCTGGCGATATCTACCAATGACGGCTTGGGCCTTAACGCCGCAAATATTGCAAAGCTTTTAGTGGCCAAACATATTTATTTTGTGCCATTCGGACAGGATAACCCTGAGGGCAAACCTAACTCGTTAGTAGCGCGTATGGATCTTATCCCAGAAGCTTGCTATGTCGCTTTGCAAGGTAAACAACTACAGCCGATGATTATCGAAAAGTTTCATTCAGTCTAGAATAGACGGAATCGGCGGATCTAGTTGTGGACAATAAAAAGGGGAGATGCACCAAATGAGCAATGAGAAGTTAAATGTCGCCGTAGTCGGAGCTAATCTTGATTCAAAAGACACGGTCGTTAACGCTCAAAGCCAAGATCTGCTATACCCATTGCTGATCATTGCTACCAAAAAAATATAAGCACATCTGCTACCGTCCTCATTTCGAGGGCGGTACAACCATTTTCACAATATAAGAAAGTATAAGTTTTGCACTTATACTTCCTTATATTTCTCGCATATACGCTTACCGTCCTTATAAGGACTCCGAAGGCGTTTATGCTTGACTTACTTAAGAAATAAGCTTACGTACTGTAATGGAATTTCTCATTTAGAACCGAAATGAGTTCTGATTACGAATGTTTAGTGTGTTTGCTTTGACAATAATGGAGGAATTATACATGGGTATTCTGGTACAAAAATTTGGAGGAACATCGCTTTCAACACCGCAAGCTAGAGAACACGTAATTCGTAATGTCAAACGGGAGCTGGCAAGTGGCTATAGTTTGGTCATTGTTGTTTCGGCTATGGGCCGACGCGGAGAACCTTATGCAACAGATACTTTGCTGGATTGGGCCGTACAGAATGGAGATTCACTCCCAGAGCGTGAGAAGGATCTCTTAATGTGCTGTGGTGAGATTATCTCTGCTACTACACTTTGTGGGCTGTTGGAGAATGAGGGTATTGATTCTACGGTATTAACGGGAGCTCAGGCTGGATTCATGACAGATAGCAACTATGGCAATGCAAGAATTCTAGATGTACGTCCTGAACGAATCCTCCGCGAACTGCGTGAAGATAAAGTGGTTATAGTGACGGGATTCCAAGGTCAGACTGAAGCTGGTGATTTAACGACTTTGGGCCGTGGAGGAAGTGACACCTCTGCGACTGCACTAGGTGCTGCTCTTCATGCAGATATGGTGGATATCTATACAGATGTTAACGGGATTCTTACAGCGGATCCGCGGATCGTTGAAGATGCTAAGCCACTAACTTATGTTAGTTATACTGAAATATGCAATATGGCTCATCAAGGAGCAAAAGTAATCCATCCACGTGCGGTAGAGATTGCTATGCAGGCACAGATTCCTGTACGTGTTCGTTCAACATTTTCGGAGAATGAAGGTACGCTGGTTACGAATCCTGAAGGATTCAACGACATCCAGTCTGGTGGCATTGTAGATCGCTTCGTGACAGGGATTGCTTACGTCAGCAACGTCACACAGATTTCTGTGGAATGTCCAGACGGAAATGGAACGGGCGTTCAACTGCAAATTTTTAAGAGTATGGCTGACAATGGTATAAGCGTTGATTTTATTAATGTAACACCTACGGAAGCTCTTTATACTGTGTTCGATGACAAATCAGAGAAGGCCATTTCTGTTCTCCAGCAATTGGGTTTGCGTCCTAAGAGTTTATCTGGTTGCGCAAAGGTTTCCGTTATTGGGGGCGGAATTAACGGTGTACCTGGTATTATGGCTCGTATCGTTGAGGCGCTTAGCTCACAAAATATTCAGATTCTCCAATCCGCAGATTCGAATACGACCATTTGGGTGCTTGTGAAGAAAGAAGATATGGTACAGTCCCTGCGTTCGCTGCATGCTATGTTTGAATTGCACCGCTGACAAGGAGGAATTCAATGTGGATTTCGGAAGATTAATAACAGCCATGGTAACCCCCTTTGACGGGGATGGAGAAATCAACTGGGATGTAACTTCACAGCTTATCGATTATTTGATTGAGGAACAGAAATCAGAGGCATTGATTGTTTGTGGCACTACTGGGGAATCTCCAACGTTGAGTGATGAGGAGAAACTACAACTGTTTTCTTTTGTACTAGAGAAGGCGAATGGACGCTGTAAAGTCATCGCTGGAACAGGTAGCAATAACACGAAACATTCTATTCACCTCACGAAGGAAGCTGAGAAAATTGGTGTGGATGGTGTGCTTCTTGTCGTTCCATATTACAATAAGCCCAATCAGGAAGGGCTCTATCAGCATTTTTCCGCGATTGCTTCGGAGACTTTGTTGCCGGTGATTCTGTATAATGTTCCCGGTCGTACGGGTGTGAGTATGAGTGTAGCCACAACCCTTCGACTTGCTGAAATTGCGAATATCGTTGCAACAAAAGAATGCGCATCTGTCGATCAGATTACGCTTATCGCTTCTGCATGTTCAGATGATTTCCGTGTATATACAGGTGATGATTCAGCGGGCTTAGCAAGTCTCGCCGTCGGAGGATACGGAATTATCAGTGTAGCTAGTCACGTGGTTGGAGCGCAGATGTCAGAAATGATTTATGCTTATACCTCCGGAAACGTTCAGCGAGCGGGAGAGATTCATCGACAATTGTTCCCAATTTTTAAAGGACTGTTCGAATGTCCGCAACCTCTGCCGAATCCTTCAGCTGTCAAATATGCTTTAAGTCTGATGGGGTTGCCTGTCGGAGGCGTTAGATTGCCACTTATTTCACCTACGGAAGCTGAGGCGGCCTTTATTGAAGCGCTATTTCACTAAGTGCTAATCAGTGATGTTATTCGTTTTAAACCGGCTTCTCCTTTGGAGAGCCGGTTTTTGTATTTATAATATTTTGCTAAAATATTGGGTCGCATTTAAGGAAAGAATTTGAATACGAGATAGGGTGACTTGTCTTTTGCCAAAAAAATCATGTATAATGATTTTAAGTGACTGGGTGCGGTTAAAATTAAATATGCGGTAATCTTCCGTCAATGGTATACATTGTGAGACAGGATAGGTCCCAAGATGAGTCTGTGTAAATGATTGACATGTCTTCGCGCGAGGGGCGCGACGGTGAATTTTGACGGCGTTTGTCCGCTTCAATATGAACTTTACTGCCCGGAATCGGGAGCTTTCGCATTGCGCATTTTACAGATTTTAGGAATATCCTTGTTGATTAAGGAAGCTATCAGCTGTTTGAAGAATGTGTTCAGCGCCGCTGAAATAATCGAAGTTCAATATTTACCAATAAAAGTATGACGTCCAACATCATAGGAGGGTTAGATTCATTTGTCCAAAAAAAACAACAACGATAAATTGATGATTTTCGCATTGGGCGGAGTCGGAGAAATCGGGAAAAACATGTATGTCATTCAATATGGAGCTGACATTGTAGTCGTGGATTCGGGACTGAAGTTCCCGGAAGAAGATATGCTCGGTATTGATATTGTAATTCCTGATATCTCTTATTTGACAGAGAACCGTGACAAGGTAAGAGGTATTGTACTTACCCACGGACACGAGGATCACATCGGTGGTCTCCCATATGTCCTGAAGAATTTGAATGTTCCGGTTTATGGAACAAGACTTACATTAGGCCTTGTAGAGAACAAATTGAAGGAAGCAAACCTGCTGGGCGACACCAAACGAATTCTGATTAATGAAGATTCAGAAATTCAACTGGGCAACTCACTCAAAGTTACTTTCTTCAGAACCAACCACAGTATTCCTGATTCAGTCGGTGTGTGCATTGAAACACCGGAAGGTAACGTAGTTCATACGGGCGATTTCAAATTTGACCACACACCAGTCAATGGTCAATTTGCAAATCTGCATCGGATGGCTGAAATTGGCCAGAAGGGCGTACTTGCTCTTTTGTCGGATAGTACGAATGCTGAGAAGCCAGGCTTTACCCCATCTGAGAAGAATGTCGGTATCGTTCTGGAAGATATTTTCCGCAAGGCTGAGCAACGTGTTGTTGTAGCAACTTTTGCTTCCAATGTGCACCGTATTCAACAAGTGGTTAATGCAGCAGAATCCACGGGGCGTAAGATTACAGTAATTGGCCGTAGTATGGTAAACGTTGTATCCATTGCTTCTGAGCTTGGATATCTGAACGTACCAGACGGTATGCTGATCGAACCTGAAGAGATGAACAGAATGGCGGGTAACCGTGTCGTTGTTCTTTGCACAGGAAGCCAAGGCGAGCCAATGTCCGCATTGACCCGTATGGCACGTTCTAGTCATCGTAAAGTAGATATCTTGCCAGGTGATACTGTTATTATTGCGGCAACACCGGTACCAGGTAACGAGAAATATGTAGGCCGTACCATTGATGAATTGTTCCGTCTTGGCGCTAACGTAATTTATAGCGGTTCCAACTCCGGCGTTCACGTATCCGGTCACGGTAGCCAGGAAGAGCTTAAGCTTATGCTCAACCTGATGAAACCGAAATATTTCATTCCTATTCACGGTGAATACCGTATGCAGCGCAAACATGCACTTTTGGCAGAATCCGTTGGCGTAGAGTCACAGAACATTTTCATCACTGAAATCGGTGAGATTGTGGAAATTCAAGGCGGTGCCGCTCGTAAAGCTGGTAAAGTAACAGCTGGTAACGTATTGATTGACGGTCTGGGTGTAGGCGATGTAGGTAATATTGTATTGCGTGACCGTAAGTTGCTGTCTCAAGATGGTATTCTGGTTGTCGTGGTTACACTAAGCAAGCAGAATGGTGCGATTGTCTCCGGACCTGACATTATTTCTCGCGGTTTCGTATACGTGCGTGAGTCCGAAGGACTGCTCGACGAAGCGAACCGAATTGTTTCCAGTACACTGCAACGCCTGATGAGTGAGAAAGTAAATGAGTGGGCCTCGCTTAAAACAAGCGTGAAAGATTCGCTCGGTCGTTTCTTATATGAGCAAACACGTCGTAGACCGATGATTTTGCCAATTATCATGGAAGTGTAAGGAGAATTCTCCTTAAATAAATATATAGTTAGGGCATAGGCCCCTTTTCCCCGGAAATATTGGACGGTTTCCACGGGAGAAGGGGTTTTTGTATTGTTTATATTCACATTCTGAGGAGAGGTTTGCATAATGCGGGGCCCTGAAATGTCATACTAATGAAAGTTAGTAAGGCTATAGCAGACAAGAGCTGCATATGAAAAGGGAGAGCTGCGAAGATGAACTACATTGATGGAACAAATGGAGCAAAGAATGAGGAAGTTATTCCTGGAGAGGAAAATCCGAGTACAAATGAGAATATGCCGCCCACTACTATGGGAGCGCTAAAGGAGCTTGGACAAACGACTGTTCCTAGCGGAGAACCGGATATCTTTTGCATAACGATCATCGGTCAAATTGAAGGCCACATTGTAATGCCTCCTCAGAACAAAACGACAAAATACGAGCATATCATTCCACAGCTGGTGGCAGCTGAACAGAACAAGAATATCAAAGGTCTGCTTATTATTTTAAATACTGTAGGTGGAGATGTTGAAGCTGGACTAGCGATTGCCGAAATGATCTCTTCGCTCTCTAAACCAACGGTAACGGTGGTCATTGGTGGGGGTCATAGTATTGGCGTTCCGATCGCAGTATCTTCAACTTATTCGATTATTGCGGAAAGTGCTACGATGACGATTCATCCGATTCGTATGAATGGTCTAGTAATCGGAGTACCACAGACGTTCGAATATATGGAGAAAATGCAGGAGCGTGTAGTTAAATTCGTTACCTCTCATTCACGTATTTCTGAAGAGCAGTTCCGGGACCTCATGTTTAAGACGGGTGAGCTCAATCGTGATATTGGAACAGCTGTCGGGGGACTCGATGCCGTAAAATTTGGCTTAATGGATGAGGTGGGGGGAATTGGAGCGGCTCTTGCACATCTTAATCGTATGATCGGTGGGGATTTCTCTGCAGCGCCTACAGCAACGATTTCAGGAGGGATTACCCAATGACACTTTATACAGTGATGTCGATGGAACAGGTGTGGGAGGGGGCGTTTAATAATTACGCTACAACGCGAGAAGTAAGTGTTCAAGGGATGCTGATGCAAGTTGAACCTATGGAGGAAGGACGCGCACGTATAGTGAGATTGCTGGATTGTCCATTGGAGCGTTATTTGGATCCGTCGTTCTCTCCTGGAGCGATAATTACGTTAACATAAAGATTCATTTTCTGACAAAAGAGAACATAGGTACGCCACGCCATTATATGGTATAATATTGTTCCGGGGGTGGCTGGCGTGGCTAAACGAAAAAAGAAAAAGAAAAAAGCGCTGCTCGGCAGCGTTTTAAAATATGAAATTTACGGAATTTTACTAATAACGATCTCCGTTATTGCTCTGTCCGGTGAAGCCGCGGTTGGGCGCTCACTTTCAAGTATGGCGGGTTATTTATTAGGGAGATTTTATTTTGTGTTGCCGCTTGTCGGCATTTTTTATGGTCTTATGGTTATGATACATCGAAGATGGCCTTCTTCTTGGAACAGTCGGCATACAGGCGTGCTTCTGCTTCTGCTGTCTATGTGCCTTATGAGCACTATTTCTGCAATGGAGCAGAAGCTTGGCCCGTTGTCCATGCTCCATCCAGGCAACGTGATGACACAAATACATAATGATCTTTCGGGATCTCTTTCACCTGGTGTTAACAATAGCAATGTCTACATGCTGGGTAAGGATATTAGTGGTGGATATGTCGGCGGATTGGAGTATGCTGCGCTGCTGTGGCTCTTTGGTAGTCTGGGAGCTAAGCTGCTCATGATCGTCATGCTTGCAATCAGCTTTATGTTAATTACAAACCTATCTTATGTGGAGATTATTACTCTTTTGCGAGTTCGTACGGTTAAGTTTGTGGAGGGGATTCGGCTCCATGCAGCAAATCGACCGAAGGCTGTCCCGGTAGCGGCGAGACCTTCCAGAACGACTGGATCATCAAGGGTGCGGCAAGTGCAACAGCCCGACGACGATGAAGATTATGTAGACGAGCAATCTTTGCCTAATCGCAAGCAACCCTTCCTTTTGAAAAAGATATCTGGATGGTTCTCGGGTTCAATACGTTCAGATGTTGGAGTTGATGAAGAAGATGAGGATCATGGTTCCATTTTGACAAGTGCTCCTAATGGGCCGATCATTTCGGGACTCGTAGCAGATAGTCGTATAACTCCGTTAGAAGATATTGATCATGATTTTGATGATGCTGATATGGATATGGAACCTGTGACTCCAATTATTCGCGACTTTTTTGAGCATATCCGCTCAGAAGGTCTGAATGCGGAGGATCGGGAGGAATGGAGTGAATTCTCTCCTGCGGCTCGTGGTGTTGCTGCCAAAACTCCTGTAGTTGGGGCTAATCCAGTTAGTCAACAGCCTTCAGATGATCTTGAGGAGAATGTGAACATAGACTTGGATGGGCTGCTAAGTGCCACTCCTGAAGGAGAGATAATCCCTGCTCCACCAGCACCACCTCCACCAAAGCCCTATAAGTTGCCATCTTTCCGTCTTCTAGCCAAACCTAACAACAGTGGTAAAGCTGGCGATCAGAATGATTATATGCAGACAGCCCGTAAGCTAGAAGCTACACTGGAGAGCTTCGGTGTAAGAGCGAAGGTGCTTGAAGTTGTTAGAGGACCAGCAGTTACTCGGTATGAGATTCAGCCGGATATTGGTGTTAAGGTTAGTCGGATTGTTAATCTGACGGATGACATTGCGCTTGCACTTGCAGCCAAAGATATTCGTATGGAAGCGCCAATTCCGGGTAAATCAGCCATTGGGATAGAGGTGCCGAATTCCGAAGTGTCTATTGTTACCATGCGTGAAGTTATGGAAACACAGATCTTTCAGGATGCTGAATCCAGATTATCTATTGCCTTTGGGCGTGATATTTCGGGACAGACGATTATCGGTAATTTAGCTAAGATGCCCCATCTGTTGGTGGCTGGTGCAACTGGTTCTGGTAAATCTGTGTGTATTAATGGGATTATAACGAGTATCTTATACAAAGCTAAACCTAATGAAGTCAAATTCCTTATGGTGGACCCGAAGATGGTGGAGCTGAATGTCTATAATGGGATTCCCCATCTCCTGGCTCCAGTCGTTACCGATCCGAAGCGGGCAAGTTTAGCTTTGAAGAAGATCGTTGTGGAAATGGAGAAAAGGTATGAACTCTTCTCCAAATCAGGAACGCGGAACATGGAAGGTTATAATAAGCTGATGGCAGAGAATCCAGCAGCTATACTTCCGTATATTGTTGTTATTGTGGACGAGCTTGCGGATTTGATGATGGTTGCTGCTAATGATGTTGAGGATGCTATTTGCCGGCTTGCACAGATGGCGCGGGCAGCAGGTATTCATCTAATTATCGCTACTCAACGTCCATCAGTAGATGTCATTACAGGTTTGATTAAGGCTAATATTCCATCTCGTATCGCTTTTGGTGTATCGTCCAATGTAGACTCTCGGACCATTCTGGATATGCCAGGTGCGGAGAAGCTGCTAGGTCGAGGGGACATGCTGTTCTTACCGATGGGAGCTTCTAAACCGATTCGTGTACAGGGTGCTTTTATGAGCGATGAGGAAGTTGAGACTATCGTTCAATATGTCAGCAGTCAAGGTGAAGCAGAATATGATGAGTCCATTGTGCCAGAGGTAGATGACACAATTACTGAGGATCAGGAACCGCAGGATGAATTATATGAGCAGGCCGTACAGATCGTGCTGGAAGCGAAGCAGGCTTCAGTCTCGCTACTCCAGCGCCGGATGAGGGTTGGTTACACCCGTGCAGCGCGTTTGATTGACTCTATGGAGGCCCGTGGGGTCATTGGGCCGTACGAGGGAAGCAAGCCGCGTGAGGTGCTCGTGTCTCTAGAGCAGTATCAGCATAACAAAATCAGTTCTTAAACTGGACAAGCCAATTCAAACCCTCAATAGACAGTAAAAAGAGATGGCCACTTTATTTAGTGGACCATCTCTTTTTATTATCTCAGCGGATTTATTTGACTCTTGGAGCGGCAAGCAAAGCTTCAACAATATAATCCAACTGCACATTAAGTGAATATATATCACTGTAATAACCTAATCCAAAATCAATTTCCATCAAACGACCTTCCTTCACGGCAGGGATATTGTTCCAAATTGGATTTTGGGTCAAATCAGCCATACCATCATAAGAGGAGCGGAATATATAATCACCGCTGTATTTGGCAAGGACTTCAAAGGATACGGATTCGCCATCAGCACCTGTCGCTGTATCTATTTTTTGTTGAATGATATCCGACGCTTTCATCCCTAAGTATTCATAAATGATTTGCGAACCACGTCCGAATTGCTTGCTCGCCACAACAGCCATACAATTGTCTTTTCCACCTTCCATGATGGAGATCGTGTGATTCACAGTATCAGCTTCCTGCAGCTTTTGTTTGCTTTCCTCTACTTTTTTGTGAAAATCAGTAAACAGATCTTTTACTTGATCCTCTTTGCCTACGATTTGTCCTATAAAGGACACCCGTTCTTCTGTTGTCATTTTTTCATATGGAACTAACACTGTAGGCGCAATTTGGTGAAGGGCTTCATAAGTTTCCTCTGAGGGTACGATGATAAGATCGGGATTAAGTGCAGTTATAGTTGATAATAATTCTCAATTATAATGGAAAGCTATTTCTTCTTTTTTAGTAATGCATAGGATGTACTGACAGTCGTCATAATAACTTTAGCCATCCATGCAGAACTTACAAAAGAAAGGTAGAGCGAACCCTATGAAGAAACAAAAGATGTGGATATTTGCTGCTTTAACTCTTGCACTTGCTGCCGCGCCGTTTGCAGGAACGTTTTTCAAGGGGAATGGCAATGTTCAGACCAAGCAAAGTGCTGCTGCGTCATTTGTCCACGAGTTAAATAAGCCTGATGAAGAAGCCTTGCCGGCTTTCAGCACGACACCCATTAAACTTGGGTCAACGGGTCAGGATGTCTATGAATTGCAGGGACGTTTAAAGCATTTGGGTTATTATGCCGGGAAAATAGACAGTCATTTTGGTCCGAAAACGAAGAATGCGGTAACCTGGTTTCAATGGAAATTCGGAATGAAGTCTGATGGCATTGTAGGTGCCAAAACCAAGCTGAAGTTGTATAACGCGACTAAGAACTGGAAGCCTACTGAGCCTTCTTCGGGAACGGGAAATAAGACAGCACAGAATAACACTAGCAATAAAACAAATACGACAGATAAATCGAATTCTCCAGGATTGTCTTCAGGTAATACGATGGGCTTATCGGAGAATGATCTGAAGATCATGGCCAATGCCGTGTATGGAGAAGCCAGAGGTGAGCCTTTCGAAGGTCAGGTTGCTGTGGCTGCGGTCATTTTAAACCGTGTAAAAGCACCTAGCTTCCCGAATACGCCGTCTGGCGTTATTTTTCAACCGGGAGCATTTACAGCTGTGGCCGATGGTCAGATCTATCTGGAGCCAAATGAGCAAGCACGTAAGGCAGTGCAGCAAGCGCTCAATGGTTGGGATCCTTCCGGAGGATGTTTGTATTACTTCAATCCTAAAACAGCGACCTCTAAATGGATTTGGACCCGTCCTCAGGTCAAGACGATTGGTCAGCATATTTTCTGTATGTAGAAAAGAAGGATAGAGAATTCAGAGAGCAACCGGGAAGAGGCTTCCGGTTGCTTCCTTACTTTGGAATGGTTTAGAATGGTTATTAATTCATAAACATGATATAGAGCAACTATCCACGCCGTAAAGGAGTTTTGGACTTGACTAATAATGTATTTCAACATGGCAACGTTGGAGGCTTGCGTATTCACGTGATGCCTACCAAGGCGTTCAAGACATACGCGATCTCACTTTATGCCGGTATCCCACTTGATGAGAATACGGTGACCTCTACAGCACTTGCTCCATTCGTGCTTCGCAGAGGTACCGCGACTTATCCGGAGACCACGCAATTCCGCGAGCGTTTGGAGGAACTGTACGGCGCTGGATTTGGGTTTGATATTTATAAAAGAGGCGATTATCAGATTGTTCAGTTCCGCATGGATACCATAAATGACTCTTTCGTACAAAGCCAGGAGAGTTTGCTTGAACAATCCTTTGCTTTCTTAGGTGAGGTGCTGACACGTCCATTGGTTGAAGACGGTAGCTTCCGACCTTCGTATGTTGCAACGGAGCGTGAAACAGTTCGCAAGAAGCTGGAGTCCATCGTTAATGACAAGATACGTTATGCTGCTGAACGTTGTATTGAGGAAATGTGCCGCAACGAGCCATACCGTCTTCACCCTCTGGGGCAAAGAGCGGATCTTGATCGCATTACCCCGAAAAGTTTGTATGAATCCTATAATTCTTGGCTGGATGAAGCCATTCTTGATCTCTATGTAGTGGGAGACACAACAGCTGAGGAAGTAGAAAAGCTGGTACAGCTTCATTTCGGTCGGGTTCAGTCCGAGGTGGGCTTATATAGCTCTAAGTTTATACCTGTATCCGTTAATGAGGTGCGGACGGTAGAAGAGAAGCTGGATGTCAATCAGGGCAAGTTGAACATGGGGCTGCGTACCTCTATTACTTATAAGGATGATACATACGCGTCCGCGCTTATGTACAACGGCATATTAGGAGGGTATCCACACTCTAAACTTTTCGTTAACGTACGTGAGAAGGAAAGCCTTGCATATTATGCTTCGTCTCGATATGACGGTCACAAGGGCATCGGAACGATTCAATCAGGCATCGAAGCGCAAAATTACGGCAAAGCCGTGGAAATTATTGAGAAGCAACTGGAAGAGATGAAAGCTGGCGACATCAGTGACTTGGAGCTAAGTCAGACCAAAGCCATGATCCGCAACCAGCTTTCCGAAATTCAGGATTCTGCGTTCGAGATGATCTCATTTGATTTCAACCGCCAGTTGTCAGGAAAAGAACGGACAGCGGATCAGCTTTTGCAACAGGTGGAACAAATTAGTGCTGAAGATGTAAAAGCCGCCGCCGAAACCGTTCAGTTGGATACGATTTATTTCTTGACAGGGAAGGAGGAATAACGATGGAACAGATTCATTACGATAGACTTCAAGAGACCATTTATCATGAGGTTATGGATAACGGGCTTCAGGTATATGTGCTGCCGAAACCAACATTCAAAAAAACCTATGCTACATTTGCTACTAAATACGGTTCCGTTGACAACCATTTTCATGTCGCAGGTGGAGAAGAGACCACTGTTCCTGATGGAATAGCTCACTTTTTAGAGCACAAGATGTTCGAAGAGCCGGAAGGAGATATTTTTGCTACCTTTGCTTCAAATGGTGCCTCGGCCAATGCCTTTACAAGCTTTGACCAGACGGTGTATCTTTTCTCAGCAACAGAGAATATAGAGACCAACCTTAGTACGCTCGTTGATTTTGTTCAGCGACCTTATTTTACAGACGAGAATGTTGAAAAGGAAAAAGGGATCATTGGTCAAGAAATCAATATGTATGCTGATAATCCGGACTGGCGCGTGTATTTTGGCCATATTGAAGCGATGTATTCGAAGCATCCTGTTCGGATTGACATTGCTGGTACGGTAGAATCGATTAGTACGATCACGAAGGAAACGCTGTACACTTGCTATAACGCTTTTTATCATCCTAGTAATATGCTGTTGTTCGTGGTTGGTGGTGTGGACCCGGAGAAGGTGTTCTCCTTGATTCGCAGTAACCAGAACGGAAAAACTTACGATAAGCAGGGTGAAATCAAACGTATTTTTGAGGATGAACCAGAACAAGTCGCTTCAAAACGCCTAGAAAGTAAACTTGCCGTCTCGATGCCAAAGATCATGTTTGGTTTCAAGGAAAAGGTAGATGGTCTAACTGGTGAAGCTGCTCTGAAACGCGACCTGACAACCAAGCTAATGCTTGATTTGTTGGTAGGTAGTAGCACTGCTTTGTATCAAAAACTATATGATGAGGAATTGATCTCAGACAGCTTTGGACATGAGTTTAATAGTTCTCCGCAGTATGCTTTTTCTGCAATGGGTGGGGACACTAAGGACCCGGATTTGCTTTTAAAACGAATTAAAGAGGAAATAGATCTGATCTTAAACTCTGGCTTTGCTGAGAAGGATTTCGAACGGGCACGGAAAAAGAAAATAGGCGGATACTTACGCATGCTGAACTCCCCTGAAAGTATCGCACATGAATTTACTCGTTACCAATTCCGCGGTGGTGACCTGTTTGAAGTTCTGCCTATTTACGAATCGATTACTTTAGCCGAAGTGAACGAGCGTTTACATGCCCATGTAGATTGGGAGCAGCTGGCTGTTTCGCTAGTGGTGAGTCCTTAGGTGGCACTTTTGGGAGAGAGTAGCAAACCATTAGGTGAAATGACGGTCCTTGTGACAGGGGGCAGCGGCGGGATCGGCGGGGCCATTGCAGAGCGGTTTGCCTCTGTAGGGATGAATATTGTTATTCATTACAAGCACTCACATGAAGCTGCTAATGATGTCGCTCGGCGTTGTATGGCCCTTGGAGCTAAGGTGATGACAGTAAATGCGGATATGAAGGATCGCAGTCAGATTGTACGTATGGCTGAAAAGCTTGAGAGTAATGGGATGCAGCCGGATATCCTTGTCAATAATGCCGGTAAATCGCATTACGGAATGCTGGCTGATGTGACCGAAGAAGAATGGGATGATATTATGTCCATTAACTTGAAGGGAACCTTTATGTGCAGTCAGATTTTTATGCCTTACATGGTGTCTCAGCGATACGGTCGAATCATCAACGTTTCTTCCGTATGGGGAATAACCGGAGCTTCTTGCGAGGTAGCATATTCGGCCAGTAAAGGTGGAGTGAATGCCTTTACAAAGGCTTTAGCCAAAGAGCTGGCTCCATCAGGCGTAACCGTTAACGCGGTAGCTCCAGGAGCGGTTAATACGAACATGTTGTCCAATTTACAAGCGGATGAAGTCCGTATGCTAGAGGATGAAATTCCAGCAGGACGTTTGGCTACTCCTAATGAAATATCTTCACTAATTTATTTTTTGGCTTTGCCTGAATCCGGGTATATTACTGGCCAAATTATTAGTCCGAACGGTGGATGGATTACTTGATGATTATGTTGATTGGAGAAAAGCTCCAGCATAAGAACTTAGCGTCTGAGACATATTATAAGTGTTGTTTTTAAATCTCACGTAAGGCGGCTTACAGCCTGTATGCAGGTGTTTGACCGTAACCATGAAGGAGGATTTAAGATGACACCAGACGCAAGCATACTCAAAAATTTCGACAGCTGGAAGAAGTTTTTAGGCAATCGGGTCGTACAGGCGGAGAAACTTGGGATGAGTGAAGACACGATCTCAAAGCTGGCTTTTGAAATCGGGGAATTTCTCGATCAAAAAGTTGATCCAGCAAACTCTCAAAACCGGGCGATTAAAGAGCTATGGGATGTCGGCAACGATGAAGAAAAGCAGACGATTGCTAAACTCATGGTCAGGCTGGCGAAAAACAACGCCTAAGCTTGCGGAAAAGCTCCCCTTGTGGGAGCTTTTCTGCAATTATTACAGGACTGACCTTGCCTTTCATTTTTATTTTATATATCATTAACATGACCCGTGTTTCAGACCGCTTTGTCTGAACGGCATTTTTTTGATGTATATCAAAGTGCAGGGAAAAGGAATCTATGAGGTGTACAAGTGGAATATAAACAATGGTATATGGAATACAAGATTCACAAGAACAGACCCGGTCTGCTTGGTGATATCGCTTCAATGTTAGGGATGCTAGAAGTCAACATTCTGACGATTAATGGCGTTGAAGGAAAAACTCGCGGAATGTTGCTGGAGACTAATGATGATGACAAAATAATGCTAATGGGCGAAATGCTCAAGAAAGTTGATAATATTACAGTTTCAGCTCTGCGGTCACCAAGACTTGTAGACAAGCTGGCTGTGCGCCATGGGCGATATATTGAACGGGATTCAGATGATCGGAAGACGTTTCGGTTTACCCGGGATGAGCTTGGTCTATTGGTCGATTTTCTCGGGGAACTGTTTAAAAAAGATGGAAATCAGGTAATAGGACTTCGAGGTATGCCCCGTGTAGGAAAGACGGAATCAATTATTGCTGGCAGTGTCTGCGCGATGAAGCGGTGGACATTTGTCTCTTCGACACTATTACGTCAGACGGTACGCAGTCAATTGGCAGAAGATGAGATGAATCCACATAATGTATTTATTATTGATGGTATAGTTAGTACAATTCGCTCTAATGAAAAGCATTATAATTTATTACAAAATGTTATGAGCATGCCAAGTACGAAAGTTATTGAGCATCCAGATATTTTCGTGCGGGAATCTGAGTACAGTTATGATGATTTTGATATTATTATCGAGCTTCGCAATAATCCAAATGAAGAAATATTGTACGAGTCATTCACGACGAGCTACAGTGATGATCTATAGAACACAAATGATGATTCATGAAACTTACAGGAGGTGATGGTATGTCGGAACTGGGCCGGCAATTGAAAGAGGCGCGTCTGCAAAAAGGGATGAGTCTTGACGATGTCCAGGAAGTAACGAAAATTCGCAAAAAGTATTTGGAAGCCATCGAGTCTGGAGACTATAAGGTGCTTCCAGGAAGTTTTTATGTTAGGGCGTTTATCAAAACGTACGCAGAGGCAGTAGGTATTAGTCCTGACGAACTGCTCGAGGAGCATGGAAATGTACCTGCACCTCCCGCAGATACGGCCATGGAGACGGTGATTCAAAAACGCAGCCGTAGACCAGAAACAGAACGGAATGCAAAATGGCTGCCAACGGTGCTAATGTGGACATTCCCAATATTGATTATTGTTGTGATTTACATTTATGCTTCTAGTTTGAACAAACCGGATCCTGCTCAGATTGATCAGACGAATCTGACGAATGAACAGCAGGACCCTACGACAGCACAAACATCCCCACCAGCTTCGGGAGGAGGAGTTGTGGCGCCAACTTCTTCGGCAGGTGAAGAGGCAACAACTGAGCCTACTGCAGAACCTACGCCAGTACCGACACCAACGCCTTCCCCGCAATCCATTACAGTTACACCGGATGGGAAGTCAGGTAAAACAACAAAATTCAAGGTTTCAGCTCCGTCTGGAAGCGAAGTTAAGGTTGAGATTTCTGCTACTGGGGTAAGCTGGCTTGAGGTATATAAAGGTGAGAACTCTAAAGGTGAGAAACTCTCATTTGGTAATACAGCGGCAGGAGATCGTATGAGCTTTGTTCTTGGAAGTGAAGGAATCTATATAAAATCTGGTTATTCACCAGCTACTGAGATTACTGTCAATGGACAAGTGCTTACAGATGAAAAGACTTCTTCCCGACTACTGCTTAAACTGGATGATGGCACTGGAAGTAAAGCCACTCAGAATGAAGGAACCACTGATACTGCCGGCCAGACTAATGGAACAGGCCAATAAGAAATACGGGGCATAGACTTTGGCTTTGCGGAGATCATAAGATTGTTTCCAGTGCTTAGCCAAAGTGAGGTGTACATTCTTATGATCGTTAGTTGGATTGTAGCTGGACTAGGGGTTATGATGAACAGAACTCATTTCGAAGGAAAAGCTCCACTTTGTGGGGCTGTTTTCTGTGTCGGGTGAGGTACATATTATCCAAAATTAGACTTAAGGGTACCATTCTTTTATAATAGTAGCAGACTAAAAGTACAAAGGACGTGGAATTATGAGTTCAGAAAGTTCATTTGATATTATATCTAAAATGGATATGCAGGAATTAACTAATGCTATCCACCAAACTGAGAAAGAAATTGACAACCGCTTTGACTTTAAGAACAGTAAAAGCAGTCTGAAGCTGGAGAAGGACGCACTTATTATCGCCTCTGAGGACGAATATAAGTTAAATGCTGTTATTGATATTTTACAATCGAAGATGGTGAAAAGAGGCATCACGCTGAAGAACTTGGACTTCGGAAAAGTAGAGCCAGCATCCCTGGGAAGTGTTCGTCAGCGCTTAGGACTTAAGCAAGGGATTGATCAGGAGAATGCGAAAAAGATTAATATCCTGATTCGTGACTCAAAATTGAAGGTGAAGAGCCAGATCCAAGGAGATCAGATCCGCGTAACCGGTAAGAGTCGCGACGATTTGCAGCAAATTATCCAGATTTTGCGTAAAGCTGATTTGCCGCTGGACCTGCAGTTCAACAACTTAAAATAGAATTTTGTACCCCGCAGTGCTCATCAGCACCATTATGCGGGGTGCTTTGTATTTTTTTTGACACTTATTTATAGCTATAATATACTTGCTTAAGTAGAAATAGATGAGCCTGACTCAGGCAATTTGTATGTACGATTTAGGGGAGGAACTTCAGTGAATTTGCCCAACCGCATCACGCTAGCACGTATTTGCCTGATCCCGATTATGATGTTTTTTTTACTGGTGGATTTCAATTTTTATCCAGAACCGATACATTGGGGCTCGTTTCAGCTATCTGTTAATCATTTGGTAGCCGCTGTGATCTTTTTGCTTGCAGCCAGCACGGATGGAATAGACGGCTACATAGCTAGGAAATATAATATGGTCACCAATCTCGGTAAACTCCTTGATCCGCTAGCGGACAAGCTGTTAGTTTCCGCAGTTCTGATTTCACTCGTGGAACTGGGCAGATGCGATTCATGGATCGCAATTGTTATCATTAGTCGTGAGTTTGCAGTAACCGGGCTTCGCCAGATAGCACTGTTAGAGGGAAAAGTGGTTGCCGCCAGTAAATGGGGTAAGATAAAGACGGTTGTACAAATTGTAGCGATCTCACTGCTGTTGTTGAACAATTTCCCGTTTCAATTCGTCAGTATTCCTGTAGACGATATTGCCATTTGGGCCGCAGCCTTGATCACTATTTACTCTGGGGTTGATTATTTTGTGAAGAATAAGGATCTGTTACAGCTGCATAATGCTTAAGTATTTTAGGTATCCATATATAGGAGAGGTAATAGGTGAAGTACCTATTACCTTTTTTAAACCCTAAAAGCAGTGTGTCTACATTATAACGAGGAGGCGAAAGTCAGGTATGAAAGCGGAGATTATTGCAGTAGGCACGGAGCTTTTGCTCGGTCAAATCGTGAATAGTAATGCCCAGTTTTTGTCTATAGAGCTAGCTGCTATTGGGATCGATGTATATTTTCAAACCGTAGTTGGTGATAACAGTAGTCGCCTGCAGCAAGCCATCGAGATCGCTCAAAGTAGAGCTGATGTTATCATTTTTACAGGTGGAATTGGTCCGACAGAGGATGACCTTACGAAAGACGCACTGGCTGCTGCTTTAGGTCGAACGCTCCATATAGATCGTTTGGCAATGGATCATGTGCAACGTTTCTTTGATGATCGAAAGATCGTAATGACGGAGAATAATCGTAAACAGGCACTTATAATTGAAGGAACAACACCTTTGCCAAATGAGATCGGTCTTGCTGTTGGCATTGCTTTTGAACATGAAAAGAAATATTATATTGTGCTTCCTGGTCCGCCTCGTGAGATGAAGCCGATGTTCGTAGATAATGCTGTACCGTGGCTTCAGCAGCACGCACTGACGACCGAAATGCCACTTTATTCTAAAATGCTTAAATTTGCTGGTATCGGAGAATCGCTGCTTGAGGATAAGCTCATTGATCTTATTCATAGTCAGACGGATCCAACAATAGCTCCATATGCTAAAGAGGGAGAGGTAACCGTCCGTATTTCGACAAAAGCGCCTTCCGAGCATGAAGCTTTCAAAAAGCTGGAGGTTCTGGAGAAACAAATCAAAGAGATTTTACCAGATCATTTGTATGCGAATATTGATGTGCCACTGGAGCAATTGATTGTGGATTGGATGGCGGATGCAGGTCTGACTTTAAGTGCGGCTGAGAGTTGCACCGGAGGTTTGCTGATGGAGAGTATAACCAACATCCCAGGCAGTGCTTCAATGTTTGCAGGAGGAATCGTCTGTTATTCGAACGACTTAAAGAAAAAACTTCTGAATGTGCCAAGTGCCTTTTTGGAGGGACCAGATGCTCCTGGGGCGGTTAGTCGTGAAGTTGCCGAGGTATTAGCTGATCAGGTGAGAATGATCGCGGACAGCGATTTCGGTTTATCTGTAACAGGTGTAGCAGGACCAGGGTATTCTGAACGTAAACCAGTTGGACTTGTATTTATTGGCCTAGCTGAACGGGGGCGTAAGACAGAGGTATATGAGCTTAATCTTAAAGGTACACGTGAAAATATCCGACTACGTACTGTTAAAGCTCTGCTGTATCGATTATGGCGCAGACTTGAGGAACGCAAGGTGGAGACACCTCTTGAGGGTTCAGACTTGTAATGGGAGATTAGCCCAGTTATAATTGAAACATACGGAAGAACCGTGGCACTGAGATTTCTTTGCTGCGGTTTTTTGTATATCTGCAGAGATTTTGATCACTATTTTCGGTTATGATCATAAGTCGTTGATGTCCGGTGAAGTGAAGAAATTAGTTAACTTCTATATCCGGAGGGAGGCTTACAATAAAAGGGATAATTAACGTCGAAGACAAAAAAAACGAATGTATGTTCGAAAAAAAGCTTGGCAAGACCTCAAAAACACGTTATTATATTATTATAAACAGTGAAGGAAGTGGTCTGATTGTCAGATCGTCGTGCAGCGCTTGATATGGCGCTTCGTCAAATAGAAAAACAATTTGGTAAAGGTTCGATCATGAAACTGGGAGAATCCACTCATATGCAAGTGGAAGTTGTACCTAGCGGATCTTTGGCACTTGATATTGCGTTAGGTATAGGCGGACTTCCAAAGGGACGTATTATTGAAGTGTACGGACCAGAATCCTCCGGTAAAACAACTGTTGCTCTTCATGCTATTGCAGAAGTGCAAAAACATGGAGGACAAGCCGCATTTATCGATGCTGAGCATGCGCTCGATCCGAAGTATGCACGTAACTTGGGCGTAAACATCGACGAATTGTTGCTTTCCCAACCGGATACGGGTGAACAGGCACTTGAGATTGCTGAAGCACTTGTTCGTAGTGGCGCTGTAGACATTATTGTCGTTGACTCCGTTGCCGCTTTGGTTCCTAAAGCCGAAATTGAAGGCGATATGGGTGACTCTCACGTCGGGTTGCAGGCTCGCTTGATGTCTCAAGCGCTTCGGAAGCTATCAGGTGCCATTAGCAAATCGAATACGATTGCTATCTTTATTAACCAGCTTCGTGAGAAAATTGGTGTTATGTTCGGTAACCCTGAGACAACTCCGGGTGGTCGGGCGCTGAAATTCTACTCTTCCGTACGGTTGGATGTACGTCGTGTCGAAAGTATTAAAATGGGTAACGACGTCGTAGGTAACCGCACAAAGATCAAGATTGTGAAGAATAAGGTAGCACCTCCATTTAAGCAAGCAGATGTTGATATCATGTATGGTGAAGGGATTTCCAGAGAAGGAAGTCTTGTAGATATCGGTACTGAAATGGACATCGTGAATAAGAGCGGTGCATGGTATTCCTATGAGGGCGAACGTCTGGGTCAAGGACGTGAGAATGCCAAACAGTTTTTGAAGGAACATCAAGATATTGCACTCATCATTGAGAACAAGATCCGTGAAGCAAGTAATTTGTCCACTATTGTTGCTGCACCGAATGAAGCAGAACTCATTGCAGAACAAGAAGAAGAAAAGCTGCTTCTCGAAATAGAATAATTTATTAAGAAATAGGACGCCCTGTGATTGATTGTTGCAGGGTGTCTTTTCTTAAAAGTGCAATGAATGAAAGAACACAACTGATATAGCTACGAGGTGACAAGCCACTATGGTAATACAACTGGATATGGATTTTGAATCTGAAGCGCAGGACGAACAGGTCCTATCTGATTTTCCTGATGGTGAACTTTTAGAAATTACTAAGGTAGAGCGTCAGAAGAAATCGGACCACCGTTATATCATACATTTCGGAGCCTATAACATGACTGTACACGAAGACGTCATGATTAAATATCGGATGATTACTGGAAATTCTTTTATGAAGGCTGATTTGGAGGAAATTGTTGTAGCTGATGAGCGTCAACGAGCTTATGTAGAAGGGCTTCGTTATCTAGAACGAAAGCCACGAACCGCTATGGAAATGACTCGCCGTTTACGTCAGAAGGAAATAGGGGAGACTATTATTGCGGAAGTGGTGCAACGGCTACAGCAGGAAAGATTTCTTGATGACCCCTTGTATGCTAAGCAGTGGGCGGAGCAACGCATTACGAACCAGCGAAAGGGGAAAATGTGGATCCGCCAAGAGCTACGTGAGAAAGGAATCGACAAAACCTTGATCTCGGAAGCACTGGAGAATGTTAGTCCTGAACAAGAACTAGAGAGTGCACTTCAGACTGGACGTAAGAAATGGAATCTCATCCGTGGTGAAGCCACAGATAAACGAAGAAAGACTGGAGCCTTCTTAATGCGGCGTGGATTTTCGGGCGATATGGTGCGACAAGTGATCAATACTTTACTTGAGGAAGACAATTATGAGGGTGAAGATGAGGAATTTTACTAGACTCACTGATTCTCTTGACATTAATGCGCATATCGACTCTCTTGACAATGTCTTTTTATAAATAATAAAATATAACATGAGTCGGCATAAAGTAAGAATCCTTTTTCCTTCCCAAAAAGGAGACTTTTTAAACGGTTCGCGTACAACTCATATGAAATGTAATCGCCGGATAAGGCGGGCAGTGTGCATGTGCAGCATGTGCAGTATGGCAATCGGTTATTTACCGGTTTTTTGTATGGTGATGAACGGATAGTTTAACAACTGCACAATTCCCAGGGATATACCTTGGAGAGGAACCAACGAGGAGGTGAACAGATGCAAGCATGGATCTGGGTCATTATCGTTCTCGTTGTAGCTGCATTATTCTTTGGGTTCGGTTATTTTATTCGTAAATCCCTTGCAGAAGCTAAAATTCAAAGCGCAGAAAGAGAAGCCGTAGTCATCGTGGAGAACGCGAAGAAAGACGCAGAGGCGCTGAAGAAAGAAACGGTATTGGAAGCTAAGGACGAAGTCCATAGAATCCGTACTGAAGCTGAGAAAGAAACTCGTGAACGTCGGAATGAAATCCAACGGCAAGAGAGACGTTTGCTGCAAAAGGAAGAATCTCTGGATAAAAAAATGGAATCGCTTGAAAGAAAAGAAGAACAAGTAGCTAACAAAGAGAAACGAATTGATGAAACCCAACAGCAAATTGATGTTATTTACAAAAACCAAGTCACTGAATTGGAACGTATTTCCAATTTGAGCATCGAAGATGCAAGAAGTATTATTCTTAGCAATGTTGAGCAAGAAGTTCGCCATGAAACGGCTCAAATGATCAAAGAAATTGAACAGCAGGCGAAAGAGGAAGCGGATAAGAAATCCCGCGAAATCATCACACTCGCTATCCAACGCTGTGCAGCTGATCACGTAGCGGAAACAACGGTTTCAGTTGTTACGTTACCGAACGAAGAGATGAAAGGTCGGATTATCGGTCGTGAAGGCCGTAATATTCGTGCATTGGAAACTCTTACAGGTATCGACCTCATTATTGATGATACGCCGGAAGCAGTTATTTTGTCGGGATTTGATCCAATCCGCCGTGAAGTGGCCCGTACGGCACTTGAGAAGCTAGTGGCTGATGGACGTATCCATCCCGCTCGGATTGAAGAGATGGTGGAGAAATCCCGCAAAGAAGTGGACGAACGGATTCGCGAATATGGTGAGCAAGCTACTTTCGAAGTGGGTGTTCACGGATTGCATCCAGATTTGATCAAGATTCTGGGTCGTCTGAAATTCCGTACGAGCTATGGTCAAAATGTATTGAAGCACTCCATGGAGGTTGCTTATTTAACTGGACTGATGGCCGGTGAGCTTGGGGAAGACATCGTGCTTGCAAAACGTGCAGGATTGCTCCATGATATCGGCAAAGCGCTGGATCATGAAGTAGAAGGATCGCACGTTGAGATCGGCGTTGAACTAGCGAAGAAATATAAGGAACATCCGGTTGTTATCAACAGTATCGCGTCTCATCATGGAGATTGCGAAGCTACCTCGGTTATTGCTATGTTGGTTGGTGCAGCTGATGCATTGTCGGCAGCAAGACCTGGCGCTCGCCGTGAAACACTGGAAACGTATATTAAACGTCTAGAAAAACTGGAAGAAATCTCAGAGTCGTTCGAAGGCGTTGAGAAATCATTTGCTATTCAGGCGGGCCGTGAGGTACGCGTGATGGTACAGCCAGAGAAGATTGACGATGCAGAGGCATTCCGTCTTGCTCGCGATATTACGAAAATGATTGAAAGTGAACTGGATTATCCAGGACATATCAAAGTTACCGTTATTCGTGAGACACGGGCTGTTGAATACGCTAAATAGGTGGAATATAAGGTTAAGGGATAAGATGTAACTTATACTTTCTTATATTTGATGAAAATTGGCCCCTAAGCGGGGCCTTTTTTCTTTCAATATGAGGTCTTATCCATTAGATATAGCGGTTAAGATTAGGGGGAGAGAATCATTAAAGTACTATTTATTGGAGATATCGTAGGTAATGTTGGCAGAAAGGCTCTTCGTGAGATGTTACCCTCATTAAAAAGTAAATATCAGCCACATATTATTATTGTTAATGGTGAAAATTCTGCTGCCGGTAGAGGGATCACCAAGGCGATCGCTAATGAATTTTTTAACTGGGGCGTTCACGGTATAACCATGGGGAATCACACATGGGACAACAAAGATATTTTTGAGTTTATCGACGACGAGGCTCGGATTATTCGTCCAGCCAATTTTCCGCCAGGAACACCAGGAAGAGGTTATACAGTTGTTAAAGGTAACGGTAAAGAACTGGCTATAGTAAATTTGCAAGGGCGGACGTTTTTACCCGCTATTGATTGTCCTTTCCGTGTTGGAGAAGAAATTGTTGAAGAACTTCGTAGAGATCATAAATGTATACTCGTTGATTTCCATGCAGAGGTCACTTCTGAGAAAATCGCCATGGGGTATTTCATGGATGGTCGCGCATCGATTGTAGTAGGGACACATACTCACGTTCAAACGAATGATGATGTTATTTTGCCAGGAGGAACTGCGTATTTGACCGATGCGGGAATGGTTGGTTCAAGCGAAGGAATTCTGGGTATGGAAAGAGATGCGGTACTTTATAAGTTCACTACTCAACTACCGGCACGATTTGTTGTCGATGAAGGCAAGTGGCAGCTTCACGGTTTATTTGCAGAAATAGATGAGAGTACTGGTGCGGCAACTCGTCTGGAGAAGATACGTCTTCGTGAAGATGAATGGGTTATGAGCTAAGAGTAGGATAGAGTGAAGTTTAATCCGGGTAATTTCGCCGAGTTAGGGTAAAGTGTGATATTTTTTATATCGGAAAAGAGTATCTTTTATACCATTTTTGGAAGACGTGGTCCGTAAAAAGAAGGAATTATTTCTTCTCTCGCGAATAACATCTAAAGTAGTGGAAGAACACCATTATTTTCCCAGGGGAGGTACTTACTATGGATGTATTAAAAGTATCAGCTAAATCCAATCCAAATTCCGTCGCCGGCGCATTAGCAGGTGTTCTTCGTGAACGTGGATCGGCTGAATTACAAGCTATTGGAGCTGGAGCACTGAATCAAGCAGTCAAAGCAGTTGCCATTGCCCGGGGATTTGTTGCACCAAGCGGAGTTGATTTGATCTGCATTCCTGCGTTCACAGACATCGTGATTGATGGAGAAGATCGAACCGCGATTAAACTGATTGTAGAACCCAGATAATAGACCTATAGAACGGATGAACCTGTTTACTTTTGTAAACGGGTTTTTTGCTTTTGATTTATAGTCTAACGTTTTTTTGCATAGTATCTGAAATAGGCATTTGGAAATGAAATGAACGGCTGGAACTGCGAGAAAGTGAGGTTGTAGAATGAGGGTTGATAAGCTTAAGGTAGCGGATTTCCATTGTGATGTGCTAAGCAAAATGCAAGCCTCTCCGGATATTAATTTTGACAATGATCCTCGATTAGATGTTACTGCAGAGCGGCTGGCTTCTGGTGGAGTGGAGTTGCAATGTTTTGCAATATATCTTTCAACTACCAGAGGTAAACCTAGCTTTGAACATGTTCTAGGGCAAATTGATCTCTTTAGACAAAAGATAGTGAACACAGATGGGCTTCAGTGGTTACGGTGGAAGGAGCAAGTGGGGAATCGATTAGTAGGCGCATCTCCACAAGCAATGCTCTCTCTGGAGGGCGTAGACGGCTTAGAAGGGAACTTGTTTTATGCTCAGCTCTGTTTCGAACTTGGAGTAAGGTTTCTTGGTGTGACTTGGAATTATGCGAACTGGGCAGCAGATGGTGTGCTAGAGAAGCGTAATGGTGGATTTACGGAAAAAGGGAGAAAGCTGATAGAATGTTGCAACGAAAGTGGAATGCTGCTGGATGTGTCGCATTTGTCGCAAGCGGGGTTCTGGGAGTTGGCTCATTTAAGCAATCGTCCGTTTATTGCCTCCCATTCGAATGCTGCAGCTATATGTGGGCATGTTAGAAATTTAAATGATGAACAGATTAAAGCTTTGATTGCAATGGATGGAAGAATGGGACTGACCTTTTATCCGTGGTTTGTAAGTGATGATGGAACAGCTCGTATTGAAGATTTGTTAAAGCATATTGAACATGTATGTAGCCTTGGTGGAGAGAAGCATATGATGTTTGGTTCTGATTTTGACGGGATTGATACTTGGGTAGAGAAGTTGGAGCACCCGGGAAAATACCCTGAACTTATAGAGCAGCTACTTCGTTATTATCCGGAGGATGCTGTAAAAGGCTGGATGTATGAGAATGCGTCATCTTATTTAGGCACAAACTTGCCCTCTCAGGTGTCTAAACCATGACAATCTTGTTCAAAAAACATAAATTGTCGAAAAAAAGGCCTTCGTTATGATGCAGGCCTTTTTATTTTGGGGTAATAAGATGTATAATGATTAATGGCTTGTACAGATACTAGAGAAAATACAAGGAGTGACTTTACTATGAGTAAGACTGTACCCGTAGGTGTGTCGGCTAGACATATTCACCTTACGCAGGAGCACGTGGAGGCTCTGTTTGGCCCAGGATATCAATTAACTGAGTTCAAACCACTTTCCCAACCAGGACAATTTGCAGCAAACGAACAAGTAGCAGTTATCGGTAGCAAAGGTAAATTTGACAAGGTAAGAATTTTGGGACCTGCTCGTCCGGCTTCCCAATTAGAAATTTCCCGTACTGACTCCTTCGCACTTGGCGTGAAAGCTCCAGTTCGCGAATCTGGAAATATTGAAGGAACACCTGGCATTACGCTTAAAGGACCTGCTGGTGAAGTTGAATTAGAACAAGGCGTTATCATCGCAGCTCGTCACATTCACTTCCACACTTCTGAAGCTGAAGCTTGGGGCATTGCGGATAAGCAATTGCTTAAAGTTCGTCTCGGTGGCGACCGCGGTCTCGTATTGGAGAACGTAATTGCTCGTGTATCCGACAGCTTCAAACTTGATATGCATATTGATACTGACGAAGCTAATGCTGCTGGTGCCAACAATGGCGACACTGCTGAAATCGTAGACTAGTCTTCATACGAATGATAAGAAGCGGGGGAGAAATCCTTCGCTTTTTTTATTTATCCTGCGGTCGAAAAAACTTTGCGTGTCTTATCTGCTTGAACGTATCGGAATGCATAGCTCTTATTGTCTTATATCCATACTGATTTGGGCTTCATTTTCATGAATAGCTGCAACTGAGTCCGATAGCGCGGTAAAAAGTCACGAATCCCCAAAATAAGGGCGTCTGAGTCCAATCACTCAATAAGAGATCCCCTCAGAAGAACACGAGAAGTATACTGCTGTTGTATGAGTATAGTGGATGTATGCTGAAATGGATTTTTAATGAAAATTGGTGTGATGATAAAGAATATCTATTATTACGTGACTAATTGTGTTATGATTATTGTTTATGACGTGACAAAAAGATTTATTGTTAAGAATATATGTATTAGAAATTAAGGAGACCCAATGACATTTAACGAACTGAATATTATGCCTGCGATTTTAAAGGCTTTAAGCAAAGAAAACTATACATCACCTACACCAATACAGGAACAATCGATTCCAGCTGTATTAGAGGGTAGAGATTTACTTGGATGCGCCCAAACGGGAACAGGAAAGACAGCTGCATTTTCCGTACCCATCATTCAATTATTGAGCGAGCAATCAAGTCCAAACAAAACCAATAATGTGCGACGCATTCGCTCGTTGATCTTAACACCTACAAGAGAACTAGCGATTCAAATAGCTGATAACATAAAGGCTTATAGCCAATACACAGATATCCGCTCTGCTGCCATTGTTGGCGGTGTGTCACAGAAAGTGCAGGAGCGTGCGCTGAATCAAGGTGCTGATATTCTTATTGCAACACCAGGTAGACTCATCGACTTAATTAATCAAAAACGTGTGGATTTGCAGTATGTCCAAATTCTTGTCTTAGATGAAGCTGACCGGATGCTAGATATGGGCTTTATCCATGATGTGAAGAGAATTATCGCCAAAATGCCTACGAAGAAACAAACACTGTTCTTCTCGGCAACGATGCCTACTGAAATTTCCAAATTGATCAAAACATTGCTTGTGAATCCAGTAAAAGTAGAAATCACACCTGTCTCATCTACTGCGGAGAGAATCAACCAATCAATCTATTTATTAGAGAACGGAAATAAGCAAAATCAATTGAATCTTTTGTTACAGGATAAATCCATCATTTCTGCTTTGGTGTTTACTCGGACTAAACGTGGTGCGGACCGTGTTACACGCGATCTAGCGAAGGTGAACATTTCTGCTCAAGCCATTCACGGCAATAAATCTCAGAATGATCGGCAGAATGCATTACGGAATTTTAAAAGTGGCGCAACCCGCGTTCTTGTAGCTACGGATATCGCTGCACGAGGAATTGATATTGATGAGCTATCTCACGTAATCAATTTCAATTTACCAAATATTCCAGAAACCTATGTGCACCGAATCGGTCGTACCGGTAGAGCGGGATTGAGCGGAACAGCAATATCTTTTTGCGAATCTGAAGAGCTTCCGTTCCTTAAAGATATCGAGAAATTGATCGGAAAATCGATTCCTGAAGTGAAGGATCATCCGTATCCGATGTCTCGCAAAACGCAAATGAAGACAGAACGATCTTCGAAACCGTCAGGTTCGAAATCAGTAGCTTCTAAACCATCGAATTCCAGACCATCAACAGCTAAACCATCAGCATCAAAATCAGTGGCATCTAAACCAGCCAAAGCAAAGCCTAAGTCTAACCCTCCATTGAAGCCAAAATCCGAGTGGTTCACAAAAGGAAGACAAACGAGCAGCAGATAAGTTGATTTTGAACGCTGAACGTTCTTAATAGTAAGGTCTCAAAACCGTCAGAGAATTCTGATGGTTTTTTTACTGAGAATTTACAACAAAAAACAGCCGCTAAACAGT
The DNA here is from genome assembly GCF_037977235.1 of Paenibacillus sp. FSL K6-0276. Lineage (NCBI taxonomy): Bacteria > Bacillati > Bacillota > Bacilli > Caryophanales > Paenibacillaceae > Paenibacillus > Paenibacillus sp. FSL K6-0276. Next base: position 3,722,579 of record NZ_CP150276.1, on the reverse strand, counting down.
TCCTCACTGAATAACGGCTGTTGTATTTTCTCTTATGCGGTCGCTTCGATCGTGCTGTCCTGAACATAGGAGCTGAGTTCTTGCTGAAGCGCTGTGCTGATGGAAGTCATAGGAAGGCGAAGCGTATCTGATGCGATTAGGCCATTCTGGCTAAGCATCCATTTGATTGGAGCGGGATTGGACTCCTTGAATAAGAGGCGGATGATTGGCAGCAGTTGTTCAAAGTTTTCTTTTGCCAAGTCTAATTGACCCGATTTGAAGGCTTCGTATATACGGACACATTCTGCAGGATAAACGTTCGCAGTAGCCAACATGCCTCCAGCTGCTCCGCAGCTAAGCATTTCATAAAAGAGTGAATCGTCGCCGCCAAGCACAGGTTTGGAACCCGTACGGACTAACTCGGTAACCATTTTAGTGCTGCCAGAGCAGTCTTTTAAACCGACAACATTATTCATTTCTAAGATTGTGCGTGCAGTATCTATGGTCATAGCGGTACCTGTACGACTTGGAATGTCATAAGCCATGATCGGAATGCCTACTTCTGCTGCTTTGCGGAAATGTGCAATGATGCCCTCTTGCGAAGGACGACTATAATAAGGGACGACTACTAGTGCGCAATCAGCTCCAAGGTTAGCTGCGATCTCAGTGCGTGCTACTGTAGAAGCTGTGTCATTGGTTCCTGTACCGACTACTAAGGGGATAGATGTAGATTGTAAAAGCTCACGGGAAGTGTTTACTAGAAGCTGCATTTCATTTACGGTTACAGTTGGCGATTCACCGGTGGTTCCATTAACGACCAGACCTTGTATGCTGTTGTTAATAATGTTCTTTACATAACGCTGGTACGAATCCAAATCAACTTCACCAGCAGCATTGAACGGGGTAACCACGGGGACATAAATTCCATAAATCTGTTGTTCTGTAAGCATAAATTATCGGCCTCCAAAATATTTTAATTCCTCTACATACACTTTACCATGGAATGTTGCATCGTCGTTAGCTATAATAAATGATGTGGATCATCAAAAATATTGATGTTAGGGTGAGGTTATGGATTTAACCTATTTACGAACATTCCGTGAGGTGGCTAAACGTCAGAGCTTTACACGTGCTGCTGAAGAGTTAGGTTACGCCCAGTCGAGTGTTACGATGCAAATACAGAAAATAGAGAAGGAATATGGAGTGCCTTTAATAGAAAGGCATGGTCGACAGCTGCGTCTTACCCCGCCTGGAGAAGAGCTTTTGAAGCTGTTCGTGGAGATTTTGGATCTGTATGATCGTTCTAAAGAAACCATCGCCCAGCAAATAGGAGGCACGCTAACCATTGGTACGATAGATTCTTTAGCTGCATTCTACTTGCCACCTTACCTACAGCAGTTAAGGACGAAATTCCCGAAACTTGATATCCATCTGCAAACTATGCAGGAAGCTAACCTTGTAGCCAAAATAAAAGATGGGGAAGTAGACATCGGCTTGATGCTCGATCGGACCACAGCTGATTCTTTACTGGAGCGTACAATTATCAGAGAGGAACCGCTTGTATTAATAGCACCAGTCAATCATGCGCTTGCTCAAAAGGATGTTGTAACTTTACAGGATCTGAATAATTGTGAATTGATTGTCTCTGAGGAAAGCTGTATTTACCGGAGTCTGTTCGAGAATTTGTTAAAAGAGCACGGTATTATATTCCGCATAGGTTTTGAGCTTTCGAATCTGGAGGCGATTAAACGTTGTGTCATGAATGGTCTTGGGATTGCATTATTGCCGAAAATTGTTGCAGAGGAAGAAATTGAGCGGGGGAACTTGGCCGAGCTGCCCTTCGCACATCCGGAAATTCACTTTGATCTGCAGCTTCTGATGCACCCTAAGAAATGGAAGTCTCAACCGTTGCAATTTCTAACCCAAATGCTACTTGCAAATCATTAGTTAACTCCCGTCAGGGGTGGATCGTTAATTAACGATGAAATTCTAAATTTGTATGCAAAAGATAGCATTATGTAAAGAAAATCGCTGTAAATATTGACATTCAAAATCAGTTTATGTTATATAAAAAGAAGAATTAGCACTCAACACATTGGAGTGCTAATCACTCTGTGTTGGACAAGATGGTTATTTTGAAAGGAGATCTATTTATTCATGGCCAAAAAAGAGTTTAAAGCCGAATCGAAAAGATTGCTGGAAATGATGATTAACTCCATTTATACACAACGGGAAATTTTCTTGCGCGAGCTAATTTCCAATGCAAGTGATGCGATTGATAAGATTTATTACAAAGCATTAGCCGATGAAGGCCTGGTCTTCAATAAAGAAGATTATTATATTAAAGTGACAGCCGATAAGGCGAACAGAACCTTGACGATTTCTGATACAGGTATCGGAATGACGCAAGAAGAGCTGGAGAATAACTTGGGAACGATCGCGAAGAGCGGATCCCTTGCTTTTAAGAAAGAGAACGAGGCTAAAGATGGACACAACATCATAGGTCAGTTCGGGGTTGGCTTCTATGCTGCGTTTATGGTGGCAGATGACGTTACAGTGATCAGTAAGGCGCTTGGTAGCGACGAGGCCTTTAAATGGGAGTCTAAGGGCGCTGATGGCTATACCCTCGAGCCTGTCGAGAAGGATTCTGTAGGTACTGATGTCATTTTGAAAATTAAAGAGAATACCGAAGAAGATCAATACGATGAATATTTGGAAGAATATCGCCTGAAATCCATCATCAAAAAATACTCTGACTTCATCCGTTTCCCAATTAAAATGGACGTGAAGGAGCAGAAACCAAAAGAAGGCACCGAGAACGAGTTCGAGGAAGTTGTTCAAGAGCAAACCGTGAACAGCATGGTGCCAATCTGGCGGAAGAACAAAAACGAGCTGACTACTGAAGATTACGATAACTTCTATGCTGAGAAACGTTACGGCTTCGACAAGCCGCTAAAACATATTCATATCAGTGCAGATGGTGCTGTCGTCTATAATGCGATTTTGTTCATCCCAGAAAATACTCCGTTTGACTATTACACTAAGGAATATGAGAAAGGTCTTGAACTCTATTCCAACGGCGTACTCATCATGAACAAATGTGCAGATCTGCTGCCTGATTACTTCAGCTTTGTAAAAGGTATGGTGGATTCAGAGGATCTTTCTCTGAATATTTCCAGAGAAATGCTCCAGCATGACCGTCAGCTGACCCTGATCGCTAAGAACATCAAGAACAAAGTGAAGGGTCAATTGCAAAGCTTGCTTAAGGATGAAAGAGAAAAATACGAGCTGTTCTATAAAGCTTTTGGCAGACAGCTCAAGTTCGGTGTGTACAACGATTACGGTATGCACAAAGACACGCTTCAAGATTTGCTAATGTTCTACTCCTCCACTGAGAAGAAGCTGGTTACGCTGGACGAGTACGTTTCAAGAATGCCAGAAGATCAAAAGTTCATCTACTATGCTTCCGGAGAGTCGATCGACAGAATCGAGAAGCTTCCACAAACCGAGCTTGTATCGGATAAAGGATATGAAATTCTCTACTTTACGGATGATATTGATGAATTCGCGATCAAGATGATTATGTCCTATAAGGAAAAAGAATTTAAATCGGTATCCAGCGGTGACCTAGGCATCGAAGCAGACGAGGCAGACAAGCCAACGGAAGCGGAAGAGAACGAGAACAAGGAACTTTTTGAAGCGATGAAGGACATCTTGTCCGGCAAAGTGAAGAATGTTAAAGCTTCCAAACGTTTGAAGACTCATCCAGTATGCCTCTCAGCAGAAGGCGAGCTGACGATCGAGATGGAGAAAATTCTAAAATCGATGCCGAATGGCCAAGAGGTTCAAGCGGATAAGGTACTCGAAATCAACATCCATCACGAAGTATTCCAGTCCTTGAAAGCAGCTGCTGAGAACGATAAAGAGAAGCTCGGTTTATACACGAACCTGTTGTACAACCAAGCCCTGCTGATCGAAGGATTGCAGGTTAGTGATCCTGTTCAATTCACGAATGATATCTGCAAAATCATGAAATAACTTAAAGCACTGAGACCATCCAATTGTACGATTGGGTGGTCTTTTTTATTAAACCAATTCATTTTGTTGTGCGCAGAAGGTAGTAATCTATTTCAGGATTTATATTTGTACAACCACTGATCGAATAAATAATTTCACCTTGTGTATTTTCTGTACTCCCCACCACGGAGCAGGTATCGGTTCTAACTCCTGTGTTGCTCCCACCAAATTCATCATTAGAAGTATCGTAGCTATAACTAATTAAGCTGCCATCAAACTTCAAATCCTTAAAAATGGGATCGCCCTCATCTGTGTAACTTGTAACGCGTATTTGGTCTGCTTTTTTGCTGGAGATATTGTTTATGAATTGCTCGAATTTGTCGAGGTTGTATATTTTTTCGATAGAAACAATATCCCCTCTACGGATGGCTTCTTCGGAAGTATAAGGTTCACTTTTGGGTACGGACCTGACTTCATTATCGGAACAACCCCATATCCCTGTTATTATTAGGAACGATAGTATAAGAATGCTTATTTTTTTCATTAAAAGCCCCCCTTTTAACTTATCTATATTAACAAGACGGGAAACAACAAAAAAATGTTACGAAGTGCTTGATCTTTCGCATTGACTTTACTCGACAAATTAAGTATTATTTCCAGTAACTTGAATATTAAAAAGCAAAGAAGAGAAAGAGTACCACGGCAATTCTTTCAACAGAGAGCTCCGGTCGCTGAAAAGGAGTAAAGAAAAACCTTGGGAATATGGTCTCAGAGCTGCGCATCGAAACCTTTTGGGTTGTAGGCTGCGCCGGAACCTGCATCCGTTACAGTGCTAGGGTATAAACGTTTATTAACGTCGTACCTGAAGAGGTAAATGTCATGAGGCATTTATAAAATTAGGTGGTAACACGTGAGTAGAACTCTCGTCCTTTGTGGATGGGAGTTTTTTTGTTGTCTAAAAAAGGAGGAGAAGGTTAATGAGTAATGTGTTTATAGGTGGTGCTTGGCCGTATGCGAATGGATCTTTACATCTTGGAAGATTATCAAGTGTGTTGCCTGGTGATGTGCTGGCACGCTATTTTCGGAGCAAGGGGGATAAAGTTTTATATGTGTCAGGCAGCGATTGTCATGGCACACCTGTAGCGGTTCAGGCTACAAAAGAAGGAATCACACCTGGAGCTTATGCCAGCCGGTATCACGAAGAATTTCTGAAATGTTTTGAACAGCTGGGATTTAGTTATGATCTATATACTCGAACGGATCAACAGCAGCATCATAAGGTCGTGCAAGAGTTGTTTATAGAGTTACTAAAGAATGGACATTTATATAAAAAAACTATAGCGCAATGTTACTGTGAGGTGGATCAGCGATTTTTGCCAGACAGATATGTGGAAGGGACTTGTCCGGTATGTGGCAAGCGGGCGCGGGGAGATCAATGCGATTATTGTTCTACGATTCTAGATCCTGCCGATTTATTAGACAGAGCCTGTAAATTATGTGGGAATACGCCTACAGAACGGCCGACAGAACATTATTATCTTAGCTTATCTAAATTTCAATCTGAATTAACGGAGTATGTAGACGAAGCAGTACACTGGAGGGAAAATGCAATAAAACTGACCAAACGATATTTGAAGGAGGAGCTTCAGGATCGGGCAGTAACCAGAGACTTATCTTGGGGCGTAGATATTCCTGTAGCTGGATTTGAAGATAAAAAGATTTATGTCTGGATTGAGGCAGTAAGTGGTTATTTATCAGCCAGCAAGCAGTGGGCCACACAATCGGGGGGGAGCTGGGAGGATTTTTGGTCAGAGGAACAAGAGGACATTACCGCTTATTATGTCCATGGTAAAGACAATATTCCTTTTCATACCTTGATATGGCCAGCCGTCTTATTAGGAGCCAGAGATCTGCATTTACCGGATCGGATTATATCCAGTGAATATTTAACCCTTGAAGGGCAGAAGTTCTCAACTAGCCGTAATTGGGCAGTCTGGGTACCTGATATTCTAGAGCGGTATCATCCTGACTCTATACGTTATTTCTTAATTGCCAACGGTCCTGAGAAGCGGGATACGGATTTTTCCTGGAGAGAGTTTATTTATAGTCATAATGGTGAGCTGCTTGGAGCATTTGGTAACTTTGTGAATCGCTCATTGGCTTTTGTAGAGAAGTTTTATGAAGGGATAGTGCCAAGTGGAAAGTTAGATAAGGTGTGGAGCGATAACATTGACCTCTTGTATCTGGAGTCAGGACGCCTCATTGAGGTCGGAGATTTGAAGGATGCGCTGGAGTATATTTTCTCTTATGTACGTAAGGCAAATCAGTATTTTGATCGGCAAAAACCTTGGATTCAGGTAAAAGAGGATCGGGATGCCTGTGATAATACAATATTTACTTGCGTGCAGATTATCGCTAATTTGGCGAATTTGCTGCATCCGTTTCTACCGTTTTCTTGTGAGAAGATCAGGGGATTCCTATCGCTTGAACTACCGAATTGGAAGCCCCGCTCGGTTCCCCCTTATCAACAGGTAACTGATTTGCAATTGTTGTTTGAACGAATTGATATAAGTCAAATTAAAGAAGAAGAGCAAAGATTAGAACAACAAAAAGTCAATAAATAGGAATGGTTAAGACAAGCTCCGGGCAGGATCCTTAACCCTTTCACGAACTCCAAAAAGAGGAGGTTTCCGAATGGATATTGAATGGATTAATGAGCATTACAAGGAAGCAAATAAAATATTGGTCTCTACCCGAGAAGTCTATGAATGGGCTGATTCTCTCTATCCTGACTTCTCAGGTGGACTAAGAGTTAACGTTGGGTATACGCAAGAGAGTTAATAGATTTATTATTTTCTACAGAGGTTACTAGAGAATGAACATTTATATAAAAACATCCCTGCTGATTAACCAATAAATTACATCACAGCATAGCAAAAAGGACGCCTTTTTTTGTGGAATCATTTGTACCATCAAATGACTCTGTAACAGAAAGAGGCGACCTCATGTGAAAGTCTAAAATGCTTCCAAATCTTATTCAATCCGTACTTCTCGAGGAAGACTTTGTGATTCGTCTAACTGATAAAATGATTATTCGCTTACTTACTTGTTCTCCATGCAAGGATACCCGCGTTCATACTCTTACAAGCCTCTAATGCGACTTCTGGCGTATTAAGCTCATCACCCCAAGCGATATAGTAACGGAATTCATAGAATCCACCTAGTGTCGCCTTAAAGTTCGTTTCCCAATAATTATTCATGGGCCATGAATAGAGATGGGCTGGATCATTCGCTAGTCCAGGGTGTCCGCTCAATAGTCGATCTTCATAGTCTAAGGAACCGAGCTGGATGAGCGGTGTATCTGGCATCGCAATGGCAACACCACGTGTGTCACGGACATAAGCTACACCTTCATCGACACAATAGAAATCTGCCAAGGACCCAGGCAATTGATCAATTCGTGGACGTAAGGCTGCGCCTGTCTTTTCTATCCAAAGCGCATCTTGCCCAGTAGCGGGAGCACTCCCAAACGGAAGTGAAATGTACACATTTTCTGGATCCCATACACTTTCCTTATGCATTCGTACGGCTACATCAGCACGTGCGCGATCAGCGTATACGGTGACGAGTAAGGAATAGTGACTGCAACCATTCACGCGATAGGTCAATTGAACTTTTCCATAAAGGGCACCATTTCCAACGATATTGACATCAACTAATGCTCCGACAGAGGTTATCGCATCAGCGCCTCTACGATTTCGTCCCATCTTACGACGTACATCATACATGCCAAATTCATTAGGTGCTTGTGTTACGTTGTAGACAGGGGAGAATGCATTGTGTTTCCGATCAGACCGTAGTAAATCTTGTTGACTGCTTTTGTCGAACCACTTCGTAATCCCTGCCCCAAGTTCCCATTCGATCCGAACGAAAGGTGACTCGATAAATTTCGGTGTCACATGTAGCTTCGGTGGAACAGGTGGAATAATATCCAGCATGCGATCGGATCCAACATAATCGGTGCGATACGCTGTTACGGGTGGATGCGCTTCGATTGCCTTGATCGTCAATTGGACCTTTTGATTCGGCTGCAAGGTTACTGGAATGGTAATGATGACCCCGCGGTGTGCCGTCACCATTTGCGCTTCATAGACAGTTCCAGTCACTTCATCGAGTACTTCAAAACCATTTTTCAGCTCTGTAATGTACCAGCCCTCCATAATTAATTGGGCATAATCGGTTTGGACAAAGTTATTTGGGTTATGCAACTCAAATTTCATAGGGCGATCTGGTCCTAATAGTGCATCTCCTTGTGCCTCAAGGATATCGTATAATGCGGTATGGGCAAGTGCACTCGCATTGGCGGCGTAAGCTTCTTTTCGACAGCCAAGCTCTTGTACGAACGGGTTCCAAGGTTCTGTCACAGAGGAATGGTACCCCCATGTATGTTCGGCGAATAAAGCCAACTCATATTCAATCGCTTCGAGCCGCTCTTGGGAAACAATTTCATGGGCAGGATCTAACTGCTTCACCTTCGTGTACACGCGTTGCGCCTCGCGGAAGATCTGAACATGCATCGGGGTAGTCGCTGAGCCATCTGTCCACCAATCGGGCCAATCTCCTCGGTAGGTCACGATTTCTTCCGGATGCTCGTTCGCATAGGCTCTTAAATCTGTAAAGAAATCATCCAGTGTCGCTGGTTGAATCAAGATCCGATCCCCATGCAACGCATTCCATTGGTTTACGAAATCCATTAATGCGGCATTCGGTGAGCCATTATCTGTAGGGAGCCCAGATACCATGACAGGTACTAACGGGAAGGTATAGCCATCTTCAACTAATTGCTCTAAATATCGATCAAATCGCGCTTCAGCGACTTCCAAGGACACGCCTTTTCGCACATCATGATCATCGCGAATCGTATAGGAACCTCCGATACCCGGAATTAAGCCGAGGTCATTTCCGAACATATAATGCTCGCCACTCCACGTTAGAATCCGATCACCTTTTGGGGTTTCCCACCAGAATGGAATTTGCTTCTTCCATAGTGGAAACATGGAGTGATGTGTATGAATACAGGTAATTAAATTCTCAATCCCTGCATCGGCCAAGACTTGACTATATCCCCAGCCAAAGCCAGTGATGTCCGCAGTCATAGCAGAACGTACCGGGAATTGAATCGATTGACCATAGTTGGTAATCCGTTGAATCATGACGGAGAGCATCTCTTGATTTAATTGCTCACCGAAATTGAGATAAGTTCCAGATAGACCGATATAGCCTTTTTGGACCGCTTGCGCGAATTCTTCTTGTTCTGTTGGCGTCGCTTTTAAAAGGAAGGATTCAACTGGCCAGAACGTTTCGCATACCCATTTATAGCCCTTCCAATCTAAGCGATCACCGCTTTCGATATCACGTACAATTTGTAACGCTTGGCGAATGTAATTGACATGATACTGGCGGATTTTCTCTTGACGTTCTGTGTAGCCAACATCCGTATGAGAATGTTGAATGACGTAAATTTTCCATGGTTTGTGGGTGGTCATTATAAAGCTCCTCTCAGGTATTTAATGATTAAAGATGAGATTGGAATTTCAGCTTGAAGCGGAATAACGCATCCTCTTCGTACCAAGCCTGGAAATTTGTCCCCCAGACATTATTGTGTAAATTGACATGCATCCCTCCAGTAAGTGAAGCAAACGTATGATCAAATTGCACAAGCCGTGGTTCTCCAGGAGATACGAGCGCGGCATCTAATGTCGTGATATCCACTTGACCGTCCGCTGCCGCATAATACATGCCCTGATCTACCGCATGCATATTACGATTTCCCCCTTTAACAACGTCTAGTGGGGAAGTGAGTTGTCCGATTTTATCAAGCTTCCATTGATTTGGATTATTGACGATCGGATTAAAGCTCATCCATGCTGCTTCTGGGAGGCGATATGCATCCTTATGGAACCATTGAAGCTTACATTCTACGGTAGTAGTGTGCTTCTTAAATATATATTCGATGGTCAATTCTCGTGGAGCGCCCATTCCTTCACTAGCTGCTCTAGGCATCTTTAATGTAGCGAGGACAACATCCTGTTCTTCCCCACATACCGCTTGCAAGGATAACAGTTTGGGCTTCGTCACGGTATGCGTTATCCATTCTTTCGTCAGATCCATACCTGGTTTCCCGAAATCTCCGGTTGCCCATACATGCGTATGTTTCCAGCGCACGTGATATTCACGGTACCAACGATCATAATCCGCTTGGGAGAAAGTCTCATAAGAGAATAATCCGATCGGGTTGTTCGGCCCAGCCCACTCTCGATTACGTTGGTCTAGTAAACTGATAATAGAACCGTTATCCTCAAACACGACCTCAAAGTCTCCTAAAGTATAGGATTGATCTGTGTGCAGGATTGTCACATCCGCATCAGCAATCTGTGGACGAACCGGTCGTAATGCGGCTAGAGCAGCTCGTGCTTCGATCTGACGTTCTGCGCTTAGTGCAGATACGGCACTTTCTAAATAATCTCGTTGCTCTTGCCAAGACTGCTCCATGAGACTAAATGAGCGGGCACTAAGCTTCTCCACGGCTTCCACGCCGAACATCTCGATCATTTCAGCGCGTGAATTTTTTTCGTAAAAACGATATTCAAGTGGGTTTAAGTTCACATCAACCTTGTCTCGCGCTCGTGCTTGATGGAAATCTTCCTTATCATAATGGATGTAATCTGCTAGATAACGCTTAATATCTACACCCCATGTATGCTCAGGAATCATAATTAATTCATAGCAGAAGTTGTAATATTCCTCGTCGGTTGCAGCAAGAGAACCTTCTAGTAGCCACTTGCTCTTTAAGCGAAGTAATTCACGATAACAAGCTAATTTGTAGGGGTCTGTCGAAGATCCATGGATCCAGCTGTCCCCAATTTCTTCTTCGACGATCGGTAACGTATCACGAATGGCCCATACCTTCTCCGCATACTGATCCAACGTGGACGCTCTGATATTCGCATGTGGATAGGCCTCACGTAGTTGAGCAAATTCCGCTTTAATTTGTTCAACGGTGGAAGGACCATGATTATCATGTGTATGAGCAAAGTATAAAACATCATTCAAGCCTTCTGTTTTGAAGGTCGTTCCATAATCTTTACTATATTGAACGACGATTTCAGAACCATCTGGATTTCTCCACAAAAACATCTCAGGTACATGAGGAACATGGCTTGAGGGGTTTACACCTAAATGAAGATACTTCATCCCCGCCTTGGCCATATGTGTAATCAGCGCACGTGTATGACCAGGTACATCCGTCATTTTGGCTGCAATGGTGTGGATACCAAAGCGTTGGTCAAGACGTGTAGCCATTTGAATACCGTAATCTAGTAGCTCGGCATCGTATAATTCGGTATAGGTCGTGAAAGGGAGACCATGCCATCTTAAATAGCCTTTAGCAATAGCTTCCTCTACTTGCTGTTTCTCCTCGGTTGTTCCATGTTTGAGTAAGTGATGAATTAACCAAGAACCCGTTGTCCAAATAAAAGAACCTTGATCAGGATGTTCATCAAAGTACTGTGCTGTTGTGATCGCACTCGGGAAAAATAGTTTCATATATCGATCAGTAACATGTTTCGCGAGATCGGTATAACCGATATCTAAATGTGTCTTGAATACGACATGGATCTGTGGTGCATTGTGTGGCACGCTTATCACTCCTTATTCAGGTTTACGACTTCAGTTTAAAACAATTTATATCATTTGACTTTTCAATTTGTATCTAATAGGATCAGAAACATAAATGAACAAATATACGATTCGGAATGAGCTAATATGATCACAAGAGAGGCAGCGTGTACACGATGACAGACGCTATAAAGAGTGAACGCTGGGTATATTTTATCGATTGGGAAGATGGTCCTGCAGCCCATGTTAAAGATCTGATCCTTCTGGGATACGACCATTTTAGTAGAGCCATGCCTTTGACAAATCACGTGCACGAAGATGCTTATGAGTTTGTATTTATAGAGCAAGGAACCGCAGTGTGGGAAGTTAATGGACAATTTCACCCAACGAGCGCACAGCATACCATTCATACACGACCTGGTGAACGTCACCGTGCTAGCTTTGATTATATTGGGCCATGTACGATCTGGTGGATCATCGTTCGTGATCCGCTTCAGCATGCGAATTGGTTCGGACTGGATGATGCTGAACGTCAAGTATTTGCACAATGGATACAACGCTGTCCTCGTATTCAGTTGGTTAGCAAGGAAATCGTAGATTATTTCAAAAGGGTCAAGCAGTTAATTAACCAGCAGGATACAGAGCTTGTGGAATTTCAGATCCGTCATGGAGTTCTGGAAATTTTACAACGCATTTTGCATCACACACCGCTCAATGCTCTATCGCATGATATGCACGCGTATACGCTGGAGCTTAAGACAAGACTGGAACAGAATCCATCTGAACGCTGTACGATTGGACAGCTTGCCTCGGAGATTGGTTTAAGTGAGTCGCACTTTTATCGTGTATTTCGTGAAACGAACGGACAATCACCAACAGCGTTTATGGATCGGATTCGAATGGACTGTGCTTGTCATATGTTAGAGGAATCGAAGCTGAGTATAACAGACATTGCCATGGAGCTTGGGTTTAAGACGAGCCAACATTTCGCGACGGTCTTCAAGAAATTAATTGGCGTAACGCCGAAGGCATGGCGCACACATTCGAAAGTCTGTAATTAAGTATTGAATTTCTGTAAGCTGCAGCTTATAATGAACTCGAATCTAAAATCTGATATTTCAGTTTGAACCTGAATCAAATGGAGTTGTCCTATGAATGTAAAGATTGAACGACTAGATTTAAATGAGCAAGTGTACCAAATTTTGAAGAATCAAATCCTTACGCGGGAATATAAAGGTGGTGCACGACTGGATCTCAATGATTTAAGCGAGAAGATGGGGGTTAGTAAAACTCCTGTGAAGCTTGCGATTCATCGTTTGGCGAATGATGGACTTATTGAAGTCGTATCACGGTCAGGTACCTATGTAAGTCAATTAACGAGTGGGCGAATCGCTGAAGTGATGGATGCTCGCATCATGATTGAGAAATGGTGCATGGAACACCTATCGAAGGAAGATCGTGAGCAGCTTGTTACGCAATTGACAGAGTTTGTGGAGCGTGCCAGAACCCATTTGAATAGTTCCCAATTTTTGTATCAACAATTTCTAGAGGCAGATGTTCTGTTTCATAAAGCAATTGTGACGATGAGCCATAATCAGTTAATTCTAAATCAATATGAGCTCTTGAATAGCTTTCTGTATATTTCACGTATATTTCATTTCCAGAACTTACATCGATCTAATGAAGGTTTACTAGAGCATGAACAGATTATTGAGGAAATAAAGCATGATCGTCTGGAACAAGCGACTCATTTACTCGTATCGCACTTAGAGAAGAGTAAGCAATATATGATGTTTCTAATAAAAGAGAATGGTGGCGCTATCTAAACTGATTTATTTTCCCCGCACAAACGCTATTCGCCCTTAAAAAAAGCGACGTAGTCGTTTATGCATGTTTAAGCTGATATTTCAGATTTTAGTTTAGGCAATCTAACGAACAATATGTAAAGGAGTAAAGACATGCGATTAGGTATTGGTTTATATCGTCATATGTTACATACAGATTATTATCGATTTGCGAAACAGGCAGGCTGTGAGGCGGTTGTTGTCCATCTCGTAAATTATTATGGAGATATTGATGATGAGGGACTTCCTTCAACGGATGGGCAACGAAATTATGGTGTAGCACGCTTAAATGACCCGATCTGGGAATATGAGAATCTTGTGAAATTAAAAGAAGAGCTTAATCAAGAAGGACTTGAGTTCGCAGCGATTGAAAATTTTAATCCATCGGATTGGTATGATGTGTTACTTGCTGGCCCAAAACGCGACGAACAAATTGAACATATTAAGCAGATCATACGGAATGTAGGCCGGGCAGGGGTCCCTGTAATCGGATATAACTTCAGTATTGCTGGTGTGTGGGGACATATTCAAAAGCCATCTGCACGAGGAGGAGCGCTAACATCCACGTTTCATCCCGAGAGTAATGAGTTAGATAATCCAATCCCTCTGGGTCAGGTGTGGAATATGACGTATGATGCGAGTTTATTAGATAAAGGATATCTCCCACCAACCTCGGAGCAAGAAATCTGGGATCGGTTGGCCTATTTTCTAGAACGTGTTCTGCCTGTTGCGGAAGAAGCTGGGGTCAAATTAGCATTACACCCAGATGATCCGCCGATGCCTCAAATCCGCCAACATGCTCGATTAGTGAATGAACCTGATAAATATCAGAAAATGATAGACCTTGTTCCTAGCCAAAGTAATTCGATTGAGTTCTGTATGGGCTCTATTCAAGAAATGGTGAGCGGAAATGTGTATGAAGCGATTGACCAATATGCTTCACAGGATAAAATTTCATATGTTCATTTTCGTAATGTAAAGGGGAAGGTGCCTCATTACACAGAGGTTTTTGTCGATGAAGGTGATATCGATATGTTGAAAGCATTACGTTTATTGAAGAAGCATCAGTTTAAAGGTGTACTCATACCCGATCATACGCCATTAATGACTTGCGATGCGCCTTGGCATGCAGGGATGGCGTATGCGTTAGGTTATATGCGTGCCATTATGCGTCAAGTTGAACAAGAATAAGAGCATGAATATTATAGAAAAGGGATGAATCATATGAAAAATCAAGCCTATTTAGATCAATTGCAAGAAAAGCTATATTCTGCCGTCATATCTGATATTTTGGATAGCCTAGAGCTACGAAACCAGGCACTACCACAGCATATTCGTCCCCTAGACCCGGATATGGTTGTATGCGGTTACGCCAAAACGGTTCAAGTAGCAGACGTCTCTCGTAAACCGGCTCAAGCCTATAAGAAGCAAATTGAAGTGCTAGATGGTATACAACCTGGTGAAGTTTTTGTTGGTGATGTCGGGGGTTCCGAGCGATCTGCTTTCTTCGGTGAGTTAATGTCGACTGCGACGATGGTCGCTGGCGGGAGAGGTGCTGTTATTGATGGTTTGTGCCGTGATGTAAAGAAAATCAAACAATTAGGGTTCCCTGTATTTGTAAAGGGGACGCGTCCAACCGATTCTTATGCCCGCAATGAGGTGATTGATTTTGATGTGCCGATCAAAATTGGTGACGTACAGATTCAGCCAGGTGATCTTATTTTCGGAGATATAGATGGTATTGTTGTCGTACCGAAGGAAGTCGAGGATGAAGTGATTGCAAAAGCATTCGAGAAGGTGAACGGGGAGAATATGGTTCGTGAGCATATTTTGCAGGGGATGAAAGTATCCGAGGTGTTCGAGAAGTTCGGAATCCTGTAAGATGGACATTCGAACCATTTCAAGCCCTGGTCAGATGGACGTCTTACAAGTCGTGGGTAATGGATTGATCGTAGAGTTTCTGCCAGAGAAAGGTGGAGATATTTATAAAATATGTATTGATCAAACCAATATATTATGGGAAAGCCCTTGGGGAATCTCCAAGCTAGGGAATCGCATTGATTTCTGTCATACGTCTAAGGAGCGCTGGTTACAAGGCTACCCTGGGGGCTGGCAAATTTTATTCCCCAATGCAGGAGAAGAGAGCTATAACTATGGAGTTATGCATAACTTCCACGGAGAGGCTTGTCAGATACCCTGGGCATATAAGCTTGGAGAAGTAACGGATACAAAGGTTCAGATCATATTTTCCACACGACTCTATAAATCACCCTATGCGATGGAACGAATTGTAACGATAGACGAAGTAGAACAATGTATTGGGTTGAAGGAATCCGTTATGAATCAGGGGCAGCAAGATTTGTATGCCGAATGGGGACAGCATATCGCGTTCGGTGCGCCATTCATTGGACCTGGAACACGGCTTGAAGTACCTGCGAGATCGGTCGAATCGTATGAGCGGGATTCGGAATTATCTCGTTTGAAGAAAGGTGTGTTTTCATGGCCGATCGAAGATCTTGCTTGTGATCTTGGTCAAGTTCCTTCAGGTAAAGCCACAGATTTTGCGATTCTAAAAGAGTTGACGATGGGATGCTATACGATAATAAATGATAAAATAGATTTACGTGTACGTGTAGAATGGGATGTAGAGATGATGCCAAACCTGTGGTTGTGGCAAGAATTTAACGGTCTTCAAAACTATCCATTCTATGGGGCCTGTTATGTCATGGGCGTAGAACCGAATTCGGCTTCACATGAAGCGGGGTTGCAGGAATCGATCCAACGTGGTGAAGCCATTGAGATCAAGGCGCAGCAGACAAAGACCTTTGCATTGACATTATCATGGAGTAGCTTGATGAATGGAAGTCATACGACGTAGTGTAAGGAGATGTTCCTATGTTTGACGATTTACAGGGAAAGGTGTTTGTTGTCACAGGTGCAGCGCAAGGTATTGGTAGAGGGATTGCGCTTCGCTTGGGCAAAGAAAAATGCAAAGTCGTTATCAATTTTGCTAGTGATCAAAGTAAAGTTTTAGCCGAGGAAGCGATTGCGCTTATTGAAGCTTCAGGCGGACAAGGTATTGCGTGCCAAGGGGATGTAGGACAAGTCGATACTGCCAAAAAATTAGTTGATGTGGCGGTAGGTCATTTCGGAACATTACATGGAATTGTTAATAATGCAGGGGTACAGTCCCAATATCCATCGGAGCAATTACCAGTAGATGAGTGGAATCGGATCATGGATGTGAATCTGCGCGGAACATTCCTAGGATGCCAAGAAACGATCAAATATCTCCTGAAGAAAGATATGCAGGGAAGTATTGTGAATGTATCCAGCGTGCATCAACAGATTCCTAAGCCCCAATATGTACATTATGCTTCGTCCAAAGGTGGATTAAAGCTATTAACGGAATCATTAGCACGTGAATATGCCGATCGAGGAATTCGGATTAATGCCGTTGCTCCTGGAGCAATTGATACGCCTATGAACGGTAAATTACTCAGTGATCCGCAGATTACTGAGCAAATATTGAACAAAATTCCTTCACGGCAAATTGGAAGACCAGAACAAATTGCTGCTCCTGTAGCTTGGTTGCTGTCTCAAGAAGCAAGCTATGTGACGGGAGTTACGATATTTGCTGATGGTGGAATGGTCCTGTATCCGTAAAGTATTTGATGAATATGGATGTGTAAAAACCCCATGAAGCATTTCATGGGGTTTTTGCATGAATCTATGAAAGGATAAAACTTACTTGGATTGATGCTTCTGCCAAGTATTTAACTGCGCTTGAATGGCTTTGCGTACGTCGTCAATACCTGCTTCGTGCAACTCTTGATTGAATTTGGGCAGAAAGGTATCTACATCGACGCTGCCGGTCATGAGAATCGGATAATATTTATTCCAGACGATTTCGATCTCATCGACTTGCTCAGATAGCGAGGAAAGGTCTGGATTAAAGCCGAGTACTTTAGATTCTACCACTTTAGCATTGTACGCTCTGTATTGTTCCCATTTATCCGGCGGATCAGGATATTTTCCGCCAAGTGTTTTTAAGATAAACCAATTGCCTTGTGTATACTGTATCCCGGTATAATTTGGTGAAACGAGGATAACCTGGCCCTCTTTATTTAAATTGTAATGGACTCCTTCGATCCCATAGTTGAATAAATTACGTAACTCGGGATCGGTATTTAATAAATTTAGAAATTTAATACTTTCCTCGGGATGCTTCGTATTTGCATTTACAGTCATCATACCGCCAAGAACGGATTCTGTCGTTGCCACTTCTGGCGTTACCGGATGAGCGACCACTTGATACCCCAGATCCTTACTCCAAACACTGTCGGATAGCGGGCCTCCGCTTGCGGATTTCCAGAAAACCTTTAACCCGCGCTGAAGTGAACTTGGTTCACGCAAGGCCGCATCTTTATTAATGAAGCCAAGTTGATAGTATCGTCGAACGGTCTTTAAAATTTGTTTGGCTACATCCGTTTCGAAAATATTGACGATCGAAGCATTTGATTGTGTCGATTGAATCATTAATGGAATTTTATAGTTCGTTATATATTCATATCCATACATCTTAAAGAAATTATGAGCATCCCGGTTAAATTCCATGGGCAAGTAATCGGGCTCATTCATTTGAATCATACGTAACAGTGGCTCTAGCGATTCTAGCGTGTTGTATTTCGTAATATCAATATGATATTTCTTTACAAGGTCAGCGGGATACATCCAATGCTCAACTACGGCTAATTCTTTATTCGTCGGTATGCCGTAAATGCTGCCATCAGCTAATCGGACACCTTTCCAAAAGATTGGATCAATTGCATCATACATGTCCTTGCCTTGGTTCATTAAATAGTCATTCAGCTTCAACCACTTTCCCTGTTTTGCATACGTAGAGTAGTCCGGCGCAAAGGCAATATCAAAGGGGGTATCTGATGAAATAATTGTATTTAATCGGCTAGCGTATTCTTGCCAGCCAATTTTGTTATAGGTGATCGTAATGCCGATTTTACGCAAAAGGACCTCATTTATTTTGTCATTCACCTTACGTAGATCTTTGTCCGGCTCGCCGATCGTATAATAAATAAGGTTAACGGGCATTTCATTATTAGATATTGGAGCCTTTGTATGTTTGGTGCAACCGATTAATTGAATGATGAGTAATAGAAAAAGGCCAAAAATAAACCAACGTTTATACATGACATGCATCTCCTTGACTCGTTCTTGGTAGCAAATCGTTGTCTAACTTTTTTAGCGCAGATCGGAAGGAGATTTTCCGTAATAGCTATGGAAATGTGTGTAGAAATAATTCATGTTATTATATCCGACTGAACATGCGATCCAATGGATTTTCTCATTCGTGGTCTGGATAAGCTCTTTAGCACGTTGCATGCGATAAAGCATTAAATATTCGGAAAGCTTCATATTCGTTTCTTTAATGAACAATTGCCCAAGATAGGTGCTATTCATTTGAAAACGATCGGCGACAGATTTTAAGGTAATATTCTGATTGAAATCTTCTCTAACCATGAGCAAAATGCGATTTACTAGCTTCGATAACGAATCGTAAGGAACACCCATGACTGGATCCAAGTGAGCAGTGCTACTCTGTGGATCCCCAATGCTACCATGAAGATCGTCAACAATTATTTTCTCGATAACCTGCTGGAGCTTTTCTTTCTCTAATGGCTTTAATAAATAATCTTTGACGCCACAGCGGATTGCTTGTTGAGCGTATTTAAAATCACTATACCCGCTCATAATTATATATTTCGTAGGAAGTTGAACTTCATTGAGCTGTCGAATGGCATCATAACCAAGATTTTTACCAATACATACATCAAAAATAGCGATATCAGGAATTAATTGTACGGCTCTAGATACGGCAGCATCCGTCGAATCACAGGTTTCAACATAATCAAATCCATAGTGCTTCCAATCTAGAATTCGTTTCATGCCTTCTAAAATTTGTGGCTCGTCATCAACTATTAACAGTTTGTACATCTCTAGTCACCTCTTTAGAAATCTGTACAGAAATCCTTACGCCTGCTTCATCATTGTTCTCAATGTGTATTGAAAAACCCTTATCATAGTAAAAGTTCAATCTCGCATAAACATTATATAAGCCAATACTCTTGGTCGACATTTCATGTTTACTGGACAGTATTCGTCGTATATCGGCTAAGCGATCTTCCTCAATCCACACCCCGTTATCTATAAATTCCAATCTGTAGTAATGCTCATCTTCGCTACCCTTGACGACAAATAAATTAAATTCTTTCTTTTTGTCAAAGCCATGAATGAAGAAGTTCTCCGCCAAAGGCTGCATCCAAAATTTAATGGTGGGTACATTGAGTAACGAATCTTCCATATCAATCTGGTAATAAAAGTGGTCAGGATACTTGAACTCCATAATTTTTAAATATTTTTGCAGTAGCTCTAACTCGCTTCCAATGGAGATAATGTTCTCTTTTTTTACCATTTCGCGATAAAGGGCACCTAAGGTAGCAATCGCGTCAGCTGTATGCGCATCTTGATTGACTAATGCGGTAGAGCGAATGACCTCCAAGGTGTTATATAGAAAATGAGGATTAATTTGATGCTGTAGCGCTTTCATTTCAGCTTCTTGCTGTTTCAATTTCAGTAAATATTCATTACGAATATGTTTATCTAACTTGTGAATCATGTCATCCACTTCACGTGCAATCATACCATATTCATTTCGACGATAGCGTGCAGGTTTGTTTGGAGTGAAGTTCGCTGTCTTCACGCGTTTTATTGACTGAATAATACGGTGCAGGAATCGTGCGTCATCTCGCAGGTTATAGACAACAAGTAATAGAACACAGATCATGGCGGTTAGAATAACTAGAAATAATAAAATGAGCGTAGACGCATGCTGCTGTACCAATACCCTTAATTTGATGGTGCTAACAAACGTATAATTAAATTTGTTGGATGGAAAAGTGACATAGAAAATGGGAGACATCCAGTTTTTTAGTATTACACCATGCGTATTTTTATTGGCAATGGCCTGCTGAATAATCTGCTCAGACATTGGATTGTCGTTGCCGATCAGATACACTTCTCCTGATGCATTAATAGCTGCTGCATGACCAAGCTGATAATTATTAACGATGCTGAAAATTTGCTCACTGCTAATTTGAAAGCGAATTTCGGCGGAACCCTCCGCAAGCTGAAGCAATTTTTTGCGATATACAAATCCCCGTTGAATGTTCTCTGCAAACATAAGATCATCATTGGATAGACCAAACTGGAAGTGGGGAATGCCATTACTATTAAAGTCTATAACATTGCCTTGCTTCACTGTATGAACACTAATTTGTGTAATATCTCCTTGCGCCCAATTGTACAGATAAGTTTTCACATCTTCAGGAAAAGAGATAAGCGGTCGTTGATTGAATGTACTGTTCTTTAATCGTTTAGTAAGATACTCATCAATGGTTGGACTCAGAAAATAGCTAGCATCGTTCATCAAATCTTGATTTGAATAAATACGCTGCATATAAGCTTCAATACGATCTGCGTCATTCTGTAAGTTGTTCTCTGTGCGAGAAAAGGCATTTGCAGCCTCGATGCGGGCATTACCAACGGACTGATTGATGACGATGGCACTGGTTAGTGCCCCTAACGTCAGTCCGATTAACAGAATGAATATCACATAGGTCCAAAATTTACTACGATAAATTTTAATGCGTAGAAACGTATTCATGTGGCACCTCAATACATGTTGGTTGTAATTGAATATAGTACAAAAGGATCTATTTAATCAAATACAACTTGCCTATTCTACAACAAAAGCACATGGTATAGTTGTCAAACTATACCATGTGTCGTATTGGTGTATGGCTTACTTGAAATAATTATCGATTTCTTCCTGCGCTTTTTGGATAATTTTATCCAGCCCGGCTTTTTTCAATTCGGCTAACATTTTTGGTACAATCTTCTCTGGGTCAGAAGCACCTGTTAGCAATTCGTATTTATATTTATCAAATGTAGACTGTGCGTTCGCAACTTCTGTCTGAATTTCGCTGACATCGAGTGCGAAGCCTAGAACAGTGGATGCTACAGCTTGTTCATTTAATTTCTTCACTTGGTCCCATTGATCTTCAGGTGCGCCTTTGGTTATAGCCATATTGAAGAAGGTACCTTGTGAGTAAGCAGCGAGCGGCCATGTATCCGTTGTGCGCTCGATAACGTTATCTTTACCATCTACATATTTGAAATCAACGCCTTCTTCACCAAATGCTAGCATATTACGGAGCTTTGAATCTGTGTTTACTAATTGCAGATATTTCAAAGCTTCTTTTTTGTACTTGGAATTCGCAGAGATTGCGTTTAAGGAGCCTTGAATTGTACTTGTCGTATAAAGTGGACCAAATGTTTTGTGCATAACAAATTTTTCTACGCCCGCATTGATTTGCATCGCGATCTCTGCACCTGGGAAGGCTTGTTGCGTACCAAATGGGTTATATTTTTCTTTTTCTGTTTTGGTTGGAGCATCTGGATTGATGATTCCATCCTGATACCATTTATGAAGCAATTTTAAATTTGCCATGACATCAGGCTGTTCGAAAACAGAGATCACCTTGCGAGAAGGATCATCTACTTTTACACCTACAGGGAAGAAGCCTAATGTTAAATCATCATAGTTGTTGAAGAATCCCGAGAAGGCTTCACTTTGAATAAGTCGTAGTGGGTAGAAGCTCTTGCCTTCACCAGCTTTTATATCATGAAGTGGCTTATCTAAATCTTGCATCGATGTAATGTTCTGGTAATCGATGTTGTATTTCTGTACGAGCTTGTCATCATAGCTCCAATATTGAGAAACAGATGAGTCTTTATAGGTTGGAACTGCGTAGTATTTCCCGCCAACTTTTGTGCCATCCCATACTTCGGACGGAATGGATTTGTACAGATCAGGGGCTTCGCTTTGGACTAAATCCGTGATGTCCGTAAGAGCGCCCATCGCGACTTGTTTACTGTACTTCGTGTTATTCGTGAACATCATGTCGAATGGTTCACCTGTGTTCACAATGGTGTTTATCTTCGTATCCCATTCGCCCCAGCTGGCTACGCGAAGATCGACTTTTACCCCGATTTTCTCCGCAGTATATTCATTCATCTTGTCAATCGCTTTACTATAGTTCGCAGGAAGTGGCGTATTACCGATCTGCCACCATACCAGGGTCGGAATATCCTTTTTACCTGCTGCTTCTGTTGATGTAGAGTTCTTTGATGGTTCATTCGTCGATGAAGCCGAGTTGTTGGAACTACCGCATGCTGCTAAGGCGGATCCCATTAATGTCAGAATACAGAGTGTTGAGGCAATCTTGAAGATTTTCTTCACTTTAACTCCCCCTATGGATTGGTTGTTTGCTATATCATAAACCAGTATAAATTTGGCTTACTTCGTAATTTAGCCTTTGACTGCACCGACTGTCAGACCAGAAATGAAATATCTCTGGAAGAATGGATATGCACAAGCAACAGGCAAGATGATGAGGATGGCGACCGCCATACGCGCGGACTCTTTAGGCATTTTCGCGATGAGCTCTGCAGAACTAACGCCCATACTTGAAGCATTTCTGGCAAGTGCATCGGCATTGGTCATTAGATTGTTAAGCAACGCCTGTAACGAGTAGAGATTCGGGTTATCAATATACAACATGGATTGGAACCAGTCGTTCCAATAGCTGAAGCATAGGAACAATCCTATCGTTGCGAGAACAGGTAGCGATATAGGCAATATGATCGAGAAGAAGATCCTAATTTGATTAGCACCATCAATTTCTGCCGATTCGATTACACCATCTGGAATCGTGCTTGTGAAAAAGGTTTTACAAATAATGACGTTAAAGGATGAGACTGCAAGCGGTAAGATCAGAGCCCAGAAACTATCCTTCAGCCCTAGTAAGTTTGCATTGATGAAATAACTGGATACGAGACCACCATTGAAAACCATCGGAATGAATACGATCCAAGTCAGAAAGCTTTTTAACTTGTATGACGGGCGTGAAATAACATAACCCATCGATGTTGTAAGAAGGACGCCAAGTACAGTACCTACTACAGTGACAAGGGTCGAGGTGCCTAGAGCACGTAGAATCATCGTTCCTTGCTTGGCAATAAAACTGTAAGCTTCAAAAGAAAAATCGGCTGGAAAGATACTGTAGCCAACGTCTCGGATATAAGATTCATTGGTTAATGAAATCGATAATACGACGATAACAGGCACAACACAGGCAAGTGCGATGACCAGAAAAATGGAGTTAAATAGGATGTTAATTCCTTTACTTGTTCGATTAAACTTATCAAGCCCGGATTCATAGGTTTTTGTTGCCATGTTCTTACCTCCTAAATCATTGCGCTATCTGGATCAATCTTCTTCACAATCCAGTTGGCGGACAGAATCGTAATACATCCCAAGACGGATTGAACAAATGCAGCAGCAGATGCCATACCGATCGTTGCGCTTTTCAGTTGCTTATAGACGAGGACATCAACGGTCGTGGCCACATTATATAAGGAGTTAGAATCACGCGTGACCTGGAAGAAGAGACCGAAGTCGGTATAGAATATCCGTCCGACCGACAGGATGAACATCATCACGATCACCAGTTTGAGTAAAGGTAGTGTGATGAAGCGAGTCTGTTGCCAAATTGAGGCTCCATCAATGACAGCGGCTTCATAATACGAACTATCGATCGCTGTAATGGTAGCGAGATAGATAATCATGCCATAGCCGATACCTTTCCATATATTTAATAGAACGAGAATGTAAGGCCAATACTCAGGCTGCATGTACCAATTCACGGGATCATGTCCGATGTTGCCGAGAAATTGATTCAGGATCCCTTTGTCAAAGCTGAAGAATGCCCAACCGACTGCAGAGATGACGACCCAAGAGAGGAAATAAGGGAGGAACATCATCGTTTGATACACTTTGCTGGCTTTGCGATTATGGAGTAATCCAATCATGATCGCGAACAACACTGGGAGTACGATGCCCGTAATAATAAAAATGATGTTATACCCAATCGTATTGCGGATAATAATCCAGGCATCATTGGATTTAAATAAAAATTCGAAGTTTTTAAAACCGACCCAAGGACTATTTACTACATTGCTAATAAAGCCCCCAGAAATTTTGAACTGCTTGAAAGCGATGATAATGCCGAACATAGGTAAGTAACAGAACAGAATGTACCAAATAGTTGTGGGAATGGCTAACAGTGTTAACTCAAAATCTTGTTTCCTCCAAGTAAAGCGCTTTCTACGCTTCAGTTGTTCAGGTTTTGCGCTCATCTCGTTCACTCCTTCATGTATGTCATTTGTAACTTCACACGCTCTTGAAACCGCTTTATGCAAGTTCATTGTATAAGAGCAATGCGATAATCATCCAGATAACAAACATGATTTATTAGTCAACAAACGTTAGATTATGTGTGAATTGACTTGTACTACGCAAAAAAAACACATGCTGCGGAGATTTACATACATTGCCCTGTGTGCAGCGGTGTGAGCATTGTAATACAACGAAATGATCAACGAGAAAGCACAAGAATGACATACTGTCATGATGCCCACATAGCGTTGTGACGCGGTTATTCCCGCACTACAACACGTAATTTTTGACAAGCGAGAATGACATATTTACGATTGGGTCAATTGTTTATATTGTAAATGTAAGCGCTAACAACAATGCGATAGATAACAATGCAACAGATAATGATGCTCACTCGATGATCTGAGTGTTCTCATCATTACCTACAAGGAGGGGATGTCGCGATGCATGAAACGGAAAGCGTACACATGCGAACTGTGAATTCAGAACCGAAAGAAAAGCGTAAGGGCAGAAACGAGACATGGAAGAAGATTTGGCAGAATTGGGAGCTTTACATTTTTATCGCACCCGCATTCTTTTACTTCCTCATTTTCAGCTATGGACCGATGTATGGGATTCAGATTGCTTTTAAGAATTACATACCGTCAAAAGGCTATTTTGGCAGTGAGTGGGTAGGCTTTGATCATTTCATTCGATTTTTTAACTCGTATTATTTCTGGGATTTGCTGTGGAACACGCTCAGTATTAGCTTGTATGAATTAGCCATTGGATTCCCAATCCCAATTATTCTGGCGCTTGCGTTTAACGAAGTGAAGGATGGCTTCTTCAAGCGACTTGTTCAGACCGTTACTTATGCTCCTCATTTTATTTCTGTCGTTGTTATGGCGGGGATGATTATTACCTTCTTGTCTCCATCGAACGGAATGATTATTCATGCCATTGAAGGCTTAGGCTTTAGTGCACCGCAGTTTCTGACAAGCCCTGGTTGGTTTAAGACGATGTATGTATTCTCAGGCGTGTGGCAGAGTGCGGGGTGGGGGACGATTATTTATTTGGCGGCACTTTCGGGTGTAGACCCAGGCTTGCATGAAGCGGCAATTATTGACGGAGCCTCTCGCTTCCAGCGTGTTCGCCACATCAATATTCCAACGCTTATACCGACCATGACCATTCTATTAATTCTGAATATGGGTGGCTTGTTAAGTGTAGGTTTTGAAAAAATATTACTTCTGCAAAATTCATTGAATATGTCAAGCTCTGACGTGATTTCAACCTTTGTCTATCGATCTGGTCTTGTCGATGCGCAATATAGCTTCTCAACAGCCGTTGGTTTATTTAACTCCATTGTGAATTGCATCCTGCTTATTACGGTGAATCAAATTGTCCGCCGTACGAGCGAGAACAGTCTATGGTAGAAGGAGGTTGGAATTTATGGTATCAGGTATAAAGCTATCTAAGCGAGATCGAATATTTCTAATTTGCACCTATACGTATGTGACAATTGCATTGTTGTTAGTCGCATATCCCATCTTATATATTATTAGCGCATCCATCAGTGATCCGAAGATGGTTGCTTCCGGTGAAATGTGGCTTCTTCCAAAAGGTATTACCTTTAAGGGGTATGAAATTGTATTTCAGAACTCGAAGATTTGGACGGGGTATGGAAATACGATTTTGTATACATTGCTAGGCACAACGATTAACTTGGTCGTTACGATGCCAGCGGCATATGCACTCAGTCGTAAGGACTTTGTAGGCCGTGGGTTTTTCATGGGGATGTTCATGGTAACGATGTTCATTGGAGGGGGTCTCGTCCCTACATACATGTTGGTAAAAGGGCTAGGCATGGTCAACACGATGTGGGCACTAGTACTTCCTGGCGCAGCGTCAATCTGGAATATTATTGTCTCTCGTACCTTCTTCGCGAACTCCATTCCAGCTGAGCTTCAAGATGCGGCTCAAATCGATGGTGCGACGAATATTCGCTTATTCCTGCGGATTGTTCTCCCGTTATCGATGCCAATTATCGCAGTTATGGCCTTATTCTACGGGGTAGGGCATTGGAACAGCTATTTCGGCGCCATGATCTACTTGAATGATGATGCGAAGTATCCATTGCAGCTTGTGCTTCGTCAGATTCTCGTGCTTCAGGAAATGCAATCGCAAGTAGGTGGCATTATCGATGCGACAGCTGCTGCAGCCCAGAACAACAAGGCAGAAATTGCTTCACTTGTCAAGTATGGGGTCATTATCGTATCTACGCTTCCGATTATTGTTGTCTATCCATTCTTACAACGTTATTTCGTGCAAGGTGTCATGATTGGCTCTGTTAAGGGTTGATCTTAAGATACAAATAACAAAGGGGAGGTTTTTGTATGACGATTTATCGTAAAGCTGGACTCATGTTGTTAGTTCTTTCCATGTCAATGTCTATTCTTACTGCATGTGGATCAAGTAGCGATAAGGGGACAGCAAGCACAGAAGGCACAGAAGGCACAGAAGGCTCAGACACAGCCACAGAGGTTCATAAGACGGGCTTTCCTATCGTGGATAAACCGATTGAGCTATCCATTATGGCACCGGATATAGGACGTCAGGATTGGAACAAGATGCCTGTTATTCAGGAATACGAGAAGATGACGAATATCAAGTTAAAGCTTCAAAACGCCCCACAAGACAGCTTTGAGACGAAAAAGAATTTAGTATTTGCAAGCGGTACGCTTCCCGATATTTTCTATGCGGCGGATCTAAAAGGATCGGATCAAGTTACTTACGGAAGTCAAGGATTGTTGCTACCTTTAGAAAAATACATTGATGAGGGCTATGCACCAAATTTGAAAAAAATTCTTGATGCTAATCCGGATATTCGCAAATCAATGACAACACCGGATGGACATATCTATGCATTACGTAATATTCAACCATCTGCAGTATGGTACCGTGGACCGATGTGGTATAACGGCAAGTTCTTGAAGAAATTCGGTATGGAGAACAAATTGCCACAGACAACAGAAGAGCTATACACCTATTTGAAGAAGGTAAAAGAGGAAGATGCGAACGGTAACGGTAAAGATGATGAGATCCCTCTAGCCTCTGTGAAATTAGATGATTTACGGATGTTCTTCTTCGGATTTTGGGGCATGTACAATGAGGATATCTACACAGATAAGGATAATAAAGTACACTTTCCACAAGCTGAACCAGGCTACAAAGAATACTTAACTTTCTTGAATCGCTTGTGGAACGAGAAGTTACTGGATCATGAGACATTCTCACAAACCAATGATCAGAAGGTAGCGAAAGGTAAAAATAATCAAGTGGCCTTATTCTCCGATTATTTCCCATACTTCACGCTTGGTGGTGAACCGAGTGAAGATAACCCGATGATGCAGCCTGTATCTAGTGATATTGCTGGAACACCTGTATATGGCAAGCATCCTGGTATTAATACAATCGGCGGTTTCGCGATTTCAAATACGAATCCGAATCCTGAGGCAAGTATGCGTTGGATTGATTACCAATTTAGCGAAGAAGGGTATTCCTTCTGGACGTATGGACCTGAAGGAACGATGTTCAAATACAAGGATAAAGCAACGGGTGAAAAAGAATGGCTGCCTGTTCCAGATGGCAAGGATCGTGAAGAATACCGCGGTACCATCACGCCAAACTATGGTATTAATACACCAGGCGCATACGAGAACAGCTATGTGCTAGGACTTCGTACTAGCTTTGATGACTGGATTGACAAAGAAACAGCTACCAAGCTTACACCTATTGCAAAGGCTCCCTTCCCATCGGTATTCCTGACGGTAGACCAACAGACGGAAATCAAAACACTCCGTTCCGATTTGGATAAATACGTGAAGGAAATGGAAGCGAAATTTGTTACAGGCGCAGAGCCATTATCCAATTGGGACAAATATATCGCTCAAATGAAAAAAATGGGGTATGAGAAGCTCGTATCGACGTACCAACAAGCATACGATACATGGGCTGCTGGCAAATAATTTGTGAAGCTTATACATTCTCATATTTTGAAAAACTTCCCGGTCATGCTAGGCATGACCGGGAAGTTATGATGAACCCTAAGCGAGGAAGGATTATACGGTATCGTTAGGCTCAGTATTGGGATGATTACTATTCATCTGTCGATACTGGCCCGGGGTATAACCGGTTTCCTTTTTGAATTTTCGAATAAAGTTTGGTGTGTCGAGGTAGCCGACGCGCTGGATAATATCTTTTAACGGATCACTTGTTATTACGAGCTGTTCCTTGACCTTATCTAATCGTTTTTGCCAAATATATTGGACGAAGTTGATGCCGACCTTATCCTTGAATGAACGACTGAGATGGGAAGGTGAAATCGTAAACGCAGCAGAAACAGATTCAAGGCTAAGTGAATGATCAATATAGTGCTGGTCGATAAAAGCAACGATATGATCCATGAGTGAATGTTCTTCTTTTTTATGCGTCTGCTCTACCTGTGTACAAATCTGAGTGGCTAAACGGTAGAAATTCTGCTCTATAAGATGGACGGGACCATTCATGAAATGGGGAGAAGCATACTGCATCATGTTATCCATCTTTAGCTCAACTGCAGTTTTGAGCATGGTATTCAGCAGGTCGAACAATACGCATCGCATCAGCAGGGTAGATCGTTGTTTATTATCAAGCCCATGGATGGCTGTGTGAATAATTTGTTTGGCGACTTCGTAGTTGCCCTGCTTCAAGCTTTGTGCAAGCTTTAATAGCTCGCTACTAGGGAGTAACACCGTTTGATCATGGGCACTGGATAGCTTTTCAAAGTACACGGTGGTTCCATGCTCGGTCGATTTACGCAATTCGAAGGCGGAGCAAGCCTCAATAAAGGATTGATTAAGCTGCTGAGGACTCTCATAACACTTACCTACGCCGATCATCGGGTGGATATCCATCATGCCTAGCGTATATTCACGGATCGCATCCACGATGTGAACGATTTGTGCAGCGAGCGCCTCATCATCTTCGAGCTGTAAGCTCACAATGAGTGCGAGCTGATCCAATTGCGGGAGCTCTACACCGTATACTTGTGCAGCAAGCGCTGAAAATTCAATATACGCAAGCTTGAGATGTACTTCTTGTCGCGCCTGAAGATGCTGCTGTTCTAAGTCATCCCAGCCCATCATCATGACAAAATGATGACTTTGGTCAAAGTGCAGATGAAAGGTATCGAATATTTCAGGCGTCATCATTTGTGCATGCCCATGCTTTAATAGCATGGAGAGAACATGGTTGCGTGCATAGGGCTCTTGGAGATCAACCTTGGAGCTATACTGCTGTAATGTTGTTCGTATATACTCGAGCTCATTTCCGGAGGCCGGTGTATCTGTTTTTTTGTTCGTGAAGCGAACGAGCTCAGCAATCGGAAGATATTGCATCCGAGCGAATAATAGAGCGATGGCCGTTCCTACAATGGCGATCACAATGAATAAAATAATGATGAAGCTCCGAACATTAAGCACGCTACTGAAAAATTGATTACTCGCCATTAAAGTCACATATGACCAGCCATTGACATCCGATGTGACGGAAATAACCGAATGATCTTCGTTGTTTATCGATAGATTATGTATGCCGGGTGGAAGCTCTGATAACCGTTGGATATCCTGTTGGCTAGCTGTATCTCCATGGCCACTATAGGATAAAACACGTCCATGATTATCAAAAATATACGTTAATCCTCGATAGTTACCGAGAACGGAATCGATCAGATATGCCAACTCTTTCTCTTTAATGAGGTACATGACAGAAGCATATGGATCTGAGGTGTTGGGAATGATCGGCAGGATATAGGTTAATACAGATTGCTCGAGTGGTGAATTTTGATTCAGCATGTTCGTAAGTCGAATGGATGGAAATTTGGACGAGTTTAAAGCAGTCACAAGTTCATCATTCTTCCAGCTTCCAAACTGATAGGAGCTACGAAATACATCCAGGCTATACATGCCATGGTTGGAATAAATATTAGGGTCATGATGATAGTACAGAAATATATCCTCCACAATGGAATTGGAAGATTTGTAGCTATCTAGTGCCGCTATCGCGTCACGACTTTCATAAGGATCCAGAATGCGATAATGAGCGAGACGAGCGTCGTATGACATCCGTGACGCCATATCTCTTAAATCATTCATGCGTCCATCAACAACCGTTTTAATTTGGGTGAGCTGATTAAAGTGAGCGTTTTCAATCTCCTTTTGTAAATTATCGGTAGCATTTCGGTAAATGAAAACGATTACAAATATGAGCGGAATAAGAAGGATAAGTAGATACGAACCGGTGAATTTCAGAAACAATTTCGATTTGAAATAGTTATAGTTCAACGTGAATTCCCCTTTTCATGGCATATACATGGAGATGTTCCTATCAAGCTATGAATATAGCAAAATATAGATCGGCGCTTGAATACTTATTTATTTTCCATAATAGGATGTTTATAACGGATGTTTACTTTTATGTCAAATTTATTTTAAAAATATATCGTATCCAATCAATAGAATCGCAGCCTCAGAAGAGCTGCATGGAGGTCGTGCAAATGAGTGACGCTAATGTTGTCGAGGAGCAAATTGTTGTTGAAGGAGTACACAATTACAGCACAGAGGAGGAGTACGTTAAGCCGGAGGATTCGCAGCTATTAGATCAGCTGGAATGGTTCAAAGATCAGAAGCTGGGCTTGATGATGCACTGGGGACCTTATTCGCAGCTTGGACTTGTTGAATCGTGGGCGCTTAGTGATAAGGATGGAGATTGGTCACGGGATGATATTGATTGGGGGGTTGATTCGGCGGAGCTGAAGCGGCAATATTTCGGGCTGAATAAAACCTTTAATCCGCTCCGTTTCCAACCTGAGAAATGGGCAGAGGTTGCGGCAGAAGGTGGCTTTAAATATTTGAACTTCACAACGAAGCATCACGATGGCTTCTGTATGTGGGATACGCAGACAACAGATTATCGCATCACGGGTAAGGATTGTCCTTTCCATACACATAAGTACGCGGATATTTGTAAGAACGTATTTGATGCTTTTCGGGCCAAGGGACTTGGGATCTCTGCCTACTTCTCCAAAGCGGATTGGCACACACCAACATACTGGGCCCCAGGTATGGAGACGGGGACGTTCATGAATCGAGGTCCTTCGTATCCAACACAAGATTATCCATGGCTATGGGAGCAATTCGTACAGTACACACATGATCAGATTATGGAATTGATGACGAAATATGGTCGGATTGAAATGCTCTGGTTGGATGCGGGATGGGTATGTCCACAGAATAAGAATAATCCACAGGACATTCGGTTGGGTGAAGTGGTGGAAAAGGCGCGTCAGCATCAGCCATGGTTGCTAAGTGCAGACCGTACCGTTGGCGGACCTTATGAGAATGTCGTTACACCAGAGCAAACCTTGCCCGCGCGTCCCCTGCATATCCCGTGGGAAAGCTGTATTACGATGGGGACTGCGTTCTCTTATCGGTATGAGGATCATTACAAGACGACACGTCAATTAATTCATTTGCTCGTTGAAGTTGTAGCCAAAGGCGGTAACCTGGCACTTAATGTCGCACCACAACCAGATGGCCGCTTGTCACCAACAGCGATGGATCGGATGAAAGGAATGGGCAGTTGGCTCAAAGTCCATGGTGAGGCGATTTATGGAACACGCATATGTGCGCCTTACTCTGCTGGAAATACACATTTCACGAAAAAAGGCGATGTCATCTATGCTATTCATCTGTACTCAAAAGAGCAGGAACCGGTGAGCAGAGAGATTTGTATTCCACTCGAGCAGGCTGTGACGCAAGTGGATCTTGTTGGTGGGCAGGAAAATGTAGCATTCGAGCGTTCAACATCGGGATTGATCGTTCATTTACCAGAGAGCGAGCTTACGGGAGTTGCCCCAATTGCACATGTATTTCGCATAAAATAACGAGTTGAACTAAAGGAGGAAGAGCAGATGCAACAATGGTTTACGGACGCAAAGCTAGGGATTTTCATTCACTATGGGATTTATGCGGTGCAAGGAGTAGCGGAATCCTGGTCATTTTATAACGGAAAAATGTCGCGCGAGGAGTACATGAAGCAGTTGGATGGCTTTACAGCGTCCAAATTCGATGCGAAGCACTGGGCAGATATCATTGCGAGGTCAGGCGCGAAATATGCTGTACTTACAACCAAACATCATGATGGTGTTGCATTGTTTGATACGCAGTACAGTGATTTGAGCGTCATGAAGGCGACACCGGCCAAGCGCGATATTGTAAAAGAATGGTCCGACGCGATCCGTGAACGTGGTCTACATGTAGGCATGTATTATTCCTTAATTGACTGGTCTCATCCGGACTATCCTTCCGTATTCGAGAATGGTGAGGTACCCGCGGATTTGAGTCAGGTGAATCGTTTCTCAAGTCCGGTAGATGGCATACAGGATGAAGAGACATGGCAGAAATTTTTGGCGTTTAACAATAATCAGCTACGTGAAATATTGACGAATTACGGTACTGTTGATCTGTTATGGTTCGATGGTGACTGGGAGCGCAGTGCAGAACAGTGGGGGCTGCCAGCATTCAAGGAATATTTGAGATCCTTGTCTCCGAATGTGATTATCAATTCGCGTTTGCAGGGGCATGGCGATTATAAGACACCAGAGCAAGGCATTCCCATTACTCGCCCAGAAGGGGCTTGGGAATTCTGTACGACCATCAATACATCTTGGGGTTATGCCCATGACGATCATAAATATAAATCCTTGAACCAAATGATTCGCATGTTCTGCGATTGCATCAGTATGGGTGGCAATATGCTGCTGGATATTGGTCCGATGGAGGATGGCATGATTGAACCAAGACAGGAGGAAATTCTTCTGGGACTAGGCGACTGGATTCGTGCACACGAAGAGGCAATCTACGGTACGCAGGATGGGATTATGACACGCTATTATCTGGGTGGGAGTACCTTATCCGCGGACAAGAAGACATTATATTTATTCGTCTACGATGCGCCGAAGGAGAATATCTGTCTCAAGGGACTATGCAATCCGATCAAGAAAATTACAGTACTACACTCGGGCAAAGAACTGACCCACGATATTCATGGCGGTGTACCCTGGTTCGATATTCCGGGAACGACATGGATTCATATGACACCAGAGGATATGCATGAACAGGTAAGCGTGCTTAAGCTGGAATTTGATGAAGAGGTTACGATGTACGGTGGCGCTGGCGCTGTTGTTACGCATAACTAAATGCCGAACGTAAGGAGAGGACAACGATGATGAATCGAAGTGGAGTTCCAGAACCGCAAGTTGTGACATATGCGCCTAAGCATTATATATGCAGACGAGCGCCGGAGTCGCTTCTCTTGGATGGGAAGCTAGATAAGCCCTTTTGGCAGCATGCAACATGGACGGATGATTTCGTAGATATTGAAGGGGACCTGCGCCCGCTACCCGCGAAGCAGACACGTGTAAAGATGTTATGGGATGATGAGTATTTTTACTTTGGTGCAGAGCTGATGGAGGATCAGATCTGGGGCACGCTGACAGAACGTGATTCCGTTATTTTCTATGATAATGATTTTGAGATCTTTATCGATCCAACAGGGGCTTCACATCAATATTACGAGTTTGAGATTAACGCTTTGAACACGGTGTGGGACTTACTGCTTGTGAAACCATATCGTGACGGGGGACCTCCGATTAACGGATGGGATATCCAAGGTCTGAAAACAGCTGTTCATATCGAGGGGGAGTTAAATAACCCGCATGCTGATAATCGGAAATGGACGATTGAAGTTGCCATGCCATGGCGTAGCTTGAAAGAATGTGCTGCGAATGGACAACCACCTGTTGCAGGTGAATTCTGGCGTGTTAATTTCTCTCGTGTTGAATGGCGGACTGAGGTTGTGGACGATCAGTACCGCAAGGTTATGAACCCGGATACCGCAAAGCCTTATCCGGAAGACAACTGGGTATGGTCACCTCAGGGAATTATCAATATGCATTATCCAGAGCTATGGGGTTATGTGATGTTCGTAGATGTTGATGGCCCGCAGTCATTCGACATGCCTGCGGATGAACTGGTGAAATGGCAGCTCCGTAAGCTGTATTATCGTGAACGTAATTATTTTGAAGCACATGGACACTATGCAGCAACATTCGAATTGCTGCGGGGTGAAGATGATTGGAGCATTGAGCCTCACATGGAGATAACGAGTAAATCATTCCATATCTCAGCCTTAACAACCGATGGAACCGCTCGCCTATATATTCGCGAAGACGGCTTACTGTGGAAGGAGTAATGATTCATGACCATGTCGACCCCTACCTCTGTATTTTCATTGTCGCAGGAAACCTTAGCGTTCATTGAGCAGAAGTTTCAGGCTAAGAAGCAGCTCGCCAGATCACGTGAACAGCAGCTATTCCATGTATTCGAGCTCGAGCTAACGGTAGAAGAGGCTTGGGCATTAAAGCTTCTCTTCGCGTATATGCCAGCCAATGACTTGGCGGATTATAACGGGGAGCTTTTCTTCAATCATGTAAGAACGATGCTGCAGATTCGCCGCGATATGCCATGGCAAGTACCTGATCATTTATTTTTACATTTCGTGCTACCGTATCGTGTGAATACCGAGAACATTGAAGAGCATCGCCATATTATTCATGAACAGATAGCGGAACGAACACGTAATCTTCCCATGAAAGAAGCGATTCTGGAGGCGAATTACTGGTGCCACGAAGCGGCAACGTACATTGGGAGCGATCTGCGGACGATTTCTCCATTAACGATGATGCGAAATGCACGTGGGCGTTGTGGGGAAGAATCTACGCTAGCCGTGGCAGCGCTTCGCAGTATTGGGATCCCTGCACGTCAAGTGTATACGCCGCGTTGGGCGCATTGTGACGATAACCACGCATGGGTGGAGGCGTGGGCCGACGGAGAATGGTATTTTATTGGGGCTTGTGAGCCGGAAGCGCGTCATAATCAAGGATGGTTTGGTCCACCAGCGCGCCGAGCTATGCTCATTAACACACGTATTTTCGCAAATTATGAAGGACCCGAAGATATTACACTCGCCGATGAATGGTTCACTGAAATTAATGTACTAGAAAATTATGCGCCTACGAAGACAATTACGGTACATGTCCAAGATGCATGTGGACAGCCTGTGCACGATGTTGAGGTGCAGTTCCAGTTATATAACATGGCGGAATTTTTCCCGATTGCCGTCATTCCGACAAATATCCAGGGGGAAGCTTCGTTCAAGACAGGTCTTGGTGACCTTATCATTCGTGCAGCGAAGGACGGCATGTGGGGAGAAATGAAAATATCAGTGACTGATTGTGAATGCATTGAGCTTGTGTTGAATCAAGATCATCAGCCACAGGTGGGAACGATTGTTGACTATGATATGGTTCCTCCACCAGCGCGTGACGGCGAGGTTATGGAGGACTTGTCTGAGGTACGGATAGAGCAACACAATGAGCGTTTGGAGGAAGGAATCGCAATTCGTGCACAGTATGAAGCGACGTTCGTGAATGAAGAAGCTGCGAGGAAGCTCGGAGAATCTCTTGGTCTACCAGCGGATCGAGTATGGAACGTACTTCAGACAGCGCGTGGCAATAGTGCTGAGATCGCAGCTTTTCTAAGCGAAGCAGCACCTGAGTATGGAGAATGGGCATTATGGTTATTGGAGTGTGTTCATGATAAGGATCTAATCGATACATTCCTTCCAACCCTTATAGATCATGTGGCTGGTGCGCTTGCTGTACGTGGTGACTTCACGGAGGACGTGTTCGTTCCTTACCTTTTGTGTCCTCGTGTTCATTACGAGCTGATTACACCGTATCGGACATATTTCCAACAAGCTTTCACTTCAGAAGAGGTGGTATTGTTCCGTCAAGATCCAACGATGCTTGTTCAATTCATCGATGAAGCGTGGGATATATGGAATGATCTACCGAATTTGCAAGGGAAGGGTACGGCTGTTGGAACTTTCGAACTGCGCGTAGGAGATCGTAGCTCTCTCGATATTATGTTCGTATCTATATGTCGTAGCCTAGGTATTCCTGCGCGACTGCATCCCATTGAAGCTAAGCCGCAATTTATGGTGGATGGCCACTTCGTGGATGCCCCGTTTACGAAAGGTATCGTTGGAGGCGGGGCAGCAGTAGCGAGCGGAACGCTGATTCTTCTTCGTGAGCAGGATGCAGCGACAGAGCAACCAGCGGCGTCATACTATGAGAATTTTACGATCGCTCGTCTGGAGAACGGTTTTTATAAAACGTTAAGCTACCCGCACGGCGCAAATAATCTGTATGATACGCCCCTTGAGATGGAGCAGGGAGCATATCGTCTGACGACGGGGATTCGCTTGAAGGATGGAACCGTGCTGACCAAGCTCACCTATTTTGAAATGACAGAAGTCGAAGAGACGAAGCTGATTATGAAGTATCGTCAAGCTACGCAGGACATTCCCGTGTATGGCAAGGTAGATCGATTCGAGAAGCTAGCTACATGGGATGGTTCGGAGCAGATCTTCGCTGAGTTTCTAGGCAGTCAAGGCGCCTATGTCGCATGGCTGGAACCGGAACGGGAGCCTTCGAAGCATCTGCTGCGCGAGCTGTCGGAGTTGAAGCATGAGTTCGATACGCTAGATGCTCCTATCATTCTTGTGGTGGGTGACAAGCAATGGACGACTTCGTTTCAACCAGCGGATTATCAGGATCTTCCAACGAGGACAGTGTTCGTACGTGATTCAACGTATCGTCTATTACCTGATTTGTTTACAGCGGCCCAAGCGAGTGAAGCGGGCTTCCCGCATCTGATGATTCTAGATCGTGATGATCAGATTCGGTATATGTCTTCGGGATATAAGATTGCAGCCAGTAAGGAAGCGATGCAAATTTTATCGAGGGTGTGAAAGGATGGATCAACAAATGATTATAGCTGGCTACGTGAGTGATTCCAAATTACCTGAGCTAACACGCGATAACGTGATGAAGCTGACGCATATGAACGTAGCCTTCGGTTATGTGTTGGATGATCAGATTACAACGGCACATTTGCAATATACGAACCAGTTGCAAGAGATTAAAGCGATGAATCCGAACATACAGCTGCTGCTCTCGGTTGGCGGATGGGGAAATGGGGGCTTCTCCGAGGCGGCATCTACCGAAGAAGGACGTCAGAAATTCGCAGCTTCGGCTGTACGAGTAGTAACAGAATATCCATTCGATGGTGTCGATCTGGACTGGGAATATCCCTGCTACAGTGAAGCCAATATTGCATCGTCACCGGATGATAAACGTCATTTTACGTTGCTGTTGAAGACCATTCGAGAAGCGTTAGATGTGAAAGGTGCAGCAGAGGGCAGACATTACTTGCTTACGATCGCTGCAGGAGCAGATCAATATTACATCGATGGTACAGAGATGGATCAAGTACAGCAATATTTAGATTTCATTCAACTGATGACCTACGATATGCGTGGCGGATTCCAGATTCTAACGGGACATCACACGAATCTGTACAATTCAACGGGAGATTTGTTCCGAATTAGTACAGAAGCATCCGTCAATATGTTCATGCAGGCCGGTGTACCTCGGGAGAAGATCGTCATTGGTGTGGCATTCTATTCCCGGATGTGGAAGCAGGTGCCGAACAAGAATGATGGCTTTCTACAAATGGCGGGTACAACAGGAGGTTATGGTCCGGAATATACAGAGCTTCTAGCCCATTATATCGACAAGAATGGGTTCACACGTCATTGGGATGATGAGGCCAAAGCGCCATATTTATTTAATGGAGATACGTTTATTTCCTATGATGACGTGGAATCGATCACACATAAATGTGCATATGTCCAACGTGAACAGCTTGCGGGTGTGATGTTCTGGGAGTACAGCTGCGACAAGACACATACACTGCTCGAAGTTATGTATACCGGCCTATCGAGAGACTGAATGGATGCGACCTATTCAATTAGTTAACAAACATGATTTCCTAGTCAACAAACGTTAGATTACGGATAAATTGACTTTTAATGCGCTTTATTATCATTTACAGTATGGGGGAAAGGTTGGACTCGATAGTTGAGGACAGGCCGTAGACTACATTCAAAGACGTGGGAGGAGTTTAGGAAATGAGCAAAATTATTGGTGAGGCACTATCAAATATGCCGTGGCAGGATAAGCCGAGTGGCTATAATGCCCCAGTGTGGCGGTATACTCAAAATCCGATTATTCAGCGTAATGCACAGGTGAACTCGAACAGTATTTTTAATTCTGCGGTGATTCCGTTCGAAGGTGGATTTGCAGGGGTATTTCGCTGTGACTCTAGATCCGTAAGTATGGATATATTCGCTGGCTTCAGTCAGGACGGGCTACATTGGGAAATTAATGAGCAACCGCTCCAATTCGAAGGTGACGAATATGTAACGAAGCGGGAATATCGCTACGATCCGCGCGTGTGCAAAATCGAGGATAAATATTATATTTCATGGTGTAACGGGTATCATGGACCAACGATCGGTCTTGCTTATACGTATGATTTCAAAACATTTCACCAATTAGAAAACGCTTTCTTGCCGTATAACCGCAATGGCGTTCTCTTCCCACGCAAAATTAATGGTAAGTACGCCATGATAAGCCGTCCAAGTGATACAGGGCATACGCCATTTGGGGATATCTTCTTTAGTGAGAGTCCAGATTTAACGTATTGGGGTAAACATCGTTATGTAATGGGGACGATTAATTCAGATGCATCCGCATGGCAATCGAAGAAAATTGGTCCAGGGCCGGTTCCGATTGAAACCGATCGTGGTTGGTTGTTGATTTATCATGGCGTCATTAATACATGTAACGGGTTCGTATATCGTATGGGCGCGGCGTTATTAGATCTACATGAGCCATGGAAGGTGCTCGCACGATCACGGAATTACATTCTTGGACCAGAAACATTGTATGAGTGTGTAGGAGATGTACCGAATGTTACCTTCCCTTGTGCAGCATTGTCAGATAGTGAGACAGGTCGCATCGCCATTTACTATGGCTGTGCCGATACCGTAACGGGTGTGGCTTTCACAACGGTGGATGAGCTGTTGGACTATATGGATAAGTATCCGCTGTAACGACATCATCAGATGCAATGACAGAATTTCAATTGTAGAGGAGCTTACCAATGGAACAGTTTAGATTACCCAAAATTACGATGCCATCCTTAACATTGCCACAATCGATTCAAGAAGTTCTACAAGAAGCAGAGCACAAGCTTGCGCATCGACCGAAGCTTCTTCAGCTATTTAAGAACTGCTTCCCGAACACTTTGGAAACGACGACGAAATTAAAAGAGGATGGAACGACTTTTGTCATTACAGGAGACATTCCAGCTTGTTGGTTACGGGATTCGGTAGAACAGGTCATTCATTATGTACCGTTTGCCAAAGAAGACGAAGATCTTCAACGCATTCTTAAAGGTTTAGTAAAGCGTCATATTCAGTACATTCATATTGATCCTTACGCGAATGCATTTAATGAATCTGCGAATGATTGGCATTGGAATACGACGGATATAACAGACATGTCCCCTTGGGTATGGGAGCGTAAATTCGAAATTGACTCCTTATGTTTCTCGATGCGGCTTGCATATGCGCTATGGAAGGAAACGGGTACTACAGATATGTTCGATGCTGGGTTTAAATCGGCTATGCGTATCATGTATAACTTGTTCATCACAGAACAGCGTCATTTTGAAGAATCGCCGTATCGCTTCACTCGAAATAACGGTATTCCAGAGGATTCCTTACGGAATAAAGGCCTTGGAATGCCTGTCAATTATACAGGAATGGTGTGGTCAGGATTCCGCTCAAGCGATGATGTATGCGAATTCCATTACAACATTCCAGGGAATATGTTCGCAGTTGTTGCACTTCGCCAGATGCAGGAATTTGCGGAGTGGGTATTCCGTGATATGGAGTTTTTGCAAGAGCTGAAGGATTTAGAAGCAGATATCGATCATGGGATCAAAACATACGGTATTTATCGTCATCCGGAATTCGGACCGATTTATGCCTTCGAGACGGATGGCTATGGTAACCACTGTCTCATGGATGATGCGGGAACACCGGGATTGATTTCGATTCCTTACTTGGGCTATTGCACAACGGAGGATGAAATCTATCAGAACACGAGAAGATTTGTGTTATCCAAGGAAAACCCTTATTACTTTGAAGGTAAAGTAGCAAAAGGCATTGGTAGTCCACATACACCGGCAGGATATGTCTGGCATTTGTCATTATCTATGCAAGGGCTCACAGCAACGACAGCGGATGAGAAGCTAGCGATGATCGAGTTACTGGAGAAGACCGATGCGGATACAGGCTTTATGCATGAAGGATTCCATTCCGACGATCCAACGATTTTTACTAGAAAATGGTTTGCTTGGTCGAACAGCCTGTTCTCTCAGCTCGTGTACAAGGCGATGAAGGAAGGCATCTTGTAGTGAAAGGGGGAGCAATGGCATGACGAAGAAAAGAACAGCACATATCGTTTCCCATACGCACTGGGATCGTGAATGGTATTTACCCTATGAGAAGCATCATGTTCGTCTCGTTCAATTGGTAGATTGTTTGCTAGATCGGTTGGACGAGGAGTCAGAATTTCGTAGTTTTTTCATGGATGGGCAGACGATCATTCTCGAGGATTATCTTCAAGTTAGACCGGATCAGAAGGAGCGACTGTTGCGTCATATTCAAAATGGTCGAATCCTTATTGGTCCATGGTATATTTTGCAGGATGCGTTCCTCACCAGTAGTGAAGCCAATGTAAGAAACATGCAGATCGGTCATCAAGATGCGCTGAAGTATGGGGAAGTATCCAAAATTGGATACTTTCCTGATACCTTCGGGTTGTGTGGACAGACACCACAGCTCATGCAGCAGTCAGGTATTCAGAACGCCTTCTTCGGTCGTGGTGTGAAGCCGACGGGATTCAACAATGAGGTATCGGATGGAGATTATGAATCGTCCTACTCCGAATTGATCTGGGAAGGTCCTGATAGCTCGAAGGTTCTCGGTATTCTATTTGCGAATTGGTACTCGAATGGAAATGAAGTCCCAGTAGATCCCGTAGAAGCTAAGGCATTCTGGGATCGGAAGCTAGCGGATGCGGAGAAATATGCATCGACGAGCGAGCTACTGTATATGAACGGTTGTGATCATCAGCCAGCTCAGCTGGACTTGCCGGAAGCCATTCGGACAGCTAGTGAACTCTATCCAGACACGGAGTTTATTCACTCCAATTTTAATGATTATTTGAATGCACTTCATCGTTCACTTGATTGTGAATTATCAACCGTCCAAGGTGAGCTTCGAAGTCAGCGTACAGATGGATGGGGAACGTTAGTGAATACGGCCTCCTCCCGTGTGTATTTGAAGCAAATGAACCAGCAGGGTCAGACATTGCTCGAGAAGGTTGCTGAGCCGTTATCTGCTTATGCTCATCAGTTGGGACATGCGTATCCACATCACTTATTCACCTATGCATGGAAGACGCTCATGCAGAATCATCCGCATGATAGTATTTGTGGCTGTAGTGTGGATGAGGTACATCGTGAGATGGTAACGCGATTCGACAAGAGCCGTCACGTTACAGAATCTATTGTGCAGAACAGTATGGAGTGGATCGCAAGCCATGTGGATACATCGTGCTTCGCCGAATACGGTGATCACGCATGTCCATTCATTGTGTTTAATACGACAGGACATGACCGCAGTGGGGTAGTTACTGTGGAGCTGGATATTGCTCGTATCTATTTCCGCGAAGGCGTAACGATAGAGAAGATGCGTAATCAGATGACATCGCTCGAGATTCATCATCATCAAGTGATAGATCATGATGGGCGTCAGATGGATTATCAGCTAACCGATCTGGGGCTTCACTTCGATTATGACTTGCCGGATGATAAATTTCGTCAGCCGTATTTCTCACGCCGTGTTCGATTAGAGCTTCATGTCGAAGCAGTTCCTGCAAATGGTCATCAAGTTTATGCCTGGTTGAAGGATGTAGAGGAGAGACCACATTCTGAAATAAAGGAAAGCTCGCTACTCCATGAACGGACGCTAGAGAATGAGTTTATTTCTGCACGGATTGAAGACAATGGATCGATCACATTATCGGATAAGGCAAATGGTAAAGTGTATAGCGGTCTAGGTATCTATGAGAATAGCGGCGATATCGGAAATGAATACATGTATTGTCAGCCGAAGAACACGACGGTATTGACGACAGAAACACTCAAAGCGGACATTTCCATCGTATCTGATCAGCCGTACGCATGTACGGTACAAATCGTTCATGAATGGGAGATTCCAGCAAGTGCTGATGAATTGCTTGCAGCAGAGCAGCAAGGCATCGTGTGGTTCCCGAGTCGTCAGGCTGGACGTTCAGCTGAAACCAAGAAGCTTCATATAATAACGACAGTGACGCTTGAGAAATATAGCAAAGGTCTTCAAGTGAAGAGCTCCTTCGATAATCAAGCGAAGGATCATCGCATAAGAATGCTGTTCCCAACGGATCTCGTCAGCGATATGCATCATGCCGATTCGATGTTTGAGATCGCAACACGAAGCACACAACCTTCGAGTGAGTGGACGAAGCCAGACAATAGTCAACATCAGCAAGCGTTCGTTAGTGTGCAAGACAATGTGACAGGCTTAACCATTGCCAATAAAGGGTTAAATGAATACGAAGTGTTACGTGATGGACGTAATACGATTGCCGTTACCTTGCTACGCTGCACAGGTGAGCTTGGAGATTGGGGCGTTTTCTACACACCAGAAGCGCAATGTCTAGGTCCTGCACAGGCGGAGCTCATGATTATTCCACATGGTTCTGCGGTAGCTGAAGAAG
The DNA here is from genome assembly GCF_037977235.1 of Paenibacillus sp. FSL K6-0276. Classification (NCBI taxonomy): domain Bacteria; kingdom Bacillati; phylum Bacillota; class Bacilli; order Caryophanales; family Paenibacillaceae; genus Paenibacillus; species Paenibacillus sp. FSL K6-0276. The sequence continues at coordinate 3,678,745 of NZ_CP150276.1, read as the reverse complement.
CGTATGCGCTTGCCTATCAATATCAAGTACCATGGATGACTGTATCGACAGATATTCATAACGGTAGTCTTCAGCCGAAGCATCAATGGTTGCAGGCGCGTGGCAATGACATGCAGCTCTCTTCCGTGAAGGTAGCTGAAGCAACGGGTGATCTTGCTATTCGTTGGTTCAACATGACCACTTCACCAACGACATTAGCCTTCGAACCTCGTATGACCTATAGTCAGGCGTATAAAAGTAATATTCTCGAATCACGTGAGGAAGCGCTTACGGTGGATTCAAGCGCTGTCATCCAGCTTGAAGTAAAGGCGGCCGAGATCGTAACTGTCGTTCTTAACAAATCGATATGAGCATCAAGTAGAGGAGAATAAAAAATGGCTAACACCAAACCTTGGAAAATTTTTGCGATTCATCATTCCCATACCGATATCGGCTACACAGAGCGTCAGGAGAAGATCCAACAATATCATGTAGACTTTATCCGTCAGGTGCTTCACATCTTACGTGAAATTCAATCCGGTCGTCGACCCGAATGGAAGGGATTTAAATGGGTATGTGAAACGTTCTGGCCTATCGAAACCTTCCTGAGCCGGGCAACGGAGCAGGAAAAAGAAGAGTTCGTAGCAGGAGTCAAGCGTGGTGAGATCGGCTTATCCGGTACGTACTTAAATATGACGGAATTAATCGGCAAAGATTTGTTCACGTCGATGATTGCCCGTGTGCGTGATTTTGGACATTCCATTCAAGCTCCAATCACATCAGCGATGACTGCAGATATTAACGGCTTTAGCTGGGGGTATGGTCAAGCATTGTTAGATGCCGGTATTCATAATTTATCTACCTGCATTCATACCCATCACGGAATGTTTCCTTGCTGGAAGAAGCAGCAGCCTTTCTGGTGGGAAATGCCTTCCGGTGATCGATTGCTGACCTGGAGCGGGGAGCATTATGTATTCGGTAATGATCTGGGGCTTGTACCTGGTATGGGTGGAAAATATACGATCAAAGATGAATTTGATATGAGTCAAGGCGCCACATTCGAGATTGCTGAACAGCGTATACTTCGCTACATCGAGCGGTTGAAAGAAGATGGATATGCCTTTAACTTCTTCCCGGCTATGTTCTCGGGGCTACCAACAGATAACAATCCACCGAATGCGGAGACGATGGCGTTTATTCGTCAATGGAATGCGAAGCACGGCGAACAGATTGAGATTCAGATGGCAACTTTAGATGATTTCTTCGGTGAAGTTCGTGTTCATGCGGAACAGCATGCGGAAGATATTCCTGTGTATCGTGGAGATTGGCCAGACTGGTGGACGGATGGCGTAGGTTCAACACCGAAGCATGTACAAGTATTCCGTGAAGCACAACGTGTATATCAAAAGGTAAGAAGGCTAGATCCGAATTGTGAAATCGTTACATCGGAGACGATGAAGGAGATGGAATATCAGTTAACGATGTTTGCTGAGCATACATGGGGATATCATTCATCCATTTCCGAGCCTTGGAATCCGTTCGTTCAGGAATTAGGCTTGCGGAAGGAAGCCTTTGCCGCCAATGCAAGTACGATTGCGCATCGTGCGTTGTACGACATCCTTGAAGCGAAGGGTGATGCATTACTTGCTCCTGGGCGTCCTATGAAATTCAAAATTCATAATCCATATCATTATGTGCAAGAAGATTATGCGCATCTCATCCTCGAAGGATGGTATCACGATGAGATCAAGGACGGCTTCGAGGTGCGTGATATTACGACGAATGAGGTCATACCATCACAGCTTCGTCTGGCATCTCGAGGTGTGATCGTAACGATTCCGGTAACATTGCAGCCTAGTGAAGAGAGAGTACTTCAGATCGTCGCCGTGAAACCAGGTATCGGGACCGCTTTTATGAACGATTATTTGGCATCCGATCGCGTTATGGATCTGGATGTTACGCATGATGTGAAGAGTTTCCGCATGACATCTTCCTATGTAGAAACTCCATTTGTACACATCACGTGGAAAAAGGGAGAAGGGATCACCTCGTGGGTAGATAAAACGACGGGACAAGAACTACTTCGTGCCGATCGCCAGCACGCAGCTTTTACGCCAGTCTATGATGTTACACCTGCAACGAAGGTCGTAGAAATGACCGAGGTGCGTCGTCTGATGGGCCGTAATCGGAAGGGACCGGATGCGATCGTTTCAACAGGCGAGTTAATTAGTGCAGAGATCATTACGCAGGGTCCGGTGTATGGCATTATTCAATTAACTTACAAGGTGGATGGTTGTGAGCATTACTCCTTGTTCTTGACGGTATACGCAGATCGCCCACGTGTGGATGTGGCCGTACGCATGCATAAAGAGAGCGTTTGGAAGCCTGAGAACTTATATGTTTCACTTCCTTTTGGTGGATCATTATCAACGGATACGTATGAGCTATGGGTGGATAAGATGGATGCGTTGACTCGGATGCGGAAGGATCAATTACCAGGTAGCTTAGCGGATTATACAGCGGTTGGAGAAGGAGCTGTATATGTTGCCGGATCGCAAGGCGTTGTGATCGCGATGCCAGATACGCCATTAATTCAGCTTGGATCGCTAGAGCATGGGTATCGATTGCTTAACGGTGATGAGAAGCTGGAGCAGGACCCGGCTCATTTGTACGCTTGGGTGATGAATAACTATTGGGAAACCAATTTCTCAGCGACATTGGGCGGTTTCTATGAATTTAGATATTTCATTACTTGGGGCGAGACATATAGCAAGCCAGATGTCTCCATGGATGCATGCCGTGGAATGAATGCTGGTATTCTAGCGTGGCGCCAACACTAGCTCAACAAGACTGGAGGTTTATATCGAATGAAATATAAAAACCCTTCGTTATCAATTGCTGAGCGCGTTGCTGATTTGTTGGCCGAAATGACGCTGGAGGAGAAGATTGGACAACTCCTCCAGCCTTTTGGCTGGAAGACATATACAAAAGTCAACGGAGAAGTACAGCTCACGGATGCATTTAAAGACGCTATTGCGAATGGTGGAGTCGGTTCACTATATGGTGTGCTTCGAGCGGATCCATGGACAGAGGTAACACTCGAAACAGGCTTGTCCCCGCGTGAAGGGGCAGAAGTTACCAATCTTATTCAGCGTTATGCTATGGAACATACACGACTTGGCATTCCCATTCTACTCGGAGAGGAATGCTCCCATGGACATATGGCCATAGGGAACACGGTGTTCCCAGTGCCTCTGACCATCGGAAGTAGCTGGAATACAGAGTTGTTCCAACAGGTATGTCAGGCTGTAGCGGCAGAGACTCGTGCACAAGGGGGAGCAGCTACCTATTCTCCTGTATTGGACGTGACACGTGATCCGCGTTGGGGGCGGACAGAGGAATGCTTTGGCGAAGATCCTCATTTGATTAGTGAAATGGCAATAGCTGCGGTGAAGGGGTTGCAAGGGGATTCGTTAAATACGGATCATACCATTCTTGCAACCTTGAAGCACTTTGTTGCTTATGGTAGTCCAGATGGTGGACGTAATGCGGATACCGTACGTATGGGCATGCGCGAACTGATGGAGAAGGATTTACTTCCTTTCCAGCGTGCGGTTGCAGCAGGTGCCAAATCCATAATGACGGCTTACAACGAAATTGATGGTGTACCTTGTACGTCTAGTAAAGAGCTGTTGACGCATATTTTACGTGACACGTGGGGCTTTGACGGCTTCGTCATCACGGATTGTGGAGCGATGAGCCAGCTCAGACACGGTCATCAAATCTGTGAGACGGAAGAGGAAGCGGCCAGCCTATCGCTGAAAGCGGGCGTAGATATGGAGATGTCCGGTGAAACCTTCGGGCAATATTTACAATCTGCACTGGATCAGCAATTGATCGCGGTGTCAGATCTAGATCTTGCGGTGGAGCGAATCTTGCGATTGAAATTTGAATTAGGATTGTTCGAACGCCCGTATGTGAATCCAGCGTTGGCAGAGCAAGTTATTGGTCAATCGTCTCATCGAGAGTTGGCTCGGCAAGCTGCACGCGAAGGCATTGTGCTACTGAAGAATAAGGAACAGTCATTGCCGTTATCTCCATTCCGTGGCAAGATCGCCGTTATTGGACCGAACGCGAACAATGTGTATAACCAGTTAGGCGATTATACGTCACCGCAGGAGCGGGAGCAGATTGTTACCGTATTGGATGGAGTTCGCGCGAAGTGTTCAGGCTTGAGTGAGGTTGTGTATGCACCAGGCTGTCGAGTGAAGGACCCGTCTCGGGAAGGGTTCGAGGCGGCGATCGCAGCTGCCGCTACAGCGGATACAATTATTGCTGTTGTAGGCGGATCGAGTGCACGTGATTTTGGAGAAGGTACGATTGATTTGAAGACTGGGGCTGCGGTCATTACAGATACGTTTATGCTTAGTGATATGGATTGTGGAGAAGGCTTTGATCGTGCACAGCTGAATTTATGTGGAGTACAGCTCGAGCTGTTGCAGGAGCTTCACAGTTTAGGCAAGAAACTGATTGTTGTGTATATCAATGGTCGCCCAATTGTTGAGCCATGGATTGATGAGCATGCTGATGCGATTGTGGAGGCATGGTATCCAGGGCAAGAGGGAGGTCATGCGATTGCGGATATCCTGTTCGGTGACTACAACCCATCAGGTCGATTAACATTATCCATTCCGAAGCATCTGGGACAATTGCCTGTGTACTATAATAAGAAGCGTTCGCGTGGGCATCGATATTTAGAGACGGATTTCCATCCGCAATATGTATTTGGGTATGGGCTGAGCTACACGAGCTTTCACTACGATAGTATCCAATTGGATCAGTCGAGTATTTCCGTTGGTGGTACTTGTACGGTTTCGGTGGATGTGACGAATACGGGGGATGTGGCTGGACAAGAGGTCGTTCAGCTGTACATCAAGGACTGTGTCAGCACGATATCACGCCCAGAGAAGGAGCTGAAGGGCTTCTGTAAAATAGTTTTGGAGCCTGGGGAGAAGCGTACGGTTCACTTTACAATTAAGTCCCAGGAGCTGCAATTTGTCTCAGCAGATTTAACATGGATCGTCGAGCCTGGTCGATTCGAAATTCACACGGGTTCAAATGTAGAGCAAACATTGTCCATCGATTTACAGGTTGTACAATGAGTGTGATGAAGCCTACGAACGATCAGGAGGATTACTAATGATTAGAATACAACGGTTCATTCGAGAGTTATCTGAACGACAGTGGCTCGAATCGATTCCCATTAAGGACTGGGACGTACAAGCAACGGAATATATATTACCTGGTAAATATACCGAGGAACGTATCTTTGTAGGAAGCGATACCTTTGATTTATTCCCAAGCAAACAAGGTACAACGTATATGCTGCGTACGACGTTATCCATTCCGAATGAATGGGCTGATGACGCTGTAGGCTTATATTTCACCTCCGGATCAGGTGGGGAAGGACTGCTTCGTATCAACGGGCAGTCCTTTCAGGGGTTGGATCGAAATCATCCATTTGTGAAGCTACCAGCACAGGTTGGCAAACAAATCGAAGTGGAGATTGAACTGTTTGATGCTGTACCGGAGCCTGTAGATCCGTTAAACCAGCAAGCGACCATTCATGCTCCCATTCGAATGATTCATAGCACGCTAGTCTATGTGAACACAACAGTGCAGTCGTTGATGTATTCTGTGAGCGTCATTATGAATGCTGCGGAATTGCTACCAGCGTCAGATTTTCGTCATACTCGCGTGATGGAAGCTTTATATACAGCTATGGATGCATTTACTTTGCTATCACAAGAGAAGATTGCAAGCGGTGCCGCAGCGTCTATTGAACAACAGCTTGTTGAGCAAATAAGACAAATCGGTGGCAACAGCGAAGGTGTCATCCATATGGTAGGACAATCTCATATTGATATTGCGTGGTTGTGGCCATGTCGTGAGACGGTGCGTAAGACGAGTCGGACGTTCTCAACTGTAAATGCGTTAATGGATGAATTTCCTGAATATCAGTATGCACAGAGTCAGCCGTTGCTCTTCGAGTATTTGAAGATGAATGATCCAGCGTTATATGAGCGTGTAAAAGAACGAATTCGCGAAGGCCGCTGGGAACTTGTCGGTGGCATGTGGGTGGAGCCGGATCTCAATATACCAAGTGGAGAATCGTTGATACGGCAAATGCTCTACGGTCAAAGATTTTATCAACAGGAATTTGGCAAGAGATCCTTTATAGAATGGTTACCGGATACCTTTGGTTACTGTGCATCATTACCTCAAATTTTGAAGCATGGTGGAATGCGTTACTTCATGACGACGAAGCTGAATTGGAATGATACGAACCAATTTCCGTATGACTTGTTTTATTGGGTGGGCATTGATGGAACGCCAATGCTATCGTATTGCAACCATGGGGTGAACGAGGATACGCAGCCGAAGGATGTTCATGAACATTGGCAATCTTATCGAGAGAAAGCTAAGCATCCGGAACAAATGTTATTGTACGGGCATGGGGATGGCGGTGGCGGTGTCACGCGTGAAATGCTCGAATACATTCATCGCTCGGATCTCATGATCGGTCAGCCCTCATCTCAATTTAGTAGCGCGGAGGCATTCTTCACGGGTATTTCAGAAGCGAATCCAAATTTACCGAGCTGGCACGGTGACCTGTATCTTGAATTACATCGAGGTACTTATACGACACATGGGCGTAACAAACGTAATAATCGGAAGGCTGAGGTTCTGTATCGTGAAGCAGAGCTATGGTCTACGTTGGCTCGATCTTCGCTGAGCTCAGAACAAGCAACGACATTACAGCAGGATTTACATGAAGGATGGAAATTAATTTTATTAAATCAGTTCCATGATATTATTCCTGGTTCTGCCATTACAGAAACGTATGAGACATCGATGAAAGAGTATGAGGAAGTATTCGAGCGCGGGACTTCAAGCTTACAGAGCGGGATGGCAGCCATAGCATCCCATGTTCAGATCGAAGCGACGATGGAAGGAACACCGTTCCTTGTATTTAATAGTTTGGGTTGGAGCCGTGATTGTGTATTAGAGCTGACTACGCAGGATCTTATCGATCAAGGTATTACGAATATCGAATGGAATCGCTTATCGATCGTGACAACAGCGGGAGAATCATTGGATTCTGAAGTTAGTAGCAATGGAACGACCAAGATCCTTCGAATTCGCGTACCGAATGTTCCGGCAATGGGCTACAATACGATCCTAGTACGTGAAAATGGAGCAGCTGAAGCACTAGACAAGCCGAAAGTATTACCAGAGCTTCTTGATGCGTGGGAGACAGCATACTATCGTATACGATTCAATGAACAAGGAGAAATAGTAAGTTTATACGATAAACAAGCGAACCGTGAAATCGTGAAGGCAGGGGAGCGGGCGAATCAGTTTCATTTCTTCCATGATCGTCCGACGCTGTGGGATGCTTGGGACATTGATCCACGCTACGAGCAACAGCCTGCTGGAGAGGCAGTTCTGTTAGAGAAGAAGCTCATCAGCTCAGGAGCTATTGCCGATATCATAGGCTTCCGTTGGCGCTTAGGGCAATCCACGATTGAGCAGGAGATGGTTCTATATCATCAGCATGCTCGCATTGAGTTTAGAACAAAGGTGGATTGGCAGGAAACCCATAAGCTCCTGAAGGTGGGCTTCCCACTCGATGTTGTAACAAGTCGAGCCACCTATGAAATACCGTTCGGTGCATTAGAGCGGAATACACATCGCAATACAAGCTGGGATCAAGCACAATATGAAGTTTGTGGTCATCGCTTCGCTGATGTGTCTGAGCATAGCTATGGTGTCAGTGTGCTGAATGATTGTAAGTATGGTTATGATACCCAAGGGAGCACGATTCGTCTTTCCTTGCTACGTGCGCCAAGATGGCCGGATATAACGGCAGATCAGGGATATCATGAGTTCGCCTATGCACTGTATCCACATGCCGGTGATTGGCGCCAAGGATACGCACTTCGAGCAGCAGCAGAGCTGAATCATCCACCTGCTTATATCGCAGCATCCACAGTAGTTCATACAGCTCCGCCGAGCGCGAACATATGGGATCGTTGTTGTTCGTTGCTTCCATTTACAAGTGAGCATGTTGTCTTGGAGACGGTCAAATGGGCTGAGGATGACGATGGCATCATTCTTCGTATGTATGAATCCGCTGGAGGTCGTGAGACGATCGAGCTGAAGTGGCCGTATCCACATCAAGCGGTGTATGTATCGAATGCCTTGGAAGAAGAAGTTACGTTAATGGACAGCTGGCAACTGACCTTTACGCCTTATGAAATAAAAACGATCAAGATTAAGAAATAGCCCATGAAAAAGGAGGCCTCCCACCATAGGAGCCTCCTTTTCTCATGTTTCAAGCGAATAATTGATCAATACCTTTGAACGTATTCTCTATAACATGTTCAGATGTATAAATAGATAGATGATGTGGTAGTAGCCTCTTTTCGAGCGCAGGCCCAAATACATCAAAACTTTTCGCGATTTGTCCGCCAAGCACGAGTCGTTGTGATCCAAAGCCCATGATATAGGGATCTAGCATCTAAGCTAGACACGAACCGAATTCTTCGAATACTTGTTGATAGGCGAGATTTCCCTGTCTAGCCAGATCAGCAAGCTCCTTCACATCCATGCCTTCTATCAATAATTCACGTTCCTGTGCGGCATGTAGAATACCACGACGTGAGAACACTTCATCGATCATTTTATGGCGATAAGGCTTATCATAGAGCTCTCCATTACGAGGAACTCCCTCACCCTCAATTCGGATTACTCTACGATAGGCTTGGTATTCATAGGTTTCTCCTCCGCAAAAACTGCATGAATATCCCCAGTGAAATTCTTTAGTCGTGCCCAATAGATTACAGATGCATCACATTCATATACTATACCAAAGGTATTGTCATAAGATTTGATCATTCAATGAATATATATAGTAACACGCCTGTTGATTAACCATTCTTGAAGCTCTCAATAAACTTGGAAGCCAATGAAGACAAGTATTTATTCTTGATCCAGACGGCGGCGACCCGCGTGCGTAGCGATTCACTACTGATTTCTTTATAGATCAAATTACTGTTACTCGTTAATTCAAAAGCGGATTTGGGAATGATTCCGATCCCGAGTCCGGCATTAGCCCAGAGTAGTGTTGTTCGAGCATCATCATTCATGCAGAAGATTAGCGGATCAAAACCATTCTCAAGACATGTCTCTCGAATGAGCTGTTCGAAGCGGCGGTAAATAATAAGTGGTTTATCTTTTAACTCGCTGATCTCAAAAGAGATTTCAGCCGTTTTCCAGTCATACTCTGGTGTCATTACGGCAATCATAGGCTCAGCCTGTGTGTAAAGACATTCTAAATTTGTAGCATTAAAGGGTGTCCGGACAATACCGACTTCGACAATGCCCTTGTTTAAGAGGTCGATTATTCTGAAGGTGTTTCCTTCATGGATCTCAAATTTAACGCCTTGATATGTTTTGTGAAACTTGCATAGCCGATCTTGGAGCAAGGTAGCTCCGGAAGAAGAAACTGTGCCGATGGCGAGAGTGCCTTTTAAGCCTTTGACAAAATCATTGAGCTCACGCGCAGTAGAATCTGTCAGCTCCAGAATTTGCTGAGCCCGGTCTCGCAGAATGGCTCCAGCTTCGGTGAGTTGAACGCTGCGAGGACCGCGATCCACTAGCTTTACGCCGAGCTCTTCCTCTAGTAGTTTCAGTTGTTGGCTGAGTGGAGGCTGGGCCATTTGCAGCTTTCGGGCTGCAGAAGTAATCTGTCCTTCCTCAGCAATAGCCATAAAATATTTAAGTTGTCTAATATCCATAAAACAATCCTCCGAACTTGAGATATGTTAATCGTATGGGAGAGATATGAATCCAATATTATTAATATGAGAGTAGATATGCCATAATCATAACTGTTCTTATACATATTTCAAGTGCTTAAATACTTCTTATGTTGGGTGTGGATGATGTTGTTCAAAATTGCAGTATATTTAAAACCGTACAAGAAAGAAGTAATAATTGGACCAATCTTTAAACTGATGGAAGCGATTCTGGAGTTGATTTTGCCTACCATAGTCGCGTTGATCATCAACAACGGGGTTGGAAATCATGATAGTGCCTATATATACCGCATGGGTGGCCTAATGGTGATGATGTCTCTGCTAGGCTTTGGCTGCTCCATGGTATGCCAATACTATGCAGCCCGGGCATCTCAGGGATTCGGTACTACGCTTCGAAATAAGATGTTTAAACATATAACATCTTTATCTTATGCCGAGCTGGATACCTTCGGTACGCCTACGCTGATTAATCGGATTACTAATGACGTAAACCAGCTGCAAATTGCTGTTGCCATGCTGATTCGTCTGGTCATTCGCGCGCCGTTTATCTGCATCGGGGCTATCTTAATGTCCATGATCTTGGATTTTAGGTTATCGCTGATCCTAATAGCGGCAACGCCGGTTTTTGGAATTATTTTATATTTCATTATTACACGAAGTGCTCCTTTGTACCGATTGTATCAACAGAAGCTGGATGCACTTGCGCTCGTTCTTAGTGAGAATTTGTCGGGGATTCGAGTGATTCGTGCTTTTGCCAAAAGACGTACAGAAAAAGAACGTTTTGATGCCTCTTCTGATGATTTGACGTCTACAGCGATCCGGGTCTCTCGGATTTCCGCTTTGCTTGGGCCTATGACGACACTTGTAGTAAACGCTGCGATCATAGCTATTTTGTGGGTAGGTGGAATTCATATTGATAGTGGTCGGTTGTCTCAGGGTGAGATCATTGCCTTCATCAATTACATCACTCAAATCTTGCTGGCGCTTATAGTGGTCTCTAACTTGGTCATTATTTTTACAAAAGCCTCATCCTCTGCTAATCGTGTGAATGAAGTGCTAGGGGTTAAGGTATCCGTGTCCGAGGAAGGAAATACTATGATTGCTGATCCTGATCATACAGTTCCTGCCATATCATTCGATCATGTATCGTTTGGTTATAATACGACAGGTGAATCGGCATTAGAGGATATATCAGTGGTGATTAACCGCGGAGAGACGGTGGGACTGATTGGCAGTACGGGTTCTGGTAAATCTACTTTTGTGAACTTGATCCCACGTTTTTATGATGCGGTGCAAGGTGAAGTTAAGGTGGATGGAGTGAATGTCAGAGATTATAAGCTACATCAGCTACGTGAGAAAATAGGGATCGTACCTCAGAAGGCAGTGCTATTTACAGGAACAATCGCTGAGAATATTCGTTGGGGCAAGGCAGACGCAACCGAGGAAGAAATCATGCAGGCAGCCTCAGTTGCTCAGGCGGAGGAGTTTATACGTAAATTACCAGAGGGCTTGAATACGCAGGTATCTCGTGGAGGACTAAATTTATCCGGTGGACAAAAGCAGCGCTTGACCATAGCTCGTGCAGTAGTTGGTAAGCCATCGATTCTTATTCTGGATGACTCCTCAAGTGCGCTGGATTTCGCCACCGATGCGGCACTGCGCGAGGCACTCAAAGAGAGCAGTCAGGAAATGACCGTACTTGTTGTCTCGCAGAGGGTAAGCACGGTCAGACAAGCGGATAAAATTTTGGTATTTGAGGAAGGGCGGATCGCCGGTGTCGGAACCCATGAGGAGCTGATGCGTGGTTGTGAAGAGTATAAAGAAATCTGCCTGTCCCAGCTATCGAGTGAGGAGTCGGGCCAATGAAGCAAAACAATATTTGGAAGAGACTAATTGTATACACAGGGCATTATAGAAAAATAGCAATAGGCGCGGTAATATGCGCATTACTCAGTGTGATCGCCAGTCTGATCGGACCGCTGCTCATCGGTAAGGCCATCGATTTTATGATCGGACCGGGAGAGGTTGATTTTGACGCCGTACTTAGACTGCTTTTGATTCTGGCAGTGGTATATGTTGTCGGCAGCTTCTTCGGATGGCTCCTTACTTATTTAACTAATCGAATTGCATACCGGACGGTATATGACTTACGGCGGGAGCTTTTTGATAAATTAAATGTTCTGCCGTTAAAATTTCACGATAACCATCCGCAAGGGGACAGCATCAGCCGGTTTGTTAACGATATGGATGCGGTCTCTGATGGACTGCTGCAAGGTTTCTCCACACTGCTCACTGGGATCATCACCATAGTTGGGGCAATTGTACTTATGCTGTACATTAGTCCCCTGATGACCTTAGTAGTTCTTCTGTCAGCGCCAGCTACATTTTTTGTGGCAAGATTTATTACGATACGTTCCCAAAAGATGTTTAAAGAGCAGGCCAAAATTCTGGGCGGTCTCAACGGGTACGTGGAGGAAATGATTGGCGGACAAAAAGTGGTCACAGCTTATCATTATGAAGAACGCGCACTATCTCAGTTTGAAGAACGTAACGAGACCTTGTACCAGACTGGAGTGAAGTCACAATTTTATGGCTCCTTGTCCAATCCGACAACACGGCTGGTAAATAATATTACGTTCTCTGTCATTGCGATGATCGGTAGTGTCATGGTTATTCGAGGTCATTTCACGGTGGGGGACCTGTCCAGTTTCTTAATCTTTTCCAACTTGTTCGCTAAGCCTTTTAATGAAATTACGGGTGTGATTACCCAACTTCAATCGGCGATAGCCTCTGCGCAGCGGATCTTTGCCATTCTCAATCTAACGCCAGAACAACCCGATACTACGGATGCAAAGGTTATGCAAACGAGCCAAGGTACCATCACCTTCGAAAAGATTTCCTTTGCTTATAATCCAGAACGTCCTCTGATTAACGACTTCAGTCTAGAAGTGAAGCCAGGGACACGGGTTGCGATTGTAGGGCAGACCGGTGCCGGTAAGACGACACTGGTAAATCTGCTCATGCGTTTCTATGATGTAGACCGTGGATCCATCAAGATTGATGGTGTGGATATCAAGACGATTACACGTGACAGTCTGCGACGTAATTTTGGGATGGTGCTGCAGGATACTTGGCTTTATGGAGGCACGATTAAGGAAAATATTGCCTACGGTAAACCTGAGGCTACGAAGGAAGAAGTCATCGCTGCCGCTAAGGCTGCTAATGCACATGGGTTTATTAAACGACTGCCTGAGGGGTATGATACGAAAATCAGCGGCTCAGGAGATAATCTGTCTCAAGGCCAGAAGCAGCTACTTACCATAGCACGAGTAATGCTCGTAGATCCACCAATGCTAATTTTAGATGAAGCTACCAGTAGTATTGATACGTTAACTGAAGTACGGATTCAGAAAGCGTTTCTGACTATGATCGCTGGTCGGACCAGCTTTGTGATTGCTCACCGATTGTCAACAATTCGAGAGTCGGATCTCATTCTTTTTATGAAAGATGGAGACATTGTCGAGAGCGGTACGCATGATCAACTCCTGGCCAGCGGTGGTTTTTACGCCAGATTATATAACAGTCAGTTCGCATCAGCGTAGGCTTTGTGATTATAAAAAGAAGCATCGACCCCATTTTGGGTGTGGATGCTTTTTTTAAAATATAAGAAAGTATAAGTTATGCACCTATACTTTATGTCTTATATTTCTCGCTTATACACTTACCGTCCTTATAAGGACGCCGAAGGCGTTTATGTTTGGTTGTCAGTAACATGGCATTTACTGTCCAAAAAATGAAACCTCAGGTGGTTCACTTCGTATCCTTAATTATGCAAATATTAGGGAGGGAATTCAATACAATGTCAATGTTTAAACGGATGCTCGCGAGTGCCGGAATTGGCGCGGCTAAGGTAGATCTCATGCTCCATCAAGATGTTGTGAACGCTGGTGATACGATCAGTGGTGTTGTCCGAATTCAAGGTGGTCGTGTGGATCAGCAGGTCGATGACGTCTATGCATTCGTTAAGACGCGTTACTTGAAAGAGCTAAACGATAAGAAGATGGAAGTGGAAGCAACGGTGTCCAAGATCCTGTTAGCTAGTAAATTTACAGTAGAGGCGGAGCAGGTCTATGAGTTCCCCGTCTCATTCCAGCTTCCGCTAATAACGCCAGTGACGATAGGAAGAACGCCGGTTTGGATTCAAACCGGACTTGATATTAAAGAGGCAATTGATCCAAAGGATCAGGATCATCTTCAAGTAGGCCCTCACCCGAATTCCGCAATTATTCTGGATGCAATGAATCAGCTGGGGTTCCGTATTCGCGAAGTGACTTGTGAATACGCGCCACGTTATGGCAAGATTAATGGCTTAGATTTTGTTCAAGAATTTGAATTCATACCTCCCTCACAGTTCCGGAATCAACTAGATGAATTAGAAATCGTTTTCTTTCCAGATGAGTACGGTATTGAATTGCTACTGCAGATCGATCGTAGGGCACGTGGGTTAGCTGGTTTGTTCGCTGATGCGCTTGACTCGGATGAGAGTTTTGTAAAAATGCGCTTCGACCACAATCAACTTGCTTACGGAGTTAACTATGTTGCTGATCAACTGCTCGAAACGATTCATAAGTACGTATAAACGAATGGAGTAAGAGGACTATATAAGAGAGGGGGGAACCCCTCTTCAGGCTGTCGAGAAAGTCTCGACAGCCTTCTTTATGTCTTAATAATTTTACACGGCACCGCGTTAATGTTGTATAATATAGGTAACTATTTATAGAACGGATGGTGATTTGTATGTTGCGTTCCAACCGAGAAAAACAACAAGCGTACGAGTTTGTCTCTATCGAAGATTTAGTTCCTCAAGATCATTTGCTACGAAAAGTAGATAAGTATATTGATTTTTCCTTTATCGATGAAAAAGTTAGGCCGTTGTACTGCGCAGATAACGGACGTCCTGCTGTTGATCCAGTTATCTTATTTAAGATGATTTTTCTTGGATACTTTTACGGCATTCGTTCCGAACGTCAATTGGAGCGAGAGATCCAAACCAATTTGGCGTACCGCTGGTTTTTAGGACTGGGATTAACCGACAAGGTTCCAGACCATACGACTATTAGTTGGAACCGGCGAACCCGATTTAAAGATACGAACATTTTTCAGGACATTTTCGATGAGATTGTTCTTCAGGCTATTTCGCACCGGATGGTCGGTGGACGGGTTCTCGTGACCGACTCAACCCATGTAAAAGCAAATGCGAATAAACACCAGTACACCAAACAACAAGTACTGCAGAACACCAAAGATTACGTGAATGAACTCAACGCTGCTGTGGCCGAAGACCGGAAAGAGCATGGAAAAAAGCCCTGAAACCAAGAGAGGAAGTGAACGAGGAGAAAGAGATTAAAGTGAGCAAGACCGACCCAGATAGTGGATATATGATCCGGGATGGCAAACCGGAGGGCTTCTTTTATCTAGATCACCGTACCGTAGATACCAAATACAATCTCATTACCGATGTACATGTAACGCCCGGCAATGTTCATGATTCCGTGCCATATTTGTCGCGTTTAGACCGTCAGCAAGAACGTTTTGGATTTAAGATTGAAGCCGTTGCGCTCGATTCAGGTTACTTAACCACACCGATTTGTCGAGGATTACAAAGCCGAAAGATTTTTGCGGTGATTGCACACCGGAGATTTCATCCCAAGCAAGGATTGTTTCCGAAATGGAAGTTCACCTTTGATGCCGAGCGAAATTTGTATGTTTGTCCAGCCAGTCATGAACTGAATTACCGGACCACAGACCGAAAGGGTTACCGGCAGTATGCTTCTGATCCGGACCATTGTAAGAGTTGCCCATTGCTGGACCAATGCACTCAGTCCCGAAATCACCGAAAGGTGGTGACCCGGCACGTCTGGGAGGACAGCAAGGAATGGGTGCGGAATAACCGACTCAGTAAGTCGGGCAAGCAACTGTACCGCAAACGAAAAGAGACGATTGAGCGAAGCTTCGCGGATGCTAAAGAGCTCCATGGGTTTCGCTATTGCCGGTTGCGCGGACTTCCGAATGTCAGAGAACAGGCACTGATGACGGCAGCCGTGCAGAACATGAAGAAGATGGCGATCCACCTGGATCGCCTGGAACAGAGGGGGTAACCCCCTCCCTTTTCCGATTCTACTTATGCCAGAACCTAAAAAGAAACCCGCGGTCGTAAAATGACCTGGGTTTCTCGACACTCTGGAGAGGGGGGAACCCCTCTTTTTTCGTTTTTTTATATAGAGAAATTTATTTAAATGAGGTAATGAACATTATGGACAAGATAAACGTACTATAGTAAAACTATCCTAACAACGTATGAATCGGTATGTTTGTCATGATGAAAGTTTCTAATACGAACGGAAAGGGAGTGGGGAAATGTTGACAATAAAGCATTTTACCAAGAGCTATAAGGGCGGTAAGAAGGCAGTGAATGACTTGAATTTAATAGTCGAGAAAGGCGATATTTATGGCTTTATCGGTCATAACGGCGCGGGGAAAACAACGACAATTCGGGCAGTAGTAGGTGTTCTTGATTTTGAGGAGGGGGACATCGAGATTGGTGGTCATTCCATCAAAAAAGATCCTTTAGCCTGCAAATCGATCACTGCGTATATTCCGGATAATCCAGATCTATACGACCATCTGACTGGCATTCAGTACTTGAATTTTATTGGTGATCTTTTTAGCGTATCGAAAGCGGATCGGGAGTTATTGATTAAGAAATATGGCGAAGAATTTGAGATTACATCTCATTTGGGGGATTTAATCTCCTCGTATTCTCATGGTATGAAACAGAAACTCGCGATCATCTCAGCGCTCATACATAAACCGAAGCTGTTAGTTCTGGATGAGCCTTTTGTGGGACTTGATCCAAAAGCGGCACACACCCTTAAAAGAATCATGACGGAGATTTGCAGTCAGGGCAGTGCGATCTTTTTTTCGACGCATGTACTGGATGTGGCCGAGAAGCTCTGCAATAAGATTGCCATTATCAAAGCGGGAGAATTGATTACTCATGGGAAAACAGAAGAGGTGAAGGGTGACAGTAGCCTTGAAGATGTATTTTTGGAGTTGATTAAGCATGATTAATATCTGGAGATTGACGAAGATTCAGTTGATCTCTTCCTTTGGGTTAAATAAAGCTTTACACACACGAGATGTGAAAGAAAGACGAAAAATGCTTTGGCTGAG
Organism: Paenibacillus sp. FSL K6-0276; assembly: GCF_037977235.1. NCBI lineage: Bacteria > Bacillati > Bacillota > Bacilli > Caryophanales > Paenibacillaceae > Paenibacillus > Paenibacillus sp. FSL K6-0276. The sequence continues at coordinate 3,661,649 of NZ_CP150276.1, read as the reverse complement.
CATCGGTATCCTAATTGGAATTGTTATGATGGCTGTGGTTTCATTTGGTTATAGCTTCATGATAGCAGATACCCTTGAACAAATAGGCCGGCCAGAGCTGCTGCTTGCGATAATGATGGCTGTTACTTGCTTAATCGGATTTTTTACAACGATCTATAAGGCAAGTGGTGTATTATTTGGCTCCAAAGACTACGATCTCGTAATGTCACTGCCAATCAAAACGAGTCATATTGTAGCAAGTCGAGTGGCTCAGCTTTATGTGTTAAACCTGTTCTTCTCTTTGATGGTGATGATACCTGCAGGTATTGTTTATGCTATAAAGGTGAATCCTGGCGTATTATATTATTTGTATTTTTTGATTACACTGTTATTTATTCCATTAGTGCCGATCATAGCTGCAACAATTATAGGTGCCCTGATCAGCTGGATTTCCTCAAGATTTAAAGGAAGCCGTATACTGACCCTCATTCTAACTTTTGTTGTAATTATCGCTATCATTGTTGGTTCAGGTCAATTAAATGGAAACAACCCACAGTTACTAGCGGATATGAGCACACAAATCGCTGATCAAATATACAAATTGTATCCTTTGACGCTTATGTATGTAAATGCGGTTTGCTCATTTCAGATGGATGCCTTAATATTGTTTATTGCGATTTCGCTGATTTCTTTTATGCTGTTTACCACGGTGCTTGGTAACAAATATAAAGCGATACACACAGGCCTAACGACCTCTTTTTCAAGTAATAAGTATCAAATGAAGTCGCTTGAAGTATCATCACCCTTGTACACATTGTACAAAAAAGAGCTGCGCCGCTATTTCAGTTCTTCTATATACGTGCTCAATACGAGTATTGGTATGGTGATGTTACTTGTGATGGCTGTCGCCTTAATGTTCGTTAGTACAGAGCAACTAGGACAAACTCTTGAGATCCCAGAACTTTCAAATTATCTAAATCGACTGGCTCCACTGTTTGTTTCCGTTTTTGTAACTTTAAGCTGTACGACTTCCAGTTCTATTTCGCTTGAAGGCAACAATATTTGGATTTTAAAAAGCTCACCTGTGCCGACGTTAACGATATTGCTAAGTAAAATCGCAGTGAATCTTACGATTACCGTACCGATTGTGGTTGTTAGCAGTGTGCTCCTCATGATATCCCTAGGTACTGGATGGATGGAAAGCTTGCTATTACTGGTTATTCCAGTTTTATATGCTTGTCTTACCGCAATGATAGGTGTGATCGTGAACTTGAAGCTACCTAAACTGGAGTGGACAAATGAAGTATCGGTAATCAAACAAAGCGCATCCGTCTTAGTGGTGATGTTGATAGGGTTTATAAGCTTACTGATTCCATTTGGGTTGAGTCTTTTACTATCTGATCTGAATGGTAATCTTGTATTGTTAGGTATTGGATTACTAATATTAGTGGTGTGTGGTGCTATGTATCGATATATTCAGTCCAAAGGGGAGCTTTTATTTCGGGCTCTTTAAATCATAGGGGTATCCGGCGCAGTCAGGAAATGGCTGCTGGGTACCCTATTTTTTGTGGGATTCGCTTTGGCAGGATTCCATGATACGTTTCTAGTTTCATTCGCTTTGGCATTTTGTGGTATGGTATCGCACTCTACCAATATTTTAGCAATGTTTATAGCTTCTATCCTTGGTATAATTCGAAGATTATCTCCGAGGAGGATCATCTCGTGAACAATAGATTTGGTAGATTTGCAGTCATAACAATCGTTATAGTGCTTGCAGCCGGAATATTTATTCAACATATATCGGCTGATGATGAGGCGCCTTTTAAGGAAATAGATACTAGTTATGCTAAAAATGAAATCATAGATTTATATCACCGCAACATATTAACTGGCACAACGGCGACATGCTTTTCACCTACTCAATCGATCACTAGAGCGGAATTCATTACGGTTCTTGACCGTCTGCTAAAGCTTGATCCGGCAGTTAGTCCAGTATCTCCTTATACAGATGTAGCCAAAAAAGCTTGGTATTACGGCTGGATACATGCAGCTGTTCAGCTTGAGCTGGCTAACGGCACGTCGGCAACTACTTTTGCGCCAGCAAAAGCAGTTACTAGGCAGGAAGCGGCTGTATGGATGGCCAAAACTTTAAAGCAAACAAACCATACTTCTGCTCTAACTTCGTTCAATGATCGAAATGAAATTGCTAGCTGGGCAAGATCAGCTGTTGCTACTGTAAATGATCTAGGATTAATGAAGGGGGATAATAGCAAGAATTTCCGACCCTTTGATCCTATAACTAGACAGGAAACAGCCGTCCTCATAGACCGGGTGCTGCAAAATGAGAGTTGGGCAGCTGAGCTTGAAGATGAGCCGGAGGATCATATCATTATTGGCTGGCAATATGGTCAAACGACGGCACAATACGAGAATACTGTTATGAAGTCGAACGTCAATACCATATCACCACGGTGGTACTATGTTGGAAAATCAGGTGCATTAACGGATTCAACGGATGCTTCGCTGATCACATGGGCAAAGAAGAATAATAAGAAAATATGGGCGATGGTAGGTAATCGATCGGATCAAGAAGCGACTCATCAAATGTTGTCGAGTACAACCACAAGGAATAAGGCAGTAGATCAATTAGCAGCTTTAGTGAGCAAATATGGATTAGATGGACTAAATATTGATTTTGAAAATGTAGCGCCTGACGATCGTGAGTATTTGACCTCGTTCATTACACTATTAGCTGAGAAGATGCATGCACTTAACGCTACGCTGTCGATAGACGTATCTCCCGATCTTGGAACAGATTGGACGGAAGCTTTTGACTACGCTGCACTAGGTAAGCAAGTGAATTATATGGTGATGATGGGTTATGATGAGCATTACGATGGGAGTAAGCTTCCAGGGCCAAATGCTTCAATTCCTTTTGATCAACATGCAGTGGATACAGTACTAAAGGTCGTTCCTAGCCATAAGGTTATATTGGCACTGCCTTTATATAATCGTGACTGGACGTTGAACCAGAATGGCACGGTTTCATCTTCAAAGTATATCTCGCTTCCGGAGCAAAATCAGATTATTAGTAACTATGGAATGAAGCCCGTATGGAATGAGTCTTTAGGACAATATGTTGCCAACTATTCGAAGCAGTCCATAAAGCACACGATCTGGATTGAGGATGGTCGTTCATTAATAGCCAAATACGATTTAAGCGTTAAGAACAATCTAGCCGGGATCGCTTATTGGTATATAGGTGGGGAAAGTTCAGATATATGGCCTAGCCTAAGTAATGCAGAGAAATTTTACGATTATACCTTTTAAAAAAAGAAAGACTAGATTCTCATAGCCACCTAGCTATGTTGCTATCTAGTCTTTTTTATTTGGTTATTACCGCGCAAATGGTAGGTATCAGATTCGAGTGACGTATTTTTTGAAATTTTTCACTTTAATAACTTTAACACTTTTGGATAAAAGCTTCTTGTCGCTAACGATCCAGGTATGATCTTTTGAGTTTTTCCTACGAATTGCTGCGAAGTTATACTTATTTCCTGCGTAAATCTTAAAGCCATGTGCAGCACAATCAGAACAGAACTTGACGCATTCCCCCCGGTTCCGATCTGGAAAAGAAATCTGCTGGAACACATTACGTTTAACGAGCAGGGTCGCACCTTGAAGATTGGTTACATGTTTATTTTCCATACGGAGGTAACGAAGCAAAAGTAACTTCTTATCATTCAAATACATATAGTGAGCCCGTTTTCCAACGATATCCGCCTTACTCTTATGAAGTGTTTGCATACTATCGGCTAAATAGTTGGTAGCGTAGTAGTCGTCATCATCAAATTTAGCGATATAACTATATTTCGCTAATTGCACACCAAAATTTAAACAAAATCCGAGGGATCGATGTTCCGGTATTTTAAAAACCCGTACATTCATATGTTTTTTTGCAGCAGCTGTATAGTCATCTATTTTCAAACTATCATTATTTATGATTACGATAAGTTCTTTAGGATTGAAATTTTGTCGTCGATAGTTATCAAACAGTGTATTTATACAGTCAGCTCGTTTCGTACAGGTCAGAATAGATACAGCAGATATAGTGGAATCAGTAGCCCTTTTCATACCTTGATCTTTGGACTGCGTCCAACAAATGCCTTGTAATTTTTAATATTACGGATGATCTTATGGTTTGCTATTAGAGTGCTGTCGCTGATGATCCATGTGTGCTTAGAAGAGTTCTTTCTTCGTATGGCTACGAAGTTATTCTTACTCGCAGAATACACCTTATAACCTTTCTTTCTACTTCTGCTGCAAAAAAGATCATCCTCACCCACGTTTTTATCAGGGAATTTCACTTGATCGAATACTTTACGTTTGAAGACGAGTGTAGCGCCTGGGAGATGGGTAACTGTTCGATGTTCATCATGTGCGAAACGAAGGATCAAAGTCTTTGAACCACTTAAATACATATAATGAGCTCGTTTTCCAAGAATATCAGCATTTGTTCTATTTAATGTCTGAATACTTTCTGTCAAATAATGAGGGGCATAATAATCGTCGTCATCGAATTTGGCGATGGTATGATATTTACATTTCGTTACGGCATAGTTTAAGCATGAACCCAGAGTTTGATGTTCTGGTTTACGAAATATCTTTATGTTTTTGTGTTTTTTAGCTAATCGTTGGTAGGGGGATAGTGGAATTGCATTGTTATTGATAATAATGATGAGTTCTTTTTGGGCATATCGTTGTCTGTTGTAATTTTGAAGTAGGTTGTTTAAATAATTTGGACGATTTGTACAGGTAATAATGGAAACACCATTCATTTAACCAACCCCTCAGATGCTTTTTATTTGGGAAAAGTCTCATAATACGATATGTCCAAGTTAGGATAGAGTAACGGCATATCAACCTCATGTATGCAAAAATGGATTTGTATGAAGAACACAAAACCACAGTCATGGCTGTGCTCGTATTACCTTAGAAGCCATCTGCTGATTTTCCTAATGTATTCAAAGTAGGGTCGAAATTAAATGTTAAATATACAAAGGTTGATCACACACTTAGTATTTTAAGTGTTGATATTGAAGCGGAATAGGGGGGCTAGCGTCACCTCCCCGAACAGTCTAATCATCACGTGGCTAGGGATTGTGGCTCTGCACGTCCATCCCTCGTCGTATTGAACCTCCGTCCTAATTGTTGAAGGCACCCATATTTTTTTCGCCCTACTTATGATACGGGGAATCGTATCATAAGTAGGGGCAAGTTTTTTGATAACACCTATGTTTAATCTTATTGTTGATTTTCAGTAAAAATATAACCGCCCAAGCGCCCTTTCCGCGAATGCATATGATGATTATGCCTAATCATTGAAAGGAGTGATCACATATGGGATTTTTTCCAACGCCGGGAGGCGGCCAAGGATTTCCAGGGTTTCCGGGAGGACCTGGTGTGCCGGGAGGACCGGGGGGACCGGGGTTTCCAGGTGGAAGTCCCGAAGGAATTCCGGGAGGTGCACCGGGAGGCGTTCAAGCGCCGACGGCTCCTCCACCGCAATTCGTACCGCAAATGTCGGCCACCACATTTGCCGTCGACCCCGGCGGGATCAGACGCTGCCTGTTCCGCAACACATACATTTGGCTGAACAACGGCGAGCAATTCTGGTTCTTCCCGGTATTCGTCGGGCGTAATTCTATTGCAGGGTTCAGATGGTTCGGTTTCTTCTGGGCGTACTTCGGCATTGATTTGAATCGGATTCGTTCGTTCACCTGCTTCTAAGGCAGACACCGAAAGAGAACAGCCCGCGGGCTGTTCTCTTTGTTGTGCGACTTTTCGTGTTTGCCGCTATCATCCACAGTGCAGCGAACTGTATCATAAGTAGGGGCAAGGCATCATTTTCATAATGTTTATTTCAGGCCGGTCATTGACATAATGATGAATTCACGCACAAAATCTAAAGGTTTGATCGTATTATCCAAAGTGCTAGTAATGAGGGAGCGGAGCGCGCAGGGAAGGAACTGGAGATTGTGCTGAACGGACAAGGCAATATCTCTTCCCTTGAAAAGATCATTTCCAAAATTCAGGTGAAAAGTAGGAAGACTCAGGACAAATGATCACTATAATGGAAATAAGATACATATACAGAACCAATCTATAGGATATAAACAAGAATCAGGCTGAGAAGAAAGCGATTAAAGGAGGCCATCTCGTGGGAAGATCATTCGCGAATTTGCATATCAAGTCGAACAACCTTGAGAAGACTGTCGAAGCATTAAGAGACCTATGCGAAGGGCATGCTTCAGTATTAGGCAAGTCATATCATGAGGCTCTAGAGAGCAAAGTTGTCATGTATGTAAGCAAAAGCAACGAGAACTGGATCAGCGTGCTCCACGATTATTTTATATGGGGTACGGTGAAGGAGAGCGGCAAAACGCTGTCCCGGCTTATCGGGGAGCCAGTGATGACCGCCGGATATATGAATGAGGAAATAATCGAGTTTTCGTTGTTCGAGAATGGAGATATTGAGGCCGAAAGAATCTTTTGTGAACAGTGGACGAGGGATGAATATGAACAACTCCAAGAAGAGCGTCTTAATGATGACTACTTTCAGAAAGCGTTGGATATCCGTAATGAGGATTTTGACGACTTGATTAGCATTACGAGTCCGGAACAAGCCGTAGATAAGCTGTCAGAACTCATAGGAATGTCTTTATGGTGTGATTCGGAGTGGATACCGCACGAAGAAAGTCTCAGAAAACGATTTGGAAAATATGAATTTTGAAAATATATGAGCTGTATAGGCACGCTTCCTTGCTTTAGATAGAGATAATGAAGAGTGGGTTCCGATCATGTGTTATGATCTCATGAATGATTTGATCGACAAGTATGCTTCAACGTTTGCGGAGTTTCTAGAACGGCTGATTGACGAGCGTTCTTAAATAAACTGTGTCGATCGACTAACGGAAAGGAGGGCCATTGTCATGAAGCCGATGCAAGATATCGAGACGCTGGCGATAGAGATCGCCGATGCTGCCAGAACGTCTTTTCGCGCTCTTTTTGTAAATGGCGAACGTTACTATTATTGTACGCTATATACTACTGGCGAGGGACATGCGCCAAGTATCTCCGCCTGGTCATGGGAAGCTTTGGAGATGGAATCGACCAGGCAAGGAGACGAAAGTGACACACCGGGATTGACGATTGCGGAACTCATCAAATGGTCCTATGCCGATTCTCCCTATTGTTGTTTCGGGGATGAGAACTTCGATCATGTTAAACAACGATTTATCGAGTGTCCTTTCATTGCGGATCTTGAGAATGACGAAGGGAATCGCGAGTTTGATTTGAGGCTGAAGGCCATGGAGCTGGCAATGAAAATGCTCGATGATGAAGGCGTGTTTGCCTTGAATCAACTGCGAGAGTCAGTATGCATCCTTGTCGAAGTCATGCCGCCGGATGAGATCAATACCGAAATCGCCCTACGTTTGAATCGGGCGGAATCTCCGGCTATGCAAGTATGGTTGGCGGAAGCGGCGGAGTAGAAGCATCCGCTATCGTTGACATATCATGGACCAATTTACGCTGCCAATGGTTTGTCTTTAAGCTCCTATCCCTTTAACGATCCAGACGTAATACCATTAATGATATATTTTTGCATGAAAATATAGAAAAGAATGAGTGGTGCAACCGCTAGGAGCATCATCGGGAAGAAATTCGTCCAGTCGGTTGAGAATTGCCCAATATTGCGGAACACTTCTAAAAGTAATACACCCTTTGAACGGGATTGCAAGAACAACAACGGCGTCATGAAATCATTCCACACACCAAGCGTATTCACAATCGCTACAGTGGCAATCACCGGCATAAGCAGCGGGAACACAATCTGCAAGAATGTTCTCCAAACCCCACAGCCGTCTACTTTTGCTGCTTCTTCCAGTTCCAATGGAACGGTAGAGCCGATAAAGCTTTTAATTAAAAAGATAGAGAGCGGGAGGTTGTAACAAATTTCTATAAGAATAACGCCCATATGGGAATTCATAAGCCCAAGCTGGGATACCTGTTTATAAAGTGCCAAGATCCCCATTTGGTACGGTACCATCATTCCAACCATGAATAAAAGGAACACGAGGCGATTGAAGTGGTTCGTGCGTCGTACCAAGCTGTAAGCAGCCATCGCAGAAAACATAACAATACCCGCAACGGAGGAAATCGTAATGAGAAGGTTGTTTCCCAACACATGAAAGTAGTTCATTGCCTTGAAAGCGCGAACGTAGTTGTCAAACGTGATGTTAACTGGAAAGCCCATCGGATGAGAGACTGCATCAGCTGGGGTCTTAAAAGTCGTGATGATCAAATAGTAAATAGGGATCAAAAAAATCGCAGCTAAGACGAGCAAGAGAATTTCCGTAACGGCAGACCCTTTTGTATATCTATTCATGATTACCGCCGCTCCCACATTTTAATTAGTGAAAAGTGAAGAAAGGTGATGAAGCCAACGAGGATCACGAAGACGATACCGAATGCGGCTCCGTAGCTATAGAAACCTTCACTGAGCCCTTTTTTGATCATGAGTGATACGATCGTTTCCGTAGAATACCCCGGGCCACCTCCAGTCAAGGCATAAACAATATCAAATACCTTCATACCGTTTATCATCCCCATAACCGTATTGAAAGTGATCGCTGGAAGCAGTAGAGGAAGCGTGATATAGCGGAACAATTGCCACCCGTTCGCTCTGTCGATCTTCGCCGCTTCATAATAATCTGTTGAGATGCTCTGCAAGTTGGCCAAATAAATAACCATTGTGTAACCAACCCACTGCCATACGGAGGCGATGATGACTGAGTAGAGCGCAAGACGCGGATCTCCGAGAAAATTGATGCGTTCAAAGCCAAGAGCAACTACAAGTTGATTAATTAAGCCGAAGTCGGAAGGTGAGTACATAAAATTCCAGAGAAAACCGATAACCAATACGCTGAACACCGCAGGAAGGAAGAACGCAGCCCGCAGCAGATTTTTTGTTTTTAATTTTTTATTGAGAAATACCGCTAATGGAATGGCTAGCAAATTCTGTCCGAGCATCGCGAGTACTGCATAGATTAAAGTGTTGCTAATACCTGTTAAATAGAGTGAATCTTTAAATAGAGCGATATAATTGTTTAAACCAACAAACTTGACAACAACGGGATGCACGTCCGACCAATTTGTAAAGCTGTATAAAGCGGTCTTTATCGTCGGAAATATGAAAAAGGTACAATAAATAAGTAAGGCAGGAAGCAGAAGCAGAACATAATTGATTTCTCGTTTGAAAATGTTTGGTTTGTTCATGTGCAACAACCTTTAGCTTATAGGATGTACAAGGGACAAATCGCTTTGCCCCTTGTAATTTATACGACCTATTTAGATTTCTCCAGCAGTTCAACTGCTTTCTTGTCTACCGCTTCTAGCACTTGACGAGGCGTTTTAGTACCTGCTATGATTTCTTGAATACCTTTTCCTAGATCTGAAAAAGCAGGACCAGCAACGCCCCAATTATTAACAGGGTACATGACATTACCCGCCTTGAAAGCTTCTTGAGCACCGTTGTACTCTGCTGGCATTTCAAAAGTAACCCCTTTCAAAAAAGAGGAACCTCCTTTATTATCGATCCAGTAAGCATTCTGACCTTCTGGTGTGGACAACAGGTCAAGCACCTTGTACGCTGCATCCTTGACTTTGGACTTCGCATTCAAACCAAACGATACCCCTGGACCACCGACCATCCAACCCGGGCCGCCTTTTGTACCCAGGTTCGGGAACATATCAATCTTCATGTTAGGCGCCTTTTGCTTAAAGGTTTCCATATACCAAGGTCCTGCTTGGAACATAGCTGCCTTGCCGCTTGTAAATTCGTCAATTGCTTGTTCTTCTTCAAGCCCAAGCATATCCTTAGTGAAGACACCGTGTTTCAAGTATTCGGTCCATGTCGTCAAAGCAGGCTCGAGCGCATCGACCATTTTTGAGTTTCCTTTGCCAAAATCATCGTTCCATTGTTTTCCTTCTGTTGTGCCGATAAAATCATTGAGTGCCAAACCAAGGAAGGACTGGCCTGCTACGTTAGGATTCTTTAGACCGATCGCTTGGGGTTTAATTCCATTTTTCTTCAGCACGTCCGCTACTTGGAAGTACTCATCAAGCGTTGTTGGTATTTTCAGGTCATATTTGGCAAATAGATCAACATTATAGTAAACCCCGTTAAACCAACTAGCTTGCGGCAACCCGTACAGTTTATTATCAAATGTTGCGGTGGACGTGCCGGTTTCATAATACTTGCTAGCATAACGTTCTGTTAAATCTTCGAAATACCCTGTCTTGACGGTATTTGCGTCGATTACTCCACCGATAATGTCAGGACCTTCGCCTGCTGCAAGCTGCGTCTTGATGACATCTACGTAAGTCTTGTTATCGATGAACTGATACTCCACATCTATATCGGGAAGTTTATCTTTGAATAATTGCAGAAGTGTCTTTACACTGTCTTCTTTGTTCCAATACGATAATCTGACCTTCACTTTCTTTACCGGTTCTGGATTCTTTGATTCTTTCGGTGCCTTTGTATCATTCGGTGTTGCACTTTCCTTTGCGCTGCTGTTGTTTGTACTGTTCGAACTGCAGCCTGTAAATAAGATTGACAAGGTGAGTAAAGCGGTAGTGGGAATTAACCACGTTCTCTTCATACAAAGACCTCCCAAATTTAGAAAATTTTTTTTACGGTATAGTTATCATTGTAATGTAAATGTGATTTCCATCGAAATAACAGATTTTTGCGAAATCTAACAGAATCCATCTGACAATAGAAACCAAATCATGTGGTTAATGTAACATGGTAGGAATAGGAATGCCTAGTGTGCTATGCTTTGGTTTGTAGTGAGTATCCTCTGGAAGCGAGTAAATACCGCCCGATGAACGGATAGGAGGAAAATATGTATCATATTCTAGTAGTCGATGATCAACAAGCCGAAATCGATGCTATTGAATGGCTTATTCATAAGCATGCGCTACCCTTTTCTGTTGCTCAGGCCAACGATGGGGAAGTAGCGCTGGAATATATAAGGGGCCATCAAGTAGATCTGTTATTCACGGATATTCGCATGCCATTCATGGACGGTCTAGAGTTAATCAAGCAGGCAAAGCTAGTCATTCCGGACCTTAAGGTGCTTATTTACAGTGCTTATGGGGAATTTGAATATGCACAAAAAGCGATTCAACTTGGTACCGTTAGTTATATGTTGAAGCCGCTCGATGTGAAGGAATTCCTCAAAACCTTCCAATCTATCATCGGTATACTAGAGGACGAACGACTTCAGAAAGAGAAAGACGAGCTACTGATCAAAGGCTTTCATAAAGGAGTGGCGTATGAGAAAGAGAAGCTCCTGTTTGATCTCCTTCAAGGTCGTGAAAGTGATGCCGATTATGAGGAAAGGGCAGCTTTTGCGGGCCTAAATGATCTGGCAAATAAGCGGTTGTATATGATTATGATGGGATTGCAAAATCACTTTTTCGATCAACATCATACAGAAGCGACTGAATTCCTTCAAACCACTTGTAAACATGAGATGCTTCTACTAAATATGAATGAGTACCAAAGCGTCATGCTCGTCGTTATTGATCCCGCTTCAAAGAACAACGATAACCAGTATGAGCTTATGAGTTATGGGGAAAAGGTTAAAGAATGGCTGGAGACCCGCTTCGACCGGCGAAGCTTCATTATTGTGGGTAGTCCAGTAGATAAGCTAGAGGGGCTTCATGACGAGTTCACCCAAATGGAAGAGTTAATGAATTTTCGATTTTTTATGGATAGAAGTGTCGTTTGTTCCAAAGATGACGAAAGCATTCATGACCATATAGATGTCGAATCATTAGATCTTATGCTTAAGGAAATTTATACTACTATAACACGAAAAGAATATCATACACTCGAGTATCAAATAGAGTTTCTCATTGGGAGTATGCGCAATAGTAAGCGTTTTAGTTCTATGTATGCCAAACTATTATTTACAGAAATATTTAAAAAAATAGTAGAGCCTCAAGGCAAAAAAAACAGCAGTTTACTAAAGGACGGTTTGGAGCGAATCGCACTTTGCAATTCAATTGCTGAGCTCAGGCAAGTCATTTTATCCGTTTTTCAGGAGTATTTGCTGCGAATTGAAACTGCGCCAGATGATCAAAGCCGCAAAGTGATTGAAGATGTACAGACTATCATCCAGATGGAGTACGGAAGTGATATTGGAGTTGACTATTTAGCGAATCGCGTCTTTTTATCGCCAAGTTACTTAAGTTTTCTGTTTAAAAAAAGTACAGGCCAAAGCCTAATCAAATATATTACCGCTGTACGTATGGAGCGAGCGAAGGAGCTGCTGCGAGAGTCAACGATTAAAGTTGTTGATATTGCTAGTACAGTTGGATTTGCGAATACTTCCTATTTTAATTTAATGTTTAAGCAACATAACGGCCTGACTCCTATTCAATATCGGGAGGGTGGCGGCAGGAGATGAGTCTGCTCAAATTTATTCGTAATATCCGCCTGCGTCAGAAATTATTGCTTTCTTATGTGATTGTCATCTTCTTGCCAACGATTGTACTGGGTTTGTATGCCTACCAAAGTTCCAAAACTTCATTGAAAAACCAGGTTCAACAAAGTGCGGATAACGAGGCGAGGAGGCTTGCACTAGAGATCAGTTACCGTCTTCAGAGACAGGATGTATCTATGAAATCAATTGTATTCCATCCTGCGCTTCTTGATTTAATGAGTAATCCAGATCAGGATTTGTATGCTCAATTTAAGACGTTGAATGATAAGATTGAACCTATTTTTTTTAACTTGATGTATATGGTTGGGGATATGACTGAGATTATGTTGTACTCCGAGAATCGGCAATCTGAATTAGGAAACTTCATTACGCCTTCTTCAGCAGTTAAGGATAAGGATTGGTATGTAGCGACAAAGGGTAGCGAGACAACCAAATGGTGGTTCGAAGATGGAGAATTGTTTGCCACACGAGTTATTCGCAATATCGATCTACAAATCGTGAGCGCTGAACTTTATGTCCGGTTTGATTACAATAAAATCTTCGGTGATTTCATTGGCAAGATGAATGAAGGGAAGGGCATCATTATTACCGATCAAAAGAATCAGCCCGTGTTAACAGAGCATGTGGAGCAAATGAATGATGTTCAGCTTCAATCCCTTTCAAGGAGTGGCACTTCAAAAGCAAGCTTAGGCGGCGAATCCTACCTAGTTATAAACAAAGATATTCCTCAAACCGATTGGGTCTTGCATTATTTAGTTTCCGATGATCAATACAATACAGGAATTCGTAATATATTAAGCGCCACGGGTATCATTGTGCTCATCTGTATGGTTTTCCTCAGTATCATTATCTTCTTGTTCTCAGAAACACTATTAAGAGGAATCGAGAAACTAAACACCAAAATGAAGATGGTGGAAAATGGTGATCTTACGGTTGTAGTATCCACGAATTCCAAAGATGAAATCGGTCAGCTTACCGATCGTTTCGGTTCTATGCTTAAACAAATTAATCAACTCATTTCGGAAGTATATCAAACAAAAGTCACGCAAAAGTCGGCCGAACTCAAAGCGCTGCAAGCTCAGATCAATCCCCACTTTCTATATAATTCTTTATCTTTAATTAATTCCAAAGCGCTGCGAATCGATGCTCAAGAAATTAGTGACTTGGTAAATAACCTTTCTAGTTATTACAGAACGACTTTAAATAAAGGGAAGCAGATTATAGCGATTCAAGATGAATGGACTAACGTTCAAGCATACATACATATTCAATTAGCTATGCACAATTCAAGATTTGACGTAGAATTCGATGCCGACGACAAGGTATTTCAATTTGAAATGATTCATTTGATTTTGCAGCCGATTGTTGAAAATGCGATTATGCATGGCATCGATCTGAAGCGGGAGGGGCGAGGTAAACTCATCCTGCGGGCAAGTCTCGACGGTGAGGATATTGTTTTTGTCGTGGAGGATAATGGCGTCGGTATGGAACCGTATATGATTGCACGTATTCTTGAACATGAAAGCTCCGGCTATGGCATTAAAAATGTGCAAGAAAGATTACAGCTCTTATTTGGATCCCAGTACGGGATTAATATTCATAGTCAACCTGGGATTGGCACTTCTGTTATCGTACGCATACCGCAGTATCGTCACATAAGAGAAGAAGATTCATGATCACATAAACGCCTTTGGCATCCTAATAAGGACGCCAAAGGCGTTTATGCTTGAAATATAAGGATAAAGTATAAGTTTCACGTTATACTTTATCCTTATATTTTTCGAAGAAACGCTTATCGTCTTTAGAAGACGACAACGTCGTTTCTTCTTATTTACAATCGAAATCTGTTAGATTTCAAATAATACTCTTATTTAGCAGGATTTCAATCGAGATTATAATGCAGAATGAGAGCGCTTTAATTGTGTTCTGGTATTCAATAAAGAATGAGAGGATGGCTGATCTATGTTCAAACGAGCAATGTATACAAGTATCTGTTTCATGATTCTAGTAAGTACATTTTTCCAAGGTAATGCGCCTAGTGTCCATGCTGACAGTAACAACCTGGACGTGTGGGTGGAAAATGCATTAAAAGCCGTATATAGGACCAGCACGATTCCAGCAAATGCTGGAACCAGCATTGATCTTGTTTCAGCCAAAAACGAATACGAAAGTGAGCAAATTGCTGTAAGAGGAGCAAGTGATTTTGAGATTACGGGAATTGAATTTTCCGATCTAGAATCACCTGGAAATACGATCTCAAACAGTAACTTAAGCTATCATTTTGAAGAATACGTGCTTGAGGATACCGTGCAGCCCAATCAATACCGACCGGATTTGGTAGGCACGGAAATCTACCCCTTATCCGAAATTCCCGACCCGCTTTCGAACGATACCTCTATAAATGTCGCGGCAAATTCAACTCAGCCCATCTTAATAACGAATTATGTCCCTGACGATGCTGTACCTGGTCTCTATTCCGGTATGGTTACGGTGAAATCGACTTTGGGAGATTATCAAGTACCTATTAACGTTGAAGTAGCTAACGCTGAAATCCCTCAAACCTCTGAGGCTAATTTCGTTAATTATCAATGGTCGATGACAAATGGTTTTATGATTGGAGGAAATCCACCTGAGAATGTTGATGATCCTTTAACTCAGTCGAGTTATGATGTTGGCGAGAACTATTATGGAGTGGAGACGTATAGCGATGAGTGGTTTGAGCTTATGGATAATTTCGCCAAGACCATGACCGACTATCGCCAGAACATGATTTGGATTCGTACAGACTTATTATTAAACGAAAAGGGTACCAAAATGGTGTTTTTTAAAGACGGGATACCGGAGAATATCGACTGGTCTTTGTTCGATCGATATGTTCAAACCTTTATGGATAGAGGAATTACTCATTTTGCGAACATTCACCTAATCCATGCCTTAGAACAAATGCCACAAAGTGAGAGACCAAACAATAATAATCCACAAGATCCGTGGAAAACGACCGTACCTGAATTCGATACACTACCTGTTACAGACGCTTATCTTACGAACTACTTGACGGCATTGCACGATCATTTAGAGGAAAAAGGTTGGCTAAATGGTTTCACTTGGTATCAACATACTAAGGACGAACCTAACGGTTCGAGCATTACAAACTATATGACCTATATCGCTAGAAAAATCAAAGAGGTCGTTCCAGATTTCAAAACTTTGGACGCTGATGCGGCAGGAACGCTAATGAACGATACTATCAAACCTTATGTGGATGTGTGGGTCCCGTTAACACCGGTTTTCCAGGACAAGAAAAATCTTTATAAAGCAGAGCAGGCCGCAGGCAAAGATTTGTGGGTGTATACTTGCGATGCGAATCCGGCTCCGTGGTTGAACAGATTCTGGACGCAGCCCATATTGACTGGCAGACTGTTATTCTGGAATCTTAGTCAAGAAGGTGTACAAGGACACTTACATTGGGGATGGAACGTATGGTACGTCCCACATTATGGCGATTCCACGATCGTATATCCGGATAAGGAACATATGACAGTTAAGAGCTCACTTCGTTACGAGGCCCAAAGAGACGGACTTGAGGAATACGAATTGATGCACCAGCTCAAGCAAACCAATCCCGGACTTGCTAAACGTATAGCCGACAGCGCGGTTAACCCGTCAGATCCGAGAAAATATACCCTTGATCCTGAATATATCAGCAAGCTTCATAATTATCTGGTTAAAGCAGCAGCTGGAGAAACTGTGGGCGAAATTCCTGTGCCAAATAGTCCCTACGATGGGCAGGATGTACCGATGACTTACATGACTGATAATGCAACCGGCGAGATTATCTTTGACGGTGAATGGTTTGCAAAAAGCCGGAAGTATGCTTATATGGGCGGTGTTCAAGGCACGTTAAAAGCAGATGATGAATTGACCTATACCTTTACAGGATCCGGTATCGATCTTATTGCGGAGAAAAATGAAGGCTCCGGTAAAATCGCTGTATCCATCGACGATTCTGCTCCGGTGATTATAGACCTATATGAGAAAGTTCAACTCGATTCGATATCGGTATACAGCAATCATAATCTGTCAGCAGGCAAGCACACGATCAAGGTAGTGAACCTGGAGAACAAAAACCTATACGTTGATGGCTTTCGAGTAAGCATGTATGAAGGACAAAAGATCTATGACGGATCGCTACAAAGTTTGGAACTGACTAACGTGCCTTCGGTTGTTTTTAATAAAAACAATATCAATTACCAGGCCATTATTCCGAGCGATGTAGATGTGATCACGATTACGCCAACGCTTGCGGATGCAAATGGCACCCTAGATATCAACGGGCAACGTTACGGCAGCGGTGAGAGGCTTACATTCAACATCCCTACAGGCAAAAGTAAGATCCTTATTCGCTCTACCGCAAGTGATGGAGAAACCACGAGACTCTATACTTTGAACTTTCTCAAAGGCAATGTAAATCAACCGACCACCAATATTGCGAGAAGCTATTCAGCTATTACAGCAACAGCTGCCAGGGAAGACAGTACCGGCTATGGTGTTTCAAATATGGTTGACGGCAGTTACGGTTCCATGTTTGCTAGTATTAGCGGGTATACGAGCACGGTGCCGTTCCCACATGAGATCAATCTTACTTGGAATCAACAGATGACCTTTAATACGATTGTCATGGCCACGCCATCAGGGTTATTACAGGGAATAACGGATATTGATGTTGAGGCTACTTCAGATGGAACGAATTGGACCACAATTGCAAAGAGGGTACCGATTCAATGGTTTAGCAGCACAGACGACAACAAGATGGAATACACGTATGCTAATATCCCTACAGTTAATGACGCGCTGAAGCTGAGGATACGGGTCAATGACGCTAACAATACGTATTGGGGCATATACGCTTTATATGAACTTGAGCTTTATAACCTTCCAGACAACGGAGAGATTAAACCTACAGCAGACGGAACGCTGAGTAATTTAACAATCCCTAATGTTCCTTCTTTTACGTTCGACAATAGCACGACGACCTACCCAGTAATGATTCCTAATGATGTAAACACCATCACGATTACGCCAACGCTTTCGGACGAAGCGGGTACCTTGCAGATCAACGGAAAGACTGTCGCCAATAACACAGCGCAGACTTTTGACATTCCAGTTGGGAAAAGTGTGGTTCATATCAGGTCCACCGCAAGCGACGGGACGACTACAAAGCTCTACACGTTGAACTTTCTCAAAGGAAATGAGAATGAGCTAGGCACCAATATTGCCAGAAGCTATTCTGATATTACAGCAACGGCAGAACGCGAAGGCGAAGACTATAGTGCCAAGAAAATGGTTGACGGTATTATTTATACCATGTTCGCGAGTTCGCGAGGCTACAATACCGAACATCCGTTTCCGCATGAAATTAATCTTACTTGGGACCAAAAGCAAACCTTTAACACCATCGTCATGGCTACGACATCTGGATTAATCCAGGGTATTTCCAATATCGATGTTCAGGCTTCTACAGACGGAATAAACTTTGAAACCATAGCGCAGGGGGTACCGATCCAATGGAAAAGCAGCAAAGATGACGGCGTTATGGAGCACACCTTTGCTAATATTCCTGAAGTACGAGATGCACTAAAGCTGAGAATACAGATCAATGATGCGAACTATACGACATGGGGCATGTACGCTATGTATGAGCTTGAGCTCTATAATCTCGCGGAGAACGGAGAAATTGGCGAGAACAGTAATACGATCACGGCGAGCGCGGGGGAAAACGGAACGATCAGTCCGAACGGCGCCGTTATAGTCAATGAGGGTGATGATCAAACCTTTACATTCAATCCGAACAATGGATACGAAGTCGACGAGGTGTTGTTAGACGGTACCGCCGTGTCGGTGACCGGAAGCGTGTATACGGTTGCTAACATAACCGCCGACCATACGATCAATGTTACGTTTAAGCAAAAGGTGACAGGTGGCGAGAACAGTAATACGATCACGGCGAGCGCGGGGGAAAACGGAACGATCAGTCCGAACGGCGCCGTTGTAGTCAATGAAGGTGATGATCAAACCTTTACATTCAATCCGAACAATGGATACGAAATCGACAAGGTGTTGTTAGACGGTACCGCCGTGTCGGTGACCGGAAACGTGTATACGGTTGCTAACATAACTGCCGATCATATGATCAATGTTACGTTTAAGCAAAAGGTGACAGGTGGCGAGAACAGTAACACGATCACGGCGAGCGCGGGGGAAAACGGAACGATCAGTCCGAACGGCGCCGTTGTAGTCAATGAAGGTGATGATCAAACCTTTACATTTTATCCGAACAATGGATACGAAATCGACAAGGTGTTGTTAGACGGTACCGCTGTGTCGGTGACCGGAAACGTGTATACGGTTGCTAACATAACTGCCGACCATACGATCAATGTTACGTTTAAGCGAAAAGACACGGGTGGCGGGAACAGTAACCCTCCGACGAGTGGTGGGAACAGTAGTATCCCATCTACTGGTGGTACAGTCAATGGAAATACCGATGCTCATATACTTGTAGTGAAAACGGAAGATCTTACTTCTCCAGCCTCCAACGGAGTCGTGACGATCGCAGCCAAGGATAAAGAGAAAATTGTACTTCCTGCCAATGCAGCCGAACTGCTCGGACATCATCAATTAGTCATTCAAACGGGTCCATTCACGTTGGAAGTACCCGCTGAATTACTTAAACAGTTGACGGATAAATTGTCCGCAGAAGATAAACGAAACAGTACGATAGAGTTAATCATGACTCTCTTATCCGAATCCGATGCTAACAACCTTCTAGCGATAAGGCAGTCTTCCGCGCATGCAAAAATTAAAATTTCCGGCAATGTGATCAATTTTAGCTTATCGATTGTCGGAAAAGATGGTAAAGTGACAAGCTTGAACAGCTTCGATAAACCGATGACGATTCGATTCAAAGCGGATCCTTCCTTAAATCCGAAACTGACTGGCATTTACTATTTGGCAGACAACGGTACGCTGGAATATGTGCGAGGCACGTTTATTAACGGAGAATGGGTGGCCGATATTCACCATTTCAGTAAATATGCGGTGCTCGAATTCAAGAAATTATTTACCGATGTTAAGTCCACTCACTGGGCGGCCGATGCGATCGAACAGCTAGCGGCGAAGCAATTTATTGAAGGCACTAGTGCGGCAATGTTCGAGCCAGAGCGTTCTATAACACGGGCCGAATTTACGGCGATGCTTGTCAAAGTGTTGAACCTGACATCAGTGGGCGAATCGAAATTTACGGATGTATCGAAGGGTGCCTGGTACGAGGGAGCTGTTTCCATGGCGGTCAAAGCAGGCATTATTAAAGGAATTAGCACAACATCTTTCAATCCCGATGCTAGAATCAAACGCGAAGAAATGGTCACTATGATGATGCGGGCGTATGTTATCTTGAAAGACGTCAAGTTGAACGGAAAAACGGCTTCTTCCTTTACCGACGAATCCGCTGTGGCAGCCTGGGCGCTTGAGTCAGTAAGAGCGGCGGCGGCACTTCATTTAATTAACGGTCGAGAAGCAAACAAATTCGTTCCGAGCGGGATTACTTCCCGTGCAGAAGCAGCAGCTTTGCTCAATAGAGTTATACAGTAGCCGGGTAAACCCCCAATTTCTATATTGGGGGTTTACAAGTAATAATTTTACTTTGATGTGACGCGGAGAACCGAAGGAGGCAACCCGATGAACGATATGGAAATCAAGGAACTTCAGCAAGCAGATGCGCCGGAACTGAAAGAAGGCGTCCACGGTTACAGCAGCGAGACGAATTGGGTGAAGCCGGAAAATCCAATTACGCTGGAAAGTTTGGAATGGTTCAAGGATCAGAAATTGGCCCTAATGATGCATTGGGGACCTTATTCGCAGATCGAGGTCGAGTCCTGGATTCTCAGCGACGAAGACGGTGATTGGGCGCGTAAAGATGTCGACTGGACGAGCGACTACGAAGAGATGAAGCGCGAATATTTCGGACTCAACCGCACGTTCAATCCGTTCCGCTTCCAGCCGGAGCTATGGGCGGAAATCGCTGCCGAAGGCGGGTTCAAATATTTGATTTTTACGACAAAGCATCACGACGGATATTGCATGTGGGACACACATACGACGAATTACCGAATTACTGGCTCCGAAACGCCGTTTCATGCACATCGCTATGCCGACGTTTGCAAGCATGTGTTTGACGCTTTCCGCAGCAAGGGGCTTGCGATCGCCGCATATTTCTCGAAGGCGGATTGGCAATCGCCGTATTACTGGGCGCCAGGAATGGAGCGGGGCAGCAATACGTGGAGAGGGCCTTCGTACTCCCCCGAGGAATATCCGTGGCTGTGGGAGCAATTCGTCGATTTCACCCATGAGCAAATCATGGAGCTGATGAGCCGTTACGGCCGGATCGATATTTTGTGGCTGGATTCGGGCTGGGTAAAAGATAGTGACCAGGTAAAGCAGGACATTCGGTTGGGCGAGGTCGTCGAGCGCGCCCGTCAAACGCAGCCGTGGCTGCTATCCGCGGATCGTACAGTCGGAGGGCCTTACGAAAATTACGTGACGCCGGAGCAAACGATTCCGGAGCGTCCGCTGAACGTGCCGTGGGAAAGCTGCATTACGATCGGCACACAGTGGGCTTTCAAATACGATGACCAGTATAAATCAGGGAGAGAGCTCGTTCGCATTCTGATGGAAGTCGTATCAAAAGGCGGCAATTTGGCGCTTAACGTAGGTCCTCAGCCCGACGGACGATTGCCGGCTGGGGCGGTTAAGAGTATCAATGAGTTGGGCGCATGGATGAAGGTTTATGGTGAAGCGGTATACGGCACACGCGTGTGCGGGCCGTATTTTGCCGGTTCCTGCGCGTTCACCTCGAAAGGGAATACCGTATACTGTACGTACTTGTATGAAAGCGCAGATGAAGCCGTAGCCAAGATCGTTCATATTCCTTATCAGGAGCCCGTTTCAGGCATCGAGCTTGTCGGAAGCGACGCTTTACTGAAGGTTGAGCGTACGCCGGAAGGAATCTCGATCACGCTTCCGGATTGCGAATTGAACGGGCAGGCTCCGATCGCCCATGTTTTCCGCATGCAGAAGGGCGAGAAGGCAAAGTGAACGATAAGATTCTTAGCTTTAAGCTAAAAATAGGCCAGTTGCTTCAGCGTTGGGGCTAGGGAATTTCTAATTGTTCAAAATCATGTGTCATTATACAATGGGGTCTGTGGGCAATAATACGAGCGCAGCAGCAGAGAAGAAGAAGTAGCCGGATGACAAATACATGTTCGAACGCCTACCCGCGTAAATCGCGGGTTTTTTCCTTTGTCAGCGTATATTCTTGTCAGAAATCATTATCAAGAACATGTACCGATTGCCGATTCTCGAAATAGGATTATGCTAAGGAAGGGGATACCGACAATGGACATTCCTGCTTCTTAGGCCGACGAAGACGATAAGGGGTGCTTTTTGCTATGTTAAACACCAACATGAGCCAATGGGCTAGGGCCAGATTATAAGTGGAAATTATCTTCACTTTTATGATTGCATCTTCCTTGCCTTTTTGTTATATTTGATATTAACAAAATGTTAATATCAAAAAGTTACTAACAGTAAACTGAATGGTGAAGGTTCGGAAATTTAATGAAAGGGAGGGGATGAAAGTGGATAAAACATGGGGTGGCTGGAATCTGTTTGAAATCGTCTGGCTAGTTTTGTTTACCTCTATTGCTGTTGCGTTTACGGCTATTTCTAAAGATTCCTTATTCGGTTTTACGGTCTTTATCACCGGGGTGCTGTGTGTGGTGCTCGCGGCGAAAGGAAACCTGATGAGTTATGTTTTCGGAATGTACAATACCGTCGGTTACGCGTACTTGGCTTACATAAACGGTTTGTTTGGAGAGGTCATGCTGAATTTGTTATTCTTTGTTCCTATGAATGTCGTTGGCTTCTATATGTGGAAAAACAACCGCCAAGACGGCAAACTATCCATGCGACAGATGGATCTTAAGTGGCTGTTCCTTGTCGGAGTGGTCTGCGTAATAGGCTGCCTGCTACTGGGAATCGGGCTATCGTTCATCCCAGGACAGAACTCGCCTTATATCGATGCTATTACGACGGTATTATCCATCGTGGCTACCTTTTTAATGGTCAGAAGATTCAAGGAACAATGGCTGGTCTATATTGTTTTGAATATGTTTACGGTGCTGTTGTGGGTGATTCGGATGCTGGAAGGCAGTGGCGAGGGGTTGCTGATGATCGTCATGTGGAGTGCGTATCTGGTTAACGCGGCATACGGCTATTACAATTGGAATAAAGGAGCTAAGGAGGTGTCGGCATGAAGACGCTTGGATTAACGCTGGGGAAGTTTGCCCCGTTGCATAAAGGACATCAATTCATGATCGAGACGGCGTTGCAAGAGGTCGACGAATTGATTGTGGTAATCTACGAAACGACGGTGACCCCGATTCCGCTTCATATCCGAGCGAACTGGATCCGCAAGCTCTATCCGACGGTCCGGGTAATCGAAGCTTGGGACGGTCCAGACGGGTATTCGAACGATCGGGAGCATGAGATTCGAGAGGAGCAGTATATTCTGGGGCTGCTGAAGGGCGAGCAAGTGACGCATTTTTACTCCAGTGAGTTTTACGGCGAGCATATGAGTGTCGCTTTAGGCGCGGCGGATCGGCGGGTGGATGAAGCCCGTGAGCGGGTGCCGATTTCGGCCACGATGGTACGTGCCGACCCTTATAAATACCGCGGATTTGTAAGTGATGTCGTGTATAGGGGTTTAATCACGAAAGTGGTTTTTGTGGGAGCGATGTCGACTGGCAAATCTACAATCACCGAAGCGCTGGCGCGGCGGTATCGCACAACCTTTGCGAGCGAATATGGGCGTGATTACTGGACCGAGCATCAAGTAGATCGCAGAATCAGCCTAGAAGCGTTCGATGAGATCGCTTTGGGCCATATTGAACGTGAGGAGCAGGCGCTGCTGGAAGCTAACCGATATCTCTTTGTCGATACCAATGCAATTACCACATATATGTTTGCCTTGGATTACCACGGACGGGCTCCTGAGTGCTTAGCCCGGATCGCAATAGAAAACGCGCAGCGCTACGATCTATTTTTCCTGTGTGACGATGATATTTCTTACGAGGATACATGGGACCGTAGCGGGGATCAGAAGCGGCATATTTTTCATAAGCAAATCATTGCGGATTTGAAAGAGCGGCGGATTCCCTATATCACGTTGCGAGGAAACCTAGAGGAACGAATGCACAAAGTAAGCGAGGTCTTGGCAAAGTTCGAGCCCTACCGGAACTATTTCGGAGAGTTGTATGGCTAGAATAAAGAACAAAGGAGGCAAGGACACATGAATTTGTTGGATCGCGATGGACTTACGGAACGTCAATTTTTTGAGCAGTACCGTGCCGGGGATTTCGAGCGGCCTTCGGTGGCGGCGGACATGGTCATTTTCACCGTCACGAACACGGAGGCGGACAGCTACCGCAAGCTTCCGGAAAAAGAGCTGCGAATTCTGCTCATTCGGCGAGGAGGTCACCCGTTCCTGGGCAATTGGGCGCTTCCAGGCGGCTTCGTCCGGCCGGACGAGACGACGGAGCAGGCGGCGGTGAGGGAGCTGCATGAGGAAACCGGTGTAGATGACGTATATTTGGAGCAGTTGTACACCTTCAGCGATGTTGGAAGGGACCCTCGTACCTGGGTGATGAGCTGCAGCTACATGGCCTTAATCAACAGTGATCAGGTACAGCTGAAAGCAGGAGATGACGCTGACCTAGCTGCCTGGTTCAAGGTAACCTATCGGCTTCTGCGCGAGCGGAAAGAGCTTATTGAGGATGGGTATGTGAAAACGAAGGAATATGAGCTCAAGCTAAGCAGCGAAGAAGAAGAGTTTACGGCAGTTGTGGGTCGGACGATGACGTCAAAGTCGGCCTCTTCGTCAACCGCATACTCCATCGTATCAAATGACGGATTGGCTTTTGATCATGCGAAGATTATCGCTTGCGCTATTGAGAGACTGCGGGGAAAAGTGAATTACACCGATATTGTGCTACACTTGATGCCGCATCTCTTCACTTTGACGGATCTGCAGCAGGTTTACGAGGTGATCTTGGACAAAGAGCTGCTGAAAGCCGCATTCCGGCGTAAAGTAGCGGATCTCGTAGCGGAGACCGATCATTATACTGAAAATGCGGGACATCGTCCTTCCCGCTTGTATCGGAGAAGTATGGAGGAATATCGATGATATACAATATCGAACAGTTAAGAAAAGCTTATATCGCGGGCAAAACGTTCAAGTTTGTGTTCTTCTGGGGCCATACACCGCCAAAGCACGACGGCGTCGACAAAAGCTGCTTCAGCCAATGGTGGATGAGTCCTTTCGTGGTAGAGGGGATCGAGTATTCCTGTGTCGAGCAGTTTATGATGTCCGAGAAAGCAAGACTGTTTGGGGATGACGAAATGTTGGACGCGATCCTTAAAGCTAAGCATCCCAAGGAGATGAAAGCCTACGGGCGTGCAGTAAGAAACTTCGAAAATGACACTTGGGATAAAGAATGCTATGACATTGTCAAAAGAGGAAATATAGCCAAATTTTCGCAGAATCCGAAGCTTGGTGAATATCTCAAGTCAACGAAAAACCGTATTCTCGTCGAAGCTAGCCCACAGGATCGCATTTGGGGAATAGGCATGAGCCAGTCCAATCCGGATGCGGAGAATCCCGTGAAATGGCGGGGTAGGAACCTACTTGGATTCGTGCTGACCGAAGCGAGGGACGAATTGCTGCGGGATTAACTTCTACCGGAATTGTTATTGATGAAAGAAGGGGGGGTTCCTGACATGACTCAAAACGGAATTGTATTGGTTGTAAGTGTTTCGATTATACGTGAAGAAACGGTACTGATGATCAAAGAAAACAAAGCATCTGTTAAGAATAAGTGGAACTTCCCGTCCGGCAGAATCGAGTGTGGTGAAGATATTCTAGATGCAGCACGTAGAGAAGCAAAAGAAGAAACCGGTTATGATGTGAGACTTACAGGCACAACAGGCATTTATAATTTCATAAGCAGTTCAAATCATCAGGTTATTTTATTTCATTTTATTGGTGAAATTATTGGGGGCTCCCTTCTTCTGGATACAAGAGAGATAATTGATTCTAAGTGGTCATCACTTCGGGATTTGCTGATTCCAGAATTAATTGAGTTACGTGATAAAGAAGTTATTAAACAAATAGTCGAAAATCTTATCTCTGAAAAAGAGTTCCCATTAACATTATTCAATAATAAATTTAGAGATTAGGTCTTAAACTCCCTCAATATGATTTGGTTTTCTCATTCAAGCTCATGAATTCGCAGGATTTCACCTTTAGCTAAGTGTTAAATAAGAAGGAAACAGAGGAGGCGGTGGCTTGGAACACCTGTAAGGGCATGCAAGAATAAAGGTGAGAGTACATCACCCAATTTGTTCCATATCCTGCACGTCTCCATGTCGCCCCTAGCGATTTTCACTCCCATGTCTCAACGGGTCTATGCCCTTTCATTCCTTCATCATATCTAACTAATGGGTGGAGTTCGGTTTTTCTAACGGAACGGGTCCGAGCCCTTTTGTTTAATGCCTCCCGATACTCCGTGCTTCTTGTCCATCCTGCGAATGCATCAACCGGTGAAATAACGCGCCTAAGCGGCTTGCGGAAATACTTTAACTGAACTATAAGCTTCGCTGCTCTTGGCCAGGCTAACAAGCATTCGGGCCACTTTACCACATAATTTCATAATAGATTTCATTTTCTTGAGCTTTTTCACGTCTACATTGTAGTGGTGCAGGGCTCTAACATCCGGATTGGTCATGACCATACACATCGTCATGAGATAGAGAAAACGTCGGAGACGCGGGCGGCCGCGCTTGCTAAGCACCATTTTCCCGCCATTTCCCTGAACTGGCCTCAGCCAGGTTTAGTCCCGCATGACGAAGCAAGGCATTTCCGTGTGAGACCCACTAAGATCACCAGCCTCTCCTAACACACCGGCTAGACTGGTTACATTTACACCTCGAATGGCAAGCAGCTTTTTGGCATAAGGGACGCGCTCAAGAACGAGCTGGAGTTCACCTTCAATTTGCTCAAGCTGGCGCTGGGCCAAGTCGTATTCTTCGAGCAATTGACCTAAGTGCAGCTTATAGGCGTGCAAAGCCTGCGTAGCACCAACGCTGCGTTTAGCGAGCGAGATAAGCAGCTCAGCACGCTGTAAACCCGCATGGCGCTTCACATATTGCTTCCAGCCGGCAATGACTTGCTCGGTTGTTAACCGGCTAATTTCTTTCGGGAGAGGAAACAGTCTGAGCGTGGCAATGGCACTTGTGCAGGTAAGGATTTTAAAGACATGCCGAAGTTCCGGAAACACAATATCTACCCAGCGATGAATCTGGTTAACAGCGCTGTTTAGTCGCTTGGCAATCGTGTCCCGGTGGGCCATGAGAATCCGCAGTTCCTCGTAGGCTTCTGGGTTGAACCGTACAGGAGAATAGTAGCTGTTTTTAACCATATCTGCGATGACGAGTGCGTCCTTACGGTCGCTTTTCGACGGGGTGTTGTCGCGGTTTTCTTTATTCTTTTTGACAAGGTGAGGATTTACGAGAACAGCCTCAATTCCCTGACCTGCAAGCCAACGAGCCAAGCTTAGCCAGTAATGGCCGGTAGGTTCCATGCCAACGATGACTTTGTTAAGCTTGTAAGAATTTAGCAGATCCTTAATCCACCGGCTAAACTGTTGAAAGCCCTCGTCGTGGCTGCCGAACTCAAGTGGCAATCCCAGTGCAATTCCCCGATAGCTGACCGCGCGAGAAACATGAGCTTCCTGAGCGATATCTACGCCGACTACAAGATGAGATGAGGAAATGTTTTCAATGAGTTGATTTTGCTTGTCCTGAGCTTTAAACTTCATAGTAGAGCGACCTCCTGGATGGGCTTTTTGAGGCAATGACCTCGTGTGCAACCCCATCGTACCGAGGCGCTCGTTTTTGTGCAAAGACCAAATTATTCATTCTACAGGAATTCTAACGGGACACTATAGTTCAACTAACTGGCAGGTTAGTGCAAATAAAGGTCTTTTGAAACCATCGTCGAAATTACATTGTATGCCTTATGGATGAGGGTGGATCTGATAAAAGATCTGAGTTTTATTAAAAGCCAAGTTCATCACAATTTGCTTGCAGATATTTTACAAAAAGCTATAAGTGACGAGGAAATATCTGGAGTTATGCTTTGTGGCTCATTCGCCCGAGGAGACGCAAACGAAGGTTCAGATCTAGATATTTATATAGTTTTAAAGAACGATTACAATCGGAGTTTCTATGCAGAAACTAAACACGGAATTCTTATTGAAATAAAGTATGCCAATGTTGAAAAGGCAAGGGAGAAACTTCGACTAAACAGTATGGAAGTTTACAATTACATTGACGGAAACATTTTGTATGATTCGGAAGGATTGTTAGAAGGTTTATCCAACTATGCTATGGAGTGTTTTCATGATTATAAAAGTAAGCCTAAGGATAAAAGGGAAACCTCCCATTGGTTAAAAAGTTCAAAAATAAAAATTCAAGCAGCTTTCCAGGCTGGAGATGTGCTTAAAGCATCTTTTGTAGTAAGTACTTCTTCTTACAAAATATTAGAAGCTTTCTGGTTAATAAATAATATGCCAATGCCACCGAATGGCGGAGTTCTCACGCATCTAAAGGATTTAAAAGTAGGTTCATCATATCTAGAAAAATGGAAGGAAGATTTATTCTTAGGCTCTAATGAAGTGCGGATAAGCACTGCACTTGAAATGATCGACTTCGTTACACCATTCTTAGAGCAGGAAGACTAAGCTCCCATGAAAATAGAATCAGATCAAAACCTGAAAAAGAGCATAATAAAGAAAACCCAGAAGAACACTTTTTAAAAAAGGCTGAGCCTTATGTGTTCTTTAATAAAGTTAGATAGAGCGAAAATAACAAACTTCCTTCCACAACCAAAAAAGGCTAGGCTGGTGCAAAAACCAGAGTAGGATTAATCTCCCATGAGTGCTTCCCAAAAGGGAGCGACAATCTGTGATGCACCGGGGTCGTTGGAGTCAGACTAACGGATGGGCTCTAAGGCACCATAGCTTATCGACCTTCTTCGCCAGCCATAGTAGCAGTATAGACTGATTTTCCCGTTTTCATCATCTGTGGTGCAGCGCTTGCGCTGCATGTGTGGCTAACGGGACACGATAGTTCAAAAAGGAAAATTAGGAGGCAGTCATGGAAGGACTTATTGGATACTCTGCTTTGTTTTTCATGCCTTTATTTGCATTTATTTTTATTGTGACTCTGATTGCCTCATTGAAAAGGCTAAAAAATAACCAGGAGTTAGAGGGAATTGAATACATATGCGGAATAGCTTTTGCTCTGATGATGTGGACTCTCAGTAGTTCGATTATGCTTAGTGCAAACTAATTACTAAGAATTATTACGGGGAGCTTGCTTTCGTGGCTACTCTCGCAGTTACTTTTACGCAAAATAAACAGTAGTACGAATACTTTTAATTAAGTGTTACGGTTAGTCGATCAGGATTATAATTACAAGCGAGGTGAAACAACAAATGTGGAAGAGCAGTTTTATATCTGGTTTGGGACTGATTGCATTAAGTGGCATTTTGTACACAGTGGAAAGATTTATTGCTGTTTTTGAATATATTGGGGATGCTGCTCCAGTAAAAATTAAAGGGTCTGGATCGTATCCATCTGAACCAACTATGCCTGGTGTTTTTGATAATTTATTCGTAGGGATTTTCTTAATACTTGGGCTAATTTTATTAATAATTGGATTAAGTAAAGGAATTAAGAAATCAAGTTGAAGTTATTCCGCTAACGGGACACGATAGTTCAACGATGACAAGGCTGCCAGCACGATTGGCAGCCTTGCTGCGCGAACGGGCAGGATAACGCAATGCTTATATGGAATATATTTGAAAAATCAAATACTATGAGGAGTGAAAAATTTGCGGTATAGAGCTTGTTCTCTTTGCATTATTAAAAGAAGAGAATCAATATTACTTGAACAATTCCCGGAAGAAGATGGTATCATTACATTTCGCCCAGTTGGTGGCACGATTGAGTATGGGGAAGATAGCAAATCAGCTGTAATACGAGAAGTAAAAGAGGAAATTAATATTGATATTATTGAACCAAAATTGATAGGGATTATCGAGCACATCTTCCCTTGGTACGGAGAAATTGGGCATGAATATGATTTTATTTATGAAGCGAGCTTTAGTCGAATGGATGACTATAACAAGAATGAATTTGAAGGGATTGAGGGGGACAAAAAGTTTATAGCTGTTTGGAAGAACTTAGATGATTTTGAAGAAAACCTTCAGTATAAACTTGTTCCTGACGGTCTTTATGAGATGCTTACAAGTGGGCAAATTTCTGATATTAAACATATTAACACAAAAGATTTATTGGCTTTTAAAGGGTCTTGATTAACCTAACGGGACACTTTACGTTAGTGCAATAAAGTGATTAAACCCTTCCATTTCAAGAGAACCTAGATCTAATAGGTTTATATAATTGGGAGGGTTTCTCTATGTATCTGAGTGAATTATGGAAGCTGTATGAAGTTGATAAACGGATTCAGGGATTCAGTCCGTACACATTAAAAGCCTACACATTGCAATTAAAAATGCTGGTTGGCGAATTAGGTGATCTTGAGATTGAGGAAATCACTTTGCTAGAGCTTAAGGAATATTTAGCTAGACAATCTGGTCGATTAAAGCCAAGCAGCTTAGGACATCGTATCAGATTTGTGCGCTCCCTTTTTCGCTTTGCGTATGAAGAAGGTTACCTTACGAAAAATCCCTCTCTTAAATTGAGGGAACCAAAGATGGATAAACGCATTCCGAAGTTTCTTATAGAAGAGGATGTGATTCATCTTAAGATTTCCTGTCTATCACATCGAGAACGAGCTTTGTTGGAATTCCTATATAGTTCTGGCTGCCGTGTTGGAGAGGTACAGAAAATAAACATTGAAGATCTTAACTGGGAAAATTGTTCAGCGATTGTAAATGGCAAGGGATCCAAACAAAGAGAAGTTTACTTTACCACTGAATGCAAGGTGTGGTTAAAAAAATACTTAAAGTGTCGCGAAGATTCCTGTAAAGCACTGTTTGTAACGGAAACACATCCTACCCGCCGAATGACGATACCGACGATCAGATGGGCGCTAAAGCGGATAGCAAATCGGGGAGAGATTGAAGCTAATGTGTACCCGCACCGTATTCGTCATACCTATGCATGTCAGCTATTGGATAATGGAGCACCTTTAGAATTCATTCAAGGGATGTTAGGGCATGAAAAAGCATCGACCACTCAGATATATGCTCAGCTCCGTGGAGAGCGAAGACGCGAGCTGTATCGACGTTACTTCTAATGTATCCAAGTCTAGGTAGCCAATTTGGATGGCTATCTTGACTAAACTCCCATGAAAATTAAACTAGCTCAATACTAGTAAAAGAACAAGAACATAAGAAAAAAGACCCAGAAAAACACTTTTTAAAAAAAGGCTGAGCCTTATGTGTACTTATATAAAGTTAGGCAGACCGAAAAACAACAAACTTCCTTCTACAACCAATAAAGGCTAGGCTGGTGCAAAAACCAGAGTAGAATTAATCTCCCATGAGTGCTTCCCAAAAGGGAGCGACAATCTGTGATGCACCGTGGTCGTTGGAGTCAGACTAACGGATGGGCTCTAAGGCACCATAGTTCATCGACCTTCTTCGCCAGCCGTAGTAGCAGTATTGACTGAATATAACCATTTTCATCATCTGTGGTGCGGCGCTTGCGCTGCATGTATGACTAACGGGCAGGATAGTTCCAAAATGTGGTAGTATAAGAGGGGTAATTTGAGGGTGTGATGAATCCGTTATATTGAGGAGTGATAAATTGAGGCAAGCAGGATTAGTTTTATTAGTGCTAGTAATAATCTCCTTAGTGTCAGCATGCAGCAGTGGCAACACAGATAAGACCATGAGGTCCGAAACTCCCGTGGAAGCCCTCGAAAAAGGCCAAGTGAAAAAGTCTTTCAATAATGATATAAACACGAATCCTGTTGAGGAATACGTTGAAAAGTTCTCTTATCTGAAACAGCTATCTTTAGAGAAGCAGGAGGCTTTTACTCGATTTAAATCTGAGAGGAACTTGCAAGACCTTTACAATTTCACCCCTGAGGACATGGTGCTGATTTATCTTTACTGTCTATCAATAGGCGATCCAGACTTGATATATGAGATTACTTTTAATGGGGGGCAACTTCCTGACCAAGATAAATTTCGGAAAGATTATTTCGAGTATGCAATGAATTATGATTCCGAAACAGCAGTACATTACAGATATTATGATTCTATAAAAGTGGATGAGAGTACGTCCGAGGAGAATAAGGTAACTGTACTTATTACGGTTAGTATAGAAACAACGACTCATTCCATGGCTTTAGGGCTACAAAAAGAGGATCAAGTATGGAAATTGGATATCTACCATTTGATAAAAGATTATATAAATAAAGCAAGTAAAAACAAAACATAATAGGTTGATTCAGGTAATAAAAGCTATTTCGTAAAACACTGTTAAGCTCCCATGAAAATTAAATTAGCTCAAAACCTGAAAAAGAGCATAATAAAGCAAACCCAGAATAACACTTTTAAAAAAAGGCTGAGCCTCTTGAGTAATCATATAAAGATTGTTAGGTCTTTTAAGCATAAAAAACATCATAGATAACAAACAAAAAGGCAAGGCTGGTGCAACAACCAAAAAAGGATTAATCTCCCATGAGTGCTACCCATATAGGGTGCGACAATCTGTGATGCACCGTGGTGGTCGGAGTCAGACTAACGGTTGGGCTCTATGGCACCATAGCTTATCGACCTTCTTCGCCAGCCATAGTAGAAGTATAGACTGATTTTCCCATTTTCATCATCTGTGGTGCAGCCCGCTCTTGGGCTGCATGCATGGCTAACGGAGAACGATAGTTCAAACAACTAGGGAGCAGACCGCTATGAGCAGCTGCTCCCTTTCGCATTGAAGTAACGGGCAGGAAAGTACAGGGACCATGTGGAATAAATATACAACTATAGCGTATTAGGGGGTCTTGGAATGGGGTTTCCGACACATATTGTATCGGCAGGCGGAATTGTAGAAGATGGAAATGGAAATATCCTATTAGTAAAAGCCCATGACGATGGTTGGGTGTATCCTGGTGGGATAACTGAAGTTGGAGAAAACCTGATTGATGGCGTGATTCGTGAAATCAAAGAGGAAAGTGGAATAGACGCCACTGTTAGCCATTTAATTAGTGTTGTATCGAATACAGCGATCCATAAGTGGTATGACGGTGTGACTGATGTTCCTACGAAGGTCATGTTTGATTTCGTGTGCAAAGCTGTAGGTGGAGAGTTAGCTACTTCTGATGAAACGAGCGATTGCAGGTGGGTTCCAAAGGAAAATGTTCTGGATTTGATTTCTTTACCCGCAATCCGCATGCGTTATGAAGCTTATTTGAACTTTAACGGATCTGTGAATTATATAGAGTTTGTCCCTGCGACAACGTCAGAATGTAACGTCAAGCTTCATAGGCATGTTTAGTTGTACGAGGGCTCGTGTTTTAAGAATCTTTGCACTCCCATGAAAATTAAATCTGCAGTTATTGTAAAAAAGGCAAAGTAAATAAGACGCAGTCCATTCATTTTTTTGAAGGTCACAGCATCCGAAATAAGGAATATTGGTATATCAATGAATTAAGAGACTTCTGCAATAGTTACAGAATAACCTAAGTTTTCTAGTCGTCGAACTGCGTATTTCACAATAGATTGTTGCTTCTGTTTGTCAAAGTAATCTTCCCCTAGGTCCACATACATTTCTTCACGTGTTAACAGATAGTAGGCTATTCTCAACATAGCATGCGCAACAGAGACCGCTGCTCGTTTCCTTCCTTTTCGCGCTGCTGTTCGTCTATACATGGCACCGAGATAGTTCTTTGACGCTGCAACAGAATGGGCTGCTTCAACTAAGGCGGACTTCAGATATTTGTTTCCATTTTTAGCTTTAGCAGATTTTCTCTTTCCTGCATTTTCGTTATGCCCAGGTACAAGTCCAGCCCATGAGCATAAATGCGCAGCACTGGGAAACTGTTTCTTAATATTGGTCCCAATTTCGGCTAAGATTTGTTCTGCCATTCGAGTAGCTATTCCAGGAATTGAATCTAAACGTTCGACATCGTCATGAAATGGAGTTACCCTCGTAGCGATTTCCTGATCTAGAATCACGATTTGTTCACTTAAAAAATCAATGTGCGTTAAAATAGTCTTAATCATCAAGCGTTGGTGAGGGTTTACATAGCCGTGTAGAGCGAGTTCAAGTTCATCCTTTTTTCGCTTCATTGTGCGTCTAGCGAAGTTCGCAAGTTTCTCAGGATCATCTTCACCATCAGCAATGGCATGAAGCATATCACGAGAGGAGACACCCATAATATCAGAGACAACAGAGCTGAGCTTAATATGGGCTCCTTCTAACACTTTTTGAATTCGGTTATGTTGTCTAGCCCGTTCTTCAATGATACTACGACGATATCGAACAAGTTCTCGAAGCTCCCGTTGATTTCGATCTGGAATGAAACTTGCTTTAAGCAGCCCATGACGAAGAAGCTTTGCAATCCATTCTGAGTCCTTGACATCTGTTTTACGCCCAGGCAAAGCTTTCATATGTTGGGCATTCACCACTAAAAATTCAATTCCTTCGGCTTCAAGTAAATTAACAATAGGCTTCCAAAATACACCTGTGCTTTCCATGGCAACGTGAGTACACTCATGCTGTTTAATCCAGTCAATTAATTGTAATAGAAACATAGTTTTAGTTGAAAACGTTTGAATCTCCTTTCCGTTAGACGTTAGAATACATGCGGTAATATTATCCTTATGGATATCCATACCACATGCCCGTTCAATTACGATTTCCACCTTAAAGCATCCTCTCTACGGCTAAATTAGAAAGAGGCTGGTGCAACAATCAGAGTAGGATTAATCTCCCATAAGTGCTTCCCAATAGGGAGCGACAATCTGTGATGCACCGTGATCGTTGGAGTCAGACTAACGGATGGGCTCGTAGGCACCATAGCTTATCGACCTTCCTCTCCCAGCCATAGTAGCAGTATTGGCAGATATAACCATTTTCATCATCTGTGGTGCGGCGCTTGCGCTGCATGTATGACTAACGGGGAACGATAGTTCAACGGATCATGGAGCAGTATGCCAGCGTTGAACCAAGGAATTCTGCATATTATTCCATCTTATGTAGTGGACTTGGCTGCAAGGATGGATAACGGGTGCTTAAGCTGAAGAAGAAGTTTTTGGTCTAAGAACAAAATATTATTAAAAAAACTCGCCGAATGGACGAGGAGGCCACTGAAAAACGTGTGTTTTAAGAATCTGTAAAATGAGCTTAAACAGCTAAAGGCGAATTCCCCTCCATTCTGAGTGAGAATTCGCCTTTATTTTATGTATTCCTCATGCTCTTTACTTTAATA
Source organism: Paenibacillus sp. FSL K6-0276 (assembly GCF_037977235.1). Classification (NCBI taxonomy): domain Bacteria; kingdom Bacillati; phylum Bacillota; class Bacilli; order Caryophanales; family Paenibacillaceae; genus Paenibacillus; species Paenibacillus sp. FSL K6-0276. The sequence continues at coordinate 3,626,445 of NZ_CP150276.1, read as the reverse complement.
GCGTCAATATCCTTCTCTTTAAAATATTCACTTTCTTGGAAAGTTTGCTGCTCACTATGCTCCGTGGATTTGATGCTCACTGAATAGGTTTTTGATTGTGCTCCCTCTTTATAACATCCTTCTTTGTAGGGGCATTGCTTACACTTATCGATATCAAAATAATAAGTATCCTTTTGATTTTTTCCTACATTCTTTGTCCCCGTACGTGCCCTACGAATTGCCATATGCCCTGCTTTACAAACGTACATCCCTGCATCTTTATTAAACTCAAATTCATCTTCTTTTTTACGAGTACCCTGAGTAATCTGCGGATGTAATTTGGATATGAGTTGCAATTCATTTTGTTTGGCATACTGAATATTTTCTTTCTCAGAATAGGCTGTGTCGCCAATGACTGTATCGATATCCATGCCCGTTTTGCGACTTTTTTCGATTAGTATTTGGAGTTGTTTCCCATCACTTTTTTCACCTGTTGTAACTACGGCAGCTGTAATAATACGTTCTTCATTCATTGCAATATGTGTTTTATAGCCAAAAAAAGAAGAGTCGGCTGTTTTGTGACCCACACGTGCATCTGGATCATTAGAAAATTGAAGGTGCTCCACGTGATCTTCTACGATTTCCTTTAAGTAGTTCAACTTTTCCTTTACCTTTGGATATTCGCGGATACTTTCTTCTTTTTCCACGGCGTCAATTACTTTTTGGCAATAGTCCAGTTCATCCACTAATTCGTTTGTAGTTGTTTTTGGCGGGAATTTATCTTTCATGTTTTCATTGATTTGATAAACGGCCTTGCGCAACAGCTTAGACTTCTCCATCAATATTTCTTTGGGTGATTGCTGATTGAATCGTGATTTCGTGTGGGTAGCATCCACAATAATTGCGCGGCTCTTAATGATTTCTTTTTCCAATGCAATTTCCACCGTTTTTTGAATCAGCATGTCGAGCAGGTTCACATCTTTCAACCGAAGTTTACGAAACTTCGTGAGTGAACTAGGATTGATGACCTCGTCTTCAGGCGCCATATCTAAGAAGTATTTGAGCGACATGTCATATTTAGAACGTTCTACGACATCCACATCGGATAAATCGAAAATCGATTTTAGTAATAAATACTTGAACATACGAATAGGAGGCACGGCATTGCGACCATTATCTAGGCAATATTTATTCTGTAATTCTTCATGAACAAAAGAAAAATCTACGAGGTCATTTATTTGTCGTAGCATATTATCTTTAGGTACGACGATATCGTAAATCGCCATAAATGGACTGAGGTTAAGGGATTGTTGGTTTGAAATCATCCGAGTCACCACCTGAAATTAATACAATCATTATACAGCAAAACAGGACACCCATCCTCGAAAAGATCGAGGATGGGTGTCCTGGAATGGAGTTTTCATGGGCCTCCAAAAGGGGCCTTTATAACTTGAACTTAAAAACATTAGAGGGGCGTAGCGAAGGGGAAATTTGGAACTGGAGGAGCGATAGCGACCGCCTTTGTCTCCGGATTTTAACCGCTAACAGCGGTACAATTCAGGAAATCTGGAGACAACAGCGGCCGGAAGTCCAAATATTCTCCGTAGTTACGACTGACTCCTTAAATGTATGATCTAGAAAGAACTTTTTCAGTGGCCTCATGGACGAGCCTTTTGTGTTTTTATATGCCAATTAATATTCTAAACAGGAATTTTCTATAATAACCCCTAACACAAAACTATAATTCTATAGGGTGTGGTTTGGGCGGGGATACTTTTTGTGGCAGGTCCGTAAATAACAATTAGATCTCGGTTCGCAGGGGTTCTTGAAAAGTGTTGCCCATTTGTTAATACTATTTGAGTATATGGAGAAATATTTAATCGTAATCGTCCATCACTACTCTCCAACTCAGTATTAAAATAATCTACTTTTACATTCTGATATGGGCTATTTTTTACCATGACAAGTGCTTGATATTGTGGAGGGTAAATAAGAAGAGCAGGTGCATTTCCGTCATAATATCCAGTCACGTGATCTCCTACTGCCACTATTACATGGTCTACAAAATAAGTTGTGGGTGACACCACGAAATTTACTAATGCTCCCATTCCGTTTTCTACAGATATTAATTTATAACAACCTTCTACTTTTCCATTTTGACCTGTAAAAAAATCATTAATCATAGTAACAGTCCCGTGGAAAGAATAAAAATTTGTCATACAATACCTCCTTTTGCTTTATAAAGATAATGCACTATTCGTAAAGTCAAATAACCTGTGTTTACAGTATGAAGGTTAATAACTATATGATTGTGCAGATGCCCATAAAGGAAATTCCTCAGTGAATAGTGTGAGTTTATTGCGCTAACGGAGAACGAGAGTTGAATAACACACATTGTTGAGCAGGCGTTACGACAGCCTGCTCATTTTACAATTGTTCTCTACAAGTAAATAATTGTGACATTTTGTTATTATTAGATGAGTAGCACCCATAACTAAGAGAAGAAAATCTATAATAGAAAACGTACTGAAAAGCGAGGTAAAACCTTATGACCCAAGAAGAAGTATTAAGTGGCGGAAATATAAACCATATCGTCCGTATAGGAGACACTGTTCGTCGCCCTACGGGATATTGGAGTCCAAGTGTACATGAACTACTCAAACATTTGGAAAAACAAGGATTTGAGGGGGCACCAGTTTTTTTCGGAATCGATGACTCTGGTCGTGAAATATTGACATTTATTTCTGGAGAAGTCCCAGGGAACGATTATCCAGAACTTGAACCGTACATGTGGTCGGACGAAACGCTTGTGGGTTTGGCACGACTTTTGCGTCGTTTCCATGATGCGACTAAAACGTTCACTCCCAATACGGAGGACAGATGGCAGCTTAGCTATGCCGACGATGCAGAGCACGAAGTGATATGTCATAATGACGCAGCATTGTATAATGTTGTCTTTCAAAAGGGGGCTCCTGTGGCGCTGATTGATTTTGACATGGCTGGCCCAGGGCCGCGTCTGTGGGATATTGCGTATACTCTTTACACATCGGTTCCTCTTGGTTGGTTTACGCCTGACCGTTCTTCTGGAACAACGGAAGTAGTAGCGTACCAGCATGAAAAACATGTTGCAGAGCGACGTCGGCGAATTCATTTGTTTTTTGAATCTTATGGAATTCCTGTCCCAAATAATCTGCAAGAGTGGATTATTCAACGTTTGACTGTACTGTGTGATACGATGAAAAATTTTGCCGTTAACGGAAACCAAGCCTTTCAAAAAATGATTGATGAGGGTCACTTGGCGCATTATGAGAGTGAGATTCGTTTTGTAACAGACCATTTCGAAGATTGGATATAGAAATCGAATATTGAGCCCGGGACACTATAGCTCAATAAACACACTAACAAAGGCTGCCGGCATGATCGGTAGCCTTTGTTCACCTAAACATTCCTGTTAGGGCTAAGAAATAGACTTTGCCAAAAAAGGAGCGCCTCGGTATGATGGGTTTGTCCACGGGTTCGAAACCCAACACCATCAAGGAGGCGCTCTTATCATGAAGTTTAAACAATCAGAAGCACAAAATCAACGAATTGAACGAATTACCACTTCTTATCTTGTAGTAGGCATCGATATGGCCAAGGAAACACATGTAGCACAGGTAACGAATTATCGTGGAATCGTGCTGACGAATCGGCATCTATCGTTTAGCAACACCATTGAGGGCTTTGAAAGGCTGCAACGTTGGATGGAAGCCATCCAGCAAAAGCACCGTTTAAGCAGCGTAATCATTGGTATGGAGCCGACAGGGCATTATTGGTGGAACTTGGCCAACTGGCTTACACATAAAGGATTGCAAATCGTCTTAGTCAATCCAGCAACGACCAAGCGCAATAAAGAAAACCGTGACAATTGCCAATCGAAGAGTGACCCAAAAGACGCACTTGTCATTGCAGATGTAGTAAGCCGTGGCTACTACTATGAACATACGAAACAGACCCACGTGTTTCAGCGGTTACGAACCCTGATGAGTGATCGAGAATTTTGGGTTACGAATAGTGTTCGGTTACAAAATCGCATCATTCGTTGGCTGGATATCCGCTTTCCGGAGTACAGTTCGGTTTTTAAGGATTGGACCTGCAAACGTTCGATGGCCACACTGAAGGAGTTTCCTACGCCTCAGGATCTTGCAGGGCGGTCTATACCGGAGATCATTGCGATATGGAGAAAACATATGCAGCGAGCAGGCGGTTCTTCAGGCACACAAAAGGCGGCTGAGCTCATTGCATATGCTAAGCGGAGTGTAGGAGACGTTACAGCTTTAACTGAAGCAAAGCAAGATTTTGTACGTCTAATCACGGAGTTCGAACGAATTACGGATATGTTAGTAGACATCGAAAAGCAACTCCGCGCATTGCTAGAGGAGATTCCCATGGCCGCCCAGCTCCGTTCCATTAAAGGCCTTGGTCCGATCTTTGTCGCGGCCATCTTAGCAGGTGCAGGTGACCTTAGACAGTATGAACATGGACGTCAGTTACTGCGCAAAGCCGGTCTAAATCTCGCAGAAAGTACATCGGGGAAAAGGAAAGGACAGATCATCATCTCCAAACGAGGAGACTCCAGCCTAAGGAAATATCTATACTTAGCGACCATTCAACTCATCGGAATTAATCCGATCTTTCAAGAATTACATCAGCACAATGTTCAAGTAAAGCACATGAAAAAGCAACAGTCTGTCTTCAAGCTTGTGGGTAAAGTAGCGCGAATTCTGATCGGTATGGTCCATCGAGCAGAAACATTCTCTCCCGAAAAAGCCAGCTATCTCGTTTCACAAGCAGCTTAAGGTATTACCCGTCACGTATATTGATTCGTTCGCGGGATTTTGACAAAGAAAGCACGGAGAACCGAGTTACTGCCCAAAAAGGGCTTAGACCCGTCCGCTAAACGCAATCGGTCTCCACACCTTGGATAAGTATGACGATGGAATGTAAGGGCATAGACCCGTCGAGTCATGGGATGGTAAACACCAGGGCAATTTGTGGAGTTTGCGTGCAGTAGAGTGAAGCGATAAGGAATGGCTGAAGCGATTCCTCTGTTCCCGCATGCCCAAATACTGGACTGACGGCTCTCGCCTCCAGCTTTCCCCACCTTTAATACTAATCCATGGTGATGAAATCCTGCGAATGAGTGAGTATATGTGAGATAACCCATTAAAACTGAGGGACGGGCAGTTTAGCTTAATAATGATGTTTAATCGGGGAATGTTAGAGGAGGAATTTTCCAATAGGCGAATATGATATATAAAGTAAATTACCGAAAAGGGGCATTTTAAAGTGGAATTAAAAGAATTAATTGATCTTCTTACCATCACGGAAGTACGTGGTAATGTGAATGTGAATATAACTGGAATCAAAATGAATTCACAACATGTAAACCCTGGAGATCTGTTTATTTGTGTTCCTAGTATACCTGGCTTCCAAGAAGATCGTCACTATTATGCTGAGAATGCAATCGAAGCTGGGGCGGTCGCCCTTATAGTGGAACGTGATATTAACGTATCTGTACCGACCGTCAAAGTGCCTGATTCACGATATGCTATGGCAGTAATAGCTTCTCATTTTTATGGTTATCCGAGTCGTGACTTAAAGCTGATAGGTGTTACTGGAACGAATGGAAAGACCACTACAAGTCATATGCTTGAATCGATATTGGCGCATGCAGGACTCCGTACGGGATTGATGGGGAACCTTGGGACAAAAATCGGTTCAATGACAATGGAAACTGATATAAATACCCAAGAGCCTCCTGTTTTACAGTCAAATTTAAAGAAAATGAAAGATGCTTCCACCGATTATTGCGTTATGGAAGTGACTTCTCAAGGGTTACATGTAGGACGTGTACAAGGTTGTGAATTTCGAACTGGAATTTTCACGAACTTAACACAAGATCATTTGGACTATCATGGAACAATGGATAATTATCTTGCAGCAAAAGGTTTATTATTTTCAAGAATAGGAAATTCTTTTTCTCCAGACCTATCTCAACGCAAGTTTGCCGTTTTAAATGCAGATGATAATGCATCTTCAATATTCCGTAAATTAACTGCCGCACAAGTCCTAACTTACGGAATTGTTAATGAAGCAGATGTTATGGCAAAGGACATACAGTTGAATGCTCAAGGAACAGTATTTAATTTAGTTTCCTTCGCAGGAACGATATCGATTAAATTAAAAATGGTAGGGACTTTTAATGTGTATAACGCGCTCGCTGCCATAACAGCTTCATTAGCCGAACAGATCCCTCTAAATGCAATCCAAAAAGGGTTGGATAGCCTTAATACTGTGCCTGGCAGAATGGAAGTCATCAATGAAGGACAGGACTTCCTTGTGCTTGCTGATTACGCTCATACCCCTGACGGGTTAGATAATGCGCTCTCGACAGTTCGTGAGTTTGCGAAGAGGAGAGTTATAACAGTTTTTGGTTGTGGTGGTGACAGGGACCGCACAAAACGTCCGGTTATGGGTACTATCTCAGCAAAGTACAGCGATATTGTAATCGTTACATCGGATAATCCAAGGTCAGAAGACCCAACACATATCCTAAAGGATATTGAAGTTGGATTAAAAGAATGTGGAGTAACAAATGCCACTTATGAACTCATCGAGGATCGGAAAAAAGCTATAACAAGAGCCATTCAAATTGCTGAACCTGGGGATGTTGTACTTATCGCAGGGAAGGGGCATGAAACCTACCAAATTTTAAAGGATCGAACGATACATTTTGACGATCGAGAAGAAGCCAGAAAAGCGATTCAAGAAAAAATGTCGGTATAATAGCAGAGATGATTATTGCACTAACATGAAAATTAAAAGGCTGGTAGTCGAAGGAAATTAACAGCACTAAATAAGACGCGGCTCATTCATTTTTTAAAAATATGCAGCGCCTAGGATATTTTTGATCCGTAAATCAGGAGACTTCTGAAATTGTAACGTTATATCCTAAGGTTTCAAGTCTTCGAACCGAATTCCGTACAATAGCTCCAAGTTTCTGCTTATCAAAATAATCTTCACCTAAATCTACGTACATCTCTTTTCTTGTCAGAAGATAATAAGCGATTCTCAACATGGCATGAGCTACTACAATAGCTGCTCTTTTCCTGCCTTTTCGTGCTAAAGTTCGCCTATACATGGCACCAAGATAGTTTTTGGAAGCACCAACGGAATGTGCAGCTTCTGTTAATGCAGATTTTAAATATTTGTTTCCTTTCTTTCCTTTAGAAGACTTCCGTTTGCCTGCGCTCTCATTATGTCCAGGTACGAGTGCTGCCCAAGAACACAAGTGAGCGGCACTTGGAAACTGGCTTTTAATATTTGTTCCTATTTCAGCTAAGATTTGTTTAGCCATTCGAGTGGCAATTCCAGGTATAGAATCTAATCGTTCTATGTCTTCCTGATCTGAGTTGACTCTCTCGGTAACTTCTTGATCTAACTTCGCAATTTGTTCGGTGAGGAATTCAATGTGGGCTAGAATGGTTTTAAGCATCATGCGTTGATGTGGATTTACGTAACCTCGAAGAGCGAGCTCGAGTTCTTCTTTCTTCTTTTTCATGGTTCGCCGAGCGAAGCTTGCTAATTTCTCCGGATCTTCTTCACCATCTGCGATGGCGTGAAGCATGTCCTTTGACGAGACCCCCATAATATCTGAAACAACAGAGCCCAGTTTGATGTTTGCTCCCTCAAGCACTTTTTGAATCCGATTATGTTGTCGGGCTCGTTCTTCAATGATGCTTCGGCGATAACGAACTAGTTCACGTAATTCTCGTTGATTTCGGTTTGGAATGAAACTAGCTTTCAGAAGTCCATGGCGAAGAAGTTGGGCAATCCATTCTGCATCTTTGACATCCGTTTTACGTCCTGGGAGAGCCTTCATATGTTGGGCATTCACGACTAAAAACTCAATATCTTCAGCTTCTAATAGGTTAACAATGGGCTTCCAGAATACGCCTGAACTCTCCATTGCTACGTGGGTACAACCATGTTTTTTAATCCAGTCAATTAATTGCAATAGAAATACGGTTTTAGTAGAAAACGTTTGAATCTCCTTTCCTTCGGGTGTCATTGTACAAGCGGTAATGGAATCCTTATGGACATCCATGCCACATGCGCGCTCAATGAGTATATCCATTGAAAATAAATCCTTCCTACGGCTTTTTATTGGGGGCTGGTGCAAAAACCAAAATAGGATTAATCTACCATGAGTGCTTCCCGAAAGGGAGCGACATTCTGTGATGCACCGTGGTCGTTGGAGTCAGACTAACGGATGGGCTCTAACGCACCATAGTTGATCGACCTTCCTCTCCCAGCCGTAGTAGCAGTATTGACGTTTTTAATCTCTTTTCTACATTTTCATCCTCTGTGGTGCAGCGCTGGGCTTGCGCTGCATGAATGGACGGGCAGTTTAGCGTAGTAGTTAGGTTGATTTTGTTGTGGTAAAATAAGTAAATACTTATAGTGATGGGGGAGAAGCCTTGGTAGATAACGAATTGTATGTATATCACATTGTTACTAAGAAAAAAATGTCTCTAAGACAGGTGATATACTTTGATGACAACCAAAAAAACACCCTGTATCACTTCTTTTTTGAGAAGGAACGTTTGAATTCCAAAGGCGAAGACTTTATTCAGATTCTATACGGTCATTATACTGATGAAGGCTTGAAGATGAACAAAGAAAATGCCGAAATATCGATCAGTTATGTAGGGCAGACAATTAGAGCTATCAGAGAAGTTATAGTTGAAATGGTAAGACTACAAGAATATCCTGAATACCCTTCAAGATTGTCCTGTTTATACGCTGCTAAAAGCTATGAAGACGCATTGAAATGGAAAGATATATTTGATTCATACAATCGAAAAGTTTTACAACTTGTTAAACTGCGGGTTGTAGGAAGTTTCTTTGAGGGCGATGGAAACCTTTTACCGAAAGAAGATGGGGTTCCCTTTTCCTTAAAAATCGAACAGGCTAGGGCGTATTGGAAGGGAAATGTTAAAAATGAACTTCCTGAGCTTTTGATTAATGGAAAAATCGAGGTAGTTGAAATTCTTAAAGATTTCTCCGTTTAATTTACAAGCGTTGCTGAAAGCTGACCAATTATCTAAAGAATGTATGGGTAAAATCAATGTGTACTTAAATAAAGTTAGGCAGACAGAAAAACAACAAACTTCGTTCTACAATCACTAAAGACTAGGCTGGTGCAAAAACCAGAGTAGGATTAATCTCCCATGAGTGCTTCCCGAAAGGGAGCGACAATCTGTGATGCACCGTGGTCGTTGGAGTCAGACTAACGGATGGGTTCTAAGGCACCATAGTTCATCGACCTTCTTCGCCAGCCGTAGTAGCAGTATTGACTGATTTTACCCTTTTTCATCATCTGTGGTGCGGCGCTTGCGCTGCATGTATGGCTAACGGGTGACGATGGATTATTAACGACATAAGGGCAGCCGGTCAGTGGATCGCTGCCTTTGTTCAACATAACGGGCAGGATAACGGAATAAGACATGTAATTTATATAAGTAGCGTTTTAGTTGGTGAGCAACTGAAACAAAATCAAAATTTTGATAAAGATCTATGTTTCAACTTTGCAAAGGAAAGCATTACAACCAATAGGCAAGAGAGGAGGAATATAAAATTAACGTCAATTCGATAAAAAATGAGCTACTCCAACTTGAAAAAAGGTTATTAGAACCTGAGGTTCGATCTTCAGCAAAAGAGCTTTCTAAATTACTTGCGGATGATTTTTTTGAATTTGGTAGCTCAGGAAAGATTTGGAGTAGAAAGGAAGGGCTTAGCCCGAATGGAATTGGTGTCGTCAGAATGCAACTAAGTGATTTTGATATTTATCCTTTATCTGAAGATATAGTCTTAACCACTTATAAAATATTCAACGAAGAAAAAATGCAGCACTCGTTACGTAGCTCAGTGTGGAAATATAAAGATACAAAATGGCAGATGGTATTCCATCAAGGTACGCCTATTGTTTAAGCTAACGGGACACGAGAGTTGAGGAGCTTACTTGGAGGCAGCTCCTTTTTTTGTTGAACAAACGGGCAGTAATGCGAAATCTAAATTAGGTTTACATTCCCAAAGAGATGATGGAGTAGTGTTATGAAAAAGAAGAAGCAGTTGGTAATCATTGGAATTGTTATTTGTAGCCTTATTATAAGTTTATATTGCTTTTATAACTCATTCAAACCAGGATATGTATTTGAAAATGGTACATGGAATTATGTTTCCTATAATGAAGCCGTTGGCAGAAGAGTTAGTCCAATCAAAGTAAATAAGGATGAATTCAAGGTTTTAAAGTACAGTGATTTTGCAAGAGATAACAATAGTGTGTATTTTAAAAACCATAAAATGGAAGGGTCTGATCCTGAATCCTTCAAAATTATTAGCACCAAAGGCAGATATCATTACGCAAAAGATAAGAATATTGTATATATTTACGTTAGTGATGACTGGTTAATATTTAAAGTAATCAATGCAGACCCAGAAAGTTTTAAAGTACTGGAGTATCCTTATTCAAAAGATAAAAACGATGCTTACTGTGGTAGCTTACCACTTTATGTTGATGATGTTTCTAAATTTGAAGTCATCGAGAGAGCACGTTCTTCAACTCTATCTTCGCGTTCCAGCTTCTTGGGTAAAGAAAATGACCCGACAGATAAATCATCAGAGTATGAACGTAGTAAACACGAATATAATCGTAAAAAGTATGGGTTTATTACTGATAGTGTTATTTACTCTGAAGATGGAAAAGCAAAGACGGATAAACTTACTTATATAGGATATAAATTAGTAGAAGATAAAAGATAAAGAGTAAAAGTTATTGATGACAGATAGTGCAGAGACCCATATTATTCATTCAACTATCGGGACACGTTAGTCCAGAGATCCTGGGAGCAGTTTGCCGCCGCGGCAGCTGCTCCTTCTGTCGTTAATACGATAGGGCAGGATAGCGCAGTAACATTGTGGAATAGGATATTGATTTTTATGTTATTTATTCAGGAGGATTTTTTATTGTGGGTTCTGAACAGGATTTTAAAAAAAGGGTACATGAAGTTATTACACAGAAACAATTATGTTCAATTATGAATGACACTAAGTGGGGAATCTTACAAAATGATGTACTAAATAAACTACCATTTACCCCTCCATATCAAGCTAAGTATGTATTAGACGATATACTTTATCCAGAGAACTTCGAAAACGATGTCTGGTATTTAGGGGATTGGATAGAAGGACTTTCACCTTTTTATTCAGTAGAATGGATACGGGTTAGACCAAGGTATCAGAAGCACAAGGGGAATCTGCTTCCTCCTGAATTAATTGACATAACTAAAGAATTTCTTTCAATTTTACATGAATTAAGAATTCCATATAGAGAAGAAAATAATACATTTTTCATTTATGGATATATTTCAAATACAGACTCACTTTCCAAATGATATCTTTAGTATAACTCGATAAATGAGCATCGTAGATACACTAGTTAAATGGAATATTCTAAATCATGAAAGGAGAAAAACATGTCTCAATTCCCTACATTAGAAACAGAAAGATTTGTACTTAGACAGATTAAACAAGATGATTCAAAAGAAATTTTTCAATATTTCTCTAAAGATGAAGTTACGAAATTTTATGATTTGGAGAGTTTTACGAATATCGAACAAGCAGAAGAACTAATTCACAGATGGAATCAGAGATTTGAAAATAATCAAGGAATTCGCTGGGGAATCACTTTGCGGTCGGAAGGCAGTGTAATTGGAACTTGTGGATTTCATGGTTGGGCGAAAAATCATTGTAAGATTGAAATTGGGTATGAACTAACACCAGAATATTGGCAGCAAGGTTTTATGACTGAGGTGATCTCTAAGATAATTGAATTCGGATTTAACAACCTTGGATTAAACCGAATTGAAGCGTTTGTAGAACCAGAGAATATAGGATCAAGAAAGGTACTTGAGAAAGTTGGGTTTAGAGAGGAAGGGATATTAAAGGAGCATTTTTATTGGAGGAATCGGTTTGTTGATAATGTCCTGTATGCGTTGCTTAAGAAAGAACATAAGTTTCGTTAAGTAGGAGTGACACAATAAGAAACTGGCTTCAAGAGCATTCCGCTAACGGGACACGATAGCATCATGACGAACAGGCAGTCGGTATTATTGGCTACCTGTTCAATTATCGGGCAGGTTAGTTTAAAAGTTTCGCGAATACCCTACATATGAAATTATTTATAGAGTCCGTGAATAAGACGTTATTGGAAATAACGCCAAGATACACAAATGAGGAGTACAAAATGATGAATAACCGATTCTCAATGCCAAGTAAATTAGTAAATCAGTCAGAATTACTTAAAACTACAATCATTGAAAAAGGAAGACATTATCAATCTTTGTACATTTTAGAGTTTGATAATTCTGTAAAATATGTGCTGAAAGAAAAAAACGTTAAAGATTCTGGAAGTTTAATGGACGAAGCAGAAAGGCTAAAATGGGTAAATGATGTGATTCCTTCTCCTAAAGTAATAAGTTATCAGGTGGAGAATGGAAAGGAATATTTAGTTATGACCTATATAGAAGGTTGTACTGCGGAAGAATACCAGCAGGAAGAGGGAGATAAAAGTCTAGGCTTTATTTTAGGAGAAGGTTTAAGAACAATACACAATGTTCCCATTGATAATTGCTTTTTCAATGATTTTTTGCCAGAAAAACTGATTGATATGGTCAAAAACAATATTAATGAGAGAAAACATGAAGTCATAGAGGCTATTAATAACTCATTTCCCAACCATACTATTGAGCAACTGATTGATTTTTTGGAGATGAATAAAGCGTCGACAGAGGAACTAGTTTTTACCCATGGTGACTATGGATCTGGAAACGTTATGATAAATAATGGACGTATTGAAGCATTTATTGATTTAGGAGCATCAGGGATATCAGATCCATACTATGATATTTATTATCTTGTAAAAAGTCTTACTTATTATACAGATAGGAAAGAAGAAATAGATGAGTTTATGAAAGGATATGGAATATCTGAATTAGACGAGAATAGAATGAAATTTCATCAAATCATCGATACTTTATTATTGTGATTTATATAGTATTAACTCTAAGAAGGCGTTGACATCCTGTAATACCGTTTTCCTGCTGAGTCGTATTCACTCCTTGATTCTGTCCGAAGCATTTCTAGGAAGAGCAATCAGGCAGACAATTCTGCATGGCGAAGTCCGTCGGACCCGCGCGTCATATCGTTTAGCTAACGGGAAACGGTAGTTCAATTACATTAGGGCTGCCGGATGGCAGCCTTTTCTATACTAATGAACGGGCAGGATCGTGTCTGGATAGTGGAGATTAAGGACCGTGCAACCGCTTCATGTTTGGTATAATACATGGTACAAAGCATTCGAGGAGATGTTCATGATTAAAATACTTGTGGTGGATGACGAGAGTAGCATTCGGGCGGCTGTAGCTTATGCGCTGCGAAGGGAAGGGTATGAGGTGGAGATGGCTGCGGACGGAAAGGAAGCGCTGGATAAGGTAGAGACTTTTCGCCCTACGGTGATGGTGCTCGATGTCATGATGCCACGTGTAAGCGGTTATGACGTATGCCGCAAGCTGGATGGTCGGCCGCGGCCTGCGATTCTGTTGCTGACCGTCAAGGATGATATTGTCGATAAAGTGTTGGGACTGGAGCTAGGCGCTGACGATTACATGACCAAGCCCTTTGATATGCGGGAGCTTCTGGCCAGGGTCAAGGCGCTATCACGCCGGGGAGGTTATGTCCAACAAATGCAACTGGAGCAGCAGGATGTGTTGAGACTGGGAGAACTGTCCGCAGAGCTGTTCAGCCGCGCGGTTTCTATTCAAAGCGAACTGCTGGATTTAACGCCTAAGGAATTTGATCTATTGGTATTGCTGATGAGCAATCCGGGGCGGGTCTATTCACGGGAAATGCTGCTGGAGAAGGTGTGGGATATGGATTTTGCGGGTGGCACCCGCACGGTGGACATCCATGTGCAGCGTCTACGCAAAAAGCTGGGCAGTCACCACGGGCTCATTCAAACCGTTTACGGTATTGGCTATAAAAGCACGGGGTCACCCTAGATGGCCGGCAAATTTCGGCTGGGCCTGAAGGGGGAAATGTCGTTGTTACTCGCCCTGTTGCTCGTATTTATCGTAACCTGCCTGAGCGTGCTGGTGCTGAGCGGTATCCGGGAGAACCAGCGAACGATGCTGGAGCAGTCTTTTACCCGACAGGTAGAAGCCGCCAATCTGCGCGTTCGGGAGGAATATCTGACCGGAAGCAGGATTCCGCCGGATCAGTTTATGAAGCAGACAGGTCAACGGCTGGCCGTGGACTTGGGCGCACAAAGCGGAATGGCGGTGACGGTGTATGCGGTGGATGGCTCATTTGCCGGCACCTCGCTGCCATTTCAGCCTCGGGCTGATGTGCAGGATGCTCTGCAGTTTACGGCTCAGGGGCAGTTGGCATACATTACCGAAGGGGATCAGCTGTTGTTCCTTGCTCCCCTGTACAATGCCGAGCAGCGTCTGGGCACGGTACAGTTTCATGCTTCGCTCGCCGAGCAAAATGCATTTTACGCCCGAATTCGCCAGTTGTTTCTTCTTGCTGGTGCCACCGTGCTGGGTGTCGGTTTCCTAATCGGTTACTTGTATGTCCGGCGGCAGGTCAATGTCATTGACCAGCTGAACAGGGCGGCATCGCAAATTGGTCAAGGGGATTATCTATCGGCCCCTTCGGTAGTCAGAAAGGATGAGCTGGGCGAGCTTGCACAAGGAATCTATGAGATGAGCAGCAGCATTTCCACGTCTGTCGGTGCTCTGCATGAAGAAAAGCAGAAGCTGCTTGAAACGGTTGGGCGGCTGCGAGAACTGGAGCAGCAGCAAAAGCAGTTCATCGGCAATATCAGCCATGAGCTAAAGACGCCGTTAACCTCGATTATCGCGTACGCCGACCTGTTGACTATGTACAGCGATGATCCTACCCTGCTGGACGATGCCGGAAGACGCATCCATGTGGAGGCACAGAGACTGTACAGTCTTGTGGAGAGGGCGCTACAGCTGTCAGCGATGGATGTTTACGAGTTTGAGACACAGGCGGAAGCGATTCCGCTGTGTCCCTTGCTGGAGGAAGCTGTGGCCCGGCTGCAAGGAAAGGCGGGCAGCTGCAAGGTTACGATTCATACTTCGCTTGTTGAAGGTGAGGTGTGGGCCGATCCTGAGAACGTGATGCACATCATGCTGAATTTACTGGACAATGCGATAAAATATAACCGCCCAGGCGGACAAGTTCACCTGCTGAACTACATTGCAGAGTCAGCAGACGGAGCACGCCGGATGATTATCGAGGTTGCCGATACGGGAATCGGTATTCCGGAGAAAGCCGTATCCCGAATATTCGATCCGTTTTATACGGTCAGTAGAGACCGGTCAAGAGCTAGCGGTGGAACTGGACTTGGGTTAGCCTTAGTTCGCAATCTGACCGAGAAGCAAGGTGGAACGGTGCAGCTTGTAGAGACGGGACCGGACGGTTCGCGTCTCAGGGTGGAGCTTCTACTGCATGCCTTCGGTATGGAAAGGACAAAATATATACCAAATGACGAAGCCCGGAATGAATGAGATCATCCGGGCTTTTCGCCGTGATTCAGACAATGCCGGCTTCCCGGATTGTTTACAAGTTCGTTACAAGCCGGATATGTTTATGCAATATTGTCTCTCTATACTAAAGGCCATGGGGGAGCTTTACATCGGGTTGGATCGAAAGGAGACAACAACTGGATCAAGCGGCCCGGGTCACAATAATTTTTTTGAGCAGGAGGTCCCTGATGAACAAAGGGAAATACATCGCCGGTCTGATTGCTATGACCTTGCTGTCTGCGTGCATCTTATTCGGCTGTAACGCAGAGCAGAAGGGCAGAACAGCACAAGTACGCAGCACGCCGGATACAACTGGCCAACCCCGCTCAGGGGCAGGAGGTGGAAAACGTGAACTGACAGTAGTCAAAGAGAGCAAACCGCCTGCTGAGCAGGGAATTGCCGTGCAGCGCATACACCTGATTAATGGCGCAAATATCGAGAAATGGCTCTCAGACCATGAACTGGAGATCCAAGTCACCACGGTGGAGAAACAGGCCACCGCGACGAAGGAAGCGCAATATATCTACCATAGGTTCCGATTTGATCTGGAGACTGGTGAGCGGCTGAGTATCAAGGAACAGACAGGAGCGGATCAGAGAGAAGTCATCAAATCTTTTCTATCGCCAGATGGGAAATACAGCTTCATTCAGACCTGGAAGGACAAATATAAGGCCGTGAATGAGATCAAAAAAATGGCTACAGGGGAGCGGCATGAGGTCGCGGTCGACAATTATATGGAAAGGGGCGGCTGGCTCAATAATGACTCCTATGTTCTTGCCGCCGGCTCGATGAAGGACCGGGGCGAGATATGGAACATATCCGTGGACGGTACCCGAAAGAAGATCGAACTGCAGGATCCTGATGTTGAGAGCTTCACCGAATTTGCTACGGGCAACGGGAAGATTTATTACACCGATGCCAAGAGCCGCATGAAGAGCTTCACCCCCACACAATCCCGGCCAACCTTGCTTGCAAAGGATGTCTCCACCTTGAGTCTGTCCCCTGACAGTCAGCGGATTGCTGTCTCCACCTCAAGGAGCGGCGGGCAGGAAGACTCGCGCCTGCTCATCTACGATACGGGTGGTCATGTACAAGGCTTGCTAATCGGTAAGGGCGATTTGCTGTCCCATCAATCCTGGTCCCCCGATTCCTCCAAGCTGGCCTTCGCGGTCTATACCGAGGATAAGGGCGGCATGAATGGGATCTATATCTTTGATACAGTCTCCGGCAAGGTATCGCCGCTAGGGTTATCGTATTACCCGGTATACCCGCTGAGCTGGAACCCTTCTGGCAATAGGCTGGGTATTACCGTGGACGATAAAGAGAAGCTAATCGTCACGCATATTGTGGATTTCAAAAAATGATATTGTTCAGAAAAAAGGAGAGATTCGTTGTGAAAAAAACACTTTTGACCGCCATCGTATTGGGAATGACTTTATCGGGAGCTGTCGGCGTGTATGCCGGAAGCAAGCTGGAGAAGATCAATGCATATCTGAATCACGGCATTACCTTTGTCGTAAACGGAGCAGATCAATCCTTAACAGACAGTAACGGCAAAAAGCTGGTGCCGATCACCTATCAGAATACGACGTATTTGCCGGTGCGGGCCATCTCCAACCTGGCTGGTATCAATGTAGGGTTCGATGCCGCTAGCCAGCAAATTCGGCTGGAGACGGAACAGGACAGCGATAACCCCGCAGATAAATGGACAACCATCAATTACAGTGAAGCACAGATCAAAGCCATCAAAGAGGCATACGCCAAGTTTGAATCTTTTGAGACGGCCTATGCTCCACAGCAAATGGCCAAACACGACAGCTACGTTAAAGCGGCAGCTACGGGCGATGGAGTCAATCTGATCTTTAAGCAAATGACCGTGAATGTGTCGCCACGGGATTATTCTGATGGCTATAAATCCAAGGAGGTTAAGCTGTCCAACGGCGTTAGCGCGAAGTGGTATACGCCTTCCAAAACGCCGTTGCTGGGTTTCCAATTGGACGACCGGACGGTGACGATTAGCTCCCCTGACGGTTCCCTGAGCAGCAATCAAATTGAACAGGTCGCTGTTAGCGTAGCTGAACTGAAGTAAGGAGTAGAGGGATCGCAACAGTACAGTTTTTTTAAACGAAAAGGAACTGATATGCTCCCCATACAGTAGACAGGTGAAATAGAGAAGACAGCGATCTTAAATGCGAAGCTAGCAGAACGTTATAGCCAGCATCCTGCGGTTATAGGTTGGCATATTTCGAATGAGTTCGGTGGCGAATGTCACTGTGATCTTTGTCAGAATGCTTTTAGAGATTGGTTAAAGGTCAAATACAATAACAGTTTGTATGAGGTGAATCATGCTTGGTGGGCTACTTTTTGGAGTCATACCTACACTTCATGGACACAGATTGAATCCCCGGCTCCACATGGAGAGACACAAGTACACGGCTTGAACCTCGACTGGCGGCGGTTTGTCAGCGAACGGACGCTTGACTTCTGTCAGCATGAGATCAATGTTGTTCGTCCTTACAATCCTGCACTGCCTATTACAACGAATATGCATATGATCGATGGCATTGATTACCGCGAACTGGCCAAAATTCTGGATGTTGTCTCATGGGACGCTTATCCAGAATGGCATTATACCGAAGATGGTGACGATGCTAGACTGGCGGCATGGACAGCGATGCACTACGATTTAATGCGGTCTTTTAAAAAGAAACCGTTCCTGCTCATAGAAAGCACGCCATCTCTTACGAACTGGCAATCGGTTAGTAAGCTGAAGCGTCCTGGCATGCACAAGCTGTCTTCGCTTCAAGCGGTAGCACATGGTTCGGATTCCGTTCAGTATTTCCAATGGCGTAAAAGCCGGGGCTCTAGTGAGAAGTTCCACGGTGCAGTTGTTGACCATAGCGGCCACTCCGAGACTCGTGTGTTTAAAGATGTAACTGAGGTAGGTAAGACACTGGCGGGAATGACAGAAGTAGTAGGTACATCAACTCCAGTAAAAACAGCGATTATTTTCGATTGGGATAACCGTTGGGCGATCAAGGATGCGCAAGGCATTCGTAATTCCGGATTGCGTTATGAGGAGACTGTACTACAGCATTATCGTGCACTTTGGGAGCTGGGCATTCCAGTTGATATGATCGGATCCGGGGATGATCTGTCCGCTTACAAGCTGGTGATCGCACCTATGTTATATCTGATCAGCGAAGAGAATGGAAAGCGTATCGAGAAGTTTGTTGAGCAGGGCGGAACTTTCCTAGCAACCTATTGGTCTGGTGTCGTTAACGAAACGGATTTATGCCATTTGGGCGGATTCCCAGGACCACTGCGTAGAACGCTCGGGATTTGGGCAGAGGAGACAGAGGGGCTGCATAGCCGTGATTTGAATGGTGTTGTTATGCAGGCAGGCAATTCACTTAATCTTAGTGGAGATTATGATGCGCATGAAATTGCTGAGCTGATTCATCTGGATGGTGCGGAAGCATTGGACAATTATCGCAGTGATTTCTATGCCGGTCGTCCAGCTCTTACGGTAAATCGTTTCGGTGAAGGAAATGCGTACCATCTCGCTACTCGTGTGAAAGACGCCTCTTTCTACGTTGAATTGTATGCTGCAATCACTTCTAAGGCGGGAATTACCCGTGCGCTTGATAGTGAGCTTCCAACAGGCGTGACGGCGCAGCTTCGGACGGATGGAGAGAGCGATTATATTTTTGTGCAAAACTTCAGCGGCAGTCCGCAAGCGGTCAAATTAGATGGAGAAGAATACACAGATATGAGCTCAGGTACTGCTGCTCCAGCTGTATTGAATCTAGCAGTAAATGATCTCGCAATGTTGAAGCGCAAATCGTTAGTATAAAAGAAGGCAGGACCTGAGGGATTCAGGTTCTGCCTTTTTAGAATCAATCCGCGAATCGTCCCATCATAATGGTGTTATAGAATTTCCCGTCCCAAAGGATCTTATCGTTCTTTAATGTGCCTTCGATCTCAAAGCCGAGCTTCTGATAAAGTCTAATAGCTTTGTCGTTCGTTTCTAGGACACTCAAAGTGATCTTTTGGATACCAGTGGAGTCGGCCCAAGCAATAGATTCTGCTAAAAGATTCTTTCCAATTCCATATCCCCAATAATCCTGTAGCACACATACTCCGAACTCGACTTTATGAGCGAATCTTGTTAATGAATGGCCTTCGCATCTAGAGAACCCAACGATTTGATCATCAACTACCGCGACTAGAAATAAGTTTCTTGGTTTCTCTGAATCAGATTGGATAAGCTGCTGAAACCCTTTTTCGTCTATAAAAGCCTCACCTGGTTCTCTGTCTAAATTCTCGGTCTCGCCATCGATTTGTACTCTTAATTTGGACAATGCCATAGCATCCGTAGTGATTGCAGATCTAATGGTGTATTGGATTCCTTTCACGGTAAATGTTCGTTGATCAATAATCATTTGTCCTCCGTTACTACTGGTGATTTTAGAAATATAGCTTCGATACCCTCGATAATACGAGTATAATAACCCACATCATGGGGTACAAAATGGGTCATGTCTACATCCTGCTGAATGGTAATTCTATGTCCGTGCGGATCGATTCGAAAACCGTTGATTTGTAGACTATGTATTTCTCCCTGCCAAAATCTCCGGAAATCAGAGAACTTGGTTTTGACAATACCGGCGACCTCTTCTTTTTGCAACTGAAAATCTTCTAGAGAATAGGGATTGTAATAAACAAAAACATGTGCACGCTCATTATCGATAAGGTTATCATTTCTCATACTATAAGGAATTGTTCCTAGCGGGATCAGCTCGTCAAAAGTTAGCTCCAGTCCCAGTTCTTCTTGAACCTCGCGTATTCCACCTTCTACAGTTTCGTGTGCTAGCAAATGTCCGGCGGCCGTGATGTCCAGTAATCCCGCATAATCTTGTTTCTGTTCACTGCGAAGCTGTAAATAGATATAGGGTATTTCCTGATCTTTGCTTATAAACCAGCAGTGGAAAGTCTCATGCCAATGTCCTAACTGATGTACCTCTTCACGTGGGGCCGTACCTATTCGGTTGCCTGCCTCATCAAATATGATAAGTATCTCATTATACATAGGAAAGCTCCTTTGTGATGATTTCTTCTGCCTAAAGCCTATCATAAAAACTTTCGAATTACCGTAAGTGTTAGAGGGGCTCATTGACAACAGCAAAAATGATATGTATATTTTTGGATGTTAATCAAAGGAGGAGTTAAATGAATTTAGTAGCCATGAAGCAGAAAGACTTGGACACTTTAAGTGATGAAAGACTAGGATGGGCCTGTATGGAGCCTACCTTTCAGCAGATTCGCGGAAAATCTCCATCGATCAAATCCGAGGTGATCTCAAAGCTCACAGATGGACAGAAAGCACTTTGCATGTTCAGGGTGATGTATGATCACAGCCGTAATTCCGAAGGGGAGTATTATGCTTGGATCTCCTTCTTGCAAGACCTACCGGGGTATTGGACAGGGGTGATGGGAGGTATTCGATTTTTTGGCGATGATCCAATGATACTTTTGCTTCAGGAAACAAAGGCATTTCTCGAAGAAAGAAACAATAGACTTGGAGTACAGTGGGTTGATGCTGCCATCACGGACCTCGATCGTGACCCTGAGTTGTTGAGTGAGATAAATGATTTATTTGAACGTTTTCAGAACATTGCTGCAGATAGTCACAGGTTGATTGGTGATTATATTCGGGCACATCCGGGAGAATTTATGGAGACAGAGATTCAGTGAACTAATCCGTGGAGGACTATATGAATAAGAGATACAAATTTATTCTTGCATTGAGCATAGTCTTAGTAATCGCAATTATTGCAATCATTTATATACCAAGAATGAAGACTTCAGTTGAAAATGTTTTATTTGATCATATTGATAAAAAAGAGATAACCGAAATTCGAATTAGTAAATCACCCGATTATCAAGATGTTATTGTGAAAGATAAAAAAGTAATTGATGAACTAATAAGTAGTTTTTCCGAGATCAAAATAAGAAAATCCAGAATAAATAAGTTTGAGGAAGCATACTGGATAATTATAAGGATAGGCAATGGGAAATCATATTTAATAAATCTTTATGATAATAATTCTATTGCTATATATAATCCTGATAAAACTAAAAACAAACTTAATACGTATAAAATAATTAGTGAGTATGACTTAGATCCCATTCGGCAGTTAATTAGATAAATCTATTAAAAAACCCGCTGCTTGAAGGCAGCGGGTTAAATATTTTAGGTTGTTTATCTAGCCAACCATCCGCCGTCAACATTAAGAATATGACCATTCAGATAGTCGGAAGCTGCGGAAGCCAAGAATACAGCAGGACCCTTAAGATCTTCTGGTGTTCCCCAACGTGCTGCAGGGATACGATCTAGGATAGCGTCTGAACGATTTTGATCGGCACGGATCGGAGCGGTATTTTCAGTAGCCATGTAGCCTGGTGCAATCGCATTGATGTTCAGACCGGAGCCTGCCCATTCATTGGCAAAAGCTTTAGTAAGACCTGCAACCCCGTGCTTACTTGCGGTGTAACCAGGGACATTGATTCCACCTTGATAGGAGAGCATGGAGGCGATATTAATGATTTTGCCGGATCCTCTTTCCAGGAAGTGGCGACCAGCGATCTGAGACAGAAGGAACACTGTGTTCAAGTTTAGGTTAATAACATCGAACCAGTCTTTTTCACTATGGTCTTTTGCCGGAGTACGGCGGATCATCCCTGCACAGTTCACGAGAATGTCGACATGACCGGTCAGTGCAAGTGCTTGGTCAAATGTGTTTTGCAGGTTGCTATGATCACTTAAGTCAGATTCGATGCTAACCGCTTTTACGCCAAAAGCTTTTGCAGCGTTTACAGTCTCTTCACTTGTATTAAGAGATACGGATGCGATATCCGCACCTGCTTCTGCGAACGCAAGGGCAATGCCTTGTCCAAGACCTTGTGCTGCACCGGTTACGAGTGCTGTTTTACCTGCCAAGCTGAATAATGATGATGACATATAAATTACGCCCCTTTATTAGGTAGATTCATATTCTGGATTACTCGCATTCAATAGTCACTCCTGCTCTACGGAATTGATCAGCTGTATCTGGAGAGAGTCCTTTATCTGTTAGAATAACATCAACCTCTTGCAGAGAAGCGAACGTACGCAGTGCAGTTTGGCCGAATTTATGATGATCCACAACCGCGAACACCTTACGGGCTGTAGATACAAGGGCTTGCTTGAACTCAATTAAATCTCCTGTATAAATGGAGAGTCCATTTTCAATATGAACAGCTGTCGAGGACAGAAATGCTTTTTGAATATTAAGTTGTTGCACATAGGAGACGGCTTCAGGACCGGCCAACATATTGCGGACACGGTAACCCCCGGGAACAACAAGACGAATATTATCCTTGGGAACCAGTTCGCTGATGATGTATACATCATTGGTGACAACCGTTAGAGGCATATTGTCCAGGCGTCGAGCAATTTCAAGCGTAGTACTTCCACCGTCAAGTGCTATGATATCGTCCCGCTCAATATGGTTAAGTGCGCGCAAGGCGATCTCCGTTTTCTCGTCGGAATACTTATCCAGAGGATCCTTTGAGGGCAAAATACCAAACTGGTCGCTTTGTGCTAGCACGGCTCCGCCATGTACTCGCACGATCAGTCCTTGCTCCTCCAGCTTGCTTAAATCCTCACGAATTGTTTTTCCTGTGACCTGTAGCTTATCGCTCAGCTCATTCACCGTTACATCTTTTTGGTTCAGCATAACTTCCATAATCATCTCGTGTCGTCGTATCGGGTTCATCCGCTTGCCTCATCTTTCCGTAATTGATTTATCTCTATTGTAGTTCTTTCATGGATACGGGGTCCATATCATCATATCTTTTATTATCGCCAGCCATACTCCAGATAAAAGTATAGTTATGAGTACCAACACCACTGTGGATGGACCAGCTTGGAGAAATAACCGCTTGTTCGTTTTGCATTACGATATGGCGAGTTTCATTAGGCTCTCCCATTAAGTGGAATACAACGGAATCGTCCGGAAGATCGAAATAGAAATAGGCTTCCATCCGGCGTGGATGTGTATGAGCTGGCATCGTATTCCACATGCTACCTGGCTTCAGTTGAGTCATTCCCATAACTAGCTGAGCACTTTGTACGCCATTTGTATGAATGAAGCGGTGAATTGTACGCTCGTTGGAGTTCTCCAAACCGCCCATCGCACCGGATTCGGATTCAGCCAGAGTGGTTTTGGTAGTTGGATAGGACTGGTGAGCAGGCGCAGAATTCAAATAGAATTTGGCGGGCTTGGAAGCGTCTGCACTTTTGAAGATAACATCTTTAGAACCTTGACCGACATATAGACATTCTTTGAAATCTACTTCATATTCTGTACCATCAACAACAACCGAACCTTTACCGCCAACATTGATGATCCCCAGCTCACGGCGTTCCAAGAAGTAAGTAACCCCAAGTTCTTTAAGGTCAGTTGTAAGTACAACTTCTTCCTTAACAGGATTAGCGCCACCAACGATCATGCGATCTTCATGGGTAAGTACAAGCTTCAGCTCATCTGGTGCAAAAATGACAGGAATGTGGAATTCCTTACGGAGGCGCTCAGTGTCAAACTGCTTAACTTCATTAGGATGGGATGCGAAACGTCTTTCCATGGAATATTCAATCTCCTTCACAAGCATATTTTCGTTCGTATGGGTATAATTTACTCCATTTATGTTCATATTACAAGTGTTTGTTTTTAATTTGTCGTTCACTTTAGTTTATTATTAGTTTTTAACAATTGCCAAATGAACAAAAAATGTGCACAATAGAGCTGAAATGCTTAGTTCTCATTTATAGGATTGTTATCATACTATTGAAAATTGAGATGTGGGAGGTTGAACTTGAATGCTGGAGTCGAAGGGTATTCAGAGTACTTATCAGGACCGTCAACAAGAAATCATTATAAGTATAGCGCTGGAAGCGCAGAGACGACCTCTGCTTGAGAGTGGACTCTGGTTCCACGATGATGTGCGAAATAACTTTTATTATGCCTCGTATCTTTTTGCAGCTGCAGTAGATGATTCTTTGTCGTTGCCTTTTGACCGTGAAGAAGCGAAGCAGAAGGCACAGGATGTGCTGCTTGAGACATTAATGCTACAGAATCGTCAACCTGGCACGGAACTATACGGGCACTGGCCGCTTGGATTGAATCCGGTTCCACGTGAAGCTTCGCCGCATGTGTTGCCTGTGGAAATTATGGGTAGCTTGCTTGTTTACTTTTGCAAAAGATATGGTGGAGCACTAAACGCTCAACTTCGCATTGTCCTGAATACAGCATTTGGACATATTTATCGGAGTAATTTCTTCCGTAAGCCGGTAGTAACCTTTGGACATCATGAAGCGAAATATACAGCAGCAAAGCTGATTTTTGGTACTATGTTTGCAGATGATGTGCTAGTTGAGGATGGTCGGCAAAGCCTGAAGGATACATTGACATACATCCGTTCTAAGGGAATGCCAGAATACGGCAGTCTCCCATGGTTCTGGCATTGGATACAAGCGTTTACCTGCGCTTTGGAGCTTGTCCCAGCAGAGGATACGGATTTAATAACTACTCTTAAAGACATGCTTGACCATCTTTGGAATGTAAGAGCAGAGTTTTATTTACGTGGAGCTTGGGTGGGTGCACATTCTAGAGGTTGGCCACATGATGTACCAGGTGACGCTAATGTGCTTCATGATTATGTTCAATTCGGAGATTTCCAGTTACCTGAGGCGATGCCACGCACAGAATATGCTGGATTGCTATTCTATAAAGCACCGGATGAAGTATTAACAGCAGCAATGAATCGCCAGACGCCAGTGGAAGCTACCAAGATTACACAGAAGGTAGTCCCAGCAGATCCGAACGCTCAACCACTGCTTCATTCCTATGCCTATATTACAGAGGATTTTGCAGCAGGTGGGATGTGGGAGCGAGTAGAGGAATTCGATAATGAGCAGCTTCGTTGGGCTTTTTCCCTGCCTGTGAATGGAGAGGGAGGAGCCAACCAGCTGTATTTCTTCCACCCAGGTCAAGGTTACAATGAAGGAGACCCTCGACACCAGAGTCGTTATATGGAGGTCCTCTATCACAAGAATGTCATTATTTCTTTATTCCCCATTCCTCAGGGTGAAAAGAATACGATCATCGGTGTTCTCCCCCATGGTGAGTGGATGCAAGACCAGAATGCATTGTTCGGTCAGGTTGCAGATACCTATTTCGCAATTTATTTATCTCATTCATATCATCTGCAGGAACGTCTGGGATATATTGAGGTATCCGCTCAAGGGATGCCGGGAGGAGTGATCGTTGAGGCGATCGGTGTCAAGGAATCTGCTGAGCGTGGCATAATCGGACTGGATGCATTCGTAATAGCTATGGCCCATAATGAACCCCAGTTTGAGATGGGAGACGGATTGGCGGCTCATTATACCACCAGTAATGGCGATAGATTGCATTTGAGTATGGAGGGTGAGTCAGAGCTACCGCGAGCTTTGCTGAATGGTGTAAAGATTTCTTTGGAGAACTATACGGTTTAGTGGGACCTAACCATAGTTGTGAGTAAAGTTAGGATGGAGTCGACCTTAAGGTCGGCTTTTTTTATATGTAAATATGCGATAAGATCCGTTAATATCCCATTTCCCAATAGAGTTCCGTGTACCAAAAGGTCCGATGACATTCTAATGCATTTACTGCAACAGAATTTGTTATTACACCTGATTTGATTGAATGAAGTGCAATAGAATCTAATTATTGCGTATACTACACTGCCGCTTCATCTGGAAATTTAATCCTAATAAAAAACAGCTTTCCTTTAAGGGCAAGGCTTTCGCGATGTTATTAGTAATTAATTACATTAATCCCTAAATTATTGAGAGACATTTATCACAATAAAGGTTAATATCTAAGTGAGACAAATGAATGAATGCGCTTTCTTAAATCCAATCAAACCTAACTCAATGAATGCGAGGGATTTACTGTGACAGGAACTGAATTTCGTGTAGAGAATGATTTTCTAGGTAGCAAACAAGTAGATAAGGACGCATACTATGGGATTCAGACATTACGCGCAGTAGAGAATTTTCCAATTACGGGTTATAGAGTGCACAATGAGTTAATCAAAGCGATGGGGATCGTAAAGAAAGCCGCTGCGCTTGCAAATATGGAAATTGGCAGGCTCTATCGTGGGCTTGGAGAAGTTGTTGTTAAAGCAGCGGATGAGATCATCGAAGGTCAATGGCACGAACAATTTATTGTAGACCCTATACAGGGTGGTGCAGGTACCTCGTTAAATATGAATGCCAATGAAGTCATTGCTAACCGAGCATTAGAACTGCTTGGTCATGAGAAGGGAGACTATCGCCATTTGAGTCCCAACTCTCATGTGAATATGGCGCAGTCTACAAATGATGCATTCCCGACGGCCATTCATATTGCCACGCTTTCTCTTTTGGAACAACTGCTTGTGACTATGCGAAGAATGCATGGCGTGTTTGCAGATAAAGCCAAGGAATTCGATCCGGTTATAAAAATGGGACGCACGCATCTGCAAGATGCAGTGCCGATTCGTCTGGGCCAAGAGTTCGAGGCTTATCGCAGAGTACTTGAGAGAGATATCAAACGTATTGAACATACACGCCATCATTTGTATGAAGTAAATATGGGTGCAACTGCTGTAGGAACTGGATTAAATGCTGACCCTCGATATATCGAAGTGGTTGTAGAGCATTTGGCTGAAATAAGTGGATTGCCATTAGTTACTGCAGATCATCTTGTGGATGCTACGCAAAATACAGATGCATATACAGAAGTGTCTGCTTCCCTAAAAGTATGCATGATGAACATGTCTAAGATCGCCAATGATCTGCGGCTTATGGCCTCCGGCCCACGGACTGGATTTAATGAGATTTCACTGCCAGCTCGCCAACCTGGATCTTCTATCATGCCAGGAAAAGTAAACCCAGTTATGGCTGAGGTTATCAATCAGGTGGCTTTTCAAGTGATAGGGAATGACCATACGATCTGTCTGGCTTCCCAAGCAGGTCAACTGGAGCTAAATGTTATGGAGCCTGTGCTAGTGTTCAATCTCATTCAGTCCATCAGCATCATGAACAACTCCTTCCAAGTCTTCACAGACTTCTGTCTGGCTGGTATTGAAGCCAATAAAGAGAAGCTAGAGCGGGATGTGGAACGGAGTGTCGGAATCATTACCGCGGTTAACCCACATTTGGGCTACGAAGTGGTTTCTCGTATTGCTCGTGAGGCGATTTTGACAGGAGAGTCTGTACGGGAATTGTGCCTTAAGTATAATGTGCTATCCGAAGAAGAGCTGAATCTGATTCTGGACCCTTACGAAATGACGCATCCGGGGATCGCAGGCGCAACTTTATTGCATAAAGAGTAGGGGATTTCCTAAACATCAAGCCCTGACTTGGTCATCCGTCTCCTACAATATTTTAAAAGAACCTACTTCAACGATGGTTAGAAGTAGGTTCTTTTGCGTTTCAGGCTTACAGGAAAAAGAATGAGCGTAATAAACCACGCTTCCTTGGTGGAGAGGGTAACCTTGTAGTTGTAACGGGATGGGAAGCTTCATTAGACGTGAAGGCGTTGCCTTTTGTAACTTGCATTGGTTCTAGGGATGCCGCTAATTGTTTGATCATTATGCGCAGATCCTCAAGCTCCTCACGCTGCTGAAGCAACTGTATCATGACTACTTCGTCGGCTTTTTGATCGAGTGTACGTTCAATATAATGAATCCGGGACAATATATCTTGCATAGGCTCAGCGTCTGTGGGATGAAGTGGATCTTGCGGTGACGTGGACATCTGATTTTCGTTCGATACAGTTAATTGCATGCTTTCCAGTGGTTCTCCGTGATTAATGCGATCTTTAATATGACTAAGCAAGCTGATTTGCTGCTCTGAGAATGTATAGTGGCCAAATCGGTCCTTTGGAAAAAAATCAGGGAACATAGCAGCCCAACGTTTGATCGTTGTTTGGCTAACAGACAGCAGCTCTGCGGCATCCTTTGTTTTCAGAATTTCCATTTTGATTCCTCCAGTTCAGGTAGTCATGTTATGAGTAATTCGTTATTTAGAAGCGGCTCCCTGCACGGTTGACAAAGGAAGTGCGGATTCGATAAACAAAGTGTAATTACGAGCAATCTCACCATTCTTGTATTTCACTATCTTGCTTTTACATTCTAGAATGAGTACAGATGACCCTGAAGCGGGGTATACTTGGTTTAGAGGTGAAGCGTATGGATAGGAGTGGAGAAGTGGAAAAGATGACCGAGGAGCAATGGCAAGCTATTTTGCAAAATGATGCAGCCTATAATGATAAATTCTTCTATGCTGTGAAGACTACGGGAATCTTTTGCCGACCTTCCTGTAAGTCCAAAGCACCTAATCGAGAGAATGCACGTATCTTTCAAAATGCAGAAGAAGCGCTAGAATCTGGATTTCGTTCCTGTAAAAGATGCAAACCGACGGGTGAGCGACTGCCTGATAAGGAATGGGTGGCTGTAATAACTGAATATATCGACAAACATTATCAGGAACCTCTTACTCTTGAAACGTTGGCTGAAGTGTGTCATGGCAGTCCCTATCATTTACATCGAACCTTTAAGAAAGTTTTGGGAATCACTCCAGTGGATTATATACAACAAAAGAGAATCGATAAGGCATCTGAATATTTGGTTACCACGGAGCGGGCAGTAGCTGACATTGGATTACACGTGGGTCTGCCAAATACTTCGTATTTTATTACCTTATTTAAGAAAAAAATGGGGCACACCCCAACGCAGTATCGTCAGCTTAACAAATTAGAATTAACGAATCATTCTGAATTATTTTTGGAGGAACAAAAACATGGAGAGTAGAACAAATGCGATCATATACTGGACATTGCTAGCTTATAAGGAATGGAGTTTCTATATCGTAGCATCGGAGAAAGGATTAAGTTATGTGGGGTCGCAGCAGAAGCCATTCGAAGAAATGAGTGAGTGGGTTACGCGTCGTTTTCCTGGAAATGAACTGGTGCAGGACGATGAGAAAATGGCGTCATATGTACAGGAACTGATCGAATATTTGCAAGGGAAACGGCAGATGTTTAGTATTCCTTTCGACTACCATGGGACTCCATTTCAACTTACAGTGTGGAAAGCACTTTGTGAAATTCCATATGGACAAACGTGGTCTTATTCGGACATCGCCACATATATTCAAAAGCCAGCTGCAGTACGCGCGGTAGGGACGGCTATTGGTGCGAATCCAATACTAATTACGGTTCCTTGTCACCGAGTAATTGGCAAGAATGGAACATTAACTGGTTACCGTGGGGGATTAGAGATGAAGACGAGGCTGCTTAATTTAGAGAGTGGAAAGCTTGCTCAAGAATTATGAACCATGAGATCCAGTACAAAACCCCAAAGACCTTACTAAATAAAGGGACGGGTTATCTGAACGGTTACAGTCATTCCTTAAATCCATATACCGGCTGCACTTATGCTTGTTCCTTTTGTTATGTGCGTCAAATGCCCGTTTCGCTATTTCGCAAAGAGGAATGGGGAACATGGGTAGATGTCAAACAAGAAGCAGCAGCTATTTTACGCAAAGAACTCCAGAAAGCTAAGTCTAAGGGACCGGTCTCCATCTTTATGTCGTCAAGTACAGATCCGTACCAACCGATTGAGCTCAAGGAGCAGGTAACAAGAGCTTTGCTGGAGGTTATGTTAGAGAACCCGCCTGATTTTCTGTTCGTGCAGACGCGTAGTCCGCTCGTACGCAGAGATATGGATTTACTATTACGCTTAGAAGGTAAGGTTCGCGTGAGCATGACAGTAGAGACGGACCGTGAAGATATTCGCCAAAAATTCACACCCAATGCTCCGCCCATTTCTGCAAGATTAAAGACACTGCAATTACTGCGTGAAGCAGGCATTCCTGTTCAGGCTACAATCGCTCCGGTATTGCCAAGCAGCTCGTCCTTTCCAGAGATTCTAAGGGAATTGGTGGATAGAGTCTGTATCGACGATTATTTTATGGGAGATGGCAGTGGGGGCAAACGTACACGGAGATTAGGTATTTATTCCCTTTATGAAGAGTTGCAGCTAGAAGATTGGTATGATCCAGCGGCATATCGTAGGGTGTACGATGGACTCCGGAGTGTTTTTAATGAAGATGAGCTTTTCTTGAGCCAGAAGGGGTTCGAGCCTTAAACTGAAACATGTTATAATAAACGAGAGCATTCATACTTAGTATTTTAAAATATAAGAAAGTATACGCTTTGCATCTATATGTTCTTATATTTCTCGCATATACGCTTTGCGTCCTTATAAGGACGCCGAAGGCGTTTATGCTTGTATACTTAATACCTGTAATCGCTTATTGGAGGAGTAGAGTGGCAAAAGCAAAAGTGGCCAAGCGGCCCACAAGAGATGAATTTGTACTTGAGGAGCTAGGTAATCAATTAGTTGAAGCCAAGCAAGAAGGTTCTGAGATTTTATTGACCGTATGGGGAAAAGAAGAACAGGTGCGCGGAACGATTGTAGAAATGGACTCGCGGACTGGAAAAGTACACATCAGTAAAAACGAAGGTATCGAAAAAGTTCCGTTTATGGATATTATGCAAGTTAATTATCCCAGAGATTAATGGGAACGCAGCAATAAGAGGTCCTGTGAGCCATGTTGGCTTTGGGGCCTCTTTGACCATAAAATATCGAATAGATTATAGAGAGGTAGATCAGATATGGCAGTAACCAAAACCAACGCGATACGAATTCTAGATGCGAAGAAAATTGGATATGAAGTGTTTGTTTATGACAACGAGGATGGACTAATCCATGGTACGGCAGTTGCGGAGAAGATTGTAAAGGCGGCAGAGACGGTTTTTAAAACTTTGGTCGCTCATAGTGGAGCAAATCTTTATGTGTTTGTAATTCCAGTTGCCGAAGAGCTTGATCTAAAAAAGGCGGCCAAGGCCGCCGGAGAGAAAAAGATTGAGATGTTGCCAGTGAAGGATTTGCAGAAGTGGACAGGTTATATCCGTGGTGGATGTTCACCAGTCGGTATGAAAAAGCTATATCCAACGTTCATTGACATCAGCGCGGAAGGGCTGGAAACGATAGCCGTCAGTGCTGGAAAGATTGGTCAGCAAATGGACGTATCACCGCAGGTTCTTGCTGGGGTAATAAATGCAAAATTCACAGATCTAATTAAATAGATGAGCAACAAGAAGACCTAAATACTCCTTCAAGGCTGTGCCTGTAGTGGAGATTGCTCCTGGCGAAGGAGTGAACTTTGAGGGTTGCAGCGAAAATTCAGCGCTGGCGATATAATCAGTAGGATAAGCTTGCGCTGTTAGCCCTGCATTCTTGAAGTGCTGCATCGCACGGGGCATATGAAAGCCAGAAGTGACTAGAACAGGACGCTTAAGTCCTTTCGCTTGTAGGATTGCGGCGGTATTTACAGCATTCTGCTCCGTGTTGAGGGATTGATTGTCGGTCAGGATATCCGCTTCGGAGATGCCTAGTCCGAGCAGTTGTCTTTTGGCGATATCCGCTTCATTACCGCTGTCAGAGAAGACTTGTCCACCAGAGAATAGGATGGGTAAACCACTGGCATTATGTAGTCGTAGAGCTGTAATTAGCCGATTCGCTGCTGATCCATATAAGTTGCCCTCGCCATCAATATCCGGTGTCCCAGAGCTTGCGCCTCCACCAAGCACGACGATGACATCTCCTTGCAATGTATCCGGTTGTGGATATTTTTGTTCTAAACCTCCGATTAACGCATCACTGACTAAAGGAGTCATGGAGAAATACATAAGCAGTGTAACGCCAAGCAGAACAAGTGCTGGACGACGATTCTTTTTCCATAACCAAATGACAAGACCGAGCAGAAGAATGATGAATAGGCCTGGAGGAAGCACAAAGCTGTATACAAATTTGATGATGTAAATCAACAGTATCAACCGCCTTCGTAAAATATGAGTACAGGTTGTATTGTAACATGAGATGGGGTGTTCTAAGTTGCACTAAAGACCGGAACGGTCTTTTTATTTGATGAGATACCAAATATAGAGCTAGACTGGGAACGGAGGATTTCCCAATACACCATTGAGGAAGGTGAGACGATTGGTTAGTTTTCCTGTTGAAGAGCAATTGTATAAAACTACGCTAGAGCACGGTCAGTTAAAGTTGTTTATATACGCAAATCCCGAGTTTATGAAGGTGCGACCTGCAATTCTGTTTTTTCATGGTGCGGGATTTTCAACCAATAAAGTCACACCGAATCAATTTCAAAACCACGCCAATCATTTTGCTTCACTAGGTTATTTATCAATTTGTGTTGAATATCGACCGCTTCAAGTTGAAGGATTATTTTCACCAATCGATTGTATACTTCATGCGAAATCAGCAATTAGATGGGTCCGAAACAAATCAAGTTCATTAGGAATTGACCCTAATAAAATTACAGTAGCAGGTGCCTCTGCTGGTGGTTATTTAAGCCTTTGCTGTGCGATGCTGGAACAATTTAATGATAATTCTGATGACTTAGCAATTAGTTGTGTTCCAAATGCTGTAGTTGTTTTTAACGGTGGAGTGGACACTATCCAACTTATTACAATGTTCCCAAGCTTAGCAGAAGAACTCTCTCATGCTTCGCTTATACAACATGTTAGAAGTGATTTGCCGCCGTCTATATTATTCCATGGTACATTGGATGAGAATGTTCGACATGAAACAGTTAAAGACTTCGTGGAGAAGATGAAACAGAGAGATAACGACTGTACACTGATTTCGTTTGACGGTATGGGTCATGGATTTTTTAACTTTGGTCAGCATGAAAATATACCTTACGAAAGAACAATTAATGAGACCGAGCGTTTCCTAAGGGCTAATATGATGTTATAGGCTTTATTCGTTTAACGGGAAAGGTTAGTTAATCGAAACAAGGAGTAGATTGCCGCGGCAGCTGCTCCTTGTTTTATTAAGCTATTTGGCAGGATAGTTGAATAAATGTTTAATATTTCTCAGGAAGTTGTTAGATACATAGTCATTACAAGGGTGCGTCCGAAACAAAAAAGTTTTTCCTAAACTACCCAACCTTTTTCGTTTTCGCTGCAGTATATATTTGAGTGCCACCGATAAGAAGGGGTTTTAGAACATGAATAAACAACATGCTGACCGTGTCATCAAGGATTACATCAAGCCGCTATATGGTTTTGCTTTGAACAAAACGGGAAAGATCGCCGAAGCTGAGGAGCTGGCGGGAAGAATTACGCTGGAAGTATACCAAGCGCTTCTCAAAAAGACAGAGTTACTGGATCTGAACAGCTACGTCTTTAAGATTGCGCATTATGTGTGGGCGAGATTCGTAGGCGAGAAAGTAAAAGCTTCCAACCAAATGCGGATTGATGACTATGAGGTGTTGGCCGGAGACGAGGGCTTCGACGAGATCATCCGTCAAGAAACGGCTGGTGCATTGCGGCGGGAAATAGCTTTTTTATCTCACCAGCAACGGGAAATCGTTGTCAAGTACTATTACGGTCGAATGAAAATTAGCGAAATCGCGGCTGAGATGGGTCTTTCTAGCGGCACGATCAAATGGCACTTATTCGAAGCGAAAAAGGAGCTGAAACACAAGATGAACACAATTCGATCGATGGGTAATCTCGGCATCAATCCGATTCGCATGACAGGTTTAGGGCATAACGGATCCCCAGGAACCAAAGGCGACACCGCCGACTTTTTAGCGACGGCGATCAGACAAAACATCGCTTTCTCAACTTATCACAAGCCGCTCACGGTTAATGAAATCGCCGAAGAACTGGGCATTTCACCTGTATTTATCGAGGATGAAATCGAACTACTGGAAGAATATGGTTTTATGGATAAATTATCGGGTAGAAAGTATCGTACCAATATGTACATTGATGATCCGTCCCCAATGAAAAGCGAGGTACTGTACCCATTGTTCAAAGAATATGCGGAGATTGCGGTTGAGCATTATTTCAAAATGTTTTTCTCGATGGATGAAGTGTTCCAAGAGACAGGTGTCTACATTCCAGGCGGCGATGTCAATCTACTGTTGTGGAGCCTCATTCCGTATGCTGGTAATCAATTGAGCTTCAAAGAACTCAATAGGGTTAGCCATGAAGAGGTTTCCGTCAGCCGCAAAGATGGCGGCCATTACGCCGCTCATGCAACGATCCACAGAGAATTTGACGTCAGTTTTGATCCTAAACAATATTATTATAGTGGAGATATGAATCGGGATTCGGATGAGCTTGCACTAAAGGCATGGCAGGTCGATACGTGGTGGTGCGGCAGACAGGACAGTTGGCGAGACAATCTGAGTTCGGATTTCATCAGTCTGATGCATGTGATCAATGGAGATTTACCGCAAAACGATGTGAACATTGACGCCTATCGCCGTCTTTTCGACAAACAATATTTGCTGCGAACGGAATCTGACCTTGAAGTTAACATTGTTTATTGCAAGGATAAGCAAACAGGAGAACGACTGCATGCGGCGATTCCGCAACCGTCCGAACGAATCAAAGAAGCTGCCACGAAATTAGATCAAGCTGTTTATCAAGTGAACCTCGATGGACAACCAGATCATGCGCATAAATATGTGCGTTACTGGTCACAGAACTGCATGGCGTCGGGAACAATACTTGCTTTCGTACTCAAATATTTAGTCGACATCAGCATGTTAAAAGTTCCTGATCCGCATCGGAGAAATGGCATTTCCACAATCATGTTCATGAATCAAAGCTAGCTTCAAATTAATCACAAGAAAATGAAATATTTAAAGTACCAAAGACCTTTCAAAGCTGAAAATAAAAAATGAGGCTGGTGCAGCAACGAGAGTAGGATTAATCTCCCATGAGTGCTTCCCAAAAGGGAGCGACAAACTGTGATGCACCGTGGTCGTTGGAGTCAGACTAACGGATGGGCTCTAAGGCACCATAGTTGATCGACCTTCCTCTCCCAGCCATAGTAGCAGTATGGACAGATTCGTCGATCCATTTTCACCATCTGTGGTTCAGCGCTTGCGCTGCATGTCTGGCTAACGTGCAGGATAACGCAATCATGGCTTTAAAGTTTGGCATGGTCCACCATAAATTATCGTACAACTTATCAGATTGGCTAGCATTTATATGGTAATATGATGGTAATTAAAGTAATTAAATTGTAGTGAATTTATATTAGGCATATCGAAAGGTGGGATACCAATGGGATACATACAAAACATACGAAAAAAAATTGGTCATGACAGGTTGATTGCTGTGGGCGCAGGTATCTTCGTTTATAAAGATGGAAAAGTGCTTTTGCAGAAGCGAAAAGATAATTTGTGTTGGGCATTGCATGGCGGTGTTGTTGAAATGGGTGAAAAAGTCGAAGACGCCGCAAAACGTGAGTTATTTGAGGAAACAGGCTTAGTTGCCAATAAACTTGAACTATTAGGGGTTTTCTCAGGTGATGATAGGATGTATACATACACCAACGGCGATGAAGTATACATGATAGGAATCATTTATGTGTGCAATGATTTTTCAGGGAAGTTATTATCAGAAACCGACGAAACTTTGGAAATTAAATGGTTTGACATTGATAATTTGCCGCAGGAAATAAACCCACCAAACATAAAACCTCTGGCAACATTCGTTGATTTTATTAAACGCACATAAATGGGAAGGGGATTTATTAGTTTTTCTGAGGAACAAAGTAAATAAAAGAGTAAGTTCTAACGAAGAATCCATTCCATTATCAGGAGTGGTTTTGTGCTTATATATTGATATATTTTTTGTGGTCAACTGTACTTTTGTGTTTGGATATATTACGGTGAACTTGTAGAATTACGGTCATTGCGTTAACGGAAAACGATAGTGGAATAGCGGTTGCTTCGGCAGCCGTTTTTTTATTTGCTCAACGAAAGGGCAGGATAATTTAGTTATATCCATACTTTACCTCCACTTACATGGTAAAATACACCAAGTAAGTTCTGCTCTTATAAACTGCTTATGGCCAAGAGTTCTTTGCGTCTTACATCTGTCCATATTTTTGATGATATTTTTTTCATTCAAAACATTTAGTTGAATCAAATACCTTAACTAGAAGGAGTAAATGAAATGATAGAATTATCTAAAGAAGAGTACGCTAACGTTTTGCCGCTGCTGAAAAATCTAGCGTATGAACCTGTGTTCGCATATTCCGTTATTGACCAAAATCAATCTGGAAAAGTGTTTGTTGATTCCAGCGTAAATCCTACCTGCAGTCTTATTATCAATTCATATGGACAATATTTTTTGGCCAGGAGTGGAGACAATGAACGCTTCATGAATGATGTAGTTGGTTTTTTGCTAAATGATCAAAACCATTCAAATTACTACGATCTTTATGCTTCAACACCAGAACTATTATTTCAAATTAGCGAAAGATTAGCGGGAAAGACTGTATTATTACACCGATCTTCTTTTACTTTCGATCTATCCAAATTCCAACATCTAAAAACCCTTAACGCATTGCCAGAACAATTTGTACTGGAACGAATGGACGATACGCTGTTCGATAAATATAAGAATGAAATGGACTCCTCATATGACTCGCTATGGAGTTCGGCACAACAGTTTATGGATCGAGGGTTTGGTTATTGCGTTCTGAAGGATGATCATTTTGCAAGTATTTGCAATTCTTTTTTTGTAGGTAGAGGGTACGCAGATCTCGATATTGTAACCGTGGAGGAATACCGGAATCAAGGGTTAGCATCACTTACGGGTACAGCTTTTATCAAACATTGTTTGAACCATAATTTA
This sequence comes from Paenibacillus sp. FSL K6-0276, assembly GCF_037977235.1. Lineage (NCBI taxonomy): Bacteria > Bacillati > Bacillota > Bacilli > Caryophanales > Paenibacillaceae > Paenibacillus > Paenibacillus sp. FSL K6-0276. The sequence goes on along the minus strand of NZ_CP150276.1, from coordinate 3,588,860 downwards.
GTACCGAATTATAATTGTGACGCAGGTAATCAACGATCGATCCAGTTAGCGACAAAGTTAGGGTTTGTGAAAAACAATAATTATCCAATGTTATGGTGGCATCAGGATCAGAGTATAATAAGTGATTATTTGCAAAGATTCAATTATTCAAACCATTCAATCGAGTAGCACAAGGAGTTTGTTGTTACGCTAACGGGACACGTTTGTTGAATAGCCAGGGAGCAGATTACTGCGGTAGCTGCTCCCTGTTTTCATTGAAGTAACGGGCAGTTTAATTCAAGAGAAACTAGGATGGATTTATGTGGTAAAATATAAATATTTGATATATTAGGAGGAAACCTGTAAATGTATGATATTTGTATTAAAGAAATTACAAAGGATAATTGGGAAGAAGCATTTGAGCTATCAGTACACGAGAGCCAAAAAACTTTTGTTCCTAATGTTGCAGAATCACTAGCGTTTGCTTATATAAAACCTTGGGATGAGGCTTTAGACCCTTATGTTTTGTATGAGAATAATAGAATTGTTGGTGCGTTTTATATTAGCTATACACCAGACAGTGAGGATAATTATTGGATTTGTGGATTTCAGATTGATAAGGCACTTCAAGGTAAAGGGTACGGAAAACAGTCTTTAAATAAAATTATTGAATTTATAAAAGAAAAACACCGTAAATGTAAGGTTATATCTTTAACAGTAGAGAAAGAAAACAAGCAAGCTATCGATTTATATGAGAAAGCGGGGTTTATAAGCCAAAATCAAGTAAATAGCTATCAGCAACCTATATATAAGTTAAAGCTTGAATAATTAATACTTTCCATTATTCAACTCCCATGAAAATTAAATTAGCTCTAAACCTGAAAAAGAGCATAATTTTTCATCTTCTGTGGTGCAGTGCCGCTCTTGCGCTGCATGAATGGCTAACGGGCAGGTTACCTCAATAAACTAAGTGATGGATAAAATGTAAATATAAGAGTTTTATCCTAAACTATTGGAAAATATTGTGGTACAATGTCCTTATTCGGTTGTTTCAAGGGGAGGGAAGATACCGTGCTAAATACTCAGGATATTGCAATAGAAGCATTAAATTGTTATTCAATTACTTATCAATCAATAGCTCATATTGGCCAAAATGCAAACACCATCTATAAAGTGACAGATAAAGAAAGTAACTGCTACAGTTTGCGAATACATCTATCAAAAAATGATTCGATGGAAAGTATTTGGTCTGAGGAAAAAGTCATCCATTCAGAAATGATTTGGCTGGAATCATTAACAAATGATACTGATCTGGTGTTGCCATCACCTATAAAAAATAACATTGGTGAATATGTTACTAAGATAGCCGAAATGAACTGTACATTGGTAAAATGGGTTGATGGTGAGCAAAAACAATTTGTTCCAACAGTCAATGATGCCGAGTGCGTAGGCGAATTGATCGGAAAGCTTCATAAACAATCATCTTTTTGGAAGATTCCGCCATCATTTACTCGACCGTCCTTTGATACTTCTAGAATTTCACAATCATTAGAAAAGCTCAAACAGCTTGCTAACGGTGGTGAGCTCAATAAAAATGATGTGGAAATTCTGCAATTGGCCGGAGAGTGTGCAATTTTAATGATGAACGACATAGAAAGAACACCTGGCAATTGGGGGATAATTCACGCAGATTTGATTCCAAGTAATTTTGTGTTTCATGAACAAGAAGCTAGAGCCATTGATTTTGGAGCTTGCGGGTTCGGATATTATTTATTCGATTTAGGTTGGACACTTTCTTATATCCACCCAGCGTTCAGAAGCCAGTTGCTAAAATCATACGAAAAACAATTCGACCTGCCTCATAACTATGTTCAACAATTGGAAGGCTTCTTTTTAGCAGCCCAACTCGAAACAATGAATTTTTGGCTTGGGTTGCCTGAATCTAATGAGTGGTTACCCAGTCACATTAGTAAATTAGCAAGTCGGGAATTTAAGTTATATGTAAATAAAGAAGAATTTCTCTTAAGTGGTACTCCTTACTGGGAGTAGTTTGTTCATCTAACGGGGAACGTTAGTTCAATAAAGCAAAGGCAGTCTAAAACTATACGTTCTTTGAACAATGAAAAAAAGGATCAACCAGAATGAACTGGTGTTTTTGGTTTTATAAGTATTTCTGTAGGAGTTGTATCGTAAGTAACTTCCGTCGCGCCAGTTATATAACACAATAAAGCTATTGGCTGTTATGAGGTAGAGGGGTTATAGAGAGAAATATGATTTTAGAATCTGATAAGGCTTTTTAACTTGGAATTTCCTTAACGTTGTAAATCCGCATTTTCCTGACGAACTCCCTAGATGAGCTGTTAAATTGAAGTTCACAACGGTAAGACTCCATCAAGTATACAATCGGGAAAGCGAACGTAAGCTCTTTTATACTGCATGTACGTGCGCAATGCATCGGCTTTTGCTTTATAAGACAGGGGAATGTACGCCATTTATTCAGGCACTGAGTACGACCTTGTATGAGGTAGATCAAAGCGTTGCAAGATAGCTCAATAAAACAGTGGCAGTCTAGGATTTTTTTTCCCATCCAAGGCTGCCGCTGTTTCTATTATTGGGGTCAGTATAGTTTCATTGGTAAACTATTGACTTCATATCTTGTCGGTATGGATCACCAATCCCAAACTGTAAGAGCTATTAAAATAGATAACACCATAATAGGCAATAACATGATACATAGTGAAACAATTGATGCAATAAATTGAAATATGACACAGAACTATTACACTATTATTGACTAAATCTCCATATAGGTGTATTATTACACTACAACAAGAGGGAGGAGATCATTTGGATAAAAAAGAGTTTATTAAACTGGTAAATGCTAAAATAAAGCTCATCCGTATTGAAAACGATTTATCACAGGACAAAATGTCTGAAATTATCGGTTTATCAAAGAAAACATTAGTAGAAATCGAAAAAGGTAGAAGCACCCTCACATGGGCAGGTGCAGTTTGTGTCGCAACGCTTTTTGAACATAGCGAGATTATCCAGATGACGTTTGGGGATGCTGTTAACGAAATTATCAAGACAGTCGCTTTTACACATTACACCAATAGTCCCCCCAAGACTCTAGGAGGGAAAGTATGGTGGCGACAAATAAGAGAGTTAAATGGTTATAAAATACAACAAAATGTTCTTTCTCAACATTATAGAATGCTAGATAAAGAGAACGGTAGAATATGTAGTTCATTTGAATTGGATGAAATCGAAAAAAGATTTACGGAACTGATAAAATCGTTGGAGTAGACTTACTGAAAATTATTGGATTCATAGCAAACTCTGATATCAAACAATGGAAGGAATTGAGTAATATGAAAAAAGTGACCATCACAACACTAGCTATCGTTATGGCAATGGGATTTTCAACTTATACATTTGCAAATACAAATACAAAACCTGAAGTCTCCAAAGAGGAGCTAACGTATCTCAAATCAATTAATCCAAGTATTACAAGCACAAAAGTGGATTCGCTAATGAAACAAAGAAACCAATTAGACGAACTGTATAAACAATTTGAGAAATTAGAACTAGATTATGGAATTCTCGTTGATAATACAAAAGATCCAAATAAAGAACCGAAAATTCTGGATGACTTAACAGCAGAGCAGTGTGAAAAACACTTTCAGTTGAGCGACAAAATTTGGAGTGAAGAGCTACGGTTTTTAGATGCTCAATATAAAGCTGGTCTCATAAAGGAAGATGATTATAAATTGGATAAGAGGAATTTCGAAGATTTAAGAGAAAAAGATTCATTAAATAACGCTAGTTGATGCCACACGGGATTTTGAATATGACAACTGTCAGAGGACAAGAACATACACACATAAAAAGTCGCCATAGTGGCGGCTTTTTTGTATTCGTTTGAAGGGTCTTGACCATGGTTTCTTCAAAATTATCAGTAATACGATTGTATAGTGCTGAAAAAGGAGAAACATTAATAAAAAGGCAGTTATCTTCAACTACCTTCTACTAATGGTTATTAAGAAAATCAATGTGCTTTATAATATCTCGATTGGATACTCAAATCAAGATGAGATAGAACTATGGGAAATGTTGAATTTGAATGGCGATATATTAATAACTAGTCATGATTAACCTATCTGATTACTATAGTTTTCTTGCTTTGATTACAAAAGTTACAGGAAGCATCTTTGCTTTTTTTGCAAAATCGTCGTTATCGTCTCGCGATTGCATAATTTCATCATCAGATTGCTCAATCATTTCTTCAATGACAAAACCCGCTTTTGAGAGCGCATTCACATAAGTTGATAGTTTACGGTCCGATAGTGTTAGCGTACTTTCGTCAAGAGATACCGAATACCAAGATTCATCGAAATAACATTTTTTAAAAACAAGCATATCATTTTCTGCAACAACACATTTGTGTATAGGGTGAGACCAACTGAAAATAAATACGCCGTCTTTTTTTAGGTAAGAAGCAATCCTGCTAAAAGTACCCTCAAGGTCGGTTGTCCAGCCTATCGCATAAATCGAATAAACAAAGTCAAAATAATCTTCAGGTATGCCACATTTTTCTTCCATGGGAGAATAGATTAATTTTGCTGAAAGACCGCACGCCGTCAAATATTGCCTTGTCTTTTCGATTTGGTTTTCTGATAGATCCATACCCCATAGTTCAGATGCTTTGCGTTCCCCGTGATATTGCAAAGATTGACCGCTTCCACAGCCTATCTCCAGCATCTTTTTTCCTGAAACATCGCCAAAAAGTTGGCATTTTTCTTCTGAGACAAATGCTCCATATAAAGGAAGTGCGGTTGCTCCTAAAATATCATTTCCTTTTGTATCCCAAAATAAGCTGTTTGTTTCATGAATAACATTCTTGTCCATGTCGACCGAGATGGCGCTGCCAACCTCGCCAGCGCCTATAATGTTTGTTCTATAAACAGAATTCTTATCCATGTCGGTACCATCCTCCAATATAAATAATATGAGTCTAAACGTATATCCCGACTTGCGCGTTATCCAAATAACACATATCGAACACGAACACTCTGCGCTATTGATCCCCAAATAATGTACCATTTTTCTATGAATACATCCACCTAAAATCTTCCATCCGGCATCCATTTGATCTCGCAGACTTATTACGCTAACGGTCAGGATACTTCAATTACTGTAAAGAAAATTAACCTTGCAGATGATCGAATACTCACCTAATATGGAATAATGTGGATGCCATTTTCAGGAGGGGAAGTATGATTTCAGTCAGTCAAATGAAATTCGAAGATTCTTTTAGGCTACGTGATATTGATCGTTCAGAAACGATAGATCTCATCTATAAATGCAAGAACGGATTTCTTGAGGAAATTATGGCAGAGCATGAATGCCCTAATTGGGTAGAAGACGAATATAATGAAATTATTTCACGGTATGAGCATGAACTCAACAACGGTGGGACGGCGTTCGGTGCGTACAATGGGGATAAATTGGTTGGATTCGGTGTCTTAGCTAATAAATTTAGAGGGAAAGAGCATAACCAACTTCAGATAGATCTTATGTATGTAACCCGCGAGTACCGCAGACAAGGAATAGCTAGCCGAATATTGGACGCGTTAAGTAAAGAGGCAATTGAAAAAGGAGCGGAGTACTTATATATCTCCTCTACTGAAACTGAATCCGCCGTAAAGTTTTATTCAAGTCATGATTCTAGAATCACGTCAGAAGTTGATGAAGAGTTATTTGAAAAAGAACCAAATGACATACATATGATTAAGAGACTTTGAAACTTAACTAGCTGAAGACAATAGATCAATCACGAATGACGGCAGTCGGCCATACGATCGGCTGCAGTTTTCACATAAACCGTAAGCACTTCCAGCGACAGACTAAGGGTAAAATGTGAAGCGATAGCAACACGGATATAAATTGCAATATATGTAATTATAAAGGATGCTTCCAAAAGCGTGGATTTCATTAATAAAAATGATAATGGAAAGTTGGAGGATTATGTTGAGTGAAGTGTTTTTGGTAAGTCCAACTATGGAATTAAGGAATGAATACCTCTTATTCTATCAAGAGTGGGTAGAAAGCGGGGAAGATATGGTTCCTTGGGTCATAAGTAAAGACCCTTCAGATTTTAAAGCGATGGTTCAATCTTTAGTTGATTCTTCAACAGGAGAAGGTCTTCCAGAGGGATGGGTACCTGACACAACATTTTGGTTAGTAACAAACAATAATAAAATTGTAGGTGCTGTGAACATTAGGCATAAATTGACACAAAAACTGCTGAACTGTGGTGGGCATATAGGTTATGGAATCCGCCCATCGGAAAGACGAAAAGGATGTGCAACTAAATTATTAGCATCATCATTGGAAAAAGCAAAGGAACTAGGGATAAATAAAGTCCTTGTTGTTTGCGATGAAAGTAATTTAGCATCTGAAAGAACAATTCTAAAGAATGGCGGAGTAGCAGACGCAAGATATGTGGAAGAAGACGGAAACGTTATAAAAAGATTCTGGATTGATGTGTAACAAGACCTAGTGTTTGATAAAAGAGAAGTTCAATTAAAGAAACCACTCCATTGCGTCAGGAGTGGTTTTGTCTTTATGACTGATAAATATTTTGTGGTCAAATTGCACTTTGTGTTTAGATACATTACGGTGAACCGCATCATAAAGTGTGTGAAGTCGCTTAACTAAAGGAGAACGCTAGTTTAATCAATATTCTAAAACCTCCTATTAGAAGCAAACTAGAATTAATTGCTCTAGTAGGAGGTTTTATTATGATTTTAAGCGAACTTTGGCGTCATTATGAAGCGGACAAGTGACTCGAGGGGTTTAGTCCGAATACATTGAAGGCACAGATGCGGAAGGAAATAATGTGGGGGTTTGGGGAGCGATGAGTGACTTGAGTGGAAATTTTGAAAGGTGGAAGGAAGGAGGTAAATATTTAGCAGAATACGAAGTTACTGACGATTCACTTCCTCCAAATGGATGGACGAAGTGGACTATCCCTGCATTCAAATATGTTGTGTCTAAATGTACGCAGGAGTCATATCAAGACGTTTTGAAACACATGCTTTCGAACTACGTGCCAAAGAACAATTATGTAATTTCCGGAGCAATTCAAGAGTTTTATAATCCAAAAGATAGTAGTGGAGAATTGTATTTATACTTTCCTGTTGTTTCCACGACAGTTTCTCCTTGTTGTTGTTAAGCGATAGGGCAGGATAGCTCAATAATTTCACGAATACTCTACATATAGAGTTATTTAAGAAGTTCGTTAATAATCCGTTATCTGAAATCACAATAAAACCAAATTGGATGGTGAAAAGATTTGAAAGAAAGAATTATATTATCTCAGGCAACTTTAGACGATGTAGAATTCATTGTTGATAAAAAAACTTGCACTTCCTTATGGCACTTCGAAGATTCTATTTCATCCGATAAGGAAGCAGTTAGGAAGAATGTAGTAGAAAAAATTAATAGTGATTGGTATAAACAATACATAATAAAGCTTGATGATCCAAAAAAAACACCTATAGGAGAACTGCATATTCATTGGTATGTAAAAGAGCGTGAAAGTTGGGAAATTGGTTATTGTATCTTTCCTGAATATCGAGGGCATGGATATTCTGTAGAAGCTGCAAAAATAGCGTTGAAGTATGCTTTTGAAGATTGGAATGCGCATAAAGTGGTTGCTATGTGCAATGAATTCAATATCGCTTCATACAAGGTGTTGGAAAGGACAGGAATGGTCAGAGAAGGGGTATTTAGAGAAGAACTATCCTGGCAAGGTAAATGGGTAAATCAATTCTTTTACAGTATACTGGACAGTGATTATCGAGAAATGAATCTGTAAGGGCGGATGTGCTTGAAAAGTGATTTTACACTAGTTTTTTGAAGGAAGCTTCTTAGCTGCCGCTTTCCGAGCGTTGAAGCATATCATATTAAGCTCCCATGAAAATTAAATTAGCTCTAAACCTGAAAAAGAGCATAATAAAATAGACTCAGAATAACACTTTTTAAAAAAAGGTTGAGCCTCTTGAGTAATCATATAGAGATTGTTAGATCTATTAAGCACAAAAAACATCATATAGACAACAAACAAAAAGGCAAGGCTGGTGCAACAACCAAAAAAAGGATTAATCCCCCATGAGTGCTACCCATATAGGGTGCGACATTCTGTGATGCACCGTGGTGGTCGGAGTCAGACTAACGGTTGGGCTCTATGGCACCATAGCTTATCGACCTTCTTCGCCAGCCGTACAAACAGTATAGACAGGGGTACCCATTTTCATCCTCTGTGGTGCAGCGCCGCTCTTGTGCTGCATGAATGGCTAACGGGAAACTATAGCACAACGACAACAGGCTGCCGGCATAATCGGCAGCCTGTTACGCTAACGGGCAGTAGAATACAACAAGGAAGGTAAGCGAAATGTAAAAACAATTTGACATTATTTCTGCGTTGTTTTATGATTCTAAATGTAAAAAGTTTTTTACATTTAGAAGGTAAGGTGATTTTTTATTGAAGAATAACATTAGGGATATTAGAAAAAGAATGAAGATATCTCAAGAAGACCTTGCAAATAAGTGCGGCGTTACAAGACAAACCATTAATGCCATTGAAAATGATAAATACGATCCCACGTTAACTTTGGCATTTAGATTATCTTTTCATCTTGAAACTACAGTTGACAAATTATTTACTTTCGAGGAGGACTCAAAATGAAACTGCGTAAAGCTGATGAAATGGAACAATGCCAAACTGAAAAATCCGCCAAAAATGCATATATATTTTTTACCCTAGCATTGTTAGTTTGGTCTTTATTCAACTTTTTCACTAAAGGTGAAACAGGTTGGGAATTTCCAATCTTGATGATAGGTAATACAGTCTTCTTGTGGTCAAAAGTTTTCTATAAAAGAAAAACGCAATGACAAAGACATGTTCGTTATTGAGCTCCCATGAAAATTAAATTAGCTCAAAACTAGTAAAAGAACATAAGAAAGAAGACCCAGAAAAACACTTTTTAAAAAAAGGCTGAGCCTTATGTGTACTTAAATAAAGTTAGGCAGACAGAAAAACAACAAACTTCGTTCTACAATCACTAAAGACTAGGCTGGTGCAAAAACCAGAGTAGGATTAATCTCCCATGAGTGCTTCCCGAAAGGGAGCGACAATCTGTGATGCACCGTGGTGTCGGAGTCAGACTAACGGTTGGGCTCTATGGCACCATAGCTTATCGACCTTCTTCGCCAGCCATAGTAGCAGTATAGACTGATTTTCCCATTTTCATCATCTGTGGTGCAGCGCTTGCGCTGCATGTGTGGCTAACGGGCAGGTTAGTACCAATGGACGTTGTACAAATTCAAATATAATCATTTTCATGTTAGTTCATACCAAGTGTTGTACTGTTAAGTTATGAATAAGAGTTGAACACTTGTTTTGATAACGGAGAGCAATTAATAAAATAAAAGACAAAGGGCTATCCAGCGGATGGCTGCCTTTAAGAAAGAGAGTATTTATGCAAATAGAATCGCTTATTTATAGCGATAAGTTGTGGCAAGTCGTTGCTGAGTATGCGCAGAATTGTTCATGGAATGCAGGAGTCAATTTAGCGAAACAAATGAAAAAATGCCATTTTTCAGACTGGGAAAGAGTTTTTGCAGCACTTGATGGTGATCACATTGCTGGTTATTGCACTTTAGCAAAAACCGACTGTATACCTGATGTTTCCTATACACCTTATATCGGGTTTGTGTTTGTGGGAGAGCAGTACAGAGGCAATCGATTAAGTGAAAAGTTGATTTTATCTGCCTTGGCATACGCGAAGGAACTGGGTTTTGATAAGGTATACCTTGTCAGTGACCATGTTAATTTGTACGAAAAATATGGTTTCGTGAAGATAGATGAGAAAGAAGCACCTTGGGGAGCAATGGAGACCATTTTTATGCACCTGACGTAACGTGCTGCTATCTATCAAAGAACCACCCCGAAAGGGAGGGACTTAAAACTTGCCGTTACATATAGCGCGGTGAACCTTATCGAAAATAAGGTAAAGGTCATTCCGCTAACGGAGAACGTTAGTTGAATAGCACATATTATTGAGCAGGCTGCCGAAGCCTGCTTATTTTTGTTAACCTAACGGGCAGGCTAGCGTAAACAAAATGATCAAAAGTATTAACCATACGTAGTTAATTACATTTCGGGATTAGCGCAATGATCTTCGGCAGCTTCGTTTGGTTAACGGGGGTAGTTTAAGTAAATGTAAATATTTACTTGCGAACTAATGTTCGGTATAATAAACTTGATTCCATTACAAAAAGGAGATGTTGGATATGTATAAACACATTAAAGATTTTGCCGCAACTTGGCAGAATGAAACGGAAGCAACAATGCGGACACTGGAGATGCTGACCGACGAGTCTCTTGGCCAACAGATAACAAGCGATCATAGAACGCTTGGACGTGTTGCATGGCACCTTGTACAGACGTTGCACGAAATGCCATCTCGGACGGGACTGTCTTTCGAAGGACCGGGCGAAGATATGCCGGTGCCAGCTTCGGCAGCAGACATCGCGTCAGTCTATAAGAGGACCTCACAAGCGCTCCTTGATGCTATACAGTCCAGTTGGAAAGATGAGAATCTGCTTATCATGAGCGATATGTATGGTGATCAATGGCCAAACGGCTTAATGCTGGATATTCTCGTAAAGCATGAGATTCATCATCGTGGTCAGATGACAGTCCTGATGCGTCAGGCAGGCCTTCGTGTGCCGGATCTTTACGGCCCGACAAAAGAGCAGTGGGCCGAGTACGGAGCGCTACCTCCAGTAATTTAGAGTAAGATTATATCCGCTTTGGCCGTTTGGCTATAGTGGGATTTATAAGTATTTTATCATAGGATTGAAAGTGGTGGCTTGAATCATAGACAAGAGGATACCATCGGACTGAAACTGTTGATTCTATTGAACTACCATGAAAGAACGGGTCAACTTTCATGCTCTGTGGTGCATTGCAGAGCATGCATGGATGGCTAACGGGTAAGTTGAGCCACGCGGATTGAGGTTAAGATTTATTGAACTACCATGAAAGAACGGGTCAACTTTCATGCTCTGTGGTGCATTGCAGAGGATGCATGGATGGCTAACGGGTACGTTAGTTGAATAGCACATATTATTGAGCAGGCTGCCGAAGCCTGCTTATTTTTGTTAACCTAACGGGCAGTATAACGTAGTGGCATTCTAGATAAAGATATAGCTAGGAATTCCGATAAATGCTAATAAATATTGTTATATAAAACAATCGCAGCTTTTAAATTACTAAAAGGGTTTTTTTCACGCGTAATATCGCTCCAAGTAATGCTCAAACTCAATAGACGCCTGCGTTTGGGCAAGTTCTTCAATCAATCTGCTTCGGTCCCACAGCGTAACGCCAAGTTTGCGCGCTGTTTTGGCGGCGGGCGCCGTTAAGGTGGAGTTCGTGACCACCATTGCCTCATTGCAATCATAGAACGATTTGCCCGCAAAGACTTCTTGCACAGCCGAAACTCCAACGGTTCCGCTGTACCTCTTGCATTGGACGGCGATTTCACTTTCACCTTTCATGATTATCAAGTCCACGCCATAGTCGCCGCTTGCTGGCGTTAATTTCACCATATATCCTTTCCGTCGGAATACGTCCGCTAAAAAAAGCTCAAATTCCACGCCTTCCATTTTGTCCACCTCGTGGATGTCAGAAGCTATGAGTATGTATTCTTCGAGTATTCGCTTTTTATAAGCAGTAACTATTGATATCTGCTTTTCTGCCTCAATTAAAACATCGTCATTAATTATCTTACGGTCTGGCGGTACCAATTCGGGAATTAGCTGTGGTTCGGGCATTTTCATCTCGTCGTCACGCCAAAAAAAGATAAATATTATTACGATGAAAATGCTGGCAGATATCCAATAATCGTCAAAACCCTTATAAAACTGCCAACCCAAGAAGCGTTGTGCTAAGGCTTCTACAGAAATTAGCGCTATTTGTATAAAAATCGAAGCCCACCATCCCATGACGCCAAACATCAAACCCACGCCAAGTATGCATGCAAACATTTTCTTCGCTAGATATTTGACGAGCTCTGAAGCAAGATTGTCCTTGTATTTTCTCATGATGACTTTGTTTTCATCTATTATTTTTTGAAAAGAAGTGCGGTACTTCAGTTCTTCCGCTTTATAGATGCGTTCAATCTCGCAGTCCACGCAAAATGCCATGATTTTGTTGTTCTCGATTTTCTCAAACATCTCTTCTTTATGTATTGGACAGTGCCTTTCCATATGCTCTCCCCCTTTCATCTTTCAGTATATCACGCGCTGGTTTTATTCCTTGTTAAATTGTTGATTTTCTGATAAATCTAACGGGAAACTTTAGTTGAATGATACACAATAATGAGCAGACGCTACGGTAGCCTGCTGTTTTCGTTGAAGTAACGGGCAGCATAGTTAAACCAATATTGCTAGCTTTCAAATGTAATTGACATGAGTCTAATTGAGTGGATAATATTGGTCTATAGCAGAAGACCGCACAGGAAAGTGCCGAGAAAGCCTAATCCGACTCTTCACATTTGAAATATTTTCAGAAAGGGCAGTGAACCTCTTGTATAAGGTGCTCATTGATACTTGTGTTTGGCTTGACATGGCCAAGGATTATCAACAACAAGCAACACTAGCAGCTCTTAATGATTTAATTCTTCAAGGTGAAATTGAGTTGATTTTGCCGAGAACCATAATTGATGAATTCGCACGAAATAAAGAGCGTGTAATTGAACAAAGTAGTCGAAGTATCTCCAGTACTCTAAAAAGAGTAAAGGACGTTGTTGAAAAATTTGGCGATCCACAACAAAAGAATGTGGTTATATCACAACTTAACGATGTTGACCATCGTTTGCCTCTTATAGGCGAGGCAGCAATCGAAACAGTTAGTTGGATTGATAAGATCTTTAACAAGAGTTCAATTATTGAAATCTCAGATTCAGTAAAGATTAGAGCTGCACAGCGTGCTATTGAAAACCGCGCCCCCTTTCATAGGCAGCGTAATGGAATTGGTGATTCAATTTTAATAGAAGTTTATTCGGACTTGATTAACGAAGAAGATGCCTCTGGAAGTAAATTTGCATTTATTTCCCACAACACTAGTGATTTCAGCCATCTAACAGCAAGTAAGAAGTTGCCTCACCCAGATATAGAAAATTGTTTTGCTATTTCAAAATCCTATTATTTTATTTCCTTAAGTGAGGCATTACAACACATCCAGCCCGAACATATTGAAGAGTTAAGCGATGAGTATTATTGGAACGAAGAGCCAAGGAGATTAACTGAAATCATCAAGGAAATTGACGAACTAGTAACCAAGGTCTGGTACAATCGACATCAGATCAGACGAGAAAAAATTGAAGCTGGACTCATTCTTATTGTGGAGAAGGAAGACTTCCCCATAAAAAATCATGCTACTCGACCAATTCAGCGGAATATTTGGGAAGGTGCACTTGAAGCGGCAGCTAAGGTGGAGGAAAGATTTGGGCTAGAAAACTTGGGACCATGGAATGATTTCGAATGGGGAATGATTAACGGTAAACTGTCAGCGTTACGATGGATCCTAGGTGATGAGTGGGATATGCTGGACACCTAAGATTGACCTGTTCTTAAGAGCTCAATTTGTTGGCGCTGAGTATTGCCACTTACATATAAGTTTTAGGTTAAAAAGCTTATATGGATATTTCCGCATTATTTGACATCAAAACTGGGTGAACTAACGAGAAACGTTAGTTCAATAACAGCAATCTAGAACTTGATTTCCAGCCCAAGACTGCCGCTGGTTTATATTGAATTCAGTCTAATATTAATTATTCGGGAGTTTGACGGTGTTGCTATTCAGAAATTCGCATAGAATCTCAACGAATCCAGTCTAAAGCTTTATTTTTTTCGGACAATTCATTCACCTTATTAAGTTGAGAGGAATTTAGATGAATTTTTTGAATGCCATTAGAATTCAATTCACTAAAAGAAGGACTGGTTTTCATCAGAAGAACAATTAAGACTTGGACAATCGGAATTTTGGTCCTTCTTGGAGTTTTTCAGGTACTCTCCTGGGAGATTAATGTATCCGAGCGCATTTACGGGAAGCTAGACCGTTATAAAGGCTATGAGCTGCGCGAAGAAAAGCATGAAGAATTATCTAAAAGAGCATACGCAAATGGTCGTCTATGGGGAGATGTCACGGCTGAGGGATATGAAGCTGGCGGTGTAGAGGACACCTTTTATGAGAAAATGTCAATCGAAGAGTACCGCAAATTGGCAGGAATGTTATTGGACGAGAGAAAATTGGACTTTTATTGTTGGGGAGCTGATGATTGCGGAGATCTTCCGACAACAGAGCAGCTTAATGAGTGGTTCGGTGCTAATTGGGGCTCCAAGAATATGCCGGTCAATGCATTCAGGTCGGGATTTATTGATGCCTTTGTTGAATACCTGGATTAAATCAAGAGTGAACTGGGGGAATCAAATTGCCAGGTTTAAGCCAAGCAGTCGACATTAACAATCCCAAAGCAGTTGTAAGAAAAGTGTTCAAAGATGCTATAAGGAATTCCATATTCTTTGGAGTTGCAGCACTTATCGTGGCATACATAATCACCGGGCTAGAGTGGAGGATTTTCGGATTAATTCTGGCTATTATTATCGCAATTCCAATCGGAATCAATATTGTGAAGTACGTGATTCTGGACTTGCCTTTGACGATACTTGCAACGGTAGTTCTTGTATGGGAAAAATCCAAGAATAAAGCCGCTGCGAATGCAACGTCGATCTATTTCATATCTTTACTTGGCAACGTAATTCAATTTTTCGAGAATACCATCGGACTAATCATTATCTGTTACCTGTATCGCGCTTATTATGACAAAGATTTACTTGGAATTTTACGATTCTTCGGCATAAACTAAGAAGTTCGGATAGGATAAAGGAGGGCTCTCGACTCTATGTGAAACTGGGAGTTTAACTTTTCTAGACCACTTGTAGACTTTGGTGAACAGGTAGTTTTGGAGTCTGCATGATTGTGCGACGACCATGTGACATATTTGTTACGCTAACGAGAAACTATAGCTCAATAACACCAGGACGAAGCTACCGACATGAATCGGCAGCTTCGTTGTGCTAACGGGCAGGATAATGTAATATTCCATCATGCAACCGGCGAAATATTCGGTTTCATGTTCAGTTCTTGGGTAAATTAGCTCAATAAATTCTATAAATAAGATTATCTATGGTATAATATGTAAATATATTTTAAAAATACTAAAGCGTTATGAAATGGTGGACTAAACGAATGGAACGTACAATTCAATTAATGGAAACCCATTTAAATATCGATCTTGGAAATTCGCCCTTTTTAAAATTAGATAAAGGGTTGCAAATTCCATACTCTTCGATTAAGGGGATAACAACAGGTAGACCCATACCAAATGCTTTCAAGCTTTATGGTGCTTCTTTTGGAGGAAAAAGAAATGGATTATTTAGATTCAATGGAGGTTATCATCTCTACTTTTTTAATAATGAGGTTGATACCCTTCATTTTGACTTGAATAATTTTCTTGTTGGTAAATTTAAAATATCAAAGTTAATCATTGATGTTAAAAACCCTGAAGAAATAAGTAAAACTATCTCCGAAAGATTGACGTGATAGTTCAATACCGAAAGGTCTACCGCACTGGCTTTTCTCAACTAACGGGCAGTATTCGATAACAAAAATCCATGATCTAATAACAATTCTCCATTTATCTCCTATTGGAAAAAGGATATATTGTTTTCAAACAATAAGATTATAGGATGGTGATGTAAATGGAAAATTGCCTTATTTGTAATCGAATCAATATGATAAAAGAAGATACAAATAAGTATTTTGTAGCAGAATTAGAAACAGGGTACGTGGTAATAGGAGACCACCAATATTTCGAAGGCTATACACTATTTCTATGCAAAGATCATAAGTGTGAACTTCACGAACTAAATAGAGAATTTAAGGAAAAGTATCTTGTGGAAATGAGCATAGTATCTGAAGCCGTATTTAATGCTTTCAAACCAGATAAGTTAAATTATGAACTTCTTGGCAATGGTGATTCTCATATGCATTGGCACATTTTCCCGAGAAGACTGACTGAACCAACCCCAAAGTTTCCTGTTTGGTGGACACCTAAAGAAATCATGTATGCAGATGATGTTAAACCCAGCGATGAAGCATTGGAGGCAATGAAGAAAAAGTTATTACATGAGTTGAACTTTTTAATATTTAACTCCCATGAAAATAGAATCAGCTCAAAACCTGAAAAAGAGCATAATAAAGAAGACCCAGAATCACACTTTTTAAAAAAAGGCTGAGCCTTATGTGTTCTTTAATAAAGTTAGATAGAGCGAAAATAACAAACTTCCTTCCACAACCAAAAAAGGCTAGGCTGGTGCAAAAACCAGAGTAGGATTAATCTCCCATGAGTGCTTCCCAAAAGGGAGCGACAATCTGTGATGCACCGTGGTCGTTGGAGTCAGACTAACGGATGGGCTCTAAGGCACCATAGCTTATCGACCTTTTTCGCCAGCCATAGTAGCAGTATAGACTGATTTTCCCATTTTCATCATCTGTGGTGCAGCGCTTGCGCTGCATGTGTGGCTAACGGGACACGATAGTTGAATAACACACAAAATTGAGCAGGCTACAGAAGCCTGCTTATTTTTTTTTTAGCTAAAAGGCTTGATCGAGGAATCAATGGATAGCTGGTGAGGGATATAAAACAGCGGGTGGCCAAAGGCCATCCGCTGTTCTGCTTAATGTACATGCACCTGTGTATTCATCCGTAACTGCTGCAGCTGTGAATCCCATGTGATCGAAAGATCGAGTCCCTTCTCGAAGAGTTGATAAGGAGCAGCGACAGCACCTGTTAAAGAAGATACAGATTCAGGGAGCTCGATAGCTTGGTCATCCACTAGAATAATACTGTCCCCACCGCGAAACGTGAAGGATCGGCCTTCATATGCAATCGTATAGGAAAGTGTGCCCGATGGATCTTGATTGGTCGCAAACTGAGCTCCGAGTGCTCGGGTAATCGTAGTTATCGGGATATGAACTGTATTTGCACTCACTCGCGGAGCAAATATCGAGTTGATCACTTGTCCATCAATCATGATGTCTACAGCAATATTGGTCTTAATCGGGAGATAGATCATGTCATCGGGTGAATCTGCCGTTGCGCCAACTGAATTAAAATGGTTGCCGCCCCAACCCCATACTTCGCCGCGTTCAGAGATCGCCTGATTGTGGTAGGTTCCTGCGCTGATCGATTTGATCTTAGGTAAGCCGTTAACCTTGCCTTGCTTGCCTGTAACCGTTCTTCCATAGCTATATACATCGCCTGCTGTCGTTAGGAACAGTGTGTAAAAGCTAGCTGCTCGTACTTCTTTAACAGTCAATTTAGGTTGAACGGGAGTTAGCTTTCCCTTGGCGTCCAAAGTCCTGACTTTGCCTTTCTTGTCTAGCGCGTATAAGGCTTGCTCATTTGAAGTGACGGAACGAATATTGGATAATCCTTTCATCAGTACAGGCTTAGTAGGAGTCTTAATATTGGAATTGAACATGAGTGATGGTTCATTCCAGCTCCAAACGGTGCCATCCCGTTTCACGGCATAGATTTGGTTGTTGAATACATGTATCTGCACTACATTCGCAATGCCGCTCACAGCAGCAGGCTTCCGAACGCTGTTCGTATCATTCTTATTCAACTCACGCTGCCACGACCATACGCTCCCGTCTTGACGAAGCGCTACACCGAAGTCCGAACCTGATGCAACAGTAACTGCATTTATAATTCCTGCCACCTGCTGAGGCAGTACAGAATGGATCGTATTGTCATCTGAATGCGGTGCTGTTCCCCATGTCCACACCGTTCCATCCGCCTTAACAGCGAGATTGTGTCCGTTTCCGCTAGTAGCAATATGCTTGATATCCGACAACAAGCTTAGACGAACAGGCCCGTCTGTTTCCGATATGGTAACGGTTTCTTGTATCCCTATTTCGCCTAATAGGTTGCGTCCCCATGTCCATACCGAGCCGTCCTTGCGAAGAGCGATCGAGTAATAATTACCTGATTCGACTTGCGTGAATTGCAAGGCATCATGGATTCCTTTCTCCGAAGCAGAAGCGGATACGGGAATCGCTGTCCCGACAAGCACAATGATCATGGCGATGATCAGCGGCTTAAAGGCAATTGATGCTGCGGAATGCCGGATTGGTGAAGATTGAGTCTTGTAGATTGAATTAGGCAATCTCATGGAATGTCCATCCCTTTCGTAAGATTAGTATGAGTAGGTATATACTAGGTAGACGCAAGTTGTTGTAAAAAAGTTCCAAAGGGTATTTTGGGGTGAATGAACTTTGATCCAAGTAGCGGCAGCAATCATTGAGAACGATGAAAGTCAGGTCCTCATCGCTCGACGTCGACAGGTTAGTCGTAAGCGAGTATGTGGGAGTTTTCAGGCGGTAAGTTGGAGCACGGGGAATCCGTTGAAGTGTGCTTGAAGCGAGTTTATTCAATACGATTCGGCTTGATTCTTGTACGGCAATGCCGGCATCGATCGGCAGCCGTGTTGTGCTAACGGGCAGTTTAGACTTCCATGAATAAAAGAGGTATTTATGGTATTATATGTGATTATGGATTATGAAATAAATTGATTATTTGAAAATGGGGGAATCAAAATATGGAACGTAAAATTCAACTAATGGATACCTACGTAAATATCGACTTTGGAAACTCACCCTTTTTAAAATTAGATAAAGGGTTGCAAATTCCATACTCTTCAATTAAGGGAATAACAACAGGTAGACCGATACCAAATGCTTTTAAACTATATGGTGCTTTATTAGGAGGAATGAGAAATGGGTTATTTAGAGCAAATGGTGGTTATCAACTGCACTTTTTTGAAAATGAGCTTAAAACTCTTCATTTAGATTTGAATAGCGTTAAAGTTGGTAAGTTCAAAATATCAAAGTTGATCATTGGTGTTGAAAATCCTGAAGAAATAAGTAAAAACATTTCCGAAAGAGTGAAGTGATAATTTGTTGATGAACTGTTCTTTGAACTCCCATGGAAGAACGCAATTACTTCCATAATCTGTGGTGTCGCGTGAGCGACATGGATGACTAACGGGACACGATAGTTGAATAAGCAGGCGCTGCGAGTGTATTCTTCCAAGCCTGTGAATGCTTCGCCGGATCATTTTTCTGCCATTGGTCGATATGTATATATGGAGAACCAAGGGTGTAATCAATGCATTACCGATACAGGAGGACTGGAGAAGTTCATTTTCACCGTTCGTAAATATCTAACTAGAAAACGGCTGCCCTTAAAAGGGAGGCCACTGAAAAAGTCCTTATCTTATAAACAGGGATGGCCTTCCTCAAGAAAACGAGGAAGGCCATCCCTGTTTTGCTGTATACTGGTTGTTTTAATCTAGGTGGTGTCTTGGATGATTTCAAACCAACCAACATAAAGATGCTGGAATGTACGGCAGAACATAAAGAACAAGAAATATTTCAAAAAAGCGATGATTTCAATCAGAGATCGAGAGAGCGCCCTCGTTCAATACAAGAATCATCTACTGTTGGCATCCTATATGGTCTTATTTTATTTATACAGTTAATATAAGTAAGGAATAAATGTGTTTGTTTTTTTACGGTAACGCTCGAAATCATCGCCATATTTCTCAGCAAGGTGCTTATCCAGCATTGGAATATTGTAGAACGCGAAGAAACAGAACAACCATAGTGGCACGAGCAATGCCCAAGCGTTCCATGCGACGAGTGCCATCGCAAGCACCCATAACACATCGCCGAAATAATTAATATGGATCGAATAGCGGAAGTAGCCGCCTGTGTACAGTTTTCCTTTATGTTCAGGATTTTGTTTCCATTGATGACGAAGCCATTCGGCATGCGAATTTAGGAGTGAACCTATGATGAAGATGACGACAAATACAATGTCCCATCCATTCAACGGCTTGTTATGGGTCAAGCTGAGAAGAGGAATAACGATATAATACAACGAAAAAGCCGTCGGAACACTAAACGCCTCCTGCCATGACATAGGTCTTCTTAAAAGAAAAAACATCGTAAATTTCATCCGAACGAAAACGATTAAAATAAGGATGAATAGAAGAAAATTCCGTCCTGAGTCACCATTCGTTAAGTTCCAATGAAATACAGCATTTAAAACCTCCACGCCATCAAAAAAAAGCAGCCAGCCGGAAATTGCCAAAATAATCGTCTCCAGCGTGAATAAGGTAAGGCGAGGGTACCAATAGCCCGTGTTTTGATTGTACAGAGTTTTCATGTTGCGCCTCCTAGTTATGAAATTATATTATATGATATTTCAAAACTTATTATAGCTCAACTTTATTTGATTCGCTATATAATTTTGAAATTTGACATCGCGATCGTTAAAAATTAAAGTTGGATAGTAGGGGTGATCGCAATTGAACGGATTTGAGAGACGAACGGAACAGAAGAAACAGCTTATATTAGCCATAACGAAAGAGAAGCTGAACCATGACAGGTTTCATACAGCAACGATTAAAGAAATAGCCAAGGAAGCAAAAGTATCTCAAGTATCCATTTATAATTATTTCGGTAGCAAGGACGAGCTGTTATTTGAAGCTATCGGCGAAATGATGGAGGAACAGCTGAAGAGATATGAGCATTTATTAGAAGACCAGATGCCTTACCCAAAGCTCATGTATACGGTAATGATGGAGGAAATGAAATTTATTAAGGTCATTAATGACTGCATGAAGCAATCTGCTGATATTGTTGCGATGCAGGAGAGAGTGGATCGGTTTCTGGAGATGAAGTTCATTCCGTTTCTGTTGAAGCTTGTTCAGCGTGGGCAGGAAGAGCAGTATATGGCTGAGGGCTTGAGGGAAGACGAACTGCTCTTTTATTTCAACATGTACCAGAAAGCGATGAACCAATTCCAAGAGACTGGCCGTTCCGATCATGCTGTTATTTCCGAAGAACGCTTTATTCAATTTTTCTTCAAAGGTCTTATGGGGGATATGCGGGATGCTAAAATAGAAAAGAGGTAATTATTGATTTGAAAAATAGCTTGATTTTAATTTTTAATTTTGGTTAATTTGTAATGACACTCATCTGAGATCGGAATTCATTTATATGAGAGTGGAGATCTAATTTAACAAACAAAAAGATAGATTAATTTATAATTTAAAGAGTGACTTGTCTAAAAAACAGGTTGCTCTTTATCATTTTAAAGAAAGGACTGAAACAGAGCTGTTCTTACCATGCTGTAATTCTGTAGATGTTATTGAACTCCCATGGAAGAACGCAATTACTTCCATAATCTGTGGTGTCGCGTGAGCGACATGGATGGCTAACGGGAAAACGATAGTTTGATGATAATCACTGATGAGCAGGCTGCGGCAATCTGCTCATTTTATTAAGCTAATGGGCAGGATAGTTTAGTTATACCTGATATTTACCTTATATAATAAAACTTCCCATGGTTAACTAGAAGTAATGTGAACATAAAGACAATAGGGGGATTTGTGATTTCTAATGAAAATATAGATATTGATGAAATAGACCTATTGACTGGGAGTCCGAGTGATTAATTCTTCGTCTTACCCTACTTAAGCTCCGCTGGTGCAACAACAAAAAAAGGACTAATCTCCCAAGAGTGCTACCCATATAGGGTGCGACATTCTGTGATGCGGGTAGTTATGCTCAATAGGAAGGAGAATACTAGATATTAAGCAAATTGGTAATTGTGCCCTGCGTTTTTAAAGGAGAACCCTTAAATTGGAGGAATTTAGATGACTTTTGAGTATGGAAAACTTACATATTTAGAAATAAAAGAAAAGATTGATGAAGGTTACATGGCAGTTCTTCCTACTGGATGTACTGAACAACAAGGTCCACATACAAGTGTTGATTTTGATACATGGCTTGCATCCGAATTATCAATTTCTGCTGCAGTAAGAGCTAACGAAAAATATGGTGCGAAATATCTGGTTGTTCCCACTATTCCGTATGGTCCAACACCAGAACACAGAAATTACGGTTATGGCTTTATAGATATTCCGCAGGATGTATATGAAGGTTTGATTTATTCTGTATTAAAGTCACTTGCTCAGCAAGGATTTAGGAAAATTGTGATTTTCCGAGGTTGCGGAGGTCACCATTTAAACAATGTTGCAGAGAGGTTTAATAACGATTTTAAAGGGGGTTCGGTTGCTGAAATTCCGCACTATCCGTTTTACGATGTCTGGTGCAAATATGGAGACCCAAATTTACCTGGAGGGCATGCTGATAGTTTTACCACTTCGCTGGCATTGTTTAAGAGAAAAGAAACTGTAAGGGAAGACAAAATTTATAACCCTTACAGTGAAGAGCCGGATTGGGCAGACCCTAATCTGGATTTTTCTAAATACTCTAAAACAGGTGTTATTGGTGACCCAACTCAAGCAACAGAGGAACTAGGTGAGAAGCTCTGGAACAGCACTGTGGAGGCGGTAGCTGACACTTTTAGGGATGTAGCGTTTAAATAATGTTTTGGGGAATAAGAAGACTACCAGTGATTACCAAACTAAACTCCCTCGGGAACTATAGCTTTATATGGACCACAACTAGGTAACCCGATAATTGGAAAAAGAAATATGATGTTCCATTAAACTACCATGAAAGAACGAAATAATTTTCATCCTCTGTGCTTCATTGATGTTCTTGCAATGCGTGCATCACTAACGGAGAACGATAGCTCAATAAACACGATAAGGCAGCCGGTCAGTCAACGCGATCAGCTGCCTTTATTCAACTAACGGGCAGTTTAGTTTAAGGAAAAAGTCTATTGATACATAGGAATGAATTTGATGGATTGGACGAATGTGAGCGGCTAATGCCTCTCTGAATACCATTACAGAAATGATCAGTAAAGGCTGATTAACCTCGTACCAAGTATAGCTACAGACAATCGTAAGGATGTAAATTGAGTGCCATTCCAAGTCATTAGGTTTTCGACATACCCTAATGTATCGGAGTTAGAAGTACCAATAATACGTTGAATAGCAAGTAAATCATAACCCATACTTTTTTCGTTTGTAACTATGGGATATAATGCACCTAAAGCAAGAACCTCACCTTTGATTGGTTGCTTAAGTTTACCATTTTCGTTGTAATATTGTGATAAGTAGTCATAGCCTTTATTACTAATGTCTATTGTAAACAACACGTCAAGATGAGGACTTCCTACGCTCACTTTGTAAAAATCTTCATAATTTACATTGAACTTATACTCTTTATTATATTTTTCAACATCAAACATTTCATGTAGAATGTTATTCTTGAAGGAATAAATATAAAAAATACCATATCCGCCGCTTCCTCCAGAATCAATACTTACTAAAATGTCCTGTACATTATCCTTAGAAAAATCCCCAAGGAATAGCCTAGCACTATATCCCGCATTGTTTTGAAGATTTACCGTTGTACTTTGATTAGAATGTCCATCTTGAATAATAAGCGTAATATTATCTGCAAAGATTCCATTGGATTTATTTCCATATAAATACACGTTATCAATTATTCCGTCCCCATTTACATCGCCTTGTTTCATATCAAGCAAAGATATTTTTCTTAAATGAGTATAGTTACCATACGAATGCTTTTGAATTTGTTTGTACAAATTAAACATCCCCTTATCATAAGTCGAATACCCTATGCCTACAAATATGTAGGTTAATGACTATATGATTGTGTAGATGCCCATGTAGGAAATGAAAATTCATTATTGAGCAGCGTAGTTTATTAAACTCCCATGGAAGAACGCAATTACTTCCATAATCTGTGGTGTCGCGTGAGCGACATGGATGGCTAACGGGACACGTTAGTGGAATAGCGGTAGCTTCGGCAGCCGTTTTTTATTTGTTCAACTACCATGAAAGAACGGGTCAACTTTCATGCTCTGTGGTGCATTGCAGAGGATGCATGGATGGCTAACGGGCAGTTTAGTTGAAGATTAATTACGGAGAACCGTACCATAAATAAGGGCAAGTTTTTTTGCGGAATTCCTTGCGGGGCATGGGTTTAAATATCTGTGTGTATGTTTCGGGGCAAGGAGAAGCTAGAAAGGTTCATAAGGTTATCGTGTTTTTAGTGAAACATCCCCGTCACACCCCACGGAAAGAAGAGGGGATGGTGAACCGGAGGTGGTACCCCAGGGCTGGGAAAGAAAAGTGTCAGAAGTGTCGATGCTGGCAGCGAATGCGCTTCTGACGGTACTTTCCTCATTCTTGCATCCCTCCTGAAAAAGAAAATGACCCCTCGAAAAGGGGTTTTCTACTGAGTCAAGAATATGATATATGTACCAAAATTTATTTGAATCGGCTTTAAGCTAGTGGGCAGGATACCACGACACATTAAAGGAGAAGCAACTACATTGGGCACAAAATGTTGCGAAGCTATTTACTGCCTCGCCTATACTTTAATTCGAGAGGGGGGACTAAGATGGAGTGGTTGGAGCGGATGAATCGGGCGATAGACTATATTGAGGCAAACCTGACTGGGGAGATCGAGTTGAGGGAAGTTGCCCACATGGCCTGCTGTTCGTCGTATCAGTTCCAACGGATGTTCTCGTTCATAACGGACGTGACACTGGCGGAGTACATTCGGAGGAGACGACTGACGCTTGCCGCGCTGGAGCTACAGCATAGTGGAACGGAGAAGGTGATCGATGTAGCACTGAAGTACGGATATGAATCACCAGTCTCTTTCGCGCGGGCGTTCCATGCGCTACACGGGATCACGCCAGCCATGGCCCGCCAGGAGGGGATTGCTCTTAAAGCCTACCCCCGTCTATCCTTCCTTATCACAATCAAAGGGGCAGAGGCAATGAATTATCGAATTGAAACGAAAGAAAGTTTTGAAGTGTTCGGCATTGAGGGTATATTCCGCGTCGATGGGGGCGGGGAAGCACCGCAGACACCAGCGAAGCTGTGGGAGCAGAGCCATGCGAACGGCGACGTGAAGCGGCTTGAAGCGTGTGCAGGCGATTTGCCAGCGTTCGTCTGCCAGGATTTGTATCCAGTACATGCGGTATGCAGCTACCGGAAAACCGGACCGGACACATTCCCGTACATGTTGTGCGCCTTCAAAGACGATGGTAGCAACACAGAAGGGTACACCTCGGTAAATATTCCGGCACATACATGGGCGATTTTCCCGTCAGAGCCGCATCCTTGGGATCAGTTCGGCAAGACGATCGAAACGCTATACAAACGCTTTTACACGGAATGGCTCCCGACGTCCGGCTATGAGCAAGTGGACGGGACAGAGTTCGAAATGAACGGCGTGAAAGACGGCCTCAACTATATCGAACTATGGTTTGCAGTACGTAAAGTGTAGCTGGTGCATAGAGCTCAATTAAAGCCATCCCAAAAGGGATGGCTTTAAAACTTGCCGTTACAGACAGCGTGGAGAACCATACCACAAGTAGGGCGAAATTTTGGTACTTAACTGCTTAAAGGGCAGTATAACGTAAAAAAGGACCATAAGTATCCATTTTTATGTGGGTCATGCGATGGTTGTTAAACTGCTCCAAACCGCTGAAAACAGTGGTATTACTCGTTCCACAGTGTATTCCGCGAGTAAGCAATGGCAGAAAATCGTTGGTTTCTACGAAAAGCACGGTTTTAAGATGTGGTTTGTTCAAATGTACCGATAAGCGACACATGATTACGCTAACGGGACACGATGGTTCAACTATAACAAGGCTGCCAGCACGATTGGCAGCCTTGCTGCGCTAACTGGCAGTTTAGTGGAACAAACGGTCTAAAACTCTTCTCATACTGAAGCTTAGAATTATGGTATAATTCGGTAAAATATCATAGGATTAGGTGAGTGACTTGACGTTAATAAATAATAATCTCCTAAAATTGGTACAAGGGACTGTAAAAAAATTTATAGATCCTAAAGCAGAAGTTTTAAGCATTGAAAGCACGCCTATTAATATGGGCATACAAGCAGTTGAGTTAATGCGCCATAGTGTACTAATAAAGATACTTGACGAAACATCGAAGTTGTCTCTTGTTTCAAAACATGCAACCAGGATAGAACGGCAGGTACTGACAAGGCTTTACTCACAAAAAGTAAGTGCGCCTTTTTCTTTGTCATATGGTTCTGAAGTAGATGAGAGGTCTCTTATTTGTATACAGGATGTTGATTATCAAACGGACTATAGAAACATAAATATTAGGTTGCTTCAGAAAAGTGAAACGAATGCCCTATCGCACATTCACATCTCTAACTTTGGTCAAAGGAAAGAACTTTCATGGTTACCTGAAGTAGACAGCTTCCATATTGAAAAGATGATATACGAGCGGTGGAAACCTCAATGGCAAGCAGCTAAGGGGAACGAACAGTTTATAGACGTCTTCGGGGAATACATACCCTTAGTGGAAGCTGTGGCTAATACGATATTCGAGGATATACAATACGTAATAAATGATGAGAACAGCCGAACATTAATTCATAACGACCTTAATCCAGGAAATGTGTTGGTACAGAACAATACTGATGTAATCTTTATTGATTGGGAAGAAGCAAGATATGGCTCTTTATTTCTAGATATCCCTCTGCGTTGTGGTACCTCGGAACAAATTGAGGAATATAGAGGGTTATTGGCTGCTAAAAGCATAGAATTTCCTGATGTTCATTTCAATCAAATGTATGCAATCGCCTCTCGCTACCTAGGACTTAGATATATGAGTTGGAATTTAGGAGCTTGGACTAGTAATTCACACGCCAAAGATGACTTAAAGAAATACTTGGACATGGTGGTGTGAACTTCGCTAAGCTAACGGGACACGCTAGCTCAATAAACACGATAAGGCAGCTCGTCAGTCAATGCGATCCGCTACCTTCATTCAACTATACCAGCTAATAGCTTGTCAAGATTACCAGTAAAGTAAAGCCCAATCATATGTTATATTTAAAAGTAGGTAAGCCAAATAACCCCCCAATTGTATTGTATTTGGAAGGTTATACCATTGGTTTCGTATTAAGCAATCCGGAATGTTTTTTTGTTTTTCATGATGGCATATAGCCAATGCACCAATTTATTGGCACATGCGACTAGAGCCACTTTATGTGGTTTTCCTTTGGCTCTCTTACGATTGTAGAATTCTTTGATTCGTATATTACGAGCGCGAATTAATCCGCATTGGACAGCCAAAACCAGCGCGTAACGCAACTGCCTGGAACCACGTTTCGTGATTCGATTTCGAGTTGCTGTAAACTTACCTGAAGCAAAGACACTTGGATCAATGCCTGCAAAGGCGACTAGCTTTTTAGGATGATCAAATCGGTCGACTTCTCCAATTTCAGATAAAATTGTTGCCGCAATTTTATGCCCAATACCAGAAATCGACTGAATTAATTCATATTCTTCAATGTCTTCAGCCAGAGCATCTATGTTCTGTTCCAATCCAGTAAGATGCTCTTGGTACTGAAGAATGAGGGTAATAAGGACTTTCAAATTGATTAAGTGGCTTGCATACATGTTTGCTGAAATGGGTTTTGTTTTGCCGCAACTAGCAGCCGTTGCACCCGTTGGTTAATCCAGTCCTCTGAACGCCCCCGTTTTGAAGAAAGCAGTTCTTTCATCTTAGATTTGAGTGTGTTTTCATCCGTCTGTAATACTGAATATGAGGTTGGGAATTCACTTAAAAACTGTAATGAAATACCGGAATACATAGCTCCAAAGACACCTTTGTAAGCAGGGAAAACCTGATCTAAAACAGCTTGGAATTGTAGTTTAGTCTGTACACACATCTTTGAAAGAGAGACTCATATTGTCTTGTAAGATAGCGCAGATTGAGAAGTTGCACACCTCTTTTCTTAAACGGTTCAAATTCTTCTTTGTAGTACAGCTCTCCCAATAGGTAAGCGTCAGCAGCATCCGTCTTTACTTTACGAAGTTGAGACTTCCTAAGCCGATTTGAGATGAGCGGATTAATAACAATATAAATATAATGATGTTCCTCTAGGAACTGAACAACGGGACTTTGATAATGACCGGTTGCTTCTAGAATAAGCAAAGGACGTTGTTGAGATGCAAATTCAACTTCTGTTAAAACTTGAAGGAAATTTGCTAAACCATCTCGAGTGTGCTCGAAGTGGAATATCCCTTGGAATGGCTTTTCGCGCTCTAGAAAGGCTTGTCCATGGCTTTCTTCTTTAGAAATATCTAGACCGATAACTGGATTCATTTCATCTCCCCTTGTAAGTGTAGATTCACCGGCATCCCCTAAGGTTGATCTTCTTGTCGCTCCATAGCATCGCTTGTTATACGGGATCTTACGTCCCAACCAGCCTCAATCATGGTCATGACAAGTAGGGGTGAACATTATAGCTCTCGGGATCAAGTCCCACGGGCAGGTACGTTCGACCAGGCTACTTTAATCCTCTATGCAAATGAAAAAAGGATCAACCAGAAAGAACTGGTTGATCTCATAATACGAACGGGCAGGAGAGTTAAAGATCAAACGCGGGGAACCTTACCATAAGTGACGGCGAAAAGTTGAGTTGAAGGTTGAAGCTTTAATGCTAAATCTATCAGGAATAGTTCTCCATCATTTGATATAAATAATTTCGAAAGTCTTCAACATAGGTTTTGGGCTCTACAACTTTTAGATGAGTGCCGAAGCTTGCTAAAAGTTGAAATCCCATACGATTTTGTGGGACATAAATGGTTGCTAATAAAAATCCAGAACTATGGTCTTCAATACTTCTTCGACCATACCTTTCGATGATTTGATCTTTTATGCTAGGCGATATCCATGCCTTAATCGTGACGAATTCAGGTAGATAATTTGCTTCGTGTACTTGCTCTGACCAATCGTCTCTAGGATGAAACGCGCGTTCATCCATAGTAATATGATCGATCCGAGATAACTTGAAAGTTCGATATCCCTGTCGATGTAAACAGAATCCTTTCAAGTACCAACTTGATTCCCTAAAATGCAGCTCATAGGGCTCGATCATTCTATTCGTTACAGCCCCGTCTTTATCTGTATAATCAAACGAAACCAGCCTTTTCTTTAAAATGGATGTTTGACATGTCTTTAAGGTTTCAAGAATCTCGGACCGACCTTCCCATTCATAAAACGACAGTTGAATGGAACGATTCAGAGACAAAGGACTAACCATTGCCTCTATTTTTTTTATCGTTCTTTCAACTTCTTCAGTAAGGAGGATTTGTTCCAATCCGCCGAGCGCAGCTAATATATTCTGTAAATCGGAGCTGCTTAAAAGGCGTTTATCCACCTTGTATTCATCCATTATGCCGTACCCGCCTTTGACCCCATTGATAGAGTAGATCGGGATGTTCGATAAGCTCAGTGTTTCCATATCGCGAAGGATCGTTCTTTTGGAAACATTGAATAGTTGTGAGAATTCCTTTGTAGATATAATCTCTTTTCTCAGCAATATCATGATAATCGAAATGAGTCTCTCCACTTTGTCCATAATTGCCCTCTTTTTTTCTACATGATTTCAAAATGGTGACACTAAGATGTCACCTTTTGTCCATTATACTACATGTATCACAAGAAGGAGGAATTGCAATGTTTAATCCAACCGATTTTCCCAAGCCCACCCTTATTTCAGTCAACGGTGTGGAACTCGAAGTCTTTGAAGCAGGCCGACAAAATTTAGGAAAACCTATTGTACTCTGTCATGGCTGGCCAGAGCATGCCTTTTCTTGGCGCCATCAGGTGCCCGCCCTTGTCGCAGCGGGCTACCATGTCATCGTCCCAAACCAGCGGGGTTATGGCAACTCATCCCGTCCGAGCGTAGTAACAGACTATGACATTGAACACTTGTCGGGTGATCTCATCGCACTTCTCGATCACTACGAATACGAAGATGCCACCTTTGTCGGTCATGATTGGGGTGCAATGATCGTTTGGTGGCTGACCTTATTGCATCCAAACCGTGTAAATAAAGTGATAAATCTGAGCATGCCTTACCAAGAGCGCGGAGAAAGACCCTGGATCGAGTTCATGGAAGAAATACTTGGCGGCGACTACTATTTTGTCCACTTCAATCGACAGCCGGGTATCGCAGACGCCGTATTAGAAGAAAATACATTCCAGTTCCTTCGCAACATTTACCGGAAGAACGAGCCACCCAGAGCGCCTCAGCCAGGTATGGCGATGATTAATCTTGCCAGAGCAGAAACACCACTCGGCGAACCCATAATGAGCGACAGCGAACTGGCCGTTTTCGTCTCCGCCTTCAAATCATCAGGCTTCACGGCAAGTATAAATTGGTACAGGAACCTTGACCGCAACTGGCGCTTATTGGCGGACGTGAACCCAATCATCCAACAGCCTGCACTTATGATCTATGGCGACCGGGATGTGATCCCGAAGTTTGAAAAACTAACGAAGTTCGTGCCCAATGTGGAAGTGGTCAATCTGAATTGCGGTCATTGGATCCAGGAAGAAAAGCCGGAAGAAACAAACCAAGCGATTTTAAAATGGCTGGAACAATGGGAGATGTAGTTTTTTTCAACAACCAAGAAGAGTTTAACGATTGGTTAGAAGAACATCATGCTGAAGCTAGTGAAATTTGGGTGGGCTATTTTGGGATAAGTACAGGGCGTGCAAGCCTTACTTGGTCTGCATCAGTAGATGCCGCTCTTTGTTTTGGGTGGATTGACGGTATACGAAAAACCATTGATAAACAAAGCTATAAGATTCGCTTTACTCCGCGCAAAGTAAATAGTGTATGGAGTGCTGTGAACGTAAAGAAGGTAAAAGCACTAATACAGCTTGGAAAGATGAGACCAGAAGGAATGCACGTCTTTAACAACAGAACCGATGCACAAGGCTATTCCTCTGAACAAAGAAACGTGGAACTTGCCAAAGAATATGAAGAACAAATCAAGGCAAATCAAACAGCCTGGCTATTCTTCACTAATTTATCACCATCCTATAAAAGAGATTCTATCTGGTGGGTAATGAGCGCCAAGAAAGAAGAAACACGATTAAGAAGGCTTGGAATATTGATCGCTTCATCTGAAGAAGGGCTAAAATTTCAACATTGCAAAAAAAATATTACAGAATAAGGAAATATAAATAACAAAAGAATCGTTAAAAGGATTTTTGGTACTGCATAAATCTGGGTCTATTGTTTCCCTGATCTTTAGGAGAGAGGAGCTACTGTATTTCTCAATCATTTAGGGTTTAATTCTCATCAAAAGTCAGAACGTTTTAAATGCGAGGCATAAATCAAATCGCTAAATGAAGAAGGGATGAAACAGCTCATCCAAAATCGCAACCCCCTTCATTTTTATGGTACAGCC
Source organism: Paenibacillus sp. FSL K6-0276 (assembly GCF_037977235.1). Classification (NCBI taxonomy): domain Bacteria; kingdom Bacillati; phylum Bacillota; class Bacilli; order Caryophanales; family Paenibacillaceae; genus Paenibacillus; species Paenibacillus sp. FSL K6-0276. Next base: position 3,557,406 of record NZ_CP150276.1, on the reverse strand, counting down.
GACCCTCATGATCTATGGTGACCGGGATACGGTCCAGAGGTCTGAAAACCTGACAAAGTTCGTGCCTAATGCGGAAGTGGTCAATCTGGATTGCGGTCATTGGATCCAGCAAGAAAAGCCGGAAGAAACAAACCAAGCGATTTTGAGATGGCTGGAAGAGCAGAATGATGCTGAATAGAGTCGCTTAGCAAGCAAAACTTAGAAAAACAATAAGGACACCCAAACAGGCAATGTCATTAAGTTAAGCTCAAAGGTAAGAACGGGAATAAAAATGGAATTCAAAACGGCATGGGAAAGCCCCGTGCCGTTTGTTTTTTACTTCACGCAAGGAAAAGGCGTATAACTAACAAAGCAGAAATACTGCAATAATTGAACAGGCGGAGAGAAAAGCATCGCTCTATGTTCTGTTCCAATCCAGTAAGATGCTCTTGGTACTGAAGAATGAGGGTAATAAGGACTTTCAAATTGATTAAGTGGCTTGCATACATGGTTTGCTGAAATAGGTTTTGTTTTGCCGCATCTAGCGGCCGTTGCACCCGTTGGTTAATCCAGTCCTCTGAACGCCCCCGTTTTGAAGAAAGTAGTTCTTTCATCTTAGATTTGAGTGTGTTTTCATCCGTCTGCAATACTGAATAGGCGGTTGGAAATTCACTTAAAAACCGTAATGAAATACCGGAATACATAGCTCCAAAGACACCTTTGTATGCAGGGAAAACCTGATCTAAAACAGCTTGGAATTGTAGTTTAGTCTGTACACACATCTTTGAAAGAGATTCATATTGTCTTGTAAGATAGCGCAGATTGAGAAGTTGCACACCTCTTTTTTATAAGGTTCAAACTCTTCTTTGTAGTACAGCTCTCCCAATAGGTAAGCGTCAGCAGCATCCGTCTTTACTTTACGAAGTTGTGACTTCCTAAGCCGATTTGAGATGAGCGGATTAATAACAATATAAATATATTGATGTTCCTCTAGGAACTGAACAATGGGACTTTGATAATGACCGGTTGCTTCTAGAATAAGCAAAGGGCGTTGTTTAGATGCAAATTCAACTTCTGATAAAACTTGAAGTAGATTTGCTAAACCATCTCGAGTGTGCTCGAAGTGGAATGTCCCTTGGAATGGCTTTCCGCGCTCTAGAAAGGCTTGTCCATGGCTTTCTTCTTTAGAAATATCTAGACCGATAACTGGATTCATTTTATCTCTCCCTATAAGTTTAGATTCACCGGCATCCCCTAAGGTTCTTCTTGTCGCTCCATAGCATCGCTTGTTATACGGGATCTTACGTCCCAACCAGCCTCAATCATGGTCATGACAAGTAGGGGTGAACATTATAGCTCTCGGGATCAAGTCCCACGGGCAGGTACGTTCGACCAGGCTACCTTAATCCTCTATGCAAATGAAAAAAGGATCAACCAGAAAGAACTGGTTGATCTCATAATACGAAAGGGCAGGATTGCGGAATAAGGGCTTAAATGAAATGAAATCTGAGTAGAGGAGGTAAAAAAGTGAAAAGACCTTTAGGAGTGACTTTAATTAGTTGTTTTTACATAATTGGTGCATTAGTATTAATTTTCACAGCAATATTCTTTAATGCAGATGCAGATGAATTTGGCATAGCCTATAGGTTTGGTTTACCAAACTTTCCAGAACAATTATTTAGGGTTATATTGGCTGTTGCTTCCCTTATCCTCATCTATGGTTATATGGGTTTAAAAAAATGGGGATTTTGGTTAATGATTATTTACTCATTTGGATTCGGTTTAATAAGTTATAATCTATTATCATCGCATAATCAACAACCATTCATAGGGAATGTCAGTTGGTCAGTAATTGTATTAATTTATACGTTTTTTGTTAGAAAGTCCTTTTTCCTCACAGAAAAGGATGAATAATTCAATGAATATATTCAAGCTAACGGGACACGTTAGTTCAATAAAGCAAAGGCAGTCTAAAACTATACGTTCTTTGAACAATGAAAAAAAGGATCAACCAGAATGAACTGGTGTTTTTGGTTTTATAAGTATTTCTGTAGGAGTTGTATCGTAAGTAACTTCCGTCGCGCCAGTTATATAACACAATAAAGCTATTGGCTGTTATGAGGTAGAGTGGTTATAGAGAGAAATATGATTTTAGAATCTGATAAGGCTTTTTAACTTGGAATTTCCTTAACGTTGTAAATCCGCATTTTCCTGACGAACTCCCTAGATGAGCTGTTAAATTGAAGTTCACAACGGTAAGACTCCATCAAGTATACAATCGGGAAAGCGAACGTAAGCTCTTTTATACTGCATGTACGTGCGCAATGCATCGGCTTTTGCTTTATACGACAGGGGAATGTACGCCATTTATTCAGGCACTGAGTACGACCTTGTATGAGGTAGATCAAAGCGTTGCAAGATAGCTCAATAAAACAGTGGCAGTCTAGGATTTTTTTTCCCATCCAAGGCTGCGCTGTTTCTATTATTGGGGTCAGTATAGTTTCATTGGTAAACTATTGACTTCATATCTTGTCGGTATGGATCACCAATCCCAAACTGTAAGAGCTATTAAAATAGATAACACCATAATAGGCAATAACATGATACATAGTGAAACAATTGATGCAATAAATTGAAATATGACACAGAACTATTACACTATTATTGACTAAATCTCCATATAGGTGTATTATTACACTACAACAAGAGGGAGGAGATTATTTGGATAAAAAAGAGTTTATTAAACTGGTAAATGCTAAAATAAAGCTCATCCGTATTGAAAACGATTTATCACAGGACAAAATGTCTGAAATTATCGGTTTATCAAAGAAAACATTAGTAGAAATCGAAAAAGGTAGAAGCACCCTCACATGGGCAGGTGCAGTTTGTGTCGCAACGCTTTTTGAACATAGCGAGATTATCCAGATGACGTTTGGGGATGATGTTAACGAAATTATCAAGACAGTCGCTTTTACACATTACACTAATAGTCCCCCCAAGACTCTAGGAGGGAAAGTATGGTGGCGACAAATAAGAGAGTTAAATGGTTATAAAATACAACAAAATGTTCTTTTTCAACATTATAGAATGCTAGATAAAGAGAACGGTAGAATATGTAGTTCATTTGAATTGGATGAAATCGAAAAAAGATTTACGGAACTGATAAAATCGTTGGAGTAGACTTACTGAAAATTATTGGATTCATAGCAAACTCTGATATCAAACAATGGAAGGAATTGAGTAATATGAAAAAAGTGACCATCACAACACTAGCTATCGTTATGGCAATGGGATTTTCAACTTATACATTTGCAAATACAAGTACAAAACCTGAATTCTCCAAAGAGGAGCTAACGTATCTCAAATCAATTAATCCAAGTATTACAAGCACAAAAGTGGATTCGCTAATGAAACAAAGAAACCAATTAGACGAACTGCATAAACAATTAGAGAAATTAGAACTAGATTATGGAATTCTCGTTGATAATACAAAAGATCCAAATAAAGAACCGAAAATTCTGGATGACTTAACAGCAGAGCAGTGTGAAAAACACTTTCAGTTGAGCGACAAAATTTGGAGTGAAGAGCTACGGTTTTTAGATGCTCAATATAAAGCTGGTCTCATAAAGGAAGATGATTATAAATTGGATAAGAGGAATTTCGAAGATTTAAGAGAAAAAAATTCATTAAATAACGCTAGTTGATGCTACACGGGATTTTGAATATGACAACTGTCAGAGGACAAGAACATACACACATAAGAAGTCGCCATAGTGGCGGCTTTTTTGTATTCGTTTGAAGGGTCTTGACCATGGTTTCTTCAAAATTATCAGTAATACGATTGTATAGTGCTGAAAAAGGAGAAACATTAATAAAAAGGCAGTTATCTTCAACTACCTTCTACTAATGGTTATTAAGAAAATCAATGAGCTTTATGATATCTCGATTGGATGCTCAAATCAAGATGAGATAGAACTATGGGAAATGTTGAATTTGAATGGCGATATATTAATAATTTGCTAGTCATGATTAACCTATCTGATTACTATAGTTTTCTTGCTTTGATTACAAAAGTTACAGGAAGCATCTTTGCTTTTATTGCAAAATCGTCGTTATCGTCTCGCGATTGCATAATTTCATCATCAGATTGCTCAATCATTTCTTCAATGACAAAACCCGCTTTTGAGAGCGCATTCACATAAGTTGATAGTTTACGGTCCGATAGTGTTAGCGTACTTTCGTCAAGAGATACCGAATACCAAGATTCATCGAAATAACATTTTTTAAAAACAAGCATATCATTTTCTGCAACAACACATTTGTGTATAGGGTGAGACCAACTGAAAATAAATACGCCGTCTTTTTTTAGGTAAGAAGCAATCCTGCAAAAAGTACCCTCAAGGTCGGTGGTCCAGCCTATGGCATAAATCGAATAAACGAAGTCAAAATAATCCTCTGGTATGCCACATTTTTCTTCCATGGGAGAACAGATTAATTTTGCTGAAAGACCGCACGCTGTCAAATATTGCCTTGTCTTTTCGATTTGGTTTTCTGATAGATCCATACCCCATAGTTCAGATGCTTTGCGTTCCCCGTGATATTGCAAAGATTGACCGCTTCCACAGCCTATCTCCAGCATCTTTTTTCCTGAAACATCGCCAAAAAGTTGGCATTTTTCTTCTGAGACAAATGCTCCATATAAAGGAAGTGCGGTTGCTCCTAAAATATCATTTCCTTTTGTATCCCAAAATAAGCTGTTTGTTTCATGAATAACATTCTTGTCCATGTCGACCGAGAAAGCGACGCCAACCTCGCCAGCGCCTATAACGTTTGTTCTGTAACCAGAATTCTTGTCCATACCGGTGCCATCCCCCAATATAAATAATATGAGTTTATACGTATATCCCGACTTGCGCGTTATCCCAATAACGCATATCGATCACGAACAGGCTGCGCTATTGATCCCAAAATAATGTACCATTTTTCTATGAATACATCCACCTAAAATCTTCCATCCAGCATCATTTTGATCTCGCAGACTCATTGCGCTAACGGGACACGCTAGCTCAAGCAGGTTAGAAGATTAAAACCTCTCTTTAGAAGCAAACCTAGTTGTAATAGCTTCTAAGGGGAGGTTTTATTATGAAGTTAAGTGAGTTGTGGCATCTATATGAGGCTGATAAACGAATTCAAGGATATAGTCCGAGAACATTGAACGCCTACGTCCTCCAAAACAAAATGCTAATGACGGAACTAGGTGATCCCGAGATAGCGGAGATTACATTGCCAATGCTGAAGCAATATTTGGCGAAACAAGCAGAACGTTTGAAGCCAAGCAGCCTAGGGCATCGAATTCGTTTCGTCCGATCCCTATTTCGCTATGCGTATGAAGAGACTTACCTGACTTCAAATCCTTCTTTAAAACTAAGAGAACCCAAATTGGACAAGCGAATTCCTAAGTTTTTAGTCGAGGAAGATGTTATTCATCTTAAGATCTCCTGCCAATCATTAAGAGAAAGAGCGCTGCTTGAGCTTCTCTATTGTACTGGCTGTCGAGTCGGGGAAGTAGAGAGGATAAACATCGAGGATCTCAACTGGGAAAACTGCTCTATAGTCGTAAACGGTAAGGGCTCCAAGCAGAGAGAAGTGTACTTTACGATAGAGTGCAAAGTATGGTTAAGGAAGTACCTGACCAGTCGTGGAGATACCTGTAAAGCCTTATTCGTAACGGATACCAACCCAACTAAACGCATGGCTATTCCTACAATAAGGTGGGCATTAAAACGGCTTGCAGATCGAGGAGAGATTGAAACGAATGTTTATCCGCATCGCTTTCGACATACCTATGCTTGCCAACTCCTTGATAACGGTGCTCCCTTGGATTTCATCCAAGGTATGTTGGGTCATGAGAAAGCCTCAACCACGCAAATATACGCACAACTTCGTGGCGAACGCAGGAGAGAAATGTATCGACGATTTTTTTAGCATATAATAGCGGCAGATCCCTTTTAGAAATCTGCCGCTATTCAACTATTCCAGCTAATAGCTTGTCAATATTTAATTATTAATGGCCGATTCCTGAAGTGGTATACTTAAAAAAAGATATGACAAATAACCGTCCCCTTCGGCACAGGAATATATTTCATCTTTTTCTATTTCATGCTGCTCATTCTAGACGAAATGCTTCTTTTGAAGTCAAGATGGCAAAAATCCAGTGGATGAGTTTGTTTACACAAGCAATTACCGCTACTTTGAACAGCTTTCCTTCAGCACGCTTTTTATCGTAGTAAGCTCTTAATTTCTTGTTTCTATTACTACGAATACCACAGCGCACAGCTTGATACAGGGCTGTACGAAGCCTTCTCGAGCCATGTTTCGTGATTCGATTTTGGGTTGCCACAAACTTACCTGAAGCAAATACACTGGGATCAACACCAGCAAAGGCCACCAGCTTCTTTGCATGATCGAACCGATCGATTTCTCCAATCTCAGCCAAAATTGTTGCAGCAATTTTCGTGCCGATACCGGGTATCGATTGGATTAAATCATATTCAAGTAACTCTTCAGCCAGGGTCTCTATCGATTTATCAAGGTCTGATAGATGGTCCTGGTATTGAAGAAGTAATTTGATGAGCAGCTGCATGGAGATCAAATGACTTGGAAAAGCCGTCTCCTTAAAGGGATTTCGCCTTGCTGCAGCCGCTAGGATTTGAGCGCGTTCCAAACACCATGAGACGGATCTGCCGCGTCCAGTAAGACGTTGGATCGTTGTTGTAATCTCTTCCACAGTCATATCCAGGACTTCTTTAGACGTCGGGTGTAAGGCTAGAAATCGAAGTGAAACTTTCGAATAAAGGTCACCAAACACGCCATGGTATTCGGGAAAAACTTGATCCAGAATGGCCTGGAATTGTAGTTTTGCTTGAACATACATACCCGTTAGGGATTCATACTGTCGTGTTAGATAGCGTAAATTCATGAGATGCTGACCCCGTTTTTTGAGGGGTTCAAACTCTTCTTTATAGAACAGCGCCCCAAGTTGATAGGTATCAGCAGCATCCGTCTTGACCCGTCTTAAATTAGTTTTTTTGGCTTCATATGAGATTAACGGATTAATGACGATGTACAGATACTGGTGCTCATCCAGAAACTGAACAACAGGGCTATGATAATGACCTGTTGCCTCCATTACAATGCAAGGTCTCATCCCAGCAGCTGATTCCACTGCTCTAACATAATTAAGAAAAGACGATAATCCCTCTAGATCATGATTAAATCTAAAGATCTTCCCATGAGGTACTCCACGGTCTAAAAAAGCTTGTGCATGGCTCTCTCCCTTGGACACATCCAAACCAATGACTGGATTCATGACATCACTCCTGTAGTATTTTCACCGGCAACCCCTAACCTTCTTGTCTTCCACACTATCGCATGTGATACGGGATCAACGTCCCAACCAGCCTAACCATGGTTGAACAAGTAGGGGGGGATGAACAGAATAGCTCTCGGGATCCAAGTCCCACGGGCAGAAACGTTCGATCCCCGGCTACCGCTATCTTACGACCATACAAAAAAAAGGTCGACCAGAAAGATCTGGTGACCTCATAATACGAAAGGGCAGAATAGTTGAATCTTATTAAATTCTCATCATATCGAATTCGAGACAAGGAACAGGAATGTCTCGGAGTATATCAGGAAGCGAAAGTGATTAAAAAGTTTGTTTCATCGAAATATAGAGCGTTATCAATTCATTGGAACCGCCTTACGGACCAAAAGGTATGGTAGTGTTAGAAGAAGGAGGTAATCCCTCCTACGAAGATTTTTTTCGTGTCAGCACATTTAAAAAAAGTAGACTGTATAGTATTCCGACCAGAAATGTGGGGGGGAAGAAGAGACACATTAGTAATTGTCCTTCAGGAGAGGTCAATCGTCCTCCAGTTACTAAAATAGGGAATATGAATCCGACTAAAATAGAACCAAGAATATTCAAAAATATTTTTAAAGTCTTCTGAGTAACTTTCAAGTCGATTACATAACAAATAAGAAATATTAGTGGAACTAATATAAGTAAATATAAGAAAAATGTCGAAAATACTATACCTTTATACTCATCATTAGAAATAGTTTGGTTGAATATGACTTGGCTACCTTTTTGGTAAAGCCATGCACCGATTGTATATGCCAATAAAACCCCGAGTGTTCCAAGAATATACCTAAAAGGATTTTTCAAAAAATCACCCCATCTGATTATCTTATAATAATTATAACCCAATAAACCAAAGAAAGTTACCAAAAACTAGGTTTGACTATTGCATGGAGAGATGATGATTCTGCTTTATTCTGGATTGAAGAAAAGTTGGCTTGGATTGTGGGAAGGTGATGAATACAAAACTCCTTATCATCCATCGCTTAGACATGTAGCATTTCGAGTTGATTATGAATTTTTGAAGCAATCAACTCATTGGCTAAAGGATCGGGGTATTCAACCTGTTCCATTTGGTAACCGAGATAATGTAGTACCTTTTGTTCGCCCGTATTCAGAGAATGCTTCAGTATATTTTGATGACTCAGATGGGAACTCGCTCGAGTTTATGTGTTATGTTGAAGTGCCAGTGGATTTGAAGAATATTACATGAAAATTATCCATAGATGAGTGGGAAGGGCTATTAAAGAATTAGCGTAGCTTGTTCAATGATGGCAATGACTTCTGATAACAGTTATTAAGCTCCCATGAAAATTAAATTAGCTCAAAACCTGAAAAAGAGCATAATAAAACAGACTAAGAATAACACTTTTTAAAAAAAGGTTGAGCCTCTTGAGTAATCATATAGAGATTGTTAGATCTTTTAAGCACAAAAAACATCATATAGACAACAAACAAAAAGGCAAGGCTGGTGCAACACCCAAAAAGGATTAATCCCCCATGAGTGCTACCCATATAGGGTGCGACATTCTGTGATGCACCGTGGTGGTCGGAGTCAGACTAACGGTTGGGCTCTATGGCACGATAGCTTATCGACCTTCTTCGCCAGCCGTACAAACAGTATAGACAGAGGTATCCATTTTCATCCTCTGTGGTGCAGCCCGCTCTTGGGCTGCATGTATGGCTAACGGGAAACGAGAGCTCTATGTAAGCAGGCTGCTAGCTAAACGGCTCCCGCTAAACTATCGGGGAGTTAGCCTAAGGAATATAATTGTTTCGAAGGGGATGGGATATAAATGACAGAAAAACACTTGTTTTTATTTGGCGGAGGGGCACCATTCAATGAAAGTTTAGGTGAAAAGTTCGCGAATTTATCATCTAATGGCTCAAACAAGGTAGCAATAATGTTTATTGAACAAGACGGTTGGAAGGAATACATGCCTAAATATACAGACTTATTAGAACGGTATGGCGTAATGAATTTTGAATATTTAAAATTGACCTCATCACCATCAATTGAATTAAAAGAACAGCTTCGTTCATCTACGGGAGTAATTATTTGTGGCGGTGATACAGAACTTTACAGGGAATACATAGTTGAAACGGAACTGGGAGACTTGTTGAAAGAACTGTACTTACAAGGCATTCCTATTGCGGGTTTTTCAGCGGGAGCTTTAATAAGCCCAAATGTTTGTGTGATATCACCTGTTGATAACAGAAAAAATGAGCAGCTATTTTTAAAAGGTCTCGGATTGGTAAATAATTTCGTGATATGTGCACATTTCTCAAAATGGAACGAAGAAAAGAACTTACTACTAGCACTTTCGAGAACCAATCTTTCTATTGGTTATGGGATTGATGATGGTTCTGGGATATATCTAAGAAATGAGCTGCTTTCGCAGTCTGCGGGGCAAGTTTATTTTTATCACGCTAATAGATCTAATAAATTTTTCACTGATTAAGCTAACGGGACACGATAGTTAAATATAAAGGGTTCCACATATTATACATGACTAATATGCGGAACCCTTTGTTATGACTGAAATTTATAAATTTAGGTCTTGATAAACTCGGAAAATAAATTATTAGATTAAGAAAAAAAGTTTTAGACTGGCGTGCCAGTGGTGAGGGGCTGGTATTCAATTAATATCACCCTTCCTAATACCTGATCTTTGTTAAAAATAAATAAAAAGAAGGAGCTTTTGAGAGCTCCTTCTAATGACGGCGGCTAATATTGGTTGAGTCGATCAAATCACACTAAAGACAAAAGAAACATGGAGTAACAATGATCAATCGGTCACAATTTCATAAGGCTCATCATTAACCGATTAAGTCATTTTCATTAGTGGCTGCTGATAACAACCATCCAACGAGTTTGCTTAAAATGTGCGTTTACAGAGAATAGTCTTTGACACACACCTCCGCCTCTATGCTGAGTGGATTAATTCCTCTTGTAGTTTTTGCACCAAAAGGTTCAATGGAACCACACCTCTCTTCGCGCCGTCGATAATTATGATGTCCGATATCCAACTTGTTTATACAAAGTATTATGCAGTTATCATCGAGCAGTTGCAGCTCACGCTCATGGAGCTTCCGAATGAAGCCGCCTGCGGCTCGCACATGTTCAAATGGGTGCCACATTGCTGAAGGTGGAGATTATGTACGTATGTTACATGCCGTACCGAATGAGTTCAATTATGGTAGATTTCCAGCGTTCGGAGCTTGCTTGCTGATCTTACTCAAGAAATAAGCCGGACATCTGAACTAAGACTTCTTAAAAATCTGAGACCTTTCGAGCTGGATGACTTTTATCATCACCGAGTGAAAGAGTCCTTCTCGTTTTTTCTTGCACAAAGCAATGCTGAATTACAGTTAACGTAAACCAAAGCCCATCCCTGAGATGGGCTTTTTTTTGTTCTCGATAAGATAGATAGCTATATATGGACGTTGCGTCATTACGCTAACAGGCAGCATTCCTGTAATGAGTAAGAATGACGTTTGAACAATAAAAGACCTCTTGATATCATAAGAATTGTCCTAAGCTGGCCAGCAAAAGGGACGAATTCGAATATCAGGAGGCAGATAATATGAATTATAACCAAAATGAGAAGATAGCTCAAATTACTTCTCAAACGCTAATAGTTGGCGTAGATATCGCTAAGTACAAGCACGTTGCACGCGCACAGGATTTTAGAGGGCAGGAGTTCAAGAAGGCTTTCCATTTTGAAAATACGAACTCAGATTTCAATCACTTTCTAGGTTGGATTCAACAACTAATGAAAGATCAAGGAATGGAAAAAGTAATTGTAGGAATGGAACCAACAGGTCACTACTGGCTCAATCTAGCTCACTTTCTTAAAGAACAACGTATTCAATTTGTCGTAGTAAACCCGATGCATGTAAAGAAGAGCAAGGAGCTAGACGACAATTCACCTACAAAAAATGATGTGAAAGATGCTAGGGTAATTGCACAGTTAGTCAAAGATGGGAGATATGCTGTACCCAATATTCCACAGGGAGTGTACGCAGAACTTCGAGTGGCGAAAAAGATACGAGATCTTCTATCTGTTGACCTACAAGCGGTTCAAGGACAAATCCACAACTGGCTAGATCGCTTCTTCCCTGAGTTTCTTACCGTATTTAAAGACTGGGAAGGAAAGTCGGCATTACAGCTTTTAAGGCTAAATGTATTACCACATGAATTAAGCAAGATTTCCGATCATGAGATCTTAACGCATCTCAGAAAAGCTGTTAGCCGTGCGGTTGGACTCAGTAGAATATCTGAACTCAAAGAAGCAGCAAGTCATTCGATTGGCATTCTTGAGGGTTCGACAATGGCTAAATTAGAGTTACGCACGTTAATAGATAAGTATGAACTCATAAATAATAGATTCGAAGAACTGGATTCAAATATAGATGGTTTACTTGAACAGATTCCAGGTGTTGAACAAATGTTAGCGATTACGGGTATTGGTAGAGATACGGTTGCAGGCTTCTTTTCAGAGGTAGGAGACCTCAGTTATTACTCTCATCCTAAGCAGATCATAAAATTAGCTGGGCTGAGTCTGAGGGAGAATACGTCTGGAAAGCATAAGGGACAAACAAAGATTACAAAGAGAGGGAGAAAAGCACTCAGGGCGCTTTTCTTTCGAGTAGCCATGCCTTTAGTCGCTAAGAATAGTGCATTCAAGGCTTTACATCAATATTTTACAACACGGTCAAATAATCCTTTGAAGAAAATGCAGTCCCTGATCGCAATATGTAATAAGCTTATACGGATTCTGTTTACGATTGGCAAGAAGCAGTATGAATTCAGTGAAGAGCATATGTTAAGGGATATTCCCCATATGGCAGAACTAACGAGAGTAGCTTATGTTTCTTTTGAATAATTCTTGAAGTAAAGTAGCAGGTAACCACATTTGAAGCACGGATTAGTCAGTAAAACAACTATAATACGGACAAAGATCCTGTCGGGCAGCATAACTGACATCCACATCATGGTAAGGTTGGACGAAGGAATTTTAGAGCGAAGACTCTGTGAGATTTGGGAGGGTAGACCTCCATGAAATATGTGGACATCCATCAGTGCGACCATAACTACATCTATTGCCACTTTTTGGATATGAGTGGTTAAGATATACGGATCGTTTTTTCTCCACATATCCAAAATTATCCTAATAATTCATCCCTATTCCAGTATTCAAATGCTCAAATACCAATGATGCTATGAAAACTTAAGAAAACAGGAGAAAATGAGAGCTAATGCTTTCTTCATAGAGGCAGTTTAATTAAACAATTCAATTAGAGTATTAATGACTTTTTCGCGATTGATTTGGTTTTATCAGATTTTATCGTATGAAACAGGTGGTAGACACATTAAAATGTCAGGATTTTATAAAGATGTGTCCGTATAAAATAAATACTAGACGTATGGAATGAGCTATTATATATATGCGGAGATGTTAAGTGAAATACCAATAATTAATTATTAAGAGGTGTTTTATGAGAGATCATGATTCAGAGTCCGAATTGGAATGGCCGAACCTTGTAAAAACAAAAGTGGAGTAAAAGCCTGAAAGCAATTATTTCACGACGTATTATGACTAAGAGAGGCGTGATTATAGAAATGAAAAAAATCTATGTGGTAAACAAAACTCATTTTGACATTGGTTTTACCGATTTAGCAGAAAATGTATTGCACAAGTATTGCCATGATTACATTCAAAACGCAATCACTTTAGCTGAAGACTTAAGAAAAGAGGGCAAAGACTTTGTTTGGACAACAGGTAGCTTTATTATTGAATATTACTTCAAAAACATGGATGAAGAAGCTTGTGAAAAGCTAGACGGCGCCATAAAGAAAGGTTACATTCGCTGGCACGCAATCCCGTGTACGTTTGAATCTGAAACTATGACACCTCAAACTTTACATTACATGACTTCAATCTCAAAGAAGTTAGATGCTCGTTATGGATACAAAACAACAAGCGCAAAGATGACTGACGTCCCAGGACATACTATCGGGATTGTTGATGAGTTATATCGTCAAGGAATTAAATTCCTACACATTGGTGTAAATGGCTCGAGCTCAATTCCGGAAGTTCCAGATACATTTCTATGGAAGAATGGCGAAAGTGAGATAATTGTCTCTTATTCAGACGACTATGGTGGCGTAATCGGAATTGATTGCATGGATAACAAGCTGGCGTTTATGCATACTCATGATAATAGTGGTCCAGGAACAAAAGAGAAAATTAACGTCTTTTTGTCAAAAATGGCGAATGAGTATCCAGACTATGAGCTTGAAATGACTTCAATGGATCAGTTTGCAAATGAAATTTGGGAAGTACGTGACCAACTGCCAGTTATTACAGAGGAGATTGGGGACACATGGATTCACGGAATGATGTCTGATCCGAAAATCATTCGTGATTATCGGATTTTAACTAATTACATGTCTGATAACAAAATAGAAAATGATGATGCTAATTTCTATGCGATGTTAGTTCCAGAGCATACTTGCGGAATGGATATCAAACGCTATTTCAGTGACTATATGAATTATGAAAAGAAAGACTTCCAACGAGCGCGTAGTTTAGACCAAATTACCGATCTTGATTTAACCTACGCTTATGGAATTGTTAAAGATGCAACTGTTGGCGAAATGCAATTCACTTATAATGAGTGGACTGATCGTTCGTACAAATTTTATGAGTCTTCATGGAAAGAACAACGCAAGAACGTTGATCGTGCAATAGCTTGTTTGGAGCCTAAAGATCAAAATAACATTAAAAAACTTATCGAAGTTCCATATCATATCTTTGAAAACCAAGGTATTGAATGTGGTTTGGAAGAATTGATTTCGGTAAACGGGTATCAAGTTATGTTTGCTAGCGATGGTTCAATTAACCACTTAGAAAAGGATGGAACACTTTACTTTGATCAGGACAACAAACTCGGGGTTCTGAGCTATACAATTGCTGGGCAAAATGACTATGATAACCTACGTTGCAACTATTTGCGTGAATTACAACATAATTGGTGGGCAATTGACTTCTTAAAGCCAGGAATGGAAATTCAAAAACGCATTCAATTGAATGAAAATTTCACACCACATTTTGTGAAATTAGTTAAGGAAAATGATTCGATTATTGCAACTTTAAAGTATAGCCAAAGAGCTGTGGAGGAGTATGGTGCTCCAAGAGTTGTAAAGGTTAAATATCAATTTGGAGATAAAGTTGAAATTGCACTTTTATTAAAGGATAAAGATGCAATTCGTTATCCAGAAATTTATTCTTTTGACATTACACCACGTTTGAATTCGCCGTACTTAACTAAGATTCGTAAAATTGATACCGTTATTTCACCTTTTGAAGTGGTAGGTCACGGAAATAAGTTGCAACACATGATTGAAGAGTTAATTTACGATGGTAGCGATAAAAAAATCAATATTAAACCTATTGATGCCCCTCTTTTGGGAATCGGAACAAATAACAATCTAAGTTATAACAACAAATACCATCAAGACAACAATAAATTTACGTTTACACTATTGAACACAACATGGGGAACTAATTTCACGATGTGGTATGAAGAAGATATTTTCGCTCGTTTTGAGTTAGTGTTGGGATAAAAATTTCCTGCGAACATAATTCACTCTGTTCACAGGGTAAACGATTATTACACTGGAAATGGGCATACGCCGATGCCTCTTCATCAAAAAAAAACAGTTTATTCTCTTATCTAGACTGTTTTTTAGGTACATTTAGACCGTTTAAGCGATATTCCTTCAAGATGTGTTTGATAAAGTATTCTCAGGCTAGGTCATTACGCTCCCTCGAAATGATTCAGTATCCTCACTCTAGCTCATGAATTCGCAGGATTTTACCCTATGGTAAGTGTAAGTGAAGAACACATGGAGGAGGCGGTGGCTGGGGGATATCAGAAAGGGCATGCGGGAACAGAGGTCAGGTTTCCATCACCCATATTGTTCCATATATGCACGTCTCCACTTTACCCTAGCGATTTTCGCTCCCATGTCTCAACGGGTCTATGCCCTTTCATTCCTTCGTCACATCTTACTAAGGGGTGGAGGTCGGTCTTTCTAACGGAATGGGTCCGAGCCCTTTTGCGTAACGTCTCCCGATACTCCGTGCTTCTTTCATCCTGCGAATACATGAACTGGTGAAGTCGACAGGTGTTATGCTGCTTGTGGAAAGACTTTTGTGGAGTCGTAAGCTTCACTGCTCTTAGCCAGGCCAACAAGCATGCGTGCAACTTTACCGCATAATTTCATAATGGACTTCATTTTCTTTAACTTCTTTACCTCGACGTTATGGTGGTGCAAGGCCCTGACATCCGGATTGGTCATGACCATACACATCGTCATGAGATACAGAAAACGCCTTAGACGCGGGCGGCCGCGCTTGCTAAGCACCATTTTCCCACGCCATTTCCCAGAGCTGGCTTCAGCTAAATTTAGACCCGCATGACGAAGCAAGGCATTTCCGTGTGAGTAACCACTAAGATCACCAGCTTCTCCTAACACACCGGCTAGACTGGTTACATTTACACCTCGAATGGTAAGTAACTTTTGGACATAGGGAATGCGCTCCAATACGAGATGTACTTCGTGTTCAATCTGCTCAAGTTGGCGCTGTGCCAAGTCGTATTCTTCGAGCAGTTGACCCAAGTGTAACTTGTAGGCTTGTAGCGCCTTTGAAGCACCAACGCTGCGTTTAGCCAGCGTTATAAGCTGCTCGGCCCGCCGCAAACCCGCATGACGCTGCACATATTGTTTCCAACCAGCAATGACTTGCTCAGTCGTTAATCGGCTAATTTCCTTCGGGAGAGGAAACAGCCTTAAGGTAGCAATGCTACTCGTGCAGGTGAGAATTTTAAAGACATGCCGAAGTTCAGGGAACACAATATCTACCCAGCGATGAATTTGGTTAACAGCGCTGTTAAGCCGTTTCGTACCCGTGTCCCGATTGGCCATGAGAATACGTAGCTCCTCGTAGGCCTCCGGGTGAAATCGTACAGGGGAATAGTAGCCATTTTTGACCATATCCGCGATGACGAGTGCGTCTTTGCGGTCGCTTTTGGATGGGGTATTGTCGCGATTTTCTTTGTTCTTTTTAACGAGATGTGGATTCACGAGAACAGCCTCAATTCCTTGGTCTGAGAGCCATCGAGCCAGGCTCAGCCAGTAATGTCCGGTGGGCTCCATACCCACAATGATTTTGCTCAGCTTGTAAGACTTGAGCAGATCTTGAACCCAGCCTCCGAACAGGCGAAAGCCCTCGTCATGGCTGCCGAACTCAAGCGGCGATCCCAAAGCAATTCCCCGATAGCTCACTGCGCGAGCAACATGCGTCTGCTGGGCAATATCTACACCGACGACCAGATGCAAAGAGGAAATGTTTTCAATGAGTTGATTTTGCTTGTCTTGAGCTTTAAACTTCATAGTAGAGCGACCTCCTAAATGGTGAGATTAAAAGGGCTGTAGACCCGTATCCAACTCCCATGTTACAGAGGTGCTCTTTTTTGTTCAAACTCCAAATTATTCAGTTTACAGGAATTCTAACGGGACACGTTAGCGGAGCAGAATGCCGCGGCAGCTGCTCCTCTTGTTGTTCAACTACTGGGCAGAATAACGTTATGGTAAGATGATGCCAATAGAACACATGGGGTGCAAAAATGAGAATGTATGCTCTTCTTATAGAACAATAGGGGACATAAGTAAAGTAATGATTTATGAATCAAAGAATGGTGTTTATGTAATTCTATTTGAAACTCATGAAAATAAGGGTGCAAATGCTGACTATTGTTATGAAACATTAGGAGAAGCAATGGATTTCTGCAATAAGGAACTAAACATAGTTGAAGAACAGTGGTTTGTTATAAACGATCCCAAAGACGGGGAACAACACGATATTATTTATTAAACCAGTATTCACAGCATTGAGCTAACGAGGAACGTTAGCTCAAATACGATAAGGCAGCCGGTCAGTCAACACGATCGGCTGCCTTTATTCAACTCCCATGGAAGAACGCAATTACTTCTATAATCTGTGATGTCGCGTGTGCGACATGTATGGCTAACGGGCAGAATAATGGGGATAACTTGAAGAAATTAAATAACATGGTAAAAGGATCTGCTGGATAGTGTAAGTTGATTTGAATGAGAATGGTACTGTTTAAAAGTATAGGATGTGATGAAGTAAATGCAATATTTCATAGGTATTGTTCCTCCTGATGAATACAAAGAACAAATCGCGGCATTTCGTAATCGTTGGGCTAGTAATCGTCTTCAGGCTGTTGTAGAGCCTCACATTACTGTCAAAGCGCAAGGAGGGCTTACGGAAGATATGCACTGGCTTGAAAATGTAAGGGGTACTTGTTCATCGGTCCAATGCTTTCAGTTGTCACTCTCAGAGCCAGGATCATTTGGGAATGCCGTTACATTCCTTAGCGTTGAATCGAAAGATGTATATGATTTACACAAGCGACTGGTAGATACGGTATCACCATCACCTGAACTTATCAAACGTTACCTGGAATTGGATCGCTTCCATCCTCATTTGACCTTGGGGCAAACCTATTGGGGCATGAACGAAGCAGAGATTGAAGAAATGAAGCAATCAGCGATGCACGCTCTTGTTCCCTTTCCGACCTTTAACGTGAAATTTGTGCGTGTATATAAAGAAATTGAACCAAACAAGTACGTACCTTTTGAAGATATCAAATTTGGACACTAATTGTAACTTACTCATCTAATAACAACCAATATTAACATACGAAGTGATTCAGCTAACGGGCAGGATTGTTTAATAATGTGAGCTGTTGTTGTTTGAGTTATTGACAGAATATTGCAAATATCTTATATTGAACTTAATTAATAATTACCAAATACGATGAAGAGGACAAGTAGATACGGAAACGCCGTTCAGGGAACTGCCGGTTGGTGCGAGGCAGCGGATATCCGAATCAAAAAATCACCTCAGAGCTGGCCCCCGAATTATAGTAGATGGGCCCGGGATTCTACCGTTACAAAGAAGCATCGTTGTTGGACGATGGCTAAGTGGGCGTTTATTATAAACGTCAATCAGGGTGGTAACGCGGAGCAACTCCGTCCCAAATGGGATGGGGTTTTTTTGCGTCTTCATAAATTAATTATTAAATTGGAGGGTTATCGAATGAGTAAATTGATGGTTACAGAACGTTTGACATTACGGCAACTTGAATTTGATCATGCTGAAGCTTTGGGTAGGGAATGGTGCAGTTCAACAGGCAGGGTTAAAGATCAGGAGTACTTTTGATAAATCAGCAAACCGTAAGAAAGAACGATTAGTTCGAAAAATCCGGAAAAACGTTGAGCAGATGAAAGGGTGACATTGTAATGCAATTCAAGTTGTATACGGATGTGCATGAGTTTTACATTAATACCTATGATGTGCTGATGCGTCATGAAGCACAAAATTTGATTCCTCTTGGAAATATCATAATTGGGCATGAAGGAAGAGACAAAACAGATTGGCGTGACCCTGTAAATTGGCTTATGGCAACTATTTCGGATGCTAAGGGCATACAACTTACCGCCATAATGACACCGCCACACAATATTACGCTTTATGCAACAGACAACATAATTAACCCAGAAGCTATAAACTGTCTGATAGATGGGCTGAAAGACCGTGAAATTCCAGGTGTGACAACCGAAAAAACCTTGGCAGAGTATTTTGCCAAAGAATATACCTTGCGCAAGGGAATAACTTTTAAAACAACCATGAGCCAACGTATATATGAACTTACGGCAGTAAACCCAGACATTCAAGAGGTTGGTATCGTTCGATTGCTAGATGAAAAGGATATTCACTTTTTCCCATACTGGGCTGAAGCATTTTATGCAGCGGGGAGTTATGGCAAAACAGAAATGTCCATCCCGCAAGATGCAGACCCTTACCTCTACCGAATAGCATCGAAAAAAATCTATATTTTAGAGGACAACGGGATACCCGTTTCTATGGCAGGATATACAAGGGTAATGCAGACGGCTATTGGCGTGGCATTTGTATATACCCCTCCATATGAGCGCAGGAAGGGTTACGCTACTTCAATTGTGGCGCAAATAAGCCAACTTGCATTGGATAAAGGATTTACTAAGTGCGTCTTATATACGGACTTAGCAAATCCCACATCTAATAGCATCTATCAAAAGATAGGCTATATGCCAATTTGTGATTCGCTCCAGTTAAAATTTGAATAGTAGAATGATGCGGACAGAACTTCTACTACCTTAGAAAATAAGAGCATAGTATACAGTAAAGATACGGCGGCGCGTTATCGTGATGTACCGCCGTTTTTTCGTGAACCGAAACAGTAAAACATGTGTAATCCGGTATATTGCTGTTGATTCATCAATATTGATAATTATTCGGATTCAATTCAAGTATTGAACTCCCATGAAAATTAAATCCGCAGTTATTGTAAAAAGGCAAACGTAAATAAGACGCAGTCCATTCATTTTTTTGAAGGTCACAGCATCCGAAATAAGGAATATTGGTATATTAATGAATTAAGAGACTTTTGCAATAGTTACAGAATAACCTAAGTTTTCTAGTCGTCGAACTGAGTATTTCACAATAGATTGTTGCTTCTGTTTGTCAAAGTAGTCTTCTCCTAGGTCCAAATACATTTCTTCACGTGTTAACAGATAGTAGGCTATTCTCAACATAGCATGTGCAACAGAGACCGCTGCTCGTTTCCTTCCTTTTCGCGCTGCTGTTCGTCTATACATGGCACCGAGATAGTTCTTTGACGCTGCAACAGAATGGGCTGCTTCTAACACTTTTTGAATTCGGTTATGTTGTCTAGCCCGTTCTTCAATGATACTACGACGATATCGAACAAGTTCTCGAAGCTCCCGTTGATTTCGATCTGGAATGAAACTTGCTTTAAGCAGCCCATGACGAAGAAGCTTTGCAATCGATTCTGAGTCCTTGACATCTGTTTTACGTCCAGGTAAAGCTTTCATATGCTGGGCATTCACCACTAAAAATTCAATTCCTTCGGCTTCAAGTAAATTAACAATAGGCTTCCAAAATACACCCGTGCTTTCCATAGCAACGTGAGTACATTCATGCTGTTTAATCCAGTCAATTAATTGTAATAGAAACACAGTTTTAGTTGAAAACGTTTGAATCTCCTTTCCGTTAGACGTTAGAATACATGTGGTAATATTATCCTTATAAATATCCATACCACATGCCCGTTCAACTACGATTTCCACCTTAAAGCATCCTCTCTACGGCTAAATTAGAAAGAGGCTGGTGCAACAATCAGAGTAGGATTAATCTCCCATGAGTGCTTCCCAAAAGGGAGCGACAATCTGTGATGCACCGTGATCGTTGGAGTCAGACTAACGGATGGGCTCTAAGGCACCATAGTTGATCGACCTTCCTCTCCCAGCCATAGTAGCAGTATTGGCGGATATAACCATTTTCATTATCTGTGGTGCGGCGCTTGCGCTGCATGTATGGCTAACGGACAGTTTTGCTCAATGAATTCAGGAACTTTTATCCCGACTAAACGTCATTTTTTAAAGCAGTAATATAATTGCAGATTCGCCAAGTAAAGGACCAAAGTAAGGAGGGATAGCACATGAGAAAACACAGTTTTTATTTCCTGTGTACAGCAATGGTTTTTTTGATGATTGTTGGGTGTTCTAATAATAAGCAACTACCAGATGAGCCTGTAAGACCGACGATTACATTACAAGAACAGAATATTGAGTATCTCGAAGGTCAATCTTGTTGGTTTGGTACTAACACAGAGGTAGGTGTATGTGCTGATCCTCCGCATCCGACTACTTTTAATAAAAGCATCAAAGAAAAAGCAGTTGTTGCAGACTCTGGAGGGGTTATCAGGATTAAGTTTCCGATTAAGCCTGATAATTTTACGTTAACCGTTGTCAATTCAGATGGCGGTGAGGAATCGATAGGTAAACCAGATCAATACAGTTACAAACTTTCATTGAAGCCAGGGTATTATGAATACATTCTTTCTGCAGTATGGGAAGAAAGAAATACTGCTAGTTACCATTTTGGTATTCAAATAATCGAATGAGCGTATCTATAAAAATCGGTTCATTAAGCTATCAGGGAACGATAGTTGAGGAGCTTGCTTGGAGGCAGCTCCTTTTTGTTTGCTGAAGTAACGGGCAGTTTAGTGCCATCCGATTTATTGATGGAAAAATGATAATTATTTGTAGATCCAATGAAATATAATGGATTGGGGGGTGTTGTTAAATGACAACTTCGGAAATACAAGCCGTTTTCATTGATAGGGATGGAACAATTGGTGGTTCAGAAGAAGTTATTTTTCCTGGATCATTTGAATTATTTCCATTCACTACCGATTCTTTGAGAACATTGAAGAATGCCGATATACTAATCTTTTCGTTTACAAATCAACCTGGAGTATCTCGTGGAGATGCGCAGTTTGATGATTTCCAGGATGAACTCACTTCGTTTGGTTTTGACAAAGCTTTTATTTGCCCACACCAACATGGAGAGGGATGTACCTGTCGAAAGCCCTCGCCAGACATGCTTATTCAAGCAGCGCTAGAGTATGGTCTGAAGTTGAAGAATTGCGTTGTTATTGGTGATAGATGGACGGATATGATTGCGGCTCAAAGGGCAGGATGTATGAAAGTTTTGGTGAAGACGGGTTCGGGAGAAAAGGATATGGCTAAATATCGTAGTAATCAATTCTTCGGAGAATGGCTTGAAGCTGTGCCAGATTACATAGCAGAGGATTTATCAGATGCTGTTAAATGGATCATCATGAAGTAAAATGTTTTTCAACTCCCATGAAAATTAAATCCGCGAAAAACCTCAAAAAGACAAAAATAAATTAGACCTAGCCGAATGATTTTTAAAAAAAGGCTGAGCCTGAGAAGAGTTATGAAATTAAAGTACCAAAGACCTTTCATAGCTGAAAATAAAAAATGAGGCTGGTGCAGCAACGAGAGTAGGATTAATCTCCCATGAGTGCTTCCCAAAAGGGAGCGACAATCTGTGATGCACCGTGGTCGTTGGAGTCAGACTAACGGATGGGCTCTAAGGCACTATAGTTGATCGACCTTCCTCTCCCAGCCATAGTAGCAGTATTAACAGAGATGACCATTTTCATTATTTGTGGTGCAGCGCTTGCGCTGCATGTATGGCCAACGGGCAGTATAGTTGAATGAATTTGGTGCAATCAATAGGTCAAAAAAGTCAAGGACCGCATAGACGGTCTTTTTTTATTTAACATGATCTTTGCGTAGCAGAACTGTAAACTAAAAAAAACTTCATAAAACAGCATAAAAATGATGTTTTTCACAATAGAATCTTTACAAAACGGCATATTAATGAATATAATTGATTTGTTATAAAGGGAAAAGTGAATGTTCAGGAGGTATAATGCGTGCCAAAGGAAGACACTGGGATGTTTGCTGAAGAGCGTCGGGAAAAAATCCAAGCATTATTGAATGTAGAAAAACGTGTAATGGTCAAAGACTTAGCGGAAAAGTTCCAGGTTTCCATCGATTCAATCAGGCGTGACCTCTCCATTATGGAGGAACAGGGATTGCTCAAGAAAACCCACGGCGGAGCGATTCCATCCACGAAGGTTCGACAAGCCCCACCTCCACCAGAAATCCGATACGGCGAAGGAACTCCGCAAGGTAATGCGATTGCTAAGCTTGCTGTATCGTATATTCGGGAAAGCGATACTGTATTTATTGGAAGCGGATCTTTATCTTATGTGCTATTGAAGCATCTGCCTGAACAAATGCCACTTACAATCGTTACAAATAGCATGCGGGTAGCCGATTCTTTAAGGGAACGACAATGGATTGAAACCTACCTAATTGGTGGTCGGGTAAAGCCGTCAGGAAATATTACTGACGTTCTAGCGACAGAATTTATCCGTCTGTTTAAGTTTGATGTCAGCTTCGTCACTGGAGGAGGCATCTCGGAGGAAGGGATTTTTGTGGCCACTCCTGAAGTAGGGGCATTCGGTCGGGCGGTATCTGTTGCATCCCGTCGGTGCATCGGAATTGCCACGCACCAATCTCTTGGCAACGAAGGGTTTGCGAAAGCTGGCCGGATTGAAGATTTAGATCTGTTAATTACTGATGAGGATGCAGATCCGGAGGCAGTCGAACAAATTCAAGCACTTGGCGTTAAGGTGATCGTAGCCCAGCTAGAGGAAAAATGACTGAAAACACAGAGTAGTTATATTAAGACTTTAGAAAGGATGTGGCGATTTTGTTTTATAGAAGGAAGTTTTACATTGTAAAAAATGAGTTTGTTGATATTTTTAATGCACATTTTAATGAAACTAATTTGCCGAATCAGATTAAACATGGGGCTCAACTAGTTGGAAGATGGATGGTACCGAGTAATGAATCAACCACTGAAATATTCGCTATTTGGGAGTACGACAGTTATGAAAAGTACAAGGAAATAGAAACGATTGTTAGAGGGGACATTGAACACAGAAATCGAATAAATAAGTGGTATGAAGAAAATGGTGGTAGAGAATACGTTTATAGGCAGTGTATTTTAGAGGTTAAAAACGAGCAGATATTTTCTACTTTGATGAAGAATGAATTCACTAATCATGAAGTGCAATTTTGGCTTAAGAACTAATGAATTAAATTTATATACTTTCGGCTCCGCTAACGGGCAGGCTGATTTAGGAAATAAAAGGAAAATATATTACAGATAACGAACATTAAATTGATAATTGTGAATGTGAATTTTTAAAAAAGGGGGATTGCAATGGTTTCAATTGTTCAAATGATACTTAATGATTCTTATAAAATTCGTGACATCGACCGTTCGGAAACAATCAAATTGAAGTACAAATTAAAGAACGGGGTACTTGAAGAAATAAAATCACCACATGAATGTCCCAGATGGAAAGAAGATATTTATCTAGAGATAATATCCCGATATGAATATGAACTCACCAACGGTGGTACGGCTTTTGGAGCATTTGACGGAGATAAATTGGTCGGGTTTGGTGTCTTAGCTCATAAGTTGAGGGGTTATGATAATGATAGGCTTCAGATTGACCTTATGTATGTGACACGGGAATATCGAAGAAGAGGAATCGGTAGCTTTATTATGGAATCACTGAGTACAGTAGCAATTGAAAAAGGGGCGAAGTACTTATATATATCGTCTACCGAGACTGAATCTGCGGTGAAGTATTATACTAGTCATGGTTCAGCTATTACATCAGAGATTGATTCGGAATTATTTGAAAAAGAACCTAATGACATTCACATGCTAAAGAAATTATAACCACTAGAATACAGTTGGATATTAAGCTAATAACGATAGTGGAATAGCGGTTGCTTCTCGCAGCCGTTTTTTATTTGTTCAACTCCCATGAAAATTTAATCCGCGAAAAACCTAAAAAAGACAATAATAAATTAGACCTAGCCGAATGATTTTTA
Organism: Paenibacillus sp. FSL K6-0276; assembly: GCF_037977235.1. Classification (NCBI taxonomy): domain Bacteria; kingdom Bacillati; phylum Bacillota; class Bacilli; order Caryophanales; family Paenibacillaceae; genus Paenibacillus; species Paenibacillus sp. FSL K6-0276. The sequence goes on along the minus strand of NZ_CP150276.1, from coordinate 3,532,489 downwards.
AAAAAGGCTGAGCCTGAGAAGAGTTATGAAATTAAAGTACCAAAGACCTTTCAAAGCTGAAAATAAAAAATGAGGCTGGTGCAGCAACCAGAGTAGGATTAATCTCCCATGAGTGCTTGCCAAAAGGGAGCGACAATCTGTGATGCACCGTGGTCGTTGGAGTCAGACTAACGGATGGGATCTAAGGCACCATAGTTGATCGACCTTCCTCTCCCAGCCATAGTAGCAGTAAGGACAGATTCGTCGATCCATTTTCACCATCTGTGGTGCAGCGCTTGCGCTGCATGTATGGCTAACGGGCAGTATAACGGGACAATAACAACCCAAATTATGGTAGAATGGAGCACGAGGCTGTGAAATGAAAAGAGGGGCGTGGCAGGGTGAATGATCAGGTTGTTCAGAAAGCTGGAGCGTTTGTACTAACCAATAAAAGAATGGCATTTATGATGGGACCGACTGTGGATCAATCGGAACTTGCTATTGTTAGACTTGGCGGGCATAGAGAGGGGGCTGAAACGGCTTGGGAATGTGCCCAACGTGAAGTTCTTGAAGAGTCTCAGATGCGAATAACTCCTTTAACGCCTTCAATGACTTTTTATTGTCCCAATACTAGGTTTGACATTGATATAGAGTTGGAACCTATTGATAAATTTCAAAATGCAAGCATTGAACCACGCCCATTGATTGTGGGACATCAGAATTCAGTACAAAGCATAACTCCTATTTTCCTGGCATCATCAGACGACGAACCAGTACCCAGTATGGAGACTAAAGCATTAATGCTCTTAACTCGTAAAGAAGTTATTCTTCTATGCTCCGGAACAATAACTTTAGATGAATTCCAAACTTTGGGTGGAAAAGTCATATTTGGACAACATATTGATGGGAATTTACCATTCAAACCATTTGGACATCTACGTATGCTTTCAATTATTCTAGAACACTATCCTAATGTAATTTCAACCTCAATGTTTTGTTAAAAGTTAAACTCCCATGAAAATTAAATTAGCTCTAAACCTGAAAAAGAGCATAATAAAATAGACTTCGAATAACACTTTTTAAAAAAGGTTGAGCCTCTTGAGTAATCATATAGAGATTGTTAGATCTTTTAAGCACAAAAAATATCATATAGATAACAACCAAAAAGGCAAGGCTGGTGCAACAACCAAAAAAGGATTAATCTCCCATGAGTGCTTCCCAAAAGGGAGCGACAATCTGTGATGCACCGTGGTCGTTGGAGTCAGACTAACGGATGGGCTCTAGGCACCATAGTTCATCGACCTTCCTCTCCCAGCCATAGTAGCAGTATGGACGTTTGAAGATTTAGGGATCGCCGTTACTAGTCTAAATGAGCAGTCTCAACAAATAGGCACCATTGTCAGCACCATTAAAGGAATATCTGAGCAAACGAACTTGTTAGCGCTTAATGCGGCAATTGAAGCTGCCCGATCAGGTGAAGATGGGAGAGGATTTGCAGTGGTTGCTAGTGAAGTTCGCAAATTGGCTGGCCAGACAAGTGAAGCAGCCGAGCGAGTTTCTGGGATGATTGAAGAAATTAGATTGAGCATTGGAAATGCCCATCAATCCATGAGTAAAGGTCAAAATGAAGTCGCAGCAGGGGTTCAAGCGATTGATGATACGGGTAAAGCATTTGAACGTATTTTGCAGGCCACCCGGGCCATCGTAGATCAGGTAAAAGAATCCTCGTCCGCCTCACAACAGATGTACGCAAGTTCTGAACAAATATCTGCTGCGGTGATGGAGGTCGAGCAGGTTTCATTGAACACAGCTTCGGCTGCACAGACTGTATCTACTGCTGTTGAGGAACAGATTGCTTCCATGAAGGACATTGCGGCATCTGCTCGCAAGCTGCAAGAGGGTTCGGATGAGATGCGTGCTTTAGTAAATCAGTTTAAATTGGGATAGATGTTCATACATAGAGTTACAGAAACGGAAATCGAGTTACAAAAACGGAATATGCAAAATACTAAAGAGGGAGACTACCCCCTCTTTTTGTTATGTCGACAGTTATACGACATTTCTGTCATTCCATTCTTCTATTATTTTCCTAAAGTTATCTTGTCGTTAGGAAGTATTCCTGCTATAGTCATACTGACTTATTAAATACGTTTAATAAGTCAGTATGACTATAGGTGGGAGAGCCATGGCAAGTGATAAACGACTTCCTTCACAGCAAATGAAATCTGAAATTATTCGAAATATTCGAACAGCATTATTAGAATTAGGAAGAGCTACGAAAGCGGAGTTAAGTCAAAGATTACAATACAGTTTTCCAACGATCAGTAAATTTCTAATGCAGATGGAAGAGACCGGAGAAGTAACGATCATCGGTCTTGATGAGTCAAGTGGTGGAAGAAGGGCGATAAGATACGCCTATAATCCGAATTATCGATTAGGGATGGCTATTTTTTTGGAAAAAAATGAAACGAATTATACCATCTATAATTGCATTGGTGATGTAATAAAAGAAGGGAATTTGCCCAGTATTCTTGAGGAAGATGTAAGTAAACTGGTCACGCTTATAGAAGTTGAAAAAAAAGCCAATCCAAAGATTCATTCTGTGGCTATTGGTGTTCCAGGCGCGGTGAAACATGGGAAGATTTTTCTGATCCCAGGCTATGAGAAATATCAGAATCTAGATTTGAAAAGATGTATAGAAGATCAGCTCTCTATCCCGACGATCGTGGAAAACGATATGAATGCTGCTGTAATCGGCTATATGACGCAAAGAAATTTGAAGGAAAGTATTTCTCTGATGTATTTGTATTTAGGGAAAAATGGTCCGGGAGCAGGGATAGCGGTTAATGGTGAAATTGTTCGAGGAAAGACGTTTTTTTCAGGGGAAGTTCAATTTGTACCCCAGTATGACAATAGAAATTTCATAGATGCATTAACATTAACTCGAAATACTGGTGGATCTAGGATGCGGTTGGATCATAGAGTGGATGCAATTAGTCGATTAGTGGCTACAATCACCTCTATTTTGAATCCGCATTATATTATTTTTTGTGAGGATGAATTAGATCCAGCTATGCTCAATCAAATCGAAGATCGAACTGCTACATACGTTCCTAAGGAACATCTTCCAGAGTTAGGGGTAAGTGACTTGAAGCGTGATTATCTGAATGGATTACAAAGTCTTGGATTAGGTTTATTAGTTTCACAACAAATAGATTAGAACCATTAAGGAGATAACAATGGCAACTTTTTTTCTTATTATTATTTATTTAGCATTTATTAGTTTAGGACTGCCAGATTCATTGCTTGGATCCGCATGGCCGGTAATGAGAGTGGACTTAAATGCTTCATTAGGTACTGCTGGAATCCTTTCGATGGTTATTGCAGTAGGCACAATTGTCTCCAGTTTGATGAGTGGTACAATCCTTAAACGTTTTGGTACGGGGAAAGTGACCCTTGTAAGCTGTATTATGACGGCTGTAGCTTTACTTGGTTTTGCATGGTCACCTTCGTTAGTATGGCTAATTGTTGCTGCGGTTCCACTCGGTTTAGGTGCGGGATCTGTAGATGCCGGATTAAACAGTTATGTTGCTACGCACTATAAAGCCCATCATATGAGTTGGTTACATTGTTTCTGGGGAGTAGGCGCTACGCTGGGTCCTATTATTATGGGATCTTTTATCTCTGGTGAAGGTTTATGGCGACAAGGTTATCTTACAGTTGCTTACATTCAATTGAGCTTAGTTATTATTCTGTTCGTTACGTTGCCTTTGTGGGATAGAGTGGCTGGAAGCAACAGCAACCCGAATGCTGAAAGCGATCAAGAGTTAAATCATCCGGAGCTAGAGCAAGCCGCTGAGAATACAAAACCTTGGAAATTAAGAGGGGTTAAACTTGCGATGTTAACCTTCTTATTTTATTCTGCCATCGAAACGAGTATGGGGCTTTGGGGGAGTAGTTTTCTTGTGAATATCAAAGACATCCCTGCATCAACTGCAGCGACATGGGTGTCGTTTTTTTATCTAGGGATTACCTTTGGCAGAATGGTGACGGGTTTCATCACTTTTAGAATGAGTAATAAAAAGCTAATTCGATATGGTCAACTCATTGCTTTAATCGGTACAGTGCTGTTAGTGTTACCACTTCCCACAATAGTTTCGCTGGTAGGATTTATGATTATAGGTCTGGGGTTAGCCCCCATTTTCCCATGTATGCTACATGAAACCCCTGTACGTTTCGGGAAGAAGCATGCCCAGTCGATTATGGGCTTTCAGATGGCAACAGCTTATACTGGTACCACGCTGATGCCACCTTTTATCGGCTTACTGGCATCGAATTTTACGCTGGGTATTTTCCCTGCGATTATCGTTTTCTTCGCTATCGTCATGCTCTTATGTACAGAAAAGCTTAATAAATACTCAGCTAAAGTAAATGTAGGTTAAATTTGAATTGAATATATTACGGACTAACCCTTCATATATATAGATGTAGAAAGGGGGAACCGTAATGTGGTTGTTAATGGTTATAGGAGTTGGATGTCTCTCCGGTTTTATTTTGTTCAGAAAGAATACTTTGCCCGTCTGTCATGAGCTTCCTCAAGGACTGGAGAGATTGTCCATCATCATTCCCGCAAGGAATGAAGAATATAATTTACGTTACCTGCTCGATTCACTTCAGTCTCAAACCATTACACCCTATGAAATTATTGTTGTGGATGACTTCTCGGAGGATCGGACCAAAGAAATTGCCGAGAGCTATGGGGTTAAGGTTATTGCGAACAGCAGTCTCCCTGAGGGATGGACAGGTAAGAGCTGGGCAGTCTGGAATGGATATTTACAAGCCACAGGCGATATTTTTGCTTTTCTGGATGCGGATATCCGATTAAAGCCTAACGCTTTGGCGTCATTGTTAACAGCAAGGGAGCTATCGAAAGGCGTCATTTCGGTAGTTCCTTTTCATCATACAGAAAAGCTGTTTGAGAAGCTCGCCTTAATTATGAATATGCTGGGGATCTTCACGTTCACCTCTGTTTTTGAAAGGAATAACGCCAAAAAAGGGCTGTACGGTTCGTGTATCCTGGCTTTAAGGCAGGATTATGAAAAAGTTAATGGTCATCAAAGCATTAGATCTGAAGTGCTGGATGATTTGTCTTTAGGAGAGAAGTTTATCGCGGCAGGTATTCCTATTAGAAATTTTATCGGGTATGGCTTAGTTTCGTTTCGCATGTATCCGAAGGGGATAAAGAGTGAAATTGAAGGATTTAGTAAAGGTGCTGTCTTAAGTACTTCAACGATAAGTCCGCGAACGATTATTCCAATCGCACTTTGGGTGGGCGGGCTTATCGTCTCAGAAACCGTGTTTATTTTTGCGAATACTTCATGGGGATTGCCGTTACTCATTGGTTATCTCCTTTATATGTTCCAGCTCTTTTATTTTATAAAATATGTAGGTATATTTGGCATCGTTATTCCTGTATTTCACGTGGTTGCTACCCTTTTCTTTATCTTGATCATGCTTTATTCGATATATCAGGTCGTTTTTCTGAGGCATGTAAGCTGGAAAGGAAGGCATATCCAGGTGGGAGGCCATAGGGACTAATGATCATATTGTGGGTCGCGGGTTTATTCTTGTCGGGATCTCTTATGTTTTCCTATTGGCTTGGACTAGCGCGTAAAAAGAATCTAAAAGTCATAGGCGACGGTAATCCGGGAGCTTTAAATCTTTGGAAATCGTCCGGTTATAAATTAGGCGTTTTGGGGATTGTATTGGATTTTCTAAAAGGGTATTTGCCACTTCTATGGGTGATGGGAAGTCATTATAGTCAGGGGTATCTCATTGTTCCGTTAGCTTTAGCTCCCATTGTGGGTCATGCCTTTTCTCCCTTTCTTAAAGGAAAAGGTGGGAAGGCAATTGCCGTAACCTTTGGGGTATGGAGTGCATTGACGGGATTTAAAGCCTCCTTAGCGTTAGCAGTGATTCTAGCTGTGTTGAAAGTACTGAGTAGCTGGTACAAAAGCAGAGGCAAATCTCCTGTATCGGATGGTGTGCAAGTGGTTAGTGGAATGTTGCTTCTTTCCGTTTTTTTGTATATCAGTAAGTGGTCTGCTCCTATCTTATGGGTATGGTTTGGGAATTTAGTGATCCTAGCGTATACGCACAGATTAGAATGGAGTACATGGATAAGGAAGCATTCAACAAGGGAACGAAAAGGAACATAATATAGGCCTGGTATAAACGAGGGTGTTCCAACAGCCATTTAATGGCTGTTGGAACACCCTCGTTGAGTTAAGCAATAATTTTGTCTGTCTAACATTAGTGTTCAATGATTGATGATTTACGCTTTGACACAGCACGGATTATTAACGCAGAAGCTAAAAGTAGGAATGTTGCAGTGGCAAGGACAACTATAAACGACTTATCAAAAGCCGATTGTGCGGCTTCAACGAGTGTGGATCCAGCTGCGGTAGGCATGTTTTCTGCGGCTAGAAGAGCTTCGTCAAGGCTGTCACGAACGAACGGTGGGACTGTTAACCCATCAGGGAGAACTAATGATGCAGTATAGATGAATGACGCAAGACTGCCCAAAAGCGTAATACTTAGAGTGCTTCCAAGTTCGAACGATACTTCCTCTATAGATGCTGCCATGCCAGCTTTTTCGACAGGGACATTTAGCATGATTGAATTTGAGGCGGCTGTCATCGCACCCCCAAGACCTGCACCCAGAATCATTAAGGCTGCGAACTGTAAGAATATACTCCCATCATGGAAGAGTAGAAGGGCTCCCATTCCTATACCTGACACTAACAGACAGACCCACTGTACTTTTACCTTGTCAACACGATGCAACACTAATCCGATTAGTATCCCTGAGATGAAGGACGCTATCGAAGTAAATACAACGTACAAACCCGCTTCTAAAGGTGAATACCCAAGAATAAGTTGGAGCCGCTGGGTGACGATCAGTTCCATTCCAATTAGTGCGAAACAAGACAATAGAGCTGTAGCCACTCCAGTAGAAAAGCGTGAATCTTTAAAGAGTGTAAAATCTATTAATGGATTCTGGCTCTTACGTTGATGGCGCATAAATAAGATCATAGCTACGACACCAATCACGGCAGATAACAAAGCGACTACATATGAGCCTTCACGTCTGCTGATCTCCTTAATAGCATAAACAAGCCCAACTAAACCGATCATAATTTGAACGGAACCAATGAAATCCCATTTTTTATTCCTATTTCCTTTAAGATTTGGGATTAGTAAGATGGTCAAGATCAGTGCGAGAATAACTATAGGAATATTGATGAGAAACACTGATCCCCACCAGAAATGTTCCAATAATAAGCCGCCGATGAGCGGACCCATTCCCGCACCGACAGAGGAGACAGATGCCCAAATACCAACGGCCAATGAACGCTCACGCTCATCTGAAAAGGTAGTTCGAATAATGGAGAGTGTTGCAGGCATCATCATGGCTGCACCAATAGCAAGCAGGGTACGCGCAGCAATAAGAACAAGAGGTGTCGGCGCGTAAGCAGCGATCAGTGAAGCCATCCCAAAGATAGTAAGACCCATAACGAAGAGTTTTTTATGCCCAAGACGATCGCCTAGTGTTCCTAGACCGAGTAATAATCCTGCCATTACGAGTGGATAAATATTTACTATCCATAGTTTTTCCGAAGCAGAAGCAGCAAGATCATGCGTTAGTCGTGGTAGAACTGAATAAAGTACGGTCATGTCGATGACAATCATAAATAGTGCGCTGGACACAATCGCCAGCACGATCCAGCGTTGAAATTTAGATAGATTTGATGAAACCATGGGTAATCCTCCTAAGTTGATAGTTGCTAATAACGTTACCTTGACAAGGTAATGGTGTCCGTTATTGTACTTTGAGGTATAGGGTAACCCGATAGTCAAGAGGAGTGATTTGAATGTCTACTGATTATGATCAATACTTTACAACGAGTGAGTTCGCTAAGGTATGCGGGGTAACGAAGCATACGTTATTCCATTATGATGACATTGGTATATTAAAACCGGAGATCGTGAAGGAAAACGGATATCGTTATTATTCATATAAGCAGTTTTATATCTTTGATATTATTGCCGTATTGAAAGAGACAGGAACATCGTTGAATGAGATCAAAGAATATATAAAAGATCAAAATACATTGCATTTTTTATCCATGCTTAAGCAAAAACAGCTGCAGTTGGTTGAAGAACAAAGAAAGTTAGAGCGAATGCAGAGGCTGTTACAAGGGGCTATTGATATTACGAATCGCGCGCTCCAAGTTGATTGCGGAGAACCCTGGGTGGAGGAGTGTGATGAAGAGTATTTTATAGCGGTTAGACTTTCGAAGGAGAAAGGTGAGAAGGATCATGTTCGAAAAATATATCGAATCTTCGATTATTGCGATGAACATCATCTTGAATATGACTTTCCTATAGGTGCGATCATTTGCAAATCTAATCTGGAGGAAGGGGTCTATGATCCCGATTATTATTGCAATAAAATCAGTTATAAACATAACGGAGAGTTCCTATATATCAAGCCAAAGGGTAAATATTTGATCATGAATCACAAGGGATCTTACGAAAGCTTACCTCCGTCCTATAAGAAGCTAAAGTCTTATATTGCCGAACATAATTTAACCATAACCGGCAACGCATACGAATATGACTTACTGAGTTATATAGCTGTTGGGGATCCAGATAAGTATGTCATACAAATCGCGATCCAAATATAAATTAACTATAAAATGAATTCGACTTAATCACTATTGGTTCCACTCTTTGTTGACGATGGTCGACTTTGATCTTTATAATTCATCTATGATGATTCCAATCCTTTCAACTAAACTATATATCCCTCTGCCTAGGTCGAACGTTGTAAAACGTACTCGACTAATTGAGAAAATGAATGAAGGGCTGCATCGCAAATTGACGCTCATCTCAGCCTCTGTTGGCTTTGGTAAAACGTCACTAGTCAGTGAATGGCGTGCCAGTTGTGATCGACCGGTCGCTTGGCTATCTATGGATGAAGGCGATAATGACCCTGCTTGATTTCTGTCTTATCTTGTTGCTTCTTTGCAGACGATAGCACCGAACATGGGGGAAGGTATCTTAGGTCTGCTTCAATCCCTGGAGGCGCTCCGATCGAGTCGCTTCTAATTCCGCTACTTAATGAAATCTCTGCCATCCGACTCCTTTTATTCTCGTCCTCGATGATTATCACGTGATTAAGGCCAGTACGATTGATCAGGCAATCTCCTTACTTATCGAGCGTATGCCGCCACAAATGCATTTAGTTATAGCCTCACGCGAAGATCCACATCTACCTATAGCCCGTTTACGTGCTCGGGACCAATTGACTGAAGTGCGCGTCAAAGACTTACGGTTTACCTTCTCAGAATCAGCTGAATTTCTTAATCAAGTAATGAGCTTAAACTTAACACGGGAAGAAATCGGTCTTCTTGAATCCTGCATAGAAGGCTGGGTTGCCGGATTACAGTTAGTAGCACTTTCTATGTTAGGCCATACAGATAAGGTTAGCTTTATTAGGTCTTTCAGCGGAAGCCACCGCTACATACTTGACTACTTGCTTGAAGAAGTGTTGCAACAGCAATCTGCAGCGATTCAGACTTTTCTGTTGCGAACATCGATCCTCGATCGGATGTGCGGTCCTCTATGTGATGCAGTTCTTAATAGTGGAACCGAGGCTAATCTAATTCCTGATTTTACTGGGCAAGAGATTCTGGAATATCTAGAACGCACCAATCTATTCATCGTTCCACTAGATCACGAGAGAAAGTGGTATCGCTATCATCATCTTTTTTGCAGATTTATTGCGGAAGCGGCTACAGCAGAACAACAATTCAAACATAGCTCATGACAAGTGGGACGTAGATGAATTACATGTAATTGCAAGCATATGGTATGAAGATAATGCACTGGAATTAGAAGCTTTTCAACATGCCGTAGCGGCTAAGAATATTGAGCACGCCGCTCGTCTGATCCATGGGAAAGGCATGCCTTTGCTTTTTCGGGGGGCTGGTGCAGTGAAGCCAGTTATAAAATGGCTGAATTCACTGTCAAGGGAAGAAATGAATACAAGACCCTCGCTGTGGGTGATGTTTGCTTCTGGACTTCTAATGGTGGGTCATATGAGTGAAGTGGATGAGAAGTTGCAAGCGGCTGAATAATCCATCCAAGATGCTCTGGAAGATGATGAAACTAGAGATCTTGTCGGACATATTGCCTCCATTCGCGCTACGCTAGCTGTTAGCAAGCACCAGTCCGAAACCATCCTTGATGAGTCGCGGCTTGCACTCGAAAATCTGGCTCCAGGTAACTTACCCGTTCGTACTGATGCAAAAAGTATAGCTTCAGTACGGTATTGACTTATAGATACTAAAGGATTGTTTTTATTTACAACAGCCCCAACTTACGAGCAAGAGCAACGGCTTCCGTTCGTCGTGAGACCTGCAATTTATCAAAAATAATCCGGTTATGCCCTTTAACCGTACTGAGCGCAAGAAACAGACGCTCGCTAATCTCACGATTCGAGAGTCCTTGGGCAATGAGGTTCAGCCCTTCCAATTCTCTGACACTCAGTGGCTCGATTAGGGATTTAGGCGACGGAATCAGACGCTGATCGGATTTAACTTCCCTTCTCCATTTCTCAGCTTCAAATCCTTCCAACAACTTACCTAAATATTTCGGCATAAACTCATTTGTTACAGCTTCACTAAGCAACTTGTAGATCGGAATACCTTCGTCTACAAATATCCGGATGAAGCCGCCTGGCTCAGCCAATATCATTACGTCTTGTAGTTGTTGTATGACCTTCGACTTTTCGCCATTTGCATGCTGAGCAACAGCTTGGAGGATCATCACCTTGAGACATTCATCCTTCTAACCTTTTATCTCCGCCTCCTCACGCAGCGCCCCCAATACCACTAGTGCAGCCGAAGGATTTCCATGTGCTAGAAATACCCGAGCCTGACTGATAGGAAGCTCATGCTTCTGCGCTAGAAGAGCAGCTTCCTCCAGCTTACCCAGTCGAAGCAACAACATCACTCGCGCAGCAGCAATATCAGGCAACTGATCTACGAATTGATGTTGGCGAGCGAAATGCTCGGACTTATCTAAACGAGCAGCCGCACGCTCTTCCTCACCATGCACTAGCATCAATTTTGCGAGAAAAATCTCACAAGCAACCACTCTATCTGTGTGATCAAACTGCTTCACCAGTTGGAGTGCTCGTTCTGCATGTCGCTTAGCCGCTTCCAAGTCATTCCATTCATAATATATACGAGCTAAGCCAAGATAAGCCTCGCAGGCAATTGGCATGGGAGGTTCCCCTGTCAGATTCAGAACATTTTGATAGGTTTCAGCCGCGACATAAAACTCGTTATCTGCTTCTTGTAAGTTCCCTAATCCGAGGGTATCCATAATCGTGATCACACCATGCCCGATCCTTTGGCTGATTGATAAAGCTTCGGAATAGGCTGCATTAGCCAAAAATGAGGTCTAGGAGGAAGCCCATGAAAGCAATGGTATGCACAAAATACGGATCACCAGATGTTCTTCAGCTCAAAGAGGTGGAAAAATCTATTCCGAAGAGCAATGAAGTATTAGTAAAGGTTCGCGCGACTACCGTAACTGCTGGGGATCTTCGGGTTCGAGCTTTCAATAGTCCTTTCTTACTCTGGATTCCTATGCGATTAGTATTAGGTCTTACCAAACCTAGAAAATCAATCCTAGGTGTGGAATTAGCCGGGGAGATTGAAGCGATAGGAAAAGATGTAACACGATTTAAAAAGGGTGATCAGGTTTTTGCATTAACCGGTATGAATTTCGGGGCTCATGCTGAATATGCGGCTCTGCCAGAGAGTGGGTTGATGGCTATCAAACCCGCCAATGTTACCTATGAAGATGCTGCTTCCGTTCTTTACGGGGGAACTACAGTGCTTTATTTTCTAAGAAAAGCAAATATCCAGTGCGGACAAAAAGTTCTTATTTATGGAGCTTCAGGAACTGTAGGGACTATAGCGGTACAGCTTGCTAAGTACTTTGGGGCTGACGTTACTGCAGTATGCAGTGCTGGGAATTTTGAATTAGTGAAGTCACTGGGAGCCGATAAGGTTATAGATTACACGAAAGAGGATTTTACAACTAGGGAAGAGCGTTATGATATTATTTTCGATGCCGTCGGAAAAGTCTCGAAATCAAAATGCAAGAAAGCTCTAACTACAAAGGGGTCCTATGTGACCGTTGATGGTCAGGGGATCGCGAAGATACGTAATGAGGATATTCTTTTTCTCCAAGAACTTTTGGCTGCAGAAAAGTTAAAGTCGGTTATCGATAGACGTTATCCGCTGGAACAAATTCCAGAGGCTTATCGATATGCGGAAACAGGGAGGAAGAAGGGGAGTCTAGTCATTACGTTGTAGGAATGATGCATTTCATAAACAGGCTTCCTTCGTTTATTTCGAGGGAGGTCTGTTTTTATAGGGTCAAAATGTTGGTGGTAAAAGAAGCAGCGTAACGTAATCATAAGCTTCTCCGGATTTTCACTGCTAAGGGAATTAAATAAAAAAATCTGGAGACAACAGCGATTGGAACAACGGTCCGTTCGCGGAGCGTCCACACCAAGTGCCAATGTCAATCCTACTTAAAAATGAAGGGTGTCCCAAGCACTGCGGAGAATGAATAACGAATGATCAATTAGGGAAATCTGTAAATTGACATAACACCAAATGGTGTTATAATAAAAACGAAACCAAAAGGTGTTACATTAAAATAAATTTTGGAGGCCATTTATGCAAACTCAAGGACCACTACAAGACATTCGTCAAACAATTACACTCAATGCGCCAATTGAAAAAGTATGGAAAGCTGTTTCCACTGCTGAAGGAATAGCTGCTTGGTGGATGCCAAGTACATTCGAGCCAGTGGTAGGTCATGAGTTCATCCTGCATGCTGGACAATTCGGGGATTCCCCTTGTAAAGTTACAGAGATTGATGAGCCGAACCGTGTCGGTTTTAATTGGGGGAAGGATTGGCATCTTGTTTTTGAATTGAAAGAAATTGATGGAAAAACGGAGTTCACCGTGATCCACTCTGGATGGGACCCTGAGAAGGTCACTGAATTTGGTCAACCGCATCCAATCGTTCGTGGCTTTATGAACGGCGGCTGGGAGAAAATCGTCCAAGAAAAACTTCCTGCTTATATCGAGGCTTAATATGCCTGTCGCTGAATCTGGACATGATGTATTTCAAGCTATAGCAGATCCTACCCGCCGCAGTCTGCTAAAGCTGCTTGCTAATAAGGAAATGTCCATAGCATCCATTACGGAATGCTATCCGATCAGTCGAACCGCTGTGAATAAGCATCTACAGGTTTTGTTCGATGCACAACTTGTTAGTAGTCAAAAGGTCGGTCGGGAGACTCGGTACAAGCTACAGCCAGAGCCTTTGCTGGAGCTACAGGATTGGCTTACCTTTTTTGAACAATACTGGGCCAATAAATTGTCTGCGCTCAAAGAATATGTTGAGGCAGATTTAGATGAAAAGTGATAAACCGGGAGGCGTGAAATCGCGCTTCTCGTTTTTTTATTTTGATATAATGGAAATTAAGCTATACGATTGATGCCAGCCATAGGTGGTTAGGTGGTTTGTACATGGAAACTTTTGAATAACAACTTTAGTTGCTTGTTAAATATCATGATTCCCTTTAGTCTAAAATTAAACTATTGGAAGTAAATTTAATGTCAGAAAAAGTTAATCAAGAAGGCAGTCAACCAGAAGTGAAGTTGTGTCTGTACGGACATTACCATTAGAGCCTCCACTGAGCTTCAACTGTTTAAGCTTTCCAAGGAAGATTTTATTCAAATGCTGGAGACGCGCCCCGAGCTAAGCATATATAAGAATCAATATATGGCTTCTGATGCGATGCGTATTTTTTGAAAGGCTCTACTATTTTTTCTAACATAGAATATCAGGTGCTTCGTTCACTGCTCGATAAAATTACAATTTGCGAATACTCAGCTGGAGTGTCAGTTGTAACAGAGGGCGAGCCAGGGGACGCATTTTACATATTAAGATCTGGTCAAGTAAAAGTGGTAAGTGAAAGCCATGGGGTATTGCTAAATAAGCTGCAAGCTGGTGATTTTTTCGGAGAATTAGCTCTGCTAAAAGGAGAACCTCGTAAAGCTACGGTTAGAACGGTAGAGAACGCAACACTTTTTCGTCTTTCCAAAGAAGATTTTGATCATCTTATAAGCGATTATCCGAAAATTAAGGAAGCGATCCTTCGGATAGCTTCGAATTACAGTGACAGTAATCTCCTCGATCAGAAATCTGAAGATTTCTCAGAGCCACCTATGGAACCAAGCGAATCTACTTCGATGGTCAAATCAGCCATAGAGGGACGGATCAAATCTAAGCCTGCAAAACCTTGGCGAAAGTTCCCCTTTATTCTGCAGCAAAGTGAAATGGACTGTGGTCCCACCTGCTTAAGTATGATATGCAAATATTACGGTGTATCTGTTCCAATTAATCATATCAAGTCCAATATGCAAATCAGGAACCTCACTCCAAGACTTGATGGAAAGTGCACAATCTCTTGGATTTGAAGCAGAGGGGATAAGAGCAACACTCGCGAATCTATCCGATATCCAGCTTCCAGCCATTGCGCAACAGGTGGAGAGTGGATTCGTACGCTAGGAACGATTCAGTTTTGTATTTTAGCTCCCGTTATGTACTTCAAGGCGATATGTCCGCAGGGGAACTGGTAGCTTTTACTGTATTTTTATCAACGGTAACTCAGTCGATCTCTTATATTATTCACATGCTCGATGATCTGATGGAAGCACGTATTTCTATGGAAAGATTAGATGATGTATTTCAATCTCGGCTAGAGCAGTCAGAGCAATCGCAGCTTAGAACACTTGTGAATGTGAAAGGTCATGTTTCTTTTGAAAATGTTACCTTCCGTTATGAGGTGGATGGGAAGAATATTCTGCAGAACGTTAACTTAGAGATCAAGGCGGGCCAAACTGTTGCATTAGTAGGACGAAGTGGATCGGGGAAATCAACGATTGCGAATCTATTATTGAATTTGTATTCCCCTTCAAGTGGAACGATACGTGTGGATGGACATGAACTGCGAACCATAGATGCAATTTCTTTATGCCAAAAGATTGGGGTAGTGCAGCAAGATACAGTGATTTTTCGGGGGACGATTCTTGAGAATATTGCTTTAGGACAGCAGGATGTCGCTTTTAGTGAAGTTGAAGCCTCTGCGATGTTAGCGGGCGCTCATGATTTCATTAATGAGCTTCCGCTTCGTTATGATACGTTGATTGGTGAAAGTGGAATTAGATTATCTGGTGGGCAAGCTCAAAGAATCGCGATTGCACGAGCATTACTTGGTAATCCTCCATTATTGGTGTTTGATGAAGCAACGAGCGCACTAGACACGGAGTCGGAACAGAAAATTCAGAATAATATGGATCTTATGAATAAAAATAGAACCACGTTAATTATCGCGCATCGATTAAGTACAGTTAAGCATGCGGATCGTATCATTGTGCTAGATCAAGGCGTAGTTGTGGAAAGCGGAACCCATGAAGAACTTTTGCAGGCAAAAGGCCTGTATTATTATTTAGTCAGTCAGCAATTATAATCAGTTAGATTAGCCACGTTCATTGAATGTGGTTTTTTTGTTTTTTTTCTAGAAAATGGATAATTGAAAATGTTTAACGCTGTTTAAACCTTCGTTTAAATTCAGTTTATAAATGGCGCTTATTATCACAATATAATCTGAAACGTTGGAGGAATTACAATGGTGCATGTAAAAAATAAGATCCTAACACCAGACCATGACGATTGGGCCGTCGAGGCACGTGGCCTGGTTAAAACCTTTGGTGACAATCGCGCGGTGGATGGCGTGAATTTGAACGTGAAAGCAGGTACGATCTATGGAGTCCTTGGTCCGAATGGAGCAGGAAAGACTACCGTCATTCGGATGCTGGCAACCTTACTTCGCCCCGATGCAGGTTCAGCGCGAATCTTCGGGCACGATGTGGTGAAGGAATCGCAGATTGTTCGACAATTAATTGGTATGACAGGACAATATGCCTCAGTCGATGAGTCATTAAGTGCTACAGAGAATCTTATTATCTTCTCTCGGCTATTAGGGCTTGGGCGCGCAGAGTCGCGGCAAAAAGCAACAGAATTACTGGAAGAGTTTGGTTTGACTGAGGCGGCTAAACGGCCCCTTCGAAATTTCTCTGGCGGAATGCGTCGTCGTCTGGATTTGGCAGCTAGTCTTATTGCACAACCACCGTTAATCTTCCTAGATGAACCAACTACAGGGCTTGATCCTCGGACCCGCTCACAAATGTGGGTTACCATTCGCCGGTTGGTGAATACGGGGTCAACGGTTCTTCTAACTACACAGTACCTTGAAGAGGCAGATCAACTGGCAGATCGGATCGCAGTTATCGATCGTGGGCAAGTCGTTGCAGAGGGCACCGCCGATGATCTGAAAGCGTCAGTGGGTACCACATCACTATACTTGAAAGTTCAAAATCTAAAAGATATTGAACTAGCTCGTCAGCGCGTGGAACATGTGCTCCAAATTCAGTCCGTGGTATCGTACGAAACTGGGAAAATAACTGCACCGATGGCGAACGCCGACATAGTTACAGACCTACTGATTGCTCTTCGCGAGGAAGGTATCCTCTTGGCTGAGATGAGTGTGCAGAAACCGACGCTTGATGAAGTATTCCTAACGATTACTGGTCATGCTGCTACGGATGATGCGTTACCAGCGTCCCAAGCGTCAAACATTAAGGAGGCAGCAAGAGTATGAGAACTACTACAATAAATTCGGGTGTTAACCGCCAATTGAAAAACCATACGAGTTTCCGGCAATCCGTACGCAACTCGTTAACGATGGCTTATCGTGGGATACTGAAAATTCGACGTACCCCTGAGCAATTGTTCGATGTTGCGCTTCAGCCAATTATTTTCACGCTGATGTTTACCTATATCTTTGGAGGGGCTATATCTGGTGACGTGGTAAGTTATTTGCTTGTTATTATCCCCGGTATTCTTGTGCAGACAGTCATTACTACCTCAATCGTTACTGGCGTCCAATTACGTGAGGACATGGATAAAGGCGTGTTTGACCGATTCAAGTCACTGCCAATTGCTCGTATAGCTCCGTTAGCGGGAGCCTTGTTGGCTGACACGATTAGATATACGATTGCTACTGTACTTACTTTTGTCATGGGCTACATTATGGGTTACCGTCCTGATGGTGGTCTGGAACATGTCGCAATCGCTGCACTTCTTGTTATTGTCTGTGCTTGGTCGATTAGCTGGATCTTCGCTTTCTTCGGTGTGATTGCCCGGACTGCCTCTAGTGTACAGGGGATATCGATGATTGTGTTGTTCCTACTTACGTTTCTATCTAATGCCTTCGTGCCTGTCGACACGCTGCCTAACTGGTTACAATGGTTTGTTAAAGTCAATCCAATCTCACATCTCGTTTCTGCAGTACGACAACTTACTAACTTTGGAACCGTAGGTTGGGACTTTGCAATTTCTCTGATCGGGGCAGCGATCATCGTCGCAATCTTTGCACCAATCACGGTTCGTGCTTATATGCGCCGGACATAATTGAACAAAAGCCACTATCTATGGATTACTCCATGGTAGTGGCTTTTTAAAAGTTAATTGCCTAACTCCGACTTCTAACCCTACTTCTTCATGTCCTTCGATGGTAATATGATATAAAAATAGAATGGTAAACACGGGAAAGGGCGACAGTATGAGAAACTATCTAATTTTGGGGGCAAGTAAAGGTCTGGGAGATGCATTTGTGAAAGGTTTGCCTGAGTATGGTGATCAAGTGTGGATCGTTTCCAGAAGCAGGCCGGGCAGTCTGGATCTTAATGATGGCATACAGCGGATATGGATTGCAGTAGATCTATCGCAGCCAGATGCCGCACAAGTCTTATCAAAGGGCATTCAAACGGAGAAGATTGATGTTCTAGTTTATAACGTGGGTATTTGGGAGAAAGAAGGTTTTGAGGATCACTATACGTTTGACAAGGATGAGGCGACTGACATTGCCAACATTATTAATGTGAATATAACTTCAACAATTACCTGCATACAGGCTGTACTGCCTAATCTTCGCCAATCGGAAGCAGGAAAAATTATTCTAATTGGCTCGACAGCAGGACTTGACCATACCAATAATGCCCAGGTATCATTTGTAGCTTCCAAGTTCGGTCTACGTGGCATTACTCATGCTTTGCGTGAGCATGTTCGTAAGGATGGCATTGCAGTTACTTGTGTGAATCCGGGTGAGCTGGCAGCAGAAATTCCTTATGAGGATGGCGCGGAAAAAGCGATTGCAGCATATAGTGGCACAAGAATTCCTGTTCAGGATATTGTCTCCATTGTGAAATGTATCGTTAACCTCTCTAGAGCTTCCTGTGTCAAAGAAATTCATATTCCAGCAATGGCGGATTTGAATGCATAATAAACCTTATATGTCCTGCACATAAATTAAGAAAAGACGCTATTTATGGATTATCCGACGATAGCGTCTTTTTGCTATGGTATAAAGCCGTAAATGATATCAATTACGGTCACAAAAAGCAAGCTCATCCGCATCAAGACATGGATTAGACTTTTTTTGCCTATTTTTCCCTAAACTACTTCATCTGTCGTAGTAATTATGTTATACTGCAACTACTACGACAGATGAAGTAATCGAGGAGGTATACCATTTTTGATCAGCAGTGATGTTATACGTGGCTACAATGATACGCTGATCCTCTACATGCTGTTGGATGGAGAATCCTATGGGTATGAAATTTCCAAAAATATCAGGAAGGTGACGCAGGAGAAGTACGTTATGAAGGAGACAACATTGTATTCCGCTTTTACCCGGTTAGAGAAGAACGGTTACATTGAATCCTTTTTCCAGGATGAGAGTCTTGGCAAGCGGCGCACGTATTACCGGATTACTCCGCTAGGTCTCGCCTATTACAAGGAGAAATGTGAGGAATGGAAGGTCACACAGGAGGTTGTTAACCAATTTATCAGGGAGTGGTGATAGTACATGGAGACGATTATAGTATATCTGGATAATATGTTCACTGGTCTGCCAAAAACCCCGGAACTGGAGCATCTGAAGCAGGAGCTGCTGTCCGGGATGGAAGAGAAGTATCAGGAGTTGAAGCGTGATGGCAAGTCGGAGAATGAAGCGATCGGCATTGTCATTTCGGAATTCGGTAATATTGAAGAGTTGACTGCTGAGCTCGGCATCCATCCTGTCGAATCGGAGCAGGTTGTAAATGTGCATGTTCTGACAGAAGAAGAGGCTTACACTTATGTGGCTGCCAGACGTAGCTCGGGGTTATGGACCGGTATCGGTGTTTTTCTCTGCGCATGTGGGGTTGCGCTTCTGATTGGTCTTGATACACTGTTTGAATATAAAAATGCTATTGTGGCTGATAAAGGTTCGATGTTAGGGCTGGTTGGTATGTGCGTGCTGGTTGCCGTGGCAGTGGGGATGTTCATCCATAGTGGAATGAAGCTTGAGCGCTTCAAAAGTCTGGAGAAAGGCTTTCAACTACCTTATGCTCTAAAAGCGTCACTTCAACGCAGTCAAGCCCTTTTCGCTCCGACTTATCGCCTTTCTCTGATTACTGGAGTTTGCATATGCGTGTTGTCATTAGCTTTTATCTTCGCAACTTCATTTGTCAATGATGACTTCGCTCCTTATGGAGTCTCGGCCTTCCTACTGATCGCTGCAGTGGCAGTGTTCCTGTTCATCTATTATGGAAACATTCAAGGTGCATATACGAAGCTGCTAGAGGAGATGGAAATCACTGCACTGAAGAAGGAAGAAAATCGATTTATGGGAGCTGTGGGAGCAATTTTGTGGCCATTGGCGACAGTGATCTTCTTGTTCACGGGCTTTGTTTATCAGCGCTGGGATGTCAATTGGGCCGTATTCCCGATTGCCGGTATTCTGTCGGGCATGTTCAGTAATGTCTATCATATTCTGAAACGCAAAAATGTCTCCTGATTGTGCTTTATTGTTGGTGTCGAAACAATAACGGGTTTCATAATGCTGTGAAAGGGAAGATGACAAATTTAAAAAAGCCGCAAGGAAATGCAAGGGGAGACTGTATACCTGTTCCTAGGACCACACATGTGGAGTGTTGTCACTGTTGGTGAAGCAGTGTAGCCCCACAATAAACTTGTAGCATTAATAATAAAGTCACTACTATCCAACCCGACTCAGTTATAATAAAGTCTTTGCTCTCGATCCCTCCGGCGGAAATAGTAAAGAGGGGTGGCGAACCCCTTTTTTGTGTTAGCGTCCGCTATGGTACTATTTTAATTCTTGAATATATACAGGGAGCATCACTTTCAATAACGAACGGATGTTGTACTTGCAAGCCTCCCACGCTCCAAATCTTGTTCTTTGGATATGCTGTAAAATGATTACGTAGAACAATTTTATTATGGAGGAATACATCAAATGTCAGACGTAGTTGAAGAGCTCAAGAAAATGTCTCAAAAAAAGGGATTTGAAAATAAAATTGATTTCCAACAGCTGCTAGAAAAATGCAAGACCATAGCGTTGTCAAGTGCAGATGTTGAATTTTTAACAGAACTATATTCTTTAGCAAAAAAATTGTACATTCGTAACACGATAATGATGTCACTTGTGTTTTGTGAGGATATTGATTTAAAGGATTTTTTCTTCAAAGCCTTTAAAAAAGAACGCTATCTAGATATGAGATTGACTGCAATCCGAGGATACGCGAATCATGCCACTGAAAAAGAAGTAGAGAAACTGATGTCTAAGTTTATAGAGATTCTGATGAAGCGTCCTGAAAATACACCATATAACTATCAAGAATATGAGTTGATTCGTTCTGCTTTTGGGTTACCGTATTTAGTAAATAGATTTGGATACGCTTGTTTTATTCAGGCATATACACAAGAAGAAAAACAATACAATGCAATGCCAGATGCTTTCAAAGGACATTTTACGATAAATGAAAAAGGGAATTCTGTCCAACTTCGGTCACCAGAAGAAACCAAGAAAATGCTTGATGAATTTTGGGGCAGAGTATAAGTATTTTCTAATTAATTCATTTATAGATTATGTAAGTCGGTGGGGGAAAGCAACGCTAGAGCATGTCGATGAAATTGCGATTAAAGGGAACTTGTAATTTGCCGATCCCGTTTATGAAATGTATAAGGAGGAAAGAGAATTGAATCCGAAGAGAATATTGCTTACAAAACCGAGCAAAAATTATAAACAATATATTCATTTGATGATCACGGAGACTTCGTCAGATCTACATATTTTAAATATCGTGAAAGGCCGGTTAACATTACGGAAAAAAACCACGAATGCGGTGTATCAACAATATCCAATGGAAGAAGCGCTTTATCAGCTTGAGCAATTGTCTCTGGAATACCAAGCGAAAGGATATATCGAAGAGCCTGAATCGATTCTAGATGCAATAATGATTCCTGAGGATCGTGTATTAGATAAAGCGAAGTGGCACTATGAAGGGGATTTCCCGGAGGATTTAACAAAAGATGCTGCTTACACCGCTACGGGCATGTTCATCACTTGGTTAATTAATAATAATTGGTTTTCAGAGGAAATAGAGCATCAGTTCGCTACTGAAATAGAGAAAGTAAAGCAGAAGCAGCTTACGGGTGCTGAATTCTATCGGAAATGTCTGGACGGCGTGTTTTCAACCCAAGAACTTGCAGATGGGATTAAACCATTCGTCAATGAATATTTGAATATTCAAAAGGACATTTATACAGCCGAAGACTATGTCCATACCTTTCAAGGAGTTGGACTTACATTTTATCATGTTGCTAATACATGGGAAAATTATGACTTGATTGAACCTGTAATTGAACAACGTTTTAAAGAATTTTGGGAGAGAATACAAAAGATATAGGATGATTCATTACGTGGAATTCACCTGAATTTTTCTTCCTTGTACGTACAGAAAGACATTCGTGAAATTTTTAGATGGGTATAACAAGCCTTAACTTCGGCTCAATTGTAATAACTATTTCGTCAGGCACTGGGTGGGGGGATAATAAAAGAGCGACTGTTGTCAGCCGCCCCTTCATTGAGCAAATGCTATTCCTGTAACTTGTTTTCAGTGTTTATACATCACATGTGGAATGTGGTGTGTCGCTGTTAAGAGAGAATATTTTGGAACCATATTTAACACTAGTATTATTTGTAGTTGTAAGTAATTAATAAAGAGCGTTCCAACATGTTTTCTGTCGTTGGTACGCTCTTTTTTTAATAGACCTTTCGTTTTGTCATAATTACAAGTAATAAAAGCAAGATCAGCTGGTTTCCAATTTTTTTATTTAAAATTTATATATTCGTTAAGATTCCATTAAGATTCAAAACGAAGATAAACCATATAATTGGATTATGGTGATCAAAAAAGTGTTACGTAAGCGCGCCAACCAGCACGACGTATTATTATGTAGTGGTAACGAAGTGGCGAAAACGCGGCACAGTTTGTATTGTCTACTCAATAAAGGAGAAGCAACAAGCTTCACGATCAAAGCGAAAGATGGTTTGGCAACAGGCACCTATTCTGCAATAGTTACCATAACTGCAGAAAGTCCGATCCCAAGATAATGCTCTTGCAATATTTCAGATACTTTATGCATTTCAACAAGAAGCTCTAACTTTTCCTCATCCTTCCGAGAAATATCTAATAAATGATGTGTCATGGCGTTATAATGCGACATGAGCTGGCCAATTTCGTCTATTTTCGAATCCTCTAGTACAGTGATTTCACATTCATCCTTCTTCATATGGTAATAAATCTATCTTGTAAAGAATCTATGAAGAAAAGGATGAATTCAAAGAACTATTATCTGCTACTATGAGAGCGATGGAACATGAACCAGCTTTTGTAGGTACTTGTGGATCTAATCGATGAAAGAATAATTAGTTACCTTACACATTACACCAACGAATGAGTGAAGAACTAATTTAACTTGCTAGTTTTAAATGAATTTCAGAGAGCAAAGCAGTAAAGATAAAAGGCAGTCTACCAGTAGGATCATACTGGTAGACTGCTTATTTCTGTTGGAGTTTAATAGAGATTCGGGTGGATCTATTAAAAAGAAGGCATATAAATTCCCAACTCTTTTTGGACATATATTGGGATAACGAGAATATAAATATACAATAAAACACTTGTTGAAGAAGACGAAAATACATTAACGGTTAGGAGAAATGAAAGATGGAATTCGAACTAGGCAGCATCTTGAAGCTAGTGAAACGTAGGCTGCTGTTCATCATTGTGTTATGTATCGTTGCGGTCGGTCTCGCTAGTTTCGTTAGCTACTATGTTTTGAAGCCGAAATACGAGGCGACAGCTTCTATTCTTATTCAAGGTGACAGGCAACAGAAAGCAATCAATGACATTATGGCTGGGCAAAAACTAGTAACCACTTACGGGGAAATTATCCGAAGCAGTAGAATCGCTGAAGAGGTCGTTAGAAGGCTGCAATTAAACATGACCCCTGAAAAACTATTAGAAAAAGTTAAGACAAGAACAAATAGTGAGTCACTCGTGACGACGGTTATTGTGACGGATTCTAATGCTCAGCGGGCAACGGATATCGTGAATGGTTTTGGGGAGGCTTTCAACGAGAACATCCAAGCGATTATGGGGGTAGAGAATGTTGTGTTTCTCGACCGAGCCAAGGTTCCTTTCGAGGCGATCACGCCCAAGCCGCTCTTCAATATGGTCGTTGCTTTCGGACTTTCATTGATTGCTGGGATCGCAATTTCCATTCTACGGGAATTGGCGGAGAAACCTGTGAGAAGCGCCAAAAACATTCAGTTGGATTTGCAGCTTCCTCTTCTGGGAACGGTGGGGAAATTGAAGCCACGGAAACGGCGGGCGAAGACGAAATCCAATTCAGTAGAAGGAGCCAGCAGACATGAAGAAGAAAACGCCAAGACTGTATTGCCTGGAACAACCGAAATCATCTAGTGGAGATCAATTTCGAACGATACGATCCAATATTCGCTATACCCGAGTAGGTGGAGAAATCCGATCTTTATTAGTCACAAGCTCTCTTCCAGATGAAGGAAAGTCGACAGTGGCGATGAACTTGGCCATAGCGATGGCGGAAACCGGAAGAACCGTGCTACTGATAGATGCAGATTTGCGCACGCCAACCGTGCATAAGGCATTCGATCTGCCCAATTGGGTCGGATTAAGTAGTATCTTAGTGGATCAAACCCGTGTGGATGATTGTATTTTTCCTATTGAGGATTCAGAAGGACTTTCTGTACTGACTTCTGGTCCAATCTCCCCGAATCCGGCTGATTTACTAAGATCATCAGGAATGAAGAGGTTATTCGCAGAGCTTAGCGATCGATTTGATACGATTGTCATCGATTCTTCTTCTGTGTTAATGCCCTTCTCGGATGCCCTTATCTTGGGAAAGATGACAGAAGGGGTACTGTTAGTTGTGAAATCTGGGAAAGTGCTCTTAAAGCATACGAGCTCTGCGAAACAGATGCTTGAGCAGCAAGGGGCGCATGTATTGGGAGCAGTTTTGAATTATCGAAAGAGTAGCAAACGCTACAAGATTCGCAGTGAAGATTTTGCCGATTGGGCTTCATCTTCCGGAATGGTCTAACGTATTATGACATTTGCTTCTCTTCGTTATTTATTCGGGAATATCACTTACGCAGGTGCTCAGTTCGTGATTGTAATACTTCTTAATAAATTTGGGTCACCCGAAATCGTTGGGCAATATTCACTAGGGCTTGCGGTAACCGCTCCCATATTCATGCTGTCGCATTTACATCTTCGTTCGGTCTTGATCGTTAATACATCGGGGAAATACCTTTTTGGAGATTTTTTTGGGCTTCGTCTCGTGACAACCGCTGTTGCATTCACGATCACAGCAGGTTTTTGCATAGTCAGTGGTTTTGATTGGAATACAGTTTTAGTCATATTTTTCATCGGATTGTATAGAATTGTTGAGTCGGTCAGCGATATTTTATTGGGTATTGTTCAGAAGCAGGAGAGGCTAGATCAAATCTCTTTCTCGAGAGCTGCTAAAGGATTGTTCTCCATACTTGTCTTCGCCCTCGTATTTATCCCTACACAGAGTCTCGTTCTAGCGTTATTAGTCATGATTATCGGATGGTTAGCGATAACGATTGGATATGATGCTCGCAAAGCGAGAGTGTATACGTCGCTCAGGCCACTTTTTAACAAAAGACGCCTATGGGGATTGCTGATCGTTAGTTCCCCCCTTGGTGTTGTGTTGGCGTTGATGTCGCTAAATACGAATATCCCACTATACGCGATCTCTTATTTTAAAGGGGAACATGACCTAGGTGTATACGCTACGCTCTCATACATGATTGTTGCCTGCAATGTTGTTGTTACTGCACTCGGTGAAGCGATAACACCACGTCTAGCCCGTTGGCATGCTGCCGGACGACATAAGGAGTTTGTCTCATTACTCAGTCGAATGATTGCAATGGGCGTGGGAATTAGTGCGTTCGCTTGTTTGATCGGGTGGATGTTTGGTCATCAGCTACTAACCCTATTGTTCAGTCCTGAAGTGGCTGAGGAGATAAGTTTGTTTCATTGGTTGCTCGTTTCTACCACGTTGGTATTTGTTTCGTCTTACCTGTGGTATGCCATAACAGCCACCGGGAAGTACAAAGCGCAGATTCCATTGTTTCTGTGTTCGGTGATCACTAATGGGCTTTCATGTCTAATATTCGTACCTAATTACGGGGTGATAGGCGCTGCGATGGGGGCCAGTTTGGCATTATTCGTTCAGATGATTGGCAGTGTGATCGTACTTTTCTTGGTAATCCGTCAGGCAAGGAAACAGGTACAACGGGAATTGGCTGCATAGAGGCATCTTCTCATAGGAAAGTAGGGGCTTGTATGACATCTGTATCGGTTGTAGGGAAACCCTACACCATGCGTAATTTATTTCTGTTTGCGGTTATGGGTTACATCATCTGCCTTCCGGCTCAAATTGATTTCGGTGGCGCCTTTCGAATCGCACTCTCTGACCTTTTCTTAATGCTTGGTTTGTTTGCAGCAGGTTTACACCTCAAATTGGACCCGAGGCAGTTCAGTTCATGGCATTGGGGGATGTTATTTATTTTCGTCCTCGCTTCATTTGTATCCATTTGGCGCAATGGATTCATTACGCAATACGCTCTATTGCAAAAAGATTTTGGGTTTATACTCCTACTGCTGACTTATATCATGCTTATTCAGGCTGTTGACAGCTGGGATCGGTTATATAAAATGCTACGAGCTTTTCTGATCAGTGTACTGATCTTCAATGGCGTCGCTTTGTTCGATTTTTTTAGTGGAGTCAAGGTCCCGTTTATGGTGCAAGACGGTCGACTGTCTGGGATGCTAATTGATCCGAATGCATATGGTGGATTATTAGTGACGGCTTTTGCCATTCATATCATGACGAGTGGGGATGGGGTGAAGCTACTTAGGGGATGGGTGAGTACCCTAGCGACAATAACCCTAGCCGGGGGAATTATGATGACCTTTTCGCGATCGTCATGGATTGGTCTGTTCCTTGTCCTACTTACGCTTCTGCTGACTAATCCATCTCGACTTCTCAAGATTGGTATGGGGTTTAGCGTCGCATTTGTAGCACTGCTGTTGTATAAAGGAACAGCTTATCTGGATGTTCTTGGGAATATGTCCAGTAGACCCTCGCAGATTCAGTCACGCCTCGACATCATTGGGAAGGCGGTGGATTGGATCGCACAAAGTCCGTTGTTAGGAATTGGACTTGGCTCCTATAACTATGAACTGCGCATTATTATTCATAACACTCCGATTTGGTTTATGACAGAATTCGGACTACTGGGCTTGATCGTGTATGGCGGATTCATGATCTGGTTCTTTATCGTAGGTATCCGATCTTATCGCACGGCAGAACCGATTCACAGACCGATCATTATGGCATTACTGCTGTCTCACGCTGCGATGATTGGACTTTCGATGGGCATCGAAGCCTTATTCCAGCGGTACTGGTGGTTCATGATGGCTATGAACGCAGCTTGCATCCGATTAACGAATACTGGACGGAAAGGAGTGATGCGGTATCGAACCAAGGGCATTGAAAGGTCAACCGGACGTAAGTTACGACAACAAACAGAACAAGCGCAACAAGCGCAATAACAAGAGGTTTGGGAGCACACCTGCTGAAGGCTGTGGGCCATTAAAAGCTGCTTTTGTAGCCTCCATTTATGGGCATTTCGAGAGTTTTCATTTACCTTACATGGAGTTATTGCAACAAAAGGGGTGTGAAGTGCATGCTTACGCGCAGCCTGGGGAAGCGAGGTTACGGTTAGAAGAGAAGGGGATCGTGTGCCACGATGTGCCTATACAACGTAGCCCTTTGCAGGTGCAGAACTGGGCCGCTCTAGGGATATTAACTGAAAGCTTCATGAAGGAGGGGTTTCAGTTCGTCCATGTACATACGCCAGTCGCTTCGATTCTCGGACGGATTGCGGCCCGTAGGGCAGGTGTGCCCTGCACATTGTATACAGCTCATGGCTTTCATTTCTTTAAGGGAGCCCCACTCCTGAACTGGATGCTTTATTATCCGCTCGAGCGATTGATGGCTCGCTGGACAGATGTGCTGATCACCATAAATAGTGAAGATTATGAACGCGCCCAGAAATTTTCTGTACGAAAAAAAGTGACCTATGTGAGTGGTGTCGGACTTGATCTCCAGGTTTACGGCAGCGAACAGGAACATCCTGAAGCTGCGACGGAAAAAACAGATAGGCGACGCCAACTATTTGATCTACCGAAGAGTAACAATGATGAACCTCCCTTTGTCGTACTATGCGTTGCTGAATTGAACGTTAACAAGAACCAGAAGCAGCTGATCGAATCGCTGGGTCAGTTGGGTGATGAAGCGGGCAATATCCATCTGGCTTTAGCTGGTACGGGGCCGTCCGAGCAAACACTACTGGAACTAGCCAATCGGCTAGGTGTTAGCGATCGGGTGCATATGCTTGGGTACCGTAAGGATATTCCAGATCTACTTAGAGCGTGTGATGTTGCCGTTCTTGTGTCCTATCGCGAGGGACTACCTCGGGCGATTATGGAGGCGATGGCAGCAGGTAAACCTGTTATCGGTACGCATATTCGGGGGATTCACGATTTGATCGAACATGAATTAACAGGCATGTTGGTTCCAGTTGATGATATTACTGCTACCGCTAAGGCATTAATTCAACTACGAGATCATCCAGCATTAACCGCTACGATGGGAGAAGCAAACAAGGACAGGATTATTCGCTACGGGTTGCCTGCGGTGCTCTGTGAAATGGACTCGATCTATATAGAAGCGCTGAATATGGGGGGAAGGAAGCGAGTTCCGTCTGAAATGCATGTGAGCCTGTCAGGAGATTGATCATTCGCTCACACATAAAAGGCTAGTAAATGAACATTTTTAGTTAATTAGGGAGAAAGAAGTGATGAGAATGCGGATCTTCCGTTTGGTCATGTTGGATGCGGGGATTATTGCGGCTTCAGTGTGGCTGGTGTTTTTACTTCGGTTTGATTTTCAAATCCCAGAGATGTACGTGTGGATGCTTCCGTGGGCAATATTCATTCACATTTCAGTGTACGCGGTCTTCTCATTCGGGTTCAAAGTGTATAACAGTATTTGGCGATACACCGGAATGGGAGAGATACTGCAGCTTCTTAAAGTGAGTGCTTTAACACTCGTAGGAGTCATTGTTGTTAATGTATCCGCTCATGTACTCGTCGCTTCATATCGACTGCCGATATCCATTTATTTTGCAGCTGGATATGTGTTTCTTGGCATTGCTGGTTTGCGAATCGTCAACCGTCTTATGAATGATGGGTTAGTCTCGTCGGGAGCGAAGGATTCATTCGAAGGTAATCTTCTAATCATTGGGGCTGGAAAGGCAGGAATCCTCGTTAACAAAGATATCAAGCATTCAAAGTTTAAATTTATGAATCCGGTCGCCTTCATTGATGATGATACATCCAAACAAAAGCTGGAGATTATGGGTCTGCCGATTGTGGGTAACCGAAATTTCATTCCCGAGGCAGTGAAGCAGTTGGACATTTCTTTCATTATTATTGCGCTTCCGACGGCTCCACAAAACGACTTAATGGAGATCATCGAGATCTGCAAATCTACAAAAGCACAGATTAAGCTAATGCCTAGTATGACGGATATTTTAGATGGAAAAACGGCAATCAATCGGATCCGTGAAGTGTCCGTAAATGATTTGCTAGGTAGAACTCCAGTAGAAATTAACACGGAAGAGATACGCGAGAATTTGGGGAGTGAGTGTATTCTCATTACGGGTGCAGGAGGCTCCATAGGCTCGGAACTGTGCCGGCAACTCGCTGCATATCGTCCGAAGGAAATGCTGCTTCTTGGACATGGAGAGAACAGCATTTACCTTATTGAACAAGAGCTTCGCCAGTTATATCCCGAACAGAATATTCAACCCATCATTGCTGATATTCAGGATGTGTCGCGAATCGAAAGTGTTTTTCAGAATTTCCGACCTACGATCGTGTATCACGCCGCCGCGCACAAACATGTTCCCCTCATGGAAATGAATCCGGTGGAGGCAGTTAAGAACAATGTCATCGGAACAAGGAACGTAGCGGAGGCCAGTGCCAAATATGGTGCTAAACGGTTCATTCTCATCTCTTCAGACAAAGCGGTTAATCCAACCAGTGTCATGGGAGCTACGAAACGAGCTGCAGAAATGATTATTAATGATCAGAATTCATCCAGCAAGACGGTTTTTGCCGCTGTACGTTTCGGTAATGTACTCGGTAGTCGGGGAAGTGTTATCCCATTATTCAAAAGACAAATCGAGAGTGGTGGCCCGGTTACTGTTACCCATATGGATATGGTGCGGTATTTCATGACGATCCCTGAAGCTGTGCAGTTGGTTATCCAGGCGAGTGTGCTGGCACAAGGGGGCGAGGTGTTCGTGCTTGATATGGGTAAGCCGGTTCGTATTTACGATCTAGCGAGAGATTTAATACGTTTGTCGGGCTTAGAACCCGATAAAGATATCCCTATCGTGATCACGGGCATTCGTCCTGGAGAAAAACTATATGAGGAACTCCTGACGGAAGAGGAAGGATTGATGGTCACCAATAACTATCGGATAATGATCAGTCGTCCTCAAAGTGTTTCCAGATCCGAACTGAATTTGGTCCTTGGTGTTCTGGAGAATTTGTGCAAACGGTACGAATTTGTGCCAAGCAGCTATCAGATCAAGAAACTATTAAAGCAGCTTATACCGAGCTATTCGGGCTTTCAGGAAGAAGCACAGGTGGCTACTCAAGAGCTTGAACGGATCAAATCCGAAGTTCGTGCGGGGATCTGAGTGATGAAGTGGATTATGAGTAGTTGGAAAAAAAGATTGCCTGGCAAGCGAGACCGGGAATTCACAAGAAAGCGTATAGTCATGAGGCGAATTGGAAGATTCGCCCTGATTGGTTTTCTTATTGTGATTGTCGTTGGTGGCATCTGGATCAGAGGGGTGCTAAATCCTGAACATCGCTTCCAGAAGGCTGTCCTTAATCCCTTGACGATACCTAATTCTGAAATTTCTTTGGTACCTGTGGGGAAGACGCAGTCGGATGGCACTCCGAATAACTCTCAAAATACGAATGAGCTTGCACTGCCACCGACTACACCTCCGCCTACAGCAACACCAGCGGCAACAGACAAAAAAACATCATCCTTCAATGTTGTGTTAATTGGAACCGACACCTGGGGCGGGGAAAGCTCACGTGCTGACACGATTATGGTAGCGCATGTGATGCCGGATCAGCGAAAGGTGAATATTGTCTCAGTGCCGCGAGACACAAGGGTTTATGTGCAAAATGTCGGATATACCAAGATTAATCATGCTCATATTGTTGGGGAGTCCAAGGGTGGGAATCAGCAAGGAACGCTGACGCTTATTCAAGCGGTGAGCGACTTTATGAATATCCCCATTCATCATTACATCAAAACGAACTTCTCCGGTGTACGTGATTTCGTCGATTCTATCGGCGGAATTGATATGGTGATCGATCAGGATGTGACCATAACCCCAGAGATTACCATCAAGAAAGGTGAGCAGCATCTGGATGGCGTGCATGCACTCTACCTAGCGAGGGAGCGGCACTCGACTCCAGATGGTGACTTTAGTCGTCAAGAGGAGCAATTTAATATCGTTAGAGCTGTGGCCAATAAGCTGTTGAGCCCTGAGCATCTTCCGGATCTGGCGGGATTATTACTTCATGAAAAGAAAGACATTATCGATACAAGCTTCAGCGACAGTGATTTGCTCAGCTTAGCTTGGTTGTTCAAGGGGATAGCTTCTCAGGATTTCACATACGAGCAGATTCCGGGTAAAAACAGTTTCGCACCTGATCCATTAGTCGGAACTAAGGTGTACTACTGGAGTGCAGATTCGGAAGAAGTAAAGTCGCTTACGGAACGTCTTTTTACGGATTAAGAGAAAGGCGGGAGGAGTACTGACATGTATCGCCATATGAAACGAGGCTTCGATATTGTAGGAGCGATCGTTATGTTATGTATATTTAGTCCAGTCATGGCTGTGGTGGCGTTGTTGATTCGAATGAAGCTTGGAAGCCCAATCTTGTTCAAGCAGCAGCGACCAGGACGGGGAGAGAAACCCTTCTTCATCTACAAATTTCGGACCATGGCTGAACTGTATGATACGCAGGGCCAGCCGTTACCGGATGAGCGGCGATATATCAAGTTTGGCGGAATAATCCGGAAGCTAAGTCTGGATGAGCTACCGCAATTGGTGAATGTTCTGAAGGGAGAAATGAGCCTGATTGGCCCAAGACCCTTGCTCATGCGTTACAGCCCTTATTACTCCGAACTGGAGAGGATGCGATTCTCTGTAAGACCAGGAATTACGGGATTGGCACAGGTGTCAGGACGCAATACTTCATCGTGGAAAGACCGGCTTTCGTATGATGTCACCTATGTCGAGAAGCTAAGTTTCAGACTTGATGCTCTCATATTATGTAAGACCGTATTGAAGGTGATTCGACAAGATGATGTTGTAGCCAATCCAGGTCGGCATAGCCTACCTCTGGATGAGTATAGGCTGAATAAAAAGGAGGGCCAGGCATGAATGTGCAGTTTAGACCGCTGCATGAAGACGATATTAATCATGCATGCCGGCTCTTGAAGAGCAACTTACCGGAGCATGTTTACAATCAAACGATATTTGCTTGTGCAGGTTATCCAGCGTATCTGCAAGCGGCTTGTAAGTGTGGAGGCCATTCAGCCACATTGTTGATTGGAGCCTATATTGGAGATGTTCTCATTGGATTCGCTGAATGGCGAAGAATGGAACAGATGTTAGTTCTGAATAACTTGAATGTGGATGCGGCCTATCGTAAGGATGGCATTGGCGGAATGCTCATGGCTTACGGAGAGAAATTAGCCAAGAAGGATGGCATCCAGAAGCTGGTACTTGATGTGTTCTCATGGAATGAACAGGCTCATGCTTGGTATCTTCGCCTTGGCTTTACAGAGGAAGGACGTACTTATTGGTACGTGAGGGATTTGGATCGTTCAGTAGCGGCAAGTGCGGATGTTACTGCTACTGGAGCACATATAGATGACGAAGAAGTGGTGTACATCATTGATGATTACCCAATGGCAGAGGCACATCATCTAAAGTACGGATTCTCTTCTTTTAGGATTAGAACGAAGCAGAAGACTTCTGTCGTAGGTCGGCTCGGCGAGCAGTATTTTCGCATCCAACTGCAAAGTGGAGAGTGGGATGGAGGTTATCAACTGACCGATGTGTTACTCGACCTAGACCGGGAGAGAAGGTTGTTGTTACTCTCATCCGATGCATTCTTACGTGAGAGAGACCCCGAGCTAAGCTTAAGCACTGAAAGTATACGTATGATCAAGATATTGGATTAGCAGCGAATGCTTCCGAAGTAAGTTTTGTCGAAGTACCTCAAGGAAGCATACGCTAACATAACTTTTAGGAGGCGACGTATGAGTAATTTCCTCGTTCTTAATAGCTCGCATTCTGAAGAATGGGATGCTTATTTGAATCAGATGGAAAGAAAAGATATCTATTTCTCTGCTGATTTTTTTCGGCTGTTCGAGGATGATGATCATCAACAGGCAGAGCTATTTGTATTTAAGCAGGGTGACCAGCTTATTATTTATCCATACTTGCTTCGCTCCATAAGCCATCTTCCCGCAATAATTCAACTGGGGCTTGAAGGTGAGTGGTACGACATTAGCACACCTTATGGATACGGGGGACCGATATCGAATGTGCCGCCAGGAGCTGAACGAACGGAGCTGTACCGACAGTTCAGTGAAGCGTTCACCGAATACTGCAAAGCGAAAAGGATCATGACCGAGTTTGTAAGATTTCATCCGTTAATAGGTAATGCCACCGAATACCAAAATGGGCTTACTACAGAGTTGAATCGGAATACAGCTTATATGGATTTGACGGTTGGCTCGGAGTCAGCACTTATCCAGAATTATGGCAGCAATCATAAAAGAAATATTCGCAAAACAAAGTCATCTCCATTAACCATTCGAAAGTCGGATCTAAGGGATCGGATCGAGATTTTCACCGAATTATATTACAGAACGTTAAATGATTTACAGGCAGATTCCTTCTATTATTTCCCCAAAAAATTTATAGAAGATACAAGCCGTTTGTTAGACGGGCGGGTAGAGTTGTTCGAGGCGATGGATGGGGAGAAAACTGTAGCGGCCAGTATTGTGCTTCATGATGGACCATGGATGCATTATCACTTATGCGGTTGGGATCGGGCCTATCTGCAGTGGTCACCAACCAAATTTCTCATCCACTCAGCAGCCGTGTGGGGGATGGAGAATGGATACGAAAGATTTCATTTGGGTGGGGGATATAACGGCAACGACGAACTATTTCAGTTCAAACTAAAATTTGCTACTCAACTAGAACCACTGGACTATTACCTTGGTAAGCGAATATTTTTTCCTGAAGTGTATGATCGCATTTTATCGCTCTGTGACACTGGGTTAGCCGGGAATTATTTTCCACTATATCGGAATCCGTCTTTTTTGAATCAAAATATCATGGACCACGCTCATAAATAAATCAATTTGATATGTATTCCATCTGGATGAAAGCATCCAAATGGAGAAAGGAGCAAGGCATGAGTATTCGTCAACCAAGCATTCTACCACGAATCTTGTTATCCCCGCCGCATGTAAGTGGACGTGAACAGGCCTATTTAGAGGATGCAATTCATTCTGGCTGGATCGCTCCTATTGGACCGCAAGTCGATGCTTTCGAGAGAGAGATGGCAGAATATACAGGTTCAAAGGGTGCGCTTGCGTTAAGCTCTGGAACAGCGGCAATTCATCTCGCACTTCGTCTAGCTGGCGTCTCCCGAGGAGATTATGTGATTTGTTCGACGCTAACGTTCGTAGCCAGTGCTAATCCTATTCTATATTTGGGGGCTAAGCCTGTATTCGTAGACTCAGAGCCAGAGACGTGGAACATGTGTCCACTAGCCTTTCAGAGAGCCTGCCAAGATTTGAATGACAAAGGGCTACTGCCTAAAGCAGCTATTGTCGTCAATTTATACGGACAGAGCGCAGACATGAAGCCTATTGTAGAAATCGCTAATCGATATGGTATTACTTTGATAGAAGATGCTGCTGAATCGCTGGGCGCTTTTTACCACGGAAAGGCAAGTGGTACTTGGGGCCGATTCGGAATCTATTCTTTCAACGGTAATAAAATCATTACAACCTCAGGTGGAGGCATGCTTGTGTCGGATGATACCGATGCATTAGATCAGGCTCGTTTCTGGTCTACACAAGCACGTGACGCTGCACCACACTATCAGCATTCCGAAATGGGTTACAACTATCGGCTCAGTAACCTATTGGCAGCTATAGGCCGCGGTCAATTGGAACTGCTTGAGGAAAGAGTCGAACGGCGTAGACATATTAGTCAAACGTACTTAGAGCGATTGGGATCCGTTCCGGGTCTTCATTTCATGCCGGAAGCGCCAGATTGTCGTAGTACACGCTGGTTAAGTGCGCTAACGATTGATGAAGAGATCGCTGGATTCTCCGCTAATCAACTCTTAAAGTGCCTTGAATTTAACAATATAGAAGCTAGACCTGTATGGAAGCCATTGCATTTGCAACCTCTGTTCGAGAACGCCATCTATTATCCATACATGGAGGGACATAGTATATCTGATCAATTGTTCACAAAAGGTGTATGTCTACCCTCTGGAAGTTCCTTATCGGATGATGATCTGGTACGTGTAATGGATGCGATAGAGTCATGCATTCAGAACCGCTGAAAGTTTACTTGGCAACCCAACCGTTAGCACCGGTTCCGCTTTCTTTCACATAAAAAGTGGCTTTTGGTATACCATCTGTTCGCATAGCTAGACTGCCAACCGGAGCGGTTATGGTGCCCTCGGGCGAACCTTCCACGATGAATACTGCGGGAAGTAATGTACCCCCAACGAGTCGAATCGCTCGTTTGAAGTTGCCATAGGTAGAGAACCATTCAGTTAGTGAATACGGATTATACAAGGTGCCAAGAGACGTACCCTGCATAGCAACCAACGTTTCGAATTCTAGAATGCGTTTTACCTTTACAGCACGAGTATCGAACACTGCCACATTGTTCAGGAGCAAGGAAGGTTTAGCTGTACCATAAGAAGAGACTAGCACTACCTGATTAGTTCCGCTGTTACGGACAATCATATTGTCGACAGTAACCATCGTGTCTGATTGCGTTGTGAACAAGTACAAGGTACTACCCATTAAGTCCTGTGCATCCATCGTCCCCACATAAAGATCTCCTCCGTCGATTCGGACTCCGCTAGCTAAGTTGGAGCCTGAGCCGTACATTCCTAAAGATCCAATATGCAATCTTGGTCTACCTCCGGAAGCATTGAACGCAGCATAAATGGCAGGACCTCCAATGCCGTCGAACTTAGCGCTCGCTATATCGATAAATTGTGAATAAATCGTCTGTAAACCGTAACTAGCTTTATGATCAGTGGAACGAATAGACAAATGACTAATTTTCATAGTCAGTCCATAAGACAGTAATGCTGGACTTACGGATCCACTAACACGCATATCAAGTGAACCGATGTCCAGGGTCCAGAGTCTGGCGATTTCATCTGTAAGTCCTGCTGACAGATCATTACCGAAACCAATGGTAGTTAAGGAGTCGAAGCGTTGATAAAAGCTGCGCGTTCCCTTGAATTCGTCGGGTTCCAAATCTAACGAGTTGGCCCCATTGAAGCTAGGCGCTCCACCGCGACTGTTGTTTAGGACTGCGCTGTTGACATGAAGCTGATCTACAAAATGGATGACGAAGTTCTTTCGTCCAGCCGTCTCACAGCGCGCATACCCGATCTGCACATTAACGGATGGAACTTCTTCCGTACCTCCAATAAAAATATTATCACCGTAGCAATCATGGGAGTAGACCGATTCGATGGATATATTTTGCGAAGAAGAAATGAACAAGCCGTGAAGTTGATCGTTGACGGTTGATTTCACAGTCGAAGCACTTCC
The DNA here is from genome assembly GCF_037977235.1 of Paenibacillus sp. FSL K6-0276. Taxonomy (NCBI): domain Bacteria; kingdom Bacillati; phylum Bacillota; class Bacilli; order Caryophanales; family Paenibacillaceae; genus Paenibacillus; species Paenibacillus sp. FSL K6-0276. The sequence continues at coordinate 3,495,742 of NZ_CP150276.1, read as the reverse complement.
ATCGATTTCGAGAGCGCCGGTTATCGTGATATTAGCGGCGTTTAAGATGACAAGTACTCTAGTATCTGAAGGTGGGTTCGATGCTAGTAACAGCTTGGACCCTGGTTCAAAGCTTAGATTGGTTCCGGATGGAATGCGAAGACACCACCATTCAAGGCTGGAAGGATTACGCATGCGACCAGAAGAGACTTTGTATACACCAGGCGGGAAAATAACAACTTTACGTTTGATGTTTCCAGCATTGATTGCATTTTGAATCGCGACTGTGTCGTCTTTGAGACCATTCCCTACGGCTCCATATGATCGGACATTCACATAACCGTTAGTCTCAGGGTCTAATTTAATAGAAGTGACTGCGCCGTCCACAATTACGGACGTTGTTACAGAATTATCTGGAATAGGGGCAGTTGCCATATACTTCACTCCTTTATTCTTTGATTTAGTATTTTATGTGAACTTTAAGAAGATGCCTGTACAAAGAGCACTCTTATAGGGCGAAAGGAGTTTTTTATTTGAAAGTACTAGTAACTGGGGGGCTTGGCTTTATTGGGTCTCATGTTGTTGATCGGCTCATAAGAGAGGGTATAGAAACTGTAATTGTAGATAATTTATCGGGTGCCTCCGGCTCATTCTATAGAAATCCTTCCGCACTTCTATATCAATACGATATTCGGGATGAGACACTGGGCGAAGTCTTTAGCCGTGAGAAGCCGGATGTGGTCATTCATCTAGCAGCACAGATTGACGTAAGGGAATCACAGCGGAATCCGTTGTTTGATGCGAACGTGAATATTGTCGGAACACTAAACGTCCTGCGAATGTGCGAAGCTCATCATGTTGAAAAGATCGTATACGCCTCGTCGGCGGCTGTATATGGGAACCCTGAATATTTGAGCATTGATGAGAAACATCCCTTGAATCCTGAGTCCTGCTATGGCGTATCCAAAAGTGTTCCTGAGACCTACATTCGGATGTTTGCCAGCATGCATGGGCTGAAGTATACGATACTTCGTCTTGCTAACGTATATGGACCTCGGCAAAGTTCGCATGGTGAAGCTGGTGTAGTTTCGATTTTTCTGGATCGCATGAAGCAAGGCAAAGAGCTCTTGATCTATGGGGATGGTGAACAGACACGGGATTTTGTCTATGTTGAGGATGTGGCACAGGCGTTTGTAGATGCGGCACTTTCGGATGACAAAGTAGATAATCAGACCATGAATATTAGCTGCGGAGTAGCTACCTCGATTAATACTGTTGTGGAGATGATAGGCAGCATTACGGGACGTGAATCCCAGACAACCTATGAACAAGCTCGGCCAGGCGATATTCTTCACAGCTATTTAAACAATAGCAAAGCACAAGAATTGATGTCCTGGTCTCCTAATCATGACCTCTACAAGGGGCTCAAGAAGACGATCGCTGCCCGATTAACTGTAGGAAATGCTGTGGATCACTAATCGTAAATATCGAAAGGGGTCATCCCCATGGAACGAAAATTGAATTCGGAAATGTTTGTTCTGCGTAGCATAGCCTGCTTAAGTATAGCGTTGCTGCATGCTTTATATCGAGTCTATGACGACGGAAATACGCCTTGGGTAGAGTCGGTTGGTCTACTGCTGACATTTGGCACGCCGGTATTCGTATTTATCTCCCAATTCGTATTGTCGTTTGCTTACCCAGATGGAATTCCTGCGAGATTTTGGGAGAAGCGGATTAAGTACATTTTACTTCCCTACTTTTTTTTCGGGGCTTTGTACGCAGGATTAAAAGGACTGGACATGTCGAGCAGCGAAGGTATTCCACTTCTTCAGGCTTTTTGGTATTACCTCTGGCGTCATTTGTTACTCGGAGATTTTCACGGCTACTTTATCCTCATTATCTTTCAGTTTTATGGCTTGTTCATCTTGTTTCAAAAGCATGCAAAAAAATTCACTCCCCGCACTATGCTGATTGCATCGTTCGTAATAAACGTAGTGTACTTGGGTTTCTTCAACGTCACCAAGCCCGTGGATACGGTAGCCGCTCATTATATCTGGGATAAATTGTATTGGGTTTTCTCTCCGGGGTGGATTTTCTACTTTACTGTGGCTTATTACTTGGGGCGAAATGAGAGTTGGTTCCGGGAAAAATTAAAACAGTTCCATTTAGCCGTCTACATTCTTCCGGTTGTAACTGGGGCGCTTGTGCTGTTCGTGAATGGGCAAGGCTGGATTACAGCGCATAGCTCCAAGAGAATTGATATGTTACTATTCGCTATGAGTATGATTCTATTACTCTTCACAGTTGCTTCTTCATTGAAAAAAGTGCCGCGTGTGCTGGAGTGGAGCAGTAGATACTCCTTCGGCATATACTTGCTTCATCCGTTGCTGTTGGCTCTATTCGTCAAACTTCCTTCTTCGTTCGGATTGCAAAACCTTGGACTATTCAGTGTTCTACAACAATTTGTGGGATGTGTAGTGGGTTCGGCGATCATAATGAACTTAGCGAATCGTATTCCAGGCGGAGCCTATGTATTCGGTCGAATTGGGATTGGGATCAATCAGAGAAAACCCCCGAAACCGCTGGATAAGTCCATAAGCTCGAGTATTGGGAACATAAACTAGCTAAAAATTGACCACTAACATTCCGTTTTTCAGGTGATTAGTGGTCTTTTAATATTCTCTTGGTAAATCACCATTACATCGCACTAGTTACCCCTCAATTCTCGTTAAAAAAGCTAAATAGTTGTAAAAAGTACAATTGCGCTTTTTCGTTTGCGGCTTAGTCCCAGTTTAATTGCATACCTGTACAACTATTTTTCGAGAATTCCGCCATATGGAGGTAAATGTTCATTTTTAAGTGTATAGAGTGCAACTAAATCCCAATAAACTACCTTCAAAGTTAATGTAGTTGCACAAAATACAATTAAACCAACTTCGTGATTGCAATGCATTAGCTAATCTCTCGCACATTAGCGGCGTAATCCCAGTTTAATTGTTGTGTTGCAGCCAGATAGCACGTAGCCCTGCCGTTACGGACCGTAATGCAGCTATTTGAGTTTGGAGTAAATAGCTGCATCAGAGTTCGATAATCTAGCAGAAATGGCCTAAATCATTAAATTAAGGGCTCCTCATACCGATTTATTATCGAGGGGATCTGAAATAGTTGGAATTATCGGGGAATCCTATTATAATTGACTTCTTGCTTAAAAGTGATCATGAATAATTAACCATTTACAACCAGAGAATAATGCAACGCGCAGACATTAGGAGGAAATGAAAAGTGGAACTTGGAATAAGTACCTTTGTCGAGACAACGCCCGATGTCCAAACGGGTGAGACAATAAGTCATGCAGAACGGCTACGTGAAGTAGTGGAGGAAATTGTACTTGCTGAACAAGTGGGACTAGATGTATACGGAGTGGGTGAGCATCATCGTCATGATTATGCGGCTTCATCACCGGCGGTTGTGTTAGCTGCGGCTGCATCGTTGACTTCCAAGATTCGGTTGACCAGTGCCGTAATGATCCTGTCTTCAGCTGATCCGGTACGGGTATTTCAGGATTTTGCAACGCTGGACGGAATTTCGAATGGACGTGCGGAGATTATGATCGGCCGTGGTTCGTTTACAGAGTCTTTTCCATTATTCGGCTATGATCTGAAAGATTATGAAGAACTGTTCAATGAAAAGCTGGAATTGTTATTAGCCATCCAAAAGTCAGAAAAAGTAACCTGGAGCGGCAAACATCGAGCGGCTATAGACAATCTGGGTATTTACCCACGACCGGTTCAAGATCCTTTACCGATTTGGATTGGAAGTGCAGGAAGTCCAGAGTCTGCGATCCGCACAGGATCACTAGGTTTGCCTTTTGTTTTAGCGATAATTGGGAATGTTCTACCGCTTGATTATGCGACACATGTGCAGCTCTACAAAAAAGCAGCGGCTGAAGCCGGATATGATATTTCAAACTTGCCCATTGCATCACACTCTCACGGGTTCATTGCTGAGACTAATGAGTTAGCACTGGAGAAGTTTTTCCCTTCAACGCATGCTCGGACCAATGTGCGGGCGAAGGAAAAAGGGACGCCACCATACCATCGTTCCGATTATGATGCAGCGTGCAGCTTTGATGGCGCTTTATACGTAGGTGATCCAGAAACAGTAGCTAACAAAATCATTCATCTGCGCAAGCATGTGGGGATTACGCGATTCTTTTTACATGTGCCCCACGGTACAATGCCTCATGAGGATGTTATGAAGGCGATTAGACTGCTGGGAACGGAAGTAGCCCCTCGTGTTCGTGAAGAAGTATCGCGCTGGGAAGCAAGTAATCGTTAAATTAATAAGCTGCGTCCTTAGGACGTGGCTTTTTTGTGAGGTATACTGGAATGAATAACGTTTTACACAGGAGGGGCAATGGAGAATATTCATTATTTATCTCAATTCAATTTGCTTCAAGTGTTAGAACTTGATGATCTAATTGAAATGGAAGAGTTAACTCGAATAACAGTAGTCCCGAAAAATACATATATACAAACACCAGAAACCTTTTCTGAAGGATTGTTTTTTGTGAAAAAGGGGAAGGTTCGCTTATACCAATTGAACGCAGACGGTAAGCAATTTACGTCGGATATCCTCAGTGAAGGCAATGTTTTTGGTGAAATGGATGTGATTTCTTTTGGAACTAGGGAACATTACATTGAAACAATCGAGGAATGTCATATCTGCACAATTGATCCTACAAGATTTGAAGAATTCATCTCTCACCGACCTAGATTTTTGAAGTCACTACTTCAAGTATTGAGTGATCGCATAAAAAGTATGAGTCAGTTAACACAAAATCTAGCCATCGGAAATCTGCATGATAAAATATTGTGCGTTCTTTTAAAGCTATCTGATCAGCTTGGGGTTAAAAACGAGGACAATTATTACAAAATCAATGTTCCTCTTTCGCATCAAGAAATCGCTAATTTGATTGGTGCGAGCAGAGAAGCGGTTACTGTGGCATTGCAAGAATTGGTGAAAGCTGAAGTGATTCAGACAGGGTTCAGAACTATACTTATCCATCGTGATAAGGTCTTGGAAAGAAAGTTATAAAGATTATGAGTTGTAAATGAGATTACATCTTTATTTTTAGAAATACCCGATCCTAGATATAACAAGAAGGTTATCCAAGCCTTTAAAATCATAGGTGAAGGGACGATTTCTATGGAGCATAGGAAGGGAACTCGAAAAGTTAGCGATATTCCCGCTGAGGTTGTAGAACTACTGCATAAAGGAGAATTACAGACTGTAAATCTAACGGAATGGCTTGCTGTGGATCATCTTGTGCTGTTGGAAAATGTGCTGGACGAGCTAGGTTTTGGGCAGGAATCCAAACCTATTTTACATAGGCTGCGCGATTCATCGGAAAAGAAAATAATGAAGCTCATACCGGCTATCGCGCGGGAGTGGCAACAAGTATTGGACTGCAAATCAGAGGTGGAACAATCCCGGGTATTCACAGCTTTAGCACAGCATCGTTCCGATAGTGTTCGGTGCTGGGCTGCTTATATGGTTGGTCAGAATCCACAATGGAGTCTAGATCAAAAACTAACAGCAATACGTCCTTTTGCAGCTGATGATCATTTTGGGGTGCGTGAGATTTCTTGGATGGCTTTAAGGGAATCGGTGATTGCAGAGTTGAGCGAATCCATTGCATTGTTAGAGGACTGGGTTCATGATCAAGATACGAATATTAGGAGATTTGCGATCGAATTGACACGACCACATGGGGTATGGGCGAAGCATATTATAGCGCTCAAAGAAAATCCAGCGATTGCACTTCCGCTATTAGAACCGCTTATGTCTGACCAGGCAAAATACGTTCAGGATTCTGTAAGCAATTGGTTAAATGATGCTAGTAAAAGCAATCCAGCATGGGTACGGCAAATCTGTGACAACTGGTTGATAATTTCAGATACCAAGGAAACGAAGCGGATTGTAACCCGAGCTATAAGGAGTATTACTGATCAACGTTGAAATTAAGGCATCACTTTAGGATGGAAGAAGAAACGCCAAACACTATGGGCAAGTGGCTCCTGTATTCAGCAGGAGCCCTTTTTAGTGCAGAATGGCGGTATTTGGATTGATGAGTCAATGCGATAAACGAGAATAAATTGTTTTTATGTGAAAAGTGAAAGGTGAAAAAGTGGAAATTATGTTAAGATTATAGGATACACGTGATTTTTGGATTAACATGATAGTCTAAAACCATAATAGAAAATTAGGAGCGGTAATTTGAGAAGACAAAAACCAATGACAATGGAAGAATTGATGAATGAGTTACAAGGTCAGAAAACGAATCAAGAAGATCCCAATCAAATATCTTTAGAGAAGTTGTTTAATGAAGATTTCATGAGTAAGTATTCCAGTTGCAAGAGTTTCAACGAGTTTTTAATCAAAGGGAACTTTCAAGTAAAGACAGAAGAAGATGTCGATAACATACCTGACGAACTTTTTGATCGTCATGTTGTTAGGGAGACGGAGTTTGCTGATTGGAAATCTATGTTGGAAACAGCAAATAGGGAATACACCCGTATTTCATAAAACAATTTGCAGAAAAAAATCCCCTTAACGGGACCGAGTCCGTTTGTGATACGGATTTAAACACCTTACAAGTTTAAGTAGCCAGTCACCGGAAATCCATCGGTGACTGGTTATTTAGTTTCGCATGAATCCGAATTGAGTTAGATGCTGACACCTATGTATCTTGTGATAAAGTCTTGATAATCAACAATCCAAAGAGTTATCTCGTTTCAATTTCTCAAGTTGCGTACCATTCGATAGACATGATACATGTCCCCCCTAAGCTGACGAGATTCAGGTATATATCCTGTTTTTCGCTCGGCTTTTTCTTTTGACAAGAGTTTTGGATTTTCGGGGTAAGTGCGAGAATGATCAACGCTACAACCTATTTTATTCGTTTATACTCAGTGTTTCGTCCATACACTTTTCTTCTTTGGTCATAAGATATTTCGAAAATGAGTAAAGGAGGATTTATATGGCAGAAAAAGTGAAGGTTAGCCCGCAATTCAAAAGACTTTGTATGCAATTCGGAAAAATTCTAGGTGGTGAATCGGAAGTTGATGCAGGTCCGGTTTGTTTTGTCATGCGCATGACGAACTTAAGGGAGACGATCCTGGGAAGAAGAACGCGCTCGCCTTTGGTGCAAATGCAAATGTTTTCGTTTGAATCTCTTGATAAGTCGGGCCGCGCGCTTTGTTTGGGCGAGACTGCCGTACATCAAAATCAAGTGAATCGATTGATGTCGAATCTCCGTAAACGTGGGATTAAAGTGACTTCGCTTCATAATCACTGGCTAAATGAAAACCCTCGTTTAATGTATATGCACTGGGAAGCCATTGACAATCCTATTGCGTTTGCTAGAAAAACCAAAGACTCCATTGCGTTCTTGGGTTAATGCAGTGGAACGATGAAATTGTATTCTTAACTTATTCTGAAAGGATGATTTCGAATGGTCGAACAAGTGAAAGCAAGTCCCCGTTTTAGAAGACTATGTAACCAATTTTCAACCATTTTAGGTGGAACCGAGCATGAAATTACAAAGGGGCCGGTTTGTTTTGTCACCAGAAACAGGAAAATAAACGCCTCAATTTTAGGAAGAGTTACCACATCTCCATTGGTCCGTTATCAATTGTTCTCGTTTGAATCACTGGACAGTTCAGGCCGCGCACTGTGTTTAGGGGAAACAGCCCTTTTTCAGAATCAAGTCAATCGATTGCTGTCAAACCTTCGCAGGAACGGGATCAAAGTAACAGCAGTCCATAATCACTGGCTGTTTGAGAATCCACGGCTTATGTATATTCACTGGGAGTCGATCGATAATCCCGTTGCATTTGCAAGAAAAGTAAAACGTTCGATTGCCTTCTTAGGTTAATGATGAGGAATAATCTGCAATTCTTATCTCCCTAAAAGTGGGTTTTAGTGTTAATATATAATTCGAAATCTTTCTGTAGGCATTTCGGGGGATCGGCGCTTACTGGTTTTCTCACTGGACACTCGACACATGTGGAAACTATCGCTCTGCTGAGACGTATAACATCAGTATTGTTAAGAAATAATTAAACTTTAACGAGCCCTACCTGTGGCAACGTCAGAAATTATTTATGCATCAGGATCTGTGCTTATTAGGAAAGTGGGGCAATAAGAGAATGAAGTTTTTAGGAGCAGGTACTTTTATTCTATATAGCATCGTTACAGGAGGGATTGTTGGGCTTTTCGTATGGAGCTTTCTCGCTATTCTTTCTGTAACGACTCGCTTTTTATGGGTTGATTTGCCGAATGTAATTGATATTGGATATTGGACACTAATCGTGAGTGTAGTTGGCGGTATTTTGATAGGTTTATCTCAAAAGTACCTTGGTAATTATCCGCGATTAACAGATGAGGTAGTAGCAGAATTCAAGCAAACAAAAAGAATTGATTACAGATCAGTGTTTAAGGGCGCCATAATTGCAATTTGTGTACTTTCTTTTGGAGCCAGTCTTGGTCCCGAGGCGGCTTTGGTCGGGATTGTAGGAGGCCTTTCTACGTGGGCAGGAGATGTTTTGAAATCATTAGTAAAGAAAAAATCTGTATTAAATGAACATGGAGATATCATCATCGAATATAGTATTGAGACAACAATGGGTATGGTTTTTAGGGCGCCGCTATTTGGAGTTAGTACATTGTTTGAAGATAATAAAGAATCAAGGTATATTAAGCTAATAAAGACAATTGTATATTCATTAACTACTGCCGCAGGTTTTTCTGTATTTATTCTATTATCCAAAATAGATAACAGACAATTTTCCATAGCGGACTTTGGTACACCAACATTAGGCGGATATGAAATATTAGCTATAATTCCGCTGATCCTTTTAGGAGTATTGCTTGCAAAATTATATGAATTATTTAGTCATAGTGCCCAAAAAGTACTTAAACCACTTGAAAATTATAAAGTCATTAGAGCTGTTATTGGCGGGATAGTACTAGGATTAGTCGGTACGATTCTCCCTATTACTTTATTTTCGGGGGAGCATGAGTTAACCGAATTAGCTGCTAAGTGGACCGATATGTCAGTTTATTTATTATTGGCAATAGGTATTTTAAAGCTATTTTTAACTGAATTTTGTTTAGCCTCTGGTTGGCGTGGAGGACATATCTTTCCTATTATTTTTGCAGGGGTAAGCATAGGCTATGGAATTGCGTCGTTATTCTCGATAGATCCGGTAACATCCATTGCCATAGTCACTACATCTCTAACCAGTGCAGTACTCCGGAAGCCGCTGGCAGTTTTGTTGCTTTTAATCATGATCTTCCAAGTGAAGCTGTTTATACCTATGTTAATTGCAGCATATTTGCCAGTGTATTTATTAAAGCTGAAACGGGGATAACTTAAGGTTACTCTCTGGGGAAAACTTAAATTTGTAAGTTAGTATTAGCTGAATTCAGCCACATCTTTGTTTATTTTACTGTCAGTACTCGATACGTGTGGAGTGCTTGGTGGTTCGCAATGTCTAGATGAGATGTGACAGTATTGCTCAAAAAAAGTAGAGAACCGTAACTGTTGTCATCATCATTGGTAAACCTGGTATGAAATACGATAGCAAGGCTCTTATGCATGTTGCATGGAGCCTTTTTTGTGCGTTCGCCAAAAGCAGTTATATTACACATACTCCAGATCTATAATTCAACACTATCGGGAAGAGGGCTTCGTTTCTGAGGGAACTTCTAATATCCGTCGGCGGAGGATAAGCATTCGTAAGCAAGTAGGATGGAGATATGAACACTACCCTAGCCTCCATACCTAGACATCAGACTATTGAATGTGATGTATGCTTCAAGTTTAAGAAACTTTAAGAATTATATAGTCAATCTATTAAGCTTCTTCCTGTAGTATTGATTTCAGTAATCTACAGTAACAAAAGGAGGAAGTGGTAACTTGGATGCAAGTAACAAAATAAAAAAAGGATTCCTGATTGCGACCGTTGTTTTACTTTTAGTTCCCGCTCTGTTTATTTTAAAAGGATACTTTGACGGGGCTTTTAGCTCTATGTCAGCATCTCAAATATATATCGGGCAGCTTGGTTGGTGGGGACCCATTACGCTGACACTCTTCCAAGCACTTCAAGTAGTAGTTCCAGTCCTTCCGGGCTGGTTAGGATGCGCTGTGGGAGCGGTAGTGTTTGGACCTGTCGTGGGATTCATTTGTAATTTTATTGGAATTAGTGCAGGGTCTATTGCCGCTTTTTGGCTTACCAGAAAATACGGCGTTAAACTTGTAAAGAGTATCATTAAAGAAGAAAAATATGAGAAGTACGCATGCTGGATCAGCAATAAAAAAAGTTATTCGCTGACGCTTTGGCTCATGATCTTATTACCGTTTGCACCGGATGACTTTTTCTGCTTTTTTTCAGGTTTGACTAAGATGAGTGCAAAAAAATTTACATGGATTATCATTACCGCGAAGCCATGGTGTATATTACTGTACAGCATATTTTTCGGCGTTTTCGCATTGAATTGAGGAGGAACATATGATTGGTTATTATAACTACACAGTAGTGCTTACTTATTTAGGAATGCTGATTTCTTTCGCAGGGATCATGAATGCAATGAATGGAGATGTAAAAGGCGCGGTGATCTGCCTTATCCTTTCGGGAGTTTGTGATATGTTTGATGGGAAAATTGCCAGCACCAGAACCAGGACGAGCTCGGAAAAGCGCTTTGGAATCCAGATTGATTCGTTAAGCGACTTCCTTAGTTTTGGTGTATTGCCCGCGGTCATTGGATATTGCCTTAACCAGGTAAGCAAGGGCTACTTTTATATCGCATGTATTTATGTATTGTGCGCCTTGATCCGCCTTGCCTACTTCAATGTGAATGAAGAAGAAAGACAGAGAGATACTACGGCTGCAAGATCAACCTATCAAGGACTTCCAGTAACGACAGCAGCAATCATCATCCCTGTAACTTATGTAATAAGTTCGATGATGAATCAATCCTTCGTATATTCTTTCGGATTAGCTTGTATGGCCATATGTTTCTTGCTTCCGATAAAAGTTAAAAAACCGAACAGGAAGGGGAACATGATCATCGGAATTGCCGGATCTATTGAACTTGTTCTCCTTATGATAGGAGTTGGAGGGTATTAAAGATTTGCTTGAAGATCACAGTCAGGTATCATAGATATAGTTACATTGATAATAGCTCGATAAGGAAAAAATTATCTGCAAGAGAGAAAGGTAATTATCATGGATCAAAAAAATATTTTAATCGTTGACGATCACCCGGAAATCCGTGAAATACTCAGAGTTTTATTAAGAAGTGGAGGATACCATGTCATCGAGGCAGTGAATGGAACAGAAGCTTTGGAACTGCTGAATCAATCGATTGACCTCGTTATTTTGGACATTATGATGCCGGGGATATCAGGATTAAAAACCTGTGAAAAGATCAGAGAAGACTATAATGTTCCTATTCTTTTTCTGACCGCCAAAACACAGGACTCTGATAAATCGATGGGCCTTCTGATGGGTGGGGATGATTATCTTGCGAAACCCTTTTCTCATTCTGAACTGACAGCAAGGGTAAAGGCATTGCTGCGAAGGTACCATGAGTATAAGGGAAAAGATACTGTCGAACGCGATCATTATTTAAGAATTGCTGACATGCAAATCAATAAGGACTTTAACGAGGTTTTCCTTAACGGGGAGGAAATAAATCTGACCGAAATCGAGTATCAGATCCTAAGGCTGATGGTAAGTTACCCTAGAAAGATTTTCTCGACACAAATGTTATACGAATCCGTATGGAACGAGCCTTATTTCTACACTTCGAACGGAACGGTGATGGTGCATATCCGAAAGCTGCGCCTCAAGCTGGAAGACGACCCGCAGAACCCTAAGCGTATTGTTACCGTATGGGGAAAGGGGTATCATATTGGATAAAAAAAGAACCTGGATAGGAAAACTGCATTTGGAACTTATCTTGGCCGCAACGCTTTCATTGGCTATTTCAGCTATATTCTTTGTTATCCTACAATTTGCCACTACCTCTGTTCTTGATCATTATTTTGAAACATCAGAATACATGGATAAAAAGAACAACCAAACAGCCTCCGAGCTGCAAAATTTTATTACAGAAAATAAGCTATCAGTTACAGATACCGATAAAATTCTCAAATGGGTTAAGGAACAAAAGGTCGTTTTTGTAGGAATATCCGTTGATAATAGAATTGTATTTAATTCTTCTCAGTACAACACGCCGGAGTATGAAAGATATGGCTTTGATGGAGATATGCCGTGGTTTAAAAAGTACACGATTACTTTTTCCGATACAGAAGCGACTGCATATTTGATGGGTTTTTTTGATTACCGGACATATGTGAATTTATATTATGCAGAGGTTGTTATGTCTGTTCTGCTGTTTATTGTCATACTTACGCTGTTGATACGAAATAAGCTGAATTATATTACCCTACTAGAGAAAGAAATCAAAATACTAGAGGGCGGGAATCTAAAGTATGCCATCACAGTCCAAGGAAATGATGAACTGACGTCCTTGGCAAGCAGTCTGAATGATATGCGGGTATCGTTTATCAATCAAATAGAAACAGAGGAAAAGGCGCGGCTTGCCAACAAGGAGTTGATCACCGCTCTGTCTCATGATCTTCGTACACCACTGACAACACAGACGGGTTATTTAGAAATCCTGAAGGAAAAACATTGGTCAACGCAAGAGGAACATGATCGGTATGTAGAAAAATGTCTGGCCACCTGTGAGCAGATGAAGCAAATGACAGACCGGTTATTTGAATACTTTTTGGCATTTAAAAGTGATATGGATGAACCGGAAATGGAGTTGAAGGAATTTAATTCACTCGAACTGTTTATGCAGTTAATTTCTGAAAAAACATTCCTTTTGGAAGAGCAAGGGTTTACCTTTACGATTTCAGTATCTGAGACGGACTTTAAGATTAAGGTATATATAAGTTCCTTATTACGGATTTTCGATAATATATTTTCTAACTTGATGAAGTATGCCGATAAAACAGAGAATATACGAATATCCATCGAAGCCGATGAACACTACTACATGATTCAGTTTGATAATCATATTTATGAGCAAAATGAAAAAAATGCAAGTACAAAAATAGGGTTGGGAAATATAAGGAAATTAATGGAACAGCAACAAGGAAAATTGATCATACATGAGGGTGATAAACATTTTTCGTTGAAGCTTAAATTTCCTATCGTTTATTAAAGAAAATCGACACGCTCACAGAAATATCAAGTCGTTTTGATAGGCTGAAAAGCCTGTCAAAGCGACTTTTTTAAAAAGACAAATCTGAAACGCTTTCGCTTCATAATAGAACGTGCTTATTGAAATTTGTAGGACGCCACACATTGCTGAAGTTACCCCTTTCGTGTATTACGATAATCGGTAGGAGACTTCCCCATTATTTTTTTGAAAGTTCGCGAAAAATAGTAAGGATCATTGAACCCAAGTCGAATGCTAATTTCTTTGACGCTTTGCTCGGTTAAGTCAAGATGTTGGCAGGCTAGCTGTATTTTGAGTCGCAAATAGTAATCGATTGGCGAGTAGCCAGTCGTTTTTCTGAATAGTAAAGAAAAATGAGGGACAGAGAGATCAGCACGATCAGCTAACTCTTGCAAGGAGATATTCGTCTCCAAGTGCTCTGTCATGAACTGGAGCGAGTGTTCAATATCGTGTTTCTTCTTATGATTCAATTTTATGTGTGGCTGTTGCTGCGAGAATCGAATTAAAGCTGCGAGATGACAGGCCAATTGAGAGACGTAAATAATTCGGTTTAACGAATATCCTTTCTCCAGAAGATCGTAGCATTCATTAAAGAGCTCAATAAATGTGGTGGATTTCTCGACGGTTATATGGGTAGGTGTAGCATATTGATCGATGCCTTCAAAAAATGCAGAGGCATTCTCCCCCTTCATATGAAACCAATAAATAGTCCATGGATTGGTTTTTGAAGAGGCATATTCGTGGGGCATATGAGCGGGAATAACTATGATTGATCCTTTATGCATGATTTGCTTCTTTTGACCATTAAGGCTAACCCACCCTTCTCCTGTGATACAGTAGATCACGATATGAGCTTCGCTGCCTGTGGGGCGCTTATGATAGTGAGATATCAAACGCGGGAAAAATCCAATGTCTGAAATAAAAAGAGGTCGGATGAGCGGATGCATTGCGCATTCAGAAATAATATTATCTGGAAGGATGATCAATTTTTCTGAAAAGTAGCCGTCTTGTTTTTTTATATGATCCATGTAAACTTCCCCTAACTCATTTGTCGATTTCGTAAGTAAGAAAAAATCATAATATAATTCATGATGAAGAAAAGGGTATCGACTTGAATGGATTTTACTCATCTGGAATTATTCGACAAACGCTCTAAAATACCTTGTTGTGAAGGATTGTCTTCTTCCTTAAGAGATTTGAGAAAGATATAATAATTTTTAAAATATCATAATATAATTCATCTTATAATTATATATTACATTGCACTAATTTGAAAGCGCTTTTATACTTGTCGATGTAAGCAATATATCCATAAACGAAAATGAAGGGGAGGCAATTGAACATGTATAAAAAAATAACGGGTATTTTGCTAAGTGCTTTGATGGTTTTTGCACTTGTAGGATGCAACTCGGGTACCGAAAGCAAGAAAGAAGACGCTGCTAAAGGCGACAAACAAAACGTTGAATTAAAAATGTTTTTCTGGGATAAAAACCAGGAACCCGGACTTAAAGCCATGGCCGACGATTTTATGGCCAAAAATCCAACTTACAAGATTACGGTAGAAACCATTCCGTGGAACGAATATTGGACGAAACTTCAAGCAGCCGCTACTGGCGGCGATATGCCGGATATCGTAGTCATGCATCCCGACCAAGTGGAGAATTATGCACAGGGCGGCATGCTCATGGATTTGACGGATATGCTAACGAATAGCCAAACAGCCAACAAGGACAAATTCCCGCAATATGTAGTAGATGACTTTGAAGTAGACGGTAAATATTACGGAGTGCCGAAAGACGTTGGAACCTTGGCTTTAGTCTATAACAAAGATTTGTTTGATCAAGCAAAGGTACCTTACCCGAATGACAATTGGACATGGGACGACATGATGAACGCGGCGCAGAAAATAACGGATAAATCAAAGGGCATCTACGGTATTGCCGCACAAAATGATGGTCAAAACTTTTATTGGAATCTAATTTGGCAAAACGGCGGCGACATGTTTTCAAAGGACGGCAAAACCAGCACCTTTGATTCGCAGGAAGCAATCGATGCTGTGAAATATGGGGTATCCTTTATTGAGAAAGGTTACTCGCCGACTATCGCAGATTTTGCCAACTTGTCACCCAATAAATATTTTTCATCTGGAAAAGTCGGGATGGTGTTTGACGGTTCCTGGATGTTGACTGAATATCTTGCCGTGAAAGATCTGAATTTCGATGTGGCGGAGCTGCCGAAAGGTAAAGAGCGTGCTGCGATTGCCAGCGGTATGGCGTTCTCGGTTTCAGCAAAAACAAAGAATAAGGATGCCTCATTGAAATTTGTGGAGTACCTGGGGTCTAAAGAGGCGCAGGAGATTGGAGCGAAATTGGGTATTTCCATCCCGGCATATGAAAATATAGCAGATCCTTGGGTTGCCGGCTTTAAAACCATTGATGCGTCCCCATTCGTAAAAGTTATCGAATATGGACATCGCAGTCCTGGACTTAATACAAGCAATGAGGGATCGGCGGTTGTTCACAAATATATGCCTGAAGTCTTCTCCATGAAACGGCCTGTTGATGACGGTTTAAAACAAATAGCGAAAGAGATCAACGCCCTAAATAAATAGTCGATGATCAATTTGGTACCTATTAGCGAACCTAATAGGTACCAATATCGATCAATGATATCTTCTTATGGCGTGATCAGTTTGGGATATGGCAGGAGGGATACAATTAATGAAAATGGTTAACCAACAACATTTTCTGAAAAATCGTAAGTTCACTACTTGGTTCTATGGTTATCTTTTTATTGCCCCGACAATATTGGCGATTATCGTATTGTATCTCTGGCCGATGGTGCAATCGCTGTATTATAGCTTTAACGAAGTGAAGGGCTTTCAGTCACCCGTATTTGTAGGCTTGGACAACTATGAACGGTTGATTCAGGATACGGAAGTATTTGGGGCGCTAGGTAATACCTTTTTATATGCCTTGCTGACAGTTCCGCTAGGCATATTTATCTCGCTTATAACTGCTGTATTGTTAAATACAAACATTAAGGGCAAAGGGATTGTCCGAACTCTTTACTTTTTGCCGGTTGTTTCGGCTCCGGCCGCTGTCGCTTTAGTATGGAAGTGGATTTATAACAATCAATACGGCCTGCTCAATCAGATTTTGGGCTTTTTCGGAATACCGGGTCAGGATTGGCTAGGAAATCCCAAGCTGGCTTTGATATCCATTGCCATTGTGGGGATCTGGAGCATGGTCGGCTATAACATGATTATTTTAATCGCAGGCTTGCAGGATATCCCACGCTCTCTATATGAATCTGCCGATATCGATGGGGCGGGACCTGTAAGGAAATTTTTTAATATTACGTTACCGATGGTATCCCCGACGTTATTTTTTGTATCCGTGACGACGGTTATGGGTTCGCTTCAGGTCTTTGACCACATTTATATGATGTTGACTCCAGAAAGCCCGTCATTCAAATCTACAGAATCCATCGTCTATTTGTTCTTTCGCTATACGTTTCAAAACTATAACAAAGGTTATGGGTCTACCATCGTTATTTTCTTGTTGCTGATTATCTTAGCCCTGACATTCGTTCAAATGAAGTTGCAAAAGAAATGGGTTCATTATAATGATTAGGGAGGTATTGTTGGCGTATGACAAATAGAAAACAAGGGCTGACGATCGTCTATCTCATTTTATTAGTGGGATCAATCATTATGGTTTTCCCCTTTTTATGGTCAGTTTTGACATCTTTCAAAACACAAGCAGAATCGTTAGCAGTGCCTCTTAAATGGATGCCGGAGTCCTGGGGCTTTTTTAATTATAAGAAAATCAATGAAACCTTGCCGTTTGTAAACCTATTCTTGAATACCACTCTAATGGTCATTTTCAGATGCATATTTTCGGTCTTCCTAGCTGCATTGGCGGGATATGCTTTTGCCAGGCTCAAGTTTCCATTAAGGAATTTCTTCTTTATGATGGTGCTGATTCCAATGATGGTACCCGGTCAGGTCTTTATCCTTTCTCAGTATTTAATTGTCAGTAAATTGGGCTTACTGAATACCGTCACCGCTTTGGTTATTCCCGGCATCGTAAGTACATTCGGTACCTTTTTACTTAGGCAGTTCTTTTTAGGCATTCCCAATGACTTGGAAGAAGCGGCTATATTGGACGGATGCTCCATTTGGCAAATCTTTTCGAAGATTATGCTTCCGCTGACCAAGTCCGGGTTGGTTTCGGTCGGCATTTTTACGGCACTCTTTGCCTGGAAGGATCTGATGTGGCCGCTAATTGTCAACATGTCCGTTGACAAATTGACATTATCCGCAGGTCTGGCCACGTTGATCGGACAATATTCCATCAATTATCCGGAATTAATGGCCGGTTCGCTGATTGCCATTGTTCCCATGATCGTTTTATTCTTGTTCCTCCAAAAGCAATTTATAGAGGGCATCGTCACGTCAGGGATCAAAGGATAATCACGAATCCGTCATTCCGTGCAATGAAGAAAGAAGTCGGAAAAAAAGAGAAAATATGTTTTGGTGGAGGAGTTCCAGATGTCGATAACGGTTTATCAAGACAAGTATTTCCTGCTTAACACGAAGCACACATCTTATGTATTATACGCCGATCAGGATCAATTGCTTTGTAACGTGTATTGGGGCAAGCGAATAGAACGCATCGAAGATTTCGCAGGTATGGAACTGCAGAAGTATCACGAGTCTTTAAGGTTTCAAGAAAGGATGGAAGAATGCTCCTCCTTTGGAGGCATGCGATTTAAAGAAACCTCGATGAAAGTCACCTTTGCCGACGGAGTCCGTGATTTTCGGTATAAGATTAAGGAATATCGGGTGGAAGATAACCATCTTGCCATCGTTTTGGAAGATATATATTATGCTTTGCGGGTTACCTTGCATTATCATGTGTATGAAGAAGAGAACATCATTGAAAAATGGCGGCAAGCTGAAAATATCGGACAGGACAATATCATTCTGGAACGGTTTTATTCCGCTGAATATGGGGTAGCCGGAACCGGATTTCAGACCATCAATTTTAACGGACATTGGAGCAGCGAATTCCAGCAATACAGTGAATCGATAGACTGTGGAAAAAAAGTGTATGAAAGTCTCTATGGACTGACAGGCCATAATGTGAATCCGTTTTTTGTTGTTCATCAGAATGCGAATGAAGATCAGGGCGATGTATATTACGGTGCTTTGCAATATTCTGGCAACTTTAAGACAGTAGTAGAAGCCGTTTCTACTGAGTATGTCAATATACTCACTGGAATTAGCGATACGGATTTTGAATGGGTATTGAAGCCGGGAGATATATTCAAGGCCCCATCTGTCTTTTCAGGATATTCTTCAAACGGATTCACCAATATGTCGAATACTCTTTCCACCTTCGCAAGAAAACATGTAATGCCCAAGCCATTAGCGGATAAAGCGCTGCCGATCCTTTACAATTCATGGTACGCCACCTTCTTTGATGTACGGTATGAGGATCAAATCAAATTGGCCGAAAAAGCGGCAAAGATAGGTGTCGAGCTTTTTGTCATTGACGACGGTTGGTTTGAGGGGAGAGCAAACGATGAAGCGGGATTAGGCGATTGGTACGTCGATCGTGAAAAATTTCCTTACGGACTGGAACCCCTCATTAAACGAGTGAATGAATTGGGCATGCAATTTGGGATTTGGATTGAACCGGAGATGGTTAATCCGAATAGCAATTTATATCGAAACCATCCGGATTGGATTTACCGGTATGCTACCCGAGAAGTTCTTATGGGAAGAAACCAATATATACTGGATTTGACGAACAACGAGGTAATCGATTACTTGATCAATTGCTTTGACGCTTTATTGTCCGAGAACAATATTGCCTACGTCAAATGGGATATGAATCGATATGCTGCGGAAATCGCATCTTCTTCTCAAGATACCGGGGAATATAAATCGATCTGGCATAAAAATACACAAGGTATTTATACGATTATTCAAACCTTAAGAAAATTGCACCCTACCGTTGAATTCGAGGCTTGTGCTGCAGGCGGCGGCAGAGTTGATTTTGGTGCGATGGCTTACTTTGACGAGTTTTGGACAAGCGATAACACAGATCCTTTGGACCGTCTTTTTATACAGGAGCATTATAGTTTAATTTACCCGATCAAATATATGCGTGCGTGGTTGACCGATGATAGCATGAACCATCGTACCACTCCCTTAAAGTTCAGCATGTATTCTGCGATGTGCGGCTCTCTTGGCATCGGTACGAATTTGAATGAAGTTGAAGAAAACAAGCTGAAGCAGATCAAAGAGTATATCGAAGAATATAAAGGAATTAGGGAGATTGTGCAGTTCGGTCATGTATATCGGTTAAAATCGTTGAAAAACGCCGACATTCAAGCCGTTCAATACGTGAACGAGGATAGTAGCGCTTTATTTGTTTTTCTGGATCATGGGAGATATGGGAAAAAATATCATTGTGTCAACCTGAAAGGATTGGATCCTTCCTCTATCTATCGGTATGAAATAGATGGAACGGAGTGGACGAAATCTGGCGCCTTTTTAATGAATAGGGGCATCGACGTTCAATTGGTTGGCGACTTTGACAGTCTATTGGTTCGTTTTGAAAAAATATAAGTTTTGTAGCGGACAAATCCGCAGAGCAAGAATAAGCAGATACTCTATAGGATAGCTTATTTTTGCTCGTCGAGTCGCAAAGGGTGGACTTGAATTGGCTGTAAAGAATCCGCTCAGTGAGCGGGTTTTTACCTTTATTCCTAATATATAGAAATGATAGTGTTGATTGTTAACGAAATCAGTTGATTAAATCGAGAATGCACCTGATTTTCAATCGGGTGTTTTTCTTTTGAAAGACCTTTAGTATTCCTAAAGAGTGTTACGTGGGCCTCACAACGATTATAATGAGAAGTTGAAAAGTGTTAGCGAGGAGGGATTGATGAAATGGATCATCAGATCGCTGCAGCTTCATAAATTAAATGTTCTATATCATTCACTTCACTTTTAATAGTCCGCCACTGCATAGCGAATAAAGCCCCATAGGAACGACAGTTCACCTGTTTTCCTGTCATTTATCCGCGACTCTCCCCTCAAGTGGAGGTTTTTAAGCCTCTCCTTATCTTCTCTAAAATATCTTGCTGCATTGGTCCAGATTCGGGCCTACGGTTCTAGCTCCTTGAGTTGAATGCTGGCTATCGTTATATATTCGAAACAGGTAGTCTAAAGCTACCTCACCAAGCACTTGTAGCAGAACACTCCGAAGGATTGTGGATTTGTATAGCCACGGTTAGCTACATGAATTTCGAACTGAGAAAGAAGCTGTCGCAGAGTATCCTCTATGATGGCTGCTTTTTCTATTACATCCTCAACAGCTAGTAGTTTTTGATAATGTATCCTAACAAATCTTTCAACTCCAAGCACTGAATTTTTTTCAAGATCTTAAGTGTAGATAAAGAATCACATGCAAACCTTCTTTTGTTTTTAAAATCAAATAAAAATAAATTTGTACCTTTCTTTGTTGCGGAAATAAATATGTTTACAAAGTGTAAAATTGCACTAGCTTTATAATTCGGATAATTATATAGTTTATACAATCAGTTACATAACCATGTTGCTAGATTCTTAAATACATACAATAGTTCCAAAACATGGATCGGGAGGCGGGGTCTATAAGAGTTACCGATCGAAATAAGAGAAGTAGGTAGGTTTACCGCTGACTGGTTTGAACGACGTAATTGTAGTCGGCAAGACGCGTATGAGTGAGCTGACTAAGGTGTTGGGGGCCATCTATCCAAGGCAGTTGTCTGTGTTCTATGGCAATGAGATTCAAGGAATACCTAATGTTACGCGTTGCCCTGCTCGAAAAGCGAGGGTTTTTTCTAGAGGGTGCTATCGCAGAAATGGTCACGACAAGCCCGGAGGAATTAAGTAGGATATGAAATTTTCAATGCCCGATTTAAGGAAAGTTGATTTGTATATGAAAAAAAAGGTCTTCAGCGTTAGAGATTAACATAAACCCAGAGGGGGAATTTTGTATGAAGAATAATAAACGATGGCCGATAGGCGGATTACTACTCTCTTTTCTTTTGGCGGCAATGCTGCTTCCGGTGGGAGCGAACGCCTTGGCGGCGGAGCCCGCTGCCCAAGTCGTGGAACAGTCTGTCGCTTACCCTGTCTCCGTGAAGGGGAAGCCGGCCAACCAGCAGTCTGCAACCGTGTATCGCTACACGCCAGCCAACTTCAAGTTCCATGGAAACAACACGCCCATCGTATTCGTTCTGGGCGATAAGCCCTATACCGTAGCGTCTGCGTCCCAAGCTCTCACCGATTATGGCTTTGACCGGATGATGGACGATGAGAGCGGGCACGTCGTCTTCGTGAGTCCTTCCAAGGGTAATACTTGGACGGAAGCCGATTATCCCGTCCTCCAGGCCCTGGCCTCCAACATCAACGACGAATACTCCTATGAGAAGGAACAGGCAGGAGCCTACAAAAAGGGCGTTCGGGAGGATGGCTTCTTCTATTCCAGCCGCGCTCGCTTCTACGTCTACGCTGAAGGCTCGGCAATGGACTTTGCCAAGAAGCACCTTGACACCAAAGACGCCAACTACCCGATTACCGAGTGGAGCAGCATGGTAGACGGCTTTGGCGCGGGTTTCCATTATGCCAGTCGCTTCGACAAGAATGATAATTTGAAGGCTTGGGAAGAACTCAAGCGCAAGAACCGCATCATTATGATGGACGGGGTTACCTATTTAGACAAGTACGATGTCTACAAGGACTATAATATTGATGTGAGTATTCATACCTTCACGACCAAAGCTAACAAAACTTTCGAATATTATCAATACGTCCCCGCAAATGTTGATTTAAGCAGCAAGACGAAATCTTATCCGCTGCTCTTCGGCTTCCATGGACATAACTTGCATCCAGACGTCTTCATGCAGCTCTCCAAATGGCCCATCATCGGTAGTGAGCAGGGCTTTATGTCTATCGCCATCAACGGCAACCAGGCGGATGAGGACATTCTGGAATTCTTGGACTGGATTGAAGCCGCTTATCCTATTGATGCTTCGAGAGTCTATTCCACCGGTTATTCCATGGGTGGAATTAAAACCTGGAGCCTGGGCTTTAACCATCCCGAACGTTTCGCCGCCATCGCGCCTACCGAAATGATATGGTCGTTCGACGCTCCTCCAGCGAAGACGATTCCGACCTTCTATGTCGCCGGCGAAAAGGAAATATTCGATATGTTCCCGTACAACACCGATAAAGCAATCACCACGATATCTCATTTGGGGACAGCCAACGGCTTCTCCTATAACGGCAAGTACGAGGCAGATATCAACCATTATTGGGGGATGGATTTTGACCGGAGTTACACGTATTTGCAACGTCCTTCTTCTCTCGCATCAGGAAAGGGAGTCTGGACGCTTAACGAGTTGAAGAGCGAAGACGGTAACGTCTACACCATTCTCTCCTCCGTCTCGGACATGGGCCACAGTATCTATCCCGTTACCGCCGAGCGCATTTGGTCTTTCTTCTCCAAGTTCAGCCGCAACACCGACGGCTCGCTTAATGTCCTGAAGAGCCCATACAACGACGTTGTTGATAACGCGTGGTATGCCACGGCTGTGAATGGAACCGCAGAAAGAGGGCTCATGGCAGTTTCTTCTGGGAATGGATTTTCTCCCTCCGCTTCTATGACCCGAGAAGACCTCGCCGAATCTCTGTATACCTTGGCCGGGCGTCCCGCAGCGGACAGCGCGGCAGACTGGATGGCTTCCAACAACCTGCTGTCCGACGCAAAGGGCAGTCTCACCCGGTCGGAAATAGCCGATATTTTCTACCGCTTCGCCGGTCAGATGGGGGCGAACACCACCGCCACCACCGACCTTTCCGCCTTCTCCGACAGCGCGGGAGCTTCCGACGGCCTACGCTGGGCCGTGGGCGCCAGCCTCATGAACGGCAAGGGCGGTGGCGTCTTGGACCCGAACGGCAGCGTTTCACGGGCTGAAGCCGCGGCGCTCTTCATGCGCCTGACGGTGTACTTGGCCAAATAACATCGCACTTTCCACCTTTCGGGCCCGTCCCATGCCGTCCCTCTCTGTTTCCGAGGACGAAGGGGGCGGGCCCCTTTTTTTCGCCTAATTCCGTCGGTAGACTGCCAATTGCGGCCTCTTTCTCACATTGTTACTTGACTGTAGGGCTGGGCCTTGTTTTTCGATATAATAAATGAAAATAAAGTAGAGAGAAATTTATTGATCTCAAGTTCTCATAGTGAAAATGCTAAAAAGGGCTTCCGATGAACTTTTGATCTCCGGAAGATCATGATTTGCAGTTGGTGGATTCTGACGCAGCAGTCGAATGATAATCATCATCTATGATAATCAAAATAACCTAAGGGCAATCGCTATTCTCAGCGATTGCCCTTAGGTTATGGAGCTATGAATGAATTCTTATAAGACCCGATTCGATCTTCCCGCCCGAAAAAGCGTTACTGCCTCGCTGGACCTGCAAAGAATTGAGGAGGAACATAACCGGCTTCGTGAAGGTGAATAGCTGTAGGATTTCGTAACTCTGATGCTGCAATATATCGGCAATCCATTTTTATAAAAGAGTCTGATCATTTGAATGAATTAAATCGTGTGATCCTCTCTCTATAACATAATTAAAAACATTATATATTCTGAACTTCGATTTTCTCCAACTCTTTCTGCCTCTTCGTTGAAACAACTTTACGGATTCAGTATCTATAACAAACGAGGTTCTAACTTACAAATTCGGTACATGAAATGAACGGCAGTCGAATGATAAGCTTCATCTATTTTGCTGACATCTGCATTGAGAGGAGTTTTTCCTGCCGTGCGTCATGTCATTTAAGTTTCGTACGCGACAAATCCGAATGACTATTACTGAATTTTATTACTATAGTTCTAAGAGAGTCACCTTGTTAAACATATGCATCAAAACGCGGCGGCCAATTGTGGATTTGCACAGCCACGGCTCGCCTCCACCATGTAAATCCAAACCGCATGAGGTTGTGGATTTTGCTTTCTATTACTTTTAACTTTAGTATAACTTCAACATGTTCTTTGTAGATGATGACTTTTTCTACATAGCTTCCAATGAACTTCTTGATCTCTGGAATGTTTCTCTCGGCTACATGCTGTTTGAGTGTAGAAAATTGCTGCTGCAGGCGGCGGCAGAGTTGATTTTGGTGCGATGGCCTACTTTGACGAGTTTTGGACAAGCGATAACACAGATCCTTTGGACCGTCTTTTTATACAGGAGCATTATAGTTTAATTTACCCGATCAAATATATGCGTGCGTGGTTGACCGATGATAGCATGAACCATCGTACCACTCCCTTAAAGTTCAGCATGTATTCCGCGATGTGCGGCTCTCTTGGCATCGGTACGAATTTGAATGAAGTTGAAGAAAACAAGCTGAAGCAGATCAAAGAGTATATCGATGAATATAAAGGAATTAGGGAGATTGTGCAGTTCGGTCATGTATATCGGTTAAAATCGTTGAAAAATGCCGACATTCAAGCCGTTCAATACGTGAACGAGGATAGTAGCGCTTTATTTGTTTTTCTGGATCATGGGAGATATGGGAAAAAATATCATTGCGTCAACCTGAAAGGATTGGATCCTTCCTCTATCTATCGATATGAAATAGATGGTAAGGAGTGGACGAAATCTGGCACCTTTTTAATGAATAGGGGCATCGACGTTCAATTGGTTGGCGACTTTGACAGTTTATTGGTTCGTTTTGAAAAAATATAAGCTTTGTAGCGGACAAATCCGCAGAGCAAGAATAAGCAGATCTTCTATAGGATAGCTTATTTTTGCTCGTCGAGTCGCAAATGGTGGACTTGAATTGGCTGTAAAGAATCCGCTCAGTGAGCGGGTTTTTACCTTTATTCCTTATATATAGAAATGATAGTGTTGATTGTTAACGAAATCAGTTGATTAAATCGAGAATGCACCTGATTTTCAATCGGGTGTTTTTCTTTTGAAAGACCTTTAGTAGAGTAAAAAGGCGCGGCACGAGCCAATCAAGAGGGGGAATTCAGAAATCGGAGGAAAAGCTAGAATAGCATAAGTGAAATTGCATTTCGTGAGAGTTATAGAAAAGACACTTAGAAGTCTAATGCTTCTTTTGTAATCTTTTTGATATCAACAGGACAATTGGAACTTTCCTCAACAAGATCAGGAAGTATGTGCTGCAAGAAATAATCTACACAATGTAGTTTGATGTTCTTGATTTTAATCAATGCCTCGCGGTACATGACAACAAATTCTTTCTCCGTGTTGCCCCTTCTTAGTTCAGTAAAGGCTTCGTAGACTTGATCGAGTTTGTCCGCCATTTCAAGAATTAACCCTTCTACGGAATCATCTTTACCTTCACGTAATTGTCTACGGAAGATCGATTTGAGTTCCTCAGGAATATTTTCGTCAATGAAATGTGCAATCATTCCTTCTTCTACTTTCTGGAGCATACCACGAAGTTCGAGAGAATAATGTTTCACGGGAGTTTTGATATCTCCAATAAATATTTCACCGTAATCGTGGCTGCTTGTAATTTCGTAAAGTTTTTTCCAATCCACAGTTACGCCATTACTTTCCTCAATATCGGCTAGTGTTTTAGCATATTGCACAACTTTCCATGAATGAGCAGATA
This sequence comes from Paenibacillus sp. FSL K6-0276, assembly GCF_037977235.1. Classification (NCBI taxonomy): domain Bacteria; kingdom Bacillati; phylum Bacillota; class Bacilli; order Caryophanales; family Paenibacillaceae; genus Paenibacillus; species Paenibacillus sp. FSL K6-0276. The sequence continues at coordinate 3,469,727 of NZ_CP150276.1, read as the reverse complement.
CACTGTGTTCTTCAAATTTGAATTTACCTGGACAGCGAATAATACGTTCGAGATCGTTGAGCGATTGAAAATAGGTGTGAATCCCCATAAGTGTCGATCCTTTCTGTATATAAAGTGATGGTATTACCTTATCCTAGTATAGGGATGATTTGTTATAGGAGAATTAAACCGAAATAGTAGATTATAGAATCTGTAATGTGCTGTGTTTATATTTTCCCTGAATCAGGTGCATGAATAAAGTATGGAGGTTATACTAAGTATAAAGAAGAACCGATGCTTACTGACCGTCAGTACAATAGACCGCGTACCTTACGAGGGGCGATCTATTTTTTTTGGTGTTAGGTTTTTATGGGAAAACTGTGGCTATAAAATGGGGTCTTGACCAGTTAACAGACCGGTGTTATTTCTAGTTGGAATAACGTCTTTCAAAAAGAATTTCAAGTTAGTGAGTAAATCGGATTTACTACTAATTTTATTTCTAGGTGTTATTGATGTGTTTATAAATCAATGGTCCTTTTTTAAGGGATTGCAATTGCAAACAGCTGATCCAACAACATATGTAATAATTTTAGCTATGACTCCTATTTTAACTGGCTTGTTAGCAACTCTTTTTTTAAGGAAAAACTAACGATCCGTATGTTGATGGGGTCAATTCTAGTGATCATAGGCATTTATTGTGTCGTTGTAAAGGGCGTTTCATCCGCTTTGCATATTGATAACGTATCAACGAAAAATGCTATATAAGCGAACAATGATTCTTTAGTGAATCTTCGTTGGGAATATCACTACTATGGAGTGATATATTCGGACAGGGGTTCGACTCCCCTCACCTCCATACAACAAATCCACAACGGGGACCTTAAAGATAACTTCTACATGCTTTTCGTAGACGATTACCTTTTCCACATAGCTGGCGATGAACTTCTTGATTTCGGGAATGTCTCGCTTTTCGATGTGGTCCCTGAACTGAGAAAGCAGTTGTCGCAGAGTATCCTCTGTGATGGCTGCTTTTTCTGTTATGTCCTTAGCTGCAAGAAGCTTCTGCTCGAACTGTAGTTTCTGCGCCTCCAGTTCCCCGAGCTTGCTGAGCAGTGTGGGATTGGTTCAGCCTTCTTTATTGACATTGACGATTGGGAAGGCGGACCATTCCTCTCGGGGCATGGCGAACAGTTCTGAAAAAACCGCACTAGTCCTCATTGATCTACAGAAAGGAATTACTGCCTTAAAAGGTGCTCCTCACGACACTTCCAAAGTTATTCGGAATAATGGGTTTAATAAAGAAGATGTAATGAAATATTTAAGGAATAATGGTGTTATAGGATAGACAATCTTATCAAATACCGTCAAAAATCACAAAAACCATTGAATCTATGATTACTTTATAGATTCAATGGTTTTTTAACTGAGGACTGAAAAAACAAGTCACTTGATGGTTACATATAACCGCAAAGTGACCTGTTTTATTCGTAGTCTTATTCTTTGAATGTGTTTATAAAAAGCTGAACGCTTCTGGGCAAAAGGCGATGTTTTAGATAAACGAGAGCGATTTCCGAACGGATGGAGGTTCCTGTCAAATTTTTAATGCTGAGCGGAAAATGGATGGATGAAGCGATTGCCTTATGGAGAACAGTTACGCCGATCCCTTCCTTTATTATGCTGAGAATGGTGCTTATGTTTGAACATTCGCATACCACATTGGGTTCAAATCCGATACGTCTGCACGCTTCTTTGATAATGTCTTGAGTACCGGTAGCGTTCTCGCTTCGAAGAAGAATGAAAGGCATCTTCTGCAGATCGGCCAGTTGAATGTCGGAGTTTGTTCGGTCCGGGTCCCACTCGGGCGGTAAAATAGCCACAAACGACTCTTCTTTGATCTTGATGATTTCAAACTGATTGGAATCGTATTCCGTTTCCAGAGGAAGTCGGATGATCCCGATGTCGATCTCGCGTTTTGCGATCCGCAGCGTCAATCCATTCGGATCACCTTCCCAAATTCGAAATTTTACTTTCGGATAGGCTGCCCGGAATGACTGGATGCGCGGCGGAAGAAGAGGACTGCAGGAAAGGGCTGACCCAATCATCAAAGTACCGGTTATTCCGTTATGAAGTTCCTTAAGTTCCGTAACCGTCTCTGACAATTGATGAAAAATCGATTCCGCACGTATGCTCAGAAGTTCCCCTGCTTGTGTGAGCTGCATATGTTTCCTCGTTCGTTCGAATAAAACGACACCCAGTTCCTCTTCCAACGCTTTCAGCTGCATGCTTAAGGGCGGCTGCGCCATGTTTAGATTTTGAGCCGCACGGGTAACTTGTCCTTCCTTGGCAATAGCCAAGAAATATTTGAGCTGTCTCAATTCCATTAATGAGCCTCTTTCGATATATTTTATATATAGTATACCAATAAACTATATATTTTACATATAAAAAATACAATGATACCATGAACTCATCAAAACAAAAGTCGGAAATTATGAAAGAAGGTGATGGATATGATTGATGTGATACGAAGCGAAGACATGGGGAAGGCAGATTTCGGATGGCTACAAAGCAAATCCGTTTTTTCATTCGGGGTATATTATAATCCTGACAGAATCAAATTCGGACCACTTCGGGTGTTTAATGACGATATTATTCAACCAAATGAAGGATTCGGTCTACACCCTCACCGCGAAATGGAAATCGTGACGATAATGATTGAGGGAACAGCACGGCATGGAGATTCGCAAGGGGACGTTCACCTCATTCATGCTGGAGAAATCCAACGAATCAGCGCAGGAACTGGGATTGAACATTTTAACTATAACGATTCCGATATCCATCCGCTTCGATTGCTGCAAATTTGGCTGTTTCCGAATCAATCCGGCTTAACCCCGTCTTGGGAACAACGAAAGTTCGAGCCGGAAAGCATGCAAAACCTTCTTTTACCGGTTGTATCGGGGGCATCACTGGAAAATACGCTTTATATTAATCAGGATACGACGTTTTATATGTCTGTTCTCGAAGCGAATCATTCACTTTCCTACGAGCAAAAACCAGAGCGTCTGACGTACTTTTTTCTGATCGATGGCAAGGTTTTATTGAATCAGGAGAGCTTCTTTCAGAGAAGCGATGCTGCCTGGATCACTAATTTGGATCATTTGACGATTGATGCTATAGAGGATGCCCGCATTTTGATCATTGACTTGCCTCAAAGCTAATCGAATTTCACTTATAATGGAGGATTTTTATGAAAACATTAGTCATTGTTGCCCATTCCAATCTTGAAAGCTCGAGAGCGAATCGTCGCCGTGTGGAAAACGTAAAGAAGTATTCCGAAATTACTGTACATGAGTTATACAAAGCATATCCGGACTGGCATATTGACACTCAGAGAGAACAGCAACTTTTACTTGAGCATGACCGGATTGTTTTTCAATTCCCGTTGCACTGGTATAGTACGCCTGCCTTGCTTCAAAAATGGCTCGAGGATGTGCTTGCATTTGGTTGGTCCTATGGTCCAGGCGGAAACAGCCTAGCGGGGAAGGAATTTATCCTGGCAGTTACATCAGGCGGAGCCAAGGAATATTATCGTCCTGAGGGAATCAACTTATTTACAGTCGAGGAGTTATTGAGACCGTTTCAGGTCACGATTCATCGTTCGCAAGGAAAGTATAAGCTCTTGGATGTGCTCTACGGAGTCAAAAACTTGACAGATGAGGAACTGGATCGAGATGCAGAAGCATATGCTTCTAGAATATTGGGATGACAGGCAATTCAGTTGAGGAAGAAAAGAAAACGTTCTGGACGCGAAATTTCGTTCTCGTCTGTTTATCGAATCTGCTGATCTTTGCCGCATTTCAGATGCTGCTGCCGATTATGCCTTTCTATATGAAAGCAAACGGCGAGAATCCTTCACATACCGGATATGTGATTGGCATTGCGACACTTGCCGCCGTACTTGTCAGGCCTTTTATCGGAAAGGGGCTTGATACCTTGGGCAGAAGACCTCTATTCCTTGTTGGAATCATTCTGTTTTCCATTGCCGCTGTCAGTTTTTATTTTGCCAAAAGTGCAATTTGGATTTACATGTCGAGTATATGGCTGGGTTTGGGATGGGGGGCTACAACGGTTTCTTTAGCCACTATCGCTTCCGACTTTGTTCCCAAACAGCGGCAAGGAGAAGGGATGGGTTATTTCGTACTATCCAGTCTATTGGCGCTCGCATTTGCTCCAGGTCTCGGTTTGAGACTGGCGGCGGGAACCGATTGCATCGCACTCGTTTTTCTAGTATCGCTCATGTTCCTTCTATTGACTCTGGCCCTTAGCAGTGCGATCAAGCTGACAAAAAAAGACACGAGTAAGCAAGCATCTCCACGCTTCTGGCCGACGAACAAATCCATCCTGCTTCCTCCTGTCGCGATGATGACCTATGCATTCGGTTATGGAAGTATCCTTTCCTTTCTCAGCTTGTATGGAGAGAATCAGCACATCGAGCATATCGGATGGTTTTATGTCGTCTGCTATGCGATGGCTGCCTTAACGAGACCGTTTGCCGGAACTTGGTATGATAAGAGCGGTTATCGACAAGTTCTTGCATCGGGTCTCGCGCTATCCATGATCGGATTGTTCCTGTTGTCTTATACCCGCAGTGACATTATGCTAATTGCCGCAGCGATCTCATTCGGACTTGGGTTTGGATTGGTTCAGCCTTCTTTATTGACATTGACGATTGAGAAGGCGGACCATTCCTTTCGGGGCATGGCGAACAGTTATTTCTTTATGGGCATGGACCTTGGAATTTCCATCAGTTCCATGGTATTAGGAGGTCTTGTCGATGCAATCGGTTTTCCATGGATATATCGTTTTGTATCCTTCCTTATGATTCCTTTGATTCTGGGGGTTACGGGAATCGTTAGGTTCGGAAGCGCGAACAAGAGCTACGATGCCGACTAATATATCGAACATTGGAGGATAACTTATGTTAATTGTTGGGTGGGATGAATCTTAGTGTTGTACATGCTCAAGGATGATGATCTGATAAATTGTTACTTTGCTGCTGTTGAATTAAATTCTGATGAAGATTTTCTACAAATTTTGTTGGAAGAGATCAAGCGTAGACACTTGGATAACAATATACGAGGTATAAAACCTACTAACTCACATGAAATATAATCCGACTGCATGACCGTTTTTTTTTTTTTTTTTTTTTTGATTCTTTCGCATGTCTAAAAAGAGAAGGCCATCCCACAAAGGATGGCCTTTAGACTTGCCTTTACAGCCAACGCGGTGAACTGATAGCATGTGCAGACAATCTCGAAATGGTTCGTAAGAGGGGACTGGAGGCAGCCTATTTTTACTATGTTGAGCATCAAATAAGGCTGTTGTGCAGAAGGACAAGGGTTTTATGATAACAGGCGAATTGTGGATTTGCCAAGCCACGGCTCGGCTCCACCATGTAAATCCACAACTACATGAGGTTGAGGATTATTGCGATTGTTTTTGTAGCCATGGTCGATTTCGATTGGGGAATGGCGTTATATGTGCGCAGTTTAGCTCATGTTAGATCGATTCTGTTAGGTGTATAGCACCGCTTTCTTCCGCATTAGGTTTGCGTACCGGCATTCATTATCCGCATTCCCCAAAAAAGAAGCTTGCGCCTTGTTTATACAGGTACTTATAATGTCATTAACATGTATTCTAAATGGAGGATGACAATGTCTCCTATTCCGTATGACATAAATATTGCTCTTGAGATTTTTGGCGGAATCATTATGTTGGCCATTGTTGTCATTCTTTCACTCAATGATTTTCGAAATAGAAGTCAGACGCGGTATTTTATTCTTATGCTTTGCAGTAATATGGCAATGCTGATAAGCAACGCTTTGTCGTGGACATTTGAAAGCACTACACAGCCTTCCAGTCATTATGCAGTAAGCATGTCCAACTTTTGCGTTTACTTTTTTGGATACCTTGCCACCGCATTCTTTGCGAATTATTCGATCAACATCATCTCAAACAAAATCAAGACTCCGAAAAGCCTACTATATATGTTTTACGGAGTATGCAGTGCTGCAATTGCGTGCCTCATCATTTCGCAATTTAACAATATGTACTACTACATTGATGATTACAATCGGTTTCATTTGAATAGCCTGTCGTGGCTGGCTTCTTTATGGATGGTTATTTTTGCTTTTATACAGATAGCAGTTGTCCTCTATTACCGGAAAGCTTTGGGTTATCGAGAGAGTTTCCTTTTGCTGTCTTATATGGCGCTGCCCATGTTGGCATTGATATTTTCAGACAAGTTTCAAGGATTGGATTTATTTAGTATAGCAGTACCTGCTTCCATGCTGCTTATCCTTAAGGGACATAAAGCTTCCCAAGGCGAAGCTACAAATACTGTAAAATTAAAAAACTCCATTAAAACGAAACTTTGGTTGTCCATCGGATTTTTTGCGGTAATTGTTTTGCTTGTAGGGGGTGTTGCCGTTCTTAATCAGGAAAGAACAACTGTCCGTGAGGAGTCCTTGGACGATGCACAACAATATAATGCGTTGCTTGCGGCAGATTTGAGTGCCTATTTCCAAATTGGAGCTGCTTTGGCTGTGAAAACGTCGTTAAATGATTCTATTATGAATTGGATGAAAGATGATGATGATTTAATAGCTAAGAAATTGGCTTTTGAAGAATTATCTGATGCTTCGAAATTTATTAATGGCAACATGTTCAATATCGTACTGCTTCAGTCGGGAAATGTATACAAGGTTGATGAAAATACAGTTTTTTACGATTTTAAACCTTATAAAAAACTTGCCAAAAGCAATCGGTTTAAAGAAATAATTGTAAATCCCGATACATTTACATACTTAATTGACTCAAGCAGGTATAACCTATTGAATAAAATATATATAGTGACAAATGTGATGGATGGAGAAAATTCAGTCGGGACAATTGACATTGGCGTGGGCTTAAACGACAAAATCAAAAGCATTTTTGATGCGAATCAGAAACAAGGCATGAAATCCGTTATCATCAACAAAGAAGGTCAAGTGGTTATTGATTATGACACAAAGAATATCAACAAAAATCTGCTGAGTGATGATATGACAATGTATAGTGACGATTTGAACGACTCTGCGGTCAATTGGCTCACACAACGATTGAATGAAGACTCGGAGCCGGCTTCCATTCAGCTTGATAAAAATAGGAATCATTATATTGCGTTTGCCCCCATTCATGGGACGGATTGCTATGCGGTTACTTTCTATGAGACCTCCGGTTATTATATACGAAATGTTGGCACAAGTTTATCTCTCATTTTTATGCCTATGTTCCTATATCTGGCTCTGCTTATTTATATCCTTAGAAAAAGTGTTATGGTACCGCTCAATGAACTCCAACGAGTTGTTAATGAAACAACGCTGTATAAAGAAATGGATATGACGATAGCAAAGCGTAAGGATGAAATCGGGATATTGGCTCAGAACATTAAAAACATGGCTGACAATTTGGTGAAAAGTATACCAGTAGGGATATTCATAACGACTCCGGATACAAGCTTCGAATATGCCAACGCTTATTTCTTGCAGCAGTTTAAGTTCGATTCCTTGGAGGAATTTAAGACTGCTCTGATCAATAACCCTGATTCTTTCCACGTTAATATCGAAGATTACTTTAAGATTAAAGATATTGTTGTGGAAGGTAAGTTTGAATTTGCTGACAAAATCCGGTTCATTGACAAGGAAGGTACTCCGTTCTGGGCTGAGATGAAGCTGACAAAAAAAGAATTGGATAACGGAAAATTCTGCTATGAGGGAATATTGATCAATGTCGATGAAGCCGAGGCACAAAAAAAGAGTATGATCGAAAAGATGTATACCGACCGATTAACCAATGTTTATAACCGTGTTTATTTTTATGAAATTGCTATTGAAAAGGTTAAAGAGTGCAGGGAGGCCGATAATTCGGTCTACTTGATTATTTTTGATTTGGACAATTTCAAACAAATAAATGATACCTATGGGCATAATGTTGGTGATGAGGTTCTGATTGAGACTGCTGAAATTGCAAAAAGCTGTTTACGAAGCGGGGATATATTATGCAGATGGGGCGGAGAAGAATTCATAGTTATCCTGTTAGGTGCATCAACCACATCAACATATAATGTGGCATCCAAAATAAGAGAGCAAATGGAAGCTCACACCAGCAAAACGGCAGGAAAAGTTACTGCGAGCTTTGGCTTTGCTGAGTTGTCTTATGATGATTCCATTACGGAATTGATCAAACATGCCGACGAGGCGCTTTATGAAGCTAAAAAGACAGGTAGAAACAAGATTATTCAATACCAAGTGAAGCTGGATTAGCATCAGAACTTTGAACTTAGAAAGCAGTTGACGCAGAGTTTCTTCTGTGACAGCTGCTTTTTTGTTTCATGCTCTGTACTCTATGATGTGTTATTCCAGTTAGCTTCAATAGTACATGATACACATACGTGGGTTTATTACGAAATGTAGTTAGATTAAAAAACCACATCTTTTGAAATAGGCATAAAGACCTATTTATTGTCGAATAAAGTCGACCGATAATATAAAAAAGGTCTTTTTTCATAATAAAGGAGTGGGGCTAATCATGAAGATTTCTACCTGGCTTAAGACGATGAGTGGAGTTTTTATTTTTCTGACAGTCCTGAACGGAATTAGTATTTATAACCTTCAAAAGAGCGTAGCTCAGGAACGCGTCACTGTAAAAAGGCAAGCAGAATTTAAGCAGTTAGGTATCGATTTAGCCAACTCCTCGGACTATTTGACGAACGAAGCAAGAGCTTTCGTGCAGTTCGGAGATAAAGTCCACTATGACAACTATTGGAAGGAAGTAAATGAGACCAAAACGAGAGATCATGTAGTGGAGAGATTAACTGAATTGGGTGCGCCCAAAGAAGAGCTGGATCTTATATCACAGTCAAAACAAAATTCGGATGCTCTTGTCAAAACGGAAAATGCGGCAATGAAAGCTGTGGAAGGCAAAGATTTTACCAAAGCCCGGGAGCTCATGTTTGACAGCAATTACGATGCAAACAAAAAGACCATCATGGAGCCGCAGCAGCAGTTTCAACAAAAGATGAATATTAGAGCGGAAAATGAAGCAAACACTGCAAAGCAAGAAGCAAGCTTGATGCTTACGATAACTGTGCTTTTGCTTATAATTACATTCCTGGCATTACTTGCAATATTTATTATTATTTTTGTTAAGTTGAGACCGCTTAAGTTAGTTAATGAAAAAATCGCCGAAATTGCGCAGAGCGGGGGTGATCTAACCGGAAGACTGGATTACTCCGGCAAGGATGAAATCGGAGAAATCTCGAAATCTTTAAATGCTATGTTGGAAACCCTGCAATCCATTATTAAAGATGTCAGTGATACCTCCCGTAGTGTATTGAGTTCGTCGAGTAAACTGGTTGAAAATACGAAAGAAACTGCAAGTGCGACGGAGGAAATTACGAGACAGGGAGCCAGTATTGAGCGAGGGGCGACAACATCCGTGCAAAGCACACTTGATGCTTCTCATGCAATCAATGAAATGTCTACAGGTGTGCAGCGTGTCGCTGAATCCGCGGAGGATCTTGCTAATGCCGCAATTGAGACGGAGAAAGAAGCAGCAAGCGGCGTGAACTTTATACAGCAAGTTAGCGAGCAGATGGCCCAAATTAGCGATTCTGTAAGTTCAACAGTAGAAATTGTATCTAATTTGAAAGAACGCTCTTCTCATATTGAGAAAATTGTTAGTGCCATCACGGAAATATCGAGTCAGACGAATTTGCTTGCGTTAAATGCTTCAATCGAAGCGGCAAGAGCAGGCGAACATGGAAGAGGCTTCTCGGTAGTGGCCAGCGAAATCCGAAAATTATCAGAGCATTCCTCTACTTCAGTAGGGCAAATATTCGGATTGCTGCAAGATATTGTGAAAGACTCTCAAGAAACTGAACGTGCGATGCAGCAAGTGACGGGAGAAGTATTGACGGGCCAAAAGAAGATGGAAGAAGCAATCGAATCCTTTGAAAACATTTTGAAATCCACTCAGAGAGTAGCTTTCCAAGTTCACGAGGTTTCTGCGATCAGCGAACAAATGGCGGCAGGCTCAGAAGAAATTGCAGCATCTGTTACCGAAATGGCAACTGTAGCTGAAGCATCGCTTACAGGAGTTAAAGCTGTGAACGATATGACAGCCAAGCAAAACTCTTTAGTTCAGGAGGTTGCTTCACTTACTAACATGCTTAGCAAAGATTCTCGAAGCTTGGAGGCTCTCGTGATGAAGTTTAAAGTGTAAAATGAATAGTACAGTGAATCATACGGGCCAAAGTTACCTCCCGAAACAATCTCAACATCACGCGGCGGCGAAATGTGGTTCTGTACAGCCACGGTTCGCCTCCATATGGTGCACACAGAAAAGACACCTTAATCGGTGTCTTTTTTCGTTTTAACGACTGTTTTGGACTATGTGTGATGGTTAAAATGCTTGCGGAGAACGTGCTCCTTTTGGGTATCACCGGAAACGTGATGGTGCCAAAGTCACGTATTGCCTGGGACCGAATGAAGAGGTGGGATTGTCAGAATTATTTTTGAGCTGGGGCTGTTGAAGGTTGGAGCGGAAAGCGTATTATGCGTGAACTGAATCGTATAGGTGCTGGTTGGAGACGGTGGACACCCTCAACTGTGCTTTCTATTCTTAGCAACCAGGCTTATCGCGGCATCGCATATGGAATAAAAAATGCATTGTAGAAGGCAGCAGAAATGCTGAGGTAGAATGGATCATCGTAAAAGACGCTCATCCCGCAATCATAGATGATAAGCTCTGGAATGCTGCTCAGTCAGTTTTGGAGTTACGTAGGCCAACAAATTTCAAATGAGAAATACCCAATCGAACAGCTTTTCCCAAGCAGGTATGCCGCATTGATAGTGTACCTGCTTTTTTTGTGCCAAAAATAATCCATACAAAGGAGAATGAATGCAATGAAAGTAGTCGTATATGTAAATTTTCTGCTTCTCCAACCTCTCCAACTTCTGCAGTAGTGCAACTTGTGCCATGCCGCCAGCGATGGCATTTACAAGTTTGTCGATCTGCTTTTCCGTCTCCCGTAAATTCTTCTCCAGCCTTGCTCCTTCGTTTTTTTTAGGTTACGTCCTATTCGCTTGGAACTCCCATCAGTTGAATTTTCTAAAACTGGAATTGCATCGTCGTTAAAAATTTTATCTAGCAGTTCAGCCGGAACGTAGGTTTCAATGTACTCGCGCCGAAGTTCCGTATTCTTACAGGCTTTGGTACGATCACGGTAACCGATAACGGTAGATGAGGTATTTCAGCTTGTTACGTCCGCAATGCTTTGTATTGCCCATCATTGCGTAATCGTAGCCAAGGTTCCTCAAGCATTCTCCGTAAATCGTAAGCCCACTTAGAAGGTAAAAGTTCTTTAGCTTTTTGTCTACCAGGCGCGTGCTTGTTGGCATCCATCTTATCTTGTACTTGCTGGAACAGTTCCTTGGAGATAATCATCGACATGCCGCCTTCGACTCGAATCACATCCTCTGAGTCCTTTCTACGATGACGGCTTGAAACAGTCCTTTACTACTATCATTAATCATGTTCTGTTAGTCAGAACGCTTGTCCGAGGTTGCAGTCTTGGCGCGGTCGGCGTAGATGGATTCGTCACGCAGGCATAAGACTTATCCTTAGGTTTAACAAGCAAATAAATTCCATTGCTATTTACATTTCTTGTTGGTAAAATATTTAGTAAATTAAACCGAGGGTGTGATGGTGAAATGGTCACAATAAAGGATGTTGCAAAAAAAGCGGAAGTTTCTAGTGCTACGGTTTCGCGCGTGTTGAACAAAGACTATACATTGCAGGTTTCAGAAGATACGAGACAGAGAATCATCGTGGCGGCTAAAGCATTGGGTTACCGAAAGGGAGGAATCCGTTCGAAAAGACCGGTTGATACAGAAATAGTGAAGAAAAACGTAGGGCTGCTTATTACGTGTTCGGAGCAATTAGAGTTTTCAGACCCCTACTTTTTGTCTATTCGACAAGGAATCGAACAAGAATGCGTTAAACAAAACATCAACGTATCCAAGATATTTCGGCTCATGGATGAATCCGAACATGCTATCGACTCGAACGAGTTGGATGGTTTGTTTGTCATCGGCAAAGTACACAACGAGCTTCTAAACCACTTGACACGGATGAAACAAGTTATTTCCGTTGACTACATGATCGATGATAAATTCGACTCCGTCATGATCGATTTGCAAAAGGCGACTAGCCAAGCCATTCATCATCTCATCGCGCTTGGTCATCGAAAAATCGGTTATATCGGCGGAATCAGTTACATTCGTAAGATAAACGGTAGATGTTATGCTATGGATATTCGTCAACTTGAATACGAAGCGATTATGAAAGAAGCAGGATATTATAATCCGAAGCACATCTTTGTGGGGGAATGGCGAACAGAGGAAGGGTATGCGCTCATGAGACAAGCATTGGAACAGGATGATCGACCTACAGCTTTCTTGATTGGGAGCGATCCAATGGCCATTGCGGCGTTGAAGGCCGTGAGCGAGTTCAAGTTCAAAGTACCTGAAGACATTTCTATCGTGAGCTTTGACGATATTCCGTTCGCTTCTTTCGTTACTCCTCCGTTGACAACCATAAAAGTATTTTCCGAAGAGATGGGAAGGACAGCCGTAAAATTAATGGTCGATCGCTTCAATGGGCGTGAAATTCCTCTTCATGTCACAATACCTACGAATCTTGTCATCAGGAATAGCTGCGGATCGGACAGCGGAAGTACTAGTATTGATTTACTAAATAGTGATGCTATGAGCTAAATGCCGAGTATTGAAGAACCGTTATGCGGTTCCTGAGCTTCTGGCATTTGAATTTAAATTCGATAAAAACGATAGCCTAACTCGGGACTGGATGTATTGGCTGTCGTTCGCTCGATCTTGCATGAGGAAGCACTCACTCTTCCAAACCTGAAGCAACTTGTTTCTCCTCCCTCAGATGGTAAGCAGTGAAGTCGTCCTTGCCCCTATCCAGCACCTAAATACCTTATTGTTGCAGTTTATTTCACCCAGAAGAGTATCGATGTTCAAGTGATACTATGTAATAAGTAAAATATTTCAGTAGATGTATTGACATTTACTGAAATATAGGTAAAATAAAGCCATGTTTATTGTTTGTTTTACTAAATATACATGCTTTACATTGTTATCAAGTTCAAAAAAGGGGAAAGTCAGTGCGTGCAGAAGGAGGAGCTTTTTTTTTAGATTCGGAATGAAAGCGGTGTCATTGTTGGATGTCAACTTTATTTCTAACGAGAGAAGGGATTTCTATGAAAAAACCTTAAGGGTCGTTCTAGCGTTAATCTTGGTCCTGTCCACGCTTGTTTGTTAAATTTCAATTCACCTAGAAGAGTATCGATATTCAGGTGATGCTGCATAGTAGGTAGAATATTTCAGTAAATGTATTGACATTTACTAAAATATAGGTAAAATAAAGTCGTATTCATTGTTGTTTTACTAAATAACACAATGTTATCAAGTTCGAAAAAAGGGGAAAGTCAGTGCGTGGGGAAGGAGGAGAATTTTTTTTAAGATTCGCAATGAAAGCGGTGTCATTGTTGGATGTCAATTTATTTCTAACGAGAGAAGGGATTTCTGTGAAAAAAACCTTAAGGGTCGTTCTAGCGTTAATCTTGGTCCTGTCCACACTTGCGGCATGCTCGAATAAGAATAACGGCGGCAATGAGGCGCAAACTACCCCATCCACTACTGAATCCGCATCCACAAATCCGGAGGCCAAACCGAACGAGTTTGGTTGGGAACTCCCGGAGAAAACGATTGAATTTAGCTATTATGCGGGTCAAGCCAATCCGGATAAAGCGGGGAAAAACGCCAAGCAACTGCAGCAGTACATCCTAGATAAATTTAACGTAAAAATCAACAAGCTCGTTTACGACGTTAAACGCGACGAAAGACAAAACCTGATGCTCGTATCGAATGATTATCCTGAAGTTATCGCAGGTATGGACGAAGCAACCGTATCTAAATGGGTTGCCCAAGGCAAGGCGATCGAGCTTGGTCAATTCATCGACAAGTATGCTCCGCATATCAAAGAGCAGCTTGGCGACCTGTACAAAACTTACTTAACCGACGGAAAGTTGTATGCGCTTCCTAGCTATTGGGGACTATTGCCGATTCCGGACTACGCCGCACATATGCGTTATGACTATTTGAACGAGTTGGGCAACCCGACATTCGAGACGCCCGACCAATTCTACGACATTTTGAAGCAAATGCAAGCCAAGCATCCAAAGAACGATAAGGGAGAAAAAACGTACGCGCTTACGTCATACGCTCCGGTTACGACCAATACTGTGCCGACGCTTGCGGGCATTTGGGGTCTTAAAGAAGGTTATAAAGTAACGCCGGAAGGTGTAATGACGCATTGGGTCAATACGCCGGAAGGTCTCGAATTGACGAAATTCATGAATAAAATTTTTAGGGACGGCCTGCTTGATCCCGACTCGTTCATCAATAAATACGAAAACATGAAAGCGAAAATGTCCACCGACCGCGTCATGGGCTATGTCGGCGCTTGGTGGATCGGCTGGAACGCCGGCCACGAATTATGGCAAAAAGCGGATACGAAATGGACGGAAGACAAGCGCTTCATGCAATATGCCCTGAAAGCGCCTAATGCGGAAAAATCGTATATGTCCGGTAAAAATGCTAGAAGCGGCAATATGACGATTATTACGGACAAAGCGAAAAACCCTGAAGACATCGTCAAATGGTTGGATTTCTCCATGACTGATATCGGAACCCGTTTGATCGGGTGGGGCGTTCCGAATACGGATAAATCCACTTGGAAATTCGAGAACGACCAACCAAGCTTCGTCGACGCTGCAAAGCAAGCGATTCTCGATTCGACGTTCGACTATGACGCCGGTGAACTGATCGGCATGGATCAATTAAATTTGGTTTCGCCCGATGGAACGATGAAGGACGACGGCAAGAGCACCTACTGGTACGATCAAAATTTCAATGAAGAAGCCAAATGGAAGAAAATGTTGAACGACAACCTGAAGGATACAATCTACGACAATACTTTCGGCAACATTCCGATCCTGGCGAACAATCCGTTGGCAGTAACCGATAAACAAATCACCGATTTGCTAGAAACGTTATGGGCGAAAGCGGTCATGAGCAAGACTGAGGAAGAAAGCGTCGCGAATTTCAAAGCGATGCAGGATAAGTTGAATGACGCGGGTCTGAACAAGATCGAACAATTCAAATCGGAAGAATACCAAAGAAGATTGAAGGAGTGGAAGTAAGGACGCCCGGGAGGAAGGGGGTTCCCCCCCTTCCTCTTGTTAAAAAAAAGATTTGGAGGCGTATGCGTGAACAAATTGAATCAATTACATCCAACGGCACCATCGCAAATGAAAATTCGGAACGCGATGAGAAGTTTGTATCGGGAACGGCAATTATGGCTGATCAGCATCCCTATGATCATTTGGGTTCTAATATTCAGCTATATGCCGATGTATGGTATTTTGATGGCTTTCGTCAACTATATTCCCGGCAATACGATTTTACAGAGCGATTGGGTAGGGCTTACCCATTTTAAAATGTTCTTTGATTCGCCGGACTTCTCGCTCGTCTTGCGAAATACGTTGGCTATTAGCGGACTGAGTATCTTATTCGGATTTCCGGCGCCGATCGTGCTGGCCATCTTGCTGAACGAGCTGAATAACAAACGATTCAAAAAGACGATTCAGACGATTTCTTATTTGCCTCACTTTATTTCATGGGTTGTCGTGGCTAGCATTCTGTTCGCCCTCCTAGGCAACGAGGGTATCTTGAACGACGTGTTAATGCGATGGGGTATCATTGATCAACCGATCTCTTATCTGGGCGAAGGAAAATACTTCTGGGGGATCATCACTTCAGCGAATTTGTGGAAGGACGTCGGTTGGTCCACCATTATTTACTTATCCGCGATGGCGGGCGTCGATTCGGAGATGTACGATGCCGGCAAAGTCGACGGGTTGAACCGATTCGGACTGATCTGGCATATTACGCTTCCAAGCATTCGGTCGACGATCGTACTGCTCTGGATACTCGGCATCGGCGGCATCTTGAACGCGGGATTCGAACAGCAGTTGTTGATCGGAAACGCGCAAACGAGAGAGTACTACGAGGTTATCGATACGTATGCCTATAAATACGGCATCGAGCTAGGGAACTATTCGTACGGTGCAGCCATCGGGCTATTGAAGGCGATTATCGGGGTTACTCTCGTGTTCGGTGCGAACAGGTTCTCGAAAAAAGTGCTGGATACGTCGATCTTTTAATACGATATATGTCAATGACAGGAGGCGCGACCCGATGAATTCGTCTTTTCAAAAGAAGTCGCTCGGAAGCAAAATTTTTGATTATGCCAATGTCGGCTTTATGTTGCTTTTTTCAGTGCTCATGATATATCCCTTTCTGAATTTGCTGGCCCTCTCGTTAAACGACGGTGCGGATGCAGCGAGAGGGGGCATCTTTCTTTGGCCGAGAATGTTTTCGTTCGATGCATACAGCTTCATGCTTCACGAGAATAAATTGTTTTCGGGGTTCGGCATTTCGATCCTGAGAGTGCTTGTAGGTACGACCACCTGCGTGATGGCAACAGGTTTGCTGGCTTATTTAAGCACGATAAAGCATTTTTCGGGCAGAAGATTTATGCGATTATTGTTTTTGATGACGATGTACATCAGCGGTGGATTGATTCCGACGTATATGTTGATCGTGAAGCTGGGGTTGATCAATTCATTTCATGTTTATTGGATCCCAAGCCTATTGAATGCGTACTACATGCTCATTATGGCTTCCTATATGCAAAATTTACCCGAATCGCTATTCGAATCGGCGCGCATCGATGGGGCCAATGAGCTTGGCATATACTTCCGGATTGTCATTCCAATTTCGTTGCCGGTATTCGCGTCGATCGCCGTCTTCAGTTCGGTCGGACATTGGAATTCTTGGTTCGACGTCGTCTTGTACAACTCGAACGGACATTGGGATACGCTACAGGTTTACTTGCGGAAATTGCTACTCGAAGTGGAATCGTTCGAAGAGATCAAAAATCAGCAGATCGCGCAATCCAAATTCAGAACGTTGTCTCCGGTCACCTTGCGGGCTGCGGTTACGATGGTCGTGACGCTACCGATCGTGTTTATCTACCCGTTCCTTCAAAAATATTTTGTCGGGGGCATTACGCTGGGCGCGGTAAAAGGTTAATCCGACGCGATAGAGAGGAGTTATGATGTGCAAAATATTTCTTCAGGCGGTTATACGTTTACCTTGACGGGAGGAGAAGAAGATTTTAATGTTTCGCTCTCCTTGAAACAATCGGCAACTGGCATTATTCGTTTGAACATGAAACTTCAGTCCGATGAACCTAGAACTCCCGGTACGATGGAGTTGACCTGGAAACTTCCGGTTATCGATGTGTTCGCCAGCTGGCATCCGGGTTTTTATCGGAACAAGAGGCTTCGAGTGGACTGGGAGAATGGATTCCGTTCGAAGGCGACATCGTCCGCACCAGTTTGCGTCCTTTACGGCTTCCAAGGAAACAACAAGATGACGTTTGCTTTTTCCGACGCGCTTAATCCGGTCGAATTGAAAGCGGGCATTCACGAAGAAACATCGAATTTTCTTTGTTCTGTCAAGCTGTTTCAGGATCAGAGCTCGCCGATCCAGTCTTACGAAGCGACGCTCCATATCGATACGCGTGACATTCCATACGAAGAAAGTCTTGCGGATGTGCAACGATGGTGGTCTACGATGCCGGGATACGAACCGAGCCCCGTTCCTGATACGGCAAAGCTTCCGATGTACGCGACCTGGTATAGCTTTCATCAGCAACTGTCGGCAGAGGCGGTCGAACGACAATGCGAGATGGCCAAAGCTTTGGGCTGCGAAGCCGTCATCGTTGACGATGGGTGGCAAACGGCAGACAATGCGCGCGGGTACGCCTATTGCGGCGATTGGGATGTGTTCGAGGGCAAAATTCACGATATGAGGGCGCATGTCGATCGCGTTCACGAGATCGGAATGAAGTTTCTGCTCTGGTATTCCGTTCCGTTCGTCGGCAAGCACAGCAACGTTTGGCCAATGTTCGAGAATAAGCTGCTCGGCAAAATCGAAGATTTGGGCGCGGGCGTGCTCGATCCGCGATTCCCGGACGTCAGGGAATATATTATTGGAACGTACGAGAACGCTCTGCGGGACTGGGATTTGGATGGGTTTAAGCTCGATTTCGTGGACAGCTTTAATCTCACATTAGCCAGCGACATTGAAGGAAGAGACTACGAATCGGTACCGGAAGCGGTCGACCGTCTCTTGAGCGACGTGATGTCCAGGCTAAGAGCGATCAAACCGGATATCATGATCGAATTCCGCCAATCGTACATAGGACCGCTCATGCGCAAATACGGCAATATGTTCCGTGCGCTGGACTGTCCAAACGATGCGTTGGAGAATCGTTCACGTACGCTGGACGTTCGTCTGCTCGCGGGAGATACCGCCGTTCATGCCGATCCGCTCATGTGGAATCCGGAAGAGCCGACGGAGAACGCGGCGCTGCAATTGGTGAATACGTTGTTTGCCGTCCCACAAGTATCGGTTTTGCTAGATCAACTTCCCGAATCCCATCTCCGGATGTTACGGTTCTGGCTGTCATTCTGGCGCGAGAAGAGAGAGGTTCTATTGGACGGACGGCTGACCGCGAAGCATCCGGAGCTGGTCTATCCGCTGGTGACTGCCAGCGACGATAACGAAGCCATTACTGCCGTTTATGCGGATATCGTCGCGAATCCAGGATCCCGAATACCGAAAACGTGGTTCGTCGTCAACGGCACGCTTAACGATAGAATCGTGATCGAGCTCGAGGAAAGTATGGGCGAGCGAAACGTCGTCATTCGGGATTGCCAAGGCCAGGTAACGGCTACGTACAAATCAGTGTTCGCGATGGGGCTTCATCCGATCGCGATCCCTCCGGCGGGCATAGCCGTATTCGAAGCGTAATCCCGACCGCGATCAAAAATTTGTGGAAGGATGAATCCACCAATGAGCATTTATGATCCACAACTCGGACGAGTGACGATTGACTCCTCGAGCCCGAAACTTATTGCAGGCTTCGACTGGGCGAAGAGACAAGCGCTTGCCTATGTCTCGGACGGAAAGCCGGTCGGTAAATTTTACGAAGCCGCGCTGCCGGGCAGGGATGCCTTCTGCATGCGCGACTTAAGCCATCAGAGTGTCGGGGCTAACGTACTCGGTCTGCAGGACTATACAAAAAACATGCTGTTCAAGTTCGCGGAGGGCATTTCCGATTCTCGGGATTGGTGCACGTTCTGGGAGATCGACAAATACGATCGGCCAGCTCCGGTCGATTATACGGATGATTCCGACTTCTGGTATAACCTTCCCGCGAACTTCGACATGCTGGATTGCTGCTACAAGCAATACCTGTGGACGGGAGACCGCGATTACGTGGATCATCCGGTATTTCGGAATTTCTACGAGCGGACCGTCACCGATTACATCGATCGTTGGGACAAGGACAAGGACGGGTTTCCGGAGCATTACGCTTCTTACGGCCGAAGAGGTATCGCCTCCTACGTGGAAGACGGCCTTCATCCGCTTCTTGGAGGCGATGTGTTGGCGGCTCAATATGCGGCGTTCGGCGCCTATTCCCGTTTTCTCGCGATAAGTGGACAGGCGGCTCTGGCAGAGCTTTATGAGAATAAGGCGAAAGTCATCCGGGAGCTTTACAACCGTGAGTGGTGGAACGAAGAGAATGGCAGATTCAACGGTGCACTCATGCAGGATCGCCGGGGTTATCCTGGTTTCTACTACTCGGCTACCTACTTGCCGTTCTATTTCGATCTGGTAGAGCCGGGCGACAGAAAAAAACGCGCCTTAAGGGATGTTGTCCATCACGGCGGCTCGAATGTCGAGGAAAAGTCCCACTTGGCCGAGATTTTCTACAAACACGGCTTGAATCGGGAGGCCTATTCGGCCTTGCTGGAAATGATGGATCCGCAACTGAAGAGACGGGAATATCCCGAAGTAAGCTACAGCGTCATCGGAGCTATGTTCACGGGTGCGATGGGCTTGTCCGCAGACGCTCATCGTCAAAGCTTGGTCACCATGTCCCGCCTGACGGATACGATCGAATGGATCGAAGCGAAGAATATTCCCATAATGAGCGGACAAATCGATATTGCTCATGCGAACGGTCGCGAATCGACGTTAACGAACGGGACTGGGCGCACGATTCGGTGGGAGGCGCGATTCTCCGGTAGCCATAAGAAGTTATGTGTGAACGGAACCGATACGCCTGCGTCGATCGGAGGCGACGGGAATGGAGAATTCGTGAGTACGGCGGTAGTTGAGTTGAACCCGGGCGACCGGGCTACGGTAAAAATATAATCTAGCAACATAGAGGAGTTGGGGAAATCATATGTCCAAAATTACTTTTCTCGGTGCGGGAAGCACCATTTTCGCCAAAAACGTTTTAGGGGATTGCATGCTGTCGCCAGCGCTTCAGGATTTCGAGCTAGCGTTGTTCGATATTGACGAGGAACGTTTGAAAGATTCGGAGAACATCATACTGAACTTAAAACAAACGCTCGGCAGCAATTGTTCGGTTAAAGCCTATCGTAATCGTAAAGAAGCGCTTCACGGGGCCAAGTATGTCGTTAACGCGATCCAAGTCGGTGGATATGATCCGTGCACGATTACAGACTTCGAAATTCCGAAGAAATACGGCTTGCGGCAAACGATCGCTGATACCATCGGCATCGGCGGTATCTTCCGCAACCTGCGGACAATTCCGGTCATGCTTGATTTCGCAGAAGACATGAAGGAAGTTTGTCCCGACGCGTTGTTCTTGAACTATACGAATCCGATGGCCGTGTTGACGAACGTCATGAATACCTACGGTGGAATTAATACGGTAGGCTTGTGCCATAGCGTTCAAGTGTGCGTCCCGCACATTTTCGACCATCTGGGGATGGATCACGAGGGTGTGCAATGGAAAATCGCGGGCATCAACCATATGGCCTGGTTACTAGAAGTGACGAAAAACGGCGTCGATTTGTATCCGGAAATCAAACGACGGGCGGCGGAAAAGCAAAAGGAAAAGCACGACGACATGGTACGGTTCGAGCTGATGCAGAAGTTCGGATACTACATCACGGAATCGTCCGAGCATAACGCTGAATACCATCCGTATTTCATCAAACGGCAATATCCGGAGCTGATCGAGCGATTCAACATTCCGCTGGACGAATACCCTCGTCGGTGCGTTAACCAGATTGAGCGTTGGAAGACGATGCGGAACGAATTGATCGGGAACAAAAACCTATCGCACAAGCGGACGTCCGAGTATGCTTCCTATATTTTCGAAGCGATGGAGACGAACGTACCGATCAAAATCGGAGGCAATGTTATGAATACTGGCCTTATCACGAACTTGCCTAAGGAAGCCTGCGTGGAAGTGCCGTGCATAGTCGACTCGAGCGGAGTCACTCCGACATTCGTCGGGGATTTGCCACCGCAATGTGCCGCGTTGAACCGCACAAATATCAATACGCAATTGCTAACGATCGAAGCGGCGATGACGGGTAAGAAAGAACATATTTATCACGCAGCAATGCTCGATCCGCATACATCCGCGGAATTGTCTATGGACGAAATCGTTTCCTTATGCGACGACCTGATCGAAGCGCACGGCAATTGGCTACCTGAATTTAATTGAGCGTAAAGTTCCGCTTATCAAATATCGACATGTTGTCGCGTCTGTCACTTTGCGTCGTCTTGTTGTCGACCGGGATGACGTTGGTCTGGCCGATCAACATCGTGTACATGCACGATGCATTCGGGCGGACAGCTTCTGCGGCGGGTTTGGTGCTTCTTTTCAATAGTGGCGCGTCTTTCGTCGGCAATGTACTCGGAGGGTTTATCTATGACCGCTGGGGCGGCAAAACGACGGTATATGCGGGAATTGTTGGTTCTGCCTGCATCGTCACGGCCATGGGGATCGTTCGTGACTTTTATGGTTACGCTGCTTTGCTGACTCTGCTCGGATTTTTCGGCGGTCTCGTCTATCCGGTTATCAATGCTGTTGCGGTTGCCAGCAGCCCGGGAGACGAACTGAAAGCTGTCAATCGGATATTCGTGTCGCATAATATCGGCATGGCATTGGGTGCGTCGTTAGGCGGCTTGATCGCCGATATGTCCATCCAGGCTTTGTTCTTCGGGAATGCATTGCTGTACGCTTTGTTTCTGGTCGTGTTCGCCGCGTTTATCCGTGAGCCGATCACGCCGGGGCAAGCCGCGCGTTCGAATCGGAGCGGAGATGGCAGGGAGGTCGCGCACGGGAGCAAGTTTATCGTCATCATATGCATCGCCTTTGCCATATCGTGGCTTTGCTACAGTCAGTGGGCCGCAATCGTGCCGCTGCATTCGCAGGCAAATGGTATCTCCTTTCGTTCGTACAGCATGTTATGGACGATTAACGGCGCACTCATCATGCTTTCCCACCCGGTGAAAATGAGATTATTAATCCGGTATTCCGTTACCGCGAGAGGGCAGGTTGTTATCGGCTCGATGCTGTTCGGACTGGGCTTGTTGGCCGTCGGATTGTCCGTCCATTACAGCCAGTTTGTCGTCGCTATGATCGTCATGACACTCGGGGAAATTCTTGTTTTCCCGTCAGTACCGGCTTGGGCGCTGGAGAAGGCGGGCCCTGGGGCAAGAGGCAGAGTCATGGGCTGGGTAGCGGCTTCTTCTACGGCGGGCAGGATGGCTGGACCGTTTATTGGTGGTATCCTATACGAAAACATTGGCGGTAAAGGCATGTTTGCGATCATGGCGGTCGTCTGCGTCGCGGCTATCAGCTTGTATTTGATCGCCGACAAGCTGTCCGATGTGCAAAGGGTACGGACAGCTTCCGAATAATGCGAATAACTCATGCGGCAAGAGATCCCCGCTCCCTCACGGGAAGGGGATCTTTTTCACACGTTTCGACAGTTACTTCAAGGGTTATACTGGTGGGAATGCTAACGAATCGTACGGGTTCGTCGCATATAATATTGATGGGAGCGGTCAGCAGCAAACCGCAAGGAATCGCCTTAATGAATAACGTAGCATTCATCTCCGATCGTTAGCTCAAGCGTTCCCTCCGCCATCATCAAGAACTCTTCCACGACGTCATGATGGGCATCCGATCAGTGAACGCTTTCCGGATCCATCACCACGGAATAAATCTCCAAATGAGGTTGGGGATCGAAAGGGAACAAGGGATATGAACGGAATTTACCGTCGTCGGAAGCGAGCGGCACGATGTCGGATTGACGAATGACGGCAACTTCGGGGTGCGATTCGTTGATCAGGCGTAGCCTATTGGCTTTTTCCATATCGTCGAAATGTAAGGGCTGGACTCGCCTTATTTCGGAAGTGATCACAATTGCTTAAACCCGAGCAAAAAGTATATTGAACAAAAAGAAGAAGGGGTGATGGGAATGAGCAGTAAAATTCTAATGACGTTTCTTCAGAACGGTCTATCCGAATTGAAGAGCAAAGGTTTATATAACGAAATCGATCCCCTGGAGGGGCCGAACGGTCCTATCATTATGATCGGGGGCGTGAAGCGGATCAACCTATCCTCTAACAATTATCTTGGCCTTGCAACGGACGATAGGCTTATTGCTGCTGCCGTGAAGGCAACTGAGAAGTACGGTGCCGGATCAGGAGCCGTTCGAACCATCAACGGAACGTTCGACCTGCATGTGCGACTTGAAGAGAAGCTCGCCAAATTCAAGCACACGGAAGCTGCAATTGCTTACCAATCCGGTTTCAACTGTAATATGGCCGCCATCTCGGCCGTCATGGACCAACATGATGCGATTTTGTCCGATGAGCTGAATCATGCCTCCATCATCGATGGATGCCGCTTGTCCCGAGCGAAAATCATTCGCTATCGCCATTCTGACATGGAAGATTTACGCGCAAAGGCAGAGGAGGCTACCAGATCCGGTGCATACGGCAAGGTAATGGTGATCACGGATGGCGTGTTTTCAATGGATGGGGACATTGCGAAGTTGCCCGAGATTCAGCATATCGCTGAAGTATTCGACTTGATTACGTATGTCGACGATGCTCATGGCTCAGGGGTGCTGGGAGACGGAGCTGGGACGGTCAAACATTTCGGGTTATCTGATCGAATCGATTTTCAAATTGGGACATTATCCAAGGCAATCGGCGTGGCTGGCGGTTATGTGGCAGGGCGTCGCGATTTGATCGATTGGCTGAAAGTACGAAGCCGTCCGTTCCTGTTTTCTACTTCGCTCCCTCCGGCGGCGATAGGAGCTTGCATCGAGGCGATCGGTATTTTGGAGCGGAGTACGGAGTTGCAAGATCGTCTTTGGGCAAACGGAGACTATTTGAAGCAAGGGCTTATTAAGCTCGGTTACAACGTCGGAGCGAGCGAAACGCCGATCACCCCGTGTATTATCGGAGACGAAACGTTGACTCAAGCGTTCAGTAAGCGGCTGATGGAGGAAGGCGTCTATGCGAAAGCGATCGTGTTTCCGACAGTACCGAAGGGTACGGGACGCATTCGCAATATGCCAACAGCGGCGCATACAACGGATATGCTCAATGAGGCGTTAGCCGCATATGAACGGGTGGGACGCGAGATGAGCTTGATATGACAAGACTATCGGGAAAGGAGAGTTATGCAGTATGAAAAAGATCCTAGTAACCGGTGCCCTCGGGCAAATCGGATCTGAACTGGTGTGCCATTTGCGTCAACTTTATGGCGCGACTCAGGTGGTGGCAACGGATATTCGATTAAGTGATAATGCCGCGGTTCATTCGGGACCTTTTGAGCTGTTGGATGTCATGGACGGCGCGTCGATGCTGGAAATCGCGAAGGCGCATCAAGTCGATACGATCCTGCATCTGGCTGCTCTACTGTCCGCCACCGCCGAAGCCAAACCGCTTCTAGCTTGGAACCTTAACATGGGCGGATTAACCAATGCCCTAGAGGTCTCGCGGGAGCTAGGCTGTTCGTTCTTTGCACCGAGCTCGATCGGCGCGTTCGGGCCCGGCACGCCAAAAAAGGGAACGCCTCAAGATACCGTTCAGAGGCCGATAACGATGTACGGCGTGAGCAAAGTAGCAGGTGAACTGCTCTGCGACTATTATCATCAGAAGTATGGTGTTGATACGCGTAGTTTGCGGTTTCCCGGGTTGATATCGTACATGGCGCCTCCCGGGGGCGGAACGACGGACTATGTCGTCGATATGTACGTCGAAGCCCTTGCAAAGGGACAATATACTTCTTATATTGCAGCGGGCACCTTCCTAGATATGATGTATTTGCCGGACGCATTGGAGGCGATCGTGAAGTTGATGGAGGCGGACCCAGCGCGGCTTCAGCACCGCAATGCTTTTAACGTAACGGCCATGAGCGTAGATCCAGAGACAGTTGCAACGTCGATTCGGCGTTATATCCCTGGCTTCGTCCTGAACTACAATGTGGATCCGGTTCGTCAAGCGATCGCAGAGAGTTGGCCGAATTCGCTCGATTCGACCGCTGCAACGCAGGAGTGGGGGTTTTCTCCAGTATACGATTTAGGGGGCATGACCAAAGACATGCTTGAAAACTTGAGCGGTCGTCTGACTTAGCATTTTGACCGCAGGAGTACGGTATCATCCAAAGGTACGAAGATGGGGCATTCCACCCAAGCAATACGATCACCCGCCAAGAAGCAATGGCAGTGATTACGAGCGATGAAGTGGACTGGACTTTACGCGAGCGTCAACAGAGCAGAGGCAGAATCCGCACTTGCCTCGTTTACAGATGGATCGGCGGTAGATGCGTGGGCGAAGCCAACTGTTGGCGCGGCGGTGAAGAGCGGTCTGGTAAAAGGTTCTGACATAGGACTGAAGCCAACAAGCCCCATCACGAGTGCGGAGACGGCGGCCATCGTACAGCGGATGCTGGAAAAGATCCAACTGATCGACGTGAGAAATTCCAAGTAAAAAGCAGCCTTGAGCGGGCCGTCCACAAGCGGAAATGAAGCTGAGGGACGGCCCTTGCTTTGGTATTAGAAGATTGTGGCAACCAACATCGGTTACAGAAGGAGGATGTTTCACGGTTAAGGTTAATGGTCGTAGACGATCAGTATTGATGAGGGTACTCATCAAAGGGCATGATCCACAGCAACGGGCATGAACTCGTAGGTGACGGTCACTAAGCCGTAAGGCTCTATGCTGGGGTTAATCTAAATCATCATGTAGTATTGAGAAGAACGGAGTTAGATTACAACGGTCCAACAAAAGAAGCATCGAAAACAGAGCTTATAGCTACTGTTTGTTCGGTGCTTTTTTTCTCTCATAACGAAATAGAGCTTGAAATAAGCTAAAATAAGAAATATTAACGAGAAACTTTCTCTTTTTAAATAGGGACTTCGCCTTTATTCTTAAATCGTAAGATGAATTGGGCAAGAAGAGGAGATCAACATCATTGAAACCAATCATTCAACTACTGCATTTTGGCTATCATCAGGCGATGAGCTGTATTTTTCCAGTTGTGATCTTTGGAACTTTAGCTCTCACAAGTGTAATAGATATACCTTTCATTTACCGTTATGATGCCATTCTACTGATACTACTTGGTGTGCAATACTTCATGTACCGCAGCGGATTAGAAACACTTGATGAAATCAAAGTCATCTGTGTATTTCACGTTATTGGTCTGATGCTGGAATTATATAAGGTATCGATGGGTTCATGGGCATATCCTGAGCCTGGGTATACTAAGTTGTTCGGTGTCCCACTTTATAGCGGTTTTATGTATGCAAGTGTAGCAAGCTTTATGTGTCAGGTATGGCGGAGATTGCGGATGGACATGACAGATTGGCCTGGGTTAATGCCTTCGGCGCTGCTTGGAGGGGCTATCTATTTAAACTTTTTCACACATCACTTTATTCCCGATTTTCGTTGGTGGCTGACGGCGCTTGTGTTTATCGTCTTCTGGAAGACACGGATTATATATCGGGTACGGACTACAACTTATCGGATGCATTTATCAGTTGCTTTTATCCTTGTAGGTTTTTTCATCTGGTTAGCGGAGAATATCGCCACATTCTTTGGTGCTTGGAAATACCCAGATCAGGAGCAAACCTGGCAGTTGGTGAGTTTCAGTAAGATCAGCTCTTGGTTCCTTCTGGTAATCATTAGCGTCATCATCGTGGCCCAGCTTAAACATGTTAAAGCTAGTCGAACACAGTGATTTAGCTTTCTTGTCCTGATTTGTTAAGGAGTCGAAATGCGGTTGGAGATAGACCGTAGTTTTTTTAAACAGTTTTGAAAAGTGGAATTCGTCATAAAAATGCAGGGCAGATGCGATTTTCTTCGCCGATAAACTTGTCGTATCGAGAGATACTTTTGCAGACTCTAGCTTTAGTTTTAACATATAGTTGCTGGGGGATAGGCCAGTTATGGAACGAAAACGGGTAAACCTCAGTCATTTTACCAGTTGCAACGATCTCACCGACGGGAAGCTGGAGAAAGTGGGTCATATCCAGGCTACTAAAGTCAAGAAAGTAGAACTTCCAATCATCATTTTGACATCTATAGTGAGACGGAATACCTTCCTGAACGAAAAAATATGAATCTGCATGTAGTTCATATTGGTTTGTTGATTGAGATAAGGTTCCTTTTCCTTTATAGGTGATAAACAAGCCGGGAGCATTGAATCCCTCTCCTTTACTGACTTGGTACGTGTCATTAGCTAGCACTTTCCAGATGGAAATAAAATTACAAAGTGGAATAGCCAACTGTTCCACTAGACCATAGGGATGTTCAAGTAGGACATTGTAATCCATCACCTCAAATAAGTTCTAAAATACATTGAAATAAGGAGACAATTCAAATATTTAATACATTTATTGTACAATTATACATGAAATAAATACAAAAGCCGCGAGGGCACTTTAAATAAAGAGAAGAATTACTCTGTATCCATTCTACTCGCAGCTTTAGCTGATTTAGTGATAAATTATTTAGTCTATTACAGCAGGAATAATACATTCTTTAATCAGAGTCCACCGATCTCTAGGATGAATAATGAATTCTGATGCTATAGCTACGACAAGGTCTTTCTCTGGAATGCAACAAATGATATTGCCGCCATCGCCTAGTGCGGAGTAAGTAAAAACACCATCCTCTTCGCGTAGCCACCATAGATAACCGTAATTATTGGAATTCATCGCTGTTGATGCATCAATCCATGTCTCCGAAATCATATGATGATTATCCCAAAGGCCACGGTTCAGATATAGAAATCCAAAACGTGCCATATCACGTGGATTTAATGTTAGACCCCAGCCTCCTGTGGAGTTACGGTTGGGGTCTTCAACCCATCCTTTCACATTTACTCCAAACAAATCATTAAACCCAAATGATTTCATCTCATAATCCGGGATTTCCTTCATGCCGATAGGTTTGAATAAACGCTCGTTGGCAAACTCACGGGCACTTTTTCCTGTGCAACGAGTGATGATAGCTGAAAGCATGTGCGCCCCTGCGGTGGAATATTTAAAAGCTCCAATGTTTCCTTGGTGGCCAAGTATGTCTAGCGTGTATTTGACCCAGTCAGACGCTATACACATTTGGTCCAGCGGTTCGTGCCAGTCCTCAAAAGCAAAGGGGGCTGTCATGGTGAGCAAATGCCGTATGGTGATTTCTTGTTTTTGCAGATTGGCAGCTGTATCGTCGGGAACATATTCGGGGAAAAAATCCAGCACCTTCTGATCTGCATTTTTGATATATCCAATATCTATGGCAATACCAATGAGGGCGGATATGATGCTTTTCGTTACAGAAGCCGCATGATGCATATCATTCGGGCCATAGCCATTAAAGTATTTTTCATAGGCTATATATCCATTTCTCACCACAACAATCCCGTTTATATTGCTATAGTCGGATTTAATCTTCGCTTCTAGTTCTGAAAGTTGTTCAGCGTCCATTCTCAAGGTTGCCGAATCTGACGTTTGCCAGTCTGTCGTGGGCCAGTAGTTTCTGTGCATATAGGTAACTCCTTTAATCAAATTTTTGTGTAGATATCAGTTTTGCTACGATCTTTTCTTAACAGGAAAATACACCTCAGTAACAAGATCCTCAGGAACAGTAGCTTGCGTGGGGTCCGTTAGATATATCTCATAGGGTGATTTCACCAATTCATATCCTTCATTTTCTATCCATTCTCTAAGCTTCGCATAAACCGAAGTCAATTCTGAATAGGGGCCCTTATAAACAGACTTCGCGCACAGTCCCACTGGTATTTCCCTCGTTTCTTTAACGATTTCCTCAATAGGTAGGGCAAACTCTGTATCATTCCCGGCAGGATTATATTCATGACTGTGATAAATTGTTATTGGCGTGCCAAGCAAGGTCAAACTTTCAGAAGCTATTTTTTCATACAGTCTGCTAAAATACATTCCATATCCAAGCTCATAGTCATCACTGCTCAACATCTGACGTGTAAAAAGAATATTCATCGGTTTGGTATCAACAAGTTGTACTTCTATCTTGTTTAGGTAGGACATCATAGATATACCATTCTCTAAATTTATAACATCACTATTGATTTGTTTTAGGGTATATTCATAAGCCCGTAGTTTCTCCTGTATTTCTCTTTTTTTGAGATTTAGGGCTGCGCAGAGCTTCTCTTCAGATTGATCTTGTTCCCATTCCAGAATGTCTTTGATTTCTTCCAGAGAGAAATAATATGATTTCAAACGGTTGATAAAGAGTATTTTTGTTAGTTGTTTGGTGGAGTAATACCTATATCCGTTCTCAGGATTAATCTCATCTGGATGAATTAATCCAATTTCATCATAATACCGCAGTGTTTTGGTCGAAACTTCGCATATCTTCGAGAATTCTCCAATGGATAGCAATAATCTCATCTCCATTTCTTAGTTTTTTTATCGATCTAAAAGCTTTATTTTCGAGGGTTTGTTCATTTCCACTATGCACCTTCCCCTAAGGGTAAAGTCAATAGCAAAACTAGTGTACCTATTCCAAGGTTACGATAATATTGGTGCATGCGGGTCAACACTGGATATACGATACAACTGAAGAAGAACCCCAAAACCACCTGTATGGTGATTTTAGGGTTCTTTTTTGTTTTATTTTTGCACAAGAATTCTGTAAATCAGCATAGCTGCTTCGGCACGTGTGGAATGGGTAGTTGGTATAAGCTGCTGCTGTGCATCTCCTGTAATGAGACCTGCTGCTACCAAAGCCGCAATATCAGGCTGAATTGGGGCAACGCATTGGCAAACGGTATATCGGTAGTGGACCGGTTATAACGGCAACATTTGCGGCTCAGAACGCGAGGTATATTAAAGTGGTGCAGACCGGGACAGCTACAAGTTGGTGGTCTGTGCGTGAAGTGAACTTGTATAACTAGATAGCAGCGAATTTCTCCGCTTAGATCGGAAAAGACCATCCCCGAAGTCATCTAGATAGTGATGATGACCGAAGGGATGGTTTTTGTTATAACGGTTGTTTCTTAATAAATTGGGTTAGATCATTTAAATATTGATTATCAACCAATTGTCGTGGGAACAAGACTGCGGTTAAAAAAGTTCTTAATGGGGATGCGGCATTCTTCTTCGATAGCATAGAGTGGTCAGCGTCAGGAAAATAAGAGACGGAGAGCAAGCTGGCAGGAATTTTTTCACGGTAAATACGTTCGGTTTCCTCAATATCTACATTGATATCTTGACCGCCAAGCACTAAATGGACAGGAGCGTTGAAGTAACTAAGTTCTTCAGTGGCATCAGACTGATAATTTTTGGCGATAAATCCCCATCTTTCCCTTGGAATCAAATCCTCGGATTGTGCAATATGCAAGTAATCTTCATAAGATGCTCGTTCGTTAAGTAATTGCAAGACTTGCGAGTTATAATGTTCATTCACTTTGATCTCATGTTCCGATAGGCCTTCTTGTTTCATTACTGCGCGGGTATTGTATTTACCTTGAGAAATCCAGTTAACGGCAGGCGATACAAGAATGCTGAACGCGAGATCAGGAACTTCTCTTACGATTTTGGGAATCACCCATCCGGCCTGACTTGCTCCCCACAAACCAATGGATTGCGTATCAATCATAGGTAAGGACTTCGCCCAGTTAATCGCAGATATAGTTTCCTGAGCACGATCTTCCATACTTTGCTCCAACCAGTTACCAGAGGAACCACCAATACCAGGCTTGTTAAGAGACAAGGAAGCATATCCGGCAGACGCGAACTTCTCCCACAAAGGTTTATATGCATCATCGTATGTGTCATTAATAGGGCCATCACCATGGACAAAAACTACTAGCCCGATGTTTCCAGAGTATTTTTCGGGCAGGATTAAAGTTCCAGTTAGATTACCCTGAGAAGTTTCGATTTCTATCTTTTGCTCAGTCATCGCATATGAATGCTGCTTTAATACGAACAAGAATCCTGCAACTACTAGACCAGTGATTATCCATGTGGTTAATTTAATATATTTTTTCATTCATTGAACTCCTAGGGTGTAGCGGTGCTCTCCATGTCATGTAATGCCAAATAGGCTCTTTAAAAAGTAGGCGTCTAATCCCGTTATAGTTAGATTGTTCGATATCAAAGTCCATCTGCTGGTACATGTTAATGGCTCGTTTATTGTTGTCAGCAACATGTAGCGTTAATTTGTCAATTTCGGAACGATTGTTTGCAAAATCTATTGCCCAACTAAGCAACTGCTTGCCAATTCCCTTATTGCGGTGGCTTGATCGAACAGCCAAGTGCTCTACATAACATTCATTTGCCTCAGGCTGATAATTCAAAAAATATAACCCAACCATAAACTTGCATACATTTAGGTATCCAAACTGCTTAAATAACTGCGAAAAGGAGATCGGGTGAGACGATTTTAATTTAATTCTGTCTGAGGATCGGTTGTCTTTCCACTTTAAGCTGAGCGTACCGACAACTTCTCCATTTTCTTTGGCGACGATTTGTTGTGTTGTTGCGGACTTAGGATCTTGCTCCCAGAGCCCAATGAGTAGGTTAGCAATATCATCGTCTTCTAGAGGAACAAGAGTTTGGAACTTTCCTTGAAATGAATTTACTAAAAGTCTACTTACAGTTATATGGTCTTGTTCATGGAAAGGATCAATGGTGATCGAGTTCAGACTTATCATGCTACACCTTCCGGGTTAGGATTGATTTTAATTTGTATTTCATAATGAAGCTTGTCATTGTTGAACATGGATAGATAGGATTTTTCCAAAATGATCAATTGCCCCTGTGTTGTGTAGTGATGTTGTGTTAAATAGAGTTCCAGCTCAGCAATCTCATGTTCAATGTCCTGATCATCCGTCACGAAAAATGATTTATAAAGGTAGCTACCTTTTTCTAGAATGATGTCCGGTGAGTGAGTGGTTTCAAAACATAATGTTGCTTTCTTCGAATCGTACAAATAATGCAGATCCGTTTCAAACAAATGAGACAGTTGCGGCTTTTTTTCATACAGACTTCGAGCGGTAAGTGTCGTATTTTCTTCGAGTTCTATCCACTTTTTTAGATGACGAGTGTCCACATGTTTAATGTGATAATTGCCCTCCAGGTTGTTCCAATCTTCATGCTCTTTCAGTACCTTTTGTATAAACTGCTGTAACATAATAAGCTGGTTTATTTCAGTGGTTACCTTGCTTAACGATTGCACCAAAAGCTGATGATAGTCATTTGTGGTGAAGCTATTCAAACTTTTGTTAATCGTGCTGACAGGCACGTTCAATTTGCGGAGTAATAAGATTTGGGCCAACTGATATATTTCATCGATGCCGTACATCCGGTACTGATTATTGTCTGTATAGGCTGGGTATAGAATCTCTTTTTCTTCAAAATATCGTATTTGGTGTACGGACACATTCATAAGCTTTGAAAGTTCACCAATCGTAATGTAATGATTCAATGGCGGTGCTCCTCACTGTAAGTTATTTGTTGAATTAACTATAAACCTTAGGTCTGACCTAAGGTCAAGTGTAGATTAACAGTCAGGCTCAATGCCAAAACACCTTTTTATTCTAAATGTCCTTAGACCGAGGTAATATATGTAGCGGATTACGGTGGTCTTTTTTATTCTTACTGTTGTTTGTATTTATCTTTCTTATGAACATTTTGAATTCGGATGACGCTTGGGTGGGCGACCCAATATTTGAAAGTAACTTAGCCAAGATATTCGTTTATTGCCGCCTCTTTAGGCGGTTTTATTGTGATTGATAAACCATATTGGGATACCAGATGAACGTAACGGACCGTAGAGCGCCCCTACAAAAGTCAGACTTAATTTAAAATCGCGGCACATAGGATACGTTGAAAAGAGGCGAAATCAAATGGGATTGAATCCAATTATTAATGATGTATTTCAGGCAGGACAATCAGGGGATGCTTTGCGACTTAATGAAATCCTGGAAGCTCATCCGAGTCTAGTAAATACGGAAAATAACGACGGTCTTACGCTTTTGGGATATGCAGCTCATTTTAGTAAAAAGGCAGTGGTGCAGGTATTGTTAGACAATGGTGCACAGACCAATATTTTTGATAGTGATGGACATACTGCCTTGCATTCTGCAGCTTTTCATGCTGATAATGTGGAGATGATCCGCTTGTTGATCGAACATGGAGCTGATATCCATGCTAAAATTGAAGGTGGTGAATCAGCATTAGCTGTGGCCATCCAACAAGGAAACCATAACGTTAAGGAATTTCTTATTGAAAAAGGAGCAATTTAGAATGGAAATCACAATAAACCGCAAAGACAATTCAACAGTAGCTTTGATCTCCGGCGAGGGTATCGTAATTCATAATGTAAATGATGCTTTGGATCTAATGGCAAACGTGAAATATCAAGAATTCGATAAAATGCTTTTAAGAAAAGAACAAATCACTGATGATTTTTTTGAGCTAAAGACGGGAATTGCCGGAGAGATTCTTCAGAAATATACAAACTACCAGATGCGAGTGGCTATTGTAGGAGAATTTACTGGCTATAATAGTAAAAGTCTGAATGATTTTATTTACGAATGCAATCAAGGGGATAAAATCCTATTCAAAGGTTCAGTAGAAGAGGCTTTGACAGCCCTGCATCAAAGTGAAACGTGAACTTGAAACTGAGAGGTGACTTATTATGGAAGGTAAAATTTCGTATGAATCGATCGATGACTATATTTCCAAGTTTCCACCTGAAATTCAGGAAATCCTTAGTACATTAAGAAGAGTTATAAAAGAAGCGGCACCTGAAGCAAAGGAAAAGATTAGTTATCAGATGCCTACTTTTGCACTGCACGGAAATCTGGTTCATTTTGCTGCTTTCAAAAACCATATTGGATTTTATCCAACCCCTAATGGGATTGATGCTTTTAAAGAAGAATTGTCAGGCTATAAAGGAGCAAAAGGATCCATTCAATTCCCTATTGATCAGCCGATGCCTTATGAATTAATTAGTAAGATCGTTAAATATAGAGTGGCTGAGAATATCAAAAAAGCAGAAGATAAGCGCCGAAGTAAATAGTATCTCTGAGGTGGCTAGTTTTTTAGGAAGTACAGGTGCTTCAACGATCGCTGGGAACTCCTGATAGTTGAACAGAAGGTTTTCGTGAATGCCGATGATTATCTTACATTAACAATAGCATACTTATACCATGAAGCTATCCATTATTTAGTATTACTATATTCGTGTACCGAATTATTCCTTAGCGCCTGCACATAAATCGACATGACCAAGAAGCCTTGTCCCAAATTTACACTGCTCCCCATGTAAGTTGATGAATATGGGCTTTTCAAGAATGTTTTTTATTTATATAGTATGGATGACATTGAGTAAAAAGGCTGTTTTAGCTCAATGTGAGCATTTCTGCGAATTCGTTCGGAAATTCCAAGCTCGGGTTGAATAGCTTCAATCCTTGCTGCAATAGCTTCATTATCAGAGAGCATATTTCTGCTAGCCAATTGAACTGATTTTTCAATGCCGATGCCCTGTAATATATAGTCTAAGGTGAACACACCCAATGTAGCAGAAGCCAAATCATGGACAAACCATAGATGTCCTAGAACCTCCTGATAAGGGCTTACCAGAGACTGGGCGATACCAATAAAATTCATGCTGTTATGCCGAACATCTGAACAACCGCTGTAGCATGCATTTAATATGAGGCGTCTTCCGGATTCTCTGGAAAATGAAAACTTTTGCAGTTCCCAAGCAGTTACAGTTTCTGTTGGGGAGACATAAATATAAGAATTCGGCGGGTTATTAAACTCAAATTGTCCATGAGTAATAATCCACAATAAATCATAGTCAGCATCCTGGTATTTTTCCAGAAAAAGCTCTTTGGTTAATTCCTCTCCGCTATAAATATCTATCTAAACATTATTCCGCCGCAATAAAATCTCCAAAGCCTCCAATTCAAATTGGGCAAAAGACATCCCCTCATCGTTTATCCAGATCATGGCCTTGTGAATAGCGGATGCAGGCTTAGTCTCATATCCACTTGTGATAAAGAAAGGGTTAGACAAATCAGCGGACAGTACAGAGATGATAGGTATGTTAAGCCACGTTGTCTCAATATACTCAAAAGAAATATCCTGCGGAATATCTGCGAAGTTCTCAATTAAAGAATCTATGTTGATGAATTCACGGATTTTTTTTATGTATTCTACCGAAGCGTCGACCTGCCGTTGTTGTTCCTCTAAAGCCCGTAGATCATAGTTCAACGCTTGCCTGGTGATGAGATGCCAACCTTCCTCAATTATATTTTTCAGATCAAGAATCTCATCAAGCGTTACCTCGCTCTGAAGTGGGATTATCTTAATCGTTTGATTATATTTCAGAATAATAATGACACCATTAGGACTTGGAAGGTTAGGTAGCAGCACACAAATATTCTTGTCTTCAACCGATTGGAAATCCGTATTTTCTGGTTTATAGGCATTCCAGTTATACGTTAGTGAGATCACGAAATCATAATTTCCTTTTTTCATAGATTCATATAATAAGTAAGTATACAGCTTCGAATTTTTTTGTTTGCACAAGTCAAACATCATTCGATCGCTGCTCATTTCATTTGCTATTCCTAAAAATTCCCACAGAATGTTCAAGGCCTGCTGCTCATTGAATGTTTCCGCGTAGCACGCATGGAGCAGAAGCATTTCATAATATCCTTCCCAATCGTAAGTTTCGCGTTCTTGCAGCGCCGCTTCAATCCAGGACTTTTCTTTTAATGTTTTTGCAAGTGCAGAGGCGATTAAGAATCTGTGATTAGGGTTCCTTTCTTGAGCATACCCATCTTTAAGAATAGAGATTACTCTCTCGATTTCAGGGGAGTAATCCAAATTTCCTGTATAATAAACTTCCAAATAATTGGCATAAAATTTAAGATCAAGCAAAGTTAATTCGGATTCCACTGCATAAATTTTGTACTGTTCGAAAGCTAAGCCGGCCTCATTATTAACATTGCCCAAGACGGATAATAATTTGAAGTGCGTATAGGCACGTCTTAGAAAAAACGAACGAACGAGCTCCGGATTAATTTTTCCAATGTCCAACAGAAAAAGGTCCATCTCTAATGTTCTGCTAAGTGTAGCTCGACCCTCACGTGTAACAAAATCAAAAGGGTGTACACATGGATCTTTGGATTTACTTAGAATGTTAAATGATTTTGCATATAATCCAACATTCTCCAAATATATGGAAAGGCTTGAATTTATGAAGGCAATCGTTAGGTGGGGAAAGCTTAATGAGTCTTTGCCGTCCGTACGGTTGTCTTCTTCCAATTGTAAAAGCTCATCGCTTAATCTTTCGACCATATTTATGGCGGAATTGTATTTTTATTCACGGAGAAAAACCAAGATTTGTTCTATTAAATCCGCGATCTCAAAGAAAGAAGTTACATCAATAGCACCACCCTTTAGTATCGAAATTAACTGGTTTATTCTCCCCTCTGTTTGCTCTGAAATTCCATCTAAAATTAACTCTTCTAGTATTTTTATAGTTCTACTGAAAATATTGATTCCACCTTTATTAACCAACGAATAATATAATCAAATTTATTTTGAAAGTAAGGCAGTTTTTTATATGAAGAACTTAACTCTAGCTACTTTGTAATAATATCACGGCTTATATGAGATTTTAAAAGAATCAAAGTTTACCGATTATATAATTGAAACCATAAAACAAGATTTAACTTAAATATACAAAAAAGCAATCCTTGCCTTGAGGCAGCAGGGATTGCTTTTTGTAGTTTATTCAGCATTTATTATTGGATTCAATGTGAGTTCGGTAGTTGTTGGACAGCTATTCTTAAAGCTCTTTATCATTAATGCTGTTCAACCATCCTTCAATATCCCCGATAACCGAGCTGATGCAGCCATCTTCAAAAGGCGAAGTCAGACCCGCAAGCTCAACCAGCTTAATAAAGGACTTGCTTCCTCCAGCTTGGCACAGCTCCAAATAATCGCTCCAAGCGGTTTTGAAATCTTCATTTGAACGTTTCCAGAACTGGAAGGCACATAGCTGTGCTAGTGTATAGTCAATGTAGTAGAACGGTGAGGCAAAGATATGGCCTTGTTTATGCCAGAAACCACCTTGTTCCAGATAAGTGTTACCTTCATAATTACGATGCGGTAAGTATTTCTTCTCGATTTCTCTCCAAGCCTGTTTGCGTTCGGTAGCGGTTGCTTCAGGGTTGCTATAAACAAAATGTTGGAATTCATCGACAGAAACACCGTAAGGAATAAACTGAAGGCTATCTGATAAATGATTGAAGCGGTATTTGTCCGCATCTTCCTCAAAGAACAAATCCATCCATGGCCAAGCAAAGAATTCCATACTCATAGAATGAATTTCACAGGCTTCGTAAGTTGGGAAAGCATATTCAGGTACGTTAATATTACGGCTTTCGTAAACCTGGAAGGCATGACCCACTTCATGAGTTAGGACATCAATATCCCCAGAGGTTCCGTTGAAATTCGAGAAAATAAAAGGGGCTTGGTATTGGCTGAAATAGGTGCAATATCCACCGCCTTGTTTTCCTTTTTTGCTTACTAGATCCACTAGATTATTCTCTAGCATAAAAGTAAAGAATTCATCCGTTTCAGGGGAGAGCTCTTTATACATCTTCTTTCCGTTAGCTACAATCCAGTCTGGATCTCCTTTAGGGGTAGCGTTCCCGGTCTTAAAGCTAAAGTTCTCGTCGAAATATTTCAATTCATCGAGACCCAGGCGTTCAGTCTGACGTTTCTTTAGCTGTTGGGATACAGGTACGATATATTCAAGAACTTGTTTGCGGAAATTAGCAACCATTTCAGCATTATAGTCGGTCCGCATCATTCGGTCATAACCTAGCTGAACAAAGTTGCTGTACCCAAGCTTTTTAGCTATGCGGTCACGGACCTTGACGAGCTCGTCATAGATACGGTCAAACTCAACCTCATGTTCGGACATAAAACCAAAACGAGCTTCTGAAGCACTTTTACGCATAGCACGGTCTGTAGACAATTCGAAAGGTGCGAGTTGAGGCAGTGTACGCTCTTCACCTTCAAAAAGAATCTTGGCAGATGCGATAAGCTGGGAGTATTCTGTTGAAAGTTTGTTCTCCAATTGTAAATCTTCAATGATTTCCGGACTAAATGTCCGCAGCGAAACTTCAGCAAGCTGGAGTAACTGAGCACCCCATTCCTTTTCAAACTCGGCTCTATATTTGGAATGTACGAGTGCTTTGTAGTAGTCGGTTATGTATTCCTGAACGACAGGCCCAATTTCGTCCATGAATTCTTGTTCGGCTTTGTAAAATTCATCCGTCGTGTTGATAGAATGGCGAACGCTAACCAATGTCTGCATGGTATCAAACTCATTGCGAAGCTTGTTAATGGCAGTGACGGAAGCTTTTTGTACCTCTAATGGTGATGTGTCGTTGAGATCTTTCAGCAGGTTGTTAAAGTCTTGCTTGAACTTCTCTACATCTGGCCGTTCGTAGCGGTAATCATCAAATTTCATAAACGAATCAACTTCCTTTCTATTCCATATAGTATCTATTATATATTCTGAACAGCCATTTACGATAGACCTGTGTAAGCTTTTTATGGTCGAAAAAAGAACAAATGAGCAAAAGTGTAAAAACTTGTTAAGAGAAATGCGGCTTGATATTATTTAAAAATAGAGTTGATTAATGCTGCAAACTACATTCGTATTTTTTTAGAGGAGGATTTATGTGTTCACGCAAACTTCCCGAGTATTGATCCATGCATCAGCGAAGAAGGTATGGGATGCAATTACAAAGCCAGAATTAGTTAAACAGTGGCAGTATGGGAGCGATCTACTTACAGATTGGCAAATCGGCAGCGAGATTCGTTTTCATAGTGAGTGGGATGGGAATGTCTACGAACAGTGGGGGAAAGTATTGGAATATGAACCCTATAAGTTGATCAAGTACACACTCTTTGCACCTCGTCCAGATTTGGAAGATAAGCCGGAAAATTACTTCATCATGAGCTATACACTGATTGAAGAAGGAAATGAAATTTTATTGATTATCGAACAGAATGATAATAGACCAGGGACAACCCATCAGGAATCTCAAGGTGAGGAAGGTCAGTCGATTTTAGCTGTACTTAAGGATGTGGCAGAGTCCGTATTCTAAGAAGATAACTGCTGTAACTAAAGCGAAGGGTGCCCCTGAATGGGACACCCTTTTTTCATGTATCAAATCCCGCCAACGTAATAATGAAATTCTGCTGTGATCTCAAAGCCAGCTCTAAGATATAGATTTAGAGCAAGTTCATTATCGGTGACGACGCCTAAGCGGATGTGTGTAAATGGATTGGAAACCAGAAGATCTACTGCATGTATTAGAATTTCCCGCCCAAGACCCTGCCCTTAAAAAAAAGAACGGTTGTAAGATTCTTTTTGAGGATGGTATTTATGGAGAATACGTAGTATTTGAAGAACAGGAATTAGAGGGGTGTACCTATTCCGAAGGAAGAATAGTCTGGAAGAAATCATTTTATGAGAATGAAAGTATCGTGAAGCCTATGAAGCAAGCTCCTAGCTTGAGATCAGAAACTATTGACCGTGAAGTGAATGAAGCGTTAACCAATTTATATGTGGGACTTGGCAGATACGCTAGAGGAGAAAAGTTATCTGCTACAAGGTTTGTTGAGGGGCATGCAGTGGACAGATTATT
The DNA here is from genome assembly GCF_037977235.1 of Paenibacillus sp. FSL K6-0276. Lineage (NCBI taxonomy): Bacteria > Bacillati > Bacillota > Bacilli > Caryophanales > Paenibacillaceae > Paenibacillus > Paenibacillus sp. FSL K6-0276. The sequence goes on along the minus strand of NZ_CP150276.1, from coordinate 3,429,347 downwards.
GTCGGAAACGCATTTACTCGAGTCAGAAGTGTATGGTTATCCCGACATTTTTGGAAACGATAGAAGGTTTGAGGCAATATATCTCAATTTTCGAATACTCTGGGTGAAATGTTACAGGGCTATAACAAAGTACCGGAATCTGCAATTAATATATTGAATTATTTGGATCAAATCTATCCAGTCAACGAAAGGATGTCCTCTGAAATTAGAAGGCTATCGGAGTTATGTTAGGCAAAAAGCTAAGGGAAAACACAAAAAAAACGCACATGAAAGGACAGGAATAACGCTGTCATATCTCAGCAATAGCTCAACCACTTAAATCCCATTAGGCCTTATTTATGGTGACACATGTGAAAATAACTTATGAGCACACTTAGCTTCTGAACTGAGGCGGACCGTATAGCCCTTATTGCCATACATTTGGTCAGAATAGGGGGGGCATTTGAACAAATAACTGCATCTGAGTCCAATAGGACGTCGAAATGACATGTTTTTTCAAAATAAGGACTCCTCAGTTCGAACCAACGATGCGAGAATGGAAAACCCGCAATAGGATATCTCAAAATAAGTCTCCCAAAAGGTTACCTTAAGGCAAAGACAATATTGGTATTTGATTAGTTTAACCTTTATCTCGGGATCAAATTTGCATGACCAAAACTCAATTTCCACAGATTTACTTGGAATTACCAACGGAGTGAAGACAGAAGTAGGGAATAGCTTGACCTTCCATTTTTAAAAGAAGATTTATGCAAGTCCACCCTGATAGATGAATAGAGCATTGATTCATTAAATCCGCGCTGGACGCGGATTTTTTGTTTTGGACTCGTTCTTTTTTATACTGTAAATATGAATAAAGTTTTGCGCTTATCTTTGTGACATTGATCACAATTACCATTTCTTATCTTTGTGAAAATAATAACTTTTCGTAAATGTCGAAATGAGGTTGACGAATGAAAATATCAGTCGTATGATTGACTCTACCGAGTATGCTAGTAATTAAAAGTAAGTTAATGAATATTATATAACAGTGGGAGGAATGAAAGTGGAATCATCAACATTTGTGCTTTTTGGCGCTACAGGAGATTTGGCAAAACGAAAAATTTATCCTGCACTATATAACCTCTTTTTAGATGGTCAAATTTCAGGTCCTCTCTCAGTGATTGGATTAGGAAGAAGAGAAGTTTCGAACGAAGCCTTCCGCAAGCAAGTCCTGCAATCTTTACAGACATTTTCTAGACAGCCGGCGGTTGATTCTCCGCAGTTGCAGATTTTCTTGGAGGCCTTTGAATATAGCGTTCTAGATGTGGGGAATACGGAAAATTATATGAAGCTTCTGGAGCATGTTAAGCGCCGCGAGCAATTGCTCAATATTCCTGAGAATCGGATGTTTTATTTATCGGTGGGTCCCGAGTTTTTCAAGGAAATCGCAGCCAATATTCACTCCAGCGGTCTGGGTTCCACGAAGGGCTGGAAGCGTCTGATTATTGAGAAGCCTTTTGGTACCGATTTGAAGACAGCAAGAGAGCTAAATGACAGCTTGAATGCTGTGTTTGCTGAAGAAGAGATCTTCCGGATTGACCATTTCCTAGGTAAACCGATGGTGCAGAATTTGGAAGTCCTGAAGTATTCTAATCCTGTGCTTAGAGCATTGTGGAAAAATCGATTTATCGCGAATGTTCAAATTACGGCGAGTGAGACTGTCGGCGTTGAAGAACGGGCAGGCTATTACGATAAAGCTGGCGCACTTCGTGATATGTTCCAGAACCATATGCTGCAATTGCTTATGATGATGGCGATGCAGCTTCCTAAAGGCAGTACACCTGAAGAAATCCGTGGTAAGAAAAGGTATGTTATGGAGCGCCTCATTCCACTTAGCAAAGACGAGGTTAATAAACATGTTGTCCGTGGACAATATGCAGAGGGTGAAATTAAAAGGGAATCTGTTGCAGGTTACTTGGATGAGCCAGGAATTAACCAATCTTCGCAAAATGAGACGTTTATCGCAGCGCGTTTATTTATAGATGATCCGCTTTGGAATGATGTACCTTTCTATATTCGTACCGGTAAGAGAATGAAGGAGAAATCCACACGTATCGTTATTGAGTTTAAAGAACCGTTTAATGATAGTAATAACATGAATAAAGGGAACGACGTACCGAATCTGCTTATTATCGAGATTGGTCCGAATGAAGCGATTACGCTTCAGTTGAATACGAAAGATCAGTTGCAAAAAGGTAAGCTCGAGCCTGTTCGCGCTACTTATGAAGCCGGCGCTTCAGATGTTCCGGAAGCTTATGAAAATCTGATTTTCGATGCGCTTCGTGGAGATGCTACCTTCTTCGCTCACTGGAGAGAAGTTGAACTGTCATGGCAGTGGGTTACACCTATCCAGGAGGTAATGGAAGAGGGGCTTATGCCACTTCACACGTATACATCAGGTTCTTATGGTCCAGATGCGGCGATGGAGCTTTTGGGGGAAGATCGCTGGTGGTTTGATGAGGCCGATCAGGAGACAGAAGTTCTCACTGTTCAGGCTGAAGTTGCAGCAACGCAGGAATCTATACGGCCAGGGGCGTAAGCCCCTGTCTGTTTTTTTTTACCAATTTAAGCTAAATTACATCATAAGAATCTATATATCGGAGGGGAATTACATGAAAGTAGGATTAGTTGGGTTAGGAAAAATGGGCTTTAATTTAGGCCGGAATTTGCTCGATCATGGACATGAGGTTGTTGCATTTGATCTGAATACACCTGCTGTGGAGGAAATGAAAGCAAAGGGCGCTAATGGAGCAGTAACACTTACTGAACTGGTACAGCAATTGGAAACGCCTAGAATCATTTGGATCATGGTTCCGCATCAGGTGGTCGACTCAGTAATCGCGGAGCTTACACCTTTGTTATCTAAAGGAGATATCGTTATTGAAGCGGGGAATTCGCATTATAAGGAATCTATTCGCCGATATGAGCAATTGAAGGAACACGGGATCAGCTTCATGGATGCAGGTACATCCGGAGGAATGGAAGGGGCGCGTAACGGCGCTTGTTACATGGTTGGTGGAGATCCTGAAGCTTGGGAGGTTTTGGAGCCGATCTTCCATGATACGGCTGTGGAAAGCGGCTTTTTATATGCTGGTAAAGCTGGTAGTGGCCATTTTCTGAAAATGGTGCATAACGGTATTGAATACGGTATGATGGCTGCCATCGGTGAAGGCTTTGAGGTTCTGGAAAAGAGTGAGTTTGATTTCAACTTTGAGGAAGTTGCTCGTGTGTGGAATCATGGTTCTGTAATCCGTTCTTGGCTGATGGAACTGGTTGAACGTGCGTTCTCGAAAGACGCTAAATTGGACGAGATCAAAGGGATTATGCACTCCTCCGGTGAAGGCAGATGGACACTCGAAACCGCATTTGATTTGCAAGCAGCAACTCCAGTTATTGCGATGGCGTTATTGATGCGCTACCGTTCACTGGAGACCGACACATTTACTGGCAAAGTAGTAGCTGCGCTTCGGAATGAATTTGGTGGACACGCTGTTGAATCGAAGTAACTAACGTAAATAATAAGCTCGAATCTCCCCGTAATTCATCCTGCGGAGGAATTTGGGCTTTTTATTTTGCAAAAAATAATAAATGGAAAGAATAGATCGTGTACGGCTTTAATCTTGTTAACATATTTTAGAACTAGATGGGAAACTTACGAAACAAGGGGGAGATTACATGCGAAGCGGAGTTCGAGAGAGACTTCATTTTCTGTATAAATTTCTGCATGCACCCCGACAATTTGGAAGCGTTACTCCCAGTTCGCGCTGGCTGGCAAAAACGATGCTGGGCACAATTCCATGGCATCAAATGCATAATATAGCAGAGCTGGGTGTGGGTACTGGAGCAATCACAAGGTTTATTCCAAGCGGGGAAGAAAGCGATATGAACGTGCTCTTGTTTGAGAAGGACCCTGATTTTCGTCACCAATTAAGATTTAAATTCCCTGACCGTATTTATTATAAGGATTGTCTACGACTACGGCTTGCTCTTCATAATATCAGGTTGGAGAAGTTAGACTGTATTGTGAGTAGTTTGTCTTTTAAGAATTTTTCTACCTCTGATCGCGCCCTATATATAGAACAGATCACATCTTCTTTAAAAGAAGGTGGGTGGTTCATAACTTTTGAATATCTTCCTCAGATGAAAAAGGAGCTAATGCAGCATTTTGAAATCTTGAGCATAAAATGGGTACTGCTGAATTTTCCGCCTGCTTTTGTTTATATTTGTAGGAAGAAGGCCACTGCGCAAGTAAAGCAGCCCGATAATACTAATCCTTCAGTGGAAGTAATTTCAATTTCTCAGGTTTCTACGAAAAGTTAATGATGAATATACAACAGATGCCGTCACCCATAGCTCGCTGGGGAACGGCATTTTTTTTAGTCCTAGTTAGAGCCTACAAACTGTTAATAGAGAACCTCAATATTCTCCTCGTTCAGATGTTTCAGCCAAGCTTCAGAAGGCTTACGGTCAGTGATCAAAAAATCGATATGGCCAAGCTCTATCAGCTTCGTAAAAGCAGTCTTGTCGAATTTGGTGTGATCTGCCAGGAGCACGACCTTATTGGCTTGCCGTAGCATGTACTTCTTGAGCTCACACTCGGGTTCGTTGGAATCTGTGATGCCTCGTTCCATATCAATTCCTTTACAACTAATTACCGCAGTATCCACATTGTATCTTTGAATGGTGTCATGGGCTACAGGTCCAACGAGTGACATGGAGCGGTAACGTAGCGAACCGCCAGTAGATATAATATCCATCCCTGAATTCGAGAACTCATGCAAAATATTAATGGAGTTTGTGATGATGCTCAGATTGTTTTTGTTGCCGAGTAATTTTAGGAACTCAAAGGCTGTAGAGCTTGGATCTACCATTAATGTATCTCCATCATTGATTAAATCGAGTGCCTTCAGGGCGATTCCCCGTTTTATATCTGTATTTAGCGCATTACGTGTAACAAAAGGCAAATCCTCATTCGTATGACGATTAAGCATAGCACCGCCATAGGTACGACTAAGGATGCCATCCTTCTCGAGCTTCTCCAAATCTCTGCGTATCGTTTCTTCTGTGACCTCAAACATTTTACTTAGGTCGGAGACTAGTACTCGTTTATCTTGATGGACAAGATCTATTATTTTTTTGCGTCTTTCGGCTGCAAGCATAGGAATCACCTTTCCAAAGCTATATTTTACAATCATAGCGCTAAATATCTGTGTTTTGCAATAAAAACAACGTATAAACATCTGTATTTTCCAATAATATTCACAAAACAGATTCAAAACAAACAAAAACAACATAAATAATATTTAAATTGTTGACAACAAAGATTTCGGAGCATACGATGAAGGAGGAAAGAAATCCCTCAGAGATTAGTCGATTTAGAGAATTACCAGAGCAGGCCCAGTTGCGATTCAGAGGCCAGCCTGAGGCGCTACAGCCGAAATATTACGCTCTTGCTTGCAGAACAAAGTGGAAAAACTTTGGTGTTGATTAATTATCATTAGGAGGCTGGTCAAGAAATGAGCACGCATGTGTATTACGTTCCATCGATCAATATTATGGGCAAGGGATGTTTGCAGGAAATTGGTCCTTATATTCAAGATCTAAAATTAAAAAAGGCACTTGTAGTCACTGACAAATTCCTTATGAAGAGTGGTATTGCCGGTAAATTGCTGGCGGTATTGGATGAAGCGGGCATTGAATATGCCATCTATGATGAAGTGAAACCCAATCCGACCTGTAAAAATGTTCATGATGGCGTGGATTATCTTAAAGCACAGGATTGCGACTATCTGATTTCCATCGGCGGCGGTTCGCCACAGGATACGGCCAAAGCCATTGGGATTATCGCCACGAATGGCGGACATATCAAAGAATATGAGGGTGTGCACAAGTCGAAGCATAAATCGCTGCCGATTGTTGCTGTTAATACTACAGCTGGTACTTCGGCCGAAGTAACGATTAACTATGTAATAACAGACGAAGAACGTAAAGTAAAGATGGTAATGGTGGATAAGAATAGCATTGCTACAATTTCGGTTAACGATCCTAAGCTTATGATTGATAAACCCGCTGCGCTTACGGCAGCAACAGGAATGGACGCTTTGACTCATGCGATTGAAGCTCTGGTGACGCCGGGGGCTTATCCAGTAACCGATGCTACCGCGCTTGCCGCAGTGGAGATTATTTTCGCTAACTTGGCTCGTACCGTTAAGAATGGTCATGACATCGAGGCTCGTGAGCAAATGGTGTATGCGATTTTCTTAGGTGGATTGGCCTTCAATAATGCAGGACTTGGATATGTGCATGCTATGGCGCATCAGCTTGGCGGTGTATATGATCTACCGCACGGTGTATGTAACGCGATGCTACTTCCGTATGTGGAAGAAGAGAATGCCAAATATGTGCCTGAAAAATTCAGATCTATCGCTAAAGCCATTGGACTAAACGTAGAGGACCAAACCGATAAGCAATGTGCGGACTTCGTAATCGAGTCGATCAAGGGGTTATCTAAAGAAGTAGGAATTCCATCTAAATTATCTGAGCTTGGAGTAGATGAGGTCGATCTTGATCTTCTAGCCGAGAACTCCATGAAGGATGCTTGTGCACCTGGTAATCCGTTTATTCCTACTAAAGAAGAAGTCATTACATTATTCAAAAAAATACTATAAATCATCCCTACCCTTAGGAGATTCTCTATGAATAATCATATCGCCGTTGATATCGGTGCCTCTAGTGGGCGGCTGGTGCGCGGAATACTTAAGGAGGGCATCCTCACATTAGAGGAGCTTCATCGGTTTAGCAATAGTTTTACAGAACAAGAAGGTTCCTGTTTCTGGGACATTGATTATTTATTCGAGCAGATTATTATAGGCCTTCAGAAAGCCAAGGCTCAAGGAATTACAGCTTGTACGCTGGGTATAGATACATGGGCTGTGGATTATGTACTCTTGGATGCGGAAGGGCATCGTGTCCAGGAAGTTTACGCTTATCGTGATCGTAGAACCGATCTGGTTATGGAAGAGGTAGCTAAGCATATTTCCCCACAAACGATTTATGAAAAGACTGGCATTCAGCAGTTATCTTTCAATACGTTGTACCAGCTTTATGTTCATAGTGAGGAGGAAATAGCCAAAGCGGATCAAATCCTACTCGTGCCCGATTATCTGTATTACAGATTAACTGGCTGCAAAATCAATGAGGTTACTAACGCATCTACAACACAGCTGTTGAATCTGGACAGTCGGGATTTCGACGACGACCTGTTATCTCTTCTGAATATTAAGAAAGAACAGTTCGCTACTTTGACTGAACCGGGATCAGACCTTGGTCCCCTCGACGAATCACTAATACAGCAATATGATCTTCCCGAGTGCCAACTGATCTGTGTTGCCACACATGATACAGCTTCTGCTGTATTGGGTGCTCCTCTCCAAAAGGCATCGGCATATATCAGCAGTGGAACATGGTCTTTACTCGGTGTGGAACGAACCCAGCCTCTTAATTCTATGAAGGCCATGGAGGCCAACTATACCAATGAATGGGGCGCATACGGCACTTATAGATTCCTCAAAAATGTTATGGGCCTCTGGCTCATCCAAGAGGTTCGCAGGCTGATGAACGAACGTTATAGCTTTGCGGAGCTAGCAGAGCTTGCATGGGGGGAGGAAGGCTTCCGCAGTCTGATTTCCTGTAATGATCCAAGATTTCTCAATCCGACGAACATGATCGAAGAAATTCGTAGTGCTTGCGCGGAGAGTGGTCAGCCAGTTCCTGAGACGCCGGGCCAGTTGGCTCGTTGTATTTTTGATAGCTTGGCATTATCTTACCTTACTTATTTGGTAGAGCTGGAGAAGATGACAGAAAGTCTGATCGAGGGGCTTCAGATTGTCGGCGGAGGTGCGAACAACACGCTGTTATGCCAACTGACTGCTGATGTGATTGGCAGAGAAGTTAAGGCTGGGCCAACAGAAGCTACCGCACTTGGAAATATAGTGGTGCAGATGATTAGCTCGGGGAGCATTTCTGATATCAATGAAGCGAGAGACATTATTGATAAATCTTTTGAGATTAAATCGTATATTCCGCGCCCGATAGCTCATTTTGAAAGCATTCTAAGTCGTTGGAAAGATCTTCAGAGATTCTAGGAGGAACTACAGCATGGATCTAAGTATTATCACTAGCTTTAACGAAGCCAAAAAATTATACGCAGCTCATGGTATTGATGTAGATGAAGTGTTGGAGAGGCTAGCGCAAATCAAGATATCTCTGCATTGCTGGCAGGGAGATGATGTGCAAGGGTTTCTTTTTAAGGATAAAGAACTAAGTGGGGGAATTGCGGTAACTGGTAGTTATCCCGGTCGAGCGGGCACTCCAGATGAATTACGTCAAGATTTAGAAAAGGCATTATCCCTTATTCCTGGTAAGCACAAGGTGAATTTGCATGCGATCTACGCAGATACAGATGAAGAAGTAGACTTGGACGGATTAGAGCCACGCCACTTTCAATCTTGGGTAGACTGGGCGAAGGAACAGGGGCTGGGTCTTGATTTTAACCCTACCTGTTTCTCGCATCCGAAAGCAGCAGATGGGTTTACGCTTAGCCATGCGGATGAGGAAATTCGTAACTTCTGGATTAAGCACTGTAAGGCTTCTCGCACGATTGCTGAGCATTTTGGTAAGGAGCTGGGTCAACCTTGCGTAACTAACTTTTGGGTCCCTGACGGATATAAAGATACACCAGTCGATCGTTTAGCTCCAAGAGTGCGGTTAAAGGAGTCCCTGGATGAGATTTTTAGTGAGGAAATAGATCCTCTTTATAATATTGATGCTGTAGAAAGCAAACTGTTCGGAATCGGTTCAGAGAGTTATGTGGTTGGTTCACACGAGTTCTATATGGGCTATGGTTTAACTCGCGGCAAAGCCATCTGTTTGGATGCCGGACATTTTCATCCTACAGAGATGATTTCGAATAAGTTGTCTTCGATTCTTATGTTTAGTGAGCAGTTGCTGCTACATGTTAGCAGACCCGTCCGTTGGGACAGTGATCACGTAGTAACTATGGATGACGAACTACTGGAAATCGCCCGCGAATTGGTGCGAGGAGATTTACTCTCCCGAACGAATATCGGACTAGATTTCTTTGATGGCAGTATTAATCATATCGCCGCATGGGTAATTGGTACACGCAATACCATTAAAGCGCTGCTGCGGGCGATGCTGGAGCCGATTGAAGAGCTAAAACGAATTGAATTATCTGGAGATTACACCACACGTTTAGCATTGGTTGAAGAATTCAAATCGTATCCGTTTGGAGCGGTATGGGATTACTACTGTGCGTCACAAGATACACCAGTTCGTGAGCAATGGCTGGCTGAAGTGAAGCAATATGAACAGGAAGTTCTGTCTGCAAGATAGAGTGTTAGAGTGGATTTGGAGAGCAACATATACAAAGGAGAGATTGACAATGAGTACATCCGTATTAGAATCCAAAGGGTATATTGCCAGTAGTGAGGCTCCATTTATTCAGGAAATGTCAGAGATTACCCGTCATATGTGGGAGCTTGGCTGGGATGAGCTGAATGGCGGTAATGTCAGCTATCTACTGGATGAGAATGAAGTTGCAAAATATATTAACGTTTTGGAGCCGCTACGCACCATTAAACTTACCTTTCCGGTAAAAGAATTAGCTGGCAAGTATTTTATCGTAACTGGTTCGGGCAAATATTTCAGAAATGTGATTAAAGACCCTGAAGCAAATCTTGGTGTGCTTCGTGTTAGTGACAATGGAGAGAGCGTAGAAGTGCTATGGGGATTGCGTAACGGAGCTATACCTACGAGTGAGTTGGCTTCCCATTTCATGAGCCATATTGAACGCCTGAAGGTAGACCCGACACACCGCATCGTTCTGCACACGCATGCTACCAATGTAATTGCGATGACCTTCACTCATGAACTGGATGAAAAGAAGTTTACGAAGACATTATGGGAAATGTGTACAGAGTGCCTTGTTGTTTTCCCAGATGGCGTTAGCGTTATTCCTTGGATCGTTCCTGGCAGCAGTGAAATCGGTCGCGAAACGGCTAAGAAAATGAAGGATCACCGCTTAGTCATCTGGCCGCAGCACGGGATTTTCGGCACAGGTTCAACTATGGATGCCACCTTTGGTCTAGTAGAGACTGTAGAAAAAGCTGCCACGATCTACAACCTGATTGGCGGAAGAGAAATTAAGCAAAAGATTACGGATCAGCAGCTGTGGGATTTAGCTAAAGCGTTCGGAGTTACGCCTAAAGCTGGTATTCTTGAGGTTTAAAAAGTTCTTAATTGCAATGATGAGAACCGGGCATTCGCAGATTCTGCGGTGTTCGGTTTTTTTTTAATATTTTTTTGAAAATCATTCATTGAACTTATTAGCAGAATTTAGTAGCTTTAATAGTACAAACCGTCACGTGGATTACTAAGGAGAACATACAAGCATAAACGACTTTGGCGTCCTTATAAGGACGGTAAGCGTTTAAGCGAGAAATATTAGACGTAAAGTATAGGTGAAAACCTTATACTTTCTAGTATTTTGAAAAAAGTTTTTATCATTGGAATTGTAGCTAGTGGTAAAACCACATTGGCAAAGCTGCGGAAGCGTAAAATCAGAATTTTCTTTCGGTTTCTAAAGCAGAAAATGGGTATTGAGAAGTGTCATTATAAATCGGATATTATGATGTTAAAAAAGATGTATCAATGGACACATGATTTTGAAAATCATCGAGATAAATTTGAAGCTAAGTTGCTGTTATATCAGAACAAGGTTAGTAGATTATACAATAATTAAGATCTTAAAAATTTGCATTTTCCATCTTCTGGGTAGATAATTAGCCTTACTTAAAGTAATCAAATAATCAATTGGAGGTAATATGTATGAATACAGAGCTATTATTTTCACCTTTTCAAGTGGGGAATCTTTTGCTGTCAAACCGAATCGTCATGGCGCCGATGACTCGGGTGTACTCACCGGATGGTGTACCAAGAAGTAATGTTGCTGCATATTACCGTAGACGGGCAGAGGGTGGAGTTGGATTGATCGTTACCGAGGGTACAGCCATTAATCATCCTTCGGCAGTCAGCCACGCCAATATTCCCAATATACATGAAGAAGCAGCTTTAGAGGGCTGGAAGCAGGTTGTAGAAGAGGTTCACGCGGCTGGTGGTAAGATCATACCGCAATTATGGCATGTGGGAATGGCACGTACTATAGGGGAAGGTCCTAATGTTGAAGCTCTTCCTATTGGCCCTTCTGGTCTGAATTTAGCAGGAGAACCTGTGACAGAGCCACTGACTACAGCTGAAGTTGAAAGCTTAGTCTCAGCATTTGCTCAAGCGGCAGCGAACGCGAAAAAAGTGGGTTTTGATGGCATCGAGATTCACGGCGCACATGGTTATCTGATAGACCAGTTCTTCTGGGAAGGAACGAACAAACGTACCGATCGTTATGGTGGCGATTTGGTAGGTAGAACTACATTTGCAGTAGAGGTTATTGAAGCGTGCCGTAAAGCGGTTGGGCCAGATTTTCCGATCGTGCTACGATTCTCTCAATGGAAATTGGGTGCTTATGATGAGAAGCTGGCAAAAAATGCAGATGAGCTCGAAAGCTTTCTAACTCCACTAAGCAATGCTGGGGTGGATATCTTCCATTGCTCCACTCGTCGCTTCAGCCAACCTGAATTTGAAGGATCTGAGCTTAATCTCGCAGGGTGGACCAAGAAAATCACGGGGAAACCATGTATTACGGTGGGTTCCATCGGTCTTCACAGTGATTTTTTTGCAGAAGACAAAGCTCAGAAGACAGAAGATAACATTAATGAATTACTAGAAAGAATGGACCGTGAGGAATTTGATTTGGTTGCTGTTGGCAGAGCATTAATTAGCGATCCAGCTTGGCCTGCCAAAGTTCAAAGTGGAGCTATAGACGAGATCATTCCATTCACGGCTGAATCGACAAAAACTCTATACTAAAGGAATAGAAAAGTGGGTTATGGACAGCTCTATTTTTAGAATAATTTTCATTAAGGGCTAATATTATCATAGATATTAAAAAGCATAATAGGTAGGGAGGATATGGATTGATAGATATCACAGAAGTCTTCATAGATACTCTAGCACCGAACAGTGCTGCGATTAAGAACGGGCAAGGACTAGTTAAGAAGAAACGATTCGTACAATTTAATCAGTCGGAAGACGGCGTGGTTCTGTTTGGTGAATGCGGTGGTAGCGGTAGCAGCAACTATTATCCTTCTGCTGATTTTGTTGTATCTGACAAGCCGGTGATGCGTTGTACTTGTCCAAGTAGGCAGATTCCTTGCAAGCACGTTCTTGGATTGCTATATGCCTATGTGGGCAAGGAGACTTTCGTATCTGCAACGATTCCTGAAGATCTTGCTGCTAAGCGGGAGAAGATGAGTAAGCGTGAAGAACGAAAGTCTGAGCTTGCTGCGGAAGGGGCTAATGCTAAGCCCAAGAAAGTGAACAAGTCCGCACTCAAGAAAAAGATTGGAGCTCAACTGGAGGGCTTAGCAGTACTGGAGAAACTGGCCCTCTCGCTTATACGCGCAGGACTTGGAACAATAGACGCCAAGGGTGTAAAGGATATTCAGGAGCATGTGAAAAAGATGGGCAATTATTACTTAAGCGGTGCACAGATTGAATTAAGACGATTAGCCTTATTGCTCTCCTCTTCTGATAACCGTGACGAGTCTTATTCGTTAGCTGTAGAGCAACTAACACGAATTCATGCGTTCATCAAGAAAGGGCGCGCTCATCTAACGATGAAGCTGGAAGATCCGGATATGGCATTGAACCATGAATCTACGATTGAAGAATGGCTTGGTCATGCTTGGCAGCTAACTGAGCTTAAGGAATATGGTTTGATGAGTCAGGATGTGGAACTGATCCAGCTTTCATTTGTCAGCTATGATGATGCAGCCAGACAGGAATATGTAGACTTGGGCTACTGGATAGAAAAGTCTACGGGTGATATACATCGTACGCTCCAATATCGCCCTTATAAAGCAGCTAAGTATATTCATGAAGAAGATAGTTTCACTGATGTTGCACTCATCCCTTCCTTATATCGTTATCCTGGTGACCGGAATCAGAGGGTCCGTTTCGAGAATATGTCAACACGGCCTCTAACAAATCAGGATTTAGAGTGGATTGTTTCTAGGGCTTCTCGTTCTTATTCCGAAAGCTTCAAACAGATAAAGAATCAGTTAAAGAATCCGCTAGCAGATAAGAATCCTGTGATCTTGCTGCATGTGGATAAGATTAGGAAAACTAAAGAAGATCAGTTCGTCATTACGGACGAATCGGGTCAGCATTTGGTGTTAGATCAAGTAGTGGCACTCGATCAGGATACACTCCCGCTGTTACAATACTTTGCACTCGATCAATTATCGGATACTACGATGCTGCTTATGTTTGAGCACCAACTTGATACTGGACGATTGAAAGCACAACCGTTAACCCTTATCAAAGGGACGAGTATGATCCGTCTCTTATATTAAAATATAAGAAAGTATAAGTTTCACATTTACTTTGGGAGGAATATCCATGAGTACTGCATTACTACAAGAGCTTCATCAAGAGGTAAAGCGGCTCTATATAGCAGGAAGTGAGCTTGCTGCTGGGGATTTCCGCTTAAAGCGGCTATTGCCGCAGTTTCAACAGTTGGGTGAACGTGCTCCCATATTCAAAAGATTAGGTGAAGGAATCGTTGCGGTCATTGAACCAGATCATTCTGAAGGATCTTCGTCTGCTCAGCATCTACAGGAGCTGAGTCTGCTGCTAAGCTCGGTGCTACATACACAGGGAGCAACTTCTCCTAATGGTGAACTGCTAAAGGTGCAAGTCCATCCGGTAAAATTACCTACTCAGTTCTCTTATCGTAAGTTGTCAGCGGTACAAATGTCACTAAAGACTCGTGGTGGAGGACGTTATGAGATCATCAAGGAAGCTTATGAGGCTGGATTGTTCCAAGATCTTCGAATGATTCATCCCGCGTTAGCAGCCCTCCAAGATCCATATGTTGAGATCGCCGAGCTTGTGATGAAGCAGATACTGCCAGCCTATGGCCCTCAGATTATTCCGATCCTCATTGATCAATTTGATCCTGCTGGAGGAATAGTGGAGACGAGAAAGCTGTACGTGATCGCAACATTAGGTGGTGATACCGTTCAGGATCTGATCTATCAAGCTGCTGATTCAGGATCAGAAGATGTTCGGGCCATGGCTATTTCTCTGCTCGCAGGTAAGGGACAATATGAAGAAGAATTGCTTGCTTGGAGTACAGATAAGAAGAAAAAGATTCGCGAAGCTGCCTATAATGCGCTGGCTAAGAGCGACTCGGCAAGTGCGCTGAATCGGCTGCATCAGGCATTTACTGGAAAAGATAGTGAACTGGTAGTGCCTGCACTGAGACAGTGTCAAGCCCAAGAGCTCACACAACGACTTGTTGAAGAGTTCTCAGTTATGCTTCAATCTGTCCCGGAGATTATGGGCGATACGAAGAAAAAAGACGGATTATGGATCAGGGTAGTCCAGTATCTTCGGGTTTTATCTTACAAACAAAGTCCTGAACTAGAAAAACTATATTTAAATGTACTTGAGCAGTATCCATTATATATGAACCAGTTGAGCTGGAATTCATTGATCGAGGAAGCGACCTCCTATTTTAGACAGATAGACTCTATGGAAGCCAAGCGTGTATTACAACAAACACTTGAGCAGGATCTTGTCTACTATAGAAACAACAGACGATACGTAAATGATGTTTTCAAAGATGCGTATCTCTACTTGTCGCCAGAACGTGTGTATGAACAATACCTAGATGTTTTAAAGATTCATGCGCCTTCTTCAACTAACCGCGCTTCTGCTATTACGCAGCAATTGCTACACTCAATATCTGAAATAGTAGTTCAGCGATATCATGGAACTTATGATGCAGTATGGAATTCACCTGTAGATCAAATTCAATATATGTATAAGGTCGAAATGCAGCCATCAGAAGTACTTGCTACACAATGGGATTTACGCTGGCTTGATGCTTTTATAGAATTTGACCAATACGAACTGGTAAGTGCCTTTGCCCGGCCGGGACATGACAAGGCATTGCAGTATTTGCTTCGCAAATTGACCGATAATCCTGAATTTCGCCATCGGCAAGCCAATATACTATTGATGGGCCTAGAGCGTATAGGAATAAGTAAACAACACCTGCAAGAGGCTCTCCTAACAGCTTTGGAGGATGAAAGAAATACAGAATGTCGATTAATTGAACCGTATACGTTTGAGCAGCTATGCCTGCTTCCTACAAATTCTGTAAATCGAATAACAACAGTCTTACCTCGATTCAGTGATGTTGCAGAAGAACAACTTGGGTATGTCATTCGCCTCATGCAGGGGCCATCTAACTCAAAAGAAGAGGTGTAATAAACGATGAGTCAAGAACTATTACAAGATATTATGCGTCTGCCAGCAGAAAGGTTGTATCAGCACGAGTTGGAAGCGCTTCGGAAAGCGGACACCGGTAAGGTTCCAGCTGGATGGCAGATGTCGCCCCAATCTGTGCTGACGTTTATCATTGGCGGTAAAGCAGGGAGTACCGAGATTACCCCTAAGTACATTGGTAACAAGCGATTGATAGAGATGGCAATAGCCACGCTGGTAACCGATCGTGCACTGCTATTAATCGGTGAGCCGGGTACAGCGAAGTCATGGTTATCTGAGAATTTATCAGCAGCCATATATGGACAATCAGGACTTGTCGTACAAGGGACCGCGGGTACGAGTGAAGAGCAGGTCCGCTATTCGTGGAACTACGCAATGCTTCTAGCACAAGGCCCTACGCCGGAAGCATTAGTGAAGAGCCCCATCATGCGAGCTATGGAGGATGGGGGCATTGCGCGTTTCGAGGAGATTTCTCGCTGTGCATCTGAGGTACAAGACGCGTTGATCTCCATCTTATCGGAGAAGACAATATCAGTTCCTGAGCTAGGTAAGGAGATGAGCGCGCGTAAAGGCTTCTCAATTATTGCAACAGCTAATACGAGAGACCGCGGTGTCAATGACATGTCAACTGCCTTGAAAAGACGTTTTAACATTATCGTCCTTCCAGCACCTGCGGATTTGTATACTGAAGTTGAGATTGTGAAGAAACGGGTACGTGAGATTGCCTCCTCCTACGATTTGCAAGCTGCGCTCCCTGCAGATGAAGCTTTACATAAGGTCGTGACAATCTTCCGTGAGCTGCGCAGCGGGATGACATTGGACAAGAAGGAGAAGGTGAAGTCTCCAGCAGGGGTCATTTCCACAGCTGAAGCGATCTCACTCTTAACGAATAGTATGGCGCTGGCCGCAAGCTTCGGCAATGGAGAACTGACGGACGAGGATCTGGCCGCAGGGCTGCAAGGTGCCATTGTGAAAGATGATGATAAGGATCAACTCGTCTGGAGAGAGTATCTCGATAATATTATGAAGAAACGTGGCGCAGAGTGGCGGGGGTTATATACGGCTTGTAAGGAGATGAACTAGTGGAGAGCGAAACTACTGGAGCTGGCGTGCATATTTTTGGGGTGCGGCATTTGTCTCCTGGTGGTGCGCAGCATCTTTTAAGCTTCCTTCATGAAATAGAGCCCACAGCTGTGTTAATTGAGGGTCCATCGGATGCTACACCTGAGATTCGCCATGTCATCAACATGACAACCAAACCTCCTATAGCCATTCTAGCTTTTACGGAGGAAGTTCCTGTGCGAACAGCTCTTTGGCCGCTTGCGTCATATTCCCCCGAATATCAAGCGATGAGATGGGCGGAGCAGCAAGGAGCTTATACAGCATTTATAGATTTACCTTCATCAGTGGTCATAGCGTTGCAGGATATACGAACCCAAAGCAGAGTGGCTGCTGAACAGAGTGTGCATTCTGAAGATAACGATGCTGTAGTGCAAGCTCCTGAAGAAGCTTCTCTCTATGATAGAGTAGCTGAGCTGGCTGGCGAGCTTGATTATGATATGTATTGGGAGCGCAATTTCGAACACAACACTAACAAGGGTGCGTATCAGGAAGCGATCATTTCTTTCTCATCCCAGATGCGTCAGATTTCGGAAGAGAATGAGAGACATAACAACGTAATAGAATATGCACACAACACGATACGTGAAGCTTATATGCGTCGTCAGATTCAGGATACAATCGCTGCTGGCCATCAACCAGATAAGATCGTTGTTGTATGTGGAGCATACCATGCAGCGGCGCTTGCTGATCTGGTGTCTGGCATGTCGGATGAGGAAATAGATGCTCTTCCTTCACTAAATACGAAGCTAACACTTATGCCCTATACGTACTATAAGTTATCTTCTTTGTCTGGCTATGGAGCAGGGAACCTCGCTCCTCATTATTATCAAATGATGTGGGAACGTATGATGAATGGTTCACTTGAGGACTTGCCACATCATTATCTGTCTACCGTAGCGAGATACTTGCGTAATACCGGGACACACCGTTCTACAGCAGAAATTATCGAGGCCGTGCGCTTAGCAGAATCATTAGCTGCCCTTCACGGTGGAAGTGCGCCGACGTTAAGAGATCTGCGAGATGCGGCGCTGACGTTACTGGGGCGTGGAGAGCTTAGCGTGATCGCTGAAGCGCTTGCGCGTACGGATATTGGGACAGCTATCGGTGAGCTAGCAGAGGGGATCAGTCAGACACCGATTCAGGATGATCTGAATCGGCAATTGAAACGCATGAAGCTTGAGAAATATAAGACCCCTGTAGCAAATGATCTTGAACTAGATCTCCGAGAGAATCGAAGAGTGTCTTCCGAGGAAGCGGCTTATCTAGACTTAAACCGTTCATTTCTTTTCCATAGGTTCAGATTGCTCGGGATCGATCTAGTGAGCTTAAGAGCAAGTGGTCAATCTAGTGCAACTTGGGCAGAGCACTGGGTAATGAAGTGGTCTCCTGAAGTTGAGATCCAGGTCGTTGAATCTACGCTACTTGGGGAAACGATTGAGATTGCTTCAGCTTATGTATTGCAACAAAAATTAGATGGCAGCAGTACAATTGCGGAAGCGTCAGCACTTATTCGAACGGCTTATGAGTGTGGAATGTTACACCAGATGGAAGCAGGACGGCAGACGCTTCAGCGTCTAGCTGTTGACACTCGAGATGTGGTGCAGATTGCTGCTTCCATTCATGAGTTATCCCTTCTGATTCAGTATGGCGATGTTCGCCGGATCGATACCAAACCGCTCATTCCTTTGCTGGAACAACTGTTCAGACGAGCCTGTCTATTCTTACTGGATGCGAGCCAATGTAACGATGAGGCTTCAGGTGAGATGCTTAGAGCTATGAACATACTGAATCAGGCAGCTATTGAGCATAGTGAGGAAGTAGATGAGCTGTTATGGGTACAAGAGCTAAAGCATTTGTCGGAGAGGGATGACTGCAATCCGCGTTTGTCTGGAGTGGCGTGTTCCATTTTGTTGGAACGTAATGCAATGACTGCACAGCAATGTTCAGAAGAAGTATCCAGGCGCTTGTCACCAGGTATACCCGCAGAACTTGGAGCTGGCTGGTTCGAAGGGATGTCAATGCGTAATCGATATGTACTTTTGTCTCGATTAAGTCTGTGGGAGCAATTGAATGAGTACATTAATTCTTTGGGTGATGAAGAATTTGTACGTGCGTTAGTGTTCTTAAGGCGTGCTTTCAGCACCTTTGAATCAAGAGAAAAGACGATGATTGCCGAACTGTTAGGTGAATTGTGGGGTGTGAACACCGAGCAAGCTGCTGAGATTCTGACGGGTGAGCTGAAGGAGGCCGAAGCGAAGATGATTGAGGATTTGAATGAATTTGACTTTGGAGATATATGACGATGAGTACATCAGTGGATTCAAGTGTTGTAGCTCGGTGGCGCCTTATACTTGGTCAGTCTGCAGAAGAGCAATTGACGGTTTCTAGCGGAAACACAAGTATTCACCTGTCTGAAGATGAACTCATCATGGACCAAGCACTGGCTGCTATCTATGATGAGACAAGCGATATCGTAAATAGTGGTGCTGCTAACTCTTCAGCCACGGGACAAAGAGGAGCAGGATCAGGTAAATCAGCACCTCGGTTGGCAAAATGGTTAGGAGATGTTCGCAATTTCTTCCCAGAGGATATCGTATCGGTTATTCAACATGATGCGATGGAACGGAAGGGCTGGAAGCAACTATTGTTTGAACCGGAAGTTCTGGCAACAGTGAAGCCTGATATACAGTTAGTAGGTACACTACTATCACTAAAAGGGAAGATTCCTGAGAAGACAAAAGATACGGCTCGCCAGTTAGTGAAGGCGGTTGTGGATGATCTTGTAAAGCGTATGGAAGAAGATCTGCGTCGGGCGGTGACGGGTGCGTTGAATCGCAGACAGCATTCTCCATTGCCGTCACTTAGTGGTATAGACTGGACTCGGACGATAAAGCGTAATCTGAAGCATTACGATACCGAACGTCGGCAGATTATCCCTGAAAGATTCTACTATTATGATCGGGCAAGACGCAGTAAGGAATGGACGGTCATTGTGGATATCGATCAGAGTGGTTCGATGGCTGAATCGATTATTTGGGCTTCAGTAGTTGGTTCTATCTTTGCAAGCATCCCATCACTAAGTACTCGAGTAGTTGTATTTGATACAGAGGTCGTTGATCTGACTGAGCAATGTGCGAATGATCCTGTTGACATGTTATTCGGGATACAGTTAGGTGGCGGCACAGATATACAAAAGTCTGTTGCTTATTGTGAACAGTTTATTGACCAGCCGAAGAAGACATTATTCATCGTCATTTCGGATCTGTACGAAGGTGGGAACCAGGCAGGCTTAATCCGTCGTATGCGTCATCTGAATGAATCAGGTGTTAGAACGATGTGTTTACTCGCTTTATCTGATGAAGGCAAACCTTTCTATGATGAGCATGTGGCGAGATCCTTGACTCGTGATGGAACGCCCTGTTTTGCGTGTACACCTGCACTGTTGCCACAGTTAGTAGAAGGTGCACTAAAAGGACAGGATCTTTCTGAGTTGGCCAAGAAACTTGGAACGAAAGGAATTTAACTGGGTCATTAAGTCACAAGTTTCATAAAAAGTGCTTTTCAGACGAAAACTGTGTTTCATGACAGTTTTTGTGGCGTATATAGATATTATACCCCCTTTATACAATAGAATTTGGCCCTGTCGCTCGTCGGCAGGGTATTTTTTATGGAAATCTAAGGATAGGTTCGAAATAGTCCTTATTATATTGTCATTCTGGGATTTGATTTAGAGAGTCATTGAAGTTTAGAGTATGCTCTGCAATTGTCCTGTGGTAAAATAGACCTGATTTTTCAAATAAACTAAATTTTTGAATAATGGGATAAAGAGATCTATCACAAACTAAAATGGCATGCAAAGGTTGACATCTAAGATGGATGTAATGTTACAGAATGTGCTATAATTTTATATTGGGTTAAAACATCAATGAGCTATATTTTAGATAGAGGACGTGAAAACAGCATGACTAAAGGGAACCACAACTCACCGGACTTAAAATCCGGCAAGGGTTCGAAAGATTATTCGAAATATTTTGATTTTAGCGATGCGAAGGTAATCAGTGAAGAAGAAGGTAAGGTTACCTACCGGATCAAAGGAAGAAATGTGCAAATTAATAGCCAGCCTGATTATAAAGAAGGAAAACGGCGTGGCAAGGAAGAAATAGAAGTGCATTATGATTTCGAGATTCCTGAAGAGATGCAGAATTTCGGAGTAGGAAAATTTTATCATATTACGACTTATGGCTGCCAAATGAATGAGCATGACACGGAAACGATGAAAGGCCTATTGGAACAGATGGGCTATAGAAGCGTCGCTGACCGTAATCATGCTGATCTCATTCTGCTCAACACTTGTGCAATTCGTGAGAATGCTGAGGATAAGGTATTTGGAGAGCTAGGCCATCTTAAGAACTTGAAGATCGAGAAGCCAGGTCTTCTACTAGGCGTGTGTGGTTGCATGTCGCAGGAGGAAGGCGTAGTTAATCGAATTATGTCTAAGCATGGATTCGTGGATATGATTTTCGGTACGCATAATATTCACCGGCTGCCGCACCTCATTAAAGAAGCCGTATTCAGCAAAGAGCTTGTGGTTGAGGTATGGTCTAAGGAAGGCGATATTATTGAGAACTTACCGAAGAAACGCGAAGGCATGCGCGCTTGGGTGAACATTATGTATGGCTGCGATAAGTTCTGTACGTACTGCATCGTTCCGTTTACACGTGGTAAAGAACGCAGTCGTCGTCCGGAGGATGTCATTGCTGAAGTAAGAGAGCTCGCTCGCCAAGGCTTCAAGGAAGTGACCCTGCTGGGGCAGAACGTAAACGCATACGGCAAGGATTTTACAGATGTAGATTACACTTTCGGTGACTTGATGGATGACATGCGTTTAATCGATATTCCGCGCATCCGCTTCATGACATCGCATCCACGAGATTTTGACGACAAATTGATTGAAGTACTTGGCAAAGGTGGCAACCTGGTGGAGCATATCCATCTACCGGTTCAATCGGGAAGTACTGCCGTACTTAAGAAGATGAGTCGCAAATATACTCGTGAAGCTTATCTGGAGTTAGTTCGCAAGATCAAGATAAGTGTGCCTAATGCGGTGTTGAGTACCGATATAATCGTCGGTTTCCCTGGAGAGACGGATGAGCAATTCGAAGATACCCTTTCCCTGGTGCGCGAGGTTGGGTATGATATGGCATATACGTTCATTTATTCCCCTCGTGAGGGCACGCCTGCGGCTGCCATGGAGGATAATGTACCTATGTCGGTGAAGAGCGAACGTCTGCAAAGACTAAATGATCTCATTAAAGAGAACAGTCGGATCATCAATGACCGTATGTTAGGTGAAGTCGTCGAGGTGCTGGTAGAAGGGGAGAGTAAGAATAACTCGGAAGTCCTTTCTGGCCGTTCCCGTGCGAACAAGCTGGTCCATTTTGAAGGTCCGAAGGAGCTTATCGGCACATTTGTAAAAGTGAGAATTACAGATACCAAAACATGGTACATCAAAGGGGATATTGTAGCAGAAGCTGCAGCTGTTCATTAATAATCACATACGAATGGGGAGATGGCTTGTGAGTACAGAGGAACAACGATTGAATAAATATGGAATGAAGACTTATAATACCCGTGACTTGATCGTACGCGAGGATATTATGGGCAAAGCTAAAGAACTAGCTACATTGATCTCGACAAGTGAAGAAGTAAAGCATTTTCAGCAGGCTGAGCAAAAAATCCTGAACCACGAGCGGGTACAAGGCCTGATTGCAACGATTAAGAAAAAGCAGAAGGAGATTGTCGCCTTCGAAAGCTTTAATAATAAAGACATGGTAGCCAAGATCGAGCGTGAAATTGAAGTGTTGCAGGATGAAATTGACGGCATTCCGGTCGTGAACGAATTTCAACAGAGCCAGAGTGACATCAACTATCTACTCCAGCTCGTCATTTCCGTGATTAGAGATACCGTTTCGGAAAAAATAAATGTGGAAGCTGGCACTGAAGCGCCTCCGACCACATGCGGATAACCACTCAGTTCAGGGGGCGGATGTAGATCCGTCCCTTTAAGTTTCACACTATACATAATCCTAATCTTTCTATTGTCCAGTTGTTGATTTTAGAAGTTAAGGTTTGGTACATTTAAAGATACGAATCAGTAAAATTATAGCTTCGGAAAAGGATGGGGCAATTATGAGCGAGAATGGGGAACAAACCTATAACGCCAAAAAATATCGTACACCGGACGGGGTTCCGGCCGACATCGTAATGTTTACACTGACCAAACGCGAACGTAAGACGGTCACGAAGACGCTTCCCTTACGTGAGCTAAAGGTAATGTTAATTAGACGTAAGAAATGGCCATGTGCTGGAATGTGGGCTCTCCCAGGCGGATTCTGCCAGGAGGATGAGTCCATTTATGCTGCGGCAACACGTGAACTCAAAGAAGAGACTGGCGTAGATGGCGGTCATTTGGAATATCTGGGCGTCTACAGTACACCAGGCCGCGACCCTCGCGGATGGATTATCAGTCATGCCTTTTTCGCCTTAGTAGAGGAATGGATGCTTGAGCAAAGACAAGCTTCGGATGATGCTGGTGAGGTAGGTTTATTTACATTGCAGGAAGCGCTTGAAGAGCTGGAACTCGCTTTTGACCACCATGATATCATCAAGGATGCATACTTGCGTATTCAACAACAAATGCTGCAGACTACGATCGCAAGACAGTTTTTGCCTAGACATTTTACCCTTAGTGAGCTCTATCAGGTGATTCAGACCGTAGTGCCGGAATTTAAGGAACCCAATTTTATTCGTAAAATCACTTCAACGCGTAGTCGTCAGGGTATATTAAAAGAAGTGAGGGACGAAGAGGGAAATGCACTTAGTTCCAATCAATACTCCCAGCGTCCAGCTCAACTCTATATGTTCACAGATCACGAGCCTTTGTTATCCATCTATACGTAGTGGCTTAAATCCGGAGAGGGGATTAATCTCATGAGAGCACTAATAGTAATCGACTTTACCAATGATTTTGTGGACGGAAATCTCCCGGTTGGTCAGCCAGCCGTAGATATCGAGCTTAGAATCAGCCAATTAACGTCTGAGTTTGTCCAGAATGGCGATTATGTTGTTATGGCCGTAGATTTGCATGAAGAGAATGACCCTTACCATCCGGAGAGCAAGTTGTTTCCTCCTCATAATGTCCGCGGGAGTGAGGGGCGTGAGTTGTTCGGAAGCTTGAAGTCTGTTTATGAGAACAATCGCGATTCCATCTATTGGATGGACAAAACACGTTATAGTGCCTTTAGTGGAACCGATCTGGAGATCAAGCTGCGGGAACGCGGCATTACTGAACTTCATTTAATTGGGGTCTGCACAGATATTTGTGTACTGCATACGGCAGTGGATGCATATAACAAAGGGTTTGCTATTACTGTGCACGAAGATGCGGTCGCCAGTTTCAATAAAGATGGCCACTCTTGGGCATTAGAACATTTCCGGGGAAGTTTAGGAGCAGACGTTGTAAATGCATAATACTATAACAGAACTTACACATACAGCAGCGTAGATATTAGGAGATGAGGACTTGAGAAGAGAACTTGCGCTACATACGGATAAATATCAGATCAATATGATGTATGCTCACTGGGTGAATGGAAGTCATAAACGAAAGGCAGTATTTGAAGCTTATTTCCGTAAGTTACCTTTCGGTAATGGCTATGCCGTGTTCGCAGGGTTAGAGCGTATTATAGGTTATATCGGAGGTTTGCGGTTTACCGAAGATGATATCCGTTACTTGTCGGAGCAAGAAGAGAACTATGCTCCCGCTTTTCTGGAGGAACTGCTGCAGTTTCATTTTCAGGGAACGGTTTATTCGATGAAAGAAGGAGCGTTGATTTTTCCGGATGAGCCATTAATCCGTGTGGAAGGGACAATTATGGAGGCTCAGCTGGTGGAGACAGCCATTCTGAACTTCATGAACTACCAGACGCTGATTGCTACCAAGGCTTCTCGAATCAAGCAGGTGGCTCCGAATGATATCTTACTGGAGTTCGGTACCCGGCGTGCGCAAGAAGCTGATGCAGCGGTGTGGGGAGCCAGAGCAGCCTATATTGGCGGCTTTGATGCAACCTCCAACATGTTGGCGGGCAAAATGTTTGGTATTCCTACAAAAGGAACACATGCGCATTCCTGGGTTCAGAGCTTTAGTAGTGAGCAGGAGGCTTTTGATGCCTATGCCAAGGTGATGCCGGACGAGGTTACGCTATTGGTCGACACCTTCGATACACTTCGTAGTGGTGTGCCTAATGCGATCAATACGGCCAAGAAGCTTGAAGCACAAGGTAAGAAGATGGTCGGTATCCGTTTGGATAGTGGTGACTTAGCTTATCTATCTCGTCAAGCACGTAAGATGTTGGATGATGCTGGCCTTGATTATGTGAAGATTGTCGCATCCAATGATTTGGATGAGAACACGATCATGGATCTGAAGCTGCAAGGTGCGGCAATCGATACTTGGGGTGTGGGTACACAATTGATAACTGCTTCGGATCAACCGTCTCTGGGTGGTGTCTATAAGCTGGTGGAAATTGAGTCCGCTACTGGAGAAATGATCCCGACGATCAAAATTTCCTCCAACCCTGAAAAAGTATCCACGCCTGGTAAGAAGGACGTGTTCCGGATTATCGGTAAAAATGGCAAAGCGCTTGCTGATTATATCAGCTTCCCAGATGAGGAATCCCCACGCAATGGTGCACGGTTGAAACTGTTTAATCCGCTGCATCCATACATGCATAAGTATGTTGAGCGTTACGAGGCGCTGCCTATGCTAGAACCGATATACGTTAACGGATTTCAGGTGTATACATTACCGGATTTGAATGAAGTTCGCCGCTACCATCGGGAGCAAAAGGACCTATTCTGGCCGGAATATCAACGTAAGCTGAATCCCGAGGTGTACCGGTTGAATTTGAGTGAAAAGGTCTGGACTAGCAAGCAGCAGTTAATCGCTGAGCATATACGACCGGATATTGAATAGATTTTGCAGGATTAATTCTGTCAACAGTGTTAACGCGGGAGAGTGATGTACCCGCGTTTTTTTGTTTTTTCAGGGGCAAGTAAATAAGGAGGAGAACTTAATGGAAAAGGGTAAACTTGCTTTTGTGCCGAACAGGAACATTAAGCCTGGCGAGATTATTACATTCGGCACGTATTCACAATCAAAGGACGGTAAAGAACTGCCGATTGAATGGCGTGTTCTCCATAACTCAGGTAGCAAACTGTTTGTTTTGAGTGAGTACATTTTGGAATGCAAGAGGTATCACGGCAAGAGTGTAGATATAAAATGGCGTGATTGCGTGGATATTACGTGGCACGACTGTGATTTGCGCGAGTGGCTGAACGATGAATTCTATAACACCGCATTCAATATCGCCGAGAAGGAATTTATAAAGACGACTCATTGCACAGACAATGGAGAAGGCAGCCCGGATACAGAGGACAACGTTTTTTTGCTTAGCGTTAAGGAGATAGAAGCATTCTCTGATATACACAGCAAAGATCTGCGGCGTGCCGTTGGAACGGACTTTGCCAAAACGAAAAAGCCCGATGGATGCAGCTTATATGTATATGATAAAACGGACAAAGATAACTATATCATCAGAGACGGCGAAGAAGTTGGCTGCTCCTGGTGGTGGCTGCGAACACAGGGAAACAAGCCTTCACGTGCGTTTTTTGTCGGTCCGAGCTACAGTATTCGCAGCTATGCGAATGTCAGTGTAGCTCGTGACGGCGTGCGCCCCGCTTTAGTAATTATTCTTCCATGATAAAGGAAATCCGGTTTGGTGTGGCAACAATAAAAAGAGGAGTTTCCCTCTCTTCGCTAAAGTGAAGAACAAGGGATACACCTCTTTTTGATAAATCAGTCTGAGCTAAATGCTTCAGTTCTTCTTTTTGAATTTCACGAATGACCAGATCGTAAGCATCACCACTACTGCCAGACACGAGCCTATACTGATGCGGTTTTGAGCATCGAAGAGGAAGGAAATCGCGATAACCGCTAAGCAGACAAGTGTCAGAACGGTTATATAAGGGAATCCCCATACCTTAAAGGTCGCTTCTTTCGGATAGGATTTTCTCAATTTTAGCTGTGACATACAGATACTGATCCAGACCAGTAAAACTACAAAGCCTGGAACGGCCATCAGCACACGGAACAGTCCATCCTGCGCGAAGTACGCTAACAGGGAACCAATAACAAGAACAACGGCGCAAAGCTTCAGACTGTTGATCGGTACGCCTTTTGTAGAAGTTTTTGCCAAGCCACGGGGAGCTTCGCCCTGCGAGGCCATAGAGTGCAGCATCCGAGTGGCACCATAAATACCAGAATTGGCAGCAGAGAGTACCGCTGTAATCAGAATGAAGTTCATAATGTGATCGGCACCCTTGAGTCCTGTTGCAGCTAACACCTGAACAAACGGGCTGGTATGATCATTCAACTGATTCCATGGAATTAAGCCACAGATGACTAAGATTGGCAAGGAATAGAACAGAATAACGCGCAGAATGAAGCTTTTGACAACCTTAGGTAAGACCTTCTCTGCATCCTTTGTCTCCGTCAAAGTTAGTCCAATTAACTCCGATCCACCGTATGAGAACATTACGACGAGAAGGGCAGAGAAAATCGGGGCCCATCCACGTGGGAGAAATCCGCCATGATCCGTAAAGTTGTGTAAGTAAGGAGTAGCCTCAGTCATGGGTAACAGTCCAAATATTAATGAGGTTCCCAAAACAATAAAGATGATGATCATTGCAATCTTGATTCCGGCTAACCAAAATTCAGTTTCCCCGTAACCGGCTACACTCATCATATTGATGCCAATAATTAAAGCACCACATGCTAGACTAAGCAGCCAT
Source organism: Paenibacillus sp. FSL K6-0276 (assembly GCF_037977235.1). NCBI lineage: Bacteria > Bacillati > Bacillota > Bacilli > Caryophanales > Paenibacillaceae > Paenibacillus > Paenibacillus sp. FSL K6-0276. The sequence goes on along the minus strand of NZ_CP150276.1, from coordinate 3,401,783 downwards.
AATGGAGCATCCGGTAACCAGTATTGCAAGAAGCTTCCTGCCGCCAGCACTTCAATTACACAGACGGTCAACCACATGAAGCAATATAACCAACCCACGATAAAGGAGAGTCGTTCTCCAAAAGCCTCACGGATGAAGTCCTTCATGTTCCTATTCGGGTATACCGTAGCCATTTCGGCTATTGCCCCCATTACCACTAAGAGTAGCAAGCCCGCTAATACATAGGTAAGAATAACCGCAGGTCCAGCAATGCTTATGGTCTCAGAACTTCCTTTAAAAATCCCTGTACCGATTACTCCGCCCATCGCCATAAAGCTGATATGCCGAGGAAGCAATTTCTTCTGTAATGATGCTTCGTTTGACTTCACATTTAATGCCTCCTAAGCTGTGTTCGAAAAATTACACCAAGCATCAGTTTATCCTGAAATGGACTAGTTGAAAAGTAAAAATAACACACATTTTTTTGAAAACGGGTGACTTTTCACTGGAGTGTGATATTTATCATGTGGAATGTGATAAATTTAACATCTTAATTTTTAATTTTATTGCTAAATAAAAGTAGATAAATAAGCTTAGGTAACACATGGAAAATGCAAGATTTGTCACTTCGCGACTTGCAAAATCAAGTTACAATCGTTGAAAAAGTCAAAAGGATATTATACTGATGACATTCTGAAAGGGGCTATGTCGGTGGTACAGTTACCAAAAGTGAACGAACTCGGATTTTTTGAGATTCGTCTGGAATCAATTGGAGGGCTAGGCGCGAACTTAGCTGGTAAAATGCTTGCAGAAGCAGGCGTTGTCGGTGCTGGAATGAATGGAGTGAGCTTTTCATCCTATGGTTCTGAGAAGAAGGGATCAGCGGTAAAAGCGCATATCCGTTTTTGTGATTTGAACACGCATATTCGTGACACTTCACCTGTTGAACGTCCACATGTCGTAGGAATATTCCATGAAGCGTTGGCAAAGACCGTCAACGTGACTAGCGGAATTTATGATCATAGCACGGTGTTAGTGAACTCGGCCAAGTCGCCGGAGGAATTGAAGTCTTCCCTGAATATGATGGCAGGAACCATAGCAGTTGTTGATGCCACAACGATCGCATTAGATGAGAAGAACCGCGTAAACATGGCGATGTTAGGTGCATTGTTCCGGATGTGTGATTTCTTGGATCCTGAAATAATGAAGGGTGTTATTGAGAAATCGCTTGGTAAAAAATATCCGCAGGCTGTCCAGTCAGCACTAACTACTTTCGAACGTGGATTTAATGAAGTTACTTTCATGCATTTTCCATTGCCAGAAGGTGCGATTATGCCTGAGTACGTTCGGTCCGATATTTCGACCTTAGGTTATGAAACACAGCCTATCGGTGGAACCATTACGAATCCTGGCAGCAGCTTTTTAAAAAATCTCAGTATTTCACGTTCCGGTTTATTGCCTCATTTTAAATTAGATGATTGTATTCATTGTGCGCAGTGCGATACGGTATGTCCTGATCTATGTTTTGTTTGGGAGGAACAGCCTGATAAGAAAGGGCGCCCGCAAATGTTCCTGCAAGGGATCGATTATCAATACTGCAAAGGCTGTTTGAAATGCGTAGAAGCCTGTCCGACAACTGCCTTGTCTGGCGAACGTGAGGAAGATGGATACGCAGAGAGCCATACGGTACGTCATATTTTTGATCTCGTTACTGAGGCCTAATTAACAGAGGAAAGGTGGAACACACGTGGCTATAGATTTTGAAAAAGAAGTAAGCTCTACGAAGGTTGAGCAGAAATTCCTATATGAATCCGGCAATGAAATGGCAGCTTATGCTGCTCATCAGATTAATTATCATGTCATGGGTTATTTTCCAATCTCCCCATCGACAGAAGTAGCACAATTTCTTGATACAATGAAAGCCAATGGACAGCATGATATTATGCTCATTCCATCAGATGGTGAACATAGTTCTGCTGGAATCTGTTATGGAGCTTCGACAGCTGGTGGACGTGTATTTAATGCTACAAGTGCGCAAGGTTATATGTTCATGCTTGAGCAATTGCCAGTACAAGCTGGTACACGGATGCCTATGGTTATGAATCTGATCTGCCGCTCGATTTCCGGTCCGCTTAATATCCATGGTGATCATTCTGATTTGTATTTTGCGCTAAATACGGGCTGGCCGATTCTGATGTGCCGTGATCCACAATCTGTTTATGATATGAACCTGATGGCATTAAAGCTTGCTGAGCACGCCAAAGTGCGTCTTCCAGTAATGGTAGCATCAGATGGGTATTTTACATCTCACCAGAAACGTCGAGTACAGGCATTTACTCACCGTGAGGATGTTCATAAATTCGTTGGGCCACAACCTCCGGTAGGCTTTACAGATACACTGGACCGCAATAATCCAGTTACCGTAGGTCCTTACATGAACGAACCTGACTATATCAATAACCGCTATCAGCAGTCTGTAGCGATGTATAATGCGGGTGAAGTTTTCGAAGAAATCGCTAAGGAATTCGCTGAATTGACCGGACGCCACTATCCAATGATCGAAGAGTATCGGATGGAAGATGCGGAAGTAGCTGTATTCTTGATGAACTCTGCGTCAGAGATCATTAAAGATGTAGTGGATCAGCTTCGTAAGCAAGGTATCAAAGCAGGTTCAATTTCGCCAAATATGATTCGTCCTTTCCCGCAAAAGCAAATAGCTGAAGCACTGAAGAATGTTAAGGCAATCACCGTAGGCGACCGCGCGGATTCGGTTGGTGGTCACGGCGGTAATATGGTAAATGAAATCAAGGCAGCCTTGTTCACCTATGGTAACACTACTACAAAGGTAATTAGCCGTATTTACGGGTTAGGTGGTAAGGACTTCTACGCAGAAGATGGTCATGCGTTCTTCCAATTGGCATTGGATGCCGTTGCTGCAGACCGTGTTGAAGTTCCATTTGACTACTATGGCCACAATCCAGGTACACCTGACAAAGCTCCACAGCGTCTTTTGAAGCCGATGGACTTTGATTCGCTTAAGACTGGGTTAATTACTGTGAAACAAGACGAAGCAACAGGCAAATTAAGTGTGCGGATACCACCTCTGCGGAGCTTGACGAAGAAACCTAAACGGCTTGCACCAGGTCATGGCGCATGTCCGGGCTGTGGGATATTCTCAGGACTGGAGACTTTCTTCAAAGGCATCGAAGGGGATATCGTAGCGCTTTATCACACAGGTTGTGCTATGGTAACAACTACGGGATATCCATATTCATCTCATAAATCTACGTTTATTCATAACCTGTTTCAAAATGGTGCAGCTACCTTATCCGGTGTCGTAGAAATGTTCTGGGAACGCAAACGCCGTGGTGAGCTTGATGGTTTAGGGCTTAAAGACGACTTTACATTTGTAATGGTAACCGGTGATGGCGGTATGGACATCGGAATGGGGCCTGCGATTGGGGCTGCACTACGCGGTCACAAAATGATTATCGTAGAGTACGATAACGAAGGATACATGAATACTGGTGCTCAGCAGTCCTATTCCACACCACTGGGTCACCGTACTTCTACATCCAGCATTGGTAAGAATCAGCAAGGTAAAGTAACACAGCATAAGGATACTGCGCAAATCATGGCAGCTACTAACATTCCTTACGTCTTCACTGGATCCGAAGCTTACCCACAGGATCTTGTGAAGAAAGCGGCAAAAGCTCAGTGGTACGCACAGAACGAAGGACTAGTGTACGGAAAAATCCTGATCGCATGTCCATTGAACTGGATGTCTGAAGATAAAGAAGGCACCAACATCGTATCGCTTGCCGTTGAATCTTGCTTCTTCCCTTTATATGAAGTGGAGCATGGTTCTACGAATATTACGTACAATCCAGAGGACAAAGGCAAACGTGTTGAGCTTTCAGCTTGGCTGAAGACGATGGGTAAAACTCGTCATTTGCTGAAGCCTGAGAATGAGCCAGCTTTACGCAGCTTCGAGGAAGAAGTGCAGCGCCGCTGGAATCGTCTAAAAGCGAAACATGAGCATCCTGATTTGTAAGATGTAATCATCATTCATCCGCAAATTGGATATAGATAGTAAGAAATAAACCCGGCAGATTGGTCTGCCGGGTTTGTTGTATATATTGGAATAGGGGAGGAATGATTCTATTGAGCTGGATTCTTTGGATATGCTTCTTTGTACATTGAAGTTAAATGACTGGATGATAATCATTGGGGCTTTTTTACTTTGTGAGTTCTATGTCAAAAAGATAAAAATCCAAAGCTGTAGACGATCCTCATGTAGCGTTCAATATATGGGTTCTCCAGCATAGAAATGAAGCTATTAGAGAATTAGATTTTATGTTGTTTTTAATGAAGTTGGGTACATGGGTGTTTTTGAAAAAGAGAATGAGAAAGAACCCTATTATCTTCGAACGATCTATGAGTTTGACCGCCTTAAAGAATGGACTCAGATGATACCCTAATTATGACTTTGAACAAAAAACTTTCATGAGCTCCAGCTCACACCTAAGAATAAAAATGTTATTTCCTCTTATTAATCTATACCTTTCGCTGGAGTAGAGATGTCAGAAGACAAGAATATAGTTCTTTAAGAACCCGCGCTCAGCGTGTTTTTTTGTATTTTGAGGTACCAAGTACTTGTCCTTTGCTCGGGACAAGAACTTGGTACCATTGCCGATAATGGACAAGAACATAGTCTCGTTCCCGATATGGTTAATATCCAATAATCGGGTTAATTGCCAAATAAAAATATTAGACCAAAGCATAAACTTGTACTCTAATAAAAGAGAAGATTACTAGGCGGTATTCTAGGAAAAGGGAGCATTTCGTCTTAGAAATCGCTAGAGAAGCTAAAGAGATTTCAAAAAAATATGCAAAGAACGACTTTATCATAGATTATCACTTAACAGTGTAGATATGAAATTTTTCGCTAACATGATATTCATTAATATTTTATAAAAAGCCCAAATACATCCTCCAATGTCAATCCATACTTAAAAAGAGCCCAGCTAAATTTTTATGCTGACTTCTCCACTTGAAAGATATTCCTCGTCACCATTCTCGTATCTGACTTTCAGAAGACAATCGTTATTGATATCAATGGCTGTTGCTCTACGTTGTTTATTATCCTTCATCACCGTTACGGGTTTTCCCAGTGAAATTATTCGTTTTCTATATTCGGAAAGAAACAATCTGTCCGTTAAATGCTCATAAAATCCCATGAAATTATTTAGTATTTCTGCCACGAGTCGATTGCGAAGAGCACCATAATGATTGCTTTCGGAAATTACAGATGTTGCAATCTCGGTAAGGTCGTTTGGAAAGCCGTCGGACGGTAGCGCTACATTAATACCAATGCCGAGAACGGCATAATCAAGCCAGCCGTTTTCCAGTGACACGGAAGCTTCGGTAAGGATCCCGCATACCTTTTTGCCTTCCATGAAAACGTCATTAACCCATTTAATCTGCGTGTCTTTACCAGATACGCTCTCGATGGAAAGGGCAACAGCAACTGCGGTGCAAGTGGTCAGCAGAGCGGAGTCTGTTGCTGACAGCTTGGGACGCAGCAGGATACTCATATAGATACCCGATCCTGGTGGAGAAAAGAATTTTCGGCCCTTTCTCCCACGGCCAGCTGTCTGTTCTTCCGAAAGGATCACCTTACCTTCAGCTTCTCCATTTGAGGCAAGAATTTTTACGGCTTCGTTCGTTGAAGATATTGTTTTAAAGACTTCAACACGTAACTTTTGCCCCTGTGTATCCAGGAACTTTGAAATGGCACTGGCAGATAAGATATCCGTTTGAGGTGACAAGGAATATCCTTTATTGGTTACAGCTTGTATGGAATAACCGTCTGTCTGTAGCGATTTTATGGCTTTCCAGACAGCGCTGCGCGTCACGGATAACTGTACTGCTATTTCCTCGCCGGAAAAATATTCACCTTTGTTACTGTCGAGCAAGGCTAGAATATGTTCTTTAACTGTCATGGACTTAAACCTCCAGAAGTATAACTCTCCGACCAAAACCCATCGAATAGATTAACATTCAACGATTGCGACTGAATACTCTAATTCTATATAACAATAGGAAAAACTCAAGCGTGGTATTCCACTCAATTGTAAACCTGAAAATATATTAAGGTTTACAATTGAATGTGCCTCCACTATAATTCAGCTTACTGGACGTATTTTCTAACCAGAATACAATTATTCTTGCCCAATGGAGGTCATTTTCTTGAAGACAAAAGAACTTATTTATGCTGCATTATTCGCAGCTCTCATCGCGGTGTTGGGCATGATTCCGCCCTTACCCCTCGGCTTCCTCCCCGTTCCGATTACTGCCCAGACGCTTGGCGTCATGTTGGCTGGATGTTTTCTAGGGAAACGGATGGGCACCCTCAGTCTAGTCATTTTCATCATTCTCGTAGCCATTGGCTTGCCTGTACTGACCGGCGGTCGCGGCGGAATCGCGGTTCTCGTTGGACCTTCTGCAGGGTACATATTCAGCTGGCCGATCGCGGCCGGCCTCATCGGCTGGTATTCCGAAAAAATCTGGCCGAAGCTCCAAACTTGGAAGCTGTTAGCCGTCAATCTGATCTTTGGCGTAATGCTGGTGAATCTGATTGGCGCACCCATCATGGCATTAATAACAAATACGTCGATCTGGACCGGACTTGTCGGTGCGTTGGTCTTTCTTCCGGGAGACATCATAAAAGCCGTTATTGCAGCCGTCTTAACAATGCAGCTTAAAGCAATCAGCCCTATTGAAGAAAAAGCGCAGGCGTGATGAAATCTATGCACCTGATACAGCACATAATAAAACGTGCATTGAGAATCACAGTATTGCGATCTTAGACGGCCGGGAAGAACGTACATATTCTCAGTTCATGAGGCCGGTTCAACAGGTTTCAAATGGATTGCGGCATGGCAGACATGCGAAACGCAACATCTCTATCCTGTCCGGAAACCGCATGGAATTCGCCGAGTGTGTTCTCGGCGCCATCTACGCGGGATGCGTTTGCGTGCTGCTGGACCCTAAATCAGCTACATTACAATGGCTATCAAAGAAAGAAAGTTTGCATGAGGGGAGATACGATAGACGATTTTTACTCTTTATCCAATCTTAGCAAAAAGCTTTTTAAACAAAATGTTGATTCCTTTCAAACAGTTGATCCTTATATAAGAAGAAGGCTAGTAAAAGATCATTTACACTCTATTAGACAATTTGGCGTCTTCTTAAAAATGAGGATGAAAAGTTTCCTGAGATTTGCCTTGTTGCGTATTTTTTGCCTAATTGCTGCAGGCGATGGCGGAAATGGGACTCGGCGCGGATATGGTAAATTTTTGCAGGCTGGCGTAGATAATTTCCGAGAAAAGTTTTATAGAGGATCCCTTATGTATTGGAACGTGCTATTACTTGGAGGCCCATCACTGTAAGCTTGACCTGGAATATCTACCACTAGAGGCAAGAATAAAGTATCCTCGTCCCAGCCAATAAGCAGGTGTGGAAAAATGAAGGAAGAAGGAAACGCATATACTTGCTGCAGAGTTTCATAAGGAAAGTGATGCGTGAGCGCCTTTTACTTAGTTCCTCAATCAAATCCTTTACAGGTCCACTGGTTTCACCTAGGGAAAAACTTCTCTCCGATCCACTCATCCACGCTACAACTGCACTTAATGTGACTTTTTGGTTCATCATTAGGTACACAAGCTCTGCATCAGGAAGGTTACTCAGCATGGAGATCCCTTGGTGGCATGAAATAGGAGCACCTATTCGATCCGGAAGATCGTGAAAAGGGCTGACAATTGTTTTGATTTTTCGATTTAATGTGGGGAGTGAGCTCATCTCATTCCTTTCCGATTAAATGTTTGGTTAATCAAAAACCACTTTCGCGTAAAGTGTTCAGAATTATAGGGTGAATGGACCATGTTGTCAATTGTTTTATGCAGAAAAAAAGCGAGAGAAGTCCCAGTGCATTTAGCACTGATCTTTCGCTCACTTATAAGATACTTTTAATAGCGACGTGAAGTAGAGTTATCTTCTGCCTCTAGGCATCATGGAGTTATCGCACATCACATCTTTAACAGAATAAGTGTAGCAGTGACGAGGTACAGGTACACAGTGATGGCGTCTCACGATTTCCACAGGGTGAATAACATTCACTACTTGAGGGTGGAAGTAATCTTGATAAACCACTCTTGGTGGGTCAGTAACGGTTTGATCCGGGCATTTTGGACTTTCAGGCATTTCCTTCAGCTCCTTTGTGTGTGAACTTACCGTATTATACGCACAGAACAAAAGCCTGATTGGTTGTTTGTCTATTGTATATAAAAATGGGTACTTGTTTAATGCTTGTAAATTTCGCGCATAACATGGCGAAGTTCCGGCATAATTAACCGTTCCATAGCCAGTTTAACGGCTCCAGTAGAGCCTGGCATAGAGAAGATTGCGGTCTTTCCCATGGTACCGGCGATAGCTCGACTAAGAATAGCGGCTGAACCGATGTCCTCTGCGAAGCTTAGCATCCGAAAAATCTCACCGAAGCCGGGTAATGTTTTATCTAGTAAAGAGGAAACAGCTTCATAGGTCGTATCTCGTGGAGAAATCCCTGTTCCACCAGTCAGTAGAACGGCTTCTATTCCGGTATGATCGACGCATTTATACAGTAGCTCACGAATATCCTGATAATTGTCTTTAATAATGGTGCTGCCTATCACTTCATACCCGGCTTCTTCGAGCAAAGATTTAATCAAAGCTCCTCCGGTATCTGTTTCAGTAGTCCTAGTGTCCGAGACAGTAATGATATAGCAGGAAACGGTTTGAGGCGCTTCTTTCCGATGTTCTTCAACAGATGACAAATGGCTCAACTCCTAAATTAGAGATGTTATTATGATAGGGTATAGCTGAAGTAAAGACAAGCTGACTTATACCCACAGAATGCAGCTGGAATTTTGGGTGCAGCTTGCGTGCTTCGCGCGCATGTAGTACACTCGCTACACATAACTGTAATTTGCTGGGGAGCGATGAAACATGGAACAGGTCGTACCTGTGTATATATTGTCAGGATTTCTGGGCAGCGGCAAAACAACATTGCTGCAGCGCCTACTAGATCATTGGAAAAGTCAGGGTTTACGCCCCGCAGTAGTGATGAATGAGCTGGGTGAAGTGAACTTGGATGGATTGCTAGTTGAGCAAACTGTCCCTATGGCAGAACTACTTGGTGGATGCATATGCTGTTCTATCCGAAGTGATCTCAGTACAGAGCTAGCAACACTGATCAAGAAGGAGTCTCCGGATGTCGTAGTGATTGAGGCAACAGGCGCTGCGAATCCGCTGGAAATTGTGGATGGAGTAACCGAGATTTCGTTATATCAAAAAGTTGAACTGAAAAGCTTGATCACCGTCGTTGACGCCGCGCATCTTCTTGAACTGTATCGCGCACAGCAGGGGGCAACTTATCGCTTGATGCAGGAGCAGATTCGCTGCGCTTCTGTCTTAATATTGAATAAAGTCGATCGTGTGACAGTTGAAGAGGTAGAAGAGGTTACCGCTGTACTGCGGAAATGGAACTCATATGCTCCTATCCTGCCAACTGTGCTTTGTGAGGTGGAAACAGAGGAGCTTCTGCGTAATGCAGGTGGAGTGCTTACGGATGCACAACTGGAAGAGGTTGGAGACGTCAATGAAAGTTCCGTACATGATGAAGATGAACATACTACAGGTGGCACACATGCTACCCACGATCACGTTATGGCGTACACACATTATTTCAAACGTCCGGTAAACAGTGAGGAATTCGAACAGTTCGTTAAGGAACTGCCGCGAGATGTATATAGAGCTAAAGGGATCGTGACCTTTAATGACACCTCCAGCCGGTTTCTTTTCCAATATGCCTATCGTGAAGCTGATTTTATGAAAATTACACCACAGGGCGAAGTGCCTGACGTAGCCGTATTTATCGGTGAACATTTCTCATCTAGTGAACTACGCACTAGGCTCTTGGAGATGGAGCGACGCACTTTCGTTCGTCCTGGCACAGTTAAAAGAAGTCTGTAATTAGTTCTCCTTGTCAGAAGTTGTAATGGTTCATTCCTAATCTTGTAGGTTAATAGTATCGCATACCCTATAAAAATACAGGAGGTTTAAGGCTATGACCCGAATTCAATATCAGGAGTGCATTGACGCTTGTCTAGAAAGTATGAATGCCTGTAATTATAGCTATGTCTCAAGCCTAAAAGAATATGATCTTGCTTCTCTGCGTGAAAGCATGCGACTGGATCGTGAATGTGCGGATATTTGCTCTTACGCCATACAAGCGATGACCCGCCAAAGTCCGTTTGTATCCGGAATTCTCCGTCTGTGTGCAGAAATTTGTGAAGCCTGTGCAAATGAAAGCAGCAAGCATATACATACTCATTGTCAGGAATGTATCGATGCCTGCCGCAGATGTGCTGAGGCGTGCCGTTTGATTAGCGATGCTGTTAAGGTATACGCATAAGGTTGTATATCCTAACTCACTATATAACAAGTTAATGACCCGACCATTGCTGTATATGTACAGCAATGGTCGGGTTTTCTTTTTATCACAGATATAATTTCGATTCTAGAAGAGGAAATTTGCAAGGAACTGGAGAATTAACAGTAGATGTGAAAGGGAACACATACTTCTTCGAATCACCTGGATGATACCAGTTTATTATAGGCCCCTGGCAGGGCATACAGAAGTGAGGGGAAAGATGAAGCATACACAAGTACCAGAGAGTGAACAATCGAAGGAGTTATTTGCGTATTTTGGACTAGCAGTCTATTATGGTCAAGCCTTAGAACAGCAGTTGACCAATTTGTTATTGCTCACCAAATTATCACAAGGGAAAGCGCCCACGGAAGCAGATCTGACTGATCTGTATCAGCGAAAACTCAGCAATTCACTCGGTCAACTCATCAAAGAAATCCAGCATCACTTTCCTTTCTCGGAGCAAGAAACCGCTCAGCTAGAAGAAGTGTGGAAACAACGTAATCATATCGTTCACGATTATTTCAAAGAACGGATACAAGAAACGTTCACCCCTGCTGGAAGGGCAAAAATGATCGTGGAGTTAAAACGATTCAAAAATAAAGCTAGAAGGCTAGAAATCAAATTACAGGGCTATTGCACAGAAATGTTCACGAAGCTGGGGTTAGAAGAGGAGACTTTGTTCTAATAATCCTTCTAACCCGCAATCCTCTACAACCTCCGGTCTAAATTGAATCTTAGAAGCTCTAACGCAGCGTGAGAGTGCAGATAGTGCTTCGCCTAATGCCGGAAGCATCTCTGGCGTTAGGCGCTCACCTGGTTCCCACCACCAATTCACAATGTTCAATGTTTGGCTCTTCTTATCCATCACCGGTTCAAATCTCCCAATAAAACGATCATTATATAATAACGGCAGTACATAATAACCATACTCCCGTTCCAAGGCAGGTTTATAGACTTCCCAGCGGTAATGAAATCCAAATAATTGTCGGATTAATTCTCGATCCCATAACAAGTTATCTAGTGGAGCTAATGCAGCCGCAAACGAATAACTTGAATGACTCTCAGCATCTTCAGACTCCTGCTGTATTACAGCTTCTAAGGTTAGAGCGTCCATGCTACGGATGTAGAGAGGAAGCTTAATACCCTCCACTAGAACTTCCCTGAGACAGTCCGTCAGTAACAGCCTTTGAATCGCTGCATTACGCTCCTTGCTCTTCAGACCGGAAATACCAAGCCATCCGTCTCCGGATTTATTCCATAGCATTCCGATGCTGCCTATTCTACGCAGCACATACCAATCATGAAATTGTTCATCAGTGGGGTTAGGATCTTCAGTGTTTAAAAGATTATGAGGAAGCAGACGTTCAGTGAAATCGTAATAACGACGGGTATGAACACGATGATGAACGACTACTTCACCCCAAAAGTACATACTTTCCAAAGCGGCCCGTGTTAATCTAGCCGGAGCCCAAGCCCAATCTACCTTGTCCTTACCATCTAGATCCAGAGAGGAGAGGGGACCACGCTTTAATAGCTCTTCCCGAACCTGCTCTACTGTAACCATTACAGGCTCATTGACTTGATGATACGAGGCTGATGCCTCTCTTCTACGTTTAAAATAAGGCCAGTCCTCGGTACAATAAATGGACATGTTCTTGTCCCAGCCATCTAATAGAAGTCTGTCTTGATACAGTAGCTCTTGGGCTAGTTCAGGTGTAAACCCGGGAACTCGTGCTTGGAGGACAAGCTCATGGTTATGGCCTGCGATGTTAAGTGGATCATATTGAATACAGCCTACGTGACGGACATAATCATAAATGCTAAGTTTACCGGCAGGAAGAGCACCCGTAGTTAACTTTTGGTGAGCCAGGAGAAAAAGTCGAGCTTGCTTCTTAGTTATAGTGTATGTATGCATCAAATGCCTCCTCCACCTATATGTATTATTTTTCATTTTACAGAACAAACGTTCTAATATCAAGTATAGAAAAACCCTGAATCACTGGATATGACTCAGGGCATCGATTACATTTTCTCAAACGATGGTTGCAAGCTACCTAACGAAGGTTGGGAGGGTGCACCATTATTATTGTCTATACTGTTAGAACCAGCGCCTACTTGTAGCTGATACATCCGGAAGTATCTACCGCCGAGTGCCATTAGCTCATCGTGGCTACCGCGTTCTACGATCTCGCCGTGATGCAGAACAAGAATCTGATCTGCACTGCGAATCGTGGATAGACGGTGCGCGATGATGAATGTGGTGCGTCCTTTTTTAAGGACTTCTAGCGCATCTTGAATGACGCTTTCTGTCTCCGTATCGATATTGGAGGTAGCTTCATCAAGAATCAGAATAGCTGGGTCGAAGGAGAGCGCTCTGGCAAAAGAAATCAATTGCCGCTGACCTGCTGATAGGGTGCTCCCTTTTTCAATAACAGGTTCATTAAAACCTTGAGGAAGGTGGGCTAGCAATTTATCTGCTCCGACTTCCCGTAAAGCCCGTTCAACCCGTTCGCGTGAGATTCGTTCATCCCCTAGGCTGACATTGGAAGCAATAGTGCCAGTGAAGAGGTAAGGGTCTTGAAGAACAATCCCCATGTGATTGCGTAGCCATTGCTTCGGAATATCTGTAACCTTCTGGCCATCAATCGTGATTTCCCCTTTTTGTGGATCATAGAACCGGAATAACAAGTTGATAATCGAGCTTTTACCAGATCCCGTGTGACCCACAAGAGCAACAGTTTCACCAGGGCGTGCTTCAAAGGAAATATCGCGAAGGACGAAGTCTTTTTTATAAGCAAAGGATACGTTTTTAAATTCCACTTTTCCTTTATAGCGCGGCATGGAACCGTCGGTAACATTCTCTCCGGGCTCATCCATAAGTGTAAATACACGACCCGCAGACACCATAGAAGTGTCGAGGTTTGCGAGCTGATTCACCATACCAGTAATCGGTTGGAACAAACGTCCAAGTACATCGACGAAGGCGTACAGAACACCTAAAGATACAAATGTAGAACCCGTAATACTGCCATGTCCGAAATACCAAAGCACCATCACAAAAGAGAGACTGCGCAGAGAGTTCACCAGGTTGTGGGAGGTGAAGGCATTCAGATTCAGCATTTTATTCTGATATTTCAAGTAGTCATCGTTCAGATGCTCAAATTCTTCACCAAGCTGCTTCTGACGGCGGAATATACGAACAATGGACATTCCTTGAATTGATTCATTAATGATTGCGTTGATCTCACTCAGACGTGAGCGGATGATTGTATTGTATTTTGTAGCAATTTTGCGATAGAGCACGATCCATAGAATAAGAATCGGGATGATGAACAAGCTGATCAGACCAAGTCGAACGTCGAGCAAGAACAAGGCGATGTAAACGCCAGTAATATTAATAATACCGGTACTGAAATTGGAGAGAACGGCAATAAATAGATCCTTAATCGCCTCGGTATCATTGGTTACGCGGGACACTACCTTACCTGCTGGCAAGTTGTCAAAAAAGTAAACCGGAAGGCGCTGGATATGCGCATACACATCGGTCCGCAGTTTTCGAATAACCTGATTTGCCGAAGATTGTAGCCAATAGGTTTTACCGAATTCAGCAAAGATCGAGATCACTAGGAATATAGCGTACAAACCGACTAACTGATAAATGCCAGGTAGTTCAGGTTTGTAAAAAGCGAAAAGCTCATCACCTGAAAGCTTAACCGCAGGATAGATAGCTTCGTCATGCCCGCGCGTGATATGCATTTCCCCATTGCTGAATTTTCGCTCACCATCAGGCTGTGTTACGGGTTCGTTAATAAAGTAGAAACTTCTTCCCTCTTGAAGAATGCGAATTTCTTGACCTTTAGGTTCCCCTGGTTCAAAACGGTCTCCGCGTTTGTAATAAGTATTGTTATACTGAACCGCCTCATCTGGAGACGTAGTGCTAAAATAAGGCTTTTCGATGGCCAGCATATGATTGTCAATCATGCTTTTGGCGATAAATGGACCTGCCAGCTCAGCCGCTACCCCGATGGAGAGGAGTAGAAGGGCTGCGATAAAAGTTTTTTTTGCGGTCAATGCGTATTCAAGCAGGCGTTTGCCTGTGCTCTTTGTCAACGGTGACACCTCCTAAAAATTTTGCATAGTCATAGCTAGTATGTCTTTAATCATTCGATAAATTATTCTCTACTTGCTGCCGGTCATACTGCTCACGGTACCACCCATTCAAATCCAGTAGCTCTTGATGCGTACCACGTTCAACGATATGTCCGTTATCAAGTACGATGATCATGTCGGCATGTTGAACAGCAGAGAGGCGGTGCGTAGAGATCAATGTAGTCTTTCCCGCACGCTCTTGGCGAATATTCTCAATGATCTGAGCTTCAGTACGAGCGTCAACAGCGGATAAGGCATCGTCCAGAATCAGTACATCTGGATTTGCGATAAATGCTCTGGATAAGGATACACGTTGTTTTTGACCACCGGATAAGGACACACCACGTTCACCAACCAACGTATCTAAACCATCGGATAAAGTTCCTAAGTCATTTTGGAAGGCGGCAGCTGTGATGGCTTTCATGATCGTATCGTCATCCGCGTTGTCTAAACCAAATTGAATATTCTGACGTACTGATTTGGAGAAAAGGATCTGTTCTTGAGGAACATAACCCATCCAGCTGTGTAGTTGATCCAATGAAATCTGTTGAATAGGAACACCAGAGATGAGAATTTCACCATTGCCTGTCGGATATTCACGAAGCAGCTGTTTGAGCAACGTTGATTTACCGCTTCCCGTACGACCGACTACACCTAGTGTTTGCCCTTGGTTCAAGGTCAGACTGACATTAGTTAGATTGTCAATCGTCGATGAGGGATAACGGAAGGTCACATCGTTAAGTTCAATTCGGGTAGGATTAGCAACATGAACCGGGTTGGTAGCACTCTGAACATCAGCTTTGGAATTTAGCGTCTCATCAATACGTTCGAGAGAGGCACCACCACGTTGCATGATGTTAATTAGCTCTCCAATGGCGAACATCGGCCAAACGATCATTCCGAGGTACATATTGAAGGAGACAAGATCACCTAGCGTGATCTGATTACGGAACACAAGATAAATCCCATAGGTAAGACCGATAATGTAGCTGAGTCCTACGCAGAACCGAATCGTCGGTTCGAAGAAGGCATCGACACGGGCGACGGCCATGTTCTTGTTGTATACATCTTCTGTAATATCCGAGAATCGCTTCTCATCGAGCCTCTCTTGGACATAAGCACGGATAACTCGCACACCTGAGACAGATTCGAGCACCTGATCATTCATATCTCCGAACGCATCTTGTGCTAAGCTGTAACGATCATGGATCGCTTTACCATAAAAAATCATAGCTATTGCAATTAGTGGTAATGGTAAGACTGCTGCAAGAGTCAGCTTCCAGCTGACGAGAAAACCCATTGCGAACAGTACGACTGTGAGGTAGATTGTAGAATCCACCAGTGTGAGCATCCCGAAACCAACGGTAGCTGAGACAGCTCTGATATCATTGGTTGCCCGAGCCATCAGGTCGCCGGTTCTATTACGTTCGAAAAACGATGGAGTCATGGTCATCAGATGATTCATAAATCGCGAGCGCAGCAGGCGCTCTACGAGGTTGGAACCTCCGAATAATTTGTGCATCCATATGTAGGTAATCCAATAAATAACTAACAGTAAAATGAAGATCATACCGATATACTTGGCTAGAGATGCTGTAGTAATTGAACCGCGTACTATGTCGTCAATGGCATTGCCTAGCAGACGAGGGGGGAATAATTCAAGAACACCTACACCAATAAGTAAGATAAGGCCAATCAGGTAACGCCTTTTTTCTCGACGAAAGAACCAGCCGAGATTGCGGAGAACGGAGAACAAGTAAATCCCTTCCTTTCGGGTTGTAATAATAGCTGTGTCGTTGGTAAAAGTGCAAGTGGTTATCTCAACAGCCAAGAAAAAACGACGTTGTCGTCCTTCAAAGATGACAACCGTTTCTCGTAGAAATATAAGGAAAATTTATATCGTGGAATATATAAATTCTTATATTTAAACAAAAAAGGCATATCATCCGAAAACGGACGATATGCCTGTAATTTACAGCTATCATGCGCACGGTGCTTTACAGCACCAGGCATGTGAGAGACCTTCAAGAACTAAAGTTATACGATCAATTACACTCGCAGGGAACTTCAGGACGGTTTCACCACTTGGGCTGCTTCGGTATTCGGTTGATTGGAAATTCCAACAATAGTAATATGATATGGCTGTAACTTCGTAAACACCGCGCTCACCCCTTTCATTGATTTAATAATAACTTTTGGTAATAACTAGTAGACGGTAAGTTATGTTCAGAGTTTATCACTCGCTTTGCAAAGTTGTCAAATTAATTTTTGAGGAGCTTGGGAAATTATTAATTGTATAAAGGTGTTTGAATATCGATTCATTTTCAGTATGATTAGACTATACAAAGGAGCTGAGAGAGATGAACATGGAAATTAGTCAAGCAGCGGCAGCTTGGTTTAAAAGAGAACTGGATCTTAACAATGGAGACTATATTCGTTTATTTCCCCGTTATAGCTCGGGAGGTGGACTTCACCCTGGCTTCTCACTGGGTATCGCAACAGAAGCACCTGGACGTCCGGCAATACAAGTTGAACAAGACGGTATTGTGTTCTACATGGAGGAGCAGGACTTATGGTATATGGAAGGCTACGGCTTAACTATTGTGTATTCTGAAGCAGAGGATGACATTGAATATAAGTATGAAGCTAAATCGGTGCCTGGCGGCATACAGGTTTAAATGTCTTAATTTTGTTTATTAACTAATGATGAAAAGCCCTTGCCAAAAGGCAGGGGCTTTTTCTACGTTGATATAATCAGTGCGAATTGCGGAATGTTTCTTCCTCCATAGCAAAATCGAAATCGTCAATGTCGTATACTTGAACAGGGACTCCGCCTTCAATAATGCGTTGAATCAGCTCGAATTGATCGGTAAGAATAGGCACCTTCTCACGTTGAGAGGACAATAGTAGTTCCGTTTCGATGGGATCGAACGTTTCGCCGTAGACAGCGGTATCCATGCTATTAATAATGGTAATCTTTGATTGTCCGCCGAGCAATATACCAGAGCTTTTTGCCCAAGGAACGGCCAGACAGCGGTTGATTTTTTTAGCATTAAGTGGCTCTTCGAAATAGGCAATGAGCTCACCAATCTTGAGTTTGACATGCTTGTCATCATCTGGACGGTTCATTAACGGATCATCGCTGTCTCGCAGTTCGTATAATTCCATCACGGTCGTATAAGGCACTATATATTCTACAGGGCTGCTCGATATGAGAAGTTGGCCGTAAATCGCCATCATGACGGCTTCCGTCACAAATTGTCTAGACATCTTTATCCTCCTGAAGTTCGGGTACTGCTATCGTACTTATGGACTTAAAAATATAAAAACACTGTAGAGCGCAAAAGTCAACTGTACTTAGCAACTCAGTAAAGAGAAAGGACAGAATAATCCTGTGAAACAATGGAAATCATATTTTACTTTCGTACGCCCTTACATGAAATGGATTGTGTTTACGCTCTTTATAGGAATGATCAAGTTCAGCATCCCGTTGACATTGCCTATGATTCTGAAATACGTAGTCGATGACCTGCTAATGAACCCTGTCATGAGCGTAGAGGAGCGGGTATCCCAATTGATGCTTATCCTCGGAGGCGCTTTTATTTTATTCGTAATCGTGAGGGGACCGGTGGAGTATTACCGTCAGTATTTTGCTCAGCTGATTACAAGCAAGGTATTGTTCGATATGCGTAATAAGCTATACAGTCACTTACAGCGGTTGTCGCTGCGGTATTATCAGAATACAAAAGTGGGCGAAGCGATTTCGAGATTTATTAATGATGTGGAACAGACCAAAAATTTAGTAGAAGTCGGCATGATGAATGTATGGCTGGATTTATTTACGCTAGTGTTTGCGCTCGGTTTTATGTTTTATTTGAATCCGGTGCTGGCGCTAGTATCTATCGCTGTACTTCCGTTTTACGCCTTCGCGGTAAGTAAATTGTATAAGCGACTTAAGGTGTTAACCAAAGACCGTTCGCAAGCTCTGGCTGGCATTCAAGGCTATCTTCATGAACGGATTCAAGGCATAGCGGTTATTCGCAGTTTCACCATGGAAAAAGTGGATCAGAAGCAGTTTGAAGATATCAACGGTAACTTTCTCAAAAAAGCGATGGCTCAAACCCGCTGGAACGCAATTACCTTTGCAATCATCAATACACTAACGGATATTGCACCACTTCTGGTCATCGGTTACGGTGGTTATCAAGTTATTCACGGTAATTTGACGGTAGGAACCTTTGTTGCTTTCTTCGGATATCTTGACCGAATGTATGCGCCGCTGCGGCGTTTGATTAATTCCTCGACAGTGCTCACACAGGCCTCGGCTTCCCTTGAACGGGTGCTTGAGCTTCTGGATGAGCCTTATGATATCGTGGATAAACCGGGAGCGAGACCTCTGACTAATGCACGAGGTGAAATAGATTTTCATAATGTATGGTTCAAATATAATGAAGAGAATGAATGGGTACTGAAGGATATCAATTTAAGTATCAAACCTGGACAGACCGTCGCTTTTGTCGGAATGAGTGGTGGTGGGAAGTCCTCTCTCATAAGCTTGATCCCACGATTCTATGACATCAGCAAGGGGAGCCTTCAGATGGATGGTCAGGATATACAGGATTTGACGCAAGAGAGTTTGCGAAGATCCGTCGGGATGGTGCTTCAAGATAATTTCTTGTTCAGTGGATCTGTACGTGACAATATTCGGTTTGGTAATCCTGAAGCAACGGAGAATGAAATCCTCTCAGCGGCGAAAGCTGCCAACGCGCATGATTTTATTGAGCAGCTGCCGTTAGGCTATGACACAGAAGTGGGAGAGCGTGGAGTGAAGCTGTCTGGAGGACAGAAGCAACGGGTAGCCATTGCAAGGGTGTTTCTCAAAGACCCGAAGGTACTTATATTAGACGAAGCTACATCAGCGCTAGATCTGGAATCGGAGCATTTAATTCAGCAAGCGCTGCAATCCCTCTCGTCGGAACGTACTACACTAATTGTCGCACATAGACTGTCTACGATTACACATGCTGATCAAATTGTGGTGCTTGAGAACGGTGAAATCACGGAGCGTGGTACCCACGAACAATTGATGGCGATAGATGGAAGTTATGCGAGGTTGTTTAATGTGCAGCATTTGGATGCTTGATACGATCTAACATTTCTTTAAATACTTTAGTGGTCTTCTCCGGAGAGAAGGCCACTTTTTGAATTTAAAGAGATGATTTGAGCACAGTATTTTATATCTTGGAAAATAATTTGAACTCCACTTGAGTCTTTTTGAATATCACGGGCGTCTAAAAAATATAAGCAACATGAAAGGTAGTGAGAACTTGTATACAACTGAGCTGGAGGAAATGGCGATAGCGGGTGATGAGGACAGCTTTACAGCATTGATTGACGGGATGCAAGAGCGGATTTACCGTATGGCATACTCCTATGTGAGGAATAAAGATGATGCGCTGGAGATTGTACAGGAGACCGTCTATAAAGCGTATATCTCTATTCATAAACTACAGCAACCTCAATATTTTAAAACTTGGATCATAAAAATAGCTGTCAATTGTGCCTTGGATTTTATCCGAAAATCTAAAAAAGTCGTGTATATGGACAAAGATCCCGAGGCCAGCTACGTTTCTAAACCCATTGAAGATGTCATCGATCTTCAGGAGGCATTAAGTGTCCTAGATGAAAGATCAAGAATGATCATTGTCATGAGATATTTTGAAGACTTGCCCATAAAGGGAATTGCTGAAGTGTTGGACATGCCAGAGAGTTCCATAAAATCTGTCATTTATCGGGGATTAGGAAAATTAAAAATTAATTTGAAGGGGAGTGGATACTTTGGATAATCGACTTGAACGTTTGCAGCAAGCATACAGCGATATTGAAATCCCTGAAGAATTGTCATTGGCTTCTCGTAAAGGCATAGAAAGAGGAAAGCAATATAAACAAGATCAAAGTCATCAACTAGATAATCAAACTAAACAAGTGAAAAGAGGAACAAAAATGAGTGGATTGAAATGGACAGGATCAGTTGCAGCAGCTATATTAATTTCTTTTACGGTGGGCGTAAATACAGTACCGGCCTTCGCAGACAGTTTACATGATGTGCCGGTTCTCGGTAAGCTGGTAAGTGTATTGAAATTTACGGATGGAAGTGCAGGAGGCGGCACGATTCAGGATGGAGTAGATGTTAATTTCATTTCGTTGAAACAAGATAAGAACAGTGATCAAATGATCCTGAACTTTGCGAATTCGGACAATACACAAGACCTTGCAAGCTCGTATAATGTGAAATTCACGGACAATCCTTCTATAATGACCGTTACTGTGCATGGGGCTAGAAATTTCTCAGCTGTCAAAGATCTCGAGACTTTAAAACAAAGTAAGTATGTTCAGGATGCGTATCCTTTAATAACATTGGATGACTCGGCTATACGTTTCAATGTAACTTTAAAAGAGCCGGTTGCTTATGAGGTGAAGGAATATAAAGATCCAGCTCAGGTGGCAATTACATTGAAGGATAAGAAGGGTGACGTGGGGGAAGGAACTTCTATATATTCGCTTAGAACGGTCTCAGAACCTTCCGGCGAGAGTCAGGGAATGGCTGAAGAAATGCTATTCGAGTTAAAGGACGTACGCGTATTGAAGGATCAGAAGGGATTATTCCTCGTGGAAGCTGGATATTTCAATACTGAAGCAGAAGCTTTGGATCAGTTGAAAAAAATTCAAACCGAGTATGGTATTGGAGATTTATTGTTTGTAGAAAAACGATCTTCTCAGGAAATTCCACAGTCTATTTCTCAGGCTGAATAAAAAGACAGTAGAGCAGCGATTCTCTCGTTAGTGGAGAATCGCTGCTCTACTTTTGTGTTCAGTGGTTGCGCTACTTTTACATTTTGCCAATCAAGAGCGATAACATACCGGCTGCGATAAGCGGTCCTACAGGGACACCCTTGAACAATGCAACGCCAATCACTGTTCCGATCAGGAGACCTGCAACAACTGTAGGTTGGTTGGTCATAAGGATGGCTCCGCGCCCACCAAGATAAGCGACGAGAATGCCGATCGCAATCGCAAGAAGAGACTTCCAGTGGAGGAAGGATTGCCCGACCATCTGCAGCGATATTTTACCGCTGGCCAAAGGTGTCATGACCCCGATCGTAAGAATGATGATCCCGATGGTTAAACCATATTTTTCAAGCCAAGGGAAGGTCTGCTGCAGGCCAAGAACTCTTAGCAGTAGTAGGACGACCATTGCTATTGTTACAGGGGAATTACTGCTTATAATACCGAGCGCAGCAAGTCCAAGCAAAAGCAAAGAGGTCATGTCCATCTTAAACGTTCAACTCCTTATTGTGAGAACTGCGCTTCGCAAGAATGTGATCAGCGATAAGTTTTCCATGCCCACGTCCCGTCTCAATAAACACTTCATTCGCATTGCGACCTGAGGCGATTACTCCTGCAACGTAAAGACCTGGAACATTACTTTCCATGGTTGAAGGATTAAAAGCTGGCTTATCCAGATCGTCATCCATGACAACGCCCGCTGAAGTAAGAAGCACCCGGCTAGGCCGGAAGCCAGTCAAAGCAAGAACGAAATCATTATCTAATGATTTCTTGTCACCATTGTGATTCGTAACAATGACCGAACTTGCAGTAATTTCAGTGACACGTGCTTCCAAATGAAGAGCGATTTTCCCTTTTTGCACCAGACCTTCAAAGATTGGCCGAACCCAAGGTTTTATATTCGTGGAAATGCTCTCACCACGATAGACCATATCTACTGTAGCTCCAACGCGCATAAGCTCCAGAGCTGCATCTACCGCGGAATTACTGCCACCAATTACTGTAACCTTCATCCCTGTATATGGATGGGCTTCACCGAAATAATGGGTAACTTTAGGAAGTTCTTCACCTGGAATACCGATCATATTCGGCTGATCAAAGTAACCCGTAGCGATAACTACATTTGCGGTGATACGTGTTTGATGCTCACCACTCATATTGGACGTATGTACAGCAAAAGTCCCATCTTCCAGAGGCTCAATGGATAACGCTTCTTCGTAAGCTGCGATATCTAGACCATACTGTTTCGCAGCTCGGCGGTAATAGACAAGTGCTTCATGACGATAGGGTTTATCATTGGTCGAGGTGAAAGGAACGTCTCCGATCTCCAATAACTCAGCTGTACTGAAGAATTGCATATTTGTTGGATACAAATAAATGGAGTGAACGATAAAGTTTTTTTCAATAATGAGACTGGATAGTCCTTGGCGCTGGCATTCGATAGCTGCCGAGAGGCCGCAAGGACCTGCACCGATAATAATTACATCTTTCATACAGCGGGTTACCTCCTGATTGTTACTATCTT
The DNA here is from genome assembly GCF_037977235.1 of Paenibacillus sp. FSL K6-0276. Classification (NCBI taxonomy): domain Bacteria; kingdom Bacillati; phylum Bacillota; class Bacilli; order Caryophanales; family Paenibacillaceae; genus Paenibacillus; species Paenibacillus sp. FSL K6-0276. Next base: position 3,378,750 of record NZ_CP150276.1, on the reverse strand, counting down.
TTCTTTAAATCCTACTCTAAATTCATGAATTTTGCCATAAGCGCTAGATTAAACACAATAACCATTGCAAGTGTAATGTTGATTGTTATATAATTAGATATATATCTAATATGCATTTTGCGTGTGAAAGCTAAGGAGTGTGATTCCAATGCAGTTGGAAAAAATAGTGAACTATCATAAAGCTTTGGCTGATCCAACGCGTCTGCGTTTATTGTTGCTTCTGTCTCAAGGAGAAATGCACGGACAAGCGCTGGCCGAGAAATTGAATTTATCGCAACCAACAGTAACTCATCATGCTGCGAAATTACGTGAAGCGGCTCTAATTAAGGAACGACGTGACAAAAATACGGTTTATTTTAAGTTGAATCCAGAGTTCATTAGTAGTGGCGCTGAGGCTTCACTTCAGTTTATTTTTTCGAAAGGAGCGAGAAATATGGAAGAGAAATCACCTGAGAATAGTCTAAAGGAGTCTGTGCTTCGTAATTTTTTCTCGAAGGATGGGCGGCTTCGGCAAATCCCGGCACAGTATAAGAAGAAGCTGATCGCACTTCAGTACATGGTTGAGAAGCTAGAGCCTGGGATGGTTTATACTGAAAAGGAAATCAATGAGTTCATTAAGCAATTTCATGAAGATTTCGCCACGATTCGGCGTGAATTTATTATGCATCAGTTTATGTATCGTGAGAATGACAAATATGAGCTAAATCCCCGAGAAATATGGACACGTTGGGAAGATGTCAAATAATGATCATAAGATTGTTAACAATTTGTGTCGATTAGAAATATGCTGATTAAGAGGGAGGAATTCGAATATAATAGAATTGTAAGCGTTAACAAAGATGGTTTTTCGAAAGGAGACTTGTCTTATGTTTTTCAAACGCACAAAAAAACAACCCCAAACCGATCATGTCACTGTTACCTTAAATCAAGTCAAGCAGGCGATCAGACAGTTTGAAGAAGATATGCCTGCGCTCATTAATAGAACATCCTTAATCCTTGACGACAAAAGAATAGATTTGAGCCGACTAAAACGCTATTTAGGTGGAGTTCCAGAGCAGAATTTCTATATGTCACGTGAGACGTATGAAGTTTTCGAGGAAGGAGATAAGCTTGTTCCGTATTACCTTGATATGGTTCAGTCCGCTGTAGACAATTACATCAGTGATACAGGTCAGCTACCACTTGTTGAAGATGCTTGGTTACCTGAAGTCCATTATCGATTGCTAGCCACAGAAAGTTATCTCAAAGAAACCCCTCCTTTCCCACTGTATATCACAGAAGAGGAAATGATGCTGACACATCGAGCGGAGCATTTTGAGTAAATGAATAAATCAAATATAAAGCCTATAAAGACTGTTCGGTAGAAGGGGAGACAGCTATTCCTTTTTACAGAATGGTCTTTTCATTGTCTCCAAAGGCATAGTACAATAGATTACTGAAAGTTTAATTCTTATAATCAACAGCATATAAGGGGAATCGCTTTATGAAAGAAGTACAAGCCATATTATTTGATCTGGATAATACTTTAATGGATCGCGATAATACGTTTCGTAGTTTTAGTACTCAGTTTGTTCAGGATTTTCTAGAACATCTAGAACCTGCGGAAGCGCAGGGTGTTATAGAAGATATGATCCACAGAGACGCTGATGGATATCGTGATAAGGACGGATTCTTCGCAGAGCTAAGTGGGGTACTACCTTGGGAAACGCCAGTTTCGGCTGAACATATTCGTACGTATTATGACGCGAGCTATATCAACCACGGAGCAACGATGAAGGATGCTGTGGATGTTCTGAAGTACTGTAAAGTGCGTGGTTATATACTTGGACTGGTTACCAACGGCAAAGTAGATATCCAGAACACTAAAATTGATACCCTTGGCCTGCGAGAGTACTTCAAGACTATTGTCATTTCTGGAGAAGTAGGTATCGCTAAGCCCGATCCTAAGATTTATCAACTTGCATTAGAGAGATTGGGAGTTACTGCGGATCAGACGTTGTTTATCGGAGATCATCCAGTGAACGATATCTGGGGTGCAGGCAAAGCGGGGCTTCAAGGCATTTGGCTGCAAAGAAAACATGCCTGGGACGATCAGTTGGACATACAACCTTGGAAGAAGATCAGTGAGTTGAATGAGCTTAAGTCCATTTTGTAATTTTTTTTAAACTTGCAGTTGACATTTTACTGCTAAGCCGATTATGATAACACCATCTTATTTCGGAAGGAGACGATGTTTTATGACAGTTTTTAACGTAACGAATTTAACTGTTGTGGATACGTGTCTTCCGGGAACAGCGGCTGCCGAATAAGTTATTCGTGCAGTTTAGCAGGTAAGCTCTATTACGCTTATTAGAGCCGCGGGAACCGTATCGGGTCCGGCGGCTTTTTTGCGTGTATAGAACTGATAGAATTTGTAGTTAAGTGTCTATTTGTCTATATATCGCACGGAAAAATGAACTTATCCTAGTCTTTAGGATGAGACACTTTTCTGATTGTGTGTGCACTGTTTGTCCTTTTCGTCACAGAAAAGTTCATGAGTGTAAACCGCCGCCGGAGTCTTAAGTTCCGGCGGCTTTTTGTGTTCTCGGAAAACGCTAGAAGTACAAGAATAATAAAAACATAAACATTTCTTTAGGAGGATTCAAATGACTAACATAAAGCAATATGGATGGAATGAAAATTGGAGCACAAAATGGGTTGAAAAGTGGAAACAACCGGAGGATAAACAACTTGTTCCCGGAAGGATTGTAGGTGATTTTGGAAGTAAGTATAGGGTAATGACTGATTTGGGAGAGACATGGGGAGAGCTATCAGGTAAGCTGAGACATACGTTTGTTGCTTCAGGTGATTTTCCAGCGATCGGCGACTGGGTGGCTCTTGCAATGCAGGATGGCGGTGAGCATGCGATTATACATGGGATATTGCCTCGACATAGTGTCATCTCACGCAAGGTAGCAGGTAACACACAAGAGGAGCAAATTGTTGCCTCGAATGTGGACACCTTATTTCTGGTCAGTGCTTTGAATGATGACTTTAATGTTCGGCGCATGGAGAGATACCTAATCATGGCTTGGAACAGTGGGGCAAATCCAGTCATTCTGTTGACCAAAGCGGATCTTTGCCTAGATGCAGAGAGTAAAATCGCCGAAATGGAAAGTGCAGCTCCAGGAGTTTCAGTACATGCAGTTAGCGCTTTGCAAGATGATGGGCGTGAGAAGCTGCTTCCTTACATCGGCAGTGGACAGACAGTGGCACTAACGGGCTCATCAGGCTGTGGTAAATCAACTATGGTCAACTGGCTTTGCGGAAAGAACCTTCAGCTTACACAGGATGTTAGAGAAGGAGATAGCCGCGGACGTCATACTACTACGCACCGTGAACTGTTTGTTATGCCAGACGGTGGGATTATAGTGGATACACCGGGGATGCGCGAGCTGCAGCTGTGGGAAGATGAGGGTGGGCTGGATCTAGCGTTCAGTGATATCAGCAGCTTAGGTGCTACATGTCGTTTTAGTAACTGCAGACATGAACGAGAAGAGGGCTGTGCCGTTCTGGAAGCAGTTCGAAGCGGTGAGCTGGAAGAGAAGAGACTGCTGAACTACAGAAAGACACAGCGTGAGCTGCTGTACCAAAGTACCAAAGAGGTGAAACTCAAGAGAAAAAGCGCTGCTTCTTCTAAAGTTGGTTCGTCAAGGACCAGAGGGTACGGATGGCGTAAAGAACTGGATGAGTATTAGAAGAACTTTGAAAGACAGCGACGGGGCCATTCGTAGTGTATTGATAGCATAGAAAATCAAAAAAGGGTGACCCTAAGCGATAGTGATATGCTCCCCATACAGTAGACAGGTGAAATAATAAAAAACTGTTGCTGTATGGGGAGCATTTTTATGGAACGAAAAAGGTTTACGGCACTTGAAAAACTAACGATTCTTCAAGAAATCGAATGCGGCCAAATCGGGTTGAAAGCTGCGGCGCGAAAGTACGGATTATCTAAAACATCTGTAGTGAAGTGGCGGAGGCGTTATCAATTGTACGGTTACGCTAGCCTGGAAGTTCGAACCCACAATCAAAAGTATTCAGCAGAACTCAAACTCCAAGTGGTTAGGGATTATCTCGAGGGGGATTTGTCGCAAAGCCAAATCATCTACAAGTATAAAATTGCAAGTTCAACTCGCCAATTGGATTAAGAAGTATAATGGTCATAGCAACAGCTTAACTGCTAATCTAGGAGGAACTAGAACTATGACCAAAGGACGCGCAACGACTTGGCAGGAACGGATGGATATCGTGCTGTACTGCCTGGCGAATGGACAAGACATATCGAAGGCGGCAAGCCATTTTCACGTTTCTTACCAATAAGTATATAGCTGGGTAAAAAAGTACGAAGCAGGCGGCGAAGAAGTGTTGCGGGACGGCAGAGGACGTACCAAAGCGCCTGAAGAGCTTACGGAAGCAGATCGCCACAGACTCGCTATGAAAAAGCTGGAAAACGAGAATGCACGGCTGCGTGCGGAGAATGCTTTCCTAAAAAAGTTAGAGGAATTCGAAAGGGGGAGAGATTAAGTCAGATTCGTCAGGAAAACATCTGTTCAGTTCGCCTCATGAGGATCCGGGGCATTCAGTCCGTTATCCGCAGAAAGAGGAAGAAGACGTAGGCTCCACGCCTCAGCAGGTCGCAGAGAATGTGCTAAACCGTAACTTTGAGGCGGAAGCTCCAAACTAAAAATGGGTAACAGATGTAACGGAATTCAAATACGGCAACGGGCAGAAGGCGTATTTAAGTGCAATAAAAGATCTGCATGACAAGTCCATTGTTGCTTACGTTCTAGGCCATGCTAATAATAATTCGCTGGTCTTCAAGACGCTGGGCGAGGCGAAATTGACGCAAAGCATGTCACGAGTGGGATGCTGCATTGATAATGGACCGATGGAATCCTTTTGGGGAACCTTGAAATGCGAGAAGTACTACTTACATACCTACCGAACCTTTGAAAATCTCCAAAAAGATATTGATGCCTACATTCACTTTTATAATAACTAGCGGTTACAGGCAAAACTAAACGGCCTCAATCCCATTGAATTCAGGACTAAGGCCGCATAAAATACTTTTATTTTTTGTACTGTCTACTTGACGGGGTGCAGTTCAAAGACAGCTTAGGGTCACCGTTATATATTGAATTGGATCTAAATAGGCTTGGATTAGAACGACGCAGCAGTTTCCTTGGCCAATTGTAGTCCGTTCTCAATGATTTCAGCGGATTGCGCAGGAAGTTGGTTGTGACCTTCGATGATTACTTGTGTAATATCTTTGATACCCCATAGGTTAAGGTTACCAACGATGAAGTTTACAGCCATTTCAGCACTTGCTGCAGGACCTTCGGAATAAATGCCACCTCTAGCGTTCAGAACGATTGCTTTCTTACCTGTCAAAAGACCAACTGGGCCTTCAGCAGTGTAAGAGAATGTTTTGCCAGCTTGGCAGAGGTAATCGACATAAGTATGCAATACTGCTGGTACGGTCATGTTCCACAGTGGGAAACCGAATACTACTTTATCTGCAGCGATGAACTGTTCCAGATATTTATTAACTACAGCAGCACCTGCTGCTTCTTCAGCTGTTAGTTCGTAACCTTGAGCTGCTTTGTACATGCCAGTAATCAAGGTATTGTCGTAGTAAGGAAGTTGCTCTGCGAACAGATCAAGTTCAGTGATCTCATCTTCTGGGTTGTTGAGTTTGTAGTTCTCCAAGAACTCGTTGTAAAGCTTAACACTTACGGATTGTTCTGCTGGACGGTTATTTGCTTTGATGAATAAAACTTTAGACATTATGATTACTCCCTTGGATGTGTGTATTTAATATTAACTATAAATAATATAGCACGTATTATTTTGTTTGTAAATTATTAATTTGTAATTTCTTTTTTTGGAATTGAGTATTTTATAAAGGTACAAGAGTTTGAAAAACAGAATTCCCGGTTAAAAAACTTACAAGGAAACAGGAAAAAATTCCCTATATCCATGAGTATCTGAATGAATTAAAAGGAGCGATGGACATGTCCATTGATCGGTTTATCATTAAGAAATTGGATAGCTGTCACGAAGAGCATACACGCCAAAATTTAGTGAGACTATTTAAACTTCGAATACAGAAAGCTGAAAAAGCAGAGAAGGCAGAGAATAAGAACTACAAAATTAGCTGAAATTGCCTAATACCTGTGTAATCCTTCACTGAAGCTGCAAAACTTTAAAACAGCAAGTCTCATTCAGAGACTTGCTGTTTAGTGTGCGAAATCCTGAAACTTTACAAAAAAACTACCCCTCTATTAATAGAGGGATAGCGCCAATGAATCATTCTCACTATAACTGTGCAATATAGCTTCAGAGCCTTTAATTTCGATACTAATCAGAGAATTTAGGCATTTCTGGATGGCATTTTTGCCCTTTTGAATTTTGAGCTCCAACGTACTGTTAAGTAATCTAAGTACTTTTTGTGTGGGCTGTTTATTTTCTGTTGTGAAATACACAGGTACAAGTTTGTTCTGAAATGTGATGAGCATTCTCATTTTGAAGACACCTCGCTAAAAGTATTTCATGTTAATGATAATACCCTTTGTTTCTTAATTTTACCTTAAAATTAGCTTATGATAACATAAAGATTGTTAGATTAATATACATATATATGAAATACAGGAAGGATGCAATGGTGTGAATGACAATGGATTGACCGATTTAACGCATTTTTTATTTCCAGATGAAGCAAAAGGGCAAGTAGTTCTGGACCAGTTACATACAGGTTTAACCACAAAACGGATCTGTAGATTGAAATATAAAGAAAAGGAGGAAATGAAGGATCTGTGTCTGCAAATACATAAAGACCGAATACTAGTAATCTGCAATAGTAAGCCAGAAACCCTACCCTATGAATTAAAGGATGAAATCGAAACGGAGGGCTTTTGTCTTCAGCTGTTCGAATGTGAGAACATGAAGGAGCTCTACAATCATAGGATTCCGGCATTACTAATGTCAAAAAAAAAGTTTGAGGAGCTGAAAAAAAGCTCATGCTCATCCACGCTGCAAATGCTCTCAGATTGTTTAGCCGCAGAGACAGGGGATGATGTACATTCCATCCAATTAGCACGGGTGATGAAATGCTACATGGCGGAAGGAGAATTACGACTCTGTACGCCCAGTGACAGTGGATGGAAGTTCCAAAAGGCTCGCTTCATGGGCGATCATTCCAGTGGCTGGTTGCTACGAATGAGCAGTGATCCATCCAAAGACTGGCTTATAGCTCTCCCGATTACAAAAGCTCAATTATGCGGATCAGTAACAAAGTGGGTGTTGCATTCCTCCTCATATCTTACTCTACAATAACCGTTGAATAAGGAGGAAGGGAAAGTTGATCTGAATTCAAAGTAGCTTTGTCAGCAATCGTCTTAAAGATCTTGGAGTAAGAGATACCATCAACGCTGGGATGTAATGCAATTTTTTGTTCTTCACCGGTAAGGTTATGAATAACGAGTACCTGATCTTGCGTTGTTAGTCGTTCGTAGGCCATAACCCCGGTGTTGCCAGATGCATAGTCACGGATTCCGCCATCTCGGAGCGCAGGAACTTCATTTCTTAATGCAATGAGTTCGCGATATCTTTCTAGCAATGAGCTGCTGTTATTAGTCTGGCTCTCGACATCAACGCCGATCGCATCAGTATTATTGCTTCCAGCCTCCCAAGTAGTCTGCCCCTCGACTTGATCCGTTGCCATCCATCTCATAGGCTCTCGAATCCCTTCATCTGGTTTCACACCCAGCATTCCGATTTCTTCACCATAATAAATAAAAGGATTTCCAGGCAAAGTTAACAGTAGGGCTGCTGCCATTTTAGCATGATTTGGGTTGTTGTCTAATTGACTCATGACTCTGTTTTGATCATGATTCGTCAAGAAAATAGCATCGGTAAAATGGTTATCGGATATTTTGGAATACAACTTATACGATCGTTCCAGCGTAAAGGCAGTCCCACTGTCTTTTTCGGTTTTTACAGAATTAACCAGTGTTTCAGCTAAGCCAAAGTTAAAGCTTGAGTCAAAGGCTTGGTCTAAATAAGCACCGACAGTGACAGCAGAATTTTCCCATACCTCGCCGACTATATAGGCCTCTGGATTTACTTCATTCATGGCTTTGCGGAACTCTTGCCACCAAGATACATTTTTAGCGGTTGTAGCCTCACTTTTGTCACTCAAAAGATCTTCGTAGATATGTTTCGCAGCATCTAGACGGAATCCATCCACACCTTGCTCCAGCCAAAACTTTCCGATGTCCTTCATTTCAGTGCGAACTTCAGCATTATCGAAATTTAGATCAGGCATGCCTTCCCAAAAGCCGCCCAGATAATGACTTCCAAGTAAAGCGTGCCATGCATTTCCACTGCCGGCGGCGCTGGCTCCATTTGCTGAACGCCCTTGATCTTCTGCCCAGACGTACCAATCGCGATATTTGCTGTCGGTGTTTTTAGCCGAATCTACGAACCATGGGTGTTCTTTGGAGGTATGATTCACAACTAGATCCATAATCACTTTAATTCCCCGCTTATGTGCTTCCTTAGTTAGCTCCTGCAAATCCTCAAGTGTCCCATAATCAGGATTAATCGCACGATAATCGGTTACATCGTATCCATGATAGCTTGGTGATGGGTTGATGGGCATGAGCCAAATCCCACCAATCCCCAAATCAGTCGTGGTTTCAGGATTCCCATCATTTAAGTAATCCAGCTTTTGGGTGATTCCTTTGAGATCTCCAATGCCATCCCCGTCTGAATCATAGAAGGAACGAACAAATAATTCATAATAAACCGTGGAAGGTTGTTCGTCCGTTTTATTTATGACTTTTGCAGCTTGGGGAGTAACGGTACTCTGAGAAGTGTTTGCTTTTGGGGAAGGAGAGGCCGTTGATTGATTGTTGCTTTGATTTCCAGTACAACCGGACAGCAGTAATGTGGTTAGGCTGATGCCCACCAGAGAGCATATTGTGATTTTTTTGGTTTTGAATGTAGCACCTTTATACATATGTAATAACCCCTTTTATTGCAATTTTTCTTATACAAGAAATGGAAAGCGCTTTATTTCCTATAGTACTCGAATGCATCCCCTTAGGTAAAACGTTTGCACAGATACAAAAACAGCAAATTAATCGATATTTATCCATTATTTCAATAAAAGTCGCAAGTATCATGGTTATACTTGGATTTCCATATGTTATTGGAGGTTTTAACCTTTTAGTAGGCATCTGCATATGCTTTAAGCAAGGGCGAAGGACCCGGTAAGAAAGGAGAATGAAGAATGAAGATTAGGAAAAAGCTGTCATTGTCGCTCATGATCATTACTTTATGCTTTTCAGTGCTTGCCGGTTGCGGCGGAAAGTCAGAGATGGTAAAGGTGAAGATTGGTGAAGTTACCCGTTCTGTCTTTTATGCACCCGAATATGTTGCCTTATCACAAAACTTCTTTAAAGATGAAGGTCTTGATGTAGAACTACAGACGATCCCCGGTGGAGATAAAACCATGACTGCACTCCTCTCAGGTGCCATCGATGTTGCGTTGGTAGGTTCTGAAACCTCCATTTATGTGTATCAGCAGGGTTCAGATGATCCGGTCATTAATTTTGCACAGCTGACTCAGAGGGATGGAACGTTCCTGTTTGCCCGTAAGGCTGACGGAGCGTTTAACTGGGATAAAGTGAAGGGGTCTACCTTCCTGGGGCAAAGAAAAGGTGGTATGCCTCAAATGGCTGGCGCGTTTACTTTATCTAAAAAAGGAATAGATCCTACAAAGGACATTACCTTAATCCAAAATATTGACTTTGCCAATATTGCTGGAGCATTTGCTTCAGGTACTGGCGATTATGTTCAGTTGTTTGAACCACAGGCTTCTATCTTTGAACGTGAGGGACGAGGGCAGGTAGTGGCTTCGTTTGGGGTGGAAAGCGGCTATTTACCGTACACCGTGTTTATGTCTAAGAACAGTTATATTAGTGAAAATGGAGACACAGTACAGAAGTTCACAAATGCGATCCAGCGTGCTCAGCTTTGGGTGAAGGAACATAGCCCTGAAGAAATCGCGGATGCGATTATGACTTATTTTGATAAGACGGATAAAGATATCGTGGTTTCTGCAGTCAAACGTTATAAGGAACAGGATACCTATGCGGTTAATCCAATTATAGATCAAGAAGAATGGAACAATCTGCTTGATGTCATTGATAATGCTGGTGAGCTTAAAGAACGCGTACCTGCTGACAAAATAGTGAATAACAGTTTTGCTGAGAAAGCTGAGAAGAGCATAAAGAGCAGCACTTCAAAATAAGAGAGAACCCAAGATTCTAAGTAAGATGATGTGAAATTGAAGGAGGGGCTGACAATGCTTCCAGTAGTGCAATTAAAGGGAGTAACGCATGCCTATCTTGGCGACCGTGAAGCTTCACTGGCCGTTGAGGACCTGAACCTTATTGTCGAGCAAGGAGAGTTCGTTAGCTTAGTTGGACCAAGTGGTTGCGGCAAGACGACTCTCCTATCGATTATTGCAGGACTGCTGCAGCCATCTCAAGGTGAAGTAGTCGTAAATGGCCAACCCATTATGGGTCCCTCACCAGAGGTTGGATATATGCTGCAGCAGGATTATCTTTTTCCTTGGCGGAGTATTCTGGACAATGCCATTCTGGGTCTAGAGCTGACTGGAAGCTTGAACGAGGAGAGCAGAAAGCGGACGCTGGAGCTACTTCGAGAGATGGGTTTAGAGGGGAAAGAGCACGCCTTTCCTTCTCAGTTATCAGGTGGGATGCGGCAGAGAGTAGCTCTGGTACGGACCTTGGCTACGAATCCTGGACTACTTCTACTAGACGAGCCGTTCTCGGCGCTTGATTACCAGATCAAATTACAGCTGGAAGATTTGGTCTCAGAGACCTTACGTAGCAGGGGAACGACTGCAATATTAGTCACTCATGATCTATCAGAGGCTATTGCGGTAAGTAGCAGTGTTATTCTTCTACAACGAAATCCAGGGAAGATCCGCAAAGTGTTTTCAGTGCCAGAGCAAATCCGGACAGCGCCTCCGCTGTTTGCGCGTGATCAGCCAGGCTTTTCGGAGCTTTTTCATGAAATATGGAAAGAGATGGAGATTGCAGGGAGGGAAAGCTAATGAGGCATACGGAGCAATCGGGGTTATTAGCTTCCCGTGAACAGTGGCTACAACAAATGCATGGCGATTATAAAAAAACGAAGCACCGCTGGCGCAATCAGGTGATTGTCGTGAGGAGCACCCTGTTACTATTGTTTTTTGTTCTCTGGGAAGCAGGTGCAAGAATGGGCTGGATTGATGAGCTATTATTCAGCTATCCCACAAAAATATTCCAGCAGATCTGGGCAGATATGGTTAGTGGAAGCTTGTGGCCGCATCTGGGGATTACGGTAGGTGAGACTGCGGTAGGCTTTGTACTAGGAACGCTGCTAGGGACACTGTTGGCTGTGATCATTTGGTGGTCTCCTTTTTTATCAGCAGTACTTGATCCGTATATGGTCGTATTTAACAGTATGCCGAAGGTGGCGCTGGGGCCGATTTTTATCGTCATGTTCGGGGCCGGATTCACTGCTATCGTTGTTACTACTTTATCTATAACGGTGATTATTACGACGCTTGTTGTATACAATAGTTTTTGTGGTGTGGATCCGAATCTGGTCAAGGTGGTTCGTTCCTTCGGAGCTTCCAGAGTTCAGGTGTTCTTTAAAGTGATTCTTCCAGCCTCATTCGGAGCGGTGGTATCCACCCTAAAGGTGAATGTGGGGATGTCATGGGTAGGGGTTATCGTAGGGGAGTTTCTTGTCGCTAAATCGGGGCTGGGTTATCTGATTATATATGGTTTCCAGGTCTTTAATTTCACGCTCGTGATGTCCAGTCTTTTGATTATCGCGGCCGTGGCTACGGCAATGTATCAACTAGTGGTATATCTAGAGAAGCGATTGTTATCCAGGCGATGAACCTTATATAATATTGTGTCTGTACACAAAATCTTGTAACATGTCTATATCTTTACCTATATATTGGGTTAGTGCTTGTAAGGAGAGATAAGGTTATGGGATTTCGTGTAATTAAAACAGCTGCAGCTACGTTATTATCCGTACTAGTTGCGTCTGCAGTGGGTATACCTAATGCGCAGAGTGCAGGCTTACTGGCAATTTTAGGTGTAGAGGTTACTTTGAAAAGGAGTTTCCGAACGATAACGGCTCGTTTTTTAGCCTCGCTCGTGGGACTCTTTTTTGGCTGCATCCTTTTCTGGCTTCTAGGGTTCCATTACTGGGTACTCGGGCTGTATGTACTCGTAGGCTTCCCGATGATTGTAAAGTCTGGCTACAAAGAAGGAATTGTCACCAGCTCGGTTATCGTGTTTCGCGTGTTTGGACAAGCTGAACTATCGCTCCATGTCCTGCTGCAGCAAATAGAGCTTCTGGCTATTGGGCTCGGTTCAGCAGGGCTGGTGAACTTGGTTTACATGCCTCAGACTGGTGGAGTCATTTATGGGATCCGTAAGGAAGTGGATCGCTATTTTTCGGTTATTTTTACCCAGATGGCCCGTACGCTTCGTGATCCTGCGTATATTTGGGATGGCAAAGAATTAATTGATGCAGATAATGCAGTGCAGCGGGGACTAACGGCAGCTACCCGCGAGATGGAAAATCATGTCATTCATCCTGATGAAGCATGGAATGTCTATTTCTATATGCGGAAGGAGCAACTGGAATCGATTCAAAGTATGATGCAGCTGCTTTCTCAAGTGTATCGCCACTTACCACATGGGGAGATGGTTGCAGAATTATTCGACCAGCTTAGCGGGGATGTGCTTGCGGAAGAATATACTGGACGAACTGAACATTTGCTGGACGAGCTAACACGAGAATTCGAAGAAATGGATCTGCCAGAGACACGTGAGGAATTTGAAGTGCGCTCAGCTATTCTTCAATTATGTAGGGAACTGGCACTTTATTTAAAGGTCGCTAAGCGACATAAAATCCCGGTCAGTTACAAACCGGAGAAACGTCTGAAGATTCGAAATAAGGCTTAAATTGAGCTTTAATATAAACTGAAGTATTAACTATCTCTGTCAAAATCACGATAAGATATGTATGAGCTAAAAGTTGATCACTGGATATGATTAACGATTTTATGGTGAGTTCAAATAATAGCAGGAAGTTCGGTAGTCGAATTTTCCGCATTGGCAGGTGAGGCGTATGGACAAAGTTATGGAATCATTTATAGGAAAACAGCTTGTAGCTAACCTTTTTAATGACAAAGGAGTATTTGTTTTACCCGCATTGACTTTATTAAATGCTGAGCATATACGATTAATCAGTCAACATAAGATCATCCTAGAGTCTCATGACGTCGTACACTTGGATAGCGCGGAATTTTTCCAACTTGCAATTGATGATTGCACAGCGGCAATAGAGAATATTTTTGATCAGATTCGTCATAACAAAAACAAACGAATTCCTATGCTTGAAGTTAGAAATGAAGTCATTCCGTTTATTCAGCAGGTAAGCGAAAAGAATGACTTCTACGGCGTATTGGCTGCATTGCAGTCCAAGGATGATTATACCTACAGACATAATGTAGCGGTTGGTATTTTATCTACATTGTTAGGTAAATGGCTAAAATTAAAGCCTGAGGATTTGAGTACGCTGACGATCGCAGCGACCCTTCACGATATCGGTAAAATGAGGATTCCGGATGAATTATTAACCCGGCCAGGCCCGTTGACCGATGAGGAGTATCAGCTTATGAAAAAGCATACGACCTATGGTTACGAGATGATCCGGGATACCATTGGAACCAATCATTTGCAAGCGCTCGTCGCCCTGCAGCATCATGAAAGAATGGACGGCAGCGGTTATCCATTCGGCGTGCTTGGGAATCGGATTACTGATTTCAGTAAAATTGTTGCAGTAGCAGACGTGTTCCATGCGATGACATCCGACCGGTTTTATCGTAAAGCCTCACCTCTTTATGAAGTGTTGTTACAGATGGAGGAAAGCGTATTTGGCAAGCTTGACCCTTATATTTGTAGAGTCTTTATTAATAAGTTAATGCAGTCAATGATAGGGAATGAAGTGGAATTGACAGATGGACGGACAGGGAAAATCATTATGATTCTTACTACTGATCCACTGCGTCCACTCGTGAATATTGATGACGATTTTATTGATCTGAGTAAACATAGATCCATTGGTATTATGCGCGTAATCCCGCAATAGCGGGCTTTATAAGGTTTTTTTAACGTTCAGAACGGATATGTATTAGGCTGGACCATTTTTATAATCTACTCATATCTGTACAAAATTTGAAATAAAATGAACTATAAGTCTCCTGATAAGACCCTCTGGAGGGCTTACTCAAATTTATTTATAGACTAACAATCAACAAATGCCTAGAACCTGCATACACTTGATAGTGAATGATTGTATGGAGGAGGTTTAAAGATGTCATTAAGCCATAAACGTCAAACAAGGGAGATCATTACGAAGGCAATTTGCGGCAAAGGTCGTAAGTTCTCTACAGCAACCCATACCGTGACTCCGCCACATCACCCGACTAGTATTCTGGGGGCTTGGATTATCAACCACCAGTACGAAGCGGTTGCCGCCGGGAACGGAATCGAAGTAATTGGTACTTACGATGTAAACATCTGGTACTCGTACGACAAGAACAAGCAGACCGAGGTAGCTAAAGAAACGGTCTCCTATGTGGAGCTCATTCCACTTTCGTACCTGGACACGAGACACCGCACTTCTACCGTTGAGGTCTCTGCGGAGGCAACGCAGGAACCCAACTGTGTAGAAGCAGGCGTATCGCCAGGCGGAGGCAGTGTGACACTTCGCGTAGAGCGCGAATTCGAAGTGGAGTTGGTGGCTGAGACCAAAGTCCGTGTGTATGTCACTGAGCAAAGTGATGATCCAGAAGACAAGGATTATGATTTTGACGGTGATAGCTTCGATTACGATGATCTGGACCCTGACAATCTGGATGATGAACTGTAAGGAAGGATACGCCGCCGTTAACTGAGTATCGATGGGTTATGGTCCATTATATGTAGGGAGGGCGGCGGCGTAGAGGGCGAATGCCCTCCTTTTTTTTATTTATTTTTCAGATGGGAATTGCAATTAGAACCTGATATGGGAAAAACTTGGTTTGGCTTCATTGAAAAGGTTTAAACCGTTTACTGCAAAGACGGACGGACTAACATTAGGGCGAGTAAAAGTAACATTTTTTCGTTTTATTAGCTAAGGACTGAAGGGGTTGTACGCTACTACAGGGCTTTCAATCTTGGGCTGCGATGGATGGAGGGGCGAGAGAATGAATGAAGGGCTTAGGGTGTATTCGGGATTGTCAGCAGCGCAGAGAGAGTCCAGATTACTCCGGAGTGGTATTGAAGCTACGCCGACGTCGTCCAGAAGACGGGAATTGTCAAGAAAGAAGGGGACAGAAGAACCATTGAGAACCCTGACCATTCAGATACCTGATGAAAGAAATCGCTCAGTCGATACATATGTTACAGAGACATCTGATAAGGCCCATAAACAGTGTTATAGAATATTAGTATATAATTTGACCGTTCTTCAGATCATTCCACTTGGAGCAGGTCTAGGAATGCGTGCAGCCTCAGATATGCTTTCTGGCGCTTTAAGTGAGGATAGCGGTGATAGTAGCGAATCAATGGGGGTTGCACCAGGAGAGTGGCGCGGGGTAATGAAATTACTACAGCGTATTGCGGTTCGGACTTTGTACAGCTTGGGGCTGGATAGCGGGGAGGTACAGCTGAGGGCAATGGGGAACCGGAGGTATGTCGTGGAGCAAATAGCTCCACTTCTACAGACTTCCGGACGACGATTGCCAGAGCCTTATCGTTCCGCAGCGTTAGCGCTGGAACGAAGCCTTGCTCTGGAGCAGCAGGACCGCAGCGGCCTGCTGATGGGCATGGACCCGGAGTTCATCATCCTCCGGGAGTCCACCGGCCGCGTCGTGCCTGCGTCGCGGTACCTGCCCACGGACGGCGTCGCTGGCTGCGACGCCGGACCTCCGGGAACGCGCGGCGCGTTCCCGGTCGCCGAGCTGCGCCCCCAGCCGCGCGGGGAACCACGCGCGCTGCTGGCGCAGCTGATGTCCGCTGCAGCCACGGCGGACCGGCTCATCGCCGACCGCTCGCTGCGCTGGCGGGCGGGAGGCATGCCGCTGACGGGCTGGGCCCTCGGCGGCCATTTGCACTTCAGCGGCGTGACGCTGACGGCGCCGCTGCTGCGCGCGCTCGACAACTATCTCGCGCTGCCCATGCTTCTGCTTGAGGACGTTCGCGCCGTAGCGCGTCGTCCGCGTTACGGCGTGCTCGGCGATTTCCGGACTCAGCCGCATGGCGGCTTTGAGTACCGGACCTTGCCGAGCTTCCTGGTATCCCCGATCATCGCTAAAGGCGCGGTCTTTTTGGCTCACCTTATCGTGAGCCATTATGAAGACCTGACGTTGCGCCCGCTCGACCGGGAAGACCTGCATATCGCCTACTACAGTGGCGATAAACCTCCGCTGCGCGACGCAGTGCCCTCTCTGCTGGCGCAGCTACGCTCTCTAGGCGGCTACGAGAAAGCCGCCCAATACATAGAGCCTTTATTTCAGTATATAGCCGCTGAACGAACGTGGGATGAATCTCGCGATATCCGTGAACTTTGGTGCAGCAAAGCTAAAGCTTGAGCTAATATTTCAAAATATTAGAAAGTATTAGTTTTTCACATATCCCTTATATCTAATATTTCTCGCATAAACGCTTACCGTCCTAATAAGGACGCCGAAGGCGTTTATGCTTGTCTACATGTACACGATGGTCCAAGAGCCGATATCCTGAAATCCAAGTCTTTTATATATGACCCCAGCATGAAGGTTATCATAAAATAGACATAAAGATTTCCCTTCATGGAGCAAGTCTGAACATAGCTGTGCAACTACGCTTGTAGCTAATCCTTGCTCCCTGAATGCTTGATGAGTGGCAACCCCTACGACCATAGCTGACATAGAATTTTCCGCTGATGTTGAAGCGGTTGCAACAACCTTATCCTCGCGTTTCATATAATACGTGCGGCCGGTGCCGCTCGCCAATGTTTTACGTAGGCTTGTTCTCGATCCATCCCGACTGCTTTCAAACTCTACTATAGTATCCGTAAGCGAACAAATCGCTTCTACATCCTGAACGGTTGCTTTTTTAATGCCCTCAGACGAAGAAAAGGACTCTCCAATTTTTACATTCATTTCCTTCAGTTCAGCAAAGTACAAGTGCTTTTCTTGTTTAAAGTTATTCACTCCGTCAAAGGCCTTCACAACGTCGGTTACACCAGAAATCATATGAATATCGTTATCTTTTTGCATAATTTTAGCGAATCCTTCCACATCAAACGGTCCATCTGCATAGGGAAGATAACTTCTATAGAAACGTAGCAGAACGGCTTTCATCCGACCATTAGATGGATCTATCTCTCCCCACAATTCCATGAAATCCTGTTCAAACCCGAAATTCTCTACATCTCCGATGATGAACAAATTAAGAGCAGGCTCTTTCCGCAACAACGCCATTAGAAGCTCCCGATCATCCTCCGTAAGTCTTCTTATCATTTTGTATTCTCCTTTGATTTTCTTATGACCTGACACTCTGTGCTAAGATTTTACAATATAAAAATGCAGAAGAATACACTTCCTTCGGATGAACGATGGATACTTGAAAGATAACCTTACTTTACTTTCCAATTTGCTTAAGTAATTGTGTGGAATTACGCTAATTTCCGCCCGAGGATGGATTAGGATTTACTTCTATGAGGTTGCAGGGTGACTTTGTACAAATATAAGAAAGTATAAGTTTCACCCTATACATTATCCTTATATTTCTCGCACAAACGCTTACCGTCCTTAAAGGGACGCCGAAGGCGTTTTTGCTTGGCCTACTTTCTGTTATAATGGAGGACAGCATTAAATAGGCTTGGAGGTTGACCATGGCACAATATACGCCGATGATTGAGCAATATTTAAAGGTAAAAGAAGGGGCAAAGGATGCCTTCCTATTTTTTAGACTAGGCGATTTCTATGAAATGTTCTTTGAAGATGCCATTCTGGCTTCCAAGGAGCTTGAAATTACGTTGACAGGCCGCGAAGGCGGGGGTGAAGAGAAGATCCCTATGTGTGGAGTGCCTTACCACGCCGCCGAGGGTTATATTCAGCGCTTGATTGAAAAAGGATATAAAGTAGCCATTTGTGAGCAGTTAGAGGATGCTTCTGTGACTAAGGGCATGGTGAAGCGGGATATCGTACGCGTCGTGACACCAGGAACTGTGATGGATGGAAAAATCATTGCCGACAAAAGCAACAATTACCTCGTTTGTGTAACCGAAAGTGATGGAATGATGGCACTCGCGGCTTGTGATTTAACTACAGGTGAATTATACGTTACTTCAGTCTTATCTGGAGCAGAGTGGCTGCGGGATGAAATTGGCATTTACGAACCAGCTGAGATTATCGGAGACGCTGCACTACTGGAACTTTTACGTAGTGAAACGCCACTGTTAGCGAAGCCTGTCGTGTATACGCCTTGGGAGAAATGCGAGGAGGAGCTGGCACGTCGTCAGTTCGGTGAAGCCGCATGGGTACGTCTTGAGAAAGAACGCGGGCAATGTCTAGCACTGCTGATCTCCTATCTAAACGAGACGCAGCGGCGTTCAATGGGACAGCTTAGTCAGATTTCCCCTTATGAACCCGGCAATTATATGATTCTTGATCCGTTTACTCGCCGAAATCTGGAGCTTACAGAGACTGTCCGAGAACGCTCCAAAAAAGGATCTCTGCTATGGCTATTAGACCGCACTGAAACGTCCATGGGCGCGCGGTTGTTACGTCGTAGAATAGATAAGCCATTGCTCCAACGGGCTCCGATCGAACGACGCCTTGAAGCTGTTGATTATTTGTACAATCAGTTTATTGTTCGCGAGGACCTGCGTCTGGCGCTTAAGGAAATTTATGATTTGGAGCGACTGGTTGGACGTATTGCCTTTGGTAGTGCGAATGGTCGTGACATGAATGCCTTGAAGCTATCGCTGGCGCAAATCCCTGCTTTGAAGGAATTATGTATGACTTCCGGGTCTGCGACCTTACGCGAGATCGGTGATAATATGGATGAATGTGCCGAGCTGCTGGAGGATATAGACCGAGCTATTGTTGAGGATGCCCCGGTGTCTGTGCGAGACGGTGGAATTATTCGTTCTGGTTATCATGCACGATTGGACGAGCTGCGGGAAGCTAGCAGTAATGGTAAGCGTTGGATCGCTGAATTGGAAGCTAAGGAACGGCAAGCCACAGGCATTAAATCACTGAAGATCGGCTATAACAAAATCTTTGGTTATTTCATAGAAATCACCAAATCTAATCTGGCTTCGTTGCCGGAAGGACGCTATGAGCGCAAGCAGACACTCGCAAATGCAGAGCGGTTTGTAACTCCGGATCTTAAAGAGAAAGAAGCTCTTATTCTTGAAGCTCAAGATAAAATGACGGATTTGGAGTACAGTCTCTTTACAGAATTACGTGATCGAATTAGTGGTCAAATCCCTCGATTACAGAATCTTGCAGAAAAGGTGGCTGAAATCGATGTTTATCAATGTCTGGCGGCTGTCAGTGCAGAACATCGCTTCGTGAAACCTGTTTTGTCTGATGGTTATGATCTTCGACTTGAAGGTGGTCGCCATCCTGTTGTGGAGGCGGTGCTGAAGGATTCGGCATTTATAGCAAACGGAAGTACGCTCAGTAAGGAAGATGGAAATATTCTTCTGATTACTGGTCCTAATATGGCTGGAAAAAGTACCTATATGCGGCAGGTTGCACTCATCTGCATCATGGCTCAAATTGGCTGTTTCGTTCCGGCATCCAGTGCAGAAGTTCCGCTTATTGATCGAATCTTCACACGTATAGGGGCAGCCGATGATTTGATCGGAGGTCAGAGTACGTTTATGGTAGAAATGGCCGACATTCAGGTCATGACAGAAAAAGCAACAGCCCGGAGTTTAATTATTATTGATGAGCTTGGAAGAGGAACCTCTACTAGTGAAGGCATGGCGATCGCACAAGCGGTAATTGAGTATGTGCACGATACCATTTCTTGCAAAGCTTTAGTTTCGACGCATTTTCATGAATTGGCTCACTTAGAAGAAAGTCTTAAAGGGCTGAAGAATTACTCTATGGCCGTTCAAGAGAGTGGCGATAAAGTAAACTTCCTGCGCAAACTTGTTCCGGGAGCGGCAGACAGCAGCTATGGGATTTATTGTGCACGCCTTGCAGGGCTTCCTGAAGGGATCATTGATCGTGCTTACGGTCTGCTTCAGAGCATCGAGCAGGCGGTTCATCCGGGTGGTTCCTCTATTCATTATGGGGGTGGACTAGAAAGTCAGGCCGCTGCAAAAGAGGTCGCAACTACATCTATCCAACAACCCGATAGTGTCATCGCAGAAACTTCGGGGATTCCTGCGGACTCATACTCATCAATAGCAGATGAAGTAGTTCAACTGTCTATCTTTGGCGAGGAAGAACCACGTAAGAATCGGAAAGGTAGTGCAAATCAGGCGGCAGTTGTAACTGAAGTACAAGAGAATCCTGCGATAAAAGAATTCATCACTTCTGTGCGTAACGCAGATCTTATGAATATGACTCCGCTTCAGGCTATGAGTCTGCTGAACGATCTGAAGATGAAAGCGAAGGATCTTTAAATATTGATTGCCTAAATAAGAGGTGAATGAAATTGGCCAAAATTCATATATTGGACGAGCATATTGCCAACCAGATTGCTGCGGGTGAAGTTGTAGAGCGACCAGCTTCTGTTGTGAAGGAGCTAGTTGAGAATGCTATTGACGCAGGAAGCACAAGGATTGAGGTTTCGGTAGAAGAAGGCGGTTTACAGAGCATCCGAGTGAAAGATAACGGCTCGGGGATCGAGCCTGAGGATTGCGAGACCGCCTTTTATCGTCACGCCACAAGTAAAATCGCTAATGGGCGTGATCTATTCCAGATCACAAGCTTAGGGTTCCGTGGTGAGGCGCTCCCCAGTATTGCTGCGGTATCCAAAGTCTCTCTTCTAACGGCTACTGCCGATGACGGCAAAGGACGCCTGATTGATATTGAGGGTGGTAATTTAATTCGGAATGAGGATTCCCCTTCGGGCCGTGGGAGCGATCTAGCGGTGCGTGAATTATTTTTTAATACGCCGGCAAGGCTGAAATATATGAAAAGTATACAGACGGAGCTTGGTCATATATCGGATGCCATGTATCGAATGGCATTAGCCCATCCGGGAATCTCTTTTACCTTGCATCATAATGGCAATCAGCTGCTGCACACGCTTGGTAATGGTGATCTGCTGCAAGTGATCGCTGCGGTGTACGGAACCTCCGCAGCCAAGGCTATGCTGCCGATTACGGCGGAGGACTTGGATTACCGCATTTCTGGTTATATAAGCCGTCCGGAATGGACACGCTCGAATCGAAACGCAGTAACTACCATTGTGGGAGGACGATATATTCGCAGCAATGGTCTGAATGCAGCGATCATGCGTGCATATCATACTTTGCTTCCGATTAACCGATATCCGCTGCTGGTGCTCGAACTGGACATGCATCCTTCTCTTGTGGATGTCAATGTTCATCCGGCTAAGCTGGAGGTTCGATTTAGTAAAGAGAATGAGCTTTACACGTTTGTGGAACAGGAAATCCGTAAGGTATTGCTGGGGCAAAGTCTGATTCCGCGACCAGGTAAAGAAACCATCGGACCGAAGGGCAGCAGTTCATTTATTCAGGAGCAGTTTGCTTTTTCCAAAGGAGCAGTTCCGCCACCGCCATCGACTGAGGTGGGCAAGGATTCAGTTCCTCAGGGATCTGGTAGTTCTTTTAGTAGACAACAACCATCAAATGTTGAGCACAGCGCCCGTGAGTTCAGGAAGGAGGGGCTGACTGATAATCCGGTGACCCGTGAAACGGCTCCATCCTATGGGTCAGGATACCAGTCTTCCTCTTCGCAAGGACTTCAAAATAATGTGAGCAACAACTATGCTAATAGCTACCGTCCGCAAGAAACTTCATCGCCGCAGAAGCAGATCCCTTCTGCCCAAGCGTTATGGGCACCGCCAGTCCATGAAGAATCTGGACTTCCGGCCTTCCCAGAACTAAATTATATTGGTCAGCATCATGGGACTTATATTATCGCTCAGAATGACGGAGGGCTGTATCTCATCGATCAACATGCGGCTCACGAACGTATAAATTACGAATATTTTTATGAGAAATTCGGTCGTCCTGAAGATGCTTCTCAGGATCTGCTTTTGCCAATTACGCTTGAGTTCACCCCTTCGGAAAGCCGTCAACTCAGTGAACGTCTACATTGGTTTCAACAGGCTGGAGTATACCTTGAACATTTTGGTGGACAGACCTTTCTGATTCGGTCTTTGCCTTATTGGTTTCCTGAAGGTGAGGAGAAAGCGATCGTTGAAGAAATGGCGGAGTGGGTCTTAAGTGAACGATTGATTGACCTAGCGAAGCTGCGAGAGAAATCATCTATTCTGTGTTCATGTAAAGCATCCATTAAAGCTAACCAGAAACTAACAGAACAGGAAGTCGAGGCATTGTTGTCTCGTCTGGCAGCATGTAGGCAGCCGTATACTTGTCCACATGGGCGACCGATTGTGATTTCGTTTTCATCCTATGATTTAGAGAAATTGTTCAAACGGGTGATGTAATTGTAAGTCTATATTAGTTGAACTTGAAATTTTTCTATTAAGGTAATTGCGTGACTGCGGTGAATGCTTGGACTTCCGGCCGCTGTTGTCCCCGGATTTCTTGATTATATACCGTGTTTCACGGTTGAAATCCGGGGACAAAGGCGGTCGCTATCGCTCCTACAGTTCCAAACTTCCCCTCCGTCACTCTTCCTTTTAGAATGTTTTTAAGATCAACTTATATAGAAATTTGTTGTAAGTATGACTGGAGGCAACATGATTATAACTACGGGTTATAGCCCGATAATGGAAATTGTAGAGCGGGCTCGAAATCTCGCAGAGAGAACGGGCTGTAATTACGCTCCACGTGAGAAATTCTCCATACCCAAGATGGTAGAACACTACGGAGATGAGGATATTCTAATTCTTTCTCAAGAAGCAGTTCGTTTACATCGATTAGGGATGGAGCCTATGGAGTTTCACCCGAGCATGGGTTTCGTTCGCGCGAAACGAATTCTAAAGGGTGATATAGAACCGATGCTTGTCGCCGCTCGAATGCTTCCCGGAGATAGTGTGTTAGACTGCACAGCGGGTCTAGGCGCTGATTCCTTGCTGTTTGCTGTGCATGGTGGCGAGTCCTCAGAGGTTACCGCTCTGGAGAGCTCATTGCCGCTGTACGCGCTGCTCTATGAAGGGATGCGTCACTATACCTCTGGGCAAGTAATGGTTAATGAGGCCTTGCGTAGAATTAATGTCGTGCATAGTGAACATTTGGACTACTTACGTGCTCTACCGGATCGAAGCATAGATATTGTGTACTTCGATCCTATGTTCCGGGTGCCACTGACTGGTTCTGCTTCGATTTCCCCACTGCGTCAGTTTGCTAATCGTGCAGCATTATCACTAGAGAGTGTAGCTGAGGCAGTTAGAGTTGCTCGTAAAACTGTTCTTTTGAAAGAGAAAGCTTTAAGCGGCGAATTCGAAAGGCTTGGCTTTACAGAGCTGCTTCGGAGCAACTCCAAAACATCGTACGGGGTGATACACATTGACAACTAAAGAGAGACATAAGGTTCTAGTTCTATTAGGACCAACAGCTGTAGGTAAAACCAGATTAAGTCTGGAGCTTGCGGCCGCATATAACGCAGAGATCATTTCTGGCGATTCGATGCAGGTTTATCGTGGTATGGATATTGGTACAGCTAAGATTACTCCAGCTGAAATGATGGGCATTCCTCACCACCTAATCGATATTCATGATCCGCAGGACCCATATTCTGCTGCTGAATTTCAGGATCAAGGTAGCAGACTTATCGAAGAGATAAGCAGCCGTGGGAAACTTCCATTAATTGTAGGAGGGACGGGTCTATATATTGAGTCCTTGTGTTACGGTTTTCAATTCTCTGAAGCTGTGGCTGACGAAGCTTTCCGTAAAGAACAGGATCAATTTGCAGAAGAACATGGAGCGCTTGCATTGCATGCCAGACTTGAAGCGGTTGATCCGGTCAGTGCGGCGAAATTGCATCCGAATGACCGTCGTAGAATTATACGGGCTCTGGAAATTCATCACCAGACAAACACCACACTTTCCGCTTCTCATGCAGCTCAAAAGAAGGAGTCGTCCTATGACTTATGCCTTATAGGTTTGACAATGGACCGGAAAATACTATATAAACGTATTGAGGACCGAATTGATAGCATGCTTGCAGATGGTCTTATTGCTGAGGTAAAAGGACTGCTGGATAACGGTTACAGCAGAAGCCTTGTGTCCATGCAGGGGCTGGGCTACAAGGAAATCGCCGCTTACCTCGCGGGAGAACTGACGCTAGAGGAAGCTGTGATACTGCTCAAACGCGATACTCGCCGATTCGCCAAAAGACAGTTGTCATGGTTTCGCCACATGAAGGAAATCGAGTGGATCGATGTCGAAGGTGAACAAAACTTTTCTGAGAATTTCTCGAAAATACGTGCTATAATAGCAGGAAAGTTTCTCTCAGGTCTTGAATATACTTCTGAACAATATAATTGAACCATTGGGGGTACGTCATATGAACAAGTCCATTAACATCCAAGATACATTCTTGAACCAACTACGCAAAGAAAATATCCCTGCTACAGTATATCTTACCAACGGTTTTCAAATCCGGGGAATTATTAAAGCGTTCGACAATTTTACAATCGTTATTGACAGTGATGGGCGTCAGCAAATGGTGTATAAGCATGCGATTTCCACATTTACACCACAGCGCAGTGTGTCACTCATGCAGGACAATAGTAACGAAGAATAACAATTAACAAATTTGAAGTGAAACCTTTCTTGTTAATAAATCGTTTGAATAGAGTGTGAGAGAGCAACCTGAGAAGGTTGTTCTTTTCATTCAAGGATGACCATTTATGATTTATTCAAGGAAGGGAGTCAGGAGGCATCATGTCTAGAGACGATACATCAAGGACGAATAATAATAGAAATAGAGGATCGTCCAATTCCAATTCAAAACCAAAACCGAAAAGTAAGAAGAAAAAGAAATTTTTGACTAAGAAGCGTGTGCTGTGGAGCTTGTTCTTTGCTACGGCGTTGGCCATTTTCTGTGCACTCGGCGGTTATCTGTTCATTATGCTGAATGGGCAAAAACTTCTCCTAGAGAACCAAGATAAGCTAACCGTTAATGAAACTACAAAAGTATATGACCGCAATGCTAATTTAATCGGCGAATTATCCCTTGAGAAAAGTGATCCTGTAGAGTATGAGAAGATCCCACCGTTATTGATCAATGCCTTTGTGGCTACAGAAGATAAACGCTTCTTCGAACACTCTGGTGTGGATTTATGGTCTATCGGCCGGGCAGCGGTAAAAGATATTGCTGCACGCAGCATGGTAGAAGGTGGGAGTACCATTACTCAGCAGCTAGCCAAAAACATCTTTTTGACACGGGATAAGACATTTTTCCGTAAAGCGACCGAGGTATCCATTGCAGTAGCGTTAGAGAACCAGAAATCTAAAGAAGAGATCATTACCATGTACCTAAACCGAATAAACTTTGGGGGTACGATCTACGGAATTAAAGCAGCCTCGGAAAGATATTTTGGCAAGAGCGATCTGAATGATCTTAAGGTTTGGGAAATCGCGACATTGGCTGCGATGCCAAAGGGGCCGTCTCGGTACAACCCCCTCCGCAATCCGGAACTTTCAAAGGAACGTCGCGCAGTAGTGCTTCAGCTTATGTATGAGCAAGGTTACATTACAGAGCAAGAGAAAAACGAAGCACAAGCCGTGGATTATAATTATAAGCCGCCTGTAAAGAAACAGCGTTATCAAGCTTTTATTGATTTCGCAGTGGAAGAAGCGGAAGAGAAGTTTGGCTTGTCCGAAGATGATCTGAATATTGGTGGTTATAAGATTTACACGACGATGGATAAACATGCTCAAGAAACCGTAGAGGACGCTTTTGCAGACAGTGATAACTTCGAGAAGAGTGTAGATGACGAGCTGGTACAAGGTTCTATAACCATCGTTAATCAAGAGAATGGTGGCATTGTCGCACTCCTTGGTGGACGGAATTATGAGAAAAAAGGCTACAGTCGTGTAACTGGCAGCCGACGTTCTCCAGGTTCTGCCTTTAAACCAATCGTTTCTTACGCTCCAGCACTGGAAACTGGAAAGTACAACATGAATTCTACGTTAAGTAACGAGAAGCAGTGTTTCTCAAACTATTGTCCGACCAACCTTCACGGGTATTCAAAGAGTATCAGTATGAGTGATGCTATACAGAAATCGGAGAATATTCCTTCGGTCTGGCTGCTTAATGAAATTGGAGTGAATACTGGATTTAAATTCGCCAAGAAACTGGGTATTGGTCTGGAAGATGAGGACAAGAATCTCTCGCTCGCTCTCGGAGGCATGAGCAAAGGAACGAATACACTGGAAATGGCACAAGCCTACAGTGCTTTTGCAAATGGCGGTGAACTACGAGAATCTTATTCCATTAAATCGATCTCTGACAGCAGTGGAGAGACCGTCTTTAAAGCCAATACAACGCCTGAACGTGTTATGAGTCAGGAGACGGCTTATCAAATGACAGAGATGATGCAAAAGGTTGTAGAAAGTGGTACGGGTAAAAAAGCAAGAATTGACCGTCCTGTTGCCGGTAAGACCGGTACGACTCAAAGCGGATATTCTGGAATCAGTTCGAATCGCGACGTATGGTTTGTAGGTTATACACCAGAATGGACAGCAGCAGTGTGGATGGGTTATGACAAGCCAAGCAAGAAGCATCTGCTTAAGAATAGCAGTGGGCTTGCCGCAGCATTCTGGGGTAAGGTAATGGAGGAAGCATTAAAGGATGTTCCTAAGAAATCCTTCCCGCAGCTAGATAATGTTATAGCTCCTGAACCTACAGAAACGCCTGAACCAGCTAAGAACATTAGTGGACTTACAGCAGCTTATGATCCATCTACGATGACAGTAAATCTCAGCTGGCAGGCAGTTCCTGTAGCAGGAATAGAGTATCGTATATATCGTAGAGAGACCTCCGAGGCTGATTTTAGCTTACTGTTAAATACGGTCACGACTAGTGCAGGGGACTTTAGTGCAATGCCTGGTCTGGTTTACGAGTATTATGTTACTTCTTATGATCCTGCAACCCAACTGGAAAGTGAACCATCGAATGTGGTTACTGTCTCTGTGCAAGATGAAGTGCCAACACCTGAACCAACCATTGATCCTAATCTACCGACACCAACACCTGAGGATGGTGGAGACAATGGTTGGGATAATGGCAATGGTGGTAATAATGGTGGTGGCAACAATGGAGGAGGGGATAATGGTGGAACAGGAACCTTGCCTGAATTCACTACTCCCCCACCGTCAGCAACTCCGATTCCTACTAACCCACCAGAAATACCTTCTGGAGGCGGAAGTTCAGGGAATGAGAGTGGGAATGTAACCACAAGCCCCGATCAAGAGGCAGGCTTTGTGAATGGTGATTCTTCTGTTCAGTAGTAAAAGAGTCGGAATTTCATAAAGTAAACTTTTCGATTAATCGAGGCTGTCTCAAAAGTAGTGAAGACTACTTTTGGGGCAGCTTTTTTTATTTCTTCTTACATCTACAGGAATAATTTGCTGTATTTTGCGGGATGTTTTGAGTGTATCCTCTAAATGTGGTAAGCTGAAGACACCATACTGGAGAGGGTAATTTCTATGAAACGTAAATTCGGAGACCGGGCCAACTGGCGCCGGATTACGCGTCGCCATTTTGCCTGCCGCTATGTGGAGAGCCGGGAATTCAGCGGATATATTACGCTTTATACCATTTACGGGCTGAAAGAACCACTGTGGAAGAGCTATGGACGGCATACATATCGCATTGCGGATAAAGGTTATTCCTGGTTGCAATATTTCCCTAAAGACAGTCACTATATTGTGACGGCTATGTTTGACGAACGGCAAAATATTATTCAATGGTACATAGACACCTGCAAGGTGCAAGGCGTCACAGACCAAGGAGTTCCGTGGTTTGATGATTTGTATCTGGATGTGGTTGTGCTTTGGAACGGCGAGGTTTTTTTGCTTGATGAGGATGAATTGGAGGAAGCGCTGGAGAGGGAAGATATCTCAGAAAGCGATTATAAACTCGCTTGGGAGACGGCCAATACTATTTTACGCGGCATCGATGCTCACGCTTTCCCTTATTTCTCACTATCTTTGAAGCATCGTGCCGAATTATTTCATCATGGAGAATTCAGGAGGAAATAAAGAAATGGAATGGTACGTCTACGGAAGAGACTCTTCCCCGATTCGGATTGTTTCCAAAAAACGCAGATTCTGGTCAAAACGAACGTTGCTTATTGCTTTAACGATTATTGTGATTGCTGGATTGTTGTGGTGTGCTTATGCGTTAAGGAATATTAATAAAGCTGCCACGACTGATCCTATGCAAAAAGCGGACACTGGGATCATTCTTGGCATGTCGATGTGGGGGGATGAGCCTAGCCCTGGACTGAAGGAACGCTTGGATTACGGGCTGAAGCTTTATCGAGAGGGAATGTTCCCTCGTATTATTGTTACTGGTGGTTTAGATAAACCAGATTTACAATATACCGAAGGTCAAGGGATGCGAAATTATTTGGTAGCTCAGGGTGTGCCGGAGAGTGCTATTTATGTAGAGAATAAAGCTACCAGCACTTACGAGAATCTTTTGTTTAGTAAAGAGATTATGACACGTGAGGGTTTGTCTTCAGCGATTATCATTACACATACTTATCATGGATGGCGGTCTTATGAAATTGCAGATGAGCTCGGATATGTGAATCCTGAGTTAGGACTTACAGAATCAAACGTTCTATCGATGACTATGCATAAGTCGCGCGAGATTCTAGCCTACACGAAATGGAAGCTTCAGCAGCTATTCCTGTGATTTGTCCAAAATATCCCGAATCTTCTAATAACACTCCATAAGCCGGAATAGACTTGATTAGAGAAGTCAGCCCTGGATAATGAGGTGATACCGATGAGCGGACGCGTAGCAGCGGCCAGCGGACGGGAGGAAGAAAGACCGTCTCGACAAATCAATATTGTATTGCGGAGTCAAGAGCCTCCAGCTATAACTAACCCTTCTGTAGAGACCCGGCCGGTGCCTCCAAAAAATCACGGCCACACTAGCCTATTCCAAGAGTTAACGCAAGAATTGGAAGGTTTAGTGGGTCTGGACAATATCAAAGAGCTAGTCTTTGAAATCTACGCCTTGTTACAGATTGCTCAAATGCGTGCTGAGGCAGGACTTGTAAGTGGCGGGCAAGCGTATCACATGGTCTTTAAAGGGAATCCCGGAACTGGCAAGACTACCGTGGCTAGAATCGTAGCTAAGCTGTTCCAGCGTATGGGTGTGCTGACCAAAGGACATCTTATTGAGGTGGAGAGAGCCGACCTTGTCGGTGAATACATCGGTCATACTGCACAGAAGACTCGCGATCTGGTGAAAAAGGCTTTGGGCGGTATTTTGTTTATCGATGAGGCTTATAGTCTTGCTCGCGGTGGAGAAAAGGATTTTGGAAAAGAAGCGATTGATACGTTGGTCAAGGCTATGGAGGATCATCGTAGTCAATTTATCCTTATCTTAGCTGGATACTCTGGAGAGATGGAGTATTTTTTGATGAGTAATCCCGGACTTCCTTCACGCTTTCCGATACAGGTGGAATTTCCCGATTATACGATCGATCAACTACTGCAAATCGCTGAATTGATGGCAAAAGAGCGCGACTATATTTTGATGCCTCAGGCGACACTCAAGTTAAAACAGCATTTGTTAGTAGAGAAGACGGAAAGCCTTCATGCTTTCAGTAATGCGCGGTATGTTCGCAACGCCATTGAGAAAGCTGTTCGTGGTCAGGCTGTAAGGTTGTTAAATCAGTATGAAAGTAACAGCCCGGGCAAGCAGGAATTAATGACGCTTCGAACAGAAGATTTCAAATTATGAAGTACAGGATTCTATCACCGTCATAAGGAGCATGGCATACATGGCAATAACTACGCATGATACGGAAACAGATGTACAAGATCGAGCGATATTGGTAAGTCTCGTCACAGATAAAATTAAAAGAACAGGAATTGATCCAGAGCTTTCTCTGCAGGAATTGGTGCAATTAGCAGAAACAGCAGGCGTTGAAGTCCTGGATGTGCTTCGTCAGAATAAGGAAACGCCCGATTCTAGATGGTTTATTGGCAAAGGCAAAGTAGAAGAGCTCCGAATGGCCGCTGATGGTCTTGGAGCTAATACGGCTATCTTTGATCAAGAACTGTCCGGAGCGCAAGTACGGAACCTTGAAGAGGCTCTGGATCTTAAGATTATTGATCGGACGCAGCTTATTCTGGATATTTTTGCGGGTCGTGCCAAAACGCGAGAGGGTATTATTCAGGTTGAGCTTGCACAACTCTCCTATCTGTTACCTCGGCTTTCCGGTCAAGGCAAGAACTTATCCAGACTAGGTGGCGGGATTGGTACCAGAGGTCCGGGTGAAAGCAAACTGGAAACAGATCGCCGGCATATTCGTGATCGGATTACTGAGCTGAAACGCCAGTTGGATGAGGTCGTTAAGACTCGGGAGCTACATCGAGAGCGTCGCCGCAAGGCAGGAGCAGTGCAAGTTGCACTTGTTGGGTATACGAATGCAGGGAAATCAACACTGCTTAAGCAACTAACGGATGCGGATGTCTATATTGAAAACCAATTGTTTGCTACACTGGACCCCACTTCACGTGTTCTTCAGCTAGCAGGTGGCAAAGAGGTTGTGCTTACGGATACTGTAGGCTTCATTCAGAATCTTCCGCATGATCTTGTCGCATCATTCCGTGCAACGCTGGAGGAAGTCAATGAGGCTAACTTGGTGCTACATGTGGTGGATGCCTCTTCACCAATGCGTGAGGAGCAAATGGAGGTTGTTCAATCCATTTTGCAGGACCTAGGTGCAGCTGGTACACCGCAAATCGTGCTTTTTAATAAAATTGATCTATGTCAGCCTGAGCAACTGGAAATGCTGCCAACAGGTACAGGGTATTTGAAGATCAGTGCATTTAACCCTGAGGATCTAATTCGGATTACCGAAATTATTGCTGATGAGTTGGCTGGAGACACGCTTAACTTCCGCATTCCCGGAGACCGTGGTGATATTTCTTCTTTGCTTTATAGGGTAGGAGAGGTACTGGAAACGACTTATGACGAGAATGATGTGCTCTATAACGTTCGTCTCAACAAAGAGGATTATGACAAATGGAGTTATATGCTTGCTGATTTTGTGGACCAGCAGTAATCTAGTCATTAATTCCTAAAGTGGAAATGCTTTGTCTATAGGTATAAAATAATAGCTGATCTAGAAAGCGTCAGGTAACTGCCGCTTTCTGTCATTATGATGGCAAGTGAATGTAAGGAGCGAATAAGATCTAATGGTAGTTTTTGCAGAGGATATTTTGAGGGCGGCAGAGGCCGCAGAAATTGAAATAGAAGGTGCTGTCAAAGCCCTTGATCGTATTGTAGATAAGAATCAGTGGAAGGTTATAGAAGCGTTTCAACGTCATCAGGTCAGTGATTTTCACTTTGCCGGTTCAACGGGGTATGCGTATAATGACCGTGGCCGTGAAGTGCTGGATCTTGTCTATGCTGACGTATTTTGTGCGGAATCAGCTCTTGTGCGACCGCATTTCGCTTCAGGAACACATACTATATCAACGGCCCTATTTGGTGTGTTGCGTCCAGGAGATGAACTTCTATACATCACAGGACGTCCGTACGATACCCTTCACAAGGTGAT
This sequence comes from Paenibacillus sp. FSL K6-0276, assembly GCF_037977235.1. Lineage (NCBI taxonomy): Bacteria > Bacillati > Bacillota > Bacilli > Caryophanales > Paenibacillaceae > Paenibacillus > Paenibacillus sp. FSL K6-0276. The sequence goes on along the minus strand of NZ_CP150276.1, from coordinate 3,346,636 downwards.
TGGTAAAGCAGGAGATGGGACAGGCTCCCTCGCAGATTTCGGAATCACTTACCGAGAGGTTGCCCTAACAGCAGATGGAAAGATCGATTGGGATGAGGTAGCTCTTTCTATTAACGAGAAAACTAAAGTGATCGGAATCCAAAGGTCACGTGGATATGATTGGCGTGCTTCTTTCACAGTAGCTGAAATTGGTGAGATGACTTCGAAGGTGAAGTTGTTGAAATCAGATGTTATTGTCTTCGTAGATAATTGTTATGGTGAGTTTACTGAAGAGCTTGAGCCACCACAAGTTGGTGTAGATCTAGTAGCGGGATCGTTAATTAAGAATCCAGGCGGAGGTATTGCTGAGACGGGCGGATACATCTGCGGTCGACAGGATCTTGTTGAACTGGCAGCTTACCGACTGACTGCTCCGGGCATCGGTGGTGAAGTGGGGGCCATGTTAGGAACTACTCGTGGGCTTTACCAAGGACTTTTCATGGCACCGCACACAGTAGGACAAGCACTAAAAGGGAGTATCTTTGCTGCATCTGTATTTCAGCGCTGCGGGTTTGAGACAAAACCAGCGTGGAACGAGCCTCGTACAGATCTGATTCAGGCGGTGTCTTTTGACGGGCCAGATCACTTAATTGCCTTCGTTCAAGGGATACAACGTGCTGCGGCTGTTGATAGCCATGTAGTTCCAGAGCCATGGGATATGCCTGGGTATGAACATCCTGTTATTATGGCGGCAGGTACGTTTATACAAGGTGGTAGTTTGGAGTTATCTGCAGATGCGCCTATACGAGCTCCTTATATTGGCTATATGCAAGGTGGATTAACCTATTCACATGTTAAATATGGCGTTTTAATGGCACTTCAAAGTATGCGGGAGAGAAAATTGCTGTAAGAATATCTCACATACCATTGACGCGATGTATTAGGAAATGTACAATGAGATCAGAAAAAGATCATTGGAAGGTTGGATGAGTCATGGGTGATGAAATCCGCAGAAATATGGCACTATTTCCTATTGGAATTGTAATGAAGCTGACTGATTTGTCCGCAAGACAAATTCGTTATTATGAGCAGCACAGTCTGATCGTACCAGCACGTACGTCAGGGAATCAGCGTTTGTTCTCTTTTAATGATGTTGAGCGCCTATTAGAAATTAAAGCTCTGATTGAGAAGGGTGTTAATATTGCTGGCATTAAGCAAGTGATGAATCCTGTCTCTAAGGAATCCGAAGAAGCTACTGTTATTACCCCTGATACAGAGGTTAGACGTAGAGAGTTGTCCGATTCCCAGCTTCACCGAATGTTGAAGCAAGAACTAGTTTCCGGTAAAAGACCGGGACAAGTGTCTCTTATTCAAGGTGAGTTATCCCGGTTTTTTAATAAATAATAATATATAGAGTTCGAAAGGGAGAGGATCATATGAGCTTTTCTAAAGAGGATATTTTACGCATTGCCAAGGAAGAGAATGTTCGTTTTATTCGTCTGCAATTTACGGATCTATTAGGTACTATCAAGAATGTAGAGATTCCAGTTAGCCAATTGGAAAAAGCGCTTGATAACAAAATGATGTTTGATGGTTCTTCCATCGAAGGTTACGTACGGATTGAAGAATCTGATATGTATCTCTTCCCTGACCTTGATACATGGGTAATCTTCCCTTGGGTGACAGATAGTCGTGTTGCACGTCTGATCTGTGACGTTTACATGCCAGATGGTACACCTTTTGCTGGAGACCCTCGTGGTATCCTCAAACGTTGTCTGAAAGAAGCAGAAGAAATGGGTTTCACAGCTATGAACGTTGGACCAGAACCTGAATTCTTCCTATTCAAGACAGATGAAAGAGGCAATCCTACTACTGAATTGAATGACCAAGGTGGTTACTTCGACTTAGCGCCAACGGATTTAGGGGAAAATTGCCGTCGTGAAATCGTATTGACCCTTGAAGAAATGGGCTTTGAAATCGAAGCTTCCCACCATGAAGTAGCTTCCGGCCAGCATGAGATTGACTTTAAATATGCTGACGCGATCACTGCTGCTGACCAAATTCAAACCTTTAAGCTCGTCGTGAAGACGGTTGCCCGTCAACACGGCCTGCATGCAACTTTTATGCCTAAACCATTGTTCGGTATCAACGGATCTGGTATGCACGCTCACCAATCCTTGTTTAAAGGCAAAGAAAACATGTTCTACGATGAAAGCGACAAGCTGGGTCTGAGCAAAACTGCACGTTACTACATGGCTGGTATTTTGAAGCACGCTCGTGCTTTTGCAGCGATTACTAACCCAACAGTGAACTCATACAAACGCCTTGTTCCAGGTTATGAAGCACCTTGCTACGTAGCTTGGTCTGCAAGTAACCGTAGCCCAATGATTCGTATCCCGGCTTCAAGAGGACTTAGCACACGTGTTGAAGTTCGTAACCCGGACCCAGCAGCTAACCCATACCTCGCACTTGCTGTTATGTTGAAAGCAGGGCTAGACGGAATTAAGCGTAAGCTTGATCTTCCAGCTCCAATTGACCGTAACATTTATGTGATGTCTGAGGAAGAGCGTATTGAAGAAGGCATTCCGAGCTTGCCATCCGATTTGAAAGAAGCATTGAGTGAAATGATTCGTAGCCATGTTATTACCGAAGCTCTCGGCGAACATGCTCTGGCTCACTTCTACGAGCTGAAAGAAATCGAATGGGATATCTATCGCACTCAAGTGCACGAGTGGGAAAGAAACCAATACATGACTCTTTACTAGAATCTTTAAACCCTTGACGCCTTTGGCGTTGAGGTTTTTTTTTGTGTTTGGGCAAGTTAGAATTTTGAACATTGATTAATGATGTACCCACAAAATGCCCGCATATAGTTAAGGTTATTAGAGGATACGTTACATGTGAGCTCCAAATTTTGCAGATTAAGTCTTTCGGTGTGATCTGAACCATGGGAGTTATTTGGAGTGGGAATGGTGGTATGGGTAGGCAACGTTGTGGTTTTGATACTGAGATTCTAAAGAAGGGAGTGTTCCATTAGCATTAGCAATGGCTGTTGGGGCGCTCCCTTCTTTTTGGAGCCTTACTTGAGGTGAACCGCCAAACTTCATTAGAGTAGACGTTTGATTAGGTTACGAATTGACGTACGAAGCCGCTATCGGACCCCATAACCGTTATTGGCCTGATAAACACCCAATATGAACACTAGCATTGCACAGAACCTGACACATGAAGGGGTTGTTTGGCAAATATGGATTTATATTTTTATTATAAAAAATATTTACAATCACTCTCTTCCTCATCAAGAAAAAAGGTTGAACACCATATAAACCTAGGATCATTTTACCAATTAATGTATTTGTTTGCCTGTTTTACTGGTTGGCGTACTTCTTTACCGTCTTATATTTCTTCGGCTTCGTTTGGGGACGACCTGTCTTTCCTTTTTTCTGCCTTCCCTTTGAGAACTTCTCTGGTTTTCGCTGGAGTTCTTGTAGAAATCGGTTCCATGCCTGGCACATGTAGCACCGTAAAAGCTTCAAAAAAGACCACGGGGACTGCGCTGCGTCCGTCTCATTGCGAAGCAGAAGAACCAATGCATATCCAATCAGTGCTAAAAAGATCTGATTCCACACCGCTTTTTCTCGTGAACTATACAGGTGGATCAAGCTAACATGCTGCTTCATCCACTTGAAGAAGATCTCAATTAGCCACCGGTGGTGATAGATTTCACTAATCTGCTCGGCCGTTTTGTCCCACACATTGGTTATAACCCGATATTGACGCCCTTTTTCGTCAGTATATTCCACTAAACGCAGCTGAACCTCGACGAGTTGTTTTTCCGCATTTTTGTAACTCACAAGCACATCGGCATCCCGCAACACGGGGGGATGGGGGGCGACCTCACGCTCATGAAGAACGAGGGTTCTGCTGTTCTGCTGGATGCGTGCGACAAACCGCAGACCTTGCTCCAGCCAAGTTTCATACAAACGGTACACCCTATACCCACGATCCAAGACATGAATGGCATCTTTGTCGACGACTAAATCCAAGGCCACTTCAGAGTCGGCGACCCCGAGCGTCGAGCAAATGACTTGGGTCGGGTACACCGTATCGCTATCTGCAATCACAAGCTTCAAATGAACCTTGACCCCGTTACTATGCTTGGAACAATAGGCCCACTTCCCAGCGAGTTCAGGGAGAGACAGACTCGTAGAATCAATGAGATGAAGTTTACCCAGACCGGTAACGCCTTGTTCAGGATACATCTGTGCGACTTGCTGCGTAAGCAGGAGCCACACGCGCTGCAACACCTCGAGCGGTAGATTGTCCAGTGTACGCACCACTTGAGAAGGACTAATCGATTTTAGACCTACTGCTTGCTGAAGTTCTCGGTTCGCTCGTAAGGCCTGGCTAATTTCGTCGAGGTCTGCTCGTTGGTTGAGTTGGGCTTCGACAAGTAGTTTCACGGCCTTGACCAACGTCAATCTACGTCGATGATTAAACAGCGGAAACGCTTCGTCGGAAAGCGGAAGTAAATCAAGGCATTTACAAATGACAGATTGATTTGGTATAGTACCCATTGGTTGCTCCTTTTGTAGGTGGAATGGGTAAAATGCCTATCCTTCTACTTTAGGGGTTTTTTTGGGTTTAACCAGTAAAATTACATCAATATATTGAAAATAAAGTAATTTATGCAAAAATGATTTTTCATGTTAGGTTTAATGCAAGGCTAGTGCAATATGAACCTTTTTCGAAGGAATAACGTCACTGGAGTCTGAAACCCTGCGCAAAAGGCGATTATTTTGCAAATAACATCATCTGGGTCCGAAACTCGCAGAGGGTGATGGAAACTCGGTAGAGCGCGGTTCCAAACTGACTTAGCTGCATGAAATACACTAGAACGAATATGCAGCCAGAGGCAGGCAGTAGTTTCCTCGTTACAACTACGACTACAGCTTATATAATACGCAGGTTCATAAACCATACAGCCAACTCAAAAAGTGTGCTGTCGCAAAAATTTTCCAATTAGAGGAAGTGGATAATGTTAAAATATCTTATATATAGACAACTAATGCTCTCCTGGGAGGAGTAATAACATGCAAATTTTCATAGATATTGGACTGGCCTTTGTTGTAGTTTCTGGTTTATGTGTTGGAGGATTTACGACAGGTACTCAGCAAAGAGGTAACTTTTATTCGGAATCCCAAAAAGACCGTAAAATTAAAAACAAAGTGGCGAATTGGTCTGCTTTAGGAGGAGTTATTTCATTTGCAGTAGCTGGGGTCATATATTTGTTTTGATCCTTATTTATATAAAGTTCCAAAATGATTATATTGAATGCATAACTTAACGAATGAGGGGTGTTGTATTTGGTGAAGATTTTCAATGAAAATACTGTTTCTTTTATACAAAAGTTGTCTCTAATCCCTGAGTTTGCTTGACATACGAGTGAGAGATTAGCTGAAATGGTGGGTTCGAAGCATTTGGTTTTTGATATCAGATCTTTAGATCCAAATAAATATTCTTTTCCTTATCATTTTCATAGAAATGCTGAAGAGATATTTGTGATTTTAGCAGGAAAAGCAATGTTAAGAACTCCAGAGGGTTTTAAGGAGGTTAGTGAAGGCGATGTGATATTTTTTGAAATTGGTCCCGATGGTGCGCATCAACTTTATAATCATACGGAAGCACCATGCAGGTATCTTGATCTCCGAACGAATCAGGGCATAGATGTTTGCGAATAACCAGACTCAGGAAAAATCAACATTCTCCCATATCAAGAAATCTATCAAGCGGATGAACAGGCGGACTATTATAAAGGGGAAGAACTAATACGTGAGAAATGGAATGGAGGCTCGTAATTGATTAAAGATCGTTGGTTCACAGTTAAGGGAATTGATCCGACAACCTATGCAATCAGTGAATATGGGCATTGGGAAAAGGTACATTCTTTTTTACTGTTAGGGAAAGAGAAAGCTGTGTTAATTGATACGGGATTAGGCATTGATAATATAAAAAGAATAACGGATCAGATAACAGACTTACCTATCGCAGTCATAACTACACATGTGCATGCAGATCATATTGGTAGTCATGGACAATTCGAGACGATATATGTTCATAAAGAGGATGAGGATTGGCTTATTAATGGAATAAAAGGCTTGTCCCTATCCCAGATAAGAAAAGATATGAGCCGAGACATTACCCTTCCTCTTCCTGAAACCTTTGATCCTAATACCTATACACCTTTTCAGGGAGAACCTACGGCTCTTTTGCAAGAGGGTGATGTGCTCGACATTGGAGGGCGTAAATTAGAAATTTACCACACTCCAGGTCATTCTCCAGGTCATATCAGCATATTTGATCATGCCAACGGATATCTATTTACAGGAGATTTATTGTATGACGTTACGCCTATCTATGCTTTTTACCCTTCGACTAGTCCGGTTGATTTAGTAGCTTCTTTAGAAAAGATTACGGAAATTCCAAATGTTACTCAAGTATTCGGCTCTCATAATACGTTGGGTCTGGATCCAGCTATTTTGCAAGAGGTGAAGAAGGCAGTTCGTGAATTGCGTGAACAGGATCTTGTCGCTCATGGTACGGGCATTCATCAGTTTAACGGATTTAGTATGCAATTTTAAAAATAATGTTGGGTGAACGGAATAAGGTGAATGGCTTATACTTATTTTTGTGGGTTGAGGATAGACTTGGGGAGCGGATTGAATAAATTTCCCGACTGTATCGGAATAGACCGATTGGATTATGCGGAAACAGATATCGTCCATGACTTAAACTAGCCAATTCTACTTCAAGATAACTCTGTTGATTTTGTGATGGCTTCGAATAGCCTACAATATGTTGATGATACAGAGTTGAAAATGAAACTAACTCCCGTGAAGACGAAAAAATCAAAAGTGCAAACAAAAACATGCAAATCTGCTGTTGTGAAAACACGAGTAAAGCGTAAAAAAAGCGTAGTTGAAAATAAGTGATAAAAATGCGGCCCCTAAAATAGGACTGTTTTTTGTCATTATGAGCGAATAAAGTTACATGATAAGGAAGGGGAAGTGGTGAGATGTTATCAACAACGGAGGCTTTTGCAAAATCGCTGAGTTCCTATTTAAATTATATCCAAATGCCTTGGGGGAGTTTGTTTTATCATTCTGCTTGGCGGCAAATTGAAAATCACTTCACATCAGAAAAGAAACAATCGATTTTAGATATCGGCTGTGGGTTTGGTATAACAAGTCATGAATTTGCAAAAAGAGGGTATACAGTAACCGGTATAGATCCGACTTCGGAGATGATAGCCATTGCTCAAGATTCAGCATTAAAAGAAGGACTTAATATAGCTTATACTACGACTATTCTACAGGATACAGACTTGTTGGCGGATAGTTATGACTGGATCTTTTGCCACAACGTGCTTGAATATCTCGATCATCCCAAAGAAATGTTAATGGCCATTAGTGAAAAACAAAGTGTAAACGGAATGCTCTCTCTGATCGCTCATAATCCAGTGGCCAAGGTGATGAAGAAAGCCATTATAAATAAAGACCCTCAGGGAGCTCTGGACAGCATTGGAAATACGCAGGAATATAGCGGCGTTATTCAAACAGACATTTCGATCTATACGAAAGATCAACTAGTGGAATGGCTTGCAGATTGTGGTTATGAGGTTAGAAGTACATACGGAATTCATAATATTTACGGCTATATTGCAGATAATGAAATAAAAATGGATGAGGATTGGAATGAACAAATGGTGGAGCTAGAGCTTAAGTTAAGCTGTGTATCTCCATATAAGGACATAGCTATTTTTACACATCTTATTGCAGAAAAGAGCAGTTAATTATTCGGATATGATCGACCTGAAGAATGCATGCAATTGCTGTACTTGGGAGTAGGCTTCTTTATACTGATTGTCAGATTGTTTAATGGGCAATAAGCCTGGCAAGAAGGAGATGCTATACACAGGCATTTCACTGCTGTTCATATATATTTTAAGCGTAAGTTCCTCAATAACACTAGCCTCTTCGTCAGCGCTATTAAGCACATTAATATTCGCACTTGAAGCAGTTGTTTTGCTGCTTTGTTGTCTTTTGGATACTTTTGAAAGGGTTAGTGCGTTAACAACAATCTCTGATCCCAATACATTATCGAAGGAGTATAGCTTTGCTATAGCTTTTTTGCTTGTCTTCGGATTGCTGGTGCCTATAGCTATTTTCTTATAAGGTTCGTTAAGGGCGATCAAGTGAGATTGATTGGGGGGAATGAATGTTTTGCTGAATATGATGTTAAAAGATGAGATTGCGTTTAACAGCTTTGAAAGTTCTGAAGAAGTAGATAGCTTTTTCAATTCCAAAATACCGGCACTTAGAATTAAGACAACTCCTAAAATAGCAAACAGGTATATCAAGAAAATCAGCATGTAATCACACCTCCTAGTTATCTCAGTAGAGCAAGATTTATTGCTTATTGAAAGATATGCCTGAATCTTCTCTACTAGTATCTGTTAAAAGTGAAAATCGCTGAAATATAGGAACGATTAGAGGATAAGCAAAAAAGAAAGCACCCAGAGCTACCGATTCTGCAAATGGAGTGCAAAATTAGAGCAGCGATTTGAGTGCTTTGTTTAATGCTTTTTTAATGTAAATATGTCAAAATCATAAGAAATTGAAGGCTGTGATTTGATCGGTATAAACAATTAGCTGTTTGTATTCGATCGGAGATTCATAGTTAGCATAGGGTCTTACAGAAACATCATTGAGGACTATAAAGTTATAGCTGAAATTTTTATCGGGATGTTCTGCGCCTAGATAGGATATGTATTCGTCCACAATGACATCATCCATCAAAGATTTTAAGTCAAAAACGTCCTCTTTATTGGAGGTGGTAGGGGAGATCGTCCCTTGTATGCTGCCAAATGAGGTGAGGAGGTTTACTTTTTTTCCACTAGCTTGATCGTTATTTAACAATAAGCCGGAGAGTTTAACAAGTGCATCGACTTTAAAATCGACGAGGGTTCTAATTTTTGAGTTGTTCAAAACTAAACACTTCCTTTCAATTTGAAATCCTGTTAACAATATTCGACATATAACCACAAGATTCCTATTACGCCATCAAAAATACTTAATTACAAACACACCCCATCCATTGAACTATGATTGAGGCGTGTTTATCTATGGATAGATTTAATTCCTGATCGTTACTCGTGTTCCAATCGGAACAATCGCAGCTAGTGTTAACACATCCTCATTGTACATACGAATACAACCGTGGGAAACTTCGTGCCCTATGGATGCGGGATCGTTATTTCCATGTATCCCATAGTGAGGCTTAGATAGACCCATCCAAAAGACCCCAAACGGACCGCCTGGATCAGGCTGTTTGTTAATAATTGTGAAGTCACCGAGTGGTGATTGAGTTAACATTTTACCGATTCCGACTGGGAAGCCCCTGATCACAATGTCGTTATCAAGAAGATAAAGCATACGTTGCGTCAGATCAACTATTATTCGGTAATTTGGCATTGTGCAACACTCCTTTCTAATTAGGATATGAGCAGGACGCATAAACGGTTATTCATTAAAAATGGCCATTTTAGCCCATGGGAACAAATGTTCTGAACTTGATTGATGGAGTTAGATAACAGTAAAATAGCTGTTCTGCATTTGCAGAACAGCTATTTTAAAAATAAAAGAAAGTATATATTTTACGGTATACATTATCCTTATACTTCTCGTAGAAACGGATACCGTCCTTTAAAGGACGGTATCCGTTTTCGGTTGGTAGGAGTGCATACTTAGTGGATATCTCGAAATAATCCGATAACTCTGCCGAGAATGGTCACGCGATTAAGGCGAAGAGGCTCGTACGCCGGATTCTCCGGCTGAAGACGTATATGATCACGTTCTTTATAAAAGGTCTTAACGGTTGCTTCATCTTCTTCGGTCATAGCTACAACGATATCTCCGTTATCAGCCGTTTGTTGTTGGCGAACAATTACATAGTCACCATTCATAATCCCAGCTTCGACCATACTGTCACCTTGAACCGATAACATAAATACTTTGTTATCTCCAACATAGTGAGTTGGAAGCGGGAAGTAGTCTTCAATATTCTCAGTAGCAGTGATAGGAACCCCGGCGGTAACCTTACCTACGACAGGAATGCGAGCGACGGTTTGTGCGAAATGATGGACATTCTCGGAATCCTCTTGGCCAAGCAATTCTATCGCACGAGGCTTCGTTGGATCTCGACGGATAAGTCCCTTCTTCTCTAGCCGATCCAAATGACCGTGAACTGTGGAGCTGGAAGCAAGGCCAACAGCTTCTCCAATCTCCCGGACGGAAGGAGGATAACCCTTGCTGCGGACTTCGCTACGTATAAATTCCAGGATCGCCAGTTGGCGACTTGAAATCTTTGACATTGGAATCAACCCCATATAGTAATGTTTGGGAAAATTATAACATAGAACTACCGTTCGCACAAACATAAGTTCTAACTATTATAAATATTAATTCGAAAGAGTTAATAAATGGTAGTCTTGTATTGATTACGTTTCCTTCATCTAAATGATAAGAATGGTTCTTTATATGAATAATATGGTAAATATCAACCTCTGAAAAAAAGAGAACAATTGTTCTAAAATAGTATTGAACAAAACACATGTTCGTGTTATTATAATTTCAAAAGTAAGAACAAGTGTTTGGAGGATGATATTCATGTTAAAATACAGTACATACCGTAGCATCTACGATAAAGCCCCAGTGGTTGAATCTTTAGGAAATAATCCTATTCCCCGTTATTCAGCTCAGATTAAAGAGATTACAGAGCTTTTGCTTGAACGATTAATGCGTTTGTTCCGGAGAGATTTTGTTGTTAAACTGACATTGATCATTGTGCTCGTACTATCAGGACTTACAGTAGTAGGCAATGTATTTGCAGGATCTACTACTTTAATGAAGGATGAGAAGCGCGTAGTGGTTGAACGTGGAGATACACTTTGGAGTATTGCTCTTGAGAATAAACCTTCTGATATGAAGACGGCTGTATATATAGAAGGAATTAAAAAATCCAATGGCATTAAAGGTAGTCAGATTAATGCTGGAGATATTCTCACTTTACCTTTTTATTAATATTCTAAGAACATAATAAGAGGACATGAAGAGCTTGCAGGGAGTAAACCTTGACAAGCTCTTTTTCTCATGGCAGAGTTAGAATTAATTTATATGGGGAGGGAAAGTTTTGAATATTGATGAGTTGGTCGCGCGTATTAACGAATTGGCACGCAAACAGAAGAGCGTAGGCCTTAATCAAGAGGAAACGGCGGAACGCGCCAAGCTTCGTGAAATTTATTTGGGGAATATTCGCAATAACTTCCGAGCACAATTGAATACGATTGAATTGGTCGATAATGAGGAGCATGAACAAGGTAACAAGGGGCTTAAACATTAACACCCTGTTCCTTTTCATAGATATTACTGGATGACTAGGGGGAACGCATATGGCCCGTTCTTGGGAAAGAATGGTTCAACGCAACACACAGCAAATTAACAAGCAAAGAAAGAAACAGGGGAAGGAAACGATTTACGCATCTAAATCTAAATCTCCTGGTAAGAACAGCGAAACCTTTAAAGGCCGTAACATTGCATTTCCAGTAGTGTTATTAGTGCTTGGTACTATGTTTTGGATGATTGGTTCAGTGGACCAGGCCAAAGGCAATGGTATGCTTATGAACTGGCTAGGAGTCGTTTTGTACTACTTACTAGCTGCACTTCTGTTCTTCCGACGTCCGTACTTGAAGGTAGAGAATGCTAGACTATCTACTATAAAATTCAATCGTGAACGTTATCTACCAGCTTCTGATATTGAGAAAATCATCCTTTCGCGTGGAGCTGTTGTTATTAAGCATAAAGGCAAACGCACGAAATGGATTTTTACCAGACTTATGAATCGTTATGATACCAATGCGATGGGGACTCGACTGGAAGCATTCGCAAAAGCTCACCAAATTGAAGTAGTTCACGATTAGAAATTAACCAGCCATGGGAGAGGGAGACCTGTAATGCCAATTTCCGCCGTACTATTTGACCTTGATGATACACTGCTCTGGGATGATCGGAGCGTCAATGAAGCATTTCGTTCTGCATGTGAAGCCGCTGGGGATACGATTGATCCACAAGAACTGGAACTTGCGGTGCGTAAAGAAGCCATAGGACTATATGAATCCTACGAAACGAACCCTTTTACAAAAATGATTGGGATTAATCCGTTTGAAGCACTTTGGGGGAACTTTACTGCAGGTGAACAGCCGGAATTCCGTCAATTGGAGCAGCTTGCACCGGGATATCGTAAAGAGGCATGGCGTCGTGGTCTTGCAGCACTTGGTGTAGAGGACGAAGCTCTTGCTGAGACATTAGCAGCCAAATTCGCAGCAGAGCGTAGAAATCGGCCTTACATCTATGAAGAAACAATTCAGGTGCTTGAAGAGCTGAAGGGAAAAGTTAAGCTATTGCTATTGACTAATGGATGCCCTGCATTGCAACAAGAGAAATTAGATGGCGTACCTGAAATCGTTCCTTTCTTTGATCACATCGTGATTTCTGGAAGCTTCGGCAAAGGAAAACCGGATAAGGATATTTTTCTGCATGCCCTAGAGCTTTTAGATATTGCACCTGAGCAAGGAGTCATGGTCGGAGATAAGCTTACAACGGATATTCGTGGTGGGTTGGCAACAGGTTTGACTACGGTTTGGATTAATAGAAAAGGCAAACAGCCAGATCCGGAAATTCAGCCGGATTATGAAATTAAACATCTTGGAGAGCTTCTTTCATTAGTCCAATCTTTATAAAGTTGAGTAAAAGGCTTTCATTCATTTAAGCCTTAAGAAGGCAGTGAGTTCCTGGGTTACTAGGAGGCTTGCTGTCTTTCTTTATATCTAAATAATGCTTAGTAAGATTGATGCAATTTGCTAGTATATGATTTTAGTCACAAGAGTTAAGCTGAATTGATGCGAAATACTGAAAAACCAATAATAATGTGTATAATAGATGGAGAATGTATAACATGAATTGGTAGATTCTTAGTATTCAAATCGGCTGGGAGGACTCTATATGAAGATTTCAAGAACAATCGTTCCTTTATTATTAGGTGCAACACTTTTAGTTCTAGGAGGATGTTCATCAGACCAAACCAAACATTCTGGAATACATAACATGAATATGAACATGTCTATGGAACCTATCAAGGTCGAGTTACATTGGAGTCCTGAAGAGGTTGTTGTAAATCAGAAGGTGACCTTTGAGGCTGTGGTGACGCAAGACAACTTGGCAGTGGATGATGCGAAAGAGGTTCTGTTCGAAATTGTGAGTAAAGATGATAGTGAACACAAAATTGAATTTAAAGGGAAGCTAGTCGGTGATGGAATCTATCAAGCAGAAGGAACACTTGCGAAAGAAGGACAATATATTGTTACATCACACGTAACTGCTAGAACTCAGCATTCTATGCCTAATAAAGAACTCTCTGTGAAACCATAATAAAAAGAATAGCAATTCCTATGATTACAGATAATGCAGAGTGGAAAGGAAGGCTTTCCGAAATTCCTTTATTCTGCTAAACTTACTCTAATGTTTTACTGGGGGGATTAGACGTTGGCTAAATTTACACTTGAGGAAAGCTTACAACAAAGGATCTTGATTCTAGATGGTGCAATGGGCACAATGATCCAACAGGTGCCTCTGACAGGTGAAGATTTTGGTGGGGAAGAATTGGACGGCTGTAATGAAATGCTAGTATTAACTCGTCCAGAAGTAATTCAGACGATTCATGAGCAGTATCTTGAAGCAGGTGCTGATCTTATAGAAACGAATACATTTGGTGCAACGTCTGTTGTACTTGCCGAATATGATATTCCGCAACGGGCTCGTGAAATTAATCTGGTTGCAGCAAAGCTAGCTCGCAATGCCGTTGAAAAATATGATACGCCTGACCGTCCCCGATATGTCGTAGGTGCGATGGGTCCTACAACAAAGACTCTCTCTGTCACAGGAGGCGTCACTTTCCAAGAGCTCGTTGATAGCTACGAAGAACAGGCAGTGGCACTAATTGATGGTAAAGTGGATGCGTTACTGCTAGAGACCTCTCAGGATACTCTGAACGTTAAGGCTGGAAGTATTGGAATTCGTAATGCGTTTGAGAAGACGGGTATCAAATTGCCGGTCATGATTTCGGGAACGATAGAACCGATGGGCACAACACTTGCCGGTCAGAACATTGAAGCTTTCTATATTTCACTAGAACATTTGAAGCCAATCTCTATTGGTCTGAACTGTGCGACGGGTCCAGAGTTCATGCGGGATCATATTCGTTCGCTTTCGGCGATCTCTTCAGCGGCTGTGAGTTGTTATCCGAACGCTGGGTTGCCAGATGAGAATGGACATTATCATGAATCTCCCGATTCTCTTGCTCGTAAGATTGCTGCGTTTGCGGAAAAAGGATGGCTTAACATTGCAGGGGGTTGCTGCGGAACGACACCGGAACATATCCGCGCAATGTCTGATGCACTTTCACAATTCCCTCCACGTCCGCTTTCAGGGAATCATCCACCGGCACTTTCAGGTATTGAGCCCATCTATATTGAGAACGACAACCGTCCATACATGGTTGGTGAACGTACGAATGTACTAGGCTCTCGCAAGTTTAAACGTCTTATCGTCGAAGGCAAATATGAGGAAGCCTCAGAAATTGCCCGTGCTCAGGTGAAGAGTGGTGCGCAAGTCATTGATGTCTGCGTGCAAGATCCGGACCGTGATGAGACTGAGGATATTAAGCTTTTTCTAGAGCTAGTTGTGAAGAAGGTTAAGGTTCCTCTGATGATAGATACAACCGACCCTAAGGTTATTGATTTGGCGTTACAGTACTGTCAAGGTAAGGCTATAATTAACTCCATTAACCTTGAAGATGGTGAAGAAAAATTCGAACTGGTCACTCCGCTGATTCATAAGTATGGCGCAGCTATCGTTGTAGGTACGATTGATGAGTCAGGACAAGCGATCAAGGCTACGGATAAACTGGAAGTTGCTAAACGTTCCTATGACCTACTGGTGAATAAGTACGGTTTAGCTGTAGAAGATATCATCTTCGATACACTAGTGTTCCCTGTAGGAACTGGGGATGAACAATATATCGGCTCTGCCAAAGAAACGATCGATGGTATTCGCTTGATCAAAGAAGCCCTTCCAGGTGTTCATACAATTCTAGGGATCAGTAATGTCTCCTTTGGATTACCGGAAGCGGGACGTGAGGTTCTGAACTCAGTATTCCTCTATGAGTGTACTAAGGCTGGATTGGATTATGCGATCGTGAATACAGAGAAGGTGGAGCGCTATGCTTCTATTTCTGCTGAAGATCGTCACCTTGCTGAGGAATTGATTTATAACACGAATGACGATACGCTTGCTGCTTTTGTAGCCGCCTTCCGAGGTAAGAAGGTAGAGAAAAAAGAGAAGATTTCCAACCTATCGTTGGAAGAGCGTCTAGCTTCTTATGTGGTTGAAGGCACCAAAGAAGGACTCATTCCTGACCTTAATGAGGCTCTTACCAAATCAGGACCTTTGGAAATTATCAATGGCCCACTAATGGCTGGGATGTCAGAGGTTGGACGGTTATTTAATAACAATGAGTTGATTGTTGCTGAAGTACTGCAAAGCGCTGAAGTGATGAAGGCTTCTGTTGGTCATTTGGAGCAATTTATGCAGAAGGATGAGACAGCCGTTAAAGGAAAAATAATGCTGGCAACTGTAAAAGGTGACGTTCATGATATAGGAAAGAACTTGGTGGAGATCATCTTATCCAACAATGGTTATCAGATCATAAATTTGGGTATAAAAGTACCACCTGAGACCATTATCGAAGCGTTTCGTCGTGAAAAAGCTGATGCGATCGGATTGTCTGGATTGCTTGTAAAGTCGGCACAGCAGATGGTATTGACCGCACAAGACTTACGCACGGCTGGGATTGATGTGCCGATTATGGTAGGTGGCGCCGCCTTGACTCGTAAGTTCACCAAAACGCGTATACGACCGGAATATGATGGTCTAGTGTTGTATGCTAAGGATGCTATGGATGGACTAGATATTGCTAATCGGCTTATGAACCCTGTTGAACGGGAGAAAATTGCCGAGGAAATTCGAGTGGAAGCTGAATCGGCAGTAGCAGTTGCTACTAAGCAAGAGCTTCCAACACTAACTAGAGCAGTACGCTCCAAAATTTCTCCAGATGCACCTGTATTTGTTCCACCAGATTTAGAACGCCACGTAATTCGTAATTATCCAGTGGGGCATATTATTCCTTATGTGAATATGCAAATGCTGCTGGGCCATCATCTAGGGCTACGAGGTCCTGTAGAGGCGCAATTAGCTGCTGGTGATGAGCGGACTGTGGAGTTGAAAGGTACAGTGGATGACATTCTACATCAAGCGATGCTGGAGGGTACGATTACTCCTCATGCGATGTATCAATTCTTCCCTGCGCAATCAAGTGGCAATGATATTATCGTATATAATCCACAGAATACAGCCGAGATCCTGCATACCTTTACTTTCCCAAGACAAGGTGTAGAGCCTTATCTGTGTCTAGCGGACTTTTTGAAATCGGTCGACAGTGGAATTATGGACTATGTTGGATTCCTTGTTGTAACTGCGGGACATGGTGTTCGTGAATTATCTACAGTCCTTAAGGATAATGGAGATTATTTACGCTCACACGCTTTACAGTCTGTTGCGCTTGAAATAGCAGAAGGATTAGCCGAACGTGTTCATCATATGATGCGTGATACATGGGGCTTCCCAGATCCTGCAGATATGACCATGAAGCAAAGACATGGAGCAAGATATCAAGGGATTCGTGTATCATTTGGTTATCCTGCATGCCCAGATCTGGAAGATCAAGGACCACTGTTTAAGCTGTTATCTCCGGAAGATATAGGTGTCCACCTTACAGAAGGCTTTATGATGGAGCCCGAGGCTTCCGTTTCGGCGATGGTATTCGCCCATCCAGAAGCGCAGTATTTTAATGTGGAGAAGCTGTAATTCTTTCGTTATACACCCGGTCTGTAGTGGGATTGTATCCCTTTCAGCGGAACCTCCCGTAACTGGGGGGTTTTTTGCTGGAAGAATGACGTTTAGACAAGTTAAGAGATTGTTCAACCAATAAGAAGAAGGGAGGAAGAAAGATGGACTTATATTTTTTAGGTACAAATGCAGGAGTGCCAACTTTGCAACGCAATGTAACCTCGGTTGCATTAAGACTGCTGGAAGAACGTCGCAGTATTTGGATGTTCGATTGCGGGGAAGGTACTCAGCATCAGGTGCTTCGCTCACCGATTCGGCTAGGAAAGCTGGAAAAGCTATTCATTACTCACTTACATGGTGATCACTTATTTGGCCTTCCAGGTCTGTTATCAAGCCGTGGATATCAGGGAGGTACATCGCCGTTAACGGTATACGGACCTCCTGGATTGAAAGCATATCTAGACATATCCTTAGCTGTGAGCCAATCCCGAATTCCATACAAGATTGAGATTGTTGAGCATACTGGAGGAACTGTATTCGAGGATGATGGATTTAAAGTTGAGGCCGCACTACTAGAGCACCGTATTGACAGCTATGGTTACCGGGTAACGGAAAAGGATAGTCCCGGAAGCCTTAATACGGAATTGCTTAAGAGTTATGGGTTGAAACCGGGACCGTTATATGGAAAATTAAAAAAGGGTGAAGATGTTATTACGGATGAAGGTATGCGAATCTCTGCTGCTGACGTTGTCAGAGAACCTAAACGAGGTCGTATTGTTACGATCCTAGGAGATACAAGACCTTGTTCGGGAGCTTTAGAACTCTCCCTTAATGCAGATCTCATCGTTCATGAAGCAACTTTTGCTCACGATCTAGCTGAAATGGCGTATCAATATCATCACAGCACAGCACATCAGGCTGCAGAGTTAGCTAAGGAAGCCAACGCAGGACAGCTATTGCTGACTCATTTCAGTTCTCGTTACAGCTCGTCTGAAGAGTTAATTCCTTTGCTTGAGGAGGCTGAACGCATATTCCCAGAGACATTGTTAGCTGAGGAATTCAGTGCATTTCCGGTTTATCGCAGACTCAGTGGGCAATTGGGGAAGTGATTATTTTCCGGGAAAGCGCAGGAAATGACAGTACTATGCTAAAAAATGCTTGATGAGACTTTCGTTCGATTTCTTTCGACGAAGTGTGTTAGATTTATAGTAATCACGGTGTGAAAGTCGAACGAATGGCTGGGAATATTGCCGAAAACCAGCGGGTAATATCTCCAAACAAAGAGAATTAATAACAACTGTAAACTCAAGCAGGGCATAGGCTAAACGTTAGTTAATACCGTTATTCATTTATTATATTAATTAAATTTCTTATGGAAATAGAGGGATTAATTATGGAACAGATTAAAGGATTACTAATTGATCTTGATGGTACATTATACCATGGGCATAAAATGATTCCCGGTGCTGATCTACTGATTAAAGGGTTGCGCGAAGCGGACATTCCTTTTTTATTTGTTACCAACAATTCATCGCGTACAGCGACTAACGTTGCTGCCCACTTATGTGGAATGGGAATCGATGCGAAAGCTGAAGAGGTATGTACCTCTTCTATGGCGGCTGCACGTTACATAGCTGAGGAATCACCTGGGGCTGCAGTGGCGATACTTGGAGAAGAGGGACTGCGTGTGGCCTGTGACGAAGCTGGGCTCCGAATCGTCACAGAATCTCCTGATTATGTATTGCAAGGTATCGATCGTTCCTTTACTTATGCTTCGCTCTCGCAAGCTTCGCGCTGGATTCTGGGAGGGGCCAAGTTTGTACTCACCAATCCGGATTTAATGCTGCCATCAGATGATGGGGTTATGCCGGGGGCAGGTACGATTGGTGCAGCCATTGAGGCTGCTAGTGGTGTGAGTCCGGTAGTGATTGGCAAGCCGGAATCTCATCTAATCAAATTCGCGACAGATCTTCTTGGTATCGAGCCTGAATATGCAGTGGTTGTCGGTGATAATATGCGAACGGATATAGCAGCTGGAGTAAACGCGGGCTGTCGTACGGTTCTTGTTTTTACCGGATTAACGAATGCAGGAAATATAGAACATTATAAAAACATTACCGGGATCACACCGGATGAAATTTGTGCCGATTTAACTGAACTTAAAACGTTTCTCGGTGTATAATAGCTAGGATCTTATTAACTTCACCAACCTAGAGGGGACGATGAGTTATGCCGGAACTGCCGGAAATGGAGAATTATAGAAAGCTGCTGAGTCAGCATATTATAAATGTACCAATATCTAATGTAATCGTGAACAGAGAAAAATCAATTAACATGGAAACAGACGCTTTCAGAGATGCATTAATCGAAGCACGTGTTGTTTTTGTTGAGCGGCGTGCCAAGTATATTTTGTTTCACCTTCATGATGGACGAAGATTACTTTTACATTTGATGTTAGGTGGACTACTTTTTTATGGTTCGGAGGAAGAACGGCCGGATCGTAATACGCAAGTCGAAATCGTATTTGGTGATCATATCCTTTACTTCATGGGACTTCGTTTAGGGTATCTACATTTGCTGTCGGTTAAGGAAAGCGAAGCCACAATGGGTAAACTTGGACCTGAGTTGCTGGATCGTCGAATGACACTGGAACGATTCACAGGATTATTAAAGGGACGGCGAGGTGCACTCAAAAGCCTGCTTGTGAATCAGCATGTCATGGCTGGAGTCGGGAATTGCTACGCCGATGAGATTGCTTTTGAAGCTGGGCTGTTGCCTTCTGCACTAGTTCAAAATTTATCAACTGAATCTGTAGCCCGTCTTTATGAGAGCATCCAAAAAGTATTGACTGAGGCCACTGAAATTGGTGGGTACATGGAAATGCCGTTTATGACTGGGGATACAGTTACAGGATCATATAATAATCAATGTAAAGTGTATGATCGTGAAGGCGAACCTTGTCTTCGTGATGGGGGAACGATTATCAAAACAGAGCTGTCTGGACGCAAAGTGTTTTATTGCCCAGACTGTCAGCATGACGAATAGTCCCCAAATAGGGGCTCATGTCAGCATTCGCGGTGGATATGGGAGAGCTGCCCGATTTGCTTGGGAGAGCGGTGCGACATGTTTTCAATATTTTCCGAAAAATCCACGTAGTTTGAAACTTAAACAGGTGGATGTCCGAGATACGAGGGATTGCGCTCTCTATTGCCAGGAGAAAGGGATCACTTCGATTGCTCACACTCCTTATGGAATCAATATGGCGGCCGGTACAGATGATGCTACTCCTCGAAAGGTTTATGTAGCGTCTCTCTTAAATGATCTGGAGATTGCAGAAGCTTGTGGTTCATTAGGCATCGTTGTTCATTTTGGACATTTTGGTGGAATGGAGCCGTTACAAGGCTATCAAAATATTATACAATGTATGAATGAGACGCTTCAGTCCTGGGATGGTCGTGCTAAGCTCCTAATTGAGAATCAAGCGGGCAACCATGGAATGGAAGGAATTACGCTTGAAGAACTCGTGAAAGTTCGAGAGCTCAGCCAATATCCTGAGAAAATAGGATTTTGTTTGGACACCTGTCACGCTTATGCTTCTGGGATCTGGAATCCTGAACGAACGGAAGACTTCCTAGAACGAGGAAAGAATCTCGGATTTTGGTCACATCTTGTTGCTGTTCATCTTAATGATTCTAAGTATCCTTTTGACTCAAGACGTGACAGGCATGCTGGAATCGGACAAGGTTATATTGGTGAGCAGGGGCTGAAAAGCTTTTTGACTTCCGGGTTTTTACGAAGAACTGCTGTTGTCATGGAAACCGAGAAGGGTGCAGATGGCAGTCACCGAAAAGAAATTGCTACTGTGCGTGGTTGGTTTGAAGCGGAGGCGTAATTGTGATTCATATCTATATGGATGATCTTAGAAAGTTACCTAAGGGTTTCACTCTGGCTCGTACAACAGAAGAATGTCTTCTAATGCTGCGTGAGTGCGAGGTCGATATTTTATCGTTGGATTACGATATGGGGCCGGATGATTATTCTGGTGCTGAAGTAGCCAGACGGATCGTACTGGAAGGACTATACCCCCGAGAGATCTATTTGCATACTTCCAGTCTGTTGGGGCGGAGAGAAATGTATGAAATCTTATACACGGCTAAACCTGAGGGGATGCTTTTGGTAAATGGTCCCCTAAGTTCTGATAAGCTTCGTGATATCGCCGAGGAGACGGACTTGAAATGAAGGAAATGCAGGAAGTGGAATTGTTGGAGGTACTCAATAGCGTAGGAGAACCGCTTGTAGTATTCTTACACACTCCATTGTGTGGTACTTGTAAGGCTGCTGAACGAATGTTAGAAGTGGCGGCCCATCTATTGCCTGCTGAACTCAAGATGGTTGCAGGAAATGTGAATATGCTGCCCAATCTGGTAAGACATTATCGTATAACCAGCGTACCTGCACTACTAGTGGTTTCAGCAGACCGGGTAGATGATCCGAATATTTATTATTCAATGGTTTCAGTTGAGCGGGTACTGGAATACATAAGGGGTGTTATATCATAATCATTTCATTACAACATTTATCTCTTCGTAGGGAAGAAAGCTTAATCTTGGACAATGTGTCGCTAGAAGTTAAGGAAGGTGAGAACTGGGTCATTTTGGGACGAAACGGTTCTGGTAAAACAACAATTCTAGAGATTATGACAGGTTACTTGTTTCCTAGCAAAGGGACTGTAGAAGTGCTGGGTTATAAATATGGGCAATGTGATGTACGTGAGGTTCGTAAAGAAATCGGCTATATCGGTCCTTCCTTGATGGAAAAGATGTCCTTAAATGATCCGGTGTGGGAGGTCGTAGCTACAGGTGCTTACGCTTATTTGCGTTTTTACGAGACGATCCCTAACGAAGTAAAAGAGAAAGCAATCAGCATGCTGGAAGATATGAATCTAGGCAATATGGCATTTCATCCTTTTGGGACCTTGTCACAGGGAGAACGTAAAAAAGCCATGCTGGCAAGATGTCTTATGGCTGACCCTAAGCTATTGATTATGGACGAGCCATGTGCTGGCCTTGATTTGTATGAAAGGGAAAAAATGCTGGCTGAAGTAGATAAACTGAGACAACGTAATGTTTCTGTAGTATATGTAACACACCACGTTGAAGAAATCGTCCCATTATTTACTCATGTCGCGCTAATCCGCGATGGAAAGTTGGCTGGATCCGGACCGAAAGAAGTAGTGCTAACACAAGAAATGATTTTGGCCACCTATGATGTTCCTGTTGATGTAGAATGGGATGGTGGTCGTCCTTGGATTAAAATTAGACCTGGAGGCAAAACGATTTGAACGATTTTAGAGAAGAAACCGAAGAGCAGCACACTGCTCCGGAAGAAGTAGTGTATTCCCGATATATTTGTACAGCTAATCATGGCTTTGCGCCTTATGCGCAAGAAGAGCTTCGCCGTTTATTCGGTGCTGTGAAGAGTACCTTGTTGCTGCCGGGAGAAATCTTTTTCGCTACATTGCAGAGTGAACCAGAGGAAGTAACGAGGCTGCTCACACAGAACCTGCCTATTTTCCTGCGTCATATTCAGCCTGTTCAGTTTCAGGATGAAGGGAATATGGAGGCTCTACAACGTTTGGCTGTGTATTTAAGTCGCCGCAGTGAGCTTGAAGGGGAGAAGGTCTCACTGAACGTTCGTAAAGGTGATCCTTCATTCTGGCAGAATAGTCCGGGAGAACTTCGTGAATGGCTGCAGGAGCAATTGCAGAGCTTAGGCGCAGAATTTACAGTACAAGATCCAGCATGGGTCATTTCAGTCTATGCAGATGGGAATGCCTTGTATGCAGGCGTTTCTCGTCCTGAGGATAATTTATCTAGCTGGAATGGCGGGGCGATTCGCTTTCGCAAGGAAGACGGACAAATCTCACGCGCCAAGTTCAAACTAATGGAGGCAGAGAAGGAGTTTGATATTCCTTTTTACAGCTTCCGCAATGCGCTAGATATTGGCGCCTCTCCAGGCGGTTGGACCTCTTTCCTGCTGGAACGTGGAATGAAGGTAACGGCGGTTGACCCTGCGTTAATGCATGAATCACTTCGTAATTACCCTGGACTTAAGATCCTTCGCAAAAATGCCGGAGAAGTGAAGTTCCGTGAGAATGAATTTGATCTGCTCGTATGTGATATGAGCTGGAGTCCCAAGTTGATGGCGAAGCTTGTAACGGGACTGCTACACAGCCTGTCACCAGGTGGAACAGCTATTGTGACCGTAAAGCTGATGCATAAGAAACCGCTAGCTATGATCAAGGAGATCATTGCGATGTTTGAAGGGGAGCGCATGCAGATTCAGCGCGCGAAGCAGCTATTCCATAATCGTGATGAGATAACTCTTTATATGATTAAGTACTAAGTCAATCCATATTTTGAATTTCTAAGGGAAAGCATCCCGTTATTTAACGCTAACCGTATTTTACGGTCTGAGCGTTAATGGCGGGAGCTTTCTCTTTTTTTGCAAAAAGGGGGAGATCAATTGCATTTTGAGACGAAACTTAAGATAGGACAGGTTATTGATGACAGGTACAGAATTACAGGCCAGATTGGATCAGGGGGGATGAGTCTTGTTTATGTGGCGGATGATTTACGGCTAAAGGGAAAACGATGGGCTGTAAAAGAAAGCTTGTGCTTAGATGAGCTGAATTCGGACATCCAAGCAGAAGCGAATATGTTAATTACACTAGACCACCCACGCCTTCCGCGTATTGTCGATTTCTACCTTCCAGATAAAGAAAGGTATTCCTATTTAATCATGGACTATA
Organism: Paenibacillus sp. FSL K6-0276; assembly: GCF_037977235.1. Classification (NCBI taxonomy): domain Bacteria; kingdom Bacillati; phylum Bacillota; class Bacilli; order Caryophanales; family Paenibacillaceae; genus Paenibacillus; species Paenibacillus sp. FSL K6-0276. Next base: position 3,322,768 of record NZ_CP150276.1, on the reverse strand, counting down.
TTGAAGGCGTGAGCTTGAGCCACCTAATGAAGGATAATCCCGGACCTATGCCGAGTGAATTCATCATTCAGATAGCCAAACAGCTGTTAGAAGTCTTTCAATATCTGCACGGTCATCATCCACCCATTATATATCGTGATCTAAAGCCTTCAAATATTATGTTGACCCTGCAAAAAGAACTGATGTTAATTGACTTTGGGATCGCTCGAAGCTACAAACGCGGTATCTCCGAAGATACGGTTAAGCTTGGTACGGTTGGCTTCGCGGCACCTGAGCAATATGGAAGTGGTCAAAGTCAGCCGGTATCCGATTTATATGGGCTAGGAGCATTAATTCTCTTTATGGCAACTGGAGGGCAATGTAGTCATTGGGATTCCGGGATGGAGGATCGGCTATATAACCATATGCCAGAACGGATTATTCCAGTAATAAGACGCTTATTACGTCATCAACCGGAGGAGCGTTATCAGAGTGCAGAGGCTGTTCTCCAGGCGCTGATTCGTGTGGAATCAGAGATGGACAGAGGATATGGTTTAGCAGTTTCATTACCACTTCCACTCGAAAAGCGAAAAGCGATGGTTATCGCTTTGCTCGGCGTAGCTTCAGGCCTTGGAACAACACATACATCCTTTGCGGTAAGTAGCTTACTTGCACAGAAGGGGTCGACAGCATGGGTAGATTTTTCTCCTGATTCATCGGTTTATGATCGCTTTCGCAGCTTGCTATTTTCTCAGATTTCAGCAGTCCCATCGAAGGACGAGCAAACTGCCTTTTCGTGGAAAGGAGTACATTATTGGAAACGACCTATTCACGGAAAAATGACTGAGCTGCTGAGAGGGGACTATCAATATGTAGTGTTGGATCTTGGCACTGGTGAATATGAAGGGGCTCTTGATGAGTTCAATTATAGCGATATTCCGATTCTAATTGCCTCAGGAGCTGATTGGCGATTCGAAGATATACTTGTGTGGATTAGGCGTAAGGGTTTGCAGCCTGAAACGAATTGGAGTATAGGGTTACCACTCGCTGAACGCTCATCTGCACAACTGCTACAAACCACTATAGGTACAAGCAAAGTTTATGGACTACCATTCCAACAAGATCCATTCTCACGAAAGGGAAAGTTGGTAGAAGTGCTTCATGAAATGTTTGAGAAAATAGCTGATGTGCGGAATATGAGGAAAAGTCGTGGTTTTTTTCAAAAAAAAGGCTAAATGAAGTGGTTCTCTATGCTTCCGCGGTTCACTCAACTAACTTTTAATTCAGTGTTGCGTTAAAGTGTGTTAAAATATATATTTATACGTGTTTTGAATTATGCATTATTTAAGTATAGATAGGAGCTTGCGGAGAATTTATGAGTTTACTTAGTGTAGAAGACGTTTCCCACAATTTTGGGGATCGGACGTTGTTTAAGAATGTTTCTTTCCGATTGTTACCGGGAGAGCATGTAGGAATTGTAGGAGCGAATGGCGTAGGTAAATCGACGCTTATGAATATTTTGACAGGAAAACTGTTGAAGGATAGTGGAAGAGTAGAGTGGACGCCTCGCGTTCGTTACGGTTACTTGGATCAGCATACTATCTTAACGCCAGGTAAAACCATCCGTGATGTTTTGAAAGATGCTTTCTTGCCACTCCTAGAGCTGGAGCAGGAAATGCTGACTATAACTGAACAGATGGGCGACGCTTCCCCTGAAGAGTTAGAGGTGCTACTCGAGCAAATGGGGGACATCCAGGAACAGCTGGACATCGGGGATTTTTATCTTATTGATGTAAAAGTGGAGGAAATGGCGAATGGTCTTGGCCTATCCATCATTGGCCTAGACCGTGATGTCGCTTCACTAAGTGGGGGCCAGCGCACAAAAGTCCTGTTGGCGAAGCTTTTGCTTGAGAAACCGAATGTACTATTGCTCGATGAGCCTACCAACTATTTGGATGTTGAGCATATTGACTGGTTAACTAACTATTTGAAGCAATATCCATATGCGTTTATATTGATATCCCATGACACGGAGTTCATGAATAAAGTCGTAAATGTTGTCTATCACCTGGAGTTCGGCAAACTTACACGTTACACTGCGAACTATGATAAATTCTTGGATATGGCTGAGTTGAATAAGAATCAACACATTGATGCTTATGAGAAACAACAGGATTTTATTAAGAAACAAGAGGACTTCATCCAGCGTAACAAAGCTCGTGCCTCCACATCTGGACGGGCGAAGAGCCGTGAGAAACAGTTAGATCGTATGGATCGAATTGATCGTCCAGAAGAAGCTGCAAAGCCGACCTTCAAGTTTAAAGAGAGTCGAGCCAGCGGTAAAACAGTCTTCGAAGGGATTGATTTCGAGATTGGTTACGACCGTCCGTTGCTACCTATGCTGAACATGACCATTGAACGTGGAGAGAAGATCGCTATCACTGGTTGTAATGGTGTGGGTAAATCGACACTATTGAAGACCATTCTCGGAGTAATTCCAACGTATAGCGGTAAAACCTATCTTGGGGATTATCTGAGCTCAGCGTACTTCCAACAAGAAGTGAAGGCAGCAAATCTTACGCCTATTGAGGATGTATGGAATGAATTCTCTAGTCTAACTCAGAATGAAGTACGTGGTCATCTGGCTCGCTGTGGTCTGAAAAATGAGCATATTACTCGTCCACTTAGCATGCTTAGCGGTGGCGAACAAGCTAAGGTACGTCTCTGTAAGCTGTTGATGCGCGAGAGCAACTGGGTTCTATTCGATGAGCCTACGAATCACCTTGACGTTATTGCTAAGGCTGAGCTAAAACGTGCATTACAGGAATACAAAGGAACTGTGTTGCTGGTATCCCATGAACCTGACTTCTATGAAGATTGGGTTACGAAAATTTGGGATGTTGAGCAGTGGTCAGCTGTACAAGTATAGAATAATCATATATCCGGAGAATAGCAGTCAAACTGCTGTTCTCCGGTTTTTGGATATGGGGAGGGAAATCGAATGATCCATAATGATGGGCGTGAAGAACGTTATTCTCGTCAGGTACGTTTTGCACCGTTTGGTTCAGAGGGACAACAAGGGCTCGCGCAGTCTAGTGTATTGGTAGTTGGTGCGGGAGCGCTAGGTACTGGGATTGCGGAGACGCTGGTACGTTGCGGTGTAGGACGAATCATTATAGCTGACCGAGATTATGTGGAATGGAGTAATCTTCAGCGTCAGCAGCTCTATACCGAGGCAGATGCGCTAGAACGTATGCCTAAGGCTGCCGCTGCGCAGAGAAGACTTCAACAAATTAATTCTGAGGTAGTTATTGAAGCCCACCTTATAGATGTTCGTGCCGAAGAGTTGGAACGGCTCATTTCAGGGGTTGATCTGATCATGGATGGTACGGATAATTTTGATACTCGGCTCATTATTAATGATATGGCGCAAAAGCATAATATTCCTTGGATCTATGGCGCATGTGTAGGCGGTTATGGAATAACATACACGATTTTGCCTGGAGAAACCCCATGTCTCCATTGTCTCTTAGGCACAATACCACTAGGGGGCGATACCTGTGACACGGCCGGTATTCTTCCGCAGGCTGTACAGCTAGTTACGGCTAATGCTACTGCAGAGGCGCTGAAACTTCTAGGGAAGCGTAAGGCTCAATTAAGAAACAAACTGTTAACGTTCGACGTGTGGCGCAACGAACATCAAGAAATTGGAGTAAAGGCTGCTAAAAAGGAAAATTGCCCTTCCTGTGGGAGTCATCCGATCTATCCGTATCTTACGGCAGCAAATACAGAACGAAGCGATGTCCTTTGTGGAAGGGATACGGTACAAATCCGCCCTGCACAACCACAGAAGCTTAACTTACAGGAAACTGCAAAACGCTTGTCACGATTAGGAAGCGGTAGAGTGGACAGCAACCCTTATCTGGTTTCTTTTATAGAAGGGCCCTATCGGATGGTTATTTTTGCTGATGGTAGAGCTTTAATTCATGGGACTAAGGATATTGCTGTTGCTCGAAGCTTTTATCATCGATATTTTGGTTAAGAAAGCTGAATAAAGGTGTTCAGACCATTCCTTAGGAATGGTCTCAGAGTGTCGAGAAACCCAGGTCATTTTACGACCGCGGGTTTCTTTTTAGGTTCTGGCATAAGTAGAATCGGAAAAGGGAGGGGGTTACCCCCTCTGTTCCAGGCGATCCAGGTGGATCGCCATCTTCTTCATGTTCTGCACGGCTGCCGTCATCAGTGCCTGTTCTCTGACATTCGGAAGTCCGCGCAACCGGCAATAGCGAAACCCATGGAGCTCTTTAGCATCCGCGAAGCTTCGCTCAATCGTCTCTTTTCGTTTGCGGTACAGTTGCTTGCCCGACTTACTGAGTCGGTTATTCCGCACCCATTCCTTGCTGTCCTCCCAGACGTGCCGGGTCACCACCTTTCGGTGATTTCGGGACTGAGTGCATTGGTCCAGCAATGGGCAACTCTTACAATGGTCCGGATCAGAAGCATACTGCCGGTAACCCTTTCGGTCTGTGGTCCGGTAATTCAGTTCATGACTGGCTGGACAAACATACAAATTTCGCTCGGCATCAAAGGTGAACTTCCATTTCGGAAACAATCCTTGCTTGGGATGAAATCTCCGGTGTGCAATCACCGCAAAAATCTTTCGGCTTTGTAATCCTCGACAAATCGGTGTGGTTAAGTAACCTGAATCGAGCGCAACGGCTTCAATCTTAAATCCAAAACGTTCTTGCTGACGGTCTAAACGCGACAAATATGGCACGGAATCATGAACATTGCCGGGCGTTACATGTACATCGGTAATGAGATTGTATTTGGTATCTACGGTACGGTGATCTAGATAAAAGAAGCCCTCCGGTTTGCCATCCCGGATCATATATCCACTATCTGGGTCGGTCTTGCTCACTTTAATCTCTTTCTCCTCGTTCACTTCCTCTCTTGGTTTCAGGGCTTTTTTCCATGCTCTTTCCGGTCTTCGGCCACAGCAGCGTTGAGTTCATTCACGTAATCTTTGGTGTTCTGCAGTACTTGTTGTTTGGTGTACTGGTGTTTATTCGCATTTGCTTTTACATGGGTTGAGTCGGTCACGAGAACCCGTCCACCGACCATCCGGTGCGAAATAGCCTGAAGAACAATCTCATCGAAAATGTCCTGAAAAATGTTCGTATCTTTAAATCGGGTTCGCCGGTTCCAACTAATAGTCGTATGGTCTGGAACCTTGTCGGTTAATCCCAGTCCTAAAAACCAGCGGTACGCCAAATTGGTTTGGATCTCTCGCTCCAATTGACGTTCGGAACGAATGCCGTAAAAGTATCCAAGAAAAATCATCTTAAATAAGATAACTGGATCAACAGCAGGACGTCCGTTATCTGCGCAGTACAACGGCCTAACTTTTTCATCGATAAAGGAAAAATCAATATACTTATCTACTTTTCGTAGCAAATGATCTTGAGGAACTAAATCTTCGATAGAGACAAACTCGTACGCTTGTTGTTTTTCTCGGTTGGAACGCAACATACAAATCACCATCCGTTCTATAAATAGTTACCTATATTATACAACATTAACGCGGTGTCGTGTAAAATTATTAAGACATAAAGAAGGCTGTCGAGACTTTCTCGACAGCCTGAGACCATTCCTTAGGAATGGTCTTTTTGTTTTCCGGGGATTCTATATGTACCGCAGTGATGCCGGTGTAAGTCATACAGATACGGGGGAACTTTGTGATTGAGCAAATGATATGGTATATGGCTGATAGCACTAGTAGAGAAGAAGATCGAGTCGTTATAGAAAGTGTCCTAGAAGATATCGGACTTGAAGCAACAAAAAGCGAAGATCCCGAGGATCTCCGCTCATCCATATCAAAAGTAGAACCGGTACTGCTGCTTGCTGAGTTATACGAGGTAGGGAGATGGGAAGGCTGGGATATAATTTCCGCTGTAAGAGCTGAGGGGATGATAATACCGATTATGGTGATTTCCGGTGAACAATCTGAATCTGAAAATGGGGCAGTTTCAGCGTTCTCAGCCGGGGGGAATGAGTATATGACAAAGCCTTTACATACCGGTGAATTCAAGTGCAGAATTCTAAATTTGTTAGCCCTTACTGGACGGCGTCGAAATTTAAATCATTTATTGAGAGTAGATGGTTTAATGCTCGATCCCAGTCGCAGGTTTGTAAGTCGCGAAGGGATCGAGTTAAAGATGACGCCTAAAGAATTTGATCTATTGTATTATCTCGCTGCGAACCAAGGAATTATTTGTTCTCGCATCGAAATACTAAAAGAAGTATGGGGATACCAATTTCACGCAGATACCAATGTCGTAGATGTTTACATCAGGCATATCCGTTTGAAAATTGATAAAGGTCACCGGAACAAGTTGATTCACACCGTTCGCGGAACAGGATATGTAATGAGGGCGCCCGAAGGCGGCACCACATCCTGAGACTATTTCTCTATTATAGTTAAAACTCTACTACAGAGTCGTTGTTTACAGTACGCGGCGAGCCTTTAAATATGTTCTTTTCCAAGTACCAGAGTTCAGATCGGAAATCGTAACACCTGGTTTACCATAAGTGTGTAGAATTTTGCCATTGCCGGCATAAACAGCGACGTGAGTTACATTTTTACCGTTTGCTCTGCTACCGCTGGAGAAAAATACGAGATCGCCTACACGTAGATTAGCCTTAGATACGGCTTTTCCTTTTTTGGATTGTTCTACAGCCGTACGAGGCAGTGTCACGTTATACTTTTTAAAGATGTATTTTGTAAAAGAAGAGCAGTCAAAAACTTTTGTAGTAGATGTGGATGCACCAAATTTGTAAGGCACTCCCATGTATTTCTTTCCGAGATTCACTACGCTTTGACCTTTAGACACGGAAGCTGCTTCAACTTTTGTTGCTCCTACGCCTGTTGCCATCATTGTACCTAAGCCCATTGTAGTAACCATTCCTATAACAATCGCTTTTTTAATCCATTGTTGTTTATTCATGTTGTAGTACCTCCAAGGTGTTAGTCTTTGTTGTTGTGTTACTCTGTCTTGCTTTCCTGATTCGTAGTATAGCAGGTTATCTATGTCATAAAATTTGGAAGAGGTGCAATAAAGTGAGGCTGGGCATGGGTTGTAAGCGTTATATTAAAAATTCATTAAAAGTTACAAAAAATTAATAATTTGATTTATTCGGATATTAAAAAAGCCGTGAAACCCTTGATATAAAAGAGTTTTCATGACCTTTTCAAATTTGAGATAAAAGTTACAATGATGTTTCTAAACTATAAAAAAGTAGCATTTTTACGTTATACATGATCCCTATGTATCTAATCTTTACTCTGAATGATCAGCAACAATCCACTTCGAATGGTAACCGTTCCTGAGGATGAAATCAGTTTGTTACTCACGCCAAGCGATTGTCCAAGCTTCAGCGTAGCGTCCGTCAATGGATATTGAAATCCTTCTAAGGTAATACCCGATACTTCTGGGGTTAAAGGCAGTAAAGAAACGTAGGTGTAGCCTAAATCGTTGATAACAGCCTGGGATCCTGTAAGGGTTATATAATTATGAGTGTCCATGACGTAGCAGTTGATTTGACGTTGTAGGGCTCTCGTCATCATTTGAATGCTAGCCAGGGAGTGGTCAATTCGAGTACCCGTAACACCTAATAGTAGAATAGAATCGGGTTGCTGATCCATTGCAATGTCTAGCGCCATCTCGCTATCTGTCAAATCTTTGTTCACGGCATCACAGGTGATAGTCTTCTTACTTTTGGATTCAATATCTTGAAGTGCTTCAGGCGAAACGGAATCAAAATCACCTACTGCTATATCTGGTGTATATCCGTGTGAAATGAGAAATAGCGCTCCCTGATCCGCACCGATAATAAAATCATCTTCATCTAATAGATCGAAATATTCTGGAGACAGTTCTCCACCTGCAAAAATAACGACACGTTTGGATGACATAACATCCATTCCTCCTCTTAAAGCTCTTGTTGAGTATCCTATCCAGTATAATGCAGATCGAAAGGTTGCACAATTGACCTCGACAACGCTAAAATGATAGTGTGCGATCTTTTGAGTATAAATTCACATATATTTAGGTTTAATAACTGGGAGGTGAACGAATTCGTAAGAGTGCTGTTTGTATGTCTGGGTAATATTTGTCGATCACCAATGGCGGAGGCTGTTCTGCGGCATAAGATTAATGAACGAGAACTATCTGACAAGATTCTTGTAGACTCTGCGGGAACTGGGGATTGGCATATAGGAAAAGAGCCGCATGAAGGAACAAGACGTATCCTTGATCAGAACGACATTAGCTATGAGAATATGTTAGCACGACTAGTCGACAGTGAAGATTTTCAAAAGTTTGATTATATCGTCTGCATGGACAAGTCTAATGGAGAGAACGTTCGAAAGATTCCAGGTGGGAAAGACGCCGAGCTAATGTTCTTTATGGATTTATTGCCTGAAGAGGAACTGCGCGAAGTGCCGGATCCTTATTTTACAGGTAATTTTGAGCAGGTGTATGATTTGATCAACGCGGGCTGTGATGTATTACTGGAAAGAATGATAAGAGAAAAGCTGTAACCCATTTGGATTGCAGCTCTCTCAGTATGATTCATGTGGTAAATCGAGGTAAGTTGCTGGATTAATTAAACTGTAAGCGCAATCAAGTAATCTACATACTGTTCTTTAGATGTTCACTATTTGCTTCTATCAATAGGGCTTTATGCGTTTAAAAAATAGAGTAGAGACTCTGGTAGCTCTTTCTGCCAGAAGCCCCAGAGATGATGTCCGTCTTTCTCTCGGTAGGATACGGTTGCTCCACGTGATTCAAGCAATGCTTTCGTTTCTCGATTCATCTGAACAAAATCATAAATGCCAGTATCCGTTTTGTAGTCTGTTTCCTGTAGTCCAACGACCATATTAATGGTGAGCCAGGATAGATCCTCTTCCTTAGCCAGCATGTCACGAGATTCAGGATAGAATGCGCCGGAAAGGCTGATGATACGTGTGAAGATCGCAGGATATGCAAGTGCAAGATGGAGCGATACACTGCCCCCAAGGGAGTCGCCAGCTAAGATTCGTTCATCGGGAGTACGGCGTACAGGATATTTTTGTTCAATAAAGGGAATAATCTCCTCGGAAAAGCAAGATAAGTACTGTTTGAATCTGCTTCCAAAAGGGGCATATTCTTGAGTCCGAACAGCGACGTCTACTTCGACACCAACAATGATGAAAGGCTCAACGTCTTCTTCTATAATAAGACGTCCAGCAAGTGTAGCGATGCGGCCGAAGTTAAAGAATTCTTCTCCGTCTTGGCAGTACACCACTGGGTAACTCAAGACTTCGTTGAAGCCGGGGGGGAGATAGATGCGTAACTTACGCTCCTCGTGCAGATGTTCACTCCAAATCGTTTCTTTTACAATTGTGCGTTTCAGAAAAACAGAATCGCTCATAGTTGCACGTCACCTTTCTTGTCGGATTTTGCAATACACACAGGTTTGCTCTAAAATAAATAACTGAGTGACTGTGTCATTAATCATTTACTTGTTTCAAAAGCTGTAAACTGTTATATAAAAACACACAACCTGTTATACATACAAAATTTGAAGGAATATAAATTTTATAAGTATTTCTTTGACGAAAGTAACCAAACAGGTGTATAATAATATTATAACAGAGGCAGCTGATATTCAAATTTTTTTATTGAGGTGAAGATAATGAGTAAAGTTCCTTATGAAGTGTATACAGAGGACGTCGAGGCTCTAACGGTACTTTCCCCGGATGGAGAAATTATCAACAAGGATAAAATGCCTGATTTAACCGACGATCAACTGAAAGAAATTATGTATCGTATGGTATTTACCCGTACTTGGGATGATCGTGCAGTAAATCTTGGTCGTCAAGGCCGTCTTGGTTTCTACGCACCGGTATCCGGTCAAGAAGCTACTATGATTGGTAGCGAGTACGCATTGGAGAAAGAAGACTTCTTATGCCCAGGCTACCGTGATATTCCGCAGCTAGTATGGCACGGACTTCCATTGTACCAAGCATTCTTATATTCCCGTGGACACCAACATGGTGGTGCTATTCCTGATGGCGTTAATGTATTGATGCCACAAATTATCATCGGCGCGCAAATCCTGCACGCTACAGGAATTGCAATGGGCTTTAAATTGAAGAAACAAAAGAGTGTTGCAATTACTTACACTGGTGATGGCGGTTCTTCAGAAGGTGACTTCTACGAAGGATTGAACTTTGCTGGTCGCTTTAAACTGCCTGTTATCTTCTTTGTTCAAAACAACGGTTACGCGATTACGACTCCGTTCGCAAAACAAACAGCTTCCAAATCGATCGCTCACAAAGCGGTTGCAGCTGGTATTCCGGGAATCAAAGTTGACGGCATGGACATCTTTGCAGTTATCAGTGCTGTTCGTGACGCTGCTGAGCGTGCGCGTAATGGCGAAGGTGCTACATTGATCGAAGCTGTAACTTATCGTTTCCGTCCACACTCCCTTTCTGACGATGCAAGTAAATATCGTTCGAAAGAAGAAGAAGGACAATGGAGTGAAAAGGATCCAATCAACCGTCTTGCCAAGTATTTGGAGAAGAAAGGTCTTTGGACTGAAGAAGATACGCTGCGCGTGAAAGATGAAGCGAAAGCTACAGTTAACGAGCAGATTAAAAAAGCTGAGCAAACCGAAAAAATGACTATACCTGGCTTGATCGACAGCATGTTCGAAGTAACACCTAAACATCTGGAAGAGCAAAAAGCCGATTTTGAATAAGGGGGATATCAGGCAATGGCACAAATGAATATGAAAGAAGCGATCCGCGACGCGATGCGCGTTGAACTGAATCGTGACCCTAACGTTCTTATCTTCGGAGAGGATGTTGGTAATGTAGGTGGCGTTTTCCGTGTAACGGAAGGGCTGCAAAAGGAATTTGGCGAAGATCGTATTTTTGATACACCACTAGCTGAGTCCGCTATCGGCGGTCTGGCATTTGGTCTTGGTGTACAAGGCTTCCGACCAATTGCAGAAATTCAATTCGTAGGTTTTATTTTTGAAGCACTTGATCAGATCGTTGTACAAGCGGCACGTCTGCGCTGGCGTTCTGGCGGTAAATATAATGCTCCAGTAGTATTCCGTACTCCTTTTGGTGGCGGAGTTAAAGCTGCTGAGCTTCACACAGATTCACTCGAAGGTTTGATCGCACAAAGCCCGGGTATTAAAGTTGTAATTCCTTCAAACCCATATGATGCTAAGGGACTTCTTATCGCGTCTATTCGCGACAATGACCCTGTATTCTTCATGGAGCACTTGAACCTTTACCATGCATTCCGTGCTGAAGTGCCAGAAGGTGAGTACACTATTGAACTTGGCAAAGCAAACGTAGTACGTGAAGGTTCTGACGTATCGATCATTACTTACGGGCTGATGGTACATACAGCTACCAAAGCAGCCGAGCAACTCGAAAAAGAAGGCATTAACGTTGAAATTATTGACCTTCGTACTGTAAGTCCAATCGACATCGACACTATTGTAGCGTCTGTGAAGAAGACTAATCGTGCTATCGTAGTACAAGAAGCTCAAAAGAGCGCTGGTGTTGCTGCTGAGGTTATTGCACAAATTAATGAAAAAGCATTGCTGCACTTGGAAGCACCTGTGCTTCGTATCGCAGGTCCTGACACTATATATCCATTCGCACAAATTGAAGATACATGGCTTCCGAACCCTGCGCGTATTATTGCAGGCGTGAAGAAAGTTTTGGATTTCTAAAAATATTTCTACGAGAAACGGTTGTCATCCAAAAAGGATGACAACGTCGTTTCTTCTTCTAAATTCTAATCATAAGGTCAGTCCCAATTTCACAAGGAGGTTTTCAAAGTGGCAAAGTTTGAATACCGATTCCCTGAACTAGGTGAAGGTTTGCATGAAGGTGAAATCATCAAAATGCATATCAAAGCCGGTGACAAGGTAACGGATGATGATATCGTAATGGAAGTTCAAAATGACAAGGCGGTAGTTGAGGTGCCTTGTCCAGTGAACGGTACTGTGTTGGAAGTTCTGACTAAAGATGGCCAAGTATGCCGTGTTGGCGAAGTTGTAGCTATTATCGAAGCTGAAGGTGACGTACCTGAGCAAGAAGGTCATGCTGCTGAAGAAGCTCCGGCGGTGGCTCCAGCTGCTCCAGTTGCACCGGCATCTTCGAATGCCAAATCAGCAAATTTTGAGTATCGCTTCCCAGAACTGGGTGAAGGTCTGCATGAAGGTGAAATCATCAAAATGCATATCAAAGCCGGTGACAAAGTAACGGATGATGATATCATCATGGAAGTCCAAAATGACAAGGCAGTAGTTGAAGTTCCTTGTCCAGTGAACGGAACAGTTTTGGAAGTTCTGACTAAAGACGGCCAAGTATGCCGTGTTGGCGATGTTGTAGCTATCATCGCTGCAGAAGGTGACGTTCCTGAACAAGAAGGTCATGCTTCCGCAGAAGCAGATGTAGCAAAAGGAAGTGCAAATACAACTTCTTCCCCAGCAGGCGGATCTGCTAGTGCAGCACCGGCTCCTGATCGTGATGTATTGGCTACACCTAGCGTTCGCAAATTTGCTCGTGAGCAAAAAGTGGATATTTCCAAAGTGAACGGAACTGGAAAAGGCGGCAAAATCACCCGTGAAGACGTTGAAGCGTTCTTGAAAGGTGGTTCAACACCTGCGGCAGCTGCAACACCTGCAGCGGCAGCTTCTGAAGCGCCGAAGGCTGCTAAAGCTGAAGCTAAAGCAGCACCTGCAGCAGCGAGCGGTAATGTTAGTCTAGAAGAAGAACGTGTACCGTACAAGGGCATTCGTAAGGCGATCGCCAACGCAATGGTTAAATCGGCTTACACTGCACCACACGTTACAATTATGGACGAAGTAGATGTTACTGAACTGGTAGCATTCCGTACACGTATGAAACCTATCGCTGAGAAAAAAGGCGTTAAGGTTACTTACCTTCCGTTCATCGTTAAGGCTCTGGTTGCGGCTTCCCGTCAATTCCCAGCGCTCAACGCTATGATTGATGAAGAAGCAGGCGAAATTGTCTACAAGAAATACTACAATATCGGTATCGCTACCGATACGCCAAACGGTTTGATCGTTCCAGTTATCAAAGACGCTGACCGTAAGAGCATCTGGATGATCGCTAGCAGCATCACTGACCTTGCAGTTCGTGGTCGTGACGGTAAATTGTCTGCTAACGAAATGAAGGGCAGCACGATCTCCATCAGTAACATTGGTTCTGCTGGCGGTATGTTCTTTACTCCAATCATCAACTTCCCTGAAGTGGCTATCCTCGGAACTGGCCGTATCAGTGAAAAAGCAGTTGTGAAGAATGGTGAAATCGTAGTTGCTCCTGTAATGGCGTTGTCACTCAGCTTTGACCACCGTATTATTGATGGTGCGACTGCTCAAAACTTTATGAACTACATTAAATCGCTGCTCAATAATCCTGAGCTGCTGGTTATGGAGGTATAATTATGGTAGTAGGAGACGCTTCTCTAGATATTGACACATTGGTCATTGGTGCAGGTCCTGGTGGGTATGTGGCGGCAATTCGTGCCGCCCAGCTCGGCCAAAAAGTCCTCATCGTGGATAAATCGGAACTCGGCGGTGTATGTTTGAACCGTGGATGTATTCCTTCTAAAGCACTGATTGCTGCTGCACACCAGTTCGAATCTGCTAAGCATGGTGAAGTTTTCGGTGTTACTGCTGAGAACGTTAAAGTGGATTTTGCCAAAACTCAAGAGTTCAAAAACGGCGTAGTTAAGAAAATGACTAGCGGCGTGACTAGCTTGATGAAGGGCAACAAAATTGAAGTATTTAACGGCGAATGCATGTTTATCAGCGACACAGAAGCGCGTGTGTTCAATGATCATGAATCCCCACGTTACCGCTTCAAACACTGTATCATTGCTACAGGTTCCCGTCCGATTGAACTAAAGCCTTTCCCATTCGGTGGACGTATTCTGTCTTCGACTGAAGCTCTTGAGCTTCCAGAAATTCCGAAGAGCATGATCGTAATCGGTGGTGGATACATCGGCGCTGAGCTTGGTCAAATGTACTCCAAGTTTGGTACTAAAGTAACGATCATCGAAGGTCTGGATACCGTTCTTCCAGGTTTCGATAAAGATATGACTCGTCTTGTTGCGAAAAACATGGCCAAAACTGGCATCGAAATCGTAACTAACGCTAAAGCTGAAAGTGCTGTACAGAACGACAAGGAAGTTACCGTGAAATATTCTGTTGGTGGCGAATCCAAAGAAGTTACTGCGGATTACTTGCTTGTTACTGTAGGCCGTCGTCCTAACACTGATGGTGAACTTGGTCTGGACCTGATCGGTCTTGAGCTCGAGGAGCGCGGATTGATCAAAGTCGATCACCAAGGTCGCACAAGCATTCCTAACATCTTCGCTATCGGCGACGTTGTTCCAGGTCTGGCTTTGGCACACAAGGCTTCTTACGAAGGTAAGATTGCTGCAGAAGCGATCGCAGGACTTACATCTGTTGTTGACTACAAAGTCATCCCAGCTGTTGTGTTCACAGATCCTGAGTGCTCTAGCGTAGGTTTGACTGAGAAAGAAGCGAAAGACAAAGGCTACAAAGTGAAAGCTGGCAAGTTCCCATTTGCAGGGAATGGTCGTGCAGTATCTTTGAACAGCCCAGAAGGTTTCATCAAAATTGTTGCTAACTCCGAGAACAATCTTGTGCTTGGTGCACAAATCGTTGGTATCGAAGCTTCCAATTTGATCGCTGAACTTGGTTTGGCCATTGAAATGGGCGCAACACTTGAAGATATCGCTTTGACTATTCATGCGCATCCAACCCTTGGCGAAATCGTCATGGAAGCTGCTGAACTGGTTGAAGGTCACCCAATTCACGTAATGAAATAATTTCTCTAACAAATTGCTCTAGCAGGCACAAAAAGGCGGAACGCATTTGCGTTTCGCCTTTTTGAGTTTTCCACTTTTTTGAAAAGAGATATAATGGGAAGAGATGAAACAAATTGAATGATTCTATTATAGGGAGGACAAATGATGAAACCCAATAAGTTAAAGCCTGGTGATGAGTTGCGTATTATCTCACCTGCCAGAAGTCTGTCATTAATCGCTGCTGAACAAAGGAAGATTGCCAAAGAACAGCTTCAAAAGTTAGGGTTTCGGATATCATTTTCCGTAAACTCCTTTGAGAAGGATGATTTTGTTTCCTCTTCGATTGAATCTAGAATAGAGGATTTGCATGAAGCTTTTTTAGATCCGAATGTTAAAGGGATACTTACGACCATTGGTGGTTTTAATAGTAATCAACTGCTACGTTATATCGATTATTCAATCATTGCAGAGCATCCTAAACGTTTATGCGGGTATTCGGATATTACTGCTTTAAGTAATGCAATATATGCTCAAACAGGATTAGTTACATATTCCGGACCGCATTTTTCGAGCTTTGCGATGCTTCACGACAATGAATATACAATTGAATATTTCCGCAAGCTGATGATGGACAACAAAGAAATTTTGGTGAAGCCATCGAAGCATTGGAGTGATGATGAGTGGTATTTGGATCAGGAGAACCGTGTTTTTATCAGAAATGAGGGACCGTTCATTATCAATGATGGAGAAGCGAAAGGGACAATTATCGGTGGGAACCTTTGTACCTTAAATCTTTTGCAGGGAACGGAGTATATGCCTAGTTTAAGAAATTCGATAGTATTCCTAGAGGATGATTATGAGTCATCACCTGCAACTTTTGATAGGGATTTACAATCGCTAATTCATCTACCTGAGTTTCAGCATGTCAAAGGATTGGTTATTGGCAGGTTCCAACAAGGATCACACATGACAAAGGATCTGTTAACCAAAATCATAACTTCGAAAGAAGAATTATCAGGCATTCCTGTAATTGCGGACGTGGACTTTGGACATACATCGCCTATGATTACTTTCCCTGTAGGTGGACAAGCCTCACTTCGTGCTTATGGGGTTAGAGTAGAGTTAAGGATATCAGAGTAGTGGTGCAGTGGCCTGATAGGAATAAAGATTCTTAGGAGTGTTGTGGTTGGGGGGATATTTATTTGTATTATTTGTAGGATTGGTGGCAGGGGCTGTAAGCGGCGTTATAGGGACAGGCTCATTCATCATGTTACTGCATGTTCTAGTCTTTACATTTGGTCCAAAGCAGGCCGTACTCATCATGGCAGTTGCTGCTGTCATGGCGAATATTTCAGGGGTTATTGCCTGGTGGCGTGAAATCAACTGGAAAGCTTTTGCCGCATGAGGAGAATCTTACTGATCGTGTGGACTATCAGGAGGCAGCGAAAATTGCCTGCTGTTCGGAATATCATTTTACACGGATGTTCTCATTCCTTGCAGGCATTACTCTGTCGGAATACATCCGCCGAAGACGCCTAACTTTGGCAGCACTCGAGCTAAGCCACAGTGACATCAAGATCATCAATGTTGCGATGAAATACGGATATACCTCGCCGGATTCCTTTACTAGGGCTTTCCAAAGCATGCATGGGATTACTCCCTCGGAAGCTCGGATCCATGGACAGTCCCTCAAAGCCTTTCCGCGGATGACGTTTCAACTAACTATTAAAGGAGGAAGTGAAATGAACTGCCGAATTGAAGACAAAGAGGCTTTTCGCATAGTGGGGATCAAAAAAAGAGTGCCAATAGTATTTCAGGGGGTGAATCCGGAGATTGCATCGATGTTTGAAGGACTTACACCAGTAATGATTGAAAAGATTAAGGGCTTTTCGAATGTTCAGCCTTCAGGACTAATTAGTGCTTCCACGAATTTCAGTGAAGGGCGGATGGAGGAGAAGGGAGAGCTTGATCATTACATCGGGGCGGCCACAACGAATGAAGCACGAGATGGCTTCGCCCAGCTGGAGGTGTCAGCCTCTACATGGGCTGTATTCACGGCCGTTGGCCCTTTTCCGAGTGCGCTTCAAGAGATCTGGGGACGCATTTATTCCGAATGGTTTCCATCTTCGGAATATGAGCTAAGCGAAGGGCTTGAAATGCTCTGGAATGAGCAGAAAGATGTAGCATCACCGCAATTTAAAAGCGAAATATGGATACCCATTAAAAAGAAATAAGAAGCGTTAGTTGAAGTAAAGGGACACGATAGTTGAATCAATTGTCTAAAACCTCCTATTAGAAGCAAACTAGAATTAATTGCTCTAGTAGGAGGTTTTATTATGATTTCAAGCGAACTTTGGCGTCATAAAAAGCGGACAAGCGAATCGAGGGGGTTAGTCCAAATACATTGAAAGCATATGCCCTACAGCTCAGGATACTGGTTACATATCTCGGGGATACAGATATTTCCAAGGTAACTTTGAATCTACTGAAGGAATACCTAGCTAAGTAGTCAGACCGATTAAAGCCAAGTAGCCTAGGGCACTGCATCCGTTTTGTGCGCTCCCTATTCCGTTTTGCATATGAAGAAACCTATTTACCCACTAACCCTTCGGTCAAACTACGTGTGCCTAAAATGGATAGGCGAATTCCTAAGTTTTTGATGGAGGAAGATGTAATCATCTGAAGATCTCTTGTCAGACACTAAGATAAAGAGCTCTACTTGGAGTTTCATTAATAAGCATCAACTTCTGTTCCTCTCCACAAAATGATTATTTAGGGTGGCATCGTCGAAGCAATATATGCCACTTTGTTGTAATCTCTAATTGAAATCACTGGTTTTACCCGCTACAATTGATTTGCAAAAACAACGTGATAATTGAATAGTAATTTATTCTATTAAGGCAGGATTTCGTCATTAGTGTAGTTACTTCGATTTACTTCCATCGACGGCATGATATTCCACGAACACCTGCAACATTTGAGTGTTAAAAATCACTCTCTTTTATTTGCGTTATTTAGCAAATAGAGGGGTTTTTTTTCATGATCAAAATCAAAGAACTAATTGAGATTTTTAGCTGCGGCAAGAATATACTGCTAGCCATAGCCAAGTGCTAAGCCTGACAAGTAACTTCTACAGGTAAAGAATACACTTCCCGATGGGGCACTCATTGACCTGTTTCTGTTTTTTTGTATGGATAGTGCGAAGAGTAAATCGCCAAATCGATAGAATGGTCAGACTGAAGCCAATGATTCCATAGCATACATCAGCAGCATCCGTCTTGACCCGTCTTAAATTAGTTTTTTTGGCTTCATATGAGATTAACGGATTAATGACGATGTACAGATACTGGTGCTGATCCAGAAACTGAACAACAGGGCTATGATAATGACCTGTTGCCTCCATTACAATGCAAGGGCTCATCCCAGCAGCTGATTCCACTGCTCTAACATAATTAAGAAAAGACGATAATCCCTCTAGATCATGATTAAATCTAAAGATCTTCCCATGAGGTACTCCACGGTCTAAAAAAGCTTGTGCATGGCTCTCTCCCTTGAACACATCCAAACCAATGACTGGATTCATGACATCACTCCTGTAGTATTTTCACCGGCAATTCCTAACCTTCTTGTCTTCCACACTATCGCATGTGATACGGGATCAACGTCCCAACCAGCCTAACCATGGTTGAACAAGTAGGGGGATGAACAGAATAGCTCTCGGGATCCAAGTCCCACGGGCAGAAACGTTTGATCCCCGGCTACCGCTATCTTACGACCATACAAAAAAAAGGTCGACCCGAAAGATCTGGTGACCTCATAATACGAACGGGCAGGATAGTTCGAAATCAATGTTGAACTATTGAAGAATGAAGTGCATGAATAAGAGGTGTGAATATGAGGTTTGAACTTATTGAATTAAACGGTGTACCCGTTATATCTTTGCCCGCAGGTTATGATTTGTTAGAAGCTTTTATTGGGACAAACCTTCAAGATAAAGATGAAAATGGTGTCTGGCTAATCGACTCAATAAACGAAGTATTAAATGGGAAGGTAGAAAATTCAACTCTCGGCGATGTAAAATACTTTGTAATCCAGCTTAATAATACATCTGTGAAGATTATCGACCCATATTCTGATAATGAAGCCTATTGCAAGTTGCCAATAATAACATTTAAAAACATCATTGTAAATTGGCTTAAACAAAAGGATAATTACTACATTGATTAAGCTCCCATGAAAATTAAATCTGCAGTTATTGTAAAAAGGCAAACGTAAATAAGACGCAGTCCATTCATTTTTTTGAAGGTCACAGCATCTGAAATAAGGAATATTGGTATATTAATAAATTAAGAGACTTCTGCAATAGTTACAGAATAACCTAAGTTTTCTAGTCGTCGAACTGCGTATTTCACAATAGATTGTTGCTTCTGTTTGTCAAAGTAGTCTTCTCCTAGGTCCAAATACATTTCTTCACGTGTTAACAGATAGTAGGCTATTCTCAACATAGCATGTGCAACAGAGACCGCTGCTCGTTTCCTTCCTTTTCGCGCTGCTGTTCGTCTATACATGGCACCGAGATAGTTCTTTGACGCTGCAACAGAATGGGCTGCTTCAACTAAGGCGGACTTCAGATATTTGTTTCCATTTTTAGCTTTAGCAGATTTTCTCTTTCCTGCACTTTCGTTATGCCCAGGTACAAGTCCAGCCCATGAGCATAAATGCGCAGCACTGGGAAACTGTTTCTTAATATTGGTCCCAATTTCGGCTAAGATTTGTTCTGCCATTCGAGTAGCTATTCCAGGAATTGAATCTAAACGTTCGACATCGTCATGAAATGGAGTTACCCTCGTAGCGATTTCCTGATCTAGAATCACGATCTGTTCACTTAAAAAATCAATGTGCGTTAAAATAGTCTTAATCATCAAGCGTTGGTGAGGGTTTACATAGCCATGTAGAGCGAGTTCAAGTTCATCCTCACCATCAGCGATGGCACGGAGCATGTCGCGAGAGGAGACACCCATAATATCAGAGACAACAGAGCTGAGCTTAATATTGGCTCCTTCTAACACTTTTTGAATTCGGTTATGTTGTCTAGCCCGTTCTTCAATGATACTACGACGATATCGAACAAGTTCTCGAAGCTCCCGTTGATTTCGATCTGGAATGAAACTTGCTTTAAGCAGCCCATGACGAAGAAGCTTTGCAATCCATTCTGAGTCCTTGACATCTGTTTTACGCCCAGGCAAAGCTTTCATATGTTGGGCATTCACCACTAAAAATTCAATTCCTTCGGCTTCAAGTAAATTAACAATAGGCTTCCAAAATACACCTGTGCTTTCCATAGCAACGTGAGTACACTCATGCTGTTTAATCCAGTCAATTAATTGTAATAGAAACACAGTTTTAGTTGAAAACGTTTGAATCTCCTTTCCGTTAGACGTTAGAATACATGCGGTAATATTATCCTTATGGATATCCATACCACATGCCCGTTCAACTACGATTTCCACCTTAAAGCATCCTCTCTACGGCTAAATTAGAAAGAGGCTGGTGCAACAATCAGAGTAGGATTAATCTCCCATGAGTGCTTCCCAAAAGGGAGCGACAATCTGTGATGCACCGTGATCGTTGGAGTCAGACTAACGGATGGGCTCTAAGGCACCATAGTTCATCGACCTTCCTCTCCCAGCCATAGTAGCAGTATTGGCACATATAACCATTTTCATCATCTGTGGTGCGGCGCTTGCGCTGCATGTATGACTAACGGGCAGGATAATGGAAATGATTTGTAGAAAAAAACCTATAAATGAAAGTGACAAAAGTAGTGTAGAGCGTGTGGATTCCAGATCTCGCAGATGCTGCAGGATCATATGGCTACCCTCTCTGGCGATTTTCAATTTGGACAATTCTACCGGCAGTTGAATAAAGCGCATGTGACAATTCAACCATCGCTTGATAGGATTGCGTTTGCGGAAATGCTATGCTGTTTTCGACAGTGCGCACTGTACATTTTGTTTTATTGGAGGTTTACAATGCTCGACTTGCGTAAAATTGGAGCTTATATTTCGAAGCTTCGCAAAGACCAGGATTTGACCCAATTGGAACTTGCCGATCAACTGAATGTAAGTCATCAAGCGGTATCGAAATGGGAACGGGGCGACTCGCTACCGGATATCGGAACGCTTCCGCAGTTTGCGAGGTTATTCGGCAAAACGGTAGACGACATTTTAAATGCAGGAGACAACGCAGAAAATCGGGAGCACCAGCACCTAGGAACGATCGTTGAGGAGATCGCAGAGAACAGGCCGGACCAAGTTGCAGAGATGGTCAATACCGGTGAGGTGGAGGTGGAAGAGCTTGTAGAAGTAGCGCCGTTTGTAAAAGCAAGCGCTCTGCATAAGGTTACAGAACGATTAGACAGCAGCGTCCTTAAGTTAGACGTGATCATGCAGCTGGCTCCGTTCCTTGGAACAGGTACATTGGATGAACTGGTTCGTCAGGCAGAAGAGGGCGAAATTGTGTGGAATGCCATTACTGGACTCGCTCCGTTCGTCAGCAGCGACACATTAAGCCGACTGGTAGATAAATCGATTGACGGTTCCTTAGAAGTGCACAATCTAGTTGGAATTGCCCCGTTTCTTGGAAGAGAACATGTAGATCGGTTGGTACAACAAGCAGAAGAGGGCAGCTTGAGCTGGCATTCCGTTCAAGGGCTGGCACCCTTTATTAGCAGAGAAACGTTAAGCCGCTTGGTAGACCGGGTTGCAGATGGCACTATCGATGCGAACCGGATCATAAGCCTCGCACCTTTTCTGGACAGGGAAAATCTCGAGAAGTTGATTAGTGGAGTCGAAGCTGAACATCATAGCCCAGATCTGCTGGCAAGCCTTGCTCCTTTCGTCGATCAAGGGACATTGAGCAGAATGGTGACAAACTTATTAAATAAAGTAAAGTAGACACGTATATCGGAGATCGGAGATTGGTGATGCATAGACCGTCGGCGATCCTCAAAGCTACCGGCTTGAAATTCGGTAGCTTTTTGTTTGGACTTTCGGATCATTGTGAACCAGCATTACACAGAAACCTTCCAAAGTTTTATGAGAATAATGTTCTAGACTAGGCAACGGCGTTAAGCTCCCATGAAAATTAAATTAGCTCAAAACCTGAAAAAGAGCATAATAAAGCAAACCCAGAATAACACTTTTTAAAAAAAGGCTGAGCCTCTTGAGTAATCATATAAAGATTGTTAGATCTTTTAAGCACAAAAAACATCATAGATAACAAACAAAAAGGCAAGGCTGGTGCAACAACCAAAAAAGGATTAATCTCCCATGAGTGCTACCCATATAGGGTGTGACATTCTGTGATGCACCGTGGTGGTCGGAGTCAGACTAACGGTTGGGCTCTATGGCACCATAGCTTATCGACCTTCTTCGCCAGCCGTACAAACAGTATAGACAGAGGTATCCATTTTCATCCTCTGTGGTGCAGCCCGCTCTTGGGCTGCATGTATGGCTAACGGATAACAGTAGGTTCAAGTAATCGTGAGACGAAGAGGGGGAAACCGAAATGAAGACGATCAAGCGCATGATGGACCACCTGTACTGGGCGGACGGACGCATCTTGGACGTGCTCGAGGAGAGTGAGACGAAGAACAAGGACCTTCTGAAGCTGGTTCAGCACGTCGCGGTCGCGGAACGAGTCTGGCTGTCCCGATTGCAGGGCAAGGGCAGCGCGCAATATTCGTTGTGGGAGGAAGCGGAAGACCTGACGGCGATCCGGACGATGTTCGAAGAGAACGCCGAGCAATATCGCGTCTATATCGAAGAGCTTGAGGAATCCGAGTTGGACGAGATGGTCGACTATGCGAACCAGAGCGGGGTTCCGTTCCGAACGTCCGTCCGGGACATCCTGTCGCAGGTCCTCTTACATGGGCAATATCACCGGGGACAGATCAACCGGGTACTTCGGATCGAATCGGCAGAGCCCGTCCAAGTCGATTACATCACGTTCGCGAGGCTCTAACGGGGCCTAATAATCACCTTCTTGTCTTCCACACTATCGCATGTGATACGGGATCAACGTCCCAACCAGCCTAACCATGGTTGAACAAGTAGGGGGGGATGAACAGAATAGCTCTCGGGATCCAAGTCCCACGGGCAGAAACGTTCGATCCCCGGCTACCGCTATCTTACGACCATACAAAAAAAAGGTCGACCAGAAAGATCTGGTGACCTCATAATACGATTGGGCAGGATAATTCAGTATATGTTCATAAGTTCATTGCCAAATTATGTAGTTCTATTTTTACATTCGTGATAGATTATGATGGTATATTTTCCTTTTCAATAAAATCAATATGATTTCAAGGGAGTGGAACTATGTTAGTACCACAGCTATATTTGAATGGCGCTTGTTTCGAAGCTATCGAACTTTATAAAAAAGCCTTTAAAACCGAAACTGATTCAATCATGTACGACACTCAAAAAGATCCTGAAAAATTCGTCATTCACGCGGAAATGCAAATTCTTGGAACTAGATTGATGCTCAGTGACTTCGGAGGAGCTAAGGAGTCCTCATCTGATTCCACTATGGAAATTGTCGCTATTTTTGAAAATGAGGAATTGTTAAAAGAGGCCTATCGAATAATAAATGATGGCAGCAAAACAATTACTCCAATAGGTCCAATATTTTTCAGTCCATGTTTAGTCTCATTTATTGATAAGTTTGGCGTTAGATGGTGTTTTATGGTACAAGTGTAGCTAAAAATATGATTGAGCTAACGGGACACTTATAGTTGAATGACAGACATTGATGAGCAGGTACTACGGTATCCTGCTCATTTCATTAAGATAACAGGCAGTTTAGCGCAACGTAGCAGAAAAATATGGTATATATAAAGAGTAATTAAAAGGAGGGTTTTAATGGTTGGCGAATTAATTAATATTCGTGGGAAACGTCTATATGTAGAGCATGCAGGTTTACAAGCGTTCTTTTGATACGGGAGTAAAGGCGGAATAGATATTCATCAAAACACTAGAGGACAGATGACTTGAGTTAGGCCAGACAAGGGTTAAAGTCATTTAAATAAAAAGACGAAGCCAATTATGGCTCCGTCTTTAGTAGGTTTGCATACCCTTTTAATCCTAGAGAATAAGGTCCTTTTTACAGATGAACTATTGCACCGAAAGTACAGTCTCTAGCTCAGGGATGTATTTCTTGACCATATTTTTGTCTTCCCACCGTCCTTTAACCCCTGGGGCTTGACCTTCGGATACGACTAAGTACGGTTTGATGGTTACGGTACGCGGTAGAGTCTTGAAGGGTTCAAAGAGAATATTATAAGATTCGCTAATGGGGTGAGAACCAATGGGCTTCAGTTGAACGCCATGTTCATCCACAATGTCATACTGAAGAGCGATGATGCCCCCGTTAGCACCCTTGTATTTCGAAGGGATAGAAGCGAGCATTTCTTCTGTGCTCTGGCCCGGTTTGGTTTTGTACTCAACGGATAACTGCGTTGTGATTGGGGTGATTTCCAGCTTACTGTTCTGCAAGTTAATGTTATCGTGATGCTTGGTCTCCTCTGAAGTTAGAACGGTAACGGGTGTTGATCTTGTAACAGGCAGAACGAAATGGAACGGGACATCGTAACCCTTTAACGTTACATTTACAGTCAAGTCAAACTGATCAGGGAACTGGACAGTCTGGTTTATGCTAGTATTGCTGGTAGCCTGAACGATTAGGCTGGAAGCAGTCTCACCGTCCATGAATTCGTAACCCGAGGCCAGAGGTTGGCCTTTATAGAGAACCTCTAACGTATCCACCGCCCCTTTATTGGCATCGGAAGGCAGCGAATTGGGCTCCGAAGCCAGACGATTTCCAGGAGTGGTTACGTTCATAAGAATTCGGGTTCCGTCAAATAACAACGTTGGAATATTCATAGTCACCTTGCCATGGGTCACGCTTTGGTTTACGTTTGTGATGAAATCCTCGGCTTGTTGAACACCGGGATCTCCGTTGTTTTCGCCCCATAATGAATAGATTTGTCCCAGAACCGGAATTTGCTTGAGTGTATCTGCCATTGCGGGCGATACAAATCCGGAAGCAATGAGGGTAAGTCCAAGGATTGCAGCGGCTGCAGTGGAAACCCACCATTTATTAAAAGTTCTTGATACATCTATCTTTCTCTGAATGGGGGAAATGGAATTATCGGTTTCCCTGATGATTTGGTAAGTCTCATTCAGCTTGGAGCGGGTAATATCAGATAACTGATCGGGAAGTAGGCTTTGGCAGTTCTTTAATTGTTCTTCTAACTTAGTGTTCACCATGTGCAACTCCCTTTTCTTGATTGATTTGAGATGAATGCTTTAGCTTTTTGCGGGCGCGATGCAGCCGGGTCTTCACGGCTACCGTAGAAATTTCGAGAATGTCGGAAATTTGACTGATCGGCATGTCCTGTAGGTAATGAAGGATAATGACAATCCGTAGGTTCTCATCAAGATGTTGAACGGCATCCCATAATTCGATTTTCTCATAATCCTTGGAAGGGGAAGGGACGTCGGGAAGCTCTCCGTAAGGGAGGGATCTTGATCTGCTTTTGACCATTTTGTTGCATTCATTAATCAGAATCCGGAAGATCCACGTTTTGAAAAAAGCGGGCTCTCTGAGTGTATGGATGGACTTAAGGGCTTTAAGCATCGTCTCCTGCAGGGCATCTGCACAATCTTCGTCTTTGTTGACGATGGACCTTGCAGTTCTATATAAAGGTAACTCTATCTCTTGCATCAACTGCATGAATGCTTCAGGGTCTCCCTCTTTGGCTTTGACGACAATAGGATCTAAATGCAAAGGTTTACCTGCTTTCTTGACTAGAAATTTTAGTTTGTTCGTAACGTTACGTATATATTAGATCGGGTAGGTAGCTAGAAGGTTACATGGAAAAAAACCAACGTATTCAAGGACAGCACCCGGTTTGTGAGACAGGGACCAAACAAGGGCCAGGAAAGCAAGCTTGCATCCGAGCTAAAAGCTCCGCACAAGCATGTTGTGATGCGGAACGCTGATGGTGCAGGCTTAAGTGTGGATGACAGGAATATTATCACATTATAAACCGCTAACCATGCGTTTTTCTCATTTATGTGGTAAGACTCTTGTCATTTAATTATGACAAGAGTCTTACCACATTGCCGATTTTGACAAGATACTTACCACATTCCCAATAATTTCAATGAGCTTCTTCGTAACAAGAATATGGTCTGCACTGAACCCGCATTAAATGCGGGTTTTCTTTTTCAGCGGTACAGATTCTTGTCAAAAGTCAATGTCAAGAATCTGTACCGCTAACCGAAATAGGCAAAGAATATGTTCCAGTGGCTGATGATGATTAAGCTAACTGGCAGGTTAGTTGAGTAGTATACCGAAATAAGTTATATAAGAAATGGCTAAAACGGGGTGGTTAATTATTGTGGATAATGTGATTCAAAAATTGACAAGCATCGAATTAGATAATCCCTTCCCGTATAGGGACACTGATAAAATACAGGTTGATTTTCGCTCTGACTTTATGATGCTAACGGACGATAAAAACTCTTTAGTCGGTGATTTTAACACTTACTGCATGAATATTGCGGGTACTTTAAGTTACGTTTTAGCTGGTAAAACAGCAGAAATTCCTCAAAGACAAATCGAAAAATTACAGTTGTCATTCTTTAATTGGTTTCAACAGTACAAGTTTATTGAGGATATAATCAATGATTACGAGGTATTTAGTCGTGAGTACAAGAACTTTGAGGAAGCTCGAATGTTGCTACTGAAGTATTTATCAAAACGATTATGTGATTAACCAAGCATTGGGGCTATCGCCCCTCGGTCTGCCCGAGGGATTTCGGAATTAAGCTCCCATGAAAATTAAATTAGCTCTAAACCTGAAAAAGAGCATAATAAAATAGACTCAGAATAACACTTATTAAAAAAAAGGTTGAGCCTCTTGAGTAATCATATAGAGATTGTTAGATCTTTTAAGCACAAAAAACATCATATAGACAACAAACAAAAAAGGATTAATCTCCCATGAGCGCTACCCAAATAGGCTGCGACATTCTGTGATGCACCGTGGTGGTCGGAGTCAGACTAACGGTTGGGCTCTATGGCACCATAGCTTATCGACCTTCTTCGCCAGCCGTACAAATAGTACAGACAGGGGTACCCATTTTCATCCTCTGTGGTGCAGCGCCGCTCTTGCGCTGCATGAATGGCTAACGGGGAACGATACCGCAATAATAAAAAGGGGTTTTGCTGTTCACTAAACTATGGGGTGATATTCTATGGATTATACTACGTGTTATATGGAAGTCTTACTGAAGTATTCTTTTATTGACTCTTTCGTGGAATTGATTCGTCATAATGAAAACATTACATATAAAGTAACAGAAAAGAGATCTGAAGATACTTACTTGTTGCGAATGCATAAACCCATTACAAAAAACATGCAGGGTGTGCATAATACACGCGAGGCTATTCAATCGGAATTAGAGTATCTGTTAGCTTGGTCGTCTCATTCCGAATTACCTGTTCAAATCCCTGTTCCAAACCTAAACAGTGAACTGGTAACAACCGTTGTCATTGAACACGAAGAAGTGCACTGTTCAGTCTTAAAATGGATTTTTGGGAAAACCATGTCTAAGCAAGATTTAATTAGTGAGGGGACAGTTAGTACCTTGGGGACGCGTATTGCAGATTTACATCAGTTTTCGCATAGTTTTCAACATGGTTCAAGTTTTATGAGACCCGAATACGGGATGGAGTGGACAAATAGCGTATTGACCAAATTGCGATCAGGTGAAGAGATGGGTATTATCACGACCAAGGATTTTCATATTCTTGAAAATACATTTTCATTGATTAATGATCGTATGAAAGTATTGAGAAAAACGATTGAGACATGGGGATTTATCCATGCCGACATCAACTATAGTAACTTAATCCATACATCAAGAGGGATTTCATTCATTGACTTTGGTTTATCAGGGTTTGGATATTACGCGATGGACGTCGCTATGGGTGCCTTATTGACCGAAAACAAATTGCGAGATGCCCTAATTTCCGGCTACACTAGTGTTATTTCCAGAAGAATAGATATTGAGCAACTAGAGGGCTTTATGTTTTTGGCAATAGTTGCATACTACGCATTTCTCGTAAGCAATAAAGATAAGCATATGTGGATACATAAAAATATCCCAGGTCTGATTGAACATTTTTGCAAACCTTTTCTAAATGGTAAAACGGTTTTTTATCATATTTGATTTGATCGAAGAAATCAGTTCTGTTCTATCGGGAAACGATAGTTGAACAAAAGAAGGAGCAGTTTTGCCATGGCAGCTGCTCCTTCTTTCTATTAAGCGAACGGGCAGGATGGTTGAAAATACCGTTGGTTCATATGTAATTTTATGGTACAATAAACATTCAGTGTTTTGAAACTTTGTTTCACTAAATGAAACTATAAGGAGGATTTAAATGCCTATTAACTTCCACGAAGACAGAAACAGAATGACATATACAACAAGAGATGCTGATGAATCTTGGATTTCTCTAATTGAAAAAAATGTTGATGTTATTGGTAGTAAAGTTGTTGATATCGGTTGCGGCGGAGGCATTTACACAAAATCCTTTTTAAGTATGGGTGCATCACAAGTTACGGGCGTAGACTTTTCTGAAGAAATGTTAAAAGGTGCTTCACAGAACTGTCTGGATTGCAATAACGTTACGTTTGTGCAAGGAGATGCTTATGATACGAAGCTTCCTGAGTGTGAATACGATACAATTTTAGAGAGAGCTTTAATTCACCATCTAGTTGACTTGAATAGGTGTTTTAAGGAAGCAAATCGCATTTTGAAGAACAACGGTATTTTAATAGTTCAAGATAGGACATCTAAGGATTGCTTAATGCAAGGAAACGAAAGCCATCTTAGAGGTTGTTTTTTTGAGAAGTATCCAGAATTAGTTGATAAAGAAATTAATCGCCGACATGAATCTATTAACGTACGAAATGCACTCGAATCTAATGGATTTAGACTGATTAGTGAAAATCAGATATGGGAAACTAGACGTAAATACAATGATGTTGAATCATTACTCCAAGACCTTCAAGAAAGAACAGGTCGTTCAATTTTGCACGAGTTAACAGATAATGAACTTAATGAACTAGTATTGTATATTGAAAGTAAAATTGATGGAACACAACTTCCGATAATTGAAAAAGACTCTTGGACGGTGTGGTTTGCTGTAAAAATAAGTTAAGCTCCCATGAAAATAGAATCAGCTCAAAACCTGAAAAAGAGCATAATAAAGAAGACCCAGAATAACACTTTTTAAAAAAGGCTGAGCCTTATGTGTTCTTTAATAAAGTTAGATAGAGCGAAAATAACAAACTTCCTTCCACAACCAATAAAGGCTAGGCTGGTGCAAAAACCAGAGTAGGATTAATCTCCCATGAGTGCTTCCCAAAAGGGAGCGACAATCTGTGATGCACCGGGGTCGTTGGAGTCAGACTAACGGATGGGCTCTAAGGCACCATAGCTTATCGACCTTCTTCGCCAGCCATAGTAGCAGTATAGACTGATTTTCCCATTTTCATCATCTGTGGTGCAGCGCTTGCGCTGCATGTGTGGCTAACGGGACACGATAGTTGAATGACATACATTGATGAGTAGGAGCTACGGTATCCTGCTCTTTTTGTTGAACTCCCATTAAAATTAAATCCGCGAAAAACCTCAAAAAGACAATAATAAATTAGACCTAGCCGAATGATTTTTAAAAAAGGCTGAGCCTGAGAAGAATTGTGAGATTAAAGTACCAAAGACCTTTCATAGCTGAAAATAAAAAATGAGGCTGGTGCAGCAACCATAGTAGGATTAATCTCCCATGAGTGCTTCCCAAAAGGGAGCGACAATCTGTGATGCACCGTGGTCGTTGGAGTCAGACTAACGAATGGGCTCTAAGGCACCATAGTTGATCGACCTTCCTCTCCCAGCCATAGTAGCAGTATTGGCAGATATAACCATTTTCATCATCTGTGGTGCGGCGCTTGCGCTGCATGTATGGCTAACGAGAAACGTTAGTCCAATGAAACCGCGACAGTCTAGGACTTTATCTTCACGTCCTTTGCTGTCGCTGTTTCAATTTCTAGGGTCAGTCAAAAACTTATTTTATGGAGTCTGACGGTATGACAATTTGAAAAGCCGCGTGGAATAGAGACATTCAGTCTAATGCTTTATTTTCTGCTGACACCATTATCTGAAACTTGACAGCTGATTGAATATGTAGCCATTATTAAATATCTTTAAAAAGTATCTGACCTTCTACAAAAATCGAATTTTTCAGATATAATATATAAGGTGAAATATTACGGAGGTGCAGAAAATTGACGAATGAGTTAGAACAAACATATTTGAATTTTCTACAATATATTTTAGATAATGGTGTGAAAAAAGAAGATCGTACCGGAACGGGTACAATTAGTGTATTTGGTTATCAAATGCGATTTGATTTATCAAAAGGCTTCCCATTATTTACAACAAAACGTACACCGTTCCGCTTAATCGCAAGTGAGTTATTATGGTTTATTAAAGGCGACACCAACATTCGTTATTTATTGAAACATAATAATCATATTTGGGATGAATGGGCTTTCAAAAGATGGGTTGAATCAGATGAATATGCTGGTCCAGATATGACAGACTTCGGGAATCGTTGTTTAGTTGATGAAGATTTCAATCAAGTTTATCAAGCAGAGATGAAAGCATTTTGTGATCGTGTCTTAGAAGATGATGAGTTCGCAGCGAAACATGGCGACCTAGGGAATGTTTACGGTAAGCAATGGCGAAATTGGACATCTTCTACTGGTGAATCCATTGACCAATTACAAGATGTTATTAATCAGATCAAAACAAATCCTGATTCTCGTCGATTAATTGTAAGCGCATGGAACCCAGAAGATGTTATAAATGCTGGGGCAAAGGGGAGTAAAGCAGCGTTACCACCTTGCCACGTTATGTTCCAGTTCTACGTTGCAAATGGTAAATTAAGCTGTCACTTGCTGCAACGTAGTGCTGACTCTTTTCTTGGAGCAAACTTCAATATCCCATCTTACTCATTACTTACACATTTAATAGCACATGAGTGTGGTCTAGAAGTAGGCGAGTTTGTATACAGCATTAGTGATGCGCATATTTATTTAAACCATGTTGAGCAAGTAAAAGAGCAATTATCAAGAGACTTAAGACCATTGCCTACATTGGTTATTAAATCAAATAAGAAATCAATTTTTGATATTGAGCTGGAAGACCTAGTCATTGAAGGGTACAATCCACATCCTTCGATAAAAGCGCCGATCGCAGTTTAACTCAATTGTTATAAAACAAGATTGGTAAATATAACTAGTAGGTGAATTGTTTTTTGATCTTTGTATGTAGGAAGGAGGGAGTTTCATGAGTATTAGCTTAATATGGGCAATGGGGACCAATCATGTCATTGGTAAAGATAATGATATGCCTTGGCATTTGCCGCTGGATTTCGCATATTTTAAAGCAGAAACATTAGGCAAGAGAATGCTTATGGGCCGCAAAACGTGGGACTCGCTCGGAGGTAAGCCCTTAAAGGGCAGAACGAGCTTAATTATGACAAGAGATACTGATTATGCTCCTGAAGGTGCAGAGGTTGTACACACGCTTGAGGAAGCTCTCAGTGAGGGTAGAAAAGACGATGAACTGATGGTGATCGGTGGTGCGGAAATCTACAAGCTGATGTTGCCATATGCAGACAAGTTGATGTTAACGCAAATTGAACAGGATTTTGAAGGGAACACCCGGTTTCCTGATATTGACTGGAGTGTGTGGAAAGAGGTTTCCAATAAGAAGGGAATTCGTGATGAAAAGAATCCGTATGATTACCGTTTTCTTGTTTATGAACGTACGGAATAGCAATAAAACGTTTTCTCTGACATAACATGTGAAATAGTACAAAAAAACAGTAGATTAATCCATTACTGTGCAAAAGTGATGAGTGCTACTATAATTAAAATTAGAAATGATAATCTAAAGGTATAGAATGTGCAGGTACTTCATTGCGCTGCTCACGACGATACGAAGCCGCAATATGCTACAATGTACTATACTTCAACATGAAGAGAACGGATGGGGGAAACGTAAACATGTCTACACCTACAGGTTTTATGGAGTATAAACGGCAGCTCCCAGGTGATCGGGATCCTGAGCAGCGGGTAAAAGACTGGGAGGAGTTCCACCATCATTTATCCGAAGACGAGCTTCAGACACAAGGAGCGCGCTGCATGGATTGCGGAACCCCTTATTGCCATACAGGAATTGATATGGCTGGAGGAACCTCGGGTTGTCCAGTTCACAATCTAATTCCAGAGTGGAATAATTTGGTGTACCGCGGACTCTGGAAAGAAGCACTGGAACGTCTGCATAAGACGAATAATTTCCCTGAATTTACTGGAAGTATTTGTCCTGCTCCTTGCGAGGGCTCTTGCACAGTGGGTCTAATTGGACAGCCGGTGACCATTAAGACCATTGAGCTTGCTATTATTGATAAGGGTTTTGAAGAAGGCTGGGTTGTACCTAATCCACCAGAGAAACGTACAGGCAAAAAGATTGCAATCGTAGGCTCTGGACCTGCTGGACTCGCAGCAGCTGCGCAACTGAATAAAGCTGGACATTCAGTAACTGTATTTGAACGCAGTGACCGCATCGGCGGACTGCTAACATATGGCATTCCGACTATGAAACTCGATAAGAGAGTTGTACAACGTCGTGTAGATTTATTAGCTGCAGAAGGTATTAATTTTGTAGTGAATACAGAGATTGGTAAGGACATTCCTGCTCAGCAGCTTGTTGATGAGTATGATGCGGTTGTTCTGTGTGGTGGAGCAACTAAGGCACGTCGTTTTAACGTTGAAGGCAGTGAGCTTAAAGGTGTTATGTACGCCATGGACTATTTAAATGGTACGATTAAGAGCTATTTGAATTCCAATTTTGAGGATGGCAACTATGTATCCGCAGAAGGCAAAGACGTGATCGTTCTGGGCGGCGGGGATACAGGATCTGACTGTGTTGCCACTGCGCTTCGTCATGGTTGCAGCAGCATCACTCAATTTGGTACACATGAGAAAGCACCTTTGCAACGCGACCCGATTGCTAACCCTTGGCCACAATTCCCGAATGTGTACAGCCTGGATTATGCGCAAGAAGAAGCTAAAGCCATTTTTGGGGATGACCCGCGTGAGTTCTCTATCATGACCACTAAATTTGTTGGTGATGAAGAGGGCAACTTAAAAGAGCTTCACACCGTACAGATCCGCCGAATCGTGGATGAGACAGGTCGTAAGATCTATCAACCTGTTCCAGGCACCGAAGCTGTATATCCTGCTCAATTAGCTCTTATAGCCATCGGTTTCGATGGACCTGAGCAAGATATTGTTGAGGAGCTTAAGCTTGAGACAGATCGACGTACAAATGTGAAAGCACGTTATGGTAAATTCAATACGAACGTGGATAAAGTATTTGCTGCTGGCGATATGCGCCGTGGTCAAAGCTTGGTCGTCTGGGCAATCAACGAAGGACGCGAAGCTGCGCGTGAAGTGGATAAATACCTGATGGGATCAACCGTTCTTGTTTAAGCGTTAAGATAATAATTGTTTAATAAGCCGTTTCAAAAGCAGTTTGTCTGCTGGAGAGACGGTTTTTTTATTAACTGATACTTGACGTAAATATCATTATCCTATAGATTTAATAAAATATTCACATGACAAAAGCATTGACCAAGGATTTACGATTCTAGAAGCGTTAGAACAGAGAGGGAACTCACCGGCTGAAAGGTTCCTCAAATACGTGTGAGTGGTATCCTGCCTTGGTAGCTGTAGCGATAGTATCTTCTAACCCGCTACCGGAATCGACCGTTATCCGATTTGAGGATTGCCAAATCAGAATGGATCGTATGTTGAACTGGCAGTTGAATAAGGGTGGTATCACGACACATTCGTCCCTGACGAATGTGTCTTTTTGCATTTAAAGAAATGATTTAAGGGGGGCCAATGTATGCGTCAAAGCAATTTATTATTAACAACTCTTCGTGAGGTGCCTTCGGAGGCGGAGACCAATAGTCATCAGTTATTATTGCGTGCGGGGTATATCCGCCAATTAGCTGCCGGAGTGTATACTTATTTACCACTTGGTCGGCGGGTTCTGCGGAAGATTGAAGCGATTGTAAGAGAAGAGATGGATCATTCCGGAACTCAGGAGATTTTAATGCCATCCATGCAACCTGCGGAACTTTGGAAGGAATCAGAACGTTATGATGTTTATGGCAAGGAGTTGATGACTTTTAAGGATCGTCATGAGCGGGAATTCGTACTCGGTCCAACGCATGAAGAAGTAGTAACCTCACTTGTGCGGAATGAGATCAGCTCCTATCGTAAGCTCCCTATTACCGTTTATCAGATTCAGACTAAGTTCCGGGATGAACGGCGACCACGTTCTGGATTGCTAAGAGGCAGAGAGTTCTTGATGAAGGATGCGTACTCTTTTGACATAAGCTCAGAAGGACTTGATAAATCTTATCTCCAAATGTTCGATGCTTATCACCGGATATTTAAGCGATGTGGATTAAATTTCAGAGCTGTTCATGCAGATTCTGGTGCGATTGGTGGGGAAGGGGGCAGCCATGAATTTATGGCACTGGCTGATATCGGGGAGGATACGATTGCAGTATGTTCCTCTTGCGATTATGCGGTCAATCTGGAACAGGCAGAAGCCGTACAGCCTACTAAGAAAGAATTGAACTTCGAATTACCTGTAATAGAGAAATTCCACACGCCTAATCTTCGCACTATTAATCAATTAGAGCAGGAGCTGGAGATCCATCCAGAGCAGATTATGAAAACATTGATCTATGAAGGTAGCGGTCAATTCTTTGCTGTAGTGGTTCGGGGCGATCATGAAGTCAATGAGATAAAAGTGAGTAAATATATCGGTGCGGCGGAGATCGGGCTTGCTGACTATGATGCTGTGAAATCCTTAACGGGCGTAGAGAGCGGGTTTGTGGGACCAGTGGGTCTTCAATTAACCGTACTAGTTGATGCCACAGTTGCAGGAATGACGCAAGGGACGACGGGAGCAGGAGAAAAAGATTATCACTTCCGTAATGTTGTACCTGGTAGAGATTTTGGGCTTGAGCATGTGGGGGATTTTCGAAATGTAGCGGAAGGAGAAACTTGTCCGAACTGTGAGAAAGGTGTTCTGCATTTTCATCAGGGCATCGAAATCGGACATGTCTTTAAACTAGGTACCAAATACAGCGAGAAGCTTGGAGCTTCCTTTTTAGATCGTTCTGGCAAGAGTCAGTCTGTGATCATGGGTTGTTATGGAATTGGGATCTCACGTCTATTGTCCGCGGTTGTAGAACAGAATCATGATGATCAAGGAATAATGTGGCCAGTTGCACTTGCACCTTATCAGGTTCATATTTTGATGATGTCCGTTAAGGATTCGGAGCAACTGGCAGTTGCAGAGGAGCTCTATAATAAACTCACTACGCTCGGTATTGAGACGCTGCTGGATGATAGGGATGAACGTGCTGGCGTTAAATTTAAGGATTCAAGCTTGATTGGTATACCTGTAACACTAGTGGTTGGTAAGGAAGCAGCACAAGGTAGGGTAGAGTATCTAGAAAGAACCTCAGCGGGAAAAGAGGTCTTAGAACTGGTTGAGGCAGTTTCCCGTATCCAAGCGTTCTTTTCGCAGCTGGTTTAAATTTCTATAACTCAAAACGAAATCCATTGTTCAGGGCGGGATAGTGCCGGCGGTAATTTTGTATGGTCATCGCCTTTCGCCGCATTAATCTGACCCTGAGTTAGAAAAATGCTCTCTGTTAGATTAGCGCCTCTAAGGTCAGTGTCACGGAGATCTGCACCAATGAGATCTGCACCTCTAAGATCAGCGCCTCTAAGATCTGCGGCAATCAAATAGGCTCCTCTCAGGTTGGCTCCCCTGAGATCTGCACTTTTAAGATTTGCGCCGACAAGGTCAACACCTCGGCTGAAAGTTCTCGATGCTTTTTTTAGTTTACGACGAGCCTCAGTACGTACAAGTTCACTGACTTGCAGCAGCAACAGATTAATCTTTGCTCGATGAGCGTCAACATTCACTTTCAGTAGAGAATCAGGGCTAAGTAAAGTGAGTTGTTCTGTCTCATCGAGTGCTGTTAGCAACTCAACATAGATTGTATGGGTTACTACTAAGTTTAAAGATTCATTTAAGTACCATAGCAATTCGTGTAAATGCCACATGGTCGGAAATACCTCGAACATTTGCTTCGCAGTTTTTGAATTCTTCCGCCAGTCCTTACCAGTATAAGTAACCTGAGAGAGCTTTTGCCCAGCGCCAAAACAGTCATATACAGTACAACCGCGAAATCCAAGCGCTCTTAAATCTGTATGTATACCACAGCGAAAGTCTGATTGCAGGTTATGGCACGGCTGGCCAGCTGCTTTATCCATAGCAAAATCAACTGAAGCTGAAAAAGGTAGTGCGGAACAGCACAAACCGAAGCAGTTCTCACATTCTGCTTTTAGATAATGGCCGTTTCTGTCCGTAAAAGGTTCTGTAAATTTGTGATTCTCAGACACGTTTTGATTCCTCCGATATATAAAACTCGTTTACCAAACTATTCTAATTCATAGAAAAGACTAAGGGAAGTCTGAATTTTACCAAAGCCTTCTAACCTATCCATTAAAAAAAACCGAGGTTAATGTTATAATAGAATACTGGACGCATTTTGGACTTAAGAACGAAAAGGTAAGGAGCGATTGTTTTTGAAGACACTCATTATTGCGGAGAAACCGGATATGGGGCGGAATATCGCCGCCGCAATAGAACCGAAAGCCAAAAATTACCGTTCCTATCTTGAAGGGGAGCAGTACATTATTACATGGGCAATAGGGCATCTAATCGGTTTGGCCGAGCCGGATGCTTATGATGTTAAATACAAAAAATGGAACATTAATGATCTGCCCATTATTCCAGACCAGTTCAAACTGGTTCCTAATGCGCGGACAATCGATCAGCTGAAGGTAATCGGAGATCTTGCGAAACGTAGTGATCTTCTAGTGAATTCATGCGATGCGGGGCGAGAAGGGCAGCATATCTTTTCACTCATTCAACGGCATTTGAAGCTGGAGCATCCTGTGAAGCGGTTGTGGATCTCCGATCTGACGCCAGAGACCATTCGCAAAGGATTTCAGGAGCTGAAGGATGGATCGGAGTACGAGAACTTAACCAAAGCGGCAAAAGCACGCAGCGAAGCAGATTGGCTCATCGGCATGAACGGATCACGTGCATTTACTACAAAGCATAATGTTCTGCTGTCGGTAGGTAGAGTTCAAACTCCCGTGCTCGCCCTGATTTATGACCGTCAAAAGACCATTGAGGCGTTCTCTTCCCTTAAGTTTTTTGAGGTGGAGGGACATTTTACTCAGAATGAAATGACCTATAAAGGCATGTGGCAGGGAGATCGGCTGACTGACGGGGATAAGGCGGAGTCGCTAGCTGCCAAGGTCAAAGGAAAACCAGGCCGGATTGAGTCTTACGAGGTTAAGGAAACGAAAGAGTATCCGAATAAGCTGTACGATTTGACGCTGCTGCAACGGGAGGCGAATGGAAAGTACGCTTTTTCCGCAAAAAAGACACTAGATATTGCTCAAGCGTTATATGAAAAGCATAAGGTGATCTCTTATCCGCGGACGAACTCCAACTATGTTACAGAACAGAATATTCCTGAGATGCATAAGACGTTATCTGCGCTGCAAGGGACGGCTTATGATGAGTGGGTAAAGGGTGCGAATCGCAATCTCGTACATAAAGGGAATAAATTTATCTGCAACCCCTCGAAGGTCGAGGATCACCACGCGATTTTGCCTACATATCGTAAAGCATCAGGACTTAGTGCAGATGAGGGAAAACTGTATGATTTGATTGTGCGGCGCTTTTTGTCTCAGTTCTATCCGGCAGCAGAGTATAAAGTGCATACGGTGATGACTGAGGTAGAAGAGGAAAAGTTCAAAACCACAGTCAAGGAATTGTTAAGCCTCGGCTGGAAGGTCATTTACGCGGACCAGAAGAAGGATAAAGCGAAGTCTTCCAAGGGTAAGAACAAGGATGAGGAAGAGGACGAAGAGATCGAAGTGAATGAACCATTTTCTATTGCCCCGGCAGAAGAAGTGGTTTGTAGTGAGGCTATCGTTAAAGAGAAAGATACACAGCCACCCAAGCACTATACAGAGGGCACACTGCTTCGAGCGATGGAAAGTGCCGGAAAGCAGATTGAGGATGAAGAGCTCCGTGATGCTATGAAGGATTCAGGGCTTGGAACTCCGGCTACCCGCGCAGCAACTATAGAACGGCTGAAGAATGTCGGATACATTGAAATGCAGGGCAAAAAAATTGCCATCACACAAAAAGGACGAACAGCCATTGAGCTGATACGTGGAGCGGGTATTGAGCTGTTGACTTCACCGGAAATGACCGGACAATGGGAACGTCGTTTGAACGAAATATCCAGAGGAACGGCGTCGGACGGGCAGTTTATGGAGAATGTAAAAAGATTCGCCTGTATGATCGTGGATAAAGTACGAGTACAATCTCGGGCGTCCAAAACCTCTTTTGAAGGGGAGACGCCTTCTGTCAATACAAGTGCTAAAGGGCGAAGTGCTGGAAGTACATCTCGTAAAACCAGCGACAAACCTGCGGCGCCGCGAAAGCGCAAGGCAAGTAGTGAAGAGGAATCCGCCAAATCAGGTCCTAAGGTCATCGGAAACTGTCCGCGTCCCGGCTGCGGTGGAATGATTTTTATGGGGAAAAAGGGCTACGGCTGCTCTCATTACAAGGAAGGCTGCAAATTCGTGATCTGGAAAGAAAATCATGGTCGTACACTCACGGATGCGCAAGTGAAGGCGTTGATTGAAAAAGGTCGGACGGGCAAGCTAAAGCTAACCAGCGAAGATGGTACACCTCTGGAAGGCAAGCTAGTGCTTCAGAATATGGATACGGGCCAATTAGCAGTAGAATCATAGTCGATCGGAAAGATTGTATGTACAGCAAAAAGGTGTCTTTAGCCATGATGGATACATGGCAGAGACACCTTTTTTTTAATATAAGAAAGTATAAGTTTCACACCATACTTTATGTCTTAAATTTCTCGCTTAAATGCTTACCGTCCTTATAAGGACGCCGAAGGGGTTAATGCTTGTATTGCTAGCTTTATAATTATTCAGTGGCTTTAGCCAGCTGCGCTTCAATCGCTGCAGTTAGCCCTTCATAGGATGAGTCCGGAAGTAGTACTCCGTTCACCATAAACTTAGGTGTTCCATTAACCCCGTAGGATCCAGCGATCTTGAAGTCTTCTTTTACATCGAACATGTAGGTGTGATTCTTGAGATCTGTCTCGAATTGTGCGTAATCAATGCCCTCAATGTTATTTTTGACGAAATTTAGAATGAACTTCTGAGTAGCCCAGATTTTGCTCTCATCGCCTTGATTGGCGTACAGCTTATGGAGGTATTCCCAGAACTTCTCGTTGCTTTGCTTATAAATGGCTTCACCTGCGCTTGCAGCAAGATAGGAATCTCGATCCAAGAAGGCAAAGTTCATGAAGAAGAGCTCAACTTTTCCGGTATCCACGTAGTCTTTAACAAAAGTATCTAGATATTTCTCCGTCCAATTTTTGCAGGGAGGACATTTGAAATCTGCAAATTCGATGACTTTGATTGTGGCATCAGGACTACCAAGATGAGGTTGCTTTTCGTATTTCAGCCCATCAACAACAATGCTTCCCTTCACGTCGGTGTAGTTAGGTAGTCCCTCTGTACTGTCCGTCTTGTCATTTAGAATGAAGACAATAACAGCGATAAGGATTACTACAACTACGCCTAAGAGCATGGGAAGCATTTGTTTGTTAGTTCGAGAATGGTTGGACTTCACTTTCTTGTTCATATCTCATCTCCTACCTCATATGGGAATTGTACTAAAATAGTATAATCATCCAAGAGGTAGAGTAGATATGTCATTTGTAACAATGTCTGAGGTTACGTTGCACCTAGAGTTTCTGCAGGGTAGCTGTACGAATAACAGGAGGCACCTCATGAATGGAGGAAATGGTCTTAACAGCTTGCTGCATCTCATGCTCCAGTTCAATAAGGTTATAGCTCCATTCATTCTGTTGCTTCAGATAGATACTGTTAATGCCTGCGGTTACTGCCGGAAGTACATCTGTACGTAACGAGTTACCAATCATCCAGGTACGTTTGCGGTCAAAGCCTTGTGTAGTCAAAATATTTTCAAGCGCCTCAACATTCTTATGCTGACGAATATAGATCCGGTCATCAAAGTAAGCATCCAGTTTCATTTGCTCAATTTTACGTTGTTGGATCGTATCGTCTCCACCTGTGTACAGGAATAAATGGTGACCATCCTGCTTCAGAGTATCAAGCGTTTCAACCATGCCAGGGTAAGCTTCGATTTCTTGGTCGTAGACGCTTAGTCCAAGCTTGTGTAATTGCTGCTCTTGAAAACGGTCCGTCGGACGATTATATTTGGCGCAAAAATAACGGTAGGTAGCGATTAGGGATTTAGGGAAATTATCGCTGGCAAGACCACTTGTGTTGACCGTGTGCACGTCAATTTCTATTTGTTTGTTACGTAATTCACTGGTGCTTGGGCCAAATTCATTAAACCAATCTGTCATCAGTTCAAAATATTGCCCTAAAATCAGATCGAAATATTTGTTGCAGTGGACCAGTGTATCATCTAGATCGAAAATCACCTGTTGTGTCATGTATTTCATATCTCTCACTCCTTGGATCTGTATCTGTATAGTGTTCTATAGGTAAATATAAGACTCTAGGAACATTTGAAGCTCTGAGGCGCCATCTGGACGAATACTGAAACGTTCGTCTTGTTCACCTCTGAGATGGATGCGGAGTAGGCCGGCTACTCGTAGAATCATAAGGTGATGCATCAGCATTTCTCTGGATTGATTAAGATCAGATTGCATCTCCCACAGCGACTTGGGTTCATGTGCGACATAGCGAAGCAATCGAAGTCTGGTGGGGTCGGAAAGTGCCTTGGTCATGCGCAAAAGCACCATAGGTGGTTCATTTTCGTCTTCTAAAGGTACATCTACAGGATACTGTACGATCACCATGGTTTTGTAGAAGCAGTAGGTGTTAATCGGACGATTATGAACAGTTGGTAGTAATACAATCGTTTTTAGATCCGTGATCTCCTCGAAAACTACACCGCCAGATGCATATTCAATTAAAGATATGGGGTCCATTTTGCTTTCGAGCATTTTTTTCTCAGAAGCATCTTCAATTAATAGCGGTAATATTTTGTGCTCCACATGGCGGAAGTATTGCTCGTACCAGAGACGCAAGAGTGGACTATAGCTGTTCCGGATCCGAAAAGCATCTTCAATCGTAAACTCCTGAATGAGCGGAGCGATTTGCTGATAACATTCTTCTATGGAAGCTGAATCCAGATCATCTAAGAAATGCTGCACTGAAGTTGCGGGTCCTCGAATGTAAACCCAGGCATAAAGCACATCATAATCCGTAAAAGGCCACTCGGCGGCTTGCATTAAAGCTGTTACCTTATGAGGAGAAATGCGATCTTCCACATCACTTATCCAGTGGGGACCAATGTCCAAATTGGAGATCCATTTTCTAGTTACATATAACATAAAACTGTCCAGCAGTTCATAAACCGGCGATACGTCAAT
Source organism: Paenibacillus sp. FSL K6-0276 (assembly GCF_037977235.1). Taxonomy (NCBI): domain Bacteria; kingdom Bacillati; phylum Bacillota; class Bacilli; order Caryophanales; family Paenibacillaceae; genus Paenibacillus; species Paenibacillus sp. FSL K6-0276. The sequence continues at coordinate 3,281,006 of NZ_CP150276.1, read as the reverse complement.
CTTTAATTCGTACTCCATGTCTCATGCACCCCCAGGAAATCCGTAACATCTTCATATTATCTCTTGTTTTGAAGAGGGTTGTCCACTATAATGTTCGGTGTTTGCCAATTGGCGTTAGATCAAATTAGCGTTATTAATCATAGGGGGATATCATCTGTGTCAGACCGGCCAAAATTATCTATTCGAAGTAACAGCAAAATGAATTTCATGATTCTTATTACCGCTACTATAGCGGCTGGACTCAGCCAAGGGATGCTCCTTCCCGTATTATCCATTCTATTGGAGCAAAAAGGAGTTTCCTCTTCACTTAATGGACTAAATGCAGCTGCTCTATACATAGGATCATTCGGAATGACCTTGATTGCTGAAAGAGTTCTAGGAGCGATTGGATTCAAAAAATTGATTGCTGGCGGGATAAGCCTAGTTTTAGTAAGCTTGCTCCTATTCCCTTTTTTTCCTGGAATCAAAATATGGTTTGTATTGCGTCTACTTGTAGGTGTGGGTGATGCATCTATCAATTATGCCGCCCAGCTATGGGTACTGCTAATGACACCTGCCGAGCATCGCGGGCGAAATCTTTCCCTATACGGGATGTCCTATGGTCTGGGCTTTAGCTTGGGGCCGCTGGGAATCAGTCTGCTGCGCTTTGGTCAGGCAATACCTTTTATTGTTCTAGCATTTCTTTTTTTATTGGTCCTAATACTTGCAGTTACTATGCTTCCGGATTCCCGTCCAGATAAAGTAGAGAGTGGAGAAAGTCAGGTTCGCCGTTTTGGCCGTTGCTACAGTCTAGCATGGTTCGCTTTAATCCCTGCACTCTTATATGGTTTCATGGAAGCAAGCTTAAACAGTAACTTTCCAGTGTATGGTCTCCGGATCGGATACAGTACGGATCAAATTGCGGCCTTATTGCCTTTTGCGGGCATTGGAGGACTGTTGTTACAATTTCCACTGGGTTTATGGAGCGACCGATTTGGTCGTAAGAAGGTATTGATTCTAACTGGGATTGGAGGCGGAATTGCCTTCACATTGCTGCCACTAGCGGGTGACCATTTCAAATTAACTATGGTGCTGTTGATGATTGCAGGTGGACTTGTTGGCTCCTTTTTCTCGTTAGGGCTTAGTCTAGCTGCGGATATTTTACCACGCCATCTACTGCCTGCTGCAAATGTGGTTGCTTCCTTCCATTTTAGTATTGGCAGTATAATAGGTCCAGGTATCGGCGGTTTGCTCATGCAAGTCGGCTGGGGCGGGGGGATTTTCGGCTTAATGGGTGCATTATATATCATGTTCGGATTGCTTGGGTTATTTTTCTCGCCACGACAAAAAATTTGAGGTAAGATAAGAACGAGTGCTCGCATGGAAATTCATCTGGCTTTCAGAGTACACTATAGATTATAGATAAAGACAGGGAGAGGCTGAACTATGATCACAGTTGAACACTTAGCCAAGGCAGTTGGGGAAGACAAAAATCCAGTTCTTCAGGATATAGGGTTTCAATTAGAACCGGGTGAGTTCGTAGCAATACTTGGAGCTAGCGGCAGCGGTAAGACCACTTTGCTGCGTTGTTTAGCGTTGCGTGAAAAGTGGGATAGAGGGAATTTTAGAGTGGACGGTACAGATATAATGGCGAGTGCCTTTACAGGTAAAAGAAAAATCCGCCGCGAGTGGGCTTACCTGGAGCAGAATGCAGAGCTCAACCCTAACCGTACTGCATTGAAAAATGTACTGGTCGGCCAGTCCGCACAAACGCCGTTATGGCGGATGGTCACAGGGATGGTACGTTCAGATGATTATATGGGTGCAATGGATGAATTAGATGCCCTTGGCCTCCTTGATAAGGCGAAGATGAAGACAAGCCAACTTAGTGGTGGAGAAAGGCAGCGTGTAGCGATTGCTAGAGCGTTGACTCACGGTGCTAAAGTGATTTTAGCGGATGAACCGGTTACGGGATTAGATCCCAAATCCGCGGAGAGCGTCTTGGAAACATTGCGGAAGTTATGTAAAGAGACCGGTCTTACCGTTATATCGGTACTACCTATTGAATTAGCGGAACGTTTTGCTACACGTCTTTGGGTACTAGAAGATGGCAGAATTAAGCATGATATAAAGGGGCGTAGATTAACGATCCAAGAACGTGCAAATCTTTAAATATAGGACACGGATAAGGGAAAGAGTGATGAAGTTGAATATGAGAAGTCTTAGGTGCCTTGTTGCCGCAACGCTGACGTTATCCGTACTGTCGGGTTGTACTTTCATCAGTGATCCTGTTTCTAAGATGAAATCCCCACAATTGTCTGCTGATAAAGCAACACTTATGGCTGCTATTAATTCACTTATGCCAGCAGGTTCCACGTTGATTCGTCCGACCAATGACGATGATAGTACTATCTTTACCGAGGATCTCAACAAGGATGGAGTTATGGAGACGCTAGTGTTCTATAAGACGCCAGGAGAAGCCGTAATAATTCACGGGATGATACTGGAGAAACAGGGCGACACTTGGGTCAAGAAGCTTGTATTCGATGGCGACGGATCTGTACTAGAGTCGGTTGATTTGAAGGATATGACGGGTGATGGGAAGCTTGAAATTGTTACCGGCTATTCACAAGGTGAAGAAAAGGGTCTTGTCGTCTATAGCTATTCCACTGGATCATTAGAAGAAGTACTTTCACATCCTTATACAAAATATATGATTGATGATCTTAATGGGGATGGAATTGAAGACATCACCGTTGTTTATTTTAAAAGAAATGAATTTGCAACCATTTCGATCTATCAGTACAATGATGGCTTTAAGGTACTCGATAAGCTTGATAATATCGACCCTTATTTTAATAATTATTACAATATTGTTGCAGGAAAAATCTCAAAGGATAAAGAAGGAATCGTATTGGATGCTGCAGTGGATTCCCAATCTGCCTATACCTCTATTGTCGTTATGGAGAATAACAAGCTGCGTGTGGTATTACCAGGTGATGCGCGGACTTATAAAGATCGTCGGATTGCAAGCGAAGATATTGATCATGATGGCATTATTGAAATTGGATTGCTTGAGGCGCCTAAAGGATGGGAGTATTTCGACCCCGCTGAAATTCCATACTTTACCTCCTATTATAAATGGGATGGGAAAGACGGTCTGACCTTCGCAACCCAGCTATATCATGATCCATCGGATCGATTCAATATTAATTTTTCTCCGGAATGGCATGGGAAGGTGACGGTTGATACGAAATCGGTTCTGGACGAGAACCTTAAGTTCATCATGTCAGATACCGGTGAGACGGTTGCTGAGGTTTCCTTCTTTTCTCCTTCTGAATGGGACCGTGTGAAGAATGACGGTTGGGATCTGCTTGCACGTGATGCAGACAAGGTCATCGCCTACCGCGGTAAGTTAGAACAAAGTACACAAAAGGAAGGAAGCAATAAAATTGCTCCCCCTATAGAAAGGAAGGGAATAGATGAGTAAAGTACTGATTTTGGAAGATGAGGAGTCCATTCGTAGTTTTATTGTCATTAACTTGAAGCGTAATGGGTTCGAAGTGATAGAGGCTGCGGATGGGCATGAAGCTCTTCACAAGTTAACCACGATCCCTGATATTGATATCGCTCTATTGGATGTAATGGTTCCGGGTATTGATGGATTTGAAGTATGTAGACGGGTCAGAGAAACCAATGAACGTTTGGGTATTATTTTTCTGACAGCCAAGGTTCAAGAGCAAGATAAAGTGTATGCCTTATCTGTAGGAGCGGATGACCATGTTAGCAAGCCATTCAGCCCGACAGAACTGATTGCTCGAATTCAATCGTTGCTGCGCCGAGTGAACGTTCATCGTGAACAGTCAGCGAAGGTTTCTTTCGTTTCAGGACCATTTACTTTGGACCTTATTTCCAAACATTTTAAACGTGATAATGAAGCCATTGAACTGACACCAACGGAGTTTTCATTGATCCAATACTTTCTCGAAAAAGAAAATACGCCGCTCAGCCGCGATCTTCTGCTGGATCATGTGTGGGGCAAGGAGTATATGGGTGATCCCAAGATCGTGGATGTGAATATTCGTCGTCTGCGTCAAAAGATAGAGAATAATCCGTCAGAGCCAGAATTTTTGCAAACGGTATGGGGACACGGATATAGATGGAAAGGCCAAGTACAATGATTAAGAAGGGGATGCGCAGACAAATTGTTCTACACTACATTCTTGTAGTTTTTTTGGCGCTTCTCCTCGTAGAAGTTATCTTCCTGCTTGCCATCAGAACGTATTATTATGACAGTGTATATAGCAAGATACAAAATCACATTACCACGGCAGAGTCGTTTTTTCATAAATACGAGCTAGATGGCGATAACAACTCGAACCAGCTGCAAGTGCTACTGGAGAGATTTGCGCTGGATAAAACCGAGCTAGAAGTATTGACCCTGAATGGGGATATGATCACCAGTTCGACTGGCTTTCAGCCAGACCGTACCATTACAACTAGTGATGTCCCTGAAGCGGTAGGGGGCAGTATTGGCCGCTGGGTAGGGCGCCAGAGTGGTACTAACGAGAGTGTTATGGCTGTGTCAAAGATGCTGCAGGTTCACGGACGTGATACGTATATTCTAAGATATCTTACTTCACTAGAAGGTATTAACAATGATTTGCTTAATCTTACATTACTGTCAATTGGTATAGGTGCAGCTGTCATGGCTGTTGTTATCGTGTTCAGCTTCGGACTTGCCAATTCAATCGTAAAGCCGCTCAATAACATTACGGCGGTTTCAGCCCAGATGGCTAAGGGCAGATTTAATGTGCGAATTAAGGGAAACTACAAGTTTGAGATTGGTGAGCTAGCTTCTACGCTGAATTATATGGCTCAGGAAATTGTGCGCAGCAATCAGATTAAGGATGATTTCATCTCGTCCATTTCACATGAGCTGCGGACACCCCTTACAAGTATCAAGGGGTGGAGTGAAACCTTGGTCTCTGGTGGCTATGATCCGGAGGAGACGAAGCTTGGAGTTAGCATCATTTCCAAAGAAAGTGAACGTTTGATTGGTCTAGTGGAGGAGATTCTCGACTTTTCAAAGCTGCAGCAGAACCAAATGAAACTGTCCATTGGGATTGTTGATGTGAAAGTGTTACTTCAGGAGACGATACTTAATATTTGGGCCAAGGCAGAGAAGAAACGAATCCACTTGCTCCTAGAATGTGAAGATGGAATCTTTGTAAAAGGAGATGCCAATCGTCTAAAGCAAGTGTTCTTGAATCTGGTAGACAATGCGGTGAAATTCTCCCATGAGGATTCCAGTATAGAATTGTCTGCGAAGAGACTGTCAGCTACAGAGACTGCTATCATGGTGCGTGATAGTGGAATAGGTATTAGTGATGCACATATCTCCAGAGTTAAAGACCGTTTCTTTCAAGTGGATGCGTTGAACGGAGGAACGGGTTTAGGACTAGCCATCTCCCAACAAATCGTGGAACTTCATAACGGGAAGCTCGAAATGGAAAGTGAGCTTGGAAGCGGAACTGAAGTTACCGTAGTGTTGCCACTTACTGAGAAGCTGCCTGAGGTCAGTTCAGATCAAGTAGCACACAATCAAGCTACCTTGCCTGAATCAGATGTCTAGGAGGTATGGAAGTGGAAGTCTTGGGGAACTCAATTAAGATTGTTCGCGGAGAACCCGATCGGACAGGTGATATCTTGAGGTTGCTGCAGGAAGCAGCAAATTGGATGGAGTTAAATGGGATTAAGCAATGGACCTCGGGCCAATTTAATGAGAATGATATCACAGGCTATTTCACCGACAGGCATGTTTATCTTGCGCTTGATGATGATGCTGTAGTTGGAATGTTCACGTTACAATTCAGTGATCCTCAATACTGGGGAAGCAAAAATGATGAGTCTTATGCTTATTTGCATAGATTGGCTGTGGCGGGTTCACACCGCAGTCAGGGACTTGGTCAGCATATGCTTAAATATGCTGTGGTGCGAGCCAAAGAACTTGGCTGCAGAGGACTCAGATTTGATACCGTCGCTCACAACATTAAACTCAATCGTTATTATCAAAGCATGGGTTTTCATTATATAGGCACTAACGATATGGGAAATGGTCGTTTAGTGAACCTGTATGAGCATTATGAGGAGCAACCTGATCCCGATCGTCTGATTCTTAGATTTATTTCCGAATCGGACTTTGAACACTTGAAACGATGGAGTATCTCACCTGAGTATCTGAAGCAGTGGGCTGGACCTTCATTTACTTTTCCTCTTGATGATGACCAGCTTACTAAGTATTTAAGCGGTGCTAATCATCCAGTGAATTCCGATCGCCTTATCTTCTGTGCGGTGCTCGAAGCTACTCATCAGGTCGTGGGTCACATCAGCTTTTCAACCATAGACCGGTCGAATCGATCTGCACGTATTGGCAGAGTAGTAGTAGATCCTGATTATCAGGGTAGAGGTTTTGGAACAAGGATGATGAATGAAATGCTCCGGATCGGATTTGAGAGCTTGGGTATGCATCGTCTTTCCCTTGGTGCTTTCGCTTTCAACACCGTTACCCTGAAATCCTATGAAGGTGTGGGCTTTAAGCGGGAAGGTGTTCAACGCGAAGCGGCGTTGTTTGGGGATCAATATGTAGATTGTGTGGAATTGAGCATTTTAGATAAAGAATGGTCAGCACTCCAAAATTTCATAAGATTTAACTTCTAACAACCGAAGGGGCTGTTGCTCTGGTCATGATCGACCAGGACAACAGCCCCTTTTTATATAAAGTAATTATATATATAATGGTTTTTATGAAGGGAGAACTTCCCGTAGTCGTCCTGTCTTCTCATAAACGTCCTGAAACAGACGGGAAGGTTGGTTTCGAACCGCTGGCTTAGCTGCTACGGTCTCGTTAGGCCCAACGACTACAATATTATTTATGCTTCCCTTGATGACAGCCCCATCCTTAATGATTGCACCTTCGCCAATAATGGCATTTTCGATCTCTACTCCACGTCCAATTCGAACACCAGGCATAATAACGCTTTGCTTGATCAAGCTCATCTTGCCAATTTCCACACCATTGAAAATTACAGAACGTTGCAAGCTGCCTTCTTGCGTGCAGAATTCATTAACGAGAGAGTCCGTTGACGGGATCTGAACACGTGGTTTATGAACAGCAAGCTTTGTCCGGCGACTCCGGCTATACATCGGCCAATGAGCTTTGTCGAGCTTCATGCCATTGTTTTTTTGCAGAAGATCCATATGCGCTTCCCAAAGACTACCCACAGTACCTACATCTCTCCAGTACCCTTTGAAGCGGTAAGCGAATAACTCATCATTCTGATCAAGCATCGTTGGTATAACGTCTTTACCAAAGTCATGGCTGGAATTCGGATTAGCTGCATCCCGCAACAAGTGCTCCTTCAGATAAGCCCACTTAAACAGGTAAATACCCATTGAAGCCAAATTACTTTTAGGTACTTTTGGTTTTTCCGCAAACTCAGAGATTTTTAGTTCATCATTTACGTTCATCACTCCAAAACGACTGGCTTCATCCCATGGCACCTCCATTACTGAGATTGTAGCTTTTGCAGCTTTCCCTACATGATAATCCAGCATTTTACGGTAATCCATATGGTAAATATGATCACCGGATAGAATGAGTACATGTTCTGGATTGCGGCTATCGATATACTCAATGTTCTTATAAATCGCATCAGCAGTTCCTGTATAGCTATCTCTGCCTTCAACACCGGAAGGAAGGAGTGTGACACCTTTGTCCTTTTGACTATGTAAGCCCCAAGGTTCACCTTCACCGATGTGATCATGCAAGGATTCAGCTTCATACTGAGTCAGGACACCTACTGTATCAATTTTGGAGTTTACACAATTACTAAGCGGGAAGTCAATAATTTTATACTGTCCACCGAAAGGGACTGCAGGCTTAGCCATACTGGAAGTCAAGGGAGCCAATCTACGGCCTTCCCCTCCTGCCAAGAGCATGGCGATACAATCTTTTTTGTTATTCATATGTTATCCCTCCCATTATTTTGTCAATGCTTGTAACATAAACTTACGACAAGCACTTGAAACGACATAGGTGAAGTATATTGCTGTGTAAAAAGAAAAATTACAATTAATATTTCTTTATCAGAAAATCTTTTCTTTTCACATCAAATCATTTTCAAAATGGTAATATTCGGTTAATGTAATAGGTACAAGCATTCAAAAAAGGTGGTGTAGAATTGGCTGAAATAGCAAAAATCGATACCCTTCCGTCAGTTGCTGATATTTATTTGTTCCATGAGGGCACCAATTATCGCAGCTATTCTATGCTGGGTGCGCACATTGCCGCTGAAGAAGGCGTTACGGGCGTGCGCTTTACCGTGTGGGCTCCTCATGCGACATATGTAGGACTAGCTGGTGATCATAATGGCTGGGTTGGAATGCTGGACGTGGACTCGTTATATAAGATACCCGATTCAGGATTTTGGAGTCGTTTTTTTCCGGGAAAAGAACCGGGAACTTTTTACAAATACAGGATTGTTGCCAGTGATGGCTCCAGCTTCCTAAAAGCTGATCCATTTGCCTTCAAAGCTGAGGTTCGCCCGGCGACTGCATCCGTGGTTACGGATCTCAGTGGTTATCGTTGGGGAGATGCTGCATGGCGGAGAAAGAGTAAAGTTCCATATCATCAACCGATGAACATTTATGAAATGCATTTTGGAACTTGGCGTCAAAAAGAAGATGGGGAATTTTACAGCTATCAGGATATGAGTGATTTATTAATTCCTTATCTGATGGAAATGGGCTACACCCATGTTGAGTTTATGCCGCTAGCTGAGCATCCATACGATTTATCTTGGGGCTATCAAGGAACTGGGTATTTCGCGGCGACGAGTCGATATGGTGAGCCCCATGAGTTGATGTATTTAATCGATCATCTGCATCAAGCTGGAATAGGTGTGATTCTGGATTGGGTTCCGGCCCACTTTGCAAAAGATGCACACGGTTTAAGGATGTTTGATGGTTCGCCACTATATGAATATGCAGATCCGATGTTAGCGGAAAAACCAGGCTGGGGAACACTTTCGTTTGATTTCAGCAAGCCTGAAATTTCTTCATTCCTCATTTCTAACGCACTCTTTTGGTTTGAGTATTATCATATTGATGGAATGCGTGTTGATGCAGTTACGAGTATGCTTCGTCTCGATTTTGAAAAACAGGCTCATCAATATCGGCGTAATGTGAACGGTGGTTTGGAGAATTTAGAGGCCATCAAATTTATACAGAATCTGAATAAAGCAATATTTCATTATTTTCCAAAGGCATTGATGATGGCGGAAGAATCTAGTGCTTGGCCGGGAGTTACAGCGCCAGTTCATGAAGGTGGCCTCGGCTTTAATTACAAATGGAATATGGGATGGATGAATGACACTTTAGGCTACATAGAACATGATTTCTGGGGGCGACCTAATCATCATAATTTACTAACATTCCCAATATGTTATGCTTATGCCGAAAATTATGCATTGCCGTTATCACATGATGAGGTTGTACATGGCAAGAAGTCGTTATTGGACAAAATGCCTGGTTCTTATGAACAAAAGTTCGCAGGACTTAGGCAACTGCTTGGTTATCAAATATCGCATCCCGGTAAAAAGCTTCTGTTTATGGGCGGGGAATTCGGCCAATTTATCGAGTGGAAGGATCAGGAACAGCTGGATTGGCTACTGCTGGATTATGACAGCCATCGCGGCATGCTCGCCTACACTGCTGCACTTAATAAACTGTATCGCTCGGAGAAAGCACTGTGGGAGCTTGATCATTCCCAAGAGGGTTATCAATGGATTGATGCGGATGACAATGAACAAAGCGTTATTTCATATATGCGTAGAGGTAAGAAGCCTGGAGATACATTGCTATTTATCATCAATTTCCAACCCGTTGAACATCAACATTATCGTATTGGAGTTCCGCGCCCAGGGACTTATGAAGAAGTCTTTAGCTCGGAAACTGTAGAGTATGGAGGTTCAGGTCTGCACAATGTGCCTCAGAAGAGCAATAAGCTGGAATGGCACAATCAGGTGAACAGCATAGAGCTAACATTACCGCCTCTTAGCTTCCTGGTGTTTAAGAAAACGGCAAGATTGGGTAAAAGTAAAGAGGTAAATGAGTTATAGATCAAAGTACGTATAGAGAATCCGTACACTTTAAAGGGGGAAATAATCATGAAAGTTTTATTTGCCGCAGCTGAAGCTCATCCTTTTGTCAAAACGGGTGGTCTGGCCGATGTCATTGGGGCATTACCTAAAGCGCTGAAGGGTGCTGGGGTGGATGTTCGAGTGATTTTACCTAAGTATCGTGGAATTCCAGAAAAGTTCACTTCGAAAATGGAGCATTTAACGGAAGTGTACGTGCCGATTGGCTGGCGCAATCAATACTGCGGGATTGAACGAATTATTTATGACGGTATCCCTGTTTACTTTATCGACAATGAGTATTATTTTGGACGGGATGGAATCTACGGATACATGGACGATGGAGAACGCTTCGCATTCTATAATCGTGCAGTGCTGGAGTGTCTGCCAGCTATTGATTTCCAGCCCGATGTACTGCATTGCCATGATTGGCATGCGGCCGTAATTCCGATGCTGTTACAGGGGCATTATCGACACAATCCATTTTACAGCGAAATGCGAAGTGTATTCACCATACATAACCTGTTATATCAGGGAGTGTTTCCTTATGAAGTACTTGAGGAGCTATTGGGTCTGGATAGCAGTTATTTTGGAGGCGTGGAGTATTACGGTAATGTGAACTTCTTAAAAGGTGGCATTGTTTACAGTGATCGTGTCACCACCGTTAGTCCAACCTACTCGGAAGAAATTCGGACACCTTATTATGGTTACGGGCTCGATGGTTTGTTGAATGCACGAGCGGACATTTTAAGCGGTATTGTGAATGGAATTGATACGAAAAGTTATAATCCTGCGACAGATCCAAGTCTTGCTACCCGTTATCGTTCCAATTTGTCGAAGAAGACTGAGAACAAGTTAGCCTTGCAAGAGGAATTAGGATTACCTGTGGACGCTAATATTCCAATGGTGGCCATGGTTACTCGTCTTGTGGATTCCAAGGGCTTAGATCTGCTTACTCGCGTGTTGGATGAGCTTCTATATACTGATGACATTCAATTTGTTCTGCTTGGAACAGGGGATGAAACCTATGAGCGATGGTTCAGAGAAGCGGCGTGGCGTTATCCAACAAAGTTATCTTCACAAATACTCTTTAATGATGCACTCTCACGCAAAATATATGCCGCCAGCGATATCTTTCTCATGCCTTCTAAGTTTGAACCGTGTGGGATCAGTCAACTTCTCGCTTTACGATACGGTAGCATACCGGTTGTGCGGGAAACCGGTGGCCTGAATGATACTGTTGAAGCTTATAATGAAGAATCCGGTAAAGGAAACGGCTTTACTTTCAATAACTACAATGCCCACGATATGATGTTTACGCTTCGCAGAGCGATCTCATTATACAAGCAGCCTGAACACTGGAAAAAGATTACGAAAAACGCGTTCGCTGGCGACTACAGCTGGAATGTATCCGCTCAGCAGTACATTGATATTTATAACGAAATTACAGAATAAGGGTCATCTGATTCTGTACTAGGTTAATAAGGAGTGTACCTGAAGTATGACTCATACTTTTAGGGTACTCCTTTTTTTATGGAAACTAGGGTCAATTCGCCGCATGATTTGGTTAAGATGGGGAATAGTAAAAATGTATAAAAATATATCAAATGTGAATAAATGTTGTTTAATTTGTTTCTGAATAATGAGCATTTCACTTTGAAACCCATTAAAAGGAAGTTATTGTCACAATTATGCCTTTGCATATTCATGCGTTTTGATTTATAATAAATCGGTCAAAGGGACTACTTAGATTTTTTCATAAGAATAGGGGGAGATATAGAAATGAACAAATGGGGTAAACTTGGTTTAGGGATGATATTAGCGGTAGGTCTGTTGTCAGGCTGCGGTCAAAATAAAAATGATAATGATACCGCTGCAAGTGGAAATGCAACTAACGGTGGGGCTACTAAGAAGCTAACTATGGGAACAAGTGCAGATTTTCCTCCGTACGAATTCCATAAAGTGGTGGATGGTAAAGATACTATCGTAGGTTTCGATATCGACATTGCTAAGGAAATTGCTGCTGATATGGGTGCTGAACTTGTAATTAAGGACTTGCCATTCGATTCACTGCTAAACGAATTGTCCAGCGGGAGAGTAGATATTGTTATTTCTGGACTTAGCCCGACTGAAGAACGTAAAAAAGCAGTTGATCTCTCAGACATTTATTACAAAGCTGAGCAAGCCATTGTTGTGCGCGAAGCTGATAAAGATAAATACGCCACTATGGACGCTGTGAAAGGTACCAAAATAGGTGTACAGTCAGGTTCGATTCAAGAGGATATTGCAAAAGGGATTGAGGGAGCAAAGATCATTTCGCTTGGTAAAATCTCCGAAATCGTTCTACAATTGCAATCCAATCGTGTAGATACTGCTATTATTGAAGGACCTGTGGCTAAATCATTCGTTAAGAATGTACCAGGTCTTGTAATTACAGATGCTAAGCCAGAAGTTGAAGATGATGGTTATACTATTGGTATTAAAAAAGGCAACAAAGAGCTTCTGGATCAAGTAAACAGTACACTGACACGTTTAAACTCAGAAGGTAAAATTGATGAGTACGTGGCGGCAGCTAGTAAACTTGCAGATAGCACGAAGTAAAGGTACAGATTATTTTTATTTTCTGCTAAAATAAATTGTATTGTATACAGAAAATAGCGGAACGTTGCTATTTTCTATTTTTTTGGAGATGGGAGGATAGGTTATGGACATTACTTTATTTAAAATGGCTTATGATTATCGTGATTTTTTCCTGACCGGTTTGCAGTATACCTTGCTGCTTGCCGTTCTGGGTGTTTTCTTTGGTTTTATTCTAGGGATTATTGTTTCCTTGCTGCGTATGTCCAAATGGGGTGTGCTTCGCTTCTTGGCAACAGCCTGGGTAGAGTTCCTTCGTGGCACACCTATGCTTGTACAACTGTATCTGATCCATTATGGATTGGCTACGTTCGGGATTGAGTTTACACCGATTCAGTCGGGGGCAATAACTTTATCCATTAACAGTTCTGCTTACCTTGCAGAGATTTTTCGTGCCGGGATACAGGGTGTCGATCGTGGACAAATGGAGGCAGCCCGTTCGCTTGGAATGAAACAAGGGATGACTATGCGCCATATCATACTCCCTCAGGCACTCAAGAGTGTTCTTCCGGCAATCGGAAATGAATTCATCACCATTATCAAGGAATCATCGATTATTTCTTTTATCGGAGTAACGGATTTGATGTTTCAAGCACGTACAGTTACAACGATTTCATACGATGGTATGACACCACTGGTAATTATCGCATTTATGTACTTTGTTCTGACATTTACGCTATCGAAGATCCTAGGCAGACTGGAAAGGAGGCTGAATACCGATGATCGCCGTTAAGAACTTACGAAAGAACTATGGGAAGCTGGAAATTCTCAAAGGTATCGACTTAGAGATTCATAAGGGAGAGGTCGTTGTTGTGATCGGTCCAAGTGGATCGGGTAAAAGTACCTTTCTGCGCTGTTTGAATCTACTGGAGCAACCAACAGGTGGCGAAATCACTTTTGAAGGTGAATCTATCACCTCCAAGAAGCACGATATCAATGTAACGCGTGAGAAGATGGGGATGGTATTTCAGCAGTTTAACCTTTTCCCTCACAAAACAGTTCTTCAGAACATTACACTAGCACCGATTAAAGTAAGAAAAAAACAACAGGCTGAAGCCGATAAATTCGCAATGGAGTTACTCAGGACTGTAGGACTTGAAGATAAGAAGGATGCTTATCCAGCTCAACTGTCTGGTGGACAGAAGCAGCGGATTGCGATTGCTCGTGCACTAGCGATGCAGCCCCATGTGATGCTCTTTGACGAGCCGACCTCTGCACTTGATCCAGAGATGGTTGGTGAGGTGCTTGAGGTTATGAAGAAGCTAGCCGAAGACGGGATGACGATGGTCATTGTTACCCATGAGATGGGCTTTGCCCGTGAAGTCGGCGACCGTATTCTATTCATGGATGGCGGCGTGATTGTAGAGCAGGGTACACCTGCACAAGTATTCGGGAATCCTCAGCATGTACGTACTCAGGATTTTTTAAGTAAAGTGTTATAAAAAGTTAAGTTGTAGCGGCCCTCTGACAAGTTATCCGAGGGCCGCTTTATTTTTAACAGTAGCGTAATTTGGGGATATATTGGACTGAGTTCATTTATTTATGTTAACCATGTATAATAGATGGTCAATCAACTTGAAAAGGAGTACATACATAATGAGAGATGATCTGCGCCGGATAGGCATTATCGATATTGGTTCTAACTCCATTCGTCTTGTAATCTATGATACAACGCCGGAAGGAGGCTATAAGATCATCAAGGAATGTAAGTACTCCGCACGTCTTAGTGAGAAGATTACGAAGGAAGGTCGACTGGAGCGGAAGGACATGGAGACGATTATTCCAGTCTTGCGTCAGTTTAAGGAGATCTGCAGTGCTTTCGAAGTGCAGACTATTCGTGCAGGTGCTACAGCGGCAATAAGAAACGCAGCTAACTCAAGTGAAATTATTGCCTTTCTGTCAGAAGCCTCTACCATACCTATTGAGGTCATCAGTGGCCATCAGGAAGCTTATTTTGGCTTCTTGGGCGTCATAAACGCATTTAATGTTGAGGATGGTTATGTCATCGATATTGGTGGCGGGAGTACAGAAATAACTCTTTTTTGCGGGCGTCGTTATCAACACAGCATATCCTTCCCGTTTGGGGCGGTGAATACAAATCTTATGTTTGGTCAGGGTGGGAACTGGAACGGCGATCAGATTCACAAACTGGAGACTTTTGTTCTGGGGAGATTGGTAGAGCATGATTGGCTTAATGCAAAAGCAGGACTTCCATTATTTGGTTTGGGAGGGACGGTTCGTTCCTTAGGCAAGCTGGATCAGAAGACTAGAGCATACTCATTACCTAACTCTCATGGTTACACGATGCCGAGTGAGACGATTGAACATTTTATGAACACGTTACCTTCGATGCCTTATGATAAACGTAAAGATTTAGATGGGTTGTCTAAGAGCCGAGCAGATATCATCGTATCCGGTTTGATTATTTTCCATACTGTATATCAGTATATTGGTGCTAGCCAGGCTGTAATCAGCGGGGAAGGGCTCAGGGAAGGCATGCTACATGACCTACTGGAGCCGGAGCAACCGGTACGAGACAGTGCGCTTGAATACAGTTTAAACACGATCATCCGGTTTGATATTCATACCTCTAAACGGTATTTAGATCACATCAACAAGCTAGCTCTCAGTCTGTTTGACGCGTTCAAAGATGAAGAGAATAAAGCTGAACATGAGATGTTAATTTACGTATCCATTATGCTCCATCGAACGGGATCTAACATTAACTATTATCAATCCAAACGACATACCCTGTATTGGCTGATGAATTCACCGATTCGTGGTCTAACACACCGCCAGCTTATCTTATGCGCGATGATTGCCTCGTACAGCACAAAAAGCCGGAAGCAGAAATTGTCCCTGATGCATAAGGACATTTTAATGCCTTCCGACGAAGAGTGGATTCATAAGCTCGGATCTCTTGTACAACTGAGCATTGCACTGGACAGCACCGAGATCGGGATTGTAAGCGGCTTGAAAGCTAACCTGCACGGCAACACACTTCATCTGGACTTAGAGGGCGCTTCAGCACTTCTGATTGGTCTAGAGGACATTGAGAACGCCTTGAAAGCATTTAAGAATGCTTGGGCGGTGAAGGTAAAACTCGGTTTCCCTTCCAACGCGTAACATCCATTGCTGCGAACTGGCTCCGGAAAGGGGCCTTTTTGTCGTCTGGTTGCTCGTAATATCCATTAGGCTGTAAGAAGCTGGCTTTAACATTATCTTTAAGGGATAGTTCAAGAATCTTAACGATCTGTTTACGAATATTGCTGTCTCTAACTGGACACATCAGCTCGATCCGTCGGGTTAGGTTTCTAGTCATCCAGTCTGCACTGGATAAATACACCTCAGGTTTTCCGCCATTTTCAAAATAGTATATTCTTGAATGCTCCAAAAAGCGGTCTACAATACTGCGAACAGTAATGTTTTCGCTTAAGCCTTCAATCCCCGGACGAAGACAACAAACCCCCCGAACGATTAAATCGATGGATACACCGGCTTGTGCGGCACCATATAAATCGTCAATTACTTGTTGATTAGATAGAGAGTTCATCTTGGCAATGATACGTGCAGGTCTGCCAGCAGCGGCATGTTCCGCTTCACGTTTCATCAGCCTTTGTAAAGAAAGGCTCATGTCCGTTGGAGCTACAATGAAGGAGTTCCAGTCAAAATCAGCGGAATAACCAGTCATTTGATTAAATAGCTCAGAAGCATCGAGTCCGATATCGCTTTGAGCGGTAAATAGACTGAGATCTGTGTAGACTTTGGCTGTACTGTCATTGTAGTTTCCTGTGCCTACATGCACATAGCGACGTAATTCATGACCTTCTTGACGGACGATCAAGGTAACTTTAGCATGTGTTTTGAGTCCAACAAGACCATAAACGACATGACATCCAGATTTTTCAAGTTGTCGGGCCCAAGCGATGTTACGTTCCTCATCAAATCGTGCTTTTAACTCTACAACGACTGTAACCTGTTTACCGGACTCAGCAGCATTAGCGAGTGCGGTGATCAGAGGAGAGTTTCCGCTAACTCGGTATAAAGTCATCTTAATGGCCATCACATGTTCGTCCTCAGAGGCTTGAATAATGAAGTCCGTCATCGCATCAAAGGATTCGTAAGGGTGGTAGACTAGGACGTCCCGTTCACGCAATACCTCAAAGAAATCCTCGTTTTCTTCAAATTCAGCAGGGTAGACGGGCTCAATGCTTGGATAGTTTAAGTATCCAAAGCCTTTTATACTGCCGGAAAAATTACGAAGGAAACCTAGATCCAGTGGACCTTCAATTTCAAATACGAAGTCTTCCAGTTCAAACTCAGCTTGGAGCTGTTCCAAAGCATACGGATGGATTCCTTTTTGTACTTCAAGCCTTGCTGGAACTCCGCGACGACGCTTGCGCAGCTCTTTTTCAATCTCTTCTAGAAGATCCTCGGCACCTTCCTCGTCGATCGTGAGATCAGAGTTGCGAGTCAAACGAAATTCACTAACGGCAACGGGTTCGTAACCACTAAATAAAGTTTGAATGTGATGACGGATGACATCCTCGATAAATACAAACTGCCGTTTCTTGCTGTTAGATCGGTGTGGAAGAGGAATACATCTTGGCAGATTAGATGGAATTTGTAGAATAGCAAAATAAGGCTCTTCTTCATGACCATTCTTACGAGTAAGAACTACTGCCAAATAGATAAATTGGCTATGAACGAGTGGAAACGGTCGACTCTGATCTACAGCCATTGGCGTAAGTACAGGATAGATAATATCCCGGTAATATTGTTCTATGGACTGCTCTTGTGCATGAGTGAGATCCTCATAATCCACAAAAACGATACCTTCTTTATGCAAACTCCGTGAAATATCACGGAAAATTCGGTATTGGTCGGCAACAATTTTGGTAACTCGTTTGATGAGGCGTTTATATAGCCCGGAGGGGGTGTAGCCAGTAAAATCTTTTTTTGTATAGCCTGCCCGGATCTGATCTTGAATTCCTGCTACTCGAACGCTTATAAATTCATCAAGATTGCTTGAGACGATAGCCAGAAATCTTGCTCGTTCCATTAGCGGATTATCAGGGTCTTGCGCTTCTTTAAGCACGCGTCGGTTAAACTCGATCCAGCTCAAATCCCTATTGAGGTAAGCAGTGGCTGGACTGCTTTGGTTGTTTTTATGCTCTTCTGTATTCATGGGACCTCCAAATATGATTCGTTGTCTAATCTATTTATCATATTCTATCATTCTACTATTGGATAAAGTATGAAATGTTAACTCTATGTAAAATCTTCGGGAATTTTATATGATAATTTTTTGAAAAGGTACATATGTGTTGTGAGTTGGTTTACATAATAAAAATTATGTTGACAACCATCCGCAAAAATGACAATATTGAAACTTGATATTTCATAATGGTAACAATTACATAAGCATTGGTTACAAAATTGTGATATATTAAGTCCTGTCAGTTTTACAAAAGACTGCAACACATCAAGACATCACACAAGATGTACATAAGTACTTAAAATGTACACGAGCGTATACGGAAGTCATACTGTTTACGCTCATCTAATGAGGAGGCAATTATGAAGAACAAATTCAGAACAATTAAAGCCCTTGCTGCAGTTATGGGAATCAGTGCATTACTGCATGCCGTTCCAGCTCATGCGGACAGTGTTCATATCGCTAAGGAAGGCAATACTTTTTATACTTTATCCAAGCAATACAATGTAGGTGTGAATGAATTAATGAAAGCTAATCCAAACGTTGCAGCATTGAACATTTACGAAGGTCTCGAAATTACAATACCTAGTAAAATGCAGGCTGAGTCCGTACCTGCGCCAGACAAATCAACAGTGATTACGCCAAGTCTAAATGTAAACCCAGATACTAAAACAGTTGAAGCATGGGGTAAGTCCTTCAATTATGACAAAACGATTCAAGTAAAAGCTTCAGCGTATTCTTCCGCAAGCAGTGAGAACGGAGGATGGGGCGCAGTCGATTATCTCGGTAATCCTCTCAAGCTTGGGACTATTGCTGTTGATCCAAATGTGATTCCTATCGGTACCAAAGTATTGGTCACGGGTCATTCACACGATGGATTGCCAAAAGAAGCTTTTTTAGCTACGGCAACAGATGTGGGCGGTGCGATTAAGGGTAATCGTATCGACATCTTTATTCCTGGTAGCCAAAGCTTTGTAGCGTCTTTTGGTTATCAATATGTACAATTATACATTGTTAAGTAGGTAGATAATAATAGAGAGAATTATAAAGATAACTTAGAGTTATGGAAAGTTCTCAGATAAGATTAAACAAGAAACGGAGGGAGTCCTAAGCGGCTGCCTCCGTTTTTTAACGTATCAGAAAATATATATTTGGGGCCCCCACAAAGTACTTGAGTACACATCGAAGCAAAGCTCCACTTTGTGGGGATATTTTATTTACTTTTGGAGACCTGTAGTAATTGAGGAACGGTAACGAAAGTATAGCCCCGTTTTCGCATAATTGTTATTACTTCAGGTAAGGCTTCAATCGATCCTTGAAGATGACTACCTGGACCGCCTCCACCGTGTTGAAGAATAATAGCTCCTTTTCCAACATGGGCTAGAATGTTATTTCTAACTTGGTTTTTGGAAAGTCCTTTCCAGTCCAAAGAGTCCACATTCCAATTCACGAGCGTGTAGCCATTATTTTTTGCCCATTTTAGCTGCTGTTCACTGATGTCCCCATAGGGTGGGCGAATTAGACGGGGTTTATATCCGGCCAAGGTTTGTATAATATTTTCGGTCTTAATGATTTGTGTTCTAAAATCGTTCATCTGCAGCTTCACAAACTGAGGGTGGTTATACGAGTGATTTCCAATCGCATGTCCTTCTCTAATCATCCTTCTCACCATAGCTGGATGTTTCTTTGCTCGATTTCCCACCACAAAGAAGGTTGCTTTGACATTATATTTCTTAAGGATGTTAAGCAATTGGGGTGTAAATCTTGGGTCAGGAACATCATCGAAAGTAAGGGCGATGACTTTATTCCGAGGCCCACTAGTCTTAAATGTCTCCGGATATTTGTGTAATAACTGACTTAACGTCAGACCTTTAGTGGTCTTATGGTTGTTAAGCGTCGAACTATTTGTAGCAGAGCTACCTGCTGAAATCGCCTTATCTTCGTCTGAAGCGGGTACACTTTGTGTATGATTCTGTGGAGTCTTCTGACTCTGAACAGGGGCTGACACAACCTCTGAAGAATAGGTTGGGAATAGCATAAGTATGATTGTTCCTAATATTACGAGCAGTTTCTTACCTCTCCGTTGAAAATGCATCCCCATCTGCCTCCTTTACTACCTGAACATCGCCATATTCTTAATTGTTATCTCCATAGATGGGTGAATTTATGCTACTTATCGAAGAGGTTGAGTTAAGATTTCTTGAAGGAACCAATGCGTGTATACTAATAGAACGGGAGATTCCCGAGCCAATTATAGATTCGGAAGGATGGAGACAATGATGTCTGATTTGTTTGCACCGTATGAGTTGAAGGGGTTATCGTTGAAGAATCGTATTGTTATGCCGCCTATGTGCCAGTATTCGGTGGATAAAGAGGATGGCATCCCTAATGATTGGCATTATGTTCATTATGTAAGCCGTGCTATTGGAGGTACAGGATTTATCATCGTGGAAATGACGGGTGTTCATCCAGACGGTAGAATCACCAATCGAGATACAGGAATCTGGAGTGACACGCAAATTGCAGCTTATCGTAGGATCACGGATGGTGTACATGCTTATGGGTCAAAAATCGCTATTCAATTAGGACACGCTGGACGTAAAGCAGTGGATGCTGAACCACCAGTGGCTCCATCTGCAATTCCTTTTGATGCTAATTCCAAAACGCCACAGGCTCTTTCAAAGGAAGGGATTTCTGAGATGATTGAAGCCTTCCGTGAAGGTGCGCGCAGAGCTGTGGAGGCAGGATTTGATACGGTCGAAATTCATGGTGCACACGGTTATTTAATTCACCAGTTTCATTCACCACTGACAAATGTCAGAGAAGATGAATATGGACAAGATCCTGCGCTTTTTGGAGAACAAGTAGTTAAAGCAGTCCGAGAAGTTGTTCCTGTGGACATGCCATTAATCATGAGAATATCTGCGAAGGAATATGTAGAGGGTGGATATGATGCTGCTTACGCCCTGGATATTTGCAGACGATATAAGAATGCTGGAGTGGATATGCTCCATGTTTCTTCCGGTGGGGAAGGTCCCATAGGTTCAAATGGGGGGCCTAACGCAGGACCTGCCTATCAAGTAGATCTGGCAGAGTATATCCGTAGTGGATTACACGTGCCTGTAATTGCAGTGGGGCGGCTTGAATCCTATACTGAGGCACAGTCCATCGTCGCTGAAGAACGTGCGGAACTGGTAGCCGTTGGCCGCGGGATGTTAAGCGATCCATATTGGGCTTTACATGCGGAAGAAGCGCTTGGAGGCGTAATTAACGTACCTAAACCTTATGAACGTGGGATCTGGAAAAGAGGATAATCAGCATTCAGTGTGAAGTTTGTCACAGATTTTATACTCCTTCTAAGGCAATCTTAATAAAGATAAAATTTGAAGGAGCTTGATAACGTGGGGATGGTTTTAAGTAACGATCGGCTAACAGACGGAGTGTACCACCTTAAGGTTGAAACGAATAGTGGCGGTAAAATGGGTCAATTCTACATGTTACGGGCATGGGGCGCATATCCCATTCTTTCCAGACCGTTAAGTATACATGAAGTAAACGAAGATAGTATTGAATTTCTATATCATGTTGTTGGAGAAGGTACTGAGATATTCTCACGCTTGACTTCAGGTGATTCGGTGGAGCTCGAGGGACCTTTTGGTACGGGATTTCCACAGGTCGAAGGGAAGGTTGCACTAATCGGCGGTGGAATAGGAATTGCGCCTCTTTATTATTGTGCGAAACAGCTTCCTGGATGTGATATCTATTTAGGCTTTAGCCGAGAAGCTTACCGGACAGAAGCTTTCCGTCCATTCGCCAATGAGCTTACAGTAGATGTGGGCGGATTTATTTTGGATCGTGTGGATTTTAGTCAGTATGATCATGTTTTTGTCTGCGGTCCGCATCCTATGCTTAAAGCTGCACAGCTTAAAGGTATAGCCGCTGAAGAGGCAGGCAGCAGAACAAAAGTTTACCTATCTTTGGAGAACCGAATGGCTTGCGGTATTGGAGCCTGTCTTGTCTGCAGTGTGTCCTGTCGTGATGGTCAACGAAAGGCTTGTGCAGACGGACCTGTGTTTCTTGCTGAGGAGGTGATTTTCCATGACTAAGATGAGTACAACTATTGCAGGCGTTCATTTTAAGAATCCGATTATTATGGCATCTGGAACATTTGGCTTTGGTCGTGAATATGGAAAGCTGTATGATGTGTCTTTGCTAGGTGGAATCTCAGGTAAAGGGCTCACCCTCCATCCAAAAGCAGGTAATCCTGGCACTCGTGTATACGAGACAGCCTCTGGAATGCTGAATAGTGTAGGACTGGAGAATCCAGGTGTAGGCGCGTTCTTAGAAAAAGAATGCCCTTATTGGGAAACGCTCGATACCGCTCGTTTGGTGAATCTTGGGGGCGGCACTCTTGAGGATTACGTACTTGGAGCAGAGATGATCCAGCGTGATGCAGATCTCCGTTCAAGCTTAGGGAAGACAGCTGTAGATATGATTGAATTGAATATTTCCTGTCCTAATGTAAAAGAAGGCGGAATCGCATTTGGGATCAAGACCTCTGAAGCTCAAAAAGTAGTACAGGCCGTTAGACGTGCCACCAAGCTGCCACTTGCAGTAAAACTGTCTCCAGGCGCGGAGAATATCGTTGAAATGGCGCAAATGTGTCAGGAAGAGGGAGCAGACGCAGTCTCGCTAATTAACACCATTTCCGGAATGAAGATTGATGTACGCCGTAGAAGTAGTGTATTTAATAACTTGTATGCCGGACTGTCCGGACCTGCGATAAAGCCAGTCGCTCTGCGCATGGTGCATCAAGTTGCCCAGAACATATCTATTCCTGTGATCGGAATGGGTGGCATCACCACAGCCACTGATATTATTGAATTTATTATGGCAGGAGCTGCGGTTATCCAAGTGGGAACTTACAATTTCATGAATTTACGAGCAGGTAGTCAGCTTGTTGAAGAGCTTGAGCAATTCATGGTTCAAGAGAACATCCAATCACTGGATGAAATACGTGGCATTATATAAAGTGGAGTAGTGAGGAGATACTATTGGCTTCTAATAAGATCAACCCTGATGATATTGAACTGACGGCGACGGCTGTTGGCCGCGATCTCTTGCTCTTGATTAGCGGAGGTGTTCGTCATATCGGAGCGGCAAGTACCGCTTATCTAAATGGAGATCAGGTTGAGGTGTTGACCTCTGCTGTTCCACATCATAAAGAGCATATGATAAGCGAGTCTATTGCGGTCAGGGTAGCTGAGGCGCTGAACAGGACAGTCACAGTTGTTATGGGGATTCACTACGACGATCTCTCGAAAGAAGGCATTATGGAAGTCGTGGAGATTGTGAATAATAAAGTAAATCAACATTTAGCGCAACAAATTTGAAACGGTATTGGCAATTCTGCGTAAAAGATATCAAGTAAGCATTTAAATTATCTTTTGGAGGAATGAAACCATGTCTATATTTAAAAGATTGCGCGATTTAACAATGTCTAACGTAAATGCGATTATTGACAAAGCAGAAGACCCGATTAAGATGACGGACCAGTACATTCGTGATATGACCGAAGATTTGGAAGATGCAGAAAAAGCTGTAGCGGCTCAAATCGCTATTGAGAAGAAGTTCAAGCAGCTTTATGAAGAGCAGGAGGCGCTTGTTAACAAACGTACTCAACAGGCACATGCTGCAGCTCAAGCTGGTAATGTTGACCTTGCTCGCCGTGCTCTGGAAGAGAAGAAGGCTGCTGAAGCTAAACTGATAGAATACAAAACTAGCTTCGACCAGAACAAGGCATCTGCGGATAATCTTCGTGGCAAGCTTGACGAGATGCGCAAGCAGCTCACTCAAATGAAGAACAAACGCGAAACATTGGTTGCTCGTTATAATGCTGCCAAAGCTCAAACTGAGATTAACAAAGCAATGAGTGGTTTCAGCTCCGATTCCGCATCAGCTGGTCTGAAACGTATGGAAGATAAAATGCTGCAAGCAGAAGCTCAAGCTGAAGCTAGCAATGAGATGAGCTCGAGCAACAAATCACTTGATGATGAGTTCGAGAAGCTGAATAAAGATCAAGCAGTGGAAGATGAACTGGCTGCTCTGATGAAACAATACGAGAAGCAATAACATTTGATCTTAGCCGATTCACGGCTGATGTTCACAGGCGAAGGGGAGACAGGAATATCGTTTCCTCTTCGCTTTATCTATGCTTATGACAGGCATGCAAAATGAATAAGCGGGGGCTATAGAATGGATCTCCATATCCTGGTGTCCATGGTCGTGTGGACGGTGAGCGGCGCGGTGTTACTGTTTGTGCTGATGTTCGTAGATTCACTTTTCACGCGATACAATGATTTAGAAGAGTTAAAGGCTGGAAATATGGCAGTTACTACACGTTTTGTAATGAAGCTATTGGCACAAGCATTTATTTTATCGTCATCGATAGCTGCTTCTAACAGCCTGCTAGATGCTTTGCTGATCTCGATAGTATCATTTTTTCTTTTGCTTATTTTGGAAAGAACGGTCCGTCTTCTATTGGCTAAATGGGGGAATCTGGATCTGGATCATGGTACACAGCTTGGCAAAATCGGGTATGGCTTACTATCAGGTTCGCTGCAAATTACGGGAGCATTAATTATTTCTGCATTTATGTAGGAGGAACGATCAAGTTGAGTATATGGAAACGTATAGGTAATCTATTCTCCAAGCCAGTGGCTCAGGAAGTTCAGAAAAGTATGCTTAATTTGTCTCCCGGAGACATCTGTGAAGTATCGCTTGTTACCTATGAGGTAACCGGCAGGACTCATAATCGTGGACGAAATGCAGTAGTTCTGACACTAAGAGATGGAAGTCAGATTGCTTATTTGCATATTGAGGAGCGGGAACAACTACAATACGGATTGTATAAACCCATTGATGGGCGCTTAGATAATCCTGCTGAAGTTCCAACAACACTTGAACTGGACGGCTATACTTTTTTTCTAGAGGAAGAATATGAGGGATTTGTTGCTGTCGCAGGTCAAACCCCTTTTATGAATGGCGGAGAGCAACATGTGTGGCAATATCAGTCAGATGATTCTCGACTTCTGCGTGTGGAATGGCAACATGGACGGTTCATGCTTTATGAAGGTGAGAAAGTAATTCCTGGTGATGTGAAGGTAATTAGAGCATCCTAGAATTGAAACGGAGGGAGATGTGATCTAGATGATCGCATCTTTTTTTTGCAACTATAAAAAAGCAGACTCGTATACTGGATTAACAAGAATAATGGGAGGGGAAAGCAATGGATAAACAGAGCAAGCTGAAATCAGTAAAGGATTTTGCCGAAAATATGATAAGAGGTGCCACCTAGGGTTCTATATTTGATCCAGATATGACTGAAGAGAAAGTAAATGCAACACCTGTATATACCGGCAGAGAAGTAATCAATCAATACACAGGAAAAGAAAAATTGAATGAAGTTGAAATGGAAGAACTGAAACGAGCTACTAAGTATACACGCATGATTAAATATCTCTTTTCAGTTTATACAACGAATCATTTATTCGTAGAAAAGGCTACCGTCCTTTTATAAAGGACGGTAGCCTTTTGTGTGTATGATTACACTTCCTGAAGGCTCATGTTAAAATATTATCTATTACTTAAAAAAATGACGTTTTAGAGCGGAGGCTTTTATGAAGGATAATAAATTTCAGCGCAAAGCGCTTCAAGTTAAAGCTGCACAGGCCAAAATTATCGAATATGCTCATCCGCTAGAATCCCAGCAGGTACCATTAAATGAGTGCTGTGGACGTTATTTAGCTGAAGAAGTGATAGCGCCACACCCTTTTCCCACGTTTAATCGTTCTGGTATGGATGGATATGCGATTATCGCAGCGGATACCAATAAATGTGTAAATGGACAAGTCGTTTGGTTAGAAATTGTGGACAATATTCCATGTGGCGCTGTGCCATCGGTAGATATAACTTCAGGAACAGCAGCAAGGATAATGACTGGAGCACAGGTGCCGTCAGAGGCCGATACTGTAGTTATGTTGGAGGTAACAGAGACACGTGAGGTGGAAGGAAAGACCTACGTTGGAATCCGAAAGAAGCAGGAAGCTAATCTTAATATCACACCGATGGGGCTGGAGTTAAGCCAAGGTGAGCTGGTGCTGCCAGCGGGAGGTTTAATCTCTATGGGGGATATAGCTGTACTAGCAGCGTTTGGCATACATACAGTGAAAGTCTATCGTCAGCCTAAGGTAGCTATCTTTGCGACAGGAACAGAGCTATTAGAGGTGCATGAACCGTTACAGCCTGGCAAAATTCGAAACAGCAACTCACCTATGCTTGAAGCCTTAGTCAAAGAGGCAGGTGGGGAGCCGGTGATGCTGGGAGCTATTGTTGACGATCTGGAGCTGGCTCGAAGTAAAGTACAGATGGCGCTCGAAACTTATGATTTTGTGATTACAACTGGTGGTGTGTCTGTAGGAGATTATGATATCATGGGCGATTTAGTACGTGAACAGAGTGGAGATATGCTATTTAATAAAGTGACGATGCGTCCGGGGAGCGTAACTACTGCTGCTGTTAGAGGCGGTAAGCTACTGTTAGCCTTATCAGGTAATCCAGGGGCTTGTTTTGTTGGGTTTCAATTGTTCGCACGCCCTGTTATTAGATTAATGCAGAGCGCGTCACAGCCATTCTTACCAGAATGGAGCGCAACTCTTGGGGCAGATTATAACAAAGTGAATAACTTTACCCGCTTTGTTCGGGCTCGATTAGAGATCCGGGATGGTAGTCTTTATGCAGTTCCAGCATCTATCGATGAATCCTCCGTGATGGTCACGATCAAGGATAGCGATTGTCTGATTGTTGTCCCACCAGAGGAACGAGGCTTATCTGCGGGGGCTAAAGTGACTATTATCAAGCTGCCTGGAGAAATACGTGTATAAAGGAGAACCAGACATGATGCGCGGTAGAAGGAACACTTCGTTAAGATCATCAAGCCTATGCCGCACACATCATGGAATTAATCGTCAGAAGGGTCGAAATCCAGATTTAGACGATCAACTACCAGCGGTTTGCCAATTTTTTGGCTATAAAAACAGCGGAAAAACCACGTTGATCTGTCATCTTATTCCGCTGCTTCAGCAGAATGGGTTCACAGTAGCCGTAATTAAGCACGATGCACATGGCTTTGAGATCGATCAACCTGGGACGGATACTTAGTGACAGCGCGAAGCAGGGACATCAGGAATCGCTATCACAAGCCCTACACAGACTGCACGAATAGAAGAGAGGGGTAGCGGATTAGCAGAGCTTATAACCTCTTTTTCAGCGTATGATTACATTTTGATTGAGGGGTTAAAGAATGAAGCCTATCCTAAGATCGTGCTGATCCATGAGGAAGACGACTTACAACTGTTAGATAAGTTGAGCAATGTTATTGCTAACGCGTTTTGGCAGCCCATGATGAACAAGGTGTCGATGCAAGCAGTGGAGCGAAATGAACTTTTTGAAATTAACAATAGGATGGAAATAGCTAATTATCTAATGCGCCAACGAGATTTTTTACAACATTTCATCATATGAAAAATTCACAATAGAAAAGCCAATAATCAAACTTTAATGCTAATCTGATCAGTCTTTCTAAACCATGTAAAAAGAGAGTCAGCCACATCTTTTCCATAAAATTGGAAGGGTAGTAGCCGGCTCTTTGAAAAGAAATTAACTATCCAAACGGCGTTCAATCGCCTCGGACATCGTTTTGTCAGTGAGATGAGCATAGATTTCGGTTGTTTCTGTGGAAGCGTGCCCGAGCTGTTCTTTAGTCTTGTAAATATCGTTTTGCAGATAATAGTCTGTTGCAAAAGAGTGACGAAGCTTATGTACCGTTAGATAGGGCTTACCAAAGCGCTTTGCGTATTTAATAATCATTTCTTGAATGGCTCTTTTGGTCATGCGCTTACCTTCTTGTCGTCCGTTGGGCAAAGCGATAAACAATGCTTTTTCCTTTTTTGGCGTTTTATAACGGGTTTGACGTAGGCTCAAATATAGAGCTAGATCATCTTTAGCTTGTTCTCGAAAATAAACAGGGGTTTTGAATGTTTCGTCATTGTTCCCTTTTCGGGTGACATAGATAAGTTTGTTGTTAACATCCAGATCATCCACGTTCAGATTGACTACTTCGGATACACGCAGGCCAGAATTCAGAATTAAGCTAGCAATACAGGCATCGCGCTCGCGATTTAATTGAAAGGAATAATAGGCTTGCTTATTACCTTCAACATCTCGTCCATATCCTTCATAAATGTAACCCACGAATTCCAGCAGTTCCTCATCTTCTAAAATCTTGCCCTTTAATTTAGCAGCAGTATCCTTAGGCTTATGAGTTCGTTTAACTTCAACCTTGGCCATAATATTTCGTTTAAGCAAAGGGTAGAAATTCTCGTCCTCAGCGATTTGACTTAAATAATGAAATAAGGAGCGTAAAGCGGACAGTTTACGGGACACAGTTACACGTGTATTTGTTCCCTCAGCCCGGGTAGTAAGATGTAGGCGGTATCCAACAATACTGTCCATATGCAGGGTTTCTAATTCAAGCAGCGTGATCTCTGTGTTAGAGCTGGCCTGAGAGAGACCTTCAGCACGCAGCCAACCAAAAAAGGATTCATAATCCCGGATATACTCCAGTAGGGTGGACGGGGATAGATCAGGTCGCTTATAGTCAATAAACTGCTGAACGAACCAAGGCATGAGAGGTAGCTTTAGATCCAGTTTTTTACGGTCATCGTTCTTTTGAACGCTCATGTGATTCACCTTTTCCATAGTTTGCATATAATTTCTTCCTTCTATCTTATCATGTTTTGTCTTCCTATGGGCTTTGATCAAAGCTAATTACAAGAGATGAACTTGCTCCTGTAGTAACTAAGTTATATGATGTGAAGTAAACATAAATAGCAGAGGTGCACCTAATGGAACTTGTAATGGAGCTGGTTCCCAAAGAGCGGAAACAGACAATAAGTAAACTAATGCAGTACTATTTATATGATTTCACTCGTTATCTGGAGCTTGATGTAGACCAGGATGGAGTATATCCAGCCTATCCGGGATTAGAATCTTATTGGAGTAGTGGCAACAATAAATTTGCGTATTTGTTTAAAGTGGACGGGCATATCGCTGGATTTGCTTTGGTGGAACGGTTGTTTCGTAATTCCGAGGGGCAATTTTACATGACTGAGTTTTTTGTTATGCAAAAATACCGCCGAAGCGGTGTAGGTACATGGGCTGCGCATAAATTGTTTGAGATGTACCCTGGTGACTGGAAGGTTTCACAAGTTCGTGCAAATACGCCCGCACGAAATTTCTGGCATAAAGTAATTGGGGAGTACACAAATGGAGAATTTCAAGAGCGCTTTAATCCGCAACAAGGAAACCCAAGTCAATACTTCAACACATTAAATATTAATAGGGTGAATAATTGACCTAAAATAAAATTGAAAAGGAAACCATGAAATTGTGGTCATAATAATTAAATGATTATCTTAAGGTTCAAGAGATAAGTACATATATTGTTTACATAATCTATAATATGTAAACCAATAACCCAACAGCCCCAACGGGACTGTTGGGTTATTTTTGTTCATTATACCCAATCAGAGTGGGGGATTTAGCATATCTTATGATGTATTCAATTACAAAGGAGGAGTTAAAATGGGCGATTTTGCAGGAGGTTTTACTTCAACAGGAGCTATTCTGGTTTTGTTTATCCTGTTGGTTATCATCACTAAAACTCTTTGTCTGTAATCCTTTAACTTCAAGAATAAGGGTTCCGTCAGTCTATATGGACTGGCGGATTTTTATGTCTGGATATGACATTAAAAGTTGGGTTAATTGCATGTGACTTACTATATAGAAATTAAAGTTATATCAAATATATATTTAACAGTGTTCAATGATTGAACGATGTTCAAAACATAAGGAGACGTCAAGATGACTAAAGAACAACGGCAAACGCGTGAGCGTGAAGATATGAAGAAAATGATATTACAGGCCGCGGCTTTGTTGATTGCGAAAGACGGTATTGAGAAGCTTTCTATCCGCAAAATTGCAGAGAGAATCGAGTATTCTCCAGGAATTATTTATCATTATTTTCAGGGAAAAGATGAAATTGTAGTGAGATATTTGCAACAAAAATATACAGATATGGTTGCCGGGCTTCAGTCCGTACAACGTAAGGTAGAGCATGAACTGCCAGCAGAGACGCTTTTGAGACAATCGCTTGAGCAAATGATCAGGATGACCCTTTCAACAGGTGTAGAGTACCGTAATGTAATGCTGAACGATACACCAGCTGTCCTTAATTACACAGCTGTTCTATTCAAAGGAGCTGCTCAGGAACGTAAAGCGATTGGTATGCTCTGCCAATGTCTATCTAGGTTTGAATCGAAAGCACTCCGTGAGGAATCTTCGATAGAGCTCACTGCTCAGGTAATATGGAGCGCTGCGTTCGGATTAATCATGCGTTTGATTGTGGAAAAGGATCTGCCTGAAGAACAGGTCGAAGCACTGATTTCTTGTTATCTGGATGCAATGGTTGCAATAGCAACCAGGTGAAATCTAATAAATCTTATAAAGTAGGAGCGATTAGAATGAAGACTATTATTATATATACCTCTAAATATGGATGTACGGAGAAAGCTGCGTATTTATTGAAGAATCAGTTGGGTGAAGAGACTGAAGTAGTTAATTTGATGCTTGCCAAAGAGCCGACACTAGAACGTTATAATACTGTCATTTTAGGTGGATCTATTTATTATGGGAAAATACAAAAACAAATGACTGAGTTTGCTACAAAATATCAAAATGAACTAGGTAAAAAGCGCATAGGATTGTTTATTTGTGCAGGAGCGAAGGGTGAGCAAGCCACACAGGAATTGAAATCTTCATTTCCAGAAGAGCTGTATAACCAATCAATTACAAAAGAAGTGTTCGGAGATGAGATTTATGAAAAGAAGTTATCTTTGCTAGATCGATTGGTTCTGCGAATGGTAAAAGGGAAGAATAAGAGTGTAAATGGATTATCCGAAGAGACGATAGAGCGTTTTGCATTTGCGATGAAGAAATGGTAAAAGAGTGTGGAAAATCGAATTTAACG
Organism: Paenibacillus sp. FSL K6-0276; assembly: GCF_037977235.1. Taxonomy (NCBI): domain Bacteria; kingdom Bacillati; phylum Bacillota; class Bacilli; order Caryophanales; family Paenibacillaceae; genus Paenibacillus; species Paenibacillus sp. FSL K6-0276. The sequence continues at coordinate 3,249,826 of NZ_CP150276.1, read as the reverse complement.
ATATAGTTAACATAATTATAAATATGTTAACTATATCGTGGTCATCTAAAAGCAGTCATTCATAATATCGATGAGTGGTTACTTATAAAAGAATTGATTTTATCTCTAAAAATTCCGCGTTTGTCGTAAATAAAATGTAATTAGTAATTTTTGTTCGGATTAATAATCGATTAGTTGCTCCATAAGGTATCCCTATCCGAATCGCAGTCTTATCGCTACCAGCATAAGTAGGATCAAACGCTACCTCCACAATATCAGCAAAGGGTACCACCACTTTTGTGAATTGCCACCGTTTAACTAGTTTATTCTCTGATTTATCTACCTTAATTCCAAGCATGAAACCCCTCCAGTACCCTAGTGAAATAACAGCTTTTTTTGAACAAGGACTAAGGATAGCTTATCACAAAGGGCTAATTCAATTATTAATTATACTATTTCATCATATGAAAAATTCACAATAGATAAAGTCAAAATCCAATCTCACCCTGGTCACTATACTTCATTTCTGAAAATCCAGCTCACCCAACAAACCAAACCCATGAAAAAGGATATAACACCACCTCATCCATTTATACAAGCTTTTTTCCTATCTTAATAGCTAGTTCTATTGCTTGTAAGGCATGATCTAACTCGATTATTGACGAAGTACTATCCTCTAAGCATTGGAGTACATGCTCAATACTCTTTTCATAGGGATTAACTGGATCTAATAAAAGTTCATGTTTACCTGAAGAGGTATATTCAATGAATGATCTTTCCACAGATCCTTTCATATCGTCACTTTCTTGATAGACAAGTTTTCCTTGTTCAAAATAAGCTTCATAACCTACTGAAAAAGGATAAGCAGCCGGCATTTGTGAGGACACAACGATCTCTACGGATACATTAGGTTGTTGGAAAACCGCACGTACTAACGCTTGTTCATTTTTACCACCATCGGTTCCCCAAACCGAGTGAGGTTCCGTTGACCCCAGCACCCAGGTCACAAAATCCAATTCGTGAATCATCAGATTTGTAGCAATGGAGTGTAGTCCGAGGTCACCCCACAAGGGAGGTGTTTCTCTTTTTAAGGTGAGGGATAAAAGCTTCCCGTATTTCTCATTATGAGTCGTTTCGTATAGATATTTGTACGCAGGATCGAATTTGATGAACTGGTTAACGAGGATTCGAGAGTCATATAGTTGTTCTACTTCCTTCAACGCTAGGGCATCTTCGATGTTATAACAAACGGGTGTTTCACAAAATACATGTTTTCCATTCTTAAGCGCATTAACAGCATAGTGTCTATGTAAATTAGAGGGCAAACAGATGTCAATCACATCGATGGCGGAATCAAGCATAATATCTTCAATATTTGTAGTAATCTCAACGCCTAACGTTTGTTTTAGCTTCTGCAGCTTAGCTTCATTCCTACCAAAGATAATCACTTTGTCTACTCGCTCCATTTTCGTCAATAACTCAGCATGATAAGCTCCGAACCCTGTTCCTAATATGCCTACATTCATGTGTATCAGCTCCTTTTATGTAATGAACTAATTATAATCTTCTATTATTGACAACAGCTTGGCAAGAATTATGATGTATACTTTAAAAAAAGAAATACAGGAGGCTCCCTATGCGCTTGCACCGTTTGATTGCTATTTTATTATTAGTGGAATCGAGAGGGAAAATGAAGGCCAATGATTTAGCTCTAGCCCTGGAGACCTCCATTCGTTCTATCTATAGGGACATTGATGTACTAGCTGAAGCAGGGATACCTATGTTATCCACGCCGGGACCGAATGGTGGCATCTCCTTAATGGAGGGTTATACAGTTAACCTGAATCAGCTTCACGGCGAAGATGTAATCAATCTATATCTAACAGGAATGGGGATCTATACTGGCGGTCATACTCATTCCGGATTAAAGCTAAAGACAACCCTGCTGAAATTAGAAAAAACATTACCCGCTTCCTATCAAACGGATATCCAGAAGGCACAAAGACGTTTTTATTTCGATGATACGCCTTGGTGGACAGAACGCTTAGAAATACCTTGTCTAGAATCAATTCGGACAGCCGTTTGGAGATCTCAGAAACTACAAATCGAGTACCACAAGATGAACGGAGAAGTAACATGCCGGAAATTGCAGCCCTATGGTCTTGTGGTGAAAAAAGAAGAGTGGTACCTTATAGCCTTCTGTGAAGAAGTCGAACAAATCCGCACGTTTAAATGTGAGCGAATCGCTTCTACGCAGCTTTTGGAGGAAGAGTACGTTATCCCTCAGGACTTTTCATTAGAAGAGCACTGGAAGCAGCAGGGACAGGCATTTAAGCAATCTTGTAAAGAGGAGGAGGTCTATCCTATTGTGATTAGAATGAATAAGAGGAGAGAGGCTTCTCTACATGGGGTGGAGATCATGAACAGGTTAGAGGAAGGAGATCAAATAACCCTGATTGTAAATATGTATAGCTATAAAAGTGCTTGTACGAATGTTTGGGGGATGTTAGGTCAATCCGAGATTGTGGAACCTTTGGAACTGAGACAATATGTGAAAGAGCAAGTGAATTTGCTGCATAGGATATACAATTAGTTTACACTCTTATGAAAAAGAGACCGTCTCGATTGCATCTACTGCAATGAAACGGTCCGTTTTTATTTTAAATATGTTATATACGTTCAAATAGTTTACATAATGATGAATATGTTAACTAATGACGGCTCACCCAAGAAATAACCCTTAGTTTTGAATAAATTATCCTTTTATTACATTAGATTCAACGCCAAGAGACAACTTTTCTCTGGCAGTTAGTCTTTTATGAGCAACGATTAGAAAAGGAAGGCCAATAGCAGTCGTTAAAGCCAATGGCAGGAAGATAGCAAGGCCGTTCTGAGCTCCATAATGGTCAAGTAATACTCCTCCGAAGATAGGTGCTATTACACTCCCTAAATTATTAAATCCAATCGTTCCAAAGTACGTACCTTTCATTTCAGGCTTAGCGATCCGATCAATCAACATATCCATCATCGTAAAGAGCAGGACTTCCCCTATAGTGAACAGAACCACACTGAACATAAGAAGGGCTACTCCTCCAGCCAAACCAACTAAGAGAAGACTGAGTGCAATACAGATATTTCCTAGAATTAAGGGAACAATCGGTGAGAATTTGCTTGCAGTACGTACAATTGGATATTGTACCACAAGTACGGTGACAGCATTTAGCGACAACATATAGGAAAATAATTGCCCACCATTTGTGAAATGGGTGTTCATTGCTAAATACTGTGCCATTGTTGAGCCAAAATGTCCGTATCCTAATACACAAAAGATAGTACCCAGTAACACAGGCAGGAATACACGGTCTCTACCGGTTGTTGCCAAAGCTTCAAGTAAACGTGGTGCTTCAGCTTGAGTACGGTTCGGCAAGCTTGAACGGTGTAATTTGAATTGAATGAATAATACAATTCCGTATGCAACATATACAATTCCAGCGATCATAAAAGGAAATGTAGATTCTGCAGAGCCGAGCTGTAGTCCAATAATCGGACCAAATACAACGCCAAGATTAATGGCAGCGTATCTAAGATTAAATACAAGCAGCTTACTTTCAGCTGGTGTAATGTCGGACAAAAGTGCCCGTGAAGTGGGCTCAAATACAGATCTGCATAATCCGTTCAGGGTGTTCACCAGAAAGAATACCCACAAATGTTGAGCAACTGAGAATCCGAAGAATACAGCCGCCCAGCCGAATACGGAGATTAACATAACGATTTTGCGGCCTACAATATCCGAGATGTATCCTCCGTAGAAGCTGGCCATTACTCCTGCCAGTGAGCTTACGGCTACCGTAATCCCCGTTTGGGTGGGGGTTGCTCCAAGGACTTGGGTTAAATAGATGGATAAGAACGGAATGCTCATTGAAGTTACCAAACGTCCGAACATCGTACCGACGATGATAGTCCAAGCTAGAGGGTGAATATGCCTTAGATGCTGATTCATAATTGAAAAGGTCTCCTAGTCTGATAGCTATAATATTAGTACTGCATATTCATTGCTGATATATGTATAATTATAATGATAAAAGGGGGAAGTAAAAGTGTAAGATTCTCTTACAGTGTTTCACCTTTAAAGGAGTGAACGATTATGGACCATAACAGTAATCATTTTTTATGTTTATCAGCAGCTGTCCTACCTACTACAGGAACAGATGAACCTATTCCTGTAACGATAGAATCACTGGCTTCGATTCTTTGTTGTACTCCACGGAACGTAAAATTTATTTTGCGAAAGCTTGAAGAGCAGGGATTTATACACTGGCAGCCGGGAAGAGGGCGCGGGCATATATCGCAGTTAACTTTTCTACGAACGATTGAAGAAGTGCTGGAGGGCAACTTTCAGGAACTAATAAGTAAAGGAAAGATTAAGGAAGCCATAGAGTTATTAAGTCGTGGCCAAGTTAGCGATCCATTAAAGGAACGGTTGTTAATGGTGTTAAACAAGCAGATGGGCTTCCGTAGTGAATCGGAGTCGACATCAGGATTGGACGTCTTGCGAATAACACGTAATCGGCATTTGGAAGTACTGGATCCAGCATATGTATACACCGCGTTTGAATCCTACTTACTTGGACAAATTTATAGCACATTAGTTACCTATGATGCGGCTAGTGATTCCTTTCTCCCCGGACTGGCTCATATGTGGGAAGCCAATGAAGATCATACAAGTTATATTTTTTATCTCCGTAAGGGTGTGCGGTTCCATCACGGTAGGATTATGACCTCGAGAGATGTAAAAGAGACATTTCAGCGGCTTATAGACTTGAACAGTCCGGCGTTAAGTCTGTATAAGGATATTGAGCGAGTTGAACTCGAAAGTGATCACCGGATCCGGTTCGAACTATCTCGTCCGAATCTCTTTTTTCTCCACATGTTCAGTTGTATTCATATGTCGATTCTTCCTTTTGATGTAGATCTCGCTAATGAAGTGAGTGGAACAGGACCTTACCGTTTACTAGATCTAAATGAAGATGTGTTAGTCCTAACGGCTTTTGATTATTATTACGGAATTCGCCCGCTGCTAGATCGTGTGGAGATTTGGTATTTGCCAGAACAAGCTTCAAATGAACGATTGTACGAACTACCAAATCCCGTTCAAGGAGAGCTATTACCTAATATCATCTGTAACCACAGTATTGACTACCCTGCCCTGGGATGCCGATATATCCTGTTTAATTTCCATAAGGAAGGCATTCATCAAAATCTACAATTTCGGCAGGCGATTCGTATACTTTACAGTCGAGCGGCTTTAATTAAGGAGTTAGGAGGGAACCGTATTACTCCTGCTGATAGCTTTTTACCTTGGGAGAGCAGTAAGAGGGATTTCGTAGAGCCTGCCTTGGAGCACGCAAGAAACCTGTTATTGGCGAGTGGATATCAAGGAGAAACCTTAACATTTGCTACTAAAGATAAAAAAGAAGAGCGAGAAGAAGCTTTGTGGTTTCAAGAACGGGCTGCTTCAGTTGGACTGCAAATTAAACTCAATTTATTCAATGAATTTAACTCAGAAACCATAAAGAAAAAGAACACCGCTGAAATCCTGCTTGTTGAAGAGGTTCTTGAAGATGACTGGCAGTGGGGTATGATTAACTACTTTAATAATAAATCTAATTATTTATTTTCACTGCTGCAGAACGATCAGGTCATGTTATTCTCAAAGCTACTAGACGAATTCACGCAATCCCCTAAGGAGGAAAGAATTAAGTTACTGGACCAGGCGGAAGGTGTGCTTAGAGACAACTTTTGGGTGTTACATGGCTGTCATATGAATAAAAAAGCACAGCTTAATCAAAGCTTGTTTGGCCTTCATACGGGCTCATTTGGCTTCCTAGATATCTCCAAGCTATGGATCAAAACTACTAGTTTTTAAGAAGAGTTATCTAAAAATTGTTAAAATATAAGAAAGTATAAATTTCACGCGATACATTATCCTTCTATTTCTCGCATAGACGCTTACCGTCCTTTAGGGACGCCGAAGGCGTTTATGCTTGTACAGGAATGTTATCTTTTGCTATACTTTCCGGAGGCTGTATCGATTAATTATCGAATGGTGCTCTAATAGGTTTTGATATATGAATAATAATTCACTTGTAGCCATGGAGGTGAACTCGTTGGATTTTGCTCTGATCCGTAAGGACCGAGACAAAAGAACGGTCGATACTTGACACTTTTTTTGCCTTTCGGACCTGTTTAGCAGATAGCTAAAAGGTCTTTTTGTTTGTTCAAATTAAGGAAAAAGAAGGAGAGATTATCATGCGTTTTCTTATCGTGGGTGCAGGCGCTATAGGTGGGTATTTCGGAGGTCGTCTAGTTCAAAAAGGAGAAGATGTTGCTTTTCTCGTTCGTGCTGCCAAAAAGATTCGGTTAGAAGCGGACGGTTTGATGGTAAAAAGTGTTCATGGGGATATACAGACATCTGTGCGAACGATTACATATAGGGAAGGGACTGAACCTTTCGACTGCATTGTTATAGCGGTTAAGGCTTACCATTTGCTTCAGGTAATGAATGACATTGAGCCCTACGTCGGTGAACATACACTGATACTCCCGCTCCTCAATGGATATGATCATTTTAGCATTTTGCAGAAGCGTTTTGGTCCAGAACATGTACTAGGTGGTCTTTGTTATATTGAAACAACGCTAGATTCTGCTGGCACTATCGTTCAAAGTAGCTCGTTCCATAGTATTGTATTTGGTGAATGGACGGGTGGGGAATCAGAACGAACCCAGTTGCTTCTTGGTCATTTGGATAATGCGGGATTCACTGTGATGTTAAGTTCTGACATTCAGCGCGAAGTATGGCAGAAATATATATTCGTAGCTAGTCTAAGTGGGATTACAACTTTAATGGATAGCTCTGTTGGGCCTATTTTAGCCTCATCACCTGCACGTGCTATCTATGAGCAGCTTCTACAAGAGATTGTGAGCCTGGCTCAAAAAGCAGGAATGCCTGTGGGACCAGAAATGACAGCTTCTACGATGCAAAAGATGCTTTCTGTGCTACCCGAATTCACTTCATCCATGCATCGGGATATGCATAAGCAATTGCCTGTAGAGGCAGACCATCTGCATGGTGCACTTCTGGGTATGGCTTTACCGGGTCAAAGCGCATATCCTGTTCTCGAAACCGTGTATGCCCGTTTGAAAGTATACGAAAGCGTTAATGATATGAGATGATTTATATTAAATCACAGTAAGGAGCTGGACAATCATGAAGGAAATGGATCAAAAGATCATGACTTTTCTAATGTTCGAAGGCAAGGCAGAAGAAGCAATGAATTTCTACACTTCTTTATTTGATGATTCCGAAATCATCAGCATTAAGCGCTATGGAGCGAACGAAGCAGGGACTGAAGGGAGTGTTATGCGGGCTTCTTTTACATTACATGGACAAGTTTTTATGTGTATAGATAGCCATGTGCAGCATGGATTCACCTTTACTCCGGCGGTATCCTTATATGTGAATTGTGAGAGTGAAGCCGAAATTGAAAAGGTCTTTGAAGAATTAGGTCAAGGTGGACAGGTCCTAATGCCTCTGGGAAGTTATCCGTTCAGTCCTAAATTTGGCTGGGTAGCGGATCGTTTTGGCGTGTCCTGGCAATTAAATCTTTTGGGGAATGCGTAAAACATTATAAGCGTATCGGTTCTACGCAAGGGACCAAAGTGAAGGCATACGATATCATGCGTAAAAAAGAGTAACTAAATACTCCGCGTCATAAGCAGCCGGGGCCGTCTGTTGAATGACGACCCCGGCCGCATAGTGAACGGAGCAGATAGGTATGGAGACCTCCTAATTTCAAATCATTTGTGGCTATTACTCCCTGTGAGATCGCTGGAAAACTCTCGTTCAGATGATTGAAGCCCACTTACTACTAATGATGAGATTCTCTTGGCGACTTCTTCTTGATGCATATTGATATTCGCTGTTAACCATTGATAGACACCTTCATGGATCACTTGTGCAATAATAGGTACATAAAAGTTCTTCTCGTTATCTGGATAGATATGTCTTAAAGCTTTTGACAAGTGAACCATCAACTCATTTAAAATCTTCTCTTTCAATTGAGGTACAACCATCCCTATATAACTGCTGCGACATTGTATGTTCGGTTGCTTATAGAAATCGAATACCGATAATACAAGTTGAGTGATGCCTTCTTGATCGAATTTCATTTCACCTTTAGTGTGTTTTACAATGGCAGCGGATGCGGAATCGCCCATAATGTAATCCAATAATTCGTATTTATCGTTAAAGTGTGCATAGAATGTGGCACGATTAACTTTAGCTCCCTTTGTTATGTCTACGATTGTTATTTTCTCAAAATCCTTCAGGGAAACTAACCGTAAAAAGGAGTCAATTAAAGACTGCTTAGTCTGTGTTATACGCATATTATTTACTTTAGTAGCCATTACTTCACTCCTACCCAACAATTGTTCAATCTTGTTGCTATAGCAACATTTGCAGGTTGATTGTTGATTGATACATTAAATTAGTAGCTGTATATTAGCAATTAAAGCAACAGCTGTTACTTTAATATATCATAGAGAAATTATCAATGATTATAAGTGAACTTAAAAAACTAAACATTGAAGCACAATCTTTTGTAGCGGATGTGACAGATTTAGCAGCTTTAAAACAAGCCTTTCAAGCTATAATAAAAGAGCTTGGTTCAATCGATGTACTAGAATTCAGTCCGTATGCAGGGTGGGATAAATTCACTCATGTGCTGGAAACTACACCTCAAAGTGTGTTAGAACAAATAAACAGTTATTTGCTGCTCGCCGTACTTTCGGTTAATGAAGTATTACCCGAGATGATCAATAGAGGGTCAGGAGCCATTCTTTTTCAAAATTAAAAAATAACCAGGAAAGAACTTTAATTTCCAGATTGCAACATGAACTTAGTTGATAAGTAAGTTGCCTTAATGGCGGCTTTTTATCTAATTAGGTCAGTCCATTATTCGACAGTTATAGCCGGAAGACTTGTATTTCTTAGCACAGAGAAGGAGGGTTTTAGGATGTCCATTAATCCATATCAGGTATGTTCGGTATTTGAAAGTGAGGGGTTCTTGTATAGATTGGTTCAAGAGGAAGACGCTGCGGACTTGTTAGAATGTTATTCTGACGCTGCTTCTATCCCGATCTTCAATAGTGATAACTGTAATAACGATTTTAACTTTCAAACGATAGAAGAGATGAGCAGCTGTATACGATTCTGGCTGGTTGAATATGAGCAGCAAGGTTACGTGCGTTTTAGTATCGTGGAGAAGAATAGTGATAAGGCTGTTGGCACCACTGAATTTTTTGCGAGAAAAGAGAGAGTTGAAGGTATAGGGGTGGTTGGTGTCCTAAGGCTCGATCTGATCTCAAAACTGGAGAATGAAGTAGTTCTTACAGAGATCCTCTCCTTAATTGAGAAGGAGTTCTATGATTGTTTTGAGGTAGATGCGATGATTACCAAGGCCATTCCTAGAGCTGAGCAAAGAATCACTGCACTATTAAGTAGTGGTTATACTAAAATTGAGGGCTATGGACTGGTGCCTTTCAACGATTATTTTATTATCTCGAGGGCTTCTGGTGAGGAGTCGTAGTCTATAACTACATAAGTGAACAGAGGAGGTGAACCTTATGGTTTACGTCCTCTTTTTTTTGTAACAATGTGTAATTCTTAGTTAAACCTATTAATTACCAAAAGAAGTACAAGGAATGTGCTACTATCAATATAGTACATAAATTATGAGAATAAAGGGGAGTTATCTTGACTAATTCTTTAATTCATCCAGCAGAAGGAATAACCATTCGCAATTTTGAGCATGCAGACATGCCATTACTTGGTGGATTATACGACTCAGTTACTTCAAAGGAAAACGCTGTTTTTTGGTGGGTTGGGGATGAGGATAACTGGGCGAATGTGTACTGCGCCTTTGAGAACGGTAAAATGGTGGCTAAAGGACAAGTAGAGATCATGAATATTGTGCCACCTGGGCGTTCTGAAGAAAGTAGGCACTCCATATACCTGAATTTGAAAACAATAACTGAACGAGAGCAAGATTATGATTTATTAGATAGTATGTATCAAACACTCCTCATGAGAGCACTAGACTTAAAGGAAACTTTATCAAAAGAATATAAAACGACTCTATGTGTGGGGAATAACTCATCGGAGATCGCGAACACACAATTTTTTGAAAAAGAAAAGGGCTTCTGTCATTACAATAGCTTATTTAGAATGAATCATAATCTTAATGACACCTTTTCCGCTCCAGAACTAAGTAAGGAGTTTGATTTCGCAACTTGGATGATGGAGACACCTCAAGAAGAAGATCATTATTTAGAATTGGAAGCTGAGGTTTGGCCAGAAACCCCTCTAGGGAAAGAACGGCTATCTGAGTTTAAACAAAATCCTCGTTGGAGCTCGATGGTTGTTCGGGAAGAGGAGAGGATCGTAGGTAGCTTGATGGTATGGCAGGAAGAGAAAAGTGGTTATATTGAAAATGTATTTGTACTGGAGCCATGGAGAAGATCAGGGATTGCTAAGTATATGCTTTCCAAAGCATTGAACTATTTTAGAACGCATGGACTTGAAGAGGCTTATTTGATGGTGCTAACAAATAATGATTCTGCATTGCGTCTTTATGAATCTGTCGGATTCAATTTAACTAGTGAGGAAAGACGATATCGTATCGAAATTTAAAAGTTTTTTATGTAACGGATTACAAAGAAAAGTGCGGCATCATATTCATCGAGCAGATTAAGCAAAGTCCATCATTTGGATTTACTTGGTCCGATGATAGGTCGCACTTTATTTGTTTGGCAATCCGTCGTCTTAGTGAAGAGCGATTCAATTTAAGTTACTTGTTTACCCTCGCATTTCTTACATACGTTAACCTTCTCACCTGAAAGTCCTTTTCCGATATACAAGAGCTTAATTCGTGTGCTGCCGCAGATCAGGCATGTTCCCCTGCCCCGGGATGGAATACGCCAAAGTGCTTTGCCGCGCTTATTTTTGGACATAACTAGTCCCCACCTTTGTCATTGATATCCTATCGTATGAGCGAGGAAGACTAGAAGTTCAAGTTGGATTGAACGAGTATGTTCGTCAGATATTTATAAAGGAATAAATGTCAGCGTTTAATCGGGGAGCTATTTTATGCTGAAAAGGAAGCGAAAAAGGCTGTAAAATGCCCTTAAAAAACAGCGCATAACTTAAATTATACGCTGTTTTGATTTTAAGACGTTTTTTTGAGGTGACAGGGACACTTGGACGAGTGAATTGGAGGGGTTTTAAGGGGTTTTTTATAAATAACGGATGTCGATATCTCTAAATCTACCTGATGACATTTTGAGCATTCTGAATTGCAATGAGCCTTGTTTATAAGTGCCTCTGCTCTGATCCGGATTGACTGGAACTGGGAGCGGGATGATCTCGTTATGATCTTTTCCAAGACCATTTAATTTGATTTGTGTTCGGTTGATTTGTGCCCATATACTTTCGGGGTGAATTCCACTTGGAATACGAATTTTCGTGATCAGATAATTATGTGTGTCCAGATGTTCAAATTGCACACTTGAGGTTTCGTTCGTAAATGAGGAAGAGGTCGCTGCGGTAGCTTCTCTGATTATCTTTTCAACATATCCATCAATCTGGCTTGGATCCAGCTTCCATTGCTCTTCAAGCGACTTTAAGGATAACTTTTTCTTAAAAAAGGGATCTTCGTTCATCCAATCTAAAGGGTTCGATTTATTCGGTCTCATGAACGCTGAACCTCCTTCATTTTTAATCCATTGTATGGGCGTATGACTTACTCAGTGACATCTGGGCGAATATCTACATAGAATAGGTTATCATTCCGAAGGGAGGAGTGGTTTGGTGGTTTCGATCATCGGCAACATTAAAATCAACAACGTGGGCCCTAGTTCCACAGTTTTAGTAGGAAATACGGCATCCGTTATCTTGAGCAGTAACTCTAAAATCTATGCCGGTGCCAACTCCTTCTCCATAGGTGACTCTATAGGTACAAACATTACGAATAATGCAGCCAGTAGTACGAACACGATGGATTCAGATGTGGTGGATCAAGTATCGCCTCCTTAAGGGTGGGTTTACATGAATATTACGGTATATCAGTGCATATCGGTCAATCATCTAAAAATTGGTACGATTTCAAATTCATCGGTACTGCAGATCGGCACTTCCGGCCGAATTAATGCCTTGTCTCATAGTTATCAGTCTAGTGATGTTCCGGATTCATCTCCTGAGCCATCACCAGCGGTAAGTGATTCACCGCTTGTACGCTTGCCTCCACCAACTGAACTATATACACGCTAGAATTAGGCTCTTATCCTTCGCATACAATAAACCATAGGAGGGGGTTGTATGCACCCGTATTATGTTCAACAAGTCTTTAATGCATTAAGAGTACAATCAGAAAAGATTCAACTGCTAGAGAAACAGCTCCAAGATTTACAAGGTGACATAGACAGCATAAAGAACAATAAAACTGCAAGTATAGGGCCTATAAATTATCATTTTGAACAATTGAAAATCGAGAAGCTGGAAGGCACTTTAAACATAGGCATAACACCAAATGAGGGGAATAATCTTGATGAAGCGATAGTCAATGGAAAACCCCTCGGGGCGCAGGAAGCAGGTACAACGGCGTTATCTGATAAGATTCGTCCACAGATTCTGAAGTATGTGCAAGAGGAAGTTCCATCGCAATTTTCACGACTAGAAAGAGAGCAGAACTTGAGTATTGATGAGCAATACGTCCAAATGGTAACCCAGGACCTGCTGAATCAGATGGATGGGCGGATTAACGAGTATGTAAGCCAGCTCCCTACTGGAGAGGATGGGCGTGGATACACAGAAGAGGAAAGTGCTTCTATTGTAGAACAAATCAAACGAGATATTGTTACGGCAGTAGAGCGGCATTTGGAAATAAACATAACCGGAAGGCGGGAGCCGCATGAAAGTAACCGTGATTAACAGAGAGATAAATGTAAATGCAGTAAAGGTGGTTTCGATCTCGGGTTCATCAGTGTTTTTAGTAGGGGATACTCAGACGATTACTTGTTCCTCTCTTTATGACAACATAACGGAAAACATTGCGTGTGAGCCCAGTGATAAAGGGATAGTCCCGTCTGATGCCACCCTTCAGGATAGAAGTTAATCGCCTATGCGCAACTCGAGGATTCAAAATGTCTATATTAACAATTTATCTAACAGTTCCATATTCATCTGCGGATCTACCGAGCGTATTCAATCAAGTTTTGTTGGGAAGAAAGAAACTTCGTTGTCTAACACACAAGCAATGGATAGTTGCAATGAGGAGAATCCACTCTTTTTAAAACCAATTCCTGTTTGGTTAAATTGTGATGTGGAAGACGATGAGTTTAAGATACTGTCCCATCCTTTGGGATCGGATGTTTGTATGAAATACGTCAAAGTGTTATCCATTTCTTCTGGAACAACCTTCCAGATAGGGAATAATGACTCGATTGAGCTGAACAGTCGTATGAGAGAAAATATAAGTTAACATATTTAATATTATGTTAACTTATATTTCACGCAGTCAGAATTAGTGTAGTAAAGGAGCAGCAGGGCTCGTGTATTAAGAGGCGTGTTGCTCCTTTGTTTATATTAGAATCCTTCTTTTAACCAAGTGGTAGCCAGCTTGATGGCGGCTTTTTTGGCATTGGTTTCAGCTAAAGGATTTAGCATCACAAAATCATGTATGATCCCTTGAAAGCAAACTGCGGTGACAGTGACTCCTGCTTCACGTAATTTAGCGGCATAAGCTTCACCTTCATCACGTAGAACATCTGCTTCACCCGTTATGACTAGTGCTTCGGGTAGATCGCGTAACTGCTCTACACTAGCACGAAGCGGGGACGCTGTGATCTGATTCCGCTCCTCAGGGTCAGTGGTATATTGATCCCAGAACCATTTCATACCGTCCCGCTATAAGAAATATCCTTCGGCGAACTCATGATAGGATTCGGTATCAAATGAGGCATCCGTTACCGGATAGAACAAAAGTTGTTTCCCTATTTTAGGACCACTGCGTTCTTTAGCCATCAGAGTAATGGCAGCTGCCATATTCCCACCGACACTATCACCACCTATGGATAACTTGCTAGCATCAAGGGCATGTTTACTTCCCTGTTCAGCTATCCATTTCAGAACAGCATAGATTTCTTCAATTGCTGTAGGATATTTAGCTTCTGGAGAGAGCCTATAATTTGGAAAAACAATAGCAGCCTCCGCTCCAACAGCTAGTTCACGGATCAGACGGTCATGGGTATGTGCATTACCAAACACCCAGCCTGCACCATGAATGTAAAGAATCACTGGCAACGACGCTGAAGAGGAGCTAGGGGGCCGAACAATTCTAATAGAAACATTCCCGTTAGGCCCTCCTGGCACCATAAGATCTTCAATATCGACTTCAGATTTATATATCTCACTGGATTGTACTGTATCTACCGTTTCACGACCTTTTTCTGGTCCAAGATCAGGAAGGAATGGAGGTTTTGAATTATCATCGGCAAATTTCTGCGCTGCTGGCTCAAGAATGATCTTTGGTTGATTTGGCATGATGTATCGTCTCCTTTGTCTGGTCATAGTATAAGTTACCCTCTTCATTCCATAACCATCTAAACGAATGGTGAAACGAAAATGAATTAGAAGAAACCCGTAACCAATCCTGATAAAGGACTGGTTACGGGTTTCTGATCTTTTTAACATCTTTCGTTAACCCTCATAAATTTCATGACTTAAATCCTTCATTCCGGGAACCGCTTGTTTACGTTTGATACGAAAGATCAAAATAAACATCAAAGTAATAAGCAGCGGATAGCCTATCGCCCAGCCTGTAAACGGAAAAACGGCAGCAGTAGCTAGAAAAGAGATCCAGCTAATCGTCACACCTAAACGACTTCCTTTGAGCAGGCGTATCCCAGCGGCACAGCCTCCGATATAAGTCAGGATAAATGTCGCATTCGGAAACTGGATCAAAGTAGTTATTGATATCGTTCCGCTACCGTACAGTGACATCACCATTATAAAACAGAGGAACAGGAAGGCTATCCCACCGATAGGGGTATGATACGGTTTGGATAGTCTTCCCATCCATTGCGGCGCATAGCCCTGACGTGATAACGCATAAGCCACGCACGAGGCGGCACCGGCATAAGCGATAATGGTGGCGGTACAAATGAACAGACCTGTAAGACCTGCGATAAATCCTCCCCAATGTCCAAGTGGTTGGCTTATGATCCAGACAAGTGAGGTGCTCGAACCACCTTTAAGGTAGCTTTGTGTGCCAACCGTAGCTAAAGCGGATAAGAAATATAGAATACCAACAATAATAGCAGCGATGGTTACACCTTTAACTGCAGCCCGTTGTGGATCTTTGAACTCCTCAGAGAGATGTGAGACAGCTTCCCAACCAATAAAACACCAAAATAAGATTGCTGCAGCCTGACCAATGCTCATCCAGCCATGTGGGACAAAGGGAGTAAAGTGTTCAACCTCCATCCGAGGAAGCGCAGTAGCAAAGGAGAAAACGAGAACAGCTACAATCGCAATCACTACCGCAATTTGTACCTTTCCCGCCACCTGCATGCCAATCCAGTTTATAATTAGGCCAATGGCCAACATAACAGCAGCGATAGTAATTCTCGCAGGTTCATCCCAGCCCATTGCGGCTGTCATATAACCAGCTCCGGTCAACGCAGCGACAGGTGCACCAATCGGAACGGACATCAGGAAGAACCAGCCCACTAAAGATCCAGCTTTAGGTCCGAAAGCAAGGGTAACGAAGTGGGACACGCCTCCAGCGTTAGGGAATTTGGCAGAGAGTAGACCCATGGATAAGGCCATTGGCAAAATCAACAGCGTCATAAATCCCCATGCCAGCAATGAAGCGGGACCAGCCATTTCTGCGGCCAGCCCGGGGACGATTAAGACCCCTGAGCCCAATACAGCGCCGATATAAAGAGCTATGGCTTGCGGCATGCCGATGTTTCTTAATAAAGTGTTTGAACTTGAATCTTTCATGGTTTTTAATCCTGCTTTCATTGTCTTTTGTTTTAGAGTAGCAGATAATAGATCCATTGGAAAAACAGAATTTTTGAATAGTATCCATTCGAAATTCCGATGGGTTACTATCACTCAGGGGGCACGTATGGAATCACGTCATCTTTTTACCTTTATAGTCGTAGTGGAGACGGGTAGCTTCACACGCGCTGCACAGAAGCTCGATTATGCACAATCCAGTATCACCGCACAAATTCAGGCGCTAGAGACTGAAATTGGTCAGCCTTTATTCGATCGGATTAGTAAAAAGATCATCTTAACCGATGCAGGTCGCCGTTTGCTCCCATTCGCTCAAGAGATCTCCAGAATGCACTCTCTAGCGCAAGATGCTCTTCGCTCCGAGAGTGAGCTAACAGGGTCTTTACGGATTGGTGCACCTGAATCTCTGGCTGCTTTTCGCTTACCAGGCATTATCAAGGAATTTCGCGTGAAATATCCAAAGGTCCAAATTCTTCTGAAGCCTGGGGCTTGCTGGGAGCTAACGGATTTAGTCCGTTCCGGTGAACTGGATTTGGCCTTCTTACTGCAACCAGAGACGGAAGATAAAGATCTGAATATAGAAACACTGGTGCATGAACAAATGACCCTGATCGCCCCACCGGATCATCCCTTAATGAGTCTTCCAGTGGTAGAGCCGCTTCATCTTAAGGGAGAAACCATACTACATACGGAGACTGGTTGTAGCTACCGTACTTTGTTTGAAAGGTATTTGAACAGTCACGGGGTATTTCCTGACCCTACGCTAGAGTTCTGGAGCATTGAGGCGATCAAGCAGTGTGTTATGGCCGGTCTAGGCATCTCATTTATTCCACAAGTTACAGTGAACAACGAATTGGCGGAAGGCAAGCTAGCTAGATTGAATTGGAATGATGAATCACAGCGTGTTGCTACTCAAATAGCCTATCATCATAAGAAATGGAAATCGCCTGTACTTACTGAGTTTCTATCAAGCGTACACAAGCATGCTGAACAATGGAGAAGTTAAATATAAATCTCGTAGCTATTCTGTGGTACAATAGATTGTCGAAATCAGGGGAGGCTCGAAGCCATGAATGAGTGGAGTGAAGACTACGAAGAAGGGCTTGAGGCTTTTTTAATCTGGATGAAGGATGCCGGGTACACTCCCTATACGCAAAAATCCTATTTAACAGATGTAAGACAGTTTCTAGACAGTCTGAATGGTAAAAAACTAGAGACGGTGAAGAAGCTGCATGTTATTTCCTTTCTTACTTCAGTCCGTGAACGTGGAGTAAGTGATGCTACCCGTAACCGGAAGCATGCCTCTATTAACTGTTTTTTTAAGGCATTAATTGAGCTGGAAATGCTCCTAACCAATCCTGCAGCTGGAATCAAGAAATCTAAAACTGAGATCAATCGTGAGCCGGTCTACTTAGATGAAAGTGATCTGGGGCGATTTTTGTCTTCCATAGATGGAAAATATAAAGGCCGTAATTTAGCAGTCTTTTTGCTCATGTCCTATATGGGGCTTCGGGTGGGGGAAGTCCACACGCTGAATTTAAGTGATTATAATGTAGAAAGGCATTCACTCCGAGTGTTCGGTAAGGGACGTAAATGGCGTAATGTACCGATTCCAGAGGATGTGGTACCTTTTCTCGATCTGGCAATAGAAGAACGATTAAATCCTTGGCGCAGTAAAGAGGAGGCAATGTTCATTTCCCAAAAAGGACGGAGGTTGTCCATACGCGGCATCCAGCAAATCGCTACGGACACCTTCGATCGTTTCCAAAGGGATGTGCCTGCTGCACAACGTCGTCCATATTCCAGCCATAAGCTTCGACATTCTTTCGCTACCATGCTGTTACGAAAAGGGGCGGATCTGCGAACGGTACAAGAACTGCTCGGACACTCTTCCATTCAGACTACAACGGTTTACACGCATATCACGAGCCGGGAGAAGGAAGAAGCCATGTCGAAATTGCAAGTTCAGATTTGATAGGGAGAACTACGCTATGAACGGCTAACTAGAAAAGGGACGTGGCAATGAAGTTTAAAGTACAATTCCTTTCCTTTTATGTGATCCAAATTGAAGGTGGAGAGGAAAAAGGCCCAAAGTCGTACAAGCATTATCAACTTTGGATGACGAAGAGTATGAGTACAGTGAAATCAAGAAATTTCTAGACGGGGAATTCACTTGGGTAGCCAAACGAAAAGTAGAGAAAAACCCGCACACGGAGCTGGTCAAGGCCCCTAAAAAATAAATCAAGTCATGGAATATGTACAGACTTATGTCGAGACCAAGTGGCCAGATGAGAGTCATGAAGAGCGCCAACAGGCGGAAAGAGAACTGAAGTTATGGGATGCCAGCGAGAAGCGGGAGCATACCGAAGTAATGGAAGCAGCGGAACGTATCATTGAAATCAAACCTGAAATTGAGTTGAAATTCAAACTAGATGATACGCTAATCAAAGGACCATTGGCTGCGTTTGGTAACAAAATTCATATAGCCTTCTTAAACGGAAGGTATGAGTCATTTTGGAAGGGGATTCGTTCGTCTTTGACAAGGGATTCTCTCCTGTTGCGCTGCTGCAGCCTGAATCGTTTGAAGTGGTTGCTGTTCTGCTGTCATAAAAAAGGCTATCCCCAGCCATGATTCATGACATTCGGGACAGCCGCAATTCTTCACTTGCTTATAGTTCTAGCTTAGCTATCTCAGCTTTAAGCTTCTCAGCAGATTTCTGGAATAGAGCTTGTTCTGTATCATTCAATGGAAGATTCAGTACTTCTCGTACCCCGGAACGATCTACGACACAAGGGGCGCCAAGGTAGACATCCGAAACCCCGTTATAGTTATTTAATAAAGTAGAAACATTTAACACAGAACCTTCATTATGCAGAATGGAGACTACAATACGGTCAAGTGCTAGTGCTATTGCGTAAGAGGTTGAACCTTTGGCATCAATAATTTCATAAGCGGCATTCTTAGTATCTTGGAATATTTCATCTTGTTCTGCTTCGTCAAAACCGAGATCGATCCCGGCTACATTCGCTAGACTCCAAACCGGAAGCTCCGAGTCTCCGTGTTCGCCTATAATTTGTCCGTGAATACTGCGAGGATCAATTTCTTTGTGGCGACCGATCAGGTAGCGAAACCGCGCACTATCTAGCACCGTTCCTGAACCGATTACTCGTCTGCGATCAAATCCGCTTATTTTCAAAGTGGCATATGACAAAATATCTACAGGGTTAGTAGCAATAAGTAGTATCGCATGTTGATTATATTTCGTGATTTTTTGAACGATATCTTTGAAAATTGAAATGTTTTTACGGAGCAGATCTATCCGGGTTTCTCCCGGTTTTTGTGATGCACCGGCGGTTACAATGATGATGTCCGCTTCACGGCAATCTTCATATGTACCAGCCCATAGCTTCACACCACCAACAAAAGGCATGCCGTGATTCATATCCAACGCTTCTCCAAGTGCTTTCTTTTGATTAACGTCAATAAGTACGAGCTCAGGCATACGTCTCCGTAGCAGTAGTGTATAGGCTGTTGTTGTACCAACTGCTCCAGTGCCGATTACTACGACACGATTGGGTTTCGGGGGCATGATTTCATCTCCTCAGTATTTAAAATTTTTAGCTTTTAATCTTGTTCATCATAATCGTTAACGTTATTGTTTTCAAGCATGTCTTATTTAATTCATTACCCCATTTTGGGCATACTAAATAGTAATTCTCAAATCAGTTTAACACCAAGATAAGACAGGAGAGAATGTAAGTATGGATTTATTTCGCAAAAAACCGCTAATTGCACCTTCAAACTCCGGTGCAATCAAGCTAAACAAAACGCTTGGTGCGTTTGATCTTACGATGCTAGGAGTAGGGGCGATCATCGGTACTGGTATTTTTGTAATGACAGGAGTAGCAGCAGCAGAACACGCTGGACCTGGGCTTGTCATTTCATTCCTGCTAGCCGCTTTTGCATGCGTGCTGTCAGCTCTTTGTTATTCAGAATTCGCATCGACCATCCCTGTCTCCGGCAGTGCCTATGCTTATAGTTATGTAGCCTTTGGAGAACTGCTCGCTTGGATATTAGGGTGGGACCTGGTGTTAGAATATGGCGTTGCAGCAGCCGCAGTAAGCAGTGGGTGGTCAGGCTATTTGCAGGGACTTCTGGAGGGCTTTGGGATTCATATTCCTACAGCACTATCGGGGGCGTATAATGCCGAAGCAGGTACCATTATTAATTTACCAGCAGTGATTATCATTTTACTAATTTCCTATTTGCTGACACGGGGGACTAAAGAGACTGCTCGCTTTAATGCAATTATGGTTGTTATCAAAATAGCTGTAGTGCTTTTATTTATCGTAACGGGAATCTTCTATGTTAAACCAGAGAACTGGACTCCATTCCTACCATTTGGCTATCAAGGCGTTGTTAACGGTGCAGCTACTGTTTTCTTTGCCTACATAGGCTTTGATGCGATATCGACTGCTGCAGAAGAAGTAAAGCAGCCACAGCGCGATTTGCCTATAGGGATTATTTCATCCCTTGCCATATGCTCTGTATTGTATATTCTAGTTTCACTCGTATTAACGGGTATTGTACCCTATACAGATCTCAATGTTAGCGATCCCGTTTCTTATGCGCTTCGTGTCGTAAATCAGGATATGATAGCGGGACTGATCTCGGTTGGGGCTATAGCGGGAATGACCACAGTACTGCTGGTTATGCTGTTCGGTCAAACTCGACTGTTGTTTGCAATCTCTCGTGATGGTCTTTTGCCGCGAGGATTGTCTAAGATCAATGCTAAAACACAGACGCCTATACGAAGTACTTGGATGGTAGGCATCATTATAGCTGTATTAACAGGCTTTATACCTTTGGATCGCTTGGCTAACTTAACAAGCATTGGAACACTGTTTGCCTTTTTTGTTGTTTCTTTGGGTGTAATTGCCCTGCGGGTTATTCATCCCAACATGAAAAGAGGTTTCAGGGTACCCTGGGTACCTTTCATTCCGTTGCTAAGTGCGGCAACATGCGGATATTTGATGTATAATCTAGGTAGTGAGACATGGATTGGATTTCTTATTTGGACGGGTCTTGGACTTCTAATCTATTTTCTATACGGCTACCGTAATAGTAAGTTGAATCATAAATAAGATTTCAATTGAGAGGAGAGAGGGCATTGACATCTAGGACTGCGGGATTGAAAACACTAAGAATGTTTATGATGCTATTTTTTTTAGCGTGGATAGTCTCGGCATGTTCTTCACCTCCACCGGAGCCTTCTCCACAGCCACAGCCTACAGAAGCGCCGGAAGAAGGACAGACGATTACCCTGATTACACCACCTAGTAACAATACTAACAATGAGAGTGGCCCAAAATATCAAGTTCAAACTCGAATTACGGGTTTCCATCTGCTTAGTGAGACAGTGGGCATGGTCTGGGGTGTTACAAAAAATGAACTTCGTTTGTACGTTACCCATGATAATGGAGCGACGTGGGCTAATATTTCTCCTGCGCCAAATGTGCAGTTCACTTCCACCCCTGTCTATGGAAAAGGCATTTTTTTTACTGACCCTAATCATGGTTGGATTATAAGAAGTGCATTTGGTACGACAGAGAACATAGTGTTACGAACTACAGATGGAGGGAAGAGCTGGAAAATCTCATCACTAGGTGACGATAATGATGTAACTTCCGTTTATTTCAATTCACCAACACAGGGATGGTTGTTGACCTCCTCGAACGCTACTTCTAATAAAGAGAACAAGGCCCTCTATTCAACGTCAGACGGTGGGGCCACATGGGAAGAAGTGATGCAGAATGAACAATATAATCCGAACCTTCCAAATCATTCGATACCATTAACAGGTGTAAGCACTGGAATGATATTCAAGAACCGTGTAGATGGATTTGTGACTCTGCAGACAGGTGCCCTTCCTAAGATCTTTATGACCAAGGACGGTGGTCAGAGTTGGAATCCGGGACCACCTTTTCTGTTAAACGAACGACTAGAAGGCTGTGACAGAGTGATTACTGGCAAACCAGAGTTCTTCAATGATAGTAAATCTAATGGCTGGATGGATGTGGGCTGCCATAATGATAAGGAAAAGAAGATCACTTACCACGGTTACTTTACCGCTAATGGTGGAGAGAACTGGAAGTTCACACCCTTTGGATTAAAGAGTCAAACCGAAGGAAATCATCAGATTGCTCCTACGTTCTTGAATTCACAATTCGGTTGGGCTATCATTGACAACACCCTTTACCACACAGTTAATCAAGGGAACACTTGGCTCCCCCTTACAGAGGGCAGTGTTCTGCAGTCTAAGCTTGTGGAATATCCAGAGGCTGTTAAAATGCAGTTTATCTCCTCAGAGTTGGGTTGGCTTTTGCTTGAGAAAAAAGAACAAAAACGCTCGCTCCTCTTACAGACTACGAATGGTGGGATTAGTTGGCGTGTGATGTAAAGTGAATAGGGGCTGTCTCAAAAGTAGTGATTGCTACTTATGGGACAGCTTCTTTTTTGAGAGTAATTATGTGTTTTTTGATTGATTGAATATAAGGAAAAAACTTAATTAAAATTTTCTTTATAGATGTGAAAAAAATCACATGACATTTAAATGATCGTGTGATATATTTAACACATAGAACAAGTTCAAATTTTCACAAACTTAACTTTCGAATAGGAGAGATTACAATGAAAACTTTTGAAACAGATTATATGACAAGAAACCTGCTGCAACTTTGCTACAACTGTGATGACGCTCACCTGTGTGAAACGGAAGAAAAATGCAGAGCTTGCTGGGCAGATAACGGTATGTTAGATGAACAGACTGACGAAACTAAGCAATTGCTAGACCTCGTTCATGCTTAATCTGATCACTCAAAACTATGATTAAAGACCACTCGATTTCTTGAATTCTAAGAAAGCGAAGTGGTCTTTTTGCATCTAGTCTTACTAATTTAATGCTTTCTGGACTAGATGAGGCATATACATGTACAGAAGTGCCCGAAGCTAAGTAAAGGGCTGAATTACATGGGTATGAAGGGGGAAAACGTCATGGGAATGGGCCCGGATCTGTCATGGATGTTTGATTTCTCCGGAACGGTGATGCCGATATTTCTCATTGTAATGGTTGGTATTCTTGCTGTATCAGCAGGCAGGGGCTTGCTTCAATGGAGCCGGAACAATAGCTCACCCATGTTAACTATCCCTGCCCGTATCGTTAGCAAACGAAGTGAAATAAGGCAGCAGGTTCAAGAAGATAATGGTTCAAGTCGTACGAGTACAACATACTACTTAACGTACGAATTGAATGGTGGCAGTCGAATAGAATTTAAAGTAGATGGCCATGAATATGGAATGAGTGCAGAAGGCGATAAAGGCATGCTTACTTATCAAGGAACTAGATATTACGGATTTGAGCGACAGCCACAATACTCTACTGCGGAGTAGTTATTAGCTATACATTAATTCTAAAGCCATCTCCCTGTTCCATTCATCGGAGCAGGGAGATGGCTTTTATGTGCGAATAAATGTGCAACTAAGCGAAAAGCGACTGATTTGAAAATTAGGCGAGAACTGTCACCTCTTGGGCTAATGCACATACAATACAGCATGCAGTTAAGAACGAGGTTGCAATCAAGAAGCGACCCCAAGGAGGAGACAGCGTGGCCGTCATCAAAACGAACTCGGAAGATGTAAAGGTGCTGGCTCGGTTGATGAGAGCGGAAGCGGAAGAAGATGGAGATCTAGGCATGCTTATGGTCGGGAATGTTGGCGTCAATCGGATTCTTGGGAATTGCCTGGATTTTTTGAACATTCGTACTGTGAATGACATGGTCTATCAAAGTCCAGGAGGATTCGAAGCGCCGCAGAAATCATATTTCTATCAACGAGCAAGAGAAGCAGACATCCGTCTTGCCAAACGTGCAATTGCAGGTGAAAGAACTTGGCCAGCGACCAATGCTTTATGGTTCTTCCGTCCTGTAGGAGATTGTCCTCCAACCTGGTACAACCAACAAAACACAGGCCGCTTTAAAGCTCATTGTTTCTTTACTCCGACTGGAGAAGATTGCCCGGCTGTATTTATTGGCAATTAGCAGAGTAACTGTGTAAAAGAGAATTACTCATTATTATGAGTAATTCTCTCAGTAAGCTAGTGTAAAGTTTCTTTTGTGCCCAAAGGGAGCAGCTGCTCCGATAAACATTTAGGAGGTTTCATTAAATGATCGTTCAACCATACCGTCCCGTCACTTACACTATTGGTAGTGTTTCTTCAGGTATGCAAATGCCAATGTCAACAGGAATGCAAGGAATGCAAGGCATGCAAGGCATGGGCAGCATGCCGCCACAAGTCACTAGCGGAAGTCCGATGACACCAGGAGGGGTTGTAGTCCAAACCCCACCACAACAGTACGAACAATCTTATATCGAGAATATTTTCCGACTGAATTTAGGCAAAGTAGGTACATTTTATTATACGTACGAAAATAACAAAGAGTGGAATGCCAAAATCTACAAGGGTGTATTGGAAGCTGCGGGCCGTGACCACATTATTATCAGTGACCCAGAAACTGGTCAACGCACCGTATTACTTATGATTTATTTTGATTATGCTACATTTGATGAGCCCCTTACTTATCAATATCCTGGTGTGATCGGCAATCCCCCTACAACGAGAAACTGTCGCTAATCTAGTCCATATTTTTCGGATGAACCCCAAAGCCAAACGGTTAGGGGTTTTTCTTTATATATAATGATATTTTGGAATAATAAGGGGAATAAAGAGACCCATTTTTTTTCGAAAGGACACGCATGCTTGCGAATGCAACCAATATATTTATATAATGAAAGTATATATTCAAATTCGTGATTCTAGATTGGAGATGAAACCATTGGGAAATTGATACTGAAAGGAACAACTGGCAAGCTTCATGCCAATACTTTGAAAAAACGAAGGAGGTGGGCCTATCCATCCGTACGGAGAATGATGGATAGGATTATAAATTGAGCGACCCTTTACCCGGTATATTACACGTAGGTCTTATTATTCTGTTGGTATTGTTGAATGGATTCTTTGTTTCAGTCGAATATGCAATGGTGAAAGTACGAAGCGGTAGAATTGATACCCTTATTGAAGAAGGTAGTAAAAAAGCTTTAAAAGCGAGAAGCATCGTTCGCAACTTGGAAGGTTATCTATCCGCCTGTCAACTTGGTATTACATTGGCTTCGCTTGCGCTAGGATGGCTGGGGCAACCAGCTATAGCTAACCTTATCGGGCCTTTATTAGGAAGTATAGGTTTTGGAGTAACCACTGTTAATGTTGTATCTTTGATTATTGCTCTAATGTTCATAACTATCTTGCATATCGTACTTGGTGAGCTTGCACCTAAGACCATTGCAGTTAACAAGGCTGAATCTGTCCTTCTGCTAACATCTGGACCGATGAATGTGTTTTACAAGATCATGTATCCAGTGATATGGATCGTAAATGGGCTGGCACGTGGTTTATTGCGGATCTTCCGTTTAGCCCCAGCTTCAGAGCTGGGAACGGCGCATACGGAAGAAGAGATCCGTATTATCATGCAAGAAAGTAACAAAAGTGGCTTAATTGATAATACCGAAATGGCGCTGGTTGACAATATTTTTGAATTTGTTGATACAATGGCTCGGGAGATCATGATTCCTCGGACAGAAATGATCTGCCTGAATAATAATCTTTCAACTGAAGAGAACCTTGAGGTTGCTTTTGATGGAATGAGGACGCGTTATCCAGTCTGTGACGGAGATAAGGATCACATTCTAGGCTTCATTCATATCAAAGACTTAATTAGGGATCGCGCACAAAGCTATCATAAATTAATTCGTCCTATACTAACCGTTCCAGAATCTATTCAGATTAGTGCTCTGCTGAAGGTCATGCAGCGTGCGAAGACACAAATTGCCATTCTGATTGATGAGTACGGCGGAACATCAGGAATGGTTACGCTAGAAGATATCATGGAGGAAATTGTGGGCGAAATTCAGGATGAATTCGATGAAGAACGTCCTGGTGTTGAGAAGCTGGGGGAGGATGAACACTCCATCGACGGCTTGATGCTTATTGAAGAGATTAATGATCTTTTGGGTATCCATATGGAAACAGAGGATTACGATACGATAGGCGGTTGGTTGTATTCTAAACTGGAGGTTAATCCACCTCAAAAAGGGCAGTCTGTAGAATTTGATGATCATTTGTTTATTGTGGAAGAAACAGATAATAAGCGAATTTCTCGAATTAAGCTACTGAAGTTACAGCTATTGACTGAAGAAGCTGGTGCTTAATGAACTTATTTATAATGTTAAGGACGCAGTGCTTATAGCACTGTGTCCTTTTTTACAGTATTGTTTGCCAAAAAGAGATTTAAAATTATATAATTTTAAATGTATATGATAAAAACTATATTAGTCCATAGAGGACAGAAAGGAATTCTCCTTGAGTAAACCTAATAAAAGTACAAGCGTTCCCCAGCTGAGCAAACAAGAAAAACGGCGGGTAGAACAGGAGCAGCAAAAGCAGAAAACGAGAATCTTAATTATCAGTTCAATAGCTTTAGTAGTCATTATTTTTGTTGGATTGTTTATGTTAGCCTCGAAAGATGCCACAAAAAATGCCACATCAGGAGAACCGGTAGCATTCAATTACAATGAGCTGCCAAGGATCGGTAAAGAGGATGCACCGGTTAAACTTGTTGAATTTGGAGATTTCAAATGTCCAGCTTGTTCCCAATTTGCTACTTCAGTTAAACCGCAAATTGTTCAAGATTTTGTCAATGAGGGGAAAGCAGCGCTCTACTTTGTAAATATGGCTTTCGTTGGTCCAGACTCTGAGACTGCCTCACTTGCTGCATTATCTGTATATCATCAGAATAATGATGAATTCTGGAAGTTCTATGATGCTGTTTATGCACAACAAGGTGAAGAGAGCGAAGAATGGGCGACTGAGGATTTCCTAGTAAGCCTTGCGGAGAAAGAGAAGCTAGCTATTGATTACGAACTACTTCGTAAAGATATCAAGGAACGCACATATGCAGATGAGCTGAATAATGGCATTCAGTTAGCTAGCGAAGCAGGTATGACTACTACGCCTTCACTCTACATTAATGGAGAACCGGCAGACGATCCTTTCGACATTGAAGCGATTACAACTGAAATTAACACCGCCGTAAAAGCTGTGGAGGTAAAGTGACAAAGTCCCTATCTTTCTGCAAGCGTAACTGCCTGTATCTCGCCTGGTTTGTATCACTAGTTGCTGTCGCCGGTAGCTTATATTTGAGTGAAGTATTGAAATATGAACCCTGTAAGCTCTGCTGGTTCCAGAGAATTTTCATGTATCCTCAGTTAATCCTACTGGGAATCGCGACGTTTCGAGGGGATAAACGCATCATCCCTTATGTACTTCCATTAAGTCTGATTGGTGGCAGTATCTCAATCTATCATTATGCGGAACAGAAGATTCCTGCGTTAAGTAAAGTCCTTCCTTGTACGATTGGTGTTCCATGTAATAAGGATTACTTAAACTTTTTCGGATTCATTACGATTCCTATCCTTGCGTTAATTGCTTTTGCTTTAATTAGTATTTTGCTTTGGTACGGACGCAAGGAAGAAGAAGTGTTGGAGTTAGAAACAGAGGAAAACCTAGGATTTTAATTTCATACTTTGTAGATACAAAATATGTGAAAAGGTATTAAAGACACGGGGCAGAGGGATAATTGAAGAGAATGAAAGAGAGCATCCAATTAGACGCTATATTTGCGCTTATTGGATGTTTTTTCATTCTTTTTTCATTTTTTTCAACGCTTTACTGTATACACTTTGTAGACTAATATTAGACCTTGTGAGAAGTTGAATATGCGCTGAATTTTCTTAGGAAAAACGGGGGAACCAAACTTGGCATTTATGCCAAAGGGGTGAATCGGAATGAGTCGATTGGACTTGTACCGTAGGGCTATATACCACAGCCCGAATCCGCCAGCTAACCTCGTAAGCAAGGTGGAATAATGACCATGCATAGCATGCGGATCATTTCCGTATGCTATTTTTAGTGTCTGCATTTATGAAATCCACCAATGAAAACAGCGCGCGGAATTTCCGTTTCTGCTCTCAAAGAAAGGAACTGTATCCACAATGGTAAGCAAGGTAAAACGACTATTGATCGGGCGTCCGATGAAGTCGAACGAACTCGATCATGAAAAGTTATCCAAGGTGAAAGCACTGGCTGTCCTGTCTTCTGATGCGCTCTCGTCTGTAGCCTACGGAACGGAACAAATTCTGATTGTACTGGTGGCTGCGGGGTTTACTGCCATCTGGTATTCCCTGCCAATTGCATTAGCCGTATTGGGCCTGCTGGCCATTCTGATTTTATCCTATCGGCAGACGATTTATGCTTATCCGCAAGGAGGTGGAGCTTACATCGTAGCCAAGAGTAATCTTGGCGTTCCGACAGGTCTCCTAGCAGGAGGGTCTTTACTGGTGGATTACATTCTGACCGTAGCTGTTAGTGCTTCGGCAGGGACGGATGCGATCACATCTGCTTTTCCAAGTCTTCATAATCATACTGTTCTCATTGCTGTATCTGTTATCATTCTTCTAACTATAATTAATCTTCGCGGAGTTACAGAATCGGCTTCATTCATCGCAATCCCAGTGTATTTGTTTGTGGTTTCGATTGTAGTTCTGATTATCTCCGGTGTTATAAAATATGCACTAGGCGGCGTTCATGCGAATGTGCCTGAAATAGGTGCCGCTGTATCCAATGTTAGTTTGTTTCTGCTGTTAAAAGCTTTTAGTTCTGGCTGTTCGGCACTTACAGGTGTAGAAGCCGTATCTAATGCGATTCCAAACTTTAAAGCACCAGCTGAAAAAAATGCAGCCAAGACCTTAATGATCATGGGAATCATCCTTGGCTTTATGTTTACCGGTATCACACTGCTGGCGTATTGGTACGGAATAGTACCTGACGAAAAGGCTACCGTTGTCTCGCAGATAGCTGAATCGACCTTTGGTCGCGGCACCTTGTACTTTTTTATTCAAGGTATCACTGCAGTGATCTTGTTCTTGGCAGCTAATACGGCTTACTCAGCGTTCCCACTACTCGCATTTATGTTTGCAAAAGACAAATATATGCCACATGCTTTTATGGTCCGTGGTGACCGTCTGGGTTTCTCTAATGGTATTATTTTTCTAGGTGTTCTTTCTGCCGTGCTTGTAGCTGCATTCCACGGAAATACAGAAAGCTTGATTCCTCTTTATGCGGTAGGCGTGTTCATTCCTTTTACATTGTCACAGCTTGGAATGATGGTTCATTGGTTCAAAACAAAGCCGGCGGGATGGCAAAGAAGATTTGTTGTGAATACCATCGGTATGCTGACTACATTGACTATTACGCTTATTTTTATCATAACTAAATTCTCGAGTGTATGGATGGCATTCATCTTCTTACCTGCTGTAATGTTCGTGTTCTACCGTATTCACAAGCACTATTTGAACACTGCAGATCAGCTTCGTATATGTCCTAATACCGATAAACCTTTGATTAAAGGAAGCACAGTTGTTGTCCCTGTTGCCGGTGTAACACGTGCTGTACTACATTCCATCAGCTATGCGAAGTCTTTGACAGATAATGTTGTGGCTGTGTATGTAGGCTTTGATGAAGAGGACATCCATAAGATGGAGCAACGGTGGGAGGAATGGAATCCAGGTGTACGCCTGATTGTACTTCGTTCCAGATATCGCAGTGTAATTCGTCCGTTAGTGAAATTTATTGATACTGTAGAGTGGAAGACTGCAGCGACGGATCATATCACTATTCTAATTCCACAGTTTATTACTAAGCATTGGTGGCAAGCCGTGCTTCACAATCAGACCAGCTTTTTAATCCGCTCCTATCTAATGAATCAAAAAGATGTTGTGGTAGCGACTGTCCCTTATCATTTGAATAAATAATGGATCATTTAGGAGAGGCTATATCCGGAACATTCGGAAATAGTCTTTTTTGTATTTTTTTAGAAGGAAATTGTTGTAAATCCACAAAATTTAAAATTTATATGTTGACATAGAGAATGAGAATCAATATCATTTAAAAGTGAGACAGAGGTAGTCAACACCTTTGAAAACAAAAGCGTGTACACACTAGGAGGGTATTTAATGTTTTCGTTTAACAGAAAAAGATTTGGAAGCATGAAATTAACGATGATCGGATTAATGGTGATGGTGCTATTTTTATCCGCTTGCGGTAATAATAATTCCGGAAACTCTTCAAACGCAGGAACAGAGCCAACGACAGCGCCTACGGCTGAAGCCACAGAAGCTCCCGCAGCGCCTAGAACGTTAACTGATGCAATGGGACATGAAGTGACTATTCCGGCCAATCCACAACGTGTGCTGGGTTCTTATTTAGAAGATTCTTTGGTAACACTAGGGGTAACTCCAGTTGCACAATGGTCAGTGCCTAATGGTGTTCAGGATTATCTGTCTACTGAATTGAAGGATGTTCCTACGATCAGCTACGACCTTCCGCTGGAGGCTGTAACCAGCTTTGCGCCGGATCTAATTCTCATTCCATCAGAGTCTTCTGTACAGAATGGCATTTATGATCAATTGAATAAGATTGCGCCTACTTATGTTATTGGGGATGAATTAAATCAAGATTGGCGTAAATCGCTGCTTAAGATCGGTGAAATTCTGAACAAGACCCCTGAAGCAGAGAAAGCCATTAAAGATTATGAAAATAAAGCGGCTGCAGCGAAAGAAAAGCTTAGTGGAGCTATTGGACAAGAGTCTGTGGCGATTTTATGGTTGGTGCAAAAGAACTTCTATATTGTAGACGAAACTCGCAGCAGTGGAGCTGTGTTGTATACAGATCTTGGAGTCACTCTTCCTAACCTAGTCACAGAGATTCCAGCAAGAACAAGAGCAACTTGGAATCCTATTTCACTTGAAAAGTTGTCTGAGTTGACAGCTGATCATATTTTCTTGGTGAACAGTGATAAATCTGAGGGTTCAGAAATCTTGGATAGTGCAATCTGGAAAGGCATTCCGGCTGTAAAAGCTGGAAACGTACATGAAATGAGCTCAGCAAGCAGCTGGCTATACAGTGGTGCGAATGCTGGCACCAAAATCATTGACGATGTATTGGAAAACCTTGTGAAATAAGAACTTGTAATTCACCGGTGATGAGCTTTTCATTTCGGTCTGAAAGTGCGTGCAGATTAAGTATCTAAGGATACAAAGATCTGCACCATTTTTTTATAAACCACTCTATCATGCGTTAAATCTGTTCCTCCATTGTACATAATAAATATTTTTGCGATAATGAGAATGATTGTTGTTATCATCTAAATCGTTGTAACTATCTAATAAGGAGACGACTTATGGTTCCACCCTCAGAATTCGCACACAAAAAGATGAATCAAGAAACGGAAAAAGCTTTACATTCACGGCCAGCAGCTGCTATCAGTATCATCATTTTTGGCCTTGTTACCATAGCCTTTGGACTGGCACTTTCAGTCTCCCTAGGTGCGGCAGATATTAAGTTAGCCACGGTATGGGAAGCCATATTTCGATTTAATCCAGATCTTCAGCAGCATCAAGTGATTAGAGAACTACGATTACCTCGTGCTATAGCTGGTGCCTTGGTCGGTGCTTGCTTTGCAGTAGCGGGGGCTATCATGCAGGGAATGACACGGAACCCACTTGCGGATTCAGGTCTGCTCGGATTAAATGCAGGGGCGGGTGTAGCGCTGGCATTAGTGTTTGCTTTTGCACCTTCGCTTTCTTTCACTTCTCTCATGTTGTTTTGCTTTATCGGTGCAGCTGTAGCCTCATTGATCGTGTTCGGAATAGGGTCTATCTCCTATAGTGGCCTAACACCCTTACGGTTGACTCTCGCAGGCTCTGCAGTCAGTGCACTGCTAGTCGCCATTAGTCAAGGCGTAGCAATCCTCTTCAACTTATCTCAAGACATAGCTTTCTGGTTAGCTGGTGGAATGGGAGGGGCAAGCTGGACTCAGATAAAAATTATATTCCCTTGGGTTGTGGTGGCATTAATCGCAGCCCTGATGTTATCTCGATCGGTCACGTTACTTAGCTTAGGAAAGGAAGTGGCAGTTGGACTGGGGCAGCGGACCAGATTAGTACAGATAGCTTGTATGATTGTTGTAGTCATTCTAGCAGGAAGTGCAGTCTCGACCGTTGGGCCTGTTGCTTTTGTAGGACTTATCATTCCGCATGTTACCCGTTACTTGGTCGGTGTAGATTACCGTTGGATTATTCCTTGCTCGGCAATCCTTGGGAGCTTATTGATTATATTTGCGGACATTGCCGCTAGAATGATTAATGCACCTTATGAGACCCCGTTGGGAGCTTTAATCGCCTTAATAGGTGTACCATTCTTTATTTACTTGGCGAGCAAACGGAAGGGGGAGCTATAATGCCTAAATTTACCCTAACTCCGTACGAAAAAGAACGCCGAACACGAGGAATGACAGTGTTATCGCTGCTTGCTATATTGATCATCGTAGTATTTATCGTCAGCATGAATACTGGGTTTATGCGTCTGTCACCACTAGAAGTACTACATACTCTAATGGGTGATGGAACACATCAGCAAAAGCTTATTTTATTTGATTTCAGATTACCACGTATAGTAATTTCATTGTTAGTCGGAGCAGGCTTTGCAGTTTCTGGATGTATCCTACAGAGCCTATCGCGTAACGCACTTGCTGAACCAGCTACGCTGGGAATAAATGCTGGAGCTGGTTTTGCGGTGATCATCTTTATCTCCTTCTTTCCCGCAACAACAGCAGCACCCGTATTTGTACTCCCGCTATTAGCGCTTGGTGGAGCTAGCTTAACCGCAGCCCTAATCTATATACTTGCTTATCGGAAAGATGATGGTCTGTCCCCTACGCGGCTGATACTCATCGGGATTGCAGTCGCTGCAGGAATCAATGCAGTTCAACTTGTTTTGTCTTTAAGGCTTGATCCTAATAACTATCAGTTTGTAGCTACGTGGATCGCTGGAAAAATATGGGGTGGAGATTGGAGATTCGTTCTTGCTCTACTACCCTGGATAGTGATTCTATTGCCGTTCTCTTTCTATAAAGCACGGATACTTAATGTATTAAATCTTGGTGATCATACCTCATTAGGACTTGGAATGCGATTGGAAAAGGAACGCATCCTGCTTCTTGTTACAGCTGTAGCCCTTGCTGGCTCTTGCGTCGCTGTAAGTGGTGGTATTGGCTTCGTCGGTCTAATCGCTCCTCATCTGGCGCGTAGGCTTGTAGGCCCCAGACATCAAGTGTTGTTACCTGCATGTGCTTTGACAGGGGCACTGCTTATGATTACCGCCGATACGATCGGAAGATGGGTGTTACAACCTGCGGAAGTACCAACAGGTATCGTGGTTGCGATCATTGGCGCACCTTACTTTTTATATTTGCTCGCCAAATCAAAAGCGTAAAACAAAGCAAATGCTTACGAAGTGAGTTTTACTATGTAGTCTAATCAAGGAGCCATGCTCCGTAAAACTTTAAAGGAGTTGTAAATCATGTCAGAACGTTTAAATACAAAAGAGTTAAGTATTGGGTATGCGGAAGCTACAATAGTTAAAGGATTGAACTTGTCCATTCCAACAGGGAAAATTACAGCGCTTGTTGGAGCGAACGGTTCCGGTAAATCAACAATCCTCAGAACCATGGCGCGGATTATGAAACCTAAGAGCGGTAGCGTGATGCTGGACGGCAAATCGCTCCATAATTTCTCTACAAAAGAGGTCGCTCGGCAGCTTGCGATTTTACCGCAAAACCCGACGGCTCCTGATGGTTTGACGGTGTCTGAGCTGGTTAGCTATGGCCGTTTCCCACATCAAAAAGGGTTCGGCACGATGACAGCAGAGGATCGTAGTATTATTTCCAACGCTATTTCCGTCACTGGAATGGAGCCTTTCCATGATCGACCGATTGATCGTCTTTCTGGGGGACAACGTCAGCGTGCTTGGATCGCTATGGCATTGGCACAAGAGACAGACATACTATTCCTAGACGAGCCAACAACATTTCTTGATATGGCCCATCAGCTTGAAGTGCTTCAACTTCTACAAAAACTGAATGAGGAAGAGGGACGTACGATTATCATGGTGGTTCACGATCTAAATCATGCTACTCGCTATGCGCAGCATATGGTAGCTATTAAGTCCGGTAGTGTAATTAGTGAAGGCTCCCCTACTGAAGTCATGACACCAGATGTGCTTCGCGAAGTATTTGGAATTGAAGCAGATATTGTTCCTGATCCACGTACGGGTGTGCCGTTGTGTCTTCCTTACGAACTTGCTGCGTATAAAGCAGTGTAATTATAGTAAATACAGTTTATTAAGCGTGGGAGTATAATCAGTTATAGTGGCTGCAAGAAGATTGTCTTTACTTTATGCATGCCTGCTGATTGTTCCGCTTCAAAATAATGTTTATAATTTACGATAACAGGCTCCCGTCATTGACAAGGGAGCCTGTTCGTTGTTACAGTTGTGTTTGCCTACAATTCCATGATAACTACTTAAGTATAAACGTTCTTATATTTAAAAATAGATCAAGGATCATCATTTATACATGATTAAAGGAGCATGAAACATGAATATTGACAAAATTCAAGATGACCTGCAAAAGCTAATGACTACAGGAATAGTGAAGAGTCATGAGAACTTAAAAGATCACGTGTACACCAAAATGGGCGGAAAAGCTGATATTTTGGCAGCACCAGCTACTTATGAGGAAATACAAAAGATCGTTACATATGCTGAACAGAATGGGATAACCCTTACGGTACTTGGGAACGGCTCCAATGTGATTATTCGTGATGGTGGTGTGCGTGGT
The DNA here is from genome assembly GCF_037977235.1 of Paenibacillus sp. FSL K6-0276. Classification (NCBI taxonomy): domain Bacteria; kingdom Bacillati; phylum Bacillota; class Bacilli; order Caryophanales; family Paenibacillaceae; genus Paenibacillus; species Paenibacillus sp. FSL K6-0276. The sequence continues at coordinate 3,214,803 of NZ_CP150276.1, read as the reverse complement.
ATTGTTCTGCAAACGGCAGGACTAACCGAAATGGGAATTCGCGACAATCTCTTCTATGCTCAGTGCGGTGCCAAAATAATTGATGTTTCCAGATATGCACTGGATATGGAGCTTACGGGTCTTGAGTTCGCCTGTGGCATTCCTGGAACAGTTGGTGGAGCGCTTTACATGAACGCGGGGGCTTATGGCGGAGAAGTAAAAGATGTGCTGCATAGTGCGCTGGCTATAACTAAGACCGGACAATTGGTTACTCTACAAGGCGATGAACTGCAATGGGGTTACAGAAAAAGCGTGTTCGCAAGCGGCGAGTATATCGTTCTTGAGGCCAACTTTGCTATGACTTCCGGTGATGCATTGACCATCAAGGCTAAAATGGATGAATTAACTTATTTGCGTGAATCGAAGCAGCCACTTGAGTATCCATCTTGTGGTAGTGTGTTTAAACGTCCTCCAGGTCGGTTTGCAGGTCAGTTAATTCAAGAGAGTGGCTTACAGGGAACAAGAATCGGTGGTGCTGAGGTATCCAAGAAGCATGCAGGGTTTATTGTAAATGCAGATAATGCAACTGCCAGCGATTACATTGGGCTAATTCACCATGTAAGAGCGACTGTGAAAGATAAATTCGGAGTGGAGCTAGAAACTGAAGTGGAGATCATTGGAGAAGAGTAATAATTGAAATCTAAAAGAGTCTGCAGATTACGATGCAGGCTCTTTTTTTGGTACGCCCAGCATGGGCGTCATCTTTAGGGTGAAAGTCCCGAACGGGGGCTGGCGAGCGCCTACCGTTAGCCAAGGGCAAGGGTGTCCACCGTGAGGTGGAATCTGAAGGAAGCCGGAGGCAAAAGCACGGGCCAAGGTACACGAACTGGATTTGAGGCTGTGTCCGTCGGATGAGTCACCCAAACATGACGAAATCCAGAGCCGCCAAGGGCGGACGCGGTAAACTCCAGTGGTCGCGGGCAGACAGATGACGTTCTTATCTGGGGAGGCCTGTCAGGTAAGCAAGGAAAAAAACTTGTAACCGTAGCCGAGAGGCTGCGCTGAACTGGCAGGAGTCAGCAGAGGCCATAGTACGTAAGCTGTTGCAACAGTTTACGGAAGGGCTGAACCGAAAGGAGAGAGGAAACGATGCGTTCGCAGGAAGAGCAACGACAGCAGAATATCTCGCAAGAGAGCTTGCGGCAAAGAGAAGCGGTGAAGCCGTTAGGGTATGCCGGAGCGCCGAGTTCTTCGTCGGCACAAGTCGCCCCTCCCTCTCGCGAAGACCAGAACAACTTGCTGGAGCGAATGCTCGAAGGAGATAACCTTCGGCTCGCCTACAAACGAGTGGTGCAAAACGGAGGAGCACCCGGAGTGGACAATGTAACGGTAGCGAATCTACAAGCTTACTTGAAAACACATTGGGAAACGGTGAAAGCCGAGCTTCTAGCGGGCGCCTATAGACCTGCGCCAGTCAAACGGGTGGAAATCCCCAAACCCGGAGGCGGTGTACGGCTGCTAGGCATCCCGACTGTAATGGACCGATTTCTCCAGCAAGCCCTTCTACAAGTCATGAACCCGATCTTTGACGCGCAATTTTCTTGGTATAGCTACGGCTTTCGCCCAGGGAAGAGTGCGCATGATGCAGTCAAACAAGCCCAAAGATATATCCAAAGCGGTCTTAGATGGGTGGTAGACCTGGATCTGGAGAAATTCTTTGACCAGGTGAATCACGACATGCTGATGGCAAGAGTCGCACGGAAGGTGATGGACAAAAGAGTACTGACACTGATCCGTGCCTATCTGAACGCCGGAGTCATGGTGAAAGGAAAACGAGAGCGTAGCTGGGAAGGAACGCCACAAGGTGGTCCGCTCAGTCCGCTCTTGGCGAACATTTTGCTAGATGATTTGGATAAGGAATTGAGTGGACGAGGGCTGCGATTTGTACGCTATGCGGACGACTGTAATATCTTTGTAGCGAGCAGGCGAACGCGTCATGGAATCGGTAAGTCGGTTTGTAGAAGGAAAGCTGAAACTGAAAGTGAACCGGGAGAAAAGCGCGGTGGCCAGACCTTGGCACCGGAAGTTCTTAGGGTTCAGTTTCTTGAGTCAGAAACAGGCGACAATTCGAATAGCACCGAAGAGCCTCTTAGCATTTAAAGAACGGATTCGCGAGCTAACGAACCGAACATGGTCCATTTCAATGGAAGAACGGATTGGCCGACTGAACCGCTATCTGATGGGGTGGCTGGGCTATTATCGTCTAGCTTCGGCAAAGACGCATCTCCAAAGGCTGGACCAGTGGATACGGAGAAGACTCCGAATGTGCTTGTGGAAGCAATGGAAACGAGTGCGCACACGAATCCGAGAACTCCGGGCACTAGGGGTTCCAGAGTGGGCTTGTTTTAAGATGGCCAACTCGAGGCGAGGCGCATGGGAAATGTCCCGGAACACGAATAATGCCCTTCCGACTTCCTATTGGGAAGCGAAAGGGCTGAAAAGTTTGCTTTCATGTTATCTGGAACTTTGTTAACCTTTTGGAACCGCCGTATGCGGACCCGCAGGTACGGTGGTGTGAGAGGACAGGGGCTTACCGCCCCTTCCTACTCGATTCATAATAACATGTTGTTTAATCCGCTGAAAGGGTGTATTTAGCTCGATCTGTAGTTATTTCCGCCTTGCGATCACCTATGTCCTCAATACGAAGCCCGTCAATAGCTAAGTCATAGGTGGAGTGTGGTAGCGATACTAGCTCACCATCGGCGTTTAAAGTGCTGCCAAATCCTTTTAATATTAATGCACTCCCTAGATAATCATCGATAACATCATCCGCACTCCGAAACTCAACGGCCTCCAAATTAAAATGGATTTTATCCAGATCACGAAGCTCTTTCTTTTCAATAACAATGGTTTCATTTACATGACTGTTAATCCAATCCATAAGTTTCTGTATGCTTTGTTCCATAAGATGATCCCACCCTTACCTCGAAGATTATTATGTTTAAGTTACCCTTTTCTTTAAATTTGAATCCATATTTTTTCCACATCTCAGCGTTAAAGAACACAGGAAGGTACTAAGGAATAGCGAATGTTACAGATTAGCAACAACAGAGATAATCCCCTACAACCAGAATAAGGATAGAAAGAAGTTAACTATTCGGAAAAGGTGGTAGTGCCATTGATTCAGCTAACCGAGGTCTCAAAGTATTATCAAGAGAGGTGTGTGGTTGATCGAATTACGTTCACGGTGGAGAAGGGAGAGGTCTTTGGATTCCTAGGTCCTAATGGTGCTGGGAAAACAACAACAATGCGCATGATGACGGGTCTTCTTCAGCCTACAACAGGTGAAATATTAATTAATGACATGAATATTTTACAGCATAAAAAAGAAATCCATGCCCAAATTGGCGTTGTTTTCGAGCTTCCCAATCTGTATATGCGTTGTTCTATCCGAGATAATCTGGAACTGTTTGCTGATCTGTATGGTTTACCCGTAAAGCGAGTGAATGAAGTGATGGAGACCCTCCAACTGTTAGACAAGGAAAAAGCTAAGGTGAGTAGCTTGTCCAAAGGTTGGAAGAAGCGCGTCCTAATCGCCAGAGCATTATTACATAAGCCCCAAGTGTTGTTTTTAGATGAGCCTACCAGTGGATTAGATCCAAATTCAGCTTCACTCATTCGTAATCACATCAAGAGAATTCAAGAAGAAGGCACAACCATTGTCTTAACGACACATGATATGCACGAAGCAGAGGAATTAAGCGATAGAGTGGGTATTATGCATGCTGGCGCATTGGTGGCACTCGATGAACCTCATAGACTTAAGTCCATTTATGGTAAACCAGAAATTGAAGTTAAATATCAACTGGATAGGGAAGTTGTTATGGAATCCTGGCTGATAGCGAAAGAATCTACAAAAGATCATATTTATCAGCTAATGTCTACTAATCAAATCTTAAGTATGCACAGTAAAGAGGCTTCACTGGCAGATGTATTCGCTGCCCTGACGGGAAGTGAGTTAAGTTGAGTTATCCATTATGGAAGCTATTTAAGCATGAATGTAAGGATATACTTCGTAATCCAGCGACTGTGATTTTAATTTTTTTACCTATATTTATGGCTAAGGTAATCATCACAGTAGTAGACAAGAGTGGTCTTGATTTCATGCTTCTTTCTACTTGGATATTGTTTGCGCAAGTAATGGTAGGGATAATGATTACCGGCCCAGGATTAATTGAGGAGCGAGAAAGTAAGACTTTTGATGCGCTGTTGATCACACCCTTAAGCAGAGATCAGATCATTGCTGCTAAGGGCGGAGCAGTGCTTGTCTGCTCATTATTTTCTCAAATGATTGTGTTTGTAATAACCAAAGGGATCAGCGATTTATTACCTATGCTTTTGTATATGGTATTTGGTGGAATTATTTTTGTACAAGTCAGAATTATCATTGGATTAAAGGTAAGTTCCTCCAAGAATGGTTCAGCCATCAGCTCCGTATTTATGGTTGTTTTTTTCTTGGTAGCTTCTGTGTACGTCGCTCTTCCGGAATGGACCTATCCGATCTTTACCGTTCTGCCAAGTATTGAAATCGTTGAGAATTTGAACAGTATTCTTAATGGAGAAGGATTATTGCTCGTAGAAAGTCTGCTCTTGCTCTTGTGGATTGTGGTGCTTTCGGTCTGGATTTGGAAGACGGGTAAAGAGTAGAACTTGTCAGGAGCGGGCTCCCATGGTATAGTTCAAGACGCAATATGTTTTAAGAAGAAGTCTGCACGGATTGTGCAGGAGAGGTTCGCGAACTCCCTCTATAAAAAACTAAGAGTATATTAAACGTATAAGCGGATGCTGTCCTTAAACCGGATGCTGCCTTCGTTTCTTCTTAGTAGAGCCAAGTTTTCGAAATCTCGTTCTTCTTTCCATTACCGGCCAAGGCCGAAGGAAAAGAGAGGGGTTTTTTGTCGTGTCAGATGGAAGATTGAAAGAGGAAATGCAAGAAGTCACTTTGCTTGGTAATCAGGGAACACAGTACAAGTTTGGTTATGATCCAGCTATTCTTGAGGTGTTTGATAACAAGCATCCTGGGCGTGATTATTTTGTTAAATTCAACTGCCCTGAGTTCACTAGCTTATGTCCTGTAACAGGACAGCCGGATTTTGCCACACTGTATATTTCGTATATTCCTGAACAGAACATGGTGGAATCCAAATCTTTAAAGCTGTATCTGTTTAGTTTCCGTAACCACGGTGACTTTCATGAGGACTGTGTCAACATTATTATGAATGATCTGATCTCACTGATGGACCCACGTTACATTGAGGTATGGGGCAAGTTTACTCCGCGTGGAGGCATATCGATTGATCCTTATTGCAACTATGGAAGACCGGGTACGAAGTATGAGGCGATGGCGGAGCACCGCTTAATCAATCACGACCTCTATCCGGAAAAAGTGGACAATCGCTAATCCCAACATGTTGATAAGGAGAGATTTAGATGAATAAAAAAGCACTCGTTGTATTCAGCGGCGGACAAGATAGCACGACTTGCCTAGTTTGGGCTTTGAAGCAATTTGAGGAAGTGCAGGTAGTTACCTTCAATTATAATCAACGTCATGCGGCCGAAATCGAAGTTGCAACGGAAATAGCCGCTAAGTTTAATGTAAAACAACATATTCTTGATTTAGGGTTGCTTAACCAGCTTGCGCCGAATGCACTTACCCGTCAGGATATTGATATCGTTGCTGGCGAAGGCGATGAGCTTCCTAGTACGTTTGTGGACGGACGAAATCTGCTGTTTTTATCTTTTGCAGCGATATTGGCGAAGCAGTTGGACTATTCCCATATTGTCACTGGTGTCTGCCAAACGGACTTTAGTGGGTATCCGGACTGCCGTGATGTTTTTGTAAAATCATTGAATGTTACGTTGAATTTATCTATGGACTATGAGTTTGCGATACACACTCCTTTGATGTGGCTGGATAAAAAAGAAACGTGGAAGATGGCCGATGAACTGGGTTATTTTGATTATGTTTGCGAGCACACACTGACCTGTTATAACGGTATTATTGGCAGTGGTTGTGGAACTTGTCCGGCTTGTCTATTACGTCAGCGTGGTCTTGAGCAATATGAGGCGGAGAGAACGGAGGTCGGTTCTTAATGCTTAACGAGGTCTCAGTCTGCAAAATATTTACGTTCGATGCGGCGCATCAATTAATTGGTCACAAAGGGAAATGCAGCAATCTGCACGGACATACTTATAAACTCGAAGTAGTACTTAAGGGCAAACCTGTGGCTGTGGAAGACCATTCTGACGAAGGTTTTGTTATTGATTTCAGCGATATCAAAACGACAGTGCAACAAAGCCTTGTAGATCGAATAGATCACGCTTTTCTTGCTATGGGAAATGAACCTGTGTTAGAAACGTTAACGAATACGGGCTCCAAAGTAGCCTTGTTGTCTTTCCGCACCACAGTTGAGAATATGTCCTCATATATTGCCTTTAAGCTTAAGCAAGCAGGGCTGCCTTTGTACTCTGTAAAGCTATGGGAGACACCAACCTCCTGGGCAGAGGTGCTGGCTGAAGATATCCCTGAAGATGGGCCATCTTACCGGTTGTATGGGGGCTGTGACTGTGAGTAAGATTCCCGTAATTGAAATGTTCGGTCCCACCATTCAAGGTGAAGGTGCGGTAATTGGGGTGAAGACGATGTTTGTCCGCACCTATGGCTGCGATTACCGCTGCGGCTGGTGTGACTCCGCTTTTACCTGGGATGGTACTGCTAAGGATAAGGTTCGAATGATGGAAGCGGTTGAAATCATGAATGAACTATTAGCTTTAGCTGGGGATAATTTCGACTGTGTTACGATTTCAGGCGGTAATCCTACCTTGATTGGTGAAGGAATGGGTACTTTCATTAACCTGCTACATGAGCGAGGAATAAAAGCCGCTATAGAAACTCAGGGCAGTAAATGGCAGGAATGGTTCAATGACGTGGATGTGCTGACCATCAGTCCGAAGCCACCAAGCTCAGGGATGACGACGAATTGGGAGATGCTAGATAACATCATGCGTAGGATGGAGAATCTGGGACGTTCCACGCATAGCTTAAAGGTCGTTGTGTTTGATGATAGGGATTTTGATTATGCAAAAGAGATCCACCAGCGATATCCGGATGTGCAGCTCTTTCTGCAGCCGGGTAATGATGATGTCACGGAAGAGGGTAACATTTCTTCTCGACTTCTGGGAAGGCTGGAGTGGCTGTTTAATAAAGTAATCGAGGACCCAAATATGAATAGAGTGCGTGTACTTCCACAGTTACATGCTTTAATCTGGCATAATAAGCGAGGCAAGTAAAAAAGGTTTGAAATGGAGCGGGTGTCTGCTTAGCAGATACCCGTTTTTTGTTGAGAGGAGTCTTTAAATAGGTAGATAGAATGTCCCATAATCTGGTATGATTTTCATAAAAGTTGTAGGAGGTACCTAATGGGAAATTCAACTGCACTATTAATTATCGATGTTCAAGAAGCTATGTTCTCCTATCCTGATCAAAAGCTGTACGATGAAGAGGATGTAATGGAGAGAATTATTTCCCTTCAGAACAAAGCTAGGCTGGCAGGTACTCCAATAGTTTATATTCAACACACCGAAGATGATGAATACACAAAAGGTACACCCACATGGCAGATCAGTCACCGCATCACACCGCAGGAAGACGAAGTTATTGTGGAGAAGCCTACGTGGGATGCTTTTCACCGAACCGAACTGCAAGATGAGCTACAGAAACTCGGGATCACGAATCTGGTGATTTGTGGGATGCAAAGTGAGTTCTGTCTAGATACGACCATAAGACGCGCTTACAGCATGGGATATAAAAATGTGCTGGTTTCAGATGCTCATAGCACCTTTGATAACGGGGTTCTAAGTAGTAGTGAGATCGTTAAGCATCATAATGCGGTAATCGGAGGGAGATTCGCCCAGTTACGAGCTGAAAGCGAGGTTCAGTTCTAGATGAATACACCTCAAGCTGCCATGAAACCTATTCAGCGTTCTCGACTTAGACTATTTGCCGGAAAGCGGTATTTTATTTGGAAAAGATACTTGAAATGGTGCACTAGCCGCAGTAAGGTAGCGAAGCAGCGCACTAGTGATATTTTATCTTATGAGGCAATGAATCACGCTACACCATTATTAAGAAGTCTTCGGAATGTAGATATGGTGCTTCAATACAATAAAATAACTAATTTACGGCTGGCGATCGCGAAACTGGATGGACTCATGGTACGTCCGGGGGAGACTTTCTCTTATTGGAGATGCATCGGTAAGCCCAGTAAACGAAAAGGCTATTTGGATGGGATGGTGCTGCATTATGGGGGCTTCCATTCTGGAGTTGGCGGAGGCTTATGCCAGTTGTCCAATCTCATCTACTGGATGACACTGCATACACCTCTTACAGTAACGGAACGTCATCGGCACAGCTATGATGTATTTCCAGATGAACAGCGTACACAGCCATTTGGAAGCGGGGCTACCTGTTCTTATAATTATTTGGACCTTCAAGTGAAGAATAACACGAATCAAACGTATCAATTAAAGCTCTGGCTGGATGATAGCCATTTGCATGGGGAATGGAGATGCGATGAGCAGTCTCTTTATGAATATGAAGTGTATGAAAGTGACCATAGGATTAGCTTGGAGCCTTGGGGTGGATATATACGTAGCAATCGGATTAGTCGAAAAGTATATACACGTACCGGCGACCTAGTTGGAGAGGAAGCTGTAACGGATAACTATGCGCTTATGATGTATTCCCCGCTTCTTCATGGATAAGAGCAATTTGATATTACGCTGTACCCATAAAGCATATACTCTCGTCAGAAATGACATTGCTTATGCTTTTTTTAGTGAAATTTAATGAAAATAGATGCATTTTTTCACGGTCTGCGTTAAATTAACATATGTGACTTAAGATAGTGAAAGGACGCGTACCATGTGAAGCTTAAAAAACCACCACTTCCTATTCCCATTTTAATGTTGATTGGGATTGTGGCTATCTCTTTTTCTGCCATTTTTATTAAATGGTCTGCAGCACCAGCATCTGTACAAGGAATGTATCGGCTTCTGTTCACCTCACTGCTGATGTTGCCTTTTGCAAGACCTTACAGTGGAGCTGCGTTCGCTCTTCGTAAAAAAGACTGGATCATGCTTATGTTCTCAGGCGCTATGCTAGCTCTACATTTTTTGCTTTGGATGGGCTCTTTGAAGTATACTTCGGTAGCAAGTTCAACGATGATCATGGCGCTGGAGCCAGTGTTTATTATGCTGGGCGTTTATTTTTTGTATAAGGAAAAAACGGCTGTGTCTGCTATTCTGGGGCTGAGTATTGCTATTGGCGGAGTAGTGTTTATCGGCTGGGGAGATATTGGTATTTCTGCGGATAATCTGAAAGGTGATTTGTTATCGGTTGGAGGAACAGTAGCGGTAGCTGTGCATATGCTTATCGGTCAAAAGCTTGTAGTGCGCATGCCCTCATATTTGTATAGCTTGATAGTGTTCTTGTCAGCGGCTGGTGTGTTTGCCATATACAATCTGATTATGGGGATTTCCTTCTTCAACTATCCTGCGAATGAGTGGGGAATCTTCCTATTGCTTGCAGTGGTACCTACGGTATTCGGCCATATTTTATTTAATTGGCTACTACAGTATGTATCCGCAACTACGGTATCTATGAACATCTTAGGCGAACCAGTGGGGGCTAGTATCCTTGCTTATTTGCTCTTAGGAGAACAATTAACTGCGCTACAATGGGCAGGTGGACTTTTGGTTATGTTTGGACTGGGCGTATATTTGTATGCTGGAAGAAAGAAAACGATTCAGGTGGCAGATGCCATTCAGAATGCTTCATAACAGATATTTTAATCATAAAGGGGTCGCAAGGTATGGAAGAACAAGATCAAATTGTAGATCAGAATACTGAAAAAAACACAGGGCCAACGAGTGAGGAACTATGGAACGAAGACACGTACACAGCTTGGGTTGCTCGATTTGGTACACCGTCAGAGGCAGCAGCCAAGTTAATCAAGGAACCAAGTGCAAAGCTGTACCCGCTCTCTACTTATTTTGGAGATGTGCAGGGTAAAAAAATGATGAATCTTATGGGATCAAACGGAATGAAGGCAGTTGCACTGTCATTACTTGGGGCGGACGTAACGGTTGCCGACTTCTCGGAAGCTAATGCGCGTTATGCGGCTGATCTTGCACAAGAAGCGGGTATTCAGCTTACCTACATCGTATCGGATGTTCTTAAGCTTCCAGATCACGTGCTCGACGGTTCATATGATATCGTATTTGCGGAGTTAGGGATTGTACACTACTTTACCGACCTTGCACCGTTCATGGAAACAGTCCGTAGATTGCTATCTCCTGACGGGGTATTTATTCTTAGGGATTTCCATCCTGTGACGACTAAGCTTATTTCGTCCAAAGGATCTACTGCTAAGGTTCGCAAGCACAAAGTTAGCGGTGACTATTTCGATACGACATTGGAAGAAAAAAAGGTCTCGTACTCTAAGTATTTGCCTTCCACAGGTAAACCAGTAGGTGAACAGGAACATAGCGATGTATATTGGCGCCGCTGGACACTTGGAGAAATTGTAACAGCTGCTGCCAGTTCTGGACTTGTGATCCGCCAATTAGTCGAAGAACCCAATCTATCCTCGGACGTTTATGATAAAGGAATACCAAAGACGTTCACCTTGGTGGCCGGAAAGGGTCTGTAATAAACATATGCGCTGAACTGAGATTGTCTCGGTTCAGCTTTTTTGTGAATATAAGAAAGTATATATTTTACGCTATACATTATCCATATATTTCTCGCAGAAACGGCTGCACCATCCCTGAAAAGACGGCGCAGCCGTTTCTGCTTGGTTCAAAACATAAAATTTTAAACGTTTTTGCGGAGAATATTCCATTACATTGGAAAGTTATAGGATATACAATAATTTTACATTCAAGATTGAAAGCGATTACTTCATAAAAAAGCATTCATAAATTTGAGGTGGATATCAAATGGACGAAGTATTGCTCCGTATGGCGGGAATCGATAAATTTTTCCCAGGTGTTCATGCATTGAATCAATGTCAATTTGAACTGAAGCGTGGAGAAGTTCATGCATTAGTTGGAGAAAATGGTGCAGGGAAGTCTACCCTGATGAAAATTGCAACTGGTGTCTATTCCAAAGATGCGGGTCAGATGTGGTACAAGGGATCAGAGGTGGAAATAGCCAATACCCGTGCTGCGCAGGAACTTGGAATCAGTATTATCCATCAAGAATTGAATTTAATGCCGCATCTTACAGTGGCCCAAAATATATTTATTGGTCGTGAGCCGCGTAAGGCACTGAAATGGTTCGTTGATGATCAGGAGCAGAATCGTAAGGTGCAGGAACTGTTTGATCAGATGAACCTAAAGTTGGATCCGAAGACTTTGGTCTCAGACCTGACTGTCGCTAATCAGCAAATGGTTGAAATCGCCAAAGCATTGTCCTTCAATGCGGAAGTACTGATTATGGATGAACCAACCGCAGCGTTGACAGATACGGAAATTAACGAGTTATTCCGTATGATCGAGCAGTTACGACAAGAAGGGGTAGGCATCATATACATCTCTCACCGAATGGATGAATTGAAACGGATCTCAGACCGCATTACAGTCATGCGTGATGGTTGCTATGTGGATACCGTTCGGACGGATTCGGTAACAATTGATCAAATTATTAGCATGATGGTCGGTCGTGAACTTTATCAAGCGTCAAAGCCGACAATATCGAAACAGACACAGCAAGTTGTATTAGAAGTTCAGAATCTATCCAGTGGGCAATTGTTGAAGGATATCAGCTTTCATCTGAATAAAGGTGAGATTCTGGGTTTCGCTGGATTAATGGGAGCTGGACGTACTGAGGTTGTTCGCGCCGTATTTGGGGCTGATCCTATCGATAAAGGTGAGATTAAGCTGCATGGAAATACGGTTCGTATACGACAGCCTCATCAAGCGGTGCAGCATGGTATTGGCTATTTGTCCGAAGATCGCAAACGCTACGGACTGCTTGTAGATATGGACATTAGCATGAATAATGCGATTGCTTCCTTCTATAAATTCCGTAATGCATTCGGATGGATGAAGGATCGGGAAATGCGAAAGTCAGCGGAGCAGCATGCAGAATCACTAGCAACCAAGACTCCAAGTATAAGCCAAAAAGTCAAATTCTTGTCCGGTGGTAATCAGCAAAAAGTAGTTATCGGTAAATGGTTGACGAGAGACTGCGATGTGCTGATCTTCGACGAACCGACACGTGGTATTGATGTAGGGGCGAAAAGTGAGATCTATAAGTTGCTTGATCAGTTGGCGAGCGAAGGAAAAGCGATCATTATAGTCTCCTCAGATCTCTTAGAGATTCTAAGAATGAGTCATCGCATTATTGTCATGTGTGAAGGACGTATAACTGGAGAACTAATCGCAGAAGAAGCATCGCAAGAAGCAATTATGAAATACGCGACGATGCGTTCATAATCGTTCAAGAGTTTATCGGAGGTGTCAAGGTTATGAGGATCGCAAATAAAGTGATTAGCCAACCTATCGGCTCGAAGCAAACCGGGGGGCAATCAGGATTCAAACAAAAATTATTGGCATTCGCAAGTTTGATCATATTGGTCATCGTATTTTCCGTAGCATCAAGTAACTTTTTTCAGTTCTCTAATCTAGTGGGTATTCTCGTCTCTACAGCTGTAATCGGAGTATTAGCGCTAGGAGCAACCTTTGTAATTATTACGGGTGGAATCGACCTAGCTTTGGGAACTGTGATGACCTTCTCCTCGGTGATGGTTGGTGTCATCATTACATTCTGGGGACTACCCGTTCCACTTGGAATTCTAGGCGGGATTCTAGCGGGTGCACTGTGTGGATTTATAAGCGGTTTGATGGTGGCGAAGATGAGTATTCCGCCCTTTATCGCTACTCTAGCGATCATGATGGTTACTAAGGGATTGTCACTTGTCATAACGGGTGCCAAGCCGATTTATTTCAATGATGATCCGATATTTGCCAAGATTGCAATGGGCAAGATGATCCCTGGCATTCCTAATACCATCGTAATCTTCCTATTGCTCGGTGTTATTGCAAGCGTCATCTTATCGAAAACAATTATTGGACGCTATAACTTTGCACTTGGCAGCAATGAAGAAGCGACTCGCTTATCAGGTGTGAATACGGTCAAATGGAAAATTGTGATCTATACCATTACAGGGATCTTCAGTGGAATCGCTGGTATCCTGATGGCATCCCGACTTAATTCAGCCCAGCCGTCACTTGGTACTGGTTATGAGCTTGAAGCCATAGCAGCCGTTGTAATTGGAGGTACATCTTTAAGTGGGGGCGTCGGTTCTATTCTGGGTACGATTATCGGTGCACTGATAATGAGTGTACTGACAAATGGCTTGCAGATTATGTCCGTTGCACAGGAATGGCGAACAGTCATTGTTGGTGTAGTCATCATCATAGCAGTATATGCTGATATTCTGCGCAGACGGAAGCAATGAACGAGGTATTATCTCCATATGGAGTGATATACAAAGCAAATGACGAGGGGGAAATATTAAATGAAACAGCGTCGCAGAGGGATTATCATGATTGCCAGTTTGTTACTGGCTACTACCTTACTTGGTGCTTGTAACAACAGTGATAGCAAAAAGAGTGCATCCGGTTCAGACAAACCATATATCCCAGTCATTTCAAAAGGATTTCAGCATCAATTCTGGCAAGCGGTTAAGCAAGGAGCTGAGAAGGCTGCTAAGGAGTTTAACGTCGAGATCACGTTTGAAGGACCTGAAAATGAGAGTCAGGTAGATAAACAAATTGAAATGTTGCAGACGGCGCTAGACAAGAAACCTGCAGCAATCGCATTAGCAGCTCTGGACAGCAAAGCAGCGATTCCTTATCTGGAAAAAGCAAAGGAAAACAATATTCCAATCATTGGCTTTGACTCTGGAGTAGACAGCGATATCCCTGTAGCAACAGCAGCGACTGACAATAAAGCGGCAGCAGCATTGGCAGCTGATAAAATGGCTGAGTTGGTTGGCAAGAAGGGCAAAGTAGGTCTAGTCGTACATGACCAAACAAGTAGCACAGGACAACAGCGTCGTGATGGCTTCTTAGAACAAATGAAAGCGAAATATCCAGATATTGAAGTGTTAGAGCCGCAATATGGCGGTGGAGATCAGTTGAAATCCACGGATCTAGCTAAAGCGATGATGCAGGCCAATCCAGACCTTAAAGGGATCTATGGCTCAAATGAAGGTTCTGCAGTAGGTGTGGCTAATGCGGTAAATGAATTGCAGATGGGTGGAAAGATTGTGGTCATCGGCTTTGACTCCGGTAAACAGTTAATGGACGCAATTCGTAGTGGTGTTGTGGCTGGTGCTGTTACACAGGATCCCATTGGTATTGGTTATCAAGCAGTGAAGGCAGCTGTTCAGGCGATTAAAGGGGAGACCGTAGAAAAGAATATTGACACCGGGTTTCACTGGTATGATAAGAACAATATTGATTCCGATGAAATCAAACCTCTGCTATACGAATAGGAGATATTAATAATAGAGGTTGCCTCACAAAGGCAACCTCTATTATGCTTATACAAAAAGGTAAACATTTACATTAAGAGGAATGGATGCGTTAATAGCTTAGGAGGTGTTGGATGTATAAGATTATTCTGGTTGATGATGAAGATGAGGTTCGTGAGGGGATCAAACAGAAGATATCATGGAACAAATATGGTTTTGAGCTTGTTGGTGATTTCGATAACGGCAGAGATGCCCTTGAAGCGATCGAGCAGTATCGACCAGATGTGATTATTACAGATATTTACATGCCCTTTATGGATGGATTAGGATTGGCCAAAGCTGTAATGGAACGTTATCGGGACATGAAGGTCATTATCGTAACTGGATATGAAGACTTCGAATACGCCAAGCGGGCTATAACCTTGAAGGTGACTGAATATTTGTTAAAACCGATTAATGCCCGTGAGTTTGCCGAATTTCTAAGCAAAATGAAGCAGGATTTGGATGAAGAGCATTTACAAAAAGCCAATATCGCTAAGCTTCGCATGCAATTAAATCAGAGCTTTCCTTTGCTCCGCGAACGATTTCTGGAGAAACTTGTTACTACTCGTATGAAAAACGAAGAGATCGAGAATAAAATGAATTATTTTCATATACAGTTGCAGGGTGCGGTTAAGCTTGCAATCGTAATAGATATAGAAATGGAGAATCGGAGCCAGGACATTGCTTCTGATGCAGAGCTACTTCGTTTTGCCGCTTTTAACATTGTGCAGGAGCAACTTGAGAAGGAGCAGGGAGGCGTTGTGTTTCAGACGAGAGATGGTAAACTCGCCGCGATATTATCAGGGGATTCAGAAGAGATCGAAGTCACAACACAGCTTCTCGCGGATCAAGTTCAGACCAGCTTGAACAAATATTTGAAGCTGACGGCTACCATCGGCATCGGTCGAAAATACTCTGGCTTGCAGCAAATACCACAATCTTTCCAGGAAGCGATTTCATCGATAGAATATCGATATCTTTTAGGCATAGATAAGGTTATCTCCATTCAGGATCTTGAGTTTGGTAAAGGATTGGATCAAGCACATTTCTCATCATGGGAAAAGCAATTCATATCCGCATTGAAGACAGGTAAAGCTTCAGCGATCTCGGAGGTCCTCTCCAAATGGTTTCAGGAACTAAAGAGTAATAGCTCCTCAATAGAAGGCTGCCGCAGTAGCATCTACCAGATGCTCGTCTCTCTAATGAATTATGTAGTGGATATCGGATTCCCTAATACAGTGCTTGTTTCTCAAGATATGTTCGCAGAGGTTGCTGCCCTAAAGACTTTAGATGAAGCTAGGAATTATCTAGAGAGAACTTGCCATGAGCTGATACTTAAGCTATCGGAACAAAGAACAACAGTTAGGACTTCTCAGATGAAAGCCGCGGAAGCTTATATTCGAGATAATTATTGTAATGACAGCTTCTCACTCAATGAGCTGTGTAGCCATATTTTTATGAGCATCAGTTATTTCAGTGCGACTTTTAAACAGCATACCGGCGAGACTTTTATTGAGTATTTAACTCGTCTCCGTTTGGATAAAGCTAAAGAACTCCTTGCAGTCACACAGTTGAAGACTTATGATATCGCTGCTAGAGTTGGCTATGCTGATCCACAGTATTTCAGTGTTATTTTCAAACGTAATGTAGGGATCACACCGAAGGAATATCGACAGCGACAGAAGGAGAATCTCCCTCTATGAAACGTCATCGCTTCTTTCGAAGTCGAAGTATTCATACTAATATTGCTATTTCATTTTCACTTCTTATCCTCTGTACGACTATCGTGCTGAGCTATACTTCATATCGGCTCTCCTCAGCCGCTGTCATGGGGAATTCCGTAGCCTACACTTCACAATTAATAGAACAAGTAAAACTGAACATCGAGAATTACATTAGCAATATGGAGAGTATTGCTGCATTGGTGTTAACTAGCAGTGATCTAGAAAAGTATGTGAAAGGTTCGAGTTCGGGGCAAGAAAGAGAGGCCAAGGATAAGCAGTTAGCAAGCCAATATCTTCGTTCTGTAGTCCAGTCCCGCACCGATATTTCTTCTATAGTGTATGCAAGCTCGGAAGGAATAACGGTTTCAGATCGACTGGATGCAGTTTTGAAACCGCTTCCCGAGTTGGTTTCTCAAGAATGGTATCAGCAAGCTATGAACCAGACCGGAGTTGCTGTTTCCTCCTCGCATGTACAGCACCTATTTCAGGATGAATACCGATGGGTAGTGTCGATCAGTAGAAAGCTCTTGGATACTTTTTCCGAAATGGAAGCAGAACGACAGGGTGTGCTACTCGTAGATCTTAATTACAGCGTTATTAATAATCTGTGCAAACAAATCGAACTGGGAAAGCGCGGTTATGTATTCATCGTAGATCCGGCGGGGAGCCTGGTCTATCATCCTCAACAGCAACTGATCTACTCGCAGCTCAAGTTTGAGCAATTGGAAACGGTTCTCGGGATTAAGAGTGGATCAGTTACGGTTAACACTGGGGACGAACAGAAACTGTACACCGTGGATACAACCAGCTTTGGCTGGAAGATTGTGGGGGTTACCTATCCAGATGATCTGGTTGCTAACAAACAGCGGATGCAAGGGACCGCCGCCCTGTGGGGAGCAGTAAGTCTGATCTTCGCTATGGCAACATCCGTGTTCCTCTCGTACGCTCTGACCAAACCGCTCAAGAAACTGGAAATGAACATGAAAAAAGCGGAACGAGGAGAGTTCGACATTCGTGTGGAGATTGAAAGCACGAACGAGATAGGCAAGCTTGCCCGAACTTTTAATCTTATGATCATGAAGATTAAGGAGTTGATGAGTCAGATTGTCATGGAGCAAGAGATGAAACGTGTGAGTGAGTTGAAGGCACTCCAAGCTCAGATTAAACCCCACTTTTTGTATAATACGCTAGACTCGATCATCTGGATGGCAGAGACTGGAAAGATGGAGGAGGTGGTCGAAATGACCTCATCTCTATCGAAGCTGCTGCGTTCTACGATCGGAGAGGGCGAGGAATTGATTCCGATCGCAAGAGAACTAGAGCATATTCGGCACTATCTAACGATCCAGAACATGCGCTATCGCCATAAATTCACTTATTCTATAGAGGTTCATGAAGATATTCTTGAATGCAGTATTTTGAAATTGGTCCTTCAACCCTTAGTTGAAAATGCAATCTATCATGGCATAAAGCATAATCCTGAACAAGGTCACATTCTGATTAGGGGCAAAAGAGAGCAAAGCGATATTATTATTCAGATTATTGACAATGGTGTCGGCATGGATACAGAGCAGATTGGCAAGTTACTGCTTCAAAAGGCAGATTATAAGAGTGGCAGTGGTGTAGGAGTCGCGAATGTGAACCATCGAATTCAGCTTTATTTCGGGGACCATTATGGTTTGTCTTTTGCAAGCGAAATGGAAGAAGGGACGACGGTTACGTTAAGTATTCCAGCGCTCTATGAGGAGGAGAGTTAATGGGCTCACTTTGGTCAAAAATAGGCCTGTCTGCTCTACTGTTATTCTTCATTGTAGCGCTTGGGTGGGTAGGCTATCGTATGTTTACGAATGAACTTGGTACCAAGGTCAGAACTATTATCTACGTTCCTAAGACCATCGATAGTAGTATTGAATTCTGGGAAGTGATGAAACAAGGTGTGGCGACTGCTGCCAAGGAATTCGGTGCAGATGTACATATGGTAGGAACAGATACCGAGCTAGATGTGGATAAGCAGATACAACTGCTAGAACAGGCGATTCAGGAGAAGCCCGATGCCATTATTTTGGCTGCTACCGATTATTATCGTCTCGTTCCGATTGCAGAGCAGATTAAGGCTGCGGGCATCACTCTTATTACGGTGGATTCGGGACTGAATGGCGGTGTATCAGAGAGTTTTATCGCCACAGATAATTACGAAGCAGGACGTAAAGCAGGGCAGGAGTTGATTAAAAATATTCATAGCGACGATCAAGTCGCCATTATTAATTTTGTACAAGGCTCCGCTACAGCTATAGAGAGGGAGAAAGGGGTTCGGGATGCGTTATCTCAGAATGGAGTTAATCATGTGCATGATACCCTTTACAGTAACGGATCTTCGCGGAAGGCATACCAATTAACTATTGACCTTCTAAAGAATCAGCCACAACTAAAGGGAATTATTGGCCTAAATGAGCCATCTACATTAGGTGCGGGTCTGGCAATTATGGATATGGGCCTAAAATCAAAAGTGAAGTTGGTTGGATTCGACAATTCCAGTAGTGAAGTTCAGTTGCTGGAGAAAGAAATTATGCTGGGAACGGTAATTCAAAAACCTTTTACTATGGGGTATTTGGCTGTGAAAACCGCACTTGAGGTCGTTTCAGGTAACAAAGTAGATCCTATTATGGATACAGGCTCCGAATTCATTACGAAGGAAAATATGTACACAAGCGAGAATGAAAAGTTAATGTTTCCCTTCATAGAATAAGTAAGCAATAACGCCTTCGACGTCCCTAAAGGACGGTAAGCGTTTATGCGAGAAATATAAGGATAAGTATAGTGTGAAACTTATACTTTCTATATTTTAAATAAGGGAGCTTCCAAAACCGTTATGGCTTTGGGAGCTCCCTTATTTTAGTTACTGGAGTCGTTTAATATTTCGGAAAATGATTGCTGCAACGGTGTTAATATATGATCTTTTCGCCAAGCCAGAACAAAACCACCGCTCTCAGGCAAAATTCCTGGCAGAGGAGTATAACAAAGACGACCCAATTCAAGTTCTGCTTCAATACTAGCCTTAGAACAAATTCCTACTCCATCCCCCTGGCTGACTAACTTCTTAAGTGTCTCAGGTGAATTCAACTCTGATCGGTTCCACAACCTTATATGATTTAACTGTGCCCATTGATCCGCAAATCCCCGTAAACAAGAACCAACCTCATACTGAATCCAAGGCTCAAGCGCTATCTTTTCCGGTGTTAACTTCCCTATGTTCTCAAATGGATGTCCAGGTGCAAAAATAAGCACAGGTTCATCGCGGACAATGAGCTGAAAGTTAAAGGATTCATCATGCCAATCTGAAGTGTGTAAAATAGCCATTTGAATTTCTCGGCTCCGGAGCCGTTCTCGTAACAAAGTATCACTTTGGATGGTCATTGAATTATTAATCCCCGGATATAGTTTCATGAATTGGATTAGCGCTTTAGGTAAAATATAAGTTGCAGGAATATAGCTTGCTTCCAGCTCTAATGTACCTTGTGTAGGGGAAGAAAACTGCTTTACAGTACGTTCAGCTTCGGCTGTGAGTGAGACGATCTTGATAGCATATTGATACAAGGCCCGTCCAGCATCTGTGAGCAGTACTCGTCCACTTCGATATAGGAATAAAGGAGTACCAAATTCATTCTCTAGATTCTTCATATGAAAAGACACGGTAGGTTGTTTAAGGCCTAATTCAGCAGCTACATCGGTTACTTTTTTATATTTTTCAAGTAGTATAACGATCTTTAATTTCATAATATTCATGACTTTCCTCCGCATAATGCTTAGTTGGATAACAAATTATATCCCCATTATAGATTATATCTATACATATATATAGTTTCTATTGGTATTTTTATCGTTGGCTTTACAAAGTTAAGAAGTTTCTCTAACGAACGAGCTCTAGAATAAGAAGAGTCAGAGGAGCCAAGAAGCTCCGGACAACAACATATGCGTTCGATGAACTTTTACAGTAAACAAGCATATGGGGGCCAAAGCTCCAGAACACCATGTTAAAGCTTTCGAAGCCAGTTTTGTACGATCTGTATGAGGAAGCCATGCTAACAAAACATTTAGGAGGAGACAAAACAATGCAATTAAAAAAATCATGGATTATGACTTTGGCTTTAACAAGCGTACTGGCACTTTCGGCCTGCGGTAATGGTGGAGGAAACAAAACGGGAGGAAACGCTGCAGCTACAAATGAAGGAAGTGGCGGTGCTAAAATAAGTGGTTCGATTCTAGCTTCAGGTTCAACTGCACTACAACCATTGGTTGAGCTGGTTGCTGAGAATTTTATGGATAAAAATGCTGGTGTGGACATTCAAGTTCAAGGCGGCGGTAGTGGTACTGGTCTGACTCAAGTTGCTGAGAAGCAAGTAGACATCGGAAACTCTGACGTATTCGCAGAGGAAAAACTAAAAGATAAAGATGCAGAAAAAGCAGCAGCACTCGTAGATCATCAAGTAGCTGTAGTAGCGATCGCAACTGTAACACATCCTGATGCTGGTGTGAATAGCTTGACTAAGCAACAGCTTCTAGACATTTTCACAGGAAAGATCACTAACTGGAAAGAAGTTGGTGGAGCGGATCAAAAAATCCAAATCATTAATCGTCCAGGAAGCTCCGGTACACGTGCAACTTATGAAAGTTATGCTTTAGGAACAAAAACTGAAGATATCCCAGGATCTATTCAAGAAGATTCCTCCGGTACCGTTAAGAAGATGATCGGAGAAACTCCAGGAGCTATCGGTTATCTGGCTCTTTCATACCTTGATGATTCCATCAAAACACTTAGCCTCGATGGTGTAGAAGCATCTGTAGACAATGTTATTTCTGGTAAATATCCAGTATGGGCTTACGAGCATATGTACACAAACGGCGAACCTAATGAAACGGTAAAAGCATTCCTCGACTTTTTCTTAACAGACGAAGTACAAACAGGTGAAGTCGTTGAGCTTGGGTATATTCCAGCAGTGAAAATGCAAGTAACACGTGACGTTGCAGGAAATGTTACAGCTAAGTAATTAGTAAGGATTAGAATCTCAAGTGATTAGAGGCGGATACATCTGCCTCTCTTTTCACTTTAGAAAGAGGGAGCAATTGAGGGTGAAACTAAAGAACTCACGCATCGAGAAACATCATATTGAAGATTTTGTGGGACGTACATATATGTCCTTCTGTGTACTGCTATTGATAACAATCATTGTATCGATGGTATATTTTGTAGCGTCTAAAGGCATTTCAACTTTCACAAGTGGCGATGTTAGCGTTTCTGATTTTCTATTCGGTACGAAGTGGTCACCTGAAGCAGATACGCCATCCTTTGGTGCTTTTCCGTTTATCGCAGGATCTTTCTTGGTCACTTTGCTTGCAGCATTGATTGCTAGTCCACTTAGCCTATGCGCTGCACTATTCATGACTGAGATTGTTCCAGGATGGGGAAAAAAATTGCTTCAGCCAGTGATTGAGCTGTTGGCAGGTATCCCTTCAGTTGTTTATGGTTTCATCGGATTAAGTGTTATTGTACCGTTTCTACGCAACAACCTGCCTGGTCAAGGCATCGGGGTAGCTGCAGGCGCGCTTGTGCTCTCGGTCATGATTCTTCCGACGATTACAAGCGTGGCTGCAGACGCGCTGGCTTCATTGCCGCAAAATTTAAAGGAATCCTCCTATGCGCTTGGTGCTACCCGGTGGCAGACGATCTCTCGAGTGATTATTCCGACAACGTTTCCTGCTATTATGACAGGTATTGTTCTGGGGATGGCACGTGCATTCGGTGAAGCCCTTGCTGTACAGATGGTTATCGGGAATGCGCCATTCGTACCTAAATCACTCTTTGAATCAGCTTCTACCCTGACGAGTGTGATTACGCTTGGAATGGGGAACACAACCATGGGCTCTGCGCACAATAATGCTCTGTGGAGTATGGCACTGGTTCTTATGCTAATGACCTTTGTATTTGTCTTCTTTGTGAGACTGCTTGAAAGGAGAAATAAAATTTGAAGCCGAGAACCGTAAATAAAATTGCCACAAGCCTTATTGTATTTTTCGCAATGCTCATCGTAGCTATTCTTGTTGGTCTATTGGGATATATCCTCTTTCGAGGTATTAGTCATATTAGTTGGGATTTTCTATTCTCGGCACCGCAAAAAATCCGAGCAGGTGGAGGGATTGGCCCTCAGCTATTTAACTCCATATTCCTGTTAGTATTGACGCTAATTATTACAGTACCACTTGGATTGGGAGCCGGTATTTACATGGCTGAATATGCTCGTCCAGGTAAAATCACCAGCTTTATTCGCTTAATTGTTGAAGTATTATCTTCGTTCCCTTCAATCGTAGTCGGCTTGTTTGGTCTATTGCTGATTGTTAACTATTTCAATCTAGGCTTCTCTTTAATCTCTGGTGCGTTGGCATTGACGGTCTTTAATCTACCGTTGATGGTTCGGATTACTGAGCAAGCTTTCCGTAGTGTTCCGAAGCAACAAAAAGAAGCTGGTTTTGCGCTAGGATTGTCCAAGTGGAAAATCGTAACCTCCGTGTTGTTTCCAGTAGCATTACCTACGATTATTACCGGTACTATTTTGTCCGCTGGCCGTGTCTTTGGGGAAGCAGCCGCGTTGATGTTCACTGCAGGAATGAGTAGTCCAAGACTAGATTTCACCAACTGGAATCCACTTAGTCCAAACTCACCACTGAATCCTTTCCGTCCAGCAGAAACACTGGCTGTTCATATCTGGAAGGTAAACAGTGAAGGAATTGCTCCTGATGCTGCGCAAATTGCTGCGGGAGCTTCTGCAGTACTTGTAATTATGGTATTAATCTTCAACCTGGCAGCACGTTATTTCGGAAGATTTATTTATCGTAAGCTTACAGCTTCAAAAAGAATGAACTAATTCCTAAAAATTAAAGTAGAGATGTAGGAGGAGTAATCGATGGGAACGTCGGCAACAGCAGTGCGTGAATCTTTTCAAACCGAGGACCTGAGTATTTATTATGGAACATATGAGGCAGTGAAGGGTATTAGTCTTCCTTTTGCTGAAAATACGGTTACTGCACTGATCGGCCCATCCGGCTGCGGTAAATCAACCTTTCTTCGTTCACTGAACCGGATGAATGACGAAATCTCCGGATCAACAACCAAAGGAAGCATCTGGATTGATGGAGTAGATATTAATGCTCCTGGCACAGACGTTATCAAACTGCGTCAGAAGATCGGCATGGTTTGGCAAAAGCCGAATCCGTTCTATAAATCTATTTATGATAACATCGCTTTTGGACCTAAGTATCATGGGATTAAAGGGAAAAAAGCACTCGATGAGATTGTTGAGAGCAGCCTTCGTAAAGCAGCACTGTGGGATGAAGTTAAGGATCGGTTAAAAGATTCAGCGCTAGCGCTGTCCGGTGGTCAACAGCAGCGCCTTTGCATTGCAAGAGCGTTGTCGGTTAACCCACAAATTCTACTCTTGGACGAACCAGCTTCTGCACTAGACCCGGTCTCCACAGGTAAAGTAGAGGAGCTAATCAAGGAGTTGAAAGAGGAGCTTCGCATTGTAATTGTGACACACAACATGCAGCAAGCTGCACGGATTTCTGATTATACAGCTTACTTTTATCTAGGATCTCTTGTAGAGTATGATAAGACGGATAAGGTCTTTACAAATCCTGAGAATCAAATGACACAAGAATATATCACGGGTCGTTTCGGCTGAGTCACTTCAACATCGTTCCTTAGGGGACGGTGTTTTTGTAAATATAAGAGTTTATATGCTGCACAACTATAACATTCTTATATTTCTACAAGGAACGGATGTCGCTTTAAAGGACGACAACGTCGTTTCTTCTTATTTCCTGTTATTTGCAAAAGGTAGAGAGATACTGTATTATTTGCGATAATGATTATCATTATTATAGGGAGTGGATCTGATGACACAAACTCAACCGACTCAAAAAAATAGCGTAGCTAATGTGATTAAAGAACGTCGCTCCATTAAACTTTTCAAAAAAGATCTATTACCTCAAGGTTTATTAGAGGAATTGTTGAATGTAGCCGTATGGGCACCGAATCATGATCTGCGTGAGCCGTGGAGATTTATTGCTTTTCAAGGTGAAGGTTCAAAGTTCTTGGCTGAGGCCGCATTTTCCTTCGTGAAACGAGCGATAGCTGATCCAGAAGTAGCCGCTAAACGTAAAGAATATATCTCCAACATTCCTTTGACATTAATTGTGGTCATCCCCGAGGATCCTCGGCAGAGAGAGTGGGATGAGGATTTTGCAGCAGCGTCCGCACTTGTGCAGAACTTCCAGCTAGCAGCTTGGGAACAAGGCGTAGGAACGATTTGGAAGACGGATCCTTACATCTATTCTCCTGAATTCCGTAACAAAATTGGTGTGAAGCCAGGTGAGAAGATCATTGCTATGATCCATGCTGGATACCCGGAGACTGTGCCAGACAGCCGTCCACGGACGGATGCTTCGGAGTTACTGCAGATCGTTGATAGCTATCCAGAGAACGGTGTAGTGGAATAAGGGAAACGAGCATCCATTGGGATGCTTTTTTTTATTGCGGCGTGCCCAGAGGCACGCATTATCTAGTTGGTGAAAGTCCAATCAAAGGAGGGGCCAAGCCACCTTTGTAGCTAGGATGCTTACGCATGGCGAAATCTGTGTGTAAAAGCGCATCGACAAAAGTACCGGTCAGAGACCGGGCGAGCAACAACCCAGGCCGCAACATGAAGTGAATCCTGCCGCGTCGTCAAAAAGGCCCTGCAAAGGGGAAGAGAGGCTGCCGAGTCTCGCGCATATAGACGAAGGCCAAGGAAGCTGTAAAGAACTTGGGTCAACAGTGAAGAATCCTCCGGCGTATAGGGAACGGCATGGGCTGAAAGATAATGCAGTGAACTGGGGAGACCCTCCCCTGCACGGATTTTTTTTTTTTTTTTTTTTTTTTTTAGGAACCCGTAAAGAGACATTCTATAAGCCTAAAAGGTGAAGTGAATGGTCTGCAGGAAGGGAGTCCGAGGGGCTCATAGTACCGAAGAACCTAAGGACAACATAACCTTAGGGAGGGAAGGAGCCCTGCTTTGTTTATACTTTTGGAGGAGGTACGAGTGAGTGAATGCCAAAGGGCTAACGACACCAAAGGAAAAAGTTCAACAACTCCAAGAAAAGCTAGGTCATGCGGCCAAGGAGAACAAAAAGCGTAAATTCCATGCGTTGTATGACAAGATTTATCGGTGGGATGTACTGTGAAGCGTGGAAACGAGTGAAAGCCAATAAGGGTGCCGCAGGAATAGATGCGGTGACGCTAGCAGATATTGAGGAACAAGGAGAAACACCGTTTCTCAAGGCATGTGAGCGAGAGCTCAAAGAAGGCAACTACCATCCACAACCTGTACGGAGACACTATATCCCGAAGAAAGACGGGAAGCAAAGGCCACTGGGTATACCCACCGTACGCGATCGAGTCATACAGATGGCAACCAAACTCGTGATTGAGCCCATCTTTGAAGCAGACTTTGAGGAAGTATCCTTCGGATTTCGTCCGAAACGAAGTGCTAAAGGTGCGTTGGATAGAATCCGAAAAGCCTGCAACCGTAAAGGAAATTGGGTAGTCGACGTCGATATCCAAGGCTACTTCGACAATATTAATCAAGAGAAGCTAATGAAATTGGTACAGATGCGTATCAATGACAGGCGGATACTTAAAATAATACGAAAGTGGCTGAGTGCAGGAGTTTTGGAAGAAGGAACGGTAAGACGTTCGGATTTAGGGACACCGCAAGGAGGAGTGATTTCACCGCTCCTTGCGAATATCTATCTAAATTACTTCGACCAACTCTGGGAGAAACACGGAAAAGGAATAGGAGAACTCACGAGGTATGCAGACGACTTTGTAGTGGTTTGCAAAACCAAAAAGGACGCAGAACATGCGTATAAGCTTATACGTACGATTATGGAACGTCTGGAGTTGACCCTACACCCGACCAAAACTCGCATTGTAGGATTGTGGACAGGAAACGAAGGATTCGATTTCTTAGGCATGCACCACCGGAAAACCAAAGCAGAAACATCCCAAGGTAAGGTGTACTACACCACGCAGCAGTGGCTAACACAGAAGGCAGAGGAACGTATTCGTGAGGTGGTCAAAGAAAGATTGGCACCGCCGAGCATGCGTTCAAGATCGTTCGAGGAACATGTAGAATGGCTCAATCCCAAGATTCAAGGATGGAGAAATTATTACTACACGAACTATAGCCAAAAGAAGTTAGCAAAACTAGACTGGTATATTTTGGGGCGGTTAACACGGTGGTATGCAAAGAAGAGACAACGCAAAAGATGGATAGGTTCATTATCTGAGGTTAAATATATCGCCTTACAACATGGACTTAAAACGCTATTGTAATCCGCACGCCCATGAATGACGAACATCGGAAAGCCGTATGAGGGAAAACCTCACGTACGGTTTGATGAGGAGGGGCTGAATTTATTCAGCCCTTTACTCTAGAATCAGTTTGTGATGAATGCAATATATAATGTACATAATGACCGATATAATTTACATTGGGATAAAACGGTATGGATTGATATAAGGGAGGGAATAGAGTGGGGGAGAACAAGAACATCAAGTTGAAACTGGCTCGTATACAAAAGAATCTTTCCCAAGAACAGTTAGCTGAAGCGGTAGGGGTTACAAGACAGACGATCGGGCTGATTGAAGCCGGGAACTATAACCCAACGATTAGGTTGTGTATAGCCATCTGTAAGGTGCTAAATACGTCATTAGACGATATTTTTTGGGAGGAATAAGGGTGAGAAGGACAAGGATTAAAGATGAGCGGATTATCACAGAAATTCAAAAGTTTAGTTCTCATGGGTTTTTGATTGTGTTTGTGGGTCTAATGGTTAGTCTTTTTGTTAAAGTGTTTATCCTGCAATGGGACATTAAATATTGGTTGGATACGTTCGTGATTGTGATGGTAGGCTGCTTGTATATTACTGTTCGTTCCGTCAAAGATGGAATATATCTGCTACCGAGTAAGGAAGGGGATGTCAGACAGTTTAAAAAAATCAATTTAATTTGGGGAGTTGTCAGCACGTTAATATGGGCCGTGTTAATGTTCCTATCTGATCTTAGAGAGCCTGGGGAGGTGGATATTAGTAAAAGTATATTGAGCACGCTCGTTGGAGCGGTTATTTTTTTCGTTGGGATCACTTGGGGGATGTGGTTCTTAATCAAAAGATCCAACAAAAATGTGGATAAAAATCTAGATGGATAAGTGAAATTGATATTCACTCTTGTAAAACTAATGTCATTAGTTTATATTTAAGCTAATACCATTAGTTTTGTGGAGGGGTAATGATGAGAGTAACACATGAAGGACATTTACTACAGCTGACTTGGATGCCAAGATTGTTTCCTGTGAATTGTTACATCATAGGGGAAGAAGATGGATTGACTTTGATAGATGCGGCAATGCCGTTTAGTGTAAAAGGAAAGGAATTATAGATACCTCTGCGAAGTTAGGTAAGAAGATCACTCGTATTGTATTAACTCATGCTCATAGCGATCATGTAGGTGCATTGGATGAGCTAAAGAAGCTGCTTCCAGAGGTTCAGGTGTACATCTCAGAGAGAGATGCAGCATTACTTCGCGGAGATCATTCTCTTCGGGAGGGAGAACCTCAGACCCCTATTAAGGGGGGCGTTCCCAAGAAGATATCTACACAGCCAGATATATTACTCTATGATGGCGATACCATTGGCTCATTGACAGCGATTCTTACCCCTGGTCATACCCCGGGCTCTATGTCTTTCGTTGATTCACGGAGCGGCGCTGTTATCGTTGGAGATGCTTTTCAAACCTTTCGAGGAACCGCAGTGTCAGGAACCGTAATTCCTTGGTTTCCGTTTCCGTCTATGGCGACCTGGAATAAAGCTCAAGCACTGAATAGTGCTAATAAGCTTCTGAAGGCTTCACCGACTTTACTGGCTACTGGGCATGGAAACTTGCTTAAAAACCCAGTCCAAACCATGGAGAAAGCTATACACAAAGCACAGATGATTCAAGATAGGAGTAATTAAATGTCACCTAGAGCGGGATTAGATAGTCGTACGCTAGTTATTGCAGCAGCAGAAATTGCTGATCATGAAGGAATAGAAGCCGTGACCTTGGCCGCTTTGGCTAACAAACTGGGTGTTCGTTCTCCGTCGCTGTACAATCACATTAACGGGCTGCAGGATTTGCGCACACAACTTGCGATTTATGGACTTGGCGAGCTTTCCACGACCATGACCAACGCGGCTAAAGAGCTTAGTGGAGATGCTGCTGTACAGGCGATGGGCCGAGCGTATGTGGATTTTGCTAGGAGTCGCCCTGGTTTATATGAGACTACGCTGCGAGCGCCTGAACAGGCAAATACGGAGCTGGAAGCGGCAAGTGATCATATTTTGAAGCTTATTATTCATGTGATGCAGGATTATCAATTGGGTGAGGAGGGAGAAATTCATGCAGTACGCGGGTTACGAAGCATTCTGCATGGTTTCGCCTCTTTAGAGCAAAAGGGCGGTTTCGGAATGGTGCTTGATACCAATATAAGTCTATCTCGCCTCATCAGTACTTTTATTGCCGGGATCGGAAATATGAAATCTAAATAATGGAGTACATAGGAGATGATTTAATGAAGTATAAGGGATATGAAGAGGGCAGTGTCACCACTTTTGAGGAAACAGCAGAAATTGTTGCCAAGGTTGGGATTTTACCGCTTGCAAGCCTGATTCCTGAGCACCCATCTTTAAACGGATTAACTAAAGCGGAGAATTGGCATACGGGATCAGAGCTAGACCCGTGGTCATGGCGTGTAAGGTTTCCTGGTGAAGGCCTGGCTGGATACGGCAAGTTTGTTAAGAAAAAAGCTATCTTAGTCTCTAGCGAGTGGTTCCCAGCATTTGTTGCAGCAGTAGGAAGTGCTAAATCTATAGAAGAACGTTACAATGACGGATTGGCAAGCAGAGAAGCAGTGACCTTACTTCAAATTGTCCGTGAACATCAAGGGATTGATACGCGTATACTTCGTGCTGAAGCTGATATGAAAGCAAAAGAAAAGAAAACGGTATTCGATAATGCGGTTACGGAGCTTCAGGCATCGCTGGACATCGTTATTTCAGGTGTAAAAGAACGCCAAAATGCAGAAGGTGAGAAAAATGGCTGGAGTAGTACCTCGTTTGAGACCGTAAACCACTGGATGGAAGATAACGGTCTTTCCGTATGTGAGGGCGATAGAGAAGAGGCTATAGCTTGGTTACATTCCAAAATGAATGGCGTATGGTCGCCTACAGCAATAGCTTGGACGAACAAAGCATTCTCATGGAAATAATAAGAAACGACGTTGTAATCCCTTAAAGACGACAACCGTTTCTCGTAGAAATATAATAACAATTAACTGTGGAATTTATAAATTGTTCTTATATTTAAATAAAAACGGTTAATCACTTCTCTTCAATGAGAGTGATTAACCGTAAGCGTTTTCTAATAAAGTCATATCCATCAGATTATTGTTCCAACATTGGTGCTAAGTAAGCAATCAGGAAATACAAGAATCCGAAA
Source organism: Paenibacillus sp. FSL K6-0276 (assembly GCF_037977235.1). NCBI lineage: Bacteria > Bacillati > Bacillota > Bacilli > Caryophanales > Paenibacillaceae > Paenibacillus > Paenibacillus sp. FSL K6-0276. Next base: position 3,184,825 of record NZ_CP150276.1, on the reverse strand, counting down.
AACAGCATAACATAGGCGGTATATTTGATTGCATTAGATGCAACAATTCTTGAATCCACCGGTGCTTGAATTTCTAGCTGTTCTTCATCATCGCTGTCAATTTCATTGGATATTGGGTCTCTCAACATGATAATCCCCTCCTTGGAAATTAAATCCTTAATTGTATTGTGACATATTTGTGAACGGAAATCAACAATAGTGTGAACAATTATTGAACTTTTATTCAAATTTGGACATTTTATTTTTTGATATCTAGAAAACAATGCCAAACAACCTGCTTTTGTCCTCTGGAGGAGGAGCAAAGCAGGTTGTTTGGCATTTGATCTATCTAAGAGTTAATGTGAACAATCTAAGCCCAATCGCCGTCACGGAAGATAGGTACGGTTGTTCCATCATCCTTAATCCCATCTATGTTCATTTCGGGTGATCCCATCATAAAGTCAACATGGGTATGGCTTTGATTCATCCCTTTTTCCAGCAATTGTTCTTTGGTCATTGTTGTACCTTCTTGAAGGGTGAAGGCATACGCTGCACCTAAAGCCAAATGGCAGGAGGCATTCTCATCATACAACGTGGTGTAATATAGAATACCGCTCTCGGAGATCGGTGAGTGGAAAGGCACCAGAGCGACTTCTCCTAGATAGGCAGAACCTTCATCCAAAGCGATAAGGGAAGCCAGTGTTTCTGAACCTTTTTCAGCGGTGAAATCCGTCACTTTACCATTCTCAAAGGTAAGGGTGAAATTATCAATAAGTTTACCACCGTAGCTAAGCGGCTTAGTGCTACTTACCTTACCATTAACGCCAGACTTCAGTGGGGCAGTAAATACTTCTTCTGTAGGGATATTGGCGAGGAAAGGGACACCGTTGCCATTGACAGCTCCGGCCTGACACCAAATATGTCCTTCTGGTAACTCAATCGTTAAATCTGTTCCAGTAGCTGTATAGTGCAGTTTACGGAACTTATTATCATTCAAGATAGCACAACGCGCTTTTAGGCCATCCAGATGATGGCTCCACGCTTCAATAGGATCGGCTTGATCCGCACGTGTGGCTTTAAAGATAGCATCCCATAGCAATTCAATTTGCTGATCAGATGAAGCTTCAGGGAATACCTTAGCCGCCCAAGATGATGATGGGAAGGCCACAAGACTCCAGCTTGCGTGATTCCCCATTAACAATTCACGATATGGAGCTAATGTCTGTCCAGAGATCCGCTGATTATCAGCAATTCTTCCTGCCTCAACACCACTCAATAGATCTGGATTAGTAGAGGTTATCGTTAGAAATGCTGCACCCTTTTTAGCCAGATCTTCCAATTCATCTGCTTGCCACTTCGGTGGTTCCAAGAAGGAATCGGATGGAGCAAGGTCATAACGCGTACGTATAACAACCTCATCACTATAATTCACCTTGACTAGCTTCGCGCCCGCTTCATAGGCTTTGCGTACCACAAGACGCACTAGTTCTGCGGAAACGATGTCGGCATTCACAACAAGGGTCTGACCAGGTTGGATATTAACCCCAATCTTCACTGCTAGTAATGCATAATTCTCCAGTTTTTGCTTGAAATCCAACATAGTTTCTACTCCTCCCAGTACCTCTAATCTTTTATTTCATATTTAGTAGTAATTAAAACGCCCAGTTTCCATTAATGAATACAGGTTCTTCAATTCCATCAGCAGTTATCCCGTGAATATTCATCTCTGCAGAACCGATCATGAAATCCACATGGGTAACACTATTATTCAATCCATGCTCAATCAGCTCATCTGGAGTCATATCCTTACCGCCTTCTAAACAGAAAGCATAAGCCATACCTATAGCAAGGTGATTGGATGCATTCTCATCAAACAATGTGTTGTAATAAAGAATATTGGACTCAGAGATAGGGGACTTATGAGGAACTAATGCAACTTCACCGAGGTATTTTGCTCCTTCATCCATACTAATGAGGTGTTCAAGTGCTTCTTGACCTTGCTCTGCACTAACACTTACAATTCGTCCGTTCTCAAAAGTAATAGAGAATCCATCAATAATGTTGCCGCCATGGCTAAGAGGTTTTGTACTTCGTACGGTGCCATTTACACCAGTCTTTAGAGGGGCGGTAAATACTTCTTCGGTAGGCATATTGGCTACAAAAGAATGACCTTTAGCATTAATGCTGTCTCCTTGTGCCCAAAGATGGCCTTCTGGAAGCTCGATGCTTAGGTCCGTGCCAGGTGCTATGTAATGCAGCTTTTTATATTTTTTTGCATTGAGTACGTCTGCTTTTTGCTCCAAGGTATCAAGATGCTCCTGCCAAGCAGCTACTGGATCTTCACGGTCTAGTCTCACGGTGTGGAAAATAGCTTCCCAAAGTTTACTTATACGTTCTTCAGCTGGAACATTAGGGAACACTTTATCTGCCCATGCTTGACAAGGTACAGCAACAATACTCCAGCTAACTTTGTCGGACATTTGCATTTCACGATATTTGGTGAGCGCGGCTCCCCGTACTTTTTGATAATTGGAGATTCGCACAGGGTCAATGCCTTTAAGTGCATCAGGATCTTCCGCGATCACATTAAGAATAGCCGCACCCTTCTCAGCGAATTCGGTCATTTCTCCTGCGTACCAAGTAGGAGGCTCAGTGAACACTTCTGGAGCAGCATGTTCAAACTGCTGGCGCGTAATGCTCGCATCACTCCAGTTCACTTTAACTAAACTAGCCCCGATCGCATATGCCTTGGCGGTAATCAGACGTACGAAATCAGCCGCAAGAATCGGTGCATTCACCACCAGAATTTGCCCTGGTTGAACGTTAACTCCGATCTGGACAGCTAGATCTGCATATTTACTAAGTTTTGCCTCGAAAACAGTCATCGATATTTCCTCCATTTGCTAATAGTTTGGTACTTTACAAGTATTGTACTAAATTATTAACCGCCGGATGAAAAAAGTCAATTACGTGGAATTTACAATGCAAAGAGCAGGAATTACGTTCATTTCAATGCTATACTGAAAGGGTAGATGATTTGATGAAAGGAAGGAAGATAAGCGGATGAATCTAGAGATCGTAAGTGCTGAAATGAGCCGTAAAGAGGATAGAAGTTATGTAGGGAGGACGATATTTACTCTCGAAAACCATAAGGCTCCATATGAGATTACTTTCTTCAGTACAAGAGGAACGGAATGGGATTACAGTATAAGCTTTGCAGGTGAGCCTGGGAGCGAAGAGCAGTTCTTAGAAACTGACGCGCTGCTTGAGAATGATGACGATGTATACAATCAGTTGCTAGATGCTGCACTGGATAAACAAGAGATCGTAGAAGAGTAAAATATACAGTTTTGATGTAACCAGCGGCAAAATTTTTAGCCGCTGGTTACATCAAGCCTTATCCGATCGTAATCTTGCCTTCAGGATAACGGTAAAGCTCCTTACTACCCTTAGGCTTGAGCGCATAAGCAAGAGTAAGTGGACCCGTCCGACCTAGAAACATAAGAAAAATAATGAGTATTTTACCTGTTGTAGTCAGCTCTGGAGTAAGACCCATAGAGAGACCTGAGGTTCCGAAGGCAGATACGGCTTCAAAAAGTATAGCAAGGAAGTCAGCCTTCTCTGTCAAGGATAACAACATCGTAGCGATGACAACTAGCATCAGAGACATTAATGTCATCGTAACAGCTCTATAGACATTTTCTTTTGCGATCCGGTAACGAAACATTACAATATCCTCTTTACCCCTTAATCTTGCGGAAACCGCAGCCACTAGAACAGCGAACGTAGTAATCTTAATTCCCCCACCAGTTGACCCAGGTGCAGCTCCTATAAACATTAATAAGATCATTAGAAATTGTGTTGATTCTCGCATAAGTGGAATTTCAATCGTGGTGACGCCGCCTGAACGTGGTGTTATCGCTTGTAAGAAGGTGGCCATCATCTTTCCACCTGCACTCAAGGGCTTCAGCGTAGAATTAAACTCCAGCAAGAAAAATAGAGCAGACCCAATGATAATCAATATCGCAGAGGTCGAAAGAACAACCTTCGAATGAAGAGTAAGTTTTTTGCGTTTTGGAAAGTCCAAAATATCGGATAGGACGATAAAACCTATCCCTCCAAGAAAGATGAGGATCATCGAAGTAAAGTTGACAATAGGATCATTTACAAAACGAGTAAGTCCACTAAAGGGCCCATGAATGTCACCAAATAGATCAAATCCCGCATTATTAAAGATAGATATACTGTGGAAAATTCCATAATATATAGCTTTCCCGAAAGACATATCCATCATAAACCTACCGGCAAACAAGATGGCACCTGTAAGCTGAATGACAAGGGAATAAATTAGGACTCTGCGGATTAACTGTACAATACCCTGCATCGAATTCTGGTTCATAGATTCTTGCATAAGGATTCGCTCTTTCAAGGATATTCGTTTATTAAGGACCAAAGTAATCAAAGTAGCCATCGTTATAAAACCCAGTCCTCCGAACTGAAATAAAACGAGTAGAACAACTTGTCCGAAGCTAGTCAGCTGTGTGCCCGTATCAACGACTGCCAGACCAGTAACACATGTTGCTGATGTTGCCATGAATAATGCATCAATAAAAGAAATATTCTCCTCTACTGATGCAGCCGGCAGACTGAGCATTATAGTTCCGGCAGCGATCAGTATTACAAACCCTAGTGATAAGACTTTAGGTGGAGTTAATTTCAATCCACCGAAGTTCAGGTTAGCCAATGCAATTCTCCTGACATACGTGATATTAGAGTAATGCTCACAAAATTATAACACAACTTACCAGGCCTTCCCTAAATGGAGGGAGGTAATTGACATATTTTATCGAATTATTCTAGAATAACACCCTATTCTGCAACTTTAAAGAGGAGGCTTTCTTAATGGTGACAAGTCCGATTCTGAATAAGATTGGTGCGGTTTTTATTCCGGTTAAGGATATTGAGAAATCTAAAGAATGGTATTGTCAATTGCTTGGGTTGCCGTTGGATGGTGACGTATTATTCGGGCATTTATATGTAATCCCCATGAAGGGACCTGGAATCGTATTAGATAGTAAAATTTACACTTCAGAATCCGTTCTTAACATTCCCTCTTTCCATCTAAATACCGAAGATATTGATGCTGCTTATGATTATGTGAAGGCAAGCGGTGGAGAGATTCTTACGGATATCGAGCATGATCACTGGTTCAATTTTAAAGATCCTGATGGGAATGTCATCATGGTCTGCCGTTGTTAAGAACCTTGCAGTTCGGAGGAGTAAGATATGATCATTACGCTAAGAAAGTTAATTCCGGAGGATGCATGTGAATTACTACGTCTACAGCATCAGTTGGATCAGGAATGGTAGGTTTCTTATCGGTTAGAGGTGGAAGTGTTAGACGCAATCGCCATAGTGCGTACATAGTCATTGGCATTCTAAGACAGTATCAAGGTAAGGGGATCGGTGCAGGTCTGTTCCGAGAGATGAATACATGGGTTATGAATACTGAAATTGTTCGCCTTGAGCTAACGGTTATGTCACATAATCAAGTGGCTTTAGAGCTATATATTAAAAGCGGGTTTGTAATCGAAGGGACCAAAAGAAAATCTCTTGTTATTGATGGACAGTGGGTAGATGAATACTACATGAGTAAGATCTTAATAAAAGAAAAAAGGATAGAGGATCAGATATAATCTGATGACTCTATCCTTTTTTATGAGTAAAAGCTTATGAATTCTCAAGCTCTGACGATTTAGTATCACCAGCATTTTCAATGATGACCTCAACTTTGCGGACACGGTATCTGTTCATCTCACGAATGATTAAGGTTACGTGGTCATGAACAATACTTTTGCCAACGGCTGGATCTGGGATATGACTGTATAACCAGCCTCCAATCGTGGTCACTTCTTCATCTTCGAAATCAAGACCGGTGAGTTCCTTGACCTCAATAAGAGATACCTTACCATCGAACAGATAATTTGTATCGCTTAGTTTCTCAACGTCTCTGCGTTCATCACCGTCAAATTCATCACGAATTTCACCTACGATTTCTTCTAAAATATCTTCAATCGTGATGAGTCCAGACGTTCCACCATATTCATCAAGCAGTAGGGCAATGTGCACCCGCTCCATTTGCATACGTGTTAAAAGATTCTTGACCGGTGTTACCTCAGATACTGTCAGAACAGGTTGAATCAAGCCTTTGAAATCAAAATCAGGATTGTTGTCATATTGTAAATAAAGCTGTTTCGTATTGATCATTCCGATGATATTATCCTTGCTTCCTTCAGCAACCGGGAAACGAGTATATTGTTCCTTACGGATAATCTCGAAATTTTCTTTCAATGAATGATTGGTGAAAAGACATATCATATCAGTTCGTGGAACCATTATTTCTTTGGCCAACATCTCATCAAAAGTAAAGATACGGTTTACATAGCCATACTCAGCTTTATTGATTTTTCCACTTTCATAGCTTTCGGACAAGATCAAACGAATCTCATCTTCACTATGAGCGTCTCCATGCTCACTTGCAGGCTTCATCCCGAAAAGGCGAACAAGCAGATTTGCGGAACCGTTCATGAACCAAATGAGAGGGTACAATATTCTGTAGAACCAAATAATCAGCGGTGATGTAATTTGACCGATTTTTTCCGGAATGTTTATAGCTACCGTCTTCGGAGCAAGTTCCCCGACAACGACGTGTAGGAATGTTGCAATAATGAATGCGAATAAAAACGCAAGAGGGTGACTTACACTTGAACTAATATTAGCCCAGTCGAATACCGGAAGGAGCAACTGCTCAAACGCCGGCTCTGCTAATGCACCAATACCCAGCGCAGTGATCGTAATTCCAAGCTGACAAGCGGATAAGTATCCATCAAGATTAGCAGACACTCGCTGTACAGCTAAGGCATTTTTCTTACCCTCGATCACCATTTGACTGATCTGGCTACCTCTAAGTCTCACCAATGCAAATTCCGTTGCTACAAAAAAAGCGGTTAAAATAATCAAAATAGCCACCAACGTCAAACTAAGTCCTATACCCATATAATCTTTACCATCCCTTTCGTTCCTAAAATAGGTTATACTCATATTATGAGTTCTTATGAACTATTCTACGAACTTTTTAGAAAAATATCAAATGGTGGAGGGAAACTGATATGGAATCATTTGCATTGACTCGTGTGGAGATGTCCAGTCTTCTGCTCTCATTGACCGGATTATCAGACCGGAAACCGCTGAATATCCTCCAAGAGGCATGGACTAAATTTCATCTTGATGAAGTACAAAAGGGGACTTCACTACCCGCTTTTTTATCTACAGATGTTCCACCCATTTTACAAAAGATCATTAAGGGCCACCATGTTAAAGGCTTTTCACTCGGTGAAATTGCCTCATTAGGCCATTTAATAGAGTATTCCACGTTGACCGTTACAACTATGCAGAATTGGGTTAAGCGTGACTTTAAGGAATATCTCGGTTCTCCTAGAGAAGGTAAGAAGTATTCGATTAATCAGGCAGCGCTTCTGTTTATTATCGATGATCTCAAATCAGCCCTTAATTTCGAAAGTATACGTCAGTTATTCCAGCTAATGTTCTTGAATCCAGATCGGGACGATGACGATCTCATTGAACCGGCTAAGCTGTATTATGCATATGCTGAACTTTTTGAAGAGATCAAGAGCAATCCAACGATACAGACGCAATGTAAAGTAGATCAACTTTTGCACAAGGAGTTTTCTTGGAAAGAAGATTCCCTTCTTAGAAGTTCCACAGATCGTGTGATCAATCGGCTGACGCATCTTACGAGATCTCAGAGAGAATCTGTCCGCAACATCCTGCTTATCGCGACGATATCTGTTCAGACCTGTTATTTTCAATCGCTAGCCAGACAATACTTTAATGCTGCTTTATTCCTTGATTTTTGAACGCTTCAATTTTAAAATGTATAAGTGAAACAATCAAAATTAAGTTTTATTAGATAGATGCTTTATATAAGGGGGCTTAGAATTGAATCAAATGACACTACTGCGGAATCCAAAACAAAGGAAGTTACTCTTCAGTGCAGGCTTAAGCTGGATGTTCGACGCGATGGACGTCGGGATGATTTCTTTTGTTGTTGCAGCTTTAGCCAAGGATTGGAACCTGGGACCGGAGCAGATCGGAATATTGACTAGTATTAACTCCGTAGGTATGGCTGTGGGTGCTGCGGCAGCTGGAATTTTAGCGGATCGTTTTGGACGTAAACCGATTCTGTTGTGGACGTTGCTTATTTTCTCGTTTGCAAGTGGATTATCGGCATTTGCTACAGGCTTCGCTATACTCTGTGTACTTAGGTTTATCGCTGGATTTGGACTAGGCGGGGAGCTGCCTGTCGCTTCAACATTGGTTTCTGAAAGTATGCCAGCTCGGGAGAGAGGTCGTGCGGTTGTTCTGCTGGAGAGCTTTTGGGCTGTCGGGTGGATTGCTTCTGCTTTAATCGCATTCTTCGTTATCCCTGATTATGGCTGGCGTGTAGCTTTTGGTATCGGTGCTGTTCCTGCTCTATACGCTTTATATTTAAGACGCGCCATTGATGATTCACCGAAGTTTGCAGAGATTAAGAAGGCGCCTGTATCCTTGAAGAAACGGATCGCTACAGTATGGTCACCTGAGTACCGCCGTTCTACCATTATGCTTTGGATTTTATGGTTTACCGTGGTGTTCTCGTATTATGGCATGTTTCTATGGCTACCTACAGTTATGGTACTTAAAGGATTCAGTTTGGTCAAAAGCTTTGAGTATGTACTTATCATGACACTCGCCCAGTTGCCTGGTTACTTTACTGCCGCTTACTTCATCGAGAAGTTCGGACGTAAGTTTGTCCTAGTCATCTATATGCTGTTCACTGCGGTTAGTGCTGCTTGGTTCGGTAATGCGACTACGGAAGGCATGCTGATGGCTGCTGGGATTTGTTTATCGTTCTTTAATCTCGGAGCTTGGGGTGGAATGTACGCTTATACACCAGAGCTGTACCCGACATCTATACGTTCTACAGGCGCAGGTTTAGCGACCTCCTTTGGCCGGATTGGTGGTATCATTGCTCCTTTGTTAGTAGGGGTGCTGGTGGGTAAATCGATGGCGATTGGTTCCATTTTCATGTTATTTTTTGTAACGATTATTATCGGTGCGTTAGCGGTGCTCTTCCTAGGAAAAGAGACAAAAGGAACGGAGCTTCTGTAAAGGATAATTCTTCATTACATACTTGATGTTAATCTATTAACAATGCTAAAATTTATTAAGAACAAAACGGTTCCTTCACAGTTGTGAACAGGACCGTTTTTTTACATTAGTCCTTCTTTTATAAGAACGGAGCGATCGAACATGAGTAAGGATAGTAAGCAGCCTCATTTCACGGAATTAGTCTGGGAAAGCACGGAAGCAAATATTCCTATTCCCCCGCGAAATTCCCCTGAACCTGAGCTACCCAAGTCATCATCTGCGAGTATAGGAAAGCCTAAGGCGTCCACTGAACCTTCTTTACAGTTACAGCTTTGGGATTCGGAGACGGAAACACCGGAGCCTGTGACAACAACCGAAGGACAGTTCGTAACTAGAGCGAAGGAATTGGAACACAAAACCGAGGATTCAGCGCTATTTGTTCCTTTTAAGAGCTACTGGCCTACCTATGGCCATATGACAGGCACACAAAGTAGATGGTATTTTTATTGGCGTAATGAAGTTAGACATGGTAGATATCCGAAGGCGGATCTTTCATATATTTTTCTGCACGTATATGAGCTTATTAATGGTGTAGGCTGGGAAGATCCTTATGATGGCTATAGGCAGCTCAGTCAAATCTGGGAAGCTTATCGAGAGAGTTACAAACGTCTGGATCAATATTTAGGTGGTTGGATCGCGGACTTCTCGTTTGTTCATCATTTGGATGTGCCTCTTTCACTAATCGTTGCTCGTTCACGTGGCCTTGCTGGAGATCTGGCAGAACTAGAGTTAATGCGATGTCTTACTATAGCTCCTGATCAGCTAACCTTTACGGTATTAACAGCAATGTCGGACTACGATATTAGTAAATCCAAGTTCTACATGGGAGAAGGTAAAGATGCCCTCGAACAATACATCCCGCAGGTAGTGGCATTAATCAACGCTTATGTCACCCGGAGACATGGCTCAAATTTGGTCGAAATGTTCCCACCAGGACCATCTGTGATGCGGGAGCGTTATTTATTCCGAAGTGCCGTATATGATATTTCGCTATATGGCTATTCTGTACTTATACCAGTTGTGCGTATCAGTAAATCTCCACCGCTTCGTAGTTTGATTACAAGGCTGTTCCGTTTGACTGAGAATAAACTACGGGAACTGCTGGGATATCGAGGTCGACTCAAAGGGGTTAACGTAGATGCCGATATGGACAACCTAATCACTCGTTTCCTGAAGCGGGAGTTTGAGAAAGAGAAACAGGAAGACAAGGGTCCGGCAGTGGTTATTGATCGTGAGAAGCTAGAACGTCTGCAGAGTGATTCCGAGATTGTCCGAACCATGCTTACGGTTGAGGATATGAATGAGATGGACGAACTTGAGGATAGCGAGGCCGAAGTCATTACTGAGGAACCCAAGCCAGTAAAAGAAGGCATTAATCCTATTGAATCTCTTGAGCCTGAATCAGCAATTGAAGAAGTTCATGCTACAAACGTTGGGACGGAGTGGGAGCAGTTTGCAAGTGCTATAAGTCCACTACAACGAGGAGCTCTGCTTGCTCTTTTGAAAGAGGACGGAAGACAAGCACTGCAGAAGCTAGCTGCTGCAAACGGCACGATGTCAGAGCTCTTGATTGACGAGATTAATGAAATCGCAATGGACATTCTCGGTGACTTGATCATAGACGGAGAAGAAATAGCAGAGGAATATACAACTAATCTGCTTAATATTTAATGAGGTGAACTTTTGATGAGTGCATTAAAAATACCCAAACGCATGACGACAGCGCTAGTCAATTCACTGACAGCCGGTGTGGTTCCGCGTATCGGACTAGAGCATATAGCTGTCGGCCGCCGGCCAGAGATTGAAGCTATATTGAGAGATATGGACAACATTGCGGAGGGTGGAGCTGCTTTTAAGCTGATTACAGGAAAATTCGGTAGCGGAAAAAGCTTTCTTCTGCAGATGATCCGTAATTATGCAATGGACCGTGATTTTGTTGTAGCAGATGCTGATCTATCCCCTGAACGAAGATTAGTGGGAACGAAAGGACAAGGTCTCGCAACTTACCGTGAGCTGATGAGTCATTTATCTACCCGGACGCGTCCAGATGGAGGAGCACTAGAGATTATACTACAAAAATGGATCATTACGCTTCAGCAGTCAGTGATGCAGGAGAATGAATACGGCCCTGATCACCCCCAGCTTGGTGACGAAGTAGAGAAACGAATCTATGCTGTAGCCTCTGAAATGCGCGGTTTGGTACATGGATTTGATTTTGCCAAAGTGCTGGCTTCTTATTGGAATGCACATAAGCTCGCTGACGATGAATTGAAGCAGGATTCTCTTCGCTGGCTAAGAGGTGAATTCGCCACTCGAACGGAAGCACGAAAAGCACTCGGTGTAGGCGTGATTATTGATGATGACAATTGGTATGATTATATGAAGCTGTGGGCGGAATTCACTTCTGCTATTGGTTATAAGGGACTGCTACTGTTTATAGACGAAGGCGTCAATCTCTACAAAATCACGAACAGCATCTCACGTCAGAGTAACTATGAGAAACTGCTTACGATGTTCAACGATACAATGCAAGGCAAGGCAGAAAGCTTAGGAATTTTTATAGGAGGTACTCCGCAATTTGTGGAGGATGGAAGGCGTGGGTTATTTAGCTATGAGGCACTGCGTTCTAGATTAGTTGCAGGACGATATGGTGCGGCGGGTCTGAATAATTACACTGGACCTATCATTGCGCTGGACATGCTCTCACACGAAGAGATTCTGGTTCTTTTACAAAAGCTTAGAGATATCCATGCTCTTCATTATGGTTATGAAGCACAGTTAACGCAGGAACAATTGGTTCATTTTATGGAAGAAGCCGTAGGGAGATTAGGGGCTGACGAACTCTTGACTCCGCGCGAGGTGGTTCGAGATTTCATGGATCTGCTACACACACTGCACCAGCATCCGGAGATCTCATTCGAGAAGCTAGTAGGTGAACGGACCTCTAAACCTGTTGAGACAGAACAAAACGAGCTGGATGGGTTCCTGGCGGAGTTTGAATTATGAGTGATAATCCGTTTTATAGGCTGGCTCCATTTATTAAAGAATTCATTTATAAGAACCGCTGGGAGACCCTGCGCGAGGCGCAGGTGGATGCCTGCCGTGTTCTGTTTGATACGCCGCATCACTTACTGATTGCTTCGGGTACAGCTTCTGGCAAGACAGAGGCAGCTTTTTTTCCGGCGCTTACCGAGCTGTATGAACGTCCTTCCGATTCAGTGGGGATTCTGTATATCGCACCATTGAAGGCACTGATCAACGATCAATTTACACGGCTGAACGATTTACTCCGTGAAGGCAACATTCCGGTGTGGCATTGGCATGGTGATGTTCCGCAAGCCGATAAAACCAAACTCGTGCAGAATCCTTCCGGCGTGCTACAGATTACCCCTGAATCCCTTGAAGGACTATTGATGAATCGCCCGAATGCCATTCCAGCGCTGTTCCATGATCTACGTTTCATTGTTATTGACGAGGTGCATGCCTTTATGGGCGCTGATCGAGGGATTCAGGTCTTGAGTCAACTAGCGAGAATCTCCCGAATGGCGGGATGCCAACCGCGCAGAATCGGTCTATCGGCCACGCTTAGTGACTATGCCTCCGTAACGGAGTGGCTGGCAGCAGGCACGCGGGAGAGCGTTGAAGTCTCCGCTCCACAAGGCGGGCGTAAGCTCCGTTTAAGTGTGGAGCATTTCTCTTTTCCAGATGCACGGGACGAAGTGCAGGCGGAGCATTTAGAACGCGCGAAGCAGTCTTACTACGATTTCATTTATGATCACACGCATCTTAAGAAAGCGTTGATCTTCACGAACAGCCGCTCGGATGCGGAGACGGCGACCCTTGAGCTGCGGAGAACGGCCGCGAAGCGTGGGGAACGGGATGTCTTTCACGTTCACCATGGCAGTATCTCCGCGATGCTCCGCGAAGAGACGGAAGCCGCGCTGCGGCAAGGTTCCGGACCTGCAGTTGCGGCAGCGACATTGACGCTGGAGCTGGGCATTGATCTAGGAGAGCTGGAGCGAGTGCTCCAGGTCGGCGCACCTTATAGCTGCGCAAGCTTTGTGCAGCGACTGGGTCGCTCGGGCAGGCGCGGTGACGCCGCATCCGAGATGATCTTTGTCACGCCCGAGGAAGAGGATGAGGAAGCGCAGCTTCCGGCTCGGATGCCTTGGACGCTGCTGCGAGCGATAGCGGTTATAGAGCTATATGTACGCGAGAAGTGGGTTGAACCACAGGTGGTGCGCCAGCTGCCAGTTGGGCTGCTATACCATCAGACGATGAGCATATTGAAGAGTATGGGGGAGGCGGAGCCGGAGGAATTAAAGGAAGCTGTTCTGAGCTTACCTTCCTTTAATGGCATAGATCCTACGGACTACGATATCTTCATGACTTATATGCTGGCTATGGGACAAGTCGAGAAGATGGATGAAGGTAGCTTGATTATCGGGATGGCGGGGGAGAAGATCGTGAACAACTTCCGCTTTTACGCAGTCTTCAAAGACGATGAAGAGCATGTTGTCTATAACGGGACTGAAGAGATCGGTTCGATTACAACGGTACCACCTCCTGGCTACTGCTTCACTCTGGCGGGGAAGCTTTGGAAGGTAGAAGAAGTCGATAATCGCCATAAAGCAGTTTATGTGAAAACCTCACGCGGTAAAGTGGATACGTTATGGCTTGGAGCGGGTGGGGATGTTCATACACGAATTATGACCAAAATACGTGAAGTCTTAGGCGCAACTGCCTTGTATCCGTATTTAGCTCCGAGTGCGGCAGCGCGGCTTGAAAGAGCCCGTCGTTTAGCGAAGGAAAGTGGAATGCTTGAACGCTCCGTTATGCCAGCAGGTGGAGATTCGATGTTTATCCTACCGTGGGCGGGTAGTCGGCAATTCCGCACGCTGGAGCGCCTTCTCAAGAATAACTTAAAGAGTTCACTGGGACTACGTTCTATTGTACCTATGGAACCCTATTATATGGTCGTTGCCGGTAAGGCAGATGCAGAAATGCTGGAAGCGGAGATTATCGCTGAAAGCATGGCTGCCACAGATCCTCTAACACTGCTATCTCCGGATGAAGCGCCCTATCTCGGAAAGTATGACGAGTTTATTCCTCACGAGCTACTTCGCAAAGCATTTTCTTTGGATGGATTAGATGTTCCCGGTCTTATAGAAGTGCTGAAACAGTGGCGTCAGCCTCAGTAAATAATCGGAAATATATTTTAAATCAAAACGTCCGCTTCTGTGGGCGTTTTGTTATGTTCGGACCCCATAACAACATTTTATCCCGCTTGCGTCGTTTTAGCCTTTCCTGCTGTTCCAAAAGCTGTATAAAAATGGGGCGGAAGGAGAATAGTATCTAGAAGATTCCTATAAGAGGATGATTGCGATGTGGTCTAAAATAGTCTCTTATATTCCGGACTGGACAATTTTTATGCAAGCGGCGATAACGCTGTTCTTTCCCATAGGAGTTTATTATCTTTACAGGTATTTGTATTTTTATGTTGGAAGCGGACGCTCTAGGGAGACAGGGGCCAAATCACAGGAAGCGGAACTGAAGAAGGGGGACAAACGGGAAGCAAATCCGCAGCACCGTGTGTCTTCTGCGTTTACCCAGGACTATGATGCCGACCTAGCAGCAATAAAAACGGCATTAGGGGGAAACGGAGATGTGCATTTCCGTGAATTCTCAGTCAAAGGTATTCAGGCACGTGCCGCGTTGGTCTACGTGGAGGGTATGCAGGACGAAGAGCTAATCAATCAGCAGGTGCTGCAGAATCTGATGTTTGCCGGTGATGCGCAGGCTTCGAAAGATATATACACCTATATGAAACAGAATATGCTCCCGCTGGCTCAGCTTAGTGAAGCCAGGGATCTGGACCAACTGCAGGAGTCTGTCCTGTTTGGATACACTGCGTTGATTGTCGAAGGCATGCGTGAGATGCTGCTGGTGGGCTTTCCGCATGGAGCAGTGCGCTCAATTACTGAGCCGACCTCGGAAGCTTTATTGCGGGGACCACGGATTGGCTTTACTGAAGTGCTCAGCGAAAATACTTCAATGCTGCGGCGTCAAGGGCTCAATAAGAACCTGGAAATGAAAATGGTTGAAGTAGGCAGCGAAATCAAGAAGAACTTGGTTATCGCTTATATGAAAAACATTGTAAATCCCGATCTGCTACAGGAAGTGAAGGATCGGATCTCCAAAATTGATATGGATTTCATTCTGGAATCTGGCTATGTGGAGCAGTTGATCGAGGATGATTATTTAAGTCCGTTTCAGCAAACACAAAATACGGAAAGACCCGACCGTGTGATTGCCTCCTTATTAGAGGGGAGAATCGCTATTTTGCTGGATGGCACACCGTTTGCACTCGTTGTGCCAGTGACATTCAGTATGCTTATGCAGTCTCCCGAGGATTATTATGAGCGCTGGCTTCCAGGTACACTTTTACGGGTGCTACGATTTTGCGCAGCATTTCTGGCTCTGTTAGCCCCTGCGCTATATATTTCCTTTATCTCCTTTCATCCGGGGCTAATTCCTACTCAGCTGGCGATTTCCATTATCGAAACACGCCAAGGAGTACCCTTTCCTGCTTTAATCGAAGTGTTGATTCTGGAGATTTCCATTGAAATCTTGCGTGAAGCTGGAATTCGTCTGCCGAAACCCATAGGTCCAGCAATGGGGATTGTCGGAGGTCTGATCATTGGAGATGCCGCGGTACAGGCCGGTATTGTAAGTCCCTTTCTAGTAATTGTTGTCGCCGTGACAGCGATCTCTTCATTTTCCATACCGATGTACAGTGCCGGCATTACCCTCCGAATCTTACGATTCGCAGGCATGTTATTTGCGGCGGTCCTGGGCATGTTCGGAACCATCCTGTTCTTTCTGCTGATTTGTAGTCATCTGACTCGACTTTCAAGCTTCGGGGTTCCTTACATCACCCCTATCTCGCCTTTCCGGGTAAGTGACTGGAAGGATTTATTCGTCCGTGCGCCGTTATCCATCATGAAGCGAAGACCGGAGATGCTGAAGACCCAAAAGAAAAAGCGCAGGTCCTAGAGAATGTATCTTAGCATGAGTAGAGGGGAGACCACAGTGTTCAAACGTACTGATGACAAGATCACAACCTCGCAGGCTGCCATAGTATTGACGAATTCGATGCTAGGAGCTGGAATACTGACCTTGCCCAGAGAAATTGTCCAAGCTGTGAAGACTCCAGATGCCTGGATTTCTGTGATGCTGGGTGGTATCGTCGTGTTAATAGTGATACTGGTTATGGTGAAGCTTAGCCAGCAATTCCCAGGTAAAACTGTCTTTCAGTATTCTAAAAAAATTGTTGGAAATCTTCCAGGCGGTGTACTGAGTTCACTGTTGATTCTGTATTTTATTGTGATTGCGGGATTCGAAATTCGTGTACTGGCGGAAGTAACATTGTTCTTTCTTCTGGAAGGGACACCAATCTGGGCGATTGTGATGCCGTTCATCTGGGTTGGTACTTACTTGGTGTACGGTGGGATTAATTCCATTGCTCGCGTATTTCAGATTGTGTTTCCAATCAGTATCTTTATCCTGATTATTTGTTTTATCTTAAGCACCAGGATTTTTGATATCCAGCATTTGCGTCCTTTTCTGAGTGAAGGCATGATGCCGGTGATCCGGGGCATGAAGTCGAGCATCCTGGTCTTTACCGGTTGTGAGGTTGTGATGACAATGACGGCCTTTATGCAGCATCCACAGCAAGCAGTCAAGGGAATGTTGGTCGGATTATGCATCCCGCTGATGCTGTATCTGATTACTGTCGTAATGGTGGTCGGCGGTCTATCTATCAATTCAGTAATCACCAGCACCTATCCTACGATAGATTTGGTACGGAGCTTTGAAATTTCAGGTTTCTTTTTTGAACGATTTGAATTTCCGTTGTTGGTCATCTGGCTGATGCAGATGTTCTGCAATTTTTGCAGCTTTTTCTTTAATGCGTCACTTGGAATCTCGCAAGTGTTCAACCTGAAGATCCATCCGGTGATGTTTGCCTTAATGCCTGTAATTTTCATCTGCACGATGATCCCTCAACGCATCAATGATGTCTTCAGTCTTGGTAATTCGATTGGCTATATGGGTGTGCTGATTTTTATGTTGTTGCCACTGTTATTGTCGATTGTATTACTGATCAGGAAGAAAGGACTCAAGCAGAATGTTTAGACAGAGGGTTATACACTTACTGTTAATATTCATGATTCTGCTTACGCAGCCTGGTTGTTGGAGCAGTAAAGAAATTGAAGACCTGAGTGTTATTACGGGATTGGCGCTTGACAAGGGGGAACCTAAAGCGCTCGAGCGGGAATTTGAGGAACGTGGAGGGAGCTACCAAAAGCATAATAAAGTTACGGCAACCGTACAAATTGTGCCTGGAAGAACAATCGGAAGCTCCGGAAAAGGCGGCGAAACACCCAAAACCCATTTTTCCAATATTTCAGAAACAGGGGATTCTCTGTTTGAAGTATTCCGTCAATTCTCCATACGAAAGAACCGTCCGATTATAGGCAATCACCTCAAGGTTATAGTCATTTCTGAGGATCTAGTGCAACAGGAGAAGATCAGGCAGTTAATGGACTTTGTACTGCGAGATAACGATATCCGTCCGAGCTGTCTCATATTTCTTAGCCAAGGGCGTGCGTCCGATACGCTTATGACGACCGAGGAGGAGATTCCTTCCTTTCGACTGGTGGAGATGGTCCGTAACAACTTCAGAACCAGTAAAGTTATGAAGGGCATAACGTTATCGAATCTAGATGGGCTGATGTATTCCAAGCAAAGCTTTGTGTTGCAGAACGTTGTGGAGGCACAAGGTGAGGTCAAATTTTCCGGAGCCGGTATTATCAAGGGAGATACAGGACATTGGATCGGCAATCTCGACCCAAATGATGTGGAGAGTATTGCCTGGATCAAGGGGGATATAAAAGGCGGGAGCATCAAAGCATATGATCAGTCGAACGATTCAATTACTTATGAGATTAAATCCGTTAAGAGCAAGATTACGCTGAATGAGACCGATGATAAGAAGATATCATTTCATGTTGCAATTGAGTCCACTGGACGCCTAATTGAGAATTGGGATGTTGATGCGCATTCCTCGGATGTTGTTTATTTCAAAGAACTAGAGAAGATATTTGAAGAGAAATTAACCCAACATATCAATGGTCTTATCCACAAAATGCAGTTCACCTACAAAGTGGATGTAGCAGGATTCGGGGATTGGTTTAGCATTGAAAAGCCGCATGTCTGGAAACAGATTAAGGATCATTGGGACGAGAAATTTACTCAGATTCCATTGACCTTTGATCTAAAGCTTAAGATTACCGATTTTGGTTCAACATCTGATTGAACGAGTTCTCAGGCAAGGAACATTGGCTATAGAACTAAGCCTGCAACAGACAGAATATCGAAAATATTTTTAATCGAAACGCCCGAATAAGCGGGTGTTTCGTTATGTTCGGACATATTTTGTATTTTTCTAGAAAAAACAAACCATTTATCTTAATTTTTACACCTTGTTGAAAGCGCTTAACAGTACAATAATTAGCCTATAACGAAAACAGGGGGCGTCAAACAATGGTCAGCAAAAAAATGAAGGCAACTTCAACAATTGCGTTATCAGCAGCTTTGGTTTTAAGTATGGCAGCGTGTGGAAATTCAAACAATGAGAGTAAAGGCGATACAGAGTCTAAAGGTAATACAGCTACGAATGCTCCAGATGCTGGAACTACAAAAACCGAAAGCGCTAAGAAGGTCACTATTACTTTTCAAAATATTTACCCAGATCCAGCAACACCTTCTTACAAGATGCTTCATGAGTTAGTCGATCAGTACGAAAAAGAAAACCCTAACATTCACATCGAACTGGATACTTTAAATACGGACCAGCAAAAGGTCAAATTGAAAACACAAGCCGCTTCCAAAGAAATTCCTGATATTACGATTGTTAACCCAGCTGCACAAATGAAACCTTTCGTTGATGCTAAATTGTTCGCTCCCCTGAATGACATGCTGGATCAAAATGGACTGAAAGACACCTATCAATCCGGTCTTCTCGATTACTACAGCTTCGATGGCAATGTTTATGCACTACCAGATGGTAATAACATCGAGGTAGTCTACTACAATAAAGAACTATTCGAGCAAGCCGGCATTAAAGACACCCCTAAAACATTCGATGAATTACTCCAAGATGTTAAGATCTTTAAAGCAAAGGGCATTACGCCAATCGCAATCGGTGAAAAAGATTCCTGGACGGGTTCATTCTTGTTCATGAATATCCTGCTTCGCACAAATGGAGGTCCTGGTTTCCTTCAAGATGTACTGGATGGTAAAAAAACATTTGAAGATCCTGCTTTCGTAGAAGCTGTAGATCGTTTCCAAGATCTCGTGCAAGCAGGTGCATTCCCAGATGGAGCTACTTCGATTGATGCTAACGCAGGCGGTAATATCTTCAAATCTGGTAAAGCTGCTATGTGGGTGATCGGTTCATGGGAAACAGGTGCAGTTGACGCTTCCTCTGTGGCTGGTAAAGCAGGAGCCTTCCAATTCCCATCCGTCAATGGTAAAGGGGATCCAAATGAATTCATGCTCGCACCAGGTAGCGCATTTGCCATTTCTGCGAACAGTGAGCATTTACAAGAAACGAAAGACTTCTTGAACTTCTTCACACTGAACCTTCCTAAAAAACAATTTGAACTTAAAAATGCTGTAGGGATTGGTCAAAAAGTGGAGGGAGATTTGAAAGCCGCAGGTTATTCTGATCTGGCGATCAACATTTCAGGATTGTTCAATCAGGTTAAAGGTGGAGACTTGGCCTTTGACAATACTATGAACCCAGCTACGGCGCAAGTACATCTCAGCAGCATCCAGAATCTTTTTGTTCAAAAAATGGATTCCGCTCAAGTGGCAAAAGAACATCAAACCGCATTTGAAGCAAATAAATAAGAAGGTTTCCAAACGTGATGCGAGGGTGCTTAAACGCTTCTTCGCATCGTGTTTATATTCTAGGGGGCGGAAATAATGAAGGTACTAAAGGTTCCAGCGCGCACAATAGCCGTCTTCGTGTTACCTTGCCTGCTTTTGTATGTGTGCTTGGTGTTTGCTCCTATCCTAGTATCCTTTTATACAGGATTGCTACAATGGGACGGAATTACGACTACGAAAACATTTGCTGGACTTGCTAATTTCAAAGAGATGTTTTTTCATGATCCAGTGTTTTGGCCATCTGTAAGGAGAA
Organism: Paenibacillus sp. FSL K6-0276; assembly: GCF_037977235.1. Taxonomy (NCBI): domain Bacteria; kingdom Bacillati; phylum Bacillota; class Bacilli; order Caryophanales; family Paenibacillaceae; genus Paenibacillus; species Paenibacillus sp. FSL K6-0276. The sequence goes on along the minus strand of NZ_CP150276.1, from coordinate 3,164,307 downwards.
CCTTGCTCTATGCTGTTGCCTCCATGGTGGAAATTCCATTTTGTTTGTTGATGGCTATCCTTCTAAATCGGTACGTGAGAAAAGGAAACACTTTAGTTTCTATTTACTTTACGCCGGTTATTTTATCAGTGGTCATCATTGGGCAGCTCTGGAAAACGATTTATGACCCTGTCTCCATGGGAGGGATGTTGAATGGCGTTCTGATCTCACTTGGGCTAGATAGCTGGACTCATAATTGGATCACAGAACCTAAAATTGCAATGTTCGCGCTCTATGCAGTATCTCTTTGGCAATATTTCGGCTACCATTTGCTGATTCAATATACCGGTGTTCAGAATATCCCGGATGAGCTGTATGAAGCGGCAAAGATCGATGGGGCTGACGGATTCAAAGCCGATCGCTATATCACTTTTCCGCTGATTATTCCAATCTTTAAAATATCTATTGTACTCGCCTTTATAGGGTCTTTGCAGGCTTTTGATCTCGTCATGGTCATGACAGCCGGTGGACCCGCTCATGCTACAGATGTTATTTCCACACATATGTACAACAGCTCATTCCTATCTTTTAAATATGGATATGGTAGTGCGATCGCTTCGTTCTTGGTCATACTGTGCCTTGTATTTACTGCTGGCATTAATACTATCTTTAATAAACTTGAAAAAAAATTCAGTTAGCAAAGGAGTGCGCGATCATGCGGAAAGTCAAGAAAGGATTCGTGTATCTTCTCTTTGCGATTCCTGTCGTTACCCAGCTATATCCTCTTCTTTGGCTACTACTCTATTCCTTGAAGACCAATGAAGAGATTCTGGATGGCAGTTTTTTCTCATTTCCTAATGTATTTCAGTGGCATAACTATAGCGAGGCTTATAAGTCCGGTAGTTATCTAAAGTATTTATCCAACAGCGTAATGGTTACCGGTGTAACGATGATCTTCGTCATTCTGCTTAGCTCGATGGTAGCTTATGCGATCTCTCGGTTCCGTTGGCGTTACGGCAACTTGGTCATGACGATATTCTTAATGGGGATGATGATTCCCATGCAGGCCACTTTACTACCGCTGATGATCATTTTCAAAAATGTGCATGTTCTGAATACACATTTATCGCTCATATTGCCTTATGTTGCTTTTTCTACTCCTATAGCGGTGTTCATTTTAAGTGGGTTTATGAAAAGCATTCCGCATGAAATCGAAGAATCGGCCTTTATCGATGGGGCGAGCGTATATCGTATCTTCCGCACGATCATTCTTCCTGTTTCCGTACCGCCGGTAATGACAGTGTGTATTCTAACGTTCATTAACATTTGGAATGAGTATATCTTAGCGGCCACCTTCATTTCCTCCGAGAAATTGAAGACTTTGCCCTTTGGCGTGTACACATTTGTTAGCCAGTATTCTGTTAACTATGGTAATATCGGCGCTTTTCTAGTCATGGGTGCACTGCCCGTCATTTTAATTTATTTCTTCCTATCTAATCAGATCACGAAAGGAATGGTGGCAGGAGCAGTAAAAGGATAATACTATATTGCAAATTACAATAATGGAATTATAATGAAGAAGCAGCAGGACAGATGAGTTTGAGGAGGGAAGCCTTTTTGAGAAACAGCTTTCATTCCATCCACCATCGATTGTTTTTGCTGTTTCTTTTTTGTATGTCTAGCATTCTACTGATTGTGAGTCTGCTCTACTACAACCGGACAACGGTACAGTTTCATGAGAAAATTAGTGATTTGTCGCAGAAAAATGTCGCTCAGACGGCTGATCTTTTCAGCTTGCTGTACAAGGGCTATGACAGTCTTTCTAAATCACTCAGCAATAACTTTGAATTGATACGTCTCCTTAATGAAACAAGCAATGAGCCCGCAGTAGCCTACATCAATGAACAGACGATTACGAATATTCTCGGAGCTATCTTTTATTCGAGGGATGACCTCGTAGGGATCCATGTCATTACGGATAAAGGAAAGATTTATAATTACGGAAACTATATGAATGTGGTTGATCCAGGATATATGAAGGAGGATTGGTATCATCAGCTTCAGGCTTCCTCCGGTAAAATGGTCTGGCTCGGCGTCTATGAACATTCACTTATCGATCAAGTGGAGGATAGTCCTGTGTTTGCCTTCGGTCGTCAGATTTACGATCTTAATGAGCACAAACCGATTGGTATTGTTCTGTATGAGATGAATCCGAAGCCTGTTCTAGATGCACTTGATAATGTAAAGCTGGGAGAGCATAGTCAGGTGTATTTAATGTCGCAGGATGGACGATTCGTATCCTCAGCAAAAGATCAGGAACCTGATTTAAGGCAACTCCCATCTTTGCAGAACTCCCAAAATGTAGTGGTCGAACAGAAATCGAATCGTCTGCTCGTCGCTTCTAAACTGTCCTTCTCCGGATGGTGGGTGCTTAGTATTACTCCTGATCGCGACCTAAATGTGGAATTGGTAGAGATGAAACGTTATCTGTTCATTGTATTCTCTATCCTCGTACTCGTCTCCATCCTGATAGCTTCCATTGTTTCACGAACGATTTCTTTACCGCTTAAAAAGGTGATCCGAGAGATGAAGCAAGTGGAGATCGGTAATTTCCGGGGAATGGTGAATGTTTCTTCTTATCAAGAGATTAATATCCTTGTTGCTTCCTTCAATCGCATGGTTCGCCGAATCGAAGAACTGATCGAGCGGGTAAAGCTCTCTTCCGTCAGTGAGAAGAATGCTGAGCTTCATGCTTTGCAATCTCAAGTAAACCCACATTTTCTATACAATACACTGGATATGATTTATTGGATGCTGGATGAGGAAGGAAATGAGCAGCTGGGCGAACTTGTTCTCTCGCTTTCTTCGATGTTCAGGTACAGTAGTCATTGGGAAGCCGACGTAGAAGTCACTCTTCGAGAAGAACTGGAACAAATCGGACACTATCTTAATATTATTTCAATCCGACTGGAAGGTCGTCTACGGATTGAGATGAATATAGATGAACGATGGTTAGATGTTCGCCTTCCCAAGATGACTGTACAGCCGGTCATTGAAAATGCAGTAAAACATGGTTTGGAATCGCTTGACCGCCAAGGGATTCTGATGGTTAGTACACTTGAAGAAGCTGGAGTGCTAAACATCATTGTTCAGGATAATGGTAAGGGGATGGATGCAGCGAAGCTAAATGCATTGGTGGAATCCTTGGACCGGCCAACAACAAAAGAAAATGGGAAAATGGGGATAGGTCTTCAAAATCTACATCGACGGCTCCAGCATATGTTCGGAGAATCATATGGTCTTGTGATACGAAGTTTACCTGGAGAAAGAACCGAAGTGGCTATCGTGCTGCCGATTCCGCAGGAAGGAGAGAGCAATCGTGAACATTCTCATAGCTGATGATGAACGGGTGATCCGCGAAGGCATCAAGCGTACAATAAGAAGTATATATCCAGATTATTGTGTTCATGTTGCTGCGTCGACAGAAGAAGCTGTCAAGATTATGGAAGAACAGCCCATTCATATCGTCTTAACAGATATTCTCATGCCAGGAATGAATGGCTTGGAGTTTATGAGGATTTCTAAGCGGCGGTATCCTTATGTCAAATGGGTGGTCATCTCTGCACACAGTGAGTTTGCTTACGCGCAAGAGGCAGTTCGTCTTGGAGCGAGAGATTATTTACTAAAACCGATCGGCAAAAGCAAGCTGCTTGAGATCATCAGTAACTTAGCGTTAGAAATAGAGCAGGATCATAAGCTCATTAAAGATGAAGACCGGCTAAGGACAAGTCTGAAATTCTTAAGAGAAGGTGTATTCCAGAGACTCGCATCAGGTTTTAATCTCGGTAATCTAGACATTAGTCAATTAATTGAAGATCATCAATGTTTCTATTTGATTTTGCTGCAAATGGATGCGGGCGATAAAAACATTCGTATTGAGCATTTTATTGTAGAGAATGTGTTAACCGAGTTGATTGAGCGGGACGGGAGCGGGTTTGTGGTCAGCTACGACCGACAAAGTCTGCTGAGTTTAATCACCTTAAGAGAAGACGTACGACTAGAGACTTTTCTGGAAGATGGGAAGACATATTTGAAGCAGTATTTGAAAACACCCTTTCAAATGATACATTCCGGACTTAGCTATGATATAAATACCGTCCCTCAGATCGTAATGAACTTAAGAGAGGTTGTGAATTCGCAAGTATTGGATTTAGCGCCTGCTAAAGGAAGCGGTGAAAAAGCCATCGACATCGCTTTGCAGTATGTTAAGGAACACTATTACGAAGACCTCACTTTGGAAAAAATTGCTTCTGTTGTGTTTTTAAATCCGGTCTACTTTAGTCAACTATTCAAACAAAAGACAGGTCAAGGATATAAAGAATACGTTACATCCTTACGCTTGGAGCAAGCGAAGTTGCTGCTAGTGAACTCGAAGCTTAAGGTGGCAGAAATCGCCGAACGTATAGGATATCAGGACATGCGACATTTTACACAGATGTTCCGCAAGCGGTTTCTTTTAACTCCGACAGAGTATCGTCAGCAGCTAAACAATGGAGCATAATGAACTCATCCATATGAAAGCTAAAAAGGATCTCAGCAGCTATTAGGTTGGCAATTGAGATCCTTTTTTGTATGTAGATCAGTAAGGGGGGTAACTAGAAGCTGCATATACAAACAAAAGGAAAAGTAAAATCAAGATTGCGTAAATAAGCGTACCGACAATTCCACATACCAGACCCGCGATGGCTAGGCCTCTTCCTTGCTCATACCGAATCCGGATCTCTTTCAGTGATATGGCAGAAAGTATAATCGCTACAATCCCTAACAAAAATCCGATATAAGGCACAACTATGGACAGAATTCCTAAGACGAAACCAGCAATTGACTTGCCATTCATCGGTGCTGGAGGGGGTGGAGGTGGATAATAGTTTTGATTCTCGTTCGGTTCATAACTTATCAAAGTCACCTCCAATAAAGAGTGTTATTGAATGTAGTTAATCCAGTGTTCGAGATGTACACAAGGGACAAGTCCAATAGATTCAGCTAATTTGATGGACGCTTGATTCGTTTCAAGAACGTGATAGCGTGGAATAAAACCAAGCGCTAAAGTTTCCTGAATAGCTGTTCGAACCACTTTTTTAGCGTACCCGTTTCTCTGAGAAGATTCTAAAGTATGTACAGCGCCGATTTCCCAAATGGTTTCTTCATTACGAAACGCAAGACAGGTACTGACTGGATTATCGCCTTGAAAGATCGACACGGAAAAAGCCCCACTTTGAAAATAGTCTTCTATTTCATCTTTGGTGTAATGATTAGCGGCCCACAGCGGAATTAACCTGTCATCAACCAAGTGATTGATTACAACTTCTTTGTCCTTCGGAAAGATTTGTCCCTCAGTTGTACTATAAGAGAAGAACCCTCGAACTTTCTCTATAGAAAAATGCGCGGACAATGCCTTCGTATACTTCACATCTTGCAATTTAAATACAAACTTCGCTTTCAGGGGCAACAGTTGAAGTAGAGCCGGAAATAACTCAGGGTTGCTGTAATCCATAAATACGATGTAATCGGCTTGAGGATATACTCTATGATCATATGCGTATGCTGTGGCTGGAAGAAGCAATAAAACGCCCCACTGATCTCCATGCTCTACCAGGTGAGACTCCATGACTTCGTGGAAAGAGGTTATCATTTTTAACAAACTCACATTCTTCAATGGTTCCTTGCGCAATCTGGTCATAATTTGGTCGTTCTGGTGCATGTTAATTTACTCCTCGCTCAATATATTTCACTATAAATTGTACTTATGCAGATATTCATATTTTGGATGATCATTATAGCGCAGAAAGATGTAAGCTTGACAGTGACTGCTATAATTTATTAGGGAAATAATGCCTTTTTTTCTGGAAGGAGAACCTTACCACTACAGTAGCTCTATCACAGGATTGTTTGGGCTAATCGGTGTAGCAAGTGCTGCGGGTGCTCCATTTATCGGGAGGTTAGCAGACAGGATCGCACCTAAGAAGATTGTAGGTATACTGTTGGTGCTGACATTGATTGCTTATGGATTCTTCGGTTTACCGGATTTACAATTTGGAGCCTAATTGCCGGAGTAATTATTCTGGATCTTGGAGTACAAGGGTCGCAGGTTAGTAACCAAACGCGGATCTATGCACTTGAGCCAGCGGCACGCAGCCGTATTAATACTGTTTTTATGGTTAGTACTTTTACTGGTGGAGCTATTGGATCAACACTGGGAAGTTTTGCATGGCAGCATTGGGGCTGGAGTGGTGTCTGTATGATGGGCGGAATGCTAATTGTAGCCGCTATATGCATTTGGATAGTATATAGAGTAATTGAGAAGAGGGTATTATACGCAGGAGGTGCATGATTATCGCTGAGAAGACAAAAGTCGTAGAAGTTGTCCCGTATGACCCAGAGTGGAAAGTAGAATTCAATAGAATAAGAGATCAGCTGTTATCTTATGTCGGAGATCTCATTATTACGATTGAGCATGTGGGTAGTACTTCTATTGAAGGGCTCGCAGCTAAACCTATCATAGATCTTGATCTTGTGATGGATAGCTACGATGTACTCCCACAAATTATAGAACGTTTACAGCAGCATGGTTATGAACATCAAGGGAACTTGGGAATAGAAGGCAGAGAAGCCTTCAAAAGACGTCAAGCGGACGAATTTATGAAATATCATCTGTATGTATGCCCTAAGGATGGAAAAGGGTACTTGGAGCATATCGCATTCAGAAACTATCTTCGTTCGAATGAGTCAGCGCTTCAAGCGTATGCAGAGGTCAAACAGCGTCTGGCGGTACAATACCGCTACGATATTGATGCTTACTGTGAAGGAAAGACAGCATTTGTCACCTCGATTTTATCCAAAACCATGAAATGACCCATAAGCAATCATGTGCCAGATCGAAGATGGTTTCGATATTCACTGGGGGACATGCCGCTCCATTTACGGAACTGCTTGGAAAAATACAACGCGTCATTGAAACCGACCGAAGAGGATACCTGGTCGATAGTGAGCGTTCCTCCAAGCAGTTCCTTTGCTTTATCCATGCGAACCTTTAACAAATATTGCTTGGGTGACATTCCAATCTTTTGCTTAAAGGCCTTAGAGAGGTGTGCCCTATGATAACCAAGAGAGGATGCCATGTGGTCGATACTGATCTGTTGATGAAATTGGAGAGAGATCCAGCGGATCGCTTGATTGATCTGGCGGTCGATAACATCTGGTAATTGTGCGGATTTAGGGGTGAGCGAACTTATGTTCGCAAGGCCGAATTTGTGCACCAAAAGGCGCAGCCACCCAGAAGCCTCCAAACTTTCCAACCTTGGATAAGCAGACTGCTGAAAGGAAAAACGAATATGTTCATACAAGTTATGTATCTCTATAAGGTTATCTAAGTGTATTAACGGCTTGTCCGGTGTAATCCCCACTTCTTTTAATAGCTGTTGAACGGCTTCCCCTTGCAAGGCCACCCAAACATAAGTCCAAGGCTGTTCCATGTCTGCCTGATAGCTGAATAATGCCCCTGGGAAAATAACAAAGGTATCTCCCGTACCACATACCTGAGAGTTACTTCCACTCTGAAACACGCCCTTTCCTTCAATTACGGTATGTATAAGGTAGTAATCGTGAACAGAAGGCCCCATCTTATGTCCAGGGACCGGTTTGCCTTCACCGCTGAACAATACAGTCAGGTCGGGTTCATCTGGAGCAAGATTAAACCCTGCTGTGAAATGATAATGCTCTGAAGCCATTTGCTTCCGACCTCCTATAAGTGATTTGATTTACAATTAGATTATAGGACGGATCACTTAAATGCAACAAATATCCATATATGAATTGTATTTCTCCATACTCTTTGAGACTGCTCTCATTTATAGTAAATAGTGAAGAGAGCAGGCGGTCACCATCATAAATCACAGTGTTTATAAGGGATTTTCATTCTAGTTTTCTGTGTATATGGCGATGTTGAAACCGTACACCTCACTAAATAAGGAGGAATATTTCACATGTCTAAAATTACATTTATCGGAGCGGGTAGTACCGTATTTGCCAAGAACGTATTGGGTGATTGCATGAGAACACCAGCCCTTCAGGGTTTTGAGCTTGCATTGTTTGATATTGATCTTCAGCGTCTTAAAGATTCTGAGAATATGCTGAACAATATAAAAGAAAGTAGTGGTAGCACCTGTGTCATAAAATCCTATACGGATCGCAAAGAAGCCTTACGCGGAGCTAAATATGTGATTAATGCGATTCAAGTTGGAGGTTATGATCCTTGTACCATTACGGACTTTGAAATTCCGAAGAAATATGGCTTGCGTCAGACGATTGCGGACACGGTTGGTATAGGTGGTATTTTCCGCAACTTACGTACCATTCCAGTCATGCTGGATTTTGCTGCAGACGTAAGAGAGGTTTGTCCAGATGCGCTTTTCATGAACTATACGAATCCTATGGCAGTACTGACCAATGTGATGAACACCTATGGTGGCGTGAAGACCGTTGGATTATGTCATAGTGTACAGCATTGTATTCCAGGCTTGTTCGAACATCTCGGAATGGATCAGACAGGGGTACAGGCTAAGATTGCCGGGATTAACCATATGGCTTGGCTATTGGAGGTTACGAAGGACGGAGAGGATTTATACCCGGAAATCAAACGCCGCGCCGCTGAGAAGCAGAAAGAGCATCACGGAGATATGGTTCGTTATGAAATGATGCTTAAATTTGGTTACTACATTACGGAGTCTTCGGAACATAACGCAGAGTATCATCCTTATTTTATCAAACGTAATTATCCGGAGCTCATCGAACGTTTCCAAATTCCACTCGACGAGTATCCTCGCCGCTGTGTAGATCAAATTGAACGCTGGCAGCAAATGCGTGAGGAATTAGTAAATAACAAAGAGCTTGTGCATGAACGTTCGCATGAATATGCATCTTACATCATGGAAGCCATCGAAACGAATGTACCTTTCAAAATAGGCGGCAATGTTATGAATACAGGTCTTATCACTAATTTGCCAAACGAAGCTTGTGTAGAGGTTCCGTGTCTTGTAGACAGCTGTGGAGTAACTCCAACCTTCGTAGGTGATCTGCCTCCGCAGTGTGCAGCACTGAATCGTACGAACATTAATACACAATTGCTCACAATTGAAGCAGCGATTACGCATAAGAAGGAGCATATCTATCACGCTGCTATGCTCGATCCGCACACATCTGCCGAGCTGTCGATGGATGATATTACTAACATGTGTGACGAGCTGATTGCTGCGCATGGAGACTGGTTGCCAGCGTATAAATAAATTGCCTATATCTACAATTCAGTACGCAGAAAGCCTGAGAAATCAGGCTTTTTTTTGCTTGTCTGTCTAGGACAACTGGGGTACATCGGAATACACATATATGGACACCTAATTGCGGAGGTGAAGCGTGATGATCATTGAGAGCCATACTTTAGCATCGTCCACATCCCATGCCACCCCTTATTATGTGATCAGAGGTGAGCTACCTGGTCCTGTGTTTATGGTGGTGTCCGGCATACACGGGAATGAAACGGCAAGCATACATGCTGCTCATAACATCGTGAATCGCTTGAGACAAGGAGAGCAATATGTTCACCGAGGAACTCTTATTATTGTTCCCCTCATGAATCAAAAAGCTTATCGCAAACGAATTCGAGGAGTGCCAGATTTGAACCGAACGTTTCCACGTTTTCGGAACGAATCTGCAAGCCATCCGTTATCCAGCCTTGCTTCAATTAGTACGGCGTTATCGACCCACCTGGTATCTTGATCTCCATGAAGCGAACGGTCTGTCTCAAAGAAATCCTAAGCGACTCGGTCAGACTATTATCATAAAGCCTGGGAGCCGAGGGACGGTTACAGCAAGAAGTATCATAAAAGACATTAACCGTTCGATAGCTTATTCAGGACATCATTTTAACATCCGATTACGAGAGCGTCCCGGTTCGTCACGTGCAGCCGTCTCCCGTATATTAGGAGCGAAGGCTTATACTGTGGAAACCTGTTGGAGTCTCGACCGTGACCTTCGTATTCGGTATCAGATAGATATTGTTAGCCGTTTTCTAAGAAGTGCGGGGTTGACGTGATGAATAGAAACTCTTTAATCTAAGCAAGTTGACCCTAAGTTCGTGGGATTCAGCTTGCTTTTTGTTGACTGAGCAATGTCATTCAGTTGAATCAAAAATGCAAGAAAAATGGCCATATTGGCCTAGGAGAACATTTGTTCGGGTTGGGAATTTTTTGCGAGGAAAGATCTGTGATTCTAATAATTTGAGATTTAGGTAGAATTCGTATACCATTGTCACATACAAGATTAAATACAGTGGGGGAAAGGTATACATTCAATGCCTAAAATGATATATAGTTTTCGGACTAAAATGATTATGTTGCTAATGGCCAGTATGCTAGTATCTGGTGGAATAACCTTTTTAATCTATAAAGCTCTCCAGCGATATTATCGCTCTGAGGTAAAGTTTGAGAATCCATTAACCCAAATTCGCTATGTAATAAGAGATATTGGAGATGTGAATACATTTTTAATTATCTTTATACCACTTGCCATTTTATTCTTCTTTTTATTCACTAAACCGTATGCAAAATACTTCACAGAAATCTCAAAGGGGATTCATCAGCTAGCGTCAGGTGATTTCTCAGAACGAGTAGATATACCCTCCAAAGATGAGTTTGGGATGATTGGACAAGATATCAATCTGGCAATTGAGAATCTACAGGAAGCCATTGAGCGGGGAGACATTGCCGAGAGCAGTAAAGATCAACTCGTGTTGAACCTAGCGCATGATCTGCGTACACCGCTAACCTCGGTTATTGGTTATTTGGATTTGATTTTGAAGGACGAACAATTAACTCCCGAACAGACCAGACATTACACAACGATTGCTTATACCAAATCTCAACGCTTGGAAAAATTAATCGATGAGCTGTTTGAAATCACACGAATGAATTACGGAAAGCTTAAACTCGAGAAGACCTCGATCGATCTCAGTGAGCTTCTCTTACAATTAAACGAAGAATTATATCCAGTCTTTGAGAAAAATAGTCTTACTTCCAGATTGGATGTAACTCAGCCACTGAAGATTTATGGTGACGGGGAATTGTTAGCACGTGTATTTGAGAACCTTCTCACGAATGCAGCTCGTTACGGAAATGACGGTCAATTTATTGATATTCACGGTTACTTGGATCAAAACGATGTAGTCGTTGAAGTTATCAATTATGGAAATTGTATTGAGCCGGAAGAACTGCCACGTATTTTTGATATGTTTTACACGGGTGATCGTGCACGAACACATCCGACAGGAAGCACGGGACTTGGCTTGTTTATTATTAAAAATATAGTAGAGCAGCATGATGGAACCGTATCTGCGCATAGCAGCGTAGTTCGCACACTCTTTGAAGTACGCCTCCCGCAAAATAGTAATTGAAGATCAATTTCTAATTCATGAAGTGCTATTCTAAAGAGGATTCATTGGTTGGAGGATTAATAAAGATCGTCTAACCTTTGAAATCCTCTTAAAAATGTGATATCATTAGCTTGCTAAGTAATTTGGATGGCGGTTCGGGGGAACAAACTGTGATTGAAGATGAGATAAGAGAACTACTTGATAAAATTTCAGCGAAAATGCGTAGAGATTATGCAGAGCTTCTGAGGGAACTTAATCTTCATGTTGGCCAAGAACAGTTATTATGCCGACTATGGAGAGAGGATGGAATGACACAAATACAGCTGAGTGAACGTTTGAACTGTGAACCTCCCACAATTACGAACATGGTAAAATCACTTGAAAATCATGGGTTTGTTGTTCGAAAAAGAGATCCTGAAGATGGCAGAGTAAGCCGAGTATACCTAACGCTAGCCGGACGTAATCTTTGCGAACCTGTGGAACAAATATGGAACAAGCAGCTGGATAAATTATTAGCAGGGATTCTACCCGAAGAACGTTTATTATTAAGAAGGCTTATGAAACAAATGGCTGATAATTTATCTTGAATCAGGAATTATTCACAGAATTATTCACCATAACCATTAGCAAGCTAATTAAAATTCAGAAAAGAGGAACATAGATGATTACCAGTTTGACTCGAATCAATGAACTAGCCCGGAAAGAACGTGAAGAAGGTCTGACAAAGAGTGAGTGGGTTGAACAGATCGTTTTGCGTGAAGATTACCTACGTGAAATTCGTGGACAAGTTCGTAACAGTCTATCAGGAGTGACGATTGTTGATCCTGAGGGAAATGATGTTACGCCTGAAAAGATTCGTTTATCCCGCAAAGAAACATTGAACTAATGAAGAACTAATGAACTTGAAAAACACCTTTAGAATATCGTTGAATTGCCCCACGGCTTAATCAGCGAATATCTAGAGGTGTTTTTTTGTGATGTCAAATAGACGGAAGTGAAACCACATCTATAAAAGTTCTCTTAACGGAAGTTTAATTCAATTTCACTAGCTGAGGCTGAAAGTTAAGGTTCAATTAAACTTGAGTTACACAGGATCTAAGACTGGATTGTTAGAATGAAATGGACATCAGATAAGATATAAATATGTGGGAGCTGGAATTAGATGATGAAAAAGACAGTTTTCTTTTTACTAAAAGCAATAGGAGTTATAGTCATAGCCATAGTGCTTTTTCTAGCCATTGTTTTTACGGTTAATGTGATCTGCAACAAATTGGAGAAAGGTAAAATTGAACCATATGGTCAGCAAGTACCTGTAGACGGAAAAAACATGAATGTCACGATTCAAGGAAATGGTGAAGAGACGGTGGTATTACTACCAGGATACGGAACTGCAGCGCCGGGTATTGATTTCAAGCCGCTAGTTGACGAGTTATCTCCATTTTACAAAGTGGTTGTGATTGAGCCATTTGGCTATGGATTAAGTGATGTCACCGAAAAAGAACGAAGTATTGAAAATATTGTGAGTGAATTACATGAATGTTTACAACAATTAAATATAGACCGTTATATTCTGATGGGGCACTCCATATCCGGAATTTATGGTCTAGACTATGTGAACAAATACGAAAACGAAGTTAGTGCATTCGTGGGGATCGACAGCAGTGTACCGGCACAAGGGGGCGGGGATGAACTTCCAATAGCAACCTTAAAATCACTTAAACAATCAGGTTTCTACAGATTGCTGGTTAAACTCGATCCAGCCCAAATCATTACACCAGACGTTGATGATAAAACTAAAGAGCAAAATAGAATGATTTCACTTAAAAACATGATGAATCCAAACACCATTAGCGAAGCAGAGCATTTCACAAGTAATTTTAAAGCCGCTGAAACTTTAAAGTTCCCTAAAGAACTTCCTGTAGTGTTCTTCTTAGTGAAAGATACTACGGATGTTGAAGGCTGGGAAACTTTACATGAAGAACAGATAAAAGATTCTTTACATGGGAAGATGATGATGTTTGAAGGAGATCATTATTTACACCATACACGATCGAAAGAAATCGCCCAGAACTTCAGAAGCTTCATGAGTGAAATAAAATAAGATGCATGAGAAAACGTCGAACGATTCCTTTTGTGAATCACTCGACGTTTTTTATATGAATGATAAGTTGCAAAAAATGATGATTGATCAAAGCAATTGTGGGCACTCTATATCCTAATCTTTATTATAGGAAGGACTACAATAGCATGTGCGGAATAGCTGGAATATTAAAGTGTAATGGACAACCACCACAAGAAGAAACCTTAAAACAAATGACAGGTGCAATGAATCACCGAGGTCCTAATCATGAAGGAGTATGGCTCGACTCTCGAATTGGGCTCGGTTTTCGTAGGTTATCCATTATAGATTTGCGTGATGGCAATCAACCGATGACGAATGAAGATCGTTCCCTTTGGATTGTTTTTAATGGTGAAATCTATAATTATAAAACACTACGAGATCAGCTTAAGCTAAAGGGACATCACTTTCAAACGCAATCAGATACAGAGGTCATTGTGCATTTATATGAGGAATACGGCAAGGACTGTGTCCATCATTTACGTGGAATGTTTAGTTTTGCGATTTGGGATGTTAAGGAACAGACCCTTTTTGCTGCTAGAGATCATTTTGGCATCAAGCCTTTATATTATTACAAAGATGAGAATAATCTTTTATTTGCTTCGGAAATTAAAAGCATACTTGCTGTTCAAGGAGTGCCTAGAAAGCTTCAGTATCAAAGTTTATTCAGCTACTTAACTTTTCAGTATGTGCCACAACCCGATACGATGTTTGAACATATTTATAAGTTAGGACCTGCAGAGCGAGTATTTGTTAACTCGGAAGGCGAAATGAAGATCGAGAAATATTGGGAACCCCATTTTCATCCGGTAGAACGATCTTTAGCAGACTATGCGGAAGAAATTCAGTGGAAATTGAAAGAGTCTGTAAACCTTCATTTACAAAGTGATGTGAATAGAGGGTGTTTTTTGTCCAGTGGAATTGACTCCACAGCGATAGCTGCAATGATGAGAGCAGAAGAATCCACAAAAACCTTTTCTATTGGATTTGAAGGAGAGAACAACGAAACGATCATTGCAAATCAAACGGCAGCCAAACTGGGAACGGATCATTATTTTCATATCTTATCTACAAAAGACTTTTTTGAGAGTATACCGAAAACGGTCTGGCATCTAGATGAGCCTATCGCAGATCCTTCCGCAATTGCACTCTATCATCTAAATCAGCTTGCAAAAGAACATGTCACGGTTGTCTTATCAGGTGAAGGTGCGGATGAATTATTCGGAGGATACCGAATTTATAGAGAGCCAGACGCATTAAAAGCAATATCATGGATGCCCAATTTCATTAAGACTACGTTACGAAAATCATTAAACATGTACCCTTACAACTTTTATGGTAAAAATTATATACTTCGGGGACTGACACCTTTAGAAGAGCGTTTTTTCGGTAATGCTAATATCTTTAACAAAAGCGCAAAGATGAACTTGCTCCATGAATCGGTACATGCTCAAAGAAGTTTTTTACATGCCACCGATATTGTTAAGCCTTTTTATGAAAAGACAGTACACCTAGACCCAACGACAAGAATGCAATTTATTGATATGAATTTTTGGTTACCCGGCGATATTTTGTCAAAAGCAGATAAGCTGTCCATGGCACATTCTTTAGAATTAAGAGTACCGTTTTTAGATAAAGAGGTTTTTGAAACGGCTAGTAAGATTCCTGTATCCAATCGGATTGGCAACAAAACAACAAAACTCGCTTTGCGTAAAGCTATGGAAGGAATCGTTCCGGATGCTATTGTGAATCGCCCGAAATTAGGATTTCCCGTACCGATTCGTGATTGGCTCAAGACTCCAATTTCGAATATAATATTTGAGCAAATACGATACAGCGGTATTGAAGAAATATTCAATATGAATATCATCGAAGAGATGTTTATCCAGCATCGGAGTAATAAAGGTGACTTTTCGCGTAGAATATGGTTAATTTACATTTTTTCAGTGTGGTACACTCTTTTTATGAAAGAAGATCTGAAGCAATTAAATAATGCCACGCAGTGATGGGAGTGGTTCGAATGAATATTGAGGAATATGCGTGGAATAAACATGAACAGCAACTAAAAGAAACAAACGAATTTACTTATAGTAGTCCGAAGATAAAGATTGTAGATAACAATGAATTAAGAAATCAACTTGAAGAAACGCTTGAAAAATTGCCGCAGAAGTTACTTGCCAAATGGGCTTTGAGAATTGCTGTTGAACATTTGTCTTATCTGGATGATTACCTTGTAAATGACCCGCGAATTGATTTAGGTATAGAAACTCTAGAAAAGCGAATAACAGGAGATATTAGAGCCTTCGACTTAAGAAAAATTGGATTTATAGTAAATGAATTAGCTAAAGAGTCCACAACCGAAGTTAGTAAGTATGCTGCACGTTCTTTTGCCCAAGCGATTGCAACAGGACATATGAGAGGACATGCTATGGTAAGCAGTGACTATGCAGTTAAGCTTGTAAATTACATATCAAACAATTCCTCAGTGGCCGAGGCCGCCACAAAAGAACGTGAAAGACAATTAAGGATAATTGAAGAGTTGATTTGAAATTGCAAACACATATAAGGTTACTCTAAATAGTTAAATAATGGAAAAAATAACGTACGTAAATAAACAGATAAAGTTTTATGCGAGATTCTGGCGGGCTTTAAAAGGTTTGCTTTAAATTAATATCACTACACATTATACAAATGAAACGAGTTCTGCAAAAGAAAAGATCAACTGGTTCATGGAAAGGAAACATTTAAACATTGCAGCGAACATTAATGGACGACAATATTGGCAATATTAAGGAACTAAATTGCTAGTGCCATTAATTTAATCATAACTTACTCACAAAACCCGTATTTTGTACATATGTCTATAGGTTGGAAAATACCCTTCTTGACATAATGAATGTGTACTGAATTGTCTGGTGATGTCGGTGGACAAGAACATGGTCCCTTGTAGGACAAGAACTTGGTCCCATTGCCGACAAAGCCCCTATTCTAGCCATAAAAAAACAACTCAATTGAGTTGTAATCAATAATCATGCTTCTTTAAATAAGAACTCACGTAATTAATTAGTTCATAATTTTTTGGATAATCAATGGATATCCGTGCCGGTACGTAGGATTTCATCTTTGAAATAGCTCTCTTTTTTCTTAAGCTATGATTGGGGCATTGATATGCAGTGATTCTTGTGTTGATTGTATTTTCATAATACAGATTGAAGTTTATACTTTCAGCGCTCTTAACTTTAACCTCTTGGTATTTAAAAGCAATTTTGAAGTTAGCTTTTGTGTTCATGAGTATCTTATCCCAGTTAATATTTTTCTTACCATGAACTAATATATCATCAGCATATTTTAGACACTCGTAAAAAAACACTAGACTAAATCGATATGACCATTGTTCTTGGATCCATTCCAATGTATCCTTATTTACCCGTTTCCCCTTACTCGTAAGAACATATTCTTCCAATAATAATTTGATGTCATCAGTTATTGCATTAGTAAGCTAGCCCTATTCGACTAATAATGCAACCCATATAAATATTACATACAATAATATAGCTGTTGCAACGGCACTTAGTGGAATAATCCATGTTAGGTGTGTTTTGAAGGGTTTCAGTACACGTATCCATTGATCTCTTTTTGTGAGTAATTGATTGTTAGCTATTCTAATTATATTTTCAACTTTATGTTCATCTGTGTTAAGGAACTCCTTCCAAAGTTGATCATACTGTTCTTTGATTGAATCTTTATTGGTACTATCTTTTAATATAACCATATCTCCCTCCTATAAATATTTTGTAGTAATAAGAGATCAGGAGAATAACTATATATCCTCCTGATTTAAAATTAATAGTTTATATAGTTATTAGTTCCCGTAGATATGACCTCTAACTCGTACTGCATGTGCGTCACTCGGATTTGATATCTTTAAATGTACTCCCTGTGGAGCATGTGATGCTGCTACAGACATAGTTTCATAAAAAGCAGCACCATTCCAATAGTTAAACCCTGTATGGAATATTTCCCCGATTGTATCATCGCCATAAAAATGTTTATATACAACGCTGTATCTCATTGTGCTCTCGACAGTTACTCCTCCAACCTGTTGCCATCCTGTTATACCCAAAACTGTTTCTGTCATATTAAATTGGTTACTATAGATTGAATCACCCTTACCAACAGTAGAATCTCCATAATTTCCTATATTCACTGATTGAGGAGCAATAAGACTTTTATTATTATTTTGCGTATTGGATAGTTTTTGTGCAGCCGTACTCATTGTTTCTACCCCGTTTATAAGTAATTTCCAAGTTCCTTCATGTTCAATTACAGGAAGAGATATTTTATTTATTTCTCCATTTTCTTTTCGGGTTAGATCCAGAGTGACTATAAATGAACTATCGGAATCAGGTAAAACACTTTCAATACTTGCATTGGAAAAGGGGTCGGTAGTCAAATTATCGTTGTACTGTTCAATTTGATCTTGCTCTGAACTAAATCTGGTATCAACAACCCATTTCACTGCCTCAGTAATGTCTCCAGATTGAACAGCGTCAATATAATTACTTACAGACTCTTTTGCCAATTCTAATGGTGAAGTCGCTTCTGCATTACTTAATCCAGGGAATGCAGAAAGTAAAACTAATGGTACAACAACCAAGGTTCTTTTCAATTTACCAAAAAAATTAAAACTTGTCATTATTACAATTCACCCTGTCATCTATTTTAGAACACTATATTATCATACCTTTTTTGGGGTTTTTTGTAAACTAAAAGGTTAATTATGTAATATATTGTAGCTGATGATTTTTGTTTTTCCTGAAATTTCGTGTAGGATTATACTAATCTATATTTGAGGGGTGAAGGAAATAGTGGAAAAACAAGATACAAAAAAAATAATAAAGAACTTCTTATTGAAATGTTATCAAGTGGAGAAGTAAAAGTAGAAACAAAAGTTAAAAACAAGCTTGCCAGTCATACGAGCATAATTACAACAACGACAATCAGTATAGATGACAAAAATATTTATACTTCTAATGTAGAAACAAAAAACTTTCATTTTGGTCGTTGAGAGGTTAAATTCTGTCAGAATAGCTTGCTATAATACAAAAAAAGGGATTTACCGATAAGATTACGGTAAATCCTTTGTTTTGTTTACGAAAAGGGATAATGAATATACACAGTAACTGAGCGGTCATCGGAGATAGGACAAGTATAGTAAATTCTATTCTCTTCCGCTGTCCCCAATACACTAATCATCATACTATATCACTGCCTTCACTCTTAGATCCCATAGTTCTTCTGGAATAGGTAACGGTATTACTGTGACAATGAATATTTCTAATCGATCACCTCTTTTTTATGATCTCGATGGCATCTCCTTTATCAATTACCATTTTAATATACTCACCTTCACTTAATTGGTCCTCAAATCCTGTTACATCATATTCCGTACCCGATATCGTGACGACGGTATGCACTGATGATGAAATAAAACCTTTAACCCGTTGTAATTTTAGAGATTCAATAACCCCGGTTACTTCGGTATAAGTTGAAGAAGAAGCAGTGCCTTTACTGGTACCATACAAGGTAGCAATCGTGACTATGGCCATTAACGCTAAAACATAGACCCAGAATCCTTTATGCATCTTATTAACTCCTTTTTCAGGTGAGCGGAGCTGCAGCAGTTGGCCACGCCGCCGATCATTTAACTCCATAACGTTCTGCCAGTCTACAAGCTTGTCTTCCGAGTCTAACACTTTATTTTCAGTCTAATACTTTATTTTCATCTGACACCAATAGCTTCCTGAAATAACTAGTTTGGGGAGCTATAGCCGCTAGATCCTACCGGCACCCACGTAATTAATCTGTTCGACCGTCGTCCACCATCTCTCTCTACCCATTCGGCCAATTCACGTGGGAATTTATTAAAGAATCTTCTTATGCAGGTAAAAAACAAGTTGTTAAAATGTTTAATCCAAATTAGTTTGATACATGTCAAATCGGCAATAGTACCATGTTCTTGTCCATTTTCGGCAATGGGACCAAGTTCTTGTCCGAAGAAAAGGACAAGAACTTGATCCCTTAAAACAGAAAACCCGCGCTGGGCGTGAACTCTTATGGGACTATGTTCTTGTCCACCGACAGTGTTGTCGGTGGTGGTGGACAAAAACATAGTCCCTTGTAGGACAAGAACTTAGTCCCTTTGCCGACAAAGCCCCTATTCTGGCCATAAAAAAACAACTCAACTGGAGCAGTTTTCAATAATCATGCTTCTTTATATAAGAACTTACGTAATTAATCAGTTCATAATTTTTTGGATAATCAATGGATATCCGTGCTGGTACATAGGATTTCATTTTTGAAATAGCTTTCTTTTTTCTTAAGCTATGATTGGGGCATTGATATTCAGTGATTCTTGTGTTGATTGTATTCTCATAATACATCTTAAAGTTTATACTTTCAGCGCTCTTACCTTTAACCTCTTGGTATTTAAAAGCCATTTTGAAGTTAGCTTTTGTGCTGATGTGAGAATTTATAAGAACTTTATCTTTAAGACATAATCTACATTCTTGAAGCATTCGTGCCCCAGCTCCCTGCCGGCATGCCTTAATGGTCTATATATTTGGCACAGGCCCCTCAAAAAAAATAACAGAACCCTTAACTTAAAGCACTTTAAGGGTTCTGTTTATTATTTTATTTATTTGACATATTTAATTGCATACTTGTCAAGAAGCATTTCGGATTTGTTCAATTGCTTAATTCCTTCTGCCCCCTTCTTTTCACCTGCATTGAATTTGGACCAATTTATTTTGGTCGTCTTCAAGCTGTCCCGCATTATAGTGAACCCTTCCAACTGGAGTTTTGCTCCTGCCAGATAGTAGGTATGTATTTCTTTCAACTCTACATTATTAGCTTTGAGGTTTTTCAACCCGGATACAAATTTAGTATAATTGGGCAATACAGTATTGTTTAAAGTAAGAAAGAGTGTTTTTCTTGTTGAATCGTTCAGGAGTCTATTTTGATTTAACGTAGTTATGGCTTTCTTTTCATAGCTTCCTAATGGCTGCAACTGCTCAATGTAATCTTCAAGATCCTGTAACATAATTTCTTCGTGTGTAGGTTCCTTTATAACTACCGGCTTAGTTGGTTCAGGAATGACTGTATAATCATCCACCACTTGAACAGTGAATACATAAGGTTCAAACTTTTCTCCAATATTGACAGTTAAGGTAGCATTCCCTTTATTTATTGCATGAAGTTCAGAAACCCATTGCGTTTTTCGTACGACCTTGACAACATTCTCATCTGAAGAGATTGGAGTGAAGTCATGTTCCGTAACGTCTGCATCGGTCCAGTCAGTGATGGCTATTTCGTATGATTTCCACTCCCCAACTTTTATCTCAGCAGGTTTGGTCACTTTGACAATGTCGGTGATGTTCTGTGCAGCCGCATAAATACTGCCAACCCCGAATACAACCGATACTATAATTGCTAGCATTAGCGAATAAATCCAACTCTTTCGTTTCATATAGCCTTCTCCCCGCTTAATTATTAATAGTAAAGCATCTACCAATTTTGCTAAGACATTTCATGAATAGGTCGCAGGTAGCAAAAGCAGCATATTACTTTCCTCTTATATTATATAACTTAGCAGGAATAATTGTCCTATGTTTTTTGGGTTTGCTTCCCGTTTCGGGGCACCACCTTTACAAAGGAATGGTTTTACGTCCGGGTCTATTCTGATCACTCACACAAATGCCGTCCGCCAGCAGATTCCAAACGCTTCCTTGTTTCCGAACGCGAGTATAGGCGAGCATTCGACACCTGTGGCCTGCGTCAAGTCGGTGTAAGACATACATTAGATAATCAAATCGGCAATAGTAACATGTTCTTGTCCATTTTCGGCAATGGGACCAAGTTCTTGTCCTGAGTAAAGGACAAGAACTTGGTCCCATAAATCAGAAAACCAGCGCTGGGCGCGGGCTCTTATGGGACTATGTTCTTGTCCACCGACAATGTATGACCTTTATTGATTGAATGTTGTGTTTAACACCTTCATTTTGATATGGGCATACGTATTTGTCATCCGACATTTGTATATATTGTTACACATTATACGCCCCTGTTTTCCTCGATAAAAATAATAAGTTGTCTGAAATAAAAAACCACCCGCTTTTAGTACGCAAGGTGGCTAGGTTTAAACAATTTTTAATCTGATTTGATTCTTACGTAAGTCGGACTATCATATCAAGTGTTTAGTGCTTGAACAGTCTGATTCAATCAGAAAAGCCATGATTATTTTAAATATTTCCCTGTGAAAGAATGTTTAGCTTAAATGAATTGTATAGGTTTCGCCTCAAATATAATTTGGCCACCCCTGCTGCCGCCATCAGGCCCCATGTCGATAATCCAATCCACCTGACTGATGACGTCAAGGTTATGCTTGATAACGATGACTGTATTGCCCTTGTCCACGAGCCGGTTCATAATTTGCCACAGCCCCAGTGAAATCGCCGGCAGCTTCAGTCCACTTCTGCCGCAGCGGTTATATGTCATCGTCGCATAGCGCTCGCTTGACGCCACGTAGTTGATCATCGTAAAGTCCCCCCGTGAATCATTGCTTCAAAGGTATAACCATGTTCCACGTATCGGAAGCGTCCTTAAAACCATCACTGCCGTCCGAGACGGCCGCGAACAAATGAGTCGGCTTGCCGTTCTGGAACAACAGGAACGGCCGCTCCAGATTGCCCAGCGTCTGCACCGTGCCGTCATCCCAACGCACCGTCCGGGAATAGCCTTGCGGCTGCCCATGCAAGCTCCATTTCAGCCCGTCCGGCGACTCGGCGTAGATGCCGCCGTATTTTTCTCCGCATAGATGCCCTTCCATATCTTTGGCGATCAAATTGTATCCTTCGTTTGTTTGCCAGATGAAAGGGTCTTCGATATGGAACGACTCAGGAGGAAACACTGGCTCGTCACTCAGCACCCGGTACAGCCCCTCGTAGTGATCCGCATACGCAACGCCAATCGTCATGCCGCCATGCAGGTTGCCTTCGTAGTGACGTGCCTTGTAGATCAGCAGCACGGAACCGTCCTCCCGGACACACGGAGCCGGATTGGAGGTCAGAAAGCTATCGAATCGTCCGGGACGTGTTGGCAATATCGGTTCGTCCGCTCTGCGCCACGGGCCCAAAACGCTGTCCGCTATAGCCAGACCTACCCGTTTGTTCGCCCGCGCCACGATGCATTGAGGATCGGTTAACCCGAAATTCCCGGGCGGCTCTGGATCGCTTAGCGGATGGGTCGAACCCGTATAATAAAGCAAATATTTGTTGTTATGCTTGACGATATGGGGGTTGTGCGTGCAGCGTCCGTCCCAATATTCCGCTCCCCTCGCCGGAAGCGCCACCTCGCAGAATCGGTACGGTCCCTCTGGGGTATCCGAGTCTGCCCTGACAATCTCTGAAGCCGTCATCCAGCCGGGATGCATCGGCAGTGTCTTCGGCCAGCGCGAGGCAAACATATGGAATTTGCCGTCCTCGCCCTGCACGACGGAACCGCACCATACCCAATAACCTTCCATACGGAAGCCGCCGCCACGCGGAGCCGGCAACATTGTGCTAGTATGCATGTACAGTCACCTCGTTTTTTCCCGCTGCTCCATATTTGCTGTGAAACATGGTCTCCCATCCTTCCAAATGAAGTGAATAACAGGACTGCTCCATATATCGATCCTAAGGCGTATTCAGCCCCACATCGTCGGCCGCTAGCGGGCGATTCAGTAGAGGCGCGCCGGAATATTCGTCCGCCCCCACATCTGCAGTCGCCCGCATTTGACCGTCCATATCCGCCAGCACGAACGCGTATGTCCCCACAGCTGCATCAGTTGCCGGGCTGCTCGCGGACAGTTTCTGAATGCCGTTAACCGCAGTCAGCAGCGGATTGATATTTCGGATCTGCTCCGAGCTGCGCGATATGTTGCTAATAGTGCTGCCAAACCCGATGTTGCCTTGGAACAGCGTATTCGTTGTCGCCGCCTCGTAATAAAGCGTGCCGGTGCTGTTGTATACGATATTGTTCGCCACGACGGAATCCTGCGGAGCATACGCTTTGCCCGAGCCGATGACGATACCGGTTTTGCTGTTTACAATCGTATTGTTTACGATAAGCGCCCGGTAAACTTTCCATTGTTTGCGCAATTGTTCGACCGTCGGACTTGGAGGGGAGCCTCCAGTACCGCCGTCGAAGTCGCCGTTAGGCAAGTAGATTGCTTCACCAGTCAAATTCTCAAAGTAGTTGTTATAAATCTTATGGTCATTGCCGAACATCCGGATGCCTTCCTGATCCGACTCCACGCCGTCCCCGAGGAAGAAGTTGCCATATACGCTGTTGTTATGGCCATGCCGCAGCGTCAGGCTGCCCTTGGACGTGCGGAATGTATTGAAGCGCACCGAATTGCTGCTGCTCTTGACCGATACGATTTCCGGCTCTCCATCGCAATTCTGAAATACATTGTATTGTATCGTATTATAGCCGTGGGAGAGCGTAAGACCCGACAAGCCGAGACGAATTGTCTCTTTGCCGTTAGCTACCCATGGGCCTACATCATGGAAATAGTTGTATTCGATAATATCGTATTGCGAAATTTGCCCTGAGCCGTCCTGTCCTTCGTAAGCGATCAGCGGTTCGGTGTCGCTCTTCAGTCCGAAGTCATTCCGGTCGATGCGGTTATGATGGCTGTTCGTGCCCCGCACTTGCAGCCACATCAGGCCGCTCCCCGAGCTTGGAAGCGCAAACGTATTACGGGTCAGTCGCACATGGTGCGAGCCTTCCAACACCACTGCGCCATTGCTTGTGTTCGTAAACTTTAATCCGTCCAGCACCACATGCGAGGAGTTCTCGACGCGGAAGCCTGACGCTCCCGAGATGATAGCCTGACCGCGGTTTTTCGCTTTAATGACGATTGGCGCGTTGGCAGTGCCGTTTTTGTTCTGAACAGCAAACGGGCTTGTACGCGAATACGTGCCGTTTGCCAACACAATCGTTTTACCCGCCGTAGCGGTTGCAAGCTCGGCAGCCAACTGCGTGGAAGTGCTAACTTCGACGACCGTCCCTTCGCTACCGCTGCCGCTTGAATCGCTACCATAAATTTCGACCTCGGCAAAGCTGTTCCAGGCGTTCACCGAGTTGCCGTGGCCAACAATACGAACGTAGCGGACGGGGGCAACATCGGCAAAATCAAACGTCAGCAAGCTGTTGCTCAGACTGCTGACCGCTCCCGAAAGCACTGTACTGAAGTTGTAGCCATCATATGAAGTCTGGATATCAAAAGCGAAAGTTCGCTCCGCCCCGTTGGTGAAGGCGATCTTCACGTATTCCACCCGCTTGC
This sequence comes from Paenibacillus sp. FSL K6-0276, assembly GCF_037977235.1. Classification (NCBI taxonomy): domain Bacteria; kingdom Bacillati; phylum Bacillota; class Bacilli; order Caryophanales; family Paenibacillaceae; genus Paenibacillus; species Paenibacillus sp. FSL K6-0276. Next base: position 3,139,338 of record NZ_CP150276.1, on the reverse strand, counting down.
TCGATCCAAGGTCGTATTGGACCCACTCCCCCTCGCCACTCGCTGACCAGCGCGTGTTAAGATCGCCGTCGATTGTATACGCGACGATATTGCCGTCATCTCCGCTGGCCATAAGTTGTGGCACGGTAATCGCCAACTTGCTTGCGCCTGGCGGAGATCCGCTCGCGGTGCCGTAGAGTTCAACTTCAGAATAGCTGTTCCACAGGTTGGAGGAATTGCCGTGCCCAACGATCCTCACATAGCGGGTAGAATCGACATCCGGAAAATCGAACGTTTGCAGACCTTCCACAAGGCTACTCACAACTCCGCTGCTGACGGTCGTAAAGGTGGAACCGTCCGTAGACGTCAAAATATCAAAAGTAGAAGTGCGGCTTGACCCATTCAGAAATGCAATTTTGATGAAAGACACTTTGCGATTTACGCCCAAATCGTACTGGATCCATTGCACGTCGCCATTCGCCGACCAACGTGTTAAGAAATCGCCGTCCACTGTGTTGGCTGGAACGTTGCCGTCATCTCCGCTCGCCGTCACGTCGGAGCTGCCAATTGTGAACTTCGTATCAGCCGCCCTCGCCGTTCCTGATATTAACGCAACCAGCATACAGATCAAAATAATGCACGTCATACTTTTGGTTCCCATAATTCATTTTCATCCTTTCCATTATGAAATGATGGTTATTGAATCATTCCCTTCGTTCCGTCCGGCACCTCCTCTCAAGAATACGGAAGCCGGGAGGAGCTTCCTGTCCTCCCGGCTTCGTGATTACGGCCTTTGATCCCGCTTAAAAAACATGCTGGCTCCAGCCTTTGCTCTTCGCCAAAGCTTCAATATAATAGTAATCACCGTAAATCAGCGATACGTTGATGTTGGTATTGACTGGCTTATGACCGGTTGCGCCGAGCAGGATGCCTTCATACTCCGGCTTGTCGAGCGCACTGTAGTTGTTCGACAGCGAGCGAAGAATGCGCGTGGCCGCGCGCTGATATAAAGCGGCTTCCTCAGGAGCCACCTGCGACGCGATATCGATCAAGCCAGATGCTGCGCAGCTCGCCGCCGAGGTGTCGCGCGGCTCGTCCGTCAAGTCGGTCGCCGCACGGAAATCCCAATGCGGCACATCGTCTTCCGCCAACGCGCTGATGAAATAATGCGCCACCCCCTTCGCCGCATTCAAGTAACGCGCTTCTCCCGTATAGCGGTAAGCGCAGCTCATCCCGTAGAGCGCCCAAGCTTGGCCCCGCGACCAGGACGATTGCGGCGCGAAGCCCTGTCCGCCGTCATAACGCTCCACTTCGCCCGTCTCCGGATCGAAGATAACGATATGATGCACCGAGCCGTCGCCTCGGATGAATGAGCGAAGCACCATATCTGCATGGGCGACCGCAATATGCTTGAAGCGCGGATCATCGCTTTCTTCACTCGCCCAGAACAGAAGCGGCAAATTCATCATCGAATCGATGATCGACCAACCCGTCTGGTTGCGGGGCCAGGCTCGAATGAACTGTCCTGCCGGGTTGTACCTGCCCGCCAGATAGTTGGCGGCGAACAGCCCGCGCCGCCGAGCGTCCGGGTCGCCGGTCAGCTTGTAGCGGATAACCGATGTCGGCAGGAACTGAAAGCCAACATCGTGGTGGAAATGGTTGTCCCGCAAGTAACATTGCTCCATGCGTTCGTCCCAAGGCTCCGCCTCCTCCCGATAATGTTGCTCGCCGGTCATATCGTACAGAATCCACAGAATGCCCGGCCAGAAGCCCGAAATCCACTGATCCACTTTAATCTGGTCATATTTGCCCGCCGCCGAAACATGCGGCGCTTCTGTCCAGCCCGCTTCGATCATATGATCAACTTTAATCTTCACTTTATCCCACCAAGCCGTCAGCTCGGATGGTTTCAGTTTCACATTTTCATTGCTCATCTCTGAATTCCACCCCTTCTCCTAACCTTTAATGGCACCGATCAAGGCGCCTTTCACGAAATATTTTTGTAATAGCGGATAGACCAGAAAAATCGGAAGGGTCGCTACCATAATCGTGGCGTATTTCAATGTCTCGCCCAATATGATGATCTCATCCTGGGAGGCTCCTTCCGCCATGGAGGTTGCCTCGCCAATAATCAAAATTTCTCGCAGGATCAACTGCAACGGATACAGCGACCGATCCTGAAGAAAGATCATGGCGTTAAACCAGGAGTTCCAGTGGCTTACTCCGTAATACAGGCCTACCACTGCAAGCACGGGCTTGCAAAGCGGCAGGAAGATGCGGAACAGAATGCCAAAGTCGTTGGCGCCGTCGATCTTGGCCGACTCTTCCAGCGCATCCGGCACTGCCTCGAACGATGTTCGCATGATAATGAGGTTAAATGCGCTTATTGCGGTAGGCAGGATCAGCGCCCACAGTGTGTCCGTAATGCCCAACCCTCTGACCAGCAAGTAGAACGGAATTAATCCACCGCTGAAAAACATGGTAAACACGATAATCAACGTAAGCTGCTTGCGATATTGCAACGTTTTTCTGGACAAGGCGTATGCGGCAAAGGAAGTAAGCAGCAAATTGAGAGCCACGCCTACAATGACAATAAATAACGTGTTGCGGTAGCCGAGCAGGATCATCGGGTTGCTGAATACCGCCCCATATGTTTCAAGCGAGAAGCCCAGCGGCTTCCAAAGAATGCCCTTATGCGCCATCATCAGCGCTGGTTCGCTGAATGAAGCAAATGCCACGTATAGAATTGGGTACATTGTTACAATCATGAGTGCGGACAAAAACAGCGTATTGCAAACCCTGAATATATGTTCACCCAAGCTTACTCGCATGCGAACCCTCCTCTACCACAAACCCGTATTGTTCAACTTCCGGCTTATCCAGTTGGAGCCGATAACAAGCGCGAAGTTAATCACGGAGTTGAACAATCCGACAGCGGAGCTGAAACTGAATTGAAAATCTTGAAGCCCGATCCGGTACACATACGAGGAAATGACATCCGCTGACACATAAGTGGTCGGGTTGTACAACAGAATAATTTTCTCGAAGCCAACGCTCATAATTCGGCCAATGTTCAGGATGAGCAATATAACGAAAACGGGAAGCAGACCGGGTAGAGTAATATGAAGCATCTGCTTCCAGCGTCCACCCCCGTCGATCTTGCAAGCTTCATATTGCTCGAGATCGATCGCAGACAGCGCGGCCAAATAAATAATTGTACCCCAGCCTATATGCTGCCAAATATTCGACGAAACGAAGATTGTCCGGAAAAAAGACGGCTCCAGCAGCATCGTAACCCGCTCACCGCCGAAAAATGCGATAATATCGTTAATGACGCCGTCACTGCTCGTAAAATCCTTGATCATGCCGCAAATAATGACAAGCGAAATAAAATGCGGCAAATAAGTAATCGTCTGAACCGAACGCTTGAACAGTGCATTTTTCACCTCATTAAGCAACAAGGCGAGAATAAGCGGAGCGGGAAAACCGAAAATGAGATCGTACAAGCTAATCATCAGAGTGTTTTTAAACACCCGCCAAAAATACATCCCGCCAAAAAAGTCTTTGAAATGCTCAAGTCCTACCCACGCGCTGCCCCCAATTCCAAGCCGGGGGTTAAAATCCTTGAACGCAATAATCGAACCGTACATCGGGAAATAATGAAAAATAATGAAATATAACAAAACAGGAGTAAGCATCATGTACAAATACTTGTTCTTAACCATGTCTTTCGCAATATTAAGCGGCAGACGACCGGCATGCGTGACTTTGCTGCGTCCCAGCTTAAATTGAGCCATCTCCTACTCCTCCTATCCACATCCAGCATTATCGGCAGGGGATGGCTGCACCATTCCCTTGCCCCCACGGCAGCCTGCAGCCAGCCGTGGGACGATACATGGAGTTATCTGTTGTTGTAGCGATCCAAGGCGCCTTGATAGATGTCGATTACATCGCGAATCCCCATATCTTCCAGCTGCTTCACAAAGCTGTCGAACTTGTCGAGCGGCTCGTTGCCCATTACAAATTTGATGAACATTTCTTCCAGATACGTGTTGACTGCCGTCATCGTCTGCGCTACCTTCTTGCTCTCATCTACAGTAGGCGTAATGAACGCGGGCAAAATATGTTTCGCCGCATCGGTCTCCGACCAAATCTGGACCGCCTCGTCCTGTTGTGGGAACGTGTTGGTCGTTTTTTGCTCATGCATCGGAAATGGACCGTTCGGAACCGTATACTGCGCCAACATCTGCTGTGAAGTGTACTTATCGTTTTTTACGATCATATCGGTAAATTTCGGAACGCCGTTGTCCATCGTGTAGCTTTCGCCTTCAACGCCGAAGTTGTACATCATGGTTCCTTGCTCGCTAAATGCGAAGTCCAGCCATTTTACGATCGTTTCCAGGTCTTTCGCCGATGTCGTCACGGCCGCGCTTGCTTTCGGGTTATATTTGAAATCGCGCTGTCCGGTGAACGGTTTTTCGCCTGCTTTCAATACCGGATAAGGAGCCGCTACAAGATCAAAAGCCGGATTTTGGGCTTTACCGGACTCCAGCCATTTGCCCATTCCGCCGCCCAGCAGGAAAACAGTCGCGCCGGACTCACCGTTCAGAAGCCGCTTATCCAGCGTGTCGCGCTCGACGATCGGGAAGTCTTTATCAATCAGCCCTTCGGAATACCACTGGCGGAACAGCGTCATAACATCCTTGTATTGCGGATCTAACGGACCGTATTTCACTTTGCCTTGGTCGTCAATATAGAAGCCGTGCGACGTTTTGTATGCGTCGAAGAACGCGTCCTGCAAATTCATTTTGTTCGCGTATAGCGCCGTCAGCGGTGCTACGGCGCCTTTTTTCTCTTTGAACGCCGTCAGAACCTTATGCCAATCGTCTACCGTTACAGGCAATTGCAGCCCTAGCTCATCCAACCAATCTTTGCGCAGCATTGGTCCGCGGAAGACTAATCCTTCCTCGTTTCGCACCATCGGGAAGACGTAATATTGGCCACTGTCGGTTTTCACCATTTTATCCAGCTCTGGATTAGCTTCCAGCATCTTCTTCAGGTTAGGCGCATATTGGTCGATCAAATCGTTTAGCGGTACGATAACCCCGTCTGAAATCGCCTTTTCTGGTCCACCCGGATAAATACTCCAGTCGTACTCCAGCACATCCGGCAGCTTGCTGGAAGCCAGCAACAAATTAAACTGCTCTTCAGCTTGACCTTCGGTCGGGTGGATGTAGTTCACTTTCACGCCGGTAGCTTCTGCAATCGCCTTCCCGATCGGCGCTTCAGCCAGATTCGTTGTAAATGTAATCAGGTTTCCGTTGATTGGAGCCCAGTATGAGAAAGTATCTTTCGTATCCAGCGGATACACCGGCATATCCGATCCCTCGTTGCCTTTGCTTACGCCATCGCCGCCCTTATTGCTGACGGCGCTTTGAGTCGGCTCTGTCTTATCCTTGTTTCCGGAGCCCCCATTACTGGAGCATGCGGTTAACAACAATGAAAGTACCATTGCGATCCCCAGTGTGAGCTGCAGCCTTTTATGAGTCTTGCCGTTGCGATTTTTCGCCATTGTGCCCTCCGTTCTTTTCGTCTCGAATAAGTTGGTTTGAATACGCTTTCAACATAACGTTAATCTGGTGCCGCAAGCCATCGTTAAAACCTAAAATATACTGCAATTTCTCAAAAATGAGGGTAACAAAACCGCATGTTTGCCACTTTTTCTTGAAAAGAAAAGCCCTAGAGCTACTTGACTTCCCTGTAGCGCCCGGGCGTTATCCCTTCAAATTTTTTGAATATGCGGTGGAAGGTATTCACATCGTTGTAACCAACCTTCAGCGATATTTCGCTGACCGTATATTTCCCGCCGATAAGCAGCAATTTGGCCTGCACCAGCCGCGTCTTGTTAATATAATCGAGCAGAGATTCGCCGGCAAGTTCCTTGAACAGTTTGGAAACATACGACGGCGTCATGGAGAAGGCTTCCCCGATCATCGAAATGTTCAGGTTCTCGTCCTGGTAATACTCGTTGACATATTTCATGACCTTATCGATTAGCGGATTGCTGCAGTATTCACGGTTATTATTAACGTAGCCGCACAGAAGCTCTAGCATATCGTAAAGCTGGCTGCGCATCTCCCCTACCGTCTGGCATTGCATCAGGCGTTCGATGGCGCGCACTCCGTCAGGCATATCCGGCTTGCCCGCGATGCGGATTTCGCCGATTACTTTTTGCAGCGTAGCCATTAGATCGAAAATGAGACATTTGGCAGTATGAAAAGGAAACGGCTCCGTCGTCACATTTTTCTGAATGATCTCCCCGACGAACGCTTTCGCCTTATCGAGCTGCCCTTCGCGAACCATAACGATCAATTGCTGCTCGGCCTTGAGCGGATAAAAATAACCACCTGGAGCAGCCCCTAGGTTGTCATTGCCGCTCAGGTCCCCATAATGAATAATGCCCCCGCTACCTACAATGATACGGTATTCCATCGCCTCGATCGCTTCCTGGAACGCCTGGAAGATGCCATATTCGCCCTCCTGTTGCGCGCTGATGGCAGCGGTCAACTGGACATGGGCATGATTGGAGATGAACGACATCGTTTCTTCCGCGATGTGCCCCAGCTCCCCCCGCTGCTCCGTCGGCGATGCAAGCTGATGGTTGACGATGCAGGCGAGCAACTCCTGGTCCAGCTCTACCGCATAGGCGTTTACTGACTTTCGCGCGACCTCCTCGACCACGTTGGCGATCAGGAAGTGCAGCAACCGCTTATTATGGACCTGATCCTCATCCTTCCGATGGAACTTGCCGAAGTGCTCGATGCGCAGCAAAATAACAGAAAATCCGCCCAGCGGGAAACGCAGATCATAGGCTGAGAACGATTCGTGCAACGGGATATGGCTGTCGAGTTGCCCCTTCAGCAGCCGCTGCAAAAAGTGCGATCTGAGTGTATTGTTATGCTGATTCAGCTTGTAATGAAGCTCCTCCTTCTCATGGAAGGTGCTGCTCAGCGCCTGCTCCAGAAAGGAGTATTCATTGGAGCCGCGATCAAAGGTAAAACCCGCCTTGAACGACAAGCTCTGGATCAGCGCATGGATCGGCAGGTAGTTCCGTTTGAGGAGCCAATACGTCACGCCACCGCCAACAATAAGGCAAAGCAAGATGCTGGCGATCGTCAATTGCTCTACCACGTTCATCTTCTGGTGATATACGTTCGCCGGCAGCGTCATCACATATTTCCATCCCGTAATGGATGAGGTTGTGTAGGATGCAACAAGCCGGCGACCGGCAGTCTCGATCTCAAGTTGTCCCGATTCTTCCGACATATCGCCGTATAATAGAGCAGGTTCCGACAGCGACTCGCCCGTAGACGCAATGAACCGGTTGTCTTCATCCAGAATAAAGATCGTACCTTTCTCAGGCGCCGAAGCTTGCTCTAGCAGCTTGCTGCGGTCAATCATGAACAGCAAGACAGCTCCAGGTTGATTCATGATTGTTGAGTTCACATTTTGGGCATACATGACCGTAGGCCGCCACTCATTCTCTTCGGACACAACAACGGAGTGGTAGCCTTTAATGTACCATTGGTCAAAATATTCTCGTAACGACTGGTACGGCATATGCTCTTCAAGGCGAATATGGTCGTATAACGCTTCGATGTTCATACGGTTGTTGCGGGCGATGACCGTATCGCTATTTTTGTAGTAAATATAAATGCCTTCAAGAAAATCGTTAGCGATTTCGTATACGCGCAAATCATTAGCGATTTGGTATATATCGTAGTGGTCCGAATCAGACAGATTGGTATCGGCCGAAATAAATGCTGCGATTCGCCTGTTGAGGCTCACCTCGAGGCTTAGATTCTCGATTCCTTTGAACTGGCTATCTATGGCTTGCTCCATCTGAAGAAGAATAGATTGGTTGGCACGGTTAATTTCAGCCTTTACAACGTTCAGCGTCGCGCCGTATATAACGCCGCTGATCAGAATGGGCACGAGCAGCACCGAGACGTAGGAAAGCATCCAGGTCATGTATACGCTGCGATTTTTATGCCGGAGCTGCTTCAGATAGATTGTCCACCGGTTTCGAGTTTGGGCCATAGGTTCTCCTCCATGTTAGTTTTAGTCGGAGTCGGGACCGACGTCAATTCTTGTCAGAATAGCCGGACAACGAATATCCGCGACATCCGCTTTATGATTGTTAATACAAACCGCCGGAGACGGCCGGTATTCATAGATGGCCGGCTGCTCCTTGCCGCATATTCGATTGTAAGCGATTACACATTGCTCCGGCGCATAAGGAATCCGCTTGCCGAGGGTAATGCCGTGACGACAATTGACAATCGTATTATTCACTACACTGGCGCGATAGACGCGCCAATGTTTCCTCAGTTCCTCCTGCGTCGGCGCCTCGGGATAGCCGTCCGATCCGCCATCGTAGTTGCCGCCGTCAATGAGCAGCGCATCCAACGTCAAGCTTTCCATATAGTTATCAAAAATGTGATGGTCGTTGCCGTAAATGCGAAATCCGCCCATTTCTTCCTTCACGCCATCGCCGATAAATACATTATTATGAAAGCGATTTCCATGTCCGTGACGCGCTGTCACTTGGCCGGCGGAGTTAAGGAACGTGTTGTACCGAACTGTATTATAGCAGCTTTTTACCGAAATAATCTCGGGCTCTCCGTCGCAATTTTCAAACAGGTTGTGTTGAATTGTAATATAGCCGTTCGAGAGAGAGATGCCGGACAGGCCGAGCCGGATCGCTTCAAGCCCATTGACGACACGCGGGCCTATATGATGAAAATAATTATATTCAATGACATCATGCTGCGAGATTTGTTCACCGTCGCCATCAAAAATAACGAGAGGTCCGAGGTCGGCCTTTGGCCCGAACTCGTTGCGTTCGATCCGGTTCCAGCCGCTGCCGCTTCCCAGCACTGACAGCAGACTATACTCCGCCCCAACCTGTCGCGGCTCAAATCTATTCCGCGCAATCCTCACATGCCGCGAACCGTCCAGAATGATAGATTCGCGCTGCTCGACCTGGAAATGCAGTCCCCATACCTCTACATAAGCAGAGTTTAAGATGCGTATACTTGATTCTCCAGCGATCGTCGCTTTTCCTTTATTTACAGCGCGAATGCTTAATATTGCGGTGTCCGATCCTACTTTGCCTTCAATGATATAGTCTTCATTCCGTTCGTAAACGCCGTCTGCCAACAAGATCGAAGAACCAGGTTCTGCCCGGCCAATGGCTGCCGCCAACTCGTCGCTACTCGATACCCAATAAATAGTAGTCATTTTCCCACCTGCTTCCTATAGAATAGGCGGATATGATCCGCAGCCTCTGCAGGATCATATCCGCAACTTCACAACCTCTATTATGAAAGATACGTTTCCCATGCCATAGTGTAAAAAAATGAAGCAATCATAAAAATGTAAACTGAGGCGCAAAATAAGCGGGAATTACCGCCTTGCAAGCTGTAAATCGCAACCTGCCGGTGTACAATAAATGAGAAAGGACGTATCCTGACACCAAATCGTGGATACGTCCCCATTGTTGTTGCCTGCTCTCCCGCCCGCTTACCCGAAAAAGAAGTACGCAACCTTCATCTCTTCTTCTTTCAACAGCAACTTTTGTGCCGCTTCGAGCAAAGGCGTGCGGTCATAGACAAGACTTTTCATCGCTATTTTGCCATCGGTAATCGTGAAATAGTGCGCTTCTTTCGACGGATCGTCGCGACGGCGGTAGGACACGCTTCCCGGATTCAGCCACAAACTGTCGTCACTCAAATAATGAATGCATCTGCGATGTGTATGTCCGAAAATAATGCGGCGATCTTCTTCGGCCCCAATTGTCCTGACGTTGCGTTCCGCCCAGAAAGCATCGTACTTGGGCAAGCTATCAATCGTCAAATAGTTTTCGTACAGATGCTGCATTGTATAGCTATAGCCGTCCATCTCGAATGTGCGGTAGACCGGTATGCTTTCGAGGAAGGAAATTTCCGCTTCGCCGAGCAGCCTTGCATTGTAATGCGCCCACTTGATCTCATCCTCCGCCACATCATGACCGCTATTGCCGTTTCGGTACAGGTCGATAATAATGTCGTCATGGTTACCGCGAACACAATTCGCATCGTTCTTATGCACCCATTCGATAACTTCCCGCGGGAAAGGCCCGTAGTCTACAAGATCTCCCGCGCAATAAATCACGTCACAGTCGGATTCTGCCTTGCGGATCGATTCCAGCGTTTTGACGTTGCTGTGAATATCCGAAATAATTAAAGCTTTCATAATCGATTCAACTCCCTAAGATTCAACATTCTCAGCAGTACCGTCACCACATCCGCCCACGTAGCTTTATCGCCTGGCATGAAATGGTCCCGCACCTCAATGATTCCCGCGGCAGACGCCAAGGATACAGCCTGCCTTTCCCAGTCGGGGGTGTCTGCGCTGTCCGCAAACCACTGCGGCGCCGTCCACAACATTGGCCGGGACATAATTGGTGGATGGTTGCGACGAAATGGCCGTAACGGAACCTGCGTGTAACCCTATTTGACCATTCCCTTCAATCGGTAGCCTTCGGACAATATTCAGGCTGTAGACATTGCGTATCAGGCTGTTCTCTTCGTTTTTTAATTCCATGTTCAATTGGTTCACCTCGGCAAATGCGGAATGCTGTCTCCCGAAGACAGCAGCAAACACTCCGTCATTTCGAATTTAAGTGTTCTCCCATTTGTCGAGCGGCACTCTCCCTCCTTTATATAAAAAGATGGAACCTTGATAAATCGTCAAAAGCTAAAATCGCCCTCAAATATTCCAACTTCTTATCTACAATTTTTGGAATGGACATCAAATCTTAAAAAAGTCACTCATATGATCGGTATGTTTGGATGAACAGCCGCTGCCACAACTAAATAATCTGGCCTCCTTGTCATGGACACTTAAAAAGAAGGCTGCAAGGTAGCCGACAAAAGAATGGATTCCTTATCTCGACATATCTCACGAATAAGCATAGAAACATCTGTTCTTCTGTCAATAAAGTGGACAGTGTTGTTAGGAAGTTTTCTGGTAGTAGAGTTGCTCGAAACGTGACGGTGACAGATAGCCTAAGGTACTGCACGTTCGTTTTCGGTTATAAAATAATTCCAAATAGCGATACAGCTTCTCATACGCTTCTATTTTCGTTTTAAATTTGGGGACGCAATAGACCATTTCCCGTTTCAGTATGCTGTGAAAAGCTTCAATACAAGCGTTGTCATAACAGTTCCCAGACCTGCTCATACTCGCTTTCATCCCATACTGCTTGAGCTTGCTTCGGTACTCCTTGGAAGCATACTGCGCTCCTCGATCAGAGTGGTGAATGAGTCCAGGTCCGGGATTTTTCGCAATATACGCTTGGTTTAATGCATCCAGCACCAGATCGGTGGTCATCCGGTCACTGAGTTTCCATCCCACAATTTGTTTGGTGTACAGATCCAGAATACTGGCTAAGTACAGCTTGCCTTTGCGGCACGGAATGTAGGTAATATCCGCGACCCATTTCTCGCCCGGTTTCGTGGCTGAAAAGTCTTACTGGAGCTCATTTTTAGCGATGGGAAACGCATGTCTCGAATCGGTTGTCGCCACTCGAAATTTACGGGACATACAGGAACGAAGACCGTTTTTTCGCATGATAAAGCCGACCGTACGTTCCGATACGACCCAGCCTTCCTTTAAAAGTTCATGACGAATTCTCGGGCTACCATACCGTAATTCGGAGTCATGGTAATGCCACATAATTCGCTCCGTGAGGCGCTTTTTTCGCTTTGCTCTCTGGGATGGCGTTGCTGCACGCCATTTGTAGTAGTCACTCCGAGACACCTGCAAAACCTGGCACATCTTCTCCACTCGAAAGTCGGAGCGATACTCTTCGATGAATTGGAACCTCAGTTCTTTTCTTAGCTGAAGATGTGCAGCGCCTTTTCTAGAATCGCGAGTTCTTCTTTCAGATCTTCGATCTCTCGATCTTTTCGGCGCTGCTCTGCTTCAGTGGCTTTCAGTGTTTGCTCCAAATCACGGATTTTCTCCGGTTGATGGACGGTTTCCTGATCGAACTGACGATATTTCGCTAGCCACTGATGTAACGTGCTTTTGGGGATATTCAGTTCCTGCGCGACGTCAGACATCGTCTTCGTTTGCTCTTGAATGTACTTGACCGTTTGCTTTTTAAACTCTTCATTGTAGTGTTGCCGTTGTTCTCCCATGAGTGGACACCTCATCTTTCGTTAAGCTCATTATTCCTTTTCGCTAACGTTGTGTCCACTTTTTATTCTAGCTGCAATGTTTACCTCTCATCGAGTCAATTGTTCATAACAATGTGAAAACTGTCCTGTATTATGCTACTTATTGAGGTTTTAACTACAGTGTTTTTTTATTTAGATATCCATCAAATCGGTAATCGGACTATGTTCTTGTCCATTTCGGCAATCGGTACAAGTTCTTGTACCGATAAAATAAAAAAGCCGCTAAAATAGCGACTTTGGTCAAGACCCCATTTTATAGACACTGAAAAAAGCCCTAGCCAATAAGCTGCTTCCGGTACTGAACCGGAGGCAGCTTATTTAGCTTTCGTTGTGGCCGATGTTGGTTGTGAAATCGAATGTAATCTTCAATTTTCCTTTGTGCCTCACCATATTTCGGATATCATAAGGATAGAGTCCTTCCGTTTTGAGATGCGAGAAGAAGCTCTCCATGGAGGCATTGTCATAACAATTGCCTCGGCGAGACATGCTGATTCGGGCGCCAACCTTTGGCAGCATGTCGTGGTATGCATGGGACGTGTATTGGAATCCCTGATCGCTGTGAACGATCAGTCCGGTCACGTCTTTTTGCTGAGTCCATGCCTGCTGAAAGGTTCTGAGAACCAGTTCATTGTCGTTCCTAGCACTCATTTGATAAGCGATAATTTCGTTATTGAACAAGTCTTTAACGGCTGAGAGATACAGCCACTTCTCGCCTACACGATATTGCGTGATGTCTGTCACCCATTTTTGGTTGGGAGCAGCCGCCTTGAAATCCCGTTTCAATATATTTTTCGCTACCCGATCTCCTTCGGAAGAAGCATAATTACAACGATGCTTTCGGCGGATCCTCGAACGAATTCCTAGATCCTGCATGATTCTGAGTACCTTCTTATGATTCATCCAAACCCCGTGGTCTTGTAGCAGGAACAATTGAATTTGGCGATAACCGTAGACGCCATTATACCGTTCATACACCTGCTGAAAGAGTTCTTTCGCTGCCTGGTCCCGTTCAACTCCTTTTCGTTTCAAGAAAGCGTAATACCCACTTCTGGAGACAGCAAAGAGTTTGCAGAGATCGCTAACGGCATACTCTTTTGAGGCGCTCTCAATGACTCTATATTTGTTCGTTTCACCTCCTGCATCCAGATTTCCAAACACTTTTTTAGCATTTCATTTTCCAGTCTGAGCTTTTGAACATATCAATCTTGATCGATATATTCTTACGACGTCCTCGTTGATCCATTAGCCTAAATACGCCTAGCTCTCGGGAACTCTTCATCCATTTCTTTACTCGACTTTGATCTTGAATCTTAAAATGCTCCGTAATTCTCCGATAGGTCCATCTTTCCTCCACATGTAAACGAGTGGCCTCTTTTTTTATCTCATTCGAGTATGTTTTAAACTTCTGTTCTTTGATCGCCACAAAAATACTCCCCCTAGAGTAGACATTGGATAAACCAGGGGTTTTATCCAATGTCTATTCTAAGGGGTGCACTTCAGATTGAAGCCAATCCTGTTCAAGACTTTTTTCATGATGCGCAACTTCTCGGAAAGTGAAAGTGAACCCATTCATAGTTTTAGACCCGAGCCATTACTTTTTTGTGTTTTGCAACCTCCCTATACCCATTCCCTTTCATTCTTAGGGGCATATGATAATCCCATATATTTGATATATGGAGATGAGCAAATGACAACACCAATTGATGTGTTAATCCCAGCGATTGAGAAGGATCTAGCGACACTGCCCCATATGATCGATGCCGACACCGTGCTCATTCGTCCCAACGTCTTCAAGACAGGTGACAAGACCGTATTTTACTGCAGAAACTGGAGTCTGCCCGAATACTCCCGTACGTATAAGAAACTGATGGGAAAAAGCCGCTCTGCTAAATTATCCTTCGTTACTCATTACCTACTGTTCGAGAAAGCAAAAGTGAAGCAGTTAAAACAAGCGATTGAGTCCAAACATAACACGAGCTGGCACTCTGCCATTATGAGAAGTATGAATAAATCCAAGCAACGTTCCAAGATGTCTTCCCTGATTAAAACGTACCGGTCCATTCTTTTCACAAACGTAAAGGGTATCTTAAATCTTCCAAGGCTGTTGCCAAATGAAGCGCTATGAAGTGGTCTGGAAAGGACCGATACACAAAACAAGCGGTCTTGGCCGTGTCAGCAGAGCCTATGCAAGATCACTGAAGCGGCAGGGTGTTACCGTTCGATTAGGTGCGCCAAGCCATCGTAATATCGACATCCAGGGCAAAAAGGTACTGATTTATCACCATATTCCCAGTCACATGCAATGGAAAAAAGAGCACAGCGTGTATGATTCCATGATTTTGAATACCGTGTGGGAAACAAGCAAGATCCCCAAAAGCTGGCTTTCACATATGAACAAATTTGATGCGGTGTGTGTTCCCACCCTGCATAACAAGAGAGCTCTAAGGCACAGCGGGGTGAAAGTCCCGATTTTTGTCGTTCCTCATGGGGTAGACACCAAGGAATTTCATCCGAACAATAAGAAGATGTCTTTGCCGGGTGCGGCAGGGAAGTTTACGTTCGTGTCTGTCTTTGGTTTCCAGCATCGCAAAAATCCGGAGGGTCTACTAAGGGCATACTGGGAGGAATTTTCCTCTAAAGATAACGTGATTCTGGTGATCAAAACGAACGGATATGCGGCGAATGAGAACGAGAAGTGGATTCAGCAGAAAGTCATGCAATACAAAAAGAGACTGGGGATTCAAAAAGATACAGCCCCTGTTGTCATTATCGGCCGTCAGCTCAGTGAAAGCCGTCTCAAAGGCTTGTATACGCTCGGCAATGCCTTCGTCCTCCCCACCCGCGGCGAGGGCGTCGGCCTGCCTTTTTTAGAATCGCTGGCGAGCGGCGTACCAGTCATCGCTACAGGCTGGGGCGGGCAAACGGATTTCCTTACGCATAACAACTCATTCCTGGTTCCATATCAGCTGAGGAGCCCTTCAAGCAGCATGAATAGAGCCATATCCAGAAAGTTCAGCAGATTGTTTGCGCAAAAGGGACAACGCTGGGCCGAACCGGATCTGCACAGCCTCAAAAAGCTCATGAGGAAAGCGTACGAGAATCCCTATCTTTGTAAACGGAAAGGACACCAAGGGCGAAGGGATATGCTTCAGCTATCCTGGGATCGGGCGGGGAAGTTAATGAAAAATGCGATTGAAGAGGTCATTCGATCCAAGACATAAGGATGAAGGTGATGCTCCTTAAGGAAGGAGGAATGAGCTGCGTATTGTACTATTGTGCGGGGGATCTGGAAAAAGGCTTTGGCCTTTACCCAACGAGATTCGTTCCAAGGTATTTCTTAAGCTTTTTCCCGATATCCTGTTGCATTCTAAGGAAAATCTCGCTCTCCTCGGAACAAAGCCTATCACCATTGACACAAATATGCCCACATTTATGACATTAATCTCCCTACAATGTGTCTCTTCTCACCTTATCACAGTAAAATAAAAAGTTGATCTTTAAAATAGATCAACTTTTTAGTGTGCGTAAATTGAGGGCTTCTTCAAGATGAAGACTCCCCGCTAAACCTTCCCATATTCAAAGGCTATGACCAACTTATAACAGCTCATCTGCGATCATTTTTGCCTTTTCCGCAAGCTCCCTCATATCATCGGTCGGAACAAGCTCGGCTAAATCGTAGGACAGCGGATTACGGGAAAACTTGTTCAATTCATCCCGAAGCAGGGTTCTTTTTTCTTCGGAGGCATCAATATAAAGTTTGCACGGCTGTCTAGCCTCATCCAAATCATGCAAATCGACATAGCCTGATTTACGACTCTCCAACACAATGGCTGAAAGATCGATTAAAGTACCGCAGGCAATATCAAGTTCTACCCGAAACATGCCGTTAGCACTTCTCATATCAAATCCAATATTACCGCCGTTTTCCAAGTCTCCCTCGGAAAGCAGAACATCGAAACCCAAGTCCTTTAAAATCTGATTGAGCGTCACATCCGTTAAGTCCAATTGTTCCAAATAGTCTATTAATGCCAGCGAATCATCGGAACCGCCAATTAATTCTCCCCACCATTTGCTTATGTACATGTTCTTCTCCACTTTCTTTTAGGAATTGTAATTTGTACCGCTGTCAATAGAATAGACACATAGAATCGAGAAAATTAAGCTACAGAACGGTACGTGCGTTCACGCTGGTTGGGTGTCATATATCCAATGCTAGAATGAATGCGTTTCCGTTGTAGAAGCAAGTAATGTATTCAAAAATACGTTTTTTAGCACAAGCACGTGTCTTGAATTTCTCAAGTTACTTCGAATTCACCTAATTTAATTACCATTACTAATTCTCCGATTATGTTGTATATGAATGAATAACTATCCCTCTATGAATCTATCCTTATATCGAAGGTTGTCAAAATGAACATAAATCTTCAATCATTTTACTGCTTATTTCTGAATCCGTTCCCCAGTTCAAAATTTTTGCCGTTTGTTGAATTCTTTTCAAGGAATCAATAGCGCAATGCTTTAGCCCAGGATCAATTACCCCAGTTATTTTTATCTGACCAAAAGCGACAGCATAAGTGACCATATCACTTTGGATCATGTTCATCTCGTCAGTCTCTACTACTCTTTTTACTTCATCTTCTAACAAGCTGCTTACGGGAACATATTTCATTCCCCATACCTTTTCAATTATAAATTTAGGAAACTCAACAAAATTCAATTGACTTTTCTTTCGCAGATTTTCAGTTAATTCCGCCAATGTATCCGAGCCTTCATCACTGCCGAAAGGCGCTTCTTCCTCGCCGCAGTCATAATAAAAATCGTCTGTAAAATGTTTAACAAAATTAGGATGGGATGTCTTGGTATGGAGCCCTATTTCCTCATTATCAAAGTATAAATGGTTGATAAAATCAAAATTACTATCAGCCTGATAGCCTTTCTTTAACTTTTGTTTCATTAGTTTTTCAGCTTGTTTGGTACATTCTTCTTCAGAGTCAAATTCTTTGATCTCATATTTTCCGGCGGCGCCTGTCTTTCCATAATTCACAACAAAGTCACAGCCACTATAATCTATCCACCAAAATTTACTGGATTTTTCGTCATGAAAGGTGAATGATTGTTTCACTCTAACACCCCCTAAATAATACGTTTCAGATCCCAAGACAGCTTTGCCTAACCGTATATTGATCCACACGGTAAGAATCTGTTATTTTTTCATGAGCTTTGTTGAATGTAAAGTAATCTAGTGAATTGCTTCTTAAGTATGTTCTAGTAAGCATGGGAAACTTCACATAACAGACGACAATTGTTAAAAGAAAATAAACCATTAGACTAAGAAAATATAGTATTAATCTATCTGGCAGGATAATGCAAATGATGAATAGAATAGTTAATATTAAAAGGTCAATTTTACAGATACCTTTTACTATTTGGAGGTGGCGACTATACAAAAGTTAAGTAATTCCTTTAGTGGAGCACTTAGAACATTTTCATATTGGATAGCAAACGGTACAGTGGGATTACCACTTCTTGAGGGTATTGATTATTCTTGTATTTTTGAAGAACCAAGTGCACTAGAACAAGCATATGCCATATTTGCAAATGTAATCGAGATGGATGAAGTAGGGATAGTTTGTAATGCCAAATATGCAGAAATGAGAGCAGCACAGTATATTAGAAGTTATGTTGACAGTAGTTATAAGGTTGAACCAGAATTTGAAGACTGGGAAATTGATCTTTATTAGACAACATTAAGCTCTAACGAAGAACTATAGCTCAATAATAAGCGGCAGTCTAAAACTTTATTTTCTTCTTACAACAATTTCCTATATTACAGCCATTTTAACATAATATCCTTCATGTTTGATATCGTCCAATTGTTTTAGAACCTGAGTCATGTACTCTTCTTCCATATAAAAATCAAAGAGCATAACAACCCAAAGCACATCTCATATTCTTCAATTAATACTACCTTACGAATGTGTTTTGAAATTGATGTACCTGTATTAAGATTAGAAAATGCAGTAAAGTTTCTCAAACAAAAATAACCACATAGATGAAAGAAACCCGATTAACTTATTACGAGAATCGGGTCTCTTTCATGGCTTCATGATCAATATCGTATTATATAAATGCATGAAGAGTTACAAATTCCATTCGATAAAGAAAGTTCTGAATCAATCTATAGACCTACGGGAAAATGCTAAGACTTGTACATGTTCGTCAATCCGGGCCAGATCTGACACGAAGCACCACAGGAAGGGCAGCTCACTTGCCCGGCCAAATACGGGATGTGGCGCATGAGCCTGCTTTCTCCTATGTCGGAGCAAAGCTGCTGCAATACGACCAATTCGTTGTCCCTGATCGCCTGGGACGGCGTAATGGAGATAGATTCCTGCTCAGCATGAAATACAGGATCGCTCCGATAAGCCAGTAGCTTGTCGTCTTCAGGGGAAGGCCAAATATAGATATCTTCGCCGCAGGACAGACAAGAGGCCACATATTCGTCGCCTTCACTGAACGTGATTAGAACTTCAGCCGCTCCCCTCCAGCCTCGGTACGCTGCATCGGCCGCGATGACGTACCTTTTCTCTCCGTTGTCTTTGCCGACTTCAGCCGCAAAACGCATCATATCTGAGCTATAACCGGCCAGTTCTGCGATAGCGGTCATATAGCTGTTGTAGATATCCATACACACAACCATACCGGCTCGATCCATTAGTGGCTGTAGTTCAACCGGCAACTCATAACCGGCTCCGCTGCTTTCGCACCGATTGGCTTCGAACAGGCCACAAGTCACGAAAATATCCAGCTTGACCTCCAGACTCTGCGATCGATGGGCAATCTCGGCCAGGTAAGGGACTGCGGCCAGTGTGCTTGAATAAATGGTATTTTGATGAAACAACTGCTCCCAATACAATTCAACTGTTACAGCTTCCTCATACTGCTTCTGCAAGTGTTTGATCAACTGCGGTACATTCTCAGCAGAGCCGTAGGGACCATCCATTTTACCCCATACAAGACTGGCCAAATCCAGCATGCTATCCACCTCATTTTATGTTTGTGAACATTATCCTTTAATTGTATTTTCTACTATGCAAATGTTTTTAAATTTCATAGCTTCAAGTTTTTCTTTTGTTTGCTGTGTACACATCAACCAGTTGTGTTGATAGTCTTCTTTCGTTCTTATTGCTGTAAAGAAATCGGTATTAATAGGTTGAGGGTTACAAACATCAACATACATGTCAGAATAAATATAAACAATATCAACTTCTTTTTCTGGCAACCATTTTGCTCTCTTAATACGGGGTTTGCCGTTATTTAATGTATGTACTAACGGATTCTCTCTCCATTGTATCTCGTTCACTTTAAGTCCTGAAAAATTTTGAACCAGTTGCTCCGCAATGGAGCGGTGCGTGAACATTCCTTCTTGTAGAGATGCGTTCACACCATATGTTTCTATGAAATCTCCAACTTTTGAACCGATTACACCATATAAGCTTTCATTAGACCACATAGCTTCAATTGATTCATTTTCTTTAGGTTTGGATGGCATATCCTTACCTTTCCATGTTGTCGAAATATTAACATACCCATAATCATCATCTATAAATGACTTCGCATTAATAACCCAACCAGTGACCGACATTTTTCCACCTCATATAAATATCTGAAAATATAAATGAAGCATAGACGACAAACCCGAAACCGACCACAGCTAATAAAATTAAACCACCAAAATTAAAACACAACAGCAATCAATACATCATGCCTTTTTTAATACTCCTTGAGGAGACCCCGAGCAAAGAAAACTCAAAACGCCGACAACTTTTCCAAACACTTAATCATCGTTGTATTTGTAATACTTATCCCTTCCGGTTCGCTGCTGCCCAGACAGCCGCGAAACCGTCCGCGCACTCGCCCTTCTCTTTTTGCTGCCGTTTTTGCAGATTGTCCAGGCTGCCCCAGATCAGTTCCACCAGATGGCGGGCATAATGAGGAGCCAATGACGCTATAATTCTAGAGAGAGCTTGCAGATTCACTGCGGTTTCGAAATCTGTGCGATATTTGTTGAATTTACCGTCCTGGCATCTAAGCAGACAAGCGGTTATCGTCGGCAGCGTCGTTTCGTCAATCCCATACTGCTTAATGAATGCCCCGGCAAAAGCAGCCTGAACGGACTGATGCTCTTCATCTACACGCTCCATATAGGCCTTCACGAGCGGAAAATAACGTCGATTCGCTAGTCCCAGACCGAATGCCGCATACGTACCGGGCATACAGTTTTTCTCGACCTCTGTGTCTTCATACCATTCATGCTCCACCATCGCCAGCCGCACGTAAGTCTCCAGCTTCGGATGCAACTCCTCATACTGCAAAGCATTAGCAAAGAAACGATGGGTTTGCGATTTCGCCAGACCTGGAATAGATACTATGTTTTTGGCTTGCGATTTCAGCTTGATCTGATAGCTTCGGAAGAACCCTTTATCCAGCAGGCGACAAATAAAATCTAGACCCTTCGCATAACTGTCCGCACATTCTTCCTTGATTCGAATGGTGATAATCGAGAAAACGTCATGAGCCTGACATTCGATCTGTTCATCCTTATAAAGGATAACTTCTGCAGGAAGCGTTCCGCTACCCACCTTGAATACCTTGACCGCCCGCGTACTGCCTAGTTCCTTCAGCCTTTCCAGTAGATCGAGTCCATTTTTTCGACTGTAGTTGGGTTCGTATTTAATAATCAAAATGGCCGTTTGCAGAACCAGTTCCATTTGCTTCGGCTCCATAGCGGTCAAGTCGATACCCTCTTTTATTGTATGTTCAGCTTGCCCCCATCTGGACTTGACACTATGGAAGTAAATCGGCAAAAACACACTTTCAGCCCACTTTCTAAACGCATGAATAAATTGGGAACGATGCTCATCCAGCTTTGATTTATTACCTTTATTCCGTTCCATCACCAACCCATATACGCGCAAAATAAAGGCAGTATCCATATCCGGAAACAGCTGCGGATCGACCAGATGCCGAGAGAGAAAGAAGCTCTCCAGCGGATCAGTCGGATAAGACTGGCCTTCCAGTTTATCCTCGATATAGGCATGAATGCGCTGCAACAGAAGCTCACGCTTGCGCTGGTTCACATCGTTCAGTATGGGAAGTGTTTCGGAGCCGCCGACTTCGATGCTAGCTTGAAATCGGTAATTCACCAAGGCACTGTCCTCATAAATTTGCAGCTTTTGTCTGATTGCCTTTTCTAGCAACGGTATCAACACATTCTCTATTTCCTGATGGGTCAGCGGGTTTTCCAGACGAGTACCCTTGTGCTGACAGTCTGGTGAACCGTTAATCCAAGAATATAATTTGATTTTCCCATCGCTATACTCAATATGTAGAAGGTCATGAATGCCGATTTGAAGCGAAGTTCGCCCAGTAATTTCGTTTATGTCCTTTTCCTTTTTCTGTTCGATCTGTTGAAACCATTCATCTACTGCACCAAGTATTTCTTCCGCTACCGTGTTGATCAAATGGTTAAAATCGGCATCCAATTTCATTCCGTTTCCACCTTCCTGTGTTTGGTTCTGCTTTCTCCATCTTTCACCAAGATTGGTACACTCCTTGTATTTCCCACTCAAGGGAAATCGAGTTCTGGTGTAATCTTTTGAAAGATCTTCTCTACCTCGGCAGTATGGCTGCGCTCAAGTTCCTGCCATTGAACACACGACAAGAGCACAAACACATGGGTATCCGACAAATAAGAATCCCGAAACAACCGAATCTCAAACTGCTTTTGAATGATATCCGCAATGCCTCGAATCGTTATGTAACGATCGTTAGACGAAAACGTCAGTGGAATCGAATAAATTTCACCCGCGTATGACAGAGACAGTCCTTCATCCACCTCTTCCACGATTACTTCTTCAGGTAAAAATTTACCAAATAAACGGACAATCTCACTATCTTCTTCTCGCCAATCCACAATCACCCCGTACACCCAGGAAAACAGATTAGCTCGTACCGACGACAACCCCTCTTCCCTTGCTGCATGCAAGAAGTCCGTCCGATCATGGTCACTGAACACACCCGAATGCCTGTTCAAAAATGCATCAATATCCTCCACACTTCCGTGGAATAGAAATTCCAAATCGTGTTGTTCTATTTGTTTCATCACGCTCACCTCATCAAAGTTCTCGTTTGGCATTTTGCCTATCAACTCCGATTCAATTCTACTCTTCAGAATGGTTGACCATCCTGTCTCCAAATCTTTCACAACGTGCTACCATACCCCATCCCGCCAACGGGAAAAAGACGGTGGGGAGCTAGCTCCTACTCCTTACGTCTGTTGATGGAACAGGCATAGCGTGCGACAATCTGTACAAATCTCGATATACAACGTACCTTCAGAACTTTCCAACAATACGTCCCAAGGAAGCGCCGCGAGAAATTTCATGGTTTGGCCGCAATCCGGACATGTTCCAAAATGGGCATCCTGCACCCAATCCGGCCAGCCTCCGATCGTGATGACCTCATCACCACCACTAGCGTAATGCTTCGGTACAGCCTCGGCACTAAGTGTGAGCTGATTCTGGCTCATCTCCAGAAGCTCCGCCTCAGTACAATAATTTTCCGTTTCGAAAGACGGCTCATTAGACACGATTTCACTCCGGCCATCTTCCCCATAGCACACGAACGTCTCTTCAGAGAATGTGATGCAATTCGGACAGACGGGAATGGCGAGTATGCCATCGACCCCCAGAAAAGAAAATCGTTCATCAAGGCCATCCAGCCGCAGGACATCGATCAATCGGCAACCGCAATGCGGACAGTGCTGCTCCAATAATTGACCAGCCTTTGCTGCCTGATCGACGCCATCTCCCGGCAGCATCGTGTAACATCGCTCGAAGTACAATGAGCTGCGATTCCCCTGATCATCGAAACGCCAGCCACCGTGATGAGCATAGACAGACGGGTTCACATACAGCTTGCTGCGCCAGGGCAACGGGTTACTCTCCAGCCTCAGGAATGCTTCCTGAATGACTTCATCACCTTGCATTGCAAGGCAGAGCAGCAAATGACTTGCTTTATCACATGCAGGATCAAAAAGACGAATAAGCAGCTCATCACGCACCTCGGGTGAAGCATTCCGATAGAGCTTAGCTGGAAAGAATATACCCTTGTCGAACGCTGCTTGTGCAATTTGCGCAGTGTTGATGTCGTGATAGCCAAGCAACCCATTGAAGTCTTGATAAACTTGATCCCACTCCCCAATCGTTTCAATATTCGAGATGATCGATTCAACCATTTTCTCCACTTCTTCACTGCTCATAGCCTGGTAGGCTTCCCGCTGATTCTTATTTCGACAGCGATAACAGATTCCATTAAAAACAATAGATTTTCCGCATTCTTGGCATTGATTCGACATATTTATTTGCATCATACTCACTCCCACTCTTTTGTCCTCGCGCTAATGAAAACATTTCATCTGAGCAGGTAGTCATTAAAAAGCCAATCCTCTTTGACTTCATGTACTGCTTGAGGCGCTGCGAGAGCAGCTACTCCGCCCCTTCTATTGCTACTTGAGTAGCTTGTTCTTCAGATCCTCGGCCGTGTCCGGCTTCCAATAGCTTATTTTTAATTTCTGCTCCTGAACCAATTGTCCAACCTGTTCAAAAAGCGCTGCTCTCTTCTGGGCTGGCCAATGGGTAAATGACTGCAAATCACTAGACACATTCCAAATTGAGGTTGCATTTTCCTTTTGGGACCATTTTTTTATAAGAATCGATTCAACGTCCTCATAACCTATCCGATACAAAATACCAACATATGTCGCGCCAATTCCATCATCCAGAATCGCTCTTTTCAGAAAATACGATTGAACCTTTTGGCAACAAATTTTATTATTTAGCGGAAGCAGATCACCCAGCACATCATCAAATTCTCCAGTTACTCTTCCAACATAATAGCTCGTTTTAATAAGACCGCTTAGCTTTTTCTTCTCCGGATCAGCTGCCAAAAGTTCTATCCAGCGCACATCCAAATCCTCAAACAGCAGCGGTTTAAGTGAAAAATATGTATCATCCCTAAGCATATGACCCCAGCCAAACAAAAACGTATGCCGGTTTTGCTTAGGATCAAACTTCACCGTACCTAGCACGTTCAAAATAAAACACTGCGCCACCGGATCTTTGTAATACTGTGAAAAGGCCTCGAAAACATCGCCAGCAGGCTTGGTTAGAAGCGCAGAAGCGAAGACAGGAGACAGCCAGGCTCCCCCATATTGTTCATATAGCTTGCAAGCCAGCGCTTGCAGCCTAATATCTCCATCCATCAAAACAGAGCCAGCCAAAATCATAGGAAAGGCTTGCTCTAAAGTCATACCTTCCAACGTATCGCTTATATCAAAGGAAGAAGTATCTCTGTGGGTTAACTTTAGTACCTCGCTGTCGCGCTTAAATGATGAAACCTTCTGGATATGCTCTGCTGCAAGCTCATACACCTCGCACATTTTCTCACTCGCTTTGCCCGGCATCATGCCAAGTAAGGCAAGCAGTGTTTCATGCTCTTCCCAGCTGATCTTGCTGCCAGGCTTCTTCTCCAGAAACGTCTGCAAAAAAGCTAGCAATCGATCAGCAAGCAGATCCGACACTGTATTCGAGAATGTGTGGTTTAATATATTTTCGCATTTTTGAGGTGACTTTAATAGCTTTTTCCAATAAGCTGTAGCCGGTTCATAATCAATCTTAGCCAGTGCCCTCTGGGCGGCAAGCTTACTCTTCCCGCGCTCTGTACTAGCCAGATGCAACAGCTCAGGCGCCTCTTTAGCTCCGAGCTCCGAGATAGCCTTCTCTCTGCTACTCCCTTTTGGTGGCAATGCATCGAAAACTGGCTGATTATAATCTGTCATTACTGCGTTCCTCCTCATCCTGAATATTTCTATTATAGTAACATGACAAATTTTTCCGATATATAGTTCTGACTTCCTATAAAACACACCCTGCATAACCCGCCTTCTTCTACCAAATGCCGATCATGTCAGCAACTTCGTCTTCAAAAAGTTAGCTTAATGCCCATTCCCAGTCTAATACTATAATTTTTTCCGACAGTAGTAAGAAAAAAGCCGATTATTCCTTAGCAGGGAAGATCGGCTTGTTATTTTCAATAATGTCATATCGTATGTTTTGCGCTTTTTGTTGGTATGACCCCAGATAGAGAAACTAGATATGTATTCAGGTCTATCTCTGTCCACTTGCTGTATTTTTTTGCGTATAACAACCCAAAAGCACGCCATGCTGCTACATCTTGTAACGTACTTTCTTCATTTCCGGAATTAACAACAGTCATTTAACACGCTCTATTATAAAAAGAATCGATTTTCAAACACTAGCATATCAGGTTTATATGATGAAGACCCTACTATGGTCACTTATTTATTTGGTTAAACAACTGCTGTTCCTTTTTGCCAAGAGGTCTGATTTTCTCGGCATTTTTAAAATTTTCGATAGCCTTTGTTAGACTGTTTTTGATCGATTTCTCTGTATGGTCCGTCTTGGATTTGGCCATCCATTTTTTCCGTAAGATCTGTACTGTGCTTTCTTTTTGCTATGTAATTTTCTGAAAAATCCGCTACCCACATAAAAGATTGAATATCTTCAGATTCCACCTGTTTCATGACTTTCACTTCGTATATAAAAAAATAACTTCAATTATCAAAGATATTACCGATGTGGATCTGTTCCAAAATCAATTCATCCAAGCTATCTGCCTGTTTCTCAAAAGGATCATCCACTTTAAAAACTGCATCAAATCTGGAAATTTTAGAGTTGAAGGAAATAAATACGAAGATCAAGGCGGAAGTGATTGATTTTTTATCAGACATGACTAAGCTGACACAGTTGGATTTTCAATATATTGATTTTAACAAGAAACGCATAGAAATCATTTATGCTATTGATGAAGAGAGCAACAAGCAGAACGGCAATAATAACCGATTTGAGCTTATCAACGGTCCGTGAGTTTACATTTCACAAGTTCTTGTTGTGATATGCAAACTCTTTCTCAATTAAATCTTCGAAACTTTTTGTAAGAAGTTTTATTTTATTTTGTTCATGGGCATAATAATATATTTTTGTTAGATCATTAGATTCAGAAGTATCCCATAAAACCAAGTCCCCATCAGCTTCTTTCCAAAACTCACCAAGAACATAATATTTTTTACCAAAAAACTCAAGAGGATATATATTTTCAAATTCGATTTTAATACCTTCTAAAGAGATGGCTGACACTGTTTGAAAAAATTCCGCAATATCTTCAGGCATTTTTATACCAGAGGTTGTTTCAAATTTTTCGACTTTTTCATTGTTTAATCCAACGTGAATGAAATCACTTTCATCAAAATTGTATTTCAATGAATTTGAAAACTTGGGATATCGATTAAAAATTTCAGGAAATTCAGCTTTTATTTTTCTTAACCGCTGTTTCTCCATTTCTAAGTTTGCTTTATAGGATTCTTTCAGTTCTTTCTCATAGTTTTCCTGATAAACATTTTCTTTCACATAAAGGATCTTGCTGTCATCTAAATATTTAATTGCTCCTTGTTGACTGCGCAAAATAGGTAACCAACGGAACCCATGCATACAAGGTTTAAGCCTCAGATATTCACCACGATTTAAAAATGACTCCAACTGCTTGTTATGATTATTCCACCAAGTGCTCCATTCTTCTGGAGAAGTCCTACAAGACGCCAAGTTTATCAATTGTTCAATTAATTCTTCTTTTATAATTGACATTCGTTCTCTCCTACATATCGTTTCTAAACTAATTAATAGCATCGCTTAACTTGACTCTCTATAGATCCTTTCGTTCATCCATTTTTGTGCATATATGCACGTTTATTAGAATTATCAAACTTAATATCAAAGGTCTTTTCTGTTCCATTTAACGCCATAGCTAGGTCACGTAACTTGAAATAGTTATTCCCGAAAATGTTACAAAATGATTAAACCTTACTCGGATTTTATGCAAGTCATTTTAATTTGGGTGAGGTTTTCTAAGTTGATTTCGATTTGTAATTCGGTATGCTCATTAATAGCGATTAGGATTTTATCTTTAATTTCCAAGTTTTTTATAGGGTTTGAATTTTCAAAAAACATTCCCCATACCAAACGGTCTTTAGCATCCGTACAAGCAATAAATCCTTCATTTCCCATTTGACCATCACCGCCATGGATTTTCCCGTCTTGATAATCAATACTGACCCGTTCATCAACGATCGTCCAATAATCATCATTATACTTTGCTATGCTTTCAATGGTTGTGTCACACATGGGAGAGCAAAAAAATTCACTTTCTTTTGTGTTGGGGTCATATAGGCTGTAACAATTTAAAATTGTTACAGTGCCATTTGGAAAGACGATGCAATTAATGCCGGGCAGTTCATGCTTTTCAAGATTCCAATGTTCCGAAATACTAATATTCATAATAAATCTTCCTTTACATCCTATTTTAATACAACATAATTCTGTACTTCGCATTAGTTTATTGTTTTGAACTATACCAGATTAGCCTCCGCCATTTTTAGATGAGGTTTTCAGCCTGTGAGCTGTCCGTTATTGCTATTTGTTTTCCATTAATTTGCGGTTTGTGACAGCTACGCTAGTACTAGCCCTACTAAAAAATAATGAACCAGCCTACTTAATTTTCAGCTGATTCATTTCATATACTACTGTTTTTATGCATTGTTTTTCTATTGCATCTCTATTGTATTAGACATGATTAATTGAAAAAAATCTTCAAGACTATTTGCTGTTTTTTCTACTTCTTCGAATTCAGGTTCACATCCTTGTACAATAGCACCTATATCATTCGTTAAATCAATTGCATAGAATGAATATCCATCATCAACTGACATAACTATGGGTAGATATTTATCCCACCATGAAATTATTTCTGATTTCCATTCCTCATCATTCTCTGTTGCTTCTAAGCTTAACTCTTCAAATTCATTCCATTTAAATGCACTATCCGAGTTATTATTATACTCATCCTCACATATAAACCATGTTTTCTTACTAGGCGTTATGCATTCTTTAACCCTTTTTAAAAAATCTAGATAACCTTCGGGAATTTCTTTATACCTTGATGCTATACTATCATTTAAATTTAATTCATATTCAGATTTATCAGTTATATCCCATCCATTATCTTTAGTCCAACTAATGAATTCACTGCATTTCTTATTCATAATTCCTCCTACCGGTTGAACACCCTTATGCTGGATACTGCAACTCTTAACCAAATACTCTCATAGAATTGCTCGAAATTTGCCGATTTCTTAGTGCCCGTTCATTTCCTCATTTCATTTAGTAATCGCGCACTGCATCGAACCAGCGCTGAGCCATCTGCTCTGTTATAGGCTGGCCAATCAGGTGATCAGACTGGCTGAGTTGCCATACCGCTTCACCAATGTCTTCTCGTTCGGTGGTTTCGATACCTTTGAGGGTATTGAAGCGCACGGTGAAAGCGGTAATGGCCGCCTCGGCATCGGCCATGCTTCGGGCCTGGGCCAAGTTTGCCTGTGCAATGTTGTAAGCTTCGTTAGCCAGCTTGGCCAGACGTTTAGGCCAGGACGAGAACGGGCGGCCAAACACAGTCGTCCACCACTCAGGCTTTCGCAATTGGCTCACTGAAGCATGGTCGGTCCACGCGCGTGTTTTATCGCGTGTTTTCATTTGCTGCTTTAGGCGCTTGCCCGCGATCTCTTCCACATTGTAGGCGATAAATCTGTCAAGCAACGGCCATGTGTTCAAGGGCGGCAAGTCCCCCAAATCTGGCATGAAGCGTAGCTCCAGATTTGTTAACCGGGCATGACGAGCCAGCAAGTCCATGTCACAGAAGTTCCCCCACAAACTCAGTGAGTTAAGGTTTGGGAACCGGTTCAGACACTCCAGCGAGATGGGCTGTCTTAGCGGCGCGTTCCGTAGCGTCAGGCTCGTCACTTGGTGCAATTCACCCAGGTCGGGCAGCAAGTAAGAAGTATCATTCTTGCGTCGGCTAGTGCGCGGCGCTAGTGTTAGAGAAGATGGCATATCGCCAGTGGCCGAGAAGCGTGATAGATCGCCGGACACGCTCAGGCGGAAATGCCGCTTCGGAAGCTTCAGGCTCAGACGCCCCCCGGACGGGTCCAACTTGATATGCAAGCCATGCAAATTGGATTGTCTGGCGTCTGCCACCGTGTCTGCAAACAGGATCGGAGCCCACGTCATCTCTTCAATGGGACGTTTCTGTGCCCAATCAAAAAAGCCTGCGTCACTGCCTGTATAGTGCAGAAATCGCGGCCAGGGCGAGCCCGCCGGAGTGGCAAAGGCATCGAATACGGTCCAATCGATTAAGGCATCAGGCGCAACGTGAAGATCTGCCTTCTTCCCCAATTGCGACGGTCCAATGGATAGACTGCCCACACCGGGCTGAATGACAAGAGTGTGACTGCGAGGACCTGTCAGGTCGATGGGATAACGACCAGCTTCTCTAAAGGAACCAGCAGTAGGACGAGCTTGATTATCATTTGGCATTTCTATCATCCTTTCTTCTAAACCATATCAAGTCATTTCGGCAAGTGCAGACATTAGTCCATGCCATGCGTGGCCTCCTTGACGACAGGACTTTTCATTCAATAGGTTAATTGCATTAGTTTGTCCTTTGTGTTTAACCCGCTTGTGTTCTCCTTTAAACTCAGTCCTGCCAGATTTGCGATCTGTTTCGGATGATGGTAACTACTTATGTCACCAATCTCTGCAATGAAGCCAGCTACTGTATCTCTACCTACTCCTTTAATGGCAAGCAATTGTTCTACACCCGGTATTTGCTCAATTAATTCGCTGAGCTTTAGATCAAGTTCATCGAACTTATCCTGAATAAGTAGGTACTGTGTAAGCAGTAGCTGAATCTCCATTTTGGCTAAATCCTTGCGCTACTTAATGCCTACAGAACGTTTCGCTGCCGATTTCAGGTTCTGTATTCTACCCATACCCCAAATAATCGTCAACCTTAGAGAAATACGTGTTAGACTGTGCCCATAATTAGAAACAGCGACAATCATGTTCGAGAAAATAAAATCTTAGACTGTCGCTGTTTTATTGAACTATAGTTCTCTGTTAGTTCAATGATCATTTTAAATATATACTTACAGGTCAAATATAGGCGGAATAATTCGATCAAAGTCTCTATGTACAAGTGCAAATTTATCGTCTGAACCCCACAACGGTTTAGAAAATGAAATAACCTCATTCTCTCCTCGAGGGGTAAACTCGACTGAAACTTCCACATTAATTTCATGAATTATCACATCAGAATTTTTGTCGAAATAACTATCTTTTGCTAACTCGTGATCTTCATCTACGTCATAATAAAGGGATGAAGTAGTTCCTCTGATATGTAGCAAATTAAATTGATCAATATTCCAAATAAATTTTTCAACAATATTTTCACATGGGTGGGTAAAGTATAACCAGCCCTCACCACTTGGCAGGAAAACAACTAATATGTCTTCCATGGCACCTGGAGCATATAAATTATCAACTGACCACAATCCGGTTATTCTTTTTTCTAGAGTCATTTTAACCCCTCCCTTATCGGTACACTATTCATAATTTCCCGTTAAAATACATACCTTGAATAAGACTGGCAGCTGTCTAATGAGTTATCGTTCATTGTTAGCAAAATAATAAATTTTAAAGGACTATATCCTGAAAACCTACTTCATACAAATAACAGCTCATCAGCGATCATTTTTGCCTTATCCGCAAGCTCCATCATATCATCGGGCGGAACAAGCTTGGCTAAATCGTAGGACAGCGGATTACTGGAAAACTTGTTCAATTCATCCCGAAACAGGTTTCTTTTTTCTTCGGAGGCATCCATATAAAGTTTGTGCGGCTGCCTAGCCTCATCCAAATCATGCAAATCGACAAACCCTGATTTAAGACACTCCAACACAATGGCTGAAAGATCGATTAGAGCACCGCAGGCAATATCAAGTTCTACCCGAAACATGCCGTTAGCGCTTCTCATATCAAATCCAATATTACCGCCGTTTTTCAAGTCTCCCTCGGAAAGCAAAACATCGAAACCCAAGTCCTTTAAAATCTGATTGAGCGTCACATCCGTTACGTCCAATTGTTCCAAATAGTCTATTAATGCCAACGAATCATCGGAACCGCCAATTAAATCTCCCCACCATTTGCTTATGTACATGTTCATCTCCACTTTCTTTTAGGCATTCTAATTTTCCAAATAAGATAGTTTCATTAAATAAGAGGTTATTGGCTTTAACAACGCTTAATCCCTCAAAAGCATCGACGGTCAAGAAGCACCTCACGAATATATTCTGCAAATGGGATATCAAAAACCGGACTCAGTTAATTCATTATGATATGAAAATATGTAAACAGCTACTTGTTGAGGACTAATAAGTTATTTAATTTAGTAATCGTTTCCTTAGAAACTTTTTTACTGTAAAGGTCTTCATTTTGCTTCCAATATAGTAATGTCTTTTTCATAGAGATGGCGAACTCAGGATAAGCAAGATTGTAATGGACTCCAATGCCAACTGTAGCAAGTAGGCATTGGGTGTATTTTGGGAGCTCGCCCACAATTGTGAAGAACATATCGTTATACTCAAAATAAGAAACACGCTCTTTAGCATGATCATAGCTCAACGGATAGGTAGAAATGCGGGCAGTCTTACCCTCAAAGGCTGCATACTTGTTTGCCTCTCCCCATACTCCCTCCCAGCTGAAGTTGGTCAGGCGAGAGGCTAGAAAATCGTTATAATCGGGTTCAGAGTGCTGTTCAATATCGGTGAATGCTATGCGCATTGAACCTCGGTTACGATAAAAGGCGCTGTCGATAATGATAATGCCGCCGTATAAGCCACTGGGATATTGAAAAGTAAGGCAGCTGCCATTGTGATAATCACTTTCAACTTGCGTAGGTGGCTTGACCCTCTTTTTTGCTATGCTTTTGGGTACGCTAATTTTGGCGATAAATGTATGTAAATACTTTTTTCGCTGGTTAATAAAATGTGCATTTGCTCCAAGCTGTTCACAGACAGTAAAGTCACTCCCACTCTCAATGATCTGAGCGACTTGCTCTAACAGCGAATCCTCTAAGGATTTCGTTTCCCAAAGGCAGTAGGACAACGCAAATAATACATTGTTTCTATCATCTGTATTATTTAAGCTATAAGTAAATTTCTCTTGTAACTCGCTTACAATTTGAGTAACTTCAGAACCCCGATTGTACTGATCATAGAAATATTCCTTGATCTCACACGAGGTGTCATTACCAAAAACCTCAGCACTCCATGTTCCCATACGCTCAACACCTCTAGAAAGTTATATGCTACTGTAAGGCTTCTACTACCGATAATCGGGTAATGTCATTTCGATGCAACAGAGGATAGTGGTGTACCTTGATATTTCCAATCAATCTAATACAGCTCGTGAAAATAGGTCTTTCATTAATGAGTCATCTTCACATGCTTCCTTAAAGGCGATTGCAAAACTAAGTATGGCTTCTTTATTGTCTGTATAAATGCAGAACGTATCGGCTTCCGGGTCAAATCGTATAATATCAACTAAGTGAGGCATTTTTTCTTCAAGAAACACGGCTGCTAATGAACCCCAATCATAGCCATTGCCTTCACATCCTTCTTCGGCTCGTGTTTGAAAAATTTCATGCTTATATTTGCCAACACCTAAAATCATTGATATGCTTCCATTATTATGCGCAACTAGCCCAAATGGGTTTATTTTTTCTTCAACTTCTAACAAACGGGGGTCAGTCCCAATCCTCATCCCCTTTTCAACGTTTACTATATGGATGGTTTCATTTCCTGCTCTAGCAGCGGCGTTGCGGCTCATTTCTAAAAACGTCCTGCCATGTGAATCTTCAGGATCTAGTGCTACAGCTTGTTCAAAAGCAACGATCGCTTCCTTATACTGTTCAAGGTAATAATAAGCATATCCTATTCGGAAATGCCAAAGAGGGTCGTGCTCGCCTTGCTCTTGCACAGATAAAAAATATTGGATAGCTTCATTATAATTTTCTTGATTATTCAATGCTCTTGCCAAAAGGCAAACTAAGTCATAGTCCCTGTCTACCTCGGGTATATCCATAATTTTGTTAATGATTTTCGCATGCTGGCTCTTGTTATGCCAAAGAGTGAGCTGTTTCAATAAATCCTTATCCATCTTTGTATCATCTCCTCTTACTTTAATCAAAAAATGATTGCCATATATTAGAATAACCCATATGATCTATGAAGTTCAATCAATTGCAATTATCTGAGAAATGAAGCGAGGGGTAAACTTATGAGTGAAGAGTGGATACATGCTATGCATGGTGTGCCTTGGACGCCTAAAAAAATGAAAGCAGCTGTTGAAAAACTAAGGCGACGAGCTACGATCAGTTTTGCTTTTGATTCAGATACATTGGCGGATTTAGTAAAATTAGATGAAATGGTCCTATCCCATCGTCCTGATCTTATTTTGCACATATGGAGTTACAGAAATAAAGGGGATTATTCAGTTGAAATGCTAGACATCTTAGCTGGATTGAAAAACGTAACTGCCTTGCATCTAAGCATGAAACAAAAGCAAGATTTACATAACCTACAGACGCTAAAAAACGTGGAATTTTTGAGAATTGATTCTGACCAAACACTTTCTATCGATTTTATAAGCAGTTTTCAAAAACTTCAGCACTTGCAATTAAGTGGAAAATTCGATGATTTGTCTCCCATAGGAAACTGTAAAAATCTTAGCAGCATAATCCTTCAGTGTACAGTTGAACAATTGAACTTTGTCAAAGAGATCCCCATAGAATATCTCCTTATCGATAACTGTAACGTGAATTGTGATCTGGATGTACTCAACGTTCGAACCTTGAAGATGTTAGAGCTATCATCCATTGCAAAACTAGAGGATGTTTCCTTCTTGAGTAGATTCGAGAATTTGGAGTTTTTGAGTTTGTCTTTATCCAGAGTGGAGAAGCTATGCGATTTTTCTGCTATGGATAACTTGAAACAATTAGAACTGAAAAACATGAAATCGCTGATAGAGATAGATGTCTTAAAAACTGCATCAAATCTGGAAATTTTAGAGTTGGAGGAAATAAATACGAAGATCAAGGCGGAAGCGTTTGATTTTTTATCTGACATGCCTAAGCTGAAACAGTTGGATTTTCAATATATTGATTTTAACAAGAAACGCATAGAAATCATGCAAAAAAAATGGATTGATTCAGGTAAACAGGACATTTTAATGGATTGTATTCCAAAGGAAAAAAGACAAAGAAAGATGAATTCGATTCATCTTTCTCGTATATTGATGTAGTTTGCTTTTCATGAGAATACACCTCGAAAATGGGTAGTAACAGAAGGTAGACATAAAGGCAAAGATATTTGGAAAGGCCATTGCAATGTAATTCAAGAAAACGGATATTTCATTTGATAAAGATTAATTAAAGAGCCTGTTTAAAAAGCCCATAAAATTGGATAAAAAACAAAAATGCACCTATGCGAAAAATGGTAAAATGGAAGTAACCACACGACCCTATAACCAATAACGCGGTGCATTAACACACTCGGTTTTGACGCGGAACTCATCGCTTATATCGATGTGTAGGTAATATCTGCTACCCACTTACGGTTTGGGGCTTCTGCTTTGAATTCACGATCTAGCACATTGTCATAGACGGGAAGGTTATGTTTGGAGTTGGTGGTTGCCTTATTCTTTTTAACCGTACGGGATCTCAGCTCTAGTTCCTTCATGATACGTGATAAGGTTTTCCCCGACACGTGAAAGTCTTGTTGTTCCAGCACTTCTTTGATTTTTCGGCTACCATAAAGTCGACGAGAATCTAGAAAAATTCGGCGAATCCTTTACTCCATCTTTTTCCGGTCTTTACTACGTTTGGTTTCCTTATTTTTGTTTTCTCGCCAAGTATAGTAGACGCTTCGTGAAATTTCAAAAACAGAGCACATCTTCGCGACACGGAGCTTGAAGCGATGATCATGAATGAAGGAATAGATCAGCGCCGGTCTTTTACGAAGTCGTGCATCGCCTTTTTTAAAATTTCGTTTTCTTCTTCCAGATCTCGAATCCGCTTCTGCAGATCGCGAGATGTCTGGTCATCTGGTTTTCATCTGTACCGTTTGTAATTTGAACTCATTATCATATGTTTTTTTCATCTTAGACACCTCGAACGGATTTGGTTTTATTCTCCCATTCTCGGTTCTCCGTATCCACTTTCTAGTCTAGCTGCAGATTGATTCACCGTCTTTTAAAAGCATTAAGCCATCTTACTTATCTGAGCTTCATATTGCTTCCTGTCGAACACAAATGGCTTCAATATATCATAATTCCAATACCCAGCTGCTGAATCAAGACTTCTATTAGGTTGTTCAAATTCACTCCAGATGACTTTATCATCCATAATAGTTATCTTAACATTGAAATCCCAACAACCTGGACTTCCACAAACACATTCTAATATAGAGACTTTCTCATCATAGAGATACCATTTGTCTGGTTCGTCAAGGAAATGTCTAGATGGAAAAAACACTACACTTTGTGGAAGCCCTCTATATTCTCCTGCTATTTTAGCATTGAATGGGAGCTCAATTTCCCTAAGTATTTGAACTAATCTTTTGTCGTTGATATAGATATCAACAAATTCTGATTCATCAACTTTTGTTAATACTAGCTTGATTTTGTCCAAGTAAGAATACCTCCTAAATTTCTCTTTTATTAAATCATAATTATTCCTCAGCATAATTAGTGGACAGAACTTTCCAGTATTCCCAAGCTTCTAAGTAGCCTTGATTTCAATTTGTAATTCGGTATGCTCATTTTTCGAATCCCTCTGCTTCCCGACTTTGAAAAATTTCTTTTTTATAAGTACCAACATTCAACTCTTCGATCATTTGAAAATATGAATGCGTCTGATCCTAGTTATACTTAAATTCATATTTTCCAGCAATGTACTCATTAGCGTTATATTTCCCCAACAAACTACCAATCACGTTCACGAATGGCTACTTCTGTTTCTATTTCGATACCAAAAAAGGCTAAAATATCTTCAACAGTTTGTGCAATTGATTCTCTGGCAACTGTTTCAATTTCGCTGTCATTTTCGTCAAACTCTTCTGCAAGATCATTGATTGCATGGATGGCGAAATCAAGCTTTGATTGAATTTCTTCGATATCTTGATTTCCTTGTTCCAAAAATTCAACAACTTTAACTAGTTCAGCTTTGACTTTATCCACAAGAAAATTAGGGTAGTATCCATCAATGTACATATCTTTTAAATATTCAAATGACGCACCACCATTATCTTGCATGCTTAGCTCAAATGGTTTAGTTTTGTCTGCAACATTTACTTTACCTCGGCTCCAATCTAATAATGTCAAAGTATCGCTATCTTCTGGATCTAGCTTATCTGTAATTTCAAATTCTCTTAATGCTTCCTCATATTGTTCTAGATAATAGTAGGAATAGCCCACGCGAAAATGCCAAAGAGGGTCATCCTCACCTAGTTTTGCAATACTCAAAAGCTGTTGAAGTGCTTCATCATAACGTTCCAGGTTATTCATAGCTCTTGCCATTAAACTGACCGTATTATAATCTCTATCTGATTGGGGAATTTCCATAATTCTATCTATTATTTTTTCATGTTCATCTTCTTCATGCCAAATAATAAGTTGTGCGAAAGGGTCTTTTTCCATCACTCTGCCTCTTTTCGTATGTAAATTTTCCATATATTTTCCTAATTTCCCTTAAATCAACTATCACCATTACTATATCATCATTTTGTGAATTAAGGATATTATTCTATGAATGACCTATTTTTACACGTATGTCAGCAGATGGTCAGAGATTTGCTACTCCTCTTAATATAAATTCTAAGAATCAGGATAAATTTTACGATATTCCTCATCGTCTTTCGTTTTAGTCCAAATACCATATTTCCAACTGATTTCACCATTTTTCAATTTTGTTACTACATCTTCTTCATATTTTTCATAGTTGAAGGATTCATCCATATCGATACGAATATCTAAAGTGTGATGTTCATCACACAACAAATCACTAAGGTCGTCTACTCTATCTACAAGTATGACTTTATAAGTAACCGTGTCACCTTCAGCAATAAAACGACCTTTTTTTGTTTTCGTAAGGTAAACGAATGCCAAAAACTTTTTCCATCTTACAAACAAGTTTTCCGAATAAATCATCTTCAAGCAAAACAATACTTAATATTTTTTTCATAACGCTAAACCTCCTTCCATTACGCTCAAAATATAAAAATAAATACAAAATTGACTGTCCAGATACGCTACAGATATACCATTAATTTATTTTGCTTTTTTAGGCTCTTAGATTCTTGATCTTAACTTTCATGGCTAATAGTCAATATGTTTTCGTTCGCATCCAAATAGACAACAATCAACTGATCCGTATACTCTGGGTCAAAAGTAAAATCCATAATGAATATCTGTTTTTTTAGTTCTTTTTCAAAGTTACTTCCCAACCAACCTTCGCCCAAGCTGCTTCCCAAGCTTTTTAGCATAAGTAGGTCAACCATCTCCAGTTCACTTAATGTTTCAGGTTGCTCCATCCCAAACATTACTTTTAAGCTTTCATCATCCATTTCTAATAGATGAAAAGCAAAGAAATCATGAAGCAACTTATAACTAGGGTCTTTTGTATTTTGAATAATATCTCTTAGATGCGCCCGAGCCTTGTTTACCAACTCATCCATGTGATCTAGTGCATGGGAAACACGAGCGATATCGCTCTCATTTTGTGTAATTTTTTCCGACACATTAAAATAAACCTGGATCTTGTTATCAGGCATTAGGTTATCTATCCAAATAGATTCGCCGGGTGTGTACTCTAGACTAGGAAATTTCGTGCTTGGTATTTGTTTCATCATTTAGTTGGCTCCTTTAATCTTTCTGATCAATTAGGGGTCCCACCAGCAAAACGCGGATTAACAACGTAAAGAGGGAATTTACCCAAAGAACAACTGTTATTATCACGTTAAATGGTCCTGCCGTACTGAAAAGCCTTGCCTATCCTTCATTTTTAGTCATCAACTAAATCGATGTGTCAGCTTGAGCTATACTTCAACCTGATGTCATACTACAGACTTAAAATCGTCTAGATAGGGTCGTTTTCACCTTTTTCTGACGCCTCATTCACCGACTCTATGAGCCTATCTGGACACATTGACGGCTTAATGTTGTAAATACGCGTTTTGTTGACTGTACCCCTATCTCGATTGAAACGAAACAGGAAATTCTTCGTGCATACTAGGAGGTGTCCGTCTAAAATAGAATATTTCCTAACGGAAACATTGAGGGGATAGTCCATGTGTTCACTACACTACTATCGGGCTATCTTTTTTTTCTTTAGCTTTCTAATGGCTTGCCTTGTACCTTCAACCCTTGAGACCATTTCTTTTTCGCAATACTCATCAAGAATTTCAAGAGTCCCTTAAGTAATAATCTTAAACTTAGGAATAAAAAGATGATAGACGATTTACAAAGATAACTATCCAATCATTAAGATCTACATTCTATTAAATTCATATCCACTACAAGTAGAAAGGAAAAAAAGACCACATTACCGATGTCGATTACGTAATGTGGTGTATTTCATGGGTTAATTTAGAAGTTTATTTCTTTCCAGTCACTCTCACTTATTTTTTCATATGTTATAAAACCTTCAGTTGAAACCCTTTTTTCAAGCATCCTGCTAACCTCGTGTTTAGTACAATCCTTCTCCATATAAATTTCATCTTGTAAAAATAATATAAATATGGAACTGGATGCATCGTTATTCACCAAATAGAAACCCAATAATTCGTTATATTGAGTGCTAAAAAACAAACCTATATACTCTATTTTGAGTTTAATATTTTCCTTGCATTCAATTAATCCTTCATAACTATCAAATAAATTAAAATCATCCAAATCGTAAATTCTATTCATTGAGATTAGCGGATTCATACCTCTTATATACAAGCCTATGACATCACCATTATCTTTCTCAAGAAAAAGGACATGGTCTAATCTCTCATTATCATCCTCATCGTGTAAATAAATAATACTTGAGATTTCTTTTTGCACAAAAAAAAATCAAACTTTTTCGCAAAAGATAATATATAATTATTCATTTCCATCCTCACTCTCTAATCAAATCTAAGTCGGATATTTACTTACTTGATAAACGACCTCCTTTTTTTTATCTCGATTAACTAAAACAACTGCATCACCCTTAACATAAGCATCTACAGAGTTGATTGTATTCCAATCAAAGGATTTCGAATTAGTGCGATTTCTGGGTCATTTACAATTGATAAAATGAACTTCTTCATCCCTTCTGTATCCCCTCTAGTAACTGAAACACCTAAATCCCTTGAAGTGCGGCCCATTTTCTTTGCTGGCACAATCTCACTTCACTTTTGATATCAAAAGTCATGGATGGATGACGAAA
Organism: Paenibacillus sp. FSL K6-0276; assembly: GCF_037977235.1. NCBI lineage: Bacteria > Bacillati > Bacillota > Bacilli > Caryophanales > Paenibacillaceae > Paenibacillus > Paenibacillus sp. FSL K6-0276. The sequence continues at coordinate 3,099,514 of NZ_CP150276.1, read as the reverse complement.
AGAGAGAGGTTATGAATACCCTCCCAAAAAGTTAGAAAATGCTTATTTCGTGGTACTAGGATTTTATGCAAGTCATTTTAATTTGGGTGAGGTTTTCTAAGTTGATTTCAATTTGTAATTCGGTATGCTCATTAATAGCGATTAGGATTTTATCTTTAATTTCCAAGTTTTTTATAGGGTTTGAATTTTCAAAAAATATTCCCCATACCAAACGGTCTCAGCATCCGTACAAGCAATAAATCCTTCATTTCCCATTTGACCATCACCGCCATGGATTTTCCCGTCTTGATAATCAATACTGACCCATTCATCAACGATCGTCCAATAATCATCATTATACTTTGCTATGCTTTCAATGGTTGTGTCACACATGGGAGAGCAAAAAAATTCACTTTCTTTTGTGTTGGGGTCATATAGGCTGTAACAATTTAAAATTGTTACAGTGCCATTTGGAAAGACGATGCAATTAATGCCGGGCAGTTCATGCTTTTCAAGATTCCAATGTTCCGAAATACTAATATTCATAATAAATCTTCCTTTTATATCCTATTTTAATATAACGTAATTCTGTACTACGCATTACAAGCTCTGGGTCGCTGTAAGTGACATTGGAATCATAGTAATAACAACATTCACACTTCATAAAAATTATCCTCGATCAGTGCCTCGAATGAATCCGCTAATAACTCGATCTCCCCGCTATCGTGGTAACAAATGAAAACGCTTCCTGCTTTATTGATTATAATCGGATCGCCGGAACCATTCATAGAGATGACATAGCTGGTTTGTAAAACCTCTGCAAAGGGAGGCTCCTTGTATTGCTCTCGGGCCCCTAGAGTCAAATCGACAACCGTTTCGTTTCCGAGACTGGAGCCATTTGAGAATGCATATACCGCAAGACCTGCATATGCCCCCCCAAACGTCCGGATAAAATGCACATAATCCTCATGAAAGTTTACTTTCAGACGCTGCTCTGCATTAGCAATTTCCTCTTGGCTCGCCGGACTGCCTACTATTGTGCTATTATCCTCCCGATGAAGGAAAGTATTTAATCTCTTCATTAATGTATCATTCATAGGATAGTCGCCCTCCCTGCCAATTAATTCGAATTAGCTACCGTTCAAGCCCCCGCTATCGCATCCGGACTTTTTGATTATTTTCATAGTTATTCAACACTCTCAATTTTCGAAAGATTAAAGTCTTCCCAATTATCTCTTGTGTTCTGTGAATGTGGATTAGCAGGAATTATAATTTTTTCCGTTGGCAAGTAAAAATAATTCTTTTGGGTATTCTTTTGCAATCCTGAAATTTTCTTTAAGTCCCTTTGAAATGTTCGATAAAAAGATTGTATCTGTTTATTAGGATTCTTTGATATCATACGCATTTGTATAAGTTCTCGACTTTTATCGGTTTCTCTGCCGCCTTTAACTTCAATAGAATAGGAGCTTGGTGTATCATGAAAATATCCAAATTCTTTGATTTGTGTTATATCTTGTATGGGGTAGCAGGAAAAGAAAAAAGAGTTATATGCAGTATCATTAAAATAACTGGCGAACAAATCGATTTTTTTACTTTCAAAAGATGAATATTGACGTTCACCCTGTGCGTTAGCAAATATTTCGGCATATAGTTTAACTCCATGACTCAGCATTGCATTATGGCTCTCAGTAAGAAAATCCATAACAGGCATTGAAATATTAAAATAGATAGCTATACAATTTTCCTCCTCATCCAAAATATAAATTAATAGGCGTTCTTCAAGTTAAATTTTACCGCACCTAACGAATCTTAAACAGAATAAATCACTCATTCTCCATTAATTCAATGATTGAGTTTGCATGAGATTTCATTAACTTCATAAGGTTTTCTGAAACATCTTTAAGTGGATTGTCTTCACCGCATTCATGTATTAACATTTAAATCTTTCCAGATTTTCTATCAAGGATAGCGATGCTTCAGGTAGCCATATCTCCTATATATAAAACTAATCTCCCTTTAGTTTAGAAAAGGTTGCCAATCAACCTTGCATGCCAGTTCGCCCGCAGGCTCCGCACGCAAGAGCGTTAGCTATCGCGCTCGTACGTGTTACGATCAAAAAGAAGAGGTAAGAGATCAATGGACGATAGAGGTCGAAGAGTCATGCAAACGATTCAAAACTTGTTCGTACATATGGATTGTGCGAACCGCCTACTGCTTGAGGCGCTGTGAGCCGCGCCGGTGGACGAACCAGCAAGGAAGCGACGCTGTTCCTGCACGTGCTCCAAGCGGAGCGCATCTAGCTGATCCGGCTGCGCAGCGAGAGCAGCTAATCCGCTCCTTCTATTGCTACTTGAGTAGCTTGTTCTTCAGCTCCTCGGCCGTGTCAAGCTTCCAATAGCTTATTTTTAATTTCTTCTCCTGAACCAATTGTCCAACCTGTTCAAAAAGCGCTGCTCTCTTCTGGGCTGGCCAATGGGTAAATGACTGCAAATCACTAGACACATTCCAAATTGAGGTTGCATTTTCCTTTTGGGACCATTTTTTTATAAGAATCGATTCAACGTCCTCATAACCTATCCGATACAAAATACCAACATATGTCGCGCCAATTCCATCATCCAGAATCGCTCTTTTCAGAAAATACGATTGAACCTTTTGGCAACAAATTTTATTATTTAGCGGAAGCAGATCACCCAGCACATCATCAAATTCTCCAGTTACTCTTCCAACATAATAGCTCGTTTTAATAAGACCGCTTAGCTTTTTCTTCTCCGGATCAGCTGCCAAAAGTTCTATCCAGCGCACATCCAAATCCTCAAACAGCAGCGGTTTAAGTGAAAAATATGTATCATCCCTAAGCATATGACCCCAGCCAAACAAAAACGTATGCCGGTTTTGCTTAGGATCAAACTTCACCGTACCTAGCACGTTCAAAATAAAACACTGCGCCACCGGATCTTTGTAATACTGTGAAAAGGCCTCGAAAACATCGCCAGCAGGCTTGGTTAGAAGCGCAGAAGCGAAGACAGGAGACAGCCAGGCTCCCCCATATTGTTCATATAGCTTGCAAGCCAGCGCTTGCAGCCTAATATCTCCATCCATCAAAACAGAGCCAGCCAAAATCATAGGAAAGGCTTGCTCTAAAGTCATACCTTCCAACGTATCGCTTATATCAAAGGAAGAAGTATCTCTGTGGGTTAACTTTAGTACCTCGCTGTCGCGCTTAAATGATGAAACCTTCTGGATATGCTCTGCTGCAAGCTCATACACCTCGCACATTTTCTCACTCGCTTTGCCCGGCATCATGCCAAGTAAGGCAAGCAGTGTTTCATGCTCTTCCCAGCTGATCTTGCTGCCAGGCTTCTTCTCCAGAAACGTCTGCAAAAAAGCTAGCAATCGATCAGCAAGCAGATCCGACACTGTATTCGAGAATGTGTGGTTTAATATTTTTTCGCATTTTCGAGGCGACTTTAATAGCTTTTTCCAATAAGCTGCAGCCGGTTCATAATCAATCTTAGCCAGTGCCCTCTGGGCGGCAATGCATCGAAAACTAGCTGATTATAATCTGTCATTACTGCGTTCCTCCTCATCCTGACTATTTCTATTATAGTAACATGACAAATTTTGCGGATATATAGTTCTGATTTCCTTTAAAACAAACCCTACATACCCTGCCTTCTTCTACCAAATGCCGATCATGTCGGCAACCTCGTCTTCAAAAAGTTATTTGAGCCAACGTTTCATGTTAGCGTAGTATCGTAGATATGGATCGGTGACTGTATTATTTTCCTAGTCTAATGGTTTATTTTCTTTGAACACCTAGAATACTGATAATAATCCTTCCATGAAAGCACATCAACAGGAAAACCGTTAATTTGTGTTGGAACGCGACTTTGGGCATAATCTCTGCTGCTACACTCGCTCAATACTATCAGTCGCTTGATAGGACATGGACTTTGTAGAAATGATGTTCTGGTAGCATATTACTCCTGCATTTTAATTCCGACTTCATCAACACTACCACTCCACTGTAGGTAATATCATTCTCATGTTCGCCCAACAGTTGAAATACACTTTTCATTTCACGACTATGTAAAAATAATTTGGTCATCTCATACCCTCTAGTCGTTAAATAGTCAATCGTACAGGTGCCGCAGTAAACTTATTCGGACTACCTAATACCTGTATTAAATTGCCCCAAATGTGGAACTTCCAATGCTCACCTTCATTCGGGTTCACTACCCGTTGATCTTGAGTCATCATTCTACTCAGTTCTTTGAAATCGACATAATAGATTTTGCTTCCTTCTAAACGAACAGCAAGAACTGCAATGTCCGCATCGTCCAAGAGTTCTACTTGTTTTATTGTAAGGTCGAACCATCCCTTGCCGTTTGGATGGATCTTGGAGAATGGTGTGCAGACGACGACTCGCTTTAGACGAATCTTTAAGATTATCTCGACCATTAGATATTTTTAAAAACACAAACAGACCAACGGCGTCCCGTTAGTCCACTTTCGATGGATGCGCTCTCCATGTTACTCATAAACACTACTTTCTCTAGATGACTTGTGACTCTCGTAAAATAAGGCTATAACTGCGCTTTGAAGCCCCAAGTATGTAGTCGAACCAAGTTGTTTATGTGTGCTGTACTCATTAGCATTAAATTTACCCAACAAACTACCAATCACGTTCACGAATGGCTACTTCTGTATCTATTTCGATATCAAAAAAGGCTAAAATATCTTCAACAGTTTGTGCAATTGATTCTCTGGCAACTGTTTCAATTTCGCTGTCATTTTCGTCAAACTCTTCTGCAAGATCATTGATTGCATGGATGGCGAAATCAAGCTTTGATTGAATTTCTTCGATATCTTGATTTCCTTGTTCCAAAAATTCAATAACTTTAACTAGTTCAGCTTTGACTTTATCCACAAGAAAATTAGGGAAGTATCCATCAATATACATATCTTTTAAATATTTAAAGTCAGAACTTAGTTTTTTCATGAAATGATCCTCCAATAATATGACTAGAATATGGATATTTTACTGAATATACTTTTTCTACGTCAATCATAAAGAAAAGCACGTTCTATTGTTTTTTAGATAAGTATTCCTCAGATACAAAATCAGCAAGCCAAACTCCATTATTGGCAACGTAAAATTTTACGCCACTATCAAAAGCGGCTTCCCCATTCACTTCAAGGATAACCAATTCTTCTCAGTCTGTAAATAGTAACTGTTCTGGATCAATTGTTCAGTCGAAAAAATTGTGCTGATTCGATCTGTCACAGGGAAGCCGGGAGAACGAAGAGGCTTTAGGATCGATGCACCGTAACTGAAGACCCTGTAATCTAATGGGGAAATATTGTGTATGAGGTTCAATATACACTTTCTTTAACCTGAAATTCTAACTAATCTATAAATACCTCTGAGTTCCTTAGTGTATCGTACATAGCTGTTTTCCAATGATTTACTAGATTCATGTTGCAACTTATAAATTTTCGATTTAATTCTTCTTTTATAACTTGAGCAGTTGAATTTATAAAAAGCCTGATATCACAGGCTTTACTGAATACAAATTATTTAGGTTCCTTGGTGTCATTGGTTGTCATGCTCATTTCTTACCCAAAGTTCTTCTGGCGTTGAGCGAATCTCTGCTTGTCACAGCTTTTCTTTCAATTCACACAGATGTTCATTTAACGAAATTCGTTCTCCACTTTACATCCCCTTTTCAGGGTTGAATATATCTAATGAATCATAACTCCTTCATAATCGTAAATGAGCCGTCGATTCGGTTCTGGAACACAAGATGCCGCTTAATGCTACCCATGTAGTCGGATTGCAAAAATTCGTTGTTGCCGACCTGGCGCAGTCCTGAACCGTTCAGCCGAATGGCGAAAGTTCCTCCAATTTCCAAGTTTTCAGCACTTGCGGTGAAATACGCCCATCCATGCAAGATGTCCAAAGGCTCAAGTTCCCAACCAATTATTTTACGAACAATTTCATTACCCCTATTGAACAGATGAAGGAAAGTAATACCCTTCTCTTTATCACGCTCCACAAAAACGAATGAATCGGAATCAGCATCTCCCATGTAATCTGTCATATAGAAGAAATAGGTAGAGAGTTGCTCCTCCTTGTTCTTCTCAGAATCCCAATTATCATCGTTCTGCTCGATATACGTCCCGCCAGTGGGCGGCAAGGGCTGTCGCATGAGCGGAAAATAGACCTCCAACCAGTCAGTTTGTATTCCTGAGCCAATGTAATACCGATACCTTTTATCCCGCTCATCCAATATGGTCGAACTAACTCTAACTTTCGACTTCCCATCCAGCGACATCCGGTACACGCCAGGCTCGGTAGTCATGCTATTGGTGATATAATAGATGCTCTTGTTCTTGAGGAAAAATTGATCGATTCCCCCTAGGCTGGTAAGGCGTGTTAATTTCTTGGAGGGCATTTCAAACTTGTAAATATCTCCTGTCTGGTTAGTCCCATGCTTCAGAAGATACAATGTCTCGTGATTTTCATAAAGGATGTTGCTATAATTACCGGTTATGACCGGATAAGTCTTCGTCTTGTCAGGCCCGGCAACCGTCTTGTACAGCCCCACATTAGCTTTTGCCCAAAAGATTGTCAACGGTTCCAAGGGCTTTGTATAAGCAATTTTTTGGACTTTAATCTTTAATTCGGGTGCTTGTTCTAGATTTGGAGCGATTCGAGTTGCCCCGGTTAGTGTTATGGATGTCAACACAGCCACAATGAGAACAATCATCTTACGTTTAATCATTTCTATCCACTTCTCCCCAGAAAATAATTCGAACTCTCTCTCCAGTCCTTTCTTGAATTAACATAAGGAGAATCCTTGTCTCCACGACAAGAGCTAGTACTCTCCTCGTACTAATATTCGACACAAGGGATTATTTCCCTCTGCTTTTACATAATCGGTAATCCTTATATAAACCTAGGAACAAGATCTCTCCACTGTATTCATTTTATTTTAGGTATACCTTTGCAGCTAATAGTACAAGTTCTTGTCCATTTTCGGCAATGGGTACAGATAAATTGAGCAGACTGTGGTAGCCTGCTCAACATTAAGTTTTATTCAAACTCCATTACTTCATTCCTTGTAGTTGGACCAAGTTCCCTAAACCTTTGAAATAACCCATTTTCCGTGAAGTGATTTATCTCACTTGAATATTCACCCATGATAATCCAATCTAAATCGATCTAAACATGTTTCTTAATTTCGCAAATCATATCAATTGGATATTTGAAAATTCAATCTGAGTCATGTTGTTGAATTTTCGGATGGGGGCCTTGGTAATAAAAGATCAACCTTTTTGAAATGATTCCTTTTGAATTATACTTGCGTATACGCAGTTCATATAATACCAACTTAATTTTTCCTTAGCGTACGTTTTTCGCGTTTTGTTGGCGGTACCTCTACTGCAAACTTTCTACATACTCTTTCAGAAAGGCGTCTAGCGTGCGGGGTTCTCTGCCAAGCAAGCGCTTCACAGTGTCAGTAGGCCTTTCCAGCACAACCGTAGCCATAGCTTGAATTTCCACAACATGGTTCGCGATCCAAGGAGGCATGTGCCCATGCTCGATTAGATTGCGGTTTAGAGCTTGGGGTTCCATGTTGATGTAGCGTATCGGCCGATCAAGCAGGGCAGATAGTTTACCCGCGATCTGGGGATAACTGAAAATCTCCGAACCGGTAAGCGTATAGATTTGCCCCGATACCTCTCGGTTGGTCAGAACCTCTGCGGCAACATCCGCGATATCTCGACAGTCAATGAAGTTACATGGCGAATCGCCCATGGAGCCGAAGAAAACATCTTGTGTCGCAATCGTTGGTGCAAGGTTCAGTAAGTTTTGCATGAACGCATAGGGGCGCAACACGGTGTGGGTGAGACCTGAATCGCGCAGGGTTTTCTCGATTTGTTGATGCCAGCCTGCCACTGCCACTGGAGAACTCTTCTCAAAGGCAGGACTGGATATTTTGACAATGTGTTTGATTCCGGCTTCAGCAGCAATCTGAATGATCGAAGTTTCCAATTCGATTTGTCTTGGACTGTTGGACATGGCGAGGAAGAGCTGGCTACCTCCTGTAAACGCGCGGCGCAGCGATTCGGGGTCGGAAGCATCGGCCGATGCGACCTCAATAATCGACCGGCCTTTTTCTCCGATCTGATCACGCAACTTCTCAGGTTCTCTGCTCAGCGCCCTGGCCGGTACGCCAAGATCAACCAATCGTTCCAAAAGCGTACTGCCTATCGTACCTGTTGCTCCAATAATAATTATCATTTCTTATCTTCTCCCTTTGGATGATAAATTTGTTGTGACGGCAAGACGCCACCGCGACGTCACTATCGTGCTTGCTATGAATCCAGACAAGGGGAAATCGATCCAGACACGACCGACCCAAGCCAAGTGATTGCCCGGAATTATAATTCCCAGCAAACTAGATGTCGCCCATGCGGCGAATAGGCCAAATGTTGCTCCCATCAACGCAAACAGCCCAACCACAACCAAGCGAGGTGCGCCAATGATCCACCGTTTATGGCTTCCGCGGCTGCGCAACCAAAGGCCAAGCATCAAAGCTCCCAAGGCCGATGTTCCGCCGATTGTGGTCAATGCTCCTATTTGAAGCCCCCTGTCGGCAGTGATCAATCCCCCGATACCTGCCATAATAGCAGGAGCAACGTAAGCCATTACAACTTCACGCCACAATACAAAAGTCTTTGGCTTGGAACCAGCAGCCTTGGTACCATAAATGCCATCTGTCTGATTCGAGTACTTCATCTTGTTCATTTAGTTACTCCTTTCTTCTTTTAACTAGTTCGTGGTTGTTTTCAGTGAGATATAATTAGGAAGCTAATTATATAAGAGAAAAAATGGGCTAGCTTCACTAGCCCGTTCTACTCATTACTGATGTTTTCCTTTGGTTCGCATGATTCGTCCGTAAGTGCTGAGATGCCTTGTGTAACTCGACCTAGCAGGTCGAGAAATACGCTGCGGTCCTCGATATTGAGTAAGCCCACCATTGCTTCCAGCCGAGCGAAATGCTCAGGAGCCATATCACGGAGCTTCTTTGCTCCTTTTTCCGTCAAAATGACCGATCTCTGACGGCCATCTTCAGAGCTTGATCGCCGAGATACTAGGCCATCTCGCTCAAGAGTGTCGATAAGACCAGTCACTGTAGCACGTGTAACACCTAGATGCTCCGCTAATTGCGAAGGCAACTCTTCTCCTTCGTTATCTTCAAGGTCTGCCAATAAACGATATCGCCCTGTTGATAAACCGAATCTGGAGAAATGAATCTCCGCGGCATGTCCAAGCTTGGCTCCCGCTGCCATTAGCCTAGACGCGACGAGTATAGCCTGTGCGTCTATGTCTAGGTTATAGCGATCAATCTGACGCTTGGATTGTACAAGCGAGGGAATAGAGTTAATGTCATTTGTCAAATTATTATTGTTGTTCATACATATAGTATGGTCCCTAATCACTTTTGTGTCAACACATTTTTCTATCAATGCCAATGAAAACCAACGGCAGAGATCCTTAGAGTAAAGAAACGACAGGCCGAGTTGCCTCTCGTCTCTACCGTCTGCACCACGTCTCCATGCCCGTTATACAGGTAATAATAGTTCTAATGCAGAAAGACTGCCGGCAAATTTCTCCGACAGTCTTTCTCTTAAAAAGTAGTATGCTTATCTTCATATTCGCTGGACAATCCCTTAAGCGATTTGATTTTACCATGGGGATGCTGTTCTTGCTTTCGTGACTTCCAGGCAGCTTCCTTCCTTCTCTTCTGGTGAGCCATAAAAGATATCCTCCTCTGGAAATTGAGATGTATACTACTTCCTTATGATGTCATTCCTAGGCTACGTTCATTCATATAATTATTTTGTGTTTTACAGGCATAATACACTAGGGTATTTGTTTTTTTGGTACGTTCTCCTCGTATCCGTTGGCCGCCGGTGCATACTGTAGCGGCACAATCGAGTTCTCCGAACAGATTTGCACATTGTAGCCAGTTTAAGTAATAGTTCCTTTCCTTCATCGTAAAATAAACCGTCCGTTCATTGATATGTCTTTTATTTTTTCTGATCGTGACCACTTGTTTATTCTTCATCACTATTTCTTGTATTATCAAATTGAGTAAAAATTGAAAGACCACTCCGTTCATCAAAACTCAAACGAGCGTGGTCTTTTAGGGCCTTTCTAGTAATTATTAATATTGCAGTATCGCTTTGGCTACGATTGCAAGGTCTATAATATCAACCGTACCGTCATGATTTACATCCGCTTTCTCATTCCAGCCCGCTTGCCCCTGATGTGAACCGTAAACTTTCGCAACAATTGCCAAGTCTCCAATAGAGATACTTCCATCTCCATTGACATCTGCAGTTATTTTCTTGGCATCAAATATTTGAATTGCTGTTTCCATTGCAGCCTTCGCGCTATCCACCAGCTGTTGAGAAGCATTCGGATCATTTGCTATCGTAAGGGCCGTATCGATCGTCGACTGCAATATCGTTTTGGAGCCATTCGTATAAAGACCGTCCTCATTGCCTTCCACTGCTGCATTGTACTTAGCTTGAGCGCTTGTGATCAACGTATTCAAGAGAGTTTTATTTACAGGTGTACTTGCTATACTTATTTGAATCTCGTGGGAGGCTCCACCGACCTGCAGCTCATTCCCCTCTCCGTTAGCAATCACAACATGGTCAACAAAAATGGTCGTACTGGTTTCCTGAGATACGGATTTTGCCTTAAATTCAAATGATAGCAAATCGCCTTGGGCTGGCACGTCCGCACCCACACTGGCAACTATTATCCGGATTTGTCCTGGGACTTTCTCCTTCGTACTTATGACTTGGAATCCGTCCTTCAGTGATGTAACCGCTTCGAACTGTACATTCACGGGATCATAGTGTAGCGTCAAATCTTGAGCAGTTACCGATTGGTACACACTTTGCGTAACGTTGCTCAATCCCATTGTGAGATCAAATGTTTGACTAGCGGGAACCTTCTGCAGTCCAGTTAAAGTAACCTGAGACACTTGAGGTGATGGCAATACAGTCACACTTATGCTTGTTGTTAACTCTACGTTGTTCGGATTTAATACTCCGTTAGGCAAGGTTACCACTCCGCTAACTGTGAACGTCTGTCCTGTCGTTGCAGATGGAATATAGGTTGAAGTATCCACATCCCATGCCACTTTGGTTTCTAGACTTCGCTTATTGGTCAACAGTTCGACTGTTGCGGGCAAACCAAGAGCCACAGCTGTCTTCGCTGTTCCGTTGGCCACTCCAGTGATGGATGCCGGTGCTGTTATTCCTTCAAGCATCGGCACTTCATATACTTCGAATTCGGTTATGTTCGGTTCTCTCCCCCAACCGTTTGAGTCCGTTTGTGTACCTGTAATTAAAAACCTGATTTTCTGGGCTGTTACTCCAGCGAATGAGTGTGTAATAGGTTTATCTATTGTAGTCCCGCTGGCAATATCAATCCAACTGGTACCACTGTAATACTGAAGCTTATATTCCGTTGTCCGGTTCAAAAACTCACTAATAACAACCTGATTAAACGTTTTATTAGATCCAAAGTCCATCTGGAGCCATTCGTTAACACTTGTTCCGGTTCGTGGAGCCCATTTCGAAATCGTACTTCCATCATTCGCATTACTTGGTATAAAATCGTTATTCATTTGGCTTGAAGCAGTTGCTGTTGCAGTTAGGGATAGATTTACATTCGGATTTGGAATTACGGGAACATAGTTATTGCTTCTGGATATCGAAAAACCTTGCGCTGCATCTATAGTATCTGTATTCGTATACATATTAGATAGAGATATGCTCTTCGTTACCCCGTTTTGTGTAAAGGTATTTCCTTGAATAACAACATCTTTTGACCCTTGAAAATTAAGCTGCAATCCTCCTTCCTTTATAATATTATTGTTAAACTTGAAACGGTTAACACTTTTGGAATAAATACTCGTATTTCCGTTCCTTTTAAAGGTATTACCTTCAATACTGATATTACTATGGACTGTTTTATCCGGGTTCGTTGAGGAAGTGCTTGGTTCGATGCTAATTACTGAATTTCCTCCATAATTGAATCTGTTATTGCTAATCGTTACATCTTTCACCATTCCTGATTCGTACCAACTACTCGCGTCGTCAGCTATTAAAATTGCACTCATTGGTGCTCTATTAAATGTATTATTGTCAATTATAACTTTTCCTCGTGTAGTCATCAAAATACCTCTAGTCGAGAAGGATTCAAATGTTGATCCTGTAATTGTAACATTCGGAGTCCAGGTAACGTTCTCTACATAGAAGCTATTTACATTCACCGTGTTTGGAACATCTTTATCAAGAGTAAGAAGAATATTGTAATCGTCTACTCGTGTCACTCCTGTCACTGTAGCGTTGCCAGCAGCAAGCAAGCTGGACCCGTCTATAAAATCAATCGTGTCGTTAACAGCAAAGGCATCAAATCCCCAGCTCTGAGAGTGCATAAATCTTACTTTAATCTGGTTGGAAGCTGGTTTATCAACGATTCGAAGATGAGTTCCGTGAACGTTGATCGGGTCGTCATGAGCTCCGAAAAAGTTGGAATTATTGACTTTAATTTCGCCCTTACACCCGGAAAATTGCATGAAATCAGCCATAGAAGCGTTCGTACGACCACTCCCAGCTTTCGGAGCGAAATTTAAATTCTCAAAGTCAAGATTCTCACTATATTGTCCTACGATCCCAAGCCCTGGGGCGGCGTGGAAGCTTACCCCTGTCCACGTTACATCTTTGCTTCTGTAGATAACAGCGCCTTGTTCTTTTCGTATATCATTGCGAAGCTGATAAGTATATCCATTTACTGCTATTGGAGCGGAGTTAAAGTTAAATCTTACTTTTCTGTTCCCTAAATCCTGGACACTAACCACGCTGGATAAAGGGTTCGAAGTTCTCCATGTTTCTTTTGTATTGGGATTATATCCCTGAACTTGCGTGACGTTTGCATAACCGCCAGCTACCCAATTATCGATCGGATTGCCGTTACTATCAACTTCTCCAGTCCATTGAAGCATGTTGTTCGTGATTTTATACAACGAATCTGGATGAATATCTGCTTCGAAATACGTACTGCCAACTGTAGCTACGGTCAGTTCGGACATAACAGGTCGCTTAAAGTCAAAACTAATGTTATTCATATTCACATTCGTAGCGTGGTCAAACACGATAGGTGTCATTACACCGTGGAATAATAACGTTGATCCGTTACCCCGGATCGTGATGTCGTTTATATTTTTAAATAATAGCCCTATCTTTCTCCACCCACCTGGTGTTTGCGCTGCTGTTGAGGCATTTGAAATATAGTACTGAGCACTAATGGCAGATGAATCATTAAAGTTATACGTCCCTGTAGGAAAATCTAAAATTACCGGCTTGGTGGCATTTTGGGCGGCTGCAATCGCTTCATTAACCGCTGGTCCTGCGTCGTCCCCTGTGTAGTTGACGGTTATGACCGAATAGGTTACACCATCTTTGATTTCCGTCGTTTTTGTATAACTAGTAGCAGCAAAAGTTGTCGGTATGTGGAATAGACATATTATTACAAGAAGCAAGAAGGATAGAGCTATCGCATTTAAAGGTTTTAATGACATCATTTTCCACCTCTCAAAATATGTGATCGCTTCCAGTCTGGGTTTTAACACTCTTTTCGATCCCCCCATAATCTCTAAGAGTTCATTTGTTAAGCCTGCAAATAATATATTTTAGTACCGCTATAATAAACATGGAATTTTATCCTTTTTTACTTGTAAAATTAGATGAGTTATTCCATAACAGCTCAGTAAAGAAAATATTAGTAACCTCGCGACCGGGTTTTTTCCGAAAAATCTCAGAGTCTGTCCACCATAACAAGCATGGACTTCATCACAACAGCTCCAGTGGTCGGAAGCAGCATTACGGTCTTAGGAAATCGTCTGACCAAGGTTACGGACACAAACACCATGAGCACACTTATTACAAAAATAACTATAAAAACTGTAGTTAATCAAAACAGCCGAGTATAGCGTTCTTTTATAATCATCGACTAAATCTTTAGATTTATTGCCCTTCTCTTGTCATGTGAATTCCTCATAAAAATTAGTACAAAAAAAAGCGAAACGGATAAAAGCTCCGCTTCGCTCACTCACTGTGCCGCCGGCACTATTTTGCTTGTTGTCCTGATATCAATATTCCATATGCATCAGTGACTTAAGCATAACTATCAAACTATTTACTAGTGCCAAGTAATAAATTCACAATTGTATCAAGCTGATGCTCTAATGAAAAAGGGTCCTCCATTACGAATTCATCATGATAATTATCACCATACAAATAAACTTTACCTTTCTGTTGGAGGCAGCTGCAGCATATCGTATATAGTGGAAGAACCATAGTTTCCGCTCTTTGCCGCTAAGACGTATACCGCTTTTCAGAAAACTGAACAATTGAAACGGTTTCCCCTTCCGCAAAGGGGCTATTTCTTTGCCGGTATCTTTTATTTCCAGCATACAGCCAGAGAATAAGACGTTACTTACTAGAAAGTGCCGTGTCACTACACCGCAGTTCCATCCTCTACTCAAACAGCCGATCAGCTTATTTCCACAGGTAAAGCTTCCAACTATAGGAGAGTCACTAGGTTTCTAAAACACATTTAGGGACAAAGTAATAATCATTTTCTAAGCCGATCCAGAAAAGGATCGGCTTATTTTTAAAGCTTTCTTAAGATCAATCCTGTCTGTTCTCAACAGATTTCATACGGTTTTGTTCGTCAGGCAGTCGGTCAATACTAAATTCCTGGCCTGCTTCTAACTCACCATTGCCGCAAGCACTTCGGGCAAAATTTGTGAACTGTCTTTTTTGCTCATCAAGCTCGTGTTTTTGCTTTAGAAGCTCTTTCGGATCCTGATTTGTCATACTGTTAACCTCCTAGGAAATCAAAATAAGTCTCCTATTATGAGTTTTGCTGGTGCATTGATTCGTCCTTGATTTCTTCTTGAAATCCGGAGATGCTATGTTCACGGCGTTTGTTTTTTTCAGCTATTTGAGTTTTTTCTTGTGCTGAAATTTCATCTCCAAATTCTTCGAGATAATCGTTCGCTTCCTGGTAGTTTTCTATCGTGTTCTGAATCGCGTTTTGCAAGTGTTCAACGTTATCCTTGCGATTATCCGGTTTGCTCATAATTGTCACCTCCCAAAAATGGAATTATGCTGTTTATTCGCACTACAGAAGTTTTCCATAATAGTGCCGTGCTTATGCAAGAAATTCAAAATCCAGCTTCTCTTTGTTTATTGAAAATAACGCTATCCGGATTCTGCGGTAGCCCTCCTAACCGGAGCTGAACAGTTCGCCAGCTTACATTCGGAGCGTCTGACAACGAACCTTGCATCCAGTGTTTTCGCTTCATAGGTGACCTGCCTTCGTTATTGTTCCATCTATATTACATGATGTACGCATCTCTGTATCTTCTTCACGAAATTTATATTATTAATAGCCGAACCCAGCGTGGGATCGGTTATACATCGTGGCTTCTTTTAATTCATACTCGCCCCCAGAGCGCTCAGCAATTAATTTAACAATTTCATATCCATAGCGATCAGCTTCGAACAAGAGCCGTAAAACCATCGTATCGGTATGTCCGCGTAGAAGGTCGGATGTAATTTTGTTCTCACTCATATCATCACCTCTCAATAGCGTTGTATATCATACTACTGTGACAGTCAAGGACTTTGACGAATAAATTCGCTCTACATAATAAAAATACCGCCCTTAGTTTTCTAAGGCGGCATCTTGTGTAATTTGAAAGTTCATATCGTACTCCGGTTACGCTAAAGTACTTGATCTATAATATCCGGATCAAAATCAACCATAATAAGTATATCCATATGACGGGCGTTCCGTAGCAGATAGTTAACCGATGGGCAATGCGAAACCCGCACAGGATTTATCGTTCTGATCTGGAGCCCATATCTTATACAGACGAAAATTACCTTACGCCTGCGCCAAGGCCCACATAGCGATTCATCCCGATCCCATGCCTCCAGTCGTTCATCCACATCTGCGATCTCACGCAGAGTAAGCTCCCTCAAGGCGATTAGATCTCCAATTTTTTCAGAAAACTCCAGTGCTTATTTAGTTAACTGAATTTATTGCCTCACTTCTCGATACCATCTAATTCTGATACGATTTCTTATACTCGCGTCCGTCTGATTTATCTTGAATGGGGTTCCACACCTGGGCAAAGAACGGTTCACGCTTTGCACGTTCTTTGTAATTCCAGCTTTCGAGTTCACACTGCGGGCAGAAATGTCCACCTTCTAGCATAAGCTTGGGACTTGCGGTAAAGGTATGGCCGAACGCACATTTGAAATCGAGTTTGCCCGTCCAATCCCCCGTTTTCATGTCACTTGAAAGGCATTCACCACCACGAAATTTCGCAGCACCTTTAATATCTTCTAAATTTAATTGTGATGCTGGCTTATTTTCATCGTAGCCGTGATCAAGCTTGATGACTTTATCCCAATTCCCGAATTTCTTCATTTCGGACACCTTTGCAGGAATCGCCTCCCAGTTGTTCTTGCTGCCCCAATAAGCGTCTATTTTCTCAATGTCATTATCCTCGATAAAACGTATCGTTCCGCGTTCCTTCACAGCCTGCTTTTTCATCGTCCGCTTAATCATCGCACCCATGAATTTTTGTCCTCCGGGCAGCTTCGTAATGACTTTCGCTACAGATACAAGTGCGCCAAGATTATCGAGGTAGCTTTGATAGAAATAATCTATTGAATCACGGCGAAAGTGAAAATAGTTCTCCAGCTTGTCAGAATCCAAATAATATTGTCCGTGAAAATTCCGTGTTGCATACCATTTGGGGTCAATTACATAATCGAGATTCGTTATTCCAAGCTTTCCATAAAGCACCCGATACATCTCAAGCGTGCTGACTCGACAGCTCTCGCCCCCGCCAATGTTGTAAATGTGCTGCCAAAATCCATCCTCTAGTTCTCCATCAATATCTTGGATGCACAGGTTCCGCATTAAACGTCCTGAATCCCGGTCAGATACGTATTCAAGCACATTTTCCAGACAGTTATGGAACATAATAGGGTCTTCTATCTTGCTCATCGCTGGACCCATGATACCCGTTTGGCGGAGGCTTACCCAATAACTTAGTCCTGATTCAATTACCATACGCTCAGCGGCAATTTTCGAAACGGCATAGTAGTCGTAAACACTTGGTTTGAGAGGGTCGCCCACACGCCCCCAATGGATCGGCGGCATACGGTCACCCGTCTCCGCAATTGTGCCGATATTTACGAAACGCGTTACATGGGCACGACCACTTTTCTTAATGGAGTCGACGATATTTTTCGCTGAACCATAATTAATCTGCATGGTTCGTTCGGGAAACTCGTCTGCAGCAGGAGATACAAAAGCAGCGATATGGAGCACAATGTCGGCATCCTTCACACATTCATAGACCAGGTTGCGGTCTAGTAAATCGCCATAGACTACTTTAACACCATTTAGTCCCTCATATTCTTTCAGCTTTTGGCGGCTGGTTGAATTGTCTAAATCAAAGAGTAATAGCTCGCACTTCGCTAAATCGTTTCGCAGTAACTTTAATGTTTCGCCACCCATATTGCCCGCTGCACCTGTTATCATGACGCGTTTTTTCTTCACCATATTCATCACCTGCATCATAAGTTTATTGACAAGTCAATCGTCTCCCTTCAGAATACAGACACAGTGTCTATTTAACAACCACCAGTTGATTATCGAACTGATGTGACTTAGACAGTTTAAGGTAATCTGTCGATTATATAAAAACTTTATTATATTGGAGGCGAATCTACGATGAATCAACGTGAAAGGTTAACCAAACTGCTGCTGAAGCAGAGCTTGATTAGTCTGCTCAAAGAAAAAAACATAAGTCAAATCAGTGTAAAAGAATTATGCACGTCAGCAGGCATTAATCGCTCTACCTTTTATTTGCATTATGCAAATGCATATGAGCTGCTAGAACATGTAGAGCAGGAGATTATTGATAACACAAGTGAATATCTAGAAAAAATCGAAGCTAATGACAGGGGCATTACTTATATATTGGCCTTTTTAGATTACATCAAAAAGAATGATGATCTGTTTGCCGTTATGCTACTCAAATCAAATGATAACGTGTTGTTTTCAAAACGTTTGCTTAATGAAATACTGATGAATATTGACAATCACCTTCAGCTTGACGTTCCTGAAAATATGAAACGGTTTACTTATGCTTATTTGGTTAATGGAAGCTTAGCGATTATACAGGAGTGGATACTAGGAAAATTCATTATATCAAGCAATGAGTTGGCTCAACTCATTTTCTCTTTAGCGGACCATTCCTTATTAGCGTTTAAGTCATCGGACGAGAATTAAGGGTGTTCCCTTCGATTCATTCTGGCCACGCCGGTGTCTTAAATACCGCCCTTTTATCCATGACAAGTTGCATTAATGCCGTCCACTATGACAAAGGCCATACATGACGTATTCAGCCATTATAATATCTCGATATACCCCTCTGTTCCGTGCACGCGAATTCGTTGCCCATCTTTTATCAGCTTGGTAGCATTCTCCACTCCGACAACTGCTGGTAATCCATATTCACGTGCGATAACTGCTCCATGGGTCATCAGACCACCAACTTCTGTGATTAGGCCTTTTATGGATACAAACAATGTTGTCCAGCTAGGGTCAGTAAATGAGGTGACTAATATATCTCCATCTTCCAGATCTGCCTCTTCCATGTTTAAGATGACACGTGCTCGTCCTTCTATAACTCCAGAAGAAACAGCTAGACCTACGATTGCTCCGGCTGGGAGATTTTCACGTTTGTACTCACCTGTAATGATTTCACCATCAGACGTGATAACACGTGGTGGAGTTAGTTTTTTATATAATTTGTACTCATCTTTTCGTTTGCTAATGATTTGGTAATCCAGTTTATTTGTGCTTACGACTTCGTGAAGTTCTTCAAAAGTGAGATAGTATATATCTTCTTTTTCATGAATAACGCCCGCTTGTACGAGTTGTTCAGTTTCTTTCAGTAGAGACTGCTTATAAACGAAGTAGCGATTAACCATACTGTATTTGGGATATTCCCGATAACCGCTGAAATTCCGGATTAGGTCGATCATTCGTTTTGTTTCATTGGCTTTTTGTTCACCATCCGGTAATCGCTTCAATCGTTCTAATAACACTTGTTCTTTTTCCAAAGCTTCCTGTTGCCCTTGCTCAAATTTCCGATCGCTAGCATTAGGCTCAAAGGTTTTAATGTTACTGAGAATCATGGGGACAAGAGTAGTTGGTTTTTCACTCCAACGAGTTTTAGTAATATCGATTTCTCCGCTACATCGCATTCCGTATTTGTTGAGGTATGCCTGGATAGCGTCTTGCGTTTCCTGTCCACCATCAAACTTAACTAGCTCATCCAAGAAGTTTTCATCTTTTACATGCTGTAAATAATGAATTACTTTTGGATAAGGACGAATCACATCTGCGACATCCAATAGCGCAAGACCCATTTCCGAAGTAATATTGCCCTGTACAGATTGAGAAAGCGTATCTGCTACGTTTTTTTCACCTAACCACTCATTCATTTTTTCATTGATCCATGATGAAGCATCCATAGCCGCCATAATCACACCCAAACTTTGTGGGTCAAATAGAAACTTCTTTAATTGCTGTAGATCTTCTAGAATAAAATCAAATAAATCTGATCCAGATTTCGTTTGGATGTGTCGTTGTAACTCTTCTATCGATGCTTGACTCTTCTTAATCAAATCAGTAACGATTGTCGGATCGCTATCGATTTGTGCTTGAGAATCCGCAGACGATATCCCTTCATTGCTTTTATTGGGACTAGGTACTTTTTTAACATCTGGTGACGATTTTATAAAATCTTCTCGCGCTACGATGGTCATGAGTGCGTCTTTTATGAGCGGATCGGATTTCCCCAAGGTATTAATTATCATTTCTCTGCTGACAGGCGAAGCCAGATGTGTTGTCACATCAACAAACAATCTTCCGCCAGCTGTACGCATAGGTGCAGGAGTCGTTAACAGGTAAAATGACAACCCTAGTGGTTTCATGGGATCCGTCATCATTTGTTGATGCCCGACAGATACGTAAACGTGATTTTCTTGATCATTCACTTCAGGAATCGGAAATAAAGTAGTGATTGGACGGCTCTGAACAATATAAAATGTATCGTTGGCCAAACACCATTCGATATCTTGTGGGT
The DNA here is from genome assembly GCF_037977235.1 of Paenibacillus sp. FSL K6-0276. Lineage (NCBI taxonomy): Bacteria > Bacillati > Bacillota > Bacilli > Caryophanales > Paenibacillaceae > Paenibacillus > Paenibacillus sp. FSL K6-0276. The sequence continues at coordinate 3,079,190 of NZ_CP150276.1, read as the reverse complement.
AACCGAAATAAGCTTCAATCTCTCTACCTATGCGTGCCAGTTGTGAAATTTGTTGTTCCGTAAGTGTTTGAATCTTTTGCTGATCGATATCGATCTGCCGGGTTTCTGTTCCACCTTCTTTTAGTCCATAGATAGCCAATTTTTTGGTTGCAATCCTCTTATCAATGATTTCTTCTTCCTGTACTTTATAACAATCGGCAGATACTAACCCAGAGACCAGAGCTTCTCCAAGCCCAAAACTGGCATCGATGGATAGCAACTTTCGGTTAGAAGTCATCGGATCAGCGGTAAATAAAATTCCTGAGGCCTGTGGGAGAACCATCTTTTGCACAATAACAGATAAATAAACCTGATTGTGGTCAAATCCATTTTGCTTACGGTAGATTACCGCGCGATCTGTAAATAGTGAAGCCCAACATTTGCTGATATGCTGCAAGATGGCATCGACGCCGATGATATTTAAAAAGGTGTCTTGTTGACCTGCAAAAGAGGCATGTGGTAAATCTTCAGCAGTCGCACTAGAACGCACTGCATAAGCATGTTCCTCACCTAACTGAGAGAGATAGTGAGTAACTGACTTCATAACATCCGAAGGAATTTCTACTTCCATAATGACTTGTCGAATCTTCCTGCTGATTTCACTAATTTGATCTCGATCTTCTACTTTTAGGATAGTTAATCGATCCAACAAAGCATAATACGTTTCGTTCTGTTCTATGGCTTTTTGATAACCCACTGTTGTAACACAAAATCCTTCTGGTACTTGTATTCCTTCAATTTTTGATAAACGCCCTAAATTCAACCCTTTTCCGCCAACGAGCAATAGCTGCGTATTTTCCACTTCCTGAAAACCGAGAACCAAAGAACTCATTCGAAATCTCTCCTAACCATTAAATTGAGAAAAAACATTTGACAAGAGTTTAGCAGCATGGTACATTATTAACGTAAGATGCAAAAACTATGTCTATTAAACTCGCGGTAGTCGTGATCCGATTATATCATCGTGTCTGTTCATATGCAATATTAAAGAACCTGATAAACAACTCAGGTTCTTTTTTTGATTTCTAGCTATCATTAGAATGCATTCGGAGTGTGAACATCGCGGACTAGTAAAGAGAGACGAGGCTAGTTATAGCAAATAAACCACAGCCCTTTATTTAGGCGTACGGTTTATTTGCTTTAATATTGGAATTACAGTCCCTTGACTTCAAACTCATAGATTCGCGCTGCAGTATCGGCTCCCTGCGTGGGCTTAAGAATCAATAATTTTACATAGCGGGCTTTCACCAATGCAATCGCGTCTGTCGACTCGGCTGCTGAGTTTCCTTGGACTTTGACGACATCAGTCCAGTTCGTTCCATCGCTGCTCACCTGAATGGTATAATCGCTGGTATTAAACCCGGACCATTCTCCTCCGCTCTGAGCATGCTTGATGATAAAAGAGCTGATTTGATGCTCGGCTCCGAGATCGACTTGAAGCCAATGAGGCAGATTTCCAAGTGCACACCATTTGCTGTTATCCGTCACTTTACCGTCTACGGCGTTTGGTGCTCCTTCTTTTTCCCCGCATGCATGATCGGCTGTTGCAGTTTTGCCAAGTGCTAAATTCTTCACCGCACCAGCTTCCTTGCTCACTGTGATGAGCGCCTTTTTCGTAATTGTGTCTTGGCCCGAACTGTTGGTTGCAGTCAGTGTCACGCTATACACGCCTTCCTGATTGAACGTTACAATCGGGTTCTTCGATGTGCTGACAGCTGGGCTTCCGCTTTCGAAGTTCCATGACCATTCTTCTGTCACTTCGGTCGACAGGTCGGTGAAGTTTACGCTCTCACCTGGAGCCACCAAGGTCCGATCAGCCTTGAACTCCGCAATCGGCTTCGGATAAGCTGGCCAGCTGATCTTCACGCTGGATGTCTGACCTTGCTCGTATCTTCCATTGATTGCAACGACCTTCAATACTGTGACTGTTTCCTTGTCTATTCTTCTCATCTCAGGAACGTAAAACACATGATTTGGCGTTGCACCCATTAGCACCTCACTGCCATCTGGCAGTACACGATAGATTTCGTATTGCTTCACCTGCTGGTCAAGCTGTTTCCACTCCAATCTAGCATCTCCATAAATTCCATCGCGGAAATCGGATTGAGTGACCTTCAGTTCGCTAACTGCCGGCAGCGTTTTTATCGGGTCGTTGGCATTTTGGATGGAGAGCTGGCCTATTTGAATGGAATAATCACTAATCGTGTCCTTGGTATCAAAATAAAGTGACAACGCTACGATCCGTTTCCCTTTGTATGGGGTCAAATTCAATGTTTCGGTAGTCCAGCCTGGTTCTGTCTTATCCTTCACGTTAAGGAAGACAAATTGGTCGGGTTGGTCTGCGAAAGCAAGACCCACCTTCAGGCTTGGCTTGTTCAGTGTTTTATACGTGACTGACAGCTTCGTACTTGCTTCGATTTTAAGGTCTGTCTTGTAGAGCTTCAGATGTGTCGCATTGTTATGGCTTAGATCACCTGATACCTTCAGCGAACTGCCGCCGTAATACGCATCGGACCAATCGAGCTCCGGAGTAAGCGATGTTCCTTTGCTGTCTGCGATCCAGCGCCATGTTGGCAGGATATCCTGCAGGCTTCGGTTATTCCATCCCTTATCCCGAACCTGCTTCCCTAGAACATAATATTTCTGTCCGCTTCCTGTATTGAAGTTGGTGATGAAAGGCAGCTCATTTACAGAGGATGATTCTACCACATTGTTCGCGATTCCTTTCCAGGCCTGATCGCTCGCGGTATTGCCCGGATTCCCGTTTGGCCCCACCCAGAATTTGTTCTCGCGTGCGAAGAAGTCCTCCATACTCTCCGCGCTGTTAAAAGCCCAGTCCGGGCGGTAAATACCAAGGGAAGTGACTGCAGGTTGACCATCCGTGAACAGCAGATTCCAGTTCACCTTCGTATCGTAACCCTTGGCCTCAACATCGATGCCTGCATACAGGTCATACGGACTTCTGTCCAAGCTTCTGGCCTTCTCTGCTGAGCTTTTAAGATCTTTCCACCAGAAGTTCAGGAACATATTGTCTGTTATCTGCTTCTTATTGTCTTGCAGGAACATTGCATTCTTGTCATTTAGTGCATTTTGCCAATTGATACTGCCCTCCTTGGTCATGGAGTCGTACCATACGATGTGCATAGATGCAGATTTGTGCGATTCTAGATAACTTAGGAAAGCTTTCATTTGCTGTGCGTCAGCTGGTGTTCCACCCTCAGTCTCCTGGTTAATGAACCAACCGTCAAATCCGTAATACTTCGCAACCTGGATCAGCTTATCTGCGGCAGGAAAGGAGCCGTCGCTGTTCTGTTGAAGCATTTGCTTCACCCATTCAAATTTCCCTCCATACACGGTTGGCGGGAAGAATACCGTTCCGATGATCGGCACGCCATTCTTATGAGCCGCGTCGATAGTATCAGCGCTTGGCGGTACGATGATCCCTTCACCGGCAGATCCGCCCCAATAGACAAGCTTGTCAACATACTGCCAATAAGTAAACGTGTTAGCTCCAAATTTGTCCGAACCCTGTGATGGCACACCACTTGTTCCCGAGTTCAGTGCTGATAGAGCCATAACTTTCGGCGCTTTTGTCGCATGAGAGTTAACTCCATCTGTCACAAAGCGGTCTTGCAGCGGGATTGTGCTCTGGTTGAATGCCGCATCCGGGTCGGATGCAGGAGTCCACTGAAGCAATTGCTCTGGAAACCAGTAGGATGAATAAGGCTGTTTAGCGAACGCAGTAGTGGATAATGCTGCGCACATCACAAATAAGAATATAAAACCTACACCAATCTTTTTCATGCCGTACTCCTCCAATTGATAGATTATATGATTGCGCTTACATTTTATCAAGTTGGACAAAGCTGTAGATAGTGGATTAATGGCAAATTCAGGTGCAATTATTACAGATCGTAAGCCTGAAGCTCTATAGCAAGCATCAGCTTGCGCTCCATAAATAAAAGAGCCCCCATTTAAACAAACGGGTGCTCTCAATCTTTTAATAGGTTCCTATTTTTTGGAATACCAAGCTATATTACGTGTTAGATCTATTGATCCCATTTCCTGGTTCCACAGGCAGAGTCGGTTGCCGCAAGCGTACTTTCGTTAATCTTTCAGGTTTAGTAAAAAATGCCGTGTGTTCTGATAGGCATCTCTCCATCCCATCTTAGCGTAGAATCGAAGTCCATCAAGTCCCTTGAAATAATAGGCGCCGATTAACCGCTCCTTAAAATAATGAGTCGCGATTCTGGCTTTCTCTTGATAGTCTTGATACGCTTTAATGACACCACTCCACGGCATATGCCGATCGAGAATCGCAAGGTCTACGAGAAAATCACCGTACATGCAATTCCCATCAATGATGCCGGTAATCCGTGTTCCGTCGGACAAAATATTCCACTGGTGAAAATCTCCGTGTATAAAGCTTCTGTTCGATTCATTATATGGTACGTAGGTCATCAAACGACTATAGATTTCTTCGTATACGTCTCTCTCCAAGCAAGACGTGCGGAAGAGTTCATGCCAGTTCTCCCAGAACGTCCCCGTCTGATCTTCAGCATTTACGGCAACGACGAAGTCCTTCCAAGATGAATAGGATCCGTTGCCGTCAGGTCCGATCCACCCGTACCCGTTAGTTCCTCCAATATCCGCTTCAGCCAGTCTTGTCAAGATGCCGATAATCTCCGGCAACTGATGGGTTTGTTCCTCTGCCGTGCAATCGGACAGGTTGCGCCCTTCCATCCGCTCCATGATCAAATAAGTTAACTGGCTAGTTCGCCCTAACGCCAAACATTTGGGGAAAGGGATGCCTTGGCCCGACAGCAAATTCGATATATAGCTTTCCGTCTCATACGTACGTTCCAGATCGCTGAATTTCACAACATAGCCTTTCCCTTCGAGGATGAAAGAAAACACGTTGCTTAAGTTGCCACCAGACAGCGGTGTAATCTCAACCGCACCAGGTGTGAGATGATTCCACAATACTTTTTCAATTTCACTCATTGCCAAATTCGGTTTCTCGTAAGCCATCATCGCTCCAACTTCCGTTTATTAGAGTCCAGTATGAATTGAGCCGCAGCATATTCAAAACACTATACCACTGCCTCCACCACTACAAAAAGATTAAATATCTCGTTCCTCATACTGAAAGGGTTCTTCCAACGAGTAAATTTCATGGAAAAATCCTACGAACGGGATATCGTCTTCCAGGCATTTTATGCAATATGATAACTCTTCATCACACTCCGGCTCTTCACCTTGATTCCGCATACACTCGAACTCATCTACAATTTGTTCCATGAGGGTCACTTTGATAAATAAGGGCAATTTCTCCAATATCGAATCTTCGATCCGTGTCTCTGATCTGTATCCCTCAAGGACTGTTGTAAAATAGTCATCCATGAATTTTTTGCGTTTACCCGCGTCTGGTTCAGCCGCTATCCAGCCTACTCCGCTTCTCCAGAGATCTGCCAGGTCATACATATACCAACCAAAACATGAATTATCGAAATCATATACAGTGATTTGCCCGGTATCAAAATCTATCATATAATTCCCATCGTTGTAATCAAAATGGATCATACCAAAGGACGTATGGTTTCTTTCTAATCCTTCTAAGGTTTTCAGGAGCTCTACCAGCTTCTCTTTAAGCAGAGGTAAGGAATCGGGGATCAGTTTATTGATAAACTCGACATTATATTTATCCAAAAAACTATACCGACGATGGACAGGCGTATATTCTTTTGACAATTGATGCATTTTTCCTAGGACTTTTCCGCAGTTATAATAATATTCGGTAATTGGAACTCCTTCCCGATACCGATAATGATTGTCCACCAACTTTTTTCCTTTGGCCTTTTCAAACAGGCAAACAAAAAAGGTGTAATTATTATGAGTGATCTCTTCCAGCAGATTCCCCTTCTTGGAGCTGACTACATCTGAGACACTACCGCCATGCTCGAATAAATACCTGATATATTCAGCTTCGCCCAGCAATTCTTCCCGGCTCCTGTCATTTAAGAAGGCGATCCTGAGTATTTTTGCATCAGCACCAACTTTCTCACAGTTATAAACGACATTCCGCCCTCCGGTATGTGCCTTAATCAGCCACGTTTCATAACCTTCTAACTCGTACAACTCTGATACTAATGGAAACAAATATGCATCAAAGATTTTAACTACCTCATTATTAGTCAAAAAATCTCTCCTTTAGCGTGATAGAATGTGTCCAACTAATTCTACTTCTACGTACAAATGTTTAATCGCTGATTTTAAAAAAATATCTTCACATCCAACGTATATTCTCCCAAATCCACTTAATATATGTATAGTTTACCAGCTTCTACTGATAAACTGGATAGTGAAAACAATTATAATTGAATTATCCTGATTCGTTATTTTAGGCTAGTTTCTGCAGCTCACGGAATTAATCGTTCTGAAGAGTACAACAGATACAGCGAGTTGTTTTCACAGATCATAAAACGCCCAAACCGTAACAATTCGGGACGTATGCAATAACAATTAGGCGTTTATCAAATCGGCAATGCGACTATATTCTTGTCCCTTTGCCGTAGTTTATTAGTTTTTTTGTTTGAGACATCAATAGCCAAACTTAATGGAATGAATGAATCTATTTTAGAGATACCTTTCTTTAACATTTTTTTGTTTTCCATGAACAATTCTAATTCTACTGTTTTGATACTTAAAAAATGGAGGTGAAATAAATCCTTTAGAATAGACTGAAGAGGTCTTCCTGACGCATGACTTCTTGTATCCTGTAAACCTAAGATTCAATTCTCCTGATAGTTCGCACGCCATCTCTTTCCTGAGGATTCGACTCTTTGGATCCCGATAACGGTTACGTCAAAACCACATTCTTCAAATATTTCTCTCGGTAACTTGCCCTTGTTATTTTCTAAGATGAACAATTGCTTAAACGCATCTGTATATGTAATTGCTTTTGATGATACGAACTTCACATAAGGATTACTAGATAACTGCTTGATTTCTTTATCTGTGAATATTTTCTTGCTCATACTATTCCTCTTCCCGTCTTCTTGTATAGACAAAAATACCCTATCGAGTGACTTTTTTAAAGTGTCTACTCGATAGGGTACAGTTTATTATAAGTCAGATTTTTTTTGATTTTAAATAACCACGAAACTAAACAAACTGACTCCTGTTCATAGAGAAATCATTAGTTTAGGTACTTTATAAATGATAACAAAACGGATTACATTTTGTTATATGTCTCCATGAATAAGAAGGATACCTGCAAACATCAGCTGAGTCCCTTGTATCGATATAGCTCCAGAGTATAAGATGATGCCGCTCCGTATCGGGAAATAGATCAATCTCCCGTTTCTAATCCTCTGGTGCTAGAATCAAGGAGAAGCATAGCGCAAATACTTCTATTCGTTCTCTTCGTGTGAACATATCGCCATTCTGTTCGCCTAGACCTTTCGATAATCCGTAGCTTTCTAGAGAGAGCAGTGGATATGCTTCATCAACAGGCAAGTAATCCGGCGCGAATATGCTTCGCCCAACAGAACCCGTAAGCGGACTCGCTTGAATCTGTAACGAGTTTGATTATAAACAGACATACTCAGGATGCCATTGCTTTTTCACAAGAAAAAACCACATGGAGTATGTAATACTTTCTCATGCGTTTGAGATTATTCTGTAATTATCATAATAGTGAGTAGTCCAAAAGGTGTGTGATCCAAGTAAATGCTTTACAAAGAAAAAAGTGATGCTCTATTTTTCCACCGTACAATACAGAAAACACCGTAATGTTACCAGGATATGCAAAAAAAGCTTTTAGAGGTACATATGTACCTCTAAAAGCTTATGTACAACGAAATCTTGAAATTTGTTATTTTATTGCTCCCGTTCCCTGCATAGAAACTTTAACATGTACATCAAATACAGCCTCGGGATAAATGGTCTGCCATTGCTCCCATTCCATATCCCCTTCATGCCGGGTAGCTCTATAGAGCAATCCGAAACCGAGCGGATCTATCCCGTTTGTTTGCAGCTTTTTCATCAAGCTTGATATCTTTGTCTTCTCTTCCTGTTCAACATTCTTTTCAAATTCATCCCAATTGTCTTCATACAGCAGGTTTACGAATTCTTCTACAATTCCGCGCATTTGGACAGATACATGAATAACTGGTTTATTTTTATTGTTTGTATCAATCGTATAGCGCCTCTTCAGTTGTTCAATGGCCAAGACGAAAGGTTGACCTTCCATTTTTGTGGTGATTTCGAAATGAGGATAACTTTTAAGCAGTTCTTTAAAGACGCGAGTTTCCTCTGGAGTCAAAATCGTTTTTATCTTCTGCTTGTCTAAAAGAGCAGCCGTATCAATTTTGTATACCTCTTTTTCAGCCTCGATGACCGGCAAGTAGGGGTCCATGCCCTTTTCAGTGGTTCGACGATAGAAATCATAAAATTGTTCGGGAACCGTGAACGATGAGATTGATCCCGATTCGGACAGGCTTAAAAACAATGCGTTACCTGAAAAATTTTCCGATTTTGGTTTCATTTTAAGAACGGTCTCCGCGTTAGGCTTTCCTAATGCCACCATCCCCTCCATCGGAATATCGAATCTTCGCGACAGCCAACTAAGCGGCTCTTTGATACTCTCATGGGCTAATGATTCACCCAAAATACATACTTCTAAGAGGCCATAATTGAGATCTTTCGATGTTTTTGCGGTTATCCGCCCGATCGCGCCTGTTATCGTTTCGGAATTCTCGCTTATAATTTGAGTATTATTCACAGAAGGATCAATTTTTTGGGTGGGTAAAGCTAATTTTAAAGTCACGCGATATGGATTATTTACATCATCCGATTTATCTACTCCGATGGCGATCACGAATATACGTTTGTCGATATCCTTGAAGGCACAACCCGATTGTATAGCCACTGTAAAGCAGAGGAGCAACAGGAAGATGGTTCTCATGCTCTGCGCTGCCATTTCATTACAGCAAACAACGCAATAAGCGCGACCATCAGAAATTCGGTATAAAATCGTAGCTCAAGCCAATTGACTGTATGGTATTTGATTTGTTTTAGTGTGAATGTGTTGAAGTAGATCATTGTAACGATGGTGAATAGGCCGCAGATTGTCCAAGATAATAGTTGTTCCTTTCGTGGATTGTTTTGAAATTCCATAGAGAAGCATCCTTTCAACAGTTCAAGTCCAACATGAATGGTTACAGCCGCATATATTAAGAGCAAAAAAAGGACTATGAGAAAATAAGGCATAATCGTACGTGAGAATAACCCTGACATGATACCAATAGAATCTAATGCAGAATACGTGGGGGCTATATAATTTCCCACCCCGTAAGTGCCATGAATCCCAATGGAAACAAGCAAACCAATAACCAAAATATGAAGATTAACAATAAGGATAATGGGGAAGAACTTCCATTTGATTTTACTGGGGACAACTCGGTTAAATATGATCAAGCAGACGAATCCAGAGAAAACACTATTTACTGCAGCAATCGTTTCCCATTTTGGCCAAGTGAATGCATAATCTGCCATTGCTTTAATGGAATTCCACTCTATTCCTTGGCTAAAGATGGCTTTTGTTAAAATGTAATACATTATAGGAATACAAATAAAAAGAACCAACTCTAGCGTACTTAAGATTGTTTTACTTGACCTTGTAGCTCCCCAAGATACCGTAAGAAACACAAATGCTATGATAATAATTGTTTTTACATCTGTTAGATACAAATTAAAAAAGGATGATGCGTATCCTATCATGATACATCCTTTTGTTATAGTCATAATTGAAAAAAATATTAATAATGATACTCTTGCCCCTGCCGGCAAAAACATCCGAAAGATTTCAGGCAAACCCTGCTTTGGAAAATGCCCTAATGACTTCGTCATTGTTACAAGAAATATCATGCCACTAACCGCACCTATCACGATAGCCATCATGCTTCCATTAAACCGTTCATCCAATAAAAGGTTATATAATAAAAGACCTGAGATGGTTAACCCATCATACCATAATACATAAAAAACATATCGATTCAATGAAAAGCATCCTCCTTTCCTTTATTATTTTTCGAATTTTTCATGCTCTCCAATAAACACTTTTAAATAAGGTTCACCAAAGCTCTTTAAATCGTTCAAATAAATGATCAAACAAAATAGTCCTGCGATTAAGCCCACATATCCAAATAAACTAGCTAACAAGATAAAAGGATATTTGACAATCCGTAATGCAAAACTCATAGCATTGATCGGTACGACAAAATTGGCGATACCAATGGCGGCAGTTACGATAATCATGATATTGCTAACCAGATTTGCCTGCTGCGCAGCTTGTCCTAGAATTAATCCGCCAACCGTCGTTGCTGCCGCGCTAATCGATTTGGGAAGCCGTATGCTAGCTTCGATTAAGGTATCGATTAAGAACATCATAATGAGCACTTCAATGTACGACGGATAGGGAATACTCGCACGGCTACCGGCTATAGAGAAGGCGAGTTGGGCTTGAAACAACTCAGGGTTGAATGAGACCATAGAGATATAGATGCCAGGAAGCAGCACCGTAATGAAAATGCCGATATATCGTAGCACCACAAGGCTTAAACTGATCCATAACTGCTCAAAAGCATCATCCATCGAGGAAATAAAATCATAAAAAGTAGCTGGGGCGATTAAAACGAATGGGCTACCTTCAACAAGAAGAACGATTTTTCCTTGTATCAGATTTAACGCGACGCGATCCGGTCTTTCTGTAATCATCAATGTAGGAAAAAGTGAGTATTTACGACTAGTAAGTAATCTTTGAAGGTGTGCCGCTGAAAGAATGACATCCGGTTTAATCGAAGCGAGCTGCGTTTGAAGTTTGCTTAATACTCTTTTATCAACTAGAAGACTATCATAAACCAAACCGACTTCTGTCTGTGGTAATCCCCTAAGCTTTCTTTGCTCATAAACAAGATTTGGAGAGGGATAACGATATCGAATCAAATTGAGATTTGTATCAATCACATCGCTGAATGAATGTTGCGAGCCATAAATCGCCGTTTCCGAGCTTGCATCCCCAAGCTGATTATTGATCACTTTTTTCGCGCTGAACAAGAAAAGCTCGTTTTCCATCTGAATACAGGCATGGCCGATCATCAACTTCTGCAAAATGTCTTGTTCCTTTTCCGGTTTGCTGATGTCGGGAAGTGAAGTAAGATAATCTTTGAATTCCTCTTTACTCGAGCATTCTAGTATGGAGTAGATCAGATCAGCCTTGATTTTCTTTTCATCGCAAACGCTGACCAAGTAGAGGATCTCCAACTCAATATCCTGAATTCGAACGAGTTCCTTCTTCATATCGCTTGAGGAAGCTAGCTGCTTCTTAATTAGTTGAAAGGCTTCGATCATGGTGCAGCAATCCTCCGGTTCTTTTTTATCATCTTTTCCTTTTATCCACAGTTTTATTCTTGCCTATAAATATACTAATAATCGAAAGAACCATTTTCATACTCCTCCCAGTTATAAAACAAAAAGGCAGGAACAAGGTTTATCACCTTATTTCCTGCCTTTCAATTATCATGTCATAACTAACGGCAATTCCCTCATTCCCCATTCTTCCTTCAAAATCCGGGTAACGACTCTTCATCCCGTAACGTTTTAGTTCACCACGACCCTAACACGACAAAGGTTCAACACTTGAGTATACAAGTCGCTACTATTACCTTCTCCATGAAACCTCCAGAGATTGGGAGCGGCTTCACTCCACAGTAGTGCGTCTTGGCCTAGTTCAAAGTCGAGGGAACACTACCCGGTGAAACTGTGTACTCACTCTCGTCCACCGAGTGTGTTTTCTCGCTGTTCAAGCTCTTGGCTTCTCTTTTGAATGATCTCTTATGTTTCGCCTGAAAACAGTAAAAATGGCCTACCACCATACGATTTGAGTGGTTAACATTCATTCGATTGGCGACAGACCTAATATTCCAATATGGCCGGAACGATGAATGAGCCTGATGGCACGTTTAGTGCGACCTCCGGGATACTACCCCATAAGCAAACAAAAAAAGCCGCAATGAGCGACTTTTTGATTATAGTTGACTACTGTGCTCCCACTATTGGATGCGGACCAGCAACAAAACCACAATAGCTTTGCTTTTCGATCTTCAGATCACACATTCTCTAACATGAATTTTCCAATTTCATTCAAACTATCTTCCGCTTGCGGTGTGACCCCCACCTGATCGGCAAAGCCGTGGGAAAGTCCTTTGTAACGAACCGTTTTCACTTTGACGCCCGACTCCTTCAGCTTTAAGGCATATGCATCATCCTCTATACGCAAAAAGTCATATTCACCAAACAAAATAATGGTAGGCGGCATCCCTATCAGATCTCCTCGCAGCGGGCTAACATGAGGGATTGTATCATCGGGCACCCCCAAATATTCACCTAAGCTGACAGTTCCTAAACCGCCGCTCAGCAGGTCCAGTATCGAACGAATCTGTTTATCCTGAGACGGGGATATTTCATAAACATCTCTGCGCTGCATATGTTCCTTCATTCCTGCTGCGTCCACGCTTGGATATAGTAGTGCCTGCGCCTTTACCATCTGAGTTCCCTCATCCCGATCTTTCATTGCACACACCGTGGCTAAATTCCCACCTGCGGAATCTCCAGAAATACAGATGCGATTCGGGTCACCATTGAATTCTTCGGCGTGAGCATATACCCATTTCAACACGGCATAACAGTCGTCGAGCCCAGCAGGGTATGGGTTCTCTGGAGCTAGGCGGTAATCAACCTGAATCGATACGCAGCCGGTATTCGCAACCACGAGCTTGCACATCTCCTCTACTACATCAGGTCCACCTGCTACGAAACCACCTCCGTGGATGTAATAGAACACAGGCTGCAGTCCTTCGCTCTTCTTCTGCGGGGTATAAATTCGCACAGGTACTGCCACATCTCCGTTCTGAACCTTCGCATGCTTCACATCAACACCATCAGTGATCGGAATGCTATTCACGCCATTCATCATCCTGCGCATTTGAGCTGCACTTTTTTGTATATTTTTCTTTCGGCTGCCTTTCAACATCATCTTAACCAACATGCCCTTGAAGCCTTTCAGGAGTGACTCCATACTCTGATAAAAGCGAGGATCTAGCACGCCAGGCTCATCGGTTTCAGGAATGGGCTTAATCAGGATATCCAGCCCATTTTCATTAATGACATGCTGTCTTTCAAGAATAGATGTAAGAAGCTGTTGAGAATATTTACGTTCCATGATGATGCTCCTTTTCGAATATTGTATGGTAAAACGAATCGCGGCGATTTGTATGGGTTGCCATAACTTAATTATAGATTTGTAATTGCAGAAAAAATATCGCAATATTTCTTTTGTTATATCCTTCTTTTATCATTATTAATGAAAGCGATTTCACGAATGACTTCGAGAGCAAAAATACAATATAAAAAAACAAAAAAAGGACGACACTAATGTCATCCTTGATATACTATTTTCTATTTAACGTGTTAGTCTAATCGCTTGTACCTCATGTGGCTGTACAACAGCATTTACCACAAAATTCGCTGTCACTTGCTGCGATCGCATTTGAAATAACGGCAGGGACCGACTTTCAAGATAAGACCATTCTTCTGGACGCATGTCCTTAGGCGCGCCCATACTCAGCCATTCGTCAAAGGCGCTTCCCCCATCCGGACCTACCGAATACCTACGCTCTGTATAAACACCCGGCGTTAAGTCGTCGAGACAAATGTGATACTGACGGGAATTGCGTATATTGAACACGTTGTACCGTTCGGTTTGAGTCAGGTGAGTGGTATGGCGATAGCGATACAGTGTATCATAATGACAATAATTATATAAAAATATCTGTATTTCACCTTTTGAAGAAGTTATAAAATACCCATCACCTTCAGCTATCAGGCAGCTTCCTGCATACCGCAACAACTGCAGCGCACGATAACAGCTTTTGGGCAATCCCCCGCGAGTGAATAAACCAAACCCGCCATGAAAAAGATCCGACGAAGGAACGATCTCCTCCATATGGTCACTTAACGACCAGTATCCCATAGCCTCAAACTGGTCGTAGTTTTCCAGAATGTTTTTGAATAGAAAAGCGGATTTGTAGGAGGTATCGTTGCACAAATCACGCTGCCATATGCTATTACTCCACTCTTCAAGAATTACGGGCAGATTGCCGAAACCACGTTGACGCAGTAGCTTTTTGACCTTGTGCAACGCGTGCCCCAAAAACTGTTCATCGCCGCTTGCAGCAAGAGCAAAAGCTTCATCCTCAGCCATAAGCTTTAGACCAGTGTCTTCTTGTGATGGTAATATGCTGTGATAAGCACGTAGAGCCAATGAGTCGGGCATACAGGTACCCTTACTGCAAGACACTAGAAAGTCGCTGATTAAATCACTTGAATCAATGTTGCTTCCTGGACCAACGATATGAAGCAGTGGATCGATAGCACGGATCGCGAGGCTGGTCTCTCGATAAAGCACCCAGTATTCTTCCATTGTAAACACACCATAGCTCGAAAACTCTGGACTCACGAATGGAGCGAACCTCCATTCCCGAACTGACTCGATCCCATACCGGTCAATGAAATGCCGAACAAGAGAAGTCACAAGGGCGAGCCATTCGTCTAATTTTTCGGGCATAGATAAGATGCTTGGCCTCTTGAATGGAAACACGGCTTCTCTCGCTAATGCTGAGGGCATATAACTGAATTCCACATAAGGTTGTAACTCGACTGAAAGCATGAAGTCCAGTACCTCATCAATATAAACAAAGTTATAATCTATGCTGCCCGACATTTTGCTGACATATATCATCATGTCATCGTCCAACAGACCTTTGCAGCGCATATAGCGAAAGCCAATCTCCTTTTGGATCTTTCGTATTTGCGCTTGTACCGCGCCATTCAACAGATCTTTGGCATATCCTGCATTAATCAATGTCCGCCAGTTATGACTCAGCGTCCGAATCTTACGGCTAGTGTCCACATGAAGATCATGTATCTCGTTGACTTGGGGTTTGACATTGGATTGCTCGGGGTGTTGCAAATGCTGCATCAGTGTAGAAAAATCGGTCGAGAATCCCACACTTGCCGTATTGTTCTCCTTAGACTCAGCGACATCTTGCTCATTTACGAGACGGTATTGCCCTGGTGTAACGCTAAAACGCCGTTTGAAGGCATCGATCAACGCGTTGGTACTTGGAAACCCAACTTCTGAGGCGATGTCCGTGATCGTTCTTTCACTACGAAGTAGAGACACAGCCTGACTCAACCTAACATTCGTAAGGTAGGCAGTGAAAGTAAGACCAAGCTGTTTCTGAAATAAATGAGATAGGTAGGAGCTACTTAAATAGATAGTGGAGGCTAGTCCACTCAGTGTAATATTCTCCCGGTAATGTCGGTGAATATAATCGGTAGCTTTACGCAACCTTTCCCTGCTTGGGGATTTGGAGGGATCCTTAGGCTTGTTCTGCTCAAGAAAATTATGCACAAGGTTGTTCAGCAGTACCCCCACACGACTACGTAATAATATAGGTAAACGAGATTCGTTTTTGTAATAGGCCTGGAATACGCTGGCGAACTCACTGCGGAGTAAATTATAACGAGCTTGCTCCTCCTTCGGATACAGAAAAGACTTACACTCTATAATTATACTTTCAATCTCAGGACAAAAAACTGCCAAAAATGCGGGCGAGATAAACAACGACAGTGCTTTGCCCGAACCTTGCATCTCCAAGGAGTGCAGTTGGTAGCTGTTCAATACAATAATGTCATCCTGCCGAACTTCATAGGCAAACTGCTTGTCATCCAGCTGTAGTACCCCAGTTCCCTGCAAGATATACATTACCTCTAGTTCCTGATGCCAGGAAGCGATAGCGTCTTCAGGGAGGTTTATTGAAAACCTAAAATCCGAGGCAATCAACGTATTTTCTTGCATACCTAACCTCCTATTCATAAATCTTAATGGAGCCTTGCCTCATCCAAAATCCTATCATATAACCCCATGAAATCAAGTCTTCCGTTGTTAACGAAGGTTCGGATCAGGTTGTTTTTAGTGTCTTTTTTACAAACAAAATAAAAAGCACCAGACTAATAAACCCAGATATTGCACAAGTAATAAATACCATCTGATATCCCATGAGCTGTGAAACAAATCCTAGTAGAATAGCTCCTAAACCAATTCCTAAATCAAAAGCAGTTAAGAATGTAGCGTTCGCTACACCTCTTTTCACTGGTGGAGCTAATCGAATCATCGCTACTTGAAGAGCCGGTTGTGCTGATCCGAATCCAATTCCGTACAAAATAGCAGTAATAACTACTCCAATAAGTCCTTTAGACATTGTTAGGACGAATAGTGCGACTATCAGAATGAAAAGAGCAGGAACAATAATGACCCCTTCCCCATATTTATCGGAAATCTTCCCTGTAAGTGGTCTAATTACTGCAAGTGTGACTGCATAGACTAAGAAAAAAGTACCCGTATTAACTTCTATGTTTGCAGCAAACAGTGGTAAAAATGTTGTTATGCCTCCAAAAGTAAAAGATAAGAAAAATGTAACAATAGCAATAGGTAAAACTGTTTTTTCAAAAAATGATATTGGTTTTTTTGATGTATTTTGAACTGCTGGAACTTTCGCACCAAATCCAAGTATGAATGCAATCAATGCTAATACTGTACATAGAAGAAATAGGTAATGAAATGAATATGATTTTGTTACCCAAAGACCAACGATTGGTCCTAATGCCATTCCTAATGTCATTGCTAGTCCATACCATCCCATTCCTTCTCCACGACGAGATTGTGGAATAACATCAGTCACAGCCGTTCCTATCGAAGTTGTAGCAACTGCCCAGCTGACTCCATGGAGGATACGTAATACTACTAAAAACATAATGCCTGTTACCCAATCATAAAAATACATTGTTATTGCAAAAAATAGTAATCCGCTTATTATAAATACTCGTCGACCATACCGATCCATTAATCCTCCAATAATAGGACGGAAAATTACTGCCGATATTGTAAACACTCCAATAATTAATCCAACTTGAGATTCACTTCCACCTAATTGTTTGATAAACATAGGCAGTGTTGGCATTAGTAAATAAAAACCACTAAATAGTAATAAAGCTGTAATGGTCAGCATGATAAAGTTTTTTGTCCATAAACGTTCCATTGTAATGTAATCCTTCTTTCTATCGATTTTACGCACTCTCCAAAAATAGCGAGATAGGCGAATAAAAAAGCAGTACCACCGCTATAAAAGTGCTGGTACTGCCCTTTAGAGTGACAAGCGCTTTGTTAATTAGAACGTACTTGATACTTTAACAGCCTTTTCAAGCCCTTCAGCAATAATCACTTCTGCTTTATCAGGGAATTGGTTGTGTCCTTCAATCACAATGGTCTCCATGTCTTTTACACCGAAGAAGCTCATCATACTTGTTACATATTTAACAGCCATTTCTACATCAGCTTTTGGTCCCTCAGAATATACACCGCCACTTGCGTTTAATAATACTATTTTTTTATTTCCAATAAGACCCACTGGACCTTCTGGCGTATATTTAAATGTTTTGCCCGCGCGGTTTAGGTAATCAATATATGTGTGTAGTACAGCTGGGATGGTTAAATTCCATAAAGGGAAACCAAATACGACTTTATCGGCTGCAAGGAATGGATCTAAATATTTATCAGCAACAGCTACTGCTTTTGCTTCTTCTACTGTTAAATCTAATCCTCTACTAGACTTAAATGTACCGTTAATCATATCTGCTCCTACGTAAGGCAATTCCTCATTGTATAAATCCAGCTCTACCACTGTATCATTTGGATGTGATTCTTTATAGCTCGCTAAAAATGCCTCATATAATCTAACACTAACCGACTGATCCGCTGGGCGATTGTTTGCTTTTACAAATAAAACTGTTGTCATTCTTTGTTCCTCCTGATTGTTCACTCTTATGTTGTTTATAATATTTTTTTAAAACTATACTCCATTTCTCCAGCCATAGCTGCAGGAGTATCACCAGTTTCTCTGAAATCGTGCGTATACATTTGTTCAAACGGTCCAAAGTTCACTTGCTTATAAAATTCAAAACAAGGAAATCCATCGTGTGCTCCTTGCATATCGACAGTACCATCTTTTTTGACATGGACTATTAATAGATAGTCAACAGGAGGTGCATATGCATTTAATGGATTGCTAGCACTTGCACTCATTTGAAACTTGACGTCATCAGAACCCCATACAATATCAGTGCACAAAATACCATCTGTACTAGCTTTTCCTGTTTTTTTATTAACAGAACCATCTGGAGTTGTAACTCTTTCTGTTGTAATGCCAGTATTTGCATATGTGAAAATTTCTTTTTTGTAAAAATCCACAACTACTTCTTGTTCAACTCTGGAACGCATAGCGTTGACAGCATAGGGTGTGAATTCGCGTGAGTCACCTTCAAATTGGATCACGTTTCCTGTTTCTGCATCCTTTCTAGGATCAGTCCAAGATATTGGAATAAATACACTAGCTCTAATTTTAACAATATTAGTCATGAGAACCCTCCATAATTTATTAATTCTGTTTCAGTGAATACCTTTTTTACACAACCGAAATATAGTCAACTTGATTGACTACATTCTGCATAGTACAATGTATTTCGAACAAAGTCAACTAAGTTGACTTTATTTGAGGAGGTTTTATGTATGACTCAGGAAGTATTTAGTGAATTGGATCTGACATCACTTTTATCATTATCCTTAAGTACATCAATTAATGAACTACATGATAGATTGCGTGAATTAGGATTTGGAGATATTAGACCTGTACATGGTTTTATGTTTAAATGTATTACTCCAAACGGAGCAACAGGTATAGAACTCGCTGAATATTTAGGAATTTCTAAACAAGCTGTAAGTAAAATGGTGGATTATCTTGAGAAAAGTGGTTATGTAATGCGCAAAACTCATCCCACTGATATGAGAGGGAAAATTATTATTTTGACCGAACGAGGTTGGTTAGTAGTGAAAGAAAAAGAGAAGATACTAACAGAGATTGAGCAACGTTGGATTGAAAACATAGGTACCGAACGACTTCAAATGCTCAAAGAAGATCTAACAAGACTTGTTTATGAAGCAAATGAAGATAAATTACCAACGAGATTAAGACCTGTCTGGTAAGTGTGTGGTGAGAATTTCGGGTATGCTGCAATACATCAGACCAAAAAGGGTAGAAGACTTATGGATCTGTCTTCTACCCTTTTGTAAGCTGATTATCTGCAGTGTAACCTTCAGTATTTTACTCCAGGAAAATACTATCCTAAATACCCTTTAACTAAGCCCAGCGGCAGTGGCTTGGGCTGCTCGCAGCTAGTGACCAGCTCCGCATACCGCTTAGAGTCGGAACTTGTATGGAATGCATGCATAATCTCAAGTACGTGATTGGCGAGTTCTCCGTTTGCGCGCGGCGTTTCCCCCGTGTCGATGCAGCGGGCCATATCCGCTACTCCTATGCCTCTACTGTTATCTGCATAATTGTAGATAAGCGGGATCTCTTGGAATTCCGGGCTGTTAGCCGGGCGCATAAGGATCGGCCCTCCGAAGTTGTTGGGGTCCGGTACGATCAAAGTTCCTAGCGATCCGTAGATCTCGATTCTCGGCAAAGTGCTGTGCCAAGTATCGAAGCTAGTGATCATCGTTGCCACGGCACCACTGTCAAACTCAATCGTTCCAGCAACATGTGTAGGTACTTCTACATCAATGACTTTACCAAACTTCTTTTCGCTAGTGATCGTTCTATGAGGAAAGGAGGTTTTAGTGATACCGCATACTGTTTTAGCTGGGCCCAACAAGGACACCAGCGCGGTTAAATAGTAGGGTCCCATGTCAAACATGGGTCCGCCACCGGCTTTATAATAGAATTCCGGATCAGGATGCCAGCTTTCATGTCCATGACAGAGCATAAAGGCAGTTGCCGCCACCGGCTGTCCGATATATCCATCCGCAATCAGCTTACTGCAGGTTTGCAGACCACCTCCGAGAAAAGTATCTGGTGCGCAGCCGAGGAACAGGTTTTTTTCCTTCGCAAGGCGAACTAGCTCGGTGCCATTCTCCAAGGAAAGGGATAATGGCTTCTCCACATACACATGTTTACCTGCTAGTAAGGCTTGCTTACACACGTCAAAATGAAAATTAGGCGTTGTTAGATTAACGACAATTTCAATCTCTTCCGAAGCAATTAATTGCTCTGTCGTCCATACATGAGGAACTCCATATTTCTCCGCCGCTTGCTCTGCTCGTCCTTTATCCAAGTCGGAACAAGCATAAACCTCAGTATTAACGAAGGTCCCATTCAAATTTTCAAAATAAATGCTGCTGATGTTTCCGCAGCCGACTATACCTACCTTCACTTTGCGCAAGATCATTCCCACCTTATCTCAGTTTTAGTTAGCCGCCCATAAAAAGCCTTTTCGCATCAGTTCCTTGGCTTCTGGAATATCGAAAACATCTGCATGATGTCCAAGTGAATTATAGAAAACCTTCCCTTTTCCCCATTTCTTCGTATATACAACGGGCATCGTGATGACACCATTCGCTGAATGCTCACCCTCACTCATCACAAACGCAGTTGTTGCCAAAACATCCACCGCAGGATCCACATGTAAATAATATTGTTCCGATTTCACCTTGAAGTCTTGGATGCCCTCCACAATGGGACTTGAGCCGGAGTGTACGATATTAACTTCGTACTCTACCCCATCATTAAATGGATGCGCTACCCATTGTGACCCGGTCAAAAATTGCCACTCTGTATTGTTACGGAAAGAGTCGCACATCCCTCCATGACAACCGGCAATTCCTACTCCAGAAGCTACTGCCTTCAGAACCGAAGATGCCTGATCATTGCTGATTTCTCCCATGGTCCATACCGGTACAATAAGGCTTAAGTCCGCAAGCTTCTCTGCACCGTTGAAGCTCTCCAGCGTATCAGACACTTCAACTTCAAAGCCTTCATCCTCTAGAATGCCAGCAAAAATTGCGGCTACTTCATTTGGTTCATGCCCATCCCATCCACCTTTTACAATCAATGCCTTCTTCGTCATCCTGCAATCTCCTTTATATATGTAGTCAACCTTTCGTCCATCTGATGAAATTGTAATCCAGATCGTAGAGGAGTGCTCGCCATTTCACTTGTAGGAATGGTCATTTTTTGCTAAGTTTTAGAGGTGAACATAAAATTCGAATCGCATGAACAGGAGATCTCATGAAAGCCTTTCACGAAAATAGAACTTACCATTCGACTTTCCCCTTCACTGTAATAGTGTCTAATGAATTTGATTTTATAGCCCACTGGCATAACGATCTTGAGATAGTCTATGTATTTGAAGGTTCAATTCGGATGGGAATCAATTCTGAAATGAGGGTCTTGAAAACAGGTGATATGGCTATATGCAGCAGTGGAGACATCCACTACTATGACAGTAAAAGCAGCAGCTCCAAGATAATGATGGTTATATTCAATCCTTCTTTAATCGGTTTTCCTGGAGGATGGCCCCTGAATGTGAGACTGACTTCACCATTTATTGAGAAACGAATAGCTACACGAGAAGAAGAGGTAGGTATCAACAAACGTCTTCCTCTGATCCTGCAGGAACTTATGGGTGAATATAATCAAAAGCTGGAATATCATGAACAGGTAATCATTGGCCTATTGCACGAGTGGAGCGGACTCATTTTACGGCATGTTCCTTTGGATAAGATTAATCCACAGAAAGATAAAAGACGCATCACTAACATGAA
Source organism: Paenibacillus sp. FSL K6-0276 (assembly GCF_037977235.1). Classification (NCBI taxonomy): domain Bacteria; kingdom Bacillati; phylum Bacillota; class Bacilli; order Caryophanales; family Paenibacillaceae; genus Paenibacillus; species Paenibacillus sp. FSL K6-0276. Next base: position 3,057,310 of record NZ_CP150276.1, on the reverse strand, counting down.
GATTATGCAAGGGGTTCTTGAATACCTCGACGTCAACTACATGCATCCCATCACACTTGCTGACGCTGCAAGGCAAGCCAATATGAGCCTCTTTTATTTCTCCCGCTTCTTCAAGAGTCTTTCGGGTATGAGCTATATTGCGTACCTTAGCAACATCCGAGTCAACCAGGCAGAACAGCTGCTGCTGACCACAGACAAATCCATTTTGGATATCGCCCTGGAGTGCGGTTTCACTAATATCCGTACCTTCAACAGAGTATTTAAACAGATTAAACAACGGACTCCAAGTGAACTGCGTTAAAGGATACAATTCCCATTACCTTACTTAAGCAAACAAAAAGCCGATGATCTTTTGGTTTAGATCATCGGCTTTATTTTGCGTTGAGAAAGAGTGTCACCTGGTAAACCTTTTCTTTGAAAAATGTGCAACGTTTATTAACTGATAATCATACCTGCAATAGCGGCGCTTAAACAAGATGCTAGTGCGCCAGCGATGATGGCTTTTACACCTAAGCGAGCAATGTCCGGTCTGCGTTTAGGTGACAGTTTGCCAAGTCCTCCAAGTAAAATTCTTAGAGAAGAAAAGTTAGCGAAACCACAAAGTGCAAAGCTTATAATCACCACTGATTTTTGAGATAAAGTATCAATAAGTGGAGCGAAATTACTGTATGCCACAAATTCATTAATGATTAATTTTGGACCGATGAAGTTACCTGCTGTCAAAGATTCATACCAAGGAACGTCAATTATAATTCGCAAAAGGGACACTATATAAATACAAACAGTCCCAATGGATGTAGGATCTCTTTTCACAGGGACTGTTTGGATGAACTATTTAATCTTTATCACTACTGTGTTCAGACCCGAAAACCCTTTAAAAAATTCACAGCCTGGCGGATATCTTCCTCTGGATTAGTGCCAACTTCCCGTTCTATGGTCAGGAATCCTGTATAACCGATGTCGTTCAGCGCTTGCAGATAATTGTTCCAGTCGACAGAACCTGCTCCAAGTGGAACTTCACGGAACGCCGAGCCGGTCTCGGCCATTTCAGCCATCTTCTCATGGTCTAATGCTGGTGCTTCATAACCATATTGACCGTAAACATCGCGCGGATCGATATCGGCAAGTTTGAGACCATCTTTAGCATGGGTGTGTACAATGTAGTCTTTTAGTGTATGAACACCTTGCACGGGATCATCACCAGTCACCATCACCATATTGGCCGGATCAAAATTGACAGAAACCCCTCTGGAACCCAGACCGTCTAGGAACGTCTTCAGACACGCAGCGGGTTCCGGCCCAGTCTCAATCGCAAAGTAAGAATTCATCTCATGTGCATATCTGCTGAGTTCCTCGCAGGCGATGTGCATGGTTTCATAGATTTTACTGTCCGGATTAGCGGGAACAATACCGATATGTGTAGTTACTATATCTGTACCTAGCTCCTTGGCCAGTTCCATAATGCGTTTGGACTTTTCGATTTTGGCACGGTTCTGTGCAGGGTCCTGAAAACCATGTCCGCCCAAATCTCCGACGAGGGCAGAAATTTCGAGACCCAGCGAAGCGATGTAATCCTTCCATTCACGGCGGACTGACTGAGAAAGGTTAGCGGGATCAAATTCGCCTTGCACCGCATAAATCTGAACTCCATCTGCCCCAGCTTCTTTTGCCTTGCGCAATCCCTCTTTCACTCCGACCTGAAAGCTGTCTACGATGACGCCGATTTTGTTAGTGATAATTGGTTTAATCATGGCAATATCCTCCTTTATAATGAATTAGATTTGGCTCCAAACCCGCTTGATGTATTCCAACCCAAGTCTTGTGCCCTTGCGGCACTCTTCCATTCCCTCAAATTCTACAGAGATATATCCGTCGTAACCGCTTTCCTTAACGATTCGAATTACACTCGGCATATCGATGTCTCCTTGACCAACGATGGAACCTCTCAACCAGTTCCCACCGGAGGACTGGAACCAACCTTCGCCAGGCTGGCGGTCTTGCGGACGAATATAAAAATCTTTGAAATGCACCATCGAAGCAAGCTTGATGTTGTTAGTCACAGCAATAAGTGGGTTCTCATCTGCGCACAGGAAGTTGCCAATGTCGAGTGTTGTACGGAAGTTGTCTCTTCCTACTGCGTGAACCAACGCCTGTACACGATCGCTGTGCTGAATAAAGTATCCATGATTCTCCACACTGGTCGTAATGCCCAAACCTGCGGCATAATCGGCAATTTCTCGGCAGGCTTCAGCCAAATGTGGAAGCTCTTCCAAAAAATGCGTGATTGATAGATCATTTGACGAGGCTACATCATGCCGCATCCGCTGAATGCCTAATGCCGCACAGACGTCTACTTCCCGCTTTACCCGCTCGACTTCCCGCTGTCTTTCCGCTGTCTCCAGCCCGGCAAAGTTCGCCCCGATAGCATAATTGGACAACTCTAGTCCACGACCCGCTGCCGTTCGTACGATCTGATCAATTAGCTCAGGATTTTCAACCAAATTGATGCCCAAGGGTACAATCTCCGCATGCTCCGCGCCCAGATCGGCGATCGTCTCAATGACACCTTCAAGCGTGAGCTCACCCGTCGAAAAAGCTGAATGCAGACTGTAAGTGCTGATTCCTAACTTCATAGTTTCACCTCTTCACCTTTGGCTGCGGATTCATAGATCGCACCGAGTATTTTCATGATTGTAACGCCGTCTTGCACAGGACTAATCGGTGTAGCGCCGGTGCTGATGTTGTTCGCAAAATGATTAATTTCATTCTGGAATGCACTGTTGAACTCAAACCCCTTATGATCGGTCTGCGGATAAGTATTGACGATCGTATCCGCCTGTTCTTTGACGATGACTATCTCAGGATCAATTTCAAAACCACCCTTGTCACCGTACAGGCGCACCGAGCGCTCGTCTTCCTTAACATGCAGTGTAAAGCTAACATCGACCATCAGCGAAGCTCCATTCTCAAAACGAATTAGTGCATTTGCTAAATCTTCCACCGTATTGTTCGCTGCATCGTAATCAGCCGCTTTATAGAAAGAAAGATTCTTGATATTAGAACGATTGCCAAGCTTCCGGTAGGTATTGGCACTTACCGATACTGGGTTCGGACGGCCCATCAAATACCAGCACAGATCGATCACGTGGACGCCGATATCTATCAGTGGTCCGCCGCCGGAGCGTTCAATATCACTGAACCAGCCGCCGGGATTGCCGAGTCTCCGGAACGTCGTCGCCTTCGCATAGTAGATTTCGCCGAATTCTCCTTGTTCCACCAATGTCTGAAGTAGCTGGGCATTGGAGTCATAACGTCGTACAAAGCCTACTTGCAAAGTTTTGCCGCTCTTTTCCACTGCCTGCTGAACTTGAAGCGCTTCTTCAACCGTGCGGCAAAGCGGCTTTTCCACAAGTACATGCTTGCCTGCCTCAAGCGCCGCGATGCTGATCTCAGCATGAGAGTTGTTCCATGTGCAGATGCTGACTGCATCTATTTCGGAATTAGCCAGCAGTTCACGATAATCCGTGTATACTTTTTCCACGTTATACTCAGTAGCAACAGCTCGTGCACGCTCTTCATTCAGGTCACATACCGCATATATGGTTGTCTGCGGATTATTCCGGTAAGCACTTAAGTGCATGCCGGAGATAGAGCCGGTTCCTATTACGCCAATTTTGATCATATCCATCAACACTCTCTCCTTTATTTTGCATAGGGTATGATTCGTATTATAATGATTTCAACCCTAAACACCATGCAGAGCCTTGCGGTTTCATTTGTACAATTGTGCTATAGGAGGTGCAGTCAATAAATGTTGGACTATGATAAACATCTTCAGGAACCCATGGACATGCCGGATCCCGAGTTTCCGATTAAAGTACATACCCAGCGCTTCAACCAAGAGGGAGTTTTGTTGTTCCCACATCATTGGCATGAGCATCTTGAGTTTCTGTTTATTGAAAGCGGTGAGGCTGTTTTTGAATGCGGACGAACACCGATCAACGTACGGGCTGGCGATTTAGTTGCTGTGAACAGCAACGAGCTACATTATGGGGTGAGCGCTTCTTCTAATTTATTGTATTATGCGATTATTGCAGATACTTCTTTGTTGCATAGTGCGGTAAGCGACGCTGCCGAGACCAAGTTCATCGCCCCGATTCAGCAGAACCAGCTGCTGTTACGTAACCATATCCGGGGGGATCAGCACATTACGGACTGTGCGCTGGCGATTATTCGGGAACTGGAACTTCGCGAATTTGGGTATGAGCTGGCCGTCAAGTCCGAGCTATACCGCCTGCTAACGCTGCTATTGCGCAGACATATCGTCACCGTACTCTCACAGGCTGAGCAAGAAAGACGTATTCAGACCGTTGAACGCTTCGCACCTGTTTTGCGTTATATCGATACCCATTACCAGGAGCCGATTCAAGTTGATGAACTTGCGGCACTAACAAGGCTAAGCCGCTTCCATTTCAGTCGTCTCTTCAAGGAATTAACTGGGCATACGATATCGGAATATATAAATGCTGTCCGATTAGACCGTGCAGATTATTTGCTCCGACATACCCAGCTAACGATTTCTGAAATCGCTACCACTACTGGCTTCAGCGATATCTACTATTTTAGCCGGACTTTCAAAAAGCATAGAAAAGTAACCCCAAGCAGTGTGAGAGGGTTCTAGTTAGGTGAACAAAGGACTGCCTCTTGGCAGTCCTTTGTTATTGAATGGAACGTTTTCTGTAGTTAAATTGTCATTGCCATACAAGCTGTCCCTTTCTTATTTTTGCTGCATAGATGATTTGGCCTGTATGATAATGTACTTCTCTTACCATCGCTATCATGAGATTAAGAGCGGTAGTCTCGTTATTTACTTGGCTATATGTAAGTGGTGGTAAATTAAGAAAGGGTTGGGTCATCAATAACTCCGGGTTAGATTGTAGCCGTTCAAGATATTGAATGAGAATATCAAAAGCATCCCTGGTCATTGTTATGGCTTGTTCTTTTGTCATTTCTAGCCCTCGTTCAAACTCCCTCTCTCTATCTCTTATATCAGGAATATCTAAAAGAATGGTTTCAATTCGAGAGTGCACTGCCCCGCTAATGTGAGCAACTAAATTTGCAATACTGTTACTTTCCACGGTTGGGGACCAAGTAATATCCTCTTGGGTACATTGCTCAAGTGCTTGAAGCGTCCATTTCTTTTCCGATCTAAATTTAACTAACATACTTTCAATTAACTCAATGGCGATATCCATTGCTAACCTCCTATTAATAAAACCTATGTATAATTTTACCAAACGCATCTCCTCTGTCAAATGAAATCTAGTCCCAATGATATTTTTATGCCACAATGTTTTGTTACATTCTTATAAAACTCCTGAGAAGAGTTAATTGATAATGTTCGTTGACCTTAAAAGAAGGAGTTGGTATATGACACTGGATAATTCAGATTAGTACAAAAGAGATTGATGAAATTATCTACTGTTTTTTAGAAAAAGGAGATACAAAATGAAACTCAAAAAATGGATTGTTTTGTTTTATTAATTGCATAAAAGAAACTATCTTCCATCTTATAGGTATAATTAACATAACAAATATAAAGGAGGAGATTTCATTGAGAAAAATAATTAAACTGACTTTATTAGTACTTTGCATAATGATTTTGCCGGGAACAATGATTTATGCCGCATCGAACCAATCAGAAGTTTCATTATATTTCAATAATGTGGTACAAAAACAGGCAGCGATATTGTCCGAGGGAGATATTCTCTTACCTGCTGAACAGCTCTCTAAAAATTTGTTTGCTTTAATCGCCTTGGACGAAACAAGTAAAGCGGTTCGAATCTACAAGCCAAACGTGAATATGGTATTGCTTGATAACAATGGAGAGATCTTCGGTAAGGTAAAAAGCCCTGCCCGCTTTGCGTTTTCTACTTTATTACAAGTGGATCATTTAAAAACAGAAATTTCAGATATAAAACTTACGATCACCGATCCTGCGGATAAAACAGAAACCATTGATAATCAACAAATTAAGAAAAGTGAAGAAAACTTTTGGTTCAAAACCAACGAGTTTACTTATTCCTTTAATACAAAAGGTACCTATACTATTCAAGTGTATTTTAAAGACGTCGATTCAAAAACATGGTATCCTGTCTCTGAAATCGATGTATTTGGCATATGAATTTCCGATAGTTGAATTCTTATTTCCTCACTTCTTATTATTCTTAATCACTTCATTAAAACGGTCAGGAAAATTGGTATGTACCCCGTCTACGCCCCAAATTACAGCTTTGTCCATATTGACTTGATAATTCACTGTATATGGAAATACCTTTAGCCCAGAATTTTTCACCTGTGCGACATAGGACGAATTTATTCTTTGAAAGTTAGGGCTAATACCGACCGCATACGTTTTTACTCGATTGATATAAGATTCTGGTATTTTATAAACCGGAATATTATACCAGACAATTTGATAAAGAGGGATCTCTGCGTTAATGGAATGAAACCTACGTAAACTCGACTCACTAAATGAATGTATGGAAACATGATCCGACAGATTATATTTTTCAATTTGTTCGTTTAATATGGTTTCAATATTCGGATTCAAAGCGGGATCTTTAATCTCAATCATATAGTCCACTTCTTTTCCAAACCTTTCAAATACCTCTTCTAAAGTCGGAATACGTAATCCAGCATATTGATCTCTAGCAAACATGGGATACTTTTCGTTAAACCATGAGCCAGCATCTAATTTCGAAATCTCCTCTAAGGTAAAATTCTTAACGTAACCTGTTCCATTTGTGGTGCGATTAACAGTTTCATCGTGAATAACTACAGGTACCCGATCCTTAGTTAACTGAATGTCTAACTCGATATAATCAGTCTCCATATCCATAGCTAGTTCGAATGCAGGAATAGTATTCTCAGGAGCATATCCCGATGCGCCACGGTGAGCAATGGTATATACTTTGTCCGCAGGTTCAAGAATTCCCTTCACTTTCATACGAATCCATGGAGAATAGGCATACATGGAGGTACACAATAAGATCAATAAAAATATGTGAATAAATATAAAGTACATTTTAGAATTTTGAATCCTTTGCATAAAGCTTCCCTCTTCTTTTCAAAAAAATTATTGTATATTACTTGATGTTCAATTTGCAAAAAAAATAACCCATATCACCTTTCTTCCATATTCTAAATGAAAACGAAAAAAGGTGGATTATGATGACCGAAATACAAATAGCTGCAGTGGGAGACCTTATGGTCAAACGTTATATAATTTCAGATGCTAAACAATCGGACGGAACCTATTCGTTCACTCCCCTGTTTGCAAAAGTAGCTCCTTATCTAAGACAGGCGGATCTAACGATCGGTAATCTCGAAACCACCTTTGCCGGAAACGGAAGAGAATGCCGAAAAAGTCCACGATCTGGAGGTCCAATATTCAAGTGCCCAGACGAATTAGCCCCGGCGCTAAAAGAAGCTGGATTCGATGTATTAGTGACAGCGAACAATCACTGCATGGACTATGGTGCCTCGGGCCTGATTCGGACATTGCGAGTACTGGACCGTAGTGGAATCGATCATACCGGTACATCAAGATCAGTACAAGAATCCAAGCATACTCTTATCAAAAACGTTAATGGGATTACAGTTGGAATTCTCTCCTACACTGCAGGAACCAATAGAATCCCCGTACCTGTTAATCAGCCATGGCTAGTCAATCGGATAGAAACCAATAAAATCATTAGAGAAATACGAGATTTAAAAAAGAAAGTCGATCTAATCTTACTTTATATGCATTTTGGAAACGAATATCAGTACACACCAAACAAGCGGCAAAAGCAGCTGGTAAACCTCTTTTTTAAAAATGGTGCAAACATCATTCTGGGATCTCATCCTCATGTGCTTCAACCCTTAGCGGTTCGGGGAAAGAAGCAATTCGTTAGTTACTCGCTCGGTAATTTTGTTTCGACTAAGCTTAAGAATAATCCCTATACACAAAGCGGAATCATCCTTACGCTCACAATCAAAAAGGACAATAGTGGTAACACGAGTATAACGAACATAGATTACATCCCGACTTGCGCCGATAGAAGGGTAACAAACGGTGGCAGGAAAATTTCAGAGGTCATTCCCATCCGTGAAGCATTAAAGAGCACTGTTTTAAAAACGGAACGGCGAAATCTCTTAAATCGTATGTTGAAGCATACGACAGATATCTTAAAGCGGCAATAAAGGAATCAATTCATAATCATTTAGTCATTCCAACAAATGTGGTAAGTACCCAAGAATGAACTTAGTTGCTCAAGTATCAGATAAGAGGTTAACGAAGTCACTGACACCTTTCCATTATTGATGACGGGTTCCGATAAATATAGTTTATTCAGAACAAATATGTAATGATTTGAAGCATCGTTTCCTTCTCTACGAGTTACCTTTATCTCTTGTGGACGGTAAAATAAACGATTTGCCTCTTCTTTTGTCTGCTCACAACTTATTAAATAAGACTCTAGTCTGGAATCCGTCATTTCACAGATTACCTCGACAGTTATAACATTGTGTTCGATTAATTTAGTAACTAAATGCTTTAAAATAACATTCGGCCCAATATTAACTTCCGAACAATGAAATTTTGCTTCAGAAATAATAAGTTGTAATAATAACTCGGCAGTTTCAAAATCCGTCGAAATATAGTTGCCCTCTAATTCTAATTTGGATAATAACTGAGCTGGTGATTGTAGAAGCCCTGTGATTTGCGCACTCCGCACCCATGAATCTAGATGATCCAAATGAATCTTATTATCTTTATTTCGTAGAGGACTTATTGTATTCCCTTCAATTAAATCAAAGATTACACTAGGTTCATAATCGTACTTTGAAAGGATATCACTTATCTCAGGGGAATGTAGTAACTCCTTTGTTCTTTTATGGTGATCAATACCTTCTATCTGTTCTAAAACATGGCTAAAAGGGCTATGTCCAATATCGTGTAATAGTGCTACAACCACTATGATGAATAAAATGCAGTCTGCGTACCGGAAATGAATTTAATAAATACGATTCTGTTTCCGTTAATCTTGTTTTAAGTCCCCACAAAGGTTCCCATAATTCATTACCACCTATTATTTGTGCAATATATCCACCATTATTTATATTACTCATTCTTTCCCCCCTTACTTCACTTAAAGCATTCTACCTCATTCATCAACAAGTTTCTTTACTTATTTTTCATAGCAATTGCCATAGAAATGTTAAAGAAGTACCAGTTCCCTTTAAAAATTTGATGATATAGTTATTGTAGAATGCATTTTTATAACATTGAAAGGATCTTACCAACATGGCAGCACAAATAAAAAGACAGTTGAATGATGGTCCGAAAATTCGAAAAGAAAAAGAAATTGTTGAAAAAATGATTCGTATTTATTGTAAGAAAAAACATCATCAAAAAGTCTTATGCGAGGAATGTCAGGGCTTAAATGAATACGCTGGTAAAAGACTATCTCTCTGCCAATTCGGTGAAGAAAAAACAGCATGTGCAAAGTGCCCTATACATTGTTACAAAAAGGAGTATCGCCAAAGAATAAAAGAGGTTATGCGTTTCTCAGGTCCATGGATGCTATTATATCACCCAGTTGAGTCCATTAGGCATATCCCTCTACCTGGTAAGTTAAGAAAGTAGCATATAAATAAAAACAGCAACAGTCTATGACTGCTGCTGTTTGGGATGAGTGTCCGGTGGCGTGAAGCTTACTCGAACTTATTTCATCGCTTTTACTAGCTCTGTGAAAATAACCCCAAGCGCGTAGGCTCCCGCATCCGGATAACCGATGCTGCGTTCACCCACGGTGCCTGCTCTTCCCATACGGGCAACGATTTCCACAGTCTTCTGAGCGCCGAGAACCGCTGCTTCTGCTGCTTTGGTTGCTGCCAGCTTTATATCGTCGCCTTGTTCGGCGCATTGTGTCCAGGTATCCGCAAAGGGTACAAGCGCATCAATTAATGTCTTGTCGCCAACGACAGCACCTCTCCCGAAAGATCTTTCACCCGTATCCTGAATCCCTTTGACGACGGCTTGCATCATATTGGCAAAATCTTGAATGGACAACTCTTGCTTCTGTTGTGCGGACTTGCTCGCTGCGCGGAAGCCCGATCCCCAGATCGGTCCTGAGGCGCCACCACAATGTTCCATGATGATCAATGAACACGCATCAAGGAAGTCACCGACATTGCTGAGATGATTAGCTAGAATATCTTCCCACTCTACTTTTAGCTGCTTGAAGCCTTTAGCTACGCTCATCCCAAAATCGCCATCTCCGGCGTGGGCGTCTAGCTCGCAGAACGGCACCTCATTCTCGATAATGACCTCACTCATTTGATCGATCAAATATACGATATTTTGCAAGGAAAACTGGTTGTTCTTAACTACCGCTGCTTCTGAATCGGTATTATTCTTGAAGGATACCGTGCTGTCTGCTTTCTCTTCCTTGATGATCTCGGTATAGTTCACGGGCTCAAATGGACCTTTAACCGACAATGCCGGTGTATCGCACGGAGCAGATAACCATTTCTTCAACGTCTCATCCAGTTTCATAATCGTCACCGATGCGCCAGCCATATCGATGCTGGTCATATAGTTGCCTACAAATACTTTAAACACTTGCTTATTCTTGGCCGTCAACTCACGTATCACAGAATTATTCAACAAATAAAGCTCTTGTAGTGGTGTTCCACCAAATCCGTTGATCAGAACAGCAACTTCTTGCTGCGTATCATCATTCATTTGTAAGTTACTCAGCAAAGATGGAACCATCCGCTGTGCCAGTTCATCCGCTGACACGGCTTTTTCTCTGCGTATTCCAGGTTCACCGTGAATTCCGACACCGTATTCCATCTCGAGATCTTCGATATGAAACGTCGGGCTTCCCTTGGCAGGAACGGTACAAGAAGTAAAGGCGAAGCCGATGGTTCGAACATGGTTAATCGCATGCTGCGCCGCTTCTTTTACTTCCGTCAGGGACAGTCCGGCTTCTGCCGCAGCCCCGGCTACCTTATGAACGAGAACTGTTCCGGCAACCCCTCTTTTCCCTACCGTATAGAGACTGTCATCGACGGCAATGTCATCGTCTACCTTAACATATTCCACTTGAATACCGTCTTCACTTGCAAGATGGGCTGCATTTTTAAAGTTCATGATGTCGCCGCTGTAGTTCTTAATGATAAGCAGAGTTCCCTTGGTGCTTGCAGTGCGGCGGATCGCTTGATAAACCTGAATCTGTGATGGAGAAGCAAATACATCGCCGCACACAGCTGCATCCAGCATACCGCTACCTACGAATCCGGCATGGGCCGGTTCATGCCCACTTCCACCACCGCTAATTAGCGTAACTTTATCGGAGTTGATCTCTTTTTTAGAAATCACTTTGAATTTATCGTTGAAATCAAGCTCAGGATGCGCCAAGACAAGTCCATTGCACATTTCCCGGACTAGCGTTTCCGGCTTATTCATAATTTTCTTCATCTTAAAGCTCCTTACTTAATTTGTATTGACGACCTAAATGGTCGGCAGCCATAATCGCCGATGCTACCGCCTCTTCTGTAATTGGGAACGGCATCGAATGAATGGATTCCTCAGCAATACATGCTTTTTTGGCAACCTCAAGTAGTTCCTCGTAAGTTACTTGCTCAACTCCGATATCTGCTAGGCACACCGGAAGACCAATCGACAGACAGAAGTCCAGCACTTCTTTTAATTCGGTACGGTCAGCATTTTCAAGCACCAATTGAGCAATCGTACTGAACGCTACCTTCTCGCCATGATAATAATGATGCGTTCCCTCTAAAGCTGTTAAACCATTATGGATCGCATGAATCGCAGCCAAACCTCCGCTTTCAAAGCCTAGTCCCGATAACAAAATATTCGTTTCAATGATATTTTCCAAGGCTGTCGTTACGATATTCAGATCGCAGGCCTGCTTCGCCTTGAACCCATTCTCAAGCAAAGTTTCATAGCATAGTTTGGCAAGACCTAGTGCTGTTACCGTCCCTTTGGCTTCCCCACAAACACCTTCACGAACCCCGCAAGGTAAGCCCGCATTCACGTTGGAATAAGAATTTGCTGTAGCTCTAGCTTCAAAATAAGTTGAGAGTGCATCTCCCATCCCTGCAACAAGAAATCTTGTAGGCGCTTTGGCAATCACTGTTGTATCGATCATGACTACACTCGGACTTTGCTTGAAATAAGCATAATCATCGAATTCACCTTCTGGGGTATAGAGGACCGCGGAGTGGCTTGTTGGTGCATCAGTGGCTGCAATCGTTGGAACGATAATCAGTGCTTCACCTTCTGCTACGCATTTTGCCGTATCAATCGCCTTACCTCCACCCAAACCAATCGTGCATGCACATTTATGCTCCTTGGCCAGAGCCTGCAATCTTGCGACCTCTTGTCTTGAGCATTCCCCATGGAAGCCGCTTTCAACAAGGGTTATATTAAATTTCAGTTTAGTTGACTCCAATTTCTCTTTCACACGTGTGACATCATCTGGATGTGCAATGAGCAGTGCGGAATCACCGAATGTTTTTACAAAATAACCTAAATTCAATAGTTCATTCTCACCTTGCACATATTTCGTCGGACTGATAAACGCTCTTCTCATTTTCATTCCTCCTAGGTTGTATATAGTTATATTATAGATTGCTCCATTTCGGTATGCATGAAACAATAAGGTTCAAATAAAGCGTTTTCTTATCGTGTTTTTTTGTCTTCTCTTAAAGAAATTGTATTATCTTGTCCTTTTGTTGAAAAATTCGCTATAATGTTCAATATGTTTCTATAACTTTCCTAGGAGAATATCGTGATGCCCAAATCTCGATTTAATTTAGAAGAAATTATTGATTTGAAGAAATGGGAGAAGTTGCAAGACTCCTTATCGCTCGTGACTAAAATGGCGATCCTTACCGTTGATTATAAAGGCGTTCCCGTGACTAAGCACAGCTTCTGTCAGCCTTTCTGCCAAGGCGTGCGCCAGGATTCCAACCTCTCCCAGTACTGCCAAAAGTGTGATGCACGTGCCGGTATCGAAGCTGTTCGTTTGAACAAGCCATATATTTATTTATGCCATTTCAATATCATCGATATCGCCATTCCAATTATTATTGACAATCAATATCTTGGTGCGATTATGGCCGGACAGCTTAAGCTTCGTGAACCTGACGTGTCGCATCTGGAGCAGATTGTATCCAGGCCACCTAATGTAGAGGCGAATATGAAGTTTAAAGCGCTCAAAGAGGATTACGAGGCACTTCCTATCTTATCCTACGATGAAGTAACGAAATGCGTTGACTTACTGCTACAGCTAAGCACCTATATTGTGGAAGAAGCCATTCATAAGCGTACGACAGTCGATTTGTACAAAAGAGTACTGACCTCAGATATTGACGCAGCTACATCAGCTGAAACTTTCGACGAGACAGACCGTGCTTATCGAAAAATTCAATCCATCCAGCAAGAACTGTCAGGGGCACTCATTGAGACCAAATTGAAAAATGGGATTCAAAAGTTCGTCGCTTCGAATGCAGTGCTTCAGCCTGCGTTTGATTACATCTATGCGCACAAAAATGAGAATTTCAGCCTCAAAGAAATGGCCAAGCTTTGTCATATCAGCTCCAGTTATTTCAGCCGCATATTTACAAAAGAAACGGGAGAGAATTTCTCCATCTTTGTTAATAGGCTCAAAATTGAATGGGCCAAGCAGCTGCTGGAGTCCACTGACGCACCAATTAATCAAGTGAGCGATGATTTAGGATTCTGTGATACGGGCTATTTCATTAAAACATTCAAAAGGTTCGAGAACCTCACCCCAGCTGTATACCGAAATATGTATATGAGTTGATTATTTAAGATTCCCAGCATCCTCCAGCCACTGTTGCATCAAGGGGAAATCTGTGATTTCACCCAATATAGCCTTTCTGATGTTCCCCTCTCTATTAATAATAAACGTGGCAGGAAGTGCACTAACTTCGTATGCAGTAGATATTTTTCCAGTAACATCGATAACAACTGGAAAGGAAAAACTATGATCCTTAAGATATTCTGATACCGTCGCTTTAGACTCTCCGACATTAATAAACAAGGTTTCAATTTGAGCACTTGAGGACTTGTGAATGTCATTAAGCAGGGGCATTTCTCGCACACATGACGTACACCAGGAGGCCCAAAAGTTAAGTACCACAATCTGTCCCTGGAAATCGCTTAGACGAACTTTTTCACCTTCTAGTGTAGTAGCTTCAAATTCAGGAGCGATAGAGCCCACTGCAATCCTTTCAGATGAAACTCTTTTTTCATTATGGCTGAATACCCATACAACAGTCATGACAGCCGTGATAATCACTAGCAAGGCAACAATTCGACGCATGCTCATTTCAAACCCAGACTATGATTAAAGGCTGTATACAGAGAACCAAATTTCGCATGAAATTGTTCGGTTGGACCTGAACCAACATTTCTTCCATGGCTTAGAAAAACAATCTGGTCGGCGATCTTATCTGCAATTTCTAACTGATGCGTAGAGAAAATTACTGTATGCCCTTCTTGTTTGATCCTATGGAGTAGGTCTACAAATTCATTCATCCAGAAAGGGTCAAGGCCGTTTGTGGGTTCGTCCATAATTAGCAAGGGCGGTTTGGCGAGCAACGCCTGAGCAAATAAGATACGCTGGCGCATTCCTTTGGAAAAGGTATTGACCAGACGATTTCGTTTATCCTCAAGACCTACTAAGGCAAGTACTTCGCTGACTCTCGCTTTACGTTTGGGTACCCTACGGAGAGCCGCCCAAAAAGTCAGAGCTTCCTCCGCCGACAGCCCATGATTGAACTGATAATCATCCGGCATATAACCAATTTGTTTCGAGAATTGTTTGCGTGATTTGTGCCAGTATAGACCACCCACTGTGATTTCTCCCACCGAAGGCTGAAAAATTCCGGCAACCATTCGCAAAACGGTACTTTTGCCTGCCCCGTTACCGCCACATAGTGCAAGTATGCTCCCACTGGGGATTTGAAAGCTAATCTCTTGTACTAATGTTTGCTTCTTAATAACCTTAGAGATTCCTTTTACATTCACTAATGGGTTATCCACGGGAGCGCCCCCTTTCCCATATCCAATATACAAGCAGAATCGAGCTCAACATCCAGACCAGACAGACACCCAGAAACAACAAATTACCCTTCGATCCATTTATCCATTCTACCCATTGATAATATTCAGGCCCCAACACAGAACCTCCGCCCAGCTTGATAACAACGAATAACCGAACAAGCTCCGCTGGGTTGAGTATTGTTAATGCGACGAGCAAGGGCTTGATCCAGAGATAAGGCATTAAACCTAAAAAGGCGATCAAAAAGGTCGGCCAGCCTATTACTGTGAAAAACCACACAGCAACAGAAACAGTCAGCGCCTGCCAGCGGTTACTTGATAATGAACCGATAAACAAGGCGATGGTCAAGAATAGTAAAACAAGTCCTGCGGAAAAAAACAAAAAAAGAAAGTAAGTAGTAGAATCATAGGCCATGCCCAAGAATCCACTAATCATACCCATTAAACCATAACCGAAAGCCACAACCGTAAGTAATACGGCAGCCAGCCCCACATACTTGCCAAGAATAAATGATAACGTTCCTATCGGATAAGTAGATAAAAGCTGCCAGCTCCCCTCTTCCTTCTCTGAGGCAAGTGAAAAAGAGCCTAGAAATAAGGTCATGAGCGGCAGCAGATACAGAATCAGACTTAACATGGAACCTGTAACTGCGGTATAGCCTTGAATCTCATTTTGTGCATTAATCAGCAGTAAGCCGAGACTAAACGTGCAGAATAATGCCAAAAAAGAATAGGCCCATGGATTACGAAACCCCATTTTAATCTCTCTGCGTGCGACTTGCAGGATATCACCCATTATCACATATCCGTCTCTTTATCCGATGTCATGCCTTCCATTTCCTCAGACTTATGCTCGTCCATATGACCTTCTCCGCCATTCATATCCATGTGCATCATATCCGTATTTTGTTTCCATTCATGCGTGGACAGATCACTAGCTGACAGAACGATGCCAACACCTTGTTCCTTTACAAAAGCTTCAGCTGAAGCAGTGTCTTTGAAGCTGATGACTCCATAAGCCATAGGCGTACGTAGTGTCTCATCATAGACAAAGCTGGCCTTACTGAATTCTACCCACTCTTTGTCGTTATAGTCACGAACATAGTCCATTCCAATATTTTTGCTTCCATTCTTGTTCTTCCATTCATTCATACAACCAATGTCATCAAACTTATAATTCTTCCCGTCTTTCGTTGCTAGTTGTGTAGCAAAGGCATCGTCCTTAACCTGCATATTGCAAATCGCGCAAATATCAACTTTTTCATTAATCGCCAAAGGTTCAAACTTTTTGGGGCCACAAGCCGCCAGAATTAACAAACCCATCATCAACATCAGCACAAAACTCCATTTTTTCATAACCTTAATACCCCCATATATAGTATTGTGATCACAGAGAAAAACAAAAGCAGCCAACCCACTACCATTACTGACCCTTGCCCCTCACTAACTTGTCCAACATTTGCATTAACTGAATCCAATTGCATAAGCGGCTCTAGATCGGTGGACCATTGTTCTTTACCATTTGTATACAGATCGCTTAAAAATGTCATGCCCGGTGATTGAAAAAAGAGCTGATAAGCAGCATTTTCTGTAATTAATTGCTGATAAAAAGGGTTAATAGCATAGGGTAGATCACTTACGCCATCACCCGATACATCCAGCCCTTCGAAAGAATCCCAAAAATTTCTCGTCATCTTATTATTCTTGGAATCGGTTGCCTGTGCTTCAATCACATTTGCAATAAAAGCATTCTGCTGAAAGCGGTTGCCTTCAGAACCCTCAAATTGAATCCCAATATAATTTCGGAGCACCATATTATTCCGGAGAGTGTTGTCGGAAGACTGCTGCATATAGATTCCTACCCGATTACCTTCCACGAGATTATGTACAATCTGAGAGGTACGAACGTCAAAGAGCAGGATTCCTTGAGAATGAACATTCTGATTCTGTTTACGAAAAGAGTTTCCTGACACCATAACGTCGGTCACTCCCATCACCATCGCGCCAGTTATGTTGTATTCTCCAATATTGTTCGTAACAGATGATCCATTGATATACATACAGTGAACGCCATATCGTAAATAATAGAGCCGATTGTGATCAACCTTTGTATTGCGACTCTTCTCTATATAGATGCCATCTCGGAGATAAGAGATTTCATTCTCTCTGATATCTAAACCATGAGAGTTATAGAGATCGATGCCATTGCCTCTTTTTCCCGAAGTAACACCTTTAGGTATAAACCAGCGGATCTTATTGTTTACTACAACTCCACTATCGGCCTCACGTAGCACAATGCCAAAGCCAAATGTATGTATGACTAAATCTTTCAAAGTCACCTGATCGCCTTCCACCCGAATCGCTGCTGCTTCTCCCCCGTTATCCTGCTGTATATTAAGTCCTTGAAGCTTTACCCCATCAGCCTGAATCATAACTGCAACTTCAGCATCTGGAGATGAATTTAATAGTGTCACCCTACCTTCCCCGTTAATCGTCAGCCTTTTATTAATATAAACCGGGCCGAGGTAAGTACCTGGAGCTAAAGTAATCGAATCTCCGATTTGGGCAGCATTAATAATCGGCTGGAGTGGAATCGCTTTCGAAGTAGTATTTGCACTGGCACTCCCGCTGTAGGTCGTGATTATTAAGAAAAGGCTAAGTAACATCAGGATCGATACTCTAAATATGACTGGGTGACAGAAACTTTTGGATATAACCATTGTTCACCCCCTTGTCAGCGATTCATTCTCTAATCTATCATTCCATTTAGTGAACGATCATTACGCCTAATTGTAAAGAAAAGGAAGATGTATGCCTATAGCTCAATGTAGCTATCCTTAATGAAAAGATGTGTCTGAATTGTGATTTATGTCACATCAATAATTATCCCAAATGTGTTCCCATACAATAAAAAACCGCGCATAGCGCGGTTCCATTAGGTTTGCTTATTATCCTCAAGGTATTGATAAACTGCCATCATTTCTTGTTTATTCAACTCCCGAATACGATTGAAAATTGGAATATCCGCTACAGCCACAATATTTAAGCTTTCCGTAACAACGTCACTTACATTGCCAGTTAACCAAGTTTGCACGTCAATGCCTTCGACGATTTCCTTACGCCCTTCATCATTAATGCCACTTGCATAACAACTAACACATGGAATCGTTAATTTATAAACACCATCATGAAGCCCATCTTCCGAAATGGCTTTCTTCCCTTTGCAGAATGGACATGGATGACTAGCTTTTATCTTATTAATTAGAGTGACCAGTTTTTTGTAACCAAACGCTTCATACACATAGGTTAGTTTTTTATATTTTCCATTCGTGAAATACTTATCAATAATGTTTTCTCTAGTTTCACTAATATTATCAAAATCACAAATGGTAATTCTATTATTCATGCTTATGGATTCAATGCTTCCGCTAATCTTTCCCCAGAATGGCAGAGCATTTTGTAATACCATTTCATAGTGTGCAAAGCTCGCTAG
This sequence comes from Paenibacillus sp. FSL K6-0276, assembly GCF_037977235.1. Classification (NCBI taxonomy): domain Bacteria; kingdom Bacillati; phylum Bacillota; class Bacilli; order Caryophanales; family Paenibacillaceae; genus Paenibacillus; species Paenibacillus sp. FSL K6-0276. The sequence goes on along the minus strand of NZ_CP150276.1, from coordinate 3,038,651 downwards.
CTCTAGTTCAAGCATTTTTAGAGCAACTTGTGTTTCCCTAGACAATAGAGAGACATCCTCTGTTAGAACCATATCGCCGCCAACAATGGCTTTCATTTTTTCAAGCACCTGTAATTTGCCAACGGTACTAATCACTTGATCAAGAGGTTGTCCAAGGATCTCACGAATATCTGTGTCACCAAACTTTAGCTTTTTATGATGATTTAGTACGGTTCCTTGACAGATTGGACAGGTAATCATTATCTTGGACTGTTTAATATGCTCTTTAATGATCGCTTTCGATATTACCATGTAGTTCCCAATGATGTAATTAAAACCTTCCCAAGTCCTCGTTGCCTTGCTTGCTTTATCATAAAATGACTTTTCCCAATACCCGTACCAAAAAGTATGCTTTTCTGCATCCGTCATCTCACTATAACTCTTGCTGATATCTTGTCCGAGTTCATTCTTAATCTCTTCAAAGATGAATTTTAATTTGGGGAATTGATAGAATTTCAGAATATCCATTGCATCTGGATGCAATAAGCCATCCCAAAATGGCACATTTTTGTCCTGAAGAACAACATCAAAATCAAACTTATCAATGACTCGACGTCCCTTGCAGCATGGACAATGATTGTCTTGATAATAGAAATCGAAGCTACTTGTATCTTTAATGGTTGGATGTGCCGTTACAATATGGTTGATCAAGCCACCCATTTCATACAGAAAAGTATATTGACTATACAAGTGTCTTTCCAGATCAATGGCGATGACAGGGGCAATGGTATCTGATTCGTATTCACCATAAATCAAACGTGCCATAGAGGATAAGCTTTTTAAGATGCCACCTTTATAGACGTTTTCCGCATTTTTAAAATAGGCAATCTGATCTTCTTTTAAATAGTTAATGCCATTTTGTTGACGCAGTGTTGAAGAAATCTGCAATGGCGTGACATAATCCTCACTGTTTTGTTGACGATAATACTCTTCATGGCTGACGACATCTAGATGGTCCACTGGTTCAAGCTGTCTTTTGCCAAAATCAACAATAAAATCAGAGTTTTCTAGCATATACGAGTTATGTTCAATCATTATAATGGAGACGGATTCATCCTGTAGAATGACTCTAATGCTATCAATGAATTGATTTAAAATATTTTGTGATAACCCTTTGGAAGGCTCGTCAAAAATGAAAAGTGTATGTGGATTTCTTGAACCTGCAAACAGCTCAGAAACTAAATGGACACATTGAAATTCACCTGTTGATAAAGACTGTGTTTTTCTTTCCAACGTCAAATAACCAAGTCCAAGCTTGATCAATAAGCTTAAGCGTTTATGAGCAATGTCTTCATTTGGCAGTTCATCAATAATATCTTCAATCGAGCGCTGAAAAATATCATCAATCTCTTCACTATATTTTGTGAGCTTTCTTTTAATATCAAGAAAAGTTGCAACCGTAGACCGACTGGTAATCGATTGATTTCGATCTTGCCCCACAATCACCAGCTTATCCTTGGGATATCGCTTCACAAAATCTTTGGACATACACTCATTAACCAATGTAGATTTACCACAGCCAGATTCACCAGTGAACGTTACAAGTCTATTACGAGGAATCTGAATTTCGGCCATTTGAATATTACGACAGTAAAGATCATGAAAATGATAGTATTCAGTGGGTGCAGCCTGATTTATCTCTCCATTGATCGGCTCTGGACGTGGCGATTCTTCAACAATTTTCCCGCCGTATTTACCACTACCTGGTCCAAAAAACAATTGCTCGTCCGTTATATCTAAAACCGTGTCAGAATGATCAATGAGCCAAATTTGATTCTTAAAGCCTAATTGTTTAATCTGTTCTAATATTTTCAAAAGGGTTTGGTGATCCAGACCCACGGAGATTTCGTCAATGATAATTACTGTATTTTCACTGGTTGCCATGAATTCTGCCAAGTAAAGTCGTGTTAACTCTCCACCTGACAAGGTGCCCATAATGCGATTTAAGGTTAAATAACCAATATTCATATGGATTATGTTTTTTAGAATGTTTTGTTTACCCTCACTAATTTTCAATACTTCAGCTAGTGAAAAAATGGTTTCAATGCTTAAGTCATTAATATCGGAAATACTCTTGTCCTGATCCAATAACTCCATTTTGTATTGTTCAGTTTCGTGATTATAGCGCTTCCCCTTACACTTTTTGCATTCAACATTTTTAGTAGTCCCGCGACCTTTACAATCTGGGCACCAGCCTAATTCATTATTAAATGAAAAAACCTCTGGAGATAGGTTATAACGTTCAGCAATCGCAACACGAATCTCTGTGAACACACCCGTATGTGTGCCAATGGTTGAACGAGGATTGGAAGAAATGGATGATCTCCCTAGAAAAAGTACAAGTGGCATTTCTTCCATCTGAATCGCACTGAAATTAGTTTCCATAATATTAGGGAATAAATACTGATATTCTGCCTTTGGCAATAAAGAAACGAGACGTTTCTTGGATTCTTCGCCGATGGTTTGACAAAAGGTTGTTTTACCAGAACCGGACAAACCAGCAATCCCTAGGGATTGATCTACAGGTAGTACTGCATCTAACTTGTTAATATTGTTCGCAATTAATCGGTTTATTTTCATAGTGGTATCATCTCATCTCCATTCTCTTCATTTAGTATTGCCATGATTTATTCCATTAAAAAGGGCACTTTCCATGTTTCAGAAAAGCACCCTATTCTTGAAATTACAGTTCTGCTAATACTTTTTCAAGCTGACTGCCCATATTCGCCCAAGCATATTTAGCTCCCTCAATAGCGCCTTGGCGGGCTTTGGTCTCTTCACTAAATCCAGATTGACCAAGATGTAGATGAACCTTACCATCTGACTCCTTGCTCAAAGTCCAAGTAACCGTAGTGCCTTCTCCGGCACTATGCCAAGTATAAGATAATGTATGTGGCTCGTCTACTACGAGAACCTCGCAATCTACAATACCATCCCACCATTCATTTGGTTCTGCACGAAATTGAAATTTATGCCCTACGACTGGTTTAAAGTCATTGCTCCAGATCCATTTCGCAAGTGTATCTGAATCCGTTAAAGCGTCCCATACCTTCTCGATGGAGCTTGTAAATTGATAATCTAAGGATACATCTGGTTTCATTATTCTTCCTCCAATAATAGTTTTAGTTTATCGATTCTTTCTTTCCAGAAACCTTCGTAAAAAGATACCCAATCCCTAATTTCTTTCAATGGATTGGCATTCAAACGATACCTCGTTTCTCTACCAACCTTTCGAGCAATTACAAGATCAGCATCTTTAAGGATAGATAAATGTTTAGAAACTGCAGTACGACCCATTTCAAAATGAACCGTAATTTCATGTAGGGGTAATTCATCAACATCAGCCAGTATTTGAAGTAGTTTTCGCCTTGTTGGATCTGCAACAGCGTCATAAACATCCCTCACTTGACTATTTTCGTTCAAAACCACCCCCACCTTTTCCGTAATATTACCTGTAGTGTAACCGATTATACTTCATCAGTACCTAATAGGTCACCATTCGGTGTCTAATTAATTATAGGACACCAAATGGTGACATGTCAAGATTTCTTGTTATTTTCGATCTGAGTCCTTTGCGATATAGAAATGACAAAAATCACCGATTAGCGTATAATTGGTGATTTTTGTCCTACTTTTCAAAACCTCTATCTCAGAATACCTCTACTCAGTATAACGGCAACACTTCTTGTTTAAGTCCTGAAAAGAGTTCGCCGGATTGATCAAAGAAGGTGTCAGGCAATTGATAATACGCATCTCCCATTGACACAACTTTTAATTCAGGAATGATATACATAGCCATATAGGTTCCGTCCTTGAGGTTGAACTTTAGTTGATACGATTTCCCTTGGGATTGCGCCTCTGCAATAGCCTCGTATTCCTTATTGCTTAAATCAGCTGTTTTTGCGCTGTACAGACCCTCAATGATAGATTCCACAGAAGCATGGTCAGTCATTTTCTTTAACACGTCATTCCCCACATGATTAAGAACATGGATATCTTTTGCATGCTCTTTTAGATTAGACATATCCAGATATTCCTTTGCTGTCATCGCAGAATCGTTTACCTTCGCCACGACTTCTGCCAGATAATATTCTTCTTCATACTTAACCGCAATGCGGAAATGGGATGGATACGTCGGGATTTCATATAGCTTTCCGCCAACAGCGAACGTAGAGGAATAATCCTTTTCTACATAGTTATCCCCGTTGTCCTTCCCGATCTCTTGGTTGATATCATAATCTAATGTTCCAAGTGATTTTTCAGGCTTCACTCCTGTGAACTTAAACTGAGCGCCATCTCCAACAAATGCATAACGATATCCGTTGTAATTTAAAATTTTTCGAATTCCTGTGGGTGCCGAGACTGGAGTCTGCTGCGTTATTTGTGGTGATTTAGTTATTGATGGCTTCAGAGGAGAGGAGTATATGGCCACTCCTAACACCAGTGCAGCGCAAGCAGCCAATGTTCCCCACTTCGCAAATGTTCTCTTATTCGTCCGTCTCGCTGTGTTAGCCTTTTCTACCAGATTGCTGTCTACATAACCAATAGTCTTAAATAGATCTTTATTATTCATAGGATATAACCCTCTTTCATTAAGTATATTTGGAGTTTTTTTCGTGTTCTGAAAAGGACCGACTTCGTTTTACTTTCACTTATTGAAAATCGCGTTGCGATATCAGCCAAAGAATCGGAGTACCAGTAACGTCTCAGAAAAATATTCCGATGATCTTCGTTAATCTTCAGCAGGAAATTGCTTATGGATTCGGCCATTTGTTCTTCCTCATATTGACTTTCGACATTGTCTGGGGAGGATAAACAATCATTTAATTCATCAAGAATCGTATCGAATTTTTTATTCCGCTTTTTAGCCATATAATAATCGTATTTATTTAACGCGATATTTCGCGTGATCCTCCCCAGAAAAGATGAGAGCTTAGCAGGAGCCTTCGGCGGAATCGCTTCCCACGCTCCTAGAAAGGTATCGTTTACGCATTCTTCTGAATCTTCAAGATTTGAGAGAATGTTATGAGCTATCCGGGTACAATAATTTCTATATTTTTTGGATGTTTCTTCTATTGCTGTTTCATTGCGCGCAAAATACAGCTGTATGATTTCACTATCTTCCACTCCATCACTTCCGTTCAATTTGATTAAGGCCTCACTTATAAAGTAAGAAAAGAAGGGTTTTGGTTGCAAAAAAGTTTTTTCTTATGTAAATAGTGCGGGAAAAAACCGTATGTCCTCATAAGCTTCGACATTCGATGCCAATAATATGACGCGTGATCTTATCATTATTCCTAAGTCATCTTCACGACCAATGTGCCAATGAAAAAAAGCCAGTGTACCCTTTAATGGGCATCACCGGCCAATATATTTAAAATAGAATCAAACTAAACCCAGATGGTTTTTGTACATGAGTTGACTTGTTTACAGTCCTGTCTCTATTTATAGTCTTTGCAAAAGGTTGCTGAATATCTTTTTCATCTGACGGCGTATAAAATTTGATTAGCTCGATCCATCCACTCTCCTTCCAATACTCCTTCCCCTTGCACCTCAAGTCCAAAATCGAGAAAAAACGCTTTAGCGCAATTCCGCAGTGTTAAGTATCTTACTCCAGATGCTAATTGCTTTTGGGCGTTTTCAAGGGGCAACATTTAGCAAAATAGGTCGGGCTCATTTGAACCTGACAGCCGGTACATAAATAACACCGTATTATTAAAAAAATGGGAAGAGCGCTTGGAACAAGATCAGTATTTTTCATATTCAACATACCTACTAACCTAACCATCAAGTCTGTCTTGATTTTGCACCCGAAAGTAGAACCCGTTACTATAAAAACGAGGGTTTATGTTTTGATTTGTTTTGGGTTACTCATTCATATAAGTTGTTACCCGATTTTGAATGAGTGCAGCTACATCTTCAGCGGTTTTGTGCCCCGTGAAGAATGTTTTTGCTTCTTCGGCAATTATCGTTTGAACCTTATTCATCAATGTAATGGGAAGGCTCGCACCATTAATCATTTTCTTAAGATCTTCGAGAATCTCTTTAGATATAGGCACGCTTCCAATTTTCGGATCTTCAATCTTCCCGTCACTTGATTCTTTCATTAAGTTATCAAGCATGTCGTTGCTAACTTTCTTATGAATGGGGAAACCATCTTGTTGAGGGATGCTTTGTATTTCTTCTGACATTAGAAATTTCATAAAGTGCCATGCTGTTCCTTTGACTGTTGAGTTGGAATTCATAGCTATGTTTTTCTGTCCACCAAATGCAATTCCTGATTTCTGTCCAGCTGCATGCGGCTTCTGATAAATCGCACTATCTTCATAGAAATTGGCCAGACGACCAAGGTAATCCTTTGGAGAATAAATGTTAGAGAGATTAAAATGGCTTGTTTTGTTTTCAGCAGTAAGAATTTTGTCATCATACAATCTTTTCACACGTTTAAGAATATCTAAAAAAAGCTCTGACTCAAAATTAACAGTCCCGTTGTTTCCTTCAACTAACTGCAAATAGTTATCTGAAACTAAATAATTCAGCATCTCCTCTGGTGTAATGTTTCCTAAAGAATAGGTTTCATTGTTATGACCAGCTAATTGTTTCCCAACTTCCGCAAACTTACTCCAAGTCCAATTTTTATCATCAATGGTTACATCAGCATTTTTTATGACATTCTTATCACCGAATAAAGCTTGTAAGTAAAACTGAATGGGTAGTACATATAACCCATCATTTATTTTTGAGTTTTCTAGAATATTCATTTGATAAAGTTTAGGATCAAATGATGAATCCATCGCAATGAAATCGTCCAGATTAACGAATGCTTTTTTGTTTATATATTTTTCAACTGGGAGAGGAATGATATCCATAACAAATAGGTCTGCACCCTTGCCTGATAAAATTTCTGTAGTCGTTGTCTTTATATACTTCTCCACTTCTGCTGAGCTCATTGTAGTACTAGACTCGAATTCTTTGAATTGAACCGTTACGTTTGGATGTTTTTGTTCATATTTCTGCTTCGCTTCTTTATAAAAATCAGTAACAGCAAGCGTTGAAATGACTATTGTCTTCTTAGTATTTTTATTTTCATCTTCTATGCTGCCGGTCTGCTCATTTGGAGGATTTGTATTTCCAGGGGTGACCTTATTCCCACTACCCGTGTTATTGTTGTTTTTCGCGTTGCCCCCCATACACGCTGTTAAACCTAATACGATTATCAAACCCATTAGTATACTTAAGCACTTCTTCATTTTATCTGTTCACTCCTATTCTTCAATTTAGTCGTACTCTGCTGCCATCTTGTAGAGGCTCACTGCTTTCGATAATAATGAATTGTCCAGGATAAGCCCCTGATAGAGCTACTGCTTCAACATCATTGGATTCACCCACGTCAATCGCTACTTTGCGTGCTAGATAGGTGTTGCCAAGAGGTCCTGTTTTTTCTTCAATAACAAATATAAAAGGTTCAGTCCCCTCGCCATGAATGGCTTTAAGTGGAATTAGCATTGCTTCACTGCTCTCAGAAGACATGCTTAGATTTACATTTGCCTGTTCTCCACCTTCTAATTGCTTGCTTTGCACCCAGATTTGGACTCGTTTAATAGCATTTTGCTTACCCACTTCCTCATTATCCGCCCTCGTATTTTCAATTCTCTTAATTTGACCGTCCAGTGACTGCGCTTTACCCTTGATCTTAATGTCAACCTTTATTTTTTTTCCTATCTCCATTTGATCTGTAATGGAAGATGGTATATCTAACGTGAATTGATATCCAAGATCATCTTGTGAAAGGCGGACATCTGCACCTGCCTGACCACTTGGCAGCCCTTTTATCGCTGATACTTGTGTAATGACACCATCGAATGGTGCGGTAATCTGTCTAAAATTTTTCAAATTATCACGCATACTTCGGAGCTTTCGGTCCTGCACGCCTGATTCAAGTTGTGCGATATCGAGATTTCGTTTGGCTTCACGAATCATTTCGTCATCAGGATTGTGCAGTGCTACAATGTACTGCTCTTCCAAGCCTTCCATCATTAATTGTAAGCGGGCGAGATTTGCTTCATCATCTTGAATACGATCTTCCGCCTCGCGACTATTATAGGTAACGAGGGATTGTCCCTTTGTGACACGATCTCCGACTTTTATCCTCACCTCCTTAACATCCCAACCTGCTTTGTTATTTAATTCCACTATGCTTATCGGCTGCAGCATACCGCTGCCACTGAAGTTCTGTATAAGCTGTCCGGAGCTTGCCTCTTCTGCCCACACTTTAGGTAAATTCATCGTGAGCAAAGTGTTGCTGTATAGAGTAAAGCCGAGTAAAGCAGCGATAAAGAGAACAATTGCATGTCTGATCCTCTTCTTTACTCGATAATCAGCTTGTTCACTTGTTTGGTCGTTCATGAAATCGCTATCCTCTCTGTTTTAGTCTTATGGACTTAACCCTTGATACCAGACATCTGAACACCTTCAATAAAATAAGATTCTGTGTATAAAAATAAGAGCAGCATTGGTGACATATACAGCACAGAAGCAGCAAACCCAATACCACGTGCCTCTTCTTGAATTCGCGATAAGTAGAGGGATAATGGCTGTTTGAACGCATCTTCCAAGAAGATTAGCGGCTGCTCTACCATATTCCAATAATCAACAAAGAGGAGTATAACTAGCGCAGAAATTCCGGGTTTAATTAGTGGAAGAATGATTTGTACAAATATTTTCAGATGTCCTGCTCCATCCATAATGGCTGCTTCGATATAGGAGTATGGGATTGACAGCATGAACTGCCGGAGCATAAACACCCCAAATGCCGCAAATATTCCTGGTAGCACAATTGCGCTCGCACTATTTAAGAGACCTAAGTGATCCGCAATAATATAGTTTGGAACGAGTGTCACTTGAAAAGGCATTAGCATGACGATTACATAAACTAAAAATAATGGGTCACGACCTCTAAACCGCAGTTTGGCAAACGCATATGCTGCTAAGGAAGCGAATAAAACCTGACCTAAAATAATAGGAACAACCATAAAAACAGAGTTCCAAAACATGTTCAGGTAGGTTGGAGTACCAAAGAGAATTTTCCCATATTGCTCGAATGTCACCCAATCAGGTATTAGTTTTAAAGTAATAAATGGATTAGAATCGACTAAATTAATATCCAACACTTGGCCAATGAGATCATAGTTGCGTCCAATTTCATTTTCCGACATGAATGAGTTCATTAAAGTGAATATAATTGGAAATACCATTACGGCTGCAATAACGACTAGAAATGCTGACAGAGTCCATTTATAGATCAATGCTGTTTTTTTCATCGTGTACACCTTCAATCCATAAAACTTCTAAATTGTCGTTCTAGAGCAAACATTCCTAAAACGAAAATCAATAAAAACGCTACCATCAATGTCGAGGCTGCTGTTAGCTTCTCCACATCAAGTAAATAGAACATGTTGTTCATATAGTGCTGAAGCATGTATATGCTGTCGTGCGGATAATCCCCGGCAATTAAATAGGTTTCTCGAAAAATTTTGAATGAATTAATAATTGACATAAGAACAACAAAAAATAGGGTTGGTGTTAAATAGACTAATGTAATGCTGGTCAATTTACATAAGCGGCCAGCCCCCTCTAAATCAGCCGTTTCGTAATAATCTTTTGGAATGCCTTGCAAACCAGCAAGAAATAAAAGGATGTTGTAACCGATGTTTTTCCATAAACTAATAACGGATAACGCCATTCTTGCCCATTCTGATTTCATCCAATCGATTCTTTCGTATCCGAGGGTGTGCAGTAAGCTGTTGAGCACGCCGTTCCAGTCAAATAAAATTTGCCACATCATGACTACAGTTGCGACGGGAACGACGAGTGGTAGAATATACGCGGTACGGAGCCATTTACGAAAAAAAACATTTTGATTCAAAAACATGGCCAGTAGCAGTGACAATGCAATCATGAGCGGCACACTTATTCCGGTAAACAACATCGTATTTACTGAAGCTTTATGAAACGAAGAACTATCAAGCAACTGTTTATAGTTACTCAAGCCGACAAACGAGCCGTTCGTCGTTCGATCCATAAAGGAATAGCCGACCCCAATCACGAATGGAATGAGATAAAAAATAGAAAAACCAATTAAGCTTGGTGCAAGAAAACCGATTGCAATTACACTTTGTTTACGAAACCATTTTTGGAACTTCAATGCAGTCCACTTCCTTTTTCAAAGCACTACTTGGATAAATATTCAATAATACCCTCTGCAATCAAGTTTGATGTATTGGTTTGGAACTCTTGTGATTGCATACGCTGCTCATCCTCTTTATTTGAAATAAAACCTAGCTCCAACAATATCGAAGGGCTTTCGTTCTCACGTAAAACATGATAGTCACCATAAGAAACGCCTCGATCTCTTACTTCCATGTTTTGTTTAAATATTTTTCCATGAATAAGATTTGCTAATTGCTGGTCCTTATCTTCACTGTAATAAGTTGTTATCCCCGATACATCACTCGTTTCAAAAGCATCGTAATGAACACTTATAAATAGATCGGCGTTATGATCGTTAGATATTTTCGTCCGTTCCGCGAGTGACAGTGACTCATCCTCGTCACGGGTTAAGATCACTTCTGCTCTTGTTTTCTCTAGCAGAAGCTTTTCAATGTTTTGGATCGTATGGAGCGTTATTTCTTTCTCTTCCAGTCCAGACTGGCCTGTTGCGCCGATATCACGTCCGCCGTGACCAGCATCAAGCACTATCTTTTTCCCTTCTAAAATAAGATCGCTCTTTTCAATAGTGGGGTTGATAATAGCCTCCTTACTTGTTAAGTCAGTCACTTCCACTTTAAGAAACATTTTGTAGAAAAATAATTCTGCGATTGCAATAAAGGAAATAAAGATCGTTTTTCTCATCATTCTTTTGATTTTCATAGTTTGCTCATCACTTATCTCTCGTTGTTATTTTTAATTTGTTAATCTATTAACTTATTAACAGTGTACTTGTGAGAGATAAAGATAAAACGGAGCCGAAGTGAAGATGAAATGAAGATGGTTACAAAAAAAAAACCACTTGCGCTTGACGTTGTTAGAACACGTCATGGAAGTGGTTTTTAAAGCCTACATCGCTATGCTTTTTTTAAATAAAAGTAAAACAGTACGCCGTCAACCGTATTCATTGCGCCGTAGGATACACCATGAAGCTCCAAAATGTTTTTGGAGATGGCAAGTCCGAGGCCAGTACCGCCTAATGCTCGATGTCGCGCAGCATCTCCACGATAGAATCGATCCCATAATTTATCCAGCTGTTCGGCAGGTATATGCGTACCTTTATTTTCAAAACTAACCTTAATCAGCTCTTGCTCTTCTCGAACTGTAATATAGATATGCTCATAATCAGGTGTATAACGTATCGCATTTGTTAAGAAATTAGTGATGACCTGCTCAATCCGATTCTGATTAGCCATTACTTCTACGGATATTAGATCGGTATGCAGATGAAGTTGCTTAACCGCAATTTGAAGAATTAACTGATCACAAATCGTTTCAATGCTTTTATCAATGCAAAACGGCTCCATCAACATTTTGTAGGTGCCTGATTCGAATTTGGCAAGTTCAAGCATATCGACAATGAGCAGATCCATCCGGTCCACTTCTTTTTCCATAGCGTCAAAATAATGCTCTCTCTTATGGGTTGCAACGCCATCTTTCAAAATAGAAATGCAGCTTTTCATTACACTAAGCGGCGTCTTCAGCTCGTGGGACACGCCTGATATGAACTGTTTCCTCGTGCTTTCCAATTGTTTTTCCTTCTCAATATCCTGCTGCAGCTGTTCGATATACGAATGCAGCGTATGGGATAAGGAATTGATGCTTCTAGACAAATCCCCGATCTCATCACTTGATTTGATTTGAATTTTTTTCGAAAAATCCAAGTTTGCTATCCGTTTAGTCGTCTCATTAATTTGCAATAAAGGTCTGGCAATTTTTCTTGAATAATACAAAGAAACAAACACAATAAGGAGTAGCACAAGCGCAATCATGTACACATAATAATCTTTGAGCATCTGTACAGCTTCATCAACGGGCTGCAGCGATGCCATTGAGAAAATGTAGCTCGTTTGACCATTATGATCTTTTATAGGGTCAATGAATAGTTTGTATTTAACATCGTTTTGAGTAAAATCAAGTATTTGCTGTTGTCTATAAGGCTCCAAATCTTCGTCGAATAATAAGTTGGCTTGAAACTGCTTCATCCTTTCCATAAACAAACGATTGGTATACATGAAGCTGGAAGATTCATTCCCTTTGGGTAAACGCACCTTTGTAATCGTTCCGCTCATCATCAAATCAGGAATGGGGTTATACTCTATTTCAGGATTCATATTTGTAAACTTTCGAGCAAAATCAGTTATCTCCTGTTGTGAATAAGAATCCAAATCTATGTCGAGGTAGGCTTGGTATTGCTTCATTTTTTCCATAAACATACGATTGGTATAGATGAAGCTGGAAGATTCATTCCCTTTGCGTACAAGCATCTTCGTAATCGTTCCGTTCAATTTCATTTCAGGAATGGGGTTAAATTCTATTTCAGGAATTTGAGCATCCTCTTTTTTTTCTGATTTTTTGATTTGTAATGCGAGCTCGTATAATTTTTTAGCTATAATCTCATTTCTCCAATTATCTTTGCTATTTTCTACATCCAGTTCATAAGGTATTAATGCTGAATCAGTTGCATACATAAAAATATTAACAGCTGTTCCGGGCTTTAACAGTTCTGATAACTGATTTTGATCTGTATTTAATACTTCTTCAATGTTCATCAAATGATACAAAGGTACCGATATGATTTTATTTGACCAATCTGGTTCATATTTATTAATATCTGTTTTTACTTCCAAATAAAAATCATTTGCATTTTTTAAGTTGCCATAGCTGTCTAAAGTGGTAATCCACGTGTTATTTTCACGATAAAAATCTTGCTCCAACTTCTGAAGCGCTAGAACATTTCCATCGCTATTTAACAAATCCGTTTTAAAGGCTTGAATATTAGCTTGTATATCAGCTACTTTTCGATTCGCGTAATATTGTTTGAAGAAGATCGTTTGTCCCAAATAAACAGCTGCTAAGATGAATAAGCATAACAATGTTGTTAATGTAAATAATTTAAGTACAATGCTTCTTCTCATAATTCACCGTTAAATTTATAGCCGGTTCTTACAATGGTTGTAATCACTTTCGATTTATCGCCAAGCTTGTTTCTTATATTACGGATATGCGTATTTACTGTGCGATCATCACCTTCGTATTCGTATCCCCATATTTTCGTAATAAGTTGCTCCCTCGTAATGACAATTCCTTTATTTTGCATTAAATAAGCTAAAATTTGAAACTCCGTGTAAGTCAGATATATGTCCACTTCATCTACGGTCAAAGTTCGAGAAGGCAAATGCATACGTAAACCGTTTACCATTAAGATGCTCGTTTCTTTATCAGTACTTGATACTGCGGTGTCCGTCGATCGTTCTTTGGGGTATCTGCTGTCCAAAAGTCGTTTCGTTCTCGCTAATAAAACAGGCGGACTGTACGGCTTAGTGACATAATCATCCGCACCTAATTCGAATCCGAGCAATGTATCATCTTCGTCTACTCTTGCCGTTAACATAATGATAGGAACGTTGGATGTTTTTCGTATTCGTCTGCAAACAGACCAGCCATCCAGCCCCGGCAGCATAATATCAAGAATGATTAAATGAACCTCATTGGCTTGAAATAAGGCTAATGCTTCATTGCCGTCCACAGCCTCTAGCACATTATAATTCTCATTCATCAAATAATCTTTTATAATTTCCCGTAAAATATGTTCATCTTCCACGATTAATATCGTTTTTGTCACTTCTATTGTTCCTCCTATGTAAACTGTCACTTTGCATACAAATCGTGATTTTATTGTAACCTAACGGTTATCTTTTATAATTGTATTAAGCCTATCACACTCAGATGAAGATGGCGTAAAGAAAATATAAAATAGTGAGCCGATTTTTCGACTCACCTTCCATATTTAATGATAATAAATTAGTCCCCACTCTAATAAGTCTGTGTTTAGGTACACCCACGATACCTACTTGATCGAAAAAGGGCTAAAACAGCGTTTTGATGCACTTACGTAGCAACACAACAAGGGTTTTAAAAGGAAGGTAATCAATGTAGTTCTATCGAAAGCGTTGGACGAACTCGAAGGGCTAGGAAAATAAGAGGCAAAAAAAGCACGAGATGTTCTCGTGCTTTTTTTGCCTCCAAACCGCTATTGGGAAGTTATCAAGACATTGATCTATATAGTCTTTTCCACATCTCGAACGTATTTAATCGCTTTTTGATATGAAACCTCTAAATCAAGGCTTGGTCTATGTATCAATTTATTTCGCATCTTTCCGCCTTGCCACAAATAGTATAATGTGATTTAACATGAACCCCCTGCTCTCAAGTTCTCTTACAAATACAGGCCAAGATGGAATGCAACCTATTTCATAGATTTAAAACACCAGAATAGCCTAGAGATAATGAAGTCCGCGAAGCTTCCCTTGTTCCACTAAAAGGAATTTTATCTGAATTGTTATCGAATTTTCCTTGCTTAGATTTGGAAACAGCCTTATCTTCAAATAAACTCTTTGAAAGTACTAAGTAATTTAAGGCTCAAAATCAAAATCAGCGGTTGACCGCTCGTAAAGTAAGCCGCTGCGGGTTCGGAGGGTTCTTCCGACCCTCCGCTATGTTTGTGCGTAAAGTCAACCTCTGATTTCAAGGTAGAGACTAATTTAAACCATAAAAAACCTCCCTGCAGTTAAACTACACTGCTGAGAGGTTTATATCTAATAAAATATCTTCTCGTCACGTTTTTCCTTGAGTATTTCCACCGCTTCCCGAAATCGCAGCGAATACACGATCTCACGCTCCCGTAAAAACTTCAGACTGTCTTGAAGATCAACATCGTCTGTAAGATCAATTAGCCACTGATAAGTTGCTCTCGCCATCTCCTCCGCCGCAATATCCTCGTAGAGATCCGCAATCGGATCACCTTTTGCTTGAATGTAGGTAGCAGTAAATGGTACGCCACCAGCGTTCTCATAAGTGCGACTTATTTAACTGGCGTTCTAGGGGAATCAGGCGATCTGAGCGGTTTCACGCATGGTAACGCACTACTGCGTTACGCAGGTCTAAATTTTGACCGAAGCAAGTTCGGGAAAATGGAAAGGTCAGATGTCGTTGAGTAAACGAGGCCGCCCGCGCCTTCGACACTTCCTTTATTTAATCACGATGTGCATGGTCATGTTAACGAAGAATTTAAGGCTTTTCATCAACATAACGTCCAGGTTAAAAAGCTTAAAAAGATGAAGTTCATCATGAAGTTATGCGGAAAGCTGGCCCGTCTTTTAGTCGGAATGGCACGCAGCGATGAAGCCTACAACCCAAGTAAAGTCTTTGCATTGGCAGCTTAATACCAACTCACGTAAGTTGGTTTATTCGCAGGATTACAAAGAAAGCACGAAGTATCGGTAGATGTTACGCAAAAGGACTCCGACCCGTTCCGTTAGAAAGCCCGACCTCCACACCTTAGATAGGTGTAACGAAGGAATGAAAGGGCATTTGACCCGTTGAGACATGGGAGTGAAAATCGCTAGGGGTATCGTGGAGAATACGTGCAGCAAGTGGAACAAATTGGGTGGAACTACTCCCTCCTCTATTCCCGCACGCCTTCTGACCGTACATCTTAGCAAACCTGGCTCTCTTCATTCATCAACCAAATCTCAAGGTGGGTGAAATCCTGCGAATACACGAGCTTGCGTGAGTAAATCAAATCATACCGAGGAAGCTTAGCAAGAGGATCTCTTTCTTATTCATTAGTTAAAAATTCAAGCAAGCACGGGCAAGCAGCTCAAACGAATGCAGCCGTTTCTCATAGTCTGGAATCATAGTAACGATAATGAATTCATCAACTTCATACAAGTGAGATAACTGTTCCAGCTTTTCTTTAATCCTTTCGGGTGTGCCTACCAGCAACTTGCGTTCCAAGAGCTTGGACTTCTCTTCGGCTGAGCCTTCTTGTTGGAATAATGTCAACTCAGAAGTGCTTCTCGGTAAGCCTGCAAAATCTCTCCCCCAGCTACATCGCTCATGAATTGACTAAACACATAGACTGCTCCAAACTCGGCAGCATATGCCGCACTTTTCTTGTTTGTACCCAGCAGCCATAGCTCCGGTGATTCAGGTGGGGCCGGACGGGCGGTTATCGGACGTCCTTACCTTATAATCGCTGGAAACCGCAGCCAGATCATGCATTCGTCCATGTCCATCATCTTTGGACGCGAATACAATATCGTGCCGTAGCATATCCATAATCATTTTGCCGATGAACTGGTGCTAGTATTCCGCATATTTCTTTTTGAACTCTTTATTAAATTCCCACAGATCCGGTAAGATCGTTCGAACATTGCGTTTACCAAAGTCAGTTCATTGCCCTCTTTTTGTACCGCTACGTAATAATTCCCACGTTCATCCTTGATCAAATCCTTATACAACTCAACATTCAAAGTTAACGTCTCCTCTCTGATTACCTAAAGGATAACACCTTAAGAACCTACCCTTACAAACTTGATGTCAGCACTGTTGGTTCTGTGGTAATTTGTACGTTTCCTGCTACAGCTCTGGAAATCATGCAGGAGCCTTCTGCTTTGTGGGCAATACGAATTGCTTTATCAATATCGTCCTCTGACGCATCTTTGATAAGTGTGATGATGGGTGAATGTTTGATGGCTTCATATGTAAAAATGTTATTTGTTACATCTACTGTCGCCTCTGACATTAAGGTCAGACTGGAAGTCGTAAGCCCTGATCGCTCCAGCATAGCTGCTAGTGTAATGAGATAGCAGGTTGCCGCGGCACCTAGAAGCATCTCATCAGGATTCGTTCCAACTCCGGGTCCTCCCATTTCCTTCGGAATGGAGATTTGAGTCTTGAGTTGTCCAGCTTCAATCATTCCATCACTATTACGACCGCCGTTCCATACGGCATTCAATATAAATGGGTGCTTCATTTTCGAAAAATCCTCTCTGTCTTAAAATCACATGTAATTAAATTGTCGAAACTTAGCTTGACCACCGTCATTTTTCTCAAACCTAATTTACATGCTAACATAGAAGCATACGGTGAACAAACTAAGGAAAAGCAAAAAAAGAACCTTAATAAAAAGGTTCTTTTTTTGCTTTTTCAAGATTCAGGGTGCTTTGAAATTATTTAATAACTACATATTCCAAGTTAACAAGTTTTGCATAAGCAATAATTTGGTCTGTTGTTAAAGTTAATGATACAACGTGATAGCGACATTGCTTCCAGTCGCTCTCTTCGACTGTCTTACACTCCAGAACAGGGTGAAAGTTGCAGTGCCGTCAGTAGAAGGTGCGTTGGTTCGCGTAGTCGTCGGGTTGGAAGTGGTCAATGCCTGCAGACAGTTGGATATCGCTATTCCGGAGGAATTATCGATTATTGGGCAGGACAATTCCTATATCGCCAAAAATGCGAACATCAAACTAACCACTTTGACACATCCACAAGAAACTATGGGACGAGATGCAGCAGATTGGGTCATTAAGAAACTGCAAGGAAAAAAAGACCTGCCCAACAACACTTATTATCAACCCGTGTTAATTGAAGGTGAAACTGTAGTTGAGAGATAGGATACAATTTGAATAGAATGCGTCAATCTTCATATTTAAAAGATAAGCAACCCACCAATAATGACTAGTGGGTTGCTTTTTATTTTGTCTCTAAATTAAGCGGTCAGTCTCCAATTCCCGTTTCAAAAACGCTATACTTTCACCTTCAATTAAAGCAATAATGATAGATTGACGTGTCTCATCTCCAATGGCTGCTAGAGCCTTGCTGCATTCACGAAATCCCTCAGCGAGATTCATCAAGCGATCTTGTCTATCCATAGGCCGCCCCTTTGGTTTAATGGTTTAATCATATGAACTATTGTACATGAAATTTAAATGATTAATGCTTTGGTAAAGAAAATCGAGACCATTGAAAGGAAAATTGATCCGATGCATTCTTGTTACCGTTCTACTCTCCATGCTGCTTACAGGTTGTTGGGGATCAAAAGAAATTGAGCATATGGTCTATGTAAATACATTAGGAGTCGATTATATAGATAACAAAGTCGTTGTTTATATCCAAATGGTTAACTTTAGTGGCATTGCCAAGAAAGAGGCAGGTCAGAGCCAGCAACAGAAAACTTTCGTCGGTAAAGCAGATGGCGATTCGTTTGATTCAGCGATATTCAATTTATATGCTACTAGTCCACAAAGAATTGTCTGGAGCAATGTGAAAACAATCGTATTTAGTGATGCAGCACTAAAGAAAGGGGATGTTGTCAATCAAGTATTAGATCTAGATACCCCTTCTACATAAAATGATCTTGTAACCACTTCTCTTTTAACAGCGTCCATCATTGTGACTACATCATTTTCTAGATTTTAAACACCTCCCTCATAAAATATAACCGATTACAATTATGTATTTTATAACTATTTCATCATTCACAAATAGGATTTGGTTGCCCCAACCTTACAATTGGGGCAACCGTTATCCGTCTCAAATTAAGCTCTGCGAATCGTAAACTCAAAATCCATATCTACCGAAGGATCAATTTGATATTCATCAAGGACTGGCGCTCCCCAACTGTCATCGCCGCCTACACCCATTTGACGACCAGCAATCGTAACAACGGTATGATGAATGTTCGGCAGCTCATAATGATGCGTCGCATTCTCCAGCTCCATTGCCGTATATGGCGATATATTGGCTTCAACAGGGGCTGCGACTGGTGCCGATATTATGATCCCTTGACCATGGTCGTTGGTTATTGTTACCTCTCGCACACCTGTGCGGTTTCCCGATTCCTGCGGTACCAAATAGGACGACACATTGTCCACCGCATGATTGTGAAAGCGACATAATCTCGCACCAAACGCACGGTCAATATAATTCTCTTCCGGCCCATTCGCATACCAATTCAGCTGGTAATAATCCGCAGGCACCTTGAAGGTTAAAGCGAAGAGGGGAAACTGCGGTAAACCCGGTTCTCCATGGTAGCGTGATTTTATCCTTATGCTTCCATCGGAGAACACCGTGTAAATTACACTTACTCGAACTTCCTCTGACACACTCAGTTTATAGACGTAAGTCACAGTCGCTCGGTCTTCTTCTTCCATAAGCTCAAAACTTAACGTTCTTCGCGTCAAACTTGCTGCAAACCAAGGGGAAGAGTCGAAATGCATTCCCGCACCCTTGTCGTTGTCTGTCATAGCTCTCCAAAAGAGCGGTGCCGGCGGCGACGAGATCATTTCCCGTCCCGAATATTTGACGGATATTAGTGTACCAGCCTGCTTTGAGAACATAACGGAGAAGTCACGACCATGAACGCCAATATTTACGTCCCCTTCAACTACGCGAAAATCATTCACAACAGGGGTTACCTTAGTATGTGTTGTAGCCTCATCTGTCAACTTGTTCTCCACTTGAAAAACATGCTGTCCAAAAGCGATTTCATAACCTGCGTTCGCCCATAACGAATCTTCCTTGAGCACAAGAGAAACATCTAAACTATACTCACCAGACTGATTAGTCTCTGGTAAATCAAGTTCTACATATCTTTCTTCTCCGGGTTTAACCTGGGCGAATACATTTCCACGATGGAATTCCCTGCCCTCATAATTCAGACAATAATTTAATTTATAAGCATCCAAGCCAACAAATAAGTTCTCATTTCTGATGGTAACGCCATGGCAATCCGGGGACAGTTTGATGTTCTGATACAGAAATTTCACTTCCTGCATTTTCGGAGACCATCTCCGATCCGCATACACTATTCCATTTCCGGAGAAGTTGTAATCGGTTGAACGGTCATCGAAGTCTCCACCATAAGCCATGTAGGGTTTGCCATATCGATCATTTTTTACGATAACCTGGTCCATGAAATCCCAGATGAATCCACCTTGATACATTAGATACTTCTGTTCTAACTCTGTGTATTTATGCAGGCCTCCGACGGAATTACCCATCGCATGCATATATTCACAGCTAATATATGGCTTTAATGGATTCTCTTTTAAATATATTTCGATATCTGCTGCTTTCGCATACATCCGGCTCTCCATATCGCTCGCATCATCATAATCGCGGTTATGGAATACCCCTTCATAATGAACCAAACGGGTGGAGTCCTTCTCTCGAAAATAATTCGCTACATTCCGAATGACTTCTCCAGCAAAAGACTCATTGCCACAGGACCAAATCAGAATCGATGGATGGTTCTTGTCTCTCTCTACCATAGAAATGGCACGGTCCATTACGATATCTTGCCATTCAGGCTTACTGCCTGGTATGTTCCAAGACGGTTCTACGATCCCCATTTTCTGCCATGATCCATGCGACTCTAAATTCATCTCGTCAATAACATAGACACCGTATTCATCACACAGCTCGTACCAGAGTGTTTCATTCGGATAGTGCGACGTCCGTACAGCGTTGATATTCGCTTGTTTCAAAGTCTTTATATCCCATATCATATCCTCTTTCGTAATGCTGCGACCGAAGCGGGAATTAAACTCGTGTCGATTGACACCTTTGAATACAATACGTTTACCATTTAAGTGCATAATCTTATCTATCATTTCGAATTTTCGAAAACCAACCTTTTGCGGCACGACTTCCATAAGATCCCCGGCTGCGTTGTATACAGATACGTAAAGGGTATACAAATTAGGATCTTCTGCGCTCCACAGATGAACCTTTGATCCCTCAAGCGCAAGCGAAACGGAATCACCTGAAACTCCAGTCTCCCTACAAACTACAAGATTTCCTGCTTTATCCTTAAGCTCAAGGAGCACTTTCGAAGCTGGCTTACCCATCAACTGCAGCTCAGCTGTCACCGTTCCCTGCTCAAACTGCTCATCCAGATCGGACTGAACATGAAGATCCCGCACATGAACATCAGGCACAGTATATAGATACACGTCGCGAAAGATCCCAGAGAAGCGCCAGAAGTCCTGATCCTCCAGCCAACTCCCGGTACTGCGCTGATAGACCTCAACCGCCAGCTTATTCTCACCTTCCTTCAAATACGGTGTCAGATCAAATTTACTCGGTGTAAAGCTATCTTCGCTATAGCCAACAAACTCTCCATTTAGCCATATATAAAAAGCGGATTCAACTCCCTGAAAAGAGATATACAATGGACGTTGTTCCCAGCCCGCAGGTACTACAAAATATTTCACATAGCTACCTACAGGATTATGGTCCTCAGATATCATCGGAGGTCTAAGATGCTCATGACCATCCCATGGGTACA
This sequence comes from Paenibacillus sp. FSL K6-0276, assembly GCF_037977235.1. Taxonomy (NCBI): domain Bacteria; kingdom Bacillati; phylum Bacillota; class Bacilli; order Caryophanales; family Paenibacillaceae; genus Paenibacillus; species Paenibacillus sp. FSL K6-0276. The sequence continues at coordinate 3,017,209 of NZ_CP150276.1, read as the reverse complement.
TCGTATTTACGTACTGGGGTTTCCCAAAACCCTGAAGTTGGATATGTCCCGGAACCTCAATATCATCCCACCCTCTGCAGGACACATTCTCCTTATAAAAATGCGCCTGCCGTTCCATAGCATTGTGGGAGTAACTAAATTTCCAACTTCCGTTCAGGCTATAGCGCCAAGGCATTTCTCCAAGCCCTTCGGCTTCAACTGTTGTTTCGTAATACCGATGATCGGAGTGCGCGTGTATTCTGCCTACTGCATAAATAGAAGGGTCTGACAACCATTCCAGACTTGGAGCGACGCCCCGTTCAACCTGCTGCTTCATCTAATTTTCCTCCTTCTTTTCTTAAAATGATCGCTAACTTATTTAACTGAACCCGTCATCCCTGCCACAAATTGCTTTTGCATCATAAAGAATACAAGTGCAGTCGGCAGAGTCGTAATGACAATCGCAGACATAATCAAACCATAGTCAGGGGCATAACCCGATCCAAGATTCGAGATTAGAAGTGGCACGGTCATATTTTCTTGTGATTGCAATACAATCAGCGGCCATAGATAATTGTTCCAGCTATTTAGGAAGGTGATAATCGCAGCGGCGGCATAAGTTGATTTCATCGTCGGCATATAGATGCGGAAGAATAAACCAAATTCCGAAAGACCATCGATGCGGCCGGCTTCCATCATATCCTTAGGAAACATTTTTGTGCTTTGACGAAAGAAGAAAATTAGGAATGCTGTTGTGAATGTCGGTAAAATGACTGCCGCTGCTGTATCGATACCAAGAAACGGTATCACACTTGATACTTTGGCGAACATTTGAAATAGAGGTACCATGATCGCTGCAAATGGAATCATCATTGAAGCTAGTAAAATATTAAATACGATATCTTTACTCCGGCTACGGTACATTTCAAAACCATATCCAGCCGCCGATGCTACCAGCAGTGAAAGCACAGTAGTCACCACAGAGATTTTTGCGGAGTTCCAAAGGGCTTGCCACATATCTACGGAACTAAATAAATTGTCTATATTCTTAAAGAGATGCGCACCGGGCAGCAATGTCCCTTTAGTTACATCAACCGACTGATTCGTGGCACTAATAATCATCCAGATAAATGGAAAGATAGAGATCAGCGCAGCGATGATTAGAAACAGGTAAGTAAACATGCGTTTAGTTTTCATTATCTCTTGTCTCCTCCTATTTTGTTCTGAATTAGCGTCAGAATGAGCACCATTACAACAATCGAGTAGGAGACGGTTGCAGCGTATCCGAAGTCAGGCGTGTATTCAAAAGAAAGGTTATAAATATATTGGGAAATCGACATGGTTGCATTGCCGGGTCCACCTTTCGTGATGTTAACCACCTCGTCAAACAACTGAAGTGTTCCAATGGTCGATGTTATCGTCGTAAACAAGATAATCGGCTTCAATAGGGGAATTGTAATTTTGAAAAATTGAGTAAATGCACTGGCGCCATCGATGTGAGCAGCTTCATAAATAGATTTGTCGACATTTTGTAGGGATGACAAATAGAAAATCATATTATAGCCAGCAAAGCGCCAAGTGATGGCAATGATGATCGTAACTTTGGCCCAAAAGGGGTCAGTAATCCACTGAATCGGTTCGCTGATTAAATGCAGATTCACTAGAAATTTATTGATGATACCTTCGGCTCCAAACATGTACTTAAAAACAACGGAGTACGCTACAAGTGACGTTACCGTCGGCAGAAATATGGCCGTTCTGAAAAAACCTTTGAATTTCAGTCTTTCGTCATTAAGCAACACAGCGATAAAGAGAGCCAGCACCAGCATGACTGGGACCTGAATAATTAAGTAAATAAATGTGTTTTTGACGGCTGTAAGGAACGTGGTATCGCTAAACAATCGAATATAGTTATCAAATCCGGTAAAATGAAGATTGCTTCCTCTACCCGTCTTAAAGGATAGAATTAAAGCTTGGATCATTGGATAAAAATAGAAAATACTGATCATGATGACCGGCACAAGGACGAATAACCAACCCGTCAGATGGTTCTGCCGTGACCCTTTAGAGCTCTTTTGTTTTTGCGGGCTTAGCCCTGTCTTTACAGTTTCCACTCCACTCCGCACCCTTCTGTCTTATATATTAGAGATGAAAGCCCCTGCTACCCATCCTTCTGTAGAATCCAATTTACAGGAGAAGAAGGAGCAAGGGCATCGGTTGTATAGCCTAAGTGCGATTATCGAATTTGAGTATCCGCTTGCTTCTGCGCATCTTTCAGAACAGTATCTACATCTTTGCCACCTAGGTAAGATTGCACCGCTACAACCATAATGTCCTCGATTGCGTAAGTGTTCATGCCATAGTTGACGTTAGGAATTTGCTCGGTCCATGCTGCAAAGTCAGATACGACCTTTTGGCCTTTGAAAAACTCGTCCGCAGCTGAGTAAGCTTCACCGCTCGCCGCAGCTTTCAAGGTGCCGATAACACCAACTTTTGTATTCAACGTCTGATATAATTCAGCGTCAGAAGCAAAAGTCTTTGCAAGGAACTCCGCTGCTGCTTCTTTACCATCTACATTCATTACATACCAGGAGCTACCACCAAGGTTGGATGCGTGGACTGAGCCTTCTGTTGTTGCTAGCTTAGGTAGTGGAGCTACTGCCCACTTACCAGATTGGGAAGCTTCGGCTTTAATCGAAGGTGTAATCCAGTTACCTGTCGGCACAGTAGCCACTTCACCACCATTGAATGCGCCTACAAATTGGCTCCAGTCCGAATTTACTTTCACGATGCCAGAATCCATCATTTCCTTGTACAATTCAAGTGCTTCTTTCAGAGCAGCGTTGCCTTCTATGGTCGGAGTTTGACCATCATCTCCCGTATACCATGCACCCGCCGATTGGATCATTACTCGGATAAGTCCAAGATCATTTGGATCAAGCGTCAGCATGCTTTTGCCGGTTTTCTCTTTAACAGCTTTACCAATCTCGATATATTGCTTCCAGTCGATATCCTGTAATGCATCCAGGCTGTAGCCTGCTTGCTCGAGATAATCTGTCCGTACATACATTCCAGTTACACCAGAATCAAACGGAACACCGTACTGCTTGCCGTCAACACTGGTCGGGCCAATCTTATAATCCGCAAAGTCAGCAGCCTTTACAACATCCGACAATTCATAAAAGGAATCCGGATACGCTTGCAAGAAGCTCTGCGCACGATAATCTTCGATCAGTACAATGTTAGGCAGACCCTTCGTGGAACCAGAGTTTAGCCCCGTGTTCAGCTTTTGAACGATATCAGCTTGCGCGTTCTCAACGACGTTAACCGTTACGTCCGGATTAACTTTCGCATAAGCATCTTTGGCAACATTCATAGCGGCAATGTTAAACGCCGGGTCCCAAGCCCAAACTGTAATCTCTTTTGGCTTGGTACTACCTTCGGCTCCGGAGTTACCAGAGTTGCTCGTTTCATTTTTCGTTCCACCTGTGGAACATGCCGACAGTAGAACCACACTAGCTAGCATTACGGATAATAATTTTTTCACTACGTAAACCCCCTTGATAGTCTGAAAAATAATAAAGATGGAAGCGTTTTCTCTGCTACGCCTCCATCTTATCATTTTGTATTCGTTTTCTTTGGCAGTATCTTTGTTAGCTTTGGTGATATTATTGGGTCCTATTTTGATTCTCATTTCGACTCTGGTACTATTTTTAGATTCATGTAAAATTTTTAGTTTTTTAACAATGGAAGCGTAATAACGATTTGTGTACCTTCATTCCGTTTGCTTGTAATATTAATCCCGTATCTCTCTCCGTATAACAATTTGATTCTGTCATCCACATTCCGTATACCGATCCCGGAGAACAGTTGGCGTTTGTGCTTCGACGCTGGTAGCTGCTCCTCTTCCAACAAATTCGGGTCAAGATCCATTCCATCACCGTTATCTACAACTTCACATACAAGTTGATCTTCCTGCACGGCAATCATGATGAGAATTCTTCCCTCATCTTTAAGGTTGAATGCATGAAAGAATGCATTTTCGATAAAAGGTTGAAGAATTAGCTTCGGCATATGATAATCCAAGCTCTCAGGCTCCACAAAGTAATTCACACGAATCTTCTCACCGTACCTCACGTGATTAATATACACATAATGCTTCAGTGACTCCAATTCTTGACTAACGGGAATGGTAGAATGAACATCACTGACCGTATTTTGCAGAAGTGAGATTAGTGAATTTATCGTTCCTGCTGCTTTTTCCTTATTGCCCTGCTGCACCAGAAATTTGATAGAAGCTAGCGTATTATATAAAAAATGTGGATTGATCTGCATTTGGAGTGCCGCCAGCTCCGCATTACGTTGTTGCTTCTGGGTCTCCATCAGCTTATCAACATAATCATGAAGTGAATCAAGCATGAAATTGAAGGCGTTACCTAACTCCTTAACTTCATAGCTACTATTAGTGACATCTACATGATTATCGAACTCGCCTGTAGGAATACTCGACATCTGTTTAACGAGTACACGCAAGGACTTCGTCATTTTCCTTGTAATTAAAAATACAATAATAAGCGAAATTGCTACGATAGCCATAATCGTCAACGACACTGCTTTGGCATTTACCATCTGACCAGTCACAGCTTTCTTATCGATCAAATTCACCAAATAAAAATCAAATTCAGGCAAATATTCCGAGAACACTACTCGTTCATTCCCCATAACATAGACAGATTCTCCATTGTCTCCTGAGCTCTGTTCAGCAACTACTTCTTGAAGCAACTGTTGATCAAGCAGCCCAATTAACTCTGTCCTGTTGCTGGATACGATTTGTCCTTTTCCATTCAGCAACACAACATCATTACCTTCACTCGTAAAATTGGCATAGAAGGTCTTAAAATCGCTATCACGAATTGCAATGTACATAGTGCCATAGATACTGCCGGTCGAATGATCAAACAGAGCTTTAGAAGCCACTAACATGATCTCTTTCTTTTTAGTTTTACCATCCTCTTTTTGATAAAGTTGGTACAGAATTTGCTGAGGATGGGCCACTGTCGCTTTCGTAATCGTGTGGTTCTTCAGTTCTTCAGCGGTAGCAGACCAATACCAAGGATCGGTTGAATAACTTCTGCCATTCGCACCTACAATCATAATACCAATATCAAAGGCACTGAGGTTGGAGCGGACTGCACGCATGCTTTCTGTCATCTGGTAGGTTTTGATAGCAAGAGTCACTGCATCCGTCTCTCCCCCAGACAAATAGCTTCGGATGGCCCCATTCTGAGCTGTCATTGTAGCGCCCGTAGCTACAACGTTGTTGTAAGACTCCAAGTTTGTCTTCATCTGATTCAGTAGTTTGCCGTTCGTTATGCTGAAGGTCTTTAAAAATAAATTTTCTGACATACGGATCGTAATAGCCAGCGTCAGGAGTGATACGGTTACGATGCTAATGAGAGTCACGAGAAACAGCTTGAGAAATAAGCCCTGCTTTCTAATCTTGTTTATGATATTTCCAATCATGGCTGCGCTACGTCCCGTCTCCGGTACCGGCTCGGAGAAATGCCAGTCTGCTTTTTAAATACCTTGGTGAAATAACTCTGATCTGAATAACCCACGCTTGCGCTAATATCGGAAATTGATTTCTCCGTTGTCTCGAGCAACTCCATAGCTTTTTCCACCCGGACTTTGTTCAGGTACTCACTAAACCCTTCGCCATTATGTGCAGTAAAATAACTCGATAAATAAGAAGCATTAAAATGGAACTGTCTAGCTACTCCTGTCAGTGTGATCGGATCTGCATAATGATTCTGAATATATTCGAGTAGCTTCGTCATATTTGGGTTAACCGATGGATTCGTCTCACCAATAGTGCGCTCAACTTCACGAATGAATGCTTCAGTAACAGCAATAGCATCACTTGCATACAGCGCTTCATCTATTTTTCGGAAGTAGTCGTATTTGGTCTCCTCCAGACCTCCGATCTCACACTTCATTTTTCCAAGCGTGGTCGCTACGTTAAATATAAAGTTCCCCAATAGCGATTTGAATTCGAAAATATCAATGCGATAATCCATTGAATGCAGATGGACATATTCCAGAAACTCTGTAAATGCCTTCTGGAATTGCTTACGTCTCAACTGATCCATTAATTCTCCCATGTCAATTTCCTGATACGCTCCCGGAAGTCCCGGCAAATGATCATTCTCAATCAGACTTCGTTCCGGCAAGTAGAAACTGTATCGTGTAAGCTTCAAATAATTGTCACGATAAATCTCACCAAGTCTTTCAAAGTCCGCGAAGCTCTGACTGATGATAAAATGCGTTTCTCTCACACGATGTTCTATTTCCGAGATCAGATAACGGAGCTCAATCACAAGCTCGTCCCATTGTTCTGGATTAGCGTTGAGCAAATAAATAACCGAATCGTTAATGAACTTTAGTCGAATAAACACAACATCGTCCAAAGCGAACTTATGGATTCCTCTTTCCAATTCAGTTGCGAAGTTTAGCTTGTCGCCAGAATCTTTAATATGTTTCATATCCGCTCCGAAAAACGCGAATTGTCTGTGAGGAAACTTCGAATGTAGCATCGTAGGTTCCAGCACAGATTCATATCCTGTAATGAGCTTCTCGATGACTAGTAAAAGTTGCTTTTCCTCTGGATCGGTACCTGGATCGGTCATCTTCATCCCTGCCATTTTAGCCGTTGTTTTATTTAGGATGGACAACAGGTAATCGGCTTCCAGCTTCGGCTTCAGGATATAATCCGCTACACCACTCTGAAATGTGGATCGGACGTAATCGTATTCACTGAAACTGCTTAATACGATGACTTCAATTTGAGGGTACTTCTCCTTTACGATCTTGACCAGCTTCTCCCCGCCCATTACAGGCATTACGATATCTGTAATAATGATATGAGGACTGATCTCGTCCATCATATTTAGTGCTTCAAGACCGTTAGAAGCCTCGCCGACGATTCGATACCCTTCTTGTTCCCAATCCAAAAGGTGCTTTATTCCCTGTCTAACTAACATCTCGTCATCCACAATCATAATCTTGAATATTGGTTTCATTTCTGCCCCCTTGCAGCTGTTCAACCTATAATTGTATTCATTCACTGTTTGAACAAATTTTATAAGCCTTGAAAATGATCAGAACGCCGTCCCTATCGAATATTAGTTGTAACCGTTTTCTTTTTTATCTGTTACTGCTCAACCCATCCGACTTGGAGCGACCTCTGTACAATTATAGCATTAAGACTACTTAAATTTGTTTAACCCAAATAATAGTCCTCACCAGCAATTATGGTCAAGACCCCAATTTTTCATCAAATCCCAAGCACAAGCTCATTCATTTGATTTACAATAATGATATATCGTATTACAATAAATTAATGTTGATTTACGAATTGAATTTGTGTATTATATGGTTAACAAGTAAAGGAGAATGTCATATGAAAAAAAAATATCTATTCGCCTCTGCCCCCCTATTGTTAGGAATCATTAGTTTAATGATCTCGGGTATGGTGGGTTCAAGCGTGGGAGCAGATGGTATATTGCATGAGCCGGCTTTTTTCTTAATTCCACTTGGCTTCCTGTTTATTTTCAGCGGTATTATTGCATGGTTATTTATAGGTCTCGGCTCAGTCCTCCACAATAGAAACAAGATTTCATAATATCCTTGAGTTGAGACAATAACTTTTATAGTGATAAGAAAGAAGCCGCGAAATTCGCGGCTTCTTCTGCTTGGTGTTCATTTAAATATGACATGGACTCTATTGACTCAACTTCTGCTGGAGTAAAACTGCCAGCTCTTCGGCTGTATCCCAAACTATCGGACGGATATTTTTCACATGTACAGAAAGATTATTGGCATCGCTGCTGTTCACAGTCCAAATCACTGGAATGTTCAATCCGAGCGCATATCCAGCCGTAAAATACACTTCAGGGGATTGACCGGTTAAATCTGCGATAATCAGTTTACTCTCCTCTATCAGCTCCAAGGAATACAATTCACGGTTTTTCGTAGTCGTATGACTTAGCAAACGTGGCATATAACCAAACTGCTCGATTTTAGGAAGCAGTTTTTCCACCCACTCCGTGTGCAAATCCTCCGCATCCGACATTAGAACGATACATGGTTTTAATTTTTTGCCTCCTGCGATTGCCGCAGCTTCATTCCATCCCTCGTCTGTCAGCTTAAAGGTCATGCCTTCTCTGATAATAAACTGCTCGTTAATCAGCTTATCTATGATATATACCAGTTCTTGCAGATTGGGCGAATACGTCAGGTTATAGCTACTGGAGAGTGGTTGAATGACAACGGATTCCACAGGGGCTTCGGAATGTCTGTATAAGTATCGCAATAAACGGTTTCCTTTATCTTCAATCGTCACAGGAATTTTCGGAGAAATTACAACAGACTCTATATCGTCGGCCGATAGACTGACCTTCTCACCACCATCTGTCAGCTCCCGTATATAAGCCGATACGATATGAAACATGTCGCGTTTCTTTTGATGCGGAAGTGAATTAATGGGCTCATAGCTATCTCTCAATAAGTTATAGAACCCGTCGGGAGAACAATTACAACCTAAATATCTATCGTAATCGCCATCTGTTGTAGTGGAGACGATCTCATCACAGAACAAGCAGTATTTCTTACTCATGACAACTCATCACCTCTTATTCATTGATATCCCCCTACCTTACCAAGAATATCTTAAAAAGTAGACAAGAAGATATTTCCTTTAGTTGTGAGTAACCCCAACTATCGTTATAAAGGCAAATCCTTTTCCTTAAAGACACGTATGCCAATCGCATAAAGTACAATACCTACAACACCAAGAAGAGTAAATTGAATCCAATAATCGCCGTTATTTATGATTGCATCCGCATCAAATAATGTATTCAGTGAGATGTACTTAAATCCCTCCAGACTGCTATCTACCTTACCCATCAGTTCAAAGAGAAAGAAAGCAAGTGGGATACCTGCACCAAAAGCGAGTGAGTTTTTCGACAAATTGAAGATACAAGAAAATAAGAAAGAAATACTGCTGGTTGCAAACATTAAGAGAAATAAACCTACATTGAGCATAATCAGATCCGAAATATTAAAATCAATATCGCTCTGGAAAGCCTGAACAGATACTACTCCTACGAGATGGATAAAATCGTAAACATTACAACAAGCGATGTTACTAGATAAATAGCCTGTGTTCTGACCACTGTGCTTCTTTTTATAGGTGTTGATAGCAAGTAAGCCATGGAGCCTCTATCTACCTGAGACGCAATAAGACTATTGGCGGTCATAATCACAAAGATCAATGGCAGAATAACACCCTGCATCGAATAGAAGGTCTGAGAGAGCATGCCAAGGAAAGTGGTTGATCCTAACATGCTCGCAAGTGGTGTGTCCTTCATCATATCCGACATACTGGATAGAGTCTTTGGATCGAAAACGGCAATGAGTACGCCACTAAACACACTCATAATTATCGTGAAAATAAGCCATAACTTGAAATTGGCTTTCAATGTTTGTTTAAAGATCGTTTTACTAAACATTAGTTACTCCCCCTTTAGTATAGACTTCTGAAGTATTTTTCGAGTGTGTACTTGTTTTCAGTGATAAACTTGATCTCATACCCTTTGAGCACTTTGAAGAGCGTGTTGATCTGACGATCATGTATCTTTACAATGACTTGATTTTGACTTTCACGTTGATCTGCACAATCAAATGGCTCTGTTAAAAAACGTTGGTAGTCCTCAGGCGAAGTAAACTCAATTTTGTACGTCTTCTCTTCATTGTGTTTAACCTCAAGAGTTGATTTCACAGCAATAATTTGACCATCTTTAATAAGAGCAACCTTGTCACAGGTATGTTCAACTTCTTCAAACATATGACTCGACATAAAAATCGTTTTTCCTTTCTTCTTTTCTTCGTTTAATATATCTACAAATTCAGCTCTCATCAGAGGGTCAATTCCTGTTGTCGGTTCATCCAGAATCAAAATATCAGGATCAGCCATTAAGGTAGCGACAATTGCAGTCTTTTGCTTCATACCCTTAGACATTCTTTTCAAGTTAGCTGTTGGATCTAGTTGGAGTTTCTCTATGATTGTATTTGCATAAGTCATGTCTTTGAGTCCTAACAGCTCAGCCTGCTGTTTTAGGAATTCCGTTCCAGTTGGAGCATTGGGAAATGCGATCTCTCCAGGCGTATAGCCAATCATTTTCTTTATCTCAGCCGAGTCTTCCCAACAGTCCATTCCGTTAATTCTTACACTTCCGATTTGTGGCTTTAAGAAGCCCATCAAATGACGAATCACTGTGGTTTTACCTGCTCCATTTGTGCCGACAAAACCAAACACTTCACCTTTCTCAATCGAGAGATTAATGTTAAAAACACCTCGTCCTTGGCCATAATCTTTTGTCAAATCATTAATCTCTATCAATGGCATTATGGTTGGCACCTCCCTCTGAATTAGAGTTTCGGTCATAAAACTTCATAAAGTAATCCTCAAGCGTAAACTTGATCTCTGAGAAAAACTTCAAATCATACTCTGATAGGGTGTTTATGAACATGTTGATGTCGCTATCATTCACTCGTATTTCCGCTTGTTTTTTATGCGCTTTTAAAGAAGTGACTTCAATGTCTTTTAGAGACAGAACCTCTATACTAAAACGTTCAAACTCTTCTTTGGAGTTGAATTCAAATTCAAAGGATTTGCTCTCATTGTGACGAAGCTCATCGGCTATAAAGGTTGAAATTAACCTTCCATCTTTGATAATTGATATTTTGTCACAGGTAGCGTCAATCTCATTAAAGATATGGCTCGATAGTAAAATCGTTTTCCCTTTTTCTTTTTCCTCTTTGATGAAATCAATAAATACATTTTGCATGATGGGATCAAGACCGCTTGTAGGTTCATCAAGAACAAGAACGTCGGGATTATGCATAAAAGCTGTTACAATAGCGAGCTTCCGCTTCATCCCTAAAGACATGCGTTTTAAACTGCCCGCTGGATCAAGCTCAAATTTTGAAATCAAATAATTGGTATGAGTCATATCATTGATGCCACGTAAATCAGCCATCATCTTAATAAACTGTGTCCCCGTCAGCGATTCAGGCAAGGCAATTTCCCCGGGCAAATACCCTAGATTCTTTTCTTTGTTGGTTTCAAGGTTCATGGAACTGGTTGTTTATTTATCAAGACATTATAAGGAACAGGACAAAGGGAGCCAGGATAATCATCTGATCCATTTAGCAAACGCGCTCTCCTTTATGGAAGACCACTATCTAGAATCGTTGGCGCTAGATCAAATCGCCAAACACTCAGGTATATCTATAAGACACTTAAACCGGATCTTTCGCTCCTACTATCAGACGACTCCTATTTCCTATCTCCATCGTTTGCGTCTGGAGCGGGCTTGCGGCTTGTTGAAGCATTCTGACTTCAGTATTACCCAGATCTCACATGAAAGCGGGTTTAGCGATAGCAATTATTTCACTAGACAATTTACCAAAACCTACGGTATGTCTCCCAAGGCGTATCGGAAGAAGTTATGAAGAATCGCGTTCCTAATACAACAATAAGCCCTAAAAAGAGGACTTATTGTTTACTCAATCGTTCAATTTTTTTATCCATCCGTTCCAATACTCTATTCATCTCTTCCATTCTAGATAAGAGTTGCTTCCGCTGCTCAATCAGGAGTTCTACTCTAGCATGATTAGCCTCTTCCCCCTGTCTATACAACTCAACATACTTAATCAAGATTTCAACGGGAAGACCAATGCCTCGCATACATTTGATATGTTCAATCCACCTGCAGTCTTCTTCCGAATAGTCTCTATTTCCGCTTTTATTGCGATTCACACGTGGAATAATACCGATGCGTTCATAATAGCGTAGCGTATCCGGGGACAGATTGAATTTTTCACTTACTTCTGTAATGGTCATACTTTCGTTATCCTCCGACACTCAGTATTAATTAAAACCAATGATTGGGTGCGGTGTATAAGGTTCTTCCAAGAACGCAATTTCTTGAGGTGTTAACGTAACGGATAACGCACCTACAGCATCTTCTAGATGTGACATTTTCGTAGCACCAATGATAGGAGCAGTAACCGGTTCTTTCTGAAGCAACCAAGCAAGCGCGATATGAATACGTGGAACACCATATTTTTCGGCGATAGCAGCCACCCGCTCCACAACTAATCGATCTGCATCTGCAGTCCCATCATATTTAGATTTTTGAATCTGATCGGTTTCTGAACGATGGGTTGATACTGCCCAGTCACGAGTTAATCTTCCTGAGGCCAACGGACTATATGGAATAACACCGATTTTTTCTTCCTTACAAAGTGGCAACATCTCGCGCTCTTCTTCACGGTAGATTAGGTTGAGGTGATTCTGCATGGATACAAAGCGAGTCCAACCATTTTTCTCCGCCACATATAAAGCTTTTTGGAACTGCCAAGCATACATAGCTGAAGCACCAATGTATCTTGCTTTACCTGCCTTAACCACATCATGAAGAGCTTCCATCGTTTCTTCGATAGGTGTGTGATAATCCCAGCGATGGATCTGGTACAAATCCACATAATCTGTTCCCAATCTCTTAAGGCTCTTATCGATCTCACTCATAATTGCTTTTCGGGAAAGCCCAGCACCATTAGGTCCTTCATGCATACGATTATAGACCTTAGTCGCGAGAACAATTTCATCTCGATTGGCATAATCCTTAAGAGCCCGTCCAAGAATCTCCTCACTCGTTCCGTCAGAATACACATTAGCAGTATCAAAAAAATTAATTCCAAGCTCAAGAGCTTTTTTTATGATAAGCCGACTCTGCTCCTCATCAAGCACCCACTGATGGATCCAACGTTCTGCTACACCAAAGCTCATACAGCCTAGACAGAGCCTAGATACATCCAGCCCCGTATTGCCAAGTTTACCATAGTCCATTTACAATGATTCCTCTCTTTCAATAGATTGTAATGTTCATTTGCTGATATTTGTTATTATTTCACTTGGAGTTCACTCCAAGTCAAGTCCGCTGCCTTGAAGAATTCAACATCCTACCGATTTAACTAGTGTACTGGACGGTTGCACAGCAAATCCAGTTATTCGCTTCGTCAAAAGTAATTTTGGGAGCCCATGGCGCTGGACTTGCCAATTTGGCTTTTTGTCAATCAGGAATACAAGTTATTGAGATTATTCATAAACAGCATATCGTTCCAACGTATTGGATGATCAGCAACCACAATGCTCTCGATTATTACATGATGTATGGGCAAGGCTGGCCAGATCCTGCTATTCGTTTTCCAGGATTCGAAGATATCTACGTGGATATTGATCGTCTGAAGCAAACTTTGCATCTGTCAGGGTTGAACACTTGATTCTAATATTTTTTTGGGGGACAGCTTGTTTTGAAAACTCAGTTTTAATCACGTTTGATTACATATTTCATCCATAGTCCATCATCAGCAAGTTTTTCTACACTTTTTAAGAAGAAATTCGCAGATCGTTGTTTTTGCAGAGAAGCACTATTTTCAAATATGGTCACAGAACTAGAGGCTCCATCTGCAATTGAAACTAATACCAAATTCAGTTCATCAATCAATCCTTCATTTAAAAAGGAGCCATTTAAAACGCCTCCACCCTCTAGCATTAATGCATCAATTGAAAAAAATTGTTTCAACTTTTTCACTACTAGAGAAAAGTCTAACCTCTCTTTGCCTCCGAAAATATAAGAGATCATAAGATTTCTTAAATGATCTAGATAAGCATCAGATACCTGCTCTGTAAGTACTTCAATGATATGATCCTCTGTTCTATTGTTACTTCCTTCTGAGATGTAGTTCTTGGTCCATCCTAATTTTCGGTTATTATTAGTTTTGTTGCTTCGGCATATGCAGGAGTAGTGGAAATGAGAAGCCTGTGCCACATCATGTCTTGGCTGAGCAGCTTGGGACGTTGTTAGGGAGGAATTTATAGCTCTGGCATCCAGGTAAAAAAGTACAGGAGATCTGAATGGCCCTCGGCCTGTAGACGTCAGGAGTAGAAATCTCATCGGAAAACCGATATAAAGCGCCGCCTGACAGATTCCTCAGGCGGCGCTTTTTACAAATAGGGTATCTCATAGATACTGAGACGCAGCTTTAACCGTTTTTTGCAAGTCTTCGACAATGTCTCCAGACAGTTCTTATTTACGGTAATTCTTAGTTCTTTCATCCTCTATAACACCATTCCAATTCATTCCGTAGGCAAAATCATAAACATGTCTTTCCGAATCCACATGACATTCCATGTCATGTGCCACATCTTCCAGTTGCTCTTCTACCGTTTGCATGCCTGATGGCATTTGTACTGGGAGCAATCCGGAAGGCTCCTCCGCACCTATTAATACTTCCATAAGTGCCTGATCCTGCAAACCAAAGTTAGCAAGTATTGCATCTGCCTCTCCCTCAAATTCGGCAACGACCGAAGGGTTGGAGAGTAGCATCGACACAACCACCGGCTTGCCCTTCATCAGCTTGCGAGCTTCCAGAATAGTATCCAGATCGCTCTCATTATGCGTATCAACGGTTTTCCCCTTATAAGAACGGTTAAGTACATCGTTATCACGCGCATCTCCGGTTAAACTCTGCTCCCGAGCATGCTCCGCAGTGTACGGTCGATACTGTAGGCTGATTGGCACATAACCATTTCCGCCTTGGTCTGAATCTTCCTGGCTGTAGCCTACTCCCGATTTGGGACTGCTAATGAAGACAAGAGCAAAGTCTGCCTCTTCCGGCTGATTTGTGACATGGTAATATTTAGACACAACATCCAGGTTCACCGGATATTCCGTTTTTTCTGGCGTCGGATTGCCGATCCAATCCTTTCCTGCTGGAGTGTAACGCTTCGGAATATATACTGTTTGTTTCGATGCCAACGGCAAGACTTGGTTTTTGTTCTTTAGCAGAACGATCGACTTCAGCTGCGCTTCATAGCCTGATTGCATAAACTCCGGGTTCCCAACAATCTGCGTGCTCTCCTCAGGATTCAAATACGGGTTCTCGAAGAGACCCAGACGGAAAATATTAAGCAGCAGCCGAACAGCAGACCGTTCAAAACGACTCCGCATCCACACCTCTCCATGCTCAGCTACTCCCATTTTGTAAGCTTCAAGCACAGGCTCAATCTCATTATTGCCGCCGAATTGGTCAACGCCTGCCATTAAGAGCTTGTAATGCCGTTCCGCGACGGACAGACCTTCTACGCCCCAAGGCTTACCACTGAGAAAAGAATCCTTACTATTTGATTCGTCGGCTGTAATAAGCCAATCAGTGCATACAACGCCATCGTAACCGTATTTTTCCCGTAGCAGATCGGTAATAAGATAAGAACTATAGGAATTCCCGACATTTTCCCCGTTCACTTTATCTTGATCTGTGGAAATTGTGTAATATGGCATGACCGCTGAAGCCTGCTTGGTTGGACCATCCAATTTGAAAGCTCCTTCTGTAAAAGGAATAAGATGTTCTTCAAAGTTACCTCCAGGATAGACGGCATATTTGCCGCAACCATAATGTGCATCCCTTCCGCCTTCACCGGAACCACCGCCAGGCCAATGTTTTACCATAGCGTTCACACTATCATATCCCCAGCCTTCGTTAATCTCCCGGTCATTTTCCGAGTTCTGGAAGCCGTCGACATAAGCTCTAGCCATATCAGCAGACAGCTTCGAATCTTCGCCAAATGTGCCGTTGAAACGGAACCACCTCGGATCTGTAGCAATATCGATTTGCGGGGACAGCGCAGTTCCTAAACCGAGCGCACGATACTCACGGGAGGCAATTTGCCCGAACTGATATGTGATCTTTGGATCGAAGGTTGCCGCCAGGCCAAGCGTCTCCGGCCACATAGAGATTTCTCCACCGGCACCGGCATTGAACTCCGAGCTTGAATCTGAGCCGTGGCGCGGGTCGGAGCTGTTGTTAGCTGGAATACCTAGATCGGTTCCTTCTGCAAATGCCTGTACCTGATTGTTCCACAGGGCGGCTATTTCTGGACTCTCCACTGTGGTAACCAGAATATGTCTCAGATGGTCCTGTGCCAGAAATGCCAACTGCTCGTCGGTTAGCTCCCACGGCTTTGCACCGCTCTCCTCAAAGGATTTACCGTTGTACGTTCCTGAGAACCAGCTGCTACTGAGTGCTGGAATGGATTGATGACCGCTATACAGCATGAGTCCGGCAATTTGTTCAACACTCATCTGTGAAGCCAGATCCTCGGCCCGCTCTTCCGGCGACAACCGCCAGTCCTCATATTTATCCAACATGCCATTTCGATTCAGATCCTTGAAGAACAGTCCGTCCTGCTCGAGAATCTGCACTCCAGATTCAGGAGAAAAGCCCAAGGTTGGGCCGCCCTTATTGCTTACGTAAGATATTTTATGAAGGCTTTTGGTGGTTTTAAAAGTCTCTCTCTGATTCATTTGGTTTCCCTCCACTATTTTCTTGTTCTCTTTCTTAGACAAGTTCAGCTTATTGTGATTTGACTTCGATGGCCGACAGCTCGGCTGTTTGGACTCTCTTCTCTTAGAAGTGGCTTCACTCCCTGCATATCTAGTATCGTACAGACGGCAAGGAAGATATAAAAGAAGGTCCAGCAGTCGATGCCTAACAGCACGGGAGCATCATCAAGCGGTAACCAAGCAGAATGCCCAATGCCAATCTGCCAAAAGGAGTGTGAGGCTGCCCTTTAATCGTTGCTCCAGCCATTGTAATTCCTCCTCACCCTTTTAGAAACCGTTTACTAATTAATTATAAAGTAAACCACCCCTTGGATGAGAGGTGGTTTATTATACACTTTTAGGTTCATTTTTAATGTAATTGAAAGCGTTTCAACATTAATGATTAAGATAGATCATAAAAAATGCCTCATTTTCTCAAAACAACGGAATCAGCTCTATGAGCTCCACGCTATGTGGTTCCACTCTCATGACAGTAGAAAGCTCTTCACCTGCTTCTAGAATCTGAACCTGTCTGCGTGGGGGAGAGGCAGCCTTTAGATAAGCAGTGTCCTCTGCAGTTAGAACAGATGGAGCTCCCATCTCCACCCACTTATCAAAGCTGCTGCCATACGCTCTGCTGATCGTATGCGTCACTTGCTTATACCTGCCGGATGGTAATCCAGTTAATGTGAGCTCGATCTTAAGAATTCTTTCATTTTTGAAACCGCTATACCGGCTTGTAGGTGTAATGAACGATGTATCTCCAAGCGCATACAGATCATCAAAATGACAATAATTGTAAGTTAAAATCTGATATCCCCCTCGCCCCGCCGTCACGATATATCCCTCTTCGTGAGCGACTAGCCGGTCTCCCAGCTTGGCGAGCAGTTCATAAGCATACATAGCCGCTTTGGGAATCCCGTACTGAGCCATGAGTCCAAGCCCACCGTGAAAAATCCGGGACGAAGCCGCCGATTCCTCAATGTTGTCACTCAGTACCCAATATCCGAATCCACTGATACGGTCAAGATTCTCGATTACATTCTTTACGATATATGCAGCCTTATATAATGTATCATTGGTCAGTTCACGATGAAATGCCGTTGAATTCCATTCGGTTAAATATAGTTCATGTCCGTTAAGTCCCAACTCAGCAAGCAGCCCGATCTCCCGCTCCAGCGATTCCTTCAAATAATCTGGGTTTGGTGACACCTTGCTAAACCCCTCTAGCGCCAGTGGGGATGACTGTATTTCACTCGATACTTCTTTTTGTTCCTGAGTTATATGGAGCAGACTATCCATGTTCTCATGAGGATAAAAATGTAAAGGGATGAAATCCGGAAGACAATCCCGTTCTCTACAGAAAGTGAAAAACTGTTCACAAAACGCATTGGAGTTTAAAGTAATAATTCTACCAGGAGCGCCAATCAAGAGGTTCGGAGAAACGGCTTTGACGGTATGGAAAGTTCGTGCATACATTTCGTTGTACTCTTCATGCGTCGCAGACCAGAACAATCCATACTCCGGTTCATTCCAGAATTCAAACTTCCAGCTTTCCACCTCTTCAAGGCCATACCGATTAAGACAATGGCGAATAAAGCGATCCACCAATTCACACCAACGGTCCATGGATTTAGGAAGACTCACATAACTCTCTTCATAAAACACCTGTTTACTGCTGTCTGCTGCGAGATCAAAAGGTATAAACCCAAGTTCTATAAAAGGCTTCAAGCCGATAGATAACAGATAATCAAACAACTGATCCACAAAACGGAAATTGTAATGTGCCTGCCCTTCATAATCCTCCCAGTACACCATCATTGAATCATCAAATATCCCATGAAAACGCAAATAGCGGAATGGACACCGCTCTTGTAAATATTTCAACTGGGCTTGTACATCGCTTTGAAGTCCTTCGTTTGCTTTGCTGATCGTAATGATATTTTTCCAGCTATGCTGGATCGGTCGCTGAGTTCCGTCTAAAGATATACTCGCAGATAGCTGAACAACCGCATGAACTGGTTCGAGCTGAAGCGACTGACTACGTCGTAGGAATTGCCGAATAATGCCCAGTGCACTGGATTGATTAAATGCCAAGTAGCCGGAAGTAGAACCTTCCTGTTTCGCATGAGTCTGGGGTCGATATTTTTTGCGGTACTCATGCGGTGTAATATGATACCGGCTTTTGAATGCAGCATAAAAAGATTTTGCATTCGGAAAGCCATGCTGAAGCGCCAGCTCGGCAAGCGACTGCTCTTGATGACTCAGAAGGGCTTCAACAGTGTTTTTTAAGCGAATGCTAGTTAAGTAGGTTTGGAAATTCACCCCGATGTTCTCGCTAAAAAACTTGGACAAATACGGCACCGACAAATACTCGCGTTCCGCTATTGTCTGCAATGACACCGGCTCTTTATAGTGCTCATCTATATAAGTGATGATGTTCATCATCCGCTCCATATATTTTACATTCATAGCTTCACCGGAGTCTGGCCTCTTGAACTGCTTGACCAAAACGGAGAACAACCCTAGCATTCGTGCCTCCATCTCCAGCTCATAAGCTTCTCCACCTTTGTAATTCAGCTGCACCATTTCAGCCATGAGCTGACGCATGGTGTCTATGCCGCTTTGCTTCTCGGGACCTGCTTCGGCAGAATAACATTCAAAGCTGATCTTCTCCACATTGTGAATATGCTGCTTAAGATAGGTTATAGGAATTCGAAAGGTAGCGATGATATTCTGATCTAAGCCGATGACTTCATGCACGTAACACTGGTTAATGAGCAGCATATCCCCTTCCTTAAGCCTATATTGGCGGTTTCCGGTCGAAACCTCTAGATTACCGGACAGCACAAAAATCAGCTCCACACTCATATGCCAATGATTCGGCACATAGTTGACGCCATGTAGAGAAACATCAAACGGCAATTTGCCTTCGGTATCAAACCGTTCATAGCTGGAATGGCTCACATACTCACTTCCTTGTCTAAATTATCTTGTAGTAGCATACAATGTCGCGTTTCAGTGGTCAAATCGATTTTCTGTGATCCCCTCTCTAACAAAAAACACTGATCCAGGTCAGTGTTTTATTGTCTCCTATTTAATTTGAAACGTATCGAAATTGTCGCCATCAACACGGACGTTCATTTAAATCGCCCGTTTGAACTGGGTATTGTATAGCTCGTGATAGGCGCCCTGCATCGCAAGAAGTTGCTCATGACTACCTTGCTCGGCAATTCCTCCACCCTGGATAACGAGTATGTGATCAGCACCCTGGATCGTACTGAGCCTATAGGCGATCAAAATATCGTGCTGCTGCGAAGACGCTTTTTTAACATTTGCCGGATTCGCGACTCTGTCGCCACATCGAGCGCGCTAGTACTGTCGTCCATGATTAGGATAGTTGGCTGAATTAATAACGCCGCGCAATCAAAATCCGCTGCTTGTTCCACTTCTTCATCCGTAGCCTCCGGTCTGCCATATCGTATATTATCACGGATTGTGCTGCTGAACAGAATAGATTGCTGCATAACGTATCCTCTCCTGCGACGCAAATCTTCCAAAGCAATTTTGCGAGTATCAGAGCCATCAATTGTGATAGATCCAGAGGATACTTCGTAGAGCCGAGGAATGAGGCTGACCAAAGTAGATTTCCCAGCACCGGTGGCTCCGCGTATGGCCACTGTTTCTCCTGGCTCGGCAGTGAAATTGATGCCATCTAACACAAGGTTATCATCCGTAGAACCATAAGAAAATGATACGTTGTCAAATTCGATTCGACCATTGTGTATGGAATCTTTTTTAGCGGAGTCTACGTCTGTAATCTCGCTGATAGTGGAAAACACCTCATTCTCCCGATCGGCGGAGACCTTTGCACTCGAGAAGAATGTGAGCATATTGCTCAACATCAAAATTGACATCAACAGTTGGGTTATGTAGTTAATAATGGCGATCAACTGACCGACCGGCAGCGAGCCATTCCAGCTCTGCAGCCCCCCAAACCAGAGTACTGCAACAATACTGGCATATAGCACAAGCATCATGAGCGGCATATTCAACGACATTAGGCGCACCTCTTTTATCGCAGTTTCTGTGTAATCCTTGTTAGCTGTATTAAATCATCTCTGTTCATGCTTAGCACGGACGAATGCTTTGACTACACGGATACCCGATAGATTTTCCTGTAATACTGTGTTGCCCCATCTTATTTGACCTGCATTTTCATACAATATTACAACCAGTAGTGGCACGGTAACGACAAGGGTCAGCGTAGGACTAATCCGTAAATCATTACCAAAATTTAGAGAGGCGATGCTCGAAAAAACGGTGCAGCCCACCCCACCAATTAGACCGATAAATGCCACTCCAAGCATGGTCAATCCGTTCGAATAAATATGAGATAAATCTTTCGTCATAATACCATGATCCACAATGCTCGCCATTAGCGTGGGCTGTAGTGGATCCATGGACACTTCGACCAACATCATAAGTGGTGCTAACACAGACCACACCCAATTCGGCCTTAAATAATTCTTAAGTTTCCACATTCCGTTACATTCATTTCTGGAAGGACCTATTGTTTTATGATAGATAAGTGATTTTGGAAGTAATAGGTGTTCTCGGCTTAGCATTTGGAACTTCTTCCGGATATCCAATTCCAAATACTCCAATAACATCATAATCTTGTGGCACACCCAGAATCTCACGATTATGAGGCAAAGCGTGTAAAGTGGTTCGATTCACAATAAGCTTATCCAAGAATGCGATAGCCCTGCCGCGGCGAAAAGTTTGAGCACTTTTAGGTTGATCCATAGAATCTTTCATCCCATGTTTATTCATGTGTTCACGATCTCTGTGTTCCCCGTTTTCTCTATGACCGCGCTTTCCGAAATGTCCATCGCGCATATTTATCCCTCCTTCGATTTGTATACATATGTATTCGTTACGATTATGTATACGTTTTGAATAGGGTCTGTCAAGTTTATTCTCACTCTATAAACGTCGTCATAATCCATTTGATTTCAACTTGTACAAATGTAGCTAACAGCGGTATAAGTATGGTAATCAATATTGATAGATATGTGTTTCTTTTCCTTGAGGAAATACACAAAAAAAGAGGTTGCAGAAAGTCGCAGCCCCTTTTGGTTTTTTCGGTAAATGAATGGTCTATTGATACTATAAAGATCGAGCGAGGCGGAATCCAAGATCATCCACGCTAAAAGTGGGATGGCTGCGACGACGACAGGTTGCTCCACAGCCTCTAGCCTCTTCAGCCCAGCTACCTCCTCGAAAAATTCGATAGGAACCGTACACTTGTTCATCATATAAATCCCAGCACCACTCCCAAACATTCCCTAACATATCATAAAGCCCCCATGCATTCGGTTCTTTCGTCCCTACTGCATGGAGTTCGCCATCTGAATTTTCATTATACCAAGCAATCTTATCCAGCTCTCCATATTGATAACCGGAAGTCCCTGCTTTACATGCATATTGCCACTCAGCTTCCGAAGGAAGTCGATAGCCACCCACTTCCCAATCACAAATTATGTGTTCTCCATCTTTGCTTATAGCATAAGCTTCCTTCAATCCAGCTTTATGTGAAAGCAGATTACAAAAGGAAATAGCATCATGCCAAGAAATGTTAACTACTGGTTTATGATTTTCTTCAGGTGATTTTGATGATTTATTAGTTATAGCGTTGTAAAGCTCCATCGTTACAGGATATCGAGCAAGATGAAATGGTCTTAATTCAACTTTCCAATTGCTTTTTATTCTATCGTCTCTTAATTCTATTTCTCCCCCTGGTATTTTAACCAAAGGATAGTTCAAGTAGCGTTCAATTTCATTTGACACTCTATCTACCTCCCTTACTTTTTATCAAAACTCAACTCATAAAGATGTAAGAATCCAAATTATACTAATCAAGTATTGACAGGGTATAAAGAATAGAACTATAATCTAAACAATTCCTAGAAAATTACTATGAATTAAACAACGCTGAAATATCGAATCATACTTGGGTTATCTAGAAGAAGGAGTGTAAACACATGCCAAATGTTCAAACTTTCAAAGCAACTGCCCATTTACAAGATGGGGTTAAGGTCGTTACTAAAGCAAGACAATTCGATCTTGTCATCGACGAACCACAAAGTCTTGGGGGAACGGATACAGGAATGAATCCTGTCGAAGCTTTGCTTGCTTCTTTGGGCGCCTGCCAATCCATTGTGGCTCGAGTCTATGCCCCTAGATTTGAGGTAGAGCTTGAAGATTTCAGAGTTGACGTTGAAGGTGATCTGGACCTTGATGGATTTTTCAACCGTTCTGAAGTTCGTCCCGGTTATTCTGATATTCGTTATACATTCTACATAAAGACCCCATCGCCTGCCGAGAAGGTCGAACAATTCGTACAATTTCTAGAGAGCAAATGCCCTGTGGGTGACACAATTGCTGCCCCGGTGAATCTTAAGCTGAATCGTATCATTATTGAAAAGTAAATTATTGAATATCTAGCCTAATGTATATAGGGCTGTGAGGTTGCATAAAGCAACTTTACAGTCCTTTTTCATTTCACCCTCTCTTCCATCATATAATGCTAAAAATGAAGGACTTCGGAGGTACTAAAGGAATGAATCATATACTGAGCACAGTAGATAAAGAGATCGAGCGTTTAACAGCATTCCTGATTGATCAACAGCATCAAGATGGATCTTGGCATTTTTGTTTTGAGAATGGAATCGTTATCGATGCATATGTTATCATCCTCTTCCGGATATTGAACGTACAGAATGAAGCTCTGGTTAGGCAGCTACATGATCGTATACTTGCTGAGCAACAGCCAGCTGGATTCTGGCAATTGTATAGAGATGAAGAAGACGGAAACTTATCTACCTCAGTTGAAGCCTACTACGCCCTTCTCTACTCTGGGTACAGTAAGGTGACAGATGAGCCGATGGTACGTGCAAAGCATTATATTCAATCCAAAGGTGGGATTGGGAAAGTTACTAGCATCTTAACTAGAGTCATCCTTGCAGCTACAGGACAGAGCAAGTGGCCTTTATCGATCTCTTCGATTCCTCTAGAAGTTTTGCTATTCCCAGCTTATTTTCCTATTAACTATTTTGAATTCTCAGGCTACTCAAGAGTGCATCTCACGCCTATGCTCATTATGGCCGATCGACGTTTCACAATCTCAACAGCTAATGCTCCTGATCTGTCTGATCTCATAGACACTCGTATTGAAGCAGATGAACCTACTTCCCGTGGATATCAAGAGCTGCAGGACGTTATACACTCTGGCCTAAATAGACTTCTTGGAAGTCCTCGTTACATTCACGAAGTCGCCCGAACCAAAGCAGAACAGTTCATGCTCCAGCGGATTGAATCCGACGGGACACTGTACAGCTACGCCAGCAGTACAATTCTCATGGTGTTTGCTCTGCTGGCTCTGGATTATGATCAGCAGCATCCTCTGATTACGAATGCCATAGATGGGCTTACCGCGATGCAATGCCGTTCTGAAAGTAACACAACAATTCAAAACTCCCCATCTACCATATGGGATACGGCTCTAATCATCTATGCTTTGCAGGAAGCACAAATTCCCGATGACCTTATCACGATTAAACGCGCTGCTTCGTATCTGCTGTCCAGACAGCAGAATAAAACTGCTGATTGGAGCATTCATAATCCGGATACGGCTCCCGGGGGATGGGGATTCTCAGAATCTAATACGATTAATCCGGATGTGGATGACACAACCGCAGCTTTAAGAGCCATACGAAGTTTATCAATAGCTCAACCGTCCTATCTAGAATCATGGAATCGCGGACTGAATTGGGTGCTGACTATGCAGAATAAAGATGGCGGCTGGCCAGCATTCGAAAAAAATACCAATAAAGAAATGCTCACTTGGCTCGCTATCGATGGTGCCAAATCTGCTGCCATTGATCCCTCGGAGGCAGATCTAACCGGGCGTACCTTAGAGTATCTAGGGAACTTTGCCGGACTTGAGACGCGGAATGAATTCATAGAGCGAGGTGTGAAATGGCTGATTCAGTATCAGGAGAAGGATGGTTCTTGGTACGGAAGATGGGGAGTTTGTTACATCTATGGAACCTGGGCTGCATTAACAGGTTTACAAGCAGTTGGCCTACCAATCAATCATGATACCTTGCAAAAAGGAGTGAAATGGCTCCTAAGCATTCAGAACTCGGACGGTGGTTGGGGGGAGTCCTGTCACAGTGATCGGTTATTGCAATATGTGCCTTTGGGTAAGAGCACACCTTCCCAAACCGCATGGGCGCTTGACGCACTCATCGCAGTTCAACCGGAACCTACACCTGCGGTAGATCGAGGAATCCAAAGACTAATATCATCTATGAACGAAGACGATTGGAAGAGCTCTTATCCGACAGGCGCTGGTCTTCCCGGTAATTTCTATTCCAACTATCACAGTTACAGATACATCTGGCCACTAGTCACGCTGAGTCACTATAGAAAGAAATACGGAGAATTGTAGAAGCTTTTACACATAAGGCTTTAACTTGCTCAATGCCAAAAAAACCGCGAATTTCTTCGCGGTTCATTTCTTCTATAAAAAGAAAATTAGTCGATTTTATTAAATTCGATCCAATCGATCTGCAAACCTGGCTTGATGAACTCCAATTTCATTTCATACATACCTGCTTCGAGTTCAACTTTCACAAGCTTTTGTCTAATCCATTGACCTTCAGTACCATTCGTTTGAATGGTTGTCATCAATTGATCATTCACAGTCACATTACAAGCGCTTTGAGCCAGCTCAGGTTCCGTTGACATGATATGCACCAGGATCCGGTATTGACCAGCCTGTTCCACTTTAAAGCTTGTCGATCCTGTAACGACTGGTTTAACCTGTGGATTGTTAGATAATGATTGAGCTTGTTCTCCAGTAAGTGAGGGATTAGCTTTGAAGGACTCAACTGTTTCTACAATTTCCTGTTTTCTAGAGAACACAGGTGCATTCATAATAAACTCACAAATGTTAATGGCAGAACGTTGCAGCTCTCCTCGGGTTAACGTACCATTTTCCAAGGACTCAATGGTGTTATCATTCCATCCGTTAATTTCTGCACCATAGTTAGCTACAACCATATAGAGGTCGTTTTGTGCACGAACCATCCAGTTTGTAAATTTCCGATCTGCTGGTCCGCCGTTAACCACATCATTCATAATCGCCCACCAGTCAGTCATTACAATCCCTTTAAAGCCCCACTCCCCACGAAGAATAGTGGTGTTCAAATCATAATTAGAAGCCGCCCAATGTCCGTTAACTGGATTGTAGGAGGTCATTATAGAATTCGAACCGCCCTGCTTCACCGCGATTTCAAAACCTTTCAAATAAATCTCACGAAGCGCACGTTCAGATACCACGGCGTTTACCTTACTACGATGTTTCTCCTGATTGTTACAAGCGAAATGCTTCATCGTAGCGGTAGATCCGCCTTTCAAAATACCCCGAGTACATGCAGCGGCAAATACCCCAGAGATCAACGGATCTTCTGAAAAATACTCAAAGTTACGCCCATTAAGCGGGCTGCGTCGGATATTAAGGCCAGGTCCAAGCAAGGAATCCACGTTATTTCTTAACAACTCTTGACCTTCCATAACATAAAGCTCTTCTACCAACTCCGCATTCCAAGTTGCTGCAAGAAGCGTTCCGATAGCAACTTGAGTAGCCTTAGCTCCGCTATCCATACGAATTCCTGAAGGACCATCAGCCGTACATGCCACTGGAATTCCGAGATTAAATAAACTGTCACTTACGCCTCCAAATGCAGAAGCCGTGCCCGGTGTAACTAAAGGACTGCTCATCCCTTCACCACGTACAATTGCAGCCAAATCCTCATCACTAAGCTGCGCAATAAAGGCTTCCATACTAACTTTCCGTTCATACACATCTCTTAATTTATATCCTTTATTTCCTGTTTGTGAAATCGTCTCTGGAAGATTGTTCTCGATCCGCTCAGCTAACGAAATCTTGCGTCTAGGAACTTCTACATAAGCGATCTCATACGAACCGTCTGCTTTCCGAGCGCCAGGCATCATTCTCGTAAAGTTTTCTGTTGGTGCAAGAGCTTCTTGCAACTGCTCTACAACTTGAAGAGTTTCTACGACGTAGCCATCTTTACCCTCAACACCGACTTCCACCACTTGTTTAACACTAGTTCCCACATACAAGCAGTACGTACCTTCTTCGAGTACATAGGCAGAAGGATGCCCTGTCACACCTGCGTCATCATAGGAAGCCATCGAATGAACAGAGAAACTCACGGTAAGACGCTGAGCTTCGCCCGGCTCAAGAACTTTTGTCTTGCCGAATGTCACCAGAGCTTTACTTGGTTTTCCCAGCTTACCTTGCGGAGCTTCATAATAGACCTGAACAACCTCTTTTCCAGCAAAGGTAGTTCCTGTATTGGTAACGGTTACGCCGACTTCAATATAAAGCTCGCCTTCTTTGGTAATAAGCTTAGCTTCTTCTGGCTTGATACTAAATGTTGTATAGGATAACCCATAACCAAATTCATACTGAACCTTATCCGGGCAAAATGTCTCGAAATAACGATATCCCACATAGATATCTTCCTGATACATGTTCGTAAATTCATTGCCGTAATTCTGTGTTGATGGGTAATCATTGATGGAATAAGCGATTGTATCCGTCAGTTTACCGCTCGGAGTTACCTCTCCAGACAGCACATCAGCAATCGCATTTCCGCCTTCCATACCACCTTGCCATGAATAGATGACAGACGAAATCGGATATTTAAAGCTTTTTTCGTTCATCCAGTTCATATCAATAATATTCGAGACATTCAGGACAACTATTGTTTGCTCAAAATATGTAGTTACCTGCTTCAACATTGCCTTTTCATCACTTGTTAATTGGTAGCTGCCCGGTGCATCGGCATTATCCTGATCTTCTCCTGCCGTGCGTCCGATCACAAGGATAGCCTTGTTCGATTTGCTTCTAGCCTCGGATACCAATTCATCGCTTAAAGACATTTCCTTCTGATGCCAAGGTTCTGCAGCCCATGCGCCTCCACCATTATCAAATGGATTCTGCTCAATCCACTTTTCATAGACAGCAGCCAGTTCTTCGTTAACTGTAAAGTTCTTCTTACTGCGAAGACCGTCCAATAAATTAGTCGTATAAGTAACATGGACACTACCGCCTGAACCTGTACCACTGCGATAATAATTCACTTGGGATCTGCCAAAAATCGCAACATTATCGCCTTCGCCAAGCGGAAGCACCTGATTGTCATTCTTCACTAGTACCGCACCTTCTGCGGCTACTGTCCGGCTAAATTCTGCAAAACCTTCTAATGGGATTCCCACATTCTGTGTGCTCATTTTATTTCCTCCTATTGTTCAATTCTATAGGTTGTTTCTTGAAATCTTCATTTCTTTAATAACATCCTAAAAATTCATCTATATCATTATAGTACATTGGAAAACTGGAATATATATAATAATTAACTTTATTAATATAATTATATTGGTCTGAAGATCCACTAATTTAATAACTAGGCAAGCCATGAAATTGTAAATTAAGTTGAATATATAGGTATTTGCACCTAAAATCAATCTATTCAAGAAAACAATTCCCGGAAAGTATCAGTTCCTTCTCATGCGGATTCTTCTTCTCTATCGCTTTATCTACCATTTTACCTAGTTCATCCAGATTGATCGGTTTCAAAATATAATCGCATACCCCTATTTTCATGGCCTGCTTGACCAGTTCAAAATCATCATAACCATTTACAATAATCTTCTCAGGCTTATAGTCCTCTTCGGTAGATAAGGCGCTAAGGAATTCCAGACCAGACATGCGGTTCATCTTGATATATGTGATAATCAGCAAAAACCTCTGTAATATTGTAATCCTCCCAATGAAAGCGATTCCTTAGTCCTTCACGAATCTCATATTCATCATCCACTATAAGTACACTAAGCATCTCTCAATTCCTAAAATAATTAATTTAATATTGTTGGAATGGAAACAAAAAGGAGATTACCTTTGTAAGAAAGAATCCATTTACACAGCTCGCAAATTTACTTTCCATGAAAAACTTAAATAGGCTACTTGTCTCAGCGTTCTTACTTTGGATACCCAACGGATCTTTACAGGCAGTTTTTTCACAATTTACAATGGATACTTTCAGTTGGAAGCCTGCACTAATCGGACTTATGTTTTCAATTATGGGTCTCCAAGACATCATTTCACAAGGTTTCATAATGCCAAAGCTTTTGAAAAGACTTAGTGATAAACAGATAGCAATTCTAGGAATGGTTTCGGAGATTATAGGCTACAGTCTTATTGCGCTATCTTCTTTGTTCTCATTCTATCCTCTTTTTATCGCTGGAATGTTTATTTTTGGTTTTGGTGATTCCATCTTTGGGCCTTCATTCAATGGGATGCTCTCCAAGTCTGTCGATTCTAGTGAACAAGGAAGGATTCAAGGAGGTAGCCAATCTATTCAGGCTTTAGCAAGAATGATTGGTCCTATTATTGGAGGTCAAATCTATGTATCACTTGGTCATGCCGCACCCGCTTTTATGGGTATGATCCTTATAACAGCGGCAATAGCAGTTTTATATAAGAGAACGCATGCAAATATGTAAACTACCTACTTTCTTTAGGCAAGTATCCACTTAGAGGGTGTACGCGCAAATTCGGCAAACACATCTGTACGTTGTGTGTGATAAACTTTCATTGTCCTTCTTCATAAAAGGATAATAATAGGGTTTCAGAACTTAGGGACAAGTTCTGAAACCCTAGCTGTCTACAGTCTGAGCCGACAGATAAACGCTGCCGACTTCCCTTACATTTCTTCATCTTAATTAAAGTTCAACGATCTTCGTAGCAACATTGTTGCAAAATTTCCGATCATGCTCCACGAAAACAAGAGTTGGCGTGTATTCAAGCAATAGTTCTTCAATTTGCATACGTGAAATAACATCAATAAAATTAAGCGGTTCATCCCACACATATAAATGAGCTTTCTCGCTTAGACTTTTGGCAATCAGCACTTTCTTCTTTTGGCCGCCGCTATACCTAGATATATCTTTCTCAAATTGGACTCTAGAAAAATCAAGCTTTCTTAAAATAGATTTAAACAGACTTTCATCAATCTCATTATCTCTAGCATAGTCTGATAAATTGCCCTGTAAATCCGAAGTATCCTGCGATACGTAGGAAATGATAAGCTGGCTATCTTTTTTGAAGGTGCCTTTATAATCTATATCCTCACCACAGATCAGTTTGATAATACTCGATTTTCCTGAGCCATTTTTACCTGAAAGCGCAATTCGCTCACCCTGCTCAATAGAAAAGCTTATATCATTACAAACCCTCTTCTCGCTGTAAAATATCGATATATTATCCAGTTCAGCAAGCTGTTGTTTATGATATGCAAGCTGTGTAATCTCTAAGTTCTCAGAATTCTCGTTATTTTTAAGAAGCTTTGACTTTTCGTTGATAGCAGAATTTTGTCTTTGTTCAATGGCTTTAGAACGTTTCATCATTTTAGCAGCCTTGTGGCCAATATAGCCTTTATCAACTTTAGAGCCGGAATTTCTCGTACCGTTTTTTGTTTTTTCCACTTCGTGTGACCAGTTGCCTGTCCTTTTAGAAGAAGCAGATAAGCGTTTAATGTCTCTTCTAAGTTTCTCGTCCTCTGCTAGCTCAAAGTTATCTTGTCTGACTTTATTCTCCCACCAGCTAGAAAAATTACCTTTTTGAATCTCTATATTGGTCTTATTAATGGACAAAATATGGTCTACACAATTATCAAGAAAGGATCTATCGTGAGATACCAGGATATATCCACTTTTCGTATTGAGATAATCACTGACTAGCTTTCTTGCCGTCATGTCCAGATGATTGGTGGGTTCGTCGATCAATAGGAAACTATTTTCCTTAATGAATAATGTGGCTAACAGCACTTTCGTCTGCTCTCCGTTAGACAATGAATCAAAGGGTCGATACAGCACATCTTCAGAAACCTTTAATAATGAAAGTTCACGCATTAATTTCCAATGAATATAATCCGGAAAAATCTCGCTGATCACATCAATGGTATTAAGCTCCTTGTTATCCACCTGGAAAGGAAAATATTCAAAAGTGACATGAGCAGAAATATTACCGTTGTATTCATATTTTCCAAACAATAAACTCAGAAAGGTGGTCTTCCCTCTTCCGTTTCTTCCAGTAAACCCTAATTTCCAATCGGTATCGATTTGAAAGTTTACATTCTCAAAGATGTTATCGTAGCTACCTTCATAGGTAAAGGTTAGATTTGTTACATTTATTAATGACATAAAATTATCCTCCTGTATTGAAAAAATAAAAGCCACAAGAAAGTTACTTTCTTGTGACTCAAATAAATACAACAAATCTAGCCCCAAATGGAGTTAGATAAGGATATATTGTTCGAGTGAAAAGAAGTAGTAACTTTCTTGCATACAAAAAATAAAACAAACGAAATAAACCGTTTTTGTTGTTTTATTCATCATAGGACGCAAGATAATTACTACACTATACTTTTCAACTCCGATCATTAATTTGTATCCATGTTATCATGCCGATTTGTTTTTTTCAACTTTCCGATCCTTAAATCGTTAAGAAATGAAATCACTTACTAAGTGTTGGCTAACTCATCTGCCGAGGGGCCGTAAAGGCCCGGTACTGGTATATTTAGAAGCCGGAAGTATACCCCAAGCTGTGCCCGGTGGTGAATCATGTGATTCAGTCCGATGGTACGAAGCGCGACTGCCCGTGACTGACGGCGGATGACCTCTGTGCCATTACGTAGTGTCCACTCCGTACCAAGCGTCTCCACATTGCTTTCAGAAATTAATTTTTCAATCTCGCGAGCGCTCATATCGAACTCTTGCAGAACCGCGGCGGGGCTCTCTAGTGCTTCTCTTCGATATGGCACAGACGCCAAATCAAACTCCGAGTGAAGAAGAATTGCTGATTGCCAGTTCAGCAGATTGACAAGGTGTGTGGACAGCCCACCGAGACTCATTGACTTTTCATGTGGTTTCCATGTCATATGCTCCTGCGGCAGCTTCTCCAGCATACGACGCGTACCAGCTAACTCCTGCAAAACATCCCCGATTATCAGATCTTTATCCATTCCTCTATCTCCTCTCAAAAATGAAGTACCAACTAAAGTTTATCGTAGAGAATCATCCTTGAGTTTTTCGGCGATACCCTTCTTCAAGGATTTCTTTTAAGCCTTGAGTTCTTTTTTGAATAAATGTATTCCAAAATACTTTTCCTTTTTCAGCTAGTTTTTCGTTAGTATAATTTCCTTCTTCAAACTTTCCCCAACAACCATCCTGTGTTAACTTTTCCCATCCTAAATAATCTACATAAATCCGGTTATCTGAAGGGATATCTGAACCCATTGAATTGATCTTAACCAACTCAGGACAGAGCCACATAGCAGTACAAACGGACAATAATCCTCCATGCATTTCATTTAAATTTTCTAAACCTGCCGCTTCAACTGCCTCTTCCCATGCATTATGATTATTATGATTTGCGGTAATTAAAATAATCTGAGGGTATTTATAGTTGATTTGTTTAACGAATGCTCCCTCCCAATATGATCCACCATGTCCTGTACATACCAAAAATATTCTAAAGCCTTGTTTTATTAAATTACAAATAATTTCTTCTAACATGTTTGTTAAAATATTTGGACTTACTGTAACTGTTCCTTTGAAATTGGCATGTTCTTCAGAGGTATTGAACGGTAAAGTAGGTAACACGTAAGCATTTAATTCTCTCCCATAAGCATCTGCATATAACTCTGCAATAAGCGTATCCAAATGCATAGGTAAGTTAGGCCCAAATTGCTCCGTTGCGCCTACTGATAGAACAACTGTATCAATCCCACTATTAGATAATTCTAATGTCGTATTCTTAAAACTAAGCATAACAGCACTCCCTATAAAAGCTCGATTCTTGATATCCATCAGATTATACCATTTCCAAGACGTGGAAAATAACTATAAATAAACTATACCTGAGAACCTTCTTATTCTTACAGATACATAAAAAAACCTCCCATAAATTGAACCTATTAGATCAAGGTTTCATAAAATGGAAGGGTTTAAAATCATTCTTTTGCACTAGCGTTTAGACTTACAGCTGGGCTTAGATACTCTCTACTAATTGCATGGTCGTTACACATGTATTATCACTCTTAAAAGTGGAAAATGCGGCTTTCGCTTTTACACTATCCTGTTCTATTGTTACATTATATTTCTTATCGCGTGGTAACCAAAGATCAATGAATCCGTTCGATTGGGACTTCATGGCTTGATCCACAATGACGTTGCCCTCAGTGTCTTCAACATATATACTAAACTCTTGTTCCGTTAATTCTCCTTGGCATCCAGTCAAGCTGTGGGTTGCACAAGGGTGTGTATTCTTAACATATGGAGCGATGGAAACAAAAAACTCGTCTTTGGGTAACTCATAGGTTGTCGATTTATTGTTGCTGTCGGTCACAATGAGCTGTTCTGAAGTGATAGAAGCAGACAGGTCTTTCATGCTGCTTGAACTATATTCTTGCACTAATTGCTTAACATTAGATGTACCACTTGCTGCAGGTGTCTCTTTATCGTTCCCCCCTACAAACAAATATGCCCCTAACGCAACAACTACAACTGCTCCAGAAGCCATCCAGATTTTTTTCCTCATTGATATTCATCCCCTTCTCTTTGTCGGTTGATCCCAAGGCTTTCATATCGTTCTCTTCGATTCAATTATTCTCATTACACCAACAGTTCACATATGTTTTCTATTATATCATTATTAATACATTATCATATGTTCGGACAATTGCCTTGTCAAAATAGTGAATATTCGCGAAATTTTTAACATTGATGTTAACGGGGCAATAAAAAAAGGCTTCCTCTGGTTATTCACCGAGAAGAAGCCTTGAATCCTTTTATATTGTTTAAGCTTGCAGACTATTTACTAATTTACGAATGACATCCGCTAACGGAGTGACTGGACGATTCAGTAATTTCTCCAGATCGCCACTTTCAATATCCAGCCATCCTTCGCGAATACCACGCTGAATCGCAACAACGAATGGCAGAGCAGCTTCTGGTACACCAACCTCAGCCATGATTTTCACATAAGCTTCGTCGTCAACTTGCAGCACTTTAATTTCTTTACCAATTACGCCACTTATGATTCCAGTCAATTCTTCTTGTGTTAAAGGCTTGCCAGACAACTCGTAAATCGTATTCTCATGTCCTTCCCCAGTTAGAACATTAGCAGCAGCTTCTGCATAATCTCCTCGTGCTGCCCAGCCAACTTTACCACTACCAGCAGAAGTTACCCATAGGGCACCTGCTACGGCTCCTTGAATAGATCCAATCTCGTTCTCCATGTACCAGTTGTTGCGAAGGAAACTGTACGGAATTCCGGTAGCTAGAATGGCTTCCTCGGTTACACGGTGTACTTCAGCAAGGAACAGCTCACTCTTCTCTGCATGTCCTACGCTTGTATAGGCGATGAATCCAACACCAGCTTTAGCGGCTGCATCAATAGCTGCTTTATGTTGGCGAATCCGAGTCTCGTTATCTCCATCTGAAGATACAATTAGCAGTCGATCCACACCGGCAAACGCTACATCCAATGTCTCCGGCTTATCAAAGTCACCATGACGGACTTCCACGCCACGCGCTTTAAGATCACTTGCTTTATCTGGATTCCGAACACTAACTACAAGATCCCCTGCAGAC
The DNA here is from genome assembly GCF_037977235.1 of Paenibacillus sp. FSL K6-0276. NCBI lineage: Bacteria > Bacillati > Bacillota > Bacilli > Caryophanales > Paenibacillaceae > Paenibacillus > Paenibacillus sp. FSL K6-0276. Next base: position 2,982,905 of record NZ_CP150276.1, on the reverse strand, counting down.
ACAGTTTTAAGTAGAGATTCTATTACCAATGATCCGAATTGACCTGTTGCTCCTGTTATAGCTATTTTCATGTTAATTTCCTCCTCAAAATTGGATTATATTCATCCTCAAATAACCGTTAACCTGTAACAATTGTAGTTACATTTAAAAAGATTGTCAACTCCTTTATATTCCTAACCTTGACTCAACATAATAAATACAAACAACCCTCGCTGCTTCCGTTTGGAATGCAGCGAGGGCTTGAAGATATCAGCTCCATATTAACTTAATAACCGTTCCCTTACCTACGTGACTCTCGACAATAATCTGCCCCCCCATACATTCGATCAGTCCTTTAGAAATCGCCATGCCGAGCCCAGAACCGTTGGAGGTAGACGCTGTATCCGTTCCTCGATAATATCGCTCAAACAACCGAATCATTGTTTCTTCATCCATTCCATCACCGTCATCAGCAAATTGAATGATAAATCCGCTGTCCCTATCTTTATGAATAAGCGAGACGGTTAACTTTGTATCCGGTGGGTTATGGAGCAACGCATTCGCAGTTAAATTATTGACAACCCTCTCTAGCCAAGGCGTATACAGTTGAGCTCTAACTGCGGTTTGTGCAGGTTGAAATACAATTCGCTGCTTCCCATAAGAAGGATTGGCAGCAGCCTGGTCGAGAGCCTGTTTCAGCCAAGCGTTTAATTCAACTTCCATCGTCTCAGGTGGTTTAATTCCTGACTTTAGACGATAGGTCATCGCAAGATCACTGATCAGCATGTCCATATGAGCCGATTTATCTAACATCGTTGTTGTAAACTTACGTACTTCCTCTTTCGACCAATCATATGAGGGTTCTGTCAGTAAATGAGCATATCCTGTGATAGAGGATAATGGGGTTTTCAAATCATGAGTAACACCGGCGATCCATTCCTCGCGTAAGCTCTCCGTCTCCTCCCGCATAATTTGATCTCTCTTCAAGGTTGCAGATAATTTCTCAATCGAAACCATCACATCAGCAAAAACACGGTATCTTCGCCTCCATTTTAAGGCGGCTGTTCGACTACGACGAAGGCCTTTACGATCCGTTGGCTCTGTATAAATGGCATTTCCGATGGAATCGAGCCATACTAGCATATGTAGCATAGGTGCACCAAAACGATGCGCTTGCCACAAGGAGAGCAACACAAATGCAATCAATAAAGCGATAAGCATGGCAGATGAGCCGACGATCACTACCTTAACCTCTTCGGGTACCCGCACTGTTTTTCCTGGATCTGTTCCTTTGATATTAGGTTCTCCAATGATCCAGGTATGACCTGACTCCTTATCAAAAGAAGATAGCACATGGTACCCATATCGATCACTGTACATGGTGCGAAGTGCTAGCTCTTGAACGGAATACTCAGTGGGGATCATATTAGGCCTGTTATACGAGAGCATTTCCTTTCCTGACGAATCTATAAGTTGAACAAAAGTCTGCGCATCTTTGATTTCTTTCTCAAGATCCTCAGGAAGTACCGGCTCCCCTTTCGCATCTGTGAATGAAGCTTCACTAACTTTCTTTAATAGAGGATCTAATATATTAGGTGCACCATATACCAGTGTAAACTGTTTACCCTCCTTTTCTTGAATCCATAACGCTAGATGATAAGGAAACGGCTGAGCACCGGTCCAATAGGCAACTAATTCGCCAGGCCCATATTGTTTGGGTACATCATTAGGTGTATTATAAGCACTTTCAACTAGTCCATCTTCATTAAGACTTTGTAGCCAACCTTTATTTTTCTTCACTTGCTCCAGTAAACTTGGGGAAAATTGAATACCGTTCTCGTCAATCTTAGAAGATTCCATCAATTGCTCAAGGCCAACATTGGCAAAATCACGCGTGAGACTAATATCAAGAAACCGCAGCAGGATCCAAGTTAGCGTTACAGCAGAAATAGAGAGAACTAGCACACCTGTAATTGCGAGCTGTAGTACAAACTTTAACGTTAGCCGGCGCTTGATATTCATGGCATAGACAACCCTTGGCGTTCTGCATTGACCAGCTTGTAGCCAAGACCTCTAACGTTAACGATAAATTTCGGGTCAGACGGGTCTGCTTCAATACGTTCTCTAATGCGGTGAATATGTACCATGACCGTGTTATCGTCACTTAACGCTTCTTCACCCCAAACCCTTTCATACAATTCGCTTTTGCTGAATATTTGATTGGGATGTTTGCATAAGAACAGCAGCAATTGGAATACAAGTGCCGGACAAGAGACCGGCTCACCCTCAACCAGCAGCTCCCCTGCTGCCTCATTAAGTTTAAATCTCCCGTAATCATAAACGTTCGCAGATTTACTATGAACGGTCTCCGCTTTCTTTTCAGCACTGAAATAGGCTGGTGAACTTAAGTATCTCCGCAGCTGCGCTCTTATTCGAGCAACCACTTCAAGTGGATTAAAGGGTTTGGTGATATAATCATCTCCCCCAATAGCAAATCCAGTCAGCTTATCAAAATCAGAGGTTCGAGCGGTAAGAAATAGGATGGGTGCGTTCGTCGTCTGCCGGATAAAAGGACAGATTTCGATTCCACTGCGTCCTGGCAACATCACATCCAATACAATCAAATCATATTTTTGGGCTTCGCAGGCGCTTACAGCCTCTTCACCCGTCACCGCAGTATCAATATTCAGGTAACCCTCCTTACGCAGCACTGTTTCCATAATCTCCAAAAGTGATTGCTCATCATCCACAAGCAAAATCGAAGCTTCATTCATTGTGATATTCCCTTTCCAAATAACCGATGTTTTTATCATCATAGCATGATTTTATACGCGATCAATCGCACTTTCCTTAACGGAAGCTTAATTCGTATTCGTCAACTTCCAAGAAAGTTAAGAGCTTGTTAATACAGCGTTTCAGAAGAGCTAAGACTCGTTTGTTACAATTTGACTATTAGGAGGAGATATTCTTGAAAAAAAGCTCTAAAAAAATAATCAACAAACCGGAAATGTCAGCAAAAACAGTTTTGGCAATAGGATCACTTACCTTGCTATTAACAGCTTGTGGAGGAGGAAAAGCGGATATGAATAATAATGCGGAAGTGGAGCAAACATCCAGTTCAGTCTTAGAATCAAACGAAACAGTGTTCCTGCCAGATGATCTACCAAAGTTTCTGCTTAAAGGGAACTATAAAGAAATGTACGCCCACTTTAGCCAGACTTTGAAAGATGAGGTAAGCGAGACTGAATTAACTGAGACCGCTAAGGAATTCACTAAGGATATCCAGACACTGAACAAAGCTTCTGCTATGCAGCTTAATGGATTTGATCGGCGCACATGGGTGAGTGATGCAGGTAATAAAGGGCTTATCGGAATGTTTGATCCGGATGGAACCATTTCATTAATCCAGATTCAAGAACTGACAGCTTCCCCTGAAACCGATACAAAACTTACCAAGCATGAATACGCATTGCCGTTCCAAGGCGACTGGTTTGTATTTTGGGGCGGAGAGAATGTGCTTGTGAATTATCATTATGAAGTAGAGATTCAGCGTTACGCTTATGATTTCATCCAAGCCAAGGATAACTACTCTTATAAAGGAGATCCGCTTAAAAACAAAAGCTATTATGTCTTTGGGAAAAATATTCTCGCGCCTGCGGATGGCACAATCGTATCGGTAGTGAATGATATTAAAGATAATGAACCTGTAGGTGTCATGAATCCAAACCAGGCAACCGGCAATAACGTGGTCATCGATCACGGTGGTGAATATAGCCACCTAGCTCATCTCAAAAAAGGTTCAATTACAGTTAAGCCGGGCGATAAAGTCAAAAAAGGCGATATCATTGGGCTGACTGGTAACTCAGGCAACACTAGTGAGCCCCATTTACATTTCCAGATCTCTGACGGCGTAGATTTGTTCAACTCTCGTTCTATCCCTGTTAGGTGGGAGAATGGATTGAAGCCGATCCAAGGCGAGACGATTACCGCTACTGAATAGCGACCATTCTTGGTGGGTAAGGTTGTCTCCCCAAGGAGATGGTCGGATGAGACAACCTATACCTAAGATTGAATACATATAAATAGGACGTTTTTCAAATATTAATAGACCTATAGTGACTAAGTATTGATCTCTTCTCTGAAGAAAGGAAATGTTAAACCAGATGACTTTACTCCTAGGGTCACATGTATCCATGACTGGACCAAAGATGCTCCTTCGAGCTAGTGAAGAGGCCGCATCTTATGGAGCGACCACCTTTCTAATTTATACTGGAGCACCGCATAATACACGCCGCAAACCCATTGAAGCTTTGAATATTGAAGCAGGACAGGCTCACATGAGAGGTAACGACATTTCTAATATTGTGGTACATGCCCCATTTATTATTAACTTAGGGAATACGCTATCGGCTCAGGTTTTTGAACATAGTATTGAGTTTCTTCAATCAGAGATTATTAGAACAGAAGCTTTAGGCTCTATACAAATTGTCCTGCATCCCGGTTCACATGTTGGTGCGGGTCCACAAACCGGAATCTCTCGAATCGTAGAAGGCTTGAACGAAGTGCTAACCGATAAACGAAATGTTCAGGTTTCATTAGAGACCATGGCGGGAAAAGGTAGTGAATGCGGAACTTCATTTGAGGAATTAGCTGCGATCATTGATGGAGTGACTCATAACGAGCGCCTGTCTATTTGCCTGGATACTTGCCATATCCACGATGCTGGTTATAATGTGAAGGAAGATTTTGATGGCATATTGGATCAATTTGATCGCGTAATCGGAATAGAACGCCTAAAGGTCATTCACGTAAATGATTCAAAGAATACCATGGGCTCGCGAAAAGACAGACACGAAAATATCGGACATGGATATATCGGCCTTCGAGCGCTTCGATATGTAGTCCATCACCCGCAGCTAACAACCATTCCCAAGCTCCTAGAGACCCCCTCCATCGGTGAAAAGAAATATGTCAACCCGCCCTATAAGCATGAGATTTCATTGTTACGAGGGGAAACCGATGAGCCGATAAAAAAATAAAAACCGCAAACAACGCGGTTTCTATCTGTGTAAGCTATACTCAATTTATCCTTTTGCAGGATCATTCGTAATAGGTGCAGTTTCGTTCACTTGGAGTTTCTTTAGCGAGTTTTTCTTTGCAGTTAACTCTTTTGAAAGATCAGTTTGCATACGATTTAAGGTCTTTATCTCATCGTTCAGCTTTTTGATTCGCGACATTTTACTACTCAAATCTGTATGAGACTTACTAAATTTCATATCCTGTTCTAATTGATTAATTTTGAATTTAGATTTTTCTTTTTTGTTCTGTGTGTTCTTGATTTTGTTTTCGATTTCCGTAATTTCTTGTTGTAGTTTATTGATCATTGGTTTAGTAAAATTAATAGCCATTCTTACACCTCATATCATATTGTGTTGCTGAGAGACTATTCTACTATAAAAAGATCAAAAAAGCACACTCATATGAGCATGCTTCGAAGGATTACACCTTTTAGAAATAATCAGAGAAATAAGGATGTTCTGGTCTAATCAGTCCTTCAAGCAAATGAATCGTGGCTTCATCCGTCTGAACACGTCCGATTCGAGCCAAGTAGGTTGGACGCTTATAGCCCATTAACATAGTTGTTAAAGTAGGAATATCAATCGTAAGCGAAGGATTTACTCCCCCTTCTTGTAGGGTCCCTTTCCCTTCTTTATCTACGGTTAACGTAAATGTCCCCTGATTCCATTCCAGCATCGGATCACTCAAGTTAAAAATAAGCTCACAGTCCTTATCCTGTCGTTTAAAAGGATACTGTTCGATAAATAAATGGACATCCACAATCCGCGCCATAAAGTATGGAGCTATAGTTTCCTTGATATCCCCATCATCTAAAATGAATGACAACGGTTCCCCTTTATAAATATCCCCTTTAACCAGTTTGATCATTGAAAAGTGTGCACTTATAAAATTCCATAACCCCGTTCGAGCTTCTTCGTTAATGAATACCATTTCTTTGATATAGAAGATCTCCTCGGCAATCCAATATAACAAATATCCCATGGGCAAGTCATCGTGATTATAATAAATACCAACCGTCATATCATCCAAATCCCACCGCAAATATTCTTCCCAGGCTAGCTCATTTCGAATCATCGCCCCATGATGCTGCACAGCAAACTGATCATAAATCACTTTGATGTCTGGATGCTCATTGGATACGCGCTCCACATTTCCTGGGACATTTCTCATATTTGGCAGTTGAGTATCTGGTACTTCAAATGAGATTTTATCGGTGATGATTTCCCAGCCTTTTCTTCTATAATAAGGGATTGAATACGGATAAAGATAAGATATTGATTGTTTACGATCCCGCATTTTAGTTAAAGCATAAAGCATCAGCTTATTCATTAAACCCAAATTAGCATATTCGGGATAGGTTCCAACACCCGTTAATCCACCCATCTCATAGATATGCCCAAAAATATTAACCTGAAATGGGTATACAGCTAACTGAGAAATGAGTTTGTCTCCATCAAACCAACCTACAACATCAGCATACTTAAGGACTGGCAACTTAGCCTGAGTGATCTCACGATTTTCCCAGCCAAAGATTTGTAGATCGCGATTAGTCACTTGAAATACATAACGTAGTAAATTATTAAATTGCTCTGCGTGCTTGGTTTCGACATTGGCTAATCTGATTCGATCCTGTAACTTACTGCGACTCACTGTTATTACCTCCGATAAATTGTCCACTTTTTCAGCTTAGATTACTAGCTTGTTCACATTGACTCAACGCATAGTATTCTTTTTATACGTTGAATCAATGCATTAGGTGTCCATTATCTTGAGATTTCTTAATCCTTACCCAGTGAGTTCCTTTGCAATCTAGGGATCAACGCATAAGCAAATGTGATAAATGGACTTAACCATAAGAAGGTTGCATAAGGTGCATATTCTATAACGGGTACACCCAGAGTTACTGCGAAGAAGGCACCACTAACACCCCATGGAATCAATGGATTAACGAGAGTTCCGCAATCTTCTAGCGTACGGGAGAGTGTCTTCGCTGGAATACCTCGGCGATTATATTCATCTTTGAACATTTGACCTGGCAAAAGGATTGAAAGATACTGTTCACCAGTGATGCCATTTACCGCAATGGAAGAAGCTCCACTCATAAGAACAATACTGCTATTACGCTTAAGTGGTTGAATGAGTTTACGGAAAAAGGCCTCGATAACACCGCAATGCTGAATCAAGCCACCTAAGGATAAGGCAATTAAGATTAGTGATACAGACCACATCATCGATTGCATCCCTCCGCGATTGACGATAGAAGCAACCGTTTCATTCGCGATATTACTGTTATATCCGTTCTGCATTACACTAAACAAGACATCGATTTCAGTCTGCTGCTGAATCAAAGCCGTCACAAGTAGTCCACTGGCGATACCGACAACTAACGTAGGCAGGATCGGTATCCGCTTGATCGAACAAGCAATGACAGCTAGCGGAGAAAGCAGCGTTAACCAATGAATATGGAACCCATCTTGTAAAGCAAGTTTAATATCCTTAATCGAGGATAGATCGATTGAATTCCCTTTTGGAGCAAACAAGAAAAAGATAGTAGTTATAACAAGCGCTGGCAACGTAGTGTATACCATGTTACGAATATGTGTAAATAAAGATATCCCGGCCACTGCAGGAGCAAAATTCGTTGTATCGGAAAGTGGCGACATTTTATCACCAAAACAAGCCCCACTGATAATCGCTCCAGCAGCCAGAGTTGGAGAAATCCCCGTAGTTACTGCAATTCCCATTAAAGCAACGCCGACGGTGCTTACTGTCGTGAATGAACTTCCGGTGAACATCGAGACGATGATCGTGACGTATAATGCGCTCACCGCAAAATAATTCGGATTAATATAATCCATACCATAGTATAAAAGTGACGGCACCGTACCACTCATCATCCATACAGCGATTAGAATTCCGATCAGCATGAGGATTAGAATCGGCATGATGGCCGTTTGTATCCCTTGAATAATGGCAGATTCGATCTTCTTCCAAGAGAATCCAAACATCCCTAGTAAGACAGCGGTACCTATTGTAGTTACGAGAAGCGGAAGATGCGGCTCCGCTTTTAAAAGAAAGATGGAGACAAATAGAAGTGCTAAAATAAAAACGATGATAATCATGCTTTTTGAGAAACTAAGCTGTTGTTCCATAACGATAATGCTCCTTAACATTGTATTGGGTATAAAAATAATGCTCAAGCGCTTACGCGCTTTTAAGCTTTATGGCTTTTGGGCATTGAAGCGCAGAGGTAATCTTAACGAAAAGAATGAGAACAGTCAATGTAAAGAACATACATTGAAGGAATTTCCATAAAAAGTTCATAAGTATATGCGAGAAATATAAGACATAGAGTAACGTGTGAAATTTATAATTTCTTATATTTAAAAAAAGTGCTGGCAGTTATGCCAACACTTTTGACTTGATTCTTTACCCTATTTTAATTGCCTGTGCTTCCACTACCATTAGGTTTTCTCGATTCAGATGTTTTGTAAGTTATCGGGTAGGATTGACTCCCTAGCAACACCCTATGACCCTGGAATTCATCATATAAATTTATACGGAAGCTTCCTCCCCTTAATTTATTGTAAAGGTTACTATTAAATGAAGTTGTGTATGACTTATTTTTACCCATTGGCAAATCAGTCCCCATTACCAAAGTCTTCTCCATAGATTGTCCGTAAGGGTCAATAAGCTCTAAGACTAACTTATGCTCATAGGCACCTGCTTCAAAATCTTCTTGTTCGGATAAGCTATAATTTACAGCTATATCTAATGTGTCCCTCTCTTCAGTAATGTAACCCACTGCATTTGCAACCGAAAGGTTGTAAGGGAATAGATCAACACTTATTAGATTATTCTGTGAGATTACTGCTTTAGGGGTAAGTGCTAATTTAACACTATTGATAAATCCAGTTGATGTCCCCCCTAGATCTGTAAGCTTACCGTCAGCAACCCCTTCTCCAATATATAGCACAAGCTGAGAGGTATCCACACCTTGGGGAAGCTTACTCCAGATGGTAACCAATTTTTTACCATTTGGGCTAGTTGGCGTTGTCGATTGGCTAACCATCGCGTTGAAAAATTGGTTATCAGGTGTTTTGTAATAAGCTACCAGCTGTGCCTGTTTCGACTGGCGTGGTTCTTCGCTAATCATTTCCAGTTCCGTATAGATCAAATTAGATTTGTTAGAATTATATGTGGTTGTCCGACGCTCACGGACTTCTGCTTTTTTGCCTAACGAATTCATATGATGAGATTCACCTGCAGCAATCGTATGGATCACATTATTTAGCGAGTTTGAATACATGGAGAGAAACTTCGTGACTTCATCTCCAGAGGTATCTTGTAGCACAATTTTCAGCTGATTGAAGCTATAAGAATATGGCACTTTCGCTATCACAAATATCTCTTTTGTTTCATTAGGAGCTAGTGACGTTTGCGAATTTGTGGTCACGATCTGGGCTGTACTGCTCAGATCACTCATTCCTGCTTTGACTATAGCTTTTAAAGAAGGTAGCTGTACTGAGGTTAAGCCTGTGTTCCGGATGCTGATATTAGTTACGATTTGATCACCATCATCCCAAGGCAACCGCTGATAGGATCCAAGCTTCACCATGAACTTCCCGTACCTGTTCTCGACCATATACTCTTGTCCCATCAGATTATTATATTCTAGAGCATACGGAATGTTATACAACGCAGTTGGAAAAACAACCTTGTCATCAACAGCGGGTTCCGTCCACTCCAGCTTTAACGTACCTTGATTAAGTGTTAATGGCACATCCGCACTGAGACTGACGATCTTTTCTTCAAGTGGTTTCAATATTACATTCGCAAGTGCTTTTGAATCTACCGGAATACTTAATCCTTCAGCAGCTTTAACCGTAAGCTCATATGCAGGTAGCGTGACAGGTTTATTCCCAAGATTCTTTAGGCGGAATTGAAGATTCCATTTCGCAAAGTCATTTTCCGAATATACGGAAGCACTCTTCAATTGTGTTTCAACCGTGTTATTCTTGATAGAAATCTTTTTCACAGCATAATTAGCCACAGCGAAGTCAGAAGTTGTTACTGAAGGAAGCTTAAAAGATTTAACAGGTAGCATTATTTTCAAAGCTTCATCTTCTTGTGCAAATTGCAAGATCATATGTTCAGTCTTCATATAGGAAGGAACTTCAGTTAAATAATAAATCGTCTTCTTTTCTTGGGACTGTACATTGAAACTGCTGCTAGCATCCTCCTGCTTAAGTTCGAACACCGAACCACCAGCTGATCTCAGGTACGCAATATAAGTAGAATTGCTTAGCACTTTTTTACCCAAATTCGTGTAACTAACGCCAACTCTCATATAGACTTTTCCATTCCTTTTAAGCCTTTGCATACTTTCCGCTTTGATATCAACTTGCAGATTATCCAGCGTGAGCTTCTTGCTCTGGCCTTGAGGAACGACAACTGAATAACTTGCCGGAATGGAGAATACACCCAGCTTTTTCTGATAATCCTGGCTACTGAAATCCCACTTCAATAGGGTCACTTTGGTGCCGTTTAATTTTGTAGACTCTCCAATATTCACGTAGTAAGTTACAATTTGACTACTCTGTGGAGGAATATTTTTTTTAGTAACATCTCTCGTGACAGGTTTACCTTGTATGACTGTCCCCCCAGTTGTAGTAACCCTTGAGAAATAATCTACGTAAGCTACACTATTGGTACTACTATTGCTATAACTAAGTGTGTATATAAGTATATTACCGCTCGGTTGCTCTAAAATATTCATATCTATTAGCTTCACGTTGACATTGTTCTTTAAAGCGATCGACCCAAGTTTATCAAGAGTGAATACCGCTGCAGTTGAAGCACCTGTCGGTGCTGCGTATATGCTGTTTGCAAGAGGTTGGCTTAACATCATTGCACTGAGCAGAACTACAGTGTATGTTTTTAGTGGTTTGTGCATGAGTCTCCCTCCTTATACAAAATCCTGTTCAATACATCTATTCGTTTAGAACGGTTGCTACTCGATTCTGGATCAGCTTTGCAACATCTTCCGCAGATTTTTGTCCACTGAAGAATGATGAGGACTCCTCTCTAATAATAGAAAGCACTTTAGTATCCAGTTCCGCATATTGATCTACCGTATGAATGATTTCTTTAAACTTAGTAAATTCTTCATCAGAAACCTTAGCCGCTTTTCCGGTTGGAAGCTTATATGCTCCACTTTTCACCTTTTCCTGAATATCGTTTAAATTCTTATCGTTCACTGATTGGAGCAGAGAGAATCCTTCTCTATCTTGCAAGGACTGTGCTTCTTCAGATAACAAGAAGGTCATAAACTTATAAGCTTCTTCTTTCACCGGAGTATTGGCTTGTATGGCGAGCATAGATGAAGGAATGAGTCTCATACCACCAGTCTGACCTGCATGTGGCTTTTGAAGGTACACCGGATTTTCAAAGTAAGAATATGGACCATCGATAAAGTCTGTTGGTGACCATATAACGATGGAGTTAAATAGCTGATTACCTATCTCCGCTGGCTCCGCAGTCAAAACTTGTTCTTTATACATTTTCTTGACTTGTTCCAACAGCTCCACAAAATCAGGCGAGTCGAACTTCGCTTGTTTCGCTTCACTATCAACAAACAAATTATAATTATCAATAGCCATTTCTTGGAGTGTCATTTCCGCTGGGTAATCCGTTAAGGCATACAGTTTGTTTTTACCGTCCTTCCCAGCCTGTTGTATAATTTCCTTCGATAGCTCTCCAAACTCTTTCCAATTCCACTTCTTATCGTCAATCTTCACATTAGAGTTCTTAATCATATTTCCATCACCTATGAACGCTCTAAAAGCGAACCCGGTAGGAATGAAGTATAGACCGTCGTTCACCTTCATTGCGTCCAAAACATTCATTTCTAAATCGCTCTTATTTACCGTTTTATCTTGTTCAAATATATCATTCATGTTCACAAGCAACTTTTTACTCACATAATCATCGATTGAAAAGGCGCTTACATCAAAAATATCTGCACCTTTTCCGGAGAGTAGGGCTGTATTCGTTGTTTTTTTATATTCTACATAACCATTCTCCCCCCACTCATTTCCCACTTCTTTATATGCCTTAATTTGTAGGTCGATATCCGGGTATTTCGCTTCAAACTTTTTCTCTAGCGCCTGATAGAATGCACTCGATTCTGCTAGAGATAGAGTCAAGATTGTCTTCCCCTCTTCAGTTGTCGTTTTCCCCTTACTTTCCACTTTCTCATTACCTCCGGAATTACATGCCGTTGTCATTATCAAAGCACCCATTAATAGTACAAAAATAGACCTTTTAAACATTTGATTTCCTCCTACTATTTTCTCGTTTATATGAATTCTTATTGCAGTCGAACTCGGTTCCCGTCTTCAAGAGGTTCACTACTTTCCAGAATAATTGAATCCTCCTCATAGAGAATATCCGATTGAATCATCGTTTCTTTCTCGTTTTTTTCACTGGAGTGAATACGAACTTTTTGAGCGACAAAGACATTGCCTAATGCCCCCCGCTGCTCGTCAACTTTATAGACAAACAAACCTTCGCGATCCTCATGAATAGCTTCATTGGATAGGAGTAATCCCTCTTGGAGTGAATGTTTTTCGATTTTGATCCGAGCCTGTTCACCTCCTTTAAGTTCTGGATCAACGACTTTTATTCTCAAATTCTTTTGAGGAATGGTTTGAGTCTTCCCGGACTCATTACTAGAGGGGCTATCAGTACGTGACTCTGAATTCGCAACTTCTTCAATGGAGCCACTTAGGGTCCGGGCTTCTTGTCCATGATTCATATCAACCTCAACCTCTATCTTTTCTCCAGCAGAAATCCCTAAATTGGACAAATGCACGGAATCCATAATAATATCCAATCTGTAACCCCGACTACTGTTGGATACAATTACATCCGGTTCTCCCATTGAAGCTAACCCTTCGACGGCATTCAGTTTTGAAATCAGACCATCGAAAGGAGAGAATAGTTGTTTTTCGCTTGTTAGACGATTTTTTAGCCCGCTAATCTTATTTTCCTGAGCTAAGATATCTAACTTACCTTTTTCGATATCACGTCTTGCATTTCTGATTTTGAATTCATCCTCTTCGAGCGCGGATTGGATGTACTGATCTTCCCTATTTTGTTGATCAACTTTCTGCTTTTCTAAATTTGTTAATTCATCTTTCAATTCTTGCTCAGCAGTTATGCTCTCATAGATAATAAGCTTTTGTCCCTTTTTTACACGTTGTCCTTCTTTCACAAGAATTTGTTCGACCTTTAGTCCGGAAGTATTCGAAAGTTTAACTTCAGCAAGTGGCTGCAATATCCCACTACCTTCAATCGTAAATAAAAGATTACCCTTTGTTGGTTTTTCGGTTCTAACTTTCGGCAAGGTCAAAGATTGTATCGTGTTACTAAATAATGTAAAAAACAATAATAATCCCATAAAAACCATGAAGACGACTTGAATATTTCGTTTGCGTCTACGATCAGTCAGCCCTATACCTAACTCCATATCCCGTCTTTCTCCTCCAATCAACCTTTGATACCAGACAATTGAATGCCTTCAATAAAATACGATTCCGCATATAAAAACAGCAGCACCATTGGAGCCATGTAGAGTATGGATGCAGCAAAAGCGATTCCTCGCTCACCTTCGTTGATCCTCGATAAAAAGACCGACAAGGGCCGCTTATACGGGTCGTCTAGAAAAATAAGCGGCTGCTCCACCATATTCCAATAATCAACGAACAATAATATGACAAGTGCTGCCAGACCAGGTTTAATCATCGGAACAATAATCTTGTAAAAGATAAGCAAATGTCCGGCTCCATCCATTTTGCTCGCTTCGATATAGGCGTACGGTATATCCAACATGAATTGCCTGAGCATAAACACACCAAAAGCTGCGAAAATTCCTGGCAATATAATCGCATATGAGCTATCTAATAATCCTAGCTTATCCGCCATAATATAGTTCGGTACTAGCGTCACTTGGAAAGGCATAAGCATCGTTAGGACATAGATAAGAAACAAAGGATCTCGTCCCCGGAATTTCAGCTTCGAGAAAGCATAGGCAGCGAGTGCTGCTACCAATGTTTGTCCTGCAATGATGGGTACAACCATGAATACTGAATTCCAGAACATCGTCAGATATTTCGGGTTGTCCAGGAGCACCTTACCATACTGCTCCAAGGACACTTGATCCGGCAGCAATTTTAAATTCACAAAAGGAGTTTCTCTCCCTTCAATTACCTCGTCCATCTGCCCGATAGGTCCATAATTGATCTCAATTTCTTTCTCTGTCATTAACGAATTTGTGAATGTGATCACAATTGGGAATAATAACAAGACTGCAATAACAGCCATGACGAGTGTTAATGCCCCTTTTCGAAACACTTTGACAACTGGCACAACCTTTTTCACCCCTATTCCATGAATTTTCGATGCCTCCGCTCAAATGCAAACAATCCCAACACAATCAATAAAATACAACCAAACATTAAGGTCGCCGCGGCAGTCAGCTTCTGAATATCGAGCGACATGAACATGTTGTTCATGTAATGCTGCATCATGTAAATGCTATCGTGCGGATAATCACCTGCAATCAAATACGTTTCTCGAAACACTTTGAATGAATTAATAATCGACATAATGACCACAAAAAACATTGAAGAGGTTAGATAGACAAGCGTAATACTGCGAAACTGCCGTAATCGTCCAGCACCTTCAATTTGAGCTGTTTCATAATAATCCTTTGGAATTTGCTGCAATCCCGCCAAGAATAAAATCACGTTATAACCGATGTTCTTCCATAAATAAACAACAATGATTACATTTCTAGCTGCATCCGTCTTCATCCAATCCACACGATCGATACCGAAGTTGTTCAGCCAGGCGTTAAGCGAGCCATTCCAATCGAAGAGCATCTGCCAGATCAAAATGATAGAAGCGACAGGTACGACAAGCGGCAATACGTATCCAGTCCTCAGCCAATTCCGAAAATATGTATTTTTATTCAATAACATCGCTAATCCTAACGAGAGTACAAGCATAAGTGGAACACTTATCGCGCTAAAATAAAATGTATTGGATGCTGCTTTACGGAAGGAACCGCTCTCTAACAACTCTCGGTAATTATCAAACCCTACAAAATGGCCATCTATCGTGCTGTCCATAAAAGAATAGAATACTCCCATAACAAACGGTATAAGGTAAAACATCGCGAATCCGATACCGCTTGGTGCCAGGAACATCATTGCCGCTGAGACATCCTTTCGAAGCCATTTCCTGATCGTTGGATTTATCATCCTTACAGTAACCTCCTTCATGTACATAGAATAAGAAAAACTATTTAAAAAGAAGTGCGGTATATATTAAGTATTTCTTAAATTTCAAAAAATGAAGTCGTGAGATCACAAAAAGCCGTTGATAGGGATATCAACGGTTAATAAATTTAAACTTTTATTGAATGATTCATTGATTCCTAATTCTTCGAGTACAACTCCACGGCCTGCGTATCCGTAATAGGATTTATATATTTCTCTAGCGTTATAGTCAATGGCTGAGGATAGTTCTTCGCTTCTGCTCCAAATATATATATAAACTCGTCCACGCCTGCCCCATCCTGTGCCCTCATAAATCCGCCAAAATTTAATACCGCGCTCCTATTTGTAGTATATCCAGACTGATGCACTTTCCCTTCTCCGTCCGTGAAGGTTTCAGACGTACGGGTATAATAGTTCAAATATTGAGCATTCTCAAGCTTATGTCTTAAGAGGATCGTTCCCTCCATTGCATCATTCTCTGGAGTTGGCGTGACTAACTCAAGTCCACTTCCGGGCGCTTCAATAAGCTGATACTTGTTAAGATCGACGACAATTTTCATTTGATCCTTTTCGACTGCCGAAATTCCGAATGCTTTCAACGAGACGCTGTCTGGCTTACTCTCTACAATCTTTTTACTATTTTTAAACACCAGCGTAGTCTTGGAATCGTCCGAGTAGACTTCAGAGTTATCAGCAGTGATAAGTGTGGGATAATAAGACTTCTCTTCAGTGCCTTCATGCTTACTGATTAGAACTGGGTTGATCAATTGAAAAATCCGTTTATCATTGTTTTGATCATACTCCAGATCTACATAGGTGCTAAGCGGAGTATATTGGACCCCAGTTACTTTAATCTTTTGCCGGTCCACTGTAAGTGTTCCGTCTGTGTCCAGTATACGTTCCTGTGCTTTGAGCATATCAGGATCAAGCTCGAAAGCAACATCTAGGCTAGTCCGATACTTATTACTACTGGATAGGAGAGCCTTATCTGAAGTTTCAGTAAGAATAATATTATAGTTTACTTTCTTTGGGTATTTAACTGTTGGTGAAAGATTAGTGGAGTATATAAAATCCATAGACTGCCCTGGTTGAATTCGGCTCTCGCTAGCAAGCATACTTAATGATGCGCCTTTGTGAAGAGACGACTCCTTTATCCCTTCAAATTGAAGTGCAAAATCCGCATGTATAACTACTTCGTCCGTATTGTTCTGAACACTATATAGGACATATACCTTCCGTCCATCTGTAACGGCACCAGTCACATCTATACGGTAACCCTTGTTTTCCGCACTCTGACCCACCGGCATCACGAGATTCTGTTCAAGAGCACTTGCAAGTGCAGGATCTAACCTGGAGAAAGAGCGATAAGCTTTGAAATTATCCGTATTTTTAGTGCTAGCTGATTGTACAGAAGGTTGAGCTACCCCCTTATCCGGTAATCCGATCGTTGAATATGTAAATAGAAACGCAACCGCTGCAGCTGCAACCACGCCCATACCTGTAGTATAGATGCGTCGCTTTTCTCGCTTTTTCCCCTCCACAATTCCCTTTTTCATAGCGTTGTAGATTTTCATCTCCTGTATTGTTTCGACATTTTGTTGCACTTCATCGATGTTCTTATGTAGAATACGTTCTTCTTTTTCTGTCATTCCGTTCACCTCCAATATTGCTATAGATAGCTCCGAAGCTGTTTGAGTCCCTCACGCAGCCAAGTCTTAATGGTACCTTCTGGTCTTTTTAGCACTTTAGCAATTTCGATAGTGGTCATGTCATGGTAGTATTTAAGCGTTACGACATGCCGGTATTTAGGTTTTATCCGATTCATCGCACGCTCCAGGTCAATTCGGTCATTACTCTTCATTTCCTGTGCCGCTTCCTCCACCATCTTTTCAGCTACAACCACACGTTTTTTGCGCCTTAATTCATCCATGCAGCAGTTGATCGTTATTCGAATCAGCCAGGGTGTGAAGGACTGTTCGTCCTTTAATTTTTTGCGTTTCATCCATGCCCTGCATGACGCTTCTTGGATCACTTCCAGCGTGTCTGCCTCTGTTCGTAGATAACTATAAGCAATAGCGTACATTTTTCGATGCTCCACATACAAACGTCTAAAAAAAGCTTCTTCATCCATTTGCGCAAAATCTACCATTCTGACTTCATCCATTGTGTTTTCCACCTTCCACCACCCCCTCTTTCTTATATCAGGAAGATGCATCCACCTCATGTACATATAAGTAAGACGGAGTTGAACGTAAAAACGATTGATTTTTTTTCAAATTCATTTAATATGTTGTAAAATAGTAACGTTAAGTACATCCTTTAAAGCATTTTGTGAAAAGAGGTGGATCGGTGCTAAAAGCTGACAGACAGGCGTACATCCTAAAAAAAGTAGAGACCGAGGGCCGCGTTGTTGTCCTAGAATTAACACAGGAATTAAATGTAACTGAAGATACCATACGAAAAGACTTACAAAGCTTATCGAAGTTGGGACTTCTCAAACGAATTCACGGTGGAGCCCATAGCCTAATTAGTGACATGAAAGATTTCAATTCACGTTTAGAATTCAATAGCCAGACCAAAGCTGACTTAGCTAAACGAGCTTGCACGCTTATTGAGAATTCAAAGGTCATCTTTATTGATGGCGGGTCACAAATTTAAAAGTAGCTGAGAACATCCCTGAGCATTTTGATGGAAGAATTATTACCAATTCCCCCTCTATTGCTTTATCACTATGCCGGTTGTCCAAAGCTAGTATAACCTTGTTAGGTGGCGACCTCGATAAAAAGAACCAAGTGTTATTCGGAGCTTCAACGCTTAGAGCGATACAGCAAATCCATTTGGATCTAACGTTTCTTGGCGTATCCACGCTGGATTCAAAAGTGGGCATAACCGTACCCTCTAATGAGGAATCCATTATTAAGAATCAGCTCTTTGAACAATCCTCCATGGTCATTGCCATAGCTACGAAAGAAAAGCTGGAGAAAATATCAACTTTTTTTGTAGCAAACGTATCCTCATTGGACTATTTAATCACTGAAAGTACAGTGGATAACAAGACTATTGATACCTATACAAAACTTGGAGTTAACGTGGTTACGGTATAGTTTATTTCTTCTGAAGTACAAAAAAAGATGAACACCGTTGAGGACTGTGCTCATCTCTCGTTTAAAAAACTCTTGATCGTGTCGTACGAATCATGATTATGCTGCTTATTACTGATCGTTTTGGAAGTAATCTCATTAAATTGGGCGTTTGGGATGTATTCTGAGAGTAATCGTCCGTAGGCGTATGGATGAATAGGATCAAGTTGACTAGCAAGGATCAATGTGGGTATCTTTAAGTTTTTCCAAGCCTCACAATCATTATTAGGACAATCCATTGGCAGCTTAACAAACTTCATCGAGGTTTCTTTTACATAAGGATATTTAAACTGCCCTAATAGGGTTTCACCCGCATAAGACGATAATGAATTTATGGTTTGGTAGACCTCAGAATTTTCGTATCTGTTTACGAACCAACGCCTCTTGCGGCTTATCTTCCCAGGCTGGACGAGACAGAATAAGCTTCTTAATCCTAGCCGGATATCTCAAAGCTAAATGAAGCGATACGCCAGCACCTGTTGATATTCCTCCAATATTAAATTGATGGATACGAAGATAGTTCGTTAAAGCCATTACATCTTCCGCGAATTGTTTAAAAGAAAAATCATCCGCATGACCAAAGTCCACAGTCTTTCCATGACCTCGAAAATCTAGTGAGATCCTTCGTATGTGATCTGTTTGCTTCATTAACCCGAAAGTTTGATTGACGTCTCCGCCTAGACCATGAAGAAATATAAAAGGCTCTTCCTCCCCTCCATCATCTTCATAATAAAATCGAATGTGATCGTAGGTAAAGTAAGGCATATTCTCTCCTCCTTTACAAAGGACCTGAAACGTTACTTAGGTAAATAGTATTTCCAGTCTTCACGGATTCTTCTACAGCGAGCATCGCTCTCATCGTAGCAATCCCATCCTCAATCGTTGCCCCTACACCTGGCTTATTATGCAGAACAGAATCCGCGAAACCTTCAATCTGCAATCTATAAAAATGGCCATCGGCTCCGAGCGGTCTGTGGTAGCTGTTATCACTAGCTTTGAAAATTTCTACATCGCTTGATTTTAATGTCCAAGGGTTATAAGTCTTCCCTACCACTGATCCGAATTCACCATAAATTTGGAACCCTTCATGCCAATCCATCTCAACCGCAATGGTCAAATCCAATTGAGCTACAAAGCCGCTTTCAAACTCCGCAGTAATAAACCAGCAATAGGCACCGAACTTTTGTGTATTCCATGCTTTCACACTTACTATATTTCCACCTAGATATCTTGCGGTATCGAACAAATGGCTTCCATGACCTAAAATATAATAACATTCCTTATTTGCTTTTGGATCTCCACTAGGTCTCTTCACATTTTTACCAGATATAATCACTGGCTGAACATTTTCGGTGACGGTATATCGATAAGTGGAATCACAATACCAAGCTTTCAAGCCAAT
Organism: Paenibacillus sp. FSL K6-0276; assembly: GCF_037977235.1. Taxonomy (NCBI): domain Bacteria; kingdom Bacillati; phylum Bacillota; class Bacilli; order Caryophanales; family Paenibacillaceae; genus Paenibacillus; species Paenibacillus sp. FSL K6-0276. The sequence continues at coordinate 2,962,959 of NZ_CP150276.1, read as the reverse complement.
AATCTCACCCATTTCATGATCCACAAACTCTTTAGCTGCTACTATACCGGGGTCAAATCTCTTCATATTTCCAACTTGAACCTTGAGATCGGTACGATCCACAAGTTCTTTTAATTCTTCCACTTCTTCGATCGATACACCTAAAGGCTTTTCTACTAATACATGTTTACCTGCTCGCACTGCTTGTTTAGCAGCCTCCACGTGAAATTGATCCGCAATTCCGATAACAACAGCATCTACGCTCAGGTCCGCCAACATTTGATCATAATCCGTATAAACCTTGTCAGGTTCATAGATAGCATTCATTCTTTGGAGCAAGTAATCGTCCACATCGCATATTGCGTAAAGGTGAGCATTACGTGAACGCCTTATAGAGTCAAAATGCGCCGCTTGTGAAATCTGACCGCAGCCTAAAACACCGATGTTCAACAATTTGTTTTCTTTTTTCATATTCATGTCCTCCTATTCTAGTTAAGGTAATTCAAAGCATGCGCTACATCGTCCTCAGCTAACCCATGCATAATAACAGGCCCGTCATAAACCTTACTTAATTCATTTAGATATTCCTTTAAAGGCAAGTTTCCTTTACCCACCGGTGCAAAAGTGATCTTCTCTTCGGTTACAAAAGCATCCTTGCAATGCGCAATGGCAATGTGCTCCTTCAGCGCTGTTAGCGTTTTTGATATCTTACCTAAGAGGTCCTTATGATCCTGTGGAGTTACTAGATTTGCTGCATCATACAAAACCTTAAGATAGGGTGTGTCCAGATCTTGTAATAGTCTCAAAGCATCTTCTGCCGTACTCACCACATTGGTTTGTTCAGGTTCAAATACTAGCGTTACATGGTTATCTTCTGCAATATTCAGCATCCACGCAAGACTTTCATGCAATAGTGACCATGCTCTTTCTGTATGATTATCTGGATGAGGACTCCAGAAATCTTCTTGGTTCAAGCTACCCGTAGAAATCGAAACATACGGAACAGCTAATGCTGCTGCAGCCTCAACTACATTTTTAAAACACTGTAAATTATCGTACTTCTTCTCCTCATTTAGCTCTAACGTATTAAAAGTCCCTGAGATCACCGCGATGTTAACCCCACTATTGATTGTTGCTTCTTTGATTTGATGGATGGTTTCCTGATTGATTTCTTTAGGTAAACTTTCCAATCCTACATTAGCAAAATTGAATTGAACCGTACTCATGCCCTGGGCTTTGACTTTGTGTAAGGCGATCTCCAGTTCATAGTTCAAGTATACTTTCGAGAAAATTCCTAGCTTCACAAGTAATCACCTCCTTTATCTCTTTTCAACTTCATCGTACACGCATTTTCGATTATAAACTATAAATTTCAATTACTATAAATAAGTAATAAGCAATACAAAAGCATAAAAAAAGTGCTGGCATTATGCCAACACACTATTTTCAAACCAATTATCGATTTCGATTAATCATGTAATTCAATAAATGCTTCAGAAAAGCAATATTACGAGGGATCTCCTTCAATGCTTCCATGGCAAGGCAATAGTGTTCCCACATCTCTTTTCTTGCGCCTTCTGGACCAAGTATAGATACAAAAGTCGAATTGTTATTCTCCACATCCTGCCCTATCGGCTTACCTAGTAAATGATGATCCCCTTCCAAATCGAGCAAATCATCTTTAATCTGAAAGGCAATCCCCGCATGGTAGGCAAATTTTTTCAAAGACAGAATTTCTAACTCCTTAACCTGAGCGAGAATGGCTGGCATCACTAGTGAAGCTTCAAATGCAATTCCGGTCTTATAAAAACAAATCATATTTAATTGCTGTAGCGTCAATGCTTTCCCCTTAGAATTCAAATCCATCGCCTGCCCCATACATGTATCTTCTGCTTTTTGGGCTGAATATTGCATTAAGGCAAGCACAGCTTTTGCATCAAAAGAATGAAGTGACGCCTGTTCCTCGATCGACTTCTGAATCAAAAATAGTCCAGTTAATTCCGCCGTGGAGCTATTATACACTTCGTGTAGAGTTGTACGACCTCTTCGGGTTGAGGCATTATCCTGGGATGGAAGATCATCGAAGATCAAAGAGGCAGTATGCATATATTCCAAAGATCTCAGAAGCGGCACAATGGCCGATTCATCTATACCATATTCGTTAACACCCATGACCCAAGTCAATATAGGCCTTATCCGCTTACCATCCCCCTCCAGACTATAATTAGCTGCATCAATAAGCATCTCTTTCATGGCTGGCGTCTCGGCTGGCTTAGCTATCAGCAATTGTTTGTTGATTTGAACTCGGACCCTTTGAATCGTATCTCGAAATTCCACTTTTTCCTTCTTGCTGTTTTTTAGATTCAAAAGCAACTGATCCCGAAGCAGCTTATCGAAAAAATCCACATCGTCCGCTTTCTGCACCATCTGCTGTACAAGCCGATTAAATTCTGGTTGACCAGATGCAAAGATCTCCATGATCTCTTTATACTTTTCAATCCCTACACGTTCTTTACAGCGCTTGAGGCCATTGATGGCTCGATCTAATATTACCTCACGGGTTTTAGGATCGGATTGATACACGGTGTGTATTAAATGGGAAATGACCGTCCAGTATAATTCAAAAGGGTTGATCAGATCCGTACGTTGACCACGGTATTGCAAATAATAAGTATAGGGAGTTACCGCCCCCACCTTCATATCGTCAAACATATCCGCAAAATCATCAGCCAGCTGATTGTATAACCCATAAAAGAAGGTACGTTGATCAAATCCGTCATCTGTTGGAGCACTAATTACTGATCTGACAATTAAACGGGAAGATGAGGATTTTAAAATAATGGGTATGAAAAGCTCTTCATTGCTGTATTCAGAGTTAGAAAGCTCCTTCATTCGATCCAACTCCTGGGAATGGAAAAATACAAAGGACTGCTCGAAAAATGCATCCTGCATTTCTTCCCGCTGATACCCACTAATATACTCAAAAGCCTCCTTAAGCTCTGAATGTACAAATCGAATGAACGGCATGTTCTCTCCTGACCATTCACCCAATTCCGGTACAACTCTATTAAGGATCGCGGTGCGTATCATATGGGAATACTGTTCTTTCTCTTGGTCGGTTAAGACACTGGAATCAAGGAGATCGTCAATGAATGGATAAGTTAGGCCATATGAATAACCAAGCCTAATCGCTTCATCAATTCTCTTGGCACGATCCACAGGTGTTACTTCATCGTCCATCTCTTCCATCACATGGAGAATCACCCCAATAATGATCTTGATCAATTTACGCTGCGCTTGCTCGGGATTCATTTCCTTCGGAAGATGTGCTGATACCTGCTTAAGTTTGTCTATCACCCAAATCGTGGCGGTTTCAACGCCTTCCTTCTGGGCCCAACGATAAATCCCCGTCAAACTCATGAAATCTGACTGATCCTCCGTACTTGTCGAGCCTGGATGAATCATCTGATTTCTAATGTCGGCAACCATACGCTTAATCCGTAGCTGTGTGTTCGGTGAATCCAAAGCTTGCCCCAGATCTCTCATATAAAGATAGGAAACACTTCGATCCAAATAATCATCCAATTTACCGGTTTGATTCAGCCATCCTAGATATCTATGATAATCCTGAGAATCAGGTTTCCTTTTCCCTCTTGATAAAAAGGACAACCATGAACGACGATGAATATGGTTCTTCTTCCACAACTGAAAATCTTCAATCAAGGTGGACACATAAGTTTTTTCTTTGAACTGTTCACGAAGAGATGCAAAATACTGAGCCGCCTTCTGCTCAGCGGTCGAATATCCTGTATCGGCGTAATCTGTAAATTCTTCATTCATAGGTGATGACCTCAACTTCTCTTTTTGTTAACATGACCCATTAGGAAAGAACAGAATTTTCTTCCTGAATGAAATGTTCATCAGTTAATACGGCCAAAACTCTTTTGGGTTACGAAAAAGAAGCCTGACTAATCAAGCCTCTTTCAAAATTACTATACACAAATTATTTTATTTTGATTTATCTGCATTATGCTCCTTTACTTGGATCTCCAGTGAGAGTGTAGATCCTAATTCCTTTTGTATAGATGCTAGATCTGTTAACTGCTCGATATGATATACGCCACCTGGAAATGGTGAATCATACAGAAGCTTTGATACTGCTGCTGTCACTTTTGCAGTGATGATGGATTGATTCTTTCCTTGCAATATTAAATCAGCATGCATTGGCTTCCCCTCTCGATTTCTTCCACGAGCCTCAACCTTGATAGCGAACTGGTCACTCCCTAAATGTACCCGCTCCATAGCACGAACCATCCACCTGTTCACCCAGCTTGTTTTCAACAAACGAACAGCCCCTGTTTTTTTGGCTATAGCCAGCATTTTAGTAACGAAGACTGAGTCCAGACAAAATCGTGTGGAGATGGACGAAGCTTTGAGCGTTCGGGCAAGATCTGAGAATGGGAAACGATATGCATGGCGACTCCCTAAATCGTCACCAAAGTGATACGACTTTCTATCGGTGAAGCTCTCCACCTCTACCTGACGATCCTTCTGCTTAACTTCAAACTTTTCTCCTAAACTATTCACTGTCCATTCGATCGCTGCCTTACCATGAGAATCACCAAGTCCGAGCATTATCGCGATTTCGATTTCTTCCGTCTGTTCCATCAATCTCTCCGCTTCATGAGCCATTAGATTGGTTATACCGGGTGCAAGCCCTACACTAAGAACGGCACTAGACCCATATCGTGCAGCCTCTTCATTGAACGCCTCAATTTGAGATAAAAACGGACCGCTCGCTGATACATCCACATAATGCGTACCGCTACGAAAGCAGGCTTTAACAAAATCCGTATTCGTTTGATCCAAACACATGATGAATAGCTTCATTTGATCTAGTAAATGTGGAGGTAACGGCTTATTGGTATCTAACTGTAACGGCCTGACTTTACCCTGGGTAGATTGACTGAACCGCTCTGCTTTTTCAAGACTTCTCCCTGCAGAAAATACTTTACCTGGAAACTGTTTCTCTAATATTTCACATATCGTACGCCCTACATATCCATAACCACCAACGACAACTATATCTTCTTTTTCCTGCATTTTTATCACCGCATCCTATATAATAGAGTTGATTAAGAATCATTCTCAATTATAAGGATTTCGCTTCCGTTCACTATCCCACAAATGTGGGGGTTCGTAATAATACATTAATGACTAGAGGGCTACCCAATGAATACCAATAAACATTACAGTCTAATAAAAAAACAAATCATTAAGCTAGGTATGGTTAGTGATTCATCTCACAACTACCGTACTTCCTTGCTTTCCCTCTTGCGTGAAGTTCTTCCTTTTGATGCCGCCTGCTGTACTCATGTTGATCCACAAACATTGCTTTCTACTGGTGCGGTTACTGAAGACAACGTAGAATCCATTCATCCCCACTTGTTCCAGATCGAATACGGTGGGGATGATGTGAACAGCTACGAGCAAATGGTTAATAGCAAACTCCTCGTCGCTACAATATATGAAGCAACCGAGCAGCAACCAGAGCGGAGTGCCCGGTATCGAAAGGTTTTGTCTCCAGCAGGTTTTCGGGATGAACTACGAGCAGTGCTTATTCTTGGAGAATCTTGTTGGGGCTATTTGACGCTGTACAGAAATGCGGATCAATCGGAATTCTTACAAGAGGAATGTGATTGGATCACCTCATTGATTCCTCTGATTGCAGCCAGAATGCGGGCTTTCAGTCTTGAGCTTCCAGAGAGAGAGGAGACATGGCTTGAAGATCATTATGGTTCCGGCATTGCAGTACTATCTGATCACTTGGCTCTTCTCTCGTCCAATCCCGCAGCGGATCGCTGGTTAGATAAGCTTCGATCATTGGAAATGATCGATGCTCATGTCCTGCCACGGCCAATCCGTGCTGTAAGCACGCAAGCATTAAACAGCCCCTCCGAATCTGTGGGGATAGCGAAGGCATGCATTCGTATGACTGAGGGGCCTTATTTGGTCGTTCGAGCAAGCCGTCTTCAGACTTTCGACGGTCAGATCCAGGTTGCTATTTCTTTCGAGCCCGCACGTCCAGCGGACATGCTTCCCATCATTGCTGAAGCGTATGGGTTGACGGAACGTGAGCAGCAGCTATTACATGGTGTAATTCGAGGATTATCCACTAAAGAATTGGCTTCTGCTCTACATATTTCTGCTTACACTGTCCAGGATCATTTAAAGTCCATTTTTAGCAAGTCAGGTGTCAGCAGCCGAAGAGAACTTATTTGGTATTTGCATTCTCGCTACAATATTATAGAAGCATAAGATGTTAATCTTTAATCCAATGGCTGACTAACGAGCATATGATATAAGCCTTTAGTAGCCATTAACTGTTCATGAGTACCAGACTCTGCAATAACCCCTTGATCCAGAACGAGAATGCGGTCCGCATGCCGGATTGTGCTCAATCGATGCGCGATGATGAGGGTCGTTCGATTGTTGAGTATCGTACTCATATTCCGTTGAATCGTCTTCTCAGATTCATTGTCTAGCGCGCTCGTCGCTTCGTCAAAAATGAGAACTTTCGGACTTCCGATTAACGCCCGTGCTATTGCGATACGCTGACGCTGCCCTCCAGATAAACTTGCACCCCGCTCTCCAACCTGTGTATCGTAACCATTCGGAAATGTCACAATGAATTCATGTGCTCCCGCAAGCATAGAAGCGGACATTACCTCATCCATCGAGGCATCCGGAACTTGATAAGCAATATTGTCATGAATCGTTCCACTAAAAAGGCCAGCTTCCTGCTGTACAACTCCGATTTGTTTGCGAAGTGTAGAGGCCTGAACCTGCTTCAAGTCATGTCCGTCGATACGAATGGTACCGCTGCTTGGAAGGTATAATTTAAGCAATAGATTCGCCAAGGTAGATTTTCCTGATCCGCTTCTACCAACAATCGCAATGGTCTGACCCGGTAGCAGGTCGAAGGATATGTTCTGCAGCACATTTTTTCCGTCAGAATCGTAACGAAACGATACGCGTTCAAATTCAATCGCCCCTTGCAGCTTTGGCAAAGCTGTCAATCCGGCAGAACTTACTTCCTCAACTTCTGTCTCGAAGACATCATCAAGTCGTTCCAAGGCAATTCGCACGTTTTGGAACTCATCCCAAATGCCGATTAAACCTAGTGCTGCATTTGTAACGAGTGCATACACCGCACTAAAAGCCATCAGCTCCCCTACAGTCAGCTTCTCCACAATAATAAATCCAGCCCCTGCATACAACACAGTTACAGCACTTAAGGTTTGTAGCACTGTAGCGATAGAACCGGAGAAGATACTGATTTTCCAGCCCTTCATTTGAACATAAGTGGATTGGCGAAAGCTTCTCTCCACTTTCTTTCTTGCTTCATCTTCTGCCGCGAGAGCTTTCACGGTACGCATGACGCAAATCGTTTCCACTAATATATTCTGCAAGTTTACGTCCGCTTGGAATTGTTTTCTGCTGTTGCGCTTCAAAAGTGGCGTTACGATCAGCGTAAGAGCAATGAAGCAAGGTATGAACATTAGCGCGATCCAAGCAAGCGTAACGTTATATGCAAACATAATTCCTATGTATACAACAATCGTAATCACGTTCAGAATGGCATTCATGCTATTTGTAACTAGAAAATGACGGATGACCTGATTTTCCCCAGCACGAGTCAAAATGTCGCCCACTTTCCGTGTGGCAAAGTAACGCATGGGCAAACGAAATACATGTCGATAAAAACTCATGATCATATCGATGTCAATTTTAATAAACGTACCTGCGATCACCCATTCCCTGATGGATTGAACAACTATAGTAAGCAACGAGACACCAAGCATGACAATCAACATCATGTTCAGATCATCATACTTACCACCAATAAGCACCCTTTAAAAATAGTACCCTCTCTATCCGTTATGATGAACGAACTGGAGTGGGTACTATTTAAATGAAAATCTAATAATCTGATCAAGCTACTTAGAGTTGTTACTTCGTATCTATGGATATAGACAGCGTCCCATTGGATTCAATTAAAGAAATTTGGGCTTGATCCGTCTGCCATTCCATACGAAAGATTGTTCCTCCGCCTTCTTTTTCCATATCTGTTGTGTTACCTTCGCTGTTAGTGGTAGGCTCTCCAAGCTGTTGCGTTATCTCTTGCGTTAATTTTTCCTTGATAGCTTCTTCAAAATGAATCGTCTCTCCAATCACTTTTCCGGAGTCATCATAGGATACCTGAAGAATTGCCTCGTGATTCACAATCTTCTCTTCATATTCGCGGGATAAAAGTGTAGAATTCGTACCTTCATTACGATAGGGCGCTCCTTCGCCGAGAGATTGGACAACTTGAGCATCCTCTTTTCCAATCAAACTGGCTAGTGATTCAAGGGTATATCTGTCCTCAGCTCCGCTTGGTGCAATTGTTGGAGGTGGTAGCTGGGATTTATCTGGTACTGGTCTTGAGCATGCACTAAGTGCAAGGACCGTAAGCAGTAACAAACAAGTTTGCTTTAATTTTTTCATGGGTTTCATTCCCTTCATTGCTAGCACTTGATTTATTTTTTACAATTTATTGAATGATTATGTATCGATATAGCCAAATTCACCCATAAAAAAGACGATATCTCATGAAGTCAAATGACTTTAAGATACCGCCCTACTTCATGAATCTAGCAATTAAAGTGAAGCTGAGGCTTGGCTGACCCAAGTCAATAATTGAGTCACATCAACTGTATTCCCTTTACGCAGTTTAAATGTTTTTCTCTCCGGAGGACCCTCGAACATCCCTTCTGGAAACTCGAGCTCACTCGTATTAAAAATAACAAAACTTACCGCATCTTTCGATGTTGAGATGGCTGCTGCGTATTTACCATTTTTCAAAAAATGAGGCTTCTTATACTGAATTCGTTCCTGCACATCCGGGATCGCCTGGTGAACAACCTCACGAAGAGTATTGGATAATTCCACCTGCCATGGTTCTTTTAAAGCATCAATATAATCGATTACTTCCTGATTCATTCTTCATCTCTCCTTTATGTACGTAACGGTTTAAAGATGTCCTACTATTTATTTCTTGTTCTTCAAGTCATTATCCTCCCTCGAAGTTTGAAGAATTTTACTACCCGCCAAATAAAAAAAGGAAAAGTTCCGAAGAACTTCTCCCTCATGTTATTGCTTATTGAATCGTCAGATTAAAACCGCTCTGGATATAATTCAGATTAGGGTTAGCGATATTCGTTGTCGTCAAGTTGTTAAACGTTGCGGAGCCATTGCCTGTGTAGGTGTAGATTGCCGAACCCTGATGTGGCCCAGAGAACCGTGAAGCTGTAATACCATCAAGTCCAGTGCCGTTAATATTGATGTTGTTGAACACGGTGTTCATACGAATACCGGAACCACCTACAGTGTCGATGATGTAGTTGTGTTCAGCCTTATGGCTACCGCCTCCAAAAGCTGCTGCACGCCAGTTATTCTCAATAGTGTTATAGGAGAAAGTGTTATTTACACCCGCCGGAACCATTAGTGTTACTTGTCCATACTGCAAGACCATCGTCACCGTTATTTCGTACATTGGTGTTTCGAACAATCGAATTGCTAGTTCCTTGTGAGTAGTGCTCTACACAGACATCATGGATGTTGCTACGAACAATTGCGTACTGGAAGAAGAGGTAAGCGTTTTGCCGATAGCGATATTGCTACCCGGTGCAGGTGTTGGCGTGGTCCTTGGTGTGGCTGTTGGTGTTGGTGTAGCAGTCGCCGTTGGCTCTGCAGTATGTGTGGTTGTCGTCGTCGCTACTGTGATTGGGTCAAGGTTATCGTTGCCAGAATCACCAGCGTCATATTTATATGCGATTGTGTTGTTACCCGCATTCAGATTAATCCCAATTTGCCAAGTTAAGCAGCGAGGACTGAAGAATTTTAGTGCCATTAACGTATACACTAATTGTCTTAGCACTGCCACTCGCATTAGCGTATATCGACGTCACCTCACGGCTGCCTGCTGCTGGCATGTTGACCGTGAATGGCGTTGTTGCCTTGGTCAAGTATCCATCCACGAAGCCCGTAGCGGAGTATCCGGCATGATCTGTGTTCACTTTAGCTCCTCCAGACAGTGAAGCAGATTCAGCTTCGTATGTGCTGGAAGGCGTTGGGGCTATAAATGGAATCTAATGGAATCAGTTCAAATCAAAAAGGCCTGATTTCTCAGGCCTAAGGTTATTATTGTTTTAGACATTCGTTTTCACTTCTTTATCTAGACCTTTGTCAGGAGAGTTTAATAAGACTACCCCTCCTACAATTAATACTATTCCAGCGAAAGTAAGAACACCAAATGGATCCCCCCACACTACAATACCAACGAACGCTGTTAGAACTGTACCTACACCCGACCATATAGCATAAGCTAAACTTAAAGGTATTTCTCTTAGGGATATAGATAAACTATAAAATGCTATTGAAAAACCAATAGCAACGCCTATAGAAGGGAGTAATTGTGTGAATCCTTCTGACATTTTCAGCATAGTAGTACCTATAACCTCACTGATAATTGCTATACTTAGAGCAAAATATCCTACATTTCTTTTCATGCTACTGCCTCCAAATTCTAATGAGCCCCACCAGAGAGCTTCATAATGATTACACCACCAATGATGAGTAGTAGACCTAGTAATTTCTTACGATTAAAGTTCTCTTTATAAATAACTACGCCAATTATAGCTGTCAAAGCTGTACCTACCCCTGACCAAATCGCATAAGCTGTACCTAATGGAATTGTTTTAAGAGCTAAAGAAAGACTATAAAATGCTAAACCCATACCAAGGATCACGCCAATGGAAGGGAATACCCTTTTAAACCCGTTAGATACTTTTAGCATTGAACTGCCAAATACCTCACAGATGATCGCTGTTGCCAATAATACATATGAATTCAAAGATAGCCCACTCCTTACTTCGTCATATTTATCAATTCTTGAATGACTTTAGTGCGTAATTCATCATCTAACACACCTAAACCGAACATTTCGGAATACCATAACCCATCAGCTGCCAACCTAACAATAGTAGAAAGTACAGGATCAATGCCGTCGTTCTCTATGTTTTTTTGCCACATTGCATATTGATTTTGAAATTTACTAAGAATATCTGGGTTGGTAAAAAGAGCAGCAGTAAGCGCTGTGCTAATCTCTCTGCCTTCCTTAATATCTTCACTCACCACTTCAGTAAATGCTCGAATCCACTTCCCTGTTTCAACCGTTGCGCTCATTGCCCTATCTTGAACATTGATAAAAAAATCGTTCGTTAACTCTTCCACCATACCTTTTATCAAAGCTTCTTTATTTGGAAAATGGTGAAGCAGCCCGCCTTTACTGACTCCAGCTTCTTTAGCAACAGCTTCAAGCGTAAGCTTCTCCACTCCGTTATTTTTCACAATAATCGAAGCAGCCATTAAAATAGTTTTACGTTTAGAATTACTGTTCATGTTCATCACCTCTACTATTTACTATACCGTCTGGACGGTTTTATTGTCAAATGAAAATTTGTAGTTGAAAATTGACATAAATCGATTACGCTAAATCTTTTATATACCAAGCATCACATGCAAAATGCTCCGATCCCGCTATGGGGGCATCTAAAAGCTCAAATCCATTTTTCATATAAAAACGGTTGGCAGCATGCATGTTTTGCAGTGTCTCCAGATAACATTTGTCAAAGTGAAGTTTGGCAAAGTCCAGTGCTACGTTCAATAGCGCAATCGCGATACCAGTTCCTCTAGTAGACGGAGATAAGTACATCTTTTGCAATTCGCATATTTTATCCTCACTCCCGAAAGGCGCTATTCCGCACCCACCCAATACTTCTCCTTCTTCTTCAACAACCCAATAGGCTCGATTCTCGCAATGATTGTAATATCCATATAAATGATGCAGACTGTCATCTTCCCACGCAAGCCCTGATCTATTCCCGCCAAACTCAATCAGGCAGTTCCTAATGATCTGTTCAATCGCATGATTATCCTTTAATTGTATTCTTCTGATGTTCATGGTTAATTGGTCTCCTAATTTTCGAATATCATCTTTTATTATTTCTATTGTACCACCTCAATAAGAGGATAATTATAATGAGTTTCATACATAATATAGGTGTATTTATTAAGGGGGGTACTTCAATGAAAGTGGCAGCAAAGCAGCTCTGGATTGCAGCATTAGGCGGTGTTAATGAGATTGGTAAGAATATGTATTTCCTGCAATATGCTGATGATATTGTTGTAATTGATTGCGGCTCTAAATTCCCGGACGAAAGTTTCCTTGGGATTGATCTGATTATTCCCGATGTAACGTATTTATTAAACAATCTTGATAAGGTTCGAGCACTAGTGGTAACTCATGGACATGAGGATCATATTGGAGGAATTCCGTATTTGCTTAAACAATTGAATATTCCAATCTACGCGACCCGTCTAACCTTAGGCTTAATTGAAAACAAACTAAGGGAACATGGAATTCTGCGACAAACAAAGCTACATTGCATTGATTCTGAGTCTACTTTAAAACTAGGAGCGATTACTACAACGTTCTTTAATACGAACCATAGTATTCCGGATTGCCTTGGTGTTGTATTCGATACCCCTGAAGGGACCGTTGTTCATACTGGAGACTTCAAATTTGACATGACCCCTGTTAACAAGCAGTATCCCGATATACATAAAATGGCCGACATCGGGAAGAACGGTGTAAAGTTCCTACTGTCAGAGAGTACCAATGCAGAACGTCCTGGCTTTACCCCCTCTGAAAAGCTCGTAGGCGCACACATAGAAGAAGCGTTCCTGAGAGCTGACCGCAGAATTTTTGTTTCTACCTTTGCTTCAAATGTACATCGTCTACAACAGATCATTGAAGCTGCTCATTTAACCGAACGCAAATTGACCTTACTTGGCAGAAGTATGGTGAATGTCGTACGAGTAGCCCAAGAACTCGGGTACTTAAGTATTCCTGAGAACATGCTGATCGAACCTTCAGAAGCCGCTAAGCTTCCCCCAGAGCAGGTAACTGTATTATGTACTGGCAGTCAAGGTGAGCCCATGGCTGCGCTATCCCGATTAGCTAACTCTAGTCATAGATTGATGGAAATCCAAACCGGAGACACTGTTCTATTAGCTGCCAATCCTATTCCCGGAAATGAACGTAATGTATCTAGAATCGTCGATAATCTATATGTTCTTGGTGCAAAAGTTATCTATGGTTCACGAAGTGAGCTTCATGTCTCCGGGCACGCTAGCCAAGAAGAACTTAAATTAATGCTAACCTTGATGAAACCTGAATATTTTATACCGATTCATGGTGAATACCGCATGATGCATCATCACAGCTTGTTGGCGGAGTCAGTCGGTGTTAACCCTGATAATATCTTTATTCTGAAAAATGGGGACATCGTCGAATCATCATCAGGTGTTGTCCGCCAATCTGGCCGAGTGGCTGCTGGGCAGACCCTAGTGGATGGACTTGGGATTGGAGATATAGGGAATGTCGTGCTTCGCGATCGTCGCCAGCTGTCAGCAGACGGCATCTTGATTACAGTCATTACACTAAGCCAAGCAGATGGACGTCTATTAAACGAACCGGATACCATATCCAGAGGATTCATATATGTCCGTAACTCAGAAACTTTAATGGAGGAGATCAACCAGCTTGTAACCTCCACCCTTCAAAAGATGAGTGAGGCTGACCTTGGCCAATGGAATATCATCAAGCAGACCATCAAGGAGACCCTGAGTAGATTCCTGTACGAGAAAACCAAGCGACGTCCGATGATTCTTCCCATCATTATTGAGGTGTAGTAAAAAGGAGCTCCTGTGGTGGGAGCTCCTTTTTCGGTATCCATCTATGAGAATGGAACTTAATTACATTATCGATTTTTTCAATGCGTCGGCTTCTAGAACCATTTTTTGATGTACTGTAATGATTTGTTCCAGCCGCGCAACCCGCAATTGGAGACTAGAGTTTAATGGATCAGATTGTAACTGCGCGGCTAATGAAAAGTACTGGGTGACTTCCCAAACACTTCGCATAGCCGTACTTAAACAAAAACCATATCTAGCAAGTTGCTCGTCCCCGTGCCATTCTGTATCCTTTAACCCCTTGATATAGGCTTTGAACAAAGACTCTTTATATTCCTCGTAACGATGGATTGGAATGACCCCTAAGCTCATGTTTACTCCAAACATTTTGCCAAGGTCTTCACCTAAACCTGATATGCTCATAAATTGCCAATCTATCAATACTAACCCGCCGTTTTGAGTTAGCAACATATTCATTTGACTGAGGTCCTGATGGGCTAGCACTCGTGGTATGCTATTTAATGATATCAAGTTACTGTCTATCTGATTAGTAAAGTCTTGGAACCATGCCCATACACTCGGCTCTTGCTCTCTATGTAATTGATTTATATATACTTCCGGATTAGGAGCATACATTCTACTGGACGTAGTCCATGACTTAAGCCAGCTTCTGCATATCCACTTCTCATCAGGAATTTTCTTTCCCATAAGATAAGCCCCATTGAAACGCCCTAACTGCTCAGCGATAAAATCAAATTGCTTCTTCGAATGCGCATACTCCCCTTTTATTCGTTCCATCCATAACCATATGGTGCCATCCGCTTGCTCCTCGACAAGATAGCACTTAGGAGTTTGGATTGAACAAGGAAGCTCGTCCAGTATATTAGATTCAAAGACTAGGGCTTCTCGGCGCCAGTAATTGTGATGCTCTGGATCATCTTTTTCTACACTATCAGGCTTGATTATTTTTAATATGATTGACCACGGAAGTTGCTGATGATTAATTAGTACGAGCCCTTGAAGATGAAAGATACCCGCTGTTGTAAAGTTTGGTGTTTTATAATCTAAATCTTCGCATGTGAAAGTGAGTACTTCTACTTCAGGCTGCCCAAAAATTCGTTGGACACAAGTCTTGATCTGGTCGATTTTCGTCTCTAACACATAGAACCTCCTTGTCTAATCCAGTTATTATCCGCTAAAAAAAGCCTATGAAGCGTAACAGAATCGTTAACACCTCATAGACTTTTTCATTAGAGATTAGCTCATTAAAATACTTTTGTTGTCCAATCTTCGCAATTCCAAATATCTGTTACGATATCCTGATAAAATTCTGGTTCGTGAGAAATCATAAGAATGCTTCCTTTGTATGCTTTCAGAGCGCGTTTCAGTTCATCTTTAGCATCAATATCCAAGTGGTTCGTCGGCTCATCCAATACGAGTATGTTAGTCTCACTGTTAATGAGCTTACATAGACGCACTTTTGCTTTTTCTCCACCGCTCAAGACAGCGATTTTACTCTCAATGTGCTTCGTGGTCAGTCCACATTTGGCAAGGGCAGCACGTACTTCGAATTGTGAAAGGGATGGGAATGTATCCCAGATCTCCTCAATACAAGTCTTATAATTGCCTTCCTTCATTTCTTGCTCAAAGTATCCAATCTCCTGATGGTAGCCACGTTCTACAGAACCGGACAATGCAGAGATTTCGCCTAAAATGCTACGTAGTAAAGTCGTCTTACCGATACCGTTCGCACCAACCAGAGCGACCTTTTGCCCACGCTCCATCAACAAATTAAGTGGTCTGGACAACGGAGTGTCATAACCGATAACCAATTCTTTCGCTTCGAAAATCATCTTACCCGCAGTTTTACCTTCTTTGAAATTAAACTGTGGTTTCGGTTTTTCCTTCGCAATCTCGATGATCTCCATCTTGTCGAGCTTCTTCTGTCTGGACATCGCCATGTTACGAGTTGCCACGCTGGCTTTGTTACGAGCAACGAAATCTTTTAGCTCTGCTATTTCTTGCTTTTGGCGATTATAAGCAGATTCAAGCTGTTGTTTTCTCATTTCGTAGACCTGTTGGAATTGCTCATAATCACCCACATAACGGGTCAGCTTTTGATTTTCCATATGGTAGATCAGGTTAATAACGCTGTTCAAGAATGGAATATCATGAGAGATCAGAATAAACGCATTATCATATTCTTGAAGATAACGTCTCAGCCATTCAATATGCTGCTCATCCAGATAGTTCGTCGGCTCATCGAGGAGCAAAATGTCTGGTTTTTCAAGCAAGAGCTTCGCAAGCAAGATTTTGGTACGCTGCCCACCACTAAGATCAGCAACGTCGCGATCCAGACCGATATCGGTGATTCCTAATCCGCGAGCGGTTTCTTGTACCTTCGCATCAATCATGTAGAAATCTTGATTCGTAAGTGTATCCTGGATGGTTCCAACTTCTTCAAGCAGCTTCTCCAGCTCTTCTGGCGACACGTCACCCATTCTGCCGTACATATCGTTCATCTCTTGCTCAAGATCAAACAGGTATTGGAATGCCCCTCTAAGTACATCTTGAATGGTCATGCCCTTGGTCAACACCGCATGCTGATCGAGGTAGCCGACACGCACCCGTTTGGACCATTCGACTTTACCTTCGTCAGGTTGCAGCTTTCCTGTAACAATATTCATAAAAGTGGATTTACCTTCGCCGTTAGCGCCGAATAATCCGATATGCTCGCCTTTTAGGAGACGGAATGAAACATCCTTGAAGATCGCACGATCTCCAAAGCCATGACTTAATCCTTCTACATTTAATATGCTCATTTATGGACACCTTTTTCTTATTTTTCTCGCTATATTATAAGCAGGATTACGCAAAAACTCAATGGAGAAGCAAAAAAATATCATATAATGGCCCATAATACGAAATATCTCAGGTTTTCAGATCATATCTGGCAGGTGAAGATTTTGCGCTGGCGATTGCTCACTATCTTTTATATGATATTATGCAGAGATACAATATGGAGTTAATTGAGGTTCTAAGGAGAGTCAGCGATGAACAAACTTATATTTTTTCTGGGGCCAGCTGGGGCCGGCAAAACCACATTAGCTAAAGCGATCGCTTCCCGGCGTAAAGTACCCTTCTTTGATATGGATATTCTCTTACGGCCAGCCGCAGACGCCATCATGACTTTACACGGATTGGACCCAGCAGACAGAGACTCTGCCGAGTACAAAAGATTATGTCGTGATTTAGGTTACCGGATTACGATGGACGCCGCGCTAGACAATATTGGCCTGAATGTGGATGCATTTGTAGTTGGGCCATTTACCCAAGAAGCTGCCAATCCTGACTGGATCAGCAGTGAGTTATCTCGTATCGGACGTTCCCTGCAAGATGTTGAGGTCAAAGTCGTCTTGGTCGAACTAGCCAACGAGGAATTGTACCGGATGCGAATTCAAAACAGACAATCACCACTAGATGAATGGAAGTTCCAGCATTGGGATGAATTTCGCAAATCATTTGGAAACCGTAGTGTTAAGTGGCCTCTCCCAGGTTCCAATGTTAAGGTGATCGACAATTCTAACCCTGACTTTACGATGACTGTGGCTGCGGTGGAGCATTTTATCTACGAATAGGAAATAGATATTCTTCAATGACATACGTTTACAAAAAATAAGACCGGCAAAGAGAAAATTCTCTTGCCGGTCTTTATAATGTTACTGAATGTACTTCTGACTTACCAGATCTACAGCTATGACTTCGGTTGGGATCACAAATCAATATCTTGTTACTTAATTTTCAAGGCTTTTACAAGAATAGAAGCGTAATACTCGGCACCCTCAGGTTTCAGATGCACACCATCTTGGTAGAAATATTCGTCTTTCCCTTCACTAGCAGAGTGCCAGTCTACTACGGTCGTATTACTAAACTCACTGGAAACTTTTGAAATATTGTGGTTTACATTATTTTGCCATTTTCTTGGGACGCGTGCATTGACCAAAAAAATATGCTCAGCATCGCTTAGCGAGCTCAGTAGTGCACGTAATTGCTTTGAACTAAAGGATCCGTTGGTTCCCAGCTCAATGATAATCCGTTTACCCAACCGGCCTTCTGTTCTAAGTTGATCCACTACCTCCTGAGCTTTCACCATCTGTCTACCGATCTCTCCATCGACTACAATACCAGGTAATTTTTCTGAGAGATAAGGTGCTGCGTCCAAAATAACGGAATCTCCAATGGCCGTAACGTCTTTTCCAGCTTGGCTATCTTCAGACACTGATTTCTTTTCTTCAGGATCAGTTTTTTTTACTTCAGAATTAGGCTGTTCCTCTTCTGTAACTGTTTTTCCCAACTCAGTATCAGGTTTTTTCACTTCAGAATCAGTATTATCCTGTGCTATAGCTGGTACTGTTGGTATATCAGTCACACCCTCGTCTATCGACTTGTGATTTGCGGGATCATCCTTTATTCCCATATCTTGTTGTTGCTGCTGCTGCTGCTGTTGTTGCTGTTGCTGTTGCTGTAGTTGTTGCTGTTCATTCTGCATACCTGCCGATTCCATCCCCGTATCAGATCCAGCGTTTAACAAGTAACCTTTGCAAGCGATAGGGATAAGAATCACAGTAATAATAGCAATTAAGAAGCCTGGACGAATACCACCGCGTTTTTTTACACTTATATTTTTCCAAGTTTCCTTTAATGAACCCCTCCGAATTGGCTCCTCCACATACTTGTATGACAATGCAGCTAGTGAAAAACTCACTGCTACCTGAATTATGATACGGAGAATGCTGCTTTCTTCAGTATTCACATTCGGACTACTAAGGATAATGACTGGGAAATGCCATATGTACAAGCTATATGATCGCACTCCGATCCAACGCAGAGGCTTGCAGCCTACAATCGATCCCAGTCGGCTGGCAGGATGAGCGAGTACGGCAATAACTACAGCAGCGATCAAAGAAATCACGAAAAACCCACCACGGTAAAGCAAATCGTCATACTCATTAACCTGATTAAAAAGTACCAACAATAGAATGAGTCCTAGTCCTCCTACGATATCAAGCACACGCCGAGCTGGTTCTGAGACCTTATCATTAAGCTTCTGACTTGGCCATGCAACTGCAAGAGCTGCTCCAATGAGAAGTGCAAATATGCGGGTATCCGTTCCATAATACACTCTACTTGGGTCTGTACCCGGTACATAGATCAATGCCATCGCTAAAGCTGAGACAGCTGCACTAGCCATAATCCATGCAATAAGCTTACCTCGCCGACGAGCGATCTTCATCACTATAATGAGAACTATTGGCCATAGAATATAAAATTGTCCTTCAATAGAAAGCGACCATAAATGTCCGATCGGAGAAGGCGGTCCAAAGCTCTCAAAGTAGGAGACATTATGAAATATTAGCCACCAATTATTGAAGTAAAATAAGGAAGATAAAAAGTCACCCTTCAATCCAAACAATCTTGTAGGTTCTATAATTAAGAGCCATATGGCGACAACAAGAAGCATGACGATCATCGCCGGCAGCAGCCTCCGTGCTCTACGAAACCAAAAGTCTATAAGATTCAGTCTTCGGTGTTGCTCCCACTTGGTAATGATTTGGTCAGTAATGAGATAACCTGAGATAACAAAAAATATTCCAACGCCGAGAAGTCCACCCTCAGCCCAATTTAGATTCAAATGATAAGCGAGTACAGCGAGTACTGATAAAGCCCTTAGACCATCAATTCCTGGCACATAACGCCTGCCACCTACAGATTGTATAGAAGACTGGCTCCTCATATTATTTCTGAAAAGCTTCGTGTTGTCTTTCATAATGTTTCATTCCTTACCGATGATTTATCGTACATAAGTAAGACGCTGTAACCGCATGAAAAGTTCTGTAATCTAGTGAAAATGTTATAAAATAAAAAAAGTAAGTGGATAAGCCACATCGCGCACCGAAATCATCAGATACCTTAAGATTGAAAAGCACCTCTAAAAAGTTTGGTGATTTTCTAATTTTAGAATAATTTCTTCAACATCAATGCCCCGTAATTCTACGTAAAAAGGCAACGCATCATCATTTAGACAATACTCTAACCGCAATCTGAGGTTTTTCCATCTGACCATATTCATTGCTTGTTCTATTGAGAAATAGCCCACTTCCAAACTTTCGGAACTAGTAGCAAGCTCACCACCGATAGCTTTACCCAGAAATAATGTAGTGCAAATAGATCGATCCATATTTTGAAAAACGCCGCAAAACTTATTAATCTCTATATCAATGCCCGATTCTTCTTTGGCCTCCCTGATCGCCGCCTCTTTAAGGGACTCTCCTTCTTCGACCTGTCCTCCTGGCATCTCCCATCCTCTGCGAGGACCTTTTATTAATAAGATCTCTCCTTGATCATTGAATACAACTGTAGCTGCGGAAAGAATATGTTTTGGGGGTGTCATATAGGTTACCTCCGTCTAATCATTTCTAAGTTCTTCTACCCTAGTTAATTCTGAAAACAGGTCCTTTTGATGAAAAAGGCAAATCGTTTCCCTTTGGCAAAATATAAGCATGGTCTCTTTTAATGGTCAGCTTGTCACAATAACCATCTGTAATAATTAGAAGAGGCCCTTTTTTAGGGAAATCTTCAGCTTGTTGAATTAAATCAATAGCAGGTTGTAGGATCGTTCCCCCTCTTCCCTTCACTTGTACTCGATCTGCGATAGCCTCGGGAGGCATGTAGCCTGCATCATAAGGACAAGCGTCACAAAAGATAATCCGCGCAAAAGGAACATCACGAGCCTGAGCATAACTTGAAATGGCCCCTAATGCTTTGGCCAGAAGCTTTTTATCCATAGAGCCTGAGGTATCTAAAATAACTCCAAATGTGCGGCCATCATCTGCAGCTCCACTATGAACCCACTGTGGTCGAGGGATATCAGGTGTAGAAGATTGACGTCTGCTAATTCGTGAATAAGATCTGCTCTTCTCAAGTGGTGAGAAATAATGATCAAACCAACGAGCAAGCTCTACATCCCATTTAATGGGTGGCTGGCCCAGTGCTCTGATCTCTTCAACAAGTCCCGATGGCAAAAGCCCTCGGCTTTGTTCTTCATGATACATAAGTC
Organism: Paenibacillus sp. FSL K6-0276; assembly: GCF_037977235.1. Classification (NCBI taxonomy): domain Bacteria; kingdom Bacillati; phylum Bacillota; class Bacilli; order Caryophanales; family Paenibacillaceae; genus Paenibacillus; species Paenibacillus sp. FSL K6-0276. The sequence goes on along the minus strand of NZ_CP150276.1, from coordinate 2,942,003 downwards.
CTTGTTGCATTGCATTTTTACAAAAATCATCTAGCGTCTGTCCTTCTCTCACATCCCAAAAACTAGATGAACCGTTATCTAAAATGTCACCAAGTCCGTTGCCTCTCAAGGTTGCCAGTTTCTTATAAGTGCGGATATCTCCGACCATATGATCATAAATCGTTTCGGCAGATAAACCTTTAAGCTCAGGATCTAATAGGAGACCAATTCGCGGATACTCCCCTACACTCATTTCCACTAGCCATAAATTTATAACATAGTCACAAGCCACATTCCAAAGATAATGATCCCGCCCAAGACATCGCTCATGATGCTGAAGACCCGCGTGCAAAAGCTCATGTGCCATCACGAAAATACATTCATCATCGTTTAGTCCGGCTGCAGGGTTCATATAAATTTTGCGATCGATAACGTCAATGGCAGCTATGGAAATATCTAATCGCCGACAGATCGTCGGATCTTCTATAATCTCAAAACCAGCAGCAAGCGCACCTAATAAAGGATATCTGTCCATGAACCATCGTTTTGCACGCTGTGAGGCTGTTAAAGAAAGCGCAGGGTCGCTAATAGTATTCGCATGTCCCCCCGCAACACTTACTGCATTCGTTACAGCATTTGATAAACCATAGGCAAAATAGGATTCCCAATCCGGTGCTTCTCCCCAGTACCTTCTAGTGGTTTCTCGAACATTCATATCCATTTTCGAAAAACCCGCAGTCCCAAAATATCTGGAGGTGTCCGGAATCCCTTTTATCATTAATTGCTCGTAAAGCTGTTGTTCATCTTTAATTGTAAGATCAATTCGAGACTCCATATCTGCGGGCACTTTACCAAACTTCAAGTCATTTAAAAACTTTGCTATGTATACATCACATGCAACGTTCCACGCCACTTGATTCTCTTTAATCTTTAAATGTCCAAGTCCTAAATGAAGAAAACAATGTGCCAAAACGTACATCCATTCAGCGACCTCACCACGCCGTTTGGGATGAGTGTAAATATAGCCGTTATTAGTGACAATGCCCAGCCGTCTTCAGGATACGGTGTGTTTTCATTATGGATAATCGAAGCTCGAACAGACAAAGGTGCAAAAATAGGATGATCCGCGATTAACGAACAAGCTTCATTAAAATTTTTCAAAGCAGGATTTTCTGGCATTGTTTTTTTAGCCATGCTTACCCCCTATCTTTTATAGCAAGACGTGGTAAATCACGAACAATTTCAACCATTAACCAGTCCGGAATGTTATTACTTTGCTCCTGCTTAGCAACTACTAACTGTGCAATTTCAAAGCTAATGACTGATAGGTCTTTAATCAGCTTCTTAACTGTGTGTGCAAATTGGCGATGTCCATCTCGAACGTTATCTTTAATTGGAGGAAGTTCTTTAATAATCTGTGCCCTTAAGGATTGCGCTAGGAAATAAAGGAGATCCCGATCTTCTGGAGCCGTTGGAAATGAGGATTTACCTTCAATAATTTGATTGAGTTCATATTTCCCAGTTAGATTTTTATAAAAAGCCTTGAATTGAGTAGCATGAGAAGGTGTCAGCGAACCATTCGCTAAAATACCTACGGTGTCTACGTTTATATCCTCACCAAACTCATGTAGTGCGTCACTAAGCATATGCCAAGAACGTGGAGTTGAGAAAGGCTCTTCCGTCTTTGGAGGTGCACTCCACAAATGATCCGGCCGCAGCTCCAAATATTCAATAACCATAGGATGAATGCTATTCTCATATGCCCAAGAAATCCAATTCTGAAAAGAAACATTTAGCTGTATATGGAACATCCGATTGATAAGCGCCGATGACATAGGTTTAACAATTGCACTATCTTGTGCACGATTTCCCGCTCCAATTACTATGGAGCCCACAGGTAGGTGATAATCGCCGATACGACGTTCGTGGATTAGACTATAAAATGCTTTTTGTACCTCTTGAGAACAGGCATTAAGCTCATCCAGGAACAAGCAATAAGGTTCATCCCGAGCAATCATTTTCGGAGGACAAAATTGGCTCTTTCCATTAACGATTTGTGGTACTCCAATGATGTCTTCCGGCGCTAGCTGAGAACCCAAAAGAGAAACACATGGAAGACCCACCTGATCAGCAAAAGCTTCTACAAGTGAAGACTTCCCAATACCAGGCGCCCCCCAGATAAAAACAGGGCGAATCACAGAAACGTTTAGAAGTACTTGCATAAGTTGAATAGGTGTTACAGGAGTTGCTAAGTTCAAATAAATGCTCCTTTTTTATATGATAAGATTATTAAAGCTCTAAACAAGCTTTGTCATTTAGAGCATCGTGAATATTGCGGGCAAGCCAAATTCTATTCTCCTCACGCTGTGACTCCGAAAACTCATGAAATAACAAAAGCACTAATTCAAGTCGACGCTTCTCGATAAAGAGTGGGAGCTCTTCTAGCCACTTATTGTCGAGTGCATACTCTCGATTATACCCCTTCATAAAGGACCTCAGCATGGCTGCCGCAAGACTAGAAGTTCTATTCTGCTCTACCTCCGGTTTTCGCCGATCCCCAAAGATGGTCGAGTAATAAACGGCAATTGCAATATCATGCACCCTATAGTCGTATCCGCAATCATCAAAGTCAAACACGGTGATCTGCCCCTCATGTACGAAAAAATTACCCGAATGCAAATCACGGTGACATAGCCCATAGCTTTCACGATTCCGTTGCAACTGGTTAATCCGATCATTTATCTGAAGCAACTTTTCAAAAAGCTGCTGTTCAACAGTGCCAAAGTTAGCAAAGTCAAACTCTAGCTTAGCCTGATGTGGTCTTGCCAGAACAGTCTCCGGACGCTCGTATTGCAGAGTTGCAGCATGCATTCTTCCTGTTACCTCACCCCATTGCTCAAAAAGCTCCGGTCCCCAATAGGGATCGGAAGCATTAACATGACCACCAGGTGCTTTCTCCATTACACAGATCATAAATCTTTCCTCATCTTTGGCTAGCGTTTGTACCAAACTGCCATCCTGAAAGGGAATGGGGCGAGCCAGTTTCACTCCATGCTTTGCAAGATGGTCCATAAAGTCAAGTTCAGAAATAACCATCTCCTGCTCCTGATGAGAATGATGAGTTACACGTAAAATAAATTCATGATCATCTTTTAGAAAGCTATAGACAACATTTTCAAAACCACCAATATACTTTATCGTTGTCCAATCGACTTGAATCTGTTCTGCAGCTTGCTGAAGCATTTCTTCATCGAATTTCACCTGCCAGTTAGGCATTTCAAACACGCTCCTACATTCTAAGGAAATATTATTTATAATGGTATATTTTATATAGTTGTTCTCTATCAAAATATTTTAGCACTTCACCACCAATAAAAGAAGCATTCAAAAAAGGTAGGGGCAACCTTGAACTTAACAAAGTCCATGACTGCTCCTACCTTGATTATTTTTCATTTTTATGAGCTTAAATTTCTATGGGTTACTTTATAGCTGAAAGCTCACTTCTGTTACCCACTTATGATTTTTCACTTCATCTCCACCTGTAGTAGGCTTGTAATCAATCATATATACCGTGGTTTGTTCCGCTGCGTTAATTTGAGCCGTTGCACCTTTCATATCTTTCATATGGTCTGCTTCCATCACGACTTCTGAGCCTGATTCATAGGGTTTATTGGCTGACTTTTTGATTTCTTCATGAATAATCCACTTGTGATTTGTAACTGGAAATCCGCCTGTTGTGGGTCTATAAGAAACGATATACGCTGTGGTATCAAAAGCTCCAACTATTGTTGCTGTAGCCCCCTTCATACCTTCCATATGGTTCGTTTGGATGATCGCTTGACTTCCAACTTTAAAAGTTGGATTCTCTGCCACCTTCAAATGATCAGGTACTTCACCTGAACTAGAGTGTGAGGAATGTTCCATTTGTGTATCGTTTGAGGATATCTTATTGCCATAGCTATTATCATTGCCACATGCGCTTAGAGTGAGAGCAGCTGCGATTATGAATAGATATAATTGCTTTTTCATATGACGGATTGTCAAGCTAAGTGCGACACTTCGGACATGAAAGATTCGTGAGCAGACTTCCACCCCAGACATTTCCGGGGGCGGTGGTTGATGAGATCTAGGGCGTGGGCAAGCTCCTCATCTGAAACTTGTGCAAAATCATGGCCTTTGGGAAAGAACTCTCGAAGGAGTCCGTTGCCATTCTCGTTAGACCCTCGTTGCCAGGACGAGTAGGGATCAGCAAAGTAGACATCCAGTCCATGAAAGGCTTCCAGAGCGCTATAGCAGGCGAATTCCTTTCCTCGATCCGCAGTAGCCGTTCGGAAAGTTTCTTGCGGATACTGGCTAGCCACAACACCAAAGGCGATCTCCATCGAATGAGCGGTACGGTCGGGCATCTTTACGGCCAGATACATCCGTGTCTTGCGCTCGATAAAGGTCGCGGCACAAGCACGGCTTTTTCCTCGGCTGGAAACCACCGTATCTAGTTCCCAGTGCCCGAAGGAATCTCTCTTTCGTACTCCCTTTGGCCGTTGACTAATGGTTTTCCCCACGAGGAATCGACCACGTGTCTCCAGTGGTTTACGTCGTTTACCCTTATGCCGTAGCACCTTTACTTCGCCTGCAACCAGACGACCTGCATATAGCCAACGGTAGATCGTCTTGAAGCATACGAAGGGTTGACCACTGGCTCTACGCTGTTCAGCAATCTGCTCGGGCGACCAGGTAAGTCGGAGTTTCTCATTGATCTCTCCGGCCAGTTCCGCGGTGAAACGACCTGTCGACTTACTCCCTTGTCGACGTTCGCTATACGCGATCTGAGCGGTCTCAGCAAGATAGGTATTTCCCTTGCCTCCTCGCTTCCGTTCTCTGGCAATGACGGAGTGATGACGTCCAAGTTCTGCCCCAATCGCTCGACTAGACCATCCCAATCCGTATAGTACTTCTAGTTTGCTTCGCTCCGTTATGCTAAGATGAGTGTAACCCATGGTGTGATTCTCCTTGTGTGAATGGTGTGTGGTAACTTCATTCTACACGAATCCCCATGGGCTTTCTCTGTTTAGCTGTCGCACTTCATATTACAATCCGTCATATATAAAACCTCCGAAGTTTATGTGCCTATGATTATTCATTTACCCATTTCATAAGATCACAAACCATATGAAGTGTTTTCGAAAATGTTAAATGATAATTACATTACCAATAAATGAGTGTTGTCTCAGTTATTGAAGGTTATTTATAATGTTTTCTGAAAGGAGGCTACTACAATGAAGAATAAAATATTCACTTTGTTGCTTCTTTTGGGTCTAGTAAGCATGGCTACAATGATCGGTTCTGCTAGTGCTGCTCCGGTATTAACCGTAGGAAGTTCTTCTGGAGATGTATGGGATCTTCAATATCGATTGAAAACACTGGATTTCTATACTCAGCCTTTAGATGGTGTATATGGATCACAAACGAAAGCAGCCGTTGCTAAATTTCAAAAGACCTATGGATTGAGTGCTGATGGAGTTACTGGCACGAAAACTTGGAATCTACTAAAAAAATACACGCTTAATATTAATGAAATGGATTTTTTGGCTAAAGTAATCTACAGTGAGTCTCGCGGTGAGCCTTATAAAGGCCAAGTCGCAGTTGGCGCTGTAGTTATGAATCGCATACAATCTAATCAATTTCCAGACAATATTAAAGATGTTGTATTTCAAAAAGGCGCATTCACAGCCGTATCTGACGGCCAGTACTGGCTTACTCCAAACCGGACTGCCTATTTAGCAGCTCTTGATGCTATCCGAGGTTGGGACCCAACAAACAATTCAATCTATTATTTCAATCCAGATACAGCTACTAGTGCTTGGATCTGGTCACGTCCTCAGAACTTAAAAATTGGTAAGCATATATTTGCGAGTTAAAAGCTTCAAATAAATGTAATCGCCGGTCAACCCTTTAGGGTGGCCGGCTATTTTTTAGTATAAACGATCTTCTTAATACTATCCTTAGAAAGACAGTATTCACTTGAGAGCTGGTCAACGGTTGCACCACCAGCAAACTTCAGGTATATCTCAATATTTCTTGATTTCAAATATTTTCTACTCCCTGACTTCTCTCCCCATTTCACATGCAATTCTTCAGGCTTTGGAACGTAGACCATACCACCATTTATATATTTCTGTATTTCATGTAGTAACTCTTTTGGGAAGACTGTATCTGCATTTACATATTTCATAATTGTTCTGCTCCTTAAACTTTGATGAGATCACAAACAGCCTGCCTAACCATAATGGTCAGACAGGCTGTTTTTATAAAAAGCTTACTATTAAGGTTAAGATGGCTCGGGACGGGGTCGAACCGCCGACACTAGGATTTTCAGTCCTATGCTCTACCAACTGAGCTACCGAGCCTTACTATTAAAGTTAAGATGGCTCGGGACGGGATCGAACCGCCGACACTAGGATTTTCAGTCCTATGCTCTACCAACTGAGCTACCGAGCCTTACTATTAAGGTTGAGATGGCTCGGGACGGGGTCGAACCGCCGACACTAGGATTTTCAGTCCTATGCTCTACCAACTGAGCTACCGAGCCTTACTATTAAGGTTAAGATGGCTCGGGACGGGGTCGAACCGCCGACACTAGGATTTTCAGTCCTATGCTCTACCGACTGAGCTACCGAGCCTTACTATTAAGGTTGAGATGGCTCGGGACGGGGTCGAACCGCCGACACTAGGATTTTCAGTCCTATGCTCTACCGACTGAGCTACCGAGCCTTACTATTAAGGTTGAGATGGCTCGGGACGGGATCGAACCGCCGACACTAGGATTTTCAGTCCTATGCTCTACCGACTGAGCTACCGAGCCTTACAGGGATACAAATATTTCTTCTAAAATGAAAACAAAAAGACCCCTCGTCCGAAAAGGGACGAGGAGCCGCGGTACCACCCTAAATTAGAACTATTCTGTACAAAAAACAGAAATGTTCTCACTTTAATATTTAACGGTTAAAACCGGTACACCTCTACTTACCAACAATGGTTTCAAGGGACTGCTCCGGAGTGAACTTCGATCAACCCTTTTCTCTAGAAACGCTCTCAATCTCCGGCGTTTCCTCCCTGTAAAGAGGTATTGAACTACTTTTCTCCATCAAAGCATTTGTTTGGATATATAATTTTTCTTATTGTAAGCTCTAATCCACTATAAGTCAATAGAAGGAATAATTCCCTCATGCAGATTTCTTTATCCTAATCCATTATTAAAATTAAAAATCATCTTTAATTCATCATCAAATGACTTCCTACATTCTTCTTGAAAGCTATCACTAGTATATTCTTTTAGTGTTTTTCTCCAAAAGTGCTGAGCTCTCATATTGGTAGCCGTGGGGTTGGTCTGTAACTCCCATTTTCCCATATGAATATTAAAAACCTCCTTAGCCGCAAATTCAGCGATTCCCTTACCTCGGAAAGGTCGCAGGATAAAAAATTCATTCAAATAGAATTCACAATTCGGTGGTGCATAAGGTGGTGTGGCCACTAATGCAAAGCCCACAGGAATTTCATTCTCTTTTATTAAATAAGGATACAGAATACCCGGTTTCTCCCACCATATGTCGAAGACTTTATTCTGTTCATTCAGTGTCTGCGTTTCATTATCCTCATATACTCCGTATTGATTAGGGAGGCTCCCCCATATCTCTGATAGATCGTGTAAGTATAGTGGGTATAGATTGTTAATCACAAACTTCGTCGTACTATCAGTTAATGTTACGGTGATATTCATTTCGTTCTCTCCGTTCTATCGAATTCTTGAATATATTTATGGTGATCACTCATATAACGTTCTGTGTAGTTATCTTTTGTATACTCCTTAAGTAATTTTCGCCAAAAGGCTATAGCAGGTATATTATTCTCCATTTGAGCTAGTTTCCATTTGACTTTAAATAGATCAAGTGCTTTTGTAGCGGCAGCAGTCCCTATTCCATTTCTTCTATATTTCTGCAAAATCATAAAGTCATAGATCACATGAGTTGGATTTGAGTCTGTATCTAAGTTCTCCATAAGAACAACCACGAATCCAACAATGTTACCTGAACCTACAATCAGATAAGGATTCCATCGATGATCTCCTTCCCAAAAATAATTAATATTTACCTCGAATTCCCCATGCTGGTTCACGTCTTGATCCGTAAATAAACTGAAATCATAATAGTAAAGTTGATATAGATTAGACAATACCTCTTTATCTTCAAACGTTACTGGAACAAGTTTAATTTCCATTATACCTCCACGGTTTTCTTCTCTATTATCACTTCTGTACTTAGTATAATTACGACTTTACTCTAGTTATATACCATCTTTAATTAAAATTAAATTTTATATAAAGTCACTACTCATCTAAAATAAAAAAGAGTTCAAATAAGTTTATACGCTCAGATGAACTCTTTTAAAATTGATTATTAAGTTAACTCTACAATGACCTTGATGGTTTCTTTAGCTTCAATGGCTTTATCAAAGGCTGCTTGGATATCATCTAATTTATAGGTCTGCGTCACCATTGTAGAGATATTCGTTTTTTTGTCGTTAATATGATCAATAACTTTTACAATATCTTCGTGTGTGTATCCACTTGCCCCAATAATGTTCACTTCTTTGCTCATCACTTGAGCGAGACTTACGGGTACCTCATTTTTCTGTTTTTTGAATCGACTGTTGTTCTGTTGTTGTTAAAATCAATTCATATAACAGATCCATCAATTTCGGTGTGAAATAAGGAATATTTTTGGTTACAATCAACACCTTATACATATGAGAATGTTCTGCAATATGCTCTAACAATAAAATCAGAGAGGTAAGTTCGTCCCCAGGTTTATAGGATTCATCAAATTTATCCGAGAGTATTTTCTTTAAATCTGCTAATCAAATCATTAATATCTTTATAATGCAAATAAAATGTAGCTCGATTGATTTCAGCCTTTTGCGTAATGGCATTGATCGAGATCTTAATCAATTCTTTCTCTGCTAATAAATTTATAAAAGCATTTCGAATCGCTTTTCTTGTCCTTCTTATGCGTAAATCTAAGTATGTTTTTTCTGCCATGTTTCTTCCACCTCGTAGTTAATGAACATACTGTCAATTATACGACAGGAGTCCAGATAAAAAGCGTTTGAGCACTTCTGTATGATCGCCTGATTTCCTCCGGATATAGTACAAACATTCCGCATATTATAATTGTATAAAAATGGGAGGTGTGCTTTAAATATGCCGGATCCTTTTGTATTGAGATCTCTAGATGAAATAAGATTCTGGTCACGAATCATGAAAGAACACTCTTTTTTTCTTAAATTAGGTTTTCGTTGTGAAGACACGCAACTAATTAATGAAGCGAACCATTTCTACGCCACATTCGAAGCCATCGAGAATAGATCCCTCGGATTTACTGTCGATTCTGATCCAGCAGTAATACGGAAGTTTAATGAGGAAGTTCATAGTGCAGCTTCACATATCTGGGCTTTCAAAAGGAAAATATTAGGATTAATTTTACAATGCAAACTTCCAGGTGGTACGAATTTCCCTTTATTAGTAGATCATGTCAGTAGGGAAGCCAATTATTTTCGAAATCGACTGGAAGAATTGAATCAAGGTAGGTTAGATCCTTTACCTGACGCAATTATCAATGAAAATGTCTTCTTTCTACGTATAATGGCGGACCATGCCAAATTCATTGGACATTTATTGGACCCATCTGAACGTCAACTCGTTGAACAAGCGAGAAATTTTAGCCATGATTTCGATACATTGTTGTATCAAGCTATTGATCTTAGTTCCATGCGTCCACAATCCCAAACCAAGCCCCTGCTAAGTCAGCAACTTGATGAGAATAAAGTCTCGGTTAAATCCCTCCGTGATTTCAAGAAAACCGCTCGAGATCTTATTGAAGAATGTCGTATAAAAAGCATCATTCATCCACTTCTTGCGGATCATGTATTCCGAGAAGCTGAAAGATTCCTCTATATTATTGATGCATTTGAAGCTTCTTTGAATATGAATAAAAAAATCGTATAGAGTTATAAATTTAATGGAAAGGGCGACTACTTGTATTCAAAATAATACAGGTTGTCGCCCTTTCCATCTTTAAATTTGATTCCAAACGATTTATAGAACTTTAAATACGATTAAAAAATAGTTGGTATTTGAGAAGAAACACTTTATAGTAAAACTTAGGAGGAAATAGGGATTTTATGGAATGAGAGATTACTTCGAGTGACTACAAAATCAAACGATAAGGATGATTGCAAATGAAAAGGTTTAGTCAATGTTTTATACTTTGTTCTATGGTTTTTGCTTTATTAATGCCATCCACTGTGTTTGCTGCTGATAAGAAATTGCTCAATGAGGCAAGTATTACTTTGTCTAGCGATGTTATTCCAGTGGGTGGAACGATTAAAATAAAAGTTCGCTTACTAGCTGAAATGACCAGTCTTACATATGCAAAATTGACACCTGAAGTTTCTGATGAGTCTATACTTACCGTTGAATTGGATGGATATTCAGATTATATTATTACAGGAGTTCAAAAAGGTTCTGCAGAAGTAGTCTTCAACATTCCTGGTTGGACTGAAGAAAGATATCCAATTACCGTTCTATCCAAGGCAGCTTACGAAGAAAAGCTGAAAACGCCTCAAGAAGTAATAGATTTTACAACCTATTCTAATGAGATAGCAGCTATAATTAAATATGACGAAATTGCCTCTGAGGCATATGTAAAGAACAGAATAGATACAGGAAACAATAGAAAACAACGCTATACAGCGTTTAATAATGTGATCCTTCCTAATTACACTAAATTGGTAATAGAGGCAAAAAAGATCAAAGCACCCAATGCAGAATTGCAGGTATTACATGAAATCTATTTAAAAGCGATTAAGACGCAACTAGAAGCAATGACAATGATGAAAGAGGCCTTATACAAAACAAAAATTTCTAGCACCGCTTTTAAAGCAGCAAATAAAAAGATGGATGAAGGCGTGAAATATGAAGGACAGTTTGTAGATGGGATCGATAAATATCGGAAAAAGTATGGTATTTAAGATTAAATTATAATTAAATCCAAAAAGCCACACAGAGCTTTCTCTGACGTGGCTTTTGATTTATCGTTATTTTTTTGTATAAACAATCTTCTTAATACTATCCCTCGAAAGGCAATATTCATCTGAAAGCTGGTCAACGGTTGCACCAACAGCAAACCTTAGACAGATCTCAATGTTTCTAGATCTCAAGTACTTTCTGCTCCCTGACTTTTCGCCCCATTTTACATGTGATTCTTCAGGCTTAGGGATATATACCATACCACCGTTAATATATTTCTGAATTTCCTCTAATAATTCTTTTGGGAAAATCGTATCTGCATTTACATATTTCATATTCGCTCTGCTCCTTAAACTTTTTTTATGAGTTTGAAGGTAGCAAAGTCTATTCTAAAAACAACAATGCACAGTGCACTGGCGGTAAATCAAATTTTTATTCGCTCTATACAAACAACCGCCGTTGTTTATAGTCTAGACTTTGCATAGAGCTTATCGCTAATTTTATCACTATTGTCCGCCCTCCTTAGTTTAATGTGTAATTACTTGTTCCAAAATGCGCTCAGCTGTCTTCTCACCATTTGCAATACAATCGGGAATACCCACACCATAATAAGAACATCCAGCAAGGATTACATTAGGATAATGATCTGCAATCTTCTTCTCTAAGGATACTACAATCTCATGATGGCGTATGTGGTAATTTGGCATAACATCATGCCATTGGGTCACATCGTAGGTGACTGGCTGTCCAGTAATCCCAAGACTGGTCTGTATATCTTTCAACGCCACCTTTAATAATTCCTCTTCTGAAAGCTTAATCAAGGACTCATAATGCGGTCCTGAGCTCTTATAAAAGAGTCTGACAAGCAGACGTTGTTGTCCAGATGTGTGCTCCCACTTGCGACTTGTCCACGTACAAGCATTACAAAGAACATCGTCACTGTTGGCGGTTATGAACCCTGTACCATTCGCTGGCAGCTGACTGTCAGGGATATCAAATCCTAGATACACACTAATCATAGAGCTGTTAAACAACTGATTGAAATCTTCATTCAGCGCTTCGTCTTGAAGTAATGCTTGTGCAGTAGAATGCATCGTTCCTAGTACGACAAAATCGCTGTCCAAGATTCGTCCATCTGCCAGTGTTACTCGGTACAGTTCTCCATCCTTTGCAATGCGCTCGGCACGAATCCCTTTGATGATCTCTACATCGGACAGCTGTTCTTCCATGGCGTCGACCAAAGCAGATACGCCACCCTTAAAAGACATAAACTTCTTATCGCCGTTCCCCTGGAATTTAGCCTTATTCGCGGACAATCCCTGAATAATACTTCCATATTCATTTTTATAATCAATCAAATAAGGAAGGGTCGAGGCAATGGTAAGTTCACTCAATTTCCCGGAATATACACCTGAAAGAACAGGTGATATTTGCTTCTCGACAAGTTCTTTTCCTAAGAAAGCTTCAAGAAAATCACCTACAGAATCATTTTTCGTAAAACGATTATTCGGAGTATAGAAATCTTTAAGTGCTTCAACTTTACCTTCAGCAGAGATCAAATCTGTAGTAGCAAGCGATTCAATACTGAGAGGGATGCCAAAGACTGCATCTTTAGGAATTTGCTTCAGCTTACCTTCTGTGTAGATGTATGATATTCCTGTCGCGTTATATACAACTTCATCCTGAATGCCTAATTCTTCAATCAATGGGGCTACATTTGTCTTGCGAGTGACAATTGAATCAGCACCTGACTCCATGCTGAAGTCTTCATGCTGAAGTGTTCTGATTTTGCCGCCCAGTCTATCGCTGGATTCAACCAAAATGATTTTTACATTCAACTTATTATGCTGTATAGATTTCTGTAAATAGTAAGCGGTAGACAATCCAGTAATTCCCCCGCCAATCACGACGACCGTTCTCAAGCGTTGACACCTGCCTCTAAAGTAATAATCTGTTAAATTCAATTGAATACATTATATCATAGGGATTTATAAGTAATAACATACCGTTCGTGTCATATATGACACAAAATATCCCCACAAAGTGGGGATTTGCTTCGATGCGTACTCAGGTACTTTGCGGGGGCCCCAAAAAATATATACCTTCAGATAAGTCTAAAAAAGCCGCGATAATCGCGGCTAATCTTTAAATATTCTCCTGTTTTAAAGCATCAATAATATTCTCCTTCTTCACTTTTGAACTGGAGTACAGCATAGCTAAGCTAACGATGATAAAGACTGCGACTATGACATACAAGATACTCATCCATGGAAGTGCGAATCCATAGGAGAAACTACTCATCATGGATCTGTAGATCAAGTACATAACGACTATGCTAACCGGAAGCCCGTAAAGTAATGATTTTATCCCATAGAAGATACTTTCATAATTAATCATTTTATTAAAACCATTTGGTGTCATCCCTACAGACTTCAGCATCGCAAACTCTCTTTTACGAAGTGATATGCTAGTTGAAATCGTATTGAAAATATTCGCAATCGATATTAATGTAATCAAAGCAATAAAACCATAGGTGAAAATTGACATTAACATGATCATCTGCTCACTATTTTGTCTATTTTGATACACATTTTGAACATAAACATTCCGTTCTTTCATTTCCTCAATGGCCTGTTGTGTCGCTAATGGATCTGTGCTGTTCAGGTTAAGTCGGCTTTGAATATCTTTACGCATCGTATCATTTGTTAATTGATCGAAGACTTGTTCGGAGACGATGATGTTTACTCCACCAACTAATGCTGAATGAATACCCATAGGACGCTTATCAGTTAATGCGACAATTTCTACTGATGTTAAATTCGTCTCTTTCTCTGTATCCCAATCCGTATAAATTAAATCAAGCTTCTGACCGATTTCCGAATGAAGAGCTTTGGTCTCAATAATCTTTTTGGCGTTCTCATCCTCAAAGGTAACCGTATCATTCACAATAGCAGACATCTGATCGATATCCGTTAATTGTTCATAATTTACACCGATCGTTTCTGCATATGTTTTCAAACTCTGTTCATTTAGTGCATGGATCTGAATGTAGTAAGGATATTTCCCATTCTTTAGAATACTCCTATCCTTCTCAACGATCTCTTGCAATTCTTTTGCTATATCTTTTTCATCAATCCATGAACTCAAACTAAGTTCCCTGACCACATTATATTCCGTTATATTAGGTAAGGCAGATATCGATTTAGTCAGCCGATCTACTTTTTGAGCGTCCTCAGTCCCCATATAGACTTGGATATCATAGTTCAAACCATCCTGTGAGAGTTCTACCGACTTTCTCATATTAGTAGTGAACGAAGATACGGATAAAAACAAAACGATACTAATGACAAGTGAGAACACGGTTGCTTGGTACCTACGTTTATTTCTCTTTAAATTCTTCAAACCAATTTCCGCTTCAATTCCAAACAACTTGCGAACGAACTTGGAAGTTTTCACCGCTTTACCAGAGAGCTTAACATCGGTCGTTTGTCTGATTGCATCAATCGCTGAAATCTTTGAAGCTTTTCTGGCTGGAAGATAGGTGGATATAAAAATCGTCAGTATCGAAACTACACAAGCGGTGAATAGGGACAGAGGTGTAACAACCAACGTTAATTTTTCAGTTATCCCTAGTACATCTTGAATCATCGTATTGATAAACATAAAAGTGATCCCGATTCCTGCAATTCCGCAAAGGATCCCAATAGGGATACTAATTAAACCGATGATCATTCCTTCAAAAAACACCGAATTCTGCTTCTGCCTCTTTGTAGCACCTACGCTGGAAAGCATTCCCAAATGACGTGCACGTTCCGAGACAGAAATCGCGAATGCATTATAGATTAAAGAAACAGAGCCAATGATAATCACAGTCATAACGATGACTGACAATGAAAGAAGTGTATTACGTAAACCATCGCTATTCGTCACACCATAATATCGCAGCAGACTATTATTATAAGAGATGGACTCTATATCGTTTTCTTTTGCCAATTCCTCTGCATGCTTGTATATAGAGCTATCCACCTTGTTTAATACAACCGTCGCTGTAGCTTTTTCGGCTGCTCCAATCAAGCTTTCATCCACATAACTTAGGGAAGTATAACCCGGAGACCATGTTGGTTCCCAAGTAGGATGCTTTATCACTCCTACAATCGTGTAGTTCATTTGTTTTTTATGAATGATCTCTTCATTCAGGGTTTCATCTTCAGTCCGTAATCGTTCGTTCTGAGATAAGGGTTGACCACTATTTTTATCATCATTAGTGACTCGTTCTCCGACATCGAGAGTTAAAGTTTCACCAATCTTGTATGTTACTTTAGCATTCTTTGCAATCTCCTCAGAAATGACTACTTCATAGTTAGTTTTCGGGAGTCTTCCTTCCAGAAGTTCAATCGGAAATTGTTTAAAACCAGCTGCATTATATTCCTTGATATACCAATAGGGCTTGTTCACATTCTGCCCCCCCTCTAAAGGGGCATAGCCACGATCATTTGAGATGACAAGTGTTTTCGTTGCATCATCTGCTTCTATAGCTTTGAGCTGAGCTTTAGTAACATTTCTATATTGGACATGCCATTCTCCATTAGTCGAGATACTCTGCTTCTTCATTAATTCCATAAAAGAAAAACCAAGCGTTGCCACAGCCGTCACCATAGCCACAGAAATGATGACTCCAATGATAGTAACCATTGTTCTTCGCTTATTTTGTTTCAAATGTCTAAGTGTTAATTTATTTACGATATTCACGGACGAATCACCTCATCTTTGGCGATCCTTCCATCTTCAATGGTAATGACTCGATCCGCTTGCAGGGCAATCCGTTCATCATGAGTAATGATGATCAACGTTTGATTATAGGTTTTATTAAACATTTTTAATAGATCAATAATTTCACTGCTGTTCTTACTATCCAGATTACCGGTTGGCTCATCCGCCAGCATGATTGCGGGATTACTAATTAACGCTCTACCGATAGAGACCCGCTGTTGTTGCCCACCTGAGAGCTGATTCGGGAGATGGTTTAAGCGATTCTCCAAATTTAACGCCTTTACGGTATCCGCAAATTGTTTCTTATCCACCTTGTGCTGATCAAGCAATAAAGGGAGTGTGATGTTCTCTTCGACCGTTAGTACCGGTATAAGATTATAGAATTGATAAATCAGCCCAATTTGTCTGCGTCTAAAGATCGCCAGCTGTGTTTCATTCAATTCATAAATATCCGTATTATCTACGAATACTTTGCCGCTTGTCGGTCTATCCACCCCACCTAATAAGTGCAGAATGGTCGATTTCCCGGAGCCAGATGGCCCGATAATCGCTACGAATTCCCCTTTTTTAATCGAAAAAGATACATCATCCAATGCCTTTACCGCTGTTTCACCTTTTCCATATGTTTTAGACAGATGTTCAATCTTTAAAATGTCCATTGTTAGACCTCCATTTGTTGATGAGATCAGTATATCTGTCTACAATGACTATCCAGTGACTCTAAAGTGACATTCTAGTCACTAAGCCATAAGTGCTAAATGACTTGCTTATAAAATTTGATCTGAAATTGTGTACCCTTTCCCACTTCACTCTTCACATCGATCGTTCCGTTTTGTCCAGTGATAATGCTTTGTGCCAAGGCAAGTCCAATCCCTACACTATCTTCGCTTGCATTCTTACCTTTATAGAATCGTTTGAAGATATAGGGGATCTCTGCCTTTGGGATTCCTTTGCCGTTATCTGTAATGATAATTTCCGTAAACAGTGCATTTTCTGCAAAAGAAATCGTGATGTCACCACCTGCTGGCGTGTGCTCTACACAGTTTTTGAGAATATTGATCATAGCCTCAGCTGTCCAATTGAGATCGCCCACGAATGTGGTGGTATCTTCCCCATCAATTAACATCCGTAGTTCCTTAATATCCATTGGAATAAGCATAGGCTCCAAAGATTTTTGAACTAGCTTGTTTACCTGAACTTGATCTTTTTTAAAATGTATAGTTCCAGCATCGATTTTGGAGAACTTTAATAAAGAGGAGACTAGCCAGCCAATTCGTTCGAGTTGGATCGTAATTTTCCGAGTAAACTCCATTCTCTTCTCAGTGTTCAGCTCGGGATCGCTTAATAAATCTGCCATCACAGTCATGGAGGTAAGCGGGGTTTTGAGCTGATGAGAGATATCCGAAATCGCATTGGTGAGTTTCATTTTATCTTCTTGTAGTTGAGCACTCTGCTCGGATAACATTAGCGTCACTTTATAGATGTCATTCTTCAGAATACTAAGCTCACCTTCCTGATTATCACGAACATCGAGTGAATAATTCCCACTACTGATTTGACGTAGATACCCTGAGAGCTTTTCAATTTCAACGTATCTCCAGCGGGTAAACAATACACTGCAGCCTATAAGCAAAGCTGAAGTCACAGCTGTGATCCCTACCGTCTCTAGCGATATAAATGCCGCTACTGCTGTGGCCACAAGACTGATCGAGCACATCGTCAATAATAACCATCTAATTTCTCTATTCCGAAGCATCCTAATCACCAACCTTGTAACCCAACCCTCGAACTGTTTTGATCAGTGTTGGTTCTTGGGGGTTATCTTCTAACTTTTCCCTAAGTCTTTTTATGTAAACCGATAATGTATTGTCGTTCACGAATTCACCTGCGTTCTAACAATTGATTTCTTGAGAGAACCTGACCAACATGGTTAGCAAAGATCAGTAATAATCGATATTCTAATGCGGTCAGTAGCACTTCATCGCCGTTCTTATAAACCTTTCCTTCAAGCGTATTAATCCGTATATTATCTAATTCAATATTGGATTGGGTTTGAGCCTGCTTGTTATATCTCCTTAAGACGGATTTAATACGGGATAATAGCTCCCGAATCCGAAAAGGCTTGGTTATGTAATCATCAGCTCCCATATCAAGTCCCATCACCACATTGACCTCATCATCAATCGCCGTTAAAAAGATTACCGGTATATCACTTTGCGCTTTCACGATCTTGCACAATTCATAACCGCTACCATCCGGAAGCGAAAGGTCAAAAATGCATAAAGTGAGCTCAGATAATTGTTCCTTTAGCACCGCTTTGGCAGAAGTGGCGTCATAACATAGAAGGGTTTCAAAATGATCTTGCTGTAATGAATATTCTAGTCCTGATGCTATCGTTCTATCGTCCTCAACAAGCAAAATTTTCATGGATGATCATCCTAACCTTATAATGTATTCAATCGTTCCATTCGTTCCGATGATCATTCTCTCATAATTATAGAGTTATACCAAATTACAATTCATATTAAAGTATTTACAACTTCACGGTAAAAATAATAAAAACGTCTACTCCATGAAATAGACGTCTCTAAAATGATCATATCGCAAAAGCACCACACTTATATTGATGTACCTGCTGAAACCCTAGTCGAAGTGCCGATTTTTTCGAAGCTTCATTATCTAGTGAACAATCCCAGTAAGGAATAAAGCCATTGGCAAGCACATCCTCAACTACTAACGTCGCTAAATATGTCCCCACTCCTTGTTTCTGGAACTCAGGAAGAGTTTCAATTCCGATTGCATGCGTATCCTGTGTAACAAAACTAGAATAACACACCCCCATAATTTCAGATCCCTCAAAAGCAGCATATCCAAAACCTTTTTCGGTAAAGTCTTCTTTCGATGACCAGAATAAATCAATATTTTCATGTACAAATTCTATATTCTTTAGATCTAAGTTCTCCCAATCCAGCATTTTAAGATTTATAGTTCTAATCCCATTAGTCAACGCTGTAGGTGGCTTGTGAAGTAGCTTAAACACCATCTGTTCAAAAGGGTATAGCTTCCTAGAAGGAAACATCAATTCCAGATTCCATTCATCATGCTCACCAGAAACTTCGAAATGTTCCATCCCAAGTTCCTTCATTCTCGGTACAATATGACTAGTTACATAACTGTCCAATGCATGGATAAAGGCTTGATTGGTATGATCGCCGATAAGGTAAAACCCTTCAATCCCCTGACTCCACACTAACGCACTCTTTGGTGTTGTAAGTTGATCGACAAAGATCCAACCTGGATTATTGCCTTCGATCATAGAAAGAATTTCGGGATGAAGATGTTCTCCTTTAAGTAGTGGCTTCAATTTATAATAATCCTCATGAGGTATTTCATGCATACAAACACTCCCCTTATTTTCCTTGCAGATGCTGTATACATAAGTATAAAGTAATCGTCCTTAATCGGTTGGTAAAGTTCATTCATAACTGAAGATTACTGTCCATGTATAAGCGATTTCCTAGCCTTAATTAATAAAAATGAAGGTCTCCTTCTTTCATTTAATAATTTGGGCATCTTTTCAAGACCCTCAGGTGTAGATTCAGGTTCAACAATTTCTTCAACGGTCAGCCCATTTTGGATCAAAGTATTAAGTAATGTAGAAAGTTTTCTATGGTATTTTATAACTCCATCGATTCCCCAGAACTGTGATCTGAGACCTTCTTCTCCATAATTATCAATAGGCCAATGGAGAATATTTTGATCGGAATCTTTAACCCATCCACTTTGGCTCTTATTCGATAAAACAACCGGATGCTCTGTTGAAAATACTAAGTAGCCATTCGGTTTAATCCATTTTGAAATCCTACTAATGAGTGTTTTATAATCCTCGACATAATGAAAAGCTAACGAACTTACTACCAAATCAAATTCATTACTATTAAAATCGATTTCCTCCATAGAGCCCTGTACATAACGGATCTCAGGTCGTTTCCTTGCCATAGCTAACATCTTCTCAGATATATCTACTCCTGTTACCTGTAATGCATTGTTATCAATCATATAGTTCGCCAGTTCTCCAAAACCACAGCCAAGGTCGAGAACATTTAAATCTTGTAGGACTGGAAGTAAACCTCTTATTGCAGGTTGTTCAATAAAGTCATTGTATGTAATTCTTGATTCCCTTAAGTTCTTATACATTTGAAAAAACTCAGGGTTGTCATAAATGTTCTGTTGCATGATACACCTCCACGATAATCGCTTTTATTGATGATGTTTACGAAGTCGGTTGTAATATAGCCAAGTTCGACTAACATATGAGCCAAACATTAGAATTAAGATGGCGAACAAGATCAAATTAATGAGCTGCAATCGATTCAGATTCGAGTAAGTCGATAATTTAATATTTATTACTAAGTTATACATATATAAAATAATGAGGGGCAAGAACATAGCGGAATACGTTAAAGCTATACGTCTAGCTAGTTTCAATTGATTTAACTTATCGCTGTATATTTGCGGTTTGGCTTCACCTGGTACGTATTCTTGGCCCCATAAGACCCATTTCTGACTCCATGAACTCGAATGATACAGACATGCCCAGCCAGAATCCGTGTGAATGTTAAAGTAATTGGTATCAGCAGTATTCTGTAAGTCCGCGCAATAGCACACTTTACGAGACTTCCCTCTTTTAAAATAAAAGGAAGTTCCTGTTTTGCCAACACAGTACAGATTATACCCCTTTTCTTCCATCCCTTCGAGCCACTGCTCAAGCCGATCTGGCGCATACATCCATCCAAGTTTTCTTTTGACAACAAGTTGACCGGAGCTTTTCAACCGCTTCTCTTCTTTCTTACTTAGCCTGTGCTGAAGAAGGGGTGTGCCCTGACCATTTCGCTTGGTTCGCTGTAACAATTCTCCTGTTAATCTTTTGTTAGTCTTGTTTAATTTGATCAACGAATATACTGTGAAAATACATAAGATAACGCTAAGCCCTAATGCAGTAGCGGG
This sequence comes from Paenibacillus sp. FSL K6-0276, assembly GCF_037977235.1. Taxonomy (NCBI): domain Bacteria; kingdom Bacillati; phylum Bacillota; class Bacilli; order Caryophanales; family Paenibacillaceae; genus Paenibacillus; species Paenibacillus sp. FSL K6-0276. The sequence goes on along the minus strand of NZ_CP150276.1, from coordinate 2,921,164 downwards.
GATAAAACCATACGATCCGGTAAAAACATTAGAATGACCAAACTTGGAAACACTCATTGCTATCACACTTATAAAAATTACATTGAGTAATCCAACCATTATATAAATCAGGATCCCTATATAAATATACATGATCTTCTTGTTATGTTTAACGATTCCCTCTCGATCAGGAAATGTTCTTATCTGTTCTAAAGGTAGCTTATTCAACGTCACAACCCATTTGCCGCTCTGTAACACCTTCGTCCATCCAAAATTCGATAACCCTTTAGAAATTGATTGATTTGGAACTTTATCGAATACGATCCGATAGGTAGCTACTTTCAATTCATCATGCTGAAAGTAAAAATATCTAGTTAAGCGGTTGATTCGGATAAGTTCATAGCCTTTTTGCGCCATAGAAGCCAACCATTCTTCGGTTTTCTGAACATCATAACTCCAAAAGGGTCTAAATATTTTGATGAGCATCTACATCACCCCCATATTTTATAGCATTCTCATGTAGCTCTTTAAGCCTATTGATCTCTGTAGCAAGAATTAGCGTCCCTAAGTCTGTTCTTTCGTAAACCGTTTTTCTCTCTTCATCAGCAAAAACAGTAATCATCCCATCTTTTTGCATCTTCGTTAACGTGCCATAAACTGTACCTGAACCTAACAAAAGACGTGCTTTCGTGATTTTCTCCACATGCTTCACTATTCCATATCCATGACGTGGTTCATCTAAGGATAAAAGAATATAGAATGCTGTTTCAGTCATGGGTACATATTTTTTTAACACTTTCTCAGGGTTCAACACATGCCCAGCTCCCTTATTACGTAACAGTGTTTATACGTCACAATTAAATATGTCTCAACGTGACTATATCACGCCGTGACATAGTCTGCAAATAAAATAAAAAAAGTGTGTAGAATCGCTTCATCAGCCATTCTACACACTTTACATTTAACTGCTCCGACCTGCCTATCGAATATCTCTTACTCGAATATTACTTCCTAACAGACTTGAATCACTACTTAATCTGAATGACGGGTAATGCTCGTCTGCTTCAAGTCGCATCTGTTCATCAAATAAAGACTCCTGTTGACGGTCTACAAAAAAAGTAAAAGGCTCCTTCTGAACTTCAATATCTGTAGCATAGGGTTCACTAATGATCTGAATTACGATCACGCCATTACAACCACAGCCCTCTGTATCGAAGAATAATTTAAAATATCCTGGTCGTTCACCAAGGTTTTCTTTTAACTTTTCAATAGTTAGAGGGTTCAATTGTATGAACATAGGATGATCTACTCCTTATTTATAATTGAGCTACTACTTTGCCAAAGTATAAATTGATTTGCTTCCACCCTCGTGTGACTGCCATCACTCCTATTTTGACAGACATGCGACTGATGGTAAGTTTAAGCCGACTTCTGCGTCTCCCGTTCGCCACCTAGTTTAAATACGAGAATACCACCAACGATTACCAGCACACCTATCAACTGATTCAAAGTAAATGGAACCTTCTCCAAACCTAACCAGCCTAGTGAGTCCCACAGTAGTGCGAACCCAAGCTGAGAGATTAATACGATCGAGATTGTATACGTAGGGCCTAGCCGCTTAGTACCTTGCACGAGGCATATTACTACCCCAACTCCGATCAAACCGCTGATCCAGTACCATGGTTCCATATTTCTCAAAGTAAATATACGGGTTCCTTCAACGATAAGACTCATGATAAATGAAGCTAGGAATCCCATTCCTAACACTAAAGTTGTCGTCGCCCAAGATCCAACCTTTTCATTCACCTTCGTGTTAAATATATTTTGCAGACTTACGAGTGATCCCGCGATAAGCGCTAATATCAAACCAATAACCATAACTTAACTCCTCCATTTATCGACTATACGCAAGGTTGTTAGAATTTCAGTATCACTACGCCAACAATCATCAACCCGATACCAATGAACTGCGGCAGTCTCATCTTTCGCTTTTCCATCCCAAACCAGCCTTTAATATCAATTAAGAAGGTCAGACATAACTGAGCAATCAACAATGAGGATATCGTAAACGTAACACCAATTTTCTGAATGGCAGTTACTTCACTGAAAATGATAACAGCCGCAAATGCGCCACCGATCAAATATAAGGGTTTCACTTTCTTAAATCCTTGCCACTTCCCATCTCTGACGAACAAGAGAATTAGTAAGGACATGATGAACCCCGTTAACTGTGTAATCGTCGCCGCTTGCCAAGTCCCGATATCTTGACTAATTCGAGCATTAGACACGCCCTGTAGAGTAATACAAGCCCCCGCTAAAAACGCAAATATAATTCCTCTCATTTCTCTCTCTCCTCAACTTCGATCTCTTACATATTAAATAGCAATTCAGGTGTTTAAAAAAGGACATCTGTCCTTAATAAGAAGAAACGACGTTATTGTCCCTGCAAGACTCTCTTATATTTCAAAAAAAAAGCCCGTCTCAAGCCATCTTGCAGGCTTAAAACGGGCTTTAAACACTTTAGTTCTTTAATTTATGAGAGCAAATTCTGCTCATTCAATTTATCAAAAATGATTTGGGTAACTACAGATACACAATTCCGATCCTTATAACTTAACCAAGACAATTCCTCGATTTCGGACGCCGGAGTTAGTGTACCTTCATAATCCGCAATATAACAGGTCATTTTTACTGTAACACCTTCCGTTTTACCATGAGCCTCAGCTTCAAACGTTCCAAAATAAGAGACAGTATCTGCCTTGATCTGAACAGAGATCTCTTCCTCTATTTCACGCACAAGCGTCTCCTCGTCTGTTTCTCCAGCTTCTCTTTTTCCTCCAGGCAAATAATACGTATCTTTCCCTTTAGAACGCGCACATAAGACTTGTCCGTTCTCGATATGAATCCAAGCGATTTTATCAATGATTGTATTCATATTGTTCTCCCCATGCCTTTTTTCCAACAATTATATCCTATAGCTGAACTCACACATTTATACAACTTCTGCTTTAGCTTTTTGAATACGCATCTTAGATTGCGGTTGATGATGAAGCAGATAGTACACAGCGATGGAGATAAGCATCACGAACCCTGCGACTTCGTACATCATGCGGTAATCTGTATAGGAAGCAATTACACCCATAATATAAGAACCAGCTCCATAGCCCAAATCAAATAACAAGAAGAAGGTTCCATTTGCGCTTCCTCTCCGTTCTTTGTCTGCTAATTTAAGAGCAAGGGTCTGAAAGCATGGCATAAGCGCACCATATCCAACCCCCATAATGATGCCTGAGAACATTAGCGTGAATCCGGATTGAGCTTGACTTAAGCTAAGCAGACCCACGGCGAAGATCAGAATTCCGGGATAAATGAGAATATGCTCATTATATTTATCGAAGCTGACGTTCCCCTAATAATTCCTCACCAAATGCTTTATACAACTACCCGGCTAACATTTTTTCTTTTTCATTCATGATGTCTCTTTCCTCCTTAAAGGATCTCGCTGCTTATAAGCTATTTATACCAAGATGATTGTAAAGCGTACATGTTCGAGTAAATCCCTTTAGTATGTACTAAGTCTTGATGGTGTCCTACTTCAGCTATCCCTCCATTATACATAACATAGATTGTGTCTACATTCTTTGCCCAACCCAATCGATGTGAAATGAAAATAGCCGCTTTATCTTGGCAGATCTCTAATAACTTCGTATAGATTTCCATCTCGGCATTCGGATCAATAGCAGAAGTGGGTTCGTCGAATACTATAAGCTCCGCATCGTTATATAACGCACGCGCAATCGCTAGCTTTTGCCACTGTCCCCCTGATAACTGCCTGCCCCCTTCAAGCAATTGTCCTAACCTCACATCCAGTCCACCTAATTCTTGGAACAAATCTAACAGCTCACATTTTTCTAGAATGCTCAGTATTTTAGCATCATCTGAAGGTGTATTAGCATCACCCAATAGGATGTTTTCTCTTAGCGTCAGTTCAAATTTTATAGCATTCTGGAATACGACGGACACCTTACCGTGAGGTTCTAAACTATCCTTCCAGCAAATTGTTCCGGAGCTCGGTGTATATTGCCCTAGTAACATTTTAATCAACGTTGATTTTCCTGCTCCATTTTCTCCGACGATGGCTATTTTCTCACCCGGCTTTATGGTCATATTAATGTCAGATAAGACATGCTTGTTTGATTTGGCGTATTTAAAGTAGACATTTGAAACGGTAATGGGCAACATAGATTCAGAGGTATTATTGATATTACTCTTTTGATAGATTGTGTTTTTATATGTAAGTACTTCATTCAAGTCATATAATTTGCTACTGCTGATGTAAAGCTTACTTAATGGCCAAGTCAGACTCATAATTTTACCGCCACTCGATAACAATGCCAGAAATAACACAGAGATTGTACCCACAGTAACTGTGTTAGACTCCCCCATTTTACTTAACAGATAGACCAAAACAACGAAGATTGCACTCGTCTGAACCATGGCCACAACCATCCCTGTTTTGATCTCGAATTTCCTGGCACTATACCTTTTATTATGCTGCTTCTTCATTATCATTGCACAGAGATTAGTAAAATAAGAGATGGAGTTATAGATTCGCATTTCCCTTATTGCATTAGGGTCTTCCAAAGTTTTAGCAAGATAGTCCCCCATTCTTCCATCAAAGGTGAGCTCTCTTCCTGTTCTTCTAACTTTAATTTCAGTAAATAATCGAATGGATAAGGTAGTCACGATCATTAGAGTAACCACCAGTGTGACCAAGAAATATCCACTTGTAGCCGATAACCAGATGATGCTTAGTAGTCCTGAGATAATACCTACACTGGATACCAAGAACCCTGTAATCCCCTCTAAATCTTCTCCAACTATTGTTTTAGCTCTTTGCAGCTTATTTCCAAACGCTTCATCATCAAAAATCTCAAAATCAACATGATTTGCAATATCTATCAGCTCAGATTGAAAAGCGAGTGTTAGTTCCGCATTCATTCGATTCTTCATCATGTTGGTTATACTCAATGAACAAGTCTGTACTCCATGAATCAAAACAAACCATAGAATAGGGAGAAAGGTCATGATGCCCTCAGCCACAGAATTAATGATATTCACTTGGACAGAGTAAGAATAAAAAGTTAATAATCCACTGATTATGGGTACTATGATAGTTATTGTTGAGATAAGCGGACTTTTTCTAACCATCCTCACCAGGATCTTTACAATATTATAGATGTCAGACTTCAGCGTAAATCTCTCCTTTCTCATACATATAAAGAGGACTGGCGATTGAACATCTTTTTGTATTTACCATCTACCTTCATTAATTCTTCGTGCGTTCCACACTCAACGATTTCTCCATGCTCAAACAGAAAAATTTTATCGACGAATTTGGACATATACAGCCTATGTGTCACGATGATGGAAGTCTGCTGCTCTCCTAATTTCATGAAAGTATCAAACGCCTGTTGTTCCGCATAAGGATCAAGCGCAGCAGTAGGTTCATCAAAAATCGTAAGAGAGCCGTTGTTGAGGTAAGCTCGAGCAATCGCAAGTCTTTGCCATTGTCCTCCAGATAAATCTGTTCCCCCAAACTGTGGACCCACTAAGGTATCCAACGCAACACCAAAATAATCGGCTTCTGCTTTTTTCATCGCGGCTACTAGTCTTGAATCGTCATGAAGGGCATCCATATTTCCTAATGCAATGTTTTCTCGAATCGGTCTATGTAGTTTAGTGAAATCCTGAAAAACAACTCTGATTTCCTGTCTCAAGTTATGTGCTAAGACTTCATTCTCTCCTTTAAACCACTGGATGCTTCCAGCTGTTGAAGGATACAACCCTAAGATCAACTTAACAAGCGTAGATTTTCCCGAACCATTCTCACCTACAAAAGCAACTCGCTCACCAGGATGAATGGTGATGATGATATTTCTGAGGGTGTCCTTAGCGTTGGTCGCGTATCGAAAAAACAAGTGTTTGATTTGGACTTGCATAGCGTCTATATTCTTGATCGTGCTTTCCAGATTATCACTTAGCACCTGCTCTTCCAAATCCAAATATGACCTATAATCCTCGTAACGCAAACGACTCTTCACTAAATCAGAATAAACCCTTGTTAAGGTTGGAATAACGGCGAATAATTGATTAGATATCTGAAGTAATAACACAAAAAGTCCGGCGCTCTGTCCGCTACTTCCAATCGTCATTGCTAAAATGGCAATCGTTATTCCATTTAATAAGATCATTATTAAGCTTTGGGAGAAGTTAAGGCTTTCAGAATAAATAACCTTACGGTGCATTTGTTTGAAATTACTAATAAAGATCTCTCTCATTTTGGTAAACAAATAGGAGGACATTCTATACATTCTTACTTCTGGAATGCTATTTCTGTTAACCAACAAATCGATTAAATAGTTGATCGTTCGTACAGTGGAGGTTTGATTCGCTGAAATGGCCTCTACTTTCTGAGACATCCTTCTCATGAGATAAAGCTGCAGAATCTGCACCCCTAAAATAATCAAAGCCAGAATATAAAATCCATAGCAGGATAAGACCACGATTAGCACAACTAATGTTACCAGGTGGACTGTCACGCCCATCCATTGGTCTAACAAATCAATCAAGGAAAGTCGTTTTGCTTTTTCTCTTTTAGTTTTTGTTGCGGGGTCTTCCAATAACGCCGTAGATAATTTAGAAGTCTTATTCAAAATGCTATGTTCCAGCTCATATATACTAATTGCTGTTAAATTGGTTACAGAAATGGCTCGAAGAGAACCATTGATGCCAGCCAGATATAACATTAGCATGAGCAAACTTACTAATAACAAGATATGTAGGTAGGCGTTAGGATTGAAGTTTTGAATGAGGTCAACCACATATTTCGTTGTGAACAATTCTGCAAAAAGGATTGGGGGTCCCAGTAAGTTAGTCATAAAATATAAAAGTGAGTTTCTTTTGTCTTTCACATATAATAGTTTTACAACATAGAGAAAGTCAGGCAGACAGCATCTCTCCTTATAAGTGTATTCCCTTCTGAAAACACTTTCTTTGTTTAGAAGTGGAATCCGATTATAACGTTTAATGTTTATAATTGGAAGAGGTAATTTACGAAATGACCAAATGAACAGGAGTGTAAATTCATGAAACTTCAATTCAACTTATTCCCCGGTGGATTGCCCAAGGCGCTCACCATGAGCTATGATGACGGACAGAAACACGATATTCGCTTGGCCGAGATTTTTGATCAATATGGGATTAAAGGCACCTTCCATTTAAATAGCGCAATGATAAACGCACCTGGATTCTTATCTCCCGCTGAGGTTAAACATTCGCTCAGGAACCATGAGGTATCTGCCCATTCCGTTACGCATCCACATCTAGAGCGACTTCCCTTACCGATGGTGATCGATGAATTATTTGAAGACCGTAAGCGACTTGAGAAACTGGTGGAATACCCAGTAAGAGGAATGTCCTATCCTTACGGTACATACTCTCAGGAAATCATTGCGCCACTACAGTCTGTTGGGATTGAATATAGCCGCACAGTCCATTCTACCAAACAGTTTGATACACCTCTGCATTTCATGGAGTGGCATCCAACATGCCACCATATTGAAGATCTGCATCACGTTTGGGAGCGATTTACAACGGAGGGTCCATCCCAGAAACTGAGACTCTGTTATGTTTGGGGTCATAGTTATGAATTCGCACAGCAGAACAATTGGGAGCTTATCGAAACTTTTTGCCAGCAAGCGGGTGGACATTCAGATATTTGGTACGCAACCAATATAGAGATTTATGATTATGTCACTGCACTGTATTCACTGAAAATTAGTGCTGACAAAACGATCATCCGTAACAACTCTGCTATAGATGTATGGGTATCGGTAAATGATCAACCTGTTCAGATTAAGGGTGGAAGCACGTACTATAATCGTTCATAAATGTTTTGGATAGAAAAAGGGTGCATAGAATGCCATTGATGGCTATTCTCTACACCCTTCACCTATTTCTAGAGAGTTCGACTCATGCTCATTGAATTTGGATAGGTTAACTCAAAGCCAAACTTTTTATAAATACCAATACCTGAAAGCTCAGACATCAGAATAACATTGGCATCTTTGGGAGCCGTTAGTGTTAAATAATTCATTATTTCAGTAATTAATATTTCCACTAAGCCTTGTTCTGAGGGCTGAACCGTAAGATCTACAATTTGATAATAACAAGCGCCATCTCCAATCACTCTCCCCATTCCTATTAACTTATCATCATCATTCCTAATAACAACTGAAAAAAGCGAATTAGCCAATGCTAATTTTGCTACTGAATCTTCTTTCCGATTAAGTCCTGCCAGCATTCTTAATTCAATGTACTCTTTGTAGTTTGGAACCTCATATGAAATATTCATGTAATCCTCCTTCGCAAAATAAGACCTTCATCTACTACTTTACAACATTGATGCAAGTGAGAAGGTTCTGGTATTTTCAGCTTGCACTTATACATATTTCAATCTTAAAACCTTGTCTTGCAACTTTAAGGTTCTGTGATAACATTTGCGTAGTCATAACTCTTAAGGTATAGTGAGAACTCAAAATGGATAAATCGGAGAGAAGCAAGAGATGAAATACTACAAACCCATTGATATTGCAAGAGAACTTAATATTAGCTCAAGCGCACTACGTCATTATGAGTCTTGGGGAGTGGTGCCAACGCCTTCGCGTGCTGCTAATGGATATCGGCTTTATACGGATATACATCTAGCCTATTTTCGCTGTCTACGTGCTATGTTCCCCGGCTTTGGGGTGGAAATTACCTGTGAGGTTCTTAGATATATTCAAAAATCAGAGATGGACGGAGCCTTTTGGCTTGTTAACAAGGAACAGGCGAACCTTCATAAAGAAAAAGTAGCTGCCGACCAGACACTTGAACTATTGCAAGATCTCCATCTGCCACCTATTACAAGTAAAAAGCTTAACCATCGGATGACGATTGGCGAAGTCGCTGCACTCACAGGTGTCACAACATCTGCTATTCGGCATTGGGAAAAAGAAGGACTCCTTCACACGGAGCGTGATCCAGACAATGGTTATCGGTGGTTTACACCAACACATATTCGAAAGATCCTACTTATTCGCACCTTACGAAGCACCGTCTACTTTTTAAAAAGCATGAAAGATATTGTACAAGCAGTGGAACATCAAAGTCTTGAGCAAGCAAAAAAAGTGACGGAACGGGCTATCCGTAGCATTCATGAGCGTAATCGAGCGCAGTTTCGTGGTATTCATCAATTAGTGGAATTATGCAAGGTCTTAGAACTAATGTGAAAAAGAGGCACATCCAAAGTGACTGGATGTACCTCTTTTATGATAATATGCTTATTTCGTGACAAGTGTATAGGTTACTTTTTTTGCATATCCATCGATCAAGGGGGTGTAGTTAAAGGTCAGTACATTGCCATCACGGTTCTTTAATACCAACATTTTAGATAAAACATATGGATCTCTGCTATCAGTAACTTTATCCCAATCCTTCCGGTCCTCAGTACTGATCAGATGTTCACTGAGATTTGTAACTTCGTCAGTGCTGCTATTAATCGCAAATAGCTGTGTCGTAATCAATGATCGTACAAGCGTCACATCTGCGACCGCATACTCCACAGTGAAATCTCCTGATGTTCCTGTAAGCTTCTCCAACTCGAGTAACTTGCCCAATCGGCCGTCCTTAGAAATATACTGAACATTCTTCCCGTCGGTCATGAACAACTGAGTGGATTGTACCTGTGATGCGTGTGGGTAAGCTGCGGTTACGAAATGATAGTCCATTTGCTTGAGAATAGTGCCCGCTTTAACCAATACCTGATAGCTGTTGCTGAAATCGGTGAACATGGCATAGTGATTGTCTATTAACTGGAGCATGTCCTTGCCATTATCGAAACTCTTAATCTCAAATCCATGATTATAAGCGGATCCTGTGAGAGGTAGTTGACCTATCCTTACTGGCTGTCCAGCGACCGAATCACGGTAGTATAGATCACCATTTAATTGAGATACCCAATAGGTTCGACCTTGTGCAGTTGCAGTGACAAATCTTGGTTTATCAGCAATTTGAATATTACCTTCCTTATCCACCCCTATTTTGCCGCCAAGCACATTCACCGCTGAGACCAGCGGCACGTATACGGAGCCTTTGATAATACGTGGCTGTTTGGATAGCCCAATTATTGAGCCATTAACCTTTGAATTCTTAGAACCCACGATAATAGCTACTTCACGTTCTGGACGAACCAATTTGGCCTTTTTGGATTGTTGATCCCAAGATAACGTATAACCCATGGCATCTGTGAGTGATTTTAGGGGTACAAAAGTAGTATTCTCCGCGATGACCTGTTTGCTGCTTATTCCAGTGTCTTTATAGTTGAATTGAATTTGGCTATTTTCTTGTGCAGATACCGATCCATATCCAGTACTTAAAGTCAGAGCAGCTAAGATACCAAGCGTTATCTTCCACTTCTTCATTTCTATTAGTCTCCTTCGACATTAGTGATATGTAATTAGACGGTATTTTATGGAAAAAGTTTCTTATCTGCTCTTGAAGCACACAAAAAACCTGACCTCGACGCTTAGCCGTAGTCAGGTTTTTAGATGTGCATAATATAATTATCTATTTTCTAGCAAACTCATAAAATGCAAAAGTATCCTCCCAAGTTGTGAATCCTGCTTGCGCCAGTTTATCGCTGCCCCCACCTTTACCATTGTAGCTACCAAGATGAGCTTTGAAGAACGCTCCGCAGGAGATCTCCGAATTACCATTCTGAGCGAAAACAACTTTATTCTCTAAAGAGGTAGCTAATAACACGGGAACAGAGCTTTGTGCGGTTAGTTTGTTGGCTAGGCTTTGTAAATCTTTTAGCGATTTATCCTCAAACACTTGTGCGATCAACTTTCCTTCTTGTTGGGCTAAAATCTCCTGCACTACATAATCATCATTCTTCTCTTTAAGTAACGCTAGTTCAGCTTGAAGCTGTTTTTGTTCATTCTCCCACTTCTCTATCCGATCGATGATTTCATCTTTACCGGTGTTGAACTTAGAAGATAGTGTTCCAAGGATTTGCAGACTGCTATTAAACTCCTCCAAGGCACGGTATCCACATTTAAAATAAATTCGCGTATTCCCTTTTTGTTTCTCCGCTTTCAGTAGCTTAATCATACCAATTTCACCTGTTGAAGATACATGTGTACCTCCGCAAGCGTTATATTCAACATCTTTGATTTCTACAATCCGGATGTTCTCCGTCACTTTTGGCTGTTTAACCAGTTTGAGCTTTGAGGCCTCTTCCCCCGTTACAAAATAGCTAAGGATGCTGTGGTTCCGATAAATTTGCCCGTTAACCTCCCACTCTATAGAATGAAGTTGCTTTGGCGTCAGTTCTGGCGTTTCTATGTCGATGGTGCAATAATCTTCGCCCAAATGAAAGCTTTGGGTCATAAACTGAAACAAATCGAGACATATCGCTGAGAGCAAATGTTGTCCACTATGCTGCTGCATATGATCAAATCTTCTATTCCAATCAATCTGGCAAGTTAACACTTCCTCATCAGGGAAGCGTTCCAGCTTATGGAGCACAAGTTCCGCCTCATTGATTACATCAAGTACAGGAATTCCCTGAATAGATCCTAGATCACAGGGTTGTCCTCCTCCATGCGGATAAAAAGCTGTCTCCTCCAAAATAACATAGAGCCCCTCTTCTCGTTCTATCGTTTCAGTAATACGGGTCTGCCAATCGGTCAGGTATGTAGAATTGTAGTATAGTTTGTTGGTCATGAATGAATTCCTCTCTTATTCGGTTTTCGGCACATTAAGCTTATAGTATCATAACGGATTTCAAAGACAAACAGAACCAAGAAAAACGCCTTGCGGCGTTCATAGACAGTAATTCTTCACGTTATCAAAGCTTTCTATTGTATCACTTTATATTTAATATAATCTTTCCTTTTGCCCTGCCTGATTCGGAATACTCCATCGCCTTTTGAGCTTCTACAAAAGGAAAAATTTGATCAATAACAGGCTTTATTTTTCCTGATTCAATAAGCTCCGAAATTATCTCCAATTGTCTGCCGCTTGGCTTCATGAACAGGAAGCTGTATTTGACATTATATTTTGTCTCTAATTTTGTCAGATTCCGGGTAATCAATCGAAAAAGATTCGTTTTTATGAAACCGGCCCTATACTCTTGTCCGAACGAGCGCCTCGGTACGTAACTGGCATATCACACGTTCAAAATAACACGAATACTAAATTCCAAGAAATAAAAAAGCCGAATGGATCGTTCTCATCCACTCAGCTCATAGGTTTAATTTACTATAATTTGTATAATATCACTTTCCGTTGTTCCACTTCCATTCATAAACTCACCGCGATATTGATAAATGCCAGGAGATTTCCCTGAAATTTGTGTAATGGCCGATTGAGCACTTGGTGTTTGTGAAGATAAGGATTGCGTTTCAATAAGTTCGCCATTTTCATATAATCGATATTGAGCTGCGTTCGTGCCCCACCACATATTAGCAGTAATGGTATAGTTCCCATCTTGATCCCAGTTGTCACTGGACAACACAGGTTTGCCGGGATTCGCCTCAGTCACGGTGACGGTGTGTGGATCACAGGAAGTCGTTCCATACAAATTGATAACTCACATGTATACACATAGGTTCCATTCGGCTTTCCTTGAATAGGATAAATGGAAGTCTGAGCAGCTGGCGAAACATCGTCCAGTGACTTCGTTTGGATCAATTGGCCATTCTCGTACAACTTATACAGTGAGCCATTGTTTCCCCACCACATATTCATCGTAACCTCATAATTGCCATCATTTAAGCCTGTCGTAACACCGCTATTATTCGAAAGTGTCGGTTTACCTGGCACCCCATTTGCAAGCAATGCCGGACTAACGGAATGCCGTTCGAACTTGACTGCATCAGCCCTCGTATAAATCATATCGGCAGGTAGAGTTGGCGGATCTACCGTTGTCGGAGTAACCCTGGTTAATCGAACATACTCGCTGCCGTCTCCAATAAAGTCGAACGTTCCTAGATTAACCCAACCCGACGAGCCGACGGTTGCATCGATATACGTGACCTCGGTAACCGACTGATGCTTCACTTCCACTTTGACATAATTATCGTTTGCCGTCGTATGGACGAGCTTGTAGATGGAGACCGTATATTTCCCCTCTGGAAACTGGCCTTTCCACGTCGCTGATGATCCTTGAACTGTAGAGTAACGGGACTTAACACCAATTTTGTATCCGGCTAAATTGCTTTGGCTCCAAGACCCTTCTGTCGTGTATAACCCAGTCGTATTCGTGCTGTCGACAATAACCGTTAGGTCCCTGATCGTAATTGTCAAAGGCGGTGTTGTTAAGGTCACCCCGTCAATCGTTACAGTGGCCCATACCTCAACGTGATCCGTTTCCCCATCGAGACTTAGAAGGGTCAACAAACCGCTACTGTCCACTTCAGCCAGATCGGTTCGATCCACGAAATACTGTACATTTGCCTGTGATATATCAGCAATCAGACCGTTATCCAAATAGCCGGTTACGCTTAGTTGTGCGGTTTGAGTCATTTGCAGTTCGTCCCGATCCGACAGGATCACCGCAGACTCCAATTGCGGCATACTGTTTGGGTCCACCCACATCATGGCATCGGCAACTACTCGAGACTTATTGGCCTTATTAGTTAATTCCACGTACCCACTATCGCCTGCTGCAAAAGGATAAGCTCCCAGGTGCACCCAAGTCCCATTGCCCGTTGTCTCATCAACGTTAACCGTCTCGGAGCCTCCGCTATAATAAACGGTAAATGAGGCATTCGTTGCCCAATTTTCACTGGTAGCGGTTATTTGCGGAAGCTTGTAATACACGCTGTAAGTAACAGTTTCCGGCAGCTCAGGCCGCCATACAATTCTGCTTGTCGCTGTGCCGGTAGTAGATTTGGCATACACATAGTTATCATAGTAATAGTCGTTAGCCGTTGTATCCCGTATCCAGACGCCTTCTGTCTCCGCCTCCGTATTATCCACAATGATCGATGAACCCTCCTGCCAATCCGGTTGAACTGGAGCTACGGTTACCTGATCAGGCAGATAGAGTGTCCGCTTGCGAGTCTGTTTCCCGTCCGATTCCACATAATAAGTGAAGGTTTGGGATAAATCGTTTACCCGTATCGACCATTCCATCGGATAGATCGTATCTGGAATGGTCGTATACGTAGCCCCCCCATCCAAGGAATAATGGATCGTCGCTGGTTTCGTCGTTTTTGCCTGCACATAAGCATCGTAGGCCGTTTCGTCGGGCTTGACGATCAGCATGCCTTTAACCGCATCTATTGGACTGTGGATATCGAAGAAATAACTTGCATCCGATGTATCAGCAGTTCTGACCTGGTGCAGCGGCACATCAATGTTGAGTCCTTCTACAATGATAGCGGTTATTCCCTTGCTTGAAACCGTGGCTTGAATGATTCCGCCACTCATAACCGCTTGCTCTGGTGTGCCATTGTCACGGATGATGGTTACGGTATAATCTTGTGCCGGGTTGAACCCAATGATTTGCGCATTCAATTCGATCGGAGTCTGAACTTCAGCTGACGATTCGTTGCTTAACCCGATGTAGAATTTATTCCCGCTCTCTCCCGTTATCCAGTTCAATTGAGGATGGTTGGTCTGAATAATCCCCTTGGGCATCCAGAGCCAAACGTCGGAATTACCGTAAAAATGACCGGGTTTATTTCCATAGAGGTGATATTTGAACCATAAAAAATTAGTTTCAAATACAGAAGGAAATGTAATGCTCCCATTCGATTTCAACGATTGTTCGCTGATCAGATAATCCATCGTTTGCCCAAGTTGCGCCGGCATATGGTGATAATAGATAGATGTAGCCCCGCTTGGGCCTTCCAGTGGAAACTCTGGTTCAAGTTGACTAACGGCGAAGCCCTTATAGTAATAACCTGGATAGCTGGAATATCGTCCGATGACCGCATTATGAGCGATATCCTGCAGCAGTTCATCGCCAGTATAGAGCGACAATCTCAGCATGAAAGGAGCCTCCTGTGCATTCATCCGATAATAGCCAGTTGTACTTCCCGCCTCAAATGTCAACCCGTTGGGTGAAATAAGCCAACTTTCCGCTTGTACGCCCCCGGCTACGTCTTCAGGGAGTTTACTCCTAGGATAATCGTATTTACCACTTTCCGGCCAATGGAACGACTCTGCGTAATTGTACGTCTCCGGCTGCGGAATCGTTACCGTGCCTTCAGGAACCGGACGAGCAACGAACATGGTGGCGTACCGTTTGGCTTCCTTGTACGCGGCATTCAAGTATTTGGGATCCTTCGTTTCCTCGTAAAGCTCCAAGATCTCCATCCACAGCTTGCTATAATAATAAATAAACTCATTTTTACTTACATTCACAGATTCAGGAGTATCGATATGTTGAAGGATATAGCTGTCGGCTGCAGTCTTGGCAGCCTGTAAATACTGAGCATCCCCCGTCATACGATACATCATAAGGGGCTGAATGACAGGCCCCCGATCTTTCTGGTCAGGATCACGCACAAGATACTTATCCTGCGCCAGCGCCCCAATTCCTGCCGAAGTACCCATCATCTGATTGACAGCCGAAACGCTTGAAAAATCGAACGGCAAGGTTGCCATTTTCCATAACGACGGCACGCCGTATACTGGCTTCTGCGTCGGCGACCAACCGATTCCATTTCGCGATACACCAATACTGGATGGACGGCAGCGCCCTCGTATCGTAAAGCTGGTCGTCTCCGGTCAAGTAGTAGGCCCCCAGAAGAACTGCATTCGATGTTGTTCGAACGCTATCCTCATTCTCAATATCAATGAAGCCCTTGGCTCGGTTCCACCAGCCGCTGGGCGATGGGACATAATTAACAGAGTCGTCCCCCTGCGGCTCTATCTTGAGCAGATCGATCATATTGAACATCGCATCAGTAAGCGACTGATCAGCGACATTTTCCCGATATGCCGAATAACCGTATTCACTGCGAAGAATATCCCCGTAGACCTCATATAGACTGCTGTTTTCAGCGATTAGCCCCATATGAAATTGATATGTGCTTTCTGCGGTCATTTGCGAATAAGTCCCTAGTTGAGGAGCATAAAGGATCGGCTGCACGCTGCCTTCGTTGTTGACAAGACTCATGCCAAGCCGTTGTTTGGAAACGCCGCCCGTCGGTTCAAATTCGACAGGAAGCTCTTCCGACGGTACAAATACGCCATACGAAAAAGCGTTCCCAAAGCTATCGTTCTTTTCAACCAGACTCATCGGAGCGCTCAGCTCCCTTAAGCTTGTTGATTCTACCGAACCTACCATTTTTGCATGTGACCTGAAACCATTTAACACTTCATTGACGCCAGAGATTTGCTCTGTTGTGAAAGACTGATAGCCAATCACATAATTGCCATCCCGGCGAGGTGTAAAGGCGAAGGAAACATCAGGTTTGTCGCCTGCCATGGACCAGTTCACTTGTAAATCGTAATCGCTTGCATGTGAAGAATCGGTTAATACCGCCGTGTGGCTGTCGGGGAAATCGATCTCGTCGAATGTAATCCAGCGTTTGTTCATCGTATCGTAGTAATTGGTTCGACTCCCCGCATTCCCATCCAATAAGACCCATTGTTCTTCAAGTCTTTCCGCCACATTATTGACAGGCACCCAGTTCCCCGTATCCGTGTCCTTGTAGAACATATCACGAACGATGGATTTGCCTCCATCCCAAGCTGCTTCATAGAAGGTCGCCTTATAGCTAGCATTCTCGATGCTGCCTTTTTCCGTGTAACTGAGATTCGCCAATGTACGGCTGCGCAGCGGAGGCAACGGTGGAGCTTGCTGCCGGATATTCCCTTCAAACTTGACCGCATCGGCCCGCGTAATGATCGTTCCGGTCGTAGGTTGCGTTCGAGTCAGTCTGACAAATTCGCTATCATCACCACTGAAATAATAGGACCCCAAGTCAACCCATCCGACCGATGGGCCCGACGAGGGTCTCAGATCCATAAACATGACATCCGTAATCCCATTGTGAACAATTTCAATTTTAACATTACTATCTGCTTTATCCGCCCAATCAAGCTTGTTGAACGAAATTCTCGCCGTCCCTGCTTCCAATCGCGGATTCCATGTGATGCTTCTTCCTACAGCATCGGTAAATTTTGAACTGGAATTATTATATCCCTTTACTCCCGTACTTGTAGTCCAATAAGGAGCGGAGTACCCGTTATTCGCGTTATCTACATCAGCGGTGACAACACCATCAATCGTGATGCTTCCATCATCAATGATGATCGTCTTATGAGGCTCTTTTTGCTGAATATTCCCTTCGAACTTGACCGCATCAGCTCGCGTAAGTATCGTGCTCGTGCTGCTGGTAGACCGAGTCAATTTAACGAATTCTTCACCAACCCCGGAAAAATAGTATTCTCCCAAATCCACCCATCCCACAGGAGCGCCAAATGAAGGTCGCAAATCCATAAAGAGAACATCCGTCGTTCCATTATGAACAATTTCAATTTTTACATTGCTATCCGCCTTATCCTCCCAGTTAAGCTTGTATAACGAAATTCTCGCCGTTCCCGCTTCCAATCGTGGATTCCATGATATCGTTCTGCCTGCTGTACTCGTATATTTAGAGCTGGAGTTATCATACCCCTTCACCCCTGTACTTGTGGTCCAATTCGGGGCCGAATATCCGTTGTTCTCGTTACCCACATCAGGTGTCACAACATCATTGATCGTGATGCTCCCGTCATCGATGATAATCGTCTTATACGGTAAGGTCTCCGCATAAGCGGTCCTTATTCCGACTAGGCTGAAAGGAACTAATATCGTCACGATGAAAACGATTAAGAAAAACAGCTTCCTTTTTATCATACAAATCACAGCCTCCCTTAAGTTGATAACGCTTTCAAAATAATAAAAGCCTCCTTTGTTCGAAGTCGTAAAGAAGCAATCAGCCTTTATCCTTCTGGCTAATTTCGCTCCGTCGTCGTTTTTATCATAGCATGTCACATAACTGTGAAATTTCTTTAATTTTAAGAATTTCTTATAAGATTTTAAGTAAAAAAGAGACCTACATCATAAATGACGGCTCAACTGCAGCCATTTATGATGTAGGTCTTCCACTTAGACAATGCCTAATGATCAATTATAATGGCGGCTGCACCAATAACAACTTCCCAAGCTGGATCACCGTTTGATCATACCAATCTGGATGCTGCCGAACATGCTCTCTACTTCGTTCATTGCCGCATGCCTCAAACACGGCCGCTTTGTCTGTCTTCTCGGTATCGATTTCGAAGCGAACCGTATGTTTCCCATTCGGGAGCTCCGGCAAGAATACATATTGATTACGATTATGATCGTTGTGTAGTGTGAATCGATCGACAATAAAGGGTTCCTCACTATCCACCGACACCTTCAAACTGCCAGAATCAGGACCCCCGATATCGAATAACCCGATATGGGTTCCCTCGAACTGCACCGTGATAGTCTCTCCAGGATCGACTGCTCGCCATAGGCCGGGGAACAACCAATTGTACTCGCGCACTAAAGCAAAATCATCGGGAGTCATGTAAGACCATCCTGCAGAAAAATCAGTAAGACTATCCAGTGACAGCATGGTCGCATACTCCCAAGGATTAGCCGCGACTAACGGATTCTGAGGCAAGTGATGTTCCAACCTTCCCAGATGATCTCGAAGTTCGCTAATTTTTTCAAATGACCGGGTGATCGTATCCGTGTAAATCTGGTGTCCTTCGGGAATGGTCGGATGGATCGAATCATGCGTAAAAATAACAGCTCCGGGAATGGATACGTCTTCCCTTGAGGTGAAAACGAGTTTTCCCTCCGACACCAAGTGACTGACCGCTACGCCCAGATGAATCGTAGGAATACCATAATAGTCAGCCACTTCCTCTTGCATTAGAGCCCCCTTCTGGTATTCCCCAGACTGAAATCCGGCCACATCCCGCTCCTTCAGCGTGTAAACGAACAGGATATCGGTAAACCGGCTCCGCTTGCGGATCTGACGGACAATTCCTTCGATCCGCGCCTTGGATTCGGGATCTCCGCCATCGTTGCCGACAAATTCAACAAATACTAGATCAGGTTGATGACGCAGTACATCTGTCTCCAAACGGGCACAGCCCAAATCCGATCCTGTCCCATTAATGCCTGCATTCACAGAGCGAATATCCGCCTTAGGATATTGCTCACGAAGCCAATCCGCCGTCATGACCCTGTATCCTTCAGAACGAGTATTGCTACCACCGAAATAGACGATTGTTACGGTATCCCCATTTTCCAACTTATGAATTACATTAGGTAGCCCTCTTCGAGGGAATAATTCCTTCATCGCGACTTCACCTGACCTCATTTATCGATTTTAGAAGCAAACAATTTTACAGCAAACACTTCAAAATAAGGCGAACCATAAGTTGCGCAGAAATCGAAGCGGATTCGGGTTACATCTTTCGCATCCACCTTATGTTTATTCAACGTGAGATAATTCCCACAAGTTATGATTTTCCTCTCGGTTCCGTCTACTAAGGTTAAGGTTATAGCATAATCTTGGATAAGGGACTCGATCGGATCGTCGAAATGCTCCAAATCCAGCTGCGAATTGAAAACAAGATGGATTTCGTCCAGATTTTTGGGGCTGGCAAAACAGAATTCCAACCATTCCTGTCCTTCCGTACGTTCAGAAATCCAGCCGTTCGGCAGACCATAAGGTCTGGAGTAGCCGTTGACGACATTTTCAGGACTATACATATTCTGAGATGGTAACAGATCCTTGAAGCAAATGCTCTTATTAAATTTCTTCAGCCTGGACGACTCTTGCGGCCTATAATGGAAGCTGACCGCTCCTGTCATTTTCTCTTCATTGCCGTATAAGGCAAGGCTCATCGTACCTTCCAATACGATGTAGATTTTGTCGTCAGCCGGTTTCTTGCAGCCCAAGTCTAGCGTAATCCAGTCGTCATGACCGGCCGCAATAACCAACCGGTAGTCTTTCAACTCGCTGGTGGGAATGTAGTTTTCCTTCCGTTCCCCGCCAAACAGCTTCACATGCAGTGTTTCCGAATGCTCGGACCTATTTTTAATTTTGATTCGTACGCTTTCAGCCACGGCTGTCTGAATCGGCAAAACCATACATAACCCTTTCTCCAAGGAAATATCTTCGGATGGATGAAGATTGTCATAGCTGCGCTGAGACGAAGCACGAATAGTTAATCCGTCAGCGAAGTAAGGATCCAATTTCTCTTGAAGCCCTACAATCGTTTGTCCGTCTCGAAGCAGCAGCGCCTGCAGCTCCCCTATATGAGATTCGACTATGGCCGCGGGGTCTATCTCATATTTCAAGCATAACGAAGCAGCCGTTCCAACCGCCTGCCCCATACAACCGCAGGTTGCCATTACCCTTGTAGATCCGAAAGCCACATGGGTAGCACTTATATTGCGACCAGCGAACATGAGATTAGGAATATTTCGTGAATATAAACTGCGGAAAGGGATGTTGTACAATCCAGGCACGAAATTCCAAGCTGTAGCCGGCCCCTCATCGTAGATGCCCTTATTAGCATGTAAATCCATATACCATCCACCGACGGATACAGCATCTTCGAAATGCGGCTTTGCTGTAAGATCGTTCTGAGACAACATGTGATCCCCAATAAACCGCCTCGACTCCCGCTTTCCCGGAATCGGGCATACATAATCCAAGATGAGATTGTCCACATCATCAAATTCGCCGCTATTTTTGATATAATCCCAAATCCCGTACACCAATTTCCGCAGCTCCAATGCGATGTCTTCATTATTCTTGATAATATCCATATGTCCGCCGTATTCCAGCCACCATAATCCGCCAAGCCCGTTGATTTTTCTTGGAAAAGCCCGATGGTTTAAGCCTTTTCTGATACTATCGAAAAAAGCCAACTTCGTAATATCATATGCAAAGCCAGGTCTTTTGTATGGAACGGAATATCCTACGTCACGGGCTTGAAACAGGATCGTATCGCCCATGGTGTAATGGTCCGCCACTTCAGGAGCTAATTCTTCCTTGTATTCATGCTTCGCCTCTCTCCCCCATCGGAAGAGAGCACCTGCCTGATATCCGACAATTCCATCTCCGGAGCAATCGATATAGGTTCGGCTTTCAAAACGAAATTTTCTTTCGGAAGCCAATTGAAGGCCCTCCACCCATTTAATTCTGCCGTTCTCCATACCCGTTTCATGCACGCATGTATTCAGAAATAGAGAAATGTTAGCCTCATCATAAACCATATCCAACAAGACCGTATCCGAAAGCGAAAGCATAAGCTTCTTGTTGTATAACGGATTATAGTGAAAAATCTTCAACTTGAGTTCTTCCACCAACCCGCCCTCGCGTGCATAATAGGATGGACTGTTTCCGAGATATGCCGACCCGTTGATATGAACCCTGACCTCGCTGCTCGCATTTCCTCCAAGAACCGGTCGATCATTAATAAGTGAAACCTGCAGCCCTTGGCGTGCGGCAGAAATGGCAGCGCATATTCCAGCAATACCTCCGCCTACGACGGTTACATCTGCTTTAATAAGCTCCATTTTGATAACCTCCATGATTAGATCCTTCTATCATGGTAATCCTTTTGATGCCCTTTTTTTTACATGATTTCGCGAGAAATTTATACATTTTTTGCAACCTTATTTGGATTCATACCGTGTCATTTTGATCCGATATTGCTTAGGAGTATCACCCGTATATTCTTTAAATAATTTGCAAAAATAACCTTCATTCACAATTCCTACTTCCTCGCACAATTCCAATAAAGAATAATCCCGAACATTTAACAGCTCGAGAGCTAATTGAATTTTTTTACGGTTGATGTAGCTGATAACGCCCTCATTCATTGTTTTTTTGAATAAGCTGCTAAAATACGATGGAGCTAAATTCACTTCCTCCGCAATAGCCTCCAGTGTTAATCGCTGTTTCAGGTGTTTCTCTATAAAACGCATAGCACTCATGATTTCTACGCGATGTAATTGTTGGCCAGTGTGTACATATTCGAATGTGAAGTCGCCAATATAGGCAAGCTGCTCCCGAAATGTCATAAATTTTATGGGAAACTCTGATGCATCCGTGGTCAACTTGTTCCCCGATTTAAACTTCACAATAATGTCTCTGTACAAGTCTCGTAGCATAGGCGCCATGATGGACTTATGAATTTTATGGTCCGTAACAAATTGGTTCAGATCAGCAAATGCTTTCTCCAGCTCTTCCTTGGAAACCTTTCTTTTCACCCAAGCAAGAAAATCAGCCAATTTCTGCTGAAATTCTTCTTTTCTGTCATTATGGTAATGGAACCGATGCATGGGTGTTTTGACTACTTTCTCTGTATGATAATAGAAATCATCACTCACATTTTGAGCTTCCGTGTAAGCTTGTTTGATGGATTCCCAGCCTCGGTGCGGACCTCCAAAAGCGACGGATACCCTTTGATTCAAATATTGATGCAAATGGGAGACGATCTGCCCCCCCAATGTCTGGCAATCATATTCCGTTTCCATATCACTGCGATTATTTTCCCAGGAAAGAAAGCCAATAAAACGATTATCGGATAGATCCGCAGCTACACCACTGCCACCATTCATCACCGTTTCTTCGATTATATTCGTAATCGCATATTTCAAGATATTTTGATCAGACGCTGAATATTCGTTTCGGAAGCTTTCATACATATTCATTTCAACAATGAAGCAGCAATAGTTGGCTTGAAAGAAATGGAACTGCATGCGATTGGCAAAATCCGATGCCCGATGAGAAGGAATTTCGCCTCTGATAAGCTCGTTAAAAAATTGCTTGCGGACTCTATATTTATTTTCAAGCACGGATACGTTTAACGATTGAAATTCCGCTTCTTTTATCTTAACCTCATTTAAAATCCCGGCTGCCTTATCTAAAGCTCGATCCAAATCCGCGTCCCTAAGCGGAACCTTAACGATGTACTCCAATACGTTGGCTTGAATAGCTCTCTGGGCGTATTCAAAAGATGAATAGGCGGTCAAAAGAATGTATTGGGTATGGGGAAGCTTTGGCTTTAGCTGCTCAATCATGGAAATTCCATCCATTCGCGGCATAACGATATCAGATATCACGATATCCGGCTTAAGCTTTACGATCTCCTCTATCCCCTTCAGCCCATTATTCGCTTTTCCCACTAAATGAAATCGCCTATCCCTATGGGAGAGCTCGTTAAAAAACAATTCCAATCTCTGAATGATTAGATCTTCATCGTCAACAATGAAGCAGGTGTAGTCTCTCACCATCATGCATCTCCTTTAAATAAGCCTGCTGGGAATAAGGCGCGAACACGGGTTATTTCCTTAGGTATGCTTATGATTTGGAGCCCGAACTGTTCTCCGTAGTGAAGTCTTATTCGGCCATGAATATTATTTAACCCAATTCTTTTCCTTTTCACTTCCACATCACTTGGTTCTGAAATTAAAATATGCTTTATTTTATCAGTTGGAATACCCTCGCCTTGATCAACTACTTCTATTATGACGATGCCGCCCTCCCTGTACGCATGAATAGTAATTGGGCCTTCGATCCCCCCTCCGTTATAACCATGGAAGATGCTATTCTCCACAAGGGGCTGCAGCAGCATTCGAAAAACTGGAAAATCTATTAACCCTGCTTCGATATTTTCAATCAAGTGGAAGTTCCTGTTATAGCGGATATTCTGGATCGCGATATAGTCCGATACATTTTGCAATTCCTGACGTAGTGAAACCTCTTCCGAAGCTTCGGCTATCCCATATTCCAATATTGAAATGAGAGACTCGATCACCACATCTACTTTCTCTATTTGTCCGAGTCGTATGACATTGCTGATAGAACCAAGCGTGTTATACAGAAAATGAGGGTTTATTTGAGACTGCAGCACTTGAATTTCAAGCTTCCGCTCAAGTTCATTATGAAGCTCCGCTCCCCGAATCAGTTCCACAATTTGCTGCAGCATACGATCGAATGCCCGGGAGAGATCTCCAAACTCATCGTTTCGGTTAATCGATATAGTAGTTGTTAGGAGGCCTTGCTCCACCCGCTTCATTTTTGTTTTAAGCGCATAGAGTGGGGTCCTTATATATTTGGCAATAAAAAAGGAAACGAACAGGCTTAAGAGAAGACCTGCAGCTAGAAGCTCGATATAATAGGTTTCCAATCTGGACAAAGCAGCTTTCAAGCGTGATTCATCGTTGATCGAGATGATGGTCCAGTTGAATTTTTCAGTCGGTTTTTTCAGAAGGGAAACCGGAATACCCTCCTTGGTATACAGTTGAAGGCTTGTTTCTGTATTATCCAGAATTTGTTCGGCTGACGTTTCACCGATTGAAAAAGTATGATCTTGAATATTCAGTGGTCCTTTATTTTCCGAAAATCCGGCAATGATTTTTCCCGATGCGGTGATTAGAGCCAAATTCATTTGTTCTTTTTTATTAATCTTGAACAAGGTTTCTTCAATGGCATTTAAATCCAAATCTACCGCAATGGCCATAGGAAACGGAGCGCCGTTCAGATATCGAACCATCGTAACTGTCCAGCCGGAATATTTAGATTTGTAAGGATCACTGACAAATGTAGTCCTTCTGTTCTTGTCAGCTGCATCAAACAAAGGTTCTCTTTCAGATAAAGGTTCATCGAATATTCGGGTAGGTGTACTTCCGCCTAGAATGGATAAATCGCTTTTGATCAAATAAATATTACTGACGTAATTACTGTTGAGTTCATACAGCTCTCTTAATTGCTTTTTAATCACGTCCGGATTGTCAATGTTGGCTTTCACCGATGACTCGACCGAGAACAAGATCGTCTGGAAGGAGGAAAAATTAACTGTGAAATACTGGTCAATCTTGTCAAGTATTTGGTTGGTGTAATAAATGTCAGTGGTTCTTATTTCCTTTTGGACATAGCGATAAGACAATTGGCTTATCAAGATTATGCAGCTTAATACAAATGCAAACACGATAAAAAATAATTTTAAAGGCAAGCTGATTCTTCTTCGCATCGATCATCTTCCTTTTAAATCTGTATTAAACAAATAATAGCATATGACAATAAAGAGAGGGGCTATTTATAGCCACTCTCTTCGTTTAATTTACTTGATTAAGCCTGCTTCTTTAAATTGCTTGATTACTGACTCCTTATATCTCTGCATGTCAAACTTGGTTTCCAACGTATTGAGGAAATTGTCCCAGCTCGAAAGAGGTTCTTTGCCAGTCATAAATTTGACCAAGCTTTCATTAATGTAACGTTGGCGGTCAGCTGCCAATGAATCGCCCGGGTCTTCAGTCAATAAATTCCCGGGCAAAGTAGCCGCCACGTATTTCTGATTGTTCTTAAAAGCTTCTGCCGTCTTAGGATTCTGGAAGCTGAAGTACTCAGCATCATCACCACGACGCGGCATTCTATAATGATCGACCCATAGGTACTTTTCTTTCATTTCCTTCGATAATTCGGAGGTTTTATTTTTGATCTTGCCGTCCACCAAATCCCAATGAATCCCTTTAATTCCGTATGCAAAATTCGGATATGCTTCTTTGTCCGTAAAGAGATAATTCAGCATGGACAAGATCCGAATGATTTTGTCCTTATCCGCTTTCTTGGATATGGCCCATGAATTGCCTTGGAACGATTTTCTCTCTACAATTTGATCACCATAAGGACCTATCATTGGAGGAATGACGATCCATTCCGGCACCTCTCCACTGATTTCTTTCATTTTTTGCTGATAATCTGGCTCCAGCCTGCGGGAGTCTCTTATCATGAAGCCAACTTTACCCTTAAATAACTTTTGGTCCAACAAATCGGGAGTATTCATCGTCACCCAGTCTGGATCTACAACTTTGGCTTCCATCATTTTATTAATATAAGCGAGCGCTTCTTTCATTTTTGAGTCGGTAAACAGGAACACCGGTTTATTGTCTTTCACATCAATGGCTGAGGGAGGATTGACACCAAACATCCACATCAAACTATCGAAGCCGTAGGTTTGCAGATTGCCTTCTTTATTCATACCGCCTATGAATCCGTACGTATCGTTTTTGCCGTTACCGTCCGGGTCTTTCTCTGTAAAGGCTTTCATAACTTCGAATAGTTCGTCAGGTGTCGTTGGCACTTCCATATTCAGCTTTTTCAGCCAATCATTGCGGATGAAGAAGCTTCGACTGATACCGTTTACATTATCATAACCTGGAACTCCAATGGTTTTTCCTTGATAGGACATCGCCTCCCAGGAGTCGTTGCTAAAACGTTTCTGCAATTCAGGAAATTGATCCAGATACGGTGTCAAATCCGCAAGAACGCCTTGGTCATAATATTGCGCGAGATCCGCCCGGCTCTTCAAGAAGATCAAATCTGGAATATCTCCGCCAGCAATGAGCGTATTTAATTTAGTCGTTGCTTGCCCTGATTGAGGAATCATCATTTCCAAGTCGATATTCACTGCTTTTTCCAACATTTGGCGTTGGATATCTTCTTCACGGGGAGGAATCGGGGCAGCAGCGTTGAAAGTGCCTTGGTTAAACATCGAGATTTTCAATTTGGGTTCAAACTGACTAGGCTGGCCTTGCGAATTACTCGAAGCTGTTGATATAACTTCTTTTTGTTCCCCACATCCTGTCAATACCGTTCCCACACCCACTATTGCTGTCAGAATAGCAAATGTAATCGCTTTACGTTGCATAATGACCTCTCCTTTGCTTCTATATTATCACGGTTTCCCCGTAACAACTCAGGTTGGAATGCCTTTTAACCTTTAACAGATCCCAAGAGCACACCTTTGGTAAAATGCTTTTGCATAAATGGGTAAACGATCAAAATTGGAACCGTAGTCACGACAACTGCAGCCATTTGCACGGCGAACGTACTAACAGCTCCGGAATTGGCGAGCGAATCAGCGCTTTGTGTTGCGACGTTAAGCAGGATGTTACGCAAGATAACTTGAAGCGGCATTAAGTTGGAATCATTGATATAAACAATAGCATCGAAATAACTGTTCCAATGCCCGACTGCGTAAAATAAGGAAATTGTGGAAAGGACGGGCAAGGACAAGGGTAAAATGATCCGCCATAACGACTGAAGCTCACTTGCACCGTCTACCCTCGCTGATTCCTCGATTTCAGCAGGCAATTGCTCGAAAAAACCTTTAATGATCACCAGATTAAATGCACTAATGAGATGTGGAATAATCAATACCCACGGACTATTTAGCAATCCCAAAGAGCGGATTAGTAAATAAGTCGGAATTAATCCTCCCCCAAACATCATGGTAAAGACAATGAATAGTAGAAATGGGCTTCGCCCCGGCAAATATTTTTTGGATAACGGATAAGCCGCTATTACCGTGAAAAACACATTAAGCACAGTGCCTACAATCGTTCGAAACAATGTAATTTTATACGCCTGCCCGATACCATGAGAAATGAATACTTCTTTATAAGCTAGAAAGGTAAAGGATTCTGGTATAATAACAATACCTCTTCTTAACACTTCCGATTCTGGCGTCACTGAAACAGCAACCACATATAGAAAGGGTAGTAAGCAAAGTAGGGATAGCAAAATAAGAATAAAATAAACGACTGCTTGCCAGACTTTTTCCCCGATTGTCAAATTGATCATTTTGATAACCACCTCACCAAATTTGCCCATCGAATTTTTTTGCAAGCTTATTTGCTGCCAACACTAAAACAAATCCGATGACAGCTTTAAACAATCCCACAGCGGTAGCCAAGCCAATCTTAAGTCGCTCGAGCCCTTCACGGTATACCCATGTGTCGATAATGTCGATCTTCTCCTGATTAAAGCTGTTGGCAAACATGAATATTTGGTCAAAACCAGCATCCAGAATATGGCTTAATTTAAGGATCAGCATCAGAATCATAACTCCTCGAATGCCGGGAAGTGTTACATGCCATAACTGTCTCAACTTGGAAGCGCCATCAATCCGAGCCGCTTCATATAAACTTGGATCGATTCCTGCTAGTGCTGCAAGGTACAATATCGCTCCCCATCCAATATCCTTCCATATTTCAGATAAGATGATCAGCAGTCTGCCCCAGGCAGGTTCCGTTAGAAAGGAGATAGGTTGAACACCAAATTCCTTCAAAATCATGTTAAAAAGACCATCCCCTGGGGCTAATAATGCCACCATCATTCCATAAACAATGACCCATGATAGAAAATGGGGCAAATAAGTGATCGTTTGTACGATTTTCTTAAACCATTGGGTATAAACTTCATTGAGCAGCAAAGCAAGTATGATAGGAGCTGAGAAACCGAACAATAGCTTATACAGCGAAATGATAATCGTATTTCTCATGATGTCCCAGAAATAAACGCCGTTCATAAAATCTGTAAAATTTTTAAATCCCACCCATGGGCTATCCCATAGTCCCAAAGCTAGGTTATAGTTTTTAAAAGCAATAATGATTCCCGCCATAGGAATGTATTTGAATACGGCAAAGTAAACTAATGCCGGGAACAAGAGAGCATACATCACTTTATACTTTTTTATCGTTCTTATCCATGAATTCCGCTTTTTGGGGAGGGGAATGGCGTCCGTAGCCAATTTCGCTTGCATTTCATCACCTCGTCTTTATTTATATTTGTATAATAGCATCCCCCTATCGGATAAATTTCTGTAATTTCAAGAATTTCTTATAAGATATTAAGTAAGTACAGCCTTGGATAATTCCAATACATTAGGCATGAAAAATCGGACAGAGTGAGCGCAACCGTTTCTAGGTGCTTTCACTTGTCCGTAAATTATTTTCATATTCACTGCAATCCATACTTCAGAACTTTATTTGTTACTTCGTACTATTTATTCTGGATGGAAGATAACCTTTGCACCTGATACACAAGTTTCAAAGGTAGATCTTGATATGATACTTCAAAAAAATAGTGTATTTGTTTGGATAAATGAAGACTCGAGACTTTTCCTCACCGATGGAGAAGTACGATTTATGATGGGTGGTTGACCCTCGCACCCGATAATTCAATTACAGTATCAATTCCTGGTCCCATTTTTAAGTAATAAAGAAGGAATAGGCACTACACCTGATATATATACTCAGGGTGAATTGAGAACAAGGAGCGTTATGCTGGCTCATGCAGTAATTGGTTAGGCGGCATAACGTTTTCACGACAAGATAATGTAAGAAGGATAATTTACTACCGATATAATCACTGCTTAATATCTGAAGGTGCGCCCTAGGATGGAAGGCTTAAGATAAAACCTCCATTGGTTTTATTACAAAAAGAGATTACAATCAATGATACCTATTTTTTTATTAATCCAAACCGAATGTCAATTCGTTTTACTAAAGGTAAATAATAAATGGAAGCTAACTTTTATTGATTAATAAGGCACTTCCATTTGGTCTAAATCACTCTTGTAATAATGCCCGTTTTTTTGTCTTAATGACAAGGAAGCGGGCATTATTAAACTAATTTAAACTCTTAGCATGAATTAACTAAGAAGAATATTAAAGAGCTTCAAGAGTCTGGATCCAAAGTAGTAAGGTCTGGATAGGATATACTAGAGCAGCCATGTAAGCCTGAATCAAGAATATACAAGCGATAATAATTAGACTTAGCACTACAGCACGACCAACAGATTTTGTTGCATTCTTTGCTTCCTAAGATTGAGAAGCAATACTATCAAACCCAATAAATCCAAGTAGTCCATAAGTTGCTGCTTGTGCAATATTACTCCATGTGAACGTATCCGGGTTATAGAAAGGTCTTAACGAAACTCCTCCAGCACCTAGCCCATCTACAAATACAAACTTAGCAGAGAAAATTAACAGCATTAAAATGAATGCTCCTTGTGCAAAAGAACGTGTTATTTACCCAGTTCTTAACTGTCCCTCCTTTAGCTACTACAAATGTCGTGATTGCTAGGCCTGCATATTTGCAATTTTCAGCACCTGAATAGAGAGCCCTGCAAAAGCCTCGATTTTGAGAGAATCGGTACGCCAAGATGGAAAAAGAGATAGAAAAGTAAAAAGCAGCTCTTTCCTCGTCAGAGGATGGGCTGCTTTTGCTCATTTCAACTAAGCATAACTGCCCGTTAGTTGAATAAAGGCAGCCGATCACGTTGACTGACCGGCTCCCTTATCGTGTTTATTGAGCTATCGTGTCCCGTTAGATCAATAAAAACCTACTCTTAAATCCACTCTTTTCCACATTCACTAATGAATTTAATATCGCTTTGATAATGTTCAAGATGCCCTTCATCTATCATCTTTTGGAAAGCACTGTCACCTTCACTGGCTTTTCTTTTAATGGTTTTACATAATCCTTCTAATCGTAGCAATACCATCTCCAAATAATCTTCTTCTATTTCCTCACCGTACGATTCAAAAAACAATTTAACTCTTTGTTTTATACGGTCTACATGCTGTAATGAATTAAAATAAACTCCCTCACCTGTTTCAGAATGATAAACCCTACTTAAGGGGACGCAAGTGTAAAGAGTATAAGCTATATCCCAAAGTCTTGGACCGGGACCGGGACCAGCAACATCAACATCAACATCAACATCAAGATCAATAATACCTACTGGTCTACTGGTCTTTCATGATTAAAAATAAGGTTGTATATTGCAAAATCATTATGGCATAGTACCTCGAATGGTTGGGGGGTGTTATCTATTGATTGCCAACTTTCTTCAATTGAAAAATCCCGCACAGAATCATGATAAAGGCGGAGTATCTTCGCTATTTCTTTTAATACATCATTAGACCACATGTATTCTTTTAAAGGATAATTGCCAGCTTCTCCTTCAATAAATGATAATATCTCTCTACCTTTTTCATCAATACCTAAAAACTTTGGTGCATAACTGAAACCTTTGTTCTCCAAATGCTTTAATAGCTTATGAATTTGGGGACTATCTGGCTTTAATTCCCGTCGTACAGTATCTCCCGAACGATAAACGTTAGAGACATTCCCTCCTGTTAGCATTTCTTCAATTTCATGGTTTGACATCTAAATATTCCTCCCTAATATGACTTTCTATAAACCGTAAAACATTTCTGTTTGTTCAATTATCCTGCCTGTTAGCTGAATAAAGGCAGCCGTTCACGTTGACTGACCGGCTGCCTTATCGTGTTTATTGAGCTATCCTTCTCCATTAGGTTAACAATCTCTTCAAGTCTATTCTTGAATAAGTTTTTTCATAAGTAGTCCCATCATCATTGTAGAAAATAGCAATTTTTATATATGGTTCGGAAATAGCTTCGTACCCGTGTTTTGTAATGAGCTTTATCATCTTTGGATTTTCTATTGGGTCAACACTAACGAATAAATCAGAAAAGCCAAGACTTCTTGCAATTTTCTCGTGAAATCTTATTAAATCCGTACCGACGCCTTTGCCACGATAAATCCCCTTTACATAAAGGTCACTTAATTTGGGTAACACGCTACCCTTTAGTTTTAGAACACAAAAACCTAGAATTGTATTATCTTTTTCGGCTACTGCCAAATATACTTCCTTATTTTCATGTTGTTTCAAATACTTAATAAACAAGTCCGCATTTTTTCTAATATTACATAAGCCATTAATATCTTCTTCATTCGCCGCTCTTATACTATATCCCATTTTCCGCCTCCTACATCAGTTTCATTCATTAAGGTAAGCTGCCCGTTAGCCATACATGCAGCGCAAGCGCCGCACCACAGATGATGAAAATGGTTATATCTTCCAATACTGCTACTATGGCTGGGAGAGGAAGGTCGATAAGCTAGGGTGCCTACGAGCTCATCTGTTAGTCTGACTCCAACGATCACGGTGCATCACAGATTGTCGCTCCCTATTGGAAAGCACTCATGGGAGATTAATCCTACTCTGATTGTTGCACCAGCCTCTTATCTAATTTAGCCGTAGAGAGGATGCTTTAAGGTGGAAATCGTAGTTGAACGGATGTGGTATGGATATTCATAAGGATAATATTACCGCATGTATTCTAACGTCTAACGGAAAGGAGATTCAAACGTTTTCAACTAAAACTGTGTTTCTATTACAATTAATTGACTGGATTAAACAGCATGAATGTACTCACGTTGCTATGGAAAGCACGGGTGTATTTTGGAAGCCTATTGTTAATTTACTTGAAGCCGAAGGAATTGAATTTTTAGTGGTGAATGCCCAGCATATGAAAGCTTTACCTGGACGTAAAACAGATGTCAAGGACTCAGAATGGATTGCAAAGCTTCTTCGTCATGGGCTACTTAAAGCAAGTTTCATTCCAGATCGAAATCAACGGGAGCTTCTAGAACTTGTTCGATATCGTCGTAGTATCATTGAAGAACGAGCTAGACAACATAACCGAATTCAAAAAGTGTTAGAAGGAGCCAATATTAAGCTCAGCTCTGCTGTCTCTGATATTATGGGTGTCTCCTCTCGTGATATGCTCCGTGCCATTGCAGATGGTGAGGATGATCCTGAGAAACTAGCGAACTTCGCTAGACGCACAATGAAGCGGAAAAGGATGAACTTGAACTGGCTCTACATGGCTATGTAAACCCTCACCAACGCTTGATGATCAAGGCTATTTTAACTCACATTGATTTTTTAAGTGAACAGATCGTGATACTAGATCTGGAAATCGCTACGAGGGTAGCTCCATTTCATGACGATGTCGAACGTTTAGATTCAATTCCTGGAACAGCTACTCGAATGGCAGAACAAATCTTAGCCGAATGGGACCAATATTAAGAAGCAGTTTCCCAGTGCTGCGCATTTATGCTCATGGGCGGGACTTGTACCTGGGCAAAATAAAAGTGCAGGAAAGAGACTTAAATAAAATGAATACCTTTATCCAACACTTCTCGAACCCTACTCCTGGCTTCATCAGCACTTCCTACGCCAATCGGTTCTTGCCCACCGTATCCCCCAGGTGCTGTAAAAACTTTGCCGGATGTAAGAATTCTAGGTGATGTACAGCCATCGAGTGCATTCGTATGTGAGATGACTTCATCAATCGTTGCGTTTGTCGTCATTCCCTCGTCCCGGATCGTGGTAATTCCCTCTTTAAGACAGGCTGCCAAATATTCTTTATGGTACCCATGTAGAGGCTCATTCTGTAGGTATTTGAAACCGGTGTGGGCATGAGTATGAATAAATCCCGGTAGGATCACAAGGCCTTTCAAGTCTAAAAGCTTTATTTTTTCATTCACAGGATAGTTATCCAACTCTTGCGAAATGAAACCGATTCGTCCATCTGCAATCTCGATTGTTACATGATGGATGGGCGATCGTCCGGTCCCATCAATTAAGGTTCCGTTTGTAAGCAACATTTTTTCGCAAACCATGGTATAAACCTCACTTTTTGTTATTTATTCCTCCATAAAATTATAGTACCGGATAGAGGAGCGAGATAGATACTATTTGTTTGTAAATCATTTTATACATACTCACGCTTACCCTTTTCGCCATAATCATTCTTTCGATCAAAACTGCCAATTACTCCAATGAACTTCGAAGAGGAGCTGTCCTTGCGGCAGCTCCAATCTATCGTTCCTCGTTAGTTCAAATAAATACTTATTGGTTACCGCCTGTTAACTTCACTCTATGGAGCAGATTAACAATTAAATTTTCATTTGAATGTTCAAGAGAATAAACCGACATCGTATCAAGTTCAAATTCTTGTGATAATTTCAAAGACAATAATTCTTTGATTTCTCCTTCTGTCATTGAAGAACGACTAGATCCCGTATAACAAGCGATGCTATGAAGCGACAAGAAGAACCTTAGGGGATGCCGGTAAATCTAAACTTACAGGGAGAGATGAAATGAATCCAGTTATCGGTCTAGATATTTCTAAAGAAGAAAGCCATGGACAAGCCTTTTAGCGCGTGGAAAGCCATTCAGAGGGTTATTTCACTTCGAGCACACTCGTGATGGTTTAGCAAATCTCCATCAAGTTTTAAAGGACATTGAATCTGCATCCAAACAACGTCCTTTGCTTATTCTAGAAGCAACCGGCCATTACCAAAGTCCCGTTGTTCAGTTCCTAGAAGAACATCACTATATTTACATTGTCATTAATCCGCTCATCTCAAATCGGCTTAGGAAGTCTCAACTTCGTAAGGTAAAGACGGATGCTGCTGACGCTTACCTATTGGGAGAGTTGTACTACAAGGAAGAGTTTGAACTTTTTAAGAAAAGAGGCGCGCAACTCCTCAATCTGCACTATCTTACAAGACAATATGAGTCACTTTCAAAGATGTGTGTGCAGACTAAACTTCAATTCCAAGCTGTTTTAGATCAGGTTTTCCTGGCTTACAAAGGCGTCTTTGGAGCTATGTATATTCTGGTATTTCACTACGGCTTTTAAGTGAATTCCCAACCTCATATTCAGTTGTACAGACGGATGAAAATACACTCAGAGCTATAATGAAAGAACTGCTTTCTTCGAAACGGGGGCGTTCAGAGGATTGGATCGGGTTCAACGACTGCTAGATGCGGCAAAACAAAACCCATTTCAGCAAACCATGTATGCAAGCCACTTAATCAATTTGAGAGTCCTTATTACCCTCATTCTTCAGTACCAAGAGCATCTTACTGAATTGGAACAGAACATAGAAGCTCTGGCTGAAGAAATTGAAGAGTATGCACTAAAATTGCTGCAACAATTTTGGCTGAGATTGGGGAAATCGATCGGTTCGATCACACAAAGAAGCTGGTGGCTTTTGCTGGTGTTGATCCCAGTGTATTTACTTCAGGTAAGTTTGTGGCAATCCAAAATAGAATCACGAAACATGGCTCCAGAAGGCTTCGTACAGCCCTGTATCAAGCTGTGCGATGTGGTATTCGTAGTAATAGAAACAAGAAATTAAGATCTTACTACGATAAAAAGCGTGCGGAAGGAAAGCTGTTCAAAGTAGCGGTATTGCTTGTGTAAACAAACTCATTCACTGGATTTTTGCCATCTTGACTTCAAAAGAAGCATTTCGGCTAGAATGATCAGCATGAAATAGAAAAAGATGAAATATATTCCTGTGCCGAAGGGGACGTTTATTTGTCATATCTTTTTTTAAGTATACCACTCCTGGAATCGGCCTTTAATAATCAAATATTGACAAGTTATTAGCTGGAATAGCACAGCGAGGCCGCCGAATCGTTTCAGCAGTCGTCCTAATTGATTATTAAGCTCTCGTTGTCCAGTTAGCATAACCGCTAGTTATGAATGAAAACATTATATCCAGAGTCATTAATAATTTCTTCTACAATCTCGGTTGTTTGTTTTAGAGTAGTGTCGTTAATAAATGGCTTATTGGATGAGGACATTTCCATTTTGTTCAGCAAAAACAAAGAGCGTTCTAAGGATTCAATATCTCCTCTTATACTTAGACGTTCAATTAATTTTTCTTTATCTGCTGTTAGTATGACATACTTTAATCTTACATTTAAATCTGATATATGTTTACAAAACCAATCAAGTTCATCCTCAACCACAAAATCGATTACTACATTAAAGTCATGTTGAATAAAATTCCTTGTTAATGCAAGGATGTTCTTCCATGTTAAACTTAGACGTTCCTCCCATGAAGGTTCTGATTCTCCCTTAAACATATGAAGTATTACATCACCCTCAATAAGAACGCATTGCTTAACATTTCGTGCAAGTTCTATCGAAGTTGTTGATTTTCCAACACCAAGCGGACCTGATATAAGATATATCAGGTGTTCTCTGCTTATCTCTTGCATTTCAATATTTCCTCCCAAGTCGAAAAATGAACTAATAATATCTTATCAAAATTCCATTATTGAAAAAAGTAAATTACACAAGATACTATTGTACATCTTCCCTATTCTTCAGAAAACGATAGATCTTTATCCATTAAACTATACTGCCCGATAGCTCAATCACTCCTCATTCCCGTTAATCCATAAATAAACTACGACTAATTTTCGCAACCGTGGCATGTTTTTGCTTTGCTCATTGGTTATGAATACATGTTCTTGTCCCTAGACACATCGGCTATTGGACCAGGCGCCTGTGATGGTTTATGCGCATGTTACTCTTTATAGTATTATCTATAAGCGAGCAGATTCCATTCGTTTAATAAATCCAGTCTTAGTGCTCTTGTATCCTACTGACTCATAAAATCTATGTGCTTGTTCTCGGTTTCCACCAGAAGCCAATATTATGTAAGAACAGTGCATTTTATTAGAAAAATCCTCAAGTGTAGCCATGAGGATCTTACCAATTCCCTTTCCTTGATACGTTGACGAAACCACAACATTTTCTACCAACATATATGGTTGACACTCTCCTACAATATCCGGGCATACGATTCCCATAGCTGTTCCAATTACCTTTTCGTCTTTACATGCAACTACAACATAGTAGTTTGGCTGTGTCGAAATAATCTCTAACTGACTTTGCATCTTTTCAATGTTGGAATCAGTTCCAATAAACTAATGAATAATTCAGACAAGTCATTAGCATCTTCAATTCTTGCCTTTTTTACGTTTATAGCCATACACTCATCACCAACGATTTTTTGTAATTTTTTACAAGAATTTCCGATAACGTTTGTGTATCTATGAACCCGAGAGGCTTAAGGCGTAAACGGTATTGGGTCAAATGGACTTTGCCTCGCTGAGCTATCTGCCTGTAGGTTAAGAACAAATGCGGTGATCGGTCAAGTATCTATGTTCTTGTCATTTTCGGAGAAGTATATAAGTTCTTGTCGTCTGACATCGGAGGACATATATCGTTAAAGGACAAGAGCTATGGGGTACGGAATCCTATATTTTATATTAGCCGTTATCTTCTCGCATGGGTGGAGAAAATGAATGTCCCGCGGACCGATTGAATTATTAATGCGAAAAGTATGCTAAACTTAGGATCACCAAAAACCCCCTCGACCTGAGGGGATTTTTTCTATTGCAATGCATTACGTCTCTCCTAACATTTCCTACAAACGCTAATGATAGATGAAGATGACGGAGAGAACGGCGTTTTATCCCAGTCAGCATATTGATGTTCGACGCGAAAGGCGTGACGGGTTAATAAAGAATGCAGCGTATCCTGATCCGTGAACCGACAAGCAATTCGGGAAGTCGTTCGCTTATACCCCCAATCACGCATCGTGACCCAATGCATGATATGCTGGCTAGCATCGTAACATTGTGTGCCTGATACCTTGACGTTATTCCCATCCTTATCAATAAATGATCCCCATTCTGTCTCCTCTTGATCGGATAAATCCGTTCCCTCCGGATTACGGGTCTCGAATGCAAAGATTCCATGGGGTTGTAAATGTTTGTGAACGGAAGTGAGCAAATCTATTTGATCTTGATCACTTAAGAATGCCTGAAATGCATTACCAGTCAAATAAATCATCGAAAATCGCTTGTCCGATTCGAAGGTACGGGCATCGCCTTCCATAAAAGTAACAGTCAACCCTTCCGCCTTCAACCACGCATATGCGAGCATCGCTGAAGAGATATCTACACCGGTCATCGTTATGCCGGCTTTCGACAGGGGTATCGTTGTTAAGCCTGTACCACAAGCAAGTTCTAACACTTCCCCAGGACTCGATCTAGCAAGCTCAAGATAGAACTGATATTTGTCCATTTCACCGTCAAATTCAAGATCGTAATTTACCGGATCTTGATATTCTTCAAGATTGCTATGTTCAATCAACGCCATTCCCCCTTTCATTTCTTGTTTTAACATTTCGAATGGCCAAAAATGAATCTATTGAATAAAATAGACACAATGTTGCATCGAAATGAAAGCCCTATCGCCAGCCATCGCGCTTAACAGTATTATTTTACTATTTTTTTGATAATCCATTTGGTAATAAATATTTATAATCAATTTTTATTGAACCTTACATAACTACTCTTTAAGTCGATAATCACTACGCTATCCTGCCCGTTACTCCAACAAAGCAATAGGGGCTGTTTCCAAGCAAGCTCCTTAACTCTCGTTCCTCGTTAGGTTAGTGAGGCTGCCGACAAAAGTTCTAAAGGCCTCAATCCTTCCCTTCATTCAAGAAAAAAGGACGCTTTTCTCAGCGTCCCTTTAGCCTATAATTTGGAAATGTTGCTTGGCATTCTGCCTGTGTGTTGAATGGTACGAATCTGAGAAGTTGTTATCCGGAATCCAACCAGAATAAACGACGAGGTTACATTGTTAAAGTTAAAAGCTCGTAAGTCTGAAATGTTCTGGCTACCACGGAAAATTCGAAAATTCCCTGTAAAGTTGCGGCCTGAAAACAGTACTAACGTAACTTGACTAGGAATTACAACATTTCTTAGCCGAAAACTGGAGATGATGTTGTTAAAACCGAATAAGCCCAGATTTGAAACTGCCACGCCTCGTCTAAATGTTAGACTTCTTCCAGTAAAGTTAAAACCCGAGAAAAAAGTAACTCTAACATTTCGATTAAATATTAATCCCATCCCTTTCACTCTCCTTAACTTAAGATAGTAACAGTGTATGAATTGGTTAATATATTTGCTTGGACTTATGCTACTAATCTAGAACTCTCCCGGATATCGTATCCTACCCAATCGCTACGAGGCTTCCAGTCCATGTCTGCCCTTAAGCATAGCAAAAGCGATGGATCCGCTCCATCGCTCG
This sequence comes from Paenibacillus sp. FSL K6-0276, assembly GCF_037977235.1. Lineage (NCBI taxonomy): Bacteria > Bacillati > Bacillota > Bacilli > Caryophanales > Paenibacillaceae > Paenibacillus > Paenibacillus sp. FSL K6-0276. The sequence goes on along the minus strand of NZ_CP150276.1, from coordinate 2,882,439 downwards.
TTATGTATTATTGGTTGTGTTAAACTGCCAGCTAATTCAATGAACATCAAAGAGGAGCTGTCCTTCTTCAGCTCCACGCTATCGTGTCCCGTTAGCGGAATGTGCCGCCCCGAGTAGTGTAATTCATACTAATCTTCAAATATACTTTTTAAAATCAAATCTGCGCATTCTTCGGAAGTGTTTAAATGTGTGTTGACAGTACAATTATACTGGATATCTTTTGCCATGACTTTGTGTTGCCAATCAGATTGGTCTTCGGTTCTATTTCCTCGTGCAATATTTCTCTGACGGCAAATGTCTAACGGGCAGAGCACTTCAACAATGTATAATGGGTACCCAGAAAATATATTCTTCACTTTTTCATAATGTGGTTTCAACTCAGATCGGTCTACCATAATGCCATCAATAAGTATATTTTTACCATGGTCAGAAAATAATTTGGCTGTATGATACATCATGATAATTGCTTCACTTAAATACTTCCAATAATCTTCACGAAGATAACGTTCACCTATCATTTCTTCAAAAAGGTCATTGGCAACAACATAAAAAAATTCGTGCGATTTTAATTGTAAAGCATCTACTATTGATGTTTTTCCAGAACTCGTAACACCGTTTAAAAATACGATTCTACCTTTGTTCATCCTGTTAATACCCCTTATTAGTACAATTAGTTCCATTATAATATTTAAACTGTAAGATATTTTTTAGGTAAACATTAACCTTCACAACGTTTTGAAGTGGTACATCGAGTTGATTGAGTGTGTCTTTTAAGTGTGAAAAAGTATTGTGAATCTGCTCGGTAAAGGTTACTCCAAAACCTCTATGTAATCCTAGAAACACATAATCTCCAGCCTCAACAGCAGACGAATAGCTAAACGGCGTTGAAATTCGATTTATCATTCCCATGAGCCTCCTATGTAATAAGTTCGCTCTTCTAAAATAGAACATTTGTTCCCATTTGTAAATATTTTCTTTTAATTGAACTCCACGCTATTCTGCCCTTAGCTTAATAGAAAGAAGGAGCAGCTGCCATGGCAAAACTGCTCCTTCTTTTGTTCAACAATCGTTCCCCGATAGAACAGAACTGATTTCTTCGAACAAATCAAATATGATAAAAAACCGTTTTACCATTTAGAAAAGGTTTGCAAAAATGTTCAATCAGACCTGGGATATTTTTATGTATCCACATATGCTTATCTTTATTGCTTACGAGAAATGCGTAGTATGCAACTATTGCCAAAAACATAAAGCCCTCTAGTTGCTCAATATCTATTCTTCTGGAAATAACACTAGTGTAGCCGGAAATTAGGGCATCTCGCAATTTGTTTTCGGTCAATAAGGCACCCATAGCGACGTCCATCGCGTAATATCCAAACCCTGATAAACCAAAGTCAATGAATGAAATCCCTCTTGATGTATGGATTAAGTTACTATAGTTGATGTCGGCATGGATAAATCCCCATGTCTCAATCGTTTTGCTTAATACTTTCATACGATCGTTAATCAATGAAAATGTATTTTCAAGAATATGAAAATCCTTGGTCGTGATAATCCCCATCTCTTCACCAGATCGCAATTTGGTCAATACGCTATTTGTCCACTCCATCCCGTATTCGGGTCTCATAAAACTTGAACCATGTTGAAAACTATGCGAAAACTGATGCAAATCTGCAATACGGGTCCCCAAGGTACTAACTGTCCCCTTACTAATTAAATCTTGCTTAGACATGGTTTCCCCAAAAATCCATTTTAAGACTGAACAGTGCACTTCTTCGTGTTCAATGACAACGGTTGTTACCAGTTCACTGTTTAGATTTGGAACAGGGATTTGAACAGGTAATTCGGAATGAGACGACCAAGCTAACAGATATTCTAATTCCGATTGAATAGCCTCGCGTGTATTATGCACACCCTGCATGTTTTTTGTAATGGGTTTATGCATTCGCAACAAGTAAGTATCTTCAGATCTCTTTTCTGTTACTTTATATGTAATGTTTTCATTATGACGAATCAATTCCACGAAAGGGTCAATAAAAGAATACTTCAGTAAGACTTCCATATAACACGAAGTATACTCCATAGAATATCACCCCATAGTTTAGTGAACAACAAAACCCCTTTTTATTATTGCGGTATCGTGTCCCGTTAGCCATACATGCAGCGCAAGCGCTGCACCACAGATGATGAAAATGGATCGACGAATCTGTCCATACTGCTACTATGGCTGAGAAAGGAAGGTCGATCAACATGGTGCTTAGAGCCCATCCGTTAGTCTGACTCCAACGACCACGGTGCATCACAGATTGTCGCTCCCTTTTAGGAAGCACTCATGAGAGATTAATCCTACTCTGGTTGCTGCATCAGCCTCATTTTTTATTTTCAGCTATGAAAGGCCCTTGGTACTTTAATTTCATAATTCTTCTCAGGCTCAGTCTTTTTTAAAAATCATTCGGCTAGGTCTAATTTATTTTTGTCTTTTTGAGGTTTTTCGCGGATTTATTTTTCATGGGAGTTGAACAAAAGGCAGCCTATCGTGTTGACCGACTGCTTTCTAGTCTTTATTGAGTTATCGTTTCCCGTTAGCGGAGCCGAAAGTATATAAATTTAATTCATTAGTTCTTAAGCCAAAATTGCACTTCATGATTAGTGAATTCATTCTTCATCAAAGTAGAAAATATCTGCTCGTTTTTAACCTCTAAAATACACTGCCTATAAACGTATTCTCTACCACCATTTTCTTCATACCACTTATTTATTCGATTTCTGTGTTCAATGTCCCCTCTAACAATCGTTTCTATTTCCTTGTACTTTTCATAACTGTCGTACTCCCAAATAGCGAATATTTCAGTGGTTGATTCATTACTCGGTACCATCCATCTTCCAACTAGTTGAGCCCCATGTTTAATCTGATTCGGCAAATTAGTTTCATTAAAATGTGCATTAAAAATATCAACAAACTCATTTTTTACAATGTAAAACTTCCTTCTATAAAACAAAATCGCCACATCCTTTCTAAAGTCTTAATATAACTACTCTGTGTTTTCAGTCATTTTTCCTCTAGCTGGGCTACGATCACCTTAACGCCAAGTGCTTGAATTTGTTCGACTGCCTCCGGATCTGCATCCTCATCAGTAATTAACAGATCTAAATCTTCAATCCGGCCAGCTTTCGCAAACCCTTCGTTGCCAAGAGATTGGTGCGTGGCAATTCCGATGCACCGACGGGATGCAACAGATACCGCCCGACCGAATGCCCCTACTTCAGGAGTGGCCACAAAAATCCCTTCCTCCGAGATGCCTCCTCCAGTGACGAAGCTGACATCAAACTTAAACATACGGATAAATTCTGTCGCTAGAACGTCAGTAATATTTCCTGACGGCTTTACCCGACCACCAATTAGGTAGGTTTCAATCCATTGTCGTTCCCTTAAAGAATCGGCTACCCGCATGCTATTTGTAAGATTGTAAGTGGCATTTGTTCAGGCAGATGCTTCAATAGCACATAAGATAAAGATCCGCTTCCAATAAATACAGTATCGCTTTCCCGAATATACGATACAGCAAGCTTAGCAATCGCATTACCTTGCGGAGTTCCTTCGCCGTATCGTATTTCTGGTGGAGGTGGGGCTTGTCGAACCTTCGTGGATGGAATCGCACCGCCGTGGGTTTTCTTGAGCAATCCCTGTTCCTCCATAATGGAGAGATCACGCCTGATTGAATCGATGGAAACCTTGAACTTTTCCGCTAAGTCTTTGACCATTACACGTTTTTCTTCACTCAATAATGCTAGGATTTTTTCCCGACGCTCTTCAGCAAACATCCCAGTGTCTTCCTTTGGCACGCATTATACCTCCTGAACATTCACTTTTCTCTTTATAACAAATCAGTTATATTCTTTAATATGCCTTTTTGTAAAGATTCTATTGTGAAAATCATCATTTTTATGCTGTTTCATACAGTTTCTTTCAGTTTACAGTTCTGCTACGCAAAGATCATGTTAAATAAAAAAAGACCGTCTATGCGGTCCTTGACTTTTTTGACCTATTGATTGCAGCAAATTCATTCAACTATCCTGCCCGTTCGTATTATGAGGTCACCAGATCTTTCTCGTAAGATAGCGGTAGCCGGGGATCGAACGTTTCTGCCCGTGGGACTTGGATCCCGAGAGCTATTCTGTTCATCCACTCTACTTGTTCAACCATGGTTAGGCTGGTTGGGACGTTGATCCCGTATCACATGCGATAGTGTGGAAGACAAGAAGTTTAGGGGTTGCCGGTGAAAATACTACAGGATTGATGTTATGAATCCAGTCATTGGTTTGGATGTGTCCAAGGGAGAGAGCCATGCACAAGCTTTTTTAGACCGTGGAGTACCTCATGGGAAGATCTTTAGATTTAATCATGATCTAGAGGGATTATCGTCTTTTCTTAATTATGTTAGAGCAGTGGAATCAGCTGCAGGGATGAGCCCTTGCATTGTAATGGAGGCAACAGGCCATTATCATAGCCCTATTGTTCAGTTTCTTGATGAGCACCAGTATCTGTACATCGTCATTAATCCGTTAATCTCATATGAAGCAAAAAAAACTAATTTGAGACGGGTCAAGACGGATGCTGCTGATGCCTATCAACTTGGGGCGCTGTTCTATAAAGAAGAGTTTGAACCCCTCAAAAAACGGGGTCAGCATCTCATGAATTTACGCTATCTCACTCGTCAGCATGAATCTTTAACGGGTATGTATGTTCAAGCGAAGCTGCAGTTCCAGGCTATTCTAGATCAGGTTTTTCCTGAATACCATGGCGTGTTCGGTGACCTCTATTCGAAAGTTTCGCTTCGATTTCTTGCCTTACACCCAACGTCTAAAGAAGTTCTGGATATGACTGTGGAAGAGATTACAGCAACAATCCAACGCCTTACAGGACGCGGTAGATCTGCTTTATGGTGTTCGGAGCACGCTCAAATCTTAGTAGCGGCAGCAAGGCGAAATCCCTTTAAGGAGACGGCTTTTTCAAGTCATTTGATCTCCATGCAGCTGCTCATCAAATTGCTTCTTCAATACCAGGACCATCTAGCAGACCTTAATAAATCGATAGAGACCCTGGCTGAAGAGTTACTTGAATATGATTTAATCCAATCGATACCCGGTATCGGCACTAAAATTGCTGCAACAATTTTGGCTGAGATTGGGGAAATCGATCGGTTCGATCACGCAAAGTGGCATATATTGCTTCGACGATGCCACCCTATTCATTATTCATCGCCTTAGATTTCGATATATTTATCGTAAACCCAAAAATAAAGCTAATTCTGTCGTCGAACTATTCACGCCATTCCAGTTCAACAGGTAAAAAGGGAGTCGCTATATGTACCGATGTTAGTCACCCTCACCCATATATATTTATAGAGGTTGGGTGACTGTTTTGGTAATGTTGTGACAAGTTGGGTATGTTACTTTCTGAGGTGAAAATCAAATGACTAAATTAATGACCAATTTGTTGTTGAAGTTTCATGAGAAGTTGGAAGTGCAACAGATATTATAAATGTGACTCGTAGACGCGCAAAGGATCACCCTCAATAGTAATTATGTGGATAGTAAAAAGTACAAACGGATGTTGATGCTTAGTAATGAAACTTCTCTTTTATCTAGGCTCTGTTATTCTATATTGTTGATTTTCAACCAAAAGAAAAACCGCCTTATTATTGAGGCGGTTAATTCAACTATCGTTCCCCTTTAGGCAGTTTACTCGGTCCAAATAATAATAAGGCTACACCTGAGATCAAGAAAATTAGGATTGGATTACTGATGATTTAACTTTCAGCCTGCTCAGAACCTGTTTTGCTGCAATATTACCCGTTTCAACTGCTCCATTCAAAAATTGTTGATACTCGAGAGAAGTATGTTCACCAGCAAAGAAGCAATTTCCTTCTGGTTCACCGAAAAGCCCTCTGAATTTGGTGTATTGACCTACTTTGTAGCAGGAATACGAACCTTTGGTCCATTTAAAGTCAGGCCAATTATCAAGTGTTGCTTTACCATTCCATTTTTTGGATATTCCCGACAAATCTTTTTCAAATAAATTCAAGAAATCTTGTGCGTATGCGTTTGCTGAACGTGATCCAAACCTATTGCCAAGTTTCCCTCCAGTGAAATCAACCATGATTCCTGATTGACCCAATTGACCTCTCGTTGTATCCCAAGTATCATGATAAGCATTAGATACGAACGCACCATTACTTCCAAGCGACTCCCAGTGGCGATCAGTAAACTGTAGAGCCAGTTTCGAATTTGTCGCTACACCGAGTTCAGCAATTGCTGTTTTCTTAATACTTCTAAAGCCTGCTCGATCTATTTCAACATCACGCAGAGTAGCAACAGGCAATGCCAGAATCACATAATCAGCTTGTACGCTACTGATTCTTCCAGCAAAATGGAGTGAATACGTGCCATCATTATTTTTCCTTATACTTTCTAGTGGAGAAGATAATGTAATTTGTCCATTCAGCTTGCTTGCTAATTGTTGAGGGACTAGATCATTTCCACCACGAACATGGAATCTTTCTTCTCCTCCAGTTCCAAAAGGTGAAAATTCCTCTTTGGTTGACGTACTCATGGCATAAATCATATTTAGCGCACTTATCTCCGTACTCTCGAGACCGACATTAGCTGTATAAGCTATATCAACGATTTTCGAAAATTTGGAATTCATGCCACCTCGAACATTCTTATTAAGCCAATCAACGATTGACATATTATCCAATTGCTTACCACGTGTGGTGTATTTATTGTATAAGGTCACATGCCCAGCATCTTTGCGATCTTTTTGAAGTGGATTCCAGACATCCAAAAACATTTTGGACATCTCTTCAAAATCACAAAGGGAACCGTCCATGACAATTCTGAAATCACCTTTCTCATAAGCCCATAAATCATCAATTTGTAGATTGAGTTCTTTAATCAGATTTATTAAATATGTATGATCCGTATTAATTAACTCACCGCCATGCTCATAAATTTGTCCATCTTTAAATACATCTCTTCCTGTAAAACAGCGGCCGCCTATACGGGATGAGGCTTCATAGACTTGAGAATTGACACCTGCTTGCTTTAATCGATAAGCAGCGGTTAATCCTGCTAGTCCAGCACCTATAATTGCAACACGCGGAGCTGTTGCTGCATTCACTATTTTAGTTCCAACATTTAAGACAACCGGAGGCACCATCATTACTGCTGAGGCTAAAAAAGCTTTCTTCAAAAACTCTCTACGTGTAAAACTATGTTGAACACGTTCTTCGATTACTTGTTCAACAGGGACGTTCCGAATTGATGCTTCTCCGGCAATTTTAGCTGCTGATTTCAATTGACGCATTAAAGGAGTTTTTGACATCTTATTCATCCTCCGGTTGTTCTCAGAGTATTAAACCTTTATTCAAATTTCATCATTACATGTTTAAAGCGTGTATACTCTTCTAAAGCAAAGACAGATAAGTCAGAGCCGTACCCCGACATCTTATGTCCACCGTGTGGCATCTCGCTTAGCAAACTCAAATGAGTATTTGTCCAAACCTCGCCAAATTCAAGCTCCTTGCTTGCTCTCATCGCGCGATCTAAATTTTTCGTCCACACAGAAGAAGCTAATCCATATTTACAATCGTTTGCCATTTCAATTGCTTCTCCATCCGTTTCAAACGGCATTACTGTGATCACAGGGCCAAACACTTCTTCCTGAACAATTTCATAGGATTGCTTTGCGCCTGCAATAACTGTCGGACGATAGAAGAAACCAGGACGATCCATGCGTGAACCGCCTGACAAGATTTTGCATCCACTGTTGACAGCACGCTGCACCATTCCATCAATTTTCTGAAGATGAGCTTCTGAAATGACAGGACCAACCAGCGTATCCGGCAGCATTGGATCTCCGACTACGGTACTCTCAACAAAGGAAACCAATCTTTCAATAAATTCATCGTAGATATTTTCCTGAATATAAATCCGAGTTGCAGCTGTGCAGTCTTGCCCGCTGTTATAGAACGCGCCGGCTGCTGACCAGAAAACAGCCTCTTCCATGTTCGCATCATCGAATACAATAAACGGTGCTTTACCACCCAGCTCTAGATGAAGTTTTTTTACGGAGTTAGCGGCCTCTTTGGCAATCGAGCTACCCGCACGAACACTTCCTGTCAGCGCCGCCATTTTCACCTCAGGATGACGAACAAGTTCTGCCCCTGCCTCGGTACCGTGACCAGTCACGATATTGAATACTCCAGGAGGCAGTATGCCAACACTAAGTTCCGCTAGTTTTAAAGCGGTTAATGGTGTAAGCTCGGAAGGCTTGAGAACGACTGTATTCCCAGCTGCAATTGCAGGTCCAATCTTCCAGATCGCCATAGCAAGCGGGAAGTTCCATGGAGCGATTGAGCCCACGACACCGAGTGGCTCCCGCCGAATCATACTGGTGTGCTGAGCCATATATTCTCCCGAGAGAGGCCCTTGCAGCAAACGTGCAGCGCTTGCAAAAAATCTCAAATTGTCAACAATGAACTCGATGAGATGAGTTGAGAATTGAATTGGAAGCCCGACATTCTGAGTTTCCAATACGGCTAGTTCTTCTGCGTTAGCCTCGATCCGATCCGCAAGCTTTAACAATGCCGTGCTTCTCTCTCCAGGAGTCGTATTTCTCCACGTTTTGAACGCTGCTGCTGCCGATTGCACGGCAGTATCAACATCCTCTTTATTGCAAATCGGAGCTTCTGCTAGCACTTCACCTGTTGCTGGATTCAGAATTGAATCGTACTCTTCACTCAAGCTATCTACAAATTCTCCATTAATAAAAATTTGTTTTCTTTGTATCATTCTTCAAGTCTCCTCTACAATAAGTTATTCTAACAACCACTGTCCAAAACGCTCATTAAGCTTATCAAAGTTCTCGATCCAGTAGCTATCGTCAGCTGCTATTTGCATCTCTTGCAATTCTGGTGTTACGCCTAGACGCTGCTTATCCGCATCCGACAATTTGTCGATCGCTTTTTGATTCGCAGGTGCATAATCAGCATTCTTGCCATATTCCAGCTGCACGTCTTGGGAAGTAGAGAAAGCGATAAATTTCATTGCCAAATCTTTGTTTTTAGTACCCTTTGGAATTACCCAGCCGAGATAAGAACGGAATGCGTTCTCATATGTGAATTCTACAGGTGTTCCCTTTTTCTTTTGCGCAGTCAGCGTACCATCATAAGCCGTTGATAGGGTAGCCGTTCCATTGGTTAACAGTTCCGGCACTTGCGCACCACTCGTCCACCAAGTTTTAAACTCTTTTTTAATTCCATCTAATTTCTTGAACGCACGGTCCACATCTAACGGATAAAGCTTATCTTTGGTCACACCATCAGCTAATAATGCCATTTCAATAGTTGGAGCCGGGAATTTATAAGCAGATCGACCGCCAGGGTATTTGCTCGTATCCCAGAAATCTGCCCATGTCTTGGGTGCATTTGCTGCATCAATCTTTGTCGGATTCCAGCTAATGACGGTAGCAAAGGAATCAGAAGCGATAAAATTAGCTGTTGCTGTTTGATCGTTGTATCCCTCTTTATTAATGACATTATAATCCAAAGGCTCGAACAGCCCTTGTTGACCGGCTAGTTTTCCATAGAAAGAGTCAACATTCACGACATCCCAAGTGACGTTTCCGCTATCTACCATCGCTTGCAGCTTTCCGTAATCTGGCGGTGTTTCTAATTCAATCTTCACGTTATATTTTTTCTCGAAGGCATCGTACACTGCTGCTTGTCGATAACTGATCGAGTTTGCATCCCAATCAACGATCGTTAATTTCTGTGCTTGATCTGAATTACCTTCTTTTGTACTACACGCCACTAATGAGGCGCTTAAAGCAAAGACCAAAGTCATAACGGTTATTCTTTTCAACATTCTAACCCCCCCTTATTTTCATGAAATAAATGAAATTACTCCTGCTTTAAATTTCGCTTTGCAGCAGTAGAAGAAATCCAGCCCTGAACCAGAAATAAAGCTAAGGTCATAAAAATCAGAACAGTCGATACGACGGCGATGCTAGGATCGATACTCGTACGCAAGCTTTCCCAATATTTTACTGGTAGCGTTTTCGTATTCGCACCTGACATGAAAAGCGAGATAATCGGCTCGTCAAATACGATTGAAAAAGCAAACATCGCACCAGAGAATAAACCTGTTTTCATCAAAGGGACGGTTACCTTAAAAAAAGCACCTATAGGCGTGGATCCAAGTCCAATTGCAGCTAATTCTAAATTGCGATCTACCCCTTTAAGACTGGCAGATACGAGAGTAAACACAATCGGAATAGCAATAACCGAATTAGACAGAATCATCCCGAAATAAGTATCTGGCAGTTTGAAAGGCGAAAGGAAATAATAAAGCCCAATTGCCACGATTACTGCGGGTACAACCATTGGTAAGAGCATGATAGGAACAAAAATATTTTTGCCCCGAAAATTCAATCGTGTAAAGGCGATCGCTGCCATCGTACCTAGAATCATAGATAGAATCGCTGTCAAGACACCAATGATCAAGCTTCGCGAAAAGACTTCGATCCAAACTGGACTATCCAACACCTTTTCGTACCACTTAAGCGAAAAGCTTGGAGGTGGAAACTGAAAATAGGAAACTGATGTAAAGGATATAGGAATAATAAGCACAATCGGAAGTATGAACACAAATAGAATTAAAACAACTAGAACCCTTAACCACATGTTATATCACCCCTTTCAAAGCTGGATGCTTCCTAAAGATAATGAATGGGACGAGAATTAATAGGAGCGTTGCAGCCAAGAGAATAATTGAGAGTGCTGCAGCCAAATGCCAATTTAACGTTACATTAATAAAATTAGCAATGAGATTTGAGATCATAGTGTCTTTAGGACCACCTAGAATCACGCCTGTAATAAAAAATCCGAGACTGAATACAAAACAGATCAACACCCCCGCAATTACCCCGGGGATAGATAACGGAAGCAGTATATCGCGAAACGCTTTCCATGGACGTGCTCCCATTCCTTCAGCAGCTTGAATCAATCGACCATCAATGCCTCTCATGACGGAATAGATACACAGAACCATGTAAGGAAAAAGATAGTGAATCATACCGACAGCGTTGCCAAATGTATTGTAAAGCAGCTGAAGCGGTTCATCGATTAGGCCAAGTCCCATCAGCAATTTGTTAATCAATCCTTCATTCTGCAGCATGATCATCCAAGTAAATGTTCGGATCAGTACTGAGATCCAGAATGGAATCATGATCAGAGCCATCGTCAAGTTTCTCCACTTATCTGATTTCATCTTATAGAGTAAGTAAGCTACCGGATAACCAAGCAGCAAAGTAACAATTGTCGCAATAATGGAAATTTTAAATGTGTAAAGAATTACTTTTAAATAAACCGGTGTTGTAAATACCTTCACGAGATAATCGAAAGTATAAACTTCTCCGTTATGGATACCCAATTTCATGATCTTCAAAATTGGGATAAAGGTAAGCAACAGCATGTAAACTGCCGGAATAATAAATAAGAGCCACTGAATGCCCGGAATCGATGATAAATCTCTTTTTTTCTTATAAATCAGATTATTGGTTATTTGTGTCTGCGTATTCGTCATTTGTAACGTTCACCTCGCTCTCCTACTATTTCTAAGAAGCAGGGATAGCTTCGTCGTCAGGAATTAAGGAGGCATCCTTTGCATTCCAGCCAATCTGAATCTCATCTCCGACTGCGATTTGCTTCGAACTTCCATATCGTAGCTTGATACTGAATTGTTCGTCCATATTGGTTACTACATCAATGCGGAACGAATCCCCAACATAAGTTTTCTCCAAAACTCTGGCTTGAAAAGCATACGTACAGTAAGATTTATCTTGAACAATATGAAGATTTTCAGGTCGAACGGCAATCAATACGGTTGAGTTGGCTGGGAGTTCATTCTCTGATTCAATCTGAACCACTTCTCCACTTAAAAGTTTAATCACAGACATACCTGATTCTGTTCGAATCACTTTCCCTTTGAGCCAATTGATCTCACCGATAAAGGATGAGACAAATTTACTTTGCGGATGGTTGTACAGTCTCTCAGGAGAGTCAATTTGTTCGACTTTCCCCTTATTCATGACACAGATACGATCTGACATCGTTAAAGCTTCTTCCTGATCATGCGTTACGTTAACTGTTGTAATACCTAATTTCTCTTGAATATGCTTAATTTCAAACTGCATTTGTTGGCGTAAATTTCTGTCTAGAGCACCAAGCGGCTCATCCAGCAATAACAAAGGCGGATTAAAAATAATTGCCCTTGCTAATGCCACTCGCTGCTGCTGACCACCGCTAAGTTGATTAGGAAAATGCGTGGAAAAGTCCTCAAGACGAACAATTTCCAGCACTTTATGCACCTGCTCCTTAATCTCTTGCTTCGAGAATTTACGTAAGCGAAGTGGATATGCAATATTATCAAAAATGGTCATATGTGGAAATAAGGCATAGTTTTGAAATACCATGCCAATATTGCGTTCATAAGCCTTCTTCTTGGTAATATCCTGGCCATCCAGAAATATCGTTCCGCCATCGATAGATTCAAAGCCAGCAATAAGCTTGAGCAATGTCGTTTTCCCTGAACCACTTGGCCCCAAAATAGTAACAAACTCACCTTTATTAATAGATAAATGAACGTTATCAACAGCTGTATATTTTTTGTAAAGCTTTTGTGCGCTTCTGATCTCCAAATGAGCTGCCATGAAACTTCACTCCAATCTATACCTGTTTTTCAAAGATGACTTTGCCATCCATCATGGTTAACTCTACCCTCGCATCCTTTATTCTTTCAGTCGGTACATTGAATAGATCGCAATCGATCACAATTAAATCTGCTAATTTTCCTGCCTCAAGTGTACCTAATTCATTTTCTCTAAAAACACCATAGGCAGCTGAGGATGTATACGCTTGCAAAGCCTGTGTTAAAGTGATAGCTTCATCTTCATTAAACAACTCACCTTCGCCTACAACTCTAGTAATGGCTCGGTATATTTCTAATAGTGGGTTTAAGGATACAACAGGGTAATCCGTATTTAATACGACCTTCGCTCCTGCATCCAGTAATGACTTAATTGCGAAGGTATACTTACTTCTCTCCCCTATACAGGAAAAATAATGATTTTTATTGATTAGTTCCATATGCTCTGGTTGCATTGATGCGATTACATCCAATTCTTTAAACCGTGGAATATCAGTTGGATGTACGACCTCGATATGCTCGATTGTATGCCTTGCATCTCTAACCCCATTCTGTTGTTGTGCTTCTTCAAATAGATCAAGTGCATAATGCACTGCGCCATCCCCTACGGCATGAAACCGAATACGGAACCCCTCTTTATCTGCAGCAAGCACATAGTTTCTCATTTCTTCTGGTAGCAAAGGCCCGTGTGAATCTGGAATATCCGTATAAGGCTCAACAAGGTTAGCAGTATGTGTAGTCACAACTCCGTCCAAAAATTCTTTCAGTCCAGAGAAACGTAGCTTTCCTGATTTATACTTATCTCGATAAAACTGTGCCCTCTGAATATCTGCATCAAGCCCGATCAAAAAGTGAATTCGTGTAGTCAGCTTCTCTTGTTCTTCAAACTCTTCATAAAGATCAATTTCATTAATTTCTAGATCAGTTACTTTAAAAATATCCGTTATTGAGGTGACCCCATATTTAGCAGCATGACTTAGGAAGGTTTCAAAAACTTGTCTTTTTCGATTTTCCGGAAGATTCATTGCCTGTTTAGAAGCAATACTAGCAGCTGACTCATAAAGTATGCCAGTAGGCTCTTGAAACTCATCCTTCATAATCTTCCCATGCGGAGGATCAGGTGTGTTCCGATTAATTCCGAGTATTTCCAAAGCCTTAGAATTAACCCATACTGTATGACCTGAAGCATGAAATAAAAAAACTGGACGGTCAGGAATAACAGCATCCAAGGAGGAACGATGAGGCAATTTCGAATCGTCCCACTTGGTGTGATACCACATATAACCTTGAACCCATAATTCATCAGGTCTTGATTTGGCAAATTCAGCAACCCTATCTACAACTTCTTGTTCAGAACGAGCATCTAAGAGATTTATATTATCCTCCATAAGACAACCGGGAATAACATGGAGGTGCAAATCATTAAAACCCGGCATAACAAGTTTATTTTCAAATTGATAAACTTTAGTTTCGGGTCCAATGAGTTCTTGCATTTCAGATGCTGTACCAACTGCTACTATTTTATTACCTTTGATAGCAATTGAAGCTGGCTTCGGCAAATCTTCAGTACCCGTAAACACAGCATTACTTGTAATCATAATGTCTACCTTATCAACTTGTTGCATGGATTTGCCTCCTATTAGTAGTTTAGTAGACTACTGTTTCTGCGTTTCACTAATCGTGATATATAGCTCAACATTCTTACTTTTTAAATAGGAGAAATACGTTTCAGGATCAACACACAGCTCAGGTGGTTTAACACCTTTCTCTGTAATCTCACCCTTCAAGAGCATTTGAGCGACGATTGAAGCCGGAATCGCCGTTGCATATTGTGTTGGACTGACTGCCCACTCATGATGATATCTCGTTAACAATTCTAATCTTACGGTAGTCTGATTTCCATTTTTCTTTCCTTTGACCTCAACCAATAAAGAATCGGTGCCCCAAACCGGATTTTCCTTCTTGGCAAGCACTTTAGTTAACAACGAAACCAGCTGACGGCGAGGAACTGTTCCATCTTCCAGTGCATTTGTATCAACAAGACCGAGTTCTTCCAGCATTTTAACTTTCTCGATGGTTGAAGGATCCCAAGTATCTTTGTAGGTAATTTCTTTTACTTCTGGGAAGCTAGTAGGTAATGTTGCTAGCTCGGAATGAATAATGGAATATGTTTTTTGAATGCCTAAATCTTCATGGAATTGAGTAAACTCTTCATCTGCTAGTGGAGGAATTTCGACTAACTTACCTTTTTGTACAGCGATTGCAGGCTTAACTGCTTCATCGATGATTGTATCTGCAGAAAAGGCAAACGTTGTGCCTGAAGATGTAGATCCATAGCGAATATGAATTTCTTCAGGAGTATCAAGTAAATTCACACCATACCTGCAAAATACGTTAGAGCTACCAGGATCTGACCCCATGCCTGTAATTGAAAGCACATTCGCAAGCTTCATTTGATCATCGAGCTTCAATTGTTCATTCGTATATTTAAAGAGTCCACCCAAATCAAGTATGCTTGTGCCTACAGCTGATGCAGCTTTCATTGCATCTAGATTAAAAACATAGTTAGTCGCATTGACACATACGCTACCTTGCCGTAACACTTCTTTGGATGCTTCAAAATCTCTAATATTTAAAATTACAGTGGTGACCCCTTTGCCGACCCAAGCGGCAAGTTCATCCAGTCTCGCTTGATCTAGGTCTGCAGCTACAACCTCAATGCCACTCTCTACTAGATCTTTCACGATCACTTTTCCAATTGTTCCTGTTGCGCCTAAAACAACTACTTTATTCATGTTGAGCCCTCCAACTTTGTAATGTGTACAACTTCAATCTAGACTATTATTGTGACAACCAGCCTGCTGGAGTAACATTCAGTTTGATATTAATTTGTTTAGGCTCCAAAAACTGTTGGAATCCATATGTACCTAAATCTCTTCCAATACCACTCATCTTAAATCCACCCCATGGTGCTTCATTGTAAGTGTTGTGGTAGGTATTAATCCAAGTAATACCTGCTCTAATCTTACGAATTACTCTCATTCCTTTTGCGGAATCGTTCGTAAATACGCCAGCTGCTAGGCCAAATTTAGTACCGTTGGCTAAACGGATGGCTTCCTCTTCGGTACTGAACTTCTGAATAACAAGAATAGGTCCGAATATTTCTTCTT
Organism: Paenibacillus sp. FSL K6-0276; assembly: GCF_037977235.1. Classification (NCBI taxonomy): domain Bacteria; kingdom Bacillati; phylum Bacillota; class Bacilli; order Caryophanales; family Paenibacillaceae; genus Paenibacillus; species Paenibacillus sp. FSL K6-0276. Next base: position 2,866,498 of record NZ_CP150276.1, on the reverse strand, counting down.
GTACAATTCTCATATCAGGTGTCGTATCGGTAAAAATTGCAGGTTCAATGAAATAGCCCTTACCTTCAATTTGTTTACCACCACATAGCAATGTCGCACCTTCATTTGAACCGATATCTACGTATCCTAGAACATTTTTTAACTGATTTTCTGATACGAGAGGGCCCATTAACGTGTCTTCCTCAATACCAGGTCCGATCTTGATCTTTTTCACTTGGAGTAATAATTCCGCTACAAATCGCTCATACAAGCTTTCTTGAACAATGAGTCGGGATCCTGCAGAGCACACTTGACCCTGATTGGCGAAAACTGCAAAAAGCGCATATTCAACTGCCACATCAAAGTCTGCATCTTCAAACACGACCAGAGGAGATTTCCCCCCTAGTTCTAGGCTTAATCTTTTCATAGTATGAGCTGCCTTTTGAGCGATTTCAATTCCTGTTTCTGTCCCTCCAGTAAAGGAGATCTTATCAACAAGTGGATTTACAGATATTTCGTTCCCAATCGTAGCCCCTGGTCCCAGAACAAGATTAATGACACCATTCGGAAAATCTAATTGGTCGATCAACTCAAACAATTTAATGACTGTAAGTGGGGTAACAGAGGCTGGTTTTACTACTACCGTACATCCTGCAGCGATTGCAGCTGCAATCTTTTGCGTCGCCATCACTAATGGATAATTCCATGGCGTAATTAATGCCACAACGCCAATTGCTTCTATAACTACCATTGCTTGAACATCATCTGGTACGTCATACACCTGTCCGTGTGGCTTGGTTGCTAACCCTGCGTAATATCTGAACTGATTCACCGCATCGATGACATCAAATCTCGATTCATTAATGGGCTTTCCATTATTCAACGTTTCGAGTATGGCAAATTCCTCTGATGCCTCCTCTAACTTACTTGCAAGACGAAGCAACAATTCTGAACGATATCTTGCCTTACTTTCGATCCAGCCATCTTCATAGAACGCTCTATGTGCCGCCACAATTGCTAATTTAATATCATCTACATTGCCTTCGGTAACAATCGAAATAACTTCTTCTGTGGCAGGATTTATTATCTTACGCGTCCTTCCTCCACTTCCGAGCACCCATTTACCATCAATGTACATGTTCTTAATATCCATTGCTTCTTGCCTCCTTTCTATTTTTCAATTATTTATTCATCAAAAAAACGTTTCGTGAAAAATGTAACCATTTTGACATCTAATTGTACTAGTTTAGACAATAATTACTTATTCTGAATCAAAGAGATTTTTCCTCTTTTTGGACAATTTCACTAAACATTCTGTCTAATTATTTTTCATCACTTGTTTAAATGTTTGAATGATAAAATCCAAATCTTCATTTGTGGATGAAAGTGGTGGTGATAATGTAAGAATATTGTTGAATCCCGGTACTGTATCGCCATTACGACCAATGATCAAACCTTTGGCTTTACATGCTGCAATAATTTTACCTACAGCTACAGGTGATAACGGTTCTTTCGTTTCTTTGTTCTCCACGAGCTCGAACCCCATCAAAAAACCAAAACTGCGAATGTCGCCTACCAGTCTGTGATCCATAAGATCACTCATTTCTGCTACCAAACGCTCTCCGAACTTCTCGGAACGTTGTACCAAATTTTCATTCGCTATAATTTCAAGATTTTTGAGAGCTAATGCACAACAAGCTGGACTGCCACCAAATGTATTGACGTGTCGAAGATGATTAAATTCACCTTGTTCTTTAAAAGCTTCATATATATCCTTGCGAACAGCTGTTGCTGATAATGGCAAATATCCACTTGTCAAGCCCTTGGCCATCGTGACAATATCTGGCTTAACATTGTAATTCATATGTCCAAACTTCAACCCGGAACGACCAAATCCACATATGACTTCATCGATGATGAGCAGCACATTATACTTCTTACAAATTTTTTGGACTTCGTCAAAGTAAATCTGATGGGGAACGAGAACTCCACCGCCAGAAATTGCTGGTTCCATAATTACAGCTGCTATAGTTTCCTGTCCTTCCCAAATGATTCTTTCCTCTATTTCACGTGCACAGAAGAGGTTGAATTCTTCAATTGACATACCTTCAGGTCGACGATAGTTATCTGGAGGACGCACATGAAGAAATCCCCCGCCAAGTGGTTCATACATATACTTGCGGGTTGCTTGACCCGTTGCGGCTAATGCTCCCATTGAGTTACCATGATAAGCACGATAGCGAGATATAAACTTGTGACGAAGAGGAGACCCCGTTTGCTGATGATATTGTCTTGCGATCTTGAAGGCGGTTTCATTTGCATCTGAACCACTGTTAGAAAAAAAGATTACATAATCCCCTTCAAGCCATTCATTCAGTTTCTCTGCTAGTTGAATCGCTGGAAGATGACTTTGAGATAGAGGATAATATGCCATTGCTCTTAACTGCTCATAAGCAGCTTCCGCTAATTCTTGTCTTCCATAGCCTACATTCACACACCATAGACCAGACATTGCATCAAGATAGCGGTTCCCTTCAATATCCGTAATCCAGGAACCTTCCCCTTGAGTGACAACCATTGGTCCTTGATTCGGATTATAAGGAGACATCGCGTGCCACAAATACTGACGATCTTTTGCTGTAATTTCTGCACTATCATCCGAAGAGGTCATCATTCATCAACCTTTCACTTTAATAACGAGCAGTCAACATTTTCTTGCGCGTATAGAACTCAACACCATCTCTTCCATTAGCATGCAAATCTCCATAGAAGGATTTCTTGTAACCAGAGAAAGGGAAGAAAGCCATCGGAGCTGGAACCCCAATATTCACACCCAACATACCCGCATCGATATCTTCACGGAACTGGCGTACTGCTTTGGCACTATCTGTGTAAATACATGCCCCATTCGCAAACTCAGAATTGTTCGTTATCTCAATTGCTTCACTTAAGTCCTTAACTCGAACGATCGACAGCAGAGGAGCAAAGATCTCGTCTTTCCAAATTTTCATATTCATATTGACATGATCAAAAATAGTTGGTCCGACAAAATACCCTTTTCCTTCAATTGCGGCATCTTTACTGCCATCACGCACAAGCTTAGCGCCTTCTGACTCGCCATTTTGGATATACCTTAACGTTCTCGTTTTATTTTCTTCACGAATAACTGGTCCGAGGAAGACTTCCTTGTCCATGCCATTCCCAATGACAATCTGATCGGCAGCTTGCTTAAGTCGTTCAACTAACTGATCTGCAATATCTCCAACTGCAACAACAACCGCACAAGCCATACAGCGTTCACCTGCTGATCCAAATGCACCATTAATAATTTGAGTAACTGTATTATTAAGCTCTGCATCTGGCATTACGATGGAATGATTTTTGGCCCCTGCGAGTGCCTGAACTCTCTTGCTGTTCGCACTTGCAGTTTTGTATACATATTCTGCAACAGGCTGTGAACCAACGAATGAAATTGCTTTAACTTCTTTATTCTCGATCAGACCATTTACCACATCTTTTGCACCATGTACTATGTTCAAAACACCATCAGGGAATCCAGCTTCCTTGAATAGTTCAGCAATCCTATTGGCAAGTAATGGTGTTCGTTCTGATGGCTTCAATATAAATGTATTTCCACATGCAATAGCAAGCGGGAACATCCAACACGGAACCATCATAGGAAAATTAAAAGGTGTTATGCCTCCAACCACACCGATTGGATATCTGTACATACCTGATTCAAGTCCAGTTGCTATATCTGGAAGCTGTGACCCCATCATTAGTGTCGGAATCCCAGCTGCAAATTCTACACATTCAATTCCACGCTGAACTTCGCCATAAGCCTCTTGATAACTTTTTCCATTCTCTAAAGTTACGATCTGCGCCAGCTCATCCCAGCTTTGAACAAGAAGTTGCTGATATCGAAACAGGAACTGCGCTCTTTTGGGCACCGCAACTTTCTTCCAACTATCAAACGCTATGCTAGCTACATCAGCGGCTTTATTCACATCATCTTTAGATGAAATAGGAACATAGGCTATAATTTCACCTGTCGCTGGATTTGGTACTTCTTCATAATGAGTGCCACTACTCTCGACCCACTGTCCACCAATAAAATTTTTCAAATACTTCGCTTTCATCTGAACCTGTGTCATCATGTACCTCCCGGAAATTGATCACAAGATGATCATTTTAAGTTAATAGTAATGAGCTTTATCTCTGTCATTTCTTCGACGGCATATTGAACACCCTCGCGTCCGAATCCACTTTCTTTCACACCGCCATATGGCATGTTATCAACACGAAACGTTGGAAAATCATTAATCATAACCCCGCCTACTTCAAGCTGAACCGCAGCTTGCATAGCCGAATGAATATCATTCGTATAAATGCCTGCTTGAAGTCCAAAACGCGAATGGTTTACTTCCTCAATTGCTTGTTCTAGCTTGCCAAATGGAGAAACTGTTACGATAGGTCCAAACACTTCCTCACAGGATACAGGCTCATCACTAGCTACATTTGTCAAGATCGTAGGCTTAAATATTCGAGAATTATGAGCCTTACCACCTATGATAACTTGTGCACCTCTTGATACAGCAAGATCTACCCACATCTGCATCCGATTAACTTCTTTTTCATGGATCAAAGCTGATATATCTGTGGTTTCATCGAATGGGTCACCAATTACGAGTTTTTCTACTTTTATTTTGAATTTAGTTATAAATTCCTCATACTTATCTTCGTGTACATATATTCGTTGAATCGAAATGCACACTTGACCACTGTATGAGAATGCTCCGATAACACAGCGATCGATTAACTCATCGGAGATATCATATGTTTGATCAATAATTAAACCTGAATTCGAGCCCAGCTCCAACGTAACACGCTTCAATCCAGCTTTATTCTTAATAGCGATTCCTACTGCCGGACTTCCTGTGAATGAAACAGCCTTCACTCTCGAATCACAGACGAGCATCTCGCCAACAACTGAGCCAAGTCCGGGAATGATATTCAATGCGCCATCTGGCAGCCCAGCTTCTTGAAAAATCTCAGCTAATACCAAAGAGGATATAGGAGTTTGATCTGCTGGTTTTAATACAACCGAGTTTCCTGCTGCAATCGCAGGTCCGACCTTATGTGCGACCAAATTAAACGGAAAGTTAAAAGGTGTAATGGCAGCTACCACACCAAGTGGTTTACGAATCGTAAAAGCTATACGCCCCTCTCCACCTGGTGCCGCATCCAATGGAATCGTTTCTCCGTGTATGCGACTTGCTTCCATTGCCGCAAATTTATAAGTCTGAATCGTACGAGCAATTTCACCTCTTGCGGTCTTTAGCGGTTTTGCCGCTTCCGAAGCCAGAAGTTGAGCAAGCTCCTCTTTACGTGCTTCTATTTGATGAGCCACTTTATCTAGAATAGCTGAACGCTTATGAGCTGGTAATTTAGCCATCTTCTCTGCAGCTGACTCAGCCGCTTGAATCGCAGCTTCCGTATCTACTTCGTTTGCATAGCCTACATCAGCGATTTTGTCCCCTGAAAAAGGGGAATATAGTGCTTTGTACTGTGTTGCTTCTTTCCATTGTCCGTTAATAAATAAGTCCCACTTCACATGTATTCCCTACTTTCTTAGTTTTTCATATTGCTGAAGCATTACCTCTTTGATTATTTCTAGCCCTTCAGCAAGCTCTTCATCAGTAATAACAAGTGGAGTTAGGAAACGGATTACATTACCATGAACCCCTGCACTTAATAGGATAACACCAGCTTCATAGCATCCCTTTTGCACTGCTGATACATATGCTTTGGCCGGTTCTTTGTTATCCGCATGAACGAATTCAATAGCGCACATCGCTCCAAGCCCACGTATATCTGCAATGAGAGGGATTGTTTTCTGTAAATCTGTAAAGCAGTTCATGATCGTTTGACCGATCAAACGTGATCTTTCTAATAGTCCTTCACGCTCGATTTTTTCGATTACAGCAATTGCTGCAACACATCCAAGTGGACTACCACCGTAAGTCCCGCCAATCTCACCAGGTGCAGGGGCATCCATAATTTCTGCGTGTCCTGTAACTGCACTAATTGGCAATCCCGCTGCAATAGATTTCGACATTGTAATCAAATCAGGCTCGATCCCAAAGTGCGTACTAGCAAACATTTCTCCTGTTCGTCCGAAGCCTGTCTGAATTTCATCAGCTATGAACAAAATATTCTCACGCTTACAAATTTCATACACGCCTCTAACAAATTCTTTCGGTGGAACGATAAACCCACCTTCTCCTTGCACAGGCTCCATGATGACAGCTGCTAATTCTTCTGGTGAAGCTTCCGTATATAGGAAGTCCTCAAACTGCTGGACACAATACAGTGCGTACTCATTCTCGGACATACCTTGAGGGCGACTCATTGGATTCGGATATTGTGCTTTATAAATAGCTGGGGCAAATGGACCCATTTGGAATTTATAAGGTTTTACTTTGCTTGTAAGAGACATTCCGAGCAGTGTACGTCCATGAAATCCACGTGTAAATGAAACTATCCCAGGTTTTCCTGTGAATTTTCTTGCGATTTTCACAGCATTCTCCACTGCTTCTGCTCCGCTATTCAAAAGAATGGTCTTTTTCTTAAAATTCCCTGGAGTTATTTCGGAAAGCTTCTCCGCGAGGGATAGATAAGATTCGTACATTACTACGTGAAAGCATGTATGAATATACTGTTCGGCTTGTCTTTGAATTACATCCACAACCTCTGGTGGACAATGGCCTACGTTCATCGTGCCAATAGCTCCAGCAAAATCCAAGAAAACATTACCGTCCACATCATATATCAAAGACCCTTTGGCCTTTTGAACAAAAACGGGAGTATTGTTGCTGACACCACGTGGTATAAATAATTGCCGTTTATCTAATAATTCCTGCGTACGATTCGCCGGGAATTGTGAGCTTACTGATACAAACTTACGTGTCATTTTCATGTCCACATACCCCTCTTCATCCTTTTCCCAAAGGATTATTATGTATTTTTTAGATTATAAAAACGCTTTCTTTTCCTAATTTTAATTGAATAATATTCAGAATACTATTGCTCTAAGGGATAATTTTATTTATATTTATTATCACTAAGGAATAATAATCTTCTCTTATTGGAGTGAATCACTAATGAAGTTAATCGATGCTTTACAACTACCAACACTCCGACAGTCTAGAATCGTAGCTGGCGCCGAAAATCTCGATCAGATGATCCGCTGGGTGCCTATCGTTGATCTGCCAAATCCTCTACCATGGGTACGTTCGGGAGACTTTCTCCTAACGACTGGCTACGGATGGCCCAAAGATGAAGAAAAACTCCGTGATCTTGTTATCGAATTTTCTAAACGTGGACTCACTGGTGTAGGTCTAGCCGTACCCCAATACTTTGATGAAATGCCTGCAATTGCCTGCGCAGTAGCTAATGAACTGCAATTCCCACTTATTGAAATACCTTGGGAGATTTCTTTTAATGCCATTACAGAAGAAATCCTGAGTTCAATTCTGACCTATCAATATAAATTACAAGAACATTCTGAGTTCATTCATCAGGAAGTTACACGTATCGCTTTAGAAGCAAGAGATCTTCAGGAAATAGCTCTAACATTTGGTAGGTTAATAGGAAGAACCATCGTTATTCAACATCCAGAAGGGCCTTTATTAGCTGTTTATCATAAGGAAGAGGAAGCCTACAAAGGGGAGAAGGCGGAGATATTTCTTCGAGAATTTTCTATCTTTTCCAAGGAACAAACAAAAAAACTTTCTTTACATTCAAGTTCTCAACCAATAAGAATCCCCTCTACCTCTGGCTCCGATACAACTTCCTATTTTGTGTGTTCCATTTCGATCAAGAAAGAATTGGTTGGTCTATTTTGGATAATTGAAGGTCAGCATCCACTTGGTGAAGTAGACCTCCGTGCAGCCCAATCTGCGTCTATTGTTATGGCCTTACATATCTCACAGCAACGTGCCCTAGCCTCATTAGAAGCACAGTTAGGGTATTCATTCTTGGATTCATTATTTGAAGGTGAGTTTATTACTACACCTCAAACTCTACGACGCGCTGAACTTTTGGGCTTTGAACCAGAAGCTATATATTCCGTTGGTATTCTCATTATGGACGCACCTGTTCCACTGTCACATGAAGGTATCCTTAAGCGTGAACGTCTCGCTGATAACTTAAAACGGATAATGCAAGAAATGAATATACCTTCCGTACTTTCTCTGACACAAAATCAAATCTTATTTTTAATACCCGATCGAATTCAATCCGAAGACATATGGAAGTTAATTAAAGACTCCAATTTTTCTTTTGCCGTCAGTCTCCCTCATCGTGGTTTTAGTAACATTCGTCAAGGATTTAAGGAAGTTAGTTCAATACTACCCCATATCAATTTTGGTCAAATCCATCGTTACGAAGACTTATTAGTTCCTCGTGTTTTGATGGGGGATCATGATGCAAGAACATCCTTTCTCGGCAAACTATTTGACCCTTTAAGGCGAAGTAAGAACGGTGACGTACTGATCCATACTTTGTTAGCTTTCGCTCGATTGGGCTTTCAATTAAAAAAGACGGCTACTGAATTAAATATCCACCCCAAAACTTTACGCTACAGGCTCAATCGCGCGATCGCAATTGGAAATTTTGACCTCAATGAATCCGAAACACAATTCCATCTACAACTTGCTATTCACATCATCACATTAGAAAATCAAAGGGAATTGACGAATCAGATGTAACAATCTAACAAGCTCGAATCGGTCGAATAATTACCCAAAAAGAAATCGAAGCAAGAAATTTAATCTTTTTCAGAAGAGACAGATATTCTGACAATCGGATTGGTCATGTTGGCGTCGATATCGGAAATGGCAACATGATCAATACCTATAAAATCCCACCTGGTGTCACTATCACGAAGTGGAAAAGTCCGTATTGGTTGAAGCAATATGTAACGGCTCGTGAGATTTTGTAGGAAAATCGCTCCCCTTGATAATGCTAAAATTAGCTTTTTGGCGATGACAGACCTAAGCCGGTTCCTTCGATTTCACGATGCATCCCTTTTGCTCCAAGGTCAGTTCAAAGGTTAATTCCGGGTATAAGATCTCCATTCGTCTATTGGTCCTGGCAAGAAAAGGTTCGATCTGTATGTATTCAATTTGAACGGTCAATGAAGAGGATTCCACTCGTGTTAAAGCGAGCAGCCCCTTTACGAGTCCTTTTAAATAGCGGACTTTTTGCAGTGATTTAGTTAGAATTGAAACCCCCTCAAATATTCCACCGAAACATAAAAGCACGAGAAATAAATCGTTATGTATAATTCCAGAGATATTATAGAAAAAAACAGAGCCCCGTTTTCGAGGGAAGCTACTGAAAAAGTCCACCTTTTCTAAAAACAATAAAATAGCAAAAAAAGAGCCTCTAGAATCGCTTCTAAGGCTCGAATTACATATCGGAAGTCATACTTTCCCCCCTTAAATTCATGATTTTTTCAAAACTATTACTTTTTCAGTGCCCTCTTTCGTTCAGGGCTTCTTTTTTTAGATATCCATAGCTTGTAACCCAGCGATTCAGTTAAGTAGGATTATATTGTCCAAACCCTGCAGGAATTACTCTTCTAGTGTAATTTACACGATCGACTTTCCAAACTCCACCGGTATATATCAATTGAGCTGTACGATCTTCAATATATTGGTCTTCGGCAGTCAAACCGTTGGCTATTATGACAGATTGCGATAACGTCGCTGTCGTTTTACTCGTATATTCTACCGAAGTAATAGGTGCTTCATACTTAGTTGAGTGTTCTAGATTATCTTGGCTTATCGATCGAATTAACTTTTCCGTAAATAAAGGCTTAAAAAGAGTTGTTAAATTCTTAACGGAAGACCCAATCACTGCTTCGTTCAGTTTTTGAGACAATAGTATCAGATGCGTGTCCGTGATTTGCTGTGAGGAAGGGACTGAGATAGACGGCTGCTCCATATTCACCACAATCTTCTTCCCATCTACTGCAATCGTTGCTTGCTTGGACTGCTGATTCCATGCGATTGTTGCACCCAAAGATTGACCTACAAATTTCAATGGAACGTAGGTCGTCCCTTGAATCACCTGAACTGGAACATCCATCTCAATGTACTTAACAGTACTCTGATCAATGGGTAGAGTATATACGAGCGCTCGTTTGAAATTAGCAGCAAGGAATATTCTGGAACCACCATTATCAATCGACACCAATTTTTCCTTCTGGAACCATCCCACACTCGCTCCTAGATGTTGAGATACGGCACGTAACGGAATCAACACCCGATTGTTCAGCAACTGACCACTGGTCACAGTCTCTCCTGCATTAGCCGCAAAACTCGGAGCAGGGAGAGCAGGGAGAATAAGCAAGGCCGTTGCCGCGAGCGTTAAAGTTAGTTTTTTAATCATATTTTGCCTCCTGTTGAGATTAATAGACTGCAATAATGTTTGTTTGTGTTATTTCAAATGATTTAGGATATATTTTTTAATTGGAACTTCCTCCAAACCCCTTCCATATAAAGTATATACGTCTTATTTATCTCATTACCCGTTATTCTTCCATAAATACATGTTTGGCTTTAAATATACCGAAAAAAAAGTAAATTTATCTACGTACAGGTATTTCTAATTACTCAACTTTCGAAGCTAGATTATCAGCTGAAACCCTTAAGGACGTAAGAACAGATGTAGCCCTAGGTTCCGCTGAAATCGTACGAATTTACGGAATGCGCTGGAGTATAGAGACCTTTTATAAAGTGACCAAAAGCTATTTGAAATTAGGTACAGAGTTTCAAGGTCGTTCGTTTGAGCAACTGATTAGCCACACGACCATTGTATTTAACCGCTATTTGGCGATGGAATATGAACGACGACAAACGAGTAATGACCGAACTCTCGGTGGACTTTTTTTCTGTTTGCCGATGAAGTCCGAGATTTAGACTTCCAGACCGCACTTCAGCAACTTATGGGTTTATTTCTCGATCTGGCTCAAGCGAAAACAAAAAAGAACAAAACGTCTGTTTTTGTCAACTACAGGATTGGATCGCTAGTTTACTCAGCTATATCAAGGGTTTGTTTAAAGATTTAAGCTGCGAAAGTTGAGTTCTTTATTTTTTAATCCAATACTATATTTTCCATCAACACTCCCTCCACATTTCTCACAACCCTTGCGCCATAAGGTACTATCTTTAGATCATCGCACCACTCACAAATGAGTACCTCAACTCATATTCTGGATCTCCGCAATTTCGAATATTATGTAATGTATCAACAATTTAAAAAAGGCGAACGATTAGGTTCACCCGAAATTGTAAACTCACCTATATTTTCTTTTTAAGAATTAACAAGCACAAGTTATTGCTTTTAAATTTCTTATAGCAATAGCATTTAGTCGAAGTGCTTCTACTATTGACTCTCTTACTGCTTGCACTTCAAATCTGGCAATAGGCAATCTACAAAGATTATCATCGATTCTTTTAAGACTTGCTTTCAAAACCACTCTTTGTTTACGCAAAGCATTTAAAGCTCTTTGAATTCTTCTCTTCTCTGCAGCAGTCATAAACTACCACCTCTTTTCGATTGTGATAGTATATGAGATGCTAATTCCTCCTTTTCTGCTTGTACAATCTGGACCCAATTGACTTAGTTTCACGTGTTTTTAGCGTTTAAGTACAAAATATACTAATTGATCACGAAGTTCAGCGTCCCTTTCAAACCCTAATCGCTCCATCAATGTAATCGACCTAACATTCTCAGGTTCAACTGTAGCATCAATAGTTGTTAGTCCCATTTTAGAGAACCCAAAATCAATAACTTCTTTTATCCCTTCGTACATAAGCCCTTTTCCCCAGTAAGCTCTGGATAAATCATATCCAACTTCTGCTGTGAATTCACTACCTTCTCTTCTTAAATAGTGAAATCCGCAAGTGCCGATGAGCCCATTCATATCTTTATCGAACATGCCCCATCTGCAGCCCAAATCATCTATATGGAACTGAATGATCTCTTCTGCCTCTTTTAGATCTTTACAGGGTTCGATATCCATATATCTAGTAACTTCTTCATCTGAGAAATGTCTATATACTGCTTCTGCATCCCCTAGATTTAAAATTCGAAGATCGATTCTTTCTGTGTGTAATGGTGGATACTCGAGTTTTTGATTGGTCAACGTAACACCTTCCATTTCTAAAATTATAGGATTACCCAAGTGCTAGTGATACAAGCCTACTCCAATATATAAGCTCTTCATCCTGCCCGTAAGCCCCAATACATTGAAATCCTAAAGGCATGTTATGAATAGTGGCTGAAGGAATACTTACACTTGGCGCTCCTGCGTAAGACCATATGGCCGTCATTCCGGCCCATCCTGTCCGTGTTCCCCACAATGGAGCAGTTCCCGCCTGAGCGGGCGAGACCCAAATATCAATCCCTTGTGCCCTTTGGACATCCAGTAGATCATATCTCAACTTGATTTGTCCTTTACGATATCGCTCCAGTTCTTCCTCTTTGATGGTTTGACCTGATTCAATACCATCACGCATCACAGTACCATAGCAATCTTTGTATTTTTCAAATCGTACGGCATGCCCTTGAGCCATTTCCCCTTGTACTAACCTCAACATTCCATCCCCATAGATGAAACTATCTTCCCATGGCATCTCAACCATTTTTATGACGAAGCCCGCTTGTTCCAACTTCTTAATCTGGCTCCAAAAAGTATGTTTAGCATCCTCTTCTAATAAAGTCATGAATACCCATTCTGGAATACCAAGCACAGGTTTACGGTTGGATTCGAAAGGCGTCCATTCCGAGATGAGTTCTGAAGAGACCCGCTCCATGCTAACCATATTCTGTGTGAAAAATCCCATCGTATCAAAAGAAGGCGACATCAACTGAACACCATCCAAAGGGATACGACCATAGCTTGGCTTAAATCCAACAACACCACAAAAGGAAGCAGGTGCCATAACTGAACGCAAACTCTGTGTGCCTATCGCAAATGGACACATACCAGTGGCTACTGCCGCCGCAGACCCTGCACTAGAGCCTCCTGATGTATGATCCAAATGATGAGGATTACGAGTTGGGAGATGCCCGGCATAAGCGAATTCTTCGGTCACCGTTTTGCCTGTGAACCATACTCCTTTTTGCCGCAGCTTTTTAATAAAACTACCTTCTGAACGTGTTAATTCCTGTGGAGGAAGATTTGAACCCGCACGAGTGGGCAAGCCGTCTATATGAATCAGGTCCTTTACTCCTACTGGAACTCCATATAATGATGGTTTTGGGACGCCATTATAGGTTTGTCTTAGCAGCGCTACTTCACTCATGATTCTATCTGCTCTATTCTCTTCCGATACAAAAGCATGGATGTGAGGCTCCAACTTATCATAACCATCTAAATACTGATTAAGGAATAGCTCAAGTGATGAATCAGTGGGCTCTAACCCTTGATGAAACTGTGTTAAAGAAGATGTATTGATATACATACCTTACCCCCTCCACAATTTATCGAACTAAGAACCGTTTGGCTTTGATTGTCTTTATTTGGAATAACTTCATGTTAATCGTAGTCCTTTACTAAGGCAATAAGTTTAATCACTGCATACAAGGCGCACATAATCACCGCAGTACCAACGAATAAAAGAATAGTCTCCACTTGGACTCTATCAGCTAGCGGACCGGTGCGATTCTTTTTGTTCGTCGCATGTGCCGAATGAAGCATGAAAACAGGTTTCTTAGATCGTTCCTTAGATTCTTCAGATCGTTCACCGGTCAATAATAGGATCTTGCAATTATCGAATTGACGAACCCACTTCGCATAAACGTCTCTTTTCATATACGAAGTGCAGAAACAGCAGCTAGAGTCTGGAAACATTTTACGGTCCCGAATTCTCTCTTCTAAATTTAATTCACCCCATATAACAACTAAGGGAAGATCAAGTTTTTCGCTTAAGTACTGAAGATATACATCAGTCTGCGGCCAATCAAACAATTGTTTTTTAGTCGTATCTCCAGAATCTCCATCGACACGCATATGAACAAGCTTGATTTTTCCCTTGGGAAAATGATAACCGTGAAGGCTACAAGCGCCGTCGCGACACTATCTACCCCATCCGATACATTGCATGAACTTCATCATAATCATGTAACGGGAACATCTCTGAAGGCAACTCAGAAAGTACATAATGCTCTGCTGCTCAGCTGCTCGACTAATATCAACCGTATCCACTCTATCTCCTTCTATAGGCATAAAAAACCATGGAACGCAAAAAGACACCAAACAGGTGTCTATTGTCTCCATGGCAAAATAAGCCCTAATATTTATGAACTGGTCAATAAACTGCGATTAAATACAGAAAAATGATTTTTTAGATTGAGTTTCTAACACTATAACCTTTTTAAGAATATTTCAAATATTATTCTCTCTTTTCTTTACTTAAAAGATCAGCTAGCTCTACCGAATTCTCATTTCTTAAATCCAGCATCTTTTCGCTATTGCAATCTTTAATCAGGTAGCCATTTTTAGTTTTAAAATCCATATAAAGGCTGAATCCGACAATTTCAGAATTAGCATAAGTAACAGTCATTTGATAAGTTGGTGGACCACCCACATCAATAGCCCCGGGTACTTTTTTTGTAGTTCTTATAGCATCTTCAAAGATTCGAATGCTTTCACTGTCAGTGTAAGTGATTTCCGTTGTTTCGGACACAAGGCTAACGCTAACGATCTCTTGCGTCGGTTTGACTAATACAATTATTAAAATCAATAAAATTATCAGTGAAATTGAAATGATGCTATTTTTTTTCATAACTACCTCCTTACTGAAGAAAGATGGAGACTGATCATTCAGTCTCCATAAATTTATAACTCATTTGAGTATGTGTTGGCAATTTCATTAAGTAAATTATCCCTAACATTATTATCTCGTGTTATAAAAGTACCTAGTTTATTAGTAGTTGCAGAATTCACCTCATCCAGTGTAAAGGTTCCTTCGTTTCTATTTACTATTTGATACTGTCCTTGTGAATCCTTCTTTAAAATAGATGGTTGCCGAAACAAGTTTTTTTCTTCTACTGAATCCGGCTCTGCTATAAGCAAAAAGGAATTCACTTTACTAAAAGCACTCATTATTTTTGTAATCCGCTTACGGCATATCCACCGGTCCCTCCGCCACCAATTTAATAAAGGCATGATCCTTTAGGTACTTAAATCCTTCCTTTATATCATGTACATTCGATTTCTTAACGTCCCCCACCTTAGCGTGAGCTGGAACAACGATTATACACATCATACCGATCCCTATGATTGCAGTGATCACATCAATAAAAAAGGTAGTTTCTATGGTACTAATCGATAGAATCACGCCACCTGCTGCTGGAGCCAGAAACATCATCAAGGATAAAATACTACTGTTTACTCCGTTTACCTTCATAAGCTAATCTTTTGGAACAATTTGAGGAATAAGTGCGTTCACAGCAGGAACCTGTATGCCCGTACCTGCTGCTCGAATCAGCAAAATTACATATAGCAACCAAATATTTTTATAACCCATCAAAAACATCACGGCGAGGATAAGTGTAGCGATCGCAATCATGCCATCCGCTAGCATTATCATTTTTTTACGACTATAACGGTCCAAATAAAGATATGGTTTGAGCTGTTAGTAATAGGGTTATTTTTCTCTTCAAGTTGTCATTAATGGTTTGCATTAGCTCATTTAACTCCTTTATTTCTGGTTTCATCTCCTATGTTAAGCACACGATCGACCCATCCCTGGTAAAACTGTTCTTCATGAGAAATAAGAATCACAGAACCACTAAATTGGATTAATGCTTTTTGTAAAGCGTCTTTCGTTTCAGCATCTAAGTGATTGGTCGGCTCATCCATGATTAGGAAGTTGTATTCTGAGAGCAGTAAAAGGCACAACTTAACTTTAGACTGTTCACCGCCGCTGAGTGTACGAATAGACTGTGTTACAAGGGTATCTTTAATCATACACTGCGCTAGATGGCGACGTATTTCCTTTACCGTCAGTTTGGGATCATAAGCTGAAATCACCTGAATAGGTGTCATCGTATCATCTTCCCAAGTTAAATCTTGCTCGAAGTAACCGACTTTGACTTGTTCTGCGAACTGAAACCTACCGGTAATCGCTTGGATTTCTCCAACCAATGTTTTAAGAAATGTTGATTTCCCTATTCCATTGAACCCCGTAATCACCAGCTTTTGTCCGCCACGGATGGAGAACTTCAATTTAGGCAACAAAGGTTTATCATAACCAACCACTAAGTGATCCACTTTAAGCGCTACTTGTGAAGTGCACGAAAGCTCCTTAAAGCAAATAGACGCTTTGGAGACAAATGTCGGAGCAGCGATTCGTTCCATCCTATCCAGCTGTTTCTGGCGACCACGGGCAATTTTTGAATTGACACCTGCACCGTTTTTTCGAATGAATTGCTCTGTAGTTTCAATTTTTTTCTGCTGTGCATGATATTGCCGGATATGACTCTCTCGTAAATGTTCCTTCTGCTTCACAAAATCTGAATATTTCCCATGGTATTTTTTAATCGTTTCCCCCTCAATATCGTAAATACTATTGGATATTTTATCGAGAAAGGCATAGTTGTGAGATACGACAATGAACGCTTGATCGAATGCAATCAGATACTCAGCGAGCCAGTTAACATGTTCCGTATCCAGATAATTGGTTGGTTCGTCGAGTAATAGCACATCAGGTTGTTCAAGTAAAAGCTTGGCTAGAATGACTTTAGTCCGCTGCCCCCCACTTAACTGCTCGATGGGACGATCGATTCCAATCGCATTAATCCCTAGACCCGTAACCATTTTACTAATGTTGCTCTCCATCGAATAATAGTCTAGCGCTTCTAATCGTTCCTGGTAGTCTGCTGCCTTTTGCAATAACATCTCATTGCCAGTTACAGCGCATTCCTCATAAAGCTCATTCATTTTTCGTTCTAGTTCATATAATTCTGAGAAAGCCTGTCTTAAATAATTATGAACCGTACTGTTTCCATCCATGGCAGCATACTGATCGAGATGACCGATTGTAATATTGGGCTGCCACTTTATCATTCCATCATCTGGAATCACTTCGCCCGTCAAGATGCTAATTAACGTGCTCTTCCCCGTTCCGTTCTGTCCAACCACGCCTACATGCTCACCCTTGTACAATTCCATAGACACATTCTTGTATAGAACCTTATCTCCAAAGGCATGTGATAAATTAGAAACCTCAAGTAAACTCATTTCCTATTCCTCTTTTCTGAAATTAATTAAGAACGCAAAAAAAGCAGAAGACACTGCCCCCTTAGGTGCAAGCCTTCTGCTTGTCAGTACACGAATGAACGGTACGAACATATAAATGTCAGTGTAGAAACTGAGCACTATAACACAAAAGGCTGTAGACGAAAATTGTCTACAGCCTCTTAATCATTAACATCGAAAGATAGCATAACCAAATAAGCATGACATTTCACGCTAAATCGGATTTGCTATCTATCGATGATATAAAAGCAATACGCTTTTGATTAAGCTCCGGACAACGTTTCATCGTTTGTATCCGTTTGTTCGGAGCAGCCTCTGGTATATAACTTTACAGTTTCTACATGAATCATGTTAAACCATCCCTTCGTTTGGTAACAGTTTAAAACGCATACCGTTACTTGTCAACTTAGAGCGGGAAATCATTCTTTATTTTTAGACTCCAACAGTTGTATAACTTCTTTTGCTTTTTGTATCGCTTCTTCTAGAGAATAGATTAAACGATCCGTTACTGTGACAATATCTTCGAACTCTCCAGGCGTATCTAGTATTTCTTTGATGCTTAGTTCCTTTGATTGTTCTGCTGTATTTATTAGTCGAAGAATAGCATTCATTGAATAGTGTGCTGATCGCAATGTACGAATAATCTTCATTCTATTTAATTCTTTTTCTGTATAAATGCGATAACCATTCGGTAGTCTAGGAACCATTAATAAACCATTTCTTTCCCAGTTCCTTAGGATTTCAGGTGTTAATTTCAATAACTGAGTGATTTCACTCCGAGTATAGGTCTGATAAGACAATGACCCCTTGCCACTGAGCCATTGTTCAACCAATTGAATCGCTTCTAAAGCTAATTGATATTCTTGTTCAAGATGAGCCAAATAGTCATGAGCAAGTTTAAATGCCAGCTTGAAATCTCTTTTACCACTAGCTTCAACAACGGCACGTGCTTTTGCTCGACTATGACCTTGAATAATCTCACAATGAAATGCGGTTCTTGCTATTTGAAGCTGAAATAAGTGGAGATCTGAAAACACTCGATATCCATTGTCTGCACGAGGAACTGGAGAAATATACTTCCACTCCTCATAAATGCGAACGGTATTCGGATGTACGTTAACAAGACTCGCTATTTCTTTGGTGCTATACATCCGTACGCCTCCTTCACTTCCATTTAAAGAATTTGATGGCGCCACCTAAACCAATCAATATACATAAACCAAGAATTATAATGCTAAGGAATAAGTGCTGAATAGACTCTCCAATCGAAACTTGCTTTAGTAAATGAATGCCATGTGAGAGGGGTAAAATATCCATTACCCATTGAAAAAATCGCGGCATAATTTCATATGGAATCGTTGCGCCCGAGAATAGAAGCATTGTGAAGTAGGCAACTGAACTCCATAAATTTGCAGACTTTTGATCAGGCACGACACTGCCGATAAATATCCCAATACTGTACATCGCACACACAACAAATGCATAAGTGAGCAGAAAGACTCCCCATGAACCGCTCATTTTATAATCAAATAATAAAGTATATACAGCAGTTACGCCAATAAATGAAACAAGCGCTGAGGATAATTGAATAACAACTTGTGCAAATAGTATGTGTAAAGGGGATACGGGGGTTACTTGGAATCTTTTTAAAATCCCTCGGTGCCGATAGTCAGCAATGGTAAGGGGTACACCCATCACGCCTGTCGCAAGTATCCCTATACATATGACAGCAGGGTAGGAGATTTCAAACATGGATGCTCCGCTGGCTGACACATCTTTACTCATGACATATCCAAAAAGAGTCGCCAATATAATCGGGAGTATGATCCCGAATATAAGAATATCCATGCCTTTCCAAACAAGCTTGCCCTCTATCTTTAGTAGTGTCCAAAATAATTTCATTCCCATTCCTCCTCACCTGCAAAATATAAATAAGCATCCTCTAACGTTGCTTGTCCACTAAGCGTAATAATTTCTTGAATAGAACCAGACGCGACTGTTTTCCCTTCTCTTAAAATGATTAAATGATCGCAGAGAGCTTCTACTTCGTCCATATAATGAGAGGTGAGTACAATCGATAGTCCCTTTTCTTTCATAGTTAAAAGCTGTTTCCACAGCATCTTACGCGCTTTAGTATCAAGCCCCGTTGTTAATTCATCTAAGAAGACAAGCTGAGGATTGGGCAAAAGGGCCAACAAAACAGCTAAACGCTGCCCTTCACCACCAGATAGCGACTTTACTGACTGTTTTTTCTTATCATGCAATCCAAAGATATGGAGTAAAGGGTCGATAGTGTGTGGGTTTTTGTATAAAGCACGCCATTGGATACATGCTTCTTCAATGGTTAAGCGATCTTGAAAATTCGTATCTTGGAATTGCACACCAACTTTTTGAAACACTTCCTTTCGTTCAGTTATTGGCGATTTCCCAAGTAAGACGAGTTCTTGGAATTCGCTTTTTTCGATACCTAGAATTGCAGCGATACTCGAAGATTTCCCTGCACCATTTGCACCTAGTAAACCAATTACCTCTCCTTCACTTAAATGAAAGCTTAAATCCTGGACAGCCATTTTTTCTCCATATCGTACAGAGAGATTACTTACGGATAAAACCATATCCCCACCTCATTTCAGATATTAGGTTTACACTATATCAAATGAAGTAAAGGCTGGTGTAATATTGGAGGGTTTGTTTATTCAGACAAAAAAAGAGGAGGTCAGCTCATATCACGAACTAACCATCCTCTGTCAGATGATAATATATTTAAATATCCTATTACCTTATTTTCTTTTTTTAACACTACTTATCCTGGTCCCTTGAGGGATAGAAATGAACTGGCTCTTCGATACACCAATAAGCTGTGAAGTATAAATACTCGAATGTCCTGAGAACAAATAACTCACCACACAAGCGATGAACATGTATATAGCACCCTCGGAACCGAACAGCTCGATCCCCATTAAAAAGCAAGCGATAGGCGTGCTTGTAGCTCCGCAGAAGACAGCAATAAAACCGAGCGCAGCCAAAAATGGTCCATACACATGTAATATTCCAGCCAAAACATTACCTAATGTGGCTCCAATCGCAAACAACGGAGTAACTTCACCACCCTGAAATCCTGTTCCTAAGGTAAAGGCGGTAAAGATCAGCTTCCATAAAAAAGCGAACGGCGAGACATCCCCCTCAAAAGAATCCTTGATTAAAGGAATTCCGAGACCTAGGTAGTCGCGGGATCCTACAACGAATACTAACGCAATGATAATTAAACCACCTACTAAACCTTTTAACATTGGATTGCTAATCATGGCGGTGAAGGTTTTTTTTAGAAAATGAGTCAGTTCACTGAAAAGCATACTCACAAGACCAAAAATCACAGAGGCCAATACCACTTTTAGAATAATGGATAGACTTAAAGCGGGAAATTCATTCACTACATAGTGAGTATGATGAACGCCCCACAATCGAGTGGTGACCAAATCACCAACAAAGCTAGCCACAAAACAAGGAAGTAATGCCTGTTGGCTAATGAGTCCAATGGTTACCACTTCTAGACCAAACAAGGTTCCGGCCAGCGGTGTTCCGAAAATAGAGCCAAAGCCTCCACTAATCCCGCACATTAACAGTATTTTGCGATCCAGCGGGCTGATTTTGATTAATTTCCCAAACCACTCCGCGAGGCTTCCTCCCATTTGTACAGCTGTCCCCTCACGCCCGGCAGATCCGCCGAACAAGTGAGTTACCAGTGTCCCGAACAATACTAAGGGTGCCATACGTAAAGGAATGGTCTCGCTGCCATCCTGAATTTGTTCTAAAATAAGGTTATTTCCTTTAGCGCTGTTTTTCCCGTAACGCTTATATATGAAACTAACAAGTACTCCTGCAAGGGGCAGCAAGTAAAGCAGCCATGGATGCTCTAAACGTACATCTGTTACGTAGTCTAAGCTTTTTAGAAAGAAAGCAGAGGCAGTTCCCGATAAGATACCAACCACACTTCCGAGTACAATCCATTTAATAAACGTACTCCAAAGTGCAAAATGACTTTTTTTCTTAGCGAATCCATACCATCGTGCAGACCATTGATTCATAACGACAGCTCCCAAAGTCAGTATAAATTAGTCTCTGGCAACAAAACAGACTCCTACCAGTGAAGCTCACACTGGTAGGAGTCATTAGTCTGAAGAGACAGTTGAGGCGAACTCCATCGCCTTGTTATATGCTATTCTTAGTCCTCAGAGTCTACGTTATGATACACTTGTTGAACATCTTCTAAATCTTCTAAGGCATCAATCAGTTTCTCGAACTGGGCTTGTGCATCTTCAGGAAGCGTTACATAGTTCTGTGGAAGCATGTTAAGTTCAGCAACGGTAAATTCAGTGATTCCTGCATTCTTGAATACTTCTTGTACGGCATGGAACTGATCAGGTTCAGCGTACACGATAACCGCTTCATCCTCTTCTAGCACATCACGTACATCAAGCTCTGTATCGAACATCATCTCAATTACTTCATCGGCAGTTTTGCCTTCCACACCGATAACAGCTGTTGAGTCAAACATGTAGGCTACGGATCCGCTGACACCCATATTCCCGCCATTCTTACTGAATGTAGAACGGATCAAAGGCGCTGTACGATTAACGTTATTCGTAAGTGCATCGACGATAATCATCGAACCATTAGGTCCAAATCCTTCGTAACGAAGCTCTTCATAATTCTCATCACCGCTGCCTTTGGCTTTATCCATCGCGCGGTCAATAATCGCTTTTGGTACATTGTAAGTTTTTGCACGTTCTAATACAACCTTCAAGGCCCGGTTTGCTTCTGGATCGGGTTCACCTTTCTTGGCTGCTACATAAATCTCAACACCAAACTTTGCATAAACGCGACTTGTGTTGGCGTCTTTGGAGGCTTTCTTTTCCTTAATATTATTCCACTTACGACCCATATTGTTCCCGCTCTCTTTCAACATGAATTAAAAACAATTGTTACTTATTATACCCTTGATCAATAGCTCTAGTAAAGTGCACTGGTAGGTTAATCCTCTAAGCTGTCACAATACACTCATAAAAAGACTCCTGAATCAGTCAGAAGTCTTCTAAAAACTTATTTTATTTATATCCAAACCTCTTGGGCTGTTTCAATTACGAGACGTATTTTATCCCACTGCTCTTCATCGGTTAGGATATTCCCTTCCTCGGTTGAAGCAAACCCACATTGAGGACTTAAGCAAAGCTTCTCAATATCAACATATTGTGCCGCTTCTTCAATACGCGCTTTAAGCTGTTCTTTGCTCTCAAGACCACCATGTTTTGTAGTTACTAGTCCTAATACCACAAATTGATCTTTAATAAAACGTAAGGGTTCAAAATCGCCCGCCCGCTCATTATCATACTCCAAGAAGAAAGCATCCACTTTAGTATTCGAAAAAAGCTCTTCGGCCACAGGCTCATAACCACCAGCAGCGAACCATGTGGAGCGAAAATTACCTCGGCATACGTGAAGCGCGATTGTCATGTCCTGCGGACGACTGGCAATGCTCTCGTTAATCAGCCTGACATAATCCTTAGCCAATTGATCTGGATCTTTTCCTCTGCTTCGTAAATGCGCCCGATGTCTACCACTACACAGCGTTCCCCAAGTTGTATCGTCTAACTGGAGGTAACGGCAGCCCGCATCATAAAACGCTTGGATTGCAGTTCGGTAAACAGCAATAATATCTTGGAATAGAGTTTCCTGATCCGGGTAAACTTCATTCCCGTTAAACTCCTCTACAAAGTGAAATAAAGCGGGTGAAGGTATTGTCATTTTCGGAATTCGTTCTCCAGCCATTTGCTTCAGAGCAATAAATTGCTTGATCATCGGATGATCTTCAAAGGCAATTCGGTCTACAATTCGAAAAGATTCCGCGCGCTGAACCGCTTCCACTCTTCCTTGATTCAAGTTAATTTTCTCTGTCCCTTTAATCCCTACAAAGAAATCGAGATGCCACCAGGAACGACGAAATTCCCCATCTGTGACCGCCAATAAACCCACTTCTTTTTCTTGTTCCAGTAATTTGGCGATTTCAATATTCTCTATTTCATGAAGCTGACTGCCCGTGATTTCACCATTGTCATATTGAAGGCGGGCCGCTTTAATCTCATCCGTTCGTAAGAAGCTGCCAACGATATCGTAGCGAAAAGGTGGAGCATTTCTCTGGGTGTCAATTACGGGTCTAATCATACCGATCCTCCTACTGCTATAGTAAAAAATGATTTAGATCAAAATAACTACCTGAAACCAGGTCATTCAAGATCTCGATATACATAGATGCCATTACACTCGGTCTACGATCTTTATGCGCTATCCATCCAACTGTAAATACTTCATTACTCTCAAAAGGGATCGTCTTCAGTCCATCTCCATTTAGATCAGACGCCAGAATCCCTGTGCCCACCGTATAGCAATCCGTACCCATTAATAAATTGGTCAGTGTCGCCCGGTCATTCACCTTTATATTCTTCTCAATTTGTGAAAAGCTTAACATTTCCTCCGAGAAGTGCAGTGAATTGTTCTCACCCTGTTCAAACGTGATATAAGGGAACGGCACAATATCATTCTGTGTAATGACTTCCTTATGAGCAAGCGGATGTCCGGTTCGAACATAAAGATGTGGATCGGTATTAAAAAGTGGTGTGAATTTCAGATTGCCATCACTAAACAGTTTATTCATATGCTTATAGTTACTCTCGTTAATATAAAGAATTCCTAGATCACTGCGCAAGGTACGTACATCTTCGATAATCTCGTAGGTTTGCGTCTCTCTCAAGCTAAAATTGTATTCTGAGACGTCATTCTGCTTCATGAGATTAACAAAGGCGTCAACCACAAAGGCGTAGTGTTGCGTGGAGATGGAAAAATAGATCGGACTGCGCTTTTTCCCAGTATAACGATTCTCCATAAGCTCCGTCTGTTCAATGATTTGGCGAGCATAACCTAGGAATTCCATCCCCTCAACGGAAATACTGATTCCACGGTTAGTTCGCTCAAAGATCGTAATCCCTAGTTCACTTTCTAACTCTTTAATGGCATTGGACAGGCTCGGTTGAGAGACAAAGAGCTTCTTTGCCGCCTCATTCATGGAGCCACTATTTGCAATTTCGATAGCGTAGCGGAGTTGTTGCAACGTCACTCCTATTCCCCCTGTTCCAGACCTGTTAGTTCTGTATTCTGTTTCATACTAGGTGATATCGTAGCATATTTTCATATGGCAATCCAAGATATTCCTTAGCTCATCTTCATGTTAAGCTTCTTTAGTGCGTACGCTTCTTAGCAGCATCAATTTTGGAGGGGTCGAGCCCTTTCCAAATATTCGGCATATCGACCTGCTCTGGGTGATCGAATACTAAAAAAGCTGTAGGCAAATATCGTTCACCATACTGAGAGGATGGCTTGTTCATAATCTCGTTGTCTTTTACAAGCACGGTAGAAGAACCTCCATCCAGATTCGCTGCAATCACAGCCCCATGTTTGAGAAGGATTTGTTGCACATCATACAGATTTGCCCCAATACTATAAGTAGGCTGTCTTCCATCGATAACAACAAATATAATCGCTCCGTCAGCACGCTGACCCATCGCTGTTCTAGGTGCAATCCCCCAGCCTTCAGCCGCGTTCTTAATCAATCCTTTTCCATTGACGATCAGACGTGGGCTAAAAGTAACTGCCTCCTGAACACCCATTTTACTAATCTCATCTAAAGTATAATTCCCAGCAACCATTTTCCCTTGTTTATCAAGACCTACGATCTGTGTGGATTTCTTACCACCGAGACCGTTGTAATATAACTTACCTTGTGAGATCACAATACCGATAGGTTTAAACCCGTTACCTTTCCAGTTGGGGTCGGCGAACCCACCACCGTTAACGCCCGCAATAGCACCTGTACGCTTCACCATGCTAGTTACTTTCTCACCTGACCCTACCTTATGTGGAATTCCTAGACGGACTTTAGTAGGATCATTAACGATCATGACATATCCGGAATATCCACTACCTGAGACATTCTCTATCTCGACCAGCGGTTTCTCTTTTACTTCTGGTTCAGGAGTGATGGTGTGTGTATCCTTTTCGACCCCCATCTCTTCAAATAGGGAGCTATATTCAGTCACTCTGTCTTTTAATCCGTCCTCGCCAATAATATATTTAGCCATGTAGCGGTGCTGTGTTGTAATCAGTGTATCAGCGATTGAATAGCGCAGATTTTTAGCCGAAGGTGCAAAGTAGAACCAACCACCTCCAGCAATCAACAAAATTAAGCAGAATAGAAACACTTTGGATAGTGTTCGGAAAAAGCTCCGTTTCTTACGTTTTTTTGTTGGCTTCTTTTTGCGTACGGTGGAACGTTGAGGTAATGATGAAGTGCTCACTTCTTTTTCCTCCCTGACTATTAATATCTAACCTTATCATAGACGATAAATTTCATGAAAAGTTTCTATTAAGTAACAACCTAAAACAAATAAGTAACAACCTAAAACAAAACAAGCAGGCTTCCAATAATTCGGAGACCTGCTCATCTTTACATTCTCAGCAAATTAGTGTCTTCCTGCTCCTCCACCACTGCTAGCGCTACCCCCACCACCAGATGAACCCCCACCACCAGATGAACCACCACCACCAGATGAACCACCACCGCCGGAAGAACCTCCTCCACCTGAGGAGCCTCTATCATTGTTAGAGTAACTACTGCTGGAAGAACTTGAAGAATGTCTTCCTGCACCTCCGCCACTACTGGAACCTCCACCACCACGGTTCTCGTTGCTTGAGGAATATCGTCCTGCTCCACCACCATTAGTAGAGCCGCCTCCACCGCTGTTTCCCCAAAAGCTTGAATGGGAATTATTTGATGGTGTGTTTCTATGATGATGGTGATAATAACGTCTATGCCAACGTCTACCATAACCGTAATCCGCTTGACCGTACCAATTTCCATACCGTCGAATATTTCTTGGGCTATATGGATTAAATGGCAAGCCATACATTTCAATATATTTATTGCGACGTGAAAGTCCATATCCGAACAATATAAGCGGGCCAAACAACAATGCGTACATTAGTAGACCCTTACCTATACTGACCCCGGTATCCTTTGCTGAAGCACTTGTAGAGGAAGAAGTTGAACCAGCTGTGCCTCCACTATTTCCCGTAGTTCCTGTAGCTCCCGTCGCTCCAACTGAATGATCTGCTCTTGCCAACAAGAAACTGTACAAAGCATTGGAAGTCGCCGTAGCTCCCGTTCCGTAATCTTTTTTCACAAATTGGGGCTCAAGTACGGTATCCAAAATATTGCTGATTGCATCGTTAGTTAGAACCTTGTCGATGTCCTTCCCTTGAAGAACATGATAGTTGTCTCCACCAATGTCTAGCACGAGCATAACATCCTTAGGACCTGCGGCAACGGAGGCAAACTTCATATAGGTGTAATCCTGAAGTGTTTTATCTCCTGCATTCTTTACAGTAACCACATAAATTCCGCTGCCAGTTGTAGTTTTATATCTATTGCTAGATTCGTTCAAATAATCCTTTGTCACTTTATTGAGTACACCGGCATTGTCGGATACATAGTTTTTGGTACCGACATTTTCCACCCAGGTCCCACCCATGGCTTGAATAAAAGCGCCATACGTTTTGCGTGCGCCATTACTATAAGTTTTAGCTGCAAAATCCGGCTCAAGATATTGAGAAAGAATTTCTTTAATCTTACTGTTAGGCAACGTGTCCTCAATACCCTTACCTTGTACCGCCCAGTAGTCATCATCTTTTATAGAAAGCAGCAATAGAAGCCCGTTATTCTTATCAGCAGAGCCTACGCCCCAGCTATTGAATAGCGAAGTTGCATACTCTTCCATCGAAACTCCATTTGTAGAATCGACTGTCACCACCACGACTTGAGCGCCCGTATCCTGGTGTAATCGAATCCCATAGTTCACCATGTAATTCTCAGCTTTCTCGTCGATCACATTCGCAAAATCATTCACATAAAATGACCCGGTATGCTTAGGCACCGCGGTTTTGGCTGAAGTCAAAACCGGAAGCAGCAGTACACTTAACATTAGAGTAGCAAGTGTGGTAAGTAGCATTTTTTTTAAAGTTCTGTAGTTCATATGTACCTCCTGATCTATCATAATCTCTCTTATTTATCGGTTACGCTCAGCTTACACAATAGTTCCATTTTATTCTAATCAATAAATTACACGGCGAAGAATGACATTTCGGCCATCTATTGTTCAGAGAAAGCAAGGCTATTGAGACTATCATTTAATTTAAATAGCGGCAGCCTATGACTAAAATAATCGTAGGCTGCCGCTTTCCTATTCGATGCTGTACTTGTCAATAATATGTTATATGAAGCGCCTAGACCTCCTTATCTACATAAAAAGATCAGCACGCTGATGTTTAGATATAGCAATAATAATAAAAATAATAATAATCAAGTTAATCAGTATTGCTATCAAAAAATCTGATAATTTATTATGATCTCTACGAAATATTAATCGATTTGTCTGAAATCCTAATGATATAGTGACTGAATAACTGACCATCGAACTTATCAAATACTTCAACACCATATATAAAACAAGCTATTGTTAAAATGATCAGAAGAATGAACTGAGAAACTTTAGTCCCAATTAATCTATTCATGTTTTTATCCTCATATAGGTGTTTGTTAAATGTTTTTGATAACACGAAATACCCAACGATAGAAGGCTCTTATCTTAGTCTGTTTTCTGCTGTGAACCCTGTTAATACTAAAACTTTCATGCATTCAGCTTAACTATATGTACTTTATTTCACTATTGAAAAGTTTTCCTCATTCTCATTAATAGGCAGATCGATCATAGTCACTTTCTTTACAGATGCCCGTTTCAATGACTGCATGCAATGGACTAAAAAAGAGATCTCCTGCTCTCCTCCTTGCAATTCTACCTCTACACTTCCGTCTTTTAAATTTCTAACCCATCCCGTTAATTTCATTCTTTGAGCAATAGAATATATCTCCAAGCGGAATCCTACATTTTGAACTCTACCGGAAAAAACTACTTTTTTTCTAGCTATTGTGCTTGATGAAAACTCCAGTAACTTAATGCGGTTTGCATGCCAAATCACATAATTATTTCTTAATTTCTTGAAAACACTCATCCTCTTCACACTCCTTTTAGTTGAACTACCACGATTTATGCTATATTGTATCATAACCATTGGTAAAATAAGGTGATTTATTGATCGATCCTCAATCACTCATCCAAAGATACTCTCACAGAGCTACCCCTTCCTTAAGTTTCCATCCATTCTTAAAACACAAAAAGACTCAACATTGTGCTGAGCCTCCTATTTTTATATAAATTCAGAACTAGAAATTAAATTATCTGGGTCTGCACCCATCCGATGATTTTGATTCAGTTCGTTAATTCTCGCCACTTCTTCCGTGGACAATTCAAAATCGTATACATCGGAATTCTCAATAATAAGCTCCACTTGGCTTAATAGCGGATGGAGTTCCACTTTATCAACCATAGGTTTGACTGTGGCCTCTGTTAATTAGGTCTTCTATGTAATGAATTTGAAAATTTGAGACACCAATGACACGAACCTTACCGTCACTATATAGTTTTCCAAGCGCTCTCCAGGTGTCTTTGTAATTGCCTTTCACAGGCCAGTGAACCAAATATAGATCTACGTACTCCAGACCTAATTTGTTAAGACTGGACAAATTTGTTGTAGGTCGGTTCAATCTATTCATTAAAATCAAACAGCGCAGTTGTTAAATAACGTTCCCCGGTATCCGGCAAAATCACCACGATCGTCTGGGTTGGAGATAAAGCTGTAGTATTCGGTGCTGGTCCAATCGGTTTGCTTGTAATTGAAGCTTTGAAAGCATCCGGCGCAGCAGAAATCTATGTAGTAGAACTTTCTGAAGAACGTAAGAGCAAAGCCGAAGAACTTGGTGGTATTGTAATCGATCCTAAACAATATGATGTGGTCGATGAAATTCAAAAACGTACCAATGGTGGCGTGGATGTTGCTTTTGAAGTCACAGGCGTCCCTCCAGTTCTTACGCAAGCTATCAATTCCACTAAATTAAGTGGTCAAATCATGATCGTCAGTATTTTTGAAAAAGATGCTACGATTACTCCAAACAACATTGTGTTAATGGAACGCAACTTGACGGGTATGCAGCCTAGTGGCTGAACTATAGAACAAGAGTCCTTCTCATTAAGAGAGGGACTCTTTGCTTTTTTTATAATTATGTGTACTTCTCATTTAATAAATAGTGAAGATTCTCTTTTACCGAAGGCCATTCTTTATCCAAAATACTAAAGACAATATTATCATGAATCGAACCGTCAGATCTGATTCTATGCTGGCGTAGAACCCCTTCTTTTACAGCCCCTAATCGTTCTACTGCTCTTTGTGATCTCAAGTTAGTCTTCACCACTGTAAATTCTACACGAATCAGCTCTAGCTTTTCAAAGCAATAGTGAAGCAGTAATGACTTGCCCTCTGTATTCACACTAGTTCTCCAGTACTCAGGCGAGATCCACGTACATCCGATTTCAGCACTGCGATGGATCAAATCCGGGTGCATGATTCGAGTAGTTCCGATAATTTGTCCAGACGCTTTTTCAATGATGACGAAGGGGATTTGCGATCCGTTTTTTTGATTAGCGAACGCTGTTGTGATTAAATCTTGCACCTGCTCGTCCGACGTTATTTTTCGCCAAGTAAATTCCCAAATGATTGGATTTTTTAACACTCTCACTAGCCCTTCTACATGGCTTTCATCCATTGGAACCAGCTTGATTGTAGAGCCCTCCAAGATTGAATTAAGATGTTGGCTCATTTCGCACATCGCTCTCTTAATGATATATGTTGGATGATATCCGCAATTTCTTCTACACGATAGGCGATATGATCTGCCCCAGCTTTCTCAAGTTCTTCCTTAGGCCCGTAACCAAACGTTACACCGATAGATTCCACTCCACAACCTTTGGCTCCGATGATATCATGCTCACGGTCCCCAATCATTAGCGCTTCCTCTGGAAGAATAGCATTCTGATCAAGTACGAACTGAATAACAGCCTTCTTCTTGGAACGGGTACCATCCAGATTACTACCTCCGATATGCTCAAAATAATGATCTAGTTTGTAATGCTCAAGGATTTGTTCTGCAAAAACAGTAGGCTTGGAGGTGGCTACATACAATGAATATCCTTTATTCTTAAGGCCTTCCAGCAATTGTGGTATACCATCAATCACCATATTCTCAAGCAGCCCAACAGTGCTGTAACGCTCACGGTAGAAGATAACCGCTTGTCGCGCTTGTTCCTCTGAGAAATGATGTAGCTCAATAAATGAATCGTAAAGAGGTGGGCCTATGTAAGGAAGAAGCATATCCAAATGCTCGATCTGAATATCAAATTTGTTCAATGCGTATTCTACGCTTTTTGTAATGCCTTCTTTAGGGTCCGTTAATGTCCCATCCAAATCAAATAAAATACTTTGTAGTCCTCTTCCCACGGTTGTCTTGCTCCCCTCGACTGTTATTAATGGATGTATTTATAATACCTTCGTTTCTACATACTTTCCACATACTTCTCGAATACGATCAGTACGAAAGTTATTTTTATAAATCGGAGGAGTATTTTATGAATATGACGCATTATATGTCTTTGCTAGCGGATAATCAGCCTTGGAACTTGATTTTATTCATGGCGATCCCCGTGATTTTTGCTGAGACGATCACCGTTACAGAGTTTATTATTTTGTTCACCAAGAATCTAAAGGGCTCGTTACGGACCTTCAACAAAGTCTGTAGCATTCTCGCCGGATTGTACTTCACGGGTGTATTCCTCTACTTGTTCCCTACCGCGTTCATTCCTTTATCAGTGAATGGCGAGTGGCATACGTGGGTGGACGTGGTAGTCGTAGGTTTCTATTTAAGCGGAGTGCTCTTCTTATTACCACTAGCTTTGTTAGATCTTGGTCTGATCGCTCGCAAACGTACGGAAGCGGAGAAAATGAAGCTTCATTTTATGCTCATCAGTGGATTCTTGGTTGTAGCGCATATCGCGATGATCTTTGGGATGATCAATCCGGAAATTGTGGGTAGTATGGGCGGTATGGACGGTATGATGCATTAACTAAGCATCAAAAAATTAAAAAAAGCAGATCAAGGCTAAGCCCTTGGTCTGCTTTTCTAATTTGATGAGAAGGTTATCCCGCACTTGGGACAGATACTACACTACGCTTCTTGCGCAATAAAAACATAAGTGGTAATCCAAACAATACGATAATTGAGCCGACTACGAATACATCATTCACACCCATCGTGAACGATAGTAATCGTATCGAATCTGTGTTACTTGCACCTGAGCTGATTAACTCTTTAGAGTGAAGCATGGATCTAGTAGACAATATAGAGGTGAAAACTGCAATCCCGAGTGAACTTAACACATTACGAACCCAGTTGTTGATCGAAGTGGCATGACCCGACCATTCGACTGGAATTTCCTCCATAGATGCCGTACTGCTAGGGACGTTCGCCAATCCGATTCCTAGATTCCGAACGACCATCGCCCACATAATAAAGCTGTAAGAAACGTTCGTATGCAGCCGACTCATCATGAATAAGCCGATGAAAATAAATACAAT
This sequence comes from Paenibacillus sp. FSL K6-0276, assembly GCF_037977235.1. Lineage (NCBI taxonomy): Bacteria > Bacillati > Bacillota > Bacilli > Caryophanales > Paenibacillaceae > Paenibacillus > Paenibacillus sp. FSL K6-0276. The sequence continues at coordinate 2,834,493 of NZ_CP150276.1, read as the reverse complement.
ACCCGCGGAAATTAACTTCACAGGCCCAAACTTCGGATACATCTTACCCACAATTGGACTTAACAAAGCGAGGAGGATCGAAGATGGTAATAAGATTAACCCCGTTTTAAGCGTTGTTGCTCCTTCTACCGTTTGTAAGAACAATGGAGTTAAGTAGGTTCCAGCATACATCGCTATCGTCACCAAACTGTAGATACTAAGCATGGCAGTAAAGCGGCGATTTCGGAAGACACGCAGATTCAGCAGAGGCACTTCCGCCTTCAGCTCGTGCAAGACAAAGAAAACTAGAAGAACGACACCCACAAGTATTAATGATAAGGTTCTCCAGGAGCTCCATCCCCAACTGTTGCCTTGGCTAAATGCGGTTAACAAAGATAAACTGCCCAGTACAACGGTAAGGAATCCAGGAATATCAAATGACTTCGGAACATTCATTCGATAGTAAGGAATTAACACTAGGGTTAGAATAATAGCAATGATTCCAATGGGGATGTTAATTAAAAATAACCAGTGCCAGCTAGCATACTGAAGTAACCATCCGCTAAACGTCGGACCTATGGCTGGGGCAACCATCGCGGACAGCGACCACAGGCTTACGGCGAAAGGTCTGCGTTCTGCCGGGATCACTTGAAATATGATGGTCATCGTACAAGCCATAATCAGCCCACTGCAAGAACCTTGAAGCATTCGAAATACAATCAGAGAGGTTGGATTCCAAGCTATTGCACAGAGTAAGGAGAACATGGTGAATCCTATCAAGGCGAATAGATAAAGTCTCTTATAGCTGAATCTCCCACCCAGATATCCTGCAAGTGGTGCAGTTACACCCGTAGCGAGCATAAAACCTGTAACCATCCATTGCATAGTGTTCAGGTTCGAATGGAAATGATTCATTAAAAGAGGAACAGCAATGTTGATGGTCGTTGTACTTAAGACAGAAACGAAGTTTCCAAAGAATATGGCAATCATTATAGGCCAAAAATGTATTTTACTTTCTTGCTTAACGTCCACGCTACCCCTCCTTATTTTTTATATGTCTACTTTTACATATATAATTTAACTTAAATAATGTTATAATCGTATGGGTAATATGTCAATGATGACATAGCCCCAAAAATCACAATAATAACGGATTTATAATAACTGGAGGGCTTCAGAGTAATGAATACACTGTCTTATGGACTTCTTGCTTTACTTAGTGCTAACTCGTTGTCTGGATATGAATTAACACAGAATATCAAACCGTTATGGCGAGCCGGACATAGTCAAATCTACCCTCTTCTAATGGGCATGGAGCAGCAAGGTTACATTTCATATCAACTCATTGAACAGTCGGATAAGCCGGATAAAAAGGAATACTCCATTACGGAAGCAGGACTTGAGCAATTGCGGAAATGGGTGGAAACACCAGCTGAGCCTCCAGTTCTAAGGGACGAGCTACATTTTAAGCTGTATAGTCTATGGCTCTCCAAACCCGAGGAGGCAAAAGAACTTCTACAAAAACGAGCGGAGTTTTGTAAAAGCGAGCTGGAGCGTTACAAGGTCTTGCTGAAAGCCAACGAAGTCTTGCGTGATGAACGAGGTGAGACTCGTGAATTAAAAGCAACGACTTTTGGACGCTATTTACTGATTCGGAAACGAGTGCTGGATATGGAGAGCTCTATACAATTTTGCGAATGGGCACTTGAAGAGCTTGAACCAGCAAAATAGCTTAGTTGACTGCAAGTAAAAAGAGACTTCGCGTATACACGCAAAGTCTCCTTTTGCTCTTACTTTTCGGATTTTGGTAATCTAGGCAGTTGGACCTCGCAACGGGTTCCGATTCCAGGCTGACTTGTAATCCGAATGGTGCCTCCATGTAATTCCACATGCTTTTTTACAATAGAAAGTCCAAGACCTGTACCCCCGTATTGCCTCGATCGTGATTTCTCAACTCTGTAGAATCGTTCAAAAACATAGGGTAGTTCTTCCTCAGGAATACCTATTCCGGTATCTTCTACAATAAATACAGCAGAATCCTCGTCAACATCCTCATTCACATGGACAGTAATCTCACCTTCATCCGTATAACGGATCGCATTCTCCAGAAGATTCATCATAATCTGTTCCATACGCTTTTCATCTCCACGAACTCTATACGAATCTCCATGATACGTAATCTTCAGCTGAATTCCCTTCTCTTTGGCTTTCAGTTCCACTCTGCGTACCGCTTGTTCTGCCATATGCTTAAGATCTATCCAATCCAGCGTAAGTGTGACTTTACCTTCCTCCATCTTTGCCAGTTCAAATAGATCATCTACCAGATGCTCGAGCCGATGCGCTTCCTCGTGAATAATATCCAAATACAGATCTCGCTCCCCTTCGGTCTCATAAAGACCATCCTTTACGACCTTGGTATACCCTTTCAAATAGGTGATGGGTGTTCGCAGCTCATGAGAAATGTTGGCTAGAAATTCCTGACGTGTATCTCTGTATCTTTGCAGATCTACAGCAAGGTCATTAATAGCTCCTGCCAAAAATCCGATCTCATCGTTGCTCCTTATGGAAAGTCTAGTTTCTAATTCACCAGCAGCGATTTTTCGAGTCGCCTTTTGCATTTTGATCAGCGGTCTTGATAACAGCAAGCTAATTATTCCCGTGATCCCTAGTGCCAATATAAAAGCCCCAATTCCTGCGAGCAGCAACAAGTTACGGATAGAAGCCAAGGATTGCTTCATGTTCTCTGTAGAGGACATTACATAGAGTGCAGACTGGATGGCGTGACCATCTGAAATTGGTTTTCCTGTGATGAAATATCTATGTCCTGTAGGATCTGTATACTCAAAATTCACACTTTTTCCGGCAAATATCCGACTAATATCTGAAGCATTTATGAATGAACGATCTGCGCGGTCATGAACACCCGAATGTAGAATTACACTACCGTCTTTTGAAATATTAAATATACTCACGTCCGAAAACTCTGCAAAAGTACTCATCATCTGCTCGTTTGAACTATCCGGCGATTCAGCCATTCCGATAAAGTGAGAGGTTAGCTCCTCGGTTTCTTTTTGCATCTCGTTGTAATAAAAGCTGGTAAACATTCGGTCTATTGTAATCCCAAGAATAAGCAAAACAACTAAAAAAACAGACATAATGACCGACCCGAGCTTCAGTCCGATAATATTATTCTTCATATATGATTACCTGGGATCTCAAATTTATAGCCTAACCCCCATACCGTCTGAACAGGATTATAAGACAGGCCAGCCTTATGTAATTTCTCGCGAATATTCTTAATATGTGTGTCGATGACACGGTTCTCACCCTCATAATCATTGCCCCATAAACGCTCCACTAGTTCTTCTCTCGTAAAGACACGGTGAGCATTTTGCGCCAAGGCCGTTAGCAGATCAAATTCCTTGAGTGTAAATTCAACTACTGTATCAAGAATATGTACCTCACGAGCTTCCGGGTAAATCGCTAGCTCAGGGTAGGTCAGAACCTTTTTCAGAGGTTGTTGGGTCAATGTAAGCAGCGAACGACGGAGCAAAGAATAAATCCTTGCCACTAATTCTTCCGGCTCGAAGGGTTTGGTGAGATAGTCATCCGCGCCTATGCCAAGGCCACGTACCTTGTCTTTGGTTTCCGAACGGGCTGTAAGCATTAGAATGGGGACAGAGCTAACCTCTCTAACGGCTTTACAGACCTGCCATCCATCCATATCTGGCATCATCACATCCAATAGGATTAGATCAAAGTTATGTTGTTTCAACAGAGTTAGTGCTTCATGCCCCGTTGACGCTTCTCTAGTCGTTATTCCTTCTTTCGTTAAATAAATCCGTATTAAATTCCGCATGTTCCATTCATCATCAACGATCAGTACCTGAAGCTTATTCAAGTCGTTCACCCTCTTCGTGGCCTAGTTCTTCTTATTATACAAAATAAACACAGAACAAGCCGACATCATTCCTAATGATGCCAGCCCGTCATACCCTTAGTGACCGGAATGTGGATTGCCTCCTGTAGCCGGTGAGATTTCCAGCATATCATCGATTTCACTTTGGGCCTTCTCTTTTATTGCGCTGATGTCCCCAGTTAACCAAGCATGGTTATAAGGCCCTTCCGCTGGTGAATCTTGAAATTTAGGTTGAAGGGTCATCATATATTCCATCACGGAATCTGGCAACCCGTCTTTTTCCGTAAAGATAAGTGGCGCGTGTTTCCCTAAATGTGAAAAAGGTGCAGAGGCGATCGCCAACATCGTTGAATCGGTTGTTAACAAAGACAAGTTATGTCCAGGCGTCGTTATGCCCCAGCCGAATCCGTTGCTAGCGTCCTTAAATGTAGCAAAAGCAATGGCATTCTCATAAGCGTTTTTTCCAGCTATACGGGTTACTGTTCCGTATTCTTGCAATTGCTTTTCTACAGATGTTGATACAACGTCTTCAGGCCCTAAGATATAAATCGTAGCCGTACCTCCGCGTTCTTTCAAAGCATCGACCGTGGAGCTTGGAATTTCTTCTTTTGTTACATAAAGTAGCGGCTCTGGCATATGGGCAATCCAGTTCACTGCAGGAAGCGTGTACTCAGGACTATCCATGGAACCTACAATGACTGCCTTTGGAAGTTCACCGGAGGCTTTTGCGTAATAAGTATCAATGGCTTGAGCTACAGCTGCTGGCTCGTCCCCTTCGATTTGGTCTACTTTCAGATCCACTGTCTTTAATTTTTCTTCCACATTTGAAGCCATGGGCCCGACGAGCACTACCTGTACACCATTATTTCCTTCCGCACCTAAAGGATTCAATCGCTTAAGTTCTGCTAATGTTACCTCGGGAACACCGTCTTTAGTTGTAAACAGAATGGGGCCATTATTCGGATGATGAATCAAATCCGCACTGACCGCGGCAATCTGCCAATTGCTCACATCCGTTAACACTACACTTGAGGGTCTATTGTTTTTGGTCTGTGCGGTCCATAACGTTTGTGAGACTATAACTGCTGCCTCAATAGGGTCAGAAGTGTTAATGCGTGTTGTGTTTTTTGTTGCTATCCAGGGTTGATCTACTGACGATATAACAGCTTGCTTGTCTGATCCAGATGAGGTGTTAATGCTCGATTGACAGCCAGTTAACACTGCACTTAGAAGCAATGTAACAGCAACTATGGGTATGATTTTTTTCATCCTAAACCCTCCATTTTGATTTTCTCGCTTGATTTAGAGTAGTTTAGTCTATAAATGTGTAGAAAGTATGTAGAATTTAAAATAAATAAAATTTGCATATGATAAAAAAAGCACCCCGTAAGCCACGAATGACAAAGGATGCTCTTAATTACTTTAGAAGTTATGTTTCAGTGATTACCAGTGTTTAGCGATAAAGGTATCCCGTCCGGATTGCTCACGATCCTCTTTATAATGCTTAGGATTCTTGTGATGATAGTCCTGATGATACTCTTCTGCTCGATAAAAGGTTGGCGCTGGAAGGATTTCCGTCACGACTGGTCCTGAGAATCTACCACTGACAGCAACCTGCTCCTTCGAGGCAAGGGCTGCTAATCGTTGTTCTTCATTATAATAAAAGATGGCTGTCCGATATTGTGTTCCTCTATCCTGAAATTGTCCACCATCATCCGTGGGATCAATCTGAGGCCAATATAATTCTAGCAGCTTCTCGTATGAAAAAAGCGCCGGATCAAATGTAATTTGTACCACCTCGTAATGTCCTGTTGTTCCGGTTTTGACTTCTTCGTAAGTTGGGTTCTCGGTTAATCCTCCAGCATATCCTGATACAATCCCTTGGATGCCTGGTAACTCCTCAAATGGTGTAACCATGCACCAAAAGCATCCACCTGCAAACATTGCCTGTTCCATATGTTCAAGTCTCTCCCTATCCATCAGCCATCTAGTAAATAACATATGCTATGACGATAATACCTATAGGTTATAAAGTCAAAGGAAATCAAGCATGAATATTCGAATTCAATAATATAAGACGTTATAATATAACAATCAACGGAATCAGAAAGGAACAACCTATGAATAAGAATCGCTTGGGGCAATCCGATTTATATGTAAGTGAAATAGGACTCGGGTGCATGTCCTTAGGTACGGATGAGGCAAAAGCCATTTCCATTGTCCATGAGGCGCTCGATCAAGGCATTAACTTTTTAGATACAGCCGATCTGTATGATGAGGGGCGCAATGAAGAGATCATCGGTAAGGCGATTCGTCGCCGCCGCGGAGATGTGATATTGAGTACAAAAGTGGGCAACCGCAGAATTTCAGGCCAAGAAGGCTGGAGCTGGGATCCATCGAAATCCTATATCAAATCCGCAGTCAAAGACAGTCTCAGACGCCTCCAAACGGATTATATCGATCTGTATCAGCTGCATGGCGGAACAATTGATGATCCGATGGATGAGACCATTGAAGCCTTTGAAGAACTTAAGCAAGAGGGGCTAATCCGATATTATGGGATCTCTTCTATTCGACCTAATGTCATTAGAGAGTATGTAAAAAAATCAAACATAGTCAGTGTAATGAGCCAATACAGCATTTTAGATCGACGTCCTGAGGAAGAAATTCTCCCTCTGCTGGCCGAGCATGGGATTAGTCTAATTGCTCGGGGTCCTTTGGCGGGTGGCATCCTTTCGGAGAATGGCCGCAGCAAGGCAGAGAAGAAGTACTTAGATTACAGTAGTGAGGAGCTTCTGAAATTGCATGATCAGCTTGTGCAGGAAACGAGTCACTCTCGCCCCCTAGCACAAACGGCACTTCATTATCCGCTAGCTAATCCATCCGTGGCTGTGATTATCCCAGGAGCGAGTAGCATGGAGCAATTGAAGAAAAATGTAACGGTTGCTGAGACAGCCCCGCTGTCTTCGGAGGAACTCGAAATGATTCGAGAGTTGAGTAAAGCTAATCGTTACACACTTCATGTGTAAATGTAGTCCATCCTATATAAAGCACAAAACACACGTCAATCGTACTGGTGCTTTGTGCTTTTATTTTGTTATCGTTGCGGGAACCGAGAAATGAACTTTTCATTGGCCACATGTAATTTTTCGAGATACGTTCTATACGAACTACTGATTATTTTCAAATTTGAAATAAAAATATCGTAATAACCTGAACTCTTTTGAAACTCAACTAAAATTTGCTGCATCCTATAAGCAGGACTAGCTTTAAAATCGTCAGAATTACGATATTCTAAATAGCCAACTACAGATTCATGATTAACCTCCAAGTAGTTATCCAAGTCATTCATAATTGAATCAAAGTCTGCAGCCATTTTCTTTAGATGTGTCCGTGACAAAGCATCGAATGATTCTGCAAGGAATACTTGCAAATCCTCCGGGAACTCCAAATTACCCATATTATCAAGGAATTCAACTATTCGATTATAGGCAATAATTTTGTCATTCGTATCAATCTTCTCGTCAAAGAATTTTCCGAAGTGAAAATACAAATACAGTCCATAATTACCTGGAAAAGCTAGAAGACTCACTTTCGAGCAAATAATTGAAGCAATCAAATTGGACTTTTTCTTGCTGCAAGAGAAATTCTTTAATAAATTTGAAATCATGTAGCGCTTTAGATTTATCTTTACTCGTTAGAATTAGTTTAATATCAGGAACACTCAACCCAAGTTTTCTGTATATAGCAATCTCTTTCAATATAGCTATGTCATCTTCATTGTAATTTCGATACCCATTCTCAGAGCATTTTAAATCTAGAAGTCCTTGTTGCTCATAATAACTAATGGATTTTTTTGTTATATTACATATTTTCGAAACTTCACTTATTAACAATGCTATCACCTCAGTATCATTCTAAACTGATCCCTTAGGTAACAGTCAACACTTCAAAAATAAGAGCGCCAGTCTAGTAACTGTAACGGGTTACGTTTTGAAGTGCTTTATATAAAATTTTATAAGTATTCACAGATAAAATCACAAAGTATATTTACTAATAAAACCTAAAAATTTAGTCAAAAGCAAAGGCGTTTTCACCTGTGCTTTTAGATTTTATATTAAGCATAATCATTAACTTGAAATTGAATTTAGTAGAAAATTAGATATAAATGTTGTATAATATTGGTATTCGTTTTTACAAATTTGTTATAATTTGTGAAGTGAATATTATTTTTATTTAGCAATCTATTAATATATATAGATTTAATTTTAAAGAAAGGAGAAATTTTCATGAAAGTAGAAATTTTTAGACCAGTTAAAATTATAGGAGGTATACATCTCCTATAGAATAGAAAGGGAGATAAAGATGGAAAGTATAGTTTCAGATAGATTAATTATTAGAAAGTTTAAGGAAAATGATTGGCATGATTTATATGAATATTTATGTGATGAAGAAGTTGTTAAATTTGAGCCTTATGATATTTATTCTGAAAATCAAGCTAAAGAAGAAGCAATTAATAGAGCAAATAATGAATCCTTTTATGCAGTTTGCTTAAAAGAAAGTGGAAAGTTAATTGGAAACCTATATTTAAGTAAAGGAGACTTTGATACTTGTGAATTGGGTTATGTTTTTAATAGAAAGTATCAAAGCAAGGGTTATGCCACAGAAAGTGCAAAAAGATTGCTTGACTACGCATTTTCAGATTTAGGGGCAAGACGTATTATTGCTATGTGTAGTCCAAAGAATACTGGTTCTTGGAAGCTTCTTGAGCGTTTACAAATGAGACGTGAAGGTCTGCTTTTACAAAATGTTTATTTTAAAACCGATAGCAATGGACAACCTATATGGTTTGACACATATGAATATGCTATATTAAAATCAGAATGGCATAAGTAATACGATTATAAATACAGCAAAATAATAAGTATAATATATATACAATATTATTTTCTTGTGTAGCACAGGCTAATAACCTGTGCTATTTTCATAAAAAAATTATCTAAAATATATTATATCTTTGTAATCAAAATCTTTATCAGTAATACCAAGTCTTTGTGCAGGGGTCAGCTCTTTATCCCAAACTTTTGTTGTCCAACAAAAGTTATAAAACGTTCTAAATATAGTTATTATTTGTTGTGCATATTTAGGGTTGTAGTTAGCATAAATATAGCTTTTCCCATCTGCTCGTGCTGTTATTAAAGGTCTCTCTAAAGGACCGAGCATCAGCGAAACATCATAGTTCTCATCAGGTATTCCTTCTAAATCTATCGCATTCTAGTTATGAAACCCGTCAAATTGCTGAGTTAATTCTAGTTCAGCTGCCTTTTCCGTTGCTACTTCAACTAATTTAGGTGTTATGTCTGAAAGGGTTACTTTATATCCGAGCTTAGCCAGTTCCATGGCGTATTTACCGGGTCCTGCGCCATTATCCAGCACCTTCCCAGTTGATGGCATATATTTCTTGATATAATGCAGATTAATAATGAACTCTAATGGTTCTCTATCCAGCCTACCCCACTCGTCAAAGCTTGAGTAATAATCAATAATATTGCTCATCTGCATAACTCCTACCTTCTTTTGAAATATACTATCTTCGATATGTCAAACTTCTCGCTTATAGTTCTTTCTTACATTTTACCATTATAAAATTTATTGAAGGTTTATTCTGCATGTTTTTATTAGGCTCATCCATTTCTGAAAACTCTACCAGTCCATATTTTTCAAATTCTTGTGTTATGGAGTCAGAATCATAAAAGAAAATTTTCACGCCATCCATGGTCTCAAAATAATCTTTATCTAATTGCTTACCCTTTCCGAACATTGGGGCTTTTTTTGAAACCGTTGTAAAAATCATAAATCCATTTGGTTTTAACTGATCATAACAATCCTTAATAAACTTCTCTCTTTCACGATGATTCAATAAATGAATAAGTGCATAGCAAAATATACCATCATAGCATTTGTTATCAAAAGGCATGTCCGTTACTGAACCATGAAAAATGCCTATATCAATTCCATTTTCCCTCGCCAAATCAATCGCTGTTTGGGAAATCTCAATACCTGTTACATTTATTCCACTCTCAATAAAAACCTTTGCATTTCTACCATATCCAATACCTGGTACCAGTATATCCTTAACATTCTTTTCAAGAAAAAAGTCCTTAGTCACGATTGCGGAGTCTGTAGGTTCAAATCCCCACATCGTTTGTTTTTCTATAAAGCTTGATTCCCAGAATTCCGTCATACCTCATTCTCCTTTATATTAAAGTCATTACGGACTTGTATTATCCTTAATAGTTCCCAAAAAAGAACGGATCTTTACTCCGTCTTCATTGTTTTCGCCAAATCTGCAATTTTCTTATTCTCCAAGTACTGCTCCATCTGTCTCTCAGCGTCAATCACAACCTGTTGAATCAGGCACTCGCTTCCGTGATCCAGACTACATTCGAACAAAGAAGCAGTCCCTTCGATCGCATGGATAATATCCAGAAAAGAGATATCTTCGGACTTCCGTCTGAGACGATACCCCCCGTTTGCACCGGGTGCAGATTGAATCAGTCCAGCCTTCACTAGCTTGGTCATCATTTTAGACAGATAGGTTTGTGAAACACCCAGCTTCTCAGCAAGCAATTGAACGCCTACTGGCTTATCGGACGCCGCAGTCACCAGATAAAGCATTGCATGAAGCGCATAGTCTGTCGCTTGGGAATATTTCATTCAGCACCTCCATTAACGACTTTGAAAATCCATAATAACTCTAATCGTTAAAAAAGACAAGCATAGGCAATGTGCGCCATCGGTTTTTCGAGCTGCATTTATATAACTTTCAATTTGCTTTGTAAGTCTTTAGTTAAATAAAGCAATAAATCATCATCGACCATGACTGGTTGTCCTGGTATGACCGGAACATTGTTATACGTCATTTAATTTCCCTTACAACAGGTTCCGATGTTGAAATAATATCAACGACATGGTCAATACAACAGATCCCATAGTGCTTATAGGGTCCTGGAAAATCCTTTGATGCGAATATTCCATTAGAAATAAAATCAAGATACCTTGATTTCTTATAAATCCTAAATATTTTTCCGTCAAATTCCTCATAATCATCCCAAGAAGTAAAGAATTCATTTCTAATCGAATATGCAATGTATGAGTAAAAATCAACTTGTATTAATGAAGAACTTTTCTCTCCAACCATAAGTGGTTCAGGTATATCACTAACTTTACTTTTACAAAAAGATAACCTTAGTTGATTTACCTCTGGCTCTATTAGACCAAAGAATAACACATCCTGCAATTCTTTTAAATCTGTATATTTCATCTCATCTCCTCCTCATCACTAATTTATTCTCATTCCATGTACTACTATTTCCTTTGAAGCTGATACTCTACTCTTTCGCTTTACGGTTAGCTTTAACATGTTTGAGCTGAGCAACTATAATGACACTAATAATGACCAGAAGGAACCACGAACTGATCTTATTGACACTAACCACATGCCATACATAATTCTGATCAGGATATTTCCAAGCATTAAAGAATGTAGCGATATTCTCAGCTAACCAGATAAAAAAACCTACTAAGAAAAAAGCCAGTGTCAAGGGCATCCGATAAGTAGTGTTTCGTACCCGATAAATGATCCAAGTTTTCCAAAAAACAATGAGCACAAGCCCCTTTAACCACCAGCGAAAATCAGGAATAAAGTGATGCGTGAAAAAGTTCAGATAGATGGCTGCTCCGAGCGATCCCGCAGTAGCAAGTCCCGGCCAGCCGGTCATATCCATTTTCAGTCTACGCCAAATTTGACACATATAGCTCGCGACACTCGCATACATAAACCCGCTATAAAGTGGTACTCCAAATACCTTGATAAGCCCGGGCTCAGGGTATGACCATGACCCCATTCTTATCTTATAAATTTCCAACAGCAAACCAATAATGTGAAATACACAGATGACTTTAATTTCATCTAGTGTCTCTAATCCAGTACGGTACATAAGATATTGAACGGTAAGCAATATAATAAGAATGGCATCATATCGGTAAATATAAGGCAGATCTATTACGTTAGAGAGAGCTAATGTCCCAAAGATCGCAATAGGAAATATGCAACTCATCGCCTGATGATAGCCAAAATGCAGGAGCTGTGTAATTGATTTCAATGATGCTCTCTCCTTTCCAGGTCATGCAATGCTAATCTTTTCATTCTGCAGTGTCTATTACTCATTTACATCTTAAGTATCTTCGTCCATTAGGTATTCTAAAATATCTCCAGGCTGACATTCTAAAGCTTTACAAATCGCATCAAACGTTGATAATCGAATCGCTTTTGCTTTTCCATTTTTCAATATAGAAAGATTAGCCATTGTAATTCCAACCCTTTCTGTAAGCTCTGTAACGCTCATTTTTCTTTTAGCTAACATCACGTCAATATTCACTATAATCGCCATTATTTTCACCTCAGACTGTTAAGTCATTTTCTGATTTTATTTCTATGGCATTTTTTAAGAGCTTTTGAAGAACAGCAGCAAAGACCGCTATTACTATTGGAGCGCAAGTCATGACAAGTCCGAGTACTATGAGACCTGGTGCATCGGCTTCTTGTGCCATTTCGTAAATAAGTGGCATGCCCGCCGCATATAAGATACTGATGATGATTGCACAGTATATTATATTTTTTAAAGCCTTAATGGATAGTTCTGAGAACGCTTTGTTCGTGTCAATGTAGCTTAGAAGTCTTAACGCCTGATATAACGCTACGAAATATGCCATCACCGTTGCATATACCCCTATAAGAACGGGATAAACCAAATACATCGGATAATCTCCAGCTGCCTTATTAGGTATCGTAGGCAACCAAAAAATACACAAAGCAAGAACCGGAATTCCAATAAGAATAACAACTATCTTTAAAAAGAGTGTTTCTCGTTTCATAAACTGCACCTCACAAAGTTAATAATGTGAATTCAATTTATCACATCATTTATCGTTTTACAATATATTTTGATTGTATTACAAATATTTTTTATCTTTAATAACAAAGCAGGGCCCCCTCCTCATAAAGATCGAGGAAGGAGCCCTGCTAGGAAATGAAGTGATCATAAAAAAACATAAGAGGAGATATTGTTCATTTATATCTTAAGTGTCCTCTTCACTTTTGTATTCTAAAATATCGCCAGGCTGACATTCTAAAGCCTTGCAGATCGCCTCTAACGTTGATAATCGTACCGCTTTTGCCTTTCCATTTTTCAATATAGACAGGTTAGCCATTGTTATTCCAACCCGCTCCGAAAGTTCAGTTACGCTCATTTTTCTTTTAGCCAGCATCACGTCAATATTAATAATAATCGCCATTGTTTTCTCCTCAGACCGTTAAGTCATTTTCTGATTTTATATCAATAGCTTCCTTCAAAAGCTTTTGGAGAACTGCAGCAAAAACTGCAATCACCATGGAAGCAAAAATCACGACCATAGCGATAACTATGATACCCGGGGCATCATCTTTCTCACCAATGAGATAATAGAGCGGCATCCCTGCAACATACACACCACAGATTGTAATTGCACAATTTTTTATATTTTTTAATACCCGTACAGATATTTCCGAGAAAGCATTGTTCTTGTCAATATAGCCTAACAGTTTAAAAGCTTGATACAGTGCAATATAAAAAGGTATCGCCGATGCATACAAATCGATGAAAATGAGATATTTAATAAAACTATAATCGGGATATAATTCTACTGCAAAATTCGCAATTGCAGGTACGAAAAATATACACAAAGCAAGTACTGGAAGTCCAATAAGAACTATAACGATCTTTAAAAAAAGTGTTGATCCTTGTTTCATAAAACACACCTCACCAAGTTATTTTCAAAATTGAATCTAACATACATTTTATCGTTTTACAATATATTTGGATTGACTTATAATATACTTCTTTATAATCGTTATTTCCTTCCCTTTTATTCTTATACTAAGATAATGCTTGAAAAGGCTCCCGATTAGTCGAGGCCACTGAAAAAGTCCAGTTACTAATTTAACTTAAGGCTATACATTTAAGGAGTAGGTTTAACTACGGGGAATATTTGGACTACCGGCCGCTGTTGTCTCCAGATTTCTTGATTAAATCGCTATTTGCGGTTGAAATCCGGAGACAAAGGCGGTCGCTATCGCTCCTCCAGTTCCAAATTTCCCCTTCGCTACACCCCTCTAATGTTTTTAAGTTCAAGTTATAAAGGCGCCTTTTAGAGGCCCATGAAAACTCCATTCCAGGACACCCATCCTCGATCTTTTCGAGGATGGGTGTCCTGTTTTGCTGTATAATGATTGTATTAATTTCAGGTGGTGACTCGGATGATTTCAAACCAACAATCCCTTAACCTCAGTCCATTTATGGCGATTTACGATATCGTCGTACCTAAAGATAATATGCTACGACAAATAAATGACCTCGTAGATTTTTCTTTTGTTCATGAAGAATTACAGAATAAATATTGCCTAGATAATGGTCGCAATGCCGTGCCTCCTATTCGTATGTTCAAGTATTTATTACTAAAATCGATTTTCGATTTATCCGATGTGGATGTCGTAGAACGTTCTAAATATGACATGTCGCTCAAATACTTCTTAGATATGGCGCCTGAAGACGATGTCATCAACCCTAGTTCACTCACGAAGTTTCGTAAACTTCGGTTGAAAGATGTGAACCTGCTCGACATGCTGATTCAAAAAACGGTGGAAATTGCATTGGAAAAAGAAATCATTAAAAGCCGCGCAATTATTGTGGATGCTACCCACACGAAATCACGATTCAATCAGCAATCACCCAAAGAAATATTGATGGAGAAGTCTAAGCTGTTGCGCAAGGCCGTTTATCAAATCAATGAAAACATGAAAGATAAATTCCCGCCAAAAACAACTACAAACGAATTAGTGGATGAACTGGACTATTGCCAAAAAGTAATTGACGCCGTGGAAAAAGAAGAAAGTATCCGCGAATATCCAAAGGTAAAGGAAAAGTTGAACTACTTAAAGGAAATCGTAGAAGATCACGTGGAGCACCTTCAATTTTCTAATGATCCAGATGCACGTGTGGGTCACAAAACAGCCGACTCTTCTTTTTTTGGCTATAAAACACATATTGCAATGAATGAAGAACGTATTATTACAGCTGCAGTAATTACAACAGGTGAAAAAAGTGATGGAAAACAACTTCAATCCTTGATTACTAAAAGTCGTAAAACGGGTATGGAAATCGATACGATCATTGGAGATACAGCCTATTCTGAGAAAGAGAATATCCAATATGCCCATGAAAATGGATTGCAATTAGTATCCAAATTACACCCATTAATTACGCAAGGAAAACGTAAAAAAGAAAATGAATTTGAGTTTAATAAAGATGCAGGAATGTACGTTTGTAAAGCCGGACAGATGGCAACTCGCAGGGCACGTACGGGGACAAAAAATGTAGGAGCAAATCAAGTAGATACCTATTACTTTGATATCGATAAGTGTAAGCAATGCCCCTTAAAAGAAGGTTGTTATAAAGAAGGAGCAAAATCGAAAACCTATTCAATCAGTATCAAATCAACGGAGCATAGCGAGCAGCACGCGTTCCAAGAAGGAGAATATTTCAAAGAAAAGTCAAAAGAGCGCTATAAAATTGAAGCGAAGAATAGTGAATTAAAACACCGACATGGGTATGATGTGGCAACTTCCTCAGGTCTTGTTGGCATGCACATGCAAGGGGCAATGGCCATATTCGCTGTCAATCTCAAACGAATATTGACGTTAATAAAGTAAAAAACATGAAGAAATCATAAAATAAAGGCGAAATCTTACTCGGAATGGAGTGAAATTTCGCCTTTATCTATTTAGGTACATTTTACAGATTCTTAAAGCATACGTTTTTCAGTGCCCTCGATTAGTCAGCAGCCTTTTTGTTTAGCCCTTGTTTCTTAAATTATTCTTCTCTCAGCTCTCTATTTTTAAAGAATGATAGTTGTTTTTTATGTAGTTAAAGCCAGAATAGACAGTTATGATTAATGCAAAATAGATTAAAATTTGATCAATAGGAATATTCGTAATAAAGGCGAATGGATGATTGTCTAACATAACAACTGTAATCGCAACCACTTGAGATACCATTTTAATTTTGCCGTATCGATCAGCTTGCAACACTATTTTCTGAGAGACAGCGACAAGTCTAATCCCTGTAATGATAACTTCCCTTGCTACAATAACTAATGCTACCCATGCGTATAATCTATGCTGACTTACTAGTAGGATCAACGCAGCAGATATGAGTAACTTATCCGCCAATGGATCAAGTAACTTGCCAAGGTTCGTAATCTGATTATATTTCCTAGCAATATACCCATCTAGTTTGTCAGTGACTGATGCGAGTATAAAAACAATGGCTGCATAATAAATTCCATCTGGCCAATCAGGATATTTTGAAAAAAGTAGAATGAAGATGGGGATTAATAATATTCTGGCGATAGTTACTTTATTTGCAAGATTCATAATTCCCTCCTGAATTCATAAGAATATAACCTTCATTGGAATTTTGTAAAACGATATCAAAGTTTCGATGGAAAGGATGCATAAACAAATCATACTGAATTCTACGTTCTTCATGAGATTTTTTTAAATCATTAATATTTGTTCCTCTTTCAGAGACATCACGTAGACTCCTCCTCATCAATTCAGTGTCTCCATCCGTATATAAGTACACTTTCAGATCAAACAAGTTCGGGTCTGCAAAAGCAACGCTCATGCCTTCTACAATATTCACTCTGTTTTGTGAAGCTATCATAGTACTCTTTAAATAATTCGTGTCTATTGTATAAAAATCTAAACCATCTCGCATCATTCGAATGTCTCTTTCTAAAGCGGATATATTATGAGCAGCAGGGTGACAAGCTGTCATTTTATTATGATGATGTTCATTGTTATATTCATAGTCGATTACAGTGTACTTTCTAAGATGAGAACCGATAATATAGGGGTCAGTATTCATATAATTTACACCCTCATGTCCCAGTAGCTTTAAAAGATTATGGGCAAACGTTGTCTTTCCAGATGCACCATGACCCGATATCCCAACGGTGACTCTTTTTACCTCACTGCTTATCGAATTGGCTATTTTATATAATACCTTATCCATATATTCCTCCATCTTGTCGTTATATATTTGAACCTATTAATAATTCTCGGGCGGGGCACTAAGTCTAGTGTCTGGTCTAAAATACTTGATATAGTTATGGTACATTTCTGTCTCTTTAAATCCAAGACTTTCATATAACGATTTTGCAAAATTGCCTTTGACTACTTCAAGGGTAACCTTATCCTCGCCCTTGCGAATAATCTCATTAACAAGAAATTTAACAAAAGCTCTACCATAACCTCGTGATTGATGTTCTATCGAAATAGCAACAATACTTATTTTATTTCCTGCTATTTTCCCTATAGCTACTATAGTGCCATCAACTGTCATTACAAACATATTATCTTTATTTTTCGTAAACTGTTCCCGTTCCCATTCCACAGGTGTATAAAAAAACGAAGGATACATGCCTATACGCTGACGCATATGATAAAATGCTAATTCGCAAACTCTGTCCCATTCAAAGTAATCATTCTCCTCATAATTTCTAACCAGGATATTCTCTGAAGGAAAAGGGTCGCCCATTCGTTCCATAATATATGAGGTAAAGTATACGCGATAATTATTTCTTTCCAAGACGGTGATTAATTCAACATCGCTAGAAAGAACATTGAATACTGTATGCTCTACTAATTCATTATGTATAAGTACTTTTTCATATTCTTCTATTAACTTCGATCCTACATCCATTATGTCATACTCATTACTAACAAATAGGGTCGCTTGTGGTTTTCTTCCGAACCCATTAAATGAAAGAAAGCCTAAGAGTGTATCCTTAATGAGGGCAACCAAAATATTATCTTTGTTGGTCTCTTCATCCTGACAAAAAATCTTCAATAGATCATTATTGTGAAGTAACAATCGTTCAATTTGCGCCTTATCTCTTAGCGGACTATATTTGTGTATTAAAAAAGGGGGCATCTTGCTCCTCCATTCTAGAGACTTGTTATACCAAAAATAATCTTAAACGCGTTATAACTTTTCTATTTTTTTTAAAACCTTCCTTTAAGTCTATGATAACTACGGTTTTGCCAATCCAAATCCTGACATATAGCGAACGGAACCTTACCGGTTTCACAATTCCTTTTTCTTCAAATTCAGTTCCATCCTCTAACTCTGTTTCAGTTCTAATAAACCATGTATTGCCAAGACCAAATTCAATATATTTCATATATCTAGCACACTTTCCTCCCAAGTGATTAGATGAGCCCATTCATTTTATCATACTAATTAGGATTAATCTGGTAAAGAATAATTATTGTTAAACTACCTTATCTAATAGAAAAATAGGCTGCCGAATCATACCGGCAGCCTGTTGTGATTGTGTTATGATTTTATTTCCCTTTGATAGAAATCATATAACTGGTCAATCGATGAACTTGAAAAGATAGACGTGGCTTGTTCAATTTTCTCACGTTTCCAATCGAACCAACGCATTTCCTTTAACTTTTCGATTTCATGATCTGTAAAACGTTTTCGGATCTCATTAGCAGGATTGCCGCCTACTATTGTATATGGTGGAACGTCTTTTACAACAACCGATCCTGCCGCAACAATAGCTCCTTCACCTATTTTCACACCGGGCATAATCATTGCATTCATCCCAATCCAGACATCACTTTCTATTTTCGTATCCCCTTTGGGTTCGTAAGAGGTTTCAATCTGGTCTACAAAAGGATACACGGTAATCCATTCAGGATGATGATTGTGATTTCCACCCATCAGAATAATCACATCACTTGCAATGCAAACATAATTTCCTATAATCAATTTATCTAAATGCCAACCATAATCTTCGATCGGGTTAAATAACTTTCTGGACGTTTCGTCCCCCCAGAGATATCTGACGCAACCATCTTCAAAATCATGATTATCGTAATAACCCGAGTAGTAAGAGTACTCCCCTACCTCAATCATTGGGTTGGTGACTATATCCTTTAAATACTTAATTTCAGACCAGTGGTTTAACAACTGTTGTTTCAATCTTTTCCCCTCGCTTCTAAGTAATTTGAATCATTTATCCTTAGAAGCTTGATACAGTAGCGACATTCTTAAACCGTTTCAAACGACGAACCATCGTCCTCATCCTTTTCCTAATTAATGGAGACATTGTAACAAACGAATGATTTGTTCGTCAAATCAACCTTACGGTTTCCTTCTACGATACAGATAATCTTGTTCTGAAGTCATTTTCGTTAGTAATGTATTGAACATCTACATATCCATTTCGAATTGCGTTATGGTACAGCGCTTCAAGCTTCACCTGGTCTTTACCATAAACCGTAGCATATTCACAATCCACGACTAAAAGCACAAGCTGACAATCACTATTTAAGAACTCCTCATAGGTCTGAACATCTATTACGTCCTTCTCTTTTGGAAAAGCCTTAAAGTTCGCAAAGATAATATAGTATTCGTAACTCTCTAAAAGCTCCTTCAAAACTCTGCCGTCCATTCCATAGATTTCTTTGTGAAACAGAGCCTCACCCAACGTATCGTTTTGAATAAAATAAGACTCCTCACCACCTATATACCAATGGAATGTCTCTGTATTAAATGGCTTTAATAGATCTCCAAGTATTTTCCCATGTTCATTAGGAATCTTAAAAGTGATTCCTCGTCTCATGTATATCCCCCCTTTTTCTATTCGAATTCCCTATACAAAAAACCTATGAATTAATATCCATAGGTTTTATTAATGAAAATCCCCGTCAATCGTCATACCTTCGAGTTATTGATCGTTGCTTAACTATGCACTCGCTCTTTTCCACCTAGACCCAATGTAGATGCCGTTAAAGTATGAACTTCATGCAGAAGCTCTGGATTTTCTAATAGTGAAAGGCCATAAGAAGGAATCATTTCTTTAATCTTCGGTTCCCACTCTTTTATATGTTGAGGGAAACATTTGTCAAGTACTTCAAGCATCACGTGAACAGCCGTAGAAGCACCTGGAGAAGCACCTAATAATGCTGCAATCGAACCATCTGCGGCGCTAATAACCTCTGTACCAAATTGAAGGATTCCTTTCCCATCTTCTGTATCTTTGATAACCTGAACGCGTTGGCCTGCCACAACTAGATCCCAATCCTCGATTTTGGCATTCGGGATAAACTCTCGTAATTCTTCCATGCGCTTTTCTTTCGATAACAACACTTGCTCGATTAGGTATTTTGTCAAAGACATGTTTTTTGCACCTGCCGACAACATCGTTAGGAGATTATCCGGTTTTACGGAAGTTATTAAATCAAACATTGAGCCGGTTTTTAAAAATTTTGGCGAGAAGCCAGCAAACGGTCCAAATAGCAACGATTTTTTATTGTCAATAAATCTGGTGTCAAGATGGGGAACAGACATAGGAGGCGCTCCGACCTTAGCTTTACCGTATACTTTTGCATGATGCTGCGCAATAACGTCTGGATTATTACACACCATAAATATTCCACTTACTGGGAATCCTCCAATATGTTTCCCTTCAGGAATACCGGATTTTTGCAGTAAATGTAGGCTTCCTCCCCCGCCACCGACAAAGACGAATTTTGCAGTATGGCTTTCAATGGTACCGCTGTCGTTTTTCACTTTCAAGTCCCACGACCCATCGCTCGTACGTTTGATTCCATCCACACTATGTTTATAATGAAGATCTACATTTTTACTCTTTAAGTGGTCAAATAATATGCGCGTTAAAGCACCAAAGTTAACATCTGTGCCGGTGTCGATTTTTGTTGCTGCTATAGGTTCATTCGATGGACGATTTTGTAAAATAAGCGGTATCCATTCCATTAGTTTTCTAGAGTCATCGGAAAATTCCATTCCTTGAAACAAAGGATTCTTTGACAGCGCTTCAAATCTTCTCTTCAAAAAAGCTACATTCTTCTCCCCTAGTACCAAACTCATATGGGGCAATGGCATGATAAAGTCCTGCGGATTATGTATCAGCTTACGATTTACCAAATAAGACCAAAATTGCATTGAAAGCTGAAACTGTTCATTAATTTGGATAGCTTTACTTATATCTACAGTTCCATTGGATTTTTCGACAGTGTAGTTAAGCTCGCAGAGCGCCGCATGTCCAGTTCCTGCATTATTCCATTCATTAGAGCTTTCCTCACCTGCATTTTCGAGCTTTTCAAACACTTTAATCTTCCAATCCGGCACTAATTCTTTTAAAAGTGTTCCTAAAGTCGCACTCATGATTCCAGCACCAATTAAAATGACGTCTGTTTCAGTTGCACTTTTGCCCATTATTACCATCCTTATCCCCTGAATTTTGCAGAAAGGATGTGGGCGCTCCTTCTTAGGCGTCACACCTTTTCTGTCTCAATTATACCCTTATCCGAGTGTATTACAATTATTTATAAATTTAATTATCTACTATTATAGGAAAAAAATAAGTTATTTAAAAGCTTGCAAAAAAGAGAGAAATAAGTCCTCAAGGTTAAGGAACTTAAGTGACAGCCATAAACCCGCTTCTTGCAAGGATTAATAACATTTAAGCATTATTAATAAAATAAATGAATATGCTGCCCGCAGCAGCAAGATCAACTATTGCCCATAAGAAGCTTTTACGAATTAGCATGAGCAAGGCAGCGATTACGCTAACGAAACAAGCAATGAGCATAATATAAAAGGTGGTGAATAATCCACCAGAAAGAAACATCAGTACGTATAATATGACAAAGGTGAACACAATGGTCTGCACAATGGGAATTAGCTTATTGTTCGTTCGAATGTTCTGTAGTATTTTCTCCATATTGTATGCGCCTTCCAATTATCTTGCTTTTTATAACCTATACTTCCTTTAGATTATTCCACTAAGAAGAATTAATCAAACCCATCTCCCTCTGTAAGTCGTAGTCTTCTTAGAGTTTAACCCAATATGGAAAGTCCCTAAACACGAAAAAGCTGCCTCATTCGTAGATAAATCTACTTATGGAACAGCCTTCACTATATTAAAGCTTTATTTGTTCCTCTGCGACGAACTATAAATACGCTTCACCAGCTCCAGCGCTTTTATCCCCTCAGTACCACCCAGCCAAAACTTTCGTCCACTGATAATATGGTCATAAAAGTCCTCAATCAGTCTCTTATGCCCAGTCCCCCAATACGATTTACCTTCCGTTGGACTGAATATAGGCTCGCAAACCAAGCTTTCCTTCCCATCTTTCCAAAGATACAAGTAGTCTCTACGAAGGTTAAGTGTCCCCTCCTCAAAGACTATCTCCAACTCCACCGGAGAGTTCTCAAGATAGGTATTCGTACCATAAAACAGCCCACGAACATTATTGGTGAAGTCGATACAAGCATGGGCAGTATCTTCTACTTCAATGACGCCATCAAGCACATCCGTGGTAATACTGCCCTTCACAGAAGTAATTTCACCCCCATACCACTGGAGTAAGTCCAAGGTATGAATGGTCTGATTGATTAGAACACCTCCACCTTCCGTGGACCATCGTCCTCTCCAGTTACTATCTTTGTAATAACTTTCATTTCGGTGCCAAGTTACGACACCCTTCATACAAAGTAATTTCCCTAATGCACCAGAATCAATAGTCTTCTTAATATAAATGGAAGCATCATTATAACGGTTCTGGAACGCAACACCAAGCTGGCCTGTACTCTGTTCCGCAGCTTCCAGCATACGCATGGCAGAAGGAAGGTCAACGGCTATAGGCTTTTCAGTTAACACATGCTTCCCTGCACGCAACAGATCTACAGCCATTTCTGCATGAAGATAATGCGGTGTACAAAGATGTACCACATCAATACGGTCATCATTCAGTATTTCTCTATAATCATCAGTAGCATGGCAGGCATATTCAATTCCAGCACGTGTAGCTTTATCAGCATCAATATCTACAATCGTAATCGGATTCACACCTTCTATAGCTGATATTGCTTTAGCATGGAGAGGAAAAATCGCCCCGCAACCAATAATGGCTACTCCAAGTTCGTTCATCTACAGCAACCTCCATTCTCTTCCTATTCGTTATTTTAGTAGATCGGGGGTTAGATTAACTGCTTGGGCTTGAGCCTTCAGACATAGCTCTGCAGCTTTGAAGACATGTGCTTGTGTCATGGCCTGCTCCGTCCGGTTCAGACAATCCAGGATTAGTTCACCAAAGAACGGAAATCCAACTTTTCCAGCTACATGCTCATAATGCTCCCCTTCCCCATTCACCCAGTACACATGATCCGGTGTATTTGAACGCCCGATATCACTGTATTTACGGAGTTCAATGAAGCCTTCAGTTCCCATGATCATTGTACGCCCATCTCCCCAGGTTCCGAGCCCTTCAGGCGTAAACCAATCCACACGGAAGTACTGGGTTGCGCCATTGTCCCCAATAAGCGTTGCATCACCAAAGTCCTCCAATTCAGGGTAAGACGGATGATTATAATTTGCTACCTTACTGTGAACAACTGAAGCATCCTTACAATCTGTATAATACAAAAATTGTTCTATTTGATGGCTGCCGATATCGCACAGGATTCCGCCATATTTCTCCCGCTCGAAGAACCATTCCGGGCGACTAGAAGCATTTAAACGATGCGGTCCTAATCCAATGACTTGTAGAACACGACCAATAGCCCCCTGACGGATCAACCGCCCTGCGTAGATAGCGCTTTCAACATGAAGACGCTCACTAAAGTAGACCATGTACTTCTGATTGGTTGCTGTGACCATAGCTCGAGCGGATTCCAACTGTTCAAGTGTTGTAAAAGGGGTCTTATCTGTAAAATAATCCTTCCCGTGAGCCATTACCTTAATACCTAAAGGTCCTCGTTCCGAAGGGATAGCTGCCGCTGCAATTAACCGGACCTCAGAGTCTTCCAATATTTCATTCATAGACTCAGCAGCCCTGACTCCCGGATATTTGGCCATGAAAGCTCTAACCTTCTCCTCATCCGGATCATATACCCATTTCAGCTCTGCACCAGCCTCTACGAGTCCATTACACATCCCGTAAATATGACCGTGATCAAGTGCGATAGCAGCGATGATGAACTCACCTGGCTTTACAACTGGTTTAGTTTCATGCGTGGGGGCATAGGTCATACCATCTTTTCTGTTCATCAGAATCCTCCTATTTAAATCAATTCGATTCTATAACATGTTAAGAAGATAGCGCAGACTAATCTCCAAGCTCTCAAATGGATCACGACGGCAAACATCTTGCTCCACTGCGTACCATTCAACACCTGTTTCACGGCAAGTAGCAATGATCTCACCATAGTTCATGTTTCCTTCACCGATTTCAGCGAAGACTTGTTGCCTGTCTATAATCGCCATATCCTTTAAATGTACAACCTGCATTCTACCTTCAACTTTACGTATCCATTCCACTGGACTCGCACCACCTGCCTGAACCCAATATAAATCAAGTAAAAAACCGACCGCAGGATCAGTCTCGGTGAGCAGTACTTCCATCCCAGTAATACCGTCAAAGCGTTCAAATTCAAAATCATGATTATGATAAACAAATTGAAGACCGTGTTGTTCTTTTAGTGTTATTGCGATTCCCGATATCAATTTTGCGAACTTGCGATAGCTTTCGAGCCCAGTACGAAATTCTTCTGGTAAACTCCCAAGTCCAATATATTTGCAATTCCACAGTTTATGCTCTGCGGCCAGAGCCTCCAGATCGTTCACTAACCGATCCCAGGACACATGGGTCGCACATATTTCCAAACCTGCCTCATCGGCATATACTTTTACGAGCTTCGGATCGATTGGTCCGATGGATGAAATTTGGATGGCTTCATAACCCATGGCAGATACCTTTTGAAAAGTTGATCTTAAATCTTCCGCAGTTTGGGTAAAATCACGTAACGTGTACATTTGAGCTGCAATCGTCGAACGTTTCATAGAATCTATCCTCTCTCCATCGGTTTAATGAGTTCCCTTAACATCCAATGTTTTGGTTTCTGTGGTTTCCTTTTGGAAAGTGGAGTGCTCTACTTTTTCCATCAGCTTCTCATAGAAACAATCTGAATCTATCGGAAGCTCCACCCAATTGTCCGTCCAAGCCGATAAATACATGGCATTCGAAAGGGTTAGTCCCTTAATACCTTCCTCCCCGGGAGCAAGTAATGCTTCATCATGCAAAATGGCATTCGTAAAGTTCCGTAGAATTCCTTTATGCTGCTCCCCTCCGCCATTTTCTACAGGAATCTCACATTCCCAACACTCTGGACTACCGAATCCTCCCGTAAATTCTGCGTTGAACTGAGGCTCAGGCGTACGTAATCGCCAAAAGGTTAGCTTCCCGTCTTCCACTACGATCTTTCCATTATCGCCATTGATTTCAAAACGATTAGTCCCCGGTGCCTCTCCAGTTGTAGTAATAAACAGACCCGTAGCTCCATTCTCATATTCCACATAAGCGGTTACATCATCTTCAACCTCAATGTTGCGATATTTCCCAAAGTGGCAGAATGCTCTAATCCGCTTCGGCATCATGCCTGTCGTCCACTGCCATAAATCTAGCTGATGAGGATCTTGATTAAGCAGTACACCTCCGCCTTCACCCGCCCATGTAGCCCGCCAACCACCGGAGTTGTAGTAGCTCTGCGATCTATACCAGTCGGTAATAATCCAATTCGTCCGGCGGATCTCACCTAACTCACCAGACTGAATAAGATCTCTCAGTTTCTGATATAAAGGATTAGTACGTTGATTGTACATAATTCCAAATTTGCGATCAGACTTTGCTGCAGCATCGTTCATCTGTTGAACAGCTTTTGTATATACACCTGCAGGTTTCTCCACCAGAACATGATAACCATATTGAAAAGCCTCGATCGCAAGTGTAGGGTGATCATAATGTGGAGTACAGATTAATACCGCATCTATGATACGTGATTCGAATAATTCTTTCGGTGTAGAATACTTCCTTACATTCTCAGGCAATTTCTCTTCAGCCCATTTCAAGCGTTCTTCTCTTATATCACATACTGCTGTAAGCTCAGCTCCCTTAATTTCACTCAGCAGACTTTGCGCATGTGCAGTTCCCATATTTCCAATTCCAATAATTCCATAACGAACTTTACTCATCTCTGTTCACTTCCCTATTTGAGGTTATGTTTAGAGGATATACTTAATTTATAAACATGAACATGATTGAAATTAAGGTTTATTTGTATTTAAATAAGATGTTTTAGATAAATAGATCCGTTATAATGAGGATATTTAAGTTGTAAAGGAGTTAGATGATGAACAATCCAGGTAACTTAACAGGTCGTCTCCTGCAGAATCTTAAGGTTACTGTGACCCATGCCCAACTTAGTAACAGAAATCCCGGATGGAACCGCACGCTGGAAACTCCCGCTTTTAATCGGCTGTATTTCATAGACGGGGGTGAGGGGAAAGTAATTATAAACGGTATTACATATTATCCGAAACCTGGACAATTAATGATCATGCCTGCAGGGAGCACACAAACAACTGAAACTTCAGTCGATGATCCATATATCCGCTATTACTGCCACTTTGATGCTGACATAGGAGAGTGGCCCTTATTCCATGCGGAAAAAAAACTATATATCTGCGATTCGCCTAACCCAGATTCTATAAGGGCTATCTTCGTGGAGATGATCGAACAATTTCAGAATGACGATGTCTTATCTATCCTGCGTACTCAGGCTTGTTTACTTAATCTTATTGCCACTTGTCTTGAATCGAGCGACAATAGTCATACTGACTTTATGACTGCATTCATCCACACCGGTGACCAAGGTAAGCTAGCCCATGTGCTCCATTACATCGATAAATGGCTAAACAAGCCCTTGGAGATTGATGAATTAGCAGAGCTTGTCCACCTGCACCCGAACTATTTCATTCCTTATTTCAAGAGATTCATGGGTGTGACTCCTATGCAATATGTGCAACGCAAACGTATGGAGCATGCTAAGAGACAGCTTTCTTACACGGATTTCAGTATTTCGGATATTGCGGAGCAAGTAGGCATGGAATTGGTCCATTTCTCTAAATATTTTAAAAAGACAATGGGCCTTTCTCCATCGGCCTATCGGAATAGTACGATGTAACCCAATCCTAATGTTGCCAAGTAAACTCTAACCTAATTAATAGAGATGTCCCTCGGATTGGGATGAACTATAATGGAAACAACGTAGAATTACATTTTTTTAAGGCGGTGGATGATCATACTTATTAGAACAGCATCATTAAGTGACACGCAGTTCGTGCTTGATAAGGAACTTTAATTACATTCGGGAATTTTAGAGAGGGATTACTATGATTGTGGATACATTACGGGTATTCGTTACTGTAGCTGAGCAAAGCCATTTCTCTAAAGCAGGAGAATTACTAAATCTATCTCAACCCGGTGTCAGTCTACATATCCGGAATCTTGAGAATGAAATAGGCGCAAAGCTTCTGCATCGATCGCCTAAGCAAGTAAAATTAACAGAAGCGGGCACGATTCTTTATAAACACGCCAAACTAATATTAGCTCATTTCGAAGCAGCTAATCAGGAAATACAGATGCTTCAGGATGAGGTCACAGGCAGTATACATATTGGCGCTAGCTTCACTATAGGAGAGTATATATTACCCTCAAAACTTGCGGAATTTGCAAATCAATACCCACAAGTTAAACTTCAGGTGACTATCGGTAATACTGAGGAAATTATTGGAGGCGTTAGATCCAATGAATTGGATATTGGCTTTATCGAAGGAAAAGCACATGAGAATGATCTGATCGTCACGCCTTACATGAAGGACGAGATGATTATCGTCTCTTCTGCCAACCACCCTTTGTCAAAAATGGTCTCTGTGGAGCAAAGTATGCTACAAAATCAGGTTTGGGTTCTGCGAGAGCTTGGCTCTGGAACACGTGCTTTTAGTGATCATTTCATTCAAGAAGAAGAGATTTCTGTCAAAAGATCCTATGTCTTCAACAGTAGTCAGGGAGTTAAGGAAGCAGTCGCCTCCGGTTTGGGAATCGCTATGCTCTCCAGATGGATTGTGCGCAAAGAATTAGCAAGTGGCGAAATCTATGAGCTACCCATCAGACATCATCATCTAGTAAGACAATTCTCCATCATCCGCCATAAAGAAAGCTCCTCCTCCATGGCTACCAATGTCTTTATACAAAAACTACTTGTCTCTAGTAGAGACAAGTAGTCAGAGTGTCGAGAAACCCAGGTCATTTTACGACCGCGGGTTTCTTTTTAGGTTCTGGCATAAGTAGAATCGGAAAAGGGAGGGGGTTACCCCCTCTGTTCCAGGCGATCCAGGTGGATCGCCATCTTCTTCATGTTCTGCACGGCTGCCGTCATCAGTGCCTGTTCTCTGACATTCGGAAGTCCGCGCAACCGGCAATAGCGAAACCCATGGAGCTCTTTAGCATCCGCGAAGCTTCGCTCAATCGTCTCTTTTCGTTTGCGGTACAGTTGCTTGCCCGACTTACTGAGTCGGTTATTCCGCACCCATTCCTTGCTGTCCTCCCAGACGTGCCGGGTCACCACCTTTCGGTGATTTCGGGACTGAGTGCATTGGTCCAGCAATGGGCAACTCTTACAATGGTCCGGATCAGAAGCATACTGCCGGTAACCCTTTCGGTCTGTGGTCCGGTAATTCAGTTCATGACTGGCTGGACAAACATACAAATTTCGCTCGGCATCAAAGGTGAACTTCCATTTCGGAAACAATCCTTGCTTGGGATGAAATCTCCGGTGTGCAATCACCGCAAAAATCTTTCGGCTTTGTAATCCTCGACAAATCGGTGTGGTTAAGTAACCTGAATCGAGCGCAACGGCTTCAATCTTAAATCCAAAACGTTCTTGCTGACGGTCTAAACGCGACAAATATGGCACGGAATCATGAACATTGCCGGGCGTTACATGTACATCGGTAATGAGATTGTATTTGGTATCTACGGTACGGTGATCTAGATAAAAGAAGCCCTCCGGTTTGCCATCCCGGATCATATATCCACTATCTGGGTCGGTCTTGCTCACTTTAATCTCTTTCTCCTCGTTCACTTCCTCTCTTGGTTTCAGGGCTTTTTTCCATGCTCTTTCCGGTCTTCGGCCACAGCAGCGTTGAGTTCATTCACGTAATCTTTGGTGTTCTGCAGTACTTGTTGTTTGGTGTACTGGTGTTTATTCGCATTTGCTTTTACATGGGTTGAGTCGGTCACGAGAACCCGTCCACCGACCATCCGGTGCGAAATAGCCTGAAGAACAATCTCATCGAAAATGTCCTGAAAAATGTTCGTATCTTTAAATCGGGTTCGCCGGTTCCAACTAATAGTCGTATGGTCTGGAACCTTGTCGGTTAATCCCAGTCCTAAAAACCAGCGGTACGCCAAATTGGTTTGGATCTCTCGCTCCAATTGACGTTCGGAACGAATGCCGTAAAAGTATCCAAGAAAAATCATCTTAAATAAGATAACTGGATCAACAGCAGGACGTCCGTTATCTGCGCAGTACAACGGCCTAACTTTTTCATCGATAAAGGAAAAATCAATATACTTATCTACTTTTCGTAGCAAATGATCTTGAGGAACTAAATCTTCGATAGAGACAAACTCGTACGCTTGTTGTTTTTCTCGGTTGGAACGCAACATACAAATCACCATCCGTTCTATAAATAGTTACCTATATTATACAACATTAACGCGGTGTCGTGTGAAATTATTAAGACATAAAGAAGGCTGTCGAGACTTTCTCGACAGCCTGACTACTTGTCTCTAGTAGAGACAAGTAGTTTTTTTCTTACTATATTTTGCTTAATTAGTGTTCAACCAAATGTCCATCTTCCAGATGCAGAACGCGGTCACACCATTCGAGCATCCGTTCATCATGAGTAACCATTACCGCAGCCTTACCTTCATTCTTTACTTCGTCAGCAATCATTCGCACGACTTCTCTACCTCGTTTGAAATCTAAACTTGCTGTTGGTTCATCTGCAAACAAGATTGCGGGTTTATTCATCCAAGCTCTTGCGATAGCTACACGTTGCTTCTCTCCGCCAGATAGCTGTTCAGGATAATGGTTTCGACGTTTCCAGATATCAAGCCGCTTCATCAAATCAGCTGCCCGTTCCTTCGCTTCTTTAGAACTCATCTTCCCCTGTTTAGCTACAAAGAGAAGCTGCTCCTCTACCTTCAAGTAAGGCAATAACTGTGCGCTTTGGAACATAAAGCCTATCTTCTCTAATCGTAGCTCGGTCAGCTCACTTTTACTTTTATCTGTAAGAGATTCTCCGTCTATGAAAATCTCACCACTGGTTGGCGTAAGAAGCGCACCAGCTGCTGAGAGGAATGTACTCTTCCCTGTTCCCGAAGGTCCAAGGACAGCAACGAATTCCCCTTCATTGACTATAAGATTCAAATTGTTCAGAACAGATACCGTTGTATCGCCGTCTCCGTAGGTCTTGGTCACTTGCTTCATCAATAATTTCGCACTCATGCTCCAGCCCTCCCAATTGCTTCTAATGCATCTACTTTAGCCACTTTAGCGACAGAAATGAGTGATCCTAAAAGAGACATCCCAACGAACAAACAGCTGGTTAATAGAATCGTTGAAGGTTCCAGTTGGAATGGCATGGTGTCTGGCAGAACCTGATTCATTCCAAAGGTTAGTAGCAAGCTAATGCTAAGACTTGCAATGGCCAAAATCATAACCTGTCCAACTACGCTCCAAGCTAAGTAAGACATTTTTGTACCCATAGCCTTCAGAATGCCAAACTGGCTTGTTTTCTGAATCGTAATGACGTAGAAGAATACAGCCAGAACAAACCCAGCGATTACAAACAGGAAGACAATCATCATAAGCAGTGAACCTTGCTCTGACGAATAACCCGGAATATTGGAGATTGCTACTTTTTGCGTAATAACCTCTACATCTTTTGTATTAGCTGAGATCTTATCCACTTGCCCAGCATTTGCATTAAGCGCAATTACATTAAAAGGTACCGTTGATGTAGCCTCATTACCTTGATTAACGCCTTGTCTCATTTCCTGCCAATCTTTATTGTTGATATAGACTACTGGGGTATGGCTGTATGAGCTATTCTCAACATATCCTGTAACTTTAAATTCCTTCCCAGTTGCCTGATCTCGGATCGTACTGCCAATCTTAATGCCCGACTGCTCCAAGTCACGATCAACGACGACACTTCCCTGCGTGTCATTCGTAATCTTGTTACCTTCAATCACTTTTGGAGCCAGCAAACCATTCATATCTACTGCAAAAAAAGTAATGTCTGCCTTAGTATCCGAATCGTTCGCAGTCACTGTGCTCATTTGTAGAGCGAGTGAGGAAGCATTATTGTCTCCTACTACTGCTCGAACACTCTTGAGCTCCGAATCCGTTAACTGAGAGCGTCTAAACGTCTGATCCGCATCCTTCTGCACCACGTAATAGTTTGCCGGCATATTCTCTATTGCTGAGATATTAGCATACGCTAATCCTCTAGCCAGACCCGTTACGAAAAGTACAAGAAAGGAAACCAATAACATGATAACCATAATTAACAGGTATCTGGCTTTAGAATGTCGCATTTCCCTCAAGGCTAAAAACATATTACCACTCCTTCTAATCTGTATAGTCACAGTTTAGAAGATGAAAATGAACGGAGTATGAATAACCAGTTACAAAAGCGGAAGAGTTACTATAAAGGTCGTGCCTTTCCCTACTGTGCTGGATACTTCTATAGTTCCGTTATGCGTCTCTACAATTTTTTGAGTAATCGCTAGACCAAGTCCGCTACTATGTGTTTCTCGTGTACGTGCACGGTCTACTTTATAAAAACGATCAAATATCAGTGGTAGTTCCTCGGCTGGAATTCCTTCCCCTGTATCCGAAACGGTTACCACACAGTTCTGCTCATCCAGCTTAGCGGAAATCATAATGGACCCCTCAGCGGGTGTATATTTTATGGCATTGGTAATGAGGTTCATCCACACCTGATACAATAGATTGGAATCGCCATGTACTCTGATATCAGCAAGATTCAGCCTTACAGCCAATTGCTTCTCCGTTAATCTCCACTCCATAATTTGCACAACCTGCCGAAGCTGTGCCCGCAAGTCTATGGATTTCTTCTGCAAGGAGTTCGGATCATAATCAAGGGAAGATAACGTTAGCAGCTGTTTGCTAAGCATCGAAAGACGATGGCTTTCTTGGTCAATAATATTGAGATACTGTATCCGTTCATCCTCTGGTAAAGAAGAATCTTTAAGGGTTTGGGCAAATCCTTGAATAGAAGTTAATGGTGATTCGATTTCATGCGATACATTAGCAACAAATTCCTGTCGAGCACGATTTGTTCGTTCCAGCTCACGACTCATAATCATGAAGTGTGAGGCTAACTGACCAATCTCATCACGACGCCAAGTATTCAGATTAATGTCGTATCTGCCCTTTGAAATCCGCTTAGTGGCCGTAGTTAATCGTATAATTGGCTGAACCACATGCAGAACACTAATCATTACAAATCCTAGACTGAACAGTACGGTAAACCCGATGATGATAGCAAAAAACACGCGCAGCTCACCAAACTGAACTTCTGCATCCGGACGCATGAATAACGCATAAGTCTCGTTATTGACTTCAACAGGTACACCTATCGTATTACTTAATTGATTGTCAAAGAATCCTGTAATAAATGCACTAACAGGAAACTCCGCAACCCCATGGTACACTTGTCCATTCAGGACCTTCTCTAACTGCCGCTTATCCAAATCCTCTTTCCGAAATGGCTTGCCGTAGAATCGGGATTGACCTTCTGTATCGGTTAAATAGATTTTGTAACCCAATTTCGCTACGCTTCGCAGATAATCTTCCATAGCATCCGGGTGCGACTCCGAAAACTGCTGGATTTCAATAGCCATCCCCGTAAGCTTGGCATCATTCTGCGACTTAATCTGAGCTTGGTAATAGATATTAGACACCAAGAAACCGAGAAGACTGCTCACAACAATCGCTGAACAAAAAAGAATACACATCCTCACATACAAGGACTTCACGAGTTCACCATCTCCAATTTATAACCGATTCCCCGTACCGTCCGAATCGTGAAGTCATTTTGATAATCCAAAAATCTCTGACGCAATCGCTTGATATGTACATCCACCGTTCGTTCATCGCCTTCATAATCCATTCCCCACACAAGTTCAATCAACTCACTGCGTGTGTACAGTCGGCCGGGATATTGCGCTAGTTGTGCCAGTAGCTCAAATTCCTTTACAGGTAGCAAAATAATTTCGTCTCCATCAGTGATCTCATAATTTTTACGATCGATGACGAGTGAATTCAAGCGAATCCGATCATCCGAAGCTATAGAATAACGACGAAATAAAGCTTTTATCCGAAACAGCAATTCTTCTGGCTCAAACGGTTTCGTTACATAATCATCCGTACCCCGCAAATAACCTTGCTCTTTATCACTAAGTTGCTGCCGGGCCGTTAATAAAATAATCGGAATATCATACGTTTCTCGTATATGCTGGCATAGCTCTAATCCATCTACATGTGGCATCATCACATCCACTACAGCTAAATCTGCAATAGTCTCTTTCAATTTAAGTTTCGCGTCCCGACCATCGCTGGCCTCCATGACTTGATAACCTTCCCTTGTTAATACATGTCTTAATAACGTACGAATATTACCGTCGTCATCGGCTACTAATATCTTCTTCATCGTTTACACTCCCTGAATTACGGATGAACCCATAGTATCAACTTTAAAGGGTTAGAACAACTAAAGGCCCAAAAGAGACCATTTTGGGCAATCGTACATATACTACTCCTAATTATAATGAACTAATCAGGAGGTTAATAAGAAATGTATTGGACACCCTTATCTCAGAATAGATCTGATTTCAAACCTATATGGGCAACCTCTCTTCCACAAGCATTAAATTTAATCAAAGAAGCTGTGCAAGGTGAACGAAATGATGAGCTTTTCTATGATGAAATTATCAAACTAGCCCCGAACTCCGAGCAAGCCTCCATTATCACTTCTATACGAGATGACGAACGGGGTCACAATTTCATGTTCCGCGGGATGTTCAAAGAAATTACGGGTCAAGATATCACTGGGATTAGTAGTGAGCAATATCAACGGATCAGTTCCTATGAAGAAGGATTAGAAAAAGCACTCCAAGGTGAACTGGCTGCAGTCGAAAAGTATCGCAAAATATGGTTTGGTCTGCCTGTTGGAGTATATCGTGATACTGTATATGGGATTATTTTGGATGAATTAAAACATGCTAGTAAATACAATTATTTACTTACTTTGGATCGAACCACTATATAGTTGTATTATTCAGGATTATTGTTTAAGCCTGAAGGAAAGGGAGTATACTTTCCTTCAAAGAACTAACAGGGCGCCCCATTAGTTCCTCCAGATCTTTTGAAGTAGAGGCTGTATCTATTTTCGAGAGAAATGAATACAGCCAGTGCTGAATACTTGAATCCTGCCGATGAACAATTCTTTTTCCCGATAGCTCTGATAATACCTCCACAAGTTCACTGAAATCCCAAGGACGTGGTGAGGTTAGTTCATAAATCTGGTTATCATGGTACTACTGCCATAGCTAAGGCGAGATCCTTACGTGTGACAGAATTAAATAACCAGTTCCCTGGATAGGTGATTAGCTCACCGCTTTGGATAGCCTCTTTCAGACCTAATGCATCTACAAAATCCATATACAAAGCATTGCGTACGCCAAAACGAATCTAAAACCCTTTTTCCAAAAGATCATTTGCTCTCTCTGGATCACGAACACATGCGATAATCTGATCTGCCGGAACAAACTGTAGAAGATTTTCCATAATCAAACTTCCTAATTGACCTGTAGCCCCAGTAACCATAATTGATATAACACTCCAGCCTTTCTGTTCCTCGTATTCGAGACTGCAACATGTTAGCTAGCCATTGCCAAGCTTTTCTAATAAAACGATGAGTTGTTGAAGCTCTTGTTCATCCAGACCCTGCATACGTTCAGCGATCGCTTGACGATTTCCGTGAAGATGCTCTAGGAGTAAATGCTGACCTTCACCCGTGATCGAAATGATGCTTTTTCTACCATCCTGAGTATAATTCGAACGGGTTATCAAACCATCCTTCTCTAGTGGTATCAGCAACAGACTAATATTAGCTTTTGTGACACCAATATTGTGAGCCAGTGTAGAGGGTAGAATCGTTCCTCCCTCTTTAGATATCTCCACCAAGAAGAATTCTTGCGCCATTTAATCCTTTAGACTGCCAATATTTATCAGAGACAGCAACCAAGCTTGCAGTAGCATCAACTAAAGTGAAAATGCCTGAGTATGCAGCGGCTGATTCAATACGAATGGTTGTAAATGATCCATTATAGATTTTTCAACTCCATTTTAGTTAAGTGCTTAACTATTTTAAACCCTATTACAAGCTCTTCTAATTGTCAAAGAAAAAGAAACTGCCTCATCTCGCAGAAAATTCTACGGATTAGGGCAGCCTCATATCATTTATTCACTCTGTTAGATTAATACCGTCTTTGTGGATACGGCTTCTTCGCTGTATTGTTTAGTACCTTCTAACATCACCTCAAGCTTAATGATCTCCGAACGGCTGGCTAAACGAATCGGAGGTCCCCATGTCCCGTATCCAGAGGAGACAACTACATGCAAGTTATCCTTGCGGAGGTATCCCCAGTCCAGTTCGAATAAACGTTTGGTGATCCAGTGATTTGGAGCAATCTGTCCACGGTGCGTATGACCGGAGAGCAGAATATCTACCCCTTCCTGAGCTGCGACATCGAAACCGGTAGGCTGATGATCCATCATTATCACAGGACGCATCAGATCGAGGCCATCCAATAACGAGCTTACGCTCATTCTACCACCGGCTTCCATATTCTCAGCAGTCTTATCTTTTCGACCTACAATATACGTTCCTGCCACTTCTTCAACCTCATCCTGTAGGACTTTAATGCCTATGCTACTCATCAAATCGGTATATTCCTTAATCGAACCACCATAATATTCGTGATTGCCCAGCACTGCGTAGACACCATAACGTGCTTTTAATTGTTTCAGCTGTTCACTCATA
This sequence comes from Paenibacillus sp. FSL K6-0276, assembly GCF_037977235.1. Lineage (NCBI taxonomy): Bacteria > Bacillati > Bacillota > Bacilli > Caryophanales > Paenibacillaceae > Paenibacillus > Paenibacillus sp. FSL K6-0276. Next base: position 2,798,351 of record NZ_CP150276.1, on the reverse strand, counting down.
CTATTACGAATAAAAGGCTCTATACTATCGTCAAGTACATCCCCAGCCAGCAAAATTACATCAGGTTTCATAGCGTTCATTTGTGCTACCATTTTTTTGAGATGCCGATTGCCCACGATATTTCCTAAATGCAAATCAGAAGCAACCGCGATGGTTAATGGCGTACTGGTTCCGATGGATTTATCGATGGGAATGGGATGCGTACGGATAACTGTACTCCAAGCATTGATCGAACCCCAGACTAGAAAAACAATTAGTATTATCAGTAGTGTACCTCCCGCTTCAGAGATGTAGAGCGAGCGATCAACTCCCATCCATCCGAGTAGCACATATAACAGGTCCGCTAAAGGCAACATGATAATAGCAAATTCCATGCAAGCTAGATAATACGATCCAATCACTTTAAAGAATCTGGCTAATGGTTTCATTATTTTAGGCCATGGTATCATTCCGACAACATACGCAAATGCAACAAGCACGAATAATGTCCAGAACAAACCGGAGGAAGCACCCGAAAACCATTCATGAACAAGCAGCCAAACGTGATACCCAATGTACAAATTTACTAGGCCCAGTATTAGTAGCATTGCAAACCCTGAAGCTAACATGCGTAATGTTTTCATCGTTCCTCTCCCCTTTACCATACTGACTCTATACTTCATAACTCAAATCATAACACAAACCGTTAACCCAGTATAAATTGCAATGATGTCTTCGGAAAACGGAGGGAATATTCACACGCACTCCCTTACAACATTCCCCGTCAAAAAAAAAGAAAATGCCCGTCGGCATCTTCGTTGGAGGTTTACAGTTATACTGCTCTTTCACGTGTGGCCATACATTCACCTATTAGCTTATCGCATTTATTAATGTGATTCAGAAGCCAATCGGTTACGTACGGTTAAGGTTAATGGTTGAGAGAATTGAGACTCCCTTATCATAAGAATCCTTCCACTCAATCACGAAATCACCATCCAATTTCCTGAAATTTACATATCGATAAATACAACTAATTCGCTACCTTTCCGCACAAAAGATCTATTAACAACATCACAGGCGAAACTCCATATATCCAGATATAAGCCGCACTTCTGTGTCCATCTCTACTTCAGTACCGGTTCAATGTGTACAAGTACATTTGAAACTTGGTGTCGGTCTTTCAATTGTTCTTCAATTTCTTCCGTAATATCATGGCTCTGCACCACACTTAGCTCGGAATCCACTAACACGGTTGTATCCACTAGCACGTTGTTCCCATGGATGCGGGCTTTGATATCTTTAATGGATTGCACTCCGTCAATTTCAGCTACGGTTTCTTTCATCAGTTCAAGCTCTTCCGCATCAAATCCGTCCGTTAAATCATGTGTTGCTTTGCTAAAGATATCCCATGCCGTCTTGCAGATGATCAGGCCGACAATAATCGCTGTAAGCGGATCAAGCCAAGGAATTCCAAATCCGGAAGCCACAATCCCGACAAAAGCGCCTATACTAACTAAAGCATCTGATCGATTATCCAGTGCTACTGCCCGCATTGCGTTACTGTTAATGGAGCGGGCGAGCCTAATGTTATACATATACACACCCATCATTACTACAGCACAACCGACTGCCGTCCAGGCTGCTATAAGATCCGGACTTTCTAGTTCGTGTTGGATAAATTTGTTCACGCCCTGATACAACACTTGAAGTCCTACCACAATCATAATGAATGAGGCAATTAATGATGCTACGGTCTCCGCTCTGAAATGCCCGTAGCTGTGATTAGAATCCGGCGGTCTTCTGGAAATCTTGAGTCCGATTAGTACGGCGATAGAAGCAATAATATCAGTGCTGTTGTTTAGTCCGTCTGCAAGCAACGCTTGTGATCCCGCAACCTTACCAATGAACAGCTTGATGGCTGATAGGAAGATATAAGCAACTATGCTTAGCCAAGCTCCTTTTTCGCCTTGTTTGATGTCGTTGTAATTTTCCAAAAAAAAGAACCCCCAAAGAATAGTATTGTTCTATACTACACTTAGAGATTCGGGTGGGTCTAGAGAAACAGTGTTGCTAAGATGCGTAATAGTTCCCTCTGTCAAATAGAGTTGCTAGGTCATAACTGTTTTGCGGAACGTAACATAGTTTGCCTCTGTTCAACTTTATTTCATAAATATAAGAAAGTATAAGTTTAGTAACTATACTTTAAGTTTTATATTTCTCGCTTAAACGCTTACCGTCCTTATAAGAACGCCGAAGGCGTTTATGCTTGTTCTATTGGAATAGTAACTTTTTGCTAATTTAAATGTCTAATTATAGTAAGCTAAATTTCAGAGGGGCGTGGAACTATGATTCAGTCTTTGCAGAAGAGAATGATTAAAGTGATAGCTGTAGCAAGTATTGCATTGCCATTAACAAGCAGCGCTTCAATGTCAGTCATTTTTGCTGAAAAAGCAGTCATAAGCACAAGTAATCCCTACTACAATGAAGTCAAAGCACCCCTTCTTGTACCTGTATGGTCATCACCGCTCGCCATCTTAAAGGAAGATAGAACCACAGGGCAGGACGTTACAGCACTTGCGGAGAATGGGAAGGTCTTTGCCTTGCAGCAGAATAAAAAATTAGTCGCATTGAATGCTACAACAGGTAAAAAAATGTGGGAATTCGGAAGTGCATTAGCCCCATTGTTCACGTACAGTAATGGATTTATCTACGGACTGACCCAAAGTGGCTCCCTATATGCCGTTAATGAAGCAGGTAAAAAAGCATGGTCAGCTTCCTTATCGCTACCGAAAGCAACAAACATACAGCGCTTAGGATCCACCATTTATGTTACCCAAGAGGAGCAATTAGCAGCAGTTGATGCCGTCAGTGGAAAGATCAAATGGAAGGTTGAGGAGAAGAGCGGTAACTTTACAGGCTTAACTGAACTTATGGAAACTGATGGAGTTGTAATTCGGAGTTATCTATCTCAGGGAGCTTTAACAACTACCGGACTTGCCGCTTATGACAGTCTGACAGGCAAAAAACTATGGGACCAGACCCGACAATGGTGGCCACTAGCAGTAAAGGATGGCCTTCTCTACTCCATTACCAATACGTTAATGATGGATGATGATACTGTAAATCGTAATGTTAAAGTTTCTGTATTCAACGTAAAGACGGGTGAACTTAAAGGAGAACGTTTATATAAATGGACAGATACCGAGAATAAAGATGGAGCATTCACATTTGGTGGTGTAAATGGGACCGCGTTCTTGGACGGAAATGACTTCTATATTTTTCAGGGCAGAAAGCTTGTGAAATATGATTTCTGGAATTACTCAGCGGAAGGTAAGCCAGTTCAAACCTGGACCTCTATGGCTAAAGAGAAAGATTATCCTCTAAACCAAGTCCATATGCAAAGAATGTTATATTCCAATTATGATACAGGGACGTTATCCGCACTCAAACTTGGAAATGGTCAGGTCGTAGTCCTCAATAATGGTGAGAATCCTGTAGTTCAGACGGATCTTTTCGGAAACGTGGTTTATAGCGGACAATCAGATGGCCTATTTCATGCTTATGACATGTTGACGTTGAAGCCTATTTTCACCGTGAATACCGGCTCCCGTAACTTTGCCCCTTCGCTTAAAACTGGAGGAATGCTGATGATCCGGACAGATAATAAGCTGCTTGCCATAAAACTTCCTTCTTCTATAAAATAAAAAAGCCTGATTTCTCAGGCTTCGGGGCTTCAATAACTTATTCAGCAGGAGCTGTAAAAGTTCGTGCAGCAAATTCAGCATCCAGCATGTAGAAGGCGTTGCTATCTTTATCAATTCGTTTCAGTTTACTAATAATGTTGCTAAAGAGCGCTTCTTCTTCAACTTGCTCGTCAATAAACCATTTCAAGAAATAGATCGTTGCATGCTCACGCTCATCCAGTGCCAAGTCAGCCAAATGATAGAACCGTTTCGTGTTTTGTTGTTCATGCGCGAACGCATGTTCAAAAGTATCCAGCATCGAAGAGTACTCGTTCTTCGGCTCTGGTAATGCTTCAAGGGTAGCCCGATTATCTCGATCATTAAGGAACTTATAGATTTTCATGGCATGGAATCGTTCTTCTTCTGCTTGAATCAAGAAAAAGTTCGCAAAACCATCCAGACTTTCACCGGAACAATAGGCAGCCATAGCTAGATAAACATGAGCGGAATAAAACTCGAAATTCATCTGTTCATTAAGTGCGTTTACTAATCCATCTTTCATCTGACCGTCACCTCATTATTCAATTTTAATATGTAAAGATTTAAGTTCATCTTATCACCGTGTACCTAAGTCAGCAAGGATTCATCCTTTTGACATCTAAATAAGCAACGAAGGGACGACTTTTTCTGATGACCATTCTTACTCGTAACATCCTAAAACCTAAATCCACCGGCAGCCTCCTACTAGCTTCAGCTATGTTGTCTATGCTTCTCATAACTAGCTGCTCCAATAGCAGTAATAGCTCCCAATCTGTCGTAACAAACTCGCCGAATGCCGAATCCATACCATTACCCGTCTCCAGTACCACACCTGCTCCCACCTCAGAGAGTGATCCTATCGCTCTTCAGGTTTCCAATATGAGTCTCGAAGAGAAGATCGGACAAATGCTTCTTGTTGGTATTGATGGAACCGTTCTAGATGATCAAGCAAAAAGGATGATTGCTGATGACAAGGTCGGTGGAATCATCCTTTATAAGAATAATATTCAAGACTTAAAGGGAATGATCAGCCTTGTCAATTCCATGAAAGAGAGTAACAACGGTAATCCTGCCCCATTATTCATGAGTATCGATCAGGAGGGTGGAAAAGTCAGTCGGATGCCTAAGGAGTATGCTTCTTTCCCCTCTAATGGAACGGTGGGTACCCGTAATGATGCTAACGCTGCCGAAATGATGGGCAAGCTGCTCGCAAGAGAAGTGATTTCAGCCGGATTTAATATGAACTTTGCTCCCGTCCTTGATATCAATAGCAATCCAGATAATCCTGTGATTGGAGATCGTTCCTTTGGCAACTCCGCTGAACTAGTCAGTACACTAGGAATCTCCGAAATGAAGGGCATTGAGAGCGAAGGTGTTGTGCCCGTTGTTAAACATTTCCCTGGTCACGGTGATACTTCAGTCGATTCCCACCTTGATCTGCCGATTGTGAATATGACCGCTGAAGAGCTCGCAGATTTAGAATGGCTCCCTTTTCAAGCTGCGATTAAAGAGGGGACAGACGCCGTTATGGTCGCTCATATTTTGTTTCCAAAACTAGATCCTGATAAACCAGCATCTCTATCAAGTAAAATAATTGGTGAACTACTTCGTGGAGAAATGAATTATCAAGGACTCGTAATTACAGATGATCTAACTATGGGTGCTATCATGAAGAATTACAACCTTGCCAATGCGGCGGTAGATACCGTTAATGCAGGCAGTGATATCTTACTTATCGCACACGGCTATGATAATGAGCAACGAGTAATAGATTCACTACTGGACAATGTAAAAAAAGGTAAGATACAGGAAACACGGATTGATGAGAGCGTCTATCGGATTTTAGCATTGAAAGCTAAATATAATCTATCCGACGAGCCAGTTCCGGTTCCTGACCTTACCGAGCTAAACAAAGATATTAAATCTTGGAGACTTACGATTGAGAAATAGGATTAGCCTATTTCAATCCTTACTGAAGGACAACAACATCTCCTACTTTCAACCCGGAGACGGCCTCTGTTTTGTCTGCCGTCTCCATGCCCACTTTGATATCTCTTCGTTCATATTCCCCATTGCCTTTATCCAGCATCACGTAGGAGAGATCTCCTTCATGCATTACTGCGATGCTGGATACAACGATGGCATTTTCTTTGCGGACAGTCTCGATTTCTCCACTCAAGCTTAGTCCACCAATCAAGTGCTCGTCAGGCTGTAGTGAGATTACCACTTCAAATTGTGGAACCGAAGTAGCAGTAGCATTCTGACCCGAAGCAGTCTTAGCAAATTTAGATACCTTTGTTACTTCTCCAGATAGCTTTAAATCTTTTAAAGCTGTCATTTTAACACCGACCTTCATCCCCGTCTTAATACGGAAGACATCTTGTTCACCAACAAGAGCTATGAATTCAAGCTTGTTCATATCTACAATTTTTCCGATGTATTGATTGTCTGTCACTGTTTGCGGAATTTCACTCGCGCTATCGAATAGAAAAACCCCAGATGCCGGAGCATGGTAGAGCGCTGTTTTAAGCTTAGCCTTCTTTTCTTTTAATTCACGAGCCTGTATATCAGCATTCACTTGGTTTAGTTCATCCCCCAGCCGCGCTGTTTCTTGAGCTGCGAGTGCTTTTATACGTTCGGATTCTGTTGTTCCAAGGGCTGCATTCTCCGCATCCTGCTGACTAACAAATTCATTTAATTCTGCTTCTAGCTGAGCCTTTCGGGTGGTCGCCTCTTGTGTATCAATCTCATTCTTTAAGGCTTCCTGATCGAGGGTAAACAATAAATCCCCTTTCTTTACTTGCCCACCGTTCTCAACCTTCCACTTGGTTACCTTTGAAGCATACGGTGCATATACAAGCGTTTCATGCTCATATTGTGAATTTCCTTTGACCTGAACGGAGTTCGTGATGGTTTCCTGTGTCACTTCAAAAGTTATCGCTTGTGGCGGTTCAACAGGTTCTAGCTGTGCCTCGGTTTTATACATCTTGCTGTATACAAAATAACCTGCTGCAATAATGATCAATACTAATACAATCCACTTGATTCTCCTCTTCATCACTTCTGCTTCCTTTCAACTTAAAAATAGCTAATCCCGTTTTATCGCCGTGAGCGCATTCGTTCTGGACGCGCTGATCGCCGGATAAATTCCCGATAGTACACCTGTCATCACTGCAAATGCGATCCCTATTGGAAGGGTCATCAGAGGAATAGTAATTACTAATGGTTCACCCATCCCCATTCCGGCGGTACCAATGAGCTTATTTATGCCAAATACAATCAAGTACGAAAAGACAATGCCGAGCAAGCCGCCCAGCATCCCGAGCAATGCCGCTTCTGTAATGAACATATTTCGGATCTGCCCCATATTGGCACCTAGCACTTTCATAATGCCGATCTGGCGTCGACGTTGATGGGTGGACATGGTCATCGCAACAATAATCGAGATCGAAGCAATAATAAGAATAAATACACCAATACCTAGCGCTGCTTTCTTGACCATACTGAAGGTAGAAGCCATCGCCTCTTTTTGGTACAAGTTCGTGCTTGTGTTTAGTGTGAGTTTCTGGATAAGCTTCTCCACTTGAACAATGTTGTCCGTACTGTCGACTTTTACAATGGCTGAGTTGAAGACATCCTTCTGTCCAGCAGTTCCATTCATTAGTTTCAGTTGTTCAACCAGACGCTCACCAGTCTCTAGCGACACGTAGATCTTCTTGTCGTACATCGCCATATCAGGGTTCCCCCCACTATCCAATATCCCAACAATTTGAATCGGTGAGCTGACTAGAGATCGTCCACTTTGAGAAGTAGGGTCATACGACTGTAATTGAACCTGTTGCTTGTACATATCCGACGGAAGCATGCTTAAACTGTTGTACTGTTCCATTAACTTATTATTGTAAGGATCTGTATTCAGTTGATCAAAAAGACGCTGTCGAGTCTCGGTATCAATCAATCCTACAGTTGCTCCATAGTTCAACACTGCCATACCAACTGAATCAGAAGGACCACCCTGCTTAAATTTATGGTCATATTTCGTTAGCAAACGAAGATCCGTTCCTATAAGCTGTACGTCAGTAATTTTATTATCGATTGTAGTCATTTGTATGTAGCCAAGCTCTTGAAAAGGTGCTGCTGCGGTAACATGCCGCAGGCTTTGAACAATTTCCAGTTTCTGAGCCGTCAGCCTGCCGGGGTCGAGCTTTGCATCAGCAGGAGGAGCTCCACTTCCTTCGCCTCCCTTTTGTGAAGGGATGCCGCTGTTCGGAGTCACTGTAATTTCATCCATTTTGAAATTTCGGTTAATTTCCCGCTCCGTATAGCTTTGCGCGGAATCTCCTATACTTAAAGCAACAATAATAGCAGCACAGCCAATCGATATACCAGCCATACAAAGACCTGTGACAACTTTCCGTCGTTTGACTTGCTCCCAAGCCAAACGTGAAATATCACTAATCCTCAATGAGTTTACCCCCTTCGAGTTCTGTATTCGAAGAAGTTTGTTTCTCTGTAATCATATATCCGTCCTGAAGCGTGAATATCCGTTGCATTTGTTCCGCAACTTTGAGCTCATGTGTTACAACTATGAAGGTTGTCTTCATCTTCTTGTTCAGGTTAAGTAGGATATTGATAATTTCCTCTTCTGTCTTCGAGTCCAGGTTTCCAGTCGGTTCATCTGCGAAAATAACGGACGGCTCCGTAATCAAGGAACGCGCAATACTGACCCGCTGTTGCTGTCCACCAGACAGCTGAGAAGGGAACAGGTCGGCTTTATCCGGGATGCCGACCCCTTCCAGCAAGGCTAGAGCTTTTTGCTTGCGTATTGATGGTGAAACGGATTGAAAGACTAGCGGCAACTCTACATTTTCACGGACGGTCAAGCTAGTAATCAGTTCATAAGCTTGAAAGATAAACCCGATATGCTTCCTACGAAATTCGGATAGCTTGTTCTCGCTCATCTTCACGATATCTTGGTCAGCAATGTAAATGTGACCTTCCGTAGGCTTCATCAGACCTGCCATCAGGTTTAGCATGGTTGACTTACCGGAACCCGAGCTCCCTAGTAAAGCAACCATCTCCCCCTCTTTCACAGAAAAGTCTATTTGATGAAGGACTGCCGTCGTTTCATTACCATTCTTAAAAGAATGTGTTACATTTTCCACTCGCAACATTGGAGCTGCTCCTTCGCGTACTTTAATAGATATGAAATACTACTTCTCAGTTACAGCAGGTCTATCGATCTTTATGTTATAAGCTTGGCTAGCCAGCTCGATCCGTTCTCCTTGGAATTCATCATACAGTGTGATCCGGTAGGTGCCACCAGTCAAATTCTTATACATATTATTCGTAAAGGTCGCATTATACGAGTTGTTATTCCCTTCAAGAAGCTCGGTACCGATGTTCAAGCTTCGTTCCTGTGATAGGCCGTATGGATCCGTCATTTTGAGCACCAGTTTGTGTGTGAAGGTTCCCATGTCATAGGTACTGTCACGAAGTAGGTTGTAATTCATAACGATATCTATAGTGTTACTACCAAGCAGTGATCGCCCTTCCGAACTTAGAACAGACATCGTGTACGGATATAGCGCAACCTTCGTCAAGTTTTTCTCCGGTGGAGTGGAAACTGGATTTAGAGTCAATGAAGCAATGTTAATGAATCCCGTTGGTTCCTGACCAGGTTCAGTCAGCTTATTCCCAGTAATTCCTGGCCCTAGATACATGCTTACGTCCGATGGAATTACGGACTTAGGCAACTTTGCCCAATATGTGATTAATTGCTTGCCACCCGGCGTAGCTGAAGTATCTGGCTGATTCGCTGTGGCTTCAAATAGCTGGCCATCTCCCGTTTTAAAGTAAGCCTGAAGGCGAGCCATTTTGCTTTGTCTTTTTTCTTCACTGCTAAGCAGTAGCTCTGTATATACGAGGTTAGAGTTGAGACCTTCATAAATGATCGTTTTGTTCTCTTGTACCTTAGCGTTCTTGCCTTTACCGGTGATTGCATAACTTCCCCCACGTTCAATAGTGGATACAGCATTCATCGTACTGTTTGTGCTAAGCGACAGGAACGAGCTCTTCTCTTCTTTTACTGTTGAAAAGAGGTTCACTTTTAATTTATCGAACTCTTGCGTGTAAGGAATTTTGGCAAATACGTAGATCTCAGCATTTTTCCCTGGTGCAATTGTCGATGTTTCCTTGTCCATAAAGAGTTCTGTAGAAGAAGACACATCGTCATTGTCTACCTGGACAGATCCTTTTAATTCTGGAAGCGTTAATGCTACTGATTGTGAATTCTTTATATTTATTCTAGCAACAACGATATCATCATCTTTCCAAGGAAAGCGTTGTAATGACAGCAAGTTATAAGTGAAAGAGCCATATTCATTCGATGTGCTATACTCCACGCCTTTTTGAATCTCAGGCCGTAGTGTGTAGGAAATTGTATAGTAGGCAACTGGTACTGTCAGCTTGGCTGTATTGCCGGTACTTCCATTAGACCCTTCAGTTCCCTTGCCCTCTCCTGTACTACCCGTATCTGTGTTATCAGGAGCCGAAACAGCCTCTATCATTTGCAATTGCAGTGAATTCTGCTCAAGCTCAAGCGGAACCTGTGCGGTAAGTGGAATGATTTTTTCCTCTAAAGGCTTTATGGTTAATCCGCTCAATCCCTTCGCATTGATCGGTAAGGTTGTCCCTTTTGAAGATTTAACAGCAAGCTCATAAGTCGGCAACGTAACGGCTGCCTTCCCTATATTTTTCACTCTTAGCTGGAAGGTCCAAATTCCTTTATTATTCTCAGCGTATACGTTTGCGTTGTTTAACTGAGTTTCTATCGGATTATTATTAATGATGATTTTCTTAGTCACACCTTTGCCCACCACCAAATTAGGTGTTGTAGCTGCCGGCAACTTGTACGAGGATTTAGCGATCTCAAGCTTCAGTGCTTCATCCTTTTGCGTAAATTGCAGTTTCATATTATCTGTTTTCATATAAGCAGGAATCTCGGCAAGATAATAGATTGTCTTCTTCTCCTGCGGCTGGACCTTGTAACTAAGCTGAGAACGATCAAGCGCTAATTCATACGAGCTTCCGCCTGCAGAGAGCAAATAAGCCGCATAACCCGGATCATTGAGTACCTTACTGCCTTTATTGGTCAGGCTTATGCCCACTTTGGCATAGACCTTTCCATTAAATTTATAAAGCTCCAAGGACTCACTTTTGGCGATGACAGGAATGTCATTCATTGTGGTGCTAACATTTTTTCCATTTACAGCGGTTGGGGAATAATTAGCTGGCACAGTAAAACTTCCTGCGTGCTTTAAATAACCTTTAGTTTTGGAATCCCACACATACATAGGAATCTTGATCCCTTTTAACGAATTAGTCTTGCCTATGTTGACATAATATGTAACGCGCAAGCTTTCTTTAGCACCAATCTTCTTCTTAAGCGCGTCAGCACTCAGCGGGTTACCTGGAATAACAGCCCCCCCTGGAGTCATTACTCTCGAAAAATAGTACATTAGGTTTGCGTTTTTACTACTACCATTCGAATAATTCAGAGTATAGGTTAAAATATTCCCACCAGATTGTGACCAAATATTGACATCTTCAAGTGTAGCTTTGATATTTGCTCCTAAAGTAATGGAACCCAGATTGCTAGTGGCTGTTACTGTCGCGGTAGCTACAGCTGGATTTGTTCGAACAGAATTAGCGGATGCCGCTGAAGCGGTATGCCCAGTCAGTTGACTTATGACAAAGGTGCTTAATAGTAAAACAACATATGTACTGCTATACTTTCTCATTTACATCCCTCCACGAGTATTATGCTAGAATTATTATAGTGGCAAGTACAAATCCAATTGTATCCATGTTGTAACACTTTTGGACCGTTTGTAACCTATTTGTTCCTATTTGAATGAATTTGAAGAATATTCTATTCTATAATTTCAATTGATTCTTCAATGTAGCCACATCAGTAGCAGAAGGATTTTCTTCTCCATATCTAGCTTTTTCATATAATTCAATCAAGGAATTCGACGTGTTAACAGCACTTTCATCTCCCTTACGTTTATACTTGTTAAGAGATGTCCATTTTAAAATATCGTTTTCTGTTTCCTTCGGTGTAAGGTAACTCTTAACTTCATAACCATTATCGCGCTTCATATGGAGCCAACGCCGATACAACCAGCGAACACGTTCCCGTTCACTATTCATCTGCTCCCAGCGGTCTTTCCGAAGTCTTGGAGTAAGGCGGGCGCTCCAGAAATCCTTCAGACCTTGAACCGTTTGTTCCCAAGTAAATACGCTTTTCTCCTCATCAAGATAAGAGGTATTGTCCTTGGGAGTATGTTCCCTACGTAGCATGGATAGCAATGCATCCACTGCTCTCTTCCATTTGCCTCCGGCATTTCTGTACAACCACCTAAGTGCATAATAGGCTGCAACTCCCAATACCACGGCTCCAAAAATATAAAGGGTGACATCTAAAATAGCAGCTAGTAGGCCTGGCTTTTGATCTCCTACAAGCGGTAGCTCCGGACTCATTGGAGGCTGTTCTACTGGCGGAGGCAGCGGCTCGCTTGAGCCTGAGAATAGTTTGCTAATAAAGCCGAAGAACGAACGTAAAACATTCCATACAAGTATTCCTAGAGCTTTCCCTACTCCTGCCGCTAACACGGCCGCAACAATTCCTATGACAATGACATAAATACGGTTATTCCTTTGTATTGCTTTAGGCAAAGCTTTGCCCTCTTGAGAAAGTGTACTGTAGTGTAGATAGTTGCTATTAGAAATAAGTAGTGTGAGCATTAGACACAGACTGCCGCACCAAGTCAGTAGCGTAACACTTGCCTCCAAATCTGGAATTCTATGAAAGATAATGGTGGCAACAAAATAGATCACAATACCTATCCAAGACATCTTATTCATATGATCTCGAGAGTCACTAGTCATTCCGAGATAAGCGCAAATAAACCCTACAACACCTAAAGGTAGACTTTCGATAGACAAACTTCCTGATGACACAATACCAAGCGCTGCCCCAAGGATTAGAGCTGCCAGCAATTGCTTCCATCTGACACTACAACGTTTCCGTAGCAGAATGCCCACTAATGATAGTAGTGGCATTGTAGTCATCCACATAGGTTCAACTTGCTTGGGTAGTACATAAACCAGAAACAGAATCCATATTGGTAAAAATAATAGTAGTTCTATGATTGAGAATATCCAGAGTTTGATCGTATTCCATACGTAATCAGATAACGTAGGTTTCATGCGCGCTCTCTCCCTTGTTCCGGAATATCCAGCCATTCCACACCATTGCCTAGCAGCAATAGGAGGTCAGCAGCTTCTTGTAATTCTGCTCCTCTATGACAGCTAATGATCAGAAAGTCGGTATCACTTATTCCGCTCTCGGCTTGCAGTTCCAGCAATCGGCTCATAGGAAGAGTCCTGTCTAGCTTCAGCTTTGCTAACAGCTCTAGCAAGTCTTCCAGCTCTGCCATAGGTTCTGCTTCAATAGGATCTTTTTCGCCCCCGTTATCCAATCTACCGTTACAGATAAACCCTGTCTCAATTCCATGATGCATAGCATATTCAGCGATAGTTGCGGCATATCTTATGCCTTGCTCGATACGTTCTACATCGGTTACCGCTCTCCACATGGAATCACTGTCCTCTACATTCAAGCAAATGACAAGCCGTGAATCCGCGGTGTAGTCTTTCTTATGCACCTGCATAGAACCAGTACGCACTGTAGCCTTCCAGTTTACAAGTCCCATAGAATCTCCTGAGCTATAATCGCGAATACCTGCAGTCAGGAAAGGGTCTTCTACGATCCATCTTTTCACTGGAAGTTCACCTAGCCAGCTATGTATCGGTAGTGGAAGATCATCTAAGTTCAGCAGATTGGGATAGACCAGTAACTCTAATTCGAGTGGATACGTTTTGTTTTTTCGGATTAGACCAAAGGGATCTCCGGTTGTCATTGTGACCGACTCCAAGCGGTACAACCCACGTCGCTCGCAGGTTACTTGATGACGTCGTTTAATATGACGGTAAGATTTCAGATAGAATAAACTGATATGATTCTGATAGATTTCACCAGTGCTGATGCCGAGATTATCCTGACTTCCAAATTCCAAACCTCTGGCAATACTAGATTCCAGCCGAAGCCAAGGTAATGGCAAAAGTTTAGCATTAACGATTTCCTCGATCATCTCGAGGCTATCCCCTTCATAAGCAATCTTATTCGAAAAATATCGGGAATAGCTAAGCGCTTTAAGACCATTCCGATTATAGATAACGGCAAGAAGGAACAGTAGAGCTACTGTAATAAAAATGAACCAAGGCAAAGCCATAGCTCATTCCACCTTTCCGCCTCTTAAGGACGTAACGAGTTCTGTGGGCACCTCTACCTCACGAAGCACTTGTAACACAATATCCGCAGCCTGTCCCTCTTTTGAACCCAATCCACGATGAAGAAGCAGACGATGTGCCAGCACCGGAACGGCTACGGCTTTGATATCATCTGGTGTTACGTAAGATCTACCTTGAATAAAAGCATAACCTTGAGATGATCTAAGCAATGCCCCGCTTGCACGAGGACTCGCGCCTAGTTTTACTGCTGTAGATTTCCGAGTAGCTTCCGTAATTCGAACGATATAGGCTAGCAAATCATCACTAATACTCACGGAAGCAGCTAAACGCTGCGCGGCTTGAATATCTTGAGCGGTAGCCACTGCAAAAGTCTCTTCAAGTGGATTATTCTCGCGGAAGCGCTGCAAAATATGAATTCCTTCGTCAAATGAAGGGTAACCCGTAGTAATCCGCATCAGAAATCTATCTAATTGAGCTTCGGGTAGTGGAAAAGTACCTTGGTTATCTATTGGATTCTGAGTAGCAATAACAAGAAAAGGGGCTTCTAAGCCATGAGTCACACCATCGATGGTGATTTGCCGTTCTTCCATACATTCCAGCAGACTGGATTGTGTTCTCGGTGTTGCACGATTAATCTCATCAGCCAGCAAAATATTCGCAAATACTGGACCTGGTCTAAACTGAAATTCTCCTGTCTTTTGATTGTAAAAATTAATCCCACTTAAATCAGAAGGCAATAAATCAGGTGTGAATTGTATGCGCTTAAATGAACAATCTAGTGACCTAGCAAGAACTTTTGCTAGCAATGTTTTACCCGTACCTGGTACATCTTCCAGCAGGACATGTCCATTCGCAAGTAAGGCTGTCAGCAGCAGGTCTACTCCATCCTCTTTTCCTACAATGACTTTGGCCAGATTAGCTCTAATAGATTTGATGAGTTCAGTTACTTCTTGAAGATTCATGTAAATACACCATCCGATCTGAGGAAATTATGTAATAAGTGCTTTAATCATAACAGAAAGCGTATCCAATATATAATTCACAAGAAGAGGCCTTGCCCATTAAAAAGACAAAACCTGGATTCTCCTTCCTTTTTTTTCATTCTGCAGCCCTCTTTAAGTTTAAGTATTCCTTTCATCTTATCTTTCTGAAACAGCATTGCCCCTTGAATTCCTGCCCAATACTCCGGTTTCCCATTTTTCGAAGTTTCTTCTTTTTTACCAAATGAAAGATTATTTATAGCAAATCCAACACCTGATGCCTCTGCGAACAAACAATCCTTAGTCGTAGTTGAAAACAAATATCTCTTTGATCTAAAGTTCTTTAGTACATCCGAAGGCAAGGGTGAGTTAATCGTCATTTCAACGGTACCTGCTTCTTTGCCTTCATCGATAAACACTCCGGTTTGATTCCTATCGGTATAGATGTTGCTGTGCGAATCTGGCTTAGTTTGCCAATTGTTTACGAGGTTTATACTATCTACTCCATATAGTAGTAGACAAAGAAAGAACCGGTGCAAATGACCGGTTCTTCACTGTTTTTTAGTTTGAATCTTTTAACCAAAACATCAGCTTTGGATTAAAGGTTTTAAGATTTTCAATGATGCTTGCAATTGTTCTGAGCATTGTTCATACATTTTTTTAGCTTTTTCGTTCTCTGTCGATAAACTAAACATCTCCAGATCGGCTTCACATTTTTTCAGCAAAGCATATAATTGTGGCTTATCTTGCGGCTGTGGGACTTTAAAGTTGTCGGCATACAAATCGACCGTCAGTTCACCGTAAGAATCAACTTGACCGAGAAAAACATTCTCGACGGTTAGCCCCATTTTCTCAAGAGCCCCATCAAGCCAGCTACGTGTCAGATTTAAGGTATCCAACGGTTTATCTAATACTTTACCATCCATAATTACGGCTTGAGACTCTTTCTCTGGAGCAACCTTAATCCCAAGATGTTTTGGTGTTAGGGGTTGATTTTCACTCTTGAGAAGAACATTAATCGCTCCATCTGACTCCATAATCGCAAATTCCACTTCAGATATATTGAATACATCTTTTTTACGAAGCTCTTCCAGTAATTCATCTGTTGTTAAACGTTCCTTTTTCATATGATCTTCCATTATTTTACCCTCTTTAATAAGTACAGTGGACTTAAAATCAATGAAGTCTCTTGCTTTCTTACTCTTCATCTGAAGATATTCGATCCCTAAAGAACAAGCGACCCATACAATCAGTGCAATGAGCCCCAGATGCCAATGCTTATCCGTATCCAAAGAAATATAGGCGGCTAAGCTGCCGACGGTTATCCCCGTAATATACTCGAAGAACGAAAGCTGCGATACTTGTCTCTTTCCCAGTAATTTTGTTAACAAGAAAAGCACAACCACAGCAAAGAGTGTTCGTACAATAACCTCCAACCACTCCGGCATCTCAAATTTCCTCCTTTTGAATCAACCTTTGTTTATTAACACTCATTATTTGTCGAAAAAGGTCCATTCAATCCGGAATTCCACTACTTATTTATGGAAAATCGGTTGTCGTGAAATGCTTGTATTTTTTTCCTGCATAAATAAAGTGAAGGTAGAGGACAATAGGAAACGTCATGCTAAAAATTCAAAATAGAGGAGAGAAACCTAATGACAGTAGCCTCACAAGTAAAAACATGTTTATCATCATTAAAAGGTGCTCAAGCGAGCCTTGAGCAATTTGCACTTGAAACACAAAACGAGAGTGCAAAAACTCTGTTTACAAATGCAGCCGAGCAAACGCAACAAATCGTAACCCAAGTTGAAAATCGGGTAACCGAATTAGAGTCTGAAGAACCTCAATACAAAGGCTTCTAACATTCACTTAAACAATCAAAGGGATCTTAAAGCTAGCCATTACTAGCTTTAAGTCCCCTTTTCTACAACATAACTCCAATACCGCTTACTTTCTTTTTTTAGCAGGAATCAGGATTTGAACCGATGTGCCAATTCCAACACGACTAAAAATAGTTACGCCATACTCAGGTCCATATTGCAGTTTAATACGTTGATCCACATTACGGACGCCATAACCTGTGTTCGTATGACCTTTCGAATCGAAGATTTGATCAATACGCTCTTGTCTGATGCCTATACCATCGTCAATGATACGGAACAGAATATTATCGTCTTCCTTACGGCCAACAATCCGTAAATGAATATGATCACCACACCAAGCATGCTTCAACACATTCTCTATAAATGGTTGTAGAATCAGTTTAATGGTCTCATAAGGCCAGATCTCTGTATCGAAATCAAACATAACCTCCAAACGGTCACCGTATTTAATTTTCTGAATTTCCAAATATGCATTTGCCTGCTCAATTTCAGTTGGAACCGGAATCATCGTACGACCTTCATTAAGCGTTAGGCGATAAAACTTCGCTAATTCCAGTACCATCTTCTGCAGTTTCTCATTTTGACCAAACTTGGCTAATTGAATAATAGAGGACAAAGTATTGTACAGGAAATGTGGATTGATTTGCGACTGTAGAATTTCAAGCTCCGCTTCCTTCTTCTGGAGCTGCGTCAGATATACCTCTTTAATCAACATATCAATATTCTCACCCATATCATTCAGCGCGGTTGCTATCTGAGAGAACTCATCCTTGCCTCGATATTTTATACGCTTGTGAAGATCACCTTCCCGATAGGCATTAAGCACATATACGAATTTATTAATCCGAATCGAAAAATATCGAGATATAAATATGCCGACGAAGCTAAAGACCACACAACATATGAGACACATTAAAATAATAAACAGACGTACCTTCATTGCATCCTTTTCAAGGATTGTAGTAGGAACAAGCGCAATTAATTGCCAAGCTTGGTTAGCAACCATAACTGTTTCTCTAATCGTCAAGTAATCCTTATTAAGTTTGGTTTCATCGGTGTAGTTCTTTGGTAGTTCTCCCGATTGATACATCGTTTTTCCAAACTCGTTCTTTATAATTAGATTACTTCCTTTACCTATCTTCGTATAATTGACACTGTCGAACAGATCTGGAATTCCTACATTAATCCGCAGGAACCCTATCTCCTTTGGCTCAAGAGGTTCATATGTATCAATTAATCTACGGAGCAACGAGATGCGATTATTCTCTACGTCGCTCTCAATCTGCCACCATTTCATAGTTTCAGCGTATTTTTCAGTTGGAAAATCATAATACCAAGATTTCCCTTTAATTCGTTTCATGTGGTAAAGATGATAAAAGCTACTATTATCGAGATAACCCTCAAGTGAATTCGAGTAGATCTCAGGGATCGATTCATTCATTAAGAATAGCGACATCCCAACCTTTAAGCCTGTAGATTGGATAGCTACGTCCAGCTTCGGAAGTACCTTTTTAGACATCCGATCGTAATTTTCCCAGCCTTCCTCATAACTTCGTAGATTCCGATAGAAATCAAAATCACTATATAATTGCGTTGATATTCGAGTAACTTCGTCCATTTTATAATCAATATTGTCACGAATCTGCAGTAACGTTCCTTTAATGTTCGTATTAATATGCTCGCGTAATGAATCATTGTACATGGAGTGAGAGACGAACCCGATCAGGGAGATAGGGATAATTATAAAAAACATATACGTCAGCATTAATTTATACCCAATCGGCACATACTTATGTCTTCTTGGCTGTTTCATGGAACATCATCCCCCATCACTTGTCGCGCTTACGGTATTCCATTGGTGTCATACCATATGCCTCTTTGAACTGTCTGCTGAAGTATGGGAGATAACGGTAGCCCACCTTGTTCGCGATTTCATAGATTTTACATGTCGGATCTTTCAAAAGCTTGCCCGCTTGTTCCATTCGAAGCTGATTGAGTACTTCACTGAACGTTTTCCCAGTTTCCTCTTTGAATAAATATCCCAAATAGTTAGGAGAGAAAGAGAATTGCTGCGCAATATCTTTAAGCGTAAAGTTATCACTCATCCTGTCCTTCATCATTTGGATGATTTCTCTAATCAATTTATGGTTCACAGAATCTGATTTGCTACGCAGGTACTCGGAGATCTCAAACGTTTTGAGTACGAGCCAAGAGCGAATATCACTGATCGTATCGAATTGGTGTAAGACATCTAAACTATGTATCTCCATACCTAAAATTTCAAATAAATCCTCACTTACATCCTTCAACTGCTGATCCAGCTTCCAAATGATATACATTGCCAGATTATGAATAGTGAATTTGGATCTTAAACTACTTACAGAGCGGAACAGCTTGTCGATCTCATCATAAATAAGAACTAACTCATATTCTTTCATCGCTTTAAACAGCGTATCCATACGGGTATCTAGCATACGAGCATCGATCATTCCAGGTTCACTGCTAACGGTTTCATACATAATAAGATTGCCTTTGCCAATAAACATCTTTCCGTCCACAGCTTCCATGGCTTGTCGATAGGAGATGTGGACCTGTTCCATAGCAAACGTTGGTTTACCAACACCCACGGTCATTGTGACTGGAAACTTCGCGCGAATCAAGGCATAAATATCCTCAGTGAACTTTTCCATTTCTGGTTCGTTTATCAACAACGCGATCCGATAGGACGATACCTTGTAACAATGTGGCATACCGTGCTTCTGACCTATTCTATTCACTTCATAAAGGAAGTCCTTGGCCATTTGATGTTTAGATAGATTATCCTTTCCTTGAAGCCAGTTGAAATAGTCAAGCTCCAAGACGGCTACACGAACAGGCCAATTCAGCTGATCCAGACCGTATGACTTCACAAGTGACAACATTCCAGCCTGGTTACCCTCTTCCCATTCCCCTTCCCCTTCAAACAAGCGTATCAACAAATCATTTTTGGCCATAGGAATCATATGCTGATAGGCTTCTTCGACATCACGACGTTTACGTTCATCGTCTAAATCCTGTCTTACTTTCTGAAGTGCAGCAATGAGTTCATTGTCATCCATTGGCTTAAGGACGTAACTATATGCCTTTAGCGACAGCGCTTGCTTAACATAACTGAAATCTTGGTAACCGCTTACAAATATCACGCGAATATCCTTTTTTTTCTCTATGGCAATCCGGGCCAGCTCTAGACCCGACATATTCGGCATATTTACATCACTAACGATAATATCAATAACATGCTGATCTAAAATATCGCACGCGGTAAACGCGTTATTCGCTGTCTTCACAACTTCCATACCAAGCTCATTCCAAGGAATAAATTGTCTCATACCTTCCAGATCAAGCATCTCATCGTCTACTAATAATACGTTGTACATCAACACAGTCCCCCTTTGAAATGCATTAAACCCATCCCTCTAAATTCTGCCATTACTCTTTTCCAGTATACCATTCATTTGTTAAACAGCTTTTTAAAAATGAGTCCTAAGAATAGAACGTAAAAACGAAGGCTTGCCTAGTAGCAAACCTTCGAATTACAAATTACTATTTTCCTAAAGCTTTCTTGTTTTCTGTCCATACTTTTGTTACATAATCAAGGAATTTCTCATAGCCAACCTTCATGGAATCATCATGTGCTTTGTCAATAATGGCTAATGCTTCTTCATCAGTTTTTGCGTACATTGATTTTGCTCTAGCTGTCAGCCAGATATCTCTAACGCTTTGTCTGATAATACCTTCTTCACTGTCTGGAGCCGGATCCCAATTTAGGAACTCCGTAAAGTCACCTTGGGAAGCCCATGTTACTTCCATCTGCCAACGGTTGCTAAAGTCAATCTTGTCAGCGGGAAGAGTTTCCAGAAACTTTTTCTTCGTATTATCCAAGAAAACCGTGTTACCAACCCATACCAAGTCACCAGCTTTGCCGCTAATTTCGGATAAATCTTCTGGTTCATTCAAATATTTTTCTTTATTAAATTTAGGGGTAACGCCATCTGCTTCAAAACCATCCCAATAAGTATCTGGTCCTGGAGGTCCCCAGTTAAGTACCATATTCCCTTCTGGACCTGTCATCCAGTCAAGCATAGCGAACACAGCCTCAGGATTTTTAGCGTTTTTAGTGATTGTAGCAACGTTCCAACCAAGCTGATTGTACGTTCCTGGAGTAATCTTACTTTGATCCAAGCCCGGTTTGTAAATTGGTTTAATGAACATATAACCATCTTCCGGATTGTTCTTCTTCATCTCTTCATCAGCGGTAGCGAGCAACTTCATCGGATCGAATGTCGCAATCACAGCAAATTTGCCATTCATCGCTTTCTCTCTAATTTGATCTTCCGTTTGGGTATTCGCATCCTGCGTCATTAGCTTCTCACGCATTAATTTGGCACCAAATACAACGGACTCACGGAACCCTTCATCTTTGTAAATCGAAGCCATT
This sequence comes from Paenibacillus sp. FSL K6-0276, assembly GCF_037977235.1. Lineage (NCBI taxonomy): Bacteria > Bacillati > Bacillota > Bacilli > Caryophanales > Paenibacillaceae > Paenibacillus > Paenibacillus sp. FSL K6-0276. The sequence goes on along the minus strand of NZ_CP150276.1, from coordinate 2,776,933 downwards.
TTGTCGCCATCAGGAACTGCGTATATTCTAGTATACGAAAGGTTATTCTCTTTAAAAGAGGAGAACAACTGATCAATACCATTACCATCTTTCGCTAAGCCAGTCTCGAACGGAATAACGTCAGGGAACTTCGCTTTAACAGCATTTAGGTAAGCATACAAATCATCCGTAGTCTCTAGCTTAGGAGAACCTAGTTCTTTGTAAATCTTTTTATTGATCGCATAACCGGCATTTCCGTTAGGTTGTGTTGTATAATAATTCGGCAGCTGATAGATTTTCCCATCAGGGGAACGAAGCAATTCCAAATGCCCAGCTGTTAAGTACTTTTTAAAGTTTGGATATTTATCAATGTATTCATCCAAAGGAACTAGCATATCCGCTTGACGAAGACGCTCTACGTCAGCACCTTTCTCGGTCCACACAATATCCGGTAGCTCGTTACCAACGATCATCGTTTGCAGCTTTTGAGCGTTATTACCACCCGAGCTAATTCCAGTGACATTGATTTTCAAATTATCTAATATCCATTTGGAAGCAGCATCTTTGCCCCATTTTGGCATTTGATACCAACCGTAATTTCCGTAGAAAGATACTTCAAGCGGTTCTTTCCCTAACTCATACAAGTCTGACACTGGAGCTTCAGTTGCTGTGTTGACCGCTGTTCCTCCATCTTTCTCTGGTTCAGCAGTTGTAGCTGGAGCGCTTGAATTGTTACCACCACATCCCGCCACCAAAGTCGTCAATAGCAAGGTAGACATCACACTGAGAAGCATCTTTTTCTTAGTCTTCAATGTATTTTCCCCTTTCAAATTTGTAATCTATGTTCAAAGCAATATGCTCTAAACTCAAACAGGTTCTATCTCCCTACTCTTTCAATGATCCGACTAAGACCCCTTTAACAAAGAATCTCTGTAAGAATGGATATACACATACGATTGGAATTGTTGCAACCATGATCGTAGCCATCGTCAGGGACTTCGACGTTATTTTCTTAGCCGCGTTAATATGTGCAATGGAACTTGCATCTACATTAGACAGTTGCTCTGAAGCAATATTAGAGAACAGAATCTGCCTCAAGATGGTCTGAATCGGCATTAACTCCTCTTTCGTAATGTAAATACTCGCTACGAACCACTCATTCCAGTGATTTACTGCTGTGAACAAAGATAACGTTGCGATAACAGGACCGGACAGCGGAAGTACGATGCGGAGAAAAGTCCCCCAGTAACCGCAGCCATCAATCTTCGCTGACTCCTCCAAGCCTTGTGGAAGACCTTGAAAGAAGGTGCGAAATATGATCATATTCCATACGCTGACAAGTGCAGGAATAATAAACACCCAAAATGAATTGAAGAGGCCTAAACTTCTGATAAGCATGTATGACGGAATGAGTCCCCCTCCGAAATACATTGTAATGATACACATAATCATGTAGTATTTGCGACCCATCAGTTCACGCTTCGACATCCCATAAGCAAATATCGAAGTGGCCAATATCGCTGTTACTGTACCAATTACCGTTCGCAATGTAGCAATGACGAATCCACCCATTAAACGAGAATCTTCAAATACGATCTTATAATTCTCAAGCGTGAACTCACGGACCCAGAAAGTAATTCCGCCTTTGGAAGTATCCATCCCCTCATTAAAAGAAATCACAAGTGAATTCCAAAATGGATAAAATGCGGAGAATGCCAGTAAGGTCAAGAATACATATATGAATCCAATAAACAATCGGTCTCCTATGTTAGTACGTTTCATAGTTCAGTCCCCCTATATTGAGTAATTCATTACCACAAGCTGTTTCCTGCTTTTCTGGCAATGAAATTTGCAAAGGTAAGTAATGTCACACTGATAACGGCCTTGAACAATCCGATAGCAGTCGCATAGGAGTACCTGAAGTTATCTATACCGACACGTACAACATATACATCAACTGAATCTGATACTTCTCGTAGAGCCGGATTGGAAGCAAGGATCAAAATATCTTCAAATCCTGCATTCACCAGATTACCAATTGCCAGAATCATAAAGATAATTACAACTGGCATAATTGAAGGCAACGTAATCAAATATATCTGTTTAAAGCGACTTGCACCATCCATCGAAGCAGCTTCATATAAGTGCGGGTCAATACCAGCAATGGCAGCTAAGTAGACGATCGATGCAAATCCAATTTCCTTCCATACATTGGTTGTAACTAAAATGCCCCAGAAATATTCTGTCATGGAAAGGAAGTTAATCGGTTCATCAATAAATTTCAATTTCTCAAGCAGCATATTTATACTGCCGTTATCTACGGATAGCATCGAAGTAACCATTGAGCCGATAACTACCCAAGATAAGAAGTGAGGCAAGTATGTAACGGTCTGAATAACCCTTTTAAAGAACATCTTACGAATTTCGTTCAGCATTAAAGCTAAAATAATGGGTGCAGGAAATCCAAAACAAAACTTCAGTAAGCTGATTATGATTGTATTTTTCATAACCACTTCAAATTCAGGAGCATTAAAGAAGTAAATAAAGTGCTTTAATCCAACCCAATCACTGCTAATAAAGCTATTACCTAACTTGTAATCTTGAAAAGCGATAAGAATACCGTACATGGGGATATAGGCAAAAATAAAAACTAAAACGAGTGCTGGCAATACCATAAGCTGTAGATCTATTTGCTTAAAAAAGCGTCTTATCCCACTAGTTCGTTGCTTGTCGAGATTCGGTCTTGATGTCTTGTCTGGTCCGACGCTTGCGTTCGCCATATGTAAGTCCTCCTAAACCTAGATTCTTATAAATAAAGCATCTTTCATGGCTTTCTCTCTTTTTGCAGCCTTGGTTCTCCTCTACTCTCCCTCCGTTGATTTGCAACCTTATGAATTAATCTTAATATCTAAGCGCTTTCAAAGGTATATGACAAAACAACTATTATTGATACTTTGACACTGTCTTGATATGGCTCGTCCGATCTTACTTGAGATTGAATAAAAAAAGACACATGCAGAACTATTGAGGCCACTGAAAAACGTGTGTTTTAAGAATCTGTAAAATAAGCTTAAACAGCTAAAGGCGAATTCCCCTCCATTCTGAGTGAGAATTCGCCTTTATTTTATGTATGTATTCCTCATGCTCTTTACTTTAATAGCGTCAATATTCTTTTGAGATTTACTGCAAATATAGCCATTGCTCCTTGCATGTGCATGCCGACGAGACCTGAGGAAGATGCCACATCATACCCATGTCTGTGTTTTAGTTCACTATTCTTTGCTTCAATTTTATAACGTTCTCTTGCCTTCTCTTTAAAATATTCACTTTCTTGGAAAGTTTGCTGCTCACTATGCTCCGTGGATTTGATGCTCACTGAATAGGTTTTTGATTGTGCTCCCTCTTTATAACATCCTTCTTTGTAGGGGCATTGCTTTGTCGTAGCATATTATCTTTAGGTACGACGATATCGTAAATCGCCATAAATGGACTGAGGTTAAGGGATTGTTGGTTTGAAATCATCCGAGTCACCACCTGAAATTAATACAATCATTATACAGCAAAACAGGACACCCATCCTCGAAAAGATCGAGGATGGGTGTCCTGGAATGGAGTTTTCATGGGCCTCCAAAAGGGGCCTTTATAACTTGAACTTAAAAACATTAGAGGGGCGTAGCGAAGGGGAAATTTGGAACTGGAGGAGCGATAGCGACCGCCTTTGTCTCCGGATTTTAACCGCTAACAGCGGTACAATTCAGGAAATCTGGAGACAACAGCGGCCGGAAGTCCAAATATTCTCCGTAGTTACGACTGACTCCTTAAATGTATGATCTAGAAAGAACTTTTTCAGTGGCCTCGAACTATCTGCATGTGTCTTTTTTCATCAATTAGTAAGAGTGTTCAGTACTTCATCACTTATCTTCTCTGTAATTACCCTTTGGATCTTTCCATCATCTAGATAGACAATAGAAGGTACTGAATCTATTCCTAGCTTGGCAGCAAGTCCGGGTGACTTATATACATCTACCTTTGTAACCCTGACATCAGAATGGGTTTGTTCAAAACCCTCAATTAGAGGTAATAACTCCCGACAGGAAGGATCGGTTGCATTCCATAAATAGACAACGGATGGTTTGCCTTGATTTAGAATTTGATGTTCATAGGTCTCACATTCAGAGATATACTTCTCTGCACCATACCCTGCAATGGCACCATCTCCGACAGCCGTAGCCACTTGCTTAAGGAACTTATCACATACATCTCCTGCCGCGAACACACCAGGTATATTCGTTTCCATTTTCTCATTGACACGTACGTAGCCACTTCGATTCAAATCTACTACACCTGTTAAGATTTCTGTGTTCGGCGTATATCCAATAAATAAGAAACATGAATCAACCTTTACGTTTTGCAGTTCATTAGCTTTTAAATTTTTCAGGACGACGGAATTCAAGCGTTCTTCACCTTCGAATGAACTTACCACTGTGTTCCACATGAATTCCATTTTAGGATTTTCCAGTGCCTGAGTTTTAGCAATTTCATTACAATCCATTTTGCCATAATCATGCATGACAGAAACGATAACTTTATCTGCAAACTTGGTCAGAAACATTCCTTCTTCAATAGCTGCATCACCACTTCCAACAACCATAACCGTCTTTCCCGTATTTGCTGCAGCGTCACAGGTTGCACAGAAAGAGATTCCTTTATCATATAAGAACATATCCTCATTAGCTGCTCCTGTGATTCTTGGTTTTCCCCCACTGGCTATGATAATGACCTTGCACTCATAACGAACTCGAAAGGTTTCCACTATTTTTATATCTTCCGCTACCGAGACAGATTTTACATCTGTCATTTTGAAATCCACACCAAATTTTTTGGCTTGCTTATGAAATAGTCCCATAAGGTCTGTTCCGGTCGTTCCTTCAGGAAAACCAGGATAATTTTCTATTTCATTAGTATAAGTCGCAAGACCGCCTACCAACGATTTTTCCAAGAGAAGTGTTTTTAATTTTGCTCGTCCACAATAGATTCCCGCTGTTAATCCAGCGGCCCCGCCACCGATAATGACGACATCATACTGTTCTGTCTTCTTTTCCATTCCTTTTGTCCCTCCTATGTAGTCTGTGATTTCAATAAAATAGGCTGACTCTCGTCAGCACTATAAGCTCAGCCTATTTCACTTTTCACATAAAGAATTTGGCTAATAATTTACTGCCTATAAATGCACCAACCAGCAGAAACAATCCAAAAATCCATCCTGAAAGCGATAAAGAGGCTATAGCCGTAAACAATGCACCTATATTACAACCATTAGCCAGTCTAGCTCCGTACCCCATGAGCAAACCACCAAGTACCGCTGCTACAACCTGCTTTTTGGACTTAATTTTCTTCAGCTTGAATTCGGAAGCAAACAAAGTCGCTGCTAATGCACCTAAGATAATCCCTACATTTCGAATGGATCCACCATCATTCAAAAATCCGGAAGATAATGTTTTTTGTGCTTTTTCCGAACTAAAATATGCCCATTGATCTACATTTCCGCCTGCTAATCGATACAACCAAGCTCCCCAATCTGCAAAAGCGCTAGTTACTCCCCATCCTTTAGAGAAAACGGCCAGATGTGCTGTAGCAAACACAGCGAGAAGTACAGCTCCAGTTACATAAGTAAACGGTTCTTTGAGCAAGCGCTTGTAAAAGCGGTTAGACGATATCTTCAACCAGAATTCGTTCACCGTTTCATTCACCGTCCTTTCCTAGTAACCGATCCTATTTTATCTTCTCAATAACAACTTCCCATTCACCATCATCAACCTCTTCGATTTCCACATTATGTCCCTGTTTTCTCGCCCATTCTGGTACGTTCTTCATTGCGCAGCTATGATCTATAGCCACTACTAGTACATCACCTACATTGAGTTCAGTCATTTTCTTTTCTGTTCTCATTAACGGAACCGGACAAGCTTCTCCCATGCAATCAAGTGTAAATTCAGCCATCTTGAAAACCACCTTTAATTTTTATTTGGATATACCATAGTGAAATAATTCACGTAATAACTTAAACTAATCTGCACTACCCATCTTTTTCTCTTGCCATTTAACTGCAGCGATGTACAACAGTAGAATAATCAGGAACTGAACAACCAGTGCCCCAAGCCAACCAAATACATCTGGCAAAAATACAGTTGGTGCATCCTTTATAACGTTAGCTCTCCACCAACCCATATCATGTGATCCCCAAAGCGAACCGATGACAAAGAATACAAGTGACAGCATCTGCATCGTAAAACCTTCACCTACACGCATCAATGTACCCGAAGCGCAGCCACCCGCGATAACCATGCCAATTCCGAATAATACAGCACCAATGATCAATGCGAAGCTGATCTGACCTACATTGTCCATCCCAGGAATCGGTTTACCTTGTAGAAACGCTGGGTACTTAATGGCCGTAAATCCGATCGTAGCGAGGGAAAAAGCAATCAGTACAGCTCTTGTAACCGATGTGCTGCCTGTAATACATGGATCTCTAAGTGATGCGGTAAAGCAGAAACGTGATCTTTGCAAAATAACTCCAAACGAAATACCGAAAAGCAGGTAGACAACCATTTTATCGTGGGCTTGGTCTAAGAAAAAACCAAATCCAATAATGAGAACGGTGACCAACAATGCGATGGGCAACTGACTCTTTTTTGGTTTTCTAGGAGCTCTGGTACGGGTTGATCTCGTTTCGGGACTTACGGTTTGCCCCATAGTCTAACACCTCCATCGTTTTTATGTAATTGACTATGTGAAAATAATAACATACTTATTTATGCTGTGGTTATCTGCTTTCTTTATGCTGTATAAGTGTTACTAATGGCACAGATGGAGCGTAATCAAGTATGCTATAGTTTGCACTAACAGCGGGCAACAGGAGGAATAAGTATGAATATGGAAACGCTTAAATTTTTTTTAGATATAGCATCGTTAAAAAGTATATCTAAAGCAGCTCAGAAATCTCATATCACCCAATCCGCACTTAGTCAGCAGTTGAAATCTTGGGAGAATACCCTGGGTTCTGAACTTTTTGTGCGAAGTAATAAAGGGGCCAGCCTAACTGAAGCAGGGATTATTGCGGAGAAGTACGCGGAGCAAATCTGTAAATTGTATGATGATATGATCACAGAAATCAATCATTTACAGCCAACACAACAGGAGCTGTCTATTTATGCGATTCCAGAAGTATGTAATTATGCCCTGCCTTGTACCTTATATGAGGTGAAAAAACATTTTCCCAATTGCCATATCACTTTAAATGAAGGGGCATCATCCTTAGTAGAAGAACGTTTACTTCTTGAAGAAGGTGATATCGGCTTTATTTCCGGTCCTTCTCCGAAATCCGAATTAAGCTCCCATATGGTATTTTCAGATCAAGTTATGTTGGTGGCAAGCAGTACGACCGTTTGTCCTGATAAAATCACACTGAATGAGCTCCCCAAATATCCTTTGATTTGGTCCTCACAGCTTCATTGTGTGCAAAGGACTTTAAATGACGTATCTGTGGGGGATCTTAAATTAAATATACTTTTTAATCTGGACTCCCTTGAGGCAGTAAAGCTGGCTGCTATTAGAGGGCATGGTCTCGCCTTTCTCCCCTATATGTCCATAAAAAAAGAGTTGTATAGTAAACAACTCAAGATCATTCCTATTGATCAGTTCCAGGTCAATAACGATGTCTACTTGATAAAGAAACAAACTCAACGCTGTGACAACGATACGAAACAGTTAATTCGGTATATTGAAAAGACTTTAATAGATACTTTGTGCTGAGCCTAAGTCTCAATAGTTATTTCCCAGACTCCATTAATCACTTCTTGAATGGAACATTTTAAATTTGAACCACGACAGTAATCAGTGATGGAAACTTTTGCGCAGCTATGATCAGTAACTAGCATCACCTTTTCACCTTTCTGAATGGCTTTTTGATGTTTTTTTAACATCATTACAGGTACTGGGCAGATTTCCCCCAAACAATCAATTTCAATCATGAAGCTGCCTCCATTCCATAGATCATTAAAGTTTTAATAATGACCCAGCATTATTTTCTTCACAAAAGATGTTAATTCAAGGCTGTTTAATTGTTCAATTTCTATCCACTGTGCCCCATCAGAGTCTTGGCCGTCCCCACCGGTCTTAAGCTCAAAATTTGAATCTAACAATGAAACATTATATATGATCCCTATATGGTGTAATTCTTCTAACTGAGTATCACTGTATGGATAAACTAACGTATAGGAAATGGAATCATGAAGCAAGCCTTTTAAACTTGTAATCCCGGTCTCTTCCCAAAATTCTCTCTTAAGGGTTTCATAAGGCTCCTCACCAAACTCAATAGAACCCCCTGGAAAATCCCACTTGCCTGTATGAGGGCCTCTCGCTTTCTTAATAAGTAATACTTTATCGTTCTTCACTAAAACTCCATACACTCCAAGATGAGTATATTTTATCATTTCCATAAATCCACCTCCCCCACAAACACAGCGGTTCCAGAAATAAATACATCCATTTTATCAGAATCCATGCGAGATACTTCTACGTTCACTTTCCCATCTCTTCCGATTTCTTGCCCTTGTTCTACATCAAATTGTATCAAGTCCAAATGCGGATCAATATATCTCAAGTAATAAGCCCCCATAACTCCTGATGCTGTACCTGTTACTGGATCTTCAACGGTTCCCGAAAAAGGAGATGAGAAATGTCTGGCATGCATTAATGAGTGTGGATCAAGAGTTTGGAGTGAAAATGGGTGGACTGATGCTTTTGGAAGCTGCGTTAAAATCTCTGGAAACAACGGGTTTATCGGTTTCATTCTACTGAAGCAATCAATATCCTTAATAGGAACTAATAACGTCCACGCCCCAGTACAACCATATACAATCGGCAGATCCTCTCTAACTCGTCAACTGATAAGCCAAGTGCGTGTGCGAGTTTAGCTCTATCACCGTCAAATTCAATAAAATTCGGATGATCTTGTTTCATTTTTATCAATAATTGATTGTTATTATCGAAGCTAAATTGGATCGGTAGCACTCCCACATTTGTTTCGATATTTATAGAGCTAACCTCTCCAAGAAAACCCTTTGTTTTCAAAGCAAATAAAGATGCCATAGTAGCATGTCCACAAAGATTGATCTCATGACCTGGAGTAAAATACCTGAGCCTTAAATCAGATACATCTGATGGGACTACAAACACCGTTTCATTAAAACCTACCTTGTGGGCAATAGATTGCATGTCACTTTCGCTCAAATGATCCGCAACTAACACTACTCCCACAGGATTTCCTTTGTTTGGATAAAGCGAAAAAGCATCATCATGAAGCACTTTGATGTTGTTCACTGGTAAGTCTCCTTTAAATTTATTTCAGTAAAGCTTGATAACTTCATGAAGTGAGAAACTCAGCTGTAAAAATTTCTATTTCTCTTAAAACTTCTTGGCGGTTAGATATCGCATTACATATAAAAAAACGGTCTTTATTGTGCTCATGAAACTGTTTAATTACATTAGGCTGCTGATTGAAGAATTCTTTATGAAGAGCTTCACAATCAATTTCAGGATGAGTATCATGAAGTTCCTTGAGTTCAAATACAAGGACATCTTTTTTGCGCTGGATTATTTCACAGACTACTTCTTTTGAGTACATACTATGAGCTAATAAGATTCTTAATGCCGATAGGTCATTGGCTTTTTCCTGTGAAATTTTAATTAATTCTTCTTGAATCTGTAGGACTTGTTTCTTATTCCAATGATCAATTAATTCATAAAAAATCCTGTACACCCATTCTTCATCATCACTGTGTTGATTTAGTACATCTTTAACATATGGAATCATCGGATCCCCTATTTCAAGTAAAAAATCAGCTATTTCCCCCGCACCTGGCCAATTTGTATCTTGTATCCATTCAAGTAAACCCGACAATATGCTTTTCACACGTGGATATCCCAAACGTATGACTGTTTCAGCCGCTCCATCCCAATATTCTTTTGAAATAGGCTGCAGTAACAAATGAATATCCTCATCCTCTATATATTGTAGTTTCTTAATTGCATCTTCTTTTTCCTCTTCGGGTGTGTCCCATGATAACTTTTTGATTAAACTAGATATACTTTCCATTGTATCCACCTTCTCATGATCATTTCGTCATCATAGCAAGCTTCATGGATAGTCTAATAGGTAATGCAGCATTGCCCATCTGGTTCAAATCCCCCACTATAAATAAATCTTTAACCGGGTAATAAAAAGCAAAAGACCCTGTTGAGCCGGAGTGCCCCATTAACTCGCCCTTCCCCATAAACAGCGTGATCAACCCATCCATAGGGATCCTCATATAGCCGCTGCCATAATAGATAGGTCCCATGGATGCTTGAAGCTTATTAGATGCCGATAGTTTTTCAAATAACGCTTTATTAAACAGCTTGCCTCCAAAGAAGGCCTTAATAAATATCATTAATTCACGAGCTGTGGTGATACAGCCTCCACTCGCACGACTACTCCTAATCACTTTGGGGCGGTAAATAGATTTATCCTTGTAATAGATATTCGGTATAAAATCATTTTCATGTTCAGGGAGATATGTACTTTGGAGTGCTAGTGGTTCAAATATGTATTTCTTATACGCTTCAGCTAATGTTGTATTTGTTGCTTTCTCAATGATTTCACCAAGCATGTCAAAGTTTATATCGGCATAGTATGCTTTTCGCTTAGTTCGAGGAGCAAAATGTGGCTTCAGGTTCTTTATCAGCACCACCTGCTCACTGAAGGTTGTGTAATAATCCTCCTCAACGGCACGACTCTTAGCACTATTTATACCTTCCTCAAACACATCCGGTAACCCACTGATCTGAAACAACAAATCAGACAGGGTCAGATCAAAAGAATAATCCTTGCCACCATACACATGGATATTACTTAACAGCTCATTATCAAAATACTTTGTAAGTTTATCATCCAAGGAAAGTTCGCCTTTCTCTAGTAAAGCTAAAATACAGGTAGTAGTAAATAACTTGGTAATGCTAGCCATTAGCAAAGGGGAGTCAATATCCCTCCCCCCATATCCCTTGCTGTAAGAGAAGTCGCTATTAGTGTTCTCTACAAATAGGACTCCTTCATGAATTTGTTTAGAACTTGTGGTTTTATTAAAGATCTTTTCAATGGTTTGTATTCTTTTGGTTGTCATGGGTTATCCATTCCTCCAATCTACTAGCTCAGTAGAATACCGATATAGTCATCTTTTCCAATGAACTGTTTAAAGGATATAAGTATAATTGATAGATAATGAATTAGTATTGTTAAGGGGGATTGAAATGGAAGTTATGTTTAGGAATTTCGAGAATTCTGATTATGATAAAGTTTGTGATTTTTTGATTGATTTATCAAATGATGACCGCACTCATATGAATTGGAACTGGGCAAGGTGGGAATGGATGTTTTTTCATCCTGACTTTGATAGGAACTTCATGGACAAAATTGGATTGTGGTTTTGCTATGATGATATAGTAGGTGTAGCGATCTATGACCACTACTTTGGCGAAGCATTTTTTGCAACTAAACAAGGATTTGAGGCGCTAAAAGAAGCCATTTTAGAATATGCCATAACTATTTTCAGCAACGAACATGGACTTGGGATCGCAGTGAATGATTTGGATACTAAAACGCTAGACTTATTACACCGTTGGAAATTCGTAAAGAATGATCTGACTGAGAACATCCTTGAAATCACATTGGAGCAGGGAAACCTTGATTCCATAACTCCCAAAGGCATAACAATAAAGAATCTGGATATCCAAAACGACTTATATAAACATCAAAAAGTACTGTGGGAGGGCTTTAACAACGAAGGACCTGTCCCCACCGATGAAGCTACGATTATTAAACAGAAGGTAATGTTGTCGGCACCCAATTTGAATCCTACCTTACATATCGCTGCCCAAAATGAAAACGGGGAATATGTTGGATACTGCGGCTTATGGTATAGTACGAATACAGATTACGCTTATGTTGAACCTGTTTGTACTGTTCCAGAATATCGGTCTAAGGGAATAGCTAAAGCACTGCTTTCAGAATCCTTGAACAGATGCTACGCCTTAGGTGCAAAAAGAGCATACGTTATCTCCAATGATTCTTTTTATAAATCCTTAAGCTTTAAACAGCATTCACATTATACTTTTCATTGGCATAAGGGATAACTTTACAGCACTGATTTCTTTTGGATTGATATTCTTAACCTAATAATACATGCCCTATCTACGAGATTCGATTGCTTTGTACAGTTCATTAAACGCTACGCCCTTATTTAATCCCTCAATCAGTTCCGATAAGCCTGATTTTCCTACGACACCAAACCATCTAGCAACTTCTGAATGGGCGATCTCATAATTTTCTTTAACTTGTGAAGGTTCATAAAAAGTATCTCTACTACACAGATCATTAATATTATCTAAACGTATATTTTCATTACTCATATATCTATGATCAACGATGGTTGCTAACCCTTCATCAAACCATACAGGCACCTTATCCTTATTCTTTAATCTCGTTCTTAGTTCACTATGCATCAGTTCATGAGCTACCACATCCTCATTAAATCCATCAGGACCAATAACAATGTAATTTCCCCAATAAGTATAATAAGTCTGGCCCGTTCGATTCTTCTGAGCATACTTCTCAAGGGCGTGTGGAGATTGAACAAAAAGAATGGTTGGAGTAGCATGTACCCCGTCAAAAATCCCAGAAATTCTCTCTTTGGATTGTTCGAGATCATTTAAAATCATATTCTCAATATTCTCAGGGATGTCAGGTTCTATATAAACTTGTTCCTCATGCTCCTCCATACTAGAAAAGCCTACCATCATCGCATGAACAGGTTGAGGGTTTAACATATAGCTAGCTATTAGTAACAATAGGAAGATGGAGAGAAATGCGGCGATGATGAATATCTTTTTCCTTTTTTTGATCATACCCCGTAGCTCCTTTAGGTTTAAATACTAAGCGTCTTTCGATAAAAATATTTATTATCCTCATCCACATCAGCAGACTTTATGAACCCAACACTTCTCCAAAAACTTTCATTCGCCTCATTAGTTGGAGTCAACTCCATGTACTTGGCACCGTCTGCATAAGCCTGCTCTTCAGCCATAGAATAAACTGCCTTCCCATAACCACTCCCACGGTAAGCTGGCTCCAGATAATACTCCATTAAAAAACACTTTCCACCCTCATCAAAATAAGTAACATACATTAAAAATCCAAGCATAGTACCGTCCTTATGTATAAGAAACAAATTCAAAGGATTTATATCTCTTGTTCTAAGCTCTTCAATGGCCTCTCTATACTCGTCTGAATAAAAGTAATCCAAGTCAAAATCATCACCCATAGATACATGGAGAGATAATTCATTAATGTAACTATTAAAAAGTCCCCAAAATATATCTACATCCGATTGATCTTTTGCTACAAAAATCTCTAAATTGGTCGTATTCATTTCAACCTCCTTAATCATAGTTTTTAATAAAAATCTTAAACGAGCTCTCAATAGCGTCAAAATCAGTCGAGCCAATAATTTGATCCATAACCTTGCCATCAGAGTTCATAAAAAACAACGCAGGAAAAGCTTGTTCACCAAAATGTTTATGGAGATCGCCTGTTTCGTCTAGGAGAACGGGATAATTAATGTTGTAATCCTCCACATATTGTTCTACTTCAGAAAGATCATCTTGATAAAGCAAATTAATTCCGTAAATGTTCACTCTATCTTTATATTTCTCATACAATGAGACAATCTTAGGAGCATCGTCATTACAATATGGACACCATGAGGTGAAAAATACGAATACCGTTGGTTTCTCCGAGAAGTTCACTTGTATTTTGTTTCCATTCGACAACTCTTTTAGTTCAATGTTCTCAGGACTCTTAATGGGTTTGGAAGAGTTGTTTACCACGACAAATATAATCGAACTTAATGTAATCAATAATATAAATGTACTTACAATAATAGATGGTTTCTGCAAAAATAATCCGCCCTTTTCTAATCTATTAACCACTGTTATACATTCTCTTCTACTAATCCTATATCCTCCATATTGATCATTGAACAGCTCAAAACAGCCCCTGCTTCAGAGATTTCTCTTAGGCGGGGGCTTGATTATACTTCCTTAGTTAGATTAAGTTTTTTCCATTTACGAATCTTAGAACGAAAAGTCTTGAACGGTGCAACTGAATTAATATGAATCCATTTGATCATAGGCCATCTCGGATTATTCCCTGTCCATTTCCGGACGCCTTGCGTAAAGAGTTCTTCATCACTTAAAAAATCAATCCAGTCCTGCCATTGCTGTTCTGTTTCTTTAAATAAAGATCTTAATTCGTCTAATGAGTAAGTAGCATATGTATGATAAAAAGATTGATATAATCCGCCAAGTTGATTCCATTTATAGTCCGGTGAAGGCGTAATGACGGTTCCCCCTGCTTTTTCATCCCTATCCCATTTCATCACAAGGTTCAACCATCCCAATTGATAGGCAAGGATTTCTACAGGAGTACGATCGACCCCTTCCATACGAATGTCTTTTTGAGTATTCTCAATGCCCTCAAACTCATGATCAAGAGACAAATAGGCAGTATGTATAGCATTTTTCAATATTTCTTTAGATGGGTAGTCGTGTGTAGACATCATAACTCTCCTTTACGAACCTTTGTTAACCCCAGAACATCCCTCTACTATCGTTATCAACGATTTCCAACTGTTTTTCAAAATCATCTTGGGGGGCAAAATCATCGACAAAATGCCATTTTTTCTTGCTGTCTCTCCAATATATTTTCCACTTATGTTCTTCAAATCGAAATTGCGCGATGGGCATTTCTACCCATTTATCGCTCATAAACGCCGGTCTTTCTTCATTTAATGTAACGCTATTTCCTTTGAACTTATAATTAAGTTTAATTTGATTACTAATGTGTTTTGGTACCTTCGCTTCAATGTAAGTTGACAGTATCTTTTCAATTCTCTTTTTAGTGAATGAATCCAGCATATGGACACTTCCTTAGTAATATTATTTCACAACGTAATATTCTCACCTATTTTAATACACTTACTATTACTACCATGCCCGATCTCGTTTGTCTTAACGATAGGAATTGGGCTGATCTCCTTCACATACTCTTCTACTATTGAAAATTCATTATTGCTCTCAAGTTCAGTAAAAGACCCAAGAATCAGTCCAGCACATTTATCAAAGATTTTAACTTGCTGAAGCTGGGCAAATAAGGAGACGATTTTGTTAGCTCTACCACTTAAACTCTCTAAGAATAAAATCTTGTTCGAAGGGTCTGGAAAATAACTTGTTCCTGCTAACTTCATAAAACATCGAATATTGCCGCCAATTACAATCCCACTCATCTGGTTCCCACGGACCCAATGAAAGTCGAAATCGTAAAGATCGTTATGTCCTTCGAAAAATGTTCGATAAAAAGCAGCTTGCTGCTCCGACCCATTAGTAGAAACTAGATTCATCAACTGAAAATGATAAGATTTTGAATTACTTTGCGTATATAAAGCGTTCAAAATAACTGACAAATCACTCATTCCAAAAAAGGGCTTGGGGTTTAATCGGATATTATCGTAGTCTATATACTCTAAAATCTGGTTGGCGGAATCCCCACCTGAAATATCAAAAATCGCGCGAATTTCATCATTTTTAAATAGACGGTTTAATTCGGTTGCTCTTTCCTTAGGATTACCGCTGAAATAACCATCTCTTCTAAACAAGGTGTTAGACATCACTACCTCTAGACCAAACGAGTTCATAATTCTAATTAGTTCTTCAACTTTAGGTAGGTTCTCTACTCTCACACCATCAGAACAAGCGATAAGTCCTACTATATTCCCGGGAGTGAGTTTTAAAGCATTGCTCATCTTAGTTAATCCTTTCATTTCTAATATAATCGGTTCTCATAGCTGTCCTTTAATCCCTTTGATACATCCTCTTGAGAAATCCCAAGCACTTTCGCATGTTCTGCAATGATTACTGAGGGTTTAGGTAGCTCTTCTTTCAACGGCCAATACGTATCATCCCATAGATGTGATCTCTTAAAAGCTTTAGCACAATGGATAAAACACTCATCAACTTCTACAGCAATGCCTACCATCGATATTTTACCGTGAGCCTCCATACGAGCCATTATTTCTTGATCTTTGATTATCCTTGCATGCCCATTTATTCTTAAGGTTTCTTCAAGTCCGGGTATTATAAATATCAATCCCACTTTTGAATTTAAAAGGATGTTGCGCAAAGAATCAAACCGTCGATTACCAGGTCGCTCAGGAATTACTAAATGTTTGTCATCTAACACATATACAAAACCTGCAGCATCTCCACGCGGTGATACATCACAATTTCCAGATGAATCACATGTTGCTATAAAGAGTAACGGTGATTTGGATATATAATCTCGGCAATGGTGATCGATGAGGGTTATACTTTTGTTGTTTACCAATTCACTGGGATACCCATACATTGACCTTAACTCTTCTTCAGAATCTATAACTTCCTTGAAAATATTATAGTTCATTTTTCCCCCTCCTACTTTCGCAGTTTAAGAACCAAAAAATCGCTGCAGCGAAAATCCTCCTCAAAAGACGGATACTTCTCAAGCATTTCAGCAGATGGCTTCGGCTCGATCATTTCTTCAATTTGAAAGCCAGCCCGTACAATCGTATTTACATAACTGGATAATGTCCTATGAAAAATCAGAAACTTTTCCTCTTGATCTATAGGGAAGATCTGATTATAAGTGCCCTCGTAGAAATAATTATCTACTTTCCAATAAAGCTTCTCTCCAGTATCCGACTTCACCCATCCGCTACCAGGGGTTACAAAGCAAGGGTGTGGAATTGAGAATATAAACGTCCCACCAGCGACTAACAACCGATACATTTCATGAATCGCCATCTCATAATTGGATAAATCATGAATCACCATGTTGGAGACGATTAAATCAAAGCTCTTGTCATGAAGAAAGCTAAGTTCTTCACAATTGCCATGAAGGAAGCTTATTTTTAACGACTCTGGTGATTTTTTCGTGGCTAGCTTTATCATATTCTGCGAATAATCAACCCCAGTGACTGAGGCTCCTGCCTTAGCTATCATTCTGCTTAAATACCCTTCACCACAGCCTGCATCTAGCACCTTCTTATTTTCAACAGAACCCATGAGACTGAATAAAGCAGGATTCAAAAAAATTTCTCGATGGATATCCCCGTTTTCGCCGTACGAAGTTGAGATTAGTTCTGCGTATTTATCCCATCTTTTTATGGCTTCTTTACTGCCCAATTCATTATTCATTTGATCAACTCTAATTTTCTGAAATAATCCATTTTACTATCGATAAATCCATTGTCAAAGTCAGCTGCACCAATAAGTTCACCTTCATTAAAACATAAAGCAAACAGCCAAAGCTGTCTAAGCGCAACAAACATAGGAACAGCACTAATATCATTGTCACTGAGATTTCTTAAACTCTTGTATCCATTTAAAAATGCTGCCCATAACCGTTCAACTTCATCTTTATTATGGCCACTATGAATCTCTCTTGCCAATCTAAACTCTGCGATATCATAGGCTCTCCATCCGTAGCCACAAATATCGAAATCATAATGTGTTAGTTTCCCCTCGTCCGTAAAGGCCACATTCGTATTTCCATGCAAATCGCCATGGCAGATGCCCCAGTCCAAACCCGCTTCCAGATGAGCTTCAATCTGCGCTTTTAATTGCATTACAAGATCATACAAGAATTGATAATCCTCTTGTCGATGGTCCATATGCAGTTTGATCGTATGAAGCGGTTTTTCAATTAAATGTTCAAAATCAAGCATACCTCTCACATGTTCACTCTTAAAGTTATCCGTAGCTTTGTGGATTTGTGCAACTGCTTGTCCAAATAAATAGCTGTCTTCTACCGCATGAATAGGCTTTTCATTTCCTACAGCAAAACTAAACATAACGCCATACTTCACACCCTCAGGCACCAAAAATTCATTAATCATGATTCCATCTTTTCGAGGAATAGGGATGAAGACGTTTATACCTTTATCTTGCAAATCGTTCAACAATTCTAATTCAAAATCAATATCCGATTTACTCCGTCTATCCGCACGATAAACACGAAAGATGTATTTTTCCAATGCCGTTTCTAAGATGTATGTATCGTTCATGCCTCTAAGAAAATACTGTAGTTTATCTGGTTCATGAGTCTCATAATGATCTTTAATATGTAATAATAATGCGTCTGTTGCCAAGAGTGAGTATGTAATAGGAAAAAAACTCAAGTGTATCCCATCCCTTTATGTTTATTGATAGTAATATTTACACCATACCATATTTAGGGAACCGAATCATTTTCTTCTTGAATCTGCGAAACCAATGTATGGTAATATAAGTATAATAATACAGAATCAATTACATGGGGGTGTTCTGGTGCGTAAATCACCGTTGATCTTGAGTATGATTTTATTATCCCTAACGTTAATTATGGGCTGTAGTTCAGAAGTGGATGATGCCACTAAAGCCGCTGAGAAGTACAAAAATGTTGAATATACCATCAAGGTTTCTGATGAATTATTTTCTGAGGAATCCATTCTAGCGCGAAATGAAGAAATGAAACCGTACTTTACAGAATACTATACCGAAAAAGCTATAGGGAGCCGAATCACAACTATCCCTTATCAAATCGCTAATAAACAAAAGCTTTCTTTAAAACCAGATAATCTAAAGTTCACCCTTTCCGAACAAAAGAAAAATATTGTTGAGTTAAAATATACTTGTGATCTTGTTTTGTTGGATAAGGATGACAAAGAAAGTAAACGTGTGCCATTGGAAGGTATCATGACTATGTTTGATGTGGACGGTCAATGGTTAGTGCAAGGGGATCGATTTGACACTGAGGCTTTAATGAAACTCATTTATGACTAAATACACTTCATATACCATATTATTACTGGAACATATTATCTATCAATAGTAATATTAATTTCCAGTACATAGTAATATGATAAGAAGCTAATGAGTCATGAAGCGAACTGCATGGATCATAGTAACATTACTTTTATTATTGGGGAGTATTCCAATTACTGCGTCAGCAAAAGCAGCAACTGCAACATGGAAGACACTTTACTCTGAGTATATCAAGAAAACGTTAATGGATGCTACTAGAGACAGGTCTTATGACGATAACTTCAATTATTTCACTTTAGTAGATTTGAACTTTGATGGTACTCCTGAACTTATACAGGGGTATTCTTTTTGATTCATTCAGCCCATCAACATTGCTCTAATCGTCCAAAATGGAAAAATCATTCCATTCAATTATCAAGGAAAACTGAAGGATATTTCAGAGGGTATATTTAATGTAGGTATGGGTGGATTTCTACCGCGCGATGAAAATCGTGGCTTGCATCTCTATAAGAACAAAAAGGATGGAACATTACATTATATTGCTTTTGTAGATGGCAGTGGCTCGTACAATTCTTATCTGCAGGTTTTCGAGATTAATTTTCAAGGAACCAAATTTAATGATCAAGAGATTTTCTTGGCAGACATACCAGACCAAGAAAAAACGGATGATATGCCAAGCTATTATGTAAATCAAAAAGAAGTGAATAAATCCGCCTTTGATAAGGCGTATAAGCAATATTTTTCAAGTTTAACGTTAGTACCAAGTAAAGTTATCACTGCAAACTATACAGACCTATTTAATAATGAAGATAACAAATTCGTTCCAAACGGAATCGCTAGTTTTATAAATCTTTATTCTTCATCCAAATAAAGCTTATTGATTGATCCTCCTTCATTAAATATAAAAGCAGACTGCTCACCATAGCAATCTGCTTTTTTGATTAAATTAGCTTTTTACTCATCCGATAATTAACTAACTGAACCCCTTTTCGTTCAACACTTTGTTGTGCAACAAGCTCGTAACCATGTCGTTCGAAAAAGGGTTTCGCTGTAATACTTGCTTCCGTATTCATTTCATTAAGACCCAGTATTCTCGCCTCCTGCTCAAGCTTGTTCACTAATGCAGAAGCTACGCCTTGCCCTTGGAAATCTTTGTGGACATAAAGGCGATCCAAGTGTCCTTCCACCGTCATATCCGAAAAGCCAACTACGTAACCGTTAGTTTCGGCTACATAAGTGATATTTTGTCGTAAAGAAGCTTTCCAACTTTTAAGCTTGAGCGCTTCTTCCTCTTTAGGTGCCCAAGCATCCAGTTGTTCCTGTGTGTAGTGTAGTTTATTTACAGAATAAACCGTCTCATAGAACAAAGAGATAAGCTGACTAATATCCGATTCTTGATAAGCCCTAATTTCCATTGCGAATTCTCCTTGCTACATTGCTACTATTTCACAAGTACTTTTACAG
Organism: Paenibacillus sp. FSL K6-0276; assembly: GCF_037977235.1. Taxonomy (NCBI): domain Bacteria; kingdom Bacillati; phylum Bacillota; class Bacilli; order Caryophanales; family Paenibacillaceae; genus Paenibacillus; species Paenibacillus sp. FSL K6-0276. The sequence continues at coordinate 2,756,497 of NZ_CP150276.1, read as the reverse complement.
CTCTGAAGCATTCATGAACTGGATAAGATCAATTTTCCGGCCTGTTTTCGCACTTTCCAGCGCTCCGAATACCATTGCCATACTATATCGATTATCTCTACAGTTCGTTTCTGCTGGGCGTTCTTCTTCAAGTGACAGGAACATTTCCTCCAAACAACCATGATGGAAGGTCTTGTTCATCTCAACAACCTCTCCATTTGCACGCTCAATGTCGCGCATAAATTTATCGCTCTGATCTCCTGCTATGACTACCTCTGCATATGGCATATCATGCCCATCCCAAATCGCAGTTCCTTTTTCCCCATTCATCCGCCAAGCTGCTTCCCATGAGGTAGAGGCACCTTCAGCACACCAAGATCCCTGATAAGTAAATACAGACCCGTCCGACATCTGGAAAATGCACACTGCCGACGCATTCCCCTTATACCATGAACCAGGAGGATTAAACTCCTGACAGTAAACGGAAATCGGATTTGCTCCACTAATAAAGCGGGCCTGATCAAAGGTATGAATCGCCATATCCAGCAGCAGCGGACTTTTCATAACATCACGGAATCCCCCGAAATGAGCCCCGAGGAAAAAGCTAGAACTGATGTATCCTACTCTCCCAATGGTATCAGACTCGATTAAGTTGCGTAAAGAATGAATACGAGGGTCATAACGGCGATTCTGCATCACAGCATGGGCATTTCCAGTTCTTTCTGAGATCTCTACAATCTTAGTGCACTCCTCCATAGTCTCGGCCAGCGGTTTCTCACTAAACACATTACATCCGAGTTCCAATGCGGTGCTAGAAATACTGTAATGGCTTGCCGGAACCGTAACGTCAAAGACAAGATTAGCTTCAGTCTCCTGAATGGCCTGTATAATGTCAGTAAACGTTAGACAAGGAATTTCATGCTTTGCTGCCATCGCTTGTGCTGACTCCAGCCGTATATCTACAAGAGCGACAATCTGAGTATCTGAACGTGTTAAAGCGTATTCAATCCACGCGTTAGCCATCCCACCGCAGCCTGCAACCGCTACACGATACTGTGCTGTATAATTCCTCCCCTCAACGGTTAAAGCGGATTAGGTATAAAGCTTCCGCCGCGACATTGTTTCAAATAGTTCAAACTAATGAGCGTCATTCCTTTAATCGCGAGCGTTTTAAGCCACTACTAGAGTACATGGAGAACCATTTTGATGACAAAATGACCATAGAAAGCGCCGCAAGGTCCGTTAATCTAAATCCTTATCATTTCTGTAAAACCTTTAAGAAGCTGACGGGCCGAACCTTCATCGACTATGTTAATCTTTGCCGAGTAAATGAAGCGGAGCGATTGCTGCTTGAGACAGATTTTACAGTAACCGAAATTGCTGGGCGAGTGGCCTGCGACAATCCCAATTATTTTACCAAGCTGTACAAGCAGTATAAGGGCATTACCCCATCAGGGGTTCGGAAATAGGAGATTCGGTCACTAAAAAATAGCACCGTTCCCCTCTCGCAAACGGTGCTGACTATAGGATTATTCCGTAACAGCAAGCTCCAGCCTCATTAAGCAACTGTGACTTCGGATTGAATGAGAACCTGTCAGATTCAGCAAGAACTCTCTAATCCAAAGTATAAGGATCAAGTCCGATAGGAAGTGCTACAGGACGAGTACAGGTGCTCTCCATTTCGTAGAATGTATGAGCATCAGAAGAATCATGGAATGCCCACATCGCTTCCAGTACATGATAAGCCAATTCTCCACTAGCGCGGTGCTTTCTTCCCGTCCGAATGGCATAAGCCATATCCGCTGGACCAATTCCACGTGTATTCTGGTCATATCCAGACAGTAGTGGCTGCTCCGTCCAGTCATTCTCACCTATTAGGCGGTACTTCACTGGACCTCCAAAGTTATTAGGATCTGGTACTTGAATCGTTCCAAGCGTGCCGTAGATTTCTATATGCGGCAGGTTACTTCCGCCAAAGATATCAAAGCTTGTAATCAGCGTTGCAATGGCTCCATTCTCAAATCTTAATGTTCCGGCAACGTGAGTTGGAATTTGAACAGGAATTTTATTACCCAATTTCTTCTCACTTGTAATCGTGCGTTCTTCTAACGCTTTTCCAGTCATTCCGCTAACCGTACGAATTGGACCCAATAGCTGCACCAAAGCCGTCAAATAGTATGGTCCCATGTCGAACATTGGACCACCGCCTGCGGCATAGTAGAATTCTGGATCTGGATGCCAATGCTCATGTCCACGACCCATCATAAACGAGGTGGCTGCAACGGGCTGGCCAATTACACCCTCGTCGATCAATTTGAGCGCCGTCTGAATCCCTGTTCCGAAGAATGTTTCTGGTGCACTACCCACAAGCACTCCCTTTTCTTGTCCTGCAGACAGAACTTGGCGTCCTTCTTCTCTCGTAACAGCTAATGGCTTCTCTACATACACATGTTTGCCCGCCGATAGCTTTCAAGCATACTTCCGCATGTACCGCTGGAATCGTTAGATTAATAACGATTTCGATCTCTGGATCATTTAGCAATTGTTCTGTGGTATAGACGTGAGGAATATTGTATTTATCCGCTTGCTCTTATGCTCTAGCCAAATCTAAATCCGCACATGCAACTAGATCCAAGACCTCGAATTTTTGACAGTTCTCCATATAGATACTACTGATTTTACCGCATCCGATAATACCAACTTTGACTTTATCCATTAGTTGATCTCTCCCAGAGTTTATTGACTGTCTGCCATTCCGCTATAGCTATTACTAACCGTTGAAAGATTGGATTGTGCAAGAGCTTTACCCTCGGCTGCCCATAGTAGTCCTCTGCGCATCATTTCCCGTACCTGAGGCATAGCTACAATATCCGCATGATGTCCGAGTGAATTATAATACACTCTTCCATGGCCCCAACGTTTAGTCCAACATACCGGCATATCCACGGCTTTGTTGAATGAATGTGGGCCTTCAGTAACCGGAAAGCGAGTCGTTGCAAGAACTTCAACAGCAGGATCTACATGCAGGTAATATTGCTCTGAACAAACGCTGAAATCCTCTAAACCTTCTACCAAAGGACTTGAGCATTGACAAATCTCTACGGTATAGTTAATACCGTCATTTCCGGGATGAGCTACCCATTGTCCACCCGTCATAAACTGCCAATCCACATTATTTCGGAAAGAATCACACATACCGCCATGGCAACCCGCAAGACCCGTCCCTTGCTGTACAGCTGCTGAGACATTATCAACATGTTTCTGATCGATTGCACCCATCGTCCATACCGGAACGATCAAATCTAATCCAAGTAGCTTCTCTGCATCGGCGAAAGCCTCAAGCGAATTCGAAACCTCCACTTCAAACTGTTCCTCTTGCAACACCTTAGCGAATATATCAGCTACCTGTTCAGGCTCATGACCATCCCAACCGCCCCATACAATCAATGCTTTTCTCATCTTCAGCACTCCTTCAAATGATAGATTACATCTCGGATATCTCGACCCAGCGGCGCTGCTCAATAGAGCGTTCTACTGCTTCTAGCACAGCTTGGCATTTCACTCCATCATGGAAATTAGGTACAGGCTGACGTCCTTCTTCAATCGCGTTGGAAAGCTCCAGCATCTCGTGAATAAACGTATGTTCAAAACCAATCGTATGACCAGGCGGCCACCAAGCCTCCGCATATTCATGCGCAGGGTCCGTTGCCAGCACACGCCGAAAGCCCTGTACATCCTCAGCATCTGAGGTTAAATAGACTTCAAGTTCATTCATACGCTCGAAATCGAATTTCACACTACCAAGGCTTCCGTTGATCTCAAAAGAATTGGTAGAGCGATGACCTGCTGCGAACCGCGTAGCTTCAAAACTACCTAAGGCACCGTTTACAAAACGAGCTAAAAACAATGTAGCATCATCAACAGTAACCTTGCCCTTTGGTGCATTCTTGTCACCTTTGGCGCTTAATCCAGTCATTTCAGCAGCAAGTGGACGTTCTTTAATGAAGGTCTCACTCATGCCGGTTACTTCCTTCACATCACCTACTAAGAAATGTGCCAAATCAATGAGATGCGCACCTAGATCTCCATGTGAGCCTGAACCCGCAATCTCCTTCTGCAATCTCCACACTAACGGGAACTCCGGATCAATAATCCAGTCTTGTAGAAACCAAGCCCGAAAATGATAGATCTTCCCAAGCCTCCCGCTCTCTACAAGCTTCTTAGCAAGTCTAACCGCCGGTGAAAAACGATAATTAAAACCAACCATATGTGTAACCCCTGCAGCTTCAGCGGCTTGCAGCATTTCACGGGAATCCGCCAAGGTCAGCGCGAGTGGTTTTTCACAAAAAATATGTTTACCAGCTTTGGCAGCTGCCAGAGCAATCTCCTTATGTGCATTACTAGGGGCATTTATATCAATAAGATCGACGTCCTCATGAGCGATTAGATCTCTCCAATCCGTAACACAATCCGACCATCCTAATTGAGTGGCAGCCTCTTCAAGCGCTTCAGCATTGCGTCCACAAATCACAGACATCTCAGGTTTAAGCGCTTTCGGGAAAAACATTGGCAAACTGCGGTAAGCATTACTATGAGCCTTGCCCATAAATTTATAACCGATCATTCCGATGCGAAGCTGTTTCATCTTATTCCTCCTTAGGATTCATAATATTAGATGAAGCTCGTATAACAAGTTCTGTCGGTAGTTTAATCTGGATGACTTGGGAGGACGCTGATGTTTCTGAGAGATTAGTACCCTCCAATTCTAACACCTTAACAACAGCGATTTCTCCTAGCTCATAAAAGGGAACACGTACACTGCTTAAGGCTGGTGTAGTAAGCTCAGCAGCGTCTGAATCATCATAACCCACGATGGCTGGGATGTGATCCCTTGGGATGCCTAGCTCCTGCAGACCTTGCTGCAACCCAATGGCCATTCGATCATTAGCGGCAACAATGGCATCAATCTCATTCAGCAGAGGCAACATCTCCTTGGCAGCAATGACGCCGCTTTTACGACTGAAGTTACCTTCGAATAGAATCGAATCATCCAAAGGAATGTTCGACTCCGCCAAAGCGTGGGCATAACCAGTTAAACGATCTCGGCTGTTCGAATAAGATTCTGGGCCGTTTAGAAAGGCAATCCTCGTAAATCCCTGATCCAATAAGTGCCTTACTGCTTGCCAGCATCCTTCGACATGATCGGCATCCACCTCATGAAAAGCTTCTCCTTCAAAATGCTGATTAATCAGACAAAACGGATGGCCTTCCTCCTTCAAACGGCGAAGTGAAGCTAGCTCACCAGGTTCTTCTTTGGCGCCGAGTACAATGCATGCATCAATCTTCCGCATCTTAAACAATTCGCTATAGTCCATTGGCTCTTCGGCATTTCGAAACAGCATTAACAGATCATAACCCTCTTCTCGCGCTTTACTCCCAATTCCACTTAATATTTCTGAAAAATAATAAGTGGAGAACAAGCGAGCTTTTGGCAAATAAGGCATTACTACACCGAGGTTCCCACTCCTTTTGCGAGCAAAGCTCTGAGCGAGTGAACTAGGGGTATATCCCAGCTTGAGTGCAGCTGCCAACACACGTTCCTTCGTTTCTTCCTTGAGCGGACCTACATTGTTTAACACGCGAGAGACTGTGGCTTCTGAGACTCCGGCAAGCTCGGCAACCTCTTTACGGCTGGCGATAGAAATCCCTCCTACGAAAGCGCATTCAATAGATGTACGCGCGTACATTCTCTCATGGACCATGCCCTCCGTCAACCCTTATTTTGGATATTTATTAATACTAAATCCCCTGTAATGAATCAGGGGATTTTATCAATCAAAAAGGTGTATTCTCAGAATTTAGGGATTCCCCATCAACCACGATTGTACATGCTTTAGGAATTTTTTAGTGACAGGAGATGCGTATTTCATAGAATGGACAGCTATTCCTAACGATCTGAAACTACGTTCCTCCAATTCAAGCATAGCTACTTTATAATTCTGACGAGTTAGTACAAGCTCTGGCAAAATACTAATCCCAAGCCCCTTCTCCACCATGGCCATAATGGCATAATCATCACCCGCTGAGAATTTAATATTCGGTTTGATGCCCGCCTTATCCAGCACACGTCTAACATCATAATCCGAACCAGCCTTTGGGATAATGAAATCCTCCTTAGCAATTTGTGATAATGACAGGAACGGTTCTGCACTAAGCGGATTCTCTTTGGATACGATGCCTAACATCCGGTCCTTTTTTAAGGGAATCACTTCGAACTTCTCACGTGTAGGCAGAGAAATAAAACCGCAATCTACAACTCCAGCCTCGATCCATTGCTCAACCTCTAAGTAACCACCTTCCATCAACCTAATTTCTATAAAGGGGTACTCACAGCGAAATTGCTTAATCATTCCTGGTAGCCAATGCACGGATACACTGGTGAATGTACCAATGGTTATGGTCCCGACCTCTAGCCCATGTATATCTGCTACCTCCTGCTTCAATTTTTCATTCCACTTTAGAATTTCACGGATAGGCTGTAGTACTTGCTCCCCATTTACCGTCAATTTAACGCCAGATCTATTTCTAATTAATAACGTGAAACCAAACTCCATCTCCAGGCTACTAATCGTGTGGCTAATTCCAGATTGCGTAAAGCCCAGCACATCTGCTGCTTTTGTTAAGCTCCCTAGCTCTACAACTTTTAGAAAAATCTCATATTTATTAATGCTCAAACGCTATCCCTCACCTTTATAAATTACATAAGTTTTACTCATGTATCCTATGATAAACATTCAGTTACCTTATGTATAGAGCCGTATTATACTAAATTAAGTTGAAATTAAAGAAGGATGGATGACGAGATGAAACCGCTCAAAGCTGAGCTGATGCTGTTAGTTGTAACATTATTTTGGGGTTCTTCCTACATATTTATGAAAATGGGGTTAGGCACGTTAGGCGAATTCAATCTGATTGCACTCCGCTTCGGACTTGCTTTTATATTAGCCGCAGTGATCTTCCACAAACGTTTAAGAAAAGTTGACATCAAAACATTGAAATATGGTGCTCTTCTCGGATTCTTACTCCTCGGCGTGTTCACATGTATAACGTTCGGACTTAAGACCACGACAACCTCCAATGCAGGATTTTTAGTAGCCCTGACGGTCATATTTGTACCGATACTAGATCGGGTTATTTTCAAAAAAAGAGTCGCACCTCCGCAAGTCTTTGGCTCCGTACTCGCTATAGCTGGAATTGGACTCCTTACATTAAACGCAACCTTAAAGATTCAGCCGGGTGACTTCCTATGTATCCTTTCGGCGGTGTTCTATGCGGTACAGATTTTATTTACAGGCAAGGCGGTAAAAGAATGTGATTCACTCAATATTGGGATCTTGCAGTTAGGTTTTGCCGGAGGGTTTGCTTTAGTATTATCTGCACTGTTCGAGACACCTTCGCTTCCTTCGACTTTACCAGCTTGGATAGCGATCCTCGCACTTGGGATTCTCTGTAGTGCCTGTGGCTTCATCTTACAACCCATTGCTCAAAAATATACTTCCCCAACACGCACCGGATTGATCTTCTCCCTTGAGCCGGTATTCGCCGCGCTGTTTGGCTACTGGTTCGCTGCTGAAAAGCTATCGATGCAAGGATATGCTGGCGCAGCCCTTGTTCTACTGGGGATTGTAGCATCGGAGCTACTTGGTAAAGTTACGTTCAGCCCTCAGTGGGCACAAAAGAAACCAGAACATCTATAGGATGATTTTCTCATACAAAAAAAGGCGTCGCTAGCTATACAAGCTAAACGACGCCTTTTTATTTTATCAAAGATTATCGTATGAATTAATGTCCCATCATCATTGCTGCATCTGCCTTCTGACCTTCTCCGGAGGAGGAATCATTTGCGGAAAGCTTCGGTTTGCGCAGGATAATACTCATGAGTACACCGACTACAGCTATACAGCCAGATAGGAAGAATACATCATCGAAGCCTAGAACTGCTGCTGATAAAGGATTACTTCCCGCTTTCAATGCTCCCATGTGAACAGTAATTTGACTTGTCAGATAGCCCGTTAAGCCTGCGACGGCAAAGGCCACCACCACCTGCTGTGCTGCCGCTGTAAGCGATGTGACACGGCTCACCAATTCACGCGGCGCTGCATTCAGAACATGTGTATTGAGCGGCATCATCGCTATGCCCATCCCAAATCCTAATAAAGCAAGATACATCATAATTGTGTTTAGACTTGTAGTTATCGTAATCCCCGATAGCAGGAATAAGGTAATTGTAATGATGCTCAGACCCACAAATGCCAGAGGGCGGGCTCCTATCTTATCAAACAACTTACCACCAAGCGGCATGCCGATTACACAAGCTAAAGCTTGTGGAAGCAGAATTAGACCCGTTTCTAGTGGTGTATAAGCCCGAATCTGCTGTAAGTATAGCGGCACGAACAGCATAGAACCAAACAATGCGGCTTGCATAACCCATGTTAAGATAATGCCGCGGGTGAAATCTGAGGAACGAAAGACGCGTAGATCCAGCAAAGGCTGTTTATGCCGTAACTCAACGATTATAAAAAGAATCAGTGCAATACCCCCAACAGTTAACCCGAGGATTGCTGGAGTTGATGACCAACTATTCGCCCCACCTTCATTTACTCCATAAGCCAGCATGGAGAACGCAATCGGAGCCAGTATAATGCCTAATACATCGAGATTGCCTTTACCGATCTTCTCCGTCTTAGGTAGATACTTAACACCAAGAATAATACCAACAATCCCAATCGGCACGTTGATCAAGAAGATCCAATGCCAGCTAACATATTCAACAAGCCATCCGGACAAAATCGGGCCAAGTGCAGGTGCAAGCAGCATGGGAATTCCAAGCATCCCCATAATCGATCCTCTTCTTTCTGCTGGAGCTAATTTAAAAACCATAGCCATCCCTATTGGGGCAACCATTCCCCCACCAAGACCTTGAATCACACGAAAAATAACAAGCTGCGAAGAGGTTTGAGCCACTGAACATAACATGGAGCCAAGAATAAACAACGTGAGCGTCACCAGAAATACTTGTTTTGACCCAAAACGGTCAGTCATCCAGCCTGCGAGTGGTATTACAGCGGCTAAAGCTAAAGTGTAACCTGTAATCGTCCATTGAATCGTTTGGAGATCAGAGCCGAAATAATCCACCAGCTTGGGGACAGCCACATTCACGACGGTTCCATCTAGAATAACCATAATCATACCCACGATAATGGCAAGAAGCGGGGGTATGATAGCTCTTAGCGAGAATGGCTGTTCTTCTGTAGCACTCATTCCAGTCATTGATTTTGTCATCCAGTACTCCACTCTTTTCTCTAATTTAGTTAAATGCTTTAACAATTATTTCAAATTTTAATTTACCTTCGTTGAATGTGAAAGTCAACAAATAAAACCCTTTTTTACAATAAAAATACATTGTGTTTACGATCATCTCAGAATGTATGTTGAAACAAAAAAAAAGACTACGCTTAGTCCCTATAAGAAATTTCTTCTTAAGGAACATGAGCATAGTCTGTTATGTGTGTATCTGAATGTTTGAAATTCTCAGATTACTTTAGAAGCAACTTCTCCCGTAGATCAATAATTTTTCCGGACTTATTCAGGATAATCTCAAGCGAAGCATCCGCCTGAGCAAAACTCAATACACATTGTATTGAGAATTGATCCACCGTTTGATTGCTTTCTGTAGCTTTTACTCCATGGTAATTACCTGCTTGTACCGATAGTTCCTCCCAGTTTTGTTGCAGACCCGTAACCGAAATCGAACGCTTCAGTTCTTCACTAAAGAAACGATCTTCTAATACCTGAAATTGTCCGGTGGTAAGTAACCCCGCTATCGCATTCGCAGTCACCTCAGGGGTATAGATCTCCGCTAGATTAGCGTCAGCATCATAGGCAGTCAATAGTCCTAAACTAGTAAAAAAAGAAAGTGGAACGTATAAGTGTTCCTTCTTAAAGACAACATCATCTTTAAAATCTCTTTTCTCTTTATCATTAATGGTAATATGGTCGTCTCCTACCTTATATTCAATCTTTTGTTTGACTCCACTTAATGTAATGGTATCTGAGCTTTTTTGATAAGCCACTTTGTATTTCAAGGCAATTGATGATTCTCTAAGCGGGATCATGACCGTAGAACCGTTAGGATAGGGCGAATACGGGTCTGCGTTTAGAACTTGTCCGTTTAAAATAACCCTGACATCGCTCGAAGCAGCCCAGACCGTAGAAGAGGATGTTATTCCAAATCCATTAGCTATTAACAATACACTCAACACAACAACAGCCACGATTTTCTTCATCACCTCAAAACCTCCTTTTTTATGCCTACTATTATTATATTCGTTTCCAGCTTGAGCTAATCCTCTGAGATTCAAACTCCATAAAAAAAGAAACGTTCCAACATTATGTTGAACCGCTTCTTCTAGTTCAGTTATTCCACTTTGAAGTCAAAGTATTGTTTAGGATAAGATTCCTTGATCAAGGTAAAATGCCACCATTCCTTACTATAAGGTTTAAATCCCTGTTCTTCCATTGCCTCTTTGAGGATTGCGCGATTTGCTTTCTGAGTCTTGTTGATTAAGGACGTATCATAATAGGAGATATCTCCGAAAAAATCAAAAGGGCTACCCATATCTACATCAAGGCCCGTTTCTTTATTTACGATCGTTAAATCGACGGTGCTCCCTCTGGAATGACCTGATTTTTTAGCTATAAATCCGAGTTTGAATAAATTACGTTTATCCAGACGCGGATAATATTGCTGCTTCATCTTAGTATCTGCGGCATTCTGTGACCATTTTACAAAATGATTCACCGCCGTCTGCGGACGATAAGCATCATAGATTTTAAGAATATATCCTTGGTTCGCTAAATCCTCACTTACAGCCTTTAAAGCCGTTGCCGCTGTCCGCGAGAATATCGCTAAAGGTGACTTGTAACCATCAATCCGCTTCCCAACAAAATTATTGTCCCCGTAGTATCGAATCTCATATTGTGCTGTAGGAATCACTTCATCCAAATAGACAAACCCTTGCGGTAGATGGTTTTTCTTCTCCAGTTGCATTTGCTGCAGCACAACGTCTGTGGATGAGCCAACATAAGCGGCATCTGCACTGCCCATAAAAATAGTGTTTGTCCACAACAACAGTACAAATACGAAAACTTCGATTCTTGTTCCTCTTGATCCCATTCTCAATTGATCCAGCCTCTTCTCAGATGTTGTCTTCACATACTCTAATAATTATGAGTTTACGGTTTCTACTAGAAATTTTTCTATTACAGGTGTGAATTTATTATTCGTGGAATTCAGTAATTGTAGTAGCTTTTCTAAAATCGAAAGAATTCTAGTATCAACTTTGCTATCTTTTAGTGCATCCTCATACGCCTTTTTCACTTCTGGTTTGATAACTTGCTCATCATAGTCATATGCAGGTGTATTACTTGTTCCATATAATAGGCGAGACGTTGCAATAAGAAGTTCTTTTTGAAGAGCGGTTGACCGGTTGGAAGCAGGATATTTCGTCACAAAATCCTCTATCGCGAGCGCTCTATTCGTTAAATCTGTCCAACTGATAGCAATTGCTCCATCAAATACACTCGGTTGATTAGATTCGGTGGCCATGATGTCAATGTAAGCAGCAATGTCTTTTGTGATATACGGCTTAAAGCTTTTGAAGCCCTCATAATGCATCACTGGATAATACATGCCCTCACTGGTCTCCAGCTTATACCCCTTATCTCGGCCTTCCTTTAATACAGAACGGATCTTAGAATCTTTTATCGTGTTAAGAAGAGTGGTATACGTTAGACTTTTACTTTTGCTATAAGCACTGTTTATCGCTTTCTGAACATTCTCCGGAAAAACCTTTTCAGAGTAAACAGGTAAATATGCCTTCTGTGCATTCTCGAGATGAAGTGTCATCTGAGTCGCTGTCCAGGTATCCACTTCTTTGATATGGTTAATTAAATAATTGCGTGCATTAGTAAGAGATGCTGGCTTCTGGACATACTGCTGGAATTGCTTATTAACTTTTACAGTTTCCTTTGCTGTTGCGGCAAGTACTGGCTCTATGCCCAAAGTTCCTAAACCTGTCACAGAACCTAAGGCTATAGCAATACTTAACAAGCCGGCTTTTTTCCAGTTCATCATAAGACCTCCTTATGCCATATAAGTAATTGTACTTAATATTTAGACATTCGGGAATAACCTGAATCTAACTTAAAACGGCACTTCTTTTTTGTATCTAAATAATATATATTGACACAATATATATCGAACCGATATATTATAAGCGTGATATACAAATTTTTCTAAACTACAAGGAGGTTCTATTTTGAACAGTCAGGATGTTATTTTAGGCATGCTTATGAAAGAATCGTTGACTGGATATGAAATAAAACAGTTATTAGAGAATGTATTCTCTAATTTCTATAGTTCCAGTTATGGAACGATTTATCCCACACTTGCTCGAATGGAAAAGGAGGGTTTGATAACTAAGGAAAATGTGCAACAGGACGGTAAGCCTAACAAGAATCTTTTAAACATCACGGATAAAGGAAGAGTTAGTTTTAACGCCTATTTACTAGCCCCACTTGAGGCAGACAGTATTAAGAAATCTGATTTTATGATGCGGCTTTATTTTGGTGAATTTGTTGGGTATGACAAAGTGATTATTTGGTTGAAGCAAGCACAAGAGGAATCACAAAATAAGTTAGATCAATTACTTGAGCAGTATTCACTTTATAAAGATGAAATGCATCCAGCACAGATCATCTGTATCCAAATTGGCATAGAAGAATATAAAGCAAAACTCAGAATCATTGCCGAGGGATTGTTAAACATGGAGCAGTTAGTGCTTACGAAGTAAGTTTTGTACAAACCAGGTTAAGATGTAACGCTCACAAAACTTTTAGGAGGAATTGTTAATGAAAACAATTTTCATTACAGGGGCTTCGTCTGGCATAGGAAGAACAACAGTAAAATATTTTGCTGAAAGAGGATGGAACGTCGTAGCCACGATGCGTTCTCCTGAACAAGAAAGTGAATTCAATACACTTGATAATGTGTTAGTGTTAAGGCTTGATGTTGAGAAAGTAGATACGATTCAATCTGCGTTAGCGGAAGCGATTAATCGGTTTGGTAAAATTGACGTTCTTCTCAATAATGCTGGTTATGGAACAATGGGTCTTATAGAAGTAGCTACAGATGAGCAGATCAGAAGACAATTTGAGGTGAACGTTTTTGGTCTTATCAGTATGACTAAAGCCATGTTGCCCCATTTTAGATCTAATCAAGATGGTTTGCTGATCAATATCTCTTCTATGGGAGGGAAAGTAACCTTTCCTACGATGTCTCTGTATCATTCAACTAAATTCGCTGTAGAGGGTTTTTCAGAATCCGTATCTTATGAATTAGCATCACAAAACATCAAAGTAAAGTTAATTGAACCTGGTGCTATTCAGACGGACTTTGGTGGAAGATCGATGGAGTTCTTTTTTAATGATGCATTAACGGATTATAAGCCCTTTACTACTGCATTTTTGGGTAAATTGGGTGAGATGGAAAAACAACCTGCGTATGCTTCGCCTCCAGAAATTGTTGCGGAAACAATCTATCAAGCCGCCACAGATGGGACAAGTCAATTCCGATACATTGTTGGAGAAGATGCAAAGATGCTCATTCAAATGAAAGAAAATACGGATGAAGAAGAGTATCTGACTAATATAGCCCAGCATTTTTCTTAAAAAGAAGTTAAGTGGCGGACGCTTCTCGGTATTCTACCGGGGAGAGGTCCCTCTTTCATGTTGTGGGCAAAAAAATCCCCTCCGTTCAACAGTGGTTTGTCCATACGTTCATGAACTTTCTCCACTATCTAGCGTAAGGGGATTGTACAAACTTAATTATTAGTGCATTGGTGTATTCATTTTATGATCCACAACTACTCTTTTTACGAAGAAAGCAAGAATTAGACCCACAATGGCCATGCTCATTCCAAAAATAAATGCGTTTTGTACACCTTGCGTGAACGCAGGTAACATATTAGCTGGATCTGCTGGATTGGCCACAGTTTTCAAATAATTCTTCGAACCTGCAGACATAATGCTGACTGCTAATGCGGTACCGATCGCACCAGCAACTTGCTGCAATGTATTCATGATCGCTGTACCATCTGGATATAGTTCTAGTGGCAACTGGTTAATACCGTTAGTTTGTGCGGGCATAAATACCATCGACACACCGATCATAAGCGTACTGTGAAGTACGATTACGAATACGACCGTAGAAGCTACAGTAATACTGGAGAAGAACCACAAAGCTGCAGCTGCAATAACCAGACCCGGAATAACGAGCCATTTTGGACCGTATTTATCGAAAAGACGACCCATAATTGGGGACATCAATCCGTTAATAATTCCACCTGGAAGCAATAGCAAGCCCGCTTTGAACGCTGTATATCCTTGACCCTGTTGAAGATACATCGGAAGAATCAACATGGACGATAGGATAACCATCATACAGATAAATACCATAGCCACACCAATAGAAAACATTGGATATTTAAAAGCACTCAGATTAATCATAGGCTGCTTCATCTTCATTTGACGCAATCCGAACAACAAGAGTGATACCACACCTACTAATATAGCTATAATCACTTTTGGACTTCCCCAACCGGCTTCTTCACCGGCACTGCTGAAACCAAACACGATACCACCAAACCCGATTGACGATAACACTATGGAGAGGATATCGATCTTCGGCTTCGTAACCTTCGTTACATTTTGCATGAAGAGGATTCCGAATATCAAAGCGAGCACTAGGAATGGTAGTGACAACCAGAAGATCCAGTGCCAGCTAAGACTTTCAATTAGAAGTCCAGCAATCGTTGGTCCGATCGCTGGTGCTACCATGATAACCAAACCGATCATCCCCATCGCGGCCCCACGTTTTTCAGGCGCAATGATAATAAGGATAGTATTGAACATTAGCGGTAGCAGTAGCGCAGTACCCATTGCTTGTACCACACGTGCTGTAAGTAAGAACTCAAAATTAGGTGAGACTGCCGCTAGAAACGTTCCAAGTATTGAAAAACATAATGCAGCAACAAACAACTGTCTGGTCGAGAACCACTGAAGTAACATACCCGAAATCGGTACTAGAATTCCCAGTGTAAGCAGATAAGCTGTCGTCAACCATTGTGCCGTTGCTGGGGTAATTTGTAGGACATTCATAAGATCGCTTAAAGCTACATTTAGTGCTGTTTCACTGAACATTCCGATAAATCCTGCGAGCAATAAAGAAACGAGAATTGGTATCGTTTTAAACTTCTTTACTTCCTTTTGTTGATTTCCTTGCATTGTTGCTTCCACTCTTAATCCCCCTGATGATCTGTCTATTTGTCTGTGTCTAACAAAGTATTGCTGGGATAATCTTTGCCGCCGCGAGAAGCGGTTGTTCATCCCGAAAAGTCAGCGTCTGAAGAAGCGCTCCTTCAAATAAAGAGACTACAACTGAAGCCTTATCGGCAGCTGTCTTGTCCTCCACTCCTTCTTCAAGAAGGCGTTTTTTGATCACATCTTGCAAGTCCATAAACACAGATTTACATGCAGTCCGCAGCTCCTCACTAATACAAGAGGTCTCCGCCGCTAACCAAAAACTGAACGGAACAATCCCCTCGAATGAGGATTCAATTGCATCCATAGCCATTCCTAAAATGAAATCCTCCATCGCTTCAGCAGCATTATTGCAACTCTCCAAATGATACTTAAGCTTCTGAATAACTGTTTCACTAGTCCGGTTAATGCATGTTAAAGCCAGCTCTTCTTTGCCGTGGGGGAAGTAATAATAAAGAGATCCCTTCGGTGAATCGCTGTCTTTAATAATCTGATTTAGCCCTGTTGCATGATATCCCTGAGAAAAAAATAATTTCGAAGCGGTGTCCAGAATCGCCTCACGCGTATTCGGCTTGTTCGACAAGCTGACACTTCCTTTGCATTATAACAATTGGTCTACATAATAAAACCATATTTTTTAGAGATATGTCAACATATAAATTACTTAAATTAAAAGTAATTTGGTGGATGATAGTAGGGTTCGAGGTCAATCAGAAAGGTGTGAATAGGATGCAAGACGTACCCAAAGGATTTCCTCGGCCATTAGTAAAGACTAATCAGGCGTTTATCGTCATTTCTGTAATATTAACATGGCTAACAGGACAGCACTGGATACTTGCGCTGCCCTTGTTCGCCGGATTGCTCGGACTCTTGTTTGGTTATAATCCCATTATTAAGCTAGCTGCTAAGTTTCTGACAAAAGAGCGTTCGCACTATGTACTCGAAGATTGGTCTCAACAGAAGTTTAATCAAACCATTGCTGTCTTCTGCCTCACAGGTGGTCTGATCAGCTTCATCGCGGGCTGGACGATTGCTGCCTACATTTTCACAGCGCTCGTTGCAGTGGCAGCGACTGTAGCCATTCTTGGTTTTTGCATCGGATGCTTTATCCATTATCAGTGGAGAATGTACACCTACAAACGTAAACAGAGCAGCACACATTAAATCTTCTTATTCTTTCTCTTCTCCAACAACATCCCAACGATGGCGAAATTTTAGTAACCGTGGATGCAGTGATGAAGGTGCAGATGGCAACAATAACCGAATCTTTACAATCCACTCTTCAAAAGAGGAATAAGACGCAAACTGATTCGCCACCTCAGGCGTCAGATAAAGAAAGATCGGTGAAGGATAGATTTCAGCAAGATGGCGAAGCGCTGAATCAAGCGGAGTATACTTCTTTCGCTTTCCTTCCAAACTCTCTACTGTGATAAAGCTACGTCCTTGCTCCCGTTTCCATTCGTGCAGCCGGTCTTCACGTTTATAATAAGCGCTCACCGGCTCTTTGGTCATCCGTCTCACCGTTTCTTCATGAAGTGGATAAAGTACCAGCTTAGTGAAACGCCGATCTGCTGCTGTTTTTGCCGCGACTTCAAGTTCCTGATCTGTTATGTGTTCAAAAGAATCGTAAAACACTAACGTCCCTTTACGTTGTTCAACTGGTGGCTCATAGCCGTAGGGTACATGCTGAATGTCTCTTTTCAATGAAATCCCTCCTGCTTGTTCTATTTATAAATTATAGCATGCGACAACAGCAGGGCTATCATTCTTATCTAACAGGAGAACTGTCCATGAACTCAAGTACTTTTGAAATTAAAGCAGGATAAATCAATGGATAAGTCAGATCCGATGGTATCTCAATAAATCCTTTGATTTCTGCCATCTCATAGGGTGGGAGCTCAGCGAATTGTTCCACATTAGCAAAATACAGCTTTCCATAACTCCCAGGTGCATCATCCAAAATAACCGTATATACAGCTATTGGAACGATAGAGAATTGCTCCGCACCTGTCTCCTCAAATAACTCTCTAGCAGCAGCCTGCTCCGGTGATTCGCCAACCTCTATATGTCCTCCGGCAAACTCCCAAGTCGAACGGTCCTGATGTCTGGCTAATATCCATTCCTTACCATGCTTAACTATAATAACAACGTATTCCAGTTCAACTTCCTTTTCCTTGTCCAAATTGAATAAGTTTACCTGCAATTAACATCCCCCGCTTTTCACTCGCTTCAAACAAGCCCTACCTTATCCCAAGCTAATATAAATTCCGCTACATTCCGATACCGCTGTTCTCGCTCTGGGCAGACAGCCCGCAAAGCAACATCGTAGAGCGCTTGGCTCGCTTCCCATTTTGCAAACGATCGATCGGTGGCTCCTCCTAATAGAACAAAAGCAGTGGCACCCATATTGAATACATTTGTAACTTCATCAATCGGTGCACCCAGAATAAACTCTTCCGGAGACTTGAATCTTGTTGAGCCCCAGAAGTTCTCTCCTACATCATTTACTGTTGGTTTAAGTCTATAAAAATCAATATCACAAATTCTTGTTTCATCGCTTGTAAAATTATAAAGAATACTTCCATCGTAAAAATCCACGGCTACATAATCTTGCAACTCAACATGTTCATGAAACGAAAAAATCACATCTAGTGAAGCTAAACGCTTTTTAACGGATAACTGCTTATAGCGATAAAAAGGCGACTCAGGATGACTCAGCTTAGCTTCACCCGTAAAAAGCCAATGCGAATGTAAACATTCACCTTCAAACCAATCAAACACCGCTACATACCCCGACCCAACCTCAAAATGTGATACCAGTGTGATCAGCGCTTCATATCTAAGGTCCTTATACAACGGAATGGCTTCAATTAAACGGGTAATAGCATCTTGAGGATTTCCATCGTAAGTCAAAGGCTTCGCTCCAGCAAATTTAACAAAGTACTTCTGTCCTTCCTTCTCCACGCCAAAAGAAAGATTTCCAGAGTCCTGCTGATCGAACACTTTGAACACCTTACCAAGCTTCCTTAACCAAGTAAAGTCACATGCCTCCTGCAATTGAAAAGTTACCGCATCGATTTCATATGTATAATATTTTTCGCTCAAATTAACCTCCTGCAATCACTATTCTAAGTCAGATCTATCTTCATAAAAATCCCGGCGATGGTTGTATCTTGTGGACCTGTTCATGTTCATTTAGGATCACCGTTTGCTTTTCCTTGTCTATTGCAGCCTGCTCTAATTGATCAGAGGTAAGTGGATATTCCAGCAGCCTCATTCATTATCTTGTTCGATATTTAATCACTAGAATAATAACCAGCAACACAACACATAAGGACATCGTATTTGTAATCAAAAAAGCTAAACCTACCCCCGTAACCGCCAAACTGATCGCGTAAGCTTCCATTAGACTAATCCCGAGCAGCATAAGCAAATACGACTTCAAATTTAAATCGGCTACGGATTTTGATTTCAAGATCTGAACAATCTGAGGAATCCATCCCAAAGACAGGATCACTCCACCTATTAATTGCATGACTGCAAACATAACAGCACCTCCACGGATTTTATTACTGTTGTATTCCGGGCGGCTCCGTCTGGTTCCAGTCCAAACTAAATTAACAAGTAATTCTAAGCAACGATCAGTTACTCTACATCTTGAAGCTTACTATATGCATATGAAGCAGCACCTATAGTTCCGGCCCGACTTCCAAGCTCCGCTTGAACAATTCTACACTTACTGCCAGATAGCTTCAGCGCATGTTGATTTACAGTTTCTCTTACGGGTTGAAGCAGTTTGTCTCCCGCAGCTGCCATTCCCCCACCTACAATAATAAGATCAGGGTTGAGGATATTCACAACATTCGCTAAGCCAAATCCAAGTATAGAACCTGTCTCTTGCATTACCTCTATAGAGAGGGCGTCTCCAAGCTCGTAGGCTTCAGATATCATTAACGCGGTAATTTGCTCTTCTTGATTATTAGTCCAGGTCTGAATAATACTTGTTCGGCCTTCTTTCAGCTTCTCTTTAAAAGTATTCACCATGCCAATCGCGGACACATAGCGACCCAAGCAACCCGAGCTTCCACATTTGCAGGGACGTCCGTTCCTGTACATATTCATATGCCCGATTTCACCAGCGCTATAAGACGTACCGTAGATCACTTTTCCATCGTTCACGATTCCAGATCCCAATCCAGTTCCCAGTGTGATCAGAACTAGATTGTTATAGCCTTTTCCGGCACCTTGTAGCCATTCACCGTAAAGATTAACTCTCACATCATTATCAATAAAAATAGGAAAATCGTAAAACTGTTTCATCTCGTCAACAACATGTACGTGCTCCCAATCCGGAAAATTCGGCGAGAAAAAAGAAATCCCAGCAACCGGATCAAGTAATCCGGGCACTCCGATTCCCATACCTACTATTAAGTTCAAAGGGATATTCACTTCATCTGTAATCAAACGTACAGCTTCTCTAATCCGTCCCAGCACATGTGAGGGACCTTTAGCAGCTTCTGTTGGCGTAGATACTTCTTTTACAGCAATAAAATCAGTATCGTAAATTCCTGCTTTGATATTAGTCCCACCGAGATCAATCCCTATAATAAATCGTTTCATAATAACCTCCAGAAATAGAAATATATTCACCTTTCATTATGAATGCCTGAAGGCTGGAACTATAGAGGGAACATGCAAGTTATATGATGAAGTTCCAACTTTTTTATTACAAATGACTTCTACTAACAGCAGCTTCAGCTTCAATTTCGGCTATCATCAGTCTGTTCACGCCCATCTTAATTTGGTTCTCAGAGAGATTAGAATATCCAAGTAGAAATACTGGCCCTTTGGGTTTGCTCCTTACAAAATAAGACGATGCAGGATATACACGAACTCCGTAACGGAGCGCTACTTCAGCAATGCGATTCTCTTCGGCATCCGACTCCAGCTCAATCAGTAAATGCAGTCCGGCTTCCTCGCCATAATATCGAACACGACTTCCAAATTCAGTATTCAAACTGTTTACGAGACAGGCTCTACGAGAAGCATACAGCTTTCCCATCTGTGTAACATGTCTTGCATAGTGTCCATTCTGAATAAATTCCGCTAAAGCTTCTTGATCCAAAGCAGAAGACATACGACCCGTAATCCATTTGACGGCCAAAAAAGACTGAATCAAAGCCGGAGGCAACACAACATAACCTATCCGCAGAGAAGGAAATAATACTTTACTAAAGCTGCCAACATATATCACTCTACCTTCTACATCTAGCCCAGCAAGCGCGGACAGCTTCGGACCCTCATACCTATATTCACTGTCATAATCGTCTTCAATAATAAAAGCATGATTAGCTTTGGCCCAATCCAACAGCTGAACTCTTCGTTTCAAGGACAGTGTCATCCCAAAAGGAAACTGGTGAGAAGGAGTGACATACACTAACTTTGGTGATTTTTGAAGATTGACTTCTTTACCATTATCACTGTTTGTTTGGATTTCTTCCACACAGATGCCATCTTGATCTACCTTAACAGAGATGACCTCTGCCCCAGCAAAAGAAAAAATTTCACGCATAACACTATGTGATGGATCTTCAACAATGACACGATCACCTTTAAATAAGAAGATCCTCGATAAAATATCCAAAGCTTGCGTAGCCCCAGAGGTAATCACAATTTGTTCCGGAACAACGGGCATGGATCGTGTTGAACGTAATAAACGTGCAATCTCTCGGCGTAGTCCCAGTGAACCCTCCGCAGGACCATAACCTAAAGTATCCGGTGAGGCGCGGCGGCAAGCATTCATTAGCGCTTTTTGCCACTGATCCATAGGAAACGCATCCCAAGCAGGCACACCATGCCGAAAATCACAGAATACCGGGTTCAAATGATCAACTTCACTAGTAGAAGGAGGATTAAGCGTAAGGAAATCAGGTCCCTTAGTAATAAAATTGTAAGGGCTCTCATAGTCTTTGGTAACTTTCTCCTGCAAGGTCAACTCTGCTATAAACGTTCCCGCTCCTTTTCTCATCTCCAGATAACCTTCTGCCTGAAGTAGCTCATAGGATTGAAGGATCACACTTCTGGATACGCCAAGCTGATTGGCCAAAGTTCTAGACGGAGGCAGGGGGTCACCCCCACTTAAAGCTCCAGAATGAATAGCATTTCGAACTTGCTCGTAAATTTGACGGCTAAACGGAATCTGTCGTTCTTTATCGAGTGTGATCAGCAAATCATGCTTCATAAGAGGTCCTCCCCTTCTGTTCCGACTTTAGTTTAAAAATACATGGTAAGCATTTTTACGAGTAGTGCTGCGGAAACAGAGCCTAGAATCACGAAGAGCAGCGGAATTTTTCTAATTAATACCAGTATAACAGCGACAGTTCCTGATGCGATACCCACAAGATTAACATCTGGGTCCACCTGAATAATTCCAGGAACCGTTAACGCACTAAGAACCGCTATGGGCAAATACTCCAGCAGCGCTTGGACTTTGCTAGAACCATTCGTATGATTCGTAAATAGCAAAGGCACAAAACGAAATGAAAAAGTAATTATAGCCATACCCATAATGATTAATATAGTCATACGGATACCCCCTTCTCCGCTTCGACCTGCACTCTAAATAAGGAGCCCCCTGCCATGCCGATTAACATAGCTATAAGGATCGAAGAATTCCCCAGTAAGGGATGCAGCAAACATGATGATCCTGCAGCTGATATGCAAATAATCTTATTTCGTAAGCTGCCTTTTAATTGAGGGACAACAAGTGCAATCAACAAGACATATAATGAGGTGTTTAACGCCGATAAATATAAAGCTGGGATATTGGAAGCAAGGGTTATCCCCGAAGCCGTTGCTATCAGGTTAGCCACATAAGGAGGAATTTGTAACCCAAGCAGATAAGGAAGACCTAATGATTGTTTATTTTCTTCATTATCCGATTCACGATTTGGTAACTCTCGTGGGATCATGCTAACTGCATATACCTCTTCTGTTAAACTGAAGCCAATTCAGGTTCTCGCTAGGTAACTGATATTACGATTTAGCTGCCTTCCAAAGGATAAGCTGATAAACAAATATCTAAGGTTAATGATTAGGGTAAGCAGTAAGATCACTGGAGCGGCGGCTCATGCGGCAAGCATTTTTACACCGATAAATTGACTAGCCTCCGCAAATACGAGCGCTGACAATAAGAATACTTCCAGACTTCCCAGACCAAGACCTTTACCGACCAATCCAAACGTAAAACAAGCAGGGATAAATCCTGCAACAATTGCGATAGAATCCTTTAGACCTAATCTAAACATCATTCTCTGATCATTCATTGGTTTGACTCTCCCTTTACTTTATTCATAGAGAGAGCATACTTGGATTCAGTTGCAGTGGAAATAACCGCATTGGTGTGTATGAACCATACCAATTACTTTTCTCTTAAAAAAAAACCGCCCTCTAAGAGAGCGATCTTTAATGAAGGTTTAAACCTCCAGTGGACTTTCAACAATCTCGTTGATTTCCTGTACAATCTGCGATTTAATCTGATCTACTCGAACAAAATCCACGGTTGAAGCATAGATTTGCTTTAACGCATCCAGGAATACTTTTGCGTCTGTCAGATGTTGTGTGGATTGTTTCATGGTGCTCGAATATCGTTCTTTAATGCCGGCTATAGCTTCGGAATGTTCTTCATCTGTGCCAGGCTGTATACACCGGGAATACATATCGACGATCTCGTCGGTGGCGCGATCTGGGTAGTACTCATGTGGAGCCGTGCTATCAAAAATAGCAAATCCGAGCTCACGAACAATAATCATATCAAGGCTATTTGGATCGAAGCCACAGTGGTAAATTTCAACATCGAAGCCACGCTTGATGCCTTCAGCCGCTATTTTCTTCAACAGTGTAGATTTGCCTGAGCCCGCACGTCCTTTAACCAGATATCTTTTTAATCCTGCAGTTAGATTAGGAACAAAATCCATTGCACCTTTAGGCGTAGCTGCACCTAAAAAACGGTGATCTACCCGGCTGGCTTTTTCAAATTTCCGATCACTATACAGAAGCTGAATATACTCCTGTGTCAGCTCATCGGCTGCTTGATAATTCATTTTAGCGATATAAATCGCTTCCCATTCGTCATGAATGCGAAGTGCTTCAGCAAAGCCAGCATAAGCGAGTTCGTGCTCTTGCTTGATTGCTCCCACTAAATTATCGATTTCCAACTTGTGCTGGCTTAACTGGAACTGATCTGCAGCCTGCTCCAAATCTAAGTATACAATTGACTCCTCAGGAAGTTCAGGGTTAATTACACGCGGAGCTGTTCCATCCACGATTCCTACATTTAATTTTGGAATAACGACTCCGTCAAGTGAATCGTTATCTGAGGCAGTGTGGATGAACCAGATCTCATAGCCCTGCTTCGCCATATGATCACCGATTTCACGAATTAGCTTGGTCTGCCCGGTACCTGGGCCTCCTTTTAAAACAAACAGACGTGTTAAACCTTGCAATGACGACTCATAGAGGTTGTAGAAGCCGCGTGCCGTATTGCCGCCAGCAAAGAAATTTAGGATTGTTCCGTTCATAATCGCACACCTTTCCGGACTAATGTCATGGTTCATAATTCATCGTATTATGGTTCGCTGGGAAAGGTGACACTTTAAGTAAGATGTGGTCTTACTTCATAAAACGATCCATAAATCTCTTAATGACTGGAACATCAGGAGGTGACAACTCGCTAGGCAATTCTCCATAATTAAAAAAACGGACTTCTTGCACTTCAATTCCATCTTCTTTAAGCGCCCCATCAAATTCTGTACATAGGTAAGCGGCTACAACATTATATACTTCATCACCGTTTGGATATTTGTAATAAAGTTCTTGTCCAGAGAACATGTCAAACAATTCAAGTCCTCTGGCTTGTAAACCTGTCTCCTCAAAAAGCTCCCTTCTAGCAACCTCTTCCAAAGTCTCCCCAAGCTCCATCGAGCCACCTGGTAATCCCCAACAACCGTTGTCCGTTCTGCGTTGTAATAGTAATTGCTGTTCGTTACACAATAAAACGCAAGCTCCTGCCATAATAAGCGGCCTCGAACCTACTAGTTTTCTTAGCTCCATAATATATTTGCTCATTTAACAGCACCCTTTTTCTTAATGACTTATTTTTTTTGATCCTCCCCTAGCATAACCACAGGAATCATACCACAATATTACAATTATACCATTCGAAAGCAAATAAAAAAGCTACCTCATGGTAGCTCTATAAATCCTGATTACTAGATGTTTATTTCGTTTTGGGTACATGAAAACCATTGTTTTGCGCGTAATTTTCAATACTCCAGATGCCGATTCCTTGCTCTCTTGCTTTATCCTGAATAGCTCTAAATTGATCTACGTATTTCGTATTAGGTGCAAATACATATGCCACACGTGCATAACCCTGCTCTAGCAGTAGCTCATTAAACATTTTGCCATCGATATAGAGATAACAGAGTAGACGACCATATTTATCCCGCTCTGATACATCTAGTTCAATTTGCACATCTTTATCTGTAAGCATCTTTTTGGCATAATTAGAGGCTTCTATCGAAAATGGCTGTGGCTCAGGAATGTTCGGATTAACGGATTCAGGAGTATCAACTAGTAACAAACGAATAGTTTCTTTTTTACCGTCGATAGTCAGTTTCATGGTGTCACCATCAACTACTCGTGTTACCTTTGCATCTAATAAACGTCTGTTGTCCCCTTCTGTATTCTTTGCGGTAGCATCAGATTTAGGGCTTGGACTTGTTGTTATTGATGGAGCTTGATCTGGAGTAGACGGCTCGGTGATTGTGCAACCGGTAGCTATTCCGAGTAGGAGGGTAATGGCTAAGCAGATTTTTACTAGATACATTTTACTCATGGATAAACCTCTTTCTTAAACATATGTAAAAGCTTCATGGGGTCTAATTAAAATAAATCAAAACAGTGAAAAATACAAGACAAGAGACTTAATATAGAAAAACACGACAGCCTTGTACCAGAAAAATAAGATACTTGGCTATCGCTGTTTTATGAATATCTTTTCACGTTAATGTACATTTACTTCGACTACGCTAGATTTAGAAATTTTAATTTTGACTATGATCGTTAAGAAAGCAAGCAGTGAAAACATAAGTCCAATCCAGTTGAGTTCATGTATACCCGAATGAGAAATAAACCAACCACCGATAGAAGTCCCTATAGTAATCCCAAGATTAGAGAATGAGATAAACAAGCTGTTACCAAATTCGGGAGCCTCTTTCGCCTCAGTCGTTAACCATGCTTGACTGACAATGAGCCCGCCGGAATGAACTGCCCCCCAAATGAGGATGATAACAACCATTGGAATGAAATAAGAACCAAGATAATAAACGAATAAGTAAGTTACCGCATATAACAGAGGAAACATGATGACGGTCTTTGGAATGCTTTTATGTAAAAGGCCCCCAAATAAAAAATTCCCAAAAATCATGACTATACCAAAGGCCATTAACATGATACTAATCCATGACCCATTCATATGTGTTACTTGACCAAGATACTCAGCAAAGTAACTATATACAGAAAACATCGCTGCAAAGATAAAAATAACTGTCACTATGTTTAACCATAATAGGGGTTTTCGTAATATACCAAGCTGCTTGCCATAAGACATTTTTTCTTTAACAGGCATGGAAGGAAGCCAAGCGAATATCCCTAAAAAGGCAATTATACTTACAACAGCACCAAACAGGAAAGCAATTTCTAATGATATTTTGTCCGCGAGATAAGAAGTCAAAGGCACACCAAAAGCAAACCCGACTGTGATTCCGGCGAAAACCTTTGTAACTGCTTTAGTACTCTTTTCTGGAGGGACAAGTTGAGCAGCGGTAACAAGAGCAACTGAAAAAAAGACAGGATGAAAAATAGCAGGGATAATACGAAAAATCAGCATTACTTCAAACATAGTTGTATAAGCGTACACAACATTTGAAATTGCAAAAATAAGTACAGCCGTTAATAGAATAACTTTACGATTAATACCAGAAGCCAGTAATGTTAGAAATGGACCAGAAATGGCAACGACTAAAGCAAATATACTTACAAGCCATCCAGTCTGTGAAGTCGTTATATTAAATTTTTGAGTTATCTGCGGTAGAACACCTATAATCCCCATTTCCGTAGTGATAATACCAAATACACCTAAAGCCAGAATAATGATAAGCAACGGGTTAATCTTTTTCATTTTTAAAATAATCCTCCATTTATATTTACATATATAGATTTGTAGATATGTATTATCAAAAAAAAGTCTTCCCTCCTCTCATTTATAGTTTCTGTTTAATATACTCGGAAAACTCCTGAATTGTCTTCTCATTCCGACGATAGTACGTCCATTTCCCAATTCGCTCAGATTCCAACAAACCAGCTTTTTGCATAGTCAATAAATAGCTCGAGATAACAGACTGTGCAAGTCCCGCTTTAGCTTGAATATCTCCCACGCATATACCAATTCGAAAACTTAGGCCTTGTTGTAAATAAGGCTTTTCATCAAAGAATTCCTCCGGAGTTTTTAACCACATCATAATTTGACTACGTGTCTCGTTAGACAAAGCTTTAAATATCACTAAAGGTTCCATGTGTTTCATTATATCTACTTTTATAGATTTGTAAATATAAAAGTTATTTAGTGCATGAGATATTTCCAAATCAACCAGCAAAGCAGTACGGACATCCACGAAATGAAACCAAATATCATCACGATTTTGTTTTCGCTCCATCCGTATTTTAAACTGAAATGGAAATGGATCGGAGCCATTCGGAACAGCCGCAGCTTTGTTCGTTTGTAGTACCAAACTTGTAAAATGACCGACAACTGCTCCGCAAAATAGACAAAAAACAAAATTGGAAGCAAAAGCTCGACCTTCTCAATGACAGCCAAAATGGAAAGCGAGCCACCAATCGCCAGTGAACCTGTATCGCCCATGAACGCTCTTGCCGGATAAATATTATAAAGGAAAAGCCCAAGCAGACAGCCAATCATGACAAGGGAAAATGTCTGCACTTCAGGTTTGTCCGAAATCATAAAAAAGAAAAAATACGTTGGAATGGCCACATTGATCAGTAGCCCATCAAGACCGTCAGTAAAATTGATGGCATTTGCAGAGCCCACCACAAACAGCAAAATGATTCCGACATAAAGGTACAATGGCAATTGCAGATTGTGCCCTTGAAATAACTCAATATCGCTCGTCAGGCCGAACGAATGGAACAACACATACAAAATGGTTCCAGTAAAAATAAATTGTAACACTAGCTTTGAGCGGCCGGTGATACCGGACGGATTTTGCCAAAAAGCCTTTTTGAAATCATCCAGAAATCCGACCGAGCTGAACAGCAAAAACGTGACGCATAAGAGTAACATTAGAGATCCGGGATGAAACTGCAACGAGATCGCTATACCAATAAGTAGGACCAACCCTGCCATAAGCGGTGTACCACGTTTGGCCTGATGATCCGCTGGTAACTCGGAGCGAATCGGCTGCGTTAGCCCCAGCCTGTGTAGCGTCCAGATCAACAGCGGCGTAAACATCGCCACTAGAAGAAAAGACAGGCCGGAAATAGCCATAATTCCAAACATATAACGAACTCCCCTCTTTGAAAAGCATCATTTATAACACTTCCACTCCAAGTATTCCTACTCTAGAACCTAACTCACACTCACAAAATTGTTTCGAGAGTTATTAAAATCGCTTGAATTATGTACAGTTTTTATCCCTCTCGGTTTTATCTTTAGTAAAATCATAAATGTAAATAAACCTTTGATAAAGAGAAATTATTCTATTTTTATTTCCTGTTTTTGCTCCTCATTAAGAAATACTTCCGTCAATCGAGTAGGAGGGGGCGGCGAGCCCCCGGCCTCTCACACCACCGTACGTACCGTTCGGTATACGGCGGTTCATGAAATATTCCGTAAGAAGTTGTATCTGTCCAATACACTCTTTAATCCATTGGATTCCCAATATTGGTTATTCAATGCACGTTGCAGAATTGGACTCCCTGCAATTCGCCAATATCCTTTCCGAGTATTTCCCCACTCATAAGCTATATCCTTAGGCACGCCTAAGGATATAAGCCTTTTGACTTTGGTTCTCGGGTTCTTCCATTGCTTCCAGAGACACATTCGCAATCTCCTTCGAATCCACATATCCATCGCTTTAAAGGCACTTGGCGTATCCGCCAGCGAGAAATATCCGTGCCATCCCATCAAGTATCGATTGAGCTCCTGGATTCGTTCTTCCATTCGCATCGCTTTCTTCCGGGACGTTATCTCCCGAATTCGAGCCTTCGCTTTCTGCAAGGACTGTTTTGCTATCCTCACCTTGGGCTCTTTATCACTACTAAAGCTAAACCCAAGAAATTTCCGTCTCCATGGGCGGTCCACCGCACTCTTCGCTTGGTTCACCTTTAGTTTTAGTCTTGTCTCAATGAATCTGATGACGGATGCCTTCACTCGCTCTCCTGCTCTTGGTGTTTTCACATAGATGTTACAGTCGTCCGCATAACGGACGAAGCGGTGTCCACGTTTCTCGAGTTCCTTGTCGAGCTCGTCCAAAACGATGTTAGATAACAACGGACTGAGTGGACCACCTTGCGGTGTCCCTTCTGTTGTCGTATTTACTAGCCCGTTCTCCATCACACCTGACTGAAGATATTTACGAATCAGCAGGAGAACTTTCTTGTCCTTCACTTTAGCCGAAATCTTCATCATCAGTCGGTCATGGTTGACGCGATCAAAGAATTTCTCCAAGTCCAGGTCGACTACGAATCGATAGCCTTCTTTCATGAATGCTCTAGCTTTCTTTACCGCATCATGTCCTCGCCTTCTCGGACGAAATCCATAACTGTGGTCGGAAAACTCTGGATCGAACAACGGAGTTAGTACCTGAGCGATTGCTTGTTGAATCATTCGATCTGTCACGGTAGGTATTCCTAATAACCTAACGCCTCCGCCACCGGGTTTCGGGATTTCGACTCGGCGTACGGGGCTCGGTTCATAGATTCCTTCTTCTATCGCTTGCCGCAAGGTTTGCCAGTTTTGTACGATGTGTTCTCGTAAGGATTTTACGGACATCCCATCTACGCCATAACTTCCTTTATTCGCTTCAACACGCTTTAAGGCTTGCAGAAGATTTTCCCGTGACAGCAGTTGCTCCAACATTTTTTTTACCTCTCTTTACGTGATTTATACCTTCCTCTTGTGCCAGAGAATGAATTCTGCCCTGCCGAAGCTCCTCACGGGATTCACCGCTTCCTTCTTCAGTTAGGTCCTTTCGGTTTTTTTTTCTGCTTTCATTACCCACTCTGAACGCCTGGATGTACAAATACCTATTTCATGTTCAGCCCTTCCGCAGCTGTTGCAACAGCTTGCGTACTATGGCGTCTGCTGACTTCTGTGCGTTCAGCCTACTTTCACAAACAGGGTTACGAATTGACTTCGCCTACCGCACAGATCTCCCCAGGTAAGAACGCTATCTTCCTCTCCATCTATCTGCTTCATTTACTCTCGTATGCCTTTGACAGTATGGACTTTGGTTTGTTATGCAACCTCATCCAGCCTACGTTAGCCTTGTATGAAGTTCGTGTTCCTCAGACCGGAGATTTGCCGCTGGCTTCCTTCAGATTCCACCTCGCGATGGACACCCTTGCCTTAGGCTAATGGCTACTACTGCCTTCGCCATTCGGGACTTCAACCCTATAGATAGCGCCCATGCTGGGCGCACATAAATAAAGGACTGCCTATCGGCAGCCCTTTATTTATTGAACTATCGTCACACATTAGCTTACTCTCCAGTAATCGGAAATTGTTATCCCATTTAAAATATAATGGTCCGATATCAAACTTCAACTTTAACCATAACAATAAACACAGTACTCCCTTTAACGAATTCAGCTTCCCGGCTAAATCCCAATTTTTCATACAATCGTATCGCCCTATCATTAAACTTTGCCACGGTCAGACGTTTTGATCTTTTCTCGAACATTGTATCAATTTGGCTTAGAACAGCTGTGAAAAATAGAGTCCCATTTCCCTGCCCTGTAAACTCTGGTCTCATCCCTATGCCAATATCTATAAACCTCTGAGAATACGTATATGACTCATTTGGAACCTGCGCTGAGCTTCCTGCACAGAAGAACCCTACCAACTCTTTATTTTCATCAAATACGGAAAAATATGATTCTGCAAGCATTTCACTAATCGCTTCAGAAGATTGTTCATTATTGTAAAAATCATAGGGTGGATCATATCGCCAGTTTAATATATCAGTTGCAGCATCAGTACTCGTCTTATCTATGTGAAGCTCCATTATGCTCCTCCTTTTGTTCATAATCGATAATTACCCATCAGTCTATCCCCTCTAACTCCTGAAAAACTTTCTCTACGTCGCTATCAGGATTTATTGCTTTGATCATCTCTCTCGTAATGGCTGCGCCCTCATAAATCTTCGCAACAATCTCTATGGGTAGGGTGAGTTCAAAATAACCTTCTGCAAATTCCACAAAATCCTCAGCTGTACGGAAAATAGTCCCTATCAAAAAGTCCGAACCATCTTCTGCTCCATCAGGAATTTCTACCTTCCCTTGCTGCCACATCGAGTCATTATTTTCATACCAAAAGCAAAAAGTAACATCTTCCTTAGCTATCGCCTCATCTTCCAGTAAAGACAATAATGAGGTTGGGACTTCTTCATAGATCCCTGGCCAAACTTCATGTTCGTCCTGCGCATATGGACTTACTTCAGACTCATGATCAAAACCTTTGATTATCGTTCCTTGAGGCGCAAATATAATAAACAAATGATCGCCTGACCCATTATCGATGGATGCTATGGAAACATTATCATCTGATTCTGGAATAAAACTATGGTAACCGAAGCCATTCTTCTGGACAACATACAATATTTAAAGATGCAAGAATTTTCATGTTTTTCTTTAAATTATTGGGTTCCGGTAAAAGCTCAATCATACTCAATGTGTACTTCTCCTTGTTATCTTGATGAAAACCTAGTATATATTAACAATTTTAGCATAACTAAAGATCTTCTAGCGAAAAAAGACTGCATTGAAACAGACGATTTCACTTATCTATTGTATAGAATAGCACTAACAAGCATAAAAAAACCGCTCAGAATTGCCTCTGAGCGGTTGTACTAGCAACCAATTGTTTTCCCCGGCTTAACTCAAGACCCTGCTCCCTTATATCTTCTAACCCCATAACTCCAAGCTAATAGACCAATCCCAAGGAATATCGCACCTACTACTGGTGTCATCAGAGCAAGACTTGTCATCTCATCACGCTGCAGGAAGAGCGCTGCCGGATAGACTCCGACGAATGCAAACGGAATGATCCACGTAAGTAATACCTGAATAGCCCGATTGTAGATCGTTACCGGATAACGGCCATAGGTCTGAATATTGTACATTAGCGGAAGAATGCCAGTTGGTGCATCTGAATAGAAAGACAATGAAGTTAATGTTGTATAAATCCCCGTATAGATAGCAACCGCACTTAATGTAAGAATGATCAGAGCTGGTATCGTCCACCATTCAAAGGGAAGACCCAGATTGCCACCACTGATGGCCATAATAATAATACCTATGAATGAGCCCATAAGTGCTGGTGGATCAACATTTTCCAAGAAGATCTGGAACAAATTATGCGCCGGACGTGTCAAAATGCGGTCCATCTCACCTTTAACGATGTAACGTTCACTAAATCCCCATAGATTCACAAAACAACTAAACACCCCAAAAGGCACCATAAAGAATCCATAGACGAACACTACTTCGTTCTGATTCCAGCCACCCAGGCTGTCCGTATGCATAAAGATCACCATAATAAAGATAAAGTTGGTCGCCTGAAAGAGCAGGTCCGACACCACCTCTACCCAAAAATCTGCGCGATAGGTGAGCCGGGTCTTCATATAGTTCTTGATGTATTCAATTAATAATCCAAGGTAATACACGTTTCCTCAACCTCCCTGCACGAAGAGACGCTGCCGCGCCGCATGATATAGCCAGACAATTGGAATTAATAGCGCTAGGAACCATACGATCTGAATCCCTAGTACATTCCAAATCCCATCCCCTTGCACTCGTCCCGTAAATACTGAACCTGGCAAGTAAGTAATCGCCTGAAACGGCAGCACCTTAAGTACGGAAGATAGCCAGTCAGGAAACAGACTGATCGGTACGATCAGACCGGAGAACAAATCAACAATCACCCGCTTCATACGCATCATGCCCTCATTATTCTCAACAAAGAAGGCCGAGAGCCCAGTAATAATATTAATCTGTGAATTAATCAAAAAGCTGAAAAAGAGCATCACAAGAAAGCCTGCCCAAGCAGATGGCGCTGTCGGTAATTGAACCGGGAACAACAACATCGCTATGACCATACCGGGAATCATGAACAAGAGGAAGCGGAACATTCCCTCTCCAAGTCCTTGCATCATTTTAACTAAAACATAGTTATAGGGCCTTATAAACTGGATAGCGATACTTCCGTCTCGTATATCCGTAGAGATCTCACGGTCTAGATTATTAAAATAAAAGGCACGCGCCATCCAAGAAACAGCAACATAAGACGTCATTTGCGTTGCGGTAAAGCCACCCAGCGAATCCCCATTTCCATAGATAGCCATCCACGTAAAATAGTTAACCCCAATATTTAGTGAATAGATGAGAATGCCTGAGTAATAGTTGATTCGGTAAGCGAGCATAGTAAGAAAACGAATACGAATAAAATCGAGGTAAGCCCCAAATAGTAATCTACGGCTATTCTCCTGCAGACCACCTGAAGACGAACCTCCTGTGGATGAAGACGTAGCTATTTCAGCATTAATCTTATCAGACATTCAAAGCCTCTCTTTCATCCTTCAGAGCGGCTGCCATTTCATCGGGTTTATCCGCAGACCCAGATTGATAAATACTGCGAACAATATCGTCCGTATTCGTCTCAATGATTTTGATATCAGTAATATCTGCTTTTCCTACTACTCTTCCTAACACATCAGATACATTTAAATCTAACGGAATCCATACGGATGCTCCAAGATCATTCTCGGCAGACCAAGTAACTGGCATCCCCTCTGTCCAAAGCTCAAGCTGCTCACGTTTCGTTGCATTTCCAAATTGAAATTGAACTTCACGACCAGTTCCCCAGCGCTGCTTCAGATCTTCTAGTCCTCCGTCATAAATAATTCGGCCATCATCAAGCATAATCACACGCGAGCAAAGCGCCTCAATATCTTGCAGATCATGTGTAGTCAGCAGTATGGTTGTCCCATGCTCACGATTCATATCTTTAAGAAATTCACGAATCTCTGATTTCACCACAATATCTAAGCCAATAGTCGGTTCATCTAAAAATACAATCGATGGATTATGAAGCAATGCTGCGACTAATTCACAACGCATCCGCTGACCTAGACTGAGCTTACGAACAGGACGATTCAGCAGTTCTTGCAGCTGCAATCGTTCAACCAATTCATCCAGCCGTTTCTTGAAGTCTTGTTCAGATACACGGTATACCTTGCGCAGCAGCTGGAAGGATTCAATGACCCCGATGTCCCACCATAGCTGGCTGCGTTGCCCGAATACCACGCCGATATTTTTCACGAATTTCTCGCGCTCCAAATAAGGAACATAACCACCCACCGTAAGATTTCCTGAAGTTGGTACGAGAATACCTGTGAGCATTTTGATGGTGGTTGATTTCCCAGCACCGTTCTCGCCGATATAACCACAGATCTCCCCTTCAGGAATGGAGAAAGAAATATCCTTCACGGCAGTCACTTCCGTATATTCCCTTTTAAACAAATCAGCGAAGGCCCCTTTGAGACCTTCGCGGTTTTTTTGTACTTTGAATGTTTTGCGTAAGTCTTGTACTTGAATAGCAGTCATATTGTACCTCACTAAGCTTAATGTTGGGTTCCAGTAACCCATTATAATGTAAGAAGTGCAACAGCACTACCTTTATCTTTATTTAGCCAGTCTTCCTACAATTGGATTCGCGTCCTTCACTGCCTCTAAATGTCCTGAACGAGCCACTTTGGTGCGCAAGTACTTCTCGTTAAAAGAAGATACATCTCCCCATAGTGCTACTCTTTTAACAGCATTCATACCT
Organism: Paenibacillus sp. FSL K6-0276; assembly: GCF_037977235.1. Classification (NCBI taxonomy): domain Bacteria; kingdom Bacillati; phylum Bacillota; class Bacilli; order Caryophanales; family Paenibacillaceae; genus Paenibacillus; species Paenibacillus sp. FSL K6-0276. Next base: position 2,721,891 of record NZ_CP150276.1, on the reverse strand, counting down.
GCAGCCTTGAGTGCTTCCAATTTCTTCGGATTGTTTGTAATTAACGTGACTGGTTTATGACGTAGATGTTGTAGAACGCTAATCGCTTCTGCATAATTTCTTGAATCATCAGCAAAACCCAGCTCTAAATTAGCTTCAACTGTATCGTATCCTTCTTCTTGTAAAAGATACGCTAAAGATTTGCTAAACAATCCAATGCCTCTACCCTCATGGTTAGCAAGATAGAATAATGCACCTGAACCGTGTTCGACGATCATTTTCATGGACTGATGCAGTTGGAAGCCACAATCACAACGTTTGCTACCAAAAATATCGCCGGTATGACAAATGCTGTGCATTCGAATCAAGGCTTCATCTGACCCTTCGAAATCACCATATACTAAAACACTGGATTGCTGTCCATCTGCGAGGCTCATGGATGGTAACTTTGAAATCAAAGCGGCTGTTGCTTCACTATTATCACCAAGAAGCTCTGCATCCGTAGTGTTCAGCCAGTTGTACCATTTAAAAGTAACGGTCTCTCCGTCTAAATTCACGGGTAAAGTAATCGGTCCAACCAATATATTTGTACTGTTTTCTAAAGGAATTCGAGTAATTTTATTTTGTAGGATAGAAATAATATCTGGTTTAATCATGGGTACACCTTCCTCAATGTCCATCGATGCTTAGCAGTAGCTAAACTTAAGGATCGAATATTAGTTAAAATATAAGTAACTATTTGTAAGTAAGTTTATCATTGTAATATAACTTCGTCAAGTTATATTATATCTTTAAATATTTATAATTACTTTATGTAAGTTTATGATATAATGAATGTCGAGGTGATATTATGAATGATTTCAACATGTGTCCTCGCTTTGAAAAAGCGGTAGACTTGCTAAGTAAACGTTGGGTCGCGCTGATCGTTTTCGTGCTTATGCCAGGTCCACGTCGTTTTGGCGAAATTGAAAGCTGTCTGTCCAATCTAAGTGGTAAAGTGTTATCTGACCGATTAAAAGAAATGGAAATCGAAGGTATTATTGAGCGAACCGTATATCCAGAAATGCCAGTACGCATTGAGTACTCTCTTACTCCAAAAGGAACAGCGTTGGCTCCTATACTTGGTGAAATTGGAAATTGGTCTACGGACTGGATTGAGCTTGGTGTTACAAATTAATCCGACTTATACTAACTTGAAGAGCCCTTTTTGTTCCGAAAATTCGGCAACAAAAAGGGCATTTTAAGTTCTTCGATGTATTGTTAAACTGCTATAGATCCTTCCGTTGAAAACGATACAATCCGATTAAGAACGCCAATAGTGTATAGAAGATCGCATAGACGATAAATGTATTAGATGGGACTGAGGTGAAGTTATCTAATCCAAATAGACTATTGGAAGCAATAAACATCCCGTTCATTTCGTTAATACTAAACAGTTCAGCAGTCATTCTGCGCTGTAACCCATCTACAGGCATAAGTAAGGACATTATACCCGTCATATTATTTAGAGTGCTAAGTGCTTCGGGCTTAGATAATAAAGAACTACTTACCTTGTCAATCATTCCTCCTAGCCATCCTGCTCCATAAAGCATCGTCATAAAGACTCCATTCCCAAGGGCCGAGAAGAATCCTGAACCCAGCATAGAAACAGTTATTAGCAACGGTACGATGGAAGAAAAGAGCAAAAATGATTTGAATAACGCTAATCCATCTCTTGGAACTGCGGCATGGGCTTGCGTAATTAGCAATATAGAAATAAATAAAATAAGCGCATAACCTATTCCCAGTGTTACATAACCAAGCCAGCGACCTGCATACCATTTCCAGCGTGGAATTGGTCTTGGAAGCAAGGCTTGCATCACTCCCTGCTCTGCCTCACCTGAAATGGCGGAAAATGAACTAAAAATAGCTAAAAAAGCAATTACAAAGGCTCCGAAGAAAAATCCAAACGATAAAATAAATAAACCATTTGTAAAACGAATAAGGAGTTCTTCTCCGCTAGGAATACTCGATCCGTGAGACATAGAACTTTGCCCGATCGTACTTGCAATAAACCAAAATCCTATAAGAAAAACCACGGTCATAAGTAATGTCAGCACCATTACTCTTTTTCGCAGCAATTCCTTCCAGGTCATACCCATTATAATTCTCATTCCTGTTCACCCCTGTGGTTTAGTCCTGATACAGCATTCATAAACCACTCTTCCAGACGTTCTTGCTGACGAGAAACTTCATACAAGGTCATTCCTTGTTCTACAATTAGCGTATTCAGCCACCCCACCTGCTCTTCACTTTCCAGCTCCGCTTCCAACCAAACTGTGCTACTGTCTATTGATTGTAGATTTACCAATCCATTTATCAATTTTTCTTCGGTATGGGAAGACACCCGAATCTGCAAGCCTGTGTTCTCATTCAGCCATGACAATAAAATAGGCGCATAACCGCCTACTTTAAAACGCCAGCTCATACGCTTGTTTAACACCTCGGACACTTTGCCATGCCGGAGAATAACACCGTTATTCAGTAGCGCCATTCGGTCACAGAGTACTTCAACATCCTCTAACAGATGAGAGTTTAGAAATATCGTAACCCCTTTTTCTTTTAGTTTCTGTAAGATACGCCGGACTTCCTGACGTCCAATTGGATCTAGTGCCGATGAGGGCTCATCTAAAAATACGATAGCCGGCTCATTAACAAGTGCACAAGCTAATCCCAGTCTTTGCTGCATTCCCTTAGAGTAATGCTTCACTCGGTCTCGTCCACGCTTACCAATTCCAACCTCAGCAAGCAGTTCTGGAATTCTCTTATCTGCTACAGAACGCTGCATTCCGCATAGTCGTGCATGCAGTCTCACAACCTCTTCACCTGTCAGCCATTCCTGATATCGATACAATTCCGGCAAATAGCCGATAACTGATTTAGCTTCCAGTGAACCAACTTTATGACCGAACAGACTCGCACTGCCACTTGATGGATGAATAAGACCTACTAGCATTTTTACAAATGTGCTTTTACCTGCACCATTAGGGCCGAGGAAGCCAAAGGCTTCCCCTTTCCCTACAGTAATACTTACATCTCGACAGCCGCGCCCGTTATCATATTCCTTGGTTAGGGACTTAGCTTCAATTGCAGCAGTACTCATGATTCAATCAGCTCCTGAACCTTGGTCATAAGCTTCTCTTTACTCGAATAGAGCTCACCTGATAAATTGAATAGCTGTCCATCCTGAATCCATGTTGCTTGATATACAGCACCGCGGCTGTATTCATAATGGTCAACAATAACTAAAGTGTCGCCCACCGTTATTTGTTCAGTATTTTCTCCAGCGATTAACGGCATTGGGATTTCTCCAGATAAGACCCGGCTTTGCATTAAGCTAGTCTTCAAATAATCTGGCAGCAGAGGAAAATTAACTACAGCTTCCAATGCTTCTTCCACTTTAATAGATGGATCGATGTTCAGTACTGGTGTGTTCATTTGCGACAGACTTGCCCAGTGACTCTCGTCTGATGAGAGATTGTAGCTCACAATTTCCGGAATATGAAGTGTAATCGGTTTACCATCAATAGATTCGGGCAGCAAATGCTCTGCTCCAATTTTTTTCAGGGCTTTGTTCACTTCGTCCACTTTCAGATTAAGTGTAATATCTTGCGAAGCGCCTACCGAAACTGTATTTTTCCCTTCCACTAATGCAGCGTTTTTAGCGGGATACCCAAGAGTAGCCTTCAATTGATCCGCGGGCACCTCACCAATATTAGCTCCGTTAGTGTTTGTAAACTCACCAAATTGGTTAATTGATCGATTAAGTTCACCGTCTTCAGCTACTTGTGTGAAAATATTACGAAGATCACTTTCTTGTACAACTGTAACCTGTTCCATCCGGAACTGATTCAGAATGGATGCCATTGCTGTGTTGCCAATCGGAGTCGCGAGTATGACAGCAAAGACCGCCACACTTGCTACTACAGCTCCCAGCTTCCGGCGACGGTTCATACGTAGACGCCGCGGACGCTTAGCTTGTTTATCTTGGTTAACTACAAGCATGTCCTGTACTGCAGTAGGTTCTGACTCAAATTCAACGCTCTCTACATTTGCTGGCTGACTTAAGTTCACAGAATCCTCAGTATGGGTCTTCGGATTTTGACTCCATTCCGCCCACCGAGGATTATAAGGCTCATTCTCTAACTTACTTTGCAGCTTAGCCCAGGCTTCCTCTGTACTTTGCTTATCTTTATCTTGCTTTCCTGAATAGTTAGTCATTACTGTACCTCCTGAATTATAAAGATTACTTCGTAGCTGCTCTTCGATTAATGTCTACTTTGTCTGGGGTATCGCCTTCGTTGCATTTTGTCTTAGCTTCTCTGTCGCTCGGTGAAGCAGGGTTCCTACTACTGGAGGTTTTACACCAAGCTCTCCCGCTATCTCCACATAACTGTACCCGGAGTAGCGAAGGAGAAGCGCTTGTCTGTCTCTTTCAGGCAGTTCATTCAGCCAGACATGTACATCCTCCTGATCTAGCTTACTGATTATGATTTCTTCACCTGAAGGGGGAGATTCACTGGCATCATAAAGCTGCTCTTGTTTATTCTGTAGCCGCCGTTCCCTCGCTTTTTTGTCCAGATAATCATATCCAATACGAGTGAGGACTCTATGAAGCCAAGCACCCAGCGCTGCTGGATCATCTGGTGGATTACGGTACAATCTTAGAAAAACTTCTTGCGCTAAATCATCCGCTGCCGATTCATCGCGTACCAAAGCGGCAAGCTTACGTCTGACAACAGGATGATGTTCATAAAATATTGCTTTAAAAATTTCAGATTCCGGAATTTCCATTCTGTAAAGCCTCCTTATCAGCTGCAGCTATAAGTAAGACGACCGTCAGCGCATTTTTGTATCAGAATTCTTCAAAATTATCATAACCAATCTTCAAACATATAAAAAAGACAGCTCCTCCTTATTACAAGGTAACTGTCTTAAAGTGTCCGGTCTCACATATCTATTTCGACCCCAATCATCGTATTCGAATGTATCTGTTCAGAATCTTTTTTGATAAAATACTCCGCTCCAGCTTAAGCTCCAAGAGCTGCTCTTTCCACTGAAACACTTGCTCGGAATCTTCATTCTCTCGCAGCTTCTCAAACAACTTCATGATCAATATGTTAACGGCATCAAATTGTGACCATAATTCTATGACACTTTCTTCCTGAACCTGGGGGGCTTCTGATACCGCGCTAAGATTCTTTAAACTCTCTATGATGTCAGCCTGCCACTGTCCATCGTTAATTGCTTTGGCATAATTTAAAAGGTCCAGATAATCGTCGACTGACATATGTACCGACTCCTTTGTCTGTTTATACCAAGTATTATACTAGGCATTATATATATTGCAACACTTTATCCCTAAGAACACAAAAAAAAAACAAAGGCCAGTATGCGGACTAGCCCTTGTTTTAAGAATTCAAAGAATTCAATTTAATTAGAGTAACTTCTCAATATCCTCTTTGTATTGTTCTGATTTCGGACCAAATACGATTTGTACAGCACCTTGACCAAGTCTCATCACACCGGAAGCACCAAGCTGTTTCAGCGCTGAATCTTTAACGGCTTTCTCGTCTTTAACGATAAGACGAAGTCGTGTAATACAAGCATCAATATTGACAATGTTTGTAGGTCCGCCGATGTGCTCAAGAATTTGAGCAGCCTTGGAAGACGCTGAACCTGTTGCGTTACCTTCAGTTGTTGCTACAAGCGCATCATCATCATCTTCACGTCCAGGTGTCTTAAGCTTGAACTTCGTGATGATAAAGCGGAATAACACGTAGTACAGAACGAAGAAGCACAGACCTACAGGGATAAGAATCCATGCATTGGTGGATAGTTTCATGTTCACCAGGTAGTCAATCAAACCAGCGGAGAAGCTGAAACCAAGCTTAACATCTAGAATATACATTAATGCCATTGAGAAACCAGTTAGTAAAGCATGCACTAAGTACAATACTGGTGCCAAGAACATAAAGGAGAATTCAAGGGGTTCTGTGATCCCTGTTAAGAAAGAAGCGATGGCAGAACCGACGAAGATGGAAGCAACCATTTTACGTTTTTCGGGTTTAGCTGTATGAATAAATGCAAGTGCTGCACCTGGAAGCGCAAACATCATGATTGGGAAGAAGCCTGTCATAAACATCCCAGCTGTTTTGTCTCCAGCGAAGAAACGATACAAGTCACCGTGTACCAATTCACCAGCTGCATTCGTAAAGTCACCAATTTGGAACCAAGCAATCGAATTAAGCACGTGGTGAAGTCCAATCGGAATCAATAAGCGGTTAGCTGTACCGAAGAAGAACGCTCCTACTGCTCCCAAAGATACAACCCAGTTACCGAAATCACTAATTACATCTTGTATAGGGCTCCAGACCATCCCAACTAATACTGCAAGGACCATCGTGGATGCAGCTGTAATGATTGGAACAAAACGTTTACCAGCAAAGAACCCGAGCCAATCTGGCATCTTAATATTATGATATCTCTTGTATAGGAATGCTGCCCAGGCACCGGCAAATATACCTCCAAGCACACCCATATTCAACACTACATCATCATTGATGAAGGAGAACTGAAGGGGTACGACAGCCAGAATCTTGGTCAGCACCATGTATGCAATTACTGCTGACAAGGCTGCTACGGCGTCTTTGGCAAATCCAATGGCGACACCAACCGCAAAGATCAAGGCAAGGTTTCCGAAGATAGCACCCGCACCGGCGTTTAGAAATGGAACAAAATATTGGTTCAGGAATCCTCCGACTGCGGATCCTAGATGCAAATCTTTTTCAAAATCAAGCAATCCAATCCCTTGCAGAATACCTGCCGCAGGCAAAGTTGCTACCGGAAGCATAAGCGACTTACCTAATTTTTGTAGAAAAGCCAACATAACAATATCATCCTTTCGATTCAATAGTAGTAATGCTTTAGTAGCTTATTACTTTGAAGCCACAGTAAGAATCAGATCCTGTCCTGCTGTAACCTGACCATAATGTCCGTTCACTTGAGGTGGTGTATCCTCTGTACTGGTCACGATTACAGGCGAAATTGTGTCACAACCTGCTGCGCGAATTACGTCCAGATCAAATTCGATTAAGGTTTGACCTGCTTTCACTTGATCTCCAGAGGCAATATGACTGACAAATCCGTTGCCCTTAAGGCTGACCGTATCGATTCCGATATGTAACAGCAATTGCACACCGGAGGCATGTTCCAGAATAACTGCATGACTCGATTTCACGATATGAGCAACCGTGCCATCAAAAGGAGCTTTTAGAATCCCTTCGGAAGGTCTGATTGCAATCCCGCTACCCATATGACCACCAGCAAAGGTTTCATCAGGAACCTTTGTTAATGAAACTGCTTCTCCACTGATTGGTGCCATGATTTCGATTGTATGTCCAGTATGTTTCTCTTCTTTTTTTGATTTCCATTTGGAAAACATATGCTCCACTCCTCTAAAGATGTTAATTTTGTTTCACCAAGGTCTGAAATAATCGGTGTAAGTGCATCGCCAGGAAACACAGCTCTTCTTCCGGGATTTCTACACCTAGAGATCTTTGCATTACTTTGCCGAGTTTTTGAGATAACTTGTATTCCTCTTTGTATTCCTTCTTAATATGTTTCACAAAGGGATTATCTATTAGTGATCCCTTCAAAATACGTTCCAGCGAAAACCGTAAATGGATCATTAATCGAATATGATTCATACTGCCATGCTCAAAAGTTATATTCCGTTCTTGCTGAATCATGTCTAGAAGTTCACTCACAATATTAGATGCTTTTACTAACTGACCCACCGATACATTGTTAACTGCGGAGTACACATGATAAGTAAGAAATCCAACCTCGTCTTCGGGAATTTGCACCTGAAATTCAGCATTGATCTTCTCTGATGCCTTGTAAGCGATATCAAATTCCTTCGGGAAAGACATCTTAGTTTCTTGTAAAAAAGGATTAATAATATCCATCCCGTTGCGCAGACGGTAAATGGTGAACTGAATGTGGCTCGGGAGTGCCAGATAAATCTTGTCGTTTAATTTGTCAGGAAATTGACTTTGGATATCAGCAATTATCTCATCAGTTATTCTCATCACTTTGGGATCTATGTCTTCCAGCAAAATTTGATACTGACTCCAGGCTTCGCGGTCTTCTAGACGAAACAATTTCTCAATACGAGGATCGTTTCCTTCAATCACACCTGAACCTTTCACAGCAAAACCAATACCTTTGCCAATGATGACATATTCCTTGCTGTTCTTGCTTCCCTGAACCATTACAACGTTGTTCCCAATCACACGCTGTACTTGAAATTGCTCGATCTCCCGCGACAAGCTCATCACTCCTTTCTCATATTATCGTCAATTAAGAACAAAAAAAGCCAAGAATGCCTCATCGAGATGAAGTCAATTCTTGGCTCATGCCCTTAACGGTAACACGCCACTAAAATATAAATGATCATTTATGAACATATCATAATTCATGAACTGCTAACTCGTCAATGGTAAATTTACAAATGTCAAGCGGAGCACCTGATATCAAAATTCATGCTTATAAATAGCTTTCGATTTGGGGAAGCTTTTCTTTAAGCTGACGAACATTGGTCTCCAATTTTAGAATGACCTCTTCTAATTCCTTTGGGTCGATGCCTCGAAGCACTGGAACTTGAATAACCTCTGTGGCTTTGGTTTCTGTCTTTAATTCTCGCATCTCCAGCTGCTGTTCTTGCCATTTATCCATCAGATCAGCGATCGTCGCATAAAAACGCTCATAATCCTTGATCACGCTATCTAGAAATGTATCTACTTCCTCCGCATCGTAACCGCGAAGCTTCATACTGAATTCTTTTTCATGTATGGTTAGAGCATCTAGTGTGATGCCAAGTTGGCTGAATAGCTTACGTTGTTTGTCCAATCGACGTTTCATATGTTCATCCATCATTTGTTACCTCCAAGTATATACTGCAATTATCTGGCAGTAACCATTATAACAGGGTGAGAGCATCCTGAAAATATAACTATAGTTCCAGTTCTAGAAGTTATCCGCAACCGCCTTGTTCAAAATACCTAAGCAGCGATCAAGATCAGTCTTCACCTGCTTCTTATAAAGCTTCGCTTTCTCTTCTCCATCAGAAGTAAAATGATACAAGACAATTTCTTGAAAATCCACCTTCGGGTCATTCCCTTTTAGCTGTTTAGTACGATATAAAATCCCTTGCTGTACCAACTCATGCAAGGCGCGATAGATTTCGCTCTGTGGAGGGGAATATCCATGTGCCTTGAAATCTCGACGTAAATCCTCAAGCATTTGGTATCCATACCCGCGATGTTGTTCTACCATCGTTATAAGATACACCTTGATAAAAGCCCGTTGAGCAATCATAAACGCCATATAAACCCTCCTCATGTTGTATTTTTTTTGGCTAATCTTACCTTCTATAACTCTAGTATAAGCACTATTCTCCAACTTTCACAACCTGAAATGTGGTAGTGGGTTCACTTTTTCCAATATGTATCTGAATGTAGTAGATAATGATGATGATTTATATGGAAGTACGTAGAGAGAGTAGATTTTTGTACTTTTCTATTGTGAATTTTTCATATGATGAAAGTGCATAATATAGAACTATAGAAGGTGCTTTCTAGGATTTTCTTTAGAAAAGAATTGTGCTTCCGAAGCAGCTATGGACACAGTTGACCTTAAATGCAGCATTATCCCACATTTGGAATGCTAACGGACCCCATAGGCGCTATTGGCATGACAAACAGCAAATATATAGTCCTTCCTAATGAATAGCTGCACTGGAGTCCGAAACTATGCTCCAAAGGCTAAAAATCTGCAAATAACGTCATCTGGGTCCAGACCTTTAGCGGATGATTGAGCCATGCTGAAACAAGCTGCCCAGCTCATGAACCATAACGAAAACAGCGATCCTCCAGTAATGGAAGGATCGCTATTCTGCGGAATTTCTCATTCATTGAAAATCAAAGAATGAATTCAAAGTCCCTTTCAATCTTACAAATCCTCACTCGTTTTTCTCCATAAATTCATCCTTTGTCAATCCGAACAATATCAAATCATAATATCGCCCATTCGTGTAGATCACTTTCCGCCGCACGCCCTCTTGAACACAGCCGACTTTCTTTAACATCGTTATAGAACCTTCATTACCTTCAAGCGCACATTCATTGAATTTATTTAGTCGTCGCTCGAAAAAAGCATACTTTAAGAGGATCGTTATAGCTCTCGTCCCATACCCTTTACCTCGATGATCTTTATCCACTTGCACGCCTATACTGAACGTACTATTTTTCTCGTCAATGCTATTCAGATTTACTCCCCCAACATTCTCACCATGCAAATTTTCGATCGTAAACATTAGTCTATTGGATGAGAACTATGCATAAGTTTCCGTAAAATTCTTGGCCTCTGCAATAGTAGGTGGTAGTTCAACAGCACATTGTAAGAGTCGCCATGCTGGAGTATCGAAACGATTCGTGTAATAGCCTTCCCAATCCCCTTCTTGTATAGATCGCAATCTGATTTTCTCGTCTTTCCAGTAATAATTACTATAATCTATTTCTCTCATTTTCTAGCCTCCAAATATTTTCGGGATTGTTTTTTTATAATAAACATTACTTTAGAACGGTGTAGTAAGATATAACCATTATCCGTGACTATGAAAAACACTTTGGAAAAGAGGCTTACTTATGAGCGATTACCAATTGATCAGTGATTATAAGCATATCGAAAAATATAAAGAAAGCTTTAATACATTAGCTAAGACGATCTTTGGGATCGATTTTACACCTTGGATTGAACAAGGGTGCTGGAATGACAAGTATATTTGTTATTCCTTTGTTGACGGAGATCACGTGATAGCAAATGCATCCATAAACAAAATGACCATTATTTTAAATCAAACAGAGTATAAAGCTATTCAAATTGGCACTGTAATGACACATCCTGATTATCGTATGCAAGGATTATCCAGAAAATTAATAGATCATATTATCGCTATGTACGAACATGAATGTGACTTCATCTACTTATTTGCAAATGACAGCGCTTTGGACTTTTACCCTAAATTCGGATTTGAACGCATGCAAGAAAGTAGCTTTTCGATTAATGTTACTCATCTTAGTAATCAACCGTCTAAACCCTACTCTGTGCGGCCCTTATCTACGAATAATTCTGTTGATTTCACCTTGATAAAAAAGTTCGCAGAAGAAAGAATACCGGTATCCTCCGTACTCAGCGTGATAAACAATGAACATCAACTGCTGTTTTATTTTATCCTTCCATTCCATGATTCCTTTTATTATATTGAAGAAGCTGATGTTGTTATTATCTTTAAACATGAAGATCATCAGCTTCATATTTTTGATATTATCAGTACTACAAGTATTGATATCGACGCGATATTGAATAGCATTATTTCTCCTGAAACTGAGGCTATACATTTTTATTTCACACCAGATTATACAATAGATCACATTAAGGCAGAATTAATTCCCCAGAGTGAGGATACTTTGTTTGCGCGTCCACTTTTAAAAGAACTACCTAAACATTTCATGTTTCCCATAACCTCACATGGCTAGATTTACGTAAAAAAAGGATGCCAACCGGCATCCTTTTTTATTTGCTCTTTCATTCCGCGTGAGCTTCATTCCATACCTAATTTATTCATTACACAAGTGGAGCTTGAATCAATGTTGCGAAATTGAATCGGTGTACGTGACCATCATTTAATGTAGTTTGGCCAGATACAAAATGTACATGCTTGCCATTTCCGACTGAAATAGCAGGGCCTGTTCTTATCTTTTTCAGATTATGAAAGTGGTTCAAGAAATCAGTTCTACTAAGATCAATTTCATGGATATGGCTATTCCCTACTCGAATCGCCTGCCCCGTAACACCTGCAAAGCGATGGTTATGTCGATCTGCACCTTCTTCAGCCAATTTAGTACTACCTTCAAATTCATGTACATGTCTCTGTGCAAACTGAGAATATAATGTTTTCTTCTTTAGAGTAGCTTTTTTCTTCAGCATCTGTTGTGAGCCTCCCTATAATTATGGACTTCACAACATTCTATTAAGAAAACACATTTTATGTTCTTAGTAAGTGTCAGCGTAATCCATTATGATTTGTTCGCTACTCGCGTGCAGGAAGATACATGCTCTGTATCTCTTGTACCCCTGGAACAAATCCTAGATTTAAATAAACAGACTCCGCGTCATTACCTTCCATGACATATAATCTTAGGAAAGGATACTTATCTTTAAGGAGATGAAGCCCTCTTTTCAACATCAGTGTAGCTAACCCTTTACCTCTGTAAGTGGGTATTACACCAATACTGTAGACTGCTGCGTAGTCGTCTTGTAAACCCAAGAGACAATTCGCAATTAACTGTCCCGATTTCTGATCATACACAAGTGTTGACGCTGTAAGTAATTCTTCATTTGTATAATTAGGTTCTTCACTCGGAATAAAATCTTCATAAGAGAATTTCTTTCTCCTAATCGCTTCGAGACTTCCATCAAAGCTCGCATAGTTACATTCGGCAATTTGCTCTTCAAGAAAAAATCGTTTAGCACCCTGTCCATTATCTTCGATCTGTGGACTTCCAATCCTAAATTCTTCGTTCCATTTGACCTCGAAATGATCTGTGGGACGCTGCATCCAGCGGCATCTGAACTCATCAGGCCAAAACCCTGCCCGTGCAAATAATTGAACTTGATCCGGTAAAACCTCGAAGGTTTTTATAGGTTTAGTTCGATCAGACCAATATATCAAAAGCTTTTTTAGTAATTTCAACAGCACATATGTATCGTTAAACGGTGGAATAACAAATAAATGATATATCCGATTAGGTGACATCCTTACTCCACCTATTTTAGACTCACCTTTATAGATCCAGAAAGCATTTTTTTGGGCAGAATTAAACCCATCTTCTCTAAAAAAGCCAATATATTGGATATTATAATAGATGGAACAGTAAATTCCCCATTTATCAGATTCTGCCTTACGAATAGAATAATCATTACTTAACTCGTATGATATCTCATCCTCAGACCATTCTTTTAATTGCATGCACAATTCCTCCTCGCTAGTTCTATCACCTGCTATCTTCCATAGTATCACGCCTTAAAGTAAATGATTGGTAATAAACACTTATAATGATTATTTACTAAACTACACTTGGTCCGAGGAATTACACATGACAAGCGCTTTGTCCACTTGGATTCTTGCATCATCAAGATGGTTCCATTCATAGAATAGATCCGACAAAAATATAAAACCATGTCCCTGCAACGCAAAATGAAGCATGGCTCGCACGTAAACTTAACCAGAACCGAACGAGCTGATTATCTGCAATATCCAGCGATAGCCAAGCAACTTCATCAGCATGGATACGCGCCCATTCAGCCGCAAGCGTTGTTTTGCCAAAACCTGCCGAAGCCGCAATAAGCGTCACCTTAGCACGATTCTCATCCATAAGTCTGGACATTAATCTTGTGCGCTGAACATAATAAGGAGCTTGTTTCGGGATGGTGATACGTGAGGCAATGATCGATTGTTGAGAATAAGTTAACGCAATTGGGTTCTGAGAGGGAGAATTCATGGGATCCTTCTCTTGTAAGTTGTCTTTGTTATTCCCAAATAAGAGGCAGTTTTAAATTTTAACCATTGGTAAGTAATAACATGACATTCTAGGATGATGTATAGTGTGAACCTTATCCGTTCTTATATTTTAAAAATAGACTGCCCTTTGGTAGCCTTCTCATTAATATGTTCTCAAGCACAGCCAAAAGGCAGCCCCAACAGCTATAAAAGCTGCCAAAGTTACAAAGAGAACATACCCCCGCTTTGTTGTAGTAACCGTGTGATTATCATAGAAACCAGGTTTTCGTACTAGTCCAAACCATAGATCAGCAATTAAACTTACAACCACCAGAGAGAAATTCTTAATGATTCCCACTTCATCATCTCCTTCTGCATTTACATACCCTGTCTATTATTGTTCTTAATCTCACGCAATGTCTCATTCAATTCATCCATTTTCTTGATCATAGTATACTGATTGCTAATCATCATGATTAAACCAATGAAGAAGAAAATCACAAGAAGTAAACCCATACCTGCACCCTTCCTTCAACAGCTGAAATCATTCTTTTTAAAATTCCAAGCTTCGAACAACATGGCAACCTAGATTACGATAGCAAGAGAATTTATATTTATGATCCTTATGCTAATAATCCTGCCGCTATTCATTAGTGCCACAGGATACGGAATTCCACTATATTGTGAAAAAAGTATCAAAAAAATCACTTGCTCAAACTCGAATATTGTATATAATACATATATACAATATTAAAACGTGCGATCAAGGCGGTGAACGATGAATATCATAATAAGCAACTCCAGTGGACAGCCAATATATGAACAGATTGTTTCACAGATCAAATCTCTGATCATCACTGGAGAGTTGAACGAAGGCGACGCACTGCCGTCCATGCGACTTCTAGCCAAAGAGCTGCGCATCAGTGTTATTACGACAAAACGAGCCTATGAGGAACTGGAGCGTGAAGGTTTTATCTATTCCGTTACAGGTAAAGGCAGCTTCGTCGCAGCCAAGAATATGGACTTTATTCGCGAGGAACAGCTTCGGGTTATCGAGGATCATATGCAACATATCATTCAGGCAGCCACTTTATGTAAGCTGGATCTCCCAGAATTAATTCAGATGATGACCATCCTATATGAGGAGGAATAAGACATGGAATATGCCCTAACACTTCAGAACGTATCCAAGACGTACGACGACTTTACTTTAAAAGATATCTCACTTCAATTACCCACAGGTTGTATCATGGGCTTCATCGGCGAGAACGGCGCTGGCAAGAGCACCACAATTAGACTGATATTAGATCTGATCGCAAGAGATCATGGGAAGATAAACATTCTAGGCAAGGATAATAAAGAGGATCTCGACGCTGTGAAGGAACACATTGGCGTTGTGCTCGACGAAAGCAACTTTCCAGAGAATCTTTCAGCCAAAGATATTAACACCATTCTCAAGAGAATCTACCGAACATGGGACGAAGCTAAATACTCTGAACTCATTAATCGATTCTCCTTACCAAACAACAAGCCCGTGAAGGATTATTCCAAGGGGATGAAGATGAAGCTATCCATCGCCACTGCGCTCTCGCATGACAGCAAGCTCCTCATACTAGATGAGGCTACAAGTGGGCTTGATCCGATCGTTCGAGAGGAAATATTGGATATATTCCTAGAGTTCATTCAGGACGAACAGCACTCCGTGTTCATATCCTCCCACATCACTAGTGACCTTGAGAAGGTCTGCGACTATATCACATTCATACATAAGGGCAGAATTGTGTTTAGCGAGCCTAAAGATGAGCTATTGGAAACATACGGTGTGTTGAAATGCTCGGAGGATGAGTTAGCGAAGATCAACCCTTCGATCGTAAAGGGTGTTCGGAAACATCAATTTGGCGTAGAAGCATTAGTCATCAAGGATCACATTCAAAGCAATCACACCATTGACACCGCTAACTTAGAAACCATCATGTTATTCACTGTTAAGGAGGGAGTAAAATGAAAGGGCTACTATTAAAGGATCTACTCAACTTGAAGAAGCAAGGCAAGATGTATCTCATTTTGGTTGGGTTCTATCTCGTATTTAGTATCGCTATGAACAATACATCCTTCTTTGGTGGAATGGTCTGTATATTGAGTGCTATGCTCCCAGTCACCGCGCTATCTTATGATGAACGAGCCAAGTGGGACAAATTTGCGCTCACCATGCCCGTTTCGAGAAGAGATATGGTTACGAGTAAATATGTACTTGGACTATCGTTCTCCTTGCTTGGCGTCATCATTTTCTTCCTTTGCAATCTCTTAACGAAGGTTGAACTATCATTAAACTTGACAACATCACTAGTCTTTCTCGGACTTGGAATACTAGTCCTGAGCTTGACCCTGCCGATCTTATTTAAGTTTGGTGTGGAAAAAGGACGCATACTTATGATGCTCATCTTCTTCGTCCCCGCTGGAATTATCATGTTACTACCTAACTTGGGCCTGTCATTTACTCGCCCTAGCGAGAATTTGTTGAAGATGCTCACCTATGCAGCTCCTGTAGCACTTATAGCAATCGCTCTAATTTCTATCATGGTATCCATCCGGATCTATCAGAGGAAGGAGATATAGCTTGGCATGTGGGGTCATCGTTTCCATGACAAAACAATAAATCTCCAAACACCCATAGTTTATTAAAAATTGAATTCATATGAGTCCACATACACAAAAAAGACTGCACCTCATAGCGTAATGCTAGAAGGTGCAGTCTTTGAGTTGATTGTTTATAGAAAAAATGTAGTTCGATTAACAATTTAATTTTTATCGCGGTTGTAGACTTCAGCTGTCCGATCGGCTCTGTTAGCCATTGAATCCCCTAGTCTAGTGTCTTCATTATAGGTTCCTTCGTAACGCTGAGCATTCAGCGAACGATTACCACGGAATACATCATGTGCTTGATATCCGCGTCCGTTATCATCCACAAGCACAAGGATCTTACCACTTTCTACGTATCCTTCGTACTCTTTTGCCTCATCCTCAGGAATGCCAAGACCGATCAAGCCGCCAACTAAGCCGCCTGCACCTGCACCAACGGCTGCACCTGTCAGAGTTGCCACAATAGGTCCTGCAGCTAGAATAGGACCAATACCCGGTATGGCGAGCGCTCCGATACCTGCTAGAAGTCCGGTAACACCACCCAATACGCCGCCTGTAGCTGCGCCTGTTGCAACACCTTCTGGTGCCATTGTGCCTGTATTATCCGAAATATGTCTTAGTTCATCGCGATCACGTGTGATTACTGATATTTCATCATTACTAAATCCTTGATTGTGAAGTCCTTCAATTGCTCTGGTTGCTTCTTGTTCTGTGTCGAAGATCCCTACGATTTTTTTAGTCACTTGAAGCCCTCCTTAGTAATTGTCTTCACTAGTTAAATACCCTGTAAGCTGAAGACAAAACATCTAATGAACAATATCAAGTGTATAAGTAACCATAGTTACTTCTTGGGACGTGTTCGATTGGTCGGTATAGCTTGCAATGGGTCGTCTGGCCAATAGTGCTTAGGGTAACGTCCTTTTAGATCTTTTTTGACCTCAAAATAAGTACCGCGCCAAAAGCTTGCAAGATCAGAAGTCACCTGCATCGGTCTTCTTGCCGGTGACAAAAGATGAAGTAATACAGGTACCTTTCCTCCTCCAATTCTAGGCGTGTCTATCTGTCCAAACATCTCTTGCAATCGTACCGCCAGTACAGGAGCAGCTGGATTAGCATAGTCCACGGGCACACGTGAGCCACTAGGAACCGTAATATGTGTCGGCGCTTCCTGCTCAAGAACCTGTCGCTGATTCCAGTCCAGCATCCCCTCAAGCGCACGAGATAACGGAATTCGCTGAAGGTCGCGTAAGTTACGCATACCATGAATGTATGGTAATAGCCATTCATCAAGCTTCACAATTAATGCTGCATTTGAGACATCAGGCCAGTTCGAACGTAAGGCGTGCATGAACATTAACCGCTCACGAAGCTGTGTGGTTCCCTTTTCCCACGGTAAGATTTCAATCCCATTTTCAGCGATAACACTTAACAATACTTTCGCTGTTTCTTCCGCGGAGGGTCTTTCATGTGAAGTTTCTGTTAAGACGAGAGCACCAAGCATTGTTCTGCGGCGCTTCTTCACACTCCCACTTTCTTTATCCCAATATACGTCCGCGTCCTCAGTGATGCGATCCGCATGATACTTAAGCAGTTGTCCTTCTTCTATCTCTGCTGCCAGCATAATTGCTCCTTGTGTCGCTCGATCGTCAACGGAAGCGGCCACAATATAAGCGGAACGGGCCAGCAGCTGTCCTTCCCGCATGGCCGCGCCACGACCGGCGGAGAGCAGAAACGCGTCATCGCCGCGTTTCTGTCCGATACGGTCGGGATAGGCGAACGACAGAAGCAGCCCACAGAGGCTGATGTCGTTCACGGTCGCACCCGGCGCTGCTTGCAGCTGCGCCAGGAAATTGCGGCTCTCGCGCTGCACCGCGCGCAGAGCCGCTGGGTCCGCTCCGCCCGTATCGGCGGAGCGCTCGAACCGGAGTAGCGCCTCTACGCGGAGCGTGAGGTCGCAATCTAGTGCCGCGGGACCCTTGAACAGGTCCCGCTCTTGCAGCAGCGCCGCCAGCCGGCAGGCGAGCGGTGCTGCGCCAAGCTCTGCCGCGCGCAGCAACATATGCGCGGCTCGCGGGTGCGCGCCAAGCGCGGCCATGCTGCGGCCGTGCGGCGTAATGGCGCCGCCGGCGTCCAGCGCGCCGAGCTGGCTCAGCAGCGCGGTGCCCTGCGCATAAGGCGCAGCGGGCGGCGCGTCAAGCCAAGATAGCGCGGCAGGATCGCGCACGCCCCACAGCGCTAGCTCCAAAACGAGCTGCGCTAAATCAGTCTCCATAATCTCCGGCACATTGTCATCCGAAAGGCGATTATGCTCCTCCTGACTCCACAGCCTGTAGCACACGCCAGGCGCTGTCCGACCCGCACGTCCCCGCCGTTGATCGGCGGAGGCTTTCGATACCGGAACCGTCGTAAGACTTGGCATTCCCGTACGCGGCGAGAATACTTGCGTGCGGCGAAGTCCGGTATCAATTACCGTCCGTACACCTTCTATCGTCAAGCTTGTCTCAGCAATGGAGGTCGCAAGCACGACTTTACGTTCACCGTTTATGGATGGAGCCACTGCGGAATCCTGCATAGCCTGTGGTAATTGTCCATACAACGGACGAAGCACGATCCCATCCGGCAGATTTCCATGTTCCAACTCGCTTTGTGTTCTGCGGATCTCCCGTTCACCCGGTAGGAATACAAGTACATCTCCCGGTTGTTCAACAAGGGCACGTTTCACTGCGGCTGCGGCAGTTTTTTCAATCAGAAGATTCCCTGTTGTTGGTACATAGATTGTTTCCACCGGATAGGTTCGTCCCGGACAATCAACTACTGGCGCTTCACCCAACATAGCCGACACACGATCACTATCCAAGGTAGCTGACATAATCAGAATCCGAAGATCATCACGCAGCACAGCCTGTGCTTCCAGTGCAAGAGCAAGACCCAAATCCGCATGAAGACTGCGTTCGTGGAACTCATCAAAAATCACTAGACCCACATCACCCAAAGAAGGATCACTCTGCAGCATCCTTGTTAAGACACCTTCTGTTACTACAACAATACGCGTGTTCTTGCCTACCTTAGTGTCGTTACGCATACGATAACCTACCGTCTGTCCAACACTTTCTCCAAGACAGGACGCCATATAGGTTGCAGCAGATCTAGCAGCAAGTCTTCTGGGCTCTAGCATTAGAATGCTTTTACCGGCCATCCAAGGCTCATCCAAAAATGCCGGAGGCGTTCCTGTTGTTTTACCCGCACCGGGTTCAGCGATAAGAACAGCCGCCCGCGTTGAGCTAAGTATGTTTTTCAGGTCTGGAAGCACCTGTATAATTGGAAGCTGTTTCATTGTATCTCTCCATCGTTTGTAATAATATGTTATTGGTTTCCCTTGATTTCATCTAAACCATATTAATCATGTGCGAAAAGACTATAAAGATCAAGAAATACTATGCACACTATTCTATAATTTTAATGAGGAGACTTCCTACTATGCTCGTAACTAAAGCCAAAGTTTCAGATCTATCTACTCTCAGCAAGATCGACAGCATGGTCATTGGCAGCGAAATTCGCAAACCTATAATCGAACAATATATTCTAAATGAGCAATGCATTGTAGCATCGCTTAACGGTGAGCCTATCGGTTTCGCCTGTTACGACACCACTTTTTTCGAATGCTGTTTTATTCAGCTCGCTATTGTAAACCCTAATTTCAGACGGCTCGGCATTGCCAGCGCACTTATTCGTTACATTGAAGAACATTGTCCGACGTCTAAGCTCTTTACCTCCACCAATGAATCCAACACGGTCATGCAGCAAGTCTGTCTATCACTCGGCTTTGTCAGAAGCGGAATCATAGAGAATTTAGATGATGGTGATCCGGAATGGATATATTTCAAGCGAGTAAGATGAAGATACATTACTTGAGAAGTGCAACATGCAAAAAGGCAACTCTTCCGTCTGAATCGACTAAGAGATGCCTTTTTATATTACACTTTTTATCTTAATGTCCAAATTACTATGAGATTACCAAACAGGACTTTAACTGGCGTTATTCTTCTTCCCTAGTCATCTGTTCGTGTATTTGAACACTGTATTGCATAAAAGCAGGATTACTATCCAGACCGCGTTCACGCACTAGCTCTTGTAGACGCAGTCTCTTCAAAGACAACTTTGACCGGAGTGCCTTGCCCTCACTGGTCTCAGCACCTCCGCTGTTGTGGCACGCCGCAAGTAGTCCTTCGAGCGTAACACATTCAGCTCTTAGAGATATTTCCTCGGGCACCAGCCCGGAATTCTTCATAATTTTGAAAGACATCCGCAATTCTTCTGGCACACTTGATAAATCCTCAAGCTCCAGCGGCTTACCATGCCCAGGTAAATCTTGAAATTCCCCATTACGCATAGACTCCTGAATTCGCTGTTCAGCCAGCCAGGAAATCATCCCCATATACGCAGCCTCCTTCGCTAGTGCCACCCACTATTATCTACCCTGTCTAAGCAAAAATGTGTTTAGCGGAATTGCGTCTATTTTAGCATAAAAGGCATTGTAATTCATCTTAGGTGATCTCCGCCTACCGCTGTTTGTGATAACCTCGCTCACCATATGGCGACAGCTTCTCAAACCATTTACTTTCTAGATCAGGCAGCATTTTACGATATTTCTTAAGATCCGAAACGTTCTCTACAAAATCCTCTTCAGGCTTGATTCGCTCCAACACTTCAAATTGGAAACCCGCTTCTCCATGAGTATTCCAATCCGCTTGCATCTCTTTATTATCATGTAACCCTGTATCCAGCATAAATTTATGCTTATTCCATACCCCTTCAAGATTTAAACTAGTGCCGACAAAAGATTTGTCGTCCTGTACATTCACAATTCTATACGCTCCCATTTCCCTATGTGAATGCGTGTAGTTATACGCTAATTCCTTACGTTTCGCTTTATCCATTGTTCATTTTCTCCTTCAATTTATATTTTCACGCAATAGACGCTGCCGTCATCTTCTCGTTCTAGCAATCCATAATCGATCAAATATCGGCGCAAAGTTACGTAATCTGGATACACTTCGGAAAGGATCGCGTTCACTTCCTTCTCTGTATACTCACGACCGATCTCGAAACGCTTAATGAGTTGACGTAAAATCGCCGCTTTTCGTTTCTGCTTTTTCGGGAACTCAGAAATCGGGCCATCTACACCCTCTTTAAAATAAGCCTTTAGAATTTCAGCATTCTCTTCCTCAGTAATGGCAAAACGCTCATCCACCATCGACGCCGAACGTGGCACACTTACAAAAGGAGAGGAAACCTCCGGTTTCTCTTCCACAAGCTCCATAACAGCCAGAAAAAGCTTAGCCTGTTTCGCCTTTTCCCGTAACGTAAACCGGTGATTTCGCACTGTAGAGGTACTTCCAATCTCAAGCGCCTTAGCTGCTTCCCCATCACTTAAGCTTTGCCTGAACGCACGGAGCAGTCCTTTTTGCAGATCTGTAAGTCCTGTAAGTTTCTTATCTAGTCCCAGTAACCAGTTAAACATCGAACCATGAACATGATCTATATGCAGCGTGGTGAATTTCTCAGCTTCATAATACGTATCATTCTCCTTGTAAATTATGCCCTTCTCAAAAGCCTTTCCACATACCAAGCAAACATAGAATCCGTTACGATCACGCTCTTCATACACATAACCCTGCTTCAATTCATCTATTGACGCATTCCAGAATTTCTCAGAGAGACTTATAGCTTCATTACCTTCTGCCACATCTTTCACCAGCCCATCATCCGATAATTATATAGACATAATATCATTTTGTTTATTAATTTACAATCATATTATGATCCCGTTTGTTTTTCGGTTTGTGCATATAGAAAATTGTTTATATGTCCTCGAAGTTGGCGATGATGCTGGATACTGAAGAAGTTTAACTTTTTATAGACGATTCCCACTCTCTTTCTTATGATAAGAGTTACAGACTATAGACTATCCTCTCAAATAAAAAGGACTACAAAAGTAGTCCAAAGGAGAAATATAACATGTTAGCTAACATCGCAAAATCTGATGAACATTATGTCGCTCGTTTCGAACGTCAATTAAAGCATTCTGCTACAGAGATCTGGTCCTTTTTGACGGAGAATGAGAAGCTTGCTTTATGGTTCGCTGAATTACGAATCGAAGACCTGCGTGAAGGCGGATTAATAAAGTTTGATATGCAAAATGGGACTTTTGAGGAAATGACGATTACTGAACTTCAGCTTCACTCTGTTATTGAATTTACGTGGGCAGAAGATTCTGTTCGCTTTGAGCTATACCCTAATTCAGAAGGCTGCTTACTCGTCTTGAGTGAAACGATCCTAACGCTCACTCCACATACACCCCGGGATTTAGCAGGTTGGCATGTATGTCTGGACGTGATCCAACACCTTCTGGATGGTACGACACTGGAGTCGCGAGATGCCGAATGGAAAATTTGGTACGAGCAATACCGAGAAGCTCTCTCGAAATTAGGATAATAAGGACTCCGCGCCGTCTATCACAATTTGCGCACCTGTAATATGAATGGATTCATCGGATGCCAGAAAAGAGACCAGATCTGCAACGTTGTCCGGTTTGCCCGGTCCATCCGCCAGCGGCTGCGCACCATCGGGAAATTCAATCGGAAGACAATAGCCTCTACGTCCTCGTTCATTTCAGTTGTTTCATCTATATTAGTGGCAATCGCTCCAGGGCATATCACATTCACTCGAATCTTAAACTTAGCTAGCTCAAGTGCAGCCATTTTAGCAAAAGCCACCTGTCCAGCTTTGGTAGTGCTATATGTAGACCACCCAAAGCTGGCAAATCTAGTATTCCCATTGATGGAGCTGGTGATGATAATACTTCCTTTCCCTTTATCCTTCAGGTGAGGGATCGTATATTTCAAGGTCAAAAAGGTCCCCGTCAAGTTCACCGACATCGTGCGCTCCCAATCGCTCAAGCTCAGTTCTTCTATCGGTCCCACCGCACCATTGATTCCCGCGTTAGCGAATACAATATCGACACCTCCGAATTGTTCCACCGTACTGCGAACGGCTTCCTCCATCCCTTTTTCATCCGAAGTATCTACCTCTATGGCCAATGCACAATCCTTGCGAAACTTGTTTAGCTTATCCGCCAAAGATGAGGTACGTTCAAGATTCAAATCAAAAAGCGCTACATTAGCACCTTCCCTCGCCAGCTTAATAGCGGTAGCCCGACCAATTCCTGAGCCCGCTCCGGTAATAATTGCTGTCTTTCCAATAAATCTTTGTTTCTTAGCTATGTTTGGACTCATATGTAACTCTCCTTTAGGATCTCTAAGTGATGTACTATGGATCAAGATTACCCAAATACATGTACACTGGAATCATCTTCACAAAAAAACTCCCCGTTCAAAAGCTTGAACAGAGAGTTTCATCTAGGTCGATCTATTTAATTGTCCAGCCACCGCACATCCACTTTTACAGTCAAAGTACCTGCTCCACCACGATATACACCTTTTACAGGAACGATATCTTTGTAGTCCCGTCCGTGACCTAACTTAATATAACGCCAATTAACCTCAACATTATTCGTCGGATCGAAACCAAGCCAACCTGTACCCGGAATATGAGTCTCCACCCATGCATGTGAGGCTTGCTCAAAATTAGCATTACTACCTTGCAGATCACCTACAAAATGATATCCACTTACGTATCTGGATGGTAGCCCGACACTACGACAGACAGCGATCATTAGATGAGCATAATCCTGACATACACCGCGTTTGAGCTTCAGTGCTTTTATTACCGTTGTATTTACACTTGTGGCCTCAGGGTCATAGGTGAACTGATCATAAATCGTCGCAGATAATTTAAGAATCCATTCATACATATCCTCAGCTTCATTAAAAGGGTACTGTGAGGCAAACTCCACCAGTTCTGGGGTCACCTCGGTATAAAGAGTCGGCAAAATAAACTCAATATAACGATTCTGAAATCCCTCATCATTTAACAGTTTAATTTGTTCTTCAAGAGATGTTCTCGGGAGATCGGCACCTTGCGCTTTATCCAGGGTAACTACAGTAGCCTTGGTGTGGATGACCATTTCCGTGTGCGGCTTATTGACCGAATAGGCATGGACCCGGTTCCCGAAGAAATCCTCATACGTTAATAGATTGGCTGGCGGGTAAATATCCACTTCATGGTGATAACAGGATTGGCGATAATTCGTGCGCGGCGTGAGTCTGATCTCATTGACACTGTCCGTAACCGGCTCTGGATAGCTGTATGTGGTGGTATGATTGATTTGAATCTTCATACAGACACTCCTTCTCGCCGAAAAAAGGCGCCCTCCATTGTTTTTCCGAGTTTTTGACAAGATATCACTAGCGCTTTAAGCACATCTTCCACCAGCTCGCCGGACATTTCCTCTTTTTCCATGTAATCCAGCTCAGCTTTAAGCTTACCTGCTTGACGAATGACCTTCTCATGACCTGAGCCTTTTTCTGAGGAATCCAGTTCAAGCTTCGCTAGATGCTCCTCCAGCTGATGAAAAGAAAATCGTATGGAACGTGGAAATTTGGGGTTCGCAATCAAGAAATCTAAAATGCTCTCCGGAGACATAGCATCTGCATAATAACGGCGAAACGCCTGGTACCCACTAACGGATTTTAGCACAGCCTGCAACTGAGTATAAACCGCGTTAAGCTCCTTAAATCGGCATGAGGCAATGACCGCCTGCAAGATACGAGTTGTATTCTCTGCTCGCTCTAGAAAGCGTCCGCTCTCAATGAAATGCCACTCATTCCCTCTAAGCATTACCGACTGCTCTGCTCCGAGAAACATGGCTGTACGCTCCTTAACCTGCTGATAGAACTGATGTGGCCCGCTCATAATATCTGCAACAGAACGCTCACCAAGCCATAGGTTGAAGCTGTTGACAACATCCCATAATTCACTTGGAAGCTGCTGACGGAGTGTGCGAAGATTATTTCTAGCATGATGTACACAGGAGAATAATGAATTAGAATTGCCTAAATCAAGTGTGATGAAAGATAGCACATCCTGCTCGGAAAAGGTTTCGAACTGCTGCATATATTCACCTCGAACGCCTAGCGCATCGATTAACCTTGACCATTTATGTCCTTCTTCATGAAAATCCTCTTCCTGCTGGATATGATAATGAACATTGATTAGCCGCGCATGATTCTCTGCCCTTTCAATATAACGGCCGATCCAGAACAAAGCCTCAGCATTTCGATTCAGCATCTCCAGCCACTCCCTTATCCTACAAATTGATGCTGCATTTTGTTGTTCATCAATAAGGCTCACTTGGTAGTATCAAGCCATGACCCAAGTATCTTTTACGCCACCGCCTTGCGAGGAATTCACGACCAATGACCCTTCTTTCATAGCCACTCGTGTCAATCCTCCAGGTATGACATGCGGCTTCCGGTCAGCACCCATTAATACAAAAGCTCGAAGGTCGATATGTCTCGGTGCCATAGTTCCCCCTGACAATACCGGTGCTCTTGATAGGGACATAATCGGCTGTGCAATATAACGTTCCGGGTCCGCAATAATCTTCATTCGAAATTCAGCCAGTTCTTCTTTCGTAGCTTCGCTTCCGATCAACATCCCGTATCCCCCGGATAAAGAGGTCTCCTTAACAACCATTTCAGACAGGTTCTCCAGGACATATAAGCGTTCATCGGGCCTGCCTAGCAGATATGTCGGAACATTACCAAGAATCGGTTCTTCATTCAGATAATAACGAATCATATCCGGTACATAGACATATATCGCTTTATCATCTGCAACTCCGGTCCCCGGGGCATTAGCGATAGCAACATTCCCTGCCCGATAAGCATTCATCAAGCCCGCCACCCCGAGTAGTGAATCAGGCTGAAAAGCTAACGGATCGATGAAAT
This sequence comes from Paenibacillus sp. FSL K6-0276, assembly GCF_037977235.1. NCBI lineage: Bacteria > Bacillati > Bacillota > Bacilli > Caryophanales > Paenibacillaceae > Paenibacillus > Paenibacillus sp. FSL K6-0276. Next base: position 2,695,698 of record NZ_CP150276.1, on the reverse strand, counting down.
CATCATCCAAACGGCGATACAGCACATCCACGCGGCGTAATCCGTTCATTTCTTTTAAATATATTTTGTGATCCTTTGCAACCAAATCTCGTCCTTCAACCAAATGTATACCCATCTGCTGCGCTAGAAAAGCGTGCTCATAATAAGCAGAATTGTATTCCCCTGGAGTGAGGAGTGCTATAACCGGATCTGACTTCCGTGATGGAGAAAGGCTGCGCAGAACAGATAAGAAGCGATTCAAGCTATGATCAACATCTCGTATGGAGCTAGCAAAGGACAATTCTGGAAACAATTGATTCATGAGAGTTCTGCCTTTAAAAAGATATGAAAAACCTGAAGGGGTCCGTAGATTGTCTTCAAGCACATAATATTGCCCATCATGATGGCGGATAAGATCGATTCCCGAAGTAGTAATATAGGCTCCACCAGGTACTCTTAGACCAGCCATTTCTGGTCGGAAATAACAGTTGGAGATGATCATACGCCTTGGGACTATTCCATCCTTAACGATGTACTGCTCATGATAGATATCATGAATGAACAAATTCAAAGCCGTGATACGTTGAATAATTCCAGCCTCTAGCCTCTCCCATTCATTCTTAGGAATAATGCGTGGAATCATATCAAAAGGGATCGTTCGCTCCATGGGATGATCCTGAGCCGGATTGTAAAGCGTAAAGGTAATTCCTTCCTCCATCATCCTGCGCTGCATCAAATTCTGCTTACCCTGAAGCTCTTCGGAGCTCATTCCAGAAAACATGCGATTCACATGTCTGTAGTGCGGCCGGACACTCCTCTTATCAGCATACATTTCATCGAAAAAATGATGCAGCGGATACGGAGACAGACCTGGCAGAGGATCTAATTTGGACATGAGCCCGACTCCTTTCGATAAATGTTATCTTTACTAACAACGTATACTGTAGTTTCAGAAAATATCCATGAAAATATTGGTTTGTATTCCCATAATACGTAAAATATATTACTTATGTCAATATATATAACAGAGAAATGTGATCTCTGAATATTTTCGCGTGTTTGGAATCGCTTCCTTTCTCTCTTATATAAGTTGCCGGAGCTGAAAAGTAGTTTCTTCATTGAATTGTATGCAGGAAGCATGACAAGCATTACTATTATGAATTTTTCATATGTTGTATTTTTTATATAGTTATCTGGAAGGGTGATTTCATTTTTATGGTATAATTTGGAGCGTTAGGAGAGTGAACAAATGGAACACAAATATACTATGTCAATGGAGCAAGAAGAGGCTAAGCGGAATCACATTTATCTGTTATTTGGCTTATCAGAAGCTGGTTCGATGAAGGTAGCACTTAGTCGTTTAGGTTGTCGTCATTTAATAAGAGTACTTTCATTTAATGAGACCTTCACCGCTGGACCGCTGCACAAATTACATAGAGAGGAAGGATATTATACCCGAGAGTTATGGTTTCAGGAACGATTTCCGGATCAGGGTTATCAGCTCAATCCCCAGCATAAACTGGAAGCCATGATTCGGACACTGAAAGAAATTCCTGAGGACAAAAAAATCACTATCTGGTGCGGGGACAACTCCCATGATCAGACCGGTTTACGGTTTGCACTTTTTATTCTCAGTGAGAGGAAGCAACCCATTCATGTTATAAATCCAATCGAAGCTTATGGGGAGATTCCCAAGATTGCCGAACAATTTAGTATTGGCTTATCTCCCCAGTCTCTGGGTCAGCTCCCAAACGAAGCTGTGCAAACTATTATCAAAAACACCGAAAATACGCAACCCCTTACTTTCGCGCAAAGAAAACAGTATGAACTGGAGTGGCAAGAAATCAGCAACACTGAGGATATGCTTCGAATCTGGTCCAATGGTCAGTTAACAAATGTTCCCGAAACATACTATGACGAAGAAATTCTATCCTTAATTCTGCAACTGCAAAAGAATGAAAAGGGTGATCATTACGTAAATGCTGGACTTATTGTAGGAGCAATTATAGAGCAGTGGAATTTATTTATCAGTACCTCATTTATAGAATATCGCTTCTGGAGGCTTATTAGTGAAGGAAAACTGTTATTTAAAGGGATACCTTACGCGATGTATTTGTACTTTTTAAGCGTCCCTTAGAGGTTACTACATTAACAACTAACAAGCATTTTATAAAAAAGGAATGCCCTCATAAACTAAATATAGCTTCGAGGACATTCCATGTAAATATGACTTCCTTATAATCATGCGTCGGTATTGATTACACTTGCTCTTCCGATTCTTCTGTCTCTTCCTCGGTAATTAACCCGGCAAAAAGAGCATGTACGAACTGCTGAGAATCAAATGGCTGCAAATCTTCCATCTTCTCCCCTAGACCCACAAGTTTCACAGGTAAATTCATTTCCTGACGAATCGCTACAACAATACCGCCTTTAGCCGTACCGTCCAGCTTCGTCAAGACGAGCCCTGTAACCCCACTCTTTTCACCAAATAGCTTGGCTTGAGTAAGCGCATTTTGACCTGTGGTAGCATCCAGCACCATCAGTACCTCGTGCGGAGCACTAGGGATTTCTCTTTGAATGACGCGGAAGATCTTGTTAAGCTCTTCCATCAGATTGCTCTTATTCTGAAGCCTGCCTGCGGTATCACAGATCAGGATATCCACATTCCGCTGCTTAGCCGCTTGAACAGCATCGAACATAACAGCGGCTGGGTCAGAGCCTGCTTGTTGCTTAATTACATCTACGCCTGCACGTTGGCCCCAAACTTCGAGCTGTTCAATCGCTCCGGCACGGAACGTATCCCCCGCAGCCAAAAGAACTTTTTTACCCTCTTGCTTGTAACGATGTGCTAGCTTACCGATCGTAGTCGTCTTGCCCACTCCATTAACCCCAACGAACAAGATAACTGTAATTCCATCCGGATTTTCCTTCAGGCTGTTATCATCATCTCCGCGCAGCAGTTCCATCAGCTTACGGGACAAAATCGGTTGAAGCTCCGCAGCATCTTCAATTCGCTTTTGCTTCACTTCGGCGCGCAGATCCTCGACAAGTGTCATAACTGTATTAACGCCAACGTCTGCACCAATCAAGATTTCTTCCAGTTCTTCATAGAACTCTTCATCTATTTTTTTACGGCGGATAATAAGGTCTGCTACCTTCTCGACAAAGCCTTTACGGGTTTTCTCTAATCCGTCGCGGAATTGTTTGGTTACACTTTCCGTTTTGCCGGAAATGCTTTCTTTTAACTTCCTGAAAAAGCTCATTTGTTTCCTCCTAAAAGTTTTGTGAGCAAAACTTCATTGATTTAACTTCGTACAAAACTCACTTCGGAAGCCTATGCTTAGTTTTGTATAGGATCACTACATTGATTCAGCTTCGTACAAAACTCACTTCGAAAGCATAAGCTTAAGTTTTGTGAGCATAGTTTCGTACAAAACTCATCATTTCAAGAAGCCGTTAAGCGATCTCTGCTTCCTCATCCTCTAAACGTACAGAGACAAGCTTCGATACTCCGCCTTCTTCCATCGTCACTCCGTAGAGCACGTCTGCCTCTTCCATTGTTCCTTTGCGGTGTGTAACGACGATAAATTGCGTTTGTTCCGAGAACTCACGTAAATACTGAGCAAATCGTACAACATTCGCTTCATCTAGCGCAGCCTCAACCTCATCCAGTACGCAGAACGGAACTGGCTTCACTTGCAGGATGGCAAACAATAGTGCCATCGCGGTTAAGGCGCGTTCGCCGCCGGAAAGGAGCTGCAGGTTTTGAAGCTTTTTACCCGGTGGTTGGGCCACGATATCTATACCTGTTTCCAGCATATGCTCTGGATCTAGCAACATAAGATCGGCTCGTCCGCCTCCGAACAACTTCGAGAACACCGTACCGAATTGTTTCCGGATCGCATCAAAGGTATGCTTGAAGCGTTTGGACATTTCATCTTCCATCTCACGGATGACTTGATACAGGGTAGTCTTGGCTTCGACCAGGTCATCTTTTTGTCCACTGAGGAACGTATAACGCTCATGAACACGCTGATATTCATCAATCGCGCCTAAATTGACCTCGCCCAGCGCAGAAATACTGCGTTTCAGACGCTGTACATCCGCTTGTGCGGCAGGTACATCTTCGGGCACAGGATAACGTTGCTTCGCTAGTTCATAACTTAGCTCGTAGTCATCACTCAGCTTACGAAGAATATTATCAAGTTCAACATCGAGACGACCCACAGAAACTTCAGTGGAACGCAGCTTGTCCTCCACGACTCTAAGTGCCTGTCGTTGATCCTTGGTCTTGCCCTCCTCTAGTTCAAGCTTACGAGTTAACGCTGAACGTTCCGCCCGAGCTAAATCCAAAGTACCGGCTGTCTCTTCCTTCTTCAGACGATAACTATTCAAATCTTCTTTCTGTTTCACGGTTTCCAATGCATTACTAGCCAAATCCTGTTCGATCGTATGTAACAGATTTCGATTCTGGCGTAGCTCTTTATCCTGTGAACCCACATCTTGTCTTAGACGACGTAATTGCTCCTCCAGGGAGAAGATCTCCTGATCGAGCTTGCCTTCCGAAACTTTCATACTGGTCAGCTTACCTTGCAACTCTTCTTTAGCTGATTCATTCGCTTTACGCGCCGATTCTGCATTACGGATACCCTCATGAGCTTCCTTCTCTTCCTTCTCGAGACGTTCAAGCTCAGCAGAGGCTTGTTTCCGAGTCTCCTCAAGCGTGCGGACCTCACTTTCAAAGCCACTACGTTCCGCGCCTGTGCTCTCCACTTGTTCCAGTACATGCCGAAGCTCTTGTTCAAGCTGCTTCAAATCACCAGAAACGCGTTGCTCTTCCAGTCTTTTCTCATCACCATCACGGCGCAGGTCCTCTAGCTTCACGCTAGCGTTCTCCTGCTCTTCACGTAGTTTGGCTATGCCTTGTTTCAGTTTAACGATTTGACGTTCGCTCTCTTCGATCTCACCACTTAGCTGATCAAGCTGACGTTTACGGCTAAGCAAGCTATTGTTCTTCTTATGCTGGCTACCTCCGGTCATCGAGCCCCCGGCATTTACTACATCACCTTCCAGCGTGACCACACGATAACGATACTGGCATCTAGCGGCGATACGATTCGCCTGCTCCAGGCTTTCGGCAATAACTACATTGCCAAGCAAACTGCCAACGATACTAGCATATTTATCATCATATCCTACAAGTTCGGAACCAATTCCAACAAAACCGTCAGCGTCCTCCACCATTCCACGGTCACTGCCAGAAATTTGGCGCGGCCGGATAACATCGAGTGGAAGGAAAGTAGCCCGTCCCAATTGACGTTGCTTCAGAAATGATATCGCTTGGCGTGATACAGTCTCATTATCCATGACCACGTGTTGAAGCGATGCACCCAGCGCAGTCTCGACTGCCATTTCCAGCTTCTCCGGAACTGAGATGAGTTCAGCAACCGCACCATGCACCCCGTTAAGATGTCCTTTGCGAGCACCTTTGAGTACTTCTTTAACTCCAAGCATAAAGCCGTCGAAATCATCCTGCATTTCTTTCATGGTCTCATGACGAGAGACTTGCGCTTCCCGCTTCTGTTCCCACTTCCGCAGGCCTGATTGTGTCTCTTCAATCAGCTTCTGACGTTTGCTAAGTTGTTCACTTTCAGTAATATAAGCACCACGAAGATTGCTTAGTTCCTTCCCAAGCTGGGCGATCTTGTCTTTAAGGCCTTTCTGGCTGGCAGACAATTCTTCGTGCCGAGATGTCCATTTGCCGCTTTCTTCTTCACTGCGGCTCATGCGACGTTCCAGGTTCTCCTTCTGTTGATCCGCGTAACGAATTTCGTTACGTGCATTCGCCATAAGGTTCATTAACTCCAAGAGAGCACTTTTCAGCTTCTCTTCCTGGCTCTGACTAATACCGTCAGCAACACCTTCGAGCCGTGACTCTTCTTCTTCGATCTGTCTTCGAAGTTCAACAAGCTTAAGCCGTGACTCTTCGAGCTTAAATTCCAAATCGCCGAGCTCACGCTGACGATCCGCAGAACGCTCACCTACAGAACCTAGCGTGAGCATTAGCTGTTCACGATTGTTCTCTAGGTTGCGCTTGCGTTCCTTCAGCACTTCTCCATAACCTTCGCTCTTCTCGTAAGATTCGCTATAACGGAGCAATTGTTCTTGCTGCTTCTCAATCTGTTCCTCTAGCGTGCGCAGTTCAGAACGTCCGCTTTCTAGCTTAGCATCATGGGCAGAGACAACCGTCGACAGCTCTAGTTGCTCATCCTTTAAAGTTTCAAGCTTAGCGTTACCTTCCTGCCAAGCGGTATGAATCCCTTCAATCTGGTGCACATAGACTGAAATTTCCTGATGTTTCAGTTGTTCCCGAAGTTCTTTAAAGCGAATTGCCTTCTCCGACTGATCCTTAAGGGGCCCAATCTGATCCTCAAGCTCACTAATCAAATCGTGAATACGAAGCAAGTTTTGCTCAGTATCGTCGAGCTTTCGACTTGCATCTTTTTTGCGCGATTTATATTTCACAATACCCGATGCCTCTTCAAAGATGCCTCGCCGATCCTCGGAACGAGTACTCAGAATCTCTTCAATCCGACCCTGCCCGATAATCGAATAAGCCTCACGCCCGATACCGGTATCCATGAACAGCTCTGTGATATCCTTCAGACGGCAGGATTGCTTATTAATTAAATATTCACTCTCTCCGCTACGGTGAACACGCCGAGTCACTGTTACTTCGCTGAAATCCAGTGGTAGCGTATGATCCTCATTATCGAGCGTAAGTGATACTTCACCATAATTCACAGCTTTACGCGCGTCACTACCGGCAAAAATAATATCTTCCATCTTGCCGCCACGTAGTGATTTAGCACTCTGTTCGCCGAGTACCCAGCGTATGCCGTCAGAAATATTACTCTTGCCGCTTCCGTTCGGGCCCACTACGGCCGTTATTCCGCGCACAAATTCCATTTCTGTTTTGTCGGCAAATGATTTAAAACCAGCTAATTCTATCCGTTTCAAAAACATACTTGCCTATCACCTCTGACCCATTATACCATAGCGTTTATTAGCCTAAAATAGCTCCCAAAATATCCCCACAAAGTGGCGCTTTGCTTCGATGCGTACTCAGGTACTTTGTGGGGACCCCGAGTAAAACGAGAAATATAAGACATAAGTATAGTGTGAAACTTATACTTTCTTATATTTAAAAATGAAGCATGGCCTATCCTTTCGAAAAAGAGCAGCAACGGTCTGAGCTCCGCCTAAACGCCGGTATTCAGACCTTTGCTGCTCTCCTCCGCTTGTCCTCATGATGCAAAATTCAAGCACCGTCTTCTTTCAGATGTAACAGTGCAGCTGCTGCAGCCTGCTGCTCTGCTTCCTTCTTGGAGCGGCCGCTCCCTTTACCAAGTGAACGGTTAGTCATTAACACTTCAGAGACGAATTCACGCTCATGCGCGGGTCCCCGTTCTTCAATGATCCGATATTCCAACGTACCCATATTGTGCTGCTGAATTAGCTCTTGCAGTTCCGTCTTATAATCGGTCATCTGCATTTGCAGTTTCCCATCCGTCTCCACAAGTGGAAATACGTGATTATCAAGAAAAGACCGCACAGTTTCCAGTCCTTGGTCAAGATAAAGCGCTCCCACGAAGGATTCGAATACATCAGCCAGCAGGGCCGGGCGAGTACGACCGCCCGTAAGTTCTTCCCCTTTGCCCAACAGTACAAAACGGCCAAAACCTAAACTCTCCGCAAATTTGACCAGTGAAGGCTCGCATACAATAGCGGCCCGCAGCTTGGTCAACTCTCCCTCAGGTCGGTCTGGCAACAGATTGTACAAATATTCAGAAACCGTTAACTCCAGAACTGCATCCCCAAGAAATTCGAGACGTTCATTGTCCTGATGCTGATTGAAACGGTGTTCATTCACATAGGATGCATGGGTAAAGGCCTGCTTCAGAAGCACAGAATCGTGAAATTGGATTTGAAGTTGCTGTTGTAACTGCTTCAGTTCTCCTTTCACCGCGCTGTCCCCTTACTGATTATATTTTTTTAGAATAACTGTTGCGTTATGTCCCCCGAATCCAAACGAATTCGACATTACAATATCAAGATCGGCTTTACGTGACACATTTGGTACATAATCCAAATCACATTCTGGGTCCTGATTGTCCAAATTAATGGTTGGCGCAATCATACCCGTTTGCAAGGAGAGTCCACAGATAATAGCTTCTACTCCGCCAGCGGCACCCAGAAGATGACCCGTCATGGATTTCGTTGAGCTAATAGCTACTTTATAGGCGTGATCACCCAATGCTTTCTTAACAGCAGCCGTTTCTGATCTATCTCCTACAGGCGTTGAAGTACCATGTGCATTGATGTAATCAATATCTTCAGGAGAGATACCAGCATCACGGATTGCCATCTTCATGCAGCGAGCTGCACCATCTGGATCAGGCTCAGTCATATGATGAGCATCAGCGCTCAGACCATAGCCGATAACCTCTGCATAAATCTTCGCTCCACGTTTCTGTGCATGTTCAAGAGATTCCAGAATAAGAATTCCGGCGCCCTCTCCCATAACAAAACCGTCGCGATCTACATCAAACGGTCGACTAGCCTTCTCAGGCTCATCATTACGAGTGGACATCGCTCTCATTGCACAAAAACCTGCCATTCCTGTTGGACGAATGGTCGCTTCCGAACCACCGCAGATCATTGCATCCGCGTCTCCACGTTGAATCAAGCGGAAGGATTCCCCAATGGAATGAGTTCCTGTAGCACAAGCTGTCACTGTAGTCGTATTCGGTCCCTTTGCACCGAGGTTAATGGACAGCTGTCCAGAACCCATGTTAGCGATCATCATCGGGATAAAGAACGGGCTAACCCGTTTTGGCCCTTTTTCAAGCAACAGATTATGATTGTCTTCCCAAGTACCAAGACCTCCGATACCCGAACCAACAGATACACCGATCCGTTCAGCATCGATATCTTCACCGATCTTAAGTCCACTGTCTCTCAACGCATCTTCACCGGCAGCCACTGCAAATTGTACAAAACGGTCCATTTTTCGGGCTTCCTTGCGGCCAAAAAGCGCCTCAGGATCAAAGTCTTTAACTGACGAAGCAATTTGCGTAGTATATTCACTGACATCAAAGGCTTCAACCATCGATATACCTGATTTACCGCTCATCAGATTATCCCAGAACGTCTCCAAGTCTTTACCCAGTGACGTAATTACGCCCATCCCGGTTACAACCACTCTATGACTCAAACACAATCACCCCATCTATAGGCTGTATACATTATATTCAGTACTTATATACTGCGAATTATTACTATATGAACAGCGATCACCGCATTTAAAGCTTCTGCGGTTCTGTTATAATCCCTATAAAGCTGCGTAATGCAACCCTTGATTCATCTTTAGTGCTGTATAAATGAGGAGAAGTCCCGCCCAAGTAGGAACGGGACTCTCAATCATATGACTCTAGGTATGAGATTGTATGTACTTCACAACTTCACCCACAGTCGTAATCGTCTCTGCATCTTCATCAGAGATTTCCATGTCGAATTCATCTTCCAATTCCATAACCAATTCTACTACATCAAGAGAATCAGCACCTAAATCATCTTTGAAAGACGCTTCTAATGTTACCTCAGCTTCATCGGCACCTAAGCGGTCGATGACAATGCGTTTTACACGCTCTAATACATCGGACATCCGGTTCACCTCCTCTTTTGGTATTATACGAGATATGAGGTCAAAATACCATAGACCGCAAAAAACGCTTTCCTGATCCCTCACATTTCTTCTTTAAAACAGTGTAATTTCTCCCAAGCATAAACGCCTTCGGCGTCCCTATAAGGACGGTAAGTGTTTAAGCGAGAAATATAAGGATAAAGTATAGTGTGAAACTTATACTTTCTTATATTTTTGACGGAGAGTTACATATACATCCCGCCATCCACGTGTAGTGTCTGGCCGGTCATATAAGCGGCGCCTTCAGAAGCCAGGAAAACAACTGCCATAGCTATCTCTTCCGGACGCCCAAGACGAGCTAGTGGAATGCCCTTCTCTAGCTCACTGCGAACTTCTTCAGAGAGTTCACGCGTCATATCTGTATCGATAAAACCAGGAGCGATACAGTTAACGGTGATGCCCCGCGAGGAAAGCTCACGAGCTGCTGCCTTCGTTAGACCGATGACACCAGCCTTAGCTGCAGAATAATTAGCCTGACCAGGATTACCTGTCACACCCACAACCGAAGAAATATTAATAATTCGACCGTAACGCTGTTTCATCATCGGACGTGTAGCTGCCTTAAGGCAATTAAACACACCTTTCAGATTCGTCTCAATGACTTGATCGAACTCTTCCTCTTTCATGCGCATAATCAGGTTATCCCTGGTAATGCCGGCATTATTGACAACAATGTCAATACGTCCCCAGGTGTTAAGAACCTCTTTCACAAGGCTCTCAGCCTGTTCACTATTGCCGACATCTCCACGGAGAGCAATGCCCTCCGAGCCAAGCTCGGCAATACGAGCCACAGTCTCGTGTGCCGCCGCTTCACTCCCTGCATAGTTCACGGCTACCTTTACGCCGTGTTCTGCAAGAGCAAGCGCGATACTACGACCAATGCCACGTGAGCCGCCAGTTACAAGGGCTGTCTGGCCCCGCAATGCTGAGAACATAGTTTACTCCCCTTTCAATCATTACGCTGTTGTCTAAATGTTAAACCATTTCTCACAAAACATTTTGGACACTTTCAAGTGTATTAATGTTGATTACCTTGACTGTTTTGTCTATTTTGCGAATTAGACCTGCCAGAACACTGCCAGAACCAATCTCAACAAAAGTATCCACACCATCCGCAATCAACCATTCAATACTGTCCTGCCAAAGCACAGGGGAATACACCTGACGAACAAGCAGTTCGCGAATTTCTTCGGGATCCGTTACCGGTGATGCTGTGACATTAACAATGACAGGTACATTTGGAGCGTTGAAGGTTACCTTCTTCAACTCTTCTGCCAAACGGTCCGCAGCAGCTTTCATCATAGAAGAGTGAAAAGGTCCACTTACTTCTAATGGAATCGCCCGCTTACCACCAGCTTCTTTAACGCGTTGCACAACACCGTTAACGCCTTCCTGAGATCCAGAAACAACGATCTGGCCCGGGCAATTGACGTTAGCCAGTTCCACAACACCACTCTCTTCAGTTACATTTTGGCATAATACTGCCAGTGCTTCACGTTCAGCACCAAGCACTGCCGCCATTGCACCTTGTCCACCTGGAACAGCTTCTTCCATGAAACGGCCTCGTAAGCGTACAAGCGTTACAGCATCTTCATATGACAATACACCCGCAGCTACTAGTGCGCTGTATTCTCCAAGGCTATGTCCAGCGACATAATCCGGCTTCAAACCTTGTTCACGGAGGGCTTCAAGAAAAGCTACGCTTGCTGTAAGAAGCGCTGGCTGGGTGTTTACGGTCTGCTTCAACTCACTGTCCGGTCCTTCAAAAATCAGCTTACTCAGTGAAAATCCGAGAACTTCATCACCTTTTTCAAACACTGCACGGCTTTTTGGAAGAGCATCATACACATCCTTGCCCATACCAACTGCTTGTGCTCCCTGACCGGGAAAGACAAATGCGATTTTACTCATAAGTATGAACTCCTTCCCGTATAACGGTCTCATATTACCAGATCAATACAGATGCGCCCCAAGTCAAGCCACCGCCGAAACCAACCATTAGGACGGTGTCGCCCTCTTTCATACGTCCTTCTTCCGCAGCTTCAACAAGAGCAAGTGGAATAGAAGCCGCTGAAGTATTGGCATATTTATCAACATTGATTACACATTTCTCCGGTGGCAGATCAAGACGCTGCATAGCGGATTGAATGATACGAATATTTGCTTGGTGTGGCACAAACAAATCAATATCTTCCTTACCCAGACCAGCTTTGGTAAGCACACGTTCTGTAGCTGAACCCATCACACGAACTGCAAATTTAAATACTTCACGGCCATTCATATAGATGAAATGCTTCTTATCTTCTATAGTTTGCTGAGATGCAGGCAATCGTGAACCGCCGGCTTCCAGCTTAAGCAAGTTCCCTCCAGAGCCTTCAGCACCCAGATCAAAGGATTGGAAACCACGACCTTCTGGAACCTCACCAATGATTACCGCACCTGCTCCATCACCGAACAAGACACAAGTATTTCGATCCGTATAATCTGTGATGCGGGATAAAGTATCCGCACCTATAATAAGTGCATTGTTGTACATTCCGTTCTGAATGAATCCAACTGCTGTAGCTAAGCTATATACAAAACCAGAGCAGGCTGCTGACAAGTCAAACGCCGCAGCACCTTTAGCACCCAGTTTATCCTGCAAAATGCAGGCTGTAGAAGGAAAAGAACTATCAGGTGTTACTGTTGCAATAATAATAAGATCCAAATCTTCGGCTTTCATTCCTGCGGAATCAAGTGCCTTGAGTGCTGCTTCATACGCTAGATCAGAAGTCGCCTCATGAGGCGCAGCAATATGTCTTTCACGGATGCCTGTCCGACTGACGATCCACTCATCGTTAGTCTCCACTATTTTTTCCAGATCGCTATTTGTCATTATTTTCTCAGGTACATATTTCCCTGTTCCTATAATCCCAACCGGTCGCAACTGTCTCATGTCGTCACTCACTTCCCGCTAATTTCCTTGGATATACTTGGCACAAGATCGGCTTGCAGAGCAATCCGCGCTTGTCTTACCGCATTCTTAACCGCATTTCCGTCAGAAGATCCGTGCCCCTTTACTACCAATCCGCTAAGACCGAGCAGTGGCGCACCACCGTGCTCTTTGTAATCCATCTTACCCTTTAGAGCTCTAAGCTCCGGCATCAGCATAGCCGCTCCAAGCTTAGTCTTCAAAGAACGACTAAATTGCTCTTTCAGCAAAGAAAACATTGCACCCGCCGTACCTTCTAGTGACTTCAGCAAAATATTACCGGCAAATCCATCGCAGACAAGCACATCGCAGTTCCCTGTCAGCACGTCACGTGCCTCAACATTACCGATAAAATGGATACCTGGCAAGTTCTCGAGCAGCGGATATGCTTCTTTTGTCAATTCGTTGCCCTTCCCAGGCTCCGTCCCTACATTTAGAAGTCCAACACGCGGCTTAGCTATGCCATGCACTTTGTTCCGGTAAATGCTGCCCATCAGCGCATATTGCACCAGATGTTCAGGCTTCGCATCCATGTTAGCACCAAGATCAAGAGCCAGCACACCAACATCGTCAAGCGTTGGAATCATAGGCGCCAGTGCAGGACGTTCAATCCCCTGCATACGACCAACTACGAGGAGCCCCGTAGTCATAAGCGCACCTGTGTTACCTGACGAAATCATAGCATCTGCTTCGCCTTCGCGCACCATTCGTCCAGCTACAACCATGGATGAATCTTTTTTACGACGAACTGCCTTAACTGGCTCGTCATCAGAACCAATGACATCTCCTGCATGACGTATCGTCAGGTTGGACGGCTTGTCCTTCAGCAGTGGCTCTAATCTGGCTTCGTCACCTACGAGCACAATCTGCGTATCTTTCCATTCCGCGGCCGCGGACAACGCCCCCTCGACATTACATTCAGGAGCGTTGTCCCCGCCCATGGCATCAATGGCGATCAGCACTATGGTTACCCCCTTCACTGTGTTCATCATTTGCGGACCGATACACTATAAAATGGCCCTGAAACACTAGTTCTTCTCCGACATAGGTGAATACGTCCACCTCCGCTTTGCCACCTCTACCGGCTAGCGACCGTACTTGTGCTTTGGCGATACATTTCTCACCTAACTGAACCGTGCGCACAAAACGAATATCGGCTGAAGCGGTCAGAGCAATTTCATCGTTGATTACGGCAACCGCAAGTGAGTTGGCTTGAGCAAACACATAATGACCACGGGCGATCCCATTTCTAGAGAAGACGTGGTCCTCGCGAATCTCAAATATCGATATACCACTCTTGTCCAGCTGCAAATCCACAATGTCTCCGATGACTTCATCCGCAGGCAAAGAGCGCACCTGATCATAAGAGTGCTCAGCCATTTGCTTCATTCGCTCACGCAGTTCCGGTATTCCCAGCTCCATCCGGTCTAACCGAATCGTCTGAATGCTAACTTTCAGCTGACGAGTCAACTCCCGATCCGTTACAAAAGGATTGCCTGCGATTATATGTAGCAGCTGTTGCTGACGTTCTTTCTTGGACATCCGCTCGATTGCGGCTCACCTCCTGGCACGTGCCAAGCATAAACGCCTTCGGCGTCCTTATGGACGATAAGCGTTTATGCCAGAAATATAAGATGAAAAGTATAGGTGCATAACTTATACTTTCTTATATTTTAAAGAAAGCATTCGGCCGCTTGAATGGCCGCTGTTATATTAGGTCAAATAACCACAATCATTATTTAGAACCAGGTACTAATATGTAGTATAAAGCATGCCGCACCAAAAATAAAGCATTGACTTCTGGGCGGCTTATGTTGGATAAGCATAAACGCCTTCGGCGTCCCTAATAGACGGTAAGCGTTTGTGCGAAAAATATAAGGATAATGTATAGCGTGAAACTTTTACATTCTTATATTTCAAAAAAAATAGTACCTCACCGATAGTGAAGTACTACTTATTCTGAAACTATTGTTTGATGATTTCTCTTGCTTTGTAAGTTCCGCAAACTTTACATACGTGGTGAGCCAATTTCAACTCTCCGCATTGTTCGCATTTCACCATGCCCGGCACAACCAACTTAAAGTGGGTGCGACGTTTGTCACGGCGTGTCTTAGACGTTCTACGTTGTGGTACTGCCATGTGTTCCACCTCCTTGTGATATTTCTGTCAGCCTGCTCCTCTAGAAGCAGGATGTGTTTTGTTGTAATGTTTCATTTGAAAAAGTCTTTCAACCCAGCGAGTCGAGGATCGATCACTGTGTTGTCGCAACTGCAGGTGCCTTCGTTCAAGTTCTGTCCGCATTTCTGACAAAGACCAAGACAGTCTGCCTTGCACAATACCGAATCCGGTATGTGCAGTACGAAATTTTCTTCCACATACGGGATAAGATCCACAACCTCATCCTTGACGTAAATGAGATCCTCATCTTCGTCATCTGGAAGAACTGGCTGCTTAAGCCACTTGAAAGTCTCAGCAAAAGGAATGTTCAAATCACTTTTGACCTCCGTGAGACAACGTGAACATAACATGTCCACATCTCCACTCAGTTTTCCCACCACGTTCACACAATCGGTTCCCGCGGGCAGCGCTTTAAGGTCCACTGAGAGCGGAGCAACAGTTAGAATATCCTTGCGCCCTTTGACTACCTCGCTGACATCCACAACATCGTGAATATGTAACGGTTCATCGGCATTCGCTAATTTGCGAAAGTGAATCTGCATACTTATCACTCCCAAACAAACAAAATTTATTATACCTAGTATTATATACCTTTGTCAACCATTTTCCCTTTATATTGTTTCAGAAATTGGGGAGAATTATGATATAACTATTAGTGTAAATCAAAATGACAGCTTGTGCGAACAGATTTTCTAGATATTAATCCTACTAATTCTCTACAAGCATAAACGCCTTCGGCGTCCTCAAAAGGACGATAAGCGTTTAAGCGTGAAATATAAGACATAAAGGATAGGTACATAACTTATACCTTCTTATATTTTAAATAATTGTTACATACGGAGGGAAGCAGCAGTGACAACGGTTGGAATAGTAGCAGAATACAATCCATTACATAACGGTCATGTACACCACTTCACCGAATCCAAAAGACTATCAGGCGCAGAGAGTGCCATCGTCGTCATGAGCGGACCCTTTACCCAGCGCGGTGAGCCGGCGGCGGTGAGCAAGCAGGCCCGGACAGAGATGGCGCTACGAATGGGCGCCGACCTCGTCATTGAGCTGCCGGTGGCCTATGCCGTCCAGCCGGCCGAATGGTTTGCGTTCGGAGCAGTTGCACTGCTGGAAGCGACCGGGGTCGTGGACAGCTTGTGCTTCGGCTCCGAAGCCGGCACTTTGGGTTCGCTGCTTCCTCTGGCCAGGTATCTGGCAGAGGAAAGCAGCGAACTTCAGAGCGAGATCCGCCGCCGCATGGCGCTCGGAGCGAGCTTCCCCGCCGCGTATAGCGCAGCGGCGGCTGTGGCTTGGGAAGGGACTCTCAATAGTGAGGAGAGTCCCGGCGACGCTGGCGAGTTGCTGCGCCAGCCGAATAACAGCCTTGGCTTGCATTACCTTATCGCTTTACAGAGGATGCATAGCAAGATACAGCCTCTGACCGTTCCGCGAACGGCAGCCGGCTTCCATGATCCTTTGCAGGCTAACTCTTCTATTGCAAGCGCAACTGCCATTCGCAAGCTGCTGCAAGATGGCGGATCTCCAGCAGCTTACATGCCGGATTATAGCGTGTCCATATTAGAAAGAGAGCATGCAGCCGGTAGAGGTCCTCTGGAACTAGAGAATTTCCGCGGGCCCCTCCGTCACCTGCTCTATACACGTACTGCTTCCGAGCTACGAACAATCCAAGATATGAACGAAGGCTTGGAGAATAGAATTCTTCGTCTTATGCCCGAGCTGGAGCAATTCTCTATTTCAGGCTTGCTTCAAGCCCTTAAGAGCAAGCGCTACACACATACACGGCTGCAACGTCTGCTACTACACGTGCTGTTAAACCACACAAAGGAAGAAATGACCCCTTCTGTGCTAGCAGAGGGGCCCGGTTATATTCGAATCCTTGGTTTTAGAGAACGCGGACGCGTGCTTCTAAAACAAATGAAACAAAAAGCAACCTTACCCATCGTCATACGACCGTCACTATGCTCTCATCCACAGTTAGAGCGGGATCTACAGGCAGCATCCGCTTTCGCTGGAGCCTTCCAGGAACCTCTCAGAAACGATATGTATCGCGATTTTTTGGAACCTCCGGTCATGGTTTGACCGGGAGTTCTTCCATATACTTCAGCGCCTCATCCAGCGTAGACACTGGCACCAGCTTCATAGATGTGCCAATTTTATCAGCCTTTGTTTTAGCTTCTTCGTAATTCTTGATCGGTACGAAGAAAATCTCCGCCCCTTCTCGATCCGCAGCAACAATCTTATGCTTCACCCCACCGATAGCGCCTACCACGCCCTCAGCATTTATGGTGCCCGTGCCAGCAACTCGATGACCTTTTGTCAAATCCCCAGGCGTAAGACGGTTGTAAATCTCCATAGTGAACATCAGTCCTGCCGAAGGTCCGCCAACATTCGTATCCACAAAGCTGACAGTTTTCCCTTCTTCTTTAGGCTTTACTTTTTGAACTGCGGCTATAGTGACTCCGAAGCCAGGTCGAACCGCAGTACCGTCTTTATCTTTGATCTCGACCAGTGTCACTTGCTCCTTAACTTCCTTACCATTTCTTTGCAAAACAACAGCGACCTGATCACCGATTTTTTTAGTTGAAAGTAAAGCGGAAAGTGCTTCTGGATCAGGTACTTTTTGTCCTTCTACACTTATGATTCTGTCACCCGGATGCAATTGGCCTTTATTACTTGCAACTGGAACCGAAAAAACATACAAATAATCCACTACATCTTCATATGGAATTCCCGCTGCATGATAAGCTGCCTGAACCGAGTAGGACTGCGAGCTATTCATATAAAAAACCTGTTCAGCAGCATATTCGTCCTCGGACTTATCTCCTAACCGGGTTTCTTTCCGCACAACCTCTGAATTGGAATTAAATACTGAGGTGACCAGCAAAGCCACATTAGCGTAACTAGCGGATACCGTAGTCATCATGAAGGTTCCTTCTTCAGCTGGATCAGCATTCTCCACTTTAATCATAGGAGCTACCTCAGATGCACTACCCGGCTGATATACAATGTACGGGGTGTTCATAAAGACAAATACATACACGATAACTACAAACGTAAAGAGGTAAGCTATGGCGCGGAATCCCGGCCGATGCTTCAACTGCTTCACTACTCTTCCCTTCTTTCCCACGGCACATTTAGGATATGAATGTTTGAACTTCATTACCGCTTCGACTAGTGGTTTGGCATGATGGTTGTCTACTCTGCATAAATTGATAACACATCCGCTATGCCTTAAGTTATGAAGAGGTGATTCTAGAAATGAACAATATTAAAATACGCCGGCTAGCTAGTCGCTCCACACCTTTTCTATCCGGGGCGATCGCAATCCTGTTAGCCATTGCAATCATCATCTCGCCAGAAAGCTCTTTCGAGGCTTCTCTCCAAGGGTTGAAGCTCTGGTGGACACTCGTATTCCCAGCACTTCTTCCCTTCCTGATGCTGTCTGAGATGCTAACTGCTTCGGGCTTCGTGCATGGTTTCGGAGTGCTCCTGGAACCATTGATGAAAAAGGTCTTTCGACTTCCTGGCGCGAGCGGTTGGACTTTGGCGCTTGGAATCACCGCTGGATTCCCCGGCGGGGCTGGAGGTGTAATGCAGCTTCATAAGCAGGGCAGCATTTCGGACAAGGAAGCCGCTCGTCTTGCTTCCCTTACGCATTTCGCCAGTCCAGTAACCCTACTCATTGTGATTGGTGTAGCGTTCCTACATAGTCCTACAGCAGGCTACTTTCTACTTGCTATCCACTGGATTTCAGGACTTCTGGCCAGTTATACAGATGCTCGGTTAAATGGCCGGCTAGACAATCCGCAACCTTCTATAAAGGAAAACACGAATACCAAAAGGCCTTCTTTATACAGTCGCGTCCAGCTTGCAGCCACTGAAGCCAGATCAAGAGATGGCCGAAGCTTCGGCAAACTCCTTGGAGACTCAGTAGCTACAGCGGTACAAAATTTGATGGTTGTGGGCGGTTACATGATTATATTCGCCGTAATCATCAATATCATTACTACTGTACTCCCTGCATTGCCAGTTGCTCTGCCAGCAGGCTTGTTGGAGGTTCATTTAGGAGCCGACGCCATAAGCAAAGGGCTTACGAGCATCGGCGCCGGATCAACTGGAGTATTAGGCTTAGCCTTACTCTCTGCTGCACTAGGCTGGAGTGGGCTTTGCGCCCAGCTGCAAGTGCTAACTCTGCTTAAACAAGCAGGTGTCCGATTTCTCCCCTATGCTGCGGTTCGCCTGATACATGGAGTTTATGCTTTTTTATTAACACTACTGCTATGGAAACCACTATTGGCTATAAGTGAAGCTGCTTTACCTGCCCTTGCTGATTCACAATCCACACCAAACAGAACCATTAATGTAACTGCCATATGGAGCTCTTTTCCACAGTTGCTTAGTCTGCAATCTCTTCTACTCATCATCCTACTAGCATTATCCGCAGCGATATACCTTGTTAGTGCTTTTCGCCATCGATCCGATTAAATTTAAGCTTCATGGCTTGTTCCACCTCAGGCGTCACGAAGTCGGACACATTCCCACCGAAATGGGCAATTTCTTTTACAACGCTGGAGCTTAAATAGGAATATTTCGGGTTAGTCATCATAAAAATCGTTTCCGCATCTGGATCCAGACTATGGTTGATGGATGCATTTTGCAGTTCATATTCAAAGTCAGTTACGGTACGAATACCACGAACAATGACTTGAGCATCTTTTTGACGAACATAATTGACTAGTAGATCCCGAAAGCTATCGATTTCCACATTGGGAATGTCAGCTGTTGCCTGTCTTAAAAGCTCTGTTCGCTCTTCTACAGTAAACAGCGGGTTTTTGCTCAAATTATTAAGCACCGTTACAATTAAACGGTCGAATTGCTTGGATGCGCGCCGAATAATATCCATATGTCCCATAGTCACGGGATCAAAGGTGCCTGGATAGATTGCGACACGCTCTTTTCTAATTTGCAGACTCATTCTCTACCTCCTCACCAGTCTCGCCTTCCACTGAAGGATTAGCTTCATACTGATAAATAGAAATTGTAGTTTCTCCGTATGCGGCCTGACGCAGCCTATAAAATCCTGGGATGATCTCAGGATAGGCATAACTTGATTCGTGCTCCAGTACTATGATTGCGTCTTCTTGCAGCATTCCTTTCTCTACCATAGAAAGCATCAGTTCATCTCCGTGCTTTAATCGGTACGGAGGGTCCAAAAAAACTAAATCAAAAACACGTCCCCGTTTCTCCAATGCACTGAGCGCTCTGCCAGCTTCATTTCGGTACACTTGCGCACGTTCTTCCAGATGGGTCGCTTTCAAATTGGCGCGAATCGTGTCGATACTTTTAGGTTCCATATCCACAAATACGGCACTGTCCATTCCTCTGCTTAAAGCTTCGATCCCCAGACCACCTGTACCTGCGAACAAGTCCAGCACTGCTCCGCCTTCGAAATATGGGCCTATCATGCTGAATACAGCTTCCTTCACCTTATCGGTTGTAGGTCTTGTCCCACTTCCTGGTACACTTTTTAGTGGCCTTCCTTTTGCACTTCCCGATACCACTCTCACCGTCAATCACCCGCTCTATGTCTCTGTTTGTTATACCCAAAAGGGCATAAGTCCACGCCTATCGTAACACATTTGCGCGATGAAATAAAAAGTTTGTCTAGATATGAAGAAAGGAAAGAACGAAGACTATTCAGATAAATAAGTCGTCATATGTATAAGACTGGGCTTCCAGGGACATCATGTAATTATCGACACCACAAATGTCGTAGACAACCGCGGAGCAGGCTTACGTTTCCCCATAAGCTCTTCGTCCGGTTTCTCCTCTCCCATGAAAGGGGCCCTCGAAAGAGGGCCCCGAATTTATGTTCTGAATACAATAAAAACATAAAAAGACCACCTTTCGGCAGCCTTTTGATAACTCTTGTGTTATAAGCATATTGTCAATGAAAAAAAGCCGCAGGTAGGCACGAATGCGTACCTGCGGCTTTGCAATTTAAACCTCTAGAACATGCATGCGCAGGAAATAATTACTAGCAAGATGAACAAAACTAAGATTGCGCTTGTAGAAGTAAACGCACCTCCAACATGACCACCCATGAGAATACCTCCTCCGTATTATAGAATACACCACAGGATATGTAATCAACCCCGCAAAAGATTGGGCGAACGGATAAAAAAAAAGACCTTACAAGGACGACCTACGAGGTTAAGGATATATGCCTAATCAGAAACTAAAATACCGTCAATGCTTTCTAGACCCACACTCACTGTTCTGAGAAGGCTAGAAGAAACAATAATATTTTAGTCATCTTGATATTGTGTTATAAGCATATTGTCAATGAAAAAAAGCCGCAGGTAGGCACGAATGCGTACCTGCGGCTTTGCAATTTAAACCTCTAGAATATGCATGCGCAGGAAATAATTACTAGCAAGATGAACAAAACTAAGATTGCGCTTGTAGAAGTAAACGCACCTCCAACATGACCACCCATGAGAAGACCTCCTTCGTATTATAGAATACACCACAGGATATGTAATCAACCCCGCAAAAGATTGGGCGAACGGACAAAAAAAAGACCTTACAAGGACGACCTACAAGGTTAAGGATATATGCCTAATCAGAAACTAAAATGCCGTCAATGCTTTCTGGACCCACACTCACTGTTCTGAGAAGGCTGGAAGAAACAATAATATTTTGTCATCTTGACAGTATGCATGGTCACACTACCAATGTAAAACGATTGTTTTATAAAAGTCGTAGGCAGAATCTATTTATCGTCTTTTTTCGTACCCTCTCTATTGTTAAAAGCAAGCTCGAATAACCCCGTCGCCGAAAGTCCCGCAAGCCCTCCTGCCCAGAGTCGCAGGATAAGGTTCATATCGGTAAACGGATAGGCAATTGCTCCAACCAGCAAGCCAATAGCTAATCCAACAACCGGTACAATGTTCCGCGGAAGTTGCACGCTATTCTTCACAAGTTGTACGAGTGCCATTACAAAAACAGCCAGCACGGAAGCAAAGGCAAGCACACTGTTGAGAGCATCATTATACATTGTGTTTAATCCTCCCTATTTCATTTTCCACTACCAGGAGCAAGTAAGCCTGCACGGTTCAGCACTGTTAATATGCGATAGAAGTCATAACTGCCACCTGATGGTGTAGCTAGTAGCCCTGCAGCATTCGATGCCTTTACAGCCGCTTCAGCCCATGGGGGTACATTCATCACAGCACGGCTTTCAATTAAAGTCACCCGATCTGTAAGCTTATTAATTGACTGACCTAGTTCTTGCACACCTGTTTTCAGCGTATCCTTGCTATCCGTAAGACTCGCTAAAAGAGCACGCAGTTCCTTTATTTCCGTTTCCAGACTAACCAGCTTTTGTTTATCCACTGCCGACATTTCGTCATCACCTTCCTTGGCGTCTTCATCATATAGATACAGATTATAGGTATTCATGATTTGGATCAGCTTTGCTGTATAGTTTGGGTCTGTAGCATAGCCAGCGGCGGCAATTTCTTGTGCGGCTACCTTGCCACTCGCACCAAGTACCTTGCTGTAAAGGTTACGATTCCACGAGACACCATTCACAATCAACACGGAATGATCCGCGACAGATTCTCCCCAGTTGTTATAGGCCCGAAAAGGAGCTTCTACTTTAACAGCTTCACCATTAACATATTCAGTAGTTTGCACAGTAATACTTCCGGCTGGTCCGCTGCCTTTAATCCCAAACAAATTGTTCGCTTTTACAGTCAACCCACTGCTTCCCCAACCCGATTCCAGAGCCGCCTGAGCTATCGTTAGCGATGCTGGAACCTTACTGATCTGCATGTCCTTAATAGCAAAATTTGCAATCCTCGCAATAAACTCAGTCTCCGTCATTTCATCACTTCCTCTCCATTTATTAAATGCAGAGCATAATGAAATGATTGTGCTTATCCCCTACTAATAGAGAGTTTTTGCTAGATTCAATTGAATTTTGAAACATCCAATTCAGCATGAAAACTCGAATAGGGCTATTGGTCCTGCTCACAAGGTTATTTCACTTCTGATAGATTCATAATATGTAATTATAAGTAAAATTATCTTGAAGTTTCATTAAAACTAGCGTAACATATAGTATTAATTGACTATATAGGAGGGTCTAATAGACTATGCCTTCATATTATTTTAGAGAACTATGGACACCCTTGCGCTGGGTAGGCATTAAGTTTTTCCGTGATGACGAAGGTTTTCTTTGGATTAAATGGTGGGCAAAACCCAGAAAAAGACTGCGTTAACCATTTAGAAAGTAAATATACATAAAAAAAGTTTCAAACATTGTGCATATGTGTCGCTAGATAACAAACTAAAGGGCATCAACCGCTATTACACTAGCAGCTGATGCCCCTTTTATTCTTAGTTCCCTACCTTAGCCCCAAAAGAGCGTGCCAACAGTACAGCCTGATCTATATCCATGCGAACGCCCTGTAGATCCAAGCTCTTTAAATCAATACCCTCTACAATGGCGTCCCGCACATCTGCCCCCTTAAGCTTGCATTGAGACAACTGTACACGGCTCAGATCAGCCCCTCGAAGATCACTTTTTTGCAAATTACAGCCCATTAAATCCGCTTCTGTAAAGCGAATCCCGCGCAGGTCCTGTCTGCTAAGATTAGTATGTCTTAGGTTCGTGTAGGACCAGTCCCCTCCAATAAGTGAAATCCCGTCCAAATAAGCATTTGAGAAATCAGACCCTACCATTTTACAATCTTCAAATTTCGATACAAACAGATTCGCTCCCGTGAACTTACAGTTAGTAAAAGCCGAGCCTTTATGGTGTGATGCATTGAGCATGGCTCCAGTAAAATCGCAATCAATAAATCGGCAACCGATGGAAGTCATCTCTTCCATAGAGCTTCCCTTGAAGGAACACTGCTCAAATGTACAGTTATTTAGTTCCCCGTCCTGCAGACTTCCTTGGTCAAAATTGTGTTTTTGGAACGTTTCATTAAGGTATTGGTACATGTTGAGTCTCATCACCTTCATTAGAATTAAATAAATTTATTCTTATTAAAAATAGCACTTTAGTAGATTGTTCTCAACAATCCCTTTCGATATAATAGCAAATAAACGATAGGGAGGGAAATTATGGATGTGCTCAGCAGGAAAGAACCATTCCGCTATGTAATGAACCAGCCGCTTGAATGCTGGATTGAAGTTCCAATAAGTAGTAGTGGTCCGGGTGCCGGAAAACTAACAGAAGCTGTGTTGCTTGATCTTAGCCGATCTGGCTGCAAAGTGCGCACCCCTCTAAATCTTCGATTCACAGCGGGCGATACAAAGCTAGTGATTCATCTTCAATTAAATGAAGAAAGGCTTCAACTCGTGGGTAGCGTTCGTTGGGGCTGGATGTTCGGACTCGGCCAGTACCAATATGGAGTTAAACTTAAATTGAACGAGGACGAAGAAGAACGGCTACATAGAGAACTCGATATATGGACAGCCTCTCTAAATGTAGAGGGCTTGTAGAATTCAACATAACAGATGCCCTTCTCATGGAAAGGCGTCTTTTTTTTGCATAAAAACGAAGACAAAGCTAATTAGCTCTGCCTCCGTACTATTTGGAGTTATGTGGTTATAGCTCTACTCTTCTCGTAATAAGTTTGATAATCACAAATAATAGAATTACATCAATGGTTGCTTCAAACAGTATGGGAAGTAAACCAAGAAAATACTGAGAGATTTCAATTTCATTTAAATTAGCCGCACCATCAGTCACTTCAAACCGGAATGCACTTTCCAAAGGGATATTTTTATGATCGAACATCCAAGTCTCTAAAAATGAAATTATATACTGAATTACAAAAAAAGCTGCTAAACCTATCCATACTCTTCCTTTAACCCTCACACTCCGTGCAACGGTTATGGAAAACATCACGAGTAGCATGGTGAAGGCGGATGTCCAAAAGATAATTAGCACTGCATACGTAGAAACCGACCAGAAATTAACCGGTAAAAACGAGGTTGAAAACATCATTATATATACGCCTAACTGAATATAAGCGACTATAAATAATCCGAGCAACAAACCTAGAAATAGCAGCAACGGTGATAGAGCCATATACAGGACTGGTATAGGTACGAGTCTCCGATTGTATAAACTCAAGTTCTGATTAAAGGTACGTAAAGTAAGAAAAAGAAGCACTACTCCTGCTACGACATAGGTAATGATGTTCATCATAAACATGTCCTGATCTGAATTAATTGTAAATCCTATCACAAACTGCAAAATGACGGTAATTACAAAAACAGCAAGAAACTTATCCCTATCTCGTCTAAAATCATACTTCACTAGCTTTAGCATTCCGCGTACACCTCTCTGAACAGTTCATCTATGCTTTTGCCTTGGCGCAGCCGGATATCCTCTACCGCCGTATGCATCACCATTTCTCCCTCTTTTATAAAAATCACATCATCAAAGATCCGCTCAATATCCGATACTAAATGGGTTGATAAGAGAATGGTGCTGTCCTCTTCATAAAACTCTACTAACGCGTTAAGAATTTTAGTTCTAGCTACTGGATCTACACCACCGATTGGCTCATCAAGTAAATAAAGACTCGCTCGGCGTGATAAGGAAAGTGTAAGTTGTAAACGTTCATTCATCCCTTTGGACAGATCCTTTACCTTATCTTGTGCTCTTAGCTTCATAAACTCCAACATTCGCGAAGCCTTAGTCTGATCAAAATCCGGATAGAAATCACTTTGAAATTTTAGAGCATCCGTAACATTCATCCAGGATTCTGTAATCGGCTTATCAGGCATAAATGACACCACTGCTTTACTATCTAGGCCTACGGAACCTCCAATAATAGATACACGACCGGAGGTAGGCTGAGTCAGCCCGGCGATGATTTTCATAAGTGTACTTTTACCACTGCCGTTACTACCTAAAAGTCCTGTGATCTTACCCGCACTCAGATTAAAGGATACCCCACGGAGAGCATGCTTGGATCTATATTTTTTTGTAACGTCATGAACCTCAAGTATATTTTCCAACTTGCTAATCCCCCTATTCTCCATCCTTAGTTCGGATATTCTCCGCCACCGCTGCTAAAATATCTTCATCTTGAAAACCAAGATCCTGCATGCCACGAATGAAACGATCCAGTACATCTTTTGCCATTTCTTTTTTGATGGTCAAAATAGTTCCTTCATTACTAGTGACGTATCTTCCCATTCCACGCCGGGTCTCCACGATTTCTTCACGCTCCAGTTCCTGAAAAGTTCTTTGCACCGTATTCGGATTAATCTGCAGTTCACTAGCAAGCTCACGTACCGAGAGAATTTTATCTCCTGGTTTTAGCTTACCAGTGACGATTTCACCTTTAATGTAATTCATGATCTGGATATAAATCGGCAGGTTGTTATCGAATTCGATTGTCATGATTAAGCAACATCCCTTCGTCTAAAGACGGAGAAGCCTATGAGTAGAAAGACAACTGTGTACAAGGCAAGCATTACGATGGAAAAGGTCAGCGTCATTCCAGGCATAGGTGCTCCTCCACCTTCATAAGCAGCTAAATTTAGGTTCGGGAATAATACATATTTATAGAATTCACGGAAAATGATCAGTTTGTCTATCATTAGCATAAACATAGTGACTCCGATCGTCACCCCCGTCGAAGTCGTCAATATCCCAATCATAAACGCAAGAGTTGCATATACAACGGTACTAACAGAGTTATACATTAAACTGGTTAATATCTCACTTAAACCAGCCTCACCACCATTTAAGCCAAACCATAAAGCTCCTGATGCAAAAACCGCCAACATGCCGATAACTGCCACTGTGAACGCATAAATCAGCACAACGGCATATTTGGACGCAAGTATTGCTGTACGACTTCTTGCACGGATTAGAAGAAATTTGATGGTGCCCTGACTATACTCTTTTGAGACAATACCCGCTGTTCCGATGATTGCAAGAATGGTAATAACTTGCCCAATTCCTTGCGAAAGCAACATTACCGATGAAAACTCATACGCTGATCCAAACATATCAGGTGACACGGAATGCACAATGTAACCTATCAGTAGGGATAATAGAATTAACAATAAATACGGAACGAAAAACGTACGTTTCTTCGAGAGCTTGAGCCATTCATTAACAATTAGATTATTAAAGCTACGCAATGCGGTTCCCTCCTGTCCATTTCAAGAAATCTTCTTCCAAGCTTTGTCTATTCTCTGTAATCCGGAAGATGCCTACCCCTTTATCACTAAAAGCCGACACTAGCTCTGGCACTCTACTATCATGCAGACTGACCGTCACTTCAGAACGAGTACTATCCATAGTCATTAACTCTGCGTATTCTAACCCTTCCAAGATGTTTATTGCTGATTCAACTGAGCCTACACGAATCGTCAGCTTCACTTCTGCAGCTGCTTCCTGCTCCCCACCAATCGCTGTAACGGTCACCAGCTTGCCGTTCTGAATCACAATGGCGCGGTGACAAATTTGTTCGATTTCAGTCAGTAAGTGGCTGGAAATTAGAATAGAAATCCCTTCAACTTCTGCAATCCTACGCATATAATCACGCATTTCTCGTATTCCGGCCGGGTCAAGACCGTTCGTAGGTTCATCTAGAATTAATAACTTGGGTCGGTTCAGTAGCGCCTGAGCAATCCCTAGACGTTGACGCATGCCCAGCGAATAGGCCTTCACTTTCTTATTCATTGCTTCCTGAAGCCCTACCAGTTCCACAACCTCTTCAATTCTACCGGTCTCAATATTATCCGTCATTCTTTGGTATTGCTTTAGATTATCAAGCCCTGTCATATACGGATAGAACTCTGGATTCTCAATAATCGCTCCGATATGTCCAATTGCTTTGTTAAAATCATTCTTTACACTGTGACCTTGAACAATTACATCCCCTTCGCTCATCCGTATTAGACCCGTCATCATCCGAATCGTTGTTGTCTTTCCTGCACCATTTGGTCCTAACAGCCCAACAATTTCTCCCTTACGGATATCAAATGTCAGCTTATCCACAATGGATTTCCCTTTAATGATCTTACTTACCCCGTTCATTTGCAGCACGATTGAATCTTGCATGTGTGCGTTACTCCCCTGCTTCATAATAATCCTCCCTGCTATCTAATTTATTATTAATTAGTTTGTTTTATTGTGTCGGTGTTATAGTTGAATAGTACACTAATATAATATTGATGTAAAGCCCGAAAATGAGAAATCACTTAAATAAGGGTTTTCTATTAAACTATCAACCAAACCAAAAATGTAAATGAACATAGACTAGCTAACAAAGGAGGAATGACAAATGAAAAAAGAAGTTCATGTATCTCAGACTTTCCCACGCTTGACCGTTTACGATGAAGAAAACTTAAGGGGGACATCAGAACCTTTACTGGCAACCTGGGCATTCGCAATACAGACTCCATTCTCGATGGTATTGAAAGTCTTCGTTTCTTCTCCACAAGCAGCAATGCAACACTGATACTGTTCACAAAAACCCGGTTTAGAGGAACTTCCACGTGCTCCGTTGAAACCGCAGCATCCGTGATTTGGACGATTTCATTTCCGGCAATGATGTAGAATCAATTATTTCAAACAACCAGCGCTTAACCCTCGAACAAATTCGCAATATCCGCAGCAGCGGCACCTTACCTTCGGGATATCGTTTGATCTAATAGCTTAGGACGCATTTTAAGCCATAAGCTTAAGGTGCGTCCTCTATTATTTTCCGTTATAATGACTCCATACATATCAATAGAAAGAAGGTATCTTTATGGAACCGATCGTTTCTACCCGATGGCTGCTTGCTCGGTTATACGAGCCTGAACTTGTTATAGTGGATTGCCGTTTTTTACTCTCTGACCCCGAAGCTGGACGTAAAGCATACACGAAAGATCATATTCCCGGCGCAATCTATTTGCATCTGGAAGAACAACTCTCCGCTCCAGTAAGCTCCCACGGGGGTCGCCACCCACTGCCTGAGATCTCGAAGCTAACCACCGTCCTTAGTAAGGTTGGCATTAACAGAGATCGTATTGTCGTTGTTTATGATGATCAAGGTGGAGCCTATGCTTCCCACCTCTGGTGGATGCTCCGCTATCTGGGTCATGAACGTGTTCATGTAATGGATGAAGGCTACTCTGCTTGGAAAAAAGCCTCCTTCCCTGTCAGTGATCATCAAGCCGTGCGGATTCCGAGCCGATACGACGCGAATGTTCAGCATAACCTGCTTGTTAGCGTGGAGGATGTGCAAAACGTGGTTAACGACGGTGGCGCATTGTTGATCGATTCACGGGAAACCCGCCGCTATGAAGGGCTGGAAGAACCGATTGATCCGAAGGCAGGTCATATTCCTGGGGCGATCAATAAGTTCTGGAAAGAAGTGCTGGATGATCAAGGGCGCTGGAAATCAACTGAGGTGCTGAAAGAGCATTATGAGGGGATTGATCCTGAGCAAGAGATTATCGTGTACTGCGGTTCAGGTGTAAGTGCCTGCCCGAATGTGCTCGCGCTCGGAAAAGCTGGGTATAGGAATGTGAAGTTGTATGCGGGTAGTTGGAGTGATTGGATTAGTTATGAGGGGAATGCGGTGACTACGGGGAAAGAGTAAGGACTACAAGACCGCGTGGGACGGGTGTATTGGCGTGTATTCCACTTGGCTCATTGTTCACTTTTTAAGGTTCTCTGGTGGTTCAAAATCAACACAGAGTCAACAAAGAGCGCATGAAGATGGTTACAATGGGGTTCTGACACCCATGCTCTCGCGCAACTATCACCAAGAAATGCAAACGCGCGTTCTAGTCTCTCTCTAGTGGGTGTAAAAGTTCAGTGGCCCCCTGAGATGGGGCATCCAGATTATGGGGGTATGCTGGATCTACTCGTGTATCGTTCACTTGTTTGTTCTTTATAAAGCTACCTAAGCTCAAAAAGTCCAAAGATAAAAAAGGGCGTAAGTGAGTTACACTCTACGCCCATACATAGCAGAAGGGAGCCTCTCGGCCCCCTTCTCACTCTTTTTCGCTTTAAAGTGGCTTAATCAACAACTTCAACCAAGAAGATCAACTTTAAATCAACTCTGCATTCCGGCGAGGTCCAGCAGCGTTGGCAGGCTTTAAACCCGTTTCCCAATAAATTCTTGCCATAAAGAGGTCTTGAACGCGGAACATAACCCTTCTTTTTGGAAAAGAAAGATATCTCCTGTCAGCCGCTGCGGGTTACAATCAATTCCTTTTTCGGTCATTTCATTGATTACGGTCATAGTCTTTTCAACCGCATTGGCTTTGACAAAACAATACAGGGAATCCCAGATCAGCTCTCGTCGCTCTCGTTCTTCCTTTGACGCCTTCTCTAAATGGGTTCCCCATTCATACCAGCCGTCTTCGTCTAAATCGGTCAGGTTTTCAATGGGAGGATAGGATGAAAAGGAAGCATATTTGTTTTCCTGCTTGAATCCGATTCCCTCGGCAATAGCTTTGGATCCGGCATTGGTTGAGACGCACAACCACTCAACCTTGCTATACCCTTTGTCAAAACATTGTTGGACAACCGCAGATGCAACCTTCTTGGCAAACCCCATTTTTCTGTACTCGGGGTCTGTATGAATCCCCACAGCAATCCTGTCACTTGCGTAGCAGTCACTTATTGACCAGCTGACAATTTTATCATCCTTGCGGATATAACAACCGCATCCTGATTCTTCAAACCGCTCCTCGCTTTCCCAAGCCTTTACCCAGTCGTAGACACGGTCAGCATTAATGTAGTTTTTTTGCCTCATCTCCTTAAGGTTAACGAACTCCAAGACATAGCCTTCCGGAAGTGAGAGATCCGCCTTTATGAAATCCCTGCTAGTCAGGGTGTATTTATATCTTGTATACTCCTTAATAAACTGATTGGGATGAATGGCTGGTATCTTCACTCTCCACTCATCCCAATCAGGGGTTACGCTATCCCAAAAATCCAGCATTCCGGAGATTTCCCTGTTAAAATCCTCATGGGTGGCACTTCCGGCAATCAATGTTGTCTCACTGGTCTTAATGAGTACTACAACCGGGTTTTCTGCTGAATTCACCTTTACCTCACCAGGCATTTCCCCGTCCAAAACTGAAAATACAGATAGCTCGTTTTGACTTTTCACAAGATGTCTTACCTTGCCATACTCCTCTTTTTTTAAAACAATCATAGTTCAATCCTCCTGTTTATTTCATAATGCGTTAAAACTGCAATAGCACAGATTATTGTATTCGATGTAAGTACACATATCTTAAAATGAATATCCAATTATTCCAAGGTATAGTTTAGATAAAACTGATTTATCCGATGCATGTCTGCAAACAATAATTGCAGACTTCTTATTTCATCATAATACGAAACTATTTATGAATTTTTCGCAGAAGAAGAACATTTAGTTCATAGGCCGCTTAATAGACCACCCCATACGTATTCAAGCACTTTTCCAGTGTAATTTCCACCGACGAATGCCCTAGTCGCAGATTGAGAGAGACATTCCGCCTACGCCCTTTGTTCTGTACATCCCTTTTACACACAAAAGGGATATATATATATTTATTTATTTATTTATTTATTTTTTTATGAGCTTTCTGGGCGAAACTGGGCGGTTTGGGCAGATGAACTGGTGGTTTTAGTTCATTCAGGTTGTTGGGTTCACTGTTGAACGGGTAGCTTGCTTATCTTGATGCTGTGTATTCCACGTTGATGTAAGTGTTGCTTAGTTCTGTTGGGCGATGTGCTATGGTCTGGCCTCTACTTCGGGAGCTTTATGGTTGTGGTAGCTGATTAATGGTGCTCGTTGGTGTACCGGATGGGTCGGTGATATCGTGTAGTTGGCTCTCTTTCTGGACTGCAGAGGTTGATTAATGAAAACACTTTCCTCTAATAAATGACAGCTGGAGTGACTGGATTTCGTATGAGGGGAATCCGATAGCCATTGGGGAAAAAGCGAGGAGTTTGGATAAGTAGTTTTGTGGACTGAACTGGGTGATTAGTAAGATCCCAGTTCAGTCCTTTTTGGGTTCTTTTGCAAACAATCTGCAAACAAGAACTCGAAGATGATAATACTTGCAGAGTACATAAAATTATCCACCTAATAGCATCCGAAATAAGTTGGCGTTGAATGCTTAGAGTTTTAAGATTTACGTTTTGATAGTCACTTTGATTTGTCCAAATTGCATTTAATAGAATATTTTGGTAGATTGAATCCAAGGACATATTAACCGACTGATCAGCGCAAGTATTGTTCAAAACTAAGCGTATTTCTACCGAGGGGAGATCAAATTTCTATGAATATAGCCGTCAAATTGATGCAAAAATTCAAAGACCGCGATACCCAGAATAAGCTGAAAGTTTATCAGGACAAAGTGGAGCTCATCAGAAAACGGAATTTGGAAGCATGGGATGATGGGCAGCTTCAAGCTGAATCCCTCCGGCTACAAGAAGAAGCAAAATCGGGTACACCTTTGGATGAGCTGCTTGTCGATGCTTATGCGTTAGTTTGCGAGGCAGCGAAGAGAAAGCTCGGATTAAATCCTTACGATGTCCAGATCATGGCTGCCATCGCTCTGCACGAGAGATTTTTGATCGAGCAGCATACCGGTGAAGGAAAAACACTTTCTGCTGTTATGCCTGCATATCTAAATGCACTGACCGGCAAAGGCATTCATGTGCTGACTTTTAACGATTATTTAGCCAAGCGGGATGCGGAGTGGATGGGTCCGATCTATCGTTTCCTCGGGTTAACGGTAAACTCGGTTCAAGCGGGCATGAGCCTGTCCGAGAAACAGGAAGCATACGCCAAGGATATAACCTATGTTACGGCCAAAGAAGCGGGATTCGATTACTTGCGCGACACAATCGCACTAAGCGAAGCCGATACCGTGCATCGTCCTTTCCACTACGTCATCGTCGACGAAGCGGATTCGCTGCTTCTCGACGAAGCACGTGTGCCGCTAGTCATCAGCGGCGATTCGCCCTCTTCCAGGGGCGACGGCTTTCGTTTCGCAGAAGTGGCTCGGCAGCTCAAGCAAGCAGAGCATTACGACTTCGACGAGTTCCAGCGGAACGTTTACTTAAATGAAGCAGGCGCTGCGCAAGCGGAATCGATGCTGGGATGCGGCAATTTGTACGATAGCCATAACAGTCACTTGCTGACGTCATTAAATTGCGCGCTGCATGCGGAATCGTTATTAAAGAAAGACGTCGATTACATCGTCCGGGACGGCAAAATCGAGCTGATCGAAGAATATACCGGCCGAGTGGCGGAGAACCGGTATTTGCCGGACGGGCTACAAGCCGCGCTTACAGCAAAAGAAGGGCTGTACTCCATAGCCGGCGGGAAAATTCTCGGGACGATCACTATTCAACACTTCATCAGCCTGTATCCGCAGATTTGCGGAATGACGGCTACCGCTCATGCTTCCGCAATGGACTTCGAAGATATTTATGCGCTGCAGGTGCTGCAAATTTCGCCGAACCGGCCAAACATCCGGATCGACCATCTGCACCGGATTTTTACCCATAA
This sequence comes from Paenibacillus sp. FSL K6-0276, assembly GCF_037977235.1. Taxonomy (NCBI): domain Bacteria; kingdom Bacillati; phylum Bacillota; class Bacilli; order Caryophanales; family Paenibacillaceae; genus Paenibacillus; species Paenibacillus sp. FSL K6-0276. The sequence continues at coordinate 2,662,229 of NZ_CP150276.1, read as the reverse complement.
AGAAGCCAAGCTTAAGGCACTCGTACAAGAAATCTCATCCGTCCATAGGACGGGACGTCCAATTCTCATTGGTACGTCAAGCGTCGAGGAGTCTGCCATGCTGGCAGAGGCGCTAGCGGCTGCCGACGTACCTTGCCATGTTCTAAATGCGAAAAACGATGCGGAAGAAGCCGACATCATCGCCAAAGCGGGAGAAACCGGTGCAGTGACTGTGTCTACAAATATGGCGGGACGCGGGGTCGACATCCGGCTCGGCGGCGTCGACCCCGCGCAAGCAGAAGTAGTCGCCAAGCTGGGCGGGTTGTACGTAATTGCCACCCATGTGAACGAAAGCGTGCGGATCGACGACCAGTTGCGCGGGCGTTCCGGTCGCCAAGGCGACCCGGGAGCTTCCGTTTTTTATGTAAGCTTGGAGGACGAATTGCTGCTTCGCTTCGGCATCCATAAAGCGGTTCGCGCTCCCAGGCAGGATGAGGCTCTTGAAGAGACGGTGCTCAGCAGCAAGATCACAAGTATTCAGCGTATTGTTATGGGCCAAAACTTCGATATCCACAAGGAACTGAACTGTTATTCGGATATGGTGGAGGATCAGAGGCGAATTCTATACACGGAGCGGCTCCGAATTTTGAAAGGCGAGCAGCCGTTGAGCCCAGCGGAGCAGCGGGTACGGCTTTTTTATATCGACGAGTTCTGGGCTGACCATCTTGCATACGTTTCTTACCTTCGCGAAGGCATTCACTTGGAGAGCCTTGCCAGCCGCAATCCGATCGACGAATTTCATGCGCAAATCACCGAAGCCTACGAGCAAATTCCTTCTAAAATAAATAACGCGTCGGAGAATATGCTTGAAAGGCTCGGAGGTTCGAATGATCCGGCAGAGTGGGAAAAGTTCGGTCTGAAAAGCCCTGCTTCCACCCGGACTTATATTATTAACGATCAATACCTACAGAATAAGCGAACCTCATGGACCGGAACGACCGTATTTGCTTATTGGCTTCGCACGGTTGCGAGGCCGATATTCAAGCTGTCAAAATATTGATGCAACGAAGGGGCGGCTAGCCCCTACTCCTCTAGCTCATCCAGCTTCGCTTCCAATTCAGCCAGCTTGCGATTCGCTTGATCCAATATCTCCTGTTGTTCTGCGGTCTTTGCTCGTTTTATTTCTTTTTTGATGGCCACAATCTGCTGTTCCAAATAGAGAATTTCGGCTTCATTTTCTGCGTTGTTCCAGATCTGTGAATAAGTCATAACGGCCTCCTTTTTTCTAATTAAGAAAAGCTTTCCACAAAGTTCAATTGAACTTCAGGAGAGCTTCTTTTTTTCTCTAACAGAGTTTCAAGTCATAGCCCTTACCCCGCATTCGCCTTGTTCTCGCAGGTACAGCGTATCTCTCACTGCTACTCTTGTGATGACTCCTTTATTAACGGCATCCCGGCTTCAACCAAACGTTTATTACGAATGAAGAAAATGGACAGAATTACAATAAACAACCCTGTTCCAACAAGGAGCCATTCAATCTCAATTACATCCGCAAGCGGACCGAATATCAGCATACCAATTGGCATCATGGAAGTCGATATCATACCGAATACTCCAAATATGCGTCCCAAGTAATCCGGATCTACCTTCTCTTGTAGCATTACGGTTGTAGGTGTATTAAAGACGGGCATAGCTATGCCGAATATAGCCATCATAGCCAAGTAGATCCAAAATACAGGTACAATACCCAAAGCTAACGTACATACGCCCATAATTAAACTAGCGAAAGTCATCGTATATACCTTGTTGCGGAAGCCGCCCCATGATGCAATAATTGCTCCGCCAGCCATCATACCGATAGAGAAAGCAATTTCAATGGCTGTCAATCGCCAATAATCATCTCCAAAGCTGCGTGTCACTTGTAGCGGTGTTAAAAATGCCGCCGGCGCCATCAATACAAAGAAAAAAGCGAAAAAAATGAAAAAGGTTTTGAGAAAGCTGTGGTTTTTAATATAGCTTAAACCCAGTTTAAAATCATCCAAATAGCTTGTCGTTTGTTTATCAGTCGCTTTTTTATGCAAAGATATTTTCAAAAAGAAAGATAATGTAAAGATCGCTATCACCGCTGTGACAACATCGATAAAGAAAATAACCTCGATTGTTGCCATTGTAAGCAATGACGCACTCACGATAGGTGCAACAAACATCATAAGCGCTTGAAGACTTCCGTTAATTCCATTTACCTTTGTCAGCTTATCCTCTGGTACGATTTGAGGTAATATTGCTCCAACTGCAGGTGTTTGAATCCCAGCTCCGAGCGCGCGAACTGCAGCAATGGCGAACAACAACCATATCTCGTCATAACCTAACAAAAAAGTAATGGCTAAAATCAGTGTGACAAAGGCAATCATGGCATCTGCTATGATGATAAGATATTTTCGGTTGAAACGGTCAGCCCATACACCTGCAAATGGAGATAATAGAAAGGTAGGAATAAATCCACAAATAATAAATAATGTCATCATCATACCTGATTTTGTTGTGAGTGTTACGTACCACATAATTGCATATTGAACTAATGCAGAGCCGAATAACGAGAATGTTTGACTACTTAGAAAGATAATAATATCCCTTTTCCAATGTTTTTTGTTTGGTGCTTCGGTTGGTATCACTATAACTTACTCCCCCATTTTCCAAAAAATAATATCATTCATTTCCCACTCGCTTATAAAAATTAATTACCAAATCAGGTATTTCTAATTCTATGTACAAAAATTTTGTATAAATCACATTTCTAGAATAGCACAGAAATATTCAAAAAATAGACCTTTTTCTTTTGCCATTCCAAAAAGTATTGTCTCTTCTCTATATACCGTGAATACTCACACGAAGCGTGGAATTAAGGTGCGCTTGTTAATCTGTGCACAAAAAAAGCCGGTATGTCCTCTTTCGAGGAGCTACCGGCGGCTCTTTGTGTAACACTAATTCATTTCTCACCAACAATTCTCCTATTTATGCAGACAAATGGACCATACTCGATTAGAAGTGTTAACGAGCCGATTGCCGGTCTTTTTTTCACGTTTATTTCATCCTCCGTTTATACACCCGCATGGCGGAAGCCCAGAAGAACCCGAGTATTGCCAAACTCCATAATACCGCCGCAAGCGTAGTTTTATCCGCCGTTCCTCCGAGTAAAAGAGAACGAATGCTCTCGATAAGCGGCGTCATGGGCTGATATTCCGCGAATACGCGGATAGCCGCGGGCATGCTGTCAGTCGGGGCAAAGGCTGAGCTAACGAATAAAAGCAACATCAGAATGTAAGAAAACACTCCGGCTCCCTCGAAAGATTTGGCAAGCAAGCCGAAGGTGACGGCAATCCAAGTGAACGCAAGAACGCTAAGCAACAAAATGACAATGGCTAATACCCAACCGAGCACATCCGCTTTCGGCCGAAATCCCATACCGAAGGCAACAAGGAAAATGGCAAGCAAGGAAATGACATTAAAAACTAATGATGCTACCACATGACCGCCTAGAATGGAGGCTTTTGCGATCGGCATGGAGTGAAATCGCTCGAAAATGCCTTTCGTGAGATCGTTATTGATACGTAGAGAAGAATAGGCCACGCCACTAGCAATACAAAAAAGCAATATTCCGGGAACAATATAATTGATATAGCTTACATCGCCGGTGTTCATCGCTCCACCAAAAATGTAGACGAAGAGCAGCATGATCATGATCGGCATGGCAATGACAGTAATAATCGTGTCGATGCTACGAGTGGAGTGACGAATGACGCGCCCACTCATGACGGCAGTATCGCCTAGAAAATGAATGAATTTCATTGGAAGTCCTCCTTTTTACTGGTGACGATTGCGAGAAAAACATCCTCAAGCGTGGGCAGTTTTTGGGCAAACTCGGCAATTTCTATGTCGGATTCCGCTGCTTTCGTTAGCAATCGCATCATCTGTCTTGTACTTCCATCTGTAATGACGGAGAGCGTGAGATTCTTCGAATCTGCGGTCGCGTTGAATTCCTTTAACAAGTCGCGTGCTTGATTTAAGGTTGTTTCATTGTCAAATCGAAGTTCGATATGACCCCGAGGCAACCTATTCTTAAGCTCCGCCGGACTGCCGTTTGCCACGATATGACCTTCGTGTAAGATCGCGATTTGATCGGCTAGATGGTCCGCTTCCTCTAAATACTGCGTGGTTAAAAAGACAGTGACACCCGATCTCGCTAAATCCTTGATCATATCCCACATAGCAATACGGGCTTGTGGGTCAAGGCCGGTGGTTGGCTCATCGAGAAAGATGACCGCCGGGTTGCCTAATAAGCTCATGGCCAAATCCAAGCGCCTACACATACCACCGGAATATGTGGAGATTCGGCGATCAGCGGCATCGAGCAAATCAAAGCGGCGCAACAACTCCTCGGCTTGTTTATCAGGATCGGGCAAATGACGTAGTTTGGCCATCATACGCAGGTTCTCGCGCCCGGTCAGGATATAGTCTGCGGTTACATTTTGTCCTGTCAGGCTAATTTCCTTACGTACTTGCCCCGGTTGCTTGGTTACGTCACCTCCATTAATCTTCGCACTTCCGTTGTCGGGCTGGAGCAGGGTGGCAAGAATTTTGATCATAGTGGTTTTACCCGCACCGTTGGATCCGAGAAGGGCAAAGGTTGAACCCTTCTGCACGGTGAAGTCCACCCCTCGCAACACTTCCACGTTCTTATAGGATTTTTTGAGGCCAATTACCTCAATGGCCCAATTATTCGATGTCATCCTAATCTCCCCCTATCTTCCAAGTTTTTTATGAATGGACTCGTTCATTTTGGTGCGCATTTTCCCAGTCCAAGTCTGAGCTGAAACGCCTTCGAGCAAGCCGTCGCAGAACGCCATAACGTCATTTCCTACGATCTCCAGAACATCTCGACCTTCAGCAGCTCCCATCTCAAACATGTCGAGCATTTCGGGGAACAGGTTGATGACGCTAGAATCGGAAGACGAGAAATTGAGCATGTATCGAGATGCTAAATTGTAAACTTCGCGGTAATCGTTCGGGAGTGCCTTTGAACGTTTTACGCATTCTTTGTACTTCTTTTTTTGATGACGCAAATCTTTTAGCCAAGCGGAAAAGTTCTTATACACGGCTATCCTCCTTCAGTTGAGCAAGTCTGGACGAAACATATCCCCATTTCTCCCAAAATTGGGACAGTTCGCTCTGCCCGGATTCATTCAGGCTATAAAATTTTCTTGGCGGCCCTATTTCGGACGGTTTTTTCTCGATATCGACGAGTTTATTTTTTTCTAGCCGTATCAAGATGGTGTAGACTGTTCCTTCGACAACATCTTCGAAACCGAGCGCATTTAGCGTTTTTACGATTTCATACCCATAGGTTTCTTTCCGGCTGATGATTTCAAGTACGCAGCCTTCCAAAACTCCTTTCAGCATTTCTGTAAGGTTTTCCATTAAAGTCCTCCAATGCTACTCTGTATTGCTTAGTACTGCTACATAGTATCACCGAGTAGTTGTTTTGTAAATAGGCGGATGGATTTGGTGATGGTACATATAACCCTGCAAGCAAGGTGACCAAAGAGCAATTAGCCACATTTTTAGTTCGAATATTGGACAAGGATGCTGATGCAAAAGCAAAGGCAAAGGCTGCCCTAAGTGTTGGCGATCCCACTGTTACCGATTGGGCTAAAGGTTACGTCGAGTTGGCTCTCAAGCTTAAATTACTAAATAACGCTCCGAACGGTACGTTCGGCGGAAATGTGCCAGCAGATCGAGAACTACTTGTTAAAGGATCCTTCCAATCCGCCAAAACGCTCGAAGAGTCTAAACCTCTGTTTGTAACAGGAGGATTCTTTGAGACAGGCGACAAGTTGAATCTGAAATTGACGGTACAGATCGACCCCAAGTCCATCGACCTATCCAAGATTAAAATCAACGACGTACCGCTAGATCCGAAGCTAGACAACTTCGAGTTGTCCAAGGACGGGAAGACGATCATTATCAAGTTACATAAATCTTTACAATTCGATGATCCGTCCAAAATGCCGAAAATCGATATAAGCGGCCTGACAACGCTATACGGAAACTCAGTGAAAAACGATGAGAGGAACCCGATCCCGGTTACGGCAACCGAATTACTAGTCACCAAACCTAGGAGCACTACACCATCGACGACATCGGAGCCTGCGACGAATCAAAGCCCGAGCCCAGAACCTACTCCGAGCCCAAGCCCGAATCCGAGCCAGAATCCAAATCCGGACGATTGATGTCGTGAAAGTGGGCAAATAATAGCTGGAACTATTGGATTAGTTATGAGGAGAATCCGGTGGCTACTGGGGAAGAGGAAGAGCCGAAAGGCTAATAGCAATATTTTATTTTACTTACAGAGCATGGCGGGAAGGATAGGATGACCGCTTCGCTCTGTATTTTTTAATCTCGAAGTCAAAACGAAGTCAACATATGGTTGCTGAAAAATCCACATGAAGTTTGACAGATGTTAGATTTTACTAATCTTTTAATCTCATAAAAGGAGTGCTGGCTCTTCGTGGCTATCATTCTTTCACTCAATTATGAATCTGTTTACAAGAATCCCTCCGGATCCTCCCTCTTAATTTACTCCATGTTCTTACCGATGATAAGAATATACATATTTACAGAACTTTAGGAGGAAACTATGTCGCTAAATCGTAGAAAAGAACCCTTTCGCTATGTGCTAAAAGAGCCTATCTCATTTGAATTTCATATACTTAGTATTAATGGACACCCAACTCCCTCGAAACCCGTCAGTGCATTGCTGTATGACATCAGCCGTTCAGGTTGCCGTCTAGCGGTACCGCTTCAGCTCCATGTGGAAACCAATCATATTAGAGTCGGGATGAATATTGTGCTTAACGAAGAACCATTATACATAGAAGGTACCCTACTTTGGGGTAAAGAAGATTCTGACAAGAACTATTATGGCGTTCGGTTAGACATCGCTGAAGCTGATCGTGATCTGCTCCCTAGAGAACTAAGAATGCTTGCAGGCGAACAAAAGATCATGGTCTTGTAAGTCCACCATATATCGTAGAAACAAAAAAGTAGGTGAGCAGAAATAACTGCTTATCACCGGACTTTGGACATTTTCGAATTAAACGAATCATCAGCCACTAATCCTCTAAGTAGCTAACACAATAAAAAGGTCGCAAGTATATGCAATATATGCTTGCGGCCTTTTTGCATGACCACCAGCCACTGCTGACGCTCAAGCGTAATTGCCTATCCAACCTTGCGCGAATATAAGACCTTCGAACAGTGAAGCTCCTTACAACACTCGATATATGGACAATGTACAGGGGGAATCGTGGTTACGTACATTATTAGCAATAATACGTCTTTATTAGTCAAAACTGCTCTCCAAAGAGGTGGAACGTGTGCCTATTAAAACGGGTAATCAATACATCGAACGAATCGACCGGCAAAATATCAATATCTGGTATAAAGGAACGCGTATCGAAGGGCCTTTATCCAAACATCCTGCATTTCAAAGTCTCATACAAACACAAGCCGAAATGTATAATATGCAGTGTGATGAGCGTTATTTAACGCATAGACCTATCCTTCACCTGATACTGGAGAGCCAGTTGGTCTATCTTTTCTTCCTCCCAAAAATGCTGAAGATTTACAACGCCGGAGAAGAATGATTGAACTCTGGTCCAATAGACATCATGGGTTTTTAGGACGTTCTCCTGATTATATGAATACGGCCATCATGTCTCTATTCACAGCTGCCGATATCCTTGAGGACCTTAATCCGAAATATGCTGAGAACCTCAGGAATTACTACGCTTACTGTCGAGATCATGACATAACATTATCCCATGCATTCATCCAGCCTCAAGCAAGTAATATATCCGGTCAGATTGATGCTACAGAAGATTCTATTGCTGCTAAAGTCGTAGAAATCAATGATGAAGGGATGATTGTAACCGGTGCTTTTATGATGGCAAAACAAGGGGCTACATGCGATGAAATGCTTGTTTTCCCTACTCCTTCACCATCACTTGTGGATGATGATAATCCCTTTGCGTTTGCTTTTGCAGTACCCAATGATCTGCCTGGGATGACTTTTTTTTGCCGCGAAAGCTACGGAGATGAGATCTACTTACGACCATCCCTTAAGTTCAAGATATGAAGAAATGGATACGCTTGTTATATTTGACCGCGTACTTATCCCCCATGATCGTATATTTTATTACGGAGATGAAATCTACTGTGGCCGATTATTCGGCGAGAGCCACTTCCATACTCATATGGCCCACCAAATTATCACCCGCTATATTGCAAAGACCAAGTTCTTTCTCGGTGTACTAGAGTCTTTGGCGGAAGAACAAAACGCTGTACTTGAACCCTACACTGTTCTACCTATCTCCAGAATAATAACATTTTTAGAAATATTCAAAGCCTTAAGATTGGCATCAGAAATAGGAGCAACCTGGAGATCAGCGTCCCAGATTGCTCCTTTTTTGCATAATTTCACACATGTAGCTCTTAGGTTAGAGGGATCAACAGACTCAAGCCAGTAACAAGCATATTAGAAAGATCATATTCGTACAAACTGAGCGCGGCCTCAGTCCCATGGACCAAGGCCGCTTAGCCGTCTTTTATGATTGGTACTGACTACTTGACGGAGTGCACTTCAAACACTAGTCGACGATCTGCATACCTTCAATACTTCGTTCTTTAATGCGAACCGATTGTCCAACCTGTCGTATTCGCCAAGATGTGATAAGCACAAGTTTCGTTGCGGCGTTTAACGTCCACATCCAGCATCCCGCTACCGAGACGAAGACTGCGAACGGAGAGCAAATCCATTCCTACCGGCAACACGGGATGAAGCGATATTTGCCGTATCGTATAATCAAGCCGCATGCCGAGCATCACTTCAATAAACACGAACGGTGTAGCAGCCGCCCACGCCTGAGGGGAGCATGCGACCGGATAACGAAGTGGCGCGCCCTTATCCGCGGTATAACCGCAGAACAGTTCTGGCAGACGATGATTTTCAAAGCTATCACCGGCGGCAAGCAAGCCTTCCATAACGGTTAACGCTTCCTTGTGGAAGCCTTCGTGATTCAGTCCCATAAGACACAGCGAGTTATCGTGCGGCCAAACGCTTCCGTTATGATAGCTGATCGGATTGTAGCCTTTCTCCCCCTCTGCCATCGTCCGAATCCCGTAACCGCTGAACAATTCCTTGGATACCAACTTGTCGGCGACTGCTTCAGCCCTATGCGGTTTCAGAATGCCTGACATGAGGAGGTGTCCGGGATTCGAAGTAACAGTTTCAACTTGTTTTCTGTCGCCATCGAGCGCCAGAGCATAAAATTGGTCGCTTTCTACCCAGAATCCCTTCTCAAACAACTTCGCCAGTTCTTCGGCTTCAGCGATAAGATTACTGGACCAAGCGATCATTTTGTAATCGTTCGAATACGGCTTCATCGTGCGGAGGAGCTCTGCAATCGTTGTCTTGGCTTGATAGACATAACCTTGCACTTCGGCGAGGGCGATCGGGGCTTTCGCATATTCTCCGTTACGATGTATAACGGAATTGGACGAGTCCTTCCACCCTTGATTTGTAATACCTTTGGCGGATTTTGTGTTATATGTCACAAAGCCGCTTTCATCCAAATCGCCGCAAGCATCGATCCATTCCAGCGCCCGCTTGATGTTGGGTATCATCTCTTCAAACAACACCATATCGTCGGTCCATTTGACATATTCACCGATCAGGATCAGAAACAGCGGCGTTGCGTCAACCGTACCATAATACGGTTTAAACGGCACCTGGTTTGTATTCGCTAGCTCGCCATCGCGCAGCTCGTGCATTATTTTTCCCGGCTGCTCGTCGCGCCAGCTATCCGACTTTTCCCCTTGATATCGTGCCATCGTCATAATCGTGCCCTTGGCGATTTCGGGATGAACGGGCAGCAGCTGCAAGGCTGTGATCAGGCTGTCACGTCCGAACGGTACGGCATACCACGGCAAGCCAGCCACGGGAAACAAGCCGAAACCGAGATCCGTGAGCAGTGCCCTAATATCCGACAAACCGCGCCGATAGAGGCGATCGAAAAACGGATGATTGCTGCTCACCCATGTCGAAGTTTGCTCCCAATTCGCATACGAGCGCTGCAGTTCTTGAATGGCGGCAGCATGCGTATGGCGCTCGGGGTAGACATCGTCGATGACAGGGACAAAGAACAGATTTATCGACGTCGATTGCCCCGCTTCTAAATCCAATTGATAGGTAATCCCCGCTCCGTCATTCGAAACGACAACATGGGCAGGCGCCTCTATCCACTCGACGAGCAGCGACCGCTTCACATCGTCCACCCCGCCGTAATCGATCGAAAACCCCGACGCCAGCTGCCGGGCCCTTGTCTTCTGTCCGACCTGGCCGTCTTGAAATCCGCGAATAACAAACATATCTTGGAAATCGGCATCGATCTCCAGATCGATGCTGACACGTTGGCTTTGCGGGTTGAAGTTGGTCGCGCCAATCGTTTCATAGAGAATGCCCTTATAGATAAATCGCGTTCGCACGATCTCTACAGATTCGCGCCATAGCTTTTCTCCATTTTTGATATCGGGGTTCGTAAGTACGATATTCGAGACATAGTTCCGGTCAACCTCAGAAGCAAGCACGATCGGCTTTGACCCGTTGACGGTCAATGCCAAGCGGCTGAGAAACCGCGTATCTTTCGTATATAAACCGAAGCCTTCCTTGGAATCGGTCGATATATCGCCGGACAAATCCGTTATGAGAAACAAATCGTTTTCTTTGATTACGCTGTATGCCACTGCTACACCTCGTTCATTTTCGTTAACTATCCTTTAACCCCGGAAGAAGCCACGCTTTGCTGCACTTGCTCCTGAACAAGCACGTAAATCAAAATCCCCGGGAGAATCACCATCATTAGCGCAGCGAACATTCTTGTATAATTATAGGAGAACGCCTCGTTAAAAAATTCCAGTGCCACCGGCAACGTTCTGTTCTTCTCACTGGTCGTCAATATCAGCGCGTAGAAGTATTCATTCCAATTGTTCAAGAACATTAAAATGCCGGCTGTCGATATGCCCGATTTGGCCAACGGCATATTCACGTTCCAGAAAATTCGCCAGAAGCCCGCGCCGTCGATTAAAGCTGATTCGTCAAGATCTTTGGGAATTGCGATAAACGATAACCGCAGGATGAACAATGCCAGAGCCATTCCGAACGACGCATACACGAGGATCAATGCGGCCTTCGTATCATAGAGATCGAGATTCATGATGATCGTGAAGATAGGCTGTGCGCGGGCGTATCCCGGGATCAGCAACGTAATGGTACAAAGGATAAATAGGAACGATTTGCCGCGAAAATTGAATTTCCCGAAAATATAACCGGCCATCGTGTAAATGAACAGCGCAATCAAAGTCGAGGCTATCGCAATGAACATAGAATTCATAAAGTAACCCAAAAAGTTGTACTGTGTGAAAACATCCATGTACGCTTGAAAGTCGATTTTTTTCGGCAGCGAAAAAGGATCATTCAATATTTCTTTGTTTGATTTGAAGGAAGACAACAGAATCCATACAATCGGGAATATCGACACCAAGACCGTAAACGTCATGACGCTGTAAGAGACAATGAGTTCAGGCCATTTTCGGATGTTTATTATCACTTTTACACCCCCCTCAATAAGTACTCTCGTTCATCTTGAACACCCTGTTGATCAGCAGAAGGACCAGGATGCCAAGCAGAATCATGATCGTCGCTGCCGCGTTGGCGTAACCATAGTTGTAATTAACGATGCCGTCATAGAGCATCAGCGTTATGTTATAGGTATCGTTGCCCGGCCCTCCTCGGGAGGTAAGTGCCACTTCCTCGAAGCCGGCGATCCGCGCAGTGACAGACAATATGATGCCTGTTCCGATCGCTTTTTTGACAAGCGGCAGGTTTATGTGCCGGATCATACCCCACTCGCTCGCTCCGTCCAACAGCGCAGCTTCATGAACTTCCTTGGGAATGGCCATCAAATCGTTATAGACGATCAAGGTAACGTACACGGCATAAAACAACCAAGTGAGCGTAATAGCGAAAAAAGACGCAGGGGAATCGAAAAACCAATTGACATGAAAATCCGAAAAGCCGATGCTTCTGATCATATGGTTCAAAATGCCGATTTCATCGTTGAAGAACAGTTTGTAAATGATCGCCCAAGCAGCGGCGGAGATGACCATCGGCACCATGAACACGCCCCGAACGAATCTCCATCCGATATGTTTCTTGTACAATACAAACGCAACCAGTGTGCCGAATCCGACGTGCAGCGTAGCCGCCATAAGCGACCACAGCAGAATATTACGCAAGGCAATGAAAAAGGTGTTGTCATACGTAATGAGATGGATATAATTATCTAAACCGTTAAATTGGGGGGCGCGTAGACCATCCCACTCCATAAATCCCGTCACGAGCACCGTTCCAATCGGGACGATGTAAAACAAAGCCAGCACGAGAACCGTTGGCGCCAAGAACGCCGCAATCCATACATTCAACCACTTGATTTTCATTCTTTCACCTCTTTTTCTGCAATGAGCCCTCTCACTGCGAGTGGAGGGCTCATCCGTTGCGGCTTATTTTTTGAATTGTTGCGCTTTCTTCGTTAAATGTTCGGCGAATTGCTCCGGCGTCATTTTGTCTTGTGCCAGCAGCGGTAGATAACCGCTAAACTCTTTGGACGAAATCTGATCCGGCCACACATCCGCCATGGATTGAGCGATCATCTTCAGATCACTGGTCACGGACCGGTTCATCTCGGCCAAAATCGGATTCAGCTTGGAAGTGAACTCGGCGGAAGTCTGAATATTAGGAGCTTGCCCGCCTTCGGCAACCATATATGCTTCGATTTCCTCAGGAGAACGGATGAATTCGATGAACGCAAGCGCCGCTTCCGTCTCCTCCTGCTTCAGCCCTTTCGGAATCCACCAAGAGTACTCGGCTGTCGTGGCCAGCCCAATGCCGCCGGGATACAGAGAAACGCCGACCTTCTTGTCAAAGCCTTCCGGCGCTTTCGTCGTATCCGAGAAGTCGCCGACCATCCAAGTCCCGTTCGCGATAATCGCCGTTTTTTCGTTCAGGAAGTTGTTGGCGGAATCGGCGTAAGCGGCGCCGAGCGCATTGTCCGTCGTGTATTCCTTGAGCCATTTTTGTACTTCACCGAATGCCTTGACCCACATCTGGCTCGTATAATCGAATTCCTTGTCTGCGCGGTTGCTCTTCAGCACTTCTTCAGCTCCTGGCTCGTTAGCCATGAAAGCGGATGCAAGAAGCATCGTGGTCCAGGCGTTTTCCCCTGTCATTAGGGAAAGCGGTGTGATGCCTTTGTCCTTAAGTGCTTTGAGCGCCTGATCGAATTCTTCGAAATTCATTTGCGCGATTGGTTTCGTAATTCCCGCATCTGCAAACATTTCTTTATTGTAGAACAAGCCGATCGGACGAACTACGGAAGACGGCATGGTGTAAATCTTACCATTTCTTGTATTGAATGCGACGGAATCCTCGATCAGAGTTGCTTTCAATTCCGGCTTCGAATCCAAAAATGGCTTCAGATCGTAAATCTCGTCTTTCTCGATCAGAGTCTCGACAAGCTCATTGGCTCCTTTTTCGATGAGTGCTGGCAGCTCTTTTTGCTGCCAAAGAAGCTTGATTTTGTCATTATAGTCATCGTTCGGCACTTCTTCGATTTGAATTTCATATTTGTCGGCATACTTTGTGTTGAAGCGCTCTACTTGCGGCAGGAAAAATTTTGCCCCTACGTTCTGACCTGACTTATAATGCGGAATTTTAAGTACAACTTTTTCTTGTACAGCGGTTTCCGCCGGTTTGTCGGTGCTTTCCCCCGACGAGCTTGGCGTACCCGATGCGTTCCCTCCCCCGTTGTTGGACCCACATCCTGTTAAACCCAGTGCCATGGTCAAACACAGCATCGATACGATTTTGAATCTCTTCATAAGCCCATTTCTCCCCTTTTAGTCAGTAGTTTTTATTTAAAGATTTCCGAAGGAAATCCTTAAAACGGTGTCTGACGAAGTTTTCCGAAACGTTTCGGAAAAAGGCTGCAAAAAGGTCGTTAGCCTTTTTGCAAACGATCCGCGCTTTCACGGATAATGAGCTGGTTGTCAAGCACGATTTTATGCTTGACATTGCGCCCTTCTATCATGTCGATGAGCATTTGCGCCGCTTGATAGCCCATCTCGTATTTCTCCTGGCGTACAGTGGTCAGTTTGGGCGTGGTGTAGGAGGCTATTGAGATGTCGTCAAAGCCGATCACCGAAATGGAATCAGGTATTACCCTGCCCATCTGCTCCAATTCTTTCATCACACCCAGCGCCATGATATCGCTAGAGCAAACGACGGCTGTTGTTTCGGGGTGGCGCGACAGGATTTTGCTAATGGCATCCGCCCCGCCCTCTTCCGAAAAGCGGCCGTCTTCAACTCTGCTGACATCGTAGGCGATGTCAGCCTCCTGCAAACCCAGCATGTAGCCTGACAAGCGATCAGCACAGATAGCCGCTTCTTTATAACCATTGATGAAAGCAATGTTACGGTGTCCCAGCTGGATCAAATGCCGGATAGCATCCCTGACTCCGCTTACATTATCGGTCGTGACGTGTCCGACCCCCTCGCCAGCGACAGGGATGTCTATTAACACGGAGGGGAACGATGATTGATCGATGACCTCTCTTAAATAGGGATCGGTCGTCTTTAAACCCTTCAGGATGACGCCGTCAACATTGCGCTCCCGACAAAGGTCCGAATAGGTTTTATTCATTTGTTTGTTAGGGTTGGTACTGAACAAAATGATATCGTAATTCAGTTCGCTGGTCCGGTCGCTAATGCCGCACAGCACCTCGAACGAAAAAGCGGCTTTGACGCTGTCGCGCGTAAGCTCCGATATGATGACGCCGATCGTATTCGTTTTTTTCAGTACCAGACTTTGTGCCTGCGAATTCGGATGGTAGGACATTTTTTCGGCCAGCTTCTTGATCCTGCTTCTTGTTTTTTCATTGACGTCGGGGTAGCCGTTCAGCGCGCGTGATACGGTTGTAATGGATACGCCCGCCGCTTTGGCGATATCTTTGATTGTGGGAGACATATAAAAACCTCAAACTTTCCAAAACGTTTTGGTAGTGCTACAATCAATATAGCATCTCGTGAAAGCGATTGCAATCCTTTATTGGCACTTTTTGGATGGACGCATTTACGACAAAATAACCGGAGGTTGAACGGATTGGCAAAACTAGAAATTTACCTAATCACGCAAGGTGACGATTTGGGAGGAAGCTATTCTGCCAACAAAGCCATCCACCAGGCATGGCAGAACGGCCAGCTGCGCAATGGTTCATTGATGGCCAACGGCATAGCGGTACAGGACGCCGCGAAGCATTTTGCCCGAGAGGATGGATTTTGCATTGGTCTTCATTGTACCCTACATGCGGAGTGGGACCACTTCCGCTGGGGTCCGATACTGTCTCCGGACCAGGTTCCGAGCTTGGTGCTCAAAGACGGCACTCTTCATCGGTCTCCTGCGGATTGGAAGACGTCGGGATTTGAAATCACGGAAGTGATGGCCGAATTGCAAGCTCAACTGGAAGCGGTCAGAAATCTGGGCTTCAAGCCTTTTTACGCCGATACGCATATGGGCTTCGAACGAATCGATGAACGGCTCACTCACCTATTCGACGATTGGTGTGAAAGCGAAGGACTGATGTCTTACCGAAATGTTTGCACAGATATCAGGTATAACGGGCCGGACCTGGGAGAGGATCCCGTATTGAACGTCATTCAAGCATTGGAATCCGTCAACCCCGGCATTTATCGCCTAGTCACGCACCCTACGTTTATGGATGAGGAAATCCTAAAGTTCGGAAACGCGCAGCATTCCGGCGAACAAATCGCCAGGGAGAGAGACGCCGACCGCAGGCTGTTCCAAGACGAACGGCTCAAGCAGTACTTTGCCCAGAACGGGATTCGCGCAATTCGTTACGACGAGCTCTGGAAATACCGCTAAACGCATCAAGACCCAGTTACGGCGAATTTGCTGCCACCAAATGTTAAAACTGATACATAGCAAAGGACTTGACTTCCGGTTGGAGCTCCCTTACATACTTCCTAACCTTGCCGGTACAAACTACTTTAGCGTTAATAAGAGAATGCGGGTCGTCCAGTATAATCAAGGTTATAGGGGCTATCGGATTAGCTTCAAGTTCAATCGCCAAGATTTGAAGGGCTTTAACAGGTTGCCGTGTGGCAGGCTATTAAAGCCCGTTTTGTGCTTGAAATTTCATCAGACATCGGAGAGTTCCATTCCTTCTTCTGATTTTATACGTCCAACATGGGATGAACATAGTTTCGAACAAGATACGATTCGATTGGAAAATTACTGCACCATTTTTTGTCGGAGGAAGGTTAACCTGTATCGTTTGGCGGCAGAGAAGTTTTTGACTTACCTATCAAAACTGAAAAGAACTCTCAAAATTCCGGATTAATTCATGCGGATTCCATATCGGTTGATTTAGCGCATTTATTTATGGGAGGGCTCTTCCCAATACATCGGCAGATTGTATTTCAAGGATACGAAAGCATCAAAAAATATGAGCTGCCGCTTGCAGAATGAAAAAGGATTAATTAATATTCCTTTACGGGAATATTCCCTGTGTGGTATATTCTGATCAAGAATAGGAAATACCAGAAAGGAGGCGCTATAGAGTCGTAGTGTACGTCTTAAGAGAAAATGAATGAATTAAATGAATCGAAGTGATGTTATTTATGAATGCTAACGTTATGAGTGCCTTAGCTGAGCCTAACCGCCTGCAGATTATTGAACTATTGCGCGAGAGTCCCCTAACTGTTGGAGAAATCGCCGATAGACTCCAGCTTCGTCAACCTCAAACGTCTAAGCATTTGCGCGTTCTTAGTGAGGCCGGCATGATTGAGGTAGAGGCCGTAGCTAACCGGCGCATTTGCAAGTTACGTTCTGAGCCATTTAAGGAATTAGACGCTTGGTTAGAATCGTACCGGCATTTGTGGGAGGAACGATACGATCGACTGGATGATTATTTGCTAGAGCTGCAAAGCAAGGAAAAAGATACAGAAAATGTAATCGAGGAGGATATATCAAATGACAAGTTCTAACCAAACTAACAAATTGGTTTCCAAAGTTGAAGGCAGTACACTAGTATTAGAGCGTATATTCCAAGCTCCACGCGAGCTAGTATTCAAGGCTTTTTCTGAGGCGGAGCATTTGAAGCATTGGTGGGGACCAAAAGGTTGGACTCTCCCCGTTTGCAATGTTGATTTCCGTCCAGGTGGTATATGGCATTATTGCATGAAATGCGAGGATAAGAATCAAGGTGATTTCTATGGCATGGAGTCTTGGGGCAAGGCGCTTTATCGGGAAATTACGATTCCGGAGCAAATTATTTACACAGACTGCTTCTCAGATGCAGAGGGCAATATTTCAGAAGATCTGCCTGAAACGCTAGTCCAACTAGATTTTATCGAGCTGGATGGTCAAACGAAGCTGGTTAACACCGGGAAATACGCATCTCCAGAAGCGGTACAACAAGTGATCGATATGGGTATGCTACCGGGTATTTCACAAACATTTGATAATCTGGACGTACATCTTGAGAATTTACAGAAGAGCAACTAAAGATATTAGCAAAAGCGAAAGATCCCGCGTCTAATACGGGTTCTTTCGCTTTATATTCTACTTCATCGCATTCACTTTCACGAAAGCTTCCGGCACATATTTCTCAGCTATGCTGGTGACATATCCGTCTTTTGTAGTTATCACACACGGTGGTACAAAATCAGTATATTGCTTGAAATATTCAATAAACTCCTGTTTACTTACCTCTTTTTGAGCACCCGCATTAGCGGTATCCACTATAGAATATCTCGTTTCATCTGTAACCTCTAATGGATCGGTATACGTATATTTGTTGAGAATATAAACTCCATTGGGCATATCCTCGTCTGGATTAATATTCAACCCCTTAAAACGAGCGGAATCCTCCATCGTTAACCATTCTATGTTATCAAAATCAAAGGAATGATTATCCATATTAAGATTTAAAACGTATCCCATTAACGTACTTTCGGGGGTGGATGCAAAGTCCTCAGCTGTAGCCTTTTTGTTGACAACAAGCTGATCCAGCTTTACATGTTGACCCATCCCAATATTATTGCTTATATAATTCATGGCGACCTGTAAAGGATCAAGAAGAGCTGGCTCCTCCCCTTGATCAGCCAACGTCTGCTGACGGGCATAATATTCGGCTATCGTAACATCGGTTTGGGGTGTATTGTAATATTCATTTCCATTCGTATCCTTCCAACGTTCAACGCACCAAATTCCTGAATCTCCTTGAACAACTGGCTGGGATAACAACAATTGACTTGTTTCGCCTGTCGTTAAGGGGAATTTCACTAGCATGTGATTCCCACTATAAGTTTCATGTGGAAGCTGATGGTTTGACTCAAGAAATACACGTACTGCCATTTCCTGACCGGCTGGTGTTGACATATCATTCTCTCCGCTCCTGATTACGCCCAAATAGTGCGGTGTCGAATTTATAATGGAGAATAATAGCATTGGCTTTCCCATGCTTCCTTCTTCGGTAATGAAACCATCGACCACATTTTCCGTCATCGTCAGCTTACTTGGATCATCCGGTTTCAAGCGATATTCAAGGCTCCAAATTTCCAAAGGTGTGGCAAGCAGATCGTCGAACGACGCTATTTTTTCAAGCTTAGTAATTTGACTGTTAATTATTTTAATATCAGAACCGTTCTCATAGCTCGTAATGTTCTGGTTCATGAATTGCTCGGCGTAATCCTTTACCGTTAATGAATCATTTTTCGGATTGCTTATGAGTCCCACACACAGCGCTAACACGACAATGATTGCGACTAGAACAACCCAAAAGGTAGGCTTTTTGTAATTTAAAACATTCTTAATTCGCCCTTTTGTGTTGCTCTCGCCAAAGGCAAGTGGTGAACCACCCATAAATCGTTTTCCGGTAGATAATGACAAAAGCGAGGTCGAATATTCCTTTTTGATTCCACTGCCCATCTGTCTTATGACTCTTTCGTCACAGGACTTCTCCATATCATCACTCATCAGATAAAAAGCAAGCCACACCACTGGATTAAACCAATGTATACACAAAACAGTGAACGCGAGAGGTTTTATGATGTGATCGTACCTGTGGATATGCACTTGCTCGTGTTTGATGATATAAGCTTTTTCATTATCGGAAAGACCGCTCGGAAGGTAAATTCTAGGCTTAAGGAAGCCGAATACAAAAGGTGTGGTAATGCCAATGCGCTCATAAACATTTTCGAAAAGAGGTGTTGCAGCTCTTAAGTTTCGTAAAAGTCGAACAGTGGCAACAATGCTGTAGATGAGCAGCAATGCAATTCCAATTAACCATATATATTGGCCTATGATCATCCAAGTGTCCGTAGAATTTACAGGGGGCATACCAACTGAGGTAGCAGATGTAGCGGGTATAAGTACGGTTGATATATTATTTACGGCTTGATCAGATGTATTTATTACATTTTGAATTTGAGGCGTTTGTATATATTGCTTGTTCAGAGGTGAGTTCTGCACTTCAGATGGAATAAAACTAAATATACTCTCAATTGAGTACGGACACAGGAGTCGGAACAAAACCACAGACCATAAAGCATAGGAGAATATTTTGGGAACTTTTCTTAAGAACAGCCGTGCCACGATGATAAACACAATCACATAACTTCCCGTAATGCTCATGTTTAAAATATGTCCAAACAGCTGTTCCACCGTTACTCCTCCTTATGCTCATGGATTAGTCTTAGAACATCATCTATTTCGCTATCGCTTAATTTCCGACTCTTTGTGAAGGCAGCTAAAAATTTGGGTAACGAACCGCCGAAGGTTTCCTGCACGAACTCCTTGCTCTGCTCCGCATAAAAGTCATCCTTTTTGATAAGAGAACCTATCACACCATTGTCATTGATAAAAATCTCTTTAGCTTCAAGTCGTTTTAACATCGTGTATGTCGTTGATTTCTTCCAGTTCAGCTCGGATTCACATAACTTCACCAGATTCCCAGACGGGATCGGTTCATGGTCCCATATTAATTCCGCAAATTTCTCTTCCATTTCGGTCAGTCTGAGATTCTTCAACCTTGCACCTCCCGTTGGTCTACAATTTCTAGACCTTCCATTTGAATTAGAGTTTACAACTTGTAGACCATTTTGTCTATAATAGAATTTTCAGGACAAAAAAAGAGACCCTGTCTTTTCAAACATCGTCTCTTTGTTATCTTTATTAAGGATAATACACAGATAAGTCACGGAACAATAGTCCGCTCTCTTCTAGTCTGTTAAGCTCCTCCTCTACATCAGTTACAATATGGCTTTCTCGCTCATGGGCTGTATTGATTAACCACGGTTGCCCCTGTCTTAAAAAACAAAGATCATCGGGCACTCTAGTCTGCACCCATGAGTACAAGCTCGTGGAATAGGATAGTAGAATATCGACTGCATCCGGTGAACAATGAAAAAAATAAACATCTGCATAATGCCCCATAAGCCGAGTCCCCGGCCAATAATCATCTTTGACGATCTCTTTGAGAAAAGGCTGTAACCGTTCCAATAGTTCATATCCTTCTGGCTCTAACTCCATCTGATCACGTTTTACCAAAATAAATTCATCACACACTTCCATGGCTACCTGTACCAGCGTCTTGTAGGCCTGACCCGTTGGGTCCTGCAAAATAGTATTTATAATAATGTCCGCCCTCCTACTTATTTGTATTATTTAAATACTCCTGATGCATCTTTACCCAGCCACACATGCTATCCAAAACAGTAATTAATGATTTACCATGTTCTGAAATACTATATTCCACCCTCAGTGGAAGCTCATGAAAAATCACTCGATCGATAAGTTGATCCTCTTCAAGCTCCCGTAATTGCTTAGTTAATGTCCCTTGAGAGACATCTGGAATGATCCGTCGCAGTTCACCAAATCGTTTGGTGCCATCTATCAATAAAATAAATAAAATGAGCGGCTTCCACTTCCCACCGATCTTTTCAAGCGTTGTAAGAACTCCCGTCAATCTGGGCTCCAGCAAATCCATTTGATCCCCTCTTTCGAAAGTTATTCTATATCACAGCTAGTACGAACAATCGTACCTAGTACGAAAAAAGTGCGAACTGTGCAGAAATTCTTTTATAGCTAATAATAAAAAACAGAAATAATAAGTCCATTCCACTATGAACGGAGAAGATACACATGTCTACTATTTCATTAAAAAATCAACGCATCGTCATCATCGGTGGAAGTTCGGGGATCGGTCTAGCTACTGCCAAACAAGCGGTTGAACAAGGCGCGTATGTCATAATCGCTGGGCGTTCACAAGATAAATTAGAGAAAGCTCAACAATTTCTAGGGATCGAATCTGTCGAAATTCATTCACTAGATAATCAAAATGAAGAAGACTTGAAGTCTTTTACGAGAAGATCGGAAAATTCGATCATTTATTTACTCCGGGTGCCTCCTATGTTAGAGGACCGATTACTTCAAGCTTAGAGATTGCTCATAGCTGCTTTAATGCAAAGTTTTGGCCTCAATATAATGCTGTGAAATATGCGATCTCATATATAAACCCAACAGGCTCTATTGTTCTGATGTCTGGCGCGTTCGGTCAACGACCTCTTGCGGAAGGTGCCTCCTATGCAGCTTGTAATGGCGCGATTGAGAGTCTAGGAAAAGCATTGGCTGTAGAATTGGCTCCGATTCGAGTAAATGTCATCTCCCCAGGCACCATTCATACCAACTTTAATTGGGTAGGAGCAGAACAAGTAACTAGAGACAAGGCTTACGATGAATATACGAATATGAATATCCTTGGCAGAGTTGGCCATGCGGACGAAGCAGCACATACAACCATTTATTTGATGACTAATAACTATACAACAGGAAGTACTTTGTTTCCGGATGGGGGTTATATTTTACGATGAAAAATAAAAAAGCCAATATTTGTGGGCTTTTTTTAATAAACTTACTTTTTATTAAAGACTATAAGTATTGAATCTTCCTGAACTTCCTTAATTTTATAGATACCCAGATTTTCTGCGGATTCTAGCAGTTGTGTGAAATACTTCGTTGTTGTTTTCAATTTTTCAGCGGAAGACTTCAGGTGGATTAGGATCCCATCCCCTTGCTCCTCTGTTACCATAGATTTCAGATAGTATTTCAACACTTTTACATAATACTCATAGTTTACTTGATGCTCTACGGTGACACCTTCAAAGATAACATTTACATTCAATGATTCCGGCTTTAGGAAGCTCACCCTACCGGTCTTATCTACCTGCCCCACTTCAGGATTAAGCACTTGATATTCAACACCTTCAAAAACTGTATAATCCATACCATTATCCATCGTTATTACTGGATTCAGACGAATATTGGCAGCATCTGGACTGAATAAGTTCAGATAGTCACTTATTTCAAGCTTTGTCGGTTGTCCTGCCTCTTTCCCTGCGAACATGAGTAACGGACTATGTACACGTCTGTTCCAGGACTTCTCATCATGTGTACCTAGAGGATCCATCTGAAAAAATAAGTCTTTCCCAAGTACAAATCCCTTCGATTGCAATATATCCAGAAGTGGATCGATAGGCATACCTTCGGTAACACCCATGTCGATCCAGATTTTCATTACAGGTTTTCCGGACACGCTCACCAATGTTCTAAATAGAAGACCATTTCCCACTATCGTGGTAGGAGATAAAACCCCAATTGATGAAAATACCTCAGGATGCTTATATCCCATCCATAACGCTTGTATTGCACCATATGATGATCCCATGATCATACGATGATCTCGATCAGGAATGGTCCGGTATGTACTATCAGCATAGGGAATAACCGTATCAATAAAATAATGAATAAATTCCTCTGCAGTCGAACCATCCGTAGGAATGGACTCTTCCGGAAATGGAACATACTCCTTTCCTCGTTCTGAGCCATCACTTGATGCGACTGCCACTACAATAACCTTCTCCATTTTCTTATCCGCAACTAGCTGGTCAATATTCTCCTCTACTAACCATTCTTTTCCGAAGGAGCTGGTATTTGTATTGAAAACATTCTGCCCATCATGCATATACACTACAGAATAACGCTCACCGTCGATTTCATACCCTGCAGGCAAATAAACAAATATTCTCCGCTCACCTAGTTTATCTATGTGCACAGTACCTTTTGCCGCAACCCCATGGGTTGGGCTCTCCGATGCCTGAGAAGTATTGCTTATCGTTGGATTGGTGGTTGGTGATGTAGCACCATTTACATTTCCTTTCGTACTACAGCTCGAGAGCGCTACCACAATTAACGCGACAAGTCCCCAAATGCTCCATTTTATTAATCCATTTGGATGCATATAACCCCTCCTGTTCAATAGTTCAAACGTTTTCACATCTACCATTATATAGGTTTAATATGGGATTATAAACATTTTTTCACAAGTAAGAATCCACTATTAGACATCATTTATGGCTTAGGGATATTAGTCTGTAAAATTCCACGTAATCCTTCGTCCAAGACATGATACTATAGCTTATATAGCAAGCCTTTATTGTAAAAGCGACACCCTTTCTACATTTTAGAATAGCCTATTCAATAACCAACCAAAGGTGGTACGAAAATGAACCAGAAACTAGAAACAACAAATTCTAAGCATCGCGTTCTCCCCTTTAAAGGCATCCTCAATTTCCGAGATATGGGCGGATACGCCACCACAGATGGTCGTAGAGTCAAATACGGTTTGTTTTTTCGATCAGCCGAATTAACAGGAATGACCGATCAAGATATAAAACTTTTTAAATCCCTTGGAATTAAGACCATATTTGATTATCGAGGAATAGAAGAAGTTCGTATAAAACCAGATCCAGTCATTCCAGGAGTAAAAAACATTTGTGTACCTGCTCTAAAGCAAGAGGTTCCTGGAGACATGAGAGATGTGGTTCGTTCTGGATTTCTCGAACATTTTACGACAGACTTCCTAGTTAATATGTATTTGGACATGGCATTTAATAACCCTTCCTTTAAACGACTTATGGCAACAATTATGCTTCCAGATGAATTCAGTATCCTGCATCATTGTGCCGGTGGAAGAGATCGCACTGGAGTTGGATCGGCGTTCATCTTCCTAGCACTTGGAGTTCCGAAAGAAACGATTATAGAAGACTATCTGCTCTCCAATCAGACACTTGGTCCTATGAATGAACAAATAAAAAAGCAAGCCTCACAACATCTATCACCGAAGGAAGTAGATACTGTTATGGCTGCGCTTATATTACGTCGAGAATTCATGGAAGCCATTTTCTCTGCCATCGACGAGCGATATAAAAGTGTTGAGGCTTTCCTCGAACAGGAATTCGGCATGACAGCTGATAAGCGCAAGCAGTTACAAGCATACTGTTTAGAAGCTTAATAACTTGTTGAGCGATGAACTAATTCATTCAAATAGAGATAAAAATGGAAAAAAGCGCAGCTCTCAAAGAGCTACGCTTTTTTTCCATTTAATACTGACGTTCTTCCTCGTAGGATACAAACAACATTCTACGCTGTACATCCATCAGCATTCGAATCACCCAATTTGCGATCAGGGCGAAGACAAGTCCCGCTACAACATAAGATATATATTGCTGTGATAAAGTCCAGTCGATATTAAATAAAGCAAATACACTATTCTCCAAAATGTTCAAATCCATCGTTTGCAGGAAAATCTGATGGAGCACAGGTAGTGTAATCAGACCCAGCGCAGCCGCTACGACGGTTATCGTTAGTGAAAAGAAGATGATGCTTGATACGAATCGTCCCATAATCAGCATGATGTTACGTGCAAACTTTGCACCATCAAAGCCTAACTTCATCCGTTGCAGAAAACCTGCTCCCTCTTGCTTCATATCCGCTCTACGCTCTTCACTCGGTCTAGGGATATCCAGCAATGATCTTACTAACTCTTGCTCAAATTGTACGATGTAATCCAATCCTTTGGCTACTGCGAAAAATAAGGGAATACCGATGAAAATGGGTGTTAACCCAATGGATAACGCTAGCCCCGTCACCATAAAGACGAAATATACAATCGTAATCGGTAAAGAGATTATAAAATACAAAATACTCCGATAGGTCTTGGGACTTGTTCGACGTTTGCCGGGTTTAGATTGTGATTTCGATTCTACGGGAATCTGCATGGAATCTAACCCTCCGATCGGCATTGTATACAATTTATCGTTCATTTCTTATGTCCTTCCTCTCACGTTATCAATTAATCTCATTATACGTGGTTAAGAGAAGGCTCAAAACAGTCTTAAGACCGGAGTCTTACCAGACTAAAGGCTAGGATTGATTTACCGAGAAATAGCTACAGCCCTAGTTTATTCCCCCCTTCTCTACCATTCGAAGCAACTCATCTACAACAACTTCCGGCTGATAACTATGAATATAGTGAGAACTGCCCTGTACGATGATTTTCTTCCCAGAGGTGGACCAAGCGGGAAACTCCGCTTGACTGTCCTTCCATGATCGATCTTCATCCAGCTTGCCAAAATAGTCAGCCGTCAAAATGGTAATGGGGATATGGAGTGGCTTTCTACCAGTCATAACGACTTCGGCATTCTCTCGACTTAGTTGTAACTCATCCACCATGTTCCTGTTTCCAATCTTGAGTAATGTACCTTTACGATTTAGTGCCTTTAGCCCCTCAGGCAAAAGCTTATCACCGTTACTTTGGTCAGATACCCATGCCGCGAATCCATCGAAATGATATAACATCCGCAGAATACCTGTCGTTCGGAGTCCCTTATATATCCAAGGAATAACCGTTAGCTCTGGGCTTTTTTTATAATATTCTGGACTTCCACCATCAATAAACACAATCCCCTTCACTTCCTCCGGGAAGCGCTGTGCGTACCGAATCGTTTCTAGAGCGCCGAGTGAGTGACCGACAAATAAATAAGGTGGCTTCTGTTTGGAGACTTTAAGGAGCTCATGAATTTCGTCTGTAATCGTATCGATATCTCGTGGTCTGTCCGTCGCATCGCTGTAGCCGTAACCGAAGCGATCATACACTGCAATCTTTACGTGCTGCTTTAGTCCTTCATACAAAGGATAAAAATCAGCATACGGATTTACCGTTCCCCATCCAGAAGCGAAGACTACTGTAATATTGCCTTCGCCTTCCGTATAAAGGTGCATCTTGTTGCCCTCTACCTCATACAGTTTTCCAACAGGTCTATAAGCTTTTCTGTCTTGTGTTGAACCATACCATTGATACAAGGCTCCAATCCCTATTAGCACCACCAGTACGAGGAGAATACCTAACACCATTTTACGAAACCGCCTCCACATGTTCTTCACCTCCCCTTCAGCTATTCCACAAAAAACTTTCATGAGCCTCGGTTCACATCCCAGAATGAAAATGTTATTTGCTCGTTGCCACCTATGTCTTAATCCAACCATTTCTGTCTATTCTATGAATAGAGGGACAGAAGAAACACGAGGTCTTTAATGGTGGTATAACCCCGTACAAAAAACCGTCTACGGCTGGTCATGAGCACAACCCATTGTCGCCATCTTCGGATGAGCACGTGTAAAAAAATCCTTACTTTCTCAGCAGCCTACTCTGTCCCTCCACACATTTCGTTTGGAGGGTTATTTCATGGAAGCAATTTTAGAACACTGTTGTGGACTCGACGTCCACCGGGATACGGTCGTGGCTTGTCTCTTAAGCGGCAACCTCCAAGATCGTCCCCACAAAGAAATTCGCACCTTTTCAACAATGTCCAAGGGCTTGCATGAGCTTGAGGCCTGGATTCAAGCTGCTTCCTGCACCCACGTGGCTATGGAAAGTACAGGGGTTTATTGGAAGCCTGTTTATCATGTGCTCGAACAGTCTTGTGAGATTAGACTCGCCAATGCTCAGCGTATCAAGAATGTTCCTGGACGTAAAACAGATATCTCCGACGCGGAATGGATCGCCAAACTCCTTCGCTCCGGCCTTATTGAAGGCAGCTTCGTTCCGCCTCAAGCCGGGAACTTCGCGAACTTACGCGCCATCGGAAGAAGTTGGTTCATCACATGACCGCAGAAAAAAATCGTATCCAGAAGGTACTGGAATCTGCTGGCATCAAACTTGCTTCCGTAATCTCCGACGTGTTTGGTGTGACGGGACGCGCCTTGCTCCGCCAACTCATGGACAATGGCAGACTGGATAAGGAATCCGTACGTTCCCTCGTCAAGGGACAAATCAAGAACAAAGTCCCCCAACTCATGGATGCACTGCAAGGTAAACTTTCTTCCCATCATCGTTTTCTTCTCGCTCAATCCTGGCAGCATCTTACTCACCTGGAGCATTCCATTCAGGACTTCGATGAAACCATAGACTCACATTTAGCACCCTATCGTGTCGAAATCGAAATTCTCCGAACTCTTCCAGGCGTGGATGTGACTGCCGCTTCCGCCATTTTAGCTGAGATCGGTGCGGACATGCTTCAGTTTCATTCCGAGCGCCACTTGGCTTCTTGGGCCGGTTTATCCCCTGGCAACTACGAAAGTGCTGGAAAAAAAAGTCCTCACGTATCCTCCATGGCAACCCACACCTAAAATCCATCCTTGCCGAGTCCGCGTGGGCGGCATCCCGAACGAAAAAAACGTATTTAGCTTCGAAGTACTGGAAGTTAGCTGCCCGTCGTGGTAAGAAAAAGGCGCTGATTGCAACGGCACACAAGATGCTCACCATGATTTATCACATGCTCCTTCGACAGCAACCTTATGTAGAACTAGGTGTAGATTACTTGGATCATCTGAATCAGCACGTCAGAGCAAGACGGTTAGTCAAACAATTAGCATCTTTGGGCTACAATGTGCAGCTTGATTCGGAGCCAGAAGGCTCTTAATTCTTGTCACTCAAGCTTTAAATTTTTTTCAATAAGTCCCGGGCATCCTATTGCCTTTTTTCCATCCTCTCTTCATACTCTTGTTCGTGTGCATCCTTACATTTACGTAAAAAAAGTGCGTAAGTTCTACGCACTCCATTGTTCAAACTATTCTACAACCCCAGCTTATTCCCCTTCTCCAGCCGCACGATCTGCTGTTCTCCGCTATCTGCCAGCTCTATGAACTGGTTAATGGTTTCGCGCATTTTAGGGAGTGCTTCCTGCTTATACGTGCTAATTGAATCTAAAGCCGATAATACATCAGTGAATGCCTGTTTTAGTGTATCTACCGAGATACTAGATTCAAGAGATTGCTTATGGATTGCCGCCCCCTGATCTTTCAACATTTTTGAAGTGCCGCTTATTAGCGTGTTGGTCGTTTGATTTAGGAGTTCAATCTTTTTCAGAACGATTCGTTGATTATAGAGTGCACTTGCTACAGTAACGGAAATTTTCAGAGCTGAAACCGTAACATTTCTAGCTCTGTCCACCCCTCTAATTAGCTCTTTATTATTTCTTATAACCACTTCAATGGCCATGATTCCTTGCTGATTCACTACCAGCATCTGTTGCAGATCCATCACACGCTGACGCAGAGGAAACAACACCTCCTCTGTTATGAACCTTACCCTTTCTTCGGACTCATTCCGAAGCTTGGCTGCTTCTAGTTGAGCCTCAATCTCCTGATCCATCAGCATACCGAGTTGAATTTCCTTCTGCAGTTTTTTAGTGAGCTCTCTAAGCGATTGCTGCTCAAACTCTAATGTAGTGTTATCATTTTTCAATACGGTTTTGCCTTTATCTAAAGAAATGATAATATCTGAGATTACAGCATCTGCTTTTTGATACTTCGCAAAATAACTCCGCAATGGGTTAAAGAACTTCCCTAGAAGACCACTTTTGGCAAAATCCACTGCACTTGGGTCCAGATCTTTCAACTGAAGGTTGAGTTCTGTTAAACCCTTGGCTACTTGACCCCCTTCATCCCCAGTCTTTGATAAATTCCCTACCGAAACTTGCAAAAGGGAGTTCTTATCTGAAGATGATCTCATGGTGCTCATCCCGAAGCTATCGATGGATTGAAGGACCTCTTTTCGTTTATCCAAAGATTCTAAATCAAGCTCCAAGATCGTCGAGACATTAGTTATCGCCATTTCCTTCAGTTGCGTTACTTCCTCTGGCTCAGGTTTAACCTGTTCTTCAATCGCCGATTTCAATTTCTCCGGACTTACCACTTCCATAGTAAAAGACATAGAACCCCTCCTAAAAGTTGTAACTTACATTTGAACATTAAGCAGGTTTCCGATTTTATAGACTACGTCGTCTGTATCCGCGTTGATGTTAGCCGCTTCATTAATACTTGAAATGCTCTCCAGTGCTTTAATATTTGCGTTGTAGCCAATGGTGTAAATCGGAATTTTGTAGGTTTCAATTAAGCCTCTGATATCATTCAGTGAATGACCTTCATTCGTCTCTCCATCGCTTAATACAAAGATTAAAGGTTTGATTTCCGGGTTTATCTTCATTTCGTCTTGAAGCATTTTGAGTGCCACCACAATTCCATCAAAAGTCGCTG
This sequence comes from Paenibacillus sp. FSL K6-0276, assembly GCF_037977235.1. NCBI lineage: Bacteria > Bacillati > Bacillota > Bacilli > Caryophanales > Paenibacillaceae > Paenibacillus > Paenibacillus sp. FSL K6-0276. The sequence continues at coordinate 2,632,563 of NZ_CP150276.1, read as the reverse complement.
TCCCCCCATTCGCCTGAAGACTATCTATCGCCCCTACAAACATCGACTGCTGATTCGTGTCGTACTTACCAATAGGAAGGTTTATCGTAACGTTGTCGGAATAGGAAACAAAACCAATACTATTATCCTTGCCCAAGTACTTCTGTCCCGTTAATAATGATTGCTTTAAGCGATTTAAAGGCTCCCCGTTCATGCTACCTGAGACATCAGCTACAAATACTGCCGCAATTGGCTTATTGCCGTTTTTCTTCTCCTTCCACAACTTTTGTGCCGAGGATAATAGACTGCCATCCACTGGATTAACCTCCGAATGATAGTCATTTAGTCCGTTAAAACCTTTTTCCTCACCCAAACGCTGATATTTATCCTGTTCAACAAACTCCGCAAATTTCTTAATAATGTCCAGCTTCTCTTGTGGTAGATCACCTAATGCGTAAAGGGGGCTGTCATGCCTTACACCAAAAGGAGTAAATACATAACTACCCTTTAGTTCGGGCGCATTTGCGTAAATTTGGTACTCTAAGACAAAAGCATCCAGCTTCCCAGTTTTAGCCGCATCACGCATTTGTAAAGTAGTCGACGCGATAAAAGGTACATTCGCTTGGAATTTCTCAAAGCCCTGAACCGCTTGTTCTCCAAGCAAATCAGAGCTGTCAAACGTCCCAAGGGCAGTCACAAGAAAGTTCAAACCTGTTGAGCTAGCAAAAGGATCTGTATAGCCCATAGATAATTCATTATTTGCTATCGCATCTGTAATCGTCTTGACGTTTAAAGAACCGTACTTCTCGACTAACTCATCATATTTCGTTTTATTCGTAACAATACCGGCTACATTGCCAATAAGACGATTAGTTATAAGCTGCGTGTTAATTCCGTTCGCTTTTACCATCTCGCCCCATAACTCATTGGATGGTGTGAAAGCATCTGGTATATATTTACCAGACCTTATGTAATCCGTCGCTGTACCTGAAGCAATATTGCGAATCTTAACCGAAGCAGGTATTCCGTTCACCTCAATATTGGAATTATTGAAATCTGTCGCCACTTCATTCAACCATCCATCATTACCTGTACCAGATTTCTCTGTGGATGAGAAGATTTCGACAAAGCTATCCGTTGTATTGGTTACTGATATAGGAAACTTAGAAATATCCGGTAAGGAATCACCAATCGCTACAGGATCGAGGTCGATTTGACCTTTGACTTGCTCCGCGGTATCTACTTTAATCTTTTTATAAAGTTTATCCAGTCGTTTCCCTGCATCTTCTGACGAGACCTCACTAGTGGTTTTGCCTAAATTAGAGGTTAAAGTGATCCCAAAATAAACAAGAGCAAAAACGACTACTGTTATAATCCCAAGTGCTACAAATGTTCTCCCTTTCCTAGCCATACACATCTTCCTTTCATTGCTTATAGAATTTCGTCTGTTTGATCAATTCATCGATCTCCTTCATACATGGCATATCTTCAACATCTTTATAATTCGTACTGTCCAGTAGCGATATTTCGAGTAGTAATTGATCTAACTTCAGCAGAATTTCTTCGTTTGCTCCGAGATACCCTGTTACATAAGCCAAGTATTCATTGTATAGCGCCGTTTTTTTCTGCACCAATTTATCCGAGAACTGCGCAGGTCTCTGCTGACTGGCAAAAAGGGAGAATTCCGAAGCATCAAAAACACTTAACTTATTAAGTATTCCTCGGATATTCAGATAGAAAAGCTTCTCTACTTCATAACTGACCGCACCAAACTTCTTGAAGCTTAGCTCCGTCTGCTCAAATCTCTGACTAAGGACAACCACTAACGTATTTTTCTTCTTCTCCATCCGAGTTACCTGATCCAAAGCCAGACTAATGTCCTTCTTCAGCACCTTTACATTTCTGTATTGCGTGAGTGCTGATATATAATCCTCATGCGTCTTTATCTCTTTTACAGGTGGAACCACCGAAGATTTAAACAACAAATTATAACTTCCATAAAGGACAACAAGAAGACTAATCACTACTAATGTCACGCCAAAGGAAGTCTCTAAAACACTTACTCCCCCAATTTCGACCCCTAATAACCCTGGTGACAAGACTATAATATTCAGTAACACCACGCTAACTATAAGCCCCAGCAGCTTTATGAATTTTGCACCTTTCAACATACACACCTCCTAACGCATACGAAAAACAAATTATATACGTTGGACTTAAAACATTCTAAAAAGAAAGGGTGGCGGAGGGGAAGGTTGGAACTGTAGGAGCGATAGCGCCCGCCTGAAAGCTTTCTGTAGGAAAGCTCGCTTCGGAAGCATAGGTTGTCACCGGATTTCAACCGTGAAACAGGGTATATGATCAAGAAATCTGGGGACAACAGCGGTCGGAAGTCCAAACATTCACCGCAGTCACGTACTTACCTTAATAGAAAAATCTTAAGTTCAACTAATATTGCGTAGATCATATATACAGCAGCTCTAATTCACTTCTATATATATGGAAGTTTTTCTGTTATTACGTCCGTAATCACAAAAAAACCTTAACAGGCGCAAAGCCCATTAAGGTAAAAAAACTTATTTATACCCAAGCGTCATTCGAATATCCACGTTGCTCCCAGTATCCCGTATGCTCTCCCTCGATCAATTCGATCCGATTCAGCCACTTCACTGACTTGTAAGCGAACATTTTCGGTACAATTAGCCGAACGGGTCCGCCGAGATCGCTAGGTATCGGTTTCCCATCATGCATGACCGCGACCATAACATCGTCCATATCCGCTTGCTCCAGCGTAAGAGTATCTGTATATACCCCATCCCCTGAGTAGAATTTCACCGTCTTTGCTGTGGACTTCACACCAGCCTGTTGTAGAAGATCCTTCAGCTTGATGCCCTCCCAGGTATTCTTGTAGACGGACCAACCTGTCACACAGTGAAAATCACTCACTTGAACCGTCCGTTGTAATTGAACGAATTGCTCCCAATTCCACGTAAAGCTCTGATCAACAAGTCCATCTACCTTAAAGGACCAATTATCGTTCGTGAACTCCGGAATGGGGGTTACTGTATAGACTCGGAATTGCCCCTGCGCCCCACCTCCAAGTGGCGGTGACGATGCAGATAGCGGCTGGGGTGCAGGTAACAATTGATTGCGATTATTCTCGATTAATTTATCGATCGTTTCACTACCACCGATATTTCCAATCGAGCCGCCGAGCCATTTTATAAATGACGGACCGATTGTAATGGCAAGCCCTACGCCGATCGTCCCCCGAATGAACGCTCTACGTGTATAGACCGGCTGTGGTGTATCCTGATGTGTCGAATTGGTGCTCAACTCACTCCCATTCTTTATAGTCCGGCGATTCGGCTCCTTCAGCCATTTCACACGAGTCAGCGAGTGATAGATAATGTAAGGCAGACCCGCCCATGTCAATACATCATGAATGATCAAAGCAAAGTTAGATACATGCGGTCCCACCCTACGGAACTGCCACAACAACACTCCTGAAACGAACCAACCGAGCAACAAGAAGAGCACGACAAGTACATTGAAACGCTGCCAAGGTTTCTCCTTTAGCTGTTTCCAATGTTTACTTGCCAGCAGAAGATAATAGATAACTGGAAAGATAGATGCGATTCCTATCACAATATGCAAGCCTTTAATCCATACTCTGCCTTCACCAAGGAAACCTCGCCAGAAACCACCTACTAGCACAAGCCCCGTCAAGGCCAATATCACGACGATCCAGCCGTTCCAGGTGTGAAGTGATCGCAGCTTTTTCCCATATCCCTTGCGTAGCCGACCAAGCATACCACTCATAGCTTAGCCTCCTCCTCATGTGTATGTTTCTGCACCTGATTTTGTTTTAATCCAATAAGGTTAGAAAGGACTTTGATGCAGCAGAGAGTGGAACCCCCCGAAGAGTCGCTATCCCTATATTACGCTCTGGAAACGGCGGATCTAAAGGGATTTCTACAAGTTCGCCACTTTTTAATTCTTCCGTAACATAATCACGAATAACAAAAGCAAGGCCAAAGCCACGCAAAGCGAACTGAACAAGAAGATCTACACTGCCTAGTTCAAACTCTGGTGTTATTGTCACATGATTGGAGGCAAGAAACCCATCAATATACTTTCTTGTGCTGCCTCCCGGTTCTAGGAATAACAATGGGTACTGCTGAATGTCTGAAATCGGCATTGTCTTGTCCGCCAGATGACGGAAACCTTTGCCACCTACAAGGCAATCTTGGAGCCGTGTACTCTTGCGAAATTCGATCTGTTTGTCAGATGCCGGTAAGCTTACGATGCCGAAATCGATTTTTCCTTCTTTTAATAGGGCGAGCGTTTCCGGTGTTGTTCGATTCGTAATATGAATACGGACATTGGGGTATTGTTCGTGATATTGCTCAAGATAAGACAACAAGTAATATTTGCAGAGGGTATCACTAGCTCCGATATGAATCTCCCCGCTATTCAAGTTGTTCATTTCAGCAATTGCTCGCTCACCCATCTCCACATTCTGAAAGGCTTGCTCAATAAACCGAAGCAGTACTTTGCCTTCCGTCGTTAGATCCACCCCTCTAGAGGTGCGAAAAAATAAGGGGCCGCCCATCTTTTCTTCCAATTGCTTAATCGTGTGACTCACTGCTGGTTGTGTGATATTCAGTCGTTCTGCTGCCGCAGTTAAGCTGCCTGTTTGTGCTACCCAATAAAAAGAGCGATACCATTCCAAATTGATGTCCATTCCCAAGTCATTACCTCACCTTATAATAGATATTACATATATCAATTTTTCTAATGTTATATCTAGCATTATACTTAGATCTGTAGCCAATCACAAGCTTGGGAGGTAATCGTGTGACCGTAATCGCAATTGTAGGAGCTAACTGGGGAGACGAAGGCAAAGGAAAGATGACAGATGTACTAGCCGCTCAATCATCCTATGTAGTTCGTTTTCAAGGTGGAAGTAATGCTGGGCATACCATCATTAACCAGTATGGAAAATTCTCACTTCATATGCTGCCTTCTGGTGTGTTTTACCCTTCAGTTACAAACATTATTGGACCAGGAACAGCTCTTGATACAGAAGTATTAGTAAAAGAATTACAAGCATTAGCAGATAGAGGGGTTCCAAAGCCGAAGTTGTACGTATCTGAGCGTGCTCAAATCGTACTCTCGATCCATCGTTTGTTTGATGAGCTGGAAGAGGAACGACTTGGGTCACAAGGGTTCGGTTCAACCAAGCGAGGTATAGCACCATTCTACTCGGATAAATATGCGAAGCTCGGCATACAGGTAGCGGATTTGTTTGATCCCGTCCAACTTGAGAAACGTCTCGAACAATTACTTGCTTCAAAAAATGTATTGCTGGAGCATTTATATAAGAAAGCCCCTATCCAAGTCTCGGAATTAATGGCTCAGTTGCAAAAGGAAGCTGCACAATTGGTACCATACGTAGCCAATACAACAGAAATACTGCAAGAGGCTTATGCAAAAGGAGAAACGATTTTGCTTGAAGGACAATTAGGCGCTTTGCGTGATCCTGATCACGGTATTTATCCTTACTCTACCTCATCATCGACACTTGCCGGATATGCACCTGTCGGCGCAGGTCTTCCTGCGGCTGCCATCACGAATGTCATTACTGTAACGAAGGCATATTCCAGCTGTGTAGGTGCCGGACCTTTTGTATCTGAATTAGAAGGCCCTATAGCGGATGAACTTCGTACACGAGGTGGCGATGCTGGGGAATTTGGAGCAACAACCGGTCGTCCTAGACGTATGGGCTGGTTTGATGCGGTAGCTACACGTTATGGTTGCTTGATGCAAGGTGCAACGGAAGTTGTGTTAACCAATCTGGATGTTCTTGGCTATTTAGATGAGATTCCGGTTTGCGTTGCCTATGAGCTTGAAAATGGGGAAATCACCGACAAGTTTCCAGCAACAAATAAGCTAAACGCAGCAAAACCGATATTAACGCATTTATCTGGCTGGAACTGCGATATCTCACATATCACTAACTTCGACGAGCTACCAGAGCAAGCTAAAAGTTACGTGGATTTTATTGAAACGTCTATTGAAATACGTGTTTCTACTGTTTCTGTGGGACCTAGACGTGATCAGGTCATTCATCGTACGCTAAAATAATCTCATTACAAGCATAAACGCCTTCGGCGTCCTTATAAGGACGGTAAGTGTTTAAGCGAGAAATATAAGGATAAAATATAGTGTGAAACTTATACTTTCTTATATTTCAAAATAAGGATGCCTAGTTGTACTACATGCAATATGCATATAGCTGCAACTAGGCATCCTTGCGTTACTCTTTACACCAATACTGCATCCACTTTCGTCTGTGGTGCCTTGTCACAACGCTTACAGACCTTGATGACTGCTCCGTCCGTTTTTTTCTTGGGATAAAGCAGTTTAATACGCGTGTTCTGACAAATCGGGCAAGTTCCTCTTCCTTTGGATGGTAAATTCCAAAGTGCATGTCCACGTTTTGACTTTGCCATGAATAAACCCCTCATTTCGGTCAACAAATAGTCAACACTTCGTTCTGAAAGTGCTTCTCCCAAAAGATATGCTTCAGAGACAGGCTCTATGACTAAAACAATGCCGAAGAGGTCGAATATATGAAAAGGACGCCTGGTGATTAACCTGAAGGCGTCCTTTGATTAATATGAAGTTATAGTTCCCTTACATTAATTCGTATAAATCATAGAAACAACACCATTTGTAAAGGTAACGTAATTATAATTTCTATACTGCCAAGTTTCCACTTTAATCCCACTGCCGGATAGACTGGATTTATTAATTGGAGTGCCCCAGCTTAATTCTACTTGCTGCTTCGTCATCCCTGTCGAAATTGTACCCGCCTTGATCTTCGCCCAAATCGCATTAGACCATTTATAGATTTTGGTAGGATCAGACGTAAAGAAATACTCTTTGGTTCCCAGAACAGAAGTAACCTGATCGTATGCCATATAATAAGTATTCACAACTTTACCTGATGACAATTGAAAAGAAATTGCAAACTCATTATCGTCGTTCACTAGAATATCAACAATCGTTGCTTTTTGGAATTTATAGCCGGAGTCAAACTGGTTGAACCAATAGGTCTTCCCAATCAGCTTAGCGAGATCTCCTTGAGACTGTTTTTTGAGTATATTAAACGTATTTTTCGTGTGTGCAAATAACTCTGCTTTGCCGAAATAGATATTCATAGTCTCATAAGGACCAGTGAAGTCCAGCACTGCTCCCAATGCAGTTTTTAACAGGGTCGAAGGGAATACTGCAACTCCATCCACAGTCTGCACTTTACCATTCATTTTCACCTTATTACCATTCACCATAGCAATATCGCTTCCTAGTTGAAGCTGAATCGGCAAATCTCCCAGACGAATACTAAATGTCTTAGTGGCTGTATTAGCCTGAACAGAAGCGCCCAAGCTCTTGAATACGGATTGTACAGGCAAATACATCGTGCCACTTATTATTACAGCTTTATCGATGTACTTGTCAGCACTGATAGAGACACTTAAAGTTTTGGAAGCTGATCCTGAACGTACTGTTACTTTTGTTTCACCAACGGCTAATGCTTTTATTGTACCGTCCGCTTGCTTTTGCAATAGGTAAGGCTTCTCAATCACCATATCTGCTTGCGCAAGTGGTACGCGTTCGGATGAGCCATCAGGCCCTTTTGCATAAATTTGCACTGGAACCTTATCCCCAACGTTCATTTCCGTATAATCCATTTGAAAAATCAAATCATCCGTGCTTGAAATCGACTGTTCGTTCACTACATTTGTGCTATTCGCATCTGCTGCCTTCGCTGTATGAATTGGACCATACATAGATACTGCTAGTACTGCTGCAATACTCCATTTAATAGCTTTCATTTTCCAAAATCCCCCTCTAGTAAATAAACCACTATTACTGTATCACAATTCCACTATTTTAGTAGATAAAAATGGAAGGATAGTGATCTTATATTTTTATAATGTGTAATTATTATGAAAAATAAAGGGAATCACATGGATCTACAAGAAGTACAGAGTAAGCATTACAGAGTCTACCATTTATAATATTGAATTGGGAGTGATCGACCGAGATAACCATTAACAATGCCTTACAGGTGAGATTAGTGATCGATATGGAAAAAGCGTTATCCCGTGGACTGGAAAGGTCCGACATTTAGCTGGGATACTTACAGTTATTCAGACTTTGATGGAGTGGAGTCTTTATATGAAGAGTTTTTATCCAAAGGCGCCTTCATTGTATATGAACCACAAATCGAAGAAATGGGTAACAAAAAGTGGAAAGAGTTTGCCATCAAGGATGTAGACGGTTATGTAGTCGTATTTCGAGGTAGCAACTGAAGACCAATCAAAATCTTAGACTAGGAGTGTTATATTCGTGGAAATAATAACCGACAGATTAATTTTAAGAGATTATACAAGCGGTGATAATTCTTTTTATAATGAACTAGAACAAAATCCTTTATCCCATAAATATGAGAACACTGCACCTGATGCACAACAAATTAAAGATGACTTCCTTTCGATTTTGTCTCACATTACAAGCGATCCACGTGAACATTATGATCTTGCAGTATGTACAAAACAGGATATGAAGCCCATCGGTAATGTGAGTATAAAGTTAAACTGGGAAGAAATCAGAGAATGGGAAATTGGTTGGGTCCTACTCCCGGAATATTGGAAAATGGGATATGCAACTGAAGCCGTAAAGAATCTGATAGGATACGCCTTTAAATCCCTTAATGCACATAGGGTTGTTGCTTATGCCAACGCAGAGAATGTGCAATCTGAGAAAGTAATGATTAGAGCAGGGATGTGTAAGGACGGGGTTCTTAGGGAGACTAGATTCTGTAATCAACAATGGTGCAACGAGATCATCTATTCCTCTTTGGAGCAAGAGTGGACTAATTTATAAAGGGAGGTGCCTCAATAGTAGTGAATGCTACTTATGAGGCAGCTTCTTTTTTATAGAATATTCCATAATAGGTTCTCACTTAAGCATTAGACTTTTGAGGTTGGGTGTGGCAGTGGGTGATGTGCTGTATGCGGAGTGGGATTAACACTAATTAAGGAAAAGCTCCCTATAAATAGTCGATATTAGCTAATAATGAATGAAATTAGGGAATTTCTCCCTATATATCAGGCTAATCCCTTTGATTTTCATCAAATCAGACGAATTTAAGGGATATTTTCCCTAATTATAAGTCTGGCGACCAATAATCTCATAATTACAGGGAGAAATTCCCTAATTATTCAATTAGAGCTTCACTTGGATCATCAATTGGAGCATCATTTACAGGATAACAAGAATAGAGCCGCTCCCAAGTAGTTAAAAAACACTTTTGGAACGGCCCTTTTCTTTTTACACTACCAACTCTCGTACAACTTCAACCTCATCCCTGCTTACTTCAACGAATCCAAGGGATGTATATAAGTTCGAAGCACGTTCGTTCTCTATTCGATGCCCAATAACGATTTTGTCGCAGTGATGTTCGGCTTTAATATATCGAATCAAGGCATCCATCCCGGTTCTACCGAATCCTCTATTCTGATTTTTGTGATCAATCATATAAGCCATAATCCAATAGCTTCCATCCTCAGGATCTACGGCATATACTGAGAAGCCTACCAATTCTTCATCTGCGTATAAAGCTAATGGAGTCATTCCACAATAAGCCGATTCTGCCAACCAATAGACTACCGGTACAGGAAAAATAGATTTTTGCTCTTCCGATACCTCTAATTGAGTACAGGCATACCAGTTATTCTCCTTGATTGTCTTCAGCACGACATGAGGATGAAAGCCATCCCGAATACGATCACAGATGCCTTCCAATTTAGATTTAAGCTGTAGTGCCCATTCAGGGCTTATAGAAACGTCAAACTCCTCTAAACTCCGAAGCAACCTGGCGAAACTATATAAGTCAGAAAACCTTTGAAATTCAGGTAATAGCCTGATATATTCATCATCCAGCCGTTTTACGGATCTATAACCACTAATAAAAAGATCGATGTTCCTCTTGCTCTCCTCATCATTCTGCTTGGATAGATCTCTTAAGGCTGACGTGATATCCATCGCAAACCAGTGATACATAGAGTCATCGAAGTCAATCGCACTAAATCGTGATTTTTCTTTCATATAAAAGATATTGTCTGTCTCAAAGTCAAAATGGATTAGCCCCGTATGTCCTACGCCAAAAGTGAGCTCACTTAGCCATGTCTCAATGCGTTCGTATTCCTTAAGCGCTTTATGCTCCTCTGGGTGCCTTCTTAATACGGATAAAATAAATTGAAGCGAATCGACCCAGCTTTTACGCGCGGGCGTGCTCGGAGCATAAGTTTCGGATAAATTATGCAATCGCGCGAGTGTTTGACCCCAATGTTGGAACTGCAGCTCCGACATCTCTTCAAGTGGAACGTACTCCCCTTGGGCTTGTTCAAAAACAACCCCGTGATATTTGCCTTTTTCAGTTGAAAGGGTCTCAATCCAATTCCCTTGCTTGGAGCGTACTGGCGCTACGGTCTCATAGCCCTGTTCCAATAAATACATCATAAAATCTAGTTCAGCTTGGATATTCTCTGCGGTATTATCCTCTTCGTGAGTAAACCTTAAATAATAATGCTTACTATTCCATTGAAACGTATAAATAAAATTACTGCTAGCCCTCACTAACTTCATAGTTCCAGGCTCATGATTCCAATACTTGATCATCTCTTTGGCGGGTAGATCGTTCTCTGTTCCCCGTACCATGTTCATTAAATTCATCATTTCCGATAGTGCCTCCCGTAGTCATTGAGAGGTGTTCTTCCCTTACGAATACTGACCTCTCTCGGACTTCAATGTGGTGTTGTTCGTACTCAAACATCATCACTCCTTATAAACGGATTAGGAACCCAAAAGAAAAGACGTTGTCGTCTTTTTACTCTCATCCCCTTTAACATTATCGGTAAAATATTCTATTTAATCAAGAGATTTCGATGGATCCTTCAGTGTAAGAAGAAATGACTGAGACACCGTACTCCCAGATCTGTAACCCTGCACCGATCATTCCACATGAATTGCCACGATAGGCTGCTTCAATCCGAACGTTGCTCTGTATCGAGGGCATCGTTCTCGTAGTCACTTCTCTTCTTATTCCTTCGAATAATAACCCACCTGCTTCAGCTACTCCACCACCAATAACAATAACCAGATCCAAGTGCAGCGATTGTTTCTTCCATTACTTCTATAGCTAGAGGGTCTCCTTCCCTCCATCTCGCGATTACGTCTCGTGAGTCTAAGTTATCAAATGGCAGCTTGTTTAAAATTAGTTTCTCCTGCATTCGACGAGCAATGCTTGTGCCTGACGCATAATGTTCTACGCAGCCTTTTCCTCCACAAACGCAAATAGGTCCTTTGAAATCTACAGACATATGCCCTAACTCTCCAGCACACCCCAAGTTCCATGAACAAGGCGTCCATCTACGACAATTGCCCCTCCCACACCCGTTCCAAGCGCAACACAAATAAAGTCATTCACATCTTTGCATGAACCTAGATATTTCTCCGTCAATGCTAATACATTCACGTCGTTATCTACGATCCCGACTCTAAGCGACCTTCCCGATTTGTAACATCTAATGCAACAATGTCCGCATTTGCAGAGACAATTGCTTTCACTTCATCTAGGGTTGGCGTAATAAATATAGCTGATCCAGGAATATCCCGTTTAATAAGTCCATAACCGGTACATTTACTTGCCGGAAGGTCAAGCTGGTGGGGATGGAGAAACTTTGATGTGGATTTGTATAGTGATCGTCAAGATGAGTTTGGTGTTCTGTATAATGGAATCCGTAAAAATGGTGAAAGACCTCCAAAATTATATTGAGAGATCTTCAATGGCCAAAGCACAGCAAAAAGTAGCCCAGTACGGCGCCCTCAAAAGCCAAATCAATCCGCATTTCCTTGCGAATGTACTTGAATCTATTCAGATGAAAGCCATCATCAATGGACAGCGTGAGATTGGCGAAATGGTGGGGATTGTAGGTAGATTGTTTCGGATTCATATCCAGACCGGAAAGATAACCGTAACCCTGCGAAAAGAACTTGAGCACGTCCGGCTGTATGTAAAGATCCAATAATTACGTTTCGGGGACAAAATTCAATATGTTGAACAGCTAGAACCTCATAGCGAAATGGTTAAAGTCATGCACTTTTCCCTTCAACCCAACGTTGAGAATCTATTGTCCATGGACTGGAGTGTCGAAGTGAACCAGGTCTCCTTGAAGTATCCTCAATGATATCGGGGGATGACATGCTAATTATCGTTATGGATAACGGGATTGGCATCGATGAAGAGAAACTTAAACAGCTACGTTTCCGTCTCTCTCAACCATCAGACACCCTAGATGAAGCTCATATTGGTATAAAAAATGTTCATGATCGTATTCAATTTCATTTTGGTGAACAGTTTGGGATTGAAATCACCAGTCAAGTAGGGAAGGGACGACCGTGGTCATCCGACTCCCAGCATAATCCTAGACATTCTGCTCTGTGATCCCTACTTCAGGGTCAAAGGTAAGCATTTTGGTAGCTATTTTATCGATGAAGAAGCGGTCATGACTGACGGTAACTACGGCTCCAGGGAAATGAATGAGCGCCTGCTCCATCACCTGAATACTCGTCAAATCCAAATGATTCGTTGGCTCATCCAAAATAATGACAGCCGCGCCAGAGAGAAGGCATTTTGCTAACGCTACTCTGGCCTGTTGTCCTCCTGACAGACTGCCGATCGTTTTGCTTAAATCCATTTCTGAGAATTGCAGCATGGATAGAAATTTGTTCACTTTTTTCCGTGGAGCGTCGAGTCCCAGCCCATACACATTTACAGCATGACTGACAGTATCCTTAACATCCAGTTCGTCCCACATCTGATTGAAATAAGCATAGCTAACCCCGCGTTCCCAAGTTACTTCACCCGTTTCAGGCTCTTCTTGCCCAGTCAATACCTTAATAAGTGTCGATTTCCCGCTGCCGTTAGGCCCCACGATAGCTATCCGATCTTCCTTTTGAATATCGAAGCTGATGTTCTGGAATATCGTCCGACCATCATAGCTTTGTCCAATTCCTTTCACTTCACCCAGCTTGTCCGGAAAACGTAAATTACTGTAGATATCGGTGATCAGTACGTTCACTGGATGAGGCTCCACACGCTTTTTCATATCTGTTAGCTTACGTGATAGTCGATCCTTAGAAGACTTTTTATTACCACGGGTTTCAATTGCCTCCGACTCCATAAGCAGAAGCTCTTCTTCCCACTCAAACTGACGGTCGAGCACCTTTTTGCGCATCTTCTTTTTACGAACATAATCGGTATAATTGCCTTCATATTCCTGAAAATGATAATTCTCAATTTCAATCGTCCGCGTGACTACCCTGTCAATAAATTGCCGATCATGTGAGACCAGTATCATTGCCCCATTAAAACGGTGCAGCCACTGCTCCAACCATACGATCCCATCTATATCCAAAAAGTTAGTTGGCTCATCGAGCAATACGACGTCGGGCATTTCAATTAAGACTTTAGCCAGTGCTGCACGGTTCCTCCAGCCTCCAGATAACTCATCGACTGGTTGATGCCGTGATCTTTCATTGAAGCCCAACTTGGTCAGGACAGTGTTGATTTCGACGGATACATTCCAGCCATCCAAATGATCCATTTGTTCAAAAAGCGCCGCTTGCCGCTCTAAAAGTGTATTCATCTGTACATCATCCGTCACTAGTCCAAGCTGTTCCCCGATTTGGTTAAGCTCCTGTTCGATAAGCGCTACCTGCTCAAAGCACAATTCTAACTCTTGCTGTACAGACAAGGAGCCGGAAAGCTCCGAGAATTGAGAGAAATAACTGATCTTCACATTGGGATCTAACTCTACTTTCCCTGCTGTTGGCTCCTCTTTACCCATCATCAGTTTAAAAACAGTAGACTTCCCCGCACCATTTCGTCCGATTAACCCAATCCGTTCGCCCTTACTAACTCGAAAATAAATATCTCGAAAAATCAATGTATTCTCATATTTCTTAGTTACGTTCTCCATACGGATTACGCTCAAATCTATCACCCCTAGTTCATATAGATCAGAATTCAGCTCAGCACACTCAAAGAGTTATTATAGCATTATTTAAAAAAAGGACATTTAATAGGCGCAACAGAATTCGCAGCGATAATGCGCTTCTTTCTGTGACCCTCCATCACAACTACTATAAAGATATTCAAGATCGTATGCCTCGTCTTCGGAGCGGTAATGCACATGCCTATAATATTGTAATAGGTTACACTACAGAAGATCTAGCGAATCAAACAGGTGCCTCAGACGGCGGTAACTCTGCACTCTACGGGCAAGCATTCAATGAATCGGACTCAGGAGCCCTTATTTCGAAGATTCGCGGCAATTCGTTGTGCGAACGGACTCAGATGCAGCTATTCATCCAAATTTGCTCAATTCCAGTGTGAATATAGACTAATAAGCGCTATACAGTCCGATAGATCAGCAAAATGGTCTAAAAAACACAAATAGCTGCAATACGGTCCGCAAGGTTCGTAAGGTTTAGTGATAGAGTATTATCAAAATTGCATTCTGTTTCAAAATACACAAAAGGCCGCTATTAGCGGCCTTACGTCTGTATTCCGAATTCTGATACAGTTTTTGCACATTCAGCTCGAAGCTCTTACTTCTCATTTTTTCAGAATATCAATATACTCATCATTCTCGCGATCAGATCCCGCATCAAGCTTCAATCGAATGGATTTCGGGTGATCCAATACGTTGCTACTAAAGTAGCTTTTAAATCCATCCTCACTACCCCTTCCACCAATCGAATTATTTTCCACTTCGTGCTTCCCAACCCGCGATGTAAGCTCACTCGGGGTCTTTCCAAATAATTCATTCCTGATCTCCCAATTAGTTTTTAAATCCTCACTTAGCGTATATTTGACTACTATACTTAACGGAGAAAGCTCCACTTGTGCAAGATTCACTTCATGCCCATCCATCATAAAAGGTTGATTTAGAACTAGTGTCTCTGTCTTCTGCTCCCAAAATTTCGAATCAATCGTGAAGTTTATCTTTAAACGATCAGAATATCGTATGTCCGCTAGATTAGTTCCCGTTTTCGGTTTTGCTAGCATTCCTGGGTCCACTGACGCAATCTGAAAATTAGCAACCACCTCTTTTGGAAATGCTTTATTCTTATCTAGTGGATATATTGTTTTTCCGAGCCATGTATAAATACTATCCTCAGCATGTGATCCCATTCCATTTCTATAGCCATTTTCATCTATTATGCTCTGCCCTGATACAGCATCTGTCAGCCACACACTATTCACGCTGTAAATTTCCTGCCCATCGCTTGTAGTCCCTGTATACAGCATTATGATTTTATTTTCATCAGCGATCACAGCATTCAGAGTGATTTTATACCCATTTTTCTCAGTACTTTTATTCACGATCTGCACGTAATCATTACGGATCGCTGACTCTAAAGTAAGAGCATCTATATCAGACGAAGCTACTTTCTTAAAAGATTCCAGCTCGCCCCAGTCACTGAATTCATTACTTGTTGTGGCTTGCTGTGGTAGCAATTGGGATGGATTGAAGAATAGTAATCCTGCGACCATAACTGCAGCAGTCAATACAGCCATCGCGCTTTTTGCGAATATTAGCTTTTTGCCACGTTTCTTACCTAGTTCGAGTCCTGCTTGTATGGCATAGATTTGTGCGGCCGCACTCTCCATTTTTTGCTCCTGCGGGATCCGTTCAGCATCGATTAACAAGGCAAGCTCCTCCTGACTACTCATGGTTCCAATCACCCCGATTCTTAATGATGGTTCTTAACTGCTTTAGTCCTTTATGCTGCCATGTCTTAACCGTACCCTCGGGTTTATTCATAATGTTAGCGATCTCGCTCAAAGTCATATCATTGTAGTATTTTAACAGCAGCACATGGCGATACTTGGGCTTAACCTGCTCGAGTGCCCACAGCATTTCCATTCGATGATGGCCAATGTGCGTAATCTGCTCTCCTATTCTTTCATCTACCAGCGGCATGGAACGTTTTCTTCGTCTTTGTTCATCTATACAGACATAGATCAGAATCCGAATAATCCATGATTTGAACGCTTTGGGGTCCTTTAATGTTTTTCTTTTAATCCAGGCCCGGCAGGTCATTTCCTGCATTGCTTCCAGCGCATCGTTTCGGTTACGCAAGTAGCTATAGGCAATACTGTATAATTGTTCTCTATGTATCAATAAAGAATCGTAAAAATCCGTCTCGCACCGAGTATCAAGAATCGTTACTTTCTTCATTTCTGCATTAGTCATCGTCATTTCCTTCCTTAGCCCCCTCTCCTCAACCTTTCATAGATTAAGACGGGGAGGGTATAGAAACGGTTTTTATTTGTATTAACTTTTTTGGAGCTGAGCACTTTAAGATTATAACATTCTATAAAAAATGAATGATAAATGTTATGATAGTTAAAATTGGACATAATCAATAGTACGCACTTAAAAGTACCATAGGCACTAAAAAGTACCTATAGATTGGAGGATATCATGACAACCATCAAGAAAAAATACAATATTTCCGTTGAGGCCACACTCGAAGTCATTGGAGGGAAATGGAAATGTGTGATTCTCTGTCACTTAACACATGGCAAAAAACGCACTTCGGAACTAAAACAGTTGATGCCCGGGATTACTCAAAAAATGTTAACACAGCAGCTGCGAGAGTTAGAGGCCGATGGAATCATCAACCGAATCGTATACAATCAGGTTCCACCAAAAGTGGAATATGAACTTAGTGAGTATGGTGATAGTTTAAGCGACATTTTGACTTCTCTATGTAATTGGGGAGAACAACATATCATTAAGCAGTATGGCGATAAATATGCTGTGTTAGAGGACAATATTTTAAATAAATAACAAGAGGAGCCATAAGTTCACTCTTTTAAGAACCCCTTCCTTAATGGTTGGGGTTTGTTTGGAGATTTATGCCGCGAGAGTTGAGGTTTTAATTATACGCCCATGAAAAAAAGGACAGTTAAATCAGATCGATTCAACTGTCCCATAACTTAAATTACGCCATCTCCCCCAATAGCAGTTGCTGTGAATGATATGGGTCCAAATAGATTTATAGGTAAGTTGCTATCATTTTGAATGACCAATTCATAGTTGTGGACTCCAATATAAGGGCCATCCACCCACAGAACATTTAATTGAATATCATTAGTTGCAGTAAAACTAAAAAAGGATCTATAAATATCGACTCCAGCACGTCGGATTAAAACAAAAAATTGACTATTAGCAAGTGCAGTAAGACTAAAACTACCATTTAACTCGACTCTACTGGAGAAAGAGGCTGGATTAGCCGGACTAATATTTACTTGCGCTGTGGCTAGTCCCGCTCCAGCTCCAGGAATCCCTGCAACCGTTGTAACAGTAGTAAACGGGTCTAAGGGGATTTTTGCCTGTGAACCATAACTTATAATTGTCGCCATTTATCATCACTCCATTTCAAGGTTATACAGTATTATATTGAAAACCCGAAGTGATAGATTGGACTTAATTCCTGATGATTATATACAATTTAAGTTATACCTTGCTAGATCATATAAACCTAGATACTTCGTCTATCACTATCTAGTTTCCACCTATTGACAGAATCCTTCTTCAGAATTATAATAATCCAAATATCATGAACAACGCTGACAAAGGGTAAGTAGACAACCGAACATGGACTTCAGAGAGCCGGTGGTTGCTGCGAACCGGTGTCCAGCGCTTGATCGAATGGCCTTTAGAGTTGCTCTTCCGAACCATCTTGTTAGGATGTTGTAGGGATAGCCGGGATTCCCGCCGTTATCAAGGGACCTGTATCCGAGATCATTTATAACCCTCTTTCGTACAGGTAAGAGAAGATCGTAAAGCCAACGAAACGTATGGTGGTGACGCGATCATTTAAGGTGGTACCACGACAACTTCGTCCTTATTGGATGAGGTTTTTTTGTCATTTAAAGGAGGTGATGGCCATGGATGATGGCTGGTGGTGGCGACTCAATGTTAATCAGAAGCAACAAAACAGGAGGAATTTAAATGATAAAAGAACGTGTATTAACTGGAGATCGAGTGACTGGAAAGCTTCACCTTGGCCATTACGTGGGCAGCTTACAGAACCGAGTGGCGCTACAGGAGCAATATGATACTTTTGTGTTTCTAGCAGATATTCAAGCGCTAACGACTCACTTTGATCGGCCTCAACTCCTTGGTCAAAACTTGAATGAAATCACATTAGACTATTTATCAGCGGGTATAAATCCGGATAAAGCTACAATATTTATTCAATCCATGATCCCAGAGATCGCTGAGCTGACCGTCCTATTCTCCATGTTTGTCACTGTGAATTCGTTGCGGCACAATCCTACAATTAAAGCCGAATCGAAGAATTCCAGCTTAGATGAGCTGTACTACGGTTTTCTTGGTTATCCAGTTAGTCAGGCTGCGGATATAACATTTTGTAAAGCGACGATTATTCCTGTAGGAGAAGACCAGCTCCCCCATCTGGAGTTAACTCGCAAAATCGTACGTAGATTCAACGAGTTGTACAGCCCCATCCTTGTGGAGCCCAGAGCGCTCATCAGCGAGACGCCAAGACTAGTGGGAACAGATGGAAACGCTAAAATGAGTAAAAGCCTTGGCAATGCCATCGAGCTGGACTCCACGAAGGAAGAGATCACCTTCAAGATCCGTAAAGCCACAACCGACCCAGCCCGTGTTCATAAAAATGATCCTGGGCATCCAGATATTTGTCCCATTTATGCTTATCACCGCGCTTTCCGTTCACATAGCGCCCCAGAAATTCGCGAAGGTTGCGAAAGCGGCAGTATAAGTTGTTCTGCCTGCAAGCAGCTTATCACGACGGCTCTAGACCAGCTAATTGAACCTATGCGTGAGCGTCGCTCCTATTATGCTGCTAGACCCAAGGTTGTTGAGGATATCTTATTATCCGGAACTAAACGTGCCCGCGACATCGCACAAGAAACGATGAAAGAAGTACGTGAGGCCATGTGCCTTAATTATTTTTCAAAATAAAAGTGATCAGTATAAACAATAAAAACGCCGGACTCTCTATTGAAGAGCGCTCCGGCTGTTTTTTTGAGAAAGTATTATTTAATTAGAGCATCCTCTGACATCAACCGCTTCAGGGTATTAAATTGCTTCGCATCACCTGCAGCTACAAGCGTCGATCCCTCCTTGAAGCAATACTCTGGACCAGGGTTTAGGACTTTACGTTTGTCCGCTTCTACAACAGCGATGATCGCTGCGCCCGTACGTTCTCTGATCTCAAGTTCCCCTATGGTTCTACCAATCAAAGGACAAGAAGGATTAATCCTGAGCCAGTCTACAATCAGGTCCTCAAACAAACTCTCCTCGACTTCGACTGCCTTAGGCTTATAAGTAATACCAGCAAGTATTGCCGATACAGTTCTTGACTCTTCATCATCCAACGTCACATTGGACAGGGTTTCGTTACCTCCATCGGTCACATGATACAATTCACGCCGTTCATCATTATGAATCACAATGGTTAAGCTCTCTCCCGAGCGTGTGTTTATGCAGTATTTACGACCAATACCAGGCAAATCCACTTCTCTAATATCCATTTTACTTCCCCTTTCTCCTCGACCTGTTCCAAAAAAGCTATGGCTCATAGTAGATTTCCCTCCCATCAGCAATCCGTCCATCTCTAACAACTAGTAAAGGCATATGATTCATGGCTGAAGTCTCCTTTGCATAACAATATAGGCCTTCTAGAAAGAAGGTCTACTATAAGCTTACCAGTTTATAAAAAGGACACAACCCTAACCGATAATACATGGCAATTAAAATACTTTCTATTACATAAATCCTTTCACCAAAGAAAAAGGCCGCAACCTCCTAAAGCGAGATTACGACCTTAAATTTATACCTTACAGCACCCAATTTCCCATACGGAATACCGGTTCAATCGTGCCATCTGCTAACTCTCCATCAATATCCAGCTCAGCAGAGCCAATCATAAAATCGACATGCGTTAAGCTGACATTAGCACCTCGTGCCACAAGCTCTTCATTCGTAAGCTTTGTGCCGCCTTCAATATTGACAGGATAGGCACTTCCCAACGCGAAATGGCAGGAGGCATTCTCATCAATCCCGGTATTATAGAAAATCCGGTTCAGACGTGAGATGGGAGAATCATGCTGTACCAGGGCCACTTCTCCTAAATAGGACGCGCCTTCATCCGTTTCCAGCAGCGAGGTCAGATGCTCACGTCCGGATTCAGCTTCATATGCTACTACTTTTCCATCTTTAAAAGTAAATGAAAGTCCTTCGACCAGACGTCCGTTCAGATTCAGTGGGAGTGTGCTTCTTACCGTACCGTTAACTCCTGTACGATGGGGCATAGAATAAATCTCTTCTGTTGGCATATTAGCCACGAAATAGACGCCCTGATCATTCTCTCCGCCGCCTCCACGCCATAGATGGCCTTCCGGAAGTTCCACATGTAGATCCGTTCCCGGAGCGCGGTAATGCAGGCTTTGATAACGCTTAGCGTTCATTCTATCCTGACTTTCTTTCAATTGACCGATATGTTCTCTCCAAGCGGCTACCGGATCATCGCTACCTACACGATTCATCTGGAATACCGCTTCCCACATTGCCTCCACTCGCTCTTCCTCTGGAAGATCGGCAAACACCTTGTTCGCCCAAGCACGCGTTGGAGCCTTGACGAGGGACCAGCTGATTTTACTATTACGAGTATATTTGGAGTAGTTCTTACGAGCAACAGCTGCCGCTTTAACCGCTCTTGATACTTTGGAAGAATCAATACCATTGAACAATTCCGGATCTGGTACTTTAATATGTAAGATGGCGCCGTTCTCTTCCGCAAACTTCTCCATCATTTCTGCTTGCCACTGTGGATAGTAATCAAAGGAATCTTCTGGAGCTTTTTCGTAACGAATACGTGTAGTCGCTTCATCGTCCCAATCAACAATTACATATTTTGCTCCTGCTTCATAGGCTTTACCTACAATCAAGCGAGTAAGCTCTGCAGTTTCAATAGGTGCATGCACCATTAAGACTTGTCCAGGCTGTACATTTACCCCTACTTTTACAACCAGGTTCGCATATTTCTCTAACATTACATCAAAATCTTTCATGATTTCTTTTCCTCCATCTCTATGGTCGCTTTACTGTCGCACCAAAGCACCGGAGCTCCTTAATTAGCAGACGGTCAGCTTCACTTCTTATTTTAACGCAAAATGCTAAGAGTTGCGATTCGATAAAATAAAGCGGCCCCCATTAAGGGACCGCTCATGTAAACCCTTATTTTTTATCCACCTGCAGCAAAGTTACGGTCTTTAAAGAATAGGTATGCATAATCTTGTCCTCTGAGATTACGTTTAGCTTGGTCAAACTTGCCACCTTCGCCGGGTCTGATTTCGAGAGCATACGCCACACTTCGGGGTCTGACAAGGTTTCATATAACTTCAGATCATCATATTCTTTGCGATTTTGCAGCACTAGCTTCACTTTGTAGCTTCCGATTTCAGCCTCAGTTGCCCCTTGCTCACTACAATAACTTAGAATGTCTTGACGAAGATCCGCCAATTCTTTTTCGATTTCCTTTTGCTTTTGCTTCAGTCGATAATACTGCTGCACCTTTTTCTCCATCATCTTCACGCTCCTCTATAGACATGTGTATGCCGGATGCGTGGAATAAATAAGTTGAGTTCCCTATCATAAAATTTTATAATGAGCCGGTAAAGCTAATTTACTAGTGACAATCAATTCTTTTTACAAAAAAAAATTCTACGGCAGGTGACCTATGTTTCATTCGTATGTATTCCCTATTTCTTATGCGTTCATGATGTTTCCTATAGCAGCGCTGATCTTCACACTACCTTTTCTCATCGTTCAATACCGTAGACACGGCTATATCCATAAGCTTAGAGCCTTAATCCTATACTTACTGCTGCTCTATCTGATGAACGCTTATTTTCTCGTTTTGCTGCCATTACCTTCATCCCGGCACAATGTGGCACCTTCTGGAAGTATCTTTCAGCTCAACCCTCTACAATTCATACAAGATATAGTGGATGGTTCATCGATCATACCTGATCAGATCTCAACTTACTGGTCGATACTGCGTGAACCCGCTTTTTTACAAGTTATATTTAACATCGCTATGACTGTGCCGTTTGGAATGTTTCTGGGCTATTATTTTCGAACGCGTTGGGGCGTGTGTATTCTATTGTCCTTTTTTCTTTCGTTATCCTTTGAGATCACTCAGGTTACAGGTATCTACGGATTCTTTGACCATCCCTACCGTCTATTTGATGTCGATGATCTAATTACCAACACTCTGGGAGGTATCTTTGGATTTCGAATTGCCATTTGGATCAACGGGTTGCTGCCACGTATAGAACAACTGGATACGAATATCGATCGATCTGCCAAAAGAGTCTCCTACACCCGCAGAGGGATTGCTTTTCTCATCGATAGTATGGTGTGGATCATTGGATTCGGTGTACTTTATGGATTCGATATAAGAAGTGCTTTCTGGATTGCAACAGGTATTTACTTCATGCTAATTCCATCTCTCACAGGTGGGCGGACTTTAGGCAAATGGATTGTACGTATTCGGGTAACGAACAGCTGTAATCGGGCATCTTTCTGGGCTCTTTTGATCAGATATGGTCTGCTATATTGGGTGATGCTTGGAGTTCACGTTCTCCTCATCAATTCTGCCGTGACGGGACACCTGTCATCCATATGGAATATGATTGTTCATCTCCTTGTTCTACTGGTAGACCTAGCTTTCTTTATTCATTTGGTCATTAAGATATTCAAAAAAGACGATCAGCTAATTTATGAGAAATTGAGCCGAACCTCGCATGTTATTTCATGGCCAGAGAAAAGACGTATCTCCGATGCCTCAAACAGCAGCCCTATAGAAGATTAAAAATGCTCTCTTTTATATGGTGTTTATAGATTGGAATTTATAATAGAATAGGAAGGTAAGGATTCTCAAAATTTAGGAGATGAATGAATGGAAACTACAAGTAGCTTGCAGTTAACTAGAAGTCTTCCAGAAGAGCAGGGCATTTCATCAGCCGCAATATCCAACTTTATTAGTGCAGTAGAGAATCAAAATTTAGGTCTGCACAGCTTTATGTTCCTTCGGCATGGTTATGTGATCTCTGAAGGTTGGTGGTCTCCTTATAAGTCTGACCTTCCACATATGTTATTTTCCCTTAGCAAAAGCTTCACCTCAACCGCTATCGGACTTGCGGTTACAGAAAAGTTAATCACGCTCGACGATTCGGTCATTTCATTTTTCCCGGAAGATGTACCTGAAGAGATTACGGACAATTTATCCAAGATGAGCATTAAGCATCTATTGATGATGGGAACAGGGCAAGTCGTGGATACTATGGATTCACTTCATCAAAGTGCAGATGGAAATTGGGTGAAAGCCTTCTTCACGGTCCCTGTGGAAAAAGAACCTGGAACGCACTTTCTCTATAATACCGGCGCTACTTACATGTTATCCGCAATTCTTCAAAAGGTCACCGGCGAAACGCTGCTAAAATATTTAGAACCACGACTCTTCACGCCTCTTGGCATCCGTGGTGCAACTTGGGAATCATGTCCACGTGGAATCAACACAGGCGGATTCGGTTTAAACATAACCACAGAGGATATCGCTAAATTCGGTCAGCTATACTTGCAGAAAGGCATCTGGAATCATCAGCGTCTTCTGCCTGAGGAGTGGATCTATGAAGCCACTTCTAAACGCATTTCAAATGGCGAAGGCGATCATGACTGGACGATGGGCTATGGATATCAATTCTGGCAATGCCAGCACGGAGCTTACCGGGCAGACGGTGCATTCGGTCAAATCTGTATCGTGCTTCCAGAAAAAGATGCTGTAGTTGCTATCACTGCCGGAACAAATAGTATTCAGGGTATATTGAATGAAGTGTGGGAGCATCTACTACCCAACATGAAGGAAGCCCCCCTTCAGGAAGATCAAACATCAACAGCCAATTTGATTGACAAATTACAGAATTTATCCATTGATCCTCCACAATTGCAACTGTCATCTATTCTAGAAGAGCAAATCAACGGCCAAACATTTAAGTTCGAAAACAACCAATTTTCACTAGCTACCTTATCCATATCTTTTAACAACAACGAAGCTGAACTTACTTTAGTAGATGAGCATGGTGAGCAAAAAGTTATTCGTCTTGGCCGAGGGCAATGGGTCGAAAGCTTTGCACATATCCTTGAGTCTTCTACGAACCGGATCATGTCCAGCTTTACTTGGTCTGCAGAAGATCAGCTTCTATTATCCTTGCTGTTTGTTGAAATGCCTTTCTTGATTACACTTGATATTAAAATTCTAGAGAACATGCTAATCCTTAAGCAGCGGCTAAATGTAAATATGGGCCCGCTTGAATTCGTTGAGATCGTTGGCAGAATTTAATACACAATAGGTTTACTTTCATAAAATAAAGGCCGCTTCGTCCTCTCTCAGGAACTTAGCGGCCTTAACTCTCTTTATTTAGTTCGTAAAATCAGCAAGTTTCAAGATTACTGGGCAATGATCACTGCCCATGATATGACAATCGATTTGAGCATCAAGTACATTAGGCGCAAGTCTAGAAGAAGCTAAGAAATAATCAATCCGCCAGCCTACATTCCGCTCTCTCACCTTCGGCATATAAGACCACCACGAGTATACTCCTTCTAGTTCTGGGTGAAGATATCTAAACGTATCTATGAAGCCGGACTCTAGCAGCGTATTCATTTTCCCTCTCTCTTCATCGGTAAAACCGGAGTTACCTCGGTTAGCCTTTGCATTCTTGATATCAATATCCTCATGGGCTACGTTTAGGTCTCCGCAGACAACAACTGGTTTACGCTTGTCCAGCTCTAAGAGATAATTGCGGAAGCGGTCTTCCCATTCCATTCTATATTCCAATCGAGTCAGATCTCGTTTGGCATTAGGTGTATAGACATTGACCAGATAAAAATGTTCGAACTCTAATGTAATGATCCGACCTTCCGCTTCTTCATCTTCTTCCATCCCATATCTCACAGAGATCGGTTTGATTTTGGTGAACACTGCCGTGCCTGAATAGCCCTTTTTCACTGCGTAATTCCAATATTGATCATATTCCTCGGCATGCTCTAAAGTAATTTGCCCTTCTTGCAACTTCGTCTCTTGAACACAGAAAATATCTGCTTCTGCTTCTTTGAAATAGTCATTAAACCCTTTTTTGACACATGCCCGAAGGCCATTAACATTCCAAGATACCAGCTTTATCATTGACTTTTCTCCTTGCATTTTGCTTTAATTATTTTCAGTTTATCATAGATTTATATCCTAATCATTCAACATCCATGATACAATAACCAAATTGACTCTAAACAAATTTTATTTAATATGTGAGGTAAAGAGACTTATGAATGCACCAACACTATTACGAGGGTTTAACTTTTTGTATTTTGCGCTACTGGCTATGTTTATTCCTTTTCTGCCAGTCTATCTAGGTGAGCAGGGTCTAAACCCGGCGCAAATTGGATTCATTATTGGTACTGGAGGTTTTGTTACCATTATCGCTCAACCCTTATGGGGGATGATCAGTGACAAAACAAGAACGATCCGCAAAGTACTACTAGTTCTACTGTTATGTTCTGCGGTGACGGGATACTTTCTATTCGATTCCAGCAGCTATGTGGGACTTATTCTTTTTACTATGCTGCTCTATTTCTTCTTGATGCCTATCGATCCGCTAGCTGAAAGCTTGAATTTCCAGATCTCCGAGGCAGCTGGAATCAGCTACGGGTCCATACGTACATACGGTGCGCTGGGGTACGGTGTAATGGCCTTGCTCACAGGTTATGTGATGAGTTTTTTCGGCTCCCATGGGATGGCCATGTTGTTCGTTGCGATTAGCCTTACAAGCTTTATAGTCAGCTGGTTCATGCCAGATGCTCCAGTCACCGGTAAACCGGTTACACTTGACAGCCTGAAGCATTTTCTTAGTAACAAAGAAACACTGCTGTTTCTAGTGCTCATATTTATTAGCTCCGTTCCTGCACGAATGAACGATACGTTTCTTGGTGTTTATATCCGCGAGCTTGGTGGCAGTCCTGAATTAGTAGGTCAATCTTTCTTTATCGCCGCAATGAGTGAAATTATTGTTTTTGCCCTAAGCTTTTGGTGGTTGCGAAAAGGAAAAGAGTTAATCATTATTTCGATTTCCGGTGCCTTTTATTTTCTTCGATTCTTTATTTCAGCTTGGATTACTGATCCGCATTTGCTAGCTTATCTACAGATTCTTCAAATCCTTACCTTCCCGGTATTCTACTCCGCAGCTATTCAATATCTGTATAGTATTGTGCCTGAGGAATGGCGTGCTACGGGTCAAACTGTACTGGCGCTGCTGTTCTTCGGTGTATCAGGCATTCTCGCTTCTTATGCTGGCGGAGCATTATATGAAGCCTTTGGTGGTAAGGCCCTATACTTAACGATATCCGTAATGTCATTTATCGGTATGCTGTTCGGATTGATATTGTGCCGGATTTATAGCAAAAAGACCCATGCTTAGCTTGGATTATTATATAACTACAAATAAAAAAACACGGGAACATCACAAAATGTGAGGCCTCGTGTTTTTTTATCTATTACTAATTAGCCTCCGATAGCAATCGCAGTGAAGGTAATCGGACCAATCACTCGTGCTGTAGATGCTGCATTACGATTCTCTACTATTAATTGATAGTTTTGCGTGCCAAAAGGAGCTTGCTCTATCATTTGCAGAGAAACAAGTGAATACTCGTCATCACCATTAAATGCATCTCCTGCTAGTGCATAATAAATTTCGGTGCCTGCACGCCATAGACGAATAATGATTTCTGGATCCCCCACGATCGAACGATATCCGAATGTTGCAGTCAATTCCACTCTATTCGTTGCAGAAGCTGGGTTAGCAGGATCAATAAAGACCGAAGTGGTCGCAATGGATACACCTGCAGGACTGGTTGGAACAAGGATATTCACACCATTCGCAATAGGTGTTACTACGGTTGCATTATAATCAATAATTGTTTTGGCCAATAATCTCATCTCCTTAATTGTGATACTCTATTTTATGAGATCTATAAGAAGATGCTTGGACGAATAGATTGACCAAAAACACATAATATTTAATTTTACTATCTTTGTTACTTTATCGTATGTTCCATAAGCTGCTGCAGCTTAAGTTCAGTATTCGAATCTGGGGCAGGAGTATAAATACTACAACGTAAATCGGCACTGCCATGAACCTGTAGCGAGGTTAAATGAAATAACATCTTTCCTGCCTTGGCATGTCTAAATTCGAGTAGAACATCTGGAGCAGAACTTACCCGACTTTGTTCCCACATTTCATTAAAATCCGGATGCAGCCCTTTTAATTCCTCAATGAATTCATCGTACCAACGATCCTCTACATATTGTCCGTAATAAGCTCTGAAAATGGAAAGATAACCACTTACGAATTGTGCCCAATTTACGGCTAAACGTCTGAACTCCTTGCGAACAAATAATAAACGAATCATGTTTCTCTCTTCGATTGGTAGCTTAGAGAAATCGAGAAACACATGTGCTGCAGCCTCATTCCAACCTACAATCCCGCAGCGTCGGTCCGAAATAATCGTAGGACAAGTCTTAAGCTCTTGTAATATTTTCTGAAGAGAAGGACTGATTACAGAGGATTCATCTTGCTGAAATAGAACGTTTCCCGTTCCTGTTTCTAGTGCTAGTGCAAAAAGATACTTCCGCTCATCCGGAGTCAGCCTGAGTGAAGTCGCAATACAGTCCAGAACCGATGACGAAACTTTTATATCCCTACCCTGTTCTAGCCACGTATACCAGGTGCTGCTTACCCCCGCTAGCTGTGCAACTTCTTCCCTGCGAAGTCCAGGCGTTCTCCTGCGTGTGCCTTCTGGCAGTCCAACAGAGCTGGGTGAGATCGCTGCACGGCGTGCTTTTAAGAAATCTGATAATGCCTGTAGTCTCATCTGATTAGCCATAGGCTCACTCTCCTCCCTGTTACATTTCTTAGTATAGTACAAATTATACTAGGATAAACGATAACTTGTAATAGGATAAAATAAGTGGAAAAATACTAATATACACAAGTCGAGGAGGATCATTATGGAACGCGTAGTTATTACAGGCATGGGCTTAATCTCGCCTCTTGGAAATACAATAGATCAATTCTGGGATCGTCTGGTTTCTGGTGAGTCGGGTATATCCCCAATCACTTCATTTGATACTTCTAACTTTAAGTCAAAGATTGCAGGAATTGTGCATGATTTCGATGCGGAGGCCAGATTTGGCCGTAAAGAGGCACGCAGAATGGATAGATTTAGTCAGTTCGCACTCGCAGCCGCTGAAGATGCGTGGACACATTCCGGTCTACAGCTTGATCAGATTGACAAGGAACGAGTCGGTGTATATGTAGGCTCAGGCGTTGGAGGGATTCAAACCTTGATAGAGCAAGGGAGTGTGCTAAAGGGCCGTGGACCGGATCGGGTCAGCCCCACTTTAATTCCCATGATGATCTCCAATATGGCTGCGGCGATGATCAGCATTAAATTAGGAGCTTTAGGTCCTACGATGTCTCCAGTAACTGCCTGCTCTATTGGGAATACGGCGATCGGTGAAGCCTTCCGGTTGATCCGTCATGGTGGTGCCGACATAGTAATTGCTGGTGGATCAGAAGCAGCCATTACTGAAATCTCCTTAGCCAGTTTCGGCAATGCCACCTCCTTATCCTCTCGAAATGAGGAGCCTATTAAGGCGAGTCGACCTTTTGACGGGGGGCGGGACGGATTTGTCATCGGGGAAGGAGGAGGCATTGTCATTCTGGAGTCACTCTCTCACGCGCAGCGTAGAAATGCCAAGATTCACGAAGAGGTCATCGGCTATGGTGCCAGCTCTGATGCCTATCATATGGTCGCTACCCATCCGGAAGGAATCGGTGCTTATCAGGCAATGAAGCTTGCACTGAATGAAGCTAATCTCCAACCTAATGATGTGGATGTAATCAGCGCTCATGCCACAAGTACAGTAGTAGGTGACCGCTCCGAAACTCTTGCGATAAAGAAGTTATTCGGCGATCAAGCGCATCGGATTCCTATAACAGCTAATAAGTCTATGATCGGACACGCTTTAGGGGCGGCTGGTGGCCTAGAGGCCATAGCCCTGATTAAGAGTATACAAGAAGGAATCATTCCCCCTACTATTAATCAAGAGATCAAGGATTCCATCTGTGATCTAGATTATGTCCCGAACATTGCGCGAAAAACTGATCTTAATATAGGAATGTCTAACTCCTTTGGTTTCGGTGGGCATAATGCTGTCATTGTAATTCGGAAGTTTGAAGACTGACCGTTCATAAATAAAATGAGGTTCCAGCTTAGTCATTCTCAGGACTAATTGGAACCCCATTACTTGCTGTAGCTTCATTCCACTCTTTCTGGAACACACCTTTATAAGTAGAACCGTCAATAGTAAGCTCTGAAGTAGGATCATCGATAAGCTTCCACTTCCCCTTTACAGCGCCCTTGATCTTACCACTCTTCGTCAATTGAATCAGATAATACTTGCCATTCTCTTCATCATAAAATGCTGAGTTATTACCTGGTGATACATATCCTTCACCACTCACTGGCAGCTCGTCATCCGTATTCAGGAATTCGAATTCCCCATTAGTTTAACTCCGTAAGGAGCATATGCTGGATCATCGAACAATACGGTAGGCGATCCTTGTGCATTAATCATATCCTGACCCTCTGAATCTTCGAAAGGTCCATCCGGCGTCTTTGAACGAGCTACACAGATGTTATATCCACCATCTGCAGTCAGACCACCATATGATAGGAACAGATAGTAGTAATCCGTTTCAGGACTATACAACATATATGGGGCTTCTATCCGAGCATGATTCGCACCAAGAAGCTTTTTGCCATAACCTTGATCTGGTAGTGGGAATCCTGTATTAGCATCTAGTTCCATAATGAAAATACCACCGGAATAAGAACCGTAAACCATCCACAATTTTCCTTCTTTATCAAAAAACACATCAGGATCCACTACATTCGGCTTTTGAGTGGCATCGTAAATTTCTCCGTCATCACCAATACCTGCCATACCTGACTTCAGAATGACACCCTTATTCTTGTAGGTCCCTTCAATATTGTTCGATACGGCTTTTCTCATTGTTATACCCCCTATGTATGCCTTTTCATCTTGAAACGAAAAAAAAGTCTATCCTTTCATTTAATTAAGTTCGTATTATTTCACATCCATTTAAATCGTAGTGAATTTTTTCCCATAAAAAAAACGCCAAGCCATCGAAATGGCCTGACGTTATTAATTTGAATTTCACATAAGTTAAGCAGCTTATTTAGCGTTATTTTCCACTAAAACAGGCTCTGGATAAGTGTTCTTAAGCACGCGTTGTCTCTTCTTAACGACTTCCGGCGGCTCAACCTTAGGAGCCATCGGATGCAACAGCCAAGACTTCACCATATGTGTATCCGAAACTTTATACATAGGTGGCTCTTTTTCCATGTCGATCTGCATAGCATAAGTGCTACGTAGTGCAAAGGCATCACCCTTTGGCGGTTTGATCAGATCGGGTGGTGTACCTGGAATCGCTGTGAGCAAAGATCCTTTGCTTTCCAAACTTGGCATGGAAGCTAGCAAGCCCCAAGTGTATGGGTGTCTTGGATCATAGAAGATCTCTTCCGCTGTTCCCATTTCAACAATTTGTCCGGCATACATTACTGCTACGCGATCTGCCATTCTTGCTACAACCCCGAGATCATGGGTGATAAAAATAATAGCCGTATCAATCTTCTTCTGCAATTCTTTCATCAAATCAAGGATTTGTGCCTGAATGGTTACGTCGAGCGCTGTAGTCGGCTCATCCGCAATCAGAAGTTTAGGGTTCGCAGCAAGCGCCATTGCTATAACTACACGTTGACGCATACCACCACTAAATTCATGTGGATATTGATTAAAGCGACGTTCTGGTGAAGGAATACCCACAAGATTAAGAAGCTCAATCCCACGTTTATTCGCATCAGCCTTGGAAATATTCTCATGTTTGAGCAGCACTTCAGTAATTTGTCTACCGACCTTCATCATCGGATTCAGTGAGGTCATCGGATCTTGGAAGATCATACCGATCTCTTTACCACGAATTTTCTGCATCTGCTTCTCAGTCTTGCCAATCAAATCTTGTCCATCGAAAAGAATCTGTCCGCGTTTATATTCACCTGGTGGAGTAGGAACTAGCTTCATAACTGCTTGTGAGGTTACACTTTTACCGGAACCTGACTCCCCAACAATCGCTAGAGTTTCACCTTTATCTACATGGAAGCTAACACCACGGATTGCTTGCACTTCTCCGCCGTGTGTTTTGAATGATATCGCTAAGTCTTTTACCTCTAAAAGGCGCTCCATCTTGTCACCCTCTCATTTCCTCGTCAATTATGATAATGATTCTCAGCATGTTGTAAGCAATAAGTATTATTTTATCTAGTTTTAAGGGTTCTAGTCAAGATTTTTCTGAAAAAATATGGCTAGCAGCAGACTTTAGTACTAGTTCTGTTTATTGCGTGCTTATTATTCACTAGCTGCGACTGATACCACGCTGTCATCCAATAGTCGATAATACGCATAAATAGAATAAGGAAGAACTCCTAGTACTATTGTAACAACGCTAGGTGTATACATTTCCAAATAAATAGTCTGTCCAAGATGAGTAAATAAATGGAAGAAGAACCCTGCAAGTACTGCTAAATACAATAAATGGTATGAAAAGAATACTGCGATGCAGGTTACTGCCACTATCAAAATATACACGAATAACACATCCAAAGCAAAATTACGTGTAGTCATGTGCATCATCGAGCGATACATTTTTCGCATAAATGATCGTGAAACATAAATAGTAACGGCAACAGCCACAGTAAATTTACCTCATTTATATGTACACTCAGCCATTCAAACATGAGCGTCCCCTTCCTCCTGTTCTTCCTCCTAATCTTCTATATTGTAGTTGTGCCAAAAATGTGTTAAGCCATGAACCGATCCCAGCCCTCTAGCAGATTATCATGTGCCCACTTAAGGTGGTCTTGGCTGTCGTACTTGCGCGAATAACACTCGATGAAGTAAATTAAGTCGATATATAAATCGTAGAGTTTTTTGCGAGCACATTCATTAGGGTTGTCGAAGCTATTCCCGTAACCTCTGCAGAAATGCTCGGAATTCTCAATATAGCGAAAATAATATTCCATAAGCGGATCGCCCCACAGTGCCCGTTCCCAATCAATCAATGCGACAATGCTGCCCTCTCGCACAAACACATTGCCGTCCCATAAATCCCAGTGTACTAAACGAGGCTCAGTGACCACATCCATAACATGTAGGCGACTTATGATCTCTGCCTCAACGGTTTCTAACGGAATGGGCATCTT
This sequence comes from Paenibacillus sp. FSL K6-0276, assembly GCF_037977235.1. Classification (NCBI taxonomy): domain Bacteria; kingdom Bacillati; phylum Bacillota; class Bacilli; order Caryophanales; family Paenibacillaceae; genus Paenibacillus; species Paenibacillus sp. FSL K6-0276. Next base: position 2,599,921 of record NZ_CP150276.1, on the reverse strand, counting down.
TGCCTTTAAACGACGTGCATCGTCAAGCAAGTTCATCATTAAATGCTTAAATGTTTCCCGCCACGAAGTCCCTTTTATCTGTGTGGACGCATTGAATAATCCGAAACGCTCACCATGAATCTCATTAATTAACTGGCAATAACGACCTAACTCTGCCTCAATACTTATTCTCTGCTGCGGACTCAGTTCTTCCTTAATTTCATTATAGGGCTGGCCGATTATTTTCTCCATGAAAAAAAACTCACTCGAAATCAAATTTTTACTGTTATCATAAGCGTATACCTCAGGCACGGGTACTGTCCCTTTAGACTTCATCAGTTGCATCGCTGCAACCTCAGTAGCCATGATATCGTGCTCGTAACTAAGGGTGTCTGTCTCATCTGATGGCGCTATCTTTAGGATCATGGCTCTACCATCTGACAATAGAAGGTCATATGCTGCGTTAAAATAACCTCCCGTCAGTTCCGTACTTCGAATAATGTTCACATGACTTCCAAAAGCAGCACCTACTAGAATGCTCTGCTGATCTGTCGTTAATTTCGTTTTAGTAAAACTTTCCAAGCTCTCACCACCATTAAGATTTAGTATTAACGATAAACAATCCTTCTCCAATTGAATGAAAATTGTTAAAATTAGAACTAACGAGTATCATTAGCCTGCTTTTTATGAAAGAGAGGAAACCATTATCATGATTATCAAACCTAGAACACGCGGCTTTATCTGTACTACCGCCCATCCGCAAGGTTGCGCTCGTCAAGTAGAACGGCAAATCGAATATATCCAGACACAACCCGAGATCAAAGGACCACGCAAGGTGCTTGTCATTGGCGCCTCTACAGGATATGGCCTCGCCTCACGGATTACAGCCGCCTTTGGGGCTGGAGCCAGCACGGTGGGTGTCTACCGCCAGAGCAGCAGCAATGGAACCCGTACAGCCTCTGCTGGGTGGTACAATTCAGCAGCTTTTGAAGAGCTTGCAGAGAAATCTGGTCTTCAATCCTTCAGCGTAACCGGTGATGCCTTCTCCAAGGAGACCAAGGATAGAACCATACAACTGATTCTCAGTGAGTTGGGACAAGTTGATCTAGTCATATACAGTGTGGCTTCTGCTCGCCGAACAGATCCTGTGACGGGTGAAATTTATAACTCCGTAATTAAACCTATAGGAGATACCTACACGAATAAAACCGTAAACTTTCATACAGGTGAGGTAAGCCAAATCTCCATCGAACACGCTACCGACAAGGAAATCGATGATACCATTCGAGTCATGGGTGGTGACGATTGGCAGCTTTGGATTGAAGCACTCCTGGAAGCTGGAGCATTAGCTGATCATGCCACCACAATCGCTTTCTCTTATATTGGACCAGAACTCACCCAATCCGTATATCGCAAAGGCACGATTGGGCGTGCAAAAGATCATCTCGAATCAACAGCACATACGCTTAACGAAGAACTTTCTATTATAGATGGTCGGGCATATGTAGCGGTTACGAAAGGTCTCGTCACACAGTCTAGCTCGGCGATTCCTGTCGTACCCCTGTACACTTCTGCGCTATACAAAGTCATGAAAGAGAAAGGACTTCATGAAGGCTGTATTGAGCAAACCTATCGGTTGTTTGCAGAGCGTCTCTATGCATTAGAAGGGACTCCAGTGGATGAAGAAGGCCGTATCCGAATAGATGACTGGGAGATGTCCCCAGCTGTACAGAATCAAGTGACTCAGATCTGGGATGAACTCACTACAGACAACATCTATGAACTGACAGATCTACAAAGCTACAAACTGGAGTTCTTCCAGTTATTTGGTTTCAAGACGGATGGTGTAGATTATGAAGTCGAGACTGATCCAGAAGAAGTTACGATTACAAATCTGCGATAAATATTAAATCGTGTCGCGGGTTATCTTTTCCCTAATGTTAATGGTTGCTCGAGAGCATACATTTCTTCTTCTATGGAAATCATCTTTTGCTCAATCACTTTACGGGCGTCTGCCAGTGCCTGATTATAAATATAAGGCGAGAGTTCTTTGAGCATAAAATCGAGAAGATTCTCACTTGCTAATTGGCCAATTTCGCTAGATAACTCCGTATCAAAATAATCCTGAATACTGGATGTAATCTGAAGTTTGTGTTCTCTCTGTATTTTTATCGGCTGCATGATCGTCCTCCAATTTGTATGGTTTAAGATTCAGATTATCGATACAGGAAAATGACGTGCTTGCGCACGTCATTTCTTATATCTATATAATTGATTCACTACTGCTTTCACCAGAAATTACAGCTGTTCATCAATTAATTTAAACCCACCACATTTCTGTCAGTGGCTCCTCAATCAACACTTGTTGAAGATTACTTACAGCTTTGGAGAAGCCTTCTTCCACAGACATCAATCCATCTTCATGCTCAATACTGACTACATAATCATAACCCACCAAACGAAGAGCGCTCATAATGTCAGCCCAAGTCTTAAGATCATGTCCAAAGCCAACCGAACGGAACTGCCATGCACGGTCAAGCATTTTGGTATAGGATTGCATATCTGTTAAGCCATGCATATTGACATTGACTGGATCAATGACTGTATCTTTAGCGTGGAAGTGATGGATTGCGCCTTGGCGCCCCAAAATATGAATCGCTTGCACCGGATCAATCCCTTGCCACCACATATGACTCGGATCTAGGTTAGCGCCGATCACTTCACCCGCAGCTTCTCTGAGTCGCAGCAGCGTACCTGGTGTGTGGACGGAGAATCCACCGTGCAGCTCAAGACCAACCTTCACATCATGCTTTGCGGCAAATGCTCCCCATTCGGTCCAGTAAGGAATCACTTTATTCTCCCATTGCCAATCCAGAATTTCTTGATAATCATTTGGCCATGGAGCTACCGGCCAGTTCGGATACTTGGCACCCTCATGATCACCTGGACATCCAGAGAACGTATTAACGACTGGAACACCTAGCTTTTGCGCCAATTTGACCGAGTTCACAAAGTCCTCATGATCCTTTTGGGCAAGCTCTTTTTGTGGGTGTAGCGGATTTCCGTGACAACTCAGTGCACTGATCGTCAATCCACGGGATTCCACGGCATGTTTGAATTCTTTCAATGCTGTCTCATTCTCGAGAAGCATCTTAGGATCACAATGACTGTTACCAGGATTGCCTCCTGTACCGACCTCTACCGCCCTTAGACCTTTGGATGCTACATAATCAAGAGCATCCTCCAGCTTGCGACCACCAAACAAGACCATAAATACTCCAAGTTTCATTGTAAGTCACCTCTTTTGCAAATAGTTTACTTACCTTCACCATACATATCGAAGTCTTTCAGCACTTGATTCTTCTCAGCAGATTCAAAAATAGCTTCAATCAAATTCTGAACACGTATTACTTCAGCATTCTTAACGATTGGTTCGGCTGTTCCCTCAATAACGGCTGCGAAATTGTCATAGAAGCTAGAGCGTAGTTCCGCTGGTTGAGGTAAAGCTTCTGTAATGGTAGCCCCTTCCGAAGGAGGCGCCATAGTTTTGGTTAATCCTACACCTGCACGAATAGGCTTCGGCTCGATTTTTTCACCTTCATTGTTTCTAGTTACTAATCGTCCAGTTAAAGACCAATCTTCAATAATTCCAGTACCTTCAATACCCTTCACATACCATCTAGGTAGCGTAATAAAGTTGGTTGTGCCAACCTCAACGATAGCTTTAATCCCATTCTCAAATTGCAGAATGGCTTCAAAACCATCATCTACATCATTGCCTAGAATAAAGCTCAGACTGCTACTCACACTGGTGACTTTGCTGTCGATCATAAATAAGAGCTGATCCAATAAATGAACGCCCCAATCCAGCAGCATTCCTCCACCTTGCGCCTTGACATGGCGCCAGTCTCCTGGAATACCATTCGCCCCGTGTACGCGAGATTCGATCTGGAACAAAGAACCGATGGTCTCTTGATCATACATTTTTTTGATAGTTAAGAAATCCTCATCCCAACGTCTGTTCTGGTGAACCATGAACACACGTCCTGCTGCATCTGCAGCGGCCAGCATTTCTTGAAGCTCTTGCTTCGACATAGCGACCGGCTTCTCACAAATAACATGTTTGCCAGCTTGGAGCGCACGTATAGCAATTTCTTTGTGCACATCATTTGGTGTAGCAATAAGAACAATCTCAACTGCAGGATCTGCTAATACTTCTTCATAACTCTCATAAGCCTTGTAACCAGCTTTGATGGAGTCCGTACGACGTGCTTCAAGCACGTCATATGTTCCAACCACTTCTAGGGAGTTTGTCTCCTTAATCAATTTTGCGTGATAACTTCCCATTCCTCCAAAGCCAACGATGACTACGGAATGTATGTTTGAGCTCATGACGTCCACTCCTGTTTCCATATTAATTATCTGATGTGCCTTCAAAATACACAGCGCGACCTGTACGTGAAGATTCATAAATAGCTTCTAAAATTTGAGTAACGACGAGGGCCTGTTCAGGTTTAACTACAGGTTCCTTGTCTTCTCTAACCGCTTCAAGCCAAAGGCGAGCTTCACGATCGGATTCGCTCTCTTGACCTCCGTCATAGAAAGCTACACCGCCAGCAGACAAATCTACTTTGGTCTCATACAGACGTCCACCACGGTCACCGTTTAGGCGCAGACCATCCTTCATATCTGCACCACCTTCTGTACCTGCAAGAAGCGTCTGAGCTTCTCGAAACTCAGATACATTAAGCGCCCAGCTGGATTCAAGTACAATTGTAGCACCATTTTCCATGGTAATAAATCCAAAAGCCGAATCTTCTACTTTAAATTGCTCAGGATCCCAAGGACCAAAAGCGTTTCCAGCGTTCTTTCGGTTACTCAGCTTATGGAATGACGAACCCATAACACTGCGTGGTTTGTAATTATCCATCATCCATAAGGTGAGATCAAGCGCATGCGTACCGATATCGATCAGTGGACCGCCACCTTGCTTTTCTTCATCCAGGAACACGCCCCAAGTAGGAACCGCACGACGACGTAGGGCAATTGCTTTTGCATAATAGATCTCACCAAGTTCGCCATTTTCGCAGATCGCTTTAAGGTACTCACTATCCGAACGATAACGGTTCTGGTAAGCGACAGACAACTTCATACCCGTACGCTTGGCAGCATCCAACATTTCTTGTGCTTGGGCTGTGGTTTTAGCCATTGGTTTCTCGCACATTACATGTTTACCAGCTTCCAATGCTGCAATAGTAATCACGGAGTGACTGTCATTTGGTGTACATACATGAACAATATCGAATCCTCCAGCTTTCAATAGCTCAAGGTAATCTGTGTAAACAGCCGCGCCTTCAGCACCATAGGTTTTTGCTGCTTCCTGTGCACGTTCTTCAACGGTATCGCAGAAGGCTACCATTTCAGCATCTTTTTGACGTGACAAACTTGGCATATGTTTTCCATTCGCGATACCACCGCAACCTACAATAGCAATTCTCAACTTATTAGACATGAACTTTTCCTCCTTGATTTGCGTATGCTTTTACCCAATTCAAACTATCTTCTACACTTTCTAATGGTGAACGACTGCAGAAATCCTGCTCTACTACCGCCCACTCCACATTTGCCTGTACAGCTGCATCTAAAATTGCAGTAAGGTTCACTTCACCTTCACCTAGCACAACAGTTTCCGGTGTGCCGTCTTCATGTTTCTTCAAATCCTTCAGATGGATGATCGGCAGTCTACCTGCGTATTTATGGATATATTCAACCGGATCATAGCCTGCATGATGGACCCAGCAAGTATCCATTTCCACTTGCAGTAGATCAGCCGGCACCTCTTCAAACAACCCATCAAAAGCAGTGCGGTCACTATCACCATATTTATCCGTTAATTCGAAATCATGATTGTGATACAGAAGAACCGCTCCGCCTGCTTTGCACTTTTCTCCAATGATCTTCAGATTCACTGCAATCTCTTCATAGTTACGTTGTTCTTCTGACAGATAAGGAACAATCAAATTAGGATTTCCAATTTCAAGATTGTATGAGATCTCTGCCTCTGTGTCATTCAACAATGCGTCATAGGGACGATGTGCGCCGAGCGCGACCAGTTCAAGCTCATTTAGCAATTGTTTAACTTCTGATGCGGTACGACCGAAAAAGTGAAAAAACTCTACGCCTTTATATCCAAGGGCTGCTACCTTGCGCAGTGTTCCTTCAAAATCCTGTTCTAGTTCTTCTCTAAGCGTGTACAATTGCAGACCTATCTTCAGCATTTCTAATCACTCCAATGGGTTTAGGTTAGCTTACTAATTCATTCAAACTTCACTTCGCTGCTCGTCCCCTAAGAGATCAATAGCAGCAATCACTTGAACAATAATGCTGTTTCAGAATTGATTAATCTGATTCTCATCAGTTTCCTTAAACTGTCATTCTTGTATGCATAGCTTATATCGACTCCGTATAGCGTAGATGGTCGATTTCTTTCTTTATTGCTTAGGTACATAGTAATATGAAAGCGTATATAATAAAATGAATAATATGATTAAAACATGAACAATCTGATTATCATTTCAAGACATCAAGGAGGACCTATGACTCAATCAACTACCTGTTACGTATTATCAGCTGGATTTTCATTTCATCGTAAACCTTTTCATATGTCTCATAGTCATGGAAATCAGAACTATTTAATTCGTCTGCAAACGGAGGGCCGAAGCCGAGCTATGATCGACGGTGTGATGACTCCAGTGGAGAGCGGCGATATCATGCTGTTTGCTCCTAACGATCCTTACTATTTAATAATAGATAAGGAAGACTATCCTGTAGGTAAACCGCGGATCGAAAGCGGAGATTATCATATTTTTTGTGAAGGAACTTGGATTGTTGAATGGTGGCAACGCGCTCAGAGACCCTCTCTCTTAAGCGTGCCATTAAGCGAGAATTTCCTCGGCTTGTTTCGTCAGCTCATTCTTGAGCACAGACGTCTTTCGGATTTCTCACCAGCGATATCCGCCTGTTATCTGCAAATCCTATGTATGGAAATCGACAGACTCATTACAGATCAGCCAGCAATTACTCCAAAAGGTTATCTGGCCTACCGAATGAAGCAATATGTTGAAGAGCATGCAACCTTACCTTTTCTGTTGGAGGATGTTGCAGCTCATGTAGATATTTCTGTCTCCCGTGCCGTTCATTTATTCAAGGAAGCCTTCGGTACTAGTATTATTAAATATGTAAATGATGTCCGACTAGAGATGGCGAGAGAACGGATAACCTTCAGTCCCATGCCGCTGGAGCAAGTAGCAGAAACCTGCGGTTTCGCGAATTATACTTATTTTCACCGCGTATTCCGAAGTCATTTCGGCATGTCACCTAGACAGTACCGTGTACACAGCAGAACACAAGTATGAATAAGGATAAGGCGTATAAATGAAAATAGGGCTGTCCCTTTAGCAGAAAACCTACTTCTAGGACAACCCCTGTTTCTATATTCAAACAAAACTCATGTTAATGAGATGATTATTCTTTTACAGCTGAAATGATTAGGAACATCGGTCTTCGATCCTCGTCCTTCATCCATGGATCATTTTTCATTTCATCGGAAGGCATAGGCTCCCTTACAGCTTTTATTGCAAATCCCTCTTCAATCAGGTCATTGAAATAAGTTGAGATCGTGCGATGATATTTAATCACATTTTCTGTTAAGAATGTGGTTTCACGCAATCCCTCAGACTGATAATGATCTACAGGCCAATGGAGACGATTTCCTTGTTCATCCACGTACCAGTCCTGTTCATTTCGAGAAGTAAAGATGGGATGTTCTACTGAAAATATAAAGCTGCCACCTGGCTTAAGGTAGGCATGAACCTTGCTACAGATGGCTTCAAAGGACTCGATATAATGTAAGGCCAATGGACTAATGACCACATCAAATTGCGAGTCGGCGAATTCAATGTCCTCAATAGGCATTTGGATATAGGTAATGGCAGGGTCGTCTGTTTTTTCACGCGCTTCTTGAAGCATTTTTTCAGAGATATCTACACCAATGACTGAACTCGCCTGCTGCTCACGTGCATACAGACAATGCCATCCGAATCCGCATCCTAAGTCAAGTACACTTTTATTATGTAAGTCTGGGAGAAGTGACTTTAATACATGCCATTCCCCTGCAGCTTCAAGTCCACCAATGGAACGAGGCATTTGTTTATAGGCTGAGAAGAAATTCGTATCATCGTACTTATTTTGTTTCATCAGATATACATCTCCAATCCATTATGTCTTCAAACACTATACTCTTAGTGACATATTCTTTTCAAATGGCCAATAGAAAAGGAGCATCATCTTGGAAGATCCGCTCCTTGTGTTTACTCTTATTCAGTTGCTCCTGCTTGCTCGGCGTTAACCGTACATGCTGTGAAATGGCGCCGTAATCCCCATTGGATCTTCGACTTTGAGCTGCGCACCAGGTTCCTGAGCGCTCTGCCTTTAGCAAGGCTTTTTGTGTCTTGGTTCGTGCCATGTGCACCACTCTCCTATTAATTGGTGAATAATTCTTAATCTTATATACATGAGACTTTGAGACAACTATATTTTAACATAATACAGACTATGAACACAGCCAGAATTCCGGTACACTTATAAAAAAGCTAGTATTCTATCCTATCTAAAAAGATTCGGAGGTTTAAGTTATGAATTACGAGGTTTTGTATGAGGGTGCTTTTGCTATGTTGAAGGTACACCTGAACCCAGGTGAGAGCGTGAAAGCTGAGATGGGCGCAATGGTCGCAATGTCACCTAACGTAGAATTAAAAGGAACCGCTGATGGTGGTATAATGCGAGGTCTGGGCAGAATGCTAAGCGGAGAAAAGTTTTTCTTTCAGGAACTCAGAGCTACACGTGGTCAAAGCGAGGTACTGCTATCTCCTGGCTCATTAGGTGATATCCAAGCTATCGAATTAGACGGATCATATAAGCTGTTAGTTCAGAAGGACGGATTCTTAGCTGGAACTGAAGGCATTCAAGTGAATACCAAAATGCAAAATTTGACGCGAGGTCTCTTCTCCGGTGAGGGCTTCTTTATTGTTGAAATCAGTGGTAAAGGAACTGTGTTCTTGTCCTCCTTCGGAGCTATCCACGCCATTAATTTAGCACCTGGTGAAGAGATGATTATCGATAACGGGCATCTCGTCGCATGGCCAGATTATATGGACTACAAGGTAGAAAAAGCGGCCGCCGGCTGGTTAAACAGTTTAACCAGTGGTGAAGCACTCGTCTGCCGATTCCGCGGAGAAGGGGTAATCCTTGTTCAGAGCCGTAACCCTGGCAGCTTCGGGACGTGGATTAAATCCTTCGTACCTACTCGAAGCTAAGAAAAAAGACGCAGGCTATTCCATAAGTGGATTTCCTTTAACAATCTAAAACGTATCGTAGCGCTTCTCACGTTATTTAAGAAGCTGCTTTGCGTGAAGATTAAGGAATATCTCCCTATAATTCAGAGATTTCTGCGCATTTGACTACTAACTAGGGAATATCTCCCTATAATTCAACTGATTTGTTGTGAAATATAGCTATTTCGCCGACTTATAGGGAGGATTTCCCCATTTCCACTCATAAAGGTCAATTATCAGTTATTTTTAGGGAGTTTTTCCCTATTTACTTTTCCGAAAAAGAAGCTGCCCCATAAGTAGCATTTACTACTTTTGAGACAGCTTCTTTTTTAGTTAGAAAGTGGACCTTACGAAACCGCTTTGTTTGCTTTTTCTTTTTTGCATCCAGTACGTTTACATGTGCCATAAGTGCCCTTAAAATCAAGGCGGTGATCCGTGACGTTAAAGCCATATTCACGTTCCACTCTCTTCTCCAGCTCCACCAGCCAGTCATCCTTAATTTCCTCCAACCTGCCGCACACGCTGCATATCAAATGATGATGCATGTGAGAATGATCATTCCCGCGCAGATCGTAACGAGCAACTCCATCTCCGAAGTTCATCTTTTCTACAATGTGAAGCTCGCATAAGAGCTCAAGTGTACGGTATACCGTTGCCAATCCAAGATGCGGATAGCTGAGCTTAACTAGCATATATACTTCTTCTACACTTAGATGATCTTTCTCATTGTCCAGCAATATGTTCACTATGGCCTCACGCTGGGGCGTTAATTTATATTTTTGCGCCGCAAACAGCTGACTGATATTTGAAATTTGATTCATTTGATCTCCTACCTTCCCGGAATGCTTTAACATCCTTACCCACTGAGATGCACCCATTTATGCATCAGAATATAAAACGTAAATAGTAATCGTTACGATATAATCACAACAAAATTAACCACGAATGAATAGAGCCTGACATTATTATAACATCTCAGCCCATTTATCCAAAGTTACTTCACCCAATCAAGCCCATATTTCTACCGAAATCTACTTTTCCGTGAAATAATGTATGTTTGAGCGCAACCTTTCCATATTTTTCTGCGTTAAAGGAATTGATAGCGGCCACGAGGCCTATCCATACAACGAGGTGAAATGAACATGAATATGAAAAAAAGAACGTTAGCAGCGATTACAACAGTAACCATTCTCTCCTTCTCTTTGGGTGGCCATATGTTTGCAGCTGGAAACACCTTTAAGGATATTGACAACATAAACGGCAAAGAAAAAATCATTTCTTTAAAAAACCAAGGCTTAATCAAAGGGGTTAGTGAATCCCAATTCCTACCCAGCTCCAAAGTAACAACAGCACAAGGCATCCAGTTCATTTCAGGTGGTCTCCAGCTTAGCCTCGCGGCAATTGATTTCAACAAAGCTCCCGTTGCTAGCGGTTTGTTCACGAAAGTCACAGATAAAGCATGGTACGCTGAAGCCTTCATCAATGCTTACTACAATCGTGTTGAGCTTCCCAAGGATATCGATCCTACCAAAACAATGACCAAAGAAGAGTTCACTAACTACCTAGTGCAAGGGGTAGAAGGCATTGGTAATCTGCCGATGATCAAATTAGTGCCAGTAGACATCACTGACGATGCTGCGCTTAATCCCTCTTATCAAGGAAGTGTTCAACGTTCGCTTAAATACAAGATCAATAGTTTAGACGCAAACGGGAAGTTTAATCCGAAAAGTGAACTCACCCGCGCCGAAGCCGCAATAATGCTCTATAACGCTTTGGAATTTCTGAAGACTGGTATTATATCCTAACTTATAAGAGGCACTCCACTGTTCTGAATGATGTACACGAAAAAGCAGCCCAGGCATAGTCCTGAACTGCTTTTTTTTGCGTGTTGATCGTCTTCTATACTTCTTCACCACTAATTCTGTTCAGAAATTGCAGAGCACGAGGATGCTTTGGATGCTCAAGAACTTCTTGTGGAGTCCCTTGCTCTAGAATATGGCCTCCATCCATCAGAATGATCCGATCAGCCACATCAGCAGCAAATTTCATCTCATGGGTCACAATCACCATCGTCATTCCCTCTGCCGCTAACTGTTTAATAACCTTAAGCACTTCCCCCACAAGCTCAGGATCAAGCGCAGAAGTAGGCTCATCGAACAACAGCACCTCTGGATCAACTGCCATAGCACGAGCGATGGCAACCCGTTGCTGCTGACCACCAGACAGTTGGTGCGGATAAGCATCCGTTTTGTCCGCCAAACCTACTTTAGCTAACAACTGAAGGGCACGTTCGCGTGCTTCGTCCTTAGATCGTTTCTGAACAGTCACCTGCCCCTCCATCACGTTGCCAAGTGCAGTCATATGGGGAAAAAGATTATAGGATTGAAAGACCATCCCTGTTTTTTGACGTAACGCCAAAACGGACTTCTGCGGGATTTTCTTATTATCCGTAAAATTAATTTTAATATTACTGAGCGATAAGCTTCCTTGATCAGGGATTTCAAGCAGATTAAAGCAGCGTAATAGTGTAGTTTTACCTGAACCCGATGGACCAATAATAACAAGCACCTTGCCATGCTCCATTTTGAGATCAATGCCCTTTAATACCTGTAGCTCACCGAAGGATTTATGCATATTAAGGATTTCAATCATAACTGTCTCTCCTTTAGCTCGCAGAGTAACGACTCAGTCGTTTCTCCAAGTAATTTTGCAGTGCTGACAACACAGAGCAGAATAGTAAATAGAACAATCCTGCTTCGCAATAGATCAGCAGTGGCTCATAGGAGGTGGAAGCAACCTGCTGTGCTGTTCTGAACATCTCCGTATAGGTAATGGTCGCTGCTAGTGAAGTGTCTTTGACCAAGCTAATAAAGGAATTCGATAACGGCGGTACAGAAACACGGGCAGCTTGTGGCAGTATAACACGGCGCAGTGCTTGCGCACGAGTCATCCCAACGGAGAAGGCCGCTTCCCACTGACCTTTATGTATCGACAGGATAGCAGCACGTACAATTTCTGATGAATAAGCTCCTACACTAAGCGTAAATCCAATGGTCGCGGCTATGAATGGGTCGAGTACAATTCCAACTGCGGGCAAACCATAGAAAATAATGAATAGTTGTACCAATAAAGGGGTTCCACGAATGACCCATACATAAAAGCGGGCGATTAGCTTCGGAAGCACCCATGGGGAGAGACGAGCTAGTGCAGTCAATATCGCTAAAATCAGTCCCAATACAAATGAGATCAATGCTAAAGGAATGGTAAAAGCCACCCCAGCTTTTAGCAGAGGTAGCAGTGAATCCAAGAAAATTTGTATTTTGCGGTCATCCATTTTCAGGCATCCTTTTTTGGCTCCAAGCTAGGTTAGCTTCCGAAACCTTGTATTATTTTGAAACGTCAGCACCAAAGTATTTCTCAGAAATCTTTAAGTACGTTCCATTGCTCTTCATTTCAACAATCGCATCACTGACTGCTTTCACCAACTCGTCGTTGCCTTTCAGGAACACAGCGGCACTTTGCGAACCGTCAGGAATCTCATCTACCACTTTAATTTTCACATCAGGTTTCTGTTTTTTCAGATCCAGATAAGACAAGCCATCATTGACAGTCGCATCTATTCGGCCTGAGGTCAGTAGGTCCATCGCTTGATTAAAGCCGTCTGTAGCTACAATTTCAGCGCCGTTCTCACGGGCGATATCGGACAGGTTGCTGGTTAGAGATTGTCCAGCTTTTTTCCCCTTAAGATCTGCAAAAGTCTTGATATCCTCATTGTTTTCACTTACAATCAATACCGCTTTAGATACGATATACGGTTCAGAGAAATCATATTTCACTTTACGATCTTCATTTATGGATACTTCGTTAAAAATAACATCAAACCGTTTCGCGTCCATTCCGGCAAAAATACCATCCCACTGTGTCTCAAAAAATTCAGGCTCAACACCCAAACGCTTTGCTACTTCCTCAGCAATTTCTACGTCAAAACCTGTCAGTTTACCCGATGCATCATGGTAAGTAAAAGGTGCATAGGTCCCTTCCGTTCCTATCCGCAATTTGCCGCTAGCTTTAACAGCTTCCAGGCTGTTTTTAGCTGAAGATGTACCGCCATTAGTTACAGCTGAAGAGTTCCTAGAAGTATCGGTATTCGAATGATTGCCGCACGCCGCTACAAACACCACGGTTAACGCCAACAGAATAGTTAAACTTATTTTTCTCATTATTAATTCCCCTCTCTTTACCCGGAATATATCCGGTAAATTGTATACTACACTGGCATCAGGTTACCGTCAATGGTTTTTTCCGATTATATACATCGGAATTGTAATATTAGGTAAATCTCTACCCTTATATTACCCATTCTTAGAATAATCCTTCACAAGATCCTCTCTTTACATCTCAGAAAGTTATGGTATATTTATAAACAAATTAAATATGGATCTGTTATTTCACTAGGGGAGTCGGCCGACTGAGACGGAGCTTCAAGCTCCGGACCCTTGGAACCTGATCTGGATCATACCAGCGGAGGGAAGTGGAGCAGAATTTTCATCCCATGCATTTTTAGTGTTCCTATGCTGAATGAACTTTTTGACCCATTTGTTTCCCACCGGAAATGAATGGGTCTTTATTTGTTTACATTCAATCACAAAACTTAAGCACATGCTTACGAAGCGAGTTTTGTACGAAGCTTCTCAGGTAGCCTATGCTATACAAAACTTTTAGCGTATGCTTCCGAAGCTAGTTTTGTTTGAAGCTACACAAGAAGTATATCTATCACAAAACTTTTAGGAGGTTAGATCATTACAACAATCCTATCCATTCAGGAACTAACCTACTCTTTTCCCGAATCTAAACAGCCCCCTATATTTGCAAACATAAACATGGATATCAGGCAAGGGGAGTTTGTCTCTGTCATCGGGGCTAGCGGATGCGGGAAAAGCACACTTTTCAAAACTATAGCAGGCTTGCTCGATCCCACTCATGGGAAAATAATGATTCATTCGAGCCCATCAGCATCTATACGCTTAGGTCAGATCGCTTACATGCCGCAGCAGGACTTGTTACTGCCGTGGAGAACAGTGCTCGACAACTGTCTATTGCCCTGGGAAATCAAGCCAAGGTTCAGTAAACAACAGACGATCTCTCATATTCGGGAAATGCTGTCACGCTTCGGTTTAGCCGATGTAGAGAAGGCATACCCCCATGAGCTATCGGGTGGCATGAAACAGCGAGTCGCATTTCTGCGAACGCTTGTGGCTGGTGGCGGGGGTGGTCTTATGCTGTTAGATGAGCCATTTGGAGCGCTCGACGCTATGACCAAACGAGAGATACACCGTTGGCTATTAGAGCTTTGGGATGAACTAAGTCAACCGGTGATGCTCATCACCCATGATCTGGAAGAGGCGGTATTGCTAAGCGATCGAATTTATTTATTGTCTGGAGGCGCGCATAGCGAATTACAGGAGATCATTGTTGATTTACCGAGGCCAAGACATTACAAAATGAACTATGAACCCCAGTTTATAGCATTGCGGGAAGAGTTGGAGCGGAGACTTTATGCAGCCCATACCTTTTAAAAAACATCTAGATAACTATGGTCCCTTTATTCTACTGGTGTTGTTCATTCTTGTGATCTGGGAGTCAGCTGTTCGTCTTCACTTGATTCCAGCCTTTATCCTCCCTGCACCTTCTTCAATATGTATCGCTTTGATTGAGCACAGACAATTACTACTCGGACAGCATCTATTGGCGACGCTGCAGGAAATATTGGTAGGTTTTGTACTTTCAGTTATCTGTGGTGCACTGCTGGGCACCGGAATGTTCTTGTTTCGACCGCTTGAAAAGGCCATCTATCCCTTCCTTATTATCAGTCAGACGATCCCGTTAATCGCGCTATCCCCCATTTTTATTATGTGGTTCGGATATACGCTGTGGAGCAAAGTGGCGGTTGTGTTTCTAACTGCATTTTTCCCAGTCGTCGTGAGTACATATGATGGACTTCGTACAAGTGGTCAGGCATACAAGGATTTATTGTTAACATTTGGTGCAAACCGCTGGCAACTGCTTGCTAAAACTCAAATTCCGCTGGCGCTGCCCACATTTTTCTCAGGACTAAAGCTATCCATTGTGTACTGCGTGATTGGAGCAACCATCGGCGAATGGCTCGGCGGCAGCAAAGGACTCGGTTACTTTAGCCGAAGGATGGCAGGAAATATACAAAGTGCTGAAATGTTCGCCGCAGTATTTCTGTTGTCCGCGCTCGGTATGGTGCTGTTTCTGATGATAGCTCTGCTCGAAGCACTATTTTTAAAGAAAAGAGGATCTAAGCGATGAATGATTTGAATACCAAAAGAAAATGGCTTATTCCCGTGTTTCTTATCTGTTCAGTTCTAATCTTCACCAGCTGCGGAAAGGCATCCAACGTAAGTAATCCTTCTGCTAATTCTTCTAATAACGAAAATAAACAAACGCATAAGCTGACGATTATGCTCGATTGGTATCCCAATGCCGTTCACTCTTTTTTATATGCTGCTGAGCAAAATGGGTATTTCAAAGATGAAGGTATGGACGTAGAGATCCAAATGCCCGCAGACAGCAATGATGCACTGAAACTTGTGGCAGCGAATCAAATCGATTTAGCGCTTAGTTATCAGCCTCAGGTGCTCATGGCACGTAGTGAGAACATTCCAGTACGTTCGATTGCAGCGATTGTGAGGCATCCACTTAATCATTTAATGGTACCTCAAGCTGGAGACATACGAAGTCCCAAAGATCTCACTGGTAAACAGATTGGGTATTCTTCCATCCCTCTTTATGAGGCCATGATTCGTACGATGATTCATAACGATGGGGGTGACTCTAACGCCAGCAAATTAATCGACGTAGGCTTTGACCTTATTCCAGCGATTGCAACCGGGCAAGTAGATGCCATTATGGGTGGGTTCATTAACCACGAACAATTAATCCTAGAAAAAGAAGGTCATCCCGTTAACTCGTTCAATCCCACGGACTACGGAGTACCCGATTATTACGAGCTAGTACTTGTCGCCAGCGATCAGGGAGTACAAAATTCTGAGTCCTACTTCAAAAAGTTTCTAAACGCCATTACTAAAGGACAGCATTATGTGCAGGAGAATCCGGAAAAAGCATTAAATTTACTGCTTGCACACGAAGATGCGACCTCTCCACTCGATAAGCAAATTGAAGAGAAGAGTCTGGAGATTCTACTACCGCTAATGAATGCGGGTGACCATGAATTTGGATATCAAGAGCCCGCGTCTTGGGAAAAGGTACGACAATGGCTATCGGACAATGATTTACTGTCTACTGACATCAAAGCTGAGGATGCTTTTATCAATCTTTAAACATTAGCTATTCGCTCATAAAACTTGAGGAGGAATTATCATGAGTTATCTATCCAAAGTACGGGAATCCAATCCACTGGTCCACAATATCACCAACATCGTGGTAGCCAATTTCTCAGCAAACGGTCTTTTGGCGCTCGGTGCCTCCCCCTTTATGGCGGATGCTCACGAGGAAGTGGTAGATATCGCCGCATTTTCGGCTGCCGTTGTTCTAAATATCGGCACACTGAATGACTACGCCATTCAATCCATGGTGCTCGCAGGACAATCTGCGAATAAACATGGCGTTCCCTTAGTTCTTGATCCAGTAGGTGCGGGAGCAACTTCTTATCGAACCTCTGTCACACAAAAGCTCGTAAATGAGATGCAAATTACCGCTCTACGTGGCAACGTGGCTGAAGTCGCGAATGTAATTGGTGAGAGCTGGTCTATTAAAGGTGTGGATGCTGGCGAAGGGGATGGCGATGTAGTCGTCTTGGCTGAGACTGCCGCGCGGAAGTTAGGTTGTGTAGTTATCATCACTGGAAAAGACGATGTGATCACCAATGGAGAAAGAACCTTTATCGCCAGCAACGGTCACCCCATCCTAACCAAGGTTACTGGAACTGGCTGCTTGCTCAGCGCTGTCGTGGGTGCCTTTCTAGCGGTAAGTGAAGGAGCATCTCTTGAGGCCGCAGTGGAAGCTCTCTCCTTCTACGGAGTGGCTGCTGAAATCGCCGCTGAACTAACCGCTGGTCAAGGTCCGGGGAGCTTTCAAATCGAGTTTCTGAATCAATTGAGTTTGGTCATACCTGAAACTTATAAAGAAAAATCATTCATTAAGCAACTCAGATAACGACCCAGAAAGGAGTGAACACAATGATAATATCCAAAGCTTTAACCATAGCCGGCTCGGATAGCGGCGGTGGTGCTGGAATTCAGGCAGATCTAAAAACCTTTCAAGAACTTTCTGTATATGGCATGTCCGCACTTACGGCTGTGACAGCCCAGAACACACTAGGAGTTCAAGGTGTATATCCGTTGACACTGGAAGCTATTACTCAGCAGCTTGATTCCATTGGACTTGATCTGAAGCCGGATGCTGTGAAGACCGGGATGCTTTTTAACAGTGACATCATACGTATCGTAGCAGAGAAGATCCAGCAATACGGCTGGCGTAATCTTGTAGTTGATCCTGTAATGGTTGCTAAAGGTGGTTCCACGCTGCTACAACAAGAAGCTGTTCAGTCCTTAATCAATCATCTCCTCCCGCTAGCATTAGTGACGACTCCCAATATTCCAGAGGCCGAAATGATTACAAACAAAAGCATCACCACAATCGACGAACGTAAAGAAGCGGCTGAAATCATTCTTGCCATGGGCTCTAACTATGTAGTGCTTAAAGGCGGGCATGATACCTCGACTAAGGTAGTTGTAGATCTCCTATATGATGGTCACGAGTTCATCTTTATGGAGAGTCAACGAGTTCAGACCAGACACACTCACGGTACAGGCTGCACTTATTCAGCAGCTGTTACCGCCGAGCTTGCCAAGGGTAAATCTGTTCCTGAAGCTATACACACAGCTAAGGCTTTTATACAAGCGGCGATTGAAGACGAGCTGGGCATAGGGGCAGGACATGGGCCTACGAATCATTGTGCTTATCAGAATAGATTGCGAGGGATGAACAATGAAGCGAATCGACAGTGATAAACTGCGGGATCTTTTAAAAGTCTATTTCATCATGGGCAGCGCGAATTGTCGTATGTCCCCAGCCAAGGTACTAAAAGAAGCCGTCGCAGGAGGCATAACGATGTTCCAATTTCGTGAAAAAGGAACAGGGGCATTAACTGCCCAAGTTAGATTTAATTTAGGAAGACGGCTCCAAAAGATATGTCATGCTAACGGAGTCCCTTTTATCGTTAATGACGATATTGATTTGGCTATCGCCCTTGATGCGGACGGCATTCATGTAGGACAAGATGACACCCCTGCGCTAGCGATTAGGCAGCTGCTTGGGGAGGATAAGATCGTTGGTGTGTCCGCTCATTCGCTTGCTGAAGCTCAGCAGGCGATCGCGGATGGAGCCGATTATCTGGGCATTGGTCCTATTTATCCTACCTCTTCCAAGGAGGACGCCCAAGCTGTTCGAGGCACATCAGTTATTGAGGAAATACGAAACAGCGGCATTACGATTCCTTTAGTAGGCATAGGTGGGATCACGGTGCACAATGCAGCACCAGTATTAGCTGCAGGTGCGGACGGTATCTCCGTTATCTCAGCTATTGCGGGTGCTGAAGACATCACCTTGGCAGCCAGAGAATTTGTTCACGAAGTTAATTTAAGCGGGATATAAGCTCACTCAGCTCTTCACCGCTCAAATGCCGCCATTGTCCTCGCTCTAAACTATCAAGCGTAATATTCATAATTCTTATGCGCTCTAGCTTTAGTACTCTATATCCTAACTCCTTGCACATTCTACGTATTTGTAGATTTAGGCCTTGAGTTAGGATAATTCTAAACTCATAATCAGTGATCCGATAAACCTCGCAAGGTTTAGTTGTGACTCCAAGTATGTTTACACCGCTGGACATCCCTTGTAAGAATTCTGACGTCACTGGCTTATCCACAGTAACTACGTATTCTTTTTCATGCCCATTTTCAGAACGCATCATTTTGTTTACGATATCTCCATCGTTGGTTAACAAAATGAGGCCTTCTGAGTTTTTATCTAATCTACCGATCGCAAAGATTCGTGAGGGATAACCTACAAAATCTATAATATTCCCAGCTACATTTGGGGCAGCTGTACAGGTGATGCCTATCGGTTTATTCAACGCGAGGTATACCGGCTCCCCTTTACTGCTTGTTATGGGCTCTCCATCGATCCATACGATATCCTCTGGCTCTATAAGAATATTTGCGTCACAGACGATGCCATTAACAGCGATTCGGCCTGCGGCAATGAGTCGTTTCGTTTCCCTTCTGGAGCAGAAGCCTGTCTCACTTATATATTTATCGATTCTCACGATGAACCTACTTTCCATCTGCGTACTTATTCTTGCTTATATCCATAAAAAAACACCTGATTTTAACGATCAAAATCAGATGTTAACCTTCAGGAATAACCCAGTTCAAGGAAGCTATTTCGTGCTTCCGCTTTTTTTCACGTTATTGCCCTTGCTTCCACTTGCATCTTTAGCGCCTGGACCCGTGGTTGGAGCACCTTTTGCAGGTTTAACTGGCTTTGCTGTTTTGTTCCAGCGTGTCCAGCCTTTACTCCCCGTACCTCTGCCCGTGCCGCCACCTTTACTTTTTGCACCCATTATATCACTCCGTCAGTCATTCAGAATTCGTATAGTTTATACACTTCACCTATCTTACCACACTCTCAAGCTTTCTGTTTAAGCATCTTAATTCATTTCATAAATACTAAACGAATCTTCGTGTATTTCGATGGCGATTATGGTATCCTCTTTTTCAAAAAATTGCACATCCCCAATCGCTTGTCTTCCAGCTCCAGCCATCCTGAATCCCTTAATTTATTAAAATAACTTTCAGGTGGAAACAGACCTTGTTCTCCCCCTATATTATCCAATTCGTAATTCACACTTATTTTTATATTAGGGTTACTTGAATTTGTCGTGACTTCGATTTCTTTGGTATTCTTCGGGATAGGAATTTCACCGTTTATGGAAGATACACCATAACCTATTTCCTCGGAATTCGAAGGTGTACATCCGTTTACTAATATTTCTTCAATCGAATTCCTCCTTATCAGCCGATAACTTATTTTACCAAAATATGCTTAAAAATAAAAACACCCCATCAAAGCTATGCTCTGACGAGGTGTTCCATTTAACCTTAGCTTGATAGCTCAGGGATACAACTATTTAGGCTGAATATAACCTTCAGCTTTCAGAAGCTCGGCGATCAACACGGCACCGCCAGCTGCTCCACGCAGGGTGTTATGGGAGAGACCTACGAATTTGTAATCATAGATGGCATCTTCGCGAAGTCTGCCCGTCGATACGCCCATACCCTTCTCAATATCACGATCCAGTTGGGTCTGTGGACGGTTCTCCTCTTCGAAATAGGTAATAAACTGTTTAGGTGCGCTAGGCAGTTCAAGCTCTTGAGGACGTCCTTTAAAGCTCTTCCAGAGATTCAGAATCTCCTCTTTAGAAGGTTTTTTCTCAAAAGAAACAAATACAGCAGCCATATGCCCATCAGCTACAGGTACACGGATACACTGCGAAGTAATGGTCGGCGCTTCACTTTTTACGATGCCTTCCTCTTGAACACTTCCCCAAATCCGCAAAGGCTCTTGTTCGCTCTTCTCTTCTTCGCCACCAATGTAAGGAATTACGTTGTCCAGCATTTCAGGCCAGTCTACAAAAGTCTTGCCCGCACCTGAAATCGCTTGGTAAGTTGTGACTACGACTTTAGATGGGTTGAATTCTTTAAGCGCATGAAGTGCAGGTACATAACTTTGAATGGAGCAGTTAGGTTTAACCGCAATGAAACCTGTTTCTGTTCCCAAACGTTTTCTTTGCTGTGCAATAACCTCAAGATGCTCTGGGTTAAGCTCAGGAATGACCATAGGCACGTCAGGCGTCCAGCGATGCGCTGAGTTGTTGGAGATTACTGGAGTACCAGTACGAGCATAAGCTTCTTCGAGCGCTTTAATCTCATCTTTTTTCATATCTACTGCGCAAAAGATCAGATCTACATCCGCAGCTACTTCCTCTACCTTAGAAGCGTCTTGAACCATAATATTCTTCACGTTCTCAGGCATTGGAGTGGATAGCTTCCATCTGCCCTTGGCCGATTCTTCATACGTTTTCCCAGCAGATCTCGTACTGGCAGCAATCGCAGTTACTTCAAACCAAGGATGATTCTCTAGAAGGGCAATAAAACGTTGACCTACCATACCTGTGCCGCCAACTATGCCGGCTCTTAGCTTTCTTGACATCAGAAAATACACTTCCTTTTGATTAACTGTCCTATTGTGATTAATAGGCCGATAATTAATGATATACGGCTCGCGAACATTTGGCGAGTGTTAACATCAAAATAACATTAAAAAATTAAATTTTAACTGCTTTTATTGTGTTTCATTAATGCTCATGAACCAAATAACTGCACTCAGTACAATTATAAGTGGATATTCTGCTTAGACAAATTCTTTAATTGCATTCTTTACAACTATTTCCCGGCAAAATAATGAAAATGTGCTCTACGTTAACTGATAGTTGTATGAAATGCAGTTAAATCTCCTCTACTCAGCATTTTATTGCATATAGTTGTACGAAATACATCTATTTGCAATTTGCGTTTGCAATCTGCTTCAACCAAACTAATCGTCATTCGCTGATACTCATTTAAACCAGCCTTTTTCCTTAAACCGAGTGATCGCTTCAATGCGATTGCCCACGTCCAGCTTATCGAGGATAACCGAGATGTAGTTCCGTACCGTACCAGTGGTAATGTACAGCTCGCTTGCGATTTCTTTCGTATTTTTACCGTCGGCAATCAGTCCCAGTACTTCCTTCTCTCGTTGAGTCAATGGATTCACTTCACCGCTGTAGGCTTCATCCATCAGCTCCGGTGCATACATGCGTCTGCCTGCCATTACATTACGGATAGAGAGTGCAAGCTCTTCGCTGGGACTGTCCTTCAGCAAATAAGCGTGAACACCCGCCTTGAGCGCACGTTCGAAATATCCCGCCCGAGCAAAGGTCGTTAATATCATCGTTTTGCAGCCGCTATTCTTCAGGGCTTCTGCAGCGTCGAGACCACTCATCGCCGGCATCTCAATATCCATAATACAGATATCCGGTTTAAGCTGCTGAACCATTGCTACAGCTTCTTCCCCATTGCTAGCCCGGCCCACGACCTTCATATCCTCTTCTAAATCGAGCAAAGAAGCCAGCGCCCCGAGGAGCATTCGTTGATCCTCAGCGATTACAATTTTAATCATTATAGGATGACCTCCTGTTCCTGATGATGGAATGCATTGGGTACTTTAATCACAATTGTAGTACCGCCATCTCTCACGATATCCATACAGCCATTTACAAATTCAAGACGCTCTCTCATGCCTTGCAGCCCGTGACCTTTGAAATAAAGATCATTCCCGGGTATCCCGGTCCCATCATCTTTCACTTTAATGACTAGATCCGTCCGAGAGGGTTCAATCAGAATAGAGCATGACTTGGCCCCACTATGCTTCACAACATTAGTGACAGCTTCCTTTATACACATGCTGAGTACATTCTCCGTAATCAATGAGGTGTTTGTTAGCTTCGGGTTCCCCTCCAGCATATAATCAATCTCCGCAGCCGCAAGGAACTGCTGAATATGAATCAGTTCATCTTCAAGCCGAATGCCACGCATTCGCGTAACCATTTCACGAACCTCCTTCAGCGCACTTCTCGCCGTCTGTCGTACATCATTGATCTCGGCTTTTGCTTGCGAAGGATTAGAGTCGATTAGCTTTCCTGCCAAATCACTCTTAAGACCAATTAATGAAAGCTTCTGACCTAATGTATCATGAAGATCTCGCGAAATCCGTTGACGTTCTTCAATCTTAACGAGATCGGATATCCGCTTATTCGCATCCTCCAATTGGTCTTGCAGCTTCTCTTGATTATTTCGGTTATAAGTATTGATTGGGAGTAGAATCACTGCAATCATACTAACAAGCACGAACGGAAGCTGACTAATAAACACGGAATTACGCGAGAGCAGCTCATAATTGATTGTAATGATCGTAGTTAACAGATGAATAGAGTACAGTGTGAAGAATCCCACTCGATTCTGTATGTTCCCAATAAAGAAGGCTAAAAAAAGCGCAAAATACATATATCCGAAGAAAAGTGTCATCGTTATAGAAACTAGAATTTGAACACTCGTCCAGAAATAAACCAGCCAGCCCTTAGAAACAAAAGAAAGTACATAACAAACAAAAAATACAGCGATCATCACGATTCCCGAAACTACTTGATAGGTAGAGGAGGAACGAAATATAAAATAGAAAGGTAGAATGTAAAAAACGACCCACACATAAGGGCTGAGACCTGTGCTTTTATGAAAAATATGATGCCACTTCTGCATGTCCGCTCTCCTTTTTGCCATACATACTCTCCTTATTCTAGCACAAATTCAGTGAAAATCTGTTGAACCACTACCATAAATAGAAAAAGATTAGAGCGCGATTGATTTCTCCGGCTCTAACCTTCCTCTGTACTTCTATTTTGTTCGAACCTAAGATTATTATTCTCCCTGGAGTCTAGTCTTATGAACTTGTAGGACTTCTCCTGCTACCTTCGGTTTGCTTAGTCTCGATTTCACCTCTTTAAAGCTGATGAAGCACTTATTCTCCTCATCCCAAAGACGGAAGTGTAGAGCCTTCAGGCTAGAACTAAGCGTTATGGTCGTCGCCTTTTGCAGAGGTGGTGTAGCGTTATGTGCTTTTTCTAAATTATAGTTGGGTACCTTCGGACTTAAGTGATGGACATGGTGGAACCCGATGTTCCCTGTGATCCATTGCAGCAGCTTAGGGAGCTTGTAATATGAGCTTCCTTCTACTGCAGCCATAACATAACTCCACTCCGATTCATTCTCGAAGTAGGAATCCTCGAACTGATGCTGAACATAGAACAACCATATTCCGAGAAAACCAGATACAAAAGCTATAGGCAACTGCACCATGATAAAGGCTTGCCAGCCGATGGCCCAAATAAGCAAACCATAGAGAGCCGCGATAGATATATTCGTTAAATAGGTATTCATCCGCTCTTTACGTCTAGCCCCTTTAGCATTAAACCGATACTGAATCATAAATACAGCAATAGGTCCTATTCCGAACATCACGAGTGGATTACGGTAAATCCGGTAATAAAGGCGTTTCCAGAATGAAGCTGCTTCATATTCGTCGACAGTCATAATCCATATATCGCCAATCCCTCTTTTATCGAGGTTACTGGAGCTGGCGTGATGAATCGAATGGCTATGCTTCCACTGCCGATAAGGAACAAGTGTTAATACACCTGTAATGGTTCCGATAATGTCATTCGCTCTACGGTTCTTAAAGAACGATCCATGAGTACAATCATGGAAAATAATAAAAGTTCGAATTACAAATCCTGCTGCAGGAATGGCCAACAAAAGTGTGAGCCAATAAGAAACGGATAAAGAAAAGTAAGCTCCGCCCCATAACAGGACAAGCGGCCCTAAAGTATTGATGAGCTGTCTTATGCTCGCGTTTCGGTCATTTTTTTCGTATGGGGCAACACTTTTTTTAAGACTGGAGAGCTGTGATGTCTGTTTGGTAGTCATCTTTATCGTTTCCTCCTTGATGTGTCTTGCTAAGGATCCATTTATCTATCTTCAGTATAGATAATAAAATGTCATTCTATAAGTCATAAACATCAAGTAGGAGGTATGACAAATGTCATACTCCTTCGTTAATTGGCCTGCTTCGCGAACTCTTCCCGGTATTCCGTAGGTGTCTGACCACTAACTTTCTTAAAGACCTGGGTAAAATATCGTGGGTCCTGATAACCAACAAGCGGAGCGATCTGATACACCTTTACGTTACTACTTTGCAATATATATTTCGCCTTCTCCATTCGACAGTGAGTAACTTACTCCAAGAAGGTATAGCCTGTTATTTGTTTAAATAAAGTACAAAAATGACTGACACTAAGATCGGCAAGTCCGATACTTCTTCAATACTCAAGTCTTTATGGTAATTACTCTCAATATAACGTTTCGTCTTCTCTATGGCGCTACGTGCGTCCTCGCGATTCACGGGTTTACTTCCTTGATCCAATCTCTCCCCAAACTCTTCCTTCAGCGCAGACATCATTTCACTCAAGGTACCCAAATGGTGTAGCTTGCTTAGCAATCCATGGAAAGACCAATCCGAATTTAGATTCAAATGTTCAAAATGTCTGTACAACACGACTACCATCTCCACAAGAAGACGTTCTGCAATCTCCTTAGGAATAGCTTGTGCTTCAATGTATAGCGCCATCTCATCGAATAAGGACGACATCCGGTTTCTATTTAAGGTACGAATACTCTCTATCAGCAAGCTCTCAAGTTCTTTTGGATATTTCACTTCTTTATTGCCTCCCAATGTTGTTTCCTCATCTATAAACACCCCGGCAAGACCAGAATAGAAACGCTGATACAAAGCCTTAGCAGCCAAAGGATAAACCGTACTTAATTGATCAATGCCTTGTGTACAGCGGCTGATTCCTACAGAACAGCTTAGCTTGGAGCATCTTTTGATCCCTGAAATCAAATGTTCACCGAGTTCTCTTCTGCTCGCGCTTAAAGATCCAGGAAAGAGCAATACCCACTCTCCGTTATGAAAAGGGAAAACTGTAAGCACTCCATGCTCCAGCGACCACTCTTCAACAATATTACGGATCGCAAACAGCAAAATCGTTTTTCTTCCACACTCCACTGCCCGGTCAGCGTGGAATAATCATCCAATTGGACAACAGCCATGAAATATCCACCTTCAAGTTCACTGTTCTCCAGCCATTTGAGGTGCTCAAGCGGCCGTGCATTCCCCAAAGTGATTTCAGCAAACATCCGTTCACGCGCGAGCATCGACAGCATCTGCACGGAATGCATCATCTGATCGTTCTCTTTCTGCTCATCCAGCCTAGTTTTCGCTCGTTGTAGCATTTCAACCAGTTCGTCATGGTCGATAGGTTTCAGCAAATAATCAAAGGCTCCTTGACGCAATGCTTCCCTTGCATATTCGAACTCTCCATAACCACTTATGAAGATAAATACTAGTTTAGAATTCTTTGGTAATACTTCCTTCATTAAAGTGATCCCGTCAATCACTGGTATGCGAATGTCGCTGATTATAATTTGCGGTGCGGTTTCTTCTATTAATCGGAGGGCCAGTTCTCCATTACGAGCCTCTCCCACAATCTCCATCTGAAGATCATCCCATGGAATAGCTACACATTCATAACTATGTTAAGTCTAAGTTGAGATTATAGAATTTTGTCCAAATGTGACCCTTACAAAATGTTCGTTAGCTTCACAGAGATTGGATTTCTTGTGCTTCCACAGGTATACTATTTTTATTTCTAACTTCATTACATAATCAAAAGGAGTTTAACACCTATGCCAATTAACCGTCCTCTGCTAACCGACAGCGATTTCCAAGAAGCCGTTGACCGCAAATTACCTGTCCGTGTATTTCAGGACGATCATTTGGTGAATTCAGGGGCCACTGTTGTTCGCTTCACCGATTCTGATGTTGTTATTCAGTCGAGGGTTAGCGATCTGACTTACTACGCTCGAAAGAGTTGCCAATTCTATGAGGTTAGACCTTGAAAAAGCCGGAACGCTGTGACCCCTAGGATCATTGCGTTCCGGCTTTTTTAGCAGACATATATAGCAGCATTTCTACTTAATGTTTTTTGTATGTACTGTGCGCCACTTTCATTTTCTCATTCAAAACTTCCTGAAAACTCTGCTTCTTCTTTTTAGATCTCTCTTGCTTAGGATTGACCACGGGCTGAGGTCTAAAAAACTGATGATTGTAAGCCATAAGATTATGTACCACCACATTCATTGAATTCCAACCTCCTTCGGTAATCATTTCCTGTTATTTGCGGAGCTACTTATAAACTACTTAACAGTTCATTACCCAATATCACCTACACCTAAACAGTTATTTCATATTCTGATATCAAAACAACCTCCAAGCTGTATAAATCAGCTGGAGGTTATTTGGTTTCTTATCATTTTCTTAGCGCTGTGATGGAAATCTAGCATTCCTATTCCCTTCATTACTATGATCAACTTGACCTCTCATCAGTTCAAGCAAATATTCGGGATCTGAGTTCATATGTAACATATTCAGCGCATTTTTTGGAGCAAACCCTTCGCTTACACTATGAGTGATCATGGCTAGCAGCGGATTAAAATAACCTCTTATATTCAGCAGCCCTACGGGCTTCTGATGAATCCCAATCTGCATCCAGCATAGGATTTCAAATAACTCATCAAAGGTTCCAAGGCCACCCGGCAAGGAAATAAACGCATCCGCCATACCGCTCATAACTGCCTTACGTTCATGCATAGTAGAGACCTCAATCAGATTCGTTAGCCCGGAATGCCTGATTTCATCTTTAAAAAGATCCACCGGCATGATGCCAACCACTTCACCACCATTTGCCAACACTCCGTCCGCCACCTGTCCCATAAGGCCATTTCTTGAACCTCCATAAACCAACCTACAACCTTGTGCAGCTATATGATAACCCAATTCTCTAGCCATTTCCGTATATTCTGAGTTAAGACCTGGATTCGATCCGGCGAACACACATATTGTAAAAGCCATACCTATCACTCCAGACTGGTTATTATGGTTCAATTGAGATAATTCACTTATTGTACATCAGAATATTAAAATAAGTGTTAAATGAAAGTCATCTTTTTGTTTGTAAAGTTAATTGGTACAGTGTACTATTCCACTCTGCAGTAACACCTAGTGCCTTAGCCAAAGCTGCCGCTGGAACAAGTGAAGTATAACTTACTTTAATAGCCTCCTCCTTAAAGATGATTTTCTTGCCTTCTTTCGAGAGCGTCATATCTCCGTCCCATGAGAGGGTATAGCCCAGACTTTCCGCCACTTCCCTGATGGGTACTCTTACACTTCCATCCAAGAATATAGCAGACTGCGCGGAGTCGATTTTCTTCCCATCCACGATTACAGTAACAGGCTTCAATATAGGAGATACAGTAAAAGGACGTGAATCAAGCGCACTGATTCCAAGTTGACCAAACATATTCGTCCCCCAGGCCACAGCTGTTCCATCTTTCAATACTGCATATTTACTATTTTCCCCCGTGGTAAAAGAAACCGGATTACTCAAGCCTTTGATTTGCTTAGGCTGAGTGAAGACCCATTTTCTGTCGGTTATATAATTAGTACTCCATGTCCACACGGTGCCATCTTTCTTAACCGCTACAAACCCACCTAAATCCAGCGTAAGTTTGGAGATCGGCTTTACGAGTGTGATCTTTTGCAGCCCTTGCATTAAGGTACCAGCTTTCCATACCCAGTATTCTCCTTTTTTATTGGCAACAAGGTTGAACCCGTCTTTTGTCTGAACAGATACAATTCCCGAAAGACCCGTCATCTTTTTCATCATTATTTCGTTATTATTGTTCACATCAACCGTTGCCCAGACACTTCCAGTCTCAGTTAACGCCAGTATACTCCTCCAGCTCATAGAAACGGACTTCACATGATATAAATCCTTGACTGGGGTCGGCTTCTTCACCGCTTTTGTATTCTCTATTTGTGGGTTAGCGCTCCAAAGCCAAAGGGTACCGTTAGTGCGAATCGCGGCCTGATAGTCACTGTTACCGACCCACTTTACCTCACTTAAACCCTGAACCTTGGTAGCAGCAGGCAACTCTGTAAAACCTACATCAGTGGTTTCTGGAGGATTCCACTGGAGTACGCTTCCATCCTTTCTCAAAGCTAAGGTATTGTGTATGCCTGAAGCTATACTGACTACATCGGTCATCCCAGAGATAACCTGAGGAAGCAGCACCTTATGCTGTTTAGCGCTTACCCCATTGCCTGCTTCTGGAGCACTCTTGTCCCGGTAATCTCCCCAAGCTTTAACCGTCCCGTCTTCGTTCAGCGCTACAATATAAGCTCCACCGATCTCTAGTTGCTTCGTATGTTCAAGCTTTGCAATGCTATGGGGAGTAATCGTCCAACCTTCAGGACCTGCAGTTCCATTTGCAAATTGTCCAAAAACATTGCTTCCCCAAGACCAAACGGTTCCGTCGGTTCCCAGTGCGAAGGAGCTTCCGCCCCAAAAGCCAGGCGTAGCAACGATCTCCTTAATTCCACTCAGCTTAGCTGATGATGGAGCCGCACTTATCACTTGCGGGACTGACATAACAGCCATAAAAGTAGAACAAACAACCAAACTAAACAGCTGTAGCTTCCTTGCTAATAAGTTCATCTTGTTTTTCCCTTCTTATGATATTATTGTAATTATTATTCATCTTACACTAAGACGCTATAAAGCTGCTCAAAGTTGTATTATTTTTAAATCCCGGGATTCAGATTGCTTTGAATTATGTTATAATTACGCTGCCTTAGATCTACTCTTTTCAATCGCAATACCGGAACCAAATGATTATGGAGGGAAGTTATGCTTAAATTTATAGGTGTTTTACTGCTCTTCAGATTAGTGGGCAACCCTTTTCTGGCTATATTCATCCTGCTTCTTATCTTGTATTTCTTGGATCGGCGATATGTGGGCATCTTCCCCAGCATTACAAAGCCCTTCAAAAGAATGCGTCAAATTTCCAAGCTGCGTACAACCATTTCTTTGAATCCTAATGATGTCTCATCCAAATTTGATTTAGCGCGGAGTTTGGCAGAACGTAAAAAATACAGAGAAGCGAAAGAACTCCTACTCCAAATCGAGGACCGTTATGAACAATCTGCCGAATATTGGGTAGAACTTGGACATGTGAATCTTAAGTTAGGCGCTTTGGAGGAAGGCGAGGCACAGATGCTTCGAGGTCTGGAGATCAACCGTAAGGCTCAATATGGACAGCCGTATCTTTGGTTAGCTGAAACTTTCCGCCATACGAATCATGATAAAGCATTACATTACGTTACTCAGTATCAAGAAATCCAGTCTTCTTCTTCTGAGGCGTATTATCTAGCTGGCTCGATGTATAAAGCGCTTGGCAGATCAGAGGATGCGAAACGAGCTTTCGAAGAATCCACCGCTGTTTATCGTTCACTGCCGAAATATAAAAAACGACAGGAACGCGGATGGGCGTTGCGCAGCTTTTTCGCCAAGATGAAATAAACTATTCGACTCTCAACCTAAAAATACGGAAATCATTTCTGATTATCAGAAATGATTTCCGTATTTTTTATAATTAACTCAACTTTCGCACTTAATAAATCAGTCTAAACGTTTGCTGCTGTAGGAATCTAAGGAGAAAAACATTTACACTTGACAAAAAAACACCCAACTTGTTTGGTATCATGGAAGTATCGAGCAACCATGCAAACTAAGAAAGGTGTTGGTAAACCCTATGTTACACCAAAAACTCTTGTCTGAACAGGCAAAAAAACGCTTTTCCATCTTGTTTTCAACCTTACAAATCGGCCAACTATTAAGGAATGCTGGAATTACCAAGTCGTTCGGTCTCTCTAGTTTGGCTGTGTTACAAATCTTGTTCTCTCTCGTGTTTGAAGGTCGAAATTGGTTTCGTCTCTTGGAGAGCGAGCGCGGTGAGTCTCTACCTAGGAAAGATGTTATCTATCGTTTTCTAAATCAAGCGGCATTTGCTTGGAGAAAGTTCCTCCATAGCTTTGCTTTGAAAATCGTTGAGCACTTTGAATCGCTCATTTCATCTTCTCGCACTCGTGTATTCGACCATACGACAGGTCGTTTTATGAAAGGATTTACCATGCTGACGCTTGGATGGTCAGATGGATTTAACTTTGCACCGATTGACTTTGTGATGCTTTCTTCAGCCAAAGGGACGAACCGGATTTGTGAAATGAAGGAGGGCCTGTCCAAGCGAAGCCATGGTTATAAGCGTCGCTTAGATTCCCTTACCCGCAAACCTGATGCCGTCGTAGATTTAATGAAACGTGCACTGTCTGCTGGGTTTACCGCAGATTATGTACTCATGGACAGCTGGTTTACACAAGCACCTTTGCTTCGTCAGTTGAATGCAATGGGACTTCCGGTTATTGGTATGGTCAAAGAAATGAAGCAGCGCTACCATTTGGATGGCAAGCTCATAACTCTAAAAGAACTTCATGCTACACTTCCAAAAACAAGACCAATGAAATTCTCGGATCGGCTATCGTCAAGACCGCATGCGGGTTACCCGTTAAGTTGGTGTTCGTTCAAAATCGTAATAAACGTCGGGAATGGCTAGCGATTCTTAGCACAGACCTAACGGCGACCGCAGCCGAAATCGTTCGAGTTTACGGCATGAGGTGGAGCATCGAAACATTCTTCAAATTTACGAAGAGCTATCTGAAGCTTGGCACTGAATTCCAAGGTCGTTCATTTGACATGCTGATCAGTCATACAACGGTAGTATTCCACAAGAATATTCATAGTCATATCTTCAATCCGAGCAATGTGCCAAAGATGCCATACAATAGGATTTTTTGTACCTTAGGATACGGTAGGGTATTTACGGAATGTCTCCTCTGTAATATTCTTTAACAATTCGTCCTCTAAAGTATTAATCTGAGAATCATCCATTTTCGAAGAATATAACAAGGCGTGTTGTTTTAAAAAAAGTTCAATTGTATTCTCATGTTCAATTGGTTTTTGAATAATACTTGTTAATTTTTTGTGATTTTCATTCCATAACTTCCTTTGTTGCGTATCCATCCCAATTTCTATTTTTGGCAACGTTTTTTGGGATTGTTGCGTTACCCCTTTTGGGGCTGAGGTTGCCTGTTTTGCTAATGAAACTTGAGGTGTACCGATGCTTACTGCACAAATGAAACCTGCCAGCGCTAAAAAAGGAATTTTCTTTACGTACTGCTTTTTCATTTTCTAAACCTCCGTTTATGCTTGTTGTCTCTTACATAAGTAAGCCGTATGAGCTCCCCTAAAAAGTTTGTTTCGGGTTGGCGGAGAAAGAAAATTCGCTTTATTTGCGACGGGTTTCAGGACATCAATGTCAGAAACAATGAACGGATAGTACATGGAGCAAATGAAGGTAAATTATCATCGAGGTTAAGACCTGTCTGGTAAATATAAAGTTTATTCGTCTCCTTTCAATATGTTTACACTATAGCCTAAAATTCCATGTCGACTGCATACAAATCAAAGTAAAATACGACACCATTTTCTGTGTTATGAACGCCATAGTTGCTGTAATGGAGATCCAATATTTGTCTTACGATCGCTAGACCCAAGCCTGTCCCGCCAAATTCTTTACTTCTAGATTTTTCGATTCTGTAGAACGGATCCCAGATTCGGTCGATTTCTTCATGGGAGATACGGGTATTTTCATTTTCAATTTTGAACATATATTTTTCTGTACTGTCATCATAGATGATGTTGATGTTAATAGGGCTGTGCTTTGGTGTATATTTTACGGCATTCACAAATAAGTTGGTGATGACCTGCTCGATCCTTTTTATATCCCCTCTAACATAAGCTTCCTCATCGATTTCAAACCGAACATTCAATCCTTTTTCATCAGCCATCGCTTTGCATTTGTCGTAAACCTTCAAAAAGATATGCCATAAGTCAAAAGTGCTCTCCGTAAGCTGATAGGTAGGCGACTCCAGTCTTGAAATATCAAGCATCTCTTGTATCATTTCTGTCATTCGGTCGACCTCATCCAAGATCACATCATAATATTTCAAAGCATTTTGCTCATATACCCCGTTCTTTATGCCTTTTATATAACCGTTTATTATGGTTAAAGGTGTCTTTAACTCATGAGATACGTTGGCAACAAACTCTTTTTCTTTGTCCTGTAATTTCATCTGCATTTCATAATCTTGTGCCAGTTGTTCATTGGCATGAACTAGTTCTGTAATTTTCTGTTCCAGATTTGTAGAAATTTTGTTTAGAGCTTCGCCCATTTGACCTAACTCGTCCTTGGACTTCACGATATATTTTTCGCTGAAATTTTGATTTGCGATCTGATTCGCGATGACGCTCATTTTAACCAGAGGCTTGGATAATGTCTTGGAAAAAATAATAGCTATCATAATAACGATCATCAAGGTGAAAACAAATAATATGATATAATACTGGTTTAAATTACCGATAACCTCATCTACGGATTGGAGAGACGTGACCGCCAGCAATACTAGATCTGTTCCTTCCATATTTTCAGCTAACACCAAATTATTAATGTCCGTTTGCGTGTCCCTAACCGTATGTATTTGATCGGGTATCGGTTGCCCTTCATTTCTGTTGGTCATGCTGATCATTTCTTTGATGAGGACATTCTTTTGCGCTGTGAAGGATTTATTTTCCGCTGGTTTGGAAACCACTTTCCCTTCAATTACAATAGGCTTCGGCTGCTCATTCATCATGTCGTGATCACTTCCAGCGATTCCTTCGAAAAATATCGAGGATATCTGGGATGGTTCCAGGATTCGTGTGCCGAGGCGGATTTTATTCGGGAGAACCAAAGATTCTTTATCATCCAATAGAAGACCGTCGATGGAGATGTTTTCTTCTTCGTTTATTTCTTTATATGAGATTGTATAAAAGTCATCAATGATTTTATACTCCCTGTTGTCTTTGGTCCTTACTACAAATTGCGAGTAATTATTGTTTAATCGTGATCCGTAGCTAGGCTGCAGACCGGAATCCATTACCGAAATGATAGCGTTGTTATTCTCCGACATTTGGGTAATATACTTATTGATCACGTCAGTCTGCTCATGATTTTTAATTTTCGATTCGATTGTACGCGCGATCTCTTTCATATTTTGCTTTTTCGTATGTACATAGTATGGCTCGAAATATATCGATTGAAAGACGATTTGGATGATAAATATGGCGGCAAATAAGACGACATGCAACAAAAAAAGCTTATAAGCAATCCCTCTCATCCGCATTACTCCACCTCGAATTTATATCCTAAACCAAATACGGTTTTGATTAGATAGGCTTTATGCTGCAAGTTTTTTCTGAGTTTTTTGAC
This sequence comes from Paenibacillus sp. FSL K6-0276, assembly GCF_037977235.1. NCBI lineage: Bacteria > Bacillati > Bacillota > Bacilli > Caryophanales > Paenibacillaceae > Paenibacillus > Paenibacillus sp. FSL K6-0276. The sequence goes on along the minus strand of NZ_CP150276.1, from coordinate 2,565,468 downwards.
CTGTGCGTCAACCACTCTTTCGTTGCCGAAATAATCATATCCCCATACTTCATTCAGGATTTGATCTCTGGACAAGACGATATGCTTGTTTTCCATCAAATACAGCAAAAGATCAAACTGCTTCGGCTCTAGTTCAATGGATGTACTCTCGATCCATACTTCCCGGGTAAGCTTGTTGATGGTAACTCCTTTTAAAGTTACGGTTTCTTTGTTTCCATCTTCTTCTTTTTGGGCGGAATGGATTCTTTCGAGAAGGACATTAGATTTTGCCACAAGAATCTCAGGGTTGAACGGCTTGGTCACATAATCGTCCGCTTTAAATTCATAGCCCATCAACTGATCCTCGACTTCCGAGCGTGCTGTCAGCATGATGATGGGCACATCCGATTTTTTTCTAATTCTTCTGCATACGGAGAATCCGTCTATTTCCGGCAGCATAATGTCGAGAATAATCAAATCGACGGCTTCCTCCTCATAGGCTTGTAGACCAGCCTTCCCATCCGTCGCGATCAGGGTTCTGTATTCATTCATTGTAAAATAGTCAGCGATAATATTCGCAATTTTCTCTTCATCTTCAATAATTAGAATGGTTCGCATCATCAATGGTCTCCTTGTCAAATAAAAGCAGGCATCTTCAAAGTAAAGTGACTTACCGTACGAATGAAGATGCCTGCTCCAATGCATGGATTCGTTATTTCGTCAATATTTGATACTCTCCGTCTTTTTCCTCATACTTGGCGTCAAAGATGAGAAGATCATCCCTCTGGATCGTCAGCAGCTTGTCCTTGCTGATTTCGATGTCTTTTTTAGGAACAAACACAATCGTATAACCCATCACCATGTTGGGATCCATCTTCATCGGGTCTTTCTGAGCTTCCATAGGACTCTCTATGAACAATGATTTCATTTGGTTGAGCTTAATCCGGGTATCTCCAAGTACGATTTCCCTTGTTGCTGTCTGTATTTCTGCCGGCTTACCTTTATATTCATATTGCACGATCATATCCTGGAACGTGCCCGAAGAGTTTTTGATTGTCACAGGAATTCTAACTGCGGCATAATTATCATCCTTCTGTTTGGTTGCAATATCATCTACATATGATTTTAACTTATTATTATAAGAAGTGTAATAATCCTGATTCGCCTTTTTAATATTTTCGTGGCCTTCTGCTTTTTTGCTGCCGAATTTGGATTTCAACAATCCTAAAGGAGAAGTTGTGAATATTGCTTTACTATCAAGCCCCAAATCCACAGCGGCAGCCATCGCCAAGGATCCAATGTCATAGAACTCTCTACCTTTGTCCAAGAGCAACTTTTCTTTATCAGTCAACATAACATTACTTACAATACTTTGTGCAGTCAGATCGTTCAACTCTTTTGCAGACGCATCGGGATGGTTAAGCAGCTGATAGGCTTTTTCCTGTAAATACGTGGCCATCCCTTCAATATTATCATAACCATCTTGCTCCTTATTCTTTTTGTTACTATTTAAATACAATTCATAAAAATATACCGCTTGCTGAATCTGATCGATCTTCTCATCTTTGTTCTTGGTTAAAGCAGCTGCTTTCAGGTACTGATACATTTCATTTCGGTAATATCTGCTGTTGATATCTTCTGGATACGTTTCCGCTCTTGTTCCTTGACCTTCCACGGAGTTTCCGCTCTGCAACAGGATATGAACCCCCTCATGCACAATGAGGTTAAACGTATCCTCATAAGCTTTATCACCCGACATAGGACCGAAGCTTGCGGCAATGTCAACGTTAAATACATATGTAGGATGATCGTTGAATGTCGTAAGTTGAAACGGCATGACCAACAATTGGACATCTTTGATAGAATCCGTACTATACTCGATCACTTCGTCTTTGGATCCAATATCAGATTTCTGGTTGTTGATCAGATAGGCCATTTTGTTCGAAGGATTCAACAATAGTATCTGCTTGTCCGCATTATTGAACGATGGCCATAGCTTGCCAGCATCGTCTATCATCGTCTTTTTAATATCTTTCACTAATTTGGGCATCATTTCTCTGATTTTTTTACTGTTTTCAATCGGGTTGCTCTCCATTGGATTCCCTTGAGGTTTCTCGTCCGGTTTCTGGTTTTCTTCAACCTTCGTGATTTCTTGCGTTGCAGCAGTTTTTGTCTTCTGATCCGTCTCTTTCGAATTGTTTTGGCCGCAAGCCGTGAATACCGTTATGATCGAAATGATGAGCAGCAAATACGTTATTTTTTTCATGACTATCACCCTGTTCTTTAAATTTATTATTCCTGCTTAAGCAGTTGAATCGGATTTAACTTCGCGGCCTGGTTCGCAGGGATCGTACCTGCTACGACATTGATCAAGATACCAAAACCTATCGATATAAGTATCGTAAATACGTTGATACTCAGTAACTGGAAATGAATCCTTGGCTCCAGCGCCTGGTTCAAAATAATCTGCACGACGATGCCGAGCACGGTCCCGTTAATAGAAGCCATGCCTCCGAGCAGAATCGCTTCCGAAAAGAAAATCCAGCGAACTTCTCTTTTTCTTCCGCCGATCGCTTTGAACAATCCGATTTCTTTTCTCCGCTCCAACACGCTGATAAATAGAATAATTCCTACCATGATGGAAGAGATCAACAGGATTAGGATAGACACCCCCGTCATGGCCAGCTGTATATTTTTGAACGTTTGGGTTAACTCTTTCAATACGTTTTCAGGCGTTGTAATGGTGTAGCTTTGTTTCAACTGATCAACGACCGATTGGATCGAGCTTTTATCGTCCAAGTACACTTCATAGCGGTTGGTTGTGATTTCCGAGTCTTTTCCGATAAATCTGGAACGCTTGACGACGTCGGTATGTACATCGTAGGGAATATATGAATACTCTTTGCCGATAAAGGATCGTTCCGAAATGGCTGAGATCTTCATCGTTTGCGTGTCCCATCGGGAGGGATAGCTCGTAATTTCGTCGATGGACAGAAATTTGATGGTGATCTCTTTGCCGATTAAGTCTTTCAGCTTTTCCCCTTCCTGCAGCAGTTTTTGAGCTGTGCTTTCTGACAAGGCAATGCCGTGCTCCTCATCTTTCGGAAGTTGGCCGTACATCACCTTCGGTGCGGCGTATTCGCTCCTGTTTTTTTCTTTGTGCAAAGGCTTGACGTCAAAGCTGATGATGTCCGGATTTTTCTCAATTCTTGCCGAAATATCAAATTCAGGCTGCACCAATTTGACATGTTTATTTTTCTTGATTGCATAATAATCATCACTGACCATATAATCTTGTTCTTTTTTAAAATCCAGCTTTTTACTGTCTATCACTTTATCGGATGAATACTGCATGTAATTGTCTATTCCGTTCCCAAACGCCAATGCCAGGAAAAATCCGCATATCCCCATGGAGATGCCTATGGACACAAGGAAATATCGCCACTTCTTTTCCTTGATCCGGTGATAAGACAGCCTGAATGCGGATTTCAATTGAAAAGATCGTTTCCGGGGCGGTTCGGCAGTTACCGTTGTTTGCACGGAGTTCCCTCGGCTTTGCTTTATGTCCTCGATGATCTCTCCATCTTTGACTCGGACAATTCTCGAGGCTTGCTTAGCAACCGATTCATCGTGGGTGACGACAACGACTAAACGGCCTTGTTCAGAAATTCTTTTCAACAAATCAGTAATTTCTTGTGACGTATGAGAATCCAAAGCACCTGTCGGTTCATCGGCCAATATGATGTTTGGCGACTTGACCAATGCTCTAGCAATCGCAACTCTTTGCTGTTGTCCTCCCGATAGCTCACCAGCCTTATGGTGAATTACTTGTTCCAGACCGACTTCCTGAATGGCTTGTATACATTTTTGGTGTGCTTCATTTCTCTCATACGAGCTCATGGCCAAAGCCAACTCTACATTTTCCAACACGGTTAGGTGAGGCATCAGATGAAAATGTTGAAATACAAATCCGACATTATCTTTCCGGTAATCGGAGAACTTGTCATCGTCAAACGTTGACATGGGGGTCTCGTTGATGTATACCTCTCCCGAATCGGGTTTATCCAAACCTCCAAGAATGTTAAGTAGTGTGGATTTTCCCGAGCCCGAAGCTCCGACGATCGCAACGAACTCACCATTATGCAACACTAAATCCACATCTTTTAATGCCGGGATCGGAGTTGATTTTTCCGGATAATACGTTTTGCGGACATTTTTGATTTCAATCATAGGAACACTCCCCTCTTGTTGATGATGTTATAAAGATACAGCCTGCTTATGATGACCCCATGAATATGTTGTGACTTTTTTGAGACTATTGTCTGGAAGACGTTTTAATCTACCTTCCCCAGGATAACAAAGGGAGTTCAGAATCTGGCTTCTTGCCTAGATCCTGAACTCCCTTGACTATTGCATTTATCCGACTATTCGACTAGCCAGCGCCGCCAGAATAGCCAAATCCCCTACAGTGATCTTATTCATGTTGATAACATGAAGCGCTACACTTTGAACTTAGAAATGTTCGTTTGTAGTTCTTCAGCCATGTTAGATAGGACAGTTAAAGAAGCTGTTATTTCTTCCATCGTCGCTAATTGTTCTTCCATAGCTGCCGAAATACTCTGCGTACCGCCGGTGGAAGATACTGCTTTATTATTAATCTCCTGGATCATACCTAACATCTGCTCGGTGCAAGAAGCCAAGTAATCTACCGCTGCAGATACCTCTTGAATTTGACCTGTAACAAAATTCACCGCCTGCTGCACAATCCGGAAGGATTCACCTGCTCCGTGAATCGTGACCAAACCATTGAAAACTTCAGTCGTTGCAATTCGGATGTGGGACGTCTTATGGAAGTATTGCGGAACCTGATTAATCGGGGGAATACGGTACTAGTCGTTGAACACGATTTGTCGGTTTTGATGAAATGCGATTGGCTTATTGAGTTGGGACCTGGTGGCGAAGATGAAGGCAGATTGGTAATTGCAGAAGGTTCACCTGAAACACTTTCGCAACTACTGACCTCCATTATCGGTCCATACTTCAGAGGAGGAAGGAACTAATGATAATTCGTTCTAGATTTGGACTACCGTAATTCCACATGAAAGGGTCGATGGATGCTTCGATGTTGGAACTTGCAGATCGCGAGATATTCACGAAATATCCAAATTTCTTGAGCATGCTGATCGTGAGAAAAGGTTCCATTGTGTACGAGCGTTATTATCGGAGTATTGGTCCGGATGATGCAGCTTCGGTTATGTCGGTCAATAAAAGCATCCTATCAGCACTGATCGGTATTGCACTTGATAAAGGAGTATTATCTAGCCTCGACTTTAAAGTGTTGGATTTTTTTCCAGAAACAAATATTAATGATATCGATCCTCACGTTTCAAACTTAACTTTGGGACATCTACTACCATGAGTTCAGGCTTTTATTATCCCCGTTTAAGTGGCTTATTTGAATCGCTATTTGAATGACATACTTATCTGGATCCCCCGCAGCTAAATAACTCACTCAACTTTCGCACTTAATAAATCAGTCTAAACGTTTGCTGCTGTAGGAATCTAAGGAGAAAAACATTTACACTTGACAAAAAAACACCCAACTTGTTTGGTATCATGGAAGTATCGAGCAACCATGCAAACTAAGAAAGGTGTTGGTAAACCCTATGTTACACCAAAAACTCTTGTCTGAACAGGCAAAAAAACGCTTTTCCATCTTGTTTTCAACCTTACAAATCGGCCAACTATTAAGGAATGCTGGAATTACCAAGTCGTTCGGTCTCTCTAGTTTGGCTGTGTTTCAAATCTTGTTCTTTCTCGTGTTTGAAGGTCGAAATTGGTTTCGTCTCTTGGAGAGCGAGCGCGGTGAGTCTCTACCTAGGAAAGATGTTATCTATCGTTTTCTAAATCAAGCGGCATTTGCTTGGAGAAAGTTCCTCCATAGCTTTGCTTTGAAAATCGTTGAGCACTTTGTCGTGTATTCGACCATACGACAGGTCGTTTTATGAAAGGATTTACCATGCTGACGCTTGGATGGTCAGATGGATTTAACTTTGCACCGATTGACTTTGTGATGCTTTCTTCAGCCAAAAGGACGAACCGGATTTGTGAAATGAAGGAGGGCCTGTCCAAGCGAAGCCATGGTTATAAGCGTCGCTTAGAGTCCCTTACCCGCAAACCTGATACCGTCGTAGATTTAATGAAACGTGCACTGTCTGCTGGGTTTACCGCAGATTATGTACTCATGGACAGCTGGTTTACACAAGCACCTTTGCTTCGTCAGTTGAATGCAATGGGACTTCCGGTTATTGGTATGGTCAAAGAAATGAAGCAGCGCTACCATTTGGATGGCAAGCTCATAACTCTAAAAGAACTTTATGATACACTTCCAAAAAACAAGACCAATGAAATTCTCGGATCGGCTATCGTCAAGACCGCATGCGGGTTACCCGTTAAGTTGGTGTTCGTTCAAAATCGTAATAAACGTCGGGAATGGCTAGCGATTCTTAGCACTGACCTAACGGTGACCGCAGCCGAAATCGTTCGAGTTTACGGCATGAGGTGGAGCATCGAAACATTCTTCAAATTTACGAAGAGCTATCTGAAGCTTGGCACTGAATTCCAAGGTCGTTCATTTGACATGCTGATCAGTCATACAACGGTAGTATTCAGTCGGTACTTGCTGATGGAATTTGAGCGTCGGCAGGAGAATGATGCCAAATCGCTGGGTGGTCTATTCTTCTTATTTGCCGATGAAGTCAGAGACTTGGACTACCAAACTGCATTACAGAAACTGATGTTGCTATTTTTGCGATTAACCCAATCAAAGACGAAAAGAGAAAATTCTTCTGTATTTTGTCAACTCCACGAATGGATCTCGGGTTTGCCCTTTTATATTAAGGGTTTATTCTATGATCTCGGCTGCGAAAGTTGAGTAATTAACTTGAAATTAGAGGGTGAACGATGTTATTAGTTCGTTACTGGTTTCCACAGTGATAATGCCGGCTCAGGATTCCAATTGGTATCACCATAACTTCTAAATGTCACTCGCGCTTCATAAAGGTTACCCTTGTATTCAACTTTTGTTCCTACAATGTACAAACCGGTTGCATTCCAAGCTGCTACTTCTGGTAATACGGGTTTCACAAGCGTTATAACTGTAAACGAAGAGCTCTTATCTGAAACATTACCAGCATCGTCTACAGCTCTCACATGATAAATGTACGTTGTGGAAGCTTGAACCGTTAAATCCGTAAAGGAAGTTCCATTGGCTTGGGTCAATTCAACTCCATCTCGATACACAACATAATGATCTACACCTACAATATCTTGGGAGGCGTTCCACATTAAATTTACACTATTGTGTTTTACCGACATGGTATGCAACGCATCAACCATCGAAGGTTTCACTGTATCTGGTATGTCCACTGGAGGTATTACCTCTTCCGAGGTTGGAGTATTAACAACGATAATATTACTTGAATTGGTCGTGTTTCCTGCACGATCCACCGCAACGATATAAGATGTATAGATTTTACCTGGTTCTACAGTTATGTCTTTAAAGCTCGTTGTTGAGGATGTTCCGATTTGTTTTGCTATACCGACACTATCACCGCGGTAAATCATGTAATGATCTACGCCTACGTTATCTGTCGCAGCATTCCACATAAGATCTACACTGCTCGATTCTGCACTCATCGTATGTAACCCTGCTACAGTTGACGGCTTCTCTGTGTCTGGTTGTACCCCAGATCCTGAATCACCGTTCTTTAGATTCACGTCAATCACTTGGTAGAAAGCATTCGCCGTATCATCAATATCCCACACCGCCAAAATAACATGGTATCCGCTGCGGTCTGTTGGGACATTCACTTTATGTGTCACAGAACGCTCAGGCTATTTACCGCCATTCTCAAAAGTTCCAATAAGCTCTAAATCAGAACGTTTAATTGGTGCATTAGGGTTCCATCCTTTTTTCGTGATATAGTAATGCCATTTTGTTGTTCTATGTGGTGCTGTATGATACCAAATGATGTCATTTACACCGTCAACCATATCATGCTTAATCCAGCGATCACTTGATTGTTGATCTAGAATTCCTCCGAACATGCCACCCGCTGATGCAATCTTCTCGTCAGCAGGCCCCACCAATGGGAAGCCCTTTGGTGCTTCTAGACACTGTGGCTCATATTGAACAGAACCCACATTGTTCGCTACACCAAGTTTCACACGACTTGCTGGTTCGGATACATAACCGTGACCTTATGCTTTATCAGTATCGATAAGTCCTACACCGGCAATAACACCCGCCGTAATAACAAATGGAGCAACCTCTTTACGATAATGCTGTTCTTCATGCTTACTTTCATCATTCGTCATCTCGCTTTCTAGTTGTAATTTGGTTGCTTTGAAAACGAATTCAAAGTTATTATAAATTTCAAAAAATACTATAACAAGAACCTAAAGAACCAGTGGAAAATGGATAAAGGACCTATTCCACTAAGCAGAAAAAACCAGTCACCGATAGATTTCCGGCAACTGGCTGCATAAACTTGCTAAGTATTTTGATCCCGTCTCACAAAAGATTACATATTTAAATTCTGTTTGTTAGCTTCTCCGCTCTGTTTAACTGAAAATGGCCACCAATTTCCTCTGCCAAAGATCCGTACCATAACAGGGACAAAGAACGGCAGGAATATTAGAGCATACAAGGCCAATCCTACGAGCACCACTGTAGCAATCTGCATCATCGACAATACCCCTGAAGGATACATCGAAGCGAAGGTACCGCCTAGAATAATTACAGCCGAAAGGATAACTGAACCCATATTGCGCATAGCGTGCAGAATCGCTTCTCTTACATCCCAAGTTTTATATTCGTTAAACCGGGCCATTAAGAAAATGCTATAATCCACACCCAGCGCGATCAGCATAACAAAACTAAAGAATGGCGTCGTCCAGGTAATCCCTTCAAAGTGCAGAAGGTTAACGAATATAGCCTCTGTAACGCCCAACGCTGAAAAGTAAGTGATCAAAAGTGAAATAATAAGGTAAATCGGCATTACGATTGAACGAAGCAGCAACACTAATATGATGAAAATACCGCTCAGCATCAAGATAACTGTACGCGTATAGTCTTCATTGGAAATGTTCCGCAAATCGCTTTGGCTGCTTGTAACCCCGCTAATAGCCGTTTCAGCATTTTCAAGCTTCGTACCTTTAACCGCACGATCTACTGCTGCTTGAATATCACCCACACTGTCTATAGCCTCTGAGCTGTAAGGATTCTCGGTGAATACCACGTCCAATGTCATCACCTTACGGTCAGCAGACAAGTACGTATCAAATACCTGCCCTATGCCTTCAGCTTTAAGTGCCTCAGCTGGTACGAAGAATCCGCTCAGCTCATCATCCTTAGCCGCTTGAATCTGATTCAAGTATTCTTGTGCCGAGCCCAGACCGCTTGTAATTTTCTTCAATCCATCAGCACTATCGCTTAGTCCAGTGGTTAAGGCTCCAATCTGCCCTGTCAATTCACCAAAGCCATCCGCGAGCTGCTTCTGTCCGCCTTGCAATTGATCAAGGCCACTTGTGATAGATGGAATCTTATCTACGATCTGCCCTTGACCTGCTGCCGCCTGATCGAGTCCAGATTGCAGTTGACCGATTCCAGCTACAAGTTTAGCTAAACCTTGCGCGAGCGCAGTTTGCCCAGCCGCAGCTTTGGCATAACCGGCATTCGCCTCATTTAAGCCAGAAGCTGCACCTTTAAGCTGTTCTGAAACCTGACCAAGACCAGCTGCTAGCTGCGCTACACCCGTACCACTTTGTGCTACTGTACCTTTGATCGTCAAATAATTTACATCCTGAACAATTTCCGGATAACTGCTCTCTAGGCCGGTGAAGGAACCGTCCAGTCCTTTTAATGCCTCTGCAACACCTTGTAGCTGCTTCGGAAGCTGCCCGAGTCCTTCATCCAGCTGGGTTAAGCCGCCACCGATTTTTTTATAGCCCTCAAGTAACTTCGCATTAGCATCTGCTAACTGTTTAGCACTTGTTGCTGCCTGCTGAAGACCGGCTTTGATCTCTCCAGCACCCGATGAGCCACTCTTTATCCCGCTCTCAATACGGGTGAGCCCAGCGCCTAAAGCAACGATTCCGTCTTTAAGATCTGCTGTGCCCTCTGTCAGTTTAGCACTCCCGGCAACAGCTTCTGTAAGTTTAGGAGCATTATCGCTAAGCTGTTTACTTGCTTCAGACAATCCGGTTTGGATCTTGGTCAGTCCTTCGTTACTCTGATCCAGTCCATCAGAAAGTGTACCAACCTGATTTGGAATCAAGAAATCACTAATCAGTTCACCTGTTGGACGTGACATGCTACGAACAGATTTTACGCTATCCACTTTTTCCAGCTCGCGGCTGATTTTCTCCGCAAGTCCCAGATATTCAGAATTGTCCATGCGATCATCATTCTTGATTACGATCTTGCCAGGCATCGATTCACCTGGTCCGAAGCTCTCCGAAATGATATTAAAACCTTTTACCGAAGCATATTCCGAACCAATTTCCTCCAAACTGTTAAAGGACAGCTTACCGCTATAGGTGACTAGGAATGGAGATACGATTACTGCAACAATTAGAAGAGCGGCCCACGGTCTTTTTAAAGAAAAAGAACCTGCCCATCCCCAAATACGGCTCTCACTATGCTCCAGCTTGCCACGGGAAGGCCAGAATAGCTTTTTACCAAGAACAGCCATAAAGAAAGGAACAATCGTCACAAGTGCCAGTAACATAACCGCAATTCCAACTGCAACAGCTACTGCTGAACGATAAAGGATAAATTTCGAAAATCCAATCGCTACAAAACCTACGAACACCGCTAAGCCAGAATAGAACACCGTTCCTCCAGCTTTTCGATAAGTTGCAATGATAGCACTTTTGGTATCTTCTGCGGTCATCATTTCTTCCTTAAAACGGCTGATCAGCAGAATACAATAATCCGTACCGATCCCGAACATGACCGCAACCATAAAGATTTGAGTAAATGTAGATAAAGGAAAATCATAACGATCCACCAAAAACGCCACGACAGATTGGGATACAATATAGCTGAGACCTACTGTCAGCAGCGGTACAAAAGGCGCTACGAATGAACGAAACACGACGAATAGAATCAGTAGAATAAAGACAACTGTAATATACTCCGACTTCTTTAGCCCTGCTTCTGAGCTTGCGATCATATCCTCTGTAATCAGACCTTCACTGGTCAAATAATGATCTGCTTTAACACCAGAGAGCAACTCATCCACTTTATCTGGCAGTGCAGTAACAGCCTCTCCTTCACCTTTTACGGACAACGCCACCATAATGGTCTTGCCATCTTTGGCAATCAGCGTATCCTTAAGCTCGCTTTGTGAAAAAGGATCGGTTATGGAATCTAACTGGAGAGCCTCCTTATTTGCAGCTAGCTTCTCAACGCCCTGCTGAATACTTGCTGTTTCTTCGGCTCCTATTCCCTTTGGGTTATTGAATACAAGAGCTACTTGATGGAGTGATTCTCCACCCTTGTCATTTGCCGCTTCCTTCATGATTTGTGCTGCTCTTGATGAAGGGTATCCATTTGGAACAGTAACCTGCCCCTTCTCACGGACAAGATCAGAGAACGATGGGGCCGTCATAACTAACACTACCGCTACAGCGAGCCAGATTGCGATGACCGCCCATCTTGCTTTTAGAATTGTCTTCATTGATTCTTCCCTCCATCATCTTGAATTAAGTTCGCCAGTTTCTCTAACATCATGACGAACATCTCAATATCCTTCTCTTCAAAATGTAACAAATACTGGGACATTACTTCATGTACTTGCGTCTCTGCTGCTTCAAAAACTCTTTTGCCGTGTTCAGTCATCGATAAATACACCTGACGTCGGTCGTTCTCGTCACGTGTTCGCTCGATGATTCCCGCCTGCACCAGTCTGTTGATTATCGCTGTAATGGAACTTTTACCAACACAAAAAGATTCAGCTAGATATGTAGACGTACATTGATTCTGAGCGTTGATCAGACGAAGAATTTGATACTGATCATTCGTTGTATCCGCAGCAATACTATCTTTGATTCTTGCTGCCGCTTGTCTAGCCACAATCAAATAAGCATCCATATAGCGATTAATCCAATGTTGCACATCATCATCCAAAACTTCATACCCCCCAAAATATAGTTCACCTGTAGAACAGTTTCATTATCAAACTATAATCCCGTTTTTATCAAAAGTCAACTTTCAATTCTGCTGAACAATTAAAAGTGCGACCAACAAAAAAAAGGCCGAGATTTCATCTCGACCTGCCATTATATGTCTTCTAAAAACTCTTTATTCCTCATCCTCGATCTCTTCTACTTCATAGACACATCTCAGCGTTTCAATTCCTGCTGCATTTTCTCCAAGGCTATACACCATGAACCCAAGACTACGGTAGAAATCTGCAGCGATCTCATCCTCAGTTTCAGCTACCAGATAACGCGGCTGACGAGTAGTAAGCAGCTCCAGAATCATCCCACGTGCATAACCTTTTCCTCTGTTCTCTGGCAATACAGCAATATGCCGAATATCCAAAGAGCCATCTTCTGTTTCTTCGAAGCCCACGAGACCAAGCAGTAATTCTTCCTCTTCCCAGCCATATAACTTAAGCCCGGCTTGTTCGCTATACTCAGACGAAGTCTGCTGTAGGGCATTCGGATCATCAATGACCGCATAGGTCAACAGTTCATTCACCTCAGGTGTGCCAATGAGGGGTTTAAGATCAATCAACATTCTTCACATTTCTCCTTATATGTTACTTCTAAAGCTAACCACTCGGAACAATCCGTAGCCAATCCACACACCCAGCATGTTTAATAGTAAATCATCAATATCGAAGCTTCCCACATGCAGCAGCATTTGCAAACACTCCAATAGCAGTATGCAAGGGACAGCATATAGCGAGATCCTAAGCGAAGAAATCGGACGTGTCTTTACTAATGGCGAAAGAAAACCAAATGGAATAAAAACCACAACATTTCCTAGCAGATTTACTAGCCGATTGATCAGCGATAACCCGTTATCCAAGTTGAAATAAAGTGACACCGTACGAAATGGAACCAGATTGTACTGAAGAGGTCCTCCTGTGTGGGCCTCTCGTCCAAATCCGATAAACATCCAATAGATAACAGTAGCACTATACAGAGTTAGCACTACCCGTGTCAATCCTCTTAGCGGCCGTGAACTGCTAGTTTCTCTAAGTCTGCGGATAATCAATTACTCGGCTGAGCTTCTATAATTTCAATAGTTCCATCATTTTTACCAACGATAGCCATAGCTGCAATTCCAATAAATAGGCCGTGATCTACAGCACCTGGGATATTTTGGATGGTCAGTGCAAGCTTCGGAGCAGATTCTATCGCTTCAAATCGGCAGTCCGCGATGTAGTTACCATTATCCGTCTTGTACAACTCATCTCCGTTGCGACGCAATTCAGGTTGGCAACCCAGTTTAGCAAGCTCTGCTACGGTCCATTCCCATGCGAAAGGAACGATTTCCACCGGCAGCGGAAATTTGCCTAATGTGCTTACGACTTTACCTTCATCGGCAATCACAATCATACGTGTACTGTTACTAGCTACAATCTTCTCACGAAGCAAAGCACCGCCGCCGCCTTTAATTAGCTGCAGACTGCTGTCTAGCTCGTCCGCTCCGTCAATGGTCAGGTCCAGACTTTCAATATCTCCAAAAGCTACTAGTGGAATACCTAGTTCTCGTGCCTGCTCTTCGGAAGCGCGTGAGGTAGCTACCGCGGTAATCTTTAAACCTTCACTGACGCGTTCTCCAAGCTTACGGATCGCCCAGTAGGCAGTTGATCCCGTACCCAGACCTACCTTCATTCCATCTTCTACATATTCCACTGCTTTTTCTGCTGCTAATTGTTTAACATTGATACTCATTTTATTACCCCCATGTTATCCGTTATAAAGTTCTATAATAAAATTGAAATCACCCATTATTCAGGAGGATTCCGGTAGAGCACCGACATCCAATATTTTGCCGTAACAGAGACTATCCGGATCACCTATATAGGGTCCAAACAAATCAATCGGTTGGTAGCCATGCTTCACGTAAAGCGCAATCGATTCTGGCTGCTTGATTCCGGTCTCCAATCTGATCTCTCTGTACCCCGCTGCTATTGCCTGCGCTTCAAGGAAGAGCAGCATATTTGTAGCTATACCCATTTTACGATAAATGGAGTCTACATAAAAGCGCTTCAACTCCATCGCAGCAATCTCTGATCCGATGTAATCCAATGGTCGAAGCCCTCCGCAGCCCACAGGTTTTCCATTAAGATAGGACACTACGTAAATAGTCTCATGCGGATAACGTACTTTCAGTTCCTGATCCAGATACGTAATAAGCTCTCTTAAATCTGCGTTCTCCGGATCAACCACCACAAAATTCACTTCCGTTACAGGTAACACTCTATTACCCTCTTTTCTTGTGTTCAATTTCGTATTATCCTTCTTACAGCCGAAAAAATCAATAATGTTTATCCTGCATTATGTATATTGTAATTTCACTACATCCTCTAAATTTAGGATCATCTCTTTTTCAGCGTGGTTAGCAGCCCTATGTATGTAAGCTTTATGCTCAATAAACGCATCCGAGGGGGCTGCCAATTTAATGTGCTCCAGCACACTACGTTCGACATCTGCCAGAACTAAATCTCCTCTGCCTGCACTAACTCTACATAGAATAATTATTGCTAAAGGCTTGTTCACAACTACCTGTCCGCCGGGTTCCACAAAAACGGTGTACTGAAATAAAGGAATTACGTCTGGATCTTCAACACTAGCTGCACAAGATTGATCAAAGATAGAATACATTAGTGATGGATTTCGTGATAAAGATCCTAATTTCTTCTGATTAGATACCAATTTGCTGTTCTGGTAGGCAAGGAATCCGGCAACTGACAACACAAGCACAAGCAAAATAACCAATATCGAGTACATCATCATCACGTCCCACCCTATACTCCATAATAACAATACCGATTATATATTATCATGGATGGGAGCCTAGACCAATCTCATATTATCTGCAATTCATCGAGTGTAAGCAATAAGACTCTATAAAGTTATTTTGAAATATTCAAAATAACAGTTGAAACTTTGTATGGCATGTCTCATAATGTAAATGTGAACACTGCTTGTCAATCCATTTGGAAATCAAGGGAGGAAACTTAAAATGAAGTTTTTCTTGGATACCGGAAATATTGAAGAAATCAAACGTATTACTCGCCTCGGATTAGTGGATGGCGTAACGACTAACCCGTCGCTCATCGCTAAAGAAGGAAGATTGTTTAAAGATGTCATCAAAGAAATCGTTGCAATCGTTCCAGGTCCCGTAAGTGCAGAAGTAATCGGACTGACAGCAGAAGAAATGCTTAAAGAAGCATACGAAATTGCTGAATGGGCTCCAAACGTTGTAATTAAACTCCCAATGACTGAAGATGGCTTGGAAGCTTGTTATGAGCTTACTAAAAAAGGTATCAAAACTAACGTAACGCTTGTCTTCTCAGCGGCTCAAGGCTTGATGGCTGCAAAAGCAGGTGCAACTTACATTTCTCCTTTCGTAGGTCGTCTGGACGATATCGGTGTTGACGGAATGAAACTGATCAAGGATCTGAAGACCATCCTGACCAACTACGGCATGACTTCCGAAATTATTGCAGCATCCATTCGTAACATTGCGCATGTTGAGCAAGCCGCTCTTGCTGGTGCTCACATTGCTACCATCCCAGGTTCGCTCCTGCCTACCCTCTGGAAGCATCCGCTGACAGATAACGGTATTGAACGCTTCCTGAAGGATTGGGAATCCGTACCACAAGCATAAGAGTGTCTTTCATTCTTTTATCAAGAGGGCTATCCCGCAAGCTACGGCAACGTAGCTTAAGGATAGCTCTTTTTTCCATCTAAAGACATTGCAGATGTTTGACGAACACGCTTCGACCAGAGACGAGGATTTATCTGCTCTGTTTCTTTTACGCCAGATTCTCCCTTGTTCCCCTTGCTTGGGGTTACTGCAAATAAGGTAAGTAAACCACCGATTGCGCCGACTGTAGCCATCAAGGCGAATAATACCCAGTGCCCCCTGCTCATCAGCAGCGAGACTACCGGTGGCCCCAAAGATACCCCAATGAACCTCATACTACTGTAGAGAGAGGTTATTGTGCCACTATTCTCCTTTTCAATCCCCTCTATTATCAAAGCATCCATACAAGGAAGCACAATTCCGATTCCAACACAGCCTAAGCCCATAAACCCTACTAAGAAAAAAATGCCTTTATTGAAGCCCGCAAAGATCATTGCCGCAGTCAGTAACACCATACCTCCAAAGCCCAACCATTTCATTAACGTTTTGTTCTGACCAATAATCTTTCCTGTTCCGTATGAGGACAGACATAAGAGCGCAAGCGGTATCGCCAGCACAAATCCCTTCATCGCCCCATGCATTTTATATTTAAATTCCAGCATTTCCGATAAATAAAATTGAACGCCAAAGGTCACAAACATACAGATGCCTCCTATGGCAAAAATAGCATAAAGCCATCGTCCCTTTTCACGTAAAACGCTCACAATTCCAGATAAAAATTCTCGTATACTCTGCTTCTCAGGTTGCTCCTTCTCTTCCGGCTTTCGAACCAGAAACAGGACTAAACCAAATGAGATTAAACATAGAATAGGAATTGCAATAAAAGGAGCAAACCAGAGCCATATTCCGAGATAAGCGCCAAGAATCGGACTTAGTACTTTACCAAAGGTATTAGAGGTCTCAATGATTCCCAGACTTTTGCTTACATCCTCTTCATCCTTGAACAAATCTCCAACAAAGGGCAGCACAATGGGAAAAGCACCTGCCGCACCTATCCCTTGCAACAAACGTCCGGCCAGAATGACCCAATAGGCACTAACGCCCTTCATAAACCAAGCCGCCACCACGCAGACAACACCACCAATAGCAGCTATGATCAGACTTGGAAGAATAACTTTCTTTCGTCCATAACGGTCAGACAGGTAACCTGCAATAGGGATCATCACGATAGCCATCAATCCATAAACAGTAATCAGCATACTAACTTGAAAAGAGCTAATGCCGAGTTCTTTAGAAATCTGCGGCAAAATAGGCAGCAGCATGGAGTTACCGAGGGTCATTATAAGTGGAATGGATGCCAGTGCAAGCAGATCCCATTTTCTTTCCTTCATGAACTGACCACCTTTGTCATTGTTTACAACTCTCTATATTGTGGTTTCTTCATCCCTCTTTATTCATACATACAAAAAGACCGTCCTCTGCAAATGCGAAAGGACGATCTTAAGAATAAAAGATTAACTTTACAGCGAACCCGCAATAATGGGCTTCGCGTTTACGGATGAAAGGAATCGATTCGGTTCTCCTAGACTAAAAATATGCAGCAAGTGCATTGCCCGAGTGCAAGCTGTATAGAACAGTTTACGCTCACTTTCTCTGCCGTATCGTTCAGCTGAACCATCGTAGATGATGACAGCATCAAACTCCACACCTTTAGCTAAATAAGCAGGTAGCACCAGTGTTCCCTTTTGAAAATTCGGTGTTTCCTTCGTGACGAGTCTTACCGGCAGCTTACTATGTAGTTCAGTATAAACTCGTGCGCTTTCCTCTGCTGTTTTACAGATGACAGCCACATAATGATACCCCTTAGATTGCAGATTCCGGATATCCAGTTCAACTGCATTCAGAAGCTCCTCCTCGCTGGACACCACACTTAGCTGAGGTTCTTCTCCTCTCCGATTAAACGGTACAATTCGTTCGCCTCCAGGTATCATTGCCCGCGTAAATTCCACAATCTCATAAGTGGAACGATAGCTTCGAGTTAGCGAGATCACTTCTGTATTCTCTTCGCCATATATGCTTACCAAACCAGACAAATCACCCAGCACCTCACCTTGTGCATAGATCGCCTGATTCAGATCACCCAAAACGGTCATTTTAGCCCTTGGAAATAAACGGCGCATGAACTCTAATTGGAAAGGTGAGTAGTCTTGTACTTCATCGACAATCACATGACGAATCAACGTGTTGGTTCGAAAGCCTTGGCTTAGCTCCTTCAAATAAAGGAATGGTGTTGCATCTTCATAGGCGAGCTCATTCACCGCGATAGATTTCAGCGTTAGGTCACATATCTCATCCCAGACCTCCGGAAGAGGATTGACACCATTTAGACGTTCCATAAGCTCACGGTCAGTGAACAACGTACTGTACAATCCCTTAACATCCACAAAACGACCTCTCTTAGTCCAACCGCGCAGTGGTTTTAATCGTTGGCTGACTACATAACGGGAAAGCACTTCTTTTTCTGTATCAAAATCGTCAAAACTATCCTGCGTAGCTTTCTTCTTGCGTCGCAACATCTGATACGCACGGTGATAATCACTGGATTCCAGTAACTCAATTTGATCTTCAACCCATGCAGCATTTCTTTCCTCATGGCTAAAATCCGCGATCTTCTTGAGCAACCAACGTGTCATCAGGTCTACACGGTTCGCAAGCTTAATGGCTGGATCATAGGCATAGAAGTGGCGTTCCATTTCTTCTTTACTGACTACAGCCCTTCCTTGAAACATTAAGGGTTTGAAAAGCATACCCTCATGTTCCAGCATCGTAGCATATCGACGAATTACATCGAGGAAAGGTACGGACGATTTATAGGCGATGCCTTCTCTACGTATAGCCACCTCAGGGCCATCAGGTGCATTGAGTAGGCTTTCTGTCTGACTAAAGACATCCTCTAGCTGGAATTCATGTCCAAGACGATGCTCCAGATACATTTGAAAGGTAGTCTGCTGCATATTCTCTTCACCTAGCTCTGGAAGCACGGTGGAAACATAGCTGTTAAACAGCGGGTTCGGCGAGAACAACAGCATCTGGTCTGCTTGCAGAACTTCGCGATATTTATACAAAAGATAAGCTACCCGCTGCAATGCCGCAGAGGTTTTCCCGCTCCCTGCAGCACCCTGAACAACCAGCATTCGGCTTTTGTCGTTGCGGATAATCGCATTTTGCTCTTTCTGGATGGTAGCTACAATACTCTTCATTCGATCGTCAGCACTATGGCTAAGCACCTGCTGCAAAAGCTCGTCACCGATCGTTACACCGGTATCAAACATGACTTCAATAACACCATCAGCAATCACAAACTGTCGCTTAAGATTCATCGTGCCGGAAACAAGACCCCCAGGTGTTTCATAAGCCGCGGGGCCAGGGGCTCCGTCATAATACAAACTCGATATGGGCGCCCGCCAGTCATAGATCAAGAATGTGCCATCATCCTCCATCAATGATCCAATCCCCAGATAAATCTTGTCCGTTTCACCATTTGGTTCTTCTGTGAAATCAATACGCCCAAAGTATGGAGAGACGAGCAGCTTTTTATATTTTTTTAGAGCCTTGCTCGACTGCAAGTGATGGCGTTCTCGTTCATTCAAAATTTGGGACTGTTGGCGAAGACTTGTTGAGGTTTCCCCCAAATCATCTGGACTACTGAAATTTACCGTTACCTCTTCCCAGAAGTCTTTCCGCATATCCACTACATCACTGCGATGAAGTCCGAGTTCCTCTGATAAACGCCGGATATGAGCAGACAAAAGCTTAGTCACTCCGTCTACCCGCTGCTGTTCCTCATTCCACTGAATTTCATTGTTCTCCACTACATTCATCCCCTTTTGGAAGGTTGATATTTCATGTGAGGATACTCTTAATAGATGAATCCGGCCCCTCTGGGACCGGATTTTTTTAAAATATAAGAAGTATAAGTTTCACGCTGCACATAATCCTTAAGCTTATATGTTGCTCTTTACAAGGTTATGTTTCATGCTTCGCGATCAGTTTCTTTTTCCTCAGTCGCTATACGATTCATCTGATCTGCCACTTTATCCAGTCGTTCTAATTGATATCCGTAATCATAAATAGCGGCGGCTACAACATATAAACGTAGTTGACCTAATTTCTCCGCATTATACCCCAGGATCGTTGAATTCAAAAATCCATCGTTCTCGTCTCCCAAAGGTTCGGATTCATTGGTATTCGGTTTTAGTTTATCTTCAAATTTCAGTAAGATAAGTTGATGGTATTTGATTAACTGCTCCAAATGACTATCAAACAGTGCATCTGTCTCTTCGCTTCGATCCGCTTGAAAGTAATGCCGATCCACAGCTTCAAGAACCTCGAAGCCTTTCTGCAAAGAAGATAACAAGTTCTTATAGACAACCATTTGTCTAGTCTGGCTGTACTTCGCCCTCTTTAACTGTTTCTGCTCCTCCTCAAACAAAGCATACTTATCAGCTAAAGATTTAATGGATGACTCCAGTGCAAGTTTTTCATCACGAAACACACTTTCCTTCATCTCATGAGATACAGCCGTTCTTAGCAGCAAGGAGAGGCTGGCAAAGACGTTCTCAATTTGCTTGATGTATTGCTTACGTGGTTTCGGAGGAACTACTATAATATTGATTAGAAATGCAGAAACAATCCCTGTCAATGTTAATAAGAAACGGTTCAGTGCGAACTGCCATTCACCAGAAGCCTCCATCACTGTTATAACAGTTACTAGTGTCAGACTAATTGTATCCGCTCGGTTAATTTTCATACTGATCATAATGACAAGAATGCAGACCAAACCAACTGCAATTGGACTATTGGATAACAGCATTCCACCCAGTAGAGCAAGTACTGCACCCATTGTACTAGTCGTGAGCTGGTCAAGAAAATAACGCCAAGAGCGATAAATCGATGGCTGCATAGCGAAAATCGCTGCAATCGCAGCGCCCACAGAAGATGGAAAATGTAGCAGTTCGGCTAAATACAAGGCAAGCGTGACTGCCATTCCTGTTTTAAATATGCGAGCTCCAAAAGCCAAAAATATCCCCCCTAAAAATTGGCCCACTCTGCAATATGGACATCTGCGAATCCCTCATTCTTCTAAATAAGATCATTTTAGCTCTCACTCATGGTTCTTTCATCTTTCAGGGAATACTAATTCCAGTAGTGCTTATCACATATAACATACGAGGTGAGTGAATGAATAACAACATCAAAAAATTAGCGACCATCACGGCTGTTCTTTTTCTCAGCCTATCTCCAGCTCTTGCTCCTACTGGGAGAGCGGCAGCTGAGGATGTAACCTCCACTGCACCTGATTCTCATCCTGCGGAAAAAGGTCATAGACCCCATTCAGGAAAAGAGGGAACATTCAGAGCCGGTGGACATTTCATTATTTTCGAATCGGCCAAGCTTCTTGAAATGGATCGTACGGAGCTAATCAACAACCTAAAAGCAGGTAAAACGCTCCCCGAGCTTGCCCACGAGAAGAAAGGCTGGACGGAAGATCAATATATTCAGAAGCTCAGCGAATCAGCAAGTCAAAGGCTGGATCAAGCCATCACCGAAGGACGTCTAACAAAAAACGAAGCCCAAAAGCTTAAAGCTGGACTTCCTTCTATGCTGAAGCAAAGAATAAGCAAGATGGGTCATTTCCAAGATCGTAAACCTTCGGAACATCATGTGATGAACCCTTAAAATATCCTCACAAAGTGGTGCTTTGCTTCGATGCGAACTCAGGTACTTTGCGGGGGGCCCAAAATATATACTTTCTGAACACTTAACTAATAGTCGGGTATCTTCATTCTTATGAAGATATCCGTTTTTTATAGGCTTCAAATAGACCGATAGATAACATCAGCCACGCACCACTTGCAGCAAAACCACTAATTACGTCACTTGGATAATGGACACCCAGGTAAATACGACTCCAGCCAATGCCCACAGTCATGAATACTGCAAACATAATTAATATGATTCTTTCGCTTCTTCGCGGTAGATGACGCCACAGTAAATAGGCGATTACCCCATACAAAGAGAATGCTGCCATAGAATGTCCACTAGGAAAACTATAACCGATCTCTTGGACAATGCGATGGAAATTCGGACGCTCCCTTTGAAACCATAACTTCATAAGTGTATTCAATAACTGAGAGCCTAATCCAACCCATAGGAACAGAATCAGCTCAAGCCGATGTTTCAGTAGAAAATAAAGCAGCGCCATCGTACCGATAGATATTCCAATCGCTACCTTGGATGAACCAATCAGAGATAATCCTTTTGCGAACGTGGTCAGCCCAGGTGATTCAGCGGATTGAACAAATTGAATAATATAGTTATCAAATGATGATGCCTTATTCATATGAACTAGTACCGCTATAGCGACGAAACAAGCAGCAAACCCTATAAAATAACGAAAACCTCTAGACCAGTTCTGATAATAAAGCATAAATACCTCCGTGTCTATTTTTGTGACTGTCGATCTCATTTCCTGAGAAGGTCTTACCCGTGCTATAATTATAGAGAAATAAATACACAAAAAGATGGAGTGCTGCCAAAGTGGAGAGTCTAAAATTGCAGGAGCGTTTGTTGAACCAGTTCATTTCCACAAAGGTGCCCGTGACAATTTTTACAACGAATGGTGTGAAAATGCAAGGAGTCGTAACCTCGTATGATGCATTCACGATCACTTTACAAGGTCAAGGTGATGGCAGACAGAATGTTCTCTTCAAATCTGCAGTATCCACTATTGTACCTCTTAAGCCCGTCTCACTCAAATAGTTCTCTAGCTCATTACACTTCTTCATCCTAATTTCAAATAAAGGGAACACCGGACTTCATATCCGGTGTTCCCTTTATTATTTTCTTAAGTTGTCTTATTCACTCTTGTAAACGCGAGTTTCTTTTTAAACAGGAAAAATCACAGGCTTCACACATACCGGCTTGGATACCTCGGCCGTATTTCCAGTAAATACGAGACGTCCAGTAGCCACTTCGATAGAGAACACAACCAAGTTATTGGAATCACGATTCGCAACAATAAGATAAGCCCCATCCGGAGTTAAAGTGAAGTGTCGTGGATGCCCTCCGCGAGTAGAAACATATTCAATTAGTGTAAGCTTAGCAGTAGCGTTATCCACCGCAAACACTGCGATGTTATCAGCTCCACGGTTAGAAGCGTATAGATATCTTCCATCTAATGAAATAGCAATTTCGGCACAAGTATTCTCTTCATTGAAATCTTCAGGCAAAGTTGAAACTGTATCTACAGTGTGTAGAGTCCCTGTAGCACTGTCATATGTAAACGATGTAATAGTGGAATCCACCTCGTTAATTACATAAGCAGACTTTCCATCCGGATGAAAAGTGAAATGACGAGGTCCAGCTCCAGGATGAAGTGCAGTATCACCGTGAACTTCAAGTTTGCCCATGTCACTATTGATTCTGTATGACCGAATTAAATCAAGCCCAAGATCAGAGACGAATAGATACTGCCCGTCCGGACTGAAAATAGCCGAATGGGGATGCGGGCGATCTTGACGTTCAGGATGTTGACCGTGGCCGGAATGAACCGAGACATCCGTTAGTTGATCAGCGACTTTATCTTCATTTAATGTGATCAAGCCTACACTTCCACCATGATAACTACATACAACAACGTATTTATCGTTCAGGTCTCTAGAAATATGGCATGTGGTCGTTTGACGATTACCTGAAGCAGGCATAGAGGCTATTCGGTTCAATTCACTCAATTTTCCACTCTTTGAATCGATAGCAAAGGTAACTACTTCTCCTTCTTTACCACCCTCACCATTTGGCTTTTCTCCTATGGCATATAAACGCAGGGCTGCAGCATCCACATTTACAAAGGTGGGGTTGGTTAATCCCTGAACCGAGTCGATTAACTTTAACGTACCTCCTGCTTCGCCATCGAATTCAAATACCTGCACTCCGCTTTCCGCGGCACTTGCATAGGAACCCGTAAACAGCAATAACTTAGTCTGCTCTTTCATCTCTCTATTCCTCCTCCAAAGTATTGCTATTATATAATTTACAATTTTTAAACGTTAATGACAAACGATAACGTAAAAAGTGTGACAAATAGTTCAAAAATAAGGCTTTCCAACGATTAGCTATTGTGCTATAATGAAAGCGCTAACATTAGTCTTTTATTAAGTACAAAGGGGGAACATGAATGAGTAGCATCCTGCTGGAAGCCAGAAATGTATACGAGGACTTCGAGGTGGAAACAGACATTCTGTTCTTTAAGGTCGGAGACCATGATTTGGTCATTTTTCACGGCAGAAACTATAACATAAAAAAGAGAATGACTGCCGAGCAATTGAAACGATTGTTATCTAATTCAACTTACTATCATGTGTACGGTGGCTGTTATGTCAATCTGAACAAGATAAGTTCTATCGAAGACGACTGCATTTATTTCGGAGAAAAGGGCCTATTTGCTAAAACCGTACGTGTCCCAAGACGAAAACAAGAAAGTATTCGTCATCTATTGAAAGGACTAAAGTAAACATCTTATTCCCATAAGTCGGAAGGGCATGTTACCGATGCCATTTCCGGCTTTTTGCTTTTTATTAAGAGAAACTTAAAAAGATCCTATCTTTTTTTATACTTTCTTAAGGTTTAGGATCAGGATTTCTGTTAAAGTTGTAAATAGACAAGCAACACCTATATTGAAGGGAGTCATTACTAATAATGGACAAAAAAGATCTGAATGGAAATGAGAACTTAGAAAACAACGGTACTACGGAAGAAGAGTTGAACACTTCCGAGAATATCAATGAAGGAACTGAAGTGGAGGTCTTAGCTGCTGAAGAACCTGTGAATACAACAAAAGAGGACAGTATTCCAGTAATGAATAAAGTCGGCAGTTCCAACAATACGACCCCACCTGCTCCACCAGTTTCTCCCAAAGGTAACAAGGGCTGGATGATTGCCTCCGTTGTTCTGGCTGCGGCACTCATTATTGTACTAATTAAGCCTCCTTTCCAAAAGGACGACAGTAAAACAGCTGTTGCTACTGTTAACGGAACGAACATTACTAAAGCACAACTTTACGATAAATTGATCGAAGCAGGCGGAGAAAGCACGCTGCAAGCTATGATTACTACAGAGCTCGTTGACCAAGAGGCTAAGAAAGCTAAGGTTACAGTTACCGACGAAGACATCAATGCTGAATTAAAAGATCTTCAAGCACAATTTGGTGGAGAAGCTGCACTTACCGCTGCATTATCGCAAAGCTCAATGACCGTTGATGACTTGAAGAAGCAAATGCCACTGCAAGTAAAACTGCGTAAGATTCTTGAGCCGCAAGTGACTGTAACTGATCAAGAAATCAAAGATTACTATGAAGCAAATAAAGCTACTTTCAATGAAGAAGAACAAGTTCGTGCTTCCCACATTCTCGTTAAGACTAAAGAAGAAGCAGATGCAATTCTGAAGCAATTGAAAGATGGAGCAGATTTCGCTGAACTTGCTAAAGAAAAGTCATCGGATACTGGCTCCAAGGCTAATGGCGGAGATCTAGGCTTCTTCAAACGTGGAGATATGGTACCTGCATTCTCCGATGTAGCCTTTAAACTTAAAGTTGGGGAAACAAGTGATGCTGTGAAATCCGATTACGGTTATCACATCATTAAAGTATCCGACCACAAAGACGCTAAAAACTACACCCTGGAAGAAAAGAAAGATGACATCAAAAAGACACTCGTGTCTCAAAAGGTTTCCACTCTTTCCTCCACTTGGTTGTCAGAAACAACTGCAAAAGCAAAAATCACAAATTCACTTACGGATGCAAAAAAAGATGCAACAACTTCTCCTGAGCCATCTGCAAGTGCAGAAGCAGGAACTAAGTCTTCTAAATAATTCGACTGTAAAAAGCAGGACAAGCGTTAATAAGCGCTGTCCTGTTTTTTTTGTACCTATTCCGAACTGCTAATTAGTGTCCTTTTTACAGCTTATTTAAAGACTTTAACTCGATCTTCAACTGGTTGGAATTGTTTCTCACCTGCTGGAGTTACTGTCTTTCCAAATGGCATTTGTGCGATTAGTTTCCATTCTTGCGGGATGCCCCAAGCTTCTTTCACTTTGTCGTCAATCAGTGGGTTATAGTGCTGAAGGGATGCGCCTAAACCTACTTCAGAAAGTGCGGTCCATACTACGAATTGCAGAATGCCTGAAGATTGGTTAGACCAAACTGGGAAGTTCTCAGCATATAATGCGAAGTTCTCTTGAAGGTTCTTCACTACGGTTTGATCTTCAAAGAACAATACGGAACCGTAACCTCCTTTGAAAGATGCTAATTTTTGCGCTGTTCCTTCAAATTGTTCAGCTGGAACGATTTTGCGCAAAGTTTCTGTAGTGATATCCCATAATTTATCATGCTGTTCACCTAAAAGAACAACGGCTCTGGAGCTTTGGGAGTTGAATGAAGTTGGGCTATGCAAAACCGCTTGCTCAACAATTTCAATAATTTGAGCATCGGTTACAGTGGATTCTTTACTGATGGCATATATGGAACGTCTTCCTTTAACAGCCTCAAAAAAATTGTTAGACATAAAATAACTACCTCCATTTATTTAAGTAACTTACTTTTGTACATCTTAGCACTTTTTTTCTGAAAATACAACATCAATTTACAACTAATTTTGTCGGATATATAAGTTCCTCCGGTTAGTAACATCTCCCCTTCACTTTTCCGATATACATTACGGTTAAAAATAAGCTACAATAATGCAGCAAAAGTATAGAAGGAAGGTTATATAAATGAAACTCACAACGGATAAAGTTCTCCCCCTACATAAAAAAACTGTCATTTTCTCTTTTGTGGTGCTCCTTTCCCTTAGCTTGGTTCTAACCAGCTGCAAAGACACAAATTCGTCTAATTTAAACTCTGCGGAACTTGATCAAGCTGAACTTCAACCTGTATCTTTCTGGGTGGCTACAGATACTCACTTTTTGGATAAGGATCTTCAGGATGGGGGCCAGGCTTTTCAGACCTATGTCACTGGAGGCGATGGAAAAATGCTGCCCTATAGTGATGAAATGGCAGAAACTTTAGTCTATGACGTTGAACAGAAAAAACCTGAGTTTATCATCCTCAGTGGCGATTTAACCAATAATGGAGAACGCAGCAGCCATCAAAAATTAACCGAGAAGTTAAAGCGAATTGAACAAAAAGGAACCTCTGTATATGTCATTCCAGGCAATCACGACTTATTTAATCCTTGGGCTAGATCCTTCAGCGGTGATAAGCAGCTCCTTACGGATTCTATTACAGACAAGGACTTCGTCAAAATGTATTCGGATTTCGGCTACAAAGAGGCTGTGTCACGTGATAAAGAATCACTAAGCTATATCGTCAAGGCAGCACCTAATTTATGGCTTCTCATGTTAGATAGCAGCCAATACCTTAATAATCAGAAATACGGATTCCCTCAAACGGATGGACGTATTGCTTCCTCTACTCTTTCTTGGATGGATGAATCTGTTAAGCTTGCAGCCAAAGAACATGCTTCTGTGATCACGGTGATGCACCATAACTTATTAAGCCATACCTCTATGTCTGTTTCAGGATTCAAGCTTAATAACAGTCAGGAAGCTATAAAGTCATTAAGGAAGAATGGGCTTAATCTAGTCCTCTCAGGACATATTCATATGCAGGACATTCAAGTAGATCCAGCAGACGTGAATCATGACTCAGCATCATCTGAGCAAAAGCCAATTTATGATATCGCTACAAGTGCTATGGCCGTCAATCCGCATCAATATGGAGCTATGACCTTCGATCCCCTATCCCGAACCGTAACTTATGAAACGGCGTCCTTGAATGTAGAAGGATGGGCTAAAACTAACGGGATTACAGATCACAATCTTTTAAACTTCAAAGCTTATGCCGAAGACACCTTTGCTACTAACTCCTACAACAAGGCTATGGATAGTCTCAAGGAGAGTACCTATACGGAGTCTGAAAAAGAATCCATGGCGAAGGTGATGTCCATGCTGAATGTACGATACTTCGCAGGAACTGCGGGTACCTTCTCTAAAGATATTAAAGAGCTACCGGGCTACAAGCTTTGGGAGGGACAACAGGATGGTTTCTTGGGAGGGTACGTCCAAAGTATGGCGGAAGACAAAGAGTTAAGTAACGTAGCTTTAGAGGTGATTTTAACGAAGCAATAAATGAATGGCATCTTTCATATAAAAAAACCAGCCTCCACTCACATTTCTGCGCAGATGGAAGCTGGTTTTGGTTGTATTAATTGGCCGATAAAGATCGAACTAACTATTTCCGTGTAACAGTAATCCAACCCTCTTCATCTACATATACAGTAGCATGAAGTGCTTCAGCAAGCAGACGTAGCGATACATAGGCATCGCCATACTCGTCAACAAATACTGGCTCTGCGAGCTTCACTTTTTCACCGTTAATCGATGCTTCGGAAGAACCGATTTTGAAAACCAACTTATCTCCGTACACACCATCAGTAACGTTAATGGCACGATTGACAGTATCCCATTCCACAGTAGCATCTAAATCTTCTGCAAAATACCGTAGAGGAACGTAGGTCGTATTATTGTCTACGATCGGATAATAATACTCGTCGTCAGGCTCGATGACAATGGTTCTCTTCGTGATACCAAGATCGTCTTTCAATATACGATAAACATTAGAATTTGGATCAAAATTGTTCAAAGTCTCTGCAGGAGTCAGATAACCGGAAGAAACATCAAGTGCTCCTTCAGTGCTGATTGGATCTGCCGTTACAGCACCACCAATGTTCCAAATCTGACTAGAAGCCTTAAGCGAGAAACTCTTTAATGGCATATCTTCAGTACCTGGAAGCGCCACTTTCAGATCAACATTCTGTTTACGAACATGTAGTCCACTGTCTACAAAAATGTCGACAGCAAGCTTCGTATCCTTACTCAAAACCGTCTTAAGCTCAGGGGTAGATTTGTAAAGACTGTCTAGCTGATTGTCATATACTAGTAGCAACGAATCAACAGCCAATTTAGCTGCATCATGCAGTACGGTTACGACAGCTTCTTTATCATCTAGTGGGATTTCGCCAAAACCAAGATCTAGCAAATCACCGGAGCCTTCTTCGTCCATAGCTTTGATCACTGGGTACAGATAGTCGTATAGACCACCAACCAATTCTGTAAAACCTTCTGTATCTTTAGAGATCGATTTTAGGAATCCTTTTAACAATGCAGGAAGCTCATCACCAGTCACTTCGGTATGTAACTTCGTCATATTTACCTGCTGACCATACACAGCCTCACTAACTGGTGTAATGCTAATTGCGCTTGGATTAGGCAGATTCTTTACCACGAATTTCGTTAGCAGCTTACTAAGGTCCTCAGCTTTAGTCAGATCCAATCCGACTTCAGCAAAGATCTCATCATCTCCTTGAATCGGGAAGTAAAACGGTTGTTTTGCTCCTTCAACAGTAAAGACTAAAGTTTGTTTGTCCATAAACAATGCGAATGGAATATTTAATTGTTTATAGCCGATTGTTCCTTTAGCAGATAAATTACCATTATCTTGTAACTTAGCATTGCTAATACTCAGGGAAAATGAATTTATAAGATCTACCATTTCCTTATCTTCTGCGCTAATTTCTTCTGAAGGCTCAGCGTTCATAGAAAACGTCATGCTTGATTCTGATGATTTAACATCGACATCCCCTATCAATGCCTTGTTAACATCGAAACCTCCAACCGATTGACAGCCTGCCAGAACTAGCAGCAGTGCGACAAAAGGAAGAAACCATTTTATTCTAGCTTTCATTCTCCTCATTGCAAGTCTCCTTTTTTAAGAATTTTTTTGAAATCAATCCATTATCTCAGCAAAGGTAACATTTGTAAATCAAAGTTTAAGTTTTTATTAAAATACTATAAATTCAACAAATTTCGCCATTCGATAGAAACCCATTCATTGTAAATCAGACCCCTAAATATCGCCAAAATCAGTAAATGCGCAGGATAAAAAGACCACCACACCCAGCGTGGAACCCGGTGACGCTCTACATATCCCCAAAGTGCAGGAGTCAAAGTAATCAACAGCGTCGGTAAAATACTGAGCATTTGCACACTCCAAAAATTATAGTACATGTAGAATAAATTCAGTGCCAAATGTGCTCCAACAAGCCAGTACGACTTCGTATAACGGAATATCAATACTAACAGCAGGCCGTACGCATTATAATCTATAGGGAAATAATCCATTAACATGATAGCTACAATGACGACAGGTGCACCAAGCCATGGTGAAGACAGTTTATCCAAAATAACCAATACGATTGCTGATAACAAAAGCGTAAACACTACGTTCCATCCACCAGGATTAATTGCTAAATTGTATGGAATCTGAGCAATAATAGCGATTAAGAGCAGTCGGAACAGATATTTCGGTCTGGATGATGTATGTATATGGCCCTGCACAAGCCCGTAACAGTAGATTGGAAAGGCTATTCTCCCTACATATCTCCAAGCAATATCCTCTGGAAAAAAGATATAGCCAATATGGTCGATTAGCATCGTCAGCATGGCGAGAATCTGCATATCAAACCTCCTTAATTAAGTTGATATCATACATTCGCCAACGAGCACATCATCTCCTTTCCCAATACACAAATGAAGACTGCAAAAAAAAGATCCGTATTTCTGGTTTCTTGCCTCTTGACTTTATGGGGTGCAATTGAGTACTATGAACGAGCAACATCATATGGCAATGATCAAAGACATGATTTCCTATACGAACTGTCCAGAGAGAGAGGTCTAGGCTGAAAGCTTCTCCAGTAGACGATTGTGAAGTTACCCCTTTGTAGCTGTGGCGCTGAATCCGTTGATCTAAATTTCGCGGTAGTATGTGGCACCGATTTATCCCCGATAAAGGATACCAATGAGGTCCTATCCTTATGATAGGTCGAATTAGGGTGGAACCACGAGCTGAACGCACTCGTCCCTTTCTGGGAGAGATGCGTTTTTTTGCGTTCACCACAAACAATTTTTGAGAAATGGAGGCTAACAATCATGGAGATCAAGGTAGCATTGCAAAACGGAACAATTAGAGAGGTACTTCAAGGTACGACGATTAAAGAAGCAGCAGGTGCCATAAGTACCAGTCTGAAAAAAAGTGCTGTAGCTGGAAAGATCAATGGCAGATCCGTTGATCTAAACCAAACGATCGAACATGATTGCCAGCTCGAAATTGTTACGTTGGATAGCAAAGACGGCCTGGAAATTTATAGACACAGTACAGCACATATCATGGCGCAGGCCATAAAACGTATATATGGAGATAAGGGTGTCCAGCTCGGCATAGGTCCAGTAATCGAAGATGGCTTCTATTATGACATTGATATTGAGACACCTTTATCCACGGATGATCTTGTTGCAATTGAACAAGAAATGGCGAGAATCATTCAAGAGAATCACCCGATTGACCGCCGTGTGGTTCCGCGCGTTGAAGCAATTAAGCTTTTTGAAGCGCTGAATGAGCCCTTAAAGCTGGAGCTTATTCGTGATCTTCCGGAAGACACAGTATTATCTATTTATGATCAAGGAGAATTCTCGGATCTCTGCCGAGGGCCACATCTTCCCTCTACTGGCTTGGTCAAAGCCTTTAAGCTGTTGAATGTAGCTGGTGCCTACTGGCGTGGAGATTCCAATAATAAAATGTTGCAACGCATTTACGGAACTGCTTTTCCTAAGAAAGCTCAACTTGAAGAGCACTTACTCTTTCTTGAAGAAGCTAAAAAACGTGATCACCGTAAGCTCGGCAAGGAACTTGAGTTGTTCATGTTCTCTGAAGAAGCTCCGGGCATGCCCTTCTATCTTCCCAAGGGAATGACCATCCGTACAGAGCTTGAGAATTTCGCCCGTGAATTACAAAGACAGAGAGATTACGATGAAGTTCGTACACCGCTGATGATGAACAATCGGCTTTGGGAGCAATCCGGGCACTGGGATCACTACAAAGACAATATGTATTTCACAAATGTCGACGAAACTAAATTTGCGCTCAAGCCGATGAACTGCCCAGGTCATATGCTAATCTACAAAAACAATCTGCATTCCTACCGTGAGCTGCCTATCCGTATTGCGGAATTTGGTCAAGTACATCGCCATGAGTTCTCTGGGGCACTTAACGGGATGATGCGTGTTCGTACTTTCTGTCAGGATGATGCCCATCTCTTCGTATTACCCGAGCAGATTGAGGATGAAATAAGCCGTGTAATATCACTAATTGACCATATTTATCAAGTGTTTGGTTTTGAGTATAAGATTGAATTATCTACTCGCCCGGCAGATTATATGGGATCTGAAGAATTATGGGATCAGGCTGAACAATCTTTGCAAAATGTATTAGATAATCTCGGGATTGAGTATCGTGTGAATGAAGGTGATGGTGCGTTCTACGGACCTAAGATTGATTTCCATATCTTAGATGCGCTAAAACGAAGCTGGCAATGTGGAACAATCCAACTAGATTGGCAAATGCCAGAGAAATTCGACCTTACTTACATCGGCGAAGATAATCTTAAACATCGCCCGGTCGTAATCCATCGCGCTGTTTATGGGTCGATCGATCGTTTTATGGGGATTATTACAGAACATTTTGCCGGCGCATTTCCTCTATGGCTAGCACCTGTTCAAGCGAAGTTATTGCCCGTCTCTGAGAACTACGTTGATTATGCATTTCAGGTGAAGCAATCCTTAGAACAAGCTGGCATTCGTGTAGAAGTTGATATCCGAAATGAGAAGCTAGGATACAAAATTCGTGAAGCTCAGCTGGAAAAAGCACCCTACATGCTCGTTCTCGGTGAGAACGAAAAGAATTCCGACAGCGTATCTGTAAGAAAACGTGGTGAGGGTGATCTTGGTTCAAAGAGTATCCAAGAGATTATTGAGCAGATTAATGAAGAAATAATTAGCAAAAGATAACGTCCTGCTTCCTTAATTAAGTTCGCAGATATCCAACAGTTAAAGGGCTGTCTATCGTAGAAATCTACGAACAAGACAGCCCTTTCTTTGATTACATATTAATAATCACATTAATGCTATTTCACGTACAGACGGCTGCTCTCTTCCCAATATTCGCCTGGTTTCAGGCTGAACAAGCCGATCTCATCCGCTGGTAGATCCACCAATGGTGCATTAACCAAGTTAATTTGTGGCTCAGGGCAGAAGAACTGTTCTGAAGCACCATTATTCCAGATCATCCACTGTTTGTACGAAGTCCCTACATCATAAACTAAGGTTACTCCAGCTTTGCTGTCGGTAAGCTCCATCCGGTTACGTCCGTTCTGAGCTACAGCCGTGTAATGGTTGTCCATCGAAGCGAAATAGGGATTTACACCTTCTTCACGAAGCTGTACTTCTCCCGGCTCCAGCTCTTGGAATTTACCTGTCGGCAGCATACGGTCATTCAGTTCCCAGCGATCACCGATCGTAGCTTTTACAAGGTAATCTTGCGGTGTGCTTCCCGGTGCGAACGGAGCATTAATCGCGGTATGGAATGCCAGCAAGCAAGGCATCACATCATCTCCATCATTGTGCACTTGCACCTGTTGAGATAATCCACCTTCACCAAGGGTATAACGTAATTTCATGGTGTATTTATGCGGCAAGTATTGATAAGAAGGATGATTCTCATCCACCTTAATGAATACGGTTACGAAGCTTTCTGTCTTACCGCTACCGAACTCTTCCACTTCCCAAGCTGTCGTATGTAAAAATCCGTGTAAATGGTTGCCCGTTGCAACTTCATTTACTGGGAATTGATAAGTTTGACCATTCCATGGAAATTTGCCATCCTCATAACGATTCGGAGGAAATAATACAGGAATACCGTGGATGCCTGGGCTTGCCTTGAAGGCTTCCATTTCCTCAGCTCCCGGTTCATGCAAGAAACGGTAACCGTTTTCGGTATCACGAAAACAGATCAAGTTGCCACCAATACCTGGTAGAATAGCTGCCTCATAACGACCAGCTTTCAACCAGATGGCTGCTTCTCCTTCATATTGTCCTTCGTATGCAGTGATAGACATAATTATGTGTTCTCCCTTCAAGTGTCTGATAATTGTCTCTACTTGTTAGATTACCACATCTGGTCATGACGTGACATGCCCTTTTTTACAGCTGTTCCACTTCTACGCTCATTACATGATCAATTTTCTTCACATCATAATAGATTTCTGTAGCGTAATCTTTATCTGGTGCTGAGATCACCATATCGATCATTTGTCTTCCATCTTCCAAATCCTTGATTTTCATTCTGCGGATCGCCCGGGATGGACTTCTAGTACTTCGTTGAGTACTAACCTGAGGTCTCTCGATTTTTTGGATCACTTCAGTAAGCACAAAATTAGCTTCCATGATGATTTTCACCGAAACTTCATGCTTGTTAAGCACTTCAGGGCCAATCGAACGAATTAAATGAGGAACCAAATTCACCGCAAACATCAGAAGAATAACCGCATATGCTGCTTCAATATAGAATCCTGCTCCCACAGCTATACCAATTCCCGAAGCTGTCCAGATGAGTGCAGCCGAGGTGAGACCTGATATCGCATCACCGCCTCTACGCAGTATAACACCAGCACCCAAAAATCCTATCCCACTAACGATCTGAGCTGCAAGCCGCATCGGATCCATGTTCGGATGCTCTGGACCTGCAAACTTATCAAAGGCATGAATAGACACTACTGTTACAAGACAAGATGCAATGCTTATGACCATACTGGTCCGAATCCCCAGCGGTTTCTGCTTGATCTGTCGGTCAATCCCGATGAACAGCCCGAACAGCATGGCCACTAGCAGCTTAATTAATGATTCAATATGAAAATCCATTGTTCATTCTCCTTTCTCCAGAGATACTCCATTATAACGGAAAATGGAGATAATGATTAGCTTTATTTTACAGCAAAAAACGGCATTCCTATCCTCAATGTATATGCGCAGACAGCTAATAAAATCCGCATAACGAAGAGGATAGAATCCGTTTTG
This sequence comes from Paenibacillus sp. FSL K6-0276, assembly GCF_037977235.1. NCBI lineage: Bacteria > Bacillati > Bacillota > Bacilli > Caryophanales > Paenibacillaceae > Paenibacillus > Paenibacillus sp. FSL K6-0276. The sequence goes on along the minus strand of NZ_CP150276.1, from coordinate 2,530,511 downwards.
ATGAAAAGATTATTTAACCATGCAGCAACGATTCTGCGCCGTCACAATAAATCTCAGTTCCAGTAATATGATCCGAATCCTCAGATGCCAGAAAAAGTGCCAACTTCGCAACTTGATCAGGACGTCCCGGACCTTTCTCTAGCGGTTGATCTCCCTCCGGAAACTCAACAGGAATCTTAACCTCTTTCAAATCATCGGATGGGAATGTATTGTCATCTATATTCGTCTTAATAGCTCCCGGGCAGATGGCGTTAACACGAATTTGGAATTGTGCTAGCTCTAATGCTGCCATTTTCATAAAAGCAACCTGCCCCGCCTTTGTTGTACTGTAGGCTGAGAAACCAACGTTAGAAAACACTCGATTTCCGTTAATGGAACTGTTAATCAGAATGCTGCCCCCGCTCTCTTTAAGATGCGGTATCGCATATTTAACGGTCGCAAAGGTACCGCGAAGGTTGATGTGAATGGTCTGGTCCCAAGACTCAATATCCATCGTTTCAATGGGAGCCATTGCTCCATTAATCCCTGCGTTAGCAAAAACAACATCAAGACGCCCCCATTTCGCGGCCGCCTTGTTTACTGCTGCTTCCACTTGCGTTGGTTCCGCAACGTCGCAATCAATTACGAGGGCTTCTCCACCTTCTTTTTCCACTTGTTTTCTAACCTTTTCAGCGTTCTCAACGGTTCTATCTAATAATACAACTTTGGCCCCGTTTCGAGCGAACTCAAGCACGGTTGCTCGCCCAATTCCAGAACCACCACCAGTTACAATAGCTACCTTGCCTTCCAACTTCTTATCTGCCATGTTTAAATATCCTCCTTCTTGTCATTCAAGCCTTCCAGTTAAGTTCTTTCCTTAACCTTAACCTCGCATACAGAAGTTGAACCGGCAGATCTTTACTTATCCTAAAGGACAAAACATAAGCATCCTCCAATTCACTCCAAACCCTTATTATAGGAAGTAATATTCATTATCACTCTATCCTATCATAAATGATATTGAAACATTTGGTAAAACATACAATAAAAAGGACTTGAAATGAAATCCAGAATCAGACTTCACTTCAAGCCCATATAACGAGCTCCTGTCACTGCTACCGAAGACTAACCAAGCATCATTCGATCATCTGCCAGCTTATGACCACTGATGGTCTCAAATTCTCCCAGTAGGCGTTCTACCGTAAGATCCTTTTTCCTTGTTTCATCAATATCAAGGATAATACGTCCCTTATCCATCATTATAAGACGATTGCCAAGACGGATGGCCTGCTCCATGTTATGGGTAACCATAAGCGTAGTCAGCTTCATCTCACGGACGATAGACTCTGTCAGTTTAGTGATCAGCTCCGCTCGTGAAGGATCAAGTGCCGCTGTATGTTCGTCTAACAGCAAGATTTGCGGTTGGGTAAAGGTTGCCATTAGCAAACTCAGCGCCTGTCTCTCCCCACCAGATAATAACCCTACCTTAGCTCGTAGACGATTCTCCAACCCAATCCCGAGGCGACTTAACTCCTCACGAAACATCGATCGTCTTGCTGCGTTTACACCAAAGGACAATCCTCTGCTCTTCCCTCTTTTATAAGCCATCGCTAAATTCTCTTCAATCGTCATACGTGGAGCCGTACCTGCCATAGGATCCTGAAAAACCCTTCCGATCCAGCGACTGCGCTGATATTCTGCTAAATGGCTGATAGAATTCCCTTCAATACTTGCTGAACCGAGATCCGGCTTCATTACACCAGAAATAATATTCATGAGTGTCGATTTACCAGCGCCATTACTTCCGATAATGGTGACAAAATCGCCGGGGAGAAGTTCCAAATCAATGCCGAGCAGCGCGATCTTCTCATCCGGTGTCCCAGGATTAAACAGCTTTGATACGTTATCAAGCTTAAGCATCGATGGTGCCTCCTCTCTTGTTGCTAAGCGCTTGTTCAGCTAATTCAACTGAACGCCTGCGCGCCATATTCTTCTGCTTCAAGAAACGCTGAATCGATGGGAATACAAGTGCGAAAATAACGATAATCGCAGTAATCAGCTTAAGATCCGAAGGTCTCAACCATGGTACATACAAGGCTAGCGCAACTACGATTCGGTAAACAATAGATCCCAGAACAACTGCCAATGTCGCACGGAATACATTTCCAGCACCAAATATGGCTTCACCAATGATTACTGAAGCTAAGCCGATCACAATCATCCCAATACCCATTGAGGAATCCGCAAAAGTAGAATACTGAGTGATCAGCGCACCTGAGAGTGCCACCATTCCGTTGGATAAACTGACGCCGAGAATTGTCGTATTATCCGTGTTTACACCCAGACTACGGATCATTCTTGCATTATCTCCGGTAGCCCGTAAAGCAAGTCCAAGATCGGTACGCAAGAATAAATCCATTAGTATCTTCACAAATAAAACAACAAAAGGAAGAACAAGTAGAGGATTGATAGACGTGAACAAAGTGGTATCACCCATTAGTGACCAATTAGGCTTACCGCCAAATATTCGCAGATTAATGGAATAAAGTGCGATCATCATTAGAATCCCGGATAACAATCCATTAATCTTGCCCTTCGTATGTAGTAGACCCGTACACATTCCTGCCAGCATCCCACCTGCAATAGCAGCTAGTGTGGCCAACCATGGTGCATAGCCATTGGTAATCATAACAGCGGCAATGGCACCGCCAGTGGTAAAGCTTCCATCCACAGTCAAATCAGGAAAATCCAAAATGCGAAAAGTAATATACACCCCTAAAGCCATAAATGCGTAGAGCAGACCCATTTCCACGGCCCCGAGCATTGATTCATACATAGAAGTTTTCCTCCTTCAAGCGGCAAGGGGCGTCCTCACGGAATCGCCCCTATATAATGTCTTATTGAATAATATTGTTAGCTTGATCAGCTACTTCTGCTTTCATCGCATCCGTCACTTCTATGCCTTGTGCGGCAGCAGCTTTGAGGTTAAGGATAAGATCAAGCTTTTCTTGCATAGTTACTTTCATATCAGCCGGCTTTTTACCATTCTTCAAAATGTCCACTGCCATTTGTCCAACTTGATAACCATGATCGAAATATTTGAAGCCAACGGTTGCAAAAGCGCCTTTCTCAACGGTATCGCGGTCACTGGAGAAGAACGGAATTTTCTTGTCATTAGCGGTTTGAATCATGGTATCGACTGCACTTACCACTGTGTTATCCAAAGTAATGTAGAACGCATCTACACGACCAGCAAGTGATTCAGCAGCTTGCTTAACTTCAGAAGTATTCGTAATAGCTGCCTTCACAAGCTTAATGCCATGTTTATCCAGCTCTTTCTTAGCAATATCCGCCATAATTACAGCATTCGGTTCACCTTCGTTGATCACAATACCGAGCTTCTTCACATTAGGAAATTGAGTTGCAATAAATTGCATTAATCTATTGATAGCTTCGGGATTCGTGTCAGATACACCTGAAACATTTCCACCAGGGTGCTCTAGATCTGTGACGATCTTTGCATCGAGTGGATCCGTCACTGCTGCGAACAGAATCGGAGTATCCTTACTAGACTTGCTAAGCGCTTGAACAACCGATTGAGCGGAAGGTGTTGCAATAGCCAATACCAAATCATTAGTGTCTGCAGCAATCTTCTGAGCAATGGACAAGTTATTAGCTTGGTCAGCTTGAGCATTCTCAAGGTCTACCTTCAGGTTCTCTCCTTCAACAAGCCCTGCATCCTTCAAAGCGGCGAGAATACCTTCGCGTGTAGCATCAAGTGATGGATGTTCTACATATTGCGAAATTGCGATTTTGTAAGTTTTGGAATCTGAGGCTCCAGCATTTGTTGATGTATTACCGGTGTTTGTTGCATTGCCTGAGTTTACAGCGGCATTATTGTTGCCACAGCCAGCAGCTACTAGCATGAAGCATAAGCTTAAACCCGCCAAAATGTTTCTCTTTTTCATCAAAGTACCCCATTTCATTAGATTATTAACGCGTGCATCAAAGTGAGCGACTCAGTATTATCACTTTTAACGGTTAAAGCATTAAAGCGTAAGCTTACACGTACCTCACAATAATGATAGAAATCTATTAAACCTATATTATATGGAGGTTGTTTATCCGTCAATCACTTATCCTACTTCCATAGATTACAATTTCCATAGAGCATTACTCACCAATATAGGAAGTACTTGGTTATGTCTTACAGTGATTGCCTTAGTCCACATTACATAAAAAAAAGCCCCTTGCACAAACTTAACCTACAGTTTGAACATGGAGCGTGTCATATGCCTAATAAACACAAAAAATTACTATCCACTGCTACTGTACTGCTCGCTGTCGTTTTATCAAGTACCGCTTGCGGTTACTCTTCACAATCGCAAAAACCTAAGGTAAACGCTGTAACTCCTGATGGAATGCAAGCCTCTAGTTATTATGAAAAGTCCGCCATAACCGACGCTCAAGGGAAGTACTGGATTCCACTCAAACCTGCTATTGCTTCACTCGGATATCGGATGAAAGATGATGCTACTCATGGGGGATACACCAAAATTGGCTACAGTGATGTTATGTATATGCTGCGCCCTGGCTCTACTCAGGTCTTCTCCCTCGGCCAAAAAATCACACTGCCGCAGGCACCTAGACGACAAGAAGGTCAAATCTATATCACACCTTTAGCTTTATCCAAATTTCTTCAAACGGAAGTAGGTTGGAATCCACAGTCAGGTGAAATCAACATTACCACACCGACCGAACATGAAAATATTATACAATCTCCATCTGCTAAATCATTGAATGGATCTAAGCCTTTTCGCATTCAAAGTATTTCTGAAGCAGACAAGAAGGAATTAGTTTCTTATGCCAAAAAATTCTTAGGTGTGCCTTATGAATTCGGTACCGGACCTTATGAAGAGACCAAGAAATTTGATTGCTCTTCCTTTACAAGGCATGTATTTAAACAATTCGGAGTAAACCTACCGCGCCTAGCCAAGGATCAAGATAATATAGGTACTCGCGTACAACGCAGTGCACTAGATGTAGGCGATCTTATATTCTTCACCGTCCCAGGTCGCTTTGAAAGTGACGCTATACCTGGGCATGTCGGTATTTACATTGGGGGTGGTAAATTCATTCACACCTGGGGTGATCCCGGGGTTCAGATCAGTGAGGTTGACTCAGGGTATTGGAGCAACGTAATCCTGCACATGCAGCGCATTCTGTAATCCACTTTTACGGCCTATAAGCATATATAAAGAAAGCCTGAATCCTTCGCTATTGAAGAGTTCAGGCTTTCTTTGCTGCAACATAAAGCGAACTCTTAATCCCAGTTCTTACCCTTACCGCTTAAACGAACAAACAGTTTTACAAGCTCTACGATCACAATAATCGCCAGCGCCGCAGCAACTACGATTCCCCACTGTAACCCGCTCAAATGTGAGACACCAAACCAGTCATTAAGTCCTGGGATGATGATCACAAGCACCAACATTAATGTAGAGATCAGTGATGCCCACAGCATATACCGATTGCTGAACCAGCCAATCTGGAACAACGATTTCGTATTGGATCTGACGTTAAACGCATGAGAAATCTGCAGTAATCCTAATGTGGCGAATGCCATCGTAACCGCAATGCCCTCATTGTAATGCGTATGTGCCCACTGGTACACAAGCAGCGTAAGCGCCGCCTCAAGTATACCCTGATAGACGATTCCGATTCCCACGCCACCAGCAAAGATACTGCTACTTGCTTTGCGTGGTTTCTTCGACATTAGATCTTCCCCCGCTTTTTCAAGCCCAAGGGCAAGTGCCGGTAGGGTATCGGTAACAAGATTAATCCACAGGATATGAATCGGCTCGAGAATACGCCAGCCGATCATTGTCGCAATGAATAGCGTAAGCACTTCCCCAAGATTGGCTGAGAGTAGGAACTGGATTGCCTTACGGATATTGCTGTAAACCTTCCGTCCTTCTTCAACAGCAACAACTATGGTCGTGAAGTTATCATCTGCAAGCACCATGTCTGAGACGCCCTTGGCCACATCCGTTCCTGTGATTCCCATTCCCACGCCGATATCTGATGATTTAAGCGCAGGAGCATCATTCACACCGTCACCAGTCATGGCAACTACCTTCCCTTTTTTCCTCCAAGCCTTAACGATACGAACTTTATGTTCAGGGGATACACGTGCATAAACCGAATAATCAGTGACTTTCTCAGCAAATTCCTCTTCACTGAATTTATCCAACTCACTACCGGTTAATACACCTGTTTCATCTTCGATAATACCTAATCTTTTGGCTATAGCCGCTGCTGTATCCCGATGATCTCCTGTAATCATTACAGGTCTTATCCCCGCTTTACGACAGATGGCTACCGCATCCCGCACTTCCTCACGTGGAGGATCAATCATACCGACTAAACCGATAAATACAAGCTCTTTCTCCGTTGTTTCCGGTGAGAGATTAGTCGGTAGCTGCTGCTCGTCTCTGAAAGCAAATGCCAACACTCGCAGTGCATCATTCGCAAGCATTGTATTACTATCCATGATATGTCGCGAATGTTCATCTTTAAAGGGTACGATCTGTCCATCCACGTAGATATGGCTGCATTTGGACAATAGTACATCTGGTGCACCCTTTGTTAACACACGATAACGTCCAATCTCAACTTCATGAATCGTCGTCATCAGCTTGCGATCGGAGTCAAATGGAAGCTCATTTTTACGTGGGAATTTCTTTTCTAAATCCCTTTTGTCAGTGCCTATACTTAGCGCGTAATCCACTAACGCAGTTTCCGTAGGATCGCCAATAATCGCTTTACCGCTCTTGGTTTGTGGGTCCTTAACCCCTTCATTCCTTCCATTTTCTTTAGGGGACTTTCCTTCGTCAATGCTGGAATCATTACAAAGCGTCATGGCCTGAAGCAATAGTTCACCACCCGGTGTCCCTTCAAGTCCTTCAGCAGCTTCTTTCGTAGTTCCATTGACATGCACTTTTTCGACAGTCATCTTGTTTAGTGTCAAAGTACCTGTCTTGTCAGAGCAAATAATTTCGGTGCTTCCGAGCGTCTCTACAGCAGGGAGTTTGCGAATGATCGCTTTTCGTTTAGCCATCCGTTGCACTCCGAGTGCCAAGATAATCGTAACAATCGCTGGTAGCCCTTCAGGAATTGCTGCTACCGCAAGTGAGATCGAGGTGAGTAGCATATCCAGCAGCTCTCTACCCTCAAAAATACCGACGGCAAAGATGACCACACAGACACCAAGAATAATAAAGGTGAAATATTTGCCTAGTTCATCCAGTTTCTTTTGTAGCGGTGTAACATCATTCTCTTCCTCCGAGATATACCCGGCAATCCTTCCGACTTCTGTCTGCATTCCTGTAGCTGTTACTACACCAACCGCTCTACCATAAGTCACATTGCTGCTCATGTAAGCCATATTGGTTCGATCCCCGATAACAATATCGCTTCCCTCAAGCACACCAGCCTTCTTTTCTGAGGGCAATGATTCTCCGGTAAGTGCGGCCTCCTCTGTTTTCAAAGAAGCGGCTTCCAAAAGCCTAATATCCGCCGGAACTACATTTCCAGCTTCCAGCAATACGATATCACCTGGTATGAGGTCTTCACTTTTGATCTCAGTGACCTGACCTCCACGTCGTACCCTGGCATGCGGAGAGGACATGCTTTTCAGGGCATCTAGCGCCTGCTCTGCCTTATTCTCCTGAATAACGCCAAGAACCGCATTCAGGATTACTACCAGCAAAATAATGACTGTATCTGTCCATTCTCCCAAAATCCCAGACAATACTGCTGCCACGAGCAAAATAAAGATCATTACATTTTTAAATTGTTCAATAAATTTTCCTAGCAGAGATTTGGTCTTAGCCTCTTGAAGTACGTTCTTCCCATACTGCTCCAGAAGTTTAGCAGCTTCACCGGAAGACAAGCCTTCTTTCCGAGTCTCCAGCCTTTTGAGCACTTCTTCTTCGCTTTGTGTATGAAAGGGGACCTGCCCCTGCGATTTTGATTCATTTGAATTCAAGCCAATAGCCTCCTTCCGGGATTGAGATTCTGGTAAAACCTCTCATATGAGTCTTACCCAAAAAAGGCATGGTGATTCTAGAACGTTTTGTACAATTTTAGAAATTCAGCTATTCAGTCTTCAAGATCCGATCAAACCCTTTAAACCTACTCCCCTGATAAGAAAGTTCTCCTCTATCTCCCTCTGTAATCAAGCCATATTCCTGGTCCATTACATGTAGCTCCAACCGATTGCCTCCATCAATCTCGAACGTAACAAAATAACTGGGCTTTGTGCTCGAATCGCCTGATCCACCGCTGACTTCAGACCGTATCCAATTTCTTACCGATCTTATGATCATTAAGGCAGCGAAAGTAACAATAATAAAAGTGAATATTTTGAACAATAAGGGCATTTCGTGAATGAAGTTATCATAAGGACTTCGCTGAACAAAACCGTTAAAATCGCGCCATTCGCTCAAATTTATCCCTCCTGACCTAAACTTGATAACAAAAGATATATTTGCTACGAAATACGTCAATTATCCCCGTCGGTTTCATGTTTTCTTCACCTTTGAAAGAACTTTTTTCACAAAAAAATTTGGAATCATGCAAAAAGGTATGTTATGCTTTTTATACTACATGCAGTAAGGAGGTGTTATTTCGGTGCAATATATAGCGCGTATGTCATTGCTTTGGCTTCTTCGTATACTCATCGTTCTGGGGTTGATATTCTCTTTTTCAAACACTTGGTCTGGAGGTTTATACACTACGGAGCTAGATCAAATGACACCGAAATTGAACGCTATGAAAGCAAATTTATACCTCCAGTCCGGACAGCCTCCAAGATCACTTCACAAATAGGAGCTATCAGAATACCTGAACATTGGGGACCTAAATCCATTGCGTTAGCCGCAATACTCCCTTTACTTTCAATACTATTCCGTCCTGTGATTTATAAATTTATGCTTCGACTGCGGTTGTACCTGCTAAAATTCACTTCTCATTTCGTGGCTTTAGCACATTACTCAAATTTTTTTGATAATAAATCAACATTAACGAGATAATTATAAGACACCTAATTGGAGGCTAGACTTTCATGAATTATAGAGAATCGGATTTGCCGGGAATCGGTAAGAAATTTGTTATGCAAACTCGCAGCGGCGATAAGCTTGTTATCATCGTGCATGATGACGGTAGACGTGAGCTGTATCACTTTGAATATGATGACCCAGATCAGAGCATTTCCATGGTCACACTAGATGATGATGAGGCAAGACATATCTCTGCGATCGTTGGCGGGGTTACCTATAAACCTAAAGCGCTTGAATCCATTGAGGTTGCGCTTGATGATCTAATTATTGAGTGGTATAAATTGGAGCCTGGCTTTAAGTGTGTTGGTCGCAGCATCGGCGAACTAAACATACGTGCCCAAGCAGGAGTAACCATCATTGCCGTAATAGAAAAAAATCACAATAAGCAAATCAATCCTGGACCAGATGTAATTTTTAGCGCGGAGTGTACGATTATTGCTGCCGGGGAAAGACATCAACATAAGCAATTTAAGCACATTTTGCGGAATGGATGTGGTTAATTTATGAGTCATTACATTGTTTTTGAAGTGGGTCTAGCTATTGCCCTTATCGCGATGGTAGGCTTCATAGCCACGAAACTCCGCTTTTCGGTTATACCCTTTTATATTCTAGTCGGTATGGCGGTTGGACCCCATGCTTTCAAAATATGGCACCTCGATTTTCGCTTTATCGAAAGTGCAACCCTGATTGAGTTTCTAGGTCGCATTGGCGTTTTATTCCTCTTGTTTTATCTTGGGTTGGAATTCTCCGTAGGTCGATTAGTCAAATCCGGCCGCTCAATCGTCACAGGCGGTACCATCTATCTTCTTATCAATTTCACTTTAGGACTTATTCTAGGATGGTCGCTTCAATTTCCTATCGAAGAAATATTTGTCATCGCTGGAATTACAACCATATCCTCTAGTGCTATAGTCGCTAAAGTGCTAGTCGATCTAAAACGAACCGCAAATCCAGAAACTGAAATGATTCTTGGTATTATTATGTTCGAGGACGTCTTCTTGGCGGTCTATATTTCTATCCTCTCAGGTCTAGTGCTTAGCGACTCTTCCTCACTAGGTGGAGTATTACTTTCTGCACTAACCGCTCTTGGTTACATGCTTGCACTGCTCATAGTCGGCAGAAAGCTTGTACCTTGGCTGAACCGCGTTCTAAACATCCGATCCGGTGAATTGTTCTCATTAGTAATATTTGCAGCACTCTTTCTTATTGCAGGATTCTCCGAGACCATTCATGTAGCAGAAGCTATTGGAGCACTCCTAGTTGGACTTGTCCTTGCTGAAACCGAACATGTGAAGCGGATAGAGAAGCTCGTTATCCCGTTCCGTGATTTCTTCGGGGCTATCTTCTTCTTCAGCTTCGGACTGACGATAGATCCACTCACATTGGGTGGTGAAGCCCTCTGGTACTCACTCGCAGCAGTTATTGTTACGCTGATCGGTAACTTCGTTGCAGGCATGCTGGCCGGTCGCAGCGCTGGTCTCAGCCCGCGTGCTTCATCCAATATTGGATTAACCATAGTCTCGCGTGGCGAGTTCTCGATTATTATGGCCAATTTGGGTAAAGCAGGCGGACTGCTGGCTATCCTACAGCCATTTGCAGCTATGTATGTACTCATGCTTGCTATCCTTGGACCTCTTCTAACGAAGGAATCTAAATGGATCTATAAAATATTGGATAACGTATTCAAATTCGAGAAACGGTACGCAGCAAAAATGTCCAAAAAAGCTGTCTTAGCAAGCGAACATGAATAAAGTTGTTTCCCCTGTTAAAGGAGGAAAAACTATGCATAATAAGACAAAGCAACATCAACAATAACGGTGAGAACTCGGTATTCCGAGTTCTCACCGTTATTGTAGGAGCACTACTTGCCGCTGTAGGGTTAGAATTATTTCTCATGCCACATGGGCTTGTTGTTGGTGGAATCACAGGTTTATCAGCATTATTCGCTCATACCACTGAAATGCAGCTTGGATTGTTTCTGTTTCTATTCAATCTACCCTTTATATTTATGTCTCGAAAGCAAGTGAATCTTCGCTTTGCTCTATACACCGTTCTGGGCTTAACTTGCTTGACCATTGCTACTTTTGCTCTCAATCGTTTTCCTGCAGTGATTAGTGATCCTTTACCTGCTGCAATGGCAGGTGGTATCTGTTTAGGGCTCGGGCTCGGTATCGCTGTGCGGTTCGGTGGGGTAAACAGGCACGCAAGTGACCAAGGATATTCACTGCTGAGTGGTGGACCGCCAAAGTCAACCGAAGTCGTCATTATGATTCTGAACTGTGCTATTTTGCTTATTGCAGGCACACTGTTTGGCTGGGAGCAAGCAATGTACTCCATTATTGCCTACTTATTGGCCTTCGAAGGCGTCCGGTTCTCACTCCGAGGTCTATCCGATTCCCGTGTTGCATGGATTACCAGCAGTCGTTGTATGGATATTCAGGAAGCGCTCGAGACCTCACTAAGTCGAGAAGTTGGACATGCTGAAGGCTCAGGACAAGATGGAGAACTTAGCACTTTGTTCTGTCTCACCAACAAAATGGAAGAACATAAACTACGGGCAATACCTACACTAATAATACGAAGGAGCTGTCCCATAAGTAGATTTTCTATGATTGAAGACAGCCTTTATCATTCTAAAAACCACAAAAGTAAGCAAAGTGGCGCTTCTCCCGTTTTTGGAGAAGCGCCACTTTACATTTTTGCTCCACTATGGCTTGCTTCAGCACTTTATGGGGAAGCGATAGCCAACCGACCTAGCGATTGGAACAACGGTCAGTTCGCAGTGCGTCCTCACCAAGGTTAACGTCGATCCTACTCAAAAACAACAAGGGCTGAAGAAGAGAAACGGAAGCTCGGATCGATAATTAGGGAATATCTCCCAATAATTTCACTGATTCGTTGGCGTACTCGTTAGCACACTTTCTTAACGGAACATCCCCCATAAGCGAATCAAATGAAAGGTGTTGCTCGGATCAATTTTCTGAGCGATTATAAATTTCACAATTTGGTCTTCCTGTGTCGAGGTCAATTTCTCGTTCAGTACACCTGACGCATTCCGTACCAATCTGCGCACAACCGCAACGTCCTGTAACTCCTGTTTCGAGATGCCGTTAATCATATTTTTGATACGATCTTTGACAGTCGAGTTTTTCATCTTCAGCTTGATGCGTTCCACGAGCTGAGGGCTAATTCCGAATTGTTGATAACCCAAGTGTAGCACCTCCCGTCATATCCAATCTTTCACAGTATATGAGGCTTCGGCGCTACATGTGCCTAGTCTAGTCAATTAATTCTCCTTGAAAAATCTGCTCTCCTTGCAAATAATGCCGAAGGGGTGCATATTCAGGAGATGTCCAGAACTTCTCATCCTTAAGCAGCTCTGCCACATCATCGCGTGCCTGCTCCAGTACTTCAAAGTCAGCCGTCATATCCGCCAAGCGGAACTCCGGTAATCCACTCTGCTTGGTTCCAAAAAAGTCACCTGGACCACGCAGTTCCAAATCTCTCCGAGAAATCTCAAATCCATCATCAGTGTCGGTCATGGCAGTCATTCGTTCACGCCCGATTTCAGATTTGGGATCAGCCACCAGTACACAATAAGAAGCGTGCTGGCCTCTACCAACCCGTCCACGCAGCTGGTGTAGCTGAGATAACCCGAACCGATCCGCATCCATAATAATCATCAGCGTGGCATTGGGAACGTCTACACCAACCTCTACAACCGTTGTGGACACTAGAAGTTGCAGTTCATTGTTATAGAATGCTCGCATCACTTCATCTTTTTCAGCTGGAGTCATTTTCCCATGCAAAAGCCCGACTTTATAGTTTGGAAAAGCTTGTCCCATCTGAATATGTAAATCGATTGCATTCTGTACATCCAATTTCTCCGATTCTTCAATAAGCGGACAGATCAGATAAGCCTGGCGTCCCAGCTCAATTTCACGCTTAATCAGATTCAACACACGATCCATGAGATCATGCTTGACCCAATAACTGGTTATTGGCACTCGACCTTTCGGTCTTTCCGATAAAGTGGAAACATCCATATCTCCAAAAACAGAAATCGCGAGTGTACGTGGAATAGGAGTTGCAGTCATTGTCAGTACATCCGGATTATATCCCTTACGCCGCAATACTCCTCGCTGGTTTACACCAAAACGATGCTGCTCGTCAGTAACTACAAGACCCAGATCACGAAAAAATACATCCTCCTGAATCAAAGCATGCGTTCCTACAACTATATCGAGCATCCCCATTTGCAGAGAAGCTAACAATTCTTTACGTTTCCGTCCAGTTACACTACCCGTCAGAAGCCCAACCGTAATCCCAAACGGCTCAAACATCTTCGTAAGTGAGCGCATATGCTGCTCCGCTAAAATCTCGGTTGGGACCATAAGTGCTCCCTGAAAACCAGATCGTACTGTAGCAAAAAGTGCCACGGCCGCTAGAACCGTTTTGCCGGAACCGACATCACCTTGAAGCAGACGATTCATGCAATATGGCGATCGCAAGTCATGTAAAATCTCCAGCTCTACACGTTTCTGAGCATCTGTAAGCTCAAAAGGCAGGCTGCGAACGAACTCGCGAACAGTTGCGTTATCTACTGTGTGGACTACACCATCCATCCTACCGCGATTCAGCACCCGGAATGCCTGCATTTTCAACTGGAACAGGAATAACTCCTCATAAACCATCCTGCGGCGCCCCTGCTGCCCTTCACGTGTATCCTCTGGCCTATGAATGGTAGCAATCGCCCGCTTACGGGGCATAAAATCATATTGCCGCATAATAGAATGCGGCAGTATCTCGGGAATTAAATCTCCATACTGCTGAAGTGCCTGATTAATACTTTTCCGGATCCAAGACTGCGTGATCTTCCCTCCGACGGAATAGACCGGCTGCAATGTTCCCGTCTTCCCTTCACCACGATCAGGAAATTCATAATCCGTCACCGTAATTTGATTTCGCTTCTGATCCCATTTTCCTGTGAGTACAATTTCTCGTCCCACAGTAAGTTGCTCTCGCACGTAATGGCGATTAAACCATGTTGCTGTGAACATCCAAGGCTCGGCAACCATTTTACAACTGAGTCGTGTCTTGCCTCCAAATCGCTGCAGCACAGGAACGCCGATCACTTTAGCTTCTGTAGTCACTTTATCCCCATGTTTGGTTTCACTCAGCGAGCGGGGTCGATAGTCCTCATAACGGAACGGATAATACTCTAACAAATCCTTTACTGTAAAGACGCCAAAGGCGTGAAGCTCGCTTTGCTTTTGAGCACTCACGCCAGTTATATTTTTCACTTCAATTTGATTTAATGACAGTGTCATATTCATCCCTCATTTTGCAGGCCAAATGAATACGGCTAACGTACCGTTACCGACATGGCTGCCCACGACAGGGCCGACGTTCGTCAGCACTTTCTCTTCTAGTGTGAAGTGTCCTGCGAGCTCTTTCAGGAATTCTTCACCGGAAGCCGGTTCAGCCGTATGACCCACGGCCACATTGATTTTGTCTACTCCTTGTATATCCTTCTTGAACAATTCAATCATACGGGCAACAGCCTTCTTACGGCCCCTAACTTTCTCCACTGCATAAATTATTCCTTCTGCATCAATAGACAGTATCGGCTTAATATTAAGAAGTGTTCCAAGAATGGCCGAGGCTTTTCCAATCCTCCCGCCTTTTTGTAAATATTCAAGTGTATCTACTAAGAAGTAAAGCTTACGCGATTGGCGCAGACTTTCGACAGCTTCAAGAATCTCTTCTGGACTCTTGTCTTCAGCAGCCAATCTGGCGGCCTCCACCACCATAAATCCAAAACCGTAAGAAGCGGAGAGAGAATCAACTACAGTGATCCCTTCTCCCTCTTCCTCCAACATCGATTTAGCCAATAGTGCAGATTGGTACGTACCGCTCAGTCCTGAAGAAATATGAAACGAAAGTATAGGACTTCCCGGGTAACGTTCCAGAATACCGCGGTACACATTCATGTATTCAACCGGTGAGGGTTGAGAAGTAGTCGGCAACTGTGACGAGCGGGGAAGCCGCTCATAGAACTGCTCCGGAGTCATATCCAGATTGTCCCGGAAAGCCTCTTCGCCGAACATTAAGGTCAAAGGGACGACCTCAATGCCATACGTTTCCGCCATTGCTGGCGGGATATCAGATGTGCTGTCGGTGACGATGATGGTACGATTCATGGATTATCTCCCCCATACTATAATTTTGCCAACTACGTAATTAGCAGGTTGCTCTTGAACAGTTACAGAACCCTCAGCATCTGCCTATGGCTCTACGGAGAAAAGATAATAATAAAGGGGTTGGCCACCCTCATGAATCTCTACTTCCACATTAGGGTAAGTCTCTTCCAGCCACTCACTTAAGGAATTTGTAGCCTCTGGATCTGTTTCAGCCCCAATAAGGATCGTAACGATTTCATCGCCATTCTCAAGCATGTTGGATAGTAGCGCCTGACTTGCAGCAAATAAATCATCTGCGGCAGCGACAATTTTGGAATTGGAAATCCCGATAAATTGCCCGGATTTAATCTCCAGATCATCAAAGCTTGTGTCACGAACAGCATTGGTTACTTGTCCAGACTTGACCTGAGAGATTGCTTCTAACATATTTCCAGAATTAGTCTCCACGGAATCCTCTTCTTGGAACGCGAAGGCTGCAGCAATTCCTTGAGGGATGCTTTTACTTGGAATAACTGTGATCTCACGTTCACCCTCCAAGAGCTCTTTAGCTTGTTGTGCAGCAAGAACAATATTGGAGTTATTCGGAAGAATGTAGACATGCTTCGCCGATATGGAAGAGATCGCATTCACAAAATCCTCTGTACTAGGATTCATGGTTTGACCACCTGCAAGCACGACATCCACACCTAAGCTTTTGAAAATATCAGAAATGCCTGCTCCAGAAGATACTGCGATAAAGCCGTATGGTGCCAAATCATCTGCCGGTGGTTCAGCTGGTGATGAATGTACACGGCTCTTCTCATCCGGCATATCAGCGAAAACATCTGGCATAGGCGCAATATCCATGCCTGCAGTTAGCAAGTCCCTGTGTTGCTCACGCATATTAAGAATGTGAATCTGTGTAATCTCCCCATAAAGGAGAGCCAGATTCAAAACTTCACCTGGAGACTTGGAATGCACATGCACTTTAATCGTTTCATCATCCGAAATTACAATTATAGAATCTCCATTTACTGACAACGCTTTCCTAAAGGATTCCTCATTAAAATCCGTTCTCACGGTGCCCAACTGGCGATTAATGAAAAACTCCATATCATATAGAAATTCAATGTCTTCTGTAGAAAGCTGGGATTGCGCAGAAGACTGTACGGAAGACAGTTCACTTTCAGGTTTCTTTAAAACCGGTACAGACACATGGACGACCGGTGCTTGAGGTTGTCCTTTTACAGCTTCAGACACACCTGAGCTTCCGTTCGTAAGATGCTGGTGAAACCCTTCATAAATGTAGACCAGACCTTGACCGCCAGAGTCCACAACACCGACTTGCTTCAGAACAGGTAATTGTTCAGGTGTATAAGCTAAAGCTTCTTTCGCTTTGGCCAATACCTCTGTCATCAGCTCTGTAACATCTGTAGTCCGGCGAGCATAGTACACAGCATGTTTGGCAGCCTCTTTAGCCACAGTAAGAATAGTTCCCTCTACAGGCTTTACAACTGCTTTATATGCAGCGTCCACTCCGGTTTGCAGCGCAGCGGCAAACTGCTGCGTGCTCAGTTCATCATGTTGAGCCGCATACCTGCTAAAACCTCTGAACAACTGGGACAAAATAACACCAGAGTTCCCTCTAGCGCCCATTAATAAGCCCTTGGAGAGTACACCAGCACATTGACCAACTGATGTGGTGTTATTCTTCTTTAATTCGTTAGCACCTGCGGTCATCGTCAAATTCATGTTTGTTCCGGTATCTCCATCTGGGACCGGAAAAACATTTAGGGAATTGACGTGTTCTGCATGCTGTTGCAGCTTATCCGCTCCAGCCAATACCATCGCGGTAAAATCTGTTCCGTTTATAGAACGCTTACTCAATTGAAAATTCCCCTTCCTAACTTCAAGCCTAATCATTCCATGATTAACAGGACATAATGCACTAATTTACATTGTACTATAAGTATTAAAAGAAATAAATGTTTTTGAATCGGTTGACGTAGCAAAATTTGCTGTGATATTATAGATAAGTATTGTTTTATGCAGGTGTTAGGAATAAGGAGGTGTAATCTATGTCCCGCAAATGTGCAGTAACAGGCAAGAAACCGAGCAGCGGCAACCACGTGTCTCACGCTAATAACCGCAACCGTCGTACTTGGGGAGTTAACGTTCAGAAGGTCCGTATCCTCGTGAACGGTAAACCAAAACGCGTGTACGTCAGCACCCGTGCTTTGAAAGCCGGTAAAGTTGAACGCGTTTAGTCTTTTGCAATTTTAAAGACCGAGCGATCACTCATATGAAGCAAAAAGCACCCTTTACATTTGTAAGGTGCTTTTTTTCATGTTTTCTTTTCTGTTCCAAGCTCAGCTCTTCTGAAATGTGTTCAAAATCGCTTTAACAAAACCTCCCAAAAACCTTGGCAGCTTAAACGTGTAAAATTTCATGGTTTACCCTCCCATCAATTCATGCCGTACGCAGGAGACTTTCTTCTTGTTCTAACGGTAACGTACTGCAGTCCTCCCTGCCAAAACAAAAAAAGGCTACATGAGATTTCTGCTCATGTAACCATATTTATGCGTCAAGGACTTGGCCTATACCTTTAGTCGCAATAGCCTATTTTTTTAACGAAGTGCTGCTTCCGCTGCTTCTCGAATCTCAAGGATCGCTGCAGCACGATCACTCCGGCCAAAGACAGCATTTCCTGCTACCAAAACATCCGCTCCTGCAGCGACAACCAATGGCGCTGTAGCTTCCGATACACCACCATCTACTTCAATAAGTAAATCTGGATTTATTTCGTTCGCCCATTGACGAATTTGAGTGATTTTGCGAAGTGTGTTAGGAATGAATGCTTGGCCTCCAAAGCCTGGATTGACGGTCATCACGAGAACCATATCCACATCCTCCAGCACCTCACGTATCGCTGAAGCCGGAGTGCCCGGATTAATAGCTACTCCTGCTTTAAGACCCAGTTCCTTGATCTGATGCACCACACAGTGTAAATGAACGCAAGCCTCAGCGTGGACAGTGATCACACTAGCGCCTGCGGCAGCAAAATCAGCAATATAACGTTCTGGAGACTCAATCATTAAGTGAACGTCAAGTGGAAGTTTGGTATGTAACGAGACCGCTTTTACAATTGGTGGACCAAGCGTAATATTCGGTACAAAATGACCGTCCATTACATCCACATGGATCCAATCTCCACCACAGACCTCAGCTTCTGCAACTTCTGAACCTAAACGCGCGAAATCGGCCGACAATATAGATGGTGCTATTCTTATCATGACTTAGTACCTCCGCTTTTTATCTTTCATTTCATTAAAAAATAATTTGTAATGTTCATACCGGCTATCCGCGATAGTCCCAGCTTTCCATGCCTCGATCACTCGACAGCCCGGTTCATGCTGATGACTACAACCACGGAATTTACAGTCCCCTGCATAGTTAGCAAATTCACGGAAACAAGTAGAGAGTTCTTCAACGCCCAGCTCAAGAAAATCAAGTTGACTAAATCCTGGGGTATCCGCCACAAAGCCGCCCCCACCAATATCCATCAGTTCTACATGACGAGTAGTATGACGACCACGACCCAGACGTAGGCTAATCTCTCCTGTCTCCAGTTTTAGTCCTGGCACAATACGATTCAATAAGGTCGACTTACCAACCCCCGATTGTCCGGCAAATACACTGATACCACCAGTAAGCCGCTCTCTCAGTGCATCACTTCCAGCTCCTGAAAGTGAACTTGTAACCATCACTTCATAACCAATGTCCTCATAGAGCTCTTTAACATATCGGGTAGCTTCACCATCATCTTCAGCCAAATCTTGTTTGGTCAGAACAATTAGGGGTTCCAGTCCTGAATGCTCAATATGAACTAGAAACTTGTCCAAGAGATTCAGGTTCATATCAGGCTCCCGCACAGAAAATAGCAGAACGGCTAGGCTAACATTCGCTACAGGTGGACGGATTAACTCAGATTCTCTAGGAAGAAGCTCATCCACCATCCCTTCACCATGCTCAGTCAGCATATAGATCACGCGATCACCCACAAGAGGAGCGATCCCCTTTTTCTTAAGAATACCTCTGCCTCTGCATTGAACAGAATTTTCTTCTGTCGCTATTAATCCTTCACGAAGCGGTTTTACATAATAATACCCGCTTAACGCCTTTACTATTATTCCTTCAGGCATACATAGTGAGCCTTCCTCTCCTGATTTTGCGAAAATGACCCAAGTTTGAAATCCTCGGGTCACTTCGCTGCTACAACTGTTCAAGCACTTCTATCCTGATTAGTTATCGCTTTAATCTTTAGATTTATCGTTGTTTTTATTATGCTTACTGTTGCCATTATTAGTCGATTCATTATTCACTGAACTGTTATTAAGGAATCCCGTCTGATTCACTGCTCCAGTATTAGATCCTTCATTGTCTGAACTTGGAGGCAGAATCTCTGGTTCAATGGTCGGTTCAGCAGTAGGTGTAGGTTCCATCGGTGTTTGAGTCGGCTGCGGAGTCGGAACCGTCGATGGCTCAGGTTCTTGCACCGTGCCATTCTTCGCATCAATATACGGGATCACATAAGTGTCTAAAAGCACACCATCTCGGGTAACAATAACAGAACCATCTTTATTCGGAGCAAGCACCAGATTAACGGACAACACTTGACTCTTTCCGATGGTACGCGTTCCCCAATCTTGTTTCTCACCATTATTGCGTGCATCAACGTACTCGATTCGAATCTTGCTCTTCTTTCCATCCTGTGCAGGAGCTACTGGCACATTAAAGGTATAATTCAGGGCTTCAAGTGGATAACCTGTACTTAAGTAAATCGTAATCGCTGTTCCAGGAGGAACAGCCGTACCTTTTTCAAAAGCCCAAGTCTTCGTTACCTTACCTTCTTCAACTGTGAAGCTGGATTCTTCCTTTACATCACCTAATACCAGCTTGGCGGCTTCGAGTGTTGCCTTTGCTTCGCTCTCCGTTTGACCGATGAGGTCTGGCATTGTGACACTTTCTTCCCCTTTGCTAACGTAGAGGGTGATTGAAACCGTCTCTGGATCAAACTCGCTGTCAAAGGCTGGGTCTGATTTTATAACCTTACCCACCGGCGTATTTTCATCGAAGAGAGGTTCATTCTTAATTTGATTCTGGGGTACACCCTTTGCCATCAGCGCTTTAACCGCTTCGTCGAAAGTGGAATTCGATACATCTGGCATCTTAGTTAATGGTTTCGCCGTATTCACAGTTAGTATTAGGGAGGCTCCCTTTTTCACTTTGGCGTCCTTTTCCCTACTTTGCTTCATGACCACGTTCTCTTCAAAATTCGGACTGTAGTCATACAGTATAGGATCAGCAACCTCAAGCCCCAAATCCTCAAGTTCAGTCTTCGCTTGTTCCAGCTGTTTACCGACCACGTATGGAACCGATACCTCTGGAACAACTAATTGGGATTTAACGTACCACACGACACTGGCCATAGCCAGCAATAAAACTAAAGTAAGCCCAATCCATATTGCGGGCTTAGCCCATTGTTTTTTTCCTTTTTTTACAGGTATCGGATCGTCATCTTCATCGTCATCATTATCCATCCGGTCGTGGCGATGATTACGATTTCCATTGCTTCTTTGGATCGGTTTAATCGCTGGTATTACTCGCGTTCGATCCTCATCTTCCTCATCGTTAAAAAGAACTTTCGCTTCACTACGCCGCTCAGGCAACAGACAGGTTTCTAAGTCCTGCAGCATTTGCTTTGCAGACTGATAGCGCTCCTCCGGATTTTTACGCATCGATCTTAGAATTACATTCTCAACACTTTGCGGGATGAGTGGATTCAGGAGCCTTGGCTCTTCAAACTCTTCTTGAAGATGCTTTAGAGCTACACTAATCGGACTCTCCCCTAAGAATGGAAGACTTCCGGTAAGCATTTGATAGAGTACAATCCCTAATGAATACAGGTCGGACTTCTCTCCAGTTGAGACACCTTTAGCATGTTCTGGTGAGAAATAATGCACGGAACCTATAACAGAGCCTGTCTGAGTAATGGTTGTAGATGTAACCGCACGAGCAATACCGAAATCCGTTACCTTCACCCGGCCATTGCGCCCAATCAATATATTATGTGGTTTAATATCCCGATGAATAATTTGATTCTGATGAGCGTGATCAAGGGCATCACAGATTTGTGAAGCGATCCTTACGGACTCGTCAACCTGTAATGGCGCTCGTTCTTTTATAATTTCATTAAGATTCTTACCCTCAATATACTCCATGACAATATAATGAATTTCGTCTTCTTGTCCTACATCGTAAATACTAACAACATTCGGATGGGACAAAGATGCAGCTGATTGCGCCTCACGCCTAAAACGGCGGATAAATTCCTCGTCATGAACAAATTGATTACGCAATACTTTAATGGCGACGTTTCGGTTTAAAAGAATGTCATGTGCTCTATAGACGAGCGCCATTCCACCTCCGCCGATCCGTTCGATGACTTGGTAACGGCCGCCCAATTCGTGACCGATCATCAATCCCACTCCTTTGTTTCGGGCACAGCGGCCTCTCCATGATGTTCTAACAAAGCGACGCTAATATTATCGCCGCCGCCAGCAAGCAGTGCCAACTGAAGTAAGCGGTCCGCTCTTTCTTCTAACGGTATCTCATGTATACCCGCTACCTTGCCCAAATGCTCATTCGTAACAAAATTACTTAAACCATCACTGCACAGAAGCAAAAGTTCCCCAGGCAGCAGAGTAACAGGGGCTAAATCAGCCACAACCTCCGCATCTGTTCCAAGTGCTCTCGTTAGCACATTACGTCGCGGATGATTATCTAACTCCTCCACACTGATCTGACCGTTCTTGAACAGCTCATTGACTAGCGTGTGATCCTCGGTTAGTTGAACTGCCGCACCGTCTTTTATTAAATAGGCTCTGCTATCTCCGATATGGCCAATATATCCGTTTGAGCCATTCATCAGGGCAGCAACAACAGTAGTACCCATATTGTGATACTTTTCGTCGCTGGAAGCCTCCTTGAAGACAGTGCTGTTAGCTTCCAAAATAGCAGCTGACAACGCATCACGCAGGGCTTCGTCCTGAAGCTCAGGTTGCAACCCATCTAGGGTATTCCTCATCGTCTCCAAAGCAAGCCTGCTCGCGGTTTCACCAGCCTGATGTCCACCCATCCCATCGGCAATTATGCCGAGTGTATAACCGTGGCGCGTCGCGCCGATCCAGACCGAATCTTCATTGACAGAGCGCACTCGGCCAATATCGCTGGCATGAACTGTTCTGATCAAATATCCTCACCCCAACTCCATATGTTTGGCACGCAGCTGGCCGCATGCGGCCGCGATATCATGGCCCTGCTCACGGCGAATGGTAACATTCACGCCGTTGTCAGACAAAATACGTTGAAACTCAAAGATATCATTGCGTGAAGTACGTACATATTTCCGCTCTGGCACGTGGTTTACTGGAATCAAATTGACGTGGCACAGCATGTTCTTAAGCACACCTGCTAATTCCTCAGCATGCTCCGGCTGATCATTCACCCCACCGATCAAAGCATACTCAAAGCTGACACGTCGACCCGTCTTAGCTTGATAATAACGTAAAGATTCAATTACATCATCAAACGGAAAGCGACGGTTAACTGGCATTAGCTTCGAACGCAGCTTGTCGTTAGGTGCATGAATCGAAATTGCCAAATTAATCTGTGTATCTTCTTCTGCAAATTTATAAATGCTCGGTACAATACCGCTGGTAGAAACGGTAATATGCCGCTGTCCAATATTCAAACCTTTCTCATGAATCATCAGACGAAGGAATCTCATCGTTGCATCATAGTTCTCAAACGGCTCACCAGTACCCATGATAACAATGCTGCTGACACGTTCGCCGCGCGCATCTAGGATCTGTTGGGAGCGAACTACCTGAGCTACAATTTCACCCGCCGTCAAATCCCGTTTCAATCCGCCAAGCGTAGAAGCGCAGAAAGTACAGCCGATCCGGCACCCTACTTGGGTTGTTACACAGACGCTATTGCCATAATTATGTTTCATGATAACTGTCTCGATAGCATGATCATCATGCAATCCAAACAGGAATTTCACAGTTCCATCTTTCGATTCCATTTTAGTAATCTCAGTTAGTGCTGCAATGGAGAATTGCTCGTTCAGCTTCTGACGAAGTCCTTTAGACAAATTGCTCATGGCTTCGAAGTCACTTACACGTTTTACATACAACCAATCAAAAATCTGTCCACCACGAAAAGCAGGCTCACCATTGTCCTTCGCCCACTGTTGTAACTCTTCTAAAGAAAAATCATATATTAAAGGTTTCATAATTATTAGCACCTGTTCTTTCATAAGGATATGCGTATTATTTCTCATTCTTCCTATTTTAACACAAATTTCAGAGACGGTAAAAGAAATAGCCCGCCGTACGGTAGCCCGGCGGGCGAAAAACACAACAATTGTCAGTAAATTTGCTATATTACAAGACTCTCTGAAGCCGTGAGATATAGAACCCGTCACTGCCATAATGATGTGGCAATAACTGAATTCCCTCACCTTCAGCCAGCGCGGTACCTTCCATTCTGTCCCACAACGGGGAAGCAAACGTTACAGAAGTGAAGTCAGGATTCTGCTTCAAAAAGGCAGCTACTACTTCGCTATTTTCTGTTTGTTCAGTCGTACAGGTACTATAAACCAGAATACCACCCGGTTTCAACAGTTTAGAAACTGACTGCAGTAGTTGACCCTGCAGTGACGCTACGCTTGTAACATCCTCAGGCCGCTTACGCCATTTGAGATCTGGCTTACGGCGGATTACGCCAAGCCCAGAGCAAGGAGCGTCTAGAAGAATTCTATCGAAGGAATTATGCTCTAATGTATGTTCCAGCTCCAGCGCATCTGAACTTCCTGTCACTACACAATCAAGACCTAACCGCGCAGATTGATCCGAAATTAGTTTAGCTTTATGTGGATGCAGATCGTTAGCGAAAATATGCCCTTCGTCTTTCATCAGCTCACCCATATGGGCTGTTTTGCCCCCAGGCGCGGCGCAGCAATCAAGCACTCTCATTCCAGGTTCCGGTGCTACCGCTTCAGCTACAAGCATGGAGCTCTCATCCTGAACGGATAAATAACCATCCCGATACCAGGAAGAGAGGGCCAGATTGCCGCCACCTTTTACAACAATTCCATATGGACTAACTTCAGATGCAGAAGCTTGCAGACCTTGCTCTTTCATCTGGCTCAGCAGAGCTTCACGACTAATCATCGTTGTATTCACGCGGACACTGACCGCTGGCGGCTCATTGTTGGCAGCACAGATAGCTTCCGCAGTGTCGACACCATACTCAGTAATCCAGCGCTCCACTAACCACAAAGGATGGGAATATTGAATGGATATCCGCTGCGCCTGACTTAATCCATCAGGTATAACCGGCAGATCTCCCGCGCGCAACACACTGCGAAGTACACCGTTAACCATACCCGAGATTCCCTGATGGCCTTTTTTCTTAGCTATATTAACAGCCTCGTTTACAGCTGCATGAGACGGTATACGATCCAGATACATAATTTGATATAAACTTAAACGCAGTAAATTACGTACCCACGACTGTAGTTTAGCTATTCCTTTGCTAACAAATCCTTCGAGTACATAATCCAGTGTATTCATCCGCGAAATAGATCCATAGACGAGTTCTGTGACTAGTCCGACATCTTCCCTGCTAAGTGCAGACTTCTGCAGACTGCTGTTTAACAATAAGTTGCTATAAGCGCCTTGCTGTTCGACCTTAACCAGAATATCAAGTGCAATATCCCGAGCTGAAGCAGGGGTAACCTTACCCTTATTTCCAGTCCCACCCTTTTTACCAACTGCTTTAGGACTATTACCATTTCTGTTGCTAGAGTTATGGCTTACTGCCGATCGATCTGCACCGTTACCGCCCGCGCTCAACCTAGCACCGTCCCTGGCTTCATGACACCGCCACGGCTAAAATCCGCAGCACTCATCGCTTTCTTACCAGCAGGTTGAACAGTAGTTAGTAGCAGACTTCCGTCACCAGTTTTCACTTCTACACCATGCTCAGTTACCGATAGCACCGTTCCTGGTGTATTGTCGCTCGATTTCAGCTCAGCAGGCAGTTTAGAAGCCCATACTTTAAAGGTTTCACCATTCCAGAGCGTGAATGCACCGGAAAAAGGAACTAGACCACGAATTCGATTATAAGTATCACGCGAACCAGCGTTCCAATCAATTCGTTCATCCTCACGACTGAGGTTAGGCGCATAAGTTGCCTCACTATCGTCTTGCGGAGTAGCTTGAACCCGTCCGCTTACTAATCGCTGCATTTCAGACTTCAGTAGATCTCGTCCAGCAAGGCTAACCTTCTCAAAGAGAGTACCTGATGTATCCTCATCCTCAATAGCCACTTCGACACGCGAAATCATATCGCCAGTATCCAGTCCTTCAGCCATATACATTAAAGTAACGCCAGTTACTTTCTCACCATTAATGATACTCCGTTGAATTGGCGCGCCACCCCGGTATTTAGGAAGCAATGAACCATGAACATTCACACAACCATTCCGTGGTAAATCCAGTACGGCTTTAGGCAAAATCTGGCCATACGCAGCTGTAACAATCAAATCGGGCTCATATTCAGCTAACTCTGCGACAGCCTCAGGTTTACGCATCCGTTCAGGCTGAAGCACAGGTAACCCGAGAGATAATGCGGCTTCCTTAACTGGTGAAGGAGCCAAAATCTTTTTCCGTCCCTGCGGACGATCTGGCTGGGTGACGACAGCTACAACTTCATAGCCTTCATCCATCAGCATTTGCAAGCTTGGCACCGCAAAAGCTGGAGTACCCATGAATACAATCTTCATTTCCTTCACTCCTCAGTCTCGTTACGTTCAGCAGTCATCTCGTATACCTTTTCGGCGATATCCGTAAACAGAACTCCATTCAGATGGTCAATCTCATGTTGAAAAGCCCGTGCAAGCAAACCACTGCCGGTAATAGTAATTTCTTTACCCTCACGGTTAAGACCACGAACAGTTACTGTTTCCGCGCGGCGTACATCACCATTCAAGCCGGGAATACTTAGACATCCTTCTGGTCCTAGCTGTTCGCCTTCTGTACTGATGATTTCCGGGTTAATCATTTTGATCAGCCCGTGCTCTTCATCCGCATCCACCACAATTAGGCGCTTCAAAATACCAACTTGTGGCGCTGCCAGCCCTACGCCTTCGGCGTCATACATTGTATCAGCCATATCATCAAGCAATTTTTTCACATTAGGTGTAACTACAGTTACTTCTTTAGCTATCTTGTGCAACACTTCATCCGGTTCCTTAACGATCATACGTATCGCCATTACAAACACCTTCCCGTTCTGTACATCTCTATATTTAGAGTTTATTGATCTAGCTCTTTTTTACATTGTAACATGATAACGATTTACATCAACATTTGCGGATCAACATCAATACTGATCTGGAGCCCTGTATCCCGTACAGAATCCTCCAACTCCTCAGCCACTTGCCGAACAAGTCCTATCACATCGATGGCGCCGCGCCATTTTATCATACACTGGAATCTATATCTACCCTTCAAGCGAGGGATTGGAGAAGCTACGGGACCTAACAGATCTAGTACATCGGTGGTTAGCTTATCTAGACTCCCATACCATCTTAGATTTCTGGCCTTCCCCTGCAGATTCATAGCGTAATTCTCTGCCATCCGGAGTAGTAGTGGTAACTGCTCATGGGACAATGTAACGAGTATTAATCTGCAATAAGGCGGATAATGCAAACCCCTACGATGCTTCAACTCTTCACGGACAAAGGAGAGGTAATCATGCCCGCTAGCATGAATAATAGAATAGTGCTCCGGTGTATAGGACTGAACAACTACCTCACCCGGAAGCTGATGCCTACCTGCTCTTCCAGCAACTTGTGTAAGCAATTGGAATGTCTTCTCCGCTGCACGAAAATCGGGCAGGTTCAACGCTGAATCTGCTGTAATTACGCCGACAAGAGTTACGTCAGGGAAATCCAAGCCTTTTGCTACCATCTGAGTGCCTAGTAGAACATCTGCTTTTTTGTCTCTGAATTGATTCAGCAGCTTTTCATGCGATCCTTTTTCAGTAGTTGTATCCACATCCATACGAATTACCCGTATGCCTGGGAACAGCTTTCCAAGCTCTTCTTCCACACGCTGCGTTCCCGTTCCGAAGAACCGGATATGCTCACTCCCGCACTCTGGACAAAGTTTAGGTGCTGGTTCTGCATGACCACAATAATGACAACGTAGATTGTCACTACGACTATGATACGTTAGCGAGATATCACATTCCGGACAGCCTGCTACATATCCACAGCTCCGGCACATGACAAACGTAGAGAAACCTCTACGGTTAAGCAATAGCACCGTCTGTTCTCCACGTTCCAGTCTTTCAGTCAGCGCAGAATGAAGTTTCCGACTGAACATGGAGCGGTTACCTTCTTTAAGCTCTTCCCGCATATCCACTACATTTACCTTCGGCAGCTCGTTGCCAAGCGCGCGAGTAGGCATCTCTAGAAGTACTGGTGAAAAATGAATATCACTCTGCGCTCTGGCTGCATGATAGCTTTCTAACGAAGGCGTGGCAGAGCCTAAAATCACGGCTGCCCCACACTGTTCGGCTCTGCGAATCGCAGCATCACGGGCATGATATTTCGGATTTTCCTCCTGCTTATATGAGGTCTCATGCTCTTCATCCATAATAATTAACCCTAGATTTGAGAACGGCGCAAACACCGCTGATCGGGCGCCAACGGCAACCGTAGCCTTTCCTTCACGGATTTTGCGCCACTCATCGTAACGCTCACCAACAGATAATCGGCTATGCATTACTGCGACACCAGTTCCGAAACGCCCTTTGAACCGCTCCACCATCTGCGGCGTTAATGCAATTTCTGGGACGAGAACTACGGCCTGTCTACCCTGATCCAAACAACGTTTGATACATTGCAAATAGATTTCTGTTTTACCGCTTCCTGTAACGCCATGTAACAGAAAAACTTCATGGAGCTGCTCTTCTAACGTTCGTGAAATACGAGTGTAAACAATCTCTTGCTCTGCTGTAAGTGGCAGAGGCGTAGTAGGCTTAAAATCACGTCCTTGATAGGGGTCACGATAGACTTCAATTTCACTGATTTCGATAAAGCCTTTTTCCTCTAAAGCCTTCACGGTACTTGCCGTAACTTGAAGTGCTGACAAGACTTCCTTAAGCGCCATTGGGAGCGTAGCTTCCCTTTCAATTAGAAAGCTTAGTACTTCCTTCTGTCGCGCGGATTTTTTGGGGAATTTGCTCAACGCTTCACGCGCAGCCGTAATACCTATCGCAAGATCTACCGCCTTCAGCTTCTTCTTGCCCATTTTATCTTTGATCGATTGGCTCTCTACAAGCACTCCACGCCGCAGCATGAACTTCACCGTCTCCGCAGCCTCCGGAAATGCACGGGTAAGTTGCTTCATGGAAACTTCGCCATTACGTCCAATAAATTCAGTAATTAGTCGTTCCTCATTCCCTGTATCAGCAAACATAGGGAATAATTCATCATCAGGAAATGCTGTCTCTTCTTCCACATCTCCTAGTGAAATCAGTCGTTCTGCCTTCCCCTTTAGAGCGGTGGGCAGCATCGCCTGCAGAGCTGAAATTCGTCTGCATGCATATCTTTTACTCATCCAGTCCGCTAGCTCAACTAATTCAGGAGATAAAGGTGGAAGCAAATCCAGCACTTCTTGAATAGGTTTCAGCCCAGGATTCACGACTGCTTCTCCTGACTCCAGAGAAACGACAAAACCTTGCACCGTACGGTGTCCAAACGGGACTGCTACTCGGCTACCTACTTCTATCCATAACTTCAGTGATTCTGGAATACTATAATCAAATGGCCGGTCAGTGCTGCGTACAGGCACATCCACAATGACCTTGGCGATATCCATTATAATGAAGCTCCAGTAATTCGCTCTGCCGCGATTGTCAGCAAACGACGAGCAACCTCATCCTTCGACAATTGCGGCAATTCAAGCACCAATCCATTCACATCATATATCGAAACGATATTCGTATCCGATCCAAATCCGGCTCCTGCAGCCGCTACATTGTTAGCAACGATGAGATCGCAGTTTTTTCGGACCAGCTTGTCCTTTGCATAAAATTCCGTATTGCCCGTCTCCGCAGCAAAGCCGATCAAGAACTGCTTATCCTTGTTCTTACCGAGCGTTTCCAGGATATCCGTTGTTTTGATTAGCTCAAGTGTCATCGTATCTCCACTTTTTTTAATCTTAGAAGGCTCACTATGCTTAGGTCGGTAATCCGATACAGCAGCAGCTTTGATCATGATGTCGCAGCTGTTCCACAGCGCAGTAACCGCTTCATACATCTCTTGTGCAGATTGGACACGAATAATAGAAATATCCGGGTCCTGCGGAGGTGCTTCATCTGTTCGCGCAGCAATCAAGGTAACTTCAGCTCCCATAGCCCGTGCAGCACGTGCCAACGCAAAGCCCATTTTACCGGAGGAATCATTCGAGATATAACGAACCGGATCAATCCGTTCTACTGTGCCTCCTGCTGTGATAACGATTTTCTTACCTTTGAGCGGTGCTGATGCGGCACTTTGTTGTAATGCAAAGAAATTCTCTACACAACTAACAATGGCTTCTGGTTCCTCCAACCGACCTTTACCCACATAACCACATGCCAGCAGACCTTCCCCAGGCTCAATAAACTGAACACCACGACTAGCGAGGATATCCAAATTACTAAGTACAGCGGGATGCTGATACATATGGACATTCATAGCCGGTGCAACCATTATAGGTGCAGTAGTAGCGAGTAATGTAGTGGATAACATGTCATCCGCAATCCCATGCGCCATTTTGGCAATAATATTCGCAGTTGCTGGTGCTACTAACACAAGATCTGCCGAATCAGCCAAATCAATATGGGAGATGGAGGATGGGTCCCGTTCCTGGAAAGTATCGCTATATACTCGTTGCTTCGATAGTGATTGTAGAGTCAATTCTGTAATGAACTGCTTCGCTGAAGCTGTCATAATGACATGAACCTCGGCTCCTTTTTGGACAAGCTTACTGGTCAGGGACGCTGCTTTGTAAGCGGCAATTCCTCCTGTAATCCCAAGTAAAATAGTCTTCCCCTTCAAGCTCTTCAACATGATCTCCCTCCTTATTCCCTACTCTTACAACGAATGATTTATATGTTCTTTCTTATATTTCGAGAAAAAAATAACAACCTTCCGGTTGTCATAAACAGCCCGGCTCTGGGCTATCATCATAAATTAAAGACCCATAATTGCTCCATAACCCAAGAAGAAACGGCATCGCCCATAACAAATAGGCGGTATCCGTTTCTACAAAAGGTCATATCTAAATATGCTTGAGACTACTCTTCACCGCGGGTAAGAGTAATGCGATCTTCGTAAATTTCTTCAAGAGCAACACCGACAAATTTGTGTGATCTAGGACTCTTAACATCAGTCTTACCACCCTCACGCAATTGTCTAGCACGACGTGCTGCTGCGACAACGAGCGAATACTTACTGTCAACCTTGGTCATCATTTCATCAATTGATGGATATAGCACAGGGACACCTCTTCATAGTTTACTGTTAATACATTCAGCCTTGCAGCATAAATTATCTGACTTTACAATGTTCGGCGATAATAATGCTTTCTATTCTCTTACAGGCCAGATCAATCTCATCATTCACAACAGCATAATCATAATGCTGCATTAGGCTAATCTCATCCTCCGCTACAGTCATGCGGTGATCGATCACATCTGGATGTTCCGTACCCCGTCCGCGTATGCGATCCTTCAACTCGTCCATGGAAGGTGGAAGAAGGAACACAAAAATACCTTCAGGAAATTTCTCTTTAACTTTGAGAGCTCCTTGAACCTCAATTTCGAGAATAATGTCTTTGCCGCTATTGAGAGTTCTCTCTACAAAATCACATGGAGTACCGTAAAAATTACCTACGTACTCCGCATATTCAAGCAGTTGGTCGGCTTCTATCATAGCCGCAAACTCCTCTTTGCTTTTGAAAAAATAGTTCACACCGTCTTCCTCACCCGCACGCGGACTGCGAGTAGTAGCAGAAACTGAGTAGACAAGTTCGGGCATCTTCGGTCGTAGCGCAGTACATACAGTACCTTTTCCAACGCCGGAAGGTCCGGATAATATGATGAGCAATCCTTTTGACATAATACACTCCATTTAGTTGTTATTCGTCGTTGTCGTCATCTTTACTGGATAAGCGATGCGCCACGGTCTCCGGCTGTACAGCCGACAGAATGACATGATCACTATCTGTAATGATTACGGCACGAGTCCGTCGGCCATAGGTGGCGTCGATCAACATATGTCGATCTCGAGCCTCCTGGATAATACGTTTGATTGGTGCAGATTCCGGACTGACGATGGAAATAATGCGATTGGCAGACACAATATTCCCAAAGCCAATGTTGATAAGTTTGATTGCCATGTTCCGGTAGTTCCCCCCATAAAGTTCTATGCTATTACCTGTTCCCGGTTACTCTATGTTTGCCGCTTGTTCACGAATCTTCTCCAGCTCTGCTTTCATGTCTAGCACAAGACCCACGAGAGTTAAATGATTGCATTTCGATCCGATTGTATTCGTCTCCCGATTCATCTCCTGAATGAGAAAATCCAGCTTGCGTCCTACCGGCCCTTTCCCCTTCAGGAGGGTTCTACATTGTTCGAAATGACTATACAACCGGGTCAACTCTTCATCAATATTACAGCGATCAGCAAAAATAGCGATTTCCATCCCGAATTTATGCTCATCAAAAGCGAACGTCCCATCATTTAACTCATTTAATCGATGACGAAGCTTGTCACGATATTCAATGATTACAACAGGTGCAAGTTCAACCATTTCAGCATGCATAGTTTCCAGATGATTCAGCCGCTGTTCAAGATCAGCGGCTAGAAAACTGCCTTCACGGGCGCGCATCTCTAGCAGAGACTGCAAACTCTGCTCAAGTCCCGTCTCTAACATTTCAGAGTAGTCTTCTAAGGCCGCGGACACGGCACCCGCAGCCTCATCTTTGCTTTCCATAATACCGGGTATAGAAAGTATATCACGTAGAGTCAACTCACCAGACAAACCATACTCGTTCTTAAGCTGATCTGCTGCCTTAAGATAAGTCATGACAACAGATCGATTAAGAACCGGCTCGGAAGACGTCTCATCGTGCTCTCTATTGATGGTAACATCTATCCTTCCCCGTTTGACGTGCTGCTGAACCTTTCTTCTCAGCACATCCTCATAACCCGTCCAATCCCGGGGCATCCGCAGTACAACTTCGCAGTACCGGTGATTCACCGATTTCACTTCGAACATAATCTTGTAGCCGCCGAATTGCAGGGACGATTGACCGTATCCGGTCATACTAAATGACAACGGAATCACATCCATTACACTATTGTAATTGATTATTACTAGCGAAACAAGGGGGACAATTTGCGTCCTAATTTCTCCCATACATACTCCATCAGCTGTGCGCTCATATCATAGAACATGAATGGTGTCATCAGATAGATCCCATTGAAATGGGCTGTAGCAACATCTAGCAGTTCCTTAGCGATGGCGACGCCTTCAGTTCTTCCAGCTTCCCCTTCAAGTCCCTTCATGCGGTTCCGGACTTCATCCGTAAGCTGGATGCCTGGAACCTCATTATGCAGGAACTCTGCATTACGTCCGCTAGCCAGTGGCATCACGCCAATAAACACGGGAATATCCAGATGTGCTGTTGCTTCAGCGATCTTCACGATAAGTTCCTGATCATAGACAGGCTGGGTCATAATATAATCTGCACCAGAGGCGATTTTCTTCTCCAGTCGCTGTACTGCCTTATCTAAATGTTTAACATTCGGATTAAAGGCGGCACCGATTACAAAATTTGCTTTCTGCTTCAAAGGTTTACCTGAGAAGGAAATACCATCATTCAACTGCTTAATCATTCTAATAATCTCAAAAGAGGTTAAATCATAGACCGAGCTTGAGCCAGGAAGATCTCCGAATTTCGCTGGATCTCCAGTCACGGCCAACACATGATCAATTCCAAGAGCGTCAAAACCCATCAAATGCGATTGAGTACCAATCAGGTTACGGTCCCGACAAGCAATATGCACTAATGGACGAAGTCCAGTTTTAGCGTGCACCAAATGGCCCAAAGCCATATTGCTCATCCGTGTAACAGCCAGTGAGTTATCGGCCAAGGTCAGTGCATCTGCACCTGCTCTTCGAAGCACTTCTGCTCCCTGCATGAACTTGGCGATATCCAAATCTCGTGGCGGGTCAAGTTCAACAATAACCGTGTGCCGTTCCTTTACAAGATCAACCAGGTTCGGTTCACGGCCATCTCTTCCTTCATCTTCGCCAAAATGCTCTTGCAGCGATACACGCTCCACTGTCGGAAGTGTCGGTTCTGGAAGTGGCTGTGGTACGTAACCTTTCAACGCTGAAGAAATTTCAGCAATATGCTGCGGGGTGGTACCACAGCAGCCGCCGATAATTCTGCAACCCATTTCTGCAAAAGTCACTGCCATCTGTCCGAAATATTCCGGTGAAGCCCCATACCGATATTCTCCGTCTACATAATCCGCAACACCTGCATTGGGATACACTGAGGTTGGTAGAACTAGGTTACCCTGTACAGCTTTTAGTGCTCTCTTAATTCCATTTGGACCTGTATTACAGTTAAATCCGATGATATCTGCTCCGTCACCTTCCAAAATACGAAAAGCCTCTGGCAGCGTCAACCCATCTAATGTACGTGCCGATTCATCCACAGCAAATTGGCAAATCACTGGGAGTGTACTATGTTTACGTACTGTTTTTAGAGCAAGATGCAGTTCCTCGACATCGTAGAAGGTTTCTAGCATAATGCCGTCTACTTCTTCTTCTAACAATGCTGTAATCTGTTGTGTAAAATACTTCTTCAACTCTGTTGAAGAGAGATTTGCACGCTTACCGGCGCGTATAGAGCCCACAGCACCTAATACATATCCATTATCTCCAGCAGCTTTACGAGCGATTCTTACTCCGGCGCGATTAATTTCTTCAACCTTGGACTCCAAACCATATTTGGACAGCCTGTCAAAATTCGCTGAGAAAGTGTTGCTTTCCAGCAGCACTGCCCCTGCATCGATGTAGCTGCGATGGACATCTTCGATAACTCCTGGAGAAGTCAAATTTAATTCTTCGTAGGAAATGCCGACAGGGAAACCCTTCTGATATAAGTAGGTACCCATCGCTCCGTCTCCGACCAATACTTTGTTTCCCCATGCGGAACGTAAATCCGGCTTCACTGCAAGATCCTCTCCTGACACATTAGTTTCTACTTTAGTTTCATACTAATGTAACATAAATCGCTATGGATGATAAGCTTTCAAAAGAAGAAACGGTAGTCGTCCATAAAAGACGACTACCGTTTCTATTAGAAATAAAAAAATGATATATAGTGTGAAACCTATACTATCTTATTTTTCAACAAAAGACAGTCCAAGAATGCTCTCTTGAACTGCCTTTTATAGTTTTTTTCTATAGTGCTACACTTCCTGTGAATACAACCTCAGCAGGCCCCGTCATATACACATGGTTATCAACTTCATTCCATTCAATATAGAGATCGCCACCCTTTAGACTAATCCAAGCCGCTCGGTCTGTCAGACCATTTAGCACAGAAGACACTAGAGTTGCGCAAGCTCCAGTCCCACAAGCAAGTGTTGGTCCAGCACCACGTTCCCATACCCGCATATCTACTCTGCCTCGATCCAGAACTGTCGCGAACTCAACGTTTACCTTTCTTGGAAACAGTGGATGTACTTCTAGCTTAGGTCCCCATGTCGCAAGATCAAAAGATACGGCATCTTCTACATAAATAACGCAATGAGGATTACCCATAGATACTGCAGTAAACTTAAATTCGGTTCCGTCCGATTCAATCGCCTCTGACAGCACTTGTTCTGCATCAATAGCTACCGGAATTTGAAGACCGGACAATACAGGTTCGCCCATATCAACTGTTACAGTTTCCACTACACCGTCTTTCACATTCAGGGTAACCTTTTGTTCTCCGGCACCAATCGTTTCAATAACAATCTGCTCTGAGTTTACCAGGCCATGATCGTAGACATATTTGGATACACAGCGAATGGCATTTCCGCACTGCTCCGCTTCCGAACCATCAGAATTCATAATTCGCATCATAAAATCACCATGTTCAGATGGAAGAATGTATACAAGTCCGTCAGCACCAATTCCGAAGAACCGATTGCATAGCGTTACAGCAAGATCCGCTGCATTGTTTGGTAGTTCTTGCTCGCCGAAAACTACGATGAAGTCATTGCCGAGGCCGTGCATTTTTGTGAATTCCATTGAAAGTCCACTCCTAAAGGTTATGTTATGTTAGCATTCGCTTAAGCTTAATATTCTGTGTAATGTAGCCCTGCACACGCATACGAGCTGTTAACTGCAACAAGTATACCTTTAGGAATGGAGCAATACTATTAACTTTATGCCGAAATTTTTGTACTTTTTATCATCGAATTACTACCGCTACGACCACGATTACGTTTACCACCCCAAACACTGCCAGCACCCATCAAGAAGGTCGGGATCCCCGCTGTTACGAATACTAGACACCATTCACGGAAATGAAGTGGTACCGTTTTGAAGACGGGCTGGAGAAATGGTACGTACATAACAGCCAGCATCAGAAGAACGGATGACAATACAGCAAGAACTAGGTACTTATTCTGGAACGGATTTCGATGGAACACCGAGCGAGAACTGCGGCAATCGAAGACGTGAATCAACTGGGCCATAACGAGTGTCGCAAAAGCTACGGACTGTGCCCGAATCAGCTGCGCTGGATTCTCTGGTGCTACACGTAAGGTTAGCCAAAATGCACCTAACGTACATAAACCGATTAAAAATCCACGACTAATAATCTTCCACCCTAACCGGCGGGCAAAAATATTTTCCTTCGCACCACGCGGTTTATGCTCCATCAAATCCTTCTCAGGCTGGTCAACGCCTAGCGCCATCGCTGGCAATCCGTCTGTCACCAGATTGACCCATAAAATTTGGATAGGCACTAACGGTAGAGGCAGACCGAGCATCATAGCGAAGAACATGGTCAAGATCTCCCCTACATTCGATGCGAGCAGATAACGAATGAATTTACGAATATTCTCATAGATGTTTCTACCCTCTTCAATAGCAGCAACAATTGTTGAGAAGTTGTCATCTCCTAGAACCAGTGAAGATGCTTCCTTGGTCACATCTGTACCTGTGATCCCCATAGATATTCCTATATCCGCCGCTTTAATGGCTGGAGCGTCATTGACTCCGTCTCCGGTCATAGCCACAACATGACCCCGACGCTGCAGGGACTTCACGATACGAAGCTTATGTTCTGGAGATACGCGGGCGAATACATACACATTGTCCGATACTTTATCCAGCTCATCATCATCCATCCGAGTCAGTTGAGCCCCTGTTAGTACAGTACCACCACGTTGCAGAATTCCTAATTGGTGAGCAATGGCCTCTGCTGTCGTTCCATGGTCTCCGGTAATCATTACGGTCTTAATCCCTGCTCGGCGTGTGATGCTAATGGCATCACGGACCTCACGCCGTGGTGGATCAATCATTCCAGCCAATCCGACAAAGACGAGCTGGCATTCCGCATCCTTTTCACTATTCAAATTTTCACTTGGACGCATATCACGATAAGCCATACCTAGTACACGAAGTGCCCCCGAAGCCATTTGTTCATTGGCATCGAGAACCTTCTGCCGCAAAGTTGGCGTACATGGCACAACACCGCCCTCCCAGAGCATATATGAACAACGATTAAGCAGTACATCAGGCGCTCCTTTGGTACATACCATCCGCCCTCCGGGATGACCAACAATTACCGACATCAACTTCCTCTCGGAATCGAATGGGAATTCTTTTTCTCGGGAGTAGGTTACAGCAAGAGTTTGGGCGGTCAAACCCATCTTACCTGAAAGTGCCACAAGAGCTCCTTCAGTTGGATCTCCCTTGAGTTCCCAGACGGATGAGCTGTCAGATGACTTATCAACTACACTGTCCTTATCTTTCCCTTTACGCTTACCTCGTACTTCGGATGGGAAGGTCTCGATAATCTCCGCATTACTGCACAGAGCACCTACCTGGAGCATCCGCCGTAAACTTTGATCATTTTTCAGATCTACAGGTTTACCTTTCTCCAGAACCTGTCCATTCGGATCATAACCCTCACCTGTGACTTCAAGCCCACGTCCGCCCGTCCATAATCGGGTCACCGTCATTTTGTTCTGAGTTAATGTTCCCGTCTTGTCTGAACAGATTACTGATGCGCAGCCCAAGGTTTCCACCGAAGGTAATTTACGAACAATAGCCTTACGTTTGATCATCCTCTGCACACCCAGCGCAAGTGCGATGGTTACAATGGCTGGCAGTCCTTCGGGAATCGCAGCGACTGCCAAGCTTACCCCAGCCAAGAACATAGCTGTGGCAGGCTGTCCATGTAAAATACCGGCTGCTACAACCACAATAGTTAAACCTAGT
The DNA here is from genome assembly GCF_037977235.1 of Paenibacillus sp. FSL K6-0276. Lineage (NCBI taxonomy): Bacteria > Bacillati > Bacillota > Bacilli > Caryophanales > Paenibacillaceae > Paenibacillus > Paenibacillus sp. FSL K6-0276. The sequence goes on along the minus strand of NZ_CP150276.1, from coordinate 2,492,519 downwards.
GATACATAGATCAAGATTTTCCCTAACTGCTCGAGCCGATGCTGAAGCGGGGTTTCCTGAGATTCTGTGTTCTGGATCAGATCCGCAATCTTACCCATCTCTGTGTTCATACCCGTACGAATCACGATAGCTTTTCCAGTACCCCTAGTTACCATAGTGCCCATGAACCCGAGATTCTTCTGATCGCCTAACGGAATCTCCTCTGCGTGGATCATCTCCGAATGCTTCGAGACAGGCAGTGATTCCCCTGTAAGCGCGGATTCTTCCACATATAGAGAACTGCATTCCAGCCATCGTACATCGGCGGGAATTCGGTCACCACTCTCCAACATGACAATATCACCAGGCACTAACATCTTAGCTGGAATGACCTCGCTATTCCCCCCACGCAGAACTTTGGCAGAAGGTGCGGAGAGCTGCTTTAAAGCTCTTAGCGAACGTTCAGCGCGAAACTCCTGGACAAATCCAAGGGCTCCGTTTAGAAGGATAATCGCGATGATCGTGATGGCATCCAAATATTCGCCAAGCAAACCGGATACGAGTGTCGCACCCATGAGCACGAGCACCATGAAATCCTTGAACTGGTTCAACAGCAAGGTAAAGGGGGATACGGTCTTTCCTTCGGACAGCTCGTTAAACCCATTCTGCTTCCGTCTCTCCGCGGCATCCTCTCCACTGAGGCCCGTCCTCGGATGGACATTGAACATTTTCTGCAGCTCTTCTGCACCGAGCCGGTGCCAACTGTTTTGTTCCATGACTTTTCTTTCCCTCCCGGTCGTTTCTTGACTTCCGGCGGCGCACAGCTTTTCCACCTGTTCATGACCAAGTGTATTCAGGGTCGTCCAATAATATCACCGTCTATTCAATTCCCCTTTTGCGCGAATGTCCTAAAGTATGGCATCATAGAGAGGTAAGCATAAACGCCTTCGGCGTCCTTTTAAGGACGGTAAGCGTTTAAGCGAAAAATATAAGACATAAAGTATTGTGTGAAACTTATACTTTCTTATATTTTAAGAAATTCATTTCACGGCGACAGGAGAGCTTTATCATGGCATTAGACGGCATTGTTACCCGAGCTATCGTGCACGAACTGCAATCATTCATAGGTGCGCGCATAGGCAAAATATATCAACCAAACAACCACGATCTTATCTTCAACCTGCGGGGCGCTGGCGGTGGTGGCAAGCTATTGCTCTCTGCGAATCCGACATATCCGCGTCTGCATCTTACAGAAAGAAGCAGCATAAACCCTTCAGAGGCGCCAATGTTTTGCATGCTCATGCGCAAGCACTGTGAAGGTGGGACTATCGAGAGTATCACCCAGGTAGGCATGGAACGAATTATTCACATAAATGTTAAGACTAGAGATGAGCTTGGAGACGTCTCCGCCAAAAAGATCATCATAGAGCTCATGGGACGACATAGTAATATCATCCTTACAGATCTCAGCACTGGAACGATCATAGACGGCATTCATCATGTTACTCCATCGATCAGTAGCTACCGGATCGTGATGCCCGGCGTCGCCTACACAGAGCCTCCGCAGCAACACAAGCTGAACCCTCTGGAAATCGGCAAAGAACAATTTCTCAATTTGATCTCGGCTGCTGAAGAAGCCGCTCTGCTGGAAGACGATGAGAAGGAGACTGAACCGGAGGAAATCATAGAGGGTGAGCTTGCTAACCTGATCACAAAAGAAGAAGTTGAGCAGAAGCCAGACGGCTCAGGCGGTCCCTCCCCATCGGCTGAACCCGTGGGCTGGATGGTACATGCCTTCAGCGGAATGAGTCCACTAGTTGCTGGAGAGATTGATCTTCGTCTTAGAACCGCCCTAGCAGTAGGCGATACACAGGAAACTACAGCAGAATTTTCAACAAAGTTATGGGAAGCCTTCCAATCTGTAATGGGACTCGTGCGTGATTGCGAATTCTCTCCTGTTGCAGGTCCGAATGCAAAAGGCAAGATGATTTTTTCCGCGATTTCGTTAACTCTATTGGGTGAGAATGCGAAGCAATACAACTCCATCAGTGAGTGTATGGAGGATTATTACGGGGATAAAGCCGAACGAGATACCGTGAAACAACGGGTGAGTGATTTGATCCGATTCCTCAGCAACGAACGTAGCAAAAACGTGAAGAAGCTTGCCAATTTACAGAAGGATCTGGACGAAGCCCAGGACGCAGATCGTTATCGCATTTGGGGTGAGTTGCTATTCGCATCTTTACACGCTGTATCCAAAGGAGATAAAGAAGCCTCATTGGTCAATTATTATGACAAAAATCAGGCTGAAATGGTCATCCCACTCGACCCTTTATTAAGCCCATCGGATAACGCACAACGTTATTTTAAAAAGTACAACAAATATAAGAACAGCCTTCTTGTTATTAATGAGCAGTTGATTAAGACCCATGAGGAAATATCCTACATGGAAAGTTTACTCCAGCAGCTTGCGCATGCCTCACTGAATGATATTGAGGAAATCCGCGATGAGCTTGTAAGTCAAGGATACCTGCGCGACCGAAGCAAAAAAGGAAAAAAGAAGAAAAAAGCAACCAGACCTACATTGCAGGTCTTCACCTCATCTGAAGGCATCGACATTTATGTCGGAAAAAACAATTTACAGAACGAATACGTCACCAATCGACTGGCTTCACCTAATGACACTTGGCTGCATACCAAGGATATCCCTGGTTCTCACGTTGTCATCCGAAGTGAGGAGTTTGGAGATGCCACACTAGAAGAAGCAGCTCAGCTTGCCGCTTATTTCAGTCAAGCGAAGCAGTCAAGCAGTGTGCCTGTAGACTGCACACTGATCCGCCATGTACGTAAACCGAGTGGTTCCAAACCCGGATTTGTGATCTATGATCATCAGAAGACATTGTTTGTCACACCGGACGAGGATCGGATTAAGAGTCTCCCAAATACTTTGAGAAGCTAGTAATAAACATACAAAAGCCTCCAGAATGATGATGTTAACTCATCATATTTCTGGAGGTTTTTTGAGTTACTCTGTATGTCAGTAAGTTACAAGATTTATTTCTTCAACTGATCCAACACATGAACAGGAACAGTAACGCTACCGATATCTCCATGGAATATAACACCTTGGCGGGCACCATGAAAATCTGAGCCGCCAGTTATAATCAAGCTATATTCTTCAGTCATTGTTAGGTAACGCTCTGAATCAGCGGGTTCGTGATCCGAATGATAGACCTCAATCCCTTTAAAAGCACCCCGCTCCAATATCCCTCGTACCAACTGATCATCACCGTACAGGCCTGGATGGGCTAACACAGGAGACCCACCAGCCTCGATGATCCATTCACAGGCCTCCTCGGGCGTGATTCGTGGAGGTGACACGTAGGCTGCTGCACCTTCGGCCAAATACTTATTGAAGGCATCCCTCATATCTGTAGCCGCTCCAAGCCGAACCAGCTCATCGGCAATATGCGGCCGACCAATGCTCTCATCAGGCTTTAGTTCACGCCCTATCCCTGCAATAACCTTATCCAAGGTAATGGAGATACCAAGGTCTCTCAGCTTAGAGATAATCGCTTCATTCCTAAGCGCCCGAGTATCTCTTAATCCTTCCAAACGTGACAGAAATAGTTCATTCTCAGAATCAACATAGTAGCCAAGCACATGAATATCCTTGCCACCAGCACGAGTGCTGATCTCTACACCTGGTACCACAGTAATTCCGTACTTCTCTCCTGCTTCACAGGCTTCCTTCACGCCAGCCACAGTATCATGATCCGTAATGGCAACAGCGGCTAGTCCTTTCTCTTTAGCGAGACGTACGTTTTCCTCCGGTGGCTGCATGCCGTCAGAGGCTTGAGTATGTGTATGGAGGTCGCATCGTCCGACGCCAACATGCTCCGGTCTGTCGCCCTTCAGTTCATCTAGTCTTGTTTCAGTATCCAATTTTATCACCTCTACCGCTAGTTTCTAAGTTTCCTTTCTTTAGCCATTCAAGCTTCAGTTATCATTCGAATGCTCCCGCAAAAAAGTCAGGAATGTCACCGCAGAAATCGGCAGCAGTGTCGATTTTAAATGAATGGCGTAGAACTGTCTTTTAAATGAGGCATTCGAGATATTCACAATCTTCAGAAGTCCAAGCGCCACTTCATGCTTAACCGAAGAAGTCGATATTATCGTAATGCCAAGGCCTGCCTCAACAGCCGACTTCACGGCTCCTGTACTCCCAAGTTCCATCACTATTTTCATATTTCCTGGATCAAGCCCTTTCGAGAACAACTGCTCTTCCATGACACGGCGCGTTCCTGAGCCCTGCTCACGCAGTACGAAAGGATGCTGAAGCACTTCGTCTAAAGTAACCTCTTGCTGCTCTGCAAGCGGATGATCATGGGGTACGATCAGCTTCAGCTCATCACCCATCACAGGCTCGATCACCATATCAGGATGTGTCACCGGCGCTTCAATTAAACCGAAATTCAGCTGATGCTTGAGGATTTCCTCCATAATTTGCGAGGTATTCATGACTTTCATCATGATTGAAATGTTCGGATATTGCTTCCCAAAAGGGCCTAACAGCCGTGGCAGCACGTACTCCCCAATTGTAAGACTTGCTCCAAGCTGCAGACGACCCTCCAACATTTGCGCAAACGCCGACATCGCTTGATCCGTCTCACGCATCAATTGAATACTGCGCAGCGCGTATGGCATTAGGGTATGACCTGCTTCGGAGAGCACGATTTTTTTGGTAGAACGGTTGAAGAGCTTAGTCCCAAAATAATCCTCTAGCGCCTGTACTTGCATGGTAACTGCCGGTTGAGTCATATGTAGTGTCTGCGCCGCCGCCGAGAAACTCCCTCGCTCTAAGACAGTATAGAATATATGTAACTGATGAAAGTTCATGCTCTACAACTCCTTGTACTATCTATAAAAGAAATTTAAGGATTATGTATGGTGTGAAATTTATATTTTCTTATATTTTCAAAAAGGACATGCAGCCACCGCTGCATGCCTCCTGTCCGTTCTTTATATACTATTTGCGTTTACGTTTCTTCTTCGTTATCTTGTTGCGGCGGGAATTGCGCAGCTGCGAAAAGTAAGTCTTTAAATCTCTCAACTGTGGTGTCACAGAGATTCTCCCAAGAAACGAAACGATGATCATAGAATATAATGGCTGACCTGAAATAGCTTTCTCACCCGTCAATTCCGTGAACTCAGCGATTACTACAGAGTCATCGTCAATTAAATACGCGTTAAAATCACTGTCTGAAAAGGGCTTGAGCCGATTCTGCATCAGGCACTGCCACATCCATGCGGCGACCTCTTCGTCATTGCTTACACCTTTACTGATCCGGTCCAAATAACGACTCTTCGCATGATTTGTTATAACGATGTCAGTGACCCTGTAGTCGTTCAGCATGATGTGGAAGGGCTCGTAAGTGCTGGGCCAATCCGTCCCTTTGTTGCGCATCATCATCACACTCCACCATAAGGGTCTTTGTATGCACTTAATGTTGTCATCTTACCTCATTGCTTAAAGTTGTACAAGTTCCAGACCACGAGAGAAACAGTGTTTTCTAGAGATATCTACGCATAAAAAAACAGGCGCTGCTAAAGCACCTGTTCATCTCCAAGAATTACATACCGTAATTACGGGACTTGTCCGGTCCATTACTGGTATACTCTGTCTTAATTTCGTTACGATAGGATCTTTCAATCTTACGAACGTAGGAGAGTCTGCGGACATTCTTCATAACTTCCTCGGCACGTTCCGCATTTACATACATCACTGCATAATGCATTTTCCGAGAAACATAATGCAGTGTTCCGTATTTTTCAAGGTTACGTGCTGCTTTAACGTCACTTACCCATATGATGTATCCTGTCCGTTCCGCAAACATAAGCTAAAACCACCTTTCTCTCTCTAAGTCCCTTAGGGAAGCTTATCCGCAGGAGCATTTTCCCCCGCTGCCGCATCCACCTTTAGGGGAAGGATCATTACTTGGTACTTTAATGCTATCCGATACTGAAAAAGCAATCGCTTCCGACATGGAATGCAGAATGTCATCAAGGGTCTTCTCAGCTTGCTTGAAACGAGCGACCTCTTCGAACTGTTCCAATTCCGCTTCTACTGCCGCAACCTCATCCTTCGCTGAATGATAGTTCGGATGAAAATGTCCGAATCGTTGTGTTTCTTCAAACAACTCCTTCTTGGCTTGAAGTCGTTTGACCATGGCCTGAATTTCTGGGTTCGTATCAACCCGTCCTTTCCAGTATAAGTAATCCGACACCTCGGCGGATTGATTAATCATATCGCCTAATTCATAGGCGTATGTCAGCACTTCAGCCATATCGACCGTATTTAATTCCGCTACGCTCATGAACTCAGCTCTTTTCTACGTTAATGTTCTACCGAATTCAGTAGACTTTTCTATCATAACATAATCACTCGCTTCAGCAGAAGAGGAATTTCTTCGCCTTTTGGGAATAACTAACTTCATTTCCTTCCAGTCTTCAGGACTTAGCTCTATTTCTTCAACCGTTTCACCATCGTTATACAGTAGATGCCCTGCCACTTTCCAAGGATTCCCTTTAATTCGGGTGGGGATGAAATCTAACATTTGATCCTTTAAGGAAAAACGCACCTTGACTCCCCATTTCACCCCTTGCTCCATTACTTTCTGCGCCGTTGAGCTGTGATAATGGCGCCATTCCTTGCTCCAGATCTGTGGCACATTTTCTCCACCTAACAAGAAATCCTCCTCCTGCTCAGGAGAAATAACAGGTAAATTTAGAAAGGGATTCCCGCTACGAAGTAGACTTAGTTCTGAATTTAAGACTGGGAGTGAATATATATCTTGCTGGGTCTCTGCTTCCTGGTGAAATGAGGACCAACCAACGTCCATCTCCACCTCACGTCCTCCAATAATCCTTGAAGGGGCCAATCCCGCTAAGAACAACTCCTCACGCATTTGCTCCATAGACTCCGGAGACACAAGGAAATGAAGTGGTCCGATACGCTTAAGGCTATCTTGGAGACGCGGGTGGGCTGCGATAGCCGCTCCATCCTCTTCCGTCTGGCATGTCAACAGGATCACTTCAGAGAGTGATGTTCGGCCAATGCTTTTTCCCCATTGCTCTAAAGACAGCTCAACCACAGGTGGCAAACCACCCAGTGCATGATCACCAATCCAAGCAATCGCTTCTTCCGGAGGCATCCCTCGCTCTGATGCATGCACCAGCATCTCCCGGGTCAGCCGTAAGCTCCACATCGTATCCGTTTGCAGTAGTTCAGCGCATTCAGCCAAAGTCCAGCGCACTGTATAGGGAACCTCTGGTGGAATCAGGACTTCAAAATCGGGCTGTACAATAAACAGCTCATTCGAATTCTCAGCCACAGAATCAGGGAATGAATCACTACCCGATAATAGCTTCGGTTTTGCAGCAGTCCAGCGAAAACACTGGATGCCTTTAGAAGTTTTCCCCAGTTCACACCACCCAAAGCCGGTGAGACAACGAAGCCAGATCAAGCTTGATTGTTCCAGCTCAATTCGGGCCACCGTTCCGGTTAGATTCATATCCACCATCCAGTCCAGAAGCTCAGGCAACATCGTCCATTTCTCCGGTACAAAATCAGCGCTGGAAATCAAATAACGAAAATGTTGATCGGCAGGCCCTATGCTTCCACAACGATGAATGACAATCCCATATAGAATGTCATTCATCCTTGTCTCAGGAAGTTGCAACCAACGATACAGCATATCCTTGTCGAGCCTATAACCTGTACTCAGTCTGTTAATAAGCCCAAGACAAAGCATGATATCTACTGCAAGAGCCGCTGATAGAGCATTCTTTTCATCCGAAGGAGAACCCATAGAGAGCCCCAGTAAATGTTCCTCCTGAAAAGAAAGCTGAGCAACTAAGCGATTTAGATTCTTTTTATGGATGATTCCCTTGGCTGTCAGTGGCAGTCCTTCGCGAGCGGTGAACAGCAGCGCCCGAAACAGATCTATTGCCAGGCCAGCACCCGCCTCCACCGTTAGATTCACTGAATACCTCTCAATGAACTTTGGTTGGTACGGGAAGAATTTTTGTTCTAGCTTTGATAGTTGTTCAACCGGAACCTGGTACAGCTTCTCCCCCAATATTTTATGCCTAGCAGTTAGCATACCCGCGCGTCGCAATTCATTCATTGCAAGCTTTTGCTCCGCACGACAGAGCGCCGTAGGGCGCAATTGCTCTTCTTTCCCTTCTTCAAAAAGCTGGGCCGCGTAAGCAGCACATAATCGCTTTAAGACCTCTAACGATTCCGGTGATAGCTGGTTCAATGGATGGTTCGCTCCTCTCCGCTCGGCACCATTTTAACGACATATTCATAACCCTGTTCAGTCAAAAACATCCGGCGTCGCATAGCGAATTCCTGCTCCCGACTATCACCAGATACTAGCGTATAAAAATACGCTTTGTTCTCGCCCGACTTCGGACGCAAGATCCGGCCCAGACGTTGAGCCTCTTCCTGCCGCGATCCAAAAGCTCCAGAGACCTCAATAGCAATCGACGCGTCTGGCAGATTCACCGCAAAATTCGCTACCTTGGACACAACCAACACCTGTATCTTCCCTTCGTTAAAAGCCGCATACAGCTCATCTCTTTCTCGCTGCTTCGTTTTCCCGGTAATCAGAGGTGCTCCGATCGCTTCCGCCAATTCAGTTATTTGGTCGAGATACTGGCCAATAACCAGAACCGATGATCCCTGATGGGCTTTTAGAAGCCCGACTACAACTTCAGCTTTGGCAGGATTGCATGAAGCCATACGAAATTTTTCTTTCGCTTCCGCATACAAGTACTTTTGTCTAAGCTCCGAGTTCATAGGCACAATCATCTCCACACATTCCACCGCTGCGATCCAGCCCTGCTCCTCAAGCTCCTTCCAAGGTAAGTCGTACCGCTTTGGTCCAATCAAAGAGAACACATCACCTTCCTTCCCGTCTTCCCTAACCAGAGTTGCTGTTAGTCCTAGTCGTCTTGTAGCCTGAATATCTGCTGTGGCCCGAAATACCGGAGCTGGAAGCAGGTGCACCTCATCATAAATAATCAACCCCCAGTTACGTTCGTTGAACAGCTTCATATGGTGAAAAGGGCCGCCTTTGGATTGGCGATGCGTTAATATCTGATAGGTAGCTATAGTAACAGGCCGCACTTCTCTTTTTTCACCGGAATATTCACCAACAGAGCTATCATCCAAATCGGTTCGCTCAAGCAGCTCATCCACCCATTGCCTTACTGAAGTTGTATTTGAAGTTAAGATCAGCGTTTCGCATTGAAGACTTTCAAGAACGGCTAATCCCACTACCGTCTTACCCGCTCCGCAAGGCAACACAACTACTCCGCTGCCTCCGTGTCCTTCTGTCCCTTGAAACAACTGAACGGCTTCCTGTTGGTATTCACGTAGTCCAAATGAGTCTCCTTCAGCTCCATCCTTTGAGTTATTGCGAGTCTCCTTCCAAGCCAGGCTTAGAGCTTGTCCCACATGATATCCTGCATAATCCAGTACTGGATAGCCCAATCTCATCAGCTCTTGTTTTAAAAGCCCCCTGTACTCCGCACGGCACGAACTTTCTAGTGGATTTATTCTCTGCAAGCCTAATTCCTTCAGGCCTGATTCATTACCTAATTCATCCAAAAGCTCAGCCGTGTCAACCCTAAGCGTGATGAACTCATTCGGAATCTCTTGTCCATGAAGGGTCAGCTTCCCATACCTGGAGAGAAGAGTTCCGATCTCTTCCTCCAGCCCGGCAGGAACACCCCAGCGCGCGAGATGATGCAGACTTGAGATAATCACCTCAGCTGTATAATTAAGTGACGCAGCATTCCAAAGTGATAATGGAGTGATTCGATAAGTGTGGTAGGCCGGAGGACTCTTTACGAGCTCTGCAAAGGCCCCCAGCACTTTCCTTGCCGTCTCAAATCCGGGATGGGCGCATTCCAGTAGAACTGTCCGGTCCCTGCGCACGATGCAAGCCCCTGTTTCATTCATATCGTTCCCTCCCCAATAGTTAATTGCATACAAGCAAAAACGCCTTCGACGTCCCAAAAGGACGGTAAGCGTTTATGCGAGAAATATAAGGATAATGTATAGTGTGAAACCTATATTTTCTTATATTTGAACAGGAAAAAGCCCATCCCCGCTTAACGGTCATGAGCTTCCCTATCTAACTATTTAATGTAAATGCTGCTGCGAGATATCATGAAGCGCTTCGCCAGCCTCATCCGCAAAAATGTTGCGCACCGCCAAGTCACCGATAGATACTACACCAATCAGCTTCTGACCACTGGTCACAGCCAATCTGCGAATTTGCCAACTCGACATCAGTTCTGCAGCCTCATCTACAGATGTATTCTCTGAGACGGTCTGAATTTCTCTACTCATTACCTTTTCCACAGCAGTTGATCCAGGGTGCTTAGCCGCATAACCTCTAATCACTAGATCACGATCTGTAATTACACCGAGCAATGTCTTATCGTCCTCATTATCAATTACAGGTATAAATCCAGTGTCATTATCTCTCATTTTAACAGCGACTTCATACACATTATCCTGTAGTGTGACTGTTACAGGCTCCTTCGTCATAACCTCTTTCACTATCTTCAAGAATAACCCCTCCTAATCATGATCTCCATGTTATGGAATAGGTTCTCCTCTATGAAACGAAATTATACGATTGTCTTCTCATGCAAACAGGAATTCGCCATAGCGATCAGTAATTTCATTCCATGCAGCATAGCATCCTCGTCAAAATCAAATTTGCTATGATGATGCGGGTAGACTGCATCTTTATCTGGATTACCCGCACCTACGAACATAAAGCAGCCAGGAATCTCTTTTACATAATAGGCAAAATCCTCAGCCGGCATCAGCCTTTCCATCCGAATCACTTGAACAGATTCTCCAAGTGCTCCTGAAGCCACCTCGGAAAAACGCTGATATTCACCCTCGTGATTTACGAGTGGCGGATATCCCATGACATAGTCTATCTTAGCTTCTGCGCCGTATGCGCCAGCTATAGAAACTGTCATTTCTTCAATCCTGCTGCGGATCAAATGACGGGTCTCCTCGTCGAACGCTCGCACGGTTCCTGTAATCCGGCAATGCTCAGCAATGACGTTCTGGGCGAATCCCCCTTGAATGGTCCCTACACTGAGAACAGCAGGCTCCAGCGGGTTCACAGAACGGCTTACGATGCTCTGGAGCTGAGTCACAAGCGCCGCTCCGGCCACAATGCTATCAATCGTACGGTTCGGCATGCCGCCGTGTCCACCCTTGCCGATGATTTCAATGAAAAATTCGTCAGCTGATGCCATAAGTGGTCCTGGTGCACTGCCTACGGTTCCTATTGGAAGCGGAGTCCACAAATGCAGACCATACACCGCATCCGCTCCTTCTAACATGCCTTCGGAAATCATCCCCTGTGCACCACCAGGGCATACTTCCTCCGCAGGTTGAAAAAGAAAACGCAGCTCCCCTTCTATCTCATCAAGGCGGCTGCTATAGTAAGAGGCTACACCCAGCAGTATTGAAGTGTGTCCATCATGCCCACAGGCATGCATAACCCCTTCATTTTGCGAAACGTAGTCATTCTTATTCTCCTCTTTAATAGGTAGTGCATCCATATCCGCGCGAAGGACTACCGTTTTCCCCGGCCGTTGTCCTCGCAATATACCCGTTACACCATACCCAGATGTGCTTCTTCTAACTTCAATTCCGAATTCTGCTAACTTGTCTGCTATAAATGCTGACGTTTCCTTTTCATGAAAAGACAACTCCGGATGACGATGCAAATGGCGTCTCCATTCCACAATCTCCGGCATGAGCGAATCAACCGCTAAGCTCTTCATAAGTTCTCCATCCCCTTCTCGATAAACCCGCATCCCAAGCAAGCGATAGCAGTGCTGTTCACTTTGTTCCAGCCGCGAACAACTATAATTCTTTTATTGTAGCAGAAACGCAAAAAACTGGGTATCGTTAGGAGCTGCCTACTCTTGCACAACGTTTAGAAACATACTATCATGAGGTAGAACATCAGCAATCGGATCAGGAATTCATCATTAAACTTCATAAGGGGGATATGCGTGCTATGATTTTTGAGAACACGGGCCTCGTAGGATTGAAGAGTGATCTTCTCTATCTGGACGAGAGTGCCACAAAAGCTGGCTTCATCCGCTGGCAATGGGAATATTATCGTGCCACTTACGACTGCAAAATTGAAGACCCACAGGATGGCGGCGAATACTTCCTCCGCATCAACACTCGCGCTGTCGAGGGTAAGTTGGAGAAGTCTGATGCCGTACTTGCAATTGAAGCCGTATACTTAGGGAAAGCAACATTCCCCCATGGCCTGGATTATGAATCTCCGGTGCCTAAACCAGTATTGGATACTGCTGCTACTCGGATTCTCGAATTAAAGCAGCTGTTGGAGGCTTGAGTAACAGAAAGGGAAAGACGAAACAAAATGTCAGCCTGCCCAAAAGAGGAACACCCGACTTCCAACTACTTATCTTAACACTACTACTTGTGGGTTTCGGTCTAGTCATGATCTTCAGTGCTAGCTCCAGTTTGACTTTAGCGAGCTCGAAGTTCGGTAATGACCCTCTATATTTCATGAAACGCCAAATGATCTGGATCGTGCTTGGAACCGTTGTTATGTTTACAGCCATGAACATTCACTACAGTAAATTCAAGAAGTGGTATGTGCCTATCTTCATCATCACCGTTATCCTCCTGCTAATTGTAGCCTTCTCCGAAAGAATCAATGGCGCCAAGAGCTGGTTAAGTATCGGGAAGCTAGGGATCCAACCTACAGAACTTGCCAAAATATCGATCATCCTGTATCTCTCAGCACTAATCACCAAAAAAGGTGAGCGGTTTAGAGATTTCCGTACAGGATATATCCCTGTAATGGTCATCGTGGGTATAGTTGCCGGACTTATTATGATGCAGCCAGATTTGGGCTCTTGCCTTATTCTCGTGGCTACCAGTGGACTTGTCATTTATGCAGGCGGTGCCAGCATGAAGCATATCCTAGGCTCTATCGCACTCTTGGTATTGGGTGTAGGACTAGTTATGGGTGCCAAAGCGGCGATTGATTCCCTATCCCCTGCAACCGACAAAGTAGCTGCCACTCAGGACTATAGAAAAGGTCGTATCCAAGCTTTCTTAGATCCTTATCAGGATGCTGAAGGTGAAGGGTACAATATTATTCAGTCTTTGACCGCTCTCGGACAAGGTGGAGTCAGTGGCTCTGGATTTGGCAAAAGCATTCAAAAGCTGGATTATCTTAAATACCCTTATACGGACTTTATTTTCCCTGTGATCGGTGAAGAATTCGGCTTTGTAGGAACGGCATTATTTCTGATGCTATACTTGTATTTTATCTGGCGAGGTATTCTAATCGCATTAAGGTGTAAGGACCCCTTTGGCACACTCGTCGGAATTGGGATTATGGGCCTAATAGCCATTCAGGCCTTTGTCAATATTGGCGGTGTAACGAAGACGATTCCGCTTACCGGCGTAACCTTGCCATTTATCAGCTATGGCGGCTCTTCACTCCTCGTGAGCATGCTGTCCATGGGAATTATGCTGAGTATTTCAAGAGAAACCAATCTTCCAGCTAAAGAGGAAGTAACGAAATCTGTAACTACGGTTAGACAAGTTCGTTCCCGGTGAGATTCATAAAGCCGGATGTGATGGAATATATAAAAAAGCAGTCCAAGTTAAAGTTCTTGGACTGCTTTTTTGTGTACAAGTTCTTTTGTATTAAGCGATTTCATCGTTCTTAAAGGCTACGCCTTCAACTTTGACATTTACTTCAACAATATGAAGTCCAGTCATGCTCTCCACAGCTTCGCGTACGTTCTGTTGAAGCATCCGGCACACTTCATGTATCGGTGTTTCATAGAGAACAATAATACGCAGGTCCACTGCTGCTTCTAGCTGTCCTACTTCAACGGTAACGCCCTTTTGGACGTTCTTACCACTTAGACGCTTCGCCCAGCCCTCTGATAGGCCACCTGACATGGCTGCAATTCCTGGAGTTTCCAAGGCAGCCAATCCGGCAATTTTCGAGACGACGTCATTTGAAATTCGTATATTTCCCATTTCCAATTGAAGTTGTTCTGTCATGCCATATCCCCCTTTAACTCATTATCAATTATTGTAATTCCTAAACAGGCTAAAAAGCAAATCACTTTCTCGCTTTCTCGTTTACATACAGGAACATTTTGGGTATATTGATTATGAATTGATCCTGAATACATAGATTGGAGTGTGTACTTTACATTGAAAAAATGGATTTCACCAGCCTTGCTGGTACTCACCTTTATCCTTAGTGCCATCGGCCACTATGCAGATTGGGACCATACGCTTCAGTTTGTTCTCTCTGCGGTCGCCGTTGTGTTTGTGGCTGGATTTCTGGGCCGCGCCACAGAAAGTGTGGCTCATTATGCTGGACAGCGGTTAGGTGGCTTCCTAAACGCTACCTTCGGAAATGCCGCTGAGCTAATCATTGCCTTTTTCCTAGTTAAGGAAGGACTGTTCGACATGGTGAAAGCCAGTCTTACCGGTTCCATTATTGGCAATCTGCTGCTTGTCCTAGGTTTAAGTATTTTCGCTGGTGGGATGAAGTTCAAAGTGCAGAATTTCAACGTAACCCTTGCCGGTATGAACGGCTCCCTAATGATCGTAGCGGTGATCGCCTTATTTGTACCGGCTATGTTCTTCAACACCCACTCCATAACAGAGAAAGATACAGACGTGCTCAGTTTAATCGTTGCTGGGCTGCTTATCACTTCGTACATGGCTTGGCTAATATTCTCCATGATTACGCATAAGAAACACCTAGAAGACGTTACAGAAGCGGGTAAGGAAGAGTTAGCAACTGAACATGCGCCTGCATGGTCTAGAAATAGATCCATCCTTTATCTACTACTTGCTACCGTAATGGTAGCCTTTGTGAGTGAATGGCTGGTAGGGACGCTAGAAACATTAACTGAACGCTTTGGATTTAGTGAACTGTTTGTAGGCGCCTTTCTCGTGGCAATCATCGGTAATGCCGCAGAACATAGTGCAGCCATTATGCTAGCCATGAAGAACAAAATTGGTGCGGCAGTAGAAATTGCTGTCGGAAGCAGTCTACAAATTGCCCTATTCGTAGCACCAGTACTTATCTTCGCCAGTTATTTCATGGGTGATACTATGGATATTGTGTTTACGACGATCGAAATTGTCGCCATTGGTGTAGCCGTTTTTATTGCCAAATCGATTACTCAGGATGGTTCGACCAACTGGTATGAGGGCCTCCTACTATTAACGGTCTACCTAATTCTCGGAGTCTCCTTTTATCTCGTATAATATTTCATCATTTACGCAGCATATTAGTTCTAATATTTTAACAAAAAACGCACATGCGGACGATCTGTCCTCATGTGCGTTTCTATGGATGCATAAAAAATTAAAATCTATTCCTTTGCTTTGTTATTCAAAGCCTCATAAAGTACGGCTAAATTCCGCTCCAGCTTACTCAGCACCATTTTACCGGTAATCTCTGGCACCAAACCTGCTCTAACCGCAAAATCGACCTCTCTTGAGAAACCGTACATTTGGGTATCCAGCACTTCCTCATAGAGAGGGCAGTAGCGTGTTGCCAGATTTTCCATCTGCACTTCAATAAGTTGCTGAATTTTATCGGCATCTTCTTGTAGAAGATTGATCGCTTTAAGATTAAACTGTTCCTGTAATTCCGACGAAGTCATGCCTCTTCCCCCCCATGTCCAAAAGTTAAGCTGCTTTTACTATTTTACTTAATATTAGTCGAAATCGGATATCAATACAACAATTCTGTTTATACTAACCATTTATTTAAAAGAAGCAGCTATGTTGTTCTATAAGGGACGGAGTTAGTTCCTCATCTATTTCTAGAAAAAACGCCCCACCGTAAATCGGTAGGACGTCCTTACATACAACTATTACTCAGCTACAACTGTAAAGTTCAAACCGTGTTTAGCAAAAACTTCACTCATTGCCTTCTTAGCTTCTTCTGCATCTGTTCCGTGAACATGAAGCTCGTAGCTTTGGCTTGATACCAAAGTCGTGAACAAACCAAGGATACTCTTAACATCAATGTACTTGTTGTCCGCTTGAAGAACGATTGAAGAGTTGAACTGACCTGCCGTTTGAGCAATATCAACGATTGCCGCATTGTTACTGGACATAGAAATCCCTCCGGAACTTGATTATGAAACTTAAGTCATTTGTAATCATTTCTTATGATACCTTGAATCCGCTTACTTGTGCAAGGTGTTTTCTTACTTTTACATTCTATTTCAAGTTTTCTGGATTCAGACCTTCCAGTTCTGGTAACACGAAGATTCCATCCTTACGGATCAATACATCGTCAAAATAAATCTCCCCACCACCATAGTCCGGACGTTGGATCAGCACAAGATCCCAGTGAATGGAGGAACGGTTTCCGTTATCGGTAACATCATAGGCTTGTCCTGGTGTAAAGTGCATGCTGCCTGCGATTTTCTCATCGAACAGAATGTCATTCATTGGGTGCAGAATGTAAGGGTTAAAGCCTATGGCAAATTCGCCGATATGACGTGCACCGTCATCTGAATTCAGGATTTCATTCAAGCGAGCAGAGTCATTGCTTGTTGCTTCAACAATTTTACCGTTCTCGAATTTGAACTTGATATTTTCGAAAGTCACTCCGTTATATACAGATGGTGCATTATAGCTGATCGTTCCATTCACAGAATCACGAACTGGGGCGCTATAAACCTCGCCATCCGGAATATTCTTTTGCCCAGAGCATTTTTCTGCACCGATTCCTTTGATGGAGAACTTAAGATCTGTTCCAGGACCTGAAATATGTACCTTATCCGTTCTGCGCATGAGATCAGCTAATGCATCCTGAGCCTTGTCCATTTTAGCGTAATCCAAATTGCACACTTCGAAATAAAAGTCCTCAAATGCTTCTGTACTAATATTTGCAAGCTGAGCCATACTCGCATTAGGATAACGTAGTACTACCCACTTCGTATGCTTCACGCGCTGTTCACTATGCACTGGATGGGAATAAAGGGAGTTATACAATTTCATATTTTCTTCAGGAACATCGGACAGGTCATTCACATTCTCGCCTGCACGGATGCCGATATAACAATCCATTTGCTTCATCCGGTTCAAGTCAATTTCAGCCCATGCCTGAAGACTCTCGCGTGTTGCATATTTAAGCATGCTGCGTAGGACTGTACGATCTGTCAACTGTACAAAAGCATGCCCACCGGCCTTGCCGATTTCCTCAACAACAGCTTTGATTAAATCTCTTTCGTTGCCAATCATTTCTACAAGCACGTTCTCGCCTGGCTGGACATCTACGGAATAACCTACAAGGTTAGCCGCCAGCTTTTGAATTCTGGGATCCTTCATCGTGTATTCTTCCTTCCTCTATCTGAAAAATAAGCATGCTGTTCTATTGTAGCACGCCCGTTATGGAGCGCAAGACCTGCCAAACAATGTAAAGATCAACGGTAACCTGTGAAATCTACCTTAGACACATAAGTTTCATTTTCAGATTTATTCGTCATTTCACTGGAATAACTTACTTTTCGATTCAAGGTAAGCCTTCTAGGCAGGTTATGTTTCGTATCAACCGTTAGGTGGTAAACCGTTTCTACATTAGCTTGTTTCAGCTTTTGCTGTAATTCATTATTTTTCTTCTGCCACAGCTTCTCCAAAGCTTTCGTCACTGCCTGATCAGCCTCTGTGTTGTTCTCAGCGGATTCTGGAACTTTAGGTCGAAGGTTCTGCATATCTCTCTCCAATTCAGTAGACAGCTGCTTTCTAGCCTCTGAAGGCGTCAATTCGATTCGCAGCACACTTGTCCCTCTGCCAGCCCCAGCTTCTTCGGTTACACTCTTCTCCATGGACTCAAGCTCCTCCAGTTGTTTCAGCGGATTAAGCGCAGGTAATGGATTTCCCTCCTCCGTGGAATTTCCAGTGGTCTGAAGTTCCCATCTGCCCTCTTTTTTCTCTAGCTGACTGTAGTAAGGTTTCTGAGAATAAGTACTACTCTTTAAATCTTTAACGCCATCAGCAGCTGTTTTTTGGGACAAGGATTTATCTGGAAGAAGTGTGTACAGTTTTACTTTTTTATGATCCTCCACTGTACCTCCATAGAAGAATAAGGATTCGGGAACCGCCTTTCCGCCTCGTGTCAGCATATTCGACCCTTCAAAAGCAACCTCATCACTTCCAGCCATACCTGCCAACGCCAAACTAAGATCTTCCTTCGCAGGTTTGTCTCTTATGACGCTACAGCCGCTGCATAACACGCAATACAATGTAAGAACTAGAGGGACTCCCCCCTTCAGTAATAATAGCTTTCTCACGGTCCTCAGGCCTTTCTCGGAGTATTTTACTTATACAACCCACTTATAGGGTTCTCCCTTCCTCCAAGCCTTATACCGCATTTAGAGCCAGAATAACTGTGCACATAAAAAAGAATCCTTGATGCTTGCCTCAAGGATTCTTCGCAGTGTTTTCATTTTCTTACTTATCAACGACAACTTGGTTACGCCCATTATGCTTAGCTTTATACAGCGCCATATCCGCTCGATAGAACAATGACTCGACGCTTACTCGATCGTCCATCCAGCTCCATTCCGCTATACCGCAGGATACAGTTACACTAGGTTCGGTTTCTTCCATCACCCGTTTGCGAATACGCTCGGCTACATAGCCTGCCTGCTCCACTCCCATTAACGGTAAATAAACGGATAGCTCCTCCCCACCCCACCTAGCGGCAATATCTCCTTGACGGATAGAGGACTTCACAATATCACTAACCTCTTTTAGGATCTTATCGCCTTTTTGATGACCGTAAGTATCATTCACAACCTTGAACTGATCAATATCTACAACAATTAAACAACCGCAAAAGTCCGTAGACTGTCTTTCTTTTATCTCTTCGTCCAGATAATGACGAGCATAAAGTCCTGTTAGACTATCTCTGTTCGCAAGGCGTTTGACTTCAGCGTGTAACCTGGCGTTGCCTACCGCTAGTCCAATATGCCCCGCCATCGCCTGCAACAACCTATAATTGTCATAAGAAAAATAATGTGAATCTCGATGTGCCAACATGATCGCACCACGTATTTCACCACCCACACTAAGAGGTGTTGCAATCAGCGATTGCGAACCAGTAGCACTCATTAGAAGCGAAGTTGTCTTAGGATTATCGATGTAGTCAGACATGATCAGTGATTCACCTGTGGAATATACCTTTCCACCTAAACCTACCCCTACTTCTAAAATTTCGTTCTGCAAAGAGGGATGGTTACAGGCAATAACTTCTAGACCACCCTTTTCCTCATTCATATGTAAAATGCAGCAGTAATCTGCACCAAACATTTCAAGTAACTCTTCAAACGCAAATTGAAAAATATCGCCTAAACGCAAGCTTTGATTCAGACGCTGGGTAAGCTCATTACTCATGCGGAGCTCGCGGATAAGCTGATTGGAGCGCTCATATAACTTGGCATTCTCAAAAGCAGTCCCTGCCGTATCGGCCACCATTGTGAGAAACCGCAAATCAACATCCGGAAAGATTGGATTATCCATCACCATATGGAATACCCCGTAAACCCCCTGCTTTCCACCTAACGGAAGACCAATCTCTACATTACGGTGATCTTCATTACTAGTGTGCAGTGCAACACGTCCATCCTTAAACGCCCTAGCACAGACATCATCGCTGGACATGTGGAATGGTAATGGTTTGACTTGCGGATGAGTGCTGCGGTGATCTTGTGACATAAACAGCTCGAGCCTGGCCCCTGGATACATCGCAGAGATGCTATCTATGACCTCCGAAAGAACAGCATTCACATCAATGTTGTCATGCATCCGCTGGACAATCTGAAATAGCAAAGAGCGACGATTGCTTTCGCGTTCAGCATTAATATGAATACTTGCAAGATCAGCTACAAATATATGTTCAAACTTATGATAGAAACAGGTACGGTAATGCAACGACATTGCTTCAGCGGTATCTCGTCCACCCATTTCATATTGTTGCGTAGACATACAGCAACCCAGAAAAGCAAAAATTTCATTATCGACACGAGTGATAAGCGGTATTGTAAAAAAACTCAGACCCTTGCCCTCTACTGTTAATTGAACTTCAGAGATTGTTCTTGAGATCAGGCTAGTAGCTGCTGCCTGTTCCCACTGCTGCCTCCATAGTTCTTGTTGATCCTTTATGTTTCTTAAATACTTACCTTCAAAATTCAGCACACACCATTCCCAGGATCTGGAGAACGGAAGGTCATCGAGCCCACCAAACCAATCATTGAAACTGTCTGTAATCAGATTTGCTAGATAAGGGAAGTCATGAGTTACTATTTCCGTTTCCCTAAGCCAGGCGGTGGGATCTTCGGAATCTCTACTAGCGTGTATGTTGTCCTGTAACAGCATACGACTGTCTTTATGAACGTATGCTTTCTGCTCTGACATAACGAAGATCCCCTTTGCATCTTGATTAAGAAAACTATCTTCCCTAGTTACAACTAATTAACTATATTTTACTCTCTTTCTTTGTGTAATGCATTATATTTTCATCATTTCCGGGACTTTTTTTTAGGACCAAAGAACTATCGACAAAGATTGACAAGAACTCTTTTAATAAGCACTTGACTTTATATACTGTATTCATATAATATTTATTGTTGAACAAGACTGTAACAAGTCTTAATTGGGCGTAACGTTGTGTCACCCTCACGCATTTCGTTACTGCCAGGGCAGCGGCTGAACTTCCCTGGCAGTGTGGAAGCCATTAATGCTAATCACGGATACGAAATGCGGCGCAAATAGGCCCTACCCTGAAATTTCAATTATAAAGGAGTCTACTATAACATGGCACGTTACACCGGACCTAAATTCAAACTCAGCCGCCGTCTGGGCATTTCCCTTAGCGGTACAGGCAAAGACCTGAAACGCCCTTTTCCACCAGGACAACACGGAGCTAACCAACGCAGAAAAGTAAGTAACTACGGAATGCAGCTTTTGGAAAAACAAAAACTGCGTCACATGTATGGTTTGGGAGAGAAACAATTCAAAACTCTCTTCACTAAAGCACAAAAGCTTCCAGGTCTTGCGGGCGAAAACTTCATGTTCTTGCTTGAAAGCCGCTTGGACAACCTAGTTTACCGTCTTGGATTTGCTAACTCCCGTGCTGGTGCACGTCAGTTGGTATCCCACGGACACGTAACTGTAAACGGCAAAAAAGTCGACATCGCTTCTTACCGTGTAAGCTTGGGCGACGTTATCGGTCTTCGTGAAAGAAGCCAAAGCATGGCTTCCATCAAAGAAGCTCTTGCTAACCGTTCCCACCTTCCAGCTTACCTGGAATATGCTGAAGGATCTTTCGAAGGTAAATACATTCGTTTGCCAGAACGTTCCGAGCTTTCCCAGGATATCGATGAGAAACAAATCGTCGAGTTCTACAACCGTTAATATCTCGCTTATAGCGAGTATGACCAAAGCCTCCGGATTTATCCGGAGGCTTTTTGTTATTCTAATTCGTGATGGACGCTCCGACTGCATTCAAAATCGCCAATTTGTGCTATAATAATTCCGTTAAAAGGAGGAATTATCGTCGATGGTTCAAGAGAACAAGAAAAAAAACGTAAAGAAGCCTTCACCCCGCAGATCTGGGCTTAGCAGGTTCGGTTCTGTAGTTAAGTGGATGTTTATTCTTGGCATAATAGGCATTCTATTCATCGGTGGTGCAGCAGTAGGATATGTCACTTCCATGGTGAAGGATGAACCTGTTCGTTCCGAGGAAATGATTCAACAGCAAGTCGGACAAAATGCTATCACCGGATTCGCATACTTCCGTGATGGCGCACCAATCGGCCAGCTTCGTACAGAAGAAGACCGAAGGCTCATTGAATACAACGATATCCCCCAGCTTATTATTGATGCAGTTCTCGCTATTGAGGACAATAATTTCAATGAGCATAATGGCGTGGATTTCAAAGGTACTTTACGTGCCGTCAAGCAAAAGTTATTAAATGAATCCGTTCAGACCGGAGGCAGTACACTAACTCAACAGCTCGCAAGACGTGTATTCCTCAATCTGGATCGAACAGAAGATCGCAAAGCAAAAGAAATTCTACTCTCGCTTAGACTTGAGCGCTTCTTGACCAAGCAAGAGATTTTAACGGCTTATCTGAACAAGGTTCCGTTCGGTAATGGCTCGAATGGCTATAACGTATTTGGGATTAAAGCTGCATCCAAAGGTATATTCGGTCTGGATGATCTAGACAAGTTGAATATTGCCCAAGCAGCGTATTTGGCCGGTCTTCCACAGCTCCCATCCGCTTATTCAGCATTCAATGGCATTGGAAAATTCAACGAAAAGGCGTTCAATAGAGCTATGGATCGTCAACAGCTTGTACTTCGTCGGATGCTAGAGGAGAATAAGATCACTACCTCCCAATATGATGAAGCACTTAAATTTGATATTAAGAGTTCTTTGGCTCCTCACACTAAAAAAGCCTATGCTACATATCCATACCTGATGATGGAAACGGAGCGTAAAGCAGCTGAGATTATTTTGTCACTAAATGAAGAGAAAAACGGTACAACTGATACTGCTAGCTCTAGTGATAATGCCGTACTTCTTGAGGAAGCAAGACAACAGTTAATGACCGGTGGTTACCGAGTCTACACCACGATTGATAAGAAAGTATACAGTGCAATGCACAGTATTTCCGAAGATAGTAATAATTTCACCAAGGATAGCAAAACAAAAGGTATAGAACAGACGGCTGGCATATTGATCGACAACAAGACCGGAGCCATTCTCGGTATGATTGAGGGTCGCGATTTTAATATCGAGCAAATGAACTACGCAACCCAAATGGTCCGGCAACCTGGCTCAACGATGAAGCCGATTTCAGCTTATTTACCTGCCTTGGATGCAGGACTGATTCAACCTGCTGGGATCTTGGATGATGCTCCAATCATTTTGAAGGATGGCGGAAAAGGATTCCATATCCCTAAGAATGCTAACAATCGCTATCAGGGCTTAGTTACGGCTCGCTATGCGCTTAATAAATCCCTCAACCTACCGGCGCTTAAACTGTTTAACGAGAAGGTCGGAATAGAGGATGCTTGGGCCTTTACTAAAAAGCTAGGGATTACTACCCTCACCGAAGATGATTACAGAGCGCAGACTGGGGTTATAGGCGGTCTTCGATACGGTACATCCGTTGAAGAATTAACCAATGCCTATTCTGCCATTGGCAATCAGGGAGCATTTAATGATGCTTACATGATCGAGAAGATTGTGGATTCGGAAGGCAAGATCGTTTACCAGCACAAGGTTAACCCTGAACAAGTATTCTCTAAGCAAACTGCTTATCTAATGACCGATATGCTGCGTACAGTAATCACAGAAGGTACTGCAAGTACAGTAAGAAGAAATTATAAACACTTTAAAGATGTTCCGATTGTAGGTAAAACTGGTTCCACTCAGAACTATGGAGATGTCTGGTTCATGGGCTACACACCTGATGTCACACTTGGCATGTGGGTTGGTTATAAAGAACAAATCAATACCCTTACAGGAGATACACAAAAACGACAAGCACAGACCTTATGGGCAAAAGTCTTGAATGCTGTTATTGATAAGCAGCCAGACTTGTTTGTTACAGACAAATTCACACAACCTGAGGGAATTACCAAAAAGACAGTTTCCGCATACAGCGGTAAACTACCAACGGGTCTGACAGACAAATTCACAACGGATATATTCAATGTGAAATATGTACCTACAGAGAGCGACGATGGGATTTCCAAAGCCAAGTATATTACTTACAATGGCGTCAATTATATCCCGCTCGAAGGTACACCGGAGGATTTCCTGAAAGAAAAAATCGTAGTTAAACGCGAAAAACCGATCCAGGAATTAGTTAAGGAGCTCTTGGCAGCCTTCCCTAAGATGAAGGAGCATAAATCGCTAGAGTATTATATGCCAGCCGATGCTAAGACAGATTTCCCTACTGAAGTCGATCCACGCGTGGACGATGGCGCTGCCCCTACTGCTCCTGGAAATGTTAGTGCCTCTTATAGCACTGGAAAAGCTGTGATCAGCTTCTCTCCAAGCGGCTCTCCAGATGTAGTCGGATACCGCTTATACCGTTCTTTAAACGGCGGGTCTTTCCAGAAGCAAGCTGTAATTATGGCTGACGAGAACAAGCTGTTCTCGCCAGGAACACCTGCGAGTGCTAATGCAACATTCTATGTTACCGCCGTTGATGTCGCAGGTAATGAGACAGCTTCTGGTAGCGTCGCTGGAGGTACTACACCAACACCGGAAGCAACACCAACTCCAGATCAGCAACCGGAGACAACGCCTCCTACAGACTCTGAGAGTACACCAGGAGAGGATATTGAGGTTCCAGGAACCATTTTACCTACTCCTACGGAAACTCCATCTGGCGGAGGTAACAGTAACGGAAACAGTAATAGTGGTACAGCCGGCAATACGACTGGAAACCATTAACCGGTAGTCAACAGAATAACTTCACACAGCAAAACACCGTTCCCTTGAATTCATTAGGGAACGGTGTTTTTTTATGATCCATTCTAATCTTCTATTGTTGATAAATCGCCAGTTGGTAGATGAAGCTCCCAAGCCTTTAATACACGCCGCATGATTTTACCTGATCGTGTCTTCGGGAGTTTATCCTTAAATTCGATCTCTCTCGGTGCAGCATGGGCAGACAGCCCGGCTTTAACAAATGCTGCGATCTCCTCTTTGAGAGCAGCAGTAGGAGTATAGCCTTCTCTGAGCGAGATGAAGGCCTTAATAATTTCCCCCCGCACAAGGTCTGGTTTACCAATTACGCCCGCTTCTGCCACAGCTGGATGCTCTACCAGTTTACTCTCCACTTCAAATGGTCCAATACGTTCACCTGAAGAGTTGATAACGTCATCAATCCGTCCTTGGAACCAGAAATATCCATCATCATCCATATAAGCGGAATCACCAGAAATGTACCAACCAGGAATACGGAAATACTCATCGTACTTCGTCTGATTGTTCCAGATCGAATTCATCATGGATGGCCAAGGGGTCCGTATCGCAAGATTACCCATAGAGAATGGCGGGAGAACATTACCTCGATCATCCAGAATCGCTGCTTCAATGCCCGGCAACGGACGACCCATAGAACCTGGTTTGATATCCATTCCAGGATAATTACAAATCAGTTGTGCCCCAGTCTCTGTCATCCACCAAGTATCATGAATGCGCTGATTGTAAAATTTATCTCCCCACCGCACTACTTCAGGATTTAATGGCTCTCCAACAGACAGAACATGGCGCAGACTGCTCAAATCGATTCCCTGTATTGAACTCTCCCCTGCCCCCATCAACATGCGAAATGCTGTAGGTGCACTGTACCAAATGCTTACCTTATTTCGTTCAATCGTCTTATACCAATCCTGAGGGCTAAAACGCCCCCCTCTCACAACATTAGTTACCCCATTTAACCATGGGGAAAATATTCCGTAAGACGTTCCAGTCACCCAGCCGGGATCTGCTGTACACCAGTAAATATCATCTGGACGTAGATCCAGCACCACTCTACCTGTATAATAATGTTGAATCATTGCTCTTTGTACATGATAAACACCTTTAGGTTTTCCAGTAGAACCAGATGTATAATGCATGATAAGGCCATCGTCCAGGTCAAGCCATTCCAATTCAAGCTCAGAAGATGCGTCAGCCATCTCCTCTGCGAAGCCTAAGTTACCTTGCTCAATATCAGAGGTGCCGCCTACTAGAAAAATATGACGTAAATTCGGAAGCTCATCTCGCTTTACACGATGAAGTAGTTCAGGCGTAGTAACTATAGCAATGGCTCCGCTATCTTCCAGCCGGTCCTTAACTGCTGTCTCCATGAAGGCTTCGAACAAAGGGCCTGCTATAGCCCCAATTTTCAAAATGCCTAGTAAACTAAAATATAGTTCCGGTTGTCGAGGCATAAAAATAAATACCCGATCTCCTTTACCGATACCATATTTACGCAATACATTTCCGAACCGATTCGACCGTTCCTGCAGATCGGCAAATGTATAGGATTCATCCCGCACAGCATCACTGTAGAGCAGGGCCGTTGTCGCTCCCCGTCCTTCTTGAACGTGGCGATCCACTGCTTCATGTGCCATATTAACCTTGCCGGTTTCATACCATGAGAAGTTACGTTCAACATCCTCCCACTTAAAATTGGCTACTGCCTCAGTGTAATCAGACATATTGGAGCTCTGCACACGGCCCGGCAAAATTTCGCTATGGACTTGACCCATCACTCTTGCCTCCCTCACTCGTTTGATTTAAGCTTTAAGGGTAAGACTCTTCTCTTAGATAATGATGTCAATGCAATGAATGTGAATTTTTTATGTCTGAATTAGTATACCATAGCAAACGTTTACATTCCATATTTTATGACCTGAAAGGAGCACAGCTATGGAACATCGTAAAATCCCTGTTTCCCATACGCTATCATATAAAGGTAGAACAATTACAGTAAGTGGCCCCCGATCTCCAGAGGACCTTGAAGCCCTCCACATGCATCTTGACCTTGATGCCTTTCGCAGGCCGATAGAGCAGCATGAGGCTCTCGTAGAGATTGCTAGCTTGCCAGAAGGACGTGTGATTACGGCTGTAGAGAACGGCGCTATTGTAGGCTATGTGACCTTTCATTATCCGGATGAAATGGAACTATGGTCACAGGGTGGAATGATGGATCTAATTGAGCTTGGGGCTATAGAAGTGAGTAATGATTATAGGGGAGCCGGACTTGGCCGGCTGCTGATTTCCACTGCTTTTGAGCAGGAGCAATTGGAGAATTGTATTGTCTTTACAACAGAGTATTATTGGCACTGGGATTTAAAAGGCAGTGGGCTTGATGTATGGGCTTATCGTCAAATGATGGAGCGGCTAATGAAAACTGTAAATATGGTTTGGTATGCTACAGATGATCCCGAAATCTGTTCACATCCAGCGAACTGTCTAATGGTCCGTATTGGACAAGAGGTACCTATGGCTTCACAGGAGACATTCGACAGAGTACGCTTTAGACAGCGCTTCATGTACTAAACGAGCACTAGAGGTATCGTAGCATAAATTCTAATATGGAATGCGAGCGATGCGAAGATTCCACCGTGAATTCCTTAAAATTCACCTCTGCTGACCCATCAGACTTATCAGACATTGAACGAATAATGACAAAGGGAGTGGCGTTCATCTCACATACTTGAGCAACCGCCGCCCCTTCCATCTCCACACATGCTCCGTCCAACTCCCCTCTTAATTCGGCTACAATCTCCGCATTAGAAATGAATTGATCACCTGAAAGTACCTTGCCAACCAAGTACTTTTGGCCTAGCTCGTTACAAGCCCTCTCAGCAAGCAGCACCAATTCAGGGTCTGCCTGAAAGACGGAGTTTCCCTGATAAGGTATTTCACCTCTTGAAAAGCCAAGCGCCGTAGCATCCATGTCATGCTGTATACAAGTAGACGATATAACAATATCTCCAATATTCAGTTCAGGATGCACAGCTCCAGCAACCCCAGTAAACAGCACACGTGATACACCAAAGGTATCGATTAGAATTTGTGTCGTAACTGCGGCATTCACTTTGCCTACCCCAGATTTACAGAGGACTACGGACTTACCTAATATATTTCCTATGTAATAATGTATTCCTGCTTTGACTTTCGTCTCCTTATTCTCCATTCCTTCTTGTAGTAGCTTAATTTCTTCATCCATCGCACCTATTAATCCAATAATTTCACGCAAAGATAACGCCTCCTTCGAAGATTTTCTCTGTAAAAAGCATAAAAAGCTCCAAAAGGAGCTTTCTACGGAATTTCTGTTTAGTTCTTAAATTACTTATTAAGATGATTGACAGACAAACGGAGAATCGTTTCATGAGGCAGGATAACCCGCGGATTCTCAACAGTCTCTTTCTTCATGAGTTTCGTCAAAAGTCTCATTGCTACCGCGCCTAGGTCATACATAGGCTGAGCTACAGTTGTCAACAATGGACGAACCATCGAAGCCATACGGATGTTATCCACACTAATAATGGAGAAGTCATCCGGTACCTTCAGGCCTTCATCCTGAATACTGTGAATTGCACCAATAGCCATCTCGTCTGTTGCGGCAAAAATAGCAGTTGGCTTCTTCTTGAGTCCAAGGAAATACTTCATGGCTTCGACACCAGATTCATAGCGGTAGTTACCGATACGCACCAAGTCCTCTTGGTACTCAATTCCAGCCTGTTCAAGTGCCTTCTTATAACCATGGAAACGCGCATATCCATTCGCAGGATCCTGTAGTGTGCCACTGATCATTGCGATCTCACGGTGACCGTGACGAATCAGCGTATTCACAGCGTCAAAAGCAGCGGTTTCATGATCAATGTCAACTGAAGGATAGGTTCCCTTCTCATCGCGCGTAGCACATAGGACAATCGGAACTGCAGAAGTCTGGAATGCTTGAATGTGTTCTTCAGTTACCGTACCACCCATGAAGAGCAGACCATCGACCTGTTTCTCCAAAAGGGTATTGATGACACGGATTTCCTTTTCTTTACGCTTATCCGCGTTACACAATATGATATTGTAATGATACATGTTCGCGATATCTTCAATCCCGCGTGCAATTTCTGCAAAAATCGAGTTTGAAATATCAGGGATAACAACCCCAACGGTTGTCGTTTTCTTACTGGCAAGTCCTCTCGCCACGGCATTGGGACGATATCCCAAACGCTCAATCGCTTCAAAAACTTTCTTCCGGGTCTGCGGTTTCACGTTAGGGTTATTATTCACAACCCGTGATACCGTAGCCATAGATACGCCTGCTTCTCGAGCTACATCGTAAATGGTTACCGTCAAATTACTCTCTCCATTGCGATAAATTTTATCGTTCGACTAATTAAAAATATGATACGACACTTTGTACATTTGTGCAATGATAACGCTTCATTTTCCTTTCAAAATTTCTTTCAAGGCTGAAGACGTAACCCTAAATTACAATTTGTGACTAGTGCTGGTTACCCAATTCGCGAGCACAATAATGTAACTTCTATCTATCGTAACAAAAAGTGAGTGAAAAATCCAACATTCCGTGAAAGTTTTTCATTATTTTCACAGAATATTTTAATAATTTGCGTTTTTGGTCGTTTGGAAGGTTAATTGAGACAGTCTTCGACTAGTTTCTTCCATCCAATTCTGGTCGGTAAGTACTTCTGCTAATCGATATATATCGAGCAACATATCCACTCTACCCTGAATCGCACCTCGGATAGCCAACTCCAATTCTTGAAATTCCCCGATAATGACCTCAGACAAGGATTCCTTTAAGACACTGGCCAATTCATTTCTTTCTGTAAACGAAAAATCTTGTCTAGGCACATCCGCATTCAGTTCTTTCACTAACTTTCCTAGATCTGCTTTAATAAATGACAATGGCTCATAACTAGTACATTTCGGACAAGTATAGACAGGTACATGTGTAATCTTCACCTTCGTATTAAAAATCAATGAATGCATATGTAAGGTCATGAGGCCACCACAGCTGCACAACTTTTCCATTAAGTTATCTCTATACATCTTCTACACCTCTTGCAAGAAATTAATTAAGAACAAAGTATGACTTTTCAACTTCTATATTCGACTCTCTTTTATTAAATCCCTCCTTAATTGCATATAATGATTAAATTGGCAATTCGCCTATAATTTACAACCCCCTAAGATGACTTCGTATTTTAAATTTGATAGAATATGAAGGATCATGTGGTACGAAAGGAGCTTAACAAAATGAGACTAGCTGGCAAAAAGGTCATAGCACTCGTAGACGATGAATTTGAAGATTTGGAGCTCTGGTATCCCGTGTACCGAGTGAGAGAAGAAGGTGCTGAGGTTCACTTGGCAGGTTTGGAAAAAGATAAGACGTACATCGGCAAATACGGTGTACCTGCAAAGGCAGAGTACTCCTGGGACGATTTAAACGCTGCTGATTATGATGGTATACTAGTTCCTGGCGGCTGGGCTCCGGATAAAATCCGCAGATACAGCGCCGTTCTAAAGCTCGTGCAAGATTTCAATGCAGCTAAGAAACCAATCGGGCAGATCTGCCACGCAGGTTGGGTGTTAATCTCCGCTAAAATTCTAGAAGGTGTAACGGTCACCTCCACGCCGGGCATCCGTGATGACATGGAGAATGCCGGAGCCATCTGGAAGGATGAAGCAGTGGTTACAGATGGACATATCATCTCCGCTCGTCGCCCACCAGATCTGCCGCCTTACGGTAAAGCTTTTTGTGATGCACTAGCTGGGGAATAGAATACTGTACAAATATATTGGTTAAAAATTAAACAAGCCCTGTTTCTCACCAATGTGAGGAACAGGGCTTTTGTTTTGGTCCGCTTAAATCCAGCTTGTTATCTGATCCGAATGGACGCATTCTCCTTGATTACGTTTGGATAAGAATTAAACCAGAAAGTCAACGGTTGGGGTAGCTTTTCCTTGCCTACATTGAAGAAATAGGTTATTGAAGTTCCCTTACTACCTTCATTAAACTCTTTATATCCCGAGTAACCATCTTTGACAGGTCCCATCATATGCCCACTTCCAGTGCTATCCTCAAAATAATCGCCCAGTGCAAAACCTCTATCATCAAGCGACTCCTTATCTTCTTTAGGAATAAAGTAATCCAATACTAAAACCCCCTGCTCTTCGTTCTCCATTCGTTTGGAAATCGTCAGATTGCTGTTTGGCACCTTCAGAATCTGCTGTGTTTCGGTGTTAATCACAAGCTCCATCTTTGATTGATCTAGAGCAGAGATTCCTTCAACTTCAAGTTTGATTGGATCATCAGGTCTCATATTGTCATTGTGGAAATTCGAACCACTTGCCCACATTAATTCCTCTTGAAGATCCCCTTTCCCGATAACTAGCTTAGGCGAAAGCATATTAAAAATCCTCATTGTATTCTCTTTGTCAAAGGTTTCCCGCATGTAAATACCCGTAGGTCCAATATAGACATTATCCAAATTGATTTTCTGTCCAGCAACTGACAAGCTTTCCTTCAGATCAACGACCTCACCTTGAAAATAATTGTAATCAATCTCCAGAGGAATCTTAACACTCATTTTTTTTATATCCTTATTATTAAAAACTTGACCAAGAGCATCTGGAAAAAGCGATAATGTGATATTCAACTCCTCTGGTATCTCATCCTGATGTTTATCCCAGACGATTTGCTCATACATACGAGTCGTCCCAGGGGACCCAACCTCTTGTGCATTAGAAGTGCTAAACCCGCTGTATCCGCTAAGGTGGTATTTATCCTCTGGAGTCTTTTTCAAAGACAAGCCAGCAAGCTGCATCTTCTGATCTGTATTGTTCTGGATTGTATAAAGTACAGCAAGACCTCTACGATCAGCGATTATTCCGTTAACAGTCCATGTTATCCCATCCACCTCAGGAGAGGAGATATTTACTTCCTTCATCATACCTGCATCAAGTGCTGATTTAATCGTCAGATTATTAGCAATAATGGGTCTAAACACTTCAAGCTGACCCCAGCTTTTTGGAGGTAATTGCGCACGTACGGGATTTATCACCTGATTTGCCCAAGGGACAATAATCAATAAGGCGATAGCTAGGACCGCTAACGCAACAACAGCGTATCTTTTTCTAAAAGACAACCTTTTGCGGTTACCTAGCTGCATCCCTTTGCGAATCGCTGCGTCCAGTTTAACTTCCGGGATTTCCTCAGCCTCGACATCGATTCTCTTAAAATAATCGTTAAGCAGCTTTTCTTCAGACTCAGCCATAAAATAGATCCCCCTTCCGTTTCATTCTGTCACGCAGTTGTTTCAGTCCTTTATTGAGCCAAGTCTTTACGGTGCCCTCCGGTTTATCGAGCACCTCTGCAATTTCTGCAAGGGTCATATCCTTGTAATATTTGAGTACAAGCACCTGGCGATACTTTAGCTTTACTCCTTCCAGTGCATGTTCCATGTCCAATTTGCGGTCGCTTTTCATCTCCATGATCCCTACATCACTTCGATCAGCTTCTGTGACTGTATTCCTCTTTCTGCGCTTCAACTCATCATTACAGCAATTGATCAGAATTCGTGTTAACAGGGAGCAAAACGCTCCGAGTCTTTCAAGCTTTTACGTTTAATCCATGCGCGGCAGGTTGCCTCTTGCAGAACTTCCAGCGAATCTGCTTCATTCCGCAAATAGCTGTAAGCAATACTGTAAAGCTTTCTTTTTTGTTCAGCTACAAGCTCGTAAAATGTTTCTTCATCCGTAGTGGCAATTTCCATTTCGTCATTTATAATGTGTTCCATGCTTGTTCTGTCCTCCCCCTTGCCTTCGCCAGATGAATCAGCTCTGTAGTTCTCTTTATATATTGACTGCGCCGAACGGCAAACGGTTTTGTTTTTTTAAGTTAATGTTGTACAAATAAAAAGAAAAAGGCTCGGCAAGAATGCCGAACCTTGATGTGAGTTTAATGAAGTGGTACTCGCTAACTAAGAAGAAGCTTTCTCCTTTGTTTCCCCGCTCGCTCCAAGCGTAATACCGCTTTTCTGAGCAAAAGCACTCAGGATCTCTTCCGTCTCCGAGCTTGTACGATGATGGAAGCAAGCTTTGGCAACCCTTCTGGCATCCATAGCCAGTGTATTCAGTGTACGATGTTTAACTTTCAGCAGTGACTGCGGCGACATGCTAAGATCACTAATACCTAGCTCCAGCCAGAGTGGCAAAGAACGCTCATCTGCCGCCATTTCACCACATACACTAATATCTATTTTTACATTACGCGCAGCTTCTACAGTCATACGGATCATTCGTAGAACCGCGGGATGATAGGGATGATACATATGCGCAATTTGTTCATTCATACGGTCTACTGCTAGTACATATTGCACTAAATCGTTAGTGCCGATACTGAAAAAGTCTACTTCCTCAGCTAGCAGATCAGCAATCATCACCGCTGCCGGGACTTCAATCATAATACCGACAGGAATATTCCGATTAAACGGTATACCCCGTTGCTCCAGCTCAGCCTTCACTTCTTCCAATACAGCTTTTGCTGCCTGTACTTCTTCTACGGAAGATATCATTGGGAACATTAGCTTTACATTCCCGTATGCACTAGCCCGCAAAATAGCGGTTAGCTGGGTTTTGAACATATCTTGTCGATTCAAGCTGATACGAATGGCACGATAGCCAAGGAACGGATTCTGTTCTTCTGGTAGCTGGAAATAATCCAGATGCTTGTCCCCGCCTATATCCAGCGAACGGATCACAACCATATTGCTGCCTACCTTCTCGACAACCTGTTTATACACTTCGAATTGTTCATCCTCAGTCGGGAAAGAACTGCGATCCATATAAAGAAACTCTGTACGGAATAGACCTACACCCTCGGCTCCATATTTGAGCGCTAAATTCAGTTCTTTAACTGAACTGATATTACCGGCCAATCGCAGGTTAACGCCATCTTTAGTGACGGCATCGACTGTTGCAAGCAATTCCAGTTGTTCTTTCTTTTTATGCTGCTTATTCCGCAGAGAAACATATTCATTGATCGTTACCTCATCAGGATGAATTTGCACAGATCCGGTGTCTCCGTCTATCACGAGCATGTCTCCGGTCTGAATAGGGTTAGACAAATTATTCTCCAATCCTGCTACGAGCGGAATGCCCAGCGCACGAGCCATAATCGAGGAATGTGAGGTTTTACCGCCCATCATAGTAACAATACCAAGAACATAAGTTGGGTTCAAGTGAGCTAACTGGGAAGGAGACAACTCCTTCGCAACGAGAATATAAGGCTGTGTATCCGATGGCAACGTGACCTCAGGAGCACCTAAAAGATGCTTTAACAGACGGTTGCCGACATCCTTGATGTCAACCGCCCGCTCCTTCATGTATTCATCATCTAGCAGATCAAACATCGCTACAAAATGATCAATAGCTTCTTTGACAGCCACTTCCGCCGCCTTATACTGGCGCTCAATAATCCCCCGGATTTCGCTCATGAACACCGGATCATCCAATATCGCCAGATGAGCATCAAAAATGCTGGATTCCTCTGGACCGACCACTTCTCTGAATTCTTTTTTGATGAATTCAATCTCGTCCTTAGAGGTACGGATACCTTCGTATAAACGCTCAAACTCCTTAGCTAGATCCACTGGGTTCACTTGTGTGTCTGGTAAGCTCCACTCCCAGTTCGGTAAGACAAAGGCCTTCCCGATAGCTACACCTGCTGCTGCGCCTATGCCTTGTATCATCCTTCTATCCCTCCAACGTTACTTTCATGTAAGACTACGGACATTACTGAAGATTGCCCCTTTTTAACATTTTTAAATGGAGCGTAGCTCCATGATTTTACTCGATCAGGATTCGTAATCACCATTGGTGTAGCCAATGAGGCCGCATGTTCACGCAAATAAGCGAGGTCGAATTTAACAAGCAATTGACCTGGCTCCACGCTGTCGCCTTCTTTTACAACCGCCTCAAATGGCCCCTTAAGCTGCGATGTGTCGATCCCAATATGCATGAGTACTTCCAGCCCTTCCGGCGTAGCAATACCAACGGCATGCATTGTAGGGTAGACGTGCATGACTTTCCCGAATACAGGTGAAGTAAGTTCCCCTTTTTCTGGCAAAAATGCAACACCATCCCCCACCAGCTTCGCTGCAAAGATGTGATCCGGTACTTCCTCAATGGGCATCATTCTACCCTGCATTGGAGAACTGAACAGCACCTGCGGCAAATCACGAAGCATCAGCTTATTAATCTCCTCGCGGATCAGCTCAGAATACGTACCAAATACTACCTGAACATTCCCGCCACCGAGCTTGATAATCCCAGCAGAACCAAGACCTTTAAGCGCCCCAGTATCAATAAATCGATCATTGTGGACGGTAAGCCTCAAACGGGTGATACAAGATTGTACTTGTACAATATTCTCCTTACCACCAAGCGCCTCCAAGATCAGTGGTGCCTGATACGGGATGTTGCCTGCCCAATCACCGAGTTCCGAACCTTCTTCACGTCCTGGTGTTGGGATCTGAAAACGACGAATCGCCCAGCGGAACAAATTATAATATATAATCCCATAGCCAATACCGATCGGAATCAAGAGCCAAGCCCTCTGTGACAGATGCAAATTCAAAAAGAAGTCAATGGCACCTGCGGAATATGAGAACCCGTGATGAATCCCAAGCATATAGGTGAGCACCATAGCGAGACCGGACATTACAGTATGTACCGCGAATAAATACGGAGAAGCAAACAAAAACGCGAATTCGATCTGCTCCGAAACCCCGGTTAGAAAACAGACCATAGCCGCCCGCATGAAAGTCTTTTTAATCTTAGGCTTCAAATCCTCACGCGCTTCCTGAATAATTGCAAAAGCAATGGCAGGCAGTGCGAACATCATAATTGGAAACAAACCGGCCATAAAAATGCCAGCCGTAGGATCACCTGCAAAAAAACGTGGCAAATCCCCCTGAACGACAGTGCTACCATCAGGAGTTGTAAAGTTTCCTAACTGAAACCAAAACACATTGTTAAGAATATGGTGAAGACCGAAGGCTGTTAGTACTCTATATAGCACTCCATAAATAAAGACGCCAAATCCGCCAGTCTGCAATATTCCTTGAAAAAGATCATCCAGTCCTCTCTGCAGAAGTGGAGATATCCCTAACATCACCCATGCAAAGCCAGCCGAAAACAATCCCATGAACAGCAAAACAAAACGCGACCCTCCAAAAAACTGGATCGCCTCTGGAAGCTTGATATTTTTAAACCGGTTTTGAGCGATACCGGCGACTATACCCAGCAAAATTCCGATAAGTGTTGCAGGTTGTACAAGCCCGTCTCCCATATGGGTAACAATCCGGTCGTAAGTGAACATCCCAGCCAGTGCTGCAAGACCCGCCGTTCCAGCTTGATTGGATAATCCCCATGCTACACCCACAGCGAATAAATAAGGCATAAAATAAAAGATTCCCTGCCCAGCGTATGTAGCCACTTCGGATACCGAAGAAAGTCCCCATGCAGACCAAGGTAAGCTGCCCAAACTAAGCAAAATGGCTGCCGCCGGCAGTACCATGGTAGGAAGCATTATGGCTCTGCCCAATTGCTGCAATGATCCGAGCCAATTCAAGGCTACCCTCTCCTTTCTTTCTATATTGAATGGTACGCGCTGCGGGGGTTTTTGTCAAAATAAACTGAGGGAAAAGATCCGGTTACATTTAAAACAAATACACTCTCACTCCGCTAAACATTTATTCATTAGAATTCATAGAACAGCAGGTATTCACAAAGGGATATGAAGTGAACGATACTGTAGTTTTCTGGCAATCTTGAAGTGGGAATTCCACAGATGGGATTCCACACCGGGGATTCCACATAGGCTAACATCGAGATTAAGTGTATTTTGTACAACTATTCTTATCGACGTAACTCTACGCACTAATTTAGCTGCACTTCATACAACTATTTTGGACAATTTCATGCTAAACCTTATCTTTAACACCTTTTAAGTGTACAAAATGCATCTATTTCGCATTAGCATTTCGATTTTAGCCATTTAGTTGTACGAAGTGCAACTATCTTACTTAGCTGCCCCCTATAATAGATACTCCTACCAAATTTGATCTGGTCTCATAGCATTCACTTCATAATACCGAACTCTTTCTCCCAGATTAGCTGGCTTTAGCAACCCCTTCTCACTTAAAGATTGCAGCAATCTGCGCGCCGTCCGAAAGTTAATGCTGAAATGCGTGGTCACATCCTTTGGTCGAATCGCCCTACCCAGACGCCAAGCCAAACGCAGTACCTCCTTCTCCTCGGACAAAATATCCACGCCTGCAGATTTTCGCGCCAAATAAGGTGCAAGCACCAATTGTAAAAGCATCCGGCACACCTCGGGACGATGCTGAAGATCGTCAACAGAAAAATGAATCATCTTCCATCCCATTCCGGTCAGAAAAGTGTCCCGATTAACTGCATAGTTGAATCTTTCGCGGTCTATGTCCTTCACATGGCTTTGAAACCCGTCGCACTCAATCCCGAGGCTGCTGCCGCTCTGCGGAAGAAAAGCGAAGTCCAGAAACTGAGATTTACGGTTCCAGTCGTATACTTCGTATTCTGGATGCAAATCATCGAGGCTCTCAAACAATGGCCACCATACATTCTGCAAGAACAGCTTCTCAGCATAATTATGCCCTCTAACAAGCCTCCCCCTTCTTTCTCCTGATCTTTCCGTCAAGTGCTTATCAATGAACAAACCATGCGCTTCTTCAAAATCCATAATGGTATCCTCCCCCGGTAAAATAAAAAAACGCCCTTCACCGCAATCATGCGGATAAAGGACGTTCTTCGTCTAACTTCAGTATAACAAGCTCAGTTGGTGATTTGCATTAGAAATATACAACCTGTCGTAATCGCATGATACTGCTTCCCTTGACTGTTCATCAATATGGCTTCAATTTCATCAGCGCCAAAATTATAAGCTTGTTGGTTCGTCTGTTGTTCGTTTGTCGGTTCGTATGCTCGTCGGTTCATTGTTCGCTCGTTATTGTTTCGCTTGTTGGTTCGTCTGTTGTTCGTCTGTTGTTCGTCTGACAGTTCGTACGCACACCGATTCATTCGTATGAATGACGTCGACTACACTCTCTGATCGCACACTTTATCGGTAACCGGATAAATGTTTAACTACCGAACCCTACGCCCGACTGCGCCCATGCATCGTGATCGCTTCTTCGACCTTGATGCAGCGGTCCATAATCGCCGTCATACCGTGCTCAGCGGCGATTTCAGCGGCTTCTTGGCTGATTATCCCCTGCTGGAGCCAGAGCACACGTGCGCCGATGTCAGCGGCCTCCTGTGCGACCTTTGCGCAGTGTTCGCTTCGACGGAACACGTTGACAATGTCCACCGGCTCTGGTATTTCCGCTAACGTATGATAGCACTTCTCTCCCAGTATTTCACCGTCAACCAAAGGGTTTACAGGGATGATCCGATACCCCCGACTTTGCATAGCACCCGCGACCATATAGGAGGTACGGTCTGTTTTGTCAGACAGGCCAACAACAGCAATATTACCTGCGGAAGCAAGGATATCTCCGATCTGCTCCCGACTTGGGTTCTCAAAGCTCATACATAGTGCCCCTTTCCATAGTTACACTTAATGATCCTGTTTAACTGAAGCTAAATGCGCTAGCTCCCTTACTTCTATTGTACCCACTCCACATTCGCACCAAGCGCGCGCAGGTGATCAAAATATTGCGGATAAGATTTAGCGACATGATGAGCATCTTTGATCAGGAGCGGCTGACGAGCACGTAAACCTACTACTGACAGTGCCATAATTACACGGTGGTCGTAATGCGCATTGATGGTCACACCACCTTCGACGCCTTCCGGCATGCCGTGAACAATAATTTCATCGCGGCGTTCCTCAACATTGGCCCCTGCACGGGTTAACTCTGCCAAGTAATCGGTAATGCGATCACATTCCTTATACCGCAGATTCTCAACATTGTAGAATCGTGAGGTACCTTCAGCAAATACAGCCGCAGCTACCATAGCCAGCACTGCATCGGTGGCAGCATCTCCGTCGAATTCAACAGCTTTTAGAACACCGTTCCCTTGGACATGTACTGTACCCTC
Source organism: Paenibacillus sp. FSL K6-0276 (assembly GCF_037977235.1). Lineage (NCBI taxonomy): Bacteria > Bacillati > Bacillota > Bacilli > Caryophanales > Paenibacillaceae > Paenibacillus > Paenibacillus sp. FSL K6-0276. The sequence continues at coordinate 2,453,694 of NZ_CP150276.1, read as the reverse complement.
TTCATGAGTAAGAGGAACTTCCATCATACGCAGCACATCGACAATGGCTCTTTCTCCTTGTTTACTCTGTTCCACAAGTCGATGAACCTTAACATCCGACTTTGTAACAGCAGCCGCCGCAAGAATAGCCGCAGAGCCAGGATAGTCACCTTGAACGGTATACGTCTTAGCCGCATAGTCTTGACGCCCCGGCACTTTAAAGGACATATAATCATCCGCTGCATGGACCACAATTCCCGCCTGCTCCAATACTTCTAGCGTCTGACCTACGACAACCTTCGATTTCAAATCATCAAGGACAATAATTTCACTATCTTCTTCAAGCAATGGTGTCAAGAACAGTAGAGCACTTAGGAACTGGGAGCTGACTGCACCGGAAACTGTAATTCTACCCCCAACAGGTTTACCTCCACGTATCGTGATCGGCAGCTTTCCTTCATTATGCTCTACCTTCACACCAAGCTGCTCTAGAGACACGATCAGGTCGTCATGCGGACGTTTGCCTAATGAGTCAGGATACGTATTTACAAATGTTACCTCAGGGCTTAGAGCAGCCACAGCCATTAGGAAACGTAGTACCGCTCCAGCATTTCCTACATTTAGCTCTTTAACGTCTTTTGGGTGACGGCCGAAGCCTTGAATCACAATCTTTTCCTCATCCTCCGTAAGCACAGCACCCAAGTCTGCTATACAGCGGCGGATGGCGTCGCTATCTTCACTATGTGCCGGATGATAAATCGTACTTACGCCTTCTGACAATGCGGCAACCAGCAAATAACGAGTGGTATAGTTTTTGGAAGAGAGGGCCCCAAATTCTCCTTGCAGGGATGGCGTTGGCCTAACAATAACGTCCATAATATAAACTCTCCTTAGTAGATATAATTTGTATGTAGTGCTCGTTTGACAGGGTGTTCCACGCATGTGTTATCATTAAACCATTCTTCTGATGAAAAGAGGTCACAACCATGTATAATGTTCCACAAATCACACCGCAAGAATTGCGGCAGTGTCTAGAGACAGGTGAAGACCTTGTACTCATCGACGTTCGTGAAGACGAAGAGGTTGCCTTCGGGATGATTCCCGGTGCACAGCATATCCCCATGGGAGAAATTCCACATCGCACAGAGGAAATTCCAAGCGATGCCAAAGTAATCTTTATCTGTCGTTCCGGTGCTCGAAGCCAGCGCGTCTGCGAATATCTACAACAGTTTGGCTTTAACACTACAAATTTAAGCGGCGGTATGATCGAATGGAATGAGACACTCTCTTAAAAGCTCAGCCGCGGTAATGCATTAAAATATGTTGCGACACTTCTGCCGCAGTCAGTCCCGTTGTATCGACCGTGTAATGCGCGAACAGGTAAGCATCATGGCGATCTTGCATGATTCGTCTAACCCGTTCTTCTGCATTGCCGGCGAGCAGCGGACGATTCTGATCTCCACTAACACGAGCAATAATCTCTTCTTCCGTTGCCGTTAGCGCAACCACATGCCCTTTACTCAGCATTAACGCTGTATTCCCCGGCGCCAATACCGTACCTCCACCAGTAGATATTAATTTATTCTCGGACTCTAGCATTCGCTTTAGAGCCGCGGTTTCCACGCTTCGAAAGTATTCCTCGCCATCTTCTGCGAAGATTTCCGCAATGCTTCTGCCTTCAGTTTCAATAATGACATAATCCAAATCAACCAGCTCATAGCCTAGTTCCTCGGCCAAAATAGCACCTACCGTTGACTTTCCCGTTGCCATCATTCCTACTAAAATAATGTTCTTATTTCTTTGCTCTTCGTTCAACTCTTTAAATGTTTCTGTATCCCCAGCCATGTCTATCCTCCAACCGCGATATTTGTCATATCATAACACAGGGTCAAAACATTAAACAATCTGCTTCACATAGTAAACACACATCAAATCTCCAACAAAAAAGGCCCGAAAGCCTCCCCATTTCTGGTGAAGCAATTCGGGCCACTTTTTTAAAATATAAGAAAGTATAAGTTTCACGTTATACATTATCCTTATATTTCTCGCATAAACGCTTACCGTCCTTTAGGGACGTCGAAGGCGTTTTTGCTTGTAACCGTAACAAACTAAATTATTCTGCTGACATCCAGTTGTGGTGGAAGACGCCTTCTTTGTCTACACGTTTGAACGTGTGTGCTCCGAAGTAATCGCGTTGAGCCTGAAGCAGGTTTGCAGGCAGTCTTTCTGTACGATAGCTATCATAGTAAGCCAATGCGCTGGAGAATCCAGGTACTGGAACACCCATCGTTACAGCTGAAGCAATGACTTTACGCCATGCGGATTGATAAGAATCCATAACATTCTTGAAGAAAGGATCAAGCAATAGGTTCTTAAGATCTGCATTGTTCTCGTAAGCATCAGTGATGTTTTGTAGGAAACGGGAACGAATAATACAGCCGCCGCGCCAAATTTTAGCCAGCTCGCCATATTTCAAATCCCAACCGTATTCGTCGGATGCTACGCGCAGTTGAGCGAAACCTTGAGCGTAGGATACGATTTTGCTCGCGAACAATGCTTTACGCACGTTCTCGATGAATTCAGCTTTGTCACCATCAAATGGTGTAGTTTCTGGTCCGTTAAGCACTTTGCTTGCTTCTACGCGCTCATCCTTCATTGCAGACAGGAAGCGAGAGAATACGGATTCGGTAATCATGGACAAAGGTACGCCAAGATCCAGTGAGCTTTGGCTTGTCCATTTACCAGTTCCCTTTTGGCCAGCGGAATCAAGGATCACGTCAACCATTGGTTTACCAGTTTCTTCATCATACTGAGCAAAAATATCTGTAGTAATCTCGATCAGGTAGCTGTCGAGCTCACCGCTATTCCACTCTTTGAAGATGCTGTGAAGTTCTTTTGCATCCAGACCTAGAACGTCTTTCAACAACTGGTAAGCTTCACAGATCAATTGCATATCACCATATTCGATACCGTTGTGCACCATTTTAACATAGTGTCCCGCACCGTCTGGTCCGATATATGTACAGCAAGGCTCTCCGTCAACTTTGGCTGAGATTGCCGTTAGGATTGGCTCTACTAGCTTATATGCGCTTTCTTGACCGCCAGGCATAATGGAAGGACCTTTAAGTGCTCCTTCTTCTCCGCCGGAAACGCCAGTACCGATAAAGCGGAAACCTTTTTCTTCCAGCTCTTTGCTACGACGAACCGTATCAGGGAAATAAGCATTTCCTCCGTCGATAATAATGTCGCCTTGATCAAGATGCGGCAGCAGTTGCTCGATGGTAGCATCAGTAGCTTTACCAGCTTGAACCATGATCAGAATTTTGCGCGGTGTTTCCAGCGAAGCTACAAATTCCTCAACGGAAAATGTGCCTACGAGGTTCTTACCTTCCGCCTCAGCAAGAAGATCATGTGTCTTCTCCGGTGACCGGTTAAACACGGATACGGAAAAACCTTTGCTTTCGATATTTAGAGCCAAATTCTTGCCCATTACCGCCAAGCCAATAACGCCGATTTGTTGTTTTGCCATCTGGTCCTCCACCCTTTGCACCCTATATTTTTTGGAAATCCATTTCTCGCAGTATAAGAATACCACCCTTTATCAGAGACAGCAAAGCCTGCCCTGCGAATAGAGATCAAATTCATTGACAAAACCATTGCCAACATGAAAATGATCACAATGACTATTTTAACGTTTTTAGCGTCAGAAGTGAACCCCTGTCAGCAAGTTCTCATACAAATCTAAGACACCCCGAAGTTCGGGGTGCCCCTAAGCAACTTTTTTGGTACCTTGTTTACCATTCCAACATATACAATTCCTTCGTCAAAAAGGTAAGCTGAGCTCGGCATTTCTCCGCGCGAACCGTATCCTCAGCCTTAAGTGCATCATTTAATCGATCTAGCTGCTCATCCACCTCAATCTTACGCTGGCGAATCCGCTCTTCCCCTTCAACAGAATAATAGAGCTTGGTCAGCTCCTCATCTGTGAGCATAGGGCCTTTCTGGTATAATACTCGCTGCTGATAACCCGAGATTTCGACAAGACGAATCACTTCGCCAAACAAAATATTTTCAATAATGATCTGGCGATCCCGGAAACGCTTTACAATGGCATGGCCCCGCATGTCCCCAATCAATTTCTCCATCCATTCTGACAAGCGAGCATCACGAATCATATAGTCACCCACGAGTTTATAGCCATCTTTGATCCTTTGAAAACGTAATTTCACCAGTTTACGACCCGTACGGACCGAAATCACAAAAACCTGTTCGTTCTCGCTCCAATATAGGGAATAACCTTTTTGAATCAAATCCTTGATCAGGTCCTGGATATGCTGTCTGTCGAAACGCAGCTCCAGGTTACAATACTCCACCTCGTCGTTTTTGTTCACGGCACTCCCCCCTAACTGCTTCACATCTGCAAAGCCAACACCACTCGTTCAATTCCAGAGTATTTATGGCTGCCGGACCTCTTCTTGTAATAAATTACTTTTTCGTTTGTCTTAGTCTTATTTTATACTTCAGTTTATGTAGCGGTAACTTGGTTTATTGACTATTTTTACCCGCAACAGTCATTCTCCAAACGCCGATCGGAATTTTTTATTCCTTTTAGTCCTTTTAATTCCTAAAAAGCCGCCGACAACTAATTCCAGGTTGTCAGCGGCTTTTTACATTCCAGGTCTCAACTAGGTTTAAACTTCAGCTTCGTTCTGTGCACAATTAGCAAATGCAGTCCGAAGAGCATCAGCATTACAATTGCACTTGCCAGGAACGGGACACCATGGCCTACATGGTCCCATAGTCTCCCTGATATCACTGGTCCTGCTACCATCCCTGAGCCTTGCAAGGTCAAGAATAGCCCCCACACAGTCCCTCGTTCCCCCTTAGGGACTTGCTTGGCCAGAAAGGCATTCCACGCCGGGAGGATAAGCGCGTAGCTTATACCGACCAGTGCCACTGCGATAAAAGCAAGCGGTAGCCAGCGAACCTGTGAGAACAGGGCAAGGGAAAAGGCGGCGAGCAAAAAGCCTATGTTCAGAAACACTGTTGTTCCTATACGGTCCACCAGCTTGCCTGCCGGAATAAGCGCAAGCACCGTAATTCCCCCACCTGCAATCAGAAGTAGACTAAACTGATTTGGACTAACATGCAGCTCCGTACGTGCAAATAAGGTAACTACAGGGGTCATCAAGCCAATCGCAAAAGCCTGAAGGAACAAGGCTGGATAAAGCCATCGGCTGACTTTAAGCGTCGTTCTGACTTGATGCAGTGTTCTTTTTATACTTTCTAACGGACTAATCTTTTTACGCTCAACGACTCCGCCGAGCCCCTGCATATCCCTTACGACTGCATGAGTTCCACTTGACGAGATTCTCTTAGGTAGAAATAGGGCAACCACAACTACAACGGCGGCACAACCTAGCAGGACCAAAAAGGCCACACGATAGCTTTGTCCCCCTTGATCCATCAAAAAATTCACTACAATCGGACCGATTCCCGTTCCTGCGAGCGAGGCCATCTCGACAGCCCCCATAGCTGCACCACTGCTGCCGCTTTTGGTAGACCCTGCTAATTCGGTTATTCCGGTCATCACACAAGGCCAAAGCGGAGATGTCCCGATCCCAAGAATAAGACATGCAATCGATAGCGTAACTGCTGTTTTGGCATATATTATCATTCCAACAGCTACCAGGATCAACAACAAGGCACTTGTCATTGTCCAGCGAAATCCTATACGCTCCATGACCCAGCCAGAAGGACTGCGGAAGAGGTTATCCCCCAAATATTGGAGTGCAAAGGCAAAGCCTACTACCGTCACCGATAGGCCCAAAATATTCTCCATATACACCGGTAACAAAGCGACAAGTAGCGACCCTTTAACAAATTCAACTAAAAAAATAATTACCCACATCTCCATGATAAATGGCGACGTCAAACTGATATGCGTGCGTTGCACTGCTTTCGTGGACATTCTATCACATCCATATCCTAGTATTCTGTAGATTGTTTTGTTATACTGATGCTTGCCTTAAATTTTAATATTCGCGAAAGGTTGTGACAGCATTAAATGAATCAACACCGTACTCCCCTCTTCACAGCTTTAAAAAAGCATGCCGCCGGCAATCCAGTTCAATTCCATATTCCGGGGCATAAGAAGGGGCTAGGAACCGATGCCGAATTCCGTGAGTTTATCGGCGATAACGCTCTATCCATCGATCTAATCAACATCGCACCGCTTGATGATCTACATCAGCCAACTGGCGTAATCCAGGAAGCTCAAAAGCTGGCTGCGAAGGCTTTCGGCGCCGACTATACGTATTTTAGCGTACAGGGCACGAGCAATGCCATCATGACGATGATCCTCTCTGTCTGCTCACCGGGTGATAAAATAATTGTGCCGCGTAACATTCATAAATCTGTGATGTCGGCCATTATCTTTTCCGGAGCCAAGCCTGTGTTTGTCTCGCCTGTTCAGGATGAGAATCTCGGGATAGATCACGGCATAACGACCAGTTCGCTGGAACGAGCGTTAAAGCGTCATCCGGACGCTAAAGGAGTTCTAGTAATCAATCCCACGTACTTCGGTATATGCGCCGACCTGCGTTCGATTGTCGACCTGGCTCACCGTTACGGTGTACCCGTATTGGTGGACGAGGCACATGGAGTACTGATTCATTTTCATGAGGATCTGCCGGTATCGGCCATGCAGGCCGGTGCGGACATAGCTGCCACTAGTGTGCATAAGCTTGGCGGCTCCATGACGCAAAGCTCGGTACTGAATCTAAATGCTAAGACGGGTCTGATTAACCCACAACGGGTACAGACCATTATGAGCATGCTGACTACAACATCCACCTCATATATTTTATTAGCGTCTCTGGATACATCAAGACGTAATCTCGCGCTGAACGGTCACGAAATGGCAGAAAGAACCATCAGACTGTCCAACTACGCACGCGAAACGATCAATACTATTGAGGGCCTGTACAGCTTTGGAAAAGAAATACTTGGGACAGAAGCTACATTTGATCATGACCCAACCAAGCTCAACATTCATGTTCGCCATTTAGGGATCACAGGTTACGAAACCGAAAACTGGCTACGTGAGAAATACAATATCGAAGTAGAACTAAGCGACATGTATAATATTCTTTGCCTTATTACCCCAGGTGATACCCAAGAATCAGTAGATAAATTATTGGCTGCACTTCGGGTGTTGTCCGCTATTCATTATAGCAAGGGTGAAATCTACGAACTTAAGGTTCAGGTTCCAGAAATTCCACAACTTGCTCTGATTCCAAGGGACGCTTTTTACGCTGATACGCAGTTAGTTCCGTTCCGTGAATCTGCTGGCTACATTATTGCAGAATTCATTTATGTATATCCGCCTGGAATTCCTATTCTTCTCCCTGGCGAAGTGATCACTCAGGATAACATCGATTATATTATTGACCATGTGGAGATCGGCCTCCCGGTTAAAGGTCCTGAAGACCGCAGCATCACTAACATAAAAGTAATTGTGGAAGCCGATCCAATATCCTAAGACCCAACATTTCCCTGAAAAATTTCATTCATTTATACAAAAACCCGATACCATAATAAGTATCGGGTTTCTGTATATAAACATCAACTGTCATATACACAATAGAACAGCTTAATTTAGTCGCTAAAATCTATTCTTGCTGAGCAAGCAGATTGTTGTAAGCTTCTTCAACAGCTTTCCATTCTTCTTCATCTTCGATATTGTACAATACCATTTCTTCGTCTTCTTCTTCCATACGCAGAATAATACCATCTGCTTCTGGATTCTCGCGCTCTAACAACAGAGCGTATAATTTCTCGCCTATGTCGAACGTTTCTACAAGCACCATTTCTACATCTTCGCCCTGCTCGTTCGTCAAGGTCAGCACAAACTCCTCGTGCTCATGGTCGTGATCATGCCCGCAACCGCATGCTTCACCATGCTCATGTTTGTGATCGCTCATTGTAATACCTCACTTTGAATTGTATTATCTTACATCTGGTATCGTACCACGTTAGATTAGTTCAGGTCAATTTAGAACCCTTAATTGAGAGCTGTAATTACCTTCTCTGACACAAGAACGTAATCCGAATTTTTGGAAGCTTTCATGTAGAAGCCTACCCGATACTTCCCAATTTCTTTAAAATCATAAGTGAACTCCGAGGTCGGAAACCAGAAATTATCCTTCTGCGAGCCTTCAAGCTCCTGCGACTGAATATCCTTAACATTACCGGATGGGTCCGTTATGGCTACTTTTACTGCTGAAACTTCTTCTGTTAAGCTATCAACTTGGGTTAATATCTTAATCTTGAGCTTGCCAACGTTGACATTTCCAAAAACTGTATCCCCTTTAAAAAGCACAATATGAACATTTGGCTTAAGAATCGTCACTTTCCCAGAGCCATCCCAATTCACAACCCCACCTGCCTCTCTAGCAGGAATATACGTTTTTCCATCAATTAAATAACCGCCGTCCACAATTTCTGTCCCGTTGTTCCATACCCTGATTTTCTTACTCACAGAATCGGCGAACAATAAGGAGCCACCCATCAAGGAAAAAGCAAACACACATAAAGTGACTTTTTTCCATCTATTCATTTGAAACCCTCCAAATAATTCATACTGTTAATGTATACTTACTTTGTCTCAGCAAGTTGCGCTGAATGTAGGTAAATATTTCATTCATCTTCCGAAAAATGATATTATGTACTTGTTCAAAGTTGATCTATTAGCTAACAGCGATTTCAGGAGGGTACTTTCTTATGAGTCTAAGCCTACAAATGCTAGGAACTGGCAATGCTTTTGCAAAAAACTATTTTAACAACAATGGCTTGCTACTAGCTGATGATTATACCCTACTGATTGATTGCGGGATTACAGCTCCGCTTGCCATGCATACCATCGGGAAATCCTTCCATGACGTAAACGCTACTCTAATTACACATATTCATGCGGATCATGTTGGAGGTCTGGAAGAGCTAGCACTCACGCTAAAGCACGTATACGGGAAAAAAATGAGATTACACTTGCCCGAGACGCTTGTTGAGCCTCTTTGGAACAACACCTTAAAGGGTGGATTATATCAAAAAGATGCAGTAGCTTCCCTGACCGATATCTTCGAGGTTACACCTATGAAACCCGGAGTTACGTACAAGCTCGCTCCATCCCTTTCGCTCGAGATCATACATACGCCCCATATTCCCGGCAAAGATAGCTATTCTCTTCTAATAAATAACGAGATTTTCTACAGCGCGGATATGACTTTTCAGCCGGATCTACTTATAAGCCTAGTACGAGAGCGCGGCATCCGAATGATTCTGCATGACTGTCAGCTTGGTGGATCAGGCGTTGTTCACACCACTTTGGACGAGTTGATGTCTCTACCTGATGATGTTCGACGCATCATCAAGCTCATGCATTATAGTGATGAACAACCCCAATTCGACGGGCTTACAGGAGAGATGGAGTTTATAGAGCAACATGTAATTTATACACTCTGAACATAGTGTGAAGCTTATACTTTCCTAATTTTTTAAAAAAAGACCGTACATTGACGTCTGTTGACGTATGTACGGTCTTTGCCTTTTGAACTATGAGAATGTCGGAAGATTATCCAGATTGTTAGTTGGATCCCCATCCGCGTCGCCACGAATATAAGTTTCTCCATCTTTACCTTTAAAAGCATTCACTCCGGCAATATTTCCAGCCTGTACTTCTTGAAGCGCTTGGTCATATGCCAGGACACGTCCTGTAGAGGTCTGGAAACTGGTTAAATCTCCATCTCCATTTTTCTGTACGGCTACGAAACTTTCACGTTCGTTATTTGGCACTTTATTTCGCCCCTTGCAGTAGAATTTGCCATCATAAGGCACATCCTAGCTTGCGTAATGGAACGGTAAATTATGTGTGCAAACCTTAAAGAGTTTTCTGCATCCGCACATGTAAAATACCTGCGTCATAAAAAGGTTCCGTAGAAATCACTTCATATCCCAGCTTCTTGTAGAAATTCTCTGCTTGACACTGTGCATCAAGAATTGAAGCTTCCAGTCCAAGTTCCCGAGCAAGCTCTTCCATAGCTAGCAACAGAACACGTCCATATCCTTTGACTCGATAATCTTTCAGTACGGCGATACGCTGCATTTTGGCTGTACCTGTTTTGTAATAAATCAATCTTCCCGTAGCCACAGGCACTCCTTCATCTATAATCAGAATATGGTGCGCATTCGGACTGATAACATCGTATTCATCAATTTCTTCCTCAACCGGGACCATTTGTTCCTCAACAAATACTTTTGTACGAATATCCAGCCCTAGCCGGAGTTGTTCCTCTGTAGTTACCCGTAAGATTTCTGCCGCCATGTTAGTCGCAAACTCCTCTCTCTATGTATCCAACGATAGTTGTCTATTATATAAAAAATTGACTAGAAAGAAAAGCCTGAGCACGGGAAATCGTATTCTGTTGCTGGTCTAATCTACAGAATATACTTCTTCAGGAATCGAACGATTGTATGTGTCTTTCATCACAGGTGACAATTGAGGATACTGACCTTTCGGCTTTCCATCAAAGTTAGTTATCTCATTGATTTCCATGACCTTTGTTGGTTTCGCCTCGGAACAACCAGTTAAACCGAACAATAATAATAAACAAACTCCCGTTTTCCATTTCAATATTTTAGGCATCGTTTTACTCCCTTCACCGTTCAAATGCCGGTATTCTCATAACAGTTTTGACGGTTCAGGAGTTTTATAAACAATTGGAGAACTTCATTCCCCGATTCTATCCCTTAAAGATTCACGTTTCCAACTATATGGACCATGTACATCATTCCTCCAAGAAAGCCAGCTAATACAAAATAAGCGATGCCGTATTTCCAGCGTGAGCTGGCTGGCACATCGTAATACTTATCATTCTCGTAGACGGTATAACTGATATCACAATGCATCTTAAGATGAAGCCCATTCTCTAGGGTCACAGGCTCTAGCTGCGAGATCCGTACCTTTTCAATTATGCATTGCTGCGGGAGCGTAGCTCTACCAATGTAGTTCAGTTGATCCCATCTCACCCCTACATACTGCTGTCTATCCAAATCACTGTAGGTGGTAAAAGGCAAATCTCTTCTATGCTCTGGTCCTGGAATCATGTAACCCGCATCTCTGAGTGGCTCTACTGGGATTAAGAAACCCTTGGTTACTGAAAAAAGACGATTGTTAGTACGTCTTTTGACATATTTGTTATACAGATCGTAAGCGAATAACGCCCAGATAATAAAGAACAAAATAGATCGCAAATAGATGATGATGGCTAAACCGCCCACGAGACCCACAAGCCACAGCCAGCGCGTAACCGCGGTAGCAATACGTCCACCATCTAGCGGATGAATCGGCAGCAAGTTGATCAGATTAAGCAAAAAGCCTATATAAGCCAAGGAATAGAGCAGTGGACTATCCATGTAATAAGCCACCCCAAAAACTGCGGTAGCCCCTATGGTTCCTAAAATTGGACCTCCAAAAGCAATATAAGCTTCTGTCTGGGCATCCAGCGGCTGTTTCTTCATTGTAATTAAAGCTCCCAAAAAAGGTATAAACAGTGGAGCGCTGACTGGAAGCCCGATTCGTTTGGCTGCTATTACATGCCCTAATTCATGGACTAGCAAGAGCAGGACAAAACCCACTGCAAACCCCCACGGATAAATCAACGCATACGCCCATATCGAAATCATCATTGAAATTAGAGGCCCAGCAATTTTACCTATTTTCAGAAGAGACAAAATCGCCTTTCCTTTAAACAGCAGCATCGCCGCCCCGCCCCCCAACCATTTCAACGGAGTGGAAGAATTCTTTTTCTGCTCATTTTGCGGCAAGATCTCAAGCTCCTTTTTCTTTCGATTTTTATCTAACTACTGTACATTACCATCCATTTTATCATAAGAGCTTGGGGAGTAATTCCACAAAAAATCTCTTGGCTAAATATACGACGCAACTTTTAGAATCGTTTCAGCGTCAAACAAATAGCTAATGGATAAATTTTACTTCTATACAAAGAAAGGGATGGTTAGTTTGAACTCTACATACTTAAAATCATTGTTATCGGCTATAATGCTCTCTACTCTTCTTCTCCCTACAACAGCATCAGCAAGTTCTTCATTATCTTCATCTGAACACCCTATGGTCGTCGCAGCTGCTACAGCTAATTCTTCTCAAGTTTACTATCAATTCGGTATTCCTGGTGGAACCATAGGAGGCCCGGCGCTGCTCAAAAATGGAGTGGTCTACGTAGATGTTCGAGGGATCTCTGAGAATGCAGGTCTAAAGATGGAATGGGACAAGTCCAGCAAACGAGCCTTATTTAAAGGCTGGACCAAAAGCTTCGCGGTTCGAATTGGAAGTCAAAGCGGAGTTCTTGACGGGAAAACCGTAGATCTCGGCGGTATCCCTTTCAAATCTAAAGAAGACGGCATATATGTGCCTGCTCGCTTCATCGTTAAAGCATTCGAAGGTAGTAATCTCCATCTGGATTCCAAAACAAACACACTATCCGCGAGCGGTCTGAAGACCTACAACGTATTTACAGAAACCTATGGTGGGCGTACTTATACTCTCGTTAAAGGTAATGGAGACCTATATGTCTCTCAAGGAAAAGATAAAGTAATAAAGCTCACCTCACTTGAAACTGCTTTTGACTGGGTAGGAATGCAGATTGAGAAAACACCAGGTGGACTGCTCGTCATTAAGATTAATGACTCATTTGGAGAACCCCATATCAATACACGCATTGTCACTCTCGTATTCAAAAATGGTGCGTTACTACGCAAGGCTACTATCGCCTACCAGTTCAGAGGAGATGCAGATCTTAAACCTTATGACAACAATCTACTATTGCATGATGGTAATACCCTACGACTCATTCAGGATGGCACGGGCAATATAACAGCTACTCTAGATCTCTTGAAATTAGGGGGCGATGAAGATGCTTACTATATAGAAGGCATTGATAACGATATCCTTCTGCTCCGTGGTAATCAAAAAGGATTGCTTACTTTAATTGATCGCAACACAGGCGAGCGAACGCTTTTGTACAAGGAGCTTCTTACAGCAGAGGATCAGGAATACGCAGAAATGAACGACACCCCTTATAAAGGTGATACTTTAAAGTTCGTAAAGCGTAGTGGTGATAAGCTATTTTTCACGAATGATTCCCCTCTTACAGGCAAGACAGAAGTGATCTATACGCTGGGACAATGATTTCGCTTCAATAACAACCTCCACTCTCACACAAAAGAGCCCGAATTTTATTGTTACTCTCTAGGCTAATGCCGTGAACGTTATAGGCTACGGACCATAGACTGTTATCAAGGGTTATTCAATTGAGGAGGTTATTCATGGATACAAATTTTCATCAACAGGTCTGTTGGAATTGTATGAACAAATACGTTGGTATTGTAACAACTGACGGTCAATCATTTGACGGATTTATTGCTCATGTAGATCAAAATTATGTTACCCTTGCGGTTCCCAGCAATGAAATGGTAGAACGTTTGAACGGAATGCCTACACAAGAATCGTCGTTTAGACAATTTGGCTTCCGGCCTGGCTTTTTCCCAAGACGTCGCTTCTTTCAACGACGCATCCCATTTTTCGGGATAAGTGATATATTTCTACTACCGTTCTTTATTTAGATATGGTGCAAGGGGATGGAGGGGCGTCCCCTTTGCTTTTTTTATAGAAAAAGCTCAAATCTTAATATGTTGCATGAGCAAAAAAAGAATTGCCATCCTACTCTATCGTATGGTATTATGAAATTCGTCGCAGGACGGTAGCTCAGCGGGAGAGCACTATCTTGACAGGGTAGGGGTCATGGGTTCGAACCCCATCCGTCCTATACGCAAAAAGCCTTGATATTCAAGGCTTTTTCTTTTGTTTAGGGATGTTTAGGTCTTGAGTAAAATAGGAATTGGTGCCATTATGGTGCCCTGTAGTAGACTAAAGCAAAAGTGGTGCCATAATCGGCACCACTTTTTTTACCCCTGTAACCATTTTAGAAATACATCCTTGGATACTTTTATCATCTTTCCGACCCGCACGATATGAAATTGACCCGAGTTTAATAGTTCATATGTTTGACGTTCACCTATACCGAGTATTTGTTGGATTTCCTTCGCTGTAAGTACTGAGGGATAATCAGAAGTAGTCTTATATATTTGTTCAATCACCCTTCTCTTCCTCCTTCTCGATCACTAGATTCAAATCCAAAGCCAGCTTATAAAAAGCCTTCCAACGTATCTTGCTATAAGTTCCCGAGCTAATCGGCGGCTGAAATTTAAAGTTATACACTTTCTCATGAGTAATATAATCATGCTCTGTTGTCATATATCGTTCTTTAATCAAGAACCCTTCCATCTTAGGCATGCGATTCACCACTCGTTCTATCCGTTCACAAAAGTTTTTGCGGTGTGCTTGGGTATCTACATTATGAATAGCTATGTTGGAGGTTTGATCAGTTGTAACTCCAGTAAATCCTTTTGGGGAGTCTGACCAGGCTGCGGTTGTCACTGCCTCTCTCTCCTCAAAAGACAAAAACTTAAATATCCTATATTTTTCAAGAGCGGCTTCAACGGCAGCTTGCGTCCGTTCTCTATCTATCTCAGGCAGGAAGCTTTGTTGCACCTGCTATCACCTCACTGTAAAAGAATCCCCCGACCGAAGCCGGGGCGTGTACCATCTTAGAACGGCAGATCGTCATCATTATCAGGAATTACCGGACCACCCTTATCTCCTGCAGCAGCTACATCCTCCAGAGTGAGTTGATCCTTGTCCTCCAGTTCAATCGTACCGTCTGGATTAACCTTGCCTCGTACACCCTCTCTTCGCTCCTCATGATCCTCGTCATCTTCACCACGGAACTCTTCAATGCTCATTTGAGATTCAGCAATTTCCAAGACTACATCTGATCCAGCCTTCCGATAGAATTCATAGGAGTGTTCAGAGTATGTGTCACCCTTGACAATAAACTCCAACACAGTTTTCTTAGCATCCTTCGTACTCTTGCTGAACTCGGTTGTCAGTGCCTGTTCAACACCTTCGATGTTCAATACAACCACCGATCTCGTCATAGCATTAAGCTCTGGCTTCTTCTCGTCATCACCCTTTACATGGAACTGCACAAGCTCCTTTTTGGAGTCCTTTGTTTGTTTATTGAAGTGTGCTGCTATTTGAATTTTCATGTATAATTGCTCCTCTCAAATTTGGGTTTATTGGTGTCGCTGTATCTTCGTACTGTGCATCAACGTTTCAAAATAGAGTTAATTACATAGTTTCAATCCGCTGCTTTCCTTGTGCTGCAAAAGTAGGATCTTTTTCGGCAAAACAAAAACATACATTAATATTTTGGTTCTGGGCATAATAACTCTGTAAATAACTACAACGAGGAGCGATCTAAATGGGTATTTTAAGTGGAAATTCAAAAGATGAACCTATGCACTACGGCGAAATTTTTGGTGTATGGGCGGCCTCGGTGGCTGCCAGAGGCGCCGTATCATGCTACCAGACATATTTAAACCACGCTGGTGACAAAGACCTAAAAAAAGTACTTAATGATCTAATCGATCAAGCTAAACTGGAAATTAAAGAGTGCGATAAATTACTCAGTGATAACGGGATTCCATCAGCTCCGATTATGCCTGAAAAACCACCCGTTAAGCTTGAAGACATTCCAGCAGGTGCAAAATTTAGTGATCCTGAAATAGCTGCTAAAATTGCTGTAGATACTTCCGCTGGATTGGTTGCTTGTAGCCAAGCTATGGGTCAATCAATTAGAGAAGATATCGGTGCTTTATTTGCTAAATACCATCTCACTAAAACTGCTTTAGGACTTAAAATATTGAAATTGAACAAGGAAAAGGGCTGGCTTATTCCTCCTCCTCTACAAGTAAAGAGACCCGAGTCTGAATAATTTCTTAATCCAAACCCTGCTCAGTGAGCAGGGTTTTATTATTTAGCGAACAGCTATATACGTGTATCTTTCCCTCGTCATTTTAACAACAAACCATGCTATTCACGTATTCATTTCCCTATGTCTCTTTTTGTGTCTTCGCACTACGCATTGACAATCTGAACGCCTGGTCTAAAACATGAAGCCATACCATGATCAAATTCTACGTTTCCGCTCGGGTCTATTTTAGTGATCACATGAGGTTTGTTCCATTCAAATCCAGCTCTTGAGTGATTGCTTTTCGGATCAATAATCAACACGGTATCCCCAACATTTGCACCTATTCTTTCGACCTCTTCAGCAATTTCTTGAGCATAATAATGTTCTTCGTCGATTTGATCAGTGAGCAATCTATATGATTTACCACTATCGTCCTTTACCTGATACAAATCTGGGCGACCACCTTTATGATAGATATCGTAATAGATTATTCCTCCCTCAACTTCTTGACCAAAAAGCGGATGTTTTGGATCTATAACTTTTACTTTCATCATGGAATCTCTTTCTTCACAGTTTGAGTCGAATGTTCAGTATCTTCGTACTGCGACATATTGTTTTCTATCTATTACCTCACCAATACGTTAAAATTATCCATAACGTGTGGTAGTTTCATGTGTTTATTGCGTTATGTCTTCTGAAATAGTCATATAGCACTTATCAATCTTCGCAGAGCAACTTTTTCCTTTTAATCTCCTTGGGAAAGAAGTGAAAAACACCCTTCTTATGTTGAAATTAGCGAATAATTAAATCACAGAAGAAATGAGATGATGTTGAATGGATAAGGAAATTAGACTCTTAGCTATTTCGGGGAGTATTCGTCAAAACTCCTCAAATACAGCACTAATGAAAGCTATCATCGGATTAGCCCCAGAAAATGTGAAATTCACCATCTATGGCGGGTTGGGTGACCTTCCACATTTTAACCCTGACATCGATATTGACGAAGGACCTGTTCCGGTCAGAGGACTAAGAACACAGCTTAAGGAAGCAGATGGTGTGATTTTATGTACACCGGAATATGGGAACGGTGTGCCTGGTGTTTTGAAAAATGCCCTGGACTGGCTCGTATCTACAACTGAGTTTATGAATAAGCCTACAGCGGTAATCAGTGCCTCACCAACTCCAATGGGCGGGGATAAAGCTCATGCTTCACTTCTGTTGACACTTAAAATGATTAATGCTGAGATTGTAGAAAGAGGAACATTGATAATACCGCACATCACTTTGAAACTAAATAAAGAAGGTATTATTACGGATCCACAACTAAAGCAGGAGTTATTATCCGTGCTTCAGACACTTGAGCAGGCTTGTTACTAAAGCTAAAAGATGCA
Organism: Paenibacillus sp. FSL K6-0276; assembly: GCF_037977235.1. Classification (NCBI taxonomy): domain Bacteria; kingdom Bacillati; phylum Bacillota; class Bacilli; order Caryophanales; family Paenibacillaceae; genus Paenibacillus; species Paenibacillus sp. FSL K6-0276. The sequence goes on along the minus strand of NZ_CP150276.1, from coordinate 2,436,374 downwards.
AACCATGAAATGAGAATTGTCAAACACGAAAAAAGATAGGTTAGATAAACCGCCCCTTCATTCAGTGGGGTGGTTTTCTTTTGGTCAAAAATCAATAATAAATGAAAACAGAGCCTAAAATTAAAAAACCAGAGAGATTTTGAGCCATCAAAACGGGCTTTTTTAGACTTCACTAATGAGCAGTATGTGTCTACTGCGACACTGCTCTACTCTTTAACACTGCTAATTGTAATATATGCCGCTTTCACTGAATCGCTCATATGACCTTACCGCCATGCCGTTGCGACCGTGTTGCATTGTAGGCCATCTTCTCGCGGATAGCTTCTTCCAGATTGATGCCATACTGACCACAAGCATCAAACACACGGATTACAATGTCAGCCAGCCCGGACGGGATGCCACAGGGTTTCCAAGTATCGTCTGCCATTTCCAAGCGAGTGAGCGTCATCCCGAAAGCTGACTTTTCTTCGTACCAAACCTCTGCGGGCTTCTTGCCCGTGCGGTAATCCTCCAGCGCCTCAGAAGCTTCCGAGTGAATCAAGGCGATAACCTCTCCAAAGCTTGGTTCCTTATTCCACCAGCCTTTGTCTACTGCGTTAGCGTGGGCTTCTTTTACAAGTTCATTGATTGCTTTCATTTTTCATCATCCCATCCGAGCTTATAGCCCTGTAATCTGTAACCAATCTTGACCCATCCGGAGTGTCGCTTACGCTTCTGGCGGACCAACACTTCCCAGCATTCAATGTTTTTATATCCAGGGAGATTGACAGGGTATAAGCCCCACCCTCCCCGTTCTTCGTAGTATCCGTGATGCCTAACCTCACCCATCGTTGTTTCCTCTATCTGCAAAGGCTGTCCGAAGTACCCCTCAACGGTCATTGTGATACGAGTTCCGTCAGGCAACTCTTTAATGTCATCGGCTGGGATCATGTCTTTGCCGCCTCTCCATCATCATCTAAAGCAATCACTGACGATTCCCTAAGATTCCATCCGCTGTCTTTACCTTGGCTGATATAAAATCCTGAGGTTTCCACGTTGTATGCAATAACGCCTTCTGCCCATTGTTCGTTTTCGGAAAATCTGCCTAGTGAGAGGTTGGTGAATTTGACTCGTTGCCCTTCATAAAGTTCCTTGCCTTCATCATCACCACGGCCGATGTATTGCCCCTCGGTACCCTTGATGATTTCCTGCAGCTTAAGATAGCCTTTATCATCTAAGGCAGCTATCGCCAAGGAACCTGCACGGCTCACCTGTACCAAACTGCCATATATAAACTCATTTGTTTCCGTAGACTTACCGCGAAACTTAATATCTCTGTTCATACTGGTTATCTCCTCTCATGATATAAAGCACATGTTACATAACCCTTAAAATGGTAGTATTTGATAAACGGGGGTGATAATTTGACTACTGAAACATGGATAGCGATCTTTATAATTTTTGTTAGTGCCTCATCGCTCACGCTCACCGTTGTAAACAAGCGCAAGAAAAAGTAATTTCAGGCGTTTTAGGGGAGAGGGTGGTTAACCCTCAATCCTCATCATCAATATCAAGTGGCTCGTATTCCTCGTCCTCAACCATCATCCGAGCGTCAGCCCATTCAGCTCCGCATCTGCTACATACCAAGTCTCCAGTATAATTTGTTGGTGGCATTGGGTTATCGCAATATTTACATTCAGGGTGCATCCTTTATCTCTCCTTATGGGCTATGCCCGATTGATTTGTCTTTACGGCCCTCCCAAAAGGTAGTTACGTATGCCATAACAATGACTAACTGCTTAGCCATGTTTTGCAAATGGGCTACTGCCCAGAACATTAGCTAGGCATCAGCATAGGATGACATATAACCAATTGGGAGGTAATATGTTGAACTATCCAATGAACCAAATGAATTCAATGAATTCAATGCACCAAATGCACCAAATGCCACAATCCATCGTGGTATACCCTGTTGATGCGTATGTTGTAGAAACCTTAAAATCCGTTATGGGAAAACAAGTTATGTTAGAAACTACTCGTGGTGGAATCAGCGGATGTGTAGTTGATGTCAAACCAGACCATGTTGTATTAGATGCTAGAGGCAGAAAGTACTTTGTCCGGATAAGTGAGATTGTTTGGATCATGCCCGAGTAATTTTCGATTTAGGAGGAGCTGTGAAAACAGCTCTTTTTTCATATCTTGTTGCCCCTTGCAACTAACTGTTCAGCCTTTTCGTTCACATCGGATACCCACCGATCCAACGCCTCTTGTCCTGGACCGGGTTTTCGTACGCATACTGGTCTGAGTGGGCAACGATGGCAGTTACTCTTATAGTTGTCCTCGCATATTTGCTTGGCTGCTGGATTGAGCTCTGTCATGTGCCTCCGTCCTTACTGCTAGCAGCCTTATGATCATCCAACTTACGTTGTACTCTGTCTCTCTCCTCTGCCGCCGATGCCCAACGTGCATTTGCAGTTGTTACTCTTGCCCAAGTTGATCCAGGCGGTAAACTACGCCGAGCATCAGAGGCTTTCTGTAGTCGCTTTTCTGCGAGTCGGAGGTTACGTTCTAACTGCAATTGGCGTTTATCTGCCGTTTCCATTAGATAAACCACCGCCTTTCTTTTTCTTGTATTTCCGCATTGGACCGCCCAGGTGTTTGCTAAGCTCCTGCAACTCTTTTCCAACTGGACAATCTTCAATGCAATACGTCTGCAATAAGGTGTACTGTTTTGGATCAGAGCCACCTTTCATCTTTGCTCGGCGGTCACAGTTGCGGCACTCTCAATCAATGATGTCTCCTATTTCATAAATTGCTTCGGTCCGGTCCAACTGATCTCCCTCCTAAAACAAGCACGCTTGTTCTGTATTTTGGGTGTGACTACCCGCCACCGCAGGCTTCCCCGGGCGTTTGTGTGTTTTATTCGGTTTCTTCTTTTTCGTTTTTTCGTACTCTTTATACGCGACCGGATCAATAATTGACCATATAACTTCATGCTGGTAAAGAGGATATGAGTCCATAGGCCTGCCGTTCCGCACCCTATAAATCGCTTCGCATATCTTTGCGATGATATAGGCATCTACAATGTCATGACTTGGATTCACGTATCCGAAGTGCTTCACAGCTGCTGCAGCCATTGCTTCCTTTTTGGCTTTGCCTTTAAGCAATACCTTCGATCCTGGCTCCCCTATCCAGCTTTGTACCGCCACATATTTTTTTACCGCCAGCGGAGCTATCTCCTCAAAGGTTAACCCCTTTCGGGTAATCATCCCTTCCAATCCGCCGTGTATTTTAGCAGTGGTTATGAGCATTTGAGAGCCGTTTGCTACCCCTTCCTTCAGGATTACATCCTCGGGTTTTAGTACGTTATAGAGCTGGTTCTCAAGCGACATACGTTGTTCTGGAGATATACCACCTTTAACGTCCTTCCCTTTTCCTCGAAAGGTCACTTCAAGAACTGGATTCCCATCTTCATCGAGAGCAACAACGGCTGTTTGAGTGGCTGGATCAATACCTATGAAGCGCATTATCCCACCGTCCTAATTGGCACCTTACCATCTGGAGTCCAGTGCATGAATGTCCTGAGTGGTAACCCGTCCCTGTGCAAGCTTCGCAACTTATCTTTAATGCCTTGCTTCGATCTCCCAAAGCGTTGGGCGATATCACACAGCATGTATCCACCCTGATAAAGTTGAGTGATAATCTCCTCTTCTCGCTCGTCATACCGCTGATATGTCTCGGGATAATCAAATCTTGCTCGTCGCTGCAGTTCCCTAGTTGCTAGATATTTAAGTGACAGTTCGCAGGGCTCGTGAATTGCAATCTGAAACAGTTGCATCTTTGTCGCATTTTTTAAATTCAAGGAATCTCACTCCTTTCAATCATCCAGCCAAGCCGATAAATTAACTGTCGCCTTCGGATTCTCATTTTGGGATGCTGTTGGCTTCACTGGCGGCGTTTCTGGCTCAGGTGGTGTATTTATGACTGGTTTTTCTAATGGCTGTATATCAAGCTCAGAATCGCTAATGACCGGTTCGCGCTCTTGGACTGTCCATCCTAGAATCTTATAAATTTCTCGTAGACCTGGGAATAATTGAACCAGCTCACCACGTCGATATTCCAGTAATCTCTGTTCAACAAAATCATAGGTCCGCTGAAGCTTGGCCTTTTCCTCCGGATCAATAAGAGGATCCTCCAAGATCATCGCTTTCTCTACTAGCCACCCAAGTGATTTTTGATACCCTGCTTCATCGGTTATTTTTCCGTTGCTGCTCATGTGCTTTCACCTTCTCCGCCAGCTTGTATTTATCATCAGGCGTTAAATTTACGAATCTACCGATATCCATTAGAAAGGCCATCTCAAAGGTTCCCGTTCCAATATCACGACCTTTGGCAACGATGAATTCCACAATGCCTTTCTTTGGGGTATCTGCGTTGTAATAGTCATCCCGGTAAAGGAAGACCACCACATCAGCGTCAGACTCAATGTTTCCTGACTCTCTCAAATCCGACATCATAGGTCGCTTATCCGGTCGCTCTTCACATTTCCGGCCGACTGCTGAAATAGCAACCACACAAACATCAAGTTCCTTGGAGATTCCCTTTAGTTCTTTGGTGATGTACCCAACTTTTTCAGTGTTCTTCGAAAAGTTTTGTTCCGTCTCTATGAACTGGAGATAATCGATATATACAATGATATTAGGATGCTTTTTTCGCAGCGCTTTGACCTTTCGGCGGATGTATTCGACTGTAGCCCCGTGTTTGTCATCGATGTACAAGCTTCGCCCCGTGATGATAGTGATCGCTTTGCTATAGGAATCCCAGTCATTGTCTGACATCATTCCGGATTTAATCCTTTTACTCTTGATCCCTCCGACAGCAGATACAAGTCGTTCTACAACTTTCAAGGAGCTCATTTCAAGGGAAAACATTACAGCGGTCCATCCGTCAGCCGTCACAGCATCAATATCGTTCATGACGTATTGAGTTTTACCAATGCTGGGTCTTGCCCCCCACACCTCTAAATCACCTTTTTGGTGACCTCCGCTAAGCTGGTTGATATCTTCACAGGCCATCCTTGCTCCAGTAATCCCACTGATGCTGGCACGAGAAGCGACTGTATGAGGGTGTCCTTCCAATAAGGAAAACACATGGACAGGACCATCTTCGTCTCCTCCATGTTGCAGCTCTGCAAGCTCAACCATCTTGGCTTGTATGTCTGCTACATCCCCACCATTTGTAGCGATCTGCTTACCAAGCTCCACCAAATCAGCCTGTACCCTATCGACACGTACTGCTTTTTGATAATAGGCAAAGTTCGAAGCGTGGGGAGCAGATTCTCTTAGTTTGACGAAATGAGAAATACCACCGATCTGCTGCAAGTTCTTGCCCCACTTATTTGCAATCAGCACCATGTCGAAAGGGTTCGAAGCTTCTTTAAAATGCTCCTTCGCATACTGCAGGACAGTGAATATCTTTCGGTTATGCTCTTCTTCGCTGAAGTCATCTTTGCTTAAATAACAGTCGTCCATTAACTCAGGATCTTTCAGCAGAGCCCCTAGCACAGCACGCTGAGCTTCAAGGTTCATTGGCATTCACCTTTGTTTTGGAAAATAGTTGTTTAAGGTGCTTTGCAACACGTTCAGGCATTGGTTTCACATTTTCTGTTGCGTGATATTCCATCAACTCTAAAGTGGCCAGCTCTTGCTCCTGACGCTGAATCTCGTAAATGGTCAACGGCTGATGCAGATCCTCTCGGATCACATCTGCTATTCGTGGAGCAAAGCGTGATTTGGCTATATGATCTCTCAAATTGCGCTGTGCTCTTTCATAAGGAATCTCTTGAAGGAATAAGTGCCAGACCTGAATAACTTCATTACTAATTGCGAACTCAGGAAACGCCGTTTTGATTACCGCCAGTAAGCTGGAGGTCTCCTGATTGTTCATGTGGCATCCCTCCTCCTTGGCTGAACTGTTTCAGTAGCTCCATTTCCTCTAGCTTCTTTTGATCTTTGGTTTTAAAGGCGGGCTTTTTCTGATCCTTTTTGATCCAGACTCGAAGCGTCTTATTATGATCCTTCTTGTGCTGGCTCAGCTTCTTATTGCTTTGCCATTCATCCAAAGCTTCTATCGTGTCATCTACTGTTGTTTTCCCGAATTCTTCACAGAGCTTTTTATATTGCTCTTGGGTAAGGAAAACTGTGTCATGAAATTTGATCTTTTCAGAAGGGATGTCCATATCTTTTATTTCTTCTTTCTTTATAGTTTTCTTTTTAGTTATCTTGGGTGGAGAACTCTCCCCCACTAATGCTATCTCATCCATATATCCCTATCCCTTTACAGTAATCATTCTCGGTGCAAATAGGCTAACGGGGAAAACCCAAAAGGATTGGCCAAAGCAATTTATAACGGCATACGAGCAAAATAAACACCCACGAAAACCATCGGTCTAAGGTGCCCCCAACCTTCCAATAACCTTCTTTGATGACCTCAAATTCGCGCAGCGTTGATTTCCATTCTTCTGGAACCGTTTATCTCTCCTTATGGGGCTATGCACCTATTGATCTATAAACAGATTCCAATATGCGGACGAACACGTTTGAACTCTTCATTCAATGCAAAAAAATCCCTCCGGGCGTGAATTTTAACATACAAATTTATCCCTCATGCCTATGATTTGTTTTATTAACGTACTTGAACTAAATAGGAACAATCTCTCAACATTGAATCTCCTATAAATTAGCATTAATATAAAATAATGAGACTTACTGAAAATAGTTAATGAGTATCGTTTTGAGCATTATTGCATTTTCGCAAACTCACTAAGGAGTAGGAGTGTTTTTTATATGTTATAGGGGAAAACGAATATTGGGACCAATGACTGAAGCTGATGCTCTGCGTGAATGGTTTACTCTTTCCGGTACAGTGAAGGACATTTATATTATTGAGGTTGATGAGAACAATAAAGTAAGGCGCCAGATCGGACCCACAAAGAAGAAAAAGAAATAAGCACAGCCTGCAGCAACCTGCTATAACTTGATTGAAAAAGAGATAAAACGTAAAAAAGCCCCACCGACCTTTAAGGTTGATGGGGTATTTTATTAAAAAGGAAATTGAGTAAGCGAGAACCGAAAAATAATGGGCTAATGAATTTGCAGCTTACTCGATATTACAAGAAAAAATGTGGCCAATGGGCCACATAGCAAAGAAATTAGAAACCAGTTTAACCCACTCCTATTTTTACCTTGCGCTAACCCAGCATTTATTAATGCCAACGTGCCCCAACCCACAAAATATCCGTTATCCATCACGCACACGACCTTTCAACATCATTTTATAGGAATACGAATATCCAATATAATGGTTTCATCATACATAGATTACCATTCCTATATCTGGTAGAATTAATTAGTATTTACTATCAGATTTAGGGGGATATAAGATTGAAAATAAAGGCTTTTTTATGTATCGTTGCAACTATTGTACTTCTTACAGGATGTGGTAGTTCCAAATCAAATTCAGAGGAAAAGAATACGACATCTACAGAAGTTACTCAGTCTGAAGCAACAACTAACTCTTCAATAACAGCTGCTGCAACACCAGTGCCAGAGAAGAAACTTTCAAAATCCGAGAAATTAGCTCTCGATTACGTGGAAATTTTTCTGAATGGTTCAGATATCGAAGCGAAAAAGAAGTTCGTATCCGAAAATATACTTCCTGATGTACAACCAATTTTTCAAATGACTGAATTTACCGAGACACCTGAGAATAACAAACTTAAGAACGCTTCAGTAATAGAATCAGCTGATTATACAGACAAAGATGGCGGAAAAGACAAAATCGTCCTAATTCAAGGTGAAAAGTCATCCTCCAGTAGTGAACTTATAATTTTTATTAAGGATGATAAAATTGGTTGGGGATATTCGTCTAATGACAAGAATAAAGAACCCTTTAACGAAATGAGAAAATTCTTCAAAGAACCTGTAAATAACACCTCTGATTCAGGTACAAATGAACAGTCTCCTGAAGCGACACTTAAAGAAATTAGTAATTTTGTCATTTCAGATATTTGGAATGTTGGATTTGTTGATATTAGTTGGTATGCAAGTTCAGGAACTAGCTCTACAGGTGAAGCCATAGATATAGATTTTACAATTGAACAATTAGGAAAAGCGATGAGTACAAAATTAGAATACGATAATTACATCAACAACTTGGATGCAAAATACGTTTCAATTAAAAACATCTGGTCTAAGCTCTCTGGTGAGATTGATCGTATGTACAAGCAAATCCAAGACACTCCTCCTATAGCAAATGATGCTACCACCAAATTAGATACAGGAATATTCAATCAGTACCTGGATGCTTTTACTGAAGAGGTAGATAAATTATCCAATTCTTAGATAAAACAAAATCCCTGCCAACCACACTGGTTGTAGGGATTTTTTATACATGCTGAGATTTCAACAACTACTTTATTCTTGTGGCAATAAGCTGGATCGTTTCATCAGAGTCTTTTACAAGACATTTCAAAGTAATGCCCAGGACAAGTGAAAATAAAGAGATCATAAAACTAATGACTGTAATCATTGCCCCTCTTAAGTCATTTGTGAAATTATAACGTAAGATTTCTGAGAAGCTGCTAGTAGAAAAGAAAATTATAGTCAAAATAAAAAACAATCCAAAAACACATAATAAAATGTTTGATATTTTATTAACTCTTTCAAAATAGCTCATATATTCAACTCCTCTGATCAAGATAATAATCCACCAAGACATAAATGGAACCGGCAATACCAAAAAGGATAATGGCTATACTACTATTCAAATGATATTCCTGTATAAAGCGTTCATCGTATGCCTTGTAAAAGAAAACATATCCCCCGATACCACTCAGAAGCAATATCATTATGCGGCTAATCAAAGGATTTGCAATCATTCGAACAACCCAAGAGAAAGGAAAAATTATAATTGGGTAAAGAACGGCTGAAAAAAGAAATACTAAGAAAATAAAAACAAATCCTATATTTTGAAACCCGTAATATTCAGTCGTACTGATCTTATTTCCTTCCAAGAGCTCTAATCCAAAAGAGGCCAACGTGAACAGAATCGTCGAAACAAACCATAACATGATATGCTTAACTACACGCAAAGTAATCCCACCTGTTTTATGCCTTTTATATCAGCCGTTTCATAAGTTCTATTGTTAAATCCGCTTCCAATAGTCATTTAGCACTTGGTTCTATTGAAGTTAAAAAAGGTTTTTGCCCTATTCTACTGTTATAGGAAACAAAGTACTCCTCATTTATATTAATTAACTTAAATATTCCTTTTGGGATTGTGACTGTAGTTTGATCACCGCTCATATTTTGTACTACTATTTCTTTTTTATTTACTGACACTACATTAACAATAGCAGATGTACTTGCCATCAAAAGGTACCATAATATAAATAAAAAAATGATCAAAGGAAGTAGTGAGAATATTTTACGATTATTCATATCTTTCACCTCAGAGTAAGGAGCATCTAATGGACATGATAGTTACCTCTTATCCATTGCCGAACAATTCTTGTATGTATTTTTCCGACATATATTCTCTAAACTCTTTATCTAATAAGTATATTTCATCTTGCTTTATCCACTGGTAGTTAAAAACAGTTCCACAGTCCTCTCCTTCACCCTCTCCAGTGAATCTCCACTTTTCAGGTAATTTTGTTTCTGGAATTAGAAGGTAGTCATGTCTTTCAACATTTGCATCTATATAATCCTTATAATAATATTGTGTTCCTATTTTCTTTACTAATTTAAATTGTTTAAGTCCACTTTCTTCTTGAATTTCCCTGAATAAGGCTTCTTCTTCTGTTTCCCCGGATCGACATTACCACCTACCAATCTAAAGGGTACTTCTGGTACATTAAGATAAACTAATAAGGTCTTTTCTCCAACTTCATTGTCTTGCAAAATAAATCCGTATACCTTCTTTTTAATCGGTTTCCCTTTCCTCATCGTATCCCCCTATTTAGCTTCTTATAAACGAAAATAAAAAAGTATTTGATCATTGATCAAATACTTGCTCAGTCGTACGGCGTTATGAATATATGCTCCCTTGTGGTCATCTACGTTTATCGCCATTCGAACATACCAGAAATTTACTTTATTGTATTCTGAAAACCTAAATTAAACAAGAGTAACTCTTTAATTCTCACCGCTAATCAAATTAGCTATTTTATGTAGTAACTGATCCTTACATCCTCCCACTCACTCCGCTTCTGTTTAGCACATTACAATCTATTGTGCATTTTATATAGAGAAGCTTAATAGAAAGGGGTAGATCAGAATGGCAACGCGTCAGCCTGATTTAGTATTGATCACATGGAGCAGAAATCCTTTGGTTCGTGGATCTGCACGTAGGATTATTTCTGTCAGCTTCATTGGAAATGCCGAGCCTTGTCGACCTAGCTTGAGACCCAATGGGTAACTTAACACCGCCTTAGCTTGTTTGCTAGACAATGACGTTGGTTTTAAAGTGGTGTTTCGTAAAAAAACTTCAAGTATTAGCGGCTATTTGCTGTTACAACGCCATTAATATTTTTTAGAGGGCAGTTAAGTTGCTGCTCTTTTTTAACGTTGAATAGAACCTGAATCTGTTGAAATTAGGTGAGTCCATGAAATTACAAGATGTGAAAATAAGCTATGATTTAATTGTAAGCTTAGGTATGTCTTGTGCTCCTGCTATAAATATGCAAAGAAATAACTTGAGAATATTCTCCATGCCTCTCGACTGGATGATTTCTTATTCATTAACAGATGTTAATAGACTTTATAAGAACAGATATCAGAATTTCATGGAGTTAACAAATCTGCAAATGCTCGAAGAGACACATTTTTTTCTAGAGGATGGATTACCCGTCTATCCTAATGGGAACAAGAATGCTTTAGTGAAATCCTATTATATTCGGGATACCTTTTATAACATTATCTCTGTACATGATTTTCCAATCACCTTGGGTAAACATTGGTCTACGACCTATCCAGCTTATAAAGCAAAGCTGGATTTACGAATTAAGAGATTTTGGGACAAATTATTAAGCAGTAAAAAAATTCTATTCATTAGATGGTTCGCCACATACGAACAGGCTGTAGAGCTACAAATGATTTTATCTGATATTTTAAAAGCGAACGAATTTACTGTCCTTATCCTTAATCCTGTGAGTGAATTAACATCGGTACGAGAAATTAATTGGGATATTAATAATATTTGTGTATTAGAATTTCCTGATGATATGAATGATTATGATAGCTGGGATTATATTTTGAAAGATATACAGATAACGAACGATTAACTTATCCCCTGAAAAACGGCCCTCGTATGGATCATTTGTGTTGACCGCTTCGATCAATCAAATGATTAATCATTTCTTGCGCTGCAAAAACATATGGATTCAGATACAACCTACTGATACTTACAAATATAGCAATAGGGTTACTGACTCCAAAATCAGTTTGACTCCAATGTTCTGCTGGATTTGCGGGTTCAGGCTCTACAAGATCATACTTTTCCATTAGCCTTTCCTTTGTTCCACTATCCATTACAGCTCCTTTTCCTTTATCCGCAAAGACTGCTCCTGATGAAAAACACGTCATGATTAGAACAAAGGAAATGATGAGTATTGCCAGTTTCTTTTTACGCATAATACAGCTCCTAATTCTTTATATGGTCTACTCCAAACCTTGTACCAACTCAAATATTTCTCGGGTAATCGCAGGAAATCTATGTATTCGACAATCTTGATCAGCTCTAGATCATATTCCATAAAAATAATGGGATAAAAAGTATTAAATTCTATAATACACCTTTCGCCATATAAAAACAAAAGCACCCCACAGCTAAAATTAGTAGGGTACTTTTGAATAATTCTCCGTATTTACAATACCAACATTCCATTAAATATTCTATGGGGTTGGAGTTCCACCATTAGCATTCAGTGTCTCGCCGCTGATATAGCTCGATTCTTGGCTAGCAAGAAATACATATGCCGGAGCCATCTCTGCAGGCTGTCCCGGACGACCTAGTGGTGTGCTCGCACCGAACTCCTTCAGCACTTCCTCTGGTTGCCCACCCACCACCTGAAGAGGTGTCCACACGGGACCCGGTGCCACTACATTGACTCGAATCCCCTTATCAGCAACTTGCTGAGCGAGTGATTTACTGAATGTATTGATCGCAGCCTTGGTCGTCGCGTAGTCCAATAGGATAGGCGAGGGGTTATAGTCTTGAATGGAAGACGTGTTGATGATGGTACTACCCGGCTGCATATGCTTCACAGCTGCTTTGCACAGCCAGAACATGGCATACACATTCGTCTTAAATGTATCGTCAAAATGCTTTGTGGTACGATCAGCGATGTCTGGGACGAATTGCTGCTTGCCCGCGATATTGGCTAAAATATCAATCCCACCTAACTGCTTAACCGCAGTATCGACGAGTTGTTCACAGTAATCCTCATCTTTCAGATCGCCTGGGATGGCGATTGCGGTACGTCCTGCTTCCTGCACCAACTTGAGGACCTGTTTAGCATCCTCTTCTTCCTCTGGCATGTAGGATAGAACAACATCTGCGCCTTCACGAGCAAAAGCAATCGCAACAGCACGACCTATACCGCTGTCCGCTCCGGTAACTAGCGCTTTACGTCCAGTCAGACGTCCGGTACCTTGATAGGTATCTTCACCTGTATCAGGTACGGGATTCATCTTCTTCTGGAGCCCCGGCTCTTGTTGCTGCTGTTGAAATTCAGTTCCAGCCTTGGTGTATCTCATACTCTATTTGATCATTTAATGGCCTTAAGTTTCATCTGACCTACCTTGAACCGACTCATAACGGGTACGTATCTCACGATTTTTAGCGTAGATATATAAGTCTAAAGCCACTATTCCTCTACGTGCCAGTTTTACAAGCAGTACAAAAAAGTAGATCCCCAATCCAATTGATATCAACCAAATTAAAAAGAACAAAACACCTACTCCCCCTCCGAAAAAAAGACCTGTATGTCCCATCCGATTTATCCGCTCCTTAAGAAATTTCATTTTTTATCAGTCTATATTGCTTAAGCTTAAATAAATATATGGAAACTCACACAAGAATCGGGACACCCTCCATACAGTCTCGCGTATACATTACATAAAGGAGTGATAAATCATGGACTTTTTTATTTTCCTCTTTGTTCTGTTAGCGCTACTTAACATCTTTTTCCCACGAATCGGATGGTACATGAGATACGGTTGGATGGTCAAAGGTGACGTTGAGCCGAGTGAGGCTTATTTATTAATGACCCGCGTCAGCAGTATAGTGGCACTTATTGTACTCTTTTTTATCTGGTCTAGTTTCTGACTTATCCTAACGCTCTTAATACATCCTCAATTTTACGCTGATGCGACAATACACCGTAATTCATCCAGGCCATGAAATCCACCTCATATACGCAGCCGTTACGTACAGCAGGCAAGCTGCGCCAGAGTTGTGTATCCAGCAGTTCCCGTCCTCCTCCTTCAAGCCGATCAAAGGTAATGAACAAATGATCCGCAGTCAGACTTGCAAGCTCTTCTTTTGTCAGGTTCACTCGATTCTTTCCACGGGTCAGCTTCCGAACCAAGTTATGGGGCTGCAAACCCAAATCATGATGGAGCACGCTTCCTGTATACCCCAAATGCTCACATCCATAGAGAGTGATTCCGTAGACTGAGATTCTTAAACAAGCTATGGTCTGACTATGGACGGAACGGGTAAGCACCTGCTTGGCTTGCTGTGCCTGATGCTCATAATTGCCGATCACTTCCTGGACACGTTCCGTTCTGCCAAAGACCGCTGCTGCGGAATACAATGTGGCACGCCAATCCTCTTGATGAACAGGCAACTTGAACAACGGAGCGATCCGGCTGCACTCCTCCAGATGCCAACGATGAAAGCCATTATCCAGCAAGATCAATTCGGGTGTGTACCGGGAGAGTTCCTGCCAATTACGAGTCGAAATATCTACCGCAGGAACATTGTGAAGAGCCAGGTACTCTTGTTTCCCCCACTCGGCATGAGAATATTGCGCCACAGGAGTAATATCCAGAGCCAATAGGTAATCTTCCAAAAAAGGAGCAAACACCCTCAGTCCATCCTGATGGAAGCTTCTGTATTGACCGGGAGTAACACCAACCGATCTTTTGAAACGCCGATTAAAATAATACTCATTACTATACCCGACGGATAACGCGATATCATGCATACGGTCATTCGTTAGCAGTAGCTGCTGCTGCGCCCTTTCGATACGAAGCCCGTTCAAATGTTCCAAGGGAATCCGCCCTGTCACTTCTTTAAAAGTTTGTGTGTAGCGTGCACGTGTAATGCCTGCAACTTCAGCCAATTGATCGACGGTTACAGCTTGATTATAATGTTCCTCCATATAGTGAATGGAACGATGGATTGCCTCATGATCACCCGTGATCTGAACGACAGAGGAATTTGCACGCATGATTAACAGCAGCAGCTCCTGAAAGCGCGTATGGCCTGCGAACCATTCGATCTCATCTGTACTTCTACGGCTATTATAGATAGCCTCTAGCAGTAATTTACATTGTGAAAAGGGTCTGCAGCTTAGCAAACCAGATCGAAGGATGTCCTCTTTAGTCCTTCTTTCTATTTCACTCTGCCTGTTTTCCCCGGTTTCGATAATTTCAAAAGTAAGCCGATAAAAGCTAAGTCCCCGCTCTTCGGCGTTGATTTGCTTAATAGCCCTGGTTCGAACAAGAACCCAGTACCTTTTTCCAGTGGAAACTGCCTCATCTCGGCCTCAACAAACCCCAGTCCTTCCGATACAATGATTAGGGTGTGATCCTGAAACACCTCACTCTGTCCGCTTCCTGACAGGGATTGGGTTTCTATATTAATCAAGCTATAGAATAGCCTTCTTCTATTGCTGTCTTGCAAATCTTTTGCCATTCTTCCGCCCCCAATTGAGAACCATTTTCATTCACTTCAGTTTAAAACAAAAAAGGAGGTCTATCAAGGGTGCTGATAGACCTTCTTTTTGCTTTTCCTTACGGCGGCTGCCGTTTATTTCACCATAGCTTCCAGCAGGTCATCAAGCTTCATTGAATTGGCCGTGATGGCACCAGTCTGCCAGTGGGAACGTTCCATTCTATAAATATTCCCGTTCTTCACCGCCGGCAGGCTCTTCCACAACGGGCCATCAAGGATTTGGATCGCTTCCTGATTCCCTTCAGTATCCCAGCCCCCGTTGTCAGGGAATACGATGATATGATCCGCTTCGAGCTGAGGAATAAGCTCTTCGGAAATAATAGATTGATATTCGGTCATTTCTGCAGCCATAGGCACGGGTGTCAGGCCAAATTGAGAATAAATCACACCGATAAAACGGTTTTTAACACCGAACAAAGCAAAGGTCTTATCCGCTACGTTGAGCCGGATCACTGCTACTTTTTCTTGCCCCAGAGCCTGTTGCAGTTTAGCTTTTCCATCTGCCACTTTCTGATCATACTCGGCGAGTACAGCCTCAGCCTTCTCCGGAATACCGAGCGCATCAGCAATCGCTGTAAGCACTTGTCTTGAGTCCTGCAGTGCCGCCTCAGGGAGACGATAAGTTGGTGCTATCTTGGAATATTGTTCATACCTCGCCGCATCCGCGCCTCCGTCCGCAATAATCAAGTCAGGGTCTTTCTCCAACAACGCTTCCAAGCTTCCGGTGATATCAAATTCTGGCACATCGAGATTTAAGTAATCCTGTTTGCCCCAGCTTGGATGATACCACTGAACCACCGGGGTAATTCCCAATGCCTTCAAATAATCTTCAACGTAAATCCCGGCCACCCGTTTAGGGTTGACTGGAATCTCAACATCTCCGAATTCCCCTGTAATCGTCCGAGTTGCAACCTCTTCTGAAGCATTTCCACTTCCTTCGCTCGGCGTGCTGCTAGCTGAGGTTGATTCCTCTGCATTCTCTGTTTTAGCAACATTCTCTTTCGTAGTATTGCTATTCGTTCCGCATGCCGCCAGCGCGGTCAATGCCATAATAAGCACTGCTGACCACAAAAACTTCCGACCCCATCTTACCATTATCCCTTCACTCCAATGCTATATTTTCATTGATTATCATTCTCAATAATCATTATCACAATAGTAGCATGACTTTTATAGCTTTCAATGCACTTTCTCCGCAAAAATCTTATACAAACTATTAACTAGTTTCTTCCCTTCTTCACAAATTTCTTTTTATTTACGATTGATTTATACTATGCTTTCGCTTACAATAAACTCATAAACGCGCGTTTATGAAAAGAGGGGAAACATGCGCAGCGAAGATATAGCTAAGTTGGCCGGGGTTTCCCGAAGCACGGTATCCCGCGTGATCAACAACTATTCCAACGTCCCTGAAGAGACCCGGGCCAAAGTGCTGCGGGTGATTGAGCAACATCAGTACGAACCGAACAGCTTTGCAAGGGCTTTAGCCGGTAAGAAGACCGATACGATCGGACTCTTCGCCATCAGTATGAACGAAAAGGAGAATACCACCCGAATTTATCAGAACAATTACTTTGCGCCATTCGTTGATGCCGTAGTCGACACCTCGAATGCCCGCGGATGTTATGTACTGATTCATACGGTGTACTCTCCCGACGATTTTATCAAGGTAAAGCAAGCTTTTCTTCAAAAACGGATTGACGGCGGTATCATTGTCGGCACTCAGAAGGATATTAATATCGTACGAGAAATGGTAGGGCTCGACTCTCCTCTCGTATTAATTGATTACGATATCTCTGAGATTATGTCGGAGCATCTTGACCGCAATCATCTGGCCATTGTGAATTCCAAAGATTACGAGGGCACCACAGAAGCGATTGAATACTTGATCTCTCTGGGTCATGAAGAAATCGGCATCATCTGTGGGCAAATGAATACGTACTCTGGTCGAGAGCGTTATACTGCCTATGAGGATACACTGAAGAAGCATGGCCTGCCTATCAATGAGAAATTTATCCTGAAAGGTGATTTTCTGAAGGAGACTGCTTACGAAGAGGTTACGAAGCTTCTTGCTTCTGGAGAACCTTTGCCAACTGCCTTCTTCTCCTCCAACGACGATATGGCTATATCAGCGATGGAAGCGTTCTCCGAGCACGGAATCATTGTCCCTGAGGATATCTCCATTGCCGGATTTGATGACATTCAGTTAGCATCTCGTATTCAGCCAAAGCTGACCTCTGTACGCTTGCCGATCTATGAAATGTCCAAGGCTGCAGTGGAAAAAGTAATCGAGCTGTGTGATTCACAGCAGCCGACCTTTAGCACGATCAGCTTTCCAGCTCGTTTAGTGGAGAGAGATTCCTGTCAACCGCCGAAGAAATAGCTTAAGATCAGTCCTTCGCTGAAGAAATCTACATATTTTTCCGTGAAGCTGCTATGATTCGGTATCAAAACTATTGTTCTAGTTGGCCTGCTTGAAAGCATTGAGAAAAATCCCTTCCCTCGAGGGAATTTTTTTCTGAAACTTATAAACGCGCGTTCACAATCGAAAGGAGACTTTCTCACATGAAATTCGGAACCTTTGACGACACTCGTAAAGAGTATGTAATTAACACACCTAAAACACCTTACCCTTGGATTAACTATCTTGGTAATGAGCAATTTTTCGGACTTATTTCTAATACAGCTGGTGGTTATACCTTCTATAGAGATGCTCGTCTCAGAAGATTGACCCGTTACCGTTATAATAATATCCCACTGGATACTGGCGGCCGCTACTACTATCTTTATGACGATGGTGATTTCTGGACCCCAGGCTGGATGCCAGTAAAACGTGATCTCGACTTCTACGAATGCCGTCACGGTCTTGGCTACACGTCTATTACTGGTGAACGGAACGGAATTTCTGTGAACCAGCTTGCTTTTGTACCTATGGGTCATAATGCTGAAGTACATCGTCTTGTAGTGAAAAACACTGGCTCCGCGAAGAAATCCGTGAAACTGTTCTCTTTTGCAGAGTTCTGTCTCTGGAATGCACAAGATGATATGACCAACTTCCAACGCAATCTCAGCACTGGTGAGGTTGAAGTGAAAGGTTCCGTTATCTATCACAAAACAGAATACCGTGAGCGCAGAAATCACTACGCTTTCTACTCCGTAAATAAAGAAATCGCTGGTTTCGATACTGACCGTGAAGCTTTCGTAGGCATGTACAACGGTCTGGAAAGCCCGCAAGCTGTAGTTGCAGGTGAACCTACTAACTCCGTAGCTAGCGGCTGGTCCCCTATCGGATCACATGCACTGAACATTACGCTTGAACCAGGCGAAGAGCAAAGCTTCATCTTTGTACTCGGCTACATCGAGAACCCTGAAGAAGATAAATGGGAATCCTTGAACGTAATCAACAAAAAACCAGCAGAAGCTATGATCGAGCAATTTGCTACAGACGCTCAAGTCGATGCTACACTCGCGGCACTTGCTGCTCACTGGGATAACCTGCTGTCCAAATATCAAATCCAAAGCGGCGACGAGAAACTGGATCGCATGGTTAACATCTGGAATCCATATCAATGTATGGTTTCCTTCAACATGTCCCGTTCTGCTTCCTACTTTGAATCCGGTATTGGCCGTGGTATGGGCTTCCGCGATTCCAACCAAGACTTGCTCGGATTTGTTCACCAAATCCCAGAACGTGCTAAAGAACGTATTCTCGATATCGCCGCTACACAATTTGAAGATGGTAGTGCCTATCACCAGTACCAACCACTCACCAAAAAAGGTAACAATGAAGTCGGCACCGGCTTTAACGATGATCCGCTTTGGTTGATCCTGGGAACGGCTGCTTACATTAAAGAAACTGGCGATACTTCGATTCTTGATGAGCAAGTTCCTTTTGACAGCAATCCGGATAACACGGCTACTCTGTTCGAGCACTTGAAACGCTCCTTCGAGCATGTAGCTAATAATCTCGGACCTCACGGCTTGCCGCTGATCGGTCGCGCAGACTGGAATGACTGCTTGAACTTGAACTGCTTCTCTACTGAGCCAGGTGAATCTTTCCAAACGACTGCCAACATCGAAGGTCGCGTAGCTGAATCCGTATTTATCGCAGGTCTGTTCGTATTCGTTGGTCCTGACTATGCTGAAATCTGCCGGATGCGCGGACTTGACGAAGTAGCTGTAGATGCGGAAGCTAAGATTGACAACATGCGTGAAATCACACTTACACACGGCTTCGACGGCGACTGGTTCCTGCGCGCTTATGACCACTATGGCGACAAGATCGGTTCCAAAGAAAATGAAGAAGGTAAAATCTTCATCGAGCCACAAGGTATCTGCGTAATGGCCGGTATCGGTGTGGAAAATGGGCAAGCTGAAAAAGCTCTGTCTTCGGTACAAGAGCATTTGGATACCGATTACGGTATCGTGTTGCAACAGCCACCATACTCCAAGTACTATCTGAACCTGGGTGAAATTTCTACGTACCCTCCGGGCTACAAAGAAAATGCCGGTATTTTCTGCCACAACAACCCTTGGATCATGATCGCTGAAACTGTACTTGGACATGGCGACAGAGCGTTTGAAATTTACGCTAAAATTGCTCCTGCTTACCTGGAGGATATCAGCGAAATTCACCGCACAGAGCCTTATGTTTACTCCCAAATGATCGCAGGTAAAGATGCCGTTCGTCACGGGGAAGCTAAAAACTCCTGGTTGACTGGTACTGCTGCTTGGAACTATGTAGCCATCACTCAATCGATCCTTGGTATCCAAGCGGATTTCAATGGTCTGAAGATCGATCCTTGTATTCCTACTGAATGGGACAGCTTTGAAATCACACGTGTCTTCCGTGGAGATACTTATGTGATCCAGATCAAGAACCCGAACCATGTATCCAAAAGTGTAGCTAGTCTTACCTTGGATGGCGTAGCTGTAGAAGGTAACATCATTGCTCCTGTTGGAGACGGCGCTGTTCATCAAGTGGTTGTAGAGCTGGGCTAATAAAAAATCCGATCAACCGTTCGTTTGAACGATTGATCGGATCTAAAATTGACGGTAGATGACTCCTGACTTCTTCGAGGGGTCATATTTTTTTACCCTTCCACAATATCTGCTTTTAAATCACTCGCAACCTCAAGCATTCTCGGGATCACAGCTTCATTATTGCCAGATACGTAAATATCGCCTTGATAATGCCTAAATGGGATCTTAGTGTCACCATAGCTCCACATAAAGAAATCTCCATCAATGGACATGCTAGTGGCACCCGCCACCGTAAAAACTGATGTATAGGAGAAATCAGGTTTGGACGCGAAATATTGCTTACACTCTTCCAAAGATATGGTTTGCGCTGAACTTCCATCTTGCTGAATGGCTCTTGTAATTCGATAACGTTTACTCATTGTGATGCCTCCAATATTTTCTGTAAAATAACAACTACATTTCCCGATCAAATATAGCATACAATGAAGAGCAAATCCCAGCTATCCTAAACCTCGTGGTCAAATACTCGATATTCTAAAAAAGCTGTAAAAGTACATTTTTCTAGGATAGTAGGGTCGCTAAAGCACTAATTCCTGCAAATCTACAGTTATTCTTGCTCCAGAAGTAACATTCAACCCTGAAGCATGGAAATACCTGCACATTTGCAGTTTTTGGACTTTATAAAGATGATATCTGATAAAGAAGCTGTACTTTTGCAGGCTTTCCCTGGTTTGGTGAACGGCGTGGATGGAATGAAGGTGTACGAATGGATAGAAATGGCTGGATTAAGACGTAGAGGGCAACGAGCGTCAAAGCTCCTTTTTCACAATAAAAAAGGGACAGACTGTAAAGTAACAGCTGTCCCTTTAAGCTGAATGCTATTCGCTCGCTTTTTCCAAAGTACATACCTTATTCTTTGGTTTAAGCTCTATCTTCAGGAATCCACACCTTCATTTTACCACTACCACGATCTCCCAACAAGTAATATGGAACAGCTTTGACCTTAACGGATTGAAATGTGTGCATTTTATATGTACTCGCCAATCCCTCACTCGTTATGTAACATAAGACTCTTTAATCCTGACTACTAATAGTTTTTTTATTACACTGCAATTTTCTGGAAGTGACAAGCATATTTATAGACATGCCTTTAATGTGGAGATGTTAAATATGCGGCCATTAAGATACCTTATCATTCTTTTAGGAAGCTTACTCGTTGCTGCGGGAACTAATTTTTTTCTCGTACCATATAAAATCCTGGATGGGGGAATAATAGGAATAGCCCTCATTATCAATTATTTGTTTGACGCTAAAATTGGCGTAGCTGTAATTCTCTGCAGCTTCCCTATCTTCCTACTCGCTTGGTTAAAGGAACGCGATATCTTTTACAACAGTGTACTCGGTCTGTTGACCTCCTCATTTCTGATTGAGCTTCTCGGTCCCATGCAATACTACTTTCTGTATTATTTCGAGTTCGGCTCCATTTCTAGCGCGATTATTGGCGGTTTTTTGATGGGAACGGGTCTTGGGATTATGCTGCGGTTTAAAGCAAGTACGGGTGGAACCGATCTGCTTGCTCAATTTATTAAAAGGTATGTCCCGCTGAACCTTGGACTCATCATTTTTTTGACCGACTTTATGATTATCGGCGCTGGAGGACTCCTGATTTCCAAAGAAACCTTCTTCCACTCCATCCTCACGATTGTCTCTGGGGGTGTGGCTACGGGTCTGTGCACACTCAAGACGAAATAAATGGAAATAAATATGAATATACACGATCATATGTTCGTATTATAATAAGGAGAAAGAATCCAACATATCTCTACCTCACCTGGAGCGTGTGAACCTATGATTAAAGAGCGTGTCATTATGCTATCTGATTGCCAAAGCTTCTATGCCTCCGTGGAGAAAGCCTCTAATCCGCAGTACAGCAACCAGCCGCTTATCGTCGCTGGAGACCCGGCTAGACGGAGTGGTATTGTGCTGGCTGCCTGCCCTATAGCCAAATCTTTTGGCATTACTACCGCCGAAACGTTGAAGGAAGCGCTGGCAAAATGCCCCGAAGTCATCGTAGTCAGACCGCATATGCAGCAATATATCGATGTCTCCTCTCAAATCACAGACATTCTACGCAAATTTAGTGATCAGGTAGAACCCTATTCAATCGATGAGCAATTTATAGATGTCAGCGGTAGCCTCAGCTTATTTGGCAGTCCAAGGGAGATCGCTACCGCCATTCAGGATCTAATTCGTAGAAACACAGGTGTGCGTGCGCGCATCGGCATTGGATATTCCAAGGTTACCGCCAAAATGGCCTGTGACCTGTGGGCCAAGAAGAACAATGATGGTATATTCACCCTCACTAAGGAGGAACTTTCGGATGTACTCTGGCCCCTCCCCATTAGCGAGCTGTTCATGGTAGGCCGTCGTATGTCCGCCCACTTCCAAAGTATGGGCATCACGACAATTAGCCATTTGGCACAGATGCCGCTAAGCGAGCTGAAATGGCGCATGCGAGAGAAATTCCACAAAAAGTGTGATATCGATGCCGAGCTATATTGGCGGATAGCCAATGGTATCGATGACAGCCCCGTGAGCCCAAGCACCTATGAAGTCGCACCCAAGAGTGTCGGGCACCAAATGACGCTGCCAAGGGATTACTATAAGCTACAAGATATTAAGACCATCATTCTTGAGCTGTCTGAGCTTGTATGTAGACGTTGCCGCAAACTGAAAGTGCATGGTGCAGTTGTATCTGTCGGCTGCCAAGGTGCCAGCTTTGATGACCCAACAGGCTTCTCAAGACAGACTACAATGAGCGATCCTACGAATGCCACTCTACTGGTATATGAGGCAGCTCTTTCTCTCTTCAAGCTACACTGGGACGGCCAGCATGTGCGTAGAATCCACTTAAGCTTGTCCAATCTATCTGACGAAAGCCAGTACCAACTAACGCTATTTGAGTCTCGCCCTCGCTATCGTGAACTCGAAAGGGCTACCGATGCGCTCAAGAATAAATACGGGGAGACGATCATTGGGCGGGCTGCTTCTTTCACAGATGCTGGGCAGCTCAAGGACAGATCTGGAAAGATCGGCGGACACTATAAATAAACAGTGCATCCTTACACATTTTTATTTTCAAGCTATATTAAAATACACACCATATCGTTTATAATGCTATATTGGGATTGTTATTTTCACACGGATGAAGCGACAATCGAAAATATGTAAACATAGATAATAACATTCCAGAGGAGGACCGTTGAAGTTGGATAGCACGAGCAACACTACCTATTATGAAATCGTTGATCTCTGCCTTCTTGCTGGCAAGATCATGCTGCAGAATGGTGCAGAAACATCCAGAGTTGAGGATACAATGACACGAATGGCTGGATCTCTCGGGTTTCCGGGAGCACACAGTTATGTGACGCCAACCGTTATTATGTTCACCACAAATAGAATAGAACCTGTTAAGTTATACAGGATTGCGGAGCGAACAACAGATTTGCAGAAAGTATCGGAGGTCAATGATATTTCTCGGCGTCTGAGCGAACGTCAGATTACAGCTGAGGAAGCCCGTACACGATTAGGAGAAGTCGATGATGCCTCACATGTCTATCCCGTATGGCTGCAGATCTTAGCGGCCGCCCTTACCGGCGCTTGCTTCACCGTTATGTTTAAGGGTAGTTTGTGGGATGCTCTCCCTGCATTGCCCATTTCCGGATTGGGCTTCGCTGCGGTCATCTATCTGCATCGTCTAGTACAGACTAGATTCTTTGCAGAATTTTCCGCCTCCTTCCTGATCGGACTTCTAGCCTTCTATTCCGTAAAACTAGGGATAGGCCAAGAAATGGACAAAATCATCATCGGCTCCGTTATGCCTCTAGTACCCGGTCTACTCATTACTAATGCCGTTCGTGATCTGATGGCCGGTCATCTGGTCTCAGGTATATCCAAAGGAGCAGATGCCTTTCTAACTGCTTTTGCGATCGGTACAGGCATCGGGCTTGTACTATCACTATTTTAATTCTCCATGTGAAAGAGGTTAGCCCTTCATGATTTTGCAACTTATAACCAGTTTTATCGCCGCGGCAACCTTCTGTATTCTATTTAATGCGCCTAAGCGCTCACTACTGCAGTGTGGTTTTGCCGGAATGGTGGGCTGGATGGTGTATGTGATTCTTAATGTTGAGTTCGGGTCTGTTGTAGCGACGTTTGCAGCTACTGTAATAGTGGGTATCGTTAGCCAATTTTTTGCGCGAACCTTTAAAATGCCTGTTATTATTTTTAGTGTAGGCGGTATTATCCCGCTGGTTCCGGGTGGTCTTGCTTACGATGCTATGCGTAAATTTGTGGAAGAGGATTATACTTTGGCTGTAGAAATCGCTGTTCGGGCACTAATGCTCTCTGGCGCCATTGCAGCTGGACTCGTGCTAAGTGAAGTAATCGGACAAATGTTCCGACGCCGTGCAATCAAATAACAGTATATTTATAAAAAAAGAAATCGCCTCTTGGTATAACGGTGGTCACCCATCCATCTCCCAAGGAGCAATTTCTTTGTTTAAATATAAGAATTTATATGTTCCACGTTATAAATCATTCTTATATTTCTCGCTTAAAAGCTTACCGTCCTTAAAGGGACGCCGAAGGCGTTTATGCTTGATTTCATCTCTATGCATGTACTGCTTCAGGGAAGGCTATAGGCGCAGCGTCCGAATGAATACTATTGATACTAGTGTTCTTGATCCAGGACAGCCCTACGGTACCTTCACCCGCATGAACAGCCACAGCAGGAATATAAGTCATAATCTCTGTACGTAAGTTAGGCGCCATCGCCTTGATGTCTTCTTCCAGCTTAAGTGCCATCTCTAGATTATTAGAATGCATGATGCATACATCGCTAACAAGCCCTACGTCCTGTTTAAATATATCCAAAAGTGCCTGTTGCGTCTTCTTCATCGTGCGGATTTTCTCCACAACAATGACTTTACCTTCGTCAAAACGAAGCAGTAAATTTATGCGCAGCAATTGGCTAAGAACTACCTGTGATCCGGATACACGTCCACTGCGATGAAGCTGTGTCAAGCTTGCAGGAATTAAGTAAAAGGACATATTCTGAATAATATTTTCAATCTTCTCTTTAATTTCTAGTCCAGATAGGCCCTTCTTCTGCCAATGTATACCGCGCATGATCATTTCTCGGATCGGATAAGCGCCAACCTTGGCATCAATTCCAATCACGGTGGCCTCTGCTATATCAGCAGCTTGCATGGAAGCATTGTATGTGCCACTAAGCTCGGACGATAGATGTACCGCGATAATTTCATCGTATTCTTCTTTCAACCGTTCGTATAGCTCGATAAACTCACCGATTGGAGGCTGTGAGCTGCCTACCTTTTCATGCTGACGCATTTTCTCATAGAAGTCATCGATCGTAATATCTATATTCTCTTTATAACATTCGTTGTTGATAATAATCCGTAACGGAATAATATACACATGATTGTTCTTAGCGAATTCCGGATCTATGATACTTGTACTGTCGGTTACCCAGGCAATTGATTTCATGGTCACTTGTCACTTCTCTCTCTCATAAAAAGGAATAGTAGAATGAATGAGGAGACAAGGGCCACAAATTTACGACCAGTGAATCACACGCTCATCCTGAATAATCAACTTAAAATTGAACAGCGGTTAAGTAATCTACGTATTCGTAAATTATACAGGATAACAAGCGATAATATAGGCAAAACAGGCCTTTCTTCAAATTTTATTAAACTTTATTCAACATTATTCGACGTTTTTTCACATTATATATGACGAATATACCTATCCTAATAGAGCCACTTCATGTTATGAAAAAGCTAAACCACAGCAAAAACATCCCCGTCCCCGCCCTCACCGTTCTTGCAAAAAACTTGCGCTTGGTAGTTACATTAATAGGTACACTTTACATTTGTTACAGTACAGGGCTAAATTATGATTTAAGATCACTTCGATTCACTAACGCTTCCGCGAGTTTCATATCTGAATTCCCCCTATAATTTTCTGCCATCCTCTATCATTAGAGCTAATCCTCCCAAATAGATGTTTCCAAACGATCTACGAACCTGATCTTAACGATAATACTCATCTAAAAACCCCACACAAACTACACTAAACACATATTGACAAAAATATTTATTTGTGTTATAATATAATATTTACCTATTGTGATTCATTTGTGTTTTGAGTATTATATGCATTAGCCTAACGGCATCACTCTTATTACCAATCATGGAGGGATATTATGCATATTGCAGATGGAATAGAAATGTTAGAGATTACAGCACAGGTTATGGGCGGAAGTGACACGATTTACCCCACACTGCTCTGGGATCAGAATTCTGCCGTACTCATCGACACTGGCTTTCCCGGCCTGCTCCCAAAATTCAAAGAGGCTCTAAAAGAAGCTAACGTACCTTGGGAACAACTACACACCGTAATCATTACGCATCAAGATTTAGATCATATAGGGAGTTTGCCTGCCCTACTGTCAGATGAAAACCTAGACCTGACTGTTCTGGCTCATGAAATCGAGAAGCCTTATATTGAAGGGGAGCGAATGCTCCTTAAACACACCCCTGAAGCTTTAGCTGCAGCAGAAGCCATGATCCCGCCTCATGTGCCAGAGGAATGGCGCCGCGCTTTCCTATCAGTGTTATCCAATCCCCCTAAGGGGAGAGTAGATCAAATCCTTGCAGACGGGGAAAAGCTGCCTCTCGCCGGTGGAATTACGATTATCCATACGCCAGGTCATAGCCCGGGGCATCTAAGTCTATACCATCATAATAGTCGTACGCTAATTGCTGCGGATGCTCTAACGGTTCAAGACGGCGAGTTGCGTGGGCCCACTCCTTCGGCCACACCTGACATGAAACAGGCTTTATCCTCTCTGACCAAGTTCTCCGAGTATAAGATTGATAGAGTCATTTGCTATCACGGCGGACTCTATCGCGGGGATGCAAATAAACGAATTGCTGAAATTGCTGAAGTAAAGGTATAAAAATATACAAGAAGGCAGAGCCCCGAATACGGCTCTACCTTCTTTTTCAAATAAGATCACTACTCGCTATAAGCACTTAGGACTCCGAAACCACCGTAAACCGCTCGCGAATATGCTGTGGCTGTTCAATTTCATCTACAATAGCAATCGCATAATCTTCATAGCTGACATAGCTCTCGCCCTTGGAATTCACCAGAAGATTATCTTTGCCATTTACATAAGAACCCGTTCTTGAGCCAATAGCGAAATTGGCAGATGGACTGACGAAGGTCCATAAGAGCGAATCTGTTCCTTGTAGAATCTCCAGGTTCTTCCCTTGATTCGTAGCCGTTGGCTTGATAAAGTCAGGGAAATCAGGGGTATCCACCACTTTAAGTGTCTTAGCTTCATCTACATACAGACTTCCCGCACCTCCAACTACAATCAATCTCGTATCAGGCGCATCCTTCAATGCTTCAATAAGCACATTTCCGGCATCAACATGTAAATGCTCTTGTCCAAACGGTGCGGCGAAAGCATTCACTACAACATCAAAACTCTTCAAATCTTCAGCTGTCAGAGTAAATATATCTTTTTCGATGACAGACGCCTTGCTGTTCGCCACTTTGGATGCATCCCGTACGATTGCTGTAACTTCATGACCTCTATCCAGTGCTTCCTGTGTAATTCGGCTTCCGGCTTTTCCACTTGCTCCAACAACTGCGATTTTCATATAATTGTCCTCCTGAATGTGTTTACGATGTTTTCACTTTAGTATTTATATCTAGGAGATCCTGAACTATGGTTCTATCGATATCGAGATCAAACTTTCTACCCCAAAAGCATTCTGTACCCGTATGAGTGATCCGGTCATAATCTTCTATCGTTAGTGTTCGAGGATAATCCGGTCCTGTTTCCCAGTCTGTATACCTCTTAATTTCATTCCGTACATTGTTCTTAAACGCACTATTCAAAATAATCGTCTGGAAGAAGATTTCATCTCCACATAATGTGTTCTTAAAAAATCTAACATACTCCGGAGAAGTAGTAGTAAAATCCATTATGTATTCCATACATTCACCTGTAATTGACATCCAGTTCGAGCCTTTATACAGGTTTTTTGGCGTTCGTATGACTCTTCAATATAAGTCTGATCCCAATGTTCCATGGATCTTTGAATGTAGGAGCTCCATTCTCTTCTGCAACGGTGTAACCAGCCTGCTGAACACGCTCCACCACAGCCGCACGTTCCTCTTCACTCGGAAAAAGTAAGGTGAAATAATCAATTCCCGCTGCATCAACAGGAGCCGCAGGTGCGCCTTGGCCCGCCCAAATATTCAATCCAATATGGTGATGATACCCACCAGCAGAAATAAACATCGCTGCACTACCATAATTAGCTACTAAATCAAAGCCAAGCAAATCAACGTAGAAATCCTTCGCCTTGCTTAAATTGCCCATATGAAAGTGTACATGTCCGATCACCGTTCCAGCTGGCAACCCGTTCCATAGTAAACCTTCAGAAGCCGCTAGTAGTCCATCTACATCCACTGGATCTGTTGTCATCACTACATGCCCTTCCGCATCATATTTCCATGTATCCTTAGGACGATCTCGATAGATTTCGATTCCATTGTTATCCGGATCCTGAATGTACAGCGCCTCGCTCACCAAATGATCCCCCTGACCCACTTCAATCCCCGAAGCGATCAAATTGCGAACAACGAGTCCAAGGCTCGGACGATCTGGAACAAGGATAGCAAAATGATACAACCCAGCCACAGAATTAGGACGAAGCACCCGAGCATTCTCAATCTCCCGCAGAATCAATAACACATTGTGACCGTCAGCGGTCATTTCCGCTTCGCGACCATTCTGCCGCAAAATACTCAGCCCCACAACATTCTGATAAAAGGTGAGCGAACGCTCCAAATTACTTACTCTAATTTGCACCAGACCGATCGCTACGTCCGGATGAAGTGTTGTTTTAGTTGTCATTATAATTCCTCCTAATCTTCCTGTAACTTAATCAGTTACAAATTAACTATCTTTAGTATAGTTACATTCTATATGTTTGTCAATTACCAACAAAAAAATCATGCTGACTGCTTCACAGCCAAGCATGATTCATTTGGATAATTAAAAAAACGATTTCGGGTAGATCAATTCTCCTTTAACCTTCTGAAGTGCTCCTTCCTTCAGCTCACAGACCATAAATACATTGTCAGATACTTCAAATTGCTTCAGTTCGAAACCATGCTGCCTTGCAGGTTGAAATCCGAACTTAGGATAATATTCCGGATGTCCGATCAGAAAAACAAGATCATAGCCAAGCGTTCTACATCTATCTAATCCTTCAAGGATAAGCGCCTTGCCGATGCCCTGCTTCTGAACGTTAGGCATAACCGCTATCGGGGCTAGAACAATTACATCATTTGTATTCTCCCCATCTTGTACTACAGCTTTACTTAGCAGGATATGTCCTACAATCTCATTATCTTTTTCTGCTACAATCGAGAGCTCCGGGATAAACCCTTCTGAATTTCTAATGCTTTCGACTAAGCGCGCTTCATCTTCTCTATCATCAAAGGCCTTAACATTTACTTGATACACGCCATCATAATCTGCTGACGTTTCTGTTCTAATCATCATTTCGAAGTCTCCATTCATCAAAGTATTCAGCTACACTGGACTCCAGAAGCCCGATCAATCCTTATTTCATTTGTCCGTTTAGATAAAATCTCCTATTTAAGGAGGCATCCGTAACCCAATTTGATAAAAAGTCTTTGTTAAAAAGATATTTATGGTCTACATTTATATAAGGAAAAGGAGTGTTAGGAACAGAACCCAGCTTTATAATACTATGCTCCGTTGTAATAATTTTCATCACCTGATCTTCAGTCAGATTTAAGTATAAGGCCGTCTCTTTAATATCCATCAGAAGTTTATCTGCCGTTACTATGGATGGAGTCTGGTCTTGTTCGACTTCCGACTCTTTATCGCCATTAGTTAATGAACATCCAATAATAAATGAAATCCCTAGAATAAAACTCGCTAGGACTATATATATCTGATTTAATTTCACAGCCCCCTCCTCCCTACTTCGCATATTCAATTAACCAACAATCCCTTAGTTCTCCTTCATGCATTTCATGCTTTTCAAGGTATTTCTTCTTTACAAAGCCACCTTTTTCATATACCCTCAGTGCTCTCTCATTCCAAGCCTGCGGGTCCATTACGATTTTGTCATTCCAAATCATGTGGGCGATCACGACCTTCGTAGAATTCCAGTACAACTGGATCTGAGAGCCATTTCACAAGTAATCCAGCATCACTCGGTTCGAGAGTTCTTAGCCCGACATCTCCCCGTTCAAAAATAATCATAGCGCACCATACAGTTCATGAAGAGGTTTGTAGCTTGGATGTTGTTCAATTTCAGTAATCATTACTCCCTGCTCGGAGTCCATCACACGGTACGCTTTCGCTTCGTCTCTGGTAGACATCACTTTATACTCATTTTCTTTATAGACGATTGCACAATTGTTATCCACTGCGATTCCAGTCACACTGCCACCATTAACCATTCGTGAAAAATCCTCAACCCGAGTATCCTCATTATAATGCGGACAATGAATGCCTGACAGGATCCCCATGGCTTCAATCTTGATATACTGCCACTCCCCTTGGTCGTCAAACGCCTCAGAGTCACTATGCCCATATTCAAACCAGCAGATTGAACCTGCGCTCAGTCCTGCCAATACAGTTCCAGATGTATACGCTTCTTTTAGAAGAGTATCTACGCCGGTATTTCTCCAAATCTCCAGCATTTTTCGGGTATTGCCTCCACCAACATAAATCAGATCAGCGGACGTAATTAAATCTGTGATTTCTTCATGGGTATAATTTTGGCTCACAAGCAATAAATGACTTGTCTCACATCCTAGAATATCGCCGTACACTTTGTTGAACGTATCACAGTACCCTGGTGCATCACTACTAGCTGTCGGAATAAATAACGCCTTCGGATTAGGTTTATGGGTTAACTTCACAACTTCACGATCAATTCCAAGTGTTTCTAGTTCGCTTATTTCTCCACCACCAATGACCACAATTGTACCCATGAATATCTCCCTCTCTTTCACTGGTATCCTTTTTCAACCACTCTATAATCCTCTGCTAGAATGCTGTAAATGTCCAGATCTATAAGCCCTTTACCTGACCACACATGAGCCTGTCTTAACGTTCCCTCTTTCATAAAGCCACTTTTCAAAAGAACACGCTTGGACCGTTCATTAAAAGGCATAACCTCAGCTTGAATCCGATTTACTTCTGCAGTCTCAAATAAAAATTTGACCACCTCTTGAACTGCCTGAGTCGCAATCCCTTTTCCCCAATAAGTCTCCGCCAAAAAATAGCCGATCGTGACCATATCCACTTTTTGATTAAAATCCATAACTTCGATGATACCTAGCAGGATGTAAGGATTATTTTTGCGGAAAATCCCCCACTTCACTCTTACCCCTTTGGTAAAATCACGCTCGAAATGTCCGATCATATTCTTTACTGTATCTTTATTATGTTTCGGAATAATTCCGCAGTACTCAAACACTTGATCATTGCTATAAATTCCAAATACCTCTTCAAGATTACTAACTTCAATCTTCTTCAGTAATAATTGCTCGGTTTCCAAAGTAGGGAATTGCTCAAATACGTGACTAAGCTTCAATTCGTTCCCTCCGTTACTTTTTGATGGCTTGGATTAGGGTTGCAGTTTGACTCTTCGTTTCCTGTACCCATTCGATATGATATCCCGTTTTGTTAAAAAGCCTTATATATTCATCCACATCGGCTGGATATAATTTAACTCTTCTATCATTGAAATCAAACCACTCTTCATCCTTGCTAACAGATAACAAAAACGTTCCATTAGGTAGGAGTGATGTATAGATATTTTTTAATGCTTGTTCTTTATCCTCTATATGAAGAAAAGTTAACACACTATAAGCTGCATCAAAAGTATTAGGACGTACGAACTCACAAATATCAGCTAGCACAAGCTCTTTATTGGAGAAATTTCTAAGATTCAGATCCGCTCTTGCTAGTGTTTTTGGCGAGGTATCAATTCCTGTGAGAAACCGGCATCCCAAACCTAAGACCGATTTAGCAACTCTTCCTGTTCCAATTCCAATCTCTAACACCCGTTTATCATTTCCATTCAATCCATCGAAGAAAAGAGGCCCATCCCACTGACTCATATAGGCCTGTCCAATGGGAGGATCTTGTGCTGGATCATTCCCCTCATCAATCAAAGATTCATAATGCTCAAAAGCACTAACCATTTTCATAAGGGATCATCCCTTTCCGATCTAATGTAACGCTACGAGCTTATTCATCATTATCCCCGGACATTCCCTCTGTACTGCGCGGTTCTAAGCTCTCGAATATATGGCTCTGTAGCTGGCATAACGGCATCTATGGCTTGTTGAACGGCTAACTCAATATCATAAGGAACTCTTACAAATTGTATACTCAAAGGAGCTGTTGACACTCCTCCGTACTCCCCCTCCAAAATCACGTAAGATGCCTGAGTTAAGTCAAGAGGATTCCCCACGCTGCCTACATTAAATAAGGTCTTACCCTCTAGATGCTGAATATACGCATTATGAATATCCCCATAACCTACGATATCCGCTTGTCGCTTCTCCTGGCAGAGATCGGAACAACCAAACATAGACAGTTGCTTCTCGTAATCATCCCAAGGCTGAATCCGTTCATAGTAGCTTCGCGGTGAAGCATGAAATAATCGAATAAACTTACCACTCATCATAAACTCAATCGAGAACGATAAGGTACCTAAATAAACAAGTCGATCTTTACCTAACAATTTCCGACTCCACCGGGCCATTTCAAAATCAACATCCTGATTCATTAAATCATCCCAGTTCCCCATAACACTGATTTCACAATTTTTCTTTATGATATCAACGGCTAGATCTGAATTCGGCCCCTTTCCAACGATATCCCCTAGGCAAAATACTCTGCGAATTCCACGCTGCTTAATATCATCTAATACGGCTGTCAAAGCCGGGATATTTCCATGAATATCTGAGATTAATGCGATTTGTTCCACTGTAGATCCTCCGTTCATTTTTCCACTTTATCTTTTGTAAACTTTATAGATTGTATAATATCCTCTATCTTCTTCATATCTTCATTATGTACTTCTTCCATGCTATAAGGAAACAGTGTACCATTTCTTCAACACCTTAGAGTCTCCCTGTATGAAGTATTATCTGTTATCTGCCTTCTAAATACAGATTCTATGATTACGTCTTACTTCCCTTCTTTGAGTCGTTACTCTCCATAACCGAGCCATTGAACAGCCTTGTGATTATGAGCAGAATAACATCGGCCTTAGTGAATCCGTTATATACGTCACAAGGTTCGAGAATAGAAGGATCCTCCGTACTTTCCTTATCCAAATCGGGTGTGACATCTTTATTTAAGGTCGGTATGTGAAACACTTCACTTCCTTGTCTTCTACTAATCGATCAAGCATCTCTATCGTTGGCTCAAGCTGTCTCACCAGGACATTAACCATTGTAGTATTCAAAAAAAGACCACAATCACGTTAGCACATGTTGTGGTCTTCATTCTAAGTTGAGATATGGAGTGGTTATATTTCAGGCATTTCATTCACAATCTGCTCCAAAGTAACCTCCTGAAGGACATTCTCCATCGCCTTTTGCGCGAGCGAGAATACGGGTACAATGGCGCTGGCTATATTTTTACCGACTGGACATTCGGGGTTGGGGTGCTCATGAACCGAGAACAACGAATCCTCCTCCACCGCGTTTACTGCCTTATAAATCTGAAGTAGTGTAATTTCAGAGGCGCTGCGTGCAAGCGAGGCTCCTGCGACTCCCGGGCGGGCTGTTACCAGTCCTGCTTTTTGCAGCATACTCGTTAGCCGGCGGATAACTACAGGGTTTGTGTTCACGCTACCAGCTATCCACTCCGAGGTGCTTTTGCCCTCTTTATTACTGTCGATTAATGTTAATATATGAATGGCTACCGCAAATCGGGTGCTGATGTTCACTATAAATCTCTCCTTCTGCCTTACTGCCCGGCTAATAACAAGTGCATTAATCAGATGCAACAATAATAGTTACATTTTATGCATTTGTCAAACACTTGAAGAGATGGTACTTGAGGATCGTAATTAATGAATATTATGCTTTTTGAAATTACCGCCCTTGACTTCTGCTACATCATATACTACAACAAAAGCGTTAGGGTCAATTTCATGAATGATTTCTTTGATTTTACTTTCTTCCAGACGGTTAATTACACAGGTGATTTCTTTGAATTGTTCATTGGAGTAGCCACCGTAAGCATCTGTATAGGTTGCCCCACGACCCAATCGGTCACGAATTGTTTCTACCATAATTTCCGGTTGAACGGTAATGATTTTAAAAGTTTTAGAGCCACTCAAACCTTCTTCAACAATATGAATCACTTTTGAAGCAATAAAATAAGCGAGTGCTGATAGGATAGCCCCTTGTAGACCAAATACTGTTGAAACAACAATAAAGACAAACATGTTTAAAAATAAGATTAGATCACTAGTCCCAAAAGGTAACTTTCGTGAAAGTAATACAGCTAACATATCTATCCCATCTATTGCCCCACCGTTACGTAAGGCTAAACCCATACCAAAACCGATGATAATCCCACCGACAACGGTAACTAACAATGTATCTCCTTCAATAATCGTAGGTACATGGTGCATAAGACTAGTGCCAATGGCTAGCGAGGAAATACCGATAACGGAATAAACAGCAAAGCTTATACCAATTTGCTTATATCCTAGCCAAACAAAAGGGATGTTAATTACGGCAATTAACATCCCTAACGGTAATCCAAACAGTTTTGAGCCAACGATACTTAGACCTGTCACACCACCGTCTGAGACGTTGTTGGGTATTAACACTGCTTCAAGACCATACGCAGCTATAAGAGCCCCTATAATAATTAATATAACTTTTGAAAAAATCTTCAGCTTATTTGATTTTTGATGTCTCATTTCATTCATTAAATTTCCCCGCTTCTAATTAGTTTCTCTTATCACTGGACAAGAACTCATAAAAAACAGTCTATAATAAATATCACTACTTTGGCAAATCGGACATCACTAGTATGATGATCGTTTATTTTACCCATATGACTTATAATAATTTTGTCGTTCCACAAAATATAAAAAAACCAGACTACGAAAATTCGTAGTCTGGTTTCTTCTCTATCATACCCTCATATATTCGTTATATAATTGCTCAAAAGTATCGTATCGTTCAACTTTCCTTCCTACCTTATTGTATTCTTCCAGATATTCATCCATGACTTGCAGAAACTGCTCTTTAAATAAATGTAGATGATCTGAATCAAAATACTGCATAATATCAAACTTTTTCGTTCCACTTGATTCTGTCATTTCATCAAGAAAATTTTGTATGCCCATTGCTACATAATAAGCATAAGATTTATCATTTAATTCCACACTTGCTATAACCTTATTACGGCTGTTACACCACAATTCCTCAAAGGTGCCACCAAGATTATCATAGGTTGGGACAGGCTGAATCACAAAATCCTTATACATTTTTTTATATAAATCATTAACGCTTTCTAGAAATCTATATGATGTACTTCTGATTTCAGCGATAGTCTTCGCATCGATCACAGCCATATATATAATTTCAAAATCATCAGGAATATAACGATATGTAGCTATTTCCTGCAGATATCTCTTAAGTCCCCGTTTAAAATAGGTATTGTTCAAATGTGTTAGAGCATTTACCAAATTGTATACAACTTCGCATGAAGCATACCTCACAGCTCCGATATCTTCAGAAAGTAATGTATTCGTATATTCTTGCTTTGCAATGTCTATACTCTTTTTCGCTCTACTGATACATTCACTCCCTATAGGCTTTGCCAAAGCATCGAGTGCTCTCTGTTTATATAAATTTAGCTTTACCAGATATTCGGGTTTCGCACAATATAACAGCTCTAAATCTATCAGACACGAAATCATTGGGCTCTCAAGATTCGCTTGATCTTCTATCCTTGTTTCCCATGGCGTACAATATAGGTCGTATCCGATATCCTCCAGAATAAAACACGAAGATATCCCCCAACCTTGGGCCGTGTTATTAATTATGATTAGATCAAGATCGCTTTTTTCATGAAAATCTCCGGTACTGAAAGAACCTGTAAGCCCAATGATTGCAATATCATCAGGAAAATCTCTCTTGGCACGTTCAATAACCATACTAATAAGTTTGTCATTTTTATTTAAAATTTTTTGTCTATTAACAGCATCCATATCCAATTCTCCTCTCAATCCATCTTAATTCCATTGTATATGGATATTGCTCTAGTAAGTATACCGACTTTATCTATATTCAATCTATACCAAATAAAGGGGGCAGTTGGAAAACAAATAACGCGCTGGCGAGAGAAGGCTCTTCTCTACCCACGCGTTATTTAGTAAATAATGAATGCTTTTCTCACAGCTTGCTTTAGTAAATGAAAATTTCATCTAAAGATCTTCCGTCACAATGATTAAAATCAATCCCTAAAATCTTTGCCATCGTAGGGGCTATATCTACCATTTTGAGATCCCCTATAGGATAATCACTTTTAACCTTATTCCCTGAGATCACCAAGTTGCATCTATAATCCTCTTTATCGGGAGAGTAGCCATGAGTAGCATATTTAATCCCTTGTTTGTCCAAATCAACAATCGTTGGTTCATCCATACTTTCATCGAAACAATAGCCTCTTTTAGCTTCAAGCATATACTTAGTAGATTGGCCCACATGTAGATGATCCAGCTCCTCTCTAGCATACAATTCCTCTATGCCAGAAGCGTCATCTTTCATATCACCCCGAATCGCAGCTAATGCTAATTGTTCAGCTTCTTCATCCCCATGTTTGATATGCAGATAAGCGGCTCCGCCCCCACACTGAAAGTAAGCCCTCCACTTCATTTCACCATTCTCTTCATAAATCAGCCCTTTTTCCTGCAAAAGGTTGTTCAAATGCACTTTGTACCTAACATTGAACTGGCCATGGTCACCCAAAACTAAAAAAACTGTGTCATCCAGTATACCGGCTTCATCCACTGCTTGCATAATATCGCCTAGCCGTTTATCCATACGTGTGATTACCTGCTTCACTTCATCGCTGTCAGTGCCGTAAACATGCTTGGCGTCATCCAGATCAATCAAATGCATCATGAGAAGATTAGGTTTTTTACGCCTAATCGTTTCTATCGCACATTTTGTCGTGAAGTCATCCAGATAGGGCTGCTCAATCCCTTTTCGAAGCCTGCCGTATTTCAGCTCCATCTCGATACAATATAAGGGACTCCCGCTTTTTAACACCTTCAGTGCCTGATTTTCTTTTTTGATGGCTCTAATTTCAGGGATATTGTATTGGATTGAGGATTTCCCTGATACCGGCCAGAGGATTCCAGCGGTACTCATGTTATGCTTGCGCGCAGCATCGTAAATCGTGGGCACCTTTATCGCATTTCTAAACCAGAACCAGCTTTGCTCCTTTTCCTTCACAAACGGTTGAAATGGATTGTTGTGATGAATGCCATGCTTATCCGGATATACACCGGTCGCTATCGTAGTGTGCACCACATAAGTGAGCGTGGGATATACACTTTTCATTTTATTGCTATGCGCTCCACTCTTGATCAATTTCGATAAGTTTGGAAGACGGCTAGCCATTTCCCATTGGTCTTCTGAAAAGGCATCGTAAGAGATGACAATCAGATGTTTGGCCATTGCCGTTTGTTCTTTACTTGACTTCATAGGATAAGTCCCTTCGATTCATCTTGTCCAAGCTGCTCTTTAGGTAAAGTTATAAATACGAAGAATCCAATAATAAATAGTGGGATAATCGCTAAAATACTAAATTTTGCATTGCCTGTTAAGGTAGTCGTTAAAGACATCACAGCAGGACCAACAATCGCCGCAAACTTGCCAAAGATATTGTAAAATCCAAAGAATTCATTGGATTTTTCCTTAGGAATAATCTTCGCATAATAAGATCTGCTGAGCGCCTGAATCCCTCCCTGGGCCGAACCAATTAGCGCACCCAGAATAAATATATGCCACACTGAAGTGATAAAGTAAGCCGCGATACAGGAAATGATATATGTAAAAATCCCCACGATGATCATCGTTCTAGCGGAGTATTTTTTGGCGAGATTACCGTACAGGATGGCACATGGAAAAGCAATGATCTGGATAACTAATAAGATCCCCAGTAAAGTAAAGGTGTCAAAAGCATCCGCACCCAAAACCGATGTGGCATATGGAACTACCATTTTAATGATCGTATCTACCCCATCAATATAGAGAAAGTAGGCGATTAAAAAAACAAATACCACCTTATGCTGTCTGACATTCTTAAATGTGTCTCCCAGTCTTTTAAAGCTATTAATAACCGGTTTGGGTTCAGGTTCAATATAATATCTCTGCTGCACATCCTTGATCATCGGCATGGTCAACAGTCCCCACCAAAGGGCAGTGATTATGAATCCAATCTGATAACCAATCGATTTATCCATCCCCATAAACAGAATCAATAGTAGGCTGATACCAAATGGAATGACGCTGGCGATATATCCAAAAGCAAAACCTTTTGAGGATACCTTATCCATCCTTTCATCGGTGGTTACATCCACCAGAAAAGAATCATAAAAAATATTGGCTCCTGCAAAACCTATGACTGACAAGATATAAAATACAATCAATAACTGCCACTGTCCGCTCTCAGGTGCAACGAACGCCAGTGAAGCTGTAGCCATCACGCCAATCAAAGAGAAAAATACAAAGAAGCGTTTTTTCTTATCCTTGTAATCTGCCAACGTCCCTAAAATCGGGCTAAGGATCGCCACCAGAATACTTGCAATTGAATTAAAATACCCCAAATCCATGCTGCTGTTCACATTCGAAAACATCCCAAATACAATAGGCAGTAAAGCCGTTGTAACTGCCATCGAGTAAGCCGAATTTCCACAGTCATATAGAATCCATGATTTTTCCTCTTTACTTAGTTTCATCTAACAGCCACCTTTTCGCCTAGTTCTTTCTGTTATATCACTTAAGCATATGTGGCATATTAAATGTATGTAAAACTACGTATGACTGAAGGTTGTACGAGGGACATCCTTGTTTTCAAAGTTTAATTTTGGTAAAGCACTTTACGTCTGCTGGTAATTCACAGCTACCTTCAGGCAAGCCTCGCACAGAAATGCATAATAAATCCCCTCGCTATCCTCGGCCTGTTCCATATCCATTTGCGCAATAAACTTCATCGTCGTCGAACAGCAAGGGCACACAGGATATTCCGCATCCTGAATCCAGGTCGGATGTCCTCCTATCTTCGATGCAGGCGCCTCAAGCATCCAATACGCATTATCATAGGCTCCCATCAGTCGTTCCGATAGCTCCATGGCGTGCCATGATATTTGCTCCATATCTTCATTTTCAGGCAAAAAATCGGGAACGACATTATAATCACTCCACGAGTACCTGCCATCCAGATCTGCATTCATAAACACGGTGCCATAACAATTACAGTGCATACAAGCTGCAATCCTTAACCGCTGACCGGGTAGCTTCATAAATTGAATCAGTGGGTTCTGCAAGTTGTAATCAAATAGTACTGTCAGTTTACTGGCACACCATGGGCAGGAATGTTCACCTGCTTGCAATGCCGCAACCGCCGAAGGAGCCCGATCCATACCGCCTCTTCCTGCAACGCGTACTTTAAAATGATAACTCTCGGGGTAAAAAAGAAGCCTTTTCCCGCCATCATTATCTAACTCCCAGCCTGCTTCATGGGCGTAGGTTTCCGGAGATATATTTAACTCTGGGGCCCATCGAGGCGGATGCTGCCGCCATGTCTCGAACTGCCGAACAACCTCTTCATCACCAATCCAGGCGAGAGCGAGCAGCAAGTGATTACGATTCTCCGAATCGAACTCTAACTGATGAATGAGCTTATCGCGGATAACCTGACCTGCATCCTTATAGAGAATACCGGGATAATACTTTCCTTTGCGAAAAAAAGACTCCAACCCCCGTTCTATACGTGCACTTAAAAAACATGCAAGCGATAGCAGAATGGTTTCAGCCTGGTCAAAATCATCTTCTTCCATCAACGTAATCGCATAGGTCTCCAATCGCTCCCGTTCGCTTTCAGTCAGCTGATGATACATTTTTTGCGCGGTTTTGTGATAGGGGATTTCGTGTTCAAGCGGATTGTACTTCCGCGGTTTGTGCATGATTTTTAGAATTTCAACTGGATCATTCACATCTGCATACAAATCAACATCTTTTCGATTCTGTTCAATAAATGCCTGTTTCTCCAGAGCAATCTCCCTCTGATGACACGGCATGCAAATCCCACCTGTTTTTAAAGCAGTTGCAGGAAGAATACTTGCCTTGCAATCTGAGGTTTGGCAGGGCAATCGCTCACTCATCGTACCCCTCCTGTTCTGAATATTTTTGTCAGCTGGCCGGTTACGGTAGATTTCGATTCTCCACGATAACATGTGTTTTTCGAATTCGTGATCTACCTTCACCTGCATTAAAATGTAATAGGTTGTAACTATCTAATTAAGCTTATGTAGCGTACCGTTCTTATGCTCCTTGAGCAGCTTTGAGAAAATCTCCCTGGAGTAATCAATCCTACGCTCAGGAAATTCACCTGTAAGCACAATCTTCAGCATCTGAAGCAGACGTTTACCTGTTAGTTCAGTAGGCCCAAGAATGCCTCCGCAACCCTTGGCGACCAATCTGTGCCAGAAGGAGGAGATTTAACACTTCCCACATTTTCTATCGCCATGCGTTCTTTTAGAGTCGCTTTTTTAAATATCAAGCTCTCCTTGTTACCATTTTCGTAGGTAACCTCTAAACGACGTACCTCTGCACCCGACCAGCCACGTTCCGCTTCTGTCATAAACCCTTGTTCTAAATGACAAACCTTTCCGCGCTGAAGTACTTCGGCTAAACCTTGAGCAATTATGATCATATAATGTTCCAAATTCATCTGTGCTTCCTCCGGTGTTTAACTTCAGATTTGAACGATTCCCTGCATCTCGTATGGATAATCAATCTGTTTTTTCACCGAATTCATCGCTGCTTCTCCAACCAAGTGTGAAGTCAGATATAACCCCAGATCTATGGAAGTAGAAACTCCACCACCTGTAATTACATTACCATCATGCACAATACGAGTCTCCACAACTTCTTCACAATAGGGTCTTAGTAATTCATAGGCAGATGGATGGGTAGTGGCTTTTTTTCCTTCTAACAACCCCGCAGCCCCTAGCAGCAGCGAGCCTGTGCAGACCGACACCTTATAAGGAACATTGTGGGCACCTGCAATCCACGAGACAAAAGCCTCATCATAACGAAGTTTCCGCGTCCCCACGTAATCCCGTCAAAAAGTATAAAGGCGACTTTCAAATTCGCACTCTCCTCTTTATGGCTTGGTTAGGATAATAGGCTCACCTTTAGTCACGATAATCGTATGTTCAAACTGTGCTACCCGGCCGTTGTCTACAACGCTTAGTGTCCATCCATCTGACTGCTGCTCCACGTAGTCAGCTCCAGTAGAGAGGAAGGGTTCAACCGTAATCACCTGTCCCTCTTTTAACACTGTAGTCACTCTAGGATTATAGAAAGGTAAGATTTCAAACGGCTTCTCATGCAGTGATTTACCAATCCCGTGGCTGCACAGATTACGAACCACTCTATAGCCGCGTTTTCGAGCTTCAAGCTCCATCATTCTACC
This sequence comes from Paenibacillus sp. FSL K6-0276, assembly GCF_037977235.1. Taxonomy (NCBI): domain Bacteria; kingdom Bacillati; phylum Bacillota; class Bacilli; order Caryophanales; family Paenibacillaceae; genus Paenibacillus; species Paenibacillus sp. FSL K6-0276. Next base: position 2,394,481 of record NZ_CP150276.1, on the reverse strand, counting down.
AATCTCATTGACCTTCATCCCTGCTCTCAGATGATTGATCACGCTCATCATAGTTTCCTCTGTACTCTGGCACAGACGCAGAATATCATCATTATAGGGCGGTAATTGAAAAGAAACTCCGGCGTCTCCATAATAACCATTTAGCTCAGCAGATACATCAATATTGATCAAATCACCGGCATTAATCACTCTAGGACCAGGAATCCCATGAGCAACCTCTTCATTCACACTGATGCAGGTGCTGCCTGGAAAATTATACGTTTTCATAGGGGCTGAGGATGCTCCGAATTCCGCTAGAATTTCAGCTCCAATCCTATCAAGCTCCGCTGTTGTCATGCCTGGAGTCACTTTCTTCTTCATCTCGGCGATGGTATGTCCTACCACTTTCCCAATTGCTTTTAGCCCTTCTAAATCTTGTACGGTATCACTCGTCATCTATCACACATTCCTCTCACTTCTTGTATGAATCACTTGTCGATCTGCTGAAATACACTCCCGTCCCACTGAAAAATATCTTCCAGCTGTTTACCCGCTTTGTTATCGTAATAACTTTTCTTGAAGCTATGATCATCGACTTTATCAAGCTTTATCGAATACCCCTCAGGAGTGCTGATAAACAAATCAGAGCCGGGTTTGATCCCTAGTTCTTCTATAACGTTATTTTTTCTAAGCGTAAATAGCTTGTAGAAATAACCGTTACTTGATCCGTACTGACCAATCGTAAAATCCGGATCACCGTCTCCATTATAATCTTCAAACTGAATCTGAAAAAAATCGTTAAATATCAATGGGGCCGCAAAACGATCACTTAACGGAAAGCTTCTCAGAGTGTTTCCTTGCTCATCGGTCACAAAGAGCCCAAATCGACCACTCCAATTTCTTCCCACCAACGGACCTGGTGTTGCCCAATCCTCACTGTATGTTCCATCTAAAAGCTGCAGATTCAAGAATTGTGCTCTAGTAGTTACCGGATACAGATCATTATGTGATATCGTTACTGGACCTGTAGCCGTAACAGAAGGTTCCACAGGCTCCGTCTGTTCGATGTCGCCCTTATCTGCTGTTCCAAAAATGAGTTTCCTTAATTGGTCCGAATTCTTCACCGGAATCGAGTAGCCTTGACCACTATTCTCTGCTGTAGTAAATACTCCTTTATAGCCAAGTTCATCACCTATTGCAATGTAATAATCCTCCGAGTAGCCATCACCATAAACAAGCTTCATATCGAATTCAGGAGCCCAATCTAGCTCACCTGATAATTTTCCACTCTTGTTCATAGCCTCCGCAAGCGCCTTAATCAGAGCGGAGTCCTTCAGTATTAGGGTCTCAGAATGTTCTGGTTGGTCAACTCGGTTCTGATTACTAGTTGTTACAGGGGTTAAAGACACTCCGGCGATCCACCTTGCATTGATGAATCCCACATCATTCTTACACCCGCTTAACAGAGTAACTAACAACAAGGGTACAACACATAGTATTCGCCTGATGTGAACCGCCTCCAATAAAAGAAACATAATCCAATTATAACAGTGTCCTTAAATATAGAGAAATCGACTTTCCGAACTGTAATAAAAAAAGACTACAACCTGCTCCTATAATGAGTGGTTCTAGTCTTATAGAATCAAATAAATATGTAGAGATACGATCAGACCATTAAGCTTATATCGTTGCGCCTACCGTTCTCAGCCAAGCATCTGCAATAAGCGCATGGCCTGCAGGTGAAGGATGTACTCCATCCGGAGCCCAGTAAGCAGGTTCAGCTTTTACTGAAGCCGCAGCAAACAGGCCATCTAGTGGAACAAGCAGTGCACCATATTCACGTGCCAGTTCACGAGTGATGTGAATTTTAGGATCAAGATCTTGGCGCCAAGTTTTACGATCTTCTGGTACAGGCAACACGAACGGCTCAATAAGGACTAATTTGGCGTTCAGTGATTTCTGCGTCCGTTCGATCAGGTCACGATAGGCAGCTTCAAATTGTTCTGGCGTTGTTTCCTGACCAGAATCAAAGCGGCGCCAAGTGTCGTTAATACCAATATAAATGGACACACAAGTCGGCTTCAGATCCAGGCAATCCTTATCCCAGCGTCCCTGCAAATCTACTGCACGGTTGCCGCTAATTCCGCGGTTAAAGAACGTAAGATTCTTCTCCGGGTATAAATGCCCCAGTCGGGCGGCGATCATCAATGCATAACCTTCACCAAGCGATGAAACGTCTTCATAATTGCGACCGCAATCTGTTATACTATCGCCTTGAAACAAAATGACATCGTTTTTTTGGAATAACATCATGTAATCCTCCTCTAACTACCTCTGTTAATATTAGCCAATCTATTATATCAAAAACGAATACTACGTACTAGGACAACTATTGACAATTAATGGTAGAAACCACTAGAGATCAACAAAAAACCTGCTCAAATCAGAGCAGGTTTTCCAATAATACAATTAATAAGCTAAGCTAAACAATCCTTTAATGTGGGACAAGTAACGAATATTACTTGCTTCTTTCATCAAGGTTGCAGGTAATCCTTTTAGCGGAGTTGAGCTAGCACCAACGATGGCTACACCATCTTTACGACCTAAGCTCGCAAGCGTACCTGAGTTGATAGGACTAAAGGATTCAAATGATTTATCCTTCAAGTACGCATAAAGATTGTACCCGATCAATTCACCCATTTGCCAAGCGATCTGTGCAGTTGGTGGATATGGACGACCATCTTCTGCAAAGACAACGGCGCTGTCGCCAGCAACGAATACGTCTTTGTGTGATGTGGATTGCAAGAATTCATTCACCGTTGCACGGCCACGATTCACTTCAAGACCGGATTCGCCAATAAGTGGATTTCCTTGTACGCCACCCGTCCATACGAATGTGTTAGCAATAATTTTTTGACCGTCTTTCAAATCAATTACATTATCTACTACATTCGTAACAGGTAGACCCGTCAAGAATTGAACACCGCGTTTTTCTAGGCTTACCACTGCGCGTTCGATCAGTGCATCCGGCAATACTGGAAGTATCTTAGGACCTGCTTCAACCAGCATAAGTTTAATTTCTTTAGGATCCACGCCGTATTTCTTAGTGAGTGTTGGCAACACATCAGCGATTTCACCAACAAGTTCAACGCCTGTTAAGCCACCGCCGCCGATTAGGATGCTCGCATCCGCTGCATTTTTAGACTTCGCATATTCACGGATACGCTCATCAATATGACGATGAATTCTGTTAGCATCCGCTGCCGATTTCAATACCATGCTGTATTGCTCAAGCCCTGGAATGCCAAAATAAGCCGTAGTGCTTCCAAGACCCACAACCAAAGCATCGTAGGATAATGTCACACCATCAGATAAAGTAATTTGTTTGTTCTCAACAGAAAAAGAATTAACTTTCGCGATTTTCAGGTCGATATCTTTACCTGCAAAAAGCTTAGTTAGTGGCATAGCAACAGCACCTTCTGCAACACTACCCGCTGCAAGACGATGCAATTCTGTAATAATTTGATGTGTAGGATATTGATTAACGACTGTAATTTTAGCTTCGTCTTTCTTCAGATACTTGCGTACAGTTAAGGCGCTTAGTAGACCGCCATAACCCGCTCCTAGAATGACAATATGTTTAGACATGATGTTTCCTCCGTCCTTACGAATGAGATATGAAAATTATTATTTCTGCTGACTGCGTTCGCCGGCGACTTGAAGATAAGCATTTACGAAACGGAAAAGCTTCTGCGCTTGCGGATCTTTCATCATCTTCATAAGACCAAATATACCGATAACATCGCTATTTTCATTCGCACGATCTTGCGCTTCGATCACTGTAGCTGCCATATTCTTCGCGGAATGCACCACAGGTTCAGCAAGTTCTTTAATTGCACTTACCGTATCACTTTTCAACACTTCATCCGCAGCGACTGTTTGTACAAAGTCATATGACTTTGTGAGCACGCCGACAAGCTCTGTTAATTTTGGCAACTGTTCCACTAAGACAGTTAACGATTCCTGAACTTCCGGTTTCAAAAGCTGCTCCAGAACATTCATTTGTTCTTTAGTGACAGCTAATTTGGGTGATTCTTGTTCAGGGTGTGTTTGAGTGATTGTTTCTGACATATCCAAATCTCCTCTGCAATAAGCTTTACTGCTTAATAGTAGTGAAAAACGTAATACTTATAATTCCATATTCCTATTATAGCACTTATCAAGTTATAAATGTCACAAAGTTTTTGAATTTCTCCAAAGTTTTGTGATTTTTATTACATTAAAAAACGATTATTCAAAATTTCGATATTATTTATACACGCTTAGGTGATTAAAAACTTATTGTGTAAATTTATTCAAATTCATCTCCGCTTTCAATAAAGACTCGACCATATCCGGATTGTTCTTCATTGGTAGCAATCTAAAATACAGAGAACGAACGAAATTCTTGGTGTTTACACGAGCTACGTACTGGCCGCGGCTTCTCGGCCACCCCCCACATTGCTCCAAGTTGCCGATCCAGTCGACAATAGATTGTTGTGGAAGTAAATGATGATCTACGATTGTAGCTACAATCGTAGCGATCCGTTCATCTTCTTCGTCGCTAAATATGTACTGATCGTTGTAGAGCATCCTTTGGATGACTGCCAGAACCTCTTCCCGTATTGCAGCATCACTCTCCGAGCACAGTACCAGTTCATCCAAGGCATCTGCGCCATGGGCTGCAGCGTGTGCCCAGCCTTCTTCATGCACAAATCCCCGTAAATCCTGTTCTTCCTCATAATATCTAATCAGAGCTTCCTTCACATTTGTAAACTCAGCGCTATCTAATAAAGCCTGTTCCCTATTCCGCTGAAGAATAAGCGCAATGACCAGTACCGAAAACGTTCTTGTGAACACAGCCTGATCTTCTTTGCTGTCAATGTGATAGAACAAATGCTGCTCGTCAAGGAGAATCAAGAGAAGTTCACGAAGCTCCGCATCACTAAACCATTGTTTTTCATTAATCCATTTGTAGAAGGTGGAATAGATCAAATCATCTCGTAGCACCGGCTGTGGATCTCCTATGTACTCAAGCATCAGCTTCACATAATCCCTTAGTTGCTCCCTACTTCTAAGCTCGTAATCGTTCTCTTCAATTCTTTGCAGGTCTATTATCAACTGCTCTCTAGTATCGTTCAACATTCCCACCCTTTCATTAATAAAAGCATTTTTCATTTTTCATATCCTAATATCCTAATTTACATCCTAATATTTTACAACAATGTATTTATTCTTCGCACACTTCAAAGTACTTAGAAGGCTAAAGCTACATGAAGTGAATTTAATCATTGACGAATATAATTAACTGTGATATTTTGAGTTAGTAACTAATAGTTAGTTTATTTATAAATATCACTTGTTTATAATTAACAAGCAAATACATAACATATGGAGGAATAACTCATGAGCGCTTTTACAGATTTGATTGAATCCCGCAGGTCTGCTATGAATTTTGTTGAAGGGGTGAAGATCCCTCAGATTGAACTAGAGGAAATGTTCTCTTACGCCAGATTGGCTCCATCAGCTTATAATCTTCAACATGCCAATTATAAAGTGGTTTCTGATGAGAATTTAAAAGAAGAGATTCGTAAGGCGGCTTACGGTCAATATAAAATACACTCCGCCTCAGCGGTAATTGTGGTACTCGGTGATAAGAATGCTTATCTGAAAGCTCCAGAAATCTTCGGAGGACTTAAAGCTTTAGGGGCTATGAGTCAAGAGGATTATGATGCAGAGATAGAAACGATTAACAATGCTTATACAGGAAATGATGCTTTCCAAAGAGATGAGGCTATACGCAATGCCTCCCTGTCTGCCATGCACTTCATGTTGATTGCCAAAGACAAAGGCTGGGATACCTGCCCGATGATCGGCTTTGATCCGAAAGCCATTCACTCCACTTTAAACCTACCCGATCATATGGTACCTGTTATGCTGATCACAATCGGCAAAGACAAGAAACATAAAATCAGACCACGTGGCTATCGTAAACCGGTCAATGAATTCGTTGAATTTATCTGAGTACCAAACGAAGATAACAGTAGATATGACAAAAGCGTTCCATCCGATGTTTGAATAGCGGATGGAACGCTTTTTATTGAGGATGTGGATCTGAAACCTTTTTCCACTACTTAGCATACTGAAGAATTGCAATCGCTGCTCGTTCCCGTCGTTCGGCGTTCTCACTAACAAGAGCTTCCTTCAAAATACCGAGCGCCATTGATAATGTCTCTTCATCCACATGCACTCGATTATTCGCCGCTTGCTCTGAATCAGACGAACCTGTGATCCACAGATCCACACGAGCACAAGGCATCGGCCCCTTATACTGTTTAACCGCTCCACTATCGCTAAGAAACTCTTTTACCCCTGCGTTCAGATCGGTCATGGGAAGACTCTTCAGCCAAGTTACACCACGTCGATGACATGTACCGATGTTTGGCGCGTCAAATAATTCGTTGTAAAAATAATCACCAAGATCACCTAGATGTACCCAATCTCCATCACACACCAGCACATAATCGCCATCCTGCATCGTATGTACGAACAGATGAATGTCTTGCAAATGTTCTGTAAGCTCCAGCTCACTGTATTGGTAAGTACGAAGCAACCGATCACGGAGCTCCTCTATACTGATGTTCTCCAAATCTCCTATTCCGGGGTAGCCGATACTCACATAATTATCCTCTAAAAATGCTGTAATCCGCTCGATCCCCAGTGGCTTTGATCCTATCTTAAACAGATTCATTATTCAATCCTCCAAGAATTAATGTAATATTTTTCAGCAAAGAGAACTCTTCTTAGCAAGCTCGATTAGGGGGCTTGAGAGTATGCAGTCCGATACTTCAACAAAATCAACTAAAATGCAGAAATAGCTGCAATACGGTCCGATACGATCGAATTCGAACAAAAGATAGTAAGTACCGAGCCATAGACAGCAAGTTCCGATCAACAGATACCACATTCATAAGCATATCCTCAATCCTGGGTCCTCATTGGTGTAATTAAAAAAAGTGTGGACGAAGTCGTGTCTGCAGGCTGTATCACCAGTGGTCTTTCTTTTCCAGCAAACCTTATTCTAAGCGTCTCACTATCTATCGCCCGAAGGATGTCTCTGAAATATTTTCCGTTAACAGCTACTCGAAAATATTCACCTTTTAGATACTCCAAAGGAATCTCCTCTTTTGCCTCACCCACGTCGGCGGTCCTGGATATTAAACTAAGTATACCGGAGGGAAGTACACTGAGCGTTACACTCTCACCAGCCAATATAGAAATACGTTCAACCACATGTAACAAACGCTCTGTCTTAACGATCACTTCGGAGAGGTACACCTGCGGAATTAAATTATCGATAGAGGGGTACGTTCCTTCTAGCAGGGCAGACTGAACCCTCAAGCCATAAGAAGTAAATCTGATTTGTTTCTGACCTATCTCTATTTGGGTGCTGCTGCCTTCATCATCGTTTAATATTTTTAAAAGATCCTCAAGGGTGCTGCCCGGTATAATGGCATTTAAAGGACTTGCTCCGTAATCTTCTACGTTTTCAACAACATGCTGGGCGAGGCGGATGCCATCAGTGGCGACTACGCGAATATTTTGATTATCTATATGAAGTGAAACACCTGTGAGCACAGGCCTAGTTTCCGACGAAGAGACCGCAAAAACCACGCGTTTAAATATTTGCTTCAAAAGTGTGTTCTTCATACGTATCTTTTGAAGGTAAGGAGGATCCATGTAATGGATTCTCGGAAATTCTGCAGTGTCCATCCCACATAAACGAAACTGAGTATTACCCGATTGGATACTTAGAATCAATGACTCTGCGATTTCCAGCTTAATTAATCCAGGGTCAAGCTTGCGAATGATCTCATAAAAATAACGTGCAGGCACTACGATCTCACCTGTTTTGTGAACAACTATCGAATCCATCTTCACAGAAAGCTTATATTCAATGATCATTCTTATATTGCTGGCTGTTAAAGTCAGACCCTCAGCTTGCGCCTGAATATGTATTCCGGAAAGAACACGGGAGGAACTATTCGCGGATATAGCTTTTAAGGTTGCTTGTAATGCGGTACCAAGGGAATCTTTTGATACATGGATTAGCAAAAACTTCACCTAACTCTCCTTAGATTCCTTTACAAAATACGCCTCAATGATGTTCCGAAATACTTGGGAGCGAGATGCATTCTGATCCTCACAAGCCTGCTCTATCTCCTGCCAGATGTTTTCTGGTAACGTCAAAGATACTTTTTTAGTTACCCCGGTGCTTTTTCTGCCTGCTCCTTCCCGAAGACCTCCCCTTGTAAAAAGAAACCCTAACTGCCCGTCTTTAGTAGATACGCCTACCTTGACTTTATCTTTGGCATCACTTTTGACTTCACTTATAATTTCACTCTTGTGTTCACCATTGTACTTATGATTGTCCAATTCCACGCGTCCTTTTATTTGAATTTAGTAACTTAAATCATTAAATCCACTATTTTCATAATACCATACACGCCCATATTCCACCACAATTCTAGCCACAAAAAAACACCCCTAGATCGGAGTGTTTAGTGAGCTGGGCATGAGTTCGACTTTGCACCGTAGCCCATGCCTTTTTTTTATTTTGCTAAAGCTCGTTTGTGATCGTAAGCGTTAATTGCACTTTATACATCTATTACCTTTACATCCTGATGCCCGAGCGATATAAGTGTATTCTCTGCAACTAAATTCAACGATATAAACAAATTAGTGTGAACCCCCCTCTTTTAACTGCACCAAATACAACTAAAAGCAACCAAGCACCCTATTCCCTTCAAATAAGTGTATAAACTGCAACTATCCAGCTTTTCCTTCCCCAATACCCAATATACAACTTTGCAGATACTCTTTCACCCACAATGGCTTAGCAGCACTCACTATCTCAAGATATCCTGATAATTTGGTGTAAGGTCAGACTTTCGTGGGTCTCTCAAATGCTTGAACGATTCTAACTTCACCTTAGGACCAGGAGTGATTCTAAAAGTCATAGTATCCTCTCCAACGGAAAGATGTGGACCCACTGTAGGGTGTATGTTAAGTGTAATTAAGAAATCAAACCGACGAAATCCATTCACTCGCTTCATATCTGTAACTTCTACTAAATAAGGATACACTGTCGGAGTTATCGTCAGAAGTGGCGCATAAATCTCAGCAATTTTTTTCTCAATATGGGGCAAAAGAAAGAGCATCAGTGTGTCTTTGTACATGAGCTCGCGGGAATCCTGATCTAGAAGCTTCGGTTCCGAATCAGATCTGGACGGAGCCTCGGATTGCGGTTGAACTAACCCATTAGCCGAGCAAGGTTGTTGCCCCAGCAAGAGCATAACTGCGACAAGAAGAGGAGCAATCCAGCTTTTTTTCATCAAAATAGCCTCCTTAGGGAACTTTTTATAAATTCCCCAAAGAGGCCCTATTTTTATACGTTAAATCTCAATTGTGTTAAAAAGAAAGAGATCTCCCTTAAGATAATTCCTTAGAATCGCTTGCGCATAAGGCTGTTCTGCTTTCAGTCCCTCGGTTTCTCTAGGGTCGGGTGCGTGATGGCAATAATTTTCGATCATAACCATGACCGTAAAATTCTCTAAAGTCTGCAACCACTCCCCATCTAGCTTGCTAACACTCTCGTAGCCCTTAATGACTAGTTCTCTTTGCAGAGGATTTATTCCCAAAATCGTATGTGCCACATCATAAAGATAATAGCCCCAACCACATCTTCCAAAATCAATCGGTCGAGGTTCACCCTCTTTAAATATGATGTTCCCTTGATGTAAATCACCATGGATGACCCCATAAGTCCTTCTGTTCTTATTTTTATGCTGCTTGCTTAACCAGTCGCATAATTTCTCAGCCGCAGTCTGATACAGCACGAACTCATCATCCGAAAGAAAACTATGGTAGTGCAGCTTTAAACGGAGCATTGCTTTTCTAAAGCTATGTTCATCCCACACGGGACGATTAAAGCCTGGAGGTAACTCAAGCTCCTGTGCCGCTTTATGTAGCTTGGCTAATAGAACGCCTTCTTTGTAAATTTGTTCTTCGGTAAGTCTTTCGTTCGCATGTTCGCCTTCAACCCAGCGCATTAACGATGCATATACGCCCTCTCCATTACCTTGCTCCACTTGGAACGTAACAGAACCTGTGCGATCATGAACGCCTTTTGGCAGGGGGACATCGATTTTCCTCTTCAAAAGCTCCAGCCACGCGATTTCGGAGTTAATTTCCTCTTTAGATCTCCCCGAGTGAAGACGCAGAAGGAAAGTTCCCTCTTTATTAGTCTCTATTACAAAAGTGCAGGTGTCCGATCGTTGGTTGAAACGAATCTGCATCCAATCGAGGTCAAAGTGCTGAAGCGCCATTAAAGCTGCTTGCTTATAATTATTTCTCATCGCAATGGAATGTACACATCAACCTCATCAGGCCACGTAGGATTAGCAAACTGATAGACTTCAATAGCCAGTGCACGATCATTACTTTGCAAATCGCTTTCCCTTACATAACTATGAAGATCATCATAGGGATCACCTTTGGATTTTACATGAACATACTGATGAGTCGGGATCGTAAAACCAAGCATACCTTCAGGAACATTCGTGAGCTCCTCCACTTCCATACAGATCATATAAGTAAATAAATTCTCCGTAGTAAAATGTGGGCTGAGATAACGTTCAGGGTGAATGATGTTGCTGATTTCATCTTTTCTACTATAAAATTCTCGCTTCATCGCCTCTACTCTTTCCGGTTGATGCCCTATAAAAGAAGAAGTAATACTCAAGCCTATCAACTTCATTTCCAGTAATTCAAGCACTCGGACTTGGCCTTCATCCATCATGAACCATCCATCCCTTCAATGTTTAATTAAATGAAAAATATCTGAAATAAATATTTCCCTTGAAAATAATTCAGAAAACTAAATAATATAAAGCAGTACTTACAAGTCGGATCTATCATCTTAATAAGGGTGGAGCTTCATTCCAGACAGAAGAAAGATTGAACATCTGCATCATGAACGCAATTCCAAACATTAACAAGGAACCAGCACGTGTGGAAAAAACACGCAAAGAACCTTTCCCTATCTCTATTCTTTCTCTTACGGTAGGCGCTTTTGCGATTGGAATGACTGAATTTGTCATCATGGGTATTTTACCAAATGTCGCCAAGGATTTACAGGTTAGTATTTCAACTGCAGGCCAGCTCATCACGATGTATGCCCTTGGGGTAGCCGTCGGTGCTCCTATCCTAACATCCTCACGCAACGAATCCCGCAAAAGAAACTGTTATGCCTGGTCATGGTTTTATTTATTCTTGGCAACGGAATCTCTGTCATTGCTCCAAACTATGCCGTTCTCATGGTAGCTCGTATTATTACAGCTTTAACACATGGGACTTTCTTTGGCGTTGGCGCAGTGATCGCTTCTAATCTGGTCAAACCCAATAGGCGGGCCGGAGCCGTATCCATAATGATGGCGGGTCTAACGATTGCTAATATCGTCGGTGTTCCTCTAGGGACATTTATTGGGCAAAATATGGGCTGGCGCGCCTCATTTGCTGCGATTGCAGTCATGGGAGTCGCTGCACTAATCGGCATTCTTATTTTCATTCCAAAGATTAACCAAGACAAACCAGCTAGTGTAATCCAGCAAATTTCTGCGCTAGCTAATCCTAAACTGCTTCTATTTTTACTGATCGGTGCGCTTGGTAACGCCAGCTTGTTTACGGTGTTCACTTATATTGCATCACTGCTTGAGCAGGTGACCGGATTTGCCGAGCATAGCGTGACATGGATTTTAGTTCTCTTCGGCTGTGGGGTAACCATCGGGAATATCGTTGGTGGGAAGCTTGCAGATTGGAAGCTGATGCCTTCTATCGTGGGACTTTATTTTGCAGTCAGTGTCATCCTTACGATCTTTTCCTTCACGATGCACAGTCCAGTTGCTGCGGTAATTACAATATTCTTCTGGGGTATGGTCTCCTTCGCGGTATGCCAGGTCTGCAAATACGGATTATGAGTCTGGCTCAGGCCGCTCCCGCACTTGCTTCTACAACCAGCCACTCCGCAGGTAATCTCGGAAACGCAACAGGTGCCTTCATCGGTGGATGGGTCATTTCTCATCTGGCGATTACTTCGCTGCCATGGGTCGGCGCGGTTCTGGTAAGACTCGGTCTGGTACTTGGAATTGCTTGTTATGTAGCAGAGCTTAAAGAGAGAGTGGCGTAATTTTTTATAGGGCTATATTTAAAAACGAGGGTGTCCCCAAAGCGATGAAAAGGCTTAGGGACACCCTCGTGTGTTTTTTAACAAACTATAGCTATCTATCTTATGGCTTCATTCTTCTAATTCTTAGCATCTGATTTGCCCCTTTTTGAAATTCATAAGGAACCTCCATCTCCTCCACAGCGAAACCTTGGCGAACCAGCTCATCTATAAAACGATCTAAATGCGCATATCTTTTGCAGGACAGATCAACTAATGGAAAAATACGAAGCTCCCCTTTCGTCACCCGCATAAGTTCATTAACGGTCCTTAGATGAAAATCATAGTCCAGCCGATCACTATACATAAACAGGAAGTGTGCAGACAACGTCAGATCGAAAGCCTCATCATTAAACGGCAGATCCGGTAAAACCACAGGAACATATCGCTCCGGGTTTTGTCTCTGATCCTTGATGTTATCGTTTAAAGCCTTACTCCTCGCTTGTGTCAGATCCTCTATAGACTTGAAGTAGTCCCACACAAAGTTATCCTGTACCTTTTCCAGCTCAAACATAGCATGCTCAATATCTTGAACACCTTTGTCCGCAAGTTCATCCGTTGAGTGAAAATAAGCGATATCTGCAGCCGTTATATCACCACCAAGCTGATTCGCTATAGCTGTAAAAGAACAAGCGCCCGCTGGGCAATCAAGTATCCGCTGACCTACGAGATCTGATTCCTTCAGATTAAACATCCGTAAGTACTCTTCAAAGGTCCTCCCAATAAAAACAATCCTCTCCAACTCAAGCTTCCCCTCTGCTCCGCTCATCTCTTCTCACCTTTCCTCATCTCGGCTAATACTGCTCGCTTTTTTACTTCTGTTTAAATATATGTATAAGATAATCTATAAGAAGTCCTAAAATCAGGAACGTCCCAAAATGAATTACATACGTGGGAAATCTGACGCTGATTAATATACTGCTTGCAGCCCATTCCGTATTATTAACATCAACCATCCAGTTTGCAAAGGGCTTCATGAAGATCAGCGTATCTATAATTGGATTAAGTCGTACAAGAATGATGTTTGCGATCTCAATCCCCAAATAATCACCCAGACAGATGATGATACTAATAATCGAAAACCAGAAACTGAATTTTCTCCTTAAAAACATCAAGCACCGCCCTCTCTATTTTTTCCTAATACATACAATTCGTTTAAAATTCAAAATATCCTTGTCGCGGTTAGCTCCTGCTTTAAAAAATGATACAATCTGGAGCTCGCTAGCTTGAGCGGATAATCCGAAAGTTTACATAGGATACCGCAGCTCATATCAATAACCTTTCCCTCCAGCTTCCGCACCACCGTTCCGACAGGAGCCGGATTCAGCACTATCTCAGGGACAAGAGCGACACCTAAATCACTTTCCACAAAATATTTCAGAGCCGTCATGCTTCCAATCTCCATAGTATCGAATGGCGTTCCACCTGATTCCTGTAGCACACTTTCTAATTTTTTTCGATAAGGACAGTTTGCTGCCGTAATAAGTAACCGATGATTCTGTAAATCCTCCGGGGTGATATTCTCCTTGGAAGCTAGCGGATGCTCTTCTGGCATTAATAACACAAATTCCTCCGTAAATAAGGGTTCAAAATAAAGCTCCTTACCCAGCTCTGGCGCTGAACATACAGCCATATCAATTTCGCCTCGCAAAAGTAGTTCACTGAGTGCTGCGGTTCCCGCTATCTCCACGGAGACTTTTACTTTCGGAAACTGCGCCATAAAACTACTTAACAGCTGCGGTAAACGATAGCTCGCCGTCGGATCTGTTACCCCTATGCGGACGTTGCCAGCCTCGCCAATTTTCAAATCAGCCAAACGGCTCTGAAGCCGCTCCATGTCCTTAACGATATGTAAGCTCTGTTCATAAAACAATCTACCAGCTTCTGTTAAGCTGATTTGTTTTCCACGCTCAAGCAATTGACAGCCTAAGTCGGATTCAAGCCTCTGCATTTGCATGGTAACTGTTGATTGGGCATAATTCAATTCCTCTGCTGCACGGTTAAAGCTTCCTGAAATCACGATCGTTTGAAAGGTTTTTATTGTTTTCAGATCCATTTTAGTGACCTCCACTACTTAGTTCAAATAAATTGAACCAAACCTTCATTTTATTCAATTATACGAAATCCAATAATCACTATAGAATACTCTATATCAACAACATACGCCAACCTAAGGAGTGAGTAAGGATGGATCTCAACAATAAAGTAGCATTAGTAACTGGTGGAGGTACGGGAATTGGCAAGGCTGTAAGTCTGGAATTAGCCCGACGCGGAGCACGTGTTGCAGTGAACTATTCTAGATCCGAGGTAGAAGCCAATGAAACCGTGAATACGATTATAAATCAAGGGGGGCAAGCCATAGCATTACAAGCCGATGTTTCTAAGGATCAGGAGGTACGGAGTATGGTCGATTCGATTATTCAGCATTTTGAGACGATAGATCTGCTGGTGAATAACGCCAGTATTACTAAACATATTGCGCTAGGGGATCTGGAAAAAGCAACAGAGGAAGTATGGGATGAGCTTTATGATGTAAATGTGAAAGGAATGTTCTTCTGCGCCAGAGCGGTTGCGCCATATATGAACCAGAGAGGCTCAGGCGCCATCGTCAATCTCGGCAGCATCGCCGGACAAACTGGCTTAGGCTCATCCCTCCCTTATGCCGTCTCCAAAGCTGCTGTTCATGGTCTTACGAAATCTCTAGCCCACACACTGGCTCCTAATATTAGAGTTAACTGTGTCGCACCGGGAGCCGTTGCTACCAGATGGTGGTCTGGACGAGAAGAGCAGATGCATAAATTAGCACCTAATCTGCTGCTCCAACGAATTTCATCTGCTGAAGATATCGCTCAATTTGTCTGCGCAACACTGGAACAGGAAGCCATAACCGGACAGATCATTGCTGTAGATAGTGGTCAAACGTTATAACAACACAAAACAGCGCCGATAGAATAATTACGGAAAACCTCCCTATAATTTAGCTGATTTGCTGGAAAATAAAGAAACTACCCTGATATATAGGGAGGAATTCCCTGTTTTTGTTCATTTAAAGCTTACATCGGCTATTTTCAGGGAGTTTTCCCTAATTACTCTCTAGCTAACGCCTTCGACGTCCCTATAAGGACGGTAAACCTTTAAGCGAGAAATAGAAGGATAATTTATAGCGTAAGCATATAAATTATCCTTCTATTTCAAAAAAAAGATGCCTCTTTTTGAGATGGCATCTGTTTCTCGAAGATATAAGTCCACCCTAACGGCGAAGAAAGTTACTACTACTTAATTCGTAAGCACAAATTCATCCAGCATCTTACCATCCACATCATATGCCTGATACGTTAATGTATTACCGGAAACGCTAATCCCTGCGAACATTTGCTTGTAGTTTTGAATGTGAACTTTATGGTAGAACTGATCTTCTTTTTTCTCATTAAACTTCCCACCAGATGCATTGGTCACAACATATACCGTACCTCTTTTAGCACCTACCGGATTCTCACCTTCAGGGACGATTTTCCCAGCCCGTAACGGGAAGGATCTGGAGTACTCATGATTATGACCCTGCAGCACCAAATCGACCTCATACGCATCAAAAATATCCGTCCAATCTTCAACCTTCTTATATGAATTCCCCCCGTACGCCGGACGGTGCATCGCAACGATTTTCCATTCCTTATCTGTGTTCTTCAAATCTCGCTTCAGCCACTCGGCTTGTTTTTTCAAATTGCTCTCCGTATTCAATACAGATACATGTACAGGACCGTAATCGAAGGAATACGAGGTGCCTGCAATAGAACCTTTTGCCCCGTTATCTGGCAGGTTGAAATGGGAAGTAAAATCCTTCACATCGTCATCCACCTCATCATGATTTCCTGTAACAGGCATTAAGGGTATCCCAGAAATCAAGCCTTGCACGTTTCCAAAAAATTGATCCCAGCCCGCAGAATCCTCCGGGTTCTCCGTTAAGTCACCGTTATGCACAATAAACTTGGCCTCTGGAAAGGTCTGCAAAGCCTTGCCTAATGTCTTCCCCCACAGTTTAAAATCATTCGTTGTCTCCCCTTGGGAATCCGTAACGTTGATAAATGTAACACTATCTAGTCCTGTCTCTTCCGTGGTGAATTCCGCAACTGTACTCCATTCCCCCTCAACGCCACTGCCCACTCTGTAAGAATACAACGTCCCAGGCTCAAGTCCCGTAGCCTCCGTTTTATGAACACCTCTGGAACCATTGTCTGTTTTTATGGAGTTACTATTTGCGTTTACCCTAATCACATCTAAATTTGCAAAAGAGGACGCCTGTCCCTTTACCAACTCCAGAACTCCTGCGGCATTGGAATCGCTAGTATACCAAGTAAATGCACGACTCTTTCCCGCATCACCCTTAAAGGTGGTAACAAGATCATACGGGGCTGATGATTTCGCGGAGCTCCCGGATTTGAACCACTCCATCCCAACAGCCACCAAGATCAGAATAATCACTACTACCCCTAGGATGATGGCGAATTTATAGTCTTTCATCATGGTTCCTCCTTAAGTCTTCTCTCTAGTCTTCTAACTAAGATAGCCTTCTAGAAAGTCAGAAGTCAAATCTATATCTCCATACTTTTGTTAACGCAGTGTAAACATTCAGCTAACATTCAGTCTATTTTAAGTTAAGCATAAGGTCTGTCTCCTAGAATTAGTTGTGCAAGAAGGTTAGCTAACGACAGAGATAGAGATAGAAACGAGGTGGGAAAATGAGTAACAAGCTTCAATTCCGGCATGAGCTAAAATTCTTCATTAACTATCATCTATACCTTATATTGCGCCAGCGATTACAGAGCTTGATTGATACAGACCAGCACGCCAATGAGTGTGGCGAATATCATATTCGAAGTTTGTATTTTGACGACATCAACAACACGGCGCTTGCCGATAAACTCGGAGGTCTCAGAGAACGCGCCAAATATCGTATTCGTATCTACAACATTCAAGACAATAGCATTCACTTTGAGAAAAAAATCAAAATGGACGATTATATCGCCAAAATCAAAGAGCCACTGACCCGTCAAATGTACAACGAGATCATGGCAGGCAACTATGAGGTGCTGAATGTCCCGGACAGTCCACTGTTCATGGAGTTATACAATCAGATGCGTCATAACCTGCTTCGGCCGAAGGTCATCGTGGATTACGTTCGCGAGCCCTATGTTTGCCACAACGGCAATGTGCGAATCACGTTCGATAAGGAATTACGTACCGGATTGCATTCGACGGATATTTTTGATAAGGATTTGCATCCGATTCGGGCGATTGATGAGAACTTCATTATTTTTGAAGTGAAATTCGATGAGTACATTCCGGAATACATTAAAATTGCGCTGCAGTTAGAGGGGCTGAACAGAAAGTCCGCTTCAAAATACGTGATCTGCCGCAAATTCTTAAAAACCAACACTTGGGAGGATTATTGATTATGAATGCATCACTAGCAACACTAGCAGCAACCGCAACAACAGATACAACCACAAATACTTTTACAGATATCATTAAAAACTCGGTGATTGACAACTTTGTCTCCGATATAAGCATCTCGAAAATGCTCATCACGTTAGGCGTGGCTTTTCTGATTGGCTACTTTATTTATCTGCTCTACAAACGTGTATTTAGCGGAGTGTTATACTCCAAAAGCTTCAATGTCTCCCTAATGGGTATGACCATGATTACAGCCACTGTCATTATTGCCATCAACTCTAACCTTGTTCTGTCCCTCGGTATGGTCGGCGCATTGTCCATCGTTCGTTTCAGAACGCCGATCAAAGATCCAACAGATCTAATCTTCTTATTCTGGGCAGCAGTCGCAGGGATCGTAACTGGCGCAGGCTTCTTCACTTTGGCTATTGTTGGTTCAATCATCATCGGTCTAATTCTGTTCCTGTTCATCAAACATTCTTCTATCGAAACACCATACTTGCTAGTCATTAACTGCGATAGCGACGAGAGCGAACGTGAAGTACACAACCATATCACCAAATCCGTGAAACGTTACAACGTGAAGCAAAAAACAGTATCCGCAAACAATATTGAAAAAACACTCGAGCTCCGTCTGGATGATAAAGTAGGTGGATTTGTCAACACAGTCTCCGACCTAAAGGGAGTCAAAAATGCACTTCTAATCAGCTATAGCGGCGACTATGTATCCTAAACACAATAAGATGAAAGCAAGAGGTAAGTCTATCCTGCTGAGTCTTGGTTGCCTGCTGCTGGTCATCGCTGTAGCTGGGTGCCAGAACGCAAGTCCATCTGCAACAAACGAAACTGCAACAGATTCTCAGGAAAAGAAAGTCTCGAGCGACGAGAAAAGTCTAGACGAGCAGGTCTTTCCAAAAGACAAGGTCGTCGATGTCAAAATCACTTTAGACCCGGATGATTTTCAGGATATGCTGGATAATGCCAGCGCGGAAGAATATAAAACCGCATCCGTTGAGTACAACGGGATTAAATTCGATAACGTAGCCGTACGAACCAAAGGAAATCTCAGTCTCAGAAGTGTAGTACAGATGACGGACTCTGACCGCTACAGCTTCAAAATTTCTTTTGATGAATATGTGAACCAGAATTTATTTGGCATCACAAAGATCAACCTAAAAAAAAATTACAGCGATGCTTCTTATATGCGAGAATTTCTAACCTATGAGCTCGCTGAGAGTGTCGAACTTCCAACGCCGAAATATTCCTTCGTCAATGTGTACGTCAATAATGAACTGAAGGGCTTCTACCTCGCGGTGGAACAGATCGGCGACGCTTATCTGGAACGCAACTTCGGGAACTCTTACGGCGCACTTTATAAAGGGGAAATGACCGGTCAGGGCAGTGACTTGACTTGGCTTGGTGACGATCCTTCCCTCTATACCGGACTAGTAATGAAATCGGATAAATCCAACGATGATATTCTGATCGATATGCTGAATGAGCTCAATAACGGCACCGATTATGAAAAATACATCGACGTAGAGGAATCCCTGAAGTACATTGCTCTAAATGCGGTAACGGCTAATATGGACAGTTATTTGGGTGGTAATAAGCAAAATTATTACCTATATGAAAACGACGGGGTCTTCTCCATCCTGCCGTGGGATTATAATATGGCTTTTGGTGGTATGGGTAGCGCAGATGTGCTGATTGACGAGCCTACTCAAGGCGCATTGGCAGAACGTCCGCTGATTGCGAAGCTACTTGCTAACGACGAATACAAAGCGAAATATCACGAGATTGTCAGCGAGATGATTAATGGCTATCTAGCGGACGATACGTTCCAAGCTCGGATGGATGAGCTGAACACGATGATTTCCAGCTATGTCAAAACGGATCCATCCGCCTTCTACACCTTCGAACAGTATGAAGAAGGGATTAAGTCTGTTAAGACCTTCATGTCGAACATGGCGAAAAATATCCAGCAACAGCTCGATGGCACCATTCCTTCCTCCGGAGACGGATCAGGAAGCGGTATGGGTGGTGGTGGCGCTAGGAATGGCGCAGCTGCAGGTGCAGGTGCCACTGGTGCTGGGCAAGGCGTGAACGGCGCGAGTAACAGACAGACTGGCGCAGGGGCGGATCAGAGCGCGGGCACTGGCGGTACGGGCGGAGCTAACGCGGGAGCTGAGAGCACAGGTGCGGGCGGTGTGGTTGCTGCTGCGCCGAATGCCGAAAGCGGGCAAGCTGCTCAAGGTGGATTCACCGGCGGACCTGGCGGTGCACCAGGTGCCATGGGTGGGCCAACTATCCCTGAAGGTGGAAACGGCCCTGGTGATGGAGGCATGGACGGCGGTATGCGTGGTGGTATGGGTGGTAACTTTAGCGGCGGTGCTGGCGCTATGCAGCAAAAAGGCAGCACAAGTGAAGCCATCACTACTGGAGTCGCGATACTTCTCCTACTGCTGACTGCAATCTTTGTGACCTTCTATAAGCGGAAACGGTTATAGATAAGTAAAAAGTTTTTCACAACAAAAAAATTCATAAAATGAGCTTCCGTCGTTTATTGACGGGGGCTTATTTCATGAATTGAATTATTTTCCCTTAAAAATCATATTTCCCAAATCTCCACATACAAGAAAACTGCGAACAGTTCCATACTTCACTAGAAACTGTTCACAGGTATAAGATCAAACTTTTGTCTAATCAAAGTATCTAACCCTGATCACGGAATACAACGATCCCCTCTTACTCTTTCCGCCCGCGCAATATACTTATGGCCGCTATTAAAAAGGCTAGTAAAGATATCCCGACTGCGATGTAGACCATTGGGTTGACACTATTTGATTTTTCCTCATCTTTCATGATAGCGTTGTGCTCTTCCATGCTCATCGAATTGTCAGTGACATTGGAACCGTGAGAATGTTCATCCCCACCGGTGGCTTGTACAATTGAAGTAATAGAATGCGGATTCTCTGCTCCAGCCTCACCAGACCATTGCACCAAGCTTCCATCGGCATAGTGTTGATAAGCATCCCATGCGATGTCGCCAGCGGCATCAGGGTTCTTAGCCGTAAAGTAGAAACGTTGGAATTGCCCCTTCTGAATGCCCTCACCATTAGCTATCCAGCTAACCTTATTCCCATCAATGGTAACATCCCATCCGGGTGTAGCCTCATATTGTTTGAACTCTGCACCTGCTGGAATTCGTAGATCAACCTGTACAGTGGCCACATCTTTTTCTGAAGGGACTTTAAGCGTGTACGTCTCCCATGCTCCGGTACTGGATTGTGCTGGTGCCACGGTTACGTGCGCGCTAGCCACGGCTGCGAACAGTAGTAGTGTTGCAGCAGCTGGTGCGAATAGAGTCATTATTTTGCGAGATAATCTGTTCATCGTTAGCCTCTTCTCATCAATAATTATATAACTTCGTCCTTAACTTCCTGCTATACATCTTTTGAAAAATCCCGTTTACGCGAAGCAAGCCCTTGCTCCAAGGCATAACGCGTCAGCTGTGTTCGGTTTTGGAGTTGAAGCTTTTGGAGGATGTTCTTCAGATGATTTTTTACGGTATGCTCCGAAATCCCTAGGCTCAAGGCAATCTCCTTATTCTTCGATCCAGAAGATACACAGCTTAAAATTTCTTTCTCTCTTGCTGTCAATGACTCCCCTTCATCCGTTACAGAGGGTACGGTGAACTCCTTCAAGATTTGAAAAGCCAGCTCCCGACTTAGAGGCGCTTCTTCATTAACAATGGCCTGCAAATATTGAATCCAGGTGGAAGGCGCCAGATTCTTTAGCAAATACCCCTGTGCTCCTTGCTTCAGCGCTTCGAGGAGATGGGAAATCTCGTCCGATACCGTAACGATAACGATTTTGACATAGGGATATTCCTGCTTGATTCGGCGAGTAGTCTCCAAACCGTCCATCACCGGCATCTGAATGTCGATTAGAATGAGATCAGGCATCCATTGCGCTGTGAAAGCGATCGCCTCAGCACCACTCTCCACTACACCAATAACCTCAAAACTATCATCCATGGACAAAATCTCGCACATCGCCTCACGTGCATGTACATGATCGTCCACAACTAAAACCCGGTATCGGCTCATGGACTGACTTCCCCTTTCGTAATTTCAACCTGGGTGCCTGTGTCACCAGACGTCAGCCTAAGCTTCCATCCCATCCTCAGGGCGCGTTCCTTCATGATCTGAAGTCCGTAGCTACCATTCATTTCAAATGGATCATGCTGGAATCCTTCTCCATTGTCTGCAACAACTACACGCCAGCTTTTCTCATCGCCAGCACCAGTAATTGAAACCAGTCCAGCTCGTGTATGCTTACGAACATTAATGATCGCTTCGCGGATACAGGATAACAATTCTGATTTTTCTGAAGGGGAGAGCGCATCATCTCGCAGGCTCCAATCGAGAGAGGCTTCGATCATAATCTCATTTGCCATCTGGGCTAGCTGATCTTTTACCGACTGTTCCAATGAAAAAGAACTCTGCTCAGAGACCGGAATCTTCAGATTGGCGATGGCCTGCCGCACATAACGGTTCACCTCATGGACCGTCTTTTTGATCTGATCCACACTTTCCTCACTGACTTCACCATTCTTGCGGCTTGCTTCTAGTCGGTCGATTTTGACAGATAAGAGAAATAATGATTGCGCCATCCCATCATGCAGTTCCTTGGCTAGTCCTTCACGAGCTTTCATTGCGTCTTTAAGCGCACGTTCCTGCTCCAGCTCCCGCTGATTCCGCTCCATAAGAGAGAACAGAGGGACTAGCAATACGAGACTGACCAAAAACACAAGAACCGGCGTCAAATAGTTTCCCAAGTCCATAGAAATATAAGGCATTAGAAACTGATGACGCACAATCTCCCAGATACCCACCATTAGCGTTGGCAGTAACAGGATCATATACTTTATTCGTTTATACGTTGCCGTCCCCTCCCGCACATCTTATGCTTAACAATATCACCGTCTCATCCCAGCTACATGACTCGATCGGGCTATATAGACCTACCGATGTTACAAATTTAAGTATTTTAAAAGATGATTGCTGACATTTATAATATAATAAGCAAGCTTTCTTATATTGTAGTAAAAAAAAGATACATCTCACGATGCACCCAATCATTTCTACGTTTACAGCGAAGTCATGCCTATAGTGGCGAAGTATAACGTCCATATTGGATGTCCATTTCCTTAAACGAATCTCTTTCTTTTTTCAGAAAAAACGTATTTACTCCCTCTGAACCCCACCAATTCATGCCGAGTAGTGGACCTTCTGAGGTATCAGCAGCAAAAAGAATTGAGAACATCTCAGGTATAACTTCCCCGCCATCATCCACCCGCCAGACCGAGTATTCATCCCCTTGAATCACCGCTGGATAGTCCATGAAGATAAATTCATCTTTTTCTTTCCAGACGAGGCTAAATAACATATCCTGATCCAGCCTCACGAATTGAACGAGATACAGCTGCCGATCTGTAGATAGGTCTGCTAGCTTCCAAATTTTCTGAATTTCACGTTTTTTCGTATCTACAATACGTAGCCGAATACTTTCTTCCACAGTGGACAAAGCTTGTTGACCCTTTATAGATTCAATAGGCAAAAGAGCATCAACCTTAAAGTCTGCTTGATCCGTCAAATAGTAGGTTTCATCCGGGGCCGCACTTGCCTCTTCCACTGTATAAAGATAACCCGCCAGATTCACAAAATTATGCGCCATCTCCCGGCCATTGCTGCCCTCTGTTCCATCCTGCCACTTATTAAATTTCAGCTTCAGCACTTTGCCCTGATCACCGATGGCCTCATTTAATTGTGCCATCTCTTGATCCAACCCTTTTTCATGCCCGGTTACTAGAATATTCCGCCCTTCGGCATCCGCAAAGCCAAAATTCGCCTTCAGATTCGCAGTATCTAGATAAGCCACTGTCTGCTGCATGCTTGGAGTTGATGATGGCTCTGCGCTTGGAGGAAGAGTTGGAGAAGTCTGTACAGTTTCCGCACTTTGTTCCGGTGTGGACTCACTGGTCAACGAGTTGTTTCCAGAACACCCCACCAACATAAGAACAATAAAGAAACTTACCATGAGCTTATTCATTCTTATTCCTCCAAACGAAGTTAGAATATTCCCATGCTCAAGTAACGTTCCCCCGCATCAGGTGCAATACACAGCACTCGCTTGCCGGGTCCGAGGCGCCGTGCTTCCTGCAATGCCGTCCATACTGCGGCACCACCGGATGGGCCAAGCAGAATCCCTTCCTGTGCAGCCAGCGTTCTCACCGTTTTCAGTGCATCTTCATCCGTAACTTGAACGATTTCATCGTAGACCTTCGTATTCAGAATGGTAGGTATAAAGCCAGGACTGGTTCCAACCAGCTTATGCGGTCCGGGCTTTCCCCCGGATAACACTGGTGAGCCTTGCGGCTCAACAACAAGAATACGAATATCAGGAAGCTGATCACGTAATACTTCCCCAGTTCCGGTTATCGTCCCCCCAGTTCCTGAAGAAGCAACGAACACGTCTAGCTTCCCTTCCATTTGCTCCAAAATTTCAAGAGCTGTCGTTGTCCGGTGAATATCAGGGTTCGCTTTATTCTCGAATTGCTGTGGAATAAAGCTGTTCGCCACTACTTTCCCTAGCTCGATTGCTTTCGCTATAGCCCCCGGCATCCGCTCTGCTGCAGGAGTCAGCACAACTTCAGCGCCATAAGCCTTTAAAATATTGATTCGTTCCTTCGTCATATTGTCAGGCATGACAAGAATCGCTTTATAGCCTTTTGCAGCAGCATTCATAGCCAATCCAATACCTGTATTTCCGCTTGTCGGCTCTATAATGGTCCCTCCGGGTTTCAGCAGCCCCTCTCGTTCAGCTTGCAAGATCAGATTATAAGCTGCTCTATCCTTTACACTGCCACTGGGATTGAAGCGTTCCAGCTTCACATATAGTTCTGCATCTTGGGATGTGGTCAACCGATTTAATCGTACAACCGGTGTATTCCCGATCAGCTCAGTTATATTGTTAACAACTAGGGATGTCATACATAGAGCCTCCTTCATTTCTTTACATACCATTCATTGTAACTGGAGAGCCATCTCCTGTCGATTCTGGAACTTGCTGTATCCCTAAGAAAAAAGCCGCCTCCTAATACTGAGATGATAGTGTTCCAACGAGACTTAACAATCGCTTCATTATTAGCTGCCAGTCATTCCTCATTCAACCTTGACTCTTGCTTTAACAAGTCTCTGATCTATACCAAGAGGTTGACCACAAACTAACTAATACTGGTAATAATATAAGTTATAGGTAGGTGGACGTCGATGGCGATTTCTATGCTTAATGTGTGGAATCTTCTCATTTAAGAAGAAACAATGTTTACGTCCTTAAACCTCTCAGAATTCAAATTGATTGATAGATAAAAAATAAATAGACCATTACTTCTAGCCCAGGGGCAGGAAATAATGGTCTTTAAGAAATCTGTCTATTCGTATAAATTGCCGTTCGCCAGCTCTGCCAGCTTCCCTTCATCCAGTACACTTAGGCGTCCACGATTTCGCGTAATAATTCCTTCATCAATAAAACGACGTACGATTCGATTAAGATGCCGATAGCTTGTGCCAAGCAATTCTGCTGTCTCTATAAGGCTAGAGGTCCGAATCTCCTCCACACGTCGATCACCGTTTTTATCGGCGAATAAAGACATCAAATAACTGGCAAATCGATTCTCTACCGGATACAACAGGTTAAGTGCAGAGGCTTGGCCGAGCGTGTGCAGCTTGTGACTAAGCTCTCCAACGAGGAAACGCAGTAGTGCTGTATTTTCCTCAAGCTCCCTAAGCAGAAGTCTTCTCTTGGCAAAAAGAATCAGGCTCTCTCCCACAGACTCCACTTGATTCTTGACAGGAAAGCGATGAAGCAGCTCCACATCCCCAATCACAGATATCGGATTTGTAAACCGCACCAGCATAGACTTGCCGTTTGGCAACAGTGTCTGAATTTTGAGCTTGCCCTCGACCAATATGAACATCCCATCCAATTGATCGCCAACCAAACACAGCTTTTCTTCATCCGCATAACGTCTCAACTCCATTTTATGCGTTACCAGCGGGCTAAAAATTCCGTCCAGACCGTTCTTCAATGCCAAGGCACGGACAGCTTCACGGTCATTTATCGTTTGCATGTGGTGTCCCCTCTATTGTTTTGCTTAAATAAGTGTAATTTAGAATACCCCACAAAAAAAGGACATATGTCCTTTTTGAAAATATAAGATCGTACAAGTTTCACACAATACTTTAAGTCTTATATTTCTCGCTTAAACGCTTACCATCCTTATAAGGATGCCGAAGGCGTTTATACTTGTAAGGATTTCCTAAGGCACCTTACATCACAACAGAGTCCACACTATAACGGATCATATTCACTTTCTGATCTTGTAACCAAAATTCCAAATTCCGATGATTAATTTTATCCACATACCCAATAATATCAGCCCCTTGCTCCCCTCGTTTATAATAAGAAGATCCGTAAGCTTCAATAATATCGTCTGAAGAAGACTCCACATGAATACCTCTGGCAGTTCTCATCGTATGATCGGAATAGACGCTAATTAGAATGATTTTATCATCACCACGCGCTGTGGCTACTGTCGTCTCGTTATTCAAATTATAATATTGATACCGTTCAATATCGTCACGTGGCTTAGCACGATTGATCGATTCGAGGCTCTGAAGCAGCTGAATATTTCCCAGACTTTCCTGTTCTAGATTGCTGCTGGATACGCGAGAGTAATGACTTTGCCTTGGTGCATTGTATAAATAAATATGATAGATCCCATAACTTAAACCTACCGTAATAAAAATGATGATAAATGACCAGCCTTTACTAAATGGCTTCTTTTTCACTGTCCTCACACCTTCTTCTAACCTTTACTGTGCAAAATACTTCTCCAACTCACGCTGCGCCCGATACTCTGGGAAATTAAAGGACTGCCACTTCCGCTCCCTCTGAGCACCATCCCAGCATTCGTTTTTCAAAAATTGATCTAGCATCCCGTCTTCCTTACGGCTGAACTTTATCAGAGCAGGAATTACCTCTGGTGATAGACCGACCAAATAATTTGCGTCCAGCTTACCGCTCGCCTCATAACGCTCAATATTCTTATTAGCAATAATTACGTCCATCCCGATATAGTTCATTACAAAGTAAGAAGCCAGACCCTGAACAATCGCCAGTAGGAGGGCAACAATTAATGCGGCAAGTGATCGATTAAGCTTAAGTCCCGTTTCATCGATCATGGTAAACACCCCCATATTCTTACTTTCTTATCCTTATTTTAAGTGATAAAATAAGAAAAAAAAGAGAAAGAATTTTTATATAATTTCCTATTTTCTGAAAGGGACCTAAACAATGAAGTTGCATAACCAATATTTAAAGCTGCACTCTCAGTTTGGGGGAGCAACAGAAATCTCAGTTACGATGGATGAACTAGCATTGACCTTCGGATGTACACACCGCAATGCCATGCATATTGTGAATAAAATGATGCAGCTGGAATGGGTCCAATGGACGCCTAAGCGCGGACGCGGAAGCCGTTCCTTATTACAGTTCCTTGTCCCCTCTGAAGAAATTGCGCTTCAATCTATGATGCAGGCCATTAGCCGTAAAGATGTTCACAAAGCCATTGAAGGCATCAAAACCCATGCCAGCTCCTCCTCGCTGCAGGATACATTACAAGGTTGGCTGCTGACCTATTTTGGGCATCATTCCGAAATACGTAGTGACAAACAAATCGATACCCTACGACTTCCCATCACCCAGCAGCTACATACCTTCGATCCACTCCATATGAATCTTTTGGCAGAGTCCTTTGTTTCCAGTCATGTCTTCGACGGATTAGTGAGACGTAGCGGGGAACGCGATAAGATTGCACCTAGTCTCGCTCACGCCTGGGAAGTGGATGAGAGCCGTACCATCTGGACTTTTTTTCTGCGCAAGGAAGTATTGTTCCATCATGGAAAAGTACTGACAGCTAAAGATGTAGTCTATTCCTTCGGACGGCTGATGCGAACCTCTAAGCGGACACTCTATAGCTATATTTTCAAAGAAATCCAGTGGGTCACCGCGCTAAATCCATCCACCGTTCAAATTACTCTTAAGCAGCCCAATGAGCTATTTCTCCCCTTTTTGTGCACGAGCAGAGCCGCTATTGTTCCGCGTGATTTAGAAGGAATGGACGAACCTAGCTTTGGCCGCAGACCGGACGGAACAGGGCCATTCAAGGTTGTGGAAATGAACGAGGACACTTGTGTGCTCGAGGTTTTTCCTTATTATTTCCAAGGACGAGCTCATTTGGATCGAGTTGAAATACTCTATGTTCCGTGGGATACCGAGGCGGGTTCCTCAGATACAGGTTCGGCTTTTCATGTGATTCAGAATCCTTCATCCACCAATTCTTCATCTTGGAGTCGGATTCATTCGGAGTCCTACATTCGTAAATTTGTTACCTGCAACACGCAAAAAAAAGGACCGCTTAGCGACCCCCTTCTTCGGGCAAAGATCGTATCCTGTTTAAAAGACGATTCAGCTTCCATAACGCAAGAGGCGATGGAGGATCAAGAAATCAAACTGCAAATATCGACCATACCGCAATATGCCTCCGATGCTGAATTCATTGCCGCTACACTTGAGCGTCAAGGTTATTCGTGCACTGTTGTTTCCGTGTCTCCAGAGGAATTCAAAGGACCGGTCCGACTGGAATCTGACCTGATTGTTTTCTCTTTATTTCGTGACGAGGATGAACAGCTTCGTTTATTTGATCTATACCTCACACTTTCCCAGCATATAGAACCACATACCCGGGCAGATATTGAAGGCTGGCTGTATACGATTGCAAGGGAACCTAACCCTGAGGCTAGATCTGAGAGCTTTAGTGTCATCGAGAACCGTCTTATCGAGGAACATCACCTTCATATTTTGTATGAAAAACCCACCCAGACCGCATATCTCCCCACTGTCCGAGGCGTAAGCTTCAATAGTCAGGGCTGGGTTGATCTTCGTCATTTGTGGTTCCCGCCGCTGCTCTCCACCGACAGCACTTCATGATATACGCAATAAATCATCGGCTCTAAATAAAAAGCGGAATTCCAAATTCCGGATTTCCGCTTTTCTATAATTCAAGAAGATTGTAGGCTATCCATAAGCCCTTTCCCGATCAAATTAGCCGATACTGGTTGTTTATCAATTTTTCTTGCCCAGACAGACAACTGTCCGACATGATGAATCTCATGAGCGATCACATGGCGTATCACTTCGCCCCAAGTATCAGTCACGACTCGACCATCCGTCAGGTGATCCTCAAAAACATTCCGCTCCAAACCCTCATGCCAAGAAAGTACAAAGGATTCCACCTCGGACCGGAATTTCGCATCCAGCTCTCTTACCTGCTGCAAAGATTTGTAATGCTCGAAGTCCTCCTGAAAATCCGGTTTACCTTGCAATACTTGAATCCAGCTCCACTCCACATCAACTATATGAAAGAGGGTCTTAAGAATGCTGCCTACACCGCCAGTACGAGTTGCTAGCATCTCTTCCTCAGAAATATCTTCGCACCACTCGTACCATTGTTCACGGACCATCCAGTTATATTGAAAGAATGTTTGCAAATCAAAAACCTCCTTTTAATGGGAACTTAGATGTTTC
Source organism: Paenibacillus sp. FSL K6-0276 (assembly GCF_037977235.1). Taxonomy (NCBI): domain Bacteria; kingdom Bacillati; phylum Bacillota; class Bacilli; order Caryophanales; family Paenibacillaceae; genus Paenibacillus; species Paenibacillus sp. FSL K6-0276. The sequence continues at coordinate 2,365,017 of NZ_CP150276.1, read as the reverse complement.
CGGTACCCCTCGACTTTCTCATCTCTATAACCTAACGATTCATAAAAAATATGCGCTTCCTTCCGCTTCTCTCCAGAGACTAAAATGATATATAAACAATCTCTTTCATGGGCCATTTTTTCAATAGCGAGCATGAGTTTTTTACCAACACCTTGACGACGGGCACGCGATGAAACAACCACGTTCTCAATCACCATAAACGGTTTACAATCGCCTATTAGATCATGACAAATGATACCCATCAAAGATCCCATCAGTTCACCTTCCACAAAAGCCCCCAACAAGATGTACCGACTGTCGGCCTTAATCACTTTAAATACTTCCTCAAGCTTGTTTGGGTCAGACGGATGATTCATCAACTCTTGATATAAATCACCAAGTTCATGCAGAGACTCTAATTCTATTTCTTTGATAACGACCATGATTGTTCATCCTGCTTTCTCTTAATTGTGTTTACGATTCTCATACGTAGCTAAAAAGCGAATAGTAACTGTTGTCCCAATACCTTTTGAGCTATTATAGTAAATTTCCCCATCATATTTTTCTACAATATTAAAGCAAATCATTAACCCTAAACCAGTCCCATTACTTTTTAATGAATAAAAAGGCGTGCCCAGCGACTTAACCTCAGCCTCGGACATTCCACTTCCTTCATCGATGATTTTTATCTCGATAAAATTATTATTTCTATTTGCTATGACTGAGACGGATTTACCTACATCCGAGGCTTCTAGCGCATTTTTTATAATATTAATGAGTAACTGCTTAAACTCAATTTTATTAATGGAAATAAAACAATCTTCCTCTACCTTTATATCAATTTGATTATCAGATAGCATGGCATAGGAATGAAGCAAACCCGCAACACTTTGAACAACATCCTTCACATCTACTTTCTCGAGTCTTTGATCTCCATTTGGTTTTGAAAGGGTTAGAAATTGAGAGATTATCTGTTCTACTGTGTTTAATTCATCAATCATTAAGTTGAACTTACTTTTCTTAGGATCATCAAATGAGGCATCTTCTTTGAACAATTGCAAAAAACCTCTAACCACAGTTATTGGATTTCTAATTTCATGCGCAACAGCAGCTGTTAATTGCCCTACCATCTTTAAACGCTCGGATTGCTGTAATTGTTCATAATACAGTTGCTGCTTTTTCATCCGTTTAAATGATAAATGAAAAATGAAAAATAATAACACTTGAACAGCTATAATGTTTATAATATTGCCTACAATGTCATGATGTAGATTGGTGTATAATTCGCTTTTATCAATAAAGATGACATAACTAAAAGTAATCACCATTAATATTCCATTTATAATAAAGGAAAAGTAGAACAATTTTAAATCAAAAAATAGAATAGAAAGTGCAGGAATAAGACAAATCAAAATATATGTGGTCCAAGTTTGAGGATATAAAAAGAAAAGAGTATAGAAGTAAGCAAATCCAAAAAGAATGATGATCTTTCTAAAAGTATATGTCTCATACTTAGGATAGATCCATAAACAGACGGATAGAAACATTACACAAAAAAAATGTACAATATATCCAAAATTAATCCCATTCAACTCTGTTGTAGACAATATTAATCCAGATATCATAAGAACAATGACTATTAACATTACAATATAATAGATTTTTCGATTCACCTGACTGTAAAACTCTTTCATGAATTCACCACTTCTAAATTAATATAACCCTTTTCGAAATAATACCCTTTCTAGAGGCAAAATTTAAGGGCACCCACTTGGATGCCCTTTCTACATATAATTGCATCAATCTTATTTAATTCATCTCATACATTATAGTAATTATATCAGCCACTTTACTAAAATGGGAATATATACTTTTACCGCTCTCTCACAAAGCAAAGCAGTCCATTTATAGTATCGCTTTTATTCCATATCCTTAGCAATATCCTTAGGAATCCTACGGGCCACATCTGTTGCAATAGCCGCGTGGATCACCGCCAGACGCACTAACTCTACCACTTTTTCGTTAAAAATACTTGGGATCACGTATTGCTCATTGACTTCATCCGGATGAACGACTGAAGCAATCGCTTTTGCCGCGGCTAGCTTCATTTCAAGGTTCACTGTTTTTGCTCTGCAATCCAGTGCACCACGGAAGATACCCGGAAAACACAGCACATTGTTGATCTGATTCGGATAGTCACTTCTACCCGTCGCTAACACGCGAACAAAAGGCTCGGCCAATTCTGGTTCAATCTCCGGTGTCGGATTAGCCATTGCAAACACAATATTATCGCTGGCCATGCTCTTGAGATGATCGACGGATAGAATCCCACCACGTGACACCCCAATAAAGACATCTGCTCCCTGCATAACCTCCGTCAGTCCACCTTCAATACCTTCCGGGTTAGTTGCATCAGCAAGCTTCCGCCATTCCTGATTATCATACTGAAGATCTTTTCTAAGAACACCTTCACGATCTACCGCATAGATTTTGCGAGCTCCTGCTGCCAGAAGCATATTACAGATGGACACCCCTGCCGCACCTATACCTACAACGACAATTCGAACATCTTCGATAGATTTATTTACTACTTTAAGTGCATTCAAAAGACCTGCCAAAACTACAACAGATGTACCATGCTGATCATCATGAAATACCGGAATATCCAGCTCTTCGGCAAGCCGACGTTCAATCTCGAAACAACGCGGAGAACTGATATCTTCTAAGTTGATTCCCCCAAATCCAGGAGATACTGCTTTTACGATATTAATGATTTCATCAGGATCTTTAGTATTTAAGCATAGTGGAAAAGCATCGATGTTCGCCAATTGCTTAAACAGCATAGCCTTACCTTCCATAACAGGCATAGCCGCCTCCGGTCCAATATCCCCTAGTCCAAGCACAGCCGTACCGTCTGTAACAACGGCTACTGTATTCCGCTTCATCGTCAAAGAATAGGCTTTGTTCGGATCTTCGGCAATCGCCGTACACACTCGGGCAACTCCCGGGGTATACACCAGCGATAAATCCTCCCGATTTTTGATAGGCATTTTAGGTGTAATTTCAATCTTTCCGCCTAGATGAGCTAGAAAAGTTCGATCTGACACATTAATTACTTTGACTCCTGGCATCTTCGATAGTATAGACATGATTTCTCCATTCGAGGCATCTTGCACGTTTATTGTTATATCTCGAGTTGTTACATCCTTACCTGCACGGATCACGTCAATAGCGACGATATCTCCGCCTGCAGTGGCAATTCCTGAAGCAACATCACCAAAAGAAGCAACCGATTTCCGAATTTCGAGCCTGACAATCATCGTTGTTGCAATAGCCATGAATTAGCCTCTCTTTCTTCAACCCTAAGATTTCAAATACACTATACTATACCATTTAAACAAACTTTCTTCCTATTGAATAGATCACCTTAGCATTTTTCTTAATATAGTATTCCCTTCGGCACCAGGACCAAACACATCAGGGATTGTAGCGACGGGCACAAAGCCATTTTTTCCATAAAAAGCAATCACATCATAATCTTCTGCATACGTCATCATAAGTAAACAGTAAGCTCCCCTACTCTTAACAACCTCTTCTACATGCTGAAGTAGGATACCGCCTATTCCTTTTCTTCGATGATCTTTACTTACCCCAATGTCGAGGACTTCAGCTCTCGCTCCAAGCGCGGGAATGCCAATCGGTGCTTCCTCATGTAGAACGGCAACAATACCAAAAGTATCGTCTTGTTCATTCTCATGATAGGCATAAAACAACGCCCCACGCTCAAAATGTGATTGAATACGGCGTCTTAGCCACCGCTCATGGTCGGGATCATTTCTGTTCAGTTTGTTATGTTCAACCTCGGCTAAGAGGTCCAAATACGGTTCGATCTCATGTTCATGGACTAATTTTATTATAGACATTTCAACAACTCTCCCTCAAAAAAATAGATATACCGACAGTCTGAACATAACACGTCCATTGTACAAATAACATGGAGAGTTTGATTATAATCTTACTTGCGTTATATCATAGACAACCGCAAGTTGACTAGGCAGAATAAATATTATATACATTGTCTTATCAATAACGTAGTTGAAGGAGCTTACACTTATGACAGAATCATTTCAAGCATTGGTTGTCGACAAAACAGAATCATCGTTCTCCGTCGCCGTTAAACCAGTTACCTTAGAAGACCTACCCGCTGGAGAAGTCGTAATTAAGGTTGCATACTCCAGTGTGAACTATAAAGACGGGTTAGCGAGTATCCCGAGCGGAAAAATTTTAAGATCTTATCCATTTATCCCAGGTGTGGACTTATCCGGTACTGTAGTATCCTCCACAGACGAGCGGTTTAGTGAAGGACAGCAAGTCATTGCAACAGGGTATGGTATGGGTGTATTTCATTTTGGAGGGTATAGCGAATATGCACGTATTCCTGCTGCTTGGATCACTCCTCTTCCGGAAGGACTTACACTAAGAGAAGCTATGATCTATGGTACAGCTGGATTAACTGCTGCCTTGTCCATTCTAGCGCTAGAAGACCATGACTTATCGCCGGACAAAGGAAAGGTGCTCGTAACGGGAGCAACCGGAGGTGTGGGTGGATCAGCTATCGCCATGCTTAGCACAAAAGGCTATAGCGTAGTGGCCAGCACTGGTAATACCGGAGCAAACGACTATCTAAAAGCTATTGGTGCGGAAGAGGTCATTTCACGCGAAGACGTTACTGGCAGTTCAACCAAACCTTTAGACAAACAATGTTGGCAAGGAGCTGTAGATTCTGTTGGCGGAAACTCACTTGCCGCCATTTTGAGTAAAATCTCCTACAGAGGTTCTGTTGCTGCAAGTGGCCTGACCGGAGGTACTTCTGTTCCAACTACCGTCCTTCCATTTATTCTTCGGGGGGTAAACCTGCTCGGTATTGATTCCGTAGAGTGCCCTGCTGAGCTTCGCGGAAAGGCGTGGACACGGATGGCAACTGATCTGAAGCCTGCACAGCTTGAGAACCTTGTAGATCGTGAAGTAACCTTAAATGAATTGCCACAAGCATTGGAAGATATTCTGCAAGGAAACACACGAGGCAGAGTACTTGTCCGTGTATCTTAAGCCATAACAAGTAAACCTCCCGAGAAATTTAATCTCGGGAGGTTTTTTGCGTAGTTACTCTTGATTATTCGAATATTGATAATTCGGCTGTTGTTGTACATAAGGCTGTTGGCGATAATGCTGTTCATAGCCTTGATTGTAGTATCCTTGCATTGGATAAGGCTGATATGTGAATGCCTGTATTGCTTGGGGCATTTGTGAAGATATCGGGATGGGTTGAGCTTGTATATGAGCATATGGCTGCATGTTAGGTTGCATATTTTGATGCATGTTAGGTTTCATATTTGCATGCATATTCATATTTGGAGCCATATTTGGAGCCATATTACTGACTCCCTTTACTTTATCTTCCTCACAGCAGTCGGCAGGCGGGCCAATGAAGGTTCCCGGTTTGATCGGAGCCAATGTTTCCTTTACCAAGGCTTCATTCAAACAGTAAGTATGAGCCAATACATTCGCAGGAGTTTTGCTCAGGATATCCGAGCCTAAGATGACCTCTGGAATAGGGGCATTAAAAATCGCGAGTAAATGTGTATTATCGGCGGTTGCTACCTCATAATGCCACCAACCTTGCGGTACGTTTGCCACTTGACCGGGACAAATCGGGAAATGCAAAAGTTCATTTGTAAATGGATTGATTAAGGACACTACTGCTGAACCGCAGATACAATAGACGAGCTCTGCCGCATTTTGATGATAATGGGGTTCCACCACATTCGATTTACTAAGAAAAATATCAAGAAGCGAAGTATTCTCCAGTGTGTTCAACTGCTTAACTGATAGCATATTGATGAAGTTGTGGGCATCCTTTTTAAATAGAGTGTTAGTGTTCACATCGAAAGTGAATTGTGTATCAGGGGACGTATAGTCCATGTATGAAGTCACTGTTTATTCCTACCCTTCTGTTCCTATAAATTTTGAATTCCCTAGAACAACATATGCGTTTGCCTATGCCTAGGTGCCGGAGATCCACTGACTCCATTAAAAATTCATCTTTCCCTGTTAAACGGGGTATCCTCTATAGTGTTAAATTCTCACACTACACAGGAGGCAAAGTATGAAATCGATTCACACTAAAATAGTATTAGCGTTATGTATCACTTTTTTCTCTATTATTGGTTTACTGCCTATCTATCAACACTCGGCGGTTGCAGCCGCTGACCACAAATCATCTACCAAACAAACTCCATTAACCTTTGTTCTAATTCATGGGTCTTGGGCTACAGCAGGTTTTTGGGATGAAACAGCAGCCGAGCTTCGTAAGTTAGGGCACACCGTCTACACACCGGAATATGCGGGACATGGCGCGGATAAGAATAATAATGTAACACATGAGCAGATCACAAAGTCCGTTGTCGACTATATCAAACAAAAAGACTTGAAGAATTTTATTCTGCTCGGACATAGCTTTGGGGGGTCAGTCATTCAAACAGTTTCCCAGCAAGTACCTGATCGGATCAAACGGATCGTGTTCTTCGATGCCTTCGCGCCGCTTGACGGCCAAAGTGTGGCGGATCAGTTTCCTGCTGAGTCACTTAAATCCTTTGAACAGCTTAGAGACGCTTCCGGTAATAACACCATCACGCTCCCTTTCCCGCTCTTCCGGGATACATTCGTAAACACTGCAAGTCTTGCGGAAGCACAAGCCTTTTATAAACAAGCTCCACCTGAACCAGCTACTCCACTATTCGAAAAGCTAGATCTCAAGAAATTCTACAGTCTCCAAATCCCTAAAAGTTATCTTTATCTGACGGAAGACACGGCTATCCCACAAGGCCCATATGGGTTTCACCCGACTCAGTCCAGTCATTTGGGCGTTTTTCGCTTCATCGAGGGCAAAGGTGATCATATGACTACTGTCCGAACTGAACCAAAAATGATGGCCGAATTGATGGTCAAGGCGGGTAGAGATTAGGCGCGTAATAGCGGAATAATGCATTCAGTCAGTAAAAAAGAGCAAGCGTACGGGAATGTTCCCTATTACGCTTGCTCTTTTTCCAATTCTCCATATAACATTTAAGGATTCGGTTTCACTCCGGTAATCACCCAGCTATTATGATCTTTAACAAGTGAGATTGTCAGTAGCATTGATGGTTCTGGACCATTTGAGGTTGCGGAATCTATGCGCATTTCTATGACCTCTGAATTCGGGTTAATTACTGTTTCTTTAGTAATCTCGTACTTTGTGATCCATGGGCTGGATACGCCAGTTACCCAGTTCAGTTCAACAAACTGCGGATACATAACCTTTTTGAAGTCTTTGGAGAAGATCGAATATTGAATCGACGCATTCCGGTGCTGCAAACCGAACCCGTATAGCTCAGCCGCTTGAAATGCAGTTGGCAATATAATTCGTTTAGACTCGGGGGCTGGCAAAGGCATTGCTGAGAGCAACTTTCCATTAGACTGGACTACCGTTCCGTTATATGGCGCACCTATTGCGATTCCTGGCAAAAGCAATACGCCAGCGACTAGGGCGACCGCCAATTTCTTTGTGCTAATTAGAATCACCTCATAGATAGCTTTTTCACCACTTGTGAATTGAATTCTAATTATTCCCCGTGATCGCTAACTTTTATGTATTCAAAGAGCTCTATAATGCCAACAAAAAAAGCGACCGTGATAATGACGGAATCGCTTGTGAGAAATAGAATTCTATTATAGTTCTACCGATTGCTTAAGCCGTAGGTCCGGTGTGAAAAAGAGTCGGTAGCTCAGCATACTAAGCAGTATACTTGTTATGGCTGCTGAAGCGGTGAATGAGAATACAATCAGAATCTGGTAGCGAACAGCGATTACTGGATCTGCGCCTGCAATAATCATACCCGTCATCATACCTGGAAGCTGGACAAGTCCTACTGTCTTCATTCCGTCGATGGTTGGGATCATACTGAATTTCACAGATCTTTTTCTAACTTCATGGATCGCCTGTGGAACCGTTGCACCAAGTGACAGCAGGGTCTCGATTTCCCCTTTGCTCTGCTGTATTTCGTGCTTGATATGGTTAATGAACAAACCCGAGACAACCATAGCGCTACCAATGGTCATGCCACTAATTGGAATGATATATTGTGGGGTCGCCTCAATAATATGTAAGCCAAGCAGAATGCCCATCATGAGAAGTTCCATAGTAGCGATCGCAAGTCCAATTCTCCAGACTAATCCACGTAGCTCTTTCCCTCTTTTCGCTGCATTCCATGCGGCTACGCTTATCATGAAGATAATAATCAAAATGACATAGATCATCTGATCAGTTTTAAAAATAAATTGCAGTACATATCCGACCGCAAGCAATGAATCGCCGACCTTATAGTGCCTACAATAATGTCTTTTTCGAGTCCGAGCTTTTGCCAAACCGAGACCAACATCGTCCCTAACACAAACAATAGCGTAAAACTCAATGCAGTATAACTCATATAAATGACGCTCCTTCTAACGGTCGAACAAACCTTTTGGCCAAAGCTTCCGCAGATTCAGCAAAAAAAGATTCACTCAAGTGTTGTTCCAGCTTACCTTTCCCCATAAACCATGTAGTAGTGCTAATTCGGCTAGCCTGTTTAAGGTCATGGGTCACCCAAATCATTGAAGTCCCTTCTTCTTTATGCCACTGTTCTAGCAGATCCTCAACCCTTTGAGTACTGTCAATGTCTAGTGATGCAGTAATTTCATCGAGAAGTAGAACATTAGGTCGCAGCAGCAATGACCGAATCAGGGATATTCGCTGCTTCTCACCGCCAGAGCAATCTGCCGCTTTTTTACTTAAATCCAGTTGTTCCAACCCTAGTTGTTCTAATAGTCTTTCTACAAGTTTAAGATCATAAGGTCTATCATGCAGCTTGCTGACGGTTCTTAGGTTATCCTCCACACTACCAGGCAACATAACCGCTTGTTGAGCCACAAAACCGATTTTCATTCTCCACAGCCTTGAATCCATGCTTTTAAATGAAGTGCCATTGACAAGCATATCCCCTTCATCCGGAGCATCCAGCAGAGCCATTATTCTAAGTAGTGTGCTTTTACCTTGACCCGAGGCACCGATCAGAGCGATCCGGTCCGATTCAGATATTTCTGCGGAGATGTCCGAGAATAGATATTTCGAAGCTTGATCGCTGCTATTCCAGTTCAATTTAGTCTTTGAATTTCAAAAATACTACTCAATGCCTTACCTCCTATTGCCACGCGCAAAAATATCATACCATCTCGTATTATAGCATTTTAGCTAACAAAAAAAGAGAAAGGCATCTTCTCTAAGAGAACGCCTTTCCCTTCAGTGAAATGAAATTATTGATTAAACCGAGCCGTAACGAACACTGCTGGTGAATTCCAGTAGATCGTTACCTCATTCGTGGAATAACTAAGTTCATGATCGGCAAAGCACTGAGCGGCTGGTTTGCCCTGTAGATGTTCTACTACATATTCATCATGGAGCCCACGATCTGGCCCCCCAGATACTAGACCCGGTACTGGATCAGCCACATGATCACCAACAGATGGACGATGATGCGGATGCATCACTGGACGATCGCCAAATCCGGTAACATAACTGATATCCAGTACGTTGCGCCCCATCAGATAGTGCAAATGATCTAGCGCACAGTCTGCAAATCTCGAATCGCCACTAAAATATTCAGCCACCAGCAGCAGCATCGCATTGTTCATTACGAGCATATTGCTACCCCAAATATAGTCATCCTCTTTTAAGGAGATCCTAAAGCCATCCTCATGACTCTGTTCTACTAACCGTTCCCCTTCATCTAGAAGCCCTTCTTTTAAGGATGCATACAAAGCACGGTCTGCTTGGTCTTCACCATTTAACAGATACGCAAGTGTGCCGTATCCCCCCATATCTGCCCAGCCTAGACTGGATTTTGAAAAAGACAACTGCGCCAGCTGTAGAACAGCTTCATGATTTTCTTTTTTCCCCGTCGTACGATAGAGCTCCGCGGCTGCCCAATACCGCTCATCCTTGTCGTTCCCATCTCCATATTCACCGGTGCTAATTTCTGGCGGATTTATAAACCCTGGTGCAGCTGGATGTTGAACAAGCCATTCCCAAGCTAGTGTTGCGGCATCCAGACATTTCTTCGCATAGACTGAGTCAAAGGGCTCATACATCCGTGCTGCCATAGCCATGACTCCAGCAAAATCTCCAGTGGCGGTGGCTGACACCGGTGAGAAATATAGATCTGCTGTATCATCCTCAGGCATCACATCTAGGTCAGGAAAGCTCAGCGTAGTCAGTTTGTGGTACACTCCACCTGTTCTATTGTCTTGCATTTTGAATAACCAATCTAGCTCGACTTTGCATTCCAGCATTACATCAGGCGTCCCCCCACCACTCTCAGGAATCGGGACAGCGCTTACAAAAGCGGATGGATATAACTCATAGGCAAGCAAAAGTTCGGCGATGGCCTTTGCCCCTGGTCCACTATATTTCCCATAATCGCCTGCATCATGCCAGCCTCCAGAACAATCTAGCCGACGCTCCGTTTCACCATATACAATTCCCTCTGCTGTATGACATGCCTTATGCTTCCAATCTCCAGCGTACTCTTCAGTTAACTCAACTCCGCAACGATAATAATAAAAGGCCTTCAGCAAGCCCTGTTGAAGCTCGTGATAAGGTTTATCTGAGATTATAAATGATGCCGAAGCTATTTCCTCACCTTGCTCAATCCGGTATCTGCCCACTGTATGAACCTCAGAAAAATCACCTGTATGCACAGTTACTCCGCTTGCCTCATCAATCTGGAAGTACCTGTCAGCCCTTCGAATACAACATTTCCATGATCAACATCAACAACTTGGAAGTGATGTCCAGCTCCAGTAAACACTGCAATCTTTTCTCCAACCACCGGATATCCAATTTGATTTACAGTAATGGCTCGGAGTGTACGCTCGCTCATCTTCATTCTCCTTCATATCAATTTGATGAAGCCGATGATTACAAGTCTCTCTTTTAAGTTGAGAATACTCTATTCTAGTTGTAAGTGGCAATGATCTATCCAATAAAAAACCTAGAGTTAACCAGAAACGGTAACTCTAGGTGATATGATCAGCTTATTTGTCGCCAAGCAGCTTAATAAAGTTAGCCGGAAGTGTGAATTGCTGATTGTGAATCACTATACGGCGAAGCTCCTCAAAGGAACTAAGATCATCATCTTCATCGTCGTCTTTAATTTCCTTAATGTCACGATGCAGTCGCTCCATCTGTAGGTCAAGTGCATGAGCAGCATCCGCAGCATTTTTCAACTCACGCGTCATGCTCTCTGGTACCGACTTATTATATTTATAAAATATTTTATGTTCGAGGCTTGCCCAGAAATCCATAGCAATAGTACGAATTTGTACTTCTACACATACGAGCTCCTGACGATCGGACATAAATACAGGTACTTGAATCAGCAAGTGAAGGCTCTGATATCCATTAGGTTTTGGATTCTTAATATAATCCTTCACCTCAAGCACTGTTAAGTCGTCCTGCTTCTGAAGCATTTCACTTACATGATAAATATCTGAGATAAAAGAACATGTAATCCGCAGACCTGCAATGTCTTTAATACAATTCCTCACAGAATCTAGAGATAATTCTCCATTCTTGCGGAGCATTTTATTCATAATACTCTCGGGAGACTTGATTCTGGATTTGGTATGTTCAATAGGGCTATAATCATGCAGAGACTGAAACTCCTGCTTGAGAATCTCAATCTTCGTCTCCATCTCATCTAGTGCAAATTTATAAATCAGCATAAAACGTGTGATCTCGTGCTTAAGCTTCTTAAATTGTTCGATCTGATTCTCGGGGGTCATTATCCATTTCTCCTCTTGTAGCATTTCTCTATATTTATCATAGCCAATCCACTAGTGAAATTCAAATTCAGTGGTATGATGTGAGGTTATTCAAAGTTAATTTGATTCAAATCCCATATTTCAAATGGGGTATTAGACAAGGGTTTAGTATAGCAAGCCATTCGTACTTTAAAAGGCTCATCATTAATTTCAACCATTACATCACGAAAATAATCAGGTCTTGGTGCTACTTCAGGAGTTGTAGAGAGGACTTTTATTTTCAAAGGATGCTTCATTAGGCTTATTTCTTTCACTGCATCAGCATCGGAACTATAATTCACTTCATTTATGGTTTGGAGTCTCTGTAAATCCGCATTTAACTGACGTTCAAAATTCCATTTGGAATGCCCAACCTCAATAGTGATCCATCCAATAATAGCTACAATTACAACTACACATAAAATTAATAGTACGTTCTGTTTTACGTTCATTCGCATACCTCCTTGAAGCATACCCATATTCTACCACATCTAATGATTAGCAAAAAAAGAGCTCCCTCTCGACAGCCCTTTCATCTGCTCCAATAGCTCTTTTCTAGTTAAGCTGTTTCCACTTTTGTTCTAACGTCTGGGGAACATAACCTTCCAGTAACCTTAAGAGTTCCAACGGCTCATCTGACACATTTAACAAGCTGAGATGTGAAGCATTAGAGAATCCTTCGTTAATGCTGTTATGAATCAGATGCATCAACGGATCAAAATAATGCCTGATATTTAGAACGCCCACCGGTTTCTTATGGATGCCAATTTGTGACCAGCACAAAACCTCAAACAGCTCCTCATATGTTCCAAAACCGCCGGGTAAAGCAATAAAGCCGTCTGCTAATTCCCCCATTTTTGCTTTACGTCCATGCATATCGTCCACTTCTATCAGCTGCGTTAATTCTCTATGTACCATCTCTCCGTTAAACAATCCTCTAGGCATAACCCCGATTACCTCACCTCCACCGTTCAAAACAGCATTAGCGACTTCACCCATTAACCCAATTCTTGATCCCCCGTAAATTAAGCGATAATTGTTCATAGCCATGTAGTTTCCGAGTTCAACAGCTTTAGCTTTATATTCCTCGTGTGCCCCTAAATTCGATCCTGCAAAAACACAAATTGATCTCAATTCCTCATCTCCAAACTATATATTGATAATATCCGACAACTAATATACTATATGTTGGAGAATAAATCATGTAAAAGATTAGGAGTGCTACATAATATGGAAATCAATGAAGTGCAGAAATGGATTAAAAGTTATTATGGACAAAGAGGCTGGACCGATTATGGTCCTTTTATACGGGTTGGCTTTCTTATGGAAGAAACTGGTGAGGTCGCTCGGGCAGTACGGTCCTATGAAATCGGAAGAGATCGCCCAGATGAATCTACCCCGCCACCAGAGCAACTGAAAAATGACTTGATTGAGGAAATTGGTGATGTGCTAGGAAATATAGCATTGTTAGCCGATTTGTATGGCATCTCTTTAGAAGAGGCATTTACTGCGCATAAGGAAAAATTAGTTAAACGCTTTAATTCCTAAGGAGAAGTAGAAAAAAGGGCTACAATCGGCATCACCGTATTGTAACCCTTCTTTATCTAACTATTTATGCCTCGTTAAGCATTACCACCTGAAGTATGACTCGAAATCGCATTAATTATTGTTTCCCAATCATCCGGGTGAACTTCATGACCCGTTCCTTCTAGGGTTAGTAGCGACGCATTAGGAATTTCATCAGCAAGCGCCAGGCCATGCTCTATAGGAAGTACCGTGTCTTCTACACCGTGGATTACCAATGTAGGAACCATGATATTTTTCGCCTTACCCTCGTATTTATCATCCCCTGTAAGAAGCGCATGATTAAACATACTGAGCAAGTTGTTGGCACGTTTTATTTCCATCCTAACTTGTTTATACGCTCTTTTCTCATCGAATTTATGTTTTGAACCACAGAGTATGCCGGAACCTGAAACCAAATAATCTGCTACAGCTTCTTCATCGGACCAATCCAGAGTAGCTCCATCCGCATGAAAAGCGAGAATCCTCTCATCCATTGGAGGCAAGTTCCGATCATTATCATCAGATTCAAAAAAACTAGATACGATCAAGGTTAAGGTTAGAACTTTCTGAGGATGGCGAATAGCAAGAACTTGTGCAATCATACCACCTAAGGACATCCCCACGATATTTGCCTGTTCTATATTATAGGCGTCAAGTAGCCCCGCAGCATCTTCGGCCATATCCATCACAGTATAATTGGAACTCCCAGGCTCATAAACAACAGAACGTCCCACATCCCGGTTATCATACCGAATAACGTAACGTCCGGTATCTGCTAATCGTTGACAAAACTCTTCATCCCAATAAACCATTGAACAAGTGGCACCCATAATCAGTAATACTGCAGGATTTTTGGGGTCTCCAAAACTTTCCGAACATATATCAATTCCGTTTACTTTAAATATCTTTTCGCTCATTGTTCATTCCTCATTTCATTCGAATTTGGTAATCAAAGAATGCACACTTAAATAAGGACCTGTCACATTTTGAAATAAATGATGACGGTATCATTGAATTGTACCTCGAATTAACGCAAACGAATGAACTTGATAATCACGATAAGCACTCTCCTACTTCATATTAAAGGGTTGTTAACCCAATTTCGATTATAACATAAAAAGACTATCCTCTGATTTTGAATCAGGAGATAGCCTTTCCATTTTTCCAGACAAAACTATTCGTTAAATAAATACTTCCTCAACGGTCAAATTTCGCTCCTTGGATAAATCCCTAAACGTAGTTTCATCTACTTTCACTAACGGTTTAAAAATATCCAAAGGGTTGTTCATAATAATCGTACCTTGCTCTCCGTTGCTAAGCTGAACACTTTTACCTACGAAGTTCGGCAGTAAATGTCCAATCAGAGCTTGTACCGCATTTCCATTCAGCTTGCCAAAGCCCAGCTCATGCACCTTGCGCAGAACGGTAATCAGCCCTTGTTTGGGTTGATTCACTCTTGCAGAGGTCATCCCAACATAGGCATTAGCGACAGCCACAATCAGTGTATACGGGTGCAGGTCCGCCTTACGAAGCATATTAGGATAACCAGTTCCATCCTCGAATTCATGATGCTGAAGCGCCACCAGAGCGGTCTTCTCGTCATTCATAGATTTAAGAATAATATCGTATCCGTATGAAGTGTGACGCTTTAGTTCTTTAGTTTCCTCAGGGGTTAAGATCCCCGTCTTATTTAAGATAGATGGGGCGATCTGACTTTTTCCTATGTCGTGTAAATACCCTGCCCGGCTAATCTCGTAGCGTTCTTCTTTGGTATAACCTAACCAAGTCGCTATGTAAAATGATAGCAGTCCGACCTGTAATGAATGATTGTATGTACCAACGTCTTCTCGTTCAAGCAACAGCAATAAGGATACTACATCCTTATGTTCATCCATTTTTTCCAGCAAGGGCTGCAGCGTAAGATCTACATCTGACTGCGTGAAACTACCCTTACTGAGTGCCTCAAGAAAAATAGATTCATAGTTTTGGATCGCTAGATCAAAGTTTCCATTCAGGCTTTGCGCCAGATTCGTTCCCTCATCATCCATCGCAATGCTGCGAGGTTCAATATCGACATAATCGATACGATGTCTCATCAGGAGGGTGATTTCTTCTTGGTAAACAATTGTCCCTTTTGGGAGCACGTGTAAACCAACACTATTAAAAGTGTCCAACATAAGACAATCGCCATGTTTGAGATCCGTGACATGAGCTTTCAAAATTCTGCACCCTTCCTATCAATAGGTATATTTTACCTTAAGGATAGCTAAATTATTCCAAAGTCACAATATGGTTAAAGTCTCATTAACACTCACAATTAGTTCAAAAGACCCCCGCTACATCACCTAAAAAGGAATACTAAAGTCCGCTATCACTTTTCCAATCAACTGATCCTTCGCTACAAAAGGAGTAGCCCAGAGATGAGCATCATAGCTTATATTCCGGTTATCTCCGAGAAAAAAATAATGATCTGCCGGAACCGTAACGGGTCCAAAAGTATAGTCCATCCGCTCATTAAGATAGGGTTCATTGATCTCCGTTCCATTTCTGTAAAGTGCTCCATCTTTAATTTCAATGGTATCACCTGGTAACCCTATCAACCGCTTTACATATCTTTTATTCTCATCACCTGCTACCGGGGGCGTAAACACGACGATGTCTCCATGATCGAGTGTCGTCATCCATAACATTTTTTCTACGATTAGACGGTCATTAATTTCAATTGTAGGAATCATAGAGCCGGTAGGAACCCTCATGGCTTCAGCAACATAAGTTCTTACAAACAAAGATAGGACCACTGCGATAGCAACACTAGGAAAATATTGTTTGATAAATTTCAACATAATTGCTCACCTCATATTCATTTTATAGACTCTTTGATCGGTGCAGAAGCTTTTTTTCGCTCGTTCATATTCAGTTCATATTGTCGTCATGTAGGGTTCACCTTCATCGGGTAAGCTTTCTTTGGCGAGTCGTTAATATAGCCAGAAAAACTAATGAGGACAGGTGAAGATACGAGTGAAACCAACAGAAGAAATAATAAAAAAAAGGATGGGTAAACCGCTTCGAATTATACTTATTTCCATAGGGGCTTTAGCTACTGCAATAGTACTTTTTCTAGTGACTGTTTTTGTCGCTAATATTTTCTTCAATAAATCGGACCAAGCTAAAATAAAACCCTATGGTCAGTCTGTAAGCGTCGATGGTAAAAATATGAATGTTTTGATTCAAGGAAAAGGTGAAGAGACAATCGTGCTCTTACCTGGTTATGGAACAGTGGCACCGGGACTTGATTTTAAGCTGCTAATAGATGAACTATCTCCATTTTACAAAGTTGTCACGATTGAGCCTTTCGGTTATGGATTAAGTGATAGAACTGAAAAAGAGCGAACCACGGAAAATATTGTGAGTGAGATTCATGAAGCTGTAAAGCAGCTTAATATTGACCGTTATATTCTAATGGCACACTCTATTTCCGGTATGTACAGTCTGAATTATGCGAACAAATATCCAAACGAAATAAGTGCATTTGTCGGGATTGATAACAGTATTGCAACAGAAGACAGAACAAATGTTAAAATACCAACAGGAAAATTAAAACTACTTAGAAAATCAGGCTTGGGCAGATTGTTATTTAAAACAAGTGGAAACCCCTATGTTGGATTGCCGTTTGATGATGAAACTAAAGAACAATTGAGATTGTTTACACTTAGAAACACTTATAATTACACTCACTTAAATGAAGCGGAACATATGTCTTCTAATTATAAAGGGGCTCTAAATTCAACTTTTCCAAAGGATCTTCCCCTTTTGCTCTTTGTACAAGGGGATGATACTCTCTTAAAGGATTGGATATCATTGCATGAAGAGCAAGTCAAAAATTCCGTACAAGGAAAATTGGTAAAACTTGATGCAGGACATTATCTGCACCATACCAAATCAAAAGAAATCGCCGAAAATTTTAAGACGTTTATGGAAGAAATAAAATAAAAAGCGTTTCTTCTATTCTCCATGCTGCGGCCATCATGTGCAAGTTTCCTTGCATTTCATGACGCAGCATTTTTTTCTTATTCATACTTCGTTAATATTTACGTACCCTACTTCTAAAACCGCTCAATAATGCGATTCATTTCCCCATCTACGTCGATCAAAGTATTCTTAGGAATATGAATGACCAACAAACCGCCAAAGATCTGTTCACATTTCCCATCATTCTCTGTGATCCGTTGTTTAAAAGCAGAAATGGCTGCTGAATCAACAGCCTCTTTACTGAGGAGCCAAGCGTACCTTTTGAAATAAGATTTCTGTACAGTTTCCTGATAGTAATAGATCCCTAGTTCTTCTTTCACCCGTATAATATCACCCATTGTAACACTTGGATTAAAAATCGGTGTCTCTTCGATGCGGTATTTATCTTTACCAACTGGAGTAACATCAAGGATTTCAATTTCACGGCCTGCTGGATCGAAGCAAATATGTAGTCCTGATGAATCTAGCATCGGCACACCTCAATTCTATTCAAAATCTGATCTTGATGATTCTAAATAACACAAAACACAATAAATACATTAAGCTTGTAATCCCGAACAACCTGAAGATTCCCGGCGTTAAAAACATATATAAACTGTATGGAAAACTCCAAATAAAGGCGAGAAGCATGAGAAGACTTCTGTTTAAAGAGACACCTATCGCAAATAATCCGGCAGGCAATACCAACATTACCATACTTATTATAATACTGGATTGATTCGTAACCTCAGCATAAGGATTAATGAATATAAATATAAACCATAAAAAAACGGTCATCAAACTGGATACATATCCAATGAGTTTAATGATTGTTAAGTTTATGGATTGCTCCATTCCATCACCTCAATTCTTTCGCAATAATTCTCTCCAGCCATTTCCACGGGAGCAGCGTTTTGCCTAAGATCAAGATCCGGGTGCCTTTGCCGATAGGGTACCGAAGCCTTGGTGACTTCATTTCAGTAATACGACCGATGAGATCTGCCACTTGCTTTGGATCAGGTGCAGTTTCAGCGGTATGCTTGGAATATCGTAGCACAGCGTCCAGACGGTCTCTATAAGGAGAATCCTCGGCTTGACGAATTTGTGCCATTCCTTTTCCCCAAATCGGAGTACGGAAGGAGCCAGGTTCAATTAATACTACACGTATTCCATAAGGAGACATTTCATGACGCAGACTTTCACTGAATCCTTCTACTGCAAATTTGGAAGCTGCATATGGAGCATACCCCGGAAACCCAGACAACCCGCTTATACTCCCCACGTTAATAATCGTACCACTTCTCTGTTCTCGCATAACTGGTAGCACAGCTTTTGTCACCGCGACTAATCCGAAAAAATTCGTCTCCATTTGCTGGCGCCATTCCTCCATGGTTAGCTCTTCTATGAAGCCACCTATAGCAAAGCCTGCATTATTTACCAGAACGTCAATTCTTCCGAATGTTTCGTGCACTGAGGATAAAGTCGCCTGTATAGAATCATTATCGGTAACATCCATGGTCATAAAATGAAGTTGCTTCAAGAGTCCTGCTTGCTCTGCCTGCTGTTCAAGCTCGCCTTTACGACTCAAATCGCGCATGGTTGCTACAACCTTGAATCCCTGTCCAGCTAGTTTGAGGGCTGTGAGCAGTCCAAATCCACTAGAGGTTCCGGTTATTAAGGCCACTCGATCATGCATTCGATCTAGATGTGAATTCATCTTTGACTCTCCTTATGTTTCATTATTATTCAAAAAAGCAAACAAATGTTCCATTTCGGGTTGACTATCCATTAATTTCAAGTTATAGTAAGTGTATCATTTATATTTCTGCGGGAGAAGCACCTCGCAAGATAGGCATTCATGCCTATCTTGGAGGTGCTTTTTTGCGCGCATAGACTAATTAAGGAGCTGAAATGAATGATAATTAACAAATTCAGTTATTTTAAGAAGCTTGTCCAATTAATCCTTGTAGTAGCTCTCCTCAACAGCAACCTTACAATGGCTTCTGCAGGTACAGATTGGGATTCTGCCTTAGATGACATTAACGGTCTCCATGGTAATTATACCTCGCTTCAAGTAGCCCTCAAGTCCGATAGCTCAAAAATTCAAATGCTGCGTAAGCAGAACAATGAAACGCTGAAATCTATTCACTCTGTCATAGAGTCAACAGATAAGGCTCTGCTGAGTCGCTTATCTTCTGAAGCCACGTCAGCTCAGAAGAAACATGCTCCCCTACTGGAACAATACAGCACACTCAGTAAGCAGTCTACCGCAGCCAAGAAAGCTAGGGACTTAAAGACAGCCACTCTCCTTGATCTAAGACGCAATAAGCTCAAGGCTACGGTAACACTCGCTCGAACTGAAATTAAGGCGAAGACAGATGCGTTGGCAACTGCCCGCAAGCAAACCGCTGCTAAGCTCAAACCAATCAAAGATGCGCTGGCACCGATCACAGCTTTGAAGAAGCAAATTACAGCAGAGAACAAGAAGATCGCTGTAGCACAGAAAGTTCGCTCAGAAGCAGATAAACAATATAAATCGGCTGTAAAACAAGGGGATGCTATTACGGCAGCAACAAAAATGAGATCATCCTATGAGCAAATGATGCAGATTCATTCCATGCAGAAGAATATTTACAGCTGGGAGCAGAAGATCTCGCTAGCTCTACGAGCAGCAGAGTCTAAGCTTCCATAATGATTCACCCCTACCGGCTCATATCAGCTTCACTAACATACTAATTAGTTGGGCTGCGGGTACAATTAGAAGCTGAGCAAATATAGTACCTAGAAATCGTGACCCCATCAATACCACATATATTTTCCCTAGCTGATCACGGTATTCTACATTTTCAGTGGCCTTATGGGTAATAAGACCAAGCTGCGGGTCGATAAATATGGTCAGCAGTATAGTCGCCATTCCGTTAATCAATCCTGAGGCTTGAGAAGCAGTCGTGCTATATTGAGGCATTAGATGAGCAGCGTACAAAGATGATATGACACCTACGGTGTAAAAGGCTGTAACAAAAACATTCATAACAATAAAACGTTTAGGAATTCCCAGGTATCTGAAGTTATATAAATTCACTTTTGGTTTTCTTATGTATTTTCTAGTATTCTTTAACTGCCCAATGGTTACGCTCGTAAGCAGCTTAGGAATAGAACCCTCGATCTCTAGCTTAGATATGATTCTCCCAAACAAGCCTACAAAGGTAGGAAAAATAGCAATGGCTATTAATGTCCCTAATGAAGAAGCTAATAATATAATTCTCAAGTAATTAAGAAGTGGAAAATCAGAATGTATTTTGGCGTAGTCTACGAATTTAGCCGTTAGTGGAGCTTGAATCATGTTTGCAGTTCTTGATACGAGAACAATAATGCCTGTCAGAGACAGAGCAATTGCTATCTTGTTCAGCTTCACTCCGGCGTATCTTACCGAATAGGATAAGGTTTCCGCTGTATGAATAATCATTGTAAGCAAGCATACTACAATCAAGCTATTTACCATTTGTAGGTTCATCTCCAATAAAAGCTATTTATCTATTTGGTGCAGTTTTGGACGAAAGTATTGATCCAATCCATAAGAAAGCGTAATTCCAACGGTATATCGAACAAGGTCAATCCAGAGGAATCCCTTTCCGAGAATCAACCCACCGATTATGGTAGCACGGATGCTGTTGATCCACTCCGCTTGATACAGTTGGCTTAATTCTACGCCGAAGCTAAACATTAGACTCCACACAAAAGCGATCCACAGTTTCCGATTCACTAGCAGTACGCGAAACATAAAGTAAACCATGCTGCCCCAAAGCGCATCTCCAAAATGTCTTGTTACAAACAAGGGTAGCTGTTCAGAGAATGCTCTAGAGCATAACCCCAGTACAATAACAATTAGGCAGATGCATCCATAAAAAAATCTTTCTTTTAGATCTTTGACTCTCATTTTCAACCTCTATCCAGCGTCTGACTTGAAGCTTATGCTTGCGATAATATTAATCATCACGATATAAAACGGATAAATAATCATGGCCCCTATTATGATTAAACCTGTTACCGGTACTGGTTTATCAGCAGATTCTGTAATTGGGAACCATGCTGCAAATAAATTAATGAACAGAACCAAATAGGGAAACCACAGGATCGTAGTGAAATACATAGATCTTTTACCGCTCAAATATTTTTTTGTCGTCCAAACAAACCCTATAGAAAAAAATATAAATAACACAAATATGAAGATAAGCAGCAAGTTATTCACTTTATCCAGCTCCAAGCCAGAAATTCTACTAATTCGATAAATATTCACTAGGAGCTCTATTACGACAAACATCATAAAAGCATAGAGTGCGCTTAATACATTAAGCTTAATAAAATATTTCATTTGCTCAGTACTTCGGAGTTCCACATTCGTTCTACAGTAGTAAGCTCAAATTCATTAAATTCCAGCTTATAAATATCTGGTTTGGAAGTCTGTTCAAAGAACTCATAACCATACTCTTTATTAAAGTAATTCAGGATAATGGTCAGGATATTCCCGTGCGTACCTAGTGCAATTTTGCCGCCTTTATGCTGTTGAATCAATTGCTTCATGATGGGAATCGCACGTTCCTGAGCTTCCTGAGTACTCTCTCCATTTGGCATTTTATATTGTAAGTCTGTGAACGATGTCCGGATACCCTGAAGAAATTCTTGTTCACTGATCTCGATCTCCACGCTTGCAATGGCTCTTTCTCTAAGTTCCTCATACAGCTCAATCTCTTGATCTGAAGCTTCAGCCAAATACTTAATCGTATCAATGGCTCGTCTATAAGGACTGGAGACAAAATGCGTGATCTCTTCCTCCGCCAATATTTCTTTAACTCTATAAGCATCCTCATGCCCTTTATCGGATAATCCTCGTTCCCTCTCATCCCCAAGCACAAACGGTGAGACTGCGTGCCTAATCATATAAATAAAAGTCTTCATGAGTTACTCCTCTCCAGCTCACTCAAATATCGTTTTTGCTATTTCGCGGTCTTTCATAAAAATCTCCACTGGATAAGGAATGGTCATCTCGGGTAGCTCACCCTCTTTAAAAAACTTAAATTCTTCGATTTCCCCATCCATCGCTCTCAGCGATCCACGGATGATAGAGCACTCAAATACGATGACTGTATATTCCACCTGATCGCCGTTACTATACTCGTATCTATATTTCCCTCCACCAAAAACCCCAAGAATGGAAGTGGGATGCACCATTAATCCAGTCTCTTCATATACTTCTCTGCGCAAAGTTCTTCCCGGACGTTCCCCTGGTTCGATGGCTCCTGCTGGCAATCCCCACAAGGACTCTTCAGGTTTTCGAATAAACAGGATTTCATCTTCTTTATTTCTTATTACTGCAGCTACAGAAGGCATCATTAATAACTCCGATCCTACTTTTCCTCGGATCTCCTGATAATACTCAGACATCGGCACGTTAATCATCCATCCTCTCTCACCGTTTAGTAGAACATCATCATGTTTTCCTCTGGCTTCCCAAAAACCCACATTATGTATATTAGACATCTCTGTGATGGAATCCTTTAGATTCAGCAATATGCTTAGCGTGGAACAAAAAAAGCTTCCGAACGGCTCAATAGTTTCTGAGGTCCGGAAGCAGTTACAATGAGGTGAGACTTTGAACTTAGTGTTTCCCTTTGTAGCCGGCAAGCTGTACGATCATGATTACAAGAACGAGCAATGAAATGAGCTGATCAATACTCATCTGCGTCCGCCTCCAATCCCAAATGAAGGATGGCTCTTCGGACGGCATTTCCTCTCCCAAGGACACTGCTTCGTTCCCCTTATACACATTATGTAACATGAGTTCCAATTATTACTTTAAGAATGTCTTACCCCTCTATACGAGCAAGTTCTTTCTCCACTTCATCTAGTTGATCTTCGCTGAACACCTTAAACCCATTCTGCCGCAATAACTCCGTAGTTGTACCTTCTCCTGGCATCTTCGTATCCATAAAAGTACCATCATAATAAAGACTACCACAAGAAGGACTATCCTGTTTTAAAATCGCTAACGTAACTTGATGTTCTGTAGCCAGCTACAGCGTTGCTTGAGCACCTTTCATAAAGGGTTCCGTAACATCCGCGCCTGCACCTGTGACTACCCGCTCACCTTGCCGCTGGGCATCTGGACGAGGCGTTGATAACCCTCCGACTACCTCAGGACAAATATGGACAAAACGCCCTTCCTCATACCACTTCAACCCATTAATCTTGATATTGAGGGGTCTTCTCACTTCGATACCGACTCCAGCAAGTCCATAATAAATCAGCCATAAGATAAAGTCCCACCAAAGGAAATATTATTCCCCAAACGTTTTGGACTTGTGAATATAAACGCTCCATAAACGGCTGAATCCCATATACACAAGCTACCGATAGCGCCCACCAATATAGGGAGAAACGAAGGCAAATATGCCCTTGCAGTTGATAAGACATCCCTGAGTAATCCCACCATTGCTTTTGAAATACAGTCTTTAGCAGCCAACCACTTACATATTCAACAGCTGAAGGAACAACTAACGCAAGAAGGAGGAATAGCGGGAAAGGCAGGGTTAAGTCTCTTGCAATCAGTAGAAGCAGTGGTGCGAATCCATACATTGGTTTAAAGGGGCCTTTTAGAAACCCCTCTTTGCGAAAGCTTCCATTACTATATAAGTTATATGTACCTTCCAATACCCAACCTAAAAAGGAATAAATCATAAAATAAAAGAAATATTGACCCGCCACCACCATCGCAGTATCTCCGCTTGAAGAAAAAATAGAAGTCATCATGTTTATACTCCACTCCTAGTTGTCATTATTTTCTTAAATATCCATCCGGCCCTATTATGCCTTAATCCTTCAGGAGATATGCGCACCAAGTATAAAGCGAGAAATTAAAAAAAGACATAACCCAAAGGTTATGCCTTCATTACAAAATATAAGGAGTGATGCGGATTTTCTATCCTTCCACGCTTATGGTTTAAGCTGTTCTTCATGATTCTGCGTCGGTATCAGCGACTGATCGTCGTATTGTTTCTTTAGTGTATCCACTGTAAGCTCGCTTCGTACGCCAAAGTTTGAACCATATTTTTTCTCAAAGTTACCTGCAAGAGCCTCACCACGTTTTTGCCGATATCGGCTGTTCTCATTCCGACTACGCATTTCATTTCCTCCCTGCAACAAGAATGGCTGAGATCTGTGAAATTTGCGAAAAGCTACGAGGAACTTGGAGAAAACACTCTGATGAGGTTGTACCTGCTTCCATTATACAATAATTGTTAAAATCATCTCAAGCATAAACGCCTTCGGCGTCCTTATAAGGACGGTAAGCGTTTAAGCGAAAAATATAAAACAGACTGCCCAATGAAGGACAGCCTGTCTTCCGAATCATTTAGTCCAAATCGCCCGGAAGCGGGTCAGGATGCGAGGACTCTGCGGGCTTGGCTACCCATTCATCTGCTTCTGGCTCGATGTCCACACCATTCTCCATCTTCTTAATTTCAGCTAATGAATCGCCGTCTTTATTTTCCTTGTTGCGGATTTCCGCTTCATCTTGAGAATAATCTGACATGTGAAATCCTCCTCAGGTGGTTTGCTTTTCTGGTTCCTTAGTTATAGTTACCCGATGGAGTGTTTTGCAAACATGGTTACGATGAATGAATTTATGGGTACATGATCCAAGCCACTACCGGACCGATACAAGAACCGACAATAGCACAAACGGTCATCGCTACCGAGCTCATTGAAACTGACTGTTCACCATATTCCAGCGCCTTTGCAGTTCCAAGTGCATGAGAACCAGTTCCTAAACCGATCCCAATCCCAACCTCACTTCGTATCCTAAACAGCTTAATGATAAAAGGACCACCAATCGCGCCCGTAAATCCGGCAATCATTACAAATACGGAGGTTAGCGAGAAGTCCCCACCTAAACCATTTGAGATCTGTATCGCTACAGGCGTTGTGATCGATTTTGGCAATATGGACAGAACATACAATTTAGAGAATCCTAGACCTGCCGCCAAAAGCAAACCACTAAACATTCCTATTAACAGACCTACAATCGCTCCCCCTAGGATCGCCGGAAGATTCTCAACTAACACATTACGTTGTTTATACAATGGGTAGGCTAGCGCCACTACAGCAGGACCGAGCAGCTGATTAATCCACTGACCGCCTATCATATAAGTATCATACGGAATATGAAAATATAGAAGTATTGCTACAACAAGGACTGTTGCTGTTAGCGCTGGAATAAGTACAGGAAACCGAAAACGTCTATATATTACGGACATCATCAAATAAATAGCAACATTAAGCAGGACAATTCCTGTCGCGATAAAAAACATTAAATTCTCTTCCCCTTTTCGCTTAAGCTCTTGCTGCTCCAACCCGCCTTGGTCTTGCCTTTCAAGGTTGAAAGCCATTGACTGGTATGTGCTGCTGCTGCAATTGTGAGGACGCTGCTAACGATAAGAATCAAGATTAATAGCAAACCTCTTCCACTAAAAATATCCATATGCTTCACGATCCCAGCCGTCGCTGGAATAAAAAATAATGGAAGGTAAGCTAACATTGTTGTTGCACCATCTTCAATCCACTTCACTGGTACGACCTTGAATAATAATAAAACAAAGAGCAGCAGTAATCCGACGATACTCCCAGAAACGGGAAGATGCAGCTGCTTTTGCAGGAAGTCTCCAGCCAAGTAGAACAAATAAAGCAGGAACACTTGAATAATAATGCGAATGATTTTCATGATGCAGGATCCCTTCATTATTAAATTAACTCGATAAAGCTTAAAATAGGTCACCTCAATAAGAGTATCAGAGTTTTCATGAAAATTTCAATTACTTTTCGAATCTTGTAAGAATTAAACAAAAAAAACTGCATTATCTCCAGAACACCGGAGACTTTGCAGATTAGTTATTTTCGTTATGCGGCTCAAGAATGAAGTTCCAGCTTAGTTAAACCCACTGAACGACTTGCTCTGCGCTTTGTCTTGTTTTGCCACGTGGTTCATTCAAACGATATCCAAAGGCTACCATACAGGAGATTCCAAAATGCTCGGCATCCATAATCCCCTCTTCGGTAAGAATCTGCTCAATCTTTGCCTTATTGAAACCTTCCATTGGGCAAGAATCGATTCCGATTAAAGCGGCTGCTGTCATCATATTACCAAGGGCTATATAAGTCTGCCGGCAGCTCCATTCGAACATAGCACGCTCATTTTCCATCAATCCGAAATCATCCTTCAAGAACTTATCGTACATTTTACCTTTCCCTTCCATCACTTCCGGAGGTAGCTCCTGCACTTGTTCCATGATCTCTCTAATATAATCTGAGTCAGCAGCCATATCTTTAGGAAGACGTGAGAGAATCAATACAAAATGACTTGCGGTTGGCAATTGCTTTTGTGCCCCCCAAGCATGAGCTCGTAATTTCTCACGTATTTCCTGATTTTGCACTACAACAAAACGCCAAGGTTCAAATCCGAATGAACTTGGTGACAGACGTCCAGTTTCCAGAATAAACTGAAAGTCTGACTCACTAATTTTTTTATGACTATCAAATTCTTTAGTTGCATGTCTGAACTGGTAGGCAGACAGGATTTCATTCTTGTTTAAAGACAAAGTATCCATATTTAACACTCCTTTTGTTTGCATAGAATCAACGACCCATTTGACTGTTTGCCGTTCTCACGCTTAATATTAGAATATATATCACTTCTTTAAAAGTACGCACATTAATGTTATGTAGTATACAAAATGATACTATAGGAGTTGAACGGCTATGCGTGATCGAAAAGGTGGATTCGGAGATTGCCCAGGAGGCAATAAAGAAGCTTGCCCTGTGGAATTTACGCTCGATGTTATAGGAGGGAAATGGAAGGGAATTCTCATCTATCACTTGATGGATGGAACGAAACGCTTTAACGAATTCCGCCGGATATGCCCAGGAATCACTCAACGAATGTTAACCCTGCAGCTTAGAGAGCTGGAAGAAGATGGGGTTGTTCACCGTGAGGTCTACCATCAGGTTCCCCCGAAAGTCGAATACTCGTTAACTGAATTTGGCAAGACACTGACCCCTATTATTAAACTCATGAAAGACTGGGGCGAGGTTTACAAATTAAAACAGCTTTCCGCAGAAAGCTGTCCAGAAGGTATGGATATAACGGTGTAGCTCAAAGCTGCACCTTTTATTTTTCCCCATTAAAGAATGCCTCGGCCTTTTCCTTATGTTCATCCGTAACCTGACCTGAAATAGCTTTAATGCCTGCTGCAATAATTGCCGCATCATCCGTAAATCCAAGTCCGAGAAGCGCATCTGGTATCGCATCAATAGGTGAGATGAAATAAGCCAACGCTCCGAAGGCGATTCCTTTTGCCCATAAAGGGGTCTTAGCGTCGATTGCGCAATAATACATGGCAATAACATCTTTTGTAAATGGGATCTTGCCTGCGAACTTTTTAGTTTTTGTCCAAAAATTCCGAGTCACCATATCCTCATTCTCTTTGCTGTATGGAAACTTCTCTGCTGTGAGTTCCGCAGTGTTCTTGTCATCATCTTTCTTCATTAGATTGTCCCTCCGCAAGGTTCATATGAAGTTCATACTGTCAGTATACCCTCAGCTATTATCTTTAAGATAAACTATAGCTCGTTCTATGAAACTTACACAATATCATTTAATTTCTTTAATTCTTTTCAAATCACTGCTGCATAACGCTTCAAGATTATTAAAGATTCGCTCGGCATCCCAATCCCACCACTTAAGCGCTTCAAGATATTCGATCAATTCATCATCAAAACGTTGTCTAATCACTTTACATGGATTTCCTCCAGCTACACTATAAGCCGGGATATCTTTCACAACTGTTGAATTAGCTGCGATGACGGCCCCATTTCCAATATGTACACCAGGCATAACCGTAACATTCTGACCAATCCACACATCGTTACCGATTACTGTATCTCCTTTTAAGGGTAGATCTGATAATTCTGGAACCGCATGCTCCCAGCCATTAGCCATGATATTGAAAGGATAAGTCGTAACAGAATTCATTCGATGGTTGGCACCATTCATGACAAATTCAATGCCGTTGGCAATCGCACAGAACTTCCCTATAATGAGCTTGTCACCAATAAAATCATAATGATGAGTCACATGCTCCTCAAACTTTTCCGCACCGTTTATATCATCATAGTACGTATAATCGCCAACCATAATATTTTTTCTTGTAATCACATTTTTGATATAACAGATACTTTTGATTTGTTCATTAGGATAGAGCGTATTCGGATTCGGTCCATATTTCTCCATAAATAACGCCTCCCTCTCTTTTTGATAAAACATAGCAGAGATCACACTCTTTTTCAAATATGTACGATTCATGAACATAAAAAAACGGCTACCCTTTGGTAACCGGAATTCTTTGTATTCACGCTTAAGCTAAAGGCTAAGCCTACCTCTTCGATAAAACATCTACTTCATATTGCTTCACATCGCTCAACCAGCTTTCACGGACCGGCACACCATTCATCGCACAATAATAATCCCAAACAGCTCCGAACGGATAAGATTTCAATTCCTCCACAAGTGCAAGTCTTGTAGTATAATCCCCATCCAGTTCAATTTGCTTCAATAGCTCTATCGGTTCCAGCATCGCACGTAACAAGGCTTTGATTGTGTTCCGTGTTCCGATCACCCAAGCGGCAATATGATTAATACTTCCGTCAAAGAAATCAAGTCCGATATGAGTTCTGTCTAGGAATTGACCTCTTACTAGTTCACGAGCAATTTCCAGCAGTTCATCATCCATAGTCACCACATGATCACTGTCCCAGCGTACTGGACGGCTAACATGCAGCAGCAATTGATCACCAAACAGCAGCCAAGACGATAGTTTATTCGAAATGGTTTCGGTCGGATGGAAATGTCCAGCATCGAAGCAAACCGCTTTACCACGGCTTAGCGCATAACCCATATAAAATTCATGCGAGCCCACCACATAACTTTCCGAGCCAATTCCGAACAGCTTGCTTTCTACAGCGTCAATGTTATATTGCTGATCGATCTCCTCGCTGAAAATCTCATCCAGTGATTGCTGAAGTCGTACCCTCGGCGATAGACGGTCGATCGGTGTATCTTTATATCCATCTGGAACCCAGAAATTAGTCACACAAGGCTGTCCTAGTTCCTGACCAAAGGATTCGGCGATCCGGCGTGAGGCCTTGCAATGATCAATCCAGAAGTTTCGGATTTCAGGATCAGGGTGGCTTAGTGTGAAGCCATCGCTTGCTTTTTCATGGGAAAAACAGGTCGGATTGAAATCCAATCCAAGTCCCTGCTCTTTAGCCCAGTTCACCCACCGTTCGAAATGCTTAGGC
Organism: Paenibacillus sp. FSL K6-0276; assembly: GCF_037977235.1. Classification (NCBI taxonomy): domain Bacteria; kingdom Bacillati; phylum Bacillota; class Bacilli; order Caryophanales; family Paenibacillaceae; genus Paenibacillus; species Paenibacillus sp. FSL K6-0276. The sequence goes on along the minus strand of NZ_CP150276.1, from coordinate 2,335,119 downwards.
TCTAACGCATCAAGATCTACTGTCTCTTCCGTATCAGCATAAATAGCATGTAGATTAACTTTATGACGGCCAGGGATAAGCGCTAGTGCTTGCTCCAAATCACGGCGTAGCTCCTCTGGATTCCTAGCTCGCCCCGGGTAGCTCCCCGTGACCGCGATCCCGCCGCTTAGTTCCTTTTCCTTATTCATGAAGCCCTTTACATCGTCTCCCTGCCAGCAGTGCAAAGAAATCTTAATTGCTGCAAGCTGCTCTAATACCTTATCTACGTCGATGCCATGCTGTGCGTAGAGCTTTTTCGCTTCATGATAGCTCGTCTGTATGCTCTTTAAGCTTTCTGTATTCCGCTCCATGTTTGAGCCTCCTGATATTGGCTTAGTGTTTTCTTTTAGGGGCGTTTTTACCTCTCTTTGGCTCATTCATAGCTGTTTCACATATTCTTGCTTACTTTATTCGTTACGCTTATACGACCTGTAGCCGAGCAAACTCAGCTAATGCCGTGGCTTTGATGGTGGAGTCCATCACTTGAGGAATATAGGTTGTTACTTCAAATGAACGATATATAATTTCTCTTGCTGCTTTAATATCTGCAACCGTGCCCACACTGATCATTTGCATAACCACATTACCTAACGCGGTGGATTCCGTTGGCCCAGCGTGAATCTTCATCTCTAGCAGATCCGCCGCGATCTGACATAGCAGTCCGTTGTTCGCGCCTCCCCCTACGATATGCAGCCGCTCCCACTTCTCGCCAGTCAATAGCTGAAGATCCTGAACGTAGAAATAATAAGAAAGGGAAAGACTGTCAAACACACATCTAGCAACCTCCCCTGGTGTCTGAGGTACCAACTGTCCTGCTTCCACGCAATAGTTGCGTATTTCGCTGATCATGTTCGACGGATTCATGAATCGTTCATCATTGCAGTATATGATGGATCTAAAAGGGATTTCTTGAGCTGCCAACTCCACCAGTTCGCCGAAGCTGTATTGCCCGCCATATTCCTCACGAACCTTTTGGATCAGCCACATCCCCATAATGTTCTTAAGAAAACGGAACGAGCTGAAGGCTCCCCATTCGTTCGTATAGTTGCGCTCCATCGCCTCTGGACTTGTGATTGCTGAGCTTCGTTCCACCCCGATGAGTGACCAAGTACCACTACTGAGAAATCCCCAGTTCTCGCTGCTTGCAGGAACCCCTAATACAGCTGAAGCTGTGTCATGAGTAGCTACTGCTATGAACTCACAATCTGGAAGATCACCGCGTGCCGTCAAGGATTCCGTCAACTTGCCAATTCGTTCCCCAGGTTCCGTTAAGGGTGGAAATTGCTCTTTTGAAAGACCAAGCAGTGTCAGAAGATCAGTATCATAATCCCGAGTATGAAGATTCAGCAGACCCGTGGTTGAAGCATTCGTGACTTCGCTAATTCTACGACCCGTAAGTCGATAATAGAGATAATCTGGAACCAACAGGATGGAATGTGCTGCTTCCAGTTCTGCCTGATCATGCACAAACAGCTGGTACAACGTATTAATAGGGAGATTTTGTATGCCTGTCTTTTCGTAAACGCTTTCAGTTGATATATTGCAATGCATGCTTTGTACCGCTCCATCCGTCCGGGAGTCACGATAAGAAAAAACTTCATGAATCCGTGTACCCTCCTGATCTAAAAGTACGTAATCCACGCCCCAAGTATCAATACCGACAGTACAATGCTCGATCCCTTTAGACTTCACCTTCTGCAAGCCTTTTACGATTTCAGTAAATAAATAATCCACGTCCCAATAAAGATTACCATTCTTCTCAGAGAATCCATTACTGAAGCGGTGGATTTCTTCTATAGATAAGATTCCTCCCGGCTCTTGCAAGGTTCCGCAGACTACTCTCCCACTAGAGGCTCCGATATCGATAGCGATATGATTCTGATGTTGTTTATGTGCCCCAGAATTCATCCTTAAACAACTCCTTATCTCCACATCAGCCTACCAGCAAGGCGAATACGATTCCTGGGCCATGAACGCCTATCGTCAGATCATTCTCAATATCCGCTGACCGACTAGGTCCAGAGATAAAGTGAATACCTGCTGGTAGACCCGATTGCCCCGCTTCATCAAAATCAATAAGCACCTCACCCAGACGAGTCTTCAGCCGCTCAAGCGGAATGATGGCAATTAATGCAATAGGTAACAAGCTGACAGAGCGGCCTTTATCTTCAGAAGATAACACAGTAATAGAGCCAGTATAAGCAACTGCATAATCTGCGATCACAATTCCAATATCGGCCTCCGCCGCTCTAGCTTTCCATGCTTCCTGCAGATCTGTATTCCAGACAGATACCCGTGTATCTGCAAGTTCTTCTTCTAGCCTAAGTGCCGCAAGCTCTGCTACATTTTGCCGGAGAATATAATGTGCGAGCATCTCATTCGCTTTATTGACGATGAAAGCTTTAGCTTCATCCATATCTGTCATGCGAAACACATGTCCGCCTGCGCTTTGAAAATTCGAAGTAAATTGATCGACCCGTTCCTCCAGACTCCACTGGAATTCTTGCCAATATTGAGGCGCGCCGCGAAAAGGATGTACAGGAGCCACTGTCGTTCTCGGTCGCTTTAAGCGACGGGCAATATCGTTCATGAATGCCTGCTGCTTCTCACGAGAGTCATGCTCCGTACGCTCCAGCCATTTACTGTGCGTTTCCTCAGCCATGTCCGGGGCCTCCTTTCAGTTCTTCCATCTTCCGCTTTTGCAGTAAATCTTCCATTCGCTTACGAATGGCTGGGTCCATCTTGTGACTGTTACGGTCTAGCTCCTTCTGAAGCCCTTTCCAGCTCTCACGGAAGGATTCATCCGCTAGCTTAGGAGCAATCCGGTAGTTATTCCAGCCCTTAAGCGGCCCAAGCTTCGACGGAATTCCTCCGTCTCGAACAAGTAACTTTTGTCCGATTCTACCTATCTTCATCACACTATTGAATCGCTGTGACTTCGACATAATCGCACCAAAGCCCTTCATGCCGAGACCTTCCGCCTTATCACCATAGCCACGTTCTACCTTACGCCGCCGTAAATAAATGAGCATATCATGCAGAGGGATTTTGACTGGACAAGCTTCATAACATGCTCCGCACAGACTAGAGGCTGAGGCGATGTCATCCCATTGATCTACGTTTTTGTTCAGCGCCGGGGTAAGTACCGCTCCGATAGGTCCGCTATAAGTTCCACCATATGCATGACCGCCAATATGACGGTATACAGGGCAAGCATTCAGACAAGCTCCACAGCGGATGCAGTTCAGCAGTTCCTGAAATTCTGGATCGCCTAGCTGCTCAGATCGCCCATTATCAAGAATTATAATATGTTGCTCTTCCGGCCCGTCACCATCATCTTTCCTACGGGGTCCTGAAATACCCGACATATATACTGTTAACTTCTGACCTGTTGCGGAACGGGGCAATAACGTAGCCATCACCTCAAGATCGCTCCAAGAGGGAATTATCCGCTCCATCCCCATCAGGGTGATTTGCGTTTTTGGCAGGGTGGTGACCATGCGGGCATTGCCCTCATTCTCAAATAACACCATTGAACCCGTCTCCGCAATTGCAAAATTACAGCCCGTCATCCCAATATCCGCTTCTAGAAATTTCTCCCGTAGCTTGCGCCGCACAAATCCTGCAAGGATCGTAGTTTCAGGCAAAAGTTCCTCCCCTGCCTCCTTGGACAACAGCTCTGCAATCTGATAGCGGTTCTTATGAATAGCAGGAATAATGATATGTGATGGAGTTTCTCCGGCAAGCTGGATAATATATTCCCCTAGATCAGTCTCAATCGTCTCCACGCCAATGGATTCCAGCGCCGTATTCAAATGCAGCTCCTCTGTAACCATCGATTTGGATTTGACCACGGAAGCCGCTTGTTTCCGCTGTGCAATCTCTAAGGCAATCTTTACTGCCTCTTCACCCGTTGCCGCAAAATGAATATGAGTGCCGTTCGCTCTTGCATTGTCTGCAAATAGATTCAAATAATAGTCGAGATGAGCGATAGTATGCAGGCGGATTTGCCGCCCCTGCTCACGCCATTCTTCCCAGCGTCCATGATCGTTAGCCGCTTTCTGTTTCCCGTCACGCAGTCTTTCCGTGGTGAAGCGAACCGCCTTGCGCAAAAAGTCATTATTCAGCGCCAAGTCTGCACGCTGTTTTACCGTTGCTGGCTTCACACTAGCCGATTCTGATTTAGTATGGGCGGCATTATGACTCATTTTCCACTCACCCCTTCATACAGTAGCTCTGCCAGATGCATGACTCGGACCGGCTTGTGGCGATAACGTAAATTCCCAGCAATATTCATGAGACAGCCCATATCCAGACCCGTTAAGACCTCTGCTTCCGTCTCCAGCACATGATCTGACTTCTCAGACACCATTGCCCCGGAGATGTCAGACATCTTCACGGCAAAGGTTCCACCAAATCCGCAGCAGTCCTCGGCAAAAGGTAGTGGCACCAGCTTCATCTCCTTCACATGCTGCATAAGCTGCATTGGTTCATCGCGAATCCCCAGAATCCGGGTGCCATGACAGGAAGGATGATAGGTAACTTTATGCGGAAACACGGCCCCTAGATCAGTTATGCCAAGCACTTGTACCATAAACTGGCTGAATTCATAGGATTTGCGTTGCAAATTCTGCGCCTTGGCCAAATTAATCGGATCATCCTGAAACAGTTTCGGGTAATGATGAAGCATCCCGGTGCAAGACCCGGAAGGAGCAATGACGAAATCACTGTCTTCGAAAGCCTGCAAAATCGTAAGCGCAGCTTGACGCGCCTCATTCCAATATCCACTGTTGTACGCAGGTTGCCCGCAGCAAGTCTGCACCTCCGGGAACTCTAGCTGTACGCCATATCTGGCCAGCAGACGAGCCATAGCTTCCCCAACTTTCGGGTACACAGCATCGCTGACGCAAGTAATAAACATTGATACCTTCATGTCTTCACCTCCTGCACAACTATTATCTACACCGTAGTTATTGCGATATTCAGCTCCTGTAGCTGCTTCAGTTGTTCTTCAGCAGGACTATAATCCGTAATTAAGACATCTATTTCACTAGGTGACGCAACATGTGTGAACGCTTGAATTCCGAACTTACTGGAGTCACACAGCAGGATCGTCTGCTCGGCTATAGAGAGCATCTTTCGCTTCACCATCGCCTGCAACTCATTGGATTCACTGGCACCGCGTTCGAAGTGAAATCCTTTACAGGAAAAAAACATCTTATCCACGTGGTACAACTCAAGCGAACGCTCCGCTAAATGGCCAACAAAGGACATCGATCTGCGGCTCAGTTGACCGCCGGTTGAGATCACATCAATTCGTTCCTTCCCGCTTAACTCCGCAGCCACCCTAGTAGAATTTGTCAGCACAGTAAGTGGCATATCAGGCAAATGAGAAGCCATATACCAAGCCGTCGTACTAGCATCCAGCAAAATTCGATCTCCAGGTTGAATCATCATTACAGCCTCACGAGCAATCCGCTGCTTCTCCGCAGCATTCATAATTTCACGTTCAGCATATGGCGTCTCCGGCTGACGGTCACGCAAGCTAACTGCTCCACCGTGAGAGCGTATCAGTCTCCCAGCCTTTTCCAATCGATCAAGATCCCGGCGGATAGTCTCCTCCGTCACTTGGCATAATGTGCTCAGTTCCGAGACACGGATGCTGCCGCGTTCATTCACTAGCTCTACGATTTTTTCATATCTATCTGCAATCAGCATGGCTTCCCTCCGTTATGTCTATCTATATTCCATCTACCTCTTATCTAGTAAAAGCCGCTGGCACTCCACCGTCAATCGTCAACATACAGCCCGTAGTCTTCTCTGACTTAGATGAAGCAAAGAAAGCAACGCCTTCAGCAATATCACGTGGATAAATATTTACAAGCAGTGTTGTGCGTTTACGGTAATGCTCCTCAAGTTGATCTGGCTCAATTCCGTAAGCAGCCGCCCGCTCATTCCGCCAGTTCGAATTCCAAATGGCAGAACCTTGTAGAATGGCATCCGGCAAAATCGTATTCGCACGAATGCCGAATTCTCCACCTTCAGCTGCAATACAGCGAGCTAAATGTGCTTCGAGTGCTTTAGCAGAGCTGTAAGCCGAGACGCTTTTCCCAGCAAATATGGAGTTCTTGGAACCAATGAAAACCATGCTACCGCCGATTTTTTGCTCCTTCATCACCTTAAAAGCTTCGCGAGCGACGAGAAAATATCCTGTGCCTAGCACGGAAATATTCAAGTTCCACTCTTTTAATGAAGTCTCGTCAAAAGGACTGGAGGTCGCAAGCCCTGCATTGTTCACGATAATATCTACTCCACCGTAGAAAAGCGCTGTATCCGCATAAGCTGCGGTAACTTGCTCTTCCTGTGTTACATCCATCCTAACAGCAAACGCACGATTCTCACCGTATTTTCCGTTAATCTCCTCGGCAATTTTCTGTGCTCCCTCCAGATTGAGGTCTGCTAGCACAACATGCGCCCCTTCGGACACTAGGCGACGAGCGGTTTCACTACCAATTCCTCCTGCGCCACCAGTAATGAATGCAACCTTACGCGAGAATTCTGCTTCTGCCGGTGCCAGCGATAGTTTATATAATTCCAATGGCCAGTATTCCACATTGTACGATTCGTTCTCACTAAGGGAGACGAAATCACCCAGTGCCGTAGCTCCCCGCATAACGGCGATAGCCCGGTGATACAAAGCTCCGCTGATCTTGGAGTTACTCCAGCTTTTGCCTGTGTTTATCATTCCCACTCCGGGAATCAGGATCACGCGCGGCGCGGCTTCAAACATTACGTCGCCCTCATGCTTATTACGATCGAAGTAAGCTTTGTACTGCTCTTTATAAGCAGTTATCTCTTCGTTCAGCTTCGCCTTCAAGCCATCAATATCACTGGCATTTGGCTCCCAAGCCACAAAAAGTGGTAGCATTTTGGTATGTACCAAATGATCCGGACAAGCTGCACCTACACCGGATAATTCCTGCGAGTTAACCCCACCTACAAAACGCAGCACATCCTCTGCATCATCGAAGGTCAGAATCATTTTACGTTCATCGCTAACTGCGCCTCTGATCAAAGGCATCACTGCCGCGGCTACAGCCCGCCGCTCTCCTTCCGAAAGTGCTTCCGATTTGCGCCCTCCGAATAGGTTCTCATCTTCAATTCTATCTTCAATGTAACGCTCCGCCTCGTTAATAATAGAGATCGTCTTATCATAACAAGCTTCCGGAGTATCTCCCCAAGTCACAAGACCATGTTTCTCCATCAGCACTAATTCAGCTTGCGGGTTGGCAAGCACGCCTTCGGCAATCATTTTGGATAAAGTGAAGCCTGGACGGATGTAAGGCACCCATACGAACCGATCCCCATAAATTTCCCGCGCAATATCTTTACCGTTATGAGCACAGCATAAGCTGATAATCGCATCCGGATGCGTATGATCCACATGTTTGAATGGTAAAAAAGCATGCAGCAACGTCTCAATGGAAGCACGCGGATGCTTAGGATCAATCATACAGTTCGCAAGGTAAGCCACCATTTCTTCATCGGGCATTTCCTCCCGATCAAATAAAGGGGCAATATCCTGAAGCCGCAATCCGGTAAAATTTCCTGCTTTCATCGTAGCGAGGTCAGAGCCGCTGCCCTTCACCCACATTACTTCTACCTCACGACCACGGAAATCCAATTCTATCGTCTTGCTGGAGGTATTCCCTCCACCAAAGTTGCATACTCTACGATCTTCACCCAGCAGATTGGAGCGATATACCAGTGCATCCAGACCTCCGTTGATGTCTTTTTCCCGTGACGAATTCCATAAACTTTGTACCATTTGTGAATACCTCCGTTTTTGAATGTTTATTTTTTTGTTTATTTTTCTTTGTTTTGATTTTAATCTATTTGTTTGTGTTTGAATAGAGCGTTTTCAACAAAATTTTAAATTCATTTCACATTTTAGACGAATCTCCCTTGGATGAACTGGAATAACATCGCGAATAACAAAAAAAGAGTTGCCTTAGCAACTCCCTCACTTCCACTGTTCAGCACACCGACTCATAGACTAATCCAGTAGTTACCTTTTCCTTCCTCAATGCCACTAAGTTTTCCTTTGTTTGCTTCAATGACCTTTCTTGAAGCCGTCCGCATTATTTAATTGCACAATCTACAACTAAATTTAACTTCATCACTCCTGTCTCGTGTTAAGTGCACTTTGTGCAATTAAATTTCCCCAATCTAGCTGTATCAGCTGATTTCCAGAGATATAGTTGTATAAAGTACTTCTATATCACATTAGTGGGAGTAAAGTAGTTGTTTAGTTGTACGAAATACACTTATCTGCCGTCACCCTCTTTTTCACAGTAATGTTCCTTCTTCTCTCTCCTCCTTCCGAACTCTCGTAGTATACTTTTTAGAATAAGATTCAGATGTTGTATTTTTGATAAGGAGGTTTGTGATGGTAAATAGCTTTAAGAATGCCAAGGGGCAAGAAAGAGTGAGGCAATCGTACCAGCAGCTAGTTAATCGGTGGCCTATTCTATTTGAGGAGATAGACCTCCCTACCACATATGGGCTGACGCATTGTATCATTTCCGGTCAAAAGAGTAATCCACCTTTGTTTCTGTTTCATGGCGTTGGTGATAACTCGGCGGTCATGTGGATCTTAAACATCGAAGAATTATCGAAACATTTCTATTGCATCGCTATTGATACTTTGGGCGGACCCGGAAAAAGCATTCCTAACGAGCATTTTAACAAACAGAAGTTTGAGCAAGTAGAATGGATTAATGAGATAGCGACGCATCTGAGCATAGACGTCTTTAATATCGCAGGTGTGTCAAACGGTGCCTATATTGCTTTTAATTATGCGACTAGACAACGAGACAGAGTGAACCGTGTTGTTTGTTTGGAAGGAGGGATGGTCACAACACCTATCAAAGCAATGATACAAACCTTAATGATGATGTTCCCAGAGATTCTGATTCCTACGGATCGCAATTTACTTAAGGTTCTGAAGAAATTAAGCGCTCCAAACTCCCCTCTATTTGATAATCATCCAGAATTAGCTGCTCATCTGATCCTGTTAATGCGAACTCATAATCAGCAAGCTATGTTTGTGCATAAGCTTCAAAAATACGATAAGGACGCATCAATTGCAGTCAGAGACAAGCTATATTTTTTAGTAGGAGAACATGCATTAAAACAATCGAAGGACTTCATAGATATTTTAGAAGATGGAAAGTTCCATTACCAAGTCATCCCCCATGCGGGACACGGTATTAATCACGAGCAACCGGATAGGGTAAACACTGAGATCATCAATTTCCTGACAGACGATAATGATAAATCACTTGCATCCATATGAAAGCGCTACTATTATGATTGTAATTATTCATACCCACTCTACATAAGGAGATGTTAACCATCAGATACGGAACTTTAGCGCATACGTTTGGTTGCCTACCCCTCAAATCATTGACTGAAACTCTTCAGAATTATGATATCGATTTTGTTCAACTCGCTTTATCCAAAGCCATTCAGGACATCGACACTTCCACTGGTAAATTAAGTCCTGGCCTCGCAAACTATATTGGCGAACAATTTGACAGAGCAGGTATACGTATCGGCGTGTTAGGCTGTTACATCAACCCCATCCACCCAGATCCCGTCATTCGGAGATTAGAAATTAATCGATTCAAAGAGCATCTTCGGTATGCACGCCAATTCGGCGCACCTATGGTGGCTACGGAGACGGGTTCGCTAACTACTTTTCAAGCACAAGACCCGCTCCATTACGAAGATATCGGCTGGGACATATTAAGGGTTACTGTACAAGAGCTTGCGGAGGAAGCTGAAAAATGGGGCGTTTTTCTGGGACTTGAGGGCGTCAGCACGCATACACTTTCTACACCAGATAAGATGCGCCGCATCCTAGATGAAGTCCCTTCAAGCAATATCGGTGTTGTCTTGGATCCATGCAATTTTATTGGTGACGCTGTAGATGTGCAGGATCAAATTGTCGATGACTCGTTTAGGTTATTCGGGGACCGGATCATTCTGGCGCATTTAAAAGACATCTATCAAGATGGAGAAAAAACATACCACGGTAAGGCTGGTAGAGGGCATTTCCACACCGAAGCTTTCCTGAACAAATTAAACGAGTATAAGCCAATGATCGACGTATCTTTAGAGGATATAACGAATCTGGAGATTAACGAGACCGTTACCTTGTTGAAGAAGATTACTTCCCATATATAAACCGGATTTAAGGTACTTAAGCCACCGGAAAATATCGGTTCTTCACGCCAGCGAATGATGAGGAGCTCTGTTACCATTACAACGGTGCGGATATCTTTGTTAGTTCAAGTATTTTTGATACGAGTTCTTTACCGGAACTTGAAGCCATGCGGTGTGGCGCAGCTCTCGTCTGTGTTTATTCAGGTGGTAATATGGTATAGGCAACTGTCTGCTCTCATATAGGTACGAGCATCGGCTTGGTGAAGATGTCATCCGCTTAATTCGAGACCAAAACTTAAGAACTAAATTAGCAGCACAAGGTGAAAGGTCCTCACACAAATGGACATTGGAAAATAGTGTTAAGTTTTTTGAACATACGATTTAAGATATATTATAAAAAAACAGCAAGTCTCTGGATGAGATTTGCTGTTTTTTGATTGATTTAGATCTACACTTACTCTCTCTTTCGATACATGCCTGGTGAGACGCCGTAACGCTCACGGAATACCCTGTGGAAATAGGTGTAGCTTCCGAATCCAGTCTCCTCTGCAATCCGCTCCAGGGTGTAATTAGTGTTATCCATCAACCTTAGCGCCATGGCAAGACGAATACGCCCCGCATACTGCATAATAGAATAGCCAAACTGAATTTTGAATAAATGTACGGCCCTTGTTACACTAATTCCGGCATGAGCAGCTACGTCCTTTAATCTGATCTCTGATGTAGCATGCTCTTCCACATAACTCTTCATCTTAAGTCCGTGTAGAAGCGAGGCCGATGATGAGGCAGGAGCCTCTTCAATCGCCCGATCCAGCAGCAAACACAAAGCCTTAAATAGCGCTTCAAGTATTTCTGGAGTACCTCCATCAAGCCTTCTGTGCTCTAGATCGAGTTGTTGCCATATACTCTGTAGCTTGCCATCATCCGCAATTCTTACCTTCTTTGGTCTCTCACGTTGATTCCACCAGTGATCCACCCATTCCCCTGTACACATTACAAAATAATCCGCGCTATGTCCCAAAGGACTTTTCTTTTCACCGATTCTCAAATCATATATATCGTAGGGCTTAAATAATAACAGATCACCAGGTACCACAGTAACCATTTCCCCATCGATGAGTACTTCACATTCCCCTTCCGCTTGCAGCCTTATGATATAGGTATCCAGCCCGCTGCGAAATAATTGCCGAAATGGCTGGGTATGGCGAATAAAGCCACAAAGACTAATTTGGACACTGTTTGTTTCCATTCATATATTCCTCTTCTCATAGTAGTCGATGACCAGATTATTGAGGTTCTTAGCCATATTGTTTCTTCAAAGAGGTATGAATTCCCTTCTATAATAGAAATAGAATTAATACGTTTTAGGAGGTTATTAATCATTATGAGTAAAACTATTCGCGTCATTCAAACAGCTAAAGAGACCGCAGACCGTTTAACGGAAAAAGAACCTCTGATCTTCATTCCTGATACCGTAGGAGTTGAATCAGAGCTCATCAATATTTATGATGATTTAGAATATCAGGAAATCGAAGGTTTCGGCGGTGCACTTACTGAGGCGTCTGCCGTTACCATTGCTAAACTAAGTGAAGCTAAGCAAAAAGAAATTATCGATGCTTATTTTGATCCTGAGCATGGGATCGGGTATACACTATGCCGCTCCCATATCCAAAGCTGCGATTTCTCGCTAGGCAACTACGCTTATGTTGAGGAAGGAGATTCGGAGCTGCATACGTTCGATATCTCTAGAGATCAAGATTCAATTATCCCACTAATCAAACATGCTGCTTCAGCTGTAGGCGAAGAATTCCGTCTGTTCTCTTCTCCATGGAGTCCGCCTGCTTTCATGAAGACGAACGGTCAAATGAACGGTGGTGGAGCACTTAAGCCTGAATACCGTGAGGCTTGGGCCAACATGTTCGTTAAATATATTCAGGCTTACGCTTCTGAAGGCATCGATATTTGGGCCGTTAGTGTTCAGAATGAAGCGAAGGCTGTTCAAATATGGGATTCTTGCCTTTATACTGCCGAAGAAGAAAAGGATTTTGTTCGTGATTACTTGGGACCAGCCTTGGAACAAGCCGGTTTGGCTCATGTAAAGGTTATGATCTGGGATCATAACAAGGAGCGCGTGTATGACCGTGCCAAGGTTGCTTTCGAAGATCAAGAAGCTTCCAAATACATTTGGGGAATTTGCTTCCACTGGTACTCCGGCGATCACTTCGAAGCCCTATCTGCCGTACATGATCGCTTCCCAGACAAAAAGCTGTTCTTCAGCGAAGGCTGTCAAGAAGGCGGCGTTCATCTCGGTTCTTGGAACACAGGCGAACGTTACGGCCATGATATCATTGGCAATCTGAACAACTGGATGTCGAGCTGGACCGACTGGAACATTGTCTTGGACGATCAAGGCGGCCCTAACCATGTAGGTAATTACTGCGATGCTCCAATTATCGGGGATACGAAGAACGATGAAATTACTTTTGAGAGCTCCTTCTATTACATCGGGCACTTCAGCAAATATATTCGTCCAGGCGCTAAACGAATTGGTCATTCCAAATATACAGATAAGCTAGAAACAACAGCTTTCCGTAACCCAGATGGCACTATTGCAGTTATCGTTATGAACCGCACGGAACAAGAACTTCCATTCACCCTGCGCTTCCATGATGAATTAGCTGAGAACATGATTCCTGCCCATGCTATTCAAACCTTGCTAATTAAGTAAAATTAATAGGAGGTTCTCTTTATGCCAAGTGCATAGAGAGAACCTCCTTTTGTTTAATTAAGTGAAATAGTATGTTATAGCCTAGCCGTCAGAATTTCGCATAACGCTCCGTACAGCGTATGTTCAAGATCCATCGAGGCAAGAGCGGCCAATGCTGCCATCGGTGTTGTTGATTCATTCACTACCCTGTAAATTTGTTCTTTCAATTGAAAAAGAATTTGCGCACGGTTCAGGAGGGTGAACACTTCTGCTTCTACAGAATTCACAGCTATCCGAGCATCAGTGATCAATACCTCCAGAGATTTGTCGACCGCCAGATCGAGAACATTGACCGTAAGTGTATGTGTAGCTTCGTCATACCCCATATCTGCTGCGATTTCTGTGCCACCAACGAATACCTGTACCTTCGTATCCGCAAAGCCAACAAAGGATAACTTCCATGTCCGCCGCTCAGGTACAACTTTTGTATTTCCCCGAGCAGGGAGAATCTTGAAGCTAGCTTTCTCTCCCATTTCCAGGCTTATTTCCGTATCGCACCATTGATCGTCCCGGTCTTCCGCAGTATCGCCTGCATCCTCCCAAAGATGAAAATGACCACTATCTCCGGCAAACACACGGACCTCCATATGCCTCGGATTATCCACCGAAGAGGTATATTCCGTCAGGTCTGCCATAGGAACGATAGCACCCGCTTTAGCTAATACAGGAATGCTCTCCAGATTACGATAGAGAGAAAGCTTTCTTCCACCGTCGTACACTCTTCCGTTAAAGAAATCTATCCAGATCCCTTCAGGTAGCCAAGCCTTAAATTCGGCAACGCCCATCTTAGGGTTCACTGGCTGTGTAATCGGACAGGCAATGAGTTCCGTTCCGAAGTAATATTCATTTGGTACTTCGTAGGCTTCATTCCACTGCGCATGATGATAGTACATTGGCCGAACTAGCGGAAGACTATCGCGGCTGGCATAACGATTCATCGTATACAGATAAGGAAGTAAACTATGCCGCAAGCGCAGGTAATCCTTCATTACGTCCTCGGCAATCTTATTGAACCGCCATGGCTCCTTACTGTTAAAGGCACTAGCAGAGCTATGTAACCGTAGAATAGGTGAAAAGACACCAAATTGCACCCAGCGCATCGCCAATTCATCGTCTAAATAACCATTCATATGGCCCCCGATATCATGGCTCCACCAACCATAACCCGCGTTTGCCGCGTTGGCAGTGAAATAAGGCTGGAAATCCAGTGACTCCCAAGTAACAATAGTGTCTCCGGAGAATCCTATGGGATAACGATGGCTGCCAAGGCCCGCGTAACGAGAAAAAGTTATCTTCCTGTTGCCTCGACGTCCACTGTCCAAGTAGTGGTAGTGGTTCAGCATCCAGAGAGGATCTAATCCCGGAACCTTAGTAACTCCGCCCTGCTGCCAATCAATCCACCAGAAATCTACACCTTCATCCTCTAGCGGATGATGCAGAAACTTAAAGTATGCTCGTAAAAAATTCGAATCAGTGATGTCAAATTCCACAGCATCGCCTTTTTCGGGGTCCAAGCCCATCTCCGCAGCAATGGCCAGATAAGGATCTTCAAAAGCCCTTACTCCATCAGCTGGATGAACGTTGAGCGTTACACGAAGCCCTTTTTCATGTAGCCATGTCAAAAATCTTTGTGGATCAGGGAATAATTCACGGTTCCATGTATAACCCGTCCATCCACTGCCGTACTGCGGATCAATATCGACGAGATGCCAATCCATATCTATAACAGCGACAGAAAACGGAATTTGCTCACACTCAAACCGCTCCATTAACGCTTTATATTCTTCTTCTGAATACCGATAATACCGACTCCACCAGTTACCAAGCGCATAGCGTGGCAATAGGGGCGTACGGCCGCAAAGATGGTAGAAATCCTTCAAGCAGTTCAAGTAATCATGACCATATCCAAAAAAATAAAGATCGAGGCCTTCCTGCCCCCGTAGCTCGACCCGGTCATCTTCTTCCAATAAAAGGGAGGCGCTGTCTTCAACTAATGTATACCCAAAACGCGACAGTAGCCCGTGCTCTAGGGGAATGGCGCCATCCGCATTATCCAGTGTACGTGCCGTACCACCCAAATCTTGCGGTGTATCGCCATAATTCCAGACACTCATTAGGTGACCCGCTTCGTTCCTTACTCGGATACTGAGGCCATGCCGGGAGAAAGGCTTCTTGTCATAAGTCAAGTGCAGACGATCTGTAATTAATTCAAGCTTGTTCCCCAAATCCATCACACGGAACTCTGGCACCGAAAAATTGCGGTTCACCACAGTCTGTGACGCTCGGTCTTCAAAAGAGCCCTCTTCGCTGTATTCCATCCGGATGAGCTCCGGGGTTAACACAGTGAAACGATAGTGCTCTCCCTGAATGATCGCGTCAGTATTACCGCATGGTTCAGAATTAAGCTTTAAATACTTAGTTAGTGGCTTTAGCTCTTTAATCGTATTTCCCATCAGGTAAACCTCATTTCTTGTTATTCTACGCTCATATAACGACTGTACGCATCGGTCCGAATTTTGACCATCTGTTCAAGACCCATGCCCCGCAACTGCTTCACATAGTCATCCCACGCTTCGTCGATTCCACCTAAAATTATAAATTGAGCACGCATTGTATTGACGTAACTATCGATGTCCTTGGTCAAAGTCGGCAGCTTCTGAAATTCTTCTGCGGTGTACATTACGTTGGGGAAGGGTAGTGTTGCGTATTCGCTTCCCAAATTATCTAACTGCAACTTCAGCCCATCTCCGTTATCAGGGTTCAGAATGATGTTCTTCTCAAATGATGGGCTCACATATTTCGGCCCGAAATCCCGGAGTGACTCTTCCCAATACCAAGCATCTGCACTGGTTCCGGTCGGTGAGTCCATCAACATATAGGTGCCATCATCGTTCTTCTTAATAACCGTTCCAATGGCTCCCCAGAAATTCTGAATGCTTGCTTCATTGGTATAGAATTCGTCGGCCCAGCGAGCGGCAATCTCTGGATATTTGCAAGAACTGGTGATAAGCAGCTCGTTGCGTTCTAGATTCATTCCATACGGATTTCCTATGGTGTAGCGTTTACCATCCGGTCCAGCAAGGGGTGGAATGGTCTCATACTGATCGCTCCATTTGCCAAAGACGGCGTCCGGCGTCCACTGATATGTAAAGCCCACGATGGGAGCATCCGGATTACGAAACTTGGCCGATCTCAGCGTTTCGTCTTGAGTGAATATCTCTTCATCAAGTAATCCCTCTTTAAACAATTTGCTCTCCCATTTGAGGGCCTCTTTGTACTCCTCTGAAACAGGGTAATATACCGCTTTTCCGTCCTTAATCACCATAAAGTTGTTATTCAAGTCAGCGATCCCGAAGGGACTGATCAGATCATTACCTGTCTCGATAAAGGGAATCTCATCATGTTTGCCGTTACCATTCGGATCTTGTTCTTTGAAAGCTTTAAACACGTTATAAAGATCATCAATCGTATCCGGAACCTTTAATCCCAATTTGTCCAGCCAGGTTTTGTTAATCACGGGCTGGCGCGAGCTTTTCGGACGCGATGGTAATCTTGCGGGCAGAGAGTAGATTTTCCCGTCAGGGAAGGTACTGATTTTTTTCATTTCAGGCGTTTCTTGCATGGCTGCTTTGAGATTAGGCATATTCTGCTCTATATAATCATCGAGCGGGCGGAATAAGCTTATGTTATTGACAATATCGGAATCCCCAAAGGTTTGACTCCCTACAATGATATCTGGAAGTGTGCCGCTTGCCAGCATTATAGACTTCCGTTCACTCCAATCATTGGAAGACATCACCTGCCATTCAATTTTTACATTTGTCTCCTTTTCCAGCTCCTTCAGCCACTGGCTCTGAGTAAAGGTATCTCCCATGCTTCCCCATCGAACGGTTAGGACCTTTAATGTCAGTGGCTTATTGACAATCGGCAAGCCTTCTTTGTTGAATTCACCCGGCTCGGGATCGACAGTATTAACCCCATTGTCTCCTCTACAGGCTGTAAGGCTTGCAAGCAACGTTGTCACCATAAGAATGACAGTGATTGTTTTATGCATACTCGTTCTTTGTTGCTTTTTCATTACTGTCCTGATCCTCCATGAATATTTAATAATGTGATTATTCCTTCACTGCACCAATCATTACCCCTTGGTTAAAGTACTTTTGTACAAATGGGTATACACACATGATTGGAATAGTTGCAACTATAATAACAGAATATCGCATCATATTGGCGAGACGTAGCGCGATTTGCGCGGCTTCACCTGTTCCCATACCAGACTGCATCTGATTGGTAATCAGAATATTACGAAGTATCAACTGTAATGGATACATATTGGGATTTTTTAAATAAATCAAGGCGTTAAAATATGAATTCCAATAGCCGACGGCGATCCATAATCCCAGTACTGCGATAATTGCCTTCGACAGGGGTAAAACCATCTGAACAAAATAACGAAGATTACCACAGCCGTCAATCTGCGCTGCTTCCCATAAATCTCCCGGAATACTTGTCTGAAAAAAAGTTCGTGCGACGATAATATTAAAAACCCCAACAGAGAACGGTAGTACCATAACCAAAAATGTGTCATACAGATGGAAATCCCGGATGGTTAGGAAAGTAGGAATCAATCCCCCATTAAAGAACATCGTAAAGATAAAAAATAACGAAATATATTTCCGACCCACAAGGTCCTTTCTTGACAACGCATAGGCAGCTGAGATATTTACAACTAAACCAATTGCGGTTCCCACCACCGTGTACAGGATGGTATTCCAGTACCCGATCCAGATATTTTCGTGACGCAGCAGCTCTTTGTAGCCATCCAGTGTGAATCCTTTAGGAAACAACCATACTTGGCCGCCTGCCACTGCGGAAGGATCACTGAACGAAGCAATAATGATAAAGTACAGCGGGTAAATTAAGATAACTAGAAAAATTGCTGATATTGCGTACATTATAATTTCCATAACAGTATCCGATGAACGATTCTTCTTTATTTTTCCGACATTTCCTTTAGTCGTAGTTTCTAATACTCCCATTTCACTTTTCCTCCCTTCTACCACAAGCTGTTTTCGCTTAATTTTTTTGAAATCTGATTGACCATAATTAATAGAATAAAGTTGATGACGGTGTTGAACAAGTTGATAGCCGATGAAAAGCTGTACTGGCTACTGAGTAATCCTATTTTATAAACATATGTGGAAAGAATTTCGCTTGAGGTGATGTTCAGATCATTCTGCATTAGATATACCTTCTCAAATCCAACTCCGAGCAGACCTCCGACCCGCAGTATAAGCAGTGTAATCGCTGTCGGCATCAACATGGGAATATCGATATAACGAATTTTATGCATCCGGCTTGCTCCGTCCACGGTTGCGGCCTCATACAAGCTAGGGTCGACCGCGGAGAGTGCAGCGATAAAAATAATGCTGTCCCATCCGACATGCTGCCACACATCCGACCAGACATACACACTACTGAATAAACCAGCGGAGCCTATCAGATCGGGAGCCTCTTTTCCAAACAGACTATATAAATTCCCGAGCAAACCGGTACTAGGGGAGAACAAAATCATCATCAAACCCACCATTACAACCGTGGAAATAAAATGGGGCATATACGATATAGTCTGAAAAAAACGTCTAAACCGGTTGGGTCTCATCTGGTTAACCATTAGCGCCAGTATAATCGGAATTGGAAACGTAATCAGACTGTACAGACTGATGATCAGTGTATTCTTAATTGTTGATGAAAATTGATAGGAATTAAAGAACTTCTCGAAGTACTTGAATCCAGCCCATGGGCTGTCGCCAATTCCCAACGCCGGGCTGTAATCCTTGAATGCAATTAGCACCCCGTACATCGGTTTATACGCGAATAATAATGTTAGTACTACAGCGGGAAAAAGTAATGTATATAGACCCCAATTTTGTTTCATTTGTCCGAATGTCCGCCCAAAATTAAATCGACCAGATTTCATGACATCCCCTCCTTATTAAATAGAGAATGCTACCCCACAGATTTATGCAGGGCAGCACCTTTTTCGAAAGACGAATAGGTTATTTCACACTCATATAACGACTGTAAGCATCTGTGCGAATCTTAACTAATTTATCAAGTCCCATTTTATTAAGCTGTTTGACATAATCATCCCAACCTTCGTCAATTCCACCTTTGCTAATAAATTGAGCGCGCATTGTATTCACATAACCGTCGATATCCGTGGTCAAGGTTGGCAGCTCCTCGAACTCCTCGGAGGTGTACATAACGTTAGGGAAAGGCTCTGTTACATATTCACTACCCAGCTTATCTAGCTGCAGTTTCAGTCCATCTCCACTTTCAGGATTAAGAACGATTTTCTGTTCAAAGGACGGGCTCACATATTTCGGTCCGAAATCACGGAGCGACTGATCCCAGTACCAAGCATCCGCGCTGGTTCCGGTCGGTGGATCCATCAAAGTATAAGTGTCGTTGTCGTTCTTCTTGATAACGGTTCCAATCGCACCCCAGAAATTCTGAATGCTTGCTTCATTGGTATAGAACTGGTCAGCCCAGCGTGCGGCAATCTCCGGATATTTGCTGGTAGTAGTTATGAGAAATTCGTTACGGTTAAGATTCATACCAATCGGATTTCCTATGGTATAACGCTTACCATCCGGTCCGGCAATCGGTGGAATAGTCACATATTGATCGCTCCATTTACCAAACACGGCGTCCGGGGTCCACTGGTACGAAAAGCCCACAATTGGAGCATCTGGATTTTGGAACTTGGCCGATCTCATCGTGTCATCCTGAGTGAACACCTCTTTATCGAGCAGGCCTTCTGCATACAATTTATTTTCCCATTTGAGAGCTTCTTTGAACTCCTCTGAAACAGGATAGTATATTGCTTTTCCGTCCTTGATTATCATATTGTTGTTATTCAAGTCAGCGATACCGAAAGGACTGATCAAGTCATTACCTTTTTCAATAAAAGGAATCTCATCTTGCTTTCCATTCCCATTCGGATCTTGTTCTTTAAAAGCTTTAAACACGTTATATAGTTCGTCTATCGTTTCCGGAACCTTCAAACCCAATTTGTCCAACCAAGTTTTGTTAATCACAGGCTGGCGCGAGCTTTTTGGACGCGATGGAAGTCTTGTTGGCAGAGAGTAGATTTTGCCGTCAGGAAAGGTGCTGAGTTTTTTCATTTCAGGCGTTTCTTCCATAGCCGCTTTAAGATTAGGCATATACTGATCAATATAATCATCTAACGGGCGGAAAAAGCTTAGATTATTAACGATATCCGAATCTCCAAGTGTCTGATTTCCTAAGATGATATCGGGAAGTGTGCCGCTTGCCAGCATAATGGACTTCTGTTCGCCCCAGTCATTGGAGGACATCACCTGCCAGTCAATTTTGACATTCGTATTCTTTTCCAGATCCTTCAACCACTGATTCTGGGTAAAGGTATCTCCCATGCTTCCCCAGCGGACAGTCAGTACCTTCAGTGTCACAGGCTCATTGACAATCGGCAAGCCTTCTTTGTTATAACTGCTCGTCTCGCTTGTCGCTGCATTATTCGCATTGTTTCCACCGCAACCCGCGATTCCAAATGCCATCGTAGCCGCCAGAAGACCTACAGACCATTTCTTTGTAGTTATTTTCTTACTGTGTTGACCCATTCCATAATCCCCCATTTCAATTTTTAACATGCCATTCGATTCTTCCACTTGTGGAACGCGAATCTGAATAGCTTTATATTAACTTCTTATTTTTTCGTATTCCGGACACTTTAAGATGGTTATCCAGACCTTTGAATCCGCTTACAATAAATGCAAAAGCCAAAACCTCCACTTGAGAAGATTTAATAACAGTTTTCCGACTTCTGTATGTGCTTTCCGGACTTTGAGGTAAATCACTAGCGAGTTCTTATGTTTTTTTCACGCAGAGGTTTTATAATGATTTTATGACCAAAAAAACAGCGGAACACAAAACCTACCCCATTCGTCATTATATTAAAGTCATGATGTTGGTTTCGTTCTCAGTCCTTATTCTGGATTTAGCGATCAGCATTGCTTCCATTTCCATTGTTAAGCAGCAGTCCACTCGAAATTTGCAGGATACGGCTGCACTCTACATCAACCGTATTAATCATGATTTTGCCTACATTAATCACTATATGGGTTGGACGCTTGGGAACGAGGAAAGCCTACTTACGATGAATACTTACGGGGTCAACAGTACTAAGTTCTTAAAGGCAAATGAAAATCTGCACAAACGTTTTACTGAACTGCAAAAAAACTATGGACATGAGTACAACTTCTTCTACTATTTGAAAAATGAGAACTATTTTTTAAATTGTGCACCGATCAGTGTGACCTATACGGATTACAGGGAGCTCAAAACGAAGATTATTTCTTATATTGATGATAAGGAGATGTATGAGAAGTTTTACTCCAAATGGACCCCTATCCTTGTAAACAATCACTACTACGTGATTAATATCGTTCCCTATTACAATCGTTATTTAATTGGACTGATCTCCGCCGATAATCTGATCCGTCCTCTACGCCAAATTAATCTTGGTGCCAATGGTTATGTCTCTCTAGTGGATGAGAATGAACAGCCTTTAACTAGTCCCATATCGAACAGCGGAAAGCTGATAACGGAAGATAGGGGGTTCTCTAATCTTTTGCAATCGCGTACAACAATCAACAGCGCCTTCTCGGACACAAATTTCAGCACTAAAATGGTCATTAAGTATGGAATATTCGAAAAAATCATGATTGCTCAGCTACTTATTATGCTACTCTTCTTCATTGTGACCTCCACTTTATGCATCGTTCTACTGTTTTTCAAAAAAAGAGTACTGGGCCCGATTCAAAGCTTCTCTGAGAACCTTGCTTTCATTAATGAGGCTGGGCAGCCCGCAGATTTTAAGAGCAGTGAGATTATAGAGCTGGAACAGGCAAACACACAGTTTAAAGGCTTAGTTGAACAAATCAAAACCTTCAAAATCGCTATGTACGAGCAGGAACTGGAGAAGCAGCGGATACAGCTGGATTATATGAAACTGCAGATCAAGCCTCACTTTTTCTTGAACTGTCTGACTAGTATCTATAGCATGGCTCAAATTCAAATGTATAAAGAAATCGAGAATATGGCGATGTCTACTTCTAAATATTTCCGCTATATTTTTCAGAATGGTGAGAATTTTGTCCGACTAGAAGATGAAATTGAGCATGTCCGAACTTATCTCCAAATTCAAAAGCAACGTTATCAGGATGCATTTATTTACTATATCGAACAAGAGGATCAGGCAAGCAGTGTGGAAATCCCACCGTTAGTGCTGCAAACCTTCATCGAAAATTCAATTAAATATGCGATTTCACGAGAACATGAAGTAAAGATCAAGCTTACAGTACAACGATTACAGATTGAGCACGAAGAAATGCTCGTTATCCAACTCACCGACACCGGTCCCGGTTTTCCACCCCAAGTGTTAGAGAAGCTTAATCTTGGAGAGCCCTTGGATCAAAGTAAAGGTACGCAAATCGGCATTATGAATACGCTTAAAAGGCTGGAATATCTCTATCTTAAAAGAGCAACAATCACCTTTTCCAATTTGGAGGATGGCGGTGCTAGTGTAATTTTATTTCTTCCGGAGCTTCCTAAAAATTCTAAATGAATGGAGAACAAACCTATGAATGTACTGCTTGTTGATGATGACTTTTATGTTATTGCCGCATTGCAAAAGAGAATAGATTGGGAATCACTACACATCGAAACGGTTTATACCGCTAATAATGTCGCTCAAGCACGTGAAATCATAGAAAAACATTCGGTTCAAATTCTGATTTCAGATATTGAAATGCCGCAGGGTAGCGGACTCGAACTTCTGGCATGGATTCGCGAGGGGAATTATAGTATTCAGACGATTCTTCTTACCAATTATGCAGATTTCAACTATGCACAGAAAGCAATCGAATTGCAGAGCTTTGAATATTTTCTCAAGCCTATCGAATTTGATAAGCTGATGCTGATCATCCAAAAGGCTGTCACACAGGCAAAAGAACAACAGAGTAATGAAAAAGCCATACAGGGAGGCTACTTTTGGCAAAAAAATCAGGCGAAGATTCTCGAGCATTTTTGGCGCAAGCTGGTAAGTGGTAGTACTTCATTCCCGATTAAACCCGCAGACATCACTCATGCCATTGAAGAACAAAATCTGTCCTATCAAATGAGCGATACCCTACAGCCTTTGATATTCAACTTATTTCCTTACAATGGCAGCATGGGTAAAGAAGAAAAAGATCTTTTTGATTTTGCCCTGCTTAATATATTGTACGAATTGTTTCAGAATCCTTATTTTACCATTGAGAGCATTCTGGAATATAAAGATTATAACTGGATCGCCATATTAAAATGGAACCAAACGCCGGACACTCTAGTACTTGAAGAGTTGTGCTCATCCTTTATTCAAAAAGCGAACCCTTATTTAAAATGTGATGTCTGCTGCAATATTGGTTTATACGATAAACTGATTAATGTGGGGAATGTTCTAAAACAATCACTTCATATGGATGAAAAAATTACGAAGTGCAGAAATCAGACCTTTCTGGTAGAAGCATACCTCTCTCAAAATAAAACAGTCTACACTCCACCGGATCTTGGGTATTTGGAAGAGCTGCTTGACCAGAATAAACTTTCCGCTTTTCTTGAAGAAGTCACACAATATTTAAAAGTTATGCTTAATAATAAAACACTAGAAACTTCCGTCCTTAGCTTATTCCGATTAGATGTAGTTCAGCTTGTCTATTCGTTTCTCAACATAAAAGGTATACGATCACATAAATTGTATTCCGGAACAACGAATGATAAATTAATAATGCATTCTTTGAATTCGATCGAGGATATGGAAGAATATCTTAAATATCTAGTCAATACAGCAATGAAATACCGAGACTTCGCTGCACAGCCAAAATCTGTCGTAGAAGAAATCAAGCATTACATTCATTCGCATTACGGCGATGATCTGACACGAAATGATTTGGCTGAAATTGTCTATCTCAATCCGGATTATCTGGCAAGAATATTCAAACGAGAAACTGGAGTTTCATTAGGTAGCTATGTCATCCAAGTCAGAATCGCGGCTGCGAAGCATTTATTGGAAACCACAAATATGTCTGTATATACAGTGGCGAACAAAGTTGGATATAACAACTACTCCTATTTCTCCAAGCTTTTCAAACAAGAGGTAGGCCTCCCTCCTAATGAATATAAAAAGGAACAACAATACAATCCAGCTTAATAAAAGAGGGTACAATGGAGAAATGCTTACGGACCCAGATGACGTTATTTGCACATTTATCGCCAAGCAGATTTTTGAAATAAGTGTGATTATATAACATACTGGGATGGGATGGGATGGGTAAAAGCTCAGCGATGTTTCATTATGATGATTTCCCTTCTCATGTTGTCCGAGACGATCATAACAGAGTGCCAACCGAAGATGTAGCAACCAGGTATTAATAATTCCATTCTTCATTCCCATCGAATCGTCATCCCGCGGCAGCTGTATCACGAGCTCATACCAATATGTCGCAGGATGCAATTGGCCTTTATCATTTCTTTCTATATTGATATGCATGCTCAGTGAATCGGACTCATACTCTATCCCTGTGGAAGATTGATAACTTAAGAAATAATTCAAGACGCTGGAAGAGAGGTTAGATATACCCCTGCTTTTTAAAAGACGAATGTGCTAATTTTTGTTATAATCATTGCAGTGCGTTGTTTATGAATTCAGTTATATAAAGGGGACGTTACCATGACAAAAATCATTAAAACACTAACTATTGCAGGCAGCGACTCCAGTGGTGGTGCAGGTATCCAAGCGGATTTAAAAACATTTGAAGAGTATGGAACCTACGGCTTCAGTGCCTTAACCACTATCGTTACCATGGACCCTGACAATGGATGGCACCACAATGTGTATCCTATTGATGCGTCCATTGTTGCTGAGCAGTTAAAAACTATTTTCGCAGGCGGTCCGGTAAATGCCATGAAGACGGGTATGCTGGGAAGTGTTGAAATCGTACGTGTTGCTGAGCAAGCGATCAAAGAAAATCTACAGACCAATGTAGTGATTGACCCGGTCATGGTGTGCAAGGGCGAAGATGAAGTTTTGAACCCTGACAGCGCTGAGGCTATTCGTGACTTACTGCTACCTCTAGCAACTGTAGTCACCCCAAATTTGTTTGAAGCAGGCGTTCTTTCAGGTCTTGGCAAACTTTCTACCCTAGAGGATATGAAAGAAGCTGCTCGTCTGATTCATAAGCTCGGTGCACGTAATGTCGTGGTTAAAGGCGGCAAAGCACTCGGGGGCGATCAAGCGATTGATGTCTTCTTCGACGGTTCTGAGTACACAGTATTTCAAACAGCCAAAATCGAGCCTGCTCATAATCATGGAGCTGGATGTACTTTTGCCGCAGCAATTACCGGCGGTTTAGCTAATGGCCTATCCGTCCATGAAGCTGTAGCAAAAGCTAAAGATTTTGTCTCCGCAGCCATTCGCAATGGATTTGCGTTTAATGAATATGTGGGTCCTGTATTTCACGGTGGGTATCGTTTAGAACGTTAGAACCTAAAAGCTAAAGATCCAGAAACAAAAAAGGCAGTCCAGATGCTGAAACTCAGCACTGAACTGCCATTTATATTATTCAAGTATAATTACTTAAACCCTGGAAAGTCACCCAGATCTGAAAGACGAATGAAAAATACGATAAAAGCTAGCACGCCGAGCAGGATGATCGGAAACGTCTGTTTGAACGAATCTTTTACGCGAACATGAGTCAGAACACCGCCGATGGCAGTAACTCCAAGTAAAAGTGCACCTGCTGCCGCCCAACTAGGTTCCCAGTAGCCAACAATCAAAGCTGCCGCAGCGACGAGTTCAACAAGTCCGGTTACTACTCGAAACCATTGCGGCAAACCCCAGTGTTTGAAGTTTTCCACATGCATTTGTGAACCTGTTACCTTTCCGAACCCTGCCATAACAAAAGTAAGTACTAGCAAGCTCTGCAATACGATGGATACAATATTCATTGTCATCTCTCCCTATGAAATATTTGCACCTATAACGCACACATATTAAAGTAAATGAAACCTTCTGCTGAAAAAAATAGATGATACATACGATACTCCGCTTCGTGGATTCCCCCTTATCATTATATGTGCTCATCACAAGCACAATACCTCCAAAAAAAACGCAGCAATAAACTGCAACTCTGATAAGCACATTATAGTAGCTGGAGAAAGACTTAACCAGTACTCTTTTTAAAAATTAAAAATATTAAGAAAAAAACTCTACCCGCTCCATAACATTAATAACCGTATATTGGCGTAAATACTCAATGGTCCGTTGTTCGGTCTCTTGGAGAATTCTTTCTAGTTCTACATCAATCAAAGCACTTGCTCCACACGCCATATCCACTTCAGGTTCCTCCGCCGCTGTACTAACTGCCTCATAAATCTCTCCCAGTGTGATCTCATCAGCAGATTTCCGAAGAACATACCCTCCTTCTCTTCCACCTTTGGAATCCACGATTCCTGCAGTCGCCAAAGACTGCATCACTCTACGCATAAAGGTCGCGTGTGAATTCACTTGGCTTGCGATCATGGCACTGGATAATATGCTGCCACTTTTAGCAAGCCAGACGATCGAATGTACCGCTATTTTAAAACGGGGAGGTCCGATGTTCACACCACGATTAGCTGTACTCATGTCCCATCTCCCCCTTTCAACTGCAATTATATAAAGCACATTATAAATTAAAACAAGCTGTGGAGCAAACCAACGAATTCAATTCCCACTATAGGCAAAACAGGGCACATCCCATTGGAATATGCCCTGTAATATTTAGCGTTTCTATGATCAATTATTCAAAATCAGTAAATCTAATACTTTGTTTATGCTTACCTCTATTCTGATCATTCCACGTGAGTACGACCTCCATTTCTTTTGCACCTGTCTTTATAAAAAAATGGCTAAAGTTAACCATCTCATTCGGCCTCATAACATAGCGAAATGGATCTGTTAATATAATTTGCTCCTGATTAGGGTCTTGCACTGGTCGGTACAACTCAAAAGTTACATCTAACGATTCTTCACTTAAATTTGTGATCAATAGCTCGTAACTCATATATTTTTCCGGTTGTGGCGAAGGCAGTTTACTTTTATGAAGCTCCACCGCCCATTTTGGTGCTTCATTCTTTACAGGTAGCAAACTTTTAACAGCAAAAATACTAGAACCACCAGTAATCATCAAACACAGAACTAGCAGCGTCAGTAAAAGCTTTCTATTCAATGCTCATGTCTCCTCGCTATAGGGATGCGTTTAAGATTTACGAACACTGATTTTTTATGCGTTTTTGCCAAAAAAAAGTGCTCGAATCAAAATTCGAGCACTTCAAATACAAATTATTTAATCAAAATAGATAAGGCACTTTTAGACTCCAAACGGAACGATAAATCATCCGTACCCTGCAAGTTCACAGCCACATTCTCAGCCTTTTCACTATCGTTGAACAGGACTACCGCAATGGAATTATCCGTATTCTTAAAAGCTACGGAACGAATAAGTTCTTGATTTGTGGAAGCTTCGATACGTACTGCCTTAGGACGAATGAATTTACTGAAATGTGCCAGCGCATAATAGTCCAGCGTATACGTAAGTTCCTTGGTCTCTTGGTTGACCGTAACAACGCCGCGACAAGTACTTTTTCCAAAGCCCGGCACGGTAGGGCCGTTCTTCTCATCTAAGGCCATATTCCATAATACAAAGGATTTACTATGATTTCTGAGAATATCAATCCCTGTTCTCATTACATTCGAGAAGGCTTGTTCAAATGGAGGAATCCATTCCCCACCAGAACCTTCTGTGAAATGCACTTCTTTATCCGCAAAAGCCTTTAGAACCTCCGATTGTGCTGACGCATTGCCGCCATACCAGTGCCAAGCTACACCGTCGACTTCATCTTTCGCATAATTCAGCACCGTTAGTGGATAATCCGGACGATCCCAGTTGTGGTCGTAGCAGAGAATTTTTGTATTGATGTTGTGTTTCACAAAGCTAGGCTTCAAATAATTTTTAATGAAATCTCTTTGCGCCTCAGGCAGCATTAACATACTAGGGTAGTGCTTTGGTTCAAAAAGAGGCTCGTTCTGCGGTGTTACCGCATAAGTTGGCAATCCGTGTTTTTCAAATGCTTGAATGTATCGTACAAAATAATCGGCATAAGCCTGGTAATATTCTTGTTTAAGTTCACCGGCGATCATCGATCCGCTAGTCTTCATCCAACCTGGTGCACTCCATGGTGAAGCCATCAGCTTGATCTGAGGATTAATTTCCAGCGCTTGTTGTAACAAAGGAATAATATCTGCTTCATCATGTGCGATGGAGAAATGAGTTAATTTCGTATCGGTTACCTGTGCAGGCATATCGTCATAGCTATAAATATCTCTAGCATAATCCGATGCTCCCATTGGATTTCTTAATACAGACAAGCCAATTCCATCTTGGGAATCAAAAAGTTTGCTCATGACTTCTTTTTTCTGTTCATTGTCCAGTACTTGGTTAATCAAGTAGGCGGATGAATCCGTAAAGGATGCCCCAAAGCCATCCATTTCCTGAAAGGTTTGATTCTCATCAATAGTTACAGTAGTGGTCGCCTCAGCGTTAGCAATTGGAGTTAATTGTTGTAGACTTTGCTCTACAAATAATGAATTCTCCCCTGTGGATTGATAAATTTTAAGCTCTGGCATGTTGTTTCCCTCCATCTTCTTATGAAGAGGCCCCAGTTAAGGGGCCGCATTCAATAATCCAACTTATTTAAGTCCTAGTTTTTCTTTGTTATTTTTCATTTTTTCAGAACGAACTTCTACAATCTTATCCCAGTTGTTATCATTCAAGAATGCTTTGTAAGCAGCTAAGCTACTATCGAAAGTAGCATCATCTTTGGAACGAATCATACTTACAAGTGAAGTATTCCAAGTAGTGTCAATTGCAGTTAGACTACGAGCTTCAGGTGTTCCTTGAGCTGGGTTGATATTTTCTAGAATGAAGTGCGGTTTCATCTTTCCTTTGCCCCATTCTTGCATTTGTTTAATCGACTCTGCGAATGCATCATTACTCAAAGCTTTATCACGGTCATGTCCGAAGAACATAAATTCGCCCATCCGGTATTCTTTTTTAAATTTATCAGCATTATTCAATTGAAGATCTTTGATTTCAGGCAAGAATTCAATTTTACCGGCTTCATTAACTTTATAGGTTTCTCCTTCAATACCATAGTTCATAAGCTTCTGTCCTTCTTCACTAAGCAAATACGTGTAGACTTGAATAGCTTTAGCAGGGTCTTTAGCCTTTTTAGTAATAAAACTGATCATCCAGCCTGTAATACCTGATTGATTCAACGTTGGCTCATGACCAACTGTGCTTTGCGGTCCATCAATAGCGATATATTCCTTACCTGGATTTGCAGTCATGAAGATTTGCAGGTTACCACTTTGTTGAGGCGTTCCGTCGAGCAGCATTGTTGCATATTTACCTGATTTCACTTTTTCTTCAAAGGCAGTACCATCATCTGCAAAACTGTCATCACTGATATCACCATTTCTGTAGACTTCATTTAATGTTTTCAACCAAGCCAAATAGTCCTCATCCAGATTACGGTTGTAGAACTCGCCATTTTCAGTTTCCATCGGTACTCCGATGAAGTCCTGTAGTACATCTCCCAAAGAACCAGTACCTTTACCAATGGAGTTAAAACCAAAAGGAATCATTTCTGGGAACTCCTTTTTAATTTGTTGCATAGCACTCTTGAATTCTTCTGGAGTACCAATGGTTGGTTTTCCAATCGCTTCGTAAACATCCTTACGGATGACAAATGCCGTTTTAGCAGGAATGTTACCGCTATCATAATCGTTTTGAGTATTTGAATAGTTAGGATAGCCATAAGTCTTACCGTCTGCTAATTGGAACCAGTTCATCGTATCTTTTGCAGCCACTTTATTGAAATAAGGATCATATTTATCGGCTAGATCGTTCAGTGGCAGCGCCCATGTAGAGGCTTTTTGTACCACAGGAGAGTTAGAATCAAGTACTGTCAACAAGTCCGGCATTTCACCACCGGCAAAAATCGTATTCAGCTTAGTGTCATCGCCTTTAATGAATTTAATGTTGATATTTAGATCCTCTTTAATTTTTTTAGTAACGAGATCTTTACCGAAATCAGTATTCCACCAGTCTGCATTCACGTACCAAGTGAGATCCGTAGTTTCCTCTTTTTTATCCAGCTTCCATGCCGGTGTTTCCGGATCTATCGTATAACGGCCTTCAATGGAACTTAATTCTTTACTGGAGCTATCAGAATTTCCTTTTGATCCACAACCCGTAAATACTAATACAACAGCCATAAGTGCAGTACAAAGTTTGAGTCCTTTTTTCCCAAATGCTTTATTCATCTTTTATTTCCCCCTAAAAAGTTTTGTAAGTACTGGAAGTGTAGATCTGATTGGGTAGCTACACTTCCGAATAACTGTTACGTATACTAGCGTTTTCTACAAGAAACCACCTATTTTCCTATTCTTTAACCGCCCCCATCATCATTCCTGAAATAAAGTACCTCTGTAATATTGGATACATCACAACAATCGGCAGAGTTGTAATGACAATTGTTGCTAGTTGAACCCCTTTAGTTGTAGTTTCGATAATGGCAGATCCACCGACATTTTGCATGGCTTGCGTTTGCGACTGAACGATAATTTCATAGAGCTTCATCTGCAACGGATAGAGTGCTTGATCGGTAATGTATAATTTAGTGGTCATAAAGTCATTCCATTGCCCAACCCCGTTAAACAACGCGATCGTAGCCATAGCCGGCATGGAAAGAGGGATAAAAATCTTCAGGAATATACGCCAGTCACCTGCACCATCGATTTTGGCTGACTCTTCAAGTGAATCCGGCACGTTTCTGAAGAAGTTCATTAGAATAACTACGTCATAATAACTGAACAAGGCCGGGATAATATAAACCCAAAAGCTGTTCAATAGACCGAGTGACTTAATCAATAAATACGTTGGAATCATACCACCCGAGAAGAACATGGTGATCACACCCATGGCAACGTACAGCTTGCGGCCACGTATGTATTTTTTACTCAAGCCATAACCGATCATCGCGCAAAAGAATACGTGGGTAATGACACCGATGAACGTTTTGGCAATGGAGACTAGGAAGGCTAGTCCAATCGTCTCATCATTAAATACAGCACGATAATTCTCTAAGGAGAAGTCCTTAGACCAAAAAATGAATCCGCCTTCCGCGAGCGCCTTGCCTGAACTTAAGGAGGATATGACCACATTCCATAATGGAACAACGATAATTACAGTACAAATACAGAGTAAGATAATATTTATGGTGTTAAAGATTCGACTGTCGAGATCTTCTTTAGCTACCGTACGATTCACAGAAATGCCTCCTTCTACAGAACTGATTGATTATCATTTAATTTATTGGATACTTTGTTGGCACTAATCAGTAGGATCACAGAAACAATGGAGACACCTAAACCAACAGCAGTAGCATAAGAGAAGTCACCTTGCGTCATACCCATACGATACACATAAGAATTAATTACTTCTGCTTTGACACGATTCTGAGAATTCATCAAGACCAAGGTTTGATCCAGATTCGATCCTAATAAACCACTTACAGTCAGAATCAAATTCAAGCTGATAATAGGCTTCATGTTAGGTAGGGTAATATTCCAAATTTGTCTCATACGACTTGCCCCATCTATTTTGGCAGCTTCATAATAAGTAGGATCAATTTTGGACATGATGGCTAAGTATAAAATCGTTCCCCAACCTGCCTCTTTCCAAATATCAGATAACGTTGCAATCCACCAATACTTGTTCGCATCAAGCAAGATATTTACCGGTTTCGAAATTATTCCCAAATTGAGCAGAATTTCATTAAACATACCGGAGGAAGAGAACCAAGCAATCAACATCCCACCTAGCACGATCCAGGACAAAAAGTGTGGTAAATAAGAGATTGTCTGTACTATTTTCTTAAAGCGTCCACCGCTTAATTCATAAATCATGACAGATAGAATAATTGGAATGACAAAACCTATAGCTAATTTCAGAAAGCTGATCCCCAAGGTATTGACTACAGCATCCCAAAAATATTTGTCAGATAAAATAATCCTGAAATTATCAAGCCCAACCCATGGTGCAGAATCGAGCGTGTCAATTACGGTGTAACTCTTAAAAGCAATCGTTAATCCGTAAATAGGTATGAAACAAAAGATAATCATAAAAATGATTCCCGGGATGATCATGGATTGGATCTCCCATTGTCTCTTATAATCAATCACAAATTCTTTGAACCTCTGTCCCATAGGTTTCTTACTGTTCATTGGATTCTTCCCGTTCACTGGCACTACGGCTAATTTATCCATGTTTTTCTTCTCCCCTCCAAATCATGATGCCCAAAACAATAAAAACGTTTTTATTTCTTTTTAAAAAAAACCTCCTAAAAGCAATAAAATTATAGAAAATGATCGGATACTATCTTGTTGCCCTTCTTAAAAGCGTTAGTACCGATCAATCTTCACTTGAGTAGAACCACGTACAATTAGTTCGCCTGGCAATTTCATCATTTCGCCCTGTTCCTTCTTCTGAATCATGCGAACCAGGTGATTTATGGATAGAATACCTTGTCTGGCAATTTGATTTCTTACCGTCGTTAATGGCGGTGAGAAATACTGCGCGATATCAATATCGTCAAACCCCATAACACTTATATCTAACGGGACTTCATATCCATGCGATTTCAAAGCTTGAATACATCCAATGGCGCTCAAATCATTCCCTGCTAAAAAAGCATCGGGCATTTTATCAGGACTCAAGTGAAATAAGGACTTTATAGCGTTATAGGTGCTCTCTTCCTCAAAATACCCTTGTATAATATACTCTTCTTTCGTCGGAAGCTGATATTGACGCAAGGCGGCCAAGTATCCTTCTTTCCGCTGAACACTGTCATACATCTCATCTACACCAGATATGTAAGCAATTTTCTTGTGTCCCAGACTGATTAAATATTTAGTTGCTTCGTAACCAGATTCAAACGAATTAAAGATCACGCTGCCCATCGTATCATTCTTAAGTGGTCGATCCAGAAACACAGCCTTGATCTTGTCTTTCACCATTGCAGCAATTTCTTCTTCATCAATTCTCATCTCTTCGTAGATAATGACACCATCCACACGTCGGCCTAAAATATTGCTCATAATTACTTGTTTATCCTTTGTAACAAATACATTTAGCCCATAACCTAACCGATCACATTCACGAGACATGGACTCCACCAGCTTATAGAAGTAAGGACCCGATACACTCGTTGTGAAAAAACCCAGCATTTTAGTTTTTCCGTTCCTTAGGAGCTTGCCATTTAGGTTTGGAACATAATTTAATTGCTTCGCAATCTTAAGAACATGTGATTTCGTCTCCGGATTTAATACATCTACGTCATTTAGCGCGTTGGAAACCGTAGAAATGGAGACTCCAGCCTCTCTGGCAACGTCTTTGATGGTTACCTTTTCCATAATGATTCAATCTTCCTTTACGAATAAAAACGTTTTTATAAATATAAATTAACATAAAAACGTTTTCATTACAATAGTTTTATTAATTTTATTTTATCTGTGGTAATAACGCATCATTCATAATAGACTCTGAACACCATGTCTTGCTCATAATTCCCAAATCCACGTCCAAATAACGTTAATCCACCTCTTCTACGTCCGCTATCCTCTGCGCTTAAACGTAATGTCCACTGGTCCTGCTCTACAAGTACATCATCCAGCGTCACCTTTGATAATTGCTGCCCATCCATAAATGTTCCACCTGCATTAATCCGCAGAACCTTCAGCAAACCGTATTGGTTAACATCTGAATTCCACCAAGCGGGGGTTAATCGTCCTCTAGTCAGGCCGAAATCTCCGGGACTTGTCCATTTTCCTAAATTCTGTCCATTCATGGAAAAAGCAATATCCGACGGCCATTTTTCATTTACAT
Organism: Paenibacillus sp. FSL K6-0276; assembly: GCF_037977235.1. Classification (NCBI taxonomy): domain Bacteria; kingdom Bacillati; phylum Bacillota; class Bacilli; order Caryophanales; family Paenibacillaceae; genus Paenibacillus; species Paenibacillus sp. FSL K6-0276. The sequence continues at coordinate 2,300,952 of NZ_CP150276.1, read as the reverse complement.
GTGGAGCCTCAGAACCAATCTCCATGGAAATTTCTATCTCCTGCACCACCTGATCCTTAAACAGATAATTAGGGACCTTATACTCAATATACCCTTTGGCAAACCATAGAATACCGGCATTCACTCGTTCTGGGTCCAGGAAATAACGCGGATCGTCATAATATCCGATTAATTTGTCAGTAGTTGCAATTCCGCATGTAGGTGACGCTTGAACATCGGTATACTGTCCTACAGGAACCGAAACCTCAACAACCTTTCTGGCAATTCCCCGAGAACCTGATAATTTAATCTGCAGGTAATTCGCAGACAGTGAACAGTACTTATAAGTCCCTCCATCCACACGTCTCATTTTAGAGCTGATCAGACCTGCTTTTTGCAGCTTGGCAACATGGGTACTAACTATCGCACTACTGAGATAGAGCTCAGCTGCCAGCTCTTTAATATGCATCTCTTTTCGATCCAGTAGTTCGATAATCCTCAGCCGGACTTCGCTTGCCAGTGCTTCGTACACCCGAAGCGATTCAGTATTTGTGGTTAAGTACATTTTATTGTCTCCTATGCCTTTGAATTAGTTTTTTAACGAATCCTAAATTATTCGATTGCTTATAATGTCTTAATATAAGTATTATTTAACCATAGAAAGCGAATTATCAGTTAGCAATAACATTAATTCTACTTAAGGGAGATATGTATCCATGACGATTAAATCCACAATGATTATTGACAAGGATTTCAAGCTATCAGAAGTAGACCCCCGGATCTACGGCTCATTCATCGAGCATCTAGGCAGAGCAGTGTACGGTGGTATTTATGATCCTGGTCACCCTACTGCAGACCACAATGGTTTTCGGGGAGATGCCATTGAAGCTATCCGAGCACTTAATGTTCCTATCATTCGTTATCCTGGAGGTAATTTTGTATCCGGTTACAACTGGGAAGACGGCGTTGGGCCCAAGCACGAACGTAAGCAATCCCTTGAATTAGCTTGGTGGACAACAGAAACGAATCAAGTGGGTACTAATGAATTTGCAGATTGGGCTAAGCTCGTTGGATCTGAAGTCATGATGGCGGTGAACCTCGGTACACGCGGCATCGACGCGGCTAGAAACCTAGTAGAGTACTGCAACCACCCTTCTGGCTCCTACTTCAGTGATCTGCGAATCTCACATGGATATAAAGAGCCTCATGCCTTTAAGACCTGGTGTCTTGGTAATGAAATGGACGGTCCATGGCAGATTGGCGCTAAAACAGCGGTCGAATATGGCCGACTAGCGAACGAAACGGCGAAAGCTATGCGCTGGGTGGATCCAACACTTGAGCTTGTGGCATGCGGCAGTTCAGGCAGCGGCATGGACACTTTTGCAGAGTGGGAAGCTACCGTGCTAGATCTTTCTTATGAGAATGTAGACTACCTCTCACTCCATACTTACTACAATAATAACGAAGATGACACCCCTAATTTCCTAGCCCGCTCACTGGATATGGATCACTTCATCAACAGCGTAGCTGCTACCTGTGATTATATTCAAGCTAAGAAAAAGAGCAAGAAGAAAATTAATCTTTCACTGGATGAATGGAATGTTTGGAAATCGCAAGGAAGCAGTCGTGCCGAAAAGCGTTGGCAGATCGCTCCGCCAGAGTTCGAAGATGTCTACACCCTTGAAGATGCACTGGTCGTGGGCTGCTGTCTCATTACATTACTAAAACATGCGGACCGTGTAAAGATGGCCTGCATCGCACAGCTTATTAATGTTATTGCCCCTATTATGACCGAAAACGGCGGCCCGCTATGGCTTCAGACCACTTACTATCCATATCTGCATGCATCTCTTTATGGCCGAGGAACCGTACTTCACCCGCTGATCTCTAGCCCTAAATACGATTCCAAAGATTTCAGTGATGTGCCTTACTTGGAAGCGATTAGTGTATACAACGAGGAGCAGAATGAAGTAACTGTCTTTGCTGTGAATCGTCATTTGTCCGAAGGACTTGAGCTAGACGTGGACCTACGCAGTTTCAGGTCGGTGAGCATCATTGAGCATATAGTACTGGGACATGAGAATATCAAAGCAGCCAACACCAAGTCCAATCCACATACAGTGATGCCAAACCATCAAGGCAACGCTGCTGTTGAAGATGGGCATGTGAAAGCCCTTCTTGCGAAAGCATCCTGGAATGTGATCCGTCTGCGGGTGAACGGCTAGACAACCGTCACATTGCATCACAGAAACACCCCACACGAGTCTTTTAATGTGCAAAAGATTCATGTGGGGCGTTCCTAAATAGATTATTCTTTGTGCAAATCATCATCTTTTAATAATCTGTTAGCTGCTACACCAGCTACTATGCCTGTTACCCCGAAAACACCAGTTACTGTTCCTAACCCTATTACAATAGAAGCACCTATTTTAACTCCTTTAGATGTTTCACTTTTAATGATGACATCCTCGGTATACCCATTTTCCTGATTTATTCTTTCAATTCCCTTACAGTTTACAATCGTCACCGGCTTGATTTGAATCATTTTATTGAATAAACCAAAATAATGGGCATATTCCTTAATAATTTTCCCGCTCTCCCGCTGGGTAACACAGTTCTGGAAATTACAATCCTCTATATAAACTTTAGGACCTGGGATTTTCTCATAATAAGTCCCTTGAACCAAGAAGCCATCTTGGATCTGAACACCGTTAAACAAACATTTAACTATTCGATTATCAGGGGAATCCTTCCCACCAGTGAAAGTAAAACATGACGTTGGAAGTAATCCTTGCTCATCGTGAACTAAGTTGAAAAACTCACAGTATTCAACTGTTATCCCGCCTCCGTTAAGAATACTATTAGAACATCCGATAAATTGGCAATTGCTTAGTGTATACAAAGATCCTACGACGATTCTTTCACAAGCTTCGAATATACTGTTCTCAATCAGCGTTTTCTCATGTCCATATCCTAAATTAACAACATCTTCACAATCTTTAAAGATACTTTCATGGATTTCAGCACAATTCTCAATGCAACGCTTCAGATTGTTAAAACTGCAGTTTCTGTAAATCCCCCCACTAATGTTAAATATCGTGATTCCAAGGTCTTCCCATCCGCTTTTCTCCGCTACATTTACGACACACTCCTGAATTAGAAAGGAACCTCTTAATTCAATAATGTTCGCCGAGTAAAACGATTTATTATTTTCGACTTGCTCATCTGAGATTTTAGTGAAGTAGAAACTGCATTCCGTAATCTCACCTTCTATCTTGTTCCATGAGCCCTTCATAAAATCAATGCCAGGATTCATTAAACGACATTGATTCATCAGGATCGATGAATCAACTTCTCCTTCAATGAAATAACTGCAATCTTGCAGCTCGCATTGAAAGAGGGAAATCGCATTATTCCCCTTACCTTGAATAAAGGGTCTTTTATCGATTCTTTTGCAAATAATTGTACTCTGGCTAAACTTTAGGTTAGCCCCTTTCGCCAAAGTGATTTCATCAGAGGCTTCCGTTTCATTATAATAAATTACACAATTCTCAAATTCCAAGTTACCTTTACAATTAACATAGGCACTGATATGTACAATTTTGTTCTGCAAACAGCGGGTTTCACCTTGAGGAATGTGCAGGATGCTTGAAATATGTAATTCTTCCATTTCAGATTTTTCATTTGATTTATTTTCATACTCATTCTCTAAATCATCTTCAAATTCAATATAAAAAGATTCCTCAAGTTCGAACTGCTCAAAGTCTGCATACTTATCAATCAATCCTTGTGCTCCTCGTAGGTTATAGGTTGATTGAATCTTGCTGTTGATTTCCTTTATCGTCCTAGTTCCAAAATCAAATTCCTCTATAAAACTGTCCATACGATCCATATAATCAAAATTAAAATCATTTAGGAATCCATACTCTATACAACAGAAAAGCAGTTTCTTTTTAGTCCCTATATGAGTGACTGTTTCAAGTGCTTGTCTGGTATTCAATTGCTGAGCTTCCGTATCCATTATCTGCAGTAGCACATGGGCATATCTTCTCTGTTCCTCCGAGGTTTCTCCAAAAAAGGGCAGCATATCAAAGAACAATCCACCCATAATCATCCGTTCTTTTTCCGACAAATCCCGAATATCTGTCTCTTTACTGATGCCTAGAATACAATAGTTCTCCAACTGCTTGATTCTAAGCGTTAACGAAATGTCATTTTTAGATAATCTTTCAATTTTCTCAAAGCTCTCTGCAACCCAATCAGAAATCTTACGATCACGTGCCGACAACCGAACTAGAATCTCCACCAGAATCTGTTGAGCTTGCGCCAAACTGCTTATTTGTTGAGCCATTCTTTTCTCGTTTTTCCGGGACAATGTTGCCATGTCAAACACTCTAGTAAACCATTTTTCCTGTTTAATGGATTCAAATTGTTCTTGTGTCGCAGCTGTTAGTCGATTTGAAGCCTCATTTAAATCCTCGAAACTGCACTCATTAGTATCATAATAGGAATAATCAATATTAAGCTCCTCTGTCATAACCATCTCTTAGCTCTTCCCCTTCATCAAGTCATCGAATACATCGAAATTACGCTCTGTTACCGCCGATTTTACTCTAATTTTAAGTGCAGAAGACTGAATTTTTTCATTGTCACTTTTTAGCTTTCTAAGACAGCTTTCCAGATTTAAGGTCATGCCATAAACGTAACCGGAAGCATCCAATATTTCTTCATAAGCGCCTTTACCAAAAATCTCATCAAGAACATTAGTTGTCACTTTACTCAGATAGATTCCTACAGCCATCCCAGCAACAAACCCCAGTATACCCGCCGGAAGAAATATCGTAACTGCCGCCATCGCTGATCCAAGCAGTGCCCCTTTCAGAGTCTCTTCTCCAACCGCTTGAAAAGCTTCAGCTTCAGTGATTTCCCCATTTCTATATTTCAAGTAATTCGTAATTCCTGATAGCGTCAGGCTTATAGCCGCACCGATAACAGCACCTTGAACCGCTTTTTTGGAAATCTCCTGTACGGTCACCTGCGCTGAAGCCTGACCTTTTAACATTTTATCCTGAAGTCTTTGTGTGGATTGCTTGATTCTCTCTGGATTATTAAGCTCGCTGACACTTAGTTGTTCTTTGGCCTGCTTTAACGTATTGGCAAAATCCATATCCCCATTCTGGATCGCTTTCATCATATTTCGGTCTATGGCCTTCTTTAGTACTTCGTCCGTACCTCCAATTCCAGCTACTGTATCGTTAGGATTCAGCGTTCCATCCTTAAGTGCTTTCAGTACATCACTAACATTGGTTCCTAATCCTTTACTAGATTGAGCAGCCTTAACGCTCGTTCTGCATACTTCCTGACCATTGAACCGATTGATGGTGACTCCGTCAATTCCTGCTGCATTTGTAACTTCCTCACCCAAAAGCTTGGACTTCTCTGCCAAACTGTTAAGCTGTACTTGCTTCCAGCGTAGCCAGTCCACCTCTTGTCCTGTTCCGTTAAGTTTTTTAATCAAAGTGTCTCTTTGGCCATTGCTGGCATTCTCTATGTAACTTCTTGCGTTTCTAGCATTTTCAAAAGCACCAGATTTGCAATAAGCATCCACTTTTAATTGCCGGAATACTTGAACATCCCGCATATATTGCTGTGTACCCTCATAACCCAATTGGCTGCCTGAAATTTTGTTTATTCCTTTGGCAACCGTGTCCAACGTCTGAGATGAAATCAAGTGATATTGGGCTGCAACAGTAGAGAAGTTTGCGGCTTCAGTAAGCAATTCCGGGTGTTCTCTGAGTTATTTTTGATAAAACGGACAAATATCCTCTGATGAATGAATCTCTTTACATCTTTTACAATAGTTAAGCAATCTACATTCTCCTCAACTTATCATTAATGGTCGCATCGCACAGCCATCAACTGGATTGTATTATCCATGCTATCACCATGTAGTTCCTTTCACCTATATTTTACCACAATGGTTAGACATATTTTGTAACTTATAGAAAAATGATTATCATCCACGTATCCTCATGCGCACAGCAAAAAGCGCCCTGATTCCTAACGAACCGAGGCGCTTTTTTTAAATGTCAGAAATCTTATTTCAGTTTAATGAATTCTAAAAATCGTTACAGATTGCTTCGGAAACTCATACATAAAACTACTGCCCACCGTCGTAAAGCTTGTTTGTTTAGGGGAGACAAGTTCCTTATTCTCAAAGTTGTTTTCATCCTCAAGTTGGTGTCCCGACATTTCATACACTTCGACCGACAAGCCCTCTTTTGCCAACCCTTCTAATACGATCTCACCAGAAACGCTGTTATCTTGTACATATACTGTCTTAAGAATGATATCCCCTGTGGAATCCTCCACACTCGCTGTGTAAACAACACAAAGGCCGATATCGTATGAGAATCCATACAACATCGGCCTTTATCACACGGGTTCATTAATACATACTCATTTATTTGGCAGTCATTTGCCCAGCTAAGAACTCGACAAAATCAGTTGATTTATTCTTTCCGTCGCCTTCTCCAAACACCCCGATTATCATCTTCCGAGAATGAATAGGAAGGTCTGTAGCAAACTTCGTATCTGTGATATCTACGCCAGTGATCCATTCTTCACCATTCTCCGTATTTTTTATACGTTTCAAACGAATATCATCTAAAGGAAGTCCCGCTGATTTAACAAACGGCTCCAGATTCTTAAGTCCCTGCTGCTGTCCGATCCAATCAAAAGTAGCATCATCCAAAATAAGAATGTCCGGACGCTCCGCTGCCAGCATCGCCATCGCGCGCTGTAGATAAGTCATGTCTAAGGTTCCTCCACCCGTCCCACCTGTTGAGGGAAGGTACACGACATCCGTATTAACCCGCTTCCAAGTTGGATAGCGATTGATAATCTCTTGTTTAAGCTCTTCATTCTTACCTGACGGATCCTGGGATTCATAATTGCCTAAGAACATGATATGTACATCCACTGGCGGGAGTGAAGCTTCATATTTTTTGGCTTGATATTGATTATAGAGAGCGTTACCTCCAAAGATTAGCACCAACAGCACGATTATAGATATAAAAGTATGGACTTTGTACAACCTAAAAAAATTCTCCGATTTACGCGCTATGCCGGAAAATGCTCCCCATTTCTCCAACCGTTTGTCCTCTGCCTCCTGAATTTCCTGCTGATCCAAGCCGTCTAGGATTGTTTTGTAAGCAAGAAATTCTTCTTCATAGGCTGTAGCCTCACCTTCCGAGGAATTAGATCGACGGCGTTTCAAGTGCAAATCAAACTTTTTATTCAGTTCCTCCCGGGTAATGTCTACAGGCAAGTCCAAACGTTCATAGGCCTCTTTTAACTTCTCATTCAAATTGATGTCTCCTTCCTGATGATTAACTTGATATCTGATCGTGAAAAAAACAACATATGAACTCAATTAAACTATATCATGGAGTGCTAGACGCTAACAAGTAAGCGTTTATCATAGGGCTTAGAGGTATTCTCCATCTTTCTAGTCCAAACCATGCAACTGTTTAAATTGCTCAGGACTCATTCCAGTCAACCGCTTAAACACTAAACAAAAGTAGCTGGCATTTTCGAAACCCACTAACTGAGCAATTTCATACATTTTTTTATCTCGTTCATTAAACATTAGTTGTTTACTCAAGTTTATACGTTGCTTATTGATATAGGTTACAGGTCGATCATGAATTGTTTTTTGAAAAAGCCTACATAAATACTGTGGCGACACCGCAATAACCTCCGCAAGTTCTTTTAATGGGAGGGCCCTATGTAGATTACTTTCGATATGACACAGCACCGGTTTAATTCGCTCCAATTCAAGAGCCTCATTTAGAGGAGAGACTAGGTTGCTTTTTAAATCCAGAAGCAGCGCGTATAATCGTTTGGATCGTTCCAGGTTAGTTTCCAGTTCATTGCTATCTGACTTGTTGAGCATTTCCTTTAAAGGATTCAGCCACTTATCCTCTTTCAATCTTGCAGGTCCTGATTCACGGATTCCTGCGTAGAGCAGCATTTGGCTGGCCTCTCTACCATTGAATGAAACCCATGACAGCTTCCACTTACTGCTGATTGGCGCATACGAATGTATAATATTCGGGAACAAAAAGAAGACATCCCCTGAGCCGACAATATATCGCTTCTCATTTATAACAAGTTCACCTTTGCCTTCGTGAATCTGATGCATTTGATAATCCGGAAATCCGGTAGGACGTATTGTTTCTGCCTGATGCTCCCAAAATCCAATCGTTGTAGCATAAAGCGGCAGCATGATCGTATCTTCCGTTTGGCAAAAGATTATTTTGCTCTCCATTTGATCACTCGTTTCATATTTTGTTATATAGGATGAAAAATCTTTTATATATCTTAACATTACTCCAATTTATAATATGAATATAATAACATCACTATTATAAAGGAGATCTACTCATGCGAGCAAAATTTGTCTATCATCCTCCTGCAAACGGCTATCCGGAATGGAATAATAATCCTGAGATCTTTGAACAGAATCGATTGGATGCTCACGCCTCCATGATCTCTTACAGCAATTTATCGCAAGCCCTAAATGGAGATAAAGAATCCTCGCCCAATTACAAGACACTTAACGGTAATTGGAAGTTCTCCTTCTCCGAAACTCCAGATCTACGGGTCGTGGATTTCTATAAAGCTGATTTCGATTGCAGCACCTGGGCTACGATTCCTGTACCTTCTCACTGGCAATTCCATGGCTATGATTATCCGCAATATACTAATGTACGATACCCTTGGGCGGAATCCGAACCCGATCTCAAACCACCCTTTGCTCCTACAAAATATAATCCAGTAGGCTCTTACATAAGAACCTTTACTGTACCTGAGTCTTGGAACGGACAGCCTGTGTACCTTAGCTTTCAGGGTGTTGAATCCGCTTTCTATGTATGGGTTAATGGAGAACGGGTCGGTTACTGTGAAGACACTTTTACACCTTCGGAATTCGATATTACCCCTTATTTAATTGCTGGTGACAATAAACTAGCTGTCGAGGTCTATCGTTGGTGCGATGCCAGTTGGCTGGAAGATCAAGATTTCTGGCGCCTTAGCGGTATTTTCCGGGAAGTCTATCTCTACACAGCGCCTTCCGTTCATATCGCTGATTTCTTCGCCCGAACAGAGTTGGATGAAGATTTCGTACATGCGGATTTAACAGTAGACATCAAAGTGGAGAATTACTTTAATCAGAAGCTAAACCCTTATACACTCCAAATGCAGCTTTACAATAAAGAGAATCAGCCTGTCTGGGAGACACCTATATCTACGGCTACTTCCTTTGATCAAGAGGACGTTCAGCATTTCAATCTTTCTGCGCATGTTGAACAACCCTATAAATGGAGCGCTGAGACACCTTATCTTTATACTTTGGTCCTCTCCATAAATGACGACAAAGGCGTTACGCAGGAGACAGTCAGCTGTAAGGTCGGATTCCGCTCATTTGAGATCAAAGATGGACTTATGAAGATCAACGGCAAAAGAATCGTGCTTAAAGGCGTTAACCGGCACGAGTTCTCATGCGACACAGGACGTGCGCTATCTAAAGCCGACATGATCCGAGATATTAAACTAATGAAATCACACAATATCAATGCTGTTCGGACCTCCCATTACCCGAATCAATCTGTCTGGTACGAGCTTTGCGATAAATACGGACTTTATGTAATCGATGAAACCAATCTGGAGACACACGGCACTTGGCAGTATGGACAACAAGGATTGCATGAGGGGAATATACCTGGAAGCAAACCGGAATGGCGGGCCAATGTGATCGACCGTTGCAATTCCATGATGCAAAGAGACAAAAACCATCCTTCTGTTATCATCTGGTCACTCGGGAATGAGTCTTACGGTGGCGATAATTTCATCGCCATGCATGACTATCTCAGAGAAGTCGACCCAACACGACCCGTTCATTATGAAGGTATCTTTCACTGCAGAGAGTCAGAAGCAGCGAGTGATATAGAGTCGACCATGTATGCTAAACCGCACGAGGTTGAAAAATATGCGCTGAGTCATCCACAGAAGCCTTATATCATCTGCGAATACAGTCATGCTATGGGTAATTCCTGCGGTGGACTACACCTATATACCGATATGTTTGACAAGTACGATATTTTTCAAGGTGCATTTATTTGGGATTGGGTGGATCAGGCTATTCGAACCAAAACGTCCGAGGGTGTTGAATATCTAGCTTACGGCGGTGACTTTGGTGAGTCGCCACATGATGGAAACTTTAGCGGAGACGGATTACTTTTTGCCGACCGCTCGGTTACTCCAAAGCTATTTGAGGTCAAAAAATGCTATCAAAATATTAAAGTAACCGCCTTAAATATCCGTGAAGGCCTCTTTCAGATTCGCAATAACTTTTTATTTACAGACATAGAAAAGTACGAACTTAAATGGGAGGTTACTTTAGACGGAGTAACAGCACAAGAAGGCTTGCTACAAATCTCTGCTGCACCCGGGACGAGTGTAGAATGTACTGTTCCATACGAATTAAATTCACTTAGCGGTGGTAAAGAAGCCGTCCTGAATTTATCCTTTATTCAGCGTTCCGCGACTTCATGGGCAGATACTAACCACGAAATCGCTTGGGAACAATTCATTCTCTCACCTAGAATCGTGACAAACACTCTTAAGGCAACCGAAGGAACACTGCATGTACAGGAACATGAGGACGCATTGACTGTACAGGGTGGTAACTTCACTATGTGCTTTAATACAACAACCGGAGATCTAAGGTCTTACTGTGCTTCCGGTAAAGAACGTCTACTTGAGCCCGTAACACCTAACTTCTGGAGAGCAGTTACGGACAACGATCTTGGCAATGGATTGCCAAATCGCTGTGCAGTATGGAAGCAAGCTTCTAATGACCGGAGTCTGATTAGCATGACACATAGATCCGAAGGAAATCTCTGTTTCGTTTCCACAACCTACCTTCTGCCTACGAATCCGGATTCTACACTTCTGGTTCATTATGAGATTCGCCCTGACGGGTCTTTAGAAATCACGCAGGAACTGAATCCAGGTGGTAGCGATTTGCCGGAAATTCCTGAGTTTGGAATGATGTTCGTCCTTGATGGAAGTCTAGATACCCTATCATGGTACGGCCGCGGACCACATGAGAATTATTGGGACAGACAAACCGGAGCACCGCTTGGACGCTATACTGGCAAAGTCAGTGACCAGTTCATCCCTTATCTCAGACCGCAGGAGTGCGGCAATAAAACTGATGTCAGATTTGCTTCTATTACGGACGGCAACGATGGATCAGGACTCAATTTTGAAAGTTCACTCCCTATGGAGATTAATGCCCTGCCATGGAAGCCTGAGGAACTGGAAGCGAGTGATCATGTATATAAATTGCCTGCCTCAGATAAAAGCGTACTGAGAGTCAACTACAAGCAGATGGGTGTTGGCGGTGATGATAGTTGGGGCGCACGGACACATGAAGAGTTCACGCTGTTAGCTAATCGTCCCTATTCCTTCCGTTTCACCTTATCTTCGCTCTAATGTTGGATAGCAAATAAAATATAATATTTTCAAAAAAGGCCGTCCTGTTTGGTAGAAACCAATCAGAGACGGCCTTTCTTCCTATGATTTCGAGTTGGATTAGGATAAACAGAGCTTTCTCAGCATTTCCATCCTTCTCCTATCTCTTTTTCTGCATGCCAGATAGCAAGGTTGTACAAATCGAATAGCCTTATTGTGTTTTGTCCATTGAGTAAAATAAGACTTTAATTTATGATAGTTTTCGTCGAGAATGATTATCATTATTGGTGATCGCTACATATTTTAGGGAGGCAATATTATATGAATAAGGTAAGACAACCCTTCGCCGTGTTATGTGTACTCTTTCTGATGACCACATTACTACTCGCGTGCGGAAACTCAGAAGAACAATCAGCCAAGAACAAAGCGTCTAACACAGCCGGAAATAATACTTCTGCTACCGCTGCACCTTCTCCAGAAACATCCGACAAGGGGACTAATGAAGCTGCTGCGACTACTCGCTCCTATACGGATTACATAGGCCATACCGTAGAAATTCCCGTTAACCCTAAGCGCGTGATTTATTCAGGAGAAACCTATGGCGATCTGCTCGCACTTGGTGTGCAAGCGGTAGGATATCCACTTTCCATGGGTGAGGGTCAGGTTTTTGAAGATCAGCTTCAAGGCGTCGAAGATGTAGGGTTCCCTATCAATCTGGAAAAGACGCTGGAACTTCAGCCTGATTTGATTATCTATGCAGGAACAGATGAAGCTGATTTCGAGCAGCTGTCCAAAATCGCACCAACGATAATATTCGATACCTTTGCCCCGCTAAAGGAACGGATGCTTGATATTGGCGGAATTCTTGGGAAAACGACCGAAGCAGAGGCATGGCTCGCCAAATATAAAACGAGTGAAGATGCCATGTGGGAACAGTTGAAGTCAGCAGGCATTAAAGAAGGAGAAACGGCTTCGGTCTTCACTTATTATCCTGGAGACAGACTGTTTGTAATGGCGACAACCGGACTTTCGCAAGTCCTTTATGGGGAGAAAGGCTTCAAGCCAACCCCAGCTATTCAGAAGGTACTTGATGAAGGTATGGGATTCCAGGAAGTATCCATGGAAGTGCTTAAAGAATATGCCGGAGATCGGATTTTCATCCTGACTCCTGTGGCCGATGAAGCCAAGCAATCCACAGCTACTCTATTAAAGAGCCCGATCTGGAAAGGTCTTCCTGCCGTCAAGAACGGATATGTCTATACACAAGACATTATGAAGACCTCAAGTGATGCAACAACAAGAGAATGGCTGCTCGGTGAAATCCCTCAGCTTTTGAATATGAAGTAATCTTCACTTTAATGAGGCGTTTGGCACTTAGCTGATAGAAAACTGCAAGAAGCATGTCAACAGCTGTTGATATGCTTCTTTATTTTATATACAATGAATTAATTGATAATCATTCTCACCAAATGAACGGAGGCTTCCTCTTGCTGCAAACATTACCCGTCGCTGCCCCGCTCCGCTCGTTGCTGTTTCAGCTGACTGATGCGGAACTAAATGTTCAACCGGCATGCTCTTGCTCTGAGACTCATACAACTCACTTTTATAGTCTTCTAATATTCACTGGCGGTAGCGGACAGCTGATCCTTAGCGATCAAACAATAACACTGACTACAGATACTTGTTATTTGCTAACTCCCGGAACTTCCTATAGCACGGACAATCAGGAGATGACACTATATTATTATCTCATCACTTTTACAGCAATTAATACAGCCGAGTTTCCCGAATATTGTTCTGAGGAACTCCTTCCGGGCAGGCAGGAACTAATTGTCCACCCGTTCACTAGGGTAATCCGCCTTGCGGAAGAACTACTTATGAACAAAAATAATGCCGATGATGTGCAGTTTTTTAAGCGGCAATTGAAATTCCAAGAATTACTGCTCTTGCTCTTTGAGCATAATTATCCATCCGAACAGTTGCCAAGTCCCGCGGATTCCGTGGAAAAGACCATCCAATATATGCAAGAAAACTATACGGAAAGCATCACCGTGAAGCAACTGGCTGAGCTCGCGGGTGTAACACTCTGGCAGTATACTCCGATCTTTCAAAAGCTTACCGGCCAAAGACCACTCGATTACCTGACCGAATTGCGCATTAATCATTCGAAGCGATTCCTGCTGGAGTCCACTGAACCGCTACGGGAGATTGCTCGGCTGGTTGGCTTCTCCGATGAATATTATTTCAGTCGCCGCTTTCGCCAAAAGACCGGAATCACACCCGGACAATATGCACATCAACAAGGTCGGAAGCGTAGCGTCAATGATTGGACTGGCCATGAGGTAGACATTCCAGAGCGGCCAAGACGCATTGTCTACCATGGAGAGACGCTTGGCGACCTTCTAGCATTAGGCGTAAAGCCCGTCGGAGGAGACGAATCCTTCGCGCGGAACAGTGTCTACAAACATCGGCTTAAGAAGCTCGCTAACGTTGGCTTTCCTCTGGACCCGCAGCTTACCGCTTCGTTAAGCCCCGACCTGATTATTATAGCTAACGCGGATGAAAGGGCCTACAGAGTAGTCTCGGGCATCGCCCCGACCCTTACCTTCGATTCATTCGCACCGCTTGAACACCGTATGCGGACACTAGGAAGCTGGTTGGGTAAACAGCACGAAGCCGAGGCATGGCTGGATTCATTCACATCAAAAAACGCTGCCATGTGGCAGCATCTTTACACGGATACTCTTCAACGCGGAGAAACAGCCTCTGCTTTGATTTATGACCATGGAAATCATCTATTTGCTATGGGAATGTCTGGATTGTCCACTGCTCTTTATGCCCCTTGCGGCCTACAAGCCACTGAAGAGATCCAAGCCATTCTCGATGAAGGATTAGGGTTCGCAGAGGTTGATCCAGCACGACTGCATGCCTATACTGGAGACCATATCTTCATGCTCATCCCGGAACGCAAGGACTCTCGAAAAGCTATGGAACAGCTCCTTCAGAGTTCCATTTGGAGTCGTCTACCCGCAGTACGTCAGGACCAAGTCTATCTGCTCGACGGAAGCAAATGGAACTCCGGAGATGCGCTAACTCGTGAGAAGCTGCTTACGCTGCTGCCTAAACTGCTCGGAGGAAATAGCGTTAGTGGCGGAAGCTGAACTTAGGATTTTTTTGACTTTTTAAAACTTCATAGGGTATACTTTATCTACGCTTAATTTCCAACTTTTACAGTTGAAAAGCGGGGGAACCAGTTAATTGGGGCGAATCATTGAGCATTAGAATGTAGGGTACCATCTTACCCGAGTCCGTCAGCTAACCTCGTCAGCAGTGGATGGGTCTGCTTTTTCATGTTATTTACATAACCAGAGACCCTTGCTAAGGGTCTCTTTTTGTGTTTTTTTTGACCCTGCTGGCAGTAGATTGGCCTTTGACACCTAAGGCTCCCTCGTTTCTCACACAATGAGACAAAGGAGAGATGTATGTGCAAAAGGTAAAGTACTTCACGGATATTAACAAAATTGCTATGTTGTCTGAGCCGGAAAAAGAGCATCTAAAAGAAATTACGGACAAATTTGTTTTTCGTGTGAATGACTATTATTTGTCTTTGATCAACTGGGACGATCCAGATGATCCGATTCGCAAGCTCGTTATCCCTAACGAAGGTGAACTGCTGGAATATGGGCGCTGGGATGCTTCCGATGAGGACACGAATTATGTTGTACCGGGTTGTCAGCACAAGTATAGAACAACAGCACTACTGATTGTATCCGAGGTCTGTGGAGCCTATTGCCGCTACTGTTTCCGTAAGCGTCTGTTCCGAAATGACGTGAAAGAGGCCATGTCTGATGTCTCTCCGGGCTTGGAGTATATTGCAAACCACCCTGAGATTAACAACGTACTTCTTACGGGCGGTGACAGTTTAATTCTCTCCACACCTAAGCTAAGATCCATTATTGAAAGTCTAAGAAGCATTGAACATGTCAAGATTATTAGATTAGGTTCCAAAATTCCCGTGTTCAACCCGATGCGGATCTCTGAAGACGAAGAACTGTTGGAATTGATTCGTACTTTCTCTACTGAAGACAAGCGAATCTATGTTATGGCGCATATCAATCATCCTCGTGAAATCACACCTGAAGCCAAAAAAGCATTTAAAGCACTTCATAACGCTGGAGCAATCGTCGTTAATCAGACACCCGTCCTCAAAGGCATTAACGATGATCCCGTGATATTAGGCGAACTACTAGACCGACTTTCATAGGCAGGCGTTACACCCTACTACTTCTTCGTGAACCGGCCAGTTGCCGGAAACCGAGAATTTGTATTACCTCTTGAGCAAGTTTATCAAATTGTTGAAGAAGCCAAGGCCAGAACCTCAGGACTCGGCAAAAGAGTACGCTTATCTATGAGCCATACCTCCGGAAAGATAGAAATTCTCGCGATTGATAATGGGAAAGCCTATCTCAAATACCATCAATCCAGAGATCAGGAATACGGAAAATTTATGATTCTAGATTGTCCCAAGGATGCGGAATGGTTCGATGACCTGCCTGGTAATCAGGAATATTGGATCCCACCTGTGAAAAAGAACGACGCTATTATTTCTGTTAATAAGTTATCATGCCAGCCTGCGGATCTGATCTATAAATAAATCAATCGGCTCTTTTAATAAAAATCCTGACCATAATATTCATTAGAGCCAAATGAAATATAAGTCCCACCACAAAGTATGCAATTACACTAAAACCACTATCCGCCTCTATAACAAAAAATAATTCAGCAGGCCAATACGTAGGAATCCACGCACCTATAAGTTGCCATGGTCCTGGAACAAAATAAGCTACGATTGGCCCTGCTATAAACAAGCCGCCTATCTTGGATAATGCTAATCCTTCTACCTTAATGCGTAGAAATGACAATTTGATAGTTCACCCGCCGTCCAACGTCAATGCTGTTCAAAAAAGCAACCAAGTTATAAATATAACGCCGCGACCATTCCGGGTGGAAGGAGGCATCGGGCTCATCCAAAAGCAGCAGTAGCGTATCGATTTCATTACTTTCGATTGCAATCTCTATCGCTGTATGAAGATTAGCGAAGCCATTGATAAACTCCAGTTCCCCGGCGCTTAAATTTTTAAATTGTACTCGAAACATAAAGTAGGCACCATGAAGCCTTTTACGCTCTTTATCAATACATTTTAACCACTCATATACGTCCGAGTTGAAGCCTTCATTAACAGCCGCATTTATTTTTTTGGTTGAAATGAATTGCTGATCCTCCAGCTGGTTCAAAGCCGCAATAAAACGCCGAATAGCGGTTAGATCAAAGTAAGCCCAGTCCGGGTCACCATTTCCGGTTCTAACGCGCTCAAAGCAACTTATAACATCATACAAATAATTAACTCTTGCTTCATAGTGATCAGAGCTGAATTCCATATTTTCAATTTCAGCGGCACAGCTCACTAGCACTTCATCGGTAAGCAGTTTTTTGCACAAATTCATCCATATATCAATAACAAGCATTTCTAAATATCTGATTACAAATAATTTCCTGACAGTCCATTCCTCTCCTGTTTTCAGGAAATTGAAATAATATGCTTTTGACTTGTCCTGATACAAATTAAGATCAAAGGCCGCAAGCTTTTCATCACTGAAAATAAAGGGTTCAAATAGATTATCTTGCAATTCGAGCAAGCAGACCGGATCCAATGCCGCAAAATCCGGTTCTAAAGCCTGACTTTCCCTGCTCATAAAGCTATATAAATTAGAATAGGAAGGATCGTTTAAATACCCTCTCTTAAATCCTACATAATGATCATGCCCGTCCATAACGGCATTACCCGTGAACCAGTCCCTCTGCTTTTCGTTTATCATATATAGACTATGGAAAACTGAATCCAGTGTTAACCTTTGTCCCTCTCTCATTACCTCCTGCAGTTGAATGTATTCATGATAACGAACTTGCTGCTCAGCAAAATTATACCTAATGCTAAAACTATATTCATTACTTATTCCTTGTGGGAGATTGTCCAGGTTTGAAATCAAATCTGGCCCAAAACCTTCGATCACAAAAATATCGTTTTCAATATGGTAAAGTGCGAACCACTCCATATTCAATCTCTGATCCCTGTATGTTGGATTTCTGAACAAGTTTATTTTCCTCGTTTTCGTGGAACCAAGCAGATCCATCAGCGTCGTTTTGCCTGTACCGTAACGTCCGCCGCCAATGAAGATCCCCGCTACATAAGTCATTAATTAAGAGGATAACCCCAGAATGATTATCGTAAATCATTTTTTAAATGAAAGCGTTGACATTGAGTCATTTTTTCTTTATTATTAGTTTCGAGAGCAGGGATGTGAAAGGTGATGAACATGTCAAAAGAGTCTTACAACAAGGTAACGGTAAAATCGCTAGCGGAAAAACTCGATTTGTCAGTAGCTACGATTGATCGGGCATTGAACCAGAGGGGGAATGTGAAAAAGGCTACCTATGACAGAATTATGCAGGCAGTCGAGGAGCTGAACTATTCACCTAACAAATCAGCAAGCTATCTATCTCGAAACCAAATGATTTCTATTGCAGTTATTTTTCAAACCTATCCTATTTATTTCTGGGAACAAATTGAGATTGGCGTAAATAACGCTCTTCAAGAGCTGTCCCATTTCGGTCTTCAAGTGGATATCATCCGTACAATGAATTCCAGCATTGAGGAACAAATCGAAACGATCAATGAAGTTGTCGATAGCGGAAAATACGACGGTATTGCCATCTCATCCGATGGTTCTTTCGAGATCGCAGAACTTATTGACAGAGCGGTAAATAGAGGCATCGCCACCTGCACATTCAATACTGACTCTCCTATTAGTAAACGCTTATTTTACGTTGGCTGCGATTATCGCGACGCCGGTAAATTGGCCGCTGAATTATTGTGCAAATTTATCGGACGTAAAGGCAAAATAGCCTTCATCCTGGAGACGGAGAACATGTTCCAGTTTCAGCAAAAGGTGCTTGGATTCCGCGAAGTTATCGCACAATATGGTAACGTTCAAATGGTCGGCCCTTTAAAACTGGATCGGAATAATATTGAGCTCTCTCTGGAGAACTTAATGAAAGACCAGCTTTCTGATGTAGATGGCATTTATCTAGCCACAGGCCAGCTTGCGACTATGGCTCAGTACATTGAAAAATCGGGGCTGGATGTATCCTTAATTGGTCATGACATGACTCCCGAGGTACATGATTATTTGCAGAAAGATGTTATTACGGCGACGATTTGCCAAGATCCGCATAATCAAGGATATACCGCCGTTAAAATGTTGTTTGATTATTTGACTCGTCCAACTGGCTTTATTCCATCCTTAAACTTAAGCAAGCTTGAAGTCGCTCTTCGTGAAAACGCTAATTTTTTTCTATAATTTTTCTATATTATTTTTTTACACCAAAATGATTAACGTACATCATTTCTAAATCATTCCAGTCATATTCAAACTCATTTTAACCCATATTAACTATCAAAGGGGTCGTAAAAATGAAGAAAAAAACATCCATTATTCTAATTGCTATGATGGTCGTAAGTCTCATGCTTACCGCATGTGGAGGCACTCAAAACAGCACCAAGAGCAACACAGGTAAAAATGAAGCAAAAAAACAAGTCACATTCTGGTATTATTTTGGCGGAAATGAAGAAACTGCGCTTAAAGAAGCCATTCAAAAATACAACAGCTCGCAGGATCAATATGAAGTCCTCGGACAATACGTGCCATTTGGTGATATGAAGAAAAGATTATCCGTCGGTCTCATGAGTGAAGAGCTGCCGGATATTGTAACCATCGATAATCCTGACCACGCTTCTTTCGCCGCTGCTGGAATATTCGAAGATATTACAGAACGCATGAATGAATGGGGTCAAAGTGATCAATACTTGGAAGGCCCTCTGGAATCCGCTAAATATAATGGTAAACTCTACGGTCTTCCATTCACAAGCAACACGCTTGCCCTCTTCTACAATACCGATATGTTTAAAGAAGCTGGAATCACTGAACCGCCAACAACCTGGAACGAGCTTCGTGAAACAGCTAAGAAGTTAACTACTTCTGATCGTTATGGCCTCGGTTTTGCGGCTGTTAAATCAGAAGAAGGTGCTTTTGACTTCCTCCCTTGGCTTTTGTCAACCGGCGCAAACTATGACAGTGTGGATTCTCCTGAAGCTGCTCGCGCATTCTCTTTCTTAACTGATCTTATTAAAGACGGATCCGTCAGCAAAGAAGTTATCAACCTTGCTAATGGCGATACCTTGAAGCAGTTCTCCTCCGGAAAGCTGGCTATGATGGTGAACGGACCTTGGAACATTGCCGGCGTGAAAACCGATGCCCCTGACATGAACTTCGCTATTGCCAAGCTGCCGAGCGACAAACAGGAAGCTTCCGTTCTCGGCGGTGAGAATATTGCGATTATTAAAGGAAATAACGTAGATGGTGCCTGGGATTTCTTGAGATGGATGTCTGAAGCAGATCAACTCGAATCCTTCCTCGTACAAACAGGTTACTTCTCACCTCGTAAAGATGTTGCTGAGAAGTCGGATCACTGGAAAAGCGATGAGTATTTAAGCGTCTTCCTGGAGCAAATGCAATCTGCACAGCCTCGCGGTCCACATCCTAAATGGCCTGAAATTTCCTCCGTCATTCAAGAGGCATATCAAAAATCGTTCAGTTTGGCGATGGACCCAGCCGACGCTGCTGCTGAAGCCGGACAAAAAATCAAACAAATTATTGAGAAATAATGCAATAAAGCAACAAAGACTCCATTCTTCCTTCTCCATCGGCCCTTATTCGGGTGATGGAGAAGGACAATCCCTTAGAAGGGGGCAGGACTTGTGGAATTAAATAAAAGAAATCTGCTGATCAGTCTAGCCTATGTCGTTCCAGCGCTTATTTTTATGCTTGTATTGATCGGTTATCCGCTTTTCTACAATATCAAAATCAGCTTTCAGCATTTGGATTTGACTACGTTAAACGATCCTAATATCGCATTTGCAGGTCTCGATAACTACCGTAAAGTAATTAATCTTGACTCTTTTCAAATCGCCTTTAAGAATACTTTCTTCTTTACATTCTGGAGTATTTTTCTTCAATTTACGATTGGATTCGCACTTGCACTGTTCTTCAATATGAAATTCCGTCTAGCAGGGATTCTGAGAGGCTTAACACTTGTGTCTTATCTCGTTCCAATCGTAATTACATCATTACTATTTAAATTCATGTTCAATCAAAGCGTTGGGATCATTAACTATGCTCTACTCTCCATAGGTATAGTGGATCAGCCGATAGAATGGCTGACTCATACAGGCCTTGCTATGTGGAGTGTCATTATCACAAACGTTTGGGTCGGAGCGCCGTTTAACATGATGCTGCTCTCAACGGGTCTATCTTCAATTCCAGACGATATTTATGAAGCGGCGTCCATTGATGGGGCTAATAGATTCAAGCAATTCATTTATATGACCCTTCCTATGCTTCGTCCGGTTATTATGGTCGTTATTATGATGGGCTTTATATTTACATTTAAAGTATTTGACTTGATCTTCGTTATGACTGCCGGCGGTCCGGTAAATGCGACTGAAGTACTCTCGACCTTGGCCTATAAGCTGTCCTTTGATCAATTCAATTTTTCTCAAGGCGCAGCGGCTTCCAATATCCTATTTGTCATTCTGTTTATAGTCAGTCTGATTTACTTGCGCATGGTTCGCAGCGATGAGGTGATGTAAGATGCGAAGATCAAAAGAGATTGTATTAAGCATTGTTGGAATCATTATTGTAGGTGCGCTCCTGTTCCCTATTTATTGGATGATCGCCAGTTCATTTAAAGTACAAGGCGAAATTTTTCAGGTTCCGCCAACTCTCATTCCAAATGAATGGTATGTGGAAGGCTACACCTCGCAACTTAGCGGCGCTCTTGGAAGAAGCTTTATTAACAGTTTAATTGTAGCGCTCAGCTCAATGGCAATCGTCGTTGCGCTGGCTATCCCTGCATCCTACGGATTGGCAAGATATCCGGTTCCCGGTAAGAAGTGGATGATATTATTCTTCCTTGTCACGCAAATGTTGCCGGTAACCGTAGTTCTCACACCGCTGTTTATTTTATTCAAGAATCTTGCATTACTCAACAGCTTGGCAGCACCAATTCTTGCTACTGCAACGCTAGGTATTCCTTTCTCAGTACTTATCCTGCGTACCTATTTCTTGAACGCACCTAAAGAACTGGAGGACGCAGCGATGATTGACGGTTGCAATCGGTTCACCGCGTTCCTGAGAATCATGCTCCCTATTTCTTATCCGGGAGTCATTGTATCGGCCACGTTTTCCTTCTTATTCGCATGGGGCGATTTGATTTACAGCATGACCTTTATTAGTAACTCCGATATGTGGCCATTAACGGCGGGCGTATACAATTCCATGGGCAAATACGGAATTCAGTGGAACAATCTATTGTCCTTTGCTACCATCACCGTCCTCCCTGTTCTAGCCATATTCATCTTATTGCAGCGCTATATCATTAGCGGACTTACTAGTGGAGCAGTTAAATAAATATATATATAGGTGGGGAAATCATGAAGCATTATCAAACTAGCAGACTTAATGAAGCCATTGATGTTAGCATTCCGTTTCATCAATCGGATACACTCAATTTTATGGGAGACCATGTCACTAACTTTGATCCGCAAACCAACAGCGGCACGATGAAGTGGCTTCGTTCCACTCGCAAGCCTAGACTTGCGTTCAATCAATATGACTTCTTTATCGAGGAATCCAATTACTGGGAATTTCCAGTAGAATACCCGGAATCGCCGGAAATGCCTTTTGACATTTCCTTTGTCACACCAAGAACAGCTCGTATACGGATACAAACCCGAAAAAAAGTAGCTAAAGAGCAGCCATCTCTGATGATTTCTGGAGAAATTAATGACGATAAGTCCTGGGAATCTGCTAAGCAAAGTGATCAAGGCTATGTTTGGGAGAGCCAATTCGGGAAGGTTGAGCTTAGACTTAACCCTTTCCACCTAACTTTTAAAGACGCGAACGGAAAAGTGTTGACGCAAACCTGGCATCATAAGGATACTTTTAGCTTGCAAAACATGTATCCTGTCCCATTCTCATTTGCCCGTTCGATTGAAGATATGTCTCATAAAATAGCAGCTACCTTTACACTTTCGCCAGGCGAGAAAATCTATGGTACTGGTGAATCCTTTACCGGCTTAAATAAACGTGGTCAGCGCATCGACCTATGGACCCGAGATTCACTTAGCGTTCAGACTGGCGATATGTATAAACCTATACCTTTCCTTTTAAGCAATAAACAATACGGTATGTTCATTCATTCCTCTGCTCCGATGACACTCGATATCGGAAAAGAATACGATGCGGCCAATACAATTTATATGGATGATGATAATCTGGATTTATTTTTCTTCTTCGGCGACCCGAAAGAGGTGCTGACCGAGTATACCGCTTTAACAGGCAGAAGTCCGCTTCCGCCCCTATGGTCATTTGGTCTATGGATGAGTCGGATTACGTATGACTCGGAAGCTCAGACGAGAGATGTAGCTCAGAAGCTTCAGGATAACCAAATCCCGTGCGATGTCATTCACCTGGATACAGGCTGGTTTGAAGAGGATTGGCGCTGTGATTATGAATTTTCTCATACCCGATTTGATAATGCGCAGCAAATGATTGATGACCTGCGCAAGCAAGGATTTCGAATCAGTCTATGGCAAATTCCGTATTTCACTCCAAATAACCGCTATTTCCAGGAGCTGATTGATAAAGGGCTTGTCGTAACTGATCCTGATGGAAATCTGCCTACAGCGGATGCGATTCTGGACTTCAGCAACCCGGAAACCGTAGCCTGGTATCAGGAGAAAATTGCTAAGCTGCTTGAAATGGGCGTTGCCGCCATTAAAGCTGACTTTGGTGAAGGTGCGCCTATCTTCGGTCGATTCCATTCCGGTCAAAGCGGCCGATTGGAGCATAATTTATACCCGCTCCGCTACAACAAAGCTTTAGCCGATGTAACCGAGCACGTCAACGGCGAACATATCATTTGGGCTCGCAGTGCTTGGGCAGGTAGCCAGCGCTACCCGATCCATTGGGGCGGCGATACGGAGAACACAGATTCAGCGATGCTCGCTTGCTTAAGAGCGGCTCTGTCAATCGGTCTGAGCGGCTTCACATACTGGAGTCATGATATCGGTGGCTTTGTGAAGGAAAGCCCCGAGGCGCTTTACCGCCGCTGGATGCCCTTTGGTATGCTGACATCCCACAGTCGTTGTCACGGTGCCCCTCCGAAGGAGCCGTGGGCTTACAGTGACTCCTTCATGGATGACTTCCGCGCCGCTGCGGAAATGAAGTATAAGCTTATGCCTTACATTTATTCGCAAGCGTATTTAAGCTCGCAAGCAGGCCATCCGCTGCTCAGAGCGATGTTCTTGGAATTCCCGGATGATCCGACCTGCTGGATGATCGAAGATCAATACTTCTTTGGCTCCGATATTCTCGTCGCACCACTGTTTGAAGAAACGGATAATCGCATCGTATATTTGCCAGAAGGACAATGGGTGGATTATCAGACTGGAGCCGTATATAAGGGGCAGCAATGGATAACGATCGAGGCCGGCCAAATTCCAATCATTATGCTCGTTCGTGCCGGAGCTTCAATCCCTCATGTAGAGCTGGCACTCACGACGGATCACATCGATTGGGACCAAGTTAGTATGATCGCTTATACGGCAGACGGAAATACAGAGGGCAAAGGCAAGTTCTATCACCCTCTTCGTGAAGAATGGGTTGAAGTGAATTAAATTTTTGTGGAACTAATCCAATCAAGATTACCTAGTCTAGAAACACTAAAGAAGTAGGGCATGCATGATCCCCTACTTCTTTATTTGTTACTTATACTTACTCGAGCTTAACTCGCTACACTTGCTACTCCATATTTACTACTCTTTCGTAGTTTGACACGAATAAAGCAATATCTGATATGATTAAATCACGTTTACAATTTGGAAGTTTATTACGTTTATTACGTTGTTTAAGTAATGTTATAAAGGAGTACAGCTATAACATGGTAAATGAGTAAAGCATTATTGGAAAATAAAAACGTCTTATGACGTCATGTGGTAACTGCTTTGACTTAGCATTTTGACATGTGCAACCGCAGCGGGCATTATATCTTCAAACGTCAAGCGATCCTGAATATAAAAAGAAATGAAACCATGCATGCCTAAAAACATACTGAGCGGAAAAGATGGGTTGCTCTCAAGCGGATGACACTCTTGCTTCAAAAACTGGCGTACGATAAAGTCGAACATATAGAAGCATTTAGCTTGTTCGCTACGGCAGTAAGAGAGTATTTCCTCATCCCGAAGTATGAACATGATCTCGTATTGGTACGGATGGTCCAGACCAAATTTGATAAACTCCAACATCAGTTTTTCTACCGTTGTTAAACCCTCAGAGGGAGCATCTTTGGTAACCTGCTGACAAAGCTGAGATAAAAGATCGAAGTCCTGCACCACAATTGCATAGAACAATTCCGCTTTTTCCTTGAAATGATAATATTGAGAACCGTGGCTATAACCCAAATGCTGCCCGATACCTAATGGAAATTCCGCGATATCCTTTCTATTGGCACCGAGTGGCCCTTCTCAAGCTTGGCGATCACGATACTCCGAAGGACTCATGCCAGTCGCATTCTTAAAAATACGGCTGAAATAGTGTTGGTCGGGATACCCAACTATTGTGGCAATTCGGCCGACTTCACTTTGCGGATTTTCGCGGATTAGCCGTTTCGCTTCTTCGATCCGCAGTTTAATCATATATTTGAGCGGTGTTCCGTTGTATTTTTTCTTGAACATTTTGGACAAATACGATGAAGTAAAATGAAACTTCGCAGCCAGTTCCTCGAGGTTAATGTCTTGTGTGTAGTTTAGTTCCAAATAGTTGGCGACTTGCTCCACCAGTTTAAGCGTATCTTGATCCTCTTCCCCGATCGAAACCATATTCTCTACGAGTTCCCATACCTCGATGTAGAACGAGGGAAGCTCCCGACAAACGGTCAGTTTGGCGAACAACTCGATCTCTCGCGAGAACAATTCAGCTTCGGATAGTGCCCCCGTCTGCAAATGAACGGACCGGATCAGATGCATGGTTACCTTCTCTAACATCCGCTGCGTGTATCCCGCCTTTTCCCATTGATCAAAAGCTTGGAAAACCTCAATCTTGAGCGAATTCGTCTGACCGGCTTGAATAAATGCGCTCACTTTGTTCCTAAGCACTTGATCTAACAGATGAGTTGCAGATTGGATCTCTTGCTCGCGTGGAGCAAACAGTAGGCTTGATCTGCACGGCACCAATTCACGTTCCATCAGGTTTCTGACGGTCTGTGCTTGCTCCCAAATCTTTGCCCGAGTCACGAATAAATCGAGATGACCAATATGGATGGGCAGCCCACTGGTTCGATCAGCAAAGGAAGCTTGAATCTGCTTAGCCATGGCATGGAGATCTTCCTCTCGCTTCTGGTCGGCGGATACAAGCAGAAATTTCTGGTTAGGTGCTTTCTCATCGACCGCAACCCAATATTCGTCTGGGCCGACAACATGCCTCACTACCAATTCTAGGGATACATCTTTCCAAAGCTCACGGAAATACTTGTATTGGTCCGGGGGAATAATGGACGCGCATAAGTTCCCGATGCAGATCAAAAATATCGCAAACGGTTGATTCGGGTTCGCCGTCGACGAATGGATTTCCTCCTGCCCTCCGTTAATTGAGGACGTCAACAATTCCCTCCTCATTCGATGGTTCCGCGTTAGTAAGCTTTTGCTGATATCCTTCAAACACTCGTTCAGGGCTTCGGCACTTACCGGCTTAAGCAGGTAATCGCGTACCCCCAACTTCATTGCGGTCTGGGCGTAATCGAATTCGTTATAACCGCTGATGATGACGAAATGAGTCTCCGGGAGAGATTCCTTGATTTGTCGAACCAATTCCAGACCACTCATCTTCGGCATCTTGATATCGGTGAAGACGACATCTGGCTTCTGCTCCAAAATAACCTTTACCGCCTCCATGCCGTCCGAAGCTGACCCGACGACCTCATACTCTTCTGATCGCTCGATTTTTTGCGCGATATTCCTCCGGATTTTGGGTTCGTCTTCTACGACCACGACCCGATGTTTGGTAGTGTTCATATTGGCTTATCTCCTCGTTCATGATGGACGCTTAGTGTGACGAGCGCGCCTCCTTCCGGATGATTGGAGACGTTCATCGCGAAGCGGTTTCCGAACAATAATTTTAACCGGGTGTAAATGTTCATCAGTCCCATTCCATTGATGCGCAATGCTGGAATTTTGACCGTGGAATCCATCGTCTCGAACTGTTTTCGAAGCTGAGCAAGACTCTCTTCCTCGAACCCATGTCCATTGTCTCGAATGCTCAGCTCCCAGCGATCCTCTTTTACGGTGCCGGTAATCGAGATAACCCAGGGGGGATCGACGTGAATTCCGTATTTAATCGCGTTCTCCACGATTGGCTGGACGATCAGCTTAGGAACTTCAACATGACTGAGCGCTGCTGGTACTTCAATCGAGAACCGAATATTATCCTCGTAACGCAGCTGCATGAGATTTAAATAATTTCTCGCATGTTCAAGCTCTTCGGACAACGGAACAGGGGCTGCATCGCTCGACGAAATGTAGCGCAGCATTTGGGCCAGCCTCTCGCAACATCCCACGATCGAGGTCTGCCCTTGGTCTTCGGCTAGAATACTAATGTTTGTGATCGTATTGTAGAGAAAGTGCGGATTCATCTGCGCCTGCAGTGCAAACTTATGGGCTTCCAGTTCGTGCTCGCGTGACGCGACCGTCTCCTCCAGCGATTCCTGCAATCGCAGCCTCATTTCGTTGAACGCCATATTCAAATGCTCCAATTCGTTTAGACGGGCAGGTACTTTAGCCTGAGGCTTCGGAGGGAGCGTGTTTAGACTCAACAGCTTAATAGATTTGTGCACTTGTTTGATAGGAATCGTCAGCGATCTTGACACCAAATAGGATATCGCAAGTGTGACGAATAGAGTCAGGATTCCCAGCACGAGAATCGCATTGCGAAAATTGTTGACGGGAGCCAGCAGCCTGCTTTTCGATTCCGCGGCGATGACCGTCCACCCCGACAAGTCGGATGCGCTGTAGGCGATAATATTACTATTTTTCCCATTCGAGTTGATAACCTTAGCCGAAGTATCGCTGTTAATACGTTCTTTCACTAACTTCCACCAGGTTTGGGCATTGGCCGCCTTAGCGACCGAGTCGATCGGATAGACCAACCGCCCTTGTTCGTCGAGGACGTATATTTCAATGTCCTTATTCTTCTTTAAATCCGGATGGGCCTGCGCGTTATCGATAATTCGAGTAAACACTCCGTAATCCTGCTGCACCTCCAGAATGCTGTCCACTTTCTCGCTCCAATTGGGCGCAAAAGCCCTACTCAGGGAGATAACGAACTCATCTCCTCTGTTCCAAGAATCCGGATGTGGGAGAGAGATGTCTTTTTTTCCGTTCTGGAGAAGCGTGTCTCCGACCCACGAGGTCGTGGCGATCCTTTTCGCAGGAAGCACCGAGAATCGGAAATCATCGCCGATGCTCGCAAATTCGCCAGTTATGCGAAACATATTGATTTGTCTGAAGGGTTTGTCGTAACCGATAATGGGATAGATAATATTGTTGAACCGGCGCTGTTTGTCGATGGACGACTTGTTGATTTGAAACATTGAGGAGTAAAAAAGCTCATGAAGCGGCTCAGAGAATAGAACTTTGGTAGAGATGGAGTTCATGTTTCTGATCTGGGTATCGAATTCGATAGAGATGTGTCCTGACAATTGAAAGAGCGATTCGGACGCCTTTTTCTGCAGTATACCGGAGATGTAGAAGTAGAAAGAAACAACTATGACTATGACGACGACGATGATCAACATCGAATAATTGTAGAACAGCTTCGCTTGAATGCTTTTTGTTCTCATCCTATGAAAACCCTTTCTCCCAAAGTACTCACATTATAGCGCTCGATTTCGAGAGTTACAAATATTAGTTTTTAAAAATCAGGTATTTCAAAAATATCCACATGAAAACGCTTAAAACATCCATGTCACTTCCTTTATTTATGTTTTATGATGGATTCAAGGTAGGCCACCCCAAAGACAGAAATTAACAAGGAGGCGTCATTTGTAATGATAAACGTAAAGAAGAACAAATGGACCAGCGGCATCATCGCATCGGTCGCATTGGTAAGCTTGTTGGCTGGTTGCGGATCTAATGGTGCGAACTCGAACGCCTCACCCTCAACTTCAACAAATGCGCCCGCAACGGAGAGCGAGTCGACCAGCACCCCGATTAAACAAGATGGAGTGACGATCACGGTCGCGACTTCTGCGAACTGGACCAAGGATATTGATAAAGAGCTCGCCAAAGAATTTGAAGCGGCATCCGGCAACAAGATCGAATTCCAAGTGTCCCCGGACGACCAATACGTGAACGTTCTGAAAGCGAAATTCCAAACAGGCGAAGGGCCAGACGTTTACTTAACCGCGAGCGGCGTAGCGATGGAACAATTTATGCCGGACCAGCATGCACTAGATCTTAGCGGCGAGCCGTGGGTTTCGCGTTATGCGGATTGGGCGAAAGCCGGCACAACCTATAATGGTAAAGTCATTGGGTTTAACACTTGGTCCGTAGACGGATGGGGCGTGCTGTACAACGTTGCCTTGTTCGAGCAAGCTGGAGTTGCAGTGCCGAAGTCTTACGACGAATTCGTCAAAGTCTGTGAAGCTTTGCTTGCTAAAGGTATTACACCGATTTACGAACCGGGAAAAGCGGAGTGGCACCAAGAAGTCCTGTTGAACACCATGGGCTCCTTGCTCTTGAAAAAAACGCCCGACATTTATGATCAATTTAACACGAACCAAGCAAAAATGGCCGATCAAAAGGAACTCGAGATCGCTCTGACGCAACTCAAAGAAATAGGAGACAAAGGATTCTTCGGAAAAGACTTTCTGTCCCAAACTTGGGAGAACTCAGTCGATGCCATGGGCTCTGGCAAATACGCTATGATGCTGACATATTCGACGTTCCAGAACGAAGTGCTGGCCAAATATCCGGACTCCAAAGCTGATACTTGGCAGATGTTCCCTCTTCCGCTCGCGGACAACAAAACTTGGGCCATCAGTTCTGGCGGTGTCGTGCGCTCCATCAACAAGGACTCGAAAGTCATTGACGCAGCCAAACAATACTTTGCATTCTTAGCTCAACCGGACATCCTGAAGAAGTATTATGCCGCCCGTCCGGATCTCGGACCGATCTCCTTTACGGGCGTGGAAGGCAAAACTACTAATGCTTATACCTCTGTCATCGCGAACTCGACTGACGGCACGGGGCTGGACTTCGAAGGTGGCGTTAAGTTCTGGAACCAATCCGTCATCGGTAAATTGGTTCAGGACCTCTACCTCGGAGGCAAAACGCCGAAGCAAGTGCTTGAAGCCATCGATTCAGATCGCGCGAAAATGTTCCAATAAACAGCAAGTAAGTGGAGCTCGGCGGGTAGACGAAATGATCTTCCGTCGGGCTTCATTTCTATTCCAACAGAACTTTAGGAGAAAGCCTTATGCAAAATCATAAACTCTATAGCCGGCTTTTCTTGCTTCCGGCCTTTGTACTCTATACGGTTTTGTTCATCCTTCCGGTAATCGGAGGACTGTATTATTCGTTCACGAACTGGTCGGTCACTAAACCAATGATTTCTTTTATCGGCTTTGATAATTACAGGGAAATCTTCTTCTCATCAGGTTCTTATCTGAAAAGCATTTATCATACGCTCTCTTTTACAATGTACACCGTAATTTTCAAGGTGATTATTGGCTTAGGGTTGGCTCTTCTGCTGAATGAAGGATTAAAAACAAAAAAAACATTAAGAACATTGTTTTTCCTGCCGTATACGTTGTCGCCGCTCATTATTGGTATACTGTTCGTCTCTATTTTGGGACCGGACGGACCACTGAATATAATTCTAAGATTTATTGGACTAGAACAGCTAACGCATAGCTGGCTAACCGAGAAAAACGTCGCGCTCGGGTCCACGATGGGAGTTGAGGTGTGGCGAATGGTCGGATGGAATATGGTTATTCTTCTCGCCGGACTCCAGACGATTCCGAAATCCTACTATGAAGCATCTTCCTTGGACGGCGCAAGCAGCTGGAGACAGTTTCTGAGCATCACCATCCCCTTCCTCATGCCAACGCTAATGATCGCGACGATCCTGAATATCATACACGGTCTTCGCGTATTCGAAATCGTCTATGCCTTGACCAACGGAGGCCCTGGCGATCTGACAGAAGTAATCAATACACAGGTCTACAGGGAGTTTTCCGTGGGAAGATACGGCATGTCCAATGCGCTTAGCATGGTCGCCTTCGTGTTTACGCTCATCATCGCGTATCTGATCAAGCTTGTGTCTTCGAGCGAGGAGGCTTCTTCATGAGACAAAAACCGATTTTGCTAATCCTTAAAGAGTCTTTCACTTGGATCCTCGGATTATCGATTCTGTTCCCTTTGTATTTGATCATCGCGAATTCACTGAAGACGACGCAAGAAGCGACTTCCATCGACTTTCGCTGGCCACACAAACTGCAATGGGCGAATTACAGCGAGGCGTTCGCAGGAGGCAATCTGATTCGTTCCTTCTTCAACAGTATGCTGATGTCCTCCGTATCCGCGGCAATCAGCATTCTCGTCACTGCGATGGCTGCTTTTGTTCTCGTGCGCAACAGGGACAAATGGAACAAAGTGATCTATAACTACTTCTTCATCGGATTGGTCGCGCCGCTTAACTATGTCACGACCATCAAGGCCTTACAGATGCTTCACCTGCAAAATACTTTTCCCGGTATTATTCTCGTCTTCGCGACCCTGGGAATTCCGTTCGCAGTCTTTCTTTTTTACGGTTTTATCAGTAGCGTGCCCCGGGAATTGGACGAAGCGGCGATCATCGACGGCTGCGGACTGGGCCGTCTCTTCTTCAGTGTCGTTTTCCCTTTGCTTACTCCGGTTGCGATTACAGGGTTTATTCTGAATTTTCTCGGAGCGTGGAACGACTTCGTCACTCCGCTCTATCTCCTGAATCGCCAGAACAAACTAGGCATGATTAACTCGATATACGAATACTTTGGCATGCATTTCAATCAATGGAACATGATCTTCACCATTATCGTTCTTACTATGTTGCCAGTCTTGGTACTCTATCTGCTTGGCCAAAAATATATTATTTCCGGCATGGTCTCGGGATCGCTGAAAGGATAAGGAGTGAACGTCATGATTAAACACGATTCCGAACGCCGATTATGGGTGCTTGAGGGGGAACGTTCCGCGTACGTGTTGGGACTAAGCCCTTCGGGCACGGTCGTGCAGACTTATTTCGGGGAGAAGCTCCCCTTCTTGTCAGACTACCCGGATCCGGAGCTTGTCTCCGAATATCCATATACGCTCGGCAGCGAATTGTATCAAGAATCGTATATGGGCTGGGGGAAAGCCCTCTTCAACGAGCCCTGTTTGAAGGCGACGTTCGAAGATGGCGTCAGGGACGTCAAGCTAACATTCGTCGATGACGAGCGATCGGATTGTCTACTATCGCTCCGACTGAAGGATGCCTACTATCCGCTTGAAGTCGTTCTCCATTATCGAATTTTCCCGAAATACGATCTGATCGAAATGCGTAGTGAGATTCTGAATTCTGGCAATGAAAGCATAGTCCTAGAGCAAACGCTCTCGGGCTCCCTCTATGTGCCACGTGACGAAGAATACCGGCTAACATACCTAGCAGGTAAATGGGCCGGGGAGACACAGCTTAACCGGATTCGTCTCCCCGACGGTAAGCTAGTGTTAGAAAGCAGACGGGGAACGACAAGCCACTATTACAATCCTTTCTTCCTGTTAGACCCAGGTGGAATTGCACAAGAAGACTGTGGAGACGTCTATTTTGGGGCGCTCGCTTTCAGCGGAAACTGGAAAATAGCAATCGAAAAAGACAGGCTGGGCATGACCAAGATCAGCGCAGGTGTCAACGACTTCGACTTCGAATGGAATTTGAAGCCTGGGGAAATATTTGCAACTCCCGGTTTCGTCATCGGATTCACTAGCGGAGGTTTCGGCTCCGCTAGCCGTAATCTCCACCGTTATCAACGGGAAGTCGTTCTTCCGGCTGAGCATCGTTCAAAGCCTCGGAAGGTGCTCTATAACTCTTGGGAAGCCACTTCGTTCGAAGTAAACGAGGAGCAACAGATCAAACTGGCAGAAATCGCAGCTTCCACTGGCGTCGAGCTGTTCGTCATGGATGATGGGTGGTTCGGCGCACGAAATTCCGACCGAGCCGGCCTTGGCGATTGGATCGTTAACCACGATAAGTTCCCGAACGGCCTTCAGGGACTGATTAAGAACGTAAATGAATTGGGTATGGACTTCGGATTATGGATCGAACCGGAAATGGTTAATCCCGACAGTGATCTGTACAGAGCGCACCCAGACTGGGTTTACCACTTCCCGACCCGGGACGGCACACTTATTCGTAATCAGTTTATTCTCAATCTAGCCAGAGCGGATGTTCGAAATTATCTTTTCGATTGCATTGATCGTCTGTTGACAGAGAATAATATTTGCTTCGTTAAATGGGACATGAACCGTAATTTCAGCGAGCCGGGTTACCCGTCGGCGCCGCGAGAAGAGCAGAAAGAAATTTGGTTCAGGCATACCGAAGGCGTGTACGAAATCGCCCGAAAGCTCAAGCAGGCGCACCCTAAAGTTGTTCTCCAATCTTGCTCCGGCGGCGGCGGACGGGTCGACTTAGGCATTCTACGTTACTTCGACCAAGTCTGGACGAGCGACAATACAGACGCCTTCGACCGGCTGAAAATTCAAGAAGGCTTCTCCTTCGCGTATACCGCTAAAATCATGGAATCATGGGTCACCGATGAAGTGAACTGGATCAGCGGCCGCAAGCTTTCCTTGACCTACCGTTTCCATAGCGCAATGATGGGTAATCTCGGTATCGGCGACGATTTGCGGAAATGGAACGCGGAAGAACTAGTAGAGGCGCGGAAACTCATTCAACTCTACAAAGAAATCCGGTACATCGTACAAGACGGAGAGCAATATCGACTGAAATCGCCAAGCGAGGGTCAGCTGACAGCAGTCATGTACGTAGACGAGGCCCAAGAAGAAGCTGTTGTTTTCACCTTCTTGCACTCGCTAAACTTCATGAATGAACTTCCGAGACTGCGGCTGAAGGGATTGCGAGAGGATAGCTTGTACCAGATTGACGGCATGGAAAGACGGAGTAGCGGACAAGCGCTGATGAGCGTGGGTTTAAAGCTTCATTTGAAAGGCGATTATCAAAGCAAGGTTATTCGGATACAGAAGGTTCGCTAAAATAAAGAGGCCCATGTGATCGCTCGCATGGGCCTCTTTATTTTTAGTTAAATACCTTGAATCCGTCCAACACCATCCAGTACCCGGATTTCTTGAGGCGTAAGTTACGATAGGTTTGACGATGCTAATGCCTGTGAATCATTACTTTATTATCTCACGCGATACTGATCAAACAACGTTGGTATAATCTCCGTTGATGCACCCGGCATTTGAGGAAGTATGTAGTGCCCATTGACTACAGTAGCCGGCTCCACAAAAATATGACGGATCCAAGGAATGTATTCCAGCATGATCGCACCTGGTGTTGATGCAACCAAATGCTGATGAATTTGCCCCATATCACCAACATGCGGACAAATCGGAATATCGTATGAAGCAGCTAAACCTGCTACCTGTTTCCATTCCGTAATCCCACCAACACGCGTTACGTCTACTTGGCAATATTCGAGTGCCCCTTGATGGATGTAATCCCGGAAAGCGTATTTCGTATAGACATGTTCACCTAATGCAATAGGTACATTCAATGCATCGGCCAGCTTCTTATGTCCCATAATATCATCTGGATTTAAAGGTTCCTCTAGCCAGAACAAATCAAACTCCTCTAACTTCTTCCCCCATGTCATCGCTGTATTGATATTCCACTGTTGGTTCACATCGATCATGAAGATGGTTTGATCTCCTATCGCCTTACGAACAGCTTTACACCGATCATAATCCTCATGAGAATCTGCTTTACCTACTTTAATTTTAACTCCAGTAAAGCCCTGCTCTACAATTTCAGTAACGTCCTTGATCAAACGTTCTTTGGACCAGTTCAACCAGCCACCGTTCGTATTATAAGCTTTTATTTGTTTGGATTTATGTCCACCAAGATACTGCCACAGCGGTTTGTTGGAAGCCTTCGACATAATATCCCAAAGTGCAATATCTACTGCGGCCAAGGCCATATGAGTAACTCCCGCTCTACCAATCCAATGCATTTTACCAAAACGTAGCTCATCCCAAATCTCTTTAACCATAAACGGATCTTTGCCAATTAATAAAGGAGCGTAATAACGATCAATCGTATCAACGATCATATCATCACCATGTGCACATGTTCCTGTATACCCATACCCAACGAAACCTTCATCTGTAAAAACCCGAACGCCCGCAAGTCCCCAATGTGTAGCAACATTAATAGCATCCGTAATTGGTGGTGTAATCGGTACGTGTAAAACGAAACTTTCTACTTTTGTAATTTTCATATTTTTCATCCCCTAGTTATAAATGAAATAATATATCCTTCATGATCAATAGCAGAAAATTTTTAATTCATATGGAAAACCTCTTCCATGCTCGCCCACCATTCACTCTCTAATGCAGACTTCACTTTATACTGACAAGGATCTGTCAATCTCCACCACTCTTGTGTATGTGGATCTGCAGCAATCTTGGCCATATCAGCCGTATAGTCATCCCCTGTATATTCAAAATAACTGAACAAAAAGCCATCCCTATAGAAAATGGAGTAGTTCTTAATGTTGCACTTCCTTAATCTATCCAACACCTCGGGCCATACGGATGCGTGTAACGATTTGTATTCTTCAAGTTTCTCATCCTTTACATGAATAACGCTTCCATATCGAATCATTGCATTCCGTCCTTTCCAATAACTCATTAGTAGCCTAAAGCTGCTCCTCCATCAACAGGGAGTGCTATACCCGTAACAAATCCAGATAAATCACTCGCTAAATACAACACTGCTCTTGCAATCTCTTCCGTTGAGGCACATCTTCCCAATGGATGCATATCGATTAAATCTTGTACTGTAGTTGCCGGATTGGGCTGTTGTCCGATCCACTCTTCTAATAACGGCGTCATTACACCTGCTGGACATATGCAATTGACACGTACTCCATCGTTTGCATAATCCAATGCTAATGCTTTAGTCATGGCTATAATTGCGCCTTTTGAAGCAGAATACACCGGATTTTGCTTTTGGCCTAACAAGCCGCTTAATGAAGCCATGTTCACAATGCAACCAAGGTTTTCTCTAATTGAAGGAATACAAAATTTAATCATCAAATAGACACTCTTCAAATTGATATCTAAGGTGCGAGTCCATTCTGATTCAGAGATGTCTTCCAAGTATTTTGGTAATACCACAGCAGCATTATTGAAAAGAATATCAATTTTCCCAAACTTATTTAGAACCAGTTCTACTAATTGTTTGACTTCAATCTCCGATGAAACATCCGTTTTCACAGCATAAGCAACAGAATCCCCACAATGAACTGAATGAATTTCCTCGACTACCCTTCTTGCTTCAGCATCATTCCAGTCCGCAATGATAACTTTGGCACCCTCACTAGCAAATAATTTGGCAGTCGCTTCTCCAATCCCGGATCCACCGCCTGTAACAATAACGACTTTCCCTTGTAATTGCATAGGCTACACTCCAGTTTCAATAGAATGTGATATCTCCAATTGATAAAAACGAATCGCATTATTCCCAAAAACATCGTCTAATTCTTGTTCTGTAAGCGCTTTAGGTAGATTGTTTAACAAAATGCTTACTGCTTGATCATAGCTTGCTGCAAGTAGACAAACTGGCCAATCACTGCCGAACATGACTCGATTCAGTCCAAACGCTTTTGTGGCATGCATGACATAAAAGTTAAAATCAGATTCTACCCAGTCCGATATATTTCCTTCGGTAACCATGCCTGAAAGTTTGCAATACACCTGCGGATATTGGGCTACCTCCATAACCCACTCTTGCCAAGGTGAGATTACTTGCTGAGAAATTTGTGGCTTACCTATATGGTCAATGACCGCATTTAAATTTGGCACAAGCTCGAGCAATTTTAATACAGCTGGGAATTGTGCAGCATGGATCAATAAATCAACGGGGAATCCCAATGTCTCTAACCATTTTAAATGATGAAAAACTAGAGGACGTTGCAAATATTCCGCAGCATCGATACTTTGAAGCATTAAACGAACGCCGATAAAATATGGATTTTTACGCAAACGTTCAAATGTTTCCACGAAATTGTCCTGTTCAAAATCCAACCACCCCACTACACCAGCAATTGAATCATGGGTCTGACATAGACTTAGAAGAAATTCAGTTTCCTCAACAGTCGCTGCAGCTTGAACAACAATTGTTTTCGTTAGTCCATGTCGTATTAATGATTCTGTAAGGTCATTTGGCATAAAATCCCGATACAATGTAGGAACTTCTGGTGTAAGCCATCCGTAATCGTTTCGACTTAATTGCCAATAATGCTGATGTGCATCAATTCTCATGCTTTCACCTCACAAAATTGAGAGTACATTCTCAGTTTTCCTTAACAAGCCGATTCGTCAACTTACCTAGCTTCTCAATCTCAATTGTGACAATGTCACCATCCTTCAAGTAAATCTGCTTATCTACTGGATAACCGAGGACGACGCCTTCAGGTGTTCCGGTCAGAATAATGTCTCCAGGTACAAGTGTCATATGTTGTGAAATATAGCTCACGATCTCGTCACATTGGAAGATCATATCCGACGTATTGGAATGCTGACGGACTTCACCGTTGACTGTACATTTAATATCTAGATCATTCGGGTTTCTGATTTCATCCGCTGAAACTAGATAAGGTCCAAGTGGAGAAAATTTATCACATGACTTGCCTAACAGCCATTGCTGCGTCCTAAGTTGTAAGTCTCGTGCGGACAAATCATTCACATTACAATATCCAAAAACGTGACTAAGCGCGTCCTCTTTCGCAACGTACTTAGCTGTTTTGCCGATAACGATGACAAGTTCCGCTTCGTAATCTACTTTCTTCGTCACTCTTGGAAGAGGAATATCGTCGCCATGTCCCGTCAACGTGTTATTGAATTTATTGAACAAAATCGGGTACTCCGGGATCGCTGCGTTCGTTTCTTCCGCATGCTTACGATAGTTAAGACCGACGCAGATGATCTTATTTGGATGAGTCACGCATGGACCGAGCGTCAACTTCGCTTCATCTAATAGATATGAACAGTCCTCTCCAGCCATATCCAGTGCTTGAGCTGTGAAATGATCCAGTCTCGCAACCGCTACCTGACCACCATCAATCACTTCGTGAACGGTCGTCGGTACGGAACCCCCATGCTGTGTAGGTAAATCTATTAAAGCGCTTGCAACATCCAGTATCCCCTTCTCTGTTACGACCCCTAGTTGGTAATCACCATTGTTAACGAATGTTAATAACTTCATTTTAAATTCCCCTTTCTTTTATCGTTTACTGCTGTTTAGGCATTTTTCCCGAAAGTAGCGCCTCCATCAATATAGAGAGGAGAACCCATCATAAATTTCGATTCATCCGAGGCGAGAAATAATGCTGCTTGGGCAACATCCTCAGGTAAGCCTAGCTCTTCACTTAGCTGACGTTTCTTAAGTGCCGCAATCGCAGTTTCCGGATTATCGTAAGAGGTTTTTAAGTAATTTTCAACGAATGGTGTTAGGATTGTACCTGGTAAAAGGGCATTTACACGAATATTGTATGCTGCGTAATCTACTTGCATGGATTTCGTCAGGGCCAATACTGCTCCTTTGGTAGCTGAATAAGAAGCTCTTCTGGCTAGCCCGATTTCTGCGATGCAAGAAGACATATTAATGATGTTGCCAGATTTGCGTTTCATCATATGCGGAAGCACATGTTTGGAAGGCAAGTATACACCCCGAATATTGACCTGAATAACCCGGTCCCATGCATCGGGTTCAACTTCATGCAAAGCGCCTACCCCGCTAATTCCCGCATTGTTAAAAAGCACATCAATATGACCATATTTTTCAATGATTTGATCTACCATCTGCTGTACAGAGTCAGCATTGGTCACATCCGCATGGATGAAATGACCTATTCCTCCATCTGCTTGAATATCCTTCAAAGTCTCTATCCCTTTAGCTTCATCCAGATCGTTCACAATTACAGTTGCACCTTCACGACCAAACAGCAATGCCGTGCTTCTCCCGATCCCTGAACCTGAGCCCGTAATTAAGATGACTTTATTGGCTAATCTCATTAATGATTGCCTCCTTGGTATAGGGATAAACGACTCGCCAATTGACGAATTTCAGCCTCCGCAACATCCTTCTTCTTCTCCCAGATATGTTGCTGCATGGTACAGCTCACTGCTGCGATAGCCTCACCTGATTTTGATAGGATCGGGGCTGAAACACAGCTGAACCCAACGATAACTTCCTGCTCATCGAAGGCGATCCCTGCATCGCGAATGTTTCGCAGTTGCTTAACCAGATCCACCTTCGTTTTCAATGAATACTCTGTAGCGCTCATTAATTCTTGAATCGGATACAATGAATCTAGATCCTTATCATCAACGAACGACAGCAGCAATTTCCCGAGAGCAGTCACATGAGCAGGGAACTTCATACCGGGACCGGATGCTAGCCTGACCATAGTCGGTGCTTCCTCCTTAGCCAGATACAACACTTCATTACCTTCAAGTCTGGCCAACTGAATCGTCTCCTGAAGACGATCTCTTGTGACGTTCGCTTCTCGGTGAAACGATGAGATTAAGTCCTGACCTTGTGAGTAAGAATCCCCCCACCTCCCCGTCGCGGAGCCGATGGCATATGTATCGTTAGTATCTCTATTTACCCAATCAAGCGCTTCCATAGTCTGCAACATGGAGTACATAGAGCTCCTATGGATACCAAGCTGATTGGATAGATCAATTAATCGATGCTTATAGGGTTCATCTGATACAAGGCGTAGAATCCCGTCTGCTTTCTCCAAAGCAGGTACCCAATATTTTTTGTCTATGTGATCACCTCCATTGAACATTATACAAAACCAAGTTTTCTATACAAACTAATTTTAATTTTAATAGTTATATTTGGCAATCTTTTTTCGCAAAAAAAAAGACGATAGCTCCAAGACGAAATGCCTAGGTTTACTATCGTCTTTATTCTCATACTGTTTGAAACTACGATACTTGAAATTTGTTTTCTCAGTTCATTCTTGTATTTTCTCGACCCATTATCGCCGAATACCAACCGTTACAATTTCGCATGGACCGATCTCTAAGGCCAAACCACCTTTCACTTCGCTAGAGAGTGAGGGGCTATCCTCTTCCAGAATCGTCGTTTTATAGAAATACTGTTGCGGAATCTTCGAATTGAAGGTCAGGTTGGTGTTCTGCTGACTCATGTTATACCAGCGCAGCAGCAAGTCTCCCGTCTGCTCGTTCATTTTTAGTGAAGAAAATGCGAGTTCCTTACTCTCCCATTCGAAAGGAGTATACACCGGAGCAACCACTCCTTCATGTACATCTGTCTGACATACGATCCAAGGAATCTGGAATTGGTAAGCTTCAGCATAAGCACCAGAAGTTATACCCTCACCTGTGTGTGGGATGAGCTCCATATGAACAACGTGCTCGCCGAGACACTGCGCTTCTGGTGTTGGGAACAAACCCCAGTCTCCAAGTTCGCCCACACTACGGAGCAGTGTAATCGCAATGGTGTTACGACCATCTCTCAGCACTTCATATTCATTTAATCCAAAGTTAGCGACGGTTAGACCCGCTTTCCCATTACTGATATCTACAAAGGCCTGCTGATGTTGCGTGTTACTCGGATTGTTCCATTCTGTGGCTGGCTCAATATTCCGCTCAGCAACCTCAAACATCGAATCCACACGATGCGTGCCGGCGTTCAAATCTGTCGGGAACAACGCACGAATCCGGTGATCTTTAGCCTTATTGTCTATCGTCGTT
The DNA here is from genome assembly GCF_037977235.1 of Paenibacillus sp. FSL K6-0276. Classification (NCBI taxonomy): domain Bacteria; kingdom Bacillati; phylum Bacillota; class Bacilli; order Caryophanales; family Paenibacillaceae; genus Paenibacillus; species Paenibacillus sp. FSL K6-0276. Next base: position 2,260,150 of record NZ_CP150276.1, on the reverse strand, counting down.
TCGATATGCAACCCTTTCCCGCCCCGCTCCAAGCTAATTACGGTACGAAGTTTCAGAATGACGGTGTCACTACTGCGCTGTGCTTTGCGCTCCGGATAGTACACCAGTGCACGCTGCTCCTCGTCCAGCTTATCATCTGCCGAGGCTGGAATCTCCCAGTCATGCTTAATTTCCACAGATGCTCGATAAGGCGTATCTTCCAGAACGGAAATGTTCGCCTGAAATCCTTTGGTCGTCAAAGCTTGTTCGGCCTCAGGCTGTTTGTACATGTATTCATTACCGATGTCACCTGTGTTTTCATACACGCCAAGATCCCGGTAAGTCATGCCACTGGCTTTGTCACTCAGCGTAAATGAACCATCATCATTAATTACTACCTTGATCGCCTCATTCTCCAGCACCCGATCTCCTTGAAGCAAAGATTCAGGAGCTGTTGATAATTCAGCGTCTGCACGGCGAACCCAAGCATATGCACGAAGACCCAGCGCCGGAACTTGTGCGGCTTCAAAGGTAAGTCTTACTCGGCGACACATATATGGCTGGCGGAACTTGTCATCCGGCAAATCATAGCCAAACTGAAGACCCAAATCCTCCATCTGGCATGCAATGCTATTCCCTTGATCGTCTACTAGTACACGACCGTTCAAGTCAATTTCTTTCATACGGCTGGATGTTTCTTCCAGTGTGAAACCATCTCGTAAATATAGACGTGCCGCATCAAGTTCTACGCTCACTGTACCCGTGCGACTCCACCCTGTCATATTCATGGCAACTAGCGGAAGCACTTCTTCACCATATGCTGCAAAACCGGACGTATCCACAGCATCTGCGATCACACGCATACTATCATTAACAATGGTTTCTGCTACATGGCGGCTTTTGTCAAAGCGGGTTACCATTTCACGGTGTACCTCATCCACGCTGCAGCCACAAATGCTGTCATGAGGATGATTCTGCATTAGCGTCTTCCAGGCATAGGTGAATAGATGATGGGGATAATCTTTGCCCAGTAATTGCGCGAACGATGCAAGCGGCTCTGCTAATTTCTCAAGCATAACTTGCCCTTGCTGATTCATCTGTTTCAAATAGACACGAGCAGACGCGGTATTCACTAACGTCCCCCATCCGTCAGTGTGCTGGCTCCGCAGCTCGCCCTTTACGGTCGACAGGTTGTTGCGATCCATTACGTCCTCTACAGCCTTAAGATAATCAGGGAAGTTCGAATGGATAAACTCCATATCTGGATACAGCCGCTTCGCAGTTTCGATAGCCTCTGGCAAATCCAGTTGAGCCGGTTGATGATCGCAACCGTTCATAAATAGCAGCTCAGCTGTAGATGCAAATTTCCGCGCATCAGCTAACTTTTTCTCCCAGAACACTTTAGCTTCAGCTTCATTTACAGGCACTTCGTTTCCGTTTGAATACCAGTTAGCAAATAGAATACCGAGTACTTTCGATCCATCAGGACCTTCCCAAATCAGTTCAGAGAAAGAAGACTCATAACCACCGTCTGATACCGTATTATTGAATCCAGTCGGCTTCACACCTCTTCCGAAAAAGGCATTATTAATGCCAGATTGCTTCATTAATTGTGGAGTCTGACCAACAAGACCAAAGGTATCCGGAAAATAACCGATCTTGGAAGGTTCTCCGTAGCGTTTCGAATCCTGATGACCAATCTGCATATTACGTACATTTGCCTCTCCACTGGTAAGGAAAGCATCTTGCAGGATATACCAAGGTCCTATCAAAAGGCGACCTTCCGTAATATATTTCTGTAGACGCTCTTGATTTTCGGGACGAACTTGGAGGTAATCTTCCAGAATAATTGTCTGTCCGTCAAGATAGAAACTCTTAAATTCACCATCCTCATCCAATCGGTCCAGCAATTCATCGACCAGTTTAATAAGACGCACGTGATGCTTTTCATATGGAAGATACCATTCCCGGTCCCAGTGAGTATGGGAAATGATATGGGCAGTCTGAGGTTTAATAGATTTATCTGAATTTTCCAAAGTGAAGACCTCCTTATATGCAATACGTTCTCTCTACAAAGATGTTTAATGTAGTAGATGTGGATAAGTTACATGGATCTCGACTTCCTGCGGGCGATAAACGCCAAGCAGATCTCCTTTAATATCCGTAGCGAAGAGAACAGAACGTTCTTGTTCCAACACGAACGAGTAGGTCCGGCCAGTGGCTGAATCTTTCACCTCGATCTTAACATCCAGAGCATATTCCGACACGAAGGTGAAGAGACCACCCGTAGCAAAGCTCAATTTGCGTCCATAAATGCCCGCTAATTCACCACCGTTAATCCACTCAAAGTCAGACTCCACACGAGCAACATTCATCGCGTAGCGGTACAGTGCAGCTGTAGTATCACTGCGGTCGTTCAATTCTACTGGCAGTGGACTCCATATGAGTCGACCTTTACCCAGCGGAATGTTCACGACACTATCTATGGTAGAACTTCCGATTCCGACAGATTCGTGAATCATCGTTTCCTTCACCAGCTCGGCAATCCGGCGGTGACCGAAAGAGACGGGTAGTACTTGGCCTTGAAGGTTAAGTACTTCTTCGCGGCGCACATTACGCAATTCACGTTTGCCAAGAATATCACTCAAGCGCTCCGACCGGTGCCAGTAGGCATCAATACCGAGCGGGCCAGTGGCAAGCAGTACCGCACCTGTCTTTTCAACGATGTGTAACAACCTTTCCATCGCTGCATCATCGAAGTTATGCGCGCTTGGCAGCATAATAAGCTTCACAGGATTGTTCTCCAAATCATCTAGGTGATATTCGGAAGCCCCCCTGAAAGGCATCTTAAGCTCATACGACAGAATACGGGTAAGCTCGGTTGTAGCAGCAAAAGCCAACTTCCGGTTAGAGAAGTCGTTCGAATAAGGAAACACCACAGCAATCTCTTCCAGCTCACGATCACCAAATATATCACGAATGCCTTTTATAAACTTCCCGAAATCATAAGATACGTCCGCCTCTGGTTTTTCGGTTCCATCCGCTCTCAGTGCTCCGATATGGGACTCATTCGCATTATCCATATAGAAATTCGTATTCCAGATCCAGTGTATGGCCCCTGCACCAGCAGTTCCAAACGCATAAGCATACTTGCGTTCGAGCAGATTCCGCAGTTCATACTCCGAACGTTTAGCTCGACCATCAGGAGTTTCTACATACATGACGCCAGTCTCCTGAATTAGGTTTGGCTTATTAGGTGTCTTGGCAAAGATGCCATCCCACACCAGATAGTCGTTGAACCACCAGGAATGCACAGTGGTGTAATCTACCGCCTCCTCATAGAAGAACGGCGAAGGTCGCTGCGCACCTAGCCCTTCATCCTGACCAACTGTAACCATCTGATCTGGACATTTCTCCTTAATGGTGTCGTATAACTGCTTCACCCAGCGGTTATGCATATCCATGGAGAACAAGCAATAATCAAGCCAACGTGTACCCCTCTTGCCACTGTGCATATCTTGTACATCGAAGTTAACCTCTTTCGCTTCTGGCAGCCCTGCCGATGCAAAGTTCGGAAGCTGTGCGGGTGTCATATTCCAACGTTCCTGTAACACTTCGATCACACCATGTCTATGCTGAAGCCATTCTCTGAAAGCTTCTTGCTCAAAGCGATCATGACATGAACTCGGGCCATCCGAGAAAATACGTACCGGATCAAACATCGACGGTTCATTAATAAGATCCCAGTCTACATTTGAAGACTCTTTATGACGAGAAACAATAGAACGAATGAACCGCTTCTGAGCTTCTACACTTTGTGGGTCCAGATAAGGATTTACCCCTCCCCACGTTTCCGGTGTGAAGGAGAAGAACGTAAAGGTTACCTGAAGATCATGCTTCTTCGCCGTCATGATAAAGGCATCAATCGCCCGCAGTACCTCTTCTGAGATATGACCGTCGTCTTGCATCACATTACGATAAGCCGTCCAGATCCCTGTGCGGATCCAGTTAATCCCTGCCTTCCGCATCTGACCCATATCGCGATCCCATACCCCAACGTTCGGCAGAAATAGAAATTTACGGGCCACATCACTCGTCATATAAGTCATACCCACAACAGGTAGCGGACGCCCATCTTTTATGAAATAATCTCTTCCGCTCGTAACCGGTTCACCCGCTGCCAGCAGCTCAGGAGCATGCCCCCAGAACCCTTGACGTAGAATTCGGATTTCACCATCACTGGCTTCCGCTTCGCAGACAACTTGGAACAGACCACTCCTAATTTCCAGAGGAATAGGCACACGAACAATGTTAAGTTCAGCATTAGCCTTCATCTCCAATTGCTGAGACCAGTGCATGGACGGATCTGATTCATGCTCTACATGAATTGTAAATTTCCATATATCTTCAATTCTCACAGAAGGTTTTGCCCGGTCAAGCTGCTGGATCTGAAGTGTCAGAGAAGCACGTTCTCCTGACTCATATGACGCGTAGTTCGGCTTAACCCACATTTCCGTTACACCCTTACTACAGAAACGAACCCACTCAGATATCGCGGACAGCCCTTTTTCCTTCCATATAGAAGCCGTTGCAGCCGTATTTACGAACAGCCAGCGTGAGCCTGCAAATAAACCAATCGTATTCTCCCAAAGAACTACTGGAGCAGAAGTTTCCCGACCCTCATGCGTAATTCCCTTCAAAAGAGGGTAAATCCGTGTGCTCATTGGACCTGCCGATCCCATTTGATGTGGTAAATCACTCGTCTTCGTCGTATGTGGCACAAGATTCCATGTCTCTGCACTCTCTAGAAAAAGAGATTCTTGCCCCTTAAGCAGAGGAATGACATCCGATGCAAGCAATGATTGGTTGCGCGAACATTCAACAGGTAGTGTCTCATGAATATACAGCTCTTGATGATAAGAAGTCTGCTCCGCTTCCACACGCCATTGCCCATCTTCCCAGCGAACGGGTTGTTTGAAGGGCGCACCCCCAATGCTGATCAGACCGCCACCTCTTTGTAAATATTCAAGAATGTCTATCCATGTTGATTTCGGAAAATAGGGTGCATGCAGGTTGATGAAACAGCCGCCTTCGGTTTCCCTAAGCACTGCTGCAAGCTGATTCCCGTTCACAATCGTACCAAACTCACGCATGGATATAATCGCATCGCTAGGGATCGGACTAGAAATTGGAAAATCAGAATCATAGAATATGATTACGGGTCTGCTCATAGAAGTCCATCCTTCATCATTTTATACACAAGCTGAGAGAACAGACTATTAGACCAGGCAAACCATTTTCTAGTGAATATATTCGGGTCATCGACATGAAATCCTTCATGCATAAAGCCAGTATCCGCATCTGTTGCCTCTAGCATCGCAAGCATCTCCAGCTTCTCTTCCTTCGTGGAAGCCGTCAAACCTTGCATGGATAATGCCATATGCCAAATGTAGTCTTTCGGGGTATGCGGACTGCCAATGCCTTTCGCTGCTGTTCCTTCAAAATAAAAGGGATTCTCCTTGCTCAGAGCAAAGCGTCTCGTATTCTGGTAAATCTCATCATCTGCCGTGACATAGCCGAGATAAGGAATCGACATGAGTCCTGGTGTTCCCGCATCATCCATCAAGCAGTAATTGCCGTAACCGTCGGTCTCGTAGGCGTAGATTGGACCGAATTTCGGATGACGGTAAATGCCATACAGCTTGATTCCGTGATCAATGTCAGCTTCTAATGCCTTAAGCTCTCTCAGAAATTCAAGATCACGGAATACCCATTCTGCAAATTCCTGCATATGACGTAATGCAACAACAGCGAACATATTCCCCGGGATGTTGTAATGGAAATCGCAAGCATCATCGCTCGAACGGAATCCGGACCAGACCATCCCCGTATAATTCACAGGCATACCAAGGCCGTTGTTGCGCAGCGTATCTTCAGGAATTCCATTATTACGCGTAAAGCGGTAAGGAGATAATTCAGCATGGCGCTGTTCCGTTCTGAACAGGTTGAATATTTTAACCATTGCTGCCTTAAATCCAGCGTCGAATATATCAGTCTTCCCCGTTTCTTTCCAATAGGCATAGGCCAGACGCATGGAAAAACAGAGGGAATCGATCTCAAATTTACGCTCCCACACCCATGGGGACATCTCCGTAATATCGCTAGTGCTCCAATGCCAATCATTCGCTGTTTCATTAAACGCATTGGCGTACGGGTCAATGTGAATATACTCAATATGACGTTTGATTAACCCGCCAATGATACGTTGAAGATCCGGATCGTTCATAGCAAATGGCACATAGTGCATAACCTGTTCCACAGAATCTCTCAACCAAGAAGCTGGGATATCTCCAGTAATTATGAATGTTGTTCCATCATCCATGAGCTTAGTCGTTGTCTCAAGCGTATTCGGAAAGCAGTTCTTGAAGAGCTGCAACAGTTTAGGTCGATGAGCTAATTTCTCCTCTGCTTCATTCAACACTTCTTGAATCGCTTGTGGAAGCGGCAGCTTCGGCATAGAGATGGTTGGAAGTCTGAATTGTTCCATATTCTCACTCCTCTTGATAAAAATGAGTATAGATAGAGAGACGGGCAGCATAGCTGCCCGTCTCCACTAATCCTATTTGTGTTACCTTTAGATTAATCGTAGGCGTTTTGTTACTTTCATTGCATTATTTCTTTGTCTTATTCCACTCATCAAGTTGCTTTTGAATTTCTGCAATTACTTTATCTAGTCCTGCTTCTTTAAATTTCTTTGTTGCTTTTGGCAGATACGATTTAGGATCAACAGAACCTGTATATAGAGCTGGCATAAATTCTTTAGTTACGTTGTTGATAGCCGCTACTTCTGTTTTTACAGGTGTAGGATCAAAAGCAAATCCGAATGTAGGGGCTTCTTTTGCAGAATCATTAAACTTCTTAAAAGCATCCCATTTATCAGCAGGGTCATCTGAGTGCAGATAAGTCAGATACATATTTCCAAGCGTGAACCCAGGCATTGCATAACTATCTTGCATTGCAGGCAGATCTTCAATGACATTGTCGGAAATTTTCTTATAATGTGTTCCTTCGATGCCATAGTTGAGCAAATTGCGTAAATATTTATCTGTATTCAAGAGATTCAAGAACATCATTGCGCGCTCAGGATCACCTGATGTTACTGAAATAGCGTGCATCGAACCTGCTGCTGACTGTGTATACACATAAGGCTCATGCATAGGCGAAGTTACAATTTCATAACCTGCTGAACGAGACCAACCTTTTTCTGCATAAGGCTGTGTGATTTCACGATCTGCAAACCATTTACCTGTTTTAATATTATCAATACCATCAAGTGTCGCGACATCTGGGCGTAAGTAACCTGCTGTGTAAAATCTACGCATCGTATCTAACGATGTTGCAAGTTCAGGTGTCTCAAGAATATTAATAACCTTGCCATCTTTGGAATCCATATAGACCCCAATAGGTAGTTCATCACCAAGAACATAGTCAAATGGCATGAATGGTTTAAAGCCTTTAGGAACAGCTAGCGGTGTAATATCAGCAGGCTCGTTCTCTTTAATGGTTTTAAGTAGCGGCTCTAGATCATCCAATGTACGAATATTGGAAATATCCATTTTGTATTTATCAACATATTTCTTATTGAAGCGCCATACCCATTGCTGTCCAAGCTCTTTATTTACAGGAACGCCATAGATTTCACCTTTAATCTTAGTTCCTTCTAAGAAACGTGGGTCCAAAGCTTCCTTCGTTTCTTTTCCATACTTATCTAGCAGGTCATTCAGTCCCAAGAAAGTTCCGTTAGCTGCGTTACGACGGAAATCATTCGTCCAAGAAGATGTAAAGGCAATGTCATAAGGCTCACCAGAGGCGGTAATGACTTGCATCTTCTTATCGTAATCACCCCAATCGAACATCGTAATGTTCAACGTCGCATTAATTTTTTCTTTTGTATATTTATTAACTTCTTTTAATACAAGATCCAAATCCTTCTGAGGTCCACCAATTAAATACATCTTCAGCTCATATGGCTTTAATCCCGATGAATTCCCCGCTGCCGCTGAACTATCTGTCTCTTTGGCTGCATTTGTATTATTATTCGAACCACATCCAGCAAGAAGGCCAGATAAAAGCATTGTTCCTACAAGAGCGAGCGTTAAACTTTTTTTCACTTTCATTTCTATTTTCCCCCTTTAGATTAGTAAATCTTTATTTATATCGTTCCTGTACAAGCGATACGAATAAATACATCTTAGTAGCGTTACTCTTTTAAAGAGCCAACGGTTAAACCTTTTACGAAATACTTTTGGAAGAACGGATAAGCTAGTGCTATAGGCAAGGTAGCCAGCACAACCATCGCCATACGAACAGTCTCTGTCGGCAATGTGGCAGCAATCTCAAAGCTTGATCCCATTTGCATACTATTTTGTATGACAAACTCCATATTATTCTGAATTCGCATTAGCATGGCTTGGAGCGGCACAAGACTCGCATCATCAATATACAGGAGCGCATTAAACCAATCATTCCAATAGCCAAGCGTACAGAACAATCCGATGGTTGCAATCCCCGGCAAAGAAATCGGAAGTACAATTTGCAGGAATGTCCGAAACTCCCCTGAACCATCAATTTTCGCAGCCTCAATGAGTGCATCAGGCACTGAAGTTTGGAAGAAGGTCCGCATCACTAGAATGAAAAAGGCATTCATCGCTATTGGCAATATTAAAGCCCATATCGTGTTGTACAAATGTAAAAACTGCGTGGCCACAATATAGTTCGGAACCATTCCGCCTGAGAATAACATCGTGAAGAAGGCGAAGAAGCTAAAAAAGTTACGATAGCGAAATGATCTTCGAGAAAGAACATAGGCGTAAGTTGTAATTAGAAATAAGCTAATGAGCGTACCTAATACAGTAACAAGTAACGTAACTCCAAAAGAACGAAATAACTGGTCACCTGTGTTAAAAATAAACTGATACGCTGCCAAACTAAATTTTTCTGGGATTAAGCTAAATCCATTTAAAGCGAGTACTTTCTCATCTGTAAAAGAAATGGCTATGACAAACAAGAACGGAAACACACAGGTAAAAGCGAAAATTCCAATCACAATATTGAGTACCACATTCCAAAAAGGAGTAATGGCGTTGTTGTCGACTTCTTTTTGCTTACGTTTGAATACTTGCATAACGTCAATGACTCCTTTCTAGAATATCGCGTTTTCTTTACTGATCTTTTTCACAATAGAATTCGTTACAAGCACCATAATAAATCCAACGATGGATTGATATAAACCGGCTGCTGTACTCATCCCTAGATTTCCTGTCGTACTCATGCTTCGATAAATATAAGTATCAATAACATTCGTTACGGAGTATAGAACACCGGAATCCCGAGGAATTTGATAGAATAAACCGAAGTCAGATCTAAAAATACCACCAATCGCTAGAATAGTTAGCGTTACCATTAAAGGTTTAAGCAAAGGAAGTGTAATAAACTTAATTTGCTGCCATTTGCTGGCCCCATCAATCATAGCCGCTTCATAGTAGGACTTGTCGATACCCGCTATAGCTGCTAAGTAAACAACACTCGAATAACCAATTGATTTCCAAATCCCCATGAAAATTAGGATATAAGGCCAAAAGCGAGTATCCCCATACCAGGAAACAGGATCGCCTCCGAAGTACACAATCACTTGATTCAAGATCCCTTTATCTACACTTAGGAAGCTGAATGTAAAGAAACTAATAATAACCCAAGAAAGGAAGTAAGGCATAAACATCGCCGTTTGATAAACTTTGGCCATCCGTTTGTTCACAAGTTCGTTCAAGGTGATCGCAATACCCACCGCAAGAACTAAACCTAGAGAGATCAACGCCACGTTATACAGTATCGTATTTCTTGTAATAATATAGGCGTCCTCCGTCGAGAACAAGAAGTTGAAATTTTCAAGGCCAACCCACTTACTATTTAAAACGCTTGCAAAGAATCCGTCCCGATGAATCTTGAAATCCTTAAATGCAATAATGGTTCCGAACATCGGTAAGTAACAAAAGATTAGGAACCATATTGTCCCTGGTAATACCATAAACCACAGAACTTTATCCTTATTTAAGCTTTTGAAAAAAGCAGACATCATTCCACATCCCCCTTCTCTATCCCCAAACAATCCCCATATACCCTTTCGCTCTTATTTCCTTGCCCCTTTAACTATCTTTAATTCTGCGCTATAAAAGCGGTTTCATAAAGTTGAAAAACTCCAGAATGATATGTAATAATTAAAGATTCCAAGAAGAAACGACATTCGTAAAACTTATATTTGAACAAAAAAAAGGAAATATTCTCGTGACCAACGTTCGTGACCCCCCCACTTGAACGTGATACCCGGGAACATTTCCTTTATTCTACGATTTTTCTTTTTTGTACATATTTCGGAGTTCTGTTGGAGATATACCGACTGACTTTTTGAACTGACGATAGAAGTAAGCTGGGTCTGGATACCCTACTTCAGCTGCAATCTCGTTGGTTAATAAAGTAGTTTGAAGCAGCAGTTGTCTTGCTTTTTCGATTCGAAATTGGTTAACATAATCAGAAAAACTTCGTCCCATTTCCTTCTGAAATAGCTGTCCCAAGTAATTAGGATGCATATTCATTCGCTGACTGAGCGTTTTCAGTGATAGCTCTTCTCTATAGTGTTTGCTTACTTGATCAACCATATATCTCATATTCGGGCTCAGTTCATCACTTACTAACGATAATTGGTCCAGCGTTTCTTTCACACTTTCCTGCACATGGTGAAGCAACTGCTCAATGGTGTGGATGCGTAGCAAGGGATTAAACACGGCACTAAAATTAGAGTTTTTCTCCATTTTCTTAGCGATCAGCATTAATTCAATCGCTACGTTGTAATTATCCATGCGGGTAATCACGCCACAACCGAACAGCTGTTTAAACGTGTCTGCGATAAACTGGTTCGTCGCCTCACGCTCTCCAGATAATAATAATTTAGTAAATGCTTCATAATCAATTTCGAGCTTTTCCTCGTGTAAAACCATCTTCGATAGTTGATCCACATCTATAATCGGGTAGCCCGGCAGCATAAGATGATCCACATATAAACTCTTCGCTTTTTTATAACTTTGAGGTACTTCTTGAAAAGTATGTTCCTTACTGCCTATCGTTATCCAGACAGATTTTCCTAATTCATGCCTAATCTCATGTTGTACTTGTTCCAGCACACAATAAATCTCTTCTTTGTTCTCATCTTTAGCCGACTCAGCAATAATAAGAACAAGATCACCTTCCATATCTATAAATACAATAACCGTTCCGCGCTCTGCTACGGACTGCACAGCGATACGATAACATTCTTCCATAAGTTGATTAGGGTGCAGTTTATGTTGACTCTCATCCTCTTCATGTTCCGTAATAAGCCGAATCGCAGCCACAGTAAAAAATGAACAGTCTAGCGAAATATTCAACACTTTTGAACGATGCAGTAGTTCCTGTCGATCAATGTTTCCAGTTACCCAGCGGTTCAGAATATTGTTACGTAATACTTGCTGATCCTCCTTAGCATGAAATTGTTCAACATCCTCTTGATTGAGGACTTCAACAATTTGTTCAATGGTTGATTCCAATTCTTTTATATTAATGGGTTTAAGAATATAATTCTCAATGCCTAGACTCATTCCAGCTTTTAAATACTCAAATTGCTCATATCCGCTTAAGATAATAAATCTCATTTTTGAATCAAAACTCTTGATTTGTTGAATCAGTTCAAGTCCCGTAAGTTTTGGCATCATAATATCAGTAATTAAGATGTCTATGGCTTCGTTATGGTTATGCAGAAATTCTAAAGCTTCTTCTCCATTACCCACTTGCCCTGCGATTCTTAGTCCATAATCTTCCCATTCGATCACTGAACGTAATCCTTCAAGAATAAGAGGTTCATCATCCACAATAAGTATGTTGTGCATTATTTAGTACTCTCCCTTACCACTGGTATATTCATGATGACTGTTGTTCCTTCACCTATCTCACTAGCAATCGTTAATCCATATTCAGTTCCATAATAAAGCTTAATTCGCTCATTCACATTACATAGTCCAAGCGAGGAAGGCGGTGCATCCATTCGCATACTGACTTGAAGCGTTTTCTGTAGCTCCACTAGCTTGCTGGGAATAATACCATTTCCGTTATCACATATAGTAATTTGAATACGCCCGTCTAATTCAGTAACTTCAATACGTATTAGGTTATCGAATCGGTCGGGCCTGAATCCGTGAACAATATAATTTTCTATGATCGGCTGGATCAGCAGTTTAACGATAGAACAATTCATAGCTACTGGACTTATTCGCGACTCGATTTGGAGCTTATCTTTATGCCTAATCTGGAACAACTCAAGATACAGGTTGCAGTATTCAATCTCGTCAGCGATGGTAACAACCATACTTTTCTTAATCATGGTTCGGAATAACGTAGATAAAATGTAAATCATCTGACCTACATCCTTCGCGCCTTGCGAAATGGCCCGCATCCTTATAGCTTCAAGCGTGTTATATAAAAAGTGCGGATTAATCTGCGATTGAAGAGCTACGAGTTCTGCATTTTTTTGCGTAATTTCTGAAATGTAAACTTTATTAATGTATAGTTCTAATCGTTCACACATATAGTTAAAGTTGTTGGCAATAAGCTGCAATTCATCCTCTCGATTAAGGTGAATACGCGTGCTTAAGTCGCCTTCCTGTAATCGCTTCATAGATTTGACAATGATCTTCACTTTTTTAGAGAAACGTAAAATGATTCCGTATGTAATGGACATTGCCGCAACAATTAGTGCTGCCGTAATCCCAATAATCCAATTTCGTACAACAATCATTTCTTTATTGACCTGCGACTTCTGAATGATTCCTGCCACAATAAGACCTGAGCTATTCGTTGTATTTAAGTTAACCTTGGACAATCCATCCAGTGCAGTCCAGCCGTCTGAATAAAGACCAGCCATATGCGGATACTGCTGTCCCATATACTTTCCTAACGAATCATAAATGACGTCACCACTTGGTGTTAGAACCAACACTTGGCCATTATTCTCTGTACCTTTCGTACCAAGCCATTTTGAAATAAGTTCAGCATCAAAATCTATAATGAGCATACCGATCGTTTTCAATGAAATCGGATCTTTAATTTCCCTAGTCATCGTATACAAATTGTTATTGTCTTCCCTTATTTCCTTAAGTAATAATTTTTTTTCATGCGAGACCCATCCATTCTTGGGTATGGGTGCTTTTTGCTCAGAACTATCTATATCTCTCTTGTAGAGTTGTCGTGTATTATTTTTATATAAATAATAAAATTCTTTCTCTGTGCTGTATAAGATAACGTCAGAAATACCACTTTTCTGATTCAAATACGTTTTGAAATAAGTATCGAACGTATGGGGTACAAAGCTCCCAATTTCCGCAAATTGATCTAAACGATATTTAAGATAATCCCCATAATCATGTTGCAAAAAGTATGACAAATCCTCACTTACAGAGGCATCACTATAAATTTGCTGAATGGCCAATTGGATCCCTTCGTACTGCTGATTCATATATAAACTCACGTAATCCAATACCTCTCGATTAGCATCTACATGTTGACGCGTGATCGTCTGGTCATAGTATTTATACACAGTAATGGAAGAGGCTATTAACGTAATAATAATGATGGAAGAATATATAGCTAAAATTTTATTGAACAGTTTTTTTCGTAAATGATTTTGATAAAATTTCTTTACATTCAACAAATTCACCATCCTTCAAAAACTCACCTTTAGGATTAGAAGCTTAACACCACCTTTCTTTTTGTGCAATGGGAGCGTATTCATTTTTAGATGTAAATCTTTCCTACTCACATTATTTTTTATATATCATGAGTTTACATCTCGCTTAAAATCGTCTATAGTTGGTTTCTACCCCCCAAACAAACCTGTAATCACCCATAAATCTTAATTTCCTCGTCCCCCATCAACATATTGGAGGGCTATTACTCATGTTTCTAACCAAACGTAAACTCAACTCCCAACTAAACGAGATTTCCGAATATCGTTACCGGGATCGTATACACATTCCTTTTTTCAACTCTATGATTGACAAACAAGGTGAAATTGCAGCGGAACCACCCAAGGATGGAGAATGGTCAAAGCTTAAGGTTGGCGATACCTGGAAAGGTCGCGATTTGTATTTATGGTTAACGACACAGATAGACGTACCCGCCTCTTGGGCAGGACGCAGAGTACTGGGTCGATTTGATTTTGGCGAGACGGGTGCCGGAAACAACTCCGGTTTTGAATCTTTGTTCTTTTACAACGATAAGCCCTATCAAGGTGTAGATTCCAATCACACTGAAGTGTTCTTGCCGAATGAAACGGTAGGTACGCAGCTTCCACTTACCTTCCGGTTATGGTCAGGACTTGAAGGTGGTGGCCCTAAGAAAGATCAAACACATGGCATTCGTATGGCTGAAATTTGTTGGCTGGACGAAGCAACGGATGATTTCTACTTTACCGCGCTTGCTGTAGTTGAGACGCTGAACGTACTCGATGCCAAAACACCAGAGTATACACAGCTACTGAGTACAGTAGACCGCTCGTTTCTCCTGATCGACTGGTCTCGTCCAGGTTCCGATGTCTTCTACGCTTCGATCGAAGAAGCCCGCAATTATTTGCGTGATGAAATTAATAAAATGGAGAAGTCTTCGCCAGTTACAGTTACCTGTATTGGTCATACCCATATTGATGTCGCTTGGTTATGGCAATTGAAGCACACTCGTGAGAAATGTGCGCGTTCCTTCTCAACCGTACTTCGTCTGATGGAAATGTTCCCTGACTATACTTTTTTACAGACTCAGCCTCAGCTCTATGAATACATCAAGAATGATTATCCAGAAATCTACGAGAAGATTCGTGAACGTGTTGCTGAAGGACGCTGGGAAGCTGGTGGTGGCATGTGGCTCGAAGCAGACTGCAACTTAACTTCAGGAGAGTCTCTTGTCCGTCAATTACTCTATGGAACTCGCTTCTTACGTAACGAATTTGGTGTCGAATGTGACTATTTATGGCTGCCAGACGTATTTGGCTACAGCTGGTCCTTGCCGCAAATTCTAAAAAAATCAGGAATTAATACGTTCATGACCACGAAAATTAGCTGGAATCAATACAACCGCATGCCACATGATACCTTCCAATGGCGTGGTATTGATGGCACTGAAGTATTAACACACTTTATTACAACACCAGAGCCTTGGTCTGAAGAAGATTCTTGGTTCTACACCTATAATGGCCGTATCATTCCTAAGACTGTAAAAGGTATTTGGGATACGTATCGGGATAAAGAAGTAAATCGCAATTTATTACTTTCTTACGGATATGGTGATGGTGGCGGCGGAGTTAACCGTGAAATGCTAGAGATGCGCCGCAGGCTCAACGATCTCCCAGGTCTACCGAAAATTGAAACAGGAACAGCGGGAGACTACTTCCGTAACCTGCAAGAAACCGTTGCTAATACAGATCGTTATGTCCATGTATGGGATGGTGAGCTTTACTTAGAATATCACCGTGGCACGTACACAAGCCAAGCCTACAATAAGCGGATGAACCGCAAGCTTGAACTGCTATACCGTGAGGCGGAATGGCTAAATGCACTCCAAAGTGTGGTGTCTGAAGATTGGTCGAACTATCGTCAGACCGATCTAGACGAAGGCTGGAGAATTATTTTGCGTAACCAATTCCATGATATTATTCCGGGCTCTTCGATTCGTGAAGTGTATGAAGACAGTACGATTGAATATGCTCAAGCCGAAGCCATTGGTCAATCTGTATGGGAACAATCTACAAAGGCACTTGTGAACGGAAATGAAGCCGGTAAATATACCATCTGGAACAATGCTTCTTGGGAATTGACCGAGCTCGTAGAAATCGCTATTGAGTCTGACATGGAAAAAGGACATTGGATAAGTTCAGAAGGTAAACCATTACAAGCTCAACGAGAAGGTGACCGTTGGATCATTGAAGTGTCCGACATTCCTTCTCTCGGATACACCACCATCTCCTTCGTAGAAGATGTGAATTCTGAGCCACTAAGCACTCCATTCAAGCTGAATGAATCAGGAATTTCAACGCCTCACCTCGAAATAGCGTGGAACGAGCAAGGTCAATTATCATCCATCTATGATAAACACGAACAGCGTCAAGTATTAGCTAATGGAAGTCACGGTAACGTGTTCCAAGTGTTTGAGGATAAACCCCTAGCACATGAAGCTTGGGACATCGACATCTACTATCAGCAAAAAATGCGCGAAGTCACCGACTGCCATAGCATTGAAGTCATAGAGAATGGTTCATTGCGTTGTATTGTGCAATTCACATGGAACTATATGGATTCCACGATTAAACAGCAAATGATCTTGCACGCACAACATCGTCGTATCGACTTCGTGACGAAGGTAGACTGGCATGAGAAAAAACAGCTAATGAAAGTAGCCTTCCCTGTAGCGATACGAGCTACCGAAGCCACTTATGATATCCAGTTCGGTAATGTTAAGCGTCCAACGCACTGGAACACTAGCTGGGATTACGCTAGATTCGAGACCGTGGGTCATCAGTGGGCAGATTTATCTGATCGTGGTTATGGCGTTAGTTTGCTGAACGACTGCAAATATGGCTACGACATCAAGGATAATGTGATGCGTTTATCCCTAATCAAATCGGCAACACACCCTGACCCTGAAGCAGATCAAGGCGAACATTCATTCACCTACTCTATCCTGCCTCATACTGGGGATTGGCTACAAGGTGATACCGTCCGTCAAGCTTGGTCCATCAACAATCCACTGCGGAGCACCAAGGGGCAAGCTGAAGTAGAAACAAAGTCCATGATTCGTCTTTCTACGAATACGGTTATGGTATCTGCCCTTAAGAAATCTGAGGATGGACACAAATTAATCGTACGTGTTCACGACTATTCTGGAAGCCGCCAGCAGATTGATATGACGAGCGACTTGAATATAATTTCATGGCAAGAGTGCAATCTTATGGAGCGCCCTGAGGGTGAGGTTCACACTGAACCTGTCATTACCTTTGTACTTGAACCTTACGAAATTAGAACATTTGAAATCGAAGTGTAGAACCATAACCATTTAGCTAAACCTATTAAACAATTGCAGCTAATTAAATGAAGTAACATACAAAATCGGGGTGTCCCTGTAGCCATGGATAAAAGGCTGCGAGGACACCCCGTTTATATTCTCTCACGATTGTCTATTCGCATTTAAGTATACACATTGCGCAACTAGTTAACATATCGTATACTCTGAGTAAGGGAGAGATGTATATGAGAAGAATGGGGAAAATCACAATATTCACAGGCATTGGATTATTGAGCCTTGTTTTGATTGCTATTCTTGCGATTAGCGCTTTTGTGATCAAGAAACCGGCGACCACCACCCCCGTAATCACGGAAGTGAAGCCTTACGAGTGGAATAAAGTCAAGCTGGATGGAAATGTCATTTCAAGTGATGGATCAGAGTATTTTATGTGGAATAAAATGGGCGAAACTAATAACTGGATCATCTTCTTTTCCGGGGGAGGGGCTAGTTGGGATGCCCAAAGCGCCGCACACCCAATCAAGCTCATGAACTTCATTAAAGGTGGAGATACAGGCAACTATTTCCCCAACATCCCCTTCTATATGCTGACATTGCTGAGGGGTATGATGGATACAGATAACCCTGCCAATCCTTTTCATGGCTGGAATGTGGTCTACCTTCCCTATTCGACCGGTGATTTCCATATCGGCAACCGCACAGTTGAATATAAAAAAGATGACGGCAGCACCTTTACTATGCGTTATAACGGTAGCAATAATGTGCGAAGCAGCCTCGATTGGATTTATGCCAACGTGGATAAGCCCGGCAAACTACTGATTGCTGGCGAAAGTGCTGGCGGATTCGGTTCCGCTTTCTGGGCTCCCGAGATCGCCTCTCATTACAAAGACTCCGAGATCTTCCAATATTCAGACAGTTCCTTCCTGAAATCAGACAAGTGGCCAAATGTTGTGAATAAGGAATGGCATGCAGACTTCGTTAAGAACTTTGGGTATACCCCCGAAGCGGATATCATCGGGGCAGCGTTTAAAGCGAACGGTCATCTACTGCCTGCGGGTGCGGTAATATTGCAATCCTACTCGGTATTTGACGAGATACTGATCCATTTTCAGAACAATATCAACGATTACAAGGGACCAAGGGATCAACGCATCATTAATGAATGGTCACAGGAAATGCGCCATTCTGTATCTTCTTTGGCCGCCACTCATCCTAATTACTATTACTATCTGACCGACTATGGACTGAATGCTACGAAGGGTACAACCCCGCACACTTTTGCAACCAGAGAGACCTTCTTTCAGGCTGAGCAGGATGGGGTGAAGCTTCTGAATTGGTTAGGTGATGCGGTCAACCATCAGAAACCCTATTCAGTGGGCAGCAAGTTCCTCATGACGTCGGAGCCAGCTCAGAAATAGCGTAGAATTAACGAAATACTCGCACATGACAGGAGAGAAAATCAATGAATTTGCGTGAAAAGCAGATGCAAATGACGAGGGAGATCATTAAGGATACAGCGCTTAGCTTGTTCTGTGCTCAAGGTATTGAGCGCACTGATATGGCTCAGATTGCGGAACAAGCCGGTGTCTCCCGGCGCACTTTGTATCATCATTATAAGGACAAAGAAGAGTTAGCCGCTCAAATCTATGTCGAGAACCTGGAGCGGATGTTTGGACAGCTACTGTTTGATTTTGATTTTGAACAGCCGGTACAGTCACTGGAGAACATTCTGGATAAATATTTGGCGCTAAGAGATCATCAGGAGTCACTGATTTACTATGATGCCATTTTTGGAGTTTACTACAGCACCCTTTCTAAGAATCCTGCGGAACTGTCTGATTTTAAGAAGGCCATGGAAGGCTGGTATTCGCGGCTTATACTGCTTGAGACAATAGCAGTGGCTCCGGAGGAAAAAAATAAGTGGCTGAACATTCTGCAGAAGTCCACCCACCTGTATTTCATGTATTTACAAAAAGCCGTTATTATTACTCATCAGCGGGGCGGTGTGGTTACGGAGGAAGACCGGGCAATGGACCGACAATTCAAGGATTTCATCATGCATGGCGTACGGCATTCCCAGGATTACAAAACCCCTTAATTTCACTTAGGGGGCACTGCAAGCGACAGCTTAGTTTCCTTCCGGTGTAAACTTGATGCTGTTGCTAAGCAAATTCATCCAGACTTGCTTCAGCTGATGCATGAAATAAGGAATAACCCGCTCTATAAGCGGGTTATCGTTTTACAATGGATAGAATTGCTCTCACCCTAACTCTAGCTCGGTCCCTATCCCAATTTCCCTTGCTTTGTTCACGTAATACACCGCTATAGCGATATCGAAGACGGCCATCCCCATCGGGCAGAAGAAGATCGGTTCATCTTCGCCGAATTCAGCTAGGCTGTGGCGCAAGACGACATCGGAAATCATCTGGGTGTCGGTACGAGTTAGCCCCTGCTCCAAATGAAGCTGTTCGATATCTGTATTCTCGCGGCACACCTCATCCCAATCGTCGACGATAATGGCTTTTACCGAAGCTAACGCCTCCGGCTTATAATCACGCAGTGAAACATTCAGCAGAAGACTCCTTTTTTCAGGAGGAAGATCGATATACCGATGTTCTGATACGGTACAAGTAATGAAGATATTCGAATGCTGATAAACATCCGCCCACGTCTCTGCCACTTCCATCCTATCTCTATAAAGAGAGGATATCCCTGATAAATCTACGCCCTTGATATCAAAAATTCGGATACGTTCGATTCGATCTCCGTACAGAGCCGTAACCATTTGAGTATGATACTGCCCAATAGGGCCCCAACCGATAATACCGAGATGAATCCGTTCCACAGAACGCGCCTGCATAAAGTAACGGATCATCAGTCCGCTGAGGGAAGCAGTTCTTACGATACTGGGGAGCGGCGAGTTCAAGACGGCTGAGGGCTGGCCTGTACTTGGGTCATTCAATACAATAATGCTATGCGCGCGGGGAAGACCGGCCTGAATATTATCCGGAAAGCTAGAAATCCACTTGATCCCCGCTGCGTTGACCTCTCCCCCTACGTAGGCGGGCATTGCAATTATCCGGTTTTGTGGATTCTTATACCTTAGGTAAGGCTTTACCGGCTGCACGTAATCGCCTGAATCAATGATACCCACAGCAGTTTCTATCGACTCCACAAGAGTAGGCCAATCCACACCTACTGATTGTATATCTCGATCATTTAAGTACAGCATACCGTCGCCTCCTTGCGAAATATATCCTTTCTTACATCTCAGGGGCATCGCCGCCTTCAGTCAAAAGCTCCCGTCCGAACTGGCTCTGAATCCATGAGTCAGAGTATACGGTATCGAGGTAACGCTCTCCCTTATCATGCAGAATGACTGCGCAGACAGCTCCCGAAGTCAATTCTGGCTCCATCTGCTTAACGGCCGCAATGATTCCACCGGAGGATGCGCCTGCCAGGATGGATTCTTTCTGTGCCAACATCCGGCAACCTTTTACGATATCGGAATCCGAGACATGCACGATACGATCGATTAGATCTGTTCTGCAGAAGGGTGGCACGATGCCGGCCCCCAGTCCTGGGAATCGCCGTATTCCCTTATTTCCGCCAAAAATGGCGCTCCCCTCTGCATCGACAGCCACGATCTTGGTCCGAAGTCCGTGATCTCTTGCGTATTCCGCTAGGCCCCGAATGGTGCCGCATGTACTAACGCTGCAAAATAAATAATCCACTCGTTCAAGATCAGTCACGATTTCTTTCATTGTCGTATGGTAATGGGCTAAATAATTATTTGCATTCGCATACTGATTCGGCCAGTAGCTGCCCGGTATTTCCGTCAATAACTGCTGCACACGTTTCAGCCTAGCAGGAAGAAACTCACCTGTTACGGGATCGGGAAGGGCGACATAGTCGATTTTAGCATCCAAGGCCTTCAGAATTTGCAGATTCGTTTCCGTGGTTCTAGGATCAATAACGCTAATAAAACGCATCCCTAAATACTTACAAATCATTGCCAAGCTGATCGCCATATTTCCAGAGCTCGATTCAATGATGGTAGTTCCCGGGCCTATTGTTCCTTCCTTCCATGCCTCTTGAATCATCCGCAGGGCGGGACGATCTTTGGCGCTTCCTCCCGGGTTCATCAGCTCCATTTTTGCGTAGACCTCAAATTCACTTTTATAGAACAAGCTCTTCAGCTTGATTAAGGGCGTATTTCCGATAGTCGACAAAATACCGTCAGTGAAGTCCACGTCTACTCGATCTTTGTCTTTCTGGTAATATAGCTTTTTGTTCTTAACCTGCCCACTGTCCATCGGCTCGTCTTTGGCTACTATAATTACTTCAATATCATCAAGCAAATGGTTTCGAATCATCATACCGATTTCTGGAATACACTCCCTAATTTCCTCTCTGATCGCCGGAACAATGGAGTTAACCGCAGATTTACTTTTGATATAAACGGTCAGCGCATTGTTCCTTACTTTTACCCGGATGATCGCATCTTCTATATGACGGTATACAACCTGCTCGATATCGTACAGACTGATTTTCTCCCCGTGCTTCAGCTCCCGGCCCACTCGTTTAACAATGGATTCAAAGCTCTGCTTCTCTACGCCACCTATCATCACAGGTCTGAAGTCCCTTACAACGTCATAGGTAACGAAACGAATAGCTGGCAGCATTTTGCGGACAGTTGAGGTAAGAACAAGAACACTTTCGTCATTACTAAGCGGACTTAGTTCTTCGCCAATCTCCTGCGCCCCGATCCCTTCCGCAAAAATCCCATCAGCAAAAATGTACCTGCCAAGATCATGGGAATAATAAGCAATCGTGCCAAGTTCAATGGAGCCATACGTATCAATGATGTCGCGCGGTTCAAGACCGAACAGACGGGCCATATTCCGCTGCCACCCTAATGAGGCGATTTCCCCAACCAAAATAATCTTGCGGATTCCAAAAACGCGCGGATCTCCAGTAGCATGTACGATATGATCAAGGATGGAAGGCATTGTGTACAGTAGGTCAGGCTTGAAGGTTTGAAGCTGTTCAATATGCTGCTCAATCGGCAATTCGAAGGGAATTGAACAATGTTCCAATCCTAACCGCTCAAAAATGGACAGCGCAGTGTTCGCTGCATGCCCAGTACCCATATCCGCCAAAGCTCTAACGCATCCGCTTCCCGCAATAAGATCACCGAACAGCTTCGTTTTAATATCTATATAGTGCTTTTCGTCTTCCTCAGAGTAAAGTATGGCTTTTCGACGGCCAGTGCTTGTACCCGACGTCCTGTATACGGTCCAAGAAGGATCAGTGGGTTGATTATAATAATAGGCTTCTAGCGTTGTCGACGTCATAAACGGAAGAGTCTCTAAGCTATAATTCGTTCTTTCGCCGCCGATCAGCTCCTTGTACCAGGAAAATATCTCGATTACTTCAAGCACCTTATCCATCAATTTGTCGAGCAGCATCATGGCCGCCTCCTGTTGGCCGCATGATGCAGCCCAATTAGATAAATACCTATCCCTCCAATATTCATATGTAGAGTTCTTTCGGTGTGTTCTAATATTCTGCGGTTGCCCAGTCAAAAGCTGAGCTTTTCCGTAATATAGCCTATAGATATTTTGAACGGAGGGACAACATGAAGGAGCCAATAAGGCGTATATCCAATAAACTCACGAAGACAAGGGTGCTGGTTAGAAACCAAGAGTTAAATAAACATGTCCCGGTTACGAGAAAAATGAATAAGAACACACTCTATGAGATGCTGCAAAAACATAAGATGGTGTACATTAAGCCTTGCTGCGGATCTTTAGGACAGGGCGTGATACGGGTTGAACTCGTACGCGCACAATACAGCTATCAATCCGGTACACATGTGCACAAATCTCCTGATTACGACACAGCATATCGAGCAATCTTTAAAGAGACGATGGGGAAGTCCTATTTAGTACAGAAGGGAATCCGTCTTTTGGTTTACGATGGCCGCCCATTCGATATCCGGGTGATGGTGCAGCGAAATGCTAAGAGCGGGTGGGAAGCTACAGGGGTTGCAGGACGCGTAGCGCATCCTCGCAAAGTGGTTACAAACGGGAGTCAAGGAGGGACGATTTATCCGGTTGAGGAATTGTTGAACGCCTACACAAACGCAGAGAATTGTAAAGCATTGATCCGATCCCTGAAGCAAATTGGAGTGAAGTCCGCCAGACAACTAAGCACTTCCTATCCCGGCCTTCAGGAAATCGGGGTGGATATTGCCTTGGATCAACGCCTTAAGCCATGGATCTTGGAAGTGAATACTGCTCCCGATCCTTGCCCGTTTACGAAGTTGAAAGACACCAACATGATTGACCGAATCGTCAGATATGCAAAAGCATACGGTCGCACATACAATCTTAAGTGCATGAAGTCAAAACAGGGTATGGTGTAAAGCGACATCCAGTATAAATGAATCATTACCCCGCAGCGAATTGTAGATTCATATATCTACAGTTCGCCTTTTGTACGGAGTATATAGTTTGGGGTGTTTATAAGATCGGTGAAAATAGACGAGAAATCCCCTCTTTAAATTTGATCATAAGGGACCTTTCTTTATAACGTTCAGAAGTAAGTTCTGTACTTAACTTGCTATCTTCTTGAAACAATTCCTGAAGTTGTTTAGCAACTTTTTTATCATATACTATTGCATTAACTTCGAAATTGAGTCTAAAGCTCCGGGAATCAATATTCATTGTCCCTACAGATGCTACTTCTTCATCTACTACAATCGTCTTGGCATGTAAAAAGCCATTTTCATATAACAGAATTTTCGCTCCATAATTCAATAATTCCCCAGCATATGCCCAAGTGGCCCAATAAACAAAAGGATGATCAGGCTTATTAGGTATCATAATCCGGACATCAACGCCAGATAGGAGTGCAATTTTACATGCATCCATAAAACTTCTATCTGGAATGAAGTATGGCGTTTGAATATATATACTCCTTTTGGCATTTAAAATAAGCTTAATATACATATTTTTAAGATGCTCAACCAGCGAGTTAGGACCACTAGACACAATTTGAACGGGACTTGATCCGACATGACCTTCAGTATTAAAGGAAAATTGATCGAAGCTTACCTGTTCGTGTTTCCGGGCATGTTTCCAATCCAGGATAAATCTTCCTTGAATCTGATTAACAGAATCTCCCTTCATTCTAAAATGTGTATCCCGCCAATAACCAAACTTTTTATCTATACCTAAGTATTCATTTCCCACATTAAACCCACCAATATAAGCAATTTCCCCATCGATAATACATAATTTTCTATGATTTCGATTATTCATACGAAAATTTATAGGTCTAAGCAGTGATGGAAAGAATACCTCCACTTCTCCACCAGCAGAAAGTAGTTCTTTAAAAAACTTAAGAGAAAGTCTCTTTGAGCCGATTTCGTCATAGAGAACCCTAACTTTTACGCCTTCTTTAGCTTTTTTGGTTAATTCATCTCTTAATTTTGTCCCTAAGGCATCAGGCTGGATTATGTAATATTGAATGTTAACTTCTTTCTTGGCATTTCTGATATCATTAAACAAAGAATCAAACTTTTGTTTACCATCGTTAAAAATAAATATCTCGTTGTCTGTTGTCATTAGCGCATTCGATGAAACAAGGTTCATATGAATTAAATCACCATATTTCGTGAACAAAGGGTTCTGATCCTCGAGTTGATCCTTCAATGTGGCAAATTGATGATCTACAGCTGATTGTAGATATTTACTTTCTTCAGCTGAAAGGCCAAAGAAATTCTTTTTTGCTAAATTACGACCAAGAAAGAGATAAATAATAAAGCCCAAAATGGGGATGAAATAAAAGACCATAAGCCAAGCCCACGTATAACCAATATCTCTCCTCTCAAAAAATAAAAAACCAGCAGAGAGCAATATGTTTATAATCATAACAAGTGAAAGTATCCACGTAGCCAAATTGCCGTTGTCCATAAGGAGTTCCTGCCTTTCTTTTCTTTTTATAGATGTCAGTATTTCTAGTTTTGCCAAAAGTCAGTTTATCCATCGCCTGCTGAATCAATACATCTGTAAATGACTAGATAAAGTACTATAGCATAAATGTCCATCTAAGAAAACTTTTGAAAAATATCTCAATAATTAAAAGTTAAAATCATAAAAATTTACTGCTCAGGTGAATGTTTGAGGATCTCATCAGCTTGATCAACCTGTATATCCCAAGCCCCCTCTGAAGGAGAACCATATACGGCCGACGCGAGCCAATGAATTCCTAACTCAAGGGTGGTCGTCAGCACCGTCCGAGGGCAAAGCAGGTTCATATTAGCGTTCGGCCAAACCAACTCGCCCTTCCGACTGCTTAGCAGATCCTTGATTCCGCAGGTTCCACAAGCAGCGACTCATCCTTTAGCGATTATAGGTAGGACTCCATCCGACAACAAAAAATCTCGTTCCCAAGACAAACGTCTGGGAAACGAGATTTACTTTCGCAGTGCCATCTATAGTCGCCAATCTACCTCTAGATTAGCCTTATTAGGTATGGTGCCACATAGTATAAACAATACTTCCATCTGGCATCCATGTCCTACAGCAACAAGCATTAGTAACTATTTCGCTTGAGCTTGTTCTTCCTTAGTAGGACCAATTACTCCAGGTACATGAAGGCCTGCTTGACGTAAGAGAACTGTCATTTGACCACGATGATGTGTCTGATGATCTATGAGCGATCTAAGCATAGCACCACGAGGCATTAATCCAGCAAAGGTCTGTACACTCTCAACCATTTGCTCGTCCGTTAATTTCTCTACCTCAGAAGCAATATTAGCTGCAATATTCTTATAAGCTTCAACAATCACAGCCGCATGAGCCGGAACTTCCTTCGGATTGCCTACTGGAGTAAGAGTTAAACCTACCTGACCACCAAAGAACATCGGACAGGTTGCCAAATGCCAACCTAACCATCCCAATGAGTTGTGACCTTCAACAATTACCTGATCTAATTTTTCATCGGTAAGCGATTCAAGAACGCTAATTGTCCCTGCAGAAGCACGTGCCCATTCACCTAGAAAATCTTGAACTGTTCTGTACATATGAACTCCCCTTTATTAGTCGTTAAGCAACGATTACTTAGTAATAACAAGTAAATTATATCCTGCCCTTTGACCTGTTACAAATAGTCTATATAGATTGAACTGAAAAACATGAAGAATGTCCGTTGTATTTTGTTTTGTCATTAACTCAAAGTACTTAAGGGACCTTTTGAAAGATCAATATGTAATTAATAATAATATGTTTTGTTACTAAACATCCTTATCGTTAAAAAATGTGAATTTAATAAAAAAATAATACAAAAAAAACGATCTTGCATTATCTGTTTGTAATTTTTAATCAGCGATTGTTTCTTTTCATCATCTATTTGTTGAGCACGGCGTCTTAGTGCTTCTATTTCCAATTGGGAACTGCTTAGGCGCAAAGCCAGTCGCAAATATCACTGCATATGCTGCACTGCTTACTATGGTCTCTTTGGTAACTTCACTGTTTAATTGCAATATAATAACTAACTATATAGGCATTGAAACGATAAAGCAGTTGCGCACCTGCAACAATAAGCTATTCATTGCCAATGGACGTTCTATACAGAATGCACTTCAGGCGCTGATAGAGAAAGGCCAAGCTGTCCTTCGCAGAGCAGCCGGAAATCCTGATGAGCTCAAGCCCTGGGGATGGCTGCCTTCAACTGATTATCCAGTCTTCATACACACACCGAAAAGCCCGCGCTTGTGCGGGCTTTTCGGCATACAAATCAAACCTTACGGTGCCACAAAGAAGAATAGCTGATTGTCCGCTCCGGTATAGGACCACTGCTGGATTTTGGTGCCGTTCGTGGTTGAAGTGCCTGGAATATCCAGCACTTTGCCGCTATTCTTATTTACAATCTTATAATAGCCCCCGCCTGCTGCTTCAAGCTTCCACTGCTGATTATTTCCTCCCGTACCGGTAAGCGCCCACTGCTGAACGCCCGCACCGTCCGTGATGGAGCCGTTTATCACATCCAGGGCTTTGCCGCTGGCTGCGTTAACGATGTTGACATACCCGCTTCCTGCATCGCGGATCGTCCACCGCTGGTTATTTCCGCCTGTATACTCCCATTGCTGGACAAGCGCTCCATCTGCCGTAGAAACGCCAGTCACATCCAGGGCCATTTCGCTTGCTTTGCTCAAGATCTTATAGGTGCCGCCGGTCACCGGTGCCGAGGTGGACGACCATTTGAACGTGATCGCGCCTTCGGCAGGAACCACGTACGTGAATGACTGCGAATTCCACTGAATCTTGACGGTCTTAGCGCTGGAGAGCCGGTTGGACAGCACAAGCGCAATGGTGCCGTCTGGATTTTTATAGGCTACGTCCTCCATGCTGTCCTGGAACGTGTTCGAATCGATGCGGGACGCATTCGGGTCAACAAATTTGCTGCTGTGCCCCAAACCGTAAAATTGCGGGTTGTAGGTCACTGAGTCCGTAGTGTCAGAGCGGATGGTCAGCAGGCCGCGGTTGGCGGCATCAATTCCGGCGAGCGCGGGGCCGCCACTCTGATCCAGCGCGACATTCCACATGATATAGGACTTTGCCCAGTTTCTGGGGAAGCGGATCATATGCATCATCAGATCCTGGAACATTCCCATGTTCGTGCCGCCGCCAATCCACGTTCCGCTGCCGCCTTCCGTGAACCAGATCCGTTTGGTCGGATACTGGTTATGCAGCGTGGTCAGGTTGGAATGGCTGAGGGCCGAATAATAATGAAAAGCACTGCCCTGCGTATAGGCAGATGCGCTTGATCCCAGCACCGACGAGGCATAGCTGATATCGTCATAGTTGTGGTCATAGGCCATAATTTGAGTGTTAAGTCCGTTCTGTGCCAGCTTCGGGCCCAGCACATTGATCAGATTGCTTTGTTCACTGGCAGACATTAGCAGTCCGGGATAGTGCGGGGCGAATTTCGGTTCATTCTGCAGGGAGAGGGCATAGACCGGCGTTCCAAGTGCGGCATACTGCTGCAGATATTTCACCAGATAATTGGCATAGGCATCATAGCTATCGGTACGTAGTGTGCCGCCCGTGTCGCCGTAGAGGCTTTTTTGCGTCTTCATCCAGGCCGGCGGACTCCACGGGGCGGCGAACAGCTTGATCCGGCCCGGATTAACGTTGTAGGCCTGATTAAGCATCGGGCGGATATAGGCATCCTCTCGCCAGAGCGAGAAAGCGCTCAGGTTCATATCATCACTGTTCCCGCTCGTATCATCATAGGTCCACATTTCCCAGTTGAAGTCGCTCGCGCCGATCGGCTGGCGGAGGGCGCTTATGTTGATGCCGCTGGCGCTGAACAGCTGATTCATGACCTCGGTTCTTTTGGCTGCAGACAGTTTGTTTTGCAGCAGCCAGCTGGATGAATCTGTAAGTGAAGCACCAAAACCGTCCATCGTCTGATAGGCGCTTCCTTCATTGACAGTAATCGTATAGTCGGCACCTGCGCTGGATGCAGAGAACTTGACATCCGATTGTCTTGCCAACCAAGTACTTGTGTTGGGGTTGGACAGCCATACCTGTACGGTTTCCCCTGCAGCCTGCGCCTGTTGCGGTGCGGACACCGACCCCATGGACACGGTAATGGCCAGAACAGCTGCCAGAGTCAGCATTTTTTTGATTGCCATAACATTTCACTCTCCCGGAATAATATGAACTTCTCAAAATGCCCTTATAGTGCTAACAGCAAACGTAACGACAACGTGGGATTAGTCCAGTACAGCCACCCAGCAATAGGTCCCGACTGTCCCCGCTGGTAGAGACGCTGTGAACTGCCGTCCTTCGCAGAGCAGTCGGAAGTCCTGATCACGGTCAGTACAGTTGACCACTAATGCTACGTACCCGCCATCCGGGTTGCGGAAGACGACAGGGTTCACGCTGTTCATACCTCCGCCGCTGGCGATTCTTACCGCTCCCCGCCGGATAAACCGTGAATATTGGCCGAGCAGATAATATTCCGGGGTCACCCAGTAACGGTCTGAGCCTGCTGCATCCCGGATGAACAGGGTTGGACCGGGAATGTCGGTCCATTGATGCGGTGCAATATCGCTGTCCAGCATCGTCACCCAGGCATTGTAGCTGCTGGCACCGAAGCGGAAATATTGCGCCATTCTGTCCGCGCCTCGTGTTCCCCACAGCGAGCGCTCGGTCAGATATAACGGCTTATCGGGATAAGCTGCGCGAAGGGCGCTCATAACCTCCGGCTCACCCTCGTAATCATGCAGCGCGATGCCTTCCGCCGAAGCGTATCCAGCCCCGTCATTAAGGATCGGAAGTGTATAATCCCAGGCGTCGCTGAAATTGTGGTCAAAGATCCAAATGCGCGTGTCGATCCCGTGTTCGTCCAGCTCCCGCCGAAGAGCGATGGCTAGCTCCTTTTGCCGCTCCGGTGTCATATGGCAGCTCGGGTAGCCGGTCTCCAGCAGCGGCTCATTCTGCAAGGTCATGGCGAAGATCGGGATGCCCGCTTCCCGGTAGGCTTGCAGAGCCAAACGGTAATAGCGGGCCAGTGCCGCAGTATACCGCTTGCCTTCCTTTAGGCTGCCGCGGATCAGACTACCGCTGGTCTTCATCCAGCCGGGCGGGCTCCACGGCGAAGCGAACAGCAGCGCTTCAGGGTTAATGGAGAGCAGCAGCTTAACCGTGTCGACGATAGAAAGGTCAATATCCTTCTGGATCGAAAAATGTTCAAATTCGAAATCCGTCCCGCCTTCCGGCATATCGTCATAGCTGTAAAAAGGCTCTGCCGTGAAATCCGCCGATCCCAGCGTAATGCGGAACAGATTTAACCCGATACCCTCGCTGGCATCAGCCAAGCGTGTGAGGATTTCACGCCGCCGCTCCGGGCTCAGCCGCGCCAGATTATGCACAGTCGTCTCCTCGAGTGAAGTCCCCAGCCCCAGAATGGTCTGGCCGGTATGTTCAGGAGTAATGGTGATTGTCGCCATCTCCCCGGACTTCGGCTCGGTCCAGAGCAGATCCCGTTGTCTGCTCAGCCTGTAGGCAATCTCCTGCGGCCCTCCGAACCAGGAGGTCTGACCGGGCTCCTCCTCCGAGCTGAGCCAGACGCTCACAGGACCCGCCGTGCTTACCGCCGCTGTGTTCATGATGACATTCCCCTTTCTTTTCTGAATAGGAACTGGAACAGCGGCGAAATTGCCTCCGCCGCTGTTCCTCATAATTTCAAGTTCTATTTAATTCCTTTTTCGTCAAAAAACTGATTCGATTGTTCCTGCACATAAGTCAGGAGTTTTTCGATACCGGCACTTTTCAGCTTGTCGCGGTAGGTCTTGAGTGCAGCGTCCACATCAGGCATCAGCCCGAGCATCAGCGGCTTGCCGTATTGCTCAAACACCTGGTTGACCGCTGCAAGCTCGGTTTTAACCGGATCATAATCCATATAAATCGGTCCGAAAATATCCGGTTTGCTGATCGGCTTGAATTCTTCCTTCAGCTTATCGAGGCCATCCCAGCCTCCTTCTTCTTTCAGCATGTTGGGCTCATAGCGCCAGCCCCAGCTTGCGATATCGAAACGCGGCGTCACATTGAGATCGACACCCGGTGCCGGAATGACAATCGTTTTGGCGTCCTTGCCCTTGGCCCAGTGCTTGCCTTCGATCCCGTAGGTCATCAGATCAAAGTAAACAGGGTCGTTGCGAAGCTTATCGAGCACCATCAGCGAGCGCTCCGGATTCTTCGAGCTCTTCGGAACAGCCATCGCGTTCGAGCTTGGCAGCGTCGGAAGTACATAATTGTGGAACCGGG
This sequence comes from Paenibacillus sp. FSL K6-0276, assembly GCF_037977235.1. Lineage (NCBI taxonomy): Bacteria > Bacillati > Bacillota > Bacilli > Caryophanales > Paenibacillaceae > Paenibacillus > Paenibacillus sp. FSL K6-0276. The sequence continues at coordinate 2,229,176 of NZ_CP150276.1, read as the reverse complement.
TGAATGGGAAGTAGCTGATTTCCATATTCAGTTTTTTGGACTTCACCTCATTAATAAAGCCTCCGGCGCTGGACGGGTTGCGCCAGTAGATCGATCCTTGTCCGGTCTTGATGAAATCGCCGGCTTCCTGCTTCGAGGACAGCGAGTTTTTGTTCCAGTAGCCCTTGTCTGCCCACTCCTTCATCTTCTTGACCCAAGCTTCGTACTTGTCGGTAAACGGTACGATTTGAATGTCCCGCGGAGTATCGTAAGAAGTGGCCGCGATCACCTCACTTCCGCCAATCATCTGGAAATCATTCCAGTATTGGGATAGGAATTTCACGTTATCATAGACCAAGCCATTGATCGGGGTAACATGCTTCTTCGTCTTCACGGCATCCATGTAAGCCTCAATCGAATTCAGGTCGGTGAACTCCGGCAGGCCCAATTCCTTGCGCCAGTCCTCCCGGTAGACGTAGCCGGCTGGCGTGTATTCCGGAACCGTATTCGGCACCGCGTAAATACCGCCGCCGACCGTGACGGAGCCCCAGTCATCCTTCGGCACATTGCCCCAGGTTTCCGGTGTATATTCAGGGAGCAGATTCGTCAGATCCAGGAACGCCCCCTGCTTGGACAGCTTGTAGAAATCTGCCCAGCTCGATGCGAAGATCATGTCGATCTTCTCACCGGAGGTTAGCAGCAGATTATATTTAGTCTGCCAGTCGTTCCAGGTGGTAAACTTGAGATCGACCGTAGTGTTCAGGTCTTTTTCCAGCATTTTGTTCCATTCGGCCAACACCTTGTCCATATCCTTATGCGTATCGCCGACCAGATACCAGGTTAGCTTTACCTTTTTGAGCGGTTCCTTCGACGATGTGGCCTCACTTGCCGATGGACTGGCATTGCCTCCGGCCGTATCCGGATTGTTCTTTTCCGCCGCACCGTTATTCGATCCGCCGCAGCCTGCCAGCAACGATGCCAGCATGGAGAGCGAGACGAGCAGTGTCCATCTTTTTTTGATTTTTCCCAACTTGATTCCTCCTCAATTAATGTGCTAAATGCTTCGAGCCTGTCTGACCTTGCCCTTTATTACTTATAAAAAAACACTATGTTAGCCGGCAAGCCGGTTCTAACCTTTGACCGCTCCAACAGTAAGCCCTTTCACGAAGTAGCGTTGGACGAAAGGATACAGCAGGATAATTGGCCCTGTCGCCACCACAGCAACGGCCATTTTGAGTGTTTCCGTCGGCGGCACGACATTAGCGGCCAGATAGGCCCCGTTGTTCGTCTGCAGCACCGCTGCGCTGGACAGGATTTTATAGAGCAGGAATTGCAGCGGATATTTATCATCCGTAGTAATGAACATATTGGCATTGAACCAGTCGTTCCAGTAGCCGAGTGCGAGAAACAGCCCGATTGTGGCGAGTCCTGGCGTCGACAGCGGCAGAATCAGCCTCTGGTAGATCTTGAAATCACCTGCACCATCAATTTTGGCGGACTCTACAATGGATTCAGGGATCGACTTCATGAAGCTGCGCATCAGGATAATGTTCCAGGCACTCAGCAGCGGAGGCAGAATCAGCGCCCAATAGCTGTCTTTGAGCCCCAAATTTTTGGTCATGAGAATATACCAGGGAATGAGGCCGCCGCTGAACAGCGTCGTGAAGTAAATAAAGAACGAAATGCCGTTGCGCATCCCGAAATCCTTGCGGGAGAGGACATACCCGGCCATCGAGGTCAGGAAAATGCCCAGCAGCGAGCCGGCGATGGTCACACCGATCGTTACACCGTAAGCCCGGTAAATTTGCTCTGGCGTACTGAATACGGACTTATAAGCCTCGAACGAGACCGTGTTCGGGAACAATTGAAAGCCTTTTGAGATAATCTCCAGCTCATCGGTAAAAGAACCGACGACGATCAGCCAGAAGGGGATGAGACAGATCAGGGAAACGAATGTCAACAGCGTGTAGCCGATGATATTAAAAACGATGGTTTCCTTGTCCTGCTTGATCCGGCTGCCCTTGAAGGCATCCGCTTTGGCCAGTTGATTGACTTGGGTACTCATGCGTATACCTCCTTTCTAAAACAAGGAGTAGTCCTTGTTCGTCTTACGGATGATGAAATTGACGATCATGATCAAGGCGAAGCCGAAAAAGGATTGATACAGGCCGGCTGCCGTACCCATACCGATATCAAAATTGACCGTCAGGGAACGGAACACATACGTGTCGATAATGTCTGTGGCATCGTACAGCATACCGTTGCTGCCGATAATCTGATAGAACAGATCGAATTGCCCCTTCATAATGCCGCCTAGACTGAACAGAATCAGCAGGATGAAGGTAGGCTTCAGCAACGGCAGCGTGATATTGCGGATTTGCTGAAAAATAGTCGCCCCGTCGATTTTCGCCGCCTCGTAATATTCATCGCTGATCGCCATAATTGCCGCCAAATAAATAACGGTGCCGTAGCCGAGCCCTTTCCAGATATTAAAGAACACAATAATGAACTTCCACGGTGCCGTATGCAGGTAGAAATCATAGGGATGAAGTCCAATCTGCTTAAGTACGCTATTGACTACCCCGAGGTCTGAGAACAGATTGTAGACGAACGCGCCTACCAGCACCCAGGACAGAAAATAGGGAAGAAACATCAGCGACTGGGCCGTCTTCTTAAACAGCTTGCCGGACAGCTGAGCAAGGAATACGGCACAAATAATCTGCATGATATTGCCCAGTAAAATGAACGCCAGATTATACAGCACGGTATTCTTGGTCAGATTCCACAGCACTCCTGTCTTAAGCAGGAAATTGAAATTCTCCATCCCGACAAACTGGCTTCCGAACAGCCCCCCGTCAAAATCAAACTTCGTAAAGGCGTAATACACGCCAATCATCGGGATGTAACTAAAAACAATGAAAAACACAATTGTTGGTGCAATCATCAGCAGAAGCGTCTTGCTCTGACGCAGTTCCCGGATGATCCCGCCCTTTCCGGACATCGAATCAGCCTCCTTCTCCTTCTGTTTGGAATATTCCGCCGGTACTTCCAGCTTCAAGGTCCATACTAGGAGACAGCCTCTTTCCGGGCAACTTACCATATGCGATATGACTCACTTTTCGCTTTAAAAGCAGACTAATTTTTTCCGAACTGACTGCTTATTTGCTACCTCTGTACGTTAAAAAAGGCGATCCTGCGCGATTTTGCCGCCATGGATCGCCTTCTCTTCTAATCATCTGCAATGCCTGCCTGTACGCCGTCATCATCCGTTCGCCCCCGGCCCGTTCTGCGGTATTCCGCAGGCGTTACACCGTTGTACTTCTTGAACGCTTTGAAAAAGTACGGGCTGTTCGAGAAGCCGGCGCGTTCTGCGATTTCTCCGACGGGGGCATCCGTATGCAGCAGCAGCTCGCGCACTCTGCTCATCCGCACCTTCTGGATATAACCTAGTATCGTCTGCAGCATATGCTGTTTGAACACGCGCCCGATATAGGTGGCGGACATGCCGAGCTCCTCTGCCAGCATGTCCAGAGACAGATTCGGATCGGCATAACGTTCATCGAGAATTTTTTTGATACGGCCCGGCAATTCATCTTGCCGGCTCTTCTTCCGTTCATTCATCTGATTCTCCAACTGATCAAATAGGGACATACAACGTTCAATGAACTGCTCCATCGTCTCTGTCCGGGAGTGCGGCATATACAGCTGCAGATTAATGAACTCCCAGTCCTCGTTCGACGGTGAATGTGACCGGATAATCCTCAGCGCGTTCTGCAGTGCAAAGGTCAGATGTGAAACGGCAAACTGGTAGGAAATATAGGTATAAGCAGCCGTATCTATAATGATCTCGCGGAACAGCTGCCTTACATCAGCTATCCGCCCCAGCATCAGCTCATCAATCATCTGCTTCTCTTTATGCAGTGGATATTCATAACGTTTGGTCTTGTTCTGTTCCACTTCTTCGGCTTCGATATGGCTGCCGGCTCCGCTGAACACCCAGCTGTATGAGGCTTCCACCGCCTGCTGATACAAGGCGTGTACCGCTTCAATACCCGGGCCGCTCAGGCTCGAGGAAACAGTGACCGACAGCTTCAAATATTCGCTGACCGCCGCCTGAATCCAGGAAGCAGACTCCTGGCACCGCTCCCGGTCACCTTCGGCATCGCCGGACATCTGAAGCAGCACCGCCGCCTGTTCATCCCCGATATCCGCCGCGGTGGCGGGAATGCCAGCGGCAGCGAACAGCTCTTGGGCAATGTTGAGCACTCCGTAGATCAGCAGCTTGCGGTCCTCCGCTTTGTATCGGTTCACGAACAGCAGGTGATCGTCTACCATGATCAGCAGGACACGGACAGGCTGTAAAGGATCCAGCGGAATGCTGTAACGTTCAAATTGGTCGGCTGCATGCCGTGCGTTCATCTGTGTATATCCCTTCAACAGGCTGCGGAGATAATCCATGCGCATAGCCTGGACACTCTCCCGCTGCTCTGTCTCCAGCTTACCTAGCCGGGAGAGCTTGTGGTTCAACCCGCTGAAAATCCGACGGGACAGCAGAGAAGACAACGCAAGTCCGGCGAGCAGGATGCCTCCGGCAACGATCATTGTCTTGGTCCGCATACTGTCGATATTCTGGCTGATTACTGAATAAGGCACAATGCGTATATACCTCCAGCCTAGATAGTCAGACCTGCTGTAGGTGACCAGAGATTTGACATGATCGACCTCAGCGGCAAAATACCCGGAACCCTCCGGATCTCGCAATATCCGGTCTACATACGTCGTGCCCTTAAGGCTGCTCAGCATTGGCGTCTTCCAGCTGTTCGTGACAAGTGTGCCGTTTTCGTCGATCAGAAAGGTATTCGTCGGATCATTCGTCAGAGAACCGTCGATATGCTTATGCAGCTGCGTCTCCTTGATGTTGACGACGACCGCATTCTTCCGCGACTTCTTGCTGAGCGTGTCATATAGCAAAAAAGTATACGTATCGCGTTCCCGCTCAGCGATGTTTCCGACGAGCCCATCGATCCTCAACTTGCGAGGAATCGGCATTAGCGTGTTGTAATCGTTTACATGCTGGAGCATACTGCGCAGCTCCTGGTCGTAAAATTCCGGCTCGCTGAACACAGAAGGAACGTTCATATCAGAAGTGACATAAAAGGTGTGTGCCTCGGCATTGTAAACATAGATAGACTCGATAAATGGCGAGGTTTCACGGTAATTGGTCAGCTGCCGGATGGAATCGGCGATGTCCAGCGCACTGACGTCGGGAAAATTAAGCAGATTGGCGACATTCTGATCGCTGTAAATCTGCTTGGCGAACGTGGCGGCGGTCACAGCCATCACGGAGGCTTCCTGTGTCGTCTGCGCCAGACTACCCATCGTCTGATCATAGGATTGGCGGAGCGCAATTTTCTCAAAATTCATATACAGAATGATGGACAGGATGGAAATTGTCAGGAAAATCGTGACTACCATTACGGAAAAAAACTTCCCGAAGTAGCGTTCTACCTTTCTATGCGGCATTTTCATGCATGATTCCCCCACCAAAGGATAGTGTTATTCCAGCCCCATAGGTGGGCATTCATTTCGAATCAGCCCCTTTTTGCGAAGAACCTTTGACAACCAGCCTGGAATCGACCATAAAATTTCTTTGACCTTGCTGAAGATTGCCATTGATCTGATCGATAACCTTGTCCGCCAGCAGCGCCCCCAACTCGTACAGCGGCTGTTCAACTGAGCTAATCTTAGGCGATACATAATTGGTAATCCGGATATTGTCGACGCCCACCACCGCCATGCGGTCCGGAATCGCAATGCCATACTCAGAGCAAGCTTTGTACACACCTAATGCCATCTCGTCATTGGCGGCAAAAACCGCTGTAAAATCGCCGTTTTCTTCCCATAACCGACAGAAAGCTGCATATCCTCCATCTTCGGAGAATTCTCCTTTCTCAACCAGAGTTGACAGAAAAGGAAGTCCCGCCGCAGCCAGCCCCTCCTTGAACCCTTGCAGCCGCTCGATGCTGTCGAGCGCCTCCTCGTAGCCGTTCAAAAAAGCAATCCTCCGGTGCCCGTTCGCCGCCAGATGAGTGACAACATCACGGCCGATTTTCCAGTTATCCGTAGTGGAGCAGGGAATATTAGGATGTCCAAGCCGGCGTCCGATAACCCCAATCGTGTACCCTTCACCAGCGAAGGCCGCGATTTCTTCGTCGCTCAGCATCGGCGCCACCAGGATAATGCCGTCTACTGTCCGGTTCTGAAGCAGTGACAAATACTCCAGTTCCTTCTTCTTCTCATTTTGCGAGTTACAGATGAGGATTTTGTAATTCATTGCGTTCGCCCTTTGTTCAATTCCCTTGATAATCTCGGCATGATAGGATATCCCGATATCGAGTACGACGACGCCCAGCGTCATGGTCTTCCTGGATCGGAGTTGCTTGCCCATGGCGTTCGGTGTATAGTTCAATTCCTGAATGGCCTTCAATACCTTACTTTGCGTTTCCTTAGTTACCAGCGGACTGTCGTTCAATACGCGGGATACCGTCGCGGGCGAGACATTGGCAATCCGGGCAACATCGATAATTTTGCTATTCTTCATCAGTTCACATACTTTCGAGGGTTGATAAATCCATTATAACTATCAATGAAATCGATTTCAATATTTTTTCGTCCCCTGCCTCCGCTGGCACCGGAGGTTTAAAATCCAGGCTGCCTACAGGCGACGTGGGATAAGGAATGCCCTTGAAGACGCACAATCTGCCTTTCTGCAGCCCTTCTATCTTTCCACTTGTTATCTCAACAATCATTGCAAGCTCTCATTTCTTTACGGTTTCAGGCAAAAAAAAATCAGGCACCACACAAGCTATGCCTGATCTTTGTTCTTCCTTTCGAAGGATCGGGCCGTCTTCGGCAATAAACGTTCACCGAAACGACCCGCCAATTCAACTAGTACATTATTCCGTACAACCGGTAAAGCGTAACAGCAGCTTCCGCCCTGGTGATCGGCGAAACGGGCTGCAAGTAACCGTTATAGCCCTGGAACAAACCGGCCGAAACCGCACGGGCCACACTTTCCCTGGCATAAGCGGATACCTGCGAAGCATCCCTGAATTCCGGCAATGCCTCCCCGCTGCCCCCGGAGCGTTCCTTGCCTGCCGCAAGCATGGCGCTGTCCAGCATCATCATCATTTCCTGACGGGTTACCGGCTGCTCCGGCCGGAACTCACCACTGCCCGAACCGCGCACAATGCCCAGCGTCCGCGCAGCATTCACATCTTCATAGTAATAATCAGCCTGCGCTATATCCGTAAAGGAATGGGAGGCTTGCGCCCGCAGATCAAACAGCCGCATAATCATGACTACCGCATCCGCGCGGGTAATAGTTTGCGCAGGCGAATACGAATGCTGCGAGACTCCCCGGATGGCGCCCTTAGAGGCAAGAGCTTCCACCGCTGCCTGCGCCCAGCCGTAGCGGCCCAGATCGCCGAAACTCTTGGCTACAGAGACAACTGCATAACGGCTGAAGTGATGTGTGGTGAATAGCATCTCACCGCCTACGCTGTCATATCGTCCGCTGACTACCGGCTGTCCCTTTCCGTCTTTACCGATCTGCCAGAACGTCAGCTGAGACGGGTTGAGCGCTTCAGCGGAGGAAAGCTGGTAAGGCGTGCGGAACGTAACGGTCGCTAGATTGTTCTGCCAGCTGACAGGATTTCCGTCCACGGCAGCGCCCAGTTCGACAGCCGGACGGCTGCCCGCAGCCTGCTTGACGTCCTCATCCGCACCGGACAGATCCGCGAGCTTAACGGACACAGCAATCTGCTTTGCTTCTTTAGCCATGCCCGCAAACATATCGCCCGGAAGTAGCAGGCTACCTGCAGGGGTAATAAATTGGATCCGCACCTGCTTCATCGAAGCCAGATATGAGGCAGGCAGCTGCAATTCGAATATTGTCTTACCCGCAGCTGATCCGGCCTTAAACGTAAGCGTCCGCACTCCATTGATATCCGCCGGAGCGGCGGCGAGCGCCTTCGTAAGCTCCGCTGTGCCGGGAGCAAGAACAGACTTTGCACCGTCTGTTGCGCCTGCGGAGACGGAAGAGGCCGGTGTGCCGGTTCCGGTATCAGGGCTGGTAACAGAAGTTCCCTTCTTGCTGATAACCAGCATTTGCGTTCCAGGCAAGGCTTCGTAATAGACGAATGCACCTTCACCCTCACGGACCGGCTTCAGGTTATAAGAAGTGGCTCCCCGTGTGAGAGTAACCTCACTCCATTCTGCCGGAACCTTCGTTCTCAAGGTCAGCGGCTCATTGTAAACTGCCGGGTCCAGTGTGCCCTCCAGTTTAACCTCAATTGTACCGGAAGCTGCTTTAGTAGCCTTAACCGTGGCGTTCTGTCTTTCACGCAAATATTTGCCCACCTCGGCAAAGGTACCGTTCCAAAGAGCATCTATCCGCTGGGATACATATCCATAATGATTGTCGTACAGGCTGAGCGGAGGTGAAGACCAGCCTTCACCATCATTGCCATGGCCGGTCAGAATCAGCCAGTTGCCCTTGGCGATGCCAAAGTCGGTCCACTCATCCAGTTGGACGGCCGTTGTCGTGCTTTCAACCATTGTGCTGCTCAGATTGTAATACTGCTCTGTACTGCTGGCGTTGCCGGCATTGTTGCCTCCCTGGCGCGCGGCAACGAAATACTTGGCTGCTTCTGCCGCAACCGCCGCATTGCCCGTATTGTACGGGAGCGCCAGCGATTCCGGCTTAAAACCGGTCTTCTCCTTGATCCGGGCGACAGAATCCTTGAACTCGGAGGACACATTTGACGCGCTGAGCGTGGTCAGATTCCGGTGAGTAACCGTATGGCTCGCTACATCGAAAATCCCTTTATCCAGCAGTGCTTTCCACTGATCCCACGTGCCCGTGGAAGCGCCAGTGTCATTATAACCATCGTCAATCCAGCCGCTGATGAGCGCCAGCGTTCCCTTCAGACTGTATTTTTCATGCAATCCGGCAAACCGTAAAACGGATTTGTAGATACCATCATCGTACATAATCGAATACGCGCCGGCCTTACCGTCTTTCCAAGTGGTGACCTCCGTATCCCCGATGTTGTAAAGTGTGCCACGGATGGCTTTGGCCACTGTATCGGCTAAAGTCCAGGCTCCCTTCGGATTCGGATGAATCTTATCCGGGAAGTCGCTGCGGCTTCCGGCTGTGGTCGCGTTCACGTCGATCAGGGTTGCGCCTGTCGCTTCAGCCGCCTGCCGGATCAGAGGAATGACCCCGTTTTGCAGAACGGAGTTGACAATACCATAAGCCTGGTTCGGATCATCGTTGAACACTGCCGGTGGCAGATTGACAAAGACCTTCGGCTGACTTGGCAGTGCCTGATACAATTGAATCAGCTCTTTATAATTGCTCAGAAACTGGTTCTGCCCCTCCTTCCAGTTCCAGGATTTCGTGTCATTGGTACCAAGCTGGATAACCACGACGTCTGGAGCATAAGTCTGGCTGGCCGCAAATGCTGCTTCGTTCCAGTATGGATCGTCGCCGTCCTTTAGCAGCGTACGGCCGCTGACACCGAAGTTCTTGACGGCAAAGTTGCTCCCGAGCAGCGACTGGAGCTGTGCCGGATAACTCGTTACCCCGGCATATTTCAGCCCGGCTCCTGCTGTGATGCTATCGCCGACCGCTGCCACCTTGATTTGGCCTTCCGGATGGTTCTTCTCCGGAATCTTTTCCGTATACGTGGCGGGAATTTCATCCGACGGATATTCGGCGAAGTACAGATCGTCAAAATAATAGGTGCCTGGATTCCACTCCGCCAACCGGATTTCCTTCAGATGGCTGATATCCGCAGAGGTCTTCATCAGCGGAAGATACACCTTCGTCCACTGCCCCTTGACTGAACCGACATCGGTCCAGTTGTTCACGGAGACCGTGCCGTCCGTATCCTCAAAGGTAACGTGGACGGTGTTCGATCCCTGCATATCCTTAACATAGAAGGCCAGATAATTGAAGCCGGAAGCATCTATGGAAGCTGCGCCGCCCTGGGGCCTAATGATGACAGATTGCTTATCCGCTCCCGGTGAGCCGCCGTCTCCAGTGACTTCCAGCTTCACACTTCCCGTTCCCCCAGGATTGACCCCAAATGTCCGGTCCACCGCTGCGGCGGCATTCACACCCTGGCCGACCTGCACGTCTGTCTCCTCAAAAGACTGGAACCAGCCGCTGGAACCTACAGGATACGAAGCGGGCTCCGCTCCGGTCTTGTAGGTTGCCGCGAAGAAGTTGTCGACCCATAGCTGCTCAGAAGCGTTCACGCCGATCCTGATCTGGGTAATCGCCAGCGTATTCAGCTGCCGGCTGGACAGCGGAACGCCCTGCGCCTTCAGAAGCGGAACACTCAGCCGCGTCCATGCGTCTTTCACCGTCTTCCCTTCCGTCTCCGTTGTCCAGGAACGCCCCTCGGCATCCACGAGCGTAACGGAAAGAGGTCTGTCCCCCACGCTGTCCTTGGCGTAGAAGTTCAGGTAATTGTAGCCTGTCAAATCACTGTTGATCGCGCCGCCCTGCGGAACAAATGCGGCATAAGTTCCGTCCGCACCGGAGCCCGCTGTGATCTTGAGACTCTTCGTGCCGTTGCCGGCCACACTGTCCGCTGCTGATTCCAGCTGCAGCTGAGCGGATGAAGATAAATAGCCCCGGCCCGACTCAAAGCTCTGGAACCAAGCCGAAATACCGGCCGGCTTCGGCTGCGTTCCGGCCGAAATCCGGTTATACCGGTTATACCGCTCCGCCAGAATATCCTTCACCTGCTTCGGCGTTGTCCGGTCCATATGATACAGGCCCATCGTCTGCAGGCCCGTAATATTGGTATACCAGTTATATGCAGTCCACCAGGCCGCGCCGCTCAGCAGTCCGTCCGGGTTCGGCGTTCCGTCCTCCGCCCGGGTAGCTGTGCGGGCAAAGGCATTGAAGGTGCCGGTGAACAGCGTCGTCTGCCTTGTGTCCGAGGCGGTTTCGTCACCCGACCAGTAGCCGTACTCTGTGGCGATGATCGGCTTGCCCGGATGCAGCGCATGTATGGCCTCGATTTCCTCCTGTGTCTCCAAGTCTGTATTCGCACCGTAGAAGGCGCCGAAATACATGGTCATTCCGATGATATCCGCCGGGGAATGCGAATGGTCGCTCACGCCTTTGTACGGATTCGCCACGGCGGACTGGCCAACCAGTCTTGTTCCGTCGATGGCATGTGCAGCGTCGCGCAGCTCTTGGATAAAGTTGACACGCTCCAGCTGCCCGCCTGACTCATTGCTGACTCCGTCAAACCAGACGGAAGGCCGGTTGTAATTACTGAAGATCATTTCCTCCATCATTTGCTTGGCCTGGCCCCGCTGACGCTGCAGGTCGAAGGCTTCTCCGCTGAACCAATAGGCCGGAATTTCCTGCCAGATGGCCAGGCCGATCCGGTCGGCATACTGATAGGTCGGCAGGCTGTGCGGGAAATGCCCGGTCCGGACGAAATTGGCCTTCAGCTCCTCCTTGATCTTCAGCAGGTCGCTGTACCGGGTAGCATCATCCAGCGAAGGTCCTTTGTCGCTGCTGTCCTCCGTATAACCGACCCCGGTGAGGAACGGGGCCAACTCTCCGTTCAGCTTAAGCTGTACACCCTCCGCTTCCAGTGTACGGATACCGAACTGGGTATAGAAGGTGTCCGTTACTGCTCCGCCGGTCTTCTGCTCTACCTTTAAAATATACAGATTCGGTTCAGACGGACTCCACAGCTTCGGCTCAGGTACTTTCACCTCGACCGTTTGTACAGCCTGCCCGCTGGCCGGAACCGTAAATGCGTTTCCTTGCGCCGCGGCTGCTTCCGTACCCGTCAGGTCCTGCGCATATTCGCTGAGCCGGTTACCCTCTCCGATCTCCGCTTCGTAGACTGTATAGGATAGCTGAACCTGCTTCGCCGTTTTGCCCGTATGATTCAGAAAGGTGCGGACCGACAGATGTCCATCCGTATCCAGCGTACGCACATCACTGCGCACCACATAGGTGTCCGGCATAAATTCAACGTAGGCGTCCCGCAGGATTCCTGTGTAGTTGAACCAGTCGGACGTCGCGTACGGCAGTATTTCCCCGTTATTGAACGTGTCCCATTTCGGATTGTCGACCCGCACCGCGATCACATTGTCGCCGCCATAGTTCAATAGACCGGAAGCGTCCAGTGCGAACGGCGTGTAGCCGCCCTGATGCCCGCCCGCATATTGTCCATTGATCCATACATCCGCGAAATAGTTGACGCCGAGGAAAGTAAGCTGTGCAGGCTGCCCCTCAAGAGAACTATTCACCTCAAAATGCTTGCGGTACCATACCCCGCCCTGATAACCCGACTTGTCACTCTTGTTCTCCGGTCCGCTCAGAGATTCGTAAACCGCGCTCTCATCCTCCGGGAGAGGCAGCGTCTTGCCGGCCCAGCCGGAGTCGTTGTAACCCGTCTGCTGTCTGCCGCCCGCCTCTTCCTCAAGGCCGGCAGTTCTGGCGCTGTCCCGGGGTGCTGCTGACAGCTGGGAATCCAGGGTGGTTCTTTCTTTTTTCCAGTCTCCGTTTAAAGAGAGGTACGTTCTGTCCTGCTGCTTCTCGAAAGAACCTAGCGGCAGACTGCCCGAATAGGGCATCGCTTCGCCGTCCACATCCTTCAGCACCAATTGCGTATAGCCAGCATTCGGGAAGCCTGCGCTTTCTTTTTTACCGAAATAAAACTCATCCAGATAATAGGTCCCCGCTTTCCCCGGCGTCACCGTCACTGCACTAAGGCGTGTAAATTGGAAATCCACGCTCTTGTCCAAAGGCATGACGATCCGATTCCAGCCGTCTGCTGTCGTCTCTCCGGTCTGCCAGTCTACCGTTTTGCCGCCAGCATCCTTCAACTGTACGGACAGCGTCTGGCCGCCCCGCTCATCCCACACATAAAAGATCAGATGGCTAAAATTTGTGGCGTCGAACTCCGGCTGATAGTCATATGGCAGGTTCTTGTCCGGAGACTCTTCGAGCGCCTGCGGACTGACGGCTATCCCATTCATGGCAGGGTTGGACGAATCCTGGGACAGCACAGCCCGAATGCTCGCAGAGTTGTATGCACTCGCCGATTTCTCCATGCTGAGTGCGGTACTCACCCCGGTACCGGCCGTAATCCCGTATCGTCCGTCCTGCCCTCTCGTCTCGAAATTCTGATACCAGACCGCTCCGATATTCTGGGTTCCGCTGATGAAGCCGGCCAGCACATCGTCTTCGGCCATGGCAAAATACATATCATCGAGATAATACACTCCGGCATTGTAAAAGCCGACGTCGACCGATACGATTTTTGTCAGGTCAATCTTTGAGGCACCTTTAAGCGGAAGCTGCATTTTGACCCATTTATTCTTGGTCGATTTGGAGGTTCCCCACGTGTCCCAGACGCCCCCGTTGGCGTCCTTGATGCGGAATTCCACTCCATTGCTGCCCTGGGTGTCCTTCAGATAGAAAGCAAGATATGAATAAGCCGACGCATCGAACGTACCGCCTTTTTTGGGCTGTACGCTCAAATAACTCCCGGCCGTATAAGGCCAGTCATTTTTGCCCGTCGTGACCATGACACCGGCCATGCCCGCTGCGTTGGCTATATCACCTGAGGATACGGCGGTGGCAGCGCTGCCTGCGGAGTAGCCGGTTCCGCTCTCGAAATCATTGAACAAGGCCGTGCGCTCTGGCTCAAAGGCAGGCGAAGCAACCGTTTCGTTCTGGGCCAGATAAAGATCATCGTAGTAGTACACATTACCGTAACCCCAGTACGTTCCGAGCTCAATCTGCTGCAGTCTGGACAAATCAATTTTCGATTTGTCCAACTTTACGGTCATTTTCACCCATTGCTTCGACTCCGTCTTGACCGCTGCGTTTGTTTCCGTATCCCAGACCCCGCCTTCGGCATCCTTGAATACAACATGAATACTGGATCCGGCTGCCGCTGTCGTATCCTTGACGTAGAACAACAGATAACTGAAGGGGGAAGCATCCATATACGTCGCACCGGATACGGTCAAGCCGCCCTCAGGTTTAATTCCGGCTCCATAAACACCGGTGTTCCAGGCTTCGTTCCGTTCCTTCCCTTCCCCGTCCGTATAGGTATTCTGCACCATTTTAAGACTGCCGGAGTTTGAGGAATAAGCAGCAGCCGCAGTGACACGCTGGGCGACCGTCGCGGTTCCCTGACCTGCCAAGCCATAGCTGCCATCACTGCCGGGTTGTTCGAAGCTCTGGTACATGACAGGCGCCGACGGCTCTAAGCCATCATCCGGATAAGCAGGCGGCAGAGAGTCAGCAGATTTGGCAAAGTACAGCTCGTCAAAATAATAGATGTTGCCCCAGCCCCAATACTCGCCCAGCGAAATGGAGACAATCCGCGAAAAATCGAGTTTTGTCTTATCGAGCGGAATCGAAAGCCTCGTCCACTCATCCTTCACGGACAGCGCCTGGTCCGTATTGGCATTCCATACTTTCCCGTCTGCATCCCGGATGACAACATTCGGGTTATGAACATCGGCGTCCAGAATGTAAAAAATTAAATAGTTATAGGCAGAAGCATCATAATAGGTCGCTTCTGTAACTGTATCCTTCTGCGGCGATACCGTGAATCCGTAAACATCGGTGTTCCAGGCTCCGCCGCCGGGATTATTGTCGTTCGTCTGAATCAGGCGCACACTTCCCCGACTTCTGCCTCCCGGTGTCCGGTCTGTAACCGACGCTGTTGATGAGGTGCCGACGGCAGAAATTCCATAGGTTCTATCCGCCCCGGCCTGCTCAAAGTTCTGATACCACTTGCTGTCTGTCTGCGTCTGCGGTGGCGTCTCCTGCGCGTAAGCGATATCTCGTGCCATTCCCCCGAACACGCCCGGGAACAGTAAAACCAGTGCCATGACCGCCGCGAAATATTTGTTATGCCCCCGCTTGCGCTTTACCGATGTGCTTATGGACTGCATACATGACTCCTTTCAACGCTCTTTATTTGAAATCGATTTCATTTTCGAGATAAAAAAGAAAACAGAATTATTTTTTCATACCTCCCTCTTTCAAAACCGTATAAACACAGTTTGAGCGCCTAAGTCATCAAATGTAATATGACTCCCTTGGACTCTCATTTTCTTGAAATCGATTTCATTATCAAGATAAAAAAGAAGAAGATTGCTCTTTCCATTTCTCCCACTCTCAAAACCGTATAAAACAGTTGAAGCGAATTAGGCATCAATTGTAATCGATTTCAAATCTATTATAAGAATACTCCAATAAAAATGTCAACGCTTTCTTTGATGTTTTTATACTTACACTTTCCGAGTCAAATGTACCCACTTTGATAGGGTTCTCCCTTCACTCATTGGTAAACTATTATGTGTGTGTTCTATCGTCTTCTGTAAACCAGAAGACGATGTTTTTTATGCTCTTACGATCAGCTTCCATATGGATTTCCTTAATTAACGCCCGGAGTATATCCATTCTTCTTCTATTCGTTGCACCTTTGGATAAGCTATCAAAGCTTCTAAAATGATTTCCTTATTAATGGTTACAGCCGATTGTAGCTTTTCAATTCCCGTTCGAGATGGGCTATAATTCGCTTGCACACTTCTATTTCTAAATGCAAAGCTTCAATTAGCGTCTCTTTCTCATATATAACCGTAAAATAACGTACATATTATCTTAAACTGTATAGAAGTTTTATTGTCCTTTCATGTAACCCGGTATAAATATCTGCTTCTTTAAAACTAATCATAATCATTTTCCGGTTACGCTTCATAATTTCATGATAAGTTCGGCTGATTAATAACAAGTCCGTTTGTAAATCCCATATCAGCTTTTCGTTAAAAACTTTATTATTTCTTCGCTATAATGAAATCGTCGATGGCGAAAAATAAGTTGTGTACCAAGATTTGGAGCCTAGTCAGGTAACAAAAACCTAAATGAAAAACCACAAAATCTATGATGGATCACCACAGCTGCAAAAAAGAAGACTAAAAAGCCTTATTTCATTAGAATAGTGTCTCACTAAAGATGAAATAGAAGTTCAGATTTGTTCAACCGCACCTATACAGACTCATGAAAACCGATAAATCCTCCAACAAGAAAAATAGCTATTATACTCATTATTCAAACGTAAATTTTGCCCCCAATGCCCGCAATAACTGGCATTCACATAAAGTTGGGCAAGTTTTATTAGTCACAGGTGGTGAAAGTTGGTATCAGGAAGAAGGAAAACCCGCTCAACTGCTTAAAACAGGTGACGTAGTGAAAATTGCACCAAATGTAAAGCATTGGCATGGCGCGACTAAAGACAGTTGGTTTGTACACCTTGCTATTACGCCAGGCGAAACAGAGTGGTTAGAGCCTGTTGAAGATGTTTGGTATGGTAGCTTATAAAGACTTATCAGTGTTAGATATTTTAATATATATAGAAAGAAGCAAATCTATATATCCATCGTTTTTATACTTATAGTGCCCATGACGCATGGGACGGCGAGTTATTCCTAATGATCCTTGGTTACGAAATTAGGGACTGTTCAGATCAGTAAACAAATAACATTATTTATCACATCAAAAAGTCCCGATATAGGAAATTCCTAATCGGGACTTTTATAGTGTTCATTTAAAACTCAATCCTAAGCATAACTCTTCTTAATTATTGAATTCCAGTAAAGATAAAACTTTTATCTACTCAACCCAAATGAAAAACCCACTGATTTTCATGCGTAAAAACACATAAATATACTTCCTTGAATATTTATTCAAAATAATGAATAGTAAATTAAATTTTCATCTTTCATGATCCACTATTGTCATCATATATGGTCATTTTTGCAGCTTTCATGATCCATCACAATTGACCTGAAAATCTACCAACCCATTCATTTACCCGCAGCGACTATACCCACAGTTCCCGCAAGTCTTACAACCCTCAATATTTATCAGCGAAGCGCCGCCGCAAGATGGGCAAAGATCACGTGAAGCGCTAGTGTGGTTATGCGCACCATGTCCACCATGACTATCATCGGTAGACGTTGCCGCAGGAACACTCGCCTTCAACTCCGCATTTAAAGCTTCGTTGAAATCCTCCAGCTCCAATGTTGCTGCAATTGGTGCTGGCAGATGATCATCATGAGCGTTATTCAGTACATGAGTCTCCAATGCCTTAGCTACAGCATCTGCAATGGATTCTACCCGATTCGCACCGAAGCCGATTGCGCCTGATCCGCCGATACCTTTCAAATGTTTGATCAACAATTCCACCTTCTCACCATGATCTCCATAACGGAGGAACAAGGAGCAGACACGACCGAGTGCTTCTGCCATCGCAAAGACGTCAGAGCCTGCTTTACCAACATTCAGGAAGATTTCTGCCGGTGTGCCATCAAGATCATTGATCGTAATATATGCCATGCCGAAAGGTGTGTTGATCTTGTAAGTTGCGCCGCGCAGAACCTGCGGACGTTTCTTGTATTGTTTATCCAGCTCTTTTGTAGTGACTTGTGGCGCTGGACTTGCTGCTACAACACTTGCACTTACTTCAGGAGTCGTTACAGCTTCAACTGCTGGTGCTACCTCTTCTGCTGAAGTAAGTTTCTCATCTTCCTTCTTCGAGGTTTGCAGAACTTGCACGTCACGGCTACCATCACGGTAGATCGTAACGCCTTTACAACCTAGATCGAAGGCCATTTCATATAGCTCAGCCGTCTCTTCTACCGTGAAGTCAGACGGACAGTTTGCTGTCTTGGAAATTGAGCTATCCACCCAGCGTTGAATCGCTGCTTGCGCACGGATATGATCCTTAGCCGACAAATCCATCGAGGTCACAAAGTATTCTGGAAGCTCTTCACCTGGATGAGCTTCAAGCCATTCTTGAGCGATTGGAACGAACTGCTCATCGTAGCCAAGACGACTTTGACGGTAATATTTGAAGGCAAAATAAGGTTCAATACCTGTCGAAGTGCCTACCATTGTACCTGTGCTGCCCGTTGGTGCTTGAGTAATAACTGTAACGTTACGCATGCCATGTTTGCGAATCGCTTCGTCAACCTCTGGATACGCTTCGACCATATTTTCCATAAAGCCGCTCATTAAGTATTTCTCAGTATCAAAAGCTAGGAAGGATCCCTTCTCACCAGCAATCTCTGCCGATGCAAGGTACGCTTCACGAGCCATAAAGCCGTACAGCTTGTCCAGAAACTCCAAAGATTCCGGACTACCGTAACGGATGTTCAATTTGATCATAAGCTCCGCTAGTCCCATCGTTCCTAGACCCACACGGCGTTCATTTTTCTGATTCGCTTCATTTTCCGGGAAATGATAAGGTGTCTTATCAATGACATTGTCCAAGAAACGAACGGAATAACGCGTCGTAGTCGCGAGATCTTCCCAGTCTACATCATGATTCTTCTCATCGTAAAACTTGGACAGGTTCACAGCGGACAAATTGCAGACTCCCCAGCCTGGCAGCCCTTGCTCCCCACATGGGTTCGTACAAATGATCGGATTGAAATACCAGCTGTTGGACATCTGATTGTAGTATTCCATGAACACTACGCCCGGCTCCGCAGATTTCCAAGCCGACTCGATAATGGTGCGCCACACATCACGCGCTTTAACGGTGCGATAATGAATAACGTTTTTGCCCGCAGCCTTCCACTTGTCGAGATCGCCATCCCACATATCGTTATAGTCAGGATCTGTCGTATCCGGGAATACGAGATCCCAATCCAGATTTTCTTTTACAGCCTTCATAAAGCTATTGCTCACACATACCGAAAGGTTAGCATTAGTGACTTGACCCATCGTTTGCTTCACGGTAATGAAGTCCTCAACATCCGGATGCCAGTCATTAATCATGAGCATAAGCGCACCACGGCGGCTACCGCCTTGTTCAATTAATCCAGTGGTATAGCTAAACAGACCGCCCCAAGATACAGAACCACTGGATGAACCATTCACACCTCTCACAATCGCACGGCGTGGACGTAGTGATGATAGGTTAATCCCTACACCGCCACCACGAGCCATAATTTCTGTCATTTCAGCCAATGTCTGCATAATACCGCCACGGCTATCTTTTGGAGAAGGAATTACATAACAGTTGAATAGTGTTAGTTCTTCACTAGCGCCTGCACCAGCCGCAATACGTCCACCCGGCACGAGCTTCCAATCATCCAGAATCGAACGGAATTTACCTGCCCATTCTTCTTGAAGTTCAGGTGTCTTCTCAACAGAAGCCATAGCTGTAGACAGACGATCCCACATTTCCTCTGGTGTTTTTTCTATATTAAGCGTCAGCTTTTCAACATCTGATTTCACAAGTTCGCCGCTGCGCGTCTTAACGGTTACGATTCGGCCGCTACGTTCTACGATCTCTCCGACTTCCTTCGTTGGAAACTTCGGATCATCCTTTGTTAGAACGAGTACAACATCGCCCACTTTAGCATTGTTGCTGTCGGCATCCTTCCAAGCATAACGATCCAAAAATATTTTTTCACTTAGCCCTTCAAGGCGTTGCTTACGTTCCACATTACTCAATAAAAAAACCTCCCGCATTGTAGTAAATATCAGTTCCATTCCAAGGTGTGGGCTTACGTTTTGTGACCCACAACAAAAACTTCCTTACACTTATCTTCCGCCTTACGGTGTATGTAGGAAGTTCATCTTGTCAATAACAAATACCAGCTGAGCGCCCTATAAACCCACAAATTCAAGCTTTTGTCACAATATATTGTGTGCGTCAACTTTTAAACTATACCACATATTGTATCGAAGGTCTTTTTCGAAAATAGAGTCAAGCAGCCGAAATATCGCAAACCTTGCCGCGTTTTCTCGCTTTTACTCTCTTTTTTAAAGGCTATCGAGAAAAATAGAAGGTTATGAATTCTCTTGTTTAAGAGCATACTACTTCTACGAATGATGATATGAATTAGCGCCTGAGGAGGCTGTACCATGACGCAATTATTCCGTAATTCACTACCCCACAAAGGTGGGAAGCCCGCGCCTATACTGCCTGTTCCTCTTTCTTTTGACCGGAATTGGCTGCAGGATCTAGAACTCAAACTGGAAAAAGGCGGTCCGTGGGGAGATTTCCGTCTGTCCAGGCTTGCCGTGCAAGGAGAACAAACGGGTCTAGTAACAAGCTTCGATGAGCTGCAATGCATGAAGCATTTATCCGGATTATCCCCACTTCCTCATCAGCTCGATACCGCGCATAAGGTTCTGTTTGAGATGTCAGGCCGCGCGATTCTTGCAGACGAAGTTGGACTAGGAAAGACGATTGAAGCTGGACTTGTACTCAAGGAATATCTTGTTCGCGGTCTCGTCTCTAAAGTTCTTATTCTGGTACCCGCTTCCCTCGTATTGCAGTGGGTCCGCGAGCTGAATGCCAAGTTTGGCATATCAGCTATTGCACAGAAAAAAGCATACTCCTGGGGAAATGCGATTGTCGTCGCATCTATGGACACCGCGAAACGTGATCCACATAAAGAAATGCTGCTGGAAAATGAATATGACATGTTGATTATTGATGAAGCCCACAAGTTGAAGAATAAGAAATCGACTAATTATCTATTTGTACAGCAATTACGCAAGAAATATTGCCTGCTCCTAACCGCTACTCCCGTTCAGAATGATCTGGGCGAGCTATTTAATTTGATCACTTTACTGAAGCCGGGGCAATTAGGAAATCAGGGCGATTTTGCTTCAAATTTCGTCGTTGATAAACGGCAACCCAAGAATGAAGGTCAGCTAAGGGACGAGCTTTCGAAGGTGATGATCCGCAATCGGCGTGGTGAAGGACCTGTTAACTTTACGAAACGAAAAGTCCGTAATATTCCGCTAGTTCTTTCACAGGAAGAGAGAGTATTATATGACGCTGTCACTTCTTTTGTCAAAGACCAGTATCAAGAATCGGGCGGCAATCTCAGTAGTATGCTTTCCTTGGTAACGCTTCAGCGCGAGGTGTGCAGCAGCCGGGATGCCGTCTTCATCACTTTAGTTAATCTGATCAAGAAGCTACCCGCTGATTCTCCGAAACGCGATCGGATGATGGAGCTATTGCAGACACTTCGTACGGTTAAAACCAACACCAAAGCCGAAACAACGCTATCCCTCATTCAAGAAATGAATGAAAAAGTCATCGTCTTCACGGAGTACCGCGCGACTCAAGAATATTTGCTTCAGTATTTCCGCGAACATGGGCTAATGTGTGTTTCTTATTCCGGCGGAATGAACCGTGGTAAAAAAGACTGGATGATGGATCTCTTCCGCGGCCGTGCTCAAGTCATGATCGCAACCGAGGCGGGTGGTGAGGGCATTAACCTGCAGTTCTGTCACCATATGATCAACTTCGATCTACCTTGGAATCCTATGAGAGTAGAACAGCGGATTGGGCGGGTGCACCGGTTAGGTCAGGAAAATGACGTGGTTATCTATAATTTGTCCACACAGGGCACCATTGAAGAACATATTCTGCATCTGCTACACGAGAAGATCAATATGTTCGAAATGGTCATTGGAGGGCTGGATGTGATTCTGGAGCGTTTTGAGAAGAAAGAATCTCTGGAGAAAAGTTTATACAAAATCATGCTCGAATCCCGCTCCGATGAAGAGCTGCGAAATGAGCTAGATCATATTGGTGAATCCCTAAGTGAGTTGACTCAGGGTATTAAAAAGGAAAGTGAGACTGCGACATGACCCTCACCTCACAGGAAGTACGTAAACATGTAATGGACTATCTGGAGGCGACAGAATGCTCCATTATTGAAGTATCGCCCATTCACGTAACTGTAAAGCTATCGCCAAGAGCTGACAGAATGCTTACAGATCGTCCTTATTATTGGGGATTTGTAGAGCGTACTGGTGTTGATCCGGAGACGCTCTCTTTCACCTTTGTTTTTGATCCGGAAAAATACGACAGCCAGGCAGCTATAGAAGTTCCGCCTACGATAAATCGCAGCATCGGAGCAATGAACCCACCAATTACAGGAAACCCAGCGATGGACTCGACTGCCGATGTTGAGGTGAGCTCGGATCTATTGAATTCAGCATCACCTGAATCTAATGTGGTTCATGTCCCCTCTTCAAATCCAGAAGACAGCATCCTTGCCCGCTACTTTGGTATTGTTCCAGCTCTGCCACGAATTGGGCCCGGCATGATAAGACGTGAAGATATCATCTATGGAAGCAAGCGCCTGCAGCAAATTTGGAGTGCAGCCCAAGATGAAGGAAAATGCCTTTACTTATTTGAAGATCCCGGTAGCAGGCAACGGAATACACTCTTCTCTGCAGCCTATGAACCTTGGCTCGGTGTCTGCTATAAAGTGGAGATGAGCTGCGATTTGAAACGGGAAGAACTGCATTATCTTGGAATATCTCTGACAAAAGGGAACATCATTGATGATTTTAACGCTAAGATATCCTCGCGGGAGATGATCCCCCGTTTACCAGAAAACGTGCATATCCAACCTTATGAACTGACAGTGACAGCCGCTACAGATTTATTGGAAGCACATCTTACCTCTCAGCTAGCCGAACTTGATTACACTTGGGCAGAACAGGCACGCGAGCGTCTTAGAATCGAGCTGGCTATCATTGATATTTATTACGGAGAATTGCTGAAAGAGCCTGATGAAGAAAAACGTCTAGGCACTCAGGAGCAGTACAACCGTCGTCGACAGGAGACCATTTGGCAATATGAGCCGCAAATTGCAGTTTCTGCGATAACCTATGGACTGTTTCATCTGCGGAGCCTATAGAATGCGACCCTACTCGCTAAAAGCAGGCAAAAAAACAAGAGAACTTCCGCCTCCAGGCGCGACAGCAAGCAACAGCCTTTTTATAGCTTGTCCACTACAATAGAAAGAAGCTTATACTTTCTGATATTTCATAACAAAGAAAGGTGAACGACGCCATGAAAATAAGTTTAAGGCGGATGTTACGTCTTGCGAGTCAAGGATGCCTCCTCCTGTTTCTATGTTTCGGACTGTTTGTAACGAGTTCCAGTGCCCCTTCGGTGCTTGCCGCAACCAGAGTAAGTGTAATCCAGTCGGTCACTCAGGATGCGATACCTCAGCTGAAGATGAGTGCCTTACCAACTCCCGCCACGGTCCAAGAATTCGCTAAGGCTACACTGAACAAGCTCGCTGCAGAAGCTCCATTTACAGCCTGGAAGGACGCAGGGATAGAATATTATCCCCTTGGTCCAGGTACTCATAGCTGGCTTGTCAATGTAATGAAGGGCGAAGAGCGGATCGGATACATGATCATTTCTGCTACCGATACAGGCGGATATATGCTAAGTGAATATGGAGCCGGCACATACGGACTTCCATACAGTTTAAATGATCTGCGCCAGTTTTTGGTGCAGAAAGGTCTCATTACTTCATCTTTTTCAGGAAAAATAAAACTCACTGCTTTATATGCACCGCTTCTACCGGTCTGGAAAATAACCATTGACGAAAAGACGGTTTACATCAATGCTTCCGTGCCACAAATTTTACCTTGGACACTTAGCAAGGCGGAAGAAGTCCTCAAAGAGCAGCCTCCAGTAACAGATGTAATCACTAATCTCAATCCTGACGTATTACCGCTATCAGCCTTCAATAGTGGAGGATCAGATGATCCTTACGAAGATATCCTATGGCTGACCGCTCCTAAACTAACCACAGTGAGCGGCGACAATATCGCGCTTCTGATTCGACCCAAGGAGAGCATTGCTTATCAAGCTGCTGGGCGAAATGACCTTGTTGGGGCACCTTTTATGATTACAGGATATCAAAGCTGGCAGCCTTCTTTTGGACAAGCTCAAGCTGAGAACAACAATCTTACCGTATACGCGGCGTCAGGCCCTGAAGGAAAACGCTACTTACCTCTCTCTGCACTACAGAATAATGGAACACTGCATAAGCTGCCAGACAGAAATACCAAAGCACTCGGATATAATCGTTGACAAAAAAATGCAAATAACCTTCCACTGTCACCCATGAACAAAGGCACTGGAAGGTTATTTGCTATTTTAACATTTATTCTTTTTTGCCATGAGTCCACTTGCTTCGCCAGATAGACCACCCAAGTGGAAGCATGCCGAACCATTTCTGTGACCACGGCTGCTTCGTTGCAGCTCTACGGGCATGTATGGCACGCGGATCCTCGATATATACGACTACCTTCTCCGTTATATACTTTACAAGCTCATCGCCACCGGAAGCCATTTTGACACCCCCTACCTTGTAAGTGAAATTAGATGATCAACGTCCGTTCCATGCTCTTAGTGTGCACCACTCCACTTAGATCTAAACAGCAGACTTCTTGATTTGTCGTATAGGTTTACCTAATAAAGCACAATCTAACAAAGAATCCAGGACACGTTATTCACATGCAAGGAGGCGTTTCACTTGAACAACTGGAGAAAACATTCCTTTTCCAGAACAGCAGCTACTTTATGTGGCTTTCGTATTACTCTAACTACCTTAGGACTACTACTGTTGTTTATGGGAAGCTCCTATGCCTCTTCGACACCAGAGAAGCCCGTGATGAAGGATGACCGTCAGCATATATTAGGTCATGGCCACCGTATGATTCTAATTGATGCGGGACACGGAGGCATCGACGGTGGAACTTCCTACGGTAATATTCTTGAAAAAGATATTACGTTAGATATCTCACGTCGATTATTTCTGATGTTACGCAGTGATGGATTTGACGTAATCTTGAATCGCAATGGTGATTATGCACCCAGTGACGAAAACCGCTGGTTGCGCAGCAAATCTCGCCATCTGCGGGATCTTGCGCAGCGCAAAGAGCTGGCCGAGACGCTCCCAGCTAATGTAGTGGTCAGCATTCATATTAACTGGGCACCTTCACCTTCAAAACATGGACCACTCGTGTTGTACCGTCAAGAAGGCCGCAGCTTCATCCTTGCTAAATCCATTCAGCACCAATTAAACAATCTTTACGATGTCGAGGCTCAACCAAGACCAGGTAAGCCCTTTTATTTACTCAACAAAATAACCGCCACAACCGTTATCGTTGAGGCGGGTTTTGTAAGTAGTCCGACCGACCGCGAAAAGATATGCACCCCTAAAGGGCAGCAACAAATCGCAGAAGCCATCGCTGATGGTATTGTAGCTTATCTTATGGAAGTGTAGGATGAGAGCTCCATTTCATCTCGTTTTTAACCAGATCAGAAATGCCTATAAATTCAACACTGTCTTTCAATTGCTCAATACCGCTGCGGATCCCTGCTGCGGTCTCTTTCCCATGTACGCCAACATGACCAATGGTTACGCAGAATCGTTGATCCTGTGCTAGATCTTTAGCGAGGCCCATTTGCTTCATAACATGACTAGCCGTGTGTGTGTCATCCAGAAAGATATGGTTCTCCACGCGGGGTAATCCCATTCGATAAGCCATATTGCCAGCAATGGAATGATAGTTGGTCTTACTGTCCACAAAGAACAATCCCCGTTCTTTGCATACGGATAGGATCACGGCCATAATCCGCTCGTCCCCGGTGATTTTAGAGCCCATGTGGTTATTTATACCGATGGCAAAAGGCACATTATCGAGTGCCGACTCTACCTTTTGGCGAACTTCCTCATCGGACATCTTGGCCAGTATGGCTCCTGGTCCTAGCCATTTCGGATTTCCTTGGCGCGGCTCCATCGGCAAGTGCAGCAGGACATCATCCCCGCGTTCATGCGCCCGAGTGGCATCTTTAAAGGATGTTGGTAAGAAAGGCATAACAGCCACCGTAAGCTTCACAGGTAGCGAGAACATTTCATCCGTCCCCTTCATGTCATTGCCGAAATCATCAATAATAATAACGACCTTATTGCGTTTAGGTGTACTCTCTTCAAGCTGCGTATTTGTAACGTTGTCTTTAGACGTGGCTGCAGAGACAGACGGCGTCGCCGGAACAATTGCGGTAATCATTACTGCAGCAACAGCAATCCAATTTAGTAAATAACGTTTAACTTTTCGACTGTCCTTCATCAAGAGGAACTCCTCCTTCGTCTTAAACAATTGTTCTCATTGTTTGGATCACGAAGGTTAAATATGTACGTGCAGGGTTCGCAATAATTTACAATCGAGCTTTTCTATTGCCCTCGCTCGTCAGCAGCAAGGATTGCTTCTAGCACATCCACAGCTTGAACCTCGAAAGGCATATTCCACATTGAGCTATCCTGGGAGCAGCTAGCCTCTGCCACCACCATTAACTTATCGGTCTCACTACTGGTGATTCCAATATCCTTAAGTGTTACTGGAAGTCCAACTCTTTTGCAGAAATCAATGACCTGATCGATCTCTTCATTCGGAGCCTTCTCCAGTACAAGCTGTACGATCGTAGCAAAAGCAACCTTCTCACCATGCAGCGTACTCCGGCATCCCTCATTTAGCGTCAGTCCGTTATGAATGGCATGGGCTGCGGCAAGCCCACCGCTCTTAAACCCAAGGCCACTTAAGTAAATGTTAGCTTCAACAATTTGTTCCACCGCAGAAGAGGTGATTCCTTGTTTGACATCTTCTAATGCCGTTTCACCCTCAGCGAGAAGTGTGTCCAGACATGCACGTGCTAATGAGAAGGCTGCGATTGTACTAGTCCCACCAGCATGAGTAACCGCCCCTGATTGTCGACAAGCTCTTGCTTCGTAAAAGGTGGATCAGGCGTCACCCATTCCAGCAACCAGTAATCTTGCAGGAGCTTTAGCAATGATATCGATATCTGCGATGACCATGTCGGGATTTCTTTTTAAGGGAAGATAGCAATCAAAGTCACCTTCATCCGTATACAACACTGATAAAGCGCTGCAAGGTGCATCTGTTGAGGCCACAGTGGGTACAATAACTACCGGCAGATCCGCCATGTAGCTTACTGCTTTTGCTGTATCCAACGTCTTGCCACCACCGATTCCTAAGACGACTTCAACGTCCTTCAGACCAAGTTCTTTCACCATCTCATCCACCTGATTACGGCTGCACTCACCCTTGAATTCAATTAAATTATTGATTCTCCTGACGCAAAAAAAACCTCCCGATCTTCATTAAAAGGTTTAATCCATCATTCTTCTATTATGAAATAAGCTATAAGAATTTATGACAAAATTCCGGAAAGCATCAAATCCCAAACGGAGGCAAACTCCTGATCGATCGTAGCCGACTGCCACTCTTTCGTATGAGCAGGATGATGAAATCGTGATGTTGCATTAAAAATAGCTCTCGCCGTAACCTCTGATTCCAACGCTCTAAACTCCTCGGTTTGTATACCTTTTTCAATAATACGTGCGATTTGCCCAATTAATTGATTTACGTGTGTGGCGATCATATCTACTGCTTCTAAAGTTACGGAGGCGTACATAGCAAACATTTCGGAATCATCTACAGCATAGGTTCATTTACTGCGAATTAGAGATCCACTTTCATTATTTACTCGAATAAAAAAACCTCCTTGATTTCTCAAGAAGGTCAACTCACAAATTCAATAAATTTATTCACTTCAAACCGCATTTTTCTGTATAAGAGAAATCTGTCCGGCATGAATACCTGTGTGATACATAAGTCTGCCTACCGCTTCAAGCGGAGTAGATGTGCCAAAAGACGACTCTACACTCACCTGCCAAGCTTCTTCTGGAAGCTCCTGCATCGCTGCCATTAGATTCTCATTGGAAGCGGTCAACAGATCCACCAGTTCACTTAATGTAGCATACGCTGCATCATTGGCTTGAGGTTTAGGTCTACCAAAGAACCACTCTGCAAACATAAATTCTACCTCAGCATTATGAGAAATCAAACCACCAATGGTTGAATTTCCTAATTTTAGATTTAAGTCTTCTTCCGGTAAAGCCTTCACCATTTTATGAAATCGCTCTTGAACCGCTTGCCAGATTGGCAGTACTGAAGTAATAGTCATCGGCTATTTGCTCCCTTGTACAGCTTCTTCATCTTTCTTCTTATCAATAACAACGTGATTAAATACATTCGCATCCACATCAATATCGAAGGCCAATCCAAAACCTACGACATAGCGGCCCTTCAGAGGGGTCAGTTCGAACAGGGAAAAATCCAGTCCGCGCAACAAATTCAGCATTGCCTCACCGTGATCAGCATTGAACAACTCAAAGATATCCTCATGTACATCATTCCCGAAATTGCTTGAGGTACAACTCCAGCGCACACGCTCAGTTGCAAATTTATTGTTTGTTTCAGACTCATCCGCAATTAGAAAGGCGTCCACAAAATCATTATTTTCCATATAGCCATAGTGCTCTGCGATCTTACTAATATAGATATACAGCTTGCCGTCTTTCTTTACGAAAGGTGCATAACTAATAAAGGGCTTACCTTCATCATCGATTAAACTCAAAATCAGATTCTTACGTTTATTAATAAATTGCAAGTAGTTTTCTTTATTTTTTTCTACATCTACAGGCTTCTTCATTTAAAATCCCTCCATTAATATGTTATGTAATTAATTACACTATGAATCTATCGAACAGTACTCAATAAATGAATACGAGGTTTCTTCTCTGTAGGCACATACTGGACTTCCGCATCCATTCGGTATATATCCCGGATCATTTCGGTTGTCATGACTTCATTGGGTGTGCCATACATCGCTTTTTCACCCGCCTGCACTACAACAATACTATCGCTATAAGTAGAGGCTTGATTGAGATCATGCAGCACCATCACAACGGTCATACCCATGTCTTGATTTAACTCGCGAACAAGCTCAAGCACTTCATGCTGGTGAGAAATGTCCAAGTACGTGGTTGGTTCATCAAGCAACATGATGAGGGGACGCTGTGCTAAAGCCATTGCAATCCAAGCACGCTGTGATTCACCACCTGACAAAGAAGCCACAGCTCGGTCCTTACACTCCATCAAATGTGTCTTCTCAAGAGCCCAATGGACAATGTCCATATCCTCATGGTTCAATCTCTCGAACCACTTTATGTGTGGATACCTGCCATAAGAGACAAGATCGATCACTGTCATATCATTCGGTGCTTGATTCTTCTGGCTCAGCATGCACATTTTTCGTGCGACTTGTTTGGCGTTCATAGACTTCAGATCCGTACCATCGAGTGTGACCACACCCGTATGATAAGGAATTAGCCGCGATACCGCTTTGAGTAGTGTGGATTTGCCGGAGCCGTTCGGTCCTATGATGGAGACGATCTCACCTTTTTTCACGGAAAAAGAGAAGTTGTTAATCACGCTTTTCTGCTCATACCGAATCGAAATGGAATCGACAGTAAACATGTTAGAACGCCTTCTTTCTCATCAGGTATAGAAAATAAGGTCCACCAATCACAGCCATAAGGATACCCGCGGGGATATCTAAAGGTGCGAACAAGGTACGCCCACCGGTATCCGCAATCAACAGTACCAATGCGCCAAGAGCCATACTCATCGGCAAAAGATATTTATAATCTGAACCAACGAGCAATCTCGCCATATGCGGTACAACTAGACCGACAAATCCGATCATTCCAATGGCTGCTACAGAAATAGCCGCTAGAAATACTGCCAGTAAGGAGAGTAGGATACGAATTCGGTTCACATTTTCACCCAGATTCGAAGCAACCTGATCACCCAGACGAATAATATTTGCCTTACGAATCGCGAAGAACGATAAGATCCAACCTGCAATCGCATATGGGAAGACCATCATCAAAGCATTATTCCCTTTTACTGCAAGACTGCCGTTAAGCCATTGAACCGCTGCAGGAAGTCTATCGCTGTACATGATTGTTAAGAGTCCAATGAGTCCACCGCAGAGCGCATTCACAGCAACGCCAGATAAAATAATGGTGATCGGCGAAATGCCGGTTCGTCTCCATGCTAATGCATATACAATACCTGCAGCGATTAGCCCTCCAACAAAAGCAGCAATCGGAATGAACTGAGTATACTGTGGTGCAGCAAGCATGATGACAAGTACACATGCAGCCGCCCCGCTAGTTACACCCGTTAATCCAGGATCAGCAAGTGGGTTACCCATCACAGCTTGCAGCAGTGCGCCCGAGATCGCTATATTTGCTCCGATGATCATCGCCAGCAATACACGTGGCAATCGAATATCCCATATGATGGTGGCATTCACCGCCTTGGACGATGAACCAAAGATCGTGCTGAGTATGTCTGATACCGGAATGAATACAGAGCCTAGTCCGATTGCGATAATCGCGGCAACGAGCGCTAGTGCTACCGTTATAATAACAACTATTCTGCTACGAGATGTATTTATCACTTGCCGTCTCCTTTAATTATTCATAGAAGTATTTTGCAATTTCAGTTAGGGCTGTCTCAGCGTTAATGATCGAAGTTACACCGAACACGCTGTAATCTAAAATCTGGATTTTGTCGTTTTTATAAGCGGAGAGTTTCGTCCAAGTTTCATTTTTCTCTATTTCTTTTTTAAATTTGTCCTTTGTCGCTCCGTGGTCACCTGAAGCCAATACGAGAATGACGTCAGGATCAGCGGCTACAACGTTCTCCATATTTATAGGAGAGTAAGTGTCTGTAACTTTGAGAACAGAAGTCGCAATGTTATCAGCACCAAGTTTTTTCACCAAGCTACCTAGATAAGATTTCTCACTCATGACCATGAAGGAATCAGAAGTTCCAATGACGAGCATCACGCTTGGTAGTTCTTTTCCTTCGGCTAATTTACTTAGTTCATTTTCTTTATCCAAAATCTTGGTCAAAGCCGCATTCATCTCATCTTTTTTATTAAAATAAGTGCCTAATACTTTAAGACTAAGCTTTAAATCCTCGAAGGATTCTGTGCGTAGATATGCTTTTTGCAAATCCATTCCTTCCAGTGTCTTATCTAGGGTACTTCGAAGCGATTCCGCTCCCAGCAGCAAGTCTGGCTCAAGCTTAGTTACTACTTCCAGATCCGGTGCCATAGGCGAACCAATTTTATCTATCGATTCAAACTCAGCAGGGATTGGATTCGTTGAGGTAGGTACACCAACCGGTGTGATTCCGAGCAAGTAGAGCATTTCTGTTAACGGTACAGATGTAGTTACAATACGCTGGGGAACTGTGGCTGGGAATTGGCTCAACGCTTCATTGAACAAAGCTTCGTCCACACCATCATTCTCCAGACTGTACACCTTACCAGCATCCGCATTATTCGTTGCTTCAGTTGTATTCGCTGCATTAGCTTCTTTCGTTTCATTAGCAGCTGTATTTGTTACTGTTTCATTCTTTGTTTGATTGTCCGCTGTATTCGTGGACGAACATGCAGTCATCGCACTAAGTGCTGCAACAACCAGAAGTACTAATAATTTCTTCAAAATCTATCCCTCCGAGTATGTATAATTATACGATCCATGTAGTGATAATGATTTTCATTTTCACTTACTATGCCAATGATAATGTTTATCAGTGGGAAGTGTCAAGAATTTTATTTTAATTTTAAACTAGCATAAAGCCCTTTGCCGTCCCTTAAAGAGAACAACCATTCTCGTTGAAAAATAAGGTTTATGTATAGTGTGCAACTTTCACTTTCTTATAATCACAAAAAAACCACATCCAAAGGACGTGGTCGATATGCATAAGAAACCTAATTTACTTATAGAGTTGCGAGAATCTTCGCTTTTTTCACTTCTCTTTCTTCTTCCTTTAACCTTGGACAAACATAACACATCTCGCCATTTTCACGGCAATAGTAGAGGCAGCAGGAGGAAGGTAACACTAGTCGCTCTCCCTCACGATACGGATTATCTCTGCCACTACAAGGGATGTCCTAGACCGTTATTCCCCAGCAGTAATAGTAGGATAAGGAATTCCCCTTGCATCAATATCCAGTGAAAGGATTAGCGTTAGACAAATCAAAACAGCACGCGGCGATATAGGATCGACACGTGCTCTTTACTATAGAAATAAAGCTGACTTGTCCAAACTAAAATCTAGCCACAAAAAATTCACGGTCTGATGGGACGGTAAAGCTTCTTATATTAGCTCCATTCTCATCTCTTAATGTGAGCAGATAAGAAACTGTTGTTAAAGTGCTGATAGTAGGGAATCTAGCTACACCAAATTCGTCAAAATCGGTGGTTACCGTTGTAGTTCCTGTTCTTAATGAAGCCGTCCACCCCGTAGTTGCTTTAGGTGTACCACTTGCATTTGTACCAATTGCGAGAACAATAAATCTGTCCAGTGTCTGTCTAACTCTCCGCTTCTTTCTTGTTGCAGCTGCCTTTGCTCGTTTAGCCGCAAGGGCTCTGGTCGCCATAACTGCTTTCTTGTTAACTGGTTTCTTAATTATTGCCATTTACTTCACCACTTTCTTTTTAGGATACGTTAGTAAATGCAAGATTTGTAATGCTTGACCTCACTTTTACCCACAAATCTAGAAATGTGTTAAATTCCTAGATTCATAGATTCGTACCCACAGGATCAGAGGTGCATATAATGCACTTGTGAGGTGATCCATTAATAAATGAACGGACAATTGTGGCTAGAGCAATATAGTTCAAGAATCCATAGGGCGTTGAGGAAAAGAATTCAACAATCCCATGTTCCTCGCGGTAAATCCGCTAAAATTCCCATCATTATCAAATTCAAACAAAAAATGACCCCAGCACAGCTGAAGTCATTACAAAAACATTTAGAATTACACGACTTCCCTATCAAACATCACCTCCCAATGCTAAATTCAGTATCATCACGAGTTTCAATGAAATGTCTGAAACAGATGTGCGGTTGGCATGGGATCGATAAAATCTATGTGGACGGAATCAAAAAAACATCACTTTATATAGCGACACCATCCATCGGTTCTTCAGCTGTCCAAAAGAAACAGGGACTCACTGGAAAAGGGGTCAACATTGCCATTCTTGACACAGGAGTGTATCGGCACCCGGATCTGACTCAACCATTGAATCGAATTGTCGGCTTTAAGGATTTCATCAATCATAGACAACGACCTTATGACGATAATGGCCATGGAACTCATATCGCAGGGGATGCGACAGGCAACGGGTGGATGAGCAAAGGAAAATACAAAAGCCCTGCTCCAGAGGCAGGGATCGTTGGTGTCAAAGTACTCGATAAAAATGGCGACGGATATGACTCCACGATTATTAAAGGAATCGAGTGGTGTATTGCTAATCGGAAACGATTAAAACTACGTATCCTTTCGATGTCATTCGGGGGTACAGTAAATTCACCTTGTGCTGATGACCCTCTGTGCCAAGCCGTGGAAAAAGCCGTAAAGGCCGGTCTCATCGTTGTGATTGCGGCAGGAAATAGCGGCCCTAAGCGAAGTACGATCGAGTCACCAGGCATTAGTCCTTCAGCAATTACTGTCGGTGCAGTCGATGATCGTCGTACGCTCACACAAAAGGACGACCGAATTACCTCGTATTCCAGCCGTGGACCTGCACCGGGAAGACGGAAGAAACCGGACCTCGTAGCTCCTGGCGAGACGATCATTTCCCTTCGTGCTCCACGCTCCAAGCTAGATCGCGAACTTCCTTCCTTGCGGATAGCGAAAGATTACTTTGTACTGTCCGGTACCAGCGTCTCAACACCTATAGTCTCTGGTGTTATTTCGCAATTGCTGCAGAGAAATCCCTCACTAACTCCTAAGCAAGTGAAATCCATACTGAAAAAGAACACATTCTCTCTAAAACTTCCCCCTAACACAGCTGGTTGTGGTGAGATCAATTCGAGGTTCTTATTGTAAGTTTGCTTCTTTTTTAAAATATCAGAAAGTATAAGTTTTACACCTATACTTTATGTCTTATATTTCTCGCTTAAACGCTTATCGTCCTTATAAGGACGCCGAAGGCATTTATGCTTGAAAGCTGTGATCACGGAAACTGACAACTCTTCAGTAAATTTACCCGAAGGCTCAATTTCTAATAAAGAAGATTTCATATCCGCTTCAAATCGTTCTAAGTGATCTCCAAATAATCGCTTAGAGGCATAGGATGTGGAATACAAATTCCCAAGAATCGAATCCACGGTCCATGTGATTGAATAACTGGGTAAATCCATTCTTTCCACATCTTCAAAACTAGATCTCGCTACAACATCCTCATATCTTTCTTTAGGATGAGTATAGGTGCTGTCCCCTGCTATTCTTTCGTTTCCTAACCAACGTTTTACTACTTCATTTACCTTAAGCTGCCAAGATAAAGGCTCTTGCTCAACATTAAAAGTATCAATAATCGCGATACCGCCATTTTCGTTCAAACTGTGATATAGAATTTCAAGAATAGGCGCTCTATCCATCCAATGAAATGCTTTGGCCAGGATGGTGAGACGGAAGGAACCCCAGTCGTTCAGTAACTCTTCTGTTCTGCCTTGCATCCAAGTAACATTATCTACCCTGTAGTTCTTAGACAGACGATTAGCCTCAGCTAACATTTCCCTTTCCGTATCTACACCTATCACTTCTTCAAACCAATCACTAAATCTTAGTGCCAGCTGACCTGTACCACATCCCAAATCAAGCAGATGACCTTCTCCGTTAAGCGAAAACTTATGAATTAAGAACCGAATAAGGGATGAGGGGTACTGCGGACGATATTTTGAATAGTAAACTGCTGTACCTTTAAATAAATCCGGACCATATTCATTCATAGTTTCACCCTTCTCTTGTTTTCTAATAGGACAAAATCATAGCAGACATTCAAATAAAATAAAAGGCTGTTCGGAGCGAATCTGGATAGCCTTATATGTATGTCGATACGTCTAAATACGCGGCATTCGGGCTCAGAGAATCAAATCAAAAAATGCACATAGAAATTATTGACAAACGAGTTCATTGCATGTATGGTTAATTACATAACTAACTAACCAATGAACTTGGCGGTGAATACATGGGAAACTTGATGGACGATAATCGGCCAATATTTATGCAGATCGCCGAACGAATTGAAAATGACATCATCGAAGAAACGTTGCTTGAGGAAACACAAGTTCCTTCGACGAATCAGTTTGCGGTTTTCTACCAGATCAATCCGGCAACGGCTGCGAAAGGTGTGAATTTGCTTGTGGACCAAGGAATTTTATACAAAAAGCGAGGAATCGGCATGTTTGTAGCTTCTGGAGCGCGCGCAGTATTGATGGAGAAGAGAAAAGAGCAATTTTATGAGCAATATGTTGTAACTATGATCCGTGAAGCTGAGAAATTAGGAATTACGTTGGATCAATTAACGAAGATGATTCAGAGGGGAGATAATCAGTCATGAATGAAGTCGTTGAGATCAAGGGACTGACCAAGTCGTATGGAAAGGTAACCGTCATCCAAGACATTAGTTTTTCTTTGGAACAGAACAAAATCTATGGACTGCTTGGCAGAAATGGTGCGGGGAAAACAACGATCATGCACATGATTACAGCACAGTTATTTGCTACAAGTGGTGATCTGAAGGTGTTTGGGGAACATCCCTACGAGAATAACCGCGTACTCCATCAGATTTGCTTCATTAAGGAAAGCCAAAAGTATCCAGATACGTACCGTATTATCGACGTTCTAGAGGTATCCGCGTTATTCTTCCCCAACTTTGATCGGGAGTATGCCCACTCTTTAATCAAGGACTTCAATCTCCCCTTAAAAAGAAGAATAAAAAAGCTATCCAGAGGAATGCTTTCGGCGGTGGGTATTGTAGTAGGCCTAGCTAGCCGCGCTCCGCTGACTATTTTTGACGAGCCCTATTTAGGTCTGGATGCTGTGGCTAGAAGCCTGTTTTACGATCGATTAATTGAGGATTATTCAGAATATCCACGAACAGTTATCTTGTCTACACATTTGATTGACGAGGTAAGCCAGCTGTTAGAGCATGTCATTGTTATCGACAACGGTAAGCTGATTATCAATGAGGATGCTGAAGCTCTTCGCGGGCGAGCCGCTAAGGTGATCGGTGCGACTGCGAAGGTCGAAGAGTTCATCTCCGGTAAAGAAGTCATCTCTCGTGAACCCTTTGGCGGATTACTTTCTGCCACTGTTATTGGCTTAAACTCAACAGATCTATCACGTGCTGAGATGCTTGGTCTGGAGATCTCCCCCATATCTTTACAACAGTTAATTGTTCATCTTACAAATAGAAGATCTCAAGGAAAGGTAGTGGCAGCACAATGAACCATATGACAGGGATATTGAAAATGCACTACAAGGATAAATGGTTTTGGTTGTTTATGCCTTGGATCATATTATTGACCAGTTTTTTCGTTAATCTCGTCATAGCTTTTTTCATGCAAGAACCAATGTATACCGGTGGCCTAGTCTCTATCTTTATTTACATGTTTGTCATAGGTATCATCATTTTGGTACAGACTTTCCCCTTTGCCTTGGGCTTAAGCCTACGAAGAACAGATTATTTCTTCGGCACCTCCTTGATGGCCGTTATAACAAGTGCCGCCTTCTCCCTTCTTTTATTCCTGCTATCTATTATAGAAACCAAATTAACACCTGGATGGGGTGTGCAGCTACATTATTTTCATATGCCATACTTGAATGATGGCACTGTCCTAGAACAGCTGTGGATCTATTTCGTGATCATGTTGCATATGTTTTATTGGGGATTTGTTATATCCAGTATCTTCCGCAGATTTGGTAGAAGTGGCCTATTCATTTTCGCGGCAGTCATGTTTATTCTGTACAGCGTCGCTGGATTGTTAATGACGTATTATCAGTGGTGGGGAGATCTATTTAACTGGTTTGCTAGCCATACCGCATTTGAACTTGCCTTGTGGACCATGCCTTTGACGGTTTTGTATGCACTCTTATCGTTCTGGATGCTTCGGAAGTCTACAGTATAGGTCGCAACCGATGTGTTCATTTTACATTTTATTTCTAGAACCCAACATTCACGCAGTAACATAAATAATTGACAAACACTTTTTACAGGCGTACTATTCAGTAGAATTAATTAATGTCCTCGTTAGGTGAGGCTCCTATACAAACATAGGCCACTGCCCGGAAATATCGAAAGATGCCAATGGGTAGAACAGGAATTGCCGGATTAAGGCTCTTCATAAGGTGGCTAAGAGTAATACTCTTTACGTTGTATAGTGCCAAAACTGAACTAGGGGGAATGGTTGTTTTATTATGACTGTATGCCCCCTGGTACCCATCCAGGGGGCTTTCATATTTATGTGCTAAGGGGGGAGATTGGAAATGGACGGTTGTAGTCGAATGCACACTTTAAAGAATTCAATATTTTTATCAGGCAGGAAGCACACTGTTCCACCCTCGTGGATAGGGTCTGTCTATTTTCAGTCTCTCCTTACCCGTTATTAAGACTGAACATTAGATGGCCCCAATTTCACATGGATGAAGGAATGCTGAACTCCCTACGCTTCAAGCAGGGAGTTTTTTTATTTTTCATAGATTGGGGCTGCTCACGATGAAAGAAAATCTTATCAAGAATGTTACTCCAAAGAACAAATTTAGCTGGGCGGATGCCCTCGTCATTTTATTGTTATTATCGCTCCTTTATGCCGCGGCCAAAGTGGGTTCGGGCATGCAGGTACCCTTTTCTCCCGATCGTCAGCCAACCTTGAGCCTTGATCCGAAATGGTTACCTTACTATGCAGCACGATCCTTACTTCGTATGTTTATCGCTTTCGCAGCGTCCCTGATTTTCACCTTCGTATATGGACGCATTGCGGCGCACAATCGGACAGCAGAGAGATTCATGATTCCGGCGATTGATATTCTGCAATCCGTACCCGTGCTTGGATTTCTTTCTGCTACGGTTATTGCGTTTATGGCATTGTTTCCGGGAAAATTGCTGGGGGTGGAATGCGCCTCGATCTTCGCCATTTTCACTGGCCAAGTATGGAATATGACGTTTAGCTTCTACCATTCCATTAAGACAATTCCCCGTGATCTGAATGAAGCTGCAAAAATGAATCGATTAGGTGCATGGCCTCGTTTCAACAAGCTGGAAGTTCCGTTTTCTATGATCGGTCTGGTTTGGAATAGCATGATGTCATTTGGCGGAGGTTGGTTCTTTCTTACGGCGAGCGAATCCATTAGCGTACTGAATCAAGATATCCATTTACCTGGAATCGGATCGTACATGGCCTTGGCAGCTGATGATGGGAATATCAAAGCCATTATCTATTCGATTCTAACAATGATCATTATGATTGTTGTTGTCGATCAGTTATTCTGGCGTCCGATTGTTTCTTGGAGTCAGAAATTCAAGAATGAACAGACAGAATCTAACCAAGTTCCGACTTCATGGGTGTTTGATATTCTTAAACGGGCTGGATTTGTTCAGTCCCTTAGTCAAAATATTAAAAATTTTCTTCATGATGTATCTGTTCAGCTTGCTAAAAAAGGTTCACAAGTAAATTTGCCACAGGCGCCGCCCCGCATAAAAAAAATCTTTAAATGGTCGATCATGGTTTTCGTTACTGGGATTGTGATGATCTATGTTTATGAGGGCATCCTTGAGATTGCCCGGTTAAGCTGGCGTGAGATCACTCATGTTGTTGCCCTAGGGCTGCTGACTGCGTTGCGTGTATTCGTTTCGACAATCCTAGCCGTTATCTGGACACTGCCTGTCGGTGTTTTCATCGGTATGAATCCGCGTCTATCACGAATCATACAACCGATTGTGCAGATTGTGTCTTCTTTTCCAGCCAACATGGCGTTTCCGCTATTCACAATTTTATACTTAAAGCTGGGAATATCGATGGAGATTGGTGCAATACCACTTATGATGCTGGGTACCCAATGGTACGTTTTATTTAATGTCATTGCCGGTGCGATGGCAATCCCCTCCGACCTTAAGGAAGCGAGTGCGATTCTAAAATTAAATCGGTGGCAGACCTGGAGAAAATTAATTCTTCCCGCCGTCTTCCCTTTTCTCGTGACCGGCTGCCTAACAGCAAGCGGAGGTGCTTGGAACGCCAGCATTGTTTCCGAAATCGTATCGTGGAAGAACCATGATCTTCAGGCATCCGGGTTAGGTTCATTCATTGCTCAAGCAACCAACAGCGGAAATTGGCCAGAAATCATCTGGGGCATCATCGTCATGTGTTTACTGGTTGTGATTGTGAACCGCTTGGTATGGCGCAAGCTGTATGCCTTAGCGGAAAAGAAATATCATTTGGATTAGAGGTGTCGAATATGAAAAAATCACTGATTGAGTTGAACCAGATTAGCAAACGGTATGATCTTCCGAATCAAGCAAATGTGAGTATTTTAGAGGACATTAACATCAACATAAAAGAAGGAGAGTTTCTTTCGATATTAGGACCTTCGGGATCAGGAAAATCAACGCTTTTACGGATCATTGCCGGGCTCATCTCCCCCTCGCAAGGCGCTGTTTTATATAATGGACAAGAAATTGTCGGCACGAACCCAGGTGTAGGGATGGTGTTCCAATCGTTTGCGTTGTTTCCTTGGCTTACGGTATTGGAGAATGTAAAGCTAGGACTTGAGAA
This sequence comes from Paenibacillus sp. FSL K6-0276, assembly GCF_037977235.1. Taxonomy (NCBI): domain Bacteria; kingdom Bacillati; phylum Bacillota; class Bacilli; order Caryophanales; family Paenibacillaceae; genus Paenibacillus; species Paenibacillus sp. FSL K6-0276. The sequence goes on along the minus strand of NZ_CP150276.1, from coordinate 2,189,710 downwards.
CAAACCACTGCGGGAAGCGGAAAAAATGCGAAAAGCACTCTCTGTCATCGATATGATCGGACTTGACGGGTTTGAAGGCGCCTACCCGAAAGAATTATCTGGAGGTATGCGGCAGCGCGTGGGGATTGGTCGTGCTTTAGTAATGGAACCGGACATCCTTCTGATGGATGAACCCTTCTCTGCTTTGGACGTACTGACAGCAGAAAACCTAAAGCGTGACTTGCTTGAGTTGTGGACGGAGAAAAAAATTCCTACTAAAAGCATCATCATGGTCACTCACAGTATCGAGGAGGCCGTCTACATGTCAGATCGGGCCATCGTACTATCCAGGGATCCGGCCCACGTCATTGCTGATATCCCCATCACCATGCCGCATTGGCGGGATAAACAAGCACCACAATTCACGTCGCTTGTCGACCGCATCTATTCGATTCTGACGAAACGGGAAGTCAAAACCGTTGATCCATCGGGAGAGCAGAAGAAGAAAATTGAGAAGGTTCAAGAGGTCCCTGCCGGCGCACTCACCGGCTTCATTGAACTGATCGACGATCTCGGAAAAAAAGTTGACTTGTACAAATTAGCTGATCAATTAAGTCTAGATCTGGAAGACTTCCTGCCCACAGTCGATGCTGCACAAATGCTCCAATTCGCTGAGATTCATCAAGGGGATATCGAGCTGACGGAAATGGGTCACCAATTTGCTGAAGCCAGTGTCCTTAAGCGGAAAGAGCTATTCAGAGCGCAAGTACAGCAGCATGTTCCTGTGATGGAAAAGATAATCTGGATTTTGCAATCGAAATCAAATAATAAAATGGAGCGGGAATTTTTTGTCGAGATCTTTGAGAAGCACTTTGGCGCTGAAGAAGCCTCTCATCAGCTCGATATCTTAATTGACTGGGGAAGATATGCGGAATTGATCGCCTATGACGAAAAGGCAGAGGTACTATACCTAGAGCATGAACCTACCTCAACAGTAGAATAATAAAATTCTTATACGCGTGGTAAAGAAGCTGCTTTAATCAAAGTCAGCTTCTTTTCTATTATTATCCCATAAATTCTGACTACAGCTCAAAGCTTTCTTCCACTCAAGTCATGGGATATAGCCTTAATTATTTCAGCATATAAAAAAGGCTCGCAAATTGCTGTAAGAGCAATGTTGCGAACCTATTCATTGTAATGCGGTCGAGAGGACTCGAACCTCCACGATATTGCTACCACACGGACCTGAACCGTGCGCGTCTGCCAATTCCGCCACGACCGCACATCATAATGACTCGCTAACAATCTTGCGGTCACAAGATAGATCATACCATGCTGAGATTAAAGCGTCAATATATTTCCCAGCTTTTCTTATCGATCATTAATTTATGGATAATTATTGCTTTTACTTCCGAATATAAGGTATAATGAGAACAAAAGTTCGCATAATATAAATGAGGTGATTTATAATGGCGACTACGAAGTTGAAGACATCCATTGTTGATGAAGATGTTACTAAAGAAGAGCTGTCCCTTGTCAGAAGCTATTTGCTGCTAACGTTTATTCATAAAGTTTTCGAGCGTGATTGCCGTGTAATCAGCAAGAGTGGTCTGTTTAAGACCCCACAGCTTTATATGGAGCTCGTGTCTGGCGCCACTAAGAAGACCTCACTAATGCTTCAAGAGGTTACGCGCGAATTGAGCTCACATGATCTGAGGATCACAACCGTTCGCCAAGATCAACGAGGAGTCGAGGCCTTGTACTCCTGTAGAGGATATCAAGGTGAGATGAATATATTATGGCCAGGATTCCGTAGAGAGATGATGCTGCGAATGCGCGCGTATCTCGGACTGTCCACAGAACTCTCTATACTCTCCAGAGATGAAAGTTCGACTCAACTTGCTCTAACTATTTAACCCCTAGATTTACATAGAACAGCTCCCCACCCAGTTTGGATGAGGAGCTGTTCTTGCTGCGGAGATTATATATTTTCCGGATCTTTTCTTGGCTCACTAAAGGGTTGGAATAGATAATTCCGATCTAGCTTCACTACCCGTCTATTCTGACGTCGAATCATCACCTGAGAATCATCCCAAGCCAGAACAATCCCTTTTACATCGTTACTTTCTAAACCATCTCGCACCACACGAATTTTCTCACCGGAAATTCGGTAGGCATCCAATTGTTCATCGCTAATCATCATTAGTCCCTCCCTCTTTATAGCTTATCCTATTTTCTCTCAGAAAAAAGACCCAAATGATAAATCATCTGGGTCTCGTATAAGCAATTGACGACTTGCATGTCTACAAAAGCATTCTTATATCAGCGCTTCATTCTTCTCAAACCAGAAATCAAGAACTTTAGCGGACATCACACGTTGCTCCAGATACTCCACTTGGTTAGTTGTGAATTTCTCCCTCCAAGGGAAGGATAGTTCCTCACACAAACCTTTGATTGTCAGAAGCTCTGACCAAGCTACATAGCGTTTGTACCAAAAAAACTGAGGATGTTCAATCATATAGGGATACAGATCGTCGAAATCCGTGTGTTTGCAATCCAGCGCACGCTCGAAGTGATCCTTGGCCTCGGTTAATTTATCAATAAAAAATTGCTCAGTCACCGGTTCTTTCCCCATTGTGACGCCTCCTCCCTATGTCTGATTTTATTATAAAGGAAAATCTATAGGGTGAAAAGCAGTTGTTTTAAAAATAGGCATGTTCCTTATTCCTAATTCGGGTTATTCCCCAAATTCAATTGTGCCTCCACTAAGAGAGGTAATTCTTACGAGTGACTCCAGTCGGATCCCTTGCTCTTTGATCGTCCGAGCTCCCGCTTGAAAGCTTTTTTCCACTACAACGCCAAGACCTACCAGCTCAGCGCCAGAGCGTTGAATGATCTTTATCAGTCCACGCGCTGCATCACCATTAGCAATAATATCATCTATAAAGAGGATTTTATCCTCTGGAGAGATAAATTGGCGAGACAACATAATGTCGGTAACAATACCTTTCGTAAAAGAAGGAACTCTTTCACAAAGTGCGTCTGGATCTGCTAATAGAGTTTTTTTGCGGCGTGCAAAAACTAGCGGCACCTTTAACTCATATGCGGTGGCAAATGCCACGGCAATGCCCGAGGATTCCACGGTCACAATACGTGTAATTCCGCAGTCCGCAAACCTCCCGGCAAACTCTCGTCCCATTTCCATCGTAAGCTGCGGATCTACCTGATGATTCAACAGTGCATCCAGCTTCAGCACTTCATCCGAAACGACGACACCTTCCTCCAAAATCCGCTGTTTCAACACTTCCATGATTTTGAACCTCCAATACCCTTTATAATCACAGACGCTCCGTACAATATAATCACTATTCATAAAGCAATTACGACGGAAGTCATGTCCTTCTGATCCTCATCATAACCTGTACTATACAGAGTGCACAAGGCAATCCTGCATTGCACTCGTTATGATTTTTCTTTTGCTTCTTAAAACTATTAGGAGGGGAGCCATGAAATCACATGTCCGAACATTGCAGATCGCTTTCACTTACATTGGCACCATTGTAGGAGCCGGATTCGCCACCGGACAAGAAATATTAAAATTCTTCACTCGTTACGGACACTGGGCAGTCCTGACCATCCTGCTCTCTACTATACTGTTCATATGGCTGGGTACGAAAATGATGGTCATCGCTCGGCGCATAGAAGCAGAATCCTATGAAGACTTTAACCGTCACCTCTTCGGTGACCAAGTCGGAAGCACCATCAGTTTATTCACGATGGTCATCCTGATTGGTGTCAACAGTATAATGCTTGCAGGAGCTGGCGCTATTTTTCAGGAACACCTGGGGCTTCATTATCAAACAGGGTTACTGCTAACGCTAGTTGGTTCTTATTTTCTGCTTAAACGGGGAATTTCCGGTATTCTGCAAATGAACAGTCTAATCGTCCCATTAATGCTTACGCTATCACTTATCATTATTCTTAATACGTTTCAAATTCCAGGAGCTGAACGGTTCTTATTCCTAGAAAATGATCGGTCTATCTTTGGAGCTTGGATGTCGCCGCTGCTCTACACCGCCTTCAATTTAGGTATGGCTCAAGCCGTGTTAGTTCCGATGGCTCGTCATACAGATGATGAAAAATCTCTTGTATGGGGCGGTATTATCGGTGGTGCCGGAATCGGTTTTATGTTGATCGCCGCGCATTTCGCGATGAGCTCACAAATGCCTGGTATTCTTCAGTTTGAAATCCCTATGGGCAACATCGCCATCCGGTTGGGTACTGTCGTGCAAACTATATATCTACTGCTGATCTTTTTGGAGATTTTCAGCACTTTTGTCGCCGACATTTATGGCGTCACAATGCAGCTTAAACAGAGAATTCCAGTTAAACCCACATTGATTACGCCAATTCTGATGTTGCTCTGCTATTTACTGAGCCAGTTTGGCTTTAGCTCTCTCCTCTCAGTGTTCTACCCGATCTTCGGAGCCTTGTCGCTGGTCTGGGCTGTCATGCTACTGCGTACGCCATGGTCCACTCCACCACGTATCCATACCTCGTCGGGTTCAAGCGGTAAAGAGAACACCCTTGTATCAATAAAACCAGTCACCCGAATTACACGGAAATAACTGCTGATGTTGGAATAATTCGTGCTGCCGCTTCCGCCACATGCTTGTGACAGGTCATCATTACAATCTGGCGGGAGATCGACAGTTCTCCGATAAGCGATAGAGCAGCATGAAGACGAGAGTCGTCAAAGTTGACGAATAGATCATCGAACAGCAGCGGCAGCGATACTTGCCGTGACATGGTCTCAGCCAGTGCCAAGCGGATGGAAAGGTACAGTTGTTCTGCCGTCCCACGGCTGAGCAGTCCGCTGTCCAGCAGTCCAGCATCTTTGTGTTCAGCTTTTAGCTCCTTATGGCCGAGAGTCATAACTACTCTCCTGTACTCCCCTTCCGTCAACTTGGAGAAATAGTCGGATGCAAGTAGGAGTACCTGCGGCTGCTTCTCCTGCTCATAAATACGGCGAGTTCTCCCGATTAATTCGGCAGTTAATGCGGCTACCACATATTTATCAGCCACGATTCGCAAGGCAGCTCTCTGCTCTTCTAGTTGCTGAATAACAGAGTCCTCCATACAACGCTCTTTCAGATATTCCCTTTCCTGAAGCAGCTTTCCTCGTTGCTCCAGCAGGGTGTTCCACATTTCTTCCTCCCGTTCAGCTAACTCTTCAGCCGCCGTCCGCTCTTTCTGGAGTGCTGAGGCATCATGATGATTTAATAATACCTGCAGGGCGGCAACTCGCTCCTCTTCCCAGCCTCCGAACATGGCCAGCTCCCACTGACGAATGGATTTATTCAGATCGCTACGCCGCTGTACAGCAGCCGATCTTCGTAAGAAATCCTCTCCGCCTGTTGCACCGCCTTCATGCAACAGTAGTTCACGCTGTTCTCTCAGTTCATCTAATAGCCTATGGCTCTCCTTAAGTTCTTCCAGAAGTTCTTGTAACCGTGACTGAATACCTTCCCGGCGAATTAGGTCCTTTTTCAGTTCATCCCAAGCCCTTTTTCGAAGTTCCAGCCAGCTTAGTAAAGTTAGTGCGGATCTTCGTTGTCCATCATGCGGATCCATATCAAAGCTAGTTACCGCCACGCCAGACTCGTCTAAAGGATCAGTACCTGATTCATAAATAAGGGTAAGCAGTTCCTCCTCGAATACGTTACACTCTGCTTCCAGCTCCTTTAGTCGTAAAGAGAGCTTATTCTCTTGGCGCAGCAATTCGTTCCCTTGCTCCACCATAGCGAAGATATCCGGAAGCCCTTCTGGGGACAACCCTTCGGGCAATCTACGCTCACGCAGCCATACTTCATATTGTTCAGCGGTTTCTGTGAAAGCTGTCTCCGCTCGGCTCATTTCCTCAGCGAGCAGCTTCTCTTGGCCTGCCAGCGTCTCCAGCTCCGTGCGGCAGGCATCACGCTCGGCGGCATAGCGTTCGATGCGCTGCCGCCACGCTATCCAAGCCTCCATGAGCCTGCGAAGCTCCCTCATGGAGGCCTCCAGCCCGCCTGCGTCAGGGCTGGACCCCGGGGCGGCCGACCGCCGCCCCGGAATGGCGCTCTCCGGCTCCGCCCCGGAGAGCAACTGCCCCCGCAGCCGCAGCATCTCGGCTGCGGCTGTGCCCACGTCCCCGCCATGCCCTGGCGGGGACGCTTCTGGCCGGCTCGCTCCGCGCAAGCCGGCCCAAAGGGCCAGATCGGCCGCGCCTAGCAGGCCGATCGCGAGCACTGCGCTGACCGGCGGAGCATCGGTCAGCCACAGCGCTGTGGGCAGCAGCACGGTTAGTGCTGCCCCAGCCCACAGCAGGCGCCGGTAGAGCGCGGCCATGCGCTGCGCGCTAGGGCCGTCACTTCCGGCGCCGGGGCCGCGCAGCGGCCCTTCGCTGAGCTGCGCTTCGCGCCAGCGCTCGGCCGCCTGCTGCAGCTCGTCCCACAGCTGCAGCACTTCACGGGCGCTGCGCGGAGCTAGCTGCGCAAAAGACTCGGCGCCGGTGGCGTGCTCACGCGCCAGCGCCCGTTCTGCTGCCTGCAGCGAAGCTGAGGCAGCGGCCAAGCGGGATCGCAGCGTCTGCCGCGCTGCACCCTCCGCTTCCATGCAGCGATCATAACTCGCGAACGCCGCCGCAAACCTTCGTGCAGCTTCACGATCTGTCGCTGCACCGGAGAATGAAGTCAGCTCTACCGCACTCCAGCTGACATCAATGTCTCGCAGAATTCGCTGCAAATGCTCATTCAGCGCGGTCAATTCGCCCTCCAGCCGCTGTCTTTCCGTTCTCCGATTCTCATAGCTGCTCCGATGGCGGTCCAGTCGCTCCAGCGCAAGTCCCTGAGCAGCCAACACCTCATCTGGAGGATTCTGTGCCAGCTCAGCAAAAAGCTCACTTTGTAGACGTTCATAACGAGCTACTGCTCCTTGAGCATTTCTAATTTCTCCCTCAAGTGCCTGAAAGCGGGTCGCCCCTTCTTCAGGGAAAGTTGAAATCATTGGCAAGCCTTGTAGCTCAAGCTGCGCATCGCTCCATTTTAACCACAATTCACGAACATCCTGAGCTTTGCGAAGCATCACGAGCTTGTCTCCCGTAAGCTTACGTTGCTGCTCCAATTGATCCAATTCCAATTCCGTAACCTTCAATGCTGCGATATTACCGTTATATCGTGGAAGATAAGAACGGCTCTCAGCCATCTGGCGCTCTAGTTTCTCAATAGCTTGAACAATTTTGGCAGCCTCCTGCAGCTTGCCGCGAGGTTTATACAGCTTCTCAGCTTCCTGTACCAATCTTTTTTCTGCCCGCATGATCGTTCCACCGCCGCCCATACCTGCGTGAAAGAGAAAGTTGCTCATCTCTTCTGATTGAAGAGCAGCAAGCTCCTGTAGTTCATCGAGAGATACCGCGAACAATTGATGGAACATGCTCCTTGAGATGCCACCAAGCAAAAGACGCTCCATTTCAGCTTGTCCTAACTCTTGCGTCGTTCCATTCGGATGGTTAACCGTGATGTTCAGCTTCTCATTTCTTCCTGAACCCTCACCACCGGATGTATGGCGACGAATGGTCCATAGGGCACCATTAATATCACGTGCCTTCAGTATTCCCCCATGTAATCCACCTTCCATAGGTTCATACCTCTCCGAAGGGTTTCCACGACTTGGAATTCCGAACAACATGGAGCGAATGAACTGCAACGTCGTACTTTTTCCTGCTTCATTACGTCCATAGAGTATGGTAACTCCATCCGTTAGATCTATCTCTCGGTTATGCAGACGTCCGAAACCATGAATCTGCAAATGTTCAATTCTCATCTTCTGGAGCACCCTCCATTCCACCGAGCATTGTGATTCCCTGTTCTGCTGCACCACGAAGCCAGCTCAGTTTCTCTTCTAGACTAGTTAACGATAGCAGCTTTCGCAGCTCCTGATTCTCCTGCAGCGGCTTAAGTGCACTGTTTATTAGTTCATCAAGCGCTTCTGTTGAATGTTCAGTACGCTCCGTTATTCGCAGCATTTCTCCAAGAAAGCTATCCTCCTCTAATAACCGTTCACGATCAATAGCTAATCCAGACTCAACAGCGAATCCTTCCGTCCAGACAATTCCTTTATAATCTTTACGCTCAGCTCGAACTGCTTCACGTCGCTGGAGTTCAGACAGCAGATCCTCTGCCGCCCCTTTTTCTGCTAATACTTTATGTACGTCCCCGCGTCCGATCAGACGGAATCTGACCACTGACATCAAATCCGGGAGTTCTTCTCTGATGTCGTCAATCACCTGCTCCACACTTTGTATCCATTCTACTTCATTACTTAATCCCTCAATGGATAGATCCCGAACCTGCCAGCGAACATAATCAAGCTCATGAAATTGGAGAGTGGTACTTCCAGCCTCATCTACATCCACAATATAACAACCTTTTGCTCCGGTTTCCTTAATGCTGCGCCCTTGTATATTACCTGGGTATACAATCGCTGGTTTCTCATGCAATACACTACGTTTATGGATATGTCCAAGCGCCCAATAATCAAAGCCCCGTTCGATAAGATCCTTACGACTGCAGGGGGAATAGGTCTCGTGCAGTAAATCACCGTCTACATTTCCATGCAGCATAGCAATATGAAACAGACGGCTGCCAGGTTTTCGAGAAAAGCTCACTGCTGTGTTGTCCGTCACTTTTGCAGTCGGATAGGAGATTCCACTAACGATAGCTACTTCTTGGTCATCTTTACGACGGTAGGCTGTAGCGTGATCTGGCTTCTCCCCACCGAATACGGTAACATGCTTTGGCATTTCCGTTGTCAGACGTAGTCCGTCAAGTGGATCATGGTTGCCATGGATCAGAAACACTTGAATCCCGTGCTGGCCAAGTTCCTTGAGCGCTTCCTGAAATCGGAGCTGACCCTGTAATGAAGCGTCAGAAACATCATATACATCTCCACTGATGACAATAAAATCAACGTTCTCTTGGATGGCAACGCGGACAAGCCGCCCGAGGGCGGCGAAGGTTGACTCACGTAAATAAGAACGAATGGCTGGCGAAATATGCGCCAGCCCAGCAAAACGACTATCCAGATGTAAATCAGCAGCATGTAGAAATCGAAATGGAATCATAACTACTCACCCTTTCGTTCCTGAGGGATACTGTAAGTATGTTTTCTTAAGTTCATTAGCCACACGAGTCAGCGAATACAGATTTTTTGCTTTATCCCAGGCCGAACGAGAAAGTTCATAACGATAAGCCGGATCGGATATCACCTTTTCTAGTGCGTCCGCGAGTGCAATCTCATCGTCAGGGCTGACCAGCAGACCATTAACCCCGTCTTCAATCTGCTCCGGAATCCCTCCTACATTCGTCCCAACTAAAGCCAGACAGCTAAGCGCCGCTTCCGCAAACACCGATCCGAATGCTTCCGCCCGAGAAGGCAGCACGAAAATATCAAAGAAAGGCATAAACTCTTCCGGATGAAGTGTATATCCATAAAAAATCGTTTCATTATAAATCCCTAAATGTTGAGCCATATTTTCCAAATCTGCACGGGAAGGGCCATCTCCTATAATATGCAGTACATACTCATGGCCGCGATTTTTAAGTTCAGCACAAGCTTTGAGTAAAGTATCGATTCCTTTAGCTGGAACTAAACGCGTCACGGTAACTAGCTGCGGTATAGCGTTATCATGCGGTACTGGCTTAAACCTTTTTTCATCAAAACCATTCGGTATGACTCCTATATTAGAAGGATCTAGAATATAAGGCGCCACATACTCAGCAAAAGCTTGCGACACGGTCATTAACCGATCACTAACATGCTCAAGTTCTCGGTAAAGCGAAACTAGAAACTGATGTTCCAGCCCTCCCTCAGAAATAGCTCCATTAAGAATTAGCTCTCGCTCATAACTGGAATGTAAGGTTTGAATTAACGGAGTATCTGGAAATACTTTTTTCATCGCTAAACCAGCAATTGGATGATGGGAATGGATAAGATCGTATGTCTTGCTCATCCGTAGTTTAGTCCACCATAGATAATCACGATAGGTCTGAATATATTTCTGAACGATCGGACTTTCCCCAAACTGTGTCCAATCAAAGGTCTCGAATATGACTTCCTCATGTCCCTTGTTGCGAATCCGCTTAGGTAACCAAAACAAATCCATCTCCCAACGGCTTGAACGGAATCTCTCCTGAAGATAAGGGATCATGGATGATACACCACCAGGTTGTTCCGGCGGGAAGAAGAGCGCTTGCAGCAAATTCATATGGTACATCCCCTTTACAATTGCCCTACATACAGTAAGACTTGGCAATTATGATATAGTTGTGTATATGTAGAATTTCAGGTACGATTACGTTCCCCATACCTTGATTTTATCGGTATAAACATGAAACAGCAACTAAGAAAAAGGAGAATGAACTATGAAGGAAGAACAGCTACCTGCCTCTTACACCGCATATATAAAAGAAATGCTGGGGCAAGAGGCAAATGCTTTTCTAGAAAGTTATTCAGCACCACGAACTCAGGGACTTCGCTTTAATCCACTGAAAAGCATCTCTGATGCAGGTCAAGTCGCGGTAAAACGCACAGTCTCACAATTTGATTTGAAACCTATCCCATGGTGCCCTGATGGTTATTATTATGAAGAGCCTACTCGACCAGGCAGACACCCTTACCATGCTGCCGGACTATATTATATTCAGGAGCCTTCCGCAATGTCCGCAGCTGAACTGCTGTCACCTAAACCCGGCGAAACCATCCTAGACCTTGCTGCAGCCCCTGGAGGTAAAACTACGCATATCGCTGGTTTAATGCAGGGACAAGGCCTCTTAATCTCTAATGAAATTCATCCAGAACGCGCAAAAATTCTTGCTGAGAACGTAGAACGTCTAGGTATTATGAATACCCTCGTAACCTGTGCAACGCCAGAACAGCTGTCTTCGCGCTTTCCACAAGCTTTTGACCGAATTATGTTAGATGCTCCTTGCTCAGGAGAAGGCATGTTTCGAAAAGATCCAAACGCCGTTTCAGAATGGTCTCCTGACCATGTAGTGATGTGCGCAGCAAGACAATGGGACATTCTGCAAGACGCCTACCTTATGCTTAAGCCTGGTGGTTCTCTAACCTACTCTACTTGCACCTTTAATCGCCAAGAGAATGAAGAGATGATTGCCCGATTGACGGATCGTTACCCCGATATGGAACTACTTACCCACAAACGCCTTTGGCCACAATTAGAAAAAGGCGAAGGCCACTTTGTTGCACTCCTACGTAAGCAAAGTGACACAGAAAACGACGTTAATGACGATGCCAAACGCAGCACCAAGAAACGTCGAAGCAAAAACAACCCAAAAATTAATTCTTCCGTACGCGATGCATACCAGCTATTTCAAGACTGGGCCGCGGTAGAGCTACCAGGTTTCTCATACCAAGGCGTACCTCTACTGTTCGGTGAATCCCTTTATTTGCTGCCTGAATCCTTTAACAGCAGCCTGCATATTGGACTGCTTGAAGGGCTTCGTGTTCCCCGGGCTGGACTACATATTGCCCATTTGAAGAAAAATCGGATTGAACCCGCACACGCCCTTGCGATGGCGATTCAACACACACAAGTAACACGTAGTTTTGATCTTAGTAGCGACGGTCTGGAAATACACGCTTGGCTCCGAGGCGAAAGCTTACCTGTGCCGATGGAATTACATGGATGGACACTTGTAACTTTAGATGGATTGCCGATTAGTTGGGGCAAAGCGAGTGCAGGCCAACTCAAGAATCATCTTCCTAAAGGACTTCGCATCCTAAAAGCCCATATTGACGAGCAATAGGCCATAGACCAGTTCATCCAGTCCACTTTGGCATATGATGTCATTATCTCAGAAAGCTGCTACACCCGCCGCAGCAATGAGAACACGACATAGGCAAGGAGGAATATAACATGGGTGAATTTCGAGGACCCTTCACTTCGACCGGTACGATCTTGGTACTTTTCATCTTGCTCGTCATCATTTCCTGTTCGTTGTGCGTTTAATACCAATCCGGCTTAATAAGCAGTGAAATTAAAGCGGCTGTGTCGTCCTTCTTAGGGCGGTGCGGCCGCTTTATTTCTTTCCGACATAACATCTCCATTTGTTACTCTCGTGAATATTTACTGTTTGAAAGCCAGATTTACGAAATAACTGTTCTATCTCTTCGTTCTTCGTGTATTGTTTCATGTGATAATTAATTTTGTATATCTCAGAAATAATGCGTCTGAATAGCTGTGATCGTCCCGAATATCCTATCTTTGAATGGTAACGCCGACACATCTCCTCGACTAATCTTCACCCTACCCGCGGAACCCTACGAACCCTCTCGGACTCTTGGCACATGTACCTCCCAATCAATTGACTATACTAGCAGCCTGATCACTTGATATATGTTCCGTAAGATTTTCAGTTGTGACTACCCACTTATCTACTTGATACTCTATTTTATGAATACTAGTATATGAAGTCGGGAAATGGGCATTCTTATTGGTCCACGTTAGTCCTTTTAAAATATGGTATATAACATTAATTACGCCACCATGAGTGACCACAATTACATTTTCTTTTGGATCAGTACTCTCTAGTTCATTACATAGTTTCGAGAAACTTGTACTTATTCGCGTAAAAAACTCCTGAGGGCTCTCTCCTCCTGGGAATCTTTCATCCATTCTTAAAGCCGAGAAATAGAGACCCGGGTATCGTTCATTTGCAATTTCATGGGGCATTCCAGCGATTACACCATTATTCGTTTCTCTCCAACACTGACTGCTTTCAACAGGCAAACTAAGCTCTCTAGCTATCTCATTTGCTGTATCTAACGCACGTTGCAAATCACTGCTAAGGATGCGAGTTATGTTAAAGCTAGATTGGTTCTCCTTAAGATAACTACCAAGCCGTTCGGCTTGTCTATACCCCTCAACTACAAGTCCACGTTGACTCCAACCACCACGAAAGCCTTCGTCATCTATTCCATGCCTTATAAAATATATAGCCATCGATCGTATCCCTCCAAAAAAAGATTGTTATACACATTTCAATAAAAAATCCTTTTAATCCTCCATTTTTGTTAAAGAATCCTATCCGACAACTAAAAAAGCTACCGATTGATCGGAAGCCTCCTTTTTAGCTGAACCTAGAGATTATTCAGATGATCCGTTCTCAAGCTTGAATATGTTCTCCCTTATCCATTTCATAAATGGAGCTGATGATCTTTTCAATTGGGATCTCCTTAATCGATATATCAAGGATCTCTACCTTTTCGCTAAGAATATGAAGAAACTCCCCCATTTTACATTGCCCGGTATCAATCAGTAATTCCACTTCATAATCCGATATTCTTTCCGATAGCTCGATCCCAGGCAGATCAATATCTCCAATAGTAGTAGCTGCAGAAAGCCTAACCACTTTTTTTGCGCCCAGATGAAGTCGAAGTTCAGAGAACTTATCGTCATATACTTTTTTACCTTGATGAATAATAAGTACTCTTTGAACCAGACGCTCCACGTCTTCCAAGTCATGCGTCGTTAGAATAAATGTGGTGCCTTCCCGATTCATTTGCTTAATGAATTCTCTGATTCTTTGTTTAGCTATAACATCTAGTCCAATTGTCGGCTCATCCAAAAAAACCACAGGCGGTGAATGAAGCATTGCCATTATAAACTCGCATTTCATTCGTTCCCCCAGTGAAAGGGTGCGCGTAGGCTTAGTGATAATATCACCAATCTCAAACATGCTTACAAATCGGTCTAGTCTTGTACGAAAGTCATTCGTAGGAATATCATAAATTTCCTTATTCATATAAAAACTATCCAAAGGAGGAATGTCCCATATTAACTGCGATTTCTGTCCGAACAATACTCCGATTTGTTTTACATATTGATTTTTTTGCTTATGAGGGTTGTACCCAAGAACATTTATTTCTCCCGATGTGGGATAGAGAACGCCTGTCAGCATTTTAATAGTCGTAGATTTCCCCGCACCGTTTGGCCCCAGAATGCCAATGATCTCTCCTTTTCCAACACTGAACGAAAGATCTTCTACAGAGGTAATAATCGATTTTTCACGGTGAAACAGACTTTTAAATACGCTTTTAGCATCTTGTCCACGGTGATACGTTTCATATTGCTTAGTTAAGTTCTTGACGGTAATAATGTCCAATGTAATTCTCCTTCATACAAATTCATCCTCCGGCACTTTTGTAACTACGAAGCATGTAAGTATAGAGCCAAATTCCGAAGGCAGCAAATAACACACACGGGATAATCGCTATAAAAAAATAGGCTTCCCATCGTCCAATAAGTGTAGATGCTGGAAAGTAGGCAATCATGGAAACCGGAAATAGAAAAGAACTCACGGCTACGACTGCTTTTGGGAAAATCGTCCCTGGATATCGTCCAAAAGACTTTATACTCTCAAACATCTCCGGCAAGCGGGAATTCGCCACCCATTTGAATGAAATTGCTGCAACGATAAGTGCCACGCCAAACATGACCAGCAGCCCTGCTCCAAACAACAACAGGAATAACAACCAAGAGCTGAAAGTTACCCCTTCGATTCCACTAAGTGCGTATACGAACATGATTACCCCACCACCTAAAAGCCCGATACTTTCGAATTCAAAAGATCTGGCCAACAGTAAAAATAAGCTCGAGGTAGGTTTAATTAATACCACTTCCAGCGTTCCTTCCACTACATGGGACATCGTATTCCACATAATTCCGTTAAAAAAAATCCCGGCACAAGCCGTAGACAAAATAAAAACAGATTGAATTAACAGCGCCTCTTGAAAGGTCCATCCTTCAAATGAAGCATTCGAATTATAAATGAACACCGTTACTAGGGGAAACAACACATTTCCTATGAGCATGATAAAACTATTGAGAATAAAATTAACACGATAGGTGATAGCAGAAGCAATATTCGCCTTCATACAAGTTTTGTATATTAGATACATACGTTTCATGCGCCCACCCCCGTAAAATGCTTGAGCGACACCGCATACAGCCCCCGGCAGACAACTCCGGCAATAATAACGGCTATGAGCTGCAGCAACAAAACTTGAGGAATAGGTAAGGTTATATCCGCTAAAGTATAGCTACCCGTATAGACCATTGCAGGAAGAAAGGTCGTATATTGAAACGGTAAGAAAAAGGACGCCATTTGTAAGGATTTTGGAAAAAATACTAATGGAATCAGCGATCCGGAGAATATCCCCTCGCAAAGATTAAAAAAATTACGAATACTCGAGGATTGCACCATCCAAAAGGCGACCATTCCAATACTATAATGGATGAAAAAATTCATCATAAACGCCATTGCAATCGAAAGAATTGCGTATAGTAAATTTGCGGGCAAAACATCAATATGAAAAATAAAGAAGAAAATCATAAAGCAGGGTATAAATTCAAATAGAAGCCCAAGTACCCTATGCCCCGCCTTCTGAGACAAGGCATAGAACATATGATTCATTGGTCTTAACGAAAACGTAATGAATTTCCCGGTACGAATGAGCATTTGCAAATTCCAATCGGCAAAATCCATGGTCAAGTAGTTGATCAACATTGTGGCACAAAAATAAGAAAGCATTTGGGAGAGAGACATCCCGTTAATGTAGGATTCCCCACTATAAACAGCGCTCCATATATAATACTGCACCAAAAAATACACAGGCCCTACAAAAATAGAAACCATCGAATGCGTCCTGTACGCACTCCATTCCTTATACGTAACAAAAGCCACCGCTCTCATAACGCGAAAGCGGTGCTTTATCATCTCAAACATAAGTCACATCCTGCCTATCTTTGATATCTCACAACATATAACCTTTTTCTTATTCGAGTCCGGACCAGATCACATTGTTTGTGCCGAAAATACCTCTACCGTCCCATATATTTTTATGAAAAGGGATATACCAAACGGCAATCAGCTTTTCTACCGGGTCAATGACCAAAGAACAAGACCCCCATCCTTCGTGAAAAAAAGTGCCTTCAGAGTAAGAAGTACTGACATTATATCGAAGGTCTGGCCCAAGACCGTATGGTCTATCTGCTCCTCCATCTCCCCATGCGTAGTTTGGAAGTTTCTCAGAATTGAACCGCTTGGTCATTCTCTGAACAGCCATACGACTTAAGATATGACCACCTTCGTATTCCCCTTGGTTAAGCAGCATGATTCCGAACTTTTGTAGATCACTAACTGTTGAATACAGTCCCCCACCAGTCCCGGGAGTCTTGATTTCCTCATCAGACCTTCTTTCTTCATCCGTTATATCCCCTGTTTGAAGTTTCTGTAGATATTCCTTTGCCTCTTCTGAACGAATGGCGATCCTACTAGCTTTCTCAGGCGGTATATCAAAGAAAGTATCTGTCATGCCTAACGGTTTTACAATGTTGTCCATTATGTACTCTTCTGCAAAAACACCTGTTATTTTCTCGATAATTGCACCCAAGATCATGTATCCGAACGATGAATACATCCATTGAGTGCCTACCGGAAAACGAATGCCATAGGAAAGTCCAGCTTTTATCCAGTTTTCTTTTCCAAGCTCTGATTCATAAATATACCACCATGCACTTTTATAGTAGGTATCACTTATAGTGCCATGATCAGGTGCGATGCCGGAGGTATGAGTCAGTAAATGAGCAATTGTAATCGGCTTAAAAGGGTCTGCATCAAACTCCGGAAGAATAGAACTAACAGGCTGCCCCATAAAAATCTTACCATCATCCGCAAGCTGCCAGATCGCTGTCGCCGTAAACAGCTTCGTAATTGAAGCAATGCGGAAAATTGTATCCGTTTGCAGTTCTTGAGTGCTGTCTTCTTCGTAACTGAAACGCCCCCCGGCAGCATTAGCAAATATTTTCCCATAACGACTAAGAGAATAAATATAACCATCTGCTACTTTCTTATCACAGAGATCCTCATAAAAATGATTAAGTACCTCTAAGCGGTCCTCCCTGTAATTCACTTCGTTCAGCTTGCTAAGCTCTGTGGATGATAACATTATTGCACTCCCCCTTATTATTCAATAAAATGCATGATTGCATAAATATCTTGCAATAAAACCCAAAAAATTGGAAGGGTAATTTTATATTTAACTATTTTATACTGCTCCAATAATTTTGTAACAGCAATGCTGTAATCACGTTAACGTTTTGACGTTAGTGATTTAACTAGTGCTATTCCACTAACCAATCCGAATACTATTCCATCATGTAGGGTTGCGAATTTGTAGATCACTATATTTGAAAGATTAAAATACATCATTAAAATTGGATAAATGAGAAGAAGAAAGCTTGGAAGAAACACAATAAACAATAGTGGCCAATTAACAACAAAAGCTTTAGGTAATCCTTCTAATAATGCCAGATACATACCGTAGAAAAACGGGACAATAGCCATCATCCACACAGTACTTTCTAATTGATAGTTCTTTTTTGCCTCTTCAGTGTAATGACTAATTAGCGAGTTTCCATAATGTAATAAGAGCGCCCCCACTATGATCCAGACAAGATAATATAAAAGTTTTGAATTCTGCATCTTCATGAAATCACTCCATTTCTTTAGGTTAATCCCCAAATTATAAACCAAGGAATCAGCGTTAATGCAAAAAAAGCTTGAATAATAATTAAATAGATTTTCATGGATAGAGTTCCTTTGCTTTTAAGTTAATGAATTAGCAGGTTCTCTACAAGCTTCATTGAATTTAATGCTGCAGCTTTCACGTTGACCTCAAAAGATTCCGGCGCATCACTATCCGCATTATCCGTGATCGCTCGAATCACAATAAATGGAATGTTGTTTATGTAACACACTTGAGCTACACTGGCACTTTCCATGTCAACACACATAGCCTGATGTTTATCAATTAATCTATTTCTTTGTTGATGGGTAATAAACGTTTCTCCGGTTATGATTCTTCCGAAATGACATGTAAAGCCCAGTCTATCTGACTCAATTATCCTAATACATTTTTCTATTAGTTCTTCATTAGCTTTTATGTACTGATCCTCTAACCAAGGATGATATTCAGTAATAATTTCTGGAACCACATCATGATGAGCGACTTCTGTCGAGACGACAACATCACCCAACTGAAGATTATCGTTTAATGAACCGGCAACGCCAGTTAAAATGATTGAATCCACTTGAAATTTATCAATCATTACTTGGGTGGCTATTGCAGCGTTTACTTTACCAACCCCACAAAAGGCAGCTACTACCGAAACATCATGATATTGACTTGAATAAAAATTTAGCATGATGTGTTTTGTGATTGTCGGATTTTTCAGTTTATCAATAAACGGATTAATTTCATCTTCAGAAGGACCCAATACGCCTACTCTCATAGAAATTCCCACCTCATATTTTCAATGATATATAGTATTCGTTGATTGGAGTGTTTTTCCTTTTTATACAGAAAATCCGCTTTTTAATATGTATAGATATTGCCTTCTACAACCTTAAGAGGAGCCCGGTTTAACCGTCAGCTCCTCTGGAGGGTAAGTTTATCTGCGTGGCATGGTGGCGCCTACTTTATTATTATATTTTTCCGTAGCTTCCTTGATGACATCGTTGCCGCCCTTGGAAAGCCACTCTTCCACAACCTTCGGCCAGTCGCTGATAGGCTCCTTGCCATATACCATCTTTACCATGTGCGTCAGTAGTACCGGAGGAGCCGTGTCCGAGTTAGGTGCAATGTCTGGATTCTTTACCAAGGCATCTAGCCGCGGGTCAAACTGAATTCCGTCACGGCCTTCGTTAGCCAGAATGGTTTCATATACATTGATCAAGCTTCTGCCTTCTTCTGTCATGTTAAGGACACCCTTGTTATAAGTAGTATCCTGCACCATCCAGAGGAAAGACTGACGGTAGCGCTCCTCATCTATAGCGGCGGAATCCGTAGGAGAAGTGTATACGATTTTGCCGTTCTCTTCCTTATAGGTTTCGTCCTTGATCCCAAAGGTAAAGAAGGTTTCTGCCTCTTCGCTCAGCATCCAGTCAAAAAATTTCACGATATCCGCAGCATTCTTCGTACCTTCCTTGATAAAGTAGGTGCGCGTGGCAGAGCCGTACAAGTAGGAGCCACCTTTTCCATCAGGTCCCACTGGCGAAGGAATAATCTCCAGCTTGGCGGATGGCGTCGTAGCCTTCAATTGCTGCTCCCACTGCAGAAGCTCGTTGGCATTCATCGTCCACATGCCCGCTTTGCCTGAGAGAATCGCATTTTTGTAGTTGGTCGGGTTGATGGTGGCGAATTCCTTGTTGATCAAACCCTCTGTATACATGGTGTTGTAGGTTTGTAACGCCTTCATCATATTTTCACTATCCATAAACTTCGGCTGAACCTGGCCGTTTACTTCCTCGAACATAGTCAGGTACGGAAAAACATCATAAGCGCCAAAGAAAGCGTCAGCATATTTAAAATCTTGACGACCCATGTACGGGTTCTCTATCCCCAGCTTTTTGAAGGCACGCAACACAGTCAAGTACTCATCGACCGTTTTTGGAACCTGCAAGCCGGTTTGATCCAGCAGGTCCTTGCGAATCCAAGTCGCCCGGCGGGATGGATTGGACAGAAACTCCGGTATTGCGTAGATTTTCCCTTGATAGGTGACGTTCTCCCAAGCTTCCTTCGGTATTACTTTCAACAGGTTCTGGCCGTTTTGCTGCAGCAGATCATCCAAGGGCATGAACACACCAGCTTCAACGGAACCAGCCATTTCCTTGCCATTTACACCACCCGATCCTTGAACGACATCCGGTATATCATTAGTGGCGAACATCTGCACCATTTTCTGCTCGAACTCTTTATGAGGAACCAACACAATATCCAAGTCGGTGTTTGTCATCTCCTCCAGCTTTTTCACCCATTTGTCCTTATTTAGATCGGGTGATTTCTCAACATAGTTAAAAGCCAGCGTCCGCATCGAGATCGAGAATTCAGTTTTCTGCGGCGTATTTGACGCGCCCCCAGCAGTCTCTTCTTTGTCCTTGTTCGAGCAACCTGCAACAACGGTAGCACCCATTACGGTAGCCAGACAGATGCCAATCCATTTTTTCATAATATAACCCTCTCCTTGTACAATGGGGTGTCATACGTAAAATGAAGATATTTTAAGACTAATAAGCTTTTGGAATCTCAACCCGGTGGGTAACCCCCTGATTCGTAAAGTAGACATGAACCCCATGGTCCTGATCGTCCATAAAGTACGATACGTAATCCCGGCTTCCTGATTTTTGGGGAATCAGAAGAGTAACGATCCGATGACTTACGGCCTCTTGGGTAGATGCAGTCAAATGCCAATGCTCGGGCAGCCCTTCCCATTCCTCCGGATCTACATCGGTAAATTGATTGTTTTGGCTAAGCGCCATTTCTCCCGAGGAACTATAGACAAATCTGCCCTCCATTTGAGCTTTTTTACCATTTACTTTAAAAGATTGATCCTTCAACTTCATAGGATAAAGCGTATGAAACAGCCAATCCAATTTTCCCGGACGTTCCAGATCGACACTATCTGCGATAACAAAGTAAGCGCTATCAAAGAAGAATATTTCCCGCACATATCGCTTGATATAGGGTACATTCTCGCGGTAGGCTTCGGTTGCATCCATTTGCGTGTAGTTGATCCCAGGCGTACTGTACGCCTTCAACACCTTGCCGTAGGCTGCCATGTTCTTCGACTTGTCCGTGCCAGCATATTGACCTTTGCCGTCAATAAGAATTACGTTCTTGGAACGGGTCTGCCTGCGCCACTGCATATGCATCGTACTGTTGAATGCAACGTAATGGCCGCTTTCAATAGCCAAAGGCTCGCCGAAGGCATGCAGCAGGAAGGCGTTTTGATCCCCATGGCTATGGCTCACGGAGCCGTAACGGCTGCTCTTGGCCAACAGCATGATATGTTCCTGCGGATCCTCCATCCGATGATGCATGGCGACCCATCCCACATCCTGAAACCACTTCAGAGGTTCTGCAGCCACCGGTGGCTCTGAAGAAATCTGCGGATAATCCGTGCGATAAACCATCTCATCGAACCTGAAATCCCACCAACCGTAGTTATAGAAGATCATCTGGGTGTCAGGATTCAGTTCCTTAGTTTGCTCAAAATACCACTGGTATTGTCCATTCCCGGTTAAACCGGCGAATTGGCGGATATTGAAGCCCGTCTTGAGATTGACCGGATCTCCCAGTGACGATTGATCGCCGAAGCTGGCCCTCACGGTATCCGGACTGAAGCAATAGAGCGGAAAGTCACCGGTTTTGCGAAAGAAAGGACGGTCATAGAAATTGATTGCCATGTATTTGCGAATTAGATTGAGCGCCTCCGTAACGAAAGCCATCTGAGTGGTCCAATACATCGGACCTTCGGCCCACCCGCCATCTTTGCCACCCCATGGGGTATACATGGCGGAGAAGTACTCCAGCGTATAATCAAGCCATTCCTGTGCCTTCTCCTCCTCGCCCAACATGGAAATACAACAGGGAACGAGCACAGAGGATAAAGAGCGGATAGCATGGCTGTCATAAGGAACTTGATGGATTCGGGAACGTTCGATGACATGGAAAGCGATCTGCCCGGTTCTTCGCAGTAGCGCCTGCCTTACCTTAAGACGTTCTTCTTCCGTCAGAGAGCCGTGAAGCCAATCATAGCCCCATGCCAACGCTCCGGCTATGCGAAAAGAGCATTCATCATTGTAATCCCGGCTGGTGGTACCGTCCGTATTCCAGCTTGCAGCATGAAGCAGCCACTCTCTAGCTTTGGCGATAAGCGCCTCGTCCTCCAATACAACTCCAGCTATAGCAAGATGTCGGACAGCATAGAAAACTTCCTGGCAGTCCATATACATCTGCCGCCATAGTTTGGCGACACGCTTATTATCTGGATACGGTGCAGGCTCGGGAATTAGATCGCGCTCTGTCCAGGGTAGAACGGAATACTTCAGGAAGTCATCCCAGCCAGTTGAGATTGGGTCTTGGCGGACAACTTCCCGGTAAGACGGAAGTTGTTCCGCTTGAAGCCAAAGCCGCGGATGGTTGGCGGAAGCAGCTGAATATCGTTCTGTTCGGGAGGGCAGAGGTGTCAACGGCAAGTCATCCTCCACCACAAAAGCTCTTACTTTACTCCATTCGGAACGGATATCATTCTCCCCGATAAGACTGTATCGCCAATAATACGAACCAGGCGCCAATGGCTTATCCGGGGTAAACAAATTATAGGGAATTCGACTGTAGGTCAAGATGCCTTCAGACTCAAATTCAGTGTTTGAGGAGATCTGCAGCTCATACATACTCTCTTCCAGACATGCAGGCATCCAAGTAAACCGCGGAGGGTTCTCTCCAACATCTGAATGTTCATCTGGCCCATATGACAGGTCGAGTACGCCGCTGGTAGGTTGAAATAAAGGTTCTAACATCTCTACTCCTCCGTATTCCGGGACTCTTCCTGAATCAGTCCCGCTTTAGGGTCAAGGCAATAGACAACTCGTTGCCCAGTTGTTGCTATTTGGATTCGGGGCGGTTCGCCCACCTGACTCACTAGCTTCAGTACAGCAGGTTCGTGACCGTCCCGATAAACCGTAATAAAATCAACCGACGGGCCTATATGCCGAAGCATAATGCCTCGTAGCAATCTACTCGGGTCTTCGGCATTACCCGGTGTGCGGATTTCATGCATAATGGAGCCGGGCGCCAGTAGAGTACTTGTGGATACTTCATATATCCGGTCGGTGCTCACTCCATCATAACGAATATTCCACTCCGCATTTAACGTACAGTCCGTCTCATTTTTCATTTCGGACAGTACCTCTACTGAGCCATAGCCCGCTTCCAGTCCGAGGACTGTCGGAGAGTCCGTCCGAACGCGGTGAGGGTCCACCGGTAACACCAAATGTCCCGTCGGATGAAACCATAAGTCTACTTCCTGATCCCGCTCCGTCATCTGCTCAACATGAAACCAATCCAGCAACCAACTGTCGGCCAATACAAGATGCCGGTCCAGAACAGCTCCTTCATAGACGCCGTCCGAGCGAATCCATAAGTACGTAGCGTTGCCTTCCTGGCGGAATTGCCTGCAGCTTCCGGTATGTGGAGCTTGGGAGCGACCTCCGATGGTAACCGTGTTATGGCTCGCGGTTTCGGAATACCATTCCTTGCGCAAAACAGATCCATAAGGAACCATGCCCAGCTCAGGAGCAACCTCCCCCCATCGGTGCATAATCGTGATATGAAGCTTGTCAAAATGCCCATGTGATCCGCCATGCTCTCCGAAATCTGCCAGAACGGACAGCGGATTGCCCGGGTGGCGGAGCACGGCGAATCCAGAATCCGGCAGTAGGACAGAGTCCCTCACCATGTAAGTGGACTGAAGCTCCTTACTCTCACCTACTCCATACAGCACCGCCTCCAGACCAGTCCGTACTCCCTGCCCGTATAGATACCTATAAGCATTCGCCAGTATTGGCTGGAGGCTCGGATCTTTGTAAACCGCACCTCCTATTTCAAACACTTCAGCAATTTCTCGTGCGAAAGGAACGCGCGCATAAGGACCATCATGCACGGCTGGAAGCTCCCCATTATCGCCGCTAAGCTCTACCAGTAACTGAAACATGCCACGGGTGGATTGTCCCTGATCTCCTTTGGCAACATAGAGGTCAACCCCGAAGCGCCCAGCCATCTCGGCTGCTATGAGATAAGCCCGCAATACAAAAATATGGTAGTACGTGCTGCCTTCAAATTCAAAGCCATCTGGCTTAACGCCAATGGACAGATGATGATAGAATCCACCTTCTCCCTCCAGCAAAGAAGCAAGCTTTTCTCTGGTGCCTTTGGCAGCATATACACAAGCCAGGCTAGCGTTCAGCCATGCAGTATAATTGTTCTCTGCATTCTTCTTCTCGTAAATGAGGATGTGGCGGTATTGCTCCATACTCTCCTCTAGCATCGTGAAGAACACTTGCAGCTTCAACTCTTCCTCCTCAGTGAACGTTACTCCATGATCCACAAGAAGCAGATAGGCCCGAATAAGCGTGGTGGACCAGATAGCCTCCGTCAGCGCCTGATGAAAAGCACGGCCACTAAGCATCCAGGGTTGGGCATCGGGATGAACCGGATACAATGGGAACTGCTCTGCATAACCGACAAGAATCTTCTGGGCTAAGCTACTATTGAAGTCTTCTCCGTCTGCGGCGAATACCGCGGCAGCTTGCAGGGCGTATCGCGCCATCGCCTGATGCCGGTATACCAGCCATGCTCCCCGGTAGGGTTCACCTTCCAGCTTGCAGCCCTTCGGGCAAGAAAAGACAAACGCATCTCGCTCCATAGCATCGAAGATTAGCTCAGTATGATGCTGGGGACATACATATTGGTGCCACCAACCGCCGGGTTCTGTCGGGAGCAGAATCTCTTCTCTCCGGAAGGAATCCAGCTCCATTTTCAATTTATCCACCTCAAGACCAACCCAGGAAAAAGTATCAGCTTTCTCCTTAAGGTTCATCATCGCATGAACAAGCCTCCGTTAATTTCAATAATTTCGCCTGTCAGATAATCCGACATCTCTGAAGCGAGGAAGAGTGCTACGTTGCTCACATCCTGTGGAGCACCTTCCCGGCCCAGCGGAATCTTCGCAATCGTCGCCTGTCTTGCCGCATCCGCGGTAAAGGTAGCATGGAAAGCGGTCTGACCGATAAATCCAGGAGAGATAGCGTTTACATTAATTCCGTGAGGACTCAGCTCTTTGGCAAGTCCCTTGGTATAAGACCATACCGCAGCTTTGCCCGCTGCATAAATGGAAGCTCCTGGTCCGCCGCCGTCATGGGCCGCAAGGGAAGATACATTGATGATTTTACCGCTTTTCTTGGCAATCATTCCCGCTGCTACGGCTTTGCAGGCAAACACGCATGATTTAAAATTGACGTCCATCACCTTGTTGTAATGTTCTTCGTTCATTTCAGTATTGGGGACCCGATTGATCATACCGCCCGCATTGTTGACGAGGATATCGATGGTCCCGCCAAAATGCTCTTCTATTTCCTTCACCATATTGTCCAATTGGGCAGGACTTGTTACGTCTGCCTGAAAAGCATAAGCTTCTCCTCCAGCCTGACGGATCGCGTCGACCGTCTCCTCCGAAGAACCGAACAAATAGTTTACGGCCACTTTGGCGCCGGAAGCAGCCAAAGTCTCCAGGATTTGTCGGCCTATCCCTGCATTGGACCCTGTAACAAGCGAAATTTTACCAGTCAAGTCAATTTTCATTGCAAATTTCCTCCTAGTAGTAGTTGTTTCTGAAATCATCTATTTTCTCACTCCGCAGGCATGGATAAGATCAGCCGAGTTCCCTCATTCTCCACGCTTTCGACGCTTAACCCGTATTGTTCACCGAACACCATTTGAATTCTCCGGTGCACGTTCATGAGCCCGATTCCACCTCTATGATAGAGGGAGTCTCCTTCCGTATCCGCCAGCTGATTTAGATTCAGCTTCTCACGAAGTTTATCAAGCCGTTCGCGGGACATCCCTGCGCCGTTATCCTCTACAAGAACTAGAAACCGGTCTTCCTCTATTCTGGCGTCGATTCGAATATAGTGCTTATCTTCAATTCCCTCGGGAAACGCATGCTGAAAAATATTTTCGATCAAGGGCTGAAGTGTCAGCCTGACCATCTTAGCCAGTAGCAGCGTCGGCGGAATCACAACGTCAATTTCGAACTCTCTGCCGATCCGGTGCTTGAGAATCGTCATGTAGCTCAGTACATGATTAAGCTCATTGGCAATCGTAATTTCCTCCAGATTGGTTTGGATGGAGTAGCGAAGCATGAATGCCATGGCCTCCACTATTTCTGTGATTTCATCCGAATCCTGAACGACCGCGTAGCATTTAATAGTCTCTAATGTGTTATATAGATAGTGCGGATTTATCTGTAGCTGGAGTGCTTGGAATTCAGCCTGATGACGCTCCAGAGCCTCCTTCTGGGTTGTGAGCTCCGCTTCGTATACCCGCTCAATCATTTCGGACAGCCGGGTCACCATGAGATTGTAACTGCGCATCAATCCCCCCAGCTCATCCTGACGGCCGTTCATCTCAAGCCTGCGCCACTTGCCTTTTTCCGTCTCCCTCATGCCCTCCTTAAGAATCAGGATGGGCTTCGTGATGGATCGTCCGAACCAGGTGGCAAGCAACAGTGTGCCGACAAGCGTGAGAACTCCCACCACCAGCGTGGTCGTACGAATGGTAGAAATAGGCTTGCGCAGCTCACCAACTGGTATGGATACTACAAGCTGCCATTTAGAATATTCGGATTTTCTCGACACGAACAAATACTCTTTCCCGTCTACCTTTTCCACGACAGAGTCATTTGGGTGTTGAAATACGTTCTGAATGTGCTCAGCAGATAACCCAGGGTGGTTCTTATTCCCTTCCGCCCGATAGAGGAGTTTGCCGAATTCGTCCATGATAAAGTAGGACTCGCCCTGTCCGAGATCAAGAGGTTCCCATATGCGGGCCAGATCCTCTGCCTTGAATTCAATGGCCACTATACCTTTAGGACGATAGGAAGAGACCCCTCTATTTCGGCGGACCATCGTAATAATGTTCCTATCCCCTTCATTCATCACATTCGTGTTGAGAATGGTGATGCGGCCGCTCTCCGGCGTATGTTCGCTTAAGAAACGGTAGCGTTCCTGGGGATGAAACTGCAGGCTATGCGCTTGATATGAGTTATCATCGCTAATGGCCTTACCGTGTTCACCGATGACGTACATCAGATTAATCTGGGGATACAGAATAAACAAAGATCGAAACAAATACTTCTGTATGTCATTCGTATATTGATAGTAGGAGAAGCTGTCCTCCGGGTCCATGTCCAAGAACTCTTTGACTTGATTGTAGGACAGGATGGAATCGCTAGCCTTTTCATAATTTTGCAAATACAGGTCCGTTTGATAAGACGCACTTCTGATGACTTGGGCAATAGACTTCTCCGAAGACTTATCAAGCTCAGCCGAAGCCTGAAAATAGGAGATAAATCCAACCATGGACAAGGATAGAAGAATGACGGTCAGAAAGGAGGCAAACAGCTTGTTCGACAGACTCTTTCTCATCAATCTATCCCCAGCTGGTTGCGATACTCGGAAGGAGCCAGCCCGGTGAACTTTTTGAACGTCTTCGTAAAATGAGGATGGTCTGCATACCCGACCTCATAGGAAATATCAGTGATCCGATAGCTTGCATCGGCAAGCAATCTTTTGGCCTTCTCCATCCTGCATTTAATGCGATAATGTACAAAGGTCTCTCCCGTCGAGTGCTTAAACATCTGACTGAAGTAAGAGGCATTTAGACCAAGCACTTCCGCCACCTCTTCCAGCGATACTTCCTGGGCGAGATGTTTTTCGATGAATGCTTTAGCTTCCTCTATCGGGTCCTTTGCTTTGCCCTTGCGCTTTCTACGAAGCTCTTCGAGTATAGCTGCCGACGCTTCTGCGAAGCAGTGGAATAACTGCTCAGGTCCTGCTGCTGCGGACAAGTCTAACACGCTTTTACCGGGTGTGACCGAATTGACATGGAGCTTCTTCACAAGTAAGGCGTAGCCCTCTTCCAGAAGCTCTTTTTGCTGACTTCGGCTCATCTTGCGCTGGAGAAAGTCGGTTTCCCACTCCTTCAGTACAAGGTAAAGCCTCTCTTCATCCAAGGTCCAGATGGCATCATCCATACGCACGATCCATTCATCGAGTTTAGCGACAGAGACAAAACTCTCCAGCTTCTCTCTATTCGCTTCCAGTTTGGCGATTACATTTTGAAGGTTCCCTTTGCTCACGGGCTTCAGGAGATATTCTTTCACTCCATAAGACACGCATTGGCGGGCGTATTCAAAATCCCCATAACCAGAGATGACGACAGTCTGAATATCCGTCTCCATCTCCGACAGCCGCCGGCACAGCTCTAGTCCGTTTACCTTGGGCATACGGATATCTGTAAAAAGAAAATCCGGCTGTTCCTCCATTATGAGCTGGATTGCCTCTTCGCCATTCTGGGCCAGCTTAATGTTATACGGATGCTCGCCGCATTGCTGGATCATGATAGAAAGTCCCTTTCGAATCATGGGCTCGTCGTCTACGATTAATACACATCTCATCCATGGATACCACCTTCCGATTCGTCTCGCTTAACGCGTTCCTATTCTACCATAATATGATAGATCAGGATTTGACGGATCCGACCATCATTCCTTTAACGAAATGGCGTTGAAGAAACGGATAAATCATGATAATCGGAATAGTAGCGACAATGATAACAGCCATTTTGATGCCCTCAGGTGATGTGTGAGCCAGAGAACTATAAACTGAGGAAGCCGGGTCAATGCTGATATCGTCCGTCTCGAAGAGCTTCTTCAACATCACCTGCAGAGGCCATAAGGACGGCTTGTTGATATAATACAGAGCACTCATGTACGTATTCCAGTGCCCGACGGCATAGAAAATCCCCAATGAGGCCATTACCGGTTTGGACAATGGCAGTACCATATTGACGATGATCCGCAGCTCACCACACCCGTCGATCCGGGAGGAATCTATCAGCTCCTGAGGGAGCTGCATGAAGAAGCTTCTCATCACGAAAAAGTTAAACGCGCTGATGGCGCCCGGAATCATGAGTGCCCACAAGGAGTTCATAAGCCCCAAATTCTTGATCAGGATAAAGTTCGGAATAAGAGGGGCGCTGAATACCATCGTGAACAATACCATCATGACGATGTATTTGCGTCCTACGAATTCCGGCCGCGACACCGGATAAGCGAGAGCCGCTGTTGCAATCAGATTGATGGCGGTGCCCAGTATCGTAATATAGACGGAGACACCGAACGCCCGCCAAATGGAATGATCGCTGAAAACGTACTGATAATTGATCGCTGTAAAGTCCTTTGGCAGCAAGCCTACCCTGCCATTAATAATTGCTTCAGAGCTGCTAAAGGACTGGGCAATCACATTCAGAAACGGCAGAAACATAGCCAAAGCGAGAGCGGTCAGAAACAAAAGGTTGCACACATTAAATAGATTCTGGCCGCGAGTATAGCGTACTCTCATCATCCCTACCTCCATAAAGAGCGATTAATACAGCGATTCACCGGTTGTTTTTTTGCTCATAATGTTGCCGATGAGCACCAAAATGAGTCCAACTACCGACTTGAATAGCCCCACTGCTGTTGTATAACTGTATTGCTGAGACAGCAGCCCCGCCTTATAGATATAAGTGTCCAGAATCTCCCCGTTCCCGGTATTAAGCGCGTTCAGGAATACCCATACCCGCTCGAAGCCAAGATCAAGAAATCTCCCGATATGGAGAAGGAACAAAATCATAATCGTCGGAATCAGAGACGGCAGCGTAATGGCTAAGGTTTGTTTCCAGCGCCCGGCTCCGTCCACTTCAGCAGCCTCATACAGATCTGGATTTATTCCTGCCAACGCGGCCAGATAAATGATCGTACCGTACCCAGAATCCCTCCAAATGCCGGAACTGATCAAAATCGTGCGAATGTATGAATTTTCACCAAGAAAATAAATTGGTTCAAAGCCGAGGGTTTGTAAAACCTGATTCACAATCCCTGTTCCTGGGGAGAGGATGCCCAAGGCGATGCCGCTGACAATTACCCAGGACAGGAAATGGGGCATATAAACCACCGTTTGCAAAAACCGTTTGTAAAATACAAGCCGTATTTCATTCAACAGGAGCGCAAGCAATATCGGAGCCGGGAAGGCGAATATGAGATCATACAAGCCTAGCAGAATCGTATTGCTTAAGATTCTTCCGAAATCCTGATATTGAAACATGGTCCTAAAGTGCTCAAGTCCCACCCATTCACTGCCTGTAAAGCCCTTAAAAATGTTGTAGTTCTGAAACGCAATAACTGAACCGGCCAACGGCAAGTACTTGAAAATGATAAAGTACAAGATCCCGGGAATCGCGATCACATAGAGTGCTCTGAATTTCCACATGTTTGAAAGCAGGGACCTTTTCGTATCGGCTTTGTAGTTAATAAGGTCAACCCCGGTTAACTTAGCCTTCATTACCGTTTCCTACAGGTCCTGTTTTCAGCAGGTTCGCCGGAGCATTCTCATCTAAGGGGATTTCTTGAAATTCGATGGTAATAAATCGTTCCTCCCGTTCAATAATTCGGGATAACTCCCGCGTGAATACAGTGACTATCTCCTCCTTCTGCTCACTCGTTCGACCTTCGTACATCCTAATCTCAATATGTGGCATCAGCTTTCCTCCATTTCCTCGAATAGTGATTGAATCTAACCTCATTCTACCTACAATAAAGCGCTTGCAATATGGAGTTTCTATGAGTGAGCTTGTGTTTTCTTTAGGGTATATTCGGTAACAATCGGGCTAGAATTCAAACCACTCATGGAATCGTGTTGCTGTTCATGACAGGTTCTTGAAATAATTGCGACTTAAATTGTTCCAGATAAAAAGCGGCATTTCCCTACCGTAAACTAGGGTAGAAATGCCGCTTTTTATTTTTTTGATTATTTAAATACTATCTTAATACCCCATATAACTCTCCAAACCGGCTGGATCTATAATGAGCATTTGCTTATTCCCAATTAGCTCAATAAGGCCTGAATCTTCAAACCTTGAGAATTTCCTGCTAATGGTTTCGCGGGTGACCCCAACATAACTGGCCAGTTCTTCACGAGACAACGGAAGGTCAATATGAATATGAGCGCCACGTTGCTTACCATATTTGTCGCTGAGTTCCATGATCATATAAGCAATTCGTATTTCGGGATCTTTGGTCGCCAGGCTTTGCGCCAGATTTTCTGTATGGGCTAGTCTTTTGGTCACACTCTTCAGTAGCCTGAGCGAAATATCCGGATTTTCCGTCATCAGCTGCTCCATATCCGTTCGGGTCAGCATGCAAATGTTAGTGTCTTTTAGAGCATAAGCACTGAAGTTGCTCAGCTCATCGCTGTTAAAAATGCTCAGTTCCCCGAAAAAATCGCCGTTCATCAAGATGTGCAAAATTTGTTCCTTGCCCTCGGGAGTTGTTTTGGATAATTTAACATGCCCTCGCTGAATGATGTACAGCGTATCTGACGGCGCCCCTTCCAGAATTAACGGTTGTCCTTTAGTGAACTTACGATGCTTGATCATGGCGCTGATCCGGGAGAGATCGTCATCGCTCAACGCAGCAAAAATCGGCACCTTGCGGGTACAAGGTTCAGCAGCGTATTGGCAAGAATACTCCTTCATAAATGTCCCCCTATTGTTCTTTTATTGTACAACTCCTACTTCCCTTTAGGATGCAGAAGGTTTTTTGTCCTCAACCGGCGCGAAATGGCTGGTATCTTCACCGCATACCGGACAAACCCAATCTTCAGGCAAGTCTTCAAATGCAGTGCCTGCAACAACATCCTCATCGGGATCGCCTACTGCCGGATCATAGATATAGCCACATGGTAGACAGATATATTTTTTCATCTTTGTCATCTCCTATAAAGTTGGTAGTTTAGTTCAATCTGGTTTGTACTTCAGCCATAATTTCCACAATACTACTCCCGTTAACATCAATCCCCGTAAGGGGGATACATTGCTCCACAGCGGTTTTATATCCTAGAGAAGCAGCTGCACTTTGCCAGGATATCGCACCGATCATTGTGTTATCTTTCACATAGATACGCGTATACGACCCATTTTCTTCTCCGCTCACCGCCGTATCGCAATACCGTTCATCAACGTTGCCTATCGAAAATAAAGAGACTCCAAAAGCGTTAAACAAGGTAACCGGAATAGCTCTACGATACGCAGTCAGATTGGCGACCATATTACTGCCAGCAATCCGGCCCTGTTCGATCGCTCCGCCCCACAGTCCTTCCACATGCCCGTTAATTTCAGCAACATCTCCGGCCGCGTACACATGCGGATCATTTGTTTGCATTTGCTCATTTACGATAATGCCCTGCCGGACTTGAATATTCGAGCCACTTAGCAGTTCCGTATTCGGTACAATACCAATGGAGTAGACTACATGGTCACAGGAAAAATGAGATTGGTCGACCAGCGTAATTCCGGTAACAAACTCTGTTCCTGTAATAGACGCCACACCTGCTTGAAGAATAACCTTCACACCTGCTTGTTCAAGGTTGTCCTTAAGTAGCTGTGAGGATTTCTCATCAAGTTGTCTGCCCATCAGCCGGTGAAAGGCTTCGATCACCGTTACCTGATATCCAGCTTCATACAACGCCCAAGCGGTTTCGATTCCCTGCACTCCCCCACCGATTACTACTACATGGCTGCCATCCTGCAGGTTTTCTTTCAATCTGTCCGCGTCGGTCATATCCCGGAGGGTATGAACATTGTTCAGGCCGGAGCCCTCGAGGGAAAGCGCACGATTCTTCGCTCCCATGCACAATAGGAGCTTATGATAAGAAACACTCTGCCCATCTTCTGTCACAACAATTTGCCGGTCCGGGTGGACAGAACTGATTCGGGTCGAGGTTTTTACGGATATACGGTTATCACGGTACCATTTTTCCTTCTTGATCAGCACCTTCTCACTGTGTAGGTCGGTAAACAGCCCTTTGGTCAGCTTAATCCGGTTATAGGGCAGTTGGTTTTCCTCCCCGAGGATCGAAATTTCCGATTCTGCATCTTGATCACGGATGGCTTTAGCGGCATGGACGGCGGCTACTCCGCCGCCAACAATAACGTAATGTTTCGTCATCCTATGTTCCTCCTCCCTAAAATGAACTCAGCAGCAAATCCGAAACAAATTCAGCCGCATTTTTAATTTTTTGAACTTTCTCAGGCTCTTTTGGGGAAAACCTGATTCTTACAGGGAACTCTACATGTGTCATCCCCGTGGATTTAATAACCTCAGATGTGCTTTGCACCGTCATGTTTGTTCCGTTCAGATAATCCTGAATGACTTCAATGGCTTCACCACTCCAACCGTAGGAGCCAAAAGCTGCAGCAAGTTTGCCTTCCAGATTCATATTGTGCAATTCTTTCAGAATGTTCTCCAGGTTCCCAATCATGTCCGCGTATTTAGTGGAGCTGCCAATAAAGACCGCGTCTGCTGACGTTATGCTGTTCAGAATATCGGTGGCACTGCTTTTATCTGCATCCCAGACCTCTGTCTCAATATTATTTTCCTGCAAGCAATCCTGTATAATTTTCGCCATCTTCTTGGTACTGTTTTTGATGGTGGTATATACGATGGTTGCCTTTTTTCCTTGCGTCGTTTCGCGGCTCAATGTGGCGTATATCTCGATATATTTACGTATGTCCTCCCGGATCACAAACCCATGGGAAGGAGCGATCATCCGGATCTCAAGATCCTTAACAGCCTCTAACAGTGTTCTTACATATCTTCTATGAGGATGAATAATAGCTGCGTAATAGCCCTGGAAATCCTTCGTAATATCAAACCCCGCTTCATCGCTGAATAGATTCTCGACCGCAACATGCGTGCTGAAAATATCGCAAGGAAATAAGATTTGATCTTCGATACAATAGGTTATCATCGTTTCAGCGGTATGAAGATACGGTGTTTCTTTAAACAGTAGCGTTTTCCCACCAATATCCAGCTTGTCTCCGTCTTTAACCACCAGGAAGTTCCGGCTATGAAGCTTGTACATTTCCTGCAATTCGGGAACAGCAATCTCGGTGCATACGATCGTGGCATTTGCAGCCTTGGCGGCGAGAGCTGCCAGTCCACCAGAGTGATCAGGCTCTGTATGGTTAATTACAATGTAATGAATATCTAGAAGATCTATCATTTCACCCAGGCACTCGGCATATTCACGTCCAAATTCCATATCTACGGTATCAATGACAGTCGGCTTACCTGTTTTTAATAAATAGGAATTATAGGTAGTTCCTTTTGCCAAAATCAGGCGGTGAAATGGAACCTGGCGGTTATCGATTTTGCCTATCCAGTAAGTATCCTCGGCGATTTTTTTGAATTGTGTACTCATTTCTTTAACCTCCCATGTTTGATTGATAATGTTTATCAACAACCATATTTTATAATGACTGCCAAACAAAAAAGAGGATTTGAATCAAATTATGAAAGTTTGAAAAAAAATGAATACCTTAAATTTAGACGATCTAAATAAAGTGATTATGCGTTGGGTCACATTTTAAATAAAAAAGTTTCTTCCCAGATGTCTTTTCGATCCAATTCTCTAAAGCCACACAAATGTTTGCACTTCGCCATCAAGAAAGAATAACCCATAACAACTTTATGCCATATTCTAATGAAAATAATAAAGAGGTAGACTTAAATCAAAAAGGAAACACGAATATAACTACACGTATGTTACATCCCAAGTTACGTTGATAGAAGAATTAATAGATACGGAGGATATTTGTCAAGTAGTATTTATAAAAGTTATCTTGGCAGATAGAACAAAGGTAAGGAATCTGAAATCGTGGATTCCACGAAGCTATCAATATTAGTTCCTGTTGATATCATACCCTTAGGCGTAATTTCAGGCACCGGCGGGTTATTTTTTGAATAGAATCATTTCTGTTATGTATTTCTTTATTTCCTTCAACAAAAAAAGCATAAAGCAGACTCCAGACCGCTTTATGCTCTGCATCTAAACTTAATTTACAAATCCAAAAGAATTAGGATAAACAATATTTAACCAGCGCATCTCGCACACCATGCTCGTTGTTTGACCCCGTTACAGCATTCGCTGCCGCTTTGACCTCTACAGGAGAATTATCCATCGCAACGCCCATACCCGCGTATGTAAGCATAGAAATATCATTAAAATAATTACCGATCGAAAGAACTTCCTCTTGCGGAATTCCCAGCTTCACAGCCAGATTCTTTAATGCGTTGCCCTTAGAGGATTCGGGATGCATCAAATCAACGAAAAATTCACCACTCCGCAAAATGTTGTACTCAGGGGTCCAATTACGCCATTCACGTTCGGCTTCGTCAAGGATTTCTGGCTGTGTAAATACAGTAAACTTAACAACCGGTTCACGGAAATCTTCCCATGCTGGTAAAGTAGCCGGCACAATACGGAAGTGTTCATACATGTAATTAGCTTCTTTAGTCAGGTTCTCTACATTATCAACATACATATCAAAAGCAGTATTCACATCATAATGAATATTGTGTTTACGGCAGTAGTCAATATAAGGGTCAAGACCACGTGCATCCATACCGTATTGGTGTAACACTTCTCGATCTTTCACACGTACCGTTGCTGCTCCGTTGTGCCCTAACACGTAACCAGACAGCCCCATTTCCTCCATAAAAGGAATCGAGTTCTGCGGACTGCGGCCCGTACACAATACGATTTGACCGCCAAGACGTGTAACCTCAGCAATAGCTTCCTTATTCTCAGAACTTAAGTGGTGATCATCATTCAACAGTGTACCGTCCACATCTAGTGCAATCAGTTTGTATCTCATACTCCACCATCCTTGTCTTTCTTTTTCTATATATATTGAGCTTGAGGCTTTTTGTGTTAAGTATCAGTCGCAACTGCGGTGAATGTTTGGACTTCCAGCCGCTGTTATTTCCAGATTTCTTGATTTGTACCGTTTAATAGCGGATGAAATCCGGAAAAGCCTACGCTTACGAAGTGAGCTTTCCTACGGAAAGCTTTTAGGTGGTCGCTATCGCTCCTACAGTTCCAAAAATTCCCCTCCGTCACTCCGTTCCATTATCCCAAGTTTCCAAATTCAATTTATAGATCATTTTTTCTATATTATCCTTCTGATGCTTCTGCGCCTAAGAGTGCCAGTTCTTCTGACGTCAGCTCCCGACAAGCCCCCAGTGGCAGACTTTCATCCAGCTTCAATTCTCCCATAGATACACGTTTCAGAAAAGTGACTTTTTTGCCAACTGCCTGAAACATTCGCTTCACCTGATGAAACTTCCCCTCAGTAATGATAAGAGAAATATGAGAAATCACTTTACTGCCACGTTCTCTTCCAAGAATGGTTAAGTGTGCAGGTAAAGTAACGTAGCCATCTTCCAGCTCCACACCTGCTGCAAAGGCCGTGACATCATCCGCATCCACATCGCCCTCTATGGTTGCCTCGTACGTTTTCGGGACATGCTTACGTGGCGACAGTAACTCATGGGCAAGCTTCCCATCGTTAGTGATCAGCAGCAGTCCCACAGTATCCTTATCTAGTCTACCTACAGGAAATGGCTCAAACTGTGCATATTCGTGCTTTAAAAGATCCAAGACTGTCCGATCTCGCTTGTCCTCCGTTGCTGACAGGACGCCTGGGGGTTTGTTCATCATAAGATATATGAATTCACGGTAGGTAACAAGCTCTCCCCCCACCTCTATTTTATCGACATAAGGATCCACATGGAACCCACTATCTTTTACCACTGTCCCGTTCACCGAGATTAAGCCTTGCTTGGCTTGTTTTCGGATGTCACTGCGTGACCCAACTCCAATATGGGACAGTACTTTATCTAGCCGTTGTTTCTTGGCGGGCTTACCTGATTGGCTCATTGTTACATCCACCTCCAGCCTGCGGGATATTCATTCTTGAGTATTCCATCCTGCCACTTCCCCCAGCCTGCGCTATAACCATCAATGCAGACCAGAACGTATCCTTTTTGGGCACTTCCTATTCTAATAGAGAGACGTTCTTGAGCAATCGACAACGTCTCTCCTTTAAGATAGGAAATAGCTTCATGATTCGTACTGGAGAGTGAGACACTTCGGCAGCTTTCTTCCGGATGCAAAGCTGTAGCCATCGGGTGCCCTGGGATAAATCTTCCGTTACGGATTTGTCCTACATACCATCCCGGACGAATCGTCTTTAATCCATTTAGTCTTTCCTTAGAAAGTGGAGAAATGTAAAGATGATCACCGAACAGAACCGGATATCCTTGAGGTTCCCAACCAAGCTGATCACGTACAAAATTACCATACGCAGCCAAAGCTTGCTCGTCTCCTGAGACTTGCCGACCACGGTCAGCACCACCAGGTGGTTTGTGAGAGGATTTCCCTTCTTTTCCCCGTCTTCCTTCTGATTTATTGGATGATTTAACGTGTGCTGCACCTTTTTGAGTAGTAGTTCTTGCAGATTCATTTAACTTAGCCTCTAAATGATCACGTTCCTCCATTGAGAGCTTAGTTCCCTCATGTTGCAGTACAGCCATGAAATGTCCTTCGCCTTTCACCTTATGCGGCCACAGTCTTGCTGTTCCTGAGAGCTCTCCAAAGCCAGGAGTGAATGAGCCCGTACCTCCTACGGTTACCACTGAGAATTGTGAGTGATTAGCAAGAAACTCCGCTATAATTTCCTCATTTTCTTCTGTAGCAAATGTACAGGTCGAATAGACAAGTCTACCTCCCGGTGCCAGCGCCGCTGCTGCTGAACGTAAAATATCCTTCTGCATTGCAGCATATTTCGCTGGTGTATCAGAATTCCACTGCTTCACCATATCTTCGTCTTTACGGAACATCCCTTCACCAGAGCAGGGAGCATCAATCAAGATTTTGTCAAAAAATAGCGGGAATGCAGCTGCGATACGATCAGGACTTTCGTTCAGTACAATACCGTTGCGCACTCCATATAGCTCCAGATTTTTGGCTAGAGCTTTAGTTCGTTCTGGATGAAGATCATTACTAACTAGTAGTCCTTCTCCTAACAGCTTGGCAGAAATCTGCGTAGATTTCCCACCAGGGGCGGCACATAAATCAAGTACACGATCACCTGGCACAACTTGAAGTAATTCCACAGGTGCCATCGCACTAGGCTCTTGAATGTAATACAATCCCGCGTGGTAGTGAGGATGTTTACCTGGTCTGGCACCATTCTCTGTATAAAATCCAGTCGGACACCATGGAATGGGCTCCAGTCCTAAAGTAGAAAGAGCTCTTAAACTCTCCACTGAAATTTTCAATGTGTTAACACGGACGCCTCCATAAGGGGTCTCCTTATACGAATCCGCAAATTGATTATAATCTGTTCCCAGCATGTCCATCATACGCTCGCTGAAAGAACTGGGCAATTGTGCCGCCATGATGCCGTCCTCCTGATAGTATTCCCAAAATTTAGGTGTTTAAAGATTCAAGGAACACCCCTACGGGTGTCCCTTATACAATACTCATATATAGAGGATCTTTACTTACGTTGAAAGGATGTCGGTCTCTGAGGACCGCGTCGTTGAGGGTTATTCGGTGTGATAACTACAGCTGCAGTCTCTACTTGGTCCGCTAGACTTGGATCAATAATATCTATGGTCAGATCGTAATAAGAAAATGTCCGCTGTTCATATGACTCTAAGCGCCGAACATAATCTTTCACTTCCTCCACAAGCTTAGCCAGATTAATGCCGAGTGTTACTGCTGGATATTCCTCCAGTTTGGCAGAAGCTCCACTCAGCATAATCGTTGCACCGCGCACATTATGATAACGAAAATGGTATAACCCTACTGCTACTTGGAGAAGAGCTTTGTACAAAGGATCTCGTTTCTGGGCAAGCCACAGTTCTTCGAGCACCTCGTGACATTCGAAATAGTCCCTGTCACGATTAAAGTACACTAGGTATTCCAAGTACAACGGTTCATAAGCCATCCGGCAATCTATCCTTTTTAGCTGCGGAAAGAAGTCCCCGCACATGATCCAGAAGCTCTTTCATGGCTTCCATATCCTGAACCTGCCATATTTCGTTAAAGCGGGCCTGAGTATCTATAGCCTCATTCACCAAGTGATAGAAATACAATTGATGAATGGCCTTAAGAATCTGAGTGGTCATATTCGAGTTTTCCTCGAATGTCTTCTGCGCTTCCAGAATCTCTTCCCGAATACTGGACATTTCGCTGTCGAGGATCGATGCTGCTTCAGCAGCTGTCTTAAGTCGAACACGCATTTCATCAGGTAGACTTTCCCGATATTTATAGTTCAGGGAATGCTCTATAGTTGCCCAGAAATTCATAGCTAGTGTGCGAATTTGGATCTCCGCGAGCACAATTTTCTGGCCAAGCGCTGTCTGCACAGGATATTTAATAATCATATGGAAGCTGCGGTAGCCGCTCTCTTTATAATTGGTGATGTAATCCTTCTCATAGAGTACTTCAAGATCCTTACGGGCCCGGATATATTCGGCCACTCTGCGGATATCCTCCACGAACTGGCACATGATCCGAATCCCTGCAATATCTTCAATCCCCGTCTCCAGATCTTCCATCTTCACATTCAGCCGTTTAGCCTTCTCCAAAATGCTTGACAGCCGCTTTACACGCCCCGTTACGAATTCTATCGGCGTGTATTCCTCTCTTTTCTTCAACTCCGAACGCATTGTTTTGAATTTAACTTTCAATTCTTCCACAGTCTGTTCATATGGAAGCAAAAAAGTTCCCCAGTCCCTGCCGTCCATCGCCTTCGTCCTCCTGTCCTTTCGTCTCCTTTAGTGGTGATCAGCGCCCACTGCTTCAGAGATATGACTGAATCCATCCCGCCGTAAGAGCTGCCGTAATCCAGCATGCAATTTGCGGT
This sequence comes from Paenibacillus sp. FSL K6-0276, assembly GCF_037977235.1. Classification (NCBI taxonomy): domain Bacteria; kingdom Bacillati; phylum Bacillota; class Bacilli; order Caryophanales; family Paenibacillaceae; genus Paenibacillus; species Paenibacillus sp. FSL K6-0276. Next base: position 2,150,173 of record NZ_CP150276.1, on the reverse strand, counting down.
TTACCTCCGGTCCTTCGTAGATGAGAGCTGTATAAATTTCTACCAGACTTGCACCTGCTCTTATCTTGTCATACGCATCCTGACTGGTGAAAATGCCGCCTGATCCTATGATCGGCATCTTCCCTTCCGTCTGGCGATAAATACTGCGAATGATCTCCGTTGAACGGTCGCGTAACGGCTTTCCGCTTAAGCCACCCGTCTCATTAGCCTTCTCATGACTAAGTCCATCACGGTTCAATGTAGTATTCGTAGCAATAATACCATCCATACCAGCTTCTGTCAGCGTGTGAACCATATACTCTAACTCTGCGTCACTTACGTCTGGTGCTATCTTAACCAACAAGCTTTTGGTAATGCCACTGGCTTTACGCTGAATCTCCATTTCTTCCTTCACCTGAGCTAGCAGGAACGATAATTCACTGCCATGCTGGAGACTGCGCAGACCAGGTGTATTCGGCGAACTGATATTGACCACAAAAAAATCACCGTACGGATAAAGCGTACGGATGCACTGACGATAATCTTCATGAGCCGCTTCATTACTAGTTATCTTATTCCGGCCAATATTAACTGCTATTGGAATTCTCCGATTCTTTAATTTCTTCAGACGCTGTGCCATAGCATCAGCCCCTTCGTTATTGAAGCCCATTCGATTAATCAGCGCTTCATCCGAAGGAAGACGGAACAAACGTGGGCTATCGTTTCCTGGTTGACCCTTAGGGGTGACCGTACCCACTTCCATAAATCCAAACCCGATCGAAGAGAATCCGACTACGGCTTCGGCATTTTTATCCAATCCTGCAGCAAGTCCAACCGGAGTCGGAAAATGCTGGCCGAACAGATCAACCGCTAAATCTGCCGTTTCTGGAACTCCGTACATTAAACGTAGCGCCGCGCTTCCGCCGGGAACTGATGACGATTTATCCAATCCACCTATAACGAGATGGTGAGCCTTCTCGGGGTCAATCTTAAAAAAAATTGGTTTACCAAAATTACGATACAACACCGTTCTCGCTCCTTAAGGGGTACTTCACTAATCCACGTGTCTACCCGATTCTGTAGGTTTCTTCTTAATTTTAGCCTTTTCTTGAACAAAAGAAAAGTATTTTACCCTACGAGTATGTAGAGACCATAACGCAGAGTATAGTAATTTTCTTGTAAACGCATTACAATATAGGGGTAATCAGCGATTAAGAGAGAAAGAAGGTATGCCCAGTATGTCAACTAAACGTAAACCACCAACTTTGCAGCAAAAGAAAGAAGAAGTTAACCGTAAAGCGCTAATGTGGATCGGCGTCAGTTTAACTTTACTAATTCTTCTAATCATCGTTCTGTTTATCGTTGCAGGAAACTAATTCAGCCAGTGGTATACTTTGTGGGGGTTGGTCTGATCATGCTTAGCAGTGGAGCTGAAGCGTTTAACCGGCACAAGCTGCTTTTCAGGCAGAACCCCTTTACTAATCACTACTTTCGTACCCTTAGGAATCAGTGCGAATAGCTCCTCCACATCTTCTCGACCCATTCGAATACATCCAAGGGATTCATCTTTGCCGACACTGTCAGGCTCATTGGTGCCGTGAATAGCATAGTTACTATCTGAAAGCTGTAACCCTCTGCTGCCGAAATCCCCATCATCTCGACCATTCGGATTGACTACTTTATCTGTGATGACGAAGTTACCCTCCGGTGTCTTATCTCCGCCAAGCCCTACCGCATAATTTCGCAGAATAATAGAACCGCTGACTACAGCTAATCGGTGATTTTGTTTATCCACAACTACTCTAAGTGGCTGATCAAAAAAAGGAACGTCACTCACAACACTTCCACTCTCACTTAAGGCTGTCGGAATACTCCTTACACCATCGTTAGTTGAGCTTGAAGGCTTCGCTGTGGCTTCTGATGTTCCCAGTGCCATCTTGGTCGTAGCCACCGCTTTTAGAGGGCTGAATTCCCGCTTCATGACTGCTGTCGTCCCACCAATCCAGTTCTCTGGAAAAGATCCTGTCAACTCCGCTAATGTATCTGGAAGCTTGCCTTTATGATTCTGATAAGCCCGCATTGCACTCCAGAGTGTGGCAATCTCCTCTTGGTCACTCTGCCATTCTGTTGCATCCTTAGCAAGTTGCCCTTGATCTGGCGGCTCACATGCACATGCCTTTGGATCATAAGACTGATACACCATCCGTCCCTTTCCATTCTTTTGCAGTGTGAAATTTAGCGGAAGTTTCTCTTTCCAGAGCAGCCACTTCCCATCTCGCTCCATCCCTAATACAGCAGCTTGAAAAGGTTCTTTGCGCATCAACATTTTCGCCATTAACTTCCCTTGAGAAGCCGCGGCTACATCCTCTTGCGCTGTATACATCGCTTTTTTCGCCTCGATAACAGGTTCTTGGCCTGAGTCTTTTTGATCTGGTAGATCTTTGACTTCTGATGCTGTCGTGTCTTGAAGCACTTCCTGTTCTCCTGTAACACTAATACCCGGAGCCACTGCTGAAGGTACCATTAACAGAATAAGAAGCATTAGCGCCAGTGATATGTATCTCAATCTTTGTTGGCCCCGCTCACGCTGGCGGCTCGCCTGCAACAATCCCTCTTCATATTCGCGTAGCATTTCAGCTGGTACCTTGCTATGCTCGAAAGCCTCATACACTTCCCCAGCCTGATTGAAGCAATAGTTAGCTTTTCCCTGTTGGCCATTCTTATAGTATTCCTTCCCCAGCAAGTACCATGCCATCTTATTATCTGGGTGCATCTGTACATATGCTTTGAGGTGCTGTGAGTTCTTCATCGGTACCTCCGAGTGTTTATAATTCCTTCCTAATTAATATCGGTCAGACAAAGCAAAAAAGACATCCCTAGCTGAACAAAAAGTTCGCAGGAGATGTCTTTATGTGGTGTCGCACGTTACTCTTTATCGAGTAATTAACCTTCTTTGTTAAAAGGTTCGTCCGCAATTTTAATGGAGTCGGTTGGGCAACCGTCACAGGAATCTTGGAGATCATCAAACAAATCGTCCGGAATCGCTGTCACGCCGTGGTTTCCGTCATTTTCATAAATAACTTCCGCCAAACCTTCATCATCGTAATCAAAAATATCAGGAGCCGTCGCGCCACATGCACCGCAAGCGATACAAGTGTCTTTTTCGACCCAAGTGTACTTAGTCATTTTTTCTCTGCCTCCCGTTAAGCAATACTGCGCTGTTGAACCAGCGTCTTATTTTTCTCATATTAATATAAAAAGAATACAATTTCAATTGATTTTCAATACGTTTGCATTTCTGACGCATTCTACAGCATCTAATTTTGACACGTCGTAGAACCTTTTGTCATTCTTTATCAGATTCTACTGATAGCAGATTATCCTTTTGTAGGGACGTTCCGCGTTCCTTATGATTACGGAGCCTTGCAGAATGGGAATCACTTAACATCCCGGCGGTCAGAACTGCATTTTCACCAAATTTATTGCGCAGCATATCCATGGCCTTGTTCAGTGACTCTTTCTTAGGTTGCCGTTCGTAATCGAACAAATCAAGCTGAATTGCAGAATCCTCTTTTGCAATCAATCCTTGCAATGTCACACCAAGCAGCCGTACCGGCTTCTCGCCGTTCCAATGACGAACATACAGATCACAGACAGACTTGTAGATATCCTCTCCACTTTCTGAAGGCACCTCAAGCTGACGCGAACGAGTAATCGTCTTCATGTCGGGCGTACGGATGGTAAGCTGCACACCTGAAGCAACAAGACCTTGCTTTCGCAAGCGACGCGCTACCTGATCACTTAAATTAAGTAAAATCGGTCTAACCTCAACAAGACCTACTACATCACGAGGCAGAGTGGTTGTATGTCCGATCGACTTACTCTGCTCCCGCTCAGGATTAACTATCCCATGATCGATGCCATTTCCAGCCCGTTTCAGCCATGAACCCATAACCCCAAAGTTCTCAACCAGCATAGTCTCATCAGCCGCTGCTAATTGACCAATGCTGTAAATTCCCAGCTTACGAAGCTTCTCTGCCGTTTTTCCACCGATACCGAACATTTCATTACACGGCTTATCCCATAAGATGTTAGGCACATCCCGTAGTCTTAGCACCGAAATTCCATTCGGTTTCTTTAAATCCGAGGCCATCTTTGCAAGCAACTTGTTAGGGGAAATGCCGATAGAACATGGCAAGCCCAATTCTTCCATTATTCGGCGCTGAATTGTTTCCGCAATTTCCATGGGCGTACCGAATTGTCGAGAGCCGGTGATATCTAAGTAACATTCATCTATCGACACTGCTTCCAATAATGGTGTATAGCTATAGGCAATCTGCATAAAAGCATTAGAATATTTGCGGTATAAATGGAAGTCCGGCTTAATAACGATAAGCGATGGACAAATTCGAAGCGCCTTCTGAACCTGCATTCCCGTCGAAATCCCTAATCTACGGGCGACATAGGAACAAGTAACAATAATCCCTTTTCGTAATTCAACACTACCTGCAACCGCAGTAGCTTTACCTCTGTATTGATCCGGGTTCTCCGCTTCATGTACAGAGCAGTAAAAAGCATTCATATCCACATGCAGGATGACCCTGCCACTCGTTGGATAATACTGATCAACATTATGCACAATATCTACCTTCTTATCCTCAGGGTCTCTATTGTCTGATTTAGAATACCTCTCGATTGGTGTTAGGTCAACTTTAGATGCTGTAAAGTTCTTTGTTACATTCCCGCGTAAAAATGCTATAATATATAAATTCATTTCCCTTGCCAATGCTTCCGATGTGAGTTTTGCGCGAAGTGAATCCGGAAGACGAAGCTTACAAAACTTTTAGGAGGACACTCATGTCTAAGTCCATCTCCATCTTCGATACTACACTACGCGACGGCACCCAAGGTGAAGGCATCAGTCTGTCGGCTGACGACAAGCTGAAGATTGCCAAGAAACTCGATGATCTGGGTGTGCACTATATTGAAGGTGGCATCCCGGGAAGCAACAATAAAGACATTGAATTTTTCAAAAGAGTCAAGGAGCTTCATCTGAACGCTAAAATCACTGCATTTGGCAGCACTCGGCGGAAGAATTCCTTGGCCGAAAACGATGACAATTTACAACGTATGATTGATGCAGGTGTTCCTGCTGCTACACTCGTGGGGAAATCTTGGGATTTCCACGTGCACACGGCATTACAGACTACGCTTGAGGAGAATCTCGCCATGATTGGCGACTCCATATCCTACCTGAAACGCAAAGGCCTTGAAGTGATCTTCGATGCCGAGCATTTCTTCGACGGATACAAGAACAATCCTGAATATGCTGCAGCCGTTCTGTCCAAGGCCCGGGAAGCCGGTGCAGATTGGCTAGTGATGTGCGATACCAATGGCGGAACGTTGCCATATGAAATTCATGAGATTGTTACCGCTCTGAACCAGCATCTCCCTGGAGCCAATCTCGGAATTCATACTCACAATGATTGTGAGCTCGCGGTAGCTAACACACTTAGTGCAATCGGAGCTGGAGCACGTCAAGTACAAGGTACCCTTAACGGATACGGTGAACGTTGCGGTAATGCTAACCTTTGCTCCATTATTCCTACGCTGCAGCTCAAAATGGGCTACCATTGTATTCCAGGTGATTCTTTACCACAGCTTACCAATACAGCTCGCTATATCAGTGAAGTTGCCAATGTAAATATGCCGGTAAACCAGCCTTACGTTGGAAATGCAGCTTTTGCACACAAAGGTGGAATCCATGTCTCCGCCATCATGCGTGATTCACGGACTTATGAGCACATCGCTCCTGAACTTGTCGGCAACAAGCAACGCGTTCTGGTCTCTGAACTGGCAGGTCAGAGCAATGTGCTGTCTAAAGCGCAGGATATGGGCTTAAATCTGGATCCAAGCAGCGAGCAAGCTCGTCGAGTGATTGAGAAGATCAAGACCCTGGAACATCAAGGTTACCAATTCGAAGGTGCTGATGCCTCGCTGGAACTTCTGCTACGGGAAGCTACTGGCGAGATGAATGAAACCTTTACCTTTGAGTCCTTCAAGATGCTTGTTGAGAAAAACGCAGAGCATCCAGTAGTATCTGAAGCCTTTGTAAAGCTGAAAGTTGGCGACGAGAACCTCTATACTGCTGCTGAAGGTAACGGACCGGTTAACGCACTCGATAACGCTCTTCGCAAAGCACTGCAAACTTACTTCCCGCAATTAAAGGAAATGCATCTATCCGACTATAAGGTACGGGTAATAGATGAACAGGATCAGACCGCAGCGAAGGTTAGAGTACTAATTGAATCCAAGAACTTTACAGACACATGGAGCACAGTTGGCGTATCCAGTAACGTCATTGAAGCCAGCTGGGAAGCGCTTGTTGACAGTATGCGTTACGCAATTCTAAATCAACTCACGCTAGATAATGAGAAGTCTGGCAATAATGAACCTAGAGGCCTTGTAAATCATTAATTTATATTCCTCATAGGCATTCATATGACGAAGAACCCCCTTCAACAGTTTAACTGTAAAGAAGGGGGGCATTTCTAATTTATTGGGTGTAGATCCTTTATGATCCGGTAAGCTTGATGACTTTCTTCTCCAACTCTTCAGGACTAAGAACGCCTAGAATGATCTCTGAGATCACTCCATTCTTATCAATGAGCACATTAGTTGGAAAAACGGCTCCGTTATATTTGCTATACACCTCATCTTTCACATCAAACATAACTGGGAACACAAGACCGTATTTCTTAATAAAACGCTCTGCATTAGGTTTATAATCCTGACTGCTCACATTAATACCGTAAATATCTAGAACATCCTTATACTTAGTGACCATAGCATTAAGCTCAGGAGCTTCCTGCTGGCAGGGATCACACCATGAAGCCCAGAAATTAACGATGACCGCTTTCTCTCGTGGTCCATCCACTACATAGGTAGTCCCATCCGTTCCTTGGAGTGAAAATGAAGGGGCGAGCAATCCAGCCTTAGGTCCTATTTTCATTGGTGGCTCATCTTGCTGCCCAAAAACAGCGGCAGCTTTCGGCTCACGATTATACCACACCACAAATACAGCTACACACACAATTAGAATCATTATCGTGATGTTCAATTTATTTACTGCTTTCATAGGGGTCTGTTCCTTTTCAAATGGAATAGTTTTCTACTATTGTACCCTCATTAACTTCAATTTCAAACCATCTATTTTTTAGACAAAAAAGAGGGTTTCGTCAGCGACGAAGCCCTAATGAAGAGAGAGGGGTGAACAAATGGCAGCATTCCAGGGAAATGTCCAGCCTATAAGACTGAAATATTCCGTACAGCAAGCGCTGGGGAAGCACTTGCTGTCCTGTTATCCGCATGAAGCATGCGGAGTCCTGCTGGGTGCTGCCGCAGCGGGTGGCATGCTCATTGATACTTACGTACCCATGCGCAACGTAGCGCCAGACCCGCTGCACACATTTACTCCCCACCCTGAAGAGTGGATTAATGTTCTCTACAATGTACCGACACTCATCGGTCTATTTCATTCCCATCCACATTCAGAACCTATACCTTCGGTCGCTGATTATAAAGGATTAACAGCACTAGGACCTGAATTTATGATCTATCTTATAGGTGCTCCCAGAACCGAAGATGGCCACTCTGCTTTACTGAATGGATTTTATATTGAGCGGTTGCCAAATGAACAAGGAACACTATCCCTCGGACTATCTCAAGCCCCGCTTCACGTTCTACTTAAATAAGCATATAAATCACCCAATGTATCTACTTGGCCCCGCTCCGAAATTTCTCGAAGGTAGGCCACCCACAGCTGGGCTGTCATCTTGGCATCTTCTAACGCATTGTGACGTCCATGAATCGGAATTTCATGCACATATAGCAGCTCATCAAGCGTATAGTTGCTAAGCTGCGGCTCGAGCCAACGCGCAAGCATCATCGTGTCCAGTACCCGGTGTGTAAGCTGCACTTTAGAAGTTTTCCATAGAGCAGCATTAAGAAAAGCTTTATCATGTGAGCTTGCATGTGCCACTAGCACATTTTGACCCACAAAGGACATGAAATTATGAAGACCATCCATTAAGGAGGGGGCGGATTGTGCCATCTCTTCCGTTATCCCTGTTAACCTCGTAATATCATCTGGGATCGCCGTCTGACAATTCACCAATGTATAAAAGCATTCATCTTCCTTAATCTTCTCTCCAACAACCTTAATTGCACCGAATGACATAATTTCATCCCCATGCTGGTGAGAAAATCCTGTCGTCTCTAAATCAAATATAACAGTCTCCAGTTCAGACAGCGGAGTACGCAGTACCTCAGGACGACGCTTCTCACGCATGAGTGATCGGATATAGGCCATTTGCTGCGCAGTCTGATGAGCAGTCTCTCCACCTCTCATCGAAGCGATCGCGGACGGCATTCCGCCTTGTCTCAGATTATTCCAAAATCCTCCATTCTTGTTTGGCTCCCTCATGTTCGCCACCTTTCCGCTGAGCGGAGCTGACGCTGCAACGCCCGATGAAGACGTCTGACAAGCAGCAGACTTTCACGCAGCTCAGACAACAGCTGCTTATTCTTCAGTTCACTCTCTGCAACATAATCACTGCTGATTAATAATCCATCTTGGACGCTATAAGTTGTGTTCACTCGCATCCGCATCGCCAACAAGAAAGCTCGCCGGATATCATCCAAATGTTGGTACTTATGAAGCCCATTAAGCGCTTCAATTCGGTCTAATGTCGAGCTAGCTCTAATGCCGTGTAATAACGACAAGCGTCTAACAATATTCACTAACGGGATATAAACCCCATACTTAATATCAAATCCACCTGCATAATCACCAAATCGCTCTATTAACACCTGTCCCAGAAGATTCAAAGTCGCTTTATGACGGACTGTATTACGAAGAACGGCTACGGACAACTTCTCATTATCAGCAAAACCTTCATAGAAAGCTTCTTGCCACAACGCTGATAATTCAGCACTTCCTGCAACATGGCGCATATCCGAAGAAATGATAAGATACCGGATAGGCTCCCATTCCAGCTGGGTTCTCCAATCCTTCAGCTGCTCAATCCATTCAGATAACGTCTTCCGCCACATCCATTGGGAGCACATTACCTTGCCTGCACATTTCTCATATCCTACTTCTTCAAGCACATCGGATAACATTATTCCAAAAAATTCAAAATACCTATTCTTCTCCCCATCCGGTTCACCCTCAACGATCAAACCATTATCCTGATCGCTCCACAGTGTAGCCTCCTGCCTTCCACTGCTGCCAAACACAATAAAGGAATAAGCACAGGGAGGCGGGCCATAGCCCGCCTCTTTCATCTGCGCCTCACATATGAGTACCGCTGTTTGTGCAATAAGATCATGCATCGTATTCACACGGAACATCCATTCCTCAATTGGAATAACATTCAACTGTTCCAGAAGTATACTTTGGCAGGCAATTCGCCTCTCCCTAAGTTCCTGTGGCGAACCGGCTAAGACGATGGTTCTAAAGCTTTCTTCACTATACTCATCTGTTAACTCCATCGAAGCCACACGGTCCGCCTCCCTATCCGAGGATTAATATTATTGTTTAAGGGTTTTGGATTCCGATTCTGCGATCAATTTCATTTGTTCAGGGTATCCGTAAGTACCATGCTCACTGATATCCAGGCCCATCAATTCTTCTTCTTCCGTAACACGAAGTCCAGTAGTTACCTTCATTACATACAAGATGATGAAAGAAAGAACAGCTACGAAAACAAATGTTCCAACTACTCCTAGAACTTGAACACCCAATTGGTGGAAACCGCCACCGTAGAACAATCCAGCTTCCCCTACCAAAGCGCCTTTAGTAATAAGATCTGGTGCAGCGAATAGACCTGTGGAAACCGCACCCCACATCCCTGCAATACCATGTACTGAGAAAGCATAGATCGGATCGTCAAGCCCTGCACGTTCCAACCATTGAGATGTCATGAATGTGAACGCACCTGCTACTAATCCAATAATGATTGCTGCCCACGGTTCAACGTAAGCACATGCTCCAGTGATCGCAACCAGTGCAGCTAGAACACCATTCAGCATTGCTGGAATATCAGATTTACCAAAGTACAACCATGAAGCAATCAACGCTGCCAAACCGCCTGCTGCTGCTGCGATATTCGTAGTTAATGCAACGTGACCGAAGAAACCTCCCATAGGGGACAAAGCACTACCTGGATTGAATCCGAACCAACCAAACCAGAGGATAATAACACCGAGTACAGTGAATACTTGGTTATGACCTGGAATAATAACAGGTTTACCTTCTTTATTAAACTTACCAAGTCGTGGCTTAAGCAATATGGTTGCCATTACTGCTGCTGTTGCACCTGTAAGATGGACAACCGTGGAACCTGCATAATCTTGCATACCTAGCTCAGCCAACCAACCGCCGCCCCATACCCAGTGCGCTACGACCGGATAAATTACGACCGAGAATATAATTCCGAATATAATATACACACTTATCTTAGCACGTTCTGCCATACCTCCAGATACGATAGCCAAGGAAACTGCTGCAAAGGCCATTTGGAACAAGAATTTAACATTTAAAGTTACATCAGAAAATGTAAGTGATTCAAAAGAAGATGCTGTTGAATCTCCGCCGTACAAGAAGCCTGTAGTACCGAAGAAGCCGTTACCGTTACCGAAACCAAGTCCAAAGCCAACAGCCCAGAAACAAAGACTCGCAATGGCCAGCGTCAGTACCGTTTTACCGGCTACGTGACCTGCATTCTTCATTCGAACCGAACCTGCTTCAAGCATCGCAAACCCTGCTTGCATAAAGAAGACTAAGATGAATGCCAGGAAGGTAAACGCGGTGTCCAACCCGACCTGCAAATCTGCGTTTGTCGGACCGTCCGCTGCAAAAGCACTTACCGGATAAACCATCAGCGTAATCATGGCTAGTAACATCATCAACCATTTCTTTTTCATTTTTACCCCACTCCCCAATGTTATATTTTCTAACAAAGCGTGAAAATCTTAATGTCATTATAATCAGAAGTCAGGTAAATTGACAAGACTATTTTCGGGAATGTTTTTATTTTATTTTCTTCAAGCTCGCGAAATCTTCATAGTATACATGAACTATAGCCACTAACTTGGACTCATACCAGCTACGCATTCATTGAAATAACTACGTGAACATACAATCTAATATTACTTTTTATCGAATTCCCTTTATCAATTCCCGCACAAACATAACGCCAAATGTAATGTTTATAATTGAATTATACAAATGATCATATCCTCTTCAAATTTGATATCACTGGGAGTTTGAGTGTATTGTATATAAACAAGGCATCACCTTTCATGAATAAACTCTCTTTAATGCATATACTTTATGAAAGTATGACGTTTGACTGTATGGTTTCCAGTTTGTTATCATTACAGATAGCATAATAGAAACCACCAATATAGGAGATGACTACCCTTTATGGACAGTCGAATTCGATTAGTGAGGCGAGGTAGCATGGGGATATGATTCTATATCGAATCGGAGAATTAGCTAAGGCTGCTCACATCAGTGAGCGTACCATTGATTATTACACGAAATTGGGGTTAATCTCCCCAGAGTCAAGAAGCACCAAAAATTACCGACTTTACAGTTATGAAACCTTGGTCACCTTAGAACGTATTAATCAATTAAAGCATGACAAGTATTCATTGGAAGAAATCAAATCCATGATGAGCAAATGGAGCGAGGCTACTCCTGAAACTGACGTATCTGATAAATTAGTCGAGCTTGAGCAGCATATGCAGCGACTAGAACGTGAAGTAAAGGCACTTGAACCAATTATAAGCGGTCTGAAGCCGGGACAGGCCAGACGCGCGCTCTCTAACTTACTCCCACAAGGAGTGGCCTGCATGGAGGCGATTCGGCTTCTATTGCTTACGCAAGGACCGCCAATGTAAATACCATATTTACAATACAGTGGAGGAATGCAGCTATGATGTATCTATTAGTAATTATCGCCTTTATCTTTTCATTATGGGCCCAGTTCAGAGTTAAAGGGACATTCAGCAAATGGTCCAAGGTGGCCAACTTGAACGGTCTGACAGGATATGAAGCAGCTAGACGCATGCTCGACGCAAACGGACTTCACGATGTTCCGATTGAGCCTGTAAGAGGTACGCTTTCTGACCATTATGATCCGATTCACAGAGTTGTACGCTTATCAGAGCCTGTTTATTATGAGAGTTCTATCGCAGCAGTATCTGTCGCTTGTCACGAAGTGGGTCACGCCATTCAGCATAAAGTTAGTTATCCTATGTTAACACTCCGTCACAGGATGTTCCCAGTAGTTAATTTCGCATCAGGCATAGCACCATTCATGCTTATGGCAGGATTCATATTCGGTTACTTTAACCTTGTAGGCCTTGGTATCATCTTCTTCTCGGCCGCTGTTGCCTTCCAGCTTGTGACACTGCCAGTTGAGTTCAATGCCAGCAACCGGGCACGCCAAGTCATGGTAGAGCAAGGCTACATTCGTAACGAAGAGGAACGCGGAGTAGCCAAAGTCCTAAATGCAGCTGCATTAACATACGTCGCCGCCGCACTAGTATCCTTACTCGAACTGCTTCGTTTGATTACCGTCTTTTTAGGTAACCGCGACTAATACAAATCACAGCACAAAAAGAAACCCCGGAAGGCTAAGAGCCAACCGGGGTATTGTTTTGTCTAGCTTTAAAATAGGATATCAAAAAAGTCCGAAACGAACGCGCAACCAGCGGCAACTTACTATCTGTTCGATAAATCAAACCAACCGTCCTCGTCACAGCAGGCTCAACAACCCTTACCTGAGCCGGCTGGAGAGGATTCGTCTGATAGAACGCCATCTCCGGAAGAAGGCTTACACCCATCCCTGCCGCCACTAAACCACGAATGGTATCGGTCTCCCCACCTTCAAATGCAATTTGCGGTTGAAATCCAGCCTGCAGGCATGCTTGCCAAACGATCGGTCTCAGAGAATAACCCTGACTGAACAGAACAAACTTTTCTTTTTGAAGCTGTTCCAAACGGATCTCTGACTCTCCTGCCAGCCGATGATTCTGTGGAAGTATTGCAAATAACTCTTCAGTCATAACAATATCCCCTGAGACATGCTCATCGTTTTCCGGAAAAGGCGAAATAAATGTTAAATCCACCTCACCAGACAATACATCTTTTATCAAAGAAGGGTACGACCCCTGCTTAAAACGAAACTTAACATGGGGATAGTACTGGCGGAATTCTGCAACGATAGTGGGAATAAGATGCGTGCCAAGGCTGTGAGGAAATCCAATACGAATCTCCCCACGCTCCGGATCCAGAAATTCATGCACTTCATTTACCGAATGTTCCAACTCCTTAAGGATACTATCCACCCGCTTGCAAAAGAGCTGTCCAACTGGCGTTAGCTGCAAATTACGCCCTTTTTGCATGAACAAGTCAACCCCAAGCTCTTGCTCCAACTGATGAATCTGACGACTTACCGCAGATTGCGCTACATGAAGTTCCTCCGCCGCTCTTGTTACATGTTCTTTTTGGGCTACCTTTAGAAAATATTGCAGCTGTCTTAGCTCCACTCCATCATCGCCCCTGTCTTAGGCTTTTATTAAATATACGAATAATAAGTCCATATAGGAAAAAGCCTGAAACCAAACCTCCGATATGTGCAACCCAATTCACATTCGGTGTTGCAAACGACATAATTATCCCGATTACTAACAATCCGAATAATGTCTTTCGCGAGCCTTCGTCCATCATCGCCCGTTGAATAACAGCAATGTATAAAAATGCGCCATAAACGGCGTAGATCGCTCCAGAAGCACCTACTGATACCGTGCCTACCCCTAATGCTGAGCGACTGCTGATCGCAATCGTTAGAACATTCGCAAGAACTCCACCCACCACATAAAGAATAGCATATCGCCACCAGCCAAGCAGGCGCTCCAGAGGCGGTGCAAACACCAGCAGAGTAAAGCTATTAAAGAATAGATGGGAAAACCCATTATGTAAAAAAATAGCCGCCACATAGCGCCATAGTTCCTCTTTAAATGGACTAACATCAACTATAGCACCAAAATCAACAAGCGTTTGAATATTAGTTGATCCTCCATTGAACGTCATGAGGATAAACATGATCACGTTAGCCACTATGAGAAGACATGTTACCGGGTAATACCGGAGATAACTTTTCCAATTTTCATACCGTATAAATATCATTACACCCATCCCTTTACGTTTATATCTTGCCTTGTTGGACAACTCCCTGTAAATAAGATTATAATTTATTGTGGCAGTAAGAGCCAATATTACAATTCGAGGAGGAAAACAAGGATATGACGCAAGAAAGAACAGGCGTAGCTACTTTCAAAGGCAACCCCATTACTCTCGTAGGACCCAAGCTTACAGCTGGTGATCCCGCCCCCGATTTTGTTCTTAGTAAGAATCTACTGGAAGAAGTGTCTCTTAGTGATTATGCCGGTAAAATCAAGCTGATCAGTGTTGTCCCTTCTCTAGATACTGGTGTATGTGATGCACAGACGCGCCGATTCAATAGCGAAGCTGCAGAGCTGGGTGACGATGTAGTTATCCTCACGGTTAGTATGGACCTACCATTCGCTCAAGCCCGCTGGTGTGGCGCTGCAGGTATCGATCGCGTAATTACTCTATCCGATCACAAAGCAGCCTCATTCGGACAAGCTTATGGTGTTCTAATCAATGAATTCCGGTTAGATATGCGTTCTATTTTTGTACTAGACAAGAGCAACACACTCACCTATGTTGAATATTTGAGTGAAATGACTGAGCACCCTAATTATGAAGATGCTATAGCTGCTGTGAAGGAGCTGCTCTAATTCTAAAGGGCAGTAGATCAGTAGCAATTTACGACAATACTTACTTATCACTGCAAGCATAAATGCCTTTGTCGTCCTTATAAGGGACGACAAGCGTTTATGCGAGAAATATAAGACATAAGGTATAGGTATAAAACTTATACTTTCTTATATTTTGAAAAAAGCGGAAGAAGGTCCATCCTTCTCCCGCTTTTTTTGTAATAGAAAGATTTATCGATAACATTCAGAGCAGCTGATCGTTTACGTAAACGCATTCATACTATCCCTAAGTAAGAAGGTTTTTACGGATCTCTGAAAATTAGTCCGCTTTGTGTTTTCCTAATTTTTTGTCCAAAGACGCATACAACCGCTGAATAACACGGTAGTTAGCAC
This sequence comes from Paenibacillus sp. FSL K6-0276, assembly GCF_037977235.1. Taxonomy (NCBI): domain Bacteria; kingdom Bacillati; phylum Bacillota; class Bacilli; order Caryophanales; family Paenibacillaceae; genus Paenibacillus; species Paenibacillus sp. FSL K6-0276. The sequence goes on along the minus strand of NZ_CP150276.1, from coordinate 2,134,924 downwards.
CCAGATCGCCTAGCGAACCTCTAGATGCTGAGTACATATCTACGCCACAACGTACAGGCGTGGTATTGAGCACTGAGACAGTAATGTCCAGTGTACGGCCGAATGCCGTTCTCTTCTCTAGTGTAATCTCACCTACTGACTCCACTTCATGAAGCACCTTGAATCCAGGAACTTTCTTAAGCGTTGATGAAACTTCCTCCCAAGCTTTGTCTTTCGTTAGATTGTAATAACGCGTTTTTAATGTCGGATCTTTTGCGCGGTCGCTTGTTCCATCATGACTGCGGAATAAACCGACCAAGGTTCTTTTTAACGACAAAATTCTTCCCCCTCTACAAATCCCAAGTTCATTATTCTAAGTGTAACACTCTTGTCTCAGGAACAAAAGGGTATTGCTCACTTTCTTCTTGTTCCAGACATACAAAAAAGCGCCCGCTCCCAACTTTCACGGGAAACAGGGCGCTTTGGCCTAAACAATAGAAAACCCGCTTATGCCGTCCGGCTACAGTGTCTTCTGAACCTGCTATAGCAGGTGGGTGACCGCAGAAAACGTTTTTGAATTCCCCAGGTCATATAGACAGGGCTGTTCAGCTGCGCTTCGTGTAGATCTCCCAAGACATTATCATTGGTTCAAAACAACGAGCAACCGTAACGAACATCGCAGGATTTGTTATTATTATATTGCGTTTTAACGAAAAAGTAAACCTGTATGCGCTTTATTTTACATTGGAATTAAATACCTGATGATTTCCAATGCTCAATGCTCGTCTTTTATTAAATACGTTTTATATCTTTATTCTCAACATCGTCTTCATAATCGTCTTCATCGTCGTCTTCATCATCTTGATTATTCAAAGCAGCTTCTTGCTCTTCTTGCTCTTTCAGTTTCTTCTGCTCCACCTGCAATTGCAGTTTGTTATAGGTAGCATAGAAGTTAAAGAAAGCAGCCATCGCAATCAACGTTGGAATACAGATGAAATACAGCGCTGGATATCTCAGACCAATATAAACAAGAACTGCAGCTGCAATCAAAGTTGAGAACACGCGAATTGGACGTGCTATAGTCAGCAAAAATGAGTTCGTCATCACTTGTTTAAAGCTCATTTGATAATGAACGACAATGGAAAAGAAGTTAAACATAGACACTGACAAAATAATCATGAGCACTAACATCAAAATACCAACAATTCTGAAGTCAGGCATTTGTGTCATGTAAACCGTTACATCGACGTACATAATAACGAACATCAATGTATAGATGACTCCTCCGAGCATACTCTTTAAATAATTCTCTTTATACCCCTGAAAAAATGTACGAAAAGTCCCTACATCCGTATTCCCCATAACCCATTTGCGTACTACGGTAAATAATGCCGCTGAAGCAGGAAATACTGTAAATGGTGCCAAAATCCCCATTGCCCAGTTCAATGTGAGCTGCTCATTTACACCGCCCGTGCTTGTCCCTAACATAATCATCTTCATCACACCAAAAAACAAAAACGGGGCGGAACATAGTGCCCATAAGATATTACTAGCTGCGATACGTGTAATCCATTCTGTGATGCGGTATAAACCGCCCATTGCTCCTTTAAACTCCAATTCCCTTCCTCCTCTGTCTCTTGCATACTACTTATCTTAACTATACCTCATTTGCCCTCCTCTTTTCCATAGCCCAACTTTCTGAATTCTAGGTCATCGTCTATACATTAAGTCTACAAAGTCCATATATTGGGATTTAAAGTATAAAAATTGCCAAAATCACCTCATTCTAAAGGAGAACTGGCACGATCCTCGTATTGTTCATCCTGCTCGTTATCATCACTCGTACTTTCGTATAAACCGCTAACTCAATAAACATCCTAATATTTCAACAAAAAGAAGACGAGAACCGCTATTCGGTATCTCGTCTTCTTGGTATTTTGGTAAATCATCACCCTCGGGTTCTGATCAGGTATTAATTATCGAAATCTTCACGTTTTGCTGGACGTGTGCTTGTGCTGCTTGGACGAGTAGATGGCTTGCGATCAGCGCTACTACGGTTCGCACCACCGTCACGGCTTGCTCCATCACGGTTGCCTTTATAGCCGCCGCCATAACCGCCACTGCCGCTACCATAGTTACTGCCACTGCCACCGCTGCTGTATCCACCACGACTACCACCACCGTTGTTGTCGCGATTACCACGGTATCCACCAGTGCTGCCACCGGAAGTCCCACGGTTTCCGCCATACCCACCATTAGGTTTGCGGCCGCTGCGAATGTCGTTCTTACCACCACGACGTTTAGCACGGATTGGATCTTCAGGAGTCAATTCAATTGCGGAATCCTTCTTATCACCAGTCAAAAGCTTCATTGCAGCCGACAGCAATTGAACGGAATCATATTGCTCAAGCAACTGAATAGAAATACCTTTGTACTCGTTCAATTCACCGCTCTCAACCATCTCAAGCAAACGCTCTGCTGTTACGCGTTGTTTACCTTCAATAGCCTCAGCCATAGTTGGCAATGGTTTACGAGTAATACGGTGACGAGTAACGCGTTCGATCAAATGCAGATGATCCATTTCGCGTGGAGTAACGAAAGACCAAGCTGTACCTTCTTTACCAGCGCGACCTGTACGACCGATACGGTGTACATAGCTTTCTGGATCTTGTGGCAAGTCAAAGTTAATTACGTGTGTAACGCCTGATACGTCCAGACCACGAGCCGCTACGTCAGTAGCTACCAGCACATCAATGCTGCCATCGCGGAATTTACGCATTACTGCATCACGTTGGTTCTGTGACAAGTCACCATGCAATCCATCAGCAGAGTATCCACGTTTTTGCAAAGCTTCTGCAAGCTCATCAACCCGGCGTTTCGTACGTCCGAATACGATAGCAAGCTCAGGAGATTCCATATCAATCAAACGGCTAAGCGCTTCGAACTTTTGACGTTCAGGTACTTCAACATACGCTTGATCAATCAGCGGAGCACTGATTTGTTTCGGAATAACGGAGACATGTTGCGGGTTGTTCAGGAATTGCTGTGCAAGACGTTGAATGTTTGGAGGCATTGTAGCCGAGAACAACATAGTTTGACGCTCTTCAGGAACGAGTTTGAGGATCGTCTGAATATCTTCCATAAAGCCCATATCCAGCATTTCATCTGCTTCATCCAATACAACAGTTTGAACATCATCCAAGCGAATGGTTTTACGGTTGATATGGTCAAGCAAACGTCCTGGTGTACCAATAATGATTTGTGGTTTCTTCTTTAGACCACGGATTTGGCGACCAATATCTTGTCCGCCATAAATTGCCAACGAACGAAGACCTTTAAAACGGCTTAGCTTACCGATTTCTTCTGATACTTGAATGGCCAACTCACGTGTTGGTGCCATAATTAGTGCCAGGATTTTTTCGTCTTCGCGATTAATCTTTGAGATGAGGGGGATACCAAAAGCAGCAGTCTTACCAGTACCAGTCTGTGCTTGACCGATCAGATCCGACCCAGTCAATGCCAATGGAATTGACTGCTCCTGTATCGGTGTTGCCTCCTCAAATCCTAACTCTGTGATTGCTTGTAGCACTTTTGGCTCCAAGCCAAATTCTGCGAATGTTTTCAAATTATTCATGCTCCTTCTATACAGTGGACATTCCACATGCTTGTCTGTATTCTTAAGTAGCGGTAAACACATTTATATGCTGTCCAATCATGCTCTTATTTCATGCATGATATAGCGCTTTTGGGACGAAAAGCCTCCCTATCATCAGGTACTTCATTGTACCTGAGCAACTGTAGCTTTACATCCGATGCAATGCAAAAATACCATTGTAACGTCCTACTCAAGAATATCCTATACATTATATCACAACTCTAAGTAGGAATACCAGTGGGTTCCTTTCTTTTCATTGCTTTCATGGTTTATTTTAAATTTATTTATAGAGGTGGATTTGCTTGTTAAGACAGATTTGGAATTGTATTGCAGTTATTTTTGGAGCAGCGCTGATTGCCAGTGGATTTAATCTTTTTCTGATCCCTCATCGCTTACTCAGCGGAGGAGTATCTGGGCTTTCCATGTTAGTGGGTTACTTTACTCCAATAAACATAAGCTTGTTATACTTTCTCTTTAATATCCCTCTACTTGTAGCTGGTTGGTTCCAGCTGGGTCGGAGATTTATTATGCTAAGCATGTTATCCGTTGTGGCAACAACCTGGTTCATGACGATCATTCCAGAATATCTGGTAGCCACTGATATGCTGCTTTCTTCTGTATTCGGCGGAGTGTTGGTCGGTATCGGCTGTGGTTTTTCCTTCCGCGCAGGTGGTTCATCCGGAGGTTTTGATATTCTGGGTTCAATCATCACTAAATTCCGTGATTTCCCAGTTGGAAATGTGATGGTAAGCTTAAATGGACTCGTTATCCTAGCCGCAGCATATTTTGATAACAACTGGAACTTGGCACTTGCATCGATGGTATCTATATACGTAACCGGTAAGGTACTGGACATGATTCATATCAGCCATTTAAAGGTAACCGTATATATAGTAACAAATCGTACAGACGAGCTCCTTCAGCATCTAATAGGACTTCAGCGTGGTGTCACAAAGATTAAAACAGAAGGCGCTTATTCTCTTGTTGAAAAGGATATGCTAATGACAGTAACAACCCGCTACGAACTTGCTGAGCTGCAACGTATTATCCGCACGACAGATCCTCAAGCTTTTGTAAATATTGTCGAAACGGTCGGCGTTATGGGTTCCTTCCGAAAAAGATAATTCGGTAATGAAAGTCCTTTAATTGGAAAATGCACCAATCACAGAATTGTGATATATTATAATCAGGCAGAACCCTAACAATTTCATAAAGATTGAGATTTACCCCTCTTTTTTCCAAGCACTTCGTTTTCCGATGAACACTGAATTCCATTCAGACCTATCGAAAAAGGAAAGGGTGATTTTTGTGGAAATGGAAACGGTAAAGCTGTCAGCAATCGTCATGAGGTGGTATCCTGATATGATGCCGTTTCTCAAACAGAACGAATTAAATTCCGTAATCGTTCTGCGTGACGGGCTTAGTATTCTAGACCCTGCAGATGCCATGGATATCATCCATTACAGTATCTGTGAACATCAGAATTCTGCGTATCTTCAATGAGTAAGCCGCAAGAGAAGTCTTGATAGTTGCCGCCTTAGGTTCGGCCATGTTGCCGATTTAAGGCGGCATTTACTTTTTAATCAAAACGTTTAGAATCTGTGCGTCCCGGTTATAAACAACAAGGATGGTTTTTCAGACCCCATCTGAGCCAACATTGTTCTTTTGGGGAGCAGCCGTTCTTTTTATAATTTAGGGAAAGTACATAAAGGGAGAGAATACGAATGAACATCACCTGGGCTCTACTGATGATGGCCTTGGGAAGTGTAGGGGTGCAACAGAACCAACATGACGCTGAAGTGGCAATCGTATTGAAGTCCGCCATGAATCCCCCCATTATTGCTGGGCAAAACAATAATTCAAATGTTACTACCCCAGCTCCAAATGCTACATCTGAGACAAACGACTCACAAAGTATGTTACACGCAGATCCTCAGCCAGGTGCACCGAAAGTAAAAGGCATCTATGTTACCGCATACAGTGCAGGTGGAGAACGAATGGAAAAGCTTCTTTCTTTGCTCGACCAGACTGAACTAAATTCTATGGTCATCGATATTAAGGATGATGCTGGTTATATCACGTATAAGACCGATAATCCAGAACTTCAGAAACTGGGTAACCCTCAGCCCTTTATTGGCGATATCAACAAACTGATGGAAAGATTGAACAAACATGATGTTTATCCTATTGCTCGAATTGTTGTCTTTAAGGACTCTATACTCGCCAAAAAGAATACGCAATTATCCTTTGTTAATGCAGACGGCTCAGTTTGGAAGAATAAAGGCGGCGATAGTTTTGTTAACCCTTATAATGAAGATGTCTGGAAATACAATGTCGATATTGCCAAAGAAGCTGTTAAACTCGGCTTTAAAGAAATTCAATTCGACTACGTGCGCTTTCCTGAAGGATTCGAAAAACGTTCAGATACACTTAAATACACTAAATCCAGCGATTCTCGCGTAGATATCATTTCTAATTTTGTGAAATATGCCAAAGCAGAGCTTGCTCCACTAGGTGTTCGTGTATCCGTAGATATTTTTGGATATGCTGCATCTGCCCCTGCTGAAGGCATTGGACAAGACTTTGTTAAAATCTCCAAGAATGTGGATGTCATCAGTCCGATGATATATCCAAGTCATTATTCAACTGGATGGTTTGGAGTGAAAGAGCCTGACTTAGATCCATATGCTACCATCAAAGGCTCCATGGTTGATACACATAAGAAGCTTGATCCACTCGGCAGCTACAAACCCGTTATTCGTCCTTGGATTCAAGACTTTACAGCAAGCTGGCTCGGAAGCGGTCATTATATTAAATACGGCAAAAAACAGGTGGAAGATCAAATCCGCGCTTTAAAAGATGAAAATGTGGAGGAGTTTCTACTCTGGAACGCCAATAATCGCTATACCGCCGACGTCGATTATGAGAAATAATGTTTACAGCCCTTATTCTTATATTTAGATAAAGACCCGGCGTCTGCCGGGTCTTTTAATGGAGAGAAAAGGAACTTTTGCCGTAATCATTGAAAACCAACAAAGAATGAGGCAAAGAACTATGATACAAACCACCTCTTTAAAACAAAAAGCAGGACAATTTTTTCATATTTTATTTCCAATTCTAGTTACACAGATTGCTTTATCAGCCATAACCTTCTTTGATACAAACATGTCGGGTAAATTTGGTACAGCCGATCTGGCAGGTGTCGCAATAGGGACCAGTCTCTGGATTCCTATCCAAACGGGTTTAAGCGGGATTCTTATGGGGATCACCCCCATTGTCTCCCAGCTCATTGGAAGCAAGAAGGATAAGGATGTAGCCTATCAAGTCACACAGGGAATCTGGTTATCACTGATCGTCTCTGTAATTGTTTTACTAATCGGCAGCCTCGCCTTGTCACCTATCCTTAATTTTATGAATTTGGAGCCGACTGTAAGAGATGTTGCATTCCGTTTTCTTAGCGCTATCTCCTTCGGAATTATCCCATTGTTTGGATATACGGTTCTCCGTAGTTGTATAGACGCTCTGGGGCAAACACGCGTGTCCATGTTTATCACACTAATAGCTCTGCCCGTCAATGTTGGCTTGAACTACTTGCTGATCTTCGGGAAATTCGGATTCCCTCGTCTTGGCGGTGTTGGAGCTGGTGTGGCTTCAGCCATCACCTACTGGGTAATATTTTCGGTCGCCCTGCTCTTCATTTATCGATCCGAACCATTTGTAAATCTTAGAATCTTTCGAAAGTTCTACTTTATATCGCTAAAAAGCTTCAAAGACCTACTAAAGATCGGTGTGCCTATCGGCTTCTCGATTTTTTTTGAAACAGCGGTCTTCTCCGCTGTAACCTTATTGATGAGTCGGTTCGATACCGTAACGATTGCAGCTCATCAAGCCGCAATCAATTTTGCGACAACGTTATATATGATTCCGCTCAGTATCTGCATTAGCCTTACCATTCTCGTCGGCTTTGAGACTGGATCTGGCAGACAAAAGGATGCTCGTCAATATGCCATAATGGGAATTGGACTTGCGGCTATACTCTCGCTGGCAACAGCACTCCTGCTCTTATTTGCTGGACACCATGTAGCTGGTTTATACTCTGATGAGCCTGATGTCATTTCTTTAATTCAGCACTTCTTGATCTATGCGATCTTCTTCCAGATCTCTGATGCTATTGCCACACCTACACAAGGGGCACTTCGTGGATATAAGGATGTTAACCCCGCCTTCATTATTTGCTTTATAGCTTATTGGGTTATAGGGCTTCCTACTGGTTATGTGCTTGCGACCTACACAGATTTAGGGGCATACGGTTATTGGATCGGACTTATCACCGGCCTTGCCATCGGCGCCACACTGCTCATGTCTCGGCTTGTCAAAGTTCAACGTCGTTATGCCACACAATATGCAGACGCTCAACCACATCATAAATAATAAATAGTACACAAAAAAAAGGAACAGTGCGAATCTCGCAACTGTTCCTTTTGTATGTGTAGTTAATTATTGAGAAAGACGGGATGCAAGCTCGTACAACTCTACGTCAAAGTCCTTCTTCGTATTCACTACAAGATCGATATCTGTAAGGGCTAGTTCACCCTTGATGATACCGCAGGCTTTATCGGATTCACCTTCAATTAGCTTACGTACGGCAAAATCGCCAAGACGGCTAGCGAGGTTCCGGTCTCCAGGGGTTGGTGTTCCTCCACGTTGAATATGTCCAAGTACAGTAACACGTGCATCCAGGGAAGCATGACGATCTTTCAGCGCTTGTGCCACATCTTCACCTTTACCTACGCCCTCTGCAACAATTACGATACTGTGACGTTTACCTCTGATAAAGTTGTCGCGCATCCGATCAGCAACTTCATTCAAGTCATATGGCATTTCTGGTACAAGAATCGTTTCTGCTCCAGAAGCCAGACCCGCATGTAGCGCGATATCTCCACAGTGACGTCCCATAACTTCTACAATTGAAGAACGCTCATGGGAGGACATAGTGTCACGCAGCTTGTTAATGGCGTCTACAACGACACCAACCGCTGTATCAAACCCAATGGTGTAGTCCGTGTAGGAAATATCATTATCAATAGTTCCCGGCAAAGCCATCGTCTTGATACCGAGTTTACTTAGTTTATTAGCGCCTTTATAAGAACCATCTCCACCGATAACAACTAAGCCATCGATGCCCATTTCATTAAGAATATCCGCGCCCTTTTGCTGACCTTCTGGCTTTGTGAACTCCAGACATCTTGCAGATTGCAGAATTGTGCCTCCGCGTTGAATAATGTCGCCTACACTGCGAAGATCCATAGGGAAGATATCACGATTCAGAAGTCCTTGATATCCACGTTGCACACCATAGACTTCGATACCGAAATAAAGTGCGCTTCTTACAACCGCACGAACAGCGGCGTTCATACCTTGTGAATCTCCACCACTAGTCAGTACTGCAATTTTTTTGATTTTTGACATTCTGTTGTTCCTCCTTAATGTTGTGCAATGCCCCATCCCTCTTATAGGTGAAGCTTCGCAATAATGTTACAGAAAACGATTGCGTATCCAGCGGCTATTAGCGAAGAAGAACAGCCTGGTAAGCGGACTTCCTCTCATTAGGCTCTTAGACACAGTGCGAACTTCCCGCTGTTCGCTAACTTTCGGATCAGATAAATAAAGTGCCAGCAATCCCTCAATCACCATACGATGCATGGATGACTCTGGAAGATCACGTACATCCTTCCGGGCCCACTCAACCATGGAAGCGATGCGACTTAGCATCGTATCCGTGTCGTCATAATAATTGCAGAAATTAAGATCACCGCCTGCTCGGTCCTCTTCCTGATCAATTAAATAATCCAGCATAATATGCAAACCACACACATGTGGAAAGTACGCAGCACGGATCGATTCCGAAGAAGATTTACTTAGCTTCGGATCACAAGCGGATAGAAACAGCATGAATACGCCTAACGTAGAGCCCGTCGCAGCGGCAAACTCGTTCCAGTGCAGATGCGGAGCACGGCTTCCCTGCTGCTCCCACCATTCCTTCAGGGCGATTTCCCTGAGCTCCGGGCGGATATGCTTATATACCTGCAAATCTGTATACAGCACTGCCAAATCACGGATCTCCGCTGCAGCAGCGGCATAACCTGGCAACAATGAGATCATCTCTTGGCATTTTCGAACCAGCCTGTACAAATATCCACCGTCATTCTGTTCATCACGAAGCGCATAATAATTAACAGGATCAGCGTTTGGATCAATGGCATCCAGCATAGATTGATGCAGCAGCCTGAAATCTGCAGGATCAAGCGAAGTACTGCGATCACATAAGTTATCTAGATAATCACTGATAGTTTGATAAGCAACAATAAGCGGAATAAGTATATGTCTCATCGATAAATTGCCGGCGGCATAAATACCTCCACCTATGCAATGAAACTCTTTCGTCTCAATGCTGGCAAGTGCTTGCTTCCGGAGCTCGGGATCGGGAATCCCATTCGCATCTTGGCGCCAGAAGTGGAGACATTCTCTCACTTCAGGCAGCACGTACTTATAGACCCTGTTCATAAGCCCTAATGGACCACGCGGGCTAAGGTAACGGCCTTGCTCTAATTCACTCAATGATAGTGCCTCCACATTGTTGTCTCCTTATCCAAATCACCACTTATTATAATATGATCAGGCGTATTTGTACAAACAACAAAATCACTTTCGTAAAATCATGAAAGATTCAGAAATAACGCAATTCAAGAAGAAAAGACTTAGCCCTCATTTTGAGATGACGTCCTTCTCCTTATTGCTTTATGCTATACTAGGCGTATTTCAATTTCAGAGGAGTGCAATTTCATGTTTTTAAAACGGACCGGCAGCCCTTACAGTGATCAAAACTGGCTGCGTTCCTTTCTATTTACGATTTATGGCACCAGCGTTCTTGTAGTATCATACTTTCCTTTATTCTACACACATCTAGGATTTAGCAGTTCTCAGGTGGGCTACTTGTATTCCCTTGGCCCCCTCATCTCCATCCTATCCAATCTCTTCTGGAGTATGATAAGTGATAAGCTAGGTACCATTCGAAAGATCATGTTTATTTTACTTGCGGGTCAATTAGTAACCGGACTTCTATTAGCCAGAGCTACCGAATTTTCTACCGTTATGCTTATTTTGTCCTTTTTCTACTTCTTCTATTACCCTGTTTTTCCGCTTGCTGATACAATGGCAATCAAAATTGCGGAACGACACGGGCGAAACTTCATTTCAATTCGCGTATTTGGCTCATTAGGCTATTCCTTCTTTGCTTTAACAGTCGGTTACACTCTAAGAGCTTTAGGGGCTACTTGGAGTCTTACCTTGTGTATAATTATCATTATAATCGCGCTTCTAATTACAATTGGACTAAAGGATGTCAAAAAGCCTGCTCCGGAGCTTCCCAAACAGGAAGATCTTACCGCTGAATCCGGCAAGAAAGAGCACGGGCTTAAAGATATTCTGTTGCAAAAAGAGGTACTATGGTTTTTTGGATGTGTCTTTGTACTCGCGCTGGGCCATAGAATGAACGAAGCTTTTCTCACCATCAGTTTAAAGCAACTAGGCGCTGGTGAGGAAGTGATCGGTTGGGCATTGCTCGCTTCGGCACTCAGTGAAATCCCTGTATTATTTATACTGGGCAGATACGGCGACAGATTTAAAGAACTGCCCTTGCTGGCCTTAGCAAGTCTCATGTATGCCCTTCGTTTCCTACTAATGTCGCTCGCTGATCATCCAGGCTCGATGATCGCGATTCAAGCCATGCATAGTCTATCATTCGGCGTCTTTTTCGTAACATCTGTCCGTTATATCACTCGGATTATTCCTGATCGGCTCCGGGCCACCGGTCTTGCAATCTATACGGTCGTGTGGTCAAGTGCAGCTGGACTTCTTAGTGGTACATTTGGTGGAATGATCTATCAAGATGCGGGACGCCCCACCTTTTATATGGTAGCTGTGGGCTTCAGTGTTCTTGCCTTTATAGGTTTTCTAGGACAACATTTATTGGATTCCAATCGAGATTCGATTCGTTATTTCAAGAAAAGAAGCAAAAAAACTTCACTATAATAGAACGTTACTGATACTCAAAAATATAAAAAAGGTCTTTGCTGTCCCTTTCAATTGGGAATGCAGAGACCTTTTCATCTATGTTGATGTCAATTAAACCAAGAAGAAACGACGTTGTCATCCTTTAAAGATGACAACCGTTTCTCGTAGAAATATAAAGATATTATAGTTGCGTAGCTTATAAATTCTTATATTTGTAAAAAAACACAGTTCTCGAAAGAACTGTGTTCTATAAGTTGGTAACCACTCTTGCAAGGGCTTGCCAAGTAAATTATATATTTGTAGCAGACAGCTTAACTGTCATTGCTGTTTCTTATAATTTTACTACGTTTTCAGCTTGCGGTCCACGATTACCATCAGTGATATCGAATTCTACTTCTTGACCTTCGTCCAAAGTTTTGAATCCGTCACCTTGAATTGCTGAGAAGTGTACGAATACATCTTCGCCGCCTTCTACTTGAAGAAAACCATAACCTTTTTCTGCGTTAAACCATTTTACTGTACCTTTCAATTAAACAACCTCCTAAAAAATAACCGCCATATATGGCGTATAATTATATTATACTGCAATTTTCTGTTCAAATCAATCTTTCAGAGCCCTCAATGTGTGATTTAATTTGCTTTTCCCTTCACCAGTGCGTTATCATTGAGCCAAAAGCCAAAAATCGCCAGGGTGGTAATGATAATGATCAAAAAACATGAAATATACAAAACAGACAAATGGAATATGATGACGGTAGAAGTTCAAGGACGCTATATTGTACTCCGAGAAATCTCCGATCAATGGGGAGAAGAAACACATACCTTCCTTAGTCGTCCAGCTATGATGCAGTGGGTGAACAACCGATTCAACAAAGAATCTTATAAAGATAATGAAGAAGAGTACAGAAATATTATCGCAGCTTTCAAACAGGTATAACAGGATATGAATACAGAAAATCTCGCGATTTATGTTGTCCTAGTCCTATGTCTAGGCGCAGTTCTAATTATGACCAAAGATCGTGTCCCGCCGCAGTTTAAGCGGGGCATGGCCTTAACTGCAGTCATTATGATTCTGTTCGCCTTTATCTTTATAATTTATAGCTTATTGGCATAACTACCATATAAGTATAAACGCCTTCAGCGTCCTTATAAAGGACGGTAAGCGTTTAAGCGAGAAATATAAGACATAAAGTATAGGTGCATAACTTATACTTTCTTATATTTTAAAGAAGACTAAATATTAATAATCGGGACTTAGCAGGGCATACTAAGCTGACTCTACTTTTCAAGAGGAGGACGTCATGCTTATTACACCCAAGTCCATCCCTCTTCTACTTGTGCTCAGCTTGCTACCGGGTGATATATCATCCACAGTATTGCCGAGGGAGATTATGCCTACTACATCTCATCATTCTAGGAGGGTTTCTATGGAACAATTATTGAAAAGAAGCGAAGTACCTGCTGAGAATCGTTGGAAGCTTGAAGATGTGTTTGCTTCTCAGAAGGATTGGGATGCAGAATATGCAGAAGCTAAATCCCTAATCAAAAAAGCTGCGGATTTTCAAGGTACACTAGATTCCGCAGATGCTCTAAAAAAATGTTTTGAGCTGGATGACAAGTTGTCCATCCTAACTGAACGACTCTATGTGTATGCACACATGCGTCAGGATGAAGACACAGCTAATCCCGACTACCAAGCTTTGTCCTCCAAAGCGAAAAAGCTTGGTATAGAAGCAGGCGAGGCATTATCTTTTGTAACCCCAGAAATTCTGGCATTGCCTATAGAAAAGTTGGAACAGTTCATCGCTGATCCGGATCTATCCGCTTATAAATTCACTTTAACTGAAATGAAACGTGAAAAAGCTCACGTGCTGTCTAAGGCTGAAGAAGCACTGCTTGCTCAAGTAGGAAATTTAGCGCAAGCGCCTCAGAACATTTTTAGCATGCTGAACAATGCGGATCTAAAATTCCCCAAGATTAAAGATGAGGATGGCAAAGAAGTTGAGCTGACTCATGGCAACTATATCAAGTTTCTAGAAAGTACAGATCGTGAAGTTCGCCGAAATGCTTTTAAAGCAGTCTACGATACCTACCGGAAGCAAAAGAATACTATCGCAGCAACGCTTAGCGCCAATGTGAATAAGAATGTGTTTTACTCACGGATTCGCAAGTATCCTTCTGTAATGGAAATGTCGCTGTATGGCGATAACATTCCTAAAGAGGTTTACACCAACTTGATTGACACGATACACGAAAGCCTTCCATTGATGCATCGTTATATGAAACTGCGTCAGACGCTGCTAGGTGTCGATGAGCTACATATGTATGATCTGTTTGCACCACTTGTTGATGAATATAAATTAGATATCACCTATGAAGAAGCCAAGAAAATCACTAAAGAGGGTCTCAAACCGCTGGGTGAAGATTATCTGAATGTGCTGCAAAAAGGCTACGACAACGGATGGATCGATGTCTATGAGAACGAGAACAAACGGTCCGGGGCTTACAGCTGGGGGCCATATGGTACGCATCCTTTCGTACTGTTGAACCATAATGATAATCTTAACAGTATGTTTACACTGGCGCATGAGATGGGCCATGCATTACACTCGTATTTTTCGGATAACGCTCTGAATTATCGGGATGCGCAATATACTATTTTCCTGGCAGAGGTTGCTTCTACTACCAATGAAGCGTTGCTTATGGATTATTTACTTAAAAAGTCTAAAGATCCTAAGGAAAAAATGTATTTGCTTACCTACTATGCTGATCAGTTCCGTACAACGATTTTCCGGCAAACGATGTTCGCTGAATTCGAGAAAATCATCCATCAGCGTGTTGAAGAGGGCGATTCGCTTACTCCACAAGATCTTTCGAGTATCTATTACGATCTGAATGTCAAATACTACGGCAAAGAAATGATTATAGATCAGGATATCGAGATGGAATGGGCACGGATCCCGCATTTTTATAACAGTTTCTATGTTTACAAATACGCAACCGGCTTCTCAGCGGCGACTAGCTTTGCCAAACAAATTCTTGAAGAAGGCAAACCAGCAGTAGATCGGTACCTCGGCTTCTTGAAGAGTGGTGGCAGTGACTACTCGATTAATATTCTGTCTAAAGCTGGTGTTGACATGTCTTCTCCTGAACCAATTCGCGAAGCGATGAGTGTATTCGAAGATGTTATCACTCAAATGGAACAGTTGACCAAATAAGGCAGAGAGCTTAGTATTGCATTAATCCCTTGCCCTATTTGGGCAAGGGATTTTATACTGTTATATCCCTTGAGGAGGAAGTATTCAATGAAAATTCAATGGTCACTAATTGCGGGTCTAATCTTCGCACTGCTAACAGCTATATTTGCAGTCATCAACGTGGATCCGGTTCAGGTCAACTTCGGTTTTGATGTAGTTAATATACCGCTCATTCTTGTTATCCTTGGCTGTGCCCTTATTGGCGGTATCATTGTTGGCTCGTACGGAATTTTCCGTCAGTATAAGCTGCAAAAACAAATTAAAAGCATGACAGCTGAGCTAACTAAGCTTCGTGATGCCAGTTCTTCAACGGATTCTTTAAATCTAGACAATGATAGTTTATCGGGAGGATTTCAACCATGATTACCATTCAACCTAATGAAGATTACATACTTTCGATCCTTAAAAAATTGCTTGATACACCGAGCCCCAGCGGCTTCACAGCACAAGTGATGAATCTTGTAGCCGAAGAAGCGGCAGCACTGAATGTACCGTTAAGCTGGAATGAAAAAGGCGGCGTTATTCTTACCGTCCCTGGCCTTGACCCTTCGCGTACTATCGGCATCAGCGCTCACGTGGATACACTTGGAGGCATGGTTCGCTCTGTTAAATCCAATGGTACACTGCGATTGACCTCTGTTGGTGGCTTTGCCATGCACAGCATTGAGAATGAATACTGCGTGATCCATACCCGTAGCGGCAAAGCCTATACAGGAACCATCTTAACCAGCCATCCATCTGTTCACGTATATCCAGATGCTCGTGACTTCAAACGTTCAGAGGAAAACATGGAGGTACGTATTGATGAGCTGGTTTCTTCCAAAGAAGATGTACTCAAGCTTGGCATCTCCGTTGGTGATTTCATATCCTTCGATGCACGTGCGGTGATTACGCCTAGCGGATATATTAAATCCCGTCATCTCGACGACAAGGCGAGCGTTGCTGCCCTTCTTGGACTTTTGGAAAGTATTAAACGTGAAGGCTGGAGACCTCTCCATAATCTTTCCTTCCTCATCTCCAACTACGAGGAAGTAGGTCACGGTACAGCTTGGATTCCTGGTGACATCAATGAAATGATAGCAGTCGATATGGGCGCCATGGGAGACGATCTTAGCTGTAAAGAAACCGATGTATCTATCTGTGCAAAAGACTCTTCAGGACCGTACGATTATGCTATGACAGGCCGTTTAATTGAACTGGCAGATGCACTCGCTATTCCTTATGCCGTTGATGTATATCCAATGTACGGCTCTGATGCTTCGGCTGCTCTGCGGGGCGGCAACAATATTCGTGCAGCACTGATTGGCCCAGGCGTACATGCCTCCCACTCCATGGAACGTACACATAAGCAAGCTGTAGTAAACACTGCTAAGCTTCTCGCTGCTTATGTGGGTACTAACTGAAGCTAGCACTGGCAAGTTAAAGCAGCTCTGGAGACGTAGACAATGGCTGATCGTTTCTCTTCTGCTGCTCTTTATTGTAGGGTTAGCGGTATCGGTGTTCCAAATATTTGGCAATGACAATGAAGGTCCATTTAGTGACCTTCCTCACTCCTATAGCTTTTTGGAAAAAGAGAGTCCGGAAAATGTGCAACTCTATATGATGTCACTTTCGCCAGAAGATATTAAGCTCAGAGCCGCTGATGCACCCCTTCAGCAAGTTATTGCTTATGGGATTAATGGAGGCTTCTTCTATGGAGATGCGCTTCTATCCATTGCTATCATGAATGATAACCCTACTAACGGTGTCAAAAAGGCGTACGGCTCCGGCTGGTTTAACGCTAAATATGCACGAGGAACTCTCGTCTGGGATGGTGCTAGTCGCAGTTTCTCTGTTCAGGTCGCCTCTTCTGGAGCAGAATTGAAGGTTACTGATCGTCAGCATTACTTTGCTCAAGGTGGCATTAGTATGAATCTGAAGCATGAGAATCTCTGGGAATCTGCTATAGCCGAAGAACATCTTCCTTATGCTGATGAGAAACGGATGCGCTCAGGCATGCTGTATGACGATAATGGCAAGCTGTGGCTGATTGTTACGCCAACGCTCTCGACGGCGGCAGAGTTCCGCTCAGCGATCCTACAGACCGTTCCTGCTGAAGGTCTCGAAGGTATCTTCCTAGATGGAGATGGCTCCTCTCAGATGAATGCTGATGAAATCATCTTACCCGGTGACTCTCGTGCTGTGGTGCAAATGATTGCGGTGGATGGAACGAAATAAAGCACAAAGAAGCGATTATCGACTAATACGAGATCGCTTCTTTTTTGATTTCATTCATTCCCAGACTTGCTCTAGCTTATCTGAATAATATGAAATGGCCTTACTATAACTTCTTATTCCTTCATCTGATGAGGTTTCTGCCAGCAATTTAAGTAACATCCCCATAGCCAGACTATGATCTCCAAGGTTATGCTTGGTCATCGCAAGGAACACAGGAAATTCCTTATTCTCTGGGTACTCGCGAACGGCCTGCTCTAGAATTGCTTTGGAGTAATCATATTCTCCGAGTGTTCGGTATGTGCTGCCCAGTCCCAATAGTGCGCCGACTCTCTGCTCCGAAGGTAAGTCTAGTGCTAAACTTTTCTCATAAAAGGGCACTGCCTCGCGTTCCAGACCGAGCACATCATGGGTCCATGCCAATTGATACAGAAGTTCTGCGTCATTAGCATTCTGCTCATATAACTCTAACAGTATCATCCTGGCTTCTTCAGCTTTACCTTCATTTCGCAGGGCTACAGCAGCCTTGAGTTGATTTTCCATACTGAGCCCCTCCCTAGTGTCATAAAAAGACAATCCGGTTTATGCTTTACCAGCGATTTGCTCTGCAAGCTCGTTCAGATAGGTCCAGCGTTCCATCAGACGCTCCAGTTCGGTTTCGGCAAGCCGCTGCTCTTCAACTAACTCCTGCAGTCTCCCAGAGTCAGCAAACGCTGCTTCCATCTCCGCACTAATATCAGTCAAACGCTGCTCCGCAAGCTCGATTTGCTCGTCAATTCCTTCATATTCACGCTGTTCTTTAAAGCTGAATTTGAGTTTGGTCTTGGGAGCTGATGATGCCGCTGAGTTACTACCAGTGTCTGCAGTCTCTTTGCGCTTTGCATTTCCGTCCTCTTTGTTCGATTCCGCATTGCGCGAGGGAACATTTTTGGCCAGCCATTCTTCATACTCGGTATAATCTCCAACATGAAGGCGGATTTCTCCATTTTCAAAAGCAATCAGCTTATCTATAGTGCGATCCAAGAAATAGCGGTCATGTGATACGGTGAAAACAACGCCTGGGAATTCATCCAAATAATCTTCTAAAACAGCCAACGTACCAATATCCAAGTCGTTAGTAGGCTCATCCAATAGCAGTACGTTAGGTGCCCCCATCAATACACGAAGTAGATACAGACGTCTTTTTTCGCCCCCGGATAGTTTCGAGATCGGTGTCCACTGCATGGCAGGAGGGAACAAGAATCGTTCGAGCATTTGGCCAGCCGTAATTACGCTACCGTCAGCCGTACGTATCACTTCCGCTTCTTCCTTCACATATTCAATGGCTCGCATGCTGACATCCATATCCTGATGTTCTTGCGTAAAGTAACCCAACTTAACCGTGGCGCCAAGCTGAACCTCTCCCTTATCCGGCTGCAGCATACCTGCAATCAGATTCAGCAGTGTTGATTTACCACTACCATTCGGGCCTACGATACCTACACGATCCTGTGGTACAGCAATATAGGTTAAGTCTTTAATTAGTTGACGACCATCCAGCGATTTCGACAAATCGTTGATTTCAATGATCTTGCGACCCAAACGTGTCGAGGCCACCGAAATATCCAGCGAACCGTTCGAACTACTTCCTGTACTTTCTTTCAGCTTCTCAAAGCGGTCGATTCTGGCCTTCTGTTTCGTTGAACGAGCCTTGGCTCCGCGACGAATCCAAGCAAGCTCCGTCCGAAGCAGGTTCTTACGCTTCTGCTCCGCAGAGGCTTCACGCTCTTCACGGTCGGCTTTTAGCTCCAGAAAGCGAGAATAATTGGCTTCATAACGATATAACTGGCCACCATCCAGCTCTAGCATGACACTTGCGACACGCTCCAAGAAGTATCGATCATGCGTAACCATTAAAAGGGCGCCGCGCCGTTTCTGTAAATATTGCTCTAACCAAGCCACGGAATCCGTATCAATATGGTTCGTAGGCTCATCCAGAATCAATAGCTCAGATGGAGTAATCAGGGCAGCTGCTAGTGCTACACGTTTCCGTTGACCACCAGACAGCGTATCCATCAGCGCATCGAACTTCACTATGCCTAGCTTAGTAAGAACGCTTTTGGCTTCACTCTCCAAATGCCAAGTACCTGCGGCGTCGATAGCCTGTCCAATCCGCACCAATTTACCTTCCAGTTCTGCATTGCCTGGCTGTTTTTCAAGGAGTGACATCGTCTCCATATACTCGCGCATTGTCGCAAGGTCTGGATCATCTCCGGCGAAGACTTGTTGTAATACCGTATTTGTCGGTTCATAAGGAGGATTCTGTGCCAAGTATTGCACTCGTACATTATTTCCGATCGCAATTTGCCCACCATCCGGAGAATCCAGACCGGCAATTATACGTAAAAACGTTGATTTACCCGTTCCATTCACACCGATCAAGCCAATTTTATCCCGATCGTCCATACCAAATGAAGCATCACTAAAGAGTACTTTCTCTCCATAACTCTTGGAAAGATGTTCCACGGTCATAATATTCATGCTATTTCCTCGCTTGCCTAATATTTTCATAAAACCGGATGCAGCTCAAAACTGCTATTCCACCGGTCTATCATCCTGACCTAAATTCAAGTAATCTAAAGCCCCTTTAATAAAAAGACCCGCAGCGAAATCAGCGCGTTTATACGCATCCTCCTCCGTAAAAGACGGATCGAACAAAATATCCATCTTTAGTCGATCCAACATCCCTATGTAGGACTGCGACATAAGCTCAGGCTCAGACGCTCCACCCTCCAGCAATACCTTCACCACTGCCTGCATGTATTCTTCCATAAAAAGCGTCATATACGCAACAAGCTCTGGGTTATTGTTAGGTGCGCGGAAAAAGAGTTTCGTGTGCCGCTTACGTTCATAATAATAGTAAAGATGATGCTTAGCGATGATCGACAGCTTTCCCGCCAAAGTATTACTAACTTTCAGCATTTCCTGCAAGTCCTGGAGGAATCCTTCACAATCTCGGCGCGTAACCGCCATGAACAATTCTTCCTTACTCTTGAAGTATAAATAAACTGTGCCCTTAGCAATCCCTGCCTGCTCCGCGATTTCCGACATCTTCGTTTCGTAAAATCCGCCTGAACCGAAGAGCTCGTATGCGGCATCCAGAATGGCAGAATGTTTGTGATTGAACGTGCTGCTCATCGGTTCCTCCTTTAAATGATCGTGCCAAGCAGTAAGGCAACAGCCCCTCCGACAATAGAGCTGATAGCATTGACTGCATCATTGCTCATCCACTTCCAGCCACGCGCGTATTCAACCTTCTTGCCGCAGTGGTGTGTACCCTCCACTTCGCGGCCGCAAACGGTGCAGCGGTTCATCTGCTGCACCGTTGCTCCTAGAAAAGAATCCGTAAACGCACCCGCAAGTCCTCCGGCAAGTCCAGCCAATGTAAGTAGCACGAAAGAGTGATCCGGCATGCCGGATATCATTCGCAGCAGCCAGGAAGACGCACCAATAAGTGCGCCTCCTGCGGCGGCGGCCAGCGTACCAAGGCTGGATACGCCACCCGAGGCACCTGCCGGAAGTATTTTACCTGTCAGGACAGACCGGGGTGGCTTCTTGCTGAGTGTACCAATCTCCGTAGCCCATGTATCGGAGGTTACCGTTGCCATAACGCCGATAAATAGAAATTCCCAAAGTTCCATCGGAACAATCGCATTCAGTAGAACGAAAACCATCCCAAGCCCACCATTAGCAAAGACCTGCCCAGCATCTCGGCGACCTGTCTTGGCATAAGTCAGCTCAAGCTCCGCCTTATTATCATGATGAAGCTTAGACAGCAGGCTTGAAGAGATGAAAAAAATCAACAAAATACCAAACCAAAAGGCATTACCAGCACCAAAATAAATGGTTCCCATCACTATTGCGGCAAGCATTCCGGAGAGGCTTAAAGAATGTTTCCAATAAGCCGCTCCCGCAACAAACAAAGCGCCAAGGGCGCCAATAATCCATAGCATAGATTCATCTCCAACAGATGTTTTTAACCGATCAGGCAAGCCCCCATCAGTTTGTCACCCCAGTACAACTCAAAGGAATCTCCTGATACGGTAGGACCTACGCCTTCTGGTGTTCCTGTAAATATCACATCGTCTTTACCCAGCCCGTAACGCGCAGCGATAAAATCGACAATTTTTTGGAGCGAAAAAATCATGTTTTTGACATTACCACGCTGTACTTCAACACCATTTTTCAAGACCGTGAAATCCGTTCCTTCCAGCTCTTCCTTGTCAGGAAACGCAATGTAAGGTGTGAGTGGAGCAGCATTCTTAAACCCTTTAGCTGACGTCCAAGGTAGGCCTTTCTTCTGCAGATCATTATGCAAATCGCGTAGTGTGAAATCCAGTCCCAGGGCCATAACGTCTACCAGATCCTCCACGCTCATACCCGGGACATAATCACGAGCAATACGAAGCACAAGTTCACCTTCATAATGAACCTGACCTGAATCCTTAGGAAGCTGAATGACTGCTTTATCGAGGGAAACCGCCGCATGTGAGGGCTTCAAGAAAATGAGTGGCTCCACGGGTACATTATTTCCCAATTCCGCCGCATGTAGCTTGTAGTTGCGTCCAACACAATATAAATTATTAACAGCAGCGCACACAGACAATCAACTCTCTTTCCCATCGATTTGGATCATTATACTTTTAGAAATGTATCGCTCCATATATCCGGACGGTTTGTACAAATCATTATATCAGAATGCATATCTGCTAAGCGACGCATCTCTTTCCCTTTGTTCACGGTCCAAGCCATAATCTTCACACCTTGCTCAGTCAAAAGCTTAGCCAATCTGGGATTCAGACGCGAGAAGCTGATCGATAGAAGAGAGCACTCCAGTTCATGCAACCTCCGAGCAGGATTACCAAACCTTGAATCAAAGATCAATCCTGTTCGAAAGCGGGGATCTATTTCCTTGATTTTTTTCAACACACCTGTGTCAAAAGAGGTCAAGATCACTTCGTCCCGCATGCCTTTGGAGGAAATAAGATCCGTCACCTTCTGCTCAATGCCAGGATACATGTCGCCCACTGTTTTCAGTTCAATATTCAGACGCAGTCTACCAGTGGCTAGTGAGAGTACCTCTTCCAAAGAAGGCACCCGTTCTCCCCGAAATGAACGCCCTTTCCAGCTACCCGCGTCGAGACGCCGGATATGTTCCCAATCCATGTTCTTCACCTTACCATGACCATTGGTCGTACGGTCCAGTGTATAGTCATGAATGACAACAGGAACACCGTCCTTGGTGAGCTGGACATCCATTTCCATCCAGTGCACAAAAGGCATGGCAATCGCCATCCGGATAGCTCCTAATGTATTCTCCGGAGCTTTACCGGAAAATCCCCGATGGGCTACACACAAATTGTTCATCATAAGGACCTCCCAGGAACCCTATTTTGTAACTTGAGTGACTCTACCGTCGCTGTCTATTTTCACTCGCCCTGCAGATAAGCCTTCAACTTTTTTCAGCAAAAGCTGTCCGTTTACTTCGTTCATCGGTACGGGCTGAGCTAACTCAGCAGTCATAGGCTTCAGCTGTAATGAACATTGACCTTTTTTACTACATTCCGCCTGAAAAACAGCAGTTTCCCACGTGGCAGGTACCGTTGATCTCGTAAAAATAAAATTACCAGTGCTGTAGGCGATCCATTTACCTTTGTACGGCTCTACACCTTGCAACACATGTGGGTGACCGCCAATGACAAGATCGGCTCCCGCATCGACAAAGCTACGTCCGAGTGACTGCTGGATA
Source organism: Paenibacillus sp. FSL K6-0276 (assembly GCF_037977235.1). Taxonomy (NCBI): domain Bacteria; kingdom Bacillati; phylum Bacillota; class Bacilli; order Caryophanales; family Paenibacillaceae; genus Paenibacillus; species Paenibacillus sp. FSL K6-0276. The sequence continues at coordinate 2,111,958 of NZ_CP150276.1, read as the reverse complement.
TTATCGAACTGCTCTACCCGTTCCTTGCCCCAATGGACAACTACGACAACCAAATCGGCTTTTTGTTTGGCTGCAGCGATAGCTTTAAGTCCTTCTCTACTATCATACACAGAAGCAAGTCCCGGTTTATTCTTTCTAGCCATCCAATCATTTGTAGGAATTACCCGCGTGAACCCTAACAAGGCGATCTTAATCCCTTTACGTTCAAAATATTGTGCTGAGAATGCTTCTTTACTGTTCAGTCCTGCACCAACATAGGGAATTCCTCTTTCCGAAAGGTGGCTAAGTGTGTCTCGTAAACCTTGCTCCCCTTGATCCAGTGTATGGTTGTTCGCCATATTTACAGCATCCACTCCGGCTGCCTTAAGAGCATCCAGTGCCTTCGGCGCGCCTTTGAATACATACTGCTTATTGACGGCGCCAACCCCACCCGTGGTCACAGGTGTCTCCAGATTCACGACCGTAAGATCGTCCTTCTTAAACATTCCATTCAGAGCGGCATACGAATAATCGTAGCCTTTCTTCTCAAGCAGTTCCCCGGCTTTACCAGAAAAAATAACATCTCCACCAAAATTCAAGGTCACTGTCTTCCCAGAAGCGTTATCTTCCGATGGAAGTCCAGAGACTGAACCATTGTCTGCTATTTGGGAGCTACCTTCATCCGTCGAAGGGGTCGCAGTTGCCTCAGGCGCCTGTGTTTCAATACTCTCTTCACTCTCTGGATCCGGTGTAGGTGTGGCCTCTGGGGCTACCGTAGGAGAAGGGAAAGGAGACTCAGTAGCTTCAGGCGTTACAACTGCTATAGATGCTGTCTCCTGAGCAGTAATATCCGGTGTAGGTGAAGCTGTGACTTGCGCCACCGGAGGCGGCTCCGAACTTCCCTTGAATTTGTCATCCATAAAACTATAGCTGAGCGCTACAGTAATCATCAGAAGAAGACCTGCATTGATCCACATCCAGGCCGTTCTGCTCTTACGTTTGCTCTTATGTTTGTTCTTCTGTCTAGAACGCGATCGCGGCGGATACATGATTTTTATGATCTCCTCTACTCTCAAATTGGTTCTATTATAGCATACCTAGTACCTGTCCCTCCAAAATAAGAGAGTCAGCCAAGTATAAACGCTTTCGGCGTCCTTATAAGGACGGTAAGTGTTTAAGCGAGAAATATAAGACATAAAGTATAGCGTAAAACTTATACTTTCTTATATTTTAAAATAGTATGTTCTTATATTCAAACAAAAACGGTGAAGCAAAATACTCTTCGCTTCACCGTTAATTTTTAAAATTTTTAGATCTCCCGTACATGTTCATCTAATTCGTTATACGCTTAGCAGCGCTTTGTGCTGTAAGCTTGGCCTGCTTGACACAATCGGGCATTGCCACCCCATCATATCCAGCTCCAAAGACATATATCCCAGGAAGAGTTGTCTCAAGTTCCCTATGGAATTTAGAGAGGTTCCCAAGATGTCCAACAGGATACTGCGGCATCGAATGTTCCGAACGCGTAATTTCCGTGAATATGGGTTTCGCTGTAATGCCCATGATCTCTCGCAAATCCTTACTCACTAGCTCGGTAAGTGCCTCATCCGGAAGCTGAACATTCTGCTCATCACCTGAACGACCTACATGACAGCGCATAAGCACTTTATCATCTGGACTCGTATGCGGCCACTTCGTAGACATCCACGTACAGGCGGTAATATTGCGTCCTTCCTTACGTGGCACAAGAAAACCTGATCCATCATCATCAATTTCGATATCCTTCTTGTTGAAGGCCATGACTAAGTTCGCAACCGAAACATAATTTACCGCATCGAGCGCTGAAACATCCACATGAGGACGCAGAAGTTTGGCGGCAAACGAATTTGGTGTAGTGATATATATTTCATCAGCAAGCAGTCGTTCGCCATTTTCCAGCTCTAGCTCATAACGAGGAGATTTAGTTTCTGTAGCATGTATAGAGACCACCGCAGCTTCGGTTCGCTGTTCTACATCATGTAGTTCATGAATCAAGCCATGCACGAGACTTTGTAGTCCTTTTCGAAATGTCAGAAAAGTGCTGCTCTTTGTGCTCTTATTTGTCTTGGTCGACTTCCGCTCTGTAATGATTCCACGAATAAGACTACCATACTGCCGCTCTACTTCTCCTAATTGCGGAAAGGTAGCCTGTAGGCTGACTTTGCGTATATCACCTGCATACAGACCGGTTAATAGCGGTTCGGTCAAATTCTCCATCACTTCTGTACCTAAACGACGCTCAATCAGCTGGCCGAGGGATTCATCTTCACTACTCCGCTTAGGAGGAAGAATTAAATCCATCAGCGCGCGTATTTTGCCACCAAATGAAACCAGTCCACTTGATAAAAATGGTTTGAGTTCCGTAGGGATTCCAAGCACAAGACCGGAAGGCATAGGATGAAGCTTGTCACGCTGCAGTATATAGTTCATCTCTGCCTTTGAATTTGTGTTCACCAGTTCGTGATCCAGCTCCAATTCCTTAGCCAGATCGATCATCTCTGTTTTACTAGCTAAAAAAGAATCCGGACCTTTCTCAATCACAAATCCATCCCGGTGTAATGTTTCGATCTTCCCGCCAAGTGTCTTGTCTTTCTCTAACAGTACAATATCAGGTTTCATGCCAGCTTCTTTGTAAAACTTACGAATGTAAAAGGCGGCGCTGAGTCCACTCAGCCCACCGCCTATGATAACAATTCGCCTAGAGGGACCAGTCATGACTGTCCGGCCGTCATTTGATTCAGTCTTGTACGAACGACGTCGCTCAATACGGACATGTAAGCAGGATCGCTGTTCAGTGATTCAATCCGCATAAGACGCATATCAAGCTCTGAAGCTACGGCTGTTGCCTCGATATCGAGATCATACAGCACTTCTAAATGATCGGATACGAACCCGATTGGCGCTACTAGAACATACTCTACTTGTTCCTTACTAAGCTGCCCGAGTGTATCCAGGATATCCGGTCCAAGCCATGGTTCAGCCGTCCGTCCTGCGCTTTGCCATGTAAACTGCCAATTGGTTATCCCCACTTGATCTGCAATAGCCTTTGAGGTCTCCAGTAGTTGATCCCTATAAGGATCACCCATAGACAGAATACGTTCCGGAAGACTATGAGCGCTAAATAATACCCGTATCTCATCGCGAGTAGCGCCGGCTTCGATATATTGATCCATTTTCGCCGTCACTCTCCGGCTTAGAACATCGATCAATACAGGATGCATATGGTAGCTCTCCACAAAACCCATGTCGATCTTACATGCATCAGCTTTTTCCTGAGCACGTTTGATGTAGCCTCCCACGCTCATGCTTGAAAAGTGAGGGGCAAGTACAACACCGACCGCTTGGGTAATGCCGTCCTTCGCCATAGCCTCTACGCCGTCCTCAATAAACGGATAGGCATGCTTCAACCCTTGATAGCAGACAAATTCAACATCCGCCCCAGCTTTATCCGCGTTTAGTGCTACTTGTAATGCTTCTACTTGACGGTCTGTGTTCTCCCGCAGCGGGAATACGCCCCCGACTATCGCTTCGTAGCGATCTGTTAATTCTTTAAGTTGCTCCGCTGACGGCGGATTGCCTCGCCGAATATGTGTGTAATAAGCTTCAACGTCTTCTAAGCTTTTAGGAGTGCCATACGACATGACGAGAACACCTATTTTTGCTGTCACGGATTCCATCCCCTTTAAGATTTAATAGGCAGCTTGGCTGATTCTTTCAATACTTCCTGTGAATAATCGTGAATATATTCCGTCAATTCTCTAAGCTTGTCTAAAGAAGCCTCCGGGAATAATCCATGACCCAGATTAAAGATGTAACCTGGCTCACGCACACCTTCATCGATCAGTTGTTTCGCATGATCCTTCAAGACGTCCATCGGCGCTGTAAGTAAATACGGATCTAAGTTTCCTTGAATCGCAAACTTTCTGCCCGTTCTACGTCGACCTTCAGACAAGCTTACACGCCAGTCCAACCCGATTACATCCGCTTGAAGATTCGTAAGACTCGGTAGCAATTCTCCAGAGCTTACGCCAGGGAAGTATATTTTTGGTACATCAAGATCAGATAATTCGGAAAAAATACGAGAAACTGTCGGTAACACATACTTCTCGAAATCGCGTGGTGCAAGAGCACCGACCCAACTGTCGAACAATTGGAATGCTTTCCCACCACTGCGCACGTGGCTGCGGAGGTAGGCGATAATCATATCGCCGAGCTTGTCCATCAGCATTTCCCAGACACGAGGTTCACTGTACATTAGCTCTTTAGTACGGATATATCCTTTAGAGGGTCTGCCTTCGATCAGATAGCTGGCAATTGTAAACGGTGCGCCTGCAAAAGTAATCAAGGGCACGTCCAGCTCCTTATCAAGGATAGCAATAGTTTCTAAAATATGGCCGAGGTCCCCTTCAACATCAATGGGTCTAAGTCTCTCGACATCTGCCGCAGAGCGAATCGGGTTCTCGATCACAGGACCGATATCTTTAACGATATCAAATTCCACTCCGATAGAAGCGACCGGATTCATAATGTCGGAATACAAAATGGCCGCGTCCACACCTAGCTTGCGCACAGGCATCAAGGTTACTTCCGCCGCCAACTCAGGCTGTTTGCAGATTTCAAGCAGTGAATACTTTTCCTTGATTTTACGGTACTCGGGATCATAACGGCCGGCCTGCCGCATGTACCATACGGGAACGTGCTCCGTATCCTGCTTTCTGCAGGCGCGGATAAAAGTGTCGTTGTAGGTCATGATAAGATCTCCATTATATTTTATAAGATTTTTTTAAAAAATATAAGAAAGTACAAGTTTCACTTTATACATTATCCTTATATTTCTCGCTTAAACGCTTACCATCCTGATAAGGACGCCGATGGCGTTTATGCTTGATCGACATACTTACTATTATGCCCTTTTTGAAAGGTTGTAACAAGCAAATCAAAGATCCTGGGATGACAATCCGATGACATTACTATGACATGTGTTGCACTATTGAAACTTTAAAAATGATATACTGATAAAATGTCATTTTTTCCGATAATCATTTATTTTCTGAAATTCTTTGAAAGGAAGTGAAAGCACTTTGAAGAAATGGGAGACATGGAAGGTCAACCTCTTAGTGCTTTGGTTCGGACAATTCTTGGTGAATGCCGGAATGACGATGATTACACCGTTCCTGGCCTTGTATCTTGCTAAGGATCTTGGTGTCCAAGGAGAGCACGAAATCGGAATTTGGGCGGGTCTTATTTTTGCCGCAAACTTTTTAACCTCTTTCATTTTCCAGCCACTATGGGGGAAACTTGCTGACAAATATGGTCGTAAAATCATGCTCCTGCGCTCCAGCTTTGGTATGGCTATCGTCATGGTGTTGATGGGCTTCGCACAATCGCCTATGCAACTGCTCTTACTGCGTCTGCTGAACGGTACAATCTCTGGCTTCAATCCCGCTTCCATCGCGCTCGTTTCGGGTACTACTCCGAAAGCACGTATGGGATTTTCGATGGGTCTGATGCAGTCGGGCTCTGTTGCGGGGACCATTCTCGGACCACTGATTGGTGGCTTACTTGCCGATTTAATCGGATTTCGGCCGATCTTTTATGTCGTTGGTGCCTTGCTATTTATCGCCTCTCTGCTGGCGTTATTTCTCGTTAAAGAAAAATTCGACCGTGCAGAAGCAGCGCAAGAGCCGCAGGTTTCAGTACTTGAAGGCTTGAAGGAATTGATCAAGATTCCTCAGCTCCCAGCGCTGTTCGGTGTAACCTTTCTGTTGCAATTTGCAATGATCAGCCCTATGGCCTTGCTGCCACTTTATGTAGAAAAGTTAAATGGACCTGCTGAGAATATAGCCTTCTTAGCCGGAATGGTCAGCGCAGTTACAGGGATCTCCAATATGCTGGCTTCTCCCTTGCTCGGCAAGCTAAGTGACAAAGTCGGCGCACATCGTATTCTAACCTACGCGTTAATTGGAGCTTCGCTGTTCCTGATTCCGCAGGCGTTCGTTACCAGCGTGTGGCAGCTAATTATAGTCCGCTTCCTCATGGGAATCTTTATGGGCGGGCTACTGCCCAGTGTTAATGCGCTTATCCGTTCTTATACACCTGATGGGAAAGAAAGCCGCGCATTCGGCTTCAACGGCAGCACACTGTCACTAGGAAATATGCTGGGAGCTATCATAGGCGGCTTTCTATCCGGTTATATTGGTATTGAGGGACTTTTTATCATATCCGGCAGTTTGTTGCTGTTAAACACCATATGGGTCCGGCTTAAGCTATACAAAGCTACTCCGCCGCGGCTATTTCGCTAATCATCTGCTATTTCACCATTGCCAGCGCCAATCCATCATAGGCTGGCAGGCAGGTGCTGATGAGACGTTCATCAGTGGCGATCATTTCATTGAAATGCCGTACAGCCAGAATAGCAGGCCCATTTCTATCTGTATTTAGCGTCCGTCCGCGGAGGAAAATATTATCACCAGCAATAATCGCTCCTGGGTTAGCCAGCTTGATGGCATATTCCAAGTAGTTAGGGTAGTTCATCTTATCTGCGTCAATGAAAAAGAAATCGAACTTAGCGCCCTCTGCTTCTAGTGCCTTCAGGCTGTCCATTGCGGGTCCTATTCTATACTCCGTAGTATCCCCGAAGCCTGCCAGTTCTAAATTACGGCGAGCAAGCTCGGCATAATCGGCCCTCAGCTCTAGCGAAGTCAGCGTGCCACCTTCAGTGAAACCGCGAGATAAACAAATCCCGCTGTAACCGCCAAGTGCGCCAATTTCCAAAATACGCGTGGAGCGGGACAGTCTAACAAGCATGGTGAGCAGTCTTCCATACCCCGGCTCGACAGACACTGGCGGCATACCTGCTTGGACAATCGTTTCTTTTACTTGAAGCAGAATTTCGTCCTCGGTATAAAGTTGTTCACTGTATTCTTCTTGAGTAAGCATAAAGATTCTCCTTTGATGACCCCCCGTTTTCTCAATGTAAGGGATGACGGGGAAGATTTTATGGTTTATGGAATGCCGGGCATTGTGAAGTGTCCCACATTCCCCTATACTTGTATGGATGCTTTCCTTAAAATATAAGAGACTATAAGTTTCACGCTATAGTTTATGTCTTATATTTTTTCGAGAAACAGTTATCGTCTTTAAAGGACGACAACGTCGTTTCTTCTTATTGTACTGGCTTTTTGTATTTATCTACAAGTTAAACGGAGTTGAGAGTATTTGAGCAAATTACAATTAATCGCTACTGCCCCTATGGGTTTAGAAGCTGTAGTAGCGCGCGAATTAAACGAACTGGGTTATGAGACCACGGTCGAGAACGGTCGGGTATTGTTCAGCGGTGATTATATCGACATCTGTCGCTGTAATTTGTGGCTGCGTACATCCGACCGCGTATTAGTAAAAATGGGTCAATTCCCGGCCAAAACCTTCGATGAGTTATTCGAGGGTGTTAAAGCCCTACCTTGGGAAGAATGGATTCCTGAGAATGGAGAGTTCCCGGTTGAAGGACGATCCCATAAATCACAACTAACGAGTGTACCTGCTTGCCAAGGGATTGTCAAAAAAGCGATCGTCGAGAAGCTGAAGCTCTCCTATCATACGGACTGGTTCCCAGAGAACGGACCTCGATATGTGATCGAAGTGATTTTGTTAAATGATATCGCTCTGATTACGTTAGACACCACTGGGCCCGCTCTTCACAAACGCGGATATCGCAGACAGGCTACAGAAGCGCCACTGAAGGAAACGATGGCTGCAGCTTTAATCCAGCTTAGCCGCTGGAATGGCCACCGACCGCTATATGATCCATGCTGTGGTTCAGGAACACTGTTAATTGAAGCCGCCATGATCGCTTGGAACATCGCACCGGGACTTCGTCGTTCATTCCCTTCCGAACATTGGCCAGTCATTCCTAAGTATCTTTGGGAAGAAGCTCGTGAAGAAGCCTTCGATGCCGTCCGAGACGATTATCCTTTGCAGCTAACCGGCACTGATATCGATCCTGCTGCCATAGAAATTGCTGAAGCCGCTGCTAAAAGCGCCGGCTTGTCCGGAGAAATCACCTTCACCGTGATGGCTGCCGCCAAAGCAAGACCCCAAGGCGAATATGGTTGTATCATCACCAACCCGCCATATGGTGAACGGATCAGTAATGACAAAGAGGTTGAGAAGCTGACTCGCCAGTTTGGCGAAATGATGCTATATCTACCTACTTGGTCATTCTTTGCCATTAGCCCTTACAAGGAATTCGAACAATATTACGGACGTAAGGCGGACAAACGTCGTAAGCTGTATAACGGACGTATTGAGTGTCAATATTATCAATACTTGGGTCCACTTCCACCTAGAAATCCGAAATAAATTGGAAGACCATGATCCTGCCCCAAAGAACGGACATCTCCCTCGTATGAGGAGGGTGTCCTTTTTCTCGGACTATTCATTTTCTGTGCTAGGAGGCTTTAAAGTGTTACGATTTCCAACTACTAGGAGCAGCTCATCAGTCGCAGGTACAATAACCAGTGTGATCCGCTCCTGTTATATCGGTTATATCTTTTTTCTTGGCATCATGCTCGCCAAGCTAATAATCCTGCATAGTGGGCTACATGCCCCCAATATTGACATGAACCGTCAAGACAAGCTGATTGCTGTCGGATCAGTTATGCTGCTGTCCTTTTGGACACTGTGGCTTCCCCGCCGCGGACAGACCATAGCCCTGATAAGCCTAAACTTGCTCCTGACGCTGGTTATTTATGCAGATATCGTTTACTACCGATACTTTCAGGATTTCATCACGGTTCCTGTATTGTTTCAAGCTGGACAGATGGATGCGCTTGGCGGAAGTATCTTCGCGCTGCTCCGCCCTACCGATCTCTATTTGTTTGTAGATTGGATTCTGCTTATCGCATTTGGTATCGGTATAGGGTTATACCGCCGATATTTCCGTACATACAGCTCAAATACTACCTTTAGCACCCATGGACAATCTCACTATTACGCTCGTACAAGTCATTTTCGCCCCTCTTCACGCTTAATGAGAGTATTGAAACGGAGCGCTAATGGTGTCGTTGCATTGGTACTGGGCTGCATTCTGACCTTCGGCCCTATCCACTCTTACGCCACTACCTGGGCCAAGGGTTTATTCACTGGTAACTGGTGGAGCTTGGCGATGTATAACGTTACAGGTCTCATCGGCTTTCACGGTTATGATATTTACTTGTATGCCAAAGATCATCTTGGTCCGCAGCCTGAGCTTTCACAAAAGGAAGCCAGCTCCATGAAGCTTTGGTTCAATGAGCACAATGCTGAGCAAAGTACCCTTAACGACAGCTTTGGGAAATACAGCGGAAGCAACATCGTTGTTATTCAAGCCGAAGCTTTTATGAATTTTGTAGTGGGACGTTCAATCAATGGACAAGAGGTCACACCTAATCTAAACTCGCTAATCAAAGAGAACACCTACTTCAGTAATTACTATCATCAGACCTCACAAGGCCGAACTTCCGATGCAGATTTCGCCTCGAATGGTTCGCTTTATCCACTGGTCTCCGGTTCAATATTTGTCCGTTACCCGGATCATCAGTTTGACACGTTGCCTGCCATTTTGAAGTCCAAGGGCTATAGCACCAATGCCTTCCATGCGTATGAAGGAAGCTTCTGGAATCGACAGATCATGTATAAGGCGATAGGTTATGACCGTTTTTACAGCAAAAAAGACTACAAGATCGATGAGCCCCTAGGCTGGTCATTGGGAGATAAATCGTTTCTGCGGCAGTCACTAAATATTATGGATACTGCAGAATCGATACAGAAGCCTTTTTACTCTTTTTTGACTACACTATCTAGTCATCATCCTTATTCTCTCCCTGCGGACAAGCAAGGGCTTGATACCGGCGAGTTTAAGGGTACCATCTTCGGAGATTATTTGCAGGCTGTTCACTATACAGATGAAGCTTTAGGGGAACTAGTGAGTGATATGAAACAGCGTGGGTTGTGGGATAATACGATTCTTGCCTTTTATGGGGATCATGATAACTCAATCCAAGAGACCTCTTACTACGAACAATTTCTTGGCAAAAGCCTAAATAAGCTCGACATGCATCAAATCATGCACCAAGTTCCATTGCTCATTCATCTACCTGGCACTAACTCCTCGGTAGTTGATTCTAATCCGGCTGGTCAATTGGATCTCACACCTTCCTTACTCCATCTGCTGGGAATCTCTCAGGATCCTTATTATCTCATGGGTAATAATCTGTTCAGTGGCAGAGAGCGACTTGTGACACTGCGAACCGGCGCCTTTGCCGATGCGAAGAGATCCTATCTCCCAAGTGAAAATGGACAATTCGACAGCGGCACCTGTTATAGCCTCGACAGCCGCGAAACCATTGACGTTGCGGGGTGCAGCACCGGGTTCGAGACAAGCAAGCAACGACTGCAAATCTCAGACGATATCATGAAATACGATGGCATCAAGATGCTCCGAAAAGAAGAATCCGCACCCTAAAAATTTTCATTTTATAAACAAAAAGCCCTAAACTCCGTCATCAACACGGGTTTAGGGCTTTTTAAGTTAATAGATAAGACCTCTGCATTATTTCTGAACGGCCGGTTGTTTGATAAAAGCTTCTGCCTTCTTCAACACTTCTTCCTCTGTTGGAGCACTCACATAACGACCATTAACATAAACAAAGGCCCGTTTGCCACATGGACCGCAGTACGACTTACAGCCGACCTTGATCTCTGCATCAGGCGCCATCTTTTGCAGTTTGGGTATAATACTCTTCAATTTCATGAAATTACATTCATCGCACACTTGTATTTCGTTAGCCATGGAGCAACCCTTCTTTATGTCCGAAATTTCAGGCGAAATGTTTAGTGATCGCCGTGATTACCTTTAGACGGATTAGTAATGACAAAACCTTCTTCAGGAAGATACAAATAATCAACGACCACACCATCAAGGAGCGGTTGATTCGGATCAAGAATAACATCGATTTCCTTATCTGTCGAGACTACAACATCATTCTCGTTAGGCGTGTCCAAATCCAGTCCGTAGTGAGCATGATCACCGTGAGCATGCGTAATCGCTACGCGAAGCTTCAACTCGCTGTTTCCTTCAAGTTCCATTTGTTTCTTTATCACTTTAGCCGCATTGCGGGTAATTTTGACCTTCATCTATATTCCATCTCCTAGTACTTAAATTAAATACTCAATTACCTATTTTAAAGGTAAATGATATCTAAAAGCAACTATATTAACAAAATAGATACACAATCCGAGGCAGATCTCACTTCACTGCCTCATTTTCCAGCCTGAAGTGCCGGGTATTTTCGTCCCATCCGTGACACGAACCAGCCCATAAGGAGCATCGTCACACCAATATCATCGATCGGCAAAAAAGGCATGAAATCCGGCAACCCCCAATAGAGCAGCACTGGAATTGTGAATAACAGCTTGTCCCCTATTGCGACTTTAGGGGAGATTACATATCGCCAGGAGCTGCTGAAGATATGAGACCATTGTTTTAGTGACAGCAGCTTTTTCAGTTTCATAGTAGCCCTCCTCCCAAGTAAAAAGGATACAGCCGCGGATAACGTGTAGTGACGACAGCGGCCATACCCTATGTTTATGTTACGCAAGTTTACTGTAATTGTTTCATAATTATTTCACATTGGATAGTATCGTTCCCAAAATTAGACCCGTTTCTAGTGCCATATCCTCAAAATCTGCCAGTGGCAACGGATTTTTGCCGATCCCCAGCTCTACTGTAAATCCAGGTTTGCGAAAGGTCTGGATGAACCAATCCTTATATCCAGCATCGCTGCCAGTTAATTCGACTGCGCGATAGCTACTCGCAGAGGCCAGCCGTGCTGCTAATTCGCGGCTTTCGGGAGGCTCATATCCCCGGTAATTCCAGTAGATCTCTCCCCCTTGGCTATGCAAAGACACTGCAGCTTCTCCGGGTACTCTCTCAGCAAGTACTGCCAGTGCGGCTGCCTCAGGTTCACTTAGCGCCTCAGGACCACTGTAATCACGCGGAGAGGGCAGGTTTACACCACGGCGTTCCCGTTCCTCTTCCCAATGAGCAGGGAACTGATCCCCGAGATCCACACCACGTATATTGGCCTTCCAATGGCGAAAACTACGCCGTCCCCCGTTCCATTTCATTAGGTCCGCATAATTAGGGTGGCCTGGCAAAACCCCTTCCTGTACTAGCTCCACGCCGTCAGGGTTAGCCATAGGTACAGCCCATAGGGTCCAGTTATTGTACCATTCCTCTGGACGATGACCATTCCATGCCAAACCTTTAGCATAAGCTGCTGCGTACTCTTCTATGAACGACATCAGGCAAGGCGAGGTCAGCCATTCATTAGCATGCAGAGCCGCGTTAACATGCAGATGGCGGGTTCCATTGCCCATTTTTAGCACATGAATTGGCTTACCAAGCACGCTGTTACCAATCGTTTCTGCTTGTATAAATGGATATTGTGCAAGCAAACTGCTGATGTCGTTCTCAAGATCAACCGGGCCATACTCTCCACGCAGGAATACCACGCGCTCTGGAATCGGAGGTGGAATGACGAGCACTTTTCCCGGTGTACAGTAGCGCCCTGAGGTCACACCTGGATTAAGCTTCTCCAAATCATCTAAACACACATTGAATAATGAGGTTATGCGTTCAGGATCGTCCCCTTCTTGCACCGCATACCTTTTACGTGGCGAAGATGGCAGAAATAAAACCTGACCTGGATATAAATAAGACTGTCTCCCAACCCATGGATTGCCTTGAATGACATGCTCAGGGTTTAATCCATGCAGGGCGGCAATTCGGCTTACGGTATCTCCCCTACTTGCAATATATTGTCGCATTAGGTCTCATCCTCTCGGCCTTAAATTGCTGATACAGCGATACAAAAATAGCAGCATACAGCACTTAACTCTATTGTATGCAAGCGCCACTACCCTACATGAAGGAGAAATGAATCACAAATAAATTCTTATATTTCAAGAAAATAGGCTGGGAAATGTGCTTCCCAGCCTATTTTATCCTTACACTCCATGGAGTTTGTCCCTATTCAATTCAACTCTGCTTATAACGTGGATACTTGCCATACTACTGGGGTGCGTCTAATTTGTTCTCCGAGCCAATCTCGAGCGATTCTCTGAAACATTTCGGCATCACCGCTGCAGAAGAACTGATGAATTGGACTTTCATCCCCGATGGACAGCTTTCCTTTATCATATAAAATCGTGCTGATCTCACGAGCTGTCTCATCTGCAGAACTGATCAGTTTGACTCCCGGACCCATGGTCTCTCCAATAGGCTCAACAAGAAATGGATAATGAGTGCATCCTAAAATTAAAGTGTCGATGTTATTGTCTTTAATGCCTTCCAGTGCCTGCTCTACAATTTCATGACTTTTCTCTGAGCGGAACATGCCTTGCTCGACGAGTGGGACAAGCGCTGGGCAGGCTTGACTTACAACCTCAACAAAAGGTGACAGCTGCTTTAACGCATTAGTATAAGCCCCGCTACTGATGGTTCCTATCGTACCGATCACGCCGACATGTCCGCTTTTGGTCGCGCTAATTGCAGCACGGGCTCCAGGATGAATCACCCCAATGACAGGGATGGAGACCTTAGCCGAGATATAATCGAGTGCCGCAGCTGTTGCGGTATTACAAGCGATAACAATCATTTTAGGATTAAACTGGATCAAATAATCTACAATTTGTTCCGTAAACAGTGTTACTTCCTCGGTCGAACGGGGTCCGTACGGAGCTCGGGCAGTATCTCCGAAATAAATGATCTTCTCCCGCGGGAGTTGCCTCATCACTTCTTTGACAACTGTTAACCCTCCCACACCTGAGTCTAATATTGCAATAGCTTGCTGCACGAACACACCGCTTCCTTCTACTTGTTTTGTGTAGCTTATGTAAGGCGAAAACAAAATGTACCTGACTTTCAGCCCCAATTGCAGATAATACTCCTTTTGCACTCTTAGTTCAAGCTAAGAATTCTTCCATCATTTTACAGGTCGATGAGAATGAAATAAAAAAGCCACCCTCCGCCCAATGCGAAAAAGCGGCTCTATTAAAAGAGAATAAGTACTTTTAACCGTAAAAACGAAGACTCCATCCACTGTTTCATTATGCGATTTCGTTATTATCCTTGTCATCTGGCTGAGCTTCTTCAAAACTAGATTCTTCACTGCTTACTTCATCGCTAACAGGCGATACCTCTAACTCCGTTACCACTTCCAAAGTGGCCGCAGCCTCTTGAATAGCCTCTTCAGTAGCAATTCCGCTTACAGCTACAGTAGCAGTATCTTCTTCTTCAACAGCATTCGAACATGATTTGCTCCATTCGCGGACCTCATGTACTACATGACCTATAGAATCTTTAGCTTTGTCATACAGCTCGATGCTCTTGTCACCTGCCTGCACGGCAATTCCCTGTACCTTTTCAATGCCTGCAGCTGTTCCGTCGGCAATATCCTTACGCAGCTCTTTACCCGGTTTAGGCGCGAACAGGAGTGCTGTCACCGATCCAACCACACTTCCGACTAAAGCTCCCCATAATAAACCTTTTGTGTCCTTTTTCATCGTTTCATCTCTCCTTTGAATTCATTGCTCCCCGCTCTACCGGGCTAATGCCTATATCTGCTATATCATAAGCAGCAGGAGTTTGTCTTGTGACTAATTATTACGACTTTTCAGAAGTTTTGTCTGTTACATTTTTGGGTGTAATAGCGTATCGGCAGCATTGTCCGCCTTCTGCCATACATTCACTGCGAGTTACCTTAGCATCCAGCAATTCCTCAAATAGGCTATGCTCGCATTGACAAGCCTTACGATACTGAGTAGCAACCTGGCGAATCGGGCAATTGTATTCCCTTATTACATACGAACCATCCTCTTCACGGTTCCACTCTGCCATATATCCACCGGCATTTTGGATCGAAGATAACTCAGCTACTCGTTCTTCCAAATTCCGGCGTTCCATCATCGGAGCGTACTGGCCCAGCATCCGGCGACGGCGCCCTTCAAATAATATATTAACAGCGTCCAATCCACTGCCGTAATCCAATTCACGCAGAAGTTCCAAAGCCAGATTGTGATAGCTTTTTGGAAAATACTCTTCGGCCTTCTCAGTTAAAGAATACATATGTAAAGGCCGCCCCATCGCTTGCCGGACCACTCTTGTCTTGGCAAGTCCCTCCTGCTCCAGCTGAAGCACATGACGACGCACACCCATCTCTGTAATTCCCAATTCTTCTGCCAGCGCGCCGATGGTCAGTGGTCCTTTCGTCTTCAGGAGCGTCATAATCAAGTGCCTTGTCGATCCATTTTCTTGCCCCATCTTCATCATAAAGGAACCCCCTCTCTTTCACGGCTATCGCCTATTCTATATGATTCTATCCTATGCTATTATAGCGTTACATCGGACCCAAGTTCCTGATCCAAATAATTCCCTACTTCGACAGCAAACTGCTCGAGCACCTCTGAAAGGATCGGAGTGAGCGGGTGCAGTGCTTTTCTCTCCCAGACAAAATAATCCTGAACGAGCGGCTTACGGAGAGCGACAAGCTCTATCAATCTCTCATAAATCTCACTTTTCCCTAGCACTTTTTCTTCATGGATAATTGAAATAATATCCTCATAACTTCCAGCATCACGCATAATAAAACCGTCGATCAGACAACTACCAACGTCCGTAACCACCTCTATCGCCAGATGAAGGCAGCGTTCCTGTATTAGTCCGGTTAAAGTATTGCCATCCCATGAAGCTGCTATAGTCCGAAGACCAACAGTTATATCTGGGATTTGAGCAAGAATGGTTTCGATTTGTTTGCGGTTGACATAATACACAGCAATACCCCCATGTCGAAAATAGTTAGAGAAATCTGATTTATCTCTACTTACCGCGTTTACCGCGACGTTTCAGCCAGAAGAACATAATGAAACATGCCGCAAGAAAAACGACTAAATAAGTTAACGCTTCCATTGGATACTCGAGCTCACGCATTCCTGTCACCGCTTCCGGTATAAAATGATGATGCTATATTCCAGTAGATCCCTTAAATTACGTAATCTATAGCAATTGAGAGTTCTTTGACTTCATTAATATGAGCTATAACTTCCTTGTGCGCCGGATGAACCTGATAAGCCTGCAAATCCTCTAGAGAAGCTACCACTGTAACTAGAGCAATATCAAAAGATCGATCAGAATGAATGATGTCAGCACCTACTTCAATCGAGAGGAGCTGCGGGATTTTGCCTTCCATATTTCGCAGTACTGCTACCGTTGCCTCAACGCTTTCTTCGGACCGGTCCTTCAATTTAAAAAACACAATATGCTTGATCATTCTATCTCGCTCCCTGTTGTAATATTGTAATTAGATATTAAAAATATATCATAAGCGTAAGCGTTCTGAAAGAAACTTAAGTAGTGATGACAGAAATAGCAGCATTAACCATTGCCGACTTACAGGAAAGTGTTGTAGTATATTTTTAAAAAATCGGAGGAATTATGCCTAGTAACCAACAAGAAACTCATAATATCCAGGCGTGGTCTCTGATCAACCGCAAATATCTTGGACAAGGCGTTCGTGTAAAAAGATTCCGCCGTCCAAAGCGCAGCCAGATTAGAAACCGTGTGTTACTTGCTGTATTGATGGCTAAGGATATCAAACTGTCACGACTCGCAGAGGAGCTTGGTATATCCTCTCGCAGTGTAAGCGCCTGGGTATACGAAGGTCGTATCCCTTCCAACAATAACATAGACAAGACCTGCCGCCTATTGGGCTACCCGCCCCACATTTTGTTCAATGAAACACTGATTCGTCAAAGTCCAATTGTATGTCAACCAACACCTTCACGATTTATGAAAAGAAGTATTACAAGTTCACCACGCAGCAATGTTATTCTGACTGGCCTCTGCATGGTTTACGATTTTTCTGTAACTGATGTAAGTATTTGGATAGGGGTCCATCCCGGAACGCTTCGAAAATGGTTGCACAGTAGCCATCTACCTACCCCTGCTCTGCAGGAAAAAGCCGAAGCTTTCTTCCGGATTCCACGCCATATTCTATTTGCAGATTGTGGAACGCTCTAATGTGATCCTATCGCTTAATAAGTTCAATGCCAGCCCTTCTTCATTAATTAATGAGAAGGGTTTTTTGCCATATTTTTTTCTCAAAAAAAGGTCATACTACTGTTTAGGTACATCGTTCAGAACTTAAGAACGGAACAGGAGGCGTAAGATGAGACTTGACGGAATTCTAACAGAAGGTTACACCGATACTTGGGACGTGGCCCCCGGTGTCATCGGACTACGAACCATGTTCGTAAATTGCGCATTCATCGGCCAGCCCTCTTCGGACTGGATCATTGTAGATACAGGTCTTAGCTCTTACACAGGCAGTATTATTGATTTTGCTAAGGAGAAGTATGAAAAGCCTCCGGTGGCGATTATCCTGACTCATGGGCATTTTGACCATATTGGGGGCGTAAAAAATCTTGTTGAGGAATGGAATGTACCCGTGTATGCTCATCCACTAGAGCTCCCTTTTCTAACAGGTAAAGAGGATTACCCTCCAGCTGATCCGGCTGTAGGCGGTGGGCTTATGAGTATGGTGTCCTCATTATTTTCACATCGAGGGATCGATCTTGGATCAGCCGTACATCCACTGCCAGAAGATAGAACCGTCCCTGGGGCAATAGGCTGGAAATGGATCCATACGCCTGGGCATAGTCCCGGACATATCTCCCTATTCAGAGCTGAGGATAAGGTACTGATTGCTGGTGACACCTTTCTTACAGTCAAACAAGAGTCTGTATTCGCAGTGGCTACACAACATCAGGTTGTGCACGGCCCACCCTCTTATTTCACAACAGACTGGGAAGACGCGGAGAAGTCAGTCCGTACACTAGCGCTGCTAGATCCCCATATCGTTCTCTCGGGGCATGGAGTGCCTATGGAAGGTGCGGAGTTGTCTACTCAGCTTGCTCATTTATGCAAAAATTTCAAAGAAATGGCGCTACCAGGTCAAGGGAAGTTCGTGTAATTTCC
Organism: Paenibacillus sp. FSL K6-0276; assembly: GCF_037977235.1. Taxonomy (NCBI): domain Bacteria; kingdom Bacillati; phylum Bacillota; class Bacilli; order Caryophanales; family Paenibacillaceae; genus Paenibacillus; species Paenibacillus sp. FSL K6-0276. The sequence goes on along the minus strand of NZ_CP150276.1, from coordinate 2,093,867 downwards.
TTGCGAATATAGATCTTAGGACGTATTGATGAGTGGATCCATGTGGATCTCTAAGTATCTCTATATAGGAGCCAGTCTTTATTAATTCCGTGTGCTCAAAATGCTGTCTTAAATCGGCTTCACTAAAAAAGTGAGCGTATTTCCCTTCTTTATATTCGTAGGTCGCGGGGGCCCACTCTGCCGCAATAGTCAGTGCGGCCCCGCTTAATTCAATACTGATGGTCTCAAATTCACCGGAGAACACCTTCGTATTCCGTACATAACCTGCTCCTGGCACCAGTACGGACTTCACATTATGCTTACGAAAGAGCCCCTTTGCGTCCAAAGCCGTAGGGCTTGGCTCACTTCCCCAGATCATTCCTTCCTGAGCGAACCGCCGGTTCCAGAAATCAGACAGGATAATCCCTCCTCTATAGGCGCGTTTGTTGCGCATCGCAGGCACTAACTTCACAACATCTTCTCCTTGGGAAATAAAATATACATATTCAGGAGACTCCTTGCCATAAAGGGCTATTTTCTCCTCAGCATTGTAATGGACACCCCAGCCAAAACGCTTAGGCAGCAGTGAAGCACGCAGACACGGATGGTCTGCTACACGGATGAATGTATCTGAATAGCTCACATATATCGCCTCCATATCTAACAGAAATATTTTCCTTTTATGATAATTCATAGTCCTATCTAAAGCATAGCCGAATTTTAAGAAACTCACTATAACTGTACAGCAAAAATCCGGAATCCCAACTTCCTGGATTCCGGATTTCCACCTGCTAGTTCATCTGAATTTCTATTCCTCTGTGGCTGCCGCAAGGAGTTCCTCAACTGGCCACGGAAGCGGATTATTAAACGCAGTCCAATCCTGCTTCAGCTCATCAACCGTCAACAAACATCTATCCAATCTGGCTTCGATTTGTGCTCGATCCATACTTACACCGATAAATACGATTTCATTCATTCGATCGCCCCACTGATTGTCCCATTTTGCCTTCATTTCAGGTTCGCTTTCCAGTACCTCCAGCTGCTGATCTTCAGGCATTGTAGCTAGCCAGTAACCGGAAGGTCCGAACTGAATCGAAGATCCAGCCTGACTGATAGTAGCTGCAAGATCGCCCTCCGCAGCAACCCATACAACCCCCTTCGCCCTAACAACTACTTCTGGCCAATTACTAAAGAAAAAGCTTAACCTTTGCGGATGGAAAGGTGTTCTCCGGCGATAGACAAAAGAAGATATCCCGTATTCCTCCGTCTCAGGCGTATGTGTCTCCTTGTTAAGCTCCGTAATCCAGCCAGAGGATAAGCTTGTTTTCTCAAAGTCAAACAATCCCGTATCGAGAATCTCCTTAGGGTCCACTACTCCATTTATGGTACGGATCAGCTTAGCGGTTGGTTGAAGTTTACGGAGCACAGCTTCAAGTTTATTCAATTCTTGTTCTTCCAGCAGATCACACTTATTAAGCAGCAACACATCACAAGTTTCGATCTGATCAATGAGCAAATCCACAATATCGCGAAAATCGTCTTCACCAACCCTTTGACTACGATCCATCAGACTATCGCCAGAAGAGAAGTCATGCCAGAATCGGCCCGCATCCACAACGGTCACCATCGTGTCCAATTGAGCGAGCGAAGTCAAATCAATATCCAGTTCTGGATTTGCATAGGTAAAGGTCTGAGCCACCGGCACAGGTTCGCTAATGCCAGAGGATTCAATCAGAATATAATCAAAACGACCTTCAGTAGCCAGCTTTTGCACTTCGACAATCAAATCATCACGAAGCGTACAACAGATACACCCATTGGACATTTCAACTAATTTCTCTTCCGTTCTGGAAAGTGTATTTCCGGACTTCACGAGATTTGCATCCACATTCACTTCACTCATGTCATTTACGATAACGGCTACTTTGAGCCCTTCACGGTTGTGCAAGACATGATTCAACAGCGTTGTTTTTCCAGATCCTAAGTATCCACTTAGTACGGTAACAGGAATCTTTTTCATAAACCACACTCCAATATTTGATAAAATAAAGATTTTAATACTACAATTCTTACCGTGTTTCGCGATGTAATGTAACTCTTTTCAGACGTGGACAATATTTCTTCATTTCCATACGTTCTGGATGATTTCGCTTATTCTTGGTAGTGGTATAGTTGCGATCTCCTGTCTCCATACATGCTAAAGTAATGATTACTCTCATTGGTTCCATCTCCTTTTCAATTAAATCGTAATAATTACGATTAACACATCGTACACGTTTTATTCACACTCTGTCAACTATCGTCTTGTAAATATTTCGACTCTCTTAATTTTGTGGTCTTTCTGGTGGACAAATCACGTATAGATGGAAATATAAAAATATGATTCTTGTAATTTCATGAGAATCAGGCAGGAGTGGAGATCATGAAGATACCAGTAATTATTTTGAGCGGGTTTCTGGGGAGCGGGAAGACAACTCTGCTGTTGTCCCTGCTGAAAGAGAGCAAGGTAAGAGGTCTGAACCCTGGCGTAGTCATGAATGAGCTAGGTAAGAGAGATGTAGATGGGTATATTCTCCAGGAGCACACGGGCACAACCGTGACTAAGCTGCTGGACGGATGCGTATGCTGTAGCCGTAAAGAAGATCTGGCAGATAGCCTGCTCGTACTGCTAAGAGGGCGCCCCGATGCTATTTATATCGAGCTTACTGGCGTCGCAAATCCTGAAGAAATTGCCAAAACACTGCAAGAAACCGCTCTACAGGAAAGGGTCGAATTGCATTTTACGATTACCTTATTGGATGCAGAAAACGCCTTGGAATATAACAGCAGACTCTCCTCTGACAAACAACTGGTTCGTACCCTTCGCAAGCAGCTGTCCACCGCCGATCTCATTGTCGTTAACAAGAGCGATCTTGTAGAACCCGAAACCTTATGGCGAATTGAAAAGGGAGTTCGAAAGCAAAATTCAGAGGCTGAAATTGTATATACGCATTACAGTGAGATCAACCTTTCTCCGATATTATCAGGAATCATTCCACGTAAAATCATCGCTCCCGCGCCACAACGAGCACCTCAAACCTTTAAAGGTGCAACACTTAAACAAATGAATTCAGAACAGGGGGCTACAGCAGTAAAAGAACGGCAAGAGGAGCCGCATGCTTCTTTTTCCCAAGTGACCGCGATTACGTTAACCCTACCGCAAGCAGGGACTACAATGCCTTCAAAAGAACGTCTAGAAGCTTTCTTTCAAGAATGGGGGGACAACCTGCTCCGTGCCAAGGGGCATATCCTTTTGTCCGAACAGGAACCGGTTCAACTTGTCCAATATGCGGGAATGCGTACAAGCTGGGAGGCTTCACGTTATCCCGGAATGCCTTATCTAGTGTTCATCGGGATGAATTTAGATGAGGAACTGCTGGCAGATCGGTGGACCGCCTTATTCGAACCTTGACTACCCTCTCCCCATTAAAAATATTGCCGCTGCTTCTACCAATCTCATTCCTGATTATTGTTGGTTATATATGGGTGCCAAATCAACTAGAACTACTGGACAATGCGTACATTGACACGTTCAAAACCGGCTTTATCGGGATTTTGCTAGAAGCCTTGCCGTTTGTATTAGCAGGAGCCCTGTTATCCTCGCTGCTTCGAGTGTTTATCCCAGATGAGATGATCTCACGATGGATTCCGAAGCAGGCTCTTCCTGCCATTCTATTCGCTTGCCTGCTCGGAATTATTTTTCCGGTATGCGAATGTGGAATGATTCCACTCGTCCGCCGCCTTATCCATAAGGGGATGCCTGTCTACGTAGCCATCGTGTTCATTTTATCCGGACCAATCCTAAATCCAGTTGTCTATGGAGCAACACTGACAGCTTTTCGTAACCACTCAGAACTAGCTTATGCCCGGATGGGTTTAGCCTTTGCTGTCGCCTGTATAATAGGTTTGATTATCTACGCAACGGTGAAAAAGTCCCCGATACGCCTAAGCGTTCAGCGTGAGACCGATAACACTCATCATAATAATTCTCGTGGAGGAAAGTTAGCTGCCGTCTTCGTTCATACCTCGGATGAGTTTTTTGAGATGGGAAAATACTTAATTATCGGCTGTTTACTAACCTCTGCTATCCAGACGTTTATGGTTCAGGACAGTCTGGCAGCGATCGGTGATAAGCCGCTAGGATCTTATTTTTTCATGATGGGACTGGCATTTGTGCTTTCGCTCTGTTCCACCTCAGATGCCTTTGTAGCTTCCACCTTTGTACATTCTTTTCCGGCAGGTGCACTGCTCGCTTTTATGGTGTTCGGGCCTATGTTGGATTTCAAAAATTCATTGATGTTACTCTCGCTGTTTAAGACCAAATTTGCTCTTTATTTGTTCTTTCTTATCTTCTCGAGCGTGTTTATCGGGGCCGTATTCATGTCCTTATGGCTGTAATCATAGAGGTGGCAAGTAGATACTTATCGCATTGTTAGGAGGAAAAGCATGAATGACTCTCGAAACATCCGATTTCACTATTTGTTAAGGGCGGTCATTCTGCTTGCTTTCGCCCTTTATATTGGGCATCTGGTGCAGCAGGACGCTTTGCATTATTATGTAGCTCCCAAGCTGGCACGCTGGGTTCAATTATGTCCGATCCCTCTGACACTTATGGCGCTCAGCTTGGCCATTCAGGCCTTATTTGGTAAGGGTAGTGTTCTATGTGACTGCGAACATCGTCTCCCACATTCCATATTCAAAAGTACAGCACTGTATGGATTATTCCTTTTTCCACTGCTGCTTGGATTTGCACTTCCTGATCGAGCCTTGGGAAGTATGGCAGCTAGCAAAAAGGGGATATCGTTATCCTCATTACCATCAGAGACTAAAAATGCCGCTAGATTCGAATCGATTGATCCTTATCATGAGGAGCTTACCGAGCTAGCTAAGATTCTCTATGTACAGCCTACTATCCCAGTTTATTCAGCTATTTTCTCCGAAACACTAGGTGCTATTGAGATGTATAAACAGCAATTTGAAGGCAAAGAAATTTCCGTTTCTGGTTTTCTATATCGTGATGAAAGCGAAACGCCAGAGAATGCTTTTGCGATTGGCAGATTTCTAGTACAGTGTTGTACCGCCGATGCTACTCCGTTTGGGATGCTGGTTGATTCCGGCAAACTAAAAAGCTTACCCACCGATACCTGGATAGAGGTCCGGGGCAAGCTTCAAGTTGTGCAACACAAGGGCCAAGAAATTATGCAAATTCGCGCAGAAACGATTACACCCATCGCGCAACCAACAACACCTTACATTTACACAAGTGCTGACTCCATATCCGCATGGAAAGCGTTGCAGAGTACAGCTAACCCTACTAAATAATTGCATCCAGCTCATCTGGATCATTCACGGATCGGTTAGGGTTAAATACTTCAACCATAATACGGGTGGAATGTGACCAAACTTCGTTTGAATATCTATAATTTGTTCTTCTTTAGTCAAAGAAACGGTCTTGTACTCTTTACCATCCACCGTAATTATAGCTTTCAAATCTCCTTGCTGATACTGTTCATTGTGGTTGTCCACCACTTGATTCCGCAAATCAAACCGGCTGCTAACAGAGCTAAAAAAATGATTACAAATATATTAATCATCAACCTTTTTTGTCAATGATACTCATCATCCTTATCGAATCCGAGTAGACCAATCTTTTAATACCCTGTCGAGCTCCTTTATTGAAATCGGCTTGGAGATGAAATCCTGCATCCCTGCACTCAGACACATGTCTTTATCTTCATTTCTGGCAAAGGCTGTGGCCGCAATAATAATTGGAGATAGCCCGAGCTTCTCACGAATGATTCCTGTTGCTTCTATCCCATCCATAATTGGCATCTGAACATCCATAAATACCAGATCATAATCCTTGGACAGTACAGCCCGAACCGCTTCCTCACCATTTGATGCGATATCAGGAACATAACCCCGCTTCTTCAGATAAGCCTGCATCAGTTGCTGATTCACAGGATGATCTTCAGCGATGAGAATGGACATAGGTCCATATTCTCCCTTAACAGACTCTTTAGTGTTAGGGTTATCGTGTCTGACTACATCCGCTGAATGATTGAGTGAAACTTTCTGATTCCATTCCTCTTTTGGCAAAGAGACCTCCACTGTGAAATAGAACTCTGAGCCGTGTTCCTCACAACTCCTAACACCAATCGTTCCTCCTAGCAGCTCTGCTAGCTTTTTGCTAATGGCCAGTCCAAGTCCTGTTCCGCCATATTTACGATTGATGGAAGGATGTAATTGCGTGAACGATTGAAACAATAACCCTTGACTGGCAACTGGAATCCCCAAACCCGTATCTTTAACTATAAATTTAACGATAATATTCCCAGACTTTTGTGAAGCTTCCAGCTTGGCAGAAATACTGATTTCACCTGTCTCCGTAAATTTCACCGCATTCCCGACCAAGTTCACGAGAATTTGGCGTAATCTGGCCTCGTCCGTCACAATAATGGGTGGAAGCTCCGGTGCAATATCGCTAGTCAATAACAATCCTTTCTCTTTAACCTTCGGATAGAATAGCTCACTAACATTCTGTATTACTTCACGCAAATCCACCATTTGCAGTTCAAGTGTCATCATGCCTGCTTCAATTTTGCTGAAATCAAGTACTTCATTCAAAATATGAAGCAATGCCTCTCCGCTACTGTTAATGATCTGTGTGTAGTAGCTTTGCTCTTCATCCAGTGCTGTACCCGAGAGCAAGTCTGCCATTCCAATAATACCGTTCATCGGAGTGCGCAGCTCATGGCTCATGATGGCTAGAAACTCCGATTTAGCTCGATCTGCTTCCTCAGCAGACTCCTTCGCCCGCACAATCTCCTTCTCTTCAGTGATATCTCGGAAAACCACTACAGCCCCTATCCGCTCTCCACCATCAAAAAGCGGAGTCATACGATATCTGACCAGAAAGCTGGAACCATCTTGCCTCCAAAATATGCCCTCCTTCTCATCAAAAGAGCGATTATTGAAGTGCGAAGGAATCAGCGTCTTCTGAATTCCCGAAAATGGCTCGTTATCCAGCCAAGTCTGATGAATCGCATGGAATTTGCTGTTCAACCATTCCGTAGGATCGTATCCTAGCATAGTAATGGCTACTGGATTGATGAACATCGTATCCCCTTCAAGGTTCATCCCAAATATGCCTTCAGAAACCGAATTCAATATCAGAGCATGCTCATTACTTAACTTCTCTATTTCTTCAAAATGGCGCGTCCGTTCCGAAATATCACGGGTTACACACACAAGTTCCTGCCCACCAAAGGTCTCGGAGTAAATATATCGAAGTGTTGTCTCCGTCCAGATGTATGATCCATCTTCGCACAGAAACCGGAAGGTCACAGGTTCGAGCTTCTTACCTTCCATGCAACTGCTAAGATATGACACCACTTTGTCCTTATCCTCAGGATGTATGTAATCTATACCTTTGGTTCCATGCATTTCCTCCGATGTATAGCCGAACATAGTCTGGCAAATAGGTGATGCATACAGATAGGTAAGGTGACCGTCCGCTGCATTCCGTGAAATGAAATCCATTGAATTTTCAGAAAGCAGACGATAGTTCTGTTCGTTTTCACGCAGCTGCTCCTCCATTCGATGACGTTCAGTCACATCCTGGGCAATCCCACTGATCTGTAGCAGTCTTCCTTCTTCGTCTTTAATCACTTCCCAGTGCGCATCAAGAAACTTCAATTTTCCATCTGCACTATTAATTCGAACCATAACTTCGCCATTAGACCCATTCGCTAAAGTTTGACGAACTAGCTTTTCAAGTCCTTTGAAATCACCTGGATCAATACAGGAAAGAACACGTTTATAATCAAAATAAGAATGATTACTGTCGTCCACCGAAAAGCCAAAAATAGTACGCATCTCTCTAGAAACCGTCAACCGCTTTTTTGTCGTATCCCATTCCCAGGATCCCATTTTCGCAAGATATTGAGCTTTTGCCAACATATCCTCATACTTCTTACGCTGAGTGATATCGCGGCCGATGGTTAGTATCTGCTTGACATTCCCCTGCTCATCACACACCACCTGGGAAGAACTCTCAATCCATAAATAATGTCCATCCATATGACGGACTCTGCGTGTGAATACATCCGTATCCGAATAGAGCTTTCCTTGTTCAATCATCTCTTGAGCATCGTCTACGTGATAATATTCGGGTCTTTTGGTACCTATCATTTCATGTGCAGGATATCCTAAAAGCAACTGTACTGAAGGCGATATATAGTGTAGAGTTCCGTCAGGGTCGCCAAAAGAAATCATGTCCGGCGTATTTTGAGTTAACAAATTATATAAATGTTGATCTTCCTCAATCTTATCTTCAGCAAGCCTTCGGTCGGTGATATCCGTTAGTTCCGAGATCAAGACAAGAGGTTCACTCGAGTCCTCCTGAAGAATCAGAAATATATGTTGTGCTACCCAGATCATTTCGCCATCCTTACGTAAGAACCGTCTTTCTAATTCAATGGCGGTCTCAGGCTCTGCTAGCAGTTTGTTCAGGATAATGTAATGATCATCATCGGTCTTATCGTCTGGATAAATAAGATCTAGAAAATGCATATTCAAAAGCTCTTCTTCAGAATAACCAAGCATATGGCAAAGCGCCGGATTGGATTGAATCAAGGTCCCTTCCTTGGGAGAGACTACAGCAACCCCTATAGAAGACCGCAAGTATAGTTGCTTAAAAAGAAATTCAGACACCCGTGTAGCCTCCTCTTTTGAGATGGGGACAAACATTTGTACAGTCTCATAATCTATTCCAGTATACCTTTTTTTCGGTAATTAAGCTTGATAGTTGAGTCCTAAATGATAGGTTGTGAAAATCAAAGAGATTGCGCATTATCGTCATACACAAAAAATAAACAGCAAGTCTCCAATGATCTGGAAGCTTGCTGTAAGTACATATCACAACTTTAAATGACTATTCTCTTATTAAATTCTCTTGCTGAAGCTTCTTAATTTTCTTACGGATAGGTGCGCCAGCTCTTAAAAAAACAAGTCCTAAAAGGATTAAAAGCCCGCCTAGAACAACGTTTATCAAACTAATTCTGCTGGATGAATTGAAATAATTCGTTACCCCAATGAGAATGTTGGCTAAACCAACAATGAACTCTAACCACATTACAGAATTCCATAGTGTGTTGATTCGCTTAAAGTGTTTTATTTTGGATTCCAGATCTGTGTAAATATCAAACGCACCTTCGGATGACTTCTTTCTAAGATAAATCCAACGAACATAGCTGCTAACACACTCTACTCCATTTTCTTCTAAAAACTTGAGGTATGCCATGCTTTCCGGATGAGTAGGCACATTATCTAAAAGCTCAATTCTATACGTATACTCATTCTTAGGCGAGTCAGTAAACACATATTTACACCAGGAGTAGCTTGAAAGGGCTAACCCTTTGGCAGACATTTCATTAAGCCACTGTTCTTCCTTCTCAAAATCCCAAAACAGCTTGCGAACCACATGTTTCATTTGGACTCACCTCCAGCTATTCTCTTCCCATTGGCAATCAGTTCTTCCAACCGGATAAGTTCCCCCTGAATCACTGTCTTCCCTAATTCAGTAATTTCGTACTCCTTTCTTCGAGAGCCTTCTTCCCCTTCTACAGCTCTTATCCAGTTTTTCTCAAGCAAGGTGTTGATTGCTCCATATAAGGTTCCCGCTCCAAGATCCACTCGACCTTTACTCAAATCCTTCACATTCTGCATAATCGCATATCCGTGCATTGCGGTGTATAAAGACAATAAGATGTAAAACACAGCTTCCGTTAAGGCTCCTCTTTCTGAGCTTTCAGGCATGATCTCATCTCCATTCTATTACTGTTAGCGATATATCATTTACCGTAATATCATTATTACGGAAGCCGATATAATTGTCAATACAAAAATACCCAATTTTAGTATCCCGATCCGATCATGACCGCGAAAAAAAGCCTATAGCACATGGCTATAGACGTTTGATAATAGTTCCATTTATTTGTTTAGTTGGGGAAAGCTACTGTTCATCAGTTGAATGCAATTTCATTAGAGGAATGTAATTCCTTTTACTCGAACCTACATCATTATGCAACGAAGCATGGTTACAACAAGAATTGGACCACCAGCATTTTCTTCAGAAATAAAAAATAGGCTTATACAACTGCTCAAGAGCAATTGTATAAGCCTATTTGGTGATGCGGTCGAGAGGACTCGAACCTCCACGATATTGCTACCACACGGACCTGAACCGTGCGCGTCTGCCAATTCCGCCACGACCGCACATTATGTACACCAGTGAAATAATCACTGTACATAAGACTATACTCTTTTTTTATATAAAAAGCAATATAATTATTTATGTATTATGTAATACGACGGACCGTAACGTTAAATAGATGTAAACCACCATAGGAATAACCAATCACTATTATTCAGTTTATATATTTCACTTATAAGTCATCAGTATGGTACAACATAATTAAAGAATGTAGCTACTACATCAGATATGTCAGTGTAATTCCAAACTAGAAAGGACGAATACGTATGAACCAGCAGTGGAATACCGGAACCTATGATACTGACATGGCCTTTGTGTCTCAGTTTGGAGAATCATTGATTGAGCTTCTTCGCCCCCAGCCTGGCGAACAAATTATGGATTGGGGCTGTGGAACTGGCGGTTTGGCAGCAGCCATCGCTGCTAGTGGTGCCACTGTAACAGGGATTGATGCTTCAGCCGAAATGATTCATACTGCGCGTGACAAGCATCCTCAGCTAAGCTTCATCTTAGCAGATGGGCAAAACTATGTCGCGGAACAGCCAGTCAATGCTGTGTTCAGCAACGCTGCTCTACACTGGTTGACCGACGCGAACGGAGCCGCCGCTTCTATCACGGCTAGCCTGCGAACAGGCGGCCGTTTTGTCGCTGAGTTCGGTGGGCTGGGCAATATCGCATCCATCGTTACTGAACTTCCAAATGCTTTTGCCGTTATAGGGTGTAGTGATAAGCTTCAGCTGCCTTGGTACTTCCCGAGTACCGGGCAGTATACAACACTACTAGAACAACACGGACTGACTGTGGACCTCGCCCTTTGTTTCAACCGTCCAACACCACTAGAGGCTGGAGAGCAAGGGCTCCAGTGCTGGCTGAACACTTTTGCAAATGGAATCTTAAGTGTCCTAACACCATCTGAACGAGAAGAAGTCCTCTCATATATGGAACAGAAACTGAAACCAACTTTATTTCAAGCTAACCGCTGGGTGATTGATTATCGAAGAATCCGGGTTGTCGCTTACAAACGAGTCTAATACTGAGGGGGGTTCTTCCGATACCACAAAAAAAGAGTGTACTGGCGCAGTGTCCGCACCAATACACTCTTTTTAAACTTTCAGTAGATGTTTATCTTCTATCTCCCACATATCGATCACTACCTGCGCCTAGTCCGACAACCAGCAGCAATACGCTTGCACCAAGCAATAAAACTAGCGGCAGCGTCCAGCTATTCGTCACATCATGCAGCCATCCAAACAAGGCCGGCCCCATCGCAGCAAGCACATAACCTACAGATTGAGCCATTCCTGAGAGCTCCGCAGCTTCTTGAGTGCTTCTGGTCCGTAGACTGAAGAACATCATCACAAGACCGAAGGCAAATCCTCCAGCAATACCAAAGCATATCGCCCAGACAGCCATTAAAGCGCTGCTGCCCAGCCAAATCCCACCTATTCCGATGAAATACAGAATAGCAGTGATTATTACTAGAATACGTTGGTTCTTCATCTTCCCTGCCCACAACGGCACGAAGAAAGTAAAGGGCAGCTGCGCCATTTGCATCAGCGATAGTAACCAGCCTGCATGGCTTGATGACATTCCCCGCTCACCAAGGAGAACAGAGAACCATGCAATAAAAACATAATAGAGCAGCGACTGTAAGCCCATAAAGATCGTTACCTTCCAAGCAAGCGAAGAGCGCCACATATTTCCGCTAGAAACGGAGCCTTTAGCTCCAGACCCTTGATCGAGCTTGCGCATCTGAGGAATCCAGAACAGGGTTGCTAGCGCAGCGATCATAAACCAAATTGCTAAAGTCCCTCTCCAACCGAATCCAGCGTTACTTGCTAGCGGTACACTAATTCCTGAAGCGACTGCTGCGCATAAATTCATAGAGACGGTATAGACACCTGTCATTAATCCAATTTTGTGGGGAAACTTCCCTTTAATCAGACCCGGAAGCAGTACATTACATACTGCAATAGAAAGCCCGAGTATCGCCGTACCAGTGAACAACAGCCCTACTCCAGATCCCGACCGGATTAGAATTCCCATAGCCAGCATAACCATAGCAATTAATAACACATTAGCCAAGCCGAAACGGCGGGCTAGCTTTGGAGCAAACGGGGACAAGATGGCAAAAGCCAACAATGGTAGAGTGGTAATAGCTCCTGCTAAAGTATTCGATAAGCCTAGATCATCCTGAATCATTTGTATCAGTGGACCAACGGATGTAAAAGGAGCTCTAAGTGCTGCTGCGATAAAAACAATTCCCAACACTAGTAGCCAGCGATCAAACTTGGAATCCGTTAAGCCTCTATTCTGAATGGTTCCTTCTCGTTGCGATGCTTTCATCATTTATCCTCCTATATTGCAACAAGCATAAACGCTCTCTCTCGACCTCCCAATAAGGACGGTAAGCGTTTAAGCTAGAAATATAAAAATATTTATTACATGGCATTAAGAACCATCATCCACTATTATTATAAAAGTTACAAGCCTTAAGTAATTTTATAACCAATTTATTGACAAAATCGAACGGCATCTTTAGTATCCATATAATCAGGCAGTTGAGAATCAATTTCAATCGAACTCATACATAATCCATAGAAAAGAGTGAATAGAATGCTTCGAAGGTTTTTCTCCTACTATCGTCCATATAAAAAACTATTTATATCGGACTTCTCGTGCGCTGTCTTTGCAGGTCTGCTAGAACTAGCTTTTCCGGTAGCTGTCAATAAGTTCATTGATGATTTGCTCCCCGGTCAAGATTGGCCGCTAATTCTTATTGCTTGTGTCGCGCTTCTAGCTATTTACGCTTTGAATACGGTGATGCAGTATGTCGTTACTTATTGGGGGCATATGCTAGGTATTAACATCGAGACAGATATGCGTAAAAAAATGTTCAATCACATCCAGAAACTATCCTTCCGATTCTTTGATAATAATAAAACAGGTCACCTAATCGGACGCATCACCAACGACTTAAATGATATCGGCGAGGTGGCGCACCACGGTCCCGAGGATGTATTTATTGCCATCATGACACTTGTCGGTGCCTTCATCCTAATGGCTGATATTAATCTGAAGCTGGCAATCATTACTTTTATTATCGTTCCAATCATGGCTTGGGTGATCATCTACTTCGGACGCAATATGACTTCCACCTATCGCCAGCTTTTTGGAAATGTAGGTAGTTTCAATGCCCGTATCGAAGACAATGTCGGCGGAATCCGGGTTGTGCAATCTTTTGCCAATGAGCAGCATGAACAAGAGCTATTCGCAGTAGATAATCAAATGTTCCGTAAAACTAAGCTACTTGCTTATAAAACCATGGCCAAAAGCTTATCCGTCAGCTATATGATGACCCGCCTCATTACGATCCTCGTGATGATCAGCGGCGCCTGGTTCTTCATTAATGGAGAACTCCAAATTGGTGAATTTGTGGCATTTATTCTGTTGTCCAATATTTTCTTCCGTCCGATCGAGAAAATCAATGCCGTTATCGAGAGTTATCCAAAAGGAATTGCCGGCTTTAAACGTTATCTTGAGATTATCGACACGGAGCCTGATATCAGCGACAAGCCAGATGCTGTAGAAGTAAGTACTTTACACGGTGATATTACCTTCCAAAATGTCTTTTTCGGATACGACGAGGAGCGTCCGGTTCTGAAAAATATTAGCCTGAAAGTAAAGGCTGGCGAAACGATCGCCTTTGTTGGACCTTCTGGTGCAGGTAAAACAACCATCTGCAGCCTGCTCCCTCGTTTCTACGATGTCACAGGCGGAGCTATCACCATTGATGGCATCGATATCCGTGACATGAAGCTGGAGTCTTTACGTAAACAGATCGGGATCGTGCAGCAGGATGTGTTCCTGTTCTCCGGTACAATTCGCGAGAATATCGCCTACGGAAAACTAGATGCAAAGCTACCTGAAATCTGGGAAGCCGCTCGACGTGCACATCTGGAAGATCTCATTCAGAATCTGCCAGACGGCATGGATACGGTGATTGGTGAACGCGGTGTGAAGCTGTCCGGTGGACAGAAGCAGCGCCTAGCGATCGCTCGCATGTTCCTGAAGAATCCGCCAATCCTAATTCTGGATGAAGCTACTTCCGCGCTAGATACAGAAACGGAAGCAGCGATTCAGCAATCACTGGCTGATCTATCCGTGGGCCGAACCACACTCGTCATCGCCCACCGATTGACGACCATCAAGAATGCCGACCGGATTATGGTCGTGAATGAAGAAGGCATCGCCGAGCAAGGCCGCCATGAAGAATTAGTCCAAGCCGGTGGCATATACAGCCGTCTTCACCAGGCGCAGTATAACGCCTAACTTGCTACTGGAATCAAAAAAGAAGCAAGACTAGTCCCATGTTATTGGCGACTAGTCTTGCTTTTTTGTCCGTCTCATCTGTTTCAGCACAAGATTCTTAATAGGGCAGTTAGGCAGTTATAGGGTTAGAGATTAATGGATTTTTGGTCTTACAGGTTGTGTGGAAATAATTAGGGAAATCCTCCCTGTTTTTCTCGATACCACGGTCCCAACTTCAACAATTAGGGAATTCCTCCCCTTAATTTCACCCAATTTGCTCATAATAGTGGATTTCAGGTGCTTTATAGGGAGGAATTCCCTAAAAAGCTAAAAATCCAGCGAAAATCAGCAATTTATAGGGAGATTTCCCACTAGCCTTGCATTAAACCTAACACGAAAAATCATTTTTTGCATAAATTACTTTATTTTCAATATATTGATGTAATTTTACTGGTTAAACCCAAAAAAACCCCTAAAGTAGAAGGATAGGCATTTTACCCATTCCACCTACAAAAGGAGCAACCAATGGGTACTATACCAAATCAATCTGTCATTTGTAAATGCCTTGATTTACTTCCGCTTTCCGACGAAGCGTTTCCGCTGTTTAATCATCGACGTAGATTGACGTTGGTCAAGGCCGTGAAACTACTTGTCGAAGCCCAACTCAACCAACGAGCAGACCTCGACGAAATTAGCCAGGCCTTACGAGCGAACCGAGAACTTCAGCAAGCAGTAGGTCTAAAATCGATTAGTCCTTCTCAAGTGGTGCGTACACTGGACAATCTACCGCTCGAGGTGTTGCAGCGCGTGTGGCTCCTGCTTACGCAGCAAGTCGCACAGATGTATCCTGAACAAGGCGTTACCGGTCTGGGTAAACTTCATCTCATTGATTCTACGAGTCTGTCTCTCCCTGAACTCGCTGGGAAGTGGGCCTATTGTTCCAAGCATAGTAACGGGGTCAAGGTTCATTTGAAGCTTGTGATTGCAGATAGCGATACGGTGTACCCGACCCAAGTCATTTGCTCGACGCTCGGGGTCGCCGACTCTGAAGTGGCCTTGGATTTAGTCGTCGACAAAGATGCCATTCATGTCTTGGATCGTGGGTATAGGGTGTACCGTTTGTATGAAACTTGGCTGGAGCAAGGTCTGCGGTTTGTCGCACGCATCCAGCAGAACAGCAGAACCCTCGTTCTTCATGAGCGTGAGGTCGCCCCCCATACCCCCGTGTTGCGGGATGCCGATGTGCTTGTGAGTTACAAAAATGCGGAAAAACAACTCGTCGAGGTTCAGCTGCGTTTAGTGGAATATACTGACGAAAAAGGGCGTCAATATCGGGTTATAACCAATGTGTGGGACAAAACGGCCGAGCAGATTAGTGAAATCTATCACCACCGGTGGCTAATTGAGATCTTCTTCAAGTGGATGAAGCAGCATGTTAGCTTGATCCACCTGTATAGTTCACGAGAAAAAGCGGTGTGGAATCAGATCTTTTTAGCACTGATTGGATATGCATTGGTTCTTCTGCTTCGCAATGAGACGGACGCAGCGCAGTCCCCGTGGTCTTTTTTGAAGCTTTTACGGTGCTACATGTGCCAGGCATGGAACCGATTTCTACAAGAACTCCAGCGAAAACCAGAGAAGTTCTCAAAGGGAAGGCAGAAAAAAGGAAAGACAGGTCGTCCCCAAACGAAGCCGAAGAAATATAAGACGGTAAAGAAGTACGCCAACCAGTAAAACAGGCAAACAAATACATTAATTGGTAAAATGATCCTAGGTTTATATGGTGTTCAACCTTTTTTCTTGATGAGGAAGAGAGTGATTGTAAATATTTTTTATAATAAAAATATAAATCCATATTTGCCAAACAACCCCTTCATGTGTCAGGTTCTGTGCAATGCTAGTGGAGATTTCCCTAAAATCAAAGAAAATACAAATCTAAACCCTCGCTCAAATACAAACTATTTTCATCTACGCCCAAGTCGATAATTACTTCTCCCAGAACTACGTTTCTTTAAGATAAGGTTCCCCACCTTTGGCCTTCAGGGTATCAAACGACCGACTTCATCGATCCCTATAGCAAAATTAGCGACTTTTCCACTGATAGTGATGGACGAATAGTGACTCTCATATTTCCATTCTTTATGTATAAATATTAATCAACTACTGGTTTTTCCTTCGATAATATCATTATCAACATTAAAAATATTAAAATTAGTTGAATAACCAAATATATTACAGGAAAAAAATAAATAAGATCTATCTGATGAGTATCAAAAAAACTTAAATCAATGATCCCAGGAGTATCAGATTCTTTACCTTGATGGATTGTAATATGAAGTGCGACAGCTACTAAGAGAATAAAAAATGGCCCATGGCTGATTCGTGTAGAATGAAGTTACCACAACACCATTCATACAAGGAGAATCAGACCATGAGCTACACTCATCTTAGCATAATCGAACGAAGTCAGCTAGACATCCTCAACCGACAAGGGTGGACTGCTCGTGCCATTGCTAAAGAGATCGGGTGGCACCATTCCACAGTAGCAAGGGAAATTAACCGTAACCACGTGGAGGGCGTCTATGAGGCAGAAGTCTCTCAACGAGCCTATCAGAATCGACGTGAATGCTTTATTCCCGTAGGGAAATGGACAAATGAACTAGCCCAAGAAGTCGAGGGAAGGCTGCAGCAGACATGGTCTCCTGAACAGATCTCACAGCGCTATAGGACGGCTGGGAACGCAATGGTCTCTTTCAAAACAATCTACCGTTGGCTATACGATGGACGCTTAGCGCGTGCAAAGATAAGCATGCTTCGCCACAAAGGAAAACGCCGTAAACCGTTAGAAACACGAGGACGCTTTCTCGTGGGTAAATCAATTAAACAGCGGCCTAAGGAAATCCGGTCCCGCGAGACATTTGGACACTGGGAACTCGACACCGTTGTGTCTAGTCGTGGAAAGAGCAAGGCATGTGTTGCAACCTTGATTGAGCGAAAGACACGACTATATACGGCCATTAAAATGCCAGACCGAACAGCACTTTCTATGGAAATCGCCTTTGGCGTTGCTGCATCTCAGTATCCTCAGGGCACGTTCCAAACAGCAACCACGGATCGTGGAAAAGAGTTTGCCTGTTATGCCTCATTGGAGTTCACTCACAACATCGATGTCTATTTTGCTGATCCTTATTCATCCTGGCAACGTGGTTCCAATGAGAATGGAAATGGTCTCCTTCGAGAGTTCTTTCCTAAAGGCAAAGACTTCGCTGAGGTGACTGATGATGGACTGGCAACAGCACTCAATCTCATTAATAACCGGCCAAGGAAATGTTTGGGTTGGAAGACTGCTCACGAATCATTCATGGAAGCCCTGTCGCACTTGGCTTGACAATCTGTCCCTTGTAATTCTTTTAAATAAAACAGAATCCTCATGCTAGGTAAAATACTAATGACTAACCAAGCAATGTTGTACCTAAGCTTTTCCGTCTTTAAAGCCATCATGCAAGACATATACATAAGGATTATTGGTGCTAGATACATTATAAACATTTGCTTTACTATTTCTTCATCCCAATTCCCAGTTTTCATCTTCAAAAAATAGATAGTTATAAAATGCAAAAAAATAACAATTAGAACTTGCAGAATCGCTTTAATCCTAACGTTCTTTAATTTCCCTTTCACACTACCACCTCTTACTTAATAACAGTTCTGATTCCCTATAGATTAATCCTCTATTTTCAATCTGTTAAAAAATAATTAAAGAGGGAGCCGTGTAATGAACACGACTCCCTCTTTGTATAAACTGCATCAAAAGCAGCGCATGTGAAAGGTGATCAGCGATAACCCGCAATCCACGACTTATTTCTTCGCAATATGCACTTTGAGCTGCTTACCCTTCACCGTCGTCTCTCTCATCGCTTGCAGCACCATTGCACCCTTACCGTTCAAAATATCCACGTAAGTCACATTGTCCTGAATCGAGATAATACCGATATCATCCGCAGCTACACCCTCAAGCTTTGCGATTGTGCCAACAAAGTCCACGGCTCTTAGCTTCTTTTTCTTACCGCCGTTGAAGTACAGCTTCATGATCTCTTTGTTCAAGCATTCGCTTTTGTCCTTCTTGCGGACAGGCTGCTTGTTAATCTTCTGCTCGAACGCTTCCTTCGCGTAAGCAACGGCATCGTCCGAAGGAGCTTTCATATGTGGGATACTAAAGCCAATATAGCCTTCGATTTCCTTCACCCATTTTTGCTCATTCGGAGTGACAAAAGTGATCGCTTTACCTGTCTTGCCTGCTCGAGCAGTTCTGCCTGTACGGTGCACGTAGCTTTCTTTTTCCAATGGAATATCGTAATTAATCACGTGAGTGATGTTCTCGATATCAATTCCTCTTGCTGCTACATCGGTAGCGATTAAGTAACGGAACTGTCCTCTTTTAAAAGCATTCATGACCTCAAAGCGCTCATCCTGCTCCATTCCCCCGTGGATCTTATCACAAGGATATTCCAGATCAGCAAGTCCTCTAAATACCGCATTCACCTGCTCTTGCGTACGGCAAAAGATAATACAGCTATCCGGATTCTCCACCGTGATGATGTCACTCAACAGCGAGAATTTGGCAGCTTGTCTCACTTCGATCAATGCATGCTCAATCGTAGCGGTCGTAATTCCACTTGCCTGAATCTCGATTTCCGTTGGATCGCTCATATATTTCCGGCACAAATTCTTAATCACTTCCGGTAAAGTAGCCGAGAAAACGCAAGTCACTCGTTCTTTTGGTAGCTGCTTGATGATCTTCTCAATCTGCTCGATGAACCCCATGCTCAGCATCTCGTCTGCTTCATCGATGATCAAATACTTGATTCGGTTTAGCGGAAGCGTGCCTCTTTCAATATGGTCGAACACACGCCCAGGCGTACCCACGACAACATGTGTTTTTTGGGTAAGTTCTATTTTTTGCGGAGCAAAGGGCTGCTTACCGAAAAGAGCTACTGCCTTAACCCGTTTAAATCGTCCAATATTGGTGATATCCTCTTTCACTTGCAATGCAAGCTCCCGAGTAGGCGTAAGGATCAAAGCCTGAGGTTTGTTCTCCACCCAATCCACCAGATCACAGACCGGAATCCCGTATGCGGCCGTCTTTCCGCTACCCGTTTGCGATTTCACAATCAGATCCTTCTGCTGCAAAGCCACAGGGATTACTTTGCTCTGAACTTCAGTAGGCGTCTCATATTTCAGGACATCCAGCGCTTTAATAATGTCTTCGTTTAACTCATAATCTTTAAATTGCAATTCACTCATAGTTCAACCTCTTCTATGCCGATTGTTCTGGTTAAAGCGGAAACCCGCGATCCTTCCATCTTGTGCATACTTATCATTATAACAGTTATTAGCTCCCTTGATTCCATTCCTTATAGAACTGGTCCAGAAAATTCAGCATGAAATCATGCCGTTCTTCTGCTAACTTGCGTCCATAGGCCGTATTCATCAGGAATTTTAATTTCAACAGCTTCTCATAAAAATGATTAATAGCCGTCCCCTTGCTGTAATCCCTGTACTCCTTTTGAAGCGATTCATCTCTTGGAGACACTTCCGGATCATAAGCTGGACGACCTTTCGCCCCTGAGAAAATAAAGGTTCTGGCAATCCCAATTGCTCCAAGCGCATCAAGTCGATCCGCATCTTGAACCACTTGTCCTTCAAGGGTTCGCATCGGTTCTCCCCCGCCACCACTAAAGGACATCGTCTCAATAATTGTCATGATATGATTAATTTGTTCCTCATCTGTAAGGTTTGAAGAAAGCCACGTACGTACTTTATGCAAACCTTCTTCTTTAGAAGGATTAAGCTTCTCGTCAGCAACATCATGCAGCAAGGCCGCCATCGTGCAGACAAATACATCCGCGCTCTCGATCTCGGCAATTTCAGCGGCGGTATTCCGCACCCGATCAGAATGCCACCAGTCATGACCCGTAGTATCTTGTCCAAGTTGTTCTTTAACAAAAACTTCGGTCCGATCTGTAATTAAAGATTCATTCATCGTAGAAAAACTCCCTTTCCTTAAGGAATATCGAAGCCCTATTATAGCTGATAACTTGTCCATTCGCCCACAAGAAATCGAAGCTATTATAAATTCTTACTTGCACGACTCTAAATGATCCGCTATAATCGGCAGTAATCAAAATTTCGAAGGGAATTGGTTCTGATGAATACAAATACAATCATGCTGAATCAACTTCATTATTATCACAAACAGCGTTAGCACTCCTGAATTTTTCAGGGAGGCTAACGCTACTCGCGTTGGCCTCCCTGCGGCATAGATCACGCGCAGGACCAAGAGGTCCTGCGCGTTTTTTTATTTCCTAAACTATGCCAGTATAAAAGGAGCTACTAATGATGCAAAACATTAAAGGAACTTATGATTACTTCGGTCAAGAACAAGCGCTCAGAAAAAACATTCAAAATATGCTACAGGACTTGTTTGAGCTCTATGATTTTGAATCGATGGATACGACGCTATTAAACGAACTGGAGTTATTGACCTCAAAATATGCAGGCGGGGACGAAATCCTCAAGGAAATGTATCAACTCACAGATCAAGGTAACCGCAAGCTGGGGTTACGTTATGATCTGACTATTCCTTTTGCCAAAGTGATCGCTTTAAATCCAGGGATAGCGTTCCCCTTCAAGCGGTATGAGATCGGAAAAGTGTTCCGAGATGGACCCGTGAAACGTGGACGTCTGCGTGAATTTCTGCAATGTGATGTTGATGTAGTCGGCATTTCCGGCCCTGAGGCTGAAGCTGAGCTAATGCAACTGGCAACCGAAGCTTTCCGCAAGCTAGACATCCCTATCATCCTAAAATGGAACAATCGACGATTTCTCGGCGAGATTCTGGAGTCCATTGGCGTACCTACCGATGAGCAACTATCCGTTATGCTTATCCTTGATAAACTTGAGAAAATCAACATTAGCGGAGTGGAGAACGAGTTGATTGGCAAGGGGCTAGAATCTGCAACCATCGCAGCGATTCTAGCGCTTATCGAAATGGACAATCCAAGCTTTGAGCAGTTATGCGAAAAATACAATCTCACAGCACAACCGGGTGCGTCAGAGGTTCTTATCCTACAAAAGCTAATCCAAGACATTGGACTACAGGAGACTTGCCGTTTCGATCCTTTCTTATCCCGAGGTCTTTCATTCTACACAGGAACTGTCTACGAGATCTTTGATGCTTCTGGTTCCTTTACCTCAAGCTTGGGTGGTGGAGGCAGATATGACGCTATCATTGGACAGCTAGTGGGCAGAGAGGTTATTCAATACCCAACGGTTGGGTTGTCTTTTGGCATGGAGTCTATTATGGCACTCCTAGCAGAACGACCTATCCAAGAAAATAAAGCAGCTAATGTTATGGTCATTCCCATTGGTGAGACACTACCACAAGCTTTGATTGCAGCAGACGAGCTACGTGCCTGTTCAATAAGAACCACTCTCGTATCCGGTAAAAGAAAACTAAAAAAACAACTCGCCAGAGCCTCATCCAAAAACATCCGTTACATTATACTCATCGGCGAAAGCGAATCGAGTGTTGATAAGGTACGTCTGAAAGATATGGAGGAACAAACAGAGGTTATCGTTCCGCTGGATGAAGCTATTTACCTCATCACAGGATAAAGAGCATTCTTAAAATCTGCCAAGCATAAACGCCTTTGGCGTCCCTACAAGGACGGTTAGCGTTTATGCGAGAAATATAAGGATAATGTATAGCGTGAAACTTATACTTTCTTATATTTTCAAAAAAAGACCCCGCCAGCAACCGGCGGGGCAAAATCTATATATAAGGGGGCTATGCATTTACTATAAGCCTGCAAGCTTAATGTTTTATGAATGTGAGATAAGGATTCCCTTAATATTTCTTACATCTTAAACTGATCTACCAGCCCCTGCAGCTCTTTGGCACTTTGAGTATTTTCATCAGCCATCGTAACTTCCTCGAATGTCTTCTCCACGATATCAGCCGTCTTCACCGCAATATCCTGAATACCAATTGCCCCCTCATTTACTGTAGCAGCCACTTCATTGACCGCAATAGAAATACTAGATACCGCCATACTTAGATGATCGGCTGCGGTCTCGAATTGATTCATCAGCATATTCACTGTAGTTGCATCTCTGTTATATTGCTGACTCACCTCCGTTAACCGCTCATAATCTCCAAGAACGTTCTGGTCAATAAAAGCGAGTAACGCCTCTGAATTTTCCTTCATTAGTTCAACAGAAGCATATACACCTGAAACGACCCCCTGAATCCCAGCCGCGGTCTCTGATGATTTCTCAGCCAACTTACGGATTTCACCAGCTACAACAGCAAATCCTCTACCCGCCTCACCTGCTCTGGCCGCTTCGATGGCTGCATTCAAAGCAAGCAGATTAGTCTGACTAGTAATCGATAGAATCGTATCCGCCAGTACATTAATCTCCGAGATCGCGTTCGACTGCTCAATTGCTTTTTCCATATCGACACGAACAGATTCATACACTCGCTTCGCATTATCCGTAGACTCTAACGCCTCATCTTGTAACGCCATAGCTCGCTCACTGATCTGTTTGGAAACTTCAGCGCCTTCCTTCACATTACTAGAGATCTCGGATACATTGACATCAATTTCAGTAATCGCTGCAGTCATCTCTTGTGTTGAAGCTGCTGTCTCCTCCATCCCTGCGGATAGCTGCTGTGTAGTTGCCGAATTGTCGTGAGCATTCTCCCGAACATCTATTGACAGCTTCTCAAGGGTCTCCGCATTATCTAGCACCTTGGTTGAGATAGTGATTAGACTGCCCGCCATATCACGAAGAATAACCCGTGTGCGGAGCATTGCTTTGGCAATCGTGCCGGTTTCATCTTTGTTTTTCGTCAGATACTCATACTGGGAGTCATACGTCAAATTCAGCTCTGCCGTTCTATTTATCATCTCTGTTAGTTTAACAATCGGTGAAGAGATTTTATTAGCAAAATAGAGAGCAATCAGCAATGCTATAATCAAACTTCCCGCACCTAGTACAATATTGAAGTTTCTCATCTCAGTGACAGACTTCACTATCTCGTCTAAGTCAGCAGTTAATACAAGCAACCAATGGGTCTCAGGCATAACTGTGTAAGCTGATTTCTTTTCCACACCATCAACTGTATTATTGAGCAGGCCGTCCGCTACCTCCTCACCAGCCCTCACACGATCCATAACAGCTGAAATTTGAGTATTCTCAACCGGTTGTCCGATTTGCTTTTTATCCGGGTGGTACAGTTTATTCCCGTTCTCATCCAGTAAATATACATATGAGCTCGTCGTGTTCACCACTTTAGTATCTGCCAAGTACTTAATCATACTATCCGCAGTAACAGCTGAAGCAACATATCCAATCATCTTCCCGTTACTCTTCACCGGATGCACAAAAACCACCACATAAGCCCCAGTAGATTTCGATTTCAGCGTTTCGCTAATTACCGGCTCTGCGGTCTCCATTACTTTCTTCGTATAATTTCTTTCACTAAAATCTGCACCTATAAGCTTAGTGTCACTGTCTGCCACAGCAATGCCCTTCATATCACTGACAAACACATGTTCAAGGTTTCCTGCATCCTCCACAATTCCCTGAAGGCTGATATTCACCTCATTCTGAAGCTTATCCCCCTTGGCTACTCCACCGTTACCAGCTTGAAGCAATAGTTCGACAATTTCCGACCTACCCGCAATAAGTTCAATACTTCTCTTCTCTTTCGAAATCATGGATGCTATGGTCTGAGCTTTATTCGTATTGACCTGCTTCATAGAATTCTCAGTTAGGCTCACAATCGCCTGAGTTGACTTCAAATACGTAAATACCCCCATTACCGTTATACATAACAGGGTCACTCCTATCAACATAAGTGATAGCTTAAGGCGAATCTTCATATGCTTCTCATCCTTCCGACAACTTGCTCATTTATGAACAAGGCAATTGTAAATAATACAATTACTATCGGATATCATGATAAATTAGTGAATATTGACTAGGATAAAATACGGAAAATATCAATTAATGTCGAATTTTTGCATATTAATGTAGAGAAATCTAGTTTTTCTATTGGACATCTTTTATAGAATAGTCAATAAGACCTGTTTTATCTCTGTGATGAAATAGGCGGTTCTGACTGGG
Source organism: Paenibacillus sp. FSL K6-0276 (assembly GCF_037977235.1). NCBI lineage: Bacteria > Bacillati > Bacillota > Bacilli > Caryophanales > Paenibacillaceae > Paenibacillus > Paenibacillus sp. FSL K6-0276. The sequence goes on along the minus strand of NZ_CP150276.1, from coordinate 2,069,068 downwards.
ATGCTGGGGGAACTTGCGTTAATGCACCATCTGTTAAGGGGCTTTTAGTTCTGTTACGTAAAAACAGACCAGACATTGCAGCAAGTATTTGCTGAAATAACATTCCTGAAATCACAGGAAGCGCAACAGCCGGAGGAAAATATTTCACTGCGAGCACAGCTCCCGCGCTTAAATTACGCATGCCAGAATTAAATTGCACAGCCACAGAATCTTCATAGCTAAATCGGAAACGACGTGATACCACTGCTCCGATTACGTATCCAAGAACTACGATTATAAAGGTTACTCCAATAATAATAGCTAATTTACTATCCGGGTGCTTCAGATAACGAGCAATACTGGCACCATTAATGGAAACGACCATGAACAACCCAACCTTTACAAATGGGGAAAGCGGCGGTCCACATACCGTATTCACCCTGCCTTTTGTCCATTGATTCAGAAGCATCCCGACCACCGAAGGAATTACAACCATCCATAACAGCCCCTTCATCATTTCCCCAAGCTGAATTTCCACACTTGCTCCCATGAGCAAATACAAGGTCCCCGGAACGACAATCGGTGACAAGAGCGTATCGATCAGAATAAGTGCCAAAGTTAGTGCAATATTCCCTCCGTATATGGATACCCACACCACACTAACGACACCCGTAGGGATCGCAAACAGCAGTACAAATCCAGTCACTGTGTAGGGATCTCCAGGAAAAACAACACTTGCTACGAGCCAGCCAATGAGCGGCATCACAATATGGAGAATGATCATCAACACCAGCAACTTCTGTGGTTTCAGCAGTACGCCCAGCAGATCTTTGAGATTGGACTTCAAACTTCCGATCAATGTCATGAAGGCGAATATCCAAGGAACGAGGCCTGTGAACGGCAGCAGTCTGCTTTCATTAAGCACGCCAACTACGATGGCTGTAGGTGTTAATAATGGCATAATTTTTTCGAGAACTACATTGGATTTGATGAGTCCATTTCGTATATTGCTAAGCACTTGGTCATTCACCTTATGTATGGATATCATACATTCCTTATCCGCAAATTTAAGTTGTAGCAGCCTCTATAAGCTTACAGAGATCATACAAGACTTTCCATAAATCTACTACACAAAAAAGGAACCAATTATTAAAATTGGCTCCTAGTACTTTTTTTATAAAAAGACTTAACGATTTAAACCCCTTGTGGAAACAATGCATCCAGTGCTGGGCATGGCAGCTTATCCAGGAACTGAGCCAAAGGCGCTGGCATGTTTCTGTACAAGTCCTTTAGTGAGGTTCCCTGATAAATGTTGCCAATAATAACTGGGTGGCACAATTCAGAGATCAGAATGTCCCCATTTCCATGTAGATGAAGCTGTTTCTTACCCTCTATGCAGTGAGGAAAATAAACGCCCGTCTGCTCCTCGAACCCAAGTGCATCCATAAAACGGTCCATGCAAGTGAAATACAGGATCGTATCCTCTTTCTTCATAGCAATCAGTTCACTCACGGCATTATTTAATTGTTCGCGAGCAGCTATAGACTTCCAGCCCGTATGATCCATGATAATACTATTCTGAATCTCATGTGTTCTAACGCCCATCGCGTAAACGTGATCACTAATTTCCTTCATATTATCCTGAGTTTCGCTGAACAACAGCGTCTCCAGCACCGTATCTACACTAGTTGCCGCGAACATAGTAATGTTCTCTCTAATTTTCTCATAGATGCTTGGATGAATATTATAATAACGAGAGAAGGCGTCCGCCGTAGTAAAATTAAAGGATATATGTATCGTCGTTAATCCTGCCGTGACCAATTGATCAATCCGTTCAGCATTTAAAAGACTGCCGTTGGAGTTGAGCTGTGTCTGAATCCCTCTGGATGAGCAGTAGTTTACAATCTCCACACAGTCGTCAAACTTTAAGGTGACCTCGCCACCAGACAAGCGTACTCTTTTGAGTCCAGGAAGCTCATCAAGAATTCGGATAACTTCTTTGGCTTTGATGCTTTGTCCATCATTTCTATTATATGCACAACAATAATCACAGCGGAAATTACAGTTTGAGGTGACTCCTATTTCTAAGCCTTCCAGCTCATAGGTAAGCGGTTTGTCTAATTCCAATGCTTTATATCTCATACTCTAAAGTCCTCCTGAAAAATAATGAATTTGATTCAAGGGTTCAATCTTAGAGATTATAAAGGTTTATGGCTTAGGTGAATGTGAGGTTTATAACAATCGAAGTGTGTTTGAGAAATCCAGTCACTACTCAGCTGATCTCTTTTTATCAGTACAATAACAACTGCCTTTACCTCTCGCTTACCTATGCCAGAACCAAAAAATCCTATCCTCACTAATCTCACAATCTCATCTACTGTTCAAAATTCCTTACTCATTTTTCATAATGTTTCCCTACATCAGAGGACTTGCCACCTGCTGGTACCCAAACGCTCTGGTAAATTTTTTTACGATTTACTACCGAATAAATATAAATCCAACCTTTTTCGTTTTTAAATCTAACTTCTAAGGAATAAGGATCATATTGTCTACCGACTTGTCGACTAATTTCCCACTCTTGATTAGGGTATTTTGCCTCCAAATAGTGATTAAGTTGTTCTGTTTTTTTGGATACTTGATAATCAATCCAGTAGGGACGAATAGCAAAGGATAACAGCAAAAGTACAGTTAATGAAGAGGCTATAATTAAACTAAATTTTCTAACCTTATTGGGTAGAAGTAAGGCTATAACAAAAATAACGAGGACAAAAACAACCGAAAGTATAATTTCTATTGCTGTAATTGGATGCAATATGATTCCCCCTATGGTTCGCAGCATTAATTTCCAGTATAATACTTTATTGTAAACCGACACAACTCATGCAGATCGCTTGAAAGGAGCCAAAATATGAAGAGAAGCATCCTAAACGTACTCATTCTCTTAATCGTCATGTTGGCTACTGGCTGTACGTCTACTGCCGATACGGTTGATACACCGCTATATTCAGGAAAAAGCTTATTCATAGGCGTTGTTGGCGAGGTCCCGAAAATAAGAGAAGAACATGTGCACTTCACAAGTATTTCGTTTGATGAATTAGTAGATTATACAAAGCTCTCCTCCCAATATGATGCCGTAGTTATTATGAAGGATCATCTGCAAGAAGCGGACGACAACAAGTATGTTAAAGTATATACAAATGCAGGTGTTTCTTTCTTCTTTATTGGAGCTGCTAAATCATTTATGCCGTTTGTTCTTGAAGATGTATCGTATGAGCACTCATCACTTAAAAATTTTAATAATGATATGTATGTCACAGGCTATCTTCAAACTGGTGAAACATATAAGTATTGGGAATACGGACTTTACAACGGCAAAGTAAATGAACCCAACATTAAAGATGTTTACTCACGGATGTTCACTACCATCGAGTCCATCAAGAATGGTACGTATAACCCTTCTCCGTCCCTATAGGGGAAGTGAACGCTTAAACGAGAAAGAGAAAGATAATTTATGACGAGGAACCTATAAATTCTGATCTATGCGCAAAATCACCCTCGCGGGTGAATAAGCTTTTGTTAACTTCACATTGGAGTGTACGAGGCAATCAGTGTTGTATAGGTTGCTAGATTTCAAATCCAAACTCCCCTACCTCCTGCACCCAGTCTATGAAATTGTGATGGGGAGATGGGGAGGGAGTTTTATAGGGAAAAACTCCCTATATTTAGGAAGTTTTCCTCGCAATTACCCAGTTATGCGGAATTTCTCCCTATAATACGGAGAATTTTCTAAAAAACGACGATATCCTCTGAAATATAGGGAGAAATTCCCTATATGCCACTGGTTCAACCCTTAAATACAGAATTTATAGGGAGGAATTCCCTATACTATAATAGACCTAATTCCATAATAGCTCTATCTCACAGTAATGCAGCTTCCATTTCATTCTTATCTATTTTTTTCCATTGCATGATTCCCTATACAACAAGTATAAGGACAATTTATTGCGCAAGCATATAAATTCCTATCTTTTAAGAAAAAAGACTGCCAGATGGCAGCCTTTTTTCTTTTGATAACCTATCACAAATCCCCTACAACTCCACCGACTTACCCATCTCATTCCAGACAGGCTGTCCAATCAAGCCCACACGCCAGATCGCTATCCCTTTAAGACCATAACGTTTGGCAAGTCCAACTTTGGAATTTACTGAAGTTTCATTTTCACTATAAACAGAAATACCGAGAATGAGCTTATCCTTACTTACTTGCTGAAGTGCAAGCCGGATGCCTTCATCTACTAGTTTCAGCGGCTCTGGCATTTTTTTCTCTTGCAAATAATCATAAGCCATAATGACCAAATCGTCTGCGAGGCTGCCTAGCGTCTTGTAATCATAACCTTTATAAGAGCTGTTTAATGGATGAAGAATAACCGTAAGCTTAAGACCTGCTGCATGTGCTTTTTGAGACAGATTCTTCACAAAAGCATTATAATCAGCTTGCACCTTAGCCTTATCTCCCGTTAGACCCAGTCCTTCAAGATCCAGCGTGATGCCTTGGAATCCCTTTTGTGTAGCCAGATCGACGATTCCTGTAATCGTCTGCTCTTGAAGCACTTTATCTTCAAGATTCTTCGTCAACTCGGAAGCAGTGTCACCAGAAAAGACCATCAGATAAGGCGCTGTGCCACCAGCTGCAGCATTCGAGATAATAGACTCTGGGGTTACATCCCCAGCAGCTTGAGGCCATCTAAAGTCAGTGCCTGTCGTGGTGAATTGTCCACTTTTATCAATCCCGCTCCACCCAAAAGCTACAGCATCAAAGCTAGGAAGCAACGAAATTTCGCTGTATGAGCTAAGCGCATAGAAGCCCAGCTTATACATATCCGTCTTTGGTGAGGTGATTGATACTGTTTTCGTCGCTTGATCCCAAGCTACGCCCGCACCAAACTGCTGGCCGAAGAAGCTAAGCGGAATCATCGTGTTATTACGGATCGTTTGCGGGGCAACGCCTAGCTTCACAACATCACCGTTTACACCTGCATTTTTGCTACCTAGGGTCAAAGTTACCACTTTAGTACCCGCTGTATCCGTTTTAGTCGCGGTAATTTTCTTAAGCGCTTGATTCCACTCTACGTTGATCCCCAGCGCTTCAGATATCGCTCGGAATGGGACCATTGTTGTTCCGTTCATCACAACAGGCTCTACTGGAAACGGTAGTGCATAACCATCCAGTACAATACTAACTCCCCCTGCGGGTGCTGCTTGCGTAGTATTTTGAAATACAGCTGTGGTGCCGCCTAGCGAAATCGCCAGACATAAGACTAATTTACCAATCCGTTTGTTCATGACTGTTAAGTCTCCCATCTTCATGATATGAAGTGTAATCTCTTAAACTCTTTATATGTCTTCTACCATTTTAACAAAGATTATCCAATTGTAAAATTAATAGATTGTCATCTATGAGCTTCGAAACTACTATTCATATTAGAAGAGGTCGGCTAACTACATGAACATGCTCAAAAAGATTCCTACCGCTCGTTCAGCATCTACATCTATAGCAACTTGGATAGGTTGACCGACTTTCGGCTGTGCCCGCAAATCCGCTACGACCATTCCCGATGTAAACTCACCTTTGTGCTCTACACGAACATTCATCTCTTTGTAGGTTACTAGATCTGGTTGCAGCGCAACCATAAGTGCGAGTGGATCATGCAGCGGTGCGCTGTTAATCAAAAAATTCACTTCACGGTAGAAATTAAAATAATGGGTGAGCGATTGTTCCATAAACGAAATGATCGCTTTATTTTCTTCACGTCCAAAACGATTTAATAAATCGATATGCTCTTGGGTGATCCGCGTCTTAAGCGTAACGTCTAGACCCACCATCACAACGGGAAGTCCCGATGTAAATACATGATCAGCAGCTTCCGGATCTCCAGCAATATTCGCTTCCGCAACCGGTGTTCTATTGCCGGGATGGAAGATCGTACCGCCCATAACCACTACTTTTTTCAAAGTATTCTTAATGCCAGGGTCCATATCAAGCGCCATCGAAAGGTTGGTTAGATGTCCCAGTGTAACTAATACAATCTCACCGGGGTTCTCATTAGCCATCCGTATAATAAATTCAGAAGCTGTTTCGTCGATTGGACGCTGGGCAGATGCAGGGATTTCTACATTACCAATGCCGTTCTCACCATGCACATGGGTTGCGAAGCCTGAGCTCTCACGAACTATTGCCTTGGAGGCTCCAATGGCTACAGGAATCTCATAACCAGGCTTAGCAAGCTCAATCAACCGCAGTGAATTGTCCGCCGCCTTTTCGACATTAATATTCCCAAAAACAGTTGTGATCCCTTCTACAATTACGTTTGGAGCGCGTAAGGCATATAGAATCGCTAGTGCATCGTCAATACCTGTATCTGCATCAATAATAATTCGTGTTTTGCTCATTTAAGTTCTCTCCCATTGTGCAATGTCGTATGGATTATCATATCATGGCCTACCAGTACGCTCAATTTTATTCATTTGCCGTTCTTTAAAAGTATTAATAAAACTTTCAGGATCACACGCTACCAAATAAGTATATACACCCTTACTCGTGTATAGATAGAACATCCCCTCTGATCCTCCCATTGAGCGATAGGACATATCTAAGATATCTTTTATTGGAAATTCACGATGACGAGTCACGACTCTATCTTTGTACAGATACATTAACCTATTACATGGAAAACTTCGTTGTTCTCCATCCTTTATTTCCCGCTGTATCTTATAATACGGAAGCTGAGCTACCCATTTCATTTGAAGTCCTCCTGCTTGGCGTAATGGACTCCATTTTATTATTCTTTTTACCTTTTTGCAAAATAAAGAAGCTCGATAATCCCCTTAGAAGGAGTCATCAAGCTTCTGTAATACCTTTTATTTCGCTGTATAATCTACGGCTGCTCGGCAAAAGCGTTCTAACGCTTCAACTAGAATAGATCTAGGACAAGCTAGATTGATCCGCAGATGACCTTGTCCCTCAGTTCCAAAGACAGAGCCTTCATTAAAAGCGACTTTAGCCTCCTTGTACATCAACTGTTTAAGTCCATCTATATCCAGATTCAGCCCGCGGCAATCTACCCATAGCAGGTATGTGCCTTGTGGTTGCATCACTTGGACCTGTGGTAAATGCTCCGACAGATAGCTAATCGTATAGTCCACATTGCCTGAAACGTACTCTACAAGTTCATCCAACCATTCTTCTCCATCATTATAGGCAGCTTCTACTGCACCTTGGGCGAAGAAGCTAGCCATATGTAAACTCAGAGTTTTCATTTTTTGATCAAATTCAAGTTTCAATTCCGGATTCGAAGCCACGATAAAGGAAGATTGAATCCCCGGGAGATTGAAGGTTTTGGTCGCGGCAAGTGTAGTTAGTGTAATATTCGCGATTTCCTCAGATAAGGATGCAAAAGGGATATGCTCATAGCCCGGAAGCGCCAAATCACAATGAATCTCATCAGAGATTACTGTCACTCCGTAACGTAGACAGAGTTCACCAAGCTTCAGCAGTTCCTCTCTTTCCCATACTCTACCACCCGGATTATGCGGACTGCATAAGAGCAACAGCTTTGCTCCACCTTTCATCAGCCCTTCCAATTGCTCATAATCCATCTCGAAGCGTCCATTACGGATCACAAGCGGATTCTTGGCGACCTTCCGATCATTCATTTTGATTACATCATAGAAAGGATAATAGACTGGCGACTGTAAAATAACCTCGTCTCCTGGCTCGGTAAACAGCTCAACGGAAAGACTTAAAGAAGTTACAATTCCGGGAGAATCCGAAATCCATTCCGATTTAATTTCCCAATCATGCCGTCTTCTGAACCATGACGTGATAGCTTCTTTATAAGAGTCACTAGGCACACTGTAACCGTAAACCCCTTGTTCTGCGCGGCGCAGAATCGCTTCCTTCACTGCGGGTGGACTTTCAAAATCCATGTCTGCCACCCAAAGTGGCATAATATCCTTCTCACCAAACAACTTCTCGGACTGGTCCCACTTGTAAGAACGTGTATTACGGCGGTCAATTACGCGCTCGAAATCATACTTCAATTAAAGTCACCTCATCCTTATAAACTTGTCCCTTATTGTATCATGAGGAGGAGGATATCGCACTCAGGATGAGAAAGAACGCACTTGTCGAAAGTGCGCCCTCCTTAACTCACATACAACTATGTGTTATTGCAGCCACTCTTCCAAATGCGCTGCCACAAACTCATCATCTACCAGATGGGGGTAGTCCCTGCGCACTCTGTTGATTTCCTCCACTTGACCCGGTGATAATTGCTCATCCGGATTTAGACACCATAAGCCTTCAAGCAATCCTTGTTGGCGAAGCACCTCATGAATACCCGGGATACAGCCATGAAAATGATGCGCGGGATCAAATATCGCCGCATTGCTGTCCGTCACTTCAACCCCAAGCGTCAACCAATTGGATGCCAACGAGGGTTCATTTCGGATCATTTTCACCTCGTTAAGCAGCTGTACTGCTTTGCTCGTCCAGACCGCCCAGTGACCAAGTAGGCCACCGACTATTTTTTTCTCAACGAGCTTGCCGTTCACCCTAAATCGGAAGGTCGTGAGCAGATCGCTGACAATATTATCATCATTTCCGGTGTATAGAGCAATTTCTTCGCTGCGGCTGGATTCAAGCACAGCTCTGACTACATCCAACGTCTGATAACGATTGAACGGCGCCATCTTGATGGCGATTACGCCTTCTATTTCAGCGAATGCTTTCCAAAAATCAAAGCTTAAAATCCGTCCTCCCACAGACGGCTGAAGGTAGAATCCAAATACCGGAATCACATCCGCCACTCTGCGTGTTCGTTCCAGCAGTTCTTCCTCACTCAAGGCTTGCAGGCCTCCCATACTGAGCAGTCCCGCTTCATAACCAAAGCTTGCAGCAAGACTCGCTTCAAGAACAGCCTGCTCCGTCCTACCGCAAATACCCGCCACTTTCATGAATGACCGATCTAGCTGGGCAAGCTCCACCTCTTCCGCAGCTAGACGTAACACAGGTTCCAGCAGCCCTACTTCTGGATTCCTGATCTCGAATTGAGTGGAATGCACTGCAACCGCGATTCCACCCGCTCCGGAAGCAAGATAATAGCGGGTAAGTGCCCGTTGGCGTCGTTCATCTAGTTTACGTTCTTTAGTTAAGGCGAGGGGATGTGCGGGAATAGCCAACCCATCATGAAGCACGGCAAACAATTCCGAAGTCAAAGGTTTTCTTGTCAGCGTCATCAATATTTGCCCTCCCGCTCCTGAAAATGCGTCGGTTTATTCCAGGTTTCTCCGCCTTGTCCTACCCAATCGCCAATCCAGTCGATCATTTCGGCCAGCGATACCCGTGGATAGCCGAAGGTGGCTGCTGCTTTCGCCGCGTTGCTTAACAGTGCAGTAGGTGCTTCTTCACCTGTAAAGATCGGCTCATTGCCCAACTTTCGGCCGAATTCATTCGCGGCCCAGCGGAGAGACAACGTCTCCGGTCCGGTAATGTTCATGACATTAGGCGGTGAACTGCAACGTAGTAGCGCTCGCAATGCGATTTCATTCGCATCCCCTTGCCAGATCACATTGGCATGGCCCATCGTGATATCAATTGGGAGGCCATCCCTAACCGATTTAGCCAGCTCCAGCAACACGCCATAACGCAGATCAATGGCGTAATTCAGCCGGTAAATGAACATCGGCGTTCCATTTTTATGAGAGAAATGTTCAAATATACGCTCCCGCCCCAGACAAGATTGCCCATACTCTCCGTTCGCGTTCGGAGAAGTTCTTTCTGTTGCTCCTCCATGACTAACCGGAGTAAAAGGGTAGACATTACCTGTCGAGAACACAACCATTCGTGAATTACGGAACCGTTCCGCTACGCGTCCCGGCAGATAGGCATTCATCATCCAAGTGAAATGTTCATTTCCGGTCGTGCCGAATTTATTCCCGGCCATATAGAGAATATTTTGGGTTTCAGGGAGTGCCAACAGCGCCTTGTCGTCTGACAAATCAGCGGAGATAATCTCGACACCGGCCTCTTCAAGCTCTCGTCTCAGCTCCTTATTCGAGAAGCGGGAAACGCCGATAACTTTCTTGTCTAGCCCTGCTTGGCGAATCGCATTCACCGCCAGCCTTGCGAGACTCGGTCCCATTTTGCCCCCCACGCCTAGCAGCATAATATCCCCATCGAGCTGGCCTAGTTCCTCAATCAGTGCTGCGGACGGACTTGCCAAGCGCTCCTCCAACTCTTGAACGGTTCGCATCATTGAACTCTCCTCTCAGTTGACTAATAACAAGCTACGTCTATGTGATGAAAGATAATTGAACAGTTGATTAACTGTAGCGTCCCATGACAGCCACATTCGAGATTTCGCGCGTTTTAAGTGTATTTCGTACAATTAAAACGACTCCTATCTCCGTGTATGACTATTTAGTTGTATTCTCTGCAATTAAAAGTTCAGATTGAGGTTACAAACGACGGTTTGTTAAGATTTAATTGTATGAAGTGCAGTTAAAATCCAAATTAGACGATTACGATATATTGTAGTTGTATAAAGTGCAGCTATTTCATATTTACAAGCATTAGATTATTTCAGTCTCGGCGATTCGATCTTGCCCACCGACTACATTTCGCCCAGCAATTCTTCTCTAAGCTCAGCAGGCAGTAGAAAGTCAAAGTCACAACCGAGGTTCGCCTGAAGCACCCGCTCATGAAACAGCAAGCCATAACCCCTGTCGTAGTGCGGCTTAGGCGCTTGCCATGAGACCCTCCGTCTGGACAATTCCTCATCTGACACCTTCAGCTCCAAGCGCCTTGCTGAAATATCCAACTCAATTTCGTCGCCATCCTGCACAAGCGCCAGCGTACCACCGACAGCCGCTTCCGGTGTCGCATGTACAATCAATGCGCCATAGGAAGTACCACTAATCCGCGCGTCAGAAATACGGACCATGTCGCGTATGCCCTGCTTTAGCAGCTTTTGCGGAATCGGAATTTGCCCGATTTCCGGCATCGCTGGAGCGCCCTTCGGTCCTGCGTTCTTAAGCACTAGCACACTGTTCTCATCCACGACCAGATCAGGATCATCGATCCGCTCATTCAGATCGGCCGGACTCTCGAACACTACTGCGCGTCCGATATGCTTTTTGAGATGAGCGGATACAGCAGTTTGCTTGATCAGCGCCCCATCCGGTGCCAGATTCCCGCGCAATACGGCAATCCCACCTTGGCTGTCGAGCGGCTCCTCCAAGGTACGAATCACATCTCTGTCCAGCGTTGCCGCCTGTACCAGATTTTCTGTGACCGTCCTACCTGTTACGGTCAAGCAATTCCCATGCAGCAGCGACTCCAGCTCCTTCATCAATGCCGGTACACCACCTGCCTCGAAATATTCCTCCATCTGATATTTGCCCGAAGGACGCAGGTTCAAAATAAACGGTGTCCGACTACTGATCCGGTCAAACGTCTCTAACGGCAGCTTCATCCCGAGCCGCTGGGAGATCGCTACTAGATGTATGATGGCATTCGTCGATCCGCCACTCGCCATCGTAACTGTGATGGCATTCTCTATCGCCGCTGCAGTCATGATGTCGCGGGGACGAATGTCACGGCGAACCAACTCTACGATCTGCTTGCCCGTTCGCTCGGACATATGTCTGCGTCTGCTATCCGGCGCCGGGATAGCCGCACAGCCTGGTAATGCCATGCCGATCGCTTCAGCGATCGAGGCCATAGTGCTGGCTGTGCCCATCACCATGCAGTGACCGTCACTTCGGCAAATTGCATTCTCTGCAACAGCCAGCTCTTCGCCACTTATATTTCCGGCTTTATGCTCCAGCGTAAAGCCATAACAATCTGTACATGCTCCAACGCTACGACCGCCCAGTCGGCCATTTAGCATAGGGCCACCGGTCAGCACAATGGCTGGAATATTGGCGCTAGCGGCTGCCATCAGCTGAGCGGGTACCGTTTTATCACAACCCCCAAGCAGCACTACGCCATCAATGGGATGCCCTTTCATCATTTCTTCCGTATCCATCGCCATCAAATTACGCAACAGCATGGTTGTAGGCTTCACATAAGGCTCACCAATCGAGATCGTCGGGAATTCCATCGGCACTCCCCCTGCCTGCCAAACACCACGCTTCACATAATCCACCAATTCGTTAAAATGTGAATGGCATTTATTCAGCTCACTAAACGTGTTGCAAATGCCGATCACTGGCTTGCGAAGATCTTCTTCGGTGTATCCCATAGACTTCGTGAAGGAACGATGGATAAATCCCCATAGATCTTTTTCTTGAAAATAGGCTTCGCTCTTCAACTTACCACCATGTTCAGCCACACTCTCCTCGCTGTCCCTACACTCCGTCATGACCCCATCTCCTTTTAACAACCTCGCTTATAGATCAAGCATAAATGTCTCAGACAAACCCGAGAATTTCCGGTGTTAGACGATGTATTATGTCCTCGATAAAATTCTGCGGTATTCGCGGAAGTTTCGTTCCTTCCACTAGATCATTGATATGGTACAGGGCATCTAGCATCTTTAGTGTTCCAAAGAACGGATAATCCGACCCAAACAGTATTTTATCTTGAACCCCGTATTCCATCGCAGATACCAGTGCATTGTAGAACTGCCAAGGCCTGCTTCCTAACGCAGAAACGTCCATATAGAGGTTAGGATGCTTGCGCACCAGTGAAATACATTCATCAATCCAGGGATGTCCCATATGCGCCACAATCATCTTCAGCTTCGGAAAAGCACGGGCAATCGGATCCAGCATCGCCGGTCTTGAAGCATCCAGATATCCCTCCGGTACAAAAGAGGTTCCTTGATGCCAAAGAATAGGCACATCTAGCTGTTCAGCTTTGGCATAGAGAGCATAATGCTTGGGATCATCAGGATAAAAATTTTGATAGATAGGCGCAAGCTTCAGCCCTTTTAGTCCCATCTCACGGATCGCAGTCTCAAATTCAGCAACACAGTCCAGATAATTGGGATCTACACTCGCAAAACCGAATAACCGATCGGGATCAGTGCGACAGTAATCTGCGACATAAGCATTTGGCACAACAAGTCCCGTTGCATGCGCAGCCATGGCCAGTACGATAGCACCAGAGAAGCCTTCCAGATTACTACGGTGCTGCTCGGGGGTTGCTTCGATATGCATATCCGGCCCCCAAGCTCGTTTGATCGCCTCATCCGTAGGTCCTGAAACCATTCCCGGTCCAAACAAATGGGTATGACAATCGAAGATCATCCCTACCCCCTCCTGTTCGCTAACCATCGTATTTGTAATGGCACCGAGCTTCTCAATTTGCACCGTGACCACATCACCAGCTTGCAAATAGACCTGTTCCTCGGAAGCGGAACCTCCGAGCCATGTCCGGTTAGTGTATTGATAAATTTATTGAACAGGATGGGATATTCGGGAATGGCCATCCCAGTCTCTTCCGCATGCCGGCGATAATTCAGGCCAATACAGATGATTTTTCCAGGATCAGTAACACAGGGACCGAATGCTAATTCATCTTCCTGCTTCAACCAGGATGGATTCACGTCTCCTTCAGGCAACTCATCCACAAAAATCCTCAGTTGGTTAAGCGCATCCTCCCCATCGTTAAGCAATTGCCTAACCGTTACTGGAACCTTTATTCGAGTGGATAATGCAGTCTGTGCCGCCTCAATATCCACCACACCACGGTCGGTTAGAACACCCATATGATCCTCCTCTTTTTGCAAAAAGGTAATTAGCTTCATCTATAACTCCCCTTCACTTTATGCATTTTTGCCGAAGACAAGGCCACCATCCACGTATAGTGGCGAGCCCATCACAAACTCGGACTCATCGGAAGCTAGAAATAGTGCGGCTCGTGCCACATCCTCAGGTTTGCCAAGCTCACCACTAAGCTGTCTACGCTTAATGGCCGAAACCGAAGCCGAAGCCTCTGGATCCAGAGATGCCTTCAAATAACCTTCTACAAACGGAGTCATAATCGTACCGGGCAGCAGCGCATTTACACGAATGCCGTAAGGTGCATAATCGACCTGCATCGCCTTGGTTAAAGATAAAACTGCACCCTTAGAAGCACTGGAAGAAGCTCGCTCTGCGACTCCGATTTCGGCGATGCCAGAGGACATATTAATGATAGAACCCTTCTTGCATCGATTCGGCCAAAAGCATTAACGACCTGATCAGCCATTGCGGTAGTACTGCTAGCATAGGTAACATTACAAGGTATGAATAGCGCATTTCCGCCCGACGCCTCTATTTCTGCTACAGCTGCTTTTCCTGAATCTTCTTGGACATCGGCAATGACTACCGTCGCTCCTTCTGAAGCGAATAATGCGGCCGTGCTTTTTCCAATTCCCGAGCCCGCTCCGGTTATAATGACGATCTTATCTTTGAGTCGCATCGCTTTGCCTCCTCATCCTACTCCTTAGCCTGAAAGTTTCCGGGTAGCAAGCCACTCACCCCGGTTTTAGCCATAAACAAACCACCTGCAAACGGATAATCGCGCAACTCCTTCTCGTGCATCCCTATCCTTGCAGTTGTAATATAGAGTTCAGTTAGATCACTGCCTCCAAAAGTACATGAGGTCACCAGAGGTGCTGGCACTCGAATGAGTCCAAGCTGCTCACCCGTCTCCGGGTTCCATCGTGATACACAACCACCGCCCCAATGGGCGACCCACAGCATGCCTTCACCATCTATCGTCATTGCGTCCGGATAGCCAGTCGTTGTAGGAATTCGGAATGCTAATCTTCGGTTACTTATCCTTCCAGACTCTTCCTCGTAATCAAACACATCCACCTGCCTAGTCGGCGTATCAATGTAATACATCTTACTCCGTGTGTAATCCCAAGCCATTCCGTTCGAGCAGCCGATGCCTGATAACAATTGGCGAGTGAAGCCGCCAGGCTCCACGATGTAGAAGCCGCCGGAATTTGGCGCATCGTCGTTCAAGCTTATCGTTCCCACCCACAGTCGGCCTTGTCGATCGCATTTGGCATCATTCAATCTGTTGAGTGGTAGCTCCGCTTCTATCGAAGTCAGCAGGACGGGAGAATCCTCGGCTTGAGAGAGGTAGATTCCATCCTCCATAGCCAATGCAAGTCCTCCCGTAGTTGTTGGAATAACTGCGCTGATCATCCGGTCGAAGGAGCGGACTACTTCATTACCCGTGATCCGGTTGTACATTCTAAGCTTCATTCTCGTAACATCAACCCAGTACAACTGTTTGGATTCGGCATCCCAATGCGGTCCTTCACCAAGTTCAGCCTTAGCATCAATAATCAATTCTGCCTGAATTTCTGTACTTTCCAAAACGTTCACTCCTTCTTCTTTCTACAGCCCACTACCATTAGCCAAATGTCCACCATCCACACGAATGGTTTCTCCAGTTACATAAGAAGCTTCGTCAGAAGCCAGAAAAAAAAATACATTGGCGGCTTCCCTTATGGTTGCCGCCCGCTTCATCGGTGTATGCTCCGAATACGCTGGGAGATTCGAAGCTTCGCGCAGCTGGCGGTCGAGCGGCGTATCCACGAATCCCGGTGCTACTGCATTTACCCGAATCCCATAAGCCGCCAGCTCCACTGCCATCGATTCGGTTAGCAGTATAACAGCAGCCTTAGAAGCATTGTAGTGCGCGAGCTCTGAGCTTGCCGCCAGACCATTTTTGGAGCTCATATTAATAATGGCGCCTCCGCCACCCTGAGAAATCATTTGTCTTGCTGCAAGCTGACCGATTAAATAAACGGCCCTTACATTGATATCAAATACTGCATTCCAGTGCTCAGCCGAGATATCGAGAAAGTGTTCACGAAAGGCAATTCCGGCATTGTTCACTACAATATCTATTCCACCGAACCTTTCAAAGGCTCGGCTAACGGATTGTTCCAGCTGTGACACATCGCGAAGATCACATATCTCCACTGCAGCCTTTCCACCATAATCCTTCAAGGTTTCCAGTGCAGTAAGAAGTTCACCTTCACTTCGGTCCAGCAAGACCACCTGAGCGCCTTCTTCCAGAAATCGAAGGGCGATTCCCAGTCCAATCCCTCTTGCTGCACCTGTGACCAGCGCTCTTTTGCCAGCCAGCCTCATGTTCATCACTCCCTCGCTTCTTGATCAGAGCACCCCGTACTTATCGTAAACCTGCCGCAAGGTATATCCTTCGAGCAGTTCGTCCCGTGTATGATTCTCGCGAGTCACCTTATCCATAGCCAATTGGAACACTTCATCGATGATGGCGTCCGGAATCACGACGATGCCATCACGATCACCAAAGATAACATCTCCAGGATGGACCATTACGCCACCGCATAGCACCGGAATGTCATAGTCAATAACAATTCCTCGCCCTTGAGAATCAACAGGTTTGGTACCGGTAGCAAAGACAGGAAAACCAAGCTCCAGAATTTTGGCAGTATCGCGGATTAATCCATCAACGATCGCTCCGCGGCCACCTCTCATTTTGGAGGCAGTAGACAGTAACTCTCCCCACAGTCCGTTCTGCCGCGACTCATTCGTACAGCCGATGACAATTTCACCGGGCTTGACGCTGTCCACCGCCTCAATCTCCTTCGTGTAAGGATCTTCCGGCAAGTGATGAATATCCACAGACAGAATGGTCTTTGCTCTTCCGGCGACGATCCACGTAGGATCTATCGGGTTAATATTTTCCCGCATCACCTGATTACGATAGCCCAATTGATCCAGCGTATCCGAGATTACCGCAGAGTAGAGCTTTTCACACATGTTGTCGAACAATTCCTGATCCTTCATAGGCGGTTCCACCCTCCTCAAAGTTTTGTGCTTACAGCTTCCTCATTTATTTAAGCGCACAGGTTGGCCTGCATGAACAGATTGATAAGCGGTAAGTGCAACCTCTGTGGACCTTAGTCCGTCTACTCCTGAAATCGGCACCTCCACCCCTTCTATAAGCGCCTGTACAAAAGCCTTCAGCATCAGTTCATTCATATCATCACCCCAGAAGGACCAGCTCCCTTTACCAGATACTCTTCCGTATACATTGTTTTTTTGATTAAAAGCATCAATGGAGATGACACCTTTAGTGCCAATGATTTCTAGGGTCACATCCCCCCATGTCGGGAAGCCGGGATTGCGTGACCAGCTCGGATCCAGCACTCCGAACACACCATTCTCAAAAGTTACATGCACCATTCCAGCATCATCAATCGTCCGCTTACGCTCTGAATCAAACAAGGTATCTGCATAGGCATAAACCTGTTCTACAGAAGAACCAGAGAACCAATTCATCAGATCCATTACATGCACGGTGTGATCCAGCACAGCCCCGCCCCCCGATAGGGCTTCATCAGAGAACCATTTGGCTCCCGGAAAAGAACCACGATTTGTTCCTTTAAATGCAATAATTTCACCAATATCGCCGCGATCTAGTGCTTCCTTAGCCCGCACAACCGGAGTCAGGAAACGGCAAGGAAAGGCTGTCATGAGCTGTACTCCCTCTTCGGAACAGACCGAAATCATCCGCTGCATTTCTTCTACCGATAGGCCTAGAGGCTTCTCGCACAGTACATGTTTGCCCGCTCGGGCCGAAGCGATGGTTAGCTCAGCATGATAGACATTTTCCGAGCAAATAATTACGGCATCTATATTCGCATCAGCCAGAAGCTCCTTGTAGTCAGCATAATAGGGAATCGAATGACGTTCTGCGAGTGCTTGTGTTCGCTCCGGCACCTCATCAGCAATTCCACCGACCGTCACTTCAGACATGTGCAGTAAACTCGCCAAATAGTCAAAAGCATGAGCATGCGCGAAGCTAATCATGCCAATATTCAAACGGCTCATTAAATATCCCCCTTCACTTCAAGCTTCACGGGTTGATGGGTCATTGCCGATTGCTGAGCGGCTTCAGCCCAGCGTACAGCTTCCAGCGCATCCTGCGCAGTGACTATCGGCTCTTCCCCACTTGTTAGACAGCTTAGAAAATGCTCCAGTTCCTCATAATACGGATCCTTCAGCAGCACACTCGAAGGCGTCTCCACAAATCCCGATGTAGAGCCCGTCGTAATCGACTTGCGAATATGCAGACTTTCGCCATCGCCGGTCCCGCCTGAGATGATTCCTTCCGCATCCGCATATTCAAAGGAGGAATGGAACGACCCGGGATAACCCCAAAATGCTTCAAGCTGTGCAATGGTTCCATTCTTGAAACGGAAAGTGGCTGAGGCATAATTCACCTCTTCCGACTGGTGCTGGAACGCATATACTTCACGGGCTTCCCCAAAGGTCCCACGAATGTAATCAATATCATGAATCATTAAATCCATAATGACGCCACCGCTAAGGAGCGGGTCTCGAAACCATTCTTGCACGTTTCCGGGATGCGAACCCGCCCGTTTAGCATGGTATATCCCACCTTGAGCACTGCCAAGCTGCTTGATTCCGTCCGCAAGCTGTCTGTATGAAGGAAAAAAACGGACGACATGGCCCACAAATAAACTCACACCGCGCTCGTTACAGTAGCGAATAGCTTCTTCCGCTTCCTGCGAAGTGAGTGCGAGTGGCTTCTCACAAATTACATGCGCGCCATGATCAGCTGCAATCCGTACCAGTTGTACATGTAAATAGGTCGGCACTGCAATACTTACCACCTCTGGCTTCACCTGCTCGAGCATCTCTTGTACGGATGTAAAATAGCTAACTCCCACTAAATTCCCTAGCACCTCAGCGGCTTTTTCAACGATATCACATACGGCGACAAGATCTGCTTCGGGCATGGACTTGTAACGATCCGCATGAACAGTTCCCATGCTACCGCATCCGATTACTGCTGTCTTAATCAATTCACTTCACTCCTTTCAGATTGTGCATTCCTTTACAGACGAACATTAGCCCCGCTTATCCGACTTTCGTTGGCCGCTTCAATGAAGCGAATCAACTCCAGCGTTAGAGAAGGTCGTACCGGTGGAGCGTCTCCTCGCGCCATAGCTATAAAGTTCTTCAGCAATTGCTGATGTCCTGCGTTGTAATTTGCTCCGAGCGCGTTAATTCCGTTGCTCCCCCGTTCACGGTGTAGAACGATATAGAAATCAGAGGCGCCTGTACGGTTCCCGCGGATTGTCCCGATTCGCCCGTCCTTCCACTGGCCGACTATCCATTCTTGCGTATTGTTACCGACGGCACGTACTGATTGGCAGCCTTCTCCAAGTGCGGTGTATAACATCTCCGCAGAGTGTATACCGTACCAGAACAACCCCGGTTGTGTCGGCTGAAGATCTAGCGGTCCAGAGCAATCCGCACCTAGAATAGTACCAGCGGTATCATCCTTCAAAAGTGCCACTAACGGTTCCCCAAATCGAACCATGGAGCTGGAGAAAAATGGTGTTCCATACCTCTCCGCCAATTCCACAATCGCCTTCGCATCTTCAAAGGTAACTGCTAAAGGCTTGTCAATAAATACCGGCTTTCTGTAAGGAGCCAGCACCGCAAACTGTTCCTTGTGAACTCTCCCATCTACAGATGTCAGTAGGATCGCATGGGATCTCTCCGCAACTTCTTCTATAGAATTGAGCAGTTCAACACCATAGCGCTCCTGCAGTTCACTGCTAATCGGTTTCACTCGTAAATAGCTTAGCTCGAAATCAGGAGACCCACCCGGATAACCGCAGTGTAGCCTGCCACCCGGAATATGTAACGGGTGAGAACTGTCGTTTAGCAGCGCAGCGAAAATCCTACTATGTGAGGTGTCCATTCCTACCATACCGATCTGCAGTTCTTCCATTTCAATCACACCTCTTATTCAGTTGACAGTCCCATAGAGTGATCCACCTACTTAAGAATTAAACGTTCTTCTCTAAAACGCTCAAGTAATTCCATATATTCTTTTCCCACTTGTTCGATGCTGTAAGTAGTTCTGGCTTTCTGTTCTGCCAATGATTTCAAGTCTTCCCTCAGGCTGTTCTGCTTCAGCAGTGCGCACAATCTGTCCACACATTCCGCTTCATTGCCTGATTCGTACAGGGAAACACTTAACGGACCATCCAATAATTCTGGCAACGCCCCTACACTCGGAACCACTACCGGACACCTGCAGGCCATCGCCTCCAGTACAGTCATCCCAAAAGATTCATTGGTTGTGGTACTAACATATAACCCACCACTCTGCGCAACCGATGAATAATAACTGTGCATCTCATCGTAGTCCACTTTGGGAATCCACTTGAAATGCTTAATCCCCTGCTGTTCTACCTTTACCATAAGCTGTTTCTTGATCTCTTCAGGAGCTGTGTACCCTCCAACAAGCATGAATCGCAGCTCTGGTATCTTGGCATTCAGCTTTCCAGCAATGTTCAAATAGAACGACCAGTTCTTGTGATCATCCAGTTTACCCACCCACAAAATAGTGGCAGGCTCCTGCTCAATACCCGCTTCATATCGGAACAAATCGGTATCCAGGCAATTATTAATATGATAAGTACCAGCTATGCCGATACTGTCCAAATAATCCTTCATGTAAGCGGAGGGAGTGATCACATAGTGAAAAGGTAGACTATCTTTCGTTGCGGCCAACTTCTGCAGGGGTTCGGAATAGGTGGTATGTACCTCATGAATAATAACCTTTCCCTCCTGTACAGGCCCAAGCGCTTCATACAGTTCATAAGTATCAATAGTAATAATGACATCGAAATCATAAGCTTCCATGTAGCTCTTAATTTCTTCAACCGTCCCCAGAATTCGGACATGCTCATAACCTTCAAAAGCGCTCGCCCCGCCGTAATCCTCCAGAAAGGCAAAATGCACTTCCGAGTGATGTCGCAAAAATTTAAGCCTATTCGCAAGTTGAGTGGTTACCCCACCCAGAATACAGAATTTATAAAAATATAAGATTCTCATAATCCCTCCACCCTTCACCAAGGATCGTGCAGACCTTACTAGCGCATCCGATATAATGCTGTAGTTCTTGCAAAATATAGATCGCCCTCACGGTCCATCGTCAACAGCCGCGCATCGTCATCCAACCCCTCAAGCTCCTCACTTAGCACATCAAACTTGAACAATCGATTCATCGACACGCCGTACAGCACACCTTCCTTGTAGAGCAGTTCATTACCACTACGCCAAAAATGAGTCACTGCATTCCAGTCCATGGGGAACAATGAGTAAGTATTTACAGTTTGCTTCAACTGTGGATCGAACCGAAATAACAGTCCTGCCGTCAAACCCCAAAGATGCCCTACATCATCTAGAACCAAGGCAGAAATAGCCCGTTCCCCCTGCACAGGTACGCCTTCCCATACTTTGCAGCGCTTCTGCATATCCCAAATCATTAGAGATGCATCTGCACGCTGAGGAGCAATCCCAAGTCCACCCCAAACGGACCCTCCAGCGAACAACAGCTGATCTCTACTAGCCAATGACACTACACTCTGCTGCGACAAAAGATTTCTAAAAACCTCATGCGCACCGCTCGCAGGATGGTACAGCGTCAGCGCACCTCCATGCCGACCATAGGAAGGAACCGTACCAATGGCCACCTCACCTCCTGCCCAAGTCCAAGCAAAGGGACGGTCCTGCTCCTCTTCCTGTAGGGAAAACAGTAATTCCGGATTCTCACCTGGCTTCCATTCTTCGTCCGGATCGTACTTAAAAATATTCGCTCGCGGATATACACCTAGATAAAGACAATCGCTCCCAGCAAGCATGCCTTCCGTCTGACCAATACCTCGATATGAAATGATCTCGTCGGTTGATGGATCGAATCTGGCTAGCCCACCTGCGAAATACCCTCCGATGTAGAGAGCATCATCAGGTCCGAAGATCAAGGACTGCAAATGAATCGACTGGCCTTGCAGCCCGAAGTCAATGACCGTATGTCGATCAACATCCGGATCGTAGATCCAGATGCTACCATCCCTATATACACCCGTTAAGCACCGACCCTTGGAATTTAGAGGGTGATTATTGAGCCAACCATAATCTCCCACAGGCTCCGGCATAGCTAATGAGGTAACAAACAAGCTTCCAGTTCGAATATCATATCGCTGTAAATAGTCATCTTTAATGAAGTACACATTCCCCAGCTCATCCGGAGGTGAAACACTAAGTCCACTTACACAATCCAGAGTGTCACCCCACTCCTGCAGTTCCAGATCATAAATGTACAACCGTGCAGAAGGTGTGATTCGGGCAAAAAGCTTGCCCTGAACGATATTCAAGTCATAAACCAGTTGCTCGCCCCAACATTCATCTGGAAGTCCAATTTCCGAGCGGTCTCCCGTCTCCGTATCCAGTACTACAATATGCGGGGTTTGTGTACCAACACCCACATAGAGCTTACCGTTCCATGCTTCCATAGAACGAGCATACTGTTCTCCACTCACCATGGCACCGTAATCCCTAAACACTCCTGTCGCTGGATCATACTGGAACACTTTCCCTCCAGGATAACATCCCCCATAGATCCTGCCTTGCTCATCTGCTGCCAACTGCCACGTATAGAATTCACCGGGAATCATTTCACCCAGGTTCTCCACACCATCCTCATGGGTGTACCTGTACAAGATGCCACTTCCCCCGATATACACTCCGCTGGCTGTTAAGACTACACCCCAGCAATGATCCGAGCCTTCCAGCGCATACCGTTCCACCGCTTGTTCACCGTTGGGGTCTAGAACAAATAAGATGCAAGGACTCCCGGAAGAAACCGCGTATATCCGGTCTACTCCTTGCCATGTTCCATAAGCCGAGGCCCAAACCGCCAGACCGTTCAATGGCTCGCCGATCCGCAGCGCCTTCATCTGCTCCCGCCTTCTTTCGTCAGTTGTTCCTTCACCTGCGCTTCTACCCCAGAAACTGCCGCAGGATAAGCTAATACCGCTCCCAACAGATCCACCGGGTCCTCTGCATAACGCCGAAAGGCCTCTTCACAACGTTCGACCGGGAATATCGCACTAATCAACGGTTTCACCTGAATATCCCCTTCGGAGATCAACCGAATATATTCAGCCATATTACGCCCTTCCGTCCACCGCACGTAGCCGTAAGGATAATCAATTCCCTGCCGCTCATAGATAGGATCATATCGTCCGGGACCGCCGGCTCTAGAAATCAGAACTTGAGCTTCCTTACTGAACATCAGATCACGAGAGAAATCTGGCTTTATGTCTCCGACCAACAGTACCTTGCCGCGATCCCGTACCCACTCTAGTGCTTGATCAATTAGGTCGCCGGTTTTGCCGCCCGCACATACGATGACTGCATCTGCTCCCATGTCCGCCGTCAGGTTTGAAAGATGCTCCTTCACCTTCTCGGGACTAGTAGCGATGTGTCTAATACCTAAGTTCTCAGCCATCTCACAGCGCTCTGTAAGCAAATCATAGACAATCACTCGGCATCCTGCCGCCTTAGCAATCTGCGCAATCAACTGTCCAAGAATTCCGGCACCGATCAACACAAGTGTCTCCCCAAACTGCGGTGCAACCTGCCTTACCGCATGTACTGCAATGGCTCCAAGCCCAACTGTCGATGCTTCCTCCGAACTTACATGATCAGGAATGGGCACCATCAAATGCTGAGGCATTAGCAGCCATTCTGCATGCTTCGCAAAAGGACCGCCATAACAAGCTACCCGAAGCCCTTCAGGCCAGTGCTCCATTCCCTTCCCACGCGTTCGGATTACACCTGCTGCACTATATCCGAGTACAATATGTTGCGTACGGTGCAGACCATTCATCATCATTTCCGTTCCGGGGCTAATCGCCGAATATTCAGTCTGGACTAGTACAAATCCATCTTCAATGACTGGTGTCAGAACATCCGACATGCGAATCTGTCCCTCCTGAGATATTACCGCCTTCATATGTCTTCTCCTCCCGACTGCTTCAGAAACGATTCTGTCTCATGCAGTATCTTCTCTATGGCTGTTACTCCTTCAGCGCACCGATCATTACACCTTTTACGAAATATTTCTGCAAAAATGGATAGATCATCAAAATCGGCACGGTAGCTATGATAATCGTAGCGAATTTAATAGATTCACTAATACGAAACACCTCATCTTGGGTAACGCCGGCCAGCATATTTTGAGCAGAGGATTGAATCAGGATTTCCCTCAAAATCAATTGAAGCGGGAACAAATTCCGATCCTGTAAATAAATCATGGCCGAGAACCAACTGTTCCAGTGGCCTACCGCATAGAAGAGAGTCATCACCGCCAGAACCGGCATGGAGAGCGGAAGCACGATCCGCAGCAAAATTCTGAAATCGTGGGCGCCATCTATTTTGGCAGACTCTATCAAACTATCAGGAATAGACTGAAAAAAGGTCCGCATCACTATTAAATTAAAAGCACTAACCGCACCAGGTAACAGCAGCGCCCACCGCGTATCATACAAGCCAAGCTCACGGACATTCAGATACGCGGGAATTAGACCACCACTGAAAAACATCGTGAACACGATGAAAGCCATAATGACATTTCTCCCCTCCAGATTCTTTCTGGACAGAGGATAAGCACCAAGTGTAGTTAGCACCAGATTAATCAACGTACCGACAATGACATAAAAGAAAGTATTTCCGTAAGCCGTCCATACCCGCGTATCCTCAAATACCAGCTTGTAAGCATCCAGATTAAAGCCGATTGGAAAAAAGCTTACCTTCCCCGCAGCAATAGCATGTGCATCGCTGAATGAGGAGACCAGCACGTACCACATCGGGTACAGGAACAGGAAAGAACACAAGATCAGAAACAGCACATTGCAGCTGTCGAATATGATTTCACCCATACTGCGTTTCACAACCATTGTCTACCCTCCCAAAAGTCATTACATCATTGATTCTGCATCTTACAAAACTCACTTCGAAAGCCCATTTTCACCATAGGCTGCTTTCAGTTGTTTTTCGGCTGATACGGTTGGCTAGAACGAGCAATGTGAAGTTAATTACGGAATTGAATAATCCTACCGCTGCAGAAAAACTGTAATTCGCCTCCATTACACCTCGTCTATACACAAATGTTGAGATAACATCCGCAGTGACGTACGTTCCAGGATTGTAAAGCAATATAATTTTGTCCCAGCCCACATTCAGCAGGGTACCCACATTCAGAATCAAAAGGATTAGCACTGTAGGCAGAATCCCAGGTAGCGTTATATTCGTTAGCTGTTTCCATCGCCCTGCTCCATCTACAACTGCAGCCTCGTAAAGGCTCGGATTGATGCCAGATAACGCCGCTAAGTAGATAATTGAATTCCAGCCTAGGCTCTGCCACATGCCAGAACCCACATAGATCGTTCGAAACCATTCCGGCAGAATCAGGAACTGAATGGGCTCCGAGATCAGGCCGATGCCAAGCAACAGGCTGTTAATAATACCTCCGGGTTTGGTGAAATCAATAATCATCCCGCAGATGACGATCAGCGAAATAAAATGCGGCAAATAAGACACGGTCTGCAGAAAGGACTTCAGCTTCTTGAGCCGCAGCTCATTGAGCAGCAGAGCAAAAGCAAGTGAAGCAGGAAAAATGAAGATCAGTGAGTAGAAACTCATTAAGAAGGTATTTTTAAGCAGTCTGAGAAAATAGTAGCTTTCGAAAAACTTCTCGAAATTCTTGAAGCCCACCCAAGGGCTATCCGTGATCCCCAAATAGGGGTTGAAGTTCTTAAAAGCAATGATCGCCCCATACATCGGCTTGTATTCAAAAATCAGAAAATACAAAACCGTAGGGAGTAGCATGAGATACAGATAGCGATTGGAGGCTATCCGCTTCCAGGGAATTGGACTCCTCTTGACCGGAAGCTTCCTGCTTTCAACTTTAGTGACTTTTACAGGTACAGCCATATAGTTCTCCTCTCCCGGACACTGGCGTTAGTCATAGCTGTCATGTGGCGAGCGGTCACAAAGCAATCTCTGAACCGCTCGACCCATGACAACCTACTCACAAGCTGAATCATTTCCCTTTAAATCGCTCGTGTGCAACCTGATACTCTTTTAGCACATCATTAATTCCCATCTTCTCAAGCTGCTTCATTACTTTGTCATAGTCTTCAATCTTTTGGCGCCCCATGATCATGGCATTGATCGTTTCGGCTACATAGGTCTGAATATCGGCCATCAAAGGAACCACTACATCGTTTTCCTCTGTTGTAAATTGGACTGGAGGCAACTTGCTATCAAAATCAATATAGTCACTGTATAACTCGAGTGGATTCTCCGTCTGCCCGTTAGCTTCTCGGATTTGTTCAGCATATCTGGTATCCGCTACCGTAGCCCAGCTTCCGCCCCCGATCGTATGGTTCAGCAGTTCTTGCGTATTCGTGAGACCATTGGTCGGATGAGTTACTTCTTTCTTATAAATAGGTTCTCCGTTCACCAGATCATAGGATTTGCCTTCAACCCCAAAGTTGTTCAGCAGAATGCCTTCTTCTGAGTATTGATAATCCAGCCATTTCATCACTTCCTCAGGATGCTCGGTCCGCGAGGAGACCGCCAATCCGTGTGCTGCTGCCTGCCAGCGGAAGGAGACGTGACGTTGATCACCGTTCGGTCCTTTAGGTGGAATGGCCGGTGCAATTTTGAAGGTTGGATGTTTGCCCTCCATTAGGGTAGTAAAGTTCCCCATGTAGGAGCCAGACCAACCAAACCATGCCCCTGCCACATCGGTAGTCACCTTCTCAGTCAGTGTCTGGAATGTGGTATCCACCAGATAGTTCGGGTCTAGCAATTGTTCATCGTAAAGACGGTGCAGATAGGTTACGACATCCTTGAATTTTGGATCATTCGGGCCATATTTTACTTGACCATTATCTACGAAGAATCCGTAGTCGACGCCAAAGGCAGGAGCGAATAACATCATGATATTTTCCAAGTTGACTGTGACTAGTGGAATTTCATCTTTCTTGCCATTTCCGTTAGCATCCTGCTCCCTAAATGCCTTGAGCATGTTATACCAATCTTCCGTGGTTTCCGGCATATTTAGACCTAGCTTATCGATCCAGTCTTTCCGCACTTGCGGGAACATTTGAGTGAGATCCTGTGAATCAAGAACGAGATTAGGTAGGTAAAAAATGTGGCCTTCAGGCGAAGTGATTTGTCCCCGGATATCCGGGTTGTCGACGAGGATTTTCTTGAAGTTTGGCGCATTTTTCTCAATTAAATCTTCCAGAGGAAGCAGCGCGCCTTGTGTACCATATTTCCCGGAATCTGTGCCCCATAGATCATTGTAGATAATGTCCGGCAGCTTACCAGATGACATTAATAAGCTGAAGGCTTCCGCACTGGCTTCCGTACTATGCTGAAAGTCGATATGAATGTTAGTGTTCTCTTCCATTTGCTTAAAGGATAATTTCTCATTAAAATTAGTTCCTCTGAAATTGCCGCCGCTGGGTGACCAAAGTGACAGTTCAAGCTTATCTGAAACAATCGGGAGCTGCAGACCGCCTATTGTTTTACCTTCCTTAGTGGGAGCTTGCGTAGCCTTCTGAACCTCCGCAGTAGGATCTGCGGTATTGCCCGTATTAGTATTCGAACTCCCGCAAGCAGATACGAGTGTAACTAGTGACAATAGTATAGGCAGCAGCAGAACTAATTTCCTTTTAGCAACATTCATAATTCAACCCCCTATTAATAACTAAAAATAAGATAATCATTATGATATATTCACTAACATCAACCAGAAGGAATCAACGATACATTAATAAATTTTAAAATGAATAATAATACTGTAAACAACCTTTTATAGGATATATCCTCCTTTCATTAGCCTCTTTTTTAACTAAAAATAGACGAAAACATCTGTTCTGACTTCTTTTTGATTTACATATCAGAGTTACAGACTTTTCTACCCCTCAATCTGATATACATCTGATGTATTTTATTATATTTTCCAGCCTACATGATGTCAATATAATAATAAGAAATATCTCTAATAAGTGTAACCTTATATAACATGTACCTGTCGCAAAATGTTGAAAACCCTCAAAATTAATAGAAAACGCTTACATAAATGCTCGTACTTAGACATTTCAAATAAATCGCTTCGGATCTTATTAAGATCAGGTATCGCATGCATATTCTGCTTTCTTTTATTTAAAAAAATGCGTAATAATGGCCTAACAGCACCATTATCACGCTTTACTTATATTCTAAAGAGAACATCAATCGCAGAAAAACACCTCTTAAAACTTCTGATCGGTATCATCCTGTTCCGAGATTAAGTCGCTCAATTCCTCATGAAGCGTTTCCTCATCAATCATCTTTGACCAATAAGCGTTCAACAATTTGCGAAAGCTTTTTAGAACGGCTATAGGAAGCCCTAAATCTTTAAGGTAGGAGAAGGTTGGAAATAACTCTCTGTACATCAGATATCTCGAAGGACGATTCAAATGATCCGCAGTGCTCATCTCAGCGATCCGCTTTCGAGCTGGAATGCTTACTGTTCGTTCACGGATAATTTTCTGTGCTTCTACGGAAGCAAGGAAGTTAACGAATTGACGAGCCGCTTCCTTTTGTCTTGAATTCCCGACCACAGCCGCTCCGATCGTGACCAGCAAGGTCTTCTGTGGATCCTTTGTTTTCAGCCTTGGTAACGGAGCAAGATCATAATCCAGCGTTAACGCCTTGAATTCATTTAAATTAAAAAAGGTCGTCAGAATCATTGATACTTGTTCTTGGACAAACAAAGAGATCGTCTCATCTTCATGATTGCCAGCAAGATATTTAGGGAAAATCTGATGGTTGTTCACAAGCCGACTATATACACTAAGGCTGTTTGCCGTCTCCGGACTAAGTGTACGGTGCTCATTTCCGTCTGCCACGGTTTGAATCCCGCTCTGCAGCAGGAATACAGAATAACGATTCTCGGAAGCAGGCACAAAATAAATTGCATGGCGTCCACGTTTCTCTGCCAACTGACGAGCCGCATCAATCAAGTCATCCCAGGTCCAATAGCTATCCGGTTCCGGCAGATCTGCTTCCCGAAAATGAGCCTTGTTGTAACACAGCACCACAGGGGAGAAGGAAATCGGATAGGCATACAACTGCTCTTCATGATAGAAAGCCTCCGTCGCAATTGGATATAATTCAGGATCAGGATCAAGCGATTCCAGCAGCTCAGCCGAGCCATTTTCGGACATTTCCTGAAATTGCGTGCTATTCAGCGATACGGCATCGAGCATTCCATTATTGATCATCTCCACCGCAGAATTCACATGGTCAAAATCATTCAACGCCAGTGGAAGAATATGAATACCGGGATGCAGTCGATGAAATTCACCAATTAGATCCTCCAGCAGAAAGTCCTTGGACAACGAAGCACTGCAGCCAAAATGAATACGGATTCTCTCCTGCACGGATTCCATAACCTTGCTTCCGACACGGTCGATTTTGACGATAAGGCCTTCCTGGACCAGCACATCCAGCCCTCTTCTGACCGATTTATTACTTAGCTCAAATTGCTTAGCTAGCGTACTCTCTGCTGGCAGATAAGCACCTGGCTGTAGCACTCCACTTAGGATGTCCGTACGAAGCTTACCCACCATATGATCCAGTCGCTCTCGGAAGGAATGACGACCTGATTTATTATTCATGTACAATTCTCCCCGAAAAATTCAAATTTACATCATCTCCCTCTTATTTTGCGTCAACTCCCAATTGAAGTCAAATGGAAATTCCGAATTTTCCCAAAATTTGTTCGAACAAAAAAACAGCACCCAAACTCCAGGCGCTGCTTCTGATCATCGCTTATTATTTTTTGTCGACAGGCTTACGAATCGCTTCGCCAACCTTCACAAGAATATCCGACATCGAAGCCGAATCATTGACATCATAATCATCAATGTTCAAACGGAGCACAGGGCAAGCTGTAAACTCGTTGATCCATTTCGAATATCTGCCATGCATATGCTCCCAGTAGGAAACATCCGTTTGAATTTCCATCTCACGACCACGTTCATTAATTCGCGTCAGGATGGAAGGCAGGCTACCTTCAATGTAAATCAGCACATCAGGGTGCGGGAAGTACGGCGTCATAACCATAGCTTCATATAGGCTGGTGTAAGTTTCATAGTCCGTTTTGGACATCGTACCTTGATCCGCATGCATTTTCGCAAAAATACCGGTATCTTCATAAATGGAACGGTCTTGAACAAAACCACCGCCCAGTTCGAACATCTTCTTTTGCTCTTTAAAACGTTCAGCTAGAAAATAGATTTGCAGGTGAAAGCTCCATCTCTCAAAATCATGATAAAACTTTTCGAGATATGGGTTTTGATCAACCTGCTCTAGTGAGGTTTGAAAATTAAGCCTTTTAGCCAAAGCGTCTGTTAGAGTGGACTTCCCCACCCCCACTGTTCCAGCCACGGTAATTATGGCGTTTTCCGGGATATGATATGAATTCATTTCATTAGCTCCTTTATATAAGAGACAATTTCAGTGAAGTGTTCTGGATTCTCCACGAAATCGACTGCATTTCCATCAATGGTAATAATTACGGTCGACGGCTCCTGAATGGCTAGAGAGGCCATCGCTTCATCATAATCTTTAATTAATTGCTCCAAATACGCAGTATCCATTCCCTCTTCAAAGGACCGCCCACGCTTTTCAATCCTGGTTAATAACGTATCTAAATTAGCTTTAATATAGAGAATAATATTCGGCTTTGGCAGGTCATCCGTAAGCACATGATAAATTTGCCGATACTTTTCACGTTTCGTTCCATTCAGCGTTCGTTCTCCAAAGATGAGGTTCTTATAAATATGGTAATCCGAAATGACCGGGTTCCCTTTATCTATGTACTGCGTCACGGTATCTTCAAGCTGCTTATACCGATTACAGAGAAAAAACATCTCCAGTTGAAAACTCCAATCGTCCATGTTCTCATAAAATTTAGCCAGAAACGGATTCTCATCGACAATCTCTTTAATGATCGGTAAATTTAATTCCTCTGCTAGCATAGCAGCTAATGTTGTTTTTCCAGCCCCGATTGGGCCTTCCACTGCAATAAACGGTGCATGTTTCATTGACGCTGACTTCCTCCTCAGATACGAACCCTTCAATAGCTGATTTTAAAAAACAGACTAAATTATTGTATCACATGAGACCTTTCCTGTGAGTGTGTAATTATGAAGAAACTTTTTCAGTAGTTCGAGCGTATAATTGTAAGATAATGGATTTTAGTGTGGGCATATTAAAACTATCTAATAAGAAAAAGAGAGGTATTCCTATGAAAAAATGGCTCAGCATAGTTAGTGCTCTTCTAGTATTAAGCCTCGCCTCTAACGTAAGCGCAGTTGCAGCAGAGAAGTCTGTCACGACTACCAGCCTCACTTCGTATGGAGCGGATTATCTGACCAAAACGGATGGTTCCTTCTGGGTATGGGGAGGCAATCGTTCCGTCCCTACTCAAATCCATGACCTGAATGAGGTACAAGCATACTTTAATTCTCAATATGTAATGAAAAAAGACCTTTCAGTCTGGCAATGGAGAACATCGGCATATTCTGAAACTGTTAAAGTGACCCCCGTTCAAGAGCTAGACAATCTGGTCGATATGTTCATCGCGGGAAATAGAACGATAGCCCTGAAAGGAGACGGGACGATTCTGAGCGCCACCATCCAATATTCCGATGGCCTCAAAACCTCTGATTTCACACTGGTTTCCGGCGTCGATAACGTGGCAGCTATAGGTGGTTATTATGAGTCTGGTTTTCATAAAGGATGGACACGTTATATTCTCCTAAAGAAAGACGGAACTGTGTCCACTACACACGATGACTTTAAGAGCTTCGATACGATCCAGAATTTGACGGATATTATTCAAATCAAAAACAATCTAGCACTTAAGAAGGACGGCTCCGTATGGAGTTGGCCTGTCCTAGATTATTACAAAAATCCTGAAGCTCCAATAAATCTATCTGCGACACGCTTCAATGGAATCAGTAATATCAAGAGTTTAAAAGGAAATCAGAACAGCCTATTAGCAATAGATGGGGCATCCCAATTATGGTTCTGGGGCGCTACGATTACAGGTTACTCTGATGGAACAATCTATCATGAACAATCACCGATTTTGCTAAAAGGGATCAAAAATGTTGTCGATGCTTACATCGTAGAACGTACTATTGTTGCATTAACTGGGGAAGGAAATGTCTACCAGACTTCTATCGGAAGTGAAACAATACCCGCTGATTCAAAATTCACACTTCTCGAAACAGAAGTTAGTAACATAAAGAAAGGTGCACGACACATCATCATGCAAAAGAAAGACGGCTCACTCTGGGGCTGGGGCGTCAATAAAGAGGCACAGCTGGGCTACGGCGACTATGAATTCAGCCATGATGCCCCCGTTCCAGTGCAAAAGCCTATTTCGATCTCCTTAAACGGAGAATCTATCTCTCTCTCAAATGGAGTTATTACTCGAAACGGTCAAAATTTCGTCCCCCTTCGATCACTCTTCGAAAAATTAGGTGCCACAATTACCTATAAAGAGAACATTACAGCAGCGAAAACAATAGATAAACAAATTATGATCACACGAACCGCTACAGATAAACCGGCTCTCGCCATCAGTATTAACAGTGTAACTGGAGCGACCTTGGTGAACAATAAATCTGTGAATCTTCCTACACTGCCTTTCATCGTAAACGGTTCGATGTATCTGCCGCTTCGCTTTATTAGTGAACAACTCGGAGCCAGCGTCGAGTGGCTCCCGCAGGAGGAGCGTATCGCCATCACGATGCAATAAGGAGCAATAAAAAAAGGTGCCTCTATCTAAAGGAGGCACCTTTTTTTTATATTAAGATAAACGTTCGCTGAAATCTTCGAAAGCGAACTGTTTGATTACTTTGATTCCCTCTTCTTCATTGTAACTAACAATGGAAGGCAGATTCACGCCGTTAAACATATGGTTCTTCACCATGGAATAATGCGCCATATCAAGGAATACGAGTCTATCGCCGTATTTCAAAGGCTCCTTGAAGGAATAATCTCCAATAACATCTCCAGCTAGGCAAGTCATCCCACCTAATCTGTACGTATAAGGATATTCTCCAGGTTGTCCAGCATCGATAATGTTCGGACGGTAAGGCATAGCCAGTACGTCCGGCATGTGGCACTCTGCCGAGGTATCGAGAATCGCAATGTCCATTCCGTTATGCATCACATCGAGAACGGTAGCTACCAGATATCCAGTATTGAGAGCAACTGCCTCACCCGGCTCCAGATAGATTTCCACACCGTAAGTCTCTTTCATGTGCAGAATGCACTTGATTAAGGTCTCCAGATCATAATCGGGACGTGTAATATGATGACCGCCACCGAAATTAAGCCATTTCATTCCTTTAAGATAAGGTCCGAACTTCTCTTCGACTACCTTGAGCGTACGCTCTAGTGTATCCGAATTCTGTTCACACATCGTATGGAAATGTAATCCATCAATGCCCTCAAGCTCTTCCGGTCTGAAGTTAGGGAGGGTTACTCCCATTCTGGAATAATTGTAGCACGGATCATACAGCGGAACTTCAATCTCGGAATATTCCGGATTCACTCGAATGCCGCAGCTGATGTGCTTTGGTGCATTCTTAACGCGATCCTTGAATCTATTCCACTGATCAAAAGAATTGAACACAATGTGATCGGAGTATTCAAGCAACTCATCGAATTCACTTTCTATATAAGCAGGTGCGTAGACGTGAACCTCTTTGCCCATTTTTTCATAACCAAGTCTGGCTTCGAACAAGGAGCTGGAAGTTACGCCATGCAAGTACTTCCCAACTAGGGGATACAAGGAATGCATGGAGAATCCTTTTTGCGCGAGCAAAATCTTAGCTCCAGTGCGTTCTTGTACAGAATTCATAATCTCAAGATTGCGGGTAAGCAATCTTTCATCTACAAGGTAACTAGGTGATGGTACTGCGCTGATATCTATATCCATTATCGCGCCTTAGTCTAACAGCGTTGGCGAGAAATCTTCTTGCCAAGGCAGACCATGTTTATTTAAAGCTTCCATGAATGGATCTGGATCGAACTCTTCAACGTTGAATACGCCTGGTTTCCTCCAGATACCTTTTATAATTAACATAGCTCCGATCATTGCAGGAACGCCTGTAGTGTAGGAAATGGCTTGGGAGCCAACCTCTGCATAGCACTCTTCATGATCGCAAACATTGTACACATAATAAGTTTTTGGCTTTCCGTCTTTGGTTCCTTGGATGATACATCCAATGTTAGTTTTTCCTTTTGTTCTCGGTCCCAGGGAAGCTGGGTCCGGCAAAATAGCTTTCAAAAATTGAAGAGGAACGATCTCTTTACCTTCATACATGATAGGCTCGATAGAAGTCATACCAACATTCTCAAGCACTTTCAGGTGTGTCAGGTAGTTCTGTGAGAAAGTCATCCAGAAACGGATCTTTTTCACGCCCTTGATGTTAACGGACAAAGATTCCAATTCTTCATGATACAAAAGATAAATATCCTTCGGTCCAATTTCCGGAAGATCGTATACTTTTTTCTCGGAAAGTGGTGCAGTTTCAATCCACTCGCCATTCTCGAAATAGCGGCCATTGGCTGTAATTTCACGAATATTGATTTCAGGATTAAAGTTAGTTGCAAATGGATATCCGTGATCGCCAGCGTTGGCGTCTACAATATCAATGGTATGAATCTCATCAAAATAATGCTTTTGCGCGTAAGCCGTGAACACACCCGTTACACCTGGGTCAAATCCACTACCAAGCAACGCGGTAAGGCCTGCTTTTTCGAATCTTTCTTTGTAAGCCCACTGCCAAGAGTATTCAAATTTCGCTGTATCTTGTGGTTCATAGTTGGCAGTATCTACATAGTGCACTCCTGTTGCCAGGCACGCATCCATGATCGTCAGGTCCTGATATGGGAGAGCGACATTAATAACGACATCCGGCTCAAAGCTCTTGATCAGTTCAATGACTTCGTCCGTATTATCTGCATCGACCTGAGCAGTAGAAATCTTCGTGCGGCCTCCGGCTAATTTATCTTTCAGAGCGTCACATTTAGAGACAGTTCTGCTAGCTATGCAGATCTCTTCAAATACATCCGGGTTCTGGCAGCATTTGTGAACAACAACACTGGAAACACCGCCAGCGCCAATAATTAACGCTTTTCCCAAAATAAAAACCTCCTAAAATTCCATTTGCAAAATCAACAAGGCTGATTATACATAATTTTTTTGAATAAATCAATAAAAACCGACAAAAAATGATGATTATTGTTTAAAATCTCCAAGAATTCTTGTTAATACTCTTGAATGCTCATATTTCCTCGATTATCCACCTATAAATCTCATGAGAATTGCTGGAATGGAATGAATTTCCGGAAACTAGGACAACTAGATTATTCTATCACAATAGGGGTCTACTTCATACGATTTATTTTAAATTCAACGAAAATTCCCACTCCCTTTCAGCAGTTCCGCATAAGTACGTTCAGTCTAGCTACTGTATCCGTCGCTACGTCATTTGTTCTTCCGCCTCTTGGTAAGCTGAAATTGTCAAAAGCAATGCAACGAATACAAAGAGGCTGTAATATATACTCTTACCCGTTTTTGTCCCAATATTAATCGTTGTTCCAATCCCAAGCCGCTTCGAAACCATAACAGCGATCATCTGGGTTATTATACGTTGTCCCATTGATCCAATATTCATCATCATTCGTTTAAAGAATCTCATGTTTTCCTTTAAGCAAGGCATAAGGATGATTGAAAAATAAAAAGAGGGCTTGCGCCCTCCAATTAAATTTCAATTTCCAACTTAACTTATGAACTTTATAATCCACGTACTGACACGGGTGGAAACATAGATAGAATCCGGCTTTCAGAAATATCGCTTGGCTTCAGCAATATCTATTTATTTATCCGATTAATTTTAATCGAGCTGAATTCGGTCGGTATATATATTTTATTCTGGAGAATAACATGGCCAATCGAATCATATAAACTCTCAATTAATAGTGTATATAAATCATTGTTTGAATGGAGTCGATGGGTCGAAGTGGGGATTACGGATTTTGTGAATTTAACCTCTATTGTCGAAGAATGTGCATATTCATAAATTCGTTCTTCAAGCAATTCGAAAAGACATTCTTTATTATTAAGATTTACTTGAAATTTTGAAGCGATTTCACTTGGCAGTATGGAAAAGGTGTGCGCAACAATTTCATTTTTACTTTTGTACCACCTGTTAAATCCAATACACACTGCCGAATTAATACCGAACAGTTTTTTCATATAATCATAATCATTGACAAATTCAAGGCGAAAGTTGGAATCAATGTCATCAATAGCTTCCGTACAACAATTAGAAACTGTATCCCCTATTTTCTCTAATCCAACACTTCGTAATTGTGTATTATCTTTTATAAAGTTTCCTTGTCCATGGATCGTTACGATATAGCCATCTTCTTGGAGTAAGCTTAAGGCTTGGCGTAAAGTCATCCTACTAACATTCATCATTTTGGAAAGTTCCAATTCCGCAGGCAATTTACTTCCCACCGGATAAACTCCCTCATTAATTAGTTTTAGTATTTTATCATAAACATCCAAATATAGATGGGACTTGTCTTTATTTTTAATCGGCATTAAGATACTCCTCCTCGATATACATTATATCCCGTTAGTTGGAATGCGCAACCTCAGCCGTTGGAGAAAATAAATAGAACTAAATCCGAATCAATTTCATAATGCATAGTTATTGAATCATATACTCCTCGAATTTCGCGGGTACAATTTTTAAGATTTAGGCTACGGCTTAGAATATCACATGCTAATTTCGTGCAATTGTTAGAATTCGTTCAAAGATTCGAACGATTAAAGAATAGATCATCGCCGTATAATTTTCACGATTACAAATTACATGAAAAAATAGTTGGGCCGGAATAACGTCCTGTCCAACTATTCTTTCATGATAGTTACAGTTTTTCAGCAAACCAGTCTGTTGTTATCTTTAAGAGTCCCTCTGCAATGGATTGATCAGGATTTAATTTGTCACCAACGAATATGTTGAAACCATGATCTGCTCCATCAATAATACGCAGATTCACATCGGTACTCCCAGCATGTTGCACTAATTTCCTTGCCAATAGAGGTGAAACGACAGGATCTTCAGAACCTCCAATTGCGAGCAATGGGCCTTTATATTTGGCAATCTCATCAAGAGCACGAGAATTTTCCATCGCTGTAAAGAATTTTTTACCGAATTCTAATTGAGTACCCCATGGCATCGTAACCATAACCGAACCTTTCTCATGGGCTTCATCGGTAACTTTGAACATAAGCTCTAAATCTTCTGCACCGTTTGACGGCGCGGATGACCAGGTTGCAAGTGCTTTTACTTTTGGTACGCGGCCTGCTACTACTTGCGCTATTCGTCCTCCTTGGCTGTAACCCAATACACCGATCCGATTATTATCTATTCCTGAATCATTAGTGAGGAATTCGACCGATTTCAGAGCATCCGCGACTGAATCATCGAAATTATTCTCAACATAGGGTTGGGAACTATCCCCGCCTCCTGCAAAGTCGATCCGCAAAGATGCATATCCTCTTGATGCCAATTGAGCAGCTAGTCGTTTGTAGATATCTCCAAGTTCATTTTTATTACCACCCGTACCATGCAACAGCAATACCATAGGAGCTGGTTTATCCTTTGTTGCTCCTGATGGGCTTACCATTATACCGGGAATATTATGACTTCCGTTAGGAATCGATACGAACTGTTCTTTCATGGGTTGATCGCTCTCCTTTTTGCTTATAGTGAAAAACAACTACATCTCTTCAATGATCCCGAGCACAAGATTTAGAAATTTCAGCTTAACTTACTCTGTGGCTTCCACGACTTCCTCATGAGACAATGACTGTTCCAGAATTCCTGCTGCTTTATTAGTAATGCATGAGATTCCAAGCACTTCCATTCCGGCATGACGGGCAACGATCACCTCTGGGACCGTGGACATCCCAACGGCATCAGCACTCATAAGGCGGGCCATTCTTACCTCTGCAGGTGTCTCGTAAGTTGGTCCCAAATTCCCCATGTAAACGCCTTCGCAAAATTCGAATAATTCGCGTTCCACAACTATTTCTTAATTAGACGTCCCACCAAAACCCAGTACAGGAATAAGCTGAAAAGCGTAACGAGGGAAAGAACCACTAAAATAGTACTGTATACGGAAGCGACCGGATTATTTATGTTAGGAAGCAATTGTAATGATGGCTTATCCATCATTACCGCCGTATAAGCAATACCGATAGAAGCGCCTACACCCATAATTAAGTTGTAAAATCCAATCGCGGTACCAGACTTTTCCTTCCCAACTGTACCAACGTATGAATCAATTAACGGAGCATACATAAACGCGTAAGAACAAGCGAATAGAATCATTGAAATGATCAGCATAACAGAGCTTTCGATAAAGAATGCACCTACCAACAAACTAACGGTAATACCCGACATTGCTATCATGATGCATTGCTTGCTTCCTAACTTTTTCGCTACTTTTCCGGAAAGCGCCCCAACCGTTGCCGCTAAGACAAAAGACGGGATTAGCAGTAACGAAATCGTATCAAGTCTCATATTGAAAATATTTCCCAGAAGAAATGGAAACAAAAAGATATAGGCTAATTGTACAGAGTAAATAACAAAAACTATCGATAACAAAGAAATGAATTGCTTATTTTTGAAAAATGAAAGGCTAATGAACGCTTTAGAACTTTTGTTGATATAGGTTAAGAACAGGACGAGGGCGACAATAAACGCTATAAGATAAATAGTATTAAAGTTAGTAATATAGAATAATAGAGTTGCTGCAGTTACTCCCACCAGGAATAAACCAGTTACATCGACATTTAGACCTCTTTTCTCTTCTTTTGGCAGATATTTCAGAATAAAAGGAAGAATGAATAGAGTTACCAATGAAACTAAAAACAGGGTCGTCCAATGGAAATAAGTAGAAACGTATCCGCCGGTCAAGGATCCTATTACTTGAGACAATGCAAAGCTGCTTGTACTTAATCCTAAAAATTTCTTTTGTTCATTT
The DNA here is from genome assembly GCF_037977235.1 of Paenibacillus sp. FSL K6-0276. Lineage (NCBI taxonomy): Bacteria > Bacillati > Bacillota > Bacilli > Caryophanales > Paenibacillaceae > Paenibacillus > Paenibacillus sp. FSL K6-0276. The sequence continues at coordinate 2,029,987 of NZ_CP150276.1, read as the reverse complement.
AGAGGCAATTGTTTAGTCACAAAGATCACATATAAAGTTTCTGCGGATGTCAGCCCCATCGTTTGAATGACTCGTGAAATAACAACCATAATATACGAATGTTGAAAAACAAAACCCATCACTGAACCAACACATATTATTACAATACCTATACTAATAAGTCTTCGGATACTGATGGTATCGGACAAAGCGGCGTATACCACAGCCCCGATCCCAAAAACAAGTCCTGCTAAGGTCGCTTGCCAGGATACCATCGTCGCAGATATATTAAAATCTTTTGCTATATCTACCGAAACAATTTTAAATGAACCGTCGATGACCAAACATAATAAAAATAATAATAATAGAACAGGTACAGCTTTCTTTATAGTATATTCTTGAGATTTCGCTGCGCTTGCGTTTAGTTCTGTCATGTACTATTCCCCCTCTTCTAGAACAGCTTAGCTTAAGTGAGTTACAATGCAATTTTAATGATTTTGGTAAGTCCGTTCCCCGTTCTTCTGCTGTCGTTTGTTCATCTTGCAGCCTCCATTTCAATGCCTAGAGACTCTTTTTTCGCAACGCATCCGAGATTTATCAATCTACTTCTTTACTCATTTCTTTAATTCAATATCGATAAAATCCAAAACACGTCCAATATTCGTTTTCGTTTCAAATATCACCGAGGAATGAATAGCATTTGGAAAAATCTCAACCTTAGCGTGTTCTCTACCGAAAAGGTGATTTACTTTCAATGCGAAATCGATTGATTGTTGCATCGGCGTAATATCATCGCCACCTCCATGCTGCAACAAAATCTTTGGAATATCTTTATTGATATAACTCATAGGATTCAATCTTTTAACTTGCTGACCCAACTCTTCTATGGGACCTCCAACCAACTTCTCTAAGACACCCTCCTTTGTATGAAAAGGGAATTCGTTGCGCTTTGAGATAGGGAAGACGTCTTCGTATTCGTCACTGATATCCACCGGTTCGTATAGTGAGTTTTCCTGGAGAATATAATTCACCTGTAAATCGTGATCCAAACGAGAAAAGTCGGAAACCGGATACCAAGAAACAACCGCCGATATGTCCGTAGGAATATCTTTGTTGGGATCCTGTTCAGTATCAAACAGAGTTTCATTAGCAAAAACCGCTGTCATAAGGGCTAAATAACCACCTGCGGAACCACCCCAAGTGGCAATTTTTTGCGGATCCAAATGAAATTTGGCAGCATTCTTTTTGATAAAACGAATGGCCATCTTTACGTCTCTTACTGGTTCAGGAAATATCACTTCATCCGTCAGTCTGTAATTTATGGAAACAATGGCATACCCTCTATTTCGGCCTTCAAGCATCGGCTCAATCATATCTTTTTGGCGTTTATCGCAGGCTACAAATCCTCCACCATGTATGGAAACAATTACAGGAAAGGGACCATCTCCTTCAGGTAGCCAAATATCTAGCTTTTGAGCGTCGGACGCTGTGCCATAGGGGATATCAAAATAACCTCTCTGATTTTCGGTACTTAAAATGGGTCCGTTTTTTCTCCATTTTCTATTTGTCATTTTCCTTTTCCTTTTCCTTTCTTGCATTGTCAGCGCTTATGTTTTTCGGTCTTGTTGAACGCTAAAATGTATTCGCTTACAGAGAATCGTAATTAAATTTTGAGAAGTGGATGCCTCCTTCTTGATGACTTGGTCTTCATGCGCTACAAGCAAAAAAACAAACAACTGTAGTACGTGGTCTATACAGTCGTCTAATTTATTGCAATTTCACTATAAATCATTAAAACCAGTTAAGTCAATACTGATTAAAAAACAATGTGTCGTTGTTCTGTGGTGATTTAATTATTTGACAGGAAACAATCACATTAGCTAACGCAAAGCTGAAGAAAGTACTATGTGGAAAAAATCTTTGATGGGCTAATGGTTAACCAATAGCCGTGCTTTATCATTATAATGATAAAGAGCTCCCGTCATTCGGGAGCTCTTTTCTGAAGTATCACTTTTAAAATCAAGCGTAATGATCATATTATCCATCCATTCAAAAAAAAGTATTGTTTGTATTAGTCATACCAATATAATCAATACTTAACGTCAAAATACCCCTATTTAATTCGAATGGATTTGAACAGCATAAGCTTCAGCATCCCACTCTACCTTAGCACCTAACATTTCACTGATTAGTCTTAATGGTACATATACACTATCATTAATGAAGACTGGTTTTTGATCTGTGGCTATCACTTTTCCATTTACAGTCGTTTGTCCATTTACCGAATTTAAGATTAGCGTAGTAGATGTAGATTCCTTCATGGCAATAACTGATCTCGATGGAACGTCCCAGCGTACATTCACTCCCATTTGCTGAAATATTCCTCTTAACGGAGCGTACGTAGAATTGTTGAGCAGTAAAGGAGGCATGGTCAGTTCCATTTCATTATTGTTCAACATCACCTGAATCGATTTTTTCACGGGCTGAGGCGTATTAATCATAAAATCTCTAACCCCCAAGCCTGTCTGTCCGAATTCATTCGTTCCCCATGCGAGAACATGACCGTCTTTTAAGAGTACATAATGATTTCTATGCCCGCTAGTAATTGAAACTGCATTTTGAATACCACTAGTCTGCGTAACATTAATCTTATTCTTATCGCCAACTGTCCACTGCCATTCTGTCCCATCGGCTTTCACTGCGGAGTCTGTTGTCATCGATACGACATCTGTGAGTCCTGAAATCTGAATCGGTTTTAAAGTTTCCCCCTGATTCCTATCTGTGTAATTATTCCATAACCAGACGCAGCTATAGATAAAATAGAGGGTAGTCCTTTTACCTGCACCGGTGTTAGCCCGTTTTTCCCAAAATTGTCACCGAGTTCTCCTTGCTCATTGCCTCCCCACGCCCAGACGATTCCGTCTCTTTGGAGCGCTAAGCTATGTGTGCCTCCTGCGGAAACAGATTTCACATCCGTTAACCCCTTCACTTGAACCGGCTCTACAAGGTCCGTCAATGACTGCGTTCCAGTGCCAAGTTGTCCATGTTCGTTCCCTCCCACAGCCCACACGGTTCCATCATCTTTCAATATCAAATTATGACGATCGCCACCTGAAACTTGCTTTACATGATCGATATGCATTTTGACTGGAGTATACGCTGGCGTGGTTGCCCCATTACCAATAGAGCCATATCCACCACCCCAAGCCCAGGCTGTTCCATCCGCAGTGATGGCATAAGCACTTCTATCCCCCGCATCCAGTTGTGTGATGCCAGACAATAACTTCTTCTCATCCGGGAAATTCACAACACTGTCCGCCTTAACTATTAATGAAGAGACTGTAGCTAGGATAATAGCTGCCCCAACAACTGCACTACATATCCGTCTCATCTGAACCTTAAAGCTTGAAATTTCTCTTCCCACTTAAGATCACTCCTTTAGAATTGGAGGAGCAAACTGTTGGTCAGCACCAACCGAGGCCTCCGCTGTATTCACTCTCCTTATTCAGACTGTGGAATATTATGTAAAGTTGCGAGAAAGGGTATTTTTAAAATCAAATTATACGGATATAACCTGTAGTTTAGGATTGAAGCTGATTTCACCTGTTTATGTGCCATAAATCGCTTGTTACTGCGCTCTAGGTCTCTCGTCCGTCTTTTGACACACGAAAACTTCAAGAGCATAATAAGCATCGGCATATTGCAACGGATTCCCACAACATACAGGTTTATACAGGGTTTTAGTGTGTTTTGCACCAGAGAGGATGATAACGAGTGAAAAAAGATTTTCAGATCAAAAACAAGCCCTTTCTAATCTTTAGCTTCATCCTGCTCTTAAAATGCGCAGTGGCCTGGTTCGTGGTATTTAGTGACGGTCCTAACTGGAGCATGCTGCTTACAGAGATTCCGTTCTTCTTCATCGTATTTGGACTCATTGAGTGGATGGCTTCCAAGCGGAAGTTTCTGTATTACATGATAGCTAACTTATTGATTTCAGTGATTTATTTTGCCGTTCTGATGTATTACAAGTATTACGGAATAATTGCTACCTATCATGCCTTGGAACAAGCGGATAAAGTAACCAAAGTAGGCGAAAGCACGTACTCCTTGCTGGACCCTTACTATTTGTTCATTTTTGTGGATATTGTAGTCTTCATGTTCTTTATGTACCGTCCAAAATACATTGCGATTTGGAAAGAAAGAGGCATGAACCTGCGCATGAACCGAACTGCCTTGCTCGGGATTATCAGCGTTTCTCTTGCGATCTGTGTCTTTAATGTTTGGCCGAATCACGCCAGTATGAACGAGAATAAAAAGGCGGAGAGTATGGGGATTCTCAATTACGAGGTATATACCATTTTTGCCGACACCACGGAAAAGGAAGAAATGATCGACAGCAAAGAAATTACGCAACAGGCTGTGGACGCTACAAAAGGGATTACGGAACCAGTCTCACCCAAGTATTGGGCAGCGGCTCAAGGCAAGAATCTAATTGTGGTGCAAATGGAATCTTTTCAGAATTTCCTGCTTGGCTTACGCATTGATGGACAGGAAGTGACTCCAAATCTAAATAAACTTATAGCAAGTGATCATTATTTCAATAACTTCTATACGAATGCGGGGCAAGGGACAACATCGGATGCAGAATTTGTAGTGAATACATCGCTATATGTTCCTCATCACGAAGTAGCCACTTCCTCCAACTATATGACTAAGGAACTTCCGAGCCTGCCTAAGCTGATGAAAGCTAATGGATACAATACGGCCACCTTTCACACCAACAGCGTGGAATTCTGGAACCGCAAAACCTTATATAAGGTGCTAGGCTTTGATAAATACTACGATCAGTCCTTCTATGGAGATGATGATCACATCGCATTTGGATCTTCGGATGAGGTTCTGTATGCCAAGACGGTTCCTGAACTGGTCAAAATGGACGCTGAAGACGATCCTTTTTATGCAATGGTCATCTCAATGAGTGCTCATCACCCTTATAAAATGCCAGAATCTAAATTTAAAATGACGCTGCCTAAACGGTACGAAGGAACCCTTGTCGGCGACTATATTTTAGCCCAAAATTATGCGGACTACGCCATGGGACAATTCCTAGACCAACTGAAGTCCAGCGGGTTATGGGAAGATAGCGTGATTGTCTTCTACGGAGATCATCAAGGTGTATCACTGTATTCCCTTGACGGCAATGAGAAATCATTAATGGAGGAAATGGTCGGACACGAATATGGATATACGGATATGTTCAACGTTCCTCTCATTGTTCATGCCCCAGGCGTAGGCCAACCTACTGTGTATACACAAACCGGCGGTCAGATCGACATCTTACCAACTGTAGCTAATCTGTTAGGGATTTCTATGAAGGACCAGCTCCACTTCGGAGAAGACCTGATGAATCAACAGACCAATCTGCTACCTGTTAGACACTGTCTTCCTACTGGTTCTTTTATTAATGACACAAGCTTATATTTGACTGGTGTCGATTACGATGATGGAAATAACTATAACCTAAGCGATGGCTCTGAAACTGAGGGCGGTTCGAAAAAAGCGCAATTTGATGCCGTCCAGCGACTCCTGAATATGTCTAAAAGTTATATTCTGCAACGGCCAGATTTACCTTCTACGGATGATGGAGAACAGAGCAAATAATTTGATATTTCATAAAAAAAGAATGCCCCTCAGCCATTGGCCGAGGGGCATTCTTGCGTTTATTATAATAATTAAACAGTTGCTGCAGGCACACTCTCACGAATTGCCTCTTGCTCTACAGGTGCGTTAACCAGCATATACACACGAGATTCGTAAGGGCGTAACGCCACAGTCTCGATCTTCTCGGCAGGGTCAACTTCATAGTTATTCAACAGCAACTCACTGGAGTCGAATTCCAAATCAAACGGAAGGTCGAACAGTGCCTCCTCTGAAGTCAGGTTTGACATGACCAGCAATTTCTCATTGCCAAGTGTCCGAGTATAAGCGTAGATTCGTTCATCTTCAGGCAGAATCAAATCATAGGTTCCATAAACGGTAATTGGATTAGCGGCCCGAAGTGCGATTAGCTTTTTGTAATGATGATAGATGGAATCAGGGTCCTGCTTCGCACGCTCCACATTGATCTCCGAATAATTCGGATTGACCTTCATCCAAGGCTTACCACTACTGAAACCAGCGTTCTCAGAGTCATCCCATTGCATTGGCGTTCTGGAATTGTCGCGACCGTTCTTCCAGATGACCTCCATGACTTCCTCATGTGATTTTCCGGCTTCTGTCTCTAAACGATACAGGTTCTTCATCGCCACATCATCGTAATCATCCATCGAATCAAATCGCACATTGGTCATCCCAATTTCTTGGCCCTGATAAATAAATGGTGTTCCTTGCATTAGGAAATACATTGTAGCCAGCGATTTGGCCGACGCCTTCCAGTACTCACCATCATTCCCCCAAGTAGAAACTGAACGCGGTTGGTCGTGATTCTCGATAAATAATGCGTTCCAGCCTCTGCCCTCAAGACCTTTTTGCCAACGGGAGAGTGCTGATTTTAGCTCTAGAACATCCAACCCACCTGTGACGCTCTTATTCCAAAGGGCTAAATGCTCGAACTGAAAAATCATATTGAATTTACCCTGTTCCTCGCCTACCCACATCTCCGCTTGATCAACACTCACTCCGCTTGCTTCACCAACGGTCATAATGTCATAGCGATCAAATGTTTCCTGCTTAAGCTCTTGTAGAAAATCGTGAATTCCTTCCCGATTCATATGACCCTCACCGGATGATACGTACGGAAGATTCTCTGGATTTGGCAGATCAGGAAGACCTGGAATTTTCTTAATATGTGAAATAGCATCTACTCGGAAGCCGTCGATCCCTTTATCCAGCCACCAATTGACCATACCGTATAATTCCTGACGCACTTCAGGATTCTCCCAGTTGAGGTCAGGCTGTCTTTTGGAGAACACATGCATGAAATATTGCTCTGTAGCAGGGTCGAACTCCCAGATCGAACCGCTAAAAATACTCTCCCAGTTATTCGGTTCCTTTCCGTCCTTAGGATCTCTCCAAATATAATAATCCCGTTTCGCATTGTCCTTGCTGGAACGTGCTTCAACAAACCAAGGATGCTCGTCAGAAGTATGGTTAATGACAAGATCCAGAATCAGCTTCATGCCTCGTGCATGAACCTCGTTTAGCAGCTGATCGAAGTCGGCCATACTGCCGAATTCCGCCATAATATCCTGGTAATCTGAAATATCATATCCATTATCATCGTTCGGGGATTTATAAATAGGACAGATCCAAATGACATTGATGCCAAGGTCCTGTAAATAATCAAGTTTTGAGATAACTCCCTGCAGATCTCCAACGCCATCGCCATTACTATCCATAAAGCTCCGTGGGTAAATTTGATACGCTGTGGCTTCTTTCCACCATGTTCTGTTCAATGAATGCAGCTCCTTCGTATTCACATACCCTCTCAGGAAAATATTTTCCCAATTAATTCGCATATTAGTGATTTTCATAATAATTCTAAACATAATCGACTAAGAATCTATCTTTCCAGGGTTAATTAAAGGAAAATATTTTCCTATGCGCTCATTATAGGATCTTTTATTTTCCTGGTCAATAACTATCTTTTGGATTCTTGAAGCTATCCGTGATATGCTTGCGATATATTCAAGAACGAATACAAGCTTGGAAAGTTATGGTGATATTCTTGAAGGTAAAAATTAAAGATATAGCCAAAATGGCTGACGTTTCGATAGCTACCGTGTCAAGGGTTGTCAATAACAGCAAACCGGTGAACGAGGAAGTCCGTAAGCGTGTATTGGAAGCCATTAAACAAACTAATTACCGTCCAAATGTCATTGGTTCAGAAGCAGGTAGATCTGATACCCCTCTGATTGGTGTCATTATTCCGCAGAACAGTAATACCGTGCTTGACGATTTCAATATTGGCATACGTGATCTCGCCGAACTATATGGTTATGATGTTTTGGTCGGATTAACAGACGGAAGTGTTGAAAGTGAACTGCATTATTTGAATTTATTCCACCATATGGGGACTGAGGGTTGTATATATGTTGGCTCGGTTCCGAATAAGGAGCATCTGGAGATTATCCAGAAATCCGGGTCACCTTGCGTGTTAGTTGGAGAGCAATCCCAGATTGATTCGATCCCTTCTGTTCATCTGGATAATGTTACCGCTTCCTATGAGGCCGTTACTTATCTGATTCAAAAAGGACATAGAAGTATCGCCATGATCCGAGTATCTGGAGATAATGCGGTAGGTGGCGATCGATATCGTGGCTATCAACAAGCCCTTATGGATGCAGGCATTACCTTAAGGGAAGAATGGGTAGTAGAAAGTGGTATGGCTGTAGAAGATGGAAGTGACGCCATGCGCCGGATTAAGAATAGCGGGGAGCTACCTACTGCGGTTTTTTGCTCCACAGATTGGATGGCTGTAGGGGCGATGAATTTCCTGATCGATAACGGCCTTCGGGTGCCGGAGGATATAGCGGTGTTCGGATTCGATAATAGCTTCATCGCTTCTGTCGTTCGACCCAAGTTGTCCTCTGTAGAATACTCTGGAACAGAGATTGGAATGACCGCTACCCGAACGTTAATCAAGCTGATTAAGGGGGAGACCGGTATTCAGCATCATGCAAATGTAGCTCATTATTTGGCGATTCGGGAAAGTACGGGTTAGGGGAAACATCCCCTGACCCTATTTTTGCCCAGATGATGTTATTGTGCAAATCCTACACGGGGTCGTTCTCGTCCTTTAGTATCTAGTGTGATGGAACAAACGGAAGTAATGGGAATATACAGCTCTTCGAATTCTGTTCGATATTTGATGAACTTCTCACTTACCGTTTCCAAAATGCCTTTTCTAGCGTTAGAGCCATCTACAAAATAAATGGTTACCTCTTTGCCCTGCAAAGCTTCCAGCATCACTCGCTTCACTCCTTCGTCTTACAGATTTGTGATGACTTTGTCGATAATCCCGTACTCCACCGCTTCATCGGCTGACATGAAATAATCTCGATCCATATCTTGTAGTACTTTTTCCACCGTCTGTCCGGTTCGGTCCGCTGTAATTTGGACAAGCACTTCTCTTAACTTCAAAATGCGTTTGGCTCTAATCGCAATATCACTGGCCTGACCCTGCGCTCCACCATGCGGCTGATGAATCATGATCTCACTGTTTGGCAGCGCATAACGTTTACCCTTAGCCCCAGCTAACAATAGAAGTGAACCAAAGGAAGCTGCCATACCTGTGCAAATCGTGTTCACCTGCGGTTTAATAAGCTGCATCGTGTCATAAATACTGAATCCCGCCGTTATGGAGCCCCCTGGACTATTGATATACATGTGTATATCTTTATCTGGATCCTCTGCCGATAAGAACAACAGCTGGGCAACAACACTATTCGCCAATTGATCCTCAATCTCCGCCCCAACAAACACAATTCGGTCCTTTAAGAGCCGCGAATAAATATCGTAGGATCTTTCCCCTTGATTCGTTTGTTCAATGACATAAGGAATGTACGCCATGCGTATGCGACCTCCATCCGTTAATTTTATTTTGAAATCTACCCTGTAAACGGATTAGTCTTTGGATAGGATACGTTAGGTGGGCAAAATATTATTTTTATTATTGCGTATCTTAATTTAGAGCTCATTCGTTTATTATTAGAAGTAACCGAAATCACTTTACCGGAAAAGGGGTTATGCAGAGTGATCAACCTTGAGGAGCTTAGCGCCGGCCATGAACCGGATGAGAATAATACCAAGTCTTTGCAAATGGCCCTGAAGCGATATTGCCTTGCACTGACACAATCCCCGTGGGAAGCCGAGGATTTGGCTCAAGATACGTGGGTCAAAGCACTGGGTTATATGAAAACTTCTGAACAAATAAATCAAACGAATCACCCCAATCCCGAGGCATTGCTCCTGCGGATTGCCAGAAATACTTGGATAGATATGATGAGACGAAAAGCGACGTTGTCACGGGTGCTGGAAATGGATCAGTCACGGACAGAGGATGCAGCAGCGTACGGTTCATTTGAGATTGAGGCTGCTTTTCAAGCTTTGCGAGAGCATTTGTCCCCGCTGCAGCAAGCAGTGTTCCTACTTCGAGATGTATTCGGACACTCCGGAATAGAAGCTGCCGAAATTCTCGACACCACTGATGGAGCCGTCAAAGCTGCTCTGCATCGAGCCCGGCAAGCCCTTCCTGCCGTAAGACATGAGCTTCTTCAAGCCGATGGCCCCTCCTTACCGCAGGATACGGAATTACAGATTGAGTTGAGTCACCTAGCAGTTGCGTATGAACAAGGGCAAATTGCTGAGTTAATTGAGCTTGTCCTCGCGGATGAAAGACAGGAGGTTGTAATGGCCGTGTCTAGCCAAAGCTTCCAGAGCGGTCAGAGTTTCCAATCTGGCGGATTCAACTCTATAGGCTGGAATTATGCCGAGCCTGGAATGCGGATGGTGGCTTAGACTTTCGTGATGCTGGAGTATGCTTAGCAAAATGCATCAGGTTACGTTATTACTGAGCAGATAATAGTTTTGAACAGTGCGATTTGTGTGATTTTATGTGATGTTTTTGGCTATGAGCTAGAGAAGCTTACATTCATTAGACTTATTAACATACTTTATTATTAGTTAGGAGTGGCATCATATGAGGAAGATTCTTATCATAGGCGGCACGCGCTTTTTTGGAAAAAGATTAGTTGAACGATTGCTACAGGATTCCGCAAACGACGTAACGATACTGACGCGCGGGGAAACTAGCGATTCCTTTGGAGATCGCGTTCACCGTATCCATGCGGACCGTTTCCAACCGAACGAGCTCGCTCAGGCAGTAGGAGATACACTATGGGATGTCGTGTTCGATAATATTTGTTATTCACCGGATGAAGCGGATCAGGCACGACGGATTTTTGATGGTAAAACAAAACGGTATATCCTCACCTCAAGTCTATCCGTGTATGATTTCAGCGAAGAAGCGCTGACTGAGGAGATTTTCGATCCTGAAACTTACCCTATCCGCTACGGAGGACGAAATGATTTCACCTATCAGGAGGGAAAAAGACTGGCGGAAGCCGTCTTCATGCAGCAGGCTAGCTTCCCAGTTGCCGCGGTTCGCTTTCCAATTGTGCTGGGAATAGATGATTATACGCGAAGACTTCATTTTCATATTGAGCATATCCGTAATGAGTTGCCTATTGGTATACCGAATCCCGAAGCACATATCTCCTTTATCCGTTCGGATGAGGCTGCTGATTTCCTATATTGGCTCGGTTGTAGCTCTACTATGGCAGGACCGTTCAACGCTTGCTCAGACGGTACGGTTAGAATTAAGGATATTCTCACAATCATTGAAGAAGAAACAGAGAAGCAAGCCATCATCCAGAACCAAACCGCAGACGAGCATATGTCACCATTCGGAATTGAACAATCCTGGTTTATGGATACAACCAAAGCCCAGTCGGCGGGGTACAAGTTTCTCAATCTAAATAACTGGCTCCCAGAGCTAGTCAGCTTTCTGAACAAAACATACGAGGAATAACACGCGCCTTCATCCTTCATCCTTCCTCATTCAACTATGCGACAAAAAAGCTACCTCTAAGTAGATTTCTTCTACGAAGGAGGCAGCTTTTTTATTGTACAAAACCTCAGAGAATATTTAGATAACTGCACTCTATACAACTAAATCAGGCCAGCCAAGCTTATGTTCGACTTTAGTTGTATTCAGTGCAATTAAAAACTAGCTAAACACCACTAACAGCCATTTCTCGTAGAAATAACTGCACTAAGTACAACTAAACACTCATAGAGGATAACACATCCTTTAATAGCTGCATTAAATACACTTATCGCTCAAAAAAGGTAGTTAGAAGGATCCCCCTCTAAGCTACCTTTTTACGTTACAAAATTAGTAAATCAAGTTGCTCCCTATGTGCGAGCAGGCAATCAAACCTCTTCCTATGCAGAGATTGTCAAATAAGTCCGCTCCTCAGGCGTTTCATCGTCAGGTGAGACACTGTCATCTCCAGCGATAATCTCGTCTACGATATCCGAATTAATCTTGAAGACGTTGATTTCCTTGAATAATTTTTGCGAAATCTCATTAATCTCAACAGCTTGGCGGGCAATGTCGCGGATCGCGTTGTCCTGTTGCACGCTAGAGGCATTCACTTCCTGAACCCCTGCCGCAGTTTCCTCAGCAATGGCCGCCACGTTGTGAACGGACTCTGCGAGTCTACGATTCATAATCTGTGTTATATCTACCTTGTCATGGATTTGCCCAATCTGCTTACTAATCTCAACAATCGACTGGTCGATCGCTTCAAAAGATGACAACGTTTCAGCCACTTTTTGATCCTGCTCTTCAAGGTTTCCTTTTGTCTCCAGCATATATTGCTGGAATTCATCCATCCCGGCTTGCAGCTCATTAATAATCTGACTGATATGTACGGAGGACTCTTTGGTCTGATCAGATAATTGTCTCACTTCATCTGCTATGACAGCAAAGCCCTTTCCATAAGCTCCCGCCCGTGCCGCTTCAATCGCTGCATTTAGAGAGAGAATATTGGTCTGGTTTGAAATGTTTGTTATTGATTTGGTTATTCTGGAGATATCCTTCGACTGGTCGCTCAATTTGGTTAAAGCGAGGTAAACCTTATTCACGGATTCTCGTGAGTGCTCTGATACCTCGCGCAAAGCGATGACGGATTCGGAACCTTTTCGAGTATTGTGATTAGCCGTTTGACTTGTCGATAGCATAACCTCGGTATATTCCGTAATTTCATGAACTTCCCGTTCCAATTCCTGAATCAAGCTTGCGCTCTGCTCAGATTGTCCAGCTTGCTGCTCAGCGCCTACAGAGATTTCCTGTATTGTGCTTACAATTTCTTGATTCGTATGAGCGGTAATCGATGAAGATTGTTGAAAAGAGTGCGAATAAGTCGCGAGCGAAGAAGCTACAGATTGGGTCTGCTGAAGCATCTCTCGTACCCGCAACACCATATGGTCAAAATGATGACTCAGACTTCCTAGCTCGTCGTTATATGGCGAATTAATCTGCTGCCGCAAATCTCCCTCAGCAATTTTACGTAGAGCTACTTGCAGCTTATTTATAGGGTTCAGGAAGGAACGTATAAGCATAACAGCAATAACAAGCGTGAAAATGAATACTAGTATTGCTGCATAAGCACCCATAGAACTTGTCAAATTTAATAAATCAAAAGAATAATCTTGGGCCTTCTCTGCGTTCTCTGCTGCTGCTGTATATAGTTTCTCATTGGTCTCCAGCATAGCTTTATTCATAGCCATTGCCTTCGTATGTAATTCATCTATTCGTTCCAGAACGGCCATGGGATCAAGCTGCTCGTCCTTTATGATATTCACTAATCCGTCAAAATAGCCTGTATATCCTCCAACTTGATTATGTAACTGTTCTAACGCCTTAGACGCAGGCGATTCTGCCTCAAACTTTACTTTGCCCAATTCTTCCATTAACTTTGTCTGTTTGTCCTTAAATGGTTGAGTAAACTCTAAATCGCTAGAACCCGCTAGAGAGGTCTCCACACCGTTCATTTCTTGAAGCAGTTGAGTAATTGTAGATACTATAATTCTTTTTTCCATCTCCATTTTTTGCGTTTCCATAGAGACTTCTACTTGATTGATTTTATAGTTTTGGTATAGCGCTACTCCTAGAAAGAATAGTACTACGGCAGAAAAACTCAAGATCAACTTCCACTTCATTGATAGATGCATAGACCTAGCCTTCAACATTATCATCCTCCGTATAAAGCCTCATATGGCAATAGGTACTTTTTACTAATATCTAAATTGTAGAAGCTGTACATTAAATACCGGGCACAGTTTTGTATGAGAAATGTAAATTATATCGAACATACAGACACAATTAAGTCCTTGCAATTGACGTAACGTTAAGTGCTAAAATACTTCTCATAGGGCGCCTTATCAATCTATAGAACGGGAGTTGTCTATGAGTGGATTTGTGACCATTGATAAGCTTTCTACGCAAATAGGGCTGACGAGTCGAACGTTGCGTCACTGGGAAGCACAAGGATTGTTTGAAAGTCACCGAGAGGCTAGCTCGGGTTGGCGAATTTATGATGAGCACGCAATCCTCGCCATTCGAATCACCGCATTATTAAGAAAGCTGGATATTAGTATTAAGGATATCGGAACCGTCCTACAGAACATGTCCGTTCAGTCCTTATATGAAACACTTCTTCAGCAATCCGCTTCAATTCATAATGAGAAATCCGAACTTACACAAAAGGAACGCGAAATCCGCTTCTTTTTACAATTAATATCCGCACGTATTGAGGAACCCATAACTAACCATTTGTTATTAACGTTGAACGAAGAGTCATGCAATACATTGGATGATATCAATGAGAATGAGGAGGTTCTATCTATGACAACGATTAAACACTCTCCACCTATCCATGTAAGATTCATTACACTTCCACCTATGAGATTTGCCTATAATATTGCAGTCAGTACATCTCCAGAGGATGAAGCAATGATTCCAGTCACGGAATGGTTGGAAGCTAGCCATCTTTTGGGAACAGCACGTCTATTTGGTGGGAATACGAATCCGCATCCTAGTGGTGAAAATAACCCTTATGGCTATGGATTCTGTGCCTCCATTCCTGAAAATGTAGAAATACCAAGCCACCTTAAAGAGATGCGGTTCGATGGCGGTCTCTATGCGATGACGGAAAGCAGTGATGATATCTACGGCTCATGGCAAGCACTGATGAGTTTTTTAGACAATAACTTTGATTATCAAGCTGACCACGATTCAAGATTATGTCTTGAGGAGCATATCCGTAACGATAGCCCCAAAGGTAGTGGAAATCAGTATGTGTTAAATCTGCTCGAACCTGTAAAAAAGAAAGCATAGAACAAAACGCTCTCCTTTGCCCATCATGGCATTGGAGAGCGTTTCTATTGTCATCAAGATATCTGATGATAGCTTAGGATTGACTCAGCTTTAACAGCTTCGCTAACATTTGAGCTATTTCTTCTCGGGTCGCTTTATCTTTTGGAGCAAAATTTAGCGCCGAACTTCCTGCAACAGGCTTTCCTGAAATAATTCCTGCCTGTTGAGCAGCTGTGGCTGATTCAAGAGCATAAGAGCTTATCGAGTTCTGATCCGCAAAAGCTGAACTGTTGGCATTTACAGGCAATGTCCAGTTCATAACTTTCGCCAAGCGCACCATCATGACAGATAGCTGCTCACGAGTTACATTTGCCTGAGGATCGAACAGTCCTTCACTCACTCCGGTAACAATTCCCTTGCGATTAGCCCACGCTACCGCTGCCGCATAATAATCGTCAGCCTTAACATCTGTGAAGTTTCCTGTTCCTTCTGCGCTCAGTTCAGCACCCGCCAAACGAGCTAGAAGCAAGGTAACATCTGCTCTGGTTAGTTGACTCTTAGATCCAAATTTACCTTCACCGATGCCAGTAATTACATCACGAGCGGCCAAATAAGTAATAGAATCCTTAGCAAAGCTGCTTCCAATATCAGTGAAGCTCACTTTGTTGTACCCTACTGCATACGTGGAGAATTGTGAAGTTCGGAAAATCAGTTGTCCCGTTGCTGCGTTATAGCTGCTACCTCCCAGTACAACCACTTGACCTGCATTCGTCAAATCATAAGCTACGACTGCGTTAGCATCCTCATTTGCTCCTAGTGTATACGGTACTGTTATTGTCGCAAAACCAGCACCTAGGTTAGAAATAGGCAGGCTTCCTGCAAAAATCCCTAGACTTAAGACTGGACGAGTGCCAATCACAGCCCGGGCTTTGCCTTTCCCATCAGTGTCTGCACTACTAATGGACAGTTTAATGTCCTCACCCTTTGCTACTGTGTTCACAGCTGAGAGTGCATTACGATCCAACGTTATCGTACCGGCTCCTGCTTCAAATACAACTGACTTTGCAGTACTACCTGCAAGTGCCGCAAAAACATTCGATGGGAAGTTAAGTGCAATTCCACCCGCAGTTGCATCTACGTTAGAGCGGAACACCAACTGACCGTTTGCATTATTCGCCAGAGACTTAAGTGCCTCTGTAACCATATCCGAAGTGACGGAGGCTACTAACTTACCTTCTGCATCCGCTGAAGCCTTAACCTCTACGATAATCTTATTACCTTCTGTGGTTACAGCTGGTGTAGCCGCCTCTTTAACTGGATCTTTAACGGTTACCGTGGTACCTGGCCCCGGATTTGTAGTGACCAGATCAGCCGCAGCTACCGTTACCGTCGATTCAGCTATACCATAACCATCTGCGCTGTATGCAGAGATAACCGCCGTTCCTTTTGCCAAAGGAGTTACCTTACCGTTGTTATCAACGGAAGCTACACTTGGATTCGAGGAACTCCAAGTTACAGCATTCGATCCACCAACAGCAGGAACAACATTGGCCTCAAGCGTTGCTGAAGCTTCACCCACCTTCAATGACAGCGAAGTCTGGTTCAGTGAAATCTTCGTTACATTCAACTGATAGATGCCTACTGTACCGCCAACCTCATTCGCTACGAGCACTAATGGCAATCCTGTCGGGCTTGACGTTGCTGGAATAAATTCGATACCTTCAGGGCCAGTGTCAGTTTCGATGTTGTTCGCAGGCGTGAATTCTCGAGTATTGATATAGTTCACAAAATTCGGTTTCTCTGGATTCGTCACATCATAAGTCATCAGACCACCGATCCGCTCAAGACCAATAAAGGCAAGCGCTTTTTGCCCAACCTTACCCACCTTGACGTACTCAGGTTCTGGTCCTTTTTTCGTACTACGGTTATCCATGGTCGTGTTACTGTTGCTTGCATTGAAATAGTCCGGCAGACGTTCTCCGGTAATCTTTTCAAAATCGCTTCCGCTATCGTAAACCTGGTTCATTGAATCTGCTTCCCATATGGAAAATGAACGGCCACCGTACAAGTAAATCCCATCATTACCCATATCAGACATGACTTCCACACTATCATACTTATCTTTATTTTTATTCAGAAACTCTGCCGCTTTTGAGTCTGGATTTAAAGAGCCCTTCATTTTTTTGACCGTACTCACGCTCACTTTACTATCCCATTCGGTTGCGTCACCTTCGTTGGCTGTGAACAAATAAGTCTTTCCACCAACCGTGTACTGATCTATACCATCAGGCATATACGTACCGAAGAATGGAACATTCTCCAAACTCACTTTATTATCTTTTACCAAGTCCAGAGCATTGTTAGGAAGGTTCAAATCCTTGAAGCCTAATCCTTTGACCCATAGAACCTTCTTGGAGGCAATATCGATTGCGGCGATGGCATTGTTCTCTTGAAGGGCTACATAAGCAATGGTCTGGTCCTCAGAAAGTACAACGAACTCTGGCTCCAGATCACGTACTGCATCCTTCTTATCCCCTTCACCTGTAATCTGTTTCGTAACCGGATCAGCCGTCCCGCGAATATGCACATTATCGAAAATCACATCGGGGTTATCGAACTTCACCTGAATCGAAGTGTTCTTGTACGTATCAATGATCGTTACACTACCTTCAGGATCACCTGCTGCAGTGCGTGGTTCCGCTTCGTCCGCTGTCAAAATGTAACGGCCATCATCGGTATACTTCACCATGTCCGGTTGAACTCCCGATTCATAAGAAGCTAGCAATTCCCCTTCATAGTCAAGAACAAGAACTTTACCATTCTTCATGGCGTTTTCTTCTTGAATGGCTACAGCGATCCGTTTAGTAGCTGTGTTGATATCTACACTCGTTAGGTCACCGTATGTAAATCCATCCACTTCAGATAGCTGTTCTACGTTAATACTATATTCTTTTTGCGGATTGGAAGAGTTCTTGAGATTCACAATATCGACTGTTGCAGGGTGAGATGAACCATTAACGAGATAGAATTTGCCGTTATCGCGATTAAACTTCACGATCTCCGCCACGCCGCCATCTTTATTGGTCACTCCTACAGAATAACCGCCGATCTTAGTTACGCTGAGCAGATCCGGAGTTACTGGACCTGCAGCTTCAGCTACCTTCAATGAAAGTACAGCTTCCGCCTTCATTCGAGGCGATGAGCTGTCATACACGGCGATGCTGACGGTGGCCGCTCCTACTTTCGTCGGTGTTCCACTAATATTCCCAGATGCTGCATCCAGTGATAATCCGTCTGGTAAACCAACAGCTTCAAAAGAATACGGCTGTACTCCCCCATAAACGGATAATGTTACCGAATAAGGCGATCCGACTTTTGCTTCTGAAAGATTCTTTGTAGCGATGCCTAAATCAGGCACTTTCAAACTCCATTGTCCATCCGCACTGTTATGAGGTTTAAACAATGCCAGGGAAGAAGCATCCAGAGTATCAAAGCTAATTTGTTTGAAATCTGCTTTATTGTTATCTGTATCCACAAAATAAACGCGACGGACTGATTTTTGCTTGGAGGTACCTTCCGTTTTACCCGTTGGGTAATCCACTTCATAGCCGTCAATCGTCGCATTATTATCATTGGCCGCTGCATCAATCATGTCCACGTAACTGCTTGGTTTCGTTTGAAATGGATTCACAACCTGCAACAAGTCTGTACTACTTAGCAGAACAACCTTCATGCCTTTGTTATTAAAATACATCCCCGGCCAAGACTGATCGCCTTTGTTACTGATATCGTTTTTGTGATCCTTGTTACTCGCATCATCAGTAATGAGATAAGAGGAATGAGCCTTAATTGTTCCGTTCAAATCCAGCTTGCTCCATTGTCCAGCGAGCTTAGGATCCGAATATTGTACAGACCAACCCGCTAGACTCACATCTGAATCCATCGGGTTATATAACTCAATGTAACCTTTCGAGAAATATCCACCTGACGCATCGGCAGTATTCCCCCCACCATACACTTGATTAACAACAATATGAGGAATGCTAACATCGTATTTACCGTCTGCAGTATAAGGTGTACCCGATTGAACGGATGCTGCCACTGCTGGACCTGCCATCCAAGCGGAGCCTAATAGCATCTCAGCTGTAAGTATAAGGGAAATTATTGCTTTACCTGTGGGTTTCAAGTAGATATTCACTCCTATTGATAGTTTCTATCAATATAGAATAATAGTATTATCTAACCTGCAGATTTGCGTAATGGTAATGTAAACATTCTCTATGCAGTAGCTGGAGTAATCTTTACAAAGATAAATCGTGTGAGCGGCCCAACTAGAATGATTTGCAGTGGAAGTGCAACAATGAAATTCTTACCTATCGCAGACAGATAGGCCATCGTTAGTTCTGAGGAGAATCCTACATGAAGAACTGCGCCATAGAAGGACATAAACAACACCATTCCGGTCACCATAAAAAAGGATATGAACATGATTTTTTTGATCATCGGATCATTCTCTTTAACCAACTTATGCGCAATCTCTTTCGCAACCTTACCTACAACAAACACATCCAGAATAAATGCAACTATAAATGCAGGTATGTAGCCGATGATCACATCTTTAACTAGCGTACTGACCAGCCCTCCATCAGCGCTACATTGTAAATGCTCATACCCAGCACCATCAAAGCACACATGATGAACGTAAATAATCTTTTATCTCTATATTGTCAACCTGGATTACAATAACACAGCGTCTTAAACTAAGTCAACCAAGTTGACAATAAACGCAAATGACTTATACTTGGATAAACGAGCGATGATTTAGGAGTGTTCACATGGATAACCATCTGCAAGAAATGAACCTAATTGATTTACTCAGCGAGAAGCATCTAGCCCTACGTAAAATAGTGACTGACCAAGATCCGGATCAAATCAATAAGACTGAATCCCATATCCTAGCGTTTCTTGAGGCACATCAAATGCTCTCGATCTCAGAAATCAGTAGAATTATTCATATTTCAAGGCAGGGTACACATAAATGCATTCAAGGACTGTTATCTCGCGGCTACGTGGAAGCAGTTGAAGTCGAAGGAAATTTGCGTGACAAAAACATCATCCTTACCCAGAAGGGGATCGAATGCAATCAAAGAATGATGATCACCAAAATCGAATTAGAGCAGAGAATCGCTAACAAGCTTGGGGCAGCTAACGTAGAACTGCTTAAATCTTTGTTAAAGGAAGATTGGCTCTAGTCCACACGAAAAAAGACGCAGAGCTCTCCCCGTTGCGTAAAATTATGTCTACGCTACATCCTAAAGGGACAACCCTGCGTCTTGATCAAGAATTCAAATATTTTCCGGGAAATTGTTACTTAGATTTCTCTAATGCAATACTAGCTGCGTTTTCCCCGCCAAGACGCCCTGAAGTAAAGGAATAGCCTATTCCTACGCCATTTCCAACATATGTGTCGTTAAATAATACGCCTTCAGATTCAAGACCTACTGCAAACAATCCTTGCACCGGAGTGCGTTTATCATTCAGAACTTGGAACTTGGTATTCACTAGCAAACCACCAACGGAACCTAAGTTATTGATTCAGCAATGATTGCGTAATATGGACCTTCTTCGCCCATAGGTTCTAAGAACTCAGCAGCTTTTCCAAACTCTGT
Organism: Paenibacillus sp. FSL K6-0276; assembly: GCF_037977235.1. NCBI lineage: Bacteria > Bacillati > Bacillota > Bacilli > Caryophanales > Paenibacillaceae > Paenibacillus > Paenibacillus sp. FSL K6-0276. Next base: position 2,009,395 of record NZ_CP150276.1, on the reverse strand, counting down.
ATCTACACCTGTCTTCGTTGCTTCTTCAGATCCATCCAAGTGTTGACCAGGCTTTTTACATTATTATTTTTTAATAATGCGTTCTTATCCGTTTGCTTTAGTCTGTACATGCCGGGCAGTTATTTAAGTTTGCACGTATATAAAGAGGATTCTAATTCCCTGAGTTCTTTATGAATTTCATTCATCTTATTTAGCATCAGCGTCGCCACTTCCGGCAATCGAATCCCCATACTTCTGTACATCTACTCATTAGCAAATCTCTTACATCTAAATCATTAAAATATCTGTAATTATTGCTGTTATCTTTAGTCGGCCTAACAATATCATGTTTCTCGTATAACCTCAGCGTATCCGCAGTTACACCGAGAATGGAAGCAAATTCCCCTATGCAATATTTCACCTGATGTCCCTCCATCCATTTCATGCATAACCAGCCACATTAAATGATAAACAGAAGGACAATATTTAGATATGAAGTAGTTCATTTCTTACCATCCTAATATATGCAAAAGATCATGCCAGCCCAAGCAAGTGAACTAACGTAAATCCTACTAGGGACAACAAGACCGAACCTATAAGTCCTGCTGCAAAAGACTTCATCCCCAGCCGTCTAAATGCCGCCAAATCAACGTTTAAACCAAGACCAGCCATCGCCATAGCGATTAACATATAAGCAATCGTTACAATTCCATTTGCCACCGATGCGGATACGATCCCTAACGAATTCACACCACTGACGAGTAAGAAACCTAGAATAAACCAAGGAATAGGAATGCTTTTCCACGATGCTTTAGACTGGCCACCTTGAACCTTTCTTTCTGCACGATTGGTCCAAATCCCAATTAAGATGGCGACCGGAACGAGCAAGGCAACCCGGGTCAATTTGACGATAACCGCCATATCCACCGCTGCATTCCCACCTGCATCAGCAGCCGCGATGACGTGAGCAATTTCGTGTAAAGTCGCTCCCGAGAATACCCCATAACCTAGATCCGACAAGCCCAGAAAAGGATACAAAAAAGTGTAGAGCAGTGTGAATATTGTACCTAAAATAGCTACTATTGCTGCACCTATGGCCGTTTCGTCATCTTTGGCTTTGATTTGTGGAGCAATCGCCACCACCGCTGCCGCACCGCAAATCGCTGTTCCACAGGCGGTTAAGATACTGAGTCTCTTATCAACCTTGAACAGTCGAGCAAGTCCGTATACAACAGGGATCGTAAATACGATCACGATAACAGCCATTAGAAATACCCGTGGACCTGCTGCAACGATATCCATTAGATTCAGCCGCATGCCAAGCAGGATAATCCCTAGACGTAGTAGCTTTTTGCTGGAAAAATCAGTGCCATGAGTGATCGTGCCCGGCACTCCAATGGTTGCCCGCCAAATAATTCCGATTAAGATGGCAATGACCAATTGGCCCATAATAGAGAGAAATGGAAAGCCTGCTAAATATTTTGCGACTAATGCAATCATTAAGGTTAATCCAATGCCAAGCGCAAAACCAACTTGTTTCTTATTGTTCGATTGGTATAATCCCTGTGAATCCCCCATGTCGTGCACACCCCTTGTATGAATCTCTAGATGACGGAGGTATGTATATCCCCCATGAATCAACAATAATACGCCATGGTTCGAAAGTGAAATACCAATATACTATCCGTAAGATTAGTAATCCTTATGCTTGGATTTACGCACAAAAAACTTTCATGAGCCCTCGGTTCACATCCCAGAATGAAAATGTTATTTGCTCATTGCCACCCATGTCTTAATCCAACCATTTCTGTCTATTCTATGAATAGAGGGACAGAAGAAACACGAGGTCTTTAATGGTGGTATAACCCCGTACAAAAAACCGTCTACGGCTGGTCATGAGTACAACCCATTGTCGCCATCTTCGGATGAGCACGTGTAAAAAAATCCTTACTTTCTCAGCAGCCTACTCTGTCCCTCCACACATTTGGTTTGGAGGGTTATTTCATGGAAGCAATTTTAGAACACTGTTGTGGACTCGACGTCCACCGGGATACGGTCGTGGCTTGTCTCTTAAGCGGCAACCTCCAAGATCGTCCCCACAAAGAAATTCGCACCTTTTCAACAATGTCCAAGGGCTTGCATGAGCTTGAGGCCTGGATTCAAGCTGCTTCCTGCACCCACGTGGCTATGGAAAGTACAGGGGTTTATTGGAAGCCTGTTTATCATGTGCTCGAACAGTCTTGTGAGATTAGACTCGCCAATGCTCAGCGTATCAAGAATGTTCCTGGACGTAAAACAGATATCTCCGACGCGGAATGGATCGCCAAACTCCTTCGTTCTGGCCTTATTGAGGGCAGCTTCGTTCCGCCTCAAGACATCCGGGAACTTCGCGAACTTACGCGCCATCGGAAGAAGTTGGTTCATCACATGACCGCAGAAAAAAATCGTATCCAGAAGGTACTGGAATCTGCTGGCATCAAACTTGCTTCCGTAATCTCCGACGTGTTTGGTGTGACGGGACGCGCCTTGCTCCGCCAACTCATGGACAATGGCAGACTGGATGAGGAATCCGTACGTTCCCTCGTCAAGGGACAAATCAAGAACAAAGTCCCCCAACTCATGGATGCACTGCAAGGTAAACTTTCTTCCCATCATCGTTTTCTTCTCGCTCAATCCTGGCAGCATCTTACTCACCTGGAGCATTCCATTCAGGACTTCGATGAAACCATAGACTCACATTTAGCACCCTATCGTGTCGAAATCGAAATTCTCCGAACTCTTCCAGGCGTAGATGTGACTGCCGCTTCCGCCATTTTAGCTGAGATCGGTGCGGACATGCTTCAGTTTCATTCCGAGCGCCACTTGGCTTCTTGGGCCGGTTTATCCCCTGGCAACTACGAAAGTGCTGGAAAAAAAGTCCTCACGTATCCTCCATGGCAACCCACACCTAAAATCCATCCTTGCCGAGTCCGCGTGGGCGGCATCCCGAACGAAAAAAACGTATTTAGCTTCGAAGTACTGGAAGTTAGCTGCCCGTCGTGGTAAGAAAAAGGCGCTGATTGCAACGGCACACAAGATGCTCACCATGATTTATCACATGCTCCTTCGACAGCAACCTTATGTAGAACTAGGTGTAGATTACTTGGATCATCTGAATCAGCACGTCAGAGCAAGACGGTTAGTCAAACAATTAGCATCTTTGGGCTACAATGTGCAGCTTGATTCGGAGCCAGAAGTCTCTTAATTCTTGTCACTCAAGCTTTAAATTTTTTTCAATAAGTCCCGGGCATCCTATTGCCTTTTTCCCATCCTCTCTTCATACTCTTGTTCGTGTGCATCCTTACATTTACGTAAAAAAAGCTCCTTCGAGAAGCAGAATGCCGAAGCATCCACCTCACAAAAGGAGCGATTGTGATCCTATATTAAATTTACATTTCGAGCTTCTGAAGCTTAGTACCCTTCGGTAGTACAGAAGTTATATACTCGTGAACTGGATGTTGTCCTTCAGCTTCCGCAAGTACCGTCACAATTCCTTGGTCCGTACCCGTTCTGATCAGACGTCCCATCCCTTGTTTAAGTCTTAGCAGCATGTAAGGCAAATCCACATCTTCAAAAGGATTAGAGGTCTCCGCACGTTTCGCCATAAATACAGGGTCAAGCGGAGGATAAGGTAGCGACCAAATAATCACATTAGATAGTGAAGGTCCTGGTATGTCTAGTCCTTCCCACAGCGTTACCGCACATAGCACACTATGCTCATCCCGTTGAAAAGCTGAAATCAGATAGCTGATCTCTTGATCACCTTCATATAGGAAAGAATATGGGCTACAATCTGATCTCAGCGAGTTTAGCTGCTTGAACTGCAGGAGTTCTTCGCGAGTACGGAACAGCAGCAGGGCTCTTCCTTCAGTCTGCTGGATAAGCTTCAAGGAGATCTCCATTTTCTCAGTAAAATCACCGCTCCGAAGCTCAGGTACATAAACATTCATCTGGTGCTCATAATCATAAGGTGAGTCTACAGAGAAAGACAGAAAGTCGTGTATCCCAAGACTATCCTTCAAGTATTGGAATGATTTATCCACGGATAATGTAGCCGAAGAGAATACGATTGGCATTTTTTGCGTGAACAAGCTGTCTTGGAGTACTTCCTTAACATTACGTGGCATGACCGACAGCGTTAAGCCATCGCTATCTTCCGTCGCCCAGCAGATTAATGCACCTGAATCCTCAAACAATCTCAACGCGATCTCTATGGTCTCCAAACGTTCTTCCACAATCCGCAATTGATATTCATCAATCGTGTAAAGTCCACTTTCAAATACTAATTCTTCTTCGATAGCGGCGATTACACTACGCATGCGATGTACCTCACGGATTAGCGGAGCATTGAGTTCAATACTTTTTCGATCCGATCCAGGGATACTGCGACATTGACGACGAATGTATTTAAACATCTGCTCACTTTGCATTATCGCTTCATCGATAAGTACGGCGAGCGTTTCACGGATCTCATTCTGTAGCAGACGAGAGATCAACTCTTCAAAGACGACATGCTTCATTTTATATCCTAACGCCTTCATGGCGGCAGATTCTAGCAAATGCCCTTCGTCAAAAACAACTGCACAGTGCTCTGGAAGCAGAGGAATTTGCCCTTCCCGCTTACGCGCTTCAAAGGTCCAAATATGCTCCATGTAATAATCGTGAGAACAAATGATCAGGTCGCTAGACTTCCGGTAATGATCACGGGACAACGTCTGTCCACAGCGGTGACGCATATCGCAAGTAAAACAATCCTGAAACGTATCCCAGTTAATCTTGTTCCATTGTTCGTCATTCAGATCTGGATAATCCCTACGGTCTCCATAGGCATGGAACTGCTGCATCGGAGCATGAGAATGTACAAAATCAGGCAAAGTAGTATATAAACTCTCCAGCGGCAAGCTCCCGTCATCATTGTTGCGGGCATGATCCAGCTTCTTCAGACACATGTATTTATCAGGCGATTTCGCTAGTCTGGCATCAATATTCATGTTCAGATGCTTGGCAAGCTTGGCAATATCACCTTCTGGCTTCACAAGCTGCTCGATCAACGACTCGTCCGCACAAGCAATAACCGCAGGTTTACCCCTATAACGCGCATAACAAATGCTATACAACAAATACACTAAAGTTTTGCCCGTACCAACCCCTGCCTCGGCAAAGATCGTCTTTTTTTCGGCAAAAGCTCGCTCTACTTGAAAAGCCATGTAAATCTGTTCATCACGAACTTCAAATCCTGCTTCAGGAAGAATTTCATAGAATACATCTCCGACCCATTCCCCTACTTGTTCCATAAAAGGTCTGGTCCGATCGTATTCAAAAGGATACTGTGTCGCCAACAAGCCTACCTCCAATATTTGATCAGGCATCTCTAACATGCCGTGAAAAATAGAATCAACGGAAAAACTCTATTATCTCATAAGATTGGAGTAATTACAAAGTAGTTCATTCAAAAATAGGGTTAGATATCTAGTTTTCTATTACTAATCCATTTCACCATTTCAGGATCGTTATGTGAAAAGAACAGACTCTGTCTCGTATCTAACGCAGTAATCGACTCCATATCTTCTTGGCTTAATTCAAAATCAAAGATATTGAAGTTTTCGATAATTCTTTCTTTACGAACAGACTTTGGAATCACAACGATTTCATTTTGTGTCAGCCACCGTAAAACTACCTGGGCAACGGATTTATTGTACTTTTCAGCAATAGGTACCAATACCTCATTCTCGAACAAGTTATTTTTCCCTTCAGCAAAAGGCGCCCAGGACTCGATTTGAACTTTGTTTTCTTTCATGAATTTCGCATTTCCGATTTGCTGGTTGAACGGGTGTGTTTCAACCTGATTTACGGCAGGGACTACTTCATTATGAATAATCAAATCAATCAGACGATCCGGCTGGAAATTACTAACGCCGATTGCACGGACCTTGCCTTCATGATATAAATCCTCCATAGCGCGCCAAGAGCCATACACATCGCCAAATGGCTGATGAATTAAATACAAATCCAAATAATCAAGTTGCAATCTATTCAGCGATTTTTCAAATGCTTTCTTTGTGCGCTCATAACCAGTATCTTGAACCCAAAGCTTCGTAGTGATAAATAATTCCTCTCTTGCCACACCACTCCGTTTAATTGCCCTTCCAACTGCTTCTTCATTTTGATATGAGGCTGCAGTATCAATCAGGCGATAACCTGCCAAAATAGCGTCATAAACGCTTTGCTCACATTCATTTGCATCTTGAATCTGAAAAACACCAAAACCGAGTACAGGCATTTCAACTTTATTGTTCAAAACTACTTTTTGCATGATATAAGCCTCCAGTATTTCAATGATTATGTGTAAACAATTCCTTTTGTACATCCTTATTATGCACCAGATGACAAAGTGACCGTTATCCCATTCATGTCAGATGTTTGCCTAATCCTCTCACTACCACTTATGTATTGAATGAATATGGACTATAATCAACTATAAAGAATGACGAAATGAGAGGATCAAATGTCTGAAATAATCACTAAACAGCAGAATGAGCTCGTGAAAATCATTGAGTGTTACTCAGAAAAGGACGGTGTTCACCAAACTGCTATTCCGTCCTTATTTTTCTTGCGTGACTCGAATGCGTCCGTACCAAGGCACGGGGTTTACAAACCTTCCTTATGTTTGGTGGTCCAAGGGGCAAAAGAGGTATGGCTGGCACAGGAGCGTTTTAGATACACTCCTTCCGATTACCTAATTGCATCCGTTCACCTGCCAGTTACCGCCCAAGTCACTGAAGCTACTCCCGATGTTCCATATTTAGGATTCAAACTTGAATTTACACCGAGTCAAATTTTAGAGGTTTTACAGGATACTGAAGCTCGTGTTCACTCTAAAGAAAATCCTAAGCGAGCTATGTTTGTTTGCCAGATGGAGTCTTCTTTAATGGATGCGGTTCTCAGGTTAGCTCGTTTGCTAGATCAGCCTAAAGATATTCCAGTTCTTGCTCCACTATTTACAAAAGAGATTCTTTATCGGGTGCTACAAGGTCAGAATGGGACTGCATTGGAGCATATTGTAATGGAAGGAAGTTCAACTCATCAAATTAAAGATGTTATTGAACATATCATGAATAACTATGCTAGTTCATTTAGGATTGAGGAGCTTGCCGAAATAGCGAATATGAGTGTTTCTTCGTTTCATCGGTACTTTAAAGAAGTAACTGCGATGAGCCCTATTCAGTTCCAAAAACAACTGAGACTTCAGGAAGCCCGTCGGCTATTACTAACCGAGTCAGCAGATGCCACTGATGTGGCATTTCGAGTAGGCTATGAAAGCCCTTCGCAATTCAGCCGTGAGTATTCCCGCATGTTTGGTTTTCCGCCTAGACAAGATATAAAGCGCCTGAGAGCATAAAAGATTTAGATAAAACCAAACCAGTAAAAGCAACTGATCCAAATAGGGCGATGCTTTACTGACTGTAAGTAAAGCTGAATTGACTTTGGGATTGAACTAACGAAGAACGATACTCAATAAAGACTAGGAGGCAGCCGGTCAACACGATAGGCTGCCTTTTGTTCAACAAATGGGCAGTTTAGTTGAACACTTTTATAACAGAAATGGTTCAAATACTGAAATATTTCGTTACTTCAAGCACTATTATTTACCATTTGATGTTTGCTTTGTAATATGTTATTATGAACTCAACTTCACGTGAAGTGAACTTCATATGAAGTAAACTTCACTCCAGAAGAATAAGTTGGTTAGGAGAGGTATGTTTGAAAAATCTATTCATACAGCGTTTTTTAGTCTCAACCTTGATAATTATATTGGGAAGCATTCAAATCATTCTCGATACATCAGTAGGATTTAATTTTGGCTATATCACAGTATTCCTAGGGGGAATGATTTTGTTGTATTCAACAATTTCTTACATTACATCCCGAAAGAATAAATCACAGGAAAAGGAATTATCAAAAGAATATGATGAAAGAGATGCTTTAATTGATGGAAAAGTTGCTCGCTTTTCCATGCATATTCTAATATTCGAAATTTTAATTCTTATGTTTTTAACTAATTATGTGGTAATACCAACAAATACTACATTATTTGTTGTCTTAGTATCTTTAATAATTAGTGAAATTGGGTCTAGAAAGTATTACAATCTTGTCCTTTAATTCGGAGGATTCATGAAAAATAGAGTAAAAGAATTGCGAATAGAATATGGAATAACGCAACAAGAATTAGCTGATAAAGTAAGTGTATCTTCTAGAACAATCATCTCATTAGAAAAACAAAAGTATAACCCATCTGTGTTACTTGCGTATAAAATAGCTTCAGTTTTTAACTTATCAATCGAAGAAACCTTTATTTTCGATGAGGATGACAAATAATAGATTTCATAAATATGCACATATTAAACAAACAACGGAGGAATGTAAATGCTTTTTATATTATTTATTTTTGGGATAGTTCTAGTAGTTTGGGGTATTTATCGTATGAGAAGAGATGATGGATTATTTGGAAAAAATAGAAAAAATAAAAACATATTCAATTTGCTGTTAATGGGAGAAGCTTCAGGATTAGGACAATTTTTGAGTGGAATTCTGTGTATTATAATTGGGGTTATTGCATTTATTGTGAGGTAGTATCACTTAAACAAACGCGTACTTTAACATCATACTTGAAGCTGTGGATCACAGCTTCTTTTTTTCTATAGCTAATGGGGCAGCATTCCTGTAATGACTGAAAAATGATTCGGTCATACAATAAAAATTACCAATTATCATATTATGAAAACCTAGATTTAATAGGTTTATTGGGAGGTTTTTGTAATGAAGGTGAGTGAATTGTGGAAGTTGTATGAAGCCGACAAACGAATTCAGGGATTCATTCATAAGATGCAGGAACAATCAATTAAGCTCCCATGAGTGCTACCCAAATAGGGTGCGACATTCTGTGATGCACCGTGGTGGTCGGAATCAGACTAACGGTTGGGCTCTATGGCACCATAGCTTATCGACCTTCTTCGCCAGCCGTACAAACAGTATAGATAGGGGTACCCATTTTCATCCTCTGTGGTGCAGCGCTGCTCTTGCGCTGCATGAATGGCTAACGGGATACGATAGTTGAATAAGGAATTACTGGAGTCAGCCAACATATCCTGGGAGAATATTTTTGATGGACTCATCAGAGATTATAAAGAGATCATTGAGAATAGACGCTACGATCCTATACCGGCTTTACTACCATTAGTATAATAATGACGATAGTAAGCACATGTACAGCCGCTTCTAACGGAGCGATCTTGTTCATAGCAGCGGCGTAACCTTCAGGGATTTCCTCGCCATGGCTAGCCATAACGAGCTTAGTTAGCTTATTCATTCGAGGCTCAACCATTCCAATAATAATGACCTCTATCACAATAAAAAATAACAACGAAAGATTTATCCACAACACCGACAAGCCCATTTTATCGATAATCATTAATAAAATACCTGTAACAATCAGGGTGACCCCCCCTGTCTTCGGGAACCTGTTTATTTTCTTCATAATTCCAAATACAAAACGAAGTTGGCTGCCTGTCTTGGCTGAGCTTGTCAGTAATGGCAACACAAAGGCAGGTCCAATTCCCACTATGGCAGCTATTACATGTATCACTACTACAATCTTAGAGATAATATCCATCAAATCCATAATTACAAACCTCCTATCATTCGTTGTTTAGATTCATATGACGATGATAGTGGAATTAGTCGTACAAGATTCTTTAAATCTTAGATAATCTCGAAAAAGCGCCTAGCCGGAATTTACCGGCTAGGCGCTTTGATCGTCAACTCCTAAGTTCCAAAAGCCTTCGGCTTACTCCGCGATCCACGCAAAGGTAGACATAGACTTGATATCCTTTTGTTCAGCATATGCTTGTAGTAATTTCATTTCCGAATGAAGATGTGATTTGAACTTCTCTGGAACATCAGTCAAGCCATCAAGCTCATTTAAATATTCTGATAACGTAATATCGATCTCCCAGCGACCATCCTGAAGCCCAGTAGAATTAATCGAATCCTCTTTAAGGATATGCCAGCCAGCCTTTTCAGCGATTTCTTTGATATCCTCCGGGGTAAAAAGCGTGCGAATGTTAGACAAACTATTTTCCTTAAAACATTCATACTGGGATTGAATCAATATAGCTAAGAAATGAGGGTACTGCTCCATCGTCGTGATCCGGCTATCCCATTCGGCAAAACATAGCTTTCGACCCCATCGCTTCACTTTCCTCAATACACTGGCTAACTCATCAAAGGATTTAAAGTACCACGAGCAATGAGACAACACGATGACATCAAAATGATGATCGGGAAACCCACCTCAGGCGATAGAATATCCATTTCGAACTGAATACGGATTCGATCTCCTAAATGTGATTTCTGTAAGTGCTCCGCAGCATCGCCTAGTGTAACCGGACTGCCATAATCCGGAGAAGCAATGTCAATGCCATAGACACTCCCCTCTTCCCCATCCACGAACTAGATTCGAACCCCGCTTAAGCTGCCACCCGGAGCAAACAATCGTTCAATATACTTTTGAACCGCTGGATCAGGAATTAAGGGTGGCGCTTGGTGAGGTTTTACACGCGCATCAATAATCACGTTATCACATGACCAATGCTTATACTCCGTAGAACTGTTCACGCCATAAATATCATGAGAAGGATTACTGCGCGTGAATGTCGCCCACAGGAAATTCTCAATTCTTTCACTTAAGAACTCACTATCATCGCATACAATGATCATCGGACAAGACGGGAGCGCTCCCGATGCTTGAATATCTTCACTAAGCTTGTTCATTTCCTTCGCTGCTTCAGCGTAAGTAGTGAATTTAGAACCTTGAAGCGCCACGAGACCCGGCATCACCATCTTTGCATTTCCAGATCCCCGAAGTTCTTTAAGAATATCAGGAACCTCTGTACATAACTCTCTTTTCTTTTCCCCAACCGCGGCGAAAATCACCTTACTTCCGCTGTTTAATCCTGTGCCGGAATAATCAAGGGTATCGATGGTAGTATTCGTATAGAAATGAATGTCCCTGCGAAGGTTGATTCGCTCTAGAATATACGTCAAGAAATCCTCAACATCATGTGTGCTGATAGGTTGTTTTTCTTCGGCTGTAATAAACAAAAACTTAGCTAAACTAAGCTGACCAGTACCCAAAATCCGATTCGCGATCGTAAGAATTTCCGCTGGCTGCTTCACTTGTTGATAAGGCGTATAACGTTCACTGCCAATCGCAAATAAAAGGGGATGGACACCCGCAGCATCGACTGCGTGAACTTCTTTAACGCCCGGGATTTCTTGGCGGATAGCTCCACCCGTTAGTTCATGTATTAACTCACCAAATGCAGTATCCTCTTGTGGCGGTCTACCGACAACCGTAAATGGAAAGATGGCATTCTTTTTAGCGTACACTTTATGTACTCTCATGACTGGGAAAGAGTGAACCAAGCTGTAATATCCTAAATGATCGCCAAAAGGCCCCTCCGGCTTCGTCTCACCAGGATGAATTTCCCCTGTGATCACAAAATCCGCATCATTACTAATGCAATATCCATCTACATAGCTATAGCTAAAATGACGTCCCGAAAGCAAGCCTGCAACGATCATCTCACTCATTCCCTCTGGCAAAGGCATTACAGCCGATAACGTATGCGCTGGAGGTCCGCCGATAAAGCAGCTCACTTTTAGCGGCTCTCCTTTTCGATTGGCTCTTTCTTGATGCACGCCGATACCACGGTGAATTTGATAATGAATGCCAACCTCTTTATTGAGTTCATAATCATTACCATTCAATTGAACACGGTACATCCCCAGATTAGAGTTCATAATGCCTGGCTTGTCTGGATCTTCGGAATACACTTGCGGCAATGTGACAAAAGCGCCACCATCATCTGGCCAATGTGTGATCAGTGGAAGATCAGAAATACTGATTTCCTGAAAACCACTTGGTAGACCCCCTGGCTTTTTGATAGGCAAAGCTTTTCTCGCGGATAGCCCTGTCCCTACATATTTAAAAGGATTCTTAAGTGCCTTTACAGGATCGTTACGAAGTGCAATTACGTTATGTGTGGAGTTCCAAGTACGCCGAAAGATGAACTTACTACGCTCAATCGTTCCAAAAAGGTTGGATACGGCACGAAATTTCGAGCCTTTTACATTTTCAAATAATAATGCAGGCCCACCAGCTTCATAAACCTTCAAGTGAATCGCGGCCATCTCTAGATAAGGGTCCACTTCTTCACGAATACGAACTAAATGTCCATGTTTCTCTAAATCATTAACACACTCTTCTAAATTGCTATATTTCATTTCATTACTCCGATCTCTAGAAGGTTATTACAAGATTTCTTGGATGCTTTAATTATACCCTGGAACTTATTAAAATAAAGCGATACCCTATGTACTAGAACATCCCGCCGTTATCTTGTATTCTCAGGTTTGGGTTCATCTCGCAAAATATTTCTAGCAGGAATTCCTACTGCCGAAGCATTATCCGGCACATCCTTAACCACGACAGACATGGCTCCGATATTAACATCGTTTCCAAGCGTAATCGGACCTAGAATTTTGGAACCTACTCCGATAAACGCTCTATCGCCAATCACGGGTTCCCCTAAGTTATTTCTCCCCCCAATGGTCACTTGGTGAAAAATAGTAGCGTTGTTGCCGATCACCGCTTTTGGACTAATAATAATTCCATTTAACCCATGCGGTAAATGAAGCGCATCACCAATTTGAGCTTGAGCATGAAGCTCTCCATTGGCAACAATTCGGACAAACAGCACATCCATCATTCGATATAGGAGCCACAAAGGTTTGCGGATCAGGCCACTTTTCACCCGATAATACACCCAATTTCCGTAACGATAAGTAAACAAAGCCATAATCGTTTGTGGATTTTTTAGATTTGCTTTCCAGTCCGTTTTGAATGATTTCATCATTGTATCGTCCTCCTATTAGGGGCAAGATATGAACTATATTCTCGTGAAATGAAAGCATCTGTGTGGCGAAAAATATTCTGGGAGGATCTCAGGATGGAGAGTCATTCGAGTGATTGTACTTTCACCAGTGTAAGTTAGATTCAGAGATTCATCAAGCAACTGGAGTAACCTTCTCATCATTCTTTCTATTCACATTAGGTGTGTGAACCAGCGAAGCATTTAACCAATTAATATTTATGTGAAATAAAAGAAAACTATTTTTTATAATCAAAGATTACCAAATCAACCTTTTTATTCATGATAAAATGACTTTGGATGTACGAAGGAGAGATGAATATGAATAACCGTGTAGGTTTCGAGTCAACAAAACGTGATTTATTTACAATTGAATGTAAAGATATCCTGTTACGAGAGTTTAGAGTGGAGGATTTAGACGAGTTTCACGCACTTACCACGCAACCTGAAATCATAGAATTTCTGCCCGACTGGAATGTCCCTAAAGAACAACGGCTAGATTGGTTAATAAACTATGAAATAAAAGAAAACCAACAGTTTCTACAAGCGGTCTCAGCGGCTGTAAACATCGGGGAGCTTCGTCTTCGTTTAGGCATTGTTTTAAAAGAAACGGGGGAGTTTATTGGTTGGTGCTGTACAGGAATGAAGGATGAATTACCCTCTCCGAACAGAGAAATCATGTATGCCATATCCAAGGATCATCGCGGCAAAGGCTATACCACACAAGCTGCCAAGGGATTAATTAAGTATTTGTTTGAGCACACTTCTACCGATGTATTAAACGCTATTGCTCTAATACACAATACAGCCTCTAATAGAGTCCTACAAAAATGTGACTTCAGCTTACTTAACGAGATTACGATTGAACATGAGAGTTATAATTATTACCAGCTTTCCAGGCGAAAATGGAATGAGTAAACCTTACATAAAAAACCTCTGTATGGGGAATGGAGATGCTTTCCATTTACCAACTCAGAGGTTTCTTTTGTAGATTCAAGATTGTCGCTTCATTCGAAGCATTTGTTCCAGAAGCTGTTCCACATCTTTTTCCGGAAAAGCCGCAATTAGAGTTTCTTTAAAGGTTTCTTGAGCACTAATGAGCTTGCCTTCACCAATGGGGGTCATAGAGGTATAAATACTTCTGCGATCATCATCGCATGCTTTTCTTTCTAAAGCTCCGCAGCCCTTGGCTTCAAACCGACTAACCAGTCGTGAAACGGCACTTTGGCTTAAACCGACCATGGATTCGAGTTTCTGCAATTTCAATTTCTTTTCCGGAGCTTCCGATAAAAATAACAGCAAGTAGAACTCTTTTAAAGATAAGCCATGATTCGCTTGCAAATTAACTTCTAATTCATTCGTCACATTCATTTGTATATGTGTTAACGTCAACCAATTCGTGATAAGGTCATTGTTAAGAATTTTGTCCATCTATCTATTCATCTCCTGAGCGTATGATTATTCATGAATTTTTTCTTCTATATAATAGTACTACACTCCACATCCATTGTGCCAAGCATAATCCAAAAAAAGAGAAGAGACCGTTTCTCCAAGAAGCCGGTCTCTCCAAATGATTCGATTTTATTCTGTTAGTCCTTATCCTTTAATTCTAGGAAATCCAAAGGCATACTGCCGAGGAATACCGGCATCTTTCTGAAGCTCAACCCCAGCCTCCAAAGTCCAATACGGATTTCTCAGCATTCCCCGGCCAACTGCGACAAGATCAGCATCCTCATTACCAATGACTGCATTGGCAAGAGTCGGTTCATCCAATCTACCTACAGCAATCACCGGAACATTCAAGCCATATTTGATCTCTCTTGCCAAAGGAACTTGATACGCCGCATGCGTTCCGGGCATACCAGCAGCTCCGATTGGACCTTCGCCACCTGTACTAATATGAAAAATATCTACTCCTGCTTCTTTATAGGCCTTACTAATTTCCATACTTTCTTTGATTCCGTATCCGCCCTCGACATATTCTTGAGCCGAGATACGCATGATTAGTGGCATTCCTTCAGGCATTTCGCTTTTAGCTGCATGAATGATTTCAGTACCGAAGAGAGTCAAATCTTTGCCATATTCATCTGTTCTTTGATTCGTTAGTGGTGAATGGAACTGATGAATGAGGTAACCGTGCGCACCATGAAGTTCGATAACATCAAACCCCGCTTGAATCGCACGCTTCACGCCCAACCGGAATTTCTCAACCATACCCTTCACTTCTTCAGTCGTTAGGGCACGTGGTGTTTTGGAGTCAGCGTCAAATGGAACGGCAGAAGAGGATACAGGAACTGCTGCATCTTCTGCCTTACGCCCAGCATGAGCAATTTGAATACCTACTTTTGCCCCATAGGAATGACAAGCATCAACAATTCTAGCCAGTGCTGGAATCTGCTCATCGGACCAAATACCAAGGTCAAAATCAGTAATTCGGCCATCAGGCTCCACATCGGTCATTTCAATAATAATTAATCCAGTTCCTCCAATGGCGCGACTTACGTAATGATTATAATGCCAATCGGTAGCAATCCCGTCTTTGTTCGTCACGGAATACTGACACATCGGAGGCATAACCACGCGGTTCTTCAATTTCAAATTCTTCATTTCATACGGGGTAAACAAGTCTTTCATGATATCTCTCCTCATTATAAAAAACTAAATTTATTATGAACATTGAAACAAATGATCTCGAGTTTTTTATAAGGATCGATCGTAACTACAAGGAATGTTTGGACTTTCGGCCGCTGTTGTCTCCAGATTTCTTCTATTTAACCAATACTAGTAGTTGAAATCTAGAGACAAAGGCGGTCAACTATCGCGCCTACAGTTCCAAAACTCCTCTTCGTCACTTCTCTCCCTAATCTCAATTTTCCAAGTTCATCTTATATAGTTTAAACTAAAGCTATATAATAAATGCATGCTCATGCATGTATATTATTATAGAACATCGAAGCTGTCAACCATGAATGTCGCCTGTGGAATGTCAACTCCACGTATTGTTGAAATCTTTGTCGCAAGGTAATATATGGATATCTATTTTTGAAAGGATGAATTCAATCGTGGATAAAAAGCTTTTACAATCACATAGTATCTTTCCTACCCTGAGTATTGAGCAAACGGCTGCTTATTACAGTCAGTACTTAGGCTTTCAAGTTGTGCCCTATGCCCTATTTAGATACTGAGGAACTGCATATTTGTCTGTATCGTGATGATACAGAATTATCCTTACACAATCCAAAGGACAAAAGGTCATTCCAAATCGAGAGTTGTATGGCTATGGGTACGATGCCGATTACAATAACAAGGAATTTGTCATCGAAGATGTCGATGGACGCTGGATTGCTTTTGGGATCAAAGAATAAGAAAAAAACGGCCCTCGGCCGTTTTTCTTGTTTTTCAAAAGAGTCCAAATATCTTCTTACAACTATTCTTACGGGAAGGATTCAGAACATCGGTAACCCCAACCTTATTTAACTTATTAAGCAGCTCTTCCTCGCCATGCTTGACTTTATAATCTAACTCCTCCCCATAAAGTGGAATTAAAGTATAGAAGTGCACCACTTTCTCACTGGTCATTTCCAAGTTAAAAAATCCAGATTTATCTTCAACATCCGGAACCCACACGAAACTCCCTTGAAATCCTGTGTCCTCACTATAAGGCTGTGCTGGATTACCGTTCACAAGCGTATGCCCCATATAGAGCCAAGTATTATATTCATGGGGAAACCTAGCCATTGTTTTTAGAGCTCGTATCGGCCAATAATTTCGTTCATCCTTAAAATCCTCATCGGACAGCTTCCATGTAGACGGGAGACAAATCATTAATTCAGTATATTGATATTCTTCTGCGCCATCTGGAACCTGCATAGCAAATTCACTCATTCCAGATGTAATTAAAGTATAGAAATCTCGCTCAGGCGTCGGATTAACAATTAGAATATCAATCGATAGAACATCTGAAATAATCTCTTTAAAGACATTATCAATAACCCCTATGTATTTTTCAATATGGTTACAAATCATCTCATTAGACTGAGCAGAATGCATTCGTAATCCCCTCCCTTATTATGTTTATCGGTATAAACGAAGGAGAGTTTATTGCTAAATTACAGAACTTCATCTCCACTGCCATTGATCACACAGAAATCACTATGATTATGACTAATTAATGTAGAATAGGCATTCCCCTGATCTAATAGATGCTCTTGAAAAAACTTAGTTACAAGCTCATTTATCTGATTATGAGTTCCACATGTTCTTTGATATAAAGTCTCGTCCTCCTCAAAAAGAGGCATATCACTAAATGACATATGTGTTGCATTTCGTATTTTCAAAAAAGATTTATATCCGTTCCAATTCCAAAAAAGCTTCTCTTGTCCTTTGATGAAATCATTTGCTATTTTCTTCTGTAAAATATTTCTTAAGGATTCTAAAGCAGAAGCTTTTTGCCTTAATACAAGTATGGGTACCGTATTATTCTTCACTTCATTCTCAATATATAAATGCATACTTGCATCTAATAAAACTGCGGCTTTTATTCTATCATCTTCCATAGTTAAATCTAATGCAGTAGCACCGCCGATCGAATGTCCAATAATGCCAACCTTATCCATATCAAAACTTCCCATTCTATCCTTATCCTTAACGTTCAGATTGGATAGGTAACTTAAAACATACTGTATATCCTTTTTTCGAATAGAAATCAAGTGATGTAATTCGGTATAATCCGTAGCCTGTATGTTCCTCATGGCTTCTGATTGATTAATAAATTCTCCACTGGGACAAACGGTAAACATGGCTTCATAAGCAGCACTAACAGTTACCACTATGAATTCTTGCTTTACCAGCGATTGTATATTGTAAATATACATATCTCTATCTAAGCCTAGTGCGGGAGAGTAGATGATCACTGGATAGGATCGTTTGGATTTCTGTTGAAATGTTCGCTTGCTGATTGAGGTAGATAATCCATCTATGATATCCATATTCATACCAATATCTTGTAGAATTGCTCTCGCTTGTTGTTCACAGGGGCGGAAAAGATCCATATATATTATTTCAGATTCATTTTTATTGAGCAAACCATCCGTATCCGGATAATAAATACTTATCACAATTTTTCTGGCCTCTGACTCTTCTTGGAACGTACCCTTGCGCGTATGATCTTTCAATAATTCAACTGTTCGAAAAACTCCCATTGCTCCACTCCATTCTGACTCATACTCTATATTTTAATCAATTTTCCTGTTTATTGAAAACGGATTATCCTTAATGTCCATAATAATGTCGAATGCAATGAATGGAATGATGTTGAATGAACGGTTATAATACCTAAGTGCAGACGAATCTCTAAAAAATTCAGGGATGTGGAAACTTTAATGGTGAATAATTCAGCATATACACTTTATTTACGTGAGGATTGGAAAAAACTAAGCGATTTCACCGCTATCCAATTATCAGAAGAAGAACTTATGGATATCCAAAGTATCAACGAGAAAATCTCTATTGAGGATGTAAATGAGGTATATCTTCCTCTGTCCCATTTGATAAATTTGCAACTTCAATCCTCTCATAAATTTAAAGAATCTCTGAATCAATTTCTAAATGACGATCTGAAGAAAGGTCCATTTATCATAGGCATCGCTGGAAGTGTCGCTGTTGGCAAGAGTACAACCGCTAGACTTCTTCAGAAACTCCTCTCTCAATTACCTCCCCTTCCAAAAGTAGATTTAGTTACGACTGACGGGTTCTTACTTCCCAATGCTGAGCTAGAAAAGCGCGGAATCATGAAGAAAAAGGGTTTTCCAGAAAGCTACGACACACGTAATTTGATTTCATTTTTAACTAAAGTGAAGTCTGGTGTTTCGAGTGTTCAAAGCCCTGTATACTCGCATCTAACTTATGATATTGTGCCAAATGAATATATCACGATCGAGAACCCGGACATCCTAATTGTTGAAGGATTAAATGTTCTTCAGACTAGTTTGACGATTAATCAAAGTGTGCCAAACTATTTTGTATCTGATTTTTTTGATTTTTCAATTTATGTTGATGCTGATGTGAATGATATAGAGGCATGGTATATTGATCGGTTTATTAAACTTAGAGATACTGCCTTCCAAGATGAGCAGTCTTATTTTAAAAAATATGCACAATTATCTCTAGTAGAATCTATCGAGATCTCAAAAAGAATATGGAAAGAAATCAATTATGTAAATTTGATACACAATATTTTACCTACCAGAAACCGCGCAGATCTTATTCTACATAAAAATAACGACCATCACATAGATCGAATTAAGCTGCGAAAATAAAAATTAGTGTACTCACAAACCAAGTCTCTGAAGTGCAGAGCTTGGTTTGTGAGTGTGCAAATTAAATTGGGTTAATATCGTAGGTGTAATGCCTTTATCCACTCGTCAAGACAAACGTATACTGTGGTACATAAGTACACTAATGTAGAGAGAGGATAAATCAAATGATCGAAATCGCCTTGGCCTTTCAAGATAAGGATGGACAATATGCTGAGCATGCTGGTGTCGTTTTAGCATCAATTTTTCAACATACAAGTTCCCCCATTCATGTTCATATTTTACATGATATCTCTTTAACCGAAGATAACAAGCGAAAGCTCGACAAATTAACCACAAAACATCATCATACGATTAGTTATTATTCGATCACTTTACCCGATGATATGCTTCAGGTTCTTGCCAATATTAACTCCATCAGTGTATGGACACAGGCTTGTATGTATCGATTACTTCTTCCCGCTTTAATACCTGTAGACAAAATCATTTATCTAGATTGCGATGTATTGGTAAACATGGACATTACCGATTTGTGGCAGGTGGAACTAGGCGATAAATATTTGGGTGCGATTTGGGATCAGGCGATTATGGAGGTTGCGCATATTGTCAGTTCTAAGGGGCTAAATCCTGAGCTTTATTTTAATTCCGGAGTTATTTTATTTTCTTTGAATAATATCCGCCAGAATTCGAATTGGTACGTAGAAATGCTGAACTTTTTACGTACATTCCCTGACGTAACCATGCCTGATCAGGATGTTCTGAATGCGGTTTTTGGAGGGAATTACCTCCCACTTGATATTCGTTTTAATTCATTCAACATGGCCATCCCAGATCATGACTTCAATAATAAAATCGTTCATTTTGCCGGAGATAAAAAATGCTGGAATAAAGATTCCCCTGGTTCAGCGCTATATAACCAACTTCTTAATCTAACCCCTTGGAGAACTTTTAGCACCAAAATAAAGCGAAGAAAACGGAAAGTCAGCTATGTAAAGCGGCGGTTTACTGGAAAAAGTAGCTCACGTAAAATTAAAATTGTTCCTATGAGAATATCACCCATTTCGTTATCCGATTTGAAATTAATTAAACCCATTAGAAGGAATAAGGCGATCTTGATCAACACAAGAGAACAAAACCAACGACGTATTACTCGTAAAAAAACAACTTCTATTATGCCAAAACTTGATCCACGCGTCCAAATTTCACTGAAATAGTAATTGGAGTTAAGCCTATTATTCGCATTATATCAGAAAAAAACGGCATTTCTGCCGTTCTAGCGCTCCGAATCAATATTCAATCTATGAATTCAGTCTCACTTATGTACTTTAATCCCGTAACCACTTCCTAACTTACCGCCTGCCATTAGAAAGGCTTTTGCACTCCGTTGCAATTGGGTGTTCTCTTCGTAGTCATCCGGGCACTCGTTTAACTTATTAAATATTCTTTCTTCCGCTTCCTTGGAACTCTTATCGACCTCATAAATGTTGAACTGACTCTGAAACTGAATAATGTTCGATTCCGGGTTCAAGATCTCACTTAATTCTGGATCAAGCAGCCATGAATGACAAATAAATACTGGAGATATGCCTCTAAAAAAAGCTCTGGCTAACTGAAAGGATTCCTCCACACTTTGAACTGATAAAGGCTCTCCCGCTGGTATGTGCACATTAAGCACGATTTGATTGGTAAAGATTTTACAACCATCAACAACTAAATCCCGGTCCATCGCAATAGGTTGAAATTGCATTCTTCCCAAACGAAATAAACGAAGCTGAACATGCTCTTGCAGCCAGTTATATTCTTCAATACCATATTCACCGTAATCACGCAGACATTGCATACACCAGATCTGAATATCTGAGAATGTATCATAATAGATCTCATCCTCTATATTACGAATACGATACTCTTCATAAGCATCTACTGCGAATCTTACAAATATATATAATAGCAGCTTTCGGTAGCCCTCTGATTGTTTTACAGATTCAAAAAAAGAAAATCTGTCGAAATAAAAATACTGTTTATAAGCAGCATATTCTTCCTCTTTCATCTGAAACTCATAAACCTGCTGCCTAGCAGCAGGATCAAGCTTTATCCCTTCACACAATGCTCTAATGTTCACTAGAAAACCTCCTTATTTCCTATGGATACAGCACAGTGGCTGCTCTTTGGCCGATCGCTAAAAAACAACCACTGAAGCTCGAAGAACACCTTAAATCATTGCCTTTATAAGTACATCCTCACGCGCTGGCATGATAAATTCGTAAATATAGAAGCCATTTCGTGTTGAACATGACATGGAATCAAGTGCTTCTGACGCCAACTGAATCGTTGACCGTACTCTGCATAAGCCACCATTCTCAGACCCTATTGAAACCTCCGATGGCGGCTGCGGTGCCGAAATTCCCATCAATTTGAAAAATTGAGCGGGAATAATTAATGGTGGTATCCACCATATACGGGTGCCCATCAAAAAGATTAGGAAAGGTCGAGGTTCGAAGTAACGATAGCCAGCTCTTGTGAAACTCAGCTCCATGCCGTAATCTTGCCCACAATGCCATGCTCCAGGCACAGCTCCAGCCCGTATATCCCCCACCATTTTCCAGCCGATGTTCTAATGATCGTCTGCAAGCTTGAACAAACTCCGCATCTCTCTCGTATTGAAGTAGATCACCAGGATACAAACCATATAAATGAGATAAATGCCGATGTCCGGGCTCCCATTCTTCAAAATCCTCAGCCCATTCTTGCAGGCGCCCCCCTCTTCCTATTTGTAGGGGATAGAGCTTCGATAAGGCCTCAAACAGCTCCATTCTCAGTTCCACATCCTGATTCAGAATTTCCGATGCGGCGATACAATACGTAAATAACTCGCGGATGAGCAAAAGATCTAACGTAGATGCTTTCGTTACCGCACAAGGATCTCCTGCCTCAGTGACAAATTTATTCTCTGGTGAAGTGGAAGGGTTAGTGACAAGATACGGCGATTTATCATCTGGAACTAGCCAATCCAAGTAGAAAATCGCGGCTTCTTTCATAATGGGATATGCGTCATTCTCCAGATAAACGCTATCTTTGTTAAAAGAATAATGTTCCCATAGATGCCTGCATAGCCATGCTCCAGCCATTGGCTATAACGCCAAGACAGCCTGGCCACTTGAATTCAAAAGTGCAACCGAAGTCATTTGACCCTACGATCTAGGTTTAATAAAAAGGGCTGTTATAGTCGTTCGAAAAGCAACGACTATAACAGCCTTTATTTTTTAAGGGGCCTTTATAAAGGTGCCTTGCTCATAATCATCCGCACCCTTCCATTTCACCCGCAGCGACTGCGTAGTGTATAGCTCCGCACTGTTGGCTACTTCAAAGTGAAGATGGGCTTCACTGGAATTCCCCGAGTTTCCGCATTTCCCTAGCATATCACCGACTTTCACAACATCGCCGACTTTGACGCTGACCGATCCTTTTTGCAGATGGGCGTAGTAGCTGAACTCTCCATTGCCATGATCAACGATGACATGGTTTCCGGCGATTTGCTCCGTATTCTCGGTGCCCACAGGATAATTATCATGAATGTCATTGACTACCTTCACGACTTTGCCTGCTGCTGCAGCTAACACAGGTTTTCCATAAGCGTAATAGCTCTCATTTTTCTTAGGATCGCCTTTATAACTGAAACCGTTATTCACAACGATAAGATCATACGCATACCGCTGCTGCTCAGCCCCATAATGATAATTAATTAACTCATTCGAGCCTCCCCAAAAAACAAACCAGTTCCCATTAATAGGAAGCTGAAACGTGGTTTTAGTACGCTGTGCATCGGTCTCCGGATATTTTTGCATCGTACTGAAGAACAGAAATTCTAACTTGCTCTTACTATCAAACATCGCTTGTATCGTGTTAACACCTTTAGGATCGGTCCATGCATAATAGTGAGTATTGTTCAAGGCTACATGACTCACCAGTTTATAGGATGTAGCATTCTTGTGATAAAGACTAGCATGTTTCTTGAAATCTTTTAAAGCGTATTCCTTCTTGTAAGCTGCTCCTAACTGTCCATAGATACGTTCATACTTCTGTTGCTCCAGCAGTTTGAGCAATTGGTCCGGCTTAAAGGAAGACGTTTGGGATTGCGCGGCTACTGCTACAGGGTTGGCGGATGCCGCTGAAACGGTGACTGGGAGTGAACCTAATGTCAGTGTACTAACGACGCTAAGCAGCATTAAGCTTTTTGGACTTAAGAAATAATTCATTGATTTCTCTCCTTTATATTGGATTCTTAGCTAAGTGTATGTGGCAAGGTTTAACACCCGCGAAACGAAATCTTACGATTGTATTAATCTCGACGTTATAAATTAAGGCTCTGTTAAGATTCCAAATACGCTGCTTGAACCCAACAAATGGTATAGTAATTTCATGCTAATTATAGGGAGATCATGAAGAGATGAATCCATCAAAAATCCTAATCGTGGACGATGAATCGTCCATACTTAAGCTACTAAAAACCGTATTAAATAAAGAGGGATTCCTATTTATCGATACGGCGGAAACAGGGGAACAGGCCATGCTAGCCTGCCGAACTACAAAGTATGATCTGATCCTGCTGGACGTTATGCTGCCAAAGCAGAGCGGTTTCGAGATCTTTCCATGGATTCGGCAAACGACGGATGCCCCTGTCCTATTTTTGACGGCTAGAATTGGTGACTTCGATAAACTTACAGGATTTGCTATCGGCGGGGACGATTATATTACAAAACCGTTCAATCCATTAGAAGTGGTTGCACGTGTCCGCGCACAGCTTCGTCGATATCATAAAGCTAATGAACTTCCGGCTGTGAAGCGGATTTACACCTTCCGAACCTTTCAAGTAGACGAATATGCCGGAGAGCTTCGCGTGAATGATACCTTGATCGATTGTCCGGCGCAGGTGTTTCAGCTTCTCTTGTTTTTTTGTCAAAATCCCAATCGGGTATTCAGTAAAAAACAATTGTATGAGCATGTATGGGGCGAACAAAGCTTTAGTGATGACAATACGGTCATGGTTCATATCCACCGTATTCGCGAGCGTATCGAACCAAGTCCAAGTGAGCCTGTTTACTTGATTACGGCGCGTGGACTAGGCTACAAGCTGGTACAAGAGTCTGAGGACTGATGCGATGAACATCAAGAAACGGTTTATTTTTCAATACATTAGACAACTGTTGTTGGTCGGCCTTCTTCTTACAGTACTGATTCTAGGGACATTTACTTTAAGCGTTGTGAAGCTGGAACGTCTGGATCAGAAATTCGACTTCATTAAACCCAGTTTGCCTGTGCTTACAAATTCAATTACGAAACAGAACAGCACAATAAAGTTCGATCCAAAGCTTCTTACTGTGGTTAGGGATCAGGGGGGCTGGCTGCAGGTAGTTGATCAGTCTGGATATATAGTGGCTGCCTACCATACACCTGAGGATATGCCGGTACGTTATCATCCCGGTGAGTTGATGAGCTTTTGGAGAGCGGAGAAGGACTTCCCTTACGGACTATATGCTTGGATTCAAGAGTTGGATGGGCAAAGCTATACCCTTTTATATGGAGTGAAAAATGATATTGCGACGTTAAAAGAAAATCTACTGCAGGAAGTGACCTGGAATACGGGGGAAATCGAAGTAAACGAGACTTTCAAACAGCAGTTGAATGCTATTCATGGGTCCATCGAGCTGCTCGATGATAATGGAAAGGTGCTCGGAGGTTATGGTGTAACGAATGTAACGCCAGACCACTATAGTCTTCAAGATTTAATGCTCCGTAACCAATATCCGGAACGTTATGGCAAGCAATTATTTACGGTGTATGATCCAGCAACAAACAATACTTGGATCATCCACGCTCCACTAGCCGCTTCAGTGGCTCCATGGACTAATGACGATACGTATAGAGAAGATATTCAGATCTTCTTTTGGAACGCTGTGGTTATGCTAGTGATTATACTTCTTCTATTCGTGCTGCTTGCTCTTTGGTATGGTCATCGGTTCGGCACACCTATTTTGCATATGATTGATTGGCTTCATCATTTGTCCAAGGGTGAATTCAGAGAACCTACTGGTCGTAATCCGAAGGGATCACCTCTTAGCCGAAACCGTTCTGGGCGTTTGACAAAAAGATTCCGCAATCATACCGAAATGATGGATTCCTTAGCTCATTTAACAGAGACGCTGCAAAAAAACGAGCAAATTCGCAAGCAACTAGAGACCACAAGAGAAGAATGGATTGCTGGCGTATCTCATGATATGAAGACACCCCTTTCTTCCATATTAGGGTACGCACATCTAATGGAATCGGACACCTACGAATGGTCACCATCAGAAATTCGTGAATTCGCTACTATTATGCGCGAGAAATCCTCTTATATGGATGAAATGATTAACGATCTGACTTTAACCTATCGGCTCAAAAATGATGCCTTTGCCTTTGATTTGATCCCGACAGATATGAATGAATTCATCGAACAAACGGTTCAAAAGTGGAGAAAACACCCACAATTCACCCATGTTCCGGTTCATTATACAGCTTCGGAAGGATCGATTACCTATCCAATCGATGGCAGATATTTCAGACGAATACTGGAAAATCTACTTGCCAATGCTGCCCTTCATAACCCTGAAGGTACCCTGATCCAAGTCTTTTTAGTTAAGATTACTTCTTCTCAATTTGTGATTCGTATCCAAGATAATGGGGTTGGTATCGATGCAGAGACAAAGGATCTGCTCTTTGAACGTTATTATAGGGGTACGAATACAGATGAGCTAAACCAAGGAACAGGACTGGGCATGGCTATCTCCAAGCAGCTTGTACTCCAGCATCAGGGACAGATTGAAGTAGAGAGCTTACCTGGAATTGGAACGACAATTTCATTGATTTTTAACACGGCAGGATAAAAAGATCAGTAGAAACAACAAAGAAACGGCATTTCTGCCGTTTCTTTAGGTTATGGATGGTCAGGGCTCAGAGCCTCTTTTACTCCAATCCATGCTCTTTTCGGATGTTATACATGCCTTGAACAAGCAGCTCGGAAGGATCCCGATTCAACTGCAAGTGGGTTAACAATAAATGCAGTGGGAACGCACACACGTTATTCCCATCACTTATCGCTGGAAATCCAGCCTCGAAGACCGGACCAAGTTTTTCATTCCAAGCTAGGCCAACATGTACATCCTCTGGCGCAAATTCTTCGGTTATTTCTTTTATACATTGCGGAACTAACACATTGTCTATCATCGCTTTAGCTTCGTCTTCATTTGCTGGTGGTTTTGGAAGCGTTTTGCCTCCCTCAATTTTCATCAGATCAACGAAGAATGATGCCATCCATGCTGCAGGATCCTTACCCGATTGGAATCTTGCAATCAACTCACGCAGAAAAAAGCCACAAGAATATACATGATCCAACTCATTTTTTACGTGAAAAACAAAAACTGGGCCGTACGCCTCCATATTTAACACTTGTCCTTCAACGTCTTGAAAGTGCACTCTCAAAGCTACGAGACCGTTATGATGAACAGCCATCACAAGCTTATTCATATCCTCCTCAGACATTGCTGGATCATTGGTTATTTCCTCGTTCTCGTTTAATGTTTCTTCGTTCTCATTTGTTATCTCATTGGTCATTTTAAATTCCCTCCCGCTCCTATCATACCATCTAGCGAATTGAACTGACACTTTAATAATAGACAAATTCATACCAGTTGAGGAGAAAATAAATAAACGGCATCTCTGCCGCTTATTTATAGGTGAACTCTCAGTTAAGTCACATCCATTAATTTCTTCACTATTGTACTGGTTAATTGTTTGATATCCCCAGGATCTAACTTGTAAGCAGAAGTAGCTTTCCGTGTCGGTTTAGGATTTGTCGATATTAAGTCAGCGATATATAGGTCGATAAATACAACGGGATCTACCCCAGTTCTTTTTCTGAGTTCGCCTGGTACCTTCGTGTTGGGTCCGTCCGCTCCGCGGCTGATTGAAATGAAACCATACTTGTGCGGATTTGTTTTCAAATGCTTTAAATATGCACGGAGTGGTGTGGCTACTTGCCCCATCCAGATCGGCCCGAAAAAAGAGGATCAAATCATACTTCACTAATAAATTAGGTGATGGCTGTACCAACGGAATCCTGCTGAAAATCATATCCATTGTAATGGAACTCAATGTCCGAGGCTTAGATTCAGAAATTCGAAAATAATCAGACGACAGTTCTTTAGCCACACTGCCAGCTAATGCATCATTGTTGCCTGTGAATGAATAAGAAATGACTGCAATGTTCATCTTAGCCCTCCTTGAAACGAATTATTTCGTCTTTGCCTGCGCCAGTGCATTTTCGAGTGCCTTGTTCCAACAGATTTCCATTTTTATCTAAAGCGCCTTTGAGTATTTTAATATCTGAAACCCGTCCCACAGATATTGTTGCCTGAACCTTGGTATCTCTGGAATGATCCTTCTTCTTACAACAATGTTCATTCACATGCCCTCCCCTCAATCTTTTGAATGAACATTTTTATATTCATTCATTTTAAATGTAAAAAAAACTGCCTCATTAGTTCTTTTAGGGGCAGTCTGTCAGACCCTTCATGATTAGTTCCATCATATTGTCCAGCAGTTGTGGAAAGAACTCCACTCCAATTTCTTCCTTGTGGGTGTCCACATTGATCATGGCGGCGAACACCATCATAATCATTTTACTATCCATATCGCTTCGCATTTTGCCTTCGGTTTGCCACTGCTGCACAATTTCATGGAAGCTGTCATATAAGAAATCCGTCACCTCAATGCCGGTTTCTTCCCGATAAAGCTGTTCGATTTTCCCAAAAACACTTTTGTTATACCATTCCTTTAGAATGGGGTTGGCGATTATGCCTTCCACATTGAGTGCCATCATCTGCCGAACTACTATCAATGGACTTTGGGTCATGTCGAGGGATTGCATACAGTTTTTTTTGAGCTTCGCATTTTCTTCAAGAAAGATATCCATAAAAAGCTTTTCCTTTGAAGGATAATAGTTGTAAAAGGTTCCAATGGCTATTCCAGCTTTTTTTGTAATGACCGAGACATTCGTATCCTTAAAGCCTTTATTGCTAAACAACTCTTTCCCACAATCATAAATCTTTGTTTTTTTATCTTCCACTTTCCGCATCTCCATGAATGAATAATTATTTTTTCATTCATATCATAATGTCAAAAGTTGGATGCGTCAACGCAAAACTTATTTGTTATCTTTTCGTTCATTCGCTTCGCCAATCCCGTAGAAAAGTCCGCTGCGTCATATTCCCCCCTACTCCTACTGTATAACCTCCACCATGAATGAAAATAAATACAGGTCTCTTCTTGTTATTGTCACCAGACGGCTCGTACAGGTCGAGTTTCAGCGGTTCTATAGCATCCGTCTCATTCTTCTTGCTCGCATACAAAATATATTCTTTCACTGCAACCTTATAAGCCGGAGTCAATTAGTTTTAATATTACGAACTTTAAGTAAATTAAAGAGAGGGTATCCATAGTTTTGGAGAAATCTCAAAGCCAGCAGTTTCAAAGCAAGATAGCGTATAATTAAGAAGAAACGACGTTGTCGTAGAAATATAAAGAGGAGGACATTACAATCATGAAATTGAGCATGAATTGGATTACACTCAGGGTGCGCGATCTAGAGGCTTCCCTTGATTTTTATAACAGGATTTTGGGGCTTCCCATTGACCGCAGATTTGAGAGTAGAGGAAAACAAATTGTCATGTTAGGCACGGTGGGTCAGCCCAAAATCGAGCTTATTCAGGGAAGCGACCCGGCTCTGAAGCCGGAATGCGGCGTTTCCGTTGGTTTCGAAGTGGCGTCTCTCGACGATGCCATAGTGCATTTGAAAAGCCAAGGCATCCCCGTTGCGCGGGGACCGATCATGCCAAATCCCCATCTGCGGTTCTTTTATGTACTGGACCCGGACGGCTTCGAGGTACAGTTAGCAGAGCACAGCTAGGCCGTCGCTTTTTAAGTTAACAATACTTGTAATCAAGCAAAAAAAGGAAGTGTCCCAAAAGCCATGATTGAACTGTGACACTCCTTTTTTTCGATTATGATGTATGTTGACGCTCGTTGCTCACCAAATCATAGAAAGCCTGCAAATGTGCAGGCATTTCCATGCTTATGGGTTGAATGCTACTTCTAGAGCAAAAATAACTGCAGATTTGCAGGAATTAGTGCTTTAGCAACCTTTCAATTCTAGAAAAATGTACTTTTACAGTTTTTTTTCGCCTTATCGAGTGTTTGGCTCATTCTGTTATCTTACGAGCTACTAGCGCAAAGTCTTTCAAATCAATCACACCATCTTTATTGATATCGGCACGTTTGGCCTCAGTCCAATCTGGACTGCTGGTATCTTTGCCATAATTAGCAGCGACAATCGCCAAGTCACCGATGGACACTTTGCCATCTTTATTGATGTCACCAGTAATACCAGGCTCAGGATCCTCAGCAGTTATCTTGATCTTATGGCTCGACGTAACGGTTTCGCTCTCCTTGCCTTCAGCATCTGCTACGATGACTTTTTCAATCTGAATCGTACTCTCTGTAGCCTCCATTACTGTCTTAGCACCGAAATCCAAGGATAACAACTGCATGTTACCAGTCACAGCGTTGTCCGCACCTTCACTGACCACCAGCAGTCGCAGTTTTCCTGGCGTGCTATTAGCGGTTTCAAGCACCTGAATACCATTGCGTAAGGAAGTAGCCGATTTGAATTCCAACAGCTTAGGATCATAGTTCATGGTTACATCCATCGCATACACAGCATCTGTTACACTCTTCACCCCAAAAACCAGTTGAAAACCTCTACCTCCAGCTACAGAGTCTACCCCAGACAGAATAGAACTCATCTTACCTGGTGGATCAACCTCACCATTCATTAAGATGAAGACAGATTACCTACCTTATGCCACCCACTCTCATCCTGCACGGACACTGCTCATTTGAATGATCCGCTGGATTTCGCAAAACAATTACTTCTTTTACCTTCGTGTCCTTTGACAACTTGTAATTTAAGGACCCCGTGTTCCCAGCACCCGGCATATAGAAGGTTGATAGCTTTCGGTCAACAGACAGAGATGCTTCATTCCCTATATTTCCAGCAGGTTCAGCCTGAATAGCCGGATTGGCAGTTCCCGGTCTTTCAATCCCTTCATTGATCAAAATTTCATTGAGCGCAAGCCAAGCATCATGAGTTTCTGTTGAAGATGCTGAGAATCTTCTTCGGCATTTCCTTAACACCTCCTATCACAAGCTAAAACGCCTTAGGCGTCCATTTGAGGACGGTAAGCGTTTATGCGAGAATTATAAGGATAAAGTATATCGTGAAACTTATACTTTCTTATAATTTTAAATACCAGCAATTAACCTTTCAACGCACCTGCTGTTAACCCACCAGTAATTTGACGTTGATACAACACATACATCACAATGACAGGGATCATAGAAATGGAAAGCCCTGCAAACAATGGCCCCCATTCCGTTCTGTACTGCATTTCCCCTTGCATAATGGCTATTCCTACAGGAATAGTGTATTTCTCTGGATCGTTGATCAATACCGTGGCCATGATGTACTCATTCCACACCGTTAAAGCATTCATGATTCCTACCGTGATTAAACCGGGCTTCGATAATGGCAACATGATCTTGAAGAAAACGCCGTATAGTGAAGATCCATCAATTGTTGCGGCTTCTTCAAGCTCACGGGGAAGTGCCTTGAAAAATCCAACCAGAAAGAAGATACCGAATGGAAGGATGCCAATCGTTCCGACGGAATAAACAAGCGTGAGCCCTACTAGGGAGTTGGACAAATTCATATCTCCGAGAAGAAAGAACAACGGTATCAATCCGAGTGTTGTTGGAATCATCATCGAAGCAACGTATACAAAATAAAACAGGCCTCTAGATTTAAATGTAAAACGAGCTAATATATATGCTGTTGTAGCAGCCATAATAAGCGATAACAGTGTACTTGCCACGGTTACTATAATGGAGTTAAAAAAGTAATCACCAAAGTTTGCTCTGCTCCACACATTTGTATAGTTTTCAAAACGAAAAATAGATGGAAAATCCCATGGTTTCCCGAGCATAACCTGCTGATTATCCTTTAAGGAAGTCAGGAATGTCCAAAGAACCGGATATAAGACAACCAAGCTCCACAAGATGAGGAAAAATCGAACTGCAATTTTTGATATCAGCAGAAGTGGTTTTTTGGTGGGACTATCGTTCAAAGTATTTTCCTCCTTACATTTCAATGGACTCCCGGTGAAGAATACGTTGCAAAATTAAAGTTGTGATTAAAGACAACAGTAATATCAGCACCCCGATGGTTGCCCCGTAGCTTAAATGGAACTGCTTGAAGCCCATCTGATACAAATAATAACCGAGAACTTGTGTCTGATTATCCGGGCCACCATCCGTCATCAGCTTAACGATAATAAAGGAACCATTCAGTGTTGTGATTACGATGTGAATGATAGAGGTTTTGAATTGCTCCCAGATCAGCGGTAAAGTAATTCGAGTGAACTGCTCCCATTGCCCCGCACCATCAATACTGGCTGCTTCATATAGCGAGGAAGGAATACCTAGAATAGAAGCGATGATGAGCAGCATATAGAATCCGATTCCGGCCCATACACTAGGAGGAAGAAGTGACCACATTGCGAGGTTTGAGTCACCTAACCAGTTCGTTTCCACAGGTTTTCCTGTAAATAACGAGATGAACGCATTCAAGAATCCAAGACGGGGATTGTATATAAAACTCCACAATACACCGATAACGGCTACGGAAATGATATTCGGAAAGAAAAACACCACTCGGTAAAAACCGTATTCTTTCAATTTAAGACGGGTCAATGATACTGCGAAAAACGTTGCAAGCAACATAATTAAGATGACCTTCCAAAAAATCAAGAAATAATCATTCGAAATGGCCTTTGGTATGATCTCATCCGAGAATAATTGTCTATAATTATCAATGCCGATAAAATTCATCGATTCGGAACCGCCTGACCAATCAAAGAAGCTTAGGTACAAGCCTCGAAACAGCGGATAAATAGTGAATAAACAAAAGATAGCAAACGTAGGCAGCAAGAAACTCGCAATAAACAAATTACGTTTCCACAATTTATTGTTCTTCATGGGCGTAAGCCATCCTCCCCTTAAATTTGAAAGAACAATCAGAGGCACCTATGTCCTCTGATTGCTTAGAAAGGAACTTACTTCCGGATTTTGGCTGCCGCCTTCTCCATACGGTCCATCCATTCTTCTGGTGTAATGGAACCTTGCAGTAATGCAATGGTTGCATCATTCTCTGCCTGCTCAATGTCCGCGGCCAATTTAAATACAGGAGCAACGATCGTGTCACTTCCGTTGAAATATTTCATTGCTGTTTTAACAACATCACTTGCGCCTGAAGATTCCAGATCTGCCTTGACGTTCATCAAAGCGCCTGTTAGCTCAGCCCAACGAACTGCGGCTTGTTTTGTAAAGATAAATTCAATAAATGCTTTTGCTGCATCTGGATTTTTAGCCTTCTTTGCAATTGCAATATTACTAGTGTAAGGAATAGCCACAAATTTACCGCCCGGCTTCTGCATAACGGAAGGAATGAATCCAAATTTGAAGCCTTCTGGTACATCTTTTTTCATTTCATTTTCCAACCACAAGCCGTTAGGAATCATTGCATCTTTATGCTGCAAGAAGAGCATTTGGGAGTCCGTATGACTCATACCGAACGATGCGTTATCGAAATAACCTTTTCCCCTCATATCAACGATCTTTTTCAAGGTATTCGCTACAGCATCATTTTTGAAAGAACCTTCTTTAGCTGCTTCTTGATCCTTTAAGATTTGCGGATTGTCTCCATTCTCAGATACAAAACCTGTATTTAAGAGACCTCCCACGATGTAATATGGGTATTTGCCGGTATGGATGTAAGGATAAACGCCATCTGCTTTGATTTTTTCACTAGTGGCAAGGAAACTATCCCAATCTTTTGGAATATCCCACCCCTTTTCAGTAAAAAGGGTTTCATCATAGAAGGTTCCCCATGATCCGAATACGAGTGGAATCGTATAGTTTTTGCCACTGTAGTCTTGTGGAGGTGCAATCAAATTGCTCGTAAGCGGTTCGCCGTCCACATTTTTCGCATCTTTAACCCAATCTGTAATATCCATCAATTGGTCATCGAGTACCATTTGCGTTTCGTTCGATCCTGCTCCGTCGATATATACGACATCTGGTGGATTACCTTGGATCCAGCGAGGCTTCATTTGCTCGTTAATCTGAGAACCTGCGGATTCTTTAATGTTGACATCCGGATACTTCTTCTTGAATTCACCAATCACTTCTTTCCACCAACCATCCCCATAACCACCGACAAAATATTGGATTTCGAGGTCTCCCGCTACTTTCGGCTCTTCGGGCTTGGGATCGTCTGTCTTCACCGGCTCATTCTGCGTCGAAGCAGTCTTCTCAGGAGCAGGAGCTTCCGCACCATTTGTTCCTCCACCACACCCTGCCAGAGACAATACAATGGACATCATAACTAGACTTAATCCCGCTTTCTTTTTACCCTTGCTTTTCATTAGCTATCCCCCCCGAATAAACTTGCTCGACTTCTTTAGGCTCTCGATTTCACAATTCTGACTGTGATTCTATTAATACTTTTCCATTATATAGGCCATAAAAACGTAACCACATGATCTCTTTTGATGTAGAGTTGATACTTTTTGTCCTGTAGAACCTTTTTTTACAAGCATTAACGCCTTCGGCGTCCTTATAAGGATGGTAAGCGTTAATGCGAGAAATATAAGGATAATGTATAGCGTGAAACTTATACATTCTTATATTTTTAGAAAAAAAAGGACACCTGAGTATAAACTCAGGCATCCATCTTTCAATTCAGTATTTTTTGAGCGATTGCCGCTAAATCCATAATGTCGATCTTTCCGTCATTGTTAAGATCTGCACGCTTAGCCGTCTGCCAATCTACACTGTTCTGATCTTTACCATAGTGCGAAGCTGCAATCGCCAAATCACCGATACTCACTTTACCATCATCATTCAAGTCTCCGGATTTTACCGGTGGCTGTTCATCTGCCTTAATCTCGACCTCAATGTTTGAGAGATCGGCTTCAGTCTCCAGTCCATTCTCGTCACCAAATATAGCACTGCTTACCTTTATGCTCGCTAACTCAGACTTCGTCACTGACTTTGCTTTAAAGCTTAGTTCAAGCACCTTGGCATCACCCGTTATACCAGCCTCCGTACTAGCCGTGATTAGACGAATGGTTCCGATCGGATCATTCATTGATTCCAACACCTGAACCCCATCGTTCACAGATTCGGCTGTGATGTACTCCAGGAGATTCTCGTCGTACTTTAATCGAATATCTTGCGCATAGGTCGCATCTGTTACATTGCTAACTCCCATATCTACAGTAAAGGTCTGGCCTTGATTTATCGATTTAGGTCCACTTAAAGTTACTGCAGTAGGTTCATCCAATTCGACAGGTACATATTCGAAAGCATCAATCATCGCAATGGTATTCGAAGAGGCATTGTTCTTCGTTCCTTTCACGACAATCTTAATCGTATGTTCCCCTTTGGATAGATCGGATTGTTGGAACAATACCTGCTGTTTCATCGTCGATGGACCATATCCATCAACACCTTCAGCGGCTAGCGCCCCATCGAGATACACATCGAAATGTCCGTGGTTTGCCTGCAAAGCACTGATAAATTTAATCGATGTTCCTGTAAACGTGAACGACGCTGAAGCCCCTTGCTGATTACTATAGCTTTCGGTGCCTTTATAATCGCCTGCGTCACTGTAAGGATTCCACGTTCCGGTGTATACAATCGATGGATCTTTATCATCTACTTTTATTGGTAGCACAGGTGGTTTTACACTAGATACAATTTTATATTGCTGTCCTTTTACCGTTGGGAATTCAATCAAATTCCCATTCGCCGTGAATTTGATGGATTCCCCGCTTCCAACACGGACGACCTTGAATTTATTGGATTGTACAAATCCAGGATATTTAACCGAGGCCTTATTTCCTTGCTTGGAAGTGAGTACCGCTTCTTTCAGAATCGTGCCTTCCCAGCGCATATCCACTTCAAATCCACCTCTTGCCACAAGCCCTTTGACGTTTCCGGTAGACCATGCATCAGGTAAAGCAGCTAGTAAATCTATACTTCCAGCATGGCTTTGCAGAAGCATTTCCGCAATTCCGGAGGTTGCTCCGAAGTTACCGTCGATTTGGAACGGTGGATGTGTATCAAACAAATTGTCGAGCGTGCTGCCTCTAAGCTGCTCACCTAACAGTTTGTGTGCACGGTTACCATCTAGCAGACGTGCCCATAAATTGATCTTATTTGCTTTACTCCATCCTGTTCCGCCGTCACCGCGAGAATTCAATGTTACTCTTGCTGCTGCAAACAAATCAGGATTATCCACTTCATTAATAAGTGTTCCTGGATACAAGCCGATCAGATGCGAGATATGGCGGTGCTGATCTGTAGGACTATCGATATCATTCTTCCACTCCTGCACCTGTCCCCAGCTTCCGACTTGCGGCATCCAGAGCTTGCTTCGCTTCTCCATAACCTCGTTCCGCAGCTGTTCATCCACACCCAAGATTTCACTAGCCTTTATGAACTGTGTGAACAATTCCCAGATTAATTCCTGATCATACGAGACACCGATGGATATATCTCCTTGCTCTGGAGAGTAGGAAGGAGATGACACTAGACTTCCGTCCGAATCTTCCACCAAGTATTTAACCCAAAATTGTGTTGTTTCCTTGATAATGTCGTACACTTGGTCTCTTAACAGACCCTCATCTCCACTAAACGCATAATGATCCCACACCTGCTGCACCATGAATGCGTTGGCAGCCGGTGACCAGCCCCAATAGAAGTCAGAGCCTGGTGCTGTATAACCAAATGGATTGTTGACGGTATGAATCGCCCAACCTTCCCCTTCGATTCCATGATGTCTTTGAGCTGTTTCTCTACCCGGCTCGCGCAGAGAATCGATGTAATCAATGTACGGAATGTCGGTTTCCGCTAAGTTAACAACTTCGGAAGGCCAGTAATTCATCTGCACATTGATATTCGTGTGATAGTCACTGTTCCATGGTGGAGTATTGACTTGGTTCCATACCCCTTGTAGGTTTGCAGGCAGTGAGCCTTCCCGGGAGGATGCGATAAGCAAATAACGACCATATTGGAAAAATAATGCCTCCAAGCTTCTTTTCTCTCCGTCGCTAGCATTCGTTTTATAACCATTCAAAAGCTCATTCGTAGGGAGATTTGCAGCAACCCCACCAAGATCAAGTGAAACTCTATCGAACAGTTCCTTGTAATCTGCCAAATGAGATGCACGCAACTGATTGAATGATTTAGCGGATGCTGCATTTAAATTGGCTTCTACAACATCTTTTGGCGTCTTGTCACTCTTATACGTTGGATAATTATTGGCATAATCTGTTGCAGCCGTCATCAGGATCGTGACGGCACTCGCCCCGTTCACCGTAAGTTTTCCATCCTTCGCTGTTACAGTTCCTCCTTCATGCTGCACTTGAAGCTGAGCTTCGTATGCCATCTTATTACTGGGTACCTTCCCGCTTAGCGTTAGTTTATTTCCTTCACCCTTCACCGTATTGGACGGCTGAGCACCGGTAAGGCGAACATCAAAGGTCATCGGCTGATTCTCTTCCGTAGTCAGTCTCATCACCATGACCTTATCCGGGTAACTGATGAAATATTCCCGCTTGTATTTCACTTTTTTCGAAGTGTAGGACACTCTTGCCATCGAGTCATTAAGATTCAACTCACGCCGATAATCAGAGTACGTCTGAGCACCACTGTTACCCGATGCGCTTGTCATCTCCATCTCGGATAACTGAATTTTCGTTCCGCCTTTACTTACAAGATCGAATTTATAAAATTTATAAGCTTTAGCATTGGAAAAGGTATATGATTTCTTCAGCTTGTAGCTCGCAAACTCTTCATTGGATCTGTTATCTAGTTGGGTCCACTGCTGCCCGTCATTCGAGCCTTTCAGCGTCCAGTTCTTCGGATCCCGGTCGTGCACATCATTTCCTGAAGTGAATGAATAGCCGGTAATTACTTTAGCTTCTTCATATGCCCATTGCACCCAAAAAGGTGGTGCTCCATCACCTGAATACCATTTCGTTTCTACCGAACCATCGGTTAAATTGGAAATAGGCTCGCCGTATTGTGGGTTATCCGAGCTCGCCGTTACGGTATAGGCTGACTGACGATTAAAATCTAGGAACACGTTTCCAAATGCTTGATACGCTCCGAAAGAACTATCACCAGCTCCCATAACCCCAGTAATGTTCCCTACAAGAGCCTTGGCTTCATTAATCTTTCCTTCTTTTAGAAGCTGTCTTATGGTCTCAACATGTTGCTCCGCACCGTCTTTAATACCATATTGGTAATTCGGATCTGCTCCAGGCCCACCGCTCCATAACGTCTTTTCATTAAACTGAATCCGCTCCTGCTCAATACCACCAAATACCATCCCGCCCATGTGACCGTTTCCGATCGGCAGAGCCTGAGTCTCCCAGTTGGTTGCCGGCGCACGATACCATAATGACAAATCCTGATCTGCCGCAGCCGCAGTCTCAGCTACCGGCTGTACATCTGCATACACTTTTGGACCTAGGACCCCATTAGCCGGAAGTATACTGCTAAGTAGCTGTGAGCAAGCAATCCATACAGATAGTAGAACTGCCGTCCTTTTGACTAATCTGCTTTTACCGATTTGCATTTGTCGATCCCCTCTCATAATGACAACCAATGATTATCTACTCCACTAATTTCGTTGCAATGGCCGCAAGATCAGATATGTCAATTTTCCCATCCTTATTCAGATCCGCAATTTTCGCTTTATTCCAATCTGGACTTGTTGAATCTTTGCCATAGTGGGAGGCTGCAATTCCAAGGTCACCAATGCTTATCTTGCCATCGCCATTCACGTCTTCAGGTAATCCCGTATTTATTGTTATCTGAATCGTTAAGGATGCCGGGTTGATTCCGGATTCTTCGCCTTTATCGTTGCTTATTATCGCTTGAGTAAGCCGGATAACCCCGTCTGTATCTTGTGTTAGATCTGCTGCTTTGAAACCAAGCTCTACGATATCAGCATCACTGGTAATCGGATATTGAGTACCCAAACTTACCAAGAGAACCCGGAGCTTCCCAGGGATGCTTGTAGCTGGTTCGTTGATAATAATTACGCCTTCCTGCAGAGAGCGGATTGAATCTGGAACATATTCCATGACCGCTGGATCAAATTCAAATGTAATGTCCTGTGCGTACACATTACTTGTGACACTAGTGACCCCGTATTTCACTGTAAAAGACTCACCTGGCGTAACTACCCCTTTACTCCCTACTAAAGTTGCTGAAGGCGTAGGATCAGATGCATCTGCGTTCACTGACGGATTCACAATGGATACCCAGCTTAAAATCACGGCCATAATGGTCACCATAACTGCCTTTTTGTACAATCGATTACCTCTCAAATCCTTCTCACTCCTTCAATGTAAGATTAAGCTCCTCTTGAAAGACCTCAGCTGTTTAAAAAGACCAGGTACATTATGTTTAGTTACTCACACATGTACCTGGCCTTGACCTTGATTACTCTACAATTTTGCGGGCTACAATAACCAGATCTTCCAATCCGACTTTGCCATCACCGTTAATATCTGCTTTCTTCGCTTTCTCCCAATCTGGGCTTGATGTAGTTTTGCCATACTGCGCTGCTACCATCGCCAGATCACCGATCGTTATTTTACCGTCACCATTGATGTCGCCTTGCGTTCCTTTCTCACCAATCTCTACATTTACGGAAGAGATAGATGCCGAAATTTCCTTACCCTGATCATCTGAAATGATTGCACTCTTAACGGCAATTGCACCATTCACCGTTTGGTTAACTTCCTTCGCTTTAAAGGTTAACTCGAGTACATCTGCACTGTTACTAATTCCATTGGTCGCACCCTCACTTGCTACAATAAAGCGAAGTTTCCCTGGCGTGCTGTTAATTGAATCGATAACACTTACCCCACTAATTAACGAACGCGCATCAACGAAATCCATAACATCCGCGGCATACTCTAAGGCGAGGTCCTGCGCAAATATCTTATCAGACAGATTCCGGAGTCCATATTGAACTTTGAACACTTCTCCTGGTTGAACTTGACTTGGCGCTATTAAAGTGGAGGCAGATTTCAACTCGCCGTCTGTTTCTGTCACGATAATCCGACTGGTCGCAGAGAAGCCCCCATCCACCGTTGTTGCCATAATTATTGTTTCGCCTACCTTCAAGCCTTTAACAAGAGCATGACCGTCTTGCTCTTCAACGGTTGCTACAGCTTCATCACTGCTGCTCCAGAGTACTTTTTTATTCGAAGCATTCTCTGGTTGTATCACAGCCTTCAATTCCCCCGAACTGCCTACTTTAATCTCTAGCTGTTCTTTGTCCATGGCGACGCCTGTAACTTTTACTACTTCTGACTCATCCTCCGTCTTGAACACATTCAGTTCTGCAGCAGATGCAAAGTTACCCACGCCTTCCACAACTTCAAGTCTCAGATATGTTGCTTCTACTGCTGTGAAACGAACAATCTTTGTGTTCTGATCGAGCGTCCATGATCCGTTCGCGATGGTTGTGAAATTCGTTCCGTCAACACTCGTGTACAGGTTATAGCCTGTAATCGTTCCATTGGTTCCAGATACTCTAGGTGAATAATTAAATTGATTAATGTTATATTTGCCTCCGAGGTCCAAAGTGATAGATTCCGGTAAGTGTGCCGGGCTCCATTTCGTATGCCAAATTGTAGACAGATCTCCATCGAGTGCATAACTTGCTTCATCTCCAGGCTGGAAGCTACTTGCCGTTGCAGTCATCTGCGATTGTGGGATTTGTGTGTTAGGCATATACACATGAATCGTCGCTGTTGCACTTTTTTTACTTGCATCCTTCGCGGTAGCAGTAATGACCGCCGTACCGGCTTGAAGTGCAGTAACTTTTCCGGTCTGATCCACCGATACAATTTCCGGGTGGTCAGAAGTCCAGAGAAGTGTCCGGTCATAAGCATTTGCTGGTTTAACCTGAGCGCTAACGGCGCTTGACTGTCCTTTGTTCAGATCCATCTTGTTTGGCGTTAACGTAATAGTCGAAACAAGTACACCTTCCTCTGGAACGATTGCACCCTCATCATCGACGCGAATGTCATCAACCACGAGCGTACCGGTTAATTCCTTCTGATTGTTCAGCTTGTTTTTGATAATGGCCAGATAGGCATCTTTCACCCCTTCGGTTGTAAAAGACAGATCCAGCGTATTGCGTCCTTCTTTCAAATTCTCACTAACTAGATCACGAACTACCCCATTCTCCTTCACTCGAATAGCCACTGAGTACATATCCGTCTCATCCGAATTGTAGTCCATCGTCAGTTGGTAACGGTTATCCTCCTTCATACGGAGCGTGTGAGGCAATGTACGTAGCCATTCACCTGTTGCATCTTCATTCGTTTTAAGCGACCAATTACCATCCAGAACATAAGTCATGATCTGATTGTCGCCTTTTTCAACTAAATGAGTACGAACTGGACCTATTTTAGAATAAACGAAGGGACCCCATCCCTCATCAACATTCTCGAAATCCTCGAACAATACAGAATTTCCAACGTCTGTTTTGGTTGGATTCTCCCATACTCTTACATCGTCAAACGTTACAGTCGAACTTCCATCTTCTACATTCAAATAGAGATTGGCTGTCTCACTAGCCGCATCAAAAGTAACCTTAATCCGTTGGAAATTCATGCTCACATATTTGTGTTGCTGGGCTAAAAAGCCATGCTCCGTGTTATCCAGCGTATTGACAACCTTGTCAGCCCCTTGCTTCACACCGATTTCCACGGTGCGTTTCCCATCCACTTTCACCCATACCGATGCAGAATACGTCTTGCCAGGTGTAAGTCCGGTAATCTCCTGCTGAATTACTGCATCACCAGGCCCCTTCACTTGAAGCTGGTCATCGGCGTTACTGTTCTTCACGAATTTGATGTGATCATCGCTTGCAGCTGTGGAGGATTTCTTCCAGTTGCCGAACGTTTGGCTGTCAAAACCCGGGTCCTTAACTGAACTCCCTTCGCCCCATACCATTTCCGGCTCTTCAGCAGCAGTTGTCTTATACAGGGCATATCCAATCCCCGGCTGCGCTGTAAGTGTGACTTTACCTCCAGTTACTTCTACACTGCCTACACGCTCACGTCCCAAATCTGTCAACTTATATAACTGTGCAGTCGTTACGTCACTCCATGATTCTGGAAGACTCCAAGTCGTTTGGCCACCTGCTGGATTCCAGTGATAGATTTTATCTTCTGTCTCAGGACTCCATGGAATAAAGACCGTACTGTCACTGATGTTGCTGCTATCTGTCATGATAGCGATTTCACGACCATCCTTGCTTAAATGGATCTTACCGTCCTGCTTACGTTCAACTACAACATGCTCTTCAAAGTCGATGCGGTTATCGGTCATCTTGATGATCGGGAAATGCTGCATATATTTTGTTGGTAGATTGTGATTGAAGAATGCCGCACTTGTTGATTGGTAGCTGTAGAATGGAGCACTGTTCTGCCAGTAACCCACGCCTACCTGCTTATTCCCTTTCAATAAAGGGGTTGTTAAGAAGCCATCCAGCGATTGATTCCGTAGGAAACGGGTAACCTTGCTATCGTCACCTTGGTTAGGGTACCCTGGATCCGTTCCCCAGTGAACCCAAGAGGCCTGCTCAAACAGAGGTCCTGCAAATTCTGTACCGAGCATCCAACCGTTACCGTTGATATAATCTGCGAGTTTCTTCGCATTGTAATCGGCTCCGTCATATACATCTACATACACAAAGGAAAGGTTGTCGCCTGTATCGCTTTTCAGCATATCCAGACGTCTTTTTAATTCACCCGATTCCACATCTTTAGTTTTGTTTACATAGAATGTCTGATCCAGCCAGCCCCAACCTTTACTCAATGGCTGATTCATATTTTCCATTTTGGTTCCGAAAGCATCTAGCGCGTATTCCGTTGCGTTAATATGAACACCGCCGCGGATATTGTATTTCTTTCCTTCACTCAAAATATAATTGAAATCCTTCTCTCCACCCTGACGAATACCAATATGACCACCGTAATCAGGGTGAGAGTCATCATGTCCTTCCGCTTGGTATCCTTTAAATAGAATCAGCTGTCCAAAGCCATCCGTAAGATTAGAGATTTTCTTCGCATTATCAAAAGCACGCAAGAACGGTGAAGTTGTAGTAGATCCAATGTTCATGCTGATATAGGAGATATTGTCTCGGATCATTTCACTGCCGGTTGGAGCATCCGTATTCTGACGATAAACAATGGCCCCATCTTGCCAGTCAACAACGTTGTCTCCATTCGCATCTGGAGTCAGTACAACCTTAGCCCAAGGCAGTGGCTCGGGATCAAGCACAGTACTTCCACGATAAACCCATGACCCTCCCGATAAAGTTGCTTTCTTCGTATGGAGCACTGTATCATCGCCTACCTTAATACGTACCTTATCAAAACCATTTACTACATTAGTGATTACACTCGCAGCTAAGACGTCGGAGTTAACGAATGCATATGCACGCCCCCCACTCACGTCTGCTACTACCGTCTTAAGGTCGTTAAATTCGTCCTGTACAATGTTCCAGCCTCCAGTTATCCGGACAGCCGTTTCCTGTGCTGTAGGCTGGGTTCCAATTACAGAGACAAGGTCATGATCAGGAAATTCGATCATCTTCACTTTTTCAGTACCATTCTCTTCGATGCTGGCCACCTTGAACTGAAGAATGTTATCCTGGACTTCCATTTCAACTTTGAGGTTCACTTTAATTTCTGGAATTTGAAGCGTGTAAGCTGCAGTCTCACCATGGGTAGCATCGGCTGCTTTCTTACTAAAATCAGAAGCGACAAGGAAATAGGTCTTTTCGTTAATTTTTATTTCATTAAACCCATTCAACTGTCCATACATTTCCGCGCCGCTGTCTAACCATGTGTATTGTTTAACCCGTGGGAATTCCTTATCGATCACAACCTTCATCGTATCCGAGCTTAGTGTTTCTGTAATCGTAATCGGCCTTGGTACAGGATCAGTGGATACAATTGGAGTTACCTTCACATCGTCAATCCATAGGGTCTTGTTATTAAACCAGCTGCGAAGTCCAATCTTCCCTGCACTTGTCGATAAAGAGGGCAGACTCGTCGTAAGCACGTTATTGCCATCGATCGATAAATTTACGCTACCTTTCTCATATCGCAATTTAAGGGTATACTGTTGGTCGGCAGCAAAGGTAAAACTAGGAGCAGCAATATTACCATACGATTCCGTCCCATCTTTCATTGCAT
Organism: Paenibacillus sp. FSL K6-0276; assembly: GCF_037977235.1. Classification (NCBI taxonomy): domain Bacteria; kingdom Bacillati; phylum Bacillota; class Bacilli; order Caryophanales; family Paenibacillaceae; genus Paenibacillus; species Paenibacillus sp. FSL K6-0276. The sequence continues at coordinate 1,965,556 of NZ_CP150276.1, read as the reverse complement.
CCCAGCCCCAAGAGCCCGCATCATATTGAATAACATTGTAGTTATTACTATCGACGAATCGGTAGACCAGTCCAAATCGTGTGGCAGGTTGACTAAATTTTAACTTCACCTCATATTCAGCGTTAGCAACCTGAGGTGCATCTTGATCTGCTAAAATAACAACCCCTTGTGTCACCGCCTTAACAGCACCTTGATCCGCCGAAAAAGTAGTTATCCCCTTAGCTGGAGTCCATCCTCTGATGTTGCCATCATTGTAATCCCTGAAATACACGTCCGAGTCTTGAGCCGCGAATACGGCTGCCGTTGGCAAGCCAATCTGTACCCCTAGCAACAACGTCAATAGCAAGCTAAACGCTTTGTACCGTTTTCTCATCTCTACGACCTCTTTTCACTTAAATATAAGTAGAATAACATTATAAATACACATTTTTTCTTAAATTGTATGTTTTTAACATCAGAAGGCCATAATGAGCCCTCCTTCCATAAGAAGGTGCGTCATTATATGTTTTTTTGTATTACTTGGCATTTATCAATCGCTTGATAACAACGGCTGATTCCGCTCTTGTGGCTGATTCTTTGGGTGCAAATGTAGTCTGAGTTCTACCTTTCATTAATCCCGATTTCAAGGCAAACCCCACCGACTCTTTAGCCCACGGACTTATTTTACTATCATCGTTAAACATAGTAGTGGAATCTGAGGCCATACTATCGACCTTTACGCTGGAAGCATATGCTTTCGCTCGCATCAGCATCGTTGTCATTTCTTCACGGGTAATGCTTTTTTCCGGTGCAAATTTCGTCTTGGACAAACCATTAATAATTCCGGCTGCATAAGCTTTCTTAACCGTATCTTCATACCAAACTCCTGATTTCACATCCGTAAACGGATTACTTCCAGAACCTTCTGTAAGATTTAATGCTCTAGCTATAAGAGCTGCGAATTGTGCGCGAGTGATGTTATTATTCGGGGCAAAGCTGTCGGCATCCATGCCTTCAACAATTCCTTTAGTGACCATTTCCATGATATCTTGCTTCGCCCAATGTGAGACGATATCGCTGAAAATCTTGGTGAATGTTGAGGATTGATTCGGGGTGAATTCCTGATCTTTCAGATTACGATCAAGAACTTTTATTGCGGTCCATTTTACTGCAGTTGTACCGGCTCTTTTAGCTTTAAAGGTAATCGTGGCAATGTCCAAGTTACCCTTTTCACCATTCACATTTCCGATCTTAGTATGGGCTATTGTAATTTCATTGTCTTTAACGATTGGAGAAACAGAAAAGCCTTTGATCTTCGTTTCTGCTTTTACAATCTCAAGCACTTTCGGATCAAAATTAAATTTAGCTTCATATGCGTATAAGTCTTGAATATCTTTACCCTTTAGTGTAACGGTGAACGTAGAATTAGCAGATTCAGTAGTTGATGTCTGCATCTCGAAGTCAGAGACTTTTTCAGCATGGACTGTACTCAACCACATGGAAGAACATAACGTACAGATTAGTGCGAATGTGAATAGTTTGCGTCTCATAAGAACATCCCTTCACCTGTGAATTTTAACTTACCCCTATCATATGGATTTTGAAATCGGATACACATGATTTATTTTGTTCAACATTGATTATTTTTGTTATTCTTTCTCTCTGCGATAAGCTAAGGGGCTAATTCCTGTGATTTTTTTAAAAATACGACTGAAATGTTCTGGATTAACATACCCTACTTGCTCCGATACCTCATATATTTTCATTCCGCTCTCCAGCGCTTTTTTAGCTTTCTCGATTCGTAGATTCGTCAGAAATTGAATGAAATTAACACCTATTTCTTTGGAAAATTGTTTACTTAAGTAGCTCTCGCTTACACCGACAATCTGACTAATATTCGATAAATGAACATCTTCGTTAAAGTTTTTCTCTAATAGCTCTTTCGTCTTAGCAACAACAGGGCTAAGGAAAAATTCCTTAGGTTGGTCTTTCGGATGCAGCTTTTGATGCAGATGATTCAAGAACAGACGGCACCAATGCACCGTATTCTCCCATGTTTCCTGCTTATAAATATGATCCGTGATGGGATAAGGCAGCTTATCATGAAGCTTTTCCCAAGAAATGCCTTTTTGATAAATTAATGCGCTTGCCTCCCAGATCATATCGACTACATCTGATTTGATATGCTCAGATGAACAAGGATATCGCTGAATCAACAAGTTACAGCAGTGATCATATACCTCCTGCCAGTTTGTTAAATCTGGATCACTTAATGACTTCAGCATTTCGGTTCTGGCCAAATACCATGCTTCCTTCCAATCACTTTCCTTAATCAATGGACGCCTTTCAGCTTCCGGATAATATAATCGATTGTACCCCTGGTAGAAACTCAAACCTGCTAATCGTTCAGCTTGGCGGAATAATCGGTTCCACTGCTGATGACCATCCACAATATCACTAATGCCCATAGATAGCTTCAAATTAATAAATTGCTTTAGTCTCATGCTCACTTCAGACAAGATTATATCTGTCAATCTACGAATGGCTATGATGCTGCATTGCTCTGGAAAAGAGAAGAACAAAACATAATGCCTGTCATCATATCTGCATACTTTGCAAATCCCTTCATTTCTACTGCGGTTCGTTACCGTTCGAATCGTCTGCATAATCATACGGTGTGAATCATCAAACTGAACGGTATCCGATAGCCTAAGAAGCGCAACCTCCAGATTCTTCTCCCCCATATGCTTTCGCACAAGCTCCAACGAAGAAGCTACCTCATCATTCGTCGATTCGAGGGAATCCGCTAGGCAGAGCCGGTGCAGAACAGAACAGATCGAGGCTTCTACGTCCTCTAAGGTTGATACTGACCTTGAGGAGTTCTGCCGCCGCTTCAATTCATCCACAGTCTTAGTCAGAACCGGTGCAATATAAGTTTCATCTAACTTGGCTTTAACAATGTAATCAAAGGCGCCGAGCACAAAGGAATCTCTTACAAAAGAATAATCTCCGTACGCGCTGAGCATGATGGTTAGCGGTTTGTTCGAAAAAGTAGTGTTATTCAGTGCTTCGAGAAACTCTACTCCATTCATATTTGGCATTTGAATATCCGCCAGAACTAGGTCCACATCCTGATGGATTTTCAGCATGCTTAATGCCTCGTTACCATCTCCTGCTTCCCCTGCAATCTCAAAATCAGTCGAAGCAATGGATATATATTCCCGAAGGGCTAACCTAGCTAATGGTTCATCATCAACAATGAGAGCTTTAAATTTCATCATAAATCCCTCCATAATTGATCTATAGGATTACTTCAAAGCCTGAACCGCTCTTTCCCAGTCATCATTCAATTTCTCTTGAATATCGGACACCTCAGCACCTGAGAATATTTCTTGTGCAGCCTTCTTTTCATCGAACTGAATAGCATTTTTTACTTTTTCAAACTTCTCATCGATCCCCAGGTACATATACGGCTCAAAGGGGTGAATCTCTTGAACATTGTTGAAGAACGGCAGAAACGATTCGATATTGATCACTGTCGATGAATTTTGCGAATAGTTAATATACACTTGGTAAACGTCCCGGCTAAAAACCCATTCCAAGAATGCTTTAACTTCTTCCGTATTCTTAGAATTTTTATTGATGGCCATATATTGATCTGGCATAGTGATTGCCTGCAAACGTTCTGAAGTTGTCTCTCTCCATGGCAATGTGAATGCATCTAAATCTTTATCATCTTTCATTTTGGATAAATGATCTCTAAGGTACCACTGGCCGAGTGCAAGCATGGCCGCTTCATTACTTTGAAACAGCTGCGTTGCCTGATCCACACCAATGTTAAGCGCATCGGGTCCTGCTAGTTCATTCTCTGCTATTTTCTTGATCATCACTGCTGCCTTCTCGAATGGAGAACCTTTTCCGAAAGGACGTTTCGTCTGTGCGATTGAGGATAAATAATTCTCATCCTTGGATAACAGAGGCGGCCCGAACTCAGTGAAAGGATAGAACGTCCAATTATCTTTCCCGCCAATCGCAATCGGAATATATTTACCATGCGCTTTAATCTTCATCATCACATTCATAAATTCATCCATCGTTTGCGGAATCTCTACGCCGACCTCTTGAAATATACTTGGGTGGTAATAAACATATTCAGAGAATGATACAAGAGGTAAACCAAGAATGGAATGATCTAATCTTGCGGGATATTTATTGTTTTTTGCTGCGGCTAATCCATCCAGTGGAAGAAGTACTGCTTTGTAAGTGATGAGGTCATCTGGCTTCAGGTAAAAAATATCCGGTAAATCATTTGCAGCTAAACGAACCTTTAAATACTGTCCGCTATTATCGGGAATCGTTTCTACTTCAACCGTTACATTAGGCTTAATTTTAGAGTAGTCTCTTACCTTGTCCGTCCAAAATTTGATATCTGTCTTCGCTTCCCACATTCCAAATTTTATTTTAATCGGTTGATCCTTATTCACCCTTCCCTGTTGTTGCTCTATTGCCCCTCCTTTGGGACTGAACTTACTTAAAGAGAAGAAGCCACCTATAAAAATAAGAGAAATGATCCCTATTAAGGACACACGGAGTATTATTTTCACGTTTACTAATCACAGCCTTCGAAAAAAGTTTATACCATCATACCTCCTCTGAAGTCACACATGAATGATGTTTTCTCTCTGGACTATGATCTTTTATGACCCTCCGCAGCATTTTGCTTCATCCTCCTTCCCCTAACAACTGATCCTGCATCTCTTCCTCTGGTGTGTCGATCAATGGTAGTCTTATCGATACTATCGTTCCCTGAGGTTTATTCTTCTCGTACTTTAAACCGTAACGCGTCCCGTAATGTAGCTGAATTCGCTTATTAACGTTACTGTTTCCCATACCACTGAAAGAATGCTGATGGCGTATACCATCGCTGTCATATTCCTGAGAATCCATATCCAACATGCCTACACCATTATCGGCTATGGTTATAAGAAGATCTTCCGCTTGTTTGCTCACTATGATCTGGATGATACCAGGATAGTCAACATTTTTCAGTCCATGAATAATACTGTTTTCTAAAATAGGTTGTAATAGCAATTTCAATATATAATAACCCGCTAAATCCTCATCTACTTCCCATCTCGTTTGGATCGGTCTACCAAAACGAATCTCCATGATATACAAATAATGCTTCAAATGATCAATTTCCTCATCAATCGTAGTCAGAATTCCACCTCGATTAAAAGAAGAAGCTAGAAGACGAGTTAACGCATGTGTCATATTCCGTATGTTATCTGCTTTACTGATTAAAGCCATAAACTTGATTGAATTGAGCGTATTGATTAAAAAGTGTGGATTAATCTGCGACTGAAGTGCTGCAAACTCCGCCTTCCGTTTCTCCACTTCTTGCCTTTCATGATGGTAGAGCAGATCCTGAATACGCTCTGTCATGTGATTAAAAGAATGCCCGAGCTTAATTAGCTCCAGGCTACCGGTTCTCATAAATTTAGCGTTTAAATCACCTTCAGTAACCAGATCCATTTGCCGAAGAAGCTCATTGAGCGGTTTAGTAACATTAGATACAAAGTAAAATGAAACAAGAATAAACGCTAAGATGATCATCAATGCAAACACCCAAACGATATAATTCACACTAAGGTAATTGGCTGTTAGATCAGCATATGGAATAGACTGTACAAGCCACCATCCAGTCTGATCAATCTTGGCGTAGGTTATCAGATTTCTATCTTCACCATTTACATCTACAACGTACCCTTTTTCCTGCGGCCCACGATTTGCGAACCAATGCATTTGGAATCCCCCCCCTCTAGAGGCAAGGGTATTGGAGGAGATAATCTGGCCTTCCTCTGTGATGATAAATAAGGTGGATTCCGTATTATCACGTGACTGCAAAATATGATCAAAGGCACTGCTCTCAAATGTAAAAAGAATCATTTCTAGCTGGGATAATGGATTGATTACACTTGGAGATAGGGCAGCAACCATATTGTAAGGATTGTAGTTACCATATAAAATATTGGGCATCATTCCCAGAAAATGAACGCTATCGGGATTATTCAGCACCTGCTCATACCACGTTTTCTGGCGAAAATAAGAATCATCTAAATTCAAGTTCTTTAAGTACGAATAAGAATTATGGTCTTTAAAAAGGAAGTTCACCGACAACACACGTCCTGAGATGGATGCCGTGTACTTCTCTATTAAGACCTTTAGCTCATAGTAAGCCTGCTGTTTCTCAACCCCATTCCTTCGATTAATTTCATAAAGCTTTGCCATCACATCCCTGTCCATACCGATGGAAGCAAATAGACCCGTCAACCTCCTAATTTCCTGACTAACGGAATAGGAGATCGCTTGAGCCGTTTGCTGAGATCTTGATGTATTTTGCGAAAGAATATCTCGCTTATAAATATTTAGAATAATGATGGAGAATAAGATGATCGGCAGAATGACTACAAGTATAAAAAAAAGCCTTAATGTACTAGACATCCGCCAGTTTTTTCTCATAAGTTCCCTCCCCTTTAAAAGATAACTTATAAATGCTCACTTCCACCTCACCATGAATATTGAAGAAACATATTCCCTTAAATTCGTTCTACTTCCTGCATGGTGACAAAAGTACCTAGAATGTTACACACAACCATTTCCTTAATCGATAAATTTGAGTTTTTCCTCGGTTTTCGACAACGCATACGAGCTGATTCAAAACAAAAAAAGAGCTGACACTATTGTAGAAAGTTCTACTTTAGGACGCTGCAGGAGAAGGAGATCGTATTTTATGAACGCATAGCACAATGGGATAATCAGCAACTTGAAACATTTATCGAAATGATTAAGGAATTTAATGGATTTTAGCGTAGCTGTGCACTGAAATAATTTTCATTTGCATAAAATAATTTAATTTGTTAGTATTACTGACGAACGTTCGTTAACATCGAGGTGAATTTATTGAAAAGTAAAGAAATTAAAGACATCGCTTTGAAATGTTTCACAACTCATGGATATGAGGGAGCATCTCTGTCTCAAATTGCCGAGCAGGTCGGTATGAAAAAACAGTCTCTTTATGCTCATTTCAAAGGGAAAGATGATCTTTTCCTACAAGTTTTACAAGATGCTAAAGAGACAGAAATCACATCGAAACTACAATATTTGAGTAAAGTGGGTACACAAAATCCTAAAACAGATTTATTAGGATATCTGCAATTGGTAATGGATTTGTTTCAAAAGAACGAGCAGTTAAAGTTTTGGCTGCGTATGACTTTTTTCCCACCGCCCCATCTTGCTAAAGCGATTGACGAAGAAGTGATCGATACGGAAAAAAAGATTCAACCCGTACTTGAAAGCAAATTCCAAGCTTGGATCGATACCAAAGTCATTAGGGAAGATGCAGCCTCGATCCCTACACTTGCTTTCTTAGGTGTGGTAGATTCGATCATGCTAGAGCTTGTGTATGGAAATAATGAAACACGCTTAAATGAAAAACTGAACGCCTCATGGACCGTATTTTGGAGAGGTATTTCACAGCTATGATTCTAAAAAGAGAGGTATTCATTCATGAAGAAACCATTGAAAGAACAAAAAACAGTCTTACTCATTCTACTAAGTAATATATTCATTGTTTTTCTAGGCGTTGGACTTATCGTCCCTGTTATGCCATCCTTTATGAATATTATGCACTTGTCAGGCCGAACGATGGGGTATCTTGTAGCGGCATTTGCGTTCGCACAACTACTCATGTCTCCTCTGGCAGGGCGATGGATTGACATTTATGGCAGAAAAAAAATGATCGTAATCGGCTTAGTACTCTTCAGTGCATCGGAATTGATCTTTGGTTTAGGCACGCATGTATCCGTTCTTTATATAGCCAGAATTCTTGGAGGTATTAGTGGTGCATTTATTATGCCTGGTGTCACTGCCTATGTTGCAGATATTACCTCAGTAGAGGAAAGACCTAAGGCAATGGGTTATGTTTCTGCCGCCATTAGTATCGGTTTTATTATTGGCCCAGGGATCGGAGGTTTTATTACTGAACTAGGTATACGTGCTCCATTCTACTTTGCTGCTGGCTTTGCCTTAATAACTTGTATTTCGTCGATATTTATTTTAAAAGAGCCATTATCCAAACAGCAGCTTTTGGAAATCAGTAAGCTTAAAAAAGATACCAACTTTATCAGTGATCTGAAACGATCGCTTCACCCAGCATATATTATTGCCTTTATAATAGTCTTTGTTCTGGCCTTTGGTTTATCAGCATATGAAACTGTATTCAGTCTGTTTTCTGATCATAAATTCGGCTTCACTCCACGAGATATTGCAACCATCATTACAATAAGCTCAATCTTTGGGGTGGTTGTACAGGTCTTTTTGTTTGGTAAAATGGTAGATAAACTCGGTGAAAAGAAGCTCATCCAACTGTGCTTAATTGCTGGCGTAGCCTTAGCGGCTGCATCCACCGTAATCTCTAACTACTTAACCGTTCTGCTAGTAACCTGCTTAATCTTTCTCGCATTTGACCTACTCCGTCCAGCATTAACGACCTATTTATCAAAAACTGCTGAAAAAGAGCAAGGCTTTGTCGCTGGAATGAACTCAACCTATACTAGCCTCGGTAATATCATCGGACCTGCATTAGGCGGAGTATTATTTGATGTCAATATCAACTATCCGTATCTCTTTGCGGCTGTCATTATGTTTATTGGTCTTATAATTACGATGGTATGGAAAGAAAAACAATCCGCTAGTGGATTGGTAAACTAAGCCGAGGAACAACCTACTCAAGCTGTCGAGAAAATCTCGACAGCTTTCTTCATGTCCAATTATTTAATATAAAGAAGAGATCGCCAGATACTTACACAACAAAAAAACGGCATTTCTGCCGTTTCTTTAGGATGGACTCTCAGGGGCTCGAACCCTGGACAAATAGATTAAGAGTCTACTGCTCTACCAACTGAGCTAAGAGTCCATATGATGTTTGGTGGAGCCAAGGGGGATCGAACCCCTGACCTCATCGCTGCCAGCGATGCGCTCTCCCAGCTGAGCTATGGCCCCAAACTAATATTCTCAGAAGTATGTAATCACATATAAAATTCAGTTCGGTGTATTTAAGTCATTTTGACAAACTTAAGCGCCGTAGGCGACTCCTATATAATATAAAAAATCGCCTTCGCTGTCAACACTTTTTTAGTCATTAAAATTGCCACAAACCCTATATTCCCTCCAGATCTGTTGTGCTCTTAGACAGCAGACCTTTCAGTTCCTTCATGAACATGTTAATGTCCTTGAACTGGCGGTATACGGACGCAAAGCGAACGTAAGCGACTTCATCTACTGGATAGAGCTGCTCCATAACCAGTTCGCCGATCTGTTGGCTCTCTACTTCAGCTACGGCGATGCCGCGTAGGGACTTCTCCACCTCAGAGACGATCTTTTCTAACCGTTCTACAGAGACCGGTCGTTTTTCGCAAGCACGGATTAGACCACGCAGAATTTTATCACGGCTGAATTCCTCGCGGCTACCGTCTTTTTTGATCACGATTAACGGTGTTTCCTCAATCATTTCAAAGGTTGTAAACCGTTTGCTGCAACGCTCGCATTCACGCCTGCGGCGGATTGACTTATTCTCATTCGCTGGTCGAGAGTCCAGTACTTTAGTATTTGTGTGATCGCAGTAAGGGCATTTCATAAGCTTCATCACTTCCTATTACATAATGGTATTTGTCCCGGTCCGTTAAACATCCGGCTTTTGAAGAGCTATTTCATTTTTTCCAGAAATCACCGTTTATTTGTTGTAATGATTATGGCAAGTCCGGCACATAATACAGTTACCAACAGAGGAGGTGAACAGCAATGAGCCAAAGCAGCAGCTCCAATAACCTTGTAGCTCCAAATTCCCGCGGTGCCTTGGAACAACTTAAATATGAAGTTGCCCAAGAACTAGGAATCACGCTTTCCCCAGATGGTTACCAAGGCAATAAAACTTCTTATGAAAATGGTTCGATCGGTGGTTACATCACTAAACGTCTTGTAACCCTGGCAGAACAACAATTGGCAGGTCAATTCAAATAACCTGTCCACATAAGCTTACTGAAGAAGTATTAAACGACCGACAGGTCGTTTAATGCTTCTTTTTATACATAACACGGTTTTAGAATTCGCTGTAAATATCCGTGTACTGATCATAGTAATAATTGACACGCTGTACATAATGGCGAGTTTCACCAAACGGAATATCCTTAATCGTAGCATCCGTTCCATCCCAGATTCCCTCATCCAGCCATTTTTGAACTTTACCCGGTCCAGCATTATATGCAGCGATAATCGCTGTACGTTTACCTTCGAACTGACGGGATAATGTTGAAAGATACCAAGTACCTAGTTCAATATTTGCCGATGGTTCATTCTTTAACTCCTCCATAGATACATCTGGAAGCTTGGCCTTTTCAAGGGCCCATTTCGCGGTATCCGGCATAAGCTGCATTAAACCTATAGCACCTTTTTTGGATTCTCGTCCAGTTTTGAAGTTCGTTTCCACTCGGATAATCGCAGTCACAAGAAACGGGTCTATATCGTACGTAATGCTGTGCTTACGGATCTCATCTTTATAATGGATCGGATAAAACCAAGACATCCAGTTCGTACTCAGAAACAATATTGCAGTAAAACCAACGAATAACAGAAGAAGGACTCTCTTTTTACGCAACCATTTCATAATAAGCCCAGCCTGTCCCAAAAAACAGCAACCTGTTGTTCAGTGTGCGCAAGATCGCCACTGTTGTCAATGATATAGTCCGCTTTGTTACGCTTCGCTTCAATATCCATCTGTGCATTTAAGCGTGCTTCCGCTTGTTCAAAAGAAAGTCCGTTACGTTCCATTAATCGAGCGATTTGCACCTCACGAGGAACGTAAACCACCAGTATTTCATTGAACAAGTTCTCGAGTCCTGATTCAAAAAGAAGAGGGATATCCACAATGATTAACTTCTTCGGATCTTCTTCCTCCATGCTGTTCATACGTTCTTTAATCTCCCGCCGGATTGCAGGATGCGTCAGATTGTTCAGGGCTTGCAGGGCCGCCGGGTCTTGAAATACAATGTCCCCCAGCTTGCCCCTGTTCAGTGTACCATCCGGAGAGAGGATCTCGCTTCCGAATTGTTTCACAGCCGCAGCCAGCACCTCATGACCGGGGAGCATAACTTCTCTGGCGATCACATCCGCGTCAACCAGCCTCGCTCCCTTGCTCACAAGCAGTGCGGACACCGTGCTTTTTCCGGATGCAATGCCTCCGGTTAAGCCAATAATCATGTACTCACCTCATAATAACTTCAGTATTCCCATTGTAATTAATAATAACGCGGGTAGTGCAGAAGCATGCTTCATCCAGTAGTTCCCGGCGAATCTTAATCCAGTCTTCATGCCCAGCAATAGAAATGTACCACTAAACAGGGCAATTGTAAGTGATGTCCATAACGGATTGAACCCGAGTAGTGCTGCGCCGAGTCCGGCTCCAAAGGCATCTAGCGAGAGCGCAATCCCGAGCAGCATCGCTTCCACGGAAGAAATGCTTCCAGAATCATCCATATCTGCAGACGAGGGAGTACGCAAGATCTGTACAACAATCCCCAACCGTCGTAGCTCAAGGGAAAAGACAGCCGACTTTGCCTGCTTTGGAGCCATGGCAGCCTGTGCTACAACACCTTCAGTATCAACAGCTACCTCAGCCCAAACCTCTGTGGATAGCGCATTTTCTTCATTATCTACTTTACGTTCGCCACTCTGTTCCTTCTCTTTCTGCATTAGCATCTGGGCGAGCGACCAGCACCCCATTAGCACGAGTATAACAGCGCCAACCTCAGAAGCTGCATGTGGAGACACTACCTTGGCAAGCAGAACACCCACTTGCATAGATACACAGATAACTACCCCAGAACAAAGCGAGATAATCAGAATGGAGAGCAATGGTATTTTCATTTTACGCAGTCCATATGTAATACCAACACCAAAACCATCCAAACTCAAAGCAAAAGCTAGTAATAGCAGTGAAAAAAATGGGCTGAGCACCCGCAATCCCTCCTGTGAAGAACCGGAACACTGAAGAATACACTTCATTCAGCTTCCGTTCTCTATTGAGCATTCTTCACACAGTATATGGGCGGGACAAGTAGTGGGTTCCAACCTAATAACCTAATTACATCTTCAGTTTACTGCCTTACGCTGACAACTTGGACAATAATGCGTGCCTCGGCCACCTACAACGGTTTTCTCAATCATCGTTCCACAGTGATTACATGGCTGATCTTTACGACCGTAAATCAACAGCTGTTGTTGATAAGTGCCGCTCTCACCTTGACCATTCACATATGATTTCACAGATGAACCACCAGCGTTTACCGCTTCCGTCAGCGTACTAACAATAGCGTCATGCAGCTGATCGAGTTGATCATCCGAGAGATCTTTTGCGCTGACTTCAGGATGAATCCCTGCACGGTGTAACGACTCATCTACATAAATATTACCTATGCCGACGATATATTCCTGATTCAGCAGCAGTGATTTAATTTTTGTGCTTTTGCCTGATACAATCTGTTTAAACTTCTCCGGCGTAAAGGATGGCTCCAGCGGCTCCTGTCCTAGTTTATTAAGAGGAGGCAGCTGGAGGTCTTCACCAATCTGAAAAAGATGCATGGTACCAAACTGACGAACATCCGTGTAGCGCAGCTCAGTGCCATCGGTAAAATGGAATATCACATGTGTATGCTTGTCCAGTGAATCATCTTTCGAAAAAAGTCCGTAACGGCCCTCCATCCGCAAATGAGACACCAGTACCAGACCGTCTAACACGATGCGCAAAAATTTCCCTTTTCGTTCAACATTAACAATGCTATGACCTGCGAGCAGGTTGGCAAAAGCCTGAATATCATCCGGCCGCTGAATAATCCGAGCCAACCGGACGGTTACACTCTCTATCTGCTTTCCATTAACTAAATCATTCAGTGTTCTCTTGACTGTCTCTACTTCCGGTAATTCCGGCATGATGTCTTCACCTCAACTACATTATAGCTGATATGCACACCTTAAAGGGAGCCTATTTCGCTTCATACCAGTTGCTACCAAAACTTACCTCTGCTTTAAGCGGCACAGATAACTGCAATGCTCCACCCATTATTTCCGGCAAAAGCGTCTTCATGAGCTCCATTTCATCCTCTGGCACCTCAAATACAAGCTCATCGTGAACCTGAAGCAGCATACGGCTCTTTAGCCCACGCTCGAAAAGCGCCTTGTCCATATGCACCATCGCCAGCTTAATAATATCAGCGGCAGTTCCTTGTATAGGTGTATTCATTGCTGTACGTTCCGCAAAAGAACGTAGATTAAAGTTCTTCGCATTAATCTCAGGCAAGTAACGACGGCGTTCCAGTAGTGTGGTTACATAACCATTTTTCCGCGCTTCCACTACGATATCGTCCATATATCGACGTACGCCTTGGTACACCTCGAAATACTGCTCAATAAATTGAGCGGCTTCTTTACGAGGAATATTCAAGTTCTGCGACAGTCCATAATCACTGATTCCGTACACGATACCAAAGTTAACGGCTTTAGCAGCACGACGCATATTGCTATCAACCTGATCGGCGGTAACTCCAAATACATCCATCGCTGTCTTCGTGTGAATATCCATATCATGGAGAAAAGCTTCCTTCATCCGCTCATCACCGGAGATGTGCGCCAGCACCCGTAGTTCGATCTGCGAATAGTCCGCCGCCAGAATGGACCAGCCCGGTTCCGATGGAACAAACACTTTACGGATTTTACGTCCTTCTTCTAAGCGGATTGGAATGTTCTGTAGGTTCGGAAATTGGCTGCTAAGCCGTCCTGTAGCGGCAATCGTCTGCCGATAGAAGGTATGCACCTTCCCTGTTTTCGGGGAAATTTCCTTGAGCAGCCCCTCTACATAGGTGGATTGTAACTTGGCAATCGTGCGATATTGTAGAATTAAACGTACCACATCGTGATACGGTGCTAACTTTTCCAGCACCTCTGCGTCTGTTGAATATCCGGTCTTCGTCTTCTTGACGACAGGAAGACCTAGTTTTACAAATAAGATCTCACCCAGCTGCTTTGGTGAATTCAAATTAAACTCTGTGCCACAATTTTCATAAATTTCGGTGACCAGCTTGGAAATCTGAGCTTCGAATTCTTTTCCTAACTCTTTAAGATCCCCTTCATTAACTGCAATCCCCTGTTTCTCCATATCCGCAAGAATACGTGATAATGGCATTTCCAGATCCTCGAACAGTCCGGTCATCGCCGTTTCGATCAATTCCTGCTGTTGTTTCTGGGCGATGCCAAGTACCGCAGCACTCTTACGTGCGACGTGATTCCCTAAGATTTCAAGCTCAGGAATCTTGTATTTAGCACCTTTTCCGAATACCTCTTCATCAGGTGACAATCTCGGCAAGCCGTATTTCGTAGCGAGATCGTTTAGGTTCTGATTAGCTTCTGTCGGATCCAGCAAATAAGCTGCCAATTGTACATCATGAGCTGCACCTGCAAAAGCAATTCCCTGCCAATGCAGTGCCAAATCAGCACGGTGAAGATCATATCCACTTTTCGGAGCCTTCTCATCTCCTAACCAGTCGCGCAGTTTCGCAGCAGCTGGTTTCTGCAGTAATTCAAACGGCACATAATAATGCCGCTCCAGAGAAGATAACCCTACCCCGATCACCTCGGCACGATGCGGATTATCCCCATTGGACTCCACATGCAGCGCCGAAATACTAGGCAGCACTTCACTCAGCGCCTCTAGTTCTTCTTCACTCACGATCGAAATATCAAGTGTAGCAGCCTCTACTTCCGCTGCACCCTCTTCTCCATCAGCAATTGGAGCATAGGCACTAAGAGACAGCCGTTCCAGAAGTGATTTGAATTCTAATTTAGCGAGTGCGGGTCCGGCTGTATCCGCAGAAATTCCGTTAAAGACCATATCTTCCCACGAATGCTCAAGTGGTACTTCACGATAAATTGTCGCCAATTTCCTACTCATCACGGCATCTTCCGCATGAGCCTCCAGCTTTTCTTTCATTTTACCTTTAAGCTCACCTGTTCCTGCTAATACACCTTCCACCGATCCGAATTGATGCAACAGCTTGAGTGCTGTTTTCTCACCAACACCCGGCACTCCCGGAATGTTATCACTGGCATCTCCCATCAGTCCTTTAAGGTCTATGATCTGCTCTGGTGTTAAGTCATATTTCTCACGAATTTGTTCTGGTCCATAAAGCTCAACCTCAGTAACTCCTTTACGGATCAACGCAACGGTCGTGTGTTCAGAAGCCAATTGAAGCATATCCTTGTCTCCCGACACGATCATAACCTGCCGTCCTGCTTCATCCGCCTGACGAGAGATGGTTCCAATAATATCATCGGCCTCATAATTGCCAATTTCAAACTGCGGTACACCTAGATTTCTGAGCAAATCTTTCAGTAGTGGAAACTGCTCGGAGAGCTCCGGAGGTGTCTTTTGCCGACCGCCTTTATAATCCTCATAACCTTCATGCCGAAAAGTGACTTTCCCTGCATCGAAGGCAACAATCATATGTGTCGGCTTGTGTTCTTCAATTAAACGAAGCAGCATCGTAGTAAATCCGTAAACCGCGTTCGTCTGTTGCCCTGCTGTATTCGTTAGCGGGGGCATCGCGAAGAAAGCACGGTAAATAATATTATTTCCATCTATAAGTATCAACTTGTCCATAGTGCACCTCGCCTTTATCATGCTTACTCCTTACATATTAACATATGGCCTGTCCAAGTAGAAACGGCTATACCAACTTAAACAATGGGATTAGCTGAAATGTTAGAAACATAACTTGCTTTTATGGGATAATACAACAAGTAGCCGCCCTTATAAAAGGACGGCTACTTCGTTTTACTAAGATAAAACAAAAATACTATTGATTCAAATCTGGACGACTACCGGTAACCAGGTAAACTACGCTTTCACCAATGTTAGTAGCATGATCGCCAATCCGTTCGATATAACGGCCTACCAGCGTCAATAACATAGCTTGGGATACTGTATCCGGCTTTGTTACCATAAAAGAATACAACTCATTGATCATCGCACCATACAATTGATCGACCTGATCATCATCCTGTGCCATTTTATAAGCCAGATCAGTGTTCTCATCCAGGTAAGACTGGATAGCCTCATCGATCATAATCGTCACGATTTCAGCCATACGAGGAATGTCTACAAGCGGCTTAATCAGCTGCTGGCCTTGAAGACGCATGGTCGCCTTAGCTACATCAAGCGCCAGATCACCCATGCGTTCCAAATCGCTTGATATTTTGAAGGCAACGATAATACGGCGCAAATCCTTAGCCACGGGCTGCTGAGTAATAATTAGGCGTGAGCCAATTTCCATGATTTTATCTTCCATGGCATTCAACTGCAGATCCGCTTCAACAACTTCCTGTGCGCGCGTTGTAT
This sequence comes from Paenibacillus sp. FSL K6-0276, assembly GCF_037977235.1. Lineage (NCBI taxonomy): Bacteria > Bacillati > Bacillota > Bacilli > Caryophanales > Paenibacillaceae > Paenibacillus > Paenibacillus sp. FSL K6-0276. Next base: position 1,949,073 of record NZ_CP150276.1, on the reverse strand, counting down.
CTAGATTTTGTAGTGCATTAATTGCACCTTCAAGAGCATCCTTAACATGCTCACCCATCTGCTGCAGCAGACTGCGCAGCTCTTCCAAGTCTTTATCAAATTCTTTTCTGCGAATCATAATAAGAGCGATCCTCCTCATTAACGTATGGTCAGCTTGCCATTTCCAGGGACGAGCACCCTTTTACTACTGATCAGCCGAAACGTCCGGAAATATAATCTTCAGTGCGGGAATCTTTAGGGTTCGAGAAAAGCACCTCTGTGTCCGCCGCCTCTACAATTACACCATTTAAGAAAAACACGGTTCGACCGGAAACACGTGCCGCTTGATGCATGTTATGAGTAACCATAACAATTGTATACTCACTTCTTAGTTCCTGAACAAGCTCTTCTATCTTGAGTGTGGATACAGGATCGAGCGCAGAGGTTGCCTCATCCATAAGCAGAATATCAGGCTGTACCGCTAACGCTCTAGCAATACAAAGCCGTTGCTGCTGTCCACCGGACAAGCTAAGGGCAGATTTCTTCAGAAAATCTTTCACTTCCTCCCATAGGGCGGAGTGGCGCAAGCTTTTTTCTACGATCTCATCCAGCTCGCTTTTTGAACGGATGCCGTGTAGTCGAGGACCGTAAGCTACGTTGTCGTAAATCGACTTAGGAAAAGGATTCGGCTGTTGAAACACCATACCGACCTGCTTACGCAGGCTTTCCACCTCTACCTCATCACTATAAATATTTTTGCCACCGATGTTTACAGTTCCTTCTATACGTGTGCCAGGAATCATATCATTCATACGATTCAATGTGCGAAGCAACGTGGATTTCCCGCAACCGGAAGGTCCAATAAAAGCGGTAACCTGTTTCTCCGGGATTTGCAGATTCACGTTCTTCAGTGCGTGAAACGACTCATAGTAGAGATCAAGATTCTCTATGTCAATGATGGATTTCATTAGTGTTTACGTCTCCTTCTCATCATCTTCGATCTCCATGATAAGCTTTTAGTGTAAATACAGTTGGAGAGAAATGTTAACGCAATGTAAAATCAGTGAACATGAATTGATCCACATCACAGTATTTCCCCGGAAGCCAACTAGTACTCCAAACGAATCTTATTTATGAAATGTATAGAAAAGAGAGAACTCCTGTCACCCTAAATGACCGGAGCTCTCTTTTTATTAACAACCAGTTTATAGCCCACGCCTCGAATCGAATCGATATGGACTGATTCCGGATCCAGCTCAAGCTTTTTACGGAGTGAACTGACATGTACATCAACCGTACGCTGTCCACCAATATAATCAAAGCCCCATACAGCATTCATGAGATCATCTCTCGTCAACACAACACCTGGCTTACGAGCCAAATATAATAGCACTTCGAACTCTTTAGGCCGCAAGTTAATACTATGACCACCGAGGGAGACTTCATATCTCTCAGGGTAAATCTCTAATTGACCTAAAATAATGGTAGAAGCAGAGATAGGTGTTTCTGTCGGTGCTTCCTCAGCAAGTCCAGAAATCCTCCGAAGTACAGCACTTACTCTAGCGAGCAGTTCGGAGACGCCGAATGGTTTGGTTATATAATCATCAGCACCTGATTTCAGCCCTCTAACTACATCTTCTTCCGCATTTTTGGCGGTCAACACAATAATAGGTGTGCGAATACCTTGTCCACGCAATTTATCAAGGATGTCAATGCCATTCATACCTGGCAACATTAGATCTAATACGATCAAGTCAAAAGGTTCCCTCGTCGCACGATCATATCCTGCCGTACCATGATCCTCTACTGTTACCTCGTAACCTTCCTGCGTTAAGTTATAGGACAGCAGCCGGGCCAGTGTCGGTTCGTCTTCAATGACAAGCAATCGTTGAGCCATAGGTTCCCCCGTCTTCCATATAGTTTGATTTTTACAAAACAACAACAAAACAATCATATCACCACAATGTTAACTTGGTGTAAAATCGATAAGGTGAATTTACAAAAATCTAATCCACCTTTTCTTCCTGCAACAGCGGCAACTCAATAATAAATGAGCTTCCGATCCCCAGATCACTTTTAACCGAAATCACACCATGGTGCAGATCTACCAAGTGCTTCACAATAGACAGTCCCAGTCCAGTTCCACCGGAGCTTCTGGATCTTGCCTTATCTACCCGATAAAAACGTTCAAAAATACGCGGTAGATCCTTTTTGGGAATCCCCATACCTGTATCGGTAACGGTAAATTGAACATTTTCAGAGCCATCTGACTTCAGTAGATTCTTAACATAGACCTTTACGCTACCCCCTTCATGCGTGTAATTAATCGCATTGGAGAGTAAATTCATAAAGATTTGACGCAGTTTATCCTCGTCGGCTTCAATGAACAGTTCCTCAGGAACCTCTACGTTAAGACTAATATTTTTCTTCTCAGCCACTTTGCTGATGGTTCCCAGCACGGAATTAAAGAATTCAATGATATGAACGGGCGAACAATCAAGCTGTACACGTTTAGATTCGATTTTAGATAATTCCAAAATATCTCCAATTAATCGATTTAAGCGTTCGTTCTCATCATAAATAATTTGCAAGAAGGAACGGGCTGTCTTCTCATCCTTAACCCCACCACCCAGCAAGGTCTCGGCAAATCCTTTAACAGCCGCAACCGGCGTCTTCAATTCATGGGATACGTTAGCGACAAATTCACTTCGCATCCGCTCCAGGCGACGAATTTCTGTTACTTCCTGCAGCAGGAAGAGCATGCCTCTATACGTCCCATCCTGGATCATAGGTACCGCGTCCATGCGTATAATCCGTTCTCTCGGATTGTAAATACTTCGTTCTTCATGGAGCGTTTCTTTACTCGATACCCCTTCTTCAAGCAGACGAGTTAGCTCATAATGACGCTTTAGCTCTTTGTACGAATGACCCGCCATTTCACTGTTGCTAACATCTAGCATCCGCTCCGAAGCTCGGTTCAGCAGTGCAATTTCTTCGTCCGCATTGATCATTATTATGCCGCCAGTCATATTGTCCAGCACGCTTTGCAGCAGATCCTCATTATCACGAATGGTTTTGAGCTGAGCCTGAAGACTGTCAGCCATGGCATTAATCGCTGTTGCCAGCTGCCCAACTTCATCTTTGCGCTTCAAGTGGACTCTTGCATCATAATCAAGATCCGTTATACGCCGTGCGACTCTCGTAATTTGTTCAAGCGGTGAAGTCATGCTCGATGCCACTTTGTAGCTGACAATAGTTGCTGACAGGAACAAAATAACTAGACCCCCAGCCATAATCATCCAAGCACGGTTAAGCCCTTTCGTTACTGCATCCAGTCCCATAGAGACCCGAATGTAGCCGTCAAACCCCTGATCCGAGGTTACCTTCCCAGCCACATATAGCATCTCGTGATCCAAAGTTTTGCTGTAACGAATGGCTCGTCCAATCCCTTCTTTAGCAGCAACAATCTCTTCTTCACGATTGGAGTGATTGTCCATCTCCAAAGGATTTTTCTCGGAGTCCCCTAAAACTTCACCTGACTTACTAATAAAAGTAATCCGGGATTCCAGAAGCTTGGCGATATGCTCTGCCTGCTCCGTGTAATACGGAATCGCATTGGAGGCATCCATATCTACAAATTGCAACGTGCCTGCAAGCAGATTTATTTCCCGGGACATGTTCTCTTCTAGAGCAGCTATATGGGAGCTCTTAAACAGATGAGCCATCGTAAATCCAGTGCCAATCATGGAAATACCGATTAAGGCCATAAGTATAAACGTAAGACGAGCGCGAAACGGTTTCATCTGAAGTGTGCCTCTCCCTTTATCATTGTATCTTTTATCCTAACTTCATTTCCCCCAAAAAACCAGTGCTACTATTTTCGTGAAATAAATCCCTACTATTAATAGATTATATAAAAATAACAGCCCAAGTTGATCATCTCTGGACTGTTACTTTGTATTACTTTTGTAAAATATCGTGATTTCATTCTATGCAGGTTGCAAGAAACCACTGATTGCCATGAATATCTCTAATGCCCGCTCCTCTTTCTCCATAAGACTTATCCAATGGTTCTTCAATGATCGATGCCCCGGCATCCAAGCACTTACGGTAGGTCTCATCCACATTTCTTACATATAGATGAATAGCGAGCTGTACTGGTGAATATTTCTCATTTGCTTCTGAAGCCTCGATGATCGAATCCCCTATTCTAAGCTCGGCATGCCTGATCTTTCCCTCATCATTTCGCAGCATATCATTAATTCTTGCATCAAAGCAGTTCACAACAAAATCTATGAATCGGTCTGCATCATCGACAATGAAATACGGAGTAACGTTAAGAAGACCATTTCTAATATAATGTGGTACCATTCGTCGACCTCCTTTAGACAGGCATAAACGCCTTCGACGTCCCTATAAGAACGGTAAGTGTTTAAGCGAGAAATATAAGGAGAATTTATAGCATGGAACTTATAAATTCTTCTACTTTGATAAAACCCGGAGAAAAAGCCAACTCAGAGGAAATCCCCTCTTAATGACTTATTCACCAGGCTGTAATCCGACTTATTTAAACACTGGCTCCTTGAACTGGGTCAGTTTTGCTGCGGAATCTTTCTCCACATCTGCGTGCAGACTGTTGCCATGGGCATCCATAGTTACAATAGCAGCGAAACCATCCACATCCAGATGCCACATCGCCTCAGGAATGCCAAATTCCATGAAATCTACAGCATTTACCTTCTTGATACATTCTGCATAATACTGCGCAGCTCCACCGATCGCATTGAGATATACACCCCCATGCTCATGCAAGGCTTTTAATGTTTTCGGACCCATTCCACCTTTTCCGATGACAGCACGTATACCGAACTTTTTAATAATATCGCCTTGATAAGGCTCTTCACGGATACTAGTAGTCGGACCCGCTGCTTTAACATGCCAGCCTTCCTCATCCTTCATCATTACAGGACCACAGTGATAGATCACTGCACCGTCCAAATCCACCGGAGCATCATGATCCATTAGATATTTATGCAGTGCGTCACGGCCCGTATGCATTTCACCGGATAAAATAACTACATCCCCAACGCGCAAACTCCGGATATCCTCTTCACTAATCGGCGTGGTCAGACGTACTTCGCGAGATTCAGTAGCTTCTAATTCCGATGCCTGTATCCTTCCATCATCTACAGAGATCCCTGTACCGCTCTCATATAGCCAGTCCTCAATATTGCCGGTTGACGGATCAACCAGCACGCCTTGGCGGCGGAACGCCCAACAGTTATAGGCAACAGATACGAAAAAGCTAGCTGGCAGACGATTCATAACGCCGACTTTACAACCAAGCAGCGATACCTCTCCACCAAAGCCCATCGTTCCTATGCCCAGCTTATTGGCATTCTCCATGATGTAGTCTTCCAGCTTGCTGAGATCCTCTATTGGATTAACATCCTCCACTTTACGGAACAATTGCTTCTTTGCCAGCTCGTAGCCAGTCGTGCGGTCGCCGCCGATACCCACACCAATAAAACCAGCGCTACATCCCTGCCCTTGTGCCTGATAAACGGCATGTAGAATACATTTCCGGATTCCGTCCAGGTCACGACCTGCTTTGCCCAATCCTTCTAATTCTGCTGGAAGGCTGTATTGAATATTCTTATTCTCGCAGCCTCCACCCTTTAGAATAAGTCTAACGTCTATTTTATCCTCTTCCCATTGTTCGAAATGAATAACTGGTGTACCTGCCCCCAAATTATCTCCACTGTTCTCACCTGTCAGTGAATCTACGGAATTAGGTCGAAGCTTGCCATTCTTGGTCGCACGTACAATGGCGTTATGAATATCTTTTTTCATCTCAATCTGATTGATTCCCACAGGTGTGTGAATAATAAATGTTGGCATACCCGTATCCTGACAGATCGGTGACACTTGCTGCTCAGCCATTCCGATATTTTGTGCAATCGTTGTTAAAGCAAGACCTGACCGGGTAGCTCTGTCCTCTAGCGCGCGTCCCTTTGCGACCGCCCGGCGTACATCACCCGGCAAATTCGTGGACGTTTCTACAATTAGATTATAAATGCTGTCTTCAAAATGCTGCATATTCATTCAAGCTCCTCTCAGCAGTTCCAGGTTATCTAAAGTCTGATACAATTAGTATAATAATATCATACCTGGCACCGCATGAAAGGGGTTACCTTAAAATTGAACTACCATTTTTCGGCCTATTTATATCGGCTTCAATATATTCAGCGCTGGAGCCTTATGCGCAGCACCGCTCCTGAGAACGTTGCTGAGCATTCTTTTCATGTTGCCCTGCTCACACATATGCTCTGTTCCATTGGTAATGTTCATTACGGACGTTCATTAAACGCCGAACGAGCTGCAACCATGGCCCTGTTTCATGATGCCAGTGAAGTGTTCACGGGCGACATTGCCACACCTGTGAAATACAATAACCCACGACTACTCGCAAGCTTCCGCGATATGGAAAGAGTTGCTGCTGAACGTTTGACCGGTATGATTCCCCCCGAGCTTCAGGCCATTTACAAGCAACTCATGCAACCTGAAGACGGTTCTCCTGATTCGGAGGACGTCCTGCTGCATAGCTATGTTAAGGCAGCTGATCGACTGGATGCTTACTTGAAATGTGTGTGGGAGGTTGCTGCAGGTAACCGTGAATTTGCAGCGGCGAAGGAGCAAACAGCAGCGAAGCTACGTGGGCTCGGCTTACAGGAAGTAGATTATTTTCTGATTCATATGGCTCCGAGTTTTGAAATGTCTCTCGATGAACTCTCGGCGGGAAACTAAATCCCAAGATCGATACAAAAAGCCCTAATTCGGCAATCCCGAATCAGAGCATTTTGTATAAGTATCTAGGTTTGGCTGAGCCTCTACCCGTTCACGACCTCGCCACCATTTACATGAATAATCTGACCGGTCACATAGCTCGAATCGTCAGAGGCTAGATACACAAAAGCTGGAGCCACTTCCTCCGGCTGTCCCGGTCGCTTCATGGGCTGCGTCCCACCGAACTCACTAACCTGCTTCGCATCAATAGTAGATGGAATAAGCGGTGTCCAGATTGGACCCGGAGCAACACCGTTTACCCGAATTCCTTGCTCCGCCAGATTCGTGGATAATGATCGAGTGAAGCTAAGGATCGCTCCTTTAGTTGTCGAATAGTCCAGCAATTGTGGACTACCACGATAAGCAGTAATCGATGTCGTATTGATGATAGCAGATCCTGCTTTTAGATGAGGCATAGCCGCTTTTGTCAAATAAAACATCGCAAAAATGTTCGTACGGAATGTACGCTCTAGCTGCTCAGACGTAATATCTTCGATCTTCGCTTGCGGATGTTGCTCCGCCGCGTTATTGATAAGGATATCCAGTTTACCTAGGCCCTCTACCGTCTGTTTAATAAGATCTTTACAGAAGGTTTCCACGCCAATATCTCCGGGAATTAGAATGCATTTGCGACCTTCCTGCTCCACCTGACGTTTCGTTTCCTCTGCATCAGAGTGTTCATTCAGGTATGAAATGACTACATCGGCGCCTTCTTTAGCAAAAAGAACAGCAACTGCCCGCCCGATGCCGCTGTCTCCTCCGGTAATAAGCGCCGCCTTACCCTGCAGCTTACCTGCTGCCTTATAATTAGCCGGCTCATATTTCGGCAACGGCTTCATTTTGCTTTCAATCCCAGGCTGTTGATGCTGCTCTTGCGGGGGTAAGGTTTTCGTAGTTTGCTTGTTGTTTGACATAATCCTTATCTCCTCTCGTTTAGCAATTGATAGTCAACTGATCATCTTAGGATGGCTTAAGTCTTAATGTTTATACGTTACTTACCCAATTTCTCAAACCACTTTACGATAACTTCTTACCACACTGCAGATAGAATCAAACAACTTGAAGTTTATTTGAACACAAAAAACCCGCTCTCCATTACGGAAGCGGGCTCATAGTGGTACAGATTAAATAATGTCGTTAAATACCATGAAGAATACCATGAGCAGCAATGACACTGACAGTAGCGCACTAAGCGTACGCAATTTGCCTGTTTCTGCTTTGACGTCACGGTTCTCACGAATTCCAGCAGCAGCAAGACGCAGAGGCTTGCTCATAATACCACCAAGCGCAAACATAGCTAGCAGCAGTACAACAATAATAATCATCCACGCTACAGAATATTCACCCTTGGTCATCATGTAACCACCAGTAAGTAGTTGAATTACCAAACCGTACTGTGCAAAGCGGTTAAATCCAGTAACCGCACTTAGCGTACCTTCTTTTGCTGCCGGCGACAATTTTTCAGCACGACCTAGGATGAAAGGCAGTACAAGGTAAAATCCAAGTGCCAGTGTCCCGATCATATGTAAGAAAAACAAAACGTCCCAATCCATATCATACCTCCTCCAATTTAACTATGATATTAGTCACATACAATTATACCCATAATAATAGAATAAGAAAAGCAATATAGGTGTCCATTCTTTGAAGTTGTTGATAAAAAAGAGAGAGCCCTTAAGCCATTTCACGGCCTTTGGGGCCCTCCCCTTACATCTGACACAATCTACACAGATAATATAGCTGTTACGCCACGTACGGACTCAGCGGACTTATCCAAAGCCGCTTTCTCCTCAGCCGTAAGCTCCAGTTCAAAAATCTTCTCAATCCCATTCGCACCAAGAAGAGCTGGAACGCCTAGAAACAGGTTGTCATAACCATATTCACCTTCAAGCAAGGCAATAACCGGAATGATCCGTTTCTTATCCTTCAAGATTGCTTCCGTCATCTGAACTAAAGAGGCTGCAGGAGCATAATACGCACTACCATTTCCTAAAAGGTCAACGATTTCCCCACCACCCACACGTGTACGCTTCACAATCTCCTCGATACGATCCGCAGGAATCAATGTATCGATTGGAATGCCTCCGACACTAGAATAACGTACGAGCGGTACCATATCATTGCCATGTCCGCCTATTACGAAACCACGTACATCTTCAACGGATACGTTAAGCTCTTGTGCAATAAAAGTGCAGTAACGGGCTGTATCCAGCACGCCGGATTGTCCAATTACGCGATTCTTCGGAAAGCCTAGCGCTTCAAATGCAGCATAAGTCATCGCATCTACCGGATTACTCAAAATGATTACGATGGATTCAGGCGCTACATGTCTTACGTTCTCGCATACCGACTTCACAATCCCTGCATTGATATTCACAAGATCGTCGCGGCTCATCCCAGGTTTACGGGCAATCCCTGCAGTGATAATTACAATATCTGAATCTACAGCATCTTCATAACTTGAGGTCCCTATAATATGACTGTCGAATCTCTGCACAGGACCTGCTTCTTGCATGTCAAGCGCCTTACCCTTGGTTGGGTTCTCCATCTGCGGAATATCGAGCAGTACAACATCGCCAAGTTCCTTCTGAGCTAGCATAAGAGCTGTAGTAGCACCGGTAAACCCGGCGCCTACCACTGTAATTTTATAACGCTTGATTGCCACAGATTCGCCTCCTAGTAATGATAAAGGTAGGGCTAATATTATCTGGAAAATATAACCTATAGGTGGTTAATAATCTCGTCTGCAAATGCGGAGCATTTCAGCTCGGTTGCGCCTTCCATCAGACGGGCAAAGTCATAAGTCACGGTCTTATTGTTAATAGCGGTTTCCATGCCTTTATAAATCAGGTCCGCTGCTTCCTGCCAGCCCAAATGCTCCAAGAGCATTACGCCGGACAGAATTACAGAACCAGGATTTACAACGTCTTTGTCTGCATATTTAGGAGCTGTACCATGGGTAGCTTCAAAGATGGCGTGGCCAGTAATGTAGTTAATATTCGCTCCTGGAGCGATGCCGATGCCGCCGATTTGTGCAGCCAGAGCGTCGGACAGGTAATCCCCGTTCAGGTTCAACGTAGCAATCACATCGAAATCAGTTGGACGAGTCAGCACTTGTTGCAGAGCGATGTCCGCAATAGCATCCTTGATAATGATTTTGCCAGCAGCTTCAGCATCCTTCTGAGCAGCATTGGCAGCAGCCTCACCATCACGTTCCTTAATCACATCATATTGATTCCAAGTGAAGACCTTATCTCCGAACTCTTGCTCAGCTACTTCATAACCCCAATTTTTGAAGGCACCTTCAGTGAACTTCATGATGTTTCCTTTGTGGACAAGCGTTACGCTCTTACGTCCGTGCTTGATCGCATATTCAATTGCAGCGCGCACCAAACGTTTCGAACCTTCGGAGGATACCGGTTTGATACCAATACCAGAAGTTTCAGGGAAACGGATTTTGTTAACTCCCATCTCATTTTGCAGGAATTCGATTACTTTCTTCACTTCAGCAGAACCTTCTTGATATTCAATCCCTGCATAAATATCCTCCGTATTCTCACGGAAAATAACCATATCCACCAGCTCAGGACGTTTAACAGGAGAAGGAACACCTTCGAAATAACGAACTGGACGCAGACATACGTACAAATCCAATTCTTGACGCAATGCTACATTCAATGAACGAATACCGCCTCCGATTGGAGTTGTAAGTGGGCCCTTGATCGCCACAAAGTATTCGCGGATTGCTTCCAAAGTATCATTTGGCAGCCATTCACCATATGTATTGAAGGCTTTTTCGCCAGCAAATACTTCGTACCAAGCGATTTGCTTAGTGCCGCCATAGGCTTTAGATACCGCTGCATCAAGTACGCGCTTGGAAGCTTTCCAAATATCGCGGCCTGTGCCGTCGCCCTCGATAAAAGGAATGATTGGATTATTCGGAACTTGTAGCTTTCCTTCTTTAATCGTGATTTGTTCGCCTTCTGTAGGTAGATCGAATTTTTCTAGTTTCAACATTTGAGTGTATTCCTCCTAAAGTTTTGTGAGATTAAATAGTATTGACAAGCATCGAACAAAACTCTCATCATAATTAAAATCAAAAATTTAAAACACTATTGCTAGGGTTCATTCTACTAAACTTTAGGAGCAGCCTGCAAGGCTGCTCTTCTATCTTTCATCTACTGGAACGTATTTCTGTTCAACCATACCGGTGTATTCTGCACGTGGACGAATAATGCGGTTATCTGTATATTGCTCCAGAATATGCGCAGTCCAACCTGAAGTCCGGCTAATTGCAAAAATAGGAGTGAACAGCTCACGCTCTATACCCAACTGTGTATAAACAGAAGCCGAATAGAAATCAACATTCGGTCTTAATCCCTTTTGCCCCGTAATCAATTGTTCAATATTTACGGACATGTCGTAAAGGGTAGTATCATTTTTCATAGTGCCAAGCTCCAGCGACATCTTCATCAAATGCTTTGCACGTGGATCACCATTCTTGTATACTCGATGACCGAAGCCCATGATTTTCTCACGTTTATCCAGCTTCTTACGGATAAACGGTTCAACCGCTTCCAAGCTTCCAATCTCTTCTAGCATCTTCATAACGGCTTCATTCGCCCCACCGTGAAGCGGGCCTTTGAGCGCGCCAATAGCGGAGGTAACCCCAGAATAAATATCGGATAATGTCGCAACCGTAACCCGGCCAGCAAAAGTTGAAGCATTCAGCTCATGGTCCGCATGAAGAACAAGTGCGGTATCAAGCGCTTTGACAGATACGCTGTCCGGCTCTTTTCCCCACAGCATATACAGGAAGTTCTCAGCAATGGAAGCGCCTTCTTTAGGAGCCACAGGTTCCAGCCCTTTGCGAATACGTGACAGTGCTGCCACAATTGTTGGGAGTTGAGCCTGCAGTTTTACTGCTTTAATCTCGTTCGCTTCTCTGCTCATATCGTCAGCCGCTTCATCATAGAGAGCAAGGCTTGATACAGCCGACCGTAACGCTGCCATGGTGTTGGCGTCTTTAGGATAGAGCTTCATTTGCTCGATTACCTGCTCAGGAATCTGTGCAAAAGCACTGAGATCCCGCTTGAGCGCTTCCAGCTCTGGCGACGTCGGCAGACAGCCGAACCACAACAAATAAGCTGTTTCTTCGAAGGTAGCATGTTCTGCCAGTTCATCAATATCATAACCACGGTAAGTGAGTACACCATCCACAATAGAGCTAATGGATGAAGTTGTTGCAACGATACCTTCCAAGCCTTTGGTAGCTGTCATAGCATATCTCTCCTTTGCCAACAAGGTATAAAAACGATCTTAGTTTCATGAAAACATTTCCAATTTAAAGCATTGAAAAATCTAATAAGTGCGTTTAGGGACATCTCCGTCAGGAATGCTGTATGACCAACATGCTTCGTATCTTTATTCATCATACTGGATTTTGTCGGTTATGTGAACAATGCGGAAGCTTTGCAGCGCATCAAATGATTTTATCAGAGAGATAGAAAAAAACTTCTAAACCCCTGATTCACTATTGTTATTTCAGTTTAGAGATTCCAGCCCATTCTGATATTTATCCCAGATCCTAGTCTTTAAATAGGTTCTATGAATATATATGAAGACGAGCTTTTATTCCCCTGTACATGCAGGAATGAAGAAGGTGTGGTCTCGGTATGGATCGTTTGGTATTAAAAAGACTGCTGCGCGGCCTGTGGGTCGTTCTGGCTACGTCCATCCTCCTGCTGGCAATCTATCTATTGCTTCCACTGTTATACCCCCTGCTGCTTGCTTGGCTGCTCGCATATATCATGCATCCACTAATACTTATTCTTAAAGGCTTCAAATTACCAGGCTGGCTGGCAGTGTCGCTCTCTCTGCTATTTTACTTAGGAGGAACCACACTAGTCCTGACCGCGATGATTACAAGACTCGTGAAAGAATTGATCGTCCTGCTGCAGACCTTTAATCTCCACACCGACCAATGGAGGGATCTCCTGCTGTCCTGGAGCCAGAATGTAAGCATTCAGAATATCATCAACCAGATTAATCAATTCTACCGAGACAATCCTGACTACCACGCCACGATTGACAGCAATATCAGCAGAACAACGGAAACTGCAGGTTACGCAGTCACGCAAGTGGTCACAGGATTTTTTAATGTAATATTGAAACTGATCTCCGCCCTTCCTAGTATGGGTACGATTCTTATCGTGGTTGTCCTTGCTGCCTTTTTCATTAGTACAAGTTGGGAGCGTCATAATGATAAACTTACAGGCTGGCTGCCGACAGCATTCCTAAAACCTGTGTCAGATATCTGGAGGGATTTACGCAGAGCGCTCTTCGGTTATCTTCGCGCCCAGGTTATCCTGATCTCCATCACAGCGATCATTGTCGTGATCGGGCTGCTGCTGCTAGGTGTGAAGTCCGCGTTCGCTATCGGCTTAATGATTGGCTTCGTAGATCTGCTGCCTTATCTCGGTGTAGGAATTGTGATGCTGCCTTGGGCGCTTTACTCTTATATGACGGACAATCTGGCACTAGGTATCGGACTATCCATACTCTATGCAGTTATTCTTATTACCCGGCAGGTACTTGAACCGAAAGTGCTCGCCAGTAGCATTGGACTCGATCCCCTTGCCATGTTGATTGGCATGTTCGCTGGTCTGCAGTTATTCGGTATGCTAGGGCTAATCATCGGACCCGTTGTCCTAGTTGTCCTTGTTGCATTTAACCGAGCCGGCGTATTCCGAGCTTTACACAGCTACATTGTTAGCGGCAGATTAAGATAGGAACACCGATGAGCATCGATTCCTCACATAGCAAACAGAGCGGGCCCCCCATCAATGACAGGGGTCCGCTCTGTTATTGTTTTGAACATGATTCTAACGACGGTAAAAGGTGAAGGTGCCGTTCTTCATCTTCTTCTCAATCCATTTCAGCAAAAATATACGGTACAAAGGCCGAGTCAATGGAAAAACTAGCGTGAACCCGACAATATCGGTTACGAAACCCGGCAATATCAGTAGTAATCCTCCGAAAAAAATACATAAACCATCCAGCATCGTCCGACCAGGAACGCGGCCCTCCTGCATATGTGTTCTGCTGTCCTGCAGCACCTTCTTACCTTCAAATCGCATCATCAGTAGACCGATTACCGAAGTGGTCAGCATAAGCAGCAACGTTTTGAATGCTCCAAGTTGATCTGCTACGTAGATAAAACCGAATAATTCCACAGCAGGAATAATAAATAGTCCAGCCCATAACCATTTGCTTCTAATCATACTGAACTCCCTTCTTCCCGCAGCGCCTCTTTTATTGCGTGAAAGAGCTCCGGAAGGGCTCTATCCAGCCTAGCAGGCCTCCATTCCCGGTTCACCCAAACATGACTTGTCAAGCCGGTAACCAGTAGCTCCCCAGGTGGATCCATCGACCGTAACTCCCCTAGAGTAGCCACTAAATCTTCTGAATTTCTACCTTCTTCTTCCGAAAGTCTCCGCACCTGATACTCAAATCCGACTCTTAACGCTGAAAAGGTAGTCATTCGCGCATACACGGAGATAAGATCATCATATCGCGCCGGACTTTTAAATTGCAAATCTGCTGAGGTGACAGGAAGCAAGACACCTCGTTTCTCAAGTTCACGATAAGTAAAGCCGATCTGACGAAACATCTCCGTACGACCAGACTCAAACCAGTTCAAATAATTCGCATGATACACGACACCCATCTGATCACTTTCCTGATATCGAACACGCAGGGTCGATTTATACCATCGGCTGGGCAAGCCAGTTCGCTCTAATTTCATCTAAAAATACTCCTTTCAGCATAAGCAGAAGGGGAGAGTTTAAACCCGAGCCCTTCTTAAGGTAGCGTTGTTGTCGATAGTTTGCGCCGGGAGCTCCTAGCGACATATAACAGGAGCATCGCTCCTGCTATTGAGCTCAACATACAAGACAGGTTCATTACTTCTACTCCGCCTTGATTGAGTAAGAATCCATTCAGTAAATTACCGACAATGCCAGCAAAACCTGCAAACACCATATTAAATACACTTTGGCCTGTGGCCTGCATCTCGTTAGAAGTGATCTGAGATACATATTCGACCGCAGCAATATAAAAGAACCCAAAAGAAAGACCATGCAGCACCTGCACTCCGATCATTACCGATGGATATGGAAAAGCAACCTGAATACCCCACCGCAAAACATAAATAAGTGCCCCAAGGAGCAAGGTCCGCTCACGGCCTATCCTCTTGATCACCTTCGAAGCAAACAGCATGGAAGGCACATTCGTCACCGATGCGAGAAAGAGCGCAATCCCTGCATAGCGAGTAGAGCCTCCAACCGATTGAAAAGCGATTACAAAATATGTACCAAAAGCAGCCATCGTCTGGTTCACAAGAAAGCTTCCACCTAAAAACGCAAGGAAGACCCGATTCCCCAGTAGTTGTCTTACCCCCTGAGTAAACGATTGCCTCATCATATGGTTCTCTTCCGCCTGCTTCGGCAATGTAAACGCAATAAGGACCGCAATCATATTAAAAAAGAGAAAAGGCAGCCATATCGTGGATACAGAGAAGGTTGATACATACAGCCCCCCTGCATAGGCCCCCACGGCCGCCCCAACGCTCATCATAAGCCTGATGCTACCATAAGTGGACCCAGCTCTATTCGCCGCCGAGATCGCGTAAGAATCGGCTATAGGAGCCTGTGTAGAGGAGAAGATCGTTGAGGCGGTATACACCAGAAGTAGTACAATAAAATATTCCGAACGGTAAAAAACTGCTAATAGGGCCGGTACCGCCACACTTAGGATTAGTACTAAACGCGTCTGATTATACCGATCAGAGATAATTCCCCATATCGGCTGAATGGTGATTGCAACTAGTGTGCCTGTTGCCATTAGTATACCTATCTGTCCGCTATTAAGTCCATTGTGGACAAGCAACAGCGAAAGATAGGAGCCAAACGAACCGCCAGCCAATCCTAAAAAGAGATAAAAGCCGCGCAGCTTCAATAATTTTTCCATATGTGCTACAAGTCCTCTCTAACTTCTTAATTAAGAAGAAATGACGTTTATATTTTTATATTTTAACAGAACACCCGTACTTCATATGTAATCATCGCATTTAATATAGCAGTACTATAAAGGCGGTGGACAAGTTGAGCAAAAAACATAATTCTCTCATGGTAAATCATCCCTGTCTAACAGACAAATCTAATGCGAGCAATAGACAGAGCTCTGCCTTCGGCTGGTCTTCTAAGAACTGGAGCGGCTACACTGTTACTGGTAGAAAAGGGGCCTTCAACCGCATTTCCGGCGAATGGATCGTCCCTTACGTAAAACCAACCCACAAACCCACCTATTCCTCCGCATGGATTGGCATCGACGGCTTCAAGAACAGCAGCCTTATCCAGACTGGAACAGGTCATGAATTCGTAAATAAGATTGCCCGTTATTACGCCTGGTGGGAAATATTACCCGATGTTGAGACCGTAATCCCCCTTCCAGTACACCCTGGTGACCATATGAAGGGTACGATCACGAAGATAAGCCACACAAAGTGGTCTATCACACTCCGGAATTTAAGCCGAAATTGGACCTTCCGAACACTCCAGCGATATAACGGTCCACAGACCTCCGGCGAATGGATTCTGGAGGCTCCTGAGGTCGATGGTTCCATCGCAAAGCTAGCACGCGTCTGTACTACCTACTTCACCTGCTGCCGAATCAATGGAAAACGACCTAAGCTAACTCTTTCAAGGGGAGGTATCATGGTCCAGAATAACATCACAGTCGCTGTTCCTTCCAGTCCAAGCCATCACGGGGACTCTTTTAGCATCAAACGAATATACTAACAGCATAAATGGATTCAGTACAATCTTCAATCGAATATGTAAATGAACACGAAAAAAGAGCTGTCTCATTTGTAGATTTTCACTACTTCTGAGACAGCTCTTTTATTTAAAATATAAGAAAGTATAAGTTTCACGCTATACATTATCCTTATATTTCTCGCATAAACGCTTACCGTCCTTTAGGGACGCCAACCGCGTTTTTGCTTGGCTAAGTAAAAACTACGAATCAGGCAAAGCCAGTCGAGAACTACTCGATTGTGCTTACTTTTACCAAGTTAGTGGAACCGGAACGTCCGAGTGGAATTCCTGCAGTAATAACAACTAGGTCGCCAGTTTGAACCAGACCAGAATCCTTACCACCTTTGATTGCTGTTTCCAGCAATTCATCTGTGGAAGTAGCTACTTTACCGAATACTGGAGTTACGCCCCAAACAAGGGACAATTGACGCATAGTTCTTTCTTGTGTCGTAACAGCAATGATTGGTGCTTTAGGACGGTATTTGGAAACAACGCGTGCAGTATGACCAGTAACAGTCGAAGAAAGGATAGCCTTAGCGTTCAGATCCAAAGCGGAAATCGCAACGGATTGGCTGATAGCTTCTGTAACTGTAGTTTCTTGTGCAGTTTGTTGTTTCATGAAGATTTCACGATGGTTCAGAGCGGATTCCGCTTTCTCAGCAATGCGGGACATTGTAAGTACGGATTCTACTGGGTATTTACCAGCAGCAGTCTCTCCGGAGAGCATGATCGCATCTGTTCCGTCGAAAATAGCGTTAGCTACGTCACTCGCTTCAGCGCGAGTAGGACGTGGGTTGCGCTGCATGGAATCCAGCATTTGTGTAGCTGTGATAACTGGTTTTCCAGCTACGTTACATTTTTGAATCATCAATTTTTGAGCCAAAGGTACATCTTCAGCAGGGATTTCAACACCAAGGTCACCACGAGCAACCATCAGGCCGTCAGAAGCTTCTAAAATTTCATCAAGGTTGTCAACACCTTGTTGGTTTTCGATTTTGGAAATAATTTGGATGTGAGAAGCGTTGTTTTTCGCAAGCAGCTCACGAATTTCCTTAACGTCGCTAGCTTTGCGAACGAAGGAAGCGGCGATAAAATCGATGTCCTGTTCGATACCAAAAAGAATATCGTTGGTGTCTTTTTCCGTAATACCCGGCAAGGAGATATTTACTCCTGGTACGTTAACGCCCTTCTTGCTCTTGATCGTACCACCGTTTACAATACGGGTCTTGATTTCTGTACCTTGAATGTCGACAACTGTCAAACCAATCAGACCGTCATCAATAAGGATGGTGGATCCTACTTGAACATCATTAGGAAGTTCACTGTACGTGATGGAAATACGTTCTTGGGTGCCAAGGATTTCTTCCGTAGTTAGTGTCAGGTACTCGTCCTGAACTAGTTCAATCGGTTCTACTTCCAACTTGCCTGTGCGAATCTCCGGTCCTTTTGTATCGAGCAGGATAGCAACAGTTTTGTTCAGTTCCTTAGATGCTTGACGGATCGTTTGGATCCGGGCACCATGCTCTTCAAAATCGCCGTGGGAGAAATTCAAACGGGCCACATTCATACCAGCCAAAATCAATTTTTTGATATTCTCCAACGATTCACTCGCAGGTCCGATCGTACATACAATTTTACTTTTCCGCATTAGGTTTTCCTCCGTTTTTTCGTTCTCTCTGTCTCACTTTTTCCAACTACAAAATCTACTACAAGGCTAACTAATTAAATAGGAACTTTGTCACATGTGCCTTTAACTACGCCCTTATGAATATTACTGCAACTTAGACACAAAATCAATGTTGTAGGCTCTTTTGGATGTAATTTAAGCTCGAATTATCTGAACGCACAAAAAAATTAAAATAATCCCGGCAGTGAGTCGAGATTATTTTAATTCCAATAAAATGTATAATTTACACTAAATTCAATATGGTCCACTAAGTATGGTTATATGTCTTAAAGTGCAAATGGTAAAGCACTTCTTACACTTCCGATTCCACTTCTTCTTCAAGGAAAATCTGCTCTTGCTGGACTTCTGCAAACTCACCAATTTTACGGAATTTACGATAACGATCTTCTTTCAATTCCGCTCTATTCAGAGGAATTAGCTCCTGCAAATGACGCCATAACGCATCCTTAATTGCAGCTGCCGTAGCTTCGTAATCACGATGAGCGCCACCTTTTGGCTCAGGAACGATCTCTTCAATGACTTCCATTTCAAGCAGATCAGATGCCGTTATCTTCATGGCTTCCGCCGCTTGATCAGCCTTCGAAGCATCCTTCCATAGAATCGAAGCAGCACCGTTAGGGGATATTACGGAATAGATGGCATGCTCCAGCATAAGCACTCTATTACCAACTGCCAGTGCTAGTGCTCCACCACTTCCGCCTTCTCCGATGACAACACAGATTACAGGAACACCAAACTGAGACATTTCACGCAGATTACGGGCAATCGCCTCAGACTGGCCTCTTTCCTCAGCTGTATTGCCTGGATATGCACCTTTCGTATCCACGAAGGTTATAATGGGACGTTTGAACTTGTCCGCTTGCTGCATCAGACGCAACGCTTTACGGAAGCCCTCAGGGTGTGCACTGCCGAAAAAGCGTAAAATATTCTCTTTTGTATCTTTACCGCGCTGTTGACCAATAACCGTAACCGGGACGCCATTCAGTTTGGCGATACCGCCTACAATAGCAAGATCATCCCCATACATTCGATCACCGTGTAGCTCAATAAAATCTGTGAAGATCTGGTTCATAAGATCAAGGGAAGTCGGACGTCCTTGATGTCTGGCTAGATGCATTTTTTGGGAAGGAGAGATATTAGAATATACTTCTTCCTCAAGCACACGGTACCGTTCTTCCAGCCTTGCTACCTCATCCGTAAAATCAATACCCTTCTCTTCGCCAAACTGCTTTAGCTCGGCAATTTTCTTGCGCATTTCAACCAGAGGCATTTCAAAAGGCAACTCTCCTGCCAACCTAAAATCCCCCTTTCACATCATGCATTTCCAAAATTTTGGTCAGTGTGGCACGCATTTCTTTACGGTGCACAACCATATCAATCAAGCCATGCTGCAGATTAAATTCAGCCGTCTGGAAATCATCCGGAAGCTTCTGGCGAATCGTCTGTTCAATGACTATACGTCCTGCGAAACCGAATACCGCCCCAGGCTCTGCAATAATAATATCACCAAGACTAGCAAAACTCGCAGATACTCCGCCGGTTGTCGGATCTGTAATTATAGAAATATAAAGACCGCCCACTTCATTGAAACGAGCAAGCGCTGCACTGGTCTTCGCCATTTGCATAAGACTTAGAATACTCTCCTGCATTCTCGCTCCGCCTGAAGTAGAGAAAATAAGGAGTGGAAGCTGCTTCTCCGTGGCTTCTTCAATCGCTCGGGTAATCTTCTCACCTACTACAGATCCCATACTGCCCGAGAAAAATTCAAAATTCATCACAGCTACGATAACTGGATGTCCGCCAATAGATCCCTGTCCCGTAATCACGGCATCAGTTTGTCCCGATTTAAGTTGCTGTTGCTCCAGTTTAGAGGCATAACCCGGGAATTTCAGTGGATCTATAGAATACATTTCACTGTCAAACTCAATAAAGCCCTCTGGGTCTAACGTCATAGCAATACGCTCTACAGCGTTCAAGCGCAAATGATGACCACAAGTAGGACATACCTTTAGATTCTTTTCCAATTCCTTACTATACTGGATCGTTCCGCATTTGTTACATTTACTCATTAATCCTTCAGGTATTTCCCGTTTGGGGCGTTCGCCTTCTGCAGGCCCGCCGCTCCGCTCCAGACGTTCTGAAGGAATAGTCGCGTACTTCCGTTTCTTCTGAAATAAATCTTTGAACACACCCGCACCTCTTCAGCCGTTTATTTGCGTTATGCAGCTTGCCGCTGTCATGACTTTTCTCTTGATAGAAATTCAGGGATGCAGAATAAGATTAAGGACTTCCTGTACTTCCTCCAGTTCACCCGAAGGAACCAATATCTCAAACTGCTGCTTGGACATATTGATTGGACGGCATTTTATCAAAAAACCTTCTTCAGTCAGCTTACTCTTAATCATATCCGCCACTTTGGCGGTCGGCGCGATATATATTACCGTCCACATGCCTTGCAAGGCCTCCCCAATCTTAATTCCCAGCCGTATCCCGTATAATGGAATTATGATAACACAGTTTTCTTTTTTCCCGCAACAGGAGTAGGGGAAAGGAAGCAAGACTGAGGAACTCGTTCTAACGAAATAAATAGGGTTAATTATTACTTGTCCGTGACTAGAGGATATACTTTTGCTCCTTCATGCCGATGTGCAATTCTAGCAGAAGCAGCTGCCGCGATACCCGCAACAAGATCATCTAAGAACACGTGAATACTACCCTTATCATCGTTCAATTCACCAATGATACCAAGTTTTATTTTGTCCAAGTACCCAAATCCTGTCAGTCCGATCATCCCATAAACCCCTGTGATACCAAGCGCTAGAGTCTCGTCCGCTCCATAAAGTGATTCATCCGCCTCCATAACTGCCTGGAGCGGCTGCGGAAGCAGTCTTTTCTCTGCCAGTTCATCAAGTGCAATCCCCGTCATTAACGTGTACTGCACTTCTCTTTTTCCCAGAACAGACTTCACACTGGAAAAGCATTCTTCCTTGGATAAACCGGGATAATAAACCGATTGTAAAATATATACGATTTCAGCAATGGAAGAAAGTGATACGCCTCTACGTTCCAACAGATCTACTGCCATTTGATAGGACATGATGTGATTCCCCTTTCCGTACAGGGATTCGCCCTGTGGTTTCCTAATGTATGCGGAAAAGGGAGGAATTGTTCTTATTTTATTCTTACGGTACCTACGCCCAGCATCGCCTCGATAGCCGCGAACAGCTCCTCGGTAGGCTTAATTCGATAGTTATCGCTAAGGGCCAGAAGCTTCTGATCCCGTTCATAGAACAGAATCGTCGCTACTGGACCTGGATGATTCTGCAGCAGCTCCTTCAGGCGCGACAGCTGCGCAGCATTCTCGGCGGCCGGCGTGATCTTGATAAAGACACGCTGGCCTGAGGCCGGCGCTGGCGCAGCGGCCGGTGCAGGTATTGCAGGCGCAGCAGCGCCGCCTGCAGGTCTGCCAGCGGTGCCAGTGGAGGCACCGCTGGCCCGCGAAGCAGGAGCTGCGCCGCGCGGCGGCGCAGCTCCTGCTGAGGCCGAGCGTCCCGCGCTATACGAGCGGGACGCGGCGGCACTACGGCGCTGCAGCAGGCCGCGGAGGGTCTCCGCGGATAGCATCGCCACTTCCTCGGCCAGCAGCTTGAAGCCTTCGTCCTCCTGCTGCACCTTAGCGCGCAAGGCCAACAGCGCGCCTTTGGCAATTAAGCTGCGGCTCCGCTTCCACACCTCAGGAAAGAGCACGACCTCGCAGCGCTCGATCTGATCTTCCCATTCGATGAAAGCCATCGATTTCCCCTGCTTTGTCGTAATTTCCTTAACGGATACGACCATTCCAGCCGTAACCGTCTGGCTCTCATCCGCAGCTTCACCAAGATCCATTAGCCGCTGCATCCCAGGCTCTTCAAGCAGCTCGGCGCTATCGTCGAGCGGATGACCCGAAAGATACAACCCCAGTAGCTCACGTTCCATCTCCAGCTGCTGTCCTACTGTGAACTTAGGGATATCCGGATACCGAATCTCCCAGTTCGGCGTCTCCACCAAATCATCGAACAACTGGATTTGCAGTTCATCCCGCTCCTTGCGCCATTTCAGCGCGGCGTCAACAGTCTCGTCCAGCATAGCCAGCAACTGGGCTCGGTGACCCGGCAGACAGTCAAAAGCGCCTGCCTGAAGCAAAGACTCCACTACCCGCTTATTGCAGACCCGCAGATCCACACGTCGACAGAAATCAAGTAGACTGTCGAACGGTCGCTCCTTGCGGACCGACATAATGTTCTCTACTGCAAGTGTGCCGACGTTCTTAATCGCTGCGAGCCCAAAGCGGATATGCCCGGTTCCCTGTTCTTCGCCAGGAACCGGAGTAAATAGTACGCCGCTCTCGTTCACATCCGGCGGTAACACGCCGATGCCCGTGCGGCGGCAGTCCAACACATATTCCGCCACCTTACGGTGGGTGCCCATCACAGCGGTCAGCATGGAAGCCATAAACTGAACCGGATAATGTGCCTTGAGATAAGCCGTCTGAAAAGCCAATACTCCATAAGCTGCAGCATGGGCACGTGGGAATCCGTAATCGGCAAACCGCACAATCATATCGTAGACGGCATTCGCATCATTTTCGTTATACCCCTGCTGTAAGCTACCCTGTACAAAATGGCTTCGTTCCTTATCCAGCGTCTCGCGTTTCTTCTTAGAGACCGCCCGGCGGAGTAGATCCGCTTCACCAAGTGAGAATCCGGCCATAAGCGAAGCAATCTGCATGATCTGTTCCTGATAAACAATAATCCCAAAGGTATCCGCTAATATAGGTTCCAGATCAGGATGCGGATACTCTACTTCAATCTGACCGTGCTTGCCTGCTATATATTTCGGGATAAACTCCATCGGACCCGGACGATACAGTGCTAGAACCGATACAATATCTTCAAAACCGTTAGGTTTCAAATCTTTAAGCACACGTCGCACGCCTGCCGACTCCAGTTGGAAGACCCCTGTTGTCTCGCCTGCACCAAGCATCTCATATGTGGCTGGATCGTTATCAGGCACGATACGGAAATCTGGAACACTGCCACTCATTTCTTTAATCGAATTCATACAGCGCTCAATAATAGACAAGGTGCGCAGTCCCAGAAAATCCATCTTCAGCAGCCCAACACTCTCCAAATGCTCCATAGAGTATTGAGTTAATGCTGTACTTTCGTTGCCCTCCTGAAGGGGTACAGCATCGGTTAGTGGACCTTTGGAAATGACAACCCCGGCAGCATGTGTCGAAGCATGGCGAGGCATACCTTCCACTTTCATTGCCATATCCAGCAAGCCTTTGATCTTAGGATTACTGTCATACAGCGCTTTAAGGTCTGGCGTAGTCTCAAGCGCTCTAGCAAGGCTGATGCCCAGTTGTCCTGGGATGAGCTTGGCAGCTTTATCTACCTCGTTATAAGGTAAATTCAGCACCCTACCCACATCACGAACCGCAGCCCTTGCAGCCATGGTTCCGAACGTAATAATCTGTGCCACATGTTCTTTGCCGTATTTCTCCACCACATAACTAATAACCTCGTCACGACGCTCATCACTAAAATCGATATCAATATCTGGCATCGTGATCCGTTCTGGATTTAAGAAACGTTCAAAGAGCAAATTATACTTAATCGGATCTACATCGGTGATTCGTAGGGAGTAAGCGGTAAGACTCCCCGCGGAGGAACCCCGACCTGGCCCAGTAGCAATCCCCTGACGATGACAATAAGCGATAAAATCCCACACAATTAGAAAATAATCGCTAAACCCCATATTCTCGATGACGCCAAGCTCATAGGCAAGACGCTTCTCAGCGGTCTCTCTTTGCTCAGACGATGCCCAAAGCGGTGTGTCTATATATCGTTCTTCAAGCCCTTTAAAGCACAACTCTCGCAAATAAGCAGCGGAGTCCTTACCTTCTGGAATGGGTGAATATGCAGGCAGAATATGTTGACCGAAGGTAAGCTCCAAATTACATTTTTCTGCGATCAATAACGTGTTACTAATAGCTTCAGGCACATGCGGGAACAACGCCGCCATCTGATCACTACTTTTTAGAAACAGTTGATCTGTTCCGATCTTGAGCCGTTCCTCATCATCCACAGTTTTACCTGTTCCAATACAGATCAGAACATCCTGTACCTCTGCATCTTCCTTGGCTAAATAATGAACGTCATTCGTAGCTACAAGTGGGATCTCACAGGCCTTGGCAAGTGCGATCAGCTTCGGATTTACTCGCTTTTGCTCGGAAATTCCGTGATCTTGAAGCTCTAGGTAGAAGTCTTCGCCAAAAATCTCCTTATATCGCAGCGCTGCCTTGCGCGCCTCGTCATCTCTTCCATGCAACAGATGCTGCGGCACTTCGCCGCCAAGACAGGCACTGAGGCAGATAATCCCCTCGGAATGAGCGGCCAGAACCTCCATATCAATACGAGGTTTATAGTGATGGCCTTCCAGATGGCCGATAGAGATCAGCTTCATCAGGTTCTTGTAGCCGGTTTCATTCTTGACGAGCAGAATCAGGTGATAAATCGGTTGATCTTTACGACTGCCTCGCTCACGTCGAGAGCCCGCGGTTAAATAAGCTTCACAGCCGATAATCGGCTTGATTCCATTCTCTTTACACGCTTTATAAAAGGGGATCGCCCCATACATCACTCCATGATCCGTAAGCGCCAGCGACTTCATGCCGTATTCGCCGGCCCGACGCACGAGATCGGTAATGCGCGCCGCCCCGTCCAGTAAACTGTATTCGCTGTGCACATGCAAATGCACGAAAGGGCTCATTATCCCACTTCCTTTCTACTACAAAAATCAAACATAAATAGTTGTTCAAAAAGTCCGCTTTTGATCACGAAGTAACCCAAGAAGCTTACTCGACATCGAATATTGAATTCAGGCGAAACTTCCGGTGCTCACGTAGCTTCCACTACGCTCCGCTCCTCATTTTCTACCTTCTTTCAATCTTCTCGGTGCTGAAAACCGTACTTTTTGAACTCGCACTATAAGATGAAACTATTTTATCATATTAAAGGGGGACCCGCCCATAGAATGGATTAAGAGCACATGGACAGGCAGCATTTATAGATGCCTCGTCCGGGAAGGGGCCTTTATGAGCATTTTTATGAGCAAAGCGATCCTCGATTTCTTTATCGCCTTCGGCATCGTACTTGGCGGAGCTATGGTCGGCGGAATCGGCGCCGTAGTATCCCTGCAACCGCCGACGCAAACGATGCTAGATGTAGCAGACCGGATTAAAATATGGGCACTTGCCGCCGCTGTAGGGGGTACTATGGACCCTTTACGGGTCATTGAAAGCAATATGATTGGAGGCAACCTCTCCCCCGCCATCAAGCAAATCATGTATCTTGCCTTCGCTTTTCTCGGCGCTCATATGGGCAGCGAGCTAGTAAAATGGGTGTGCGGCAGGGGGTAACGCCAGTGAGAGTTCCACCATTCAGTCGTTTTCGTAGATTCACCCAAATTTCCGCTATATTCATGCTGGGGATCGTCGTGGGAGCCGTGATATACAATGCTATTTACCATGTAGGATATAACGTATTATGGCTGCATAATCAAGACTTACGTGTACAAATTGAACAGTATCAGAAAGATATCCAGACGCTCAAAAAATACAATAATACCTCTACCGTAATCAGAGAAATCAAAATCCGTTCGGAGGAGAGCAAATCCAAAGAAGATAACCCACTTGACCCCGTAACTGTAAAATTAATTATAAGCCAAATGGGGTCAGACCTGGAGCCTATGCGCGGCCGTAGCATGTTCGACATTGACACAGACAGCAAACTGGTTAGACTACTGTTGGACGGCAAGCTATACATTGTGCGTGATAAGGAATACTCTGTCAAAATCCGGACGATGCTCGTCATGGAAGGCGTCCTGCAAATCTGGGTGGAAATCAGTCCTTTTAAGCGCAGCTGACACCAATCGTGTGATACAATAATGGACAGACAAAAGTGGAAATTACTTCAAGACTTTTGCACGACATGATAAGGAGCTGGCTGTCCATGGTTTTATTTATCAAATACTTACTGTTTATCCTGCTGGTGATCTTTGTAATCGGTGCCGCTGTGTTCAGCTTATCCTCTCGCCGTGCCTTAAATCCCCAAGATAAAGGGCTGAAACGCTCTGTCATGAATGTGATGCTGGGCGCAATGCTCGTAACGCTTTCCCTGATTTCCATGTTTCTGTTTCGTGGCTCCACCGTTAATATTATTGTTGAAGCTGCCTTTCTTCTGATCGGTGTGTTCAACATTTTCTCAGGACTACGCAGCTATAGTTATTACAGCCGTAGCCGCAGCCAAGAACAACATCAGTCGAAAACCTAGACTATACCCCTGATAGTATCACAAGAATAAAATAGACTCCCCTCACTATCATCGTTGAGGGCAGTCTATTTATCATGCTTATAATTCATTGTGTCTTAGCCGTGATCAATGGATTGCAGCATTAGGACAGCTTTCGCTACCAGGGTATCCAAATAGCTGATCTCTATTTCAAGCTTACATGTACGACGACTAATTTCGAGCAATCTCGGCATTACAACGATCGCGTGTTCGATCTGCACCGGCCGAATAAAATAGGTGGACATATTATCTACAACATAGTCATTTCCTGTAATATCCTTGGCTGCCTTAAACGCAGAGAGCGTCATTATTGTAGACAATATACCTTCAGAAATGGTCCCAAGGTCTGTGGCCATCTGAGGAGTAATAAAGCCATGAAAAAACAATCGTCCCTCTTCATCCCGCTCATCCGCAAAACCGTTCCAGATGAGATGATCGAAGGTCTCTCCAAGCTGTGGCGTGTTACGTACATCACGCAAACTTTGCAGCACTTCTTTACGAGTTAGAGAGCCCACCAATTTGCGGTTACGGTCTACAATGGGCAGGAAATCCACGCCTTCCCACATCATGATCTGCGCAGCTGAGGCTAGCGAAGTATGCAGTGCAGCGGTAACCGGACTCCGAACCATTGCCTTTTCAATACTTTGCCCTTCCGTCAGGTCCTCTACTTCGCGTCGGCCGATAATACCAATCACTCGGTTCCATTCATCTGTAACGGGAAAACGCTGCTCTCCAGTGTCCTCTGAAATCTGCCGTAGCTCACCGACGGTGCTTGAAATTTTCAACGTATTCAGACGCGTCTTGCTTTCAACAATATCCTCAACTAACATAATTTTCTTCTTAATTAATCTATCAAAAATCGCACGGTTAATCATTGATGCTACTGTAAACGTGTCATGTCTTGAAGATATAATCGGAAGGTCCAGCTCGTCCGCCAACGCCTTAACTTCACGGCTTGTCCCGAAACCACCTGTAACCAGAACACCGGCACCCTGTTCCAGTGCCAAGGAGTGAACATCATCGCGGTTACCCACAATAAGCAGACTGTCCGCGTCAATATAACGGATCATCGCGTCGACCTTCATCGCCCCGATTACATATTTATGTAGATGTTTACTCAGTCCGCTAGCTCCGCCGAGAACATGACCCTCCACAATATCAACCACGTCACCAAACGTCAGCTGTTCAGAAATGTTACGAGGCTTCTTTTCTACACGTACTGTACCAATCCGTTCCTTCGTGATGACAATCCCAAGATTCTCAGCTTCCTTAACTGCACGATATGCAGTCCCCTCGCTGACCAACATTTCTTTTGCAAGCTTACGAACAGATATTTTGGAGCCTACCTTAAGTCTTTCAATATGCTGCAGCAGTTGCTCGTGTTTAGTAATTGCATCGCCTTGACCTTCCAACTGTTACACCCCCGTACTCCGATCTGTACCATACTGTACTCAGTATACACGGAGAGAATGGCTCAGTACAACCGATTCATGAGCTTCGGGATTCCAATTATCTCCTTGTATACAGTTACCAAAGAAGAACAGGTAATTTTCCAACCGGCCCTGCTAATTGCCTAACAACCCTGTCTTTGCCCAAACCATCAAACTCAGAGTCTGATCATTGCAAGATGGCCTCAGCGGAGCGCTAGTTATGTATTTGAAGTAGAATGCTCGGTCAGTAAAAAGTAATCCGTTTGTTAGACAAACTGGGTAGACGAATAGAGAATAGACCCTTAAGAAAAAAGGAAAAATATGTTATGATGTAGAGGTGAAAGGGGATGACTTTATGCAATTTCTTTTTATACTCGCGTTACTCATTCCTGCGGCGTGGTACTACGCAGCTCTTGGAAAACGGATTTCTGCAGAAGAAAAGAAAGCTGGAAAAGATCTCACGGATGAGATCAATCCTTTTACAGGCGGACGATAACTTTAATACCCCTGCAGCTT
This sequence comes from Paenibacillus sp. FSL K6-0276, assembly GCF_037977235.1. Classification (NCBI taxonomy): domain Bacteria; kingdom Bacillati; phylum Bacillota; class Bacilli; order Caryophanales; family Paenibacillaceae; genus Paenibacillus; species Paenibacillus sp. FSL K6-0276. Next base: position 1,920,344 of record NZ_CP150276.1, on the reverse strand, counting down.
TGCAGGGGTATATTTAAAGCCCACTGGCTAGTGGGCTTTTTCGTATGATTATGCCTCTCTTTACGCCATTTCGGCGCTTTTTGCGAGATTCAAGGGCTGATCAAATCTAGTTACTTAAGGACCGCAACCCCAATCCTATGATCTTTGTGTAACTCTAGTTTCTTCTTTCCATTTGGACTGCCATTGCTCCAATTTTGCTTTTCGCACAGCTTCCAAACGCTTGGTCTTCTCCTCATCAACCCCAATAATAAAATGAAGATGTGCCGCAATGACCAGAAAAGCGAAAAGTGACCAGACGACTCCAAAACCAAATACCCAACTGGGCCCATTCGCAAGCGATAACTTCGGCAGTGCATACAAAAGCATAGCCAACGCCAGCAACAGATAAATAACATGTTTAGACTTGTTTCTTTTTCTCATAGTAACAGCTCCTTCTTAGAGAGGTTATTCAATCGAATCTATATCTCTACTCTATGAACATGAAGTCCGTAATATGAGGCAAGTCCACTAAAAAATATACTTCTATTCAAAAATATACAAGCACAAACGCCTTCGGCGTCCTTATTTAGGACGGTAAGCGTTTAAGCGAGAAATATAATAGTACGCATTTATGTAGCTAGCAAAGCTTATATATGAGATGATGATTTTATTTTAGGAGGCGATTTTGAATTGAATGCAACTTATAATCATACTGAATACATAATTCGAAAAAAAGTATTTTCGATCATGGGTGCGAAACTCCATATTTATGATAGCGCAGAGCAGCTTGTACTCTATTCGCAAATGAAAGCGTTCAAGTTGAAAGAGGATATTGCACTGTACACAGATGAGTCCATGCAGAAGGAGCTTCTGCGAATAAAAGCCCGCAGTGCCATCGACTTTAGTGCTGTTTATGATGTGCATGATTCGGAGACTGGCGAGCATATTGGCGCTCTTCGCCGTAAGGGACTTAAATCCATTTTGAAAGATGAATGGACGATTCTCGATCGTCATGATCAAGAAATCGGAAAAATCAAGGAAGACAGCACCGCGATGGCTATACTCCGCCGCTTCATCTCTATTTTCCCGCAAAAATATAATATCGAAATGGATGATACAACGATTCCGGCTTTCAAACAAAATTTCAACCCATTCGTTACAAAAATCATCGCTGACTTCTCCGACGATCCCAAAGGAATGCTTGATCGCCGCCTAGGTTTGGCTGCTGGTATTCTTCTCTGCGCAATCGAAGGCAAACAAAATTAGTGGGTTTACTCATACACTAGTCACAAGAAATAAGAGGGTGTTTCCAATGCCAAACGGCTTCGGGAACACCCTCTTTTGATTGTCACTGCTGAAACTTTCTAAGTGAACATTCGCTTAATAAAAGCGTTTATTCACCATACAATTGCGACAAGCTGTCGGTAATGATTTTGTTTACATCCTCGATTACAACACTCAAACGGCGTTCCGCATCGAACAGACGGCGAATCCCAAGATTCAGGTTAAGCACCTCGAATAACTTCTCCATCTTCTCCATTTCTTCCTGTGGAGGCATTTCTCCGCTCATCATCCGTTGTTGAAGCTCCATTTGGCCATTACGGAAGTTGTCGAGCATCGCTTTAGCTTCAGGATCTGTTTCTACGAGCTTCATCGAATTCCTGATGTCCGCTACCTCACTGCTCTCTTTAATGGCTTTCGCCAGTTCATGTGCTTTGTCGTGAATACTCATTATGATTCCTCCTAAAAGTTTTGTTAGCATACGCTTCTCAAGAGTTACTTCGTACAAAACTCTCTTCGAAAGCATACGCTAAAAGTTTTGTGAGCATACGCTTCCTAGATTTACTTCGTACAAAACTCACTTCGAAAGCGTTGCTTAAGTTTCCAAATAATCATTCATCCCATGCTTGTTTCGCTTCTTGGGCCAGACTTATGAAATGATGCGGCAAGGTTTTTAAAGAGTAGGTCAATCACCAAGGGTCATATGTCTCCATATGATGAATGATATGTAACCCTTAGCTACCAAATTGCCGGCATCATGCTGCCTACCGGAAGGAGATCCACGATGTCCCAATTCAAGATCCCGGTCCATACGGTCCACACGGGCATCCTGCAGGAAAACGCTATAATGCTTGGCGAACGATCCATGAAAAGACTCAAAATCCCGGCTCACGGAACGCTCCAGCTGGCTTTCGGCTCTTTCCGGCAGGAGGTTACCATTATCCCGACTCCCAAATCCGACAGCCTGCGTGTAAGCGAAGGACTGGCGCGGCGGACCGGATGGAAAGACCGACAAACCCTCAACGCCTCTTACAGCTCTGTAAGCCGCACCTTGCGGCTTGGACCGTTGATCGGTGTACTCGTCAGTCGTGACCATCCAGATAATCTCGACAGACTGTTTGGACCCATTACCATGTTCTGTCGAGAATTAACAAATGCCTGCCACAAACAAGGCGCCTATGTATATTTCTTTACCCCGGAAGCGCTGGAAACAAGCAGCTCTTCCATCCAGGGCTGGGTATACAACGAGGGTTGGAGGAAACTGAGTCTGCCCATCGCCGATGTAATCAACAATCGGCTAACGACGCGAAAGGTGGAGAACAAACCTAGCGTACAGCATTTTTTGGCGGATGTAAAATCACGGTATGGAACGCATTTCTTCAACGAAAAATTTCTTGACAAGACAGAAGTATTTGAAGCTTTAGCGCAAGACTCTACCCTGCAGCGGTATTTACCGGAATCGCATGCTTTGAACGGTTTTGCTGTAGTAAAGAAGATGTGCAGTCATTATCCAAGTGTTTTTCTAAAGCCTGTACGAGGCAGTCTCGGCAAGGGCATTCTCCGAATCTCCAAAGAAGAAGGCGGAGGTTACCGTTTGTTGTCTACTACCTCTTTAGGCACACGCAAGCAAAGCTACACGACTTTAGCTAAACTGTACCAGTCTATTGCTCCCAAAATGAAGACAACACGTTACCAGATCCAACAAGGATTACCTTTGATGGAGCTCGGAAGGCGGCCTGTAGATTTTCGGGCACTTGTACAGAAGAATGGTAGCGGAAAATGGGGGGTTACCTCCATTGTGGCTCGCACCGCTGGAAGCAATCATTTCGTCTCCAATTTAGCAAGAGGTGGCAGTCTCAGCACTGTCCGTGAAGCTGTTAGCAAGAGCAACCTTCCTCCTGGCACAAAGGATAGCGTACAGCTTCAGCTTCCGAGAGCAGCGCTTGCCATTGCAAGAGGCGTAGAAACCTTTATCCCCGCTCATTTTGGAGAGCTCGGAATCGACCTGGCACTAGATCAATCCGGACGAATATGGCTCTTGGAGGTTAACTCCAAACCTTCCAAGAACGATAATACACCGCTAAACGATCAAAAAATCAGACCGTCCGTCAAGCAAATGATTCTATATTGTCGCTATTTGGCCGGTTTATAAGGAGGACACAATGACTGAAACAGCTATGGGGTTCCTCGGCATTATGACGGGCCGTCGCCACGGGAATCCTCCGATCGCCGAGCCAGAATTTTGCAGTCATTTATGCCGGGCAGCTCCGCGATATAACCTTAAAGTCCTCGTGTTTCATCCGGACGGAGTAGCGGCAGACGGGTCATCCATAACCGGTTATACATGGAAAGATGGAAGCTGGCATAATACGACCTCTCCGCCACCAGATATTATTTATAATCGCTGTTTTTACAATAGTCTGACAGAAAGAAAAGAAGCTTCGACTGCACTCTCTTTTCTTCACCGCTCACTACCTTGGTCACGGGGTTTACCTGATAAATGGGGCGTATATGAGATATTGAAGCGCAACCGAAGAGCAGCTATTTTATTGCCAGAAACCGTACTCTATACCGGTACCCGCAAGTTAAGCACTATGCTCGCTGAAAGAGAATACGGGGTCTTTCTAAAACCTAAAGCAGGCTCTCATGGCAAACGCACATTACATGCCATACTGCAGAACAGAAGCTCTGGCGGAGGCATAAGAGTACGAGGGCGCGATGGGGCTAATACACCCTTTCAATATGTATTCAGCTCGCAGGATGAAGGACTGAACTGGATTCATGAATTTATCGGCTCACGCCGCTATATTATACAGCCTTATCTGCACCTAACTAATAGTAAGGGGCAACCGTTCGATGTGCGTGTATTGATGCAAAAGAATGGCTTCGGACGCTGGGCTCTTACCGGCATGGCCGTTCGGCTGGGTAATCATGGTTCACTGACTTCGAACCTGCATGGCGGTGGAACAGCGGTTCCTCCCTTGCCCTTTTTGCTTGCAGAATTTGGTCAGGACGGAAAAGACATCATGCATGAGATAGCTACAGAAGCTGCATACTTGCCTCCTCTTCTGGAGGCCGCATGCGGTAGGCTTGGAGAACTCGGCCTAGATTTCGGTATTGATTCGAGCGGTCGGATTCATTTACTAGAAGCAAATTCCAAGCCAGGGCGCACGGTATTCCGGCTGACGGGCGACCGCCGGGCTGCTAAGCTCGCCGCCGAGAATCCACTGTCTTATACGCGCCATCTGCTACTCACACAGCGACGGATACCATCCCTATCTACGGACAGCTCCGTTAAAAACGGGAGAATGATAACAATGGTTCCTAAGGAGGATTCATAAATGAGTCTCACTTTTTGCAATGTGCATTTCACTAAGCAGCCCCAAAAAGTTGTATATGTATCAGATGCACTGATGAAAAGCTTGAAGTTAACCGGGAAGAAGAACATACGCTTAAGGCTCGGCAAAGATGCCATCCCGACAATGATCAAGCCCATCAAGCGCGCCGGAAATCATCTATTCCTCGCCACTGGCGTAAAGAGCGCTATCAAGGTTCCGAAATCTGGTGGTATCTATTTACGCAATCTGCAAAATGACGAAGTACAGCTTGGACCTTTAGTCGGCATATTGTCCGATGGGCCAGGATCTTCAGCTCAGCCCTTCGGTTCACGCACTGGCTTTATAAAGCAATTACTGCGGGAAGGCAGTAACAAATGTTATATATTTGCATTTATGCCGCGTGATATCAACTGGCAACAGGAACAAGTCTATGGTTATTTTTTAACCGCAGGCGGCAAATTCGAACGCAAAATGGTTCCTCTACCTGATGTTGTCTACAATCGGCTACCCAGTCGGAGAGCTGAGACTTCACCTTATATCAACCAGCTACGCGAACGCTTTATGCGCAAGAAAATCCCTTACTTCAACTGGAGCTTTTTCAATAAATCCGATATCTATCGGTTATTGGAGAATGACGGAGCTGCCAACCGTTACGTACCTGAAACACACAGCAACCCCTCTACCGAAAAAATGAGAGAAATGCTGGATCACCACCACTTTGTATACTACAAGCCTTCCGCAGGCAGTCTGGGTCACGGAATCTACCGACTTACTTATCTGCCTAAGAAGGGGTATTTTGCCCGCTACCGCCGGGGAGGAAAAAACGTACTTCTGCGCTTCACCACCTTTGACAGCCTCATGCGCATGCTTCGTTCGCGGCACGGTCAAAGTCTGCAAAATTATATAGTTCAACAGGGAATACGTTTGATTGAAATTGATGGCTGCCCCATTGATTTCCGATTCCATATGCATAAAAACGGCAGTAATCAATGGATTGTAGTCGGCATAGGCGCTAAAAAAGCCGGCCGAGGCAGTGTCACCACTCACCTCAAAAATGGTGGGGCCTTGCTTACACCTGGGCAGGCGCTCGGGCGTGTATTCGGCAGCAGAGCAGATGAAGTATTGCAGCGTGCAAAGAATACAGCCGTCAAGCTAGCAGAATCCTTAGAAATCCAGCATCGTCATTTGCTCGGTGAAATTGGCTTTGATCTCGGAATTGATCAGGATGAAGACATCTGGATGTTCGAGGCCAACGCCAAACCAGGACGTTCCATCTTCCGTCATCCTTCCCTGCGCGCTGAGGGCAAAGCTTCCATCGAGCACATTTTGGAGCATTGTCTATACCTCAGCAAATTCCGCAGGAGGGATGAGATGTGAACACCCATTTTCCGGATGAATCAAAACCCGTTATTGCCATACTGACAACCAGTGACAGAGTGAGGCAATTTAATGGCAACCGCAATAACTTCCGGGACATTATTCGCACAGGCAAGGAACAAGGATTTCTTGTCTACGTCGTCACCGTCCGTGACTTGAAGCTTGAGGAACGGATGGTGAACGGATATGTCCCATCATCCAGCGGAAAGATTTGGTACAGCATTCCTGTACCTCTTCCACAGATCATCTATAACCGAATTCCTACCCGTGAGGATGAGGAAAAGCCTGCTGTCGTACGCAAAATAGCTCAATGCCTGGAGTATCCAGGCATTAAGCTATATAACCCATATTTTTTCAATAAATGGAGTCTATTCGAATGGCTGAAAGGCTCGCACTCCACCTCTAAGCATGTTCCAAAAACCAGACGTTTACGCAGCGCAAACACGCTTACCGCTATGCTGAATAATCACACCAGCCTCTACCTTAAACCAGAGAACGGCAAAGCAGGTAAAGGAATTATGTGTCTAAAATACCGTGCAGATACCACTTTGCCCTATCGGCTACAAATTCAAAGCGGCAAAAAAAATGTGACATACAAAGCCGCCTCAATAGAACGCCTCTGGGCACGGATAGGAAAAGAAAAGGGAACCTCGCGCTATATCGTACAGCAAGCCATTGAGTTGGCGACCCACCGAGGACGACCCTTTGATCTACGTGTACTTCTGCAGAAAAACGGCAGAGGAGGTTGGGGAATGACCGGCATAGGTGCGCGGTTAGCTGGTGCCCGCAGTATCACCACGCACGTACCTCGCGGTGGCAGTATCGAGGAGCCCTCCAGCATGCTGGAAAGCACATTTGGAACCGAAAGAGCAGCCGCCATTCTAAAAAGTGTACCTACAACTGCTCTGTTAATCGCCAGACAAATTGAAAGGGCCTCTGATTCTATGCTCGGGGAGATGTCAATGGATCTCGGTGTAGATGAGAACGGAGGACTCTGGTTCTTTGAGGCAAACTCCCGGCCGATGAAATTTGATGAACCTGCGATTCGCAAGCTTTCCTTGGAACGAATCTTTCAATACGGCCAGCACTTAGCACGCCATTCTAAGTAGAATTCATTAAAGGATGTGACACAGCATGCAGATATTCTCCATCTATGACACTGATGCTAGAAAGTGGAAATCTCGGCTATCCGGACTGCTTGAGTTTATAAGAGAGCATGGGGAGCGGCGAATTACAAACCAAGCTTGTAAGGTACTGGCCCGATTAACTCCAGATCAGTTGTCAGAGCCAGGTGTCTCGCTGCTTGTCGCCACCGTACGCGGTCAGAATGGACGCCAGCTAGCAGGAGTAAGCTTCGTATCAGGTTTCGGTGAAGAAGCCTGTCTCGTTGCAGTGCATCCCTTATACCGGAATAAGCATACCGGCACCGCTCTTATGGCCACCCAATTAAAGCGCCTTGGGCGTCTGGAATGCAGTGTTGCCAGCGATAATACAGCTAGTCTGAAGATGTGCTTCAATGTTGGCCTTGCCGCAGTGGCGCTTACCAGTGGCCCTACTGGCAAGCCAACTTTATTGATCAGGTCACCACATAATACCGGCAGTACTACCATTTCTCCACAAGAAGGTGAACTCCTGTGTCAGAGCCCGTCTTAGGCATTCTTACTTTGTATATGAATGAAGCCAAGCAGCTTGAAGAAAAGGCCGTGTACCGGAGAATGATCATTGAGGGCAATCGAATCGGCTTGGATGTTTTTGTGTTCACACCCATGGATGTCCATCCCAGCAAAGAGCAGATTCATGCCCTTGTCTTTGATCTCAAGAGCGGGAAATGGTTACGCAAATGGCGTGCTTTCCCGAACATGATTTATGACCGTTGCCGTATCCAGCGCAGCGCACGCTTTCAACAGTTGCTTCGTTTCCGTGAACGCTATAAACATCTACTGTTTCTGAATCGTCCACTGCGCAACAAATGGACCATTCACCAAACGTTCTCGCAAAAGAGTCGCTTCCGGCAGCATATGCCGGAAACAGTACTGTATCACTCCTCTGCCGACCTACACCGAATGTTAAAACAGAGCCCTGTACTCTATATCAAGCCAGCAAACGGTACAGGTGGACGCGGTATCCTTAGAATTGAACGGGTAAAGGACAGTCGAGGTGTATTTGATATTCAAGGCCGTCGCCAAGATCGCCGGATTATTCCACCCCGAAAGGTCTCTATCTCCCGATTGGATTCCATCGTTCGCCAATGGTGTATCGGTGGACGTTTCCTCGTCCAGCAGGGTATTCCACTACGCTTGCCTGGCGGACGATTCCATGATTATCGCATGCTCGTTCAAAAGAATGGGCAAGGTGTTTGGGAACTAACAGGCATGGCCGCACGGGTCGGTGCAGCCCGCAGCGTAACATCCAATCTTCATGGCGGTGGGCACGCCGTTCGAGCGGAAACGCTGCTAAAGGAATGGCTGGGTAGTCAGGATAAAACCGATAAGGTCATGAAAACTGCCGAGAAGTTAGGACTGGATGCCGCAGCCTTCCTAGAAGACAGTTTCGGAGCTTTATGTGAGCTCGCATTGGATCTCGCCATTGATCGTGAAGGAAAGATCTTTGTGCTAGAGGTTAATCCAAAACCTGCCCGTGAAGTGTTTGCCCGATCAGGGGACGGCAACACGTATCGTAAAGCACTAGTGCGCCCTTTGGAATATGCGTTATGGCTCTATAATAACAAAGGTGCCCCTGCGACAGCTAAGACCACAGAGGAATAATATGATACTCTACAACTTAACAACCGCCTCTCTGCAGGATGCAGAAAGTGCGGTTGTTGTATGACTTCTGATGTTCCGAAGAACTAATATTAGAAAAATCTCGTTGTATTGAAGATTTTGATATAAAAAATAAGGAATCATAATGAGTAACTATAAATAGGTCTCCGCCACCAATAGAAAAGACTATACCTATTACTAAAAACCACATGCCCACTCCAAGTGCAGCGCTTAAAGCAATAAATAGGAAACTCATTATCATTTTTTATACTCCTTTGACATGCTTCGCGGTTCCTTATCATCACATAGGCATAATCCCTTTCAATGATCTATCGGATCATCTCCTTTGTTTATGTATATCTTTTTAGCTTTGAGCTATTCTTGCATCTGCATTTAGAACCTTAACATTAAAAAAGGCAACCCTCTGCTTAAATGAGGTTGCCTTTTGTTCGTTTGACAAATATAAATCGCGATATTCCTATTCGCTAACCGATGCGTTGTCGTACAAATCTATCAACTCATCGAAGGAGGTAATAATTACATCGGAGCCCTTCAGCTCATCCTGACGTCCAAAGCCTGCATATGCACAGCCGATGACGGTTTGTCCGTTTCCTTTGCCTGCCTCAACATCAGACGAGCGATCGCCCACCATCCAGGCACTGTTGATTCCATGATTGTCCAGCAAAATGCGTAGCAATTCAGTCTTTGTCGCAGTGCCTTGACCGCCCGCACTATACAATCCTTCGAATAGCTCTTTAAGCTCATGCACCACAACTATGCTGTGAATGTACTCCTCCAGCCCATTACTGGCCACAAACAGCCTCACTCCACGCTCTTTAAGCGCAGTCAGCGTTTCGACTACCTGAGGATACAGTAACGTACCTCCTGCTTCAAGTCCTTCGACCTCCAGTTGCAACAGCAGTTCATCAGCCCGGCGGTGCACTGCCTCATCTGCTTCGGGCATAACCTTCTTCCAAATGTCTTCCAGTAGCATCCCTAAGCTGCTTAGAATACGCTCTTCCGGCGGTGTCGGTCCTACATGTAGTCCCTCTTCCCGCAAAATATCGAACATTTTATGATATGCAGGCAATAAAAGACTTTCGGTCTGGAATAGTGTTCCATCCATATCAAAAACAATCGCTTCCGGCTTGTTCAACTTCGAGTGAACCGCATTCAGTTCTGTTCCTTGTACCTCATTACTCATCTGTTGTTCCTCCCCATTCTCTTTTGCTTCAGGTAAACACATTCATCTGCACGAAATTTCCAGTACAAGCCCTATGATATATGAAATCACTTCGGAATGTCCATGCTCTCCACATTTCTAGTTGAAACATAAAGGAGAGATATGATCGATTGCACATTGCTAGTCTAAATTAGTGTCATATTGGCAGTAAGTTTCCTATAATACTAGGGGATTGACTGCCTCTATTGTTGTGCTATCAAAAAAAGAACCGGCGGCATGCACAAATCGTGCTTGCTGTACCGGTTCTTTTTTTAGCAAAAATGTGTGAACAATAGATTATACTCTGTCAAAGCTGGAAATCAGCTCATCGAGAACATCTTTGCTAACCATTTTACCTTTGAAATTGATGAGGTTCTCTGCGCTTCCGGAGAAGATACATGTTGGCTCGTATTTTCTAAGAATGATCTTTTCTCCATCTACAAAAATCTCAAGCGGGTCTTTTATGTCAATTCCCATCGTTCTACGTAGTTCAATAGGAATTACGATACGTCCCAATTCATCTACTTTTCTTACTATGCCTGTCGCTTTCATCATCGTACATCCTCCCTTGAATTTACATTAATAATCATTATTGCTAAAAGCTATGTAGGCTTCTATCTCATAGTAATGATTACGCTATAATCTAATTTTAAAGTGCTATTCTTTTCCTGTCAATTTATTTTCTACAAAATATGATATTTATCGACAAACATTCGACAAAAGTATGTACATTTTCGACAAAATGCTGTAAATCAATCCAAATATTCGACTTGAAATTAATAAATATTCAACATTGCGATTACAAATCAGCTTGTGGTGTTTGCCTATTGATAACCTCATTTACCCAATACATCAACCCCGGAAACCCTGATCTGTATATCTGAGCGAATTAAATGCTCTATTAGTTAATACAGTCTATTAGTCCATTATGCATCTACTTTTTTCGACAATCTAATTCTCTACTATGTCTTGATTTAATATAAGTATGACATATTATTAATAGAAAGATCAAATATTGGATAAATTTAGAACCATTAATTGAATTTAATTACAAAAAAAACCGACCAGTGATTTCTGGTCGATCTACTATATCGTTATAATTGCTTCTCCGTAACCCTGCCATTAGCATCAATAACTGCATTATAGGAGAGGGTATTCATCAGCTTGATCGTCTTCCTATTGTAAGAATCGTCCATAAAGTTGGGCTGTCCATCAATAATTTTGACTGGCGTAATCTTACTTGTCATCTGGGAATCATTGATCTCAAAATTCACTAACATCGAGTGAAGCGTCTTCTCTCCACCACGTGTAGAACGATTAAACACAAAGTTTCCAAGTGAATAATAGATCGGTTTATTTTTGTAGTATTCAATGCCCATCAAGCAATGACTGTGTGCGCCGAGTATGATATCTGCACCACTATCAATCATCTGTTTGGCTAGCGTGCGGGCGTACTTTTCAGGATAATCTTTAAACTCTTCATTCCAGTGAATGTACACAATCGTGTAATCATTCTCCTTAGACATCTTCTGAATAGCCGTAAGCATAGGCTGCGAGGTGTACGCTGAGGCAGCTCCCGGTTTATTATTACCAGCATGCCATGAAGGGCCTGAAAGCACTCGGCTAACACCTAAGATGGCGATCTTCTTCCCCTTTACCGTCTTTGTATACGGTTTGAACGCTTCGTCCACATCTTTGCCTGCTCCTGTATGGCCAATCTTGTTTCGATCCAGATGCACCAGCGTGTCGAGCATGGCGTCTTTTCCGAAATCTAAAATATGATTATTAGCCAAGGATACGCCGTCAATCCCAGCATAGTTTAAACCACCAAGCGCTGCTGGTTTGGACCTGAAGGCAAAAGTTTTCTCTGCTGCTTTCCCTCGAATGGACACTGGCGTTTCCAGATTCGCGAAGGCGATATCTGCCTTTTGCAAGGTCGGTGCAACTTTCACAAACGGAAAGTTCACTCCGTATTTAGCGATCTGATCTCCCACAAAACCGTCCAAAAGAATATCACCTGCAAAAGCAAGCTTAATAGGATCTGAAGATGGCGAAGCTGCACTGGATGCAATGGTTGAAGGAAGTATCAGTGATAACATTAGTGTAATGAGTAGCATTCTGCGCAAAACATTCGATCTTAATCTCAAAAAATACAGCCTCCTATCATCAGTATGTTAACTACTATTCTAGCATACTGGAAAGAGATTCCTAAATTAAGAGTAGAAAGACCTGTTATCCCTTTGATTTTTTCAGAACAGCCCTGAAGCAATGTAACCCACCCCACAAATCCGTATACACAGCATCAGCAGGCAACTCAAAATCGGTCTCCCCCCAATACTGAAATCCAGCTTGCAGCAGCAGATCATTCATTAGACTTAGGTTTACAGTCGGGTAATCAAAAGTTAGCACCAGTAGTCCTTCTTCGTTCAACGTTCGGTGAAATTCTCGCAAAGTACGTACCGTATTCTCTAGGGTCAAATGCGCCAACACCGATATGCAAAAAATAGTGTCAAAGCTCTCATCCTCATAGGGCAGCTCCATCAGATTGGCTTGAGCAAGATGTAAATTGTTAGTTCTTCTCGCTACAACTTGCTTCGCCGCTTTTTCCCCGATCTCATCTGTAATCGCATCAAGGATGTCCTCCCGGTAAATAACCCTGCTGTCCATATCGCAAGCGTAGACCTCTACACAAACCCCAGCTAAATAAAATTTCAAGGGATGAGGAATCCCACAAGCTGCATCCAGCACCACACCATGTGGAGAAATGAAGTTAATACACCACTCATATTCAAAGGGACGGCTCCACCAGGATTCAGGCAAATCATAAATTAACTTCTCACGACGTGCATCAGAGTTCACAAAAAAACGCGAGACAAAGGGATGTGTTGGCATGGCCAGGACTCCTTTTTAACGGAATTTAAGGTAGTGAGAGTATATTCATGATTTGCTGATTCATGCCATAACCTTACATTGAGCGAGACAAACCTAAAAAAAACGGCTGCTCCCTTAGGAACAGACCGTCTTTAAATATTATCCATACAAACCTTATGAGTAGAATGAAAGAGGCTTGGCCTCAATTCCATGTTTCTCTATCAACGTATCAAGTAACACAGACCATTCCGAATCGACTGTACACTGATCAGGATGAGTCTCGAACCAAGCAACAGACTGCTTTACCCCTTCGGAGAAAGGAACGGTAGCTTGGAAGTCAGGCACGTAACGTTTAATTTTACTATTATCAAAAACACTACTTATCGCTTGATCGCCGATCAAGCCATCCGCTGTCTCTGGAGGCGAGAAGGCTGTGATAAAGATATGAATGGCCTCTCCTATCGCTTCCGGATGCCCAAGTAATCCAACAAATCCTTTGGCAAAATCCGAGTTATGCGTCAGTGTCCACAAAGACGTTCCATCTCCATGTATGACTAGAGGCAAACCGCGGCGTATGCGATCGATCAAGGAGCCGAGCTGATGAAAATGTATTGCTTTGTCTTACCCATGAACAGGTCAATGTCTGTCTGCACATGTTCCGGTGTAAAAGCAATCCAGTCCACCACTACGTCAAATTCGTAATCTCGCCATACTTCTGCAGCCTCCGCCGGATTACGTATGTCTCCTCTAATCACCTTCGCACCTTCTGGAACGAATTCGTCCCGCTGTCCTCGGTTGAATAAATACAGCTCGATACCTTGATCTACGACCAACGGGGATACAGCCTGACTAATTAATCCCGTACCTCCGATAAATAATACCTTCATTTCGCACGCTTCTTATAGTGAAACCGGCTCGTTGTTTACTGGTTAACGTAATCTCGCCATACGTGCTTCGGCTGCCAATTCAACAGCTTCTTGGCCTTTTCATTACTAAGTAGCGACTCATGACCCTCCAGCGGATGACGGAAATCCGTCACCTCCGGATAACGCGTGGCCATTAGCTCTCTGCTAGGAACAGCCATGCTGGTCTCATCTGCACATATATTAAGAGCAACCGCGCCCAGTCCGTCCGTTTCAATAGCCAATTGGCAAGCTGTAGCTACATCCCGTGTATCAATATAACTCCACAAAATCCGATCGCGCTGCGCTGGATCATGAATGAAGGAAGGGAAACGCTCATACGCCGATGGATCAATGACATTTCCGATTCTTAGGGAAACGACCTGTATGCCCATTCTGCGGTGGAACATCTCCGCTGTCTGCTCATTCACAACTTTAGACAGACCATAGCTGTCCTCAGGCAATTGTGGATGCTCCTCATCCATAGGCACATACTGCGGTCCTAAAGGGTTAACCGCAAAACAGATTCCGTAAGAGGATTCACTGGAAGCAATAACTGCTTTGCGAATTCCGAGTCCAGCAGCGGCCTCCAGAATGTTATAAGTGGAAACTACATTGTTTTGAAAAGTGACTTCACTCGTCTTTATATTTGCGGCTGGGATCGCAGCCAAATGCACAACTGCATCAGCGCCTGCAAGTACGCCGTACACTTCACCTAAATTATTCAAATCAGCAATGATCGTTTGACACAAGGAATCTGCAGATTTTTGCGTATCCACATTCACAACCTCATACCCTTGCTCTACAAAATGTCGGACGACCCATCTACCAAGCATTCCACTTCCGCCAGTAACAACTACTTTCGCCATGATCGTATCTCCTTTTTATGAACACTTGACTAACTAAGGATACCTTCAATCTGTTTCAAAATATCTTCTGAGAGCTCTATACCGGAAGCATTCACATTCTCCACGACCTGCTCCGGACGACTGGCACCCACCAGCGCACTAGCCACATTAGGCTGACGCAATATCCAAGCTAAAGCCAGATTTCCTACGGAAATATTCAGCTCCGAAGCGACTCCGCTCAATTGACGAACCTTGTCAATCTTCTCTTCCGTAATCGCCTTCTTCAGCCGATCCAGCTTAGCTGCGCGACTATCCTCAGGAATATCGGTGTTATACTTCCCAGTTAACAAACCTTGAGCTAGCGGAGAAAATACAACCTGTCCAATGCCACGGCGCTCGCCGAGCGGAATGATTTCTTTTTCAATATAACGTTCGAACATATTATAAATCGGTTGATTAACCACGATATGATCTAGCAAATAGCGATCTGCTACAGCTAACGCTTCCGTCATTTGCGCCGCAGTCCACTCACTAACTCCGACATAATACACCTTACCCTGACGAACTAGATCATCCAGCGCACGTAAGGTCTCTTCAATTGGAGTTTCCGTATCAAAACGGTGGCAATACATTATATCCACGTATTCTACTCCGAGACGCTTCAAGCTGGCATGGCACTGCTCAGTGATATGCTTACGGGATAGTCCACGATCGTTAGGCCCTGTCCCCATTTCGCCAAATACTTTAGTTGCGAGCACATAGGATTCTCTAGGATAGTTCCGCAAGGTCTCGCCTAGCACTTTCTCAGCAGCACCCTTTTCGTAAACATTTGCCGTATCAAAAAAATTCACGCCTAATTCGTAAGCGGTTTCAATGGCTTTAACAGCATTATCTCTTTCTACGTATCCTCCGTATGTCAGCCAGCTTCCCAAACTAATCTCGCTAACTTTTAGGCCTGTTCCACCTAATCTACGATATTTCATAATAACTGCTCCTCTCCATAGTTCCGTGTTATGATTTCGGCAGGTTGCCTAACGCACATATTCATTCTAGAATAGTTTGTATATAATAGGAAGAAGTGAAATTTAGTTTATTATATGATCTCTAGAGTAGTTACTATACTAGAGTATAGTGGCACCGAAACAGGAGGAGATTCCTTGGATACAGCTAAATCTACAAGTAATTATATCCCTAAAACCCCACTTACTATTGAGTGTAATGTAGAAAAAACACTTGAAGTATTGGGCGGAAAATGGGCTTTTCTTGTGCTAAGAGAGCAAATCAATGGCACTCAACGCTTTGGAGCGCTGCAGCGAAAAATCACTAATGTTAGCCCCCGTGCGTTAACTAGTACGTTGCGCCATTTAGAGGAACACGGTGTACTTGAGCGCAACGTATTTCCTACCGTACCGGTTACAGTGGAATATTCATTAACTCCAAAAGGTGAGGATTTACATCAAATTTTGAAGGAAATGAAGCTATTGTCGGCCAAATGGACGTAGCTTTGGTAGGGTAGGTTGCGAACTGATTAAAGAGAGGCTCTCCATAAAGTAGAGAACTCTACTTATGGGTCAGCTTCTTTTTTTAAAATAGGCTATACAACGGATTCTTACTTTAACCCATAGTCTTTGTGCGGTGAGCGCTAGAGAGTACTTAGTTATGATGGAGTCTGAATGCTTGGACAACTGAAAACAACCGGGGGCCGCTCCCTTAGAGTCAATCCTCAGAGAGAAATATGAGATTGAAGTCACGATTGATAATGACATGAACCTGACCGTTTATGGATTTTATAAACAGCAGGATTATGAAGAGGATAAGACCATCGTCGTATTGACCTTTATCAAAGGCGCCTTTCCAGGTGCAGGAATGATGATCGACGGGCATATTCACAAAGGTAATACTAGATTTGCGGGCGAAGTTTCTTTTTTACCGTTTGGAATCTCGCGCGATGAGCAATTTAGCCGTTTGGGTCAGACTGAAACGTTTATCCCTCTAGCAGCTCATACCATCTCCTCATTGACGGCAATTATTAACCCTGAGACTATAGCGATCACTGGCGAACAAGTTAGGCAAGAGGATGTGCCATATATATATCAAAATTGTCTGGAAGTCATTCCAGAGGAGCATATGCCTCACTTAATTGTGCTGGATCAACCTGATAAACATTATATGAACGGATTAATTGCGATCACACTTGAAAGCTTGACCTATCCGTTGCAACTGGTTGAGAAGCGGCGGTAAAGAGTTATCTATTGAGCTAGCATTATTTGCAGCATGGATCTAAAACAAACAAGAACATCAGGAGGAACTACGAATGGCAACAAACAAAGAAAACATGATTGCAGGAAAGCTATATATGGCAGGCGGTGAAGAATTAGCAAAGGATAGTAAAAGATCCAGAATGCTCACTCGTTTATTTAACAATACGACGGAAGAACAAGGTGAATATAGAGTAGAATTACTTAAGAAATTATTTGAGTCTACGGGCAAATCATTGCATGTTGAGCCGCCTTTCCGCTGTGATTATGGTAGCAATATTACCGTTGGAAATAACTTTTATGCTAATTTCGACTGCATTATCCTGGACGTAGCAAAAGTAACTATAGGTGAAAATGTTCTCTTTGGACCCAGAGTAAGTGTATATACCGCTGGCCATCCCATTGATGCGGACGTTCGTATTAGTATGCTTGAATTTGGTACACCGATTACCATTGGAAACAATGTGTGGGTTGGCGGAAATGCCGTAATCAATCCTGGGGTAAATATCGGCAACAATGTGATCATCGGTGCAGGTTCAGTCGTGACTAAGGATATCCCTGACAATGTAATTGCGGTGGGTAACCCATGCAAGGTATTAAGAGCAGTCACCGAAGACGATAAGCAACACTGGGAACAACTTAAAGAAGAGTATTACAGAGACATCGAGCAATAAAGTAACCCGTTCTGGGAGGATCTCAATTTGAAAAAGCGCTTCGGGGGATTTAACAAGATTTATGCCATGCAATTGGCGACCATCTTTTTAGGATTTATAGTGTTTGGCATATCGGAAAATATTAAAGGACCCGCCATTCCGCGAATCCAATTTGACTTCAGTCTGGACGAGAAACAGCTCGGCACCCTTTTATCCCTAAATGCATTAGGTTATTTGATCGCCTGCTCCTTTACAGCTGTATTGGTTCGGAAGTGGGGGATCAAGGCTGTCAGTATCATTGCTTTTGCATCCATGATATTCTCAGGATTGTTAATCTATATCTCCCACAGCTACCCTTTCTTCTCAGCTTCTTATTTCCTAATGTACATCGGAAACGGAATGCTGGAGATTGGTCTTGCCATTTTGGGAGCACGCATCTTTGTAAAAAATACTGGGACCATGATGAACTTATCCCATTTCTTTTACGGGTTTAGTTCCACGTTAGCTCCACTGCTGGCAACAGGACTAATGACGGTAAGTGTATTCGGTCATACACTTGATTGGCGCGGAATGTATCTAATTATGCTTAGCCTTTCTTTGCTACCTATTCTATTTGCCTTACGGAGTACGTTTCCAGGTGACGATCTTCCGCATGAGGACCGAATTCCATTAAAAACGCTGGTCCGTGATCCGGCTTTATGGCTAATGGTTCTTATCCTTTCCTTCGGAGTTGTGTCGGAGCTTGCCGTAGGCGGATGGCTCGTAAATTTCCTTGAAAAAGCATACAAGTGGGATACAGTTACTGCTTCAGGAATGCTGTCCACCTTCTTTCTCTGCTTCTCGTTAGCAAGGCTCCTGCTAGGGCCCGTTACAGATAAAATTGGATTCAACCTATCGCTTATCATCTTTTCAGCCTTCTCTGCCTTATGTACGTTTGCTGCTATTTTGGGTGGGGAGCAACTCGCTTTTCTATTCGCAGCAGCAGGAATTGGCATTGCGATGATTTATCCTACGGTGATGGCCTTTATCGCAAAGAGATATCCGCATGGTAGCGACACCGCCATCACATTTACAGTTACGTTAATGGGAGTGGGCAGCGTGATTGGCAACTATGCAATAGGTGCAGTGATCGAAGGTGTGAAGAGGCTTTACGGTGCGGAGACGCAAACAGGTATACTGCGCGGACTTCAAGCTGGTTATGGTTTTATCGGATTCTGTGCGGCGGTATGCGCGATATCCGGTTGTGTGCTGTATCGTTATTTACATCGTCTCCAAGAACTTATCTAGAATAGTTGTTGCACTTATTTCTGCTCATCCATGCAAAAACCTGCTGATTTTATGGCAGGTTTTTTGTTGAACTTTGGTTTCGTCATCGTTGCTGCACCGGACGGTGTGGTAAGAAGGTCAGCTATTGAACAGGGCTATTGAGCTGTGAGTCCCCGAGCAAACGAGCTGATGAGATATTGTGCTATTGACCGACCAAGATCACCATCAGACTTAGATGACGGTATTTGCTTAAAAAAGGGCAAAATCGAGGTTTTTCGGACTCCAGAGGCGTTATTGAGTTGTTTTTGCGCAAAAACAGGTACTTTTTATCCAGATAGCGACTCCTGAGTCCGAACGCTCCGCCAAAAGAGACTAAATCCTGAAATAGCGACTATACAGTCCGGCAACGTAGTACATACATAATTAAATCTACAATCCGAGCTCATGATGCGCGCAACAATGGTATCAATGGACACACCTTCTATTGGGTCGATAAACTGCTGGGAGAAATTTTGTTAAAGCGATATCACCCTAAAACGAAGTAATAATCTCATAACACCCGCTTCTGATTCCGATCATCAATAATAATCCGTGCGGTTCAGCCGCAATCTTCTCATAAAGGTCCTCCAGTGAATCATCCTTACCTTAAAAGCTAAAGATATTTTCATAGTATTCCAGCTTTATCAGAGCTATCTTTAAAAAGCTTCTTTATAGTTAGTCCAAATAAAACACAGCAAGTTAGTGCCGCACAAAAATCAGCAATAGGTTCAGCAATAATAACTGCATCTGTTTTCGGGCTAATAAATGTCGGGAGCAAGAGTACCAATGGAATTAGCAAGATAATCTTACGCAAAATCGCGATAAAAATAGAAACTCGGGCTTGGCCCAAGGCGATAAATACTTGTTGAAAAGCCAATTGAATACCAAAAATACAAGTGCCAAGGAAAAATATCTTCATTAATCTGGATGAGAGCTACAAGCTCAGGATTATTGGTAAAAATGTTAATGGGAAGCTGTGGTATAAAAATGGCTATGCTCCACATCGACAATCCAAAAGCAGCGCAAAGAATACTACAATATATAATTGTGGATTTTACACGTGCAAAATCGCGAGCTCCATAATTATAACTTATAATAGGTTGTGCCCCTTGAGCAAAACTAGATATCAGCGTCCCAAAAATTTGCATCAGTGTTCCCATAATCCCCATGGCAGCCACGTACATGTCGCCTCCAAATTTGGCTAGCGACGTGTTAAATACGATTTGAATTAAACTTTCGGTTGAATTCATAATGAATGGAGAAAGTCCCAATGCTAGTATACTAGCGGCTTCCTTAGGGTTAATGCGCATGTTGGATAGACGCAAGCGCAGATGAGCTCGTTTAGAGGTTAAGAACCCCAATACCCAAATGGCCGAAATAAATTGTGCAATAACAGTAGCCAAAGCTGCACCCTTAATTCCCATATTCATCTCAAAAATAAAAATGGCGTCAAGGATGATATTCACAACCGCACCAACGCATACCGTGAGCATGGCTGTTTTGGCATATCCTTGTGCTGCAATAAATGGATTCAACCCCAATGAAATGAGCACCGCCACAGTTCCAAAGAGGTAAATGCCTAAAAAATCGTTGGCTAGCGGCAATGTTTCGTGGCTCGCTCCGAATAGCGTTAAGAATGGGGACTTAAAGATAAGAAACAAAGCTGTTAGGATTACGGATGCCATTAGTAGCATAGAACAACAACTTCCTAGTAATTCTTCTGCTTTTTTATGTTCACCTTCACCCATTTTTATAGAAGCTAGAGGGGCTCCGCCAGCTCCGATTAGAGCCGCAAATGCTGAAATCAACATAATGATCGGAAAAGATATACCTATAGCTGATAAGGCAAGCGTCCCTCCCTCCTCCATTCTTCCGAGGAACATCCGATCAACAACACTATACATGGCATTGATCAACTGGCTATGACTGCAGGAATAGCCAACAAGAAAATCAGCTTGGGAATACTTTTGTTGGCAAACCGATCCTTCATTTGATCCTTCATTTGTTCATTTCCACTATAGATTCTCGGAGGCTTTTAGGAAGCTTTTTGACAACCATATCGTAAGAGTGGTCAATCATGTCAAAGACATCCGACTCTGGCAAGGAACCATCAATCATGATTGAATTCCAGTGCTTTTTGTTCATATGAAATCCCGGTCGAACGCTCTCATGTTGCTCTCTTAGGTTTTCCGCAATGACTGGGTCACATTTTAGGTTTAAGCGAACAACCTTCCCTGTTTCCTCAAAAATAAGTGCGAACATTTTATCAGCAACTTTGATGACCAATGGAGTGGGTCCAAACGGATGCTCCTGAGTCGCTCCTTTCTTTTTCAAACAGTATTCGAGGATGTTATTCTTCAAATCTCTCTCTCCTTCGTTGATCAACAATCTGATCATTTCTGCCATTAAACATGTTTCTTAATTATATCATTTTGTTCACCGTACAGGCATTAGCATTGCGATGATTTATCCTACGGTTATCCTAATGGGAGTGGGCAGCGTGATGGACATTATACTATAAGTACTGTGATCGAAGGTATGAAGCGACTTTACGGTGCGGGGATGCAAACAGGCTGCTACGCGGACTTCAAACCAGCTATGGTTTTATCGGATGATGTGCTGCGTTCCAACTCCACGGCAAAGCCTATGACCTCCCAAAGCTTCTCTCTAATGATGTTGCAACAGCGAATAAAGCCATTTCTCTTTAGTTGATTGTACCCTGAAGAGGCCTTCGAGAAATCGGAGGCCTTTTTGATTGTCCTACAGATTGTTTCTTTTGAATAGGCTAGTACTAAACACAAACATTAGGGGAGTGAACGCTATAAACACATTTATAGGATATATATTTCTTGGTCTTTCGCTGTCCGCACCTATTGGTCCCATTAATGCTGCTCAACTGGACAAAGGAATCCGCAAGGGCTTCTGGCATGCTTGGATGGTGGGGCTTGGAGCCATAAGTGCAGATATCATTTTCATGTTACTAGTTTACTTTGGGGTGATCCATCTACTAGAATCCCCTTTTATTAAAGCATTCTTGTGGTTATTTGGTTTCTTTGTGCTGGTGTATACGGGCATAGAGAGCATTAAAAATGCTGGTGTGGTATCAGAACCCGGTATGAGAAGCAGTGATTCATCCTTAACTAAGTCTTATTGGTCCGGTTTACTGATGTCTTTATTCAATCCGCTTTCCATATTATTTTGGCTAGGGATATACGGGTCTATTTTGGCCAAAGCGGCCATGGAGTATCCAATGCAGCAGTTGTTGATTTATAGCGGAGCTATTGTACTTGGAATTTTGATCTGGGATGTATCGATGGCGGCCGCTTCGAGCATGTTCCGTAAAGTCCTCACAACCGGTGTTTTAAAATCGATCTCCGTGCTGTCAGGCCTTTCGCTTGTTGGTTTTGGGCTTTATTTTGGTGTACAAGCCGCTCGGCTATTGTTTTTTCATTAAGTTTTATTTTTTTTCGGTCGAATGATTTTTATCGGATCCTTTGAGTAATCTATTAATCCCTGAATTTCTAACAATAAATTCCCTTTATTCGGTTCCTTATCCGTATCAACGGTACGTTTCTTACGAACACGTGTTACGATCCAATCACAAACAGCGATCAGAGTGACAAGCATCAGACTAATATATAAACCTGGGCGGCTGAGTGAATGAAAAAGAGTACCTGTGACCGCGAGCCCAATGAGTAGCAATCCTAGCCAACGTTTAACTGTATTAAATCGACTACCCTTTAACAACTTTCCCGAAGACAGCAAAATAAAAGACCAATTATACAGCAGCATTAACCCGGCCGCAGTAGTGATATACTCATACACTTTTCCCGGCAACAATAGTGACATCACCACTGCCGCCGTAATTCCTACGGTGATCAAAGTAAGGGCATAAAAAGGATATTTATCCTTCCACTTCCGAGAAAATAACTTCGGCGCGTCTCCCTCTTGAGCCAGGGTAATCATCATTGAAGTTACAGCGTAGAGTGACGCAGTCATTGTAGAAAAGCCAGCGACAATCAACACTCCGTTAAATAGATGAGGCACGAAAGCCAAGTGATCGCTACTTAGCGCTAGAACAAATGGACTTTCTTTCGAGTTAAACGCACTAAATGGCACCATGATTACAGCTAGACCAATAGACAAGATGTACACAATAACCAAGGCGATCAGCATAACCTTTCCTGCCTTTGGTGCATCCTCTGGCTTTTGAAGTCTATTGGACATAATTCCGAGTACCTCAATCCCTCCGTATGCATAAAAAGCGAACAGAAAGGCAGACCACAGCCCCACCCCTCCTTTAGGAAACAGCGCGGAGTAGTTTAATGGAACCTTCGGTGTATACTTACCTCCACCTATCCAACCAGCCAATAGAGCAGCCGCAATGATTAAGAACATGAGAATAGCAGCTATTTTTATTACAGCCAACACATTCTCAACTAGGTCAAACCCCTTATTCCCAAAAAAAACGATGACAAGTCCCAATAAAGCAAACCCAGCAGCAAATATCCACATAGGCACAGCTGGAAACCAAAAACGCGAAAAAATAGATAAAGCAGTTAGTTGACTACCCATAATTAACAATTCCGAGAACCAGTAAACCCAACCACTGCAGAAACCCGCCCAGCTACCAAACGCTTTTTTTGCATAGGAACGAAAAGATCCTTGCTCTGGTTGTTCTGCAGTCATACGTGAAAGAGCATCAAATACTATATACGTTCCAATAGCAGCAAAGATGTAAGCGACCAGTACTGCAGGCCCCCCTATAGAAATTGCTAAGCCTGAACCTAAGAAATATCCGGTTCCAATTGTACCTGCAACGCCTAATAAGCTTAACTGCCACCATTTCAATTTCTTTTCATTTTTTGAATTACCAGAAGCTTGGTTCAAAGAATTCAGTCCTTTTTTAAAGAAGATATAAGGTCACCTTCTGGATTTTTCTCACACTCCATTAAGCTGTCCTTATTATCTTAACTACATGCGGACTTTTCTTATTTTATATTAATATATTTTTAAATATATTCTTTTGATATATGTTACTATTATTTTATTTAGCGAATCTTGGATAATCTTGGATTTTCAAAACTGCTACATAGCCTTATCAGGAGCCGACTCCGTAAACTATGTGGCACCTGGCAATTACATGGTATCCACAGGCGAGATCACAGCACCGTAACAAGCTGAGGGTTAGACCTGTATAAATTTAAAAAGAGTAAAGTGACCTATCGGTCGCTTTACTCTTTTTAGTATCTCTCAGAACACCCGCTTCTGATTCCGATCATCAATAATAATCTGCACGGCTTCTTTAAACCGAATCGCATGGATAATCTCCCGCTCCCGCAGGAACTTAAGACTATCCTGTAGGTCCACGTCATCCGTCATGTCAATCAGCCACTGGTATGTAGCCCGAGCCTTTTCCTCCGCCGCAATGTCCTCATACAAATCCGCCAGCGGGTCTCCCTTGGCTTGAATGTAGGCTGCTGTAAAGGGGACGCCGGCAGAGTTCGAATAGAACAACGCATGATCGTGCTGCGCAAAATGTGGACCTAACCCAGCTTCCTCTAATTCGCATACCGAAGCATCCTTCGTCAGCTTGTAGATCATCGTGGCAATCATTTCGAGGTGTGCGAATTCCTCAGTAGAAATATCGTTCAAAACACCAATAACTTTATCTGGGATCGTGTATCTTTGATTCATATAGCGCAAGGCAGCGGCTAACTCGCCGTCCGCTCCTCCGTATTGCTCACTTAAATAACGCGCCATCCGGATATCACATTTGCCGACCCGTACCGGATATTGCAGTTTTTTTTCGTATATCCACATTCGGGAACTTCCCTCCTCTAGAAAAATAGTTCCTTACAGTTGTACTCCTCTTACACCTGCCAAGGCCAAGGGGTCTGATTCCATTCCCACGGACATTTTGAATAAGCGCGGCCAAAATTCTGCAGCGGGCCATATAACTCCTGAAAATGATTCGCAAGCTTGGTACGTTCCTGCGTAAGCTGATTAAATTGTTCAATACTTCGCAGATCATCAGGATGAGTATTTAGATATAAGTTCAACTCCACTAAGGCAAAATCAAGTGTCTGCAGTTGCTCAAGCAATTCATAATAACGTTGGTCGCAAGGATTTGCCTCCATAGTCTATTTCCCTCCTCCTTTGCACTTGGATTCATACGGGCTGAATAGTGCCGGCCAGAGCGTGCCATACCTTAGAGCCTCCTGCAAACTAAACTGAGGTAAATCTGGTGGCTGAAAGTTAATGAACTGATTTGGTGGAACTACATAAGTTTTGAACGGTACCGGCGGGCAAGGATCAAATGGGCCCCTGAAGGGGGTGTACCTCCGTAGCTGTGATTCCATCTTTTCGTACCTCCTTTGTTCCTGTTCCTTCTTTATAGACTCTGAACATTACTTCCTTAGCTAACTTATGACAGCAGAACACAATATAAAACGTTATTTATAAAAAAAGCCCTGGACCTGAATTTTTTATGCAATGTGCACGACAAATAAGCTGCCTCTGGAAAAGTACCAGAAACAGCTTATAACTTGGATCTTTTTTAGTATTAAGATTAGGGGTTCGCTCTTTTGAACGAATCTTCGTGGGTAATCTCAAGGATATCCAACATAAATACAAAGATGGGAATGCCAAGAATAAGTCCCCACACGCCTATATAATGCTTGGAGAACAACAACACGCTGAAGGTGTAGAACATCGGCAAATTCATTTTTGTGGACATCAACTTGGGATTCAAGAAATAACCTTCGATAAAATGCAACACAGCAATGATCGCCAGCACATAAGTGACTGTTGTCAGACCGCCAATGTTGTAGCCGATGATACAGAGCGGAATGAGCGAAATCAAAAAACCAACAACCGGAATGAGACTGAGCAAGAAAATCAAGATCGATAGGGCAAATAAATACGGGAAGTTGAGCAACCATAAGCCAATGACTGTAAGACTGGTATTGAACAAGGCAATGAGAATTTGTGCTTCAATTACTTTACCGAAAGAAACGATAAATATTCGGCTGAAATACTCCAGATCTATATAGAACCAAGCAATCCTGCTCTCTCTCATCCTTGAAGTAAAACTGACGACCCGGTTCTTCTCCAGAATAAACACAAAGCTTAGAATGGTTGATACAACGAAAGTCGCGCCCCAGTTGCTAACCTTCAGCACATAATCGATGCCTCTTTTGATGTAGGACTGATAGTTAAGGTCCCTGAGCATATCATACAAATACAATGTTATCTTGTTCTGCGGGAGATCATCTGATTTGAGATTGGTAAGGAAGATGGTTAATTGCTTAATCTGCTCCAATACCTTAGGAAGATATTTAGCAAGGGCCAGTACAATCACTGCGATTAAAGCGAGGTATAAAATGACAATAATCACCTTACTGTTAACCTTCATAAATTTACCAATTCGTTTACTGAGCAATGTCTGAAAGCTGTTCATGACAAAAGCAATCAAAAACGTCAGCAACACCAGATTAAGCATTCCTCGAACACTGTACAGCAGCAACCCTATAAGTGCGAGCATAAAAAAGCGTCTGGTGGTTATGTTCGCGTAGAACCGCTTGAATACATTCATTGATCTTGCTCCATTCGATTGCGATTAATAATGCTGATCATCCAATGGCTACAAAAAGGAAAACTTAGCCCCCACAAAAAAGCCGATGGAAACAAAAAGGAGTGACCAGGTTAGCGCTCCTGCAGTCGTTATGAGAATATATTTTTTGAAGGACATAGCACTGATACCAGAGATATAGCTTGATACATGCCTCAGACCGGGAATAAAATAAGCAATGAAGATTGTCCAGTTGCCGAACCGCAAAAACCATCTTTTCATACTGGCAAAACGCTTGGGTGTAAGGCCAACCCACTTGCCGAATTTGTCTACCACAGGTTGCCCTAATCTTAACCCAATAGTATAGCTGATAAGCATTCCCGTGATGGATCCCATGAAACAAACCAATACCGAAAGTGAAAAGTCCAAAACCATAACGGAGGATAAATAACCTACAAACAGCATTAACACCTCATCAGGTACAGGAAGTCCGATAATCCCAAGTGCCATAAGGGCAAATATGGCTAAATATCCGTACTGTGAAATAATCTCAATAATCCAAGGCATGGGTGTATCACTTCCTGTTGAACGATTTTTTAAGGGACGGAAATGGGATACGACTGATCATCATTACGGACAGCAATCCCATTAATACGATGACCAGTCCCGGTTTCATGCGTTCATCTAGCAAAGAAATCATCGATAGAATGACTCCAGCGGCAGTAATGGGCATCCCCACGAATCCTTTGGAAGGAGCCGACATATTAAATCTGGCCAAACGAAGTGCGCCGCAGATCAAAAAGAAAACCGCAGCTGCTAGTCCAATCCAGTGGGCATCTTCTAACTTATACAACAAGATAAGGAAGGTAGGCGCTAAACCAAACGATATGATATCCGCCAATGAGTCCAATTGTTTACCGAATTCACTGGTACATTGCAGTATTCTTGCCAGTAATCCGTCCAGTACATCGCATATTGTCGCGAGCAGTATCATTAATAAAGCCAAGCTATATCGTTCTTGAATCGTAAAATACAAGGATAATGATCCGAGTCCCAAGTTTGCGAGTGTGCACATTGAAGGCAACCAGTTCAATTTCAAACGATTTCACTTCTTTCATCACAGTATTTTTGTTAATCCGTTTAGCCTTCAAAGGTCACCGTAAAGCTAACACCGTTTTCCGTGTTCTTCACTGTATAATGACAAGCGTGCATATCTAGTATTCGCTTCGCAATCGAAAGTCCCAGACCAGTACCGCCCGTCATTCGACTGCGGGATGGCTCAGACCGATAGAATCGTTCCCAGATTTGCACCAGCTGATCTTCAGGGATTGATTCTCCTATATTTTGAATAGTGAATACAATAGTCTGGGCATGGCTCTCAATATTGACGGTGATGGAACTTCTTTTTTCCGCATGCCTGATAGCATTGGTCATAAAATTTAGCACAACTTGTTCGATCCAGTTCGCATCAGCATATACCGGTAATTCATTTGCAGGAATAATGATGACATCCAAATGTTTTTCACTCAGCAAGTGAACCAGCTTGTCCGTCACATTTTCCGTCAGTTCACTTAACATAAAGGAAGTTTTTCGAAGTTTGATAGTGCCAGACTCCAACCGCGCTAGATCTAGCATGTTTTTAACAAGAAACTCCATTTTATCTGCTTCCTCAATAATCACCTTGATGTAGTGATCCTGCTTGCCGGCGCTCACGCCGTCCTCCAATCCCTCGGCAAAACCTTTGATAATACTGAGCGGAGTCTTCAATTCATGGGATGCGTTGGCAAAAAAGTCCTGCTGCAGGATCTCCATTTTTTGTTTCTGCTCCATATCCTCAACTAGCTGCTGATTGGCCTCTCTTAACTCTCGTAAAGCAGAATCCAGACTTAGCGATAAAGTGAACATGCTATTAGAAAGGCTACCTAACTCATCCTTCTGGCGAATGGATGTATCCCCTGTAAAGTCCAGAGAAACCATCCGTTTGGCTATGTTGTTTAACTTAATCAGTGGACGTGTTACCATTTTCGAAAAAAAGAGCGAGAGCACCAGAATCAAGATAATGCCGCCAATTCCCAGATATAAAAAGAACCAACGCAACGCCTCATTCGAATCCTTAACTTCTTGTAACGAGGTGACTGTGAATAGCAGTTCAATTTCTCCGGTACTTTGCTTAAGAGGCAAAATAATAACAGAATTACGACTCCCACTCCAGGGAGCAATCCAGTCTTGCTTCTGCATTTCCAAATTTTTAAAGGCGTCTGCCTGTGCTGGCGTCAAAGGGAACCACTCCTCTAGGGCCTCAAATAGAGTTCCCTGGCGTGGATTCCATATTTTCATATCAGGCAGTACAATTTCTGTAACAGTGCCAGATGCATGAATCATCCCACTCTCTTCCGCATCCCCTACTGTTCCGCCCCCTTTTTTTGTAATACTTATGGGGTAGATTATAACGGGTGAAGAAATGTCTTCATCCAGAAGTTCGCCTTCAATGCTTAACTGATCATCTACTTTAATGTTTGTTGCTCTAAGCGCATCTCCGTACTGATTCATGAACAGGGATAAAGAGACAACCATACTCTTTCCATCATCGCCGATTAACTTTATATGAAATGGATCTTCCGAATTCATCTTACCGTCCAGCTTCAGAATAACCATTTGTGTTTTATTCCGCAGCATAAACCGGAAGAGCTCCTGAGAGGTTCGAGAGCTTCCCCACTGCTCGCTTGTATATCTTGCAGCAAAGCTCTTGAGGTGTTTCTCCACGCGGTTTTCTTTTTGCTTCTGATAGAAATTGTCAAACAACAGCAGTTGGCTTAGAATCACCATGCCATAAAAGCAGAGGAAAAAGATAACGGTCATCACAAACAGTTTAAAGGTAATTCCACGTCTTCTCATGCCTCTTCCTCGAACATGTACCCTGTGCCAATCACCGTACGAATAAAACGTGATTCATAACCCAATTTACTTCGCAGCTTTTTGATATGACTGTCCACAACTCTGGAGTCTCCTTCAAATTCAATTCCCCAGATTCGGCTAAGTATCGTATCCCTTGAAATGACAATCCCTTTATTTCGTATTAAAAGCCATAAAAGATCATATTCCTTAGGAGTAAGCTCCACTTCCGCATCTTCTACCTCTAACCGATGAGCCAAGGTGTTAAACATCGCGGAACCAAATTTTACTATGCTAGATTCAGGCAGATGGGAGCCTTCAACCCGCTTCATAAGCGCATTTGCCCGGGCTACCAGCACCTTAGGACTAAATGGCTTTGTAACATAATCATCCGCTCCTAATTCAAATCCGTAGATTTTGTCGTCATCTGTGGACTTGGCGGTTAACAAAATGATAGGTATCGCTGATTTTTCACGAACTTCACGGCACACTTCATAGCCATTCATAGCAGGCATCATGATATCCAAAATCAGCAGATCCGGCAGCAGTGAGTCAAACCAAACCAATGCATCTCTTCCATTATCCGCTTCGAGTACTTCCCAATCATTCTGTATGAAATAATCAGACACCAGTTCGCGAATACGAATTTCATCCTCAACGAGAAGAAGCTTCTTTTTCAATCTAGACCCCGCTTTCAAACAATTTATAAACATTAGCATAGTCGAGCGTTATGTCCTTTATGTGTCCACAAACATAAATCTCTCTAGATTCACTTCCAAATAACCCATTGAATCCCGCTGGAAATCATTATAGCCTTCAATTTTACTTCCCTCCAGCTTTTGAGCGGAATATACGACTGAACGCACAAAAAACTCCCCTGCCATGAGCCATGCAGCTCTGCAGGAGGAGTCATAATCCGGAACGTACGTTACCGTTTCAAAAGGTCATTCTCTATCCTCGTCCAGTTCTGAAGAGGTTTCTTTATCCTCGACATGCGGTTCATGATGAATATTAATTCTAGTAATCCGCAGTCTTGTCGATTCCTCTACTTCAAAAACAACATCTTCAACTTTAACTCGTTTTCCTTTGCTTGGATTACCTTCCAGCTCCTTAAACAACCAGCCGCCAATGGAATCCACTTCATCATCTTCAATCACTACACCCGTAAGATCGTTGACATCTTCAATCAACATCCGGCCCTCAACAGAAATATAATCTCCATTGCGTTCCACACTCGGACGCTCATCTTCGAACTCGTCATGCAGATCGCCTACAATTTCTTCCAGAATTTCTTCTGCTGTCAGCAAACCTGCTGTACCACCGTATTCATCGACAACAAGCGTTAGCTGAGCCTTGTTCTTCTGCATAAATCGCAGAGTATGGCTGATCTCCATCGATTCCGGTACGTTAAGGATCGGTCGAACCAGAGTCGTAAGATCATTCTGCTGCTCAGGTGGAGCAAACAGCAGATCGGTAATATGAATAAAACCAATAATACGGTCCTTGTCTTCAAAGGCAACCGGATAACGTGAATGTCTCGTTTCGGTAATGATCTTCATATTTTCTTCGAGCGAAAGATTGCTATACAGCACATCCATGTCCGTACGAGGCAACATGACTTCACGAGCGAGCAGATCAGAGAATTCAAAGATGTTATCCATCAGCTTCATCTCATCTTTATCAATAACACCACTCTTAGCACTCTGATTCATCAGGATACGAATTTCCTCTTCCGAGTGGGCAGCCTCACTCTCATTCGCAGGCTCAACACCCACTAAACGAAGCAACGCGTTCGCCGATGCATTCAGTACCCAGATAAAAGGCATGAACAGATTATAGAAAAACATCAGTGGTGCCGAGAGCAGCAGAGCTGACCCTTCTGTTCTTTGAATCGCAAGGGATTTCGGTGCAAGTTCACCCAGTACAATATGTAAAAATGTGATAATCGAAAATCCTATAACAACAGATACGGTCGAAATCAGAGTACGATCGGTAATCCCCATCTGATACATTAACGGTTCAACGAGCAGCTCTGAAATGGCCGGCTCACCGATCCAACCAAGCCCAAGTGACGCAAGTGTAATCCCAAACTGGGTGGCAGATAAGTACGAATCCAGTTTCTTATTTACTTTGAGCGCATATCCGGCCATTTTATTACCTTCACTGACAAGTTGGGTCAGACGAGACTGCCTGACCTTAACTAATGAGAACTCCGCTGCTACAAAAATACCGTTCAATAATACGAGCACCAGAACAAGCAAAAGATTAAGCAATAATCTCCCTACTTCAAATTCCGTATGCACCACTTTATCAACGCCTCGTTTCTACAGATTGATCGCTTTTCTTGTTTTGAAATCAACTTCCGGATAATACATATCCGCTACTAACAGATTAGGTCCGCAACAACCTGCTGCATCGCAGTGACAGTTCACCTTCTGGTTCAGCGGATGCTTAGTCTGCCAATCGATAAATATATCATCCAGTTTTTGGTTGTCGATGTTGCCAAAGGCTGCGATATCAGCGAAATCTGTAACAAAAACATCTCCAGTAAACATATTTACATTCACACGATTCCGACCATCCGGATCATTACGAAGTGTAACATTCTTCTCTGCACGCATTCTGCTTAGCAACTTCTGATCTTCCTCTAGGAAGCTGCAAGCAAAAAACGGAAGCGTGCCAAACAGCATCCAAACCTCCGGATCACGCTGGTCCAGTAACGCATGGATCGCCGTTCGCATTTCATTCAAAGATAGCATTGGCAGTGCGGAAGCAAAGCTCGAATTGTACATTGGATGAACTTCATGCCGTTTTGCTCCCATGTCGAGAATCAGCTTATGAATTTCAGGCAGCTTCGTGTGGGTACGGTAATTAATCATAGTTTCCGCAGAAATTAACATACCATCCTCACTTAACTGACGAGAGTTCTCAATCATTGTATTATATAACCGGTAAGCGGCTTCCTTGGCAACCGCATGACCACTGTTCGCAAAACCGACTTCATGAAAATCGTCACCATTCACATAATTAAATGAAATATGCATAACGTCCAGATACGGAAGTAGCTTCTCGTAACGGGAATACGGCATCGTCAGATTAGAATTAATTTGCGATCTGATTCCCCGCTCCTTGGCGTATTTCAACAATGGCACAATGATATTATCCACCGTTCCGGCGCGGAACATAGGCTCTCCGCCAGTAATACTAATGGTCTCTAGATGCTCGACTTCCTCTAAACGGTCCAGCATATTCTTAAGTGGTAGCATTTCCTCTTCTCTAGAGGTTAGACTATCACCTACAGCACAGTGCTCACAACGCATGTTGCATAAATTGGTTACGGTGAATTCCACACTCGTTAGCACATGGCTTCCATGCTTACGTAGAGAAGTGATTGGATCCCACGGATCGTAACTTGGCGACAGCTCCCTCGGTGAAGATGTTAATGGTCTTAAAACATTCATTTGTACTAGCTCCTTTAAATCTTATTCCTATTATTAACCCAAAATCATGAATAAAGAACGATGACTTACCCTATATCATACCACGATAGTCAAAAAAACTGCACTTCTGATGTCTTTCTGGCTGTCCTCAATACCCTGGCTCTATAAAAAATTAAAAGCAGCGAGACGAAAAATAGGCTTCCGCAGTATATGCGGACAAGCCTACTCTTCTCTCCACGCTGCTATAATAATTAATTTGGCGTTTCCAGAGAATCGCCTTGTTCTGCGACGTCAACGATAACAACGGAGAGGGCTTTACTAAGCTCCCGTTCAAACGGCACGACTTTCTCTCCTTCAGGACCCGTAAGCACACGTACGGTGGGTCTGTGAGGCGTACTAGGATCTATTTTGACAACAACCCCGCTCTCCCCCGTACTGAGCTTCACGGTAAGACCCAGCGGATAGATAGCGACGCGATCTCTAAACAACTCCAGATACTTCTGTTCGTACAGTGTACCGGAACCAACATAAAGTGCCTCAACGGCTTGATGTGGCAACATAGCCTTTTTGTAGACTCGATTGGAGGTCATGGCATCGTAGGAGTCCGCTACACCCAGCCACTTAGCATATTCATGAATTTGAGGTCCTGTTAATCCGCGAGGATATCCGGAACCGTCAATGCGTTCATGATGTTGCAAGGCACAATGCGCTACGAGCAGCGGGATATTCGGTTCATCCTTGAGAATTTGAAACCCGATCTCGGTATGAGCCTGCATGTGGCGGAATTCTTCATCACTGAGTCTGCCGGGTTTTTGAATGATCTTTACCGGAACTTGTGTCTTGCCAATATCATGCAACAGCGCACCTAGACCAATCACTCGGAGTTCCTCTTTGCTGTACCCGTGAGCAATGCCAAGCACCAAAGTGTACAAGCAGACGTTTAGGGAATGGACGTACAAATAGTTATCAGCAGTGTGCATATCAAGCAGCATGATCATCGGATCTTCTTGCAAAGACAAGTCGTCTAAGATGCTATCCATGATCTTAGAGAATTTTTTATCGAGATGATAAAAGCCCTTGGTGATTCCTGAAGCGCCAGTCATATCCTGGAATTGATTCCGAATCACCTTTAGAGCCTGATTGCGCGTCTCATCCTGAAGCATACCTGTAATCACAACATCGTCCGTGATGGAATCCTCTATGTAGATATAACCGATGTCTATTCTTGCAAGACGCTTGATCAATGCCTCAGTAAGCTCCACCCCATCCGCGAGTAGAGTTAGACCTTCATCACTATATATTTTTTTACCTAATTTCATGCCTGCTTGAAGCTTATTCACGGATACTAAACGCACTTAACTCACCTGCCTTTAACGGTAAAATACTATTCTGTATTAAAATCCTTGGGTCACACGCTATGTCTATACCGTTTCTAAAGAAGTTCAGACAGGTGTACCTTAAAGAAAGTCAGATGTGTCTAGGTCCATGCCTACGGGCATTAACGCATAATAAACAACCAGAATACAGCAGCAAGAATAAATCGGTAGATCGCGAAATGCGTCAATCGAATCTTTTGAATCCATTTCATAAACAAAATAACCACTAAATAAGCCACTACAAAAGAAATCAGAAATCCAATTACAAAGTAACCAATCGTCTCACTTGTGAAGTTTTTATACGAATCCAGTAGTTCATACCCGGAAGCCGCACACATAATAGGAATAGCTATGAGGAATGAAAAATCCGCGGAAGCCTTATAGCTGACCCCACTTAACATCCCCCCAGAAATTGTAGACCCGGAGCGGGAGAATCCCGGCCAGAGTACCGAAATAATCTGATACAATCCAATCGCCAGCGCCTGTCCATATGACAGATCATCCAGTTCATGAGCAGTAATACGCATTTTGCGTTTGTTCACCCATTCTGCGACAATCATTAGAATACCTCCGGCGACAAGCGCCCAGAGTACAGTAGAAGCTCCAAAGAGACTTTTGATAAAATCGCGGGCAAAAAATGCCACAGCAAGTGCTGGGGCAATTCCAAGAATCACATGGATTAAGTTCAGACGGGATGCCGGCATAACGCCACCTCTTCCCGTGCTTCTACGCCCAAGCCCCAACAAATCAAGCACACGCTTGCGATAAACAAGCGCTATCGCCAAAATTGCCCCTAACTGAATTACGATTTCGTAAGTCTTCATAATCGAATCTTGCTCAGCGAAACCTAAAAGCTTCGTAGTCAAGATCATGTGTCCTGTCGAAGATACAGGAATAAATTCAGTAATCCCTTCGACAATTGCTAAAATAATAGCTGTAATCGTGTCCATAATGGTCCTCCTATTTTTTGGAATCTAGCACTGTCAAATGGAATCTATAAGTGTAGATTGTAAGCTGTAGGCCTTACTCAGACTTAGCCTCCCAGCGAGTGAGCATGCATTCATCAAGGCTGTTCGGACGCTGCAACTCCATCCGCAAGAGATCGCGCAAAAAATGTGGTAGTAGAAATAAAGCATCCTTCCCATTTGCGATCGTCTCATAGCCGGCCCGGAAAGTAAACATGTCCAGCGTACCAACATTATACTCTCTATCATCCTCCAGTAGGTTTCCTTCGACAAAAACTGCAACACTCTTATCATACGGTATCTTCAGAGGATCGTACAAGATTTTTAATCCATCTACTGCCATACTGCCCAGATGATTCCCTCGGAAACCGTACCCGTAAATTACCTTATTATAAAACTCCTCTGTTAGGCTCTGTTCCAAAGCTGTGCGAATATCTATACCCTTCAGCTTGATTATGCAAGTATTGATGGGGGAAGGACATAGTGCGTGCAGCATCCCTGTTGTAACCTCGCCTTCCGGCAATGGACCCAGCAGCTGACCCGTGTTAACTAACGACAAACTAGTACCCGTAAATCTACGTACTGCTTGTGCCAGAAGATTGCCAAAGGGAGACTCTCCCTGCAAGTTCAAAGGAAGCTCACGGTCAGTAATCGCAACTATGGTCTGAAGAGATTCACGACCATGTTCCAAATGAATGGCGACGGCAGGGCCTATAATATCATCCTTCAGAACTGGATCAATAGGAATACATTCACCAGACATTAAACTGAAATCAGACTGACTATCTTTCCGCTCAAATTGAAGCCGCCCGAGATACCGGCCGTATTTCCCGGCACCGCATACAGCAGTACCATTAATCATAATAGGTTCCTCCAGCAGATGATGCGTATGTCCACCAAGAATGGCATGCACACCCTCCAGCCGCTCTGCCAGTATTTTATCAGCAGGAAGCCCAAGATGAGATAGAATGATTAGAATATCCACCTGTGGCGCCAGAAGTAGGCATTGTTCCCGTAGCGATGTCTCAGGATCTAGGGCATCCCAGCCCAACAAGGAATAGAATGAAGTAAATGCCGCTGTCGCCCCTGTCACTCCTATTCTAATTCCATCCTTCTCCAATATAGCATGACGCTTCATCCAACTTGGTGGCTCTCCTGTCGAAGACTCCACAAAATTACAGCATACTACCGGACATTGTAACCCAGAAAAAATAGATGACAACATCTCCTGTGAGAACGTAAGTCCCTCATTATTGCCAATGGTTACAGCATCATATCCTGTTAAGTTTAGTACGTCGATGTTAGCCTGACCCATAGTTCCTTCTGTCTCGACAGCTGCACGATCCATATGATCACCAATATCCAGTAGCAGTACAGGCTCATCTCCCGCTGCAGCCCTCTGTACGGCGATTTCCGCTGCCACCGAACTCACCATCTCAAAATGGCTATGTATATCATTGGTATGAAGTATGATCAGTCTTTGCGGCACGTGCCCCATAAGCAACATTCCTCCTACCCGTAGAGCTGCTCTTTAATGAAGCAGCTGGCACGTGATCTTATAGAGCCTAGCATAACATTTTCAGACTCATTATGGTATATTGAAGACATTAGAACATACATCAGAGGAGAATAAAAATGCATATTACTATCCGACTGTTCGCGGGACTGGCTGAGGTCATCGGCTCTTCTTCTCTGACCTTCCACGCGACTGTGATTCCCTTAACAGCTGGAAAGCTGAAGGAACTTCTGTCCGCCTCTTATCCGGATGCAGCATCCCAAATTGGAGCTTCTTTGATTGCCATTGACCGGGAATATGCTCCTGATGATTCTATCATCACCGAGTCTTCCGAAGTTGCACTTATTCCTCCAGTTTCCGGAGGAGAGAATGGTTCTTTATATGAAAGTACTCCTGATGGACTCTACAGCATAACGGACCAGCCTTTAAATGCGGAGAAGCTTCTAGATGCCGTCCTCGACGTCAATCACGGAGCATCTTTATTATTTATCGGCACTACGCGCGAAATGACCGGTGAACAACGTACAACTGCACTACACTATGAAGCCTACATCCCTATGGCCTTAAGTAAGCTGGAGGAGATTGGCAAAGAGGTTAAGAACCGCTGGAACGCAAACTGTGCAATATCACACCGCATTGGGCGTGTAGGTCTAAAGGAAGCAAGTGTTATCATTGCAATCTCCACCCCTCATCGCGATACCTGCTACGAAGCCAGTCGCTTTGCCATTGAACTATTGAAACAGACAGTTCCCGTTTGGAAAAAAGACATTAATGAATCGGGCCAGCATTGGGTAGGCTCTGGTCAGAAGGCTACCAATTCAATCCACAATTAATCTTTTCTCCTTTTTGATTGAAAAATCTGTACTTTGTTGATATTCTGGATAAAATCGGATAAAAGGTGGCAATAGCATTGAGAGTACACGTCTCAGATCTAAAACCTGGTAATCACCTCAACGCGGACGCGTATAGTTCTAGGGGTCTACATGTATTACCAAAAGGATCGCTGCTCCAAATAAATGATATCGCCAAGCTGATGCAGCTTGGAGTTGATTATGTTGATATCGAGACGTTAGAGGAAGAAGCATCATCCCTCAGCAGACCTTCAATTATTCAGACGGTGACCACTAGTTTCGATACCATGATTGACGGCTTCGAGTCTCTATATATGGAAGCACTATTAAAAGGAAGCTTCAACCAATCTGTGGTAAACGATATTCTTCAGCCTTCGCTTCAAACTTTGGACAAGCATAAAGATGTAGTATCCCTCCTGCTTTTGTTGGATCGCGAAGATAATTATACCTACAATCACTCACTACAGGTAGGCATGCTCTCTTATTATATTGCGATATGGCTTGGTTATTCCAAACAAGAGTGCTATGAAATTGGTCGCGCAGGATATTTGATTGATATTGGAAAATGCCGAATTTCACCCTCTCTCTTGAATAAACCAGGGAAGCTAACTCCAGATGAGTTCGAGGAAATTAAACTACATACTAAGTACGGCTACGAAATTATCCGCAATTCGATGGATGATTCTTATACAGCTTTGACCGCCCTTCAGCATCATGAACGTGAGGATGGCTCTGGCTATCCCAACGGTCTAACCAAAACCGATATTCATCCTTATGCACAAATTGCAGCTGTAGCTGACATCTATAGTGCGATGACTTCTAAACGTGCCTATCAGTCAAAGCAAGAGCTTATTTCCGTCCTGCGTGAAATAAACAATCTCAGTTTCGGTAAGCTGAACGCTAGAACTGTTCAGGCCTTTATCCAGCATTTAATGCCCAACTTCATTGGCAAGCGTGTATTGCTGAGTACAGATGATACAGGCGTGATTATCATGAACAATCCGGTTGATATTTTCCGTCCACTGGTAAAGATTGATGGAATGTTTGTTGATTTATCCCGTGAGCGTAACGTAGCGATTGTCGAAATTTACATGGACTAAGGCGTTTCGATCCCTCCCAAACCCTCCCTTTCAAGGGAGGGCCCCAAGGGCTCCACCCTCTGGACACCCGGTAGTTTGGTGGAAACTTGTGACGTTGTGGATAGAAGGAACTCCGATCGGGGCCTCAAAGCTATCTTTCGTATTCCATGATCCCCCGGATTTTCTATCGGGGGATTTTTTATGCATATTCCGTTGCATTTTATGCAGCAGAATTCATGTTAATAGAGCTGAATTGTGAATCTGCAGCTCTTCTCCATGAATCGCAAACCCTAGTCATTTGTAACTCTCCTTTCATCAATCACTTAATGTTTGATTTACAATTCTATTGGCGAGACTAATATGTGGCTTAAATATTTCTAGGAGGTAAAAAGTATGCTTCCAGTCCATGAACGTCTTGCCGAGCTGTTCACCCTAAGCCGTCTACGCCAGCTTACAGCCTCCGAAGAAACGGAACAACAGCAATGCCTTCAAGTGAACGCCAATTACTGTTGGGAGATGGCTCGACTACAGAATGAAATACTGTTAGCGGAACAAACAACTGATACACAGTGGCATCAAGATATCTGTGCCCAATTGTTTGAGCTGCGTGTAACGGGTAGGTTGCCCAAACGCCCAAAGTAATTGAACGTACGATATAAAACAGCCCATTCTTCGCACTTGCTTTCGCAAGGAGAATGGGCTGTTGTTCTGAGCTATAAGAAGCGGAATTGCGCTTCTATCAAACCGTTATACACACCATCACGTGATGTCAGTTCACGATGGGTTCCTTCTTCTTTGATCTCACCGTGGTCCAGAACGACTATTTTATCCGCATGGCGGATGGTAGATAGTCTATGGGCAACGATAAAGGAGGTCCGGCCTTGAAGTAAGATTTTGAGTGCCTCCTGAATCTTAAGCTCCGTCTCTGTATCTATACTGGCCGTAGCTTCATCAAGGATCAGAATCCGTGGATTCGCTAATAGCGCACGGGCAAAGGAGAGAAGCTGACGCTGTCCCATGGACAAGGCGCTACCGCGCTCTTCTACCTCTGTCTCATACCCCCCAGGAAGCTTCATAATGAAGTCATGGGCGTCGACTGCTTTCGCGGCATTTTCCACTTCTTCATCAGTAGCATCCAGTCGACCAAACCGGATATTATCGCGAATCGTTCCTGAGAAAATGAAGGTATCTTGCAGCACGATTCCGATCTGTCTTCTTAAACTATCTAGTGTAACCTCACGGATATCTTCACCGTCAATCGTAATTCGTCCGCTCTTAATATCATAGAACCGACCAATCAGGTTAATAATCGTACTTTTCCCTGAACCTGTATGACCCACAAGCGCTATCGATTGCCCAGCTTTTACATCCAGATCAATGCCCTTTAAAGCAGCCCGACCTTTTTCATATTCAAAAACGACCTTATTAAAGTTAATATCTCCACGAATAGTTCCTAGTGGCTTAGCTCCAGGATTATCTTGAACTGCAGGCTGCTCATCCAAATATTCAAAGATCCGTTCCGAGGAAGCCATCGCTACAAGCAGCTGGTTATACATCTGACCCAGACGGTTAATCGGGTCCCAGAAGTTGCTGACATAAGAGCTGAAAGCTACCAGCAAACCGACTGTGAGCTCACCAGATTGGATCAGATAAGCCCCTAACCAAAAGAGGATCATCGTTCCAAAACCGCCAGTGATCTCGATCATCGGCCCGAAAGCTTGGTTCATCGCTGAAGCTTTATTCCAGGATTTTTTGCTATCTGTATTCATAACATCGAAATAATTCATATTTTCACGTTCTTGTGTATAAGCCTGTGTGACTCTGATCCCCTGAATCGATTCATTCAAGTGAGAATTAATTCTGGAGTTCTTCATCCGCACATCCTGCCAAGCGATCCGAATCTTCTGGCGCAGCTTAGTAGAAATAAAGAACATGATCGGAACCGTAACCATTACTGCAAGACCAAGTTTCCAGTTGATCAATAGCAGAATAATGGTAATCCCCAAAAGCTGTACGCAGTCAATCATTAGATTGACTACCCCGTTCGTGAACAAATCCTGTAACGAGTTAATATCATTTGTCACACGTACTAATACCGAACCTGCTGGACGTTTATCGAAGAAGTTAAATGAGAGCTTCTGAATATGCTTGAACAAATCAGAACGCAAATCATAAATCACTCTTTGTCCAATGATGTTCGTGTACTTAATCCGGTACACAGCTGCAATCCATTGAATGAGGTATAAGACAATCACGCCAGCCGTAAGCGAATAAAGAAGTGTTAAGCTGGGATTCCCAACCTTAGGCGCAATGGCACGGTCAATAGCTAAACTTGTCAAGAATGGAACGGTCAACTTCGTAATGGTTCCCAGAATCATCATGATAGAAACCAGTGGAAGCATCTGTTTGGCGTAAGGCTTCATATAGCTGAATAGTCTGGTGAACTGCTTCCAGTCAAACGCTTTATCGATAATATCATCATCTTTGTATACAAAGCGTTCATCAAGTGTCTGCTGCTCGGCTGCTTTACTCTTCGCTCCCGTAGCGGTGTTCCGTTTGGCTTCAAGTTTCATATGCCTCACTCCTCCCCTCTTCCGGTAGCTCTTGTTAGAAAGTCAGCATATTGTATCCGGTACACATCTTGGTAGGGACCCGGAACTTCAATTAGCTCCTGATGGGTGCCACGCTGCTGAACACGACCTTCGTTCATGACAATGATCTGATCCGCATGACGCAAGGAGGATATCCGATGGGCGATAATAAGTGTTGTACGCCCATTCATAACCTCTTGGAAACCAGCCTGAATCTCATGCTCTGTTTCCATATCGACAGCGCTGGTCGCGTCATCGAGAATGAGGATACGTGGATTCTTAAGGAGTGCTCTTGCGATAGCGATCCGCTGCTTTTGTCCGCCCGAGAGACCCATCCCGCGTTCGCCTACTACAGTGTCATAACCGTCTGCCATCTCCATAATGAATTCATGCGCCTTTGCCAACTGTGCAGCACGGATAATCTCCTCCATGCTTACATTTTTCAAGCCATATGAAATGTTATTGCGGATGGATGAGGAGAACAGGAACGTTTCCTGAAATACGGTGGCAATCTGTGACCGCAGACTGCGTACATTGTACTCTCTAATATCAATGCCATCCAGCGTAATACTGCCTTCATTTACATCGTAAGCGCGCATCATCAGTTGTGTAATGGTTGATTTACCTGAACCTGTACCTCCAAGAAATCCGATAATCTCACCCGATTTGGCTTCAAAATGGATGTCAGTAACCGCAGGCAATTTATTCCCATACGCAAAGGTGACGTGATTGAAGGCTACATCCCCCTTAACCTCGGAAGGTACCAGTTCACGGGCATTCTCTTTATCCTTCACATCAATTCTTTGATTAAGCACTTCAAGTACACGTTCTCCCGAAGCTTTGGACTGTGTATAGTTATTAATATGAAAGCCTAAGCCCCATACCGGTCCAATGATGTACCAAATCAAACTGAAGAAGGCAACCAATTCGCCTAGTGACATTTTCTCGTTAATGACGAGTGTGCCACCTACGCCTAACAGAATAGCTATACTGACCGATGCTAAAAGCTCCATGATAGGAAAAAACTTACTCCAAAGCTCTGCGGCAAAAATCTGATTGTTCTTATAACGTTCATTACGGTGTGAGAATTTCTCAACTTCGTGAGCCTCTCTAGCAAACGATTTGACAGTACGCACACCGGTGATATTCTCCTGTACAGCCGTTGTCAGAGAACTCAGCGCAAGACGCATCTCTTGAAAGGCCGGATGAATCTTCGACTCAAATCTTAAAGCTACAGCAGCCAGAAATGGCATGCTAATCAAAGTAACCAGTGTTAGCTGCCAATTAATTGTGAACATCATAATAGAACCAAATAGCACCATAAAAAACACATTGAGCAGCTGAGCAAAACCAAAACCGATAAAGTTTCGGATCGCTTCCAAATCTCCGGTCAGCCGGGACATCAGATCTCCTGTTTTCGCGGTATCATAATAACGGAAAGATAGAAATTGCAATTTCTCATAACAAGCGTTACGTAGCCGGTATGCTAGAAAATTACCTAACCGACCTCCGTAAAAACCATG
This sequence comes from Paenibacillus sp. FSL K6-0276, assembly GCF_037977235.1. Lineage (NCBI taxonomy): Bacteria > Bacillati > Bacillota > Bacilli > Caryophanales > Paenibacillaceae > Paenibacillus > Paenibacillus sp. FSL K6-0276. The sequence continues at coordinate 1,877,742 of NZ_CP150276.1, read as the reverse complement.
GGCAAATTGTAGGCATGCTTTTACGATTACTACTGCTAACACGCTGAGAGCCAACACGGGCACCTCTTTAAACTTGAGTGGAACAATTACATCATCGATCAGCCTTCTTAACAAATTGGGGGTAATTAGCCCCACTGCAGTTGCGGCGGCCAAGCATACAATCGAAAGAATCAAATAATGTAGCTTCTCTCGGTAATAGCCTCGCAGTTGCCTGAGAACTTCCATATCTCTCCTCCTTAAAGCTTTACGAAGTAAAGCTGCTTCGCAAGCATAGGCTTAGCTTTACGAAGTAAAGCTATTTTTTAGCGCTTACAATTTTAGTGACTTTAAGCAGTGTATCATCCCTAATTTAAAGCGGCAAAGCGGATAATTGAGCGTTTTTCCCGTTATTTCGGAAGAAACTCCCATGTACCCCAGATAAAAGACTATCATTGTCTTAAAATGCTCGCATTTCCTCGTTAATGCTGTTGAATTAAGAATCAGCATGATTCTTAATGGATATATCCCCTCCAAAGAAAACCTTTATAAGGGTTTTTTGCATAAAATTTGGATTTAATCCTTTCAAAAGAAAAGTCCACTCCGATTTCCAAATAAAAAAACAACACGTCCTCGAGGTATCGATGGATGGCTGCTTTTGATTTTAAGAAAATTCTACAGGCGTGATATCCCATTTGCATTCAAAGATATCCACTTTATGAATGCTGGTATGTGCAATTGGAAATGAGTTGTTTATATTTGACCATTCAATGTCTTTCAAGAGATGATATACAACATTAATTACACCACCATGAGTTACAAGCGCTATATTCTTACCCTCATTGTTTGTACATTGATCTTCACATAAATGTTCGAATGAATCATTGATTCGCAAAAAAAATGCACGAGGGCTTTCACCGCTAGGATAACATTCATCCATCCGCAAATTTGAGAAGTACCATGCCGGATTAAATAAACGGACATTGCAAACCCTCCTCAAACGCTAAATATAGACTTCTATCTGAAGACCAAGAAATAAAAATACGTATCCGAGTAACTTGAGCATAAAAGCCTCAAGATCACTGCGAATACGTATTTACTATAACCTATAAGAGTGAAGTCGGTACCCCTTAATACATCAAGGTTAACCGATACTTCCCTCCATTTCGAATTTTATTAAACGGTTCATTTCGACCGCATATTCCATCGGCAGCTCTTTCGTGAACGGCTCGATAAAGCCCATGACAATCATTTGAGTCGCTTCAGCTTCTGTTAGGCCGCGGCTCATCAGATAGAACAGCTGCTCCTCAGAAACTTTGGACACCGTTGCTTCGTGCTCAAGAACGATGTTATCGTTCATGATTTCATTGTAAGGAATGGTATCCGAAGTGGATTCGTTATCCAAAATGAGTGTATCGCATTTGATGTTCGATTTCGCACCTTCTGCCTGACGGCCGAAGGAAGCTAGACCACGGTAAGTTACTTTACCGCCATGCTTACTGATGGATTTCGATACAATGGTAGATGTTGTGTCTGGAGCCAAATGGATCATCTTGGCACCCGCATCCTGATGCTGACCTTTACCCGCTACCGCGATAGACAGTACTGAACCTTTAGCACCACGGCCTTTAAGTACAACCGCAGGGTATTTCATGGTCAGCTTGGAACCGATGTTGCCATCGACCCATTCCATCGTAGCATTTTCTTCTGCAACCGCACGTTTAGTAACGAGGTTGTAGATGTTTGGAGCCCAGTTCTGGATCGTGGTATAACGAACGCGAGAGTTCTTCATACACAAGATTTCAACAACCGCACTATGCAGGGAGTTCGTGCTGTAGATTGGTGCAGTACAGCCTTCTACATAATGCACGAAGCTATCTTCGTCAGCGAGGATCAAGGTACGCTCAAATTGTCCCATGTTCTCGGAGTTAATACGGAAGTAAGCCTGCAAAGGAACCTCACATTTCACACCTTTAGGAACATAGATGAAGCTTCCGCCTGACCAAACTGCACTGTTAAGTGCTGCAAATTTATTATCAGTTGGAGGGATGATCGTCCCGAAAAATTTCTTAAGAAGCTCTGGGTGTTCACGCAGTGCAGTATCAGTATCTGTAAAAATAACCCCTTGATCTTCAAGGCTCTTCTGCATGCTGTGGTATACAACCTCAGATTCATATTGTGCCGAAACGCCGGCGAGGAACTTCTGTTCCGCTTCCGGAATACCCAGCTTATCGAAGGTTTCCTTGATTTCGGAAGGAACTTCTTCCCAAGTCTTCCCTTGTTTCTCGGAAGGTCTTACATAATATTGAATATCCTCAAAGTCCAGATCGTCCATATTGCCGCCCCATGTAGGCATCGGCATCTTACGGAACTGTTCCAAGGATTTCAAGCGGAAGTCAAGCATCCACTGTGGTTCATTTTTGATTGCTGAAATTTCTTTAACAATTTCGGCCGTCAAACCTTTACCAGACTGGAATATCGACTTATGCTCATCACGGAACCCGTACTGGTATTCTTCCATATCAGGCGCTTTCTTAGCCATGGTGTCAGCCTCCTTGTTCTACTGTTATTTATGTTGCTCTTCTTCGTCAATTCCTTTACGAAGCGCATTCCAAGCCAGTGTTGCGCATTTGATCCGCGCAGGGAATTTATTCACACCCGAAAGGGCTTCAATGTCTTCATAGTCTCCAAAATCCACGTCTTCACCCTTCATCAACAAGGAGAAGTTATCAGCCAGTTCAAGCGCACGTTCAACCGTTTGTCCTTTGATCGCTTCAGTCATCATCGAAGCCGACGACATACTAATCGAACAACCCTCACCGTTATAACGGGCATCTTTCACGATTCCATCTTCTACCTTAAGCTGAAGTGTAATACGGTCACCACAAGTTGGGTTATTCAGTTCAATTTTCAGAGCATCATCTTCAAATGAACCACGATTCCGAGGACTTTTATAATGATCCATAATTACGCGTCTGTACAAGTCATCCAAGTTCATAGCCGAAGTACTCCTTTGTCTTGATTAAAGCATCCACCAGTCGATCTACATCCTGCTCGGTGTTATACAGGTAAAAGCTCGCACGTGCTGTAGAGCTAGCTTCCAGCCAGCGCATCAGCGGCTGACAGCAGTGATGACCAGCACGGATGGCAATGCCCTCCGCATCTAGTACTGTAGCGACATCATGCGGGTGAACGTCACCTAGATTAAAGGTGACAACGCCAACTTCACGATTGCGGGGACCATAAATGGTCAAGCCATCAATTTCAGATAGACGCTGCTCTGCGTATGCTGCAAGCTTCTTCTCATGGCTGTGAATCTCATCCATGCCGATTTCCTGTAAGAAATCTACGGCTGCACCTAATCCAACAGCACCAGCAATGATCGGCGTACCGCCCTCGAACTTCCAAGGCAGTTCTTTCCATGTGGATTCATATAGGCCCACATCATCGATCATTTCGCCACCGAACTCAACAGGCTCCATGGATTCGAGGATTGCTCTCTTGCCGTACAAAGCCCCAATTCCAGTCGGTGCGAGCATTTTATGACCAGAAAGTGCATAAAAATCACAATCCAGATCTTGCATATCGACCTTCATATGAGGTGTGCTCTGTGCACCGTCTACGACGATTACCGCACCATGACGATGAGCAATAGCCGCAAGCTCTTTAATCGGATGAGTTACTCCCATAACATTGGATACATAAGCGATAGCAACGATCTTGGTTTTATCCGTAATCGTCTTTTCAGCATCCTCCAATGTAATCGTTCCGTCAGGTTGCAACGGTATATATTTTAAAGTAGCGCCTGTCTTCTTAGCTAGCTGCTGCCAAGGGATCAAATTACTATGATGCTCCATCAGGGTGATGACGATTTCGTCGCCTTCACCAACTGCAGATGGCCCATAAGAAGAGGCGACAAGATTTAGTGCAGTGGTTGTGCCGCGCGTAAAGATAATTTCTTTAGTGCTGCGAGCGTTAATAAACTTAGCTAGCTTCTCCCGGGCTCCCTCGTAGGCATCTGTTGCACGGCTACCTAGAGTATGGACGCCACGGTGTACGTTGGCGTTATCCCACTCATAATACGACTTGACCGCCTCAATCACTTGGCGAGGCTTCTGTGAAGTTGCAGCACTGTCCAGATAGACCAGTGGATGTCCGTTCACATTCTGGTTCAGTATGGGAAATTGCTCCCGGATGGCGTTGCTAATCATTGACCTAACTTCCTTTCCACAAGAGATTGGAGCTGATTGCGCAGTCCCTCTAGTGGAATTTGCGACACAACAGGAGCCAAGAAGCCATAGATGATTAGAGTTTCTGCATCATGCCGTGTAATTCCGCGGGACATCAGGTAAAAGACTTGCTCGTGATTGACCTGTCCTACGGAAGCGGCATGGCCTGCTGTAACATCATCTTCATCAATAAGCAGAATCGGATTGGCGTCACCACGGGCTTTTGGACTTAGCATCAGTACTTTCTCTGTTTGCTGGCCATCAGCTCTAGTAGCACCTTTCTCGATTTTCGTAATTCCATTGATGATAGAAGTAGCCGAATCACGCATAACTGCACGAGTGATCATGTCACTTGGTGTGTTTTTGCCGAAATGCTGAGCTTGGGTAGTGTAATTCAGTTTCTGTGATCCGGTACCTACTGCAATTACTTTAGCATCCGAGCTAGAGCCATTCCCTTTGAGCACAGACTTGGTATCACTTGCTGTATCTCCGTAGTTCATCTCACCAACGATCCATTCGATGGTTCCGTCATTCTCAACAACAGCACGGCGGTAAGTCACATCTGTTGTATCCACGCCTAGCTGATGCACTGTTGCATAACGTACTTTAGCGCCTGCACCTACGAATACCTCTACCGCACCATTGTGCAGTCCAGCTTCAGCTTTATCCGACACGTAGTTGTCTACGTAAGTCAGGGAACTGTTAGTATCAGCAACGATCAGAATGTGAGGAACAAATGAAGCTTCCGCATCATCTGTTAACAGCACGGCCTGAAGTGGAGTTTCAACCACTACATTCTTAGGAACATAGAGGAATACTCCGCCGTTCCATAATGCTGCATGAAGCGCAGCGATAGAATGCTCGTCAGGCTGAATTGCCTTATGCAAGTAACGTTGTACCAAATCTCCGTGCTCTTTAACAGCCGTTTGCAGATCAGTAAAAATAACACCCTGTTCTGCAAGTTCAGGAGCGAGTCGTGTATATACTGCACCAGAGTTACGCTGAATAATCAGACTGCCTTCTTCCTGATCCTTGATCAAGGAGGAAATGGAAGCAGGTGCATCATTCAGTGAAGCAATGGGTTCGCTTGCTTTGTAGCTACCGTAATTGTTCACATTCCAACGATCAATCCGTGTCTTCTCTAATTTAGGCAGTGTCAGAGTAGCTGCCAGTTCAAGTGCTTTCAAGCGGCTTTCTTTCAGCCAACCCGGTTCGCCGCTACTATGCGATAATTCGCTCAAGCGCTCGGCATCCACCGGAAGAATGGTCTGTGTCGTCATAAGTGTTCTCCTCCTTCCTGGCGTTTCTTACGCTTCTTGCCCTACAGTTTCGTCTTCAATTCCAAGTTCTTCTTTGATCCATTCATAACCTTCAGCTTCCAGACGCTGAGCAAGTTCAGGACCACCGGATTTCACAATTCTGCCCTGCATCATAACATGTACAAAATCAGGTTTGATGTAGTTCAAGAGGCGTTGATAGTGAGTAATAACTAGGAAGCCGCGATCTTCACTCCGCATGGAGTTTACGCCTTCGGCTACAATTTTCAAAGCATCAATATCAAGACCAGAGTCAATTTCGTCCAGAATCACGATTTTTGGATCTAGCATCATCATTTGTAGAATTTCGTTACGTTTCTTCTCACCACCGGAGAAGCCTTCGTTCAGGTAACGGTGTAGAAACTCAGGATTCATATCCAGTTCCTTCATCTTCGCTTCCATTTGACGAATAAAACGAATCAATGAGATTTCGCTTCCTTCTTCACGACGAGAATTAATGGCACTACGTAAGAAATCGGAGTTCGTTACTCCGGAAATTTCACTTGGATATTGCATTGCAAGGAAGAGACCCGCGCGTGCGCGTTCATCAACAGCCATCTCCAGAAGATCTTCACCTTCAAGGGTCGCTGTTCCTTCTGTTACTTCGTATTTCGGATGACCCATTAGAGCTGAAGCCAAAGTACTTTTACCAGTACCGTTTGGTCCCATGATGGCGTGAATTTCGCCACCTTTCATTTGAAGGTTAATCCCCTTCAAAATTTCTTTTCCCTCAATTGTCGCTTTAAGTCCCTCAATGACAAAATCTGCTGCCATAATATTATTCCCTCCATTGATCGATTTGCGAAATCAAAAGTTGTATTGAAACAGGAAGATCCTGATTCCCAGCACAATTAGATTCTATATCACATTATAATTATTATAAATTGAATCACAGTGATTATCAATGATTCTCAATAATTTTATAACAAAGCCTGTTTTTTTACAAATATCTCTTTTTAATTTTCCTATGATCTACCGCATAATTTCGCTATTTTTAGATTTGCCTTTTAATTTATAAATTTAAAACATGCCTAACGCAAAAAATAAGACCTCCCGCAGGAAGCCTTATTTAGTATGCTTAATTGTTTAGCTAAGGTAGGAACGCAGCATCCATTGATGTTTCTCAAGATCACTACGAATTTTGATAAACATGTCAGATGTTGGCTGATCCTTAATTTCTTCGGCAAGCTCAAGACCTTCTGTCAACTCTTCAGAAATGGTAGCGAAGTCTTCAATCAGAGATTGAACCATTCCTCGTGTATCCTCTTTACCAGTTGCTTCTTGAATCGTAGCCAAATCCAGATATTCTTTCATCGTCGCAGCAGGGCTTCCTTTGATACTTAGCAGTCGTTCTGCAACTTCATCCATTTGGAGAGTAACTTCATTATATAAATCCTCAAATTTCACGTGAAGAGAGAAAAATTGTTCTCCTTTTACGTACCAATGGAAATTATGAATTTTAACGTACAACACATTCAAGTTAGCAACCTGACGATTCATAATTTGTTCCAGTGAAGCTGTATTTACTTTATTAGATGCTTTAGCCATGAGATGATCCCTTCCTTATCCAATTATATTTACCGGTCTACGTGCTCCTTCGTCCGGCAGTAACTTGTCTATTCTTAATTTACCCTTTAGCATGTAAGACGAAACAAGGAGAACCTTTTGTTTGAATTATTATCAATAGAGACGCTCTCCAAATACATGCAAAAAACACAAGAGGCCTAGGGCCTCTTGTCAGGCTGTCGAGAAAGTCTCGACAGCCTTCTTTATGTCTTAATAATTTCACACGACACCGCGTTAATGTTGTATAATATAGGTAACTATTTATAGAACGGATGGTGATTTGTATGTTGCGTTCCAACCGAGAAAAACAACAAGCGTACGAGTTTGTCTCTATCGAAGATTTAGTTCCTCAAGATCATTTGCTACGAAAAGTAGATAAGTATATTGATTTTTCCTTTATCGATGAAAAAGTTAGGCCGTTGTACTGCGCAGATAACGGACGTCCTGCTGTTGATCCAGTTATCTTATTTAAGATGATTTTTCTTGGATACTTTTACGGCATTCGTTCCGAACGTCAATTGGAGCGAGAGATCCAAACCAATTTGGCGTACCGCTGGTTTTTAGGACTGGGATTAACCGACAAGGTTCCAGACCATACGACTATTAGTTGGAACCGGCGAACCCGATTTAAAGATACGAACATTTTTCAGGACATTTTCGATGAGATTGTTCTTCAGGCTATTTCGCACCGGATGGTCGGTGGACGGGTTCTCGTGACCGACTCAACCCATGTAAAAGCAAATGCGAATAAACACCAGTACACCAAACAACAAGTACTGCAGAACACCAAAGATTACGTGAATGAACTCAACGCTGCTGTGGCCGAAGACCGGAAAGAGCATGGAAAAAAGCCCTGAAACCAAGAGAGGAAGTGAACGAGGAGAAAGAGATTAAAGTGAGCAAGACCGACCCAGATAGTGGATATATGATCCGGGATGGCAAACCGGAGGGCTTCTTTTATCTAGATCACCGTACCGTAGATACCAAATACAATCTCATTACCGATGTACATGTAACGCCCGGCAATGTTCATGATTCCGTGCCATATTTGTCGCGTTTAGACCGTCAGCAAGAACGTTTTGGATTTAAGATTGAAGCCGTTGCGCTCGATTCAGGTTACTTAACCACACCGATTTGTCGAGGATTACAAAGCCGAAAGATTTTTGCGGTGATTGCACACCGGAGATTTCATCCCAAGCAAGGATTGTTTCCGAAATGGAAGTTCACCTTTGATGCCGAGCGAAATTTGTATGTTTGTCCAGCCAGTCATGAACTGAATTACCGGACCACAGACCGAAAGGGTTACCGGCAGTATGCTTCTGATCCGGACCATTGTAAGAGTTGCCCATTGCTGGACCAATGCACTCAGTCCCGAAATCACCGAAAGGTGGTGACCCGGCACGTCTGGGAGGACAGCAAGGAATGGGTGCGGAATAACCGACTCAGTAAGTCGGGCAAGCAACTGTACCGCAAACGAAAAGAGACGATTGAGCGAAGCTTCGCGGATGCTAAAGAGCTCCATGGGTTTCGCTATTGCCGGTTGCGCGGACTTCCGAATGTCAGAGAACAGGCACTGATGACGGCAGCCGTGCAGAACATGAAGAAGATGGCGATCCACCTGGATCGCCTGGAACAGAGGGGGTAACCCCCTCCCTTTTCCGATTCTACTTATGCCAGAACCTAAAAAGAAACCCGCGGTCGTAAAATGACCTGGGTTTCTCGACACTCTGACAAGAGGCCTAGGGCCTCTTGTGTTTTGGAATTTGTGGCGTTTTTCGGTCAGATCATTAGAAGTAATGCTTCTGCACCAGTCATACCTGGTACGATACCTAGACTCTCCGCTTCTATCGTTACAGACTCCAATGGGGCAGCAAGCAGCTGTGACAATGTACGTACACCAACCGCCCGGGCCGCGATAATATGCCGATCACTGAGCTTCTCATTGAGCAGGCCAACATCCAGTGCACCGCACATAATATAACCTCGGCTTGTGCTGATTGAGAGCAGCGTTGTTTTCGGGAGCTTAACCTCTACCCCGATCAGCGTATGTTCACCTACCGTAATAGGCTCCATGGTAACCAATAGCAGCACCTCCTTTTTTCACCATCCACGTTGTATATGTATGCGAATATCCTTGTTGTTGTGCTGACGGTAGTCCTATATTTCCTATAAAATACAGTGACAATGGTCCCGATTTCTCCAGTCACTGCTATATGATTATTACTTGTTTAATGTTATAGTTTATATACGTTCTTATATTAGTAAATGAATGTTCTAATCGAATAAGCTGGGGGATTTATGGACAAAAAACTACAACACACTGACGGCAATTATTTATTTAACGTCGACATCCTGATTAATGCCCAGACCAACCCGCTTGCATTACAATATCTGCTTGAAATGTTGAACAATAATGACAAAATCACAGATTTCAACATTAACTCCGGTCTCGAATTGGGGAGAACCATTGACAGTTTGCTTCGTTCCGCTAAACTAGCCTTGAATCAAAGTTCTGCTCCTCCCACTTCTTTAAAGCTGCCACCTAAATTCACTAAGAAGCAGCTCGATGAACCGATAAATAAACAGATAGAAGTGCCTGCGCAGCAGACTGTTATTGAAACGCCAGCTGATGCATACGGGAAGATTCGTCAGTATATTCAGAATAATCAATTAGTACGTTTACGAGCGAATCGGTATGGAAAGCAAGTGTCTATGCCCTGTCGTATTTTAAATTTTGATGAAGCGGCCAACTCTATCAGTGTCTACCATGTGGATGAGAAGCAGGTCTACAGCTTTAATCTAAATGAAATCGACGAATTTCTGTAAACGTATACGTTACAGATAAATAAGCATCCGCCCCTATAAGGAACGGATGCTTATTTATCTTCCTAGTGTAATTTGGTTGCCTAGGATACCTTTTTGCTGCGAGAGAATGCTTCCAGAGCCAAACATAGCCAACCTGCTATGAAGCAGACTCCACCAATAGGTGTAATCGCTCCCAGCACTTTAATCCCGGAGATACTAAGTACATACAAGCTGCCTGAGAACAAAATAGTGCCTGCTATTAACAACCGCCCCGCCCAGCGTAACCGAGCACTTTCTCCCCATTGACCTACAGCCAGTGCTATCAGAATTACACCTAGCGCATGCACCAAGTGATACTGTACACCGGTCTCATATACCTTCATATATTCTTCACTGATAACAGGTTTTAATAAATGAGCGCCGAAAGCGCCTACTCCTACTGCCAGCATAGCTAGCAAAGCCCCCCAGGCCATAAGTTTCCGTTGCATACGTTTACAACTCCTTAGTTTTAGACTTCTTCTATCATAAACGATTAACGGTACCTTTTTCCAGCCGTCATTTACTAATTAGCCACAATCAGGGGTTGCTTTTTTAGCATCAATATGAAAAAGTGGATGTTAACAACATTTCATTCTTATCTCTCAAGGAGTGCAACCTATGGATCTTAATTCTCTATCAAAATCTGACATACCTACGACAGAGGTAGGAAATCCCCAACCTAATCTGAGTCAGCCAGGGGCTGATTCGCCGTATTCGTATCAAAAAGTAGACCATGACCTACAACACTCTGGACCTGGTATTGCTTCTTTCATCATCAGTCTCGTGACCATTATGGGCTATGCAGCCCTCTTTATCTTCATTATTATGAAGGCTTCTTCAATGGTTAATGAGAACTCTAATCTACTAGCCGAATCATCGCAGTCCATAATGCTTCTCGGAATGACTGTTATCATTCTTTCAGCTCTTAATGTGATTGGTGTTGTCATCGGTATTATTGGACTTTCCATCCGGAAGCGTCGTAAGGTGTTCGGCGTTATAGGCACAATCATCAACGGGGTGATTATCCTACTCTTTATGTTGCTTATTACTATTTTCTTAGTTAATGCTGGGACGTTATAAATTCTTATATTGACAAAATGGGTGCTCCTGAAATCAATCAGGGGCAGCCATTTTGTTATTCATAAATGATAGAGTTCCTTTACTTTGCAAGAGACAGCTTCGAAAGTACCCGCTGTTTAACTGTAGCATCGCCTTCCACTGCTTTTTCTACATATTCAAAAACTACGGGATCATCCGTATTCAACTTTTCAAGTATGCTCTCCATTCCAGCTGTAATCTCAAAAGCCGTAGGACCTTCTTTGGTCTCAATCTCAACAGAATGACTATCTATTTGTCCGACGTAAACGCCTGTTCCTTTAAGAATTTTGGCTTCTGGATTTGCAGTAGGTTTTGGCGCTGGAGTGCTTGGATTCTCAGTTGGTGCAGTTGTACTCGTACTTTCTGTAGGTACGGGCGTGCTTGTGCTCTCCTCTGTTGGTACTGGAGAAGCTGTTGCAGTTGGTTCTGCAGATGGCTGTGCAGAATTATTAGTAGCACCGCAAGCGGTTAAGGCTAGTGTTAATGCTGCGATTGCAGCTATGGCGGGTAAGGAACGTTGTTTTTTCATGTTGACTGCCTCCTCTATGTTTAGCGGTTGTTTTTAAAGTCATTTTCCACAAGCCTACTCCTATAAACGTTATCAACACTGCTAAAGTTTCATAATACGTTAATTTTTAATAACTTCCATTCTTTAATAGGCATCCGCCGGATGCAGGCTGAAGTGGGGTTAATACAATAGTGTTGAGCCTGATTTATCCCTAAGGAGTGGTCCCCTTGAGAATCGATATCGGCTGCGGATCCAGTAAAGAAGCAGGTTATCTTATGAAGAACCTCTTTAAGAAACAGAGGAACTAGAAATATTAAAACCCATCAAGCCAATGTTGTGCATGCAATCATGTGCCATTTCACCGTAATCAAAGAAGATATTTCCATTCATGAGACAAACCTCTCGTTCCAATACAGTTACTACCTTAATAGTCACACCTGTCATCTCTCTCGAAACTCATGCTAAGCCTACCCTTGTGGAAGCAGGAGAGCACGTCCATTGCTGGATCTCACTAACGAATAGTGGAAATTGGCCTGCAGAAGTATCTCTAAGTCGTCTAACACCAAAAAATGCCTTATTGATCCTAACAGCATTGTGATTGACGGAATTCCAATTCCGCAATCTTCATTTAATGGCACCTTGCCTCTAGGGACAGTCAAGCCTGCTACCACTGTAAACATCCATTATTTTGTCCAGATAAGTGAACATGTTCTGGGTCGTTTCCTTGAAAGCTTAGTAACCGCTCAATATTTTTTCAATCTAGATGGACGTGAATACTCTGGCAAGAGCCAGTCGAACAGTTATATATTGACCGTGGAAGAGATCAGCGAATAAGAAATCACATATCCCCCATCCCCATGAATATACTTTAGTTACAACCTCAAAACATCCCCACAAAGTGAGGCTTTGCTTTCGATGCGTACTCAGGTACTTTGCGGGGGCCCCAAATATTCTTTGCCTAAGGTTCCTTCAGTCAGCATTTATATTCCATGGGAGGTGGTCATCCTGTCGCAATCATCTGGTCCCTTTTCCTTTGTAGTCTCAAAAGAAGACTGGTCCCTTCATCGTAAAGGCCATCAGGATCAGGAACGTCATCAGCAAAAGGTCAGAGAAGCTATCAAGGATAATTTGCCGGATCTCGTGACCGAAGAAAATATTATTTTGTCAGGCGGTAAGCAGATTGTGAAGGTTCCGATCCGCAGTCTGGATGAGTATCGAATTATCTATAACTTCCGTAAGCAAAAGCATGTAGGACAGGGAGACGGGGAAAGTCAGGTCGGCGATGTACTTGGGCGCGATTCACAGTCGGCACAGCCCGGCAAAGGGGAAAAAGCAGGGGATCAACCCGGTCAAGACACCGTGGAAGCAGAGGTCAATCTGGAGGATCTGGAGGACATCTTGTTTCAAGATATGGAATTGCCGCATCTAAAGCCAAAGAATAAGGAAGAGATCGAGGTTAAATCCATCATCTTCAACGATATCCGTAAAAAAGGTATGATGTCCAACATCGATAAGAAGCGTACCCTGCTGGAGAACCTTCGGCGTAATGCTAGCAGAGGCAATCCTGGAATTCACAGTATTAGTCCTGATGATTTGCGCTACAAAACATGGGACGACATAAGAACACCTCACTCCAATGCGGTCATTATTGCGATGATGGATACGTCAGGTAGTATGGGTTCTTTTGAAAAATATTGTGCCCGTAGCTTCTTCTTCTGGATGACCCGCTTTCTACGCCGCCAGTATGAAAAGGTGGAGATTGTCTTTCTCGCCCACCATACGGAGGCTAAAGAGGTCAGCGAACATGATTTCTTCACTCGTGGCGAGAGTGGGGGAACCATCTGTTCCTCAGCCTATCAAAAAGCGATTGAGATTATCGATAGCCGATACCCACCTGCGCAGTACAATATTTATCCGTTTCACTTCTCCGACGGGGATAACCTCACCTCCGACAACGAACGTTGTGTGAAGCTAATCGGAGAATTACTGAAACGAAGCAATATGTTTGGCTACGGCGAAGTGAATCAGTACAATCGCAGCAGCACATTAATGTCCGCTTATCGTCATCTAAAGCACGAACAATTCATGCATTATGTCATTAAAGACAAAAAAGAAGTGTACCAGGCGCTAAAGACCTTCTTCAGTCAAAAGGGCACTGTTAATTCATAAAAAACAGCAAGTCTCCGATAACGAGACTTGCTGTTTTTTGTAGACCGCCAAGCATCACAACACAATCTAGTGAACCTTCTCTCTGTCCTTGCCTTTGTCAGATTCACCAGCATTTTTGTTCGCTGCGTCCCGGTCCTGCATCATCTCATCAACCGTCTTCACCTTCAAGCGAGCCGCGCCTTCATTGTTGGCATTTGTCGAAATAAGATCTCCGGTAGCCAAGCGTTCCTTCGCTTTAGCAATGGCTTCGCTGTATTGAGGTAGCCATTGCTCCCCGGCCACAAGCATCTCATCGACCATCTGCCAGATTTCTTTCGGATTACATACTGCACCTACCAGCGGGTCCATCATAAAGGCTTGACGAAGTAGCTTATCATCGCCATGTACTGCGGCTTCAACAGCAAGACGTTGCACCGAAATGCTGACATTACACACTGCTGCAGGTCCAAGCGGCAATTCACCTACAAGCGGCATGGAGATTCCGTTTCGATCCACATACCCCGGCGCTTCGATGATCGCATCATCTGGCAAATTAGAAATCACGCCATTGTTCACAGTGTTAAAGTGGCCTCTGTACACTCTGCCTGTTTCCAATCCTTCAATAATGAAAGAACCATGCTCTTCTCCGCGATTCCTCACCGTATACTCCAGTGCCGAGTCCTTCATCCAATTTGGAAAATCCGTTTCGAACCAATTCCGCCCTTCGGTGCAGACACGTAAATATCCACCAGTCTCACCATTAATCCAGCTTCCGAGATCGATCCAATCCATAATTTCATCGCTGCGTTTACGGTACCATGGCACATATTCACTTAGATGACCATTGGATTCTAATGAATTGATTGTTCCTGTCCATTGTAGCAAGGGCGCTGAGGAAAGCGTAACCAATCTGGCATGAAGCTGATCCTGTCGCAAGCTAGATAAACGTAGCAGAAGCTCACAGAACAATAAGTCGACCATACTTCCACCGTTACCGCCACTTTGATCAAGCTCCAGTACAAGTCCCTTTAGTACATGATAGATTTCCTCCGGATCAAGCATGACTAGACTGGAAAAGGGAACCTGTAACCATTCAGCAAGCGCCTTTTCTTGCAGGGCAAGCTTGCCGATAGATGGAGCAACCCCTGTGTATTCCATAAATCCAAACTCCACATTCAACATTCGACAGGGCGACCCATCCTCGACGATCAGTCTGTGCGGAACATTCGCATCGAGTATGATCAATTCTCCCCGCTTTAACCTAAATCTCTCTTCTTCACCCATTCTTGGATGGACATCTACGACACAGCTCCCTGAGATCAAATACATGATTTCGGTTGAATTATGTTGATGGTAAGACATACTGTAGTTGTTCCACTGTTTATAATAGTAAGCAAAAAAATGAGGACTATAGTCCCCTTGAATTAATGCCTGCTGAAAAAGACTCCCACTAAGGCTTAGATGCAAATTCGTCAATCGATCACTCCTTTCTTCTATTAAAATGTTAATCCAAGTGTATCTCCCAAACCACTTCTAAGACAAGAAGAGCTACTTGAAGTCATTAAGTTAGAAAAAAACGAGTAAAACTCCAATACACAGGAGAGTTACTCGTTTTATTGTTTTACTATTAAGATTTAATTCTCATACTTGAAAAGAAACCATAGATTGCTTAAGGTCTGCTGCTAAGCTCTCTAGCTTTTGGGATAAGGCAACTAGCTCCTCACTTACAGTAAATTGCTGTGAAGACATAGAAGCTACCTCCTGCGTCGAAGCCGTCGTCTGCTGCACAATGGAACTGACACTCGCCATGGATTCACCTAATTGACGCTGAAACTCTATCAGTTCATGGATAGAAGCAGAGGATTCACTAATATGCCCCATGAAGTGTTCCATTTCCTCTTTGACACTCGCAAAGATCGTCGACGACTCACGTACGGAAGAAATCTGCTCACGGAACTTTGGAGCGGTCTCATTGATATCTTTAACCGTGTTCTCAATGTGTAAACCAATCTCTTCCGTAATCTTGGAGACCGATTGGATCGACTCATTCGATTGGTTAGCAAGCTGTCTGATTTCATCAGCAATCACTATAAAGCCTCTGCCTGCTGCACCGGCTCTTACCGCCTCTATAGTGGCATTTAGCGCCAAAATATTGGTCTGCTTATTTACGGCAATCATAGGACTAAGAATACTGCGAATTAAATGAGTACTCTCTCTTAGCTTATTGGAGTTCTCTTGTATTCGATTGAACATCTCCACCGTAGACTCACTCTGCTCTACTAGCAGTTTCATCAGCTCTGTACCCTGATCACTAACCTCAATAACTCGCTCCGCCGAAGCGTCCATTACTGTATTTAGTTCAGTTACTTCACTCATCTTGCTGCCAATGATTTCGACATTAGAATGGCTTCTTTCTGCTTCGACAGCAAGGCTAGCTGCTCCAAGTGCAATCTCACCAGTAGCGGATGCAACCTCTCTGGCATGAAGTGAGGTTGTACCTGATGCTTTGACTAATTGTTCCGAAGTACCAAGCACTTCATCCGCTGACATTTCACTCTGGCTTGCAAGCAGAGAAATTTGCTCCATCATTTTGTTAAAGCTATGCCCGAGCCGGCCAATCTCATCCTTACCCTTAAAATTCGTTCGTACACGAAGGTTTCCTCGCTCACCTTCTTCCATTAAGGTCGCCAGTTTACCCAGTGGACGCCCAACCAAACGAACAAGAACATAGCCAATTAACAGGGCTATCACGGCAGCTGCCAGCACTACAGATAACGTGATATATAGAAGCTTGTCCGCCGACTTCGTAAAATCACTGACCGGCGCATATCCCATGAGCGTCCATTTTGCTGTCGTTAAAGGCTTATATACGACAAGTTGAGGAATTCCGTCCTCATCCGCTGCTGTAAATGAATGATTCTGTTCTACATCTTGCTCTTCAGTAACTTTTATGTAAGAGGGTTGGCCCAATTTCGCATTATCCGCACCATAAACAATGTTACCATCTGTGCTCAAAATCCGAATCTGACCGGTAATTCCAATCTGAAGATTAGACAACATTTCAGTCATGGCCTTCCCTTTAACTTCAATAAGCATGTAATACTCCGCTTCAGGATGTACAAGATTGCGAAGCAATCTTCCCATGGTTAAAGACGGCTCAGTATAAGCATCAAAGAAGCCTTTCTCACGAACGGGAAACCACACTGGCTCTCCTTTAGCATCTGCAATTTGTTTCAGTCTTTCAGTAATGCCTTCATCACTACGAAGGCCACTAATGCCTGCAGATTTATACGATTCTGTTTCTTCCAAGCTCTTAGATACCAGTCTGACGCCATACATCCGCACATCTGATCCTTTTACTAAGTCTAGCTTTCTACGAATCCGATCTTCTATGGCAACTTTGGCTACCGTTGTAAGTTCACCACTATTTATTTTTTCCAAATCACCTTTTAATGCAGAGTCGAGTGCAAATTGTCTCGAAAGCGCTTCATATTCTGTTAGAACAAAATCCAGCTTGTCTGCTGCTTGAACTACAGACTGTGAGGAGGCCGCGGCAACCTCATCAGTAATGATATCTTTGGCAGCATAATATGAAGTCAATCCTAGTACAGAGGATAAGAGCACTATGGAGCTGAATAGAATAACGAACAATTTCATTCCAACTGATCTAAATTGTAGAGTCCATAGCTTTTTCATTAAGTTCACCCCCTATGATGGAATAAGGGTACAGCCTTCCATTACTGTACAAAGGCTGTACCCTGTTCATTCTTTAGTATGAAGCGAATTTGTTTACCCCTTACTAGCTCCTGCAGTCAATCCATCAACAAGCAGACGTTGCAAGAATACAAACAAAATCATAATCGGGATAGAGATCAGAACAGCACCGGCAGAGAACAAGGTAAAGTTAGTGTTTTGGTTCGTGTTAACCATATCCCACATTCCGACTGCGACGGTCCAGTTCTCCTTCGTCCGCAAAATAAGTCTGGCGAAAATGAAATCCACCCAAGGACCGACAAACTGAGTCAGTGCCATGTAAGTGATCATAGGGCGTGACAATGGAAGAATAACTCGCATAAATATCCCGAAATTGCTTGCCCCGTCTATTCGAGCCGCCTCATCCAAAGAACGAGGAATCGTGTCGAGGAAGCCTTTGGCGATAAAGGTTCCCCCCAGTGGCGCCCCAGCTGCATAAACGATAATCAAGGCAATATGTGTATCCAGCAAATTAAACTCTTTAAGGAGCATATAAATGGCAATCATACTCATAAAACCAGGGAACATACCAAGGATCAGAACGGTGGATAACGCTGTTTTACGCGCTTTAAACCGGAATCTGGATACAGCATAACTAGTTAACAAGGTAAGAACTACACCGATAAGCATGGAGAAGATGGCTATTTTCAGTGTATTAGCATACCAAGTTCCAAACATATAGCTCGGCGATGTGAACAATTCTCTGTAGTGATCGAAGGTGAATTGTTCAGGGATAAACGTTTTACTGTACAGTGATTTACCAGGCCGGAAAGAAGCAAATAAAATCCAGAGGGCCGGATAGAGTGCAGCTATCGACAAACCAATCAAGATGATGTAACTACCACTTAAGCGAATAAAGTTCGCGACCTTTCTGCTCATTGGATCATATCCTCCTCTTTGAATGATTTCGTCCGGCGGTAATTGTACAGGGAGAATGAAGCAACAATGATAAAGATAATAATCCCTATTGCCGAAGCCATGTTGTTTTTATTCTGATCAAGTGTTAATTTGTATAGCCAGGTTACTAGCAAGTCCGTGGAACCGGCATATTGATAATCACCATTTACAGGACTACCACCTGTTAATAGGAAGATCGCATTAAAGTTGTTAATGTTACCTGCAAACTGCGTAATTAAGGTAGGCGCTGTGGAGAACAATACCATCGGTAACGTAACAATACGGAACTTCTGATAACCTGATGCTCCATCCACTTCGGCAGCTTCATACATATCCCGAGGGATTGTAGTCAGCACGCCCATTATAAGTAACATCGATACTGGAATACCGACCCACATGTTAACAATAATTACGGTAACCTTAGCCCAAAATGGATCTGTTAGCCATGGCAATCCGCCCATACCAAAATACCCGAGGTATTGGTTGATAGGGCCGAATTGACCGTTAAATAAATTGCGCATGAGCAGCAAAGAGATTAACTGTGGTACTGCGTAAGGCACAATCAGAATAACTCTCCACATTCCTTTGAAACGAATACCCTTTTGGCTCACCAGTAAGGCTACCAATAGTCCTCCGAAATATGTAGTAATCGTTGAAAGAACTGCCCATATAATCGTCCATGTTAATACGCCATAAAAAGTGTGACTCCATGTTTTGAGAACCAATAAATTACGGAAGGTCTGAAATCCTACCCAGTCAACCAATTTAGCGGGTGGAAGATGATCAGGTGCGGAATAGTTCGTAAACGCTAGCAGGATCATGAAGATGATTGGCATGATCGTAAAGAATAGAACACCAATACCCGGCAAGACCAAGAACGTCTGAGCGAACTTGTAATCCAGTATATAGCGAACACTTTGTTTAAAGGTGTTTGCCTGAAGACCGTTATCGCGTTTCTCTCCAGTCCTATAAGCATCTTTAATGTTCAAATACCAAGCGAGGATTATTATGATAAGCATTAGAATGGTGATCA
The DNA here is from genome assembly GCF_037977235.1 of Paenibacillus sp. FSL K6-0276. Classification (NCBI taxonomy): domain Bacteria; kingdom Bacillati; phylum Bacillota; class Bacilli; order Caryophanales; family Paenibacillaceae; genus Paenibacillus; species Paenibacillus sp. FSL K6-0276. Next base: position 1,858,374 of record NZ_CP150276.1, on the reverse strand, counting down.
AGCTTTGAATCAAAATATATATTGAGTGATCCCCAGCTACCATCTTAGCGATGCCTTTTACTTTTACTAAACGGCTAGGGTTTTCTCCTAGTGTGACAATACCCCATAATGCAGTAGCAAGATTCTCAATAAAATAAAAAACAGCGGCGGCTTCTACAACTAAAAACATGATTCCTTTGATGAATTGGCGGTTATATATTTGTCCCAATCCCATGAAAATCGTCGACAGTACTGCGGCCCTCGTTCGATGTCGCTGCATTTCGCTTCCGTTCTCCTCTCCGAGTGAAAATAAGAAGCTGCCCTCCGCTAAACATGCGACGGGCAGCTTGATTCACTGTATGCTGTTAAGACTGTGATTTATGATCCTTATTGCGATGAACTGTTGTTCAAATCTTTGATTTGTTGAACGGCTTTGTCCATTGCTGCTTTTGGATCTACATTCTTATCCCAAATTTCTGGAAGAGCTGCATTTACAGGGCTCCATACGTTACCCATTTCAGGGATAGAAGGCATTGGCTGGGAGCTCTTAGCTTGTGCTGCAAAAGCGGATACAAATGGATCGTTAACGATTTGTGGATCAAGAAGCGCTTCGTTGTTTGTAGGAACAGAACCGATCGTTTTGTTCAGTAACAATTGAGCGTCTTTGCTTGATGCAAAATGAGCATACAATTTAGCAGCATTCGGATATTGAGTAAACGAGTTAACTGCGAAAATTTTGATACCAGAGAATGTGATAGCAGTTTTTCCATTTACTGTAGGGATCGGTGCGATACCAAGGTTATCTCCAAGAGCTGCTTTGTATCCTCCAAGCTCCCAAGGACCTGTGATATCCATCGCTACATCACCTGAGTTGAACAAGCTGCGTTTGATATCACTGTTGATATCTCCGCTCTTAATTGGTAATACTTCTTTCATTTTCACAAATTCTTTAAGTCCTGCAATAGATCCATCGTTAGCAAGTCCGATATCTTCTTTATCTGTACCGTTCTTACCGAACAGGTATCCACCATCGGAAGCGATAAACATGTAGTTGAAGTACAAGTTTCCTACTTCCCACATAATTCCGTATTTGTTCTTGGATTTATCCGTGAATGTTTTGCTGAATGCAAGAACATCATCGAATGATTTAGGTGCTTCTTTAACGAGTGATTTATTGTAGAATAATGCATAAGTTTCTGCTGCTCTTGGGTAGCCATACAATTCGCCATCGTACGAAGATCCGATAATCGAAGCTTCAGTATTGCTAGCCTTTGTTTCTTCACCGAACACGTCATTAGGAAGAACCAAGCTCGCACTTGCGGCTTTACCTAAGTTGTCGTGAGGAATAAGAATAACGTCTGCTGCTAATCCTGAAGGACCATCTTGAGTAAGTTTAGTTACTTGATCTGGTGGTGCCAACTCTTCAATCTTGACTGGAACGTTATATTTCGCTGTGAACTGCTTAGCAATCTCGTCTGCGAATGGTCTTTCTTCCTTACTTTCCCATACAACTAGCGTCGCTCCATCTTCAGGTACAATCTCTTCTGTCGCTGCTGCATCTGTGCTCTCTGGCGCTGCAGTCTCTGTAACGTTATTAGCAGCATTAGTAGCTTTTGCTGTGTTGTTACCCCCGGTATTCCCATTGTTGTTCGAACCACACGCTGTAACGGATAGTGCCATTGAGACAGCAGCGGTGATAACCATCATTTTTTTCAACTTCATTACTTAACCCCTCCCAATTTTAAAAAAGCGTAAGATGGTAAAATAGTAGAGCAGAAACTTGCGCAAACGATTTCAGAAAGGCTAAAAAAAAATTCTTATTTTAGCTTGCTCCTTCATGAGCTGCATTTAGCAGAGCAAGAAAGCGCTTCATTCATGAATACATCATACAACAGTATCGTTTGTTTTTAAAAACGTTTGCACACATCATATTTGACCATTTTCCATTAATTTATAAATGCTATAGGCATTTATCTCCATTTTTCACATGATATCTTTTAATTAATCGATTATTCATGTTTTGAAAAATGGAATCTCTATTTTATTCGCCCCTGATATACCACAAATTCACTTTTCTAATAGATTTACAATAATCCGGCATTAGAAACGCCTACGCACTCAAGTGAAAATTTGTGCAATGGTTTGAACAAGAGTATTGAAAGCACTTTTATTCCATGCTATAATCCAAATCGTTAAGAGGCTATCCAACATGAATCATTACATCTATTGTCTGCCTCCTGTTCTATACAATTAAAAGGCAATGTTACTTATGAAAGGTACAACCTCGGACAAGCTACTTCGCGGCGGTTGTGCCTCTTTGTTATGTGCTAATTTGCCACTTCTTTTGCGCATGTTGCATAAATAACTGTGCAACCAATAACAATAGCGACATTCTAAAACCCACGCGCTGTGGTGAATTGTTCGGGGAAGTATTGCTTACAAAACTAAGCGTATGCTTTCGTAGTAGTTTTGCCGAAGCTTGTTCGAGGAAGTATCGCTTACAAAACTAAGCGTATGCTTTCGAAGTGGTTTTGCCGAAGCTGGTCAGGGAAGTATTGCTTACAAAACTAAGCGTATGCTTTCGAAGTGGTTTTGCCGAAGCTGGTCAGGGAAGTATTGCTTACAAAACTAAGCCTGTGCTTTCGAAGTGGTTTTGCCGAAGCTGATCAGGGAAGTATCGCTTACAAAACTTTAGGAGGACTTATTCATGTTACTGGAAGCTGTGTACCATCGTCCGCGGTTAAATTGGTCTTATGCCTATAATGAAAGCACGATTCACCTGCGTCTCCGCGCTAAAAAAGGGGATTTAACAGAAGTATTTGCTTTTGCAGGGGATAAATACACTTGGGATACCACAAAAGAGCTGATTCCCATGACCCTCTTCACCTCTGATGCTATGTTCGATTATTGGGAATGCGCTTCGGTTCCCCTGTATCGCCGATTAAAATACGGATTCTTACTGCAAAAGGATAATGAACGCATTTGGATGACCGAAAATGATTTTCAGACTAATCGGCCAGATAATCCTAACAAGCTTTTCGAGTTTCCATTTATTAACCCCGTTGATGTATTTACACCACCTGCCTGGGTAAAGGATGCTGTTTTCTATCAGATCTTCCCTGAACGCTTTGCAAACGGCGACCCAAGCCTTGATCCAAAAGATGTTCAGCCATGGGGAGCAGAGCCAACACCAACTAACTTCTTTGGCGGCGACCTGCAAGGAGTTATCGATCATCTAGACCATCTTAACGAGCTTGGTATCAACGCTATTTATTTCACACCAATCTTTACAGGAACTACCAATCATAAATACGATACAGAAGATTACATGGAAGTCGATCCGCATTTCGGGGATATAGCAACGTTAAAGAGACTCGTCGACTGCTGCCATGAACGTGGTATTCGCGTGCTGTTAGACGCTGTATTCAACCACTCTGGTGGGACCTTCGCTCCGTTTTTGGATGTTCAGGAAAAGGGAGAAGACTCCATCTACAAAGACTGGTTCCATATTCGTGAGTTTCCACTTCAGACTGTAAACGGCATTCCAACTTATGATACTTTTGCTTTTGAAGCACATATGCCAAAGCTTAATACAGAACATCCTGAAGTTAAAGCGTACTTGCTGAAGGTCGCAGAATTCTGGATCACAGAAGTTGGTATCGACGGTTGGCGCCTAGACGTGGCCAATGAAGTGGATCATGATTTCTGGCGTGAATTCCGCAAAGTGGTGAAGCGTGCTAATCCTGAGGCCTACATCCTTGGAGAAATTTGGCATGAATCTGCTCCATGGCTGGAAGGTGATAAATTTGACGCCGTCATGAACTATCCCTTCACTGATGCCGTCCTAGACTTCTTTGTTCATGGCAGCCTTGATGCAGAAGGGTTTGCCAACTCTATTGGTAGACAGTTATCGCGCTACCCACTGCAGGCAAGTGAAGTTGCTTTCAATCTGTTAGATAGTCACGACACTCCACGTTTGCTTACGCTAGCTGCTGGGGACAAAAATAAAATGCGCTTAGCTTCACTATTCCAATTCACCTTTATGGGCACCCCTTGTATCTATTATGGTGACGAGTTCGGTATGGACGGTGAGGGTGACCCAGGCTGCCGCAAATGCATGGAATGGAACCCTGAGAAGCAGGATCGTGATCTGTTCGAATTCTATCGTCAGCTCATTCAAATACGCAATGACCAACCAGCGCTTCGTACAGGTACATTCACCTTCTTGGAGGCAGGACAACAAGGCAGTAAGATAGCCTATGAGCGCCGATTGGATCTTGAGACTATAGTCGTACTGATTAACAGTGAAGAGACCGCTCAGACGTTCCGTATTGACGTAGACGAACGGAATTGGGAGAACTTGTTCACTGGCGATACAGTGCGTACAGAACGTGGCAAACTGATCGTGAAGATGCCAGCTTATGGGTTCGCTATACTTAAGGCGATCATCTAAGCATACACATCTTCGGGCGCATAAAACATAACAAAACAGGGTATCTCCACTAGCTATGATAGCTGTGGGATACCCTGTTTTCTTTTAGAGATTACTAAGAATGACTTACACATTACTAGCTAACTACTAGAACTCCGGTGCACTAAAATCAGTACACCGGATTCCAGCTTACTTGCCCAGTAGTGTATAAATAACCTGTGCACTCTCGGCGCGAGTCATCCATCCTTTTGGAGCAAATTGATTGTTCTCTCTGCCTTGCAGAAGCCCTAGACCTGCTGCAGTCTTCACGTAGCTGTCTGCCCACTTGCTAATGCTAGAAGCATCTGCAAATGTCGTGACACTCACTGCTGGTTCGATCTTCTTACCAGATTTCACTTCAAGCGCACGGATCACCATGATAGCCATTTCCTCACGGGTAATGGAAGCGTTCGGTGCAAAGGTATCATTGCTTCGACCACTAACAATGCCCAGCTTAGAAGCTGTTGCTACGTATGAAGAGTACCATGCATCGGACTTAATATCAGTAAATTGAACCTGCCCTTCCGCATTCAAACCAAGTGCTCGAACTAACAATGCGGTAAATTCCGCACGGCTAACATTGCTCTTCGGATTAAACTCGGTTGTTGTAACCCCTGAAACAATTTGTTTTGCAGCAAGGGACTGAATGGCATGGAATGCCCAATAAGTAGTTGGAACATCCTTAAACGACTTAACAATCTCAAGTACGGCATATTTACTAAAGTGCGTGACTTGTGCAGATATCACGTCTCCATTCAGCTGTCCACCCACGTACTCAAGTTCACCGTTATCGCCTAAATAGTAGATACCCAATAAATCTTTATTCGATTGACCTTTAATCTTAAACGATATCGTAATTGGCTCATCGAACTTCTTAACTACTATCCGGGTACCGTCTTTCTTCAGAATGCTCAGTCTCAATTCAAACACATCAGAAAGTGAAGTAACGGTTGCACCCTCTTTGTTAAATCCGTCTACTAATGCTTTTGCAGCAGACTGGACCAAAGGTTTCAGCTCTAACAAGATTTGAGAACCTTCCGCATCTGTGCCTGAAGCTAAGCTTGGAATTGCACTTAACAATTTATTAGGGATAGTAACTAATAGATCCCCCACTTTAAGCACTAAGTCATTAGATCCCAACGTTTTTGCAGCTTGCAACGGTAAAAGTACAGCTGTCTTTCCTGCAGCAATATCGATTTGTACCTTTCCATCTTTGCCGTTCTTCAAACTACCCTCACTGACAACTTGAGTATCAGCAGGAGTTGTTGGGTTAACAACGGCACCACCAGGTGTAGGTGTTACTTTAGATACCCCAGATAGAATAACTGTACCCCCATCATCTCGACCTGGTAGATCAATGATTACTTTTTGATCAGCGGATACTGCGTAGGTTTTACCACTATATTCATCTTTTACAGTCGAATTGGCGGCAAATGGTACTGGAATCGTTGCAGATACCTCACTAGTCTTAGTGTTGATTACCGTCACAACGTTCTCATCTTCGTAAGATTTGTTGAAAGCCAAATAACCTAATTCATCTGAACCTGCTACCTTCGTGCGAGTACCCTTGGAATACACTTTGGAGTATTTTGCACGAATATTCAACAGCTTCTGATAATGGTCATGAAGTGGTTTCTCTGCAGTCAACTGATCCCATGGCATATCTTTACGGTTCTCACTGAACTTACCTTCAGACATTTTCCCAGCATTCTTACCCGATTTACCTAGTTCTTCTCCGTAGTAAATGACTGGCTGTCCTTTAGCGGTGATTTGCAGGGCTGCTGCGATCTTCAGCTTGCCTTTGTCTCCATCCACATAATTGGACAAGAAGCCATCCTCATCATGGCTGCTAAGGAATTGAGCCATCATCTTAGTATTGTCGATCTTTAACTCACGTGTCTGTAGATAGGAATCCACACTGTTTACTTTACCATCAGTAAAGTCTTTCGCTGCATCATTAAATCCAAAATCAAGCAGTCCGTCCATCTGGCCTGTTTCGAGCATTCCACCATTGCTATCAATGGTTCCCCCGAAGTATTCACCGGTCATTTTGAAGTTTGGATCGATTGCAGTCAGTGCATTTTTAAATGCTTTCCAAGTTGTATCTTCTACATGTTTGACTGTATCCACACGGAAATAGTCAATCGTATCTCCACGTTCCGTCCGAGCGTTATCTAACCACCCTGTTTGCCAAGCGATGATTTTTTCACGAATAGCTGGATCTTCTGTTTTGAAATCCGGTAAGCCAGCAAGCTCACCCTTGATCGTATCTGTATCCGTGGATACACCATCCGTACGAAGCATTCCTTCAAAACGCGCCTTATCTTCAACTGTAATCGTCGGTTTGTTATCCCCTGGTTTAAGCCCGTAACCTGTATGATTGAGTACAACGTCAACCATGATCTTGATGCCTTTGTCATGTGCCTTCTCGATTAGCTCCTTGAAGGTATCCATGTCACCAAGATGCTCGTCAAGCTTCGTAAAGTCTTTGGCCCAATAGCCGTGGTAACCGTATTGTTTGAAGCCATTACCTTGATCAAAATCAATATTATCTACGATTGGTGAAATCCATAGCGTATTAATACCTAGCTCTTGCAAATAATCGAGACTGTCAATCATCCCTCGGAAATCACCGCCGTGGTATGCTTCCAGATGGTTTTTATCAACATTCTGATTATTCGAAGTATCCCCATCTTTAAAACGATCGGTCAGTGCGAAGTATATACGTGCTTCATCCCAGTCGAAATCCAGCTTATCACCTGAGTAGGTTCTAGCTTTGACCTCAATCGTAGCGTTTTGCTTATGGGCATTACCATACTGATCTACGAGCGTTATTGGAATATTCTTGATTCCCGCTGTCACTGTATCCTTCACAGCAATGGTCTGTTTCAGCAGCACCGTATCCAGTTGAACTTTGCTTGGTCCTCCAAGACTAGTCAAATCCATAAATCCGTCCGTATAGATTACTTTTTCTGAAGCGGAAGCATTAACGGTCATAACCGCATTCTGATTAGATGTTATTACCTCCGGATTCACGGATGTCGTAATCGCAATTTCAGGATTACGATATACAAAAGAAGATTCATCATTAACGGTATTCTTTGGATCTGTGTATTCAATAGTGACTCCGTTTTTCGTGATTAGGTAAGTATACTTATACGTGCCTACTTTTAAATCAGTCAGCGTGTAAGTGAATAATTCATTTACGGAATCATAAACCATTGGATACTCTTTTCCATTCACTTTTACGATTGCAGAAGTGACCGCATCAACTTTTCCAATACGGAACAAGGCAGGATCACGATACCTAAAAGTAGCCGTTCCATCCTTTAAGATAGGTGTGCCAATGCTAGGCTTGATTTCAAATTCCTTCACCCCGCTGGTTACGTTCACTTTAATGAACCCATCACCCGGCGTCAACGGAATTGTACGGTCATCTCCATAATCATCCTTATGTGACCAATCATCACCTTCACCATTACGAACGACGAATCCTACATTTGTCGCATTTTCAGCAACCTCAATCAGAACACTCGCTGTACCATTCTCTAAGGTTGTAAAATTAATCTGGCCATTCTTAACTCCTGTGTCCCAAACCCAGATATTCCAACCCGTATATTCTTTGTCGCTACGAGTATAGGTAAATTGGACATATCGCTTGTCGGTAACAGTAACAGTAACCGTTTTAGAAATACCACCATAGGTTATGGTAATTCTGGCCATCCCTTCAGAAATCCCTTTCACTTGACCTTTATTAGTTACTGTAGCCACTTCAGGGTTATTGGAAGTGTACGTAGCCATTTGGGAAACGTTTCTTCTGCTGTTGTCATCATATTTCGCGAACACTGAAGATTTGTGTGTTTGACCTATTGGCAGGTTGTAGCTCGTGCTGTCGAGCTCCAAAGCTGTAATTCCAGCGGCCGAAGCTTCCTTTTTAAGAATTACTGCTGTTAAAGGTTCTAATGTAATAGAATTTGCTGTTAAACTAAAACCTGACTGATTCTCAGTCGGAATTGCAGTAACACCAGCTTCATCGTTGTCGACAAGCACCTGACCACTCGTCAAGTCCTCCGATAAAGTCAGAGTTCTTTCTGTGCTATCACCATTCATGAAGACATAATAGATGCCTGTGCCATCTGTTGCTTTGTTTGAATAAGCGATGACTAGATCCTCTGTCTTCACTTCTGGAGCAGGAATTAGGTTAACATTGGAATCAACCAAATCCTTGTCGCCTAATCGGAATGCATCCGTAGACTTTCTCAGCTCCATCAGACCTGAAGTGTATTTTCTAGTTGTAGTCTGAACAGGGAATTGTAACTCATCTGTTGCTTTAGCCCAATCGAACTTATTGACCGCATCCGATGAATCATAGGAATCATTAATGAAGTAACCAAATGACTGATTGTTGGTGTCAAACAATTCTGTGAATTTACCCTTATTCGTGGGTTTTATAGAATCGTCCTTCCACTGCTTCGTACGGCCATATTCCTGACCTGCATGGATAAAGGCTGTACCCTGAGAAGTCATTATAAGCATGTTACCCAGTCTGATTCGTTTCTGAATTTCAAGCTCATTCTCTGGTATTGCAGGATCTTTTTTAATCGATTGTGCAATGACATCGTGCAGCGTCAAATTATCATGCGCTTCGATATATGGAACGATATCACCTGGATCGTCGGCAGGCGTATTTGATGGCTCCGCTTTAATATTGTTAAAGATTGTCGTTATCGGACGCGCTCCACCCGTAATAAATCTAGGCTGACCTTCGGAACCATAACCAGATTTCAATTCATTACGGAATTCATCAGAGAAAACACCGACGCTATCCGTTTTATCCATCCAGTCCTGATCTGCACCTTTTCCAGCAAGGGAAGGATCGGCTGCGGCGCCACCGAATGTTCTCCAGCCTTCACCGATAAAGAGAGCCTTCGGATTTATTTCTGCCGCGGCATCATAAGCATGTTGCACAGCCTCCGCTGTCGCATCGCCCATCATGTCCCAGCGCATTCCATCTATCTTGTACTCTTCGAACCAATATTTCACGGAATCTACCATCAGTTTCTCAGCCATTTTATGGTTGGTGGCCAGATTGTTTCCGAAACCTCCGATAAAGTTGCCGTTTGCATCTTGGAACGCGTAGTAATTAGGAACGATGTCGTTTAAGAATTCTTTTTTAGCCATGTGTGTGTACACTACGTCCAGAATGACACCCATTCCAGCTTCATGTACGGCATCTATCAGACCTTTTAATTCTTTAATCCGTTCTTCAGGATTGGCAGGATTCTGAGAGTAAGCACCGTCCGGAGAGAAGTAGTTGTGAGGATCATATCCCCAGTTGTATTCATTGTTTTTGTCAGAGTAATCAGTCTCTCTATTCCCCATCTTCGTTTCATCCCCGTAATACCAAGCCATTACAGGAAGTAATTGAATATGAGTTACACCGAGTGATTTAAGATAATCAAGCTTCTTTTCAAAAGCGCTATACGATCCCCATCTTTCGCCACTTAGACTACTTTCGATCGATACATCCGATGTAAAGTCTCTGACATGGACTTCATATACAATAGCGTCCTCACGTTTTTCGTAGCCTTCAATATCAGCATAGCCAAAAGTATCAGGATTCGTCTGGCTTAAATCAACGATAGCCGCTTTACCGACTGTATCTCCGCCAGCACCAGCAGCACCTGTGGTATCCACAGTAAATACCGCCATTGATTTAGCATAAGGATCAAGGACCTTATTGGTTACACCGTTATTCGTCACTTCATATTGATAATAATATCCTCTTACATCTGTTGCATTTGTTCCGGATAGATCTGTCGGCTTCAAATTGACCGACCATACCCCTTGTTCGCCGAGTGTTAAATCCACACTTCCCACGAGCACATTGGAGTCATTCTTATCGTATACATTGGCGACAACCGAGCTTGCTTTTGGTGCCCACAATTTAAATGTGGCTGTTTTGTCAGCATTATACGTAGCACCTAGATCGTCTCCAGTATAGTTGTACATCTCATCAAGATTTCTCCAGCCAGTAACCGCAGATACTGTTTTACCCGAATAAGTAACGCTAAGTGGGATATTAGCCAGATCAAAAACTTCCGTATCGACTTCAATCGAAGTTTTGCTTGTAATATTTACAGCATTAACAGGAATTGTAGCTTCTTTATTGTCCTTAATGGTAATTGCATTCTTCAATTGTGCTGCATCCAAGCCGTCGGTTAGTGTAAAACCAAGAAGGATTTTGCTCTTCGACAACACTTCTGCGGATACTAAACCGATAGGTGTTTCACCAAATGGAGAAACATATACATTGTTGTCGCCTTCTTTAACCCATAGCTGATTGTAACGATCTAACAGGCTGAAGATTTTATTGTCCCCGTCTTTGTCTCCGTTCGAAGGCTTCATTACAATAAAGCCAATTTTCTTGGCACCCTCTATGAGTGGAACATCGACATAAGCACCGAAATTGTCCTTTTGATCCACTTTGAAAGGAGTCGCAGGAGTTGGCCATGAACCCAGTGTATCCGAAGGTGTAGACACGTCATCCCACAGCCATAATCCATACTGATCATGATTAGTATCAGATCTCATGTAGTGGATCCGAACGGTATTTGCCGGAAGCATAACCGGTTCATAAGGCGTAACTACATCGGAGCCTTCTGTAATCCATACTTCGTTCGTTTGTGGAGTCTTAATCGAGAAGTGCTTATCTCCTCCATCCTTCGCTCCATCAGTACGTGACATTGCGATCATAGAGAGCGTTTGAGCTCCAGGCTTCATCGGCACATCAACATAAGCTCCGTAGGAGTCTATTTGATCCTCAGGGAAAGGAAAAGCACCATTAGGCCAGCCGTCTGTAGGATTTTTAACATCTCCAAACAACCACAAGGCTTTATTCGTATAGGTACTAGCTTTATAGTGGACACGAATATGCCCTTCCGGAACGGCTGTAACATCAACAGGTCCAGTAGGAATTTTATATTCTGCGCTCACACTATGATCTGCAGAATTGTACTTGAAGGTTACCGAAAGATCTGATGGTAGGTTCAACTTTAGATCGTTCTCTGGATAAGACATATCTTCTGCTTCTGTGGCTCCCGGAACAGAAACTTTGTATGTGTAGTCTCCTTTCGGCACTGTAACTGCCGTATTGTAAATACCGTCAAAATCAGTATCTGTTAGAATAGACAACGCCTCTGCTGGCAGGTTTCCTGTCAATCTTGGCAGCTTATCCGCAGCAATTGGCGTGTAGTAAGTCGAATCAGCTATTTTATGAGTAATGTCATTATAATAAAAGGTTACAGACGTCTCAGTATCTAGCTCAATATGAATATTATCCTGCTCATTAAGCTTCCCCTGAGGGTTAGTGTAACTTGGGAATCCGCTTCCATTCCAAGTATCATTTAGAGCTATCTTGTAGTTATATCCCCCTGCTGGCAGAGTCCCCGTAAAGGTGTACAACCCATTATCAGAGTAAACCATCTGAGTAACTGCTGATTTTTCATCCCAGTTATTTCCAGGATTATTTGTAAACTTTGACTGCAAATCACCGACTAAAACCACCTTCGTCGTTGCTGCAGAAACACTAACTGGATGTAACCCAAGAGTGGAGAACACTAGAGCAACGATCATGAAGATCGCGAACGCCCTCTTGCCCCATAAAGTTATTTTCATTTTTGTAAAACCTCCCATGATTATGAATTCCCTTTTTGCAAGCGGATACATGATTTCTCGGAAACCGTCAATTATTCTTAAGTAATGAAATCATGCGTGTTCCTTCTTATTAGCTGAGAAGGTCTATGTTGCGGCTCGTCAGACCGGATTAACGGTATCACCATCCTAATCAAAGTAAATGATCTCACAATAAATTGAAATCTGCGCAAACGTTTGCAATTAAGAGTGCATAAACCTAAGTACATAAAACTCATTCTTTAGTGCAACTGATATCAAAACAAAATAACCCAATGTAAACGCTTGCTATATTTTGATTTACATACTAATCCTGTATTTATGGTATTGTCAACCAGTATTTTTATGTATTGAACAAACTCGAATTCACAGAAAAGCTAAAATAAAGAAAACTCATCCTAACAACCCCATTGTAATTAATACAGTATTCTGAAAGTACCCCTAAATTCATTTCTCAAATCGAATTTAATTTACAGTTCATCGATTGCTCTAAAAAAAATTAAGCCATACGTTTGCATTTACGGAATGCTCCTTTCGAAGAAACTTGATATCTTTTATACATATTAAGCTCAATATTGCTAATCATTCATACTTTTTTTGGTGAAAACGAACAATTTTACACTGAAATTTCTAATACTCTATCCAAAAGTAGCAATATTGCCCTTCCAAATGACTTTATCTATTTACAATTTAGAACTCTTAGATTAATATTACTGTGTAAAGCAAACGGTTCCATAAGGAGGTTTCTATGACAGTTACCATTAAGGATGTGGCCAAGAAAGCGGGAGTATCTCCCTCCACGGTATCCCGGGTATTGTCCAATCATCCCAGAATCAGCCTGGAAACTTCCCGCAAGGTCAAAGCTATTATGGAGGATATGGGCTATACCCCTAACATGATGGCTAAGAGTCTAGTGTCGAAAACTACAAACAGCATATGCTTCAGTCTTCCTAAACCTGCTGAAGAGCTGTTCTCAAATCTATTTTTCATGGAATTAATCCGTGGAATCGTTACACAAGCTAGCCGTTCCGGCTACGATGTGTTAATTAGCTCCGGAGCAAACGAGAAAGAAGAGTTGGAAGCTGTTTCAAGACTTCTAAAGGGTCGCCGTGTAGATGGTGTTATTCTGCTTTACTCTCGTACGGATGATGCTGTTATTGATTTTCTGGAGAGCAACGATTATCCATTCGTGCTAGTAGGCCGAAGTGATCGATATGAGAATATTTTATCTGTCGATAATGACAATGTGATGGCAGCATACGATGCAACTAATCACCTCATTTCAATGGGGCATGAACGAATTGGCTTCGTAAGTGGACCGCCGAATCTAATTGTTTCTCGCGATCGGCTCGCAGGATATCGTAAAGCATTACAGAATAGTGGCCTTGAAATGCGTGATGAATGGATTGTAGAAGGTGAATTTCTACAGGATAGCGGATATAGAGCGATGTCTTTTTTCATGAATTTGCCTAATCGGCCTACTGCGCTCGTTGCGGTTGATGATATGGTATCGTTCGGAATTTTACGCGGATTGAATGAACTGAAATACAAAGTGCCTGACGATCTCGCTATTGTAAGCTTTAACAATATTCCATTATCTGAATTATCCAGCCCTCCGATCAGTAGTATTGATATTGGAATTTATCATCTTGGATACACCGCATCTCAGGTACTTATCCAGAATATCAAGAGTCCAAATCACGATGCTGGTTATACAAATCGATTTGTTATTCCACATCGACTGATCGTGAGAGAGTCATCTATGCACTCTCATGCTAAGAACAAAACCGAATGAATAAGTGAAGCGATCAAACGCTTCATTTATTTTTTGAAGATCTGTACAAACGTTTGCGCTAAATCATTAAATACTTCTTGATCCAGTTCTTTTCAGGGTGAATATTCGGATCTGAGGTTAGGATAAACTTAACCATCTTAAGCGAAGCTTATACGATCGAAATCAGATTCAGATACGATTAGCCAATGGATCACGGGTACTGTCACAACTTTTAGGAGGTTATACAATGATGGAAATTAAAGCCTGCTTGTTCGATTTGGATGGTGTTATCGTTGATACTGCCAAATACCATTATATTGCATGGAAAGAGCTTGCAGATGGATTGGGATTTCTCTTCACAGAACAAGATAACGAACGCCTTAAAGGAGTCAGCAGAACTGCCTCGCTAAACATTTTGCTGGAAATCGGCGGACTAACTATCGATGAAGAAGAGAAAGCTAAGCTTGCGGAACAGAAGAATAATCGTTATGTCGAATATATTGCAAAGATGGATAGCTCAGAGATTCTGCCAGGTGCACTTGATTTCCTGAAAGAGTGCCGTGAGAATGGCATCAAAGTTGCTCTCGGTTCTGCCAGTAAGAACGCAATGACGATATTAAATAATACCGGATTGACCCCTTACTTTGATGCGATCATCGATGGTACACACACTAGTGCTGCTAAACCTGATCCGGAAGTTTTCCTGTTAGGAGCTAAAGCACTTGGCGCTGCTCCCGAGCACTGTGTTGTCTTCGAAGATGCTGAAGCAGGAATTGAGGCCGCTACCCGGGCTGGTATGTTCAGTGTTGGAATTGGTTCACCGGAAACGCTCAATGCAGCAAATATCGTTGTTCCATCACTCGCTCATATGAGTGTGTCACAGCTCAAAAAATCTTTTTCTTAAAGTCTAACTCACATTAATCAACTGAAAGTGTTAATGTGAGTCGCCCTGCTGCATCCAACCTACAATCAAATGAACTAAGTATTAATCATTAGATTTCTGGTGATGAGGAGACGGAGAGGAATTTTGGAACTGTAGAAGCGTAGCGTTCGCCTTTATAATCAGATTTCATCCGCAAAACGCGGCTAAAATATAGAAATCTGATTATAACAGCGATCGAAAGTCCAAAGATTCCTCGCAGTCGCACTTATATCACCGGAATTTTAATGAAAGAATGATTTGTTCATTATATATTCCCCTAACATATTTAAAGGAGCCGGTTATCGTGAAACAATATTTAACAATTGATGAATGGTCCATTATTGAAGAATCTTTTGATCCACAGACTCAAGAAATCTCTGAAAGCGTATTTAGTCTTGGCAACGGTTTTATGGGTGGTCGAGCTAATTTTGAAGAGCAATATAGTGGTAGTAGCCTACAAGGCAGCTACATGGCTGGCGTGTACTATCCTGACAAAACACGGGTCGGCTGGTGGAAGAACGGCTATCCCGAATATTTTGCCAAAGTACTGAACAGCACGAACTGGATCGGTATTAACATCGACATCGAAGGAACTCCTCTTGATCTGGCAAAATGCACTGTTTCCGATTTCCGCCGTGTACTTAACATGAAGGAAGGTACGCTTTCCCGTAGCTTCACTGCCACGCTCGAAGATGGTAAACAAGTTAAAGTTGAGAGTATCCGGTTCGTCAGCATGACTCGTCAAGAAATCGGCGCTATTCGTTACTCCATCATTCCTGTAAATTTTGCAGGCAATATTACGATCACTCCTTATCTCGACGGCGATGTTAAGAACAAGGATTCCAACTATGACGAGAAATTCTGGAATGAAGTTGAGAAGCAAGCAGCACCTGAAGGTGGGCACCTCACCCTTAAGACTAAAAAACTCGATTTTCATGTAACCTCTGCTATGGCTTTTGATATCCTTGTCAACGGTGAGAAGATCAACGGTGAGAAGATCAACGCTGAAGCTGAATCGATTGAACAAGAGAAATATGTTGCCAGTAAAACGAATGTAACCGTACAAACAGGCGATCAAATCGTCATTTATAAATATGTAGCAAACGTTACCTCCCGTAATCACGGTCTTGGACAATTGGTCGAAGCCGCTCAAACTGCCCTGCAAGCTGCTAAGGAAGCTGGTTTCGTCCCCCTTCTGACAGAACAAATTGAAGCTTGGAGAGAGAAGTGGAAAGAAAGCGACATCATTATTGAAGGTGACGTTTCGGCACAGCAAGCGATTCGCTTTAATATTTTCCAGTTGAACCAAACCTACAATGGTGAAGATGACCGTCTGAACATTGGACCTAAAGGCTTTACGGGTGAAAAATACGGCGGCAGCACTTACTGGGATACAGAGGCGTATTGCGTTCCCTTCTATCTAAGTACAGCGGACTCCTCTATTGCTCGCAACCTGTTGATCTACCGTTACAAACATTTGGAGAAGGCTAAGGAGAATGCTCGTAAGCTTGGTTTCGCAAAAGGCGCATTGTATCCAATGGTTACAATGAACGGCGAAGAGTGTCACAATGAGTGGGAAATTACGTTTGAAGAAATTCACCGGAACGGTGCTATTGCCTACGCGATTTACAACTATGTGAACTACACTGGAGACAAAGCTTATCTAGGTCAATATGGTCTTGAAGTTCTAGTTGAAATCTCCCGCTTCTGGGAAGAACGTGTTCACTACGCGCACCGTAAAGACAAATATGTGATGCTTGGCGTAACAGGACCTAATGAATATGAAAATAACGTAAATAATAACTGGTACACCAACCGGATGGCTTCCTGGACTATGGAATATACCTTAGAAGCTCTGGATTATCTGAAAAAGAACGAATCCACGCGCTATGCAGAACTAGTTGACAAACTAGGGCTCAAAGAAAGCGAAACCGCAAAATGGAATGATATCATTGCCAAGATGTATTATCCTGCGGATGAAGAACTGGGTATCTTCTTGCAGCAAGATGGCTTCCTAGACAAAGAGATTATTCAAGTCAAGGATCTGGCACCTGAGAACCTGCCACTAAACCAAAAATGGTCATGGGATCGTATTCTGCGTTCTTGCTTCATTAAACAAGCGGATGTTCTACAGGGATTATTTTTCTTAGGAGATCGTTACGATCTCGATACTAAAAAACAGAATTTCGACTTTTACGAGCCGATCACTGTTCATGAGTCCTCCCTATCCCCTTGTATCCACTCTATTCTAGCCTGCGAGCTGGGATATAAGGATAAGGCTTATGAAATGTACTTGCGTACTTCAAGACTGGATCTTGATAACTATAACAATGACACCGAAGACGGCTTACACAGCACTAGCATGGCTGGTACTTGGATGTCGATCGTACATGGCTTCGGCGGACTACGTGTGCATGATGGCAGATTGGCGCTAAGCCCATCTAACCCAGGTCATTGGACAGCGTACTCTTTCAAAATCATGTTCCGTGGCTCCCGTCTTAAAGTAAGCGTTTCGGACGCACAGGTTACTGTTACGAATGAAACTGATATCCCAGCTTCTATTACTATCTACGACAAAGAATATACCGTGAACGGACTAAGCAGCATCACTGCTGATAGCAATTCCGTCACAGTATAAACCGACACCACAAGAGACCCTTGAAGCTTAAAGCTTTTAGGGTCTCTTTTTTTTACCTAAATGGATATCTTATATAAGGAGTGATTATTAATGAAAAGAACATTTTGGAAGGAAGCTGTCGTCTACCAAATCTATCCTCGCAGCTTTCAAGATAGCAATGGTGACGGTATTGGAGATCTGCAGGGAATCATTTCACGTCTGGATTATTTGAAGAAGCTCGGAGTCGATGTAGTTTGGTTGTCGCCTGTATATAAATCGCCAAATGATGATAATGGTTATGACATCAGCGATTATGAAGATATTATGGATGAATTCGGCACGCTAAAAGACTGGGAGGAACTCCTGACCGGACTACATGATCGTGGCATTAAGCTAATGATGGACCTTGTAATCAACCACTCTTCAGATGAACATAAATGGTTCGTAGAGTCCCGTTCGTCAAAGAATAATCCGTACCGTGATTACTACATTTGGCGTCCGGGTGGACCGAATGGTGAACGCCCCAACAATTGGAGCTCCATATTCAGCGGTCCGGCTTGGGAACTAGATGAGACTACCGGTGAATACTATCTACATCTGTTCTCACGCAAGCAACCGGATCTCAACTGGGACAATCCAAAGCTTCGCGAGGAATTATACAAGATGATTACCTTCTGGCTCGACAAGGGTGTGGATGGATTGCGGATGGACGTTATTAATTTGATTTCTAAAGCGGAAGGGCTACCTTCCTTTCAAATTGAAGGCCAAGCTCCAGAGGAACTAGCATGGGGTGGCGATTACTTTATGAATGGACCCCGGGTTCACGAATTTTTACATGAAATGAACCAAAAGGTACTTTCCAACTATGACATTATGACCGTCGGGGAAACGCCAGGGGCTTCGGTAGAGGATGCCGTTCTTTATACAGACGAAGATCGCGAAGAACTTCAGATGGTGTTCCAATTCGAACATATGGATGTGGATTCCGGTCCAGGAGGCAAGTGGGATGTAGCCCCATGGACATTAACCAAGCTGCGCGATATTCTTCATAAATGGCAGGTTGGTCTGGCAGAGAAGGGTTGGAATAGTCTGTACTTAAATAATCATGACCAGCCGCGTATGGTTTCAAGGTTTGGTGATGATGAGAAGTACCGCGTGATATCTGCCAAAATGCTCGCAACCTTACTACATACACTTAAAGGCACCCCCTATATTTACCAAGGTGAAGAAATTGGAATGACGAATGTAAAATTCACAGCTTTGGAAGATTATAAAGACATCGAAATTCTGAATATGTACCGTGAAAAAGTAACAGAGGGTGACGCAGATCATGATACGATTCTGAACGCTATCCATATCAAAGGCCGGGATAATGCTCGTACGCCAATTCAATGGGATGCTTCTACGAATGCTGGTTTTACAGAGGGTGAGCCATGGCTCAAAGTTAATCCGAACTACAAGGATATTAACGTGGAGCAAGCATTGGCAGATTCTGATTCGATCTTCTACTACTACCAAAAGCTAATTGCTTTACGCAAAGAGAATCCCATTATGGCGTACGGTGAATATAAGCTACTCCTGCCTGAGCATGAGAATATCTATACTTACACTAGAACATTAGATGATGATCAATGGCTGGTCCTGCTGAATTTCAGCGAAACTCCACAAACCGTTGATCTCTCTGCAGAGCTGAGTGCCGTTACTGAGTTAATCATTGGAAATTACCCAGATGAATCATCAACATTAGAAATCTTGCGTCCTTACGAAGCAAGAGTGTACAGATTACAAGACTGACTCTATACATCTTCCTGAGTATACTATATAGGATGATTTCGCTATGATTATTCTTCTACCTGTGACCTGTCATTAGAGAGCAAGGAATAACAGGATTTACAAATGGTGGCATGATAGTATGAACTCAAGGGAGATGGAAGACTTGGAATGGCTTATCCGCATGAAAGAGGCTTTAGATTATATGGAGAGCAAGATGGAGGAACCCTTTAATGTAGAAGATATAGCAAAGGTGGCTTATTCCTCCCCCTTTCACTTCCAGCGCATGTTCTACATGCTTACAGGAGTATCAGTCAAAGACTATGTCCGTAAACGTAGATTGACTCTGGCTGCACAGGAACTCGCTATTTCTAAAGTTAAGGTGCTGGACGTCGCACTAAAGTACGGATATGACTCACCCGAGTCGTTTGCCAAAGCATTCCGCAAGGCACATGGAATTACTCCTTCTGCTGCGCGGGAGTCAGGGGTACAGCTCAAAGCCTTCCCTAGACTCTCCTTCCATCTATCACTGAAGGGAGATAAAGAAATGGACTACAGAATTGAGAAAAGAGACGCCTTTAATGTTATCGGACTAGTAGAGGAAATGACAACGAAAGATGGGGAAAATCTACGCCGCATCCCCCAGTTGTGGATCGAAGCTAACGCAAATGGTATGTCGGATAAGCTGATTGAGATCGGTGTAGATAAGGATATACTTGGTATTTGTAAAGATTTCAATCACGAAAAAGAAACCTTCTCCTATTGGATCGCTGTCGAAGCCTCTCCAGAGACTGATGCTCAGGGCTTTGCTTCTACAACGATACCAGCTGCGAGTTGGGCTGTGTTCACCTCAGTAGGACCGATGCCAGATGCTATCCAGCAAACATGGGCACGGATCTTTCAGGAATGGTTCCCTTCAACAGGCTACGAAACTACAGGAGGACCCGAGTTTGAACTATACCTTCCGGGCAGACCAGACGCAGAGGACTATCGCTGTGAAATCTGGATACCGGTCATGAAAAAAGATTAATACTTATAAAGACTATTCGGAATCCCCGGATAGTCTTTTTTTTCTTTCAGAATTCCTATTAATTCATTTTGAGAATCAGCTTAGTCTTGGTATAATAAATAGATTATGTGGTTCAATAATGACTATTGTTATCCGATTATCCGTGAAGGAGAATTTCATGTCTACTGTAAAAATTTTTTCAGATAGCACTTCCGACTTGCCTCAAAGCTGGAAGGATACTTATGATATCGGCATCGTTCCCCTTTACGTAGTATTTGAAGAGGGAACCTACAAAGATGGTAAAGATATCACACCAGAAGAAGTGTATCGCCGTGTAGCCGTTAGCGGAGTATTGCCGAAGACTGCAGCACCTTCGCCAGCTGACTTTATGGCCGCTTTTAATCCGGTAATTAGTAGTGGAAATGATATTGTATATATCAGCCTCTCCTCTTCACTATCCTCTACATATCAGAATACACTTTTGGCTGCTGGGGAATTCCCTGAGGGGCGTGTACAGGTTATTGATTCACAGACTTTATGTGGAGGCATAGCCCTTCTCGTTATGAAAGCTGTCAGAGCCGCTGAAAAAGGTCTCAGTGCCGTAGAGATTGCAGCTATGCTGGAGCACAGTCGCAATCTTGTAGAAACAGAATTCGTTGTAGATACGCTAGATTACTTATATATGGGTGGACGCTGTTCAGGTATGCAGAATTTCATCGGTAGTCTACTCAAAATCCGCCCTGTGTTAAAACTAGTGGAGGGTAGCATCGTACCTATTAGCAAAAGCCGTGGCAAAAAAGAAAAAGCCGTGGAACAAATGCTCCAGAATGCTTTAGTTAACGTCGATCATATGGATAAAGAACTGCTCATTATTGTGCATACCTTGGCGGAAGAAGATGCCTTATATTTAGAAAAGGCTCTACGAGAACAGACTCAGGTAGAAGAAATTGCGATCATCCATGCAGGATGTGTTATTGGCAGTCATTGTGGCCCGCATACTGTAGGTCTCATGTATATGCTTCAGGATTAATAAACGAACACAAATCTCCGGCCATTGCCTTTTTCGCAAATGGACCGGAGATTTGTGTTTACCCGTACTAGTATAGAGTTATTTTTAATTCTACCTCTTCTTTTATGAAAGGAAGCATAAACCGGAACGTTGAGCCTTTATTCTCTTCGCTCTCTACAAAGATTGTCCCTCCCATCAGCTCAACAAGCTGCTTACAAATAGCGAGTCCCAAACCTGTACCGCCATATTTACGATTGATGGTCGGATGCAGCTGTGAGAAGGATTGAAACAATAGATTGAGTTTATTATCGGCAATACCTACACCTGTATCACGTACTGAGAACTCCAGTAAATATTCTTTTGAATCCGAGAGTGGAATGTTCTTAACCGATAGCGTGACACTTCCTTGTTCTGTGAATTTCAGGGCATTTCCTACCAAATTGACGATAACCTGTCGCAAACGGATCGGATCGGCCATTAAAGTTGTTGGAACACTTGTATCTGCCCACCATCTCAAGGCCAACTTCTTCTCTTCGGCTTTAGGCGTGAATAAATCAATGATGTCTGATAACATCTCCCGGAGATCAAACTTTTCGGACTGCAGTGGCATTTTACCCGCTTCCATCTTGCTGAAATCAAGAATGTCATTCAAGATCTGTAATAGCGTGTAACTACTGCTTCGTAAAATCTCGACATAACCTCGCTGTTCTTCTCCAAGATCAGTTTCAAGTAAAAGATCAGACATCCCGATCATACCATTCATCGGGGTCCGAATTTCATGACTCATCATGGCCAAGAAATCCGATTTGGCTTGCGCTGCCTGCTCTGCAGATTCCTTAGCTCGAATGATTTCTCGCGCATTCGTGATATCGCTAAAGGCAATAACTGCACCTGCGACCACCCCCCCATCAATAAGAGGCGCCACCCGATAATTAACGAAGAAACTGGTTCCATCCTTACGCCAGAAGATCTCATCGTCTTTCCTGCGGATAATTCCATCCTCAATCGTAAGACTGATCTGACATTCAGGAGTCGAATAACGTGAGCCATCACCTTGGATATGATGAATATACTCCATAAGCTTGAGACCAACTAATTCTGCGGGCTGGTAGCCTAGCATATCCGCTCCCTCACGGTTAATAAAGAGGGTCCGCCCCGTAGTATCGAGCACGAATATTCCTGCTGAGACAGAATTCAGAATAAGGCTCGAACGCTTATCCTCGACTGCAGCAGCGGAAGTAGGCTTGAAGTTTATCTCCAGTTCTGCCTTATCGGGTAATTCAACAATGAAGGAATCCGCCAATGTGTCTAGCCAGTCTTGTAACACTTCCGAATGAGAAAGATAGTTGCCGTTAGCAACCTGAATGATCGCGAATACCCCAGCAATTCCCTCTTCCATTGTTATAGGAATAAAGTTAACCCTCACAGAGTCCGCTTTGGGGTTCTCCATATCTTGCAACTCAAAGCTAGATGGATTTCCCTGTAGGGCAGCCTCAAAATATGCAACATCACCATGGTTTCTTTTCTTAGGTGATGTTAGACCTATATCTTGGAACGGTGCTTCTGCGCTGGATCCTAGATAGAAAGTACGATTCGTTCCTACGCAGCGACCTTGCCTATCCAAAACAATTATCAAATTAGGATGATTGTCATATAACGATTTATAAGCGCTCTCTTCTGAAAGCAATCTTATTAGAATGGACGTCCAGTCTTTATCCACTGCTCACTTCACCTCAGGCTCTCTCATCCATTATCATTACCCCAAAACGAGCCTAAATCATCTCAATTTTTTAATTTCTTATTTTGAGACCATTATATCAAATATACCGAAATCAGTCGCTGATAAACGCCAAATCCCCCTTTAGAACCCAGCCACGATGCTTTTACATCGTTACTGAGATTCTTAAGAGGGATTTCTGTAAATATCTTAGGCTATATCCTTATGTTCGATATTGCGAATGGCTAGAAAAGCAATACCTGCTCCTAGCAAACCAAGGGAGATCGATACAGCAGCTAAATTACCTAAGCGGGCTTGATCAAATCCACCAGAAATTAGAGAGGTAACCAACACAGCAGAAACGATGGTGGCTGGGACTGATTTTTTCTTCATCCCAAAGTACAATGGTATTAGAGCGATACCCGCTGCGTAAAATGCACTAGCTACCGTCTTAATCAGCTCTGTGGTAATGAGATGGAGTGTCAACTCACCTTGAACAATATTTACAAAATAGTTGATGCCAAGCAGGATAGCTCCAATTACAATACTTGAAACAATGATAGAGACAAATGTGAAGATGAACACAATCATTATTTTGGCGGTCATCAGCTTTTTACGTGATATGGGGTACATAAAGAGAAGGGTGATGGTATTGTTCTTGTACTCATCAATAATCAGCTTACTTATAATAACAGAAGCGAAAATGAGATATGCGGCTTTAACAAAAACGAACAATCCCTCAAACACATCCGAATAAGTATTGAACGTCCCCTCACTCTCACTTTGGTCTATGAATATAACCAGAATCATAAACGCAAGAATGGCAAGATTGACGATTGCTGCACCTGTAAGAAGACTTTTTAGTTTGTTCTTGCGGATCTCCAAAGATATTAATTTAAGCAACGCCTTCACCCCCAATCAGTTGTAAAAAATAATCTTCCAGCGTATGTTGTTTCTTGCTTATACTTTCAATCTCCACATCCTCTAAAACTAGTGCCTTGTTAAGATCACGCTGTGAAATACCGCCGTCATATATTCTTACTGTGCAGTGATCCAGCACTTTAAAATTAGTTAGGGTAAGCTTATGTTCCAACACATACACTGCTTTGTTAATCTCATTCGTAATTACTTCGATATATTCTGTGTTCTGGCCACGAATGGAATCCATCGCCACTTCTTCTACCAGAGCACCCTGCCGGATCACACCGATAGTATCAGCGATCTGTTCGATTTCCCCCAAAATGTGGCTAGATACGAGTAACGTCATCCCATATTCACGACTAAGCATCCGGAACACTTCGCGCATCTCTTTAATTCCTACAGGGTCTAGCCCATTAATCGGCTCATCCAGAATGAGTAGCTCCGGTTTCGTCATGAAGGCTCTGGCAATGCCAAGACGCTGTTTCATCCCGAGAGAAAATTGCTTCACCGGCTTGTTGTCGATCCCTGTTAACTTAACCAGCTCTAGCGCTTCACCAATCGCCTTTGGATCATAATAGCCCATGTACTCTCCATGCAGAATCAGATTTTCTTTGGCTGTCAGTTTATCATAGAATACAGGATATTCAATGATACAGCCCATCCGTTTGAGCATTTCATAAGAATGATTCGTCATTTTTTCGTTGAAAAACTCAATTTCACCGCTAGTAGGTTTAACGAGGTTCGTAATCATTTTCATGACGGTTGTTTTGCCGGCACCGTTCGGTCCGAGAAAACCATAAATTTCACCTTGTTTAATATTCATATTCACATTGCTGACGGCTTCCTTGCCTTGGTAGGTTTTCGTTAAATTTCTTGTTCGAAGTATAGTAGTCATTTCCGTGCTCCCCTTTGTTTTCGTCTCGTCTTCCTTAGTTCTTATTGTACACAGCGGAATTTTCTTTTTTATTACTGAATTCTTACGAAAATCTTAAGCTGCATACAATATCTCCCCTTAGAAACGCAATCTGCGGAAAGAAAGGGTAAATACCGTTCTCACATACGGTTGACTAAACAGTGTAATGGTTCCATTCATTTGCTCCGTTAATCTTTTGGTGATGGTTAGACCGAGACCGCTGCCTTGATACGATCGGTTTCTCGAATCCTCCAGTGTATAGAGACGTTCAAATACTTTATCCTGGTGAACTTCACTAATGCCTTTTCCCCGGTCCCAAACATCTATGTATACTTTGTTCTCATCACTATAGAGTTTCATGCCTAATACGCCACCGGCATCACCGTAAGCAATCGCATTCGATAACAAATTGGACAATATCCGGTCAAGCGCCTCTTCGTTCCCCATGAAGTAAAGTGTCTCATCAGGGATCTCTATCTCCACCTCACTGCCCTTGGCGCTAAGGATATCATAGAAAGAAAGGATATTGCGTCTGCATACTTCACCTGCCTCAACACGTGAAAGGGTGATTTCCCGATCCCCCGATTCCAGTTTGGCCAAGTCAAAGAACTTGTTCATCAGATGGATCACTTCATTAGCTTTCTGGTGAATCGTATTCATCATACGTTTCCGTTCCTCGGCTGGCATATGCTCATCCTGCTGAATCGTCTCAATATAACCGAGTACTACCGTTAGCGGAGTCTTAAGATCGTGGGAAATATTCGACAGCATATTACGCATGGATTTCTCCAACTTCACGTGCTCAATGCTTCCTTTATGGTTAACGTCGAGCAGCCGATTTAGATCAATTAGCACACTTTGTAGCTCCAAATTACTGCTGAATAGCAGCAGTCTTTCGTGTGAACCTTGAGTCATGATGCTACTTAGCTTGTCATGAATATATTTCAGGTCACTTGAAGCTTTACGCGAATTTTGATATTGCCATACAATGACGACGATCAGGAGTAGAATGACCACACTAAGCGCCATACTCATTATAGCTGCTCTCCCAGCTTATACCCGATCCCCCATAACGTCTTGATGTACTCTGGATGGGAGGGATCATCTTCTATTTTTTCGCGTAATCTTCTCATATGTACATTAATGACGTTCTCATCCCCGAAATAATCATCTGCCCACACGCTAGCATAAATCTGCGCTTTGGTGAAGACTCTGCCCGGATGCGTGACGAACAGCTTAAGAATATGAAATTCCTTGGAGGTTAACTTCACTTCTTCTCCGTTCTTTAGCGCAGAGAAATTATACAAATCCACAGTTAATCTGCCAATGGAAATCATTTTCTTCGCAGGAATTGGAGCTTCCGATTGGATTGGGGGAGTAGCATAACCCGCTCGTCGAATCGCAGCCTTCACTCTAGCAGCTAATTCGATCATTGAAAATGGCTTGGTAATATAATCATCCGCCCCAAAGCCGAGGCCAAGAGCTTTATCCACATCGCTGTCCTTGGCAGACATAATCAACACCGGAACGAGACTTGCCGCGCGGATCGTCTGGAGAATGTCAGTACCGCTGCGTTTGGGCAGCATTAAATCTAACAGTACAAGATCAAATGGACTACTGGTACGGAATGTCCTTTCCGCTACTTCACCATCAAATGCTGTTTCCACTTCATAGCCCTCTTTTACTAAATAAGACCTAACCATTTCACTAATCGCTTCGTCATCTTCAATTAACAATATACGGTGCATGAATGCTGCCTCCAATGATCTGAGAATACATATGAATGCTAGATTATTCGTAATGCCCCTTTACCTCAGGCAGTTGCTTATAAATACTTCCGGCCTGCACGATCTTAATGATCGCTTGAGCTAGTTCAGTCATCTGACCATCATCCTCAGTATTCTGGCATTCCGTCCACTGATAATGACGCTCTCCATTATTGATCTGAACCGATAAATCGTAACTTTCAGCAGGTTTTCGATTACACTCAGTAGACAATTTTTTATCACCTAAGTAATTCGCTAGAACCATTTCTTTATAGATTTGTCCAAGTTCCTGTTCAGAAAGCCTAAAATCGCTAACCTCAACAACTTCTCCATTCTGGAGATCTTTGACTAACTTCATATCAATGGTGTTGATCTCATTCTTTAAGTTCACACCATACTTTAAAACAAACTCAAATTTGTCTTGTTTCGTTACGTCAAAAGGGATCTGTAGCAGCTCAATCTTTGCTTGTTCACCCTCACACCCCGTTAAGGTATACGACAGAAGCTTATCCGTTTCGTTTCTAACAAGGTTCTGACAAGTGTATTTTGTTACTTGGGGACTACCAAACGTATCTTCTGAATTATCATGCCGCATTTCAATCCCGTGGTCGGTGTATTTCAAGTCATTAAAGATCGGATCACCTTCAATCGTGTAATGAACCACGCGCTGTGTACCCTTTTTCTCTTGGATAAAAGCATCCAGCTTCTCACGATTCTTAACAATCATTCCATGGCTGTTTATCACATCTTCTTCTTCATTAATGCTAGTAGTGAACTTGGCTTCTCCATTGGATAGCTGATTAAAACACCCGGTTATAGTAAGCGCTATAAAAATAAGAAGAATACCGCTCGATCTCATCGATCATAACCTCCTTAAACACACCATAAGTAGAATCATTTGTTAAAGTATACCAATAATTATGAAGGCTGGGTATCCCTTCAGAAGGATATCGGATGATAGAGAGATGGATATAAATTTAAACGCGATAGCAAAAAAAAGCCGATTGGATAACCCAATCAGCTCAAAATGTATTATCGAATGAACTTTAAAAGCTCGGCTAGATCAGCCTCATACTGAGGATTGAAGTCATTCGACTTCACGTAACTGATAATGCTAGAAAGAAACTGTCTTCCTTCTGTCACCTCAGAAACTTTCTAATCATCTATCGCACTTATAAGAAGCTTACCCTTTCCAACACGACATTCAAAGAGCAAACCTAATTTATGATTTCGTTCAAAATTATCGATCGATTGTACAATTGGACTCCAATCTTTGCCCACACCATCCATAATAATAGACTTAGAAATCGATACGATATTCCACCAAGGATACGTGGAGAATTCATCAGAAGGGAAATTTGCGAATAGCGGATGATCCTTATCAATAACTAATCCCATTGTTCCAACTGGCACCGGGCGATTATTTCAGGCAAATACTCCTCGCTGATACGATACTCTAACATTTCAACGCGGTCAAAGTACAGAACTTGACTCCAACCTATGGGCTGTTCCACATCGAAGATCCAATTTGAAAGTCACAAAACGGTTCAGGAATTGACCCTAATGAAGAATAGCCCAACCCTCAAGCGAAATCGCTCATGGGTTAGGCTATTTTTGTCCTATAAATAATTTCAGATTATCTTAAGACTGTGCATCAATTGCGGCCCTTAATGCAAGAAATGCATCAGAAACGGTGCTGCTGCTGCGCTACCTAACATGCCCATCCCAAAAATCGCCCAGTCATTTAAAATATGTGCAATGATGGAAGTCCAAATGTTCTTTGTTTTCATGTAAGCAAGCGTTAGAATAACTCGAGCGATTCCGATTCCTAGAATGGCCTGAGTAAAATTAAAATGATACGTTGGTAGGTGCAATGCACCAAATATGAGTGCTGTTACGATTAATGCAATGAGCACGGACGCCTTGCGTGACATTTTTAAGCCCATGAAGCAAAGCTGCATAATCGCCAAGAATGGCAAGATCGTAAACAATTCTTCGCCGATCAATTGAAATCCTGATACAAACATCGTCCAGAGCTTCTCACCTATTGAAAGGGTATTCCCATGACCAAGCACCGCATTATCTGTTAAAGGAGCTCCCAGCGATTTAAGCAGCATTCCTACCGCCATCGTTACGATGAGATTAATAATAAAGAATAAAATCCCGTATAATACATGACTCACTTTAGGCTTTTTGAAGAGAATTCCTAACTTTCCTTTGGTTGCCCACACTAATCCGATTAACGGTAACAACGTGAATAGAAACGGACCGATCTTGCTCTGCACTTCGAGAGACATAAAGGGAATATCTACGAGCATTGGTAATACACCTAAAACGATACTTGCTAGGATCACTACCCATTTGCCAATGGGCATGAAATACGGCTGTCCATTATACAATGGATAATCTACTGTTTGTTTTACTTTAATCATGTTGCTCATCCTTCCAACGTTTATTATTATACTGGGTATCCTATCAATGGAATATGAACTAAAAATGAACTGACAAGTTCATTTATAATCCCTGATGAAATGCTCTATTTCTAGCCGAAGATGGAGAACAAAAATAACCAGTCACCGACAATCGATCGGTGACTGGTTATTTTTGTAGTCTCACTTGAATCCGGAGGAACTATCAAATAATCTCGATATTCCGATAAGAGTATGCTCGAACACATTTTCTGAAGTAAATATAACAATAGATGATTCAGCTAATCCCGTCTGGAGGGCGGGACCAAATAAATCAATACTTTTAGCAATCTGACCGCCAATAACGATACGGTTTGGCCGATAGCCTATAACATAGGACCTTAGCATCTCAGCCAATCGTGTACCGAATTCTTCAAACACCTTGCAGCACAAGCTATTACCGTTTCTTGTATGTTCTGCGAGTTCCTTCACGTCCATCCCTTTTTCTAGAGCTCCCATCTGCTCAGCCAGGCGAAGAATTCCGCGACGTGAAAAGGCATCATCTATTCCAAGATCATCTTCATCGCTTCATGCATAAGCTTTTCTTTCGACCCGAAATAATAATTAATTAGCGCTACATTGGTGCCAGCTTCACTAGCAATCTTCCGAATGGTGACACTATCAATCCCATCGGACTTAATCAAATGCAGCGTTGCGTCCAGAATCTTCTCCTTCGTCATAGAACTCTCCTCAACTCGACATCAATTAAACAGCGTTTAAAACATTGATTAATATACCTTTAAAACTAAATATGCGTCAATGGAAATTCCAGAAAATATCTTCACTGTTCTCAACAAAGATGGAATACTGAGATGCAGTGCTTAATTTTGGAGAACAAAAATAACCGGTCGAGAATATATCTCGCCGGCTAATTGTGTTTGTTGTTATAGAGTAAATAACGTGTTCATTGGAATTTGTAGATCTTTAAAGATAATGGATTGTATTGTTTCCTGCTCCGCATATAAGTGACGTACCTGGTAACTGCCATCCTCCAAAGTATATACACTTACAAGTCCTTCTCCCCGAAATATTCTAGGTATTTGCTGGGTGTCCCATGAGCGTATTTTTTGAAGATGCTGATAAAATATTTATAATCACTAAAACCAATATCCTGAGCAATGGTATAAACTTTGCCATCTCCTGCTTTTAACAAATCAATGGACTTCTGAATACGGTAGCGATTCAGGAACTCATTGAAGGTGTAGCTGGTATCCGCCTTGAATTTCTGATTCAAATAATAAGCGCTTAAATCCAGCTCTTCCACGAGATCATGAATGCTGATTTTTTTAGGATAATTCTCCTGCACATAGGCGATCATTTTGGATACGTACTTCGATGTCTTCGTCTCTTTCTCCAGAAACCGACTGTTAATGATCTCCTCTTTCTCTTGCGGATGATTGGAAATAATCTCGTATTTGCGGAGAAGGTCCACTTTGGCCTTCGCCGATTCCAATGCTGCGATGAGTTGATCGTCCTCTAACGGCTTCACGAGAAATTCAGTTACGCCTAACTGAATCGCCTGTTTCGCCAATTGAAATTCATTATAGCCCGAGATGATGATACTACTGAAGGTATGCTGCTCGAGCCCCTCACGAATCATGGATATACCGTCCATAATGGGCATGTTAATGTCCGTAATCACGATATCTGGCTTGTATTCGCAGATTTTCTGCAGCCCATCTTGTCCGTTCAGCCCCTCCTCGATCACAATACAATCATATTTCAACCAATCGATACTAAATCGAATGCCCCGCCTTATCATATCTTCATCTTCAACAAGCAGCACTTTAAACATCTGATCCACTCCTTTCGAAAGGAATTGTAACGGTCACACAGGTACCTTTTCCTTGGATGCTATTCATTCGAATCCCAGACGCTTCACCATACAGAAGCACTAGACGACGATGAACGTTGTACAGTCCGATATGCTGCGTCATGTTATTCTGGCTTCGCAATAGCTGATTAACTTCCTGTAGGGTCTTCTCATCCATCCCTTGACCATTATCTTGAACTTCAAGAATCAGCTGTTCGTCCGACGTATAAACACGAATCTCAATCAGGACATTGCTCTGATTCTGATACCCATACTTGATAGCGTTTTCGATAAAGGGCTGCAGTAAAAGCTTAGGAATGAATATCTCTTGTGTCTCCTCCGTGACGGAAATGCGATACTCAAGTCGCTCATTGAATCGAATTTGCTGGAGCTTCAAATAATCGTGCACATAATTCATATCATCCTTCAGCTTGACGCTGCGATCATGTCCGATACTATAGCGCAACAAGCGAGATAATAGGATTACAATCTCTTGTGCTTGATTTGCATCGATCTTGATCGCATACCGTAAGGTTTCGAGCACGTTAAAAATGAAATGAGGGTGGAATTGTGCCTGCAATTGTTTGACTTCGATCATCGTACTGAGTTCCGACAGCTCTTTATTTTTCTCCAACAAGTCCTGCAGCCGGTCCAGCATCGCATTATACTCATGACCCAGCGTTTCGAATTCATCCCCCGTCTGAATATCGACATAACCATCTAACTTCCCATCTCTTAGTACATCCAGCGCAGCAACGAATTTGTCAATCGACTCTGAATTGCGGGATGACATTTTATTCGATAAGAACTGCAGCATAATCCACAGCAGCACACAAGTCGCTACGATAAAGATAGCCACGGTATAGTACGTGTATTGTTCTGAGTTATTGGAATTCAGCGTAAACACTTGCAGCGGCGTACCTTGGATGGGTTTGGAATACATATAGTAGCTTCCGTTATTAATCTGGGCATGTCCCTGATTATCCAGTGTAGGTTGGAACTTGTTTAGAACCCCTTTGGTAATGTTACTAGTGGTCGCAATGATCGTCTTATACTCATCGGTAATCAACGCGATTTCATTATTTTGCGTAAAGATCAGCTTCTGAAAATCGGCTTCATACAGCTGATAGATAATGTAGCCAATCGTCTGACCATCTTTCACGATCACTCGGCCAAACGAATAGCTTGTAGTCCGATCATGCGAGTACCGGAAGCTGTTCATTTCAGCTATCGTCTCATTCGGATACAACTCCACCCGGTGAATGAAGTTTCGGAAAGAAAAGTCGGAATCCAATAAATTCGTTGGTGCAGAGGTGGCGAGGAAAATCCCGTCTTTGTTCAGGATATGAAATATGCCCTTCACCTTCTGTTGGTTGTTGAAATCATAGAATTCAGAGTATACCTTCTCGCTTCCCAAATGTGTACTCACATAGTTCACAACGGCAGGAGAATCCGCCATCCGCTGAATCTCATCATGGTATTGTTGATAGACTTCAGTGATGGAATGACTGATGGATTGTGCAGCTTGATTCGTTTTCTGCATGATGTTGATTCTGCCGTTGACAATCGTAAATATAACGAACAAAACCATTAATATCGCAAACGGAATCATCGTATATAAACGAAACAAGCGACGGGTCGATTCTTTAAAATTGCGATGTTTTCTACGTTTCATGCTGTCCTCCGACTATGTGCCTTACGCCTCTCCTATTCAGTGTAAGGAAAAAGAAAGACATTCGTCCATGGTAATAATCTCTAAATGTCAAAACAAGCCGACCCTTATGCCAGGTGCCGACTTGCATGATATGAACGAGCTTTATAGCGATACTTCCTTCTGCCCAGACAGCTTGAGGAAGACCAGCAGTGAGATGACGGTAATCAAAGTTAGTATGGTAGACAACGCAGCAGCGACACCATAGTTGCCTCGAATAACTTCGGTATAAATCGCAACCGTAACCGTCTTCGTTTTCCCCGTATATAAGATGATCGAGGTACTTAATTCCGTAATGATGGTAACCCAGCTCAGAATAGCGCCTGAGACAACACCCGCCACCATCATCGGAAGTGTAATCTTGAAGAATGTTCGCATCTGGGAAGCTCCCAAACTGATCGCCGCTTCTTCAATGCCCCCGTTGATCTGGTGCAATATCGCTGCACTCGATCGAATCGTATAAGGCAAACGACGAATCACGAAGGAGATGATCATAATAAGTGCGGTTCCGCTTAATGCGAGCGGCTTGTCATTGAAGGTAATGAGCAGTGCAATACCTAAGATGGATCCAGGCACGATATAAGGGAACATGGTGAAAATATCAAGCGTATTCGTCAATGCATTTCTACGACGCACCGTCACATAAGCGATCAGAATCGCGAGCAGAATAATGACCACAAGAGAGACGATCGCGAGGAAGAACGTATTCGCGATGACACCGCCAATATTGCTGAATGCATCAATGTAACTCTGCAATGAGTACCCATCGACAAAGATTCGACCGTTTGTTTTGAGAAAAGACGTATAAATAACGTACAGCTGCGGCAAGAGCGCGATTAGCGTATAGGCATAGATCACTACGTGAGCCACAATATTACCGACACCCGACTTCTTCTTCGCTTCAATCGGATGCAAAGCGCTCATTGTAAAAGATTTACGATTGGATACATATTTCTGCAACAAGAAGATCACGGTAGCAAAGAGCACGACAATGACGCTAATCGCAGCAGCAAACCCATCATCGCCGCCGACCTCACTAATAAATTCATTGAAGATAAGGACGGGAACGGTTTTAAACCCTTCACCGATCAGCATCGGTGTACCAAAGTCAGCAAGTGCGCGCATGAATACGAGCAATCCGCCCGCTAGCAAGGTTGGTGTAATCAATGGTAACAGTACCTTGCGCATTTTGTTAAATCCTTTGTAGCCCATACTCTCTGCTGCTTCCATCAGTGATTGATCCACATTCTTGAGTGCTCCGGATACATACATAAAGATAAGCGGAACCATTTGTAGCGTTAGTACAACGAGAATCCCTGTAAAACCATATATATCAGGCATCGTGAACCCAAATACATTTTTGATGAATTGAGTAATTACGCCGTTTCGGCCTAATAGCAAGATCCAGGAGTAAGCGCCTATGAATGGTGCTGACATCGACGAAATCAGAATCATAATTCGTATGGTAGAATTCCCTTTAATCTTAACCGTTGACATCAAGTAGGCCAGCGGCGTTGCGATCAGCGCAGAGAGCGCGGTAACACAGACAGTCACTTTAATACTGTTGAATAATGCCATTAAATAATAGGGCTTGCTAAAAAATTTCGTAAAATACGCGAGTGAAAAATCTCCTGTCGTGCCGTTGTAAAAACTCTTAATCAGCATGGTGAATAACGGAAATGCTAGAAAGAGAATATAGAAGACAAAGATCAGTAACGAAATGTTCGTCCAGATGTCAAACCGTTTGCGCGTATCATTCATAGCTGACCGCTCCCTGTGTAGTTCAATTCACCCGCAGCATCGTATACATTAATCTTGTCTGTTTTGACTTTCAGATAAATCACTTCACCGGGGGAAAGGATTTGACTCGTTTTCGATTCCTGCGTGATTTCGATCCGCTGACCCGATTCGAGATCTACGAAATAATGTGTGTTTTGTCCCAAGAATACGCTGTGTACAATGGTAGCTCGGATCCCGCTCTGGTCCTCCGTCATGATGAACTCCTCCGGGCGAACCGAAATTTGTACTTTCAGCGAAGCTTGTGGTTTAGGAACGCGAATGTTAGACATTGGCTCAGCATAATCAGAACCGATCTGTAAGGAATAACGGCCTTCCACTTGCGTTAGGGTGCCTTCGATAATGTTCGTTCGACCGATAAAGGTAGCCACGAATACATTGGCAGGACGTTGATAAATCTCTTGCGGTGTGCCCAGGTGCTGAATGATCCCCGATTTCATGACCGCGATTCGATCCGATACAGCCATCGCTTCTTCTTGGTCATGCGTGACGTATACGGTTGTGATCCCAACTTCCCTCTGAAGATCCTTGATTGCATTTCGCATGTCGATCCGTAATTTCGCATCGAGGTTGGATAGCGGCTCATCCATGAGCAGCACATCGGGACGAATGACGATCGCTCTAGCAAGCGCGACACGCTGCTGCTGTCCTCCAGATAGATTCTTCGGCATCCGGTCTTTATATTGCTCGATTTGTACAACCTTCAGAATATCATCGACCTTAGCGGCAATTTGTTCTTTAGGAATCTTCCGGTTTTCAAGACCAAACGCAATGTTGCCTTTGACCGTCAAATGAGGGAAAATCGCATAGTTCTGAAATACCATCCCGATATTCCGTTTGCCTGGTTCGACCTGATTGATGACCCGTTCATTGAAGCTGATCGTCCCGCCTTCAATGCTGTTAAAGCCAGCAATCATCCGTAATAGTGTGGTTTTCCCGCATCCGGAAGGACCGAGAAGGGTGAAGAACTCACCCTTCTTAATCTCCAGGGACAACGCAGGAATGACCGTCGCATCTGCATACTTCTTGACTAAGTCTTTGATGTTAATCGTTACTGTCATGGTTGTCACCTAATTCTTTCGTTTATTTTGTGCTTGTGAATACGTCCGTGTAGTGCTCAATGATTTTGGATTTATTTTTACTGACATAATCCGTGTCTTCGTTGATCATGTTGATCTTGTCGTAAGGCGTCATATAGTCGCCAAGCTTCGTATCTTTACGCAGTGGACGATTCGTTAATTGCGTGCCAAATGCATCTTGCGCTTCTTTGGATAGAATGAAGTCGATAAATTTCTTCGCATTGTCCATATGCGGCGCGCTTTTGATAATACCGGATGCCGCATCTAGGAATACAGCGCCTTCTTTCGGATAGACCACTTCAACAGGAGCGCCGTTTCTTACATAGGTGTTCGATGGATCTTCATACGTTAAGCCAACCACAAACTCCCCGTCAGCCACACTTTTATGAACAGCTCCTGAACCGCTCGCGATTTTACCATCCAGGTTCTTGATTAATTCGCTGACATAGCTCCAGCCTTTCTCGTTCTCATAGTCGCCGCCCATCGCTTTCAGCATATTCGTGAGCTGTGCAAATGCGGAGCTTGAGCTTGCCGGATCGGCCGAAGCAATTTTCCCTTTAAGCTCCGGGTTCAACAAGTCAGCGTAGCTGTCAATCTTGATGTTGCCGATCAGGTTCTTATTCACTAAGAGAACGCTTCCATCTGAAACAAAAGGAGTAGCAAAGCCTGATTTATTGCGATGGCCTTCAAGTAGGAATTCATCGTTCTGCGAAACGTACGGCTCATATAAGTCAACGTTCTCAAGATATCCTGCCATGGATCCGCCGAACATGACGTCAGCGTATGGATTTTGCTTTTCGGACTGTAAGCGCTTAACAATTTCGCCTGTTCCAGCCGTTACTAGTTCAACCTTAATCCCTGTTTGTTTCTCGAACATCGGAATAATCGTCTTAATAATTTCTTCACTGTTCGGACTATAGACAACAAGCTTATTGGATGAAGCAGACTCCTTCTCACTACCACCGCAACCCGTAAGCGCTGTCATAACTAACATACCTGCGATGATCAGCTTTGAAAACTTCTTCATTGCTATTTCCCCCTCGAACTGAGTTGTTTTGTTTCGTATTTACAATGTTATTGTAACAAGAACCCTACTCGCAGCTGAATCCTATAATCCGCAAACATCGTCTAAAATACGCAACTAATATTCTGGACAAACGAAAGAACGCCGTTTCGGAAAGACTTAGGCGTTCAACTCAAAACAAGGAAATAGCAAAACGATGCCGTGTAATCGATGATCAAGCAGATCTCTTTAAAGGAACGACGTGGTACTACACGAGATCGCTTCACTAAATATCCCAGTCTCGAAGCATACAAAGGATTTGCAACTCTCACCAAATCTCCATACTCCACTTTTAAGTCTTCAAATGCTTTCAATACATTCATAGGAATATCAACGTGTGCAATATAGATTTTTCCGTTAGGACCATACCCATTGGTATCATCTAATAATCTTGGAATTTCTCCCATCAATAAAGAAATATATCTTTCTATTTCCCACATCCTGCTCTCGATATTTGACTGATAAGCTGGATCTATTAAATGCCCACTTTTGAGCTTGGCTGCTCGCGTTGTAAAATCCAACTCCCATACACTTGCATATGGATCTTTGTCTTTGTTCAGGAAGCACCTGCCTATATTTTTGCGAAAAATACTTCTATCTTTATTCTCCTGTACAAAATATTGCTTCAAGCGCGACCGAAGTTGGTTGGGACCCGTATGTGTGCCTACTCGAACAATTCGATCAACACCATGCCCGTATTCACCTATTTCAAATAAAAGATACACTCCATTTCTGGGGATAAGTTATCCTCGAAAGGGAAACGGTTCCTGGTCATTCCATTCGCGATCCTATGTAAGTCGGTACAGTGTTGGCTCATTCTGATTAGCACCCCTAGATATAAAAGAAATTCGTTGATCAAGTGTGAATACGTGTAATCATAACATAAGAAAATCCTTTGGCTTATGATATTATGACAAAAAGGTTGGTGATTAGAATGTCCATTTCTAAGGAGCAATTGGAGCAAAGATTTAGAGACAAATCTTATGTAGAACTTAAAGATCTAGTCCAATTAATCGAAGAAAACTTTGGATTCAACGTTTCACTACAAAGGAAAGATGAGCAGCCTACATTCACGGACGAACAAAAGAAGAGAATGACTTCAGTAATTTTCAAAGATGAAGGCGTTCTGTCCCAACTTCAGCAAGCTCAGAAGGATCGTAAAGATGGAATTTCCACATACAGTGACAGCGAGGAAGAGTTCGCCAAATTGCTGAATGAGGTTGGAAATGAAAAATAGCCTAACCCACAAATGGAATCGCCCGTGGGTAGGCTATTTTCGTCCTATAAATTTTCAATTTCAACATGCTACTTACGAATTCAACCCTCCCGTCATACTCCCCTACTCCCACCCATATACATAATATGAACTACATTGATCGACCCATTTACAGGTAGCCAGACCCCATTTAGTGAGGGTTTATTCAGGTTGGCTCTACAGAAATATAGGAAGGAGCAACAGAAACATGCCAAGCGGAGAAATTAATGCACTGGAGCGGGCAATCGCCGAGATTACGGAAATAGCCACAGGCTTTGGTTTGGATTTTTATCCCATGCGTTATGAAATATGCCCCGCAGATATTATTTATACATTCGGCGCTTATGGAATGCCTACACGATTTGGTCACTGGAGCTTCGGAAAAACGTTTCACAAAATGAAATCCCAATACGATTTCGGGCTGAGTAAAATTTACGAGCTCGTCATAAACTCCAATCCTTGTTATGCCTTCCTGCTCGACGGGAATTCGCTGATTCAGAACAAGCTAATTGTAGCTCACGTGCTAGCGCACTGTGATTTTTTCAAAAATAATATGCGCTTCTCCATGTCCAACCGGGATATGGTCGAGAGCATGTCAGCTACAGCAGATCGGATCGCCGGCTATTCAGTAACCTACGGCACCGATGCTGTCGAGAGCTTCATCGATTCGGTGCTGGCCATTCAAGAGCATATAGATCCAAGCCTGATCCAGCCGCGCAAACTAGGTAAGACCCATCTACTGGAAGCTAAAATGAAGGAACTCAAGGATGCCCCTTTAGGCGGCTCCAAATCATCCAATCCTTACGACGAATTATGGAGCCTAGACAAAAGCAATTCTGGCCCGCAGGAAGCGCCATCTGGAAACCGAGCTTTCCCCCCTGAGCCAGAAAAAGATATTGTATGGTTCATTCAGCAATATTCCACCGTCTTGGAGGATTGGCAACGTGACATTATGACGATGTTGCATGACGAAATGCTCTATTTCTGGCCACAAATGGAGACGAAGATCATGAACGAAGGCTGGGCTTCGTATTGGCATCAGCGTATCGTCCGTGAACTAGATCTGACCGTAGAGGAAACCGTTGAATACGCTAAACTGAATTCCTCCGTCGTGCAGCCCTCACGGCAGAGCCTGAATCCGTACTATCTGGGGCTGAAGATCTTCGAAGACATCGAACGGCGCTGGGACCGCGAGAAAATATTTGAGGTTCGCGAGCTGGAGTCCGATACCTCTTTTATCCGTAGCTATCTGTCCAAAGAACTGGTGAACGACCTAGATCTCTATGTTTTCGAGAAAAAAGGCCCAGAATGGAAGATCACTGATAAAGCGTGGGAAAATGTACGCGATCAGCTTGTGCTCGCCCGGGTCAATGGCGGCTCCCCTTACTTGGTCATAGAGGATGCTGACTTTGAGAAGAATGGGGAGTTATTTATAACCCACCGCTACGAAAGTATCGAGCTAGATCTGAAGTATTTGGAGCGCACGCTCCCGCATATCTACTCATTATGGGGGCGTACCGTTCATCTACAGACAGTTGTGGAGGACAAAAAGGCGCGGTTTTCGTATGATGGCAAGAAGGTGCAGCGGAAGTTTATATAAAGTAGACTAAGAGAATACAGCTCTATTACTTGAAAAACAAAGCGGTAGACCAGGACGCGTAGTACGTCCTGGTCTGCCGCTCTTTATTTGGACGGACTAAGTATGAGTCTGACCTATAACAAGAAAGCCCGCAGCGCGTAAACCGCTGCGGACCTTGCGTCGATACCCCCGTATCGACTGAATAATTAGAACATAGCAAATGCTGCTAAGGTAAAAAGTAACGTAGGGGAAGTTTGGAGTCGTAGGAGCAATAGCGATCGCCTTTGTCTCCGGATTTAAACCGCGAATGCGGTATAGAAATCAAATAAATCTGGAGACAACAGCGGCCGGAGACCCAAACATTCCCCGAAGTTACGATCATCACCGAGCAGCATTTGCTCTGAGTATTTCGTTCAAATCATTCAATCGATTTTTTTCACAGGAACATAAATCTCCATCACCGTATCCGGCCGCGAATGGCAGCGTTCGTCATAGAATTCGAAATCCAGCTTACTGTCATCATAGACGTAACCACTGTCCTTAAACCATTCTTCGAAGATGTACTTCCATGTGCTTTTTATAACCTGTGCAAACTGTATTTGCTCTGTATCCGTTGAAGTATCCACTGGCGGTGTTGTGAACACGGCATACTCGGCCTCTGGCACATCCATCGTCAGCATATCATCCTCTACCTTGGAGTAGTCCTCAACAATAACACCCAAAAGGTAGGTGGCATTGCCATTATCTGAGGAAGGCATACACAAACCTACTTCCCCGTGTTTAGGCGGGTTTAGTATTTTATACATTTTGGACTCCAGATTCTCACCCTCATAATGGCTCCAAAAAGAAGCAATATCCTTGGTGTACATACTTCCCGCAACATTGGTTTGGATCCCATACCCAGCGACCTTAAAAGCAGGCTTGCGAACAATAACAGGGTTCATTATAAAACCTCCGATTTCAAATAGTGTTTTTCCTTTACATAATCCGTTCATCCGCGCCGCATATTGTGTCGGACTATAGCCAAAAGCCTTGCGAAAGGCCTTAGTGAATCCGCTTTGCGTCTCAAAACCATAGTCCAGCGCAATATCAATGATCCTTTTACCGGCAAATAATTCAATCGACGCTAAAGATAATTTTCGGCTCCGCACATATTCCATCACGGACATTTCCTTGCATAAGCTGAACACTCGGCAAAAATGATACACCGAATATCCGACCTCAGCGGCTATTTCTTCCACTGTTATATTTTCTTTGATATGAGTTTCAATATAATCAACACATTTCTCTATATCTTTACTGTAATTCAAGTGCAGCACCAGCCTTCCCCCGTACGGTGATTTCATTATATCAACTGCGAGCGAGGAGGATTGTTCCAGTTTTGCTGAGCTGCATTATCTAACAATCTCTTTAGCTTTAGCTATCCAATCCACTTGCAGGAATTACTAGTTTTATAAATACTTGCAGCATGAAAAATGTACTTTTGCAGGTTTTTCTTAAAAGGGCTGCTACCCGTGCCACTTGTCATGGTTCATTCAATACTTTTTCAGACTCATCATCCTAGCCTCATTCCACACAATTTCACGTATTGATGTACGTAAATATCCTGACAGTAAAAAAAAAACCGCCAAATGGCGGTCCGCAAACGTTCAATTATTCTTATTACCGATTAAGCAGACTTCCCACATACTTCAGCAGTTCATTAGCGCAAATTGGGCAGTAGTGATGCCCATCAATAAGTCTGGCGCATACTTCGTTGATCCGTTTGAGCTGACTTTCATCCGGCGTTTTGGACGAGGTGGTGATTTTGACGATATCTTTGAGATCTGTAAATAGCTTTTTCTCAATCGCTTCCCGCAGGCGGTCGTGGTTGTTGTACTCGAATTTCTTCCCTTTGCGTGAATAAGCGGAAATACGGATCAGAATCTCCTCGCGGAACGCTTTTTTCGCATTCTCAGAGATACCAATTTGCTCTTCAATCGAACGCATTAACCGCTCATCTGGCTCCATTTCCTCATCCGTCAGCGGATCACGGATTTTGGACCAATTGCAGAAGGCTTCGATATTATCGAGATAATTCTCAAATAATGTCTTGGCTGATTCCTCGAAGGAGTAGACGAAGGCCTTTTGCACTTCGCTTTTAGCTAGAATGTCATATTCCTTGCGAGCAATGGAGATGAAGTTCAAATAACGCTCCCGCTCCTCTTTTGTAATCGATGGGTGCTGATCCAGGCCGTCCTTAATCGCCCGGAGCACATCAAGTGCGTTCATGCACTGCAGATCACCTTTGATCAAAGCGCTGGAAATCCGGTTGATAACATATCGTGGATCAATTCCGGACATGCCTTCATCTAAATACTCCGTTTGCATTTCCTTAAGATCGGCCTCTTTGTAGCCCTCGACCTCTTCACCATCATACATCCGCAGCTTCTTGATCAGATCCATGCCTTGTTTTTTGCTCTCTTTAAGACGGGTCAGGATGGAGAAAATAGCAGCGGCACGCAGCGCATGCGGCGCAATATGCACATGATTCATATCACTCTGGGCGATCAGCTTCGCGTAGATTTTTTCCTCTTCCGACACTCTAAGATTATACGGAACAGGCATGACAATCATGCGGGACTGGAGCGCTTCATTCTTTTTATTAGAAATAAACGACTTATACTCGGTTTCATTGGTATGCGCAATGATCATTTCGTCAGCACTAATTAAAGCGAAGCGGCCAGCCTTGAAATTGCCTTCTTGCGTCAGTGACAGCAGGTTCCACAGAAACTTTTCGTCGCATTTGAGCATTTCCTGAAACTCCATCAGCCCACGGTTAGCTTTATTGAGCTCTCCGTCAAAACGGTAAGCGCGTGGATCGGATTCCGAACCAAATTCAGTAATGGTCGAAAAATCGATACTTCCGGTCAAATCGGCGATATCCTGAGACTTCGGATCGGAAGGACTGAAGGTACCGATACCCACCCGCTCTTCTTCTGACAAAATGACACGAGTCACTTTGACCTGCTCAATATCTCCTGCATATTCATTTCTCAGACGCATCTGGCAGGATGGGCACAAATTGCCCTCAATGCGCACACCGAGTTCCTTCTCAATCTCTGGACGAAGCTCCAGGGGTATCAAATGTAGTGGATCCTCATGCATCGGGCAGCCCTCAACCGCATATACCGCACCCGCATCAGTCCGCGAGTACTGTTCCAAACCTCTTTTTAGCAGCGTGACTAGGGTCGATTTCCCCCCACTGACAGGTCCCATCAATAGCAGAATCCGTTTGCGAACATCGAGCCGACGTGCTGCTGAATGAAAATATTCTTCCACTAAC
Source organism: Paenibacillus sp. FSL K6-0276 (assembly GCF_037977235.1). NCBI lineage: Bacteria > Bacillati > Bacillota > Bacilli > Caryophanales > Paenibacillaceae > Paenibacillus > Paenibacillus sp. FSL K6-0276. The sequence goes on along the minus strand of NZ_CP150276.1, from coordinate 1,815,724 downwards.
TTTTCGACTGCACGATCAAGTCCAAAAATCTCTTGTTCAAAAAACTTATAGCGTTTGCGTCCGTTTATGTCCTCTACGCCGTGCGACTTAATCATGTCATAAACGCGGGAGTGAGCGGTTTTAGCGGGAGAGGGGTCTTTTCTCAAAAGTTCTATATACTGCTTGAAGTTCCCGCTCCACGCCAAACGGTCGTTCTCAGCCCGATACGAAGCTATTCGCTCAAAAATATCCATTGCTCGCTGCCTCCTCTTGCGCTCCTACTTGCTCTCCTATAGCGTTAAAAAGTGTATTACATACCTATGCGGCAAGCGCGGAATAGTTGACCTCTTTTTTGCTGTGCTATAATAGAGAATCATAAAAATGCAGTAAAACCTTAATGGAAACCCGAAAATAAAGGGCTACGGGAGTGACACTATGGCGGTACGACATGAAACGGAGCTGTATGCTCCTTTGAAGTTTTTTTTTGAAAAGCAAGGATACAGCATCAAGGGTGAGGTTCGGACTTGCGATTTGGTGGGCATTCGTGAGGATTTAGAGCACCCTCTAATCGTAGAGATGAAAAAATCGTTCAACCTGGCCTTGCTGCTGCAAGGGGTGGAACGGCTAAAGCTCAGTCCTACGGTCTATCTCGCAGTAGAACGTGTCCGTGATAAAAAAGGTGCGGTGAACCAGCGCTGGGGCGAGCTTAGCGGGTTATGCCGCCGTCTCGGCCTCGGACTAATCACTGTTGTTTTTTATAAGACCAAGGCCCCACTGGTCGAGGTGCTCGTCGAGCCAGACGAGACGCCGCCTGCGCAGCGCAGCAACAAGCGGCGACGCGAGCGCCTGCTCTATGAGTTCCGCGAGCGCAGCGGTGACTACAACGTTGGCGGCAGCACGCGCGTTAAGCTAGTGACTGCCTACCGCGAGAAAGCGCTGCGTGTCGCACTTTCTCTACAAGCAGCGGAGGCGGAAGCCGCCGTCGCTGCGGAGAAGGCCGCTGCGAAGGCTTCGCTCGCAGCGGGCAAACGTGCAGCGGCGAGCACCGCTGCACAGGCTCCGGCGCTGAGCTCAGCGCCGGAGGGGCGTGCTGCCGGGGACACGGCAGCACGGGAGGCAGCGGCGGCTGGCACGCGAAGCGGTGCCCCTAGCGCTGCCTCAAGCGCTCGCTCGGCCGGGATTACTCCGGCCGAGCTGCGGAAGCGTAGCGGCGTACCGAACGCCGCCGCTATGCTGCAGCACAACTACTACGGCTGGTTCCACCGTGTCAGCCGTGGGCGCTATACCCTGACCCCAGCCGGTCAGGCCGCGCTAGTGGAATACGCCGCTATAACTGGCGGCGTACCGCGTGACAGCAATCATCACAGTAATTAGCTTGCCTACCTTAGCACTTCTCTCGACTATAATCTTTTAGTCAGATTCTAATCATTTACTTCGAATCTACTCATTTAATCGGAATTTATACGTATTACTCTAATGCACACAAAACAATGTCCCTAATAACACAAAAAGCATCCCACATTCGGGATGCTTTTTGTGTTTCAATCCTATCGCATTAGTATTTCATACATATCGAGTTTATATCTCATCCTTATCGCATTCATATCATATCTTATTAGATTTCATTCACTTCTCATTCGCTTCGCATTCTTATTTCATTCGCTTCTCATTCTTATTCCATTCACTTCTCATTCTTATAGCATTCTTATCATACTCGTAGCTATACCTTAATTTAGCAAAACTACTCTTCCAGCTCGATTTCGAGTACTTTTTCTATCCACTACTTATTTCCTAATCCTTGCTAAAGCTTCTCCTCTTGCTAAGCCACTTACATAACCGCAAATATTACATTTTTCATCCACTCAATACTTAAAACATACGAAACTCGTCAAGCCATAGAAACACATCTAACCTTCGAAGCATCAATCTCAAGGTGACACATTAAATTATAGGGAAATCATCCCTATAATCCCTCAATATACGCGCTAAAAACCGAGATATAGGGAATTCCTCCCTATAAATGCATAGATTACTCCATAAAAAGGGCTTTTTCCGAAATTTATAGGGAGAGATTCCCTATAACCTCCATTCCAGAATAAAAATCAGCCAGTTATAGGGAGAAATTCCCTATAATGACCTTCCCCCGTACTCTACTCCTTGCCTAATGCATCACTCTGCCCGTTTTGACTTCCTGTGTGTCATACATTGATCTTCCAGTTCATCTGCACATCTACCTACGCATTCGCTCTCTCATCAACCTGTTCTTTACTTTTATACGTCCGATCCATCAGATTCCTTCATCAGCACCTACCTAACTTCGAGCCGTGAACTCCTTAACCGCTTCACTCATCAGATTCATGCCGAGCAGCAGCTCATCCCGACCAGGATGGCTGAAGTTAAGGCGAATGTGATTTCCGCCTCCATCCACACTACATAACGGTCCTGGCAAAAAAGCCACTCCCTTACTTAGCGCACATTTCAGCAGTGCCATAACATCCATTCCCTCCGGCGGAGATACCCATAGAAACATGCCTCCTGACGGCAGGTCGTAGGAGCTTCCTTTCCAAGCTGGACGTTTAAGCAGTTCCACCATTAACTTCAGTCGGGTATTATACTCACGATTCAGTTGAGCGATATGCTCACGAAGATCAAAAGCGGACACATCCAACAAATGATGCAGTAGCCGCTGATTTAATGCGCTTGATTGCCAGTCCGCCATCTGCTTGGCAGCAGCCATCATCCCGATCACTTCCCGGCTACCTGCAGCCCAGCCCGTCCGCAGCGCGGGCGCGACGGTCTTGCTGAACGAACCGATATATAATACGTGTCCGCCATCACTTATATTTTCCAGCGCATACAAGGATGGATATCTTGTAGCCCAGTGTTCACCATACTTCTGGAAATGTAAATCACCATAAGAATCATCTTCTACAATCAGGATGTTATACGCGATACAAAGATCCAACACCTCACGCCGTCTCTGTAAGCTCCATAGGATGCCGCTTGGATTCGTAAAGCTTGGTGTTGCGAACAGCATCTTAGGCTTGTGCAGTTCAATTTGCCTCCGCAAATGATCTGGATCAAGCCCGTCCAAATCACCCTGTACAGGAATAATAATGGCACCCTGCATCCGAAGCGTTTGCAAGAATCCTGGAGATGTCGGATTTTCTACTAATACACGATCTCCCGGATCGATGTATACCCGCGACAACAAATCAATAGCTTGCTGGCTACCCGTTGTTAGCAGAACTCCACCCTCGGTAACAGTTACCCCTTTTTCTCTGAGCCAATCCCCGGCAAGCCACTCCCGAAGTGGACCATACCCTGCAGGATCACCATATTGAAGTGCCCCTGCATCTGCAGAAATTACCGTAGAGGCTGCTTCGGCGAGCAGTGATAACGGGAACAGTTCTTCCGCTGGTAATTCTTCAGCAAGCGATATCATGGAGCTTCTCCGTGTTTGGGTGCGAATACTTAGAAGCGGTGACGATAGCAGTGTGTGTGCGCGAGCAGAAAATTGGTAAAGCATGCGAAATCCCCCTTCCCTAGTACCAAGTAGAAATGGCTTAGTTATCCTCTTTCAAGGACGTTTACCATTCAACGTGATATGACTTCTTCTATTTCAAGAATATTCCGCCTTTACCGCCATTATGTCGTATAGCTTGGGTTATGCGTAGATTTGTCTGTTTTGTCTTGAGAAGAGAGCAAATTTCTCGATGGCTTGCGCTCGCGTCGAAACATCAAGCTTCACATAAATTTTGCGCAAGTAATTGTCAATCGAACGACGACTTACTGCAATTTCGAGCGCTATTTTATCATAGGTAATCCCTTGTACGATTCGCTCCATAATAAACATCTCTGTCTGCGTTAGCTGAAGAACATCATCCAGTCCTTTAGATGTAGAAATCGGCCAGGGTCCTTTTTCTATCCATTCTAGCGGCATTGAAAGAAAACCCACCCGTAAACCCAGGATCAGCTGTAAAAGCTGATGGGGAGAAGCTCCCTTGGAGAATATCCCGCTGGCTCCTAGCTCTATGAGGGGCTGAAGCAGATCCCTGCCGTCTTCATCCGTCATCACGACAAAATGTGAATTTGGTGAGCTTTTTTTCATATTTAATAGCACACTCTCAATATTTCCTTCAGGCATATGATAATCTGCTAGCACTAGCTCGGGATTTTTTTCCCTTACGATGGAAGCGCCTTCGTTCCAAGTTGAATACATTCCCAGAACTTTAAGCTCTCCTCCCTCTTCCAAAATCAATTTTGTCCCCAGCATACTTGTAGGATGACACCCCACAATAACCACCTGCCAAACCTTCATCATTAATGCCCAGACCCCCTGCTTTATATAATCATCCAGAAAGGAAAGCGCCGCAGCGTTTCCGGTTTAAACGCAAGCAAGGAAGTATGATGACTTGTCCGTTTATTCTCTCGTTGGTTACCTTGAGTACGTCTATCAGAATTCCAATCTATAGAAATTGTATCGCAGTAGTTTAATAGGATGCAATTACTTTTTCTAGTTTTCACGCTCTCTTTCATTTTTGCGAAACTAGTCAAAGTCTGATAGAATGGGGACTTGAAAAAAAGACCAACCCGAGGTGATAAAATGCAACCGCTAGCGGAAACGTCACCGGTACACTCGCGCCGTACTGCTGTGAGAAACGGCCCTTCCGTAAAATGGTTTTTACTGTTCTGGATCGTGATGATTGGAATTGGCGTATATGCTGTGTACAGCTACACGAACCATCTGAAGCAGCAAGTGCTGAGCGAACTTAGCACTCAAAGCCAGCAGCAGCTTACCGTTCTGAAGACCGACTATGAGTCGAAGATTGCCGTTCTCACTGAAGAAGTGAAGGAATTGCAGAATACTGTGCAAAGTTTTAACGAACTATTAACCTTCACTAAAGATAATGCTAGTGCCAAGACAGACAATAGTAACAAGTTATATACGCAATTGAGTGAAGTTAGTAAACAGTTAGAAGCTTTGAAGAAACAAATGGATCTGATCAAATGAAGACGCCAGTCAAAAGAGTGAACCGTTTCTTCATGCTTCTGACCGCACCTTTTCTAGGCTTACTGATATGTGTGTGGTGGTATCGGCCACCGCTCGAGCTGGACCTTGATGTAGGACAATTCACACCTATCTCAGGGCCTCTGAATGAAACAACCGTCCTAAAGAAGGATCTAACCCTAGCCCAAGGCACTGCATCCTACACCATAGACGCAGTCAGCGCTAGCGCCAAGCTATATAAAGAAACCACTGCTACTATGAATAAGCTGGTCGAAACAGCGAAGACTCAAGCGAGCCGACCTGAGCTTATCTATAACCGCCGGATTTCCGCCAAACTTGGGATACCTTCTGAGATCCTTAGCAGTGACCGGATTAGAATCGAGCTGTATCATCTGAATCCAGGTAACTACAAGGCATATGCTTTGAAGATCAAATTGAAGGATCCAACTGCAATGCAAATGAGTCTTGCTGAGGAAGCTACTGGTGGCGCAGAAACCACTATGCACGCTGTACAAAGTCATGGCGCTATTGCAGGTATTAATGCTGGAGGATTTGCGGATAAAGCCGGAAAACGCTATCCCTTAAGCACGACTGTGGTTGATGGAGAGTATCTCAACGGTTTCGAGCCAACGTTCAAAGATCTCAGCTTCGTGGGCCTGAACAAGTCCGGACAGTTAATCGGTGGAAAATTCTACAGTCGCGCACAATTGGATCAACTCGAACCTGTATTCGGAGCAACCTTTGTGCCTGTTCTACTTAAGAACAACGTCAAAGTACCCATACCCGAAAAGTGGAAAACACCCCCCAATCTGGCGCCACGTACAGTTATCGGTAATTATAAGGATGATCAGCTTCTGATCTTTGTAGCGGATGGCTATAATGAGCTAGGTAGCTCTGGAGCACAGCTAGAGGAGATTCAGAACAAGTTATTTAATATGGGCGTGATTGATGCTTATAATCTGGATGGTGGAGGATCGTCTTCGCTCATCTTTAATGGAAGAGTAATCAACAAACCATCGGACGGAAATCTCAGAGCTGTCCCTACGAATTTCCTGTTTTTTGAATGATTATAGTAAATTGTCTATGCAACATATCACATTTGCGTTTATTTTTATTGATTTGCAGGTTATAATCTTGATAACGAATACATTCGCTATTGGAGGTGCCAGTATGTCGTTCTCATTAACCTTTTGGATCGTAACGCTCGTGTTTGTGTTATTTATGGCCGGCATCCTTACCTCATCTTACAACGACGACAAAACAAAAGGCCTGTAAGCAAGAAGAAACGGCATTGCCGTCCTTTTAGAGACGGTACCCGTTTCTGCGAGAAATAGAAGGATAACTTATGGCGTGGAACATATAAATTCTTATATTTCCACAAATGTCTCAGCAGCCACTTGGCTCTGGGGCATTTTTTTGTATGCCATAAAAAAAACTGCCTCATAAGTAGATGAAATCTACGAATGGGACAGTTTCTTTTTTTAGAAATCTATAGGCTGTCAGAATTCTAAATGTGTAAATATGTACTTCCTAGGCGTGTCTTGGTAATTGGGTCATTTCTGAGAGGCATGCAGCGCAAATATAACGATCTTTATATTCACTCACACCTTCCATCGATCCACAGAAAACACATTTTGGACGGTAACGCTCCAAGATGATATGGTCACCCTGTACCAAAATTTCAACCGGGTCGCCTTCATTCATCTGATACCTTTTACGCAGGGACTTAGGCAGAACAATTCTACCCAGCTGATCCACTTTGCGAACTACACCAGCAGGTTTCATATCTAACGTACACCTCTCCTGTTAACTAATTATTTGTAGCTACTACTTATTTCGGCTCATTCATTATATTTCGTTATTAAATTGTCGAATCCTGCTGAAAAAAAACAAAAAAATGTCTTTTTTCTAAACAAGATTAGGAAAATCTAGTTGTCGAAGTGCTTCATATACAATAATAGCCGCAGAATTCGATAAATTCAGCGATCTCACGGCATCACTCATTGGCATGCGCATTTTCGTTTCTTTACCTGCTTCCAGAATTTCAGCAGAAAGACCTTTAGTTTCTTTACCAAAGACAAAGAAGTCTCCATCTTGAAAGTCAAAGTCGCAATATCTCTTCTCTGCTTTCGTCGTTGCGTAAAAAAAACGTCCCTCACTATATTTTTCCAATACCTCAGCAAAGGAGTCATGATATTCAATAGTAACGGCATGCCAGTAATCAAGTCCTGCTCTTTTCAGTGTAGCATCGTCTGTACGGAATCCGAGTGGACGAACCAGGTGAAGATGAGTGCCTGTTGCGGCGCAAGTACGTGCAATATTACCGGTATTGGCCGGAATTTCCGGCTCAACTAGTACGATATGGAGTGCCATAGTATGGTTCCTTCCTCTCTGTAGCCTTAATAGCCAGATGTTTAATTCTTGTGCATAACCATATCTTCTCCAAACAAACCGAAAACCTTCCACCCATAGGCGGAAGGTTTACGATAGAGTTCATTAACCTTGAGTTTGCCGGAAATGGTTCATGAAATCGGAAAGTGCTTTTACACTTTCGTAAGGAACTGCGTTGTAAATGGAAGCGCGCAAGCCACCCACACTGCGATGTCCCTTTAAGCCGACAAAACCTTCCAGTTCAGCGGCTTTAACAAACCGTTTTTCGAGTTCTTCCGATTGCATCCGGAAGGTAACGTTCATAATGGAGCGGCTGCTCTTCTCAGCAACGCCACTGTAGAAGCCGTCACTTCCATCGATGTGATCGTATAACAGACCCGCTTTTTCAAGGTTCATGGATTGGATGCCAGCTAAACCACCTTGCTCCTCGATCCATTTTAATACTTCGTTAACCATGTATACTGAGAAAGATGGAGGTGTATTGTAAAGAGAGTTATTTTTATAATGAGTACTGTAACGCATAATTGTAGGAATGTTAGAAGGTGATTCTGCAAGCAATTCTTCTTTAGCGATAACCACCGTCACGCCAGAAGGACCGAGATTCTTCTGTGCTCCAGCATAGATCATTCCGAATTGATTTACATCGATTGGACGACATAGAATATCACTAGACATATCTGCAATTAGCGGGATCGAGCCAGCATCCGGGAATTCCGCATATTGCGTTCCTTCGATGGTCTCATTGGAAGTTACATGAAGGTAAGCAGCATTATCCGCAGCCTTGATCGAGCTTAACTCAGGAATCGCTACGAATTTCTTATCTTCTGAAGAAGCAGCTACATGAGCACCTCCAACCAATTTGGCTTCCTTAAAGGCCTTATCAGCCCAACTCCCTGTCATTACATAACTACCTACTTGGCCTTCAGAGATCAAGTTCATAGGGATCATAGCAAACTGTGTGCTTGCTCCACCTTGTACGAACAATACCTTATAGCCCTTCGGATTGCCGAGGAGCGAAAGCAGACGTTCCTGCGCTTCATTATGCACGGATTCGTAGATTGCTCCACGGTGCGACATCTCCATGATAGACATTCCACTCTCTCGGAAATCAACAAACTCCGCTTGTGCGCGTTCCAGTACCGTAAGCGGCAATGCTGCCGGTCCGGCATTAAAATTGTATGCTCTCTTATTCAAAACTGCTCCCCACCCTTTCTCTCCTATCAATATGGATATCGCTTATGATAGCAATAATCTCACACACCAGCAAGTATAATTATTCACATAAAAGCTTGGATTAGTGCTTATCATGATGTGAAAAAATGATAAGTTCGGCTCCAGGACTTGCTTTCATGCGGTAAAAGACTAATGTTCACAAAAACTTCAGGTGAGACCACATGGCGTTCTCCCCATAGAGCTATTCTTGCTACTGGGAAATCTCCGCTCTCGCGTACGCCTGTTCCACTAGGCTTATGAACCAACTCCCAATTGAACTCAGCTTCCGGGCCTTCCCAGCCACTCAGCTTGCAGTAAAAGGATCGTTCTGGCTCTTCTGACCAAGTAAGGGCATTACCAGATACCTCTAGCAAATTGTTTGTATATTGAGATTCTGGTTCTTCTACTTTGAGCGCATTCGGGAGACGCAATTCAAAATCTGCACCTATATTTAAACCATCAATTCCAATAAAATTGTGGACATACTCCTCGGTTTGGAACGGTTTTTCCCCTTTGTTATGCAATTCATATGCAATTTTCAATTGGTCATCCTTTATAGAGATCGTTTTGGTCAAAAGCATCGCGCATCCATTGCTTTCCATCGGCTGGACAGTATATGTAACCGAATCATCCCTAACCTCCATATCAACAGCAAAGGGGGTTAGTGGATATTCGCTAATAAAGCTATAGCTCTGCGAATCCAGCTTTTGTAACAATCCGATTCCGGGCTTTGGAAACCAGCCTCCGATCGGCGCTTCATCATACCCAATTGCCCGGGAAATGCCAAACTCGTTGCACAGTCCACTTCCGCCAGTACCTTCGCCTTCCTTCAAGCTTTCTGGCACACAAAACGTATGGTTACCCTTTTCTAACGTTACTTGTGTGATAAACCCCGTCCAGTCAAAACGAGTCCCTTTATAAACTTCTCCAATATCAGCGATATCAACAGATAATACGCCATTTGACAGCCTGCAACCCATCCTTCACGCACCCCTTTCAATCATTCAACAAATAAATAAATTAGCCCCATTATATCATCTATGAAGATACTTAGTTTTTATAATTTTCAAAAAAACGTCTGCAGCCGCTATTCATAACGGTGCAGACGTTTTTAATAAAATCTTGTTACGATTACGCCAGAGTCACTTCAATCACGTGAAGCTTCTCTGTCTGCAGAGCGAGCAGCTCTTCACGTGGAATAATCGCACTTCCTGAGCCACGCTGCAGCGTCACCTCGATGCCGTTCATAGTAACTGAGTGTATTTGGTACTCTCCATAATTAAGGCTTCCTGTGGCTTTATAGACCACCTCAAACTCGCGATCCGCAAAAATAGTCTTAATCGAAGCTTTGCCTTCAGAATCAAATTGTTCTTTTACCAGCTTAGGTTCTAGCAACAGATCGCCCAGCTCGCCCTTCACACCAAACACTTCAGTGACCATGGTTAGCAACAGCCAGCTTGCCGAGCCTGTTAGATACGTATACATTCCTCTGCCTTGCTCGTTAATATATTCAGGAATACCTGGGTAGATACGTGCTTTTGCGAAGTCTGTACTCAAGCTGTAAAGAGATTCGAGGACTTTATGACCTTCTTTTACATAACCACGTTTATACAACGCATTTCCATACATGATGGTCATGTGACTGAACATTGCCCCATTTTCTTTATGACCAAAGGCAAAGCCGAAAGCACGACCCAGATTCTGCTGAATCCCACCGAAACGGGAATTAAGTCTGTAGCCAATTTTGTCATCTAGTAGATTACGATCTACTGCAGCAATAATGTGTGGAATTTGCTCCGGAGCCGCTGCATGACCCATAAGCGGGAATACTTGACCCGTAAGCGTCATACGAACACCTTCAGGAAATTCTCCCTCTACCTGTTCACCATCATTATTATAATAACCGTTAAACCAGCCATCGCCGTGTTCACTCTGTACCCACTCGTTATTTCGCAAATGGTTGAATATCCATTCCGCTTTTTGCTCCAGATCGTCTGCTACTTTATCAATATCCAGAGATACACGAACTCCGCTCACCTTATTCGGTGCGGCAGCATAATAACGATCTAGTCTCTCATGTTTGCCTGATACAGAACTGTAATCCACACGCTCGTTAAGAGTATCTAGCAGCTGCTGCATTTCCTCTGCCAATTCAACAGTTTCCTGACCTTTAGATGTCTTCAGAGTACGCAACATCCGAGAAATATCTAATAGATTGCTAGCATAGAAAGATGTAAAAGCTACACTTTCTCCTCGATCTGCACCCATATCAAGACCATCATTCCAGTCCGCGCCTTCGAGCAGAATATTATTATGTTCTCCTACATTAAAGAACGGAACTAGATTTTGCAGCAAAATATGTTCCAGAATTGTACCTTTGTAGATTTCCCCGGAAGCAGTTCTCAGATCACTACCTGCTGCGGAATCCCAAGTATTATCTCGTTCCTTACAGCGACTCATAAAAGTATCCCGGAAATAAGTCTGTTCTTGCAACAAGAAATCAAGATCACCACTCTGATCCAGATAGAGCATTGTTGTTAAGAACGGCCATGCCCCATGATCCATCCATACACGAGGAATATTGTTACGGTCTGCGATAAATTCGCCTGCTTGTTGACCGATAATGGTTGCGTTACTGCCATCAATTCTCACTCCAGCGTAATTGTTCAAGAGCAAGCTGCGAACTTCAGCTGGTTCCATAATGAGCAGCGCCAAACAATCTTGCCAAAGATCTCGCCAGCCACGTCCACCTCTTCCGTAATCATGATACGGCAAGAAGGAGTTACCATAGAGTCTTCTTAGTACCGGTTGGATAGTTACCCATTTCATCCATTGATCTACATCCGAATCGCCGGTATGAAATTCAACCATATTCACTTTATCTGCCCAGAAGGCTTTAGTTTCCTCTAGCAGATGATCAAAAGCTTCAGATGTACCATATTTGCCCATCATCGCTTCAACGTTAATTCTATCACTATCAATCGCCATAACTACGACATAAGAATGGCTTTCACCAGAAGACAAGGTAATTGGAGCAAATCGAAGGCCACCAACTGCTTCATAACCCTCTTTTTCCACGCCTCCACCTTTACCAATCTCCGGAGTAGTATTCAGGATAACTGCTTCAGGCCAATCGAGGCTTCCACCTTCACCGATGAATTCCTCTTGAATAGGGAAGAAACCAGCTGGTTGACTACCGTCACCTTCCGCACCAAATACACCATAAGAAGTATGATTAATGCGATGACCACGCTCATCAAAAGAAAGTGCAGGTTGAACCTCAACACCATAAGATGAAGTGTAAATCCGGTTCAACAGGGAGGTTACATGTCTGTGATCCCGCAGATCATCTGCCGAACGGGCATACAATGGAACTACGGCTGTCGGCGTCAGAGTAAGCTCCTCTGTTCCCGTGTTCGTCAACGTAACTTTCATAAGTTCTACCTTATCGTTACCGCTAGGTACGAAGCTGGTAATCTCAGCTTTGACACCCATCTCTGAGTTGCTGCGAGTAACCCGATGCCATAGGAATCCAGCCTCGAGTACTGCATCATCAGCAGATGGGGTGTAGAACGCTGCATTTTGCTTAGCAGAGTTTCCAGCTGCAGACCAAGCACCTTTACCTTCGACGTATACCCAGAAGTTGCGAGAAGCCCGCGAATTATGCAAATCTTCAACAGATAATGGCGGTGTCAGAAATGTATTATGACCTGTGGTTGCCTGTCCATGAAGCTTTGGAGTTACTGTTGACATCATTCCCCCTTCATTCACTAGAGGAAAATATAGAAAACTACTGCGATCCGGTTGCTGAAGCCTGAACTCCCCATCGTTTCCGGTGAATTCGAAGCCATGAATTTTATTACGGTCCATTGTCTCCATCCTCTCATTTACACAACTACTTAAGCTTTAACCGCACCTGCCAATGCACCGTCAACGATATACTTTTGAATGAAGGTGTATAGGATAATAAGCGGTGTAGATACGATCATGATACCGCACGCCAACATAGGCCAGTTGTTCCCGTATTGACCGCGGAATTCTTTAAGCCCGAAGGTGATTGGATAGTTTTCTGGACTCGGTAAATACATGACCGGCCCGACGAAGTCATTCCAGATGCTGATTGCTGTTAGAATTACACCCGTAGCAATTACCGGTTTCATAAGTGGCATGATGATTTGGAACAAATAACGCATATATCCAGCGCCATCCATCCCTGCTGCTTCATCCATCTCCCGGCTAATTCCTTTAATGTAACCTACAAACATCATGAACACGATACCCGTTCCACCTGTTTTAAGCAGAATGTAACCCAGTTTCGTATCGTAACCCACAAATCCTAGCTCCTGTTTCATGGTAAGCATCAGTTTGAACTGTGCAACCATCGGATTCGGCAAGAACTGCGACATCAAGAAGAACAAATAAATTAACCCGCTCCACTTCACATAATTTCTCGCTACCGGAAAAGCTCCGAATAACGAAACGATTAGTGTTAGCACTGTTGCTACGCCTGTGTACAGCAAACTGTTAATGAAATAATTAGAGAAATTACCTTTTAACCAAGCTTCCTTGTAGTTATCCCATTGAATACTTTTCACAAGTCCGATCGGGTCTAGCAAGTAATCTGAAAAAGACTTGAACGAAATGTTTATTACAAACAATAGCGGCATGACATACAAAACAAGCAACACTGCAATCAGAATATAGGAGAGAGTTTTGGCGGTTTTGGAATCTTTCATTAATACTCCACCTCTCTCTTACGCATTTGTTTAACTGCAAATACAACGAAGACTAGAATCATAAGGAACTGCACCACTGAAAGCGCGGATGGAAGTCCCATCTGTAGAGAACCACGGAACGTCTCTTTATACACGTCATAAGCCATCGTTCTTGTGTTAAAGCGACCGTCCGTAGTTGCGAGAATAATATCAAAGGTGGACATCGCACCGATAATGGACAAAATAATATTAATGGTGAACGATGGAGCAATAAGTGGGAACGTTATGTTCTTAAAGGATTGCCACTTCGTAGTTCCATCAATATACCCAGCCTCATACAGATCTCTCGGTACGGATTGAAGTCCTGCAAGGAAAATGAGCATCGAGTAGCCCATGTACATCCAAATTTGCGTAAATATAATATAACCAAACGCATGGGTGAAGCTTCCAAAGAACATATCTTTATAACCGAACAATGAATCATACAATTGATTTACAGGACCACTAAGCGGATCGAACATCAAGCCCCATACCAGTGCAACTACCGATACACCGAGCACAACCGGCAAAAAGAAAACTGCGCGATAAAAATAATCGCCTTTCAGCTTCTGATTGATAACTACGGCCATAAGGAGACCGACACCGTTCTGTACAATTGTAACAATGACCATGAAATAAACAGTTCGTATAATGGAATCCCAACGTTCGCCTGAATTTCCGGAGAAAAATACATCATAATAATTATCAAGACCTACGAAATTCAACTTGCTTCCAGGAACATTAGTGATATCTGTAAATGAATAGATGACCGTCATCATAGAGGGTCCAAAATAAAAAATAACGTACAACGATAATGGAATCATAAGCAGCAGAAGCGGTAAATATCGTTTAAAACCTTTCCCGAACGGATACATTTCTCTCACCTACCCAATCCTAATTCAATAAAATAATCGGGGCCTGCACAAAACAGACCCCGAAGTTGTAGAACATGTTGGTGTACAGTATGTTTTAGATGCTTTTTTATTTATTGGGATGTCTACTTATTTAGGAGCCGCAGCTTCCCATTCTTTTTGTTGTACATCTGCAAGCTCTTTAGCGGTTTTAAACTCGCCGCCTGGTGCCAAATACTCAGTGTGTACGCCTTCAGCAGCAATGTGTTCGCCGACGTTATCACGGTTAATCATCATAATTTCATAAGCTAGCTCAAAGTCTCCAGTCATGTAAGGAGCAAGCTCTTTGTCGATAAAGTCACTTTCAGTTGCAATGTTGTCTTGCGTAGGCAAGAAGCCTGCAGCTTTAACGTATTCTGTGTAGTTTTCTGGTTCAGAGAAGAATTCCAGCCATTTCAAAGCGCCTTCTTTGTTCTGACCTTTTTCTGCTGCATACCAAGTTACATCGTATTTACCTACAAGCGAATTGTTTTTAGCAGCGTCTTCAGTTGCTGGAATTGGGAAGTATCCGAATTTCAGATCTGGATTTGCTGCAGCAATCGTAGGCGCATCCCAAGTTCCGTCAGCGATCATAGCTGCCTTACCTGTTGCGAAGTACGATGGTGCTGTTGCATAGTCAATCCCCAAGAAACCGTCGATGATGTAGTTATCTTGAAGCGTCTTCATTTTCTCCAATACTTCTACAGCCTCAGCATCGTTGAACGCTGAAGTACCTTTCCATACGCCTTCAATCCATTTTTGTTGGTCGCCGCCCCCTAGAATCTTAGACTGCAAACCGAACACTGGCAGTTTCAAAGGCCATACGTCTTTACCAGCCACAACGATTGGCACGATGCTCTTGGATTTCAGAGTATCAAGAAGACTAATGAACTCCGTCCATGTAGTTGGTACAGTCAAACCGTTTTCTTCAAACATTTCTTTATTATAGAAGAAACCTGACATTGCAACTTTACCGGTTGGGATCGCATACACTTTATCGTTGTAAGTACCCGCTTTAGCAATATCATTTGCATTATAGTTTTTAACGAAAGCTTCGTTGCTCAGATCAGCAATCAAACCGGAATCAATCCATTGTTGCCAGTCTGGCACTTTCGCACCTGGTGTCCAATCTTTCGGAGACAATCTCATACCGGAAAGATCGGCAAGGACGTCCACGTCGCCAGCTGTAATTCTTGCTCTTTGTGCTTGTTTAAATTCATCATCCGGACCTGTCGTTGTGTACTCAATCTTGTATTCTGGATATTTCTCTTCAAACTTCTTATTAATGTCTGTAATGACTTTGTTAATGTTCTCTTGTTTCCAGTGCAAGATCTTAATCACTTTCTTGTCACCAGATGCAGGCTTGTTTGTTCCGTTCCCCGGAGCATTTGTAGCCTCACCATTCGTGTTGTTGCCGCTTCCACATGCTGCTAATGAGAGCACTAAAGCTGAGCTCAACAATACCGCAGAAAGCTTCTTTACCATTTTTGTTACCCCCCAGATAATTTGGTATGACCTTTAACGAAACCTTATGTAAGTTCCTAAATTTCCGAAACACAAACAACGTTATTACAGAAAGCGGTTTCGTTGTTTTTATTATTACATCGTTATTTGTCTTTGTAAAGTCTTTTTTTATTCTTTGTCTTCGAACTATTTTTGAACTATTTTCACTAAAAACCCTTTGATATCAAGAATAATTCTGTTGATTGGAAAAACATCTCATTGACTATCTACCTATATGATTATAAAATTATCAACGAAAACGTTTCGTAATCCATACTTAAAAGTCACAAAAAACAGACTCAAATACGCTTTTATCATATATTCAGGGAGTGTTTTTCATTATAAGGGGGACTTATTTTGGCTTATAACATCAAAGACATTGCGAAAATCGCCGGAGTTTCTGTTTCGACAGTATCTAAAATCATAAATAACTACAGTGATATTTCGGAAGACACCAAGACAAGAGTACAACAAATCATAAAGGAAACGGGATACACCCCCTCCAATTCAGCTAAAACATTAGCTACAAAATCATCCAATCTAATTGGTGTTATTTTTGCCGGAATGCTGAATGTTGACTTTACCCATCCTTTTTTCGTCGAAGTCCTAAACTCATTCAAAAAACAAATGGGGCTGCTAGGTTACGATCTTATCTTTTTCTCTAACGAGAAATTTAAAAGTGGCGATACTAATGATTATCTTGCCCGCTGTCAGCATTTTAATGTTGATGGCTGCCTACTTCTATCCGGACAAGAGTTAGAAACCTCCATTAGTGAATTAGATAACAGTTCCATTCCTTGCATCGGCGTAGATCTAAAACTGTCCGGCGACAATTCTGGATATATCATGTCTGATAATTTCAAGATGTCTTCCAAGGTAGTAGAACACTTTTACTTACTAGGTTATCGGGAACTTGGTTACATCGGCAGTTCCTCGGAGTCAGACATCTCCAATATGCGTGAAAGCGGTTTCCGCAAAGCGCTTGAAGATTTAGGGCTGCCGATCAACAAAAACTGGTTCTTAAACGGGAGCAATTTCTTTGAAGCCAGCGGTTATGAGACCATGCGTAGAATGATTGCGAATGGAAATTTACCCAGAGCGATCTTCGCGGCTTCTGATCAGCTAGCGATCGGGGCAATGCGTGCCCTTAAGGAATCTTCTATTGCTGTCCCTGAGACCGTAGCGATTATTGGATGTGATGATATCGAGGCCTGCAATTACACAACACCATTGTTGACTACTATTAGACAAAATAAAGATAAGATCGGCCGACTAGCAGCCTTAATGCTGTACGACCTTATTAATAACCAGTCAGGTACCAGTTTATTTAGCGTGGAGCCAGAGCTCATTATAAGAGAATCCTGTGGCGCTTCTGAGCGGGGTTTAGTTTAGACCCCTCAATATATATTAAAGTAGTGACAAGGCTCAGAATATTTAACTATAGAAGCAAAAAACGAGAACATCCTTAGCCATATTAATGGCTAGGGACACCCTCGTTTGTTTGTAGTAGACTTATTGTGGTGCTTTGAGATGGCCACTACGAGAACGCCTACTTACATCCTACATCGACACAAAAGGTGTTCCAAAAGCCATTTGCATGGCTTTTGGAACACCTTTATTTGTTTAAGCTTTATATTATTTAAGCAATCTTACAGGTCGAAGTACAGAGAATATTCATGTGGATGAACACGAATCGCAACCTCTTGAGCTTCGGAACGCTTCAGAGCAATATAGTTATCGATGAAGTCCTTAGTAAATACGTCGCCTTCAGTAAGGAACTCGTAATCAGCTTCCAGAGAATCAAGCGCTTCGCCCAGGCTGCTTGGAACGCTGCGAATCTTTTCTTTGTCTGCATCTGACAATTCGTAGATGTTCTTGTCCAGAGGACCATAACCCAGTTCTTGTGGGTTGATTTTGTTCTTGATTCCATCCAGACCTGCCATCAACATTGCGGAGAATGCCAAGTAAGGGTTAGCCGTGGAATCCGGTGTGCGGAACTCGATACGACAGCCTTTTGGTGTCACAGCTGCTACTGGGATACGAACTGCTGCAGAACGATTTCCTTTGGAGTATACCAAGTTAACCGGTGCTTCGTAACCAGGAACCAAACGTTTAAATGAGTTGGTGCTTGGGTTGGTCAAAGCGATCAAAGCAGGAGCATGGTACAAAATACCACCGATATAGTGAAGGGCCATTTCGCTCAAGTTAGCGTATGCGCCTTTTTCGTAGAACAAAGGAGTGTCTCCGTCAAAGATCGACTGGTGTACGTGCATTCCGCTACCATTATCGCCGAACAGCGGTTTTGGCATGAAAGTTGCTACCTTGCCGTACTGACGTGCAGTGTTTTGTACAATATATTTATAAGTCATGAGATTATCAGCGGTTTTCTTCAATGTATCAAAACGGAAGTTGATTTCCGCTTGGCCTGCAGTTGCTACTTCGTGGTGATGACGTTCAATACGCAGTCCCACTTCAGCAAGCAGACGACACATTTCACTACGGATATCCTGTTGGGAATCCACAGGTGCTACAGGTACATATCCACCTTTAACGCCAACTTTAAATGCAAGGTTGCCACCATCTTCTTTACGACCCGTATTCCAAGCTGCTTCTTCAGAATCTACGAAGAATGAGGAACTGTTCATGCCGCTCTCGTAACGAACATCGTCAAAGATAAAGAATTCAGACTCAGGTGCGAAGAATGCTGATGTACCTACTCCGCTCTTTTGGAGGAATTCTTCTGCTTTCACAGCAATACCGCGAGGATCGCGCTCATAGCGTTCGCCATCAGGAGTGAAAATGTCGCACATAACGTTCAGCGTTGGATGAGCTGTAAATGGATCGATGAACACACTGTTCGGATCAGGCATCATAACCATGTCTGATTCTTCAATACCACGGAACCCTTTGATGGAAGAACCGTCAAATGCTACCCCATTTACAAAAGTTTCATCTTCCACTTCAGAAGCAGGCAGAGAAATGTGGTGGGCACGACCACCTAAATCTACGAATCGAAAATCTACCCACTCGATATTGTTTTCTTTAATTGTTTGTAACACTTTTTCAACCGACATGAATTTTTCCTCCCCCAAGTTCCGAACATTAAGCCCCTCACAGTATGCAAATGTTCTTGTTTTATTTTTATTTGCTGTCGTCATTATAAATCTCAAACCTAACATCGTCAATGCTTATGTCAGGTATTTCTTTCAGCGATGTAAGATATTCTAACGCTTTCGTGAAATCCGTTATTTTTGTTAATACACATGCCATCTTGAACTCATCCAACAACAAAGAAGCCCTACTATCCCGCTATATCACGGGTTAATAGGACTTCCAAGATAGTTATAAGGTTAAATATTATAGCGCCGGAACTGTATCTGGCGAAGTTGAAAACTTACGTCCAACGATCGGAGCCAGCTTCTCAAGATCCTTAAGTAGATTATCGAACTGCTCAGGGAATAACGATTGAACACCATCACCAGTCATGGAATTGTCCGGATCTGTGTGCATTTCGATGATTAGACCATTTGCGCCCGCAGCAACCGAAGCTTTGGCCATAGGTTCAACTAATTCACGACGTCCAGTGCCGTGACTTGGGTCAGAGATTACTGGAAGGTGACTTAAGCTCTGTAGAACCGGAATAGCCGATAGATCCAGCGTATTGCGAGTATAAGTCTCAAATGTACGAATACCGCGCTCACAGAGCATTACATCCTTATTTCCGCCTGCCAAAATGTACTCTGCTGCATTAAGTAATTCATCATAGGTCGCACTGAAGCCACGTTTAAGAAGGACAGGTCTACCGCATGTACCCAGTTTACGCAGCAAGTCAAAGTTCTGCATGTTCCGTGTGCCCACCTGAAGGATATCAGCATGCTCTGCACAAATATCCACATACTCCGGTGTCATAACCTCAGTAATGGTCAACAGGCCATGACGCTTTCCTGCTTCAGCCATCATAGTCAAACCTTCCACACCTACACCTTGGAAGCTGTATGGACCTGTACGGGGCTTAAACGCACCTCCACGCAGTACCTGAGCACCTGAAGCTTTAACTAGCCGAGCAATCTCATCGATCTGTTCTGGAGACTCAACGGCACAAGGTCCGCCCATAATCACCAGATTCTCTCCACCGATCTTTACACCCTTGATATCAATAATGGTATCCTCTGGATGGAAATCACGGCTAGCTAACTTATAGGATTTGGAGATCTTCACGACGTTCTCCACACCCTTCATTTGCTGCAAATGTTCTGCAAGCTTAGGAGTGACACTTCCTACTAAACCGATAACCGTGTGATCTGCACCTTTGGAGAGATGTACCTGCAAGCCCTCTCTTTCGATAACTGCAATAATATTTTTAACCTGCTCTTCTGGAGTTTGATTTGATGTAATGACGATCATTTTAATAACTTCCTCTCTACACTTAAAATTTATAATGTTTTCGCTGAATACCCTCTCGCTACGACACGTGTTTGCTTTTATGCTTTTATGCTTTTAATCGATAAAGCGATTTTATCCCAGAAATCTATTATCGTCAATCATATTTCATGATTAATTAGATGAAACCGCTTTTTCTAAATAGAAAAGCGCTTAACCTCGATAGACGAGGTTAAGCGCTCTTTTCAGCTCAATTATATAAGTCCGCTTACAGCGCATTAAGTAGTACTTGCGCTCTTATTCTTAACAGGAGGAAGTAGTTTCGCCATATTCACTGTACGCTTGATCTCCCATGTTTCGGGATTCTCGGAATCGTACTGCTCCAAATAATTAATGACTTCTTTGGTAATCGGTGTAGGTGTAGATGCGCCAGAAGTAACCCCGACAATATTCACACCCTTCAGCCAGTCTGTGTTAAGTTCTGACACATCAGAAATCCGATGAGCAGAAACACCTGCAATTTCTTCCGACACCTGTGCCAGACGATTAGAGTTGTTGCTACGTGGATCGCCAACGACAATCACTAGATCACATTGGCCCGCCTGTTCCGCTACAGCCTCTTGACGCACCTGAGTAGCCATGCATATCTCATTATGCACTTCAGCACCTGGGAAGGTCTCAAGAAGCTTTTTCATAATATGTTTAATATCCCACTGGCTCATAGTGGTCTGATTCGTAATTACAATCCGTGAAGAAGGGATGGATAAGGTTGCAATCTCATCTTCTTTTTCAATTAAATGCACATGCTCTGGCGCAATGCCGACAGCACCTTCCGGTTCCGGATGGCCTTTCTTGCCGATATAAATAACCTCATAGCCATCATCGACTTTCTCCTGAATGAGATCATGCGTCTTTGTCACATCAGGACAGGTAGCATCAACCGTAGTCAATCCCTTATCCCTTGCCATCTTACGCACCTCAGGTGAAACTCCGTGAGCAGTGAATATAACGGTTCCACTGTCTACTTTATCGAGAATATCCTGACGGTTATGACCGTCCAAGGTAATAATGCCATCGTCCTCAAACGAATTCGTGACATGACTATTATGAACAATCATGCCCAGTATATAAATCGGCCGGGGAAGATCGAGATTTTGCGCAGCCTGCCGTGCCATTACCATAGCATCGACTACTCCGTAACAATATCCCCGGGGAGAAATTTTAATGACTTCCATGACTTCACCAGCTTTCTGCTTTCGTTGACTTCTGTAATAGGACACTCTTTAAATTATACCCTATTCCAGCGGCGGAGCAAAGAGAAGTGGCAACCAGATCACAAAAGTGGTTCCCTCGCCTTGGCGTGTAACAACCTCCACAGACCCACCATGTTCGTCAATAATCCACTTAGCAATGGATAAGCCAAGCCCAATCCCTTCCGTAATTCCACGTGATTCATCTGCACGATAGAAACGGTCGAAAATATATGGAACCTCATCTTTATCCATACCAATACCCGTATCGGTGATCCGAATACCCACTTGATTCTGATAGAAGATGGTATCTAAACTTACCTCGCCGGAAGGCGTGTATTTAAAAGCATTATCAATAAAAATAAACAGCATTTGTTGTAAATAATCTTTATTGCCAACAACATATTTTCCATTTAAAACGGACATATCCCCTGTAACCCACTCCGCTTGACGAGGTAGGAATGATGCCCGACGCGCAATCTCAGTCATCATTGGTTCCAGTGCCACTGGTTCTATCTCGAAGGTACGCCCTGTATCTGCGCGTGCCAGAGAGAGCATATCCGATACCAGACGACTCATCCGCTTAGACTCGTCCGCGATATCCTTCACCGATTCCATCGAGAGCTGGCGAATATCAGCCTCACTCATTTTCCCTTCGCCCGGCTCCATCTCCCATACTTTTTGCAGTAGATCGATATTCCCACGAATGGTCGTTAGCGGAGTCCGCAGCTCATGTGATGCATCGGAAACGAATCGACGCTGTGCCGCATAAGAATCCTCAAGCTCTGTATAGAACCCTTCCATACGCCCAAGCATGTTATTGACAGTCTCAATGAGACGGCCTATTTCGTCCGGTGGTCCATCATATTCAATTCTGGAGCTAAGGTCATTTCCTGTTTGAATACCATTTGCAGCCTCAATGACATTTCCAATGGGACTCATCGCTTTACGGGCTAGGAACAAACCAAAGGTAAACGCCGCAATCAAGGTGGCAAAAGATCCGACGAGCAATATATTTTTCAAACGCTCCAAGAGCTTATTCTGTTCACCCACATAGGCAGCAACTTGTAATACAGCAACAGGATTATTATTAAAATGCTCGAGTTCGATAGGCATCTCGTAGATCAAAAACTGATTACCGTCTACAACAACATTACGAAATCCTTTTACAATTTTATCTTTAGCAGGATAATCAAACTGTAAGCCAAAGTTAATCATGTTTGTCGATTGCGACAAACTATTGCTGCCATACGTATAAATCTGTGTATACATATTGGAGTTTTCAGGACGTCTAACTCCGCCAAGCTTCAACTCTCCGTTGTAGACATCGTAACTAAACAAGGGTTTCGTCTGCTCAGCTTGCACTTTTAGACGATCTTTCAAGTCACCATACGTATTAAAATAGACAAAACCGTAAATTGCGGCTGATAAGGCCAGCAGCATAACGGCCAAAATCCCTGAATACCAAGCAGTCAGCCGCAATCTTATAGACATGTTAGTTGTCACCTCTTAGAATGTAACCGGCACCCCGGATCGTTTGAATGAGGCGTTTACCGCCATGCTCCTCCGTCTTTTGGCGTAGCATAGCTATGTATACCTCAAGTACATTAGATTCACCGCTGTAATCATAACCCCATATTTTATCCATGATCAGATCCCGCGAAAGCACACGTTTCGGATTCTGCATAAAGAGATGCAGCAGCTCGAATTCCTTCGCCGTCAGCTCCAGTCTCTTGCCGGCGCGTGTCACTTCACGTGAATCCACATCCAAGGTTATATCCTCGTAAGAAACCGCTTTCTCACTACCTCCACTTTGTTCACTCTTACGCCGAAGCAATGCACGTACCCGAGCAAGTAATTCTTCCAGTGCAAATGGTTTCACTAGATAATCATCCGCACCCAGATCAAGACCTTTCACACGATGCTCAATTTCATCCTTGGCTGTAAGCATTAGAACAGGCACATTACTGCCCCCTTCTCGCAAACGACGACATACTTCAAATCCATCTACCTGAGGCATCATCACATCCAAAATCACCACATCCGGATCACTGCTCAAGATTGCCCGTAAACCATCAGCTCCATTCACCGCTGTCTTTACATCGTAGCCTTCAAAAGCTAACCCTCGGCGCAGCATGGAGATAATTTTTTCATCATCATCAATAATAAGAATATTCGGTCGCATCAAGCAGCCCCCATTGTTCATTTCTATTTATTTATATTGTAGCAGTCACACCATGATTAGACAAAAACGGAAGGGTTGCCCCTTCCGCGTAAATCACCGTCCGGTATTATCGTTGCTGACTTTGCCCAGTAGTCGTTGTATCAAAATCATTTTTGTTGCCGATTGTAACGGAAAGATCCATGTTTTTACCATCGCGCACAACATTCAGTGTTACTTTGTCACCGACTTTTAACGTTTGAATGAAAGCGATCAGATCTTGGTTTGTTGCATGTTTTGTTCCATTTGCACCTGTAATGATATCGTAAGGGCGCAGGTCAGCGGCATATGCTGGCGATTTAAAGATAATATCTGCAACTACAGAACCCTCTTTAATATCAGTGCCCATTTGCTTAGCTACTTCATCTGTAATCGTCATAAGCGTTGCACCAATGAATGGAACTGGTTCTTTTGGAATCGCTTGGTTCGCTTCTAGTTTATCTACAACTTCTTTAATCGTATTTACAGCGATAGCGAAGCCTATACCTTGGGAATCTGTGCTAACGGCTACGTTCATACCGATTACCTGTCCATTCATATTGAGCAGTGGACCACCGGAATTACCAGGGTTGATAGAAGCGTCAGTTTGCAGTAGGTTTTTGTAGTTGCGTGTTCCACTGCCATCTTCTTCGTTAATATCGATGCTGCGTCCTTTTGCACTTAGAACACCAGAAGTTACTGTATGGTCGAAGCCTTGTGGGTTACCGATAGCAACCACTTCTGAACCTACTTTCAGACTATCCGAATCCCCAAGTGCTACTGTAGGGAAGTCCTTGTCTCCTTCAATCTTCAGCACTGCCAAATCCAGATCTTTGCTAGAGCCTAGCAATTTTGCTTCATATGGTTTGGTAACGCCATCTACTGTAACTTGGATTACATCGGCATTTTCTATAACGTGTTGGTTGGTCAAAATATATCCTGATTTTTCATAAATAAAGCCTGTTCCTATACCCTGAGGGATGAGCTGTGATGACGAATCTGAACCTGACTTAGAATCCTGCTCATTTTGTGAAGAACCACTTCCACCATATTGATCTCCGAAGAAAAATTGAGAGAACGGATCACTCAGGTTCGGTCTGGTTGAACTTCCATTACGCGAACCCATTTTTACTAGCGTCTCAATCTTGACGACCGCTGGTCCAACCGCATCAACTACACCCGTCACATCACGAGATCCTTTCACCAATGATGTAGTAGTAGTATTCGGTGTAGTATTAGCACTCTCATTCGTTGTCTTCGCCGTTCCATTCGATCCTGAGCTCGCAATAGTTGCTGCGTCCCCTGTGAACCAGTTGCCTCGATCTGCCATGAACATAGAACCTGAGAGAACGACCATACCCGCTAGGAAAGAAATCAATACTGTTTTCACTGAGCTTTTTGGCTTTTTATTAAATTGCCAGCCACCGCCACCCTCAGATCCGCCTCCGCCGCCTCCGCCGTTTCCACCTCGTCCACCGCCATTACCATCATAGCCAGTATTGCGAAGTGAAGTGTTATATGGCAGTGGTTTTACGGGCTGTGGAGGTGTAATCTCGACCCGCTCCGGCTCCATCCGGTTGTAATGCTGAGCACTTCCGTCTACGTTACTTTCATCTTTGTTCAAAGATTTAAAAGGTCCGTAAGAATAGTAGTATGATGATCCTGATTCGGATGACTGATTATTATTGCTATTATGGTTATTATTGTCCCAATCCCGATCTGGTGCTGGTCCATTGTCACGATTAAAGTTGTTTTTGTTATCGTCCATGTTTATTTACCTCCTGCATCCTGTCGCCTGACAAGGATTAATTTGTTTTCTTGTTTCTTATTTTGTACTTTAAACCTTAACGTCACATTAAAAACAATTTAAGCGGAGATAAAAGATATAGGCGGATATGGCGGGACTGGGTTTCAGGCGGGACACCGCTGTTAGGCGGGATTGGGTTTCAGGCTACACCGCTCTTGAAATCATGTTCCTTTGAATTGACCCTGCGGGTGGAACATGATTTCAAAGGCGGACGTAAACTTTTTGCTCTGATACCCAATCCCTAGGCAGGGAAGTAAAAAAAGAAGCTCGGGCGCGGAAAACGTCGCGGCCCGAACTTCCAACATAAAAGACAAACAACAAAAGACAAAAGACAAAAGACAAAAGACAAAAGACAAAAGACAAAAGACAAAAGACAAAAGACAAAAAAACAATAAACAAAAAATGAAAAATCAACAATCTACAAACGCCAAACAACAAACAACAAACAACAAACAACAAACAACAAACAACAAACTGGAAGAATATAAAAAAATTCAGCTTGCTCCGCAATAAACGTATGGACACCGCAGCGAGAGAAGTCAAACAACTTTATTATAGGGAAAACCTCCCTATAATTAGCCGAATTTCACAAGAAATCAAGAATTAATAGGAATATCTCCCTATAATTCTCTGTAATATATCCGTTTATGAGAAAAATGAAGGATTTAGACGGAGGATTTCCCTTTAATCCTTTGGACAAGTGCAAAACTCAAATTAATAAGGAGGATTTCCGTATAACCTACTTTAAAAATCAATAACCTATTACCTTTAAGCACCGATAGTCTACCGTAATGCATCATAAACCAAACCCTAACCCTAACCCTGAGCCCAACCCTTCCGATGAGCATAAATAGCCAACTGGGTACGGTCATCCAGCTCGCATTTCATCAGCAGGTTGCTGACATGCGTCTTCACCGTTTTGATGCTGATATGTAGCTCCTCGCCGATATCCTTATTGGTCTTGCCCTCGGCAATGAGTAGCAAGACCTCCTTCTCACGCTCCGTCAAACCGGAGGAATCGCCTTGCACGGTACGTTGGCGAATGCCACGTGTTAGCGCTTGTGATACGTCACCAGTCATGACTGGCATTCCACGGAATGCACCTTGCAATGCGTAGATCAGCTCTTCTGCTGATACAGTTTTGAGCACGTAGCTGACTGCTCCAGCTTCTATAGCGTCCACGACGAGGTCATCCTCAAGGAAGCTCGTCAAGATAACGATTTTGAGACCAGGAAATTCTGACAGCACTG
Organism: Paenibacillus sp. FSL K6-0276; assembly: GCF_037977235.1. Lineage (NCBI taxonomy): Bacteria > Bacillati > Bacillota > Bacilli > Caryophanales > Paenibacillaceae > Paenibacillus > Paenibacillus sp. FSL K6-0276. The sequence goes on along the minus strand of NZ_CP150276.1, from coordinate 1,789,097 downwards.
CACGAGTAGTCTCCACACCATTCATCACAGGCATCATCAGATCCATTAGCACGAGATCGGGTAAGCCTTCATGTCCACCAGCACGGAGCATCTCCAACGCTTCCTGTCCATTCGCTGCTTCTCCTATAACCTCAAACGTCGGCTCCAGCATCAGATATGTTTTGAGACCCATCCGTACCATATCATGATCATCTACGAGCAACACTCTTATGACACTCATACTCTATTCCTCCTCGTCCTGTGTATCTGTTCCTAGCACACTCTTTTTCTCTAACTCAGAGTTCCCTTGAACAAACTTAGGGATATGTACGCGTATGGTCGTTCCCGCACCCTTACGGCTAATAATCTCCACTTGTCCGCCCAGTTTCTCCGCACGTTCGCGCATAGTGGTGAGACCGTACGAACCCTGTTTTTGCTGTATATGTTCAAAGCCTTGACCGTCATCACTAATACTCAGCACAACCTGTCTTGACCCTTCACGCAGCGATAGACTTACCAGTCTAGCTTCAGCATGCTTCACAATATTCGCCATAGCCTCCTGAATAATCAAGAATAACTGATGTTCAATTGCCTCAGATAATTCTCCTTGTAGCTCAAGCTCCTTCATTCCTTTTAAACCGTTCTGGCGACAATAGTCAGGGAACCATTTTTCCAGAGCTTCGAATAGATTCCTGCCTTCCAGCTCCACTGGTCGCAACTGTGCAATGAGCGCTCTCATCTGCTTTTGTGCCATCTGTGACATTGCAATTAACTGATCCATTACCAATTGACCTTGAGCTTCATTGACCTTCAGCACTTTAGGCAGCGAAGAAGCCGACATGTGGATGGCAAAAAGCTGTTGGCTCACCGTATCATGCAAATCCCGGGCCATTCGCCTTCTTTCCTCCAACACCGCACTCTCCGCTGCCTGTTCCTTCTCAATAACCTCTTGTTCACCCAATCGCTGCAGAAGCTGCATCTTGTTCTCGACCGTATCCATCATGACATTAAATTCGTGATACACTCTCGCAAAAGACTGGTCGTCACTCTCTGGCATCCGCACAGAAAGATTTCCTTTTGCCACCTGCAGCATGTTCAGATCCAGATGATCAATCCGGCGCTGAATCCGCTTGCCTGCCATATAGCCAATAATTACGGTGAATAACACGATACCAATACACAGATACAGCCACATGCGATAATCTTCAACTTCGATGTAACCAAGGCAGGCGCCCGCATACATTAACCCAGCACTTACTCCTCCACTGAGCAAAAAATAGAGCGTCAATAACCATTTGGTATTACTTATGATCGTCCCCATCTAACCCACCGTTTTAACTTTAATGTCACCTATAAAAGCACTTACGTTAATGCGAACTTTTTTGCCGGCTTCTTTATAATAAGGCGTCTTACATTGAACACTGCTCATAAATCCACTGCGTGATTGATCTAGTACTTCCATATCGCCGATAAAAGAACTGCTGTTCACTGAGATGCCAAGATCCATATCATTTGGAATGTACACCTTGATGTCACCTATAAAAGCGGAGATATTAATTTTAGTCTCTCCATAAGCAATTTGTGCATTCGTCAGATCCAAGACAGTATCGCCGATAAACTGCGAGACATTCGTATTCTTCAGTTGGAAATGCTCGCGACCCATGTGGACATCCCCGATAAAAGCAGAGCGATTGGTCGACTCTTTGTTACTCCCTGACTCATGGAACTCCTCATGCCATTCCCCATGTCTTCTAGCGTGACGCTCATGACGTTCCTGACGTCTGCGCTCATGGCGCTCCTGTTTCTCCTGCCAACGTGATTCAGCGGTGGACTTAAAAGCTCCAGTTTCGTCCTCATCCTCTTCTTCATCTTTTTGAAGATTAATCTTCCAGTCTCGTTGACCGGAAGGTTTGCCGAATTTCTGCTCGAATTGCTCATCTAGTGTGGAATCCAGCGGTTTTGGCGGTTCCACGTCCAGTGAGCTTTTTCCTGAAGGAAAGTAGTCAGGCTGTGTCGGTGGAGTTGGTGGCACAGGTGGAACTGAACCTCGCGGTTTAAAAATCACATAAAGTCCGCCGCCAATCAACATGACTGGAATGAACATTTTGAAAAATTCCCCTGCTGAAATATCGAACCAGTCCAAATTCCGTCCAAGGAAGAACACTCCGATCGCCAGAAAGAAAAAACCACCAATAGGTGAAGACCCGCCCTTTGAGTGTTCGTCTCCTGTACCCAGAAGTCGCTTCATCCCCATTAATATCAAGACAACAGGCCAATAGTTTGAGATCACATAACCTAAGCTGAAATCGGTGTAACCCAATTGTCTGAGTAGAAACATGGCTCCAATCCCTATCAGGATCAGACCGCCAAAAATCTGACTAGTGAACCTTCTTTTCATATTCCATTTCCCCTTTAAATTAGTGGAACGCTCTCTTCTTCAATCTTATAGCCTTAGTCTACAGGAATTAGTCACTTATAAACAGCGGCGAGAGAAGGAACTTCCACTCAGTCTCTAGACGGAGACGTATGGGATAATATTCAATATACTACTATATATATGAAAAAAAGACTGTCCCTCAGTTATAAACTGATCTGGGACAGTCTCTTTATTCAGCATTCTTCTGCTTCAGTATCGCATTATTGTTGCGGTTTCTGAGCTGGTTTAGAAGTATTTCCACTTTGCTTAGTAGTGCCGTCATTCTCAACAGCAAACTCAGCATTGTATTTTTCATTCGGTGTTTTGTAATTTTCTTGAACTTTAGATTTTTTATTATTGGCCACGGAATTCACCTCCCTTATCCCTTATGCAGCATAGATAATGCTTACTAAGAGAACATCTCGGATGAGGCTAATGCTCTGCCCCAGTCCGTATTATGGCAAGGTGATGTCACTATTATGCATGACCAAGTGAAAATAAGTTCAATCCACCAAATTCATTGAAATACTTACCCTAAATCTTAAATGGATTCTTCCAGCAGGGATTGCGGTACAGCATTATAAGTCTCAATCGCCTGGCTGAGCTTCTTCAGCATGACTTCCGTACATGTACCGTTGCCACGCTTAATGAGCTGAACTACAACTGATTTTTTGCCCCATTCCTTATACACCTGTTTCGTAGTAGCAAAATACAGATCAATCTTCCGTCCTTTAATGGCAGATCCTGTATCCGCAACTATGCCGTAACCATAGCCAGGTATATAAAGTATACTCCCTAACGGTATTACTTTAGGGTCAGCAGCAATGGTCGAGACTGTATTCTTATCTCTACGTACTTTCACACCTGAATAGGTGATTCCGTATTCGGGATGTTTAGATGTTTTACCTGTAGATTCATAACCCGCAGTATAACCCGTCGCCATCACTTTCATTGAAGTAATAATCTGGTCAGCAGCTGGCGCAGCTACAGGAACAGAATTCGGTGATTTTGAAGAACCAGTGCCCCCGTTCCCTTTGGTGGTTGGAGCTTTGATGGCAGGAGTTTTGGTGCTCTGTGGTGACTTTGTAGCTGCTGGTTTATTTTTTGTTGTCGCAGGTATTACAGGTGAGCTTGCATGTGACTCGTTAAACAATATTGTGGCGCGGCCTGTTGTAAGAATAGCTTGTTGATCTTTGGTTCTCATTGAACCAGAGTTAGCCTGGGTATGTTGCACCTCATTCGAAAGCGTTTTGCTAATGTCGGTACGCTGTAATGTGTCTCCTGTCCCATTAGCCACAACTGCTTGATGCTTTGATTCAGGAATGATACCTGCAGCAGTCAACAGTAGAACTATTGTGACGAAAAGACACCAAAACCTCTGAAATATGCCCATTTTGTTCATGTGATAAACCTCCCCCTTATTAGCGAAGGTTTCCCGATTCACAAAATTTTATACATAAAGATCAATTTTTGATCCTCATGGGCATATGACAGAGGTCGTTATTAGACGTAATTTCGGTGTTGATTATTACAAGTAATTAGGAGATTACACGGTCTGCAATTTCCTGAGCCAGTAGCTCAATGACTTCTTGAAGCGGCTTAGCTCCAATATCGCCTTCCCCACGTTTACGGATGGAAACTGTCTCAGCATTCATCTCATTCTCGCCGACTACGAACATGTATGGCATTTTCTCCAGCTGAGCTTCACGAATCTTATAGCCAAGTTTCTCATTGCGCAGATCTGCCTCAGCTGAGATGCCACGGCGACGCAACTTGTCCGTAACTTCCTTAGCATAATCGTCGAAGGCAGTAGATACAGGAATAACTTTAACCTGCTGTGGTGAAAGCCAGAGTGGCAGTGATCCTGCAAAATTCTCTAACAAGAAAGCAACAAAGCGCTCCATTGTTCCCAAAATACCGCGGTGTAGAACAACTGGACGGTGCTTCTGACCATCATCGCCGATATATTCTAGTTCAAAGCGTTCAGGCAGCAAGAAGTCGATCTGTACTGTGGAAAGAGTCTCTTCTTTACCTAATACAGTTTTGATCTGTACATCCAGCTTAGGACCGTAGAATGCAGCTTCGCCTTCTGCTTCGTAGAATGGCAGACCCGCTTCCTCTACAACCTCACGCAGCATACGCTGTGCAGTTTCCCACATTTCGTCATTAGCGTAATATTTCTCAGTATCCTTAGGATCACGATAGGACAACCGGAAACGATAGTCATTAATGCCAAAGTCACTGTATACCTGTTTAATCAGCTCAATTACACGAATGAACTCGCTTTTAATTTGGTCCAGGCGGCAGAAAATATGTGAGTCATTAAGAGTCATTGAACGTACACGGTGTAAGCCAGTCAATGCTCCCGACATTTCATAACGGTGCTGGATACCAAGCTCAGCAATACGGATCGGGAGATCACGGTAGCTGTGCATGGAGCTCTTATAAATCATCATGTGATGCGGGCAGTTCATAGGACGAAGAACGAATTCCTCATTATCAATAGTCATTTTAGGGAACATGTCTTCTTGATAGTGCTCCCAGTGTCCAGAAGTTTTATAAAGCTCAACATTACCAAGAACCGGAGTATATACATGCTGGTATCCGAGACTTGCTTCCAGATCCACGATGTAACGTTCTAGAATACTGCGCAGTTTGGCACCCTTAGGCAACCAGATTGGCAAGCCTTGGCCTACCAATTGATTAAATGTGAAGATTTCAAGCTCTTTACCCAGCTTACGGTGATCGCGTTTCTTCGCTTCTTCTAGCAGGCGAAGATGCTCATCGAGCTGCGCTTTTTTGATCCAAGCGGTACCGTATACGCGTTGAAGCATTTTATTCTTGCTGTCGCCGCGCCAGTAAGCACCCGCTACATTCATCAATTTAAAGACTTTGATCTTGGAAGTCGACGGCACGTGTGGTCCACGGCACAAGTCGAAGAATTCGCCTTGTTCATAGATCGTAATCACACTATCTTCAGGCAACGCTTCAATCAGTTCAAGCTTGTAAGGATCGCCTAGCTCACCGAATATTTCCAGCGCTTCCTTGCGACTAACTTCCTTACGTACGATTGGAAGGTTCTCAGAGATAATGCGATCCATTTCCTTTTCGATCTTTAACAAATCTTCTGGATTAAGCGGATGCTCCAAATCCATATCGTAGTAGAAGCCATCTTCGATAACCGGACCTACACCAAGCTTAACTTCCTTCGTTCCGTACAAACGTCTTACAGCTTGTGCCATCAAGTGGGCAGTACTGTGACGTATAACTTCCAAGCCTTCAGCCGAATCCAAAGTTACGATCTCTATCAATGCGCCTTCCTCAAGCGGAGTAGACAGATCCACGACAATACCGTTTAATTTCCCTGCTACCGCGTTTTTGCGAAGTCCACTACTAATAGAAGCCGCTACATCATCAATATTACTACCTTCTGCGTATTCCCGAACGGAGCCGTCCGGAAGTTTAATACTTACCATTCAAATTCCTCCTTCATATCGTTAAGCCAAGCGGCCATATTAAATTTTGCGGAACGGAAATATCCACGCATACAAAAAACGCCCGTCCCGCAAAGGGACGAGCGATTGCACCCGTGGTTCCACCCAAATTCGATTCTCTCAATCCGCTCTTAAAACAGAGTTGAGACAGAATCCTTCGTAAGCATGGAATAACGACCATGAACCGGCGGTTCTTACTATCCCATTTCAGGGAATTCATAACCGCAGCTACAAAGGGGTAAATCGATAGTAGATACCGGAGGAAATTACAGCCAATGTTCCCTCTCTCTGAACGGTCCAGAACAATCAATTCATATCTTTGTCAATGCTGTTAACGTGAATTATGGAGTAATTATAAATCTGTCCTCTCTGACAGTCAAGTCTGTAGAGGGGGCAAAGTTTTGTAAACCCCGGTAGCAGTCACCTACACGGATAGTTCTGCATCCAAGAAATAACGCTAGAACTGTCCTTAACAGGTTACTCTTCTCGGCGTTTCCTTTCAGGTAAGCGGCCTGCACGTTTCAAAGACTCACGCAGCAAGTATTCGATATGTCCGTTTACACTGCGAAATTCCTCTCCCGCCCAACGTTCCAACGCCTCATGCAGATCCGGATCGATCCGCAATGGAAAGCTTTTCTTGGCCGCCATGATGCACCGCCTTAATACAACGAGCCGGCGTTGATGACCGGACTCGCTCCGCGCTCCGACACGATCGCCACCATCAGATTATTGATCATCGCCGCTTTACGTTCCTCGTCAAGTTCCACAACGCCGCTCTCTTTAAGCTGTTTAATCGCCATATCGACCATGCCAACTGCACCTTCTACAATGATTTGACGAGCAGACAGAATGGCAGATGCTTGCTGCCGCTGCAACATTGTGCTGGCAATCTCTGTTGAATAAGCCAAGTGTGTAAGCCGGGCTTCAATGACTTCTACACCAGATAAGGACAAGCGATCTTGGAGCTCAGTCGCTAACTCTTTAGCAATTTCATCTGCATTGGCACGCAGGGACATGCCAGATTCATTGAAGTTATCATAAGGGTATTTGCTAGCTACATGACGCAGCGCTGTTTCACTCTGAATCTCTACAAAAGCCATATATTTATCTACATCAAAAAGGGCTTTAGCGGAGTTAATCACCTTGAAGACGATAACTGCAGCAATTTCAATCGGATTACCTTCGACATCATTGACCTTGAGCTTCACACTGTTAAAGTTACGAACTCGTAGGGAAACCGTCTTGCGTACGCTAAACGGAATGACTGCGAATAATCCACTCGTAGTAATAGTCCCTACATATTTGCCGAAAAAGGTGACTACAACTGACTGATTGGGTTGTACAACCGTTATACTCGTACATAGCACCGCCGCTACAACGAACAGAATGACCGATACTGCAACATACTCCTGAACAGCACCATAGATTCCACCACCCAAACAAACTGCAATCAATGCAATAACCCAAAATCCGCTGACAGGACGAAGCGTCTTCTCCTTCATAAAAAAGCACCTCCATAAGATATTCATTTGATATGAATATGATATCACTTTTGGATAATAATGTGTATACAAAATTGTAATAAATAATGAATTTTAGTCACCTGTAAATAAATGTTATAATCAACCAAAATCAACCTAGGAGGTCCTCTTATGTTTGATGATAATAACCCTAACCAATTTAATCGTTTACCAGACCCTGACGCAGCGAAAGCTAATTTTGATGTGAATCAAAGGAAACTTCATTCTGAAGGTTCACCCGGTTTTTGGAGCGAAGTTTCAAACCTTCTTATTGCTGTCGGAATCATTGCAGCAATTATTATTTTGATAAGAATATTCTAACTATTCACACACCAAAAACGCTTGTTTATCATTCATCCCTATAAGAGGATGAACAATAAACAAGCGTTAAATATATCCGTATAAATTTCGTATTAGTTCTGCATGATGAAATCATTATCAATCTTCGCATTAGCGTCATCGAACACCCGCAGAATATCGTAGCGCGTATTTCGTTGAGCAGGGATTTTGCCTGCTTCTCGAATCAATTGGGTAATGGACTCGATGTTGACCTTGTAAGTCGCGCCCGCAGAAGATACTACGTTCTCTTCAATCATTGTACTGCCGAAATCGTTGCAGCCATATTGAAGGGAAAGCTTACCAACTTCTGGCCCCATAGTTACCCAAGAGGACTGGAAGTTCTTGATGTTGTCTAGAACAAGACGACTAATGGCTACCGTCTTCAGATATTCCTCAGGCGATTGTCTATCCAACTTCAGGTTAGTATTGTCCGGTTGGAAAGTCCAAGAGATAAAGGCCAGGAAGCCCTCTGAATCATATTTGTTGGCAATACACTCGTCCTGAGCTTCGCGCACACGTAGTAAGTGCAGTGCCCGCTCCTCCATGCTCTCACCAAGTCCAATTACCATCGTAGCTGTCGTATTCATACCAACCTTATGTGCCGTCTGCATTACATCCATCCACTCGCGCCACGAGCCTTTAAGTCGGCTGATTTTGCGACGTGTACGGTCATCGAGAATTTCAGCGCCGCCACCTGGCAATGAGTCCAGACCAGCAGCATGGATTTCACGAACCACTTCTTCAAGGGATAATCCAGATACCTCTTTCATCTTCATAATCTCCGCTGGTGAGAAGGAATGCATTGTAATCTCAGGGAACCGTTGCTTAATTCCACGCAGTATATCTGTATAATAACTGAAAGGAAGATTAGGGTTCGTTCCGCCTTGCATCAGTATTTCTGTACCATTTACAGCAATGGTCTCAGCGATTTTTTGGTAGATCGTCTCATCCGGCAGTACATAGCCCTCATCCGATCCCGGTCTGCGATAAAATGCGCAGAAACGACAGTAGACATCACATACATTCGTATAGTTAATATTACGACCAATTACAAACGTGGCCATCGGGTCCGGATGCCAGCGTTCCATTATGGTGTTTGCAGCAGCACCCATTTTCTCAATTTCGTTGCTCTCGAACAGTCGGATGGTATCTTCCAATTGGAGACGTTCACCCCTTAGGGCTTTGTCCAAAATAAGATCTATCGCACTCATCGTTCGCATCCTCCTTTTAAACCCTTAGGGGTATTGGTAGAATCACAAAATCACAGGAAGAAAAGACGTTGTCTTCCTTTAAAGATGACAACCCTTCCTCGTAGAAATGAACAGTTCATTTTCTCATCGTATCACAATCTGAACAGCTTGAAAAATGCTTTTACGTTCTTCGCCAGATCCCATCCAGAAGAAAAGCAGCATCGCAATAAGCGATACTGCCAGTTATTCTCTATTTCTCGACTAACGCTCGATTGAAAGTAAATCCCGGTTATTCCGACTCAATTTCTGCCCTTGCTGCCTCCAGTGCGTGGCCAAGATCAGCAATCAAATCCTCCGCATGTTCAATACCGACGGAGAAGCGCAGCAAACGGTCATCTACACCCACAGCATTTCGAATTTCCACAGGAATATCAGCATGCGTTTGTACAGCCGGATAAGTCATAAGTGACTCTACGCCGCCAAGGCTCTCTGCGAATGCAATAAGACGAATGTGACGAAGTAGAGGCTCTACGTATCTGGCATCTTTTAATTTGAAAGAAAAAATCCCGGTATTGCCTGAGGATTGGCGATTCTGGATTTCAAATCCCGGATGATCTGGCAATCCTGGATGGAACACTTCCGCAATCGCTGGGTGCTCTAGTAAGTAGTGGGCAATCGCTAGTGCATTACTCTCGTGACGCTCCATTCGCAGCGCCAATGTCTTCAAGCCTCTCATCAACTGATAACTGTCCGTTGGTCCGAGCACAGCGCCAATAGAGTTATGTAGAATAGCTATTTCAGCTGATAATTCTACACCCTTAGATACAATTAGACCTGCCAGTACGTCATTATGACCCCCCAAATACTTAGAAGCGCTATGAACTACAATATCCGCACCTAATTCTATAGGCCGTTGGAAAAATGGTGTCAGCAGCGTATTATCTACAATGCTAAGCAGCCCATGGTGACTGGCCCAGGTGCATGCGGCTTCAATATCCGTGATCATCATAAGCGGATTCGTTGGCGTTTCAATGAATACAGCTTTCGTATTCGGACGACGCGTAGCTTCCAGTGCATCCAAATCATTCGTGTCTACATAAGAAGCAGTGATTCCAAACTTGGACAATATCCGTTCCAACAGACGATAGGTACCGCCGTAAAGATCCAGTGAAACGATCAGATGGTCACCTTGAGCGAACAAGGTAAGAACCGTTTGTATAGCTGCCATCCCTGAGCTACAAGCAAATCCTGCATCTCCAGATTCCAGTTCCGCAGCTGCATTCTCAAGCACTGAACGGGTCGGACTCTTGGTGCGGCTATAATCAAACCCTGTGCTCTGACCGAGTTTTGGATGACGAAATGCCGTTGCATTATAAATCGGAAAATTAATTGCTCCTGTGGCTGGATCTTCTTGAGAACCTATTTGAGCCAGTCTGCTTTCAATCCTAAGTTTGTCATCCATGATTAATGCCTCCTAATTTATAATGTAGCCTGTTATCAATAAACAATGGGGTCGATATCATAAGGCGTTTCTTGATATACATAGTAATTGAGCCAGTTAGAGAATAATAAATTGGCATGCGCGCGCCACACAGCTGGAGGTGTTCGATCTGGATCATCTTTAGGGAAGTAATGTTTCGGCAAAGCCATCTCCATCCCTCTTGTCACATCACGATCATATTCCCATTTCAAGGATAAAGGATCGTATTCGGAATGACCGGTCACAAATATTTGTTTACCGTCGTTTGTAGCCACTAGATACATACCAGCCTCTTCGGATTCCGCCAGAATCTGCAGATCTGGATTATTCTCAATATCTTCACGGGAGACATCGGTATGTCGGGAGTGTGGTACATGGAACACCTCGTCAAAGCCGCGCAACAATTTAATGTTATTTTGATTAATCGTATGAGCGAAGACGCCAAAGCATTTCTCAGGCAATGCCACTTTACGAACACCAAAATGATGATATAAGCCTGCCTGTGCCGCCCAACAAATATGCATGGTTGAAGTCACATTGTCCTTGCTCCATTCAAAAATCTCTTTCAGTTCTTCCCAATACGATACATCCTCGAACTCCAATTGCTCTACAGGAGCACCTGTAACGATTAAGCCATCCAAACGGCGGTGGCTGATCTCGTCAAAGGTTTTGTAAAAGCTCTTCAAATGTTCAGCAGAAGTATTCTTGGAAATATGGGAACGTGGATGCAGTAGCGTAACATCAACTTGTAGTGGCGAATTTCCAATTAAACGCAGCAATTGAGTCTCTGTCGTCTCTTTAGTCGGCATGAGGTTCAGAATAGCAATCCGTAGTGGACGGATATCCTGATGGAAAGCCTGACTATCGTCCATCACAAAAATATTTTCTCCGGATAGTACTTCTTTCGCGGGTAAACTGTCGGGAATTTTAATTGGCATTGTCTTTCCACTCCTTAGCTGAATTTAAGTTATTTTGCCGCACTGCGGCCTGCTGAACAATAAAAAGACCTTTCTCGGAAATCGAGAAAGGTCATATCTACAGTCATATGCGCCTCTCTCATCTGCCAGAATGATTCTGAAGACGTTTAGGCGTCAGCAGAAATTCCGCAAGAATTAGCACCGTGCGTTCACACGCCGGTTGCCGGGTTTCATAGGGCTAGTCCCTCCACCTGCTCTTGATAAGATTTAGCTGTATTCAATTAAATTACTTTAAAATCACTTTAAATCATGAACCTCCTTTTCGTCAAGTCCATACAATGCTGAAGGAGCCTCAAAATCACAATAAATTAGCTTGAAAGAGGCATACTCCGTTGTTATACTAGACAAGTATTTCATACCTGAACGAAAAGATGAGGTGAGAAGAAGGATGGAAGGCGACCCGAGCTCGCAATTAAGTGTACAGAATGAGCAACCACACAGGATAATCATCAGCTTGCCGGCGGCGGGAGCAGTTCTTCTTCATGCCCTCGAAACGTCATTTGGCCTTTTGTATTGATTGTAACCCCGGCCAAGCTGATTTTTTTCTCTGTGCTTAATTAGCAGTCCCTGGTGAAGACCTGGGGACAGGAGGAGTGGAATCAGATGAAAATCCGGCTGGTGAATGCAGGGGTTTTTACACCTATTGATGAAATTGATGAAACATTGACACCCCCAACGGAAGGGTTCTATTGGATTGACGCCGATGTAGAGGATTTGGAGCTGCTTCAGCCCTTGTTCAACCTACATGATCTAGCTGTTGAGGATTGCCTTAGCGAAGAGGATCAGCGTCCGAAGATCGAAATATACGAAAGTCACTACTTTATAGTTGTAAATAGCATCCGCTTTGATGATGAAGAAATTTTCCTACGGGCGCTCAATGTATTCCTTGGAAGACATTACATCATCACCGTAACGAAACAAAAGATCAATGAGCTGCGAATCTTGAAGCCTATGCTCTGGGAGCAAGAGGTAAGTGAACCGGATATGTTCCTTTACTTACTTATTGACCTTGTCGTGGACAATTATTTCTCCGTCGGCGACCGAATTGAAGCCCGGATTGAGAAGCTAGAAGAGGATATCCTCATGCACACCAAGAAGTCACATCTCAGCGAAATTATCGGTCTGCGAAGTGAAATTCTATGGTTGAAGAAGATGCTGGGACCACAAAAAGAGGTTATCAATACTCTGAATAAAAAAGACCTCCGTCTGATTGATGATCAGCTGCAGAAATATTTCAGCGATATTTATGAAAATGCGGTTAAAATATCTGAAACCTTTGAGACGTACCGCGATCTCATGGGCAACTTACGAGAGGCATACCAATCTAGTATCGCCAACCGCGCGAATGAAATTATGAGAGTGTTTACGGCGATCACAACAATATTCATGCCCCTGACCGTAATTACGGGAATCTATGGTATGAACTTTGATCATATGCCTGAGCTTCATACGAAATACGGCTATTATGGCGTTATAGGCGTTATGTTGACGCTGGGCTGTGGGATGCTGTATGTATTCCGCAAGAAGGAATGGCTATGAAACGAATCGGACGAATAAGCAAGACGAAGGCCCTGTAACCGTAAGGTATACGGAAGCCTTCGTCTTTTTGGTATGAGAAATCACAATTATAAACTAGTCGCTATACCCACTTTATGCGTTTGCTCTCGACGGAAACGGATGCGGATCAACCGCAGACGCTCATAATAAATATCCAATCCTTCAGCAGCGGAAAAATCCTCTCCATACACCTTATGTAACACCGGTTTTAGGAAGAGATCCCCGAGCTCGACATAAGCATTCCATACCGCTTCCTGCTCATTCTGCGGCATATAGCCAAGCTCTACGTCGATCAGTTTCTCCACAGAGTAACCTTCTCTTTCTAGTTCCTCTACGGCTTCAATCAGTTCACGGCGGTTCACTCCACTATTCACCTTAAGTTGTTCCAAACCCAATCCATTCTCGATTCCCTGCAGCAGAATCCGCTGTAAGCGCAGTCGTTCTAGTTGCTTCTTATATTTGACCTCTTTCTGTTTATAAAGCCAAGATACAAAAGACTCCTCTTCGATTACTTCGTGTACCCAATTCAGAGGAAAGGAATGTTCCCTTGCCACCGCAGTAGTTATAGCCAGCCAATCTTCCTCAAACTGTGTCACCTTTCCTTCTCCTACACCTGGAATTTGCAACAGTTCCTCTGGTGTATGCGGTAGAAACGTGCTTAACAAGCGCAACAGACGATTGCTGGCGAGAATATAGGGCGCCTTCCGTTCACTCGAAGCTTTTCCGCGGCGCCAAGTACATAACTCCTCATAAATGGCTTCATTTCCATGATGTTCGCTGTAATATTGAAGCTTCAACTGCTCCTGATTACGTCCAGTAAGACCATCTTTCTCGTGGAATATCCCATCTATCAAGGGTCGATAGCCATCTCCCATCTTCACTGCCAGCTCATGCCTGTATACACAGAGCATTTCATTCCATGAACCGCCTTCATACCATAAATTCTCGATGCAATTCTCTCCTCCTAAAAAATCACACCAGCCCAGACTCCAGATCCCTTCTTCCTCCCCAATCCACAACTGGGCGTACACCTCTTGATCCACTCCAGATATTCTCGATAAACGGTTCATAAATACAATTTGCATATTCATCCCTACCTTTCTCAACTTACAGCAAGCATAATAACCTTCCGGGCAGAGCCTCCTTCGGAGGGAGAGAATCTATTTCTCAATCAGACCCCGAAACGCAAAAAAGCACCTCTCTCACGATAAACGTGAAAGAGGTGCTCCCTCATTAAATGCTATACTGTTAGATTCTACAATACCATATATTACCTTACAGTCAATGTCTTTTTATACTAGTTTCTAGCTAAAGCCAATGTAGCCAATCCAATCGCTCCAGCAAGCCCTGCATTGTCTCCAAGACCCGGTGACACAACATAATTATCGATGTCGACATTAAGAGATGGATGCTGAACATAACCGTTCAACAGCTCTTGCAGCTTGGTACGAATTAACGGGAACAGGTGACTTTGCTTCATGACACCACCGCCCATTACTATTTTTTGAGGAGACAGAATCAGCACATAGTTCATGAGTGCATGTGCTAGATAGTGAGCTTCCATATCCCATGCCGGATGGTCCACCGGTAGCTCGCCTGCCGGTTGTCCCCAGCGTTTACCGATCCCCGGACCTGCGGCTAACCCTTCAAGGCAATCGCCATGATATGGACAGTAGCCCTCAAACGTATCTTCTGGATGTCTGCGAACTAGAATATGCCCCATTTCAGGATGAGACAATCCATGTACCATCTGGCCACCTACAACCGCTCCCGCTCCAATGCCTGTCCCAACCGTAATATAAAGGCAGCTGTCCAAACCTTTAGCCGCTCCCCATTTACTCTCAGCAAGCGCAGCACCATTCACATCCGTGTCAAATCCGATCGGCACATTAAATTGCTCAGCCATTGTACCCACCAGATTATATTGTCCCCAGTGAGGTTTTGGTGTCGTTGTTATATAGCCATAAGTAGGGCTGTCCAGCACAGGATCAATCGGTCCAAAAGATCCTATTCCGAAAGCTTCTACATTCTTCTCTCTAAAATAGTCTATCACTAGTCCCATCGTTTCTTCTGGAGTGGTAGTCGGAAAGCTCACACGGTCAATAATAGTACCGTCCTCATAACCAATCCCACATACAAACTTTGTTCCGCCTGCTTCAATCGCTCCCAATAGCTTCACAGCAATTATCTCCCTTTCTCTAGTTAGAAGTTAATACGCTACCCATACACCAATGAATAAAATCATTAAAAAAAGCAATTACCAGCCCTAATTATACGTCGAATGAAGCGCTATCACAACAAGTATAAACGCCTTCGGCGTCCTTATAAGGACGCCGAAGGCGTTTAAGCGAGAAATATAGGGATAATGTATAGCGTGAAACTTATACGTTCTTATATTTTAATAAAACTCTCTTCATGCCCCTTTGCATGAAGAGAGTTTATCCTTAACCCAAATCGCCTAACTCAATCTGTACAATTCCCCGTTCGTCCTGCACCTCAGCGATCAAATGCATCAGGCTGCCGAACTCCAGTTCTTGAAATTTGCGCG
This sequence comes from Paenibacillus sp. FSL K6-0276, assembly GCF_037977235.1. NCBI lineage: Bacteria > Bacillati > Bacillota > Bacilli > Caryophanales > Paenibacillaceae > Paenibacillus > Paenibacillus sp. FSL K6-0276. Next base: position 1,773,597 of record NZ_CP150276.1, on the reverse strand, counting down.
CGGCTGTTTCCCGCTGTAGTTGCCACAAGGCTTCCGTTAGCTCGCAGACCACCGGTACATCGCAACGGATTTCTGCTAGCTCTCGAGATAAATGCAGCATATCCAGATCTGCTTCGATTTTGGTACGCACACCTTTAGGAAGCAGATGCAGATTCTCAATTACACCTTCAACTGTGCCATATTCGGTCAATAGCTTCAGCGCAGTCTTCTCACCAATCCCTTTTACCCCTGGATAGTTGTCACTGGTATCACCCATGAAGCCCTTCAGGTCAATGACCTGTCTAGGGGTTAGACCTTTTTCTTCCAGCAACTCTGCAAGGTCATACACTTTATAGTTAGAGCGACCCTTTTTCATAATTACGACCTTAACGTTCTCATCGATGAGCTGAAGCATATCATGGTCACCCGTCAATATATATACCTCAGAATTATCACTGTACAAAGAAGCTAACGTACCAATGCAATCATCCGCTTCGTAACCAGCTAGTCCGATATTCGGCACCCCAAGCTCAGCTACTACATCTTTTACTAGATCGAACTGCGGAATCAGCTCTAATGGCGCTTCAATCCGATTCGATTTGTATCCATCGTACTTCTCTGTGCGGAACGTTCCTTTGCCCATATCCCAGCAGCATACGACATGAGATGGCTCAAATGTACTTACCGCATCGAAAAAATACTGCAAAAAACCATACACCGCATTTGTTGGCAATCCAGCTTTTGTCTTGCGAATATATCCTCCATAAGAGGTCGCATAAAAGGCCCGGAACAGCAGAGCCATTCCATCTACAAGCATTACCCGGCCCGTTGTTTCTGCTCTCATGTATAAACCTCTCCTTTAATCATTGTATTCATATTAAGCACTTGTCCAATCTATTGCACAAAGAATATTCTATCAGAAAATACTTGATCTGATAAGGGAGCATAAAGTTACTTTTTTGAACATGTCGGACCGGAATTCGAAAGCTTTGTCCTATCGCTATTAGGAACCCCAGCTGATTATATCAATTTGAATGGATATCAAAGTCTGCTGCTATTTCCCGAAACCCAAGCTTCCTCCCGCTTTTCCTATCGTGAAATGGCTCAGTTATTGTCCACATTTTATCGAACCACCCTGAATAAGGGCGACAATATGATCTTAGTCTCGGACGAAATTCTTAACATACAATCCTACATGAGTATTCAGCTCATCATGCACAGCAATAGCTTTGAGGTGGAATACCAAATAGATGAGGAGATTCTTACTTGCCACATGCCTAATCTAATGCTTCAGCCCCTCATTGAAAATGCCATTATTCATGGGATTGAAAACCGAGAAGAAGGCGGCGGAAAAATTAGCGTTTCAACAAAATGGGATAATCCGTGTATTGTTTTTCAAGTTAATGACAATGGAATTGGAATTACGCCAGAGCGACTTCCTCATTTACTAGTAACAAAATCTAATGTTATGGACTCAAAAATGAACATGACCGAGCCAAGCTGATGTATGGACCAGAGTATGGATTATCAATAAACAGTATTATCGAAGTTGGGACTCAAGTGACACTGAGAATTCCTATGGAGAAATAAACATCACTACGAATAAATTAAGACTAAGCATCACTACGAATACGGATTCTTACGATCGCTCTTACCCCAGATTTCTTTGAAGTATTTATACCATTATTGAAATCTGCGTATGCGCCTTCCTTGATGCTTTATTCGCTCGCGCCGCCGTTTCCTTTGCTTGAGCTCTCTTCATAAATCACTGGATACGCTTGGCTTCCAAGCAGCATTCTCCGCCCCTGGAACTCATCATACAGATTGATGCGAACTCCCCCTCCGCTTACATTTTTGCGGAAGTTGTTATTCAATGTAATGGAGTATGTTTTATTGCTGCCGATGGTCAAATCGGTGCCGAGTGTTAAAGTCTTCTCCGTGGATTGTCCGGTCGGGTCAATAATTTCCATAATGAGCTTGTGTTCATATTCGCCTGTCTCGTAATCGCCATTTCTGGAGAGATTATAATGAATAACGGTATTGAGCATGTCTTTCCCTCCACTAAGCGTAGCTTCTCCTCTCGTAATGGAGAGTTTATAAGGAAACAACTCCACATTTCCTAGACTCGTTGCTGGTTGTATAGCTCTAGGGCTAAGTGCTAATCCCACGGTATTGATCGATCCAATGACTGCCGTTGATTCTTCCCCAAGTTCTGTCAGCTTTCCGCCTGCTACACCTTCGCCGACATACAATACAAGCTGTGAAGTATTTACATTCAGCGGAAGCTTGCTCCAAACCGTAACCAGATTTTTTCCATTCGGGCTTGTTTTGTTGGACGATTGACTAACCTCTGCCTCAAAATACTCGTTATCCGGTGATTTATAGTAAGCAACCAGCTGCACCTGCTTGGATTGACGTGTTTCCTGACTGGCCATCTCCAGTTCCGTATAAATCAAATTGGAGCTGCTGTCATGGTAAACGGTAGTCATGCGTTCACGGACTTCCGCTTTCTTGCCCGGCGTATGGATGCGATAAGAGTCACCTACAGCAACCTGGTTCATCACATTGTTGAGCGCACGGGTATTTAGCGACAGAAACCTCGTGACGTCCTCTCCTGAAATTTCCTGCAGCTCAATTCGTAATTGATTAAAATTGTAGGAATACGGCACCTTGGCAAGCACATACATCTCTACGGTTTCATTAGGCGCCAGGGTCGTTTGATCATTCGGTACCACGATTTGGGCCGTACTGCTGAGATCCCGCATATCAGCATTAACTTTGGCTTTGAGTTCAGGCAGCTGTACGGTTAACGCTTTGGTGTTACGAATGCTGATACGGGCTGCAATTTGATCCCCATCTCCCCAAGGCAGCCGCTGATATGAACTCAGCTTTACGCCGAATGTACCATGATCGTTTTCCATGATGTTCTCCAACCCCAGATGATTTTTACCTTCTTGAGCATAAGGAATTTTATATCGGCCTGCCGGGAAGCTAAATTTCCCTTCCACCGCAGGCTCCGTTATTTGCAGCTGCAGCATGTTCTGTTTCACATGTAACGGCACATCCGCACTGAAATCAATGAGTTTCTCCTCCAGCGCCTTCAGCGTAACATTGTCGAGCGCCTTCGCATTCACCGGTATACTGTAGCCTTCAGCCGTTTGGATGGAAAGTTCATAAGCCGGCAGCTTCACTGATTTTTCACCGAGATTTTCAACGCGGAACTGAAGGTTCCACTTAGCGGTGTCGTTCTCGGCATAAACAGAAGCACTTTTCAACTGCGTTTCAATCGTTTGATGGTTAACGGATATTTTTTTGACAGCATAATCCGCCGCAGGCACATCAGCGGTAACAGCGGGTAGCTTGAAGGTTTTTACCGGTAACGTCATTTTCAAAGCTTCATCCTCCTGCGTGAATTGCATCGTCATATTGTCTGTTTTCAGATTGGACGGAACCTCTGTCTGATAATAAATCGTTCGTTTCTGTCCTGGCTGGATCTTGAAGCTGTTCCCTGTATCGTCCTCAGGAACAAGATCAAATACCGAGCCGCCAGCCGACTTCAGCTGTGCTTTATATCCAGGATCGCTTAGTACCCTCTTTCCTCCGTTTGCGAGATTAACCCCGACCTTCATATACACTTTTCCATTATGTTTCATTCGTTGCAAACTTTCCGCCTTGACCGTAACAGGCAGCTGTTTCATCATCAAATTTGCGCTTTTACCTGCAGCCACGGCGGTATCCGAAACTGCCGCTGGAAGCTTGAACGATTGCACCGGAAGATTTATTTTCAGAGCTTCGTCTTCTTGCGCGAGCTGCAATATCATACCAGTAGTCTTCATCGTGGAAGGAACCTCTGTCCAATAGTAGACAATTCTGCTCTCCTGAGGCTGCAGCTTAAAGCTCGTGCTGGCAGAATCGGGCAGAAGCTCAAATACCGAGCCGCCAGCCGACTTCAGATATGCTTTATATCCAGGATCGCTAAGTACCTTAGTTCCCCCATTCGCGAGCCTGAGCTCCAATTTTATATATACTTTTCCGTTGATTTTATACCTCTGCACAGTATCTGCCTTGGCCGTAACTGAAAGATTATTCATCTTAATCTTCTTACTCTTGCCTACAGGAACTACGGATGAGTACTGGGCCGGAATCGTGAAACCACCCAGCTTTTTCTCATAAGTGCCGCTGCTAAAATCCCATCCGAACATGGAAACCTTAATTCCGTTTACCTGTGCCGATTTTCCAATATTCACATAGTACGTCACGGATTGACTGCTATTCACAGGCACCGTTCTTTTACCAGCATCACTCGTAACTTCTTTTCCTTTTACGATTGCGCCACTCGGCGTGGAGACCTTGGAAAAATAATCGATAAGATCTATTCTACTGCCACTGTTATTACTGTAACGAAGCGTGTATGTGAGAATATTCCCGTCAGACTGAGCAAAAATATCCATATCCGTCAGCTTCACACTGACGCTCTGCTTCAATGTGACCGAGCTGAGTTTATCCAATGTCAGGCTAGACGTGGCTGCAGCAGTTTGGGAAACGGAAAAATCCGCTGCGAGTGCCCCGTACACGTCAAAGGAAACGAGTGGACTCAACATCGCGGCGCTTAGCACCATTACCATGCACGTCTTTTTTGGCCTATGCATAAATGTACCTCCCGATAAAAAAATAAAATCTATATTGGACTTTCCCTCTTCTGTGAAATAGGAATCAGCGTACGAATGTGGGCTGATTCCTGGTATCTTCCTATTCGTTTAAATAGGTTGTTACCCGATTCTGGATCAGCTTGGCTACTTCTTCTGCTGTTTTCCGTCCGCTTAAATACGCCAAAGACTCTTCACCGGCAATGTTTAACACTTTAACATCCAGTTCACGTATTGAACCGCGGATTGAACAAATTGTTTAAACACGTTTATTAGCTAGTGTAATCGAATCTTATCGCCTTCTTGTAGCGGATCACCGCTCTCCAAGATGATCTGTTGCTCCTCCATTAAACCCTCTATTGCCGATTGAGCTTCATTCGAATCAATGATCGTAATGTAGGTTTTGCTAACAAAAAAGCTGTTGCCTAGCGGTCCCATTCTTTCCTCCACGCCAAATACGTACGATTTGTCTCCTTCTTTGTGGATGGCTTTATTCGGCACTATGAGCATATCATTCACCGTTTTGATCAACTGGGTCTCTGCCAACTCCCCGCCCTTTAGCTCCTTATCCTCAATAGTAATAACCAGTTGATTCATAGCTTTGTAAGCAGGTGTGTTTCCATCGTTTCCTGATTCACTAAGTGGTTCGGTATCTTTAATAGCCTCAATTCTCCCCTCGACTTGTCTGGCATTACTGCCTCCTAATCGAACAATCAATCTTGCTCCTTTTTCTAGATCATCAATTAATGCCGTAGGAGCCGCAAACTCAAACTCAAAACCGAGGTTCACATTCGCGATAATAACATCAGATTCTCCTTCGTTAGAACCAAGCCCTTCTACTGCATTAACCTTCGTAACTACCCCGTCAAAAGGTGCAATCAATTCGCTATTTTCTTGCAAATCCTCCTGCAGTCTCTGAATTTTCCGTCCTTCAACATCGATGTCGATTTCGGTCTTCTTCATAGCACGCATAGTGCTTTCGATCGTCTGCTCATCCCCGCTTCTCGCAGCTTCCTTAAAACTATTTTGCTGTTCCTCTAACGTAAGATTTAACTGGCTAGAATATGCCTGCTCATCCTCTATCTGACGATGGGTAGTCTGTTGGTTGTAAACAACAAGTACCGCTCCTTTCTTAAAAGACTTGCCTTCCTTGGCATGAACCTTCTCAACTTTACCTCCCGCAGCGCCCGTTAAAGCCGCCTCCTCTCTCCACTTCACAATTCCCATACCTTGAAAAGTATGATTTAGCTCCCCTCTTCCCGCTGTTGTCATTACAACCTTAGGCAACGTTAACGCCATTAGAGTGTTGCTGAACAGCGTGAATGCAACGAGTAACAACATAAATAAGCCAAAGAAGATGCGAATCCTCCTTTTGCGTCCAGATACCGGTTCACTGGCAGATTGCATTTCCATTCATATCCCCCCGTAAATAGACTAGCCTTTAACTCCTGATAGCTGAATGCCCTGTACAAAATAAGATTCAGAATACAGATACAACACCACCATCGGAGTCATATATAAAACAGATGCAGCAAAGGCAATTCCCCTTGCCTCCTCATTAACGTGTGACAAATACAGCGACAACGGTTGTTTAAATGCATCTTCAAGAAAGATAAGCGGCTGCTCAACCATATTCCAATTATCAACGAATAATAGAACGACGAGCGCAGCAATACCGGGTTGAACAAGCGGGATAATAATTTGATAAAAAATTCTCAAATGGCTCGCCCCATCTATTTTGGCCGCTTCGATATAAGAATTAGGAATATGCATCAAGAACTGTCTGAGCATAAATACACCGAAAGCACTGAATATACCCGGCAATATAATTGCTGAGGTTGTATTCAAAAGCCCCAGCTTATCGGCAATGATATAATTGGGCACGAGTGTCACTTGAAATGGCATAAGCATAGTTACAACATATAGAAGGAACAACTTGTCTCGTCCCGGAAACCTCAACTTTGCAAACGCATAGGCAGCTAATGACGCAACCAGCACTTGAACAACAATAATTGGTACGACCATAAACACAGAATTCCAAAACATTTGGAGGAACACAGGTTTGTGAACCAGCACCTCCGCATATTGACGGAAAGATACCCAATCAGGAATCAGCTTTACATTAATAAATTCGTCCTTTTCCCCTGCTTCAATATTGATCAATTCGCCAATGAGATGATAGTTAAATTCGATTTCGGCCTCCGTCATGAATGAGTTGGAGACAGTGATCACTATCGGTAACAGCATCATCATGGCCAGCACACCCATAATTAATGATAGAGTAAGCTTACGAATGAAAGTCATTTTTCCCACCACCTTGCCTATTCCATGGAATCCCTCAAACGACGTTCGACAGCTAACATCATCATTACAAAAATAAGAATGCAGCCTACCATTAACACAGCAGCAGCAGTCAGCTTCTGAACATCGAGAGAAAGAAACATGTTGTTCATATAATGTTGCAACATATAAATACGGTCATGTGGATAATCGCCTGCAAGCAGATACGTTTCGCGAAACACTTTGAATGAATTAATAATAGACATCAGAACAACAAAAACCATCGTCGGGGTCAAATAAACGAGTGTAATATGGAACCATTTATGAATACTACTCGCTCCTTCGATATCTGCCGTTTCATAGTAGTCTTTGGGAATGCTCTGTAGCCCAGCTAGAAATAAAATGATGTTGTAGCCAATATTTTTCCACGTATATATGATGGCCAGCACACCAATTGACCACTCCGATTTCATCCAATCAATCCGCTCCAGACCGAAGTTCTGCAACCATGTATTTAAGGTGCCATTCCAGTCAAATAGCATTTGCCAGATCATAACGATAGATGCTACTGGTACGACAAGTGGCAATACAAAAGCAGTTTGTAGCCAATTCCGAAGAAATAACCTTTTGTTTAACAACTGAGCAAGCAACAACGACAACAAGATCATGAGGGGCACGCTCACACTTGTGAACAGAAACGTATTCGTTGCTGCCTTGCGGAAGGAAGAACTTGCAAGCAATGTATCGTAATTATCAAATCCAACAAATGAACCATCGACCGTACTATCCTGGAACGAATAAAGAAATCCCATGCCGAACGGAACGAGATAAAAGATTGAAAAACCGATCAGGCTTGGTGCCAGAAACAGAGCTGCAACGGTCCAGTCATGGTGCAGCTTGCCCCTTATTTTTCTACAGAAAAGATTGTCTTTCACCTTTATACCTCCTTCACCATTTCCGAAAAAGAGAATGAACCCTGCACCAACTGTTCAGGGCCCATCGCTATTTTCTTTCCTATTCGTTTAATACAGTGGTCACCCTGTTTTGAATAAGCCCTGCCACCGCTTCGGGCGATTTTTGCCCCATGAAATAAGCGTGGGACTCTTCTGTTATGATTTCATTGATTTTTGATTCCTTGAATTGTACGGGATACTTCGCGTTGACCAGAAACTTTTCCAGCTCGTCGATGTCCTCTTGCGTAATGTCATATACGACTCCTTTTAACGGTCCGATCGACTGATCAGACTCCACTTTTCCTTTTTCCAATGCCTTTTCGGCAATCAGTGCGTAGTTCTTTTTATTTAATGGAAATCCTGTACTGCTTGCTGCATCCTTCATCTCTTCAGACATCATAAATTTCAAGAAGTGCCACGCCTCTTCCTTAACTTCAGACTTCGCATTAAGGCCTACCGTTTGATATGTTCTAAAATAACCCCCTGCTTCCTGTCCGCTTCCATTCGGTCTTAAGTAAAGCTTAGACTTGAAATCAGAGTTATTCGGGTAAAATTGACTCTCCTTCAGCGCACGTACATAGTCGCCGGGGGAGTTGATTTGAGTTTCTCGAAAAATAACATTACTCGCTGCTAGATCAATAACTTTCTCATCCACTAAACGTTTTACTTCCTTAAGCAAATCGATAAAAGCAGTGGATTCAAAATTTGCCTTCCCGCTTTCTTGATCTACAAATGTAGCATACTGGTCGTTAACAAATTCACTAACATATTTACTAATTTTAAAATCCGCTGTAATTATACCTCCTGAACCACCTACAGCTAGCCCCGATGCTCCGCCGTTCACAGTCTCGCTAATTTCCTTCGTTGTGTTGGCAAATTGGCTCCAATCCCAATTGCTGTCGTCGACTTTTATGCCACTCTTCTCGATCATCGTTTCATTGCCAATAAGCCCGTAAACGAAAAAGCCCATTGGCATTCCGTATAATCCACCATTTACTTTGATTCCTTCAAAAATATTATTGAAATAGTCGTCCTTATTAAAAGTGTCGTCCTGATCCATCATAGTGCCCAAATTAGCTAGCAGCTTCTTGTTTACGTAGCTCTCGGTTGGCAATTGATCCATCTCAATCAGATCAGGTCCTTTACCCGATAACATTGCCGTTCCTATCGTTTTCTCGTACTTTTCCAGCTTAGCCGCAGCATCTGCATCCGTAGATTCAACATATTGAACATCGATTGTAATATGAGGGTACTTCGCTTCATATCTCTTCTTTGCTTCCAAGAAGAAATCCCCGTGATAAAAGGTAGAAACAACGATCGTTTTTTGCTCCGTGTTGATCTTCTTGCCATCTTTCCCTGCCGAAGTGTCTCCTTTTCCCTCTGTAGATGTATTTGTTTCTCTTCCGCTACCATTACTCGGGCTGCTACACGCAGTAACGATAACCATAACCATAACCATTGCCATTAAAAAAACGGTAGATTTTTTCACGTTTGTTCTCCCTTTATCTTTCATGAGGATTGACTAGCATTAATAGATTTAGCCTCTTCGTTCCACAGCTTTACTCCATGCCGCTGCTCCTTATTCATTTAAATAGATCATTATCCGGTTCTGTATGAGCTTAGCGGTGGCTTCGGCAGATTTCTGGCCAGTGAAGAATGCTTTCGCTTCCTCTGCGATGATCGTTGGAAGCATGTTGTGCTCGTCATTGTATCCATAATTTCTTAAACGAGCCTCAGATACCATTTCCTTAAATGGTTGAAGATTCTCTTCGGATGCTTCAATGGCCTTGCCAGCCTTAGGATGACTAACGACCCCTTGCTTCACTAAATCTTTAATAGCTTTATCATTGACCGCCTTATTTATAGAAATACTGGTTAGCTCCGGGAAGGACGACTGCATCTCTTCCGACATTAAGAACTTCATGAAATTCCACGCTTCCCCTTTGACCGTAGAATTTGCATTCATCGCTAGCTCTCTGGTCACGCTAAAGGATACACCTGATTGTTGGTCGGCTGAATGCGGCTTTTGATAGATTTTTCCGTTATCATAATATAAGCTGCGACGTAGAAGATAATCCGAAGGGGAAGTGATTAAAGATAACGTGAAATTGGTTTTTTGCGAATCAACGAAATCCGACTTTATAACTTTGTCGTCATACAATGATTTCACTTGCTTAAGCAAATCTATAAAAAACGCGGAGTCAAAAGATGCCGTTCGCCCATTGAGCAATTTGGCATAATTGTCGGATACAAGGTTATTTAACAGCAGTTCCGGGGACCGATTTCCCATAGAGACGGAATGCCCTCCCTTATTAGCCAACTCTTTGCTTATTTCTGCGAACTCACTCCATATCCAGTTCTTATCATCGATGGTGACACCAGCATTCTCGATATTTGCAGCATCCCCAAACAAAGCTTCAATGTAAAATTGTAAAGGAAGGGTATAAATACCGTCATTCATTCGGGAATTTTCAACAATATTCATTTGGTACAGGCTAGGATCAAATGTTTTATCCCTCTTCATTAGCTCCTCTAAATTAACGAAAGCCTTTTTGTTAACATACTTATCAATGGGCAGGGGAATAGTCGAAACAGCATATAAATCCGCTCCCTTACCTGATAAAACCTCCGTAGTGATCTGTTTGATATATCTTTCTCCTTCAGCAGGGTTCATCATTGCCCCCTCAGTAGGAAACTCCTTGAACTGAATCGTCGTATTCGGATGCTGGGCTTCGTATTTCTGCTTCGCTTGCAGGTAGAAATCGTCTGCTGAAAGCATAGATACAACAACGGTTTTCTTGCCGTCCTTCGTTTCATCAACCGGCATTCCTTCTTTGTCTTGATTATTGCTGCTGGTACTACCAGTCGTCTGCGCTCCCCCCGCATTGTCGCCAGCAGGGGTACTACAAGCAGAGACCATGACCGTATTAAACGTGAATAGGATTAACATAGCTTTTCTCATTGTTTATCTTCCTTCCCATAATTCTATCTCTCCGCGCTACTCCATCAGTATAGTGCAGAGATATATGAGTAGTTAGATAGACTTGTATAGAAGTTGTAAAAACAAACAAAGAACCGTCAGGGATAAATTGTTCCCTGACGGTCCTTTGTTTGCACTCCTAAAAACTGCAGGTTGGTCTTGCAGCACTGGGTTATGCGGGGAGGTCTGCTTAGAGCCTAGAATAGTAACTAAGCAGCGCCATGACATCCTTACTGAAACCGACAACTTCATTTCGTTTCAAATCGACTGTGACAGCATATTTTAACTTATCCCCGTCCTTGCTCATGTAATACAATTCCACTACACCGCCCGAGCGCGTCATGCCCTCATTCAGCGATAGATCGGACAACGGATAGCTCCCTTTATCCTGAATAAATTCTGTTGCGAGAGGGGTAACTTTGTTCATATGATATTTTACCATTAGATCGTCTTCCATTGTAGACCTAGCATAATCCTGTATCGCCTCTTCCCTCCTGACAGCTCTAATGACATCGCCGTCCCTCGCATTCAGCACGATTAGATAGCCTTCATATGGGTCGGTCGATTTGGTCAGAGTCGTATAATACAAGCCGCCAGAATACGAAGCAAACTCAATTTGACCGTTCACCTTTAGTTGTGGAACCTCTGCTGGAATAACTACTGGTCCCGCTTGCGTAACGAGGCCCTTTTCCGCCTCATTTAGCATAACTTTAAACTTGTTCTGATCAATAACCTCCAACTCGAATTGAAGCTCGTCCATCGTCAAATTTTCATCGAAGTACTTATTTACTGCATTTAGACTAAGTGTCTTCACCGCATCCTGGGACAGGACGCCCTCATATTCCGCCTCAATATTCTCGTTCTCTCTGATTATTTTTTTGACCATGACGGTATCTTTGGGGATCGTATTGAAGACACTCTCGCACCCTGTCGCCAGGATCATGAACGACACACAAATGATAACTAAAATAAGCTTGTTCATTCCTTTATCCCGCCTTTCGGATGGGTGAGTGCGAGTGCGAATACGACGTCTACGGTAGTGCCATGGTTTTCATTGCTATTTACCCGGATGACGGCATTGTGGACACTCGCGACACTTTGACATAACGCAAGACCGAGACCTGCCCCTTTACCGTTTCTTGTCCTGGATTTATCCACCATATAAAAAGGTTCAAAAATTTTATCCTGATGTTCCTTAGCGATCCCGATGCCCTGATCCACCACTTCAAGCATACAATGCCCGTCGTGCCATGCGATACGCAGCGTAATGGTCTGCTGTTCATTCGAAGCTTTAAGCGCATTGTCCACCAGATTGAAGATCAGAACTTTGATCAAATCCTTCTCCAATCTCAGCTCGCCCGGTTCACACTCAGTGACGATAGTCACCTGCTTTTCTTTGGCCATCATGTCCAGCGCAGGCTTGATTTCAGCTATAACCGCTCCCAAATCGTGCAGCTCCATCTCGAAATCATCCTCTTGCAACACAATCAAGTTCATCAGCTTCAATGACAGCATCTCTAATCGTTTGCCTTCTGAATAAATCACATTCAAACCGTCCAGAAACGTTTCCTCATCGTATTTGGTTGTCCTCATAAAATTCGCATAGGCGATAATTGAAGTTAACGGTGTTTTTAATTCATGCGTAAAATTATTGATAAACCGCTGTTTTTCTTGATTGTTCCGCTCAAGTACAGTGATTGTTTCCTCCACAACAGCGGCCATATTGTTAAAATTGTAAGCCAGCATCCCGATTTCGTCCTTTGATTTTAACTGGACGCGTTCCGAGAAATTCCCCTGTGCAATGACCTGAGCAGTTCGACCCAGCCGATCAATCGATCTCGTCAGTCCTCGGCTTACAAAAAACATGATCAACATATAGAGGAAACAAGCCACCACATCCACTTGTACAAAGAACTGATACTGATCTACACGGTCCTGATATAAAGAGGTGACATCTACCATATAGGTAAATAGATAGCTTGTACGGTTAACATCCACCATATTTGACGTGAACAGGATCGTTTGCTCATCGATATCCCGTAAAATATAATTGATTTCATCCGTGCCCAGCTTGCCCAGTTCATCACGTTGTGTCGGCATTTGGAAATCGGTATTACTGAAGACCACCCGATTCTTCTGATCCCTGATATCCAAATAAACACGCTGTTCGTTATTCGTACCAACAAATTCATTAGCGATTCTCATTAATACTGTTTTCTCGTAATCAATTGAATCATAGATGCGAAGGATCGGTACAATCGCGTTGACACTGGATAGAATACTCATATTTTGGCTTAACGCACTATTGATCTCCTGCTCGAGCATTCTATTGTGGCTGCGCTCGATAACCATAATGGAGGCTGCGTTAAAGATAATGACGAAGACTAGAATCGAGAAGACATAAATTTTTTGCCAAAATTTCATCCCCTCAATCCTCCAGCCGATAGCCGAGTTTATAAATGGTCTTGATGTTATCTTGCAACTCTAGTTTTTTGCGCAGTGATTTAATATGCATATCGACCGTTCTTGTTTCGCCAAAATAGTCGCCGCCCCATACTTTATCGATGAACTGCTCTCTTGATAAGGCGATGTTCTTGTTTTTCAGCAGAATGACAAGCAAATCATATTCTTTTGGAGTTAGCTCTACAACTTCCCCCTGTTTGGTTACTTCCCGTTTGTCCAGATCGACGAGAAGGGATTGGAATGCCATCACCTGTTCTTCTTTGCCATATCTTCGCAGTACCGTTTCTATACGGGCCAGCAGCTCAATTGCTTCGAAAGGCTTGATCATGTAATCATCAGCCCCCAGCTTCAACCCGTCCACTTTATCATAAACCGAGTTTTTCGCCGTCAAAAAAATAACTGGAATACCATAAGGCCTAATTCGTTCCATCAGCGCAAAACCGTCCAGTTTCGGAATCATGACATCCAGCAAAATGAGATCGAACTTTTCCTGCTGCACTAGCTCAAGCGCAGCTTCGCCATCGTAAACCTCCATCGTTTCGTAGCTCACGACATTAAGATTCATTTTAATGATTTTGGAAATATGAACGTCGTCTTCAACAATTAAAATCTTTTTGCTCATCCTCTGAGTCTCCTAAAATTGATCATTATCATAGAAAAACATCTGTATATTCGCAAGATGGTTATACGACCAATCCAACTAGGGGAATAACAGATGCACAATCAGTATACCGATCTTTTTTTAAATCTACTATAGGTACAAAGAAAACAAGTCTTGGAAATCGACGCATTGAGCCAAATATCTTTTACAAACGTATGTCATTTTGAAAATTAAGATAAAAATGGTCAGCGTTATTATAAACAGCAAACTCATATCCTTTTTCCTTGTAAAATGCGATTATTTCTGGAAGTGCTTGTAAGGTTTGTAGTTTTTCATGCATGAGAATGACTTCTCTGTCCCTTTTGGTTTGCTTTTTAATATGTTCTACAATTTGGTTTGGATTATCTTTTAACTCCCAGTCATTAGAATCAATTGTCCAATCCCAAACTTTAATTCCATATTTTACAAGTTGATTACGAATCTGTTCACTTTTCAATCCTGGTTCTGAACCATAAGGTGGACGAACCAACTTAGGATTTGTACCTGTAATATCTTTGATAAGAGATAATGTTTCGTTCATCTCTGATACAAACAGTCCGTTATTGTATAACTTTTTGTAATCATGCGATATACTATGAGCTCCAACATAATGGCCTTCTTCTGTGGCTCGTTTGACACTTTCTTGTAAATCGTTTTTTTGTAAATTAGTTCCCTGCATAAAAAAGGTTGCTTTTATATCTTGCTCTTTTAATAAATCTAAGAATTGATCCGTTAATGTAGTAGGGCCATCATCAAATGTTAAATAAACAACTTTGTCCACAGGCTTTACATCTGGTTTTTTTTGTTTTACTGGTTGTTTGGTACTTTGTATGATAATTTTGTCCGCTACTACTTCTTCTTCAGGAGCAGAAGTGAGTTTCTCTACTAAAAAGATCATTAGGAAAATAGCTACTAGAATAAAGACTAATCTTCTTCTCGCCTTTCTTACCCTTCTTTTTTTATTATCATTTCGTGATGTTTTCATTATTTATCTAGCCTTTCTATAAAGTATCTGGTGTGTCGATAAAATCTCTCTAATTTTCTGTATCAGCAAAATACTTTTTGATCCCTTTCACTATTCCCTGAGCCGTTCGATCCTGGTGGCTATCGTTGATCATATTCGTTTCATCGCTCTGGTTCGTGAGGAATCCCACCTCCAGCAAAATTGCGAGATTGTCGCTCTCCTTCAATACCTTCCAGCCTTCCTTTCTCACACCGCGATCCTTGAAGCCAGCAGCCTCCACCAAATGCTCGTGCACCTCATTTGCGAACGGACTACTATCTTCCGCATAATAATACGTTTCGGTGCCGTGTACATCAGGGTCCGTATATGTGTTCCCATGAATAGAGACGAATGCATCCGCATCGAGATCGCTTGCGAAATTGATGCGATCGTCTAGATCGACAAAGGTATCATCCGTACGTGTCATGTACGCCTCGAACATCGGTTCCTGCTGGAGCAGATCGAATACCTTATTTGACAGCGCTAGTGTGTACGCTCTCTCGTAGTTGCCGCTGACTCCACTCGCGCCGGGATCCTTGCCTCCATGCCCCGCATCGATCACGATTTTGTAGCGTTGGGATATTTCTTGATGCATTGCCGTATTTTTGTTCGGTGAAGATATTAACTCCTCGGAAACCTCCGTATTCGTGTTCGGTGAAGCTGTCAACTCCGCGGAAACGAAGGGTGAAAATAGCTCATATATCGACCAGATCATTCCTATCAAAGCAACGACAATTACCACCAATATAACTTTGCGACGTTTAAGCTGTTTTCTTCTTTTCCTTTTCATGCTGTCTCCTTACTCCGATTGATCATCGAATGCTGATATCTTCAATTACTCAACAAGTGTAGCAAGTGAATATATGATAAGTTAGATAAACTTATATAGAAGTTGTAAAGTTTGAATTCAACAAATCGGATTTTTAATTCCCATCAAAAATAGCATCTCTAAGGAAACGGCTACCGCCGAATCCTATGGATGCTATACGATCGATATATTTTCCGATTGTACGTCGTAACAATATTCTAAATCGTTTATAAATCGCTCGCCCTGTCAGTTCTTTCGCTTGGGCCCTCTTCATAAATTACTGGATACGATTGGCTTTCGAGCAGCATTCTCCGCCCCTGGAACTCATCATACAGATTAATGCGCCCCCCCTCCCGCACTGAAATCAATGAGTTTCTCTTCCAGCGGCTTCAGCGTAACATTGTCGAGCGCCTTCGCATTCACCGGTATACTGTAGCCTTCAGCCGTTTGGATGGAAAGTTCATAAGTCGGCAGCTTCACTGATTTTTCACAGAGATTTTCAACGCGGAACTGAAGGTTCCATTTAGCGGTGTCGTTCTCGGCATAAACAGAAGCACTTTTCAACTGCGTTTCAATCGTTTGATGGTTAACGGATATTTTTTGACAGTATAATCCGCCGCAGGCACATCAGCGGTAACAGCGGGTACCTCGAAGGTTTTTACCGGTAACGTCATTTTCAAAGCTTCATCTTCCTGCGTGAATTGCATCGTCATATTGTCTGTTTTAAGATTGGACGGTACCTCAGCCAGATAGTATATCGTTCTCTTCTGCCGTGGCTGGATTTTGAAACTGCCTTCTGTATCATCCTCAGGAACAAGATCAAATACCGAGCCGCCGGACGACTCCAGTTGTACTTTATATCCAGGATCACTCAGCACCTTCTTACCTCCGTTTGCAAAATTGACCCCGACTCTCAAATACACTTTCCCATTATGTTTCATACGCTGCATTTTTTCTGCCTTGACCGTAACAGGCAGCTGTTTCATGATAAGCTTTGCGCTTTTGCCCTTAGCCACGGCGGTATCCGAGGCTGCACACATATGGGAGCTTATCCTTATCCTTTGAAATTAACAATAAAAGACCACGGCTCTCAAAATGAGAATCATGGTCTTTTGTTGTTTTCCTAGTGGCATTAACCTTATAGCACAGTGGACACACGATGTGTCTCACCTTCAGCCACCTCAAGCGTAATAAAGCTAATCTGTCCTCTGCCCTCGGTTAATTCCTGTTTCGCTGTAACGGCAGTACCGTTATGGTACAATGTACCGACATTTCCAGGGAATGCTGCCTTCCAGACAAATCGTTCTCCAGACTGCAGCGTAACTGCACTCTCTGTGTTGCCATTGTGTTTAACCGTAAGGGTACAATCAAGAATTGGGATATCCCCCATCTCTGCCCACTCCAGTGAATGTGCAAGTGACGGCAGCGTGCTAATTACGGATGCTCCATTCGCCGCAATTCCCATCAATCCGGTAGCCATGAAACCGATCACGCAATAGGACACTTCAGGGTAATCCCGGCGATCCAGAGTGGGGTCAATCAGCTCCTTCAACTCGGTGAATGCCTCCTCGTTCTCTCCATACCGATAAAAGATATCCGGCAGGTAGGTTTTGCCCTCGACATTGGCAACACGATTGATTTTGACATCCTCCAGTGCCATGCGCAGCTTCTCCTGATTAGTGATCGAACCATAATAGAGTGGAAGAAAGTTGCCCTCAGCATGGTAATTCGTAACGAATGACCGATCCTGTAGCATCGCACCGTAGAAACGGTCTTTAGCTTCGTTCCACCAGTCTTTCTCGTAAAGTTGTTCCAGCGCTTTCGCCTTGTCGGCATACTGTTTCGCTTCTCCAGTTTGGCCTCTGAGACTAGCCAGATGAGCAAACGCTCGGTATCCGGAAATCTGTGCGCCGATCATATCACCGCCGAGTAGCGGATGAAGTCCGGCTTCATTGAAGGTCGCCAGGCCTCTACGACCGTACTCGGGATAATACTCCAATAGGCCGTCGCCATCTTTGTCCCAAGTCTTCGTATATTCATTTAATGTTAGCTGGAAGAACTCCTGTAGTTTACTATCGTTTAAATAGTAGTTATCACCCGTCCATTGAAATTGACGCCAGCTCGTGTCAATAATATCGAAGTTTGCAGGAAGATTATACCAGAAATCTTGGTCATTATCATAATCAACTGGGGCAGGCACATTATCCTTAGTGATCTCCCAGTATGTACACCAGTCCCGCGATTCCGCAATGTTCTCGGCAAAACGCATGATCATATTCTTAGTATGGAATCGAAGCCCCAGTACTGCAGCCCCATTGCTATGATGCATAACATCACGAATGCAGAATGCTTCACGTTCAGGCAAAGCAGCTTCGTACCACAGTCCAACGGCGTCTTCGCCGAAGTGGGCATATTCCAGCGCCTGCTGTTTCGCCCAGGCAAAACCTTCGTCCAAATCTTTATCGGAGGATTGAAAAGTTACAGCTCCTGCTTTAGACTTTATTTCACTCAAATGGGTCATCTAAAAGTCACTCCTGTTTTTCTGTTTAGCTTTCCTTGGAACCCGAGAAGGTCAGACCTTCCATAAACGCTTTTTGCGCCGTAAAGAACAATAGAATACACGGCAACGTGATTACGACAGCTGCAGCCATCAACAAATTGGTATCTGTGGCATAGGTGCCCTGAAATCCTGCGAGCCCGAGCGTGAGTGTCTTCCATTTATCGCTGTTGATATAAATCAGCGGTCCCATGAAGTTGTTCCAAGATCCCATGAAGACCATGACGCCAACAGCCATCAGAGCCGGCTTGGACAGTGGAAGGAAGATCGTCCGCCAAATTTTAAAGTAACCACAACCGTCGATGATCGCCGCTTCCTCAAGCCCAATAGGAAGCCGGGAATAGAACTGGCGCAATAAGAAGATATAGAACGCTGAGCCAAAGAAAGCAGGAACGATCAATGGATAAAGCGTATCGAGCATGCCCAGCTTTTTGAAAAGAATGAACTGTGGGATCATCGTTACTTCGCCGGGTAGCAGCATGGTAGACAGGACGAGTACGAACAGGAACCCGCTACCTCTCACCTTCAACCGAGCAAACGCGTAGCCAACAAGCGAACAAGACATAACTGTACCGATAATGGGCAGTACGGTTGTTATCACGGTATTCAGCAAATATTGCGGGAATGGAAAGGCCGTCAGCGCCTTGGCATAATTGCCCCAACGCCAGTGTTCCGGCCAGATGCTCATCCCGGAGACTGCAAGCTCCTCCAGACTTCGCAATGAGGCGGAGATCATCCAAACAAAAGGATACAGGAACGCAACACTCCCGATCAGCAGCAGAAGATAGGCCAGCCAGTAATTCCATACCATAAGGCGTTGGAGGATGTAACGTTATGGTGGGAGACCTTGCCCGGTTATAAGCCTGCCGTAGTCCCTGATGTGGCCCTGCGTCCTATGTACTCTACCTGGTATTCCTTCCACCAGGAGTTGAACGCCGCCGAATTAGAGGAGCAGTGTAGATTTGCCAAGGAACTCGGCTGTGACAGCATTATCGTCGATGACGGCTGGCAAACAGACGATAACAATCGGGGTTACGCCTTTACTGGCGACTGGGAGGTTTATGACGGTAAGATTCCAGATATGAAGGCGCATGTCGATGCCGTACATCGACTCGACATGAAATATATGCTTTGGTATTCCGTTCCGTTTGTAGGTAAATGCAGCAAGGTATGGAGCCAATTCGAGAACAAACTGCTTCGAGTAGATGAAAAACTCAACGCAGGTGTGCTTGATCCCCGTTACCCAGATGTACGAGAGTATCTGATCCACACCTATGAACAGGCCGTTACTGGGTGGGATATCGATGGACTGAAACTAGATTTCGTGGACAGCTTCAAGCTCAGTCCAGATCAGAAGGAAGGTACTGCGGAGGGTCGGGATTTTGAATCGATACCGGAAGCGGTTGACCGCTTACTTTCCGATGTTATGGATCGGCTAAAAGCCATCAAGCCTGATATTCTGATTGAATTCCGCCAGACCTATATAGGTCCCCTGATGCGGAAATACGGCAACATGTTCCGGGCGAACGACTGCCCGAACGACTCTATTCAGAACAGAGTTCGCACGCTTGACCTGCGTCTTCTGTCAGGAAATACAGCTGTTCATTCCGATATGATCATGTTTAACCCGAATGAACCTTTAGAGAGTGCAGCCATGCAATTGATCAACGTGATCTTCTCTGTTCCGCAAATCTCCCTGCGTCTTAATGACATCGGAGAAAATTATTTATCTATGCTGCGTTTTTGGCTGGGTTTCAGCAGAGAGCATAGTGATGTTCTACTCAGAGGGGCGCTATGTCCACAGCAACCGGAGCTACTATACCCTTTAGTGACCGCACGTAAGGATGACATACAAATTATTGCCGTCTATGCCGATGCTGTTGTTCATATAGAGCAGGACGCTACGCAATTATTCATTGTGAACGGAACCTATAGCGAAAAGTTAGTCATCCGAAGTTCCCTTTCACCTGCGCACTACGAAATACAGGTTAAAGATTGCCGCGGACAACTAATCAGCTCGCAAACGCTGGAGATCAGCAAAGGGTTACTTGAAGTGGCGGTTCCTAAGGCGGGTATGGTTAGCTTTACCCGGGTGACAAGCGCGCAGTAATTCTGCCTAGGATCTTGTATTTTTATTCAAATAGAGTACGCCAAAAAGGGATGTTACAACAGCCATGAAATGGCTGCTGGGACATCCCCTTTACGGAATAATGCCTTGGGATACAAGACAGTTCCAAAACAAAACTGGAAAAAAGCCCTACTACATTTTATCGACGCAGAGCTATTCCAGTGTTATTGATATTAAGCCTTGGTCCAAGCTTCAGCATATTGATCTTCCTTAAATCCTACAGTTACCTTAACACCATCGGTGACAATCGGACGTTTATTCAGCATACCATGGCTCGCGAGCAGCTCAAGCTTCTCCTGTTCACTAAGCTGTGCCATTTTGTCCTTAAGACCCAGTGCTTTATATACTTCACCGCTTGTATTAAAAAACTTCTTCAGTTCAAGACCGCTATTGGCCAGCAAGTCACGCAATTCCTCAACTGTAGGTGGCTGTTCTGCGATATGCTGAAGCTCCAGCTCATGACCTTGTCCTTGTAGCCATTTCACTGCGCTGCGGCAGGTGCTGCATTTTGGATATTGATATACTTTTAGTTTGCTCATGCTGTGCTCCTTTTAAATGCAGGCTAATCATTCGTAACTACGGGGAATGTTTGGACTTCCGGCCGATGTTGTCTCCAGATTTCTTTATTTATCCGATAACACGGTTGAAATCCGGAGACAAAGGCGGTCGCGGTCGCTCCTACAGTTCCAAACTTCCCCTTCGTTACTTCATAGCCTGAGAATTAATTGCATCACAATTTCGCTGTAGGGCCTTGCTCCAATATTTTCTCCAAAGCCGCCATATCAGGCGGCAAAGGGGCTTCAAAGATCATTTCTTGCAGTAGCACCGGGTGCTTGAACGTCAGACGCACCGCGTGCAGTGCTTGACGCGGGATGGAAGCATCTAGTACCGCAACGGACTCCAACTGTTCACTTTGAGTTGAAGTCAATTCCGGTAGATTATACAGCTCATGACGATACATGCTGTCACCAATTAATGGACAACCGATAGAGGTCATATGGACCCGAATTTGATGGGTACGACCGCTCTCCAGCTTCAGTTCAACTCTGGAAGCGGTCGAATAAATCTGTTTAACCTCATACCGAGTCAGAGAATGATATCCATCCGGTGTAACGATACGCCGATGTGGTTCCTCGGGATCACGGTCGATAGGCCCATCGATATCGCCGAATGGCTCCGCAGGAACACCATGAACAAATGCTGCATATCGTTTGTCCACAGTGCCCGCAATCATCTGCTCGGAAATATGCTGATGGCTGTATGGATTCTTGGCGATGACTAATACGCCGGAGGTTTCTTGATCCAGCCGATGAACAGGCCGGAAGCGGAAACGTTCCTTCTTTTGTGCCCAATAATGAACTACTCCGTTAGCAAGCGTATCTGTGTAATGTCCATGTGTGGGATGCACGATGATCCCTGCAGCCTTGTTTACAACGAGCAGATGTTCATCTTCAAATAAAATTTCAAAGGGGATCGGTTGAGGTAGAATATCATCCGAAGTCTCCGTTTCCATACGAATCTGTACAATATCTCCTGCTTTAACACGTACGCTGATATAAACACGTTCTCCATTTAATGTAATGCCTTGTTCCGTTTGCTTAAGGCGAGACAACAACTTACGTGAGACATCCATGCGTTTATGCAGGATCGTCTTCAGCAACCAGTCATCCTCTTCAGGCGGTATGATGTAAGTAATGGGTGAATAATAGCTTGTCATATTAGTCCCGGAACACCTTTTTACTGCGAATGTATTCTACATCAGTAATCCCTGCTCGTGTATTAGCCGTCCTAGCCAGTGCAAAGAAATAATCCGATAACCGGTTCAAATAAATAACCGCTTCCGGGTTAATGTCCGCATTTCGTCCTAACGTAACTGCCCGACGTTCCGCCCGGCGACAAACGGTCCGGCACACATGTAGAACCGAAGCTAGCGGGCTACCTCCAGGGAGGATGAATTTCTCTAGCGGTGGATTCTCTGCTTGAAGATCATCAATCCAGCCCTCCAGCCGTTTAGCCATCTCGCTAGTCACCATATATTGACCACCATCACCTAGCTTAATAAAAGCCAGATCGGTTCCGCAATCGAATAGCTCATGCTGAATTTCCAGCAGCTGCTCGCGTACATCGTCAAACTTATCGTCCTCCATCAGGCTCCGTGCCTGTCCTACAAAGCAATTCAGTTCATCGATGGTTCCGTAGGCTTCAACTCGGACATCATCCTTACCAACCCGGCCACCAATCACCGAAGTTTGACCCGCATCACCCGTACGTGTATAGATCACCATGGTTTATTCCTCCTATCCATTCTTCAAATCACATAATGCTAGTTTAAGCTTTCTTATATAAAAATGGCAAATGAAGAGTATAGTTAGTAAACGGCACCTATTTCAATGAGGTTAAGACCATTATCATAGACAATCTGTCCGTCAATCAACGTACCCACATTAGAAATATCTTTAAGGTTAAGCGGATCAGTAGATGTAGGATCTTCAGCTAATATAGCAAAATCAGCTCGCTTGCCAAGTTCGATCGTTCCTACCTCATCTTCTTCAAACATAAGCCTTAGAGATATTCTCTCCAATTGAGTCTGCAATATTTCGATATGTGAGCTTAAAAAGAACAACAAAAAGAGGACCCATAAGGTCCTCTTCAAGAGCATCTAGCAGTGTTATTTCCTGCCTGGACGCCCCTTCATGTATTCATTTATCTTGAGATCCAGTAAACTGCTAATTTCAATCACATTATCTGAAGTGAATGATTTTTCCTGCAAAAAAAGCTGCTCCATCTTGCTACGGAGTATTCTGATTTCATCTTCCAGAGAGAGTATGCGAGCAGAAGCATCACCCTTGGAGGAGAGTTTCCCACTTCCAGAGAAACATTGCCCTCCATAGGAAGGTAAGTAATAATCGGCACTAAGCACAATCATCCCTCCTAAAAGTTTGTACGGCATTGCTTCTCGTAAGAGCTTTGTACAAAACTCGCTTCGGAAGCATAAGCCTAAAGTATTATTGAGCGCGTGCCAGAGAATATCATCAAAGTAAAAAAGCAACTTCAAAGCAACGCTTAATTCCAGAGTAAAATAAATCCTGATTAGTTCTATTATAGGGGTTAATTACTCTCAAAGTAAAATAATACCATAGGATTATGGGATAGGCTATAGTCCAATTTTCTCTATTCCATTCTCTCTCGTTCCAATTGTGTGACAAAAGCACCAATGCGTTCTACAGCTTCATTCAGTTGAGATACTGACGTAGCATAGGAGCAGCGTAAGTATCCTTCACCACCTAATCCAAAGACACTTCCAGGCACAGCTGCTACCTTGTATTCAAGCAATAACCGTTGTGCAAATTGATCAGAGGTCAGACCCGTTTTGCGCACGCTAGGAAAAGCGTAGAATGCACCTTGTGGTTCATGGCACTCCAGCCCGGCATCACGCAAACCTTTAACAATCAGCCTCCGCCGTTGGTTATACGAATCGACCATTCGGTCCTTCTCTTCCATCCCATTGGTTAGTGCTTCAAGTGCAGCCACCTGACCCATAGAAGGAGCACACATTACAGTATACTGGTGAATCTTAAGCATAGCGGAGATTAAATCAGGGTGACCACAAGCATAACCCATTCTCCATCCAGTCATTGCAAAAGCCTTAGAGAAGCCGCTGACCAGAATCGTACGGTCCATCATACCTGGCAGTGAGGCAAAGCTGACATGATTAATTCCATAAGTCAATTCCGCATAGATCTCGTCTGAAATTACAATAAGATCATGTTTCTCCACAACCTTGGCGATCGGCTCCCAATCTCCTCGGGTCATAACACTTCCGGTTGGGTTACTCGGGTAGCACAGAATCAGAACTTTGGAGCGTGGAGTAATCTTGGCTTCCAAACTCTCCGCAGTAAGTTTAAAGTCATTCTCTCCGGTCGTTTCGATGCCTACAGGAATCCCCCCACCAATAGCCGTTATCGGCGAATAGGAAATATAGCAAGGCTCCGGTATAAGAATCTCATCACCTGGGGTAATCAACGCTCGCAGAGCCAGATCAATAGCCTCGCTTCCGCCGACCGTTGCTATAATTTGATTGGCAGGATCATACTCCACTGCAAAACGGGTATGCAAATAATTCGCAATTCCCTCCCGCAGCTCAGGCATACCTGCATTGGATGTATACCCTGTAAACCCTCTTTCCAGCGAATAGACGCAAGCTTCTCTGACATGCCACGGGGTCTTGAAATCAGGCTCCCCGACTCCAAGTGATATAATATCCTTGCTGCCTGCAGCCAGATCAAAAAACTTGCGAATACCCGAAGGCTGAATTTGCTGTACTAGCGGTGCCAAATAAGAATTCATTGATTTGCTGTCTTCTCCGGTTAGCTGCGTTTTATTCGTGATCATATGATTACTTCCTTTATGGAGAGATCATCAGACGGTTATCTTCCTCATGCTCCTCGAAGATGATCCCATCCTGTTTGTATTTTTTAAGGGTAAAGTTCGTTTTAGTTGAGAGTACTGAATCAATCGGAGACAGCTTCTCGGAAACAAAATTGGCCACTTCACGTAAGTTCCGGCCTTCCACTTCCACCAAAAGATCGTAAGCACCTGACATCAAGTAAACGGATTTCACTTGTGGATACAGGTAGATTCTCTCGGCAATACCTTCAAAGCCGCGCCCCCGTTCGGGCGTAATCTGTACCTCGATCAGTGCGGTAACCTTCTCATCATCCACTTTATCCCAGTTTACAACAGCTGCATATTTAACAATCACATGGTCTTTCTCTAATTGCCCAATCGCTGTCTTCACGTCTTCTTCTTCCGCGCCAAGCAGCGTAGCTAGGAGTGCAGTAGATCTTCTCGCGTCCTCTTTAAGCAGTTCCAGCACTTTCCTCTTTAGTTCGTTCATTTCCTTCATGCCTTCCCTCCGGATAGTTCGCAAATGACGTTGCACTATTCATGCGTCGCCCCGCGAAAAGAGTTTAATACTAATATGACACGAATTGAGCATCTCTGCAAACAAAATAACCCCATATGATGTCTGCATAGAAGACTATGATTACTCAGCTAAATGGATTTATATACAAAAAACGCCCGTTATACCGGAGCTCTCCGGTATAAACGGGCGTCAGTCTTAAAGCTATGGGATAGGATGCTTCATCCGATAACCATCTTGGTTACATTAAATGAGAGGGTTGATGCTGACCATTCGAATGAAGATGAGCGTTCGGATCGTTAGCAAAGGATCCAGATTGTCCTGTTTTTTGCTGAACGAACTGCCCTGTTTGTTGTTGCATTTGCTGTGCGGTTTGAAGCTGCTTGTCCACATCTTGGCGCAATGCCTTTGCCGGAGCAGGATACATATTCATTTGGGACATATGCGTATAATGATCCCCTTGAAGTCGGAGCGTGTTCATGGTCAAGTCATTAAAGACCCGGCGAACAGCTGGACATGCCGATTCCGTAGCAGCGGTCGCATATTCACGGACCGTCCGCTTCAAATCACACAAAATGGTATTCATTAAATCCTCATCTGGCATAAATGCTGCTGGATTCTGTGCATTCATTTTATAACCTCCTTAAGTTTAATAATTCAATTATTGTGGGCTTGTTGGTGCGTACTGTTGATGCTGCTGGATTAACTGAGTGAGTGTAGCAATGTGCTGCGTGTGATTTTGCATATGCTGCATACAAATTTGACGAACCTGCTCATTCTGTGTTGTCCCAGCTGTAGCCGCACATTGCTTAAGAAGCAAGTCCTCATTGGAGATGGAGTCAGCGATATATTCCAATTCTTTTCCACTTAGTGCCTGCATTTGCGTTGATTGCATGAGTTGTAGTCCCTCCTTGTAGTTGATCCAAACAGTCTTTAGTATGCCGCTCCATCGCATCATTTATTTGCCCGACAGCACTAGAGAGTTATGACAAAAATTAGAACATGCTGCGAATGAGACGGTAAAATGCCGCCAATACTAAATTATGGGCCGAATGAAGGAGCGATCAATTTCATGAGACTAAATAGCGGCAACACCCCTTGGAGAAGCACTTTACAAGACCCTCCAACTTATCCAGCTCTAGAGAATACCGTTCACTGTGATTGTCTGGTTGTAGGCGCCGGAATAGGTGGGGCAATGGCATCCTATCGGTTGTCCTTAAACGGTGCTAAGACTGTTTTGATCGAAAAAAGACAGGTCGGATATGGAAGCTCGCATGCCAATACCGGGCTACTACAAATATCTAACGATAAATCGTTAACCTCATGTATGAACACTTTTGGACAAAAGAGCGGCTTGCTCTTTTATCAGTTATGCCAAGCAGCGGTTAGAAATATTCTGGATCTAGCGTCCAAGCTCGATATCGATTCCCAAATCATTCCTCGCAGCAGCCTTTTATATGCCAGCACACCAGCGGATGTATCTGCTCTGCGGGAAGAATATGAGAATCTCGTTGCTAACGGATTCGATTCTGAATTTTGGGACGAAGAAAGAATCGCTTCGGTGTATTCCTTTTCTAAACCAGCTGCGCTTTATTCACGTAGTGATGCTGAAGCGAACCCTTACCGGTTGGTTCACAGCCTGATCGCCAAGGCAGCGACGAATGGTGTACGCGTTTATGAGCAAACCGAAGCTAGACAATATGAGTTTACTGAAGATGGCGTGATTTGCCACACAGAGAATGGTCGCATTATTGCGAAGAAGATTATTTTTGCAATGGGTTACGAAACACAGGAGTTTAAAAAAGATCATGGCGCTAAGTTGATCAATACGTATGCTGTGATGACCAAACCTCTGAAGGAATTTCCGAAGTGGCATGAGCGCAGCCTCCTCTGGGAAACCGCCCGGCCGTATTTGTATTTCCGTACAACACCGGAGGGACGTATTATTGCAGGGGGCAAAGATGAGCCGTTGACGGATCCAGAGCGCCGTGATATCCGAGTGATTTCTCAGAGTCAAAGACTACTGGATGAGCTGGAAGCTTTGTTTCCTGAACTCAAAGGGATCGAGCTAGAGTACTCCTGGGGATCTGTATTCGGCTCAACGCGTGATGGGCTTCCGTATATCGGCCCTCATCCGAGGTTCCCCCATTGCTACTTCATTGAGGGCTATGGGGGCAATGGGACGGTGTACAGCATGATTGCTGCGGAGTTATTAACAGATACGATTGCGGGTAAAAATCGGCCGGAGCTTGATCTGTTCTCGTTGACACGATCAGCTAAACCTTCTCCTTCTCAGAATTCGGTCGTGATTTAGCAGAACTGAGTTTTAAAAAAAGCTTAGTCCTTTGGTTGATAAAAGGACTAAGCTTTTTATGATGATTCTTATGCCTTATCGGTACTCAAATTGCGTACAAGCTGAATACGGTCTGCCTGCGCTAAACTGTGCTGAACATGGAAACACGAAGGGCACATATAAACATTAAGTGAGAATGGAGATGTTAATACAGGTCCACCCAGTGTAGCCGGTGCAGATGGCTCGAAATTGCTAACAGGTTGCTTACCTGCAAGGATAGTCAACTCATGGCATTGTGTACATTCCGGTGCTTCTTCCTGAATCGCTAAGATAGCTGATACACGTTCTTCATACTTATTCAAATCATAATCGTCACCGAATTGGTTCAACGTATTGTAGATAGGTACCACACTGTCTTTATCTACGTCTCCCCAGAGATCATCATCATTAATAACCTCTTGTTTAGGTTCTTCCACGACTTCTTCTTCCTCTTCTTCGATGCCATCTATCCCTACAGTAACCGTACGATATCCGCTAAGTTCATTGTTACAGTGAGGACAATTCTCCTCAGGTCCGAATTCCTCGTCCCATACAATTTCAGTATGACACCAAGGGCACACAGTTGTTTCCATCATTATAATCTCCTTCACACTTCACTTTTAAATTTAGTTCATCATTAAATAAATAATACCGGCTGCTATAAAAGCAATGGCTGACACAAACAAAACTCGGGTAAGAATCTTCATGATATCCTCCTAAGAAGAAACGATGTTGTCGTCCTTTATTTATGACAATCACAAAGCTTGTCCAGATTCATCTAGAATCCTTTGCAGGGGTCCCGAAAAGCTCATACCTTCCATGCATAAACGCAATCGGCGTCCTTATTAAGGACGGTAGTTTATGCATTAAAATATAGCTGCACCGATCACATAAGACAACGAAACCGAGATCAGCATCGCTATTAGCCCAACAGCACGGTTATCCGCGGCGATTTCCTCATCAATAGAAAATACAGGGGTTAGAAATTCAAACAAGAAATAAGCAAGTAGCAGCAGTAAAAACCCGACGACAGACCATTTCATGGTCTCATAAATCGTAACGTCTGCTTCAATACTGAAACGCAGTACGTTACAAATCCCAAAGATTTTGCCGCCTGTTGCCATGGCTACTGCCAAGTTCCCCTTGCGAATTTCTTCCCAACAATTATATTTCGTCACCATTTCAAAAACAGACAGAAATATAACAAGCCCAAGAATAGCCACTGTAAAGTAGCCAAGCAAGGCACCTAGCGGATGACCCAGCAAAAGATCAATATCTCCTTGCACACTTTCCCCTTCTTTCTGCCGGGCAATCCCGCTATTGCAGCTCAGCCACGGTTACACCTGCGCCGCCTTCATTATAATTTCCAAGCCTATAGCTCTTGACATGTCTGTGTTTACGTAAATATTCCTGAATCCCTGTGCGAAGCACACCTGTGCCCTTACCATGAATGATGGAGATCTGGCCCAAGTTACCTAAGAAGGCTTCATCAATAAACCGATCCGTTTCCATGATAGCTTCCTCCAGGTTCGTACCGCGTAAATCCAGTTCCCTACGAATGTTCTCGTCACGGGAACGTTTTACGGTTGTCGCCTGTCGAAGAGGCGTTAGCGCTGATGCTGCCTTGGAGGATATCAGTTCCAAATCATCCAGACGCACCTTCATCTTCATGACTCCAAACTGTACTAACGCCTCTTTAGAACCGCTTAACTCCACTACAAAACCTTTTTGGTTTAAGCTGTCTACTTTCACTTCATCTCCAGGACCAATCGTCCGTGGAGCCTTAGCAATCTTACGAGTAGCGGCTTTCTTACGTGGTGAAGGCTCCGCTTCATCTAGACGACGCCGTGCTTCAATCAGCTTATGCTCTTTAACTGAAGCGCCCTCTTCCATAGCCAAGCGGCGCAAATCACTGATGATTTCTTCAGCTTCTTTACGTGCTTTCTCCAAGATTGCGCTGGCATCTTTCTCCGCCTTCTCCAATCGTTTATCCCGCTGGCTTTCCAGCTTTTCAAGCTCTTGCTGTTGTCTGCTGCGTAGCTCTTCCACTTCGCGGCGGATGCTCACTGCCCGCTCATGTTCCCGTTCCGCTCCAAGTCGATTCTCTTCGAGAGAAGCAATCATATGCTCCACACGCAGATCCTCTTCCTTAACTTCACCGCGTGCATGCTCCAGAATCGCGCCCGGCAGACCTAATCGCTCTGCAATCGCAAAGGCGTTGCTTCGTCCAGGAACACCAATCAGCAAACGGTAGGTAGGGCTGAGACTTTGGACATCGAATTCCATACTGGCATTGATGACCCCTTTACGCTCATACGCGTAAGCTTTCAGTTCGCTATAATGCGTGGTAGCGACCATACGGCATTCGATCCGGTGAATATGCTCCAGAATGGCAATCGCCAGCGCAGAACCTTCTGCCGGATCCGTTCCTGCGCCCACTTCATCAAGCAGGATAAGACTCTTTGGAGTCATTCTACGCAGAATGGAAATAATATTCGTCATATGGCTGGAGAATGTACTCAGACTTTGCTCAATGCTCTGTTCATCGCCAATATCTGCATAAATGGCATCAAACACACACATCTGACTGCCTTCCTCTGCAGGGATGAACAAACCAGACATCGACATGAGACTCAACAGTCCAATGGTCTTAAGTGTAACGGTCTTACCACCGGTATTCGGTCCGGTTACAATAATCGAGCTGTATTGGTTGCCCAGCTCAACATCCAGAGGAACCACATGCTCCGCAGGAATAAGCGGATGCCGTCCTTTGCGCAGCTTCAGATATCCGCGGTCATTCATGCGCGGCTGTGTAGCCTTCATATCTCGGGCAAGACGCGCCTTGGAGAAGATGAAGTCAAGCTCGCCTAGAATATCGATATCATAGGTCATTTCTTCGGCTATATCAGCTACAAGCGCTGTCAACCTGTGCAAAATGATCTCGATCTCCCGTTCTTCACGCAGCCGTGTTTCACGCAGCTTGTTATTCATCGCCACAATGGACTCTGGCTCGATAAATAAAGTCGCTCCTGATCCAGACTGATCATGTACGATACCGCCAAAATGCGCACGGTACTCCGCTTTTACAGGAATAACAAACCGATCGCCACGAATCGTTACCAGCTGATCCTGCAGCATTTTAGCTACAGAAGAAGAACGAATCATGGAATCCAGCTTTTCACGAATTCGGGTCTCTCCTCCGCGCAATTCACGGCGAATCGTAGCCAATTCAGAGCTAGCTGTGTCAAGTACATCTGCATTCTCGTCTATACATAAACGGATGGCATCCTCTACATGTTTTTGCTCCGACAAAACGTCGCTCAGTGAAAACAGGAGCTCAATCTTCTCTTCCTCATGCATGGCTGCCAAGAAACGTTTGACTCTACGTGCACCACCAATGGTATTTCCCACTGCCAGCAGTTCAGTTGTTCCCAACATTCCGCCTATAGACGCACGTTTTAGTGCAGCTCGAATATCGCTTACCCCACCGAACGAAGGAATGCCCTTCAGGCGATCCACATTAGCTGCTTCATCCGTAGCTTGAAGCAGCTTCTTCACACCTTCGAAATCACCGGAGGGCCTTAGCTGCTCCGCAGCCAATCTTCCCATTGAGGTTTGCGTATATTGCATTAATTTATTTAAAATCTTGCGATATTCAAGCGTATGCAAAATTTTGTCGTCCAATTACAGTCACAGCTCCCTTCATAGATGTTTCCATTATACAGAATTCAAGTCAATTTCGCTATTTGGGTATCGTTTAAGCATAAAAACAAGTATTAGGGTCACAATAAGAACTGCACATATCCTTAGCTTGGGCCAAAGGAGGTTAGTACAGTGAATTTCTTGAGTCATGTAGGTCGTTTTATAGTAGCAGCGCTCGTTCTGATGGTTGTCGGTTGGATTGTTCCTCAGTTCTCGGTTGGTGGTTTCTGGAGTGCTCTAATTCTGGCACTGGTGATTGCGCTAATCGGCTGGGTAGTCGAAGGAATCTTCGGCAAAAAAGCAACACCCTTCGGTCGTGGTATCGTCGGTTTCCTTGTCAGTGCCTTAGTTATTTGGGTCGCTCAGTTCGTAGTGAGCGGGGTTAGCGTTTCCATACTCGGAGCTATCTTAGCCGCTCTGGTCATTGGAATTGTCGACTTGTTCCTGCCCATATCCACTCCATATGAGGCAGCCAAGTAACAACAAATGTATACAACACGGAACCCCCTATTTCCGGTCTTTTCCGGTAATAAGGGGTTCTGTGTTGTGTTTACCCATAAGACGCAATTTCATCTCCATCATTTTCAAAAGCGTTAACCACTGTATTCTTACCACGTTCCTTAGCTGCATAAAGTGCATTGTCCGTTTTGCGGAACAGAAGCTCCTTCCCGTCCCCAAGCTGATAATCGCATATCCCAATGCTTACGGTAATCGGCTTGTTTCCAGCGTGCAAATGCTCTATTCGAGCAATGTTGATCCGCAGTTCCTCTACAGCTTCATAAGCCTCCGAATAACTTTTGTCCGTAAAAATCACTGCAAATTCTTCACCACCGTACCGGGCTGCAAAATCATTAAGTCCAATCATACCGCCAACCTTGTCTGCAACACCTTTAAGTACAAGATCTCCCACCCAGTGTCCATAGGTATCGTTAACCTTCTTGAAATTATCAATATCGAAAAGAGCCAGCTGTAAGTTGAGATTATTGCTTTCACATTGCTCCAATAATGAATCCAAATATTCATGAAAGGTTTTATGGTTATACAGTCCAGTGAGCGCATCTGTCTTCAGCAGCTTATCAGATATAGCTCTCTCCACCATAAGATCTTGGCCTTCCTTCGTTAATCTCTCCAGATTTAAACGCGCTTCCCGCGCACGAATAATTACAGCAAGAGCCATCCCTACAAATATTATAAATACGCACTCTACCATTAAGAATTCAAGCAATGGTTTATGCAGAAGTCTCCGTTCTAATCCAAAATAAACCCCTGCATAAAACACGACTCTGAATAACCCCATAATAGTCAGGAGCTTACGGTCAAAATAAATAAGTGCTATCATTATCGGCATCATTAACGTCATCTGCGCACCATCAACATAAGGCTCTATTACAAAATACATAAGATAGGATACTAAAAACCCACATGTGACCACTCCGAGCTTAGGAGAGAATTTACTATATCGTAGCCATAGCTCAGCAGCAACCATAAGGGCCACAACAAGTAAATTGCAAGCTAAAAACAAATGTGATTGCACCTTGTTTTGGGGTAGGTCAACATTTATCATAAAAAGGATCTCTGAAATCATCATAAGAATAACAATGATCCAGTAGCCTTTTAAAATTCTACGGTGCCAAATCTCTGTTTTTAGCACATCGTTATTAGTAATTATCTGTATCCCCCATTTAATCATTTAATAGATCTTTTTCATTATAATAAACCCAAAATATATCAACATCAATTTTTTGCAATTTTCGACAAAATTTGAACACCTCCCTCGTTCACGGATTTTTCACATTTAATCAAAGCGCTTACTTAAATTTTAAGTTATGATGTCTACATAATTGTCACATTTTTTCCTGTACTTGTACTTCTTGGGAGGGGATAAAGATTATGAAGAGAGTTGCAATTCTACTATCAATTGTGTTTGTTTTAGCTCTCACTGCCTGCAGCAACAGCAGCAATGATACGGCAAGCAACAATGGTAATGTATCGAAGCCGGAAATCGAAGCAGAGACAGAACTTATAATTACAGCTACAAATTACAGTTTTGATCAAGAAGAATACCATTTAAAAAAAGGTGTGCCCGTCAAAATTATATTTAAAAACGATAGCGGCAATCACGGCATTCTGGTTCCTGAATTCGAACTCCAGCTTAAAGGCAAAAAGTCCTCGAAAGTAATTGTTCCAGAGGAAGCTGGCACATTCGAAATGACCTGTTCGATTATGTGCGGTTCCGGACATAGCGGCATGAACGCAAAAATCATTGTGGAATAGATGAATCATTAAATAGCCGATCGCTAGGGAATCGCCCTGACGATCGGCTATTTATTTAATCTATGGTCACAAGCATAAACGCCTTCGGCGTCTCTATAAGGACAGTAAGCGTTTAAGTGAGAAATATAAGACATAAAGTATTGTGTGAAACTTATACTTTCTTATATTTTAAACAAAGAGGGCTGACCTGAAATAGATCTCTATACTCATCAGGTACAGCCCTCTTTCTTGCATCCGACATTCAACTATCCTGTTCGATCAGTTGAATCCATTCATTATATTCGTTCTGAAGCTTGGCATATTCCTCTTGAAGATTACGGTGCTCATCTGTCATCTTCTGAAGCTCATTCTGATGCATCTCAAACTGGGCCTGCAGCAGACGAAGTTGTCCTTGGGCCAATTCATAGTTCTCGCCGACTTCACCAAGCTGCTGAAGCACCTCACTGCGTTCACGTTCAATAGATTCCTGCTTCGCCTCAGCCTCACCGGCCTCCTGCTGCCAAATATCTATTTCTTCGCGCAACTTCGCTTCCAAATCACTCCACTGCTGCTGCCGCTCGAATAACTCCTCGTACTTATGCTTCCAAGAAGCTCCGTACGCCTCTGCCTCCCTAAGTACGTCCTGCTGTTCTGCAGCGGTAGCAGCAGCTTCAAGGCTAGCTTCAGACAATTCTTCTAAGCGTCGAGCTGACTCTTCGCCTTCTTCCTGCAGCAGTTGATATCTTTCCTGCAGACGTTCTCCGTCTTGCAGAACTTCATCGTATTGAGAGATCAGTTCCTCATAGCGTTCATGAAGTGCAGACAGTTCCTTCTGAACCTGTCCACCTTGTTCACGGAGTGCTGCAGTTTCACGTTCTGCATCCGTACGAAGCTGAACTTCCCGATCTAACTGTTGTACTAATCCATCTGCTTGACCACGAAGGTTCTCAATCTCTTTCTGAAGTACCAAGGATTTCTCCTCGGTCTCCAGTAGATTCATTTCCAGTTCGCTAATATCTTCCATCCGTTTATCCGAGAGCTCCTGGCAATTCGCTGCCTCCGCCATAGATCCAGCGAGTTCTTCCTGAACACGGTGCAGATTGTCACTCGTTTCCTGTAGTGACTTCCGCAGCTCTGATGTTTCATTCTGAGACAGCTGATAACGCTGGCGCAAATCTTCCAGCTCATCATTCAACAGCGTGCCTAGCTCAGTAGCAGTACGCAGTTCCTCACTGAGCTGCTCTTCACGTTTAACCACCGCTTCATATTGTCCGAGCAGCGTTTGACGAGCATCTCGTTCACTCTTAAGACTGGCTTCGGCCGCACGGAGTCTAGACTGAAGTTGTCCTGTTCCACCACGAAGCTCAGCCAGCTGTTTCTCCAGCTCTTGAATACTTTGCTTATGTCTATGTTCCTGAGTACCTTGCGACTGTCGAAGCTCCTTATTCTTAGCAAGCTCCCGTTGTAAAGCTTCCCGCTCTTCAGCCAGTTCCTTGCCTAGCTTCGTTGTCGTATTCTCAAGCTCCTTACCCAGTGTTAACTTAGTCTCCTCGAGTTCCTTACCTAATGTTGATTTGGTTTCCTCAAGCTGTTTCTCTAATGTTGACCTGGTCTCGGTTAACTCAAGCTCCAGAGCAGACAAGGTATCTGTCTTCTCCTTAGTCAGTGTCTCACGAGTATTCTCCAGCTCTTGCAAATGCGCCACCTTCTGCTCTTCCAACTGCTGTAGACGGATGGCTTCTGCATTTGCTAGTTCCTCTCGATGACTCTCACGAATAGCAACCTGTTCTGCCTCATAGCTTGCTCGCAGTGCTTGCAGCTCCAGCTCACGCGCAAGCAGCTCCTCTTCCAGCTTCTCTCGTGCGGCTTCAGCCGCTTGGGTTGCCTCCTGAAGCTGGTTAGCATGTACTTTACGCTCATTCTCCTGAATCTCCAGATGACGCTTGCGCTCTTCTTCAACCGCAGCAATCAGTCGCTCAGCTTCTTCCTTAGCCGCCGCTTCAAGGCGTTCATATTCTTCTTGTCGCTCCCGCTGAACCTCCAGCAGGCGAGATACTTCCAATCGCAGTTCACTGCGTTCACCTGTCATCATGTTGAGTTCATTTTTAAAATCCTGAACCTGAATAGCCTGCTCCGCCATATGTACTGCTGCAAGCACCGCTATACGCGGCGTATCCAGTCTGTTGTGTGATTTAGAAATCGTGCGCATATGTTCGTCAACATAACGGGCCACTTGTTTCATATATTCAGTGCTGCTTCCGACGAGTTTATAGGAAGTTCCGTATATCTCCACGGCGACACGTGTCCGGTCCATAGCCACAGTTGTGCCCTCCTTTGTATGTGTGCGGATTCTAAGCTAGTCTTACTGTTTCTATTGTAGCTTTTTTCTTAAGCATTTGGCAAAATCCCTTGTAATCAATAGATTCTCGCTGATATCCTCCGCATTTCACTCTACCCAGAAAAAGCCGCAGCGAATCTCAGTTTCTAAATGGATTCGCTGCGGCTTTACACAATTCCTGCTATTTTCTTAATTCTGCACCAAAAGTTTGTTGAAGGGCCGATAATAGCTTATCATGCACTTCTCCAACCTCTTCATCTGTCAATGTATGTTCACCGTGACGATACAGCAGTGAGATCGCGATACTCTTCTTTCCACTCTCTAACTTGCCACCAGTGTACACGTCGAATACCTGTACGGACTGCAGTAAAGTTCCTCCGTTCGCACGGATTGAAGCTAGCAGGTCGCCTGCTGGTAGAGCTGAATCCACAACCACGGCAATATCCCGTTCCATCCCTGGGAAACGTGGAAGTTCATTATATTGCAGACGGCTTTGCGTGTTATCATACAGCGGCTGCAATAGAATCTCAGCTACATAAGTATCCACTAGATCAAGCTCTCTTTGCAGATCCGGATGGAGCTGTCCCATGGTTCCAATCTTCACACGACCCTCGTCCCCGAGTAAATATACCGACGCGGAACGTCCAGGATGATATCCTTCTGGACTATCTCCCTCGTAGATGATTCTGTCTGTAAGACCCAAATAAGCAAATGCCGATTCCAGCGCACCCTTCAAATCAAAGAAATCGACAGGCTGTGCAGAAACGTTCCATTGCTTCACTGTTAGGCTACCGCTAAGCAACAACCCCAGCACCGGCAGTTCACGTGGCTGACGAGTCAACTGCTCTTCATCTGTGAAGAAGACATTGCCGATCTCAAATAACGCTAGATCACTTTGACGACGGTTGGTATTGTAGCTAGCAATATCCAAAAGTTGTGGCAAAAGGCTAGTACGCAATACGCTGCGCTCTTCACTCATTGGCATAGCCAATTTAACCGCTTGTGAGCCTTCCGATAACTCAGGGAACATTTTGCTTTGTTCCGGCTGGATGAAGGAGTAGCCCATCACTTCCTGATAACCGCCATGTGACAACAGGCGACGCAGTTCACGGCGGAGCGATTGCTTATGCGTTAATGCGCCTGGCGTTGTAACTCCTTCAATTAGAGTCGTTGGAATATTGTCGTACCCGTACAGACGAGCAATTTCTTCGATAAGATCAACATCATAGCTGATATCGCCACGTCTAGTTGGCACCTGAACTTCGACCAGCCCTTGTGCGGTATCCCCGCATTTGAAATGTAGACGACCAAACAATGTCTTCACTTCTAGCAAGGACAGATCTGTTCCGAGATAACGGTTCAGCTTCTCCAAAGGCAAAGTCAGGACCTTCTCTGGAGCAGCGACTGTGCCTGCCTGCACAATTCCTTCATGCACAGATCCGCCAGCATAACGCGCAATAAGTACTGCTGCGCGGTTCAATGCAGGGATAACTGCATTTGGATCCACTTCTTTCTCGAAACGAAGGGATGCTTCTGAGCGAAGTCCCAGTTGACGCGAGGTTTTACGAACAGTTCCTCCATCAAACTTAGCGGATTCCAGAACGAGATTTACCGTCTCAGCAGTAACTTCCGTATCCCGGCCGCCCATTACTCCGGCCAGACCTACTGCTTTAGCTCCATCAGCGATAACGAGCATATGTGGCTCTAGCTTCCGCTCTTGACCGTCAAGTGTAGTCAGGACTTCACCTTCATGAGCAAGACGAACGCCGAGTTCTCCGCCTTCTATTTTGTCCGCATCAAAAGCATGCAGCGGCTGTCCGTATTCGAGCATCACGTAGTTGGTGATGTCCACAATATTGTTAATCGGACGAATTCCTGCCGCCATCAGACGATTCTGAATCCACAGCGGTGATGCTGCAGGCTTAAGGCCTGAGATATAACGAACTGCATAATGACTGCAGAGTTCTTCATTCTCAATCTTAACGGAAATGGAATGAGCAGCTGAACCGCTGATCTCAATCATTTCGCTCGCTGGATCAGGCAATTTGATGTCGCGTCCAAGAATCGCGCTCACTTCATAAGCAGCACCAATCATGCTTAGGCAATCTGAACGGTTCGGAGTCAGATCAAATTCCAGAATTTCATCATTTAGACCTAGCACCTTCGAAATATCTTGACCGATCTCCGTGCCTTCAGGAAGTACAAGAATTCCTTCTTGTTGCTCTTTAGGAAGCAATTTATCATTGAGTCCCAATTCTTTAGCCGAGCAGATCATCCCTTGCGATAAAACGCCACGTAGCTTCGCTTTTTTGATATCCAGTCCTGGCAGCTTAGCGCCAACAAGTGCTACAGGAACGATTTGTCCCGCATCCACATTTTTTGCGCCACAGACGATTTGTAGATCCTCACCTTGGCCTGCATCCACGATACATACATTCAGCTTATCTGCATCAGGATGTTTTTCTTTTGATTTCACATAGCCAGTTACGATGCCGGAAATCCCTTTATTGCGGCGCTCTACTCCGTCAATTTCAATGCCAGCAGCGGTAATCTTCTCCGCTAGCTCTTCGGCGGTTACTCCTTCAATCGATGTATAATCAGCCAACCATCCGGTTGATACTTTCATGTCCGCTCACTTCCTTTATGTTTCAGATGTATTTATCTACTTGCCGTTCGATCTGCTTCCTGTGGGAGTAGTACAAATTAGGATTACTCGATCAAAGCTTCATACCCGTCCTATTTAGAGCAGTCACTACGAAAAATATTGGACTTCCGATCGCTGTTATCCTCAGATTTCCTGATTTAAACCGCTTCTCGCGGTAGAAATCCAAGGATAAAGGCGAACGCTGACGCTTCTACAGTTCCAAAATTTTTCTCCGTTCCTTCTATAAATAGTCTTTTATTAAGCAAGATCGGCAACCCAATTGCTACTTACTCCTAACCCGTAATCCAGCTCGCCCACCAAAAATCTAAACGCCCTTGAACTGCTTTACAAAACTCATATCGTTGTTATAGAAATGACGGATGTCATCGATGCCATATTTAAGCATAGCAATCCGCTCAACACCCATTCCGAATGCGAAGCCGCTATACTTAGCAGGATCATAGCCACCCATTTTCAGAACATTTGGATGCACCATGCCCGCGCCAAGGATTTCTAACCATCCGCTTTGCTTACATAGTCTGCAGCCATCGCCGCCACATTTGAAGCAGCTTACGTCAACTTCAACGCTTGGCTCGGTGAAGGGGAAGAAGCTCGGACGAAGACGAATGCCTGTATTCGGGCCAAACATCTCTTGCACGAATTGCTGCAAGGTTCCTTTCAGATCACTCATCCGAATGTTGCTTCCGATAACCAAACCTTCGATTTGATGGAACTGGAAGGAATGCGTTGCATCGTCATCATCGCGGCGGAATACTTTCCCCGGGCAAATGATTTTAACTGGAACTTCGCCGTGCATAGCCTGCATAGTACGAATCTGTACAGGAGACGTTTGAGTGCGCATAAGCAGGTCATCTGTCAAATAGAAAGAATCTTGCATATCGCGTGCCGGGTGATTTTTAGGCAGATTTAGTGCTTCAAAGTTATAATAATCGGTCTCCACTTCCGGACCTTCAGCTACACGGTAGCCCATACCAATGAAAATATCCTCGATTTCCTGAACCACTCTGCTAAGCGGGTGAATGCCCCCTTGCTGCATGCGGCGACCTGGTAGGGTTACGTCTACTTTTTCAGCCTGCAGACGTTGCTGAGTCTCTTGCTGTTGAAAAGCCTCTTGCTTCGCTCCAATAATCTCCTCAATGGCACTACGCACCTGATTCGCTACTTGCCCGATAACCGGACGCTCCTCAGCACTAAGTCCTCCCATACCACGTAGAACTTCTGTAAGCTCGCCTTTTTTACCGAGATATTTCACTCTTAGGTCATTCAGAACCTGTGGATCCATAACCTCCTGCAACTTAGCCAGCGCCTCAACCTTCAATGCTTCCAACTTCTCTTTCATGGCCGTGTACAGCCCCCTTCAATCATTGTCTAGTTCAACAAAAAAAGGCCTTTCCTCCCGGTAAGGGACGAAAAGACCGTGGTACCACCCTTGTTAGATAAGCTGATCTGTTCCCCTTAAGAGCTTCATTCCCTCTTTTGGCTGGACAGATACCTATCTCACTTTACACAGAAATAACGGTCTGCGACCGGTTTCCCCTACTCATCCTTACAAGGCAATCTTAAGGAATTCAAGGAACTGCTCCGGAGTGAACTTCGACAGCTCTGTTTCTTAGAAACGCTCTCAATCACCGGCGTCTCCTCCCTGTAAGTCAGGCACTGTGTACTCTTCTCCATCACTGCATTTCACAATTCAATCTAATTGTCAGGTATCTCTTTTATGCAAGAGATATGTCTATTTATTATATGCAAAATCTGTCGTTTTGACAAGCTCAAGCATAAACGCCTTCGGCGTCCTTATAAGGACGGTTAGGGTGATTTTTATCTCGCTTTAAGCTGGCTTTGAGGTTCAGAGCCGTTTTGTGGACTTTTTTTCAGCTAACGTTCAGCGGAACTTGATAATTTCCATTACTAAGAGGGCACGGTTGTACTCAATCATAAAACCTTCATAGAACTAGGACTTTATATAGGGAGGGAATTACATGCACGCACGAAGAACAAAAGCAGCTGTGATCATGCTTAGCGCAGCAGTTCTGAGTCAAGCTACAGCGTACGGAGCGTACGGAGCATACGCGGCATCAACGACTACTTCATCTGCCAAAACAGCCACAACCACCACCGTATCCACTCTGGATAAACTCGGCTCTATAGCTTTGAAGAGTAGCTTTAGCGTGAAGCTGAGCGATGTTGGCTTTTTGACTCAGGATAGCGGCAATTTTCTTACATACACACTCAGCTATTACAATGGGAGCGATAGCAGTATCAATCTTGTGGACTATCTCTCTAAGGTAACTACTACCGGAGGAACGGTTATCCAAGGAAGCCCAGTAACTAGCAGTGCAACCATCAAATCCATAGCCTCCAAAAGCAGTCAGTCTGTAACCTATTACGTAAACGTCGGTAAATCCACATCTTTAAATGGGGTTACGATTTCATTATTCGGTTGGGATTTCAGTAGTACCAGCAATTATCAAAAGAGGTTGGGGACCTTCACACTTCCAGCAGCTTTTTCACAAGCCGTCGCTAGAGGGCAGAGTAAAAAGATCACCCTAAATAACCTCCCTGTTATAACCAAAACGGAAAGTCTACAAATTTACAAATATAACGGTAAGGTATATGCCAAAGTAGGTGTGAGCTTAACCAATCAAGGAAGCAAAGTGCTCAGTGATACTGAACTTAAGGGATACCTCGCATCCGCAGGAGGATCTGTATTTGAACTGACGCTCGATGATGCGAGCTGCAACTACAAAGTACAGCCACAGGAAAAAAAGACGATCTACTACATGACGGAAATCCCCTCTTATATGAAGACAGACAATATGACTCTGCAATTTGCTGGAGAAGATTCCGCCGCTACCACACCTGATCTTGTCGTAGCCAGCAACGTCGTCAAGAAGCTTACGATCAGCAGCAATACCGTCGAGACGCAGTTGAAAAGCGCTACTACGTAACGAATAATCACTTCAAAGTCAGCTGTCAAAGTCATTATATGACTGGGCAGCTTTTTTTAGGGGCTGAGCTGGATATCATTTACGAAGGAGTTGGGTAATAGGATTTATGAATTTGAATATAGATAAGGCAATAGGCCCATACCATAATCATTTTAATTTTTTTATTAATGATATTTATTTGAGGAAGCGATTGCTCTATAAGTAGGACGTCCTATATACTTGTTGTACAACAAACTGCGATCCACACACAATTTATCTTTCCCATGCCTCATTTCCCACTATGTTAAAACACCTCTTTTTTTTACTTAATCACTCTCAACATCTTTGCCTGAATATAAAACACACCTGCCACAGATGGAAGTTCCGCAGGTTATACGTTAGCAGCAATAAGATTTGTTAAACATCTTATGCGGGGAGAAGATGACCGTGGCTGGATTTTTCGATATCAAAGTAACTCGCAAACTAATCTTTATTTTCGCTGCGATCTCCATTC
This sequence comes from Paenibacillus sp. FSL K6-0276, assembly GCF_037977235.1. Classification (NCBI taxonomy): domain Bacteria; kingdom Bacillati; phylum Bacillota; class Bacilli; order Caryophanales; family Paenibacillaceae; genus Paenibacillus; species Paenibacillus sp. FSL K6-0276. The sequence goes on along the minus strand of NZ_CP150276.1, from coordinate 1,731,505 downwards.
TTCTGGTTGGGATTAGTGTAGCTTCTTTACTCTATTTAAATCACACCATTAACAGAATGTCAGATTCTTTATATGAAGATGTATTTGAGAACTCTGAGCTCATACTAAGCGCTGATCGTGATCTGTATCAAGCCGCAATCGCCCTCCACTCCTCAATGAGCTCAAACCTCACAGAAGCTGAACGTGATCAGTTCATTCAGGAATTTAAGGACAATAATCAACAAGCAGAAGAACGGGTAAGTCTAGCGAGTTCAGACATCAAATCTATCAACAAACCCTACAGTGATATGAAGCAAGCAAATAGTATACTTACTGAATTAGAGAACAAGCTCCATGCCTTCGAAACGTCCTTAGTCATATGGAAGAGCACAGGGGATGCATTGATAACTGAACGGATGCAGATCGCATGGGACACCGCTTCATATCATGCTGTAAACCTGAACATGCAGCTAAATGAAGTTAGAACTCATCTAGATCAATCAGAAGACCTGATAGACAAATACGCCTTGCAAGTAACAGATGGGTTCCAAGATAAAAAGAGTATGCTCTTTGCGCTATACTCACTGGTCTTCTTTATACTGCTTCTAGTTATTATTTATCTTGGACGAAAAATCATTTGGCTCAAGAATGAAATGCTGGAGGAACAAACACTCTATCAGCTAATCGGTGAAACTATGTCTGACTTTATTATATTGACTGATCCTAACGGGTTGATCCTGTATAGCTCCCCTTCACATTCAAGTATTCTCGGCTATGTTCCTAAAAAGGGTGACCCACTATCCAACTACATTCGTGAACCGGAGATTGCTTGGGCTAAACTAAAGAGTGTCGTTCAGGGAACCCCTCGTATCTCAGAACTACGAATGCGTGGAGCTGAAGGGCAATGGGTATGGCTGGAAACGAAGGTGTCACCTGTTCGAGGAAGTAATAATTTCCCAGCGCAATTTATGTTAGTGTCCCGTGAAATTACACAACGGAAGCAATACGAAGAACGATTACATAAGCTAGCCTTCTATGATCACTTAACCGCGATCCCCAACCGGGCTCATTTCAAAATGTACATGGAGAATCTCATCAACCAACCGGAGGAACGGAGAAAGAATATTGCACTCGCACTGCTGGATTGTGACAGATTCAAGCAGCTAAACGATACCTTAGGACATCTGGCTGGAGACGAATTTCTCCAGCTGCTCTCTCGAGAGCTTTTGCAAACGGTCAAAGGTGTAGGTCAGGCATTCCGAATTGGTGGTGATGAATTCGCGGTGGTACTGCACCGATTCACCTCTCCAGAAATGTTAGATGAAATGCTACAGCGGTTGCTTAAGTTATTCAACAAATCTTGGTCTATTGACAATGGATCTAGCTTCCACACCTCTGCAAGTATTGGCGTAGCTCTATTTCCTGAGCATGGAAGCAGTATTAATGAACTTCTGCGTGCCGCCGATCTAGCGATGTACCTTTCCAAAGACCATGGAGGGAATGAAGCTAATCTTTACTACGAGCTTTTAGATGTAGGGTTATCAAACCAAACCATCGGAAAACCATAAGAACAACAAAAAGAGCTGTTCCGGGGTATAACTAACCCTGAAGCAGCTCCTTATATACTTTTAACTGGTTAACTGTAGATGATCATCTGAGATCCCATCATTCTCCTGATCACGATCTATAACCATGACCTTAATAATCTTGTCATCCTTGGAACAATCAATGAAACGATCGCCATCCCCATCTTTCTCTTCCCAGTCGTTAAGTCGTAATATATACCCGATAGAATCGGTATCTGGCAACACCTCAATTCGTGCAACTGCACGCCCATCCTCCATATACCGAAAATCGCATTGTCCATCCTGAATCCCTGTATCCCAAACCCAAAGATTCCAGCCCTGATAATTTCCATCTGGCCGTTCATAGTGTACTTCGATGATTTTGGACCGTGGTGCTGGCTCGCCGCATTCATCATAGAGCACCATCATCGACAAACCTTCTATCTCTACCTCGTTGCCTGCGATCTTTCGGAATGCCTCTGTCCCCGCTCGGGTATGATCCACTACCATATTCCAAGCGTTAGAAGCTTCAGGAAGAGACAACCTTATTCGATCTTTATTAGCGTTGAAGATGACCGTTATGTTGTTCCATAGGTCGCCTCCTGCATGATTTCTAAGCAGATATGACACTATACCACCATCGCAGCGTAGAAATTCTAGCGAACGCTCAATTTCCTGCCGACCATGTAGACGAAATGCCGGGTGTGTACGTCGCAGTTCGATCAGACCTTTATAATATTGAAATACAGGCTTAAATACACTCTTCATATTCCAACGGATCGCATTGATCGTGTCACCGCTACGATAGCTATTATGATCTCCAAATTTACTGCGCAGGAGCTCATCACCGGCGTGCAAGAATGGAATCCCTTGCGATGTCAGGATGATTCCGTTAGCAAGCAGGGAACGGCGCACAGTTTCATTGCTGAGAATATTCCCTAGGTCTACATTCACGTAAGGATTAGCCCGTGCAACGGCATCTTCTAGGCTTCCATTATCCGTAAATCTTCCGTTGTCCATAACGGGGAAGTTCGCCTCCTGAAATCCCCCTTGAACGGTAAGCACTTTATCCCATAAATTCAAATTGTCATGGGCGGTTACATAGTTCACAGATTCTACAGGGGAGTCCGTAAATTCGTGTATGGCTCCTTTGATTCCAGCTGCAATAGCCCCTTCTTTACCGTATTCTCCTGTAATGAAGCCCCTTCCTGAACCATCACTATCTCCTTTGATCGCAAAGCGAAAGTTATCGTTGAATACAGCATATCCCTTACCCCGCTGTACACCTTTTAGCGTCTTCGTTGCCAGTGGAGAGTCTCCTCCTGTCCAAGGTTCTCCATATAACAGCAAATTAGGATTCACCTCAAGTCGAAGCTCCTCCGTAATTTCCCGCATGGTAACACTGTCCATCAGACCCATAAGATCAAACCTGAAGCCATCAATATGATACTCCGAAGCCCAGTAGGACAACGAATCCTTAATATATTTGCGTACCATCGGACGCTCTGTAGCTAGCTCATTACCAACTCCCGAGCCATTAGATAAACGCCCCAAAAAGTCACGGCGATAGAAATAATCAGGCACAAGCGGCTCGAAGGGGCCATTCTCCACAGCATACGTATGATTGTATACTACATCCATAATCACCGATATCCCACGACTGTGCAAGGCCTGAACCATCTCTTTAAATTCGCGAATTCGCAGCTCTGGATCGGCAGGATTTGTGCTATAGGATCCTTCCGGTACGTTATAATGCTGGGGGTCATAACCCCAATTGTAGTCTGTATGTTCATTTGACGAACCGCGCTTAATTACACTTAACTCATCTACGGTCTGGAAATCGAACACAGGCATCAGATGTATATGGGTGATACCTAGTTCAGCCAGATGATCAATACCTATTGTATTTCCTTCCGAATCCCTTAATCCAAATTCGGTAAATGCTTTGAATGTACCTTTATAGTGCATGCCAGAGCTCTCATGTGAGGAGAAGTCCCGCACATGAAGCTCGTAAATAACAGCGTCTGCAGGATGCTGCAATGGGGGAGCAACGTCCTTATCCCAATGCTCAGGATGGGTACCACGCAAATCAACGATTGCTGTTCTTAAACCATTTGCCGATACTGCTGTGGCATAGGGATCTACTACTTCCGCCACATTTCCATTAGCATATACAGCGCGGTACATATAATATTTCCCTTTCAAATCACCTGATAACTTAGTCTGCCAGATTCCGCCATTCTGTCGCTGCATATATATAATACGTCCACTATCAGTAGAGCTCGGATCTATTCCAATGTTAAGTTGATTTCCATCTGTTTCGTACAGTACTAGAGACACAGCAAAGGCCGTAGGTGCCCAGACTTTAAATACACTGTACTCCACTGAGTAGGTCAAGCCCAGGTCTTTACCTTCATATACCTCCAACATTAATTCCGCATGTATATAATTTTTACTCATGAATTAACACCATCCTATGGCTCCCTGTCTAACTTGTAGGGATGCTTATAAGCCCAAATATTACCATTTTTCTTCGTATTAATACTTGCACAGCTCTGCAAGTCGATTATGGAGTATAAACTTTCTATGGATCCTTACTATTATATGTAAGAGATACTTACAGGTTTGGGTTCCTTGCTGACTTTATACTCATCACTATTACTATCGGAATAGACATCTGTACAATAAAACAAATATAAAGTGAACGCAGCTATTCTAAAATAAGTATAACGCTCACGTATGAACATAAGCCAATTTAAGAAGTTAATTTAGGTTGTAAACACAAAAAAAACCGACCTCCAAACATCGGAAGTCGGTAATAGTAGTTGGAAAGCTATGAAACGCTTAAACGGAGTAATGCATACGTAAATAATTAATTAGTGATGCTTTGAACAAGTGCAGCTACTTCTTCAGCAGTGCCAAGTTGCAGTGCTTTTGCAGCCAGTTCCTTCATGTCGGCAGCCGACAATTTAGAAATTTGACTACGTGCTGGCAGAATTGACGTTGCACTCATACTGAATTCATCAAGACCAAGACCTAGCAAGAGTGGAATCGCTGTTGCGTCCCCAGCCATTTCACCGCACATTCCCGTCCATTTACCCTCTGCATGCGCTGCATCAATTACGTTCTTGACCAAACGAAGGATGGCCGGATTGTAAGGCTGATACAGGTAAGAAACCTGTTCATTCATACGATCAGCAGCCATTGTATATTGAATAAGATCATTCGTACCAATACTGAAGAAATCAACTTCCTTCGCAAACTGGTCAGCCAGTACAGCAGTGGATGGAATCTCAACCATTATGCCGAGCTGAATGTTGTCAGAGACTTCCTTGCCTTCTTCACGCAGCTTTGCTTTCTCTTCAAGTAGAAGATCGCGGGCTGCGCGGAATTCACCAAGTGTTGCAATCATAGGAAACATAATGCGAAGATCCCCATGAACACTTGCTCTTAGTAAAGCACGCAGTTGAGTACGGAAAATATCCTGACGATCTAGACAAAGACGAATCGCACGGAATCCTAAGAAAGGGTTCATTTCCTTTGGAAGGTCCAGATATGGAAGCTCTTTATCGCCACCGATATCAAGCGTACGTACTACTACCGGTTTGCCTTTCATATTCTCAAGCACAGTGCGGTAGGCGTTATATTGAATTTCCTCAGAAGGCAGCTTATCGCGGCCCATGTATAGAAACTCAGTACGATACAAACCTACACCTTCGCCACCATTCTCAATTACACCATTGACATCGTTTGGTGTACCGATATTGGCAGCCAGCTCCACATGTTTACCGTCTGCAGAAATCGTTGGTTTATCACGAAGTTTCTTCCATTCCGCAATTTGCAAGTCGTAAGCTTCCTGCTTGCGGACGTACTCTGCCACTTCTGCTTCACTAGGATTAATAAGAACGTCTCCGTTCAGACCATCGACAATCACTAGATCGCCAGAATTCACTACTGACATCACATTCTTAGTTCCAACAACCGCCGGAATTTCCAAAGAGCGTGCCATAATCGCTGAGTGGGACGTACGTCCACCAATGTTTGTTGTGAATCCTTTAACGAACTTGCGATTTAGCTGTGCTGTGTCAGATGGAGTCAAATCCTCAGCGATAACAATAACCTCTTCACTGATCTCTGCAGGACTAACATAATGGATACCCAGCAAGTGGTTCAGCAGGCGTTTGGTCACATCACGCATGTCAGCAGCACGTTCCTGTAAGTAAGCACTCTTCATGTTTTCGAACATTTCAATGAATTGTGTAGCTACTTCGTTTAGTGCATAGTCCGCGTTAACCGATTCCTGACGAATTTTATCAATTACAGGATTGATCAGCTCAGGGTCCTCAAGAATTAGGAGATGGGATGCAAAAATCTCTGCCTTCTTCTCTCCTAGTTCTGCTAAAGTACGCTCTTTAATGGTTTGCAATTCGGCACTTGATTTCGAGAGTGCGTCATTCAACTTGGCGACTTCCGCTTCAGGATCACTGATACTAGTCTTCGTAATTGTATAATCCGGATGTTTCAGGATAAAAGCACGGGCTACTGCAATCCCTGCTGAAGCCGCGATTCCTGAAATTTTATTCATGGATTTCCCCTAGCCCTTCTTTAATCATTACTTCTTGTAGTGCCTTTAGAGCTTCAGCTTCTTCGCTACCTTCAGTAATCAGAGACAAAGTGTCTCCAGCTTCAAGACCCAGAGACAATACTCCAAGAATGGATTTTAAAGTTACTTTTTTGCCTTTAGCTTCTGCATAAGCTTCTGTACCTTTGAATTTCGTAGCTGTATTTACCAAGGCTGTTGCCGGACGTGCGTGAATTCCATCTTCATCGATAATTCTGAATGTTGTTTGCATAATATTATCCAACTCGCTTTCTTTTAATAGAATATTTTTTAATTAATTTATCGTGAAGGCTAACGCTTCCTTTAATGTTTAAAGGAAGCGTTAGCCCTTGCACTTTTACTGGATTGTAATAATATCCTTATCCCCAATAGATACCTTGCCTGGCTTCTTCAATGTTACGGAAGAGCCTTCCGGCAAATTAGAGAAGATAACAGGAGACATTACAGATGGTGCATGTGCTTTTACATATTCCAAATCCACTTCCATAATCGGCTGTCCAGCAGCTATAAGGTCGCCCTCTTCGACAAGAACCGTAAAGCCTTGACCTTTAAGCTTAACTGTATTGACCCCGATATGAACGAGCACTTCCTTGCCTCCATCGGACATAATACCGATGGCATGCTTGCTCGGGAATACGTTGAATACTTTACCGTAGACCGGTGAAGCAATCTTCCCATCATCGGACAGGAAAGCAAAACCGTCACCCGTCATTTTTTGAGAGAATACCGCATCAGGAACCTCAGTGATATCCACTAGTTCACCATTTACCGGGGAGACAATATCTTCCTTGATAATCGCTTCACCAGCTTCACCCGCCTGCTTTTCTTCTTCAGGCTGTGGCGCAGCCGCTACCGGTGTTGGTGCAGGTGTCTTCCCGCTAATTACATCTTGCATCTGCGATTTTATGGTGTCCGAACGTGTGCCGAAGATCGCTTGAACGTTATTACCCACTTCGAGCACGCCTGATGCACCTAGCTTCTTAAGACGATTCTTATCCACACCTGATTTATCCTTAACCTCAACACGAAGGCGAGTAATACAAGCATCAAGATGAATGATGTTCTCTTTACCACCCAACGCGGACAAGATGTTCCGAGGTAGATCATCACCAGTTTTAGAAATTGATTCTGTGTTCGTATCTTCGGTTTCATCCGTATCTTCTTCACGACCCGGTGTCATCAGATTGAACTTCCGAATAACAAAGCGGAATCCAAAGTAGTAAATTAAGGCAAGGGCAAGCCCTACTGGAATTACGAGCCACCAAGCCGTACGGTTCGGAATGATACCAAAGAGCACGTAATCGATAAAGCCCCCCGAGAATGTCATACCGATCTTGACATTAAGGATATGCATGGTCATAAAGGACAAACCAGCAAACACACAATGTACAGCGAACAACAATGGAGCCACGAACAGGAATGAGAATTCGAGTGGTTCAGTGATCCCTGTCAGGAACGAAGTCAATGCTGCGGAAAGCATCAAACCTCCGACAATCTTTTTATTATGAGGTTTAGCTTCATGGTAGATGGCCAAAGCTGCTGCTGGAAGACCAAACATCATGAACGGATACTTACCTGTTGTAAATGTCCCTGCTGTGAATTCTACGCCATCACGAAGCTGCTGCATGAAGATCCGTTGGTCACCGCGTACCAATTCTCCGGCTTTATCTACGTAGGTACCAAATTCATACCAGAACGGAGAATAGAAAATGTGATGCAGACCAAAAGGAATCAACGAGCGTTCGACCATTCCGAAGATAAACGCAGCGAGCGTTTTATTCGTATCAATCATACTTTGTGATATATAGTTCAGACCGTGCTGGATTGGCGGCCAAACCAAGGTCAATACCAGACCGAGAATCAAAGCCGTTACCGCAGTCATGATCGGAACGAAACGTTTACCTGCGAAGAAGCCCAGATAGGATGGAAGCTCAATTTTGAAGAATCGCTTGTACATGGACGAAGCCAATATACCGACGAGTATACCTCCAAACACCCCTGTTTGCAGTGTTGGAATTCCTAAGACACTAGCATAGGAAAAATCGCCTTGGCTCAGGACATAATCATTGACGCCAATTACAGTACCCATCGTAACATTCATCACGAGGAAACCGATAATAGCGGCTAGACCAGCAACACCCTCACCCCCGGATAAACCGATCGCAACACCCACGGCAAATAGTAAGGATAGATTATCAAATACAATTTGCCCTGAGTTCATCAATACGTTGGCAATTGCCTGAACCACATCGTTCTGCAGTGCTGGAACGTATTGTAGAAAGTCGGGATTTACCAGCATGTTTCCTATTCCAAGGAGCAGACCGGCAGCTGGCAGTATGGCTACTGGGAGCATTAGCGCTTTACCAACTCTTTGTAAAACGCCGAACAGCTTTTTGAACATCATGGTCACTTCCTTTCATTAATCGGATTTCTCAGTAAAACAGACGCCAAAAAAGGCATGAGCAACACAGTATGAAGGTTGTTTTCTAACTCTAAGGTTAGATTACCCCAAGATGGGGTCTAGCAACCAAAATACTGTAAATCACTCATGCCTGATCGAATCAGTTACACGCTTGGTATTCTGTTTTAATTAAGACACGGATATTGTAGCACCGTTTTTTAGAAGTGACAAGCTTTTTTTATGTGAATCATTGATTACCTGCATAGTGGACATTTTTATTCAGCTTTATCATTCGTATCCATATCCATTTCATCCTCTTTCTTCTGAGCAAGACGCTGTAAATGGATCGTCAAATAGCTTACTTCTGCTGGATACACAGGAATTCGCACTCGGTTTTCGATAACCTTAGTTAATTGCCATGCCAATGTATACATTTCGGGATACTCTCGCTTCATGAGGCCATCCAGCGTAGAAGTCTCTCTTACCGATTCTCCACGGCGCAGTCTTTCTAGAACGAATCGTAAATGGGTCACCAATCGCGAATAATCAAGTGAATCACGCGGGATTCGATATTCCAGATTATTCTCTACGATTCCGATCAAATCCCCAATTAAAAGGGAATGCTGCCTGACCTCGGAAATCTGTCTATTACTAAGCGCACTAACGATATGAAGAGCCACAAAACCAACTTCATCTACGGGCAATTCCACACCCATGCCTTCATTGATCCGCTTAATCGCATACTCTGCCATCTTATATTCTTCAGGATAAATCTCTTTAGTCTCATACAGAAACGGGTTATGAATTGGGATATCTTGTTCATAACGCCGTATAGCAAATGAGATATGATCAGTAAGGGCAATGTGAACATGCTCATTAAGCGGCTGACGACTGCTATGCATAATATATAACAAAATTTCATGTACGATCTCAATCAACTTCTCGTCCACTTGGGGAATAAGCTGTTTATATTGTTCCTGCTCTTCCTGGCTGCGAAGAATAAACATCTTCTCCACGGAGGCTAGATTAATCTTGTCATGCCGTTTTCGATTAAACCCTATCCCTTTACCAATAACTACAACCTCGGAATATTGGGGATGCTGGGCAATGATAACGTTGTTATTTAACACCTTTGCTACTGTTATGCTACTCATATTTGCCACCTCTTTTATCTCTAACACCTGACTTCCAAGCAGCAAACGCAACATGAAACGGTACGATTAAATGAAACTATTCGCTACCATCATATCACCAACAATCCGATTTTAGAAGAACACTCTGCGTTCTATTTTACCCGAAAGGTTCTGCTGGAGAACTTGTAGACCATTGTCACAGCGATAACCATATAAGCAATAGTTCCCGCAAGAACAATTAACGAAAAAAATGAGGATGTACTTGAGATTCCGATACAAGCCACACTGAGTCCCAATACAATGCTGTTGATGATAAAAAAGAATGGATTCTTCATATTAAGCTCCGTGCTGTACGGTTGAAAAATATAATACATGAACAAGTGATGCACCGAAAAGAACAAAGAAAGACAAAGAATCGTTACCCAAAAGATCACCGCATCCACCAATCCCCATTCTTCTCCAGAGAGTAGCAACAGAAAGGTACATGCTATACAAATGGCGAAAGCAGGAATAAGATTTAGTCCACTCAATTTAATAAGACGTATCTTAAAATTGTCCAGAGTTGAAGCTTGTTCACGATAGAATCCATAGCGCAATAAGCTTAGATCACAATTGTAAAACATCGCTTTGCACACTCGCTCACCTATAGAGGTGTAGTTCATAATAAATACGAAAAAGGGTAGTCCACCGAGCAAATATGTCGTTAACTTGGAGAAAGTCTCTGGAGAAATGAACATAATTAGGACTGCCACTATAAAGAGCACACCAATGATTGTCACACGTCTCTGGATGGGTTGAATTAACAAGCGTTTATGTCTGGAGAAAAAAATAGCATTCAAGTAGGCGTATCCTGACTTTCCTTGAAATTGTTGATCCTTTAGTTGTTCCGGCGAAAAGTCCTTCTCCTTGGTCTGAACTTCTGCCACCCTTGCCTCTTTCATCATCCGGCTCATATCCAGCAGTGGATCATCTATCTTGGTAACGACATCTACAGCGCTGCGATAGTTAGGATATTTCCCAATATACACACCTGCAATCCCACCAAGAATTACAATTACAAAGCTCACTGGGACACTAAGTCCTATCGCATCATTTACAAAAGAATACCCTAGATATAGAGGCACATAGGCAAGTAGACAACCTAGTCCAATCACGGACCATACCCAGCCCAACTTTTTGACTAACACAATTCCTTTTTTGTCAAAAAACCAAAGATTCAGCGCCTCAGTGACTATTCTCCAGGCAGTTAACAGTAGTGTAAGCCATACTCCATGCCACAGTGGTGCTCCAAAAATTCCCACAAAGACGGTTAAAGCCGGTAAGAAATATATAAAGAACGTCAGGCCTTTAAGCAAAAGCGTAGCATGCATATACTGCTTAGCCGGAATTCTCATCAGCTTCACACATATGTATTTATCCCGTTTGGGCTCCAAAATAAATACATTCGAGACCGCAGCTACTATAAAACTCAGAACTACAAAGATATGTAAGAACAACGCATACTGTTCGGCGAGCGGCAATTCTTTGTTTGTAAGGACAATTGGCAAATATACCACTATACCCAAGTAGGCGAACTTATTTAAAAATCCCCACAATACCTTCAGTACAAGTACAATCCCAGCGAAGACTTGTTTAAGTGCAACATTGGAGTAGATATCATCTTTTAAAAGTTTGCCAAGAACAGGTAGCTTTTTGAAATAGTAAATTAGCCGATTGGCTCCAGACGAACCTCGAATCCTCTGAATGCTGCGAAGTGTCCTAATCATTGTTGCCATCCTGTAGTAAAGCTATAATCTGCTCCTCAAATTCCGGACTTTGCAGGGTCTCACGTGGAATTTCTTGAAGGGTTCCATGATTTAAAATAACCAGCTCGTCACATAAATCGGCGGCTAATTGCAAAATATGCGTTGAAAAAATAATGATGTGATCCTGCTTCATCTCACGTAGCAGCTTCTTGATCTCAAGAGCCACAACAACATCAAAAGAGGTTAACGGCTCATCCAGCAAAATCAAGGGCGGTCGAGTAATGATAAAGCAGAGCATTTGAATTTTATTCTTCATCCCGTGGGAATAACCCTTGATCAGTCGGTGTCGATCTTCTTCTTGAAACTTAATAATGGAAAAATAATCTTCAATGCTTTTCTTCGGATCGATCTTTTCACGGTTAATGTCCATATAAAACTTTACGAACTCATAACCTGTCAGAAATTCAGGCAAAATGGGCAGAGAAAACACATATCCGATGTCCTCTTCACGAAGCGGATGGGTACAATCTTTCTCACCAATAAAAGCAGCGCCGCTATCCATTTGGATCTCTCCACTCAGACAATTGAAAAGTGAGGTTTTACCTGCTCCATTCCGTCCGAGCAGACCGTATATCTTTCCTTTTTCAAAGGTAAAGTCTGCACCTTTAATTACCTGTTTACCATCAAAGCTCTTATGGATATTATCTAAAATCAGCTGCAAGCTCGTGCACCTCTCCTATTCTCAAGCTCAGAAATAAAACATAGGGTATGGCCGGGAGTATTCACCGGACATACCTTAAGTGAAATGAATCTATGTGGATTTCGTTATTTATTCTTCAGGTTGCTCAGCTACAAAAGTTGAAGCTTTACTCGCTCCCCCCGATGCTGCTGGAGGTTGTAGGGAAGCTGCTGCGGGTGCGACTGGAACTGCCTTACTTCCAGATGCCCCTGAGGATTTGGTCGTCAGCCCTTTAATTAGGGCCTCCACGTCAATACCAGAGACGCTCTTCAGCATCTCAGGGGCAGTAGACATCAGCTGAGTTACATAGTTGCTGACACGTGCCGCACCTTCACCATTACCGGTATCTACAACGGTAAGCTTATCAATGGATGCCAGTGGCTTCGCAATTTGTCCAGCCAAATCTGGCAGCATTTTGACGATAATATCAAGCACCGCTGCTTCGCCGAATTTCTGGAAGGCTTCCGCCAGCTTCTCTTTGGCTTCTGCTTCCGCAAGACCACGCAACCGGATAACTTCGGCATCCGCTGTACCTTTGGCCAGTTCTGCATCCGCCATCGCCTGACCTTCAAGGCGCTTCTGCTCCGCAGTAGCTTTTGCCTGAGTTTCGATACTGTACTGCAACGCATCAGCCTCGCGCATTCTCTTCGCCTTATCAGCTTCCGCCGCTTGCTCTACCGCGTAACGATCCGCCTCCGCTTTTTTCTTCACTTCCGCATCATACTGCTTCTCGCGAACCTGAATTTCTTTAGCTTGCAGATCGATTTCACGTTCCTTACGTACCAGTTCAACCTTCATCTGCTCTTCAACAACGGTCTGCTTCGCACGTGCCTCTTGAATATGGTAAGCCTGATCAGCTTCCGCCTTCGCGGTATCCTGATCCCGTTTAAATGCAGCCACCTTAAGCTGATTATCCTTGGAGGCTTCGGCGATATTTGTATCCCGCAGCAGCTCTGCTTTTTGCCCTTGCTCTTCTGCGTTCGCCTTTTGAATTCTCGCATCCCGCAAAGCTTCTGCTTCAGCGATTTCTGCATCCCGCTTCACCGCAGCAATTCGCGGTTTACCTAGCGCTTCCAGATATCCATGTTTGTCTCGTACATCCTTGATGGTGAAGGAAACAATTTGCAGACCCATTTTCTTAAGATCACGTGCCGCCACACCTTGAACCTCTTGCGCAAAACGATCACGGTTACGGTATACTTCTTCAACAGTCATCGAACCGAGTATTGCCCGCAAGTGACCCTCAAGCACCTCTTGAGCCTCGCTCTTCAGCGCCTCAATGGGTTTACCCATGAACTGCTCTGCGGCTGTTGCCACATCTTCAGTGGAGCTTCCCACCTTAATAATCGCAACACCGTCTGCAATTACCGGTACACCTTGCTCGGTATATACTTCCGGAGTTGTCACATCGAGTTTATGAGAAAGAAGTGACATAAATTCAGCCTTCTGAAATACTGGGAGGATAAACGCCCCGCCCCCGCGAACAATCTTTATTTTACGTCCAGAACCATCGTCTGAAATATGATTGTTCCCTAAAAAGGAACCGGTTACGATCATCCCTTCATCTGGTCCTACAGTTTTGTAACGTGCCCAGAATGCGATCCCTAGCACAAACAGAACAGCGACGACAACAGCTGGAATTAACAAATAATCAGGAATACCGAACATTAAAGATCCTCTCCTCTTCTCTCCTCAAATTCTGACACCATTGCAACGCCTTCTCTAACTTCCACTACAACAACCTTAACGCCTGCCGGGAGTAGCTCATGATCAAAGCTTGCTGCCGTATGCAGGCTATTGCCTGCACCAAACTTCACCATTATTTCACCATAACCCTTAGCAGGAACAGGAACTGTGACTTCCCCGATTTTGCCGGGCAGTTCACTCATAGAGAAACCATTCGACATTTCACTCTTGTCCATGGGCTTAACCACTCCTAAATACATAAGCACACCCAAAAAAGCAGCGGTTAACAAAGACAAAGCAGCGATGGCCCCAGCTTCCAAGTTGCTGTAACGGGTAAGAAGAATGCCCGCTCCACCAAACACGGTTACTCCTCCTGCTAGTACGGTGGGATTCAGAAAATCTACGGATACGAAATCAAAGACCCCATGCAGGGCATTTCCGATCACATCCCCCACCAGGACGCTGACTATGGCAAAAATGACGCCTAGCGCCAAGCAGCCTAAATACAGCGTTTGCATAATTACTTCCTCCTGTCTTCTTTCAGGACTGTCATAATACTTTAAACGAACAAAGTAGGTCATTGGTTTCACAAACTTTGGATATTTACCCAAAAAAGTTCCATCTTAAGATGGAACATGTTCATTAGACACTATGTATTTAACCTTACTATCATGAATTTTCTAATTTTATATCACACAAAAAGCCGCCCCTTATGGGACGGCTCAAATCATCTTCCGTTACCTAAGCTCAAGGTTGAATACATTTGAACACTTACAGAGCCATTTTATAAATCTCAACTACATCCTCACGCTCAAGCTTGCGGAAATTACCAAACGGTCCGAAACGAACGGCCTTATCAGCCATACTGCCGATCTCGCTGTCATCAATATCATAATCACCGAGTGTCTTCGGAGCACCAATGGAATCCCAGAAGCTACGCAAGGCTTCGATACCCTCCAGCCCTATTTCTTTATCCGTCTTGCCTGATGGATCAATATCAAACACATTTACAGCAAGCTTACGGAAACGAGCGGGATCAGTGTCGAGATTATACTTCATCCATTGTGGGAACAGAATTGCCAGTCCTCCACCATGTGGAATGTCGTATACGGCCGATACCGCGTGCTCGATGTTGTGAGTCGCCCAATCTCCAGCAAATCCCATGCTAACCATACCGTTAAGTGCCATTGTACCGCAGTACATGATGGTCTCACGCAGCTCGTAATTATTCAAATTTTCAATAAGCTTCGGTGCGGTTTCGATTACAGTCCGTAGCAAGGTTTCGCAGAAGCCATCTTGTACCGTTGTGTTGCCATCCGTATGGAAATAGTGCTCCAGAACATGAGACATGATATCCACCATTCCGTAGACCGTCTGATCACGTGGCAGAGTAAAAGTGTTTTCTGGGTCAAGAATTGAGAATGCCGGGAATGCATGAATGCTGCCCCAGCCCATTTTTTCCTTAGTCACTTCGTTTGTGATTACAGAACCGCTATTCATTTCTGATCCAGTAGCTGCCATCGTCAGCACTGTACCGAGTGGGAGAGCACCTTGAGGGGCTGCCTTACGCTCTACAAAGTCCCACATGTCACCTTCATACTTCGCTCCAACAGCGACCGCTTTAGCGCAGTCCAACACGCTACCACCACCTACAGCTAGGATGAGGTCGATATTATGCTCGTGACACAGCTCCACACCCTTATGTACGGTAGAAAGGCGTGGATTCGGCTCTACGCCAGAGAGTTCAGTTACCACAGCATCTATTGAGCTCAGCTCAGCGATTACCTTATCGTACAGACCGCTACGCTTGATACTACCGCTACCGTACATCAACAGTACATTCTTACCATACTTAGGAACCTCTGTCTTCAAAGCTTCCAGCGTACCCTGTCCAAAAATCAGCTTGGTAGGATTATAAAATTCAAATTTACGCATATGTGTAAACCTCCATTAGTTATATCAGAATGTTGTGCACACTCGTATTATAAACCTCTGGTTAGTCGCATTCAAATGGTGTAGCTTCGATACCATCAAAAAAGGGGATGTCTATAAGCCCATAGGCTTAAGGACATCCCTCATCCAAACTTACAACGTGCCGAAGCTTTTCACAAAGCGACGGAAAGCAGCTTGCCCCTCCGGTGTCCGCTTGTAGACGCCGGCGTGTTCAAGAATATGTGTAAACTTGATGCCGACTTCGTTCTGCACAATCTTGACGGCTTCTTCATGCTGTAATGAGGTTCCGAAACGCTCTACTAGCTCCTGAACCCAAGCAGCATGCTGCGCAAGTGAATGTCTAGGATCGTTCTTTACCGCTTCTAATAGTGCGTGATCTCCTGCAAGGATGCTCGCAATAGAATCAAGCTCTTCCTTCAGACGACCTGGCAGGATTGCGAGTCCCATGACCTCAATCAAGCCGATATTTTCTTTCTTGATATGGTGCATCTCACGATGGGGATGAAAAATCCCTTCAGGATACTGCTCACTAGTCCGGTTATTACGCAGCACAAGATCCATCTCAAAGCTGCCATCTTCCGCCCGACGAACGATTGGAGTAACGGTATTATGAGGCTGCACTTCACCATCAACTTCACTGAACGCTAATACTTCAGCCTCAGGATCACTATAAGCCTTCCATGCTTCATAAAGTGCATTGCCACACTCCAGCAGTACCGCAGGATCTTCACCATTCAATCGCAATACGGACATAGGCCATTTTACGATGTTGATACTAACACCCGGATAAGATGCATGCGTGAAGGTATCTTCCTTAGGCGCTTTCTGAATTGGGAAGGTGTGACGTCCACCTTGAAAGTGGTCATGCGTCAGAATCGAGCCGCCAACAATCGGCAAGTCCGCATTCGAGCCAATAAAATAGTGCGGGAAAGATCCCACGAAGCTAAGCAGCCGCTTCAAGGTATCCTTGGTAAGCTTCATTGGCACATGATCATGATGGAACACAATACAGTGCTCATTGTAGTAAACATAAGGTGAGTATTGGAACAACCATTTCTCATTATTCAGCTGAAGTGGAATGACACGCAGGTTCTGACGCGGCGGATGATTAACCCGTCCAGCATACCCAACATTCTCACGGCAAAGTAGACATTTTGGATAGACCGGCGGCGGGAGCAACCGGGCCATAGCAATTTCCTTCGGACTTTTCTCAGGCTTGGACAAATTGATCGTCATCTCAATGTCACCGTAAGGCGAATCTTGCAGCCAGTAGACATTCTTCGAAATCCGGTCCATCCGAATATAGTTGGAATCTATGCTTAATTTATAAAAGCGATCTGTAGCTGCGGAGATGCCTTTTTCAGCAGCTAGACGATTGAACTCCGCATTCACCTCTGACGGACGGGCCATTAGGAGTCCCATAATCTTGGCATCCAGCAAGTCACGGTAAGTGTCGCTATTCTCTGGAATCAATCCGATCTCAAAACCATAATCAATCAGTGCATCCAGCGGAACCTGTGGACCTTCCAATGGACTTTGATCGACCTCTCCAACGAACGGCTCACTAAATCCGAACTGATCTAGCAGCACATTACGGCTATAATCTTCATCGGATGGTGCAATGAGCTGCTCCCGCAGTGCGAACAGAACAAGTTGCTCAATCGCATGTAATGCTTTCTGGCCAGCAGGCGTAACCTTATTCTCGTTGTGCATTTTTAATTCTCCTTAAGTAGGATCTCAAGCTCAAGTCGAGCTAAAGCCCTTATTCTCCGTATCCTTGCGGATTGGCAGAATGCCAGTTCCAGGCGCTTTGAATGATATTCTCCAAGTCAGCATGCTGAGGGTTCCATCCAAGGATAGAGCGCGCTTTGTCGGAGGAAGCTACCAATACTGCCGGATCTCCAGCACGACGTTCTTGAATAACTACAGGGATTTCTAGTCCTGTAACCTTCTTCGCTGTTTCAATAACCTGTTTCACCGAGAAGCCAAGTCCATTCCCTAAGTTGAAAATATTACTGTTGCTTCCGCTACGAAGATAGGTTACTGCACGAACATGAGCATCAGCCAGATCGCTAACATGAATGTAGTCGCGCACGCAAGTACCGTCTTCTGTAGGGTAGTCGTCTCCGAACACGGCGATGCTCTCCCGTTGCTTCAAAGCGGTTTGCAATACCAGCGGAACCAAATGACTTTCCGGACGGTGGTCTTCACCGATTTTGCCGCTAGCATGTGCACCCGCAGCATTAAAGTAACGTAGTGCTACGTATTTGATGCCCAGTACTTTGTCAAACCAAGCCATCATACGTTCCATGGTAAGCTTCGTTTCGCCGTATACGTTTGCTGGCTCGGTACGGTCTGTTTCTTCAATCGGTACCTTTTCCGGTTCGCCGTAGGTTGCAGCTGTGGACGAGAATACTATTTTGTTCACGCCAGCTTTTTGCATAGCTTCCAAAAGGCATTGTGTGCCATATACGTTGTTGTCATAATACTTTACGGGGTCCTTCATGCTCTCACCAACCAAAGAGCTCGCCGCGAAATGAATGACTGCCTCAATCTCATTCTCAGCAAACAGCTTACCGAGTAATTCCTTATCGCGCAGATCGCCTTCGTACAGCTTGCCACCCAGTAGCGCCTCACGATGTCCTGTTAGCAGATTGTCGATGACTACCACTTCTTCGCCGCGGTCCAACAGTTCTGCTACAGTATGAGATCCAATATACCCTGCTCCACCCGTTACTAAAATTGCCATCTGATTACACTCCCTTCAATTCTTGGACACCATTACCGATGCCGCAAACGTAGAACTCACCAACCAAACCAGATCTTGTGGTATATGCCTCGCCTACTTCACGAATGAAACGTTCTACATCATCTTCATGTACCAAGGATACAGTACAACCACCGAAACCTGCGCCAGTCATACGGGAACCAAGTGTACCGGGAATACGCTGTGCTTCTTCAACCATAATATCTAGCTCTTCACAGCTAACTTCATACAAATCGCGCAAGGAAGCATGTGAGTCATTCATGAACTGACCGAACTGCTTCAGATCATTGTTCTTTAACACCTCAACGGAATCTAGCACGCGTTGATTCTCTTCCACAACATGGCGAGCGCGGCGCCTAACAATTTCGTCTGTAATTTTATCTAGATGTGCTTCGAATTGTTCACGATTGAGCTGTGCCAGATAAGCTAGTGAAGGAACTTCTTTTTGCAAAATAGACAATGCCTCATCACACTGCTGACGACGCTCATTGTACTTGGAATCCACAAGCCCTCTTCGTTTGTTGGTGTTGCCGATTACCAATTTGTAAGCACCAGTGATGAAAGGTACCAAATTATATTCAAGCGTATCGCACATCAGCAGGATCGCATGATCGCGTTTACCATTGGCAACTGCGAACTGATCCATAATTCCGGAGTTCACACCTACATACTGGTTCTCAGCACGCTGAGACAAGAGTGCAATCTCAACGGTGTCCGTGTCGCCGCCTTCAAGAGTTAGGAAAGCATAGGCAGTTACGACTTCAAGAGAAGCCGATGAGGACAAGCCTGCACCATTCGGAATATCACCATGGAACAGTAGATCGTAACCTTTACTTACTGGGGTGTTTTTCTTATCCAATTCAACCATTACTCCAACCGGATAGTCGATCCATTCCCCAGTTTTGGCCTTGCCAATGTCACTATAATCGATAGTTGCTTCGTAAGGAAAATTAGTAGATGCAAAATTCACTTTGCTGTCACTACGTGGACGCACGATCAAAGTTGTACCAAATTCCAAAGCTGCGGGCAGTACGTATCCTCCGTTATAATCCAAGTGCTCTCCAATGAGATTGACACGTCCTGGTGCATAAAATACTTGAGCTTCTTGCTCGCTTACCCCATACTTTTCGATGAATTTCTTATTAAGTTCCTGTATGCTCATTAATACCACTCCATCCTTTCGCTGCTTCAGCCAGTGGGAATTAGTAAAGCGTTCTTTATGTATTCATTATAATAGAATCAGTTATCCTCTGATAATGCAATCATGTGTGTAATGTATGGATAAATGTGACTTCCCATAATATAATAATTACACAAATAATTGTTACACTCTAAACTATAAGCCATTAAATGACAATAACACAAGAAAGGCTGTCTCAAATGGAGCATACTTATTCCGTAGGATCTAATCCCGTCTATTACGATAAACAAAATCTCCATGTACTGTTTGCTGGTCAGAGTCAGACGATTCCTATGCATCAAGCTGGCCCTAAGATCTACGATTATTATTTACTTCACTTTATAGAGTCCGGCTCAGGTGTTTTTCGTACTGAACATCATAAATATGCACTGGGCAAAGGAGATTTTTTCCTTATTCATCCAGGACAGTTGGTCAGTTATATCTCAGATAAGGATCAGCCCTGGTGCTATCGCTGGGCAGCTTTTACTGGGAGTGAGGCTGATGCTCTTGTGCTGCAGACGGGCTTCACACCACAAAAACCTGTAGTTACTACAACGGGTGACAGCATCATCCCAGGTGCCCTATCCAGTATCATGCAAGCCTTCAAAGCAAACAAAGAGAGTGCCCACCTCACCTCTCTAGGGTATCTTTACCTCATTGTAGGCGAAGCTGCTGATTTGCTCTCTTCCTTCTCCCGTCTTCCCGGAGCTGAATCACAGGTTAAGCGTACTGTGAAGCAAATGATCCACTACATGGCCTCCCAATACGCCCACCCGGTCTCCATTGAACAAATGTGCGATACGCTTGGCTATAACCGGGCCTATCTATCCCGTGTATTTAAGCAAGAGACCGGTTTATCTCCGGTAACATACTTATTGAAGCTGCGCATAGAGAAGTCCAGACAGCTGCTGCGTGAACGACCTGAGCTGTCTGTGGAACAGGTTGCTGCATCTGTAGGATTAACTGACGCCTTGTATTTCTCGCGCCAATTCAAACGTTTTTGTGCTCAGTCACCCACCGCTTACCGCCTCACAACGACTAGACATGTAAAGAAACCAGACCATTAGGAGATGGCTGCACAAAAGGGATTCACATATTAGACAAGTCTAATATGTGAATCCCTTTGTTAAGCTAACCTTTCAGTTAGCTGAGGTTATCTTGCATAAAGCCTCAGATATTCGGGGTAAGCACGAAGATGTATCTCTTTCGCCCTTTTCTGAGCCATTTCTTTCAGTTCTGGCACATGCTCCGCATCAATATAGTCAGCGAGAACATCAATCACATCATCAAGGAGCTTAGCTCTAAAATAAAACTCAATCCGTTCCAATATTGCACGGCCTGCTAAATCAATAACTAGATCTTTACAATAAGCCCAATCCTTTGATTTATAGAGCGGCCAAAGAAGTACGGAATAGTCCATTGCAGCGTCTCCAAATACCGTTAAGTCATCCCAATCGATAATCCAAAAATCATTATTATTATCAACTAAGATATTCTGCCAATTAATATCATTGTGTACGATGTCGGTCGCCTTCCTCTGAAAAGAAGGGTGCTGACTAACCATTATTCGCAATGCTTCCACTTCTGTATCGAACCAATCTAAAGTGTCCGTCGTTACGAAGTCCAGCAAATGCCTCTCAGCTCTAATGATTTGCAAATCTTCTTCAAATCGAGTGATATATTCGTCAGTAAATGCGTCGGCATAGTTGTAGTCCTTATCCTCACTTGCAACTGCCATCCTAATCTCTTTATCCGCATGTAATCGATGAAGGGACTTCAGAACCTTTTCAATTATTGGCAGTGGATCGGAGATGGAACCTAATGGTTTACCTTCAATAAAATCAAACACTAAACCATAGGAATAACCAGATGTTATTTCTTGTGTAACCTCTCCAATCAACCGTGGTGCCTTGTAATTATGAGTCAAATGTTCATTGATCATAACCCACTGTTTAAGTCGTGTTGCTTTTCGTTCTTGCGAGAGTTTTAAATGACGAATGGTTTGACCATCCGTTATGCGATAAGACTGGTTTACAAACCCTCCAGGGTTCCAAATATACTTAGCCTCAATCTTCGACCTATTTAACCCTAAAGATTGCGGGTTGGCTTCGGCCCACTCTTTCACCTTGTTTTCATCTTGATGCAACTCCATTGATGCATCTCATCCTTTCACGGTTGCTACAGATAACCGAGGTAGCTCAAAACATTTTTTCTTGTCCAAGGCTTCCTCGGTTATAGATAGCTTGCGTTGTACATCTGGTGTAGTCCGGCTCTTATTTAAGCTGATGAATTAGGAGCGGCGTACCTAGGCCTTTCAAGATCCTAACCGCCCTTACTTTAAAGAACTGCGCGCAATAATGATCTGGCAACCGACAAGCCATAAGAACATCCCTTTAGCCAAGCAGATCCATAACACTGCCGAGTACTTTCCCAATACGATCTTTAATCAGAAGATCAGCTCGATCATCAAAGGGTGTCGGGTCGCCATTAAGCAGCACCGTACGTCTGCCCCGGAAATAAGTGACCAGACTAGCCGCAGGCTGGACCGTAAGAGAAGTTCCACCAATGATAAGCATATCTGCTGCTGCTATCGCTTCGACAGAACTCATCAGTACCGAATGGTCTAATTCTTCTTCATATAGAACAACATCCGGCTTGATAATGCCCCCACATTCGGGACAACGAGGAACGCTCTCTGTGGTATCTAGCAGCTGTTCCAATCCGTAATAACGTGAGCAGTCCATACAATGGTTGCGATGAATCGAACCATGCAGTTCAAGTACATTTCGGCTGCCCGCCAGCTGGTGCAGGCCATCAATATTTTGCGTAATAACAGCCTTAAGCTTGCCCTGCCGTTCCAATTCCGCAAGCAGCTGATGCGCGCCATTAGGACGAGCATCAGGATGAATCATTTTACTGCGGTAAAAATCAAAAAAAATGTCCGGTGAGGACATAAAAAAAGTACGGCTCAGCATCACTTCAGGTGGATAAGGTGAATTGTGCTGAGTCTGGTATAATCCTGCTGCCGAGCGGAAATCCGGAATCCCGCTCTCTGTAGATGTACCCGCCCCTCCGAAGAAAACGATATTGTCACAGTCTTTAATCCAAGAAGCAAGTGTCTGCAATTGATCCATGTGATGTAGCACATCCTTTTCATTAGTATGCTGATCAGTAAGTGATCCGTAGCTCATTAAAGCTAGAAATAATCACATCTGCGTCAATCAGGTGCTTCCCATCGCCCATGTTGGTGATTCCAACGGCGAGGCGTAAGCCTGCACCTTTACCTAATTGCATATCTGCATTACTGTCACCGATAATAATCGTCACTTCAGGCGAAAGTCCCAGCTCCCTGCAGGCTAATTTAGCCATTTCAGGTGCGGGTTTTCCGTTTAATACTCTGTCTCTTGTAACTACCGAATCAAAATATTGTGTAATTCCAAGCCAATCCAGATGCTCCTGAGTGGTCTTTGCACCATCTGAAGTAACCACGCCTAGCTTGAGCGATGCAGCAGCGCATTGTTCCAGAAAGGGATAAAGCCCTTCTAGCGGCTGGGCCGTGCGGCATCTGCGCAATTCATACATCGCGTCCTTAGCTATACTCCTCACACGGGTCAACGCTTCATTCCAAGGAACGCCCGCAGTGTACAGCTGCCATGCGAGCACACCATAATTTTCTTCCTCTGTAGCCATGGTGAGCGGCCCTGCAGGATCATAACCAATCAACTTACCCGTAGCATCATGCTGTGTACCAAGCACTTTACTTCGATCTACAATAAAATCGGTTCCCATAATCGCAAGCTGATCTTCCATCCCACGCAGTACAAGCTCGGCCCAATACCCCCATGTGGCTAATAGATCCAATAACGTGCCATCCTTGTCGAACAATATTCCTGAACAGGGAATGCACTCATCGTTAATATGTAGTAATGGCATAATTTTCTCTCCTTATTGTTGGAAAGACAGAAGACTATCTGAGATTCCCTAGCCAATCCAGCATAGCGCGTACTGTGTCATTTTGCTGCTCTTCCTCAGAAATGGTTGCTTCCCCGTCTCCTTTTTGTGGTCCATAGCTTCCAAACTGAGCATGATTTCCACCGACGATTGAACTATACACCGTATTATCTGGCAGATAGGAGCGACCTTTGCTGTAGCTGTCTCTGTCAATCACTTGATCCTCAGTACCCACTACCGACAATACTGACAAAGTGGTCTCACGTAAACTACCTTTTTCATCCGGATAAGAGGCCAAGAAAAATACACCTTCAAGCTGGTCCGCATGCTCAACTGCATAACGTGACGCCATGACGCCCCCAAGTGAATGTCCACCTAGAACAAAAGATTGCTTCGGATGCACACGAATAATCTCTTCTGCGGCATCGCCTTTTGTTACTGCTAAATTAAGCGGCATTTTGGCGATGTAGAAAGGATGCCCCGCAGCAGCGATGCCCTTCGCAAGTGGGGAGTAAGCTTCTGGTTTCACCAGAGCTCCAGGGTAAAATATGATCGAGGCACCTTTAGTAATGGAAGGTTCGAACGAGATCCAGTTGTCATTCTGTTCGACTGTAACTCCACCACTTGAAATCAGTGCAGTTTCCGCTTCTTCAGCTGGTGCATATGGAGTTAGATACCTCCACAGCAGCAAACCGGCTACAACAAGAATGATTAGTACAATTAAACCGATACGACGTTTAGTTATTCTTTTCTTCAACATGCTCCACTCCCGGATGTTACTGCATATAAGAAAATTATAGTAGAAACCCTCTATTCTAACAACCTTCAACACATCGCCACAATTGGCACTTATGAAAGCGCTTTCGTTAGTGAGCTAATTCACAATTCAATTAAAGAAAATCTTGTATTTTAAAATTGAAGCATCAAGCATCTTTGGGGGGAAGTCATGGTAGGGGAAAACTCGCTAGACACGCCTGGGAAGACTTTTTTTCTAAATTTACGTTTTATGCTGATAGTCACTGTGTTCGTTGGAAACGCTATAGAACCACTTATAGGATCTATGAGCAGCTTGTATAGTTTATATATGTGGATCTTCAGCTTTCATATGCCCCTCTTCGTGCTTGTTACCGGCTATTTTGCCAATAAGCACCTCACAGGTACGCAAGGCCGCCGCATACTCATGCAAATCGGATTGCAATACATTATCTTTCAAAGCCTCTACTCTGTGCTGGACGCCACCATTTATCAGGTACAGGGTATCCATCATTCCTTCTTCGCCCCCTATCTGCTCTTATGGTTCCTAGCAAGCCATGCTTTCTGGCGTTTGCTTATAATCGGGATGCGTAAATGGACGCCTACTGCACAATTCATTTTTGCTGTCGCCTCTGGAATTGCCGTTGGATACCTACAGCTTGATGGAGTATGGTTCAGCATTAGCCGCACTTTTGTATACCTGCCATTCTTCGTTTTAGGTTATCATTTCTCGTTCCAATCTTTTTTTCGCTTTTTTAAAAACGGATTAAATTCACCGCTTCCTTAGTCTCCATACTTCTATTTATTCTGTTTGCGACTTGGGGATCTCGGTTGTCGGTAGGCTGGCTTTACGGAAGTATGACTTACATGCAGCTTGGAGTTCAGGAATGGTACGCAGGAATATATCGTCTAGCTATCTACGCTCTGCAAATATCTGCTGCAATAGCATTTATGGGGTGGGTTCCTTACTCTTTCAGTCGGATAACTGACTGGGGTACCCGTACCTTGTATGTTTTTCTACTTCACGGATTTATCGTTCGCTTTGCCGCCGTTTCAGGCCTGTACTCCCATATTAACCATTCCGTAGGCGCCACCTTATTAGTGCTCTCTGCAATCTTACTAACCATTCTCTTAGCCCAACCAAGTGTAAAACGGCTGATGCATCCTATTGTTGAACCCTCAGTTGGTTGGATGATCACCCTACAGCGTGCCGCCTTACGACGCTCATTATAAGTATAAACGGCTTCGGCGTCCTTATAAGGACGATAAGCGTTTAAGCGAGAAATATAAGACTTAAAGTATTGTGTGAAACTTATACTTTCTAATATTTTAAAGTAGCCTATCCCCCAGCGGATAGGTTTTTTTATACTCTATTAAGGTTGGCCTCCTCATGAGAAACTTCACACTGTTCGGTAGAAAAAACGAATTCTTTGTGATAGACTCACTAATAACAATGACTTCTCCGTTCATTATAGGCGGGAACCGTTTATACCAAAACAGCTGCATTTTTTATAGAAACGGCTTCGAACTTCTTCTTTAGGAAGCTGGTCCCCGTTCTTTCTATAAACCGTATATACGCAGATCTTTGGAGTTCATTGCGTTAATGCGACACTATATTTGATTGCAATTTATTTAGGGGGGAAATGTCATTATGGCAACCAAGAAAATGCGT
The DNA here is from genome assembly GCF_037977235.1 of Paenibacillus sp. FSL K6-0276. Lineage (NCBI taxonomy): Bacteria > Bacillati > Bacillota > Bacilli > Caryophanales > Paenibacillaceae > Paenibacillus > Paenibacillus sp. FSL K6-0276. The sequence continues at coordinate 1,705,360 of NZ_CP150276.1, read as the reverse complement.
TCAGACATGATTAAAAAAGGCTTTGACCGTGCTCCACACCGTAGTCTCCTGCGTGCAGCCGGAGTAAAAGAAGAAGATTTCGGAAAGCCGTTTATTGCGGTCTGCAATTCCTATATTGATATTGTTCCAGGTCATGTGCATCTGCAAGAGTTCGGTAAGATCGTTAAGGAAGCGATTCGCGAAGCTGGCGGCGTACCTTTTGAATTCAATACGATCGGCGTAGATGACGGCATCGCAATGGGACATATCGGCATGCGTTATTCACTGCCAAGCCGTGAGATCATCGCTGACGCTTTGGAAACTGTAGTTTCCGCGCACTGGTTCGATGGCATGGTCTGCATCCCTAACTGCGATAAAATCACACCGGGTATGATGATGGGCGCACTGCGTGTCAACATCCCAACCATGTTCGTAAGCGGCGGTCCAATGAAAGCCGGCGTAGATAGTAAAGGTAAAAAGCTCTCCCTTACCTCGGTATTTGAGGGCGTAGGTGCTCACCAAGTTGGCAAAATCAACGATGCTGAATTGCTTGAATTAGAACAATTCGGTTGTCCTACCTGCGGATCTTGTTCGGGAATGTTCACGGCCAATTCCATGAACTGCTTGGCAGAAGCACTTGGACTGGCATTGCCGGGTAATGGTACCATCCTAGCTGTAGCTGATGAGCGCAGAGAATTTGTACGCAGATCCGCTACTCAACTGATGGAATTGATTAAGTTAGATCTTAAACCAAGAGATATCGTAACTAAAGAATCACTCGATAACGCTTTTGCACTGGATATGGCAATGGGCGGATCCACCAATACGGTGCTACACACCCTTGCACTGGCTCAAGAAGCTGGTATCGATTATCCGCTTGAACGCATTAACGAAGTTGCTAACCGTGTTCCTTACTTGGCGAAACTGGCTCCGGCATCCGATATTTTCATTGAAGATGTGGACCGCGCGGGCGGCGTTAGTGCCGTATTGAATGAACTGCTTAAGAAACCGGGTGCTCTGTACGGAGAATGTATGACGGTTACCGGCAAAACATTAGCCGAGAACGTAATCGGACATGAAATCCAAGATACTTCCGTAATTCATACGATCGATAACCCTTACTCCGAAAGAGGCGGTCTCGCCGTACTTTACGGCAACCTGGCTCCTGAAGGTTCCATCATTAAAGTAGGTGCAGTAGATGCTTCTGTAGGTGGATATCACAAAGGTCCTGCGATCTGCTTTGATTCCCAAGAATCTGCACTCGAAGGTATCGCTAATGGCAAGGTTAAAGAAGGCCATGTAGTCGTTATCCGTTATGAAGGTCCAAAGGGTGGACCCGGAATGCCGGAAATGTTAGCTCCTACTTCACAAATCGTTGGTATGGGTCTTGGTGCGAAGGTCGGTCTGATTACAGACGGACGTTTCTCGGGTGCTTCCCGCGGAATCAGCATCGGCCACATTTCTCCAGAGGCGGCTGAAGGCGGCCCAATCGCTTTTGTTGAAGATGGCGATATCATTGAACTCGATCTCAACAACCGTAAGATTGAACTACTGGTTGACGAAGAAGTATTGGCGGTTCGCCGTACTGGCTGGAAAGGTTTTGAACCTAAAGTTAAGACTGGTTACCTGGCTCGTTACTCCAAAATGGTTACCAACGCAAGTAACGGTGCAGTACTGAAGATTTAATTAGCAAACCCGAGTTCTAATTATTCCTAGCATACAAGAGCAGTCCACCTTAGATAATCTTTGGTCGGACTGCTCTTTTTTATTGGAAACAAAAAAGATGCCTTACAATCCATCTCTGGCTTGTGGGACATCTACATTACCGTTCATTATATAAGACTAAATAATATCGTGAATCAATTGGTTACTGTGACTCCAGGTAATTCTACTTCTATAAGCGAATCATTAAGTGACAACGCTTCCTCTTGCTGCGATTTACGTTTCCTTGCTGACCTTTCATCATGAGGCAGCTGCTGATTCATTTTCTTAAGTAGATCTGAGACAGGCATTAGGATTAACTTCGGCACAAGGGCCTCACTCCGCTCCTTGAGCCTAGCACCACCAGCTGGATGAATCACACTTAACAGGATCTTTAAGTAAAACTTGGAGGAGCGTGCGAATAAGCCTTCCGGAAGATCATGTACAGTAAAGCCAAATTTCTCCGGTCCCCGGTTAATCATGCTAACCCCATAAAGCGCTTTTGCCTGCGAGAGATCCACATCTTTGGCAATGATTTCAGCGAGCATCGGTAAATCTTTCTCCATTCTGCGAATCATTCGAATCGCAAGTTGAGCAGAAGAACGAGAATGAATACCTAATTCGAATAACTGTCTGTTATCAACATGAAGCTCAACGACATTATCACCTTTACTCAGGAGGCCTCCGCCATCGAGTTCAACAGGCTCACCCTGATATTTTCGCATTCGATAATGCAAGAACGGGTCGTTTGGAGTAATCGACTTGATCCGGAATAGAGCTTGAAATACCTGCTCCCACGCTAGCCAGAGTCCTACAAGCACTCGTTTACCATATGATACATGCCGTATAGATGACTTCTCCGCCATCTTGATCATGTCGTCAACTCGAATGGTACGCAGTCCCCTTTTATGCGCCTCCTGCAGCGTCAGTTCAAGGGCCACCAGCATATTCTCGGGTGCATCCGGATCTGCGCCCAGCGTTGTGCCGCTATCATGCAGCAGCATCACTTCACCGGGATTTAATCGAGCCAGCATCTTCTCGGTGAGCCGCTGCGCACCTAGTTTCTCGCGCCAATCCCCAAACATTACAGACCAAAGAACAATTTCAACTTGGCGACGTTTTGAAATATCAAACAAATTGACAATACCCCAAGGTGGACGGTAATGCGTACTGCGCTCGCCTATAATATTGTAGATAATATCATTCGTACGCTGAATCTGCCGACGGACGGTTGCGGGCCGCATAAGCCAGTTCGTCTTGTGAACATAATTATGAATTCCAATAAGATGCCCCTCATCATGTATCCGCTGAATAAGCTCTGGATAACGTTCAGCATTAGATCCTACTACAAAAAAGGTTGCTTTTGCATCATACTTCTTTAATAAATCCAGGAGTAATGGTGTAAATCGAGGATCAGGTCCATCATCAAAGGTCAGTGCGAATTCATTTCGCCCTCGCCTAGTTCCTTTACGAAAGACACGGTAACCAAAAATGCGACTGATCATACCAGGAATAAAAGCATAAAATGATGAGATATAAAATAACCAGAGCAGCAAAGTCTGCATATGAATTCCTCGCTTTTCCAGAGTTGACTTTGGCTCGCCTTACGTCTGCAAGCAGAACCTGTGATACGGCCAAGTGAAGTGAAATAAAAAAATACGTTACCCCCTATTTTAACACATGTATCAAAGAAATAGACGATTATTAAGTAAAATCATGTACAATGTATTCAATCTGGCTTATCAACTTATAAAAAAAGGGAGTTGTTTATATCTATGCTGCCGTTATACAAAAAATATTGGCGCACGTTCTTCGACATCGGATTAATTGTCCTCACGGTCTATCTGGTCATGTTTGCCTTCAGTAAATTGTATCAGTTAGCCGCACCTGTATTCCTATCCTTTTTTGTATTTATGCTTATTGAACCACTGGCCCGTTTCTTGAACCGACGAGGGCTTGCCAAACCATTTGCTTCGGCGATCTCAGTGCTTCTGTTCCTAATTCTTCTTCTAGGTACGTTATTTGGCGCTGGGCTATTGGTCACCATCCAAGCTCTTCACTTTCAAGATACTCTCCCTAAGTATACATATGTGATGCAGCAACATTTCGTGGAGACCACAACCTATCTTCAGCAAAAAATCGATAATTTGCCGCCCGATATTACCGACAAAGTTAATGGGTACTTTAAAGATGCCACCAATGTCCTTACCGTATGGCTTGTTACTTTTCTAAAGTATATGGTCGGTGTTCTCGGATCCTTCTCCTCCTTCATGGCCAATTTTGGGATCGCCATTATTTTGGCATTTTTTCTTAGTATGGAGATTAAAGATTGGCGCAAAATTGCCCATGACAAAATGCCAAAAACATTTAAAACGGCCTATGCCTTTTTGCAGGGAAATGTGTTTAAAGCCATCGGTTCTTATTTGAAAGCTCAGCTTATTCTGATCAGCATTACCTTTGTCATCGTACTGACCGGCTTATTCATTCTTAGAACCGGCAACGTACTCACTATGGCGCTTGTCTGTGCTGTATTTGACGTCTTGCCGCTCCTTGGTGTAACGACGATTTTAGTCCCTTGGATCATCTATCTGTTCATTGTTGGGAATACCTCTTTAGCAATCGGTCTAATCGTACTCCTCGCGATTGTACTTATTGTAAGACAACTGCTTGAGCCGAAGATTACCGGGAATTCGATTGGAGTATCGTCTGCTTTTCTAATGCTGTCCTTCGTCATTCTGTCCACATCTGCTTTCGGTATGGCCGGTCTGATCCTGTCGCCGATTCTGCTTATTCTGATTAAAGAACTAATTCAACAAGGATATCTTCAGAGCTGGATCTATCTGCCTCAAGAGGAGTTTATCGTTTCGCCCTTTGCTGCAAACGGCCCTTCATCTAAGGGCAACGCTACTGTTCCTCCTCCGGAAACTCAAGCTTCTGAAGAAACCGATAGCAAATCAAATACCTGACCAAACAGCTTGATGGCAAGATGCGGACTGTCCGGAGCAACATTCTCTACAGCGACTGATACAGCATATCTTGGGTGATCCACTGGGCCATAGCCGATAAACCATTGATTGTTGCGTGCCACGCCCTTAACTTGGGTCTGTGCCGTACCTGATTTACCTGCAACCGCCCAGTGCGTGCTCTGTAGACGGGCTCCTGTTCCTTCCGTCACTACTTTGCGCATCATGGGCAGTAACTGGCGGGCTGTAGACTCAGAGATCCTTCCTGCCAAAGAAGGGGATAGATGTCCCGGCAGATCCTCCAGCTTCTGCCCGTTCGCGAATGCTACTCGCTGCAGAATTCTCGGCGCCCTTACTTCACCTCCATGAAGTAGCGTTACGATAAGGTTAGCTGCCTGTAGAGGCGTAACTTGTACATCTCGCTGTCCAATCGCGGTCTGTACCCTGGCTCCCTTGTCATCCGGAAGCAATGTAGTAAATATGGTTCCCTTTTGTTCTCCAGATAGTGGTTTTAGGAGTGGAAACCCAAGCGTCTTCTCTGCTTGCCAGCTAATATCTCTTCCGAGTCCTAGCGCGAGTGCAGTCGATTGAAGCTGAACTCCACTCAACCGCTCAGCCAAAGCAGCAAATACAGTATTACAGGACACGGCGAACCCTTGCGCCAGCGTAAGGGGCCCGTGTCCTTTTCCTTTCAGACAAGAAAGTCCATATTTCTCATATTGCCCTGAACAATAAAAGAGCTCGTCAGCGGATGTTACTCCAGCTTCTAACGCCGCGGCTGCTGTAACGATTTTGAAGATCGATCCAGGAACGGCAGCCTGTAAAGCGCGATTATTCCACTCCCCCCCTTGAGGAGATATCTTCTCTGGGTTGTAGAAGGGTAAAGATACCATGGCTTCAATATCTCCCGTTCCGATGTCTAATACCACCACGGCTCCTTCTTTCATTCCGGATTTGAGTGCTAGCTCCTCGATTCCTTCCTGGAGTTTCTTATCAATCGTTGTATATAAAGACAGAGGAAAATAGGGATTGCCTGGTGCCCTAACTTGAATGGGGCTGCCTGGAAGGCGATTCCCATGCGCATCCACTTGAGCATAAGCCTCAGTATGACCTACACCTTGAAGCAATGGCTCTAGCGTCTTTTCTAAACCGTCCGTACCCGTCATCGGAATTCTAAGGCCTGTGGGTGAAGCTTTATCTCCGGCATGCATGACAGCTTCCGATAAATATCCTAGCCATTGACGACCCGAAGAATTCCCATCATATCTGCGAGCAAAAGGAAGCACGCCTACTCCGTCGATACCAAGCGCACTCACTTCTTCTGCCTGTGCCTGGGACAACGCGAGTGGTCCTTTTCCCACTGAAGATGGCCAAAGCAAAGGTTCTTTAAGCGAAGAGCGTTTATTCAAAAGTTGTTCATAGCTGACACCCAGAATCTCTGCCAGTCTGTGCATGGGTTTCGCTTCTTCGTAAACAGCCTTCGTCACAGGTTTCTTAGCCTTCTCCTCTTGTGGAAAAAACGCCGCAGTCCAAATGGTTTCCCCAGCAAGCGGCTCACTCTTGCGGTCATACAGCCGACCCCGTCCGCTGTCGAGCACAGTCTCCCGTTCACTCTGAATTTCAGCCATTTTAGCCAATGTATATTTCGTTCCAGGAACCGTCTGTTCCTTCATAAACAGTTGAACCCACGCCAGCCTAAGGATCAACACGGCTACAGCCGCAGATAAAATAAGAAGACCGCTGACTACACGCCGGTGTTTGTTATTACGCAATGTCTTCCCTCCTGATCAGACTACACACCTATTATGTCCCACCCACATCCTTTAGAATTGCCATAAATTTGCCTTCACAACATCACATCCAAAAATTTATTTCACTTAAATGTAAAAAAATCCTCCGCAGTGCTACGGAAGATCTCTGTTCTATTCTTTCTTTAGTTCCTTTGCCTTCTTAAAGGCCTGCGAATCCTTCAAAATAACCCGCTTGACGTGCGATCAGCACATCAGATTCATACCATTTTCCGCTTGGTACATCGTTAAAGCTAGTGCTCGTTTGCTGTGAAAAACCGAATAATCGGTTGAGCACTGCCACAAATTCTGCTCTTGTTACCTTTCCGTTTGATAGGACATCTTCAGGTGCATCTGGATTATTTTATCCTGGCTATATGCCTGTCAAACAAGAAGAAACGCCTTCGGCGACCTTATTAGGACGATAAGCGTTTATGCGAGAAATATAAGGATAATGTATAGCGTGAAACTTATACTTTCTTACATTTGCAAAGAACCGCTTCTCCTAAAGGAATAAGCGGTTCTTTAATTTAGTATTCTGTTATGTCTACCCTACACGCTGAACTTCGACAATTTCTCCTTTAACTGCAAGGAGGCATCCTCCAGCTTCGCCGAAAGTTCTACCAGATGATCACTTACACTTTGTTGCTCCCCACTAAGAGAGGCAACCTCTTGAGAAGCAGCTGAAGATTCCTCAGCTATAGAGCTTACGTTACTCATCGAATCGGATAGAACCTTTTGTGATTGGCTCAAGCTGTCCATCGATAACGTTACAGAATTCAGACGGGCGATGAAATGCTGCATCTGATCCTGCACAGATACGAAGATATCACTAGTGCTCTGCACTGAGGTCATTTGCTGATTAAAGAGCGGTGCAACTTCCGAAAGGACCACAACGGTCTCGTTCATATCTCTCATAACGGTATCTGTTATTTCTGCCACAACAGCAATAGACTCTTTCGATTGATCAGCGAGCTGGCGAATTTCATCAGCCACCACCATGAATCCTCGCCCGGCTTCGCCTGCCCTAGCTGCTTCAATGGTTGCATTCAGAGACAAGATATTCGTCTGCTGAGTAATATTTTGCAGGACATTAAGAACCTTCATAACGGAAGATGCCGTTTCTGTCAGCTCGTTAACTTTCATCACAAGCTGGTTCGTCTTCAGGCCAGTCCTATTCGTCTCATTAAGTAGTTCTTTCAATCTGTTGAAGCCTTCCTCACTGAGTTCGCCGATGCTATGTGCGGTGTGATCCATCTCATGAGTAGCTGAATTAACCAAATCCATCTGCTCCGAGATTTGCCCCGTTAACTCATTGCCACGATCAGCTTCCAAGGCCAGACTACCTGCACCACCCGCAATTTCTTCCGTGGCTGCAGCAATATCCATGGCTGCATCAGCTGTCTTACGCGAAACACCGCTAAGCTCATCGGCGGTTTCCAGTACCTTCCGAGCGGTTTCATTAGTATGAATAACGAGCTCTGTTATTCGTTCCATCATCCTGTTAAAGGAGCTGGATAACTGACCGATTTCATCACGTGAGGTGATATTCGTACGCACTCCTAGATTCCCTTCGGCTCCCTCAGACATCAGATTCTTAAGTCTGATCAACGGCCGAGATACCATTCTGACCATCCAGTACCCAATCAGAATAGCGATAACAGCTGCTACAGCTACAATAAGATAGGTAGTCTTGAGAATACGCAGCGCATCTTTCGTCAAGTTCTCAGCGGGTACAACACCAAGTAATCTCCATCCAGAGGTTTCTAGTGTTCCGTATACAGCTAATATGGATTTCCCCTGCTCATCCTTTGTTGGCAATGACCCAGCTGTATTCTGCAGACCGCCCAGAAGCGTTCCTCCCAGATTCAGATATGTATCCGTCCCCACTTGCTGGGAGGAGGCAATCAACTCATCCTTAGTCGTCAGCAATTGCATGTAGGAGCTTGTTCCAAGATCCACTTTACGAAGCTGATTTTCTAATTCGCTAATTCTGATGTCGCTAATGACTATGTATCCCGAGCTTTTAGAATCACCGGCAATCGATTTCGCCAAATGGAAAACACCTGACGTATTTCCTTCCTGGCCCTGTGAAGTACGAGGAATCCATACACTCTGCGGCTTCTCCTCTAGCTGCTTAAACCATGAGGATTCTCTGAAACTCTCAATAAAAGCGTTGTCTTTTGTACCCGCTGAAGAAATTGTAAATCCTTCATTCATCGGGATGAGGTATACAGCCTCCACACCGTTTGAAGCCGTTAGCCAATCATTTAGCTCCACACTAATCTGGTTAGACAGTACCTTACGTTCCTCATTACTTGTAGTGGGATTATTCCCTTGTTTGAGTGCATTTTGAATTTCATTGTCGTAAAAGATTCTTCCTAGACCATCCTCATAACGTAGCAATTCCAAATCAAACTTCTCAGCGGTTTGGATGACTGTCTGCTGATTGGCTGACAGCGCATTAGTCTCGATCGTATGCTCAGCTACGGAATAGGAGGTGTAGCCGAGAGCGAGTACGAGCACCATTGTCGAAACAAAGAAGATGAGAAAAAGCCGCACCCCAATGGATTTGGATGGATGCAGCTGGAATGACCTTTTTTCTTTCTTCACTTGTACCTTCATCTAATCATTCACCACCGTTGTCGTCTGTTATACCTACTGGCTTATCGTTTACAAGGTCATGAACATCTGTAACGCCCGATCAGCAAGATACGGCAAATACTCATGACCGTACTCATAATAAACCATAAGCTCTTTGGGCGCTAGTACTTTGTTGTATGCGGCAAACTGTCTTGAAGGTGAATAAATCGTATCGGATAACCCGGTAACCCACAACACTTTGGCCTGATTTCGCTCCAGGGGGTTCAAAGAAACAGATACACAGGAACGGCCATCTCACACATGGTTCTAATGCTGCACAAGCTACAGTAAGTGCTCCCCCTTGAGACAAACCAAAAGCTCCTACACGCGCTGGATCAACTTCTTCCATAGACATCAGTATTCTGACAGTCTGCGAGGTATCGAGGAATACATTCGATAGTAAAGGTTATCCGGATTAGGACCATCAATGCCTCGAATAACTTCCGTTATATTTTTTAATTGTGACAATGTCATGTCGCTTCCCAAAATATGATCTTCCTTAAGGTATTTTTACTTCATAAAGCACTGGTAGAGTTGACTGAGCTAGAACATAACTGCGAGAAACTCGTTTTTAGCAAAGTAAGATAGAAACGGAAAACCCGATGTCCCGGATTTCCCGTTAGTTTCTACTACTTTCAAGAGCAGGATAGTTGCACTTTCTGCACTAGACATGCGCAAAAGCTGACATGAGAAAAAAAGTTTTAATAAATTACTAAATATGGAGTATATTGATTTGTTTTCACTTCTCAATCCATAAAAAAACTCCTATTGTAGAAAGTGTAGGCGTGTTACCCACATCCCTCTACAAAAAGGAGCATCCATGGGTAATTTAACGCAAAATTCTGTTTTACGCAAGTGTTTAATTCGCTTAAAACTTTGTTCGTTTCGGTGTCCGCTGACCGACCATTATACCAAAAGGCTTTCTGTCGGCTCAGCGATCGCCCTTTTGGTCGAGGCCCAACTCCAGCAACGGGAATCGTTGGCTGACATCGTACTTAATCTGGAAACGAACTTAGATCTTCAAGCATTCACGGGCCTTTCATCCATCCATGAGTCCACCTTAAATCGCAAACTGAATGCCATTCCTCTAGCCTATTTAGAGTGGCTGTTTGCTCAGTTGACTCAAGAATTGAAAGCACACCAACGTGGAGCCAAAGGCATCAAGCACTTTGGAAAATTAGCTCCAGTGGATTCCACCACGTTTTCTCTACCTAAGGTATTAGGGGACTGGGCCTTTTATCAAGATAAAACCAAAGGGGTAAAGATTCATACTCGGTTGCTCTCCTTAGAGTCAGGCTGCCATTTCCCGGATGAAATTGTGCTTTCTACTGTCGGTGTGTCGGATCAACAAGCCGTTAACCGTTTGGTCACGAAGCAGGATACGACGTACATCTTTGACCGTGGCTATGTCAATTACGGTAATTTTAGACGGTGGGTAGAGCAGGCCATACTCTTTGTTGCCCGTTTGAAAACCAAGACGAAATATACAGTGCTTCGGGAACGAGAGATCCCTAAGGAAGGCCTGATTACCCGAGATGCTGACGTGGAGATTTTGGACAAAGTCTCAGGACAACTCTTTCAGGTTCGTCTTGTACAGTTTTCAGATGACGAAGGTAAGGTGTACGAAGTCATTACCAATCGCCAAGAACTAACCGCACAGGATATCGGAGAAATCTATCGCTGTCGCTGGCAAATTGAGCTATTTTTTAAGTGGATTAAACAGCACCTGGCGACCGTTACATTTCACAATCATCATCCGAACGCGATTTGGGTCCAATGCTACATCGGGATGATTACGGCCTTGCTGTGCCAGCTAATTCAACGGGAAACACAGACATTGCTTAGCCCGTGGAACTTTCTGCGAAAGATGCGATATTACTTCGCGAGAGACTGGGATTCTTTCGTCCAGACTCTGGATATTGAGCCGACACGGCGTTCGAAAGGAAGACAAAAAATACCGAAGCCTGCGGAGGCTCCCCCACGAACGGGTGACAAGCGAGAAACCGTAAAAATCATCGTGAGCTAACTCCATACCAAATTACTTTTTCTGGTAATTACTCCTACGCTTAAGAGCCCTTTAGTTTTTTTTCTTAATTCGAAAAGTAGAACTGTAAAATTATTACTTTTTAATATCTTTCGATTTCATGTAAGGTTCTATGCATGTTTAGTGCACTTTCTGCAACCATTACAGCTTAATATGTTGTGTTATTCATTTATTTGCACTCTGTGCAATTAAAACCGCTCACAGTGGCGTTTCGGAGGCAATTCGTCTGTGATAGTTGCACAATATGCAACTATCTTCACTTACACCACAAATCAGGTTAGTTTAAGTGCACTTTCTACAACTATCTGCTTCAGCCTACATACAGACTTCTCGTGAATGAGCGAATAGTGTACGTATATCATTGATGAGATGATGCCATTTTACATTTTTCATCGTCATTCCACATGTTCCAAACCTATCCTACATTTCCGTTTTCGTTTTCTCGCACGCTCGTCGCCCTTTAGCTGCACTTTGTGCAATAGAATCTCTCCATATAAGAGTCAATCGGTGTTCTATTGCACTTTGTACAATCAGATCGAGCGAACCATTTTATCGCACCAGACGGGGAAGAACATGTTGGCGATGTTTCCGACGTCGTATTCTGTAATGGTGTGATTGCACGTGATAACGATGAAATCTATGTGTACTACGCTTCCTCAGATACTCGTATCCATGTAGCCACCACTACCATTGACCAAATGTTAGATTACGTGCTGAACACTCCAGAAGATCCACTTCGTTCTTATGCTTGTGTGCAGCAACGTATCGTACTAATTGACCGTAACTTAGCACTGTAAGAGAAGACGCATTTCAAACCTTCTCTCATACATTGAAAAAGGCGCCCCAGTTAAGATTTCTACTGTGGACGCCTTTTATTTCGTTAATAGATCTGCGTAGTTTGTTTACTTTGATCTCAATTTGTCCACTTTCGATCTCTGTTTACTTCATACAAAGCTCGAAACTCATCCTCAAGCATAGACATCAGAATCATGTCATGAAACTCACCGTCTACATATAAAGCATCCCGTTCCACGCCTTCACGCTGAAATCCAATCTTCTCATAGACATGAATGGCTCTTGGATTAAAGGTATACACCCCGAGATGGATACGATGCAGCTTCAAGGCTTCAAAGCCATATCGGAGCATTTGTGTCATAGCTTCAGTACCGTAACCTTTTCCCCGATGCTCATATCCACGAATGCCAATACGAATATTTGCACTGCGGTTGTCCGTATCTATTTCGTTCAGCACCACTTCTCCAATGAGTTCATCCGTTTCCTTCACCGTAATCATAAAATCCACACGATCCTCGGCTGGAACACTTATTTTACGAATCCATACCGCAGTTTGCTCTCGAGAGAATTCTCCTTGCGATCCCGTTAGACGCCCCATCTCAGCATCAAGTAAAAAATTGTAATATGCCTCCAGATCGGATTCCTTTATACCACGCAGAATTATGTGTTCACCTTCAATGTTTGGCATTGTAACTGATTCTGTCATAAAATCATTTCTCCTAGTCTCGCGGCCCATCCACAGAATCACGATGCACTATGTCAGCAGCGATGAGAATCTTCTCCAGTGGTGCAGAGGGGTGATGGATACGGCTGAGCAACTTCTCCACTGCCGCCCGGCCCATCGCTTCTTTAGGGACATGAACAGTAGTAAGCAGCGGAACTCCTCTTGTAGCATCCTCGATATTATCAAAACCCGTAACCGAGATATCCCCTGGAATATTAAGCCCTTCTTCCTTCAGGATGTCACTGACCGTGAGAGCTGTTCTGTCATTAGCGCAGACCAAAGCGGTCGGAAGAATCTTAGCTTTTTTCCGCTTATTAATCCAGTTTATAAAATCCTCTTGGAATAACTCTTCCTCCACCCCTTCCAAAAAGAGATTCGCATCATCTTCCAAAGGCAATCTTATCCCACTCTCCTCCAGCGCACTCCGGAAGCCAATCCACCGGTCCCGGAAACTACGTGAAAATCCGATATTGCCAATGAAATGTATTTGAGTATGGCCTGTACCCATTAAATGATTAGTGAGCCGAGCCATGGAATCCACATTGTTCGCGAATACAGTATCGCTTGGGATTAGCGGGTCTTCATGGTCAATCAACACCATCGGCAAACCAATGCGATGTACCTCAAGCAGCAAGGAAGTGGAAATTTGGCCCACCCCTATTAAACCAAGGATCCCACTTGGATTCAGAATATTAACGAAATTATCCGCACGGTTCTCTGATACAATAACCATTCCAAGCCCTTCATCATCCAGTGCGAACGCAATGCCGTCCACAATCTTTCCCCAATACAAGGAATCCTGTGTCTGTGAGCGATTATTCGGCATTAATACAAGCACAGATTGCTTATTCCGATCACTCCCGACTACCGAAGGAGTACGCTTGATTCCTTGGACGTAAGCATTCTTTTGAGTAAAATAACCAAGTTGTGAAGCTGCTTGTATGACACGTTCTCTCGTCGTCTCATTAACGCCGCTTTTACCCGAAAGTGACTTGGAGACAATACGCCGAGGTGATCCGCTATTTTTTGCATGGTGACCTTTTTAGCCATATAAAACCCTCCAGAGATTTACTTGAGATTTATGTGCAAATATACTTAAGGCTGAGAAGCCACCTGTGTTTCTGCCCGCGCTTCCTTCCTCAGATCGATGAACGCATCACTTTGTACCTTAGCATCCAAGTCTCCTTCACAAAATAATTCAACCAAGCCATTGCAAACTCTTTATTCTTGATGTATTTACTGCCCCCCATGAACCAGTCTGAATTGATTGGCGCATAATGAGTGGCTCTATTATGATATGGAAACTTTACCTTTCATTCGGCCCTTCTTTATAATACTTTTCACCTAACTTGTTATTAACATTACCTAACAAAATTATTATATGGGGAAGTTCTTCTTTACACAATAACAAAACCGCTTCCTCATAGCGAAGAAGCGGTTTTGTTAGGCAAACCATATAAAGATTAATGGGGGACCTTCTTATTTTATAGTGAATATTGACAGTTTGTCCTTTAACTGTCCTGAAGCACTTTCCAGCTTGCCTGACAGTGAAACGAGTTGATCACTTACATTTTGTTGCTCATTACTGAGTGAAGCCACTTCTTCGGAAGTCGCTGAAGATTGCTCCGCTACGGCGCTTACGTTACCCATTGCCTCTGACAACACGACCTGTGAATGATTCAAGCTGCTAATCGCTGTCGTCACTGATTCCAGGCTTGTAATGAATTCATCCATCTGTCCTTTTACGGATACAAAGATATCACTCGTGCTCTTCACTGAGCTTATTTGCTCTTTGAAGAGAGGTGCCACTTCAGATAGTACAGCTTCCGTTTCGTTCATTTCCATCATGATCTTATCGGTTATTCCGGCTACAAGGGCAATGGACTGCTTTGATTGGTCGGCGAGCTGTCGCACTTCACCTGCTACCACCATAAAGCCCTTGCCAGCTTCGCCTGCACGTGCGGCTTCTATTGTCGCATTTAATGATAATATATTCGTCTGCTGGGTGATACTCTTCATCACATCCAGCACCTTAATCACTGAGAAGACCGTATCTTTCAAATGATTAACACGTTCGACAAGTGCACTTGTCTTTTCCCCAGTACGGCTTGTCTGATCCAGTAGATCGGTTAATTGCTTTGCACCTTGAGCACTAGCTTCTCCAACTTCGCGTGCTGCTTCATCCATCTCAGAATTGGCACTTATCACGGTCTGCATTTGTGTAGCTATCACATCTGTAAGTTCATTACCACGTTCGGCTTCAAGTGCCAGACTGCCTGCCCCTCCAGCGATTTCTTCCGTAGCGGCTGCGATTTCCTTCGCCGAGATAGCTGTCTTGCGTGAAGCTTCTCCAAGCTCGCCAGCGGTCTCCAGCACATCTCGTGCGGTTTCTCTCGTTTGCGATACGAGCTCAGTAATACGCTCCATCATCAAGTTAAAAGAGGCTGATAGTTGGCCAATTTCATCCTTAGACACATATTCAGTACGCACACTTAGATCTCCGCTTGCACCTTGAACCATAAGATTCTTCAAACGTGCCAGAGGGCGAGCAATCATACGAACCATCCAAATCCCGATGAATATCGCAAGCAGTGCCGCACCAGCAGCCGTAATAAACGTCGTCAACAGAATCGGACGAGCTTCCTTCACTAACTCGTTTGTAGGAACTACCCCTGCGAGCTTCCAATCCGCACGTATCATCGGATTAAAGAAAGCCAGTATTTCTTTTCCGCTTAAATCTTTAGCTTCTAGACTATTGTTACTTTTCTTACTCTCTTTGATAAAAGAAAACTCCGATGGCTTTCCATCATCTATCGGATTTGAAGAAGCCACCACTGTACCTTCAGGAGATACAAGTTGAATACGGGAGCCATCTCCCAGCTTCACACTTGCGAAAGATTCCTCCAGCAGCGTATTTTTCAACACCAGCATGATTATGTATCCTTTTTCTGATCCCAGTTTAAGAGATCTTACCATAGCAATATCCTTCTCTTCATTTCCTTGAATAGAAGTGGAGAACCAAATATTTTTGACGCCGCCTTTGTCACCGTCCGAATAATATGAATTATATTCTTTAGTGTCGGCTACAAGCTTCTTGTACCATTCTTGTTCTCTTAATTTGTCAAAATTATTGCCACCACTACCACTTGTAACGATATCCTGCTCAGGCGACTCTGGAATCAAAGAGACACTGATAATATTAGAATCTGTTGTAGTCTGACTGGACAATTTTTTACTTATTGCGCTTGTTGCTTCAAATTTCTCGTAAGGAGTTTTTGCAGTCACCAAAGACTGCAGATCCGTTTGCATCTGCGCATCAAAATAAAGCTGTAATGCCAAGTTCTCATACTGTTTCAAGGTAATATCCAGCTTCTCAGCAGTCTGAATAATAGTCTGACGATAGGCTTCAGATACGTTATTCTTTATCGTTGTTTTCGCCTTTGAATATGATATAAGTCCAAGTGACATAACTACGATTAAAGTGGAGCATAGGAATATTAGAAATAACTTTACTCCGACGGACTTGATAGGATTAACCCTTTTGATTTGGCCTCCCCAACTCAAAATCAAATTCTTAGCATCTAGCTTTGATGTCTTTGATGTCTTTGATGTCTTTGATGTCTTTGATGTCTTTCCTGTGCTTACTTCATTGCTCTGTACATTTACGGATTTTTTATTGTTCTTCTTCATCTTAAACCTTCTCTCTTTATGCTTTTCACTAATACTATCTTGATCAGGATCCCCATCTTGATCATCTACCCGCTAATATTAGAGGACATATGAAAGCGCTAACCAAATTATATATCGGTTTATTAGGTCTTTTTTCTTAGCTTTACTATAATTTTTTCACAACTTTTAACCTATGTATTTTGAGACAAAAAAATTTCTTCGTTCCACCTTCTTCCTTGGATTTATTTGTTAGTTACTAATATATATAACTTATTGTTAGCTTTGTCAAAAGAAAAACAGGGATGCTCTTATAGAAAAGAACATCCCTGTATTCTATCAAGATTTTCTCTTACGCATCATATCAAAGTATGCTACTGGCTGATCTACCTTCATGCGAACACGTTGCAGAGGATGACGGGCTGCGTCAAGCGGATTGCCTGCTTCGTCCCATAATTCCGCTACAGTCTGTTTAAAGAATGTATCATTCGGTCCAAAGAATTCAACTTCCTGACCAGGCTTGAAGTGATTGCGTTGCTGAATGAGTGCCATTCCACTCTCAGCATCGTATTCAAGTACAAGTCCGGCAAAATCATAAGGAGCCGCTTTTTCCTCAGGCTCATAGATATGATCTTCATGATCCGGAGTATCATAGAAGAACCCAGTGTTAAGAGGACGATTCGCCGCTTTATTAAGCTCATCCAGCCACTCTTGCTTCAACTCATATCCCTCTGGGTCGGCCATGTAAGCATCAATAGCTTTACGATATGCGTTAACGACAGTAGCCACATAGTGGATCGACTTCATCCGCCCCTCGATCTTGAAGCTATCGATGCCCACTTCAATGAGTTCAGGGATACTTTCCAGCATGCACAAATCCTTAGATCCCATGGAGAAGGGATTATCTCCTTGCTGATGCAGTGGAATCTGAGTTACACCCGGAAGCAAAGGTGCCGGAGATTGTACTTCAGCTTCAGCTTGATTTTCTTCAGACACCCAAGTGCCTTCAGGACGCGCATCCTCGAACAGATCATATTTCCAGCGGCAAGACTGGCAGCAGCCTCCTCGGTTGGAGTCACGGTCTGTAAAGTGATTGGATAATACGCATCGACCGGAGTACGAGGAGCACATAGCGCCATGGATGAAGCTCTCGATTTCAATGTCGACATGCTTCTTAATCTCGGCGATCTCTTCCAGGCTTGTCTCACGTCCGAGAACTACACGTGGCAGACCCTCTTCTTTCCAGAAGGACACGGCTTGCCAGTTCAGCGTAGACTGCTGAGTACTCAAATGCACCTCTAGTCCAGGTACTAAACGACGTGCTGTATCTACAATGACTGGGTCGGCTACGATAATGGCAGCAATGCCAGCTTCATATAAGTTACGCAGATATTCTTCAATCCCTGCGACATCTTCATTGTGAGCATAAATGTTCGTTGCAACAAATACCTTGGCGCCATATTTCTTGGCGAATTCAACACCTTCACGCATTTCCTCAAAGCTGAAATTGTCTGCTCCAGAACGCAAACCGTATTTCTGCCCTCCGATATAAACAGCATCCGCACCATAATGTACTGCGAATTTTAATTTTTCCAAATTACCGGCCGGAGCTAGGAGCTCCGGTTTGTCCAGACGGTAACGTTTGCCCTTGTATTGCGGCTTAGTCATGGTTCCCATTCCTGTTCTCCCCTCCATCGCCCCACAAAGTGATGTCTACACCCTAAATGCCTGCAACTAGTCTTTGCGGGGAATTAAAAACTCTCATTTCAATTAAACTTAATATACTTGCTCTTTATAGAAAAATCCGAAGCTTAGCTCCCGTTCAGGATCTTGCAACGTTCTGATCGCTTCCATCCAATCCTCTTGGAAAGAATACCCTTCCGGATCAGCCGCATAGAGATCAATAGCTTTGCGATAAGTCTTAACAACCGCCACATTATAAGCTGTTGATTTCAAAAGTCCTTCAATCTTAAAGCTCTGTACGCCTGCAGCCATAAGGATATGAAGATCCTCCAAAATACAAATATCATCCGAACTCATAATATGTGTACCGTTCTCGTCTTCATAAATCGGGAACTTTTGGTCATCTCGTTCTGCCTCAATCAGAAATAGACCACGTTCCTTGCCAAGGCTACCGCCTTCACTTGGACGTCCTTGATGTGACATATAGCTTTCTACAAGCTTACGCTTGGAATGGTATATATTTGTCATGCCGTGAACCTGAACCTGTGCCTCTACCTCTAAAAGCGGAACCATTTCCGTCATTTCATCCATATTCAGCTCACGGGCAAGAACGACGCGAGTAGCGCCTTTACGCCCCCAATAATTTGCGGTTGCGTAATTGGTAGAGGTCATTTCCGCATTCCAATGCAGATTCATGCCCGGTGCTTCCTTCTTCACTGTGGTTAACACAGCAGGATCACCGAATTCAACACCGTCAACACCAAGTTCACCTAAAGCCTTCACATAGGCAGGGAGCTCATCCAGCAGACGATTGGACATGAGCCCACCTAGTCCAGCATATACTTTGCAGCCACGCGCATGTGCCATTTCTACAACAGCAGCTGTATCTTCCAGAGAGAAATGTCCGGCAAGACGCATGCCGAAACGGTCATCCCCGATGAGCAATGCATCTGCTCCGGCATCCAGCAAAGCAGCAGCTTCCTCTAAGGATGCTGCTGTCGCCAGCAATTCCGGTTTGTTAGTCATGTTGTACCTCCTACTTGTACAGTTGTTTCAACCGCACCACTCTTCATTTTAATATTTCATTTCGATTCTTGCTTGCTTTTTTCGATATTGGCTAAATGTTCCTTGTAGGTCTTAGCAAACAAATGGCCCTGTGTACCATCTTTCTTAGTCACATAGAAGTAGTATTCAGAAGCCTCAGGTTCGAGTGCCGCCTGAATGGAGGCCAGCCCTGGATTACTAATAGGTCCTGGAGGAAGTCCAACATTCTTATACGTATTATATGGACTGTCAACTTCCAAATCTTTAAATAACAGTCTTTCCTTCTGTTTATCGAGCAAATATTGAACCGTAGCATCAATCTCCAGCTTCTGCTCTTTCTTTAAGCGGTTATAAATAACGCCAGCGACTAGCGGTCGTTCACTATCTACCACGACTTCACGCTCGACTAACGAGGCCACTGTCAATAACTCATGTAGCGTCATTCCACGTGCTTCAAGCTTTTGCTTCCAATTCGGGATCGTATCCAGTTTCTTCTGGAACTGATCCAATAACGCTTCTACAACTTCCTGCGGCGTACTATCCTTGGCTAGTTCATACGTTTCTGGGAACAAATACCCTTCAAGACGATGACGAAGATTCTTATCCTGTGGGATACCTAGAACATCAATTCCCTTCAAGCCCGTACCGGTATCCATTATTTCTAGAAAAATAGCAGCATCCTGATTCCAAGCTTCAGCAAGCTTCTTGGCAATCTCCTCAGCAGTATATCCTTCCGGAATCGTAAAAGTTACGGTCTCTTCCTTAACAACATCACCAGCATTTAACCTCTCGATGAGCTCGTCATAGGTGTCTCCTGGACTAGCAACATAAGTACCAGCTTTGAAGCTGGAACCTTCTTTGGTCCATTTCAAATATCCCTTAAAAAAAAGACTGTTGCGAATAATGCCATTTTGTTCGAGCAGATCGGCAATTTCAGCGCTACCCATGCCCTTCTCTATCGTAAATGTTACAGCAGGACCTGCAGGCTCTACCGGCTGCATCCCGTTCCAAATGTACCAAGCGCCTCCGCCTCCTGCTGCTACCAGCAAAAGAATAACGATAAGCACAGTACGGATTGCGGATTTCAAGTCTGATTCCTCACTTTCCGACTATAAAGTATAAAAGTGTATTGCTTAAAATTCAATACATATTTCATGATAATGCGTTTTTTGAGATCACTGGAAGAGTTATAGGGAATTTCTCCGTATAATTCTGCAATATAACCTCTAAATGATGAGATATAGGGAATTACTCCCTATATTTAACTGTCTCAGGGCATAATCCCGGTTATCCCTTAACATTATAGGGAGCAATTCCTTATAATTTCAAAACACCAGCCAATCCCACTAAATTAAGTGGAAGAATTCCCTATCATTAAGTGGGATTGATGTTCATCCATGAGTCTCAGGAATGAAAAGTTGAATTCGCAAATAAAAATATCTCATATTCCAAGCAAAAAGAGCGCGGAATTCTCCGCCCTCTTCCGTACTCATCATAAATGTAACGTACATGTTTAAGATTTATTCTGCGTCATCCGCCGGAAAAGTCATCTCATCATAAAGCTCAGAGATGTCTTCCCACTCTTCATCGTCCACGATGTTCTCTAGTTCCGGAAGTCCGTTAGGAGAGACAACGATACGCAGGATTTCATATTCCACGTCTTTACCAGAGCCTTTCAGCACCGCATAGCCGCGATCACCAACTTCAAATTCGGCGATAATATCGTAAATGGAAGACTTTCCTTGCTCATCTTCCAATTCTACTGTTTCTCCATAGGCTTCCTTAAGCCGCGAAGTCCATACCGCTTGATCAGCGGATAAATCAGTCATTCTCCGATCCTCCGTCCAGCTCGTCAACCAGTGTGTTGAAAGTCTCTTCAACAATCGCCCACTCCTCGTCATTATCGATCATGAACAATTGAAGATCGTCGCCTTCTTCCACATAACGGAACGCATAAACCTCATCGGTTTCCTCGTCCTCGGAATCAAGCGGAACCACCATCATGTACTTAGCGTCCGAGCCATCAACCTCAAACTTCATAATGACCTCGAATTCCTCTTCATTACCTTCCTCATCGGGAATATAGATAATTTCCGGTTCTTCCTCTTGGCCAATCTGTTCGTTTGTCATATCCTCGCACCCCTCACCTTTTACTGTTAGCATCCAAAAAATTTTGCAAAATCAGGGCTGCAGCCATTTTGTCCACAATCCCTTTGCGTTTCTTCCGGCTGACGTCCCCTTCAATCAGCACCCGCTCTGCGGATACCGTCGTCAGACGCTCATCCCAAAGGTGTACGGGCATTGCAAATTGCTCCCGTAGCTTATCAGCGAACTCTATGCAGATTTCGCCCCGGGGTCCTACTGAGCCGTTCATATTCTTCGGTAGACCAACTACAATTTCTCCAATTTCGTGCTCTGTAACAAGTTCGCGAATACGTTCGAACTCATTGCCAGTACCACGGCGCTCAATTGTTTCAAGAGCTTGTGCCGTCCATCCAAAAACATCGCTTGTGGCTACACCGATTCTTCGGTCGCCGTAATCCAGTCCTAACTTCTTCTTCATCTGGGATTATCCACCTTGTGATTGACGAGGTAGAATCTAACCAGCTCTTCAATCAGCTCATCACGTTCTTTTCTCCGGACCAAACTTCTCGCATTGTTATGACGCGGAATGTAAGCTGGATCTCCGGAAAGAAGATACCCTACGATCTGATTGATCGGATGATACTCTTTCTCCACCAGTGCATCGTATACAGCGAGCAATATTTCCTGGGGAGAAGCTTCCTTTTCGTCGCCCTTCACATTGAATTTGACTGTTTTGTCCATGGAGTCCATTTGTGACACCTTCCTTCTGCAAAATCGCCCTATTTAGGCGGCTTCGCAAAGTTGCTACTGTACAGCTCACTTGCTTCCTTTATCATAACATATTCATGGCCCAACGAGGAAATCCTGCGCGTGGAATAACGCTTTTTTTGGCATTTCCTCTACAAAAATAATGATATTTTTGGCTTTTAAGCTATTGTCAAGCACAATTACTCATGAAAATCTAACCACCTGTTAATAAAGAGTAGCGGTACTGATATCAAACTCTCAGTACCGCTATGTTTTTTCGTAATACGTTTAGATTGAGAAATAGTTTCGGAATATAAACTTATGCTTGTGAAGCTACTAATTCTTCTGCCTTAGCCAGCGCCTCGCCAAGCTTGGAAGCATCTTTACCTCCAGCTTGCGCCATATCTGGACGCCCGCCACCGCCGCCGCCGCATACTGCTGCGACTTCTTTTACGATCTTACCAGCGTGGAAGCCCTTCTTCACTAGATCCTGTGGTACAACTACAACAAAGTTCACCTTATCGTCCATTGCTGCACCCAGCACAAGTACGGCATCCGGAAGCTTGGATTTCAATTCATCAGCAGTAGAACGAAGAGCATCCATATTGCCTGCTTGAACAGCAACAGCAAGGAGCTGCGTACCTGCGCCAACAGTCTTCACACTGCTTGTTAATTCAGCAGCAAATGTTGCGCTAAGCTTGGATTGCAGTGATTCATTCTCACGCGAAAGCTCACGGACTTGGTTATGCAGCGCTTCAATCCGTTTCGGAACGTCGTTCAGAGAAGACTTTAGTAGACCCGCAGATTGCTTGAGCAGATCCAGTTGACTCTCAGTGAACTGGTAAGCGTAACGTCCGGTTACTGCTTCAATCCGGCGCACACCAGAACCAATGCCACTTTCGCTAAGCAGCTTGAAAATGCCGATCTGCGACGTGTTGGATACGTGGCATCCTCCACAAAGCTCAAGGCTGTAATCGCCGACCTGAACGACACGGACGATATTGCCATATTTCTCACCAAAAAGTGCCATAGCTCCCATAGCTTTAGCTTCATCAATTGGCTTGTTCTCAATGACTACATCAAGACCACGCCAGATTTGTGCATTCACGCGATGCTCGATGTCGCTTAGTTCTTCCGGAGTAATCGCTCCGAAATGTGAGAAGTCAAACCGCAAACGTGCACCTTCCACTAATGATCCTGCTTGATTGACATGACCGCCAAGAACCTCTTTGAGCGCTTTGTGCAGTAGATGTGTGGCTGTATGGTTCTTCACGATATCTTCACGCTGTGCACGATCCACTTCAGCGCGAACCGACTCGCCTACTTTCAATTCTCCAGATTCCACAGTTACCAAATGTACGTGTTGGCCATGTGGAGCCTTGAACAATCCTTTTACCTTAGCCGTAACCGAACCGCCAGTAAGCACACCCGTGTCACTCACTTGTCCGCCACTTTCAGCGTAGAAAGGAGTTGCCTCAAGAATGACTTGGCACTCTACGCCTTCACCAGCAGTATCCACCAGTTCGTCACCCACAACAATAGCCATAATTTTCGACTCTGTTACCGAGTCATTATATCCAACAAATTCACTTTTAACCGTCAGATCAGCTAATGCGCCTCCCTGAATCTTCATACTGCCACCATCATGACGTGCAGCTCTTGCGCGGTCACGCTGTTCTTGCATGGCGACATCGAAGCCTTCACGGTCTACTGTCAATCCTTGCTCCGCAGCAAAATCTTCGGTCAGGTCAAACGGGAATCCGTAAGTATCATATAGCTTAAATGCATCGGCACCAGCAATCGTGCTAAGGCCATCTGCCTTTGCTTTACTGCTGATCTCACCCAAGATAGCCAAACCATCAGACAATGTCTCGTGGAAACGTTCTTCTTCTGTACGGATAATCTTTGCGATATATTCACGGTTCTCGACAACGGATGGATAATACACACCCATAATCTCGCCAACGGTTTCAGTCAGCTCATGCAGGAATGGACGATCCAGACCCAAGGTCTTTCCGTAACGAACGGCACGGCGTAGCAAACGGCGGATAATATAACCGCGACCTTCATTAGAAGGAAGTACTCCATCACCTACTGCAAAAGTTACGGTACGTACATGGTCAGCGATAACTTTAAGAGCGATATCCTGCTCAACGTTATCTTTATAAGTTACACCAGCAAGCTCAGCTGTCTTTTGGATAATGGGTTGGAACAAATCGGTATCAAAGTTGGAATCCACATCTTGCAGAATAGAAGCAAAACGCTCCAGTCCAGCACCGGTATCAATATTCTTATTCGGAAGCGGTGTATAGCTGCCATCCTTGTTATGGTTGAACTGTGAGAACACTAGGTTCCATACTTCAAGCCAACGTTCGTTTTCTCCACCTGGATACATTTCTGGGTCGCTCATGTCGCTGCCGTAAGCTTCGCCGCGGTCATAAAAGATTTCCGAGCAAGGACCACAAGGGCCTTCGCCGATATCCCAAAAGTTCTCATCTCCCAGCTTAATGATGCGCTCTGCTGGCAATCCTACTTTATCATTCCACAGTTTGAAAGCTTCTTCATCCTCAGCGTACACAGTCACGGAGATACGTTCTGGATCGAATCCGATCCACTCCTTGCCAGTCAAGAATTCCCAAGCCCATGTGATAGCTTCTTCTTTGAAATAATCGCCGATAGAGAAGTTACCTAACATTTCGAAGAAAGTATGGTGACGGCGTGTCTTACCTACATTCTCGATATCATTGGTACGAATACATTTCTGCGAGTTCGTCAGGCGCGGATTCTCAGGAATCTCACGGCCATCGAAGTATGCTTTCAGCGGTGCCATACCTGCATTGATCCACAGCAGCGAGGGATCGTTATGCGGTACTAGGGACGCACTAGGTTCAATCTTGTGACCTTTACTTTCAAAAAACTTAAGCCATTTGGAACGAATTTCACTTGCCTTCATTGTTTACAGCTCCCGTCTCATCATTAATTCGGCACCTAAGCCGGAATTTACAAAATGCTAAAAAACAAAAACAAAAAAACGCCCCTGAATAATTCAGGGACGATTAATATCGCGGTACCACCCTGGTTATCGCCTTGACCCGATTTACGGGAAAGCTACAGACGATCGCCTTGTCGCGGCTGATAACGGGTGCCCCCGGTGAGCTTGTGATCTCACACTCCGAAATTAGCTTTCCACCGGCCTGTCTTCAAGGTTCTCACAGCCATTACGAAATGATTTCGTAAAGGAACCTGTTCTCTGATCAAGCCATCCTCCGGCGTACTTCATTTTCATCAACGTTTTATCCGATTTGCATTTTAACATTTCAAGTATAGCCAGTGCCCCTGCATCTGTCAATCTAGGGAAGTGTGAAGGATTAGAGAGGAGATATGATTTTTATAATGGTGAACTCGAGTACTGAAGAATATGGTAAAATCTCAGGTATATTATGGGAAATTATGTATTATGAACAGCGCTCCAGAATGCTCGATTCTCAGGTGAAAAATAAGGAGGATTACAAATCATGCTGAGCAATAAAGTAACCGATATGCCATCAATATTTGAAATTAAACCTACACCGCTACGTTTTATTGTTAGTCTCATTTTTATTCATATTCTCTTCACTTTAATGGTTAACCTCATCCTTTTTGAAAATGGAACTTTAAGCATTATTGCCAAAAGCACAAGCGGATGGATCAACGAAACGTTAGCTGCAAATCTGTTCGGTCTTGTATTAGAAGTGGTTATTTTCTTATGTATGATAGCTAAATTATCTCTAAGGGATTTGGGGTTAAAAAAGAATAAATTATTAGCAGGACTTATTGGTACTTTTCTATTTTGGCTCGCTATTAACATTGTTGATTTATGTATGACACTACTGACTCACTCAAGTTTATCATTCAACGATGATATTTTTAGAAACTCGAATGTCGTCTTTGGTGAACTCTTGGGTCAGATTTTCGGAAATGCTTTATTGGAAGAAGTCTTATTTCGGGGCTTTCTGCTTGTTCAAATCTATCTTTTATTACAAAGAATCAACAGCAATACTTCACGCATTGTTTATGCAATGTTCATCTCACAATCGATCTTTGCTGCCATACATATCCCAAACCGGATCTATACGGGATTAGTCGGAATGGACTTTGTTTATGATTTTATCATTCTTGTAATTCTAGGGGTCATTTTCTCATTACTCTATGTCTTAACCAACAATCTATTTTTCGTGATAGGCGTTCACTCCTTAATGAATGTTCAGCTTATGTTTTGGGATAGCAGTTTTACGTATACGGCAACTTTAATCTGTGTGTTTTTGCTGACTTGTATCTTATTTTATATCAAAAGGAAAGAGTTTCGTGCGCAGAAGCAGAAGCCTATGGATGTGGGTCTTCACTAGTATTCACCCAAACCTTTCGCAGGACTAGAGAAAGCCTGCAAAAGTACAGGTAAATCTTCACTTATGGCTCGAAGGCTTATTCTGGAGCAAGAATAACTGCGGATTTGCAGGAATTAATGCTCTAGCCCTCTTCGTATCATTAAAAAATGTACTTTTGCAGGTTTATACCCTTGAACGATCCTTACATTTACGTAAAAAAAGAAGTTCCAACCCTAACAAGGCTGGAACTTCTTTCTTTTAATATCATTATAATATCTCTATTATTTCGCACTCTCAGCAATCGTCTTATAAGCCGCTAAATCTGTATAAACTTCCACTTTAAGCGGATTGCGTTTGTGTTTGTTAATTTTATAGAAGTGATAGACAAACACTGCAATATTAGCTGCTAAAGATAATGCACTCACAACCCAAAGTGCCGTTTCGCTGTGAGAAGATTGTACGGAGAACTTTGAATCGCCAACAAACGCTGGGAAAGACATCGTAAACATCATCCAAATTGCCAAAGTTTGTGCACGGTGCTGCAGCCACGCCCCTTTTTTGAAGAAGAACGCTGGAATGGTACAAGAGATCAAAAGGGCTGCGCCTGCATAGAAGGAATGGTCAGAAACTGCGTTATATACATAGGCAAAGTTCCAAATGTCATAAGCAATGATCCAGAACCAAAGCTGGTCGGGCCACAACATATCCTTACTCTTGTCTTTACTAATAACAATACCCATCCAACCAGAAATCGTAATAATGTTCAAAATACCTGCGATCCCGTTCATAATGTTCCAAGGACCACCTACCATCATTACGCCATCCACCATGCCCTGCAAACTGTACACTTGGAAATCACGGATAACCGCTTCAAGAATGTTAACTGCAAGGATAATAGCCGGGAACATTAATATATATTTGTTCTTGTCCCAACCTTTAACATAACGGATAGCCATGAACCCTATACATCCTGCCAAGGCAGAATAAACTTTTACCCAGTGAAACCATGTTCCAGTACTGGAGCCTTCGCCTGCCGTATTTGGCCAAACCGCTACGGTAAGAACAATAGGGACAACTATAAACAGAATGATTGAAAACCACTTGCTCTTTCGAGCTATTTCGTTGAAAATCATTAATCCTGCAAGTACCACTAACCACATTAGAGCAGAGTACCAGGGAATCGATTCGAATAAAAACATGATTTATTCCTCCTTAAAGTTTTGTATATAAGTTATGTCTTGAGTCCAATATATCCCATCCCACTCCGAACGATCAAACCGCTCAAAACGTTGATTTATCAAGGTTTTAATAGTCTCATTTCGAGTTGAGTTTACACATCAATAGTACTGAAAATTATCAAGGGACCTACCCCAAATAGGGGAATCTATTAGAATATATGTCTGCAGAACTACACACTGTAAACCTAACTTGAACGTAAAATATCCCCACAAAGTGGAATTTTGCTTCGATGTATACTCAGGTACTTTGCGGGGGGCCCCAAATATATACTTTATGCAATGTAAAAAAAACCTTGTCGACAAATTTCTTTGTGGACAAGGCTACTCACAGCTCTATTTTAAAAAAATCTTTCAACCAAGTATTTCGAATATACGATACAGTTCTCCAGTGTAGGAAAATTCATGATTTCTCCAGCATAATAGATCTTATCTCTCCCCTGCATCTGATCAAGCCGTTCATAAAAGCCTTCACGGATCGCATTAGAATCTACATGAGGGAACTGCTTCCAGCGCTTCATCATATACAGACGAATGTTCTCGCCGCCAAGCTCGCGAAGTTTATTTTCTACCTTTTCCCGCATCTCTAGATCTGTCATTTCATCATTCTCCGCTACATAAACCGTAACTAGATCCGTTGTCCCCATGTCTGCCCACCTGTAATACCATGCCATCATATGTCCCTTACGTTCAGGATTCATGTTGCAGGGGATATATCCGGAAAGCTCCGGTAACCCCTTCACTCTGTAGGCATATACCCGAAACTGTTCGTAGGTAATGCACTCTAATAACGTTCTGTCCTCCGATGATAAGTGAACCATATCGCCTAGATGCTCTAAGGAAGCTGTATAAATAACCTTGTCAAAATAAAAGATATCCTGGCTCGTTTCCACCCGAATCTGACCGTTTATCTCTTGCTCCATATGAAGCACTTCACAAGTCAGACGCAGATCCTCTACTTGGTCGGCCATTCTTCTAATGAGTTCAGTGACTCCCTTAGGCCAGGTAATCATGTGAGTGATCTCAATAAAGGATAATAGATTATCGTAAGTTAGAAATTTCAACACATATGCAGCAGGCACATCATGGATACTACCGAAACCAAAGGTATTGAAGTAATGCATGTAAACCTGTCCAAGGACAGACAGCTCATTCTCTGCACACCACTCTGAAAAAGGCTGACATAGATCTGGTGGCAAGTGGAGAAAACCCGGTTTTTGAAGTGACTTATAACGCTTCAAAATATCCGGCAACCGTTTGAATTCTTGTGCAAACACCTGAATCTGGTCCATAGGAATCTGTGAAGTCTTCCGCCCAGTTGTATCAAAAAATCCCCGTTCTAAGAGTGGCCCCTTATCCATAAGATCGTACTCTCTCATGAGTTCTATCGTATGTTTATAAGTTGGCAAGCCGATTAGGGTTCCCATTTCATAGGTTTTCCCTTTGTATTCAATCGAATGACATTTGCCACCTACTCGGTCCGACTTCTCAAGGAGAGTAATATGGGTATATCCTTTTTTCGCTAGTTGGTAGGCAGCTGTAACCCCAGAAATCCCTGCACCGATGATACCTATCCTGTCTTCATACTTCACATTAGTCATCATCCGTTATCTCCTTGTAAATAACCATAATGGCAAGGTCTCATGCTGACCGGTATACTCAAGTGCGACATCTGATGGTATTTTACCTTGATTAGGTCCGTCTGTTATTACCCTACTGAAGTTATAGGTCCTCAAATATTCATGTAAGCGCTTTTCTAAAGTATCAAAGGAATCTATCGTATCATCCGCCCAAGCCTGCTGGTAAAATTCTTTCGTCAACACCGCAACAAATTGCTGTAAAGGCTGAAATATCTCTGTCTGGTCTGCAGTTATGGCTACTTGATTAATGTTGTTCTTATGTAAAAAATCGCTGTATTTATGTTTACCTCTATCCCAGTTCGTAGTAAATTCGCGACTCTTGTTCGTAACCAGATTGTCGATTTGAAATTCTAATGTCTTCATCAATGGGATGACCTTCAGATGCATAAAATCGATAAAATGAATAGTAGACTTCCGATTATAAAGCTTAACTAAGCTTAATCTAGAATAGGCATCGTAGATCACGTATTGATACACTTTCCCTACCCTTGGGAACACGCCCATATAGCTAATACTCTGTTGGCACATATAACCGGGGTGAGCATTTTCCGGATTCTTCATCTTATAGTCTAGAGGTTTCTGTCTCTCTTTACCCCCATTGGTTTTAGTGGATTGTGCCCCGTAGCCCTTCTTTTCTTTGACTTCTTTGGCGTAAGCCTCACGCTCTACTCTCTTACTAAGTCCGTTTCGACGCAGCACATTATAAATACCTGACTCCCCTATTTGCACACCCTCATCCTGCAGTTCATAAAAGATTCGCTTAGGCCCATCTTCAGGGAACTTGGCAACATATTTTAAGATCAATCTTTCCGTCCGCTTATCTACTTTATTAGGCATTACCGGTTTTCGGTCCTTCTCCGCAAGTCCATCCATACCCTGTTGTTGGTAAGCTTTACACCACTGATAATAGATCGTCCGGGAAATACCAAACTCCTTACAGATTTCGCTCACATTTTTGCTGATGGTCCCTTGCATGAGGATATGATATTTGTTATTTGCATTCACCTATTACACCCCCTACTATCTTTATTTTATACGTAGTTTGCGTTTTATACAGTGCTATTCTACATTTTCTTAAGTTCATTTCATGACTAACGCAAAAAAGGGAGACAGCTCAAGGCTTCTCCCCATTCCGAACAAAATGTGTGATGTATTGCCCTCCAGAAATCTCCAAGCAGTTCAAACGTTGACCGTATGCGCATCCACCGTCCACCCCAATTTTATCCCCCTGCGGACTAAACCAGATTTCTTCCGAATCATATAGATCCATCGTCGAAGTATGACCGAAAATAACCGTTTTATTAGTGCTAACTACCGGATTCGTATAAAATGCTTCTCTGATCCAAATAAAATCATACGGCTTCTGCTGCTTCCAATTCTCTACTAATGGATTAATGCCTGCGTGAACAAAAATATGCTCTTCTGTCTCATGATAAAGCGGCAATGAACTTAGAAAATCCAAATGATGTTTGTATTTCTTTCTAATATCTTCTTTCAGCAACATATAATCCTTCCAGCCAAAACCCTCTTTAAAAAAGTCAGAATCCGTGTCACAATAGCTCAACAATGTATACAAACCGCCGTTGCTCAGCCAATGTGTATCCAGTTTATCATCTTCGCTGGTGAGCGCATCATATGCCATTTTATCGTGATTGCCTTTTAGAACAGTAACGTCCCATTCCCGCTTCAGGGTCATGACTTGATCCACAACACCTTTACTATTGAGACCTCTATCCACATAATCTCCCATCAGAATGAGCTTGTCTTCGGGTGGACGATAGTTCACTTTTTTTAACAATGCGTTGAATTCAGAATAACTTCCGTGAATATCACTAATCGCTAATGTCCTGATTGTATTTCCTCCTTGCGCTGGATGCAGAAAAAAGACGTTCCGGTCAGAAGCACCGAAATATCTTTTTGTAATGGTTGCTATACGGAATCCATAACGAGCGGAGCTTCATCGGATGGAGTAAAAAACTGGCGGCTTCTAACTTCATGCACCGCTTCTTGAAAACGATCACACAGAAAAATCAACTGGTCGATCTCTTTCTTACCTACTTTTTCCGTGACTTCACTTAGAATACCAGAAAAAGTAGCCATCTGTGTATCATAAATCTGCTCCCCTTTATTCGTCAGACCAATATATACAACTCGCCGATCTGTATCGGACGTTGTTCGCACCACGTAACCCTTCTCCTCCAAACTGTTAACCATTTGTGTCGCAGTAGGTCTGCTAATTTGGAGCAGGTCGCTTAATCTGGAAATCATGACTCCCTGCTGCTCTTCGACTTCGTCTGAAAGCTTCTTTCGCTTCATCAAATTGTTTATGACATACATCATCATAAATTCTCTATACGAAATAGCTTCCTTCGAGGACGGACGAGCCGTCAAACGTTTAATATTTTCAAATGCTATGATTAGCTTCTGCTCTTGACTATTTTGAGTATCCATAGGGCACCTCCAATTTAACTCAATCTAATTAGATTACTTACCTATTTCCAAAAAATCAAGTCCAAATCACATTCTTATTAGATAAAAATTTAATAATTAAACTATTGTGATAAACGATGGATTTGTGTATTATACATAAATGATAGTTTGGCTACCTAATTATTAAGACGTGAATTCCCAAACTACAATATATAGAAGTTAAAGGAGAGGAATAGCTCTGGAGCATCTCACTCAGAAAAAGAAAGTTACAATTATGATTGCTTTAATGGCGGCTATGTTTTTCGCAGCAATCAACCAGACGATTGTGGGCACTGCAATGCCCCGAATTATTGCGATGCTTGGAGGAATTGAACATTATACCTGGGTAATCACCATCTATATGCTCACCTCTACAATCGCTACCGTACTTGTCGGTAAATTATCCGATATTTATGGGAGAAAGCCATTCCTCTTAGCAGGGATCATTATTTTTATTATAGGGGCTTTCCTGTCCGGATTGTCGACCAATATTTTTCAAATGATCACTTATCGCGGGATTCAAGGTCTAGGCGGCGGGATTTTAATGTCGGCTACCGTAACCGCTGTAGGTGATTTGTTCGCTCCTAGAGAGAGAGCCAAGTGGACTGGAATTATGATGGCCATATTTGGTTTCTCTAGCGTAATTGGTCCTACCCTTGGCGGCTTCATGGTGGATCACATGGCCTGGAAATGGATCTTCTGGATCTTCCTACCTTTCGGTATCGTGGCTTTCTTTATGATTTGGAGAATGTTCCCTAAAACTGCACGCTCCACCTCTGAATCCATCGACTATTTAGGCTCCATTTTCCTTTCCCTTACCATTGTTGCACTCTTGCTCGGATTTTCATGGGCGGGAACAAAATATGACTGGGGTTCTCCAGAAATTCTCAGCTTGTTCGGGGCATCTATTCTGGGAGTCATCATTTTGATTCTGATTGAACGAAAAGCTAAAAGCCCAGTATTACCATTATCCTTATTTAAGAATTCCATCGTAACCATCTCAATGATTGTCGGCTTCCTGATGAATGCCGGTATGATGGGCGCAATGATCTATCTACCGTTCTTTGTCCAAGGTGTAGAAGGCGTCTCCCCAACCAACTCCGGATTTATTAATATGCCGATGTCACTTGCAATGATTGTACTTAGTACGCTTGTGGGAAGATGGATCTCCAAATCAGGTAAATACAAACGTTATGCCCTGATTGGTATGCCATTTATGGTTGCAGCCATGATCATAATGGCCTTTATGAGCAACATTGCTATGGCCGCTCTTCAATCAATTAATAGAGATGCTGCGGAACGCACTAAGCGATTCCCTGACGGTTGTATTCTTAAGCGGTACGGCGCTGCTACTTATCGCAGCACTGCTTGTAGTGTTCCTTAAAGAGATTCCGTTACGTAGTGGTGAGAAAAAAATGGAGGTAACCGCAGAGGGAAAAAGCGGAAGCAAAAACCTTGAAAAGTCTGTACCTGCTACACATTAATCACAAATAACCTTCCATTAGAGATGTCCGTAAACAGCTTAGGCTGTGCGACACCTCTTTTTTTATATGAAGGATTAGGATTCACTTTGCTGTTCGTTCAATTCTTCGAAATAATCGTAAACTCCGTTTAACAGCTCCATTAATGTATCGGTTTGCTCCTTGCCCAGATAATCAATCATTCCTTTAAAGGTTTTTCGGGATTTCGCAACAGCCATTTCAGCCAGATGCTCTCCTTTTTCAGTAAGCGTGATTTCACTAATTCTCCGATCCTGTGCATCGGCAGTACGAACTACATATCCTTGTACAATTAGGCTATTGACCATTTGTGTAACCGTAGGAGAAGTAACTTTAAGATTCTTGCTAATATCCGAGACCGTCTGTCCCTTCTTCCCTTCACGTTCAATGCAAAGCTTTAAAGAAACCAGCATTCGCACCTCGCTTGGCTTCAATCCCCACATCGTAGTTTTTCGCCAGTTCATCTTCGCAAATTGCTGGAATGCTTCCATTAGACCATCAACATTCTGATATTTATCTTCTTTCATCAGCACACCCCATAAGATCATTTAACACTTAGTATAGCCTAATCAGGCATAAAAAAGAATCGATAGATGTCAGGTATCCATTTTCAGAAAATTACTAGCTAGATGTATAATACAAAAGAGACAGGCTATTCATTCCTATTCGAAAGAGGTTATCTATCATGTCCTTTTCTTATTCTACATATGACGCTTTAGGACTAGCTGCGCTTGTCAAAGCACGCGAAGTCTCACCTCGTGAGCTTGTCGAAGCCGCCTTCGCTCGGCTCGATGAAGTCAATCCAGTCCTTAATGCGGTCGTACGCACTCGTAGAGAAGCTGCCCTTAGGGAAGCTGACGAGATGCCTGCTCAAGATAGCTCTCGCCCATTTGCGGGCGTTCCTTTTCTGCTCAAGGATATCTCCCAAGCTATCGCTGGAGAACCTCTTACTTCGGGTGCCTTGCTAATGAAAGACAATATTGCTAGACGCGACTCGAACTACGTAGCACGAATCAGAAGCGGCGGTTTTATTCCGCTTGGACATACGAATACCCCAGAATTCGGCCTCAAAAATATTACCGAGAACGTCCTCCACGGCCCAGCACGTAATCCGTGGAATCCCGAATATTCCCCTGGTGGTTCGAGTGGTGGCGCAGCTGCGGCGGTGGCTTCTGGTATTGTTCCGGCAGCGGGAGCCAGTGATGGCGGCGGCTCGATCCGCATCCCTGCCTCGTTCACTGGCTTGTTCGGGCTGAAGCCAACCCGTGGACGTACCCCAGTAGGACCAGGTGTAGGCCGTCAATGGCAAGGTGCTTCTATTGATTTTGCGTTGACGAGGTCCGTACGCGATAGTGCCGCTATGCTGGATCTACTACAGGTCGTGCAGCCAGAGGCTGCTTTTCAGACCCCCCTATATCCGGGCGTCTATCTGGACGATCTATTCAAGCCTGCACAGCGAAAACTACGCATAGCATTCACAACGGCTTCCCCAGTAGGCACTCCAGTAATTAATGAAGCAGTAATTGCTGTACTCAAGACTGTACGATGGCTCGAAGCTGAGGGTTATGAAGTTGAAGAAAAGCTGAGTCCAGTTAATGGTGTAAGGCTGATGGAGAATTACTATACGATGAATACTGGGGAAGTGGCAGCGATGTTCGTATCGCTGGAAAAAATGATGGGACGTTCCATTACTGCCAGTGAAGTAGATATCGTCACTTGGGTCCTCGGGGAAGCCGGAAGAAAAGTCTCTGCGGCTGAATTTGTGCATAGTTTGGATGAATGGGATATTGCAGCCGCTCAAATGGCAGGTCTGCTTAATCGATACGATCTATATATCACGCCAACTAATGCAGACTCTGCTCCCAAAATTGGCGAGTTAACTCATAAATCTGAAGAGATAGCGAATCTATTACATGTAAGTGAATTGCCGAAAGAGGAGCAGCAACGAATGATTTATGATATGTTTGAGCCAAGCCTAACCTATACACCGTTCACTCAGCTCGCGAATCTAACGGGCCAACCGGCAATGAGTGTTCCCGTCCATATGTCACCAGAAGGCCTGCCGATAGGTGTACAGGTAATGGCTGCGAAAGGCCGGGAAGATTTACTGCTACAGCTCGCAGCACAGCTTGAACAATCCGAGCTGTGGGTAGGGATGACGGGAAATCCGCTTTTCCCATGATGAATTAGGGACCAGGCTCTAATAGCTCGTGCTACTCCTGCTCCCGCCCGCAAATGCCATAGAAGAAGAGATGGATGGCTTCCTCCAAGAAGGCATCTATATCTTCTTGTTTGCTGGCTTCATCTAGCATTTCCTCCGAACTTCGCATGTACATTCCTATAAATGAAAGAATCCCTTTGGTGGACACTTTATTTGAGATTTCTCCTCGCGCTTTGCCATCCTCCACCATCTTGATCATCAGCGGTAAAACGTCGTTCGCATACCGTTCTTCAATATAACGAAACATTTCCTGGTCCTCAACCATAAGCTCCTTCACAGTCGTGGGAGACAATGAACTGTAGGTTTCTCTTTCCATAGTCATAATGTATTCAATAATCTCTTTTAGAGAATGCTCTCCATTAATGTAATCTTCAAATTCGCGAATGGCCTTCTCTACAAAATCCTTAAAGGACTCACTAAGCAGTGCTTCCTTGCTGCCAAAATAATTATAAATCGTCACCTGCGAGACTCCTGCTTCTTTCGCAATGTCTACGATCCTGAGGCGTTTGGGCTCCCAGTTCTTGAGCATATCCATGGTAGTCTTCATAATTTTGAGTTTTATCTGAGCTGCTCTTTTCTCAAATCCGTTCATGCTATCCACCCTTAACTTAATGAAATATTTACAATCAATTATTTCATAATTTCATTGACTTCGTTAATCACTAGGAATAATATAACATATGAAATATCCAATTAATAATAGTTCATTATTTTGCAGCGGGGGTGGCGGCATGCTTGTAGTTGAAGGCTTAACCAAACGTTTTTCGAATGGCAAAGGAATCGAAGATGTAACGTTTACCGTAAATAAAGGCGAGGTGTTTGGATTTCTGGGGCCTAACGGTGCAGGTAAATCAACGACCATAAGACATATCATGGGATTTATGATACCGGACCAAGGTTATGCGAGCATTCATGGACTTGATGTATGGAAAGCACAGGGCACGGTCCAGAAGCATATCGGCTATCTACCCGGTGAAATCAATTTTTTTGACGGGATGACAGGCATTTCCTTTCTTAAATTCATGTCTGGCATGCAAGGGATGAAGAACACTACCAAACGTGACCGCCTGATTGAACGACTGCAATTTGATGCCGCAACACCGATCCGCAAAATGTCAAAGGGAATGAAGCAAAAAGTTGGCATTGTCGCAGCTTTCATGCATAATCCTGAAGTCATTATTCTGGATGAGCCCACCTCGGGTCTCGACCCACTTATGCAAAAGGTATTTATAGATCTCGTTTTGGAGGAAAAATCAGCCGGAACCACCTTTCTAATGTCCTCTCACAGCTTTCAAGAAATTGAACGCACCTGTGACCGTGCAGCGATCATTAAAGACGGACGTATCATCACTGTAAAAGATATCCATGAACTACAATCGATGCAACGGAAGCTGTTTGAGGTTGTTTTCGCAAATAGTGCAGATGCAGAACATTTTGCCGCCTCCGGCCTGCAAGTGGAAGCTCGTGAAGGGAATATGGTCCGCATTGCCGTTCAGGGCAATTACGATCGATTCATCCAGGAAACCGGAAAATATAATATCCGCAGCATGGATGTGTTCACGCAGAATCTAGAGGACATTTTCATGGACTATTATGACCGTGAGGGGGCCGTACAATGAATCTTCCGCTCTATAAGGAAATGATGAGAGTGAACCTGAAAGGGATTATGAATTATGCCTTCGGTTCTGCCTTCTATATTCTGTTTATGATCTGGCTTTATCCGGGGATTGCAGGGAGCACACAAGCGATTGATGACCTCATTAAAGCTATGCCGGAAGGCGTGGGTAGAGCCTTTGGGTTGAACAGCGGATTCACCAGTGCTGAAGCTTTTATCTCAGGAGAATATTACGGACTTATTCTGGTACTGATTCTATCTATCGTGTGTGTACAAATGTCAACGCAACTCATGGCTCGGCTCGTGGATCGCGGATCAATGGCATACTTACTAATAGCACCAACAACGCGTAGAAAAGTAGCCACCACGCAGGCGCTTGTACTCATAACAGCTTTATTTCTGATTATGACTGTAACCACACTAGCCGGATTCTTAGGTAAAGCATGGTTCCTGGGCAGTGAATATGAATTTAACATCGGCCGATTTACTCAGCTGAATACCGTGGCCTTTTTATTGTTTTTTTCGGTTGGGGGAATTGCCTTTCTCGTATCCTCAGTATGTAATGATGAGAAAAAATCGCTTGGAATTTCCGGCGCCATCACTTTCGGATTCTTTACTCTGGATCTGCTCGGTAAAATAAGCGATAAGCTAGAGGGGTTACGTTATCTGACCCTATTCTCCTTCTATCAGCCCGGTAAAATCGTTCAAGGAAACGTGGAGGTGATCCAGGTCTCCAGTTGGTTACTGTTGATCGGTATCCTCGCTTTTGCCTTAGGGGTAGCGCTGTTCAGACGACGTGATCTTCCATTATAAAAAAAGGGATGCTCCAACAG
The DNA here is from genome assembly GCF_037977235.1 of Paenibacillus sp. FSL K6-0276. Taxonomy (NCBI): domain Bacteria; kingdom Bacillati; phylum Bacillota; class Bacilli; order Caryophanales; family Paenibacillaceae; genus Paenibacillus; species Paenibacillus sp. FSL K6-0276. Next base: position 1,667,623 of record NZ_CP150276.1, on the reverse strand, counting down.
TAGGCAACATCACATACGGCAACCGTGTCGCCGATCAAGCCGCAGTATTTAACGGTGTTTCCGGTACCCGGTTACCTAATGGATTAATTGACAGCAATACTTATACAGTATCTATGTGGTTAAACCTTGAGCAGCTTACTGATGCAACGACAACTTTCTTTGGTGCTGCTTCGATAAACAACTGGATTAGCTTCGTTCCACAGAACGGCGGGGGTAAAACGCTTCTATGGTCCGGTGAGGCATGATATGACGCTATTTCCGCTATGAAGATTCCAGAAAATAAATGGACACATGCAGCGTTTACGGTCAACAATGGTACCGTGAAGGTCTACCTCGACGGAGGTGAGCAATTCTCTGGTGAGGGCTTCTCGAATGTAAATTAATAGAATCATGATTTAGAAAGAGAGCGAAGCCTTAGGCTTCGTTCTTTTTTTCTCGAACACCTCTCTCGATGTGATTGACCGTTCAGAAAATCTCTCACCTTCGTATTGTAAAATAAGCATTTAAATAATATAATCATTAACTATACGTCTTGAATAAACGATAATTCAATCTTTGTTATTAATAAATCCCTTAATCGAGTAGCCTATAAATTTAAATTGGAGGCCATCTATGAAACTTGACCTGTCGGAGGAATCCCTTCCCGTCTACGAAGCTTTAGCCAGCTCAGTACGTCTACACCTGTTGCGTTTGCTTGCCGAGAAGCCTATGAATGTCAAGGAATTGGCCGGGGCAGTAAATTTGAGCAGCGCCATTATGACTATGCATGTGCGCAAGCTGGAAGCTGCAGGACTTATCCAGACACATATGGCGCCTGGACGAAGTGGTTTGCAAAAGATCTGTACACTAGCTGCTGAAAGTGCAGAAATCACCTTTCCAGGCAGACAAATCAATGAGCGCAAAAGCTACCGCAAGGAAATTCCTGTGGGACATTATTCCGACTTCCTGATCGAGCCTACCTGCGGTCTTGCAACTACAGAGCAAGTGATTGGTAGCTTTGATGATCCACGCTATTTCTGGGATCTCGAGCGTATGAATGCTGGCATTCTTTGGTTCGGTAAAGGATATATCGAATATAAAATCCCTAACTTCCTTCTCTCCAGTCAACAGCCAGAGGAGCTAATCATTACAATGGAAATTGCTTCCGAAGCGCCTTCCATTAATAATAATTGGCCCTCGGATATCACTTTCACACTGAACGGAGTGCAGCTTGGATTCTGGACAAGTCCCGGTGACTACGGAGATAGACGTGGCAAATACACGCCGGCTTGGTGGCCAGCACTCACGAACCAATACGGCCTACTTAAACAGCTGCGCATTACACCTAAAGGTACATTTATGGATGGTTTGAAACTGTCCGACGTTACGCTGGATCAAGTGAACATCCGCAACAAGCAATGGACTTTCAAGCTTTCCGTCGATGATGATTCCGAGCATATTGGCGGGATTACCCTTTTTGGCAAAGGCTTTGGCAACTATAATGACGATCTAATCGTTGAGCTGTTCTACACAGATACCTAAGAAGAAACGACGTTATCGTCTTTTAAAGACGATAACCGTTTCTTGAAAAATATAAGACCTAAACTATAGCGTGAAACTTATACTTTCTTATATTTCATGAATAAAGCCGCATTCACCTCCCACAGGAGAGTCGAATGCGGCTCTTATTTTACCTTTTTTCACCTTAAATGAAGGGTCCCCATAATTACGAACATACGTCTGATATTGGCGATAAAGATCTGCATAATATTCTGGACGCATATTCCCACCGCAGCCCCAGTTCTCATTACCGACGCCAAAATAAGTCACAGACCAAGGCTCTTGATAGCCGTTCTGCTGGCGAAGCTCAGACATCGGTGATACACCACCAAAGGTTAAATACTCCACCCATTCGGACATCTCTTGAACCGTACCACTTCCCACATTACCGTTGATATAAGGTTCACATTCCAGCATCTCACATAATTCCATAAATTCATGCGTACCAAAATGGTTGTCCTCAACCGTGCCGGCCCAGTGCGTATTGATCATACGTTTACGAACTTCGCGATCTCCAATACCATCTTTCCAATGATATTCATCCGCGAAACATCCACCCGGCCAGCGAAGCACTGGAATTTGAATTTCTTTAAGCGCTTTCACAACATCATTACGAATACCGTTAGTGTTAGGAATCGGTCAATCCTCTCCGACCTAAATCCCTTCATAAATACAACGTCCTAGATGCTCAGAGAAATGTCCGTAAATATTTTTGTTTATCGTACCTTTGCGAATGTCTGTGTTAAGAATTGCCGCTCTGCCATGAATAAATACCGCCCTTCAACATTTGTGTATATATTAACTAATTAATAATTATACAAACATTATGGAGCGGTGCTCAGCGATCCGTCAATCTCCAATATGAATGAATGCTATTCTTTATCAATAGGTTTTCTTATCCCGTCTTCATAATAATCAAAAACGAGCTGATGCTGCGTTCCTCTTACCCCGTAAAATACGTCGGAGATGCGTTTCCCCTTACGTCTTAATTCGTTTTCCAGCCATTCCTTGGTCAGCCCATTATTCTCAAGATTGTCTTCAATAAGTATGCCATCCATAATTAATTCAACGGGAAAGCTCTGGGGTACGGAAAGAAGCTTCAGATCTTTTCTGGTAACATATTGGTACTCTTGTTTCTTTAAGACAGATACCATTCCGTTATCTTCTAGCACAGCATATTCCACTACCTCTAGATTAAAAATTTCTTTCTCCCTCAGTGCCTGATCCAAGGAATCCAGCGAATACCTTACCTTTTTCATATTCCCATCCAGAATTTTTCCGTTTTCTATAAGCACCGTAGGTGAACCCGATATCCAGCTTCTCATTCTGCGACTCTTTATAGCGATGACAGATAGCAGAAAAGATGTAGCGGCTATAACAATGAGTGCCACGATCATATATGACGATTTCAGATCTTTATTAAATGCCAGGTTCGCCGCAAGCGATCCCAATATAATGCCTGTCACGAAATCGAGAAACGTCAAACTAGAAATCGTTTGTTTACCCAATATTTTAGCTATCAGCAGTAGCATGATCATAGCAACTAAAGTTCGAAACACAATATCCATATGCGCTTGCATCACTTAATCCCCTACCTCTCCTTCCCCATTATTTACAAACGTAGTAGAAATGAAACGTCACTACAATTGGAGTAATCATTATACAAATAGATTCATACGTTTATGAATACGTCCTTATTCCATTGGAGCAAGCGCGGGATGATCTTAACAACAGCTGGCCAGACCTTGCTGGGCCACGCTGACAGAATTCTATCACTGCTCGATGTGGCACATAAACAAATGTTAGACAACGATATTCCGACCGTCTCGCTGAAGTTGGGTTCCATTACGACGGCAGCCGCCGTCCATTTGCCTCCCCTGATGCTGAACTACCGCAGGCAATACCCGGATGTGAAGCTATCGCTTCTTAGCTCGAATACGAATGATCTGATTGAGAAGGTCCTTCGCTATGAACTGGATGGAGCCTTCGTGAACGGACCCTTGCCCCATGCCGAGCTGGAACCAATCCCGGTCTTCCCCGAGGAGCTTGTCCTCATCTCCGAGCTAGGCGCTAACAAACTTAGCGATGTGCTGATGGAGCCCATGCTATTCTTCAGCGTGGGTTGTTATCATCGCGGTACGATGGAGAGTTGGTTGCGGGAGGAAGGGCTCCCTGTACCCGAGATCATGGAATTCGGAACTTTGGAGGCGATTCTCGGCGGCGTAGCTGCAGGCCTCGGCACAACCATCGTCTCTCGATCTGTCATTCGTCGCAAGGAAATGGAAGGCTCGGTGCAGGTCCATCCCCTTCCCGAACATTACCGCCATGTGACCGTACAGTTCATCTATCGACGGGATCATTTCAAGACAAGCGCGTTCCATAAATTTATCGAATTATTGCAGCAAAAAGCCTGAAGACTCGTATGATGAGTTTCTTCAGGCTTTTTTACATGGCACCGTAATGATCACCCGTGCGCCGCCTTCGACACGGTTTCCTGCTTCGATACGCCCTCCGTGCTTTGCAATGAGCAACTGTGCTGTATACAATCCAAGCCCGGAATGACCTTTGTCTAGAGATCTAGATGGATCGCCCGAGTAGAATTTATCGAACATCCGCCGCAAATCAAGAGCGCTGAACCCCTTCCCCGTATCCTTCATGTCAAAGGTAATCTGCGTCTCCTCTACGATGACCGTCCACTCGATCCTTCCCTCCGCTGGCGTAAATCGTAAGCTATTGGTAATCACGTTATCGAATACTTGCTCCAACCGTGATGTATCCAGAAGAAACTGCTGTTCTTGGTCGCATCGCCTATTCACATAAGAGAAGTCAAAAGCAATCCACTTCTCACGGCATAACAATGCGTATTCATCTTTTTTCCGCTCACAGAAGGCGAGTAAATCCGCTCTCGTATACTGGAGGACAAAATCAGGCGTGTCGATTTTATTCAGGAACAGCAATTCCGTCAGCATTTTGTCCGCACGCTGCGTACTGTTCTGAATGGTTAACAAGTACTTCTCCAGCCGTTCGGGACGGCGTGCACCGCTCTCGATTAAATTATCTACATGACCTTGAATGATCGTCAGCGGCGTCCGCAAATCATGAGCAATCGCAGAGATCATGTCGCGTCTCTCCTGCTCCAGCTTCCACTCCCACTTCAAGGATTGCTCCAGCGCGATCCGCATCTCTTCGAAGGCATCGGAGAGCTCGATCAGCTCCTTCGACCCACCTGCTCCTGCGACGGAGAAATTCAGGTCATTCTGCTGGATTCGTCTAGCTCCCCCGATGATCCGTGTGATCGACGGTTCGAGCCGTTTACCCAATTTTCTCGCGAAAATAAAAGAGAACAAGACGATGAAGAAGAACGGTGCGATCAAACTGCACAAAATAAGCATAACGAGCAGCCCGTTTCCAGGGTTGTTGGAGGATACACTTAAACTGTATCGCAGCACCAGCATCCCCTTTAATTTTTTCTGCGAATCAAGGATCGGGTGGTAATTGATATATTTCCCGCCCTGTTTCTCGCTGCGGTTCAGCTTGCTTAGCACATCCTCCGGGCTGTTGACGAAGGTCTGCCCCTTCCAGCCGTAGACGATTTGCCCCTTCAGATTCACGATTTGATACTGCATGCCTTTCGTCAGAATAACATGTTCCAACGCATTCTGCATCGAAGGAGATAATAAGGCGTCTTTTTGCTGATCTACATAACCTAGAATCCGGGGAATTTGCTGCTCATAATAATTGGCTGGTAGAATGCTCTTGTCCGTTTGATTAATCAAAACATAAAGCGTACTGCCCCATACCAGCATCGAGCCGATGAAGCTATAGAAAAGAACGAGTGTAAATGCGCCCATAAACTGTCTGCGCAGCGGTTTTCGACTTGCCTTTACTTCCTTTCGAATCTGTACCCTACCCCCCATACCGTTGTAACAAAGGTCTTCTCCGGTGCTGCGCACGCCAGCTTCGCCCGGATATTTTTGATATGTTCGGTGATTGTGGCTGCTTCTCCCTCCGCATCGAATCCCCAGATCTTCTCATAGATTTGTTCCCGCGAGAATACTTGATTCGGATGCATGAAGAGAAGCCGGAACAATTCGAACTCCCGGCTGGTCAGCGGAATCGGGAGGTTCTGGTAGAATACCTGCTGGCTGTCCAGATCTATCGTGAGATCGCCATGGTGCAGCAGCTTCGGCTGATGATCAAGATGGCTCCGCTGCTCCCGACGAAGATGCGCTCTTATTCTCGCCTTCAATTCTTGCATGCTAAAAGGCTTCACGATATAGTCATCGCCACCGACGGCGAGTCCTTGGATCCGATCCGCTTCATTGGAGCGCGCGCTTAAGAACAGAATCGGACACGAGACCCGGTCACGTATCGCTTGGCATACTTCGAGCCCATCGAGATGCGGCATCATAATATCCAGGATGATTAAGTCGGGCGTCTCTCCCAGTCGATCGAACACTTCCTTGCCGTCAAAAGCCACTGATACCTCATACCCATCATCCTGAAGCGCATCGCGCATAAATTCGACGATTTCTCGCTCATCATCGGCGATTAATATCTTTTCTCTCATCTCTTGAATTTCCTTTCGCGTCTATCAATCTAGCAGCTTTATCCTCTCATTGTACCTTCTTGTGCGCCAAAAATCCCCCTGCAGCGGCACACACGGTGTTCACGACAGGGGAACAATTAAATTTTCAGGTATAACCGAGTTAGAGCTTCGTTGTCGGTTCTTTGACTTTATCGAAGACGATGATCCCGTCATATTGCTCTTTTGGAATGAATCGCATCGACATCGGCATAATGATCTCGGACGTCATGCCATCCTCGGATGCATAGATCGGCTTGAACATCCAAGCATTATTTTTGTTCGGAGACTTGTGCTTGGATAGATCTGCAAACGCAATCTTATAACCGCTCTGCATCATCAGCTGTTCCAGACTCCCCTTCGGCATCGGCTGAATATCGAATATCTTCTGTGTCGTAATCGTGCTCGCCTTACCGCTGTTCATGTACAGACCCATCACGTAGACCTTATCCTTTAGCTTCTTATGCAGCAATTCTCCCATACTTGTAAAGCTGTTGATCCATTTCCCTTGTTCTTTCGTTTCGATTTTGGACGTATTCTTCGCCAGATGATCGTTATGCGCCCATAAAATCACTTTTTTGCCGGGATACATCACCTTCATTAACCACTCCACGTTGTCAGCCATGATCCGATCACGGAATTCATAGCTTTCCTTCGTATCGTACATCCCCATCTCGATGAATTTGACCCGATCCGCCAACGTCTTGACAGCGATATCCACCATCCGCGGGTCCGCAGGGTAGGCGGCTGCAAGTTGTTCTTTGTTCTCTTGGATGAACTGGATCAACGCCTTGTATTTCGGTTCGTACGCATCCTTCACCTTCTTGATTTCTGCTTTCGCCTCCGGATGACTATCGTCCATGCCATATTGGTTGAGCACCTTATAGAAATCCGTCATCGCTTGCATTTCGAAGTTGAAATAATTCTCGCCCTGATCCTTGTCTACCTTGGCAATCCATCCGGCAATAAATTGCGTTAAGTACCCTGATGTGAACTGCATGTCATAACCTGCTAGATATAAGGGATCGTTCGTCCCTTGCTTCTTCTTGATGTAATCGAATAAATTCAGCGTCTCCTTGGAATGCCAGATGGGAAAAATTGAACGCTCCATCATTTGTTGCGATGTCCATGTTCCTGCATTCTCATACGTCATGAAGGAATCCCCAAGGCCCGACTCAAATGCAATCACGTCAAAATCCAGCTCTTCGTGTAAATATTTGATCAACCTTGTCTTCATGCTGCTGTATTCTGCGACACGGTGAAAGTTCTCGCCAAGGCTAACGACCGTCTTATCTTTCAAGATCGGCTTCAGAAACGCTAAATCTTTATAGTCCGATGACGTCAAAGATTTAATCTCTTGAATATTCTCCTTCGACCCCGTATTTTTCTGCGCGGTCGCCGAGGCGCTCACTGGCGATAGTAATAGTGAAAATGCTAGGCCCAGGGAAATGATACCTGTTAATCGTTTCGTTGCTTGCATGTTGAATGTTCTCCTCCTTTGAAATCCGTTATTATGTCGTTCTCTTACCATGCAGAGACATCGTAACAGGAACTTCTAAGGAATCTATAAAGATAAGAGAATAATTTCTCAATGCGTGTGACAGACCCGCTTGTTCACGAATCTCACTGTCATATATAAGACGAGCAGGATCATCCCGATGTTGATCGCATAATCCGCTAGATTGAGAATGCCTCTCCCCGATCGAGACATGATAAAATCCGTGACCTGCCCGAACACCATCGATCAATCCCGTTGCCACAACGATAGGAATTAAATCAATATAGTAACAAAACGTATAACTGTTTATGGGAAAATACGTTAAAATCAGAGAGTGACTTACATCTTTCATTCTTTTTAGAAACGGAGTGTCCTATTAATGAAAAAGCTAGGTGCATTATTTTTATCCATTTTCATGGTTATGTCAGTCTTTACCACTGCGCATGCTGCTGAAAAGCCTGTCGGTGTATGGATTGATGGAACCGAAGTAAAGTTAGGCAATGCTAACCCAGTTGTAGAAAAAGGAACTACCTTGGTTCCTATGCGTCCACTCCTAGAGACGCTTAATGTAAATATTAATTGGAATAAAAAGACCCAAACCGTAACGGGTACCAAAAATGGACTGGCCCTCTCACTAACTATCGGCAGCACAACAGCAACGGTAAACGGGGAGAAGAAAAAACTAGAGGTGGCACCTAAAACCATCAACAATGTCACCTATGTTCCTGTCCGCTTTATCGGAGAAACGATCGGCTATAAAGTGGAATGGAGTGCGGCGCTCCGCACCATCATCTTTGTTGCCAATAAGCAGGCTGCAGGCAGCACCGGATTCTTATGGAAAGTGGAGAACAACGGCAACATCGTCTATCTGCTTGGTTCTATCCATGTGGCTAACGACAAAATGTACCCGCTGCGCCCGGAAATTGAAGCTGCCTTTGAGGCGTCTCAATATCTTGGCGTCGAAGTTGACTTATCCAAGGTTGATCAAACTGAGATTCAAAAGTTCCTTTCGGAGAAAGGCTCCTATACAGATGGAACCAAGCTCAAGGATCACGTATCCGCTGATACCTATAACAAAGTTGTTGCGCTTCTGAAAGCGAATGGTCTTGCAGGAGATGCATTCGATTCCTATAAGCCATGGGTCGTTACTCAAGGCATCTCAAGCCTGCAAATGCAAACAACAGATTATACACCGGATACCGGAATCGACCTATATTTCACACAGAAAGCAGGCAAACTGAACAAACCTGTTATTGAACTGGAAAATATGCAATTGCAGCTGAATATGTTCGATCAATTCTCAGACGGTTTGCAAGAGAAGCTTCTTGTCGATACACTCGATAGCCTCAATCAAACGAACAATACTTCCGCAACAGCTTCGCTGGATGCATTATCCCAAATGTGGATGCAGGGGGATGAACAATCACTCGTAGCTATGACACAAGGGGTCGCTAAGGAGCCAGAATACTACAAAGGGTTGGTTTCTGATCGGAACGCCAACATGGTGAAGCATGTTAAAGAGTTTTTGAACAGTGATAAGAAGGCGACTTACTTAGTCATCGTTGGAGCGCTACACATGCTAGGTGATGATGGTATCGTGACCCAATTGCAAAAAGATGGCTTTACTGTCGTAAAACAATAATTACTTTAGCTAAAATAAATAAGGCTGTCTCTTAGTCATCGACGATGACTTTGGAGGCAGCCTTTAGTTAACTTAACGTGCGGACAGAGCGGAGGGCCCTCCGGGATTCTGGAGAAACGCCAGTGGTCGCCTTTAAAGTCCTATTTTAACCGCTAATTTTTTTTCAATCCAGAAATAGGACTTTAACAGCGATCATAAGAACCCTTCGAACCCGTAGCGGCTTGTTCACAAACGGGGAACTACTTATTTTGGTTTTGAGCCTTTTCCTTCTAGAATTTAATTAACTGATCTACCTTCACCGGAAGTCCAGTAGCTATCGAACGATTAGCCGCAATCCCGGTCATAATTGACAAAGCCCCATCCACATGGGAAGCTGCACGATTAAACCGATCCTCCACGGGTCGTTCAAAAATATCACGCAGCATGACCGGATCTCCGCCACCATGTCCCCCAACGCCCTCTTCAATCTCCACTTCATATGGAGGCGCAAAATGGGGGTATACAGTGATCTGCTTGTCCTTTAGTGCCCCTTCATCCTCTTTGTTCCCTCCGGCATTTACATAGGACTGTTCAACGACCTTAACTTCCATCCGTCCCTTTGTCCCATTAAATACTACAGTGAAGCCTTCCCAAGGCAAGTAAGCATTGAGTGAATAGTTCATAATCGTCTTGTTTTTGTATTTGACCATTACTGCCATCGTATCCTCAATGCTGATATTATCACCGAATACACTTTGATCACGCAGGTACCCATCTTCATGCTCGGCGTCCAGATACATCTGCTTAAGCTGCTCGTTGTCTTTTAGATGAAGGGCAAAAGGATCATTCTCCGCCGCTCCACTACCATGGGCACGTTGATAAAACTCAGTCGCCCCACGCTTCTCCGCATTTTCTCTGCCATAGAACCGAAGATCCCCCATTGCATAGATTGTATCCGGACGCGAACCAAGCCAGAAATTCATCAAATCGAAATGATGGGTTGATTTATGGACTAATAGACCTCCGCTGTTGCGTTTATCGCGGTGCCACCTGCGGAAGTAATCCGCTCCATGCTGTGTATTTAACAGCCACTCAAAGTTAACGGATAACACTTCTCCGATAGCCCCATCCATGATCAGTTCACGGATTTTGGTATTATGCGGGGCATAACGGTAATTAAACGTAACGCGCAGCTTTTTCCCCGTTCGCTCAATCGCCTCAAGAATTTCCTGACATTTCTCTTCATCTATGGTCATCGGTTTCTCCGAGATTACATCACATCCAAGTTCCATCGCCCGGATAATGTAACGATGATGTGTGCGGTCAATACTCGTAACTATAACCACATCTGGCTTAGTCTCTTCAATCATACGATCGAACTCGTGGGCCTTATAAGTAGGAACCGCATGATACTGATATTTTCCTTCCAACAATCGGTTCGCATAATCCATTCTTGCACCATTCACATCACAGAAGCCTACGATTTCCGAAGTTTCACGATAATTTGTAGTTATCTCTCCATAAAAGAACTCCGCTCGGCCACCTGTACCTACGAATACATATTTCTTGTTCGACACAAGGATCACTCCATCGCTATTGATTTAAATGCAGTTTCTCCCTATAGTTTATAGTATAAAATACATCTGAATCTAAGCAATTCTTAGCAGAAATAGCGAAAACTTTGCATATATTATCCTAATCTTCGAAAGGGGCAAATATAGAATGGAACAGGAACTTCAACCTCCATTTATCATTGAGCAAATAAAAAGGACCGGCCCATTCAACATGGATTCCGACCATTATCACGACACTTATGAGATTTATTATTTACTCGCGGGTGAACGCAGCTATTACATCAACAATCTGATTTACACCTTGCGCAAAGGTGATTTGATATTTATAAATAAGAACGAACTCCACCGTACTACTTCTAAGGGCTCAGCACGCCATGAGCGAATATTGATTAACTTTGAGGAAGTCTTTCTGCAAAAAACGTTGGCGAACTATGAACTGAGTTTTCCTTTCTTAACTACACAAAGCTTGCTTCTGCGTCCAGGAGTACATGAACAAGGAGCCATCGAATATATCCTTTTCTCCATGCTAAAAGAACAAGAAGAACAGCGATCACAGCAAATCCCCTATCTTCAGACACTGCTTATCCAATTATTTATTGAGATGAACAGAGTACAAGAAATAAGCCGCGAGCCCATCGCTCCTGAGAGCAGTGAGAAGCAGCTTAAAGTCTACGAAATTATCGATTATTTGCAGGCACATTACGCGGAAAAGCTTACATTAGAGCAGCTATCCGAAACTTTTTTCATCAGCAGTACCTATCTTTGTCGTTTATTCAAACAGACAACTGGGTTTACCATCGTTGAATATCTAAATTATATTCGTATCAAGGAAGCCCAGCGTCTACTTCGGAATACGAACGTTAAAGTTACGAGTATCGCCGAAGAAACTGGTTTTGACAGCATCGCCCACTTTGGGCGGGTGTTTAAGCAAATCGCGAAGTGCTCACCTCTACAATACCGCAAGCAGAATCGCTGATCATCAGGCCTTGATTACACCTTTTTTGATGATTATATTTCCATAGAGCGCTTCTTCACCAGTAACTACAACAGCATAACTTTGCTTAGAACGATTGTAGAAATCAAACCGCTCCTCATATTTAATCGTCGCTTCAGCGTCATGTTTGGCGATAATCGACTCGTATGTGGACCAGATAACCGGCACGGTAGGATCTCCCTCAACCACAGCCATAAACGCCACCTGATGTTCCACATAATGATCAAGTGGCAGCAGTTCCAATATTGCATCCAATAGATCAGGTATCCCAATGCCATCATATCTTAGTACTTTTGAGTTCAAGGAGTGTCCTGGATAATTAGCATCCGCCAATACAAGTTCATCCCCATGACCCATTTCCATCATCACACGTACCAGTTCCGGAGATAATAACTTAGGAATTTTTTTTAACATCCAAGCACCTCATTATTTCCCATAAAAAGATCTCAAAGCAACCAGCTCATCAATCCGATGCTGTGGCAGCTCTCTCTCCCCGCCAATCATACGGGTAATGAACGTAATCTTCGCTGTATATTCGAGTCTCTCCATGTTCAAGTAGGCTTCCATAACATCCGTTCCCCAAGTAAGCGCGCCGTGATTTTCGAGCAGGACTGCTGTTTTTTTACCAAGGAAGGGCATCAATGAATCCGGAATCTCTTCCGTCGAAGGTGTTCCGTATTCCGCTAATGGAATATCCCCGATCATAATAACCGATTCTGGCATCATCATTTTATCGAGCGCCTCACCTTTAATGGCAAAAGCAGTGGCATATGGGGGATGTGCATGAACCACACCGTTCATCTCGGGTAGCTCATTATAAATTCTCAAATGCATTTTTGTTTCCGTTGAGGGTCTGTATCCTTCGGCTGCTTCAAGAACTTCACCTTGTAGATTCACTTTTACAATCATATGAGGCTCTAAATATCCCTTGCTCACCGCTCTAGGGGTAGTAAGAATTTCATTCTCTGATAACCGTGCTGAAATATTCCCATCATTGGCGGCGATAAAATCTTTATTAAACAGATTTCTGCCGATATCACAAATCTGCAAACGTAATTTTTGTTCCAAAGTATCCATAAGTACTCTCCTCGTATCCTATTTTTTATAGTTCTTCACCAATGAAGGCTGGTATGTCTTAAAAGTAAAAGATCGTGCCACAAACTCTTTCCCCTCGGAAACTTCCATTTTCCCCAGGGCGGCCAGTTGGACAATGATATTGCCAATTCCACTGGCCTCCACAGGCCCTGCAACGACTTCTCTACCCGTAGCATCAGCGGTGAGCTGGCATAATAGTTCATTTTGAATCCCACCGCCAACCATATGAATGATAGTAATTGTCTTGCCAGTGATCTCTTCCATTTCGTCAATCGTTCTACAGTATGATAGCGCAAGGCTCTCGAGGATAACGCGTATAATCTCAGCTTTCGTATTAGGGGTCTGTTGCCCCGTTCGCTCACAATATTCCTTAATCCGCTGCATCATCACACCAGGTGTGCTGAAGAGCTGGTCATTCGGGTCAATGATCGCTGGTGCTTGATTAATCGTCTTGGCCAGTTCAACCATTTCACTTTGACTAAGATACTCTCCTGCTGTCGCCCAATTCCTTTGGAGCTCCTGCAATATCCATAGTCCCGTTGTGTTTTTTAGCAAACGATTAGAATTACCGTAGCAACGTTCATTGGTGAAACCATACTCATAGCTCTTATCTGAAATGACCGGCTCAGGTGTCTCCATACCAACCAACGACCACGTACCACAGCTTATAAATGCTGCTTCATCCTTACGAGTATAAGGAATCGAAGCTACTGCTGAAGCCGTGTCATGTGAAGCACCGGCTATCACTTTCATCGGGCCTACACTAAGCTCCTCTTGAATAACCGGTAGGATAGATCCAATAACCGTTCCCGCATGAACCTGATGTGGAACTAGACGACTCGGAATCCCAAGCCTACTAAATAATTCAGGGGAGAGTTCTCCCGTGACAGCATCCATTAAGCCGCTTGTACTCCAGATCGTGCTTTCTGCTGCTTTAATACCCGTAAACAGATAATGAAATAGATCTGGCATCATTAAAATAGTATCCGCGGTTTCAATAAGAGAATCATTATCCTGAAAATCAGAGAACAGCTGATAGACTGTATTAATCACGCTTGGCTGAAGACCGCTCATACGGAATTGCTCTGCCGGTGACAGCAGCGCTTCCAATTTGAGACGGTGAGCCTCCATCCTCCGATCCCTGTAATGATGTGGGGAATAGAGCATCATTCCTCTTTTATCGATAAACCCGTAGTCAACCCCCCATGTATCCACACTTAAAGACGTCAATTCTCCATGTTGCCTGAAGGCTTTTTGAACCCCTTGCTTCATTTCGTGGAAGAGCCTCAGAGTATCCCAATATAAATGCCCGTTGATCTGTACCGGCGTATTATCAAACCGATGAATTTCTTCCATTTGTAGCCTATCGCCATCATATATCCCCAGCATCACTCTTCCGGAGCTGGCGCCGAGATCTATGGCTAGTAGCTTAATCGTATCACCCATTGTTCACTACACCTGCTTCACAGGAAGATTTTAGTAGAGAGGTCCAAAGTTCTGACATGCTCTGTAATCTGCTCCCTCCAGATCTTCGGTACCAAATAACGACCACACCCGAGGTCTAAAAATACGTGATTCCTCAACGTTATGCATGCTGACCGGAATGCGCAGAATAGACGCCAGCGTAATCAAATCCGCACCAATATGCCCATAACTAATCGCCCCATGATTTGCACCCCAATTATTCATGACATCATACACTGATTGGAATGAACCACTATTGGTTAGCTTAGGCGCAAACCAGGTCGTTGGCCAAGTCGGGTCTGTTCTTTGATCCAGTGTATGGTGAACATCTTCAGGCAGCTCTACCGTGTGACCTTCTACAAGCTGAAGAACAGGTCCAAGTCCTTTAACCAAGTTCAAACGAGCCATGGTAACTGGCATCCCGCCTTTGGTTAAATAATCTGTAGAGAAGCCGCCCCCACGGAAATATTCTTGAGAAGCCGGGCGGAATTGTGAATGGCTCAAGCAAGCTTCTACCTCATCCTCCGAAATTTCCCAAAAAGGTTTAATCGCAGGTTTACCGTCTTTTGTCTGCTCACCCGTACCATCAAGAGCAGCTGAACCAGAGTTGATCAAATGCAGTAATCCGTGTGCTGCTTCACCCTGCAATTGATGTCCAGTTACTCGCTTAACTGCATCTGGACTCCAAAAGGTTCGGACATCCGCAAATATTTGTGCAGTATTCGTAAGCAAATAATTGAACAGCATCGTTACTCCGTTCAGGCTATCATTCTCTGTCGCTACGATATAAGGTGTACGTTTGCCGTTCCAGTCAAAAGAGGAATTCAGAATCGTCTCCATGAAATCGCCGTTAGGGAAATGGTCCGTCCATTGACGTTGCCCTTGAAAGCCGGCAACAATCGCATTATGGCCATTGGCTTCTTCCTCAAAGCCTAACTCAGCGAGAGCAGGATTGCCGATCATCAGATCACGGGCGATCAATGTCATTTTCACACAAGTCTCCCACTGCTTCTCTTTCTCATCATCACTAATTTGCAGATGCTGTGGATTATTATCGGCACCAACTTGGCAATTTTCTTTGGTCCACGCGAGTGCACGTTTAAATTCCTCTTTATCATAAATCTCTTCTTCAAAGCGCCGAACATATTCAGACATATCTATATATTCATTGCGCATGCCCAGATACTCTTGGAAGAACTGTTCATTCACAATCGATCCAGCAATCCCCATCGAAACAGATCCCATAGATAAATAGGATTTCCCTCTCATTTGAGCAACTGCCAACCCAGCTTTGGCAAACTGCAGCAATTTAGTCTGCACATCCGCTGGAATCTCCTCACTGCTAGACTCCTGAACATCCTCACCATAAATGCCAAACGCCGGAATTCCTTTTTGTGCATAAGCAGAGAGAACAGCAGCTAGGTATACGGCGCCAGGGCGTTCCGTTCCGTTAAATCCCCAAACCGCATGCGGGATTGAGGCATCCATATCCATCGTTTCAGAACCATAACACCAGCAAGGAGTCACGGTAATCGATACGCCTACATTAGCCCCAGCAAATTTCTGAGCTGCAGCAGCAGCTTCTTTAACCCCACCAATCGTAGAATCGGCAATGATGCACTCTACTGATCGGCCATCCGGATAAAATAAGTTCTCTTCAATAAACTTAGCTACCCGCTGTGCCATACCCATAGTCTGAGCTTCTAGCGATTCGCGAACCCCTCTTCTTCTGCCATCAATGGTCGGGCGGATTCCTATTTTCGGATAGTTTTCTATCACTGCTGTTCCTCCTCAAGATCATCTTAGTATCATCGTTAATGGACCTATATCTCCTACATCATAAGATATGGAAACGCTTTAGTCAACATAAATCAACACTTTTATAGATGATTTATGTGGTTTTATGTGGTATTAATAAAGATATACTGTGGTATTATGTGAGTATGAGGTTACTTTTTTTGATTTATACAACAATGTAGTAAACTAGGGAGTAGATGATGATAGAGGTGAGTGAACGGATGAAAGCATTTGAACGGCGGGATCTAATCATTAATGAGCTTTATAGACAAAAGAAAGTCCATGTCGCTCAGCTGGCGCAAAAATTCAATGTCTCAGAAGAGACCATTCGGCGGGATCTGGATAAACTGGACAAGGAAGGACTTGCAAAAAAAAATTACGGTGGAGCGATCCTTAACGCACATACTAATGAGGACCCTCCCTATGTTAGCAGACATCAGGTTAATATTGAGGCCAAACGAACGATAGCCGATCATGTTCTCCAATTAATCAATGATGGGGACAGCTTGGTGACGGATACGAGTTCAACGGTTTTTGAGGCCTTGCGGAGAATTATAGAGGAGAAAAACAATCTGACGATTATTACGAACTCCCTGGTTGTATTATCCGAATTTCAACACTCCGGGCAAAAGCTAATCTCCACTGGTGGAATACTAGGGCCCGAGACTAGCTCCTTTGTTGGGTATACCGCCTCGCAGACCATTCAAAAATACAATGTGGATGTGGCCATATTCAGCTGTAAAGCGTTGTCCATGACTGGTGGGCTCAGCGATTCGAATGAAGAAGAAAGTGAACTAAAGCTTCTCATGCAACAGCAGGCGAATAAAGTTGTTCTGCTCGCAGATCACTCTAAATTCGACAGGACTGCGTTCATCAAATTATTCAGTTTTGATAGAGTGGATTATATCGTTACGGACCAGAAGCCTTCAGAGGAATGGATCGAATTTCTGAATAACTATCATGTATCTCTTATCTATGCACCCGCAGAGTAATCTCAGTAGGTACATAGATAAAAAGATCTTTATCACCTTAATTGCTTAAAAGACCGCTCTTCTCTACGACCTTCAGCCACTCCCTAGCAATCAGATCATGCCCGGCTGCTGTCGGGTGAACGCCATCCCAAAGCCAGTAGGCTGCATCTGCTCTACGAGTAGCTGTATCGAAAGCTTCCTGTAAAGGAACAAACACAGCATTGAATTCCTCTGCAAGCTGCTTAACAACGCCCTGATAATGCGTAATCCCGACTTCCCATTCGCCCCATTGTTCTGCTGGAGCTCCGGTATTTAGAATAAAAGGTTCACACAAAATCTGCTTCGTTTGCGGAAGAACTTCTTGTGTTTCTTCAAGCACATGGAGGTGAACTAGCTGGCAGCCTTGACTTGAAGCTGTCGCAACTAGCTTTAGCTTGGACTCTACGACAGCCTGGCGTAAGCTCCGCAATTATCATCGGAGCCAGTAAGCCAGCACAGGTTGAAGAGAACGCCAAAGCTGTGGAAGCCGTGCAGTCCCCAGATACTTTGGAGAGAATTGAAGAGATTCTAAAACCAGTAGCCGATTTCGCTCCAGCGAGATAATCATGAGATAACTAGCAGAAGGAGGGATTCTCTGATGATAGAGAATTCCTCCTTTATGCTTTTTGCTCAGGAAATCAATTTGGATTCTTCGGCTTGTTCAGCCGCCTTATCGATATAACGCTCCAGCGGCTTCTTGAGAGTTAACGCCAGTAAGAGTGCTATTACACCGAATAGGATCAAATAAAAACAATCGCGAATCGCCACTTCCGGCAGAATCCCCCCTACCGACTCCCTCATCAGATTAATCGCATAGGTAAATGGCATAAACGGATTTAATATTTGAAAGAAACGTGCTGTTGTACTGATTGGAAACGTACCGCCAGAGCTTGAGAATTGAAGCACCATGAATACGATCGCTATCCCCTTTCCAACGTTGCCGAATACAGACACAAGCGTAAATACAATCGTCACGAACACAATGCTGATCAATACTGCAAAAAGAACAAACCACACCTTGTCCACTACATAACATTTCAGAATAAAGATATTACCGAGTACAGCCACCAGTGCTTGAAGAATCCCAACGGTAAGAAACGTCAGCAGGCGTCCAAAATACAATTGATACCTCTTGTACTCTATACCTTCAGTATCCACACCCGTACGGAGGAGTGAGATAAGGAGTGTGCCGCCCACCCATAAGGAGAGTACGACATAAAAAGGAGTCATCGCCGAACCATAATTCGGAATAGGATATAATTGATTTTCCTTTAACACCACCGGATTGGCCAAAAAATCACTTTTGCTCTTAATATCCCCTCCGAGCAGCTCAGCAATCTCCCCCAGATTTACCTCATCTTTGATCTGGCGAATGGTGGACGCTGCTTTACGAATCGAGTCTTCCAGTATCGGAAGATCATTTCGCACCAAATCCGCTGCAACCGCTACGCCCTTATCCGCACGGGGAAGCCCTGTACGGATCAGATTAGAAATCTGATGAACCCGTTCCTCTACAGCCGGCAGATCCTGACGGACGAAATTTGCGGCTTGTTGTATTTTTTCTCCTGCAGCAGGCAAGCTGCTCTGAATGAGTGGAAGCGTATCACGAATAAAAGCACCAAAGCTCTGTGTCTTATCTGCGACGCCACTAGCAGCTGTATGTACCGCTTCACGAATAGCTGGTAAGTCCTGCTGTAGAGTAGCTAAGCTTTGTTGTCCGAACTCAATTGCTGCCATGGTCTCTTCAAGAAGGTTGCCAAGCGCAGTTAGACGATCTGGAACCTGCTCCAGGGAAGTGGCTGTAGTCATAGCAGCAGTGGATATTTTCTCTAATGTATTTTTTACAGCAGGGATAGTTGCCGTTTCATATTCGGAAATAAGCTTCGCAATGGCTACATTCCCTTCGTCAGATTTAAGACTCAATTGCTTAACATTACTCGGATCAGGCTGACCATCATTTTGTAGATCCGTTGCCAACGAATTTACCAAGGTAGTCTGTCTGCTCAAGGCATTGTTTACATCCTTCAAGGTGCTAATCTCAGCATTAGGCACTGTTCCTGGCGAGAATGTATTCATTGCCGATAACAAAGAAAGCGTATGATCAATCACGCTACTTCCCGACACCAGCTGAGCGGATACTGACTCAAGTTGCTCGCGCACCGCTTGCGGGTCAATATCCTTTCCCTGCAACTGTTCAGCAAGCCGAACTACTGAATTCTCCGTTTTTTGCAGCAGGTATATATTTTGTTTGAGGGCGGCAGGTACCGCTTCAAATGCAGCATTACTCTTCTCTAAGAACTGCTGAAGCTCCAGAACAAAATCATTTCCAGCAGCTGCAATCTTGTCGGCCTTAGGTAGCGCAGTTAGGGCAGCGTTAACAACCTTATTCGCTTCCGAAAGACCTCCAGACGCCTTGTCCATGATTTGTTTAACTTCTCCAAAATGATTATCGAGTTGAACGATTAGCTGTGCTGCTTGTTCAATCTTGGGCAGCATATCCTGTAGCCCAACTAAATGATCTGTAGCATTGGCAATTTGAGGCCAATGCTCAGCTATTTTTTCTAAATCCGAACCCACCTTCTCAACCTCAGGCAGCTTGTTCTCCAGCTTAGAAATCCGCTCTGCCGATGCATGAATTTGCGGCCAATTCTTCTCAATTTGCAATACATGTTTGCCTGCCTTTTCGATCTTAGGTAAACTTGCCTCTAATTTAAATAACCCTTGTTCTACCTTGCGAATAATAGGCAGTTCGGATTGAAATTTTTTATCGATTTGTTTTAAAGTAGTAAATACCGTCTCACTAATCGTTTTCGTAAAATTCTCACTGATCTGTGTAGTGATTGAAGAGGCGCCTTTTCCTGTGATTTTAGGAGCAATAGCATTTATCTTCTCATTGACGGTATATTCGATCTCCGGTTTCACGATCCTGCCTTCAAGGATTCCTGTCATTCTCTTTGAGAAATCAGCAGGGATAACAATACTGGCATAGTAGTCTCCACGTTTCACACCATTGTGCGCAGCTTCTGCATCTACGAAGGTCCAGCCTAAGTTTTTATTATTCCGAAGACTTTCCATGACGTCATTGCCGATGTTGAAACTCTTGTCCTTCACAGTGGTACCTTCATCCAGACTGGTTACAGCAACTTTAATACCCGAGGTATTACTGTATGGGTCCCAAACCGCCGCAACATTAAACCAATCATAAACAGAGGGTAATACCACCAAAGCAGCGATCAGGAACACGGCCACAGGAACCTTGAATACGTTACGCCAATCGTTCCTATAAATCCGTAATATTCCACCCATTTGTTGCTCCCCCTAATCTTTATGTTTTGACATTTTAATATGCCCGAGGAGACAAACCTTTACTATCATTATTAGTGGATTCATGACCGCAATCGCTTTTCAGAAATATTTTTTGAAAAATGCAACATAATCTACTCGTTTAACGTAATAGTAGTATATAGCCCGTTTAGGAAAAAACGTAGCGGGTAATAAGGTATATACAACCTTTTTACATATCTCAAGGGGGAGATTTCTAATGTTTAAGAAAAAGTCAGCGTATGTGTTACCGGTTGTTGTTCTATTGTTTCTTTCCCTCATTACTACTGCAAGTACCGTTGGAACACGGGTGGATGCACAAGATAGTGGCAAGACTCAGCAACAAACGGTATATATCCATACTATTCAATCCGACCATGGCAAGCTTTCCATTACAGCCGATGAAATAAACTGGTATCAGGGTGCTGATGCCGATCGAGTCTTTGCAGAAAGAGACCCAGAAGGTGCAGCAGAAATTGGTGGAGCCCCAGACAGCTATTATATTGTTAATGACGTCGATACACTTACAACCTATCCGATAGCGGATAACGCAACAGTCACCATGCAGATTTATGATCACACTGGCAACATAGAGGACCTAGACATTCATTGGAACGAAACCATTACCTTACAGCAATTTATCGATCAATTTAATAAAACTAATATCTTCGATCTGAGCCAGTCCCCATATCACCTTACCATTCAGGACGGCGTAATCACTTCCATTGTTCAACAATATATACCTTAAGCAGTAATATAGGATAAAGAGGGTTACCCAGCGGCCATTTATGTGGCTCATGGGTAACCCTCTTCCTCTGTTTAAATAACGGATTATTTTTTGTGCGCATCATTAACAGGAACTCCAAAATTCGGCGTGTCATCTTCATTCCAATGGAAGACTTGAGCACGAGTATGACGGTTTGGATCATATAGAGGATCGCCATTAATTTCTTTATAATTGTGGCAGTGATAGATGAGCACATCTTCCCCATTTTCATTTACAGTAAAGCTGTTATGACCTGGATCGAATTGTCCATTCTCTTCATTCGTTTGGAATACAGAATTTAGTAGTTTATTCCATGAAGCTGCGTCAAGGAGATCGCTATCTTCATCTGCTACCAATAGCCCCATAATCTCTCTCCTCTATATAAGCTTTAACAATACAGATCCATGCGGTGGAAGAATATGCGTAATCTCTTCATTAACTACTTCCAAGTCCCGGTTTTGCCATAGATCACGTATAGTTATTGGAACTGAAACATTCAACTGCTGGAAGGATACCTGAAGCGTTAACACTTCATCACTGAGATTAAACAAAGCTACATAATGATTGCCTTGTTCATCCTCTGAAGTCCAGATCGCATGTTCCTCATTCAAATCTACTTGTCTACCACCCTTGCCATAGCGATGCAGGTGGAGTACTTCCTTATTGGTCAACAAGGATAATGTCCACTCATCATTGTCTCGTAACTCTCCCCCGAACATTAACGGGGAACGGAAAAATAGAGTTTGGATGAGCGATATCGCGTGCAGTTTGCTCAGATCCTAGAATGGCACTCGCAGCATGAACAGCCTGACGTGGAATTCCGCGCATAATATGTATGCCGAATTTCAACCCTAATTCATGTACATATTCAGCGAGTGGTGCAAAACCTTTGCCTCCCGCTGCGGAAGGAAACCGATTCTCCGCCGGTTGAAGTCTGGAATACTCGTCCATGACCAGCGGTACAAAGTTGCGATACTGCGAGGAGTTCGCTCCAGGTTCATACCACTGAATATCAACAACTACATATTCCCATCCAAAATCTTTCAAATGACGATCCATATATTCTGCGTTGCCTCTTACCTCATCCTCATTCACACTAGCTCCGTAACAGTCCCAGCTATTCCAGCCCATCGGGGGTGTAACAGCTAGCAAATTCTGCATAATGATTTTCACGTCCTTTTCTAAGACCTACCCAGCTGGAAATTCCACGTTCATTTACATCGGTATTTACACCCGTTAGAAAATAATATGTATTCGATTTCAGTATAAAAATAGCATAGACAAAAACACTTTTAAATATATGACGTTAAATCTTTTCATGTTTTTATAAAATTAATGACTAAAGTTACGAAAATCCGAAAAAAATCCTCTTATTTTCTGGTTTTTCCTGAAATATTTTTAAATCAAACTAAATTAAATGTAGATACAGTAAAAAAACACCCTTATTTTTGTCATTCTACAAAAAAAGGAAGGATGCTTTATTTATATGCTATATTAGTTTATAATTTCATAAAACAGTATTAATTTATGATCCATTTGGAAGAAGGTATTGATAAAATGATCTATATTAAAGATTTAATGAGTGGACTTGAAATTTTCAAAGCTCTTAGCTCTGAAATCAGAATCCTCATACTCGAACTTTTAGCTACCAATCAAGCACTGAACCTGAATGAAATAGCCAAGAAGCTGAACCTCAGCAACGGCGCGATCACAATGCACATTAAAAAGTTAGAAGAAAGCGGTCTCATCGAGATAAACACATCAGTAGGCAAACACGGTATTCAGAAGGTCTGCTATTTAAATAAGGACAAGCTTATTGTTGATCTTCGCAGCAAAGATGTTGATAATCTCTACGAAGTAGAAATTCAAGTAGGACATTACAGCAACTATCAGGCTGTTCCGACCTGTGGACTTGCTACCAAAGACAGCATTATCGGTGACTTCGACGAACCCCGTTATTTCGCAGATCCTCAGCGGATTGAATCTGAGATCATTTGGATGGCTGAAGGGTTTCTCGAGTATAGAATTCCGAACTATCTAAAAGCCAATCAAACGTTCCGTGAAATTCAGTTCTCGATGGAAATTGGATCTGAAGCTCCTGGATCTAATGATAACTATCCATCCGACCTTTATTTCTACTTGAATGGAATTGAAATCGGCTTCTGGACTAGCCCTGGTGATTTCGGAGACACCCGAGGAACGTTTAATCCAGACTGGTGGCCTCCACATTTAAATCAATACGGCATGCTCAAACTGATCCGTATTAATAATGAAGGTAGCTTCATTGACGGCTGCCGAATTTCTGACGTGACCCTGGATGACATCCACTTGGATTACAAGAGCGAACTCACTTTCCGTATAGCAGTAACGGACAAACCCGTAAACAAACGTGGACTTACCATTTACGGTAAACATTTCGGCAATTATAGCCAGGATCTACTCGCACGTGTTCTATATGATGTACATGAAGTAGAAATTGGCGTCTCTCGTACTGCTGTTACCATATCAGAATAAAATAATTCCTAATTAAAAAAGACCGTAGAACCAGTAGTAACTGGTCTACGGTCTTCTTTAGCTTCGTATATTTTTTCGAGTTTGACCCATAATAACCTTTGTCTCCCAAACCACCGAGAAGGAGTGTTTCGAATGCGTGAAGGTCTAATTCCCGCTGTTCTTGGAACCGTCGTAACCGCTTCTAGCGCCGCTTTTCTTGGAAGCAAGTATAAGATGGCAGCAACAGGCGTACTTGGATTTGGTCTGGCTCATGTCGTATTGGGTGCCATTGATCTGTTTGAGCATCGGTAAGGATTGGAAGACGCCGGGTGGCATAAACACTGCCCGGTTTTTTTGATTTACATAAAAAAAGAAGTACGGTGGTGCCATCATGTTGGTGCCTCGCGATTTACAGGCTTCTTCAGGCGATTGCGGGGCATATTGGGCAAGTAAATCACACAAAAGACAGCGATTCTCCTGTAACGGAGAATCGCTGTCTTTGTTTAGCCTGTTGGCTGGTTGCTTCAACTGTGTATCCATCATCCCATGCTGCTAACGGACTCAGTCCGTTAGCATTCGAAATATCGCATAATGCTGCGTTTAAGGTCAGCTGTGTCCGATAGCGATCAGATAAAGTCAAAAAAGAAGGGATGCCTCAGTAGCCATTTCCATAGCTTATGGGACAGCCCCTCTTAGCATTTTTGAATTTATTTTATAGCTATATAAAATAAACGCTCAGCATCATCATCTGCTTCTATCCACTCGAAATCTGCGTAAGTCTTCACATCACTAAAGCCAGCCTTAAGCAGTTCTTCCTTTATCCATTCGGGATCGTAGGCACGCTGAATATGCGTCTCTTCGAAACGGCGATATACATCACTCCGTCCCTCTTCGCGTGCAAAAATGGACAGATGATGTTCAATTTCGCGGCGTGGAACATCCATCTCACAAGTCCAAATATAGGACACCGACGGTTCGTCCAGAATAAAGGGCTGCTCTTCTTCATAACGGATCAGTGTGTTTGGATGATGCACATCGAACAGAAAAGTGCCGCCTTGCTTCAGTCCTGCAAAGGTACTAGCAAAGACAGCTCTGATATCGTCTTCTTCCAGCACATAATTCAGACAATCACAGAAAGAAATCACAGAATCCACAAGCTCTGGAAGCTCCCATTCCTTCATGTTTTGTCTTATCCAACGAACACTACCTTCGCGCAAAAAGCGCCGTCCCTGGGGATGCTCCTCCATTTTGCGCTGTGCCACTGAGAGCATATCTGAAGATAGATCGATTCCGGTCATATGATACCCTGAACCCGCCAAAGGAATGGTGATACTCCCTGTGCCGCAGCCAAGCTCGGCTACGGTTACAGGCTTACCGTATTTGCTCCAAGCTGTTTCGGCAAAGGATATCCAGTCAGGATACGGCATATCTGCCATGAGCTCATCGTATACATAAGCAAATTTCCCATAGGAAGACACTAGTACACCGCTTTCTATTACAACATTTAATATAATTCTGTTATTGACCCATCAAGCATAAACGCCCTCGGCGTCCCCACAAGGACGGTAAGCGTTTAAGCGAGAAATATAAGGAAAAAGTATAGTGTGAAACTTATACTTTTTCCTTATATTTTAAATTATTCAGTTGTTCCTTCATTTCCCTCGGTTGAACCTTCCGCTTCCTTAGGAACAAGATATGTCCAATTCTCTTTTTGGGTAATATGGCCTTCCTTCATCAGCTTTCCAAGCGCACGCTTAAAGGCCGATTTGCTAATTCCGAAACGCTGCTTGATAATATCTGGCGGCGTTGCATCCGAATAAGGCATAGCTCCACCCGGACGGGCATGCAAGAACTCCATAATCGTAGCAGAATCCACATCCATACCTACTTCTTTACGAAGACCCATAGAAAGGTTAACACGTCCATCCTCGCGGATATGGGAGACGCGTGCTTCGAACTGCTCTCCAAGACGTAGTAGACGACTCCGCTCAGAGGAATGGACCATACCGATAATACCAAAGCCTAACACCCCAGCATCTACAAGAACAAAAGTCCCCATTTGCAGCGGCTTATACACTCGGGCAGTTACAGTCTGTCCCATCCAGGATTCAGGCGCAGGAAGAGCTAGCGGAGCTAGTTCCTGTTCTCCAGCTAGCTTAGCACGAAGACGTCCCTGTTTGTCATGCTCCATAATAGCAAATACATAGTCGCCAACCTGAGGACGTAGCTCTGGAAGCTCTGGAAGCTCACGGATTGGCAGCAGCAGCTGCCGTCCAAGACCCATTTCCAAGAAGCAACCTAACCGCGGATGAATATCAGCCACTTCCAATAAGGCCATTTCGCCCAGCGTCAGAAACGGTTTCTTCATCGTTGCCGCTAGACGATCCTCGGTGTCAAAGAAGATGAATACTTCAACTTTATCGCCCGTCTTAACCTTTTCGGTAAGCTCCGTATAATGCAGCATAACATCCTGATCACCGGCATTTAGAAAAAATCCGTACGGGGATACCTCTCTTACTACATTAAGCGTAACTGTAGTTCCTGCAATCAAGCTCATACAGTCTCCACTACCTTGGCATCCGACCACAGACGCTCGATATTGTAATATTCACGTTCATCGCGGTGGAAAATATGAACGATAACATCTCCAAGATCCATCAGCACCCAGCGTGCCGAATTCATCCCTTCGATCCCCTTGATCACTCCGCCTGCTTCATGAACCACCTTGCGGACTTCGGTAGCGATGGACTGTACTTGAATATCCGAATTACCATGACATACAACAAAATAATCACTAATCGGTGAAACATTACGCAAATCTAGTGCCACTACGTTCATTGCTTTTTTATCTTCAACAGCCTTAAGGGCCAGTTCTAACAGCTTGCTTGGTTGTACACTCATATTTTATCCTCCAATATTCTAACTAAATCATTACGCGCCAGTACCGTTAACGGAAAAATCACCCGGCGTTTTTCCAGTAGTAAACTAATCGTAGAATCAAATCCAGCGACTAGTCCTTCTTCCAAACTTACTTTTGCCAGCTCACGTATCTTTTCAACCCCGGGAAAATCACGGCCAGGCTCGATATAGTCCGCGAGACAGACGATTTTCTCAAGTAAACTCATGTCTTCACGGCCTGATGTGTGAAACCGGATGGCATTATGAATATCAGGATCTGTGATCCCATAATCTTGCTCTGCTACAAAGGCGCCTACTTCCGAATGCCACAACTGCTTGTCATGCTTCAGAAGATTCAAGTTCAGATGATTCTGCTCGATAATCTCCTTCATTCTCTCCACAGGCCAATATTTGGCCACATCATGCAGAATTGCTGCCGTCTCTGCACGCTCAGGATCAGCGCCATATTGCTCCGCTAGTTGAATGGATGACTCCATTACGCCCAGTGTATGCTTCCAGCGCTTGGCAGGCATTTGCGTCGAAACCGCTTCAATCAGAGCTTCGCGGCTGTATGCCATACAATCCACTCCTTTGAACATAATCGAACACTGCCTCAGGTACCATATAACGAATGGACTTGCCCGCTGCAGCCCGTTCTCTTAACATCGTTGACGAAATATCAACCAGAGGCATATCTGCTAGCAGCACCTTATCTGCTATATATGTTGGCAATGCGTCTAGATCAAGAAGTGTTCCCGGACGACCTACGCCGATAAATGTAAGCCGCTGCACAAGCTCTTCAATCTCGTTCCATTTCGGTAAATACTGGACCATATCCGCTCCGATGATGAAATAAAGATCGAAATGCGGATACGCCTCTTGCAGCCGCCTTATGGTCTCAAACGTATAGGATACGCCACCTCTGACAACTTCCCAGTCTAATGTGCGAAAAGCTTCATGATTCTGTATCGCTTCCTGCACCATTGCCAGCCTGTCTACTCCAGATACACCTGCCTCATGTTTATGAGGCGGAATATGTGATGGCATAAACCATACTTCTTGAAGTCCATAAGTTTCTCTAGCTGCTTCCGCTGCCATCATATGACCGATATGAAGAGGATCAAAGGTACCTCCCATAATTCCAACTTTCAAGAGGACGACCTCCTCGGTAGTATGCTATCAGGTATTAGCGTGGCAGCTCAATGGTTTTGTTATCACGTGATTCCTTGTACAGGACAATGGTCTTTCCGATCACTTGTACAAGCTCAGAACCTGATTGTTCAGCCAGTGCAGCGCCGATTTCCTTGGGATTCTCAATATTGTTGCTCAGTATACTAATCTTCATAAGCTCACGCTTCTCAATAGCTTCCTCAATGTGGCGTACGAGGTGTTCGTTAACTCCACCCTTGCCCACCTGAAAAATTGGATCGAGATGATGCGCCAATGAACGAAGATACCGTGTTTGTTTACCAGTTAACATAAATGAATAACTCCTTAATTAACATATATTATTACCCTAAATTGATGAATCCATTGCTTACTCTTTTCCACCCAGACAATTGAGTATGGTCTTTCGCATGATTTCCGTAGGAGCAGGTTGCCCCGTCCAATACTCCAGTGCATAGGCTCCCTGATAGACAAACATACCGAGGCCTCCATGAATCGTACAGCCCCGTTCAAGTCCTTCTAACAATAGCCGCGTACGCAGCGGATTATAAATCAGATCACTTACGATCATTCCTGCACGAAGCAGTCCAGGATCTATTGGTGTCTCATCCATATGAGGATACATCCCTACGGAGGTGGTATTGATCAGTACGTCTACACCACTTAGCATTTCCGCTACTTCGTTCATGCTAATCCCGATGACATTCCCTTTGCTCTGGCATTGTCTGGCCAAGTCCTGTGCTTTATCAGCACTACGATTAGCAATAATGATAGAAGAAGGCTTCTCTTGAAGCAGTGCGGCAACAATTCCTCTTGCTGCTCCACCAGCTCCAATCACCATAATCTTTACGCCTGACAAATCGGAAATGGCTTCCGCCTTAAGCGAACGCACATAACCGATTCCATCCGTATTATATCCGGTGAGTATCCCATTATCATTAACAATCGTATTGACTGCGCCAACGGCTACCGCACTTTCATCTAATAGATCCACATGAGCCATCACCGCAACCTTATGCGGAATCGTCACATTTACCCCACGGAACCCAAGCGTGCGAATCGCTTGCACCGCAACCTCCAGATTCTCCGGGAGGATATGAAGCGGTACGTAAGCTCCCGGAATTCCCAGCGCTTGCAGTGCTGCTTCATGCATAATTGGAGATTTGGATTGTATAATAGGATCTCCCATTACGCCCAGTAGAATATTTCCGGTATTGTAGCCCTCGGTTGCAGTTTTCAAAGACACTGTATTAGCCTCCCCGTTAGATCATCGAAGGGCGGGTAAGCACCTTCACACCACGCGGAACGTGGATAGCCACGACTGCGCCTTCCGTCCCGTTGACCTTGATCCAGCCCAAACCTGAAATATATAGATCGCTCTGACTGCCTCGGTTAATCCGGAACTCATGTCGTTGCCATGATGGCAACTTGTCCATCCGGTCACTTCCGGGAGGAGACAACATCTCACCACGATGGTCCGCATAGAGGGAATCTGCACGTTCCAGCTTGGTACGATGGATTTTTAAAGTCCCACTAATAAAGCAAGTGAATGATTGATGCGGACCTTGCACGAAATCAAAACGTCCTAGTCCACCGAAGAATAACGTCTGTCCTTCATTCAACTGATAGACAGCAGGCTTCAACGGATTGGCTGGCATAACTGCGTCCAGATCCTGACGCTCAACTAGTTCACTATAACGCCATGGATACACGATCCCCGGCGTATCTATAATATAGTGGCCATCATCTAATGGGATTTTGACCGTATCGAGAGTTGTACCAGGGTAACGCGAGGTGGTTAACTCCTGCTCCAAATCACTATAGTCCGAAATCAGACGGTTGATAAGCGTGGACTTCCCTACATTCGTTGCACCCACTACATAAACATCACGCCCACCACGCAGTTCTGTTACGGCTTCCAGCAAACGGTCAAACCCTTGATTACGTTTTGCACTACAGAGGACAATTTCAGCCGTCCGCAGTCCTTCCTCTTTACAGCGTTGCTGCATCCAGTTACGCAATTTATTCCAGTTTGTAACCTTAGGTAGCAAATCACATTTATTCACTGCAAGAATAACTGGGTTATTGCCGACAAACCGCTGCAGGCCGGAAATCAAACTGCCTTCGAAATCGAAAATGTCAACAATATGAATAACAAGTGCATTCTTCTCCCCTACTCCACTCAGCAAGCGAAGAAATTCATCCTGATTCACAGAAACGGATGAAGCCTCGTTATAATTCTTAATCCGGAAACAGCGCTGGCAAATCACAGGGTCCCGATCTAGTGCAACTTCCGGAAGGTATCCTGGTTGATCCTTATGCTCCATCTGAAGCTTGATACCACAACCGCTACATTTCTCAGGACGCTGTGTTTCACTTTGTTCGTTCATTACTATTTATCCTCCTCGTGCCACAATCCTTTTTTACGAAGCCGTGTCAGAGCAACTCGCTCTACCCGGCGATTAAATCTTGTGCCGAACCCTTCATCCTTAACGGAGATTGGCAACACCAATACGGTATACAGGCCAAGCCGATTGCCGCCGTATACATCTGTAAGCATTTGGTCTCCCACCACAATCGTTTGCTCCGGTGGCAACTCCATCTGCTTCATCGCTTTGAGAAAAGGAGCATTGCTCGGTTTACGAGCCTGATGCACAAATTCAATATTAAGCGGTGTAGCAAAGCGTGACACCCGTTCCATGTTATTGTTAGATACGATGATGAGCTTAAAGCCCACTTCCTTCACCTTCTCGAACCATAACAACAGCTCCGGAGTAGCCACAGGCGCTTTGGCACCGACCAGTGTGTTATCCAGATCCGTAATGATTCCACGGTATCCCTGTCGATACAGCTCTTCCAGAGAAATATCGAATACCGTATTCACCCGGAGTTTGGGAACTAACATTTCAAACAATACGTTCACCTCGATTTCATACAAAAAACTATAACATACTCCATGCGCTACGCAAATAAATCTATTGCAATGATTTACTGCAAAAACGCTATTTCTTGGATCTTATCGTTCTCCGCAGCCGCAAAGCTTCAGTATACACGCTCTGCCAGTCTTTGTCTTCAATAACATCAGGGCTATACTTCGCCTGTTCAAACATCGTCAGCAGTGAAGAAAGATGATTGGCCACAACAGGTCGTTCCTGGTTCCAGCGAGCTACAGCTTCACGCAGTGTTTCATGCTCTTCTTTCATCATTCCCTTACGTTGTAAATATCTTACCCAACGCTCAGTTTCCGCCACAACTTTCTGATCAGGCGATAAAGGACGACCCATCCGCATCTGTTGAACCAAGAAGCGAAGTTTAAAGCGTATATGCCAAATTTTAAAAATCGTCCAGGACAGCAGCACAACCACAGCCGCCAAAACTACCCATACACCCACATGTAAGCCTTGATCTTCTTGTGCGTTATTTGCAGTTGTTGGTTCAGGTTCAGTTTCTTCAACCTCGTCTTTAGGCTCTATCTCAGGAACTTGCTCATTCTGAGTCAAGAGAGGAACATTAAACCCCGGTGTAGCTTCAACCGGAATCCAACCATATTCACCAAAATAGACCTCGGCCCAAGAATGGGCATCTGCATTGGTGATCGTGTAGTTATTATTCGCCGTACCCGCCTGCTGTTGCGCCGGATTCATTGGCATTTCTGGCTGTTCCCCAGGTGCGTACCCCTTAACCCATCTTGCAGGAATGTTAAGAGAACGTGCCATAGTAACTAGTGCCGTAGAATAATAATCACAGTATCCTTCCTTCAGCTCAAACAAAAATCCATCTACAAAATCCTTACTTGAAACGCGTGATATATCCGGCTTGTTGGTGTATGGAAAGGTTTGTTGTAAGTATTGTTGCAAAAGCGCTGTTTTTTCATACGGTGTTGTTCCTTGTGCTGTAATTTCCTCGGCCAGATCTTTAACCCTTTGAGGAAAATCATCAGGTAACTGAAGGAAGATTTCCTCCAGATCATTACCTTTGTATAGCTCCTCATAGGTCTTCGCTGTCAATTCCTGAACAGGAATGACAGGAACTTCAGAAGTCAGCTCGAAGCTCGAAGGATAATCGCGGTTCTTTCTATCCATATCCCATAGAAGCTCACTATCACGATTTCTCCAGAAAAGACCATTCCCGGCTTCTTCCCCATTTAATGAATCCACAGAAGTAACTGAATAAGCACCGAATAACACAGGAAACTCATTATTGTTAAGCACTCTAACCGTCTGTTTCAACGTGCGAGTCGTCACCTTAGAAGCCACACTTTGTTCTAAAATTTTCCCCGTTTCCACCTCTTCTATAGGTCCCCGCTTCAATCGATCCTTATCCGACCATCCACTTCCAGAGTATACTCTGCGTGTTTCTCCACGCATATAAGTACGTAAATCCGAAACCACTGTCATCACTGGGGTATAATCGAAGTTAAAGCCCCCGCCCAAATTGTCATCATTCAGACTATAGCCAGACGAAGTATTGTTAGCAGAGGAGCTTGAGCCCGTACTAGATTTCGTTGATCCAGTTGTGCTCTTACCAGAAGACTTTCCAATTCCATTCCATTCTTGCCACGCCGTATAAGGATCCGTCAGAGTAGGTCTTACATCCGGCATATTCACTCCGATTAGGATAACCAGAGAGAAGACGATGGCGATATTCATGACTATTTTCGAGGGATATTCCAGCAAATGAACCCATCCACGCGGATAATGAAGCTGGAAACTTCTCAGGTGCTGGCTGACAAGCCATCCCATACCCGCAAATACCGTCCAGGCAACTTCCTGCCACAAAACAATAGATGTAAAGGAATCAAGAGCAGCCAATGCTACAATGTTCATTCCTATAAACCATAAGATACGCCTCTTCGAGGATACCCACCAAGACGATAGCAAAAGCAAAGCAGAGGCACCAAGAGCAAACCAGATATACGGCACCATATGAACACTAATATCTTGCAGTCTGTCTGTAAGGGTTGTTGCCCACGGATCAGCAACGTATATTCCATAATTAGTAATGGTGCGATATACGATATAGATAATAGCTGCGGCTTCCATAATAAGTCTGAACTGAACTTTAACAGGAATCAAAATTTCGATCACTGCGACTGTTAATAGAGCAGTCCATACGGATGAAGTCGTCTGACTTAACCAGATGGGTTCCGTATAAGAAATCCACTGCTGTGCAATAATCAACAGCCAAAACAGGCCGACGGAACGGTGCCAGGAGAATTTCATCTGATTCCACCAGTTTCTCATATCACCCTTCCCCTCCTAACACTGCGGGAAGCTCTTGAAGCGAGTGAATTCCATAACCTGTTATTCCACGTGATCTAAGTACGTCTGTCCAATCGTTGCTACTATTCATCTCTGCCGCATTTCGCACATGAATATGAGAAGCAGTCATCCCTCTGCTGTCAGCCCAGCGTAGTGCATCCAGTACGGGCTGTCCACGCTGTGGACTGATTAACACGAAGTAAGAACCTTTAGGGAACATACGGTATCCTTTTTCCAATCGGGAAATAAGCGGCCCCCGCCCTTCAGCGTTAAGATCGATTAAATACTGAATCATCTTCTGTCGCTCAGCAGCACCTTCTACGGGTGCGAATACCTTCGTCGTTTTATCCAAACAACACAGGCCAATTCCAATTCTCTCTCGAATGCCGAATCCGAGTAGTGATGCCGTTACAGAAACTGCTAGTTCGAATTGATTCGTATTCATATAAGCTGATGTGCTTCCGTCAAGAACTAGAATAGTTTTGGGAATCGACTCATGCTCAAACTCTTTGGATTTCCAAGAACCTGTCTTAGCGGTGGCATTCCAGTGAATTCGTGTCAAGCGATCACCATATACATAGTCACGGACGCCATTAATTTGAGTGGTTTCCCGCCGAGATTGAACAACTGATGTCTGCGGCCCAGAGAGCCGAGACTTCCTCTCATATAACTGCCAGCGCGGAACGTAGATCGCACGAGGCAGAACCTGAAACTGTCCTCCAGCTAAAAATGTTCCTTTATGCTCGACAAGCCCAAATATATCTTGGCTGATGATATCCGTATTAGAAAACGTGTAGGTTCCACGCTCTAGGGCTGGTGTCTGAAATTTCAGTTCCCCAATTCCTCTAAGGCTTGGGACCACACTTTCTTCAAATACCCACGATTCTCCATTATGTCGCTTAAGAACCTCCCTTACAACCACGTAAGGCAAGGGCAAAATTCCAGGGATTGTAACCTTAAGACTTACACGAAGATGCCCTCCAGCAGAGAGTAAATCCCCCTTGTCCTGTTCAGAATAAAGGCTGCGAGTGCCCTTAGCCCGCCTAACACCTCCTAAACCTCCAGCAATCAAATATGCAATAAGTACAGAGACCATGATAAACAACATAAATGCAGTTTTCCCGCCCTGAAAAAGTACATATAAGAGCGTGATGCTCCAAATTACAAGGATGCTAGCAAGCTTAGTAGGCTGAATGATGGCTGCTACCGTAGACAAATAACGTCTCATATCATTGCCTCATCGTAACAGGCACATGAATACTCTGCAGAAGCTTTTGAAGCAAAGATTCTACGCTAATATTATCTAGGCGCGACTCTGGACGCAGCAATATACGATGACCCAAGGCAAATGGAGTAAGTATCTTCACGTCATCAGGAAGAACGTAATCCCTTCCCTGCAAGAAGGCATAGGCTTTACAAGCCATCATAAAGGATAGTGAGGCGCGCGGACTTGCACCCAGCATTACAAGTGGATGTTCTCTTGTCTGCCGCACAATATCTAACAAGTAATTCAGCACAGGATCGCTCATGAAGATGTCTCGAATCTCTTCCTGAATTCCTGCGATTTGTTCCATGCTTGTTACTGGCGAAAGCCTGTCCACCGGTTGGCCTTCCTGATGGCTCAGCAATAAATTCTTCTCGGTTGCTGCATCAGGATATCCTAGGCTAATTCTCAGCATGAATCGATCCAGTTGAGCTTCAGGTAGAGTATAGGTTCCCTCAAAATCTATCGGATTCTGGGTAGCGCACAACATGAAAGGATGCGGAAGTGGATAGGTCTCTCCATCTACGGTTACGTTTCGTTCCTCCATCACTTCCAGAAGTGCGGATTGTGTCTTCGTTGTAGCACGGTTAATTTCATCAGCTAGCAGAATATTCGTCATCACCGGACCTGGCCGGAAATGAAACATCTCATCCCTAGGATGATACACAGAAACACCGGTAATATCACTCGGAAGTATATCCGGATTACACTGAATCCGGCGATACTCACCGGACATTGACCTTGAAAGTGCGCGTATTAGCTGGGTTTTTCCCGTCCCCGGTACATCCTCGATCAGAACATGACCACCAGCAAGTAGTGCAGTTAGCAGCAATTGTATTTCAAATGATTTTCCAAGTATGCAGGATTCCAAATTAGTGCGTACAGCATTCATGATGTGCATCGATTCTTGACGTACGGGCATATATGATCCTCCTAGCCAGAATAGGCAGTATTATTTATATTTTACATGATTAGGGGACCCAAAGTACATTGTTGAAGATCACGAAGTGCGAATGCAAAAAAAACCCATAGGATAAAAGATCCCACAGGTTCAACTTAAAAAACATTTAAATATAATTACCCCTTCGGTCGTACAACTAAAGCTGCCAAAAAGGAGAACACAATAGCTGACGAAATGCCCGCACTTGTAATATCAAAAATACCCGTAACTACACCGATCCAGCCATCCCGCTCCAGCTCCGTCAATGCACCATGGACCAACGAATTCCCAAAGCTTGTGATCGGAATGGTTGCTCCAGCTCCTGCAAATTTCACAAGTGGATCGTATATTCCAAAAGCATCAGCAATCGCCCCGGCTACAACTAATGTACTCATCGTATGTGCAGGTGTCAGCTTCAATACATCGAACATCAGCTGCCCTATTACGCAAATGGCTCCTCCAATCAGAAAAGCCCATAAGTAAATCATCATTATGCTTCACCTCCGCTCTCTATGGCTACGGCATGAGCAACACATGGAATACTCTCTCCCTGCTGATAAGACAAAGGCGATAAAAGTGCGCCAGTTGCCACTATTAGCACCCGTTTAAGTTCACCTTTTTTGATACGCTTAAGGATATGACCATAAGTTACAACCGCCGAACATCCGCAGCCACTTCCTCCAGCGATCACATATTTCTGTTTCTCCAAGTCGTAGATAAGCAGACCACAATCATCAAAGGTTGTTTGCTCCATGGGAATTCCCTCTTTGGCCAACAGGGTTTTGGCTATGGGCAGCCCCACGGATGCCAGATCTCCGGTAACAATTAAATCATAGTGTCCGGGAGATAGACCTGTATCCCGAAAGTGCGCAGTGATTGTATCTGCCGCCGCTGGTGCCATGGCCGTTCCCATATTAAAAGGGTCCGTCAAACCAAGATCCATAATACGCCCAAGCGTTGCCATGACCACGACTGGATTGTTGCCAGATCCATCATTCTGGCCTACTATAGCGCAGCCCGAGCCTGTTACTGTATATTGCGCCGTTGGGGGCTTCTGTGAGCCATATTCAGTCGGATAGCGAAATTGCTTCTCTACTGTACAGTTATGACTGGATGTTCCTGCGAGCACATACTTACTGCCTCCGGAATCCACGATCATAGAGGCAATTGCAAGGCTCTCCATGGAGGTAGAGCAAGCGCCAAAGACTCCGAGATAAGGCACACCTAATTTTCTTGCTGCGAAAGAACTGCTGATAATTTGGTTCATCAAATCTCCGCCGACAAAAAACTCTAGCTTCTCTTTATCTATATTCGCATTAATCAGAGCTAGCATGGCTGCCTTCTCGAAAAGAGCACGCTCTGCCTTCTCCCATGTTTTTTCGTCCATTTCCAGCGAATCATATATAAAATCAAAATCTGAAACTAAAGGACCTTCTCCCTCTTCTGGCCCTACTACAGCGGAAGAACCTAAAATAACGGGACGGCTCATGAACTCCCAGGTCTGACTACCAAGCTGCTTCATGTATGTGCACCTCCGTCTACGCCCAAAAAGAGATAGACGATACCAATTATGAAAGCAGCGACGGCACCAAATACGATGACCGATCCCGCTAGCTTAAACATATTGCCGCCTACGCCAAGCACAAGGCCCTCAGCACGGTGTTCCAGAGCTGCAGAGCACATACTGTTCGCAAATCCGGTAACCGGCACTGCAGTTCCTGCACCAGCCCATTGAGCCATTTTGTCGTACACGCCAAAGCTGGTCAGGATCACGGACAGTAGGATCATCACTGCTACTGTCGGACTGGCGGCTTCCTTGGAGGTCATATCGAATATAGCCATAAAAGCCTCCTGAACACCTTGTCCAATTACACAGATTAAGCCGCCAGAAAGAAACGCTCGCACACAGTTCTTGAATACGGGGCGGGCGGGCACAAATGGCTTGGACAACTTCTCATAATCTTGTGGAGTCAAGGTGTCAAGCTTCAGCTTGACACCAGATTTCTTAGTTTTCGCCGGCATTGAGGGCACCTCCTGAAAGTTAGGCGAAGGGGGCTGACAAGCATCGAAGTACTCACTTTTAAGCCCTTCAAGTTGTTCTTCGCTTAGAAGTTTTCCTTATTGTTTGCCATCCTCCGCTTCGTTATGTCCCTCCAGTTCAGGAAAAATACAGTAATACAACAATCAGCAGTAAGAAGAGCACAAGAATAAGTATTGCTTCTCTTTCCCTTGAATTGTGGCGCCAGTATCGTTTACGCATTCCGTTTACTTGTAGGCTCCTACTAAAATATCTTCCCTGCACCCTTCTCTGGGGTACGCTACCCGCTACCCTCATTCGTCTTCGCATCCTTTCTAAGGCTCCTGCCACCAAAGCCTCTAATGCATAGTATTCGTTGAGCTCGTGCCCGGTGTTCAATGTCTCTTATCATGGACAAGTGAGCTCAGAATGTTCATACTTAGTTGCAAGAAGAAACGACGTTGTCGTCATTTATTGATGCCAACTGTTTCTCGTAGAAATATAAGGATAATGTATAGCGTGAAACTTATACGTTCTTATATTTCGAGAAGAAACGACGTTGTCGTCATTTATTGATGCCAACTATTTCTCGTAGAAATATAAGGATAATGTATAGCGTGAAACTTATACGTTCTTATATTTTAATAAAGGAGTGATTTCAATTGAATCAAGAAACATTGGACATGTTCAAAATACTTACTGAATTCCCTTCAGCCCCAGGATTTGAGCGCGAACTTCGTGCTTACGTCAAGGATGCTATGGCTCCTTATACCGATGAGTTCGTGCAAGATCGTCTCGGAAGTTTGTTCGGCGTACTGCGCGGGGAAGAGAACGGGCCAAAGATCATGGTCGCCGGGCACTTTGACGAAGTAGGTTTCATGGTAACTGGAATTACTAACACCGGAATGATCCGTTTTCAACCTCTTGGAGGCTGGCTTGCCTCTGCTGTTGCATCCCAGCGTCTTCACATTATTACACCTAAAGGAACGCTGACCGGTGTTGTTGGCAGCACGCCTATCCATTTACTAAGTAATGAAGAACGTGGCAAGACTGGCGAAATCAGCAAAATGTATATTGATATCGGTGCAGACAGCCGTGAAGAAGCAGAAAGCTTTGGTGTTAGACCAGGTCAACAAATACTGCCTATCTGTCCGTTCACCCCACTTGCCAATCCCAAAAAAATCTTGGCCAAAGCTTGGGATAATCGTTATGGTGTAGGTCTCGCCATTGAACTAGTTAAATCATTACACGGCAAAAAGCTACCGAATACCGTCTTCGCTGGTGCTACTGTACAAGAGGAAGTAGGGCTTCGGGGAGCACGTACAGCGGCTAATCTCCTGTCCCCGGACATCTTCTTCGGTCTGGACGCGAGTGCTGCTGCCGATATGACAGGTGACAGTCAGGCATTTGGCCATCTGGGTAAAGGAGCTCTCCTGCGCATTTTTGATCCTACGATGGTTACACATCGCGGTTTGATTGAATATGTACAAGATACGGCGGATACTCATCGGATCAAATATCAGTATTTTGTCTCCCAAGGCGGAACAGATGCGGGTCAGGTTCATGTTAGTGGAATCGGCGTCCCTTCAGCAGTAATCGGAATATGCTCCCGCTACATACACACCGCATCATCAGTTATTCACAGCGATGACTACGAAGCTGCAAAAGAACTTCTGATCAAGCTTGTAGAAGGTCTTGACCGGACCACACTGCAGACGATTATTGAGAACAGCTAATTGCATAAAGAATTAAAGAAGCCCTCAATCACTTCGCAGTGAACGAGGGCTTCTTTTTATATCAATTTTTAAATCTTATCCAGCGGCACTTTCCAAGATGGTATTGGGAAAGCTTCGTCCAGCTTCCAGATTTCATCCTTACTTAGCGTAATCAAACCTGCGGCAGCATTCTCAAGGACGTGCTTACGGGAAGATGCTTTTGGAATAGAAATGACATCCTCTTCACGGATCGTCCAAGCGAGCATAATCTGAAGCGGAGTTGCATGATGTGCACTGCCGATTTCCTGAACAACTTCACTCTCGACAACTCCTTTTCGGAGCGAACCTGCTTGAGCAAGCGGTGAGTACGCCATTACCGGGATCTTGTGGCTTCTCTGCCATGGCAGCAGTTCAGTTTCAATCCCTCTGGACCCTAAATGATAAAGAACCTGATTGGTAGCACAATGAGTTCCCCCAGCAATCTTTAGCAGCTCTTTCATATCGTCGGTATCGAGGTTGGATACGCCCCATCTTGCTATTTTTCCTTGAGAGACTAGTTTCTCCATACCCAGGACAATCTCTTCTAGTGGGATATCTCCCCGCCAATGCATCAAATAAAGATCCAGATGATCCGTATTCAAACGTTTCAAACTTTCTTCACAACTGCGGACAAGGCGCTCGTTCCCAGCATTATGTGGATAGACTTTTGACACCAAGAAAACTTCATCCCGAATTCCTTTGATAGCCTCACCTACTAAAAGCTCCGAGCGTCCGTCCCCATACATCTCAGCCGTATCTATTAAATCCATGCCTAGTTCCACACCTAATCTCAGTGCAGCAATCTCTTCCTCCCTACGGGAAACGTCGTCA
The DNA here is from genome assembly GCF_037977235.1 of Paenibacillus sp. FSL K6-0276. Classification (NCBI taxonomy): domain Bacteria; kingdom Bacillati; phylum Bacillota; class Bacilli; order Caryophanales; family Paenibacillaceae; genus Paenibacillus; species Paenibacillus sp. FSL K6-0276. Next base: position 1,627,734 of record NZ_CP150276.1, on the reverse strand, counting down.
CCCATATTCCAAGTTCCCTGCCCAATTCTGGGAAGTGACGTTCCATCTGGAAGCAGCATGCGGTTAGATTGGTTAATTTTTGCGATTTCAGCCAAATGTTCGATTGAATCCTTAGTCATATTAAAAATCCCCTTATTTGAAGTATTGTATACTTACTTTATACGACCTATGAGAACCTTTCTAAACATCTGAATCGTGTCCAAATTAAAACTAATCTTTCTTTTGAAGAGAAAAAGTAACGAATGAATACCAAACTAAGCTATCAGTTTTAGTCCCACAGCAGCCCCCAGAATCATAATGATACAAACGATCCGGCGCCAGTCTTTAGCCTCTCCATACATCAGCATCCCCAGAATCGCACCACCAGATGCACCGATCCCCGTCCATACCGCATAAGCTGTTCCCATCGGCAGACTTTTCATCGCTAGTGACAGAAACAGAAAGCTTCCTCCGAAACCAAGAAAGAGCAGCGCAAACGACAGCAAATTCCGGTGTTTATTCACCCTATTAATCATAGCCACTCCGAACATTTCAAATAATCCAGCAACGACCAGAAATACCCATGCCATTTAAGACTCCCCCTTTACTTCGGCTTCTTTGGTCACCATTTTCAATCCTACTACGCCTGCCAGTAAAATAAGCACTAGAACCAGCTTCATCAACTTGAACGGTTCTCCGAATAAAACCATGTCCGCAACTACTGTACCTGCGGTTCCTAGACCAACAAACACAGAATATACCGTGCCGACCGGCAGTTTGGCGCTTGCTGAAACAATCACATAGAAGCTTATTATTATAGCTACCACCGTTATCAGCCATTCCCACGTCGTGGAGGCATGTTTTAAGCCGATGACCCACATGACCTCGAAAACGGCTGCACCAACTACCTTTATCCACTCTGAATTATTCTTCATTTCAAGCCCTCCTTCAATTCACTTACTCTAATAATTGCCCACGAACAAACAAATAAGCCCGGAAGGTCATCGTCATTTATGACGATACCTCCCGGGCTTTTATCCCTCCGTGTAGACACGAACGATGCTGTTCGTGCGTTTTCCCTCGGACCAGACCAGCTGTGTAGCAGCTGCGGAACCCTAGAAAACTGATAACTATTAAGTTACAACGTATGTTAGCAAATCGTGGTACAAAAATCAACCTTTTCTATTTAGAGGGGAATAATCTCATATCGTCAACTTCCATATAAATGTAAAAAAGAAAAAATTGAATTTTGCCAATATTTTTTATCGAAATCTTGAGTTTCTGACGAAAGCAGCTAACCGCTGATTTCCATTTATCAAACTCCATTTATGCAATATTATGGTACAATTTAAGAGAATACAGCTTATAATGAACTACTGGGAGGGCGATCTATAATGGTCTTTGGGATACTGTTTATTGGAGTCGTTATATTTATTATCATACAGTCCGTAGTTCGTATTGATTCGAGCTCGAACAGCAACAGATTTGAAGGAAATAGGCGAAATGACGCCGCCAACATGTCTTTTATGGCTGCTAGCCATCCAGATCTGTTAGATACAAATAACCCGAATCACTCTAATCACCACCAACACCATCATCACGAGGGTGACTCCCATCACCATTCCAGTCATGACAGCGGTAGTCATAGTTGGGGTGGGGATAGCGGACACAGTGGCGGGGGAGATTTCGGTGGAGGAGATTCTGGCGGCGGTGGCGGATGTGATTAGAGCGTTACTCTATTAACAAAAGGAAAAGGGCATTCCTGAAATTTCTTCAGGAATGCCCTTTTTATGCTTATTACTCTTTTAAAACATTAAGAATCTTTCCTTGAGTCTGACTTAAAATCTTCTCAGCGCTGTGCGGGTGTAGTGGTTCACTCCAAGCGAATCCGTCGCCTTCATATCTAGGGATAAGATGCATATGGTAGTGGGTCAGGTCGTTAAACTTTCCGCCATTTTGGCATATGCTTATACCATCTGGTTCGAACAAAACCTTCAGGACAACTGACAATTTCTTTGACGCGTCCATTATCGCATAGGAAGTCTCTGAATCGATTTCTTCGAGATCCCAATAATGCTTTTTAGGAAGGATCAGGAGATGCCCTTCGTTAAACGGAGCGATATCTAACACACAAGTAAGAAATTCATTTTCATATACTACTTTTACGTTAGGCTCAATTCCATTAGCAATCCGACATCCCAAACACTCCATATTCGCACACTCCATCCCAGGATTAAAGGTCATCTATTTTATTGATTAAATTGAAAGCGGCTGAGAAGCAACTCACCATTAAAGACTACATAAACATCGACAGTTCCAGGCTGGGCGGATACTTCGCCAGTAAGTGTGTTCCACTGTTGCAGAACTCCACCAGAAGGAACTGTCACAGTTCCAACCAGTTTCCCAGCTGGGCTTCCAGTTCTGATTTCGATGGTGCCACCTTTTGCAACATTTCTCGTCCCACGCTCCCAATCAACGGGATTTATACCGTTCTTTTGCCCATTTCTCACTCCACAGCTCGAATCTACGGGATTTATACCGTTCTTTTGCCCATTTCTCACTCCACGCAGCCAATCTACGGGATTTATACCGTTCTTTTGCCCATTTAGCGCTCCACGCAGCCAATCTACGGGATTTATACCGTTCTTCTGCCCATTTCTCGCTCCACGCCCCCAATCAACGGGATTTATACCGTTCATTTACCACAGCTGAATATCGTTAAAAGAATGGATGTATTCATAGCGACAAATCCTCCCGCTTACCTGGGAAACTACCGGATTGAACTTTCGTTTCTCACAAAGAGACCTCATATACTTCCTAGCCGTCCTAAGATCAATCCCAAGCTCTTTCACCAAATCAACCGGCCGAATGCACCCGTTCGAACGCACAGCAATCCGCAAAATATCACGCTCCAGTCGGCTAAAAGCCTCTTTCTCATCCGTCCTCAAAGCGAGGTACGGCATCAGCAATGGTCTTAACAAAGTAATCGTAAGTTCTGGATTCGCTTCCAGGTCATCATAAGGAATCGCCACCACCCGATAACCCGCGATTTGTAGATAAGTCTCACGATTCAGCTCCTGCCTGTAGCGCGTTCGGTCTGTATTTTGCACATGTGGGCCGTAGCCTTTTACTTCAAACGCAAACTTAACCTGACCAGGCTTCCACACAAAATCAACAAAATAGGGCTTGCTACGCCAATCCAACACTTCATATTCAGGATGAAGGTCATTGAAATGCCCCATCATAGGCCACCATACCTTCTCCAAAAACATTCGCTCACCATGACCATGTCCCCGCTCCAGTCTCCCCCGCCGTTCTCCCGTTCTGCGACTAATATGATCTTCGATCCACCGACAATGCTCCTCCGTAAATCCCATCCGTCACCCTCCTCCTTGGCAAAAAAAATCCCGCACCCAGCATGGGTACGGGACGTGCTTCGTCCTATTACTCAAAAGTATAGTATTCGCTTTCTGATGCTGTCAATGATACTCTACTTTCAACGATAGCCTCAAGCTGAATATTACTTATCCATTAAAAAAGCTAATTGGTTTGAGTATGGTGCGTTTAAGTAAGGCCAGCTATAGTAGCTCACTACAGCAGGTCAGTTACAGTAAGCTAAATTAGCGCTGGCTAAGCTAGTTCTGTCAGAGTTAGTTCTGTCAGAGTTAGTTCTGTCAGAGTTGGTTCTGTCAGAGTTAGTGCTAATAGAGTAATTCTGCTAAAGTAGCCTCATTTAGTGTGAATTCAGTTAGAATGAGCTCAGTTTGAGTAATTCAGTTAAAGTAACCTCAGTATAGTAATCTTGCCCCTGCCCTTCGAAATCCCCCAAAGCCATTGCCCTACCGCCGACTCAACTTCCCATCCCAGCTACTTACCCCGCCCTGCAAATGTGCAAGCCGAGTATACCCATGTTTTCCCAATATCCGCGTTGCACTTTTGCTTCGCATACCGCTGCGGCAGTAGAGTAGCACATCCCGATCCTTCGGGATCTCACCGAGCCGCTTTTCCAACTGAGACAGCGGGATGTTTTTTGCGCCGGGTATAAATCCACTCTTGTATTCATCCGGTTCACGGACATCGATCAGTAGCCTATTTTTAGATTGCTCCATTTCGCTCCGGAATTCTGCTGACTTCAATGTTCTTACACTTGCGCTTTTACCAAATCCAAGACGGGACATCAATGAGCTTAAATCCATTATCCTTCGCACCCTTTCACCGAAATGTCGGAGAGTGTTCTTTTGTTCCCTATAAAATCACCATTTACCGCATATAACTTTCGAAAGCCCTGCTTATAAAGAATTCTCGCAGCTTTGTTTCTTTTATAATAACTATCAGCAAGGATTAGAACAGAATCGTCAGTGGATAGACAGTGCTGCCACACATAGGCTAGCCGCCCGAGCGATATATTTATCGAACCACGGATGCTGTCCTGCTGATATTCTACGGCATCCCTGACATCGAGCATTTTCATGGCTAGTGATTGATCTGCTAATTTGTGTACGTCGCGAACTTCTACATATGAGAGTGAACGGATAGGCCAGGCGTAGCGCAAGACCCTTACAATATTTATGACAATCAGAATACTCAGTATGATCCGAAACATCATGCTCATGCTATTACTCCCGCACCAAAAAATCATCCGTCCAAGCGCCTAATCCACCTGTCATATTCACAACCTTATAGCCCTTTTCAACTAGCAGCTCACAAGCCAGTCCACTTCGACCACCACTTAAGCACATCACAATCGTCTCTCCATTAGGATCCAGTTCATCTACGCGCGTTAGCAGTTGACCCAGCGGTATATGCTTAGCACCGATCACATGTCCCTCCACCCATTCGGCTGGTTCGCGTACATCCAGCATCGTAAGAGTCTCTCCATTCTTCAGACGTTTCGCCACTTGCTGAGGGGTTATTTCCTTTGAAATTTTAAAAGACATCGAGCATCTCTCCTTCACATTTATAAAAATAACTTGATTTTTATATCACTATATCATAATATTACGATATAAGGATATTGTAAAGCGAGGTGTTCGTTACATGGACAAAAATTTTAAAGCCTATAACCAAACCGCCGAAACCTTAAAGGCTATCGCTCATCCCGTTCGCTTGTGCATCATTAAAGGACTGCTTGAAAAAGGCAGCTGCAACGTTAGCTTCATGCAGGACTGTCTGGACCTCCCACAATCTACGGTGTCCCAGCATCTCCAAAAGCTTAGATCACTTGGCATTGTTGAAACCGAACGTAATGGGCTTGAAATTAACTATTCTGTTAAAGACGAGAAGATCAAACATCTTATTCAGTTATTTTTAGGGGAGGAATAAATCATCATGAGTAAAAAAGTATTGATTGTCGGTGGAGTTGCAGGAGGAGCATCAGCAGCCGCTCGACTGCGGAGATTAGATGAAGAGGCTCATATCGTAATGTTTGAGCGTGATCCGTACATTTCTTTTGCCAATTGCGGACTACCTTATTATATTGGAGGTTCCATTCAGGACCGCTCCAAACTGCTGGTGCAGACACCTGAAGCGATGCATAAACGTTTTAACATCGATGTCCGGATTCAAAGTGAAGTGGTGTCTATCGACCCTGTGAACAAGAAAGTACGAGTAGAAAGTAAAGAAAAAGGCTCTTATGAAGAGAGCTATGATGCTCTGATTTTATCGCCAGGTGCTAAACCGATTCGTCCGAATTTGCCCGGTATCGAGAGTTCCAAAATTCACATGCTGCGCAACATTCCCGACACTGACAAAATCAAAACCAAAGTCTCAGCGGAAGGCACTCGTTCGGCCGTTGTGATCGGAGGCGGATTTATCGGCGTTGAAATGGCTGAGAACCTTAGAGAAGCTGGACTAGAAGTTTCCTTAATTGAGGCAGGACCGCAAATCTTAGCTCCGTTTGATACCGAAATGTCTTCTATTTTGGCAAAGGAGCTTGACGAGCATGGGCTAAATCTTATTTTTTCGGATATGGTTCAGGGGTTTGCCGAGGTAGGAGAACAGATACAGGTTCAATTAGCAAGTGGTACCGTGCTTCAGAGTGATATGGTTCTGCTGGCTATCGGCGTGTCGCCTGATACCTCTTTCCTGAAAGATAGTGGCTTAGAATTCGGTCCCCGCGGCCATATTTTAGTCAATGAACGGATGGAGACAAATCTGGATCAAGTGTACGCTGTAGGTGACGCTGTTGAGGTGGTTGATTTCGTAAACGGAACTAAAACCGCTATTCCACTAGCAGGCCCTGCCAATAAGCAAGGACGGATTGCTGCGGACAACGTTAGCGGTCTAGGCACTACTTACAAGGGTTCCCAAGGAACTTCCATCATCAAAGTATTTGGAATCACAGGTGCTTCTACCGGTAATAATGAAAAAACACTACAGCGCTTGGGCTTACCTTATCACGTGATTTATATACATCCAAGCTCTCACGCAACCTATTACCCGGGGGCAACTCCGATATCTATGAAGCTGATTTTTGATCCAAAAGGAACGGTGCTCGGAGCACAAGCTGTCGGTTATAGTGGAGTAGATAAACGTATCGACGATATCGCTACAGTGATTCGCTTTAGAGGTACGGTCACTGATTTAACGGAATTGGAGCTTTCTTACGCCCCTCCATATTCTTCCGCTAAAGATCCGGTGAATATGGCTGGATTTGCAGCTGAAAATATTTTGCAAGGCATGACCACGGTATTCGTTCCTAACGATTTAGAAGGTCGCGACAAGAACAACACTATCTTAGTTGACGTACGTTCGGAAATCGAGCATGTCAACGGTCATATTGAAGGCTCTATTAACATCCCTGTAGATGATCTGCGTGGTCGTCTAAGCGAGCTTGACCCGAGTAAAGAAATTTGGGTGTATTGCCAAGTTGGACTTAGAGGCTACACCGCTTCCCGGATTTTGCAGCAAAAAGGTTTCCATGTGAAGAATCTCACCGGAGGTTATAAAACCTATCAAATGAGCCAATTTACGCCTAAAAAAAAAGATAACCAGACTCCAAACGTCGGTATATCAGCAGCCCGTAAAGAAATCGCAGCAGCAGTAGCATTGGCGGGAACTGGCACTGGCACTTCTACTGGTATTGCTACTGGTTCTGCTACTGGACCAACTACCGGTACTATTACTGGATCAGCAATTGGAGCTGGGTCAACTCCAACCAATACCAATGTTACAGCTTTCACGTCCAACTCCAGCGCACCAGTATCCGCCCCAGCCAAGCAAAAATTGGATCTAACACCTGATTCCGTGCTTGACGCTTGCGGACTGTGCTGCCCTGGGCCGCTGATCCAAGTCAAAATGAGCATGGACCCGTTGCAAGACGGACAAGTCTTGAAGGTAACGGTTTCCGATCCGGGATTCTATGAAGATATCAAGGCATGGGCTCGCATGTCTAAGCACACGCTTTTGCAATTAACGAAGCTGCCTACTGGCATGATCGAAGCTTATCTGCGCAAAGGAGTTACCGAAGAATCCGCTCCAGTAGGAGCACAACCTGTCCAAACTAGTAACGCAAGCACGATGGTTGTATTCAGCGGTGATCTAGATAAAGCGATCGCTTCCTTCATCATTGCCAATGGAGCAGCATCCAGCGGCAAAAAGGTTACCATGTTCTTTACCTTCTGGGGCCTTAATATTATCCGCAAGGATGAAAAAGTACCTGTGAACAAGAACTTCATTGGCAAAATGTTCGGAGCGATGATGCCCCGCGGCAGTCGGAAGCTAACGCTTTCGAATATGAACATGATGGGCATGGGCTCCAAGATGATTCGCTCTGTAATGAAGAACAATAATGTCTCTTCTTTGGAAGAATTGATTCAAATGGCTGTCGACCAAGGCGTCGAGATCGTTGCCTGCCAAATGTCTATGGATCTTATGGGCATCACCCGTGAAGAACTGATCGACGGCGTGGGAATCGGCGGCGTGGGTTATTACCTCGGCCAAGCCGATCAATCTAGTCATAATCTATTTATCTAAATGTCTCAACGCATCAAAGAGACTCCTCTATTTATATAGAAGAGTCTCTTTTTTATCGTTGTATTTTATTACAAAAATCTCTAGTCCGCGAAGATGAACCGATAGCAATGTCAAAGACTCCACTTTCCACATGCCAATCGCTAAGGTTGATGTTGTAATAGGCAAAGGAACGTTTATCCAGTTCAAAAGAAACCCTCTTGCTCTTCTCCTGGCTGAAGCTCTAGCTTCTGGAAGCCTTTTAGTTCCTTAAGTGGACGGATCACGCTGCTCTCCTTATCGCTAACATAGAGCTGAATAATTTCTTTTCCTGCGCTAGTGCCCGTATTTTTAACGGTAGCCGTAACCTGTACAGTCTCCGTATCCTTTATGCTGCTCTTGGAGATTCTTAAATTGCTGTATTGAAACTCTGTGTAGCTTAGACCGAAGCCGAAAGGAAACAGCGGTTCAATCTCTTTTTTGTCATAGTAACGATAGCCTACGAACAAGCCTTCTTTATACTCTACCTTAGGAGGAAACAGGATTCATGATCAGTGATTTTATTCAATTCGAACGGATTGCGGAAGCAAAACGATTAATCGAATTACCAGGTTAGCTTATCGGACATCGCCATCAGGCTACAATTCAACGACCAGAGCTATTTTACCAAAGTGTTTAAGAAATATACTGGCACCCCCCTAAACAATTCCGAAGAAACTGGGAAAGCACGCTTTAGGTATACAGGAAACATAACAAAAGAAACGGTGGTGGTCCTTAAAAGATACTACCGTTTCTCGTAGCATCACTACATAACTGACATCTTAAAAGCATCAACATTAAAAGCAGCCCCATTGATGGTCAATGTGGCATTATAATAACCTCGATCACCATTTGGCTTACATTTATAATCACCAGAACATCCGCACACAAAAAATTTTGTATTGCTATAACTAGGATAAATATTGTTAAGCTTCCTATAAAACAGGTGTCCATGATGCGTGAAAATGGCCAGTACTTTATCTCTCACTTTCATAGGTATGGCCGAAAAAAACTTATTCGTCTCCGATGCGCTTAATACATGGCTAGGATCGACCGTGATCCCGCTCACTTTTAAAGGCCAATGAAAATCAATAATATAGTAATACCTTTCATCTAAATTATTTAATAAAGTTATACTGGCCGGCGTGAACTTTCCAAGTGCACAATTAAGCCATACATACTTCACCTTACCCTGCGTACCCGGGAAATTCATTTGCCCTTCTACTGCACCTAAATATTGTGTGAATAAGGACTGGGTACTTGCCTCCCAATTTCCTATAGATGCTTTATAAGGGATGCTCCCGAGCGTGCTTGTCACCGTATCCTTGAAGTCCTTGTAGTAGGCATTCGCATTATTTCCATGATTAGCTCCCGCTTGAGTATTATCTCCTCCAAAAATAACAAACCTCTTATTCCCGCTGCTCACTGCTTTAGGCAAAAGATTTCTAAAAATGCTTGAGCTGCTCCCATATCCCACATGGCTATCACCAATAACCGCAAAGTTAATGATCTGGGCCGTTGCTTTAAGATTCAGATTGCGTTTGGGCTTAAGGCTGGAGAGAGGACTTCGCTTCTTAGCGGATTCTATCTGCTTTTTCATCTTAATCACCTCTTTGACATGGATGAAGTATACCTAGTAGTATGTATATTCGATTCAATGTGCTTTCTCTTGGACCAACGATTCTTTTAAAAGAATATATAGAGAGCGCCGTTAATTCACAGACTTATCTAAAAAGGGAAGATGTTAACTTCGACGCCCAAGGAAATAAACTTCTCCAAGGACCGCTCCACATTTTCCGGGTTCGTATTAATGCTGTAGTGCGCCTGTATGCCAACGCCGTCTATAAGCAGTTTGCCGGGGTGAGTCAGCGCATACTTATCATTAATTTCTTTGACCATACTGTAGATGGCCTGCGCTTTATTCTGATTATCTTCGTTATAATCGTTGTAATAGAGCTTAATATCCCAATCAGGAAGTCGTTCAGATAAGCATCTTTAATCGGAGTTAGATCTTTTTGAATACCAACCGGACCAGATCCTGTTTTTTCAAAGCTGATATCATCGATATAAAAAGATGCGGTGCTGTTGCTAGAGATTTCCACATAGAGGGTCAAATACTCACTGCTTACATTGTTATACCGGTATGTTCCCTCGAACTGAATCCAGCCGTCGCTTGCACTGACTGTTTTGGGTGCGAGTTGAACATAATTGGCGCTGCTTCCATTACCAATCTGCATGGACATCTGGAGCTGCGAAATTTTCATTACAACATGAACGATTAGGAATGATCTTTTTTTAGATATGCACATACTAAACTCGATATTTTGAAACCTGCTCCAAGTTAAATCGTAAGTTTGATGATAGGTCCTGAGGTTTACTGATTTGACGAACTGATTTATCATACTTGCATAAATACGTAGTTATGTGCACTTGTGCAGCAAATCGAAGCTTATGAGACCTAAAAAAAGACACAGCACAGCAGAGAGGAGCTATCATTAGTGGAGTATTACCGCAATAGTGTAACAGACAGTTTAAAGGAACTGCAGAGTTCCGCTAACGGGCTTACGACGGCAGAAGTCGACAAACGACTGGAACGAGATGGTTACAATGAATTAAAAGGAAAGAAAAAGGATCCCATCTGGAAGCTTTTCCTTGAAAATTTCAAGGACCCTATGGTGGTCGTACTGCTTATAGCGGCCATTGTCCAGATTGTTATGGGACAAGTTATGGAGTCGCTTATCATTTTCCTCGTGTTAATTCTCAATGCAGTTATAAGTGTCATTCAAACCCGTAAAGCAGAGAGTTCACTCGACGCCTTGCAGCAGATGTCGGCACCCGAGGCCAAAGTGTTGCGGGATGGAGCATTAAAAACCGTCCCTGCAAGGGAGCTTGTTCGCGGTGATATCGTATTACTGGAATCCGGCGATTTTGTACCCGCCGATGGCCGTATCATAGAATCGGGAAGCTTGAAGATCAATGAAGGCATGCTGACCGGAGAATCCGAGGCTGTAGAGAAGCATACGGATACCATCGCGAAAGAATCTCCACTCGGAGACCGTCGTAATATGGCATTCAGCGGTTCTTTGGTTGTATATGGCCGTGGAACCCTTGTAGTAACAGGAACTGCACTGACTACCGAAATCGGAAAAATTGCTGAACTCATTGAAAGCGCCGAAGCCAAACAAACGCCACTGCAGCGTAAGCTCGAAACCTTCAGCAAGCAGCTAGGTATAGCCATCATCCTGCTGTCCGTTCTAATCTTTGCCATCCAAGCCGGACGTGTTTGGCTGTCGAATGATACAGTGGATACAACGGAAGCCATCCTGAATGCGCTAATGTTTGCAGTCGCTGTAGCTGTCGCTGCTATTCCCGAAGCTCTGTCCTCGATCGTAACTATTGTCCTATCCGTAGGTACGAACAAAATGGCTAAGCAACATGCGATTATTCGTAAGCTACCAGCCGTCGAAGCACTTGGATCAACCAGTGTCATCTGTACGGACAAAACCGGTACTCTGACCCAAAATAAAATGACGGTTGTAGATTACTTTTTACCGGAAGGTGACCGTGATCAATTCAATCAAGAGCCCGAAGAATGGTCTGAGGAAGCCCGGCGCCTACTACATATTGCCGTGCTCTGCAACGACTCGAACATTAATGAGGATGGTAAAGAGCTTGGGGACCCGACAGAAGTGGCACTTATTGCCTTCAGCAACAGCAAGAATAAAGATTACAGGGAAATACGCGACAATTTCCCTCGCGAAGCCGAACTTCCTTTTGACTCGGATCGCAAGCTGATGACTACCCTGCACACTTTTAACGGGCAAAAAGCAATGATCACCAAAGGCGGTCCGGATGTGCTCTTTGGTCTATGCACGCACGTACTGTTAAGTGGAAAAGAAGTGCCGATGACCCCGGAAGTTCTTGAACGTTTCATTGAAGCCAATGAGGAATTCTCCAGCAGAGCACTGCGTGTACTTGCCTATGCTTACAAAACTGTGCCAAATACGTTCACTGAAGTCGGACTGGAAGATGAACAAAATCTGGTGCTCGTAGGTTTGACAGCTATGATTGATCCCCCTCGGGAAGCCGTCTACGGCGCGATCGCAGAATCCAAGAAGGCTGGAATCCGGACCATCATGATTACTGGTGATCATAAGACAACCGCACAAGCAATCGGACGCGATATCGGCCTGATGACCGAAAAAGAAATTGCCGTAACCGGCCAAGAGCTCGATGCCATGTCCGACGAAGAACTTGATAATAAGCTTGAGCAGATTGGTGTGTACGCCCGAGTCTCCCCGGAGAACAAGATCAGAATAGTCCGAGCGTGGCAGCGGAAAGGCAAAATAACAGCCATGACCGGTGATGGCGTAAATGATGCGCCTGCCTTAAAGCAAGCGGATATCGGAATTGCCATGGGCAGTGGAACGGATGTTGCTAAAGATGCGGCTGCCATGATTTTGACCGATGATAATTTTGTATCTATCGTTAATGCTGTATCTGTGGGCAGAACGGTGTTCGACAATATTAAAAAAGCGATCGCCTATTTGTTTTCAGGCAACCTGGGTGCGATTATCGCCATCCTCTTTGCCCTTATCTTCGACTGGATTAGTCCTTTCACGGCGATTCAGCTTCTATTCATCAATCTGGCGAATGATTCTCTGCCCGCCATTGCTCTTGGTATGGAAAAACCTGAACCTAATGTGATGAGCAGAAATCCAAGAGAACTCAAGGAAGGAATATTTGCTGGAGGAATGATGCAGGCTATTATTACCCGTGGTCTACTTATAGGTATAGCCGTAATTATATCCCAGTATATCGGACTTCAGGATTCACCTGATATGGGCGTGGCCATGGCATTCACAACCCTGATCCTTTCTCGTACGCTTCAGACTTTTGCCGCTCGCTCGAACAGTCAAACTGCTATTGAAGCTGGCTTTTTCAGCAACAAATACGTCATTGGAGCCGTACTGGTCTGCTTTGCATTTTACGGCATTGCGGTTCTGCCTGGGGTCAGAGAAATCTTCTCTATTCCGGCTTCGTTCGGGATGTCAGAGTGGCTGATTGCAAGCGGCCTGGCACTTGGCGCCGTTATCCTAATGGAATTGACAAAGCTGGTTCGCAGAGCGTTCACGCCCAAATCGGCTTCTTGATCACATGATCTAGATAGGATATTTCAAAACCACAATTGAGCGAATAGACAAAACAGCGATTCTCCAATGATGGAGAATCGCTGTTCTTCTTGGGTCTTGGACTTTGTCTCAACGCTACTATCATTTGGTTTGGTTCAGGAAATAAATAGTTTTATCATACTCTCTTTGTAAATAAGCTGTTACATCATCAAAGGGTATTTTTCTATATCCACCTTTATCTAAAAAGCGGGAAAAGCTATGAGGAAAAGCTAGGTCGAAATACATAAGCTCCAATTGATTCTCGTTCAACGGATTTTCCCGGAGGTAAGAATTTAGAAGATGATCAAACCAGACAGGATCCCAAGCTTTTCGCCGATTCATCATACCTTGCAGAAAACGGCCTATATCTTTGGAGGGATAGTCATATCGAATGAATTCAAAGTCGATAACATAGAGACTTGATCCCACCGTCAGGATATTGTCGCTATGAAAGTCGCCGTGACACAAAAAATGCTTTTGAAGAGGAGCGTCGATCCAGCTTTTAAAAAAGGCATGCCGCTCAAGCCGTTCAACCAACTCCTGTCCTGCTTGCTGAAAAAAATCGATATAGGACAGGATCATCTTTTTTTTAGATGCTCTAGAGTTTCCATACCAGTGCGCCCAGTGCCTCATAGAGGATAATTTCCTCAGATAAGTGCTTAGCCACTGCCTTTCCTCACAATCGTATGGTCCATGTTTCGAAAGGAAACCGAGCGAAGAGGAATGCATTTTCCCAAGAAGAGCTGCTCTACGAGTCACTACCTCTATTGTTGTTGGAGGAAACGAAGCCCCCTGCAATTTTTCTTGCAGGACATAACGGTCGCCTTCCCACAGAAAATAAGGTGTGCCCGTGAGAGTGGGAAAGATCTTCGGGATATGAATTCCCTGCAAACGTAGGAAGTATTCGGCTTCCAAGATAAACTGGAGGCGTTTTTCACTGGTAAAAATACTTTTCAGAACATAATCACCCTGTAGTGACTTCACAGCCAGGACCAGCGTTCGCCCCGTTTTATGAAGAATTTCGAATTCGTAGAATGCGATCCCATATTGTGCTGAAGCGGTTTGCAGCAACTGGTGAAACATAAAGAATCACCTCGTCATACTAAAATGGAAGTCCGTTACTCCAGAGGGCCTAACAAGAAGAAACGGCCTCTTCCGGGTCGGAAGAGGCCGGCTAACTAATTAGTGGTGGTCATCGGAAGAAGAAGAGCTGGAGCTGGAGCTGGAGTCGGAATCACAAGGACAGTGATCTTCGCAGAATACCCAATCACCATAGTGTACAACTGTTGCCGGATCTGTAACGAGCACACCCGTGGTTGGGTAATATCCTGGATACAAGGCAGTTTTCTCTGCAAATGCTGATGGGACTCCGCTGCCCCCCCATTCCTGAAAACCAACTACGCTGGAAATTTCCAGCAATCCGCAGATGGGCTCACAGCTGTCTTCACAGATTTTAAAATCGCCGGTTGCCGTCAACCGGATAACCGAATCAAACAATTCATAGTTATTAAACATTCTTTCAATACGCAGGCACGTCATCGGATCAACCTTGAAGAAACCGAGGTTAGTTTCAGTTTCATTAACTTCAAATGTTTGTACAGAATCACTAGTACATGCTTGAGGTGGGTTAGGTGTAGGACATAGGCCAAGGGTCACTTGCGCTTGCAGCTTTTTGTGAGTCGGATTTTTTAGAGTAACGACAAGTTTGTTGTTCGGGAGATAGGCGACGCTGAATGGCGATACATAAACAGGACCTGTAGTTATAGTAACGTCTTTCCGATCCTTGTGATTGTTTTTCATTTTTTAAGCACTCCTTTAGTATTGTATTGGATGTGTTGATTCATCCTGATACTATTAAATGCTCGGTCCAAGGAATAGTAACGGCTTATATTCTAGTCAATTAACATATATTATAGGACAGGATCATCTTTATTTAGATGCTCTAGAGTTTCCATACCACTGCGCCCAATGCTTCATAGAGGATAATTTCCTCAGATTAGTACTTAGCCACTGCCTTTCCTCACAACCGTATGGTCCATGTTTCGAAAGGAAGCCGAGCGCATGACATAACGGTTGCCTTCCCACAGAAAATAAGGCGTACCCGTGAGAGTAGGAAAGATCTCGGGTATATGAATCCAACCTAAATTAGTGGTCGTCGTCGCTAGATGAAGAGCTGGAATCCGAGTGGGAGTCGGAATCACAAGGACAGTGATTCTCGCAAAATACCCAATTAGCATAGAGCACAATTGTTTGCGGATCTGTAACGTCCACACCCGAGCTTCCGTAATATCCTCCTTGATGCAAGGCAGTTTTCTCTGCATGTATTGCTGATTGGACTGTGTCAACCCCGGTTTCCGTACCAACTACGCTGGAAATTTCCAGCAATCCGCAGATGGGCTCACAGCTGTCTTCACAGATTTTAAAATCGCCGGTTGCCGTCAACCGGATAACCGAATCCTGTAGTTGATTGTTTGGTTGTTGATTGTTAACAAACGTTTTTTCAATACGCAGGCACGTCATCGGATCAACCTTGAAGAAACCGAGATTAGTTTCAGTTTCCATAATTTCAAATGTTTGTACAGAATTACTAGTACCACCACCACCTGCTACTTGAGGTGGGTTAGGCGAATTACATATGCCGAGGGTCACTTGCGCTTGCAGCTTTTTGTGAGTCGGATTTTTCAGAGTAACGATAAGTTTGTCGTTCGGATTATCATCGTTAAAGCGCGGTACATAAACAGGACCTGTAGTTAAAGTGACTTGCTTGTGATCCTTATGATCCGTTTTCATTTTTATAGGCACTCCTTTTATCATTTGATATGTTAATTCATTCTGCTTCTATTAAATGCCCGGAACAAGGAAATGCAACGGCTGATATTCTAGTTAATTAACTTATATTAAATCATTTATATAATCATATTTATTAATCTTTCATACAAGTTTCTTTCCTCACAACCGTATGGTCCATGTTTCGAAAGGAAGCCGAGCGAAGAGGAATGCATTTTCCCAAGAAGAGCTGCTCTACGAGTCACTACCTCTATTGTTGTTGGAGGAAACGGAGCCTCCTGCAATTTTTCTTGCAGGACATAACGGTCGCCTTCCCACAGAAAATAAGGCGTACCCGTGAGAGTAGGAAAGATCTCGGGTATGTGAATCCAACCTAAATTAGTGGTCGTCGTCGCTAGATGAAGAGCTGGAATCCGAGTGGGAGTCGGAATCACAAGGACAGTGATTCTCGCAAAATACCCAATTAGGATAGAGTACAATTGTTTGCGGATCTGTAACGTCCGCACCCGAGCTTCCGTAATATCCTCCTTGATGCAAGGCAGTTTTCTCTACAGGTATTGCTGATTGGACGTTAACAACGGGTTCCGTACCAACTACGCTAGAAATTTCCAGAAATCCGCAGATGGGCTCACAGCTGTCTTCACAGATTTTAAAATCGCCGATTGCCGTCAACCGGATAACCGAATCCTGTAGTTGATTGTTAACAAACGTTTTTTCAATACGCAGGCACGTCATCGGATCAACCTTGAAGAAACCGAGATTAGTTTCAGTTTCCATAATTTCAAATGTTTGTACAGAATTATCAGTTCCACCTCCTCCTAGAGGCGAAGCAGGTGGGTTAGGCGAATTACATATGCCGAGGGTCACTTGCGCTTGCAGCTTTTTGTGAGTCGGATTTTTCAGAGTAACGATAAGTTTGTCGTTCGGAAAATCATCGTTAAAGCGCGGTACATAAACAGGACCTGTAGTTAAAGTGACTTGTTTCTGATCCTTATGATCCATTTTCATTTTTATAAGCACTCCTTTTATCATATATTGGATATGTTAATTCATCTGCTACTGATCCTCCTGCGTCCAGATCGGAAAATTGTCCCTTAATTCCTCCAAAGCACCCCGAACGAGCTTCCTCCTGCATAGTAAAAAATCAATCAACCCGGTCACATCTTCCCGGGAGATATTCCACTGTCTAGGAAGCCCCTTTACCGCTTCAATGACCGCTTTTTCGCTGACCTTTTCGACTAACGAGACATAATGGCCGAACGGGTCCGGACTATCAATAAAAGGAACAAACATTTCATATAAGGGACCCCAGAATATATCCATTCTATTCACATCGTCCATACATTCTTCTGTGTTCCAATCTGGTCCAAAAAAAGCATCCGAGTGATCAATCATTAGAATTTTTCGTTGGTCCGGTATATATAATAGATTGGACTCTGCGATATGCCGATCCCAATTATTGATCCAATGATCAAATACAATCATCCCAGCTGCATGATATAGATTTTTGCATAATGCCAAATTGACATCCTCAAACGAGGTCGTCCCTTGTTCGAAATACAAACTGCCAAGATGCAAGCCTGCAGCGATATCCAAGCTTTTCAAAACAGGGAACATATCCACAAGATCCCGTGTTACCTGGATAATGCGATAGGGTGCAACCGGCAATCCGAGCCATTTTCCTAGACGGTAAGCTATCAGCTCGTTGGCTAATATACCAGAACCGGCACGATTATTTATGAATTTAACAACATAGGTTTGACCGTCCTCACATTTGAACAGATGCGGGAGTGACCATCCATCTTCCATGGGTCTAATGTATTGCACAGCCAGGATGCTCATTGGTCCTCAACCTCTTAATCGTAAGGTCCATACCACTCCCAGCTATTGTGGTCGTCCCTAACGTAGTATTGATACTTGCCATCTTTACTTGCAATGGCTGTCAATTGCTTCGCATCATTCTCTACTAAGATTACTTCGTCATACTGCTCTGTGCCGAATACTTCCGGGCCAAACCAAGGTTGCGTGGGATCGTCGTTGTTTCTCCACCAATGACCAAGGCGCCCCTCCTTCAGCGGGGTAACCACCTCGAAATTACCGTAGCTGCTCTCCAGAAAAGCCGGCATTCCCGTTACACCTTCCGCAAATTGTTCCGATTGGAACCATTCACCGCTATGCTCATCTCTCCAATAATGCACAAGCCCGTAACCGCTTCGACATACCGCTTCAAGATTACCGAATCTGCTCTCAAGCGCTATTAATCCCTTGATCTTTCCGCTTCCAAATGCATAGGGGCCAAACAAGACATCTTTAGTTCTACCTGATTGATTTTCCCTCCAGTAAAGCAGCCCTTCTTCCTCTGAGGCGGCAAGCCACTCTATTTTTGCGCCATTATATTTGCTTCTACGGATGAGATAAGGCATTTCGCCGAGATATTCTTCCATAAATCGTTCTTGATGGTCGGGATCTAGCTGGATTTTCCGTTTCATAACCTCCCGGATAAAGCTTCTTGATTCATCCTTAAGGTTCCGATAGACCGGATGAATGAGAGAGCATTCTGGTTGGGAATTCATAAGACTGATCATTTCATCGAGTGGAAAGTGCGGTCGATAACGAATGGTTGATGAAACATCCTCCCGGTAAGCATGCAATTTATAGCCCAGCCGTTCAACTATCGTGGCAAAGACAAGCTCATCCACTCCGAAGGCCCTTGTATCGCGGAGGTTAGTCTTTAACAATTCATACTGGTCATCATGTAATAAATGAAGGACCAACTTCCTGCTGTATACCTGCCCTACGTTAAAGGACTCCCTATAAGGTTCGTTCCCAAGCAGGGGGAGCCAACGGTTGATTTCCTGCCTAAGTTGTACTAGGCAATAAAAATCATCATCTGGTATTTTCGTATCGACTCCCAAATAATCCTTGTCTTTCATTTCGTTAAGAATGTACTGCTCAAAGCCTTCTCTAGCAAACAAAACATCAGAATCTAGATTGATAAGTACATCGTAGGAATAATTAATGTCCTCGAGCCACTCCATAACTTCAACCATATATATTGCGGTTACCCCGTAATATAATTTTCTGCTGGTCGGGCATACCGGATATCCCAGACCTTTGCATATTTCCGGATCATCTCCTCCGTTATACAAGACGACAGAACTGTTAGGACAGTAACAGCGGATATTGTCTAATAAATCGAAGATAACCTCTCTGCGATTGTGCACTAATATGGCAAAACAGATTTTTTGGCGTGGATGGTCCGTGTACTCAGAATACGTTGAATAGTCCGTATATTCAGTATAATCACTGCTTTCTGTCACATTTAGTCACCTTCCTTATGTTGTGCCCGCTGTTATTGTATTGCTAATCCTGAATTTTGATTGGGTAGTTACATATTTCCCCATTAACTTTAGTGAAAAATATACGTATATCCCAAGCAACCATGTATTTTAGATCATATGGTGAAAAGAAAAGATGTATTGGAAGGGAGGGGGTGATTGTGTCGCTTGCACGAATTGACCAGCTTGTAAGTATTGTGATCCCGTGCTTTAACGCAGAATCTTACATTGAGGACTGTCTCGATCATTTATACGACCAAATCTACCCAAGCACAGAAATCATCGTTGTGGATGATGCATCCACGGACAGTTCTGTCGATCGTATCCAATTGTGGCAGGCCCGCCGGCGATTCCCCCGTTTTACGCTGCTTCAGTTGCCTCGTAATGTAGGATTTTCCGGTTCTCTAACAACGGGACTGTTTATGGCGAACGGAGAATATATCGCATTTCACGATGCGGATGACTACTCTCATCCAGAAAGGATTAGTAAGCAGGTTGAGTTTCTGATGAGCAACCCGCAGATTAGTATGGTCGGCACGAACTATATGGCTTTTGAAGATAGCGACATTCGAAAACAAACCCCATCGAATTGGCTAAGTTATGGCGAGGATATCTTCAGGAGATATGCGATAGGAGATCATTGCGTCTCTAGTCCGACCATTTTGTTTCGAGGCAGTGTATTTGATCGCTTGGGAGGACTTTCCCGGAACATGAATGGAGCCGAAGATTATGAGTTTATTGCCAAGTGCGTTTCTCACGGCATCCGGGTCGAAAACCTGCGAGAGACCCTATACTATTACCGCTCTCATACGGCCCAGCGTTCCCGTGAATTTTATGGATAATAAGGAGCTGATCAGATGAAAAAAAAAGCTGAGGTTCGCAGCAAGAAACCAATCGTTAAGAAACGCATATACAGCGAAAAGCCGCTCGTACAGTACGTCGTGAACGCTCAACCGCCCAAGCAAGTGGTCTTGTTCAATAAAGAAGTAGCGAATCGCAGAATGGAACCGCGATATTCAGTTAGAGACTTGCGCATTTTAATGGTACTGGATCAATTTAATATCGGCGGAACTGAAACGCACGTGCTGACATGCACACGAGAATTACTTAGAAACGGTATTCACGTCGTTGTAGCCGGGAAACGAGGAGAAATGTGTGATGCATTCGCCGCATTAGGCTGTCCCGTATATGAGATTAACTTCGTCACGAACGAACATTTAAGTAATGATGCTGATGAGCAGAAGATTATCTCCCAATTAAAACAAATCATGAATACAGAAGGAATTACGGCCGTCCATATTCATCAAGTCCCTTCCGGTTCTTTCGCTGCAAAAGCCGCAGATCAATTGTGTATCCCTCGTTTATGGACGCTTCACATGTTACTTCCTTTTACAATCGATGAAATCGAGCTGATAAAAAGCAGCGCGGCGGTCATCTGCGTGAGCCCTTCCATAGTGAAACAATTGCCGGTAAAAGATCTGCCGGTCCAATTGATTCCTAACGGAATTGATACCGTGCAGTTCAATTACCGCTCGCTTATTCAGAGTGATTTACGCGAAGAACTGGGAATTCCAAAAGGCGCACCTGTTATTATGTACACCGGCAGATTATCTTGGGAAAAAGCGGATATTTGCAGAGACGTCATAGAAGCATGCAGACAGTTAAAGGCCGCACACTACCCTAACCTAAATATTCTCGTGACTGGCGAAGGGCGGCATAGTGAGAATATTAAATCGCTAGTTGATGTGATTCACAAAGAGATGAAGGGCAAATTCATTCATTTGCTGGGGAATACTCTCAATATGTCTTCCTATTATTCCATCAGCGATGTCTTTGTTGGCACCGGGAGAGCTGCCCTTGAGGCTCTGGCCTGCTGTCGTCCTGTGGTCGCTGTTGGTGTGAAAGGTTTTGTCGGGCTGGTTCACCCAGGAAATTACCGATCAGCATGGGAGACATGGTTTGGTGACCATCATGCCGATGAAATCTGGACAGTAGAGAAGCTAAAAGCAGATATAAAGCGAGCAATGGATATGCCGGTTCAAGAAAATATGGAAACAGGTTGGGTAAACCGAAATCTGGTGAAGGAACAATTCAACTTCACCCGTACTACAGATATGTTGATGAACGTATATGCAAACATTCTAAATGACCGTTATGCCTCCTATGAGGTGGAGTGATGTCATCCAAATCGGCAGCAGATAAGCTCATGGTAGTCGCTCATCCTGACGATGAAAGCATATTTGGAGGTGGAGCTTTATTAGAGGAGTCAGGCTGGAAAGTCATTTGCCTGACGAACTGTAGCAACGAGACTCGTTCACGGGAATTCCGAACAGCGATGAAGTTCGTTGACGCCGGGTACGAAATATGGGACTTCCCAGACGAATATGAAGGAGATTTTGATGAAGAACAAGTGAAAGACGCTTTAAGAAACCTACTGGATACTGGCCATTTCCATAAAGTTGTCACTCATAATCTGCACGGGGAATACGGGCATAGTCAGCATAAGTCGCTATCCCGTATTTTGCACAGCATGAATATAGATTGTTTAAATGTATTCGATACAGCAAACGATCCGCTTCCATTTCATATATTGCAAATGAAACTCAAATTATTGCAGCACTATAAAAGCCAAATGTATGTCATTGAACAATTGATGCCCTTCATAGTGAACGAGAGGTTAATTCAGGCTGACCCGTGGGAATCTTAAGCTCCCATACACGATTATCAAGCAGAGGTGATTTACGGTGATCATTGTTCAGATCGCTCCTGACATCATTCCTCTTCCAGGCAGTGGAGGTCTCGAAAGAATCGTATACAATTTATCAGATGCGCTTGTGGATATGGGACACGAGGTCTATGTATATGCTCTCGCAGGGAGCCGAAGCCGTGCTGTCGTCATTCCGTATGGACATCGGTATAAGAATGGCAGCATCAAGGATTTCGTTCTTGATACGATTCCCGACAATACCGATATCATACACGACCATACACATGATCTCCTGTTTGGAAAGGAAGACCTGCACATTCCAACGATCTCAACGATTCACACGGAATGGTCGCTAGATGTCCCAGTAAAGCATCCAGTATATGTGAGTAGAACGAAGCTTAAACAGTCTCCACACCGGCATAAAGGATATTATGTACACAATGGAATCGACCTTGACGAGTATAAATATAGTGCGTACAAAAAAGATTATGTGCTGTTCCTAGGACGGATTGATTGGGAAAAAGGCGTGCATACTGCCATTGATATAGCCGAAATGACAGGCATAAGAACGATAATAGCTGGTCCCGCCTGGGACGGAGATCTGTTTAAGCAGATCCTTCCACGAATTAAAAACAGTCCTAACATCGAATATGTCAATGAAGTTCATGGGAAAGCAAAACAAGATTTACTGCGGCATGCCAAATGGCTCATGTTTCCAACTGCTTGCGAAGAGCAATTTGGACTCGTGATGATCGAAGCGATGGCCTGTGGAACGCCTGTCGCCGCATTCCCAAGAGGTGCAGTGCCGGAAGTATTGTCTGGGTTTCCACAATTCTTGTGTAAAAGCGCGGAGGCTATGGCAGAGATGATTATGGGCAATTCATCAGTACATCCTGAACAGCTTCGTCAATATGTCGCTAGTCGATTTACGAAAGAGAAGATGGCTGAACGTTACTTAAAAATCTACGAGAAGGTGATTAAGGGGCGATAGTACCATCCGGTTCCTGCGTACAGATCCTAGAATCAAATGCTGCTTCTCCTGAATAGCCCAGGAAGTAGATGAAGAGGCGTGAGTTCGGCCGACCACGCTCTCAATGGCTTTAATCAGCCAATTGTCCCGATGGAGATTAAATCCTCCATATCCTCACCAGTGTTATCGAATTTTTTGAGGTTGTGGACACGATACGATGTCATTTCCATGCTAAAGACTTTTCTTGAATGGGTTATCGTCAATACAAGTTTAAACAGCCAGTCACCGGAAGTCTGTTGGTGACTGGCTGTTTGAAGTTTACAGGGAGGACAGGAAGGCAGTTTGGACAGTCTATCCTTGTACGAAATACGCACAGGACAACACTGTCTGTTTCATAATCCTTATCATCCCTTTCCACTTTCTGATGAAGAGATTGCCATGGGCCAGACTCTTCCATACATGTCAAAATACCTGAAAACAGGAATATTTCTACTTATTCTTTATCTGATGCTCTGATGGATGTGAAGCTATCACTGGCTATAGAAGAGGCTATTGTACTCGGGAGCGTTGTCACAATATAAGAGTATAGTGATCCCAGCAAAGTACCCGGCAGATCTTCAGCGATCGCCGGGCACTTTACTAGGATTTATTTGTTCAATAGTGATCTTCATTTTCAGGATATCTCCCGGATACATATCAGGAATCACTCGTTTGACAAACTCTTCATCTGTCGATGACACAGATAGGTGATATTCTTTTACGGCATAGCAGTACTTCTGCATACAACTTTCCTGTAGCCTTATTGTCAATTTGTCCAAATTGGACCTCTGAGCTGACTTTAATTTGAATAATGCTGTTTGACCGGTTACTACGAGTTTGACTGGACGAATTAAACCTCCGTCATCCGCCCAATCAAAGCTGCTTCCTTTAGGAAGCGCCTCTTCACTAGGTGAATTGTCCACTTTTACCGTAATCCGATTCTCCACGCCATACTGGAGATTTGTTGTCACATCTATCTCAAAAGCAGTATAACCCGAGTTGAAGTGCGAACCCGCTTGATGGCCGTTAATCCAGATCACCGCATCACGATATACGGCTTCAAAGTGTATGCGGAACAGGAACGTTCATCGGAGAGGGCAAGCCTGTGGCTTGCCACTCCTCTTGGTCTTCCTAATTCATCGTACTACCGCTTAATCGTCTATGAACCATAGCCCCTTGATGATTAGGTTCCATTTCCAGAGCTAATTCAAGTTCAGTTCTCGCTTCATCGTCACGGCCGAGACCCAGAAGTCCAAGACCTCTCATATACCGGCAATGGATTACATTTCGCCGGTTCAGATCATCCTCAAACACAAGGAAGTCCGGCAGAGATACGGCAAAGTAATCAATTTTGATATCGTCAAAAATATGTTTTTCCGCATAATCAATCAGTTTATTGAAGCGGCGCTTGGCCTCCTTCTGGTTATGGAGTTTCAACCAGGACAGCCCTTGGTAGAAGATCATTTCTGGCGGTTGATCATTGTAGTACATCGCACTTGTAGGTTCAGCCAGCCCCTGAGAAGCAATAGTGTAACTGGAAATGGCTTCTTGTTCCCGCTGAAGACCTTCGTATGCCATACCGAGATAATAATAGATATTATTCTCCTGAGCTCCTTCCAGCTTTCCTTCACCCAGATTTAGCGGATAGACCAGCGCTTGTTGTAAATGCTCAGCAGCTACTTCATATTGACCATCTTGCAGTGCTTTCTTGCCAAGCTCGGTATGAGCAAACTTATATTGTCCTGTTACCTTACCCTCTCCACCTTCCCAAGGATGGAAATTACGCAGAGACAGGGCAGTAATAGCCTCTTGATAGCGTTCAAGATTGTTCAGCAAGGTTACATATTCAACATAAAGATCGTCTCTCTTCTCAACCAGTCCTCGTCTTTGCTCAAGGATATGAAGGCGTTCCTCCGTTGACCAAGCGAGCTTCTTGCGCAGTTGATCCAGTTCAAATAAAATACGTACATCTTCCGGTGCACAGGCAAATGCCTGCTCCAGCGAGGCTAGTGCCGCTTGCGGATTATTCTGCTTGTTATAATAGGCCAGCCCCAAATTGCGGTGTACCGTCGGATAGTCATCCCGCAGCTCACGAGACCGCTCCCAACTCGCAATCGCATCAATCGGCCGTTTCTTATCATAATAGAAATTCCCTAGATAGTAATGAGCTTTGTCGTCTTCCGAATTAGATTGAACTGCTCTTTCTAGCAGCTCAAGTTCAAACAGGGTATTCGGGAAACAATAGGTTGGATCAGCCAATTGTCCCCTATGACACGCTTCCTGAGCTAGCTTAAATTGTCCTGTACGTTTATATAATTCTCCCAGTGCATAATGCAGCATCGGATAGACAGAATCCTTCTGGTTTACTACTCTTTCCCCTACGGCAATGGCTTCTTCAAAGAGACCGCAGTTCATATAATCCTCAATTAAATTGAGATAGTTGTGAGCATCATTTCTCATCAGTTGATGCAAATCAGACAATACTTCATCCGCTACAGCGTTTTCTTCCAAGGCTGCATGGGCCAGCGCCAGTTCATTATAGGCTCCGAAATCAGCGATATCCATTTCAAGAGTTTCAAGTGCAAAGGTCTTGGCTTTGCCGGCAAACCCAAGCTTACGCAGCAGTGCAGTTTTGAGATTACGTGCTTTGTAATTGCGTGAATTGCGGATGAGGGAGCGCTCAACCTGCTCAAGCGCCTCGGCGTATTGGCCTTTCAGACTGGCAATTTGTGCAAGAGAGAAGTACCCTGCATCTTGCCAAGCAGCAGACCATACTGATTTGTGAAAAGCAGCAAAAGCTTCCTCTAAGCGGCTTTGTCCACGCAGCGATACTCCCAGCTGGTAATAGGCCTCACTGTCATAAGGATTGGGATTCCGCCAGGTCAAACGCTCGATCGCTTTGCGGAAATAGTTCTCGCTATCTTTATATAATCCACGGCGAAGCAGCAAGGTTCCATAAGCCACATTAAGCCGAATATCGCCACTGTCCCGCTTCAATCCTTCCAAATAGTAGGCTTCGGGCTCAAACGTAGCATGCCGATATTGCTCAAGATGCAGGCCAGCTAGATATAGTTCCTCCGTCGAACGCAGCTCTTCCGGCTCTGCCAGTGGTTTGGCGGCATCAGGAACCCGCTCAATATCCGGCTGTTTCGGTTGATAGGAGATCAACAGCCTGCCTTCAGCATTTCGAACAGACAGTTTCAAATCATACTCCTGCTCTCCGCTGTTCAGCGTTACAGTAGACTGGAAGGAATCCACTGGGGACAAGGTTACAGTTTTCTTCATATAACAGCTTGTCGCTCCACTCAGTTCCACGACCGCATGTTCAAGTATCGAAGTCGTATACACCTTAATCACCGCCTGCCCCGCCTCAGCATCAACCTCCAGATTGACGGCTGCCTCAATGGAAGCATTTTTTACGACACCGATGTTTTTGTAAGGCATGAAGTATTGACTGAAGGTCTTTTCCTCGTAAGGCTGCAGCCATGTGAAGTCGGGCTGATTGTCGGTGTACACTCCCGTCATCAATTCAATGTATGGGCCATCTTCATCCGTCAATTGACGGTCCCACGCCTGGCCAAACTCCCCGTTTCCCCAGGTCCATTGTTTTTTACCGGGAGAGATATGATGATTCGCCACATGCAGCAGTCCGGCCTCCACCCCATGATCATATCCGCCAACAAAATTGTAATCCGATTTATAGGCCATGTACGAAGTCGGAACAGGAATGTTCTTATACCGGGAAATATCCACACCTTCAGAATAATCCTGTTTATAATAGATTCCGTTAGCTATCGGAAAACGTGAGACGTCTCTTTTGCCATGATCAAATACGGCCGTCACGTCTGGCGGAAACACGGATTGAGTATGGTCATTAACCGCTACGGCCGGATTAGCCCACCACAGAAAAGTCTGCGGCTCAGGTGTCCGATTGTATAACTGAGCGTTTATTTCCAGATACGCCTTGCCAGGATAGAGCTTGAATGCAGCAGTTACTTTCGTGCCGTACATCCGGTCAATCTCGCTCACCCAGACTGTAGCGCTTCCATTTTCTGTTTCTTCGTATCTGTATTCGACTGGACCGAACGTATTCGGCCGGTGATGCTGCGGCCAGTTAAATTCAATTCCTCCGGATATCCAAGGTCCTGCAAGGCCGACCAGTGCAGGCTTAATCACGCGGTTATAGTAGACGAAATCGTAATTGTTTGTCTTGTCGAGCGCGCGATAGATTCTCCCCCCAATTTCCGGCATGATCTCAATACGGATATATTCGTTTTCCAGAATGACCAATTTGTAATTTTTATCATTCTTCATATCCGAGATGCTCTCTATCACCGGATGTGGATACACGCGTCCCGTGCTTCCCTGATACACTCTTTTCTCTAAAAACATAGGATTGGGGTCAGCTTCACCCGCCTCATATGTAGGAATCAACACATTCGTTTCCCATACCTGTACTTGACCAGATCCAGTTGGATTGACCTCCGGCTTATGCTCTATAGCTTCATGCTTCATGTTTGAAATGCCTCCCTTGTCTTGATAGTTATACTTTATCCTCTGGCAAGGGAGGTTCCAATTGACGAAATGCGGGAAGTGATGGATTATATTCTTATTCTGATTAATAATTACGGGGGAACTGGAATGAGTCATGAAAATATTCGTAAGCCTGAAGGGTTTGTAGAAGAGAAGTTATATGTGCTTCCAGAATATTGGATGAGAGAACTAGAGCAGGAGGAACTGACTTCATCATTATTTATTACGGATATTGGCTATTTCCCTAACGCTCAATATCATTTCAGGGAACGTCAAGAAGGCAGTCCGTCTCATATTTTCATCTTTTGCGAAGCTGGAGAAGGCTGGATCGAGCTGAACCATGGAGAGAAAATGATACTGCAGCAGGGAGACATGATGATTATCCCTCCCGAAACCGCACACCGATATGGAGCGATGGAGGAGAGACCATGGAGCATCTATTGGTTTCATTTCAAAGGCGGGCATGCTCATAGATTAGTTAAGCTGTTCGGTCTGTCTAACGCACCGCTCGCTTTATCACCCAGCGGCAAGGCTCGTTTAATTGAATGGTTCGTGCCTGCATTTGAAATGCTAGCCGAGCGGACATATACCCTGACGACCCATGTACATGTTGCCCAGACCGCAAGACAACTTCTCTCCGGAATTGGATTAAATGCGGGGAAATCGTCACAAGAAAAGAAACGTGAAACGTATTTAGAGCAGGCTATTCAATATATGAATGGACATATGAGCGGCTCCATTTCTCTTACTGAACTCGCTAAGCATGTTGGGGTATCGAAACAGCATCTAATCTATTTATTCAATTCCGAAACAGGAGTCTCCCCAATCGAGTATTTCTTGCGGCTCAAAATTCAGCGGGCAGGTCATCTTCTTGATCTTACCGAACTCAGCATTAAAGAAGTCAGTTCTGCAGTGGGCATTAGTGATCCCTATTATTTCTCCCGGCTTTTTAAGAAGATTTCGGGATTCTCCCCCTCAAGTTACCGAAAAATCCCGAAAGGCTAAACTTCTCACGAACTAATAGTCTGTGTTTGACAGCGGGAAATTCCCTGGCCCAATGAAAGGCAGATGCTCCAGCTAAACGCTTCTCCAGGTTCCAGCTTCAGGGCACTGCCATTGCTTTCAGCTCTGGCCAAGCTATCATAATATCCAATTCCCGGCTCTAACGCTACGGCAACGTGATTGCCTAACAAGCCACTGTCTATCCATACTCCAAATTGGGGAACCTCGGTCCCTGATGCTGAGACTGTGATATAATTCCCCGTTTCTTCGCCGTACAAGCCCGACCAATTCCCCCCGACCGGTTCTGAGTAATAGAATTTCAATCCATCCCCTTTCTCCAGGGGAGACAGCTTGTTGAATAATGAACTTTGGTACTCCACTCCTTCTTCTAAGGACTGACCGCCATATACACATACCATTTTCTCCATCTTGGATGGCAGCAATATCGCCGTTTCCTCAGTAACAGCGAATAAAGGATGCATTGCCCATAAGAAGGAGAATGCGGAGACTCCCGTGTTCAGCACATTATAATGCAGATTCAACTCCGAGCCCGGTCCTAGTTCAAGTCTTCTGGTCAGCAGATAAGGAAGCTGTACTCCCTTCACGCTGCAGGATAATCCGTGAACATCCGTCTCAGACTGCCAAGGCAATGCCCATACCTCTCCATGATCGGGAAGGTGGACATCCGCCTGGTATGCCGTACCGCTTGGGTTAATAGTGGGAAAACATTCATCCCAGCCGCACAACGCCGCTTTCGTGAAATCGGAGCCATATTCGGTAGCCTCTAGGGTCGTATCTGTTGAACTTAGGAGCCATTCTTTACCGCTCGGTTTATAGAACAGAGAGACTAGTTTAGCACCAAGCGAAGGTACCACCTCTACTCGTAATCTATCATTCTCCAGAACAATAGACGCCAGTCCTTTGTATACGGAACTTATTATAGTTGCGTGTGAATCACTGTCATAATTCATATAAGACTCAACTCCTTAAAAATGAAATAGTGTTAGTTCCGTTTTTGTTGTCTATATTCACAGGCGACGGCCCGCAACCTTGAACAACGCGATCATAAAAAGCTGGATATGTAATTGTTCTCTCCCGTACTGCTGTACACTCTATATCGAATACAACAACCACCATTTTCAGAAAAAAACTCGGCGAACTGCACAAGGAATGTACTTAAACAGAAACGTGGCGCTACAAGAATAGGCCAGTAGCCATGATGGACCATTCCGCCATGTGAAAAAGCTTCCTAGGGATTACGAACTCCATATCCATCTGTTCGACTCAACAGCCATCGTACCTCCAAATACAAATTCCCTTGATTTAAGTCAATGAACCGTGATAACCCTCCGATTACAATGAGATTAACACAGAACCTAGGGGGTTATTGGATGGTTACCACAGGAATACAACGAACGGATCAGCGAACACCTGCTCTGATTGCGGGCATATCGCTTATCATCATGACACTTGCTTCATTTTTTTCGTATGGCTATGTCCATGCAAGCCTTGTGGTGCAAGGAGATGCCAGCGCCACATTTCATAATCTCATGTCATCAAGCACGCTTTTCAAAGCTGAAATCTTGGGCTGGGTCATCATCCTGGTTAGTGACATCGTGGTCGCGTGGGCATTCTATATGTTCCTGAAGCCAATGAATAACGGCCTTTCGTTGCTCGGTGCGTGGTTCCGTCTTACCTATGCGGCTATATTAGGAATAGCCATATTGAATTTACTATTTGTGTGGCTGCTCGCGAACAGTGCTGACCCTTTATCGATATCCGATCAGCTTCAAGCACAAGTCATGCTGTATTTAGATGCTTTTGAATCCGTGTGGTCGATTGGTTTAATTGTTTTTGGCGGGCACTTACTCATTGTGGGCTATGTGGCTGTCAAATCAAACGGCATACCCAAAATCATTAGTATCTTATTGGTGATTGCTGGTGTAGGCTATATGCTCATACACCTATGTAACGCGTTTCTCCCACAATTCGATGGGGTCATTACCGTACTTAAATTTATATTTACTGTGCCAATGATTGTAGGAGAATTGGGCTTTGGGTTATGGCTGCTGTTTAAAGGCGGGAAGGCCCCTATAACGGCCTAAACATCTGCCTCATGATTGTCTGTATGGACTCGCTTCTTGATTCTGCTTAATGACTCAGGGGTAATGCCGAGATAACTTGCCAATTGATGTTGAGGCACGCGATCGATTAAATGGGGTCGGTTCGTTAATAGAGACTTGAAGCGTTCTTCAGGTGTAGAAGCGATAAATGCAGCATATTCATCTTGTACTTGACCGAACTTTTCCTCGATCATCTTGCGTGTCATGGACTCCAATTGACCGTATTTGTTATACATGTCCTCTTCGATCGCTAGATCGCCAACGACCAATACTGAGTCTTCAAGACACGTAAAGGTGTACTCGGATGACTTATCTTGTTTATGAGAATTAAAGATCGAGATGGCTTGCTCCTCTGTGTAGAAATTGGATGTGACCTCTTTTCCCGCTTCATTAATCGAATACTGCCTTACGCATCCCTTTAACACGAAATAACATTTCGTAGGAACATCTCCTTGTCTAAGGAGAACTGTTCCTTTTTTATATTCTTGAACCAGTATTTCTTCAACGATTGCCTGTTGTTCTTCTTCGTTAAGTGTTGTAAATCTGGCTAAATACTTCAATAATATGTTTTTCATTTTGCTTTCCTTCCCGTACTCTTTCATGAAATGGTAAACCGTTGTTAGGGTCAGATGGAATGCATCGCATGTGATCAACTTACCTTACATTATATATTTAAGAACTAAAATATACATCATTATACAGAAAAATCACTCATGTCAGATGCTGAGGTTGTTGGGGGAGGTGGCGTTATCTAGCCCAAGATCAGGTCTCCCCCTTAACCCTACGCGCACATCTGTATATCGTTAACAACAACGCCTTTTGACTTAGCGACGATCCTGGCAACAAAGCCAGCCTTCGTAGTGAGCGTGGACCTCCCTTACTTCCCGGGATTGATCCGGAGCACGGATGTGATCTGATTGAATTCCATGGAGGTATTACCCTCTGTTAACCCCAACTGTTCTGCAGTCTTCGGGGTAACTTGGATGAACGGATCGATGAATATGTCTTTTCCGCGTAAGATTAGGAGGGATTTATTCTTTGAGCCGTGCTTCAACAGAAGCCGCTCACCAATGATCCCGAGAGTAACACGACCAATGGCGGACACATAGATCTGGTCATCTCGAATGGTAATGACGGTAGGCTCAGGTGCTTCTCGATCCTCAACCACTTGTGTGCCAACCCCCAGGAAAAGTCTCGCTCTTGTAACCGGCTTTCGGAAAAAGCGCATCACTTTGGTTGCCGTATCAAACTCCACACGGTAGCGCCGTTCGTTCCTTAGGTTAAGCTTCTGTGCAACATTGCGTCCCACATCTATAGAGTGTTCGATACATTCCCCACCCTCTTCCTGCGTTAGATTAACTCTGGTGGTCATATTTCTCCTCCTCAATGTTACGGGTCCAGAAGTAATAAATCTTAATGGAGTGAGTGGAGCGCCGCCACAATTGACTAGCAGACTTACGTTATTGGTTACTCTGCGGATTACATTAACGTCTAATATACCCTTCAGAATCATATCGCGATCACATCCTTGTTATTAGATCTGAATTAATATATGAGAGGAAACATGTCTAGGTATGGGCTTCGCCCTTAGCCCTACATGTCTGCGAAAAATCCTCCACAACGCTTAACCGCCCAAATTTCATTGCTTATAACAAAAGACAAAGCTAAAAGGCCTTCAATCCCATGGAATTCAGGACGAAGGCCGTTTAACTTATTTTATTTTTTTGTACTGTCTACATGACGGATTTCGTTTCTCCGTTTAGCCCAAGCGACTGCGCTGTAGAAGTCTGAATTCCGTGGATAAGCCCTGGTTTTTTCAAAAGTGACACGCCATAAGGCTCCCTCGACCAGACTTATTTGGAAAGCTACGCTTGCGGCGTCTTCATACCTCTCCAGCAGAGCATCGGCAGACTTCTTGATATTGTCCACCATGTCATCTTATGATGAAGCAGGTATTCCCAGCTACTGCACGTAATATCGATGTGCAATTTCCGCAATGCGATCCTGGTCTTCCCAGAATCTCTTATCAAGCTTATCCAGCCGTTCTACCTCTTCCTCGGTAAGAAACTTTGGAATATCCCAGAGCTGAGTGAGGCGGTTGTCTTCCGATAAATGCTCGATGCAGGCATATCCGGACTGGACGATTTCGAGCGCATGGGCCGCCCCGATGGCTTGTAATGCTCGTACCGCGCAGATATATGCCTCATCTCCCCAATTGCAAAAAAACTGCACAAACCCGCCGTTATACACATCGGCTTCCAACAGCCATAAGGCGGCAATCTCTTGTTCTTGCGGGGTCAAGGTGTTCCAGTCCGAAGCATTCTTTTTCTGCACAAAGGCCTCGGCATAATCGAACCATATATCACAGATATCGGTCTTACTCAAATTGTACTCCCCCTTTATGTTGAAGCCTTCCTAAATCAGAACTAGATATATTTGCACAAAAAGCACAAATTACATTAATCTTATACTAATACATAATCATTCAGTAGATGACAAAAGGAGGAATGACGGGATGAATTGGGAATCGGTATTCGAAGTGTGTTTTAGGAAGCATCCCGGATTAACGCAACAAGAATTGGAACACGTTGTGAACCATTGGAACAAACCTCTATCCGCGCAGGAAATCGCGGAGATTTCGGGGAGGCAGCGCAATCCCTTCCCGGAATCGAATCCTCTGTATGGGTTATACCAGCCGTTTGATCCGGCGAAATGGTCCATTCCGAACAAGCGCCTACCCACCGCATATCTCGATTTTCTTCGTTATTCCAATGGCGGCGAATTTGGGAACGGGGAGCGGTATTTTCAGTTTTTCGGCGCTGATGAGTTAAGAGCCATGCTGCTGGCCTATGAATTCCCCGAATACATGCCGGGTGCGGTACCCTTTGCCATGAATGGCTGCGGGCATCATTATGCTTGGGACATGCGCAGGGACCGAGAAGACTACGAATATCCCATTGTCGTGTCCCACTCGGGAAACTTAGGTTACGAGGACGCCTTACAAATTGCGGAAACGTTCATGGAGCTATGCCAGGGAACGATATCGGCGGAAGATCTGCTTTACGGATAAGGAAGGCACGGTGCGCAGCATGACCATCCGATTTGGTGTTAATACACGATTAGCCGACCGTCAGGCCACTGCCCTTCCCAACCACACGGAAGATGGCCGGATTCATAAACCTTCAACAGCTCGACAAAGAACACCGGACCCTCTTGGGTGAATCGGGGGTAGCTTAGTTCAACAATGGCATGCAGGATATCCCATCATTGCGATATTCATGGATGTATGAAAGTCATTTTTGACGTCTAACTAGAATACAGGGAACAATAGGTATGTGCAAAGTTTCCCGCCAGCAGATCTTCCTTCCGAATATAAAATTGCAGTTCTCCGGCATCCCACCAGCAAAACCCGACCTCCTGATCCGAATCTAGCGCCAGCAGCAAAATCGTATCGCGGACTTCCTGCTCTGCCTTGTCAGAATCGCCGTTCAAATACGCCGTTATCCGCTCTATGGCCGTCTTCACGGAATAGTTGTATTCCTCGCCAGTCAACAGCCGAAGCGCCGCTTTGTATTCGCAATCTCCATGCTGGGTTGCCGGATAACCGAACAAAACCGCAAGGTCGCTCGAATTCCCTTCGGTCAACTCGAAGCATAAATCTTCATATTGCTCGTAATCATGCTCATCATTCTCTATCTGCTCGTACTCCACATAGCCGTAATTGGGTGGCTCCATCGTGGCTCTGGCAGTTACCCGGTAACCGACAAACTTCTCCTCGAGCGCCGTCACTTCGGGTGAAGGTTGACGCTTTGCTTCCTGCAGCTTCTCCTCTTGTAGATACAGCACCTTGTGTTCAATATGATAAGAAGGTTCATCCACCCCAACGAAAAGATAAAGCATGCCTCCCGCTGGAAGCAGGGAAGACTCATCATGAGGCGCCAATTCACGCAGACACAGCTGAGCCAGGAACGTCATAGGGGTCCCGTTAGCATCCAGCGGCCATTCCACGTTAGGCGGCAGATCCGGATCGCCCCCTATGCGGGAAGGGCATATATCCTTGTAATTCTCCATCTCTTTCTTGGACAAGCGAATGCCTTGGCGTACAGACTCCTTCAAATAATCCATCGCGTGTTCGAACTGATGTTCCCGAACAATGAGCTCAAGCTTTTTCTTATTGTTCTCGCTTAACATTGCCTTCACCTTCCTTGTTATTTGAGTATGCTCTTTAAATGAAATTCTGAATTCCCATACACAAAGTCAATTCAATTGTAACATAAGGAAAGCGGGACCCCCTTCACACAGAAAGGAGCCTTTTTTTAGTGTTAATCCAGTATGATTCATTCCCCGAGATCGTTCTCTTATTCATGTACACACCCATTTATTGATGTTACAATTTGTAAAGGTAGAAGATACCAAACGTTATATACTGCAGCTCCGGGGTCAAGACCTGCTCGAATTTGCTGGTGATGCACCGATTTGGTTACCCGCAGTGAGCTCTAATCGGGAGATGTTGAAATCCTATTACCCAAACTACTGGAGGAGCGTATGATTTTTATTCTTTTGATGGCGGGAGCCATCGTGAATGCCGTTTTATGTGCCTTTGTAGGTTGTGCGGTATTTGTAGGCTTTGTATTCTTCCTAATTGGATTACCTACATCCAAGTCCTCGAAAAAATGGTCATCACCCGACCTGATCAAGTTTATACTCACGGTTTTTTTGACTTTGCTAACTTTGATTATGTATTTGATAATGACATCTTGGAACGCACGAACCGGAGGAACATTGGCCTTCTCCCGTCCAGTTTCAACCGGTGCCTACACGGATCAGGCCAAGAATCTGGTACTTTGGGGAACCGTACAAGGTGTCTTCTCTCTCCTTGCTTTTAAATGGCTGCTGCCTAGTTTAATTGGGATAGTTGGATTAGATAAAAAGCATAGATGGGGAATTTCAGCCGGAGCAATATTGACGATCGTAGGCGGCAGCGCTGCTTGGCTTGCGTCGATGTAACCCTTAGTCCCCCCCTCACTGCACGAATTTTTGAGGACAAACGCCGCTAAATTTTTTAAGAAAAATAATAGTTTTGGAGGCTGCAATGGACCAAACGCTTATCGAACAATTGAACCAATGGCATGAAGAAGACGAACATCAGCGTATCGTGGAGTCGCTGTTAGCCATTCCTGAGGAGGAACGGGAATATGAGGTGGTCAGCCGACTGGCCAGAGCGTATAACAACTTGGGGCTTTATGAAGAAGCACTCAACCAATTCGAAAAAATATCTGAAGCAGGTCAACATGATCCACTATGGCATTATCGGGTAGGTTTTGCTCTTTATCATTTAAAAAGATATGAGGATGCGGCTAAGGCATTCAGTACCTCTGACAAATTAGAAGCCGGTGATCAGCGTACTGAATTATGGTTAAAGTGGAGCTTGCAAAAAGCGGAGAAACAGCAAAGACAAGAGCGTCGGATGGCTACCAGAAGGGAAGCAGCCATGGAGTCTCGTGGTTCGGGAGCGGAGGAAGTTCCTTTTTTGAACATGTTGCTTGTTGATTTTTGGGACGACAGCGAGTACACGAGGAATTCCTATCTATCCGAGCCACCCACGGATGAACTGATCACCTCGATCGAGGAAGAGCTGGGATACAAGCTCCCCTCCTCTTATATACTACTAATGAAGCAGCAGAATGGCGGAATTCCGAAGAACACATGCTTTCTAACAGAGGAACCCACTTCCTGGGCTGAGGATCATATTGCTATTACGGGCATCCTCGGCATTGGCCGTGAGAAAAGCTATTCGCTCTGCGGGGATCTCGGCAGTCGGTTTATGATTGAGGAATGGGGATATCCTGACATTGGCGTAGTGATCTGCGATTGTCCTTCAGCAGGTCATGACGTCGTGATGTTAGATTACCGGGCATGCGGAAGAGATGGTGAACCAGAAGTGATTCACATCGATCAGGAGGACGATTATGAAATTACTTTCCTGGCCGAAAATTTCGAAGCGTTTATTAGTGGCCTAGTGAGCGAAGAAGAATTCGATACCTCTGAGGAGGACAAGGAAGCGGATCTTTACAAAGTAGCCCACGGTAAATTTTCTCCTTTGCTGGGGGAGCTTTGTGGTCAAGTGACGGAAGTGGAAAATATTGAACAAAAAATCCGCAGCATCTGTACACAGATTGTTGAAGAAAAAGGCCATTTTTCTTTTCATGCGGATGAACTGTCGTATCTGATGTATGATGTGCAGTTTTGGCTATACACAAAGTCATACCCGGATACCAGTCGCGAACGATACTTGGCTATCTATGAGAAAATGATCGCCTTCGGCGGAGAATTCGGTCAAGGTGGCTATGCCCCAGGATGGATTACCGAATGGCTGGACCGCCGCATGCATGAAGTACGTATCGTAGAGGAAGATGGACGCCTTCGGTTTACGGATCAGTTCGCTGTGGAAGTGGTTAAGCAGCTGAGAGAAACCTAAAAGGCCGACCGGATCATGCAAGCAACGACAAGAGCCCACGTTCGACGTGGGCTCTTCTTCTTTTTAAATTTATAGAGACCAGACACTCTGTGGCTCCCCGGTCCAGCGGATGTATAGGGCAACTGTTCTATCGGTTCATGGCTGCTGCATCCAGCTTCAACCTCACTTCGTCCTCTCCTGACTCGCAACTAGTTTCCTCGTCGGAAACATTTCCAAAGTGTTACATTTGAAGCGCCAACAGCTGCTCCAATCCTTCTTTTAGCGGTGGCTGTGCTTTTCGGGCCGCTCCTGACAGTTTCTTCACGTTCCCGAAAATCCGGCACACTACCAGTTCTCGTTCATAATTCTCTCTGTCTTTCAGCGCCTCGAAAAGCGCCTCGGCAAGCTCAGGACGGTCGATGGTTAGATTCTTGACCAGTCTGCCTTCCTCATTCCCTCCCAGCAAAATAGATACGATCACCGGCATATGCTCCGCCTTTACGCCATGCGCCTCAATAAACGCCTCCGCATAGCCGTCCTGCACCAACTGATGCTCCGTATCTACCAGTTCCATATAGCGGCAGACCAGCGGAAAATAAGCTTCGCTGTACAAGCCGAGGCCCATTACGGCATAAGTTCCCGGCATGACCGATTTCTCGCTCGGCTCCACATCCCGGTACCAAGCGAACTCTTCCATAGCTGTATCCGCATATTCTGCTAGCTTTGGAAAAAGGGTAGGGTAGCTGAGCGCATTGGCAAAAAACTGATGCAGCTTGGACTTCGCCAGTTTTTTCACAGGAAGGAAGTACTTCTGGCTGCTCTTCAACTTTAGGTTGTATTCTTTAGGAAAACCCTGCCGCAAAAGATTGATGATATAATCGAGCGCTTCCCCGTAAGCCGCCTCCTCTTCAGAGAGAATCTGGATTTCGATCGTCTGCGCCACGTCATTGTTTCGGGCCTCGACCCGCTCTCCCAGATAGGTACTCGCAAATAATCCGCTACCTATTCTCAAATAATCTGCTGCCTGCTTGGAACCCAATTGACCGCAAGTTCCAGGTACTTCTGCCGAGTTTCCGGATCGATGAAGCCGATCTGCAGGGCCGCATAAAGAAAGAAATCCAATTCTCCGTCATCTACGGTAGGATGAATCGGTTCTCCCTTCAAAATCCATTCGTTTCCATAATTACCGGAATGGGTAAAATGCTGCGGCAAAAAGTGATCTCGTGCCCAACTATTAAAGGCCGAAGTATACTCTCTGATCCAATTATTTTTGCGCTCTTGGTTCTTATTTAGCTTGTCGGAGAGGCGACGGATCAACGAATCAATCTCTTCTGCTTCCTGTTTCATCAGATCAGGATTGACCAAATGGCGGGCGAAAAAGAACATGTCATTCTCTCCCGGCAACACGGGCAGATCAGGAAGAATCTTCGTCTGAATAAAATGATCCAGCGTCTTTTGGAGTTGGATCAACTTGGGCTCATTAAACAGCTGTTGGTTAAGGGTTAATTTCGACTTCTCCCACTCAAACTCAAATACAACTTCAAACTTGTAATCAAAGAAACGGGGTCCCAGTTCTTCCGAGCGGAACAGGCCATCCACAAACCCGCACAAGGCAGGAAAGAACTCCTCAGTCAGAAGTTCATCGGTCAACTCCGTGACGTAAGTATCCGCTTCAAATTTATACGAGCTGTCTGTCCAGGATAACGGCTCGTAGACATCGATATGTATTTTCCCTTCCGCCCAGGTAAACTTGCCTTTTCTCCACGCCACTCGAAGGTATCTGTTGACTCCAGCTTGCAACCTGCTTTGATCCTTAAACTCATTGATCCTTTTGCTTTCTTTTGCGTAAATCGTAGTGATTTCCTTCCATACCTTATTCAGAAAAGCATCCACAGCCTGATTCAACGGTCTCTCCTCCTAATATCGTATTCTGCTTGCTCCGTTAATTAAATTATCTCCTGTCCGGGACGGGTCCCGACTCAACTCTCTCTTTCAGTCCTGCGGCAAGCTCTTTCTAACGCATCCCCTCCGCGGTTTTCTGAAGGGCACCCGCTTCGATTAGCTTGACGATCGCTTAGTTTGCTTGAACTTGACCGCTTTTTTTAGCGCCATATCTCCGAGTTAGTCCTCCGCCTCAAGATTCACTCCCTGCTCGATTAACAGCTCGATTGCTTGGATGGGCATTCGATGTTATGTTGATGTATCTTTCATTCACAGAATCAATTTGGGAGTTACCCTTGCAGGTAGGAATCCCATATGTTATTAACTCAGCTTTCGCAGCTAGAAAATCAATCTAATCCCTTGAGCCAGTGAGAATAAGCCTAAAAAAATTGTTCGAATTGACAGAAAACACCTTACTTGTTTGGTATCATGGAAGTGTCGAATCAACCAACAAACAAGAAAGGTGCGTAGCTCTATGCTACAACAACATTCCATGTCTGAACAGTGGGTTTGTTTAAAGATTTAAGCTGCGAAAGTTGAGTGATTAATAAATACAACCGATTAACAGCAAAATTAAAGAGGCATTACCTAATTTCAATTTTATTACGCGATGCCTCTTCTTATATGAACAATCACAGATTTACTACTACTCCCCTAACCCCACCAACCTCTTCTCCCGATGCCTACCAATTCGTACAATTTTCGCGCGCGATTGAACAATCAACTACTACAGCTGGAGAGGAAGGTCGATGAACTATGGTGACTGAACCGGAAAGTGTGTTTGGACAACTAAAGAACAACCGGGGATTCCGACGTTTCCTGCTTCGAGTCATGCAAAAAGTAACCCTCGAAGTCGGGTGGCTTTCCCTTGCCTGTAATCTGTTGAAGCAAGCCGCAACAGACCGAAAACAGAAACCAGCAAGTCTCCAATGATCCGGAGACTTGCTGGTTTTTAAGATTTTTTACGATTTTGAAATGAGATAGGCTGTCTCATTTGTAGATTTTTCACTTATGGGACACCCCCATCCCCGGATCCTTCACCGCTTCGCCTTATAAAACTCATGATACAACTTCATGAATGCCCGCTTCTCAATCCAGGACACATAAGAGCGGGAAATGCCGAGCTCTTTGGCGATTTCGCGTTGGGTCCATTCTTCTCCCCCATGCTCCAACCCGAATCTTCCTTTAATCACTTAGAATTTCATTGTCAAACCTTTTTGATGAACTTCAGATAAGACTTGGCCGAAAAAAGAAATCATTATGGCATTATATTATGTTCTGACACTTGACTGTTAGGGTAGCATCGAAGATAATTACAACCTCACCATGTGGAAACGACTATGCCGTCCTCAAAAGGGAGCCTATGCTTTCGAAGCAGTGATACCTTGTATCGCTTTCAGGTATCCGTTTCAGCGAGAAATAGAAAGATAATTTATAGTGTAAAGCTTATAAATTCTTCTACTTTAAAAAAAACTATAATTAGGAAGATTATTGATTTTGAAAAGGGGCGGTCGTTATTAGCTGGTTAAGTGATCTCTACAAATTACAGAAGCGGGAGCTAAAAAAGGACATCGAGCCCTCTTTAGTCAATGCCATCTTTCGGATGTATGATAGATTTCCCAGGATTGGACTTAAAGAGCGGATCGGCCAGCAGGATATGTCTCTGGATATCGCTGATGCTTATATTAATGGTAGAAACGCAATGATTGAAGCTGGAGTCGGCATCGGTAAGTCCTTTGCATACCTCATTCCCAGCCTGCTCATAAACCAAGTCTCACGGCAACCGATCATTATTGCAACATCCTCCATACAACTTTCAGAACAGATACATAAAGATCTGAGATTTATCGGAAGCCGGCTCGGATTTACATCGGTTCGCTCCGTAGTCGGAAAAGGCATGGGGCAGTATGCTTGCCGGTACAGGGCAACAGACCTGTTACAACCTGATAATTCAAGCTCAACTCTGTCTACGCTTGCCCAGCGTATTGTGAATTATGACATTGATGAGAGAGCAGATATTAAGGGCGGAGTTAGTGATGCTGTATGGTCTAATGTTTGTGTGAATGATTGTAAATTTGAACGTTGCCATTATAAAAGTACATGTTCGTTTTACGAGATGAGAGCTAAGATTAACGCCAGCGCCAGCGACATGGATTTTATTATCGTAAACCAGGACCTGCTCATCCGTGATTTGATCAAGAAAAAAGAAGGAACGAAGGGATTAATCACTGAACGGCCAGCTCTGATCGTAATTGATGAAGCTCATAATCTGGAAGCAAAGGTTAGAGATGCAAGAACGCTCGAGTTTACATTCCGGGGAACCTGCCGTATTCTGGATGACGCCTTACAGATTCTCTTCAAACAATCCGCAGATATGGACCTTATGCCTCAATTTAAATTTTTAAAAAGATGTGTTGGCCATATTTTCAAACAGGTAGAGTCGGATTTGCTTCAAACAGCCAAGCAGGACAATGACCGTATAAAAGTGTCGGAGATCGCAGTAATTCCGTTAAGACGAGGGGCACAGGTTTTGAAAGGGTTTAATCTTAGCCTTTCCGTCTTAACTTCACGGCATGAGCGGGAGATCGACAATATTTTTGAAGCTATGAACGGACTTATAGATCTCTTTGATATACTCGCCGGAGTGGAGGATAACTATCTGATCTGGGCAAGCAATACCCAACGTGAGGCTACCATTAGTATCTGTCCTAAAGGCATAAGCCAGTTTCTAAGGTATAGCTTATTTAACGGGAAGACATCTGTTATTTTAACGTCAGCAACCATGTGCCAAAGCGGAGAAACACTAGAGGAACAATACGCTTATCTGACTGAGTCCCTCGGTTATAGGGGTGATTATATGGAGCGCCAGGCTTCACCATTTGATTATGACAACCACACCATGATGTATATTGCCAAGGACATCCCATACTACAACCATCAGAACAAGGGAGGTTATCTTGAAGCGGCATACAAGGAAATGATGAGGCTCTGTAATTTAACGGACGGACGGACATTGGTCCTTTTTTCAGCTAAGGAGGATATGAAGTACATTCATAATAAGTTAAAATCCGAGAAGCTTGCATGGGCGGTGCATGTTCAAAGAGAAGGATCATCTCAGGATGGGGTGATCGCTGAATTCCGGGGTAGTAAAGGTGTCCTTCTTAGTACCGGTGTATTCTGGGAAGGCGTGAATATCGAAGGTTCCGATTTGTCGCAGTTAATTATTTTCCGTTTGCCCTTCCCCGTTCCTGCCGATCCTGTCTATGAATATAAGGCATCTTTGGCGAAGGATCCCTTAAAAGACGTTTTTGTACCGGACATGCTGCTACGCTTAAGACAAGGAACCGGGCGCCTGATCCGTAGTGAAACTGACCTTGGTGTACTCAGCATACTTGATTCCCGTCTGTCCGCTGCAGCCAAAAAAGATTACCGGGATAAGGTACTGGGATCTTTACCATTTAAAAAGGTTACCGAGGACTTTAGGGTTCTGGAGAAGTTTGTAAAAGAAAAAGAGATACAACTTAGCGACAAGTAGAAACGGCTGTG
Source organism: Paenibacillus sp. FSL K6-0276 (assembly GCF_037977235.1). Lineage (NCBI taxonomy): Bacteria > Bacillati > Bacillota > Bacilli > Caryophanales > Paenibacillaceae > Paenibacillus > Paenibacillus sp. FSL K6-0276. The sequence goes on along the minus strand of NZ_CP150276.1, from coordinate 1,585,152 downwards.
CCGTCCTCTAAGGGACGCGTATGCTTCCGAAGCAGCGAGAAATAGAAGGAACAAGCCTGATGAGCTTCTGCACCAGGCTTGTTCCTTTTTGCTGTACTTGCTTTTCATGATATTCCGTTGAACATTGTCGGAGGATTTAGTGGCGTGATCATTGGTTTATATATCTCTTTCCACCTTAAATCGCAGAACCGTCTTCAGTTTTTCTGGTACTGTTTTACGGGCATCCGTCAGATAAATTTCTTTATGTGTTTTCTCGGCTCTTCGAAGCTGATGATCAGCGCAATATTGCTCCATCATTACAAATGTCTCCGGTTCGTTATCATAGCTGCCAAGATGCATCACTTGCACACACAAGCCCTCAGTGATCTTGTCCAACCGAACGGATTCCACATCGAGATGCCTTTTCTTGCGTCGAACCTGCTCTACTGCCCATTGGAACAACTCCACTGTAACGAAGTTCGGCTGCCGAATCATCAAGGTATAAATCAAATGATTCTTATCCAAGTAATCCAACTTTCTTCCCTCTTCATCTAAGTCCCAACATCCCTCTAATGGAAACACCGTATATTCAAAATATCCTTCTGGTGTAACTCCCTGCTTCGGCATCATACGAATCGCATAAGACAGTGCATAGAGTACCTCTACATGTTCTTGAAATGCCTTACTGTTCGGGTCTCCCTTGCCTTGAATCATAAAATATTGCATTTCCGGTACTTCAATCAGAACTGGCTTCTGACCTGGTACATAGCATGCTTTGTCATGTTTCTTCCATTCATATTTCGGCATCTTAATCATCCTTCATCTAATTTGTTCGTAATCTCAATTGTGATAATCACTTACCCAAGGCAAAATAACCATCACACTAGTTCCTACCTGAACTTCTGAATCCACCTTAATATGTCCCCCATACATTTCTATTAATTGTTTACAAATCGATAATCCAATTCCTGTCCCTTTTTGCTTGGTTGTAAAGAATGGGTCAAATATCCGGTTTAATTTATCCTGTGAAATTCCTTCTCCATTGTCTTTAAAGATAAGTATAATTTCGTTAGTCTCAGCAACAGCGGTAACTGTAATGTCTATTCTGCCTCTAAATGCTGTAAATGAATCAATACTATTTTTCAAGATATTCAGGATTACCTGCTCTAGTTGAGAGGCGCTTCCATACGTTAGTACTTTCTCTAATGAATACTCTACGGAAAGAATAATATCATCACTAAGTATGAGTTGATTCACGATGTTATTAACTCTATGTATAACCTCGATAACGTTAAATACTACGCCGTTATTCTTCGTACTATCTCCTTTTCGAGCCAGTACTAGGAAGTCCGTTACTAATCCGTTCAGAGCATCAATCTCTTTGATGGTTATATCCAAATAAGCTCGCAATTCATCCGCCTTGATCTCCGGCTCATATAGCCTATTATTTACAAGCTGAGCAAATCCTTTAATCGAAGCAAGCGGATTCCGTATTTCATGTGCCATACCTGCTGCCATTTGTCCCATAACAGCAATTTTTTGTTCATGTAACTTGTCAATTTGTTGGTTTTTATTAGACAAATAACCCTGTGCAAAGCCAGAAAAACGTGTCCAGTTGCATTCCATTAAACGATTATAAAAAATCAATCGAATCGTAGAATCATCTTCCATCTCTTCAATGATCTTAAACATAACATTCTGAGCGATTAAGTTTAAATCCTTGCTCATTTCCAGTATGATATCAAAATGATCACCGAATATTTCTGCAGTATAAATCCCTTGCTCAAACCCCTCTTTTTCTAGTAGGTTTAGGTATTGGTCGTAATCAAATGAATCCAAGAACAGTGCTTCTACCATACTCATTAATATCGTACTGAATGTTGAATCTAACAATTCATTATGCGTCTCTACAAACCAGGCGGATTCAATATTTTTATTCATATTCATAGAATGAAAATGCCTGTTTAAAATAATTGGAACAGCTAGGGTTAATGACGAACGCAATTCATTTTCACTATATGACATTTTGATCCTCCTTCTTTGTTGTTTTGTATTCAATATATATGTATATTTTCCTTCTTTTTCCGATAAGCTCGATAAAAATGAAACACCCCAAGCTATTCCGCCTATAAAGGAATGGTTTGGGGTGTTGGTTATTTGTATGGTAAATCTATAAAACCAAGGGGAACTTGTTAGCTCCTACTTACCCTCAAAAGCCAGCCTCCCCCACTCTACCGCTTCGCCTTATAAAACTCATGATACAGCTTCATCAGCGCCCGCTTCTCAATCCGCGACGCATAGCTGCGACTGATGCCAAGCTCCTTGGCGATCTCCCGCTGTGTTCTCTCTTCCCCACCTGTATCTAAAGTTTATGACTATTATGCTGATAGCAGATCACTTTAGCCTTGATATAAGCTACTTCCTAAAACCCATTACTGATGATGGTGATGAGTAAGCTTATTCCTTAAGGTACAAGAGTCTTAAGACGAATCATATATTGAATATTTCCCTTGAAAAAGAATTGTTTGGATTAGCAGTTTTTGAGTATTAATCGATGTTGGATGAAAAGCTGCAAGAAGAGCAACAGGACTTTGTATCACAGAAGAATGGTGGGTATTATATATTCGTCAAACAGGTATAGAGTTAATCACCAACACTACGCTAATCACTGGTGTTATTGGTGGTATCCTGATGGAAGCTATGGGATGGATAATCCAGTCACTAGAGCAGAAGTTGTTACTTTGCTTAATCGTTATTTAGGTGTTGAAGGTAAGGATGCAAGTAGCTAAGAAGGATTGAATGAGCTAAGAGAAGTAGGACTTACTGGAACTAATATGTTTAGTATTGGTGTGAAGAAACAAATGGATACTGAATTCGGACTCATTAGAAACTATGAATTACCATTTTATGGATTACCACTTTTCGTTAAGTTTCTTCGGTTGTATTGTCACAACAGCTGCATAAACTATTTCTAGTCTCAGTTGTAGGAGAAAGTGACGGTACTATTCATTTCAATACCAAGGCATCTGGGGGTACCGCGTTATAGGGGATCTGTCAAGAAGTAAGGCGTATCGGCTTAATCTTCGTTACGCCTGAAAAGGTAAAACCGCCGATTAAAACAAGTCACTGAATGGTTAATTATACACCGACCGGACCGTAAAGGATTGATTCAGCTCACCATTCAGTAAAAAACACAAGAAATAAGCTGACTTTATATAATATCAAAGTCAGCTTATTGTTATTACTTCACTCGTAGAGACTTTCCGTTGGTTGCAATAACTTGTTTGTACCAATGGAAGGATTTCTTACGATAACGTTCAAGCGTACCGCTCCCATCATCATTGCGATCCACATAAATATATCCGTAGCGTTTTTTCAATTGAGCCGAAGATGCACTCACGAGATCAATACAACCCCATGATGTATACCCCATCACATCAACACCATCTTCAATGGCTTCAACAACCTGTACGAGATGATCATTTAAATACTGAATACGGTAGTCATCTTCAACCGTTTTCTCGCCTGCATCATTGACAATGAGCTCATCCACCGCACCAAGACCGTTCTCAACAATAAATAGTGGCTTTTGGTAGCGATCATAGAGCATATTGAGTACGTATCGCAAACCTTGCGGATCAATTTGCCATCCCCACTCGCTTGCCTCCAGATGCGGATTTGGAACACCACCGAAGATGTTACCTGGTCCACTTACGACGCTCGGGTCAGTCGTTTCGCAATTGCTCATGTAGTAGCTGAACGAAATGAAATCTACCGTGTTAAGAAGCATTTCTTCATCGCCCGGTTCTATTTCAATCGTTATTCCATGCTCCCGGAAATAACGCTTCATATAGCCTGGATAGACGCCGCGAACATGTACATCACCAAAGAAGTAATTCTTGTGCTCATAGTGCATTGTAGCAATGACATCATTCGGATTTGGTGTTAGTGGATACGTTGGCAGCGCAAGCATCATACAGCCAATTTTCGCATCAGGAATAATCTCATGACAGAGCTTTACAGCAGCAGCACTTGCAACAAGCTCATGATGTACCGCTTGGTAAAGATCTTGTTTCGTAAGTTGTTCCTTGGGTGTATAAATTCCACCACTCATGAACGGTGCCTCTAAGATGGAGTTGATTTCATTAAACGTCAGCCAATATTTCACTTTGTCCTTATAGCGATTGAACACCACTGTCACATACCGTGTATAAAACTCAACGAGCCTACGGTTTACCCATCCATTATACTGTTTGGATAAATGTAATGGGGTTTCATAGTGTGAGAGTGTTACTAGCGGCTCAATACCATATTTGTGACATTCATCAAATAGCTCATCATAGAATTGAAGTCCTTTCTCATTTGGCACCAAGTCGTCCCCATTGGGAAAAATACGTGACCATGCAATCGAAGTACGGAACACTTTAAATCCCATTTCTGCAAACAGCTTTACGTCTTCTTTATATCGATGATAAAAGTCTATTCCGACCAACTTCAAGTTCTCTTCCGTTGGGTACTCAGTAATGGGTCCCATAATTCCCTTCGGCGACACATCTTGCGTAGACAATCCCTTACCATCTTCGTTATAAGCACCTTCAATCTGATTGGCTGCCACGGCACCGCCCCATAAGAAGCTATCGGGGAAATGTAAAGTAGGATTATTGTCTTTATTCATAATCTAGTCTCCAATCTTATTTTATTGTGCTAACATGATTAACTCAAAGAATTAATGAACAACGATGCATTTACCAAATCAACAACTTCCTTTGCCGTACCACATTCCAAGGCTTGTTGCGCTAGTTCCCGCATCTGCTTCTGATTAAGCTTGGATATCTGCGAGCGTGCAGATAGAATAGACGTCGCACTCATACTGAATTCATCCAAACCAAGTCCAATGAGTAGAGGGATAGCTGTTGCATCCCCTGCCATCTCGCCACACATGCCCACCCATCGACCATGTTGATGCGCCGCCTCGATAACTTGCTTAATTAAGCGTAAAATGGATGGGTTGTACGGTTGATATAAGTACGATACACGTTCATTCATTCGATCGGCAGCCAGTGTATATTGAATTAAGTCATTCGTTCCAATACTGAAGAAATCTACTTCCTTTGCGAACTGATCAGCTAATACAGCCGTTGAAGGAATCTCAACCATGATACCGATCTCTATTTGTTCTGAAACTTCAATGCCCTCATCAACAAGCTTCTTCTTCTCTTCTAATAATATGGCCTTCGCCTCACGGAACTCTTCCAGCGTTGCAATCATGGGGAACATGATTTTCAGGTTACCGAACACACTTGCTCGTAATAATGCACGCAACTGTGTACGGAATACTCCTTGCTCCTCTAGACATAGTCGAATCGCGCGGAAGCCTAAGAAAGGATTCATTTCTTTCGGTAAATTGAGGTAAGGCAACTCTTTGTCGCCGCCAATATCTAGTGTGCGTACAACGACCGGTTTACCACTCATTTTCTGTAATACCGTCTTATAAGCGCTAAACTGCTCTTCCTCCGTTGGAAGCTTGTCACGACCCATATACAGAAATTCAGTACGATAGAGTCCAACCGCTTCGCCGCCGTTATTCAGAACACCATCAACATCCGTTGGTGTACCTATGTTTGCGCCTAGTTCGACGTGGTGTCCATCTTGTGTAAGGGTCGGTTCAAGACGAAGTTTCGCCCACTCGGCTTTTTGTTCCTCATAAGCTACTTGCTTCGCATGATAGGCTGCAATGACTTCATCCGTTGGATGAATAATCACGTGTCCTTCCATACCATCGATAATGATGATATCGCCATCTATAACAACATCCATAATATCTTTGGTGCCTACAACTGCCGGAATTTCAAGTGATCTTGCCATAATTGCTGAATGTGAAGTACGACCACCAATGTTGGTTACAAAGCCTTTTACATACTGTCGATCTAGTTGTGCTGTATCTGAAGGCGTTAGGTCCTTCGCGATCAGCACAACTTCCTCGGAGATGGCTGCAAGATTAACGAACTTTACATTCAGGAGATGGGATAGAACACGTTTCGTTACATCTCGCATATCAGCTGCACGCTCTTGAAGATATGCACTTTTCATATTCTCGAACATACTAACGTACATCGTTGAAACTTCCTGTAAAGCATACTCAGCATTAACATGTTTATCGTTCACTTTTTCTTTTACAGCATCAATTAATTCTGCATCGGAAAGAAGCATAAGATGGGATTCAAAAATTTCTGCTTTCTCCTCCCCTAACTTCTCTTGTGTTCTTTCCTTTAGAATCTCAATTTCAGCGAGAGAAAGTTTCACCGCTTCATCGAACCTACTCATCTCAAGATGAATGTCAGATACACCGCTTTTTTCAATAATTAACTCTTCATGCGCAAGGCGGTAAGCTCTAGCAATTGATATCCCTGCGGATGCTGCGATTCCATGAATCTTATTCATGTACAACGCCCAACCCTTTTTCCATAACGCTTTGAAGCTCTGACAAGACAGCTGCTTCATCTTCACCATTCGCAATAAACTTAATCGTATCCCCTTGTTCAAGACCTAAAGAAAGCATATTTAGAATTGATTTCACCTTTATTGTTGTACCTTTCGCTTCAGCAAACACTTCAGAATTTGAATTCGTCACCGCTTTAATTAAAGCTGTTGCTGGTCTTGCATGAATTCCATCTGCATCTGTAATCATGAATGTTCTTTCCACTACAACCTACCCCAATCTATATCTTTTATTATGAAAATACTACACCAAAATCGTAAGTAAATTATCGTTCTTACTAACACTTGAATTCTTCGTTTCAACGACATCCAAATATTCATCAGCATTCGTGACAATGACTGGCGTTGTCAATTCAAAGCCCTCTTCTCTAATCTTTTCAATATCAAATTTCAGAAGTGTATCCCCTTTTCTCACCGTGGCTCCTTGTACAGCAACAGGCTCAAAGTATTTACCCTTCAGTTTGACTGTATTTACACCTACATGAATGAGAATTTCGATTCCTTCATCCGATGTTATGCCAATAGCGTGATACGAAGGAAATACATTTGTAACTTTCCCGTCTACAGGAGATACAACTTCACCTACAGTCGGTTCAATGGCTACTCCTTTTCCCATTGCACCAGATGAGAAAGCTTTGTCACTAATTTCACTCAAGGTCTTAACAGCGCCCGTTAATGGACTAAAAATCGTTTGATTTTTCGAACTGATTACCGGCTTTTCTGTTATTTCTTGAGGCTGTTCCTTTTTCTTCTTGTCTTCATAACCTAAGAAATATGTGAGTGCTGCTGCCAGTACAAAAGAAACGACAAGACTAATAATGTAGGGTACGATTGGACCAAACGAAGGAATCGATAGAACGCTTGGGAAAGCAAAAGCAAAAGCTCTGACACCTGCTGCTCCGGAAATTGCACCACCAATAGCTCCGGCGATAATAACATATGGAAGTGTGCGTTTATATTTGAATAACACACCATATATGATCGGCTCCGTTACCCCTCCTAAAAATCCTGGGAAAAGTCCCGAAACTGCCACCGATCTTGTACTCTTATCTTTTGATCGTAATGCAACCACTGCAGCTACGCCAAGCTGTGCAAAAGGTGCTGCGGCAAGCGTGGCAATTAGTGGATCGCCACCCTGGGACAAGTTCTGAAGAAAAATTGGAATAAATCCATTGTGTATACCTAACAACGTCAAGAATGTCCACGAACTACCCATGATTGCCCCAGCAAGCCAACCGCTCTTCTCAGAAAGCATAAGTATAATGTTAGAAATGCCATCACCTACATAGACACCAAACGGACCAAATACAATAATTGTTAAAGGAACGATAACAATTATTGCCAGCATTGGAACCAAGAACAACTGCATACTTCTCGGAATAATTTTTAATAAAACCTTATTCAGGAGAGCATAAATAGATACAGCGATAAAGATTGGAAATACTGTTGCTGAATAGCTTGCAACAATGACCGGAATTTGAAGGAACGATACACCGCCTTCAATACTCGCTAAGCCCGTATAATTCGGTTCAAGCAATGCTGCCCCGATAACCCCACCAATATATGGACTGGCGTTTAGCTTCGTAGCTAATGTAATCCCTAAGAAGATCGGCAAGAAATAAAAGACGGCATTCCCAGCAGCAGATAGGATTAAATACGTAGGATCTGTTGCTTTCAAGACTCCTACTGTGGTTAGAACAATTAATAACGCCTTCAACATACCTGATCCTGCTAGAGCACCCAGTAATGGCGAAAAGCTTCCTGAAATGATTCCAAAAATCCGATTCGATAACGACTCCTTGGATTTCACATCTGTTCCCTCGTTTACAGTACCTGCGTCTAATTTGCCGACTTTAACGATTTCAGCATATACATCGGACACATGCGCCCCAATGATGACCTGGAATTGACCTCCACTAACGACAACACTTAATACACCTTCCATCTTCGATAATGTGTCTTTGTTCGCTTTAGACTGGTCCTTCAACGTAAATCGTAGCCGAGTTGCACAATGTACCAAGGCTTCGACATTCTCTCTGCCACCGACTTCTCTAAGTATATCTACTGCTAGACCCTTATACTTCATTTCTCTCACTCCTTGTATATAGTAGAAAAATAGAAAAGCCTAAATCAAACATAATCGTTTGATTTAGGCTTGCCCAAAAGGTAACACCCTAAATTTATTCTTCTTTTTTATGAAACACTCGTTGTATGTGTACTGTCAGATACACTACTTCTTCATCTGTTAATGGATATCCATACTGACTGTTTACAAACTTCCTTATTTTTAATGCACATTCATATGCTTTAGGATATTTAATCCTGACAACGTCCAGCATTTCATCAAAATCATCGTGATCATAATGAACCTCATTCACAAGTCGTTGTGCAAAAAATTTCAAATGGGTAATAAAACGATAATAACCAAGAGATTGCTCATCGAGATCAGCTTTATAGTTGTACCGGATAATCGTTAGTATTTCTTGCATAACTTTGGTTATTTTCTTCAAGTTAGGCATTTCTTCATTCATTTCAGCATTTACAATGTGTAGTGCTAAGAACCCTGCTTCATCTTCAGGTAATATGACACCGAACTGCTCTAGAATCATATTAAGCGCCTCAAGACCGATCTCGTATTCTTCTTTGTAAAACTGTTTAATCTCCCATAGCAATCCATTCTTTATCGCAATTCCATTATTATGTCTTTGAATCGCAAAGTGGATATGGTCGGATAAATGAATATAACTACTATCATTCAATTTTTTGTTCAACTTCTGCATAGCATAACTGATAATGCTCTCGGATAATGCTAGATACTCGATTGGTATCTCAGTAAATAATGCTTTAAATTTTTCGCTCTGGTTTTCATTTTCTAGCGTGAAAATTTTCTCAATGAGCTCTTCATTTATAACCTCATCCACTTTTTTATTAAATGCAACTCCCCGGCCTATAACGATAACCTCTTGCTTTTTCGTGTTTAATGCAACAACTGCATTATTATTAAGTATCTTTTGGATTTTCACTTTATCGACTCCAATCCAATCCAATCTACATTAAACCAAACAAAAAAGCAAAACCATACCCATAGTAAGAGGTACATGGTTTTGCCTGATTTAACAGTAACAACCCAATTTGTATACGCTTACTTATATTTATATCACAATTAAGTTGTAATAGCAATCATTTAACCACAGTTATTTTATTCCATATAAAACCGAGTCCCCCTCCCGAATCCTTATCACAAGCTCCCCGGTGGCTATATCTCACTTCATGAATGAGCAAATACTCCCTAATGATTCCACTTGTAAAAGCAGTGAATTAGACTCATCCACACTTTCCGCAATTACTGCAACCGTTACAAATCAGCTTACTGCTGCAAGTAGCACAATGTGGAATATGAAGTCCAAACGAATATGCCCGTCAAATGAGGGTAATTCACCACATCCTGCCATGATTTCTCATGCGAACATGACCACTCCGGTATCTGATCTCCATAGGATGAACAGTATCCTTTAACAGCATCATTCTCATAGATTCCTCGCGTAATCGTACAACTCGTACTCTCACTCCCGATCATGATCCGATCTGGAAATTGTTCGTGATCGACAAGATATTGATCTTCTCTTTGACCATAGTTATATCCGGTTATATCTACGGAATTACTATACCCTCCATCATTCCACCAGGGAGATAGCCGTGGCTCTTATGATGTTTGACTCTACCCCCGTCATTTACTTAATTCCCTTCCACTCCCGATCGTTCATGACAGACGGTTCTCTTTCATCAAAATAAGCGATCTTCAGCCATCCCCCTTCGGCAATCTGCTCGCAGTCAGTTAACCCACCTGTCATCCCACCTTTTACAGCATGCATGATAGGTAGATCGCCTTTGTCCACATGAAAAGTTAAAGTTATAACAACGCACCGCCAATATAGGACGGTGCGTCGTATCAAAGCGTTCGTTATTTAGTGTTTAGCATAGCTAATATCAAAGTGACTGCTTCAGCTCTGGTTGAAGAGGCATTCGGATTATATTTGCCATTCCCATTCCCCTTAATCAATCCTGCTTCAGCTGCTGTTGCTACATAAGGTTTTGCCCATGCTGGAATTTGATCTGCATCATCAAACGCTAGTGTTGCATTTGGATTCACTTCAAGACCAAGTACACGAACAATAAGAACAACTAATTCGCTTCTAGTTATTTCATTATTTGCACGGAAAGTACCATCTTTGTATCCAGAAATGAAACCTGCTTTTGAAAGTGCTTGAATGAATGACTGAGCCCATACTGGTGTTTTGCCTTGATCCGAAAAACTAAACTCAGAATCAACAGCATCCAATTTCAGCGCTCTAGCTAACATCGTTGAAAACTCACCACGAGTTACGGTACCATTCGGTCTGAAGGTTCCATCCTCATAGCCACTGACAAAACCTAGTTCTACTGCTTTTTCGATAGAAGCCTTGGCCCAGTGATCTGAAATATCAGACAGATCTACTTTTGGAGTCTCTGGCTCAGTTGGTTTTACTGGATCTGTTGGCTTAGTTGGCTTTTTATCATCTTCTGGTTTTGGCGTAGCCTTAGGATCTGGTGTTGCTGTTGGACCTGGTGTTGGTGTTGGTGTTGGTGTTGGTGTTGGTGTTGGTGTTGGTGTTGGTGTTGGTGTTGGTTCCGGCGTTGGCGTCGTTCCTGCTTTTACAGTTACACCGATTTTAGTCGTCAAGTCTACGTTGTCTGAATTTACCACACCAATAGGCAACGTTACTATTCCATCTACAGTGAAGGTCTGTGCTGCCCTTTTCGCTGGATCATAGCTTGAAGCAGCTACATCCCAGGTCACACTAGCAATTACTCTGCCCGCATCGGTGACTAGTTCTACTGTCGCAGGCAATCCAAGGGCTTCTGCTGTCTTGGCTGTTCCGTTGGCTACTCCAGTTATCGCTTCTGGTGCTGTTATGCTCACTAGAGTCTTGTCCTGTTCTGAATCTGCATTTACAGTAACACTAATGCTTGTTGTTAGTTCAACGCTACCTGGATTTACCACACCTGCTGGCAATTCGACTGTTCCATCTACATCGAATTTCTGCTCTGTTTTTACATCTGGATCGTAACTTGAATTCTCTACATCCCATGTTACGTTAGCCGGCACATCTCCAAAGTCTGTTACCAATGTTACGGTTTCAGGCAACCCAAGGGCTTCTGCCGTCTTGTCTGTTCCGTAGACTACTCCAGTTATCGCTTCTGGTGCTGTTATGCTCACTAGAGTCTTGTCCTGTTCTGAATCTGACTCTGCATTTACAGTAACACTAATGCTTGTTGTTAGTTCAACGCTACCTGGATTTACCACACCTGCTGGCAATTCGACTCTTCCATCTACATCGAATTTCTGCTCTGTTTTTACATCTGGATCATAACTTGAATTCTCTACACCCCATGTTACGTTAGCCGGCACATCTCCAGAGTCTGTTACCAATGTTACGGTTTCAGGCAAAACAAGGGCTTCTGCCGTCTTGTCTACTCCGTTGGCTACTCCAGTAATTGGCTCTGGTGTTTTTATGCTCACAAGTGTCTTATCCTGAGGCTCTGTTTCTGAATCACTATAAATATTGATTTCTGCTGCTGTTGCCCATCCATTATATGCCTCTATTGCTTCAAGCTGAATATACTGTGCTTTGATTGGATCAAACGTCACTTGCTTCAGTCTAGTATCAAATGGCCAAGTTCCACTTGTCACTTTGGTAAAGTTAGTTCCGTCCATACTGACATAAACGTTATACTTAGTTATAATGCCGCTTGTTCCTCCTGTGCTTCTTGGGAGATAGGAAAGTCTATTAACCTTGTAAACATCCCCCAAATTCAAAGTAATAGATTGAGGCAGAACATCAGATTTATTCCACTTGGTATGCCACATGGTTAGCGGATCTCCATCAATCGCAAAACGCGCTTCATCCTTTCCTGTCTCTTCACTTGTTGCCGTTGCTGTCATGCTGGACTGTGGGATTTTATTTACAATTACATTTATAGATGTTTGCAAGGATACATTGTTGGGATTGTCTAATACTTCAGGAAGAGTCACTGTACCAGGTACCGAGAATGTCTGTCCTTCTTTCATTGTAGGATCATAGCTTATGTTACTAATGTCCCATGTTACTTCAGCCTTCATATTATTTGTACTTGTCTCTAACTTTACAGATTCCGGCAATTGGGGAATCAAATCTGTCTTTGAAATTCCAATTTCAAAATCAGTTACTGCTTCAGGGGTTATAATGTTTACAAGTGTGGGATTTTGCACACCACCCTGTGGCTTCAGCTCATAGGATGCATTAGCCTTCGTAGCAAACTTATAAGTATCCCCTAATATATTCGTGCCCTTAACAGTCTTAATTAGATTTCCGTCCTCATAAACCTCCAATTCTTGACCTTTCCATGGATTCAGAACAGTGCAATCTTTACCTTTTTCACTGAATATATTTACATAAGTCGTTATTCCATTCTCATTCTGCTTTGCATCCACCAAGAATGCACCTTTCGCTCTCAACCGTGTAAACTCCGCTGGCTGATCTTTATGCCAGTTCGCAAATACATTTATGAAGTCTTGATTGCTCTGCATCAGAGAATGCGTAATTGTATTATAGATCAGAGAAGCCTGAACGGATGCTCCCACTGTATGATTATTTCGTATTCCAACCCACTCACCTGCAGGGCGATTAAGAAGTCCTTTAGCCAAAAAGTCAGTAATCTTGTCAATGTCGTAACCAACATTCGTTGCAATCATTGTTGTGCGATCTTCTTTGTCATGGCCTTCTTTCCATGGTGCAATATATTTAAGATAATTCCGAGTATACTCGAGCCATTCAGAATCAGTTGCCATGCCTACTAGATCAGTAAGGTAAGTCGTATGAATGATTGGAGCGTTTCTAGGTACAGCAGGCTCTCCCTCTGCTTCCGTGAATACCGTTAGTCCTGCGCCAGGTTGGCCTTCTGGAATGACATACGTTGGCAATAGCGATAAATTGTCACGAAACTCTTGCCACTTCACTCGCTTATCAGCATCTTTACCTAGTTCCTTACTCGCCTTAATCGCTTTATCAAATACAAAGTAAGTACCAGCTAGATCTTGAAACGCATTCTTATACAGAGTTTCGCTTTCAATAGTAGATCCACCTATAACGTATTTCCCTGTTACCTCATCTACAACGGCAAAGTCTTCAAAGAACTCAGTTAAATCAACCAACTTGTCGTATAAGAATTTTTCTAAATATTCATCATCGTAAGTATATTCCCAGTATTTAACCATTGGAACTAATGCCATGGCCGCATGGATTGGAGCACTATCATAGGCAGGGGCTGATGCATATCCCCATGGCGGCATAAATGTTGGGAACAAGACGCCTCTTATTCCTTTAGTAAATTTGGGATACCATTTCGAATTACCAATAACTCTATTCAATTCTTTAGGATCGGATGCCATGGTCCGCCCCGTTTCCCAGTAATCATCAATTAATTTGGTATAAGAGGCAATTTGATTCACCCTATTAGCTACAATGGCTGCATTTGGTGCCCGTTGAACATCTATGTTCATAAAGAATCCACCGCTCCACGCTGTGTTAGTACTACCTGTCCAAGGAAATAAATTGCCACCAAATACTTCTGCTGGTTTATCACTTTGAGCTTCCAAAGCTGCCCCTGTAGCATAGAGTTGGCCGTAATAGATTCTCTCCATTAAAGAGGATTCATCTGCCAGTTTAATGTACGACTTTAACCAGTATTTTTTCCACCAATCCAGATGTTTCTGCTTCACCGTATCTAGCGCAGCTTCTGAATCAATGCCTAAAACATGTGCCTTAGCGTCCTCCAACGATGTCGTGGAGCTCTTACCGCCTTCTGTTGCTGCGATAACAGTTACAGTTTCGCCTGCAGCTAGTTCAAATTTTGCCATACAGGTTTTGTCATCAACCTGACTAAATACAGGATCTTTATCCATAACTTTCAATACGGTAGAAAGTTCTACAGCATAACCGAACCTTTCTTCGGTACCTAGATGCTTGGTAAAGGAGATTAGCTTGTTAACTGGATCAATTGATGTAGTATGGGAACTTTTAGTCCCAGGGGTAGGAGCAACCGTTCTTACACCAATTTCCATACTTGCATCTGTTGTATTGGTAATTTCAGTTACGATCAAATTTTCTGTAGCTGATAGCCAGGTGCTGGTTTCAAAGCCTTTCTCTGAAACCGCCTTAACAATTCCATCTTTCATACTTTGATCGTATCTAAATGGCTTATTACCCGTACCTCCATCCAGTCTCTCATACGTAATTTTCCCATGGGTCGTAGTAGAAAAGGCACTAAGACTATAGCTCTTTTCCCAAGAATCTGCATGCGAGATATAAATTTGTTGCTTGTTCTTATCTCCCCCCATGAAAGCATTAACGGTCCCATTTCCCATTAGAGGTCCATCAGGAGATACAGTTGTTTCGTTGCTAACTTTTGGCAATTGAGTGTAAATGATAGGATACTTATCTATTATGGAACTTACTTCCGCCCACTCTGCCTCGACTTTTGCTTGTTCATCTATCTGAGGAGCAGCATGTATATCTTTTGGAAACGCAAAGCTAGTGGCTATCAAACAAAATACAAGCAAGCTAGAAGCAGCTTTTCTAACTTTATTCATATTATTTTCCCCCTTCATGTTGTCATCATTCAAAGCGACTAACTGAACTAAAGGCATGTTTCATAGATTCATAATAATGAACTGCAAATTAAAAACGTCTCCTAACTGTTTTTTAGCAATCACATATACACCACCTCCTCTCATCGCTTAAATCAGTTACCGGATCCCTCCCTTTTTACTTGTAATCGCTTTCATTTTATTACAAAAAAAATTCCTATTTCTGGCTATATTTAATTAATTCACTCTATAAATAGTATCCGAATTGTTTATTCGCTAGAATAGAGAAAAGAAACTTACTTGGTGGACTTTTTGAACCAAAAGGCTAGAAGAAATCGTCGAATTGTATCGGCCGATTAAGTTAGATTAGTTCGTTAATAAAGGCAGATAAGGTATATTCCTTATCTGCCTTGTGCATTAGGATCACGATTTGACTTCGACTTCTACCAATTAAAACGTAACGGAATAAAATTTATCGCTTTCGGAAAACGCTTTGGCTTGCAGACATACAAGGGCGCTGCGAATCCCGTCTTTCAAAGGGGCGACCGATTCGGTGGTTCTGCCCTGCATCAGGTGTACAAAATTCCGCATGAGTACAATATCACCGCCGCCATGACGCGAGCCTTGATCATCGAGACGCACAGTGGTTACTTTATCACTCATATGGTCAAATACTTTGATTTCATTGGTGGCGAAATTGAATTCCACGGTGCCCTTATAGCCATATAACCTAGCCCCTCGGCGCGCAGCCCCTTTGCGGGCAAAGAAGTTCTGCGAATACATGACGTGCATGCCGCTTTCGTATTTCACAATCATGCTGCCGGAGTCTTCGTTACCGGTGTCTACCGCAAAGCTGCAATAGTCGTTACGCGGAGTGTCATTGCGCACATAAGTGATATTGTAAGTGCTGTCCATACAGGTTTCCCATTTGTCACATTCGCTGCATCGAAGGCCGGCAGGCATGTCACCTTTGTAAATTTGTTTAGATTTCATGGCACAAACGTTCACGGGTTCTTCACCCAGCAAATAGTTGATGACGTCGATATCATGCGTTGCCTTTTGCAGGAAAAGCCCCTTAGAAGCGGATTCATCTCGATACCAGTCGTGGAAATAAACAAATCCATAAGGAACATCGTTGAACGCCTGTACATGCTCAACCTTGCCAATCGTGCCGGCATCCAGAATACGCTTGACCTCCTGCACCAGCGGTGTAACGCGTAACGGGAAGGAAACAACTGTGGGAGCCGTTGCTTTCGCTTCGCATTCGGCTAACGTTCTCAGATCCTCCATCGTAGTCGCAACCGGTTTTTCCAAAAACAACGGCAGATTGCGATCCAGCACCTTTTTGGCGAAATAAGTATGCATGTTGCAGTTCGTACCTACGATCACGCCGTCCAGTTTTTCGTTGTCCAGCATTTCGTCCGCATCCGTATAAAAGGTAATAGTATCCGGATTCATCTCGCAGCTGCGCAAAAGTCCGTCGATTTTATCGATTCCCATTTGGTGCATCGATTCTTTGGAGCCGTCTTTCTTCATTAAAGCCCGCACGCGCTCATGGTCGGGATCGGCTACTGCCTTGATCTGGATTTCATAAGGTAGCGCGAACAAATCATCCATCAGCATGTCGATCCGCACGCCGTATCCAATAACACCAATATTCAACAAAAGAAGGACCTCCTGTTATTTTTTTAGTTCGATTTGTACCCGCTCTATCTCTAATCGTATCGTGACTCCCTGGCACTAAGTGCCAGGGACAAATCGGATATCAATTTTATTCCACTCGTATTACTGCCACGGCAGCTTGAAGAGAAACCGAAGTTGCTCTTATCACAATATCTCCCGGTTCCTTGTTAGCCTGAACTATCGCTAAACAATGTCCGTTGAATGCTCGTCTACGATTCGCTTTATCAGGTTCGTGACTGCTTGGATCACCATTTCCAACACCGATAATTTTGCCTGGACCTTCGATTGTGAACATAACCTCGTTATCTGCCATAGGAACAACTTCACCAGAAGCATCCAGTATAGAAACTTTAATCATAGCAATATCCGTACCATTCGCTTTCACTTCGTTTTTATCCAGCTCCAAACGAATACGATCAGGAGTTCCTGTTGTAGCCACAACCTTTCTCGTGATTTCCTTTCCGGCTATTTTCCCTATCGCTATCAATTCACCGGGAGCGTAGCAGACTTTCCACTCCATTCGTGAATTTCGATCCACGCTCTTCTCACCCAGACTATGACCGTTAAGTACCAACTCTACAGTCTCGCAATTGCTATACGCCCATACATCAATCTCTTCACCGATTTTGTCCTGCCAGTTCCAGTGAGGCATAATGTGCACCATCGGTTCTTCCGTCCAAGCGGCTTTATAGTAATAATACGCATCCTTAGGGAATCCGCAGTAATCCATGATCCCGAAGTGAGACCCGATGCACGGCCATTCATAAGGTGTTGGTTCTCCTCTGTAATCGAATCCAGTCCAAACGAATATGCCCGTCAAATGAGGGTGATTCACCACATCCTGCCATGATTTCTCATGCGAACATGACCACTCCGGTATCTGATCTCCATAGGAAGAACAGTATCCTTTAACATCATCATTCTCATAGATTCCACGTGTCGTCGTACAGCTCGTACTCTCGCTCCCGATCATGATCCGCTCTGGAAATTGTTCATGATCGATAAGATATTGATCTTCTCTTTGGCCATAGTTATATCCGGTTATATCTACAGAATTACTGTATCCTCCATCATTCCACCCGTGATTCATGCATGCAATAGTAAGGCGAGTAGGATCAATGGCACGTGTAATTCGTGACATCGTTTCAAGCATTCTCGCTCCCATAATCGTGCCTTCTAATATTTCCTCGTTCTCCATGCTCCACAAAATGATGGAAGGGTGGTTTCGATCTCGATAAAGGATCTCTTTCAGATCTGCGATCCCGTCCGGAGATATATCCAGTTTCCTGTTCTCATCCATCACGAGCATACCCATTCTGTCGCATAGATCCAGGAGCTCAGGTGAAGGAGCGTGGTGAGCGCATCTGTATGCATTGCACCCCATACTTTTGAGAAGTTTGATTTTATATTCGGTTACTTGGTCAGGCAGAGCAACTCCTACGCCAGCGAAATCCTGATGGTTGCAAGTTCCTTTGATCAAATACTGTTCACCATTTAAGTAAAATCCCCTATCCGTGGTAAACTCTATCGTTCGCACGCCCAATGGAGTCCTATAAACATCCATTACATCTCGCTCATTAGCGTCATAAACTTCCGTAATCACTTCGTAAAGGTAAGGCTTCTCAGGCGACCAGAGCATGGGCTCCATCAATGTCATTACAGTTTCAACATCGGTTTGACTGTCTCCTTGAATGGTTATGTTCTCTGAGCTGGTAGCGACCACTTGACCCGTTCCGTCCTCGATTAAAGTCTTGATTATACAATTCACGACATGAGGATGTTCGTTATGTACGTTTGTTGATACGTTAACCGTGGCCTCATCTTTGCCTACTACGGGCGTGGTCACATAAGTTCCATGTCTTCCTACGTGAAGTCTGTCCGTCTTATCTAGCCATACATGGCGGTAAATCCCACATCCTTCATACCACCAGCCCTCATAATCACGAGCATCAACTTTTACGAAAATGACATTCTTCCCTTCATCGCCGTAACGCGCAATATCCGTAATGTCATAACAGAAGCCTGTATACCCACTTTGATGAGTTCCCAATAAATGCCCGTTAACCCATACGGTACAGTTTCGCATGACACCATCAAACTCAATCGATAGTTTCTTCCCCAAATCTTCCATAGGAATCTCGAAAACTTTACGATAACATCCAATTCCAACAGGGAGATAACCGTGGCTCTTATGATGTTTGACTTTACCCCCGTCATTTACGTAATTCCCTTCCACGCACCAGTCATGTGGAAGATCGATACTCTTCCACTCCCGATCGTTCATGACAGACTGTTCTCTTTCATCAAAATAAGCGATCTTCAGCCATTCCCCTTCAGCTATCTGCTCGCAGTCAGTTAACCCACCTGTCATCCCTCCTTTTACAGCATGCATGATAGGTAGATCACCTAAATGGAACATCCAGTTCTGGTCAAAGCTTTCCCGCATTCGTTTATTTTCCAATATCATTATCTTTTCCTCCTGAAATTGTCCTCATGAAAAGTTAAAGTTATAACAACGCACCGCCAATATAGGACGGTGCGTCGTACCAAAGCGTTCGTTATTTAGTGTTTAGCATAGCTAATATCAAAGTGACTGCTTCAGCTCTGGTTGAAGAGGCATTCGGATTAAATTTGCCATTCCCATTCCCCTTAATCAAACCTGCTTTAGCTGCTGTTGCTACATAAGGTTTTGCCCATGCTGGAGTTTGATCTGCATCAACAAACGCAAGTGTTGCCTTTGGATTCACTTCAAGACCAAGTGCACGAACAATAAGAACGACTAATTCACTTCTAGTTATTTTATTATTCGCACTGAATGTACCATCTTCATATCCAGAAATGAAACCTGCTTTAGAAAGTGCTTGAATGAATGGCTGAGCCCATACTGGTGTTTGGCCTTGATCCGTAAAACTAAACTCAGAATCAACAGAATCCAATTTCAGTGCTCTAGCTAACATGGTTGCAAATTCACCACGTGTTACAGTACCATTCGGTCTGAAAGTTCCATTTTCGTAACCACTTACAAAACCAAGTTCAACTGCTTTTGCAATAGAAGCCTTAGCCCAGTGATCTGAAATATCAGACAGATCTACTTTTGGAGTCTCTGGCTCAGTTGGTTTTACTGGATCTGTTGGCTTAGTTGGCTTTTTATCATCTTCTGGTTTTGGCGTAGGCTTAGGATCTGGTGTTGCTGTTGGACCTGGTGTTGCTGTTGGATCTGGTGTTGGATCTGGTGTTGGTTCCGGCGTTGGCGTCGTGCCTGCTTTTACAGTTACACCGATACTAGTCGTCAAGTCTACTTTGTTTGGATTTCCCACACCTATAGGCAACGTTACTATTCCATCTACAGTGAAGTTTTGTGCTGCCTTTTTCGCTGGATCATAGCTTGAAGCACCTACATCCCAGGTCACACTAGCAATCACTTTGCCCGCATCGGTAACCAATTCTACTGTAGCAGGCAATCCAAGAGCTTCTGCTGTCTTGGCTGTTCCGTTCTTTACTCCTGTAATTGGTGCAGGTGTTGTTATGCTCACAAGCGTCTTGTCCTGAGCCACTTTGTCTGAGACAACAACCTCTTGCAATCTAGTAGTACTAGTTCCATCAACATAGGCAACAACTATAAATGTTCCTGCTTTTGAATATGAAGAAGGGTCAATATTATCAAAAGTAATCGGTAATGTCGTACTTACGTCCTGACCATTCTCCATCATTTGCACCGAAACTGATGTAGGTAATACAGGCGCTTCCCCAATCCTTGTTGATACTGGAGATAATGAGCCGATTGACGTTACGCCGTTAATATAGACGGTGATGGTCGTTTTCTCATACATTCCCTCCAATGAACCATTAACCATGTATGTTCCCGGGGTATTAAGAATTTGATTGTTCAGCTTATTCCACTTCACCGGAATTTGTTGGGGGATGCCGCCGTCAAATGTTACCGCAACCGTTGCCGGAAGTGTTGGCTGTGTGCCGACCTCTACGGAAATCGGTGAAACTTCCTCAATTTTCACCGATTTATACGGCTTGTAAATGTCAACGACATAGTTAGTAATTCCACCGTCTTTTGATTTCTGAACGATTGTAAGCTTGTTCGGACCGTAAATTAAAGGCAGTGGCTGCGGTGTTGCCGTACTCTGCGGCGCTACCATATTCTGTGGCATTCCCGTATCCTCTGGTGTCACCATATCCTCTGGTATTGCCGTATCCTCCGGCATTACTATATCCAGCATCGGTGCCGTATCCTCTGGCATTTCTATATCCAGCATCGGTGCCGTATCCTCCGGCATTTCTGTATCCAGCATCGGTGCCGTATCTTCGAACATGCTCGTAATATCTGCACCATTCAGTAGAATAGAGAATGTTGCGCCATTGTCTGAAGATGGCTTAACCAATGTAACCGGCTCTTCCTTGTTTACTATTGACGCCTGATAGGATGTATACATAGGATTGAAATCCCCGTTGAGCTTTGCGTTACCCAGCTTGAGATTCGCATCGTACACCATATTCGGCGAATTGGTATTTATACTAATATCGTCTAAGCATAAGTTAAACTTTGCATTGCCACCATCCCAAGGAATAAAACCAAAGAAGCCGCTTGTATAGGTTGAATCCTGCCCTGTAACCGTGGTATTTCCATCAAGTGTTGCAGATACGGTACCTTCACCTACTGTGATGGACAAGGTATGCCAACTGCCTTTGTCCGTAACTGCATTGAATAGGTTAGCAGGCAAATCAGCTGTTGTTGATCCAACAATTGGCGTGTTGCTATGGGTTCCATTAGCATTTTGGTCAGCACGGTATAACTCCATTTTGTTACTGCCTTTATTAAAAGCAACATTGTATCCGGCTGGTTGGTATGTCATGTTACCAGGTTTAAAGATCGGCTGAGTATAAACAAAGAAACGTAAAGGATGCTCAGTATCTTTATATTCGCTTGCAAGCGCAAATTTTAACGTAAGCGTGTAATTGCTCCAATCCTTTGTAGGCGCTGCCTCATAATACTGTGAGGACTCATTATTTACGATCATCATATGATTGCTATTGTTTATCGCATCTGCCTTTGGGTTCGCTACAACTTTCAAATTCGGATTAGATCCCCAGAACGTTGTAAAACCATACGTACTGAATGTTGCAGTCTGTCCGTCATTCGTACTTGCAATCTCACCTACTGGCATACTGCCGCTTTCAAAATCCCAGTCGAGGATCGAAGTAGGTGGTGCCGGTGGCGTATATGGCGGTATTGAATCCGGCTGCGATTGAGGAGGCTGCACTGGTGGAGCGTCTACACCGCCGTACACATCGATATCATCGAAATAGGACATACCTGTGTTCTTGCCAGGAGTGCCAATGCTGTCGTAATTCCCCATTCCAATATAATTAAAAGATTTTCTATCAAGGGTTGCTACAGGCTCATCATCAATATAAAGATGAACTTGACCAGGTGTCGAGTAATCAAACTTATACTGATGCCAACCAAAGCTACGTGGTATGTTCGTTAACTTTTCAGTAGTACCATCAATATAACTGAAATAGTCCTTGCTCTTATGACCGTTAATTCCTAACCCAACATGGTTGGCAGAAGTATTGTCATCCACCCTCATATAGGATTGAACCATCACATCTGAGTTGTTCAAGCCTTCGTTGTAGTCATGATTAGCATAATCACGGCGTTTATCAAAGAACCAGCCGGTTACGGTTTTGTTTAAGTCGTTGCTGAATGTTCTGCTTAATACAACACCGTCCGAATTTCCCGCACCGCCACCGTTGATGAATAGAGAGTAATTACCATCAAACGGACCTTCAGCTCTAAAAGCGCTGGAAACGACCGGAGTTCCTTTTTCATTAGACCATTTGGATATGTCAATCTTTCCGCCCTCAAAGTCATCCGAGAAATAGCTGTCCAATTGAATTCCCGGCGGTGTCGGATTATACAATTCTGAAGTAAACGGAAAATCTTGACGATTGATACCGATACGGGCATAATCCATCTTCGAATTATCGAACTTGTAATACGGGAGTGGATTATACGCAGATGATGGATAATCGCTGTTTACGTTATCGACATAAAATACATCACCATTTTGAGTCGGTTCAATACGTAAATTAGCACTTTGATTGTTAACTCCTTCAATATTAGAAAGATAAGTACCTGTAGCGCCCATAGCCAAGTCCATACCATGAACCGTATTCATATCGCGAACGTCAGGTGCACTACCAATCTCCGAAGTTACAATCTGATTAAAGATGTTCCCCGCCTTTAAACCACCATATGCTTGTCCTGTATCTGGATTAATAGCCTTTGACGGGTCTTTTGTGCCGTATTTTCTCTGTACATCATTGCCTTTGAATAGAGCTCCAATGAATATAGCGCTATCCTCAGCGGTATCTTGTTCCGCATCATGAACATAAATATATTCAAATCGGTTGCCGTAGTTATATACGTCCCTCACCGGGTCAAAATTTGGACTAGCACTAGGCATCGTCTGTGCTTGACCAACAAACGAAATTGCACGCCTAGGAGCATAGTAAATTTCGAGGTTCTTAAAATTGCTAAAACCTGTATTCATCACTTGCAATCCAGCACCAAAAGCATCGATTTGTCCAACATGGTGAATGGACAGATTGTAGAAGGTGTGGTTGTTGTTGTATTTACCAACACCCGGATAACCGCCATCCGTGTTAATGCCGCCCATTCCAGTGTTATCTATAGCAAGATTTTGGAATGTATTGTATGTGTTATCACGCCAAACGATGATTCCAAACAATCCCATATTGGTAATACGAGTGTTTTGAATCGTGATATGGTTGGTATTGATCAATGTAAATCCGCCATACATATATGCGGGACGAACAGAATAATCAGAATAATATGGCTGTGTGCTGCCTTGTGCCTCTGGTGGTGCGAATGGAATTGCCGTACCGCCAGCATACCAAGTTTCACCGTAGCTCCAACCATCTACGATATAATTATCTGATTCTGTCACTTCGAGCGTAAATCCATCAAAAGTGATGTTGCTAACTTGTTTTGTAGAATCCGGAGTTTTGCCCCAATCCGAAATTGCGGGTTTATCCGTTCCCTGCAAACGAATAATTTCTTTCGTCGTCGGAACGACAACATTCAAGTTGTTCATATCCTCGACGCCTGCAACATGGTCAGCGTCTGTCGGATAGTAATAAAGCCAACCTGTGACTTTATCATAGTAGTACTCGCCGGGTGAATCCAGAAATGAAATGTTTCCTTGTAAGAAATAACGCCCATTTTCATTAATGTTGTATTTAGTAATATACATTTCGGGATGCTTAGGATCGTACGGCGAATACAATTTACTATTTGTTGTATCGATCCGATTAATAGGAAGAATGTTAGACTCAAAAGCACTTCCTCCGCAGTCAAAAACGAAAAGTTGAGCAATTTCAGACCTGCCACTTGCCTGAGCATCTTGCAAAGCCTTTTTATGCTCCGGAGTCAGGTCGCCTGCTTTGTAACCCATATCTTTGTTTGAACCGTTAGTTGAAAATAAATATGGGCCGTTCCACGCTTGGAACTTAGGATCCTCCACCTTGTTGGGAAAACGAGCCATGGTGGCTTTTTCGAAGCCAACATCTCCTTGGGAGCCAATATAAAGTTGGTTAAAATTGTATCTTTTGGGATCAAGTTGAACTTTATACACTTTGCCCTCCGCAGAAGATGACAACTCACTTAAATAATCCGTACCACCCACATCGGAAGCAGTCGTCTGTACCCAACCGCCTGTAACAGGGTCTCCCCCAATTAAATGCACGCTTCCAGGAGCTCCGAGGCTTCTATACAAGACCTGGTGCCCATTAAAACCTGAATCCCGCTCGTCGAATTTCAACGAGTCATGGATGTAATAATTGCCCGGCGCAACATAAACATAAATATCGCCAGTCATAGCTGTATTGATGTCACGAACAGCTTGTTGAGCTTTTGCAATGGTCAGATACGGGTGTTCATAAGACCCATCATTATCATCGTTGCCTGTTGTAGATACAAAAAACGTTTTGTAAATGTTCCCCTCCAAGCCGTTCGCGCTTACATTTTGAATAGCGCCAACGAAGGAGCCTATAATCAATGAAAAACACAGAATCAAGTGTAATATTTTTCTAGGAACAAACTTACTCATTCCAACATCCCTCACATTCATAAGTATTTTTCGAAAATCGTAGGCCTTTGCTAGAACGCTATAACTAACTTAACTTACAGTGCACTAACCTTTCACAGCTCCAGCTGTCATACCTTCAATAATATATTTCTGCCCAATTAAATAAACGATCAGGACAGGGATGATGGTTAAGACAATATACGCAGATATAAGTCCCCAGTCTTTAGACCAAGGTGACGAGAATTCACCATATACGCCATACATGGATAGAATAGCTCCCCATTTCTTACTATCCGTTAAGATATATAACTGAGTTTCGAAGCCGTTCCACGCACCCAAGAAATTCAACATGAAACCTGTAACTGTAACTGGCTTTAATAGTGGAAAAATAATTTTAAAGAATAGAGTTTCTGCCTTTGCTCCATCCATAACAGCAGCCTCATCTAATTCCCTAGGTATACCCTTAATAAATCCAGTAAATAACAGCATTGCAAAGGATATCCCTTGCGTAGCAAGAAGCAATATCGCACCTGTTATACTATTCATTAAATGCAGCTTACTCATGATCATCGTAGTCGTAACCATATTGCCAGTTGCGACCACTCCGAAGAAGAAATAGCCATATAATAGCTTATTCGTTAAATTTGTCGATCTTACTATGATAAAAGAAGCAAGAGCAGCAAAGACAACACCTAATACCGCTGATACAGAAGACATAACCAAACTGTTATAATATCCTCTTAATACATGTCCCTTTACAAACGCATTAACATAATTATCCCACTTGATTTCTGAAGGAAACGACATGGAGAAAAAGGCAGCTTCTGCAGAAGGTTTAAGTGAATTCAATAAGATGAGAATAAAAGGCACCAATACAACGAGCGAAAAGCCCCAACATACGATTTGCAATATGCTAGAAAACACTTTTTTTCTACTCATTACAGGGTCACCTCCTTCTTACTAGTAGCTCTATTAACTAACACAGATATAACAGTGGTCATAATAAGTAGAATTAAATTCATCGCATTAGATAAACCATAGTTTCCTGCAGAGTATTCGCGGTACACCATTGTAGCAATAACCTCTGTCGCGTTGCCTGGTCCTCCGTTGGTTAGAGCATATACAATATCAAAAGCTCTAAATCCATGTACGATGTTTAGAACGGTATTGATCGTAACTGCCGGCATAATAAACGGAATGGTTATCTTTATAAATAGCTGCCAGCTATTCGCTCCGTCAATTCGAGCAGCCTCATAATAGCTCTGATCGATGCCTTGTAATCCTGCTAAGAAGATAACCATATTAAGTCCAAAATATCGCCAAACCTCTACGGCTATAACAGAAGGCATTGCGGTTGCTGTATTCGTCAACCATTTTTGCTGTAAGAAGTCTAGTCCGATTAAATCAAGAAAATTATTCAGAAGACCTGTTGGATGTAAGATTGTCGTAAAAATGATACCGATTACAATTGTCGATATAGCTTGTGGCATAAAGAAAATAGAACGCAGTGTATTTCGCGCAAATATTTTTCTATTAAGCATAATAGCTAATGATAAACCGATGACTGCTTCCAACACAGATGTAAAGAAAGCAAATACAACCGTATTTGTAATGGGTCTCACGTACTTAAACGACTGATCTATGAAGAGAACTTTAAAGTTATCCAGTCCATTAAAATGAATAGCATCACTATATATATTCCAATTTGTAAAGGCATAATATATTCCCATTACAGTAGGAATCATGAAGAGAATTGTATATAGGATGAATGCTGGAAACACCATTCGTCTAGGATACAAAGTCTTATGAATAAAAGTATTGGTTTTCATTCCATCCATCACCTTTTCTATGTGTATCTTATCCTATTGTCAAAATCCCTTTTGTTAAAATAAATCTAAATTTATTCGCAAAAGGGATTCTGCATTAATCAGAAACTTCTATTTCGTTGCATCAAACATTTTAGCTCTAGCAGCATCAAGGGATTGAAGCACCTGTTCTGGTGTCATCATATTAAAAAACATACTCTGTACATTTTTCCCAAGACTTCCATCTGCTCCGTTATATAAAATAGACTGAGGCAAGGTTAACAATGTTTTATCATTTACAGTTTTTAAGACATGCTTGTAATTTGCTGGAGGATTGGCTGTTGCACCTTCTAAAGTCGGTTCCAGAAGATCGGGTCTACCATCATAATATTCCTGCAAATTCTCTGGCTCTGCTAAAAACTCAAAATATTGTTTGGCGGCATCAATATTTTTACTGTCCTTGTTAATTAGATGCGTCATTCCTGTTCCGTTCATTGCTAAAGTTTTCAAATCATCTCCGTATGGGGCAGGGAAGGCTAGAAATTTGTCAGCCGATGGACCACCAGCTGCTTCAATATCATTTACATAAGTAGACCACCCTTGCCACATCGCATATTTACCACTTGCCAAACCTGCAATACCTTGATCATAAGTATCTGATAAGAAGTTTTCTCCAAAATATCCATTATCAGCGCTATCTTTTAGATTTCTTAAATACTTCAAAGCTTCTTCTGATTCTGCATATTTCATAGTGTTATTATTTAATTTCTCATAAGATCCAGTTGCCTTAGATTCAATATTTACTGCAGCATCGAATGCTTGCGCATTATACCATTCCTCTTTACCTGGGAAATAGACTGGTGTAATGCCATTCTCAAGCAATTTTTCACTAACCTGTTTAAATTCTTCATAGCTTGTAGGTTCTTTCAGATCATATTTTTCAAAAATTTCAGTGTTGTAGAGCATCGCACTAAAATCTCTTCCCCATGTAGTAAAACCTACAACTTTATTATCATAACTAGCCTGAACCTTCGCATAGTCAGGATACTTACTAACCCATGACTCATTGGACAAATCTACAGCATATTTATTTGGTTGAACTTTTAGTAAAGATAATCCTGATTCTGCCATAAATATATCGGGACCTTCTCCAGTTGCAAGTCTGGTCATTAATACATTCTCATATTGATCACCAGGATTTTCTTGAAAATCAATCTTAATACCCGTCTGTTCTTTAAATTTCTCTGCCAACTTTTTATCGACATCTCTAATCCAGCCTGCTGAAGCCATTACAGAAAGTGTAACATCAGTTTTTTTGGCACCGCTTACATTTGATGTCGAAGTTCCCGTATTAGAACTTTCACCACAGCCTGTTAATAAACTTAAACCAAGACTTGTAAGCATAACCCCTGTTAATGCTTTTGAAAAAGTTGTTCGTAGATTTTTCTTCACTTCGAAAGTCCCCCTTTTATGAATGCTTTTCATCGACTATGAGTTATAAGTCGTTACATAAACAATAAACAAATTATTTATTCTCTAGAATAGATAAAAGAAACCTACATGGTGGACTTTTAGAACTTGACACATTTATATGGCACATGCAAGAATACAGCTGTAACATGTTATAGCATATTAACTGGATCATATATTTCAAATAAACTGATAGCGCTTGCATTTTTTTACTCTCAAAACAAACGTCCTTGTCCGATGAAACTATGGAGAATATAACTTATGTCAAAACTAAACAAAATTCAATTTAAACTTTTTAAAAATTACACAACGATTATGATTGTAACCATTTCTCTTTTCATGGTCATATTTTATAAATATACATCGACTATATTAGAAGAGAGAGCCACAGAATCGCTTTCCCAGTTATCTAATACAGCTATTCAGGAATTAGATATGGTGTTAGCTGAGATGAACACTATGCAAAAAAGAGTGCTCTTTGCCGAACAAGCCAAAAGTCTTATCTTTACTGACAGTAAGCTATTTGAGACGCATGATTATAAGCTACAAAGAGAATTTAATTACCTTGCTACCTTAATTTATGAACCTCAGCACTATAAAAATTATCAACTAAATATTCTAAATCTGAATGGAAATTATGCTGGATTTGGTCATAATTACTTCGTAAACAAAATAGATACAAGTAAATTAGATAATCAATCACTAATTACTGACATCCTTAAGCTGGACGGTAAAAAGTTAATTACTCCTCCACATGTTACCGCTTGGGCTAGCAAAGATACACAAGTAGTCTCTCTTTATCGCTCTTTTTCTGAGAATGTTTCTGATCCTAAACCTACTGCAATAATTGAAACTCAAGTCAACTATCAAGAAATAATTGATATTGTTAATACAAACTTGAATAAATTATTATCTAAAAATACTAAACAAATCATTATCTATGATTCAAATCAGCAATTAATCTATCCTTTAAATAATGCTGAGTTGTCTTTAGATCATTACCTTGCTTCAATTACTCCATCAACTAATTCCTCATTTATTCTAAAAAATGAAAATACGATCGATAATGAAAAACTAATTATTGCTGGAACTCAGTCAGATTTTTCGGGTTGGACGGTACTCGCAACAGAACCTGAGGATGAGCTTCTAGCTCCAATTAATGCATTACGTAACACTTTATCTTTGATTGGTATTATTGCTGTATGTCTTACAATGGTAATAAATTATTTGTTATCTCGAAAACTGTCAAATCCAATCAGACAAATACATACCAATATGAAGAAACTAAAATTAGATGAGTTACCCATCCATCTTCCTCAGAATATGAATAGCGGTATTGTTGAAATTGAAGGTTTACACCATGTATTTGTTAAAATGTGCGACCAATTGCAAGATTCGTTAGATGCTGTTGTTGCCGCAAGATCACTTGAAATACAATCTCGTCTTACTGCCATGCAATCACAGATGAATCCTCATTTTATATATAATACGTTAGCTATCATCAAAATTATGGGAAAAGAATCTGCCAATAAAGGGATCGTAGACATATGCACCAATCTTTCAACTATGCTACGCTATGTGTCGAGTTCTAGTAGTAGCCCTGTACTTATCAAAGATGAGCTCGATTACACTTACAACTATTTAAACCTTATGAAGATCAGGTTTCAGGATAATTTGATCTACCAATTAAATATTCCTGAAGAATTATATAACATTGAAATTCCAAGATTAATTATTCAACCACTAGTAGAAAATAGTATAAAATTTGCTACCGAAATTTCTCCTCCATGGATAATAGATATACAAGGCACAATTGATCAAAATAACTGGTTTATTACAGTTTCCGATAATGGCATTGGCATTACAAAGCAAAAATTAGTAGAGCTTCAAAAGAAGTTTTCGGAATTCAATATTTACCGTGATATTTCAAATAGTCAGATTAACGGTATGGGGTTAATTAACATATTTGCAAGGTTAAAAATATTATATGGGGATGATGTCATTTTTAAAATTGAACCATTACCTGATCGAGGAGTTTCTATTACAATAGGAGGTAAACTATGACAAACACAAGAATTTACACTGTATTGGTCGTTGAGGATGAACCAATTATTCTACAAGATACTGTAAATGAAATAACAAATTCAGAAATGAACTTTCAAGTTATAGGAACTGCCTCGAATGGTTTAGAAGCACTTCATATGTATAAAGAATTAAAACCAGATGTTGTATTTACGGATATACAGATGCCTGTTATGAATGGATTGCAATTAACTAAGGAATTAAAAGAGTTAGATCCAAATTTACACATTGTTATATTAAGTGGCTATAGTGATTTTGAATATGCGCAACAAGCGATTAAATTAGGTGTAAAAGAATATCTTCTAAAACCTCTCGATGCAGAGGAACTTACCGTTTTATTAGAAAAATTATATTCGTCTCTTAACAAAATATATAAATCTAACGAATCTAATATGTTATTATCCACATTGAATGGAATGGAAGATATTCATTCATTGCCTTTTTGTTATAAACAAAATTATTTTGTCTTATTTCTTGTCGGTTTAGGTAATTTATTTCATAATTCTCTATCTAGTAGCATGGTTTCTAGCATTTCTTCTTTATGGGAAAAAATAAACTGGGATCAATTATTTGTTCATGTTTTTGGAAGTGATCAACAAGTTTGGCTTATCAATGAACTATGTCCTAATCAAAAGTATATTGTTTTCACTATAGACAAGAATAGTTCAAACGAAGAAATACATCATTTAGCGAATAAATTTCTACACAAGTTGCAGTCCTGTATCGACATCACAGCCATTAGCATATGCCATAATAACCAACCTATTTCCTATGATAAAATTCCTGATACCTCTCAAAAAATACGTTGGAAATTAGAAAATAACTTTGTTATAGGAAAAAAAGTCGTATATTCGTGTGGAAATATACAAGATAAACCAATATCACCCTATTTAGAACCAAACATCCAAAATAAACTTAAAATAAGTATGAGTTCCAATAACTTAAATATCTTAAAAAAAGACCTCTTTTCAATACTAGAGGAATATGACAATAGAATGTTGCCCCAAAAAACAGTCGAACAAAATTTGATGCAAATCATAAATCTCCTAACTCACCACTATCAACTTGACGCTATTGTCAATTCTGTTCATGTTGAGTATGTTTTGCATACTTTATTATTTACTGCAAACAGTTTAACATCAATAAAAGAGGAAATATGGAATATTATTCATGAATTAATACAATCTCGAACTTTAGAATATTTCAGTAATGAGGAATTAGCTAATCAATTGATCGAATATCTTAAGGTACATTTCTCAGAGGATATTAAAGTTGAAGATTTGTCAAAGCACTTTAATTTTAATGGCACTTATCTTACTAGAGTATTCAAAAAATATACGGGTGACTCTCCGATGAAATACCTTATAGATTTAAGAATCAATGACGCCATTCGATTAATTCGAGAAAGGGAAGATTTAGATATCAGGCTAATTTCTGAAATGGTTGGCTATACAGATCCTCGCTATTTTAGTCGTATTTTTAAAGCACGGGTCGGTACCTCACCTTCTGAATATAGGAATACTGTTTATAATTTTTCAGAGAGCAAATAATAAATTCACGTTCTGAGGAAGTGTTAATTACTGTCCTAGCACTATATTTAGTGACTAGGGCAGTTTTTATTCTGTGCTTTTCTAGTAACCCTACCTTATATTTTTCATACTTGACTCAGCCTAATTAATGCGCTGTCATAATCTCCCGTTAAGCGAAGCAGAATGCCTCGCGACATCCAACCTTGACCGCTGCGTACTTCTTCTGTTTCCACGTTTCGATACATAACCGTCGATTTCAATCCACGCAGCAACACTGGAAAAGCTGGAGCACCAAAATGCTGTGCAGGCCTGAATACGAAAACAACAGATTCACTGCCATCTTGACTAACGTATTGCAGAGAAGTAAAGTTCGTTTGCTCAGGAGGTGAAAGTCGATAGCACAATCCTTCCTGCACAATGGAACGTATCTCCTTATATTGAGCTATTCGGCTTCCCCTCTCCTTTCGGTTCGGTCCTTCCGCAAGTTGTGCAACAGCTCTCGTACTATGCTACTTGGTACGGTTATTAAAGGTTTCCACAGCTTCTTAAATATATATGTTCTTTTCCCTCGACATCTAGTGTCCGTTGAGAGAGCGTACTGGGTTCATCTCATGGAAGAACCAGCGAGCAAGGACCGGACGTCTAATTATTACAGCTGTAATTTCAAAGATGAGACAGGAAACGTCATCAGGATGGTGGCAGCATGTTGCTATCAAAAAAAAGAAGAACGACGATATGCAAGCGTACGCCCCGCATACACAAGTGCTGCCGCCCTTAAGGCACTGGCATTGCACTATCTAGACTATAATGACAATTAAGCTTACACTCTGTCGCAAGAGATATACAGTATTGGGTGTTTCTTTCATGCTCACAGGAAATTGCAGTGTAGACAGAGTAGTACTGTAACTCGCTATTGGAAAAAATTAGGATTAGTTGCACACCCAATTCAACGCTTTGATTCTAATAGATGTTGTGCCTGAGGGAACGGCATATAAAGTACCATCTTATTTCCAAGTACAAGATGCGAGACAACAAAAAAGGCCGCGCACAGTGCAGTGCGGCCTTTTTCATTGATCGTTAAGCAACTTATGCTTCATAGCAAACTCAACCAGCTCGCTCTTCTTGGTGACATTTAGCTTATTCATAAGTCTAGTCTTATGTGTATCCACTGTCTTAATACTCAGATTCAAATGCTGGGCTATTTCTACAAGTGAATATCCTCGGCCTATGAAGCCTAATACTTCTCGTTCACGAGGGCTTAATACTTCATATGAAACTTGTGACTCTGCTTGCTGTACGTTCTTCTTGAGCATAGAAGCTAATAGCGCTTGTGTTTCTTTCGGCCTAAGAAATAGATTACCCTCCATAACTTGATCAATGGCAGTATATAAGTCCTCATCGACAGCTACTTTCGGAATATAGCCGGATGCGCCTGATTGCATAACGGAATTTACATAATCCTCATCCTCGTGCATCGTTAATACAATTACCGTGGCTTCTTTATACTTAGCTCTAATTTGCTGCAGTACTTGGATTCCATCCAATCGCGGCAAGCTAATATCCAGGATCAGTACATGTGGTTTAAGCTCATCATACAGCCGAAGGGCTTCAAATCCATCAGCGGCCTCTCCCACTACTTTGTAATTTGAACGTTTTTGAAGGAGCAGCTTGAGACCGGCTCTTAGTAAAGAGTGGTCATCAACGAGCATAATTTCAACCGTTTGTTCCACAGTTGCACCACCTTCCTTCTCTAGTATTGACCTTACATCGAAAAAATGGACAGTAAGGAAACCTCAGTTACATCGATTAGCAGTATTCATGAATAAATTTAAATTTTTCTACTTCAGATTTTTCGCAAAGTAGGCAGCCGCTTTATTATAGAGGTTTTCTACGTGTCTATCTATTTGAGGCAGGGTCATATTGTGGTAAGGAAACGCTTAGCTCTGTCCCGCCTTCACTTATCGATTCCAGATGAAATGATCCCCCTAGCAATACTGCCCGCTCCCTCATCCCATAAATACCGATTCGATCTTGTTGACGCGCCTTTTCAAAGTCCTGCAATTGGATGCCATGCCCATTATCTCGAACCATTAATTGAATATGCTGATTCTGCAGCGTAAGCGTAATCTGAATCTTGGACGCTGAGGTGTGCTTTACAACATTGGTCATGCTCTCTTGGACGATGCGATACAAGGCTACTGCCTTATGACTATCCATTGTACATTCATTACTAGGCAGCGTAAGGACAACCTCAAGACCATACTTATCTTCGAAGTTATATACGTACTTCCGAATTGCAGGTATTAAGCCCATATCATCTAGGATTGGCGGTCTTAACTCAACTGCTAAATCTCTAATTTCCCGTAAAATACTCGCTGTTACCTCTCGGCATGATGTAAGCAGTGTATGCTGTTCATCGTCTTTCGCTTCATTAGCCATAACGCGCATAGTAACCATCAATGAAGTAAGCGCTTGACTTGTTTCATCATGCAGCTCACGTGAGATTCGTCTGCGTTCATCCTCTTGGGCAGATAGCAACTTGGAGATGAGCATATCACGGATTCCATCCTTCTCTTGCAGTTCATTAAGCAGCTTCTCAACCTCTGTGTTAGAGCTAATTAAACTATCCGTCATTTCATTAAACGCTCGTGCTAGCTTTCCGACCTCATCGTTGCTCGTCTCATTCACTCTTAAAGACAGATTTCCTTCTGATATCCCGGTAGCTACCTTTACCAGATTGTTAATGGATCTAGTGATCAAGCGCGTTACATAATAGACAATACCAGCAGCAGCAATACATACAAGTATAGTTGCAATGATTAACTCGCCAATCTCACCTAATATCATCGCCTGAGCCCGGCTTTCTGCCATGCCCACACGTACGTAACCTACATCCCCGTCTTCAATGGGACTAAGGATATCTTGTATATTACCCTCATTGGAGGTTAATGCAGCTACTTGATCCTTGTTGGTACCATTCGGGAGATGCGTATTAATGATTCCACTAGGCAAATCCCCTGAGAATGAATGCCCTACAAGTGTTTGATTGCTATTAAACACCAATATGTATCGAATATCCTCATTCACTTGTTGTGCTTGTTCTATCAGTATATAGGTTGCATAGTAATCATCGGTCAGAATGTAGTCGGAAGACGAGGTCGCAATATGATTCGCAATGCTCAAACCTCGCTTTTTCAACTCTTCCTCCGTCATTTTCGTTAATGAATCCCAGATTATAAATCCTAATACTAAAGCTAGAAAGAGCAAGGCGACGAGGACAGCCCCGAATATCTTCTTGTTAATGTTTAATCGACTCATCCCGGCCATTAGTAACTTCCTCTATTCGAATTCGTCTTGTCAACCCTGTCGAATAATTTGAAATCTACGGGAACATAGCGGTCAATAGACAAACCTTTTAGTGCCTTTTGCATATCTTGTTGTTCGTGCATCGATAAGAAGATCTCTTTCACTCGCTCCTTATCCGCATCTGGCATATCGCTGTTCACGACTACGGGGCCGGTTCCGAGTCTTGGGGACTCCGCGATGACCTGAAGTGTTTTTGCTAATTCTGGATCAGACTGCTCCATGTTTTTAATAACTAAGCTATTAACGGATGCAGCATCCACGACCTTGTCCAATAACGCTTGAAGAGAACTATCATGATTGTAGGTATACACATATCTGCCAAAGAACGTTTCTGGCGTTTCGTTAAACTCAGCAAGTAGATGGTCTATAAATATAAACCCCGAATAGCTAATAGGATCGGTAAAAGCGATACTCCGCCCTTTTAGTTCACTAATATCCTTAATGTTGCTCTTACGATTGACAACGAGATACCCCTGGTAATAAGGAAGTCCCTTTCGCTCTTGCATTGCAATCGCTTCTAAACCCGCTACATTGCGGTATGTAATATATGCCCCAGCAGAGAGCAGTGCGATATCTGCCCCTCCGTTAATCATCAACATACTGATCTCACTGTAGCTTTTACGCTGAATCATGATAACAGGCCGGTTCAGTTGTTCGCCTATATAATTCGTAAGCGTTTTATAATGCTTAATTGTATCAGCGGGGTTAAGCACACTTGAGAAGGCTACCCGAATAGGTGCTTGCTGCGCATCCGGCAATTCAATCGGTGACATTGGTTCCGTCTTGGTGAAGATAATATCGTACCCTATATGACTACTCTGACATCCAGATACAAGCAGTACGACCAAGAAGATGAGTACTAGCTTGTACATCTTTTTCATAAGAGTTTGAACCCCCATTCTCGATTCTCCGTTTCAATTACCCGAGTATATCATAAGAACTATGCTATTTCCCTATTAAACAGCACATCAAAGATGTAGGATTTTATCCTACATCAACTACTAAAAACTCCTAATAAAAAATCAGAATTACGCTGATAGTGAGCAAAACTATTATACGTGATAATAGACGAGGTGAGCAGATTCATTATGAAAGCGTTTAAAACTATGGAAATACTGACGCCATATTCGAAACCGTTTCCTCATTGTCTGAATCACACATTACAAGATCGAGGTGAAGAGTATGTTAGCATTTTTAAGACCCAAGGTCGCAAAGACTCAGGTGCCGCAAGAAGACATAATGAAAGTGTACAAGCAGTTCAGTATGCAGTCACTGTTGGGCGTATTCTTTGGTTACATGGCTTACTATATCGTGCGTAGTAACTTTAGCTTATCTACGCCATACCTGAGAGAAGAGCTAGGACTTAGTGTGGGCCAAGTTGGTTTGTTAACAACCTGTATGCTCGTTGCATACGGAATAAGCAAAGGATTTATGAGTAGTATTTCCGATAAGGCGAGTCCGAAGCGATTTATGGCTTTTGGCTTGATCCTTTGTAGCTTAGTCAATGTGATGATGGGCTTTAGTTCTTCTTTCTGGATATTCGCTGGTCTCGTCATCATTCTCGGATTGTGTCAAGGTATGGGTGTAGGACCAGCCTTCATCACCATTGCTAACTGGTTTCCAAAGAAGCGCAAAGGTACGATAACTGCGATATGGAATACCTCACATAACCTTGGCGGCGGCATTATTGCACCGATCGTTGGTGCGTCCATCGCTGTCGTTGGACGCGACAATTGGCAGGTGGCTACCTATCAGATACCTGCGGCAATCGCACTCGTGTTTGCTATCGTGATCTTAGTATTAACGAAAGGCTCTCCTAAAAACGAAGGGCTGCCTCCCGTTACTGAAATCTTCAAAGATGCTAATGATCCTACATATAAACTTAGTGCTAATGAAAAAGCGCCAGAAGAATTAAACTCTCTTCAAATATTCGTGAAGTACGTGCTCAAGAACAAGAATGCCTGGTATGTATCCCTACTAGACACATTCGTATATATGGTTAGATTCGGAGTTATCAGCTTCATGCCGATCTACCTGTTAGAAGTGAAAGGCTTCTCCGAAGATCAAATGCACACTGCTTACTTATTCTTCGAATGGGCGGCCATTCCGTCCACACTATTGGTAGGTTACTTATCTGACAAAGTGTTCAAAGGTTTACGTATGCCGCCGGCAGTAATCGCGCTGGTTACTATCTTCGGTTGTCTCTTTGGCTACTGGATAAGCGATTCCTTGCTATGGACAACATTATTCGCTGCAACGATTGGCTGCTTTATCTACGTTCCGCAATTCCTTGCTTCTGTACAAACGATGGAAGTTGTTCCACCATTCGCAGTTGGTTCGGCGGTTGGTTTGAGAGGCTTCATGAGTTACGTATTGGGGGCTACAACAGGAACAACCGTATTCGGTTACATGGTTGACAGTTTCGGTTGGCACGCTGGATTCTATTTGCTCTTTGGAGCGACAGTGTTCGCTATCGTATTCTGCTTCTTAACACACTTTGGTGTTAAAGATATGGAGCGTAAGAAGTTAGCACGAATACAAGAAGCATCATAACGTAAGTGCACGAATGTAAGAAAGCAACTCCCTCTGCCTAGTCAACTGTTTCCCGCAAGATGGACACTTTGTAAGAAGTGACTGTCTTGCGGGTCTTTTTATTAGGCATGTTACCTTAGTTGGTAAGTCTTCAAATAATAAAAGTCTTGCCTGCGCTCAACCCTACTTGCTATATTTCATTACTTTTGAGAGTTCTGTGAAAATAACTCCTAATGCATAGGCTCCTGCATCTGGATAACCAATACTTCGCTCACCCACCGTACCGGCTCTTCCCATGCGAGCTACAATTGCCTTGGTTTGTTCTGCGCCATGTACAGCAGCCTCTGCCGCCTGGATAGATGCCGTCTTGATATCCTCGCCATGTCGCGCACTCTGTTCCCAAGCTACAGCATAAGGAGCAAGAGCATCAATCAATGTTTTATCTCCTACAACCGCCTCTCTACCAAACGATCTTTCTCCAGTATCTTGAATCCCTTTGACAACAGCTGTCATCATACCAGCGACCTCATCAATGGATAGCGCTTGCTTATTCCCAACGTATTTACTAGCTGCACGGAACGCAGATCCCCAAATTGGACCCGATGCTCCGCCGCAATGCTCCATAATAATTAAAGAGCAAGCATCCAGAAAACTTCCAATATCCGTTGTACTATGCGATAAAATGTCCTTCCACTCCGCCTTTAATTGCTTGAATCCCTTGGCAACGCTCATTCCAAAGTCACCGTCTCCTGCATGGGCATCCAACTCGCAGAATGGCACCTCATTCTCAATGATAATTTTACTCATTTGATCGATCAGATATACGATATTTTGAAAGGATAGCTGGTTATGTTCAATGATTGCACCCGTTGGATCTGTCTCATTCTTGTAGGATACGAGCTTATCCACCTCTTGAGTGTGCACGACTTCCGTAAAGTTCACTGGTTCAAAAGGTTCCTGTATGAATAGAGCCGGCGTATTGCATGGTTCCGACAACAACTTCTTAAGCTTAGGGTCCAGCCTCATGATGGTAACCGATGCTCCAGCCATATCGATACTAGTCATGTAATTTCCTACAAACCCTACGTATACTTTTTTATTCTTCGCCACTAATTCACGAGTAACCGAATTATTCAGCAAGTACAACTCTTGTAGTGCGTGCCGCCAAACCCATTGATCAACACAGCCACTTCTTGCTCTATGCCCTTCTGCCTCGCGACATCCGTTCATTAATTTTCGCCTTCTCAAACTCTGCTATAGCACCCCTCATCTGATAAAAGAGCATGCCTTCGGGCGTGCGTGCGTACTCGCCATTCACAAAAACAAGCTTCGCTTTCTTCTCAAGCTCTTCCGAGATGATAAGCTGGTTCATCAGCTTACGAGAAAGTCGGTCTGGATCTAAACAGATCACTCTATCGATAAGACCATCCCGCACATCATTTCTTAGCTTTGTCAGTGCCGGCCGATCCAGAAATTTTCCTGATACACCCTCGTCAATATATTCAAATACTTCACTGGCATTTCTTACTTTAGCGCGACAGGCCCGAATCTGTTCACTTAGACTGTATCCGCTCTTTGCTTGTTCTTCTGTTGATACCCTTGTGTATATCCCGTCCGCCATCGTTACTCAGCTTCTCCTTCCTGTACATCTCTTCCAGAAATTTATAGGCATTCGAACGGGCTTCCTTGGAATATTCACCTTCATGAATTCGTATCTCCATGCAACAAGCCTCCTTTACATTACCACTATACGAAGACTTGGGATTGTCCTAGTCCTCATTTCAGTAACATATTGGAGGCTTGTTATGATATTTACTAGCTATGCACTCTTTTGACATTAGGTTCTCGTTTTCAATACAACGGGCAGCAAAAGTGGCCAGTTTTGTGCCTTTGTTCGGACGGTAGCTCTCAATGGCTTTGATCAAGCCGATTGTTCCGATGGAGATTAAATCCTCTATGTCTTCTCCGTATTATCGAATTTTTTGAGGATATGAACGAACTCCTATGTCAGAAATATCATTCATATCAAGGGATGTGGCACTTTCGCCATTGAGTAGGGGATTTTTGGTAAGCTGGAATAGATGTTAAGTGGCAACGGACCATTTTTGCAGGTGTAGCCTTCAACTCGTTGACCGACTCAAACTAGACGGAATTCGGTTAATCTGGTCGAAGTTCAGAAATGTTAAAATTTACACAAGACACAACAATGCGTATCCTCACTCATAAATCGACCTACACTCGGATCATACCATCTTGCTCGAAGATATTGTAACCCTACCGTACTATCCTAGTACTCTCCAGAATATCGAAGGATGTTTCTGGAACCGTTTCTTCTTCTTTCTTTGGGGCTTCAGCGAACTTTGTCCGCCGTTCAGGGTCAGCTTCCGCTACGGCGACAAATTGGAGTTCGTGCGGATTTTCCCTTTAATATTAAGGCTATCATATTTGGAGCAAACACCACATTTCAATGGTATTTTTGGATCCCAATTTGCATAACGCTACTGTAATATACCCTGTTTTCTCAAAAGAACTCTAAAGCTGTCCACCCAATTGCGTTTAGAGGTAAGTTTTTTCATATTTCGAACCCTTGCTGTTCGCGTAAGTATTGATATCGTTAACCAAGGTTTGAATTTTTCGTGCTTCCTCTTTGCTAAAGAATATGTTGAACTTCAATTTCGAATTAAAAAAGGATGTAGTCCTCTATCGACGGTTAATCTAACTTGATCACGAATCTGAACTTTACATCATCTTCAAACCACATTGGAAAATTTGTCCCCCAAACATTATTATGTAGTAGGAAATGCATGCCTCCATCTAAAGAAACAAAAGTATTATCAAATTGCAAAAGTCTCTTCCTGCCTGGGGCTACCAATGGAACGTCTATCGTTTGAATCGAAGCACTACCATCACTTCCCTCATAATAAACACCTGAATTTACCGCATGTAAGTTCCGGTTTCCATTCTTTACGACCTCTAAAGGCGATATCATAGTGCCCATTTTATCCATCTTCCATAGATTCGGGTTATCCGTCTTTAAAACAAATGAGAACCAGCTTGCTTCTGGCATACGGTATGCTTGCTTATCAAACCATTTCAGTTCAGCATCTATGCTTCGCTGATATTTATTAAAACGATATGCGATACAAATTTCATTTGGCGCACCATGTAATTGAACACAACACGTCGGCATCGAAAGTTGAACTTGAACCAGATCAAAGTCATCCTTCAAACAGGCAGTAATACGAGTCACACTTGGCACAAATTTACGATTCTCAGGCTTTGGCTCCGCAAATTCCATACCTGGCTTACCAAAATCCGCGTCTGCCCATTTATACGTTTTGCTCCGTTGCACCACATAATGCTCGAACCAATGTTGGTAATCATCCGAACCAAATGTCTGGTATTCAAAACAGCCCAAGCGGTGAGATTCGTCTGCCCATACCTTTCCATTCTCATCCACAAGTTTGCAAATGGAACCATCTGTATCAAACTCAACCTCGAATCGACCCAATGGATAGGTTGTTCTTAATCTTAAATTGAGGCTATTGCTTTCCGTTAGTTCTTCCTTAGCGGCCGTCGAATGTCTTAATACTTCAGTTGCTTCAAGCTGCTTGTCTGCCGATAAGCATTGAATAGCCTGTTGAAGGTATTCACGCTTCTCTTGAAAGGAACTTTCGAATAAGTGAAAACTCCGTTTTCTCCCCTCAGAGGCGAACAATTCAGAGGATAGACCATCCCCTTCATCCATTGCAAAAGATCCGATATAGGCGTATTTGTCAGGAATAGCGTCTTTAGACACGACATCAGCTTGCCTCGCTGCCTTGAATTCGCTTATAGAATAATGCTTAAAATCCGCGAGGAATTTCTTTTCATCCATCCCCCAGGTATGCTCGGGAATTAATAACAGCTTATCGCTAAAGTTTGAATATTCTTCACTTGCTGGGTCAAGTCGTCCCTTTGTAAGCCATTTATCACGAAGTCTTAACAAATCTCGGTATTGTTGTATTTTCGTTGGATCGGACGCAGCTCCGTGAATCCACGTATCGCCGATTTCTTCACAAACAACAGGAAAGTGGTCTTTGAAATCAAGCATTTTAGATACAAATGCTTCCATTGTAGAGGCTTGAATAACAGCTCCAGGAAACTTCTCAGAAAGCTTGGCAAATTCCAATTGAATATCCTCGATGGATGGGGGGCCACAATTATCACCTGTATGAGCGAATACCATTGCATCCTCGCATCCCTCGATCTGTACGATGTTCCCATAATTACTAGCGTAATTGACAATAACTTCCGAACCGTCTTGCGCTCTCCACACAAAAATCTCCGGTACGCTAGGCACCTTCGAAGCCGGATTGACCCCTAGGTGCAAGTAGCGAATTCCGTATTTAGCCAAGAGAGGCACCATCCCGATCGTATGTCCAGGAACATCTGTCATTTTGGCAGTTATCGTGCTTTTCCCGAATCGGGCATTCAGTTTCTGAGCGATTGACAATCCGTACTCGAACAATCGAGGATCTACCAATTCGGTATGAGTTGTAAACGGCAATCCATGCCATGCAATTCTGCCAGCAGTTATCGCATTTTCCATCTTTCTGATTTGTTCTTTACTCGCTTTTTTCAAATATTCGTTGATTAACCATGAACCTGTGGTCCACACGAATTGCGCAGAGCCGTCATTACGCTGTAAATCTTCTGCTAACTGAAGCGCCTTTGGAATATATTGCTCCATATATTGGTTAATAACATTTTCAGCTAAATCAGTGAATCCAACATCCAGATGTGTTTTAAAAATGACGTGAACTGTTTTGATGGTATTCATTTTTCCTCCTCATAATTTTATGTCCTAAACAACACCACTTCGCAAGTCTATTTGCACAAAGGACAAACAGATTATTTCCGTGAAGGGTTGTCCTGATTGTCACTAAATTATTCATAGATTCGTAGAAGTGCTTCTAAGTTATAATAATCGCCCCAGATCATGTAATCATCCGGTGAAGCATTCCCTCTTACATGGTACGAACCATGCTTCAACAGCCCTTGTGCTTCCGTCTCGTTGATCGTCGAGTAATTCAATACGAGAGACTCCATAGAACGAGTGACCGCTTCTTTGATAAATTCAGTTTCAGCAACTGAAGGATCTAAATGCTCCAACAATTCCAGCATTCCGAACGCAGAAATTGCAATAGCTCCAAAGACGCATCACACCGGGGCGCTTTAAGCTGTTATACTTCTGCCAGTTCTGCTGACTTGGCGTTTGCTCCATTAGCATGCACGGCTGCCCGTTCTTTAGTCCGCGCATAAAGTCGTGACGCTTCGCGACATTGCTCATAGGTTCGTTCATTGACGGGTAGCTGTCCCACGAAACAACATCCATGTGCTGCCCCCACTTGTGAAGATCTAGATTATTTTTTAGACCCCAGATGTTCGTCGTAATCGGAATATCGGGCGTCACGCGCTTTATCGCATCGAATTCCCCTTGGTAGCAGGCGAGGATGGAGTCGGACATGAATCTTTTATAATCCAGCGACATGCCTTGATTGTAGCGATTATCGTTATTGAGATTCGAAGGCGGTACGATTTCTTCCCAGTCATAGACGGTATGTCCCCAGAAGCTCATGTTCCACCACTTATTGACTTCTTCAAGATTTCCGTATTTCTCCTGAAGCCAAATTCAGAATTGCGCAGCGCACTGGCCGTAGTAAATAAAAATGGTATTTCTAAACAAAAATGGATAGAGATTCAGATGCATTCTGAAAACTCTGTCCATTTTTATTTCACTAATAAAATGTCTGACATATTGCTTGGAATTTATCTTCCCTTTTTCTATTCTTAAGCCTCAGTCCCCAGTAACCTCTTCTCACGATGCCGACCAACTCGTACAAATCGCAAGAGCAAAATGACTCAACATTACCAGTACGGTCTCCAGTTTCGAATCACTCTCACAAGCGCCTCCATATAGAAATAATCGCCCCATATGCAGCATTCATCTACACCTAAATCGCCGTTGTATGCATAGACCGCGTGCTGTAGAATTCCATTCGATTCCGGGTGGTCCTCTGTCGTATAACGATCCGCCAGCGATTCCAGTATAGTTAATGCTGCTTGTTCATAGAGATGCCGGTCTTCATCAAGCACCGGGAGCTGTCTTGCCAACTCCAGTAATCCGCATACCGCAATCGCTGCAGCCGATGAATCACGTTGCCCGTCATTAGCCAAAAATATTAAATCCCAATTGCATACAAGGTCTTCAGGCAACCGATTAAGAAAATAGTTGGCGACAGATTTGGCTGCCTCTATTATCTCTGGATCCCCAGAGAATCTATAATCAAGCGCAAGACCGTATAGCGCCCAAGCTTGTCCTCTGGACCAACACGCATCATCTGTCCCGTAGCCTTGCCCTGTCCATCCTTTTACCTGTTCCCCTGTGTCAACATCAATATGGAAATGTTGATGGGTCGAGCCATCTGGTCGAACCATATACTTGGCGACTTGTTTGATGTGTCGGAATGCTTTATCCGAATAAGTGCTGTCACCGGTCATTTGAGTCGCCCAATGAAGGAGCGGTACGTTCATAGAACAATCGATGATAAATACACCTCGTTCATGGTGATTTAGATCATCCAAATGACCTCGGACTTGAATAATACCAGCCTTTTCACGGAAGCGCATTGCCAGCAGCTTGGCTGCATCAAGTGCTATGATCTTAGCTGATTCACTACCAGTGAGCTTGAAGCTTGCCACACAAGAAGGTGAATAT
This sequence comes from Paenibacillus sp. FSL K6-0276, assembly GCF_037977235.1. Lineage (NCBI taxonomy): Bacteria > Bacillati > Bacillota > Bacilli > Caryophanales > Paenibacillaceae > Paenibacillus > Paenibacillus sp. FSL K6-0276. The sequence goes on along the minus strand of NZ_CP150276.1, from coordinate 1,540,657 downwards.
AAGAAACCGATATCATGATGATTTAAAATAGCACGATCGACAAATCGTTGTTTGAAGCTTTCTACTTGAATGTCGCCCGCGTGGCGATACTTAGGATCACCCGTAAGCTCATAAGCAAGCCAAATCATCCCTGTCCAGAATCCCGATGTCCAATCCGATGCATGTACGGTACTCGCATTCTCAACGGGTTCGTACACAAGATTCACACTGTTTGCAGAAGGAAACTTATACGTAAACGTTTCTAAATTTGCATCAATTCGTTTCAATACAAAATCAAGTGACTGCTTAAATTGGGATTGTGAGAATGTGCGCTGGAACTGCGCTTGATTTTTGACGATTTCACGTAATTGAGGATCAACTGACATTGGAATGCTCCTTCCTGATTTTCAATCCAATTAATATCTAACCTTTAATACCAGATAAAGCCACTCCTTCGATAAATTGCTTCTGAACTGCAAAGAAGATAGCCAATATCGGAATGATCGACATGGCCGTGCCTGCCATAATCTTGCCAAATTCTACATCATAATCAGATACAAATGCTTTAAGACCTATCGTTATCGTGAAGTTTTCAGGAGAATTCAGGAAAATAAACGGTACAATAAAGTCGTTCCACTGCCCGAGAAAAGTAAATAAGATTAACGTTGACATCGCTGGTATTATATTCGGAAGCATAATCCGATAATAAATTTGGAAATGATTACAACCATCAATCATCGCAGCCTCAGATATTTCGATCGGCAAGGTTAGATAGAATTGTCGAAGCAAGAAAACACCGTAAGCGCTAAAGGCACTCATTAAAATAATGGATAATTGAGTATCGACTAGACCAAGGATTCTCATAATGATAAATAACGGGATCATCGTTACTTGGAACGGTACCATCATCGTACCCAAGTAACATAGGAAGATGGTATCTCTTCCCTTAAATTTAATTTTTGAGAAGGCATAGCCTGCCAAAGAACATGTGATTAGCTGTAATATAGTAACTGAACTGGCAATAATAAAAGTATTCTTGTAAAACAAACCAAAATTAAATCTTTCCGAAAATAAAGCAGCATAATTGGACCACGTGATTGTCGACGGAATCCACTCAATAGGCATTTTAAATATATCGACCTCCGGCTTTAACGAAGACGATAACATCCAAATGAACGGCACAGTCATTACTAGGCCTAACGAGATTAGAATGATATGAATCAAAAGATGATTGACTTTTTGGGGGCTTAACAATTTGTGACGTTGTACGCCTATAGTTGTCATTTCCTCACTCCCTTTCTTCCTAGTAATTAACCCATTTATTCTGTCCACGGTATTGAACAAGCGTTACAATAAAAATAATTCCGAATAACACAACGGCTGCTGCACTTGCATAACCCATTTGATAATTCTGAAAAGACGATTCATAAATATACTGAACAATTGTCGTTGTTGCTCTTCCTGGTCCACCTTCTGTTAAGATATAAACCTGATCAAACACTTTAAAGGAGTTGATTGTCGCCATAATGATACAGAAGAAGGTTACAGGAGTAATCAAAGGTATTGTTATGTGTTTGAATTTGTTCCAACCACCAGCTCCATCAATAGTAGCAGCCTCATAAAGTGAACTCGGAACTCCCTGCAAACCTGCCAGAAACATCACCACATAATAACCAAAGTTCTTCCACACGGACATCACGATGACAGAAAACATTGCCCAGTTAGGACTTGTTAGCCATTGTGGGGGATTGTCTATACCGAAGCTCCGTAGCATATTATTTATCGGTCCTAGCGTCGGGTGTAATAGCGCGCTGAATACATAAGAGATTGCAACTGCTGACGCTATATAAGGTATAAAATAAATTAATCGATATACGCCGATCCCCTTCAATTTGTTATTTAGCAACATGGCAATCATTAATCCAAGAAACAATGTCAATGGAACAAAAGCAATCGTATATATAAAGGTGTTATACAGAGCAATTCTAAACGATTCATCCTTGAATAAATCTATATAATTTTCAAACCACATAAAATTAATCTTACTAATTCCATCCCAGTCCGTGAGACTTAGTACGAATGCAACAACGACAGGTATTAGTGAAAACAAGACAAAACCTATCAAATTAGGCAGGAGGAATAAAAATCCCCACATCGATTCTCGTCGGTTAATTTTCGACGCACTCAAACCAATCACTCCTTTCAAATATGGACTAAACATTCCGATGAACGTTCAGTCCATATTTATTAACAAGATTACTTCTTGACTAACTTGTTCACTTCATCGGTAGCGCGCTTTTGCATATCTGCAATGGCCTGATCTATTGACTTAGTACCTGTTAGAGCAAGTTCTGCTTCTTCTCCCATTGCTTTATTAATCGCATTACTGGCCACATGCATTGGTAATTCCTCAACATATGGTACATTCTCCAATACCATTTTTCCGTTTCCGACGAAATCCGGAAGATTTTTCAGGAATGTTTCTTCTACCTTTGGTGTATTGAGAGCTGGTAAATTAATTGCATATTTCGCTAGAATAAGCGCTACGTCTTCAGAGCTTAAATATTTCATTACTTCCCAAGCTGCGTCTTTTGTTTTTTGATCTGATTTAGAATTCATAAGAAGATATCGCGGAGCACCGAACGTAGTGCCTTTTGCTACACCCTCTGGATGAGGAATATTAGTGATATCATACTTAAACTTAAAATCATTATTTTGATTAGATGCAATTTGACCAATTGACCAGTCGCCTGAGATCAACATTCCGATGTTACCAGCGCTAAATTGCTTCGCATAATGGGTCTTCGTTGTTTTATTTTCTGCTAGAGATGGGCCGCTCTTATCAACCATGGACAAATCATACTTAAATTGAAGTGCATCCTTGAACGCAGGCTTATCCAGATTTAAAGTGTTATCAGGATTAACATATTTCAAACCTGTTTGTGTTGCCATTCCTCCCCAAGTTTGTGGCCAATCTGGCATAGTAAATCCCCATATTTTATTACTACCTTCACCGGATGTTAATTTCTTGGCTGCTTCTCTGAAATCATTCCAAGTCCAATCATCTGTTGGATAAGCTACCCCAGCCTTATCGAACAAATCTTTGTTATAATAGAGCATGAATTTAGATTTGATATAAGGCAAACCGTACAATTTATTATCGATCTTGGACATTTGAATGTTGCTTTCGCCTAGAGCATTTGCATCAAAGTTGTCTTTGGCTATATATCCGTCTAAAGGTTCAAGCAAGCCTTTGGATGTAAAATTATAATATTGTGATACGTATCCATCAAATATATCAATTTTCTCTCCGCCTATTAAGTTCGTGACTAGCTTCTGATCAATCTCTTCGGTTGTCCCTTGAGGCAGTGGTTTAAAAGTTAGCTTGATATTTTTACCAAGCGCATCAAAACCTTTTATGATTTCCGCTTTCTGCTCATCGGTCTTGAAAGTAAAATTCCAAACGACAACCTCAGTTTTGTCTGTATCCGAGGTAGATTGGGTCTTGCCAGTTGAATCGGGTTGAGAACTCTCATTGGAACTATTCTTTGACGAGTTAGAACATCCAGCAAATAACGTTGCAACTAAGGTAACCATCAATAAACTAACGAATACTCTTTTCATTTTTCTCATTCGTAAACCTCCCTTTTGGTGATGGATTAAGCTTAACATAATCAAATTCATGCCAGAATAAACGAAGCTTAGTAAAGATTGTCCATTGCTTAGCACTTTGATTTCTTGTTTTACCGGAACACAAAAATGGCATTAATCTTTGCTATAAATCTAAGATTAATGCCATACTATTTCCGAAAGGAACTGTACTTATCCTTTTATTTCATTCATGTATTCCAATGGTTTATAACCTGTTATCTGCTTAAATTTCTTGATGAAATAACTATCATTGTTATAGCCTACCATTTCAGCAATTTGATAAATTTTATACTTTTGCTTTCTCATCAACTCTTTAGCTTTGTCGATTCGAATTTCATTCAGATAATCAATGAAGTTGATACCTGCTTCCTTTTTGAAGATATGACTGAAATAATCAGGATTCATATTAATGATTTTACTAATTGTTGCAACACTAATAGGTTGATTATAATTTTTCAGCACATACTCTTTCGCTTTAAATACTTCCGTTCTACAAGCATACAGATCCTCATGCATCGCTTCTGTTATAAAATCTTGCAGGCAAGCATCTATTTGTTCGATCATTTCATTGAAAAAATGGATCTCTTGAATATACATATAAGCTCTTGTAATACTCTCATACTCTCCAATGTGCTTCGTTATTTTCTTAATATTCGTTTCAATTAAAAATATCAGTTTATGAATATACATCCTTACATTCTGACTTCTCATGACTTGCTGCCGTTCCATTGTTTTTAGCAAATCTATAAATCTCACTCGTATTAAATGTAAATCATATATCTCAATGGCCTGTAATAGTTGATCATATTCTTCGGATTTTAGTATGAATTCCTCATGATTCTGAGAGGGGTTATAACGATTAACGGACATTGGGCCCGTATAAAAATTTATTTTTAAGCTTTCATATGCGTGATTATAAGACACTTTTGTATTGGAGATACCTTCAACGATCGAGCCTATCCCGCATGAAGCCTTGATCTGAATAAATTTACGAATTAAATCAACCGTTTCCTCGCAAATAGATTGAATTAGATCAAGATTTTTCTCGGCCTCCATAAGAGATTGAAAACTAAATAGGTATAGAAATATTCCTTTTTCAAAAAAAATAACTTGGCCCATTCCGTAACCCTTCATAATGTCATCAATGATATTCAACGTAACATCATCCGAGCTTATCCTTGGACTGTAATTACTATCTTGAGCATGCTGCTGTTTATCGAATTGGAGAATACCTATAACATAGTAATTACCAATGAGTGATAATCCCAACTCTAAAGCCATGTTCATTAATTCATCCTTTGACTGAAAAGAATCATCAAATAAACTATAAATGAAATTTAGACGATCAGATTCTTGAGCTTTCATGACCATCGTTTCGTCTCTTGTTGAAGGACCACTTTTAATCTTATCTTTGAGATTCAACAATATATCAACCAGCTTCTCAATATTCATAGAAAGCTTTAGAATATAATCTTCAGCGCCTAATTTCATGCCTTCCTTCACAAATTCGAAATCATTGTGACAACTTAAAATAATAAAGTGAATATCGGCGTTTATTTTCTTTGCTTCACGAATGAGCTCAATTCCATTCATATTCGGCATCGTAATGTCAGTAATCACAATATGCGGCTGATATTGTTCTATATATTTTAGGGCAGAAACACCATCATCCGCCTCACCAATCAATTCAAAGCCATGGGTTTTCCATTCAATACCTGATTTAAGGGCTAAACGCACAAGAATTTCGTCATCTACAATTAAAACTTTGATCATTAATTAGCCCCCTCTTAGATGATTATTAAATGTTAGAAATGATATTGTCCATGTATTTATTAACAAACATTTTGGCTTCATTTCGATGTATTGTCTGTTATGAATACAAGCTAATCAGGTCTAATTAATAATCTAACCTGTGAAACATGACTAAATATGTCACGGTCTCACAGGTTAGATTATTAGAACATGTTGGATCTAGAACATGAACTTATTTCCTATTGTTTAGCATAGCTAAAATCAAAGTAACTGCTTCTGCTCTAGTTGAAGAATCATTCGGATTAAATTTGCCCTTCCCATTCCCCTTAATTAATCCTGCTTCAGCTGCTGTTGCCACATAGGGTTTTGCCCATGCTGGAACTTGATCTGCATCATCGAACACTGGCGTTGCATTTTGTTTTACTTCAAGACCTAGAGCACGGACCATAATAACGACTAATTCAGTTCTAGTTATAGCTCGGTTCGCTTGGAATGTACCATCTCCATATCCTGAAATGAAACCTGCTTTAGCTAGTGCTTGAATGTGTGGCTTTGCCCACACTGGTGTTTCATCTTTATCAGCAAAACGAAACTCATCATCAAGCTCCAATTTCAGCGCTTTAGCTAACATCGTTGCAAACTCACCGCGTGCAACCATAGCATTCGGTCGGAAAGTTCCATCTTCATAACCACTTACAAAACCTAGTTCAACTGATTTTTCAATTGAATCCTTAGCCCAATGATCATCTAAATCTTTCAGCTTTACTTTTGGAGTCTCCTGCTCAATAGGCTTCCCTGGATCTATTGGCTTAGTTGGCTTATTATCATCACCTGGTTTTGGTGTAGGCGAAGGTGTTGGATTTGGTGTTGGATTTGGTGTTGAAGGTGTTGCTTCCTTATCCTTATAGGTTGCTGTTACTGTTACCGCTTCACTCGGCATTACAAATGTAGTTACTTTATTACTTGCATTTGCGAATCTAACGCTACTGTTATCCGTAGTCCATTTATCAAATTCTTTGCCAGCTGGTGCTTCATTGGCTGTTATTGTAACTGTGTCTCCAGCTTTATAATCCCCACTGCCAAGCCCATACTTCGCTATTACCGCATATTTTCGGTTTGAATCCGTATCAAACTTTGCATAGAATGATTGTCCTAAGGAGCCGTTCACATTTATCTGTAACTTAATCGTCGGTGCTAATTGAGCAACATGAACTTGAGGGTCTGCTTCAATAAGACTAGCTGCAGATTTGTCGAGTTCGATCTCAATAATTCCTGTATTCTCCATGGTTGGATCAGAAACTGCAATTTCCAACGTATGATCCTGATTCTCTCGCACCATAACGGATGATTGTCGATTGCTGGTTACGAAGTCAGCTTTCGTTGGCAACTCTCCCCAGAAACTAATTCCAGTAATCCCCAACTTCTTGTTTCGAACGGATTGTACATCAGCTTCATTCTTAAGAATCTCTATGTTTGGATTTAGGGAGTACGCCTCAACTTCTTGGGCTGACTTATTCGGCAGCAGCACGTAACTATACGTTTCCGCTTGTGGATTTGTCCCGTGATCATACCACATGGTCAAATAGTTTCGAACTCTTTCATCTTTTGGTCCGCCATTAATACCTTTTTCGTCTTTATTAACGTCGAACCAAGTGCCTGTTTGCTGTTGACGCAACATCTTAACCGTCTGTCCGCCTGGGAAATAGTAACCGATATCTGAATTAGGTGTTGAGCCGGCAAGATGCGCCCATTTCACATTCGACTTCGAATCTGTCCAACCTAACGCTGTCGGCTGCTCTTCTCCGTCAACCGTTAGAACATTGCTGCCTTCCATGTTTATTTTGCGTTGTTCAATGGTTGTCTCCACCATCATGTTATCTTGGCTGGTCAGATTTGAACCTAATGCTACAATTTCGTTATCAAACATAAACCAAGACTTATTTACCGACATTTGGGTCCCAATCTGCTGTAATTTCATACCGGAAACACCATATTTATCGAGTGTTGTGCCGCCAGCCCAAGCGTTATTGGGCGCTCCTTCTCCATCTCCATACTGATACTGACTCGAATCACGGTTACGACTCACGACCGTTGTACCCGGCAATCTATTGTAATCAACCGTAGACCAGTAATCATCCGAATACTGCGTTGCATCTCCGTTGTATAGGTAAGTCATTCCGTCTCCGGTATACCAGCCTTTACGATTTTCACCATTTGTTAGTTCATAAGTCCAGATTCGTTTTGAACTTTTGCTAATTCCAAAAGCATAATCATTTCTTTTGTGAACACTGCGATTCATCGCGTTGAGTTCAAAATGATTGGGAAGGTCCCCTATCGCTTCAATCGAAGGATCATTCAGCCATGACGTTATCGTATCAAGCTGTTGAATGCTTGTAAACATCTGATTAACATTACAGGTTTGATCAGATAAAATCCAATGCTTCAACATCTGCTTTATCTCCATGGAAACTTCAGACGGTGCCGCCTCAGCCAAACGAATGATACTCGACATCACACCTGCAGCTGCTGCATGCCCACTCTGGTTATAACGAGAAATCGCCCGACCACGTACCATATCCATCATTTCACCCTTATATATAACAGGAGCAAATGCATCAAACACCCAGTTATATACATTCTGAACATTAGGATCGGTTACTTCCCAACGGCTTTCATTTAACATATTTAGTAGATTACTTGTTCCTTGAATTGTTACTTCGCCATAACTTCCTGTATATGCGATTGTTCCGTGCTGAATAAACGAGCCATCTAGATAAAAGCCATCACCTGTTGTTACATACTCAAATAATGGACTCATTTGATCGCGCACACTAGCAAGACGCTCAGGATTTTTCTCAACAATCCCTAATCGAAGCTCATATGACAAAACATCTGAGAGATTTGCTCCGGTTTGAGAGATTTTAGTAAAATCTCCTTCATAATAATCAATCGAATTTGTATAAGTCTTAATTTGTTCTAGGCTTAGATAATCTGCAAGCAGAATATTAATATCCGTGAATCTTAGCGGAGCACCGATATCCCAATTCCACCAGTTCCCATATTTATCACCGGAAATGATATACCAGTTCTCATGTATCCAGTCTAACGATTCAATAATATCGACAAGCAGTCCAGTGTTATGATAAAGCTCTCCACCTTCCATGGAAAATGCTAAAGCCATTGTTCTAAGACGCTTTGACGAGTTTACGAGTGCATCTGAATTTTTTCCTGGAACCATCTGTTGATCTTCCCACAAATATTGACGATAGCTTAATGTAACTAACTTATCCCAAAGGTCCTGTGCTTCTTTATTTATATCCTTAACTTTCTGTTCTGCAAGCGAAGCAATAAATGTATCGTTTCCTGTATAAGGAATTCCATCTAAAAGCACCATTTTCCATTTCATTTGAAGCTTTTTGAATTCATCCCATGTTGCAGGATCATCCTTGTAAACATGTATATTGGTATTCGCTTTTATTTCTCGATTATTGATTGAAGTAGCAGTAATAATTGCTTCTCCAGCTTTAAATCCTGTTACCAAACCATTAGGATCAACGGATGCAACTTCTGGATTATTGGAAGTCCAAATTACTTCACGATTTGGTGTATGGGGAGGAATAAACTTTGGTACAAGCTTTATAGTATCGTATTCTTCAAGCATAATTTCAGCAGGTAGAATCATTTGTTCCAACTCAAACCCCTTAACTGTCACCATAGTGGTAGCTATTGCACTAGGATTAGACTCCGATGTAGCTGTAATTACCGTAGTGCCAATATTTACACCCGTTACTACACCTTGGTCATCAACTGCAGCAATATCAGGATTGCTCGAAGTCCATCTTACATTTGGATTGGCAACATTTTCAGGTTTGACTACAACATCCAGCTTCACTGTAAGCCCTTGATAAACGGTTGCAGAATCCGGAAGTTCAACTTCATCAACCTCAGCATTTTGAGGAATCATTCTTACATTATCAAACTTTATGATCCCACCATTATCTAATGCATTATTTACACCGAACCACACCTCATTCACAATAAATTTTGTTTTTTCGTTTGTGTATATTAGTGTACTAAATTCACTCCATTCACTATTGCCTTGCTTTGTGAATAGCGTTGTACTTGCAATTTTATTATTATTCTGATCATATTCAATAACTTTGACTCCAAAACTGTTACCCCATACTGATGTAAGTTGATAATCTATTGAAAACTTATATTTTGCATTAGGATCTACTTCAAAACGGGAGGATGCCATTGAAGTTCTTACCTTACCACCCACATCGCTATTCAAGTCTACCTTAACGTATTGATTGCCTGACTCTTGTTCAAGAGTAAAGTCCGCATTTCCCCATCTAGGATCAAGCCAGGGATTTACTTTCCAATAAGTAGGCTTCATTGCATGAGGCCAAGTACTTATATCATCGGTTGCTTCACTTTGCTCAAAATCGCCGTTCAATACGATAGGATCAGAACTGCTACTAGAAACTGAAGTAACATTACATATTGCTGTTTTCCCACCATCTTCTGCAGTTGCTATAATTTTTGTAATTCCTTCTCCAACCAGCTCTACTAAACCGTCTGGTCCTACAACGGCTACATTTTCGTTTTCACTGGTCCAAGTAACATTTTGGTTGGTCGAATTCGAAGGAGTGATGATGGCGGTTAATTGGTGATTAGTGCCTACTTGGCCATGAATCTCTTCGGCGATCTGAATATCTGAAACTGGAATATTATTCAGAGGGGACATTCTTATATTATCAATCATAATGGTTCCACCATTATTTAATGCATTCGTTACGCCTATCCATAACTCAATCACTACAGATTTGGTTTGCTCTTTTGTGGATATTTGTCCGCTAAATTCACTCCAACCTAATGTACCTTGCTTTGTAATTAGAATATTTTCTATAATTTTCTTGTTATCCTGATCATATTCAATAACTTTGAATCCAAAATTATTACCAGATACTGATTCAAGTGCAAGATCTATTGTAAATTCATAATTTGTATTAGACTCCACTTCAATTTTCGAAGATTTCATTGTAGCTCTTGACTTGTCACTGACATCATTTTTCAAGTCTACTTTAAGATAGTGATTATCTGAGCCTGACACTTGTTCAAGGGAGAAGTTCGGGTTTCCCCATCTTGAATCGATCCATGGCTTTACTGACCAATAAGTAGGCTTCATTCCATTGGGCCAAGAGCTTAGATCATCGGTTGTCACACTTTCCTCAAAATCCCCGTTCATTACTAGATTGTTCATCGAAGTATAAGCACTTGGTTCATCGCTGCTATCTTGCATCGCCATAATCAACGCATGATTGGGCAGTAGCAAACTTATTATGATAAGCGCTGACAATAATTTAACAATTCTCACATTTTTCATACCGGCTCTCCTTTTCAGATGAAATTACCAATAGAGCAACAGATCATTACACTCATGTGTTAGAAATTATCGATGTGAATAACAAAGTTAATTTGTAAACGTTTACATTTTATATTTTAACAACTTCTCCTATTCGAAAGAAGAAACGTATCTTGTAATGTATCCTACAATTCTTAGAGCCTAATGTTACGATGAGTTGAATAATCACTTGTCTGATATACTTCCTGAAAAAGATTCTACTATTCTTGGAACCATAACAAATAACCCCATGCATAATGCATGGGGCCTGCCGGGACTTCATCCTTGTATTATCCTATTTATCACGTTCAACACCTCTAAATTCGACACAAGGTATACACAATTCCACTCTAGTTCCACTACCTTCTTCAACCCGTGAGATACTTACCCCATACTCTTCACCATATATCATTTGTAATCGATCATTAATATTCTGCAGGCCTATGGAATTTAACCCCTGTCTAGATGCTGAATCCAGACACATATTAAATTGGGTCAGAGCCTCATCACTTATGCCTACCCCATTATCGAGTATCTCAATAAGAATACAATCTTCATGCTTTCTCCCGAAAATAAAAATATCTCCTCCATTTTTTTGGTTGCTTATTCCATGAATAATCGAATTCTCTACAATGGGTTGTAAAATAAGCTTCGGAATCTCATTCGTATATATAACTTCTTCAATATCATAGTGTACCCTTAATCTATTGCCATAACGCATTTGCTGAAGTTCAATATATTTTTTTGATATATTGATTTCTTCTTGGATTGTAATAAAATCTTGACCCTTCCCCATACTATTCTCCAGCAGAATGCCCAGTGCAACAATCATTTCAGCTACGTAAGTAGATTTGTTAATGATGGCTAAACATTTAATTGAATTTAATGTATTGAATAAGAAATGGGGATTAATTTGTGCTCTCAACATGTTAAGCTCAGCACTTTTATTGGCAATAATAAGATCGGATTGTTTCTTCTCATAGCTTATTTTTTCTTGTACAAGATGATTTAATTGGTGAGCCATATCATTAAAATGTTTACCTAATATGCCGATCTCGTCATTCCCTTTGATATCTACTTTTGTTTCGAAGTTGCCCGCTTTTAAAATCTGCATCGATTTCATCAATTTTCGGATGGGGATCGATATATTTAAGGAGATGATCGCCGAAATTATAGTAGCGAATACAATGGCCACCAAAATAGCTATAATTATGACGATTAAAAAATAATTAATTTCTTTCATAAAAGTCCCATAAGGAATAGCAGTAACCGTCTTCCAGCCCGAACTTGGTAATTGATTATAAAAAAACATTAGTTTTTGCCCTTGATGGTCATATATAAAATTACCTGTTTTAGATTCGGACATCTCATCCATAAGATCCATTTCCATAGTTATGTTCGCTGTATCATTTTCCGAAGATAATATCACTTTTCCTTTATCATCAACGATATACGTAGTACTGCCAGGTAACCCATTGTCTCCCTTTAAAATGTCTATAATATATTTTTGAGGTATACCAATGATGACTTGACCTATATTCGTTAGTGTTGAATCTATGATTACACTGATGATTGAAACCAACTTTTTATCCTGACTATATACATCAACATTAGGCAAATCAGGGATCCAAAGTTGAGCAGCATTATTACTGGATAAATACTGAGTATACTTGAGAATGTCTGGATTGTTATGAGTCCTTCCGTCCGTTTCCCAATTTGTAAATGCATATCCATTGTTCCCGATAATCGTAATATACGTTGGCTGACCACCTAAAAAATCACCTGTTAGATCCAGCAGATTATTAATTTGCATATGATTCTCATAGGTTAATTCCTCTTCTAACACACGATTTATCACATTGTGCGCACCGTAATATCGTGCCAATTCCTTCATTCTGTTTAATTGATCTTCAATATGATTTGTCGTTTGCTCCAACGTTCCATTAATTGAATTCGTAACCTTTTTCATCAGGATATTTCTTTCCAGAAAATAGAAAGCACCTCCTATACAAATAACAAATATAATGAATCCAGACATGACTAACAGGAACACCTTGTTAAAAAAGTACTTTCTTTTGTTCATCCTGATCCATCCTCTAACTCAAGCTGATAGAAAAAAGCCTCATACGCAAATTATTGTTTCACAATGATCTGCAAGAGGCGCAAAAGCTAAGGAAATTATATCATCTTTATCTGTGCTGGACAGTCTTTTGTAAAATGAACATGATAGATTTTATTATCTATTTCTATCTCGTATTTGCCATAAAAGCCACGAAAATCGTATACTCCCTCTGGATTAGCTTGCACTTGTACATTTGTACTCCATTCCTGGTGAATAAGTTCTTGCAGTTTATAATAGGCAGGCTTAGGTGTGAAGTCACTGCGAACAAGCCCTCCTTCTACTTCATTCCAAGTGTAATTATCAAGTAAATCCCAATAGGAGCATTCATGCATGGCAGGATGGGCGAAAATTGTTTTGTACATGCTCACAAGAAAATCAGCTTGTGTTACTTCGCAAAAATCTACATTACAATCACTAGCACCGATCTGAGTAATTCCTATCTGTTCAATAATAGTCGGATCAATCTCATATGAGCGATTGATAGGTGCTGAAACGGCTCCAATTTCAGTAAATTTCAATTGTTTGCCATACCGCTCAACTAAATGATCAAAATACTGCCATAGCTCCATATAAAATTCTATATAATCAGGATTAAATAATTCAAAATATCCTCGAATACCAAGATAGTCAACATGAGCCCCGTATAACTCTGCATTGCTTATCCCCTTCTCATAGAAATCCGGATGAATCGTATATCCACCATTATTAACAAGTTGCGAATGAGGAGCCTCTTCCTTTACCCAGCGGTAGACCATCCCTTCATTAATCTGAAGGTTGCCGACAGTCTGCAAAGGTTCATATGCTTCATTGACAGGATGCCAGTAATGAACGCGATCCTTATACCTGCGAACCGTATAACGAACATGCTTTTCAAGTTCTTCAACAATATGTTCAGGATCAAAATCAGGAACCCAGTCAGGAGATACGTCCCTTCTAGGGTATAACAGCGCGTGACCCGTAATGTGATGATCAAGCTTTTCCGCCCTTTGAAGCATAGCTTCCATCGGACCATATCCATTTACTTCTTGATCAAATGTCCATTTGCCAAGTTCAGGTTCGAGTACACGCCATCCCCACCAGAGTGAGGTTCCATTAAATAAATCCCCAATCAATTTCCAATATTTATCAGAATCTTCACCTGTTTTACACGCCAGCTCGTTTGTCATGCTGATATGGCCGTTGGGACACACACCAAATACAAATTCATGTTTGATCAGCTTGGCTGTTATCTCCTTTGGCGTAATTAGGTCACCATGTTTATCCAATAATTTTAATTGGAAATCTCCTTTACGATTCTGTTCTATTTGCTCTTCCAGAAAATCATAAAATGAATCTTTGTGACTTAACTTATTCATTCTCAGACAGCTCCTTCATCGTAATCATTTATTATTTATATTTTAACAAGTTCTTTTTCTGGGAAGAAGAAACGTATCTTGTTATGTATTGCACAATTCTTGGAACATCGACAAATATCCCAATGTATAATTCATGAGGTCTGCCTAAAACAAGAGACAGACAGCTCCCCTTGGAGGGCAATGAAAACGTATGCTTTAAGAATCTGTAAAATGTACCTAAATAGATAAAGGCGAAATTTCACTCCATTCCGAGTAAGATTTCGCCTTTATTTTATGATTTCTTCATGTTTTTTACTTTATTAACGTCAATATTCGTTTGAGATTGACAGCGAATATGGCCATTGCCCCTTGCATGTGCATGCCAACAAGACCTGAGGAAGTTGCCACATCATACCCATGTCGGTGTTTTAATTCACTATTCTTCGCTTCAATTTTATAGCGCTCTTTTGACTTTTCTTTGAAATATTCTCCTTCTTGGAACGCGTGCTGCTCGCTATGCTCCGTTGATTTGATACTGATTGAATAGGTTTTCGATTTTGCTCCTTCTTTATAACAACCTTCTTTTAAGGGGCATTGCTTACACTTATCGATATCAAAGTAATAGGTATCTACTTGATTTGCTCCTACATTTTTTGTCCCCGTACGTGCCCTGCGAGTTGCCATCTGTCCGGCTTTACAAACGTACATTCCTGCATCTTTATTAAACTCAAATTCATTTTCTTTTTTACGTTTTCCTTGCGTAATTAATGGGTGTAATTTGGATACTAATTGCAATCCATTTTCATGGGCATATTGGATATTCTCTTTCTCAGAATAGGCTGTATCTCCAATGATCGTATCGATTTCCATACCCGTTTTACGACTTTTAGTAACCAAGGATTGAAGTTGTTTTCCATCACTTTTTTCACCTGTTGTAATTACTGCAGCTGTAATAATACGTTCATCATTCATTGCAAGATGTGTTTTATAGCCAAAGAAAGAGGAATCTGCCGTTTTGTGACCTACACGTGCATCTGGATCATTTGAGAATTGGAGGTGCTCCACGTGATCTTCTACGATTTCTTTTAAGTAGTTCAACTTTTCCTTTACCTTTGGGTATTCGCGGATGCTTTCTTCTTTTTCCACGACGTCAATTACTTTTTGGCAATAGTCCAGTTCATCCACTAATTCGTTTGTCGTTGTTTTTGGCGGGAATTTATCTTTCATGTTTTCATTGATCTGATAAACTGCCTTCCGCAATAGCTTAGACTTCTCCATCAAAATTTCTTTTGGTGATTGTTGATTGAATCGTGATTTTGTGTGGGTAGCATCCACAATAATTGATCGGCTCTTAATGATTTCTTTTTCCAATGCGATTTCCACTGTTTTTTGAATCAGCATGTCGAGCAGGTTCACGTCTTTCAACCGGAGTTTACGAAACTTGAAATCGAGGTCATTTCTGCTGACCAGATTGATGAAGCCTGGAAGCGTGTGCTTGCTTCAGATGTCCGTTACCGGTTTGTCATCGACATCAGCGCGATATGGGAGCAACAGGTAAGCTGGAAGAAATCGTGGGTGCTTTGCAGGGCGACGAACCAGAGGTCACAGCTCCCGGCATTTCTCCTGATAAATAAAAAATACAGAAACAACGGACTGAACATTATTTGAAGGTAACACAGCTTATTATGGCTTATTCCAGGAAAGAGCCTGTCCGATATTTCCTGGATCCGGGATACTTTGTTGTCTAATCACCTTTCCTAAAAAAACAAAAGCAACTTATCCGCAGACAAGTCGCCTTTTAATACTTTAATGTTAACAGATCTACCTTATGACTTTAAGCTCACCGCTTCGCTTTATAAAACTCATGATACAGCTTCATCAACGCTCGCTTCTCAATCCTCGAGACATACACATCATCGGCTTCAGAGCCAAGGATATCGATAAGCTTAAATTCATTACCTTCTTTATCTGTCCCGATCGGATCATGCAAGGAGACATCTTTACGGGTTTTCTTCAAGATTATCCCTTGGCTTGGGTTACGATGGCAAGTAATACTTCAAGATAGAAGGAAAGCTACTGTTATTTTGGGCTGCTGCATACCCTGAAATGGGAAGAAGGGAAAAAAGAAGCCCCAAGAGTCTCAACAGGCTCTTAGGGCTTCGAAGGTACTACACTGGGGCAAACTTAAAATGGAATGGCTTAATGAACGTATATTCAAGACGAGAACTGAGGCTAAGAAGACTGTATTCGAATATATTGAACTTTTATATAATCGTCGGGTCTGTCAATAATTTTGTATATCTCATATGGAATCGATGTATACGGCGCCTTCTTTGATTCTCTTCTGTGCTATTTTTATCTGTTCTGGTGGGGAACGATTACCAAAGAAGATCAACCCTAAAACGAAAGGGGCTGTCCCTCGGCCACTTTCATGGCTTTTTGAGACAACCCCTATCATTAATTATTATTGACTAATCGAACCTGTTGGATATAACGTCGTACCACCAATCGAAACTTTGATATTGCTGGATAATGAAACGTTCGTTTCATCAATCAAGGTTCTCCACCAATCCCACGCAAGACCTGTACACTCTTTGGCGTGAATTTTGATGTTCTTGGCATTAGGAGGAAGTGGAATCTCTGTCGAGAAATGCGCTGTTTTATCTCGACCATTGCCTTCCCACGTTTTATGTGTAATGATTTCTTGTCCATTCGCATCAAATGTAAATTCATCCCAAGATACGTCAAACTGAGCCACGTATGCACCGCTGTGATCAAGCGTTATTTTACCTTTAGTATATTCTGTAGTTTTGGTCTCAATATATTCCGTATTGTTGTGAACAGCAGCAAGGGAATTATCTTTCAAGAAGACACTCGTATAAGAAATTGGATAAGCTGGATTTTTACTGCTAAATTGTGCATTGTCCTTAATTACATTTTGGATAACACTAAAGTCTTTCGAGACGATCTGGTTATGTGTTTGTGCATCGCCGCCTAATACAACAGCAGTAAATGAACTTTCATCATAAATATCTTTGTACTGTCCACTACCACTAGTTTGTATATTAGGATTATTGAGCAATGCTTTAAATGCCGTCTGTACATCACTGCTCTTCGAGGTTGTCTCCAATTTCACGTAAATGGTTCTGCCATAAGCTACGTTGGATACCATCAGTGGCGGAGCCTCATTACTTACCCCTTTACGGGCTAATTCAGCAAACGTCACACTGTTGTCAAAAAGGTCCGATGGATTGTTAGGAAGAGTCGCACTTACGGTATAAAAGATTTGCTTATAAGCCGCTACCATCACTTTTTTCTCGCCGCTTGCGACCGCGTTAAAATCGATTCCGAGCGTATTGTTAAGGTATTGCGCGTTCACATTAAGTGCACTAGCAATTTGGTTTTTGCTATACACCATCGATTCTGCATACTGTAATCTTGCAGGCAGGGTGTGCGTGTCCGAATACTTCTCAACCCAAGTCGACACGAGCTGATCAACGGCACCAGAAACACTGCTGAAATTTGGATTTTGAACCGTAATTGTATTTTCACTCTTCAACCCAGGTAGATCAATGCTAATATCTAATGGTTGTCTCGCGGCCATAACCAGACTAGGCTGATTATTCGCAAAATCCTCATTTGCAAGCTGTATTGCACCTGGATACGTGCGATTCGTGATCGAATCAATAATGGAAATATCTACGGGTGAGGTTGCGAGTGATTTTTTATCCCGTTCAACCACAATAAATTTACCATTGGACTGGGTACCTTCTTTGGGAACAAAACTACTAATATGATCGCCATTGACGGCCAAAACTTCATGACGATTATAATTTAGGTCTGCGATCCCAGTATCAATATCATTTGGCACGTATGCTTCAGCGAATGAAATACTGGAAAAAGTAAAGACGCTTACACAAACTAATAGACTTCCTAACCATTTTGCTCTTTTAAAACGTTTTTGAGTTTTCATATACATATCCCCCTCCTTTTTTGTAAAGCAGTAGGACCCTACAATATATATATCGGTTTTTTGGTAGAAAAGGTGATGTATTTGTAGCAAAAAAATATCATAAGGGTTACATTACATTTCACTCAATCTTCACAATCTTTTACCAGCAACACAAAACCAGCTAATGGTATGTCAAGTCAAACTTTTAAATACCATTAAAAATTGATAGGGCTTCCTTTTCTTTAGCATAGCGTAGACGTGATGTAGTAACTTGTTGGCACAAGCAATCATGGCTACTTTATGGGGTTTCCCTTCACTCTTTTTCCTATCTTAATACTCCCTCAGTCGAGGGTTCAACTCTCCTCGCAGTCCGCATGTCACAGCTAAATACATCGCTCGTCGTAATCGTTTGGAACCTCGCTTCGTGATCTTGTTTTGTGTAGCTACAAACTTTCCTGAACTGAATACACTTGGATCTATTCCCGCATATGCCACGAGTTGCTTGGGATGACGGAACTGTGAAGCATCGCCAATTTCGGAGACGACGGCCGTCGCCAGCTTCGTTCCAACCCCAGGAATGGATTCTAAAAGCTGAACTTCCTCCAGAGTTTCTGACAACTCCAGAATGATTTTTTCTAGCTTCGTGAGTTGCTCTTGAAATTCAAGGATAGTATTCAACATGCTTCGTAAGGTCATCTCCAATCCATAGGGAACATTCTTCACTGGATTATCTACCATCGCTATGTGTAGAGCCTCTACCTTACGTAGGCTTCGGAGCGAGAAGCTTTCGTAGATATTTTGACAATATCTGTCCAAGCCTCCGTAGTTCTCTCTTGAATTCCTTCTTGGGTTAGGCAAGCTTCGATTCTTTTCGCCTCGAATGAATGGTCCAGTTCTCTTCTTGATAATACAGATCTCCTAAATGCAATGCATCCGAGGAATCTGTCTTCACTTTACGTAATCCGGTTTTTCTCGCTCTCTGAGCATGCAGAGGATTGACAAGGATGACTTCATATCCAGTCTTTTGTAAATGAAGCACAAGTACACGATGATAATGACCCGTAGGTTCTAGAATAATAACAGGTTTCTGGTTCGTCATTCGTTCTAATTCGGCTAGAAGTTGATTCAACTTTTCGAACCCTTTAGGCGTCCTACTCCACAGCTTCGCTTGTGATAGGAGTTCAGTGCCTCAACCAGCTCAAACATGGTAGAAGGGGGCAGTGGGAGAACTGTTTTTAGTACGGGGTTTTCCCCCAGGGGCTGTCACGTTCTCCCGGTTACCTCCATCGTAAAATAACAGCTAAA
The DNA here is from genome assembly GCF_037977235.1 of Paenibacillus sp. FSL K6-0276. Taxonomy (NCBI): domain Bacteria; kingdom Bacillati; phylum Bacillota; class Bacilli; order Caryophanales; family Paenibacillaceae; genus Paenibacillus; species Paenibacillus sp. FSL K6-0276. The sequence goes on along the minus strand of NZ_CP150276.1, from coordinate 1,521,155 downwards.
AAAGACCAACCAGTAATCTCTGGTTGACCTAATAATACGAAAGAGGCTGTCCCCAAAGCTAGTACTGGGAACAACCTCTCTTATTTTCGTATTCAGATTATCGTTGACATAACGTTCCCTCATTCATGACGCTTGAACTACTCATTTTGTTTCATCATTTATTTCCACTGGCTGAATCGTATCTACAAATATCCATCCTTTTTCCCAACCACGTTCTTTATGAAGTCGATCTTTAATTGCTTGCTTAACAGAATCCTTATGGCACACTTGAACTACCATACTTCCAGTTCTAGTTTTTTTATCTCGGCCATGGTACTTGTAATTTGCTTTAAACCCCAAATTCCCTTCTGGGATTTCTCCAATACAACTTATCGTCTTGCCATCATCTGATAATCTTAAATCAAGAACTTTTTCGAATACCGATTGAGCAACTTTAATTTGATTATTGAGAAACTCCTTGTCTGAAGAGTCTTCATACTCTCTTCGTAATTTAAGCAAGTAATCCTGAAAACTTTGCATTATCAATGTAGACTCTTCACTTGATAATTTTTCCTGCATACACATGCACGCTCCTTATTCATTTTGTTACTACGCTGATAATCGCAATAATGCCAACAATTATTACAGCAATCGTAGTTTCATATTTAAATTTTTCTTTGACACAAATGTTACTACATAAATGACACAAATCTGCCTACATAATAATCTTGTTAAGTTGCAAAAAAAACAACTCACTTTATTTCCATTCTTATATCATGTAAATAACGGCATTCTTAGATATACTCCCCTTCATTCATTATAAATGCACTTTAGGTGGAAACAGCAACAGAAAAAAAATTTAGGATTACGCAATCTTAAAACTCAACCCGTTAGTTGAGAAAAGGCTGCCATATGGGCAGCCTAAAAACAATTGAACCGTTAGCTCAACATCTCGTAACTTGTTAATGCGAGAACATTGTTGTCTATGTCCTCAAAGAAAACCATCCAATTTTCCATTGTAGTAGTCTTATGTACAATATGTGGATTTCCACGAAACTTTACACCACGGTCTTTAAGTAATTGGAAAGATTCTTTTATGTTTTTTACTTTAAAATATAAAACAGAACTACGATGGTCAAATTCTTCATTCTCTGGAACGCTTAACATGATAGTGTTACCCCCACAATCAAGAAAAGCCATATTACCTGCTGTAAACTTTAATTCCAGTTCCAAAATACCCATATAAAATTCAACTGCTTTTTTCATATCTTTAACATTGATAGAAATTTGCTCGATTTTCTCAATTTTAATCGATTTTTCATTCACAGTTTACACCCCCCGCTTTTACTTATATTGTCAATTTAAGTATTCTACCTGAAAACCTAATCTCCTGCTTTCCGTGGTCTTCAAAACCGTATTAAACTGCCCCGTTAGCCACACATGCAGCGCACGCGCCGCACCACAGATGATTGGTTTTCCTATACCCATCTGTAGATGATCGTTGATAGACTTGCAAATATTCACGCAGGTTTAAAATTTTATATTTTGTGTTTTTATTTACTCTCATTTCAATTTGGTTATGGTCAATTCCAGCAAAATCCCATAAACCTTCAATTAGCGCAAACGCAATTTTATGTTGATTCTTATAAAATTCATGTTCATGTAAATCTATTAATTCATATCCCAGATCTTCTATTTCTTGTTTAAATTCATTCCATTTCTCGTTTAAGTATTCCTGTGGAATTAATACATCAATATCTTGTGGCGTAAAATCAATTCCGGTGATATTTACCAGTCCCAATGAGCCATATAATAATGGTGTAATATTAAATCTTCTATTGAGCCTCTCTGCAACTTCAATAAATTGATCAAATAATTGGTTAGTCATACTTACCTCCGAATTAATGCATGTGTTCTACTTCTGTTATATAATTTTCAGTGATTTCGGATAACGTTCTTGTATTCACGACGTCCATTCCCCTTAGATAGCTCCTATCTTAGGGGAATGGATGTGTCCGGCTGAATTTGCTCCTCTGCAACTGAAATTCCTCTTCGAATCAACTTCTAACTTCTGCCGGACCGAGGGCCGAATGGCCCGAAGCGTGAATATGGTGTTATCCGAAGTGCTTGCCATCTTGAATTACCCAAGCTAATCATTTACTTGTCATTCCAAGTAGTATTTTTAAACTTGCTTTTGTTTTCTTAGATGTTTTATATCCTTCTCTTGAGTCGATAATAACTACTTGTTTGTTGATCCAGATTCGAATATATATTGACCTTGGTTTAAATGGTCTAACTATTCCTTTATATTCTGTTTCATTTCCACTACAATCTTCTATTTCTGTTCTGACGAACCATTTGTTTCCGTAACCGATTTCAAGATACTTCATGGTTTAGCCTCTACTTTGTTTTTTAGTTCTTCATTAATCTTTTGTCAGCAAGTATTTCGGATAACGTTGTTGTATCTACGAACCCGAGAGGCTTAAGGTGCGCACGCGCCGGGTCCGACGGACTTAGCCTCGCAGGGTTGTCTGCTGATTCCGCTTCTCTGCCTGCTACTTCTGGCGAACCAAGGGCGTAGCCCACAGCGTAGATACGGTGTTATGAGAAGGATCTCTGAGTTGCTCTCAAAATATAGGATTTAACTCTAACCATTTCTTTAGCAGAGTAATATCTTCATCAACATTTCTTATGACAGCAGAGTCTCCCCATGTGTCGGGAAGAAAGGAAATGTATATAGTGCCAATATTAAAAATTCTTCTGAATGGAATAAAAAGAGAAATAGAATTTATTTCATTTTCGCTCATTGCTCTAACCTTGTTATATCCATTTAAAAATTGATTCTTACGTTGTTCTCTCTTTTTCAATTTTGTTTCATCACAGCCCATGCCAAAAGGGAAAGCGTACATTGATATATCATACGCTCTCCATCCATTCCCACAGAAATCAAAATCAAATAGGTTAGGATTGTTGTTTGCGTCAATTCGAATATTTCCACCATAAAGGTCGCCATGGCACACACCGTATTGTGGTTTTTCGAGAGTTAAACCTTCTAATTTCCTTTTTACATTCTTTGAAACTTCCTCTAAAAAATCTATGTCAAAATCATAAATAATAGAAAATTGTCTTATAGCGTTCATAGAACGATCTATAAATGAATCTGCGTCTAAATTCCATCGGTTTATTCCATTATCACATTTATCCCAAGCATTATGGATTGAAGCAATATAACTTCCTAAGCTTTCGTTTAATTCAGTTGTTTCCTCTATCTGGTTAAACTCATATATTCCAACTGACGTATACATTACGCCATATCTTATTCCATTTACAGTATTAAATTTAGAAACGAAATTCCCATCACGTTTAATAACCGGAAATACGGTTTCAATACCTGATGACTTAAGATGATTAAGTAAATCAATCTCTGCTTGAATTTCTTCCATACTTCTTATTCCTTGACGGTATACCTTAAAGAAATACTCTTTATTGTCTGTAACAACCTTATATATATCATGCAAACCTCTATAAAATAACCGACATTTTAGTAAGGTATGAGGAAAATATTCTCTTGTAATATAATCACAAAGTGCATTAGATGATACTACAGATACCTCTACTGGGAATAAACTATCCAATAAAAACTATCTCCCTTCTACAATTAGAAGATATAACGTTGCATATTAGTGACGTCGATTCCCATTAGATAGCTCTTATCTTAGGGGAATCGATGTATCTGCCTGATTCACTTCCTCGAAGTTACATCTGGCAGATCAAGGGCCGTATGGCCCGCAGCACTAATATTGTGTTAGGCGATGCCGCAGTGAGAAACTTTCTAATTTCTTGGATCTTAGATTTTGTAGTTATACTCTATTAAATAATTTGAAATGACTTGCTTGTTTTCATGCCACCATAAAATCGGCACTTCTCCAACTTTATTAAAACCTAATTTACTAGCCAACTGGTTAGATGCATTATTGCCAGAATCGCAATCCCAATAAGGAATTAACTTACGCTGCCTACTTTGTTTAATAAATTCCTGACACAGAGTAAGAGCCAAACCTTGTTTCCTATAATCTGAAAGTGTAATTATGTCTGGTTCAATATACCCTCCACCCAAATAGAAGGTGTTACATGCGCTTACAAAACCAGATTCATTCAAAAAACAGTAACCAAATGCTCTTTCAAGATATACCTCCGCTGAATCCCAAAGCGAGGGATACGAATCATCAATTTCCTTTACATATCTTTCATACAACTTCTCATTAATTCTCGTTAATAGGAAATCTCCGGATTGAATATGATGTTCATCAGAAGCTGTTGTAGTGTCACTTAAAATATAATGGGATCTTCTTAGCTCTACTGTATTGTCATTCAATGGAGCTTTAATAATAGAGAGCCAAGTATTTGAAGAAAAATATAAATCATAAAAATTAGCGTGATTATCGGGATTGGATAAAAAATCAAGCAAGGAGCGATTGAAAGTTTGATCTTCTTCTTCTCCAAAAAGATAATACTTCCCCCCACGACTAGCAACTAATCCAGCAGTTGGATTGTCAAAATTATTAACGAAAATCTTTCCTGTTTGATTAAGATCAATGACAGATTGAACAAATACAAAGATAAATTTATCTTCTTTATGGGCTATAATATGGCTTATCTTGTAGTACTCATTTGTTTTTAGTTCTATCATGTTTTATCATTCCTCTCTTCTAGTGGTTTCGCCTAACGTTTGTGCATTCCTGACGTTCAAGCGGCTTAAGTGACCAAAGGGAACGGGTCGTCAGACTTAGCCGATTGAATGTATCGCCTGATTCCGCATCTTTGAGATTCTTCTTAGCGATCAAGGGCGTATGCCCGCAGTAGGAATGCGATGTTATCGGATGTTCTGGCCCTCTTCGAAACTTCTTTCACTTAATCTTTTGACTCTAACGATTTACTGTTTCTTACCGACAGCAATCCATCTTCTATCTATATCTTCAAATACAAATTCCTTATTGTTATAATCTGTTGTTGCTAGAGGTCTTATGATCTTAACCCCTAGCTTCTTAAAATCTTTCTCCATCTCCTCTTGATTATCTGTTATAAAATATGCATCATACCCGTATCCATGTATCTCTCGATTAGGTACTATATACTCTTTATTTGATCTTGTTAATACTATCTCTATTTGATCCCTATATAGACAAATATGTGGTTCAAATGATTCAAAATAACTTACTGCTCTAAAGCCAATATGTTCATAGAATTCTGCTGTCTTGCTCATATCTGAGCTTGGGAAAATCTGAAGCAAATTAGTAAACCCTCTAGTAACCATATATCTCATCATCCCTTCTTGTAAGGTTTCAATTCTAAATAGTCATCCAAGTTAAAGAATGACTTTATAATGGGGTTGTTATTACTTTGCCTGAATTTCCAATAACGTTGTCGGATTCTCGAACCCGAGAGGCTTAAGACAGTGCAACTGCCGGGTCGGAGACTTAAGTCCCTTCTTCTTCGAATTAACCCACCAAAACTGCCCTTAATAAATCATTCAATTACATCTTTCTTAAATTCAAAATCTCCGCTCTTTCTAAATCTTCAAATTCTACTCCACCTTTATCGATATAATAAGAACTATGATATTTCTCAAAATGAATGCCGGATGGCATTTCATTAATATTTATAAATCCATATTCTTTAGCTTCTTCAATTAATTTATTATACGTATATACCTTCTTCTTTCCTTCCCGGTCTCTAAAGTTAGACAAATGAAATGGCAAGATTGACATGATACCTCCACTCTTTAATGTTCTCTTAGCCTCTTCAAATAGAGTGAATCTATGAAATCCATTTCCATGTAAAACATCATAATACATGATCATATCAAAGGAATTGTCAGAAAAATTCAAACTATAATCCTTATTACCAGCTGCAACAATAATATTTGATAACCCTTCGTCTTGAGCGACCTTGGAAACATACTTAAGACAGTCTTTATTGATATCGACAGCAAATACATTCCCTTGACTACTTCCTAAAAATCTTGATGCAGCAAATGTATAATGGCCAAATCCACAACCATAATCTAAAAAATTAGCATTATTCGAAAGTCCGAGATCATGAAAGAGATTGATACCTTCTTTTTTCTCCCATAGTTTTACTTTCTCGTGTATTGTCACTTTGATATCTCCTTTGATCTTCATCTTGTTTTATGTCTATATAAGGAATTTCGGATAACGTTGCGCATTCCTGACGTTCAAGCAGCTTAAGTGACCAAAGGGAACGGGTCGTCAGACTTAGCTGGTTGAATGTGTCGTCTGAATAAGCTTCTCCGATATCCCTCTTGGCGACCAAGGAGCGTTAGCGACGATGTAGGAATGCAGTGTTATCCGATGGACTTGCCCTCTTCGACTTGCTGAATATTCTTTGATTATTCGTTTTCTCGTTTTTCAAATGGAAAATATAAATATAACTCTCCATTCGTTTCTTCTGGGTTGTAATATTCATGTACTGCCCCAACTATCGAGTAATTGTTATCTGGTAAATACTCATGAATCATATAATTAAACTTTTCTTGATATGTACTCTGATTGCATTTAACAACCGCATACTTATAAGATGGAATAGTCCACTTTGTCCAGCCTGTTGGAGCAGTAGCGTTCTCAAACACTTCACAACCAGCTAAATATTTACCTTGATCTGTCCACCGTTCAAAGCTTTCTGAAATATCACTCATGGCACCCCATATGCCAACTATATTACCTTCATTATTAGTCTTGGCTAACTCTCGAATCTCTTCAAATTTATTATTTGCTTCTTGCCAAATCGCTGGTATCCAATTATGCCTTTCGGCTGATAGGCCTTGCCCTAGCTTACCGATAACAATAAATGATTTCTTTTCTTCAATGTATACGGGCATTTCACACACTCCTGACCTATTATTTTTTAAATATTACCCTGCAAGTCTTTCGGATAACGTTGTTGCATTCACGAACCCGAGAGGCTTAAGTGAGCGTAGCGAACGGGTCGAAGACTTAGCCTCGCAGGGTTGTCTGACTGATCCACTTCCCCGAAATTCCTCGGGCAGACCAAGGGCCGTTAGGCCCACAGCATGAATGCGGTGTTAGGCGAAGTTTCCTTGAGTTAACCCTCAAAAGCTTTATCATCATTCAGGACGATCTTTATTCCTTCATATTCCAATTGTTCTAATATTTTTTTCATATTTCTTTCTTCTTTAAAATCGAACCATCTATTTCTTTCATCTGGAAATCTATTTAATGTGTCTTTAAATCTTCTAAATACGCCTTTGTTGCCTTGTAACGAATTTAGAACAATATTTTTAGTTTTTACATTAGTTATGGATTGTACAAATTCAACCATTTCATCAAAAGCTTCTGAAGATTCAATTCTTGGGACTCTTATGTACTTATCTCCAAATGCTTCTTCTATTGATAAAGACAATTCATCATCAATATCTATATAGTCACTCATAAATACAACTTCTCCAGATTCAGCATCCAGAAAATAAGAGTGTTCTAAGTTGTTATCTTCGAAAGCAGATACAAGCTCTTGAAATTGTAGTCTTGATAATTTTATTTCTTTCATGGTTTGATCCCTTCTTTAATAAAATCTCTTCGCACTTTCGCCTAACGTTTAGGTATTCACGACGTCCATTCCCCTTAGATAGCTCTTATCTTAGGGGAATGGATGTATCTGCCTGAATTCTCTTCATCGAAAATACTTCAGGCAGATCAAGGGCCGATGGCCCGCAGCGCGAATACGGTGTTATGTGCAGTTGCCCTCTTCTTTGAAATGCTCACAGGAATTTCTAATCCTAATTATTGATTTCTTTCATATTTCATAATGATTTGGTTGTAATAGGTTTGGAAGCCTAATTTTTTGTACATATTTATCGCTTCATTGCATGATCTTAGCGTAACTAAACTTACGCCTTTATCTCGTAAACCACATAATGCAGTAACACTTACTGCTGTGCCAATTCCACGTTTTCGATATTCAGATAATGTTGATACAAATTCTATTGAACCTTTGTTTCCATTTTGAATTGTTGCTGAAGTCGCTACTGGCTTTCCTTCAAAGTATGCCAAATAAAAAACAATGTTATCTGCGCCTAACCAAGAATAGTATTTATCGGTGCTCAACAAATCCCAACCATGCAAAGCTTTATTAACAGTATGGATCCAATCCTTAAACTCTTCCAATGATTGTACTCTACTGACTTTAATATATTGTGGGCATTCTGGAAATTTTAGTGCATCGTCTAAACATAATGCCATTCCAGGTTCATCATCACCAAGACATACAAAACCTTTCGTTAATAAAGTTTCTTTTAGGTTGTCAGGAGTTGATTCTGGATTAATAACCCACCACGCTGGGATTATTCCTTCTTCTATACCTTTTATAATCGTTTCAATACTAACCTCAATATTCTCTTTATGTAACGATGCCCTATATATAATAGACGGACCTGAACATGAGGGTTTGGGAATAATCCATTCAACATCTTCTTCATGACAAATAATTTCACAGTTTAGCGAAAAACTCCGAAAATAAATTTCCATTCCTTCTACGATAGACCTAATAATGAACCGATTCATATTCAACCTCCCAGTTAGGTTAACATTGTTTTATGATTTTTAGATTTTAGGGAAATTGCACATAACGTTCTCTGCATTCACGAATACTCACTGACTTAAGGCCGTAAGGCCGGGTGCGCTTGCGCACTTAGTCAGTGCAGTATTGTCCGCCTGATCCAACTTCCCGATATCCCTCGGTGCGGACCAAGGGACGGCTTGCCGGCCCGCAGCGTGAATGTGATGTTAGCTGAAGTCAACCGCTTCTCGAAATACTATCATAATTATTAATTACTCGACTCGAATACAAACTTTACTCTCTCCGTTTCACCCCACTTTTCTTTAATATCTTCATAGTAAACATCCGTATTATTATATATTATGTCTTTGTAAGTCTTAGCTAAATGAGGGTAATGATTGTCGATGAAACGTTCCAACGTTAGTGCTGGTCTAGTGTTTCGTTTTAATCTAACCTTATCTAAAAATACAGGAATGTCTTGATCTATAGCGTTAATCATTAAATCTACATCTGTAATACCAGGTAAAATCGGAGTAATAAATACCCATACAGTAATTCCCATTCGGTGTAACTGATTTGCTGTCTGTATATTACTCATAAGAGTATAATCATCGATCTTACTCAACTGTTGTAGGTTAGATAATCCTAAAAGTAAAGTAAATTTGTTCCCCATAGGTTTTATTACATCAATATCTCTAAAAATAAGTTTTGATCCGGCTTTAGTTGTAACCATACATTTCAAATTTAACTTACTTAATTCAATTAAACATTTTCTTGTTAATTGGTATTTCCGTTCTATCTCCATATAAGGATCACACTTACTACCCAAGTACACAGTATCTTCTTTATTCCATTGAATAAGTTCTTTTTGCAAAACATCTGAAATATTAAGTTTAACATTCAAGTTAGTATTCCAAGTCTCATCGTCTAATTGGAAACAATAAGGACATCCAATTGTACATCCATCATATGGGTCTATAATCGGTATTGTCCCCCCATCCGGGGGATATTCATAAGTCATTGCACTATTAATAAATATTTCTTTGAGCATTTTTACCATCTCCATTCATCATCTTATAACAAGATGGTAAATTAATACTCAAAAAAATATAGACTTATAATTACTGATTTGTTATAATGTTGAATAAGGTCTTGAAAAAAAATGACATACGAATCCATGGGTCATATATTGATCTATGGTTTTTTTATGTTTTTGGTTGATTTCAGCTAACGTTCTTATATTCACGACGCCCCACCACCTTAAGGTCCGAAGGACGGCCGCGATGCGGTTAGGTGGTGCGGGTGTGTCAGGCTGAACTCGCTTCCTTACTGCTGCAATTGCCCCTCAGAATCCACTCCTAACTTCTGCCGGACCGAGGGGCGAATGCCCCGATGCGTGAATATGGTGTTATAGGATGTCAGCGCCTTCTTCGATCAACTCATACTTCTCTTAATTATCTTGTTTCGAATATGCTTCCATAACATACTTACTACAGAGTATTTCATAATCATCATTATTCCTTGTATCACATACTGTGGTTGGTGTTTTATCCTGTTTAAGCAATAAATGAAATTTTTCTGTTGAAGAATCATTGATATTGTGATAATAGATCAAGATACTAATTTGTACATTGGCCTGAGGCAAAATACTAATAACTTTATCAATTTCATCTATTGTCAATTTATGATCGTTAGTTTTTGTTAAATAGACTCTTTTATCTTTATAATATAGAGTCTCATAGTTACTTTGTTTCAGATCAAATTCCAATGTTTTTATTTCCTTTGCAAATTGTATCTGCAAATCAGTAATATATTTATCTTTATGGTGTTTAGCATAAAAACTTCGATAAGAATCATAAATATTAGTCACAATTTGAATAGCCGGTATTGATAAAAAAGCTGATATAAGTATTACAACAAGTATTTGAGGAATGAATTCATAAGATTTATAGAGCTTCTTTCCAATAAACAAAAAAATGACTAATCCTAATAGCATGAGTATTACTGCTAAAAAAGCAACTGGTTTATTCTCCTTACTTATAATGCTATCTTCAAAATTAAAAGCAAAAACAATAAAAGCATAAAAGCATCCAAAACCTACAGGCAAAGCAGAAATTAAATAAATGATTTTATATATTCGCTCTCTGTGAATTGTCTTTCTCCTCCTTGCCTCAGGGAAAAATGTTATTCGTACTTGCGCTGATTTCCTATAACGTTTTTTTCACGAACTTCTCAAAAACATTATCTCTAGAGGTGTTTACGAACTTCGTGAACCCTCCTTCACCAACCGTGTTCACGCCCCAACTCCCTCTCAATCTCCCCCTTCCAACTGATCTAACGGACTTTTAATCCTTCTTATGTCCTTCACACTCACATGTGTATATCCTTCGGTAGTCTGCACACTTTGATGACCGAGCAGCTCTTGAATGAAGCGAATGTCGATTCCTCCTTCCAAGAGATGCGTGGCAAATGAATGTCGCAAGACGTGTATACTGACCTTTTTCTGAATTCCAGAGGCGATACGTGCTTGTTCGAATACTTTTTGAACGGTTCGTTCAGTTATATGGCGATCTGGGTGTTGACCTGGGAACATCCACTTCTCAGGCTTTTCTTGTTGCAAATACGGTTGAACAATGTCCATGGCTGTATCTGATAGTATAGTAAGACGATCCTTTCGACCCTTGCCTTGATGAACTCGAAGTGTTTTTCGCTCGAAATCAATGTCTTGAGTTTTCAACCGGACCACTTCACCTACTCGTAATCCATCCAAGTATTTTGCTGCTGTACATAAATATGAAATCGATGAACTTGACTACAATAAGCTTTTATCGTTTTTGTACTATAACCTCGAAGCTGCAGCGCATGAATCATGCTCCTTTTAATCGAAGCATCCCATGAGTAAGTTGGAATATGATCTTCCATGTGTACCTCATTGTTCAATAAACTGCATTCCTTCATCAACACAGCATCAACATGAATCTTCGTTCCTTCAAAAAGTTTTTGCAATTGCTGAATGGATTCGGGTGTATATGGAATCATCCAGATTTTCTTATCATGGACCCATTTCCTTCCTGGAATTTCTCGAATCTTCATCACCATTTGCTCATCATACTTAAAACGAACATACAAGGAACCTTCATCATTCCGAGGCACCCATATACTCATATTCCCACCCTCTCATTATATCAGCAACCTAATTATTGGAAAACAAAAAGAGCTCACAATCGTCACAATCGACGTTGCAAGCTCCCGATACTTTTGGTGCTGTCCATCTTTTATTATCTAACCGCATTCAATTCAATCATTATACACCCCTCTTTCCAATTTTAAAATATTTTAAATTGACTTTCATTTTTTCGAATATGAAGTCAGTTATAAATCCGAAAAAAACAGCCCGCTCCCGCTTCTGCCAAAGTATTATTGCGGGTGATTTTCAGCATGTCCACGGGTAACATCGATACTAAATCTGCCACTTTCGATATGAAGCTTAGCAAAGCCATTGAAGGACCAATCGTTTAGACAGTTGGTGGGTTAATGGTCTTGAGCGATTACGCTAACGGGACACGATATAACTGAACAGTTAGTTTAATTGATACAGATTCCAATTTTGCGCGTTCGAGCCATTGTCATCCCAAATTTGAACATTCGTACCGTTTTCAGTGCCTGCGGAAGCTACATCCAAAGCTTTACCATTGTGGCTGGCAATCAATTTATAAGCGCTTCCAACCTTGACAATTTTCCACTTCTGATTGGCTCCGGCACCATAGCTCCATATTTGTACATTCGAACCACTAGCTGTACCCGCTACATCCAAACCTTTATTGCTATTGACGTTAATGACTTTGTACAGCCCGCCGCCAACATCTGTGATCACCCACTGCTGAGCACCGGTTCCGTTATCGTCCCAGATCTGTACATTCGTACCGTCTGAAGTACCTGCAGCAGTTACATCCAAAGCTTTACCGCTGCCTACGTTAACCAATTTGTAGATTTTACCTGAAACGATGCCATCGCCTGGCGGTTGCGAGGATCCATACATTTGATCTTTGACAAACTTACCAGATGCAGTTAACTGCGCATCTGACCATCCACCATACGGGCTTGCGCCTGGCACCAGTGCAGCGGATACTTCCGATTTATCGCATAACGACCAGTTGGCCCAGCTTATTTTTCTATCTTGCATAAAGTCCGTCCAAACCTTAGATTCGGCAAGGAATGGACCACCATCTCCAGAGGCATCGCTTGTTCCCCACTCCGTGATGAATACAGCTACACCTTTGCTTCTCGCATAATCTATACGATCTCTCAGCCATTGACCATGAGTACCAGCGTAGAAATGTGTTGTATACATGATGTTGCTGTATGAGAGCGGATTGTTCGCCGCATCATGCACATCCTGGCTCCATGTTCCGGTTCCTACGATAATAATACTACCCGGAGCAATGGAACGGATAACCGGAATGACTTCCTCTGCATAAGGCTTAATTTTACCGTTCCATGTAGTGGCAGACCCATTAGGCTCATTGCAGATTTCATAAATCACGTTCGGATAATCCTTATACAAGGTGGCCATTTCACTAAAAAAGCCCTTTGCTTGTTGTTTATAGACGTTCGGGTCTTGTTCACCCAACACATGCCAGTCGATGATTACATAGATGCCAAGATCAATAGCGTTTTGTACAGCTTGTTTCACTTTATTTTTTTGGGAAGGATCGTTGATATATCCGCCATCTTGCGTATACATCGCAGCACGAAACACGGTCATTCCCCAATTGTCTCTCAACCATTTCATACTGTCGTAGTTCGAAAACTGTCCAAACCACTGCAAACCGTGTGAACTCATACCCTTTAATTGGATCGCTTCTCCTGCCTGATTCACTAATTGGTTTCCAGAAACTCGCAATTGGCCGTTTTTGGATACTACCGAATTAACTTCTTCGGCCTTTACTTTTTCAGTTGGGACGAAGGATACGGCCATGAAGGTGATAAGAAATGCAAAAAAAACCGCAATCATTCTTTTCAACATGTATAACTACCTCCTTAAATTGTTTGTTGCACATTTTCGTGGCTTACTCTGCTTGGACGCCCGATTTGATAGTCGCAGTACTTCATTCATTGAACCTGAATTTCGAGAATAACCTGATCTAAAAATGAATAAGGACTCCAAATCTTTGGTAGATTAGTGTTTATCCATAAACATCACCCAAGTGAGAAACACCTTTTAGGTAAAGTATCCTAATGATGTACGAACGCTGGAGGGAAGCAAAGTATTTCTTGAATACTTAGAGAAAATTAGTGCCCGAAACCTTCATATACCTGATGGTCAGTGGACGCTCAGATGGCCGTTGTCCGCACCATTCTCTGCTGTACAAGAATTGAAGCGTCTAGGCAAGCAGAGTCTGACCATTCGTAAGGAGCTGGCGTCAGATCAATCAGAATCTCATCCGGCCTTGTCCACAGGAGTCGTTTATTCTTGATTTGAACCGACGGTCGAAACCGTGTATGGTAACCAGGCACAAGCTGCTAAAGCGACCATTTCCATATGTTTGGATGGCAAAAGCTACCACCCCCTACTCTCCTTCGAGGGGCAATTCCGTCTTTACCTGAATGCCGTACTTGCTCTCCTTTCAACTGTTAACAGTCATTACGACCACTGTATGACCTTCCATACTTACTTATTTACTTACTTCCAGTCTTCCAATTCCCCATTAATACCCCCTTTATCAAATGATCACTTGCTAATCTATATGGTATCTCTTGGTGTCTCATTGTCATTTAGCGAATTACGCATTAAGTAGTAAAGATAATCAGATAATTGGCATCTTTATGGATGCCTGACATAATAAAAATCCATAGAGATTTAATGATGTAAAAAGATAAAATAAATTACTTGAGGGATGGATAGGTAGGAGAAAGAAGATCCAAACTAAGAGCCTATGGTAATGTTGGCTAGAACGTTGAAGGAATATGAAGTAGGTGTACTCTGGTGGATTTTCATTATAATGGCAAACGGTTTATCTGCAAATAAATAGGCTGGCTACTGCGTAAGAAAAGCACATGGCTACCAAAAAGTAGCGTGTCAAATCGGTATAGTTTAGTTGATAGGCATATAGAGGTGGAAAGGGTCAGATCTAAGAGGTATTATCAATCGAGTATAATAGTTATTTAGACTTGAGATTCACAAGATGCGTTCTCAAGCAGGTTTCTCCATAACCGGAAACCGCTTACATTTCAATTTGATTATAAAATATACAAATACTTTTTAATACCCAACATTCTACTACTAAATTTCATATAAAATTTATAGGCTCATTCCTCCTCACACTGGACACCCCCGCGCTTGGCTAGGGTAAGCACTGGCCGGACCCATTTAGGACTTGAATGATAATGCTGAATTCCACGCTAGGCACACTACAAAACAATCGACCCGGTCAAAAGACCGAGCCTTCAGTTCCTTTTACCTTAAGCCTACTGTAAAGAATGGGCTTTCCTGTAATCGGAGGGGGAACAACCGACATATTTTCTAAACTTAAAATGAAAGTAATCAACGTTAGGAAAACCAACCAACTCTGCTACTTTATATACTTTATATCCTTGCTCCAACAAGGATTTGGCGCGATCCATACGTACTTTATCTAAATAAGTCCTAAAGGGCTCTCCCGTATAATTCTTGAAAATTTTACCTAAATATGCATTGTTGTAATTAAAGGAATCCGCTAGGCTCTCCAGTTTGAGATTCTTGTGGTAATTCCGCTGAATAAACTCGATCAACTGCTTCAATGAGGTATCTCCATTACTTGATTTAATCTGTCTATTTAAATCAGATAACAACCGCGTCGCAAACCTGTTCAGATCAAATCTACTTTGTTGCTGATACAACTGAACGATTCTACCACGAGCATCCTGTATGACATCGTGCTTCGTTGGTAGAGATAGTAACAACTTGTTTATGGCCGTTGAAATGATCTGCGCATATCCGAGCTTCATATCTTGCTCCCTGTACCCGGCCTGAACCATCCCATCTCCCATGGAAATGATACATTTCTGTGCGGCTTCCATATCTCCGACATCTAGAGCGATCAATAATGTTTGAGAAAACTCTTCTAAATCAAGCGGTACCTCCTGCTCCGATGATGGAAAATCGGGAGCGATATGCAGCAAGTCTTCACCTGGCATAAAAAAGCGGAAGGCCAAAAGGTCTATGCACTTTTGATAAGAATGTACTACATCAGTCAATGAATGTACTGGATTTCCGATGGCGGCACAGAAATCAAGCTCTGAACCGAGCAATTGAATAAGCTCCGAATATAGGGCTTTTCGATCCTCTTCGCGGATTATATCCTCATTTAGAAGAATCCCCGTGTAGGAACCCATGGGAACCACTTCTCCACGTCCAGAAGCCTCAAAGTGTTCCTTGAGCAACTCTTCCATTCGGTATAGCGCTTTTTCGGCTGTTTTTTTCTCGCTGGACAACTCAATCACCAACACCTGACAGGTTTTCAACATCAGGTCATGCCGGATGGCATGCTCAACCAGTTCCGGGGTGACTGTACCCGAGTGCAAAGCTTGAATCAAACCTATTTTCATCTTCTCCCGTTTATTTTCTTGCTCCTCATCAAGGACGCTCCTTAAACGATGCAGGTAATCCAATAATTCTTCCTGATCCACAGGTTTCAAAATATAACTGTCCACTGTATAGGTCATGGCCCTTTTAGCATTATCGAAATCCGCATATCCACTTAAAATAAGAAAATGAACATTTGGATCCTCCTTTCGGATCCTCTCGATCAGTTCCAATCCATTCATGCCTGGCATACGGATGTCAATGATCATGAGATGCGGCAGCACTGTTTTGTGTTTCTCTATGGCGTCTATTCCGTTGGAAGCCGCATCACAGACAAGGAAACCAGCGTTTTCCCAGGGAATTAGTGTTTTCAATCCTTCCCGGATGTACTGCTCGTCATCTACGATCAGAACCTTATACATGCTTATCTCCTCCCAGCGGAATTCGAAAACTCACCTTCGTTTCTTGATTGCTTTTGCTATCGATGTGAAGCCCATATGTATTGCCGTAAGTCAACACAAGACGCTGATGTACATTTCGTAAACCAATCCTATTTTTTTCGTCCTCTACATCTTCCAGGGAGCTTTGCAATACTTCGAGCTTTTCTTGATATATGCCTATTCCGTTGTCAATAACCTCGATCTGAAGTTCATCTTGAAGGCGTGTCACGCTTATGAAAATACAACCCACTTCCATCTTGTTTTCCAAACCGTGGATGACTGCATTTTCGACCAAGGGTTGTATGATCAGCGGTGGAACCGGCACGTTTAGGGCAGCAGGTTCCACATCCATCTTGTAGGTTAATCTGTCTCCAAACCTAAATTTTTGGATTTCCAAATAACAATGAATCATTTCAATCTCACTTTTCAGCGGGATGCTCCTGCTGCCGACCTCCAGGTTCTTCCGCATCATTTTCCCAAGCATCTGTACGGTATTGGATATTTCAGCTTCTCCCTTCAAATGCGCTCTCATCCGGATCGATTCAAGGGCATTAAACAGAAAGTGCGGATTGATTTGGCTTGCCAGCATTTTCAGCTTGATTTCATTTTGCTTTTGCTGCAGCAAGCTTTTTTGCTGGTTAGATTCTTGAATCTCCGACATCAACGCGCGGATACTGCCCACCATCGAATTGAATTGACGGGAAAGTTGGGCAATCTCGTCCTTACCTTCAATCTGCATTGTTATCGTTAAATTTCCCAAAGCTACCTTGTTGATATGCTTGCTTAGGCGCAATAGACGTGATGATATTAACATGGAGAAAAAGTAAACCAGCAAAACTGCCACAAACAAGCTGGCGATGATCACGGACAGAGCCAACATTTTGATCCGATTGGCATCTTTAACAATGGATTCAACGGAATAAATGGAAATAATACGCACTCCATTTAGACTTGATCTTGGCATCAGCTCTTCAATAACAATCTTTGATTTCTTACCATCCACAAGAGCATCGTAGGTTCCTTTGCCGTGATCCAATAATTCTGTATCCAAATGAATGTCCTCCAAGGACCTTCCAGTTAGGTTTTCATGATTTGCTGCCACGATATTGTTATAGCTGTCCACAATCATGGTTTCGAATGGCTCCTGGCTTACGATGGATTCCAACTCATTTGTACTGATAGCGATTACCAACACTCCGGTTTTATGAGTTTCCAAAAAATCTATTCGTCGGATCAGACACAACTGTTTCTTGTGCGTGTTAACATCCTCAATGAAACTCCACGTAATTAGTCCCCTGGCGTTCATCGCATCTACATACCATGGCATCTGCATTACTTCCGGTGTTGGCTGGTTGAAAATCCAGTTGTTTAACATAGTAGGATTCTTGATAAAGAAACGAAAATATTCAATTTCTTTGTATAAATCCACGTATTCTTGAAATTTTTTATAGTCGTTATACGTTTTGACTACATCATATACGGATGTATATTGAGCGGTGACAACCCTACTCAGCTGACGGTCAAATAACAGACGGTAAGATACATCGGAAGGAGAATACAATAAATCCTCCGTCCGTTTCTTCAACCGTTCCACATTCTTTACACTCTGATCTAAGGCGTTATTCAATGCCATTTTCCGCAGTTCTAACGTTAAAAAAAAACCAACTATTATGACCGGAACAAATACAGCAATGATGAAGGATAATATCAATTTGTTCCGTATCCTCATGTTATTTAAGAGGTTCATTATGGCATACATTACTCCTATTAAAAGCATTATTAGTAACTTTTACAGCTATCGTTTATCGCGAATCATTTCTGTCTGTCTAAATTTAAGAGCCTGTATTTTATACAGGCTAATTTTAATGTTTAATTATTCATTCCAAAGTTTCACGCGTGCTTGAACCAGCTTCGTATATTCCTTCTCCATCTCTTTCACGCCTGCCTTCTCGACATCTTTCATATAAACATCCCAGATGGCGTCGAATTTTTCAGGTTTCGCAAGAATCGCTTCAGGTATACGTTTCCAGGTAATATCCTTCATTTTCTCAGCTAGCACACTGACTTTGGAGTCAGCTGGAGCAGAAATGTTCCATGCTACACCCCAAGGCTTAACCGGGAATTCAGATTCACCCGGGAATAATTCCTTCCAATTTTTGATGCCGTAGCCTGTTAACACTTCCTTCTCCACATCATTATAGGAAGCTTCAATTTGTTCCGGGAAGTTAGTAGTAATATAGTTGCCTGTGGAATCCTTTACGCCGTCGCCATAGTGCGGACCTATGTTATTATAAAAGCCTATACCTGTTTTTTTGGAGAAATTAATGGAATCGTTGATTTTTTGATCATTGATTTCTTGAGGAATTTTTCGCACGCCGTTTTCTACAACGTAATGCATACCCTCAACACCCCAGTAGGTAAGAACTTGGCCTTCCTCGGAGGCGAGATAATCAAGGAATTTAATGGCACGAACCGGATCTTTGCAAGTTTTAGAGATCGAAATACCGTAACCTGCCATGAAGCCAGTTGACTGGAAAGAATGATCTTTGAATTGTTCATTCAGGGTAACCGGATAATGACCGTAGGCATGATCGAATTTCCCCTCTGCCTTCAAGCTTCTCTCACCGTCACCATACTCCCAGTCTTGGTCGATCAAGCCCAATACGCTGCCTGATGCGATTTTCGCTTTATATTGGTCAAATTTTTGTATGAAGGATTCTCGATCCAGCAGACCGATATCGTTCATATGATTCAACCATCTAAAGTATTCTTTCTCTTCAGGACGTCTGAAGTGATACATTGCCTCATAGGTCTCAGGGTTGATATAATATTCTCCGTCGTCCGGGGCACCGGTAGTAAAGAATGCAGGATTTGTAACAGAGATCAAAATTCTCCAGTCTTCAGCGAGCAGGGATAGACCGATGTTTTTCTCGCCTTTTTCATTGGTCGGATGCTTGTCGAGATAGGTTTTGATAGCGTTCTCGAAATCCTTAACCGTTCTGATCTTCGGGTATCCAAGCTCTTTCACGACACGATGCTGAAGCTCGAAACCGCCAGTTGCGCTAAACCCGATACCATCCACGCCTGCATAAGTTGGAAGTGCATAGATACTATTGTCTGTTTCACTGTAACGCAGGCGCTTCATATATTTCCCGTATAGCTTTTTGATATTAGGGGCATGCTTCTCTATCAGATCGGTCAGGTCAAGGAGTGCATCTGCATCAACCATCTTGTTAATATCGTTTTTTGCACTGATCAAATCAGGATACTCGCCACTGACTGCGATAAGCGATACTTTTTGGGAAGGATCACCTACAGCAAATTCTGCATCTAATGTTACACCTGTTTTTTCTGTGATGACTTTCCCGATATCATCCCGCATGTCTACCCAGTTCGGATTTGGGTCTTCTGCAAAAAAAGAGAAGGTGATCGGTGCAAGCTTTTCTGAAGCTTGCTTGTCATTGCTTCCTTTGTCCGCTCCTTTGCTGGAATTGACGTTTGAATTATTGGCTTCTTCATTGTTATTGCCGCTGCAACCGATCATTGTGATTGTCAAAGATAGGACCAGTATTAGCGTTAATATCATTTTACCTGTTTTCCCCTTCATCTGTACTGCCTCCCCTGAATGATATTGTATATATGTATAACAGGTAACCCTGTTGATACCGAAACTAGCTCTTCACTGCACCTAAGGTCATCCCCTTCACAAAGTACCTTTGCAGGAAGGGGTAGACGATCAGAATGGGTACAGTTACAACGATGGTGATGGCCATTTTGACAGATTCCGGTGAAATCCTATTCATTAGTTGTGACATGTTCGGATCATGAATATCATTGGAACCGATCTGCGTGCTTTGCAGCACCTTCATCAATTCGTATTGCAGAGTAGTTAGATGGCGCGCCGTGCTATTATAAAGAAACGTATCAAACCAGGAATTCCATTGACCTACTGCCAAAAAGAGAGCAACAGTAGCCAACACAGGCTTACAAAGAGGGAGGATCACTCTCCAGTAGATCGTAAAGTCATTGGCACCGTCCAGCTTGGCAGATTCCTGAAGTGCACTGGGCAGTCCGTCTATAAAAGATCGGATGATAAATACATTCCAAGCGCTTACCATACCGGGCAGTACATAAACCCAAAAGGAATTCATCATTCCAAGATGACGGATCAGGATAAAGCCCGGGATCAATCCGCCGGATACATACATTGTCATGACCAGAAAAGTCGAAACCAGCTTTCTTGCCTGAAAATCGGACCTGCTCAGGACGAAAGCGAGCATGGATGAGCTCAGCAATCCTAGTAACGTACCAACAAAAGTTCTGAGCAATGAGATTTTAAATCCGGTAATTAATCCCCTGAAGGAGAAGATGGCATCGTAGTTTGCCCACGTCCACTTTCTCGGCCAAAGGTATATCCCTCCCTTGACGGTATCCATAGAATCATTTAATGATATGGCCAGTACGTTTAGAAAGGGGTAAAGCGTAATGACAAACGCCAAAGTCATAAAGGAACAGTTAACGATGTCAAATATCTTATCGGACCAAGAAGCGTTAATAGCTCTGCTTTGTCTGTTCATATCCCTGCCCTCCTACATAATGCTTTCTTTCGATGTTCTTTTAAATATCGTGTTCGCTGTAAACAGTAGGATCACTGCAACTACAGAGTTGAATATATTAATGGCCGTACCAAAGGAATAACGCCCAAGCTGTAAACCGTAATTCAAGGCATAAAGGTCCAAGGTTTCTGCCTTATCAGCAACAATCGGGTTGCTCAACAGGAACTGCTTTTCAAAACCGATATTAATCAAGTTTCCGATGGACATAATCAGCAGAATGATGATTGTTGTCCGAATTCCCGGAAGCGTAATATGCCACATTTGTCGAATCCGGGCCGCCCCATCTACTCTGGCCGCTTCATACAGTTCCGGATCAATTCCCGTCATTGCAGCCAAGTAGATGATCGAATTCCAACCTGTCTCCTTCCAGACATCGGAAGCTGTCACAATTCCCCAAAACCAGTCTGCTTTCGCCAAAAACTGAATAGGTTCAGCAATAATATGCAGATTCATAAGTAGTCCGTTGATTCCGCCATCGATGGACATCATCTTGTTGATGATCCCAGCTACGACAACCCAGGATACGAAGTGGGGCAGGTACGATACGGTTTGCACAATACGTTTAAACATTTGACGGCGCAGTTCATTAAGCAAGAGGGCAAATAGGATAGGAATTGTAAATCCTGCGAATAACCCCATAAAGCTCATAGCCAGCGTGTTTTTGAGTGCCATGTAAAACCGTTCATCATGGAACAATTCCCTGAAGTTATCAAGCCCGACCCATTCCTGCTTCATGAAAGACTTACCCGGCCGATAGCGTTGGAATGCCATCGTCCAGCCCCAGATCGGGATATAGTTAAATACGAATACCCAAGCAACAAAAGGTATGGACATCAAATACAAATACTTTTGTTGAAGAAGGGTCCTCCAGAACTTACCCGATTTCACCCGGGGTTTAAGTGGTTTCGCTGCTGTTAACGCTTCCATTTGCATTGCCTCCTTTTTCTCTGACTTCATGATAATCTCTTGAAATCGCTTATATAACCCAATAAAATAGTGTAATTAATCATGTGAAAACTATATTTATTATTTGAAGAATGCTAGCCTTAAGTTTTATTCTTGAAAAAGGAAGAACCGTAAATGAAACACGGCATACTTTGCAATATATTTTGAGATATCCATGCTTCTTTAAATAAAAAAAGACCTCGTATAGGGTCTCTTTATTGTTAACTTAAGCCTTAAACTTTTGAAGTTCTTTCAGGACGATAATCATTTGTGACAACAATAAACTAGAAGAAGATATTTCCTCTACTGATGCAAATTGTTCTTGAGTTGCAGCTGAAATATCTTGTGTTCCATATGAAGTATTTCAAATACTTTAGTTATATCTATACTCATGAAAATACTCAAAGTTATTAGTAATTATTACGATTTTCGAGTTGATTATAAGTTTATTTGAAAATAATGTCAATCTCAATTTCAACTAATTAATGCTACTTACGATATATCTAATCCAGAGACAGATGGGGGCTGTTGTACACCGAGACAATGTAAATGTGATTAAGATTCACAATACAACGAGAAAACTCTACTTTTCAGATTTACTTATTATCTTTTATTTTTCGATTAAAAGACTAGTTTTTAAGCAATTGCAAAAAGAAACTGATCAATTTATTATTTGAACTCCCTTGAATTTAATAGTCTTTGCCCGTCCTCAGAAGCAAATTGCGCAACATTTTCGTACTTAAGTCCAATTCCTCTCCAGATTGTGGATGCGCTATATTCTGATGAACATAGTGGTAATGGCTACTGCCCTGATAATCAACCTGAGGTTGTTATCAAATTCGGTAATAACGACTTGAGGTCTGATTCCTTTGATTAAATTTTCATCCTTCACGCAACATTTCCTCTATGCCAGTTGTTTACACAGTGTAGAACCAAATAAGCGGTTCAAGACGAGAGGAGAACTTAACTATGAATAAACTTTCTACAGCCATTATGGCCTGCACACTTGCGCTTACATTACCGATGACGGCTCTTGCCGCTAATGTACCGAAGAACGGGCTGACTGCCACTCATCAGGAGTATCACATTACTGGGAATAAAATAGTGATAAAACTGCATCCGAAAGTGATCAATAATGTCACCATGGTGCCTGCTCGTGCTGTTTTTGAAGCCCTTGGCTTTACTGTCAAATGGGATGGAAAAAAGAAGGAATTCCATGCGGAAAACGGAGAGAGAGAAACTGATTTTGTTATTGGAACAGACAGTTTTTTTGCCTATAGCACTCATTCCCTTGGTATGACTGCACCCACTTCCCTTGGTACGGCTCCCGTTACAATCAGTGGCTCCGTTTATGTGCCTGTGGGACTGTTCCGTATTATACTTGGCAATGAAAATGCCGTCGTTGTAAAGGACGGTAACATCAGTATTAATGGTGATAAAGTAAGCAAAGACGCCGACAAAAAGGGAACAGAGATTCCAAATCCCTATGTGAGCTATAATACTGTGGAGGATGCACGAAAGGCAATGGGCGTAGATTTTGCGGTTCCTTCATTGCTTCCGAAGAATTACAAGCAGGACGTTATTTCTATCATAAATGACACTGAGATTAAAATGGCACAGATTGTTTATCAGAATGGGGATAATAAACTGTATTATCGTGTATCGCAAAACTCCGGCTGACATTAGCGGTGATTACAACGAGTATGAGACCACAAAAACTGTCGCCATAGGAGAGTTAAAGATTACACTGAAAGGAAATAAAGGACTTGTCTCCATAGCTTCTTGGGAAGCAAATGGCTTCAACTATTGCTTGATGCCAGATACTGCACTCTCCGTTGAAGAGTTACAAGCCATCATTAAAAATACCATATAATTCCAGTTATATGCAATTATACCAACCCGGGAATAGTTGATTTCCGGGTCGCTTGTTTGTGATGATTTTAGAGAAAGTGAGGGTATAATGACGAATAATCCCGTCTTACTACAACCGTTCCTTAGATACCTTTTCAGAATTAAAACAGGTTTAAATTTTATAATTTATTTATGTCGTCTCTTCTTTGGCGAATATATTAACTTTAGTAGTGCAGCCAGCAACCAGCCAAAACTTAATTCTGATACGATGCAGTCACAAGTCAGAGGCGCTGATATACTGCGAGTGGAGACTGCATTAAAGGAGCATGGTGATGCTCTCTTGCGGTTATCCCATTCCTATCTTCATAATATTTCTGATGCCGAAGATATCTTGCAGGAGACCTTAATCCAGATGCTACGGAAAGCGCCGGTTTTTGAATGCCTGGAGCACGAAAAGGCTTGGTTATTGAGGGTAGCCATCAACTTATGCAAAAATAAAATTAAATATAACCATCGACGGCGCTGGGAGGAATTGTCTGAATCCCTCTCCCGTGAGATACCGGAGGATCTCTCCTTTGTGTGGGATACTGTCGCTTCGTTGCCAGTTAAGTATCGAGAGGTAATCCACCTGTTTTATCAAGAGGATATGACTACCAAAAAGATAGCCAAGCTACTCGATAAGCAAGAGTCTACTGTTCGTTCCCTGCTACACCGGGCTAAGGGCTATTTGAAAGATGAATTAAAAGAGGTGTATGATTTTGAAGAATAAGTATCGACAGGTACAGGAAATGATCTATGTAACACCGGATATGGAACAAAGGGTTTTGGCTCATTTAGCCCAGGCAGAGCAAAGTATATCCGAGGCGAAGAAGCCCGTTGTGCCCCGTATTCCTCTTAAGTTTGTGATTTCCATTGCAGCCTGTTTAGCCCTTGTGGTTTGTTTTATGACGGTTAAGCCCTTTATAATGAAACCGGACACTCCTATACCACCTTTACTAACCACCTCACCCGTTATAGATTATGAGAGCCTGTCCCAGCTGTCTGAAAATCTTCCCTTTCAGCTTTATGTGCCTTCGAGTTTATCTAAAGATTATACACTGGAATCCAGTTCGATTCTGTTTGAGAGAACCGCCCAGCTGATTTACTCAAGCAATACTGACAGAATTAAGTTCCAGATGACAGAAGGAGAGCTGGATGAGAGCGGAGATTTTATTGAATGTAAGCAAATCAAGATTGTTCCCTCAGACCATGGTGAATTGACTATTAAAGGAAACAAAGACCTATTTTCTGTTGTATCATGGGCGCAGAACGGTTATTCCTTCTCAATTTCGACCAGTAAGCCCATTTCACTAAAGACTATGGTTGGATTGGCTGAAAGTGTTGCTCCATACTCGTCCCAATAATAAAAGAGGCAGGCACATAGTTGTGTCTGCCTCTTTTCAAATTTATCTATCTGAACAGCTAGAAGCCTATCAGTGCCACTATTAATCCAAACAAAATCTCATTAGTTATAAAGCAAGCAAAGTTATTAAATGATAGGCACTTAAATCGACTGAATTAAATCATATTCTTAAATTTCTTCAGCCAGAGCATCTATGTTCTCTTCCAATCCAGATAGATGCTCTTGGTACTGAAGAATGAGTGAAATTAATACTTTCAGATTAACCAAGTGACTAGAGTACATGGTTTGCTGAAAAGGATTTTGTTTTGCCGCATTTAGCAGCCGCTCTACTCGCACACAGATCCAATTCTCTGAACGCCCTCGTCTTGAGGAAAGCAGTTCTTTAATTTTTGACTTAAGTATCTCTTCGTCCGATTGCAATATCAAATATGAAGTTGAAACCTCATTTAAAAATCGAAGTGAGATACTAGAATAAATCTCCCCGAAATCTGACGCCTATAGTCGACCTTTTTGATCATCCAAAGAAACTAGTAGCCTTTGCAGGCATTGACCCGAGTGTATTCGCATCTGGAAAGTTTTTCGGCTTTACATGCGTCTGTTTATTCCGCCCTGTGTTTGTGCTACTGTTCCACCAGAAGAACTGGTTTCGGCTGCTGGAGAGCAAAAAAGGCGAGGCATTTCCCGGTAAGGATGCCGTTTACCATTTCTTGAATCACAGCAGTTATGCCTGGCGGCAATTTCTGCTATCGATAGGCGGCGAGACGATCTCCCGCATGGACCCTCTCACCTCGGCGAGCCAGGAGACCGCATTCATCTTTGAACGATTCCATGTTTGAACGCATCCGGAGTAAAGCCGTCGAGTTGTTGGCACGCTTTAAAGATCATGCCACGGGCGCTTTCTACAAAGACTTTCGCATGTTAACCATGGGATGGTCGGACGGACATTCCTTTGTCCCGATGGACTTTGCCCTGCTCAGTTCCGCCAAATCTGGCATAAATGGCATGATGGAGGGCATTGACAAACGCAGTCATGGTTAAAAAAGTCGGCAGGAAGCGCTTTGTTCGGCTCCGCAGGTGATCGCAGCCACGCTGGATCCAGCCATACAAGAGGGGATCTCGGCACCCTACGCCCTCATGGATAGCTGGTTTACCATGCGCCGCTCATTCAAGAAGTCATCCGTCGCTGGTTGCATGTTATTGGCATGCTCAAGAACGATAACAAGCGCTATCTCGTGAACGGGCAGCAGTTAAGCTTAAAGAAACTGTATGCCGCCGCACCGCTTGTAGAGGGGAAAAACCGCAACATCCTTCGTGGGCTACCCGTGCCGAATGAACTCATCATTAAACCAATAACACACTTAACCCATGTAATACCGCTGCAAAGATTTCTCCAATGGGTTTATACGCACAGGAAAAAAAAGAACTTCATACCTATTTAACGTAATATCGACACACTAAACAGGTTGGTTATTGTGAGATACCAAACGTAATCGCCCCATTCTTCTCTTAGTTTTTGAATTGAGAACCTAGCACCCCTCAAGTGAAGCAAAAAAAAAGCACCCCACCGGCACTCCATGGATTCATTCATCCAGCGAACTGCCCGAAGGGGTGCTTATCTTTTACCAGGCTACAGTGACAACCATTGCTTTAGGACTTGGAGTATGAAGCGATGGGCTGAAGTCACGGACATCATCATAGCAGAAGCCGTAGGCCAACCGATCGATACTGTGGTCATGCCAGAACTTCACAAATTCGTTGGAAGGTGCTGTTTTAAAGAAATAACTTTCATTTCCCCAGTTTGTTGGGTCAACCGTAAGCAGCAGGTGTCTGTTGATTGCCGCGCACAGTTGGGCCTGGATCGCCAGTTCAACATCGGTAATCGACGCAGGTTGGCCGGCACTTCTTCTGTCAAAGGCACCTTTGCCTTCCAATGCGTCAGGAGTTGTCGGTTTATCCACATAGTATTGGTACGGTGTGAATCCGCTGCCGTTATTCGCATCCTTTTTGAATACGAGCTTGTCGGTTCCCGGCATCACATGCCCGCTGTAGGTTACCAGATTGCCTCCACCGACAGGGACGGAAAATACCAGTTCTTTGCTGCGGTAAGTATTCCAGATATCATTAATGTAGGCATCAAAAAAGTGCGTATTGTCTTCACCGTTCACGGGGTGTCCAAATGAGCCTTTACCCGGAGCCAGAATCCGGTATGGAGAGTTTGCCAAGGAATCGAACTTGTCGGATACCTCGTTCTTGTAGGCGGCGTAAATGGCCGCGCGGGATTCCGTTTCACCGACAGTACGGTTGTAACCGTCGTGTCCGATCAATTGCATTTTTAACGGGAACCCGAACTGATCCACTCTTGTTGTGTTGCCATGGAATCCGTTTGGACCCAAATTGAATTCGATAAAATCAAAATAAACCTTCTGGTTGGCGTCCGTTGGGGAGTTGATGTCCGGTCCCTGATATCCAAGGCCGACAATATTTCCGGCGCCATCCAGAGCGTCAACCGTACGGATTAACACAGGTTCACCATAGCTCACATAGAGCCTTGCAGATTCGATATCCGGGATGGATACCCAGCTTACGTCACTCAGCTTATGGAAGTAGTTGGTGTAATAATCGTTCGTATTATTGCCGTCTTGGTTATTCTTGTAATAGGTATTGTCCGTTCGTTTCATTTCGACTAGGCTGCCGGTTGCATCCACGTGAACGAATTTTCCCGTTTGATAGGATTTGCCGACAATCTGCCAGTAAACCTGGCTGTCTGTGTATTGGCCTTTGCTGTCATTTTTAATCTGGATAGTCAAGCGGTTGCTTCCGACCGGCACATCCGGGCCACCACCCGTATTAATGCTGTATGCCGCAATCGCTGCCGGAGAGTCGAAATAACCGGTTTTCACGGCTATGGCCTTGAGGGTCTGGCTCTGCGACACTTGGATGGCTCCGGTGTAAAGTGCGGACTGGCGGGTGGGTGCGCTGCCGTCGGTGGTGTAATAAATGGCGGCATCGCTTGGTACAGCAGAGATAGTAACATTCTGTGCGGAGGCATAAGTGCCTGCACCCGGGCTGAACGTTGGAGCGGATAATGTTGTGCCCGGATTTTCTCCTCCGCCTTGTCCGTAGGTATAAGAAACCTGTGCTGTGTCGGTTGCTCCTCCGGTTGCTTCATTAAAATAGGTAAATGAATATTTAATGACATCATTCGCAGCTAATGCAACGGGAATTTTATATTCATAGTTGCCTGTAGCTGCATTTTTTTGCATGGAGATATTCTGCTGAACACCTGTTTGACCGCTGGATGTGATGGTGTAATGTACATCCAGGAATCTCAGCGTTAAGCTGGTCTGAAACCAAATTGTGCCTGTGGAGCCGGTCGCACTTATGCCGGCAGTGTAGTCACCCGCCGCATTCACCTTCGTACCCACCAGCGGCAAAATAGCCAGCGCCAGCGTTAACCAAACTGTAAAGATTTTTTTAAACATAATTAGCCTCCGTTTCTTTTTGTTTCTTCTATTTTTACTTCACCATCAGCGAATCGCGTCCATTCCCGATGAATTCCCAGAAAATCTTATTCATTGGAATGAACGAAACAGAGTTTCGGGATTTCTTTGTGTTTGTTTCGCAAAGCTATTATATGCCGGGAAAATAGCGCTTACTATACATTCATCTACATAAATCAATGATTTTTTACGAAAATTAACGAAAACAGTTGGTTTCCAATGCACTGAGGACGTATCATTTTTTCAGGATTGGCAAAAGAAAACAGGGGATACCGCTCATGTTCACGGCTCTGCCAACCGGATAAGAAAAAGAAGTGTCGCTGGAGAGCTTCGATGATTATGTTGGCCTAGATCAAGGCCCTGAAGATTGACCATTTGATCGAAATCTGGACAGCGGGGATAAATCGTTATGTGAAGCGGTAACCGGTACTTGTAAAGCTGTTGCACACCAAAAACTCTGCCGGTTGTATTTGAAGTGCACCCCTTAAAATAGACATTGGAAAAACCCCTGGGTAAATCCGATGTAATTCTAGGGGGTCCATTTTTTATGCCAACAAAGAAAGGTCAGAAGTTTAAGCATTATCCTGAAGCGCTAAAAGTAGAGGCCGTTCGGCTCTTTATTGAAGATGGATGGTGCTACCGTAAGATTACAGAACACTTAGAGATACATGAGTCTGGATGAGAAAGTATCGGACCAAAGGGCAATCCTCATTTGAGGATAGACGTGGAGATGCACACAGGGTTGAAACCAAGCAAGAACGAGAACTGCATCGTTTGCATTTGGAGGTAGATGTCCTAAAAAAGTGGTTACAAATCTTGAATCGGGAGGGTTGAAGAAGAGATATGTCGTCATCAGCGAGCTGAAGCGCAAGGATAAGGATACTGACGGACGTAAGATCAAAGCCATTTATGAGCAACGTAACAGGACCGTAGGATACCGACGTATACAGGATGAGTTGTACCGTCAATATCATCTTGTTGTAAATCACAAAAAGGTTTTGCGACTCATGCAGGACCTCGGTATTAAAGCGATTATACGCCGTAAATATGTTCACAGAACAAGCTATGAGGCGGCAGTCTCGGATGGAAGGATCGCTGAAAATCTGTTGAAACGAGACTTTAAAGCCGACAAACCTAATCAAAAGTGGGTAACGGACGTTACACAATATCGTGTATTCGATGAGAAGATTTACTTATCAGCTATTAAAGATCTGTGGAATAACGAGATTGTCGGGATCCATATCAGCAGACGTAATGATAATCACATCACCATGACCATTGTATAAGTAATAGTAATCTTTATTGGCCGTCTTGTCCTTTTTCACGAGTACTCGATCCCCGCGCACAAACGTGGATTGTTGGATGATACTGTTGCCACTCAGCTTTTCTTCAGTCAGAACCTCGGTGTTATAATCATAGTTCACCTGGGTATGGTTGCTACCAGTGCTCTTTAGATAGCGCAGGCCGTCGGCATAATACCGGAAACTCGTGTTGCTCCCATTTTTGGTTACAGAGGTCAGCGTGTTCCACAAATCGTAGTTGTAGTTTGTATCTTGAAACTCTACTGGACTGCTCAAACTTTGTTCCATCGTCAAGCGATTGCCACGCACATCATAGGAGTACTGTCCAGATATTTATGATTTCCTCTGTAAAAAATATCTGGACTAGTGTCCCAAGAAAATAATCGAACATTACAAAATCCCTGCTATTGCCGACATCCTAAACCTATGTATAATTTGACATGATATCAATCTTGTTTCTATTTGACTAATTTCCCTAAAAACGATAAAAAACCTCCAACCCCGTATATGCGGCTTCGGAAGTTATTCATTGACGCTGCGTTTCGCAGTTACTCTAAGTACAGAATCCCAAAATCACAGCTGCTATGAAATTCTGGTTTGTTCGAATGAACTTTGCTCCATGTTCCAAAGTGCGGATAGGTCGTATCGTCGCCGCACTTGTAAAAGTTTCCTCTTATCCTTTTTCCCGGCACTGCCCGAAAATCCGAAAAATAAGATTGTACCCAAGCCCATGAGATCGAAAAGCTTAATTCCCAATACACTTCCCCTTTATCATTGATTTGATCCGTGGTGGATAGGACGTGGAAAAGTGCCGGATTGATAGTGATTGGGAAGCGATCATACCGATCCGCTCCTATCTGCAAGAGAATTGCGCCATTCGCATTAAATTCGAAATTCATATAGCGCTGGTCCGAATCCGGAGTAGGCTGAAAAAAGAACTCGATGCAGCTATCCTTATACACGGGATCATTCATGTTTCTATATGTTCGTATTGGATTCTTTTCGTAAACCTTAAACTGAAGCTTCAGATCCTCCTGACTGTAATTTAATCTTGCTGTAACGACCGGGTTATACCCTTTAAGCCATTGATACTGCTTGATGATCTGGACTTCTTCTGTATCTGAAACATCCGTCTGATTTGTCAGGCGGGAAATTACTAAGGTTTCCAATTTTCTTTCCATGGTTCATTCCCTTCTGTTCGGAATCCCACTGGGGCTAACACAGCAAAACAACCCCATTAATTAACTTGATTATTTAGACCCGCGATTACCCGGTTTTCCAATACGCAGTCTCGATCCCCGAGATTTCGCACGGCCGTCTGCCGTTACCTGTATTGGCGGATGAAGGAGACCGCCCGCTCTATATCCCTCTCGGGCGCATCCCCCACTTCCCGCTCGATGGTCAGATCCCCCCCGTATCCGCTCTCCTGCAAGGCGGCGAAGTAGGCGTCGAAATCCACCTTCCCCTCGCCCAACGGAACCTCCTGGAATATGGCTCCGGAGCTTACAAGCTCTGCAATCCGTTGATGATCCAGCGGCTGGTACCCGACGGCACCGTACACATCCCTCGGATCGACCGGCTGATGTCGGATGCCGTCCTTCACATGGGTGTGGACGATATAATCCTTCAGCAGGTGTACACCATGCACCGGGTCATCCCCTGTTACCATCACCATGTTGGTCCACCCTTATTTCGCGCAAGGTAACGTAATTCCTTCATGGATCGCCCGGTCGGCCAGGAGAGCGATCTCCATCGCCCGGCAGGCATCCTCCATTGCCGGTATAGCGGGCAAGTTGTTCTCCAGCATGGACAGGAAATAGTCCAGTTGGGCACCCGTAGGCTTCACGGAGAAGTCCATATTGATCTGCCGGACCGTTCCTTTCCGGCAGTCTTCGACCTCGACCAGATTTCCCAGATGCTGATCCTCTCGCGGTCGATCGTTCTTGTAGATGATGCGGATCCGGCCTGCCGGTCCGATGAATTCCTTCCGGTTATCAGTCGGAATCCCCTTGCCCCACCCCGTCTCAAAGTAGCCGATGGAGCCGTCCGACAGACGGAGGGTCATGAGTCCGTAATTGTAAGTGTACGGCGGGACTTCTTCATAGAGACGCTGCCCGATCCCGTTGACGCTTACCACGTCCGCCCCTGTAGCCCAACGCATCACATCGATATAATGGACGCCGCAATCCACGATCGGCGAGACGTCCCGGAGCAGGGACAAGTGGGAATCCCAATTTTTGGAGGGCTTCAATTGGGATAACCGGATGACCAAGGGGAAGCCGATGGCGCCCTCCCGGATCATCTTCATAACCGCCTGGTACGTGGTGTTATGGCGAAGGATGTGACCGATCAGCACCTTGGTTTTGGCTCCACGGGCCAGCTTCATGAATTCCTGCGTTTCCCGTGCATTGCCCGCCATCGGCTTCTCGCATAGGATATGCTTCCCTGCAGCGAGACAATCTTTTGCGATCTCCAGATGGGAGGACGGGTACGTGGCGATAATGACCAGATCCACATCGTCACGCTCGATCAAGGCCCGGTAATCCGTGCTCCAACACTCGGCTCCGTATTGGCTTGCCACTAAGGAGGCCCTGTCCCGGTTCCAATCCACCACGCCGATCAACCGGACCCGCTCCTGTCGTGATATCGCGTCCAAGTGGAGAGAGCCCATATAACCGCAGCCTATCACGACCGCCCCGTACCTTTTCATGATGCATCCATCCTATCCTTCTCACTCGCGGAGGTTATTTTATGTTGATCCAAGCTCCTTGTTGGGAGAAGCCGAAGTCTCCCTACAGCGTCTAGTCTTCTTGGGCATTGATGACTTACCATTCTTCATGCATATCCTTCTCTTACATTTGTATAATACCGGATTACTACAGAATAACTTTCGTCTTGTTATGATACCTTGTTACCTTTATTATATAAGAATGATGGATAGTTTTATTTAGCTAAGAAAGTTACTTTTTGCACGATTCCGTTATTCCATCTAATTCTATGTAAGGGAGCTGTCCCGCTATGAACCACCCCCCTCTCCAACACCCAGTCCGCAAGCGAGTCCCCTTCCAGGAGTGGACTCCCTCCATCCATTACGCGCAGTTCCAGACGGTCGCGCCTCGCTTGTTCCCGGGAAGGAGGCTGTACGATTTCGAGCTGCTCTATGTGTGCCACGGCCAATTGTCCGTTGCGATGGAGGAGCGAACCTACACGGTGTTACCCGGGCAGCTGATCGTTCTGCCTTCCGGCGTCTACCACCGGAATGCAACGGAGGCTGATCCGACCACCAAACTGATCGGGATCCATTTTGACTTCTTCGGGGATTTGAACATCAACAGGGAAGAGGATATGGTGATTCTGGAGGAGGGGGTAATGGAAGGAAAAATTGCGGTGGAGGCAGTGGAAGAGAGCTGTTCCCCGTTGTCGGAGGAACCGGTATATCACCCTTCCCACGATTGCGTGCAATTCATGGAGAAGCTGGTCCACGAGTTTACGATGCGTCCACTGGGCTACCAGCTGGTATGTAGGGGGCTAATGCTGAACATTCTAGCTTCCCTCATTCGTTCCCAGATGTCCCGGCGAATCACAGGCGCTTCGGTCCATGGCCAGAAGGTGAAGGAGATCATGCAGGACATAGAGGAGACTCCGGCTACAACGTGGAGCAATGCCATTCTTGCGGAACGTCTCGGAATGAGCGAGGACTACACCTCCAAGCTCTTCCGCCAGATTGTAGGGATTCCACCTGGAGAATATGTGCGCTCCGTCCGGCACCGGGAGGCCCGCAAGCTGTTGCAGGAGACCGATTGGCCAATCGAGCGGATCGGAGAACTCGTCGGTTACCCGGACATCCACTACTTCAGCCGGGTGTTTACCGCCGCCGAGAGAATCTCTCCACGAGGTTACCGGAAGTTGTCGCGAGTGCTGTAACCTGACGATTCAGGTAACTAGTTCTTATCGTTCGATAATTTTAATCCAAATGATTTCAACCGTTTGTCTAGTTCAAAGAAAAAACGCAAATAGCGGAAATATCTCGGCATTTGCGTCCTTTTCTTTTATTTCCCGATGTTCGTAATGCTTACATATATACTTCAATGAGATTCATATCTTGATCCAAATGGTCAGGATTTATGACAAATAGATCCCTTCCGCTAAAACGATCCTTTTGCTTCCGTGTTACAAGTACACCATTTACATACACTTTCTCAGGCATCATATTTTTTCCCGCTTCATTAATGATTTCCAATTGAATTCGAGAAGATTAGGATCTACAGCAGCCTCGACATTCTAGAAGACCAGGGAAAAAATGTCGTTATTCAGCAATTTTTCACGGTAAATTGCAGTAGGTAGAAGCGCAGAACTTAAAATCTTGCGGTACGTGAGTACCGTACGGGTTCGCCCCCCGCCCTCAGCATCCTTGATTTATAAGGTTTTTTTCCGAAAAACCTTGTTTTTTGAAACAGCTTCGGAGAAAATTTTTTTCGAGTTCTCTTTTTTCATTTGTGTCTGATATGGGACTTGATACTTTTCATTATTTTCAATACATGTAACAATTGAATATGGAGATCATATATTTCTTTGTATGTCACAAAAACACCCCTCAGCAGCTAAAAAGATAATTTTCTGAATATGTTTTTTTTATGTTCATTTAGCCCAACTACTTGAATTAACAAAAAAGCAA
This sequence comes from Paenibacillus sp. FSL K6-0276, assembly GCF_037977235.1. Classification (NCBI taxonomy): domain Bacteria; kingdom Bacillati; phylum Bacillota; class Bacilli; order Caryophanales; family Paenibacillaceae; genus Paenibacillus; species Paenibacillus sp. FSL K6-0276. Next base: position 1,486,290 of record NZ_CP150276.1, on the reverse strand, counting down.
CTCCTTTGTTGGCAAGTCGCTTTTAAAACACTCTATAGTGAATCTTTAGTTATTATCTAATACCTCACCGCTTCGCCTTATAAAACTCATGATACAACTTCATGAGCGCCCTCTTCTCTATCCGCGAAACATAACTCCGCGAAATTCCCAGCTCCTTCGCGATCTCCCGCTGCGTCCTCTCTTCTCCACCTGTATCTAACCCGAATCGACCAACAACGACTTCTTTTTCCCGATCATCCAGAATATCGAGGTTACGATATATCTTGCTCTTCTCGATCTTAAGGTCCACTTCCTTGATCACATCGTCGGCTTCCGAGCCAAGGATATCGATCAAAGTAATCTCATTACCTTCCTTGTCTGTCCCAATTGGATCGTGCAGAGATACATCTTTACGAGTTTTCTTCAATGATCTAAGGTGCATCAGGATTTCGTTTTCAATACAACGTGCTGCAAAAGTGGCCAGCTTTGTGCCTTTGTTCGGACGGTAGCTCTCAATGGCTTTGATCAGGCCAATGGTGCCGATGGAGATTAAATCCTCCATGTCTTCTCCGGTATTATCGAATTTTTTTACTATATGGGCTACAAGTCTCAAATTGTGTTCGATAAGTAAATTCCGGGCTTTAGCATCCCCTTCAGCCATCATGCCTAAGTATTTGCTTTCCTCCTGCTCCGAGAGCGGCTGTGGAAATGCGTTGTTCCTTACGTAAGATACCAGCAACGTCAGTTCTTTGATTAGCAACGCGATCGTACTTAAGAATCCAGGCAACTTGGCGACACCTCCCGCACTTGTACAATGAAACCGATCTGTTAGCCTTACGGGTTCATGGTCATCTTATTGTATGTGGGTAGATGCCTAGAAGTGCATGTACGGGGGAAATTGTACAACCCATGCCTAGTCTCTCAGCTACAGCTTCAATAACGATCTCATCTATCAGCTGCCCAATTAAGTCCATGTGCTTTCGCTTGCAGCAATATGCAAAGATTCTCTAACATCTGAGGCATATCTTTCACCGGTGAGTATAGTCAAATAATCTCCCGCGAGCAGAACAAAATCACCATGCGGAAGTTTCTCCGCCGAGCCGCGCTTCACGGATACAATCAGACACTGGGCTGGCCACTTATACTCCTTAATAGAGATTCCATCTAACAGCGAGCCAGAGTGTATTGGAAACTCCAGTATGATCTTGCCAGATGCTTTTGTTTGAGATTCCGTCTTCTTTCCTTGATGAAGGAAACGCTCGAGCAGCACTTCGTAAATAGGTTGGGAGCGAAAAAACTCTGCCGTCATATACGCTACAAGACAAACTACGCCCGTAGACAGCAGGTTCGTGAATGTTCCTGTCATTTCAGTGATTAATATAATTCCCGTTATAGGCGCCTTCAGACTGGCAGTAAGATAACCCGCCATCGCCAATATAAGAAAGCTGCTTTCACTCAGTACAGGACCGCCCATCAGGCCATTCGCAAGCTTACTGTAAATCACACCTACGATTCCGCCAATCACCAGCATAGGCAGGAATATCCCCCCAGGAGCGGATGAACCATAACTGATCAAGGTGAATAGAAATTTAACAAGCAAAATAAGAAATAAAAGCTTTAATGAAAAGGGACCCGCTACCAAATCATTGATCAGATTGTTTCCTCCACCAAGCACCGAAGGCAGGCATAGTCCCAGTAAGCCGGCTAATAAAAATGGAATAACTGGTCGGTACTGTGCAGGCAGCCAGGTTATTTTTTTGTATAAATCCTGAAAAGCATAAATTCCTCTATTAAAAAACATCCCCATGACGCCTACAAGAATGCCCAACAGAATTAAATGATAGTACTGCGAAAGCGGAATCGCACCAATATTGGAAAAATGAAAAACCGGGCTCATGCCAAAAAATTCCTTAGACACAAAATCAGCCACAAGCGATGAGGCCAGCGCGGCAATCATAACCAATGGCGAAAAATTCATGTGTACTTCTTCGAGTGCAAAGATAACACCTGCTATCGGCGCGTTGAAGGCCGCAGCAAGTCCAGCACTGGCTCCGCAAGTAATCAGCATATGCGATTCTGTCTTCGTAGTTCGCAATACACGGCTGAAACCCTCCGCAACCAGCGCTCCAATTTGAATAGAAGGACCTTCTCTGCCTAGAGACAGCCCAGCCCCAATGCTGATCGTACCCCCGGCAAATTTGGCGATTACTGCCTTCCACCAATTCATTTCTAATTTGTTCTGAAGTGTCGCTTTCACTTGAGGAATACCACTTCCGGAAATAGCGGGTTGATATTTCACAAGCATCCCTGTACACCATCCGGCTATAGCCAGCAGAATTAGCCATATAGGGACCAGCCAAAGGTGTTCCAATTGATAATGATAAAAAACAAGGACATGCTCCAAAGCATATTCCAGAATAAAACGGAACATCACAACAACAATTCCAGACAACAATCCAACAGCAATTCCGCCTGCTAACAGCCTAAATTTAAAATCAAACCAGGTGTCGAGCAATTTGCGGGTATGATTCTCATTCAATTCGAGGACCTTCTTCATGTGTATTTTTTCACGGCTTACATTTTACTCGCTTAAAGGATATATAGCCAGTGTCCAAAATGTTATATTTTTCACACTGTTTTCAAACATTTTTTTAACTTATGGCGATTATAATTAATTCATTCGTCAAGAAAGGACGATTAATATGGTCAATATACTTGTTGTAGAGGATGATATAAAGCTCAATCAAATTTATTGTACATAACTGAGCAATAACTCATACGACGCCAAAGGTTGTTTCAACCCGCGTGAAGCATATGATTTGATGAATAACAATCTGTACGACCTTATCATCTCAGACATTATGATGCTGGAGATTGATGGCTTTGAATTTGCAGAAACGGTGAGAGGGATTAACAAGACTATCCCTATTCTTTTTATAACCGCCCGGGATAATTTTTCCTCGAAACAAAAAGGGTTCCACGCAGGCATTGACGATTACATGGTCAAGCCCATCAATATGGACGAGATGGTACTGCGAGTAGATGCACTACTACGACGGGCAAATATTGCCCATGACAAAAAACTCGTGGTAGGAAGTCTTGAGATGGACGCTGATGCTGTGTCTACAAGGTTGAACGATAAAGAAATTCCTGTGACAGTGCGAGAATTCAACATACTCAATAAATTGCTCTCCTATCCCAACTATACCTTTTCACGTGCCCAGCTTATGAACGAATTTTGGGGTACGAGAATCAAGTCACAGTATTTTTCATGGAAAGAATTTATGTGGACTTATCTTGTACTGATAACGCTGACCGCCGGGCAATCAATGATATACAATGAATACGTCCCGATAAAAGACATTCCGTCGCAATTTATCTTCGGCATGGCGGGATATTGGATAATCGATACCCTCATTTTCTGCCTTGTTACCGCACGCAGAAGTACAAGACCTTTGATAAGCCAATTGAAGAAGCTCAGTAAAGCGGCAAAATAGGTAGCAGAAGGTGACTTCTCGATCTATCTAGAACCTGTCCATAGAGCCGACAAGAAAGATTATGTAGATGTAATGTTTGAGGATTTCAATAAAATGGTGGAAGAACTCGGCAGCATCGAAATGCTAAAGAACGATTTCATCTCCAATGTGTCCCATGAAACAAAACGCCCCTGGCAGTTATTCAGAGTTATGCCATGGCAATCTAACACAAGAGCATATGCTAATGGAGGCTTCCATACAAGGGATCAATGACGCCTACATCGTAATCGTGGGTATCAGCATAGTTGGTTTATTGCTCTGTTTTATTTCCAATACTGTTAAACAATGCTAACACATTCAATCACACTTTTGCTTCTAAAGATGTGGTCTATCGAGAGGTTTCCAAGCTTCGCACAGCAGAAGGACTTAAGCGAAAGAGCCTGAGAACGGATACTATGCCGTCATGTCTAAGAATAGCAACTCCTGGGTAGCGCTTAATGCAATGAATACAGCTAATCTTACTCTTATTACAGTTCTGCTCGACTGAGCGACTCAAGTTGTACGTGATAAAAAGCGCAGCGGAATCCTGCACAAAAAAACAGAGCAGTTGCCTTGGCAAACTGCTCTGTTACTGAACTAAACAATTAAGGTTGAATTGATTGAACTGGAATCAATTCTATAATTAGATCATCTTCAGCGCGTTTAGCAAACGGTAAATAAGTAAGGCACTTTCAGCGCGAGTAGTTTTTTTGCTAGCTTGGATAGGAAATACATCTCCTGTCTTAATGACATTCGCCCGAATCAGGGCGTTGACCGCTTCTGAAGACCAAGTTTTAAAACCAGTAGAAGCATCAAACTGAAGGAGACTCCCTTCACTAACCGACTTGTATCCACCGTAAGTTAGAGCTTGATATAAAATGCTAATCATCTCTTGCTGGGTAATCGTTTGATCTGGACGGAAAGTCCCGTCCGGATATCCCTTGAACAATCCACTTTGGACAGCTACCCCAACAGAACCAGCATACCATGCATCGCTCTTGATATCCTTAAAGTTCAAAGTTTGCGAAGATGGAGTCAACCCTAGTGCTTTAACCAGAATGGATGCTGCTTCGGCACGAGAAACCATTCCTTCGGGTTTAAAGGAGCCGTCTGTATAACCACTGACAATTTTTCTAGCTCCCAGCTTTCCGATAGCTGTTTTGGCAAAGTAAGCCTCAGGTACATCTTTGAAATTAGGTTGCCCTGCAACAACACCGTATATGGAATTTCCTTTTCGGTAAGCTGTTGTTTTGATCTTATCGCCTTCCTGCATAAATGTTGCAGGCACAGTAACGATTTGCCCACTGTTTATGTCAACCATAAATGCAGATAAAGAGTCCGTGGTCAACCCGGTTTGTAGCGGAATATAGAAGATATGACCAATATATTGATCAGTATTCTTAATCTCCTTAGTAGTGCCATTGCTTGATTTTACGGTAATCGAGAATTCATAAAAATGTCCGATTGCATTCAAGGCTTTCTCGCCAAGTAGTTTATTAGCAGACTCCACAGAAGAGTTATTTGCTGGCGCGACTTTGAGAACCACTATTGATTGTTCTTCGCTGCCAACTGCCGATTTCAGAACACTAACCGGAATTAAAAATCCTTTATCGATACCCTGAACTTCAATCACTGCGGTCGCATCCTTTGCAGTGATCTTGTTCAGTTGTCCGCCTGTTATTGATAATTCAATTTCATCTGCCGTATCAGGAATCTGGAGTAGCAATCTACTAGCACTACCAGTCCATTTTGACAGATCCACATCGAGGGCATTATCGCTGACTTTCACTTGCGCTTTAACTGTACCATCTGCATTTTTCACAATTTCGGTTACAGTCATCTTAGCGCTATTCTGAGTCTGAATGACTGGAGATATCACAAGACCACCCCCAGCACCGGCTCCTCCGCCGCCACCACTACCGCCACTACCACTCCCACCACCACTACCAGTTCCTCCGCCGGATGATCCTCCACCGCCGCCAGGAATTGATCCAGTTTCAGTATATTCCTTATAGACAGGAAAACTTTCTCTTTTTCCTGGTGATGTAATGCTAACAGCAATTACTGGAACGGACTCATCTAACGTTATATGGCTAAGAACAGCTGAAGAGCTTCCCGCAGGAACTAATGCCTGACCATACAAAAGACCACTATTTGAGTAGACCTGCATCAAATCGCCGGGTTTGAGGCCTGACACTGAAACTGTATCACTGCTAGCAGTGTTTATCACGGTAATTTGATCTAAGGAAGGCGCAAGGGTCATTCGATCTGGAATCTCAATCAGACTATAACCAGGCGCCTCATTTCCATTATGATCTACGAGTACCACTGCTACCGCATACGCATCGGCGGGAATTGTAGTACCTGCAGGTATATTGAGGGTAAGGGTTCCCTGACCAGATGGAAGCCACCCAATAGGCGAATCTATTACCCCGTTGTCACCATAGAAAAATACAGCATATTGCTCTCCTGACATTTGGGCTTTGGCTGGAGAAAATGTCACTCGTCCGTCAATGGAATCTGGTGAGTTATCTGAATCGAAAAGCGTGCCATTGTCGATAAAATAAGAATCTTCGTCCCAGATTCTCACAATGCGCTCCGAATCTTCGAGCACTTTATTCTGATCATAGATAGTTTGCTGCACGGGAGCAATACCGATTTTACTTACGGCCGGCGATGTTTTCTGATATAAAGAACGCAAAAAGTAACCCTCGGTTTTACGATCATACATCGTTGCATAATCATCAGATATTTCATTAATCTTTTGATTATTAGCATCATAATAACGAATCCGATATTTGTTAATTCCTATAGCCGCTTTACCAGGATAGATAACAACACTGCCTTTCAAGCGTTCCGTACTAAGATCATTATCAATTGCGTATACAGCAGAAGGTCTAAGGTCTTCTTTCACTTGTTCCTTCATCTGCTCAAAGCTACCATATTTCAGTAATCTGAATGATACCGGTGGATCATATTCTGAAGTGCCTGAAGGTACAGGACCCGCATTGAATATAATAGATCCATCCTTTTTCTGATATCCACTTTTAGGGTAAAAAGGTAGCTGGTATAGAGAACTGAACGAGTCGCGATCAAAGAAAGAAGTAGAGTAAAGCACCAGTCCATCACGAGCAGACAAAATCCGCATGAAATAATTATTTGGATCCTTATAAGGTCCAAACGATGTTTTCAGATCATTTATCAGCAAACGTTTTCCGCCATAATAAAGGAAATTAGCATCCTTAATAATATTGCTTGCGTTGCTGTTCTCAATATATATGGAGCTTTGGACTATTGCGCCTGATGTCGGATTCAATTGACGTAAGTAGCCTCCATCACCGACAAATAAACCTGATTCGTCATAGAGAAGATCATTGTCCGAACCGTAATAACCTGGAAAGTAAGAGTATACGGAGTCAAATACACCCACAGTACCCTGAGTTGTACTAAAAAATACTTTTCCATCTCCGGCCGCAACTTTATTTGTGATCTTGCCGGTCTCGAACTCTGTTATAGGAGCCATAAAGTTAGTTTCATTTTCCGTATCAACCTTGGCTATATGAGAACTTCCATCCAAAGAGATATAAAGAACACCTTGACGAATATCAATATCTCGGGGCTTAGATCCTATATAACGGTCTGCGATAATCTCAAATGATTCAGTATCAATCTGAAGCAGTCTATTGGCTTCAGATGAAATTGCATATAAATAACGTTCATTATTACCTGCTACCCATGCGGTGATAGGATGGTCTAACTCAATTTGATCATATCCATTAGCATAATTGAGGGGCTCAGGAACAACGGTTGGTGGTATGAATTTTATTTTCTTGATAACAGACGAAGAGAGTGGATTTCTGTACATATTGCTGTTTGCATCGACATAAATAAAGGAATAATTCTCTGGTGCCTTCCCTGAGTCATATACTTCGATTCCTTCATCTTTTGTATATACGTCTCCTACACTAGTAAAAACCAATCCATTTCTAACTGCTAATACTGCTCCTCTAGGAGTTGTTGAGATAAGACGACGGTTAACGGGATCTATTCTTCTTCCACCACTGTAAAGATCACCCTCATCCAGGAGCAAGTTACTGCCCACTGAAATCTCATAGAAACTACCCCATTTCCATAACTGAGAGCCATACGTAGCGTCGAATACAGTTAATTCTGAAGCAGTTGTTCCTTTCTGAGCAGCGTAAAGAAGCTGCCGCTCTGGGTCCATTTTCAGAATAGGTGCATGGATGGAGACATTAAGTGACGTTTCTTTTGCTGTTGCCAAGTCTTTTCTATGTATATCACTCCATTGGTCTCCTACCGAATAATACAAAACGCTTTCATTTATCGCAATATGATAAGGGTGCTCGGAAGTTGAGATCTGACCTGCAACAGTCTGTGAATCCAAATCAATCACTTTTATGAAATAACTTCCGCTGACTGCTACATATAGTTTGCTCTCTGTCATTTCCATTCCAAATGGACTATAGCCTAATGGAATTTTCTTTATAATTTGAAGTGAATCCATACTTATCACAAAGAGGTCATTGGAGTTATTGGTGGTGGCATAAAGATAACCTCTTTGCTCATCCATCTTTAAATCTCGGATATACGAACCTAAATCCAAGGACTGTTCCACGGCACTCTCTGCCGAAACAGTTGGGGTTATACCTCCCATCGGCCATACGATTGAAGCAAATAATGCCATAACGCATAAATAAATCCATCTTTTTTTCCCTCTCATTTAACCGCAGTTCCCCTTCCAAAATATATCATTAATTGCTTATTATATAATAAATGAGAATCCATATATTTGAAAAGAAATATTTAGGAACATAGACATCTTGATAGGTACTTTTGCACATAGAATATTCGTATTAGGCATACCTGCCCAGCTCTGCGTGACTAATAAGATGTATCTAAGCAGTTACGAGATTTAGAGAAAAATAAAAGCGGCCAATCCTAAAGTACCGGAAATGACCGCTTTTCGAAATAGTATTTAAGAGTGATCCGCAGCAATATGTTTGCATAAGAATTAGACAACATAAAGAGCCGTGTAACTAACACGGCTCCTCATTAAACACATTGTATCTCCTATTCCTTCTTATCCAATGTAATCGACGATGGTGTTACATCACGAATAGGTTCATTGGCCGCTTCAAAAGTTGATCCGCAGCTCGAACAAAAGCGAGCCTCGATTGCCACATTGCCACCGCATGCTTTACACTGCTTCACATCGGACAACCCAGCGATTTGTGCGAGATTGACGTCGATCTCCGATTTCAGTTCAAGAATACGGGAAATATTCTTCTCGATCTGCTCACTCGGCAGTGGTCCTGCACCTTGAGTTACAGCTTCAAACAACAGTTTACCCATTACCTGATACTGCTGGTCAATATCATTCTGCTTGCTGTTGTTCTGTAATTTCAATCGATTGATCTCCACCACTGTCTTTGCTTTATTCCCAGCCTCGCTTACGCCTGCCTTTACCTTGTTAAAAAAGCTCATGTTCAGCCCCCAATTCCGTAGTAGTCATATATAAGCATATTTCGACACTCCCACAAGTATTCCTTTCTTTATTGTACCTAACTTCAACAGCGATTTGTAGTTCATCCATAATCACGAATTTATTTCCCCCGCCTTCCTGCGGGAACGAACCTCGACTCAGGTCTGGTAACAAGAACCGTCTTCAGGCCGTTTTGCCACATTCAAAAAGGCTTTACAATGAGTACATAAGCAAGCGGGTTGCAAGATTAAATCACAATCACCCCCATAAGAGAGGATGAAAATAATAAATGAAAAAATTATATCGTTCCCTAAGTGACAAGAAGATAAGCGGTTTGTGCGGAGGTCTAGCTCGGTACACAGGCATTGACGCAACAATCCTACGTCTCATAACTGTTGCAGCAGCATTTTTCAGCTTCGGTACAGTACTTATCTTGTACGTCATCGCCAGCGTCATCGTCCCTAAAGAACCTTTTAGCAGCTTTTCAGATGGACCTGATTTCTACTAACAGATCGTCGTCATTCAGCAACAATCAAACATACTAAGGAGAGATAAAACATGAGTTTATTCAAAAGAATTTCCACCCTAACCAAAGCTGCCCTACACGAAGGTCTGAACAAATTAGAAAACCCTGTGCTACTGACTGGTCAGTATCTACGCGATCTTGAGAACGAAATAGCTACTGCAGAGCGTAATGAGCGCGATTTGAAGGTTACAGCGAGTGTATTGGAACGTCGCAAACAAGAATATACCCAGTTGGTAGAGCAAAGCGAAGCCGAAGCCGTTCAAGCGGTTGAGCAAGGAAATGAAGAAAGAGCTCGCCTTGCCCTCATGGCGAAGTTACGGTACGTGGAACAGCTGGAAGAGTGCATAAATAGCCAGGCACAAACTCAGCAATCTCTGGCAGAGTTGGAGATCAATATCGCTAGAGCTAAGGAAGAGCGTGAACATCTCAAAGCGAAAAGAACCGAACTTATCGCTCGTGCTCAGCAAGCCACAGAAACAATAAGCTCCGCTCCCCATAGCAGTCATAGCAGTGTAAAAGGACCGAATGTGGGTACTGCTTCACGTGGCTTCGAACGAATGGAAGAGAAGATTTTTGAGTGGGAAGCATTGGCGGAAAACTCCAAGCATAAATTCAACTCAGGCTCAGGAGTAACTTCATCGATTGATCCCAACATCCGTAGTGCTGTTGACGATGAAATTGAACGAATCCGCAACCGGAAAATCAATACTGACAAAAAATAAATAGGATAATAAGCCCCTTATTCAGCTACTAAGCTGAATAAGGGGCCTATTTGTCTACCGTCGTTTAACGCTTCTCTTCATCTCACGTATCATTTTTTTGGTTTCCGGATCCACGCGATAAGACTCAGTGATTTTCTGCAAAGCCTTGTTATAGGTGAAATCATCTAAGCAATTGGCTATCAAATAACCTATCGTAGCCGCAGGCAATTTCACATAACACATCGAAAGCGCCCAAGAAACTGCCATTTTTACATAATACCCTTCATGTCTGACCTTATCGAGAAGTTGTAGAATCTGGTTGATGTACGCCTCTTCGATAAAGAAATTAAGCATCATTACTACTGCAAATCGAATCTCATATTCTTTTTCAGATGATAGGTACGGCACTATAAAGTCCCACATCTGTTCTTTATTCTTTAAGGTAAACTTCAGGCCTGTGCAAAAGCTATCGCATACAGACCAGTTATCGATTTTGGGAATAAAGTTCGCAATATAATGCAGAATTTCTTCAAGATCTGTCTTCACATAGCCAAGCACCATACCTTGCAGCATCACTTCTTCAAAATAATCAGACTCGGCGTGTGCCAGATAGGTTCGCCAATCACCCTTCGCTATTTTTTTGGCAAGCTTACGAAGTTCAGGTAACCGCACTCCCATAATATTATGGATCGTCGGAATTAGGGCGGCAGAAAACTTCTGGTAATCCGCATCTGCCAACTCCAATAGCTGTTCCTTTATTGTTTTGTCCACTATAGTGCTCCTTACTAATTAATTATTGAAATGAAATCTCCCACAAGTATATGGAAGCCACTGAACCCAGAGGTGAATATTTAAGACGGTATTGTTCAAATTGATCTTTGGTAAGCGTATCAAGCCCATACAGCTTCATCATGCCACGACGGATTGCGATATCTCCCCAACTAACTACATCTGGGCGCTCCATAGAGTTGATTAGCATCATTTCTGCTGTCCACTTGCCAATGCCTTTTAACTTTATTAGTCTCTGAATAACCTCTTTATCTGATAACAAGTGTAGTTCCTCCAGCTTAAAATCCCCATGAGCAACCAAATCGGAAATATCATGAATGCAAACGGCCTTTTTCATCGTCAACCCACAACTTTGAATCTCATCCGCCGTGTGTAAGGCTAGCTGCTGCGGAGTAATTTCTCCGAATCGATCCTGCATTCTCGTCCAAATGGTCCGAACCGCCTTGACCGAGATTAGCTGACCTACTATAGCATAGATAAGCGCAGTGAAAAGATCTGGAATAATCACACGTTCCACCTTCCCCATCCGCGCCATCGCCGCGCCAAGCACTGGGTCCACACTTCCGAGGTAATCTATATCGTCTTGCCCATATTCAAAAAATTTAGTTATTACAGGTCCCAACGCGTTTTCCTCCCGTATCGGATATTGTGCGTAACCATACTATACAACACCTATATGGCAGTGTAAGGATTCTTGAATAAGATAGCAAGATAACGAAACAAACAAGTCAGTTCAATATTTTGTTATAAAAAAGAAAATTATGGTGATAAAACCGCATCTTTCTATTAAACTATACGTAGAATAGTTATCCAATATTCATAACATGTGGATTTTTTACACAAAAATACTTATTTTATCTTAGGGGGAAATTGTAAAATGGCATTTTTAGTCGTTATTTGTTTACTCGCTTTCATTGCATTTGGAATCATAGGGATTGTCTCAGCAATACGTAAAAAACCTGCAAAGATTAAATTTCTCTTATCCCTGCTATCCTTTATTTTAATGATTGTATTTACAGTGGTAGCAGGAAACTCCGACTCAGATAAAACCCTTCAAACAGCAGATACGTCTACCAAAACTTCGACAAATAGCAATGATAATTCAACAACTGTAAGTGCTAAAACCCAAAATGATGCTGAGCAGGTAAAGGCTGACACCGAGGCAAAGGCTGCTGCAGATGCGGAAGCAAAGAAAAAAGCAGATGCAGATGCTAAAGCGGATGCAGAGAAAAAAGAAAAGGAAGCTGCTGCTATCAAAGCCAAGCAAGATGCGGCTCTTGCACAAATGGTGAAAACAGTAGATGAAGTTGAAGGCATTTCATGGTATCAAGACAAAGAAGCGCCAAAGTTCATCAATGAAAATGGTATCTACGCCTATTTCGGAATCAAGGATGGACAAATAAGTTCTGGGCTACGCTTAAAAATACAATACACTGGTGATAGCTGGATATTCATTAAGAATTACGTCTTTAATGTAGATGGTCAAAAATTTGAAATAGACCCTGGATTTATGGGTGCAGAAAGAGATATGAGCACGGATATTAATAGTCCGGGGGTTTGGGAATATTATGACGAGACACTCGACAAATCTCAAATCAACATGTTGACTCAGATCATCGAATCCGAGAAAACCATTATGCGCCTTGAAGGAGATCAACGAAAAGAAGATAGAACCATCAATGCAAACCAAAAAGCAGCGCTCAAACGGGTACTTGATGCTTACATCGCTGCTGGGGGAGAAGTTTAGATTGTACAACAATAATTAGTAACAACAGCCCTAAAAGCCATGACAATTCTACAATGTAGAATGTCATGGCTTTTCTTTTGTAAATTCACTAGATTGTATTTATCATTTTACTACTTTAATATGAATGTATATATGATAGATGAGGAGCTTTACGAATGGACTTTATAGCAATTGACTTTGAAACGGCGAACTCCAGTCGCTCCAGCGCCTGTGCCTTGGGGCTTGTAGAAGTAAAAGATGGACGAATAACGACCGAACATTCTTGGCTGATCGATCCGAAACAGCGGTTTGACGGCATGAACATTTCGATACATGGCATCACCCCCTCCATGGTAATCGGTCAGCCTACTTTCCATGAACTGTGGCCCACCGTTGAACCTTTGCTGCACGGGCAAATCGTTGTGGCACACAACGCCTCTTTTGATATGAGTGTGCTACGGTATTGCCTCGATGGAATGTCCTTAAGCTATCCGAGCTTTCAATACCTATGTACTTATTTACTAGGTAAAAAAATGCTGCCCGATCTACCCTCTCATAAGCTTAATATAGTCTCCCAGCATTTCGGCATTGAGTTGAAGCATCATGATGCTCTCGATGACGCGCGCGCTGCAGCCTCGGTTCTATTAAAGCTTATGGAGCGAGAATCACACCGTGATCCGCTTTTGCTCTCTAGCAGCCAAGGATATACTAACGGAACGATGTTTGCTGGTGGATACACTCCTTTTTCTGCTCGTAAGAGTAAGCCTGCTAAGAGGCCCGTTAACAAACAACAAAGAACGAAAACTTCTATTTATAGCAGCCGCTGCAATTTATCGACATAATCATTTTATGTTGTATCATCACAAACACCCAACCAGATCCTGCTGGTTGGGTGTTTGTGATAGATAAAGGATATACTCGATAGAGGAATATATCCTCTCTTCTGTATAGTTCAATTTGATCAATGCCATCTTCGTATCGAAATACTTGACAGGCAATTGAATAACTGCAAAGATCGCTAACCTCGCGGATGAATTATAGGGATTTCCTCCCTATAGTTCTCTGCTTAAGCGCAATTTGACGGAGTTATAGGGAATTTATCCCTATATTTCATAAGGTTTAGGTGTAATTGACGCATTTATTAGGAATTATAGGGAGGAATTCCGTATAATCCCAACAAATACACCCTTTACTGGTTAATTATAGGGAAGAATTCCGTATAATATCTTTTCTACCACCCAAGACTACTCTATCAGCGCAACATATCATCGGCACATCTATAGATCGCCCAGCTGTACATAGTACCGCTATATCTTCATCCGATAAACTGCTTTATTCTCCAGACCTCTGATGAATGGCGTCCATTCTTCGGTTTCTGGTGTGGTATCCAGAGCATCCTCCACCATTTGCAGCTTCGCATCCATAGCATCAATGTGATGCAGAGCTACAGCCTCAGCCGTCTGCGGCTGAACAGGACTGCCCCATTCGCCCAGATTATGGTGGGACAACACGAGATGCTGTAACGCCAGAACTTTCTCCGAATTCAAATCAATGTCTAAGCGGATGGCGGCTTCCGTAATCCAGTTAGATGCCATCGAGATATGACCAATCAATTTACCCTGAACGCTATATTCCGAGACAATTCCGAGCTGAGAGATCATCTCCTCCGGCTTCGCGATATCATGAAGAATAATTCCCGCCTTCATCAAATCCGGATTCAAGAAGGGACGCTGCTTGCACAGAAAATCCCCGATCTCCAGCATACGAACCATATGGTAAGCAAGTCCAGCAAAATAAGCATGATGATGCGTTTTGGCTGCCGGATAATGCATCAATTTCTCTTCCACTTTACTCACACAAAAAGAGACGATCGAAGCAATCTCCGGATCTGTGATGCTTGCCATAACCCCTTTAATCGTATGAATGAGGTCTACCGGACGAATAGGAGCGGAACGAATAAAATCCGTTAGCGCAACGCCATCCTCATCGTTAACCAATCTGATTTTAGTAACTTTAATTTGCAGTTTTTCACGATAAGTGTGAGCAATCCCGCGAACCTTCACCAATGCCATAGGAAAAAAAGTTTCTTTATCGGTAGTGCTGACATCCCAATATTTTGCGGACAATTGTCCACTGGAATCCCCCAAAACTAGGTCAAAATAATCCTTTGGAGGGGTACCATTAGTTTGTTTGATCGCTAGCTCTCTTAAGAGATAAAAGCCAACAAATTCATCTTGTGGAGCGAGCTGTTTAATTTGTGTCATGTAGGAGCCTCCTATTAATAACAGGCTTTGAACCTGCTCTCTATATTAAACTTTAGACACTCACGTCCAAAATCCCTTTAAATCACTATACGATCTATTTTCATATTTATGTACAGGTTAAGAAGAAACGACGTTATCGTCCATTATTGATGACGGTCGTTTCTCGTAAAAATATTAGTATGACGTATAATGTGAAACTTATACGTTCTTATATTCAGAAAAAGGAGATTACTCCATGGGCCATAATATGGCTCTGGAATAACCTCCTTGATTGATTAAAAAATGCTTATTTACCAGCTGTTTCAAGCGCTGATTTAATGGCTTCAACCACTTTAGCAGATACTTCTTTCTCTGCATCATTATTTCCGAAGGCTGCTGCGCGGTATCCATACTTGTGCAGGCTATTGCCAGTTGAAGTCGACTCAATCTCGCTCTTCACGGCCAACTCAGCATCCGTCAGTTGATTAATTGTTCTTGTCTTTCCATCTTTGTCTAGATAGTAGACAAGCATTTTAACAGGAACGCCATGTTCTACATAAGCCATAATATTTACAAGCTTATCAGCACTTACACCAATGAAGATTCCATCGAAGTAAGCAGCTTTGTTAGTTTCAACAATCTCAGCTTTTCCGTATGCTCTATCCACCGCAGTCTTAAGTGCAACACTACTGCTAGTTGCGCCGGAAACGGCGTCTACATCTTGCACTGCTTCTCTAGTACCTGCTGCCAGGAAGCTAGCTTTCAATTGAGGAATCGCTTTTACCACCTCAGGGTAAGCAGCTTCGCCTCTGTCAACAAGGTTCATTCCTACACGATACAATGCAACATTTACGATCTTACCATTACGTAGAGTCACATCTGCTCTGTTTGTTCCTTTATCATAGGCATCACCAAATGCAGTAAAGGTTCCGTCTTTATAGGTTCCTTGAACTTTGGATGCGTTAGTCAAAGCATCAGTCAGTGCAGCTTTGGCAGCTGCGGATAACGCTTCTTGACCTGTAATATCAGACATTTTCACACCTTTTTCAAGTAATCCTGAAGTAAGTGTACCCACTAGCGATTTTTGTTCTGCACTCAGTTTATCGTCAGCAATTAGCTTGCCGTCAGTTCCAAACAAGCTTACTTTAATGTTGGTAACTGCATCTGATGCAACATCAACAAGCAGTAACACTTTAGATTGGTTATCTACACCTGCGAATTTGCCATCAAAATATTTACTTTCTCCAGGAACTTTCAGTGCTTTTTCGAAAGCTCTTTCTACGGCCTGATTCCAACCGTGACTGCTTTCTGTAGCTCCTGAAATTCCATCAACCTTCTCATCATACTTAGCGAAGTAAGATCCATTGGCGAGCAACTTAGCTGTCATCGGAGCATTAGCTTTTACAACTTCTGCATAAGCAGTTGCACCTCTGTCAATTAGGTTGTTTCCAAGTCTGAACAGTTTCACATCCACTAACTTGCCGTTGCGGATCACGATGTCAGCTCTTTCAACGCCAACACTTCTTGCAGTTCCGTAAGAGGAATAGAAACCGTCTACATAAGCAGAAGTATTGTTAATCTTTGCATTCTGCTCAGCATCCCAGAAAGCATTAATCGCAGCCTTAAAGTCGGCTTCGAGTCCTGCGACAGGTTGTGCAGCTGTTCCTTTAGCCAGCAATGCTGGAGTTATAGCTGCAACTGCTGCTGATTGCTCAGCCGTGTAAGCCTTCTCATCCACGAAATCACCAGCACTGTTCAGCGGGTACACTTTAACAGCTATGAGCTTATTGGATTCGTAGGTTGCAAATACTGCATATTTACCTGTAGGATCTATGCCCATATGAACACCATCAAAGTAAATTGCATCTGTATCTTTCACTGTTAGAGCTCTTTCAAACGCTCTATCAACAGACAATTTCCAGCCATTACTAGAGCGGGTAGCTCCCGAAACAGCATCTACTGCTGCTGCTCCATCTCTTGTTTTGCCAATCAATTTATTCTTCATCAATCCATAAGCTTGCCATAAAGCGCTATAATTGTTGCGAGCATCTCTATCGATCAGCTTAGGGCTGGTTCTCAGGAGATCAATGCTAGTAATTTTTCCATCTTTAATTTCGATCTTAGCGCCTTCAGTACCTTTGGAGTATGCATCGCCATAAGCTACGTAAACCCCATCTTGATATACATTTTCCTTAACTGTAACCGGCAATGTTGTAGGCACAGGCTTAACAGTCGCAGCTGGAACTACTGTAGCCGCTGGAGCAGCGGTCGCTTTTGGCGTTGTAACTGGTTTTGTCGTTGCTGCTGGAGCTGCGGTTGCCTTTGGTGTTGCTACTGGTTTTACCGTTGCTTTCGGTGTTACTACTGGTTTTGCTGTTGGCTTTGGTGTTGCTACTGGTTTTGCTGTTGCTTTTGGTGTTGCTACTGGTTTTGCTGTTGCTGCTGGTTTTGCTGTTGGTTTGGCTGCTGGTGCATCCGCTTCTTCAGAAGCTGCGGATACTGCATCCACCTTCAAGTTCAATGCAGGCACATTAAGTGTGTAAGCAAATGGTGCTAACAATATTGCCGCGCTAACCGTTAAAGAAATTAGTTTTTTCAATAAAATTCTCCTTTACCAAATCCCCAGTGATATAAAGCTTTTCTTAACCGAACTTACCTTTCACGGCGCCCCTTCTCTTCTTATGAAGCATTACTTCTCTCTTCATAAGAACTCATCCCCCCTCTCATGCTTATGCGCGACCCATCACTTTCCAAAAAAAGAATGCCTTAAATCTATTCATTCCTTCCTTTTAACAATAAACCGAATAAAAGGTGAAATAATTCACATATGATATTAGAAAAAGAATGAAGGCGCTTTATCAATCAATTTCTGGTTTGATACTACCAAACTTTTCCGCAATTCCTCTGTATCTAAAATCACATACCCTATAAGAAACATCACTATTTGCTCATAAACGTGATTTTTCATTATTTATCCCAAACAAATACACCCATTTCCTCTTCCCAAGGGAGATAACGTGATCTCAATTATTGTGCATCCAAGAATAGATATGCTATTTTAGAACGATCTCTAACATGGGAAAGGAGTTCAATGCTTTGAACAAACAGCCACCTATTGGAGTTATACTCGCCCAAATTGGCACACCTACTGCACCTACTGCTAAAGCTGTGCGTCCTTATTTGAAACGTTTTTTATCCGACCGCCGGATCATAGATTTTTCCCCTCTGCTCTGGCAACCTTTGCTGCGCGTCATTATTCTGCGCACACGTCCACGCCGGTCGGCTGAGCTGTACAGACAAATATGGACTACAGAAGGATCACCTCTACTCTTCCACTCATTAGCTCAGCAATCTGGTTTACAAGCGCTTCTAGGCCCACGGTATCAAGTAGAGCTTGGCTTAGCGTATAGCGAACCAAGTATGGAACAAGCGATGAACACATTGGAGACTGCCGGAGTCACACGCATCATTATTGTACCGCTATTCCCGCAATATTCGTCCACTACGACGGCATCCGTATTCGATCAGGCGAGCTTTGCTGCACTAGGACGCCAAAGCTCCACTGGACCGGTAACGAAGCGCCTTATTCCAGCTCTCAGATTTATGGATACTTACTATAATGAACCCGGTTATATTTCAGCCATGAAGTCGCATTTACTGCAGCAAATGGAACTCCTGAGCTCTGATCCTGATTATTTCGTACTGACCTTCCACGGGATACCCAAACGTTATGCAGATACAGGCGATCCCTATCCAGAGCAATGTATGGAAACCGCGCGTCTTCTCGCATCAGCTATGAATTGGGAGACCGGATGCTGGCAAGTTACTTTTCAATCACGCTTCGGACGCGAAGAGTGGGTAGGTCCCTCTACAGCAGATGTTTTGGGAAAGCTAGCGGAACGCGGAATTCATAGACCTTTGATTTTCTCACCGGGTCTTGTAACTGATTGTCTGGAAACGCTGCATGAGCTAGCGATAGAAGGGTGTGAACAATTCGAGGCTGGAGGAGGACATGCTGAAGACTTCACTGCGATTCCCTGCTTGAATAATCATGAGGACTGGCTTCAATTTCTGGCTCAGCATGTTGAACGAAACGCCATGGGCTGGTAACGCAAAAAAACCGTTTTGTCCGCAAATATTCTCTGCTGCAGATAAGACGGTTTGCTATGTCAGTTCATAAGATCTAAGGATTAGAGAGATGCTTATGCTGTAAGCTGCTTATATTTAGTAGTCAGTTCATGGAACCATTGCTTGTCCTGTAAGGTCAACGCAAAATCGATCAGCTCGGCAATCTCGCTCGGCTGCAAATCAGCTGAATCATTAAACAATACTTCAGCCGTTGCGGTGGCTCCTCCATTCCCATCCTCTGCGTAATCATAAGAGAAACATATCTTAATATCACTTTCCAGAAATTCGTTACGAAGGAAATATAACACTTCACACATTAGCACAGGTCTAACATGATCATCAAAGACACATTCCATAACCTTTGCCCAATACTGCTGGTTGCTGAGGTGTAACTTATCATTGGTTAAGAGATATTTCTCACCCTGAAAATCGGTGACAAATCTCAGCTCAAGCGGCTTCATTTTAAAAATAGTAGCAATTTGCTTCATGCTAATATTCAGAATGTCTTGCGTTTCTAGTCTGATCATCTCTCATGCACCTCGTCCCGCTTAGTTTGGTTATCTGAAACCTGATGATATCTATAATTTCGTTATATGCCAATAATGTAAATTTAACTCCATTCATTCACTTTAATTTTTATCTAATTTAACATTATTATCGTCACCTGACTACGCTTTGTTAATATTTCTTCATTAATTCCACAGAAAAATGTTTCAATCTTTGTCCATCTGTTTAATATGTATATTTAAAAACTTAGTCTTTCTTATTTTTTCAACAAAAACTGTTCTGAATGGTCATAAACGACCTCAAAACAGTCTTTTGCCTAATTATTATTCAGTTAACTTTACTTAAACAAACAGTGGCACTAACTGTATGCCTTCAGGCGAGATCCGAACAAGTCCTTTATCTGTGATGCGTAGCGTCGGGATAACCGCCAAAGCAAGCAACGATAAGGTCATGAACGCATAATTCAAAGTACAGCCTGCATCATACAGCGCTTTGCTGATCGCAGCCGATTTTGCAGCAGCAATTTCAAATGGCTCTGTGGACATCAAACCTGCAATTGCCAGAGGGAATAACGTTTCTCCATTGGATGTGATCATGCAAACACCACCCTGGGCGTCAGCCACCGCATTTGCAGCTTTAGCCATTAACTCATCGTCATTGCCGATAACGAGTACATTATGACTATCATGCGCAACCGTCATCGCAATGGCAGCAGGCTCCTTAAATCCGATGCCTTCTACAACAGCCACTGATTTATTTCCTGTTCCTTTATGCCGTTCAAGCACAGCGATTTTGCACAGACCTTCCACAGCATTTACATCCAGTTGCCCCGCCACTACAGGTATCGAAACCATTCGTTCAATGGTCTCCACATGATTTTCTCTTACTTTGATAACTCTTGTAGTAAGTTCACCAGTTTCAATTGGAGTAGCGATAATGAAATCTTCTGAAGTAGGACGCTGTGGCAAATGAACCGAAGCCAAAACTTCCTCTGGATAAGTGAATTTAGCAAGTTCTGCCGTCATTACACCGTTCTCAGCAACTACTACACCTGCGGCAATCGTAAGTACTACGTTAACATCCGCCAAATTCCCGTCCAGCAGAATAATATCTGCAAAGGAACCCGGAGTAATAGAACCTATATCGCGCGCTAAACCGAAGCGTTCAGCAGTATTAATAGTAGCCATTTGTATAGCCGTTATCGGCTTCACGCCTTGAGCAATCGCATCGCGCAGAACGAAATTCATATGACCTTCATCTCGCAATGATTCTGAACTACGGTCATCCGTTACTAGCATCATTCGGCGAGTATCAATTCCGTGTTCTGTATGGGCCGTAATTGTCTTAGCCACATCATGCCAAGCGGAACCACGGCGCATTTTGGCATACATTCCAAGCCGAACGCGCTCGATCACATCGTCTGCCGTCACACACTCATGATCGCCAGTTACCCCTGCAGCTGCATACACTGGCAGTCTCCAGTCACTGGAAGGCCATGTGAAATGACCATCTACAAATCTGCCTGCTCGCAGTGTAGCTTGAATCTCTCCAAGCATTTTCTCATCACCGTAAACAACGCCTGGGAAATTCATTACTTCGCCTAGAGCGATCACATCGTCTCCCCAGGTAAAGGCTTCAGCCACTTCTTCAGGCCCAATAGAAGCACCCGTAGTCTCGAATTCCGCACCTGCCGCAGGCACACAAGAAGCCACCTGCATATAAGCAGCTAACGGCGTACCACGCATTTCATCCAGCATCAATTGAATGCCTTTCAGCCCGAATACATTAGCGATCTCATGGGCATCAAAGAAACCTCCGGTCGTGCCTAGAGGTAATACTGCGCGGGAAAATTCGGTAACGGTTAACTGAGTGCTCTCAATATGACAGTGACCATCAAGTAGTCCCGGAGCAATATACTTGCCGTTGGCATCAATAACCTGCGTTCCTTCACCGATCATATGTGTAACATCTTTGCCTACGTATGCGATACGTCCACCTTGTATACCAACAGACATTCCTTCTAGAATTTCACCAGAACATACATTAACTAGCTTCCCACCAGTGATTACCAGTGTTGCCGGTTTATCGCCTCGGGCCGTAGCTACAAGCTCAGGCACACAGTCTGCTAAAGGCTTTCTTGTAAAAGTTGTCATTGTCATCTCTCCCCCGTTCAAGTGCATTCTTGATGTAGTGAATAGTTACATATTAATAGAGGATTTTCTAACAATCGGTTGTGTAGATATCATGGCTGGCAAGTCTGATATTGTAAGAAAAAAACGGCTCCGTCATCCCTATAGGTGATAGCCGTTTTCTTATTTCCAAAGATTGTCCAATCGCTCTGGACACCTCTGGTTTGAACTCCCCGTCGGCCGCTCTATTCCAACGATTATCTTACTTTTGCCTCATATACGTCAAGTGCTGCCTGAACACCAAGCCCACAAGAGACTCCAAACCCGTGACGCAGCAGCACTGCTTCCAGCGCTCCAAGCAAGCGCAGCATGTTATTCTCACGACAGCTGAAACCCATCGTACCGATGCGCCAAATCTTCCCTTTTAAAGCCCTGAAAGAGCTGACGATTTCATTACCGAATCATCGCGAAGAAACAACAAGGAGGATCACCCTAATGGACTGGCTAGAGCTCATATACGGATTTTTTATGGCTAATTTGCTTGGATACGGTGGCGGCCCCTCCTCTATTCCACTGATGTATCAGGAAATCGTTCCCCATTATGGCTGGCTGACGGATGAACAGTTCTCCAACATGCTTGCACTTGGCAACGCCCTGTCTGGTCCGATTGCTACCAAAATCGCAGCTTACGTTGGCTTTGATGTCTACGGCTGGTTTGGACTAATTGTAGCTTTTCTAGCAACTGTCCTCCCTTCCGCAGCAGCGCTTATTATCCTGTTAGAGGTCATGCAAAAATACAAGCAATCCCCCGTAGTGAAAGGGATGACATTGCTTGTTCAACCAGTTATTGCAGTTATGATGGCTGTGCTCACCTGGAAAATGGCCAAAGGCCCTGCGGACTCCATCGGAATCTGGCAAACACTGCTCATTGCCGCAATCGCATTCTCGGCCATCAAGCGGCTTAAGCTGCATCCTGCTTTAGTCATCTTAGCCGCTTTTGCCTATGGTGGTCTGGTACTCCGCTACACTATCTAACTAAACTATTTCAAAATATACTGGGACAATACCGCCTGTACCTCATAAATATTTACGGATTTGTTAAAGGTCTTCTTGAGCGGCACAGTGCTGCTGGAAATATAGATACATAGCTCCGCATCCAGATCAAAGTGCCCTGCCGTCTCCACGGAATAATGCGAGATGCTTTTGTATGGGATGGAATGATAATCCGTCTTTTTGCCCGTCAGTCCCTGTTTATCCACCAGAATCAATCGTTTGTCTGTAAAAATAAACATATCTCTAATCAGCTTGTAGGCTCGTTCAATTTTCTCTTGAGGGGCAAGAATTTGTGCGTATTCCCGCTGTACCTCTGCTAGATTTACTTGTGATGCATTACCCATCAAACCGTCAAAAAGTGCCATATAACTTCCCCTTTTCACCTGTTAATTTGTAGTGGCCTGTCTCCCCCACACAGAACCATATTATTCCACAATTCATATTCTATGCAGTGTAAAACTTCTCTCTGCCATCTTTTTACTTGCTAAATTTCCGATTATTGTTTACACTGTCATTAAATTTGTTAAGAAAGGGGTGTGGAAGGAATGGATCATAATTGGACCAACAGTGTTATGAGTCGGCTACCTAAAGCGATAGCTGGCATTACTCATGTAAATGGCGATAACGGGAGAAGTCTGTCCATTTCCATGAATTTAATAACACTACACAATTGTGAAATGCCTTTCCTGCCATCACCCGGACGGATCAGTTAACCGGAGAATGATAAGGCCGTGGGGAAATTTCCCTACGGTCTTTTTTTATGGTTTTTTACTGGATTTCGAAGCCATTTAGGGTTCTGGCGGTGCAAAGGGCATTATTAAAGGAGAATATATATGATCATCCAATGCCAAAACGTTCAAAAATACCACGGTGCACAGCTCGTGCTGAATAGCATTACCTTCGATATCCGCCAAGGAGAAAAAATTGGCCTGATCGGCCGCAACGGCTGTGGAAAAACTACACTATTCCACCTGCTGAACGGCGAAGAGCGGCCCGATCAAGGGCAAATCTCAATACGCAAAGGCAGCGTAGTAGGTCTGCTGGCACAAATTCAAGAGGTTAACGAAAAAGAAACCGTTTATGACGTTCTCCAGCGCAGCTTCGCCGAGCCTTTGCAGTGGCAGCGTCGCCTGCGAGAACTGGAGCTTGAAATGTCTACCTTCAATACCGGAACGGATGAAATACTCTGGAATCGGCTGCTTAAGGAATACGGTAGTCTTCAGGATAAATTCGAGACTACAGGTGGCTACGAAATCGAATCCTCTATTCAGCGAGTAGCCTCAGGTCTCGGAATCAGTACTGGACAATACAGCCGCTTGTTCGCTTCCCTTTCTGGCGGCGAGAAAACCAAAGTCGGTCTCGCAGAGCTGCTGCTGCGTCGTCCGGATGTACTTCTACTTGATGAACCAACCAACCACCTCGATATGAACGCCATCGAATGGTTAGAGCAGTTCTTACAGAGCTATGACGGCACAGTGCTAGCCATTTCCCATGACCGTTACTTTCTGGATGCTGTAGTCAAGAAAGTGATAGAGATTGAGGACGGCGAGGCTTTTACTTTCCATACCAACTATAGCGGCTATCAAGTGGAGAAGGAAACGCAGCTTCTTCAACAATTTGCTGATTATCAAGAGCAGCAGAAAAAAATAAAACAAATGCAAGAAAGCATCAAACGTCTCATCGAATTTGGCAATCGTGGTACTCCTCCTAACCCTTCCTTTTACCGGAGAGCAGCCTCCATGCAGAAAGCTCTGGATCGCATGGTGAAGGTTAAACGACCTATTCTGGAGCGCAGATCGATGGATTTACAGCTACAGCAAAATGATCGTTCCGGTAATCAGGTCGTCATTCTGGAGGATATCGCTAAAGCATATGGTGAGCGAAGCCTTTTCACAGACGCAAACGAAGTGCTTCGTTACGGAGAGACTACGGCACTCATGGGAGGTAACGGGGCAGGTAAAAGTACACTTTTAAGAATTATATTAGGGCAGGAAACCCCAGACAGCGGAAGCTGTACGCTCGGCTCAAGAACCGTTGTCGGCTACCTTGCGCAAGAGGCTGTCCCTGAAAATAACAAACAATCTGTACTCCGCTACTTCCGTGAAGAAGCCGGACTTGAAGAGGGTGAAGCTCGCGGGCAGCTTGCACGGTTCCTATTCTATGGTGCCGATGTATTCAAAGACATCACGAATCTGTCCGGTGGTGAATGGACCCGCCTGCGTTTCGCTGTACTAATGCATCGTAAACCGAATCTACTGATTCTGGATGAGCCTACCAATCATCTGGACATTGATTCCCGTGAGGCGCTAGAGGAAGCATTAGAGGAATTTCCTGGCACAGTACTGGCCGTATCACATGACCGTTATTTCATCAATCGTTTATTCCATAAGCTCTGGTCCATTGAAAATGGACGATTTGGAGTCTTCAACGGCAATTACGAGTATTACAAGGAGAAGCAAGCTGAAAAGGCATCAACAGCCTTATCTTTTCCGGATCAGCCTAAACCTTCCTCTTCAGAAGGAACAACTTCACGCTCCGGTAAGCTTCAATCTAACAATTCAGGGAAAGATACCAGCGCTAACTCGTCCAGTTCCCGCAAGAAAAGCACCAACTTCGACTGGGAGAAGGCCATTGCAGAGGTTGAGGAGCGGCTTGGGGAAATCGATGCCAAGATGCTAGATCCACAGATTAGTAGCGATGCGGCAGAACTCGCCGAGCTGCAGAAAGAACGCGATGCGGTGCAAGAGCAACTAGATGAGCTTTATACGGGCTGGATGGATACAGTTGGACACTAACGTTGCTGAATTCGCCTATACGGAAGGAGAAGGTGACCGGACATTGAAGTCGTGGCGCCATGATCATGAGAATTTCTTCACCAGAGAATCCTTAGAGTTCTTGAAGAAACCCTTTGATCCAAAGATGAAGGTTGTTTGCGAGAATTTTAGACTGGTATATAGTAAATCTTGAGAACTTCAGGAATTTCAAAAGGCTGTCTCTTCAACAACGAAGAGACAGCCTTTTGTATATACTATAGAATTAGTTAGTCATTAAATAGTCAATTAGATATGGCTCAGCGCCAAAACCCCAGAATCCAGCCAATTACAGAGATCCATAACGGAATGCTGATTAAAATACCCCAAACCAGCCCAGTGGCAATATTGCCTTCTGCAGGACGCACCACATTTTCCTGTTTCAATGGAATGCTCAATTTCTCTTGTTCCATGCGATCCCCTCCTAAAATATCTTATCGTCACAGTAGAGGAAAAAATGTAGACCGCTCGACCCAAAAACTTTGAAATATTGACTTTTTAAAAATATAAGAATGTATAAATTACATGCTATACATCATCCTTATATTTCTACGAGAAATGGTTGTCAGCCATAAAGGACGACAACGTCGTTTCTTCTTGGATATAAAGGCTCAGCGGTTCACTATTGTAAGTGCTTACAAAATAGATATTAACCATAATTTGAATAATTAAAACTTCATCTTTCGGAAGTCATACATCATATGCAAATTCTTAGTCCAATATTACTATTTTTTCTGGATTTCGTAAATATTCAAACATCGTCCGAATCTGCTCATTTGTATTCCTCTCTACTGAGAGCTCAGGCAGTTCATCTTCAGCAAAAAAGGATACTTCACTCGTCTCCACCCCTTGCATCGCCTCGCCGCCTACAATTCTGCACAAAATAAAAAACTTGTACACGTGATACGGCTCCGGAGGATGGTTATGAAATTTCTTATCTAGAACAGCCAGCAAGCGAATTGCTTCTGTCTCAAATCCTGATTCTTCTTGAATTTCCTTAACAACGACTTCACTCGGTGACAGACCGATGTCCCCCCAGCCCCCGGGAAGCGCCCACTTTCCATCCAATTTCTCGCGGACAAGCAGGATTCTGTCTTCCTGAAAAACAACACCACGGATATCCACTTTCGGCGTAGAATAGCCACCCTCACTAGCAAAGGAGAGTCTTATTCTCTCCTTGCTTTCGAACGTATAATTAGCGAGGATATCCACACTTAGCTCCCGCAAAGCTTGATACCGTTCTATATCATAGACATCTTTAGCGTAAGTTAGTCCAGTCTGTGCGATGGCCTGTATTTCTTTAGCCCAAGTTAACCATTTCTGCTCCATTGCTGCACCCCTTTAAATAACTTCATTAGGATTACTGGCAAAGCATTAAATGACGGGAGAACAAACCTTTTTTAGCTTCACAGCGGTCTATAATCGTAAATCCAGCTTCCGTGATCATCTCATCCATCGGTTCAATCGCAACGATAACTACCCGATCTGCAATCCGGCGTGCATTCACTAGAATCGCAAACTGTTCCTCAGGTGTAATACTAGAATATAGATTATAAGGCATATCTACAATAGCTACGTCGTAATGTTCTGTGATGTCAGCAATATCTCCAAGCGTGACCTCACTTGTAAATCCAAAATGGGCAATATTCGTTCTGGCACCGATCGCGATCTGAGGGTTAATGTCACGTCCAACCATATTGATTCCCATCGACAGAGCTTCTACCATTACTGTTCCGATGCCGCAGCAAGGATCGATGGCTCGTACACCTTCCGGATTCGGAACGGCTATATTGACCGCAGCTCGGGCTACACGTGTGCTAAGCGCGATAGAGTAACTACGCGGCTTTTTCATTTGACGGAACCAGGTGGCCTTGTTCTTATGATAAGATCCAAAGTACCAGCGACCGCCCAGCGTAACAATACCGTATACCAACTGAGGGTGGTTTACATCCGCTTCCCCTTCAATACGCAGCCCAATTTCTCGCTCGATCACTCTTCGCTCATCATATTCTATTTTGTCCGCAGGTGACAGATCATTGGTCTTCACAAAAATAACCTTAAATGTCTTACCGCCAAGCTCCACCTGCTCCGTTTGATCATAAATCTCAGGCAAGCTGTCTCCCTCGTACATAACATCAATTCGTTCTTTAATGAAGGGACTACGGCTGACATCCACCTCTACCTCACTCTTAAAGATTGAAGAAGGTACTTCCTCTCCAAAAAGACAACGAAGCTCCATCTGACATAGCGATAACTCGTCCTCTGAACAGGTGTAAGTATATAAAAATGTGTTCTTTCCACTTTTCTTTTGCAAAATAATCCATCCTCTATCCCAGTAAATTGTACTGCTAGCTTGCTACTCCTGCGTTTCGTGCTGACTATCATAACCTATACGCGCTTTGGCGATTTCAGCGTTATTTCTATTGACCCATTCCACAAGGGAGGTTAGAGGATCCAGCAAGGACTCTCCTAAACTCGTCAGACCGTATTCAACAGTCAAAGGCACCGTAGGCGTGACCTTACGCCAAACTATACCATCTCGTTCTAAATGACGGAGGGTCTGAGTCAGCATCCGTTGTGAAATACCACCAGAACGCCGCTGCAGTTCTTTAAACCGCAATGCTTCTGCACCCAAATTGACAATGATGAGCACACTCCATTTGTCCCCAACCCTGTCCAGAATCTGGCGGGTGATGGAGCAATCCTCCAGCGTCGGCATGAGCCGAATGGGTTCGTCCATTGAATGTTCCAAAGTGGTTACCTCCATGTAACTTAAGCATGTAATAGTGCCTTCTTGTCCCTTAAGCTTATTCAGTCTATCATGGTTACTGTTAGTAATCAACAACCGGAAAGGAACTATTAATCATGAAAAAAACGATAGCTATCATTGGAGCTGGCCCCGGTCTAGGACTCTCCATCGCAAAAAAATTCGGAGCAAACGGATTTCAAGTCGCCCTAATCTCTCGTAATGCGGATAAATTGAATACCTTCGTAGAAGAGCTTCAATCGCTGAATATCGAGACTGCTGCTTTTCCTGCAGATGTATGCAATAAAGAACAAGTAATTGCTGCCTTCCACGACATCAAAGCAAAATACGGCTTTATCGATGTGCTTGAGTTCAGCCCTACAAGTGGAAACTACCCACCTACTCCAGCTTCTCAAGTTACTGAGGAGAATGCACTAGATGCCTTCCAAGCTCTGGTTGTAGCCGCGATCAGAAGCGTAGAGCAAGTATTGCCTGAAATGTTGGAGAAACGCAGCGGTGCGCTGCTGTTCACAACCGGACTGTCCTCCATCTATCCCATGCAAATGATGGGCAATGTCGGTATCGCATTAAGCGGACTAAGAAATTATGCTATCAACCTTCATGCGGACTTGGCTCTGAAAGGAATCTATGTAGGTCATCTGGCTCTAGACGTATTTATCAAGCCAGGCACAGCTACAGATCCGGGGCTCATTGCTGACGCTTGGTATGACATGTATGTGAATAAAGACAAAGCAGAAGACACTTTTCCTCAAGGTGTGACTCCGGCCACGATCATTTGGTAAGGCGTCTCTCTAATCGCTTTTGATCCATAATGAGTTCTCCAGTATAATGATTCCTATAGAATGCTAAACAAGACGGTCACGCATGGCGATTAAGCTCATAGCCGGTTTTGCGCAGCAAAACTTAAGGAGGTACATACACACTATGTCATACGAAACGTATTTTTCAACACACCGGGATGAACATCTCGAAGAACTAAAACAATGGCTCAAGATTCCAAGCATTTCTGCCTTGTCTGAGCATAAGGACGATGTACTAGCTGCAGCCCATTGGCTGACAGACACACTAAAGAAAGCCGGACTTGAGAACATTGAACTTCATCCGACAGCGGGACATCCCGTCATATATGCTGACTATCTTCATGCTCCGGGTAAGCCAACCATTCTTGTATACGGCCACTACGATGTGCAGCCAGTAGATCCACTAAACCTGTGGACTACACCTCCGTTTGAACCAGAGATCCGTGACGGCAAGCTGTATGCACGCGGAGCAACGGATGACAAAGGCCAAGTATTCATTCACCTCAAAGCGATTGAAGCAATCCTGAAACAAGAAGGTACTCTTCCTGTTAACATCAAGCTGTGTATCGAAGGTGAAGAAGAAATCGGTAGTGCAAATCTCCCTCCATTCCTGGAAGCTAACAAAGAGAAGCTGGCTGCGGATGCGGTGTTAGTCTCCGATACTTCCCTGCTGGAACGTGGTCGCCCTGCAATTTGCACAGGACTACGTGGCCTAGGATCACTTGAAGTGAGCGTAACTACAGCTCTTACAGACCTGCACTCCGGTTCTTACGGTGGTGGCGTTCCGAATGCACTGCACGCTCTCGTGTCCTTGCTCAGCCTTCATGACGACAAAGGTCGTGTTTCTGTTGAAGGCTTCTATGATGGTGTACCTGAACTTTCTCCAATGCTTCGTGAGGAATTCGTGAAGCAAGGCGTAAATGAAGATAAAATCCGTAAAGGACTTGGGCTGGATGCGTTATACGGCGAAGAAGGTTATTCCTTTGTAGAACGTATTGGTGCTCGCCCTACACTTGAGCTTAACGGTGTCTATGGCGGCTTCCAAGGGGAAGGAAGCAAGACAGTTATTCCGAAAGAAGCACATGCCAAGATTACTTGCCGTCTCGTTGGCGATCAGGATCCACAGCATATTCTTGATGCCGTTGAGGCGCATTTGAAGGCTAATATTCAAACCGGAGCGAAAGTGCATGTGAAGCAAATGGAGAAGGCACGTGCCTTTAACATCGATCCATCGAATCCTATTCTGCAAACTGCAGCAGACGCTTACGGCAAAGTATACGGAACCCGTGCCCTCTTCACCAAAGACGGTGGCTCCATTCCGATCATGGAAAGCTTCTCCCGTGTACTTGAAGCACCAGTGGTCCTGATGGGCTTTGGCCTTGATGATGAGAACCTGCATGCACCGGATGAGCATTTCAACCTGGAGAACTTTGATAAGGGACTGCTCACCATTGTTGAGTTCTTGAAGACTGTTTAAGAGAATCAGGTAGTATACATAAAGTCAGGTTCCTCTTCATTGAGGAGCCTGACTTTTTGATAATTTAAGAGGAGTTCATAACAAAACCATCTACCAAAACATAAAAAAATCCTTGCATCGCAAGGATTTGGAAGTTTAAATTATGGAGCGGGTGATGGGAATCGAACCCACGCTATCAGCTTGGAAGGCTGAAGTTCTACCATTGAACTACACCCGCATTAGAAAGTGAGTACAAGAGATATTGTATCACCCCCACAAATAAAAATCAACATTTTTTTGTTCAAGCATAAACGCCTTCGGCGTCCTTATAAGGACGGTAAGCGTTTAAGCGAGAAATATAAGACATAGAGTATGGTGTGAAACTTATACTTTCTTATATTTTACAAGGAAGCACCTAGGGGAGTCTTTTTCAAAAAAGACGCCTCAAATTCAGCCGCTTGAATAGGTTTACTGAACAAAAAACCTTGAGCTTCATGGCAATGCTGCTCGCGCAAAAACTGCAACTGCTCCTTGTTCTCCACCCCTTCTGCGGTAACCTTAAGCTTCAAATGATGCGCCATAGAAGTAATCGTGGAGACTATAGCAGCATTATTACTATCCTCCATCACTTCGGAGACAAACGATCTGTCAATTTTCAGCCTGTCGATCGGCATATTCTTCAAATAGTGCAATGAACTATAGCCTGTACCAAAATCATCGATGCTAATAAATACACCTAGATCTTTCAAACGCTTCAGCTGATCAAAAGCCGTTTCTTTATCTAAGGTCATACTCTCTGTAATTTCAAGATCGACATAACATGGATCCAATCCAATATCAGTCAAAATGGAATGAATCTTACCTGCTAAGTTCGGTTGAAGGAATTGACGCATAGATAAGTTGATGGAGACGCATAACGGCTGGTAGCCTGCTAGCTGCCACTGTTTATTTTGCAGACACGCCGTCTTCAGTACCCATTCCCCAATTGGAACAATCAACCCGCTATCCTCAGCTAGAGGAATAAACTCATTAGGTGAGACGATACCACGCTTAGGATGATTCCAGCGCAATAAAGCTTCCATTCCTACAATTTCTTCCGTCTCCAGCTGCACTTTTGGCTGATATACGAGATAGAACTCATCACGTTCAAGCGCTCTTCGAAGATCATTTTCCAGCTTCAGACGTTCCTTTGCCTTCATCTGCATGGCTGGGATATAACGGCGAATCTCCACTCCCTGTTCCTTCGCATTATGAACCGCAGTATCCGCATTTTGAATTAGATGTTCAGCAGTTTCCCCGTCACCAGGATAAATACTCATCCCTAAACTGAGCGAAATATGGTACTCTCCGGATTCTAGCTCAACAGGTACTTCAAATAATCTCAGTAACTCAGTAGCCCGAGCCAAACATTCTCCAAGACTTGCTCTATCGGTCATTAGAAAAGCAAACTCATCTGCCCCCATGCTATACAGTTCTTCACTGGGTCTAGCCTCATTACCAAGCCGCTCAGACACCAATTTCAATAAGAGGTCTCCGGCATAATGGCCTAGAGAGTCATTTATATTCTTAAAATAATTAATATTCATAATGGCCAAAGCTGAAAATTGATCACTCGTGTCCGTCTCTCCAGCACCAATCATTTCTTCTACACGCTGTGTCAGCCGACGTCTATTCGGAAGTCCCGTTAAATCATCATGATACGCCAAATAATTAATCCGATCCTCGGCCAACTGCTTCTCGTAAAACGGTTCTTCAATCGTCAGGCGATACACGCCGGTAAGCAACAGATAATAAGCAACTCCGCTACATAACATCCCAAAGAGATCATCTATATTACCACCACGTAAGGGAGTCATGAAGA
The DNA here is from genome assembly GCF_037977235.1 of Paenibacillus sp. FSL K6-0276. Taxonomy (NCBI): domain Bacteria; kingdom Bacillati; phylum Bacillota; class Bacilli; order Caryophanales; family Paenibacillaceae; genus Paenibacillus; species Paenibacillus sp. FSL K6-0276. The sequence continues at coordinate 1,453,797 of NZ_CP150276.1, read as the reverse complement.
AAGCCTGGCCTAGAGAGAAAAAGATAAGTGCCCGAATGATCACAAGCAGCGAGGCTGATTTTTCATTATTCCCAGGAAATACGATGACAGCAACACCTGCTAAATAAACAAAAAGTACTGCCAGATCAACAAATTGTTTAAGCGTACTCATCCAAGGCTTAGTAAATAAATCTGGCACAGCCGAATGGATAAGTATAAATAATGCGATAACGAGCACGATCAACATGAAGGCGATTCTGAATACATTTCTTTTTTCGGTCACGGACACAGGTTTATCTTCTCTACTAAAAATAAACAATATGCCCAGCCCGCTGGATAGTCGCGAAAAGGTAAGCAGCCACATTGATTCCTCAGGGGTTATAAACGATGAAATCAATGGAAATGCTACAAAGCCGAGCGTATGCAAGAAATCAATAATACATATTCCACCAAAAAGAGCAGCGACATATAATCTACCTTTAGATAATCTGCTAGAGAAAAACAACCAGCCCTGTGCAAATATCGCAAATCCAAAAGCAACAGTACAGTAGCCGACAATGAGATAGAGTGCAGAAATAATATTCCAATTGTCCAATCGGTTTAGCGATGTATGGAAAATTTGAATGAATAGGAACAGTAAAGCTCCTATAATAGCCGCTTGAATTGTCTTTTTCTCTTCTTGTCTCATAAGTCCCTCGCGTCTGAAAATGATGTCTATTAATAAGCAACTATGTATAGTCTTGTCCTATGTATAAATATCGGCTAGATCGGTCTTTAAAGTTACATTTCTTTTAAGCACAAGTATTTTTATAGCGATTATTCATAAATCTCGCATAAATATAAACCATTTTCTTCAAGCAGGCAAGCATAAACACTTTCAGCATCCTTATAAGGCCGGTAAGCGTTTTTGTTGAAATATAAGAACAATTTATCAGAGAAACTTATAAATCGTTCTTATATTTCAACAAAAAAAGCACTTCCCCCTATGAATGGGTTCAGTGCTTCTGAAAAACATCTTTATTTATCTCTGAAACTTACTTCTGGTGTTGTAAGCTTATCATAGAAATCAACCGCTTTATCCTTATCTGCTGATGCGCGAATCGCCATAGCCGAACGTGGATGCTCATCAAGCGTACCAGTGATCATGTAAGGAATGATATAGCCCCATTCCTCTTTCTCACGTAAAGGAATCATCAGACGTTCAAGGATATCAACTATAGGGCGTAATGTGTAACGTGTATTCTTCAAATGAGTCACTAGCAGCTCCGTAGGACAATTTCCGGCAGCACGTCCCATTCCATAACAGGAAGCATCCAGTAACTCTACACCTTTCTCAGCAGCGATCAGCGTATTGGAGAAAGCCAGTTGAAGATTATTATGGGTATGTACTCCCAGACGTTTGTTAGGCAGATGTGTTTTGAACTTCTCCACCAAATAATTGATATCATTGTGATCTAAACTACCGTATGAATCCACAATGTATACTACATCAACTACGCTCTCACGAATCATTTCAAAAGCTTCTAATAATTCATTCTCCATTACATTCGACAAAGCCATAATATTGATCGTTGTCTCATAGCCTAGATCATGGAAAGTTTGTACCAGCTGCAAGGCTTTCTCCACATCTTTGCTATAGCAAGCCACTCGAATCAGATCCAGCATACTTTCGCTGCGAGGCAAAATATCATTCTCATCCACACGGCCGATATCAACCAAAGCTGAAAGCTTGGTATGCCCCTTTTGCGGGATAACTTTACGTAAGAAATCATCGTTCAGAAAACGCCATGGTCCGGCACCTTCTGCTCCTTTGAGCAGTTTAGGGGAATTTTTATAACCAATTTCCATATAATCAACACCAGCTTCATTCAAGCCGGCATACAAATTTTGCACAAATTCCACACTGAAGTCCCAGTTGTTAACTAGCCCCCCATCGCGAATGGTGCAGTCAACAATCTTACATTGATTAGTCTTCATAATTATCTCCCTTCAGATCCTGAAATCATCGTAACCGCTATTGCAATCATTATAACCGCCAGCATAGCTTTACTATGCAATTTATATCGTTCAATCATACTTTAATGAAGAATAAAATGTAAAGGATATTTCGCCTTTAGCTCATAGATGCTATCATACAGTATGTCAGTGACAAATATCACAGTATTCAAACACTTAAAAATGCTACATTACAATAAAACAGTTGAGATTGATTATCAGTCTCTTTTGGAGGGATTACAATAGCTACTTCTACACACTGTTCCTTGCTGCAACTACAACCTGGTTCTGCCGGCTGTATTCATAAAATAGAAGGTATGAACCCCATTCTGCGCCGTCGTCTTGCTGATCTCGGAGTGTCAGAGGGTGTGAACATCCGCCTTAAAGGAAAGGGACCTTTTTTGGGACCGATTACCTTGGAATGCAACGGACAACTGTTCGCCATCCGCCGAAAGGAAGCTTCGATGATTGAGGTGAACGTATCTTGAGTTCTATAGCTCTTGTGGGCAATCCAAATACAGGTAAAACCTCTCTCTTCAATACATTAACTACGTCATACGAATATGTTGGTAACTGGTCAGGGGTAACGGTAGAGAAGAAGGTAGGCAATCTGAAGAACGGGGCTGGCAAGCTCATTGATTTGCCTGGCATCTATTCTCTTCACCCACTCTCACGGGATGAGGGGGTCGCAGCCCAATATCTGATAGAAGAATCTCCAGAAGCATTAATTAATATCGTGGATGCGTCACAGCTCGAACGCAATCTGCTGCTCACACTTCAATTACTTGAGTATGGCAAGCCTACTCTACTCGGGCTTAATATGGTTGACGTCGCTAATGCTCGTGGTATTCGTATCAATCAAACCATTTTACAATCAAGATTGGGTGTAACTGTCCTACCACTTATAGCAAGAACCGGTAAAGGCAGCGCACAGATGCTCAGTATTCTAGAGGAATCGTCAGCTATTCCTGCTGTAAAGTTCAAGCTGAACTATGGTGAGGTTGTCGAAAGAGCGATATCTTCTATAGAAAAGGAATTACGTCCTATAAAGGATCTACCAAATCATCGCTGGATCGCTCTACAGCTATTGGAGCAGAATCCAGTTATTCTTCAATTTCTGAAGTCACGTATAGATATTACGGGACTACTGAATATCTGTGAATCTTGTCAGAGTGAGCTACAGATCAAAAAACTCGCCCTGACACTACCGCAATGGATTCGCTCGAACCGAATGGAGTATATCCGCTCTATTTGTGATGATGTACTTGATACAACAACTCAGAAGCCTCATAACTTGACAGAAAGATTAGATTCAGTGTTGACTCATCGTTTTTTGGGGCTGCCCTTATTCATTTTCTTTATGTATGCTCTCTTTAAGACCACATTTGACTGGGTTGGTGGACCCTTATCAGATATCGTAGATGGCCTAATATCCGGCCCCATTAGTGATGGAACGAATTCGCTGCTTCAGACAATTGGAGCTTCCAACTTCACGCATGCACTAATTGTGGATGGCATCATCGGCGGTGTAGGTGGCGTACTGGTCTTTGTTCCGCAAATCTTCATACTATTCTTGATCATATCTTTCCTGGAGGATTCCGGATACATGGCACGGGTGTGCTTGTTGATGGATAGCACAATGGAACGAATGGGACTTAACGGAAAAGCATTCATTCCATTCATCATTGGTTTTGGTTGCAACGTACCTGCCATTATGGCCGCTCGAAGCATCGAACAGCCCAAAGACCGAATGCTAACGACCCTGCTCATGCCGCTGATGTCCTGTTCTGCAAGATTGCCTGTTTATGCTTTATTCGCAGTTGTATTCTTCCCTGCACAGCAAGCATTAGCCGTTCTGTCTATGTATGTCATGGGTATTGTATTTGCGCTAATCCTTTGTAAGGTATTCTCTAAATACTTATTCAAAAATGATTCCTCTGTCTTCATCATCGAACTCCCTCCTTACCGTATGCCGCAGATCAAGACCTTGTCGCGCAGCACTTGGGAGAAAGGCAAAGGATTCCTGCGTAAAGCTGGAACGATTATTCTCGCAGGTTCAGCCATTATCTGGTTTATGTCCTATGCCGGTCCTGGCGGATTTGATGTAGAAATGGATCATAGCTTTCTAGCTAAATTCGGAGGCATGATTGCCCCACTACTGGCACCGCTTGGTTTCGGAACATGGCAGGCTGGCTCTACATTGGTTCCAGGATTTTTAGCTAAAGAGGTTGTTGTGTCTACGATGAATATCATTTATCACGCACCGGATACCGCAGGATTAGAGAATCAAATTTCACAAGTCTTTACACCGCTGAGTGCAATCAGCTTCATGGCCTTTATTCTGTTATATGTTCCTTGTCTGGCCACAGTAGGGGTTATTAAAAAAGAAACAGCGTCTTGGAAGTGGACCTTCTTCTCTATTGGCTATTCTCTTGTTCTGGCATATATCGTATCTTTTGTAATTTTCCAAGGTGGACGATTATTAGGTTGGTCGTAGAACTTGTAAATGATTGATTTTCTTGATGAAAGTGGGGCACCGTAATGATAAATGTTCTGATCGTCACTCTGATCTTCGGTTATTCGGGCTGGATCATCTATCGACATGTGCAAAAGGGCAAGCAGGGTGCTTGCGCTGGCTGTGATAAGGGCAAGAGCTGCTCAGCAGCATCTTTAGATTCCCCCCTCTCCTGTTGCTCAACACCTGTTGACAGTAAGAAGTAGGCTTGCAATATATTCTTTATCATTCATACAAAAGCAAAGAAACCTCTCCTGTGAAATGGTTACTCATACTTCCATTTTCCTAAAGAGAGGTTTCTATTTGTTGTTTATGAGGAGATAATCATTCGCTTTCGCTGAGCAACCACTGAACCATTGAGCGAACCATGACACCTGTGGCCCCCCTAGGATTAACTCCACGTTCTTTAGATAAAAACGCTGTTCCAGCAATATCTAGATGAATCCACGGCAGACCCTCCGCAAACTCACCTACGAATAATCCAGCGGTAGTGGCTCCCCCGAATCTTCCTGCAGCGTTACGAATATCGGCAACTTCACTCTTCAGCATCTCACGAAATTCCGGGTAAGCAGGAAGCTGCCATATTTTTTCTCCCGAAACGTTAGATGCTGCCAGAAACCGTTCCATAAATTCTTCGTTGTTAGTAACTGCGCCTGTAGCTATATCTCCCAATGTAGACAACACTGCACCTGTCAGCGTGGCGACATCAATTATACGTTTCGCTCCCCATTCCCGAGCATATGTCAGCGCATCCCCAAGTACAAGCCTGCCTTCTGCATCAGTATTCAACACTTCTATGGTTCGTCCGCTCATGGATGTAATGATATCTCCAGGTTTAAAAGCATTAGCAGAAGGCATATTCTCAGCGGATGGAATGACCATCACGACGTTAATTCGTGGACGTAATCGGCCGAGTGCCTCCATTACTCCGAGTACAGCCGCTGCGCCCCCCATATCACTGATCAGCTCTTCCATGCCAGGCGCTCTTTTCAAGGAAATACCGCCCGTATCAAAAGTAATCCCTTTACCGACCAACCCCACTACGTTATCCCAGTGCCCCGTTCCCTGATAACGGATGACGATCATTCGCGGAGGGTTTACACTTCCTTTTCCGACTGCTAGCAATCCGCCCATTCCTTTTTGCTCAATTTCCCGTTCATCCAGCACTTCGGAAGGAAATCCATAACGTTCAGCAACTTCTATGGTGGCCACTGCAAGGTCAGATGGAGTCAGCAGATTACCCGGCATATTCGTCAAGTTCCGCGCCAGATTCGTGGCCTCACCAAAAGCCAGCCCCTTCTGTATGCCCAGATTCCAATCACGCTCGACAGCATCCGCTGACTTCTTCTCTATAGTGAATATAACTGAGTTTGGACCGTTATATTGAGATTGCTCCTGCTTATACGTGGGTCGGCGATAGGATCCGAGCAATAACCCCTCAGACAACGCATAGGCGATAGATACGATATCCTTCCCTACTGTTAGCTCCTGAATATTTTCAGATACCTTAAACACTAGCTTTATCGCCTTCAATCGAAGTGCTGCACGTGCTGTCTGAACTGCCATTTGACGTAGATCTTCAGTCGTAAGAAGTTGGTCCCCCTTACCAACCAAAATAGCAACGGGACAACCGGATGGATTATCTAGAGGCAGTATATAAGTCTGATTCAGCTTCCCACTAAATAGACCTGTCTTCCCTAATAGGCTAATTCTGTCATTCCATCCCTCAGAGAGGCCTACGTGTTCAAGCTCCGACTCAGAGATGATAAGGATAAAGGCGTCACCCTGTATTTCATTAATGGTACTGCCACTGTTAAATTCTATATCCATTGTGTTTACCTCCATTTGTCTCCCAAAACCAATCCCCATTGTAACATAAGCAAGGCTGATCTCCGCATCTGTATTATCTGCAGGGATCAGCCTCTTATTACTCTATATTCTAATCGAGTGTATTAATGGATTAATGGCAATGAGATTACAAAATGGGTACCTTCGTTAACTCTACTACTGACAGAAATACATCCGCCATGATTTTTGATGATTCGGTCACTCACAGAAAGCCCGAGCCCAGTCCCATTCTCCTTAGTCGTAAAAAATGGATTGAATAACCTGTCCAGTGTACGGATATCCATTCCCTTACCGTTATCAGAGATGAAAATACGGACCTCAGAACCCTCTCTGCGGGCTCCAACCTCTATTTTACCCATTAGACGATCTGCTCTATCCGCAACGGCCTCCATAGCGTTTCTAATCATGTTGAGGACTACCTGTTTCATTTGTTTTACATCTCCAGAAATCATCATATCCCCCTGAAAAGGATGCAGATTGATCTGGCAACCTTTCATCAAGGCTTCGCTCTCTGTAAGCAGCACTACCTCCTTGAGCAAGGCTGACACAGGAATCATCCCCACTTGAGGAACTGACGGCTTGGATGAAGTTAGAAATTCATGAATGATATCGTTCGCACGATCGATCTCCGCCAAGATTATCTTGCCATATTCCTGCTTCCCAAGCTGCTGTAAATGCGGGTGAAGTAATTGAATAAATCCGCGGATCGCAGTTAATGGATTTCGGATTTCATGGGCAATAGATGCAGATAATTTACCTAGCATAGCCAAACTATCATTTTGGTAAGCCGTTTGCTCAATTAACTTATAATCGGAGATTTCTTTAACTGTAAACAAATAACAACCCTTCATTTGCTCTCCACAGCATAGTGTAACCTTCCAGTAACGGCCATACTCGTCTAAAAATTCATAATTAGATTTTCCTTTGTATACCATCTCTCTATAGCTTTGCAGTACTTGCTTTTTCTTAAAGCGGCTCAGTCGAACATTAGATAACAGGTGTGATATTGTACAGCCCACAAGGGAGTGACGGGTCAATTCAAGCATCCCGTACATTTGCTTATTTACAAAACTTATAACTCCCTCTTCATCAAAAAGCATGATGCCGCTGTCAATATTCTCTAGTACATCCTCGTATGTAGTATCCACAGGTCCTGATTGATAGGTTCTTCCCGGTAATAGAAGACTTTCTTGATATTGGCTAATCACGATACGAAGTTCCCCCTTTTACTGCATTTGACGAAGACGCTAAAGCGACATCAAATTACTATGTATTTGAGTATATGACGAAGCCGCCAGAACATTCGGTAATCGTTGCACTTTTTCCAACCGGTTCAATTATATTCCAATCATATCCAAGTGAAGTAGACAACGCAATCAGAGAAACTGTCGAATGATAAAAAAATTCATAAAATGATTCCTAAGACATATAAAATATCACATCAAATTATATTTATTACTATTAGTTCGTTCAAATGATTTAAACCAATCTAAAAAAGATTAGAAAAAGCTAAAAAGCCCTCGCAATTGCGAAGGCTTTGATACAGAAATGGACCAGCCCCAAAATGTAATAATAATCTTATGCTTTCTGTTGCAGACGAAGGCGCCTTTGACTCATCACAGCTAATCTTTTCTTCAATTCCCGTTCCCACTTCGTATCCTCAATCTGTTTGGCTACAGCAAGCAGGTCAAGCGCCATATCAATCTGGCTCCGCACAATGGCTAGAGGCTCTTCACTCTCGATGTTAATGACGTTCTCAAATATTGCAGTTTCGTCTTCCATAACATAGTCCTGAAAATCCACATCGGTAACTCCGTCTCCATGTGCGTATTCCGCCAAGATCTCATACTCATTTTCGACCTTATAATGAACCTCCACACGATGACATACCGGACAAAAAAGCAGGGGAACATTATGGACTTGCGTGCGATAATGTTTAAGGGTTCCCTTTGTTCCTACCATACTCGCTCCACAGCAAAAGCTCATATTTGTTCGCCCTCCTTAGAATAACTAACCCTTTGAGTTTTTATTATTGTATTACATTACCCTAATGGAGATTCCTCCACTCGAGGACATAATATAACTTTTCACGCCTATTTTCAAATCCATTTTGAAATACAAGACCTTTTGGAGCAAAAAACCTCCTTACAGAAAAAACTTCTGCAAGGAGGTCCAAATCAGAATATCAAAGATCAGATGATAACAGAACATAATTTAAAGGTTTCTGTCGCCTGGTCTCCAGTTCATTGGGCATAAGCCGCCAGATTGCAGGGCTTGGAGAACACGAAGTGTTTCCTCTACGCTGCGACCCACATCATTGTGATTAACGACTTGGTATTTCAATTCGCCTTCTGGATCGATGATGAACAAGCCGCGCAATGCAATACCTTCTTCTTCAATCAGAATACCGTAGTCTTTAGCGACTTGCTTCGTAATATCAGCTGCAAGAGGGAAGTTCAAACGGCCAAGACCATTGGAATCCTTAGGTGTATTGATCCATGCTTTGTGGCTGTGGATCGAATCTATACTTACGCCGAGAATTTCTGTATCAAGTGCTTCGAATTGTGCAGCAGCATCACTAAGAGCTGTGATTTCAGTCGGGCATACAAAAGTGAAATCAAGAGGATAAAAGAAGAATACAAGCCATTTGCCACGGTAGTCGGACAGGCTTACTTTACCAAAATCCTTACCATCACCTGATACGGTTTCCATAGTAAAATCTGGAGCCGGTTTACCTACTAAACGTTCTGCCATTGCCAAAATCCCCCTTTGATTATGTAAGAAACCAACCATTTCTTGTCATGATATGCTGGAATAATTTACATCTTGTCTACATATCAAATGGTATCATCGTACAAAATCAAAGTCAATATTATAGCAATTCCTCTTTAATAGTAATTATAAATAAGATATTATTACGCTTTGCGGATCGCTGCAACAATTAGGTCGCCCATTTCAGTTGTACTGATCGCTTTGCTCTTATCTACGGCAATATCACTTGTACGGTGACCTGCATCCAATACTTCAGCAACTGCAGCCTCTATCGCAGCAGCAGCATCTTCATAACCAAAGGTTAAACGGAACATCAGCGCGAGTGACAAGATCGTTGCGATCGGGTTCGCAAGCCCTTGTCCGGCAATATCAGGAGCAGAACCGTGTACTGGCTCATAGAGACCATAATTGCCATCAGCCATCGAAGCCGAAGCAAGCATACCGATAGAGCCTGTCAGCATAGCAGCTTCATCGCTCAGGATGTCACCAAACATGTTCTCGGTAACGATAACATCAAAGCTGGATGGACGGCGCAGCAGCTGCATTGCGCAGTTATCAACGAGCACATGCTCTACCTCTACCTCAGGATATTCTGGAGCAACCTTATTTACGACCTCACGCCATAAACGTGAAGTTTCAAGTACGTTCGCTTTATCAACACTTGCCAGCTTATTACGACGTTTGCCAGCAATTTCAAAAGCCTGACGTACGATTCTTTCTACTTCCATTACGTTATATACACAGGTATCTACAGCTTCTTCACCATGTTCACCTTGACGGCGCAATTTATCTCCGAAGTAAATCCCACCCGTCAGCTCACGAACGACCATAAGATCTGTACCTTCCAGAACTTCCGGTTTCAGTGTCGAAGCGTCCTTAAGGCAATCGAATACGACAGCTGGACGTAAGTTTGAGAACAATCCAAGCGCTTTACGAATACCAAGCAGTCCGGTTTCAGGACGAAGCTCCTTTGGATTGTTATCCCACTTCGGTCCGCCGACAGCACCCAGTAATACGGCATCTGCACTACGACAGATTTCTAGTGTATCTTCCGGCAGCGGTGTGCCTCTCTCGTCTATTGCGATGCCGCCAAATAGCGCGTGCTCCGTTTCAAAGGCATAACCAAATACTTCTTCCGTTGCTTTCAATACTTTTTCTGCTTCAGCTACTACTTCAGGTCCAATACCGTCCCCTGCGATTACGGCGATTTTTTTAACTTCACTCATCTCAGTCACTCCTCAAGTGGTCTGCTCTAACAGACATAGTTCTTCTTTATATTGTTGTATCATACCCAGTCGTAAAGGACAAAGATATAGATTCTATTGAGCTGATAGGCAGAGCCTATAACAAAGAAAGAGCGTCATAATACCTTAGATGCCGCTTCGTAATTGCTCTTAATTATGAAGATGTTTACAATTAATATGAAATCATCTATCTAAGGAGTGAATGCGAAGTGCAATATGCAAAACTTGGGAAATCCGGTATGAAGGTCCGTCGGCTATGTCTCGGAACAATGAACTTCGGCCCACAAACAGATGAACAAGAAGCCTTCCGCATTATGGACGCTGCACTGGACGCAGGTGTTAATTTTTTTGATACCGCTAACATTTATGGCTGGGGTGAGAATTCTGGTCTAACCGAAACAATTATTGGACGCTGGTTCAAACAGGGGGGCGGACGACGTGAAAAGGTCGTGCTGGCTACCAAGGTTTACGGTGCAATGAGCGATAAGCACGACGGACCTAATGATGAGGGTGGACTATCTTCTTATATTATACGCCGCCATCTAGAGGGGTCTCTGCAGCGTCTCCAGACCGATCATATTGAATTGTACCAGATGCATCACGTTGACCGCAGTGTCTCTTGGGACGAGCTGTGGGGAGCTTTCGAGCTTGCTGTAAACCAAGGCAAGATTGGTTATGTCGGCTCAAGCAACTTTGCGGGATGGGATATCGCTGTAGCTCAACAAGAAGCCAAAGCTCGTGGCTTTTTAGGTTTGGTCTCTGAGCAGCATAAATACAGCCTAACCTGTCGGCTTCCTGAACTTGAAGTATTACCCGCTTCTCTCAATCTTGGGTTAGGTGTTATTCCTTGGAGCCCACTGGATGGAGGCCTTCTCGGACGTAATGCGCTTAAGAAAATAGAAGGCAGCCGCAGTGGAGGAAACTCAGAGCGCGTAGAGCAATTTAAAGATCAGCTTGAGGCTTTTGCAAGCTTATGTATGGAGCTTGGGCAACCACAAGATAATGTAGCTCTAGCATGGTTGCTCGCCAATCCTGCTGTAACCGCACCAATTATTGGACCACGTACACTGGAGCAATTCGAGAGTGCACTACGCAGTCTTGAGATTGTACTAGACGAGTCTGTACTTAAACGGCTAGATGAGATCTTCCCAGGACCGGGCGGAGAAGCACCTAAAGCTTACGCTTGGTAGGTCTATTATACAAAAAGGGAGCTGAGGCTTCAGCAGAATCACTCGCTGAAGCCTCAGCTCCCTTTTATTATTCTTACTTATTCTGCAGTATCCACGGTCACACTTCCATTACTCGTGTTTAAGTCCACAGTATACGTTCCTTTACCAAGAACGGCAGTGCCATAGCTATCCCCGTCACGATCCCAGGGTACATTCCCTTTCAGCGAACCATTGCTGGTATCCGCTGTAATCTTCGCATCGGACACGGATGGCAGTCCCACTATAATCTTTCCGTTACTAGACGAACATTTCCAGTTTCCGGTCACAGCTGAATTGATAGTGATCTTGCCGTTGCTGCTCTTAGCGGATAACGCCCCATCTATGTTATCCAATACAATAGCTCCATTAGAGCTTGCGAGCTGAGCTCCGCCTTGGATGTTCTGAACAGTTAGTGATCCATTGCTGGTATGCGCCTCTACTCCGCCAGCAACATCATGAATATTTAAAACCCCATTACTAGTATCAACCATTAAGCCAGACTTTAAATCCCAGGCCTCGATTGACCCATCGCTTGTATCCACCTCAACGGCAAGGCTACTAGGTACACTTACATTTAAATAAGGACTTTTAGTATTAAATCCAAACTGAATATTAGAGAACCAATTATGATCTGTATCGAGCTCCATAATCAGTGTATCTCCCTCAGTTGTAACTTTCCACTTCTTTTCCAATGCACTTTCAGCTTCACTTTGAGATTTCCCAGGTAGGAGTAGGCTTCCCTCATAATCCAATGAGCTTCCATCTATTCCTTCTACCTTTACTTTTCCACTTGGAAGTACGATTTTCAGCGTCGTAATATTGTCTTTCACTTCCACATTCCCGCTAAGTGGAGTTAGATGTGTATTCCCGATCAGGCTGCTGAGTGAGCCACCCGCCATTACTGTCTGAGCACTACTTGCTCCAATCAGCATGATTATCAAGAAGATAGCCCAGCCGCTTACACGGCTTTTGACATCGGATTTGATAAAGAGTCTGATCAACATCTCGAGTCCGAACAGGATCAACAGCGCTGGCCATAAATACCCAAGTACTTCATAGCCGATCATATTATACTGAGCCATCACAATAATGACACCAAGCGCAATGCAGCCCATGGCTGCAGTGAAACTTCCGATTTTCCATCTCCCCATAGTCAATCCCCGTTTCTTATGCTCTCGTATTGTTTCTTAGCATCCTAAAACCGTACGCAATCAGACCCAGTGATAGCAAAATCGTGCCAATGTTAATCTCAATCAACATTCTCCAAAGCGTCGGAAATACTGAAATTACCAGCATAAGAAACCCAGCAACAACACATCCGATACCGACCCAAGCTGGATTCACATCTTCATGTGGGTAACCCGGCATAGAGGATATTCCCATCGTCCAAGGCTCTCCGAAGCTGTCTGGATGAAACATCATACGCTCGTGTTCGGCTGCAGTTATTTTCATCCAAGCCGCTTTCTGCAGGGCATCAAACAATTGGTAAAACCATAGTGCAGCTAGCGCAAAAGGGAAGATCATGGGCTCGGACGGAATAAACATAATACATAAGGAAGCCCCGATCATAAACTGCAAACCCTGCTTTTTGAAGCCTAAATACAAATGACCTACACCAGGAATCATAGCTAGCATAAAAGTGAGCCACCGTCTCTTCTTAATCATAATACATCCTCCTAAAATTTGGATAGCATAAACTTCGGTCTACCTGAATCCATCTATTATTTATAAATCTCTTTACGACTATTTTCCAAAGCCATCAAACCATTGGGTTACCGAATTCGACACATGACCATTAATTTCAGTGATCCCATAAGCCAAATTCTCAAAAACTCCAAACTGTAACAATAACAAGCTCAAGCAGGCAGCCACCGCATAATGCATCCAAGATGTTCTAGGAGCAAAACGACGTCTTACACTTGTCGCTTTAATCGCTCGATCTCTGCGCCCTGTTTCGAGCTGCTCGATATGGGCCATAACACCTGATGAGAGATCTGGGAAGTCCATCTGTACATGTTGATATTCGCTGTCTGAATCCATTGTTGACCAAAGGGCTGACATTTCCTTAGCTTCCTCCAGCCACTGCGCACAATCAGGACAGGATTGTATGTGCAATCGGATACTCAGCTCCATATCTGGAGACAGTAGGCCATCAATGTAATGTGGCATCCATTCCTTCACTATTGCACAATTCATCGCAATTCCTCCCTTTGTCTACGCATCATCTGTCTGGCACGATAAAGCTGCGATTCGATAGTCTTAACGGAAACACCCTTTTGCTCCGCAATCTCTTGATAAGAATTTCGCTGAAAATAGTACAGCTGTACGACCGACCGGTACGGTTCCGCAAGGCTGTTCACATTCTCACCCAGTTCAGCTGATTGTTCCTGCTCTAGCACCTCATGCTCTGGCGTTTGAGACGTCACCCAATCATTCTCTGTGTAATCAGCTGCACTTCGATGCTTCCACTCCCTATCATTGGCCCGTTTCCAGTCCAGACAGGTTCGGTAGGCTATCCGATACAGCCAAGTCGAGAAGGAAGACTGTCCTCTGAAGGAGGGGAGCGCTTTATATGCTTTTATAAAAACCTCTTGGGCCATATCTTTGGCCGATTCGGCTTCTCCAGTAATCTTGACGCACACTCTGTACACCATGCCTTGATAACGTGTCACCAAATGCCCAAAGGCTTGATGCTGACCATTCAGCACAGCAGAAATCCATTCCGCCTCTTCCAGCTTTCTCCCCTCCTTCACCTACATTACGTTAGACGCCGGCCAAATCTAATCCCCTGCAACTTGCTTCAGCTTTTTTTGGATTTTCGAAATATTTTCGAGAAAGGAATATCTTGTTACATGTCGAATACTGTTTAACTATTATGACAAAAAGAAAACTCTTCCTAATTATTGTACTTTTTCTAACTGTACTTACTGGCTTTCGTATCCTATGGGTATGGGCTTCGCCTAACGCTATACAACCACAATTAGTCAAAGGAGTACTCGATTTACGGGATACAGAATTGAATCAAGACAAGCTCCTTACCTTAAAAGGACAATGGGAGTTCTATCCTAATATGCTGCTTCCCACGTTCAATAAAGAATCTCTAACTAAAGCTACCACTAAAAAATATATACAAGTACCGGGGCAGTGGAACGATGCTATTAGTCATGGCGAAAAGCCTGCTTATGGTTACGGCTCCTATCGTCTGCGTGTTCTTATAAATAAAAATGCAAAGCAGTCATATGGTATCCTCATATCCGGGATTCAGACTTCTTCGGAAATTTATATAAATGGTGAACTGCTGGGCAGTTCAGGTTCACCTTCTGCGAATAAAGAGGACTATATTGCTCGTGTATTACCTTACTCAGTTTCTTTTACAACCGATAAGAGTGAGATTGAAATTGTGATTCATGCAGCCAGCTACTCCTTAGCCCATAAAGGCGGTATTTCCAAACCCATTTTATTCGGCAGCGAAAAAGCTCTAATACATCAAAGGTTCATTTCCATAGGCTTTCAACTGTTATTATGTGTAGTACTTCTAATTCATGCAATCTATGCAGCAATATTATATATCATTGGGCCGCGGCAAAAGATGCTAATATATTTTTTTATATTAGTAATTTCAGCCATAACTACCGTACTCATAGATGATGACAAGATTTTACTGCACAAACTTCCCTTCAACTATCAATGGGACCTGAAACTATTGTTCATCTCTTATATTTCCACTTTTATTTTTATCCTGCTGACAAGCAAATATCTTTTGTTCGAGGATGTTAAAATAAAAAGTGTTCGTATCCTGACCATCCTGTCCATGATGCATATTCTTTTCATATTATTTGGACCTGTTGTCCACTATTATGAATTTCATACGCCAATTTTCGTCATAAATTTACTTGTTTTGGCATTAGGAGTTGTTATTCTTCTTCTGAGGTCTATTCTTAAAAATTACGATGGCTCTATTTTTCTGTTGTTATCCATGCTTGCCATCGTTAACAGCTCGCTTTGGGGAATGTTCAAGAATTTTAACTGGATTAATGTTACCTATTATCCTTTTGATCTAATTATTGCGTTTTTGTGTTTTGCAACTTTTGGGTTTAAACGTTATCACTGGAATACGAAGCAGACTGAAAAACTGGCACAAAGCCTACAGCGAAGCGTTACGCAAAAGGATACTTTTTTAGCAAACACCTCACATGAATTGAAAAATCCGCTGTACAGCATTATTAACATTGCCGAAACTGTTCTGGACAGCGAGCGAGACACTTTAACACATCAGAACGCAGAGAATTTAGAATTGCTCATTTCCGTCGGAAGAAGTATGTCCCTTCTGGTAGACGACCTACTGGATCAATCCCAGCTTCGTGAAAGCAATATACAATTGCAACTTAGAGAACTTAAAATTCAGTCCTTCGCAGTTGGTGTGCTTGATATGTTCAAGTTCTTAACGGAAGGAAAATCTTTAACCTTAATATCGGAGATACCAGATTCATTCCCTTCTATTGTGGCTGATGAAAAAAGACTCATTCAGATCTTGTTCAATCTGCTTCAAAATGCTGTTAAGTATACGACTATAGGTACGATAAGAATCCATGCGGATATTCACAAAAAATCGGCGCGGATTCATATTACGGATACTGGACTTGGCATGGACGAGGAAACATTGCTTAGAGCTTTCCAGCCCTATGAACAGGGTGACTCCAGCATGACTGAAGTTAGCGGTGGTATCGGGGTTGGATTAAGCACCTGTAAGCAGTTAGTTGAGCTTCACGGTGGGAAAATCAGTGTAGTTTCTACAATTGGCCAAGGAACTACTTTTACCTTCACAATGCCTTTATCCGATCCAGCCAACCGAGAGGCTAGTTCAGAGCTCCCATCAATAACTGAATTTCCAGATACGCCATCTATGATCACTCTATCCAAATTGGCTGCGACCAGTACCGCATCATTAGCCCATGGTAGAAGACCTAAGATTTTGGCTATCGACGATGATCCGGTTAATCTAAAAATACTTACTAGCGTACTTTCCATCACGGACTACGAAATCGTTACGGTGACCAGCGGAAATGATGCTTTACTATTGCTAGATACCGATCAGTGGGATTTAATTATTGCAGATGTAATGATGCCACAAATGTCCGGGTATGAATTAACCCAAAGAATTCGTGAACGTTACACCATTGCTGAGCTTCCTATTCTACTTCTAACAGTACGAAGCCAAGCTGAAGATATTTATATCGGGTTTATTTCAGGTGCAAATGACTATGTATTGAAGCCTATGAATGCAATAGAACTGAAGGCTCGGGTACGCTCCTTAACAGATCTAAAACAATCCGTTAACGAGCGGCTTCGTGTGGAAGCTGCATATCTTCAAGCGCAAATACAACCACATTTCTTGTTCAACACATTAAATTCTATATCCGCTCTGGCATCGTTTGATATTAATCGAATGAGTCACCTCATTGATGCCTTTAGCTCTTATTTACGCTTAAGCTTTAACTTCTTGAACGCCGAGCCGATGATACCCATTGAACGCGAAATTGAGCTTGTCCGTGCCTATCTGTACATAGAGAAAGAGCGCTTTGAGGACAGGATGACCATTAACTGGGATTTGGCAGAGAACCTACACTTCCAATTACCTCCCCTGACCATTCAACCACTCGTTGAAAATGCCGTCCGGCACGGTATATTAAGCCGCTCCAAAGGAGGAACGCTGTCAATATCCCTCAAAGAACAGGCTGATGATATCGAGATCACAGTCGCTGATAATGGTAAAGGCATGACTACTGAACAACTTCAGCAGCTGCTGAGCGGTCAGTCTAATGTTAAACGGGGGATTGGATTTCTCAATACACATAAACGACTGTTACGTATCTATGGTAAGGGTCTGCAAATTAAAAGTAAGGAAGGTAAAGGAACTTCGGTAAGTTTCATAATCCCTTCTGAAAAAAGAAATCCGATTCGAAAGAATTCCGATTCACAGACAGACTATAATGAACCGAAATATAAGTAAGAGATTATTGTTTTTTGCTTAAAAATACTATATTGAGTGGTGAAATAACAATGATTCAAGCAGTATTGGTGGACGATGAACGGCTTGCTCTCGTAAAGTTAGAATTTATGTTAAAAGAAATGAAAGCCATACATATTGTCGCGTCCTATACAGATCCTGTCCAAGCCATACAAGAGGCTCCGTCATTGGAACCTGACGTTATTTTTATTGATATAGAAATGCCTGAAGTGAGCGGCCTTCAGGCTGCCGCAATTCTGCAAGAGGTCTGTCCAAACGCTAATATCGTTTTCGTGACCGCGTATAACCAATATGCAGTGGAAGCCTTTGAGTTAAATGCGATTGATTATATTTTAAAGCCTGTGCGACATGACCGGTTGCTCAAAACAGTACAACGCTTGGAGGACAGATTGAGGTTTGCACCAAAAAGCACAGAGGTAGAACATGAACTAACGATTCGTTGTTTTCAATCGCTGCGTTTTGAACGAGGAGGACAACCTTTAAACAATCTCCGTTGGAGAACTTCTAAGGCACAAGAATTGTTTGCTTTCTTGCTTCATAATCGCAATCGATTCGTCAGTAAAGACACCCTGATTGACCTACTATGGCCAGACTTTAGCCTTAAGAAGGCCTCTACCCATCTTTATACAACCATTTATCAAGTACGGCAATGCTTGAAGCAGAGTGAGGTAGACCTGCAAATCAGCAACGTCAGTGGCGGTGAAGGGTATACACTTGAGACCGGATCGCTGCTAATCGATGCAGCCCAGTGGGAGCACAACATTCTTGCACTAGAATCCATCGGAGAGGACAATTGTGCAGAACATCAAAGCTTATTTGATCTTTATTCAGGGGATTATTTTGGAGATTACGATTATTTGTGGGCAGAGGGCGAACGACAACGTCTGCGCACCATTTGGCTACACCATGCTATGGGAATGGCCCAGTTCTATATCGACAGCAGCAGAGTTCCCGAAGCTGTCACCGTGTATCAAAAGGTAGTGCAGCTTCAGCCCTATTTTGAACAAGGACATTTAGGATTAATGAAGATCTACGACAGTATTGGGGAACGATCCGCTGTGGAAGAACAATACAAAATTCTCAAAGATCTATTAATAAGTGAACTCAATATTGGACTCCCAGCCAGTGTTGAAGAGTGGTACGAACAATGGGAGCTCCAAAACCTCAGAGTCCAATAATAAGGAATACACTTTATGAACATAACAAAGACACCCGGATAGTATCAGGTGTCTTTGTTATTACTGTGTATTAATTACTTCGTTTAAATCTTCGAGCTAACACAAATCCTACAAGAACTAGACTTCCACCTACTAAGTAAATAGGAAGTGCACTGTCTTCTCCCGTTTTCGGAAGCTGAGTTGGTTTATTGCTGTTATCCCCTGGCTCTTTGACTGTACCTGTTGGTACTTCCTCGACATCAATCTCGATCTCGATCTCTTCTTTATTTCCATTCTCATCTGTCACAATGATCGTGAACTTGTCTTTTCCAATGAAGCCCGGATCCGGTGTGTAAATCCATTTGCCGTCCTTAGTAATTGTCACCTTACCATGATCTGGCTCATCACCGATACTCGGCAATCCTCCAAGTGGGATTTCACCTTCAATAGGAATGTCCTCATCTGTAGTCAGTTTCTCTACAGGTGGAGTCACCTTCGGAACAATAGGAGTACTAGTTGCCACCGGTGTGACAGTTGGTGTTGAGGTTGGTGCTATGGTTGGCGTTACAGTTGGCGTTGCCACCACAGGTGTTGCGGATGGAGTAGCAGTAACGATTACTCCCGGTATTGGCGTCGGCGTCGATACAGGAACCGTTGGATTGTCTGGCGTCGACGTCGGTGTTACTGTCGACACAGGTGTTTCCGTCGACGTAGGTGTTGCTGTTGGTGATGGTATTGGTGTTACTGTTGACGTCGGTGTCGTCGTCGGTGTCGGTGTTGCTGTCGGCGTCGGCGTCGGCGTCGGCGTCGATGTTGCTGTCGGCGTCGGCGTTGCTGTCGGCGTCGGCGTCGATGTTGCTGTCGGCATCGGTGTTGCTGTCGGCGTCGGGAATTTATTGGTTATCGTTAACTTAAGACCTGCCGTTGTATTAATATCCACTTCATGTGGTGTTGGATCGAGAACATAACCAGCTGGTGCTGTTGTTTCAATCAATACATATTTACCTCCTGGCAGCTTGGTAAATTCAAGTACCCCATTTACACCCGTAGTCCCCTCCTTAATCCAGATCTTGTCCTTATCAATGACACGATATAGATCAAAGACAGCTCCACTTAGCAGCTTTTTATGATCATCATCGTCTACCTTCGTGATCGTTAATGGACCTCTTACACCGCTCCCTGTGCCGGAACCGCTAGAGAACTTAACTGTAATTTCCTCGGTACTTTCATTTGTAATGACCTTGATGTTTTTACCATCAAAACTAACCTTATTAGTTACTTTATCATTGTTATTTGCTGTGATCAGAGAGTCATATTTCAGAATATACGCCTCTGAGATATCTTTTAGGAAACTAAGCTTAAAGCTTTCCTTTCCGTCGATATCTGTAGTAATCTCCAGCTTGTAGTCCGTATCTCTAATCAGTTCTTGAGTAGTTGGTTCTACAGTCCCATCACTTTTAACTGACGTTTTATAGACATGGAATGTATTAGACAGGAGGATTTGATTGTCACTCGGAACATCCGTAAGTACAGCATCTTTTACAAAAGATTGGTTACGGTTGATGTTAATTGTCCAATTAATCTTATTACCATCCTGGGAGCCAGTTTTATTAACGTATTCCCCGCCTTGAGGGACATTAACGGAAGCTTCCAGCTTTGCGGACTCTTCTGTTGTACCGTCATATAGCATAGCTGTATTGATAATTGTGCTTGAATCAATCGCTTCATCAGCAAACGTAGTTTTGAAAGTGACATAGAACGCATAATCAATGGCTTTGTTAAATGTTACCTTCAGTTCAGTGGCAGTCAGATCTACTTTATAATCATTAGAACTTACATTAGCTTGTGGAGAAGGGTCCCCATTCTGGCCATACTCCCATTTATAAACTTTTACAGAAGCCTTATTGACAACTTGGCCAGCCGGAATGGTGTCCACCAGTTCAGCTTTATTTAACGTTTTCTGATTATAATTGGCGCCAACGTTCCAGGTAATTTCCTTCGTTATAGCATTGTAAGAACCACTCTTCTCACCATTGTTCTTGACTTCATCTCTTGGAAAGAAGGTTGAGGTAACTTCTTTGTCCTTCGAGACCAATACTCCATTCACCAATTCCTTCCACTTAAGTGCAGCTGTATTAGAGAATCTATCTGTCTTGGGAGCTAGCCAATCATAGTTAAAGCTTGTTGTATAAGTAATTGTGTAAGGTTCGGTTATCGGAGCACCAAAAGTAATCACAAAACCATCGTCTACAGCAACCGGATCATGCTCCTTGTAAGTAACGCTATAAACGGTTGCAGCTCCACCTTTTGTCGGTTCAACCTTTAATGACTTTCGATCA
This sequence comes from Paenibacillus sp. FSL K6-0276, assembly GCF_037977235.1. Classification (NCBI taxonomy): domain Bacteria; kingdom Bacillati; phylum Bacillota; class Bacilli; order Caryophanales; family Paenibacillaceae; genus Paenibacillus; species Paenibacillus sp. FSL K6-0276. The sequence goes on along the minus strand of NZ_CP150276.1, from coordinate 1,432,712 downwards.
AGCTTCAGTCCAGCATTACCGAAAGTATCCGTCACCACCAGATTCTCCATGGTTTCACTATCGTAGTTAATTAGAATGGTCCAATCAATGGTCTTTTTCGCATAATCAACATTACTATAATTTTTATAAAGAATATGCTGCCTGATATCACTTGTTGCGGATTCAGTATTTCCATTATAAGTCACTTTGTTCGTAATCGTAACATCATCATATACTCTGCCATTTGCCTTTGTCTGATACTCAATCCGGTACGCCGAATGTATATCATTGTTGAATTTCAGGTCAAAACCATTTAACCCCGTTGCCGTCGTTGGAGTTACCGTATATTCGCTAGACGCAAGTGCCTTCCCATTAACTCCATCTCCATTACCGTCGATGGTTACAGGGTAGACTTTAACAGAGCTGAGAATTAGATCTTGTGTATTGGGGAACAAATCGTTCAATACAGCATTTGCAGCTAAAATTGTTTTTTCATTGTAATTGAAATTTATAGCCCAGGAAATTGTCTGGGTCGCTTCGTCGTATTTTGTTTTTTCTTTAGATAACGGCTTGCCGCGCCCTACTGTAACCGTAGTACTAGCTTTCTTAGAAATCCCGTCATCACCAGTTAAGACAGCCTCATTATAAAATGTTGTTGCATCTACACCAGTACCAGTAATATCCGTAGAAAATTCAATCCGGTAAGCCTTAGTAATCGGTTTGTCATTGAATTTCAGGTTAAGCTCTCCAGAAGAGGAGCCTGTCACATCGTACTTGCTGCTATTCACCAAACTACCAGTACTCACAGTCCCATCGACATTCACATCAAGCTCATAAACAGCAATAGATAGCGTATTTAGTGACACTCCCACAGGAAGCTTGTCAGTAACCACCGCATTGTTAATACTCTCCAGTGCCTTGTTTACATCAACCGTCCATGCAATGCTTGTTGGATTATAATACTGCGGCTTAGGCGTACCTTTTTTTTCTATTGTAGAGCTAACTTTTGGCTTGAAATTAAGCTCAATTGTCTGGGTACCACCTTGTATTGGAAACGTCAGCGTCTGATTCGTAGAGCCAGTGATTTTCTTGGAGCTCAGAAGCGATCTTACCTTAAAGGTACCCCCCACTTGATTGTGGGATTCAATATAATCGTTAAATGTAAATATAACTTTGTTGGTATTTTTGTCGACTGTATAAGTTCCAATAACCTCATCATGAAACATTAGATTATCATTCAGGTCATTATAAAGTTCAAACTGTGTAGGAAGATCAAACGTAAAGGTTGAGCCCTCCGTATAACCATGCCCATCTGGAAGTGCCCATGTATAGTTCAATTCCGTATTGGAATCAAGTTCATATACGCTTCCAGTCACCGTACTAGTGTATTTGTCATCGGTGTATACAGCCAGCGTTACATTAGTAATGAGATTATCTCCAATCACAGTACCAGTGCCATTTCCACTCGCATATGCCGGCGTATTAAACCCGAAGCCAAAGCTATAAGCCCATTGCGTCACAAGTAAAAATACTATGAGCCATGCGCTTATTTTCTTTTTTGATAACATTTGTTAAATTCCTCCTTTTTCAAACTGTTTATTGTGCTTTTCCCAAGCTCTATACTTTGAATCCAGTACTCTTATCCTCTGCATTGACCTCCTTGATCTTATCTCCTTCTACTAATCTCCATGCTTACATCTATTGTAAATAATACATCTATACATAATCTGAACAGAGTCCTGTAAAAGTCTTTTCCATACTTTTTCTTCCAAATGAAAAAACAGGGATATGCGATTTAACTCGCATATCCCTGTCGTATCTAATGCATTCTCATCTGGATCTTAATAGTAAGAGTAATACTACTTAGAAAAAAGTAAAAAATACATTGCACATTTTAAAGACTAGCGTGGTCACGTTTGGTATAAGTTTTTCGTTTCTCAAGAAGCTTGTTAAGCGCATCGATGTAAGCACGGGCACTCGCTTCTAGAATATCGGTGCTAAGTCCACGGCCCTGTGCAGCAACTTCGCCCTGCGACAGTACTACATGAACCTCGCCCTGTGCATCTTTACCACGAGAGACGGATTTAATGGAATAGTCCCCAAGGATAACTTCCTCACCTGTGGCTTTATCGATTGCATTGTAGATTGCATCTACTGAACCATTCCCTTCGGCAACAGCTACGATCGGCTGCTCTTCCGGACCATTAATAATCACCTTGGCGGTTGGAATAGCTTCATTACCGTAAGTTACGTAAATCGTCTGAAGTTTGAATATTTCTGGCGTATCAATTAGCTTCTCTTCAATCAATGCCAAAATATCTTCATCAGACACTTCTTTTTTCTTATCCGCCAAATCCTTAAATCTTGAAAAGGCTGTATTAAGCTCTTCTTCGGATAAATCATACCCTAAATCACTTAACTTATCGCGGAAAGCGTGGCGTCCAGAGTGCTTACCAAGTACCAATTTGCTCTCTTTAAGTCCAATGGTCTCCGGTGTCATGATCTCATAGGTGGTTTTCTCTTTTAGCATACCGTCCTGGTGAATACCCGATTCATGAGCAAATGCATTTGCTCCTACAATCGCTTTATTCCCTGGTACTACCATACCTGTCAGCTTGCTGACCAGACGGCTTGTGCGAGAGATCTCGGATAACGTTAGTGAAGTTTTGGCGCCAAAAAATTCAGCACGTGTCTCCAGCGCTAATGCAACTTCTTCAATCGCTGTGTTCCCAGCGCGTTCACCAATACCATTAATCGTTCCTTCGATCTGATCCGCACCATTCTGGATCGCAGCGAGCGTATTCGCCGTAGCCATACCAAGATCATTATGACAATGAGCACTGAGCTGTACGCGTTCAATGTCAGGCACATTTTCTTTTAAATATTTAAAGATAGCTCCATACTCTGAAGGATTCAGATAACCTACAGTATCCGGGATATTAACAACATTGGCGCCTTCTCGAATAGCCATTCCGACCATTTCAGCCATGAAATCATACTCCGTACGACCTGCGTCTTCTAAAGAAAACTCAAGTTTAGGAAAATATTTCTTAGCATATCGGATAGCTGACTGTGCAGTTTCCAGCACCTGAGCCTTATCCATCCGCAGTTTATGCTGGCGGTGAATAGGAGATGTGGCTAGAAAAATATGAATGCAAGGGTCCTGTGCCCCCTGCAGCGCTTCTTTTACTGCATCAATATCTGTCTCTCTAGAACGAGAAAGGCCGATTATCGTGACGTTCTTTACAGCTCTTGCTACCGCATTTACTGAAGCCAGATCACCTGGCGAAGCAGCAGGAAAGCCCGCTTCCATACGGTCAATCCCCAGCTTTTCCAGCTGGTAGGCGATCTCCACTTTCTCACGCGCGTTGAGGTTCACACCCGGCGACTGCTCTCCGTCACGCAGCGTCGTATCGAACACATAAATTTTCCGCATGCAAAGCACCTCCTAAAGATTGTGCTGAAACTCTCAAATGCGGCTCGCAAAATCACGGCCGCATTTGAAGGTCACACTATTTAATCATAAGTATATATGATTACTTCTTAATCCAGTGCATCATTTCACGCAATTGGCTACCTACTACTTCTACTGGGTGAGCAGCTTCGTTACGACGAGTAGCTGTAAGGAAAGCACGTCCGGATTGGTTCTCAAGGATAAAGTCGCGAGCGAATTTACCTTCTTGGATATCCGTCAGAACAGCTTTCATTGCTTTTTTAGTATCTTCAGTTACAATGCGTGGTCCAGTTACATAGTCGCCGTACTCCGCAGTGTTACTGATGGAATCGCGCATGCTGGACAATCCGCCTTCGTATACCATGTCAACGATCAGTTTCAGTTCGTGCAGACATTCGAAGTAAGCCATTTCAGGAGCATATCCTGCTTCTGTCAATGTTTCGAATCCAGCTTTGATCAGTGCGGATACACCACCGCAAAGTACAGCTTGTTCACCGAACAAGTCGGTTTCGGTTTCTTCACGGAAAGAAGTTTCGATAACTCCTGCGCGTGTACAGCCGATACCTTTTGCGTAAGCAAGACCGATGTCTTTAGCTTTACCTGTTGCATCTTGTTCGATAGCAATCAAGCCAGGAACGCCAAAGCCTTCAACATAAGTACGACGAACCATGTGACCTGGAGATTTTGGTGCTACGAGCAGCACGTCCGCATCTTTAGGAGCAACGATTTGTCCAAAGTGTACGTTAAATCCGTGGGAGAACATCAAAGCCGCGCCTTTTTTGAGGTTCGGTTCCACTTCATTTTTATATACGGAAGCCTGAGTTTCATCTGGCATCAGAATTTGCACAACATCAGCACGGGATACTGCTTCAGCCACTGGCAATACTTCGAAACCATCGTTTTTCGCAGTTTCAAAAGATTTACCTTCACGTAGGCCGATGACAACCTGAAGACCACTGTCACGTAGGTTCTGTGCTTGGGCATGTCCTTGGCTACCGTACCCAATTACCGCAATTGTCTTTCCTTTTAATACACTAAGTTCTGCATCCTGTTCATAGTACGTTGTCACTGCCATTGTCAATATCCTCCTTTAATTTGAGACCCATCATAAAGAGCGGGTGCTTCAAGAGAACTAGATTCATACAAGATCAAGCTGCTCTTCAAGCTCCCGCTCTTCAGCGGGAAGTTCATTCATATCATATCAGATTAATGCAATCAAGCAGTAATCCATTAAAGTCGTAAATTATAGTATTTAAGAGTTACCACGTACCATAGCCGTAATACCTGTGCGAGACAGCTCTCTAATTCCATAAGGTTTCAAAAGCTCGATCATCGCGTCAATCTTTTGTGTATCTCCAACTACCTGAACTAGCAATGAGGTGCTGCCGATGTCGACAACTGAAGCACGGAAAGTCTCTACTACACCCATAATTTCCGGACGCTCACTTGGATCAGCATTTACTTTAATCAGAGCCAGCTCACGTGCAACCATTGGCTTGGAACCAAGATCAACAACCTTAATTACATCAATTAGCTTATAGAGCTGCTTCTCAATTTGTTCAAGCGTGTGCTGGTCTCCAAGAGTAACGATGACCATCCGAGACAACCCAACCTCTTCGGACTGACCAACGGTAATACTCTCAATATTAAATCCCCGGCGACCGAACAAACCTGACACCCGCTGAAGCACACCCGGCTGGTCATTTACGAGTACAGAAATCGTATGTCTTGTCACTGTTATTCATCCCCCATCAGCATATGATCGATGGTTGAACCTTGAGTTACCATCGGGTAGACATTCTCGTCTTTTGGAACAACGAATTCTACCAATACTGGACCCGGTGTTTCCAGTGCTTCCTGCCAAGCAGCATGCGCTTCTTCCTTGTTCGTAGCCCGTAGACCTTTTACACCATAAGCCTCAGCCAGTTTTACAAAATCCGGACTGCCTGCGAGGTCTGTATAGCTATAACGTTTATCATAAATCAGATTTTGCCATTGTCGAACCATACCAAGCACCTGATTATTAATGACTACAATTTTAACCGGTATATTATTAATGGCACAAATAGCAAGTTCTTGAGAACACATTTGCATCCCGCCATCACCGTTTATCGATACTACCAACCGTTCAGGATGTGCCATTTGTGCACCGATAGCTGATGGGAATCCGAAGCCCATCGTTCCAAGACCGCCTGAGGTGATCCATGAACGTGGATGATTGAACTTATAGTACTGTGCTGCCCACATCTGATGCTGGCCAACATCCGTAGTGACAATAGCTTCACCTTTAGTCGTGTCATTGATCATCTCAATAACCCATTGTGGTTTAAGCTCTGTCTCTGAATCTTTATACCGAAGTGGCTGATCAAGTTTCCACTGAGCAATCTGTGTTCTCCAAGCATCAGCATTAGATGCACGGCCAACCTCAGGATTCAACATTTCCAGTACAATCTTCACATCTCCTACGATCGGAATATCAGGAGATACATTCTTTCCGATTTCTGCAGGGTCTATGTCGATATGAACGATCTTAGCCTTAGGTGCGAAGCCATCCAGCCTACCCGTAACACGGTCATCAAATCGAGCTCCGATATTAATGAGCAAATCACACTGCTGAATAGCGTTGTTTGCGGTGTATGTGCCATGCATACCTGGCATTCCCATCCAAAGATCTTCAGCACTTGGGAAAGCTCCAAGACCCAGCAAGGTCGTAGTGATTGGAATTTCTGTTCGTTTCACGAATTCGAACATAGCTTCATGTGCTCCGGAGTAAATAACTCCACCACCTGCAATGATGATCGGACGTTCAGCAACCTCTATAGCGCGAACCAACTTATCAAGCTGCAGCTTGTTTGGTACTGTACAAGGGTTATAGCCACGAAGATTGACTGTTTTCACTGGTGTGAACAATGTTTTCGCTGCCGACACATCTTTCGGAATATCAATCAATACTGGTCCTTTGCGTCCGGTATTAGCTACATGAAAAGCTTCATGAATAACACGTGGGAGATCCTCTACATCTCTTACAAAGTAGCTATGCTTAGTGATTGGCATCGTTATCCCAGTAATGTCTGCTTCCTGGAATGCATCTGTACCAATCAGGCTGGAGAAAACGTTGCCTGTGATTACAACCAATGGAGTTGAGTCCATATATGCTGTAGCAATACCTGTTACAAGATTTGTTGCTCCGGGACCTGATGTAGCTATACATACCCCTGGTTTACCACTTGCTCTAGCGTAACCGTCAGCTGCATGAATAGCGCCTTGCTCATGACGTGTTAACACGTGATTGAAATCCGTAAAACCGTACAATGCATCATAAATGTACAATACAGCTCCACCCGGATATCCGAATACTGTGTCTACACCCTCCAATACAAGGCTGCGGAGTAATATCTCGGAACCGGAAATGACCTCCGGCTCCATCCATTTTTCTTTTAACTGCTCAGTAGACCGTAAATCCGGTATTTGTGCGCTCATCAGTAGTCCTCCTCCGATATTTAACATTCATTATGCAAATGACGGACCGTCCTTTATACTTCAGCAAATGGTTATTTTAAATACAAAAAAACCTTTCGCCTCCCACGCACAATATTAGCGCGTGAGGGACGAAAGGTTGATCTTCCGTGGTACCACCCATGTTTGCATTACATCTCGCGATGCAACGCCTTATCAGGTATACAAAAATCCATCGATGTAGGCAAGGGCCCTAATCTCTGTAACCTGAAGTCCGTAACGCGGACTAAACGATTCCCCCTAATAATTCCACCACTCTAGCTAGTGGACCTTTCAGGGAAACAGCTCCGAGGTGAGCTCGTATATAAGGGATTTCGGTGGAGGTTGCAGCAAATCCTCACACTCTCTGAGCAAAAGAGCCCTTAAAACTTCGTCCTCATCATTGCCGATACATGTATGTTCGATAAAATGTTTAGACACATTATATGATTCCTAACACGGATAGTCAATACCCATATTTTTAAAATCGTCACAACTCCTACTTCTACAATCTCGGAACGCTCGCCCCTCTCCCAACATATGATGTACGACAATGCGTGGAAAGGGGACACTCTATGATTCGTTATCGTCGACCCAAGCAGGATGACGTCATTATTCTTGATTTAATCGAGCGACAGCTCGTACCATTATCTCATCTGCCGCAAGCTGAAATTATTAAAATCAAAAAGGATTTACCTCGTCGTCTGGGACACGGAATCACCCTTGTCACCTATCCCGACTATGAAAACGATCCAAATGGGTTTGTCCATTTCTTGCTACATGGTGATTTACTCTACATCGATATGCTAGCCATTGCACCCGAAGCTCGGCGAAAACACTTGGGGAATATGCTCATGGATCGAGCAGAAAGATTTGCACTATCTCGCGGATGTCATCGTTCTAAGGTATCCGTCGATTTAGGAAATGCAGCAGCACTAGCCTTTTATCACAAATTGGGCTACAGCGTAGCCCGTTATCAATCTCTAAGTTTTTGCTACGAACTTGAGAAACGATTTACCTGACTAAAGCAGATCTAATCTAAACTCAAAAGAATCCAAAAGGTGGATATGGTGTGCCTCCGTAGCCATACCCTCCATAAGGAGTTCCATAACCGTAGCCGCCACCATAAGGTGCACCTCCGCCATAGCCGCCACCATGAGCATAAGGAGCAGTACCAATGGCAAGCAAATCAAACAACACTAATGGAATGATTGCTTTCGTTTGTACTTTTTTACCACTTACACGTTGCAATATAAGACGATTTCCTGATACACGAAGCAGCCTTCCTGTAACCTGTGTGCCATCCTTTTTTACTGCGATGATCTGCTTACCTACGAGCCTCATAACCTGCTTCTTCGTAACTGGCTTAGTCATATTATCCCCTCCTAAATGTTTTGCAAGCCTCTGATTCCCATCATCTTCAAACCAGTTTATTCGCTGGAAAGACCCTTCGCCTGTACACTTGCCCGCATCTCTCAATGTTTATCCTTGCCTCTTCTAACAAAAAAACCGCATTTCCGGAAAAAGTCCGGAGATGCGGCTTCGTATAAGCAAAAAAAGAAAAGGTCTAGCGCTTACCAGGATCGTATGGCTGACCTAATGCCTTAGGAGCAGCGGAACGACCTACAGCACCTACAAGCACAATGATCGTCAATACATAAGGAATCATAAAGATAAACTCTTGTGGAATTCCTTTAGACCACTCGAACAATTGAACATAGTTGCGGATTGCTTGGGAGAACCCGAAGAATACAGCAGCTCCAAAGGCACCGAGCGGATTCCATTTACCAAAGATCATCGCTGCAATCGCGATAAAACCTTGACCAGAGATCGTATTATGACCAAAGGTTCCGGTTGTAGTTAAAGTGATTGTAGCACCACCGATACCAGCCATCAATCCACTCAGCATTACGCCGATATATCTCATCCGATTTACCTTGACGCCCAAGGTGTCAGCAGCACTAGGATGCTCACCTACTGCGCGTAAACGCAGTCCAAATGGCGTCTTAAACAAAACGAAATAAATAACGATAACCAGCACGATGGCTAGATAAGTGGTCGGATAGGAATTAAATATCCCTTCACCGATCACCGGGATTTTAGAGAGTCCAGGAATTGCAACCTTATCAAATCCATCGATTAGCGGAGTTTCAGCAGATCCATCAAACAGCAGCTTTACCATATAGAGCGTACTACCTGCGGCTAAAAAGTTAATAACCGTACCACTGATCGTCTGATCCGATTTAAAGGTTATAGATGCAACTGCATGAATTAGTGAACCAAGTACCCCTACGGCCATAGCACAGAGTACTCCAATCCAAGGAGCCCAGCCACCCATCCCAGCATCTTGAGCATAATAACCGCCTACTGCTGCTGCAAAGGCACCAAACATCATCAAACCTTCAAGTCCAATATTTACGACACCGGAGCGTTCAGAGAAGATGCCGCCAAGTGAGGCAAAAATGAGCGCTGTGGAAAAAACAAGCGTTGTATTAAGCAGTTGACCTAACGTCTGCAGATCCATCTATAACACCTTCTCTTTCTTGCGCTTGAAGTAAAAGGGCTTAAGCACCCAGCGCACAATCCCTTGTGCCGCAATAAAGAATATGATTGAACCTATAACGATACGAATAAGCTCTGGAGGAACATCTGCAGCAAAACTCATTCCCGCAGAACCATAAGTCAACGTACCATAGAGAATCGCAGCTAGAACAACACCAAGTGGATGTGTTAAACCAAGTAGAGCAACTGCGATACCATCAAATCCATATCCTGGCGATGCCGCGAACACAGATTGATAATGGAATACACCCAGTACCTCTCCTGCTCCGGCCAACCCTGCAAACACTCCGCTTATGAACATTGCTTTTACAACGTTACGGCCAACATTCATCCCTGCGTACTCGGCAGCATGAGGATTGTAACCAACAGCACGCATTTCATATCCTTGCTTAGTCTTCCATAAGTAGACATAGAAGAATACTGCTGCGGCAAGGGCAATAGCTGTTCCCCAGTGCAAACGCGCATTGTCAAACAACGAATTCAAGAACGTCATGGAAAGAGAAGCTGGAATATCCTCGGAACGATTCTGCCCCGGAAGTAACAGAAATGCTCTTACAATATAATTCGACAAGTACAGAGCAATCCAGTTTAACATGATCGTGGTAATAACTTCATTAATCCCACGTTTTGCCTTCAAGTATCCGGCGATAGCAGCCCACAGACCTCCACAGACCCCCGCCATAATAACAGCAAGCGGAACTAGCAAGAATGCTGGCAAGGCAGCAAATTTAATACCCACCACGGTCGCAGCTGTCATACCAATCATCACTTGTCCGTCTGCCCCGATATTAAACATCCCTGAGCGGAATGCAAAGGCTACGGCTAGACCAGTAAGCATCAAAGGCGTCATTTCGCGCACGGCTTCACCAAAGTTATACAAGTTACCAAATACACGTTTGAACAGTGCGGAGTAAGCAGCTATCGGATCATAACCACCCATAAGCATAACTATTGCTCCCACAAGAAAACCAAGCACGATGGCAACAAGAGGAACGATATAGCTGTCAGTTGTGAAGATTTTTTTGAACTTATTCAACTGCCTTACCTCCCCGCTTCAAGCTGCCTGCCATCATAAGACCCAGTTCCTGATCATTAGTATCCTGCGGGAACACTTCACCGACAATTTTGCCTTCATAGATAACAGCAATTCTATCAGATACATTCATAATCTCGTCCAATTCAAATGAAATGAGCAGTACTGCTTTACCCTGATCACGTTGAGCAATCAATTGCTTTTGAACGAACTCGATAGCACCAACATCTAGGCCGCGTGTTGGTTGTGCTGCAATAAGTAATGTCGGATCTTTATCTATTTCCCGAGCAATAATCGCTTTCTGTTGATTTCCGCCGGATAGAGAACGTGCCTTGGTCTGAATTGAAGGTGTCCGCACATCAAATTGCTGTACAAGACCCTCCGCATACTTATCAATCACGTCATTTTGCATAAAGCCGTTTTTGTTATATGGACTCTTATAGTAAGTTTCAAGAACCATATTCTCACTCACCGAGAAATCAAGCACCAAACCATGCTTATGACGGTCCTCTGGAATATGAGATACATTCATCTCCGAAATTTTGCGTGGGGATAAATTGGCACTCTCGTTTCCGGACACTTTAATAGAACCGGAATCAATTTTGCGCAGACCTGTAATGGCTTGAATTAGTTCACTTTGTCCATTGCCGTCTACACCAGCTATTCCGAGAATTTCCCCTGCTTTCACTTCAAAGCTAAGGCCATCCAGCACCAAGACACCATCTTTACTCTTGCTGTTAACATCCTTCAGCTCGAGTACAGTTTCGCCAACCTCAGGAGCTTTCTTATCCACCTTGAAGGTTACGCCGCGTCCTACCATCTTCTCAGCTAGCTCATTCGGATTAGTCTCTGCGGTATTTACGGTATCGATTACTTTTCCGCGTCTAATAATGGTAACTCGATCAGATATTTGCATAATTTCTTTAAGCTTATGTGTAATCAGAATAATAGATTTTCCCTCTGCAACAAGCCGCTTCATAATCGCCATCAATTCCGTAATTTCTTGAGGCGTAAGTACTGCAGTCGGCTCATCAAATATGAGAATATCCGCTCCGCGATACAGGGTCTTCATAATTTCTACCCTTTGCTGCATACCCACAGAAATGTCATGAATGACGGCATTTGGATTCACTTGCAGGCCATATTGCTCCGATAGCTTCCGAACCTGTTCCGCAGCGGATTTATAGTCAATTTTAAGACCTTTCTTCGGCTCCATCCCAAGAACAATATTCTCGGTAACCGTAAAAGGTTCCACAAGCTTGAAATGCTGATGAACCATACCAATACCAAGCTCAATCGCTTTATTGGGATTATCAATAATAACCGGTTTCCCGTCGATTTCAATACTACCTTCGTCCGGTTGATACAATCCAAATACGATATTCATTAGGGTTGATTTTCCTGCACCATTCTCACCAAGCAATGCAAGAATCTCTCCCTTCTTTAACGTCAAGCTAATGGAATCATTAGCAACTATACCGGGAAATCGTTTTGTGATTTGCTTCAACTCTACGACAGGAGCCGCAGCACTCATGGAATCACCCTCATCACAGAATATATAACTACCATGTAGACACGGATGTACCGCCCTTTTTAAGGCGGTATAACTGTATCCACTTATCATAACCATTGCTTTAACAAGGAATAAGGCCAGCACATAACCGGCCTTATTCCTTATTGCTTATTGTGTAATCCGATAAATAAAAGGGAGATATTACTCGGTAGGAACTGTAATTGTTCCATCAATGATTTGTTTTTTGAATTCTTCAACTTTAGCCAAGATTTCTTCAGAAACGTTAACTTTAGATGTATCAGAGATACCTACACCATTGTCCTTCAAACCAAGAACAGTTGTAGTACCACCTTTGAAAGTACCATCAATTACTTCTTTGGAAACCTTCTTCACAGCTTCGTCAACGCGTTTGATCATGGAAGTCAAAGTTACGTCAGTACCAAACTCAATGGATTGGTCTTTGTCTACACCGATAACCCATACTTTAGCACCGCCAGCTTTGTTACGGGATTTAGCTTCGTTGAATACGCCATTTCCTGTTGCACCAGCAGCAGGGAAGATGATGTCATTACCATCGTTATACAATGTAGCTGCAAGGGACTTACCAGTATCTGGTTTGTCATATGCACCTGCATAAGTAATTGTAACTTTAGCTTCAGGGTTAACTGCTGCTACACCAGCTTTGAATCCTACTTCAAAACGTTTGATTACTGGGCTTTCCATACCGCCAATAAAAGCGACCTTGTTAGATTTTGTAGTCAAACCAGCAACCACACCAACCAAGAAGGAACCTTCGTTCTCAGAGAAAGTAACGGATGCTACGTTAGGAGCATCAACTACGCTATCGATAATTGCCAAGTTAGCATTTGGGTTCTCACTAGCAACTTTTTTAATTGCGTCACCAAGATCAAAACCAATACCCCAAGTCAAGTTGTAGCCATCTTTAACGAATTGGTTAAGGTTTGGCTCATAGTCAGAGTTGGATTTACTTTGCAAATATTTAACGGAAGAACCTGTTTCTTTTTCAAGAGCTTGTAGTGCTTCCCATGCGGATTGGTTAAACGATTTATCGTTTACGCCTCCGATGTCAGTAACCATCCCAAATTTGAAATCAGATTTCGCGGCATTTGTTCCGCCATTTGTTCCAGCATTAGTCTTGCCATTTGCAGCATTCTTTGTGTTGTTGTTTCCGCAACCGGCCAATACTACTGTGAACGCCAGCAACATTACAAGAGATAGTTTGAAAACTTTTTTCATTGAATGTGATCCCCCTTAAAATATTGGATGTCGTCTGTGTTCTGCTTGGACATTCCATAGATCAAATTATAACTGCAATAAAATCTAAAATCCAGTCCATAAATGACCTCAGGTCAATAATAATTTGTATTTTTTCGTAAGTAACCGTTTTCCATGACACAACATGTTATCAACATGTTATCATCATGTTTGGGTGATGTTAGAAAACCTTATTTTCCTCTGTATAGTATTCCAACACATTACAAATATTATTGCACACTTATGTGTTTTCTATTATTATAATTGCTTAGTATTTGCACTGAAAGGAAGTTATCAGAAATGACCGATGAAAAAAATCCACAAACGATGCCGGCTTTCAAATATTGCCGTGAATCCCGCGTCTTCAAAACCGGGCGCGTTTTCCCTAATGATGTCAACAATCACAAAACATTGTTTGGCGGCAAGCTCATGAGTGGCATTGATGAAGTAGCCTCCATTTCAGCTATGCGCCATTGCCGTGCTAACGTCGTCACAGCCTCTACAGACTCTGTCGACTTCTTGAGGCCCATCCGACCTACAGACTCTGTATGCTTCGAATCCTTCGTATCTTGGACCGGACGTACAAGCATAGAGGTATTCGTAAAGATTATTTCAGAAAATCTGTATACTGGTGAGCGCGCCGTCGCTGCCACTTCATTTCTTACCTTTGTTGCAGTCGGGGAGGATGGCATCCCAACCCCAGTTCCTGCCATTATCCCGGAAACCGATGAAGAAAAGCTGATCAACGAATCAGCTAATGAACGATCTGAGTTGCGCAAAGTGAGGAGAACCATCAGTAAAAAGCTCGCTGCCGAGCTCAATACCGTTAAATACTGGGAATAACTCTGCTTGATGCAGAGTTTTTTTTCTTATTTCGTTATTGCAGAGGATCTTCGCGCCACTATATACACTTCATACCACACAAAAAAGCACCGCTGCATGGGCAACCCGCAGGCGGTGCTTTTCGATTATATTACAACACTTACGCGTTGATTTTCTCTTTGGCAATACCAGCCAATGAGTTGAATGCGTTAAGATCATTTACAGCCAGATCAGCTAGCATCTTACGGTTAACTTCTACACCAGCCAATTTCAGGCCGTACACAAGTTTGCTGTAAGAAAGACCATTCAAACGAGCTGCTGCATTAATACGAACGATCCACAGTCTGCGGAAGTTACGTTTAGTTTGACGACGGTCGCGATAAGCGTAAACCATCGATTTCATTACTTGTTCTTTAGCTGTTTTAAAAATGCGGTGTTTAGAACCGAAATAACCTTTTGCCAATTTCAACACTTTTTTATGTCTACGACGAACTACAAATCCGCCCTTAACTCTTGCCATATTAATAAACCTCCCAAAAATGTGTGATAAACTATTTCAAGTTAGCCAATCCTTGTTTCAAACGTCTTACATCCCCAGGGGCCATTACTGGATTACCGTTCAGAACGCGCTTAGCGCGTTTAGATTTGTGGGACAGCAAGTGGTTTTTGTGAGCTTTGTAACGTGTTACTTTACCAGTTCCGGTAATTTTGAAGCGGCCTTTCAGGCTGCTGTGTGTTTTCATCTTAGGCATGGTGTTTCCTCCTTGAATATTATGCGGCGCCAAATTGCAGGTAAGCAAGTGACTCCAGATTTATTGGGCTTTAGGAGCCAAAATCATAATCATGCTGCGGCCTTCCAGCTTTGGCTGGCGCTCAACAACAGATATATCAGCCACTTCGTTCTTAACACGCTCGAGGATTTTTTGGCCGATATTCGCATGTGTAATCTCACGTCCGCGGAAACGTACGGAGCACTTTACTTTATCGCCTTCACCCAAGAACTTGATTACATTGCGGAACTTAGTTTGATAATCATGTTCCTCAATGTTAGCACGGAACCAGACTTCCTTGATATCAACAATCTTCTGGTTCTTACGGGCTTCCTTCTCTTTCTTCTGCGTTTCATAACGGAACTTGCCGTAATCCATGATGCGGCATACCGGCGGCTTAGCCTGTGGTGCTACATTGACTAAATCTAGATTAAGATCGATCGCCATTTGCAACGCTTCGCGGATCGGTTTAATTCCGATTTGTTCACCTTCCGCACCAACCAACCGTACCTCTTTGGCCCGAATTTCATCATTGATCATATGTTCCTTACTGATAACTCTCCACCTCCGGATCTTTTTAACAACTATTCTACCCTACTCCATAAAAAAGGGGTGCCGGTAACACCCGACACCCCGTGTTTGATCAACGTTCATGAACATTAACATTCATAAAGCATTGAGATCAAAACCAGCCGGCGAATATGCCAGTCAGGTGAGAAGCAGGTGCTTCTTCTTGCAATCCCTATGATTTGCGTACTTGAATACTATACACCACTCTAATCGGAGTGTCAATTCTTTTTATTCAACATTCTTAAATGTTTTATACCTGCTTGCTTTGTACTTCTTCAAGCCTTACGACACGCGTATGCTTGGTGTGGCTCCATTGCTTGTTGTTCTGCGTGAAGAACGCATAGAACGTAATAGGATACCACGAGATCAGGTAAATTGGGAAGAACACCAGATAAGCGTACACCTTCTTAAATTTAACCTTCTCCAAAGCCAGCGAAATCCCAAAGGTCACCAGATTCAAGCCAATAGCAAGGAAGCCGATCCATACTGGTAAGCTGCCGTAGATATTAGCGATATTCGGTCCGTTAAAGAGGGCTATATCAATCCCCATTACCGCCGTCATTAAAAAGGTGAGCAATACAATATATACATTCGCTCCATAAAGCGCGAGGTCAAACTTCGTTAAGCTACGTTCTTTAATACTTTGCCAAAGTAATGGGAAAAAATAACGACGTGCTACAGTAAAGTGTCCCTGCATCCAGCGCAGACGCTGTCTTGAAGAGGCCTTAAATGTTAGAGGCTTCTCATCAAATACCTTTGCGTCATAATTGAACTTAGGATATACACCATGAGATGCACTGCGCATCGTAAACTCCAGATCCTCAACTAAGCTTGTAGCTCCCCAGCCCATCTCTTTAAGTAGAGTAGTCTCGAAACACATTCCTGTTCCACCAAGGAAGTTCGCCATATTCAAATTATGGCGTGAAAGTTGCCACAAACGGTTAATATACCAGTACGACACACCATATGCTGCAGTAATCCAGGAATCTTCTGGATTCTTGGTGTCAATATAGCCTTGAATAACACGTGCTCCTGAACAAAGATCATTATTCATCTCCATTAGGAATTCGGTATGTGCCAGATTATCGGCATCAAACATTACGACTGCGTCATATTGACGCTGCATGCCCCAAAGTTCCTTGAGCATCCATTCAATAGCATAACCTTTACCTCTCAGATTCGGGTTAGTGCGGACACAGGCGTTCATTCCGTGTTCTCTAACGATACGAGCTGTACCGTCTGTGCAATTGTCACAAATTGCAAATACGTCAAACAGTTCTGAAGGATAGTTAAGCTGCTTCAGGTTCTCCATTAATGCGCCGACGACTTCTTCCTCATTATGTGCGGCAACAAGTACTGCAAATGTTTTTTCTGGCTTATACTGTGTCTTTGTCTTTTTCTTGTGCAGCCCAAATAACGAAAAGGTAAACTGATAAACTGCGATTGCTGCCAAGATCACTTGGAGCGTAACAAACAGTGCGTCTGTCATGACCTTTTGATGCCCCCTTTTTTCACTCTCGGTGTTCTTTTTTTCTCTAGCTTGCTTGACGTTCCTTCTGACCCTTTTGTTGCATCCCTTAACAATAAACCAAGAGTATCCTCTTATTCTCGGCAGACTTCACAATTTTTATATATACTGTTCAAAAGAATTGTATGGAATCCATTTACTATGGATCCTTATTTATCTCTTACCCTTTTAAACATGTTTAGCCCGCTTGAATCATTGTAAGGGGTATGAGGCTCTAAGTCAAAACTAGCAATTTTCTAGCAAACCTGAGCTTTTCCTTGAAATGGACTA
Organism: Paenibacillus sp. FSL K6-0276; assembly: GCF_037977235.1. NCBI lineage: Bacteria > Bacillati > Bacillota > Bacilli > Caryophanales > Paenibacillaceae > Paenibacillus > Paenibacillus sp. FSL K6-0276. Next base: position 1,415,441 of record NZ_CP150276.1, on the reverse strand, counting down.
CCTTTAAAAAGTATGATTAAGACAGATCTATGCTAAAGAACGGACTGCTCATAAGCACCTGTTATCGGTAGCCGACTGGCGGAGGGACAAGATATGAGACATTTATTCATGAAACTACATCTCGGGGATCGGCACCTTTTTAAGTGGATCAACGGACGAATGCATAATCGCTTTCTGAACTTTTGGCTCTTCTATCTCACCCATTTGGGTGGAGCTATAAGCACAATTGTTATCAATATACTGATATGGGCATTTGCTCCTCAGCCATGGAGAACCCCTAGCCTGCAAGCAATGACAGCTCTAGCTGTTAGCCATTTGCCCGTTGCTGTCGCCAAAAAGCTGTATCCACGCATGCGGCCTTATCTGGCGCTACCGGGTACGAATACATTTCGTAACCCACTAAAGGATCATTCTTTTCCTTCTGGTCATACTACAGCTATCTTTGCTTCAACGCTCCCATATATGGTAGCATTTCCTACCTTGACCGTTATTCTGCTGCCGCTGGCCTGTATTGTCGGATTTTCTCGCATTTATCTGGGATTGCATTATCCATCAGATGTCTTTGCAGGCTTAGTGATCGGATCCAGTGTTGCAGCGGGCACCATAGCCTTATGGATCTGAATCATATATTGTCAAACCGGGAAAACCTTTGAGAATAGGTGAATCAAAATTGCAAAAAAAAAGAATCTTAATACTCTCAGAAGGCTTTGGCGCAGGGCATACCCAAGCAGCTTATGCGCTGTCGAGCAGTCTGCGCCAATTGTCACCTAATTTACAAACGAAGGTGCTGGAACTTGGAAATTTCCTGAACCCTAAAATGGCACCCATTATTCTATCCGCTTACCGAAAGACGGTAACGACACAACCAAAGCTGATGGGCTACGTCTACCGTCACCAGAAATCATTTAATCGTCTTACCACGCTTGCCCTGCATCGTATATTTTATACACATACCAAGAATATTGTCATGCAGCTGAAACCAGATGTTATAGTCTGTACACACTTCATTCCGGGTGCTGTAGTTTCTCGTCTGAAGAGAGTGGATCCTACCCTAAAAGTACCGCTCGTAACTGTAATAACGGATTATGACGCACATGCCAGCTGGATCAGCCCAGAAGTAGACCGTTATCTGGTATCAACACCTGAGGTTAAATCCAAGTTGCGCATGCGGAACATTCCTGCTTCGAAAATTCAGGTCACAGGCATACCAGTACATCCTAATTTTTGGCAGCATCCTAGAAAGCAGGAGATTCGAGAGCAATTCAATCTGCGGAATATGCCCACAGTACTAGTCATGGGCGGCGGCTGGGGGATCATGAACGATCAGGTCGTAAATGCCTGTCTAGCAGACTGGCGAGAAAAGATTCAGATTATATTTTGTCTCGGAAATAATGATAAGTTGCTACGTGAAATGAAAGAAGATCCGCGTTATAATCATCCTCATATTTCCTTGATCGGCTTTACGCGTGAGATTGATAAGCTTATGGAAGTATCCGACCTGCTTGTCACGAAACCGGGCGGAATGACCTGCAGTGAAGGGCTCGCAAAGGGAATTCCGATGCTTTTCTATCACCCTCTGCCTGGGCAGGAAGAGGAGAATTGCCGCTATTTTACAGCAGCAGGTTTTGGAGAGCCGATCGATTCTTTAAACGTGGTTGTAATGTGGATGGAGCGCCTCTTAAACAACTACGAGGATGTGCAGAACAAGCGAAAACTTCATCTAGAGGAAATCGCCCGCTACCACCCATTGCAATCTGCTCAGAGCATTATCGAATTACTGGAATAGCTAATGAATAAAGCGGTAAGCCTCCAAATCATCGGAGACTTGCCGCTTTATTGTTGGACCACTTCTAATTGAGTAGCCCTTTGTAACTACAGCCGATATTTATCCAGTCGGGTAGCCTGATATTGTTTGAGTGCATCTGCACCGACAATCGCCTCACAACGGTGGATATTGACGCCACGTCCGACAAATTTCGTCTCATATTCCGTCATGATGTGATCCTCATTTATAACGCCGTCCGCATGTAGGTCCAAAGAAATATTTTTCATCTGTAAACCAAAGTCCGCAAATGCATTTAATGAGAATTCAAATAAGCTTCGGGAATCTGTTTTCAAATGAATTTCTCCTAAGTCGCTTAGCAGCCCGCGATATTTGTCAAGAAAACGCGGGTGTGTCAAACGACGCCGAGCATGCTTACTCTTAGGCCACGGATCACTAAAGTTAAGATAAATTCGTTCTAGCTCTCCTGGAGCAAATACTTCCTCTGCATAATCAATATTAGCGAGTGCCAATTTCAGGTTAGGCGGTGTTTCATGTCCTGCCGGCTCCCATACTGCTCTAGCTTTATCTCCGGCACGACGGATCAGCTCATCATACATATCAACTCCGATAAAATTAATATCGGGATATTTGAAGCTCATTTGGCTGATAAACTGTCCTTTGCCCATTCCGAACTCCACATGGATCGGATGATCGTTCCCGAACAGCTTGGACCACTCACCTTTATAACTCCGAGGGTCAAGAATGACTAGATCGGTCTGTTCTTCCAAACTTTCACGTATTCCTTTTCTTCCGCGTAAACGCATAGGTTTTCCTCCGATTATCTCTTATACGATAACTGTCACTTGCAATATTGTGCCGAAATTGTCCCGAAAAGTAAAGGGATTGGGGCAAAAAAGAAAAAGGAATTCTCTGGTTCAGCTCTTAAGTGAGCTGTTTCAGAGGAATTCCTTCCTTGTTGTATATTTGGAATTAGGGTCCGTTTTTGTCAGGCAGATGTGATCTACCTTGTGTTTGAGTTATAAGCAAATGTCTTTTTTTCGAACGCACTACGAATCTTACGTTGAGCATCTGTCTTGATCTTAGGGTTGCCGTTAAATTCCACGCCCGTTAGAGCAAGGGCTTCATCTGGTGTTAAATGGACTTCAATCGAATCTTTACCCTCAGCATATACCGTTTGAGAATTCATCGCTATCACCTCACGGTTATTATTATGGACCGGACGACACGAAATTATGAACTTTTAGATGAATTTCTTCAATGCCACAGCAACTTTTCACACTCTGAATATAACATACTATGTAAGCATTTACAAGCCGAAACCACCCTTCTTGCGGCCTATTTTTCATGCCATTACTGGGAGTCAATGTTACGCCGAGCTCGGTTTTTTGATACAATGTATTGGATTATGAAGAAACGGCTGTGTGTGCTTTTATAAAGGACGCTATCCGTCTCAGAAAAATATAAGGATTAAGGAAACTTATCCATGATTATATTTTCAGAAAGGAGCTACTCGTGTCTAATCTTCAATACACTTCCTCTCCGCTACTGTGGGGGGATAAACGATTCCATACTTGGAATTATGAAATGCGTGAGCACATGAATACTAAGGTATTCAAAGTTATGCTCGATGCAGGATTTACCTGTCCCAACCGTGACGGCTCCATCGCTAAAGGTGGCTGCACCTTTTGCAGTGCCAGAGGTTCTGGTGATTTTGCGGGAAGTCGCCGGGATGATCTCGTCACTCAATTCAATAATATCCGTGACAAACAGCATCTAAAATGGCCAAATGCCAAATACATCGGATACTTTCAGGCCTATACCAATACGTACGCTCCGGTCGAAGAGCTCAGAGAATATTACGAAGTTATTTTGCAGCAGCCAGGTGTTGTTGGATTATCTATTGCTACACGTCCTGACTGTTTGCCCGATGATGTTGTCGAATATTTAGCGGAGCTGAACAAGCGCACATATCTGTGGGTAGAGATGGGTCTTCAGACTATACATGACTCCACTTCTGAGCTTATTAATCGGGCGCACGATACCCAGTGTTATGTAGAGGCTGTTGAGAAGCTTCGGCGTCACGGTATTCGTGTCTGTACGCATATCATTCACGGCCTCCCACAGGAGACGCACGAAATGATGCTGGAAACCGTATCTGCTGTAGCCCGCATGGATGTGCAGGGCATCAAAATTCACCTTCTACATCTCATGCGTAAAACACCAATGGTAAAACAATATGAAGCAGGCTTGCTTCGTTTCATGGAACAGGAAGAGTATGTTAAGCTGATTGCTGATTCACTTGAAATTCTGCCACCTGAGATGATTGTACACCGTCTGACCGGCGATGCACCTCGGGATCTCTTAATCGGACCGATGTGGAGCCTCAAGAAGTGGGAAGTGCTAAATGCCATTGACGATGAGCTTGTCGCTCGTGATACTTGGCAGGGTAAGTATTGGAGGAAAAGCTAATGGGCTTTATGTCCGTTCTAAGCTTTGCCCATAAATTAATCTCTGAGCGGCTGACCTTAGGTGATCGAGCGATCGATGCTACTGTAGGTACAGGGGCAGATACGCTTTTTCTAGCCAAAACAACCGGAACTCGCGGGGAAGTCTACGGCTTCGATATCCAATCCGCAGCGCTGAAGCTGGCTGGAGAGCGTCTACGGAATGCAAGAGAGGAAACTCCTTCGCTCTCTGCCGTCACCTTGCTGGAACGCAGTCACGCCGAAATGGCTGAAGCCGTTCCAGCGATCTGGCATGGCACCGTGGGTGCTATAATGTTTAATCTGGGGTACCTGCCTTCCGGCGATGCCGACAAGAACATTATCACTCAGCCCGATAGCACAATTGCAGCCTTGGAGGCTTCACTCCAGTTGCTTCGTCCAGGGGGAATCATTACGGCTGTACTTTATCCCGGCCATGAAGGCGGAGATCTCGAAGCCGCCGCTGTTCAATCGTGGGCAGCGGCAGTATCCCCTCAGCTAGCGCAGAGCATTGTTTATCGCCAGCTGCAGCGCAATGATGCACCTTATGTGATTGCGCTCGAGAAGAAAAAAGGAATCCCCTCTTAGACTGTAAGTAATCAAATCATTTTATATTTGGGAAGGAAGATGTACTAATGACACAACCATATCCTTTGAAATTTCAACCAGAGTTTAAAGAACGTGTTTGGGGAGGCCGCGCACTGGAGAAATTCGGCCTAGATCTGCCAGAGGGACATATTGGTGAAGGCTGGATGATCGCCGATCACGCAAATGGTACGTCTTCGGTGGTAAACGGAGAGTTAGCCGGTCAAGGCTTGGATCAAATTCGTGAACAGTTCGGCCATGAATGGTTCGGAAGCAAAGGGATTTCAGAGGCGGGAGGAAGATTTCCTCTACTAATCAAATTGCTGGATTGCAACGACAATCTTTCCGTTCAAGTCCACCCTACAGATGATTATGTGGGATTACCAAAAGGTGAACTGGGCAAAACAGAGATGTGGTACGTGTTAGACGCTAAGCCAGGTGCCAAGATCATCTATGGCCTTAAGGATGGCGTGGACCGTGAAACGTTGCGCGAAGCACTGGAAAAAGGCACCGTTATGGATAGCCTTCAAGAAGTATCTGTCTCCGCAGGAGACTCCTTCTATATCCCAGCTGGAACCGTTCATGCTCTATGCGCTGGTGTCGTTGTTGCAGAGATTCAGCAGAATTCCGACACTACTTACCGCATTTATGACTACGACCGTCCAGGTCTGGATGGAAAACCACGCGAGCTTCATATCGAAGATTCACTTAATGTTACGGCATATGAAGGCGCCGGGGCTACTTCGATGAAGACAGATAATGCAGTTCCTGGAGAGTGGCTGCAACTTGCCGCCTCGCCATATTTTATCGTAGAAAAAGGAATCGTAAATGGTTCATGGGGCCTCACCACTACAGAAGACAGCTTCACTATTCTGGTTATCTGTGAAGGCAGCGGACATCTGACTTGGGATGGCGGATCTCAGCCTTATGCTGCAGGAGAATGTTATTTAATTCCTTCCAGTCTAGGTCTCTACACCATCGAAGGACATTCCACTGTGCTTCGTTCTTATTTGCCATAAGTCACGAACTTAAGGAGGAAAGGACATGACGGAAAACAGCTTTACCCTAACGGATCCTATTGGCGTAGTCATTCATGTTTATGAATGGTTGCCAGAGTCGGATAAACCAATTAAGGGAATTGTGCAAATTTCCCACGGAATGTGTGAAACGGCTGCCCGTTACGCTCGTTTTGCGGAAGCATTGACAGGAGCGGGTTATGCAGTATATGCCAATGACCATCGGGGACATGGTAAAACTGCTGGTCAAGTCAATCTGCTCGGAGATACTGGTGAGAACGGGTTTTATTGGATGAGGCGCAATCTCCTTCAAGTCGCTGCCACAGCACTATCCAAACATGAAGGGATACCGATTGTTTTATTCGCTCATAGTATGGGCTCCTTTCTGGCCCAAAAGCTTATGTGTGAAGAAGGCAGTGAAATCTATGCAGGGTTTATCCTAAGCGGGACAAATGGTCCACGCAGTATGCTGCGCATAGGAGAATCTCTGGCTAGTGTGCAGCTTAAGTTAAAGGGTGAACATCACCGTAGTGTACTGCTGAACAGCTTAGTATTCGGCAGTTATAACCGTGCCTTTTCTCCGGTAAGAACAGCCTATGACTGGCTGAGCAGTGACGACGCGGAAGTAGATAAGTATATTTCTGATCCATTCTGCGGAGCCATTTGTACGACACGCTTTTTCCGTGATTTCTTCCACCTACTTAGGGAAATCCATTCTGAGGACTCTTTGCGTACATTATGTAAAGACAAGCCTATTTATCTTTTCGCTGGCGATAAGGATCCTGTAGGAATGAACGGTCAGGGTATTCTCCGACTTGCGGAGTTGTACAAGAAACGAGGGATATCGGACGTAGAATATCGGCTCTATCCAGGAGGCAGGCATGAAATGCTTAATGAGGTGAACCGGGATCAAGTTACAGCCGATGCGCTTAACTGGTTAGACCAGCATCTCCCTTCAGAGGTTACGACGACGACTTAGGAGAAAAAACATAGGGGTGTTCGTGGTAGACATGAAAAGTCTACCACGAACACCCCTTATTTTTGAGTAGGATAAACATAGACGCTTGGTGTGGACGCTCACCGTATTACAAAGGCAGGGTATAGTATTGAGCGCGTTGGCTCTCGTTCTGTTGATACATTACGATTAGCAGCGTGCGACCTTCTCGAACGGAAGCATGTTCAGCTACGGCTATAGCAGAGCTTGAGGTTTGAACAGACTCTTCTAAACTGCTATCTGTGACTCCCTGTAATAGCGACTCTGAAGAAAGTACAGCCTCGTGATTAGCATTATCAGCTTCATCTTCCTCTGAACCCCCATCCGCCCGAAGACCGCTGATTGAATCCAGCACCGCTTCTAGCGAGAACGGCAGCACTTCAAGCACAGTATACTTTTGCAGCTCTCTTTCACTGAGTCCGGCTTCTGCTAGTTGGGCAGAGATTTGGCTTGGATTAGCAGCTATATCCTTCAAATAGCTCGACCAATCCGATTTATCCAGCACGAAATCCCACCAGATTTTACGAGGCTTGTACTTGTGTCCTAGGAAATAATCAAGCTTCATCAGCCCAGTAATAATATCCATAGACTGTGTCCCACGATCTATCAGGAAGGACTGCAAGCGGGTGAAGAGATCTTCCAGCTGATGGCCAATCTTTTGCCAGCCTCTCTCCTCCCAGTAGTCTCCGAACTCCTGAAAGAAATCGAATGGTGAATCAAACACGTGACGGATCAAGTATTTGGCCGTATGGTCCATCCGGTGGCTGTTCCAGTATTTCTCCAGCACATCCTCAAGCCGCTTCAAACGGATAATATCAGAGAAAGTCATCATATGACTGCTAAGAATTTCGTAAGGTGCATGTTCCATATACGTGTACTCATATTTTGCCGCCTGTGCGCGCAGACCGGTCCCGCGAAGCATTTTGAGGAATCCGAGCTGCAGCTCTTCTGGCTCCATGACGAATACATCATTAAACGTTTTGCGGAAGGTGTTGTAATCCTCCATCGGAAGCCCCGCGATCAAATCTAGATGCTGATCGATATTGCGACTTTCCTTGATCTTCATTACAGTACGGGACAGCTTCTTGAAATTCTGGCGACGTTTAACGAGCTCGTTCGTCTCATCATTCGTAGACTGTACACCAATCTCAAATCTAAAGATGCCCGGAGGCGCATTTTTAGACAGGAAATCAAGAACTTCCGGCCGCATAATGTCTGCTGTGATTTCAAACTGAAACACACAGCCTTGATGATTATCGATCAGAAATTGAAACATTTCCATCGCATAGTTACGGTTAATATTGAAGGTGCGGTCCAGGAATTTAATGATTTTGGCACCATTTTCAATTAAGTAGAGAAGATCAGACTTCACGCGTTCAATATCATAATAACGTACGCCTACCTCAATACTGGACAAACAGAACTGACAGTTAAAAGGGCACCCACGGCTCGTCTCAAAATAAACAATACGTTTACCCAAATCTGGAATATCATCAGGAAAACGATGTGGTGTAGGAAGCGTATTTAGATCACTTTTGGGACGTGGTGGATTTACAATAATCTCCTCTCCCTTACGATAAGCGGCTCCATATACAAAGTGAAACTTGCGATCATCCCTTAGCTCCTGAAGCAGATGGTGGAAGGTCTCTTCTCCATCTCCATTGACTATAAAATCAATACCAGCTTCTCTCTTCATCCAATGGAGCGGTTCATAGGACACTTCCGGTCCTCCGAGAACAATCGTAATTTCAGGCATAACTTGCTTAAGGATACCAACCAGCTTAAGAGTCTCTTCGATGTTCCAGATATAACAAGAGAAGCCAATCACATCTGGCTGTTTCTGAAACAAGTCGGACACGATATTCATCACCGGATCTTTGATGGTGTACTCTGCCAAATGAATATCATTAAATTCATGCTCACTGTATGCTTTTAGCAATCGGATCGCCAGTGAGGTATGGATGTATTTGGCGTTTAATGTGGTTAGGATGATTTTCATGCTACACGACCTTTTCTACATTTCATTTTGAAAAAACTCCAGGAATGCCTTACCGTACTTCCGGTATTTCACTTCCCCAACACCCTTCACTCTCAGCATTTCCGCTTCGGTCTGCGGACAAACCACACTCATCTCACGAAGCGTTGCATCATTAAAGATAATATAAGACGGCACATGCTCCCGGCCTGCCAGCTCCCGCCGGATAAGACGAAGCTGCTCGAAGACTGTCTCATTGACAGCCGAAGGTGACAAGTCATGCCCGCGACTACGAACTCGCGTGCCGGATGCATTGCCCGCTCGTGAAGGACGCGCCACACGCTGCATGACCTCACGCTGTCCGCGCAGCACCTCAGCAGCCAAAGGCTGGAGCCGCACTACGGGGTATTGTCCTTCCGACAAAGCAAGATATCCTTCAGAAATGAGCACATTGATACTCTCCGAGATCTCCTTCTCCGTCCGGCTCGACATAGCACCATGGGTCGGCAGCTTATCAAAACCATACTGCATCACCTTTTGATTGCGAGAGCCTTTAAGCACAGAAGCCACCAATGCTACACCATAACGTTCCCGCATACGGTGAATGCATGAGAAAATCTTCTGCGCATCTACGGTCATATCTACGAGCTCTCGTTCATCCGTACACGAGCTGCAAATGCCGCATGACTTGTCCCCATGTGCCTCACCAAAATAATCCAGCTGAGCACTCCGTAAACAACGGGTAGTATAGCAATAATCGATCATTTGCTGAAGCTTACGATATTCGTTGGCTTTGCGGTCCGTATCCTGCGGATTCTGCTCAATCAGGAACTTCTGAGTCATAATATCCTGCGCACTAAAGAGTAGGATACACTCACTGGGTTCACCGTCACGACCAGCACGACCAGCCTCCTGAACATATGCTTCCATATTCTTCGGCATATTGTAATGAATCACATACCGAACATTAGATTTATCAATCCCCATCCCAAAAGCATTCGTAGCCACAATGACACGGATATCATCATATAGAAAGCCTTCCTGGCTATCTGCCCGTTCCTGATCATTCATACCCGCGTGATAGCGGCCCGCTGCTATTCCAGAAGCCTGCAACCTTTGATATAAATCATCCACTTCTTTGCGTGTAGCCGCATATACAATGCCCGGCTGATGGGAATGCGTCGCTGTGTAATCCATGACGAACTCCCGCTTGTTCTCTCCACGTAGCACGGACATTGCTAGATTATCTCTTCCGAGTCCAGTCATGAAAATACCCGGCTCGCGCAGACGCAGCAGCCGAACCATGTCCTCCATAACCTCTGGCGTTGCCGTCGCTGTAAATGCAGCCAAAATAGGCCGTTCTGGCAGCTCGTCTACAAATGGCGATACCGACAAATAGCTTGTGCGGAAATCATGACCCCACTGGGATACACAGTGTGCCTCATCCACAGCCACGCAAGAAATGGACAATTCGGCCATCTCTAAGCGGAACCAGTCCAGTTCAAGCCGTTCGGGCGCGACATAAAGCAGCTTCAGATCGCCCCGCCGGGCCGCCCGAATCCGCTCATTCACTTCTTTTCCGCTCAATGTACTATTAATAAAAGCTGCCGGAATACCTGCAGTGGTTAAAGCATCCACCTGATCTTTCATCAGTGAGATCAGTGGCGATATCACCAGTGTCAGCCCCGGTAGCAGCAGTGCAGGAACCTGGTAGCAGATCGATTTTCCGCCCCCCGTAGGTAAAATCCCCAGCGTGTCGCGACCTTCCAGCAAGTTCTGAACAATCTTCTTCTGGCCATCCCGAAAGTCTGGATAACCGTAATATTTTTGCAGCTCAGCCTGCGCCTGTTCAATAGTAGGTGCTTGCATCTTCATATCTCTCATGACTCCTTAGGCGTTTCTATCTTTAGTTTAGCGGTCAATGGTGTATTGAGCAACACTCTTGAAGTCTTCTTTCCGTTTCTTGCTGCCCTTCACATAGTATTTCTTAACAGCCCATGGTATATTGAGGAGTACAATATTAAAGGACGGAGAATGCAGTCATGAACTCAAGAAGAAATCCTAAAGAAACAGCCAAAAGAGGTACTCGTTCCCACAGCAAGCCGAATGGCAAGCTTAATCATAAAGTTAAAGCACCCGCAGCGCCTAAGTCTTTTACAGTAAATGAACCTTCTGAGCTGTTACCATTCTTACTCAGCCACATCACAGGACGAGGGCGAAATGCGATCAAATCCATCCTATCTCGTGGACAAGTAGCAGTGAATGGTAAGGTAGCCACCCAGCATAATCTCCAATTGCACCCAGGTCAAACCGTGGCGATTGATCAAGAGAAGCCCGTACAAGTAGATGAAATGATCGGACTCACCATCGTTCATGAGGATGATGATCTAATCATTATTCAGAAGGATGCTGGACTCCTATCAATTGCCACTGCGGAAGAAAATGAATTAACGGCTTACCGCCAGCTAATGGAGCATGTCCGCATCAGCAATCCGAAGAACCGAATTTTTGTCGTACACCGCTTGGACCGCGATACGTCTGGCGTGATGATGTTTGCCAAAAGCGAACGGATCCAGCAGGCACTGCAAACTACCTGGAAGGATACGGTGAAAGAACGTTCTTACGTAGCACTTGTCGAAGGCGCCGTTAAAAGACCAGAAGGTACAGTTAGTTCTTGGTTAAAGGAAACCTCTACCCTAAAAATGTACTCCAGTCCTCATGAAGGCGATGGTCTACATGCGATTACACATTATAAGCTCATTCAGGCGAACCGCCACTTCTCCTTGCTTGAGGTAAAGCTTGAAACTGGACGCAAGAATCAGATTCGTGTTCATATGGCGGATATCGGCCATCCGATCGCAGGAGACAAAAAATATGGTGCAGAGACCAAAACGGTAGGCCGCCTCGGCCTGCATGCTCGTGTACTTACTTTTATTCATCCTACTACGGGAGAGTTAATGACCTTCGAAAGCCCAATTCCGAAGACATTCCTGAAATATACCGCACCAGCACCGACAAACTGATATGTAACGGATAATACCCATTCAACGGATAGGGGCTGATTACAGTGGAGCTTACTACACTACAATCGCTACAATAACTTAACTAAGAATGGGTGATTAACTATGACAACAGCTCACCACTATGAATGTATTGAACGTTTACCTACGACCGAGGAGCATTCCTCCTTATGGGAAGCCGTCGGTTGGGGGAACGTGAATACGGAAATGACCGCAGCCTCTCTGGCTCATTCGGTTTATGGTATGGTCGTTGTACAGGAAGACAAGGTTATAGGTATGGGGCGGATCGTCGGCGATGGACATATGTATTTTTATATTCAGGACGTAGCCGTGCTTCCCGAATTTCAGGGCCAAGGCATTGGTAATGTCATTATTGAGCAGCTACTACACTATATTCGATCTCATTGTTGTTCCAGCGCTTTCGTCGGACTTTTCGCATCACATGGCAAGGATACCTTTTACGAACGATACGGCTTTCAGAATCACGCCCCCGGCATGACGGGCATGTTCAAGGTCATGGAGTAACACTCGAAAGATGCCCGGTCCATATGGTCCTTGGGCATCTTTTTCACTTCTATTTAGATCATGTTACAATACAAATAAACAAAAGAAGGTGCCATTATTGTTCCATCCTACTGTCTTCGATAATATAAAGATTGCTTTTGAGAACCAAATCTACGACTACGATAATCTGGACGGAATTCTGGTAGTTACAGATCGTTCCGACCTTCTGAATATGGCATTGATGTCCAGAGAATTCAGTCTTTCCTTCCAATTGACTGCTGGTAGGAACGTAACCGCCGAAGTCTTCCTCACTTCATCTGTGAAAGATCTTAGCGATGAAATATTGGAAGTGCCGAACACGGATCCCGGCTGTAATCTTTCGTTACGTTTTTACATGGAAATCGAAGATATCTCTGCTGAATGTCAGGCGATCGAGAGTATTCTCAAAGCGATCTGGGGACCTGAATTCCAGCCCATACAGTCTTTAAGCTTCATTTATGGTCAAGAAGGCGAAACCTACAATAACTGCATCGAGCTGCGATTCAAAAGACAAATCACTGAGGAACAGATGGAAGACATTCCGAATCTACTGAATCATCTTCTGCAAAGTGCAGAAGAACTGGAGTCTTTCTCGGTGTAATCCCTACTGCATACCGTTCGTACTTTGGAAAAAGAGGTGAGCAAGAAATGAAATTCCTGCCTGCTGCCAAAAGTAAGCATTGGTTTATCTGGATGGCTGTTTATGGTGTGTTTCTATGGCTGCTCTTCATTCTGCACAGATTCGTTATGATGGCTCATACATTGGATGTCACACTCTTGCTGCGCTTCGCACTTTTTTCCATTGTCGTATCTGGTATCGTGAACGCCTTAGGCTGGCTCGGAGCTCGTCTACTCTGGTTAATCACTACAACAGGAATAATTATCGGTTCGGTAATTATGCTAAGCTACACCTACAGAGAGATGTCCGGTTGGGAGGATCTCGCGGGATTCCTAGCATTTTTCTTTTTTTCATGTGGCGGATTTGCACTTGGTTTATTAGCGGAAGGTATTCGTCTGCTGGTTAAGCAGTGGCCGAAAGCTTGAATGGAGAGGTGATAGATCGTTGTCCAATTCTTTTCTCACCAAAAATGCACTGTCCCATTCCTTGAAAGAACTAATGGAACATACGTCACTAAATAAGATTACAGTCAAACAGCTCGTGGACCATTGCGGACTAAATAGACAAACCTTCTATTATCATTTTCAGGATATATTTGATTTACTGGGTTGGATCTATAAGACCGAGGCTGTAGAAAGCATCGCACAGTATCGTAGCTATAGCACGTGGACGGATGGTTTTTATAGAATCTTCTGCTACATCGAACGAAATAAAACCTTTTGCTGCAACACATTGAATTCACTGGGTAGAAATCACCTGGATGCGTATCTATACGAAGTGACGAATGACCTCATTATGGGTGTCATAAACGAACTGTCCGCTGGGATGGAGGTTAGCCACGAAGATAAACATTTCATTGCCAACTTCTATACACTGGCCTTCACAGGCCTCGTCATTCAGTGGATGAGAGATAGGATGAAAGAACCGCCGAATCATATCATTGAGAAGCTCAACGTGCTGATTGAGGGTAACTTTTTGAAAGCATTGCATAAATATGAGAACAAACCGTTGTAACCTTTGGGTTCAGCGGTTTTTTTTGTCTAAAAACTAGACATATGGACCGTAATGACTAAAATCCATACACTCTAAAAGGTTTGATTATACCTTCAAAATTGGAGTTGGTTTACATTAAGAGTGTGATTATTTCAACAACAACTTGGAGGCGACCATTGTGAAAAAAGAGTACGGTAATAAACAGGTTTATTTTGTCGGTAGCGGAATTGCATCCTTAGCGGGCGCGGCTTACCTGGTCAGAGACTGTGACTTTCCGGGACAAAACATTCACATTATTGAAGAGATGAAGATTCTCGGTGGCAGCAACGACGGCGCAGGTGACGCTGAGCACGGTTATGTCATTCGCGGTGGCCGGATGCTCAACGATGAGACCTATGAGAATACATGGGATTTACTCATTTCGATTCCCTCCCTCGACCATCCTGAGAAATCCGTTAGAGAAGAGATTATAGAATTCGATACCGCCAATCCAACACACGCCAACGCTAGACTCGTTAACCGTAACGGCGAGGTGGAAGATGTATTATCCATGGGCTTCGATATGGCTGACCGGCTTGCGATGGGTAAATTGATCATTACACCGGAAGAAAAAATGGGAAAAGCCCGGATTAATGACTGGTTTGGTCCACACTTTTTCACCACGAACTTCTGGTACATGTGGGCTACTACTTTCGCCTTCCAACCTTGGCATAGCGCAGTAGAGCTTAAACGATATATGATTCGCTTCGTTCATGAGTTCCCAAGAATTCAAACCCTGGAAGGCGTAACACGCACTCCTTATAACCAGTATGATTCCATCATCTTACCAATGCACAAATATCTCGAAGGCTTCGGTGTAGACTTTACACTGAAATGTACAGTAACTGACCTGCAGTTCAAAGACGGAGATGGCATTACCGTAACCCAAATGAACGTCCTACGCCAAGGTGCCCCAGACGTTACTAACATAAGCGAAGACGATATTGTAATCGTCACGAACGGCTCTATGACCGAAGGCTCCAGCCTTGGATCTATGACCTCTGCCCCACGTCTCAACGGAAAGGGTAGCTCATGGAAATTATGGGAGAACATCGCCGCCAAAAAACCAGGTCTCGGCAATCCATCCTCCTTCGATGATCATGTAGATGGTTCGAAATGGGAGTCCTTTACCGTGACCTTCCAAGATTCCAAATTCTTCGATCTGATGGAGAAATTCACTCGCAATCGTGCAGGTACTGGCGCATTGGTTACCTTTAAAGATTCGAGCTGGTTGATGTCCGTTGTCTTAGCTTTCCAACCGCATTTCCGCAATCAACCGGAGCATGTGAAAGTATTCTGGGGCTACGGTTTGTACCCTGACAACGTAGGAGACTTCGTGAAGAAGAAAATGAGCGAATGTACCGGAGAAGAAATTATGGAAGAATTAATCGGTCATCTTCATTTTGAAGAACATAAGGACGAGATCATGGCAACTGCTAACTGTATTCCATGTATGATGCCTTATATCACTTCACAATTCATGCCTAGATTAAACAGTGACCGACCTAAAGTAGTTCCTGAAGGCTCTACTAACCTTGCTTTCGTTGGACAATATTGTGAAATTCCAGATGATGTTGTATTCACGGAAGAATACTCTATCAGAGCAGCCAGAACTGCAGTATACACACTGCTTGGCATTAACCGGCCTATCGAGCCAATTAATCAGCATCAGTACGATGTCCGCACCTTGTTCACAAGCTTTATCACTTCTTTTAGATAAACATATCTTAAAAAGACGAGCATTCCCGGATGGATTCGGGGGCGCTTGTCTTTTTAGTGTGTAAAACTTGATTTAATATGAACTCTCCATTCCAGGTGAAATCGTGTGTATGTTAAGCTCTTCATGAAATTCAAAGGAATGGATGAGGAATTTATGTATATAGAGAATGGAAATTTAGTCATACGCAATGCAACAGCAAATGATGTCCCCCTCTTATGCAGTTGGTGGAACGATGGAAAGCTTATGGCACATGCCGGTTTTCCTAATGGCATCGGCTGCACAGAGCAGGATATATTGCAAAACCTTCTAACTGACACCGATCTTAATCGCCGCTTGATACTGGACATCGATGGTGTCCCATCAGGAGAAATGAATTACAGAACCATTGCCGGCGGCACTGCAGAAATTGGCATCAAAATCTGTGATTCTAATGAACAGGATAAAGGCTTTGGAACTGTATTTTTAACCATGTTGATTAACTTCTTATTTGTGAATATGGGCTATCGCACAATCGTTCTCGATACCAACGCCAAGAATTCAAGAGCTCAGCATGTATATGAGAACATTGGCTTTCGTAAAGTTGCCCTTCATTTGAATTCGTGGAAAAACCAACTTGGAGAATGGCAATCTTCTATTGATTATGAATTAACAAGAGCAGAGTTTCGGAACTAAAAAAAGAAGAAATGGAAACTTCTCCATCTCTTCTTCTCCACACTATACGAACTTTATATATTGCAAGATCCGTCCGCGCAGCCATCATCCGTGGATACGTCAGATTGTCCTTTGCCAACCACTTGCAGTGTTGGTCCAGCTTGTTCTTCCGCCCACACGGTATCCAACACCTCTGTAAATACAGGTCCTGGCTGTGCACCGGATAAAGCATATTTATTGTTGAACACGAAGAAAGGCACACCGGTAATATTCAGACGGCTTCCTTCTTCGATATCTCCATTCACTTCAGCTGTGTAAGCATCTGTCTCCAGCATTGCCGCTACTTCTACCTGATCAAGCCCTACCTCAGCAGCAAGTGTAGCAAGTACACTGCGATCTCCAAGATTCAATGAATCCGTAAAGTAGGCACGTAGCAGACGTTCGGACATTTCTGCACCTTTTCCTTTTGAGCTTGCAAAGTGACTCAAGCGGTGACTATCGAAAGTATTCGTATGCTTCATCGCATCGAATTGGAAATCCAACCCCACATCTTGCGCTTGCTCAGCTAGCTGTGCGTTCATTGCTTTTGCTTTTTCAATAGTCATACCGTATTTGGAAGCCAGCATCTCGTGAATACTCTTAGTCTCATTCACTTTTGCATGTGGATCCAGTTGAAAGCTACGGAATACCACTTCTACTTGATCTCGATTCGGGAATTGACTCAGCGCATTCTCCAAACGTCTTTTACCAATGTAACAAAATGGACAAGCATAATCGGACCAAATATCTATTCTCATGAAAAAACCTCCTAATATTATGGTTCATTAGTAACTGCTGAATAAGATTGATAACTAAATATTCGTCACTTACTATTATATAGTTAAAAACCGAAAAATACAAACTTAACTTTTATTTTAAAAAAAATCTCATTAGACCTGAGCCCCAACTAAAAGTATACGAAAGTGGTATATACGCTCTTCTTCAGGACAGATAGAATAAAGGTAACCATTTTGCCGGAAGACTGCATTCAGATTAGCGGACAAAAGAAGTCCTGAAGGGAGATCAGATATGTATGATATATCTATAGTGATTCCTACCCGTAACCGAATCGACGACCTTACGGTGTGCATAGAGTCCATTGGCAAGCAGACACAGCTTGAGGACATCTCCATCGAGCTATGGATTGTGGACGACGGTGAGATCCCTGAGGACAGATTAGTTTATTATCGTGAAATACTAACTGGATTACCGCAGGCTGAACTTCATTATCATCGCAAAACTAAGCCTGGCCTCTGGCTTTCCCGTTACGAAGCGCTAGGACTGATCCATGCAGAAATTGTGCTCAACTTAGATGATGATGCAGAATTAGATGACTCCTTATATATTCGACGACTGCTAGATACTTATGCAGCCGATGATTCCATTGTTGGTGTAGGTGGTGTAGCAAAAGGCATACATAGTAGCATTCCAAGCAGGCTGTTCGGTATGATAACCGGACAAATGTCCGGATCACCAGGCAGATTGTCGGCAAGTATGTTTGCAGGCTCGCAATTCCTTTGGGGAGAGAAGAAGCAGGTATTTGAAACGGATTTTTTTCACGGGTGTAATATGTCCTTCCGGCGCTCGGCACTGCGTGATATTAAGCCCTATCCATGGATGACAAGCTACTCCATAGCCGAGGATATTTATTTATCCCACTTGGCCAGCCAGTATGGCAAGCTTGTGATTAACCCCGCCATGAAAATCATCCATCATGAGTCGCCAGGTTCTCGTGATAAGGCAGGGGTTGTTGCACGAGCTACTGCAATCAATCATTACTATTTGCTGAACTTGCGTAAAGCTCCATTTATGAATTATGCTGCCCTGATCTGGACACTGTCTTGTCTGACGGCTAAAGCAACCCTAAAGCGGAATTTCAAAGCCGTTAGCGGATATGCCAAAGGGATCCTCTTCGTACTAAATCCTCGTAAGAATAAATACAGTGAATATATGCTCGATTAAGTAGGATCGTTTTTTTAAAATCTATAGCGCCGCCCCGAATCAGGATACGGGGCTTTTTTGCTATGCTGACCGGCTTATCCTTAAATGTGTCATGAAATTAATTTCCATCAACTTCTTATCTGGGGTATTATAAGTAATGATGTGGTTTAGAAACTAACTTTATGGATGGTGGAATATGTTCAAGAACAAAAAAATGACGCTGATCCTCGTTGTAATCGTCATCGTCATCATAGCTGTCGGTGCTTGGCTAATTACTAAGGAGAAGGACGATAAGGCGGCGGAAACTACGGGTAGCGCAGTAACATCCGGAAAAGGAGAGGAAAAGTCTCTCTCTCAAACATTTTATATTTATGACACTGTCGTGAATATAAAAGTGTTCGGAGATAACGTAGCACAGAAAAATATGGATGATATCCAGCACATGCTGGAACGAATGGATATGGAGCTTAGCCGCACCAAAGAAGGCGGCGAGCTTTACGCTGTCAACCAAGCAGCAGGGAAAGAAGCCGTTGTCGTTTCTGACGAGACCCTGGATGTGATTAAACAATCCCTTCAATATGCAAAAGAAATGGACGGGCTATTTGATCCCACAATCGGTCCGCTAATCGATCTCTGGAATATCGGTAGTGGCGGCGATAAAGTCCCTCCCCAAGCTGATATTGATAAAGCCAAGAGCCTAACCAACTACAAGGACGTTGAAATTGATGAAGCTGCGAAAACTGTAAAGCTGATGAAGGAAAATATGGTGCTGGATCTAGGCGGCATTGGAAAAGGTTATGCTGCAGACCGTATCGCTGATTATTTGAAAGAGCAAGGTCTAAATAGCGCTATGATTAACCTCGGAGGCAGCAGTATCATTGCACTCGGTAAGAAGCCAAACGGAAGCGAATGGAATATCGGATTGCAGGATCCAGATCAGAGCCGTGGCACACAGCTAGGAACGATCAAAATTGCAGATGAGGTCATCGATGCTTCTGGTGTTTACGAACGGTATTTTATGCAGGACAATGTTCGTTACCATCATATCATTGATCCGCGCACAGGATATCCTTCTCAGAACGGTCTCAAAAGTCTTACCATTATGAGCCCGAATGCAACAATTGCGGATGCCTTGTCTACTGGGGTATTTCTAATGGGAAAAGAAGAAGGCATGAAATATCTTGAATCGTTACCTGAAGATGTTGAAGCTTTTTTTATTACCGATGACAACAAAATTTATGCCACAGCAGGCATTAAAGAAAGAATGAAACTGACGGACCCAACGTACAGCTTCGCAGAGTAAATGAAAAAGCTTGCCCCTTTATGCCGAAATTGGCTTTTAGGGAGCAAGCTTTTTTTATATGGAGCATATACACACTACGATGCGCTACTATAGGAATTTTCTCCCTATAATTCTAGATTTAATAGCCGAATTAACAGAATATAGGGAAATTGTCCCTATAATTTACCTGAATCGTTCTTAATTTATTTTTTTCACTGTATTTATAGGGAGGATTTCCGCATAATTCGCAATATAACCTAAATAGTCGCTTATTATAGGGAATTTTTCCGTATAAGCTAACATGCACACTACGTTGATCCACTTTTATCCTATGAGCGTTTAATTAAATTCCACCTCTCACACCAAAGGAAGCTCGCCAAATTCCTTATAATTAGTGAAAATATAACTAGGCTTATGATTCGTAGCCGGTTGTCTGCCTCTCGGATTATACCAACAGACCTTCCATCCAGCCGCGAGCGCTCCAACTACATCGTTAGCCCAAGTATCCCCTATATAAAGCGAGTGGTCCGCCGAAGTACCTGTCTTTTGGTTTACGTGTACGAATATTTCTGGGTCCGGTTTAGCAAGACCGACAGCATCAGAAATAAAGATCATGTCCTCGGGAATAATCTGATCTAAGCCTAGCCCACGAATTTTACTCATCTGATGATCCTTTGGGCCATTCGTAATAATGCCTACCTTATGACCGTCCGCAATAAATCGTTCAAGGTGCTCACGCACTCCATCAATCATCTGAATAGTGTATTGACGGCCGATATATGCCGCTTGTACCGCTGAGGCTTGATCACGATCAATCTGCAAACCATACTCAGCAAAAGCAAGCTCCAGACGGCGCACCCGTGTCTCCTCCAGCGGAATTTCTCCCCGCAAATACATCGGCCATAACACATCACTATGATGTCTCACTTTATAAAATAATTCCGCAAAATCCAGACTACTCTCATCTGGGCTGAGCACTTCTCGTACTGCTTCTTCAAAAGGAACCAAATGATCATATAACGTGTCATCCAGGTCAAAAAAGATTGCCAACTTATTACTTGTTTCCACTTTAACGCCCCTTACTCGTCTTTCTCTCTAGCTAGCCTTAGAAAAAAAGGTTATAGGTATAAAATTCATCATCTCGAATGTAGCCATGCGCTTCATATAACCGCTGCGCGCCTACATTCTCCGTCATCGTTGTCAGGGACAAGCCCTTCGTATTCGTAGAAATCGCATAATCTCTAGCACTTTCCAGCAGCATAGCGCCTAGCCCATGCCCTCGGATCTCTGCAGTAACGAACAAATCATTCAGTATCCAGAGGCGCTCCATCGTCACCGATGAAAATGAAGGATAGAGCTGTGTGAAGCCCCACGAACGTTTTCCGTCACCTTCCCCCTCTACCACCATAAGAATTACAGATTCATTCAGCCTTAGTCTGTCGGTTAAGAAGGCGCGTGCCCCTTCCCGATCAGAGGCTGCTCCATAGAATACTCGATATTCATCAAATAATGGTATGAGCCGTTCTAAATCATCTAAAACCACTCGTTCTATACGATAATTGTTCATCATCAGCGCTCACTTTCCGGCCTCGCCCGTTTTAACAACATTGTAAATGGTAACCGAGGCGTTCACCATGGAGAGAACGCCGAATGATTTGGACAATTGACCCTTATTCCTTTGAATCGTAGAACACATGCCGGGCACTAACCTTACCCGCTTCGATATCCAATATTCCGAAAGAATACAATTTCTCACGCCGCTTATCTGTAGGAGAACCAGGATTAAATAGCAGGATCCCATTCTCCTCTCTTAGCAAGGGTTGATGTGAATGACCGAAGAGAATACAATCCACCTCATCATTCGCAAAAGCAAGCAGGGCATTCCCGTCCGTTCCTTTACGGGAATGTGGCGTATGTCCATGTACCATACCAATCCTGATTCCCTCAAGCGTAATAATCTTGCGCTCTCCGAAACGCTCAATGATCTCATCGCCATCATTATTTCCGGCAATACCCTCTACCGGTCCTAATTCTGACAGCAAATCATAGATTCCCATACTCACCCAATCCCCAAGATGCAAGATTATGTCCACATTTCGGAATTCTGCAATAAGCGCCTTTGGCAGAGACTTAGCCATTCTTGACATATGTGTATCAGATACGACTCCTACTTTCATAAATCTCAGCTCCTAATCTATCATACTCAACTTTGGTTATCTCACATATCCGTAAATCTAATATTCAAATAATTGTACGATTTGCTTAAGCGAGAAGCAAGTTCTGTGACTTCTTCCACTCCCTTGCATGTTCAATATTGTTAAGATAAGGAAAATAATTTATGAAGGAGGTCTTATAGATGGCACAGTGGAAATGTACAGCCTGCGGGGAAACTAAGGAAGGGCGCTGCAAACCACAAAAATGTCCAAGCTGTGAAATCAAGGGGCAATTTGTTAAAGTTGAAGAAGCACTAGAAAAGAAATAGCCTGCTCTCTGTACACAACAAAGCCGGGTATACCCCACCAACATTGAGCATATCCGGCTGCTATTGCAGTGACTCAGTTCTCTCGATCCCGCCAATTCCACAGTCTTACTTCCCCCACATGCATGTTGCTGACCCATTCTTCTTCTTTTAGCTTGAGCAGTTCTTTAACCGGACCCGTTACGACAGCTCCATACAACTTAACTCCGTTCTTCTCTAGATAACTGATAGAATCATCCAGATCTATGAACGGAATCACCTTGTTGGCGATCGATTTATACTCCTGCATCAAGTGCAATGTCTTGAGGAAGTTCGCATTACGTAGTTCAGCATCCCCATATGAATCAACAGATGGAGAAACACTCGTGCGGCTAGTCACCCCTCCGAACCACCCCCACTTTTTCTTTGATTCTTGTGTCACTTTCATATCATCTGCATGCCAGATTGGTGTACTTGGAAATCCTAATGGGTCATTTATTACTGGCTCTCGTGTCCTTGGACCTGTATCTGCCGCGAACCACAAAGGCTGAAGATTCTTAGGTTCAAACTTCTTCAGTAGCTCATCTGTCGTAAATAATTGGTCAAAAGACAAGTACGCTTCAGCTACTGTTCCTTCCGGGAGCTTCTCTAATCTCTCCCACTCACTGCTATCATCCATACTGTTTGCCGCAGACTGCTTCCCCTGTGGATACACAAAATAATAACCAACACCTCTACTTTCATCCGTCCAGGAATAGTTGTAGAGCCTAGCCCATCCAAATAAAAGCTTCATTGAATAATCTCCAACAGTAATTTGTTCATCTCCCACTTGTTTCCTTATATCCCCAGTTAGATTCATTGAAAAAAATGGAGTGGAATCATTACTTAAATGTACAATCGTATTCGGTTGTGAAACAGCAATAGCTGAAGAAACAACATCACGGTATTTCTCAACTCTCTCCCCAGTACCATAAAATATTGCAGTGATAAAGCTGCAAATGATCATGAACATCAACAACGCAGAGATTACCGTAAGTGTGCTCGACACGCGTGCTCTCCATTTGCCCCGGCGGATGATCTTTTTTTCCCTATTGGGTCTGCTTCCTTCACCTTTTCCGAAATTCATCCTCTTTCCATCACCTGAAGCAGGCTCCTCTGCCCCCATGAGTTCATCTAGATAAGTCTGATAAACTTCCATCTTCTCCAGTTCGCGCTCCACTTCATCCCTATCCTCGTCTGCAAGAGTGCCTTCGCCATACCTTCTTAATTTCTCCTTGAATTCCTCACTCATCTTCATTCCTCCTCCGCTCTGCCTCACGCAGCTTCTGTCTAGCTCGAAAGATCAATATCTTATATTGGGACAGGCCCACGTTCATAATGTCCGATGCTTCACGATAACTAAGACCATGAAAATCATGTAGTAACAGCGCATGCCTCTGATTGTCAGGAAGTTCGGCTACCGATACCCATATCTCTTCCCAACGTTCCTGCCGAAGCAGCGTGCTTTCCGTGGTATCTGGATGAGCAAGCTGTTTAAAGAATTCCTCACTCTGTACCAAGCTGCGTCCTTCCTTTCGCCTATAATCTACGAAGGCGTTGTAGGCTACACGGAACAGCCAAGGCTTAATCTTCTCTTCTTTGCAATCCTCTATATATAGATAAGCACGATAAAAGGTCTCCTGCATCAAGTCTTCCGCCGCGTGATGATCACCACAAAGGGAGCGCAAATAGCGGTAAATATCCATCACATACATCTGATATATTTCATCCAGTGAATTTCGCTTCATGCACTCCCCCCTTAACCTAACCACGTATACCAACATAAAAAGTTACAGCTAAATTTAGCAACTAGTATGAATATACCAGTAATTCTATGGAAGAAAACGAAAAAAGCCTGCCGACAAGGAGTAATACTCCTGCCAACAGGCTTTCTCTAACCGGATATTCACCGGTAATCATATGTTCTAGAACTATTGTGCTGCCAGAGCGGTTCCAGCTTCCTTGACCATTTCACTAACGGATACCAAACCGCCACCAGACAAGTACCAGTAGTTAGGATCTAGGTAAATGATTTTACCGTTTTTAAAAGCATTTGTGTTCTTCACGAGATCGTTCTCAACCGCTTTCTTCGCTGAGCCGGATTCTCCACTATCACTCTTCACAACCGCATCTCTATCTACTACGAACAGATAATCTGGATTCTTGTCGGCTACATATTCGTAAGATACACTTTGACCGTGAGTGGATACTTCAATCTTATCATCCGCCTGTGCAAATCCGAATACATCATGGATAATACCGAAACGGGAACCAGAACCGTAAGCACTGATTTTCCCTTCATTTGCAAGAATGATAAGTGCTTTTTTACTTTCTGCTGTAACTTTCTCATTTAGAGCTTTAATGGAGTCATTAATAGTAGCAAGTTCGGTCTCTACTTCAGCTTCTTTGCCAAAAATTTGACCCATCATCTTCACGTTATTTGTAAAAGATTCCATGTAGTTCGCATTGTCTACAGCAACGTATAGCGTAGGAGCAATTTTGCTAAATTCTTCATACATATCTTTCTGTCTGCCTGAGATAATGATCAGGTCTGGAGAAAGACTATTAATCTTCTCAAAGTCTGGCTCTTTCAAATCGCCAACATTTTCGTATTTGTCATCCCTATATTTAGAGAGGTAAGATGGCACGCTGCCTTTAGGCAATGCAGCCACATCTACGCCCAGTTTATCCAATGTGTCGAGTGTACCGTAGTCAAACACAACCACTTTTTGCGGATTGGTCTTAATCGTAGTTTCGCCAAGTGCATGTTTGAAAGTAAGTTCTTTAGGTTCAGTTGTCGGTGCAGTAGTAGCCTCTGTATTGCCTGCCGCTGCTGTATTGTTATTTGAAGTTGCTGCATTATTGGAGCCACAGGCTGCCAAGATTACCGCAAGAAACACTGTCATGATTAGTAAAGATAAGTTCTTCTTCAAAAATGTTCACCCCTAAATTTTATAGTCTAGCTATTTGAATTATACGCGTATACGTCAGGAAGCTGGCGCCTTTCACTTCGTGCGTTACGTCATAATAATTTCCGAATATAAGCGGCGTCTTGTTTAGAAATAGACACCAATTTTACGACCACCAATTGTTTCTATAGGGATATCCATGTCATATACATCCCTAAGTACTGCCGTATCAATAATTTCATCAACCGTACCCGATGAAGCTACCCGCCCATTCTTGAGCGCTACGATGTAGTCAGAATAACAAGAAGCGAAATTAATATCATGAATGACGAGCACAATCGTCTTGCCCTTTTCTTCTACTAGTCGGCGTAGCACCTTCATAATTTGTACCGAGTGCTTCATGTCCAGGTTATTAAGTGGCTCGTCGAGCAAAATATACTCTGTATCCTGAGCCATAACCATCGCAATATATGCTCTCTGACGTTGTCCACCACTAAGCTGATCAATATATTTATCCTGCATCTCCTTGAGATCCATGTAAGCAATCGCTTCATCAACGAACGCTCGATCCTCAGATGTGAGCTTCCCTTGTGAATATGGGAACCTTCCAAAAGAAACGAGTTCCTTCACGGTGAGACGTACGCTGATATGATTGGACTGCTTTAGTACCGATATTTTACGAGCAAGTTCATTACTCTTACAGGTGCCAATTTCCTTCCCTTCGATCAGTACTTCTCCCGCGTCTTTGGAGATAAGTCTACTGATCATAGAGAGAAGCGTACTTTTACCGGCTCCATTCGGGCCAATGAAGGAAGTGATCGCTCCTTTTTTAATGGAAAGAGACACATCATCAACGACGGTTACTCCGCCATAACGTTTGGTTACATGTTTAACTTCTACCACGACTTATTCTCCTTTAACAGCAGATAGACAAAGTAGACGCCGCCTGCAAAATTAATGATTACACTAACCGTAGTAGTGAATCCAAAAACACGTTCTACCAGAAACTGTCCCCCGACAAGTGCAATAATGCTTAGCAAAATCGTGCCGGGAATCAGATAGGAATGCTTATGCGTACGGAACAACTGGTGCCCCACATTAGCTACAAGTAGACCAAAGAAGGTGATCGGCCCCACTAGAGCCGTTGATATCGAAACGTAGATGGATATAACCACTAGGAGTCTTTTCACCACGTAGTCATAATTGATCCCTAAGTTGATCGCTTCATCTTTTCCTAAAGAAATAACATCTAAATACTTAACAAATCGCATGAAATACAGCGTAGTTAGCGTTAGGACAATGGTCGAAATAATCAATAGATCACTGCTGACATTGTTAAAGCTGGCGAACATTTTCCCCTGTAGAATCAGGAATTCGTTCGGATCAATAAGCACTTCCATAAAAGAAGATGCGCTCTGGAACATCGTTCCCATAATAAGTCCTACGAGCAGCAGAAAGTATATGTTTTGACCCTCTCTGCGGAACATTAGCTTATACAGCACACCTGAGAACAGAACCATGATACAAGCAGAGAACAGGAAATTAACATTTTTATTCATAAAGGTCATATTCGATGAGCCTAGGGCATATACACCGAACGTCTGGATCAACATGTAAAGGGAGTCTAGCCCCAGAATACTAGGTGTCAAAATACGATTGTTCGTAATGCTCTGGAAAACTACGGTAGAGACAGCTATCACTGCTCCGGTAATCAGAATCGCAGCCAACTTTCTTCCTCTACTGGGTAGAACGTAGTCCCAATTTCCCATAACATGATAGGTCATAAACAAGACGATGAGAGCAACAGCGCTTAAGGATAATATAGTTAGTTTCGTCTTCATCTCTAATTCGCCTTTCTTCTCATCAGCAAGTAGATAAACAGACCACTTCCGATGACGCCTACCGTGAGACTGATTGATATTTCGTATGGATATATAATGAGCCTGCCCAAAATATCACAGAACAGGAGGAACACCGCACCGAGAATGGCAGTATGCGCCAGATTTTTTTTGAGGTTATCGCCTATGTATAGCGTTACTATGTTAGGCACAACAAGACCCAAGAATGGGATCGTACCCACGGTTAAAATAACTACAGAAGAAATTAACGCTACAATCACCAGTCCTATGTTAACAACCGCTTTGTAGTTCATACCGAGATTAATGGAGAAATCCTCCCCCATACCGGCTACAGTGAACTTATTAGCGAAAACATACGCGAGAATGACAAGTGGAATACTGATATAGATTAATTCGTATTGACCCTTAATAATCGTAGAGAAATCTCCAAGCATCCAAGACGAAATATTCTGAATCAAATCATTTTTGTAAGCAAAAAAAGTCGTAATCGAACCTACAATGTTCCCGAACATGAGTCCGACCAGCGGGATAAAAATACTATCCTTGAACTTGATCCGATCCAAGATTCTCATGAATATAAAGGTTCCCAGTAGAGCAAAAACAAAAGCAACGAGCAGCTTCTGCATCGGCGTCGCCCCTGTGAACAGCATCAGTGATACGAGAATACCGAATTTTGCGGAATCCATTGTACCCGCCGTAGTGGGAGAGACGAATTTATTTCGCGATAACTGCTGCATAATTAATCCGGCAATGCTCATGCTTACACCGGCTATAATCAGTGCAGCTAAGCGTGGGATTCGGCTAATCAACAGGGTCTGTAATTGTGATTCCGTAAGAGAAAAAAGATCCAAAGGTGAAATGTCCTTAACGCCTATAAACAAAGATATAAATGAGAATACGATTAGAAGTAGGGACAAATATTTTAGTTTCATGAGTTGTTCCTTATCTGTTTAATACTTTAAGATAGTTTGAGAATTAGGTGATCATAATCTATATGATAATGATTTTCATTCGCACTATGTTCGATTATACCTAAGCCCACTTGGAGGGTCAACCCTTTCGTATAGTAAAATTTAAAACAATTGAATTTTATGAATAGCATTGTATTTTCCAAAAAAAAGAGACACCCTAGTGGATCTCTTTATCTCAGCAATTTGTTATCACTAAGCCATAACATTTATTTATATTTATGCCAATCCTGATTACTGTTCTCCAGCAGATGTGCAAAGTCATTATCAAGCCGCTTCTGCTCAGCCTTTCTCTGATCCTCAACCGCTTTACGAGCAGCTTCCTTGCGGTCATTCTCTTCCGCTTTCAACGCATCAGATTGTGCCTTCAGCTTTCCTAGGACATCACTGCTCAGCAGGTCTTTTAGCGTAGCTGGTCCATCGGTCGCTGCAGGACGCGGAGCGGTAGGCATCTTCTTTTTTTTAGCCATTTCAATCATCCCTTCTAATAATGAATTAAATTGGAATTTGTTTAAATTACTGGTCTTTTCGTTTATAATGTTCACTAAGAGGTGAGCCATATGAAGTCCACTGATTTATGTCCACAGTTACAAAAAAGCATGGATATTATTGGAAGGCGTTGGACAGGTTTAATTATCTATCAGCTTCTTCAAGGACCACAGCGTTTCAATGTCATCGAAGCTGCACTACCCATTAGCGGGAGATTGCTCTCCGAACGACTTAAAGAGCTGGAACTGGAAGGGATTGTTCTTAGAGAAGTATTCCCTGAGACACCTGTACGAATCCAATATTCCTTGACGGATAAAGGACTTGCGCTAGAGACGGTCATCCAAGATTTGCAGCGTTGGTCAAAAATATGGATTGATTGTAACCCCGATAACGTAAATCCATCACTTCAAATGTAAGCGTTTTATCTGTTTGAGATCTCGTTATATTTTACGTCCTACAATGACTAAGTCCCGCTCTATGCCATCCAATTCAGCTACACCGGGTAGTAATCCCCACTGCTTAAAACCGAATTTTTCTAGCAAACTGAGGCTTGGATCATTATGTCCGAACACAAAGCCAACTAAATTCTTAATACCAAGACTAGGAGCTTTCTCAATAGCCTCTGTCAGAAGAATTCTGCCAGCTCCTCCACCACGGAACTTCTCACTCACGTATACGCTGATTTCTACTGTTGCATTATACGCTGGACGACCATAGAAGGACTGAAAGCTGAACCATGCCGCGATCTCATCGTCCTGCTTCAGTACCCATAAGGGACGATGATGGCTGTTATGCTCTAGGAACCACTTCTCTCTGTCTTTTACAGTGATAGGTTCCAGATCCGCTGTTACCATCCGTCCAGCAATCGTAGAGTTATAAATATCCACAATAGCCGCTAAATCTGCGGCTGTTGCATCCTCAATCCTGCTATTCTCCCAATTCATTCCTTGGTTCCTCCAAATATCTTTATTAGCTCAGGCCGACCTGCTTCTGGCTCCATTGCCACAGCCGTTCGGCCTCTACTTTGCTCTGCGCTCTTGGAGACAGCTCTTTATTCTTTCGTCGATAATAATACTGTCCTGTTACTTCTCGGAGCTCCGGTGCCGTAGCCAAATAAATCGCTGTATCGGCTCCTTGTTCAGGTGTTAAGAAGAAGTATGACAGCAGCTTAAGTACCGACTTGCCGAAGCCTGTCTCCCGGTTTACACCTATATTTGTGCCCACTGCTCCTGGATGCACGCAATTCACCGTCACCTTTGTACCGTGAAGACGCGAAGCCAGCTCCCTCGTAAACAAAATATTGGCTAACTTGGACCGAGCGTAGGCTTTTGCAGGATTGAAACGGCGTGCGAGAGTTGGATCTTCATAATGAAGTGCACCTATTTTGTAAGCACCGGAAGCAACCACAACGATACGACCTTGCTCTGCTGCCTTTAAAGGCTCAAGTAACAGATTCGTAAGCAGAAAATGCCCCAAATGATTTACGCCAAGATCCATTTCAAAGCCATCCTTCGTAAGCTGACGCTTAATCGTGACTACTCCAGCGTTATTGATGAGTACTTCTAGAATCGGATATTTCATAATGAATTCCTCAGCAAAGCTGCGAATGCTCTCAAGTGAAGCTAGGTCACACAACATGAGCTCAATATCCTCTGAGTGACTCTCTTGTTTGGCGGTAGCAAGCGCTTCTTCCCCTCGCTGGCGATTACGGCAAACCATAATTACTTTGGCTCCCTTGCGAGCCAGTTCAACTGTCGTAGCCAGCCCCATACCGGAATTCGCTCCAGTTACAAGTGCAATTTTACCTCTCATCCCAAGAATCACTCCTCTCTCAACAACCGTACCCGAATAAGCTTCCGCCTAACCTTATGAGAAGTATATTTAAAGATTAAGATTATGTTACACCAACTAGTAGGGTCAAGAAAAGCTTCATGTCACGTTTTAATTGTATAGGTGAACAAATAAACGTCATTACTTAAGGTTAAGTTCTCGAATAGGCATGTCATGATTAGCCAACGATAGGTGTAGTTCGGCAGATGCGTCTAGACTATTTTTGATCTATAATAAGAATATTGCGGTTCTAATCGTGAAGTTGAAAGGGGAATAACCACTATGAATAAAGCTCTGACAAGCCTAGAGCATCAAATGGCGGGTGAAGGCCTTGATGCCCTCCTCGTAACCGATCCTAAACATGTCTACTATTTAACCGGATTTGCCAGCGATCCGCATGAACGCTTCCTAGGGTTGCTATTGAAACGTGGTGAAGAGCCTATGCTAATCGTACCTGCACTTGATGCAGAAGCGGCCCAAGCGGCATCTTCGGTCACAAAAATCCTGACCCACAGCGACACTGATAATCCTTATAACCTGCTTAAAGAATGTTTCGGCAGCAGCAAGCTAGGTACTCTTGGCATAGAGAAGGAACATTTCTCAGTCGCACGTTTCGAGCATCTAACCGCTGCCGTTCCAGCTGAACAATTTAGTGATATTGGTCCATTGCTGCGCAGCATGCGCTCCAAAAAGACCCCAGATGAAGTTAAGCGTATGAAACATGCCGCTGAGCTAGTTGAGGAAGCCTTGCGCCGCGTTCTTACCCACGTAAAAACA
Source organism: Paenibacillus sp. FSL K6-0276 (assembly GCF_037977235.1). Taxonomy (NCBI): domain Bacteria; kingdom Bacillati; phylum Bacillota; class Bacilli; order Caryophanales; family Paenibacillaceae; genus Paenibacillus; species Paenibacillus sp. FSL K6-0276. The sequence continues at coordinate 1,384,426 of NZ_CP150276.1, read as the reverse complement.
GGCGTTACAGAAAACGATCTAGTAGCGGAACTGGAATATCTAATGAAAAAGGTTGGCGCTTCCGGCCCTTCCTTCGACACTATGGTGCTTTCTGGTCCGAAAACTGCCCTGCCTCACGGCGTCCCAGGCAACCGGGTCATTCAACCAGGCGACTTCCTGATGTTTGATATCGGGGTGTATGCTGACGGTTATGCTTCTGATATTACACGTACCTTTGCTATTGAATCCGTGGATGACAAGCTAGTCACTATCTACAACACAGTACTGGCTGCCAACGAAGCTGGGATCGCTGCTTCCAATCCTGGAGCTCCCTTCGGTTCTGTCGACAAAGCTGCACGAGATGTGATTGAGGAAGCCGGATTCGGGGAATATTTCTTGCACCGTGTCGGACACGGACTGGGTATGGATGTTCATGAATATCCATCACTCCATGGACAGAACGATGACATTATCGAGATCGGCAATGTGTTCACCGTTGAGCCAGGGATTTATGTGCCTGGACTAGCTGGTGTGCGTATCGAAGATGATCTAATTATTACAGCTGAAGGTGCAGAGACCTTAACAAGCTTCCCTAAGGAACTGACTATACTTCATTTGTAGAAAAGAATTTTAGGCAAGGCTTCTACAATCGACCAAAAACAGAGAGCAGCGATTCCTCCAATAATGAGAGAATCGCCGCTCTGTTTGTTTTTATTTATGCCTGTGTTCCCCACTGGTTACGAATCGACTCTGCTTCTTTGACCATCCTGCCGATCAGCTCCGAGACCGTAGGAATATCATGGATCATTCCTGTCACTTGGCCTGCCCAACCAATGCCCTCTTCTTTGATATCATCATAAATCCAACGCTTGTTGGCTGCACCACTGATATATTCTTTTAATGCTTCATAGGTCGGTGTCACGCGCTCAATTTCAAGAATTTTATCAATGTAGTCACTACGTAATACTCTCGCAGGTGCTCCGATGGAACGTTTGATTACGACTGTATCTGACTCTGAGCTTTCTACTAGGGCTTTTTTATAAGAAGCAGCTGCATGAACACATTCAACCGTAGCAACGAATCGTGTGCCCATTTCAACTCCCTCCGCCCCCAAAGCATGGGCAGCCATCCATCCGCGGCCATCCCCGATCCCGCCTGAAGCAATCACAGGAATATCAACCGCATCAACTACTTGAGGAACGAGCACCATAGTCCCAACATCATCACGTCCCAAGTGGCCTCCTCCCTCCTGCCCAACAACAATAACCGCAGACGCGCCTAGTTGTTCAGCTTTTTGGGCTTGTCTGCGTGAAGAGACGAGCACGAGCGTTTTAATATCGGTGAGCTGAAGCATTTCCAGTATAGGGGCAGGATTCCCTCCGGTGAGGCTAACCACGGGAACCTGCTCGTCGATTGCGACCTGCACCCGATCTTCATAACCAATACCATGCACACCAATGGCAAAATTAACACCAAATGGCTTGTCCGTCAAAGTTCGTACCCGTTCTATTTCTGAACGTAAAGCCTCTGCACTCGGAAGACTCATCGCTGTGACCTGACCCAATCCACCGGCATTCGAAACTGCAGCTGCGAGGTCTGCATAACCTAAATAAGCAAGCCCACCTTGAATAATAGGATATTCTATGTGTAATAACTCCCTAATACGGGTGTTCCATTTCATCTTCATCTACACCTTTCCTATCTTTAACAACAGCAGAATCACAGCAAATATAAGGGCAACTCCCCCTACCAGATAATCTATTTGCTGAAATTGCAATCGCTTATAAGAAGTTCTCCCTTTACCATTTCCATAAGCACGCGCATCAATCGCATAGCTCAGCTGTTCAGCACGTTGAATCGTCGTGAAAAGCAAAGGAATAATGATCGGGATATAAGCAAATATCCGTTTAGGCAGTGATAATGCTGTAAGATCATACCCTCTAGCCTTTTGTGCGAGAAGTATACGATCAAGCTCCTCCTTGATGGTAGGAATAAAACGGATCGCAATCACTATCATTAAGGAGAATTGTTCTACGGGTACCCCCAATTTGGATAGAGGGGACAGCAACTTTTCAAGACCATATGCTAAGTCTAGCGGTTTAGTAGTTAACGTTAATATTGAGGCTAATAAGATGAGCAATATTATACGCCAAACAAAACGTAATCCTGTTCGCAATCCTTCTTCAGTCACTTCAATAAACGACCATGACCAGAGGACCGTTCCTTTGGTAAACACGGCATTGTACAGAAAGGTAAACAACAAAATAAATAATAGCGGCCGCAGCCCTCGCCAGAAGAAATGAATAGGAACTTTCGTCAGCAGCAAAATTCCGAACACAAAAAAGGTCGCAACTGCATAGCTAAGTCCCGTTCCAAGCATCAGAAAGCTAAGCATGAGAAGCACGATACTAACAAGCTTTATACGAGGATCTAAACGATGGAAAATCGAATGCGTCTCCACATATTGACCCACTATTACGGAATCAGCCATGTCCTTGCCCCCTCGAATGCCAAATCGGCAGAACAGCATCGAAGATATCCTGCTCTTTGCAGCTAGCAATCTCAATTTTTTGGCCGGATAGTTCCTCTACTAACTTCAAAAACTGTACGGGTTCAGGCATAGACAAGCCGAGTTCCACTAATAATTCTTCTTTTTCCAGAAATAATGTTCTGGTGTCATAATGCCCCTTTAGCTGACCTTTGTGAAAAACCAAAACCTCATCCGAGTATTCGGCAACATCATACATCTGGTGTGAGACGAAGAGAAGGGTGCGCTGGTTTTGTTGTTGCCATGACTTCAGCAGCTTCAGTAGAAATACTTGGCTAGCTGGATCAAGTCCCGCTGTGGGTTCATCTAAAATTAGCACCTTCGGATTCGTCATCAGCACGGAGGCAATAGCTACACGGCGCTTTTCCCCACCACTTAATTGGAATGGATTTAACGGGAGAATCTTTTCTGGCAGACCCACTTGCGGCAAAATCCTGTCAATCGCCTCCGTAATTTGCTGCCGTGAAGCGCCCTGCTGATTCATAGCAAAAGCAAGCTCCTTATACACCGTGGTTTCGAATAGCTGATGCTCCGGATATTGAAACACGAAGCCCAGCTCAGGGACGACCTTTAATTGCCCTTTCGCATCTCTGCGAGCAGGCTGCTGATCAATCCAATAGTCTCCTTTTACGGTGGGAATCAAGCCCTTCAGCACTTTGACAAAGGTAGACTTTCCTGCTCCCGTTGGACCGATAATCGAAATCCATTTGCCCGTAGTAATGGTGCAGTTTATATTGTGCAAAGCCATATGATCCGCATAGTTCACACTTAAATTATCTAATTGGTAGACCATTGTGATCGAATTATCCCCTTCCAATCGGCTGTTGGCGGCGCTGCTGAATGGAGCAATGCATGTACACGCACTGCAAAAGGCAGTTGTAATTGATAGTCCGCAACAGGCATCGTTTCAAAAAAAGCCATTGGATCACCATCAAACTCAAGTCGCCCTTGATGCAGGAGTAATATTCGTTCTGCTGAAAGCACTTCCTCCATATGGTGAGTGATCTGAATAATGGTCAGACCTTGACGATGCAGCTCTTGCATAATGGCAAGAACCTGCTGTCTTCCCTGAGGATCAAGCATAGAGGTGGCCTCGTCAAAAATAATGACTTGCGGGCGCATCGCCAAAATAGCCGCAATAGCGACCCGTTGTTTTTGCCCCCCAGATAGCTGATGAGGCATGGCCTCCAGATAATCCTCCATATGAACGGCCTGCAAGGCATGATCTAATCGGCTGCGCATCTCCTCCCTCGGCACACGAATGTTCTCCAAACCAAAAAGCACCTCATCCATAACGGTTGTGGTGATAAATTGATCCTCTGGATTTTGAAAGACAAAGCCGATTTGCTGATGAATACCTGCAAGATCAGCTGGATTTTCGGTGTCTAAGCCCTTAAACTGTATCGACCCTTTTCGCGGCAGTAGCAATCCGTCCATTAGCTTTGCAATGGTGGATTTGCCAGAGCCATTAGCGCCAACAATCGCCACAAACTCCCCTGCTTCTATCGTAAAGCTGATATCCTCTAAGACAGGCTGACCCTTTTTATAATAAAAATGAACTTTATCGAAGGTAAGCATTTATTCACTCCCCTTTTGACGGTGCCAAGTAGCGAAAAATGCCTCAATGCTGTTCTCAGAAAATACAGGTGCAGGCTTCTCCCATTTCGTCACCCTTGATCCATTCACAGCAAAGATTTCACCGGTTAAATCCGCATCGCTCTCCCTCAATAATGCACTTACGAAGGAAGCAATATCCTCTGGAGCACCTATTCGCCAGAACTCCGGGAACGGTTCATTACGACTGGCATGTTTCTCTTTCAAATGATCAATGACAGGTCTGGTCATATCCGTTAAAGCGGCTGGTGAAATCGCATTGACCCTAATTTGATCACGCTTCAGCTCGGCTGCGAGCGTCCACATCATTCCGAGTATTCCAGCCTTGGCTGCACTGTAATTCACCTGACCCACGGAACCTGTTAGTCCAGCCATAGAGGTCATCAACAGGATATCGCCACCTGTCTGGCGCATATACGGAAGTACTCGTTGAATGCTGTAGTAGGTACCATTTAGATGCACATCCAGAACAGCCTTCCACTCTTCATCCGTCATCCGTAGACATTTCTGATCTTGCAAATTCCCAGCGTTAGCTATCAATACCTCAATACGGCCATATCGAGCAATAACCTCATCCACCATTGCAGTGACCGCAACTGGATCTGCTACATTAGCAGAGTACCCTAACGCCTCACCGCCTGCATGGCGAATCTTGCACACAACCTCATCGATTAACGCTTGCTTCGTGCCATTAACAATCACTATATAACCGGACTTCCCAAGCTGCACGGCGATACTGCGCCCGATCCCTCTTGTCGCTCCAGTAATTAAGGCTACTTTGTTCATTACTACACCTCTTTCACTGAAAAAGCTCCCGTTGCAATAAGATCGCCAGCTTCTGTTGTAAGGGTCACTTTCACAGGGCAGTCATCCTCCGCAAAATCAAAAATCACGACATTATCGACCTCTACAGGCTGATGAAATTTCATCTCATACTCAGTGATCCACTGTGCCCTATGCTCCGCAATATATAAGGATTGGGCTAATCCCATAAGATACATCCCATGCGCGATGGGCCGCTTAAATCCAGCCTTGGCTGCAGCATCCTCATCTAGATGAATAGCGGCCAGATCTTGGGAAGCTACTGCATATTGCCGGATGGCTTCAACAGTTATGCATTTTTTCATCGTGATCATCACCTACCCGAATTAACACCGTTTCTGCGGTGACTATAAGCTCGCCCTCACATTTACAAATCAGCGTATGTGTGTAAAAGGTCAGCTTGCCCTGCCGGCCTTCTTTTTGCACCTTGCTCGTTAACGCTAATTCACAATCTAACGTCATCCCTGCCGTAATCGGAGCTTGATATGAGAATTTCTGAGTGCCGTGAAGCAAAGATTCTCCCTTACTAAGCCAAGGAATATCGAAGGCCTGCCAAAAAATAATAGGCATCGTAGAAGGAGCAATCAGATTACCATTAATCGTCTGCACGGGTGCCTCAATACTCTGAGCATAGTCCGATAACCACTCAGTAGTCATAAGAATCTGATGTCGGACACTATTCATTTTACCGCCTCCAAGAGGGTCGCGAGGCCGATACCACCGCCGATACCCAGCGTAGCAAGCCCTCTTTTATAAGGGGCATGCTGCATTTCAGCACATAAGCGCGTCATTAAAATAGCTCCGGATGCCCCATATGGATGACCGATAGCTAATGCGCCCCCTCCAAGATTAACCTTTTCCTGTGGGATCTGAAGCTCATTCAGTGAGGCTAGGACTTGCGAAGCAAAGGCTTCATTAAACTCTACTATATCTAAATCGGCTATTGTCAGCTGTTGACGATGTAACACCTTTTGTACAGCTGGAACTGGTCCCATGCCTAAATAGTTCGGATCTACACCTGCCGCTTGCGCATCCACGACACGCAGAATAGGCTTGAGCTTGAGTTGCCGACATTTCTCACGGGACATCATTAATAGAAGCGCCGCACCATCATTAATAGGACAGGCATTTCCAGCGGTGACGGTACCCTTTTCTTCAAAGATTGTAGGCAGCTTTCGCAGCTTGTCCAGGCTCGTATTGGCTCTTGGACATTCGTCGGTATGCACCCACTCCCCCTCAATCTGTAGAGGTACAATCTCCTGCTGAAACCGGCCACTTTGCTGAGCATGAACGGCTTTCTGATGGCTTTTCAAGGCATATTGATCCTGCTCTTCTCGCGAAATTCCGTACTTCCGCGCTACATTTTCCGCAGCAATCCCCATATCTGGATCACCGTAAGAGCTAGGCGTAAAATGAGCACGGGTATATAGCTGTGGAACACCCATCAAGGTTTGGGGCTTAGCCATTTTCCAGGGGGCACGGCTCGTGCTTTCCACGCCGCCCGCGAAATAAATCTCCCCTGCGCCGCTTTGAATAAGTCGTGCAGCTATATTGATCGCCTCCAGCCCAGAGCCGCACTGACGATCCACTGTAACACCCGGAACCGAGACAGGCAGCCCCGCTTCAAGCGCAGCTACCCGTGCAATATTTCCACCCGGACCGACAACATTTCCAATAACGACATCATCGATCATATCTATAGGCAGGTTCGTTTCTGCCACAATATGCTGAATAAGCGGCGCCAGTAATGCTTCCGGCTCAAATGTACTTAATAAGCCGCCCATCCTGCCAATGGGTGTACGTTTTGCCATGACAATTACTGCTTCTATCATACCATCGCTCTTTTCACATAGTCTTTCATCGCTTGCCGGGCAATTTTGCCGCTGCTTGTATAGATAAACTCATCTACCGTCAGCAGCTGCTTCGGCGCTTTGTAGCTTGCTAAATACTGGCGACAATAATTCTTTATTTCGTCTATAGATAAGCGCTTTTCTCCGTTCCATTTCACAAGGACTGTCAACTGTTCTCCCCAGTAATCGTCAGGGATGCCAAGCACCATTACTTCTTGTATTTCCGGAAGATGCTCCAGCACTCGTTCTATTTCCTCTGGATAAACGTTCAGCCCACCGGATATGATTCTATTATTCAAGCGACCCGCCAGATATAAATAGCCAGCTTCATCCTGATAAACATAATCTTCAAGGATCAGCCATCCGTCTCGAAAAGCTGCTGCAGTCTCATTCGGCAATTGATGGTAGCCTAGAAATATCATATCACTTCGCACATATAACTGCCCAATCTCCCCCGCAGGGACTTCACGGAACTGTTCATCACAAATGGAAATCTGCACCCCAGGATAGGGCTTGCCTACAGAGTTCGGATTGTGTTCCGCCAGAACATCCAAATAACTAATATAGCTCGCTTCAGAGGAACCGTAGGATTCATAGAGACGCGCGCCAGCGAACACTTCCATGCCCCTTTTTTTGGACAACTCCGACCACTTTGCACCTGAGCTAATAATCGCATCAATTTGTGTCTGCCCAGGAACAGCCTGCTGCATCATGGATTCGAGCATTGTCGGTACAACGAACAGCACCACACCCGGAATCTGCTTGCACAGTTCTAACACCTGCGTGGCGCTAAATTTTTGCGTGATATGAAAGTTTGCTCCACAATACAGACTCTGCATTACAGCGAATAAGGACAGGGAATGCACAAACGGACCCGGTGCTAAAACATCCTTCATAGGGTCCAATTCAAAGGCAGCATTCGATACCTCAAAGCTTTTTAACCATGATAAATGGGTACGCATATATCCTTTGGGCAACCCAGTTGTGCCTGAAGTAAAGCCGATAAATAATAACTCGTTCGTATCATCCAATTCAGCCTCTGGCTTCAGCGCGTCCAGCCACTGATCATAGGAACCTGTTCGATCTTTTGAGAAAGTCAGTGTTGGGATGGCTTGGTCCTTGAAGACCAAATTCCTTGCAGCTTCCAGCTCGGCAAAAATCATTCTCGGCTGGCACTGCTCTATAATAACCTGCAGTTCATTTGCACTCCACTTGGGATCTAAAGGAATGGGAACACAGCCTGCATAAATAGCCCCCAAGAAAACCTCAACAAATTCAATGCGATTCGTAGATAAAATAGCAATTTTGTCATGCCTCAAACCCTTTTGCTGTAGACCATTCGCGATTCTCCGCATCGTTTCTACTAATGTGGCATAGGTATGGCTTGCTTGGTCATGGGTTAAGGCAATGCTGTCGGGCTGTTGTGCTGCATGACGCAGTATAGGAACTACTAGATTCATCCTTGATCACACCTGTTCTTAATTTCTGTGACTACCGATTATGTACACTCTCTTCGATCGGACTGATAGCTTTTAGTTGAAGAGCAATAAAGGCAGCAATGATAGCTTTTATACAATCTCCCGGTAAAAATACAATCGCCCCCACAAGTCCGGCCCAGACTGAGGTGTGCGTGATAAGGGCCATCACAGGCGCTCCTATTAAACTAACCAGAACAACCCCAAAAACAAAGTTAATAGCGATAATCTTCCAGATTTTTAACGAAGACCATACCTTTTCTGTGGCATAACCGATGCAAAATGCGGCAACTGGCATGCTAAAAACATATCCTGCAGAAGGACCCACCAATGCTGATAGACCTCCGCGTCCACCTGACAATAACGGTAAACCTAAAGCGACTAATACGATAAATAAAATCAAACTAAGTGCCCCCGTCTTCTTTCCTAAAAAGCAGCCGGCTAACATGACACCTAAGGTCTGTGCAGTAATCGGTACTGGAATAAAGCCTAATGGAATAGGTGGTATCATGCCTAATGCCCCTATCAATGCAGCAAATAACGCGGCAAATACCATCTCTTTTGTCTTCATCTTCAACCTCCGAATTGCATAGGGATACTATTAGAATTGCTACGATAGCTTATTTTAGCTTTATATTAATTTTATGTACACATTTTTATGGAACGATCAAGCCCTCTTACGACTGGAAAAATCAAACAGCGCGCATCGATTAATGATCGGTACGCGCTGGCTGTATTGTTGTTTTATTCCTTCTTTTGAGCGGATGATGGTGTTCCATCTTCAGCAAAAGTAAAAGTTCGGGCGATATATAAGATAGGTGTGCCTACTGCGGTTAGTAAGAATTTCGCTAGATACGTTGTAAGCAAAATTTCAAGCCACACACTCCAGTTATACATACCAGTAAATGCAATGGTACAGAAGATTAGTGTATCCACAAAGGAGCTAATCATCGTACTGCCGTTGGAACGAACCCACAACTGACTTGAGGTGCTGTAATATTTGCGAATCCAGGAGTACAACCGAACATCAAGGAACTGACTAATGAAGTAAGCAGTAAGACTACCCAACGCTAATCGAGGCATCAGCCCAAAGATCGTCTCCAAAGAAGACTGAGCGATATCGGTCTCTTGCGGCTTAAATACTAGTACCATCTGCATAATGACTGTCGTCATAAGCAAGGTGAAGAAACCAAACCAAACCGCTTTACGTGCTTCTGCTCTTCCATACTTCTCATTAAGCAAATCGCTGGTCATATACAAAGTGACATACATCGTATTTCCTAGTGTCATCACAATATCAAATGGCATAGCAATCGTCTTAGCTACCTGAATGTTAGCAATTACAGTAGCGATACCCACCCAGGCATACATTCCACTTTTGCCGAACAGGCGGTAACAGAGTAGAAAAAAGGAAAAATTGACAATAACAAATAAAACTCCCCACAACAAATTAAACATATTACTTAAACTCCTCCTAGTTTTGTTTACGCGGGATGGTTACGAACCGCGGATTATATTAAGTTTGGAACAAAACATTAATACTCTATCACACTGTCGCCGAACAATCCATCAAAATAGAGAGTTTACGGATTGGGTATTTATACCAATTTTTTTATTAAAAATAAAAGTGTCAGTAATAATTCATCTTTTTCAGAAAAATATGCTCTATAAAACAAAATTTTCACTATTCATCCAGAGGTTAATTCTATAGAATAGAATCCAACACCTATATTCCCGATCCATTTAGTTGATATATTACATAACTATGGAATATATTGCGAGTTGCCACACTCCAGCAGTTGATAGGGGATTTATGATGCATTCCAAAAATGAAATGGGGACTCGCTGTCCATAAAAAGGGGGAGAAATATGTTTCGTTTCAAGCATTCGATCAGTAGCAGATTCACGCGTTTATTGTTTTTAGTTCTATTACTCACGTCTCTTTTGTTAAGTATCAGCTTCTACTTTATCTCCATCAATATCTTCAACAGCTATGTCATGCCACAAATAAACCAAATTCTAACTGCTGCTTCTCAGGACGTATATAAGAATATTAACGTAATGCATGCTCAGCAAGCACTAAAGAAGAGCGAACAAGCAGCCACTAATCTTGAATTCTATTTTCAGGATAAGAGGAAACAGCATGGGGTTGAGACTATTTTTCTGCTCAATCTAAAAGGGAAAGAAGCTGAGGTACTAACCGCAGATCATGATGCAAAATTGCAGCGGGCGGAAATTGTCAAGGTATCGTCTGCAATGCAACAAGCTTCTAAAGGAAAAAGCAGCCTAAGCGATATATACAGGGACGCACATGGCATACATAAGACAGCTTATCTCGGTATTCCCGGAAGTACGATGGTTATCGGAATAAGCAGTGACGTAAGCTTTATTCAAGAAAAACAAAACAGCATTCTGTGGACCAGTGCTGGAATTACACTGCTAACGCTGATCATAGGCCTAACTAGTGCTTGGTTTATGAGTTTGCGTATTACACGTCCAATCTCAAAACTTGCAGCTTATAGTGCCCGACTCGCAGAGGGAGATTTCACAGAGGAATTAACGATTAAAGGCAGTGATGAAGTAGCCCAACTGTCGAAAAGCTTCCAAGCGATGACCCTACGCCTAAAAGAAATGATCGGACATGTACTGGTAACCTCAAATACTGTGGTCGCTGATTCCAACTCCTTAAGGGAACGTGTAGAGGTCTTAAATGAAATGGCAGACCACTCTAGCTCATCTGTTGTAGAAATCGGCAAGGGTAGTACGACCATCGCCAGCAGCGCTCTTGATAACTCGAAAGCTATGGAAGAAATCAATTTAGGCATTCAGCATATAGCCTCAGCAGCAAATGAAGTCACAGAGCAGATCAGTGAAGCTTCCGCTGAGGCTAGCGGTGGTAATGAGATTGCTCAAAGTGCCGTTCTGCAAATGCGCCAGGTTGAACGTGCCTCCCTGCAGTCACTGGATCAATTACAAATTATGAACGAACGTTCAGTAATGATCGGAGAAGTCGTTCATAGTATTACTGAAATTACGAAACAAATCCAAATGCTGTCGCTGAATGCATCGATCGAAGCAGCTCGCGCAGGAGAACATGGACGCGGCTTTGCTGTTGTTGCAGGAGAAGTACGCAGACTATCCGAACAATCTCGTAATGCGAATGAGCAGATCCGCGACTTCTTGCTCGGTCTTCAGGAAGATATGAATCGTTCCGTTACCGAGATGAACCACGTGAATTCTGAGGTAGCCTCCGGTGTTGGCAAGGTGGCAGAAGCGGGCGATGCCTTTAATCACCTGCTGATTCTTATCCAGAGCATCAATCAGAATATTCAATCTGTATCTGCGGCTACCCAGCAAATTTCAGCTAGTACAGAAGAGGTCAGCGCTTCCGTGGAGGAAACCGCACAAATCACTTCAAGGTCCCAAGAAAGTTCGGATACACTATCCGAGAACTCAGATCGCCAGCGTACTGAACTTGAAGGACATTCAGAAACCGTGCAACATCTATATGAGCAAGCTAAGAAGCTTCAGGAAGCTGTGCAACAATTTAAGATCTAAAGATGTGTAATCAAAAAAGCCACCGTTCACACGAAAGTGAGGAGCGGTGGCTTTTTGAATTAGGCACTGCATAGTGCCTATGTATGGTCGTTACATTGGCATAACACTGATGAAGTCCGCCATGTTGATGGCATGCGCAGTTCTCTCTCAGAGTCCGCGCTTCGGTGTTGGCTTGCGCGGTTCTCTTGCTTAGAGTCCGCGCTTCGGTGCGATTTCGGACTCAGATGCCGCTATTACTGGAAAAACTGCCATTTTGGAGCTTTTTCGGACCTAAGAGCTATTGTCTGATAATCAGGTCAAATTAAGTCTGTTTTGTGCTAATAGCGACTCTGGAGTCCGAAAACGATCCAAAATGCCCCTAATATCGCAAATAAGGTCACCTGAGTCCGAAATCTAGTTCACGCTTGAGAAAGTTTGGTAACTCAGACTACATCAATAGATAAATCACGAAGACCTTTGGAACTCAGTCTTCAGAGCAAAGTAAACCTCGATAATCTTAGTGTCTCGGCGCCCAAAGAATGACCGAAACTCCGATCACACAAATAACAGCACCGACCCAGTCATATACGTCGGGTGTCTTCTTGTCTACAAGCCAGCCCCATAACACAGCGAGCACGATAAACACTCCGCCGTAGGCTGCATACACTCTTCCGAAGGACGGAAACTTCTGCAACGTAGGGATAATGCCATAGCAAATCAGAATCAAAGAACCTACCAAACCGTACCAGAGAGGTCGTGATTCTCTTAGCCATAACCATACTAAATATCCGCCTCCGATCTCAGCAAGGCCGGCAATTATAAATAGCAGAATGGCAGCAACCATGTCATCCCTCTTCTCTATCTATCTCGAAAAAAACAAATGTTATTCGCAGCAAATGGTATAACGTCATCTAGGTCCGCAAGCTTCAGTAGATGATCGAGCCAGATTGAAGTAAGCTAGCTACTAAAACGTCACCCACAGGAGCCACTCACATGAAATTGTGCTGGAGCAGTACTAACACGAGTAGCAGCACAGCCTCTAGCAGCTCGTTCAGCGCGCCGTACACATCGCCGGTGAGCCCGCCGAGCCGGCTGCTAATCCGCCGCGCAGCCACGGTGCCGCTGGCCAAGGCCGCAGCCGGCAGCAATAACGCTGCCGCCAGATGCAGCGGCCACGCGGCTAAGCCCGCGCCGAGCGCCAGAGGCGCAGCGGCTGCGGCTAGCGAGAGCAGTGCGGCTATCGCCAGCGCGCGCCGCTCATGCGAGGGAGCGAGGCCGGCGAAGCTCGCGGCCAGCCCCTCGTTCCCTCGAGCAATGGGATAACGCACCATTGCCCGCACCATGTACCAGCGGCTCCAGATCGCTGGTAGCAAGAGCAGTGGCAGCTCGTAGTAGGCGTAGCCTTCGATTAGCGCTGCCACTAAAGAGGCCTTTAACAGCAAGAGCAGCACGCAGGCGAGTACACCCATCGCACCCACACGGCTGTCCTTCATAATCTCTAGTATTCGCTCCCTCGGTCGGTAGCTTAGCAGACCATCCGCGCTGTCCATCCAGCCATCGAGATGCAGGCCGCCAGTAAGGCCTACCCACAGAATGAGGGTAATAACAGCTGCTGGCCATGCCGGAAGAATAAGACCAGTCAAGGCTGCTCCAGCAGCTACACACAGTCCGATAGCTGCGCCCACCACGGGATAGAACTGCACACTTCGGCGCAGGAGCTCAGGAGAAAATCCGGGATCACTCTTTACAGGAAACCGAGACAAAAACTGAAAGGCAGCCGCGGCAGCATTCCTGCGCTCCCTCATAGACGATACTCCCTGCTCTTGAGTTCAATTGGAATGCCAGCAGTCACTAGAAAAACCTGCTCACATTGCCGAGCAAGCAGCGCGTTCATACGTCCTGCCAGATCACGGTACAATCGGCCAAGCGCATACTCCGGAACAATACCGTCTCCAACCTCATTAGTGACCAGAATGAGGTTCCCTTGAAATGAACGCACACTGTCTTCAAGTCTTGTAATCTCGCTCTCAATCAACTCTTGCCTATCCGTAAATCCTTCCATTGCTAGCAGTACATTAGATAACCACAATGTTAAGCAATCTACGAGGACCGCCTTTTCACCAGATAAACGCTTCAGTAAATCTGGCAAATCATAGGGCTCTTCAAGCGTCTCCCAAGCATATCCGCTTTCCAAACGCTGATGCTGATGCAGAGCAATCCGTTCCTTCATTTCATCGTCAAAAGCCTGTCCGGTTGCTACATAGAAGGCCTGATCTGTCAGTGATTGCATCAGTTTTTCTGCAAAACCACTCTTCCCGCTACGTGCGCCTCCCGTTACAAGAATACTCATTGTTTCCCAGCTCCAGAAAGGCCAGCACTTTCAAAGGTGGCCATTTCGCTCAAAATGCGGCATATCGCCTCAATTAAATGAAGAGACAATACGCCCCCAGTTCCCTCTCCCAAACGAAGACCAAGGTTAAACAACGGTTCAAGCCCAAGCTGCTCCAGCATCAGCTTATGTCCCTGTTCTCCTGATAAATGGGAGCCTATCATATAGGCCATGGATTCTGGCGCAAGTGTCTTCGCCACAAGAGCTGCCGCACCCGAAATAAAACCATCCAAAATGACAGGTATCCTGGCAGCGGCTGCTCCAAGAATCAGACCGGTCAAACCGGCGATTTCCAGTCCACCTACTTTGGATAATACATCCAGCGGATCTGCCGGATTCGGTTGATTCACCTTTAAAGCGCGTTCCACAACTGCAATTTTATGTAGTAAACGTTCATCATCAATGCCCGTTCCTCTTCCGACGGCTGCTTCAGGTGCTATTCCTTTTAGAGCACACAGAATGGCAGCACTAGCCGTTGTATTTCCTATGCCCATTTCACCTGTAATAAAAATCTCCGTCCCGTTCTCAATCGCTTCTTGTGCGACTCTTATACCTACAAGCACAGCACTCATCGCTTCCTCATGACTCATCGCAGGTCCCACAGCCATATTATCCGTTCCCCGGCGCACTTTACGATCAATCAGATCTTCATGACTAAGATCGCCGTTAATACCGATATCTACGAACTTTACCTCAGCCCCAGCTTGGCGTGCCAGTACATTCACAGCCGCTCCTCCGCTGAGAAAATTATAGGCCATCTGTATTGTGACTTCCTGTGGAAATGCGCTAACTGCCTCACAGCATACACCGTGATCGGCAGCCATCACAACTACCGTTCGTTTGGTGAAACTAGGCTGCTCCATACCCGAAATTCCAGCGAGCTTAACGGCCAGAGTCTCCAATTGTCCCAAACTGCCCGGTGGTTTGGTTAGAATGTTCAAGCGGTGTTCCGCCTTTAGGAAAGACTGTTCATCAGCCGGTGTGATTCGTTTAATTACTTCTTGAATAGTTGAAATCATATTTTAACCTCCAATTAAATTAATCCGTATAACCTATTCTATCTTATCTACACAGAAAAGCCCCCATCTATGATAGATGGGGACCACTAGAATTACAACTTCACTTTCATAAAGTCTTCGATTCTCTCCAGCGCTTCCGTTAATTTTTGTAAGGATGCTGCATAAGAGCAGCGAATATACCCTTCTCCACCTGCTCCAAACACATGACCCGGAACCGCGGCGACTCCGACCTCCCGAAGCAGCTGCAAAGCGAAATCTTCTGATTTCAGTCCGGTATGAGCGATCGAAGGAAAAGCATAGAACGCTCCATCCGGTTCATGGCAAGGCAATCCGATAGATCGAAATCCACTAACCAGCAGCTTTCTTCGCTCATCGAAGCATTGTTTCATGTGTTCCTTATGCTCCATACCGTTCCGCAGTGATTCAATGGCAGCGATTTGACCTAGTACCGGGGCACACATTGCAGTGTACTGATGGATTTTCAGCATCGCAGCAATTAATTCCTGATTACCGCAAGCATAACCTACTCTCCAGCCAGTCATAGCGAATGCTTTGGAGAAGCCGCTAATGACAATGGTTCGTTCCATCATCCCAGGAAGGGAGGCAATGCTGACATGCTGACTATCATAGGTTAGCTCAGCATAAATTTCATCTGAAATGACAAGTAGGTTATTCTCTTTTACAATCTGTGCAATTGGCAACCAATCTTCGTAAGACATAACTGCTCCTGTAGGATTAGTCGGAAAATTAACCATAAGAATCTTGGAACGAGGGGTGATCACCTTCCGCAACGCTTCAGCAGTAAGCTTAAAACCCTGCTCGGCTGAAGATTCAACCTCTACCGGAACCCCCCCGTTCAAATGGGTAATCGGCGAATACGCGATATAACTCGGAGAAGGGACGATAATCTCATCCCCAGGTGTAATGAAGGCCCTCAAAGCCAAATCCACGGCTTCACTGCTTCCCACCGTAACCATAATCTCGTTAGTTGGCTCATAGTGGAGATTGAAGCTTGTGTGCAGATAAGAAGCGATCTCTTCTCTAAGCTCCAATAAACCGGAATTTGGTGTATACATCGTTTCCCCATTATTCAAGGCACGAATACAGGCAGCTCTTACATGCTCCGGTGTAACAAAATCAGGCTCCCCTACACCAAGCGATATAATATCCTGATTCCCCGTACTTAGGTCAAAAAAAGCCCGAATCCCCGAGGGAGCAATCTCACGTACACGCGGAGTAATCCACTCATTTAACATGGCTGAACACCTCTTCCTTCGGATTCTTTTCCGTTAAGGAAAGGGAAATGATCTCGTCCAACAGTCCGCTGAAGGTGTAACCTGCTGCTTGCGCGCTTTTTGGTAAAAGACTCGCCTTCGTCATGCCCGGTAGCGTGTTCACCTCCAGCACATATGGAATGCCATCCCTGATGAGCATATCCACCCGTGCATACACACTGCATTTTAGTGCTTTGTAGCAAGTTAAGGCTGCATCACGCACGCGCTCATATTCCTCAGCTGGCAGTTCAATGACCCGTTCGTCTGCCCCGCCATCTTCGTACTTAGCGCTGTAATCGAACCACTCCGCATGTGCCGAGGTAATCCCCAGAATAGGTAGCATCTCTCCATTTAGAATGGAGCATGTGATTTCCTGGCCTTGAATGTAGCTCTCGATCAAAATCGACTGATCACAGGCAAAAGCTTTCTGTACTGCGCTCAGCAATTCCTCGCTACTGCTCACCTTCTCCATTCCGATACTTGAACCGCCTGAACACGGCTTCACCATAACAGGATATCCGATCCGTTCTACCGCTTCTGCCGAATAATCCTTCATACTATCCCAGCACAGCCAATCTGCCGTATTGACGCCTGAGCAGCGCATAAGCTTTTTGGAGAGATCTTTATCCATGCAAATGCTGCTAGACAAAACCCCACTACCCGTATACGGAATTCCCATCGTCTCCAGCGTTCCCTGAACCGTGCCGTCCTCGCCGTAAGCTCCATGAAGCGCAAGCAGCGCGATATCAATACCTTTTGCCTGCTCAATAAGCTCTTCACGCTTCGTGATCACTATTGGAGTAACTTCATATTTATTTGGATCTAGATTCTTCAAAATTTCTCTACCACTATTCATGGAAACCTCATACTCTGAGGACACCCCGCCCATAATTACGCCTACCTTCATCTCAAGCACCTCTTTATCCCATTAGTTGTCGTGCTGTTCTACCAATAATCTCGATCCCCTTGCGGATATCCTCATCCGTCACTCTGGAGAAACCGATCCGTATCGTATTTTGACCCTTACCGTCTGTGAAGAATATATCTCCTGCTGTAAAAATAACCCCTTGCTCATGACAGGCCGCCAACAGCGTCCTTGTATTAAAGCCCTCCGCGAAAGTTACAAAAAGATGCAATCCACCATCCCCTGACAGCGCCGTATAGGGAATAAACTCCTTACAGCATTGCAGGGTTAATTCATATTTGCGTTTATATTCTGCTCTAGCTTTTTTCAAATACTTCTCTAAATGGCCACCCAATAAATACTGATACAAAATGGATTGATCCAGCGTCGAGGTATGAATAGTACGGGCGCGCTTGACGCTTTCGAGGGAATAGATCAACTCCTGATCCGCCAGCACCCAACCTACGCGTAGTCCCGGAAATAATACCTTTGAGAAACTACCGAGATAGATCACACTGTTGCCGCTACCCGCCGCTGCGATTAGTGGAGCCACATGTGAGCCCGAATATCGTAATTCCTCGTTAAAACCATCCTCGATCACCGGTATTTGGTACCGATTCATTAGCTTCATTAACCCCTGTCTTTTTTCGGGGGACATTACAATGCCGGTCGGATTATGATAAGAAGGGACCAAGTATGCACAGTCAAAAGCTTGCTGCTGCAATGCTTTTTCCAGCTCACCTAGATCAATCCCATCACGCTCCATAGGAATTCCGGTGATCTCAAAGCCGTTCAGCTTCAGATTTTTGATCGCCGTATGATGCGTCGGATTCTCACAAATTACCGAACCATTCTTTTTGCTAAGTGCAGACAATACAATATCGAATCCCTCTGTAAAGCCATTGGTGATTAATATATCTTTGCCTTTCATTTCAACGCCCTTGTGCTCCATATACTGCTTCAAATAGTCTATTAAAGGCTTATACCCTTTGGCATATCCATAATTTAGTAAGACGTTGCCTTCCACCGACATACGATCCATAAAGGAGCGTTTCACATTATCTAAATCAAAAAGACTTTCATCGGGTGCGATGCTCGTGAAGGAGATCGTTCCCTTCTCCGCTCGTATGCCGCGCTTCATGATATCCAGATCCTCCGCCAGCCGCGCATGATCGTTGATACGCGTCTTCCAGTCCATCGTCCAGGAAGAGATTGTTTCACTGCCGGGAGGTGTAGGCGCAACATAACTGCCTTGCCCCTGCACGGCATAAGCAAACCCATCATCCTCAAGACCTGCATAAGCAGAGATCACTGAGTTGCGGCTAACCTTAAGTAGTGTGCTGAGCTCTCTTGTGGAGGGCAGCTTTTGGTTGCCTTGCAGACCGCCTTTTATAATCAAGTGCTTCATATAGTCTTTAATTTGTATATACACCGGCCGTCCGGCTATGAGCTTAAAATCCTTAAACATCTCTCAATCGCCCCCATAGCTATCATGGCATAATCAGGCGCTAAAAAAAAGAACCACAGCCAAGGGATTTTACTCCGGCTGTGGTTCTATGAGAGGACAGACTAACAAATTTGATTATTTTCATTCTATGAATGGGAAACGGTTAGGCAAGAATGATCTATGCGTCGGTCATAGTTTCCCCTTCTCCAGCAAGGGTCTCAAAACTGTGCATCTCCCTTCCACTTGTCAAATGCTCAATCCTACTTTCTTAGCCTACTACTTTATATTCCTAGAACATCAGACGTAGTAGCCGACCATTGCCTATTTTGCCAGCGTAGTTTAAGTACCATTGCTGTTCCTGGAGAAGGTGCAACTGCATTGTAGAATGTGACATCTGGAACCACCTGCGCAAGTAAATTCCTGATTACACCGCCATGTGTCACCACCAATGCCCTGTTTGTTATAACCTCACCTTTATTCTTCATGACCGCACAATGTCCAATTGCAGTCTCAGCCGCTTGTCCCAGATCTAACAGGAAGCTACGCAGGCGTTCATCGAATTGCGTCCAAGATTCTCCTTCTGGTGGTGTAATCTTGGAAGGATCATCAATCCAGCTTCTATACAACGAGTTATCCTTCAACTGCTCATACGTGCATCCATCCCAAGCTCCGAAATTCATTTCGCGGAGGCGCTGATCGTAGACAGTTACCTTCTCTAGCGAAGGTGCCATATAAGCCAAGGTCTCCCGACATCTAAGCAAATCGCTGCAAAACACACGCCAGAAACCATCCGATACCTCAGCCCGACGAGTTTCGTAGTTTTCACAACCTTGTTTACCAACCTCTTGCTTATCATTTTCCGATTTTTCAAACATCCGTCCAAGCTGCTGAAGCTTAGAAAGCTGCTCTTCTACACTAGGAAGCAGTGGAAGATCCGTATGTCCTAAGTAGCGATGCTCAACATTCCACTTTGTCTGCCCATGGCGGACAAGCACTAATTCGATTTCTACAGGGAAAATCGCCATATCTAGCCTCAGCCCCCAATCCAAATCCATGCAACAACTGCGCAAAGACCTACAAATATTGAAGAGCACAGCATCATCATCCGCGAGGTCTGAATGATATCGTCCGGCTTCATCGTTCGTACTGGGTCGCCCATATAAGCTCGGAAAGATGCGACGCCAAGATATACGTTCTCCCCCCCGAGCCGGATGCCAAGTGCGCCTGCAACGGCTGATTCAGGATAGCCGCTATTAGGGCTTGGATGAAGTCGCGCATCCCGCTTCACCATTTGCAGGCATCTACGCCAATCCAGATGAAGCAGCCATGCACATAGAGCCAAAAGCAGTGCCGTTATCCGCGCTGGAATGAAGTTGGCGACATCATCGAGCCGAGCGGATGCCCAGCCGAGATCACGATATTTATCGTTCTTATATCCGACCATGGAATCAAGCGTATTGACCGCCCGATAAGCCATAGCAAGCGGCGCACCGCCGATCAGCGCGTAAAATAGCGGAGAAATAATCGCATCGACGATGTTCTCTGCAACGGTCTCCACCGTGCCACGCACAATTTCCGTGCTATCTAGTGAGGTCGTATCACGCCCCACAATCATCCCCAGCGCCTTGCGTGCGGCAGGAATATCGCCTTTACGGAGTTCCACGTAAACTGCCATACCTGCATCCTTCAGCCCCTTAGAGGCAATTGTAGTCGAAATCAACCAAGCCTCGGCTATCCAGACGAGCCAAGGTGAGATGAACGACAGCAGCCATAACAGGATGGCTGTCAGTGCCCAAACACCACCCGCAACACATAGCGGCAGTAACACTCCGGCTCTCCGCAGGCTTTGCGGGCGGGACCATAACCGACGGATCACCCGCTCGAGAGCAGTGATCGCTTTGCCCATACCGATTACGGGATGGGGCAGGCTACGCGGGTCACCTACGATCCGGTCAATCACATAAGCAGCAAGCAGTACTAAAGCAATTGTCACAGGCGATCACCTCTGAACAATCTCCAGCATTTCCAGATATCCGTTCTCATTAGTTGTCCTTCCTTGCCTGCACCGATAGCAAACTTCCCGTCACAGCGCCGTATACAAGGCGGCCGATAGCGCCTCCCAGATCGGTAGCTGTTCCTGCGTAGACATGCTCTGCGCTGTATCGCCCGCTTTGGCTCACAGCGAGTACTATAGCATCCGTAGTTGTTCCGGTTGCGATCAGGCCATTCTCGGGATCGGTAATCCCGAGATCTGCCAGGGCAGCAGCTTTGGCTTCGACAGCTGTCTGCACAGCATTGACCATGGCCGCGGGTGTCAGACGGCCATCAATACCGAGCATAATGTTAATCGTACCCGGTCGATAAACAGCTAGCACATTGCGTTCCACACCCGCGCGCGCAGCATTTCCTGCGGCGGCAGTAACGCAAACAAATATCCCAGCTGAGCCAGTGTCTTCTTCAGCTACCGCTGCATGCTCTAGCGGTACAGCCGTCATCAGACCCGCACAGCTGGATAATGGATAACCCCAATCGCGCAGCTTATTCTCCATATCTTGGACAGGATCACTACATTCATAATTGCGGTCAACATATAAATTGACAGCTCGCTGCAGCCGATTCATTCCTCCACCATAAAATGCACTCGATAAACCATCTGCTTCAGCAGGCAGCTCTAGTAACAGATGGTTTCCCTTCCACTTCAGCACAAGCCCCGGCCAGACGGCCGAATGGTACTCTCTAATTCCTTCTGCAAGATTAAATGGAATTTTCACTTGCACCATATCCGATCCTGCTCCTTCCTCAGCTCATCTCTTTCATTAAATACTTACAGCCAACTCCGCTTGTCCTGCCTATCCCCTCAACCCATCTACTGCACCTTGTGCAGCAGATTTGGCCAATTACATATGCAAAAACTATTCTGCTGTATTTCGTACAATAGAATGTCACGCAAAGACCTACTTCGCATCATTTTCCAAGTTTATATTGTACAAAGTGCTATAGAATCGAATTTCTGCACTTAGGAGGCGTCCCATAAAAACCGCCTCACCAAACTTAGCCGCTACCCTTAGCATGCGAGCCGGCCCGTAACCCGCAGCCCTCTACGCTGTACAGGTCATTTAGCCGCAAGAATTTCCCCTATTCGCATCAGCAGCCGGGCATTATCCTCATGTCCCTTGACGGCAACCCGGATATGCTCCACCCCAAGACCCGGGTACATCGCGCAGCTGCGCACCAGTATACCGACGTGCCCAAGACGGGTCTGCATCTCAGCCGCACTCCACGGCAAAGGCAGGCCACAGAGCAGAAAGTTCGCTTCGCCCGGCGGCACATCGCAGCCCAGCTGCATAAGGCCTTGCCGCAGCAGCTCCCGCTCCGTGGCGATCAGCTCGCGTGTGCGACGTTCATACTCGTGCCCGCTTCCCAGGCAAGCTTCACCTGCTAGTAGCGCCAAGCCGTTCACGCTCCAAGTGACCTGCTTTGCGGTCATTGCTTTCGCCAGCTCCGGATGCGAAATCGCAAACCCGAGACGCAGTCCTGGAATCGCATAAAACTTCGTCATCGACCGCACCAGAATCGTATGCGGAAACTGATCCAGCTCCGGCAGCAGCGTATTCCGTTCCGCTTCTGGAATAAAATCAATAAAGGCTTCATCCACAGCCAAATAAGTTCCGCAGCTTTCGGACTTCTGCGCTAACCAGCGCAGCTCATCCACAGCATACTGGATTCCATTTGGATTGTTCGGCTGTCCGAGGAACAGCAGCTCAACCTTCTCCAGCAGCTCGGCAATCTCGTCCACTCCAGCTCGGAAGCGCTGCTCCCTTGTCCCCTGAACCGATAATACTTCTGCGCCGAATTGCACAGATAGCTGCCGATACTCGGAGAAACAAGGTTCTACGATGCCAACCTTTTGCGGAGCGATCGCAAGCAGCAACAATGCCATAGATTCTGCTGCTCCATTACCTACGGTCAGCCAACTACTATCTATACCAAGGTTCTCCGCTAGCAGGCTTTTGAAGCGTCGGTGTCCAGGGTCAGGGTAGGCAACCACCGTAGACAATGCTGTTCTAAGTAGCTCCAAGACTGCTGGCGGAGGCCCAAGAGGATTGATGTTGGCACTGTAATCGAGGAATGTACCTCCAGCTTCCTCATAGAGTTCCGAAGCCGTCAGCAAATCACCGCCATGGCCGTATTTTTCAAGCATATATACACTCCCTCTATCAACTTTCTCCTGCATGATATGTATGTCATTGCCACCATTATTGCGTCTTTGCCGGAAATACGTCAATGCTTCTCCAGAGGAATCACACGAATCACTGCTTGCCTCAAACCATCATTAATATCTACGAAGCTATCTCTTTTGTTAAAAAACCTCTTTTGGTTTAAAATGAAAACTGTAATCAATTTTGCTGCAACGGAGGAATTCACTATGCTTTTTATTGATAACACAGGGATTACTGACGCATCCATCAATTTGGCGATTGAGGAATATGCGCTCAAACACTTGCCGATGGACGAGAGTTACCTGCTTTTTTATATTAACAGTCCATCTATCATCATCGGTAAACACCAGAATACGATTGAAGAAATCAATCAGGAATATGTTAAAGAGAATGATATTAAGGTTGTGCGGCGTTTGTCTGGCGGTGGAGCTGTCTATCACGATCTCGGAAACTTGAACTTCAGCTTTATTACCAAAGACGACGGCCAATCCTTCCATAACTTTCTGAAATTCACCCAGCCGGTGATCGACTATTTGCAAAGCATGGGTGTTAACGCAGAGCTTAGCGGACGGAATGATCTTCAAGTCGGCGAACAAAAGATTTCCGGAAACGCTCAATTCTCCACACGCGGACGCATGTTCAGCCATGGTACACTGATGTTCGATCTCAATTTGGATGATGTACAAGCCTCACTGAAAGTAAATCCAGAGAAATTCAAATCCAAAAGCACCAAATCCGTACGTAGTCGCGTAGCTAACATCAAAGAACTACTAGGTACAGACATGACCATTGAAGAGTTCCGCTCCGGCCTGCTGCGTTCGATCTTTGGTATGGAACCATCCGAGGTCCCTCAGTACAAACTTCAGGAAGCAGACTGGGTCAAAATCCACGAAATCTCCAAAGAACACTACCAGAACTGGGACTGGAACTACGGTCTGTCGCCAAAAAGCAACGTCAAACACACGCGAAAATTCCCTGCTGGAATTATTGATATTCGCATGGATATTGAGGATTCCCTCATTAAGGACATCAAAATCTATGGTGACTTCTTCGGGGTTGGTGACGTAGTTGATGTTGAAAATGCAATTCGTGGCAAACGTTATGATGAGACTGCGGTTAGAGAAGCATTAGCAGATCTGGACTTGAAGCATTATTTCGGACGTATTGAGCCGGAGGACTTTATCGGACTGGTTTTCTTAGAGGAATAGTTATACAACAATAAAGGGGCTTGCTTATCCTATGCGCGATTTGCGTAAAGAATAGACAAGCCCCTCTTTCATATTCACTTTAGTTCAAGGAGAAAGTATAAATACATAGACAACTAGCGCTAGAGTCAGCATGATGCAAATGTTCTCTACGGCTCCACCTTTTTTCGTGCCTGTACTCATTAGTTTTAGGCGCAACTTAAAGGGTATTGGCGGCAGGGGTGTAATTCCCCGTTGGGTAAGAGAGTCTGCCAGTAGATGAAGCGCATACGACATGCCTCCAGCTATCCATAGACTGCCACCATCATTCATACCGGAAGAGGCAAAATACAATAAGGCGCTCCAGCCCGCAACACCATACAAGGTATGTGTCAGGCCACGGTGTGGGACAATCGATGAAACGACGAGCACGCAAGCTGCAATGTAGTTCCATGGATCATAAGCTTCCCCGAAGGCAAAGAGTGCTATGGCGATCAAAATCATGACCAAATGGCGCAGCTTTCGACTAGGTAGGAAAGATACACTCCCGACAAGCAGTGCCAGCACAATATTCCAAGGTCGTTCCACGATTCCGGCAAAATAGAGATAGATCGCCGCGCCTATCAAAGCAATTTGCAGCACTCTTAATAGAAATTCTGGAATCGCCTTGCGCACGAGCAGCGAATTCGGTTCATCAATATCAGGCAGCAAGGAGCTTAATGCTGCGACCGCAATAACTGGAATCGTAATCTCATGTGTCATCAAACTCATTACAGATAGGGTAACCCCAGTGCTGATTATTAAATGGGATCTGCCCATCATGGTGAAACCGCTCCTTTCTAAGATGCGAAAAACAAGAACAAATGTACGGTTATCGAAGTATACCAAGACGCTGTTTTTTTGTCTAGCCTAATCCCCTAAATCCCTTTAAATATAAGCCTTTGAGCGATTTCTATCTTGTCCTCCCCATGAATATACGATACAATTTGGACAACTTGACCTTGTCGTTCTTACAAGAACGGCATCTGCCGAAGAGAGGATGACCTAAGAAGTGAAGCGTTCCCGGATGGCCGATTTTAGTCTGCTACTCGTGGCGATGATGTGGGGATGTACCTTTCTGATTGTTCAAAATGCTGTCAAGGTGCTACCACCGCTCGCGTTTAATTGCATCCGCTTTACGGGTGCTGCCCTGTTGCTGGCTCTAATCACTGTTATTTTTAACCGCAAGGAGTGGAAACAGTTAAGTTTCCGCATGGTACGCGATTCTCTGCTGCTAGGCCTTTTTTTGTTTATGGGCTATGGTTTCCAGACCATGGGACTTCTATATACAACCACCTCCAATACCGGGTTTATTACCGGTCTATCGGTCGTATTGGTTCCCTTTCTATCTCTGGCGCTACTGGGGCATGCCATTTCACGTTACACCTGGTTCAGTGCGGCGCTTGCCGCAGTAGGTCTTTACCTGCTGACCTTCACAGGCTCTGCTTTGTCCCTGAATAAAGGCGATGCTTTGATCCTGCTCTGCGCCATAGCTTTTGCGCTACAAGTCGCATATACTGGCGTTTATGCACCTCATTATCCGGCATTGCCGCTGGCAACCTTGCAGCTCGCCTTCGTTGGACTGTTCAGCATTGTCGCATCGCTTATCTTTGAAGGAGCTGCACCGCTGGCACACAGCGCAGAGCTTATCAAGGACCCGGATGTGCTCTGGGCACTCTTAATCTCTATTGGTCCTACCAGTGCTTTTGCCTTCTGGATTCAAACCGCCTGCCAGAAGTACACTACGCCTTCCCGGGTAGCTATTATTTATGCCACAGAACCCGTATTCGCTGTTCTGACAGGCTTAGCCTTTGGTGGGGAAACACTTGGTATGTCCGCTCTGCTCGGTTGTGTTTGTATTCTGGGAGCTATGCTTATGGCAGAGCTGAGTCCGGAACCGGGTCAGAATCAACATAAGAAGAGTTATTTTTCAAAATTACATTTATTTAGAAAGAGATAAGGAGAGAGACAAATGTACAAATTGATCGCGATTGATATTGATGACACTCTAATTAACGATGACAAGGAAGTAACACCAGCTACCCAAACTGCGCTTGAAGAGGCTGTTGCCGCTGGCGTTGTTGTAACCCTCGCTACAGGCCGAGCTTATGCTTCCGCTCAAGCCATTGCCCGTCAAACCGGACTGAACGTACCTATCATCACTTACCAAGGCGCACTCGTTAAGAATCTGCTCGATGAAAAAGTGCTTTATGAGCGTTACGTGCCACAAGATGCGGTACACAAGCTATTCACTTACTGCGTGGAGCATGATCTGCATTTGCAAACTTACATTGACGACAAGCTGTATGCCCGTGAGGACAATCAAAAAATCAAAGACTATACGGACCTGAACAAAACGCCATACTATATTGAACCAGACTGGGAGAAGCTTGTTCCTCAAAAAACACCAAAAATGCTGATTATCGATGATCCTGCATTCTTGGATGAGCTGGCTCCAATTCTGCGTGAACTGCTCGGCGATTCCGTGCATATTACCAAATCTAAACCACAATTCCTAGAAATCATGCATCATGAAGGAACCAAGGGAATTGCGCTTGAATTCCTAGCCAATCATTTTGGTTGTGATCTCTCCGAGACTATGGCTATGGGTGACTCTTGGAACGACCATGAGATGCTCGAGGCTGCTGGTCTTGGCGTTGCTATGGCTAACGCTATTCCTGCGCTGAAAGAAATTGCTGATTTCGTGACCCTAAGCAACAATGAAGATGGCGTGAAATACGCGATTGATAAATTCATTCTCAATAAAGTGAACTAACTATATCGGCTGAACTTAAGATTATAACAATAAGCTCAGGAGTCACTACGGAGAATATTTGGACTTCCGGCCGCTGTTGTCCCCAGATTTCTTGATTGTTACCGCTCTTCGCGGTGGAAATCCGGGGACAAAGGCGGTCGCTAACGCTCCTACAGTTCCAAAATTCCCCTCCGATCCTTCTTGCTTTTTGTGATTTTTCTTTTATTCAGCTTATATAGATATACTTCCTTAAGCAAAAGGGTGCTGCTACGCCATATTTTATGACGTTGCAGCACCCTTTTGTTATTTCAGTATGCTCGGGACTCCTGTAGAAGCAAGCTCCATTAGCTCTTGCTCACTCCCCACAGCTTCTTCCTCTTCCAGCTGAGAATAGTACAAATCATGATATCTTCCTTCCGCCGCAAGCAGCTCCTCGTGGGTACCACTCTCTACAATTTCACTGTTCTCCATCACTAGAATGACATCAGCGTTCTGAATCGTTGATAGACGGTGAGCGATAACGAGTGTGGTTTTGTCTCCCATTAATTTACGAATCGCTTGCTGCACCAGCTTCTCCGATTCATTATCGAGCGCAGCAGTAGCTTCATCCAGTAGCAAAATTGGAGAGTTCCTAAGAATTGCTCTTGCAATTGATAGTCGCTGGCGTTGTCCACCGGACAGGCGTGAACCCTCCTCACCGATATCTGTATCGAGGCCCTCCGGCAGCTCCATTACAAAATCATATGCGTTCGCTTGTCGCAAAGCTTCCAGAATTTCATGCTCATCTGCATCTGGATTTCCATTCCGAATATTATCACGGATACTTCCCGTATACAGCCCGGACTCTTGCGGTACATAAGCAAAGTGACTTCTAAGCTTAGCTAGACTCATTTCGCTTATCTTCTCATTATTTATAAATACTTCACCCTCATCAGGTTCATATAACCCAAGCAATACCTTAAAAAGTGTGGATTTCCCTCCACCACTCGGTCCCACAATCGCCATTTGAGCCCCTTTGTGAAGCTCTAAGCTGATCTTGTTCAAGCTGTGTTTCTCTGCTCCCGGATAAGAGAAGGACACCGAGGACATGACCATACGCTCAAATTCAGGCTGCTTCATATCTACTTCGGGTAGAGCCTCCACTTCCACAGGACTGTCCAGCACTTCAAAGATCCGTCCCGCCGCCCCAAGTGATTGCTGCATCGAATTGATCAGTCCTGGCAAGGCCGAGAACGGCATCACTAGATAATTCATGAGCTGGATGAAAGCAATCATCGCACCGACCTCAAGGGATCCTTTGGCCACAAAATAACCAGCAACGACCAGCGCCAGAAGAAACGTGAAGTTTCCCAAAAAAGAGGAGAATGAGCCAGTAGCTCCCTCAATTCTTCCCCTTTTTAATTCTTCGGAAGTAATATTCTCACTATGTTCCGTATACTGCTTCATTAGTCTGCGTTCGATACTAAAAGATTTAAACACCATACTACTGCCTAGAATGTCATGCAAAAAGGAAGTAATCTTGCTCATATTATTCTGAATCCTCACACTGTTCTCACGCATCGCTGAACCAAAGATTTTTCCCGTAAGGAACATCAAAGGCCCCATTGCAAAACAGATCAATGCCAGTAGCCAGTTAATATAGAGCAAATAACCAAAAGCCGCGAGGGCAAGCAAAGGGTTACGGATCAGATCAATCATTACCTCGCCGGTAGCATTACCCACAGATTGATTATCATTAGTAAAGCGGGACAACAAATCCCCGGAGTGATTACGGTCAAAATAAGACTGAGGAAGAGCTAAAGCATGTCGCATCATATCTAGCCGTAGCTCATTTCTGATTTTGGCTGAGATTTTATTTTTGAGATATCGATCGATGTAACCGTTGATTGCACTCACTAATAAGTAAATTAATCCGAATATAACCAGCCCTTTAAATGCTTTCACATCGAGTCTAACCGCCGCATCCGTAATTACTGAGAGTAGCCAAGCAATCGTTAAATCTAGAACAATCCCAAATAAAGTCGTAAATAATAAAACCGTATATAAGAGCTTATGCCTTAACATGTATGTACTTAATCTTGAGAAAACACCTTTCTGCTTCAAAAAATCAGCCCTCTCCCCTAAAATTCCACGCCTTTAACCTTAGCAAATAGCTTGCTGTCATGCATTTCCCCATCTAGTCCAAGGCGCTCTCTGCGTAAGATGCCCTCTAGTGTATACCCTGCGCGTTCAGCAACTGCAGCACTTTTGATATTTCGTGCACTACACCGAATCTCGATGCGATTGGCTTCTAATTCCCTTATAGCAAAATCGGTGATTCCATTCACCGCTTCGGTCATATAACCATTGCCCGCGCAGGAGCTTCGGATCCAATACCCAATTTCAAAATTTCGTAGTTCCCAGTTAATACGATGTAGGCCACTGCAACCGATAAAACTCCCCGTAGCCTTATTAAAAATTCGCATATGCAGCTGATTACGTTTTAAAAAATCCAGTCTGGCCTCACGTGTGAATTTCTCGGATTCATCCAAAGTCGGAAACGTTTGAGCAAAAGGCATCCAAGGTTTCAATTCCTCTAAACTCTCACCTATAGCCATATTCATACTTACTCCATCCCCCCACAAAGGGGCGCGAATGTGCAGACGCTCGGTCTCAAAGCTCTCAGGAAATTCAATCAGGATCGGATCCATAGGATTAGCCACTCGGTACTCCCCTTCCTATCGTTGATAATTATTCTATATTTGTAAATATAATACGGTAATCCTTTCTGATTATAAAGTATAAACATGCTTCTGAATACCGAATGCAATAGATATCACAAAAGGGACATCAAAAGGCTGAGATTTGCCCGAATGATGTCCCCCTTATAACATAGAAAAGTCACAGTTTAAGCCAAATCGTTGAGGTTTCTAGATAAATCGCATATATATTGTTGTTGTCTTTTTCATGTATACTATAACCAGTTTGACTATCTTAACAAATATAGAGGAGTAACTTCACAACATGATTAAAAGACTTACTGCACTATTTTCAATTCCCTCTTATGCCTTACTCTTTTTATGTATGTTACTGCAGGGAATGGGGATTTCACTCAGCGCACCCTTCTTATCCATTTATTTCACGGAACAGCTTGGCGTATCTGTCGGGATGTTTGGTATTTTTCTAGCCACCACATTAATTGCTGGGATATGGATCAGTACGCTAATCGGAAGACGCTCTGACCTCGGCTTGAATCGAAAAAACATTTACCTTGTTGCCACGCTCTGTAATGCTCTGGCTTATAGCGGTTACTTGCTCATTCAGGACTTTACGATCTTGTTCATCTACATGATTGTGTTCACCGCCCTCGGTGCACCAGGGATGCCTCAATTGTTCGCCATTGCTAGAGAAGCAGTGAATAAGAGCGATTTTACGGATACTGCATTTGCTAATTCTACCTTGCGTTCTGCTTTCTCTCTCGGCTTTATTACTGGTCCTTTAATCGGTACCCTGCTAATCGCTGCTGTTGGGTTTAAGGGGATTTTCTCGGGTACGATCGGAGTGTTCCTGCTTGTTGCCTTACTGGTTTTCCTATTTCTCAAATCAAATACAGAACTGAAAACCAGTAATACTGAAGTAAAAGTAAAAACTTTCCGGCTCAGTCAGAACCGTAATATTCTGCTGCCTTTTCTGATTCTGATACTCATGTATGTAGCTCACTGGACGAGCAGCATCAATACTGCTCTTTTTATTACAAACAATCTAGGGGGAACGACAAGCGATGTCGGTCTAGTCAGCAGTATTTGTGCTGCGCTGGAAATTCCATTTATGATTATGCTCGGTCTACTCAGTGCAAAGTACAGTAACCGAATCTTGATGATGTGTGGGGCTATTTTAGGTGGCGCTTATTATCTCGTTGTCATTCTCTCAGGTGAGATGTGGCAAATGCTTGCAGCCCAAATTCTGCTCGCCGTTTTCGTTGCCGTTATTTCAGCAATTGGCATTAGCTACATCCAGGATCTGCTTCCAAGCATGCCTGGGTATGCATCCACACTCTACTCTAATTCATCCACGATTGGTAGACTGATTGGTAGTCTTGTTGGTGGGGGATTAGCCAGTATTGTAGGTTACCGGTATTCATTTATACTCTGTTTTATACTCATCATTATTTCCTTATTCATGCTTGCGGTAAGCGGACGTCACCCCATACATGAACCAGAAAAATTAACTGTTTAATCCTTTTATTTCTTCTTGCCCATTCTCTTCTAAAGTGAAGAGAATGGGTTTTTGTATAGTGGAATTCTCATACCTGTCTGTGCCAGTGTAACATTCTCCGGCAAAATATATGATTTTCTCATATCCACATCATGTGACATATGCGTATATACTGCTTTTTTAGGCTTAACAATTTGCAGCAGCTCCGCAGCCTCAGTCATATCGTACACAGAGCGTGTGGATAGCTCCGCCGCTTCGTAATAAAAGCTTGTACCAAGGACCAGCAAGTCGGCTCCATGCATCCGTCGAGTCTCCTCAGCTCCAAGAGATATGGAATCAGGACAATACACCCATATGTAGTCCTCCTTCTCCAGCCGAAAAGAGTACGAGTATCCATTCTTGCCATGATTTACTTTCCAGGTATCTATCTTCCAGCCGTCTAATTCCATTCCTTCATCACAGGGAATCATATCGATATGATTTCGTAACCAAGGGTATTGCCGTTCGATAATGGGGATGACTTCTGCTGGAGTGTAAAGTTCTCCCTTAATGCCCGTCCATCGACAAGCATCCGCCCATTCTGGCAGCCCACCAATATGATCAAAATGAGCGTGCGTCACCAATAGCCTGCGCATATTCCGTACTCCCTGCGCCTCCATCTGACGTCGCCAGTCTGGCCCACAATCAATCACTAGAAAGTCACTGCCATTATCTATAAGTACAGAGGAGCGCAGTCGAATGTTACTCCCCAGTTCTCTTGCCTCTTTGCAGGTCTCGCAGCTGCAATATACCCGTGGAACACCCATGGCATCCCCAGTACCCAAAAACACCAACGTATCCATACGCTATCTCTCCTTCAGTTCCCATCAAGGAAGTCTTAAATTATCATATGTCTATCTTAAAGATGCTCATCAAAAAAAGCCATCCCTTGAGCAGAAGACCTGCTGGTATGACTCTCTTTATACTGTCTGAAGAAAATAAAGTTGTAGACTGTCGAGGGCATTAAACGGGCAGGATAGTTGAGTTAATATAGAGAAAATAAGGATATCTAAACTAAGTGTTGAGGTGAGAAAATGGGCAAAGTCAAACTCCTTGAAGAGATGAAGCAAGATATGTTGCGTGAAATTCAGATTGCCGTTAAGGAAATTAGATTGGATGAATCTGATGAAGTATGTTATATCTCTCTTCTTGGAACCGATTACGAACCCGTACTTGGATTAATCACTCTTGGTATTAAATCATATCGAGACAAGATGATAAAAGAAGAGCACCCGCAAGAGCTTTTGTATCTGTGGAATTCTGGAGAGATGCCTGTTGAATATCAAGTAGGGCTTGAAAAAGTACTCCCTTCTTTTCAAGAGAAACAGGAGAAATTTGTGGAACTAATAGAAGACAATGAGCGGGAAGATTATTGGAAGGCTTGTTAAGATGTTCGTTTTGAAGTTGCGTATCAATTAAACTTATTAGATTGGAGTAGGATTTTGCCAGTCACAACTGATTTTGTTTTATATTCAGATTGGGAAGCAATTGACGTTGAGAATGGCGACTTAGAAAGAAGTATTCCAAAGGAAAAGCTTATAATCCTTAAGGAATTTGGACTGGCTTGATATTTTCTACTTCGCTTATTCTACATGTATGGCTCCCATGAGTGCTTCCCAAAAGGGAGCGACAATCTGTGATGCACCGTGGTCGTTGGAGTCAGACTAACGGATGGGCTCTAAGGCACCATAGCTTATCGACCTTCTTCGCCAGCCATAGTAGCAGTATAGACTGATTTTCCCATTTTCATCATCTGTGGTGCAGCGCTTGCGCTGCATGTGTGGCTAACGGGATACATTGGTGGATGTTGAACGAAGTTGGAATACTGAAGTTGACTCTAAATTATTGTGGGAACTGACTACACTTGGGGTTTTGATTTCAAGGAAGGCATTAAATACTTAATATACATTAGTGAAGTGGATGGCGAATCAAGCAGTAGTCCGTGCAGTTCTACAATTGTAATGAATAACCTTAACCAAGCAACCGAACTATTCGGTGAAGGATTTCGACTACATAGAATACAAAATGTGGTTTATGTTTGAGCAGGATATTGATTTGTATATCGTAATTGCAATAGTACTAGTGGTGATTTCAGTCTTTTTCATGAGAGTAAGAAAGAAAAAGGGCTAAGTGTAATCATACTGCACTAATGGGGAAAGTTAGTCTAGAGAACCTGGGAGCAGTTTGTCGTTAAGCTAAAGGGCAGTTTAATGGGATTTCAAGGTCATTAAGGAAGGTAAATATATAGTGATAACTAATATAGTAATAAACCTTGTATGAGATGGAGATGCACTATGTGCGTCGAGACATTCGTCACGCTGCTGTCGGTGGTGATGTTTTCGTATAATCCTTTTTTACCATGTTAGTTCATACCAAGTGTTGTATTGTTATGTTATGAATAGGAGGAGAGTTGAACACTGTTTTGATAACGGAAAGCAATTAAGGGTATCCAGCGGATGGCTACCTTTAAGAAGGGAAGTATCTGTGCAAATAGAATCGATCATTTATAGCAATAAGTTGTGGCAAATCGTTGCTGAGTATGCGCAGGAATGTTCTTGGAGAGCAGGAACCACTTTAGCGAAACAAATGAAAGAATGCCATTTTTCAGACTGGGAAAGAGTTTTTACAGCACTTGATGGTGATCACATTGCTGGTTATTGTGCTTTAGCAAAAACTGACTGCATACCTGGTATTCCCTATACACCTTATATAGAGTTTGTTTTTGTGGGAGAGCAGTACAGAGGCAATCGATTAAGCGAAAAGTTGATTTTATCTGCCTCGGCATACGCGAAGGGACTGGGTTTTGATAAAGTATACCTTGTCAGTGACCATGTTAATTTGTACGAAAAATATGGCTTCGTGAAGATAGATGAGAAAGAAGCACCTTGGGGAGCAATGGAGACCATTTTTATGCAACTGACGTAACGTGCTGCCATCAGCAAAGGATGGCTCTAAACCTTGCCGTTACAGACAGCGTATCGAACCGTATCACAAAGTAAACCAGGGCATTAAGCGAACGGGCAGAATAGTTGAACAAGTAAACAAATTTATTTTTAGAAGGAATATAATAGGGAAAATGGTATAATTAAAATGTCTAAAATTCATTGATATAATTTTAGGCAATAGTTGTTAGAGGAGGCGTTCATTATGAAAGATAAAAGAATTTATATTATTAATGACTACAAGGGGATAACAACTAATTAACAAAGTTGTTTAGTGTTTCCCCGAATTTTGAAAGGGGAAAATTATGATTAAAGAAAATGTGAAAATCGTAGAATTAAATGCAGAAAACTGGTACGACTGTTGTGAATTAGAGGTATCAACAGAACAAAAAGAATACATGGAACCCAATGCCATATCAATAGCTCAGTCAAAGTTTGAGCCTACTTTAAAGCCATACGCTATTTATTTTAAAGAGAAAGTGGTTGGTTTTTTAATGTACAATACTGTTCAAGAAGAACTTGATGGTTATTGGGTATATAGAATAATGGTGGATAAGGAATTCCAAGGCAAGGGTATAGGTAAAACTGCAACTAAGTTAATGATTTCAGAGATGGCTAAATTACCGAATTCAAAAAAAATTGTTGTAGGTTATCATCCTGAAAATTTGGGAGCACATAATTTATACTCGAGTTTAGGATTTATTGATAATGATGATAGGTTCGGTAAGGAAATGGCAGTTATAAAAAATATAACCGAGTGACAGTTTGATAGAATATTTCAAAAGGACCATTCTTTGGTCCTTTCTTATTGTGCTCCCATGAAAATAGAATCAGCTCAAAACCTGAAAAAGAGCATAATAAAGAAGACCCAGAATAACACTTTTTAAAAAAGGCTGAGCCTTATATGTTCTTTAATAAAGTTAGATAGAGCGAAAATAACAAACTTCCTTCCACAACCAATAAAGGCTAGGCTGGTGCAAAAACCAGAGTAGGATTAATCTCCCATGAGTGCTTCCCAAAAGGGAGCGACAATCTGTGATGCACCGGGGTCGTTGGAGTCAGACTAACGGATGGGCTCTAAGGCACCATAGCTTATCGACCTTCTTCGCCAGCCATAGTAGCAGTATAGACTGATTTTCCCATTTTCATCATCTGTGGTGCAGCGCTTGCGCTGCATGTGTGGCTAACGGGCAGGATAATGTAATATTCCATCATGCAACCGGCGAAATATTCGGTTTCATGTTCAGTTCTTGGGTAAATTAGCTCAATAAATTCTATAAATAAGATTATCTATGGTATAATATGTAAATATATTTTAAAAATACTAAAGCGTTATGAAATGGTGGACTAAACGAATGGAACGTACAATTCAATTAATGGAAACCCATTTAAATATCGATCTTGGAAATTCGCCCTTTTTAAAATTAGATAAAGGGTTGCAAATTCCATACTCTTCGATTAAGGGGATAACAACAGGTAGACCCATACCAAATGCTTTCAAGCTTTATGGTGCTTCTTTTGGAGGAAAAAGAAATGGATTATTTAGATTCAATGGAGGTTATCATCTCTACTTTTTTAATAATGAGGTTGATACCCTTCATTTTGACTTGAATAATTTTCTTGTTGGTAAATTTAAAATATCAAAGTTAATCATTGATGTTAAAAACCCTGAAGAAATAAGTAAAACTATCTCCGAAAGATTGACGTGATAGTTCAATACCGAAAGGTCTACCGCACTGGCTTTTCTCAACTCCCATGAAAATTAAATCCGCGAAAAACCTCAAAAAGACAATAATAAATTAGACCTAGCCGAATGATTTTTAAAAAAGGCTGAGCCTGAGAATAGTTATGAAATTAAAGTACCAAAGACCTTTCATAGCTGAAAATAAAAAATGAGGCTGGTGCAGCAACCAGAATAGGATTAATCTCCCATGAGTGCTTCCCAAAAGGGAGCGACAATCTGTGATGCACCGTGGTCGTTGGAGTCAGACTAACGGATGGGCTCTAAGGCACCATAGTTGATCGACCTTCCTCTCCCAGCCATAGTAGCAGTATTAACAGAGATGACCATTTTCATTATCTGTGGTGCAGGGCTTGCGCTGCATGAATGGCTAACGGGCAGAAGAGCGTAATAGAAGCTCGACTACCCACAACATATGCTGTAATAAGTAATATTGCGGTAGATAACACCAGCGTTGTGATATCCCTCGCAAAGCTGATATCCAGCCATTAATACCTGACAATCGGTTATTGCTTTTTACAGTCATTATGTATAAAATTAATTGATGGAAAATTTCTGGAGGAGGTGGGAATATGAGGACAAAACGGAGAAATTACAACCATTCCATTATATATTTCATATTCTCATTTCATTAGGACACTAAAGCATTCATTGCTTTAGTGTTTTTTATTTTTATGGGGGTGTAACATTTGACGAAGTACAAAAGAGTCCTTATTAAACTAAGTGGTGGAGCAGTCGCAGGAAATACTGAATTTGGTTTTGAGCCAGAAAGATTGGATTACATCGCTAATGAAATTATGTCAGTTGTGAACCTAGGTGTAGAGGTATCCTTAGTTATAGGTGGCGGAAATATATTCCGAGGAAATATGGCGGAAAGTTGGGGGATCGAAAGAGCAGAAGCTGACAACATTGGTACGCTTGCAACTGTTGTCAATAGCCTAATGCTTCGTGGAGTTCTGAAGGCCAAAACAAATAAAGAAGTTCGAGTAATGACAGCCATACCTATTACATCAGTTGCCGAGCCGTATATCAGACTAAGAGCAGTTCACCATTTGGAAAAGGGTTACATTGTAATCTTTGCAGGAGGAAACGGGCAGCCCTACGTAACAACTGACTATCCTTCGGTACAAAGGGCGATTGAAGTTAATTGTGAAGCACTATTAGTTGCGAAACAAGGTGTAGATGGTGTTCTCAATGCAGACCCAAAGTACGATAAAGATGCAAGGAAGTTCAAATCCCTTCATTACAATGATGTTTTACAACATGACTTAAAGGTAATGGATCAGTCGGCATTCATATTAGCCAGAGACTATAATCTGCCAATGTATGTATTCAACTTTGACAAACCTGGTTCCATGAAAGAAATTTGTGAAGGGAAAAATATCGGAACGATAATTAGCGGTGGATCAGTTCTGGAATTGGAATGAATAGAATTACTGTTACACAGGAAGAACAGATAGTGCTCCCTCTGTTTTCGTAAAAACTTGCCGTTTTAGACAGCGCGGTGAATCGTACTTTAGGCCATTGAGCTCCCATGAAAATAGAATCAGCTCAAAACCTGAAAAAGAGCATAATAAAGAAGACCCAGAATAACACTTTTTAAAAAAGGCTGAGCCTTATGTGTTCTTTAATAAAGTTAGATAGAGCGAAAATAACAAACTTCCTTCCACAACCAATAAAGGCTAGGCTGGTGCAAAAACCAGAGTAGGATTAATCTCCCATGAGTGCTTCCCAAAAGGGAGCGACAATCTGTGATGCACCGGGGTCGTTGGAGTCAGACTAACGGATGGGCTCTAAGGCACCATAGCTTATCGACCTTCTTCGCCAGCCATAGTAGCAGTATAGACTGATTTTCCCATTTTCATCATCTGTGGTGCAGCGCTTGCGCTGCATGTGTGGCTAACGGGGAACTTTAGTTGAATGATACACATTGGTGAGCAGGCGCAGCGGTAGCCTGCTTTTTTCATTGAAGTAACGAGCAGGCTACTGACATTGTTTCATGAATTAATTATATTTTGATTTTAATTTTACACGGGAGGGATATTAATGAATATAGAAATCATACCCCTTGATGAATCTCATATTCCTAATGTCAAAAATTTGATAGCAGGCTACTTAAATTCTTCTTCAAATGGAGTCGACGAATCAGATCCTTCACCAGAGCATCTAAAACAATGTGAACTAATCTTAAATAGGTTTATTAATGATGGCTCATCTAATTGTTATTTAGCTAAGCAGGGTCATGAATATATTGGGTTCATCATCCTTTCCAGGAGCTTCTCAATTAGCAAAGGCTTCCCAGTATTGCGTATAGAGGCTTTATATTCATCATCGAAGCATAGAAAGAAGGGTGTTGGAAGGAAACTAATGGAGCATGCCATTAATTTAGCTATTTCTGATAAAGCAACACGATTACAGATCGAAACAGATGATGATAATGCCCCTGCTCGTACTTTGTATAAACAACTTGGATTTAAATTAATACAAGGTAAGGGTGTATATATGTCATTTTTATAGAGGATGTAGTTTTGAACTCCCATGGAAGAACGCAATTACTTCTATAATCTGTGATGTCGCGTGTGCGACATGTATGGCTAACGGGAAACGTTAGCTCAATGAAACAGCGACAGCAAAGGACTTTATTTTCTCGTCCTTTGCTGTCGCTGTTTCAATTTCCAGGGTCAATCTAATACTTTATTTTCTGCTACTCATACACCTCTACCTATATTCCTGCAAGTACCTGATACCAAATTCCCCGCTTGGAATAAAGTGTGCTTCGCACCTCATCCCAGCCCCCTAAATAATTGATATCGAAAAGGCCCGCTGGATCAGGGTAATCACTTTTATACTCAGCGTACACTTGTTTATCTACAGGACGAAAGCCATACTTTGCAAAGACTTCTTGAGCCTGTGGAGTTATCAAGAAATCAACTAATGCTTCTGCTGCCTCGCGTGTCCCATGCTCATCCGCATACTTCTCAACGACAGCCGCCGGGTTCTCAATCAGAATTGTATTTTTAGGAATAATGACCTCATATTTTACACCTTGAGCAATCCGGGCTAGCAGTTCATTCTCATAGGTGACAATAACATCACCCACTCCATACTCGAAGGCAGCCATGGACGCACGTCCACTCTTATCCAGAGACTCCACATTGGCATGTACACTTTCTAAAAAAGCTTTTGCTGCTGCTGGATCCTTAACGCCCTCTTGCTCCTCTGACAGCTTCAGGCCAGCCCCATAGATCGCATTAATATCCCACTGCGCACCACCGGATGTTTTGGGATTTGGGTATAACACTTTAACCCCTGGCTTGGCTAGGTCCGCAAAATCGTGAATTCCTTTGGGATTTCCCTCACGGGTACCAAGAGCAACTACTGAACGTGTCACCATGCCTTGTTCACCCTGCTCTTTCCACGTTGGTGCTACGAGACCAGCCTTGACTAGCTTCTCGACATCCCCCTCCATGGCTAGCAGTGTAACATCTGCTTCGAACCCACCCACAATTGCACGTGCCTGTGTTCCGGAAGCTTCATAAGACTGCTGAAAACTAATCTCCTGTCCAGTATCTGCTTTCCACTGCGCTGCAAATAACGGCAAAATATCTTCCATCGCATCTTTAGCCACACTATATGCGCCAATGACCAATGTGACATCCCCTTGCTTCGAAGGATCTGCCATCGTCGTAACTGCCTTCTCATTCCCGCAACCGACTGCTGCCAGTGTGAGTATGGCCAGCATTAGGGCAGCAAAACATCCGTGCAGTTGTCTGCTCCTTTTGAAATTCATTGCGGCCCACATCCTTCGAGAGGTATGAAGTTTAAACATCAGGTGATGAGAATGTGACTTTCGTGAAATGTTTGGGCTTCCGATCGCTGTTATGCTCTAATTTCTTGATTGAACCTTATTACGGTTGAAATTAGAGCATAAAGGCGAACGCTCCGCTTCTCCAGCTCCAAACTTTCCCTTCGCCACACTATCACCAGAAGTTTAAACTTAAATTTTATTAAATAAAAATCGGCATCGGATCTTCTTTCAGGTTGTTCTCCTGAATCCAGCTTCGCTCATCGTTAAACAGGTAGGCGCGGTGCACAAGGACTGAGATGTCCTGTCCCGGCTGCAAGGTTTCCTTTTCCAAGGAACGGTAAGTGACTAGTTTATGACCATTAACTTCAACCTCAACGAGCCATTCGCTTCCACGGAAATGCAGATGCTTTACGACGCCTTTTTCCGTAGCTGAAGCCATCTTGAACTCATTCAGGTTACCAACTTCAATATATTCAGGGCGAATCAGTGCTTTGGTAGGCTTACCGTCTCCAGCGCCTTTAAAACCTTTCACCTCAGATGCATCTTCAATCAGTGTCGACTCCCCGATAAAAGTTGCCACGAACGGTGTTTTAGGCTCCTTATAAATATCCCATGGTGTACCCTTTTGTTCCAACCGTCCTTGGTTGATAATCATAATCTCATCTGCTACTTCTATCGCTTCGTCTTGGTCATGTGTTACGAAGATCGAGGTGATACCAACACGCTCAATCAGTTCACGTAGCCAAGCGCGCAGCTCCTGACGGATCTTCGCATCAATAGCTGCGAACGGTTCATCTAAAAGCAGTAGCTGTGGTTCAGGTGCGAGAGCACGAGCAAAGGCTACACGCTGACGTTGTCCACCTGATAGCTGATGCGGATAACGCTTCTCGAAGCCTTTTAACCCCGTAAGCTCCACCAGTTCCATAACACGGTCACGAATAGCAGATTTACTGACCTTTTTAACTTTTAATCCAAAAGCAATATTATCAAAAACAGTCATGTGCTTAAATAATGCATAGTTCTGAAAGACAAAGCCGATCCCGCGCTCCTGAGGAGGAAGATTGTTAACCGTATGACCATGAAAAATAATCTCGCCACTATCCGGTGACTCCAGCCCCGCAAGCATACGAAGAATCGAAGTTTTACCGCCACCACTCGGGCCGAGTAGTCCTATCAGATGACCTTTTGTAATGGTGAAATTGACGTCCTTGACCGCATGAAAATCTCCAAAATGCTTATTTAATCCCCGCACTTCAACATGCATATTACTGCACTTCCTTTCTTCTCTTGGTCCATTCCATCAACAACAGTAGACCTGCGGAAAATGCAGCCAGAACTAGCGCTATTCCTCCAGCAGCCGTTACATTAAAATTCTCCACATCCTGATAGACTAGCGTCGTCGCCGTCTGGGTTTTGTTCATAATGTTACCCGAGACCACGAGCACCGCACCGAACTCTCCTAGTGAACGAGCCACCGTAAGGATGACCCCATATACAACCGCCCAACGAATCGAAGGCCAAGTCACCTTCCAAAAAATTGTCCAACCACGAGCGCCCAGTGTAGAAGCAGCTTCCTCCTGCTGTGAACCAATCTCCTGTAGCACCGGCATCACCTCACGCACCATTAAAGGAAAGGTTACGAACAAGGTGGCAATGATCATTCCTGGAATCGCATAGACAATTTTTAATCCGATTCCTTCAAAAATCGCACCCAAAGTACTGTCGGGACCCAGCAGCAGGACAATCATCAGCCCTCCAATAACAGGGGACACAGCATAAGGCAAATCAACAATACTGTTAAGCAAGCCCTTTAAACGCCTATTTATCCAGTTCGCCCGAACAAGATATAGCGCCATCATAATTCCGAACAACGTATTTAATAACGTAACTACTATCACAACAAGCCCAGTCATCATAAGCGCATGCAGCGCTTCAGGCCTAGTCAGAGCATTCCAGAAACCACCAAATCCTTCACTAAAAGCACCTATAGCCATTTTCCCTAATGGTGCAGCGATTAGCAGAAAAAACACCAAGTAAGTGAGTCCGATCCACAATTTTCTCATGAGCGTCTCCCCCGCATCTGTAGCATATTAATGAGCCAAAGAATGAGAAAAGATAAGGTCAAGAGAATGACAGAAACCGCTGCTGCGGAAACCGGATTATCACTTTCAACTTCACCAAAAATAAAAACAGAAGATACGAGTGTACGACCTGGAATATTGCCTGCTACGAGGACTACAGCGCCGAATTCAGCAAGTGCCCGCGAGAAAGCAAGCATTCCACCGCTGATCATCCCAGGAGCCATAGAGGGGAGAATAACATGCCAGAAGACTCTAGTTCCCTTGGCACCCATTGTATATGCCGCTTCCTCTTCGGAAGGATCAAGTTCCTCCAACAAGGGCTGAACCGCTCGAATTACGAAAGGAAAGGTTACGAAGACCATAGCAATAACGATAGCTGGTTGATGAAAAACAATTTCAAAACCAAGCGCTTCTGCAGCCTTGCCGATAAGACTACCAGGTCCGAGCAAGAGCAAAATCATCAAACCACCAACTGCCGTCGGCAGCGCAAATGGTAAATCCACAAGACTGTTAAGCAATGCTTTACCAATGAATTGATAACGAATAAGAACCCAGGCAATCATTGTTCCTAAAAAGACATTAATTAAAGTAGCGATGATCGCCAGCTTTAAGGTTAACAGCACCGACTTCCAGGCTATCGGGTCGCTTATGCTTTCCACAAAATTGCCGAAACCCAATGAAAAAGAGTTGTAATAGACCCCAAGTATAGGCAGTACGATCAATACTACAAAATAGAGCAAAATTGTAGTTCGGAAACCCCAAGTCCAACCTTCGTGTCTAAGCAGCGAATTCAATGATTTTGCCCTCCCACCTCCGGATAACCGGTCGGTATACTAACCAACGCCTCCATTAATTATTCCTATTTACATACTTGGTTTTATATTATTACTACTTTACCAAATCCTTCTCGTTGTCGTCAATTACTTTCAAACGAAATAAAACATTTACATCAGTATTCTATGGAAAAATTCTAAGAAATCACAAAGACGGGTTATCTCAAGTGAGGCAAGCCCTTTTTCACTCCGCAAATCTACTTTCTAGGTTTGTTGTATTTTGTCGTATGATAGAATAAAAAATAGAGTAGAATCCTAGATTCAATTCTTAGACAACTTAGAGTGAAATGAGGACGGTCCAATGAAAAAATCTATCTTTGTAAGTATCATGGCAACATCAGTAATTACATGTTCATCCTTAGCGTTACTGCAAAATAATGATGGACAAGCCCATGCTGCAGCAGTGCAACATACATCAACGGCAGCTGCTAACTTTATGAACACTTATGGGCAAATCCAGGTTGTTGCTAATCCAAAGAGTCAAACGGTACTTGTAAACAAATCTTATAAGCTTCCCGCAGGTTATGTCCCATCAGATCTCGTCTTTCCAAATGTACCCTTTACATTTACAGAGAAAATAGACAAACGAAAGATGCGCAAGGAAGCTGCTGGTGCCCTAGAGAAGTTATTTCTCGGAGCAAAAAAGGACGGAGTTTATCTTGCAGGTGTGTCTGGTTATCGCTCGGAGTCCCGGCAAAAGACGCTGTATAACAATTATGTTAAACGTGATGGTATAAAAGCTGCTGATACATATAGTGCCAGACCAGGGCACAGCGAGCATCAGACGGGACTTACAATCGATGTCGCAGGTAGTACAGGCAAATGTGCGGCACAGAGCTGCTTTGCGGGGACCAAAGAAGCGAAATGGCTGGCTAAGAATGTAAATAAATATGGATTTGTAATTCGCTATCCAGAGGGTAAAGATTCTATTACTGGATATAAATATGAGCCATGGCATTTACGCTATGTGGGTACCCAGGTTGCAAGTATTGTGGCTAAGAAGGGGATCACCTTGGAGGAATACTTTGGTGATAAAGTAGCCACTAAATAAAACACACTTTATTGAGAAGAAAAAAAGACCCAACAGGTTCTAGCTCAGCTTCCTACCACTGAGCTAGAACCTGTTGGGTCAAATTGATCCTATGAAGAACAAAAAGGATAGTAGGGAACGAATCTCGAGGTAACGCTATACCAATGCACAGCTTTAAAGTGAAAACTCATAAAAAAAACAGCATGCTATAGGCTGCGACATAAAACCTTTATATGAGCTGATGCTGCCTCTTTTACATCCTCAAATGATATTTTATCTTGGATATAATAAGATATAAATCCGTGAGCAGATAAGAACAAGGTTAGCGGCACGTTCTGCCAATCCTCGGACACATATCCCTCTTCCTTCATATGACGGCGCACAATACTTGAGAATAAATCAAAACATCGTCCCTGCTCTGCTCTACAATAAGCTAGCAGCTCTTCATCACGAATCATGAACATAATTTCATATTGATAGGGGTGATCTATTCCAAACCTGATAAACTCCATAATCAGCTGCTCTACGCGAGTCATACCCTCTTCAGGAGGCTGATTCATTACTTGGCTCAGCAGAGCAGCCACATGATTAAAATCCTCGACAACGATGGCGTAGAATAACTCTGCCTTCTCTTTGAAATGATAATAGAGAGAGCCGTGGCTGTACCCCAAATGCTGACCGATGCTTCGCATTGAAATCGCTCGGTACCCTTTGGTAATAAACAGATGCCTCGCGGCCTCTAATATTCTTTCCCTCGACAACTCCTGCTCCACTGCTCTCCTTGCCATATTCCTAATCCCCTTCGCTGTAGTAAATCCGCCGCCCTTCTGTTACCAAGGCTTGCCCTTGGGTTAGATCAGTTATCCATGCCATGAATGCGTCTCCCTCATCATTTCGCGGCAAACATAACAACGTTACTTTGTCGGTAAACAAAGTCTCGCCGGTCTGAATACCCCTTCTCCGAAGTTCGTTCTCAACCTTGCCTAGCCAAGTGTAATCAATCTCTACGAATACCTCTCGTCTTAGTACACGGGTGATTACTTCTCCTGCTTCAAGCGCAAGCACTGCTCCATCCGTATAAGCTCTAATCAGCC
The DNA here is from genome assembly GCF_037977235.1 of Paenibacillus sp. FSL K6-0276. NCBI lineage: Bacteria > Bacillati > Bacillota > Bacilli > Caryophanales > Paenibacillaceae > Paenibacillus > Paenibacillus sp. FSL K6-0276. Next base: position 1,339,608 of record NZ_CP150276.1, on the reverse strand, counting down.
CTCCGGCACCCAGCATAATGCCTCCGAAATAACGGGTAACAACGATAGCGACATTTTTAACTCCCTGGTTGCGGATTACTTCTAAAATCGGTTTGCCGGCTGTTCCACTCGGCTCCCCGTCGTCCGATTGCCTCTGGATTTCGTCTCTCTCCCCAATCACATAAGCAGAACAGTTATGCGTTGCGTTCCAATGTTTTTTCTTGATGTCCTCGATAAACAACAATGCTTCTTCTTCATTCTCAACCGGCATAACATGACCAATGAAGCGAGATTTGCGGATTACGACTTCCTTGGAACCGGAAGAGCGCACCGTTCGATATTGTTCTAACATAATTATTCCAGTCCTTATATACATATGATGTCTTTATATAATGTCAGGAGCAGCCCCCGGTATTGGATTACCTATGGACTGCTCCTGGTGACTTACACTAGTATGGATGTTCTCTAAAATACTTCTGCAATACTATTCTGTAAGTCTTGCTTCCAGCTCTGCCTTTTCTTTTTCGTAACCCGGTTTGCCAAGTAGCGCAAACATATTCTTCTTGTAAGCTTCTACGCCTGGTTGGTCAAATGGGTTAACACCGAGCAGGTAACCGCTGATGCCGCAAGCTTTTTCAAAGAAGTAAACCAGATAACCAAATGTGTATGGTGTTTGATCAGGAATAGTAACGATAAGGTTAGGTACTTGACCATCTGTATGCGCGAGCATTGTACCTTGGAAAGCCTTCTTATTCACGAAATCCATAGTCTTTCCTGTTAAGAAGTTCAAGCCATCCAGATCATCTGGATCGTTCTCAATGGTCACATGATGAGCCACTTGATCTACTTGGATTACCGTTTCAAAGATATTACGGTTACCTTCTTGGATAAATTGACCCATGGAGTGTAGGTCCGTGGAGAAATCAACGGAAGAAGGATAAATTCCTTTGAAATCCTTACCTTCGCTCTCGCCAAACAATTGTTTCCACCACTCCGATACAAAGTGTAAGGACGGCTCATAGTTAACGAGGATTTCAGTTGTCTTACCTTTGCGATAAAGAGCATTACGAACTGCAGCATATTGATAAGCTTGGTTAGTAGCTACATCTGGATTGTTGAACTCATCCGCAGCGGCAGCAGCACCTTGCATCATCTCTTCAATGTTAATACCTGCTACAGCGATTGGAAGCAAGCCTACAGGTGTCAATACAGAATAACGTCCGCCTACATCGTCTGGAATGATGAAGGATTCATAACCTTCTTCAGTAGCCAATTTCTTAAGGGCGCCTTTTTCCTTGTCTGTAGTAGCATAAATACGTTTACGAGCTTCTTCCTTGCCGTATTTCTTCTCCAGAGCAGCGCGGAAAATGCGGAAAGCAATGGCTGGCTCAGTAGTAGTTCCTGATTTGGAGATTACGTTCACAGAGAAGTCTTTGCCTTCTACTAGATCAAGCAAATGCGTGATGTATGTAGAACTAATGTTATTACCCGCAAAATAAACTTCTGGAGTTTTGCGCTTATCTTTAGAAAGGTTATTGTAAAAAGAATGCGAGAGCGCTTCAATGGCTGCGCGTGCTCCCAGATAAGAACCACCAATACCAATTACAATCAGTACTTCGGAATCGCTCTGGATCTTCTTTGCAGCTTGCTGAATGCGAGCGAATTCTTCCTTATCATATGCTGATGGAAGATCAATCCATCCAAGGTAGTCGGAACCTGCACCAGTCTTATTATGCAACTGTTCGTGTGCTAGCTTAACTGGGGCGGCAAGGTTGTCAATTTCTTGTTGGTTGAAGAATGAAAGTGCTTTGGTGTAGTCAAAATTAATCTTCTTAGACATCGGTAATGGTAACCTCCTGATTATCTCTTTAAATTTGAAACCGCTTGTTACAACTTTATAATTAGGATACTTTAATTTGTCTTGACTGGCAAGGTCTTCGGGCACATCCCGAGCTTTAGAACCAAGTTTTCGAAAGTTTCATGGAAGCGTTTTCCGCATCAATAGGCATGGCTGAGCTGTGGTGCTAGCCTATGTGCCATGATAGAATAAAGAAAACGGAAGGTGGCTATACAAATGAAACAAATCGGATTTATCGGTCTCGGAACGATGGGAGCACCAATGGCTTCCAACTTGCTACGCGGCGGCTTTCAAGTGACGGTGTACAACCGTACGGCAGCTAAATGTAAGCCTCTTGAAGCAGAAGGTGCCCAGACTGCCCTTACGCCAAGTGCTGCGGCTGAAGGTAAGGATGTTATTATTACCATGATCAGTAATGATGATTCGGTTCGTGAAGTGTTCTATGGTCAGGATGGTATTCTCGACGCTCTTAAGCCAGGCGGCCTGATTATTGATTCCAGCACGATTTCTCCGGGACTAGTTCATGAAATTGCCACTGCTGTAGAAGCTCGCGGTGGACATTTCCTAGACGCACCAGTAACTGGCAGCAAACCGGCAGCTATAGAAGGCACCTTGGTGTTCATGGTCGGCGGCAGCGCTGAAGTCATAGAACAAAATCGCGATATCTTCGATACTTTGGGTAAAAAGCTGATACATATGGGTGAGAACGGCAGCGGCGCTGTAGCCAAGCTGGCCCATAATGCTATGGTCGGCATTCACAACGTTGCCCTAGCTGAAGGGTTCGCTATTGCTGTAAAATCAGGTGTTCCTGCTGACAAGTTCCTGGAACTGGTGCAGCTTGGTTCTGCGGGTAGCAAACAGGCTGAGCTTAAAGGCCGTAAAATCATAGAAAATGATTTCAGCAATCAGTTCTCTCTTGCGTTAATGTTAAAGGATCTGAAGTTGGCCTCTGCACACAGCGATTCCACAGGCGTTCCTTCTCCTATGCTGGGATTAGCCAAAAGCATGTTTCAAGCCGGGTTTACCCAAGGCTACGGCGATGAAGACCTCTCTGCTGTAGTGAAATGCTATGAAGAGTGGATCGGACAAAAGATGGGTTCAACTGTATCCGAATAAACTTATGACCGTTTCCCACATGGTTTTCAATGTGAGAGGCGGTCTTTTTTAACAAATTAATTACTTATACAGTCAAAATATACGAACGTTTGTTTCTATTCATAATACTGAAATATCGTTTGAAGTGCAAGAAAAAAAAGAGAAAGCCCTGCTTTTCAGCAGAGCTTCCTTTAATTATGTTTTATAGAACTGGGTAAGAACAGCAATAATCAGTTACACCGAATACTTCCAACGCAAATTTCGAGTTACCAGGAACATTGAACGTCTCCGCTCCCTTAATCTCCTGCCATACTTCACTGCCAGGTAGCAGCACTTTAAGATCACCGGACAGAATTTCCATAATTTCAGGACCATCCGTACCAAATTCATACACGCCAGGCAACATGATGCCAAGTGTGACCTTAGTTCCATCCTGCAAAATTACCATACGGCTGGTTACTTGTCCGCCATAATATACATTGGCTGCTTTTTCAATCGTTGCGTTGTTAAACTGACTCATTACTTGTTCTCCCCCTAATGATTATTCAGTTAATTACAGAAGTGCTTTCACACGGCTAACTACGTTCTCAACAGTAAAGCCGTATTCTTTCATTACTCTGTCGCCAGGCGCGGAAGCTCCGAAAGTAGTGATGCCGAGGATATCGCCTTGGTCTCCAGTGTAACGTTCCCATCCAAAGGTTTGTGCCATTTCGATAGCAAGACGAGCCTTAACTCCTGGAAGAATTACGGAATCACGGTATTCCTTATCTTGTTTTTCGAACAGATCCCAGCTTGGCAAGCTGATTACACGAACATCGATACCTTCTTCAGCCAAAGCAGCTTGTGCTTTAACAGCCAACTGTACTTCAGAACCAGTTGCGATAAGTTGTGCTTGTGGAGTTCCGTTCTTGGAATCGGAGACAACATAACCACCGCGTTTGATGTTTTCACGAACGCCATCTACTGTTCCAGCGAGAATTGGCAAGTTTTGACGAGTCAGAACCAAAGCAACCGGATTCTCTTTGTTTTCCATAGCATAAGCCCATGCTGCAGAAGTTTCGTTGGCATCAGCCGGACGAATAACAGTTAGACCTGGCATGATACGCAGGGAAGCCAATTGTTCGATTGGTTCATGCGTAGGACCATCTTCACCAACAGCAATACTGTCATGCGTCAGTACATAGGTTACTGGCAATTTCATGATCGAAGCCAAACGAATTGCTGGACGCAAGTAGTCTGTGAACACGAAGAATGTTCCTCCGAATACTTTAAGACCCGTGTGCAGTGCAATACCGTTCATTGCAGCAGCCATACCAAACTCACGTACGCCGAAATAAATGTTGCGGCCATCATAAGATTCTGGTGTGAACGATGTCAAACCATTCAAATGCGTCATAGTGGAGCTTTCCAAGTCAGCGGAACCGCCCACAAGCTGAGGAACGCCAGCAGTCAGACCGTTAAGCGCACTACCGGAAGCGACACGAGTCGATACGGCTTTATCTTCAGTAGTGTAAGTTGGAAGGTTAGCATCCCAGCCTTCTGGAAGATCGCCGTTGATTACTGTTTCGAACTGTGCAGCAAGCTCTGGATATGCTTTTTTGTAAGCTGCGAATTTGTCATCCCAAGCTTTGTTAGCTGCGATTCCGTTATTCTTCACTTCTGCAAAATGAGCACGAACTTCGTCAGGTACATAGAAATCTTCTTCGTATACCCATTTGTAGAAATCTTTGGTCAGCTTAGCTTCTTCAGCGCCAAGTGGGGAACCGTGAGTACCGCCATGGCCGCCTTTACCTTGTTTGTTAGGGCTACCGTAACCAATTACGGTTTTTACTTCGATCAAAGTCGGTCTGCTAGTGTCAGCTTGCGCTTCAGCAATAGCTTTTTCCAGAGCCGGAAGATCATTTCCGTCTTCTACGCGCAGAACTTGCCAACCATAAGCATCAAAACGTTGAGCCACGTTCTCGGAGAAAGAAAGGTTCAATTTACCATCAAGGGAAATATCATTTGAATCGTATAGAACAACCAATTTGCCCAGTTTCAAATGACCAGCGAGTGAAGCGGACTCGGAAGAGATCCCTTCCATTAGGTCACCATCACCACAAATAGCGTAAGTATAGTGGTCAATCACTTTATGTTCATCTTTGTTGTAGGTAGCGCTGAGTTGAGCTTCAGCCATAGCCATACCAACAGCCATACCAATACCTTGTCCAAGTGGACCTGTTGTAGCATCAACACCAGCGGTGTGACCTACTTCTGGGTGACCCGGAGTCAAGCTGCCCCATTGACGGAAATTTTTCAATTCTTCCATAGGCAGATCATAACCACTAAGGTGCAGCAAGCTGTACAGAAGCATAGAACCATGTCCTGCAGACAATACAAAACGGTCACGGTTTACCCATGTTGGATGATCAGGGTTGTGTTTCATTGTTTTTGCAAACAATTGGTAGCCCATTGGTGCAGAACCCATTGGCATACCTGGGTGGCCGGAGTTTGCTTTTTCAATGGCGTCAATCGCCAAAGTACGAATCGTTGTAATGGACAGGTTATCTACAGTTGAGTTTTCTTCCTTTTGAATCGCTTGTTCTTGTTCACTCATTTAATAGTTCCTCCTCTGAAATCTCAAGAATGTCATTTTGACTCTTATTGTATCATTAGTGTGGAAGCAATTCCAATTGTTTTTAAAAACTCTTTATTTGAACAGCTTATGTTTTGCAATATCGACGTATTTATATACATAAAAGAACTATGAGACAAGCCAAAGTTGCACTAGTCTATGGTCTAGTTTTCAATTACGACTAAAGTTTGTTTTACAATGCTCAAATATACAGTAAGATGGAGTTAGTTAAGCATAATTTTCATTCATTACCCAATATTTCCTAGTGGAAAGGAACTTTGAACATGAGTTCGAATAAGGACATCTTTATTGTGCTTACCGGTACAGGTACGGCCTTTAGTGGTTTTATAAAGTGGTTTACAAAAGCCGATCTGAATCATGCTTCGATCGCCTTTGACTGTGAACTGCGGGAGGTATACAGCTTCGGAAGAAAAAAAATGCACAATCCTTTCGTGGCAGGTCTAATTCAGGAGAATTTTATTGACCCTTTCTATAGCAGTGCGAATTGTTCTATCTATCAGTTGCGTGTAAGCGCGACGGAATACGATATCATGTATAATCACGTCCAAGGGATGATGCAAAATCAGGAACGATATAAATATCATCTTTTAGGGCTAATCGGTGTGCTTCTGAATATTAAAATCAATAGAGAAAATGCTTATTTTTGTTCCCATTTCGTTGCCTCTTTATTTGAAGAAACCGCAGTTCAGCCGGTGAAAAAGCCTTCCTGCTTCGTTACACCGGAAGATTTCGCTCTTTCACTCTGTGCTCATAAAATTTTTAGTGGCAAGCTATCCTATTATGTACGTAGAGCTCAAAGAAATTCTGCACGTTCATCAGCCTTACCTTTACATACTACTTCGGTTGCAGCACGAATGATGCGAATGAATGAAGACCGAACTGAAGGGGTCGTATAAAAGGTTCTATGTTTGTGAAAAAGGGCTAAGCGGATTACAATTCCGCTTAGCCCTTTTTAATTAACCATCAAATAGCAAATTGGGCAATGTACTGTTTGCACATAGGCTCATAACCGATGAATTGATATAGAGAAATCGCGCCTACATTCTCCTCAAGGACATTCAAATAAACGTTTGAGGTAACGCTTCTCCCCGCTCGGGTGAGCTCTGCACAGATCTTTTTTCCGTAGCCTTGCCTTCTCCATCTTACATCTGTTCCGATGTTCCCCAATTCAACGTAATCCTCACTATAAATATGGTATCCTCCTACTGCAATCAGCTCACGTTGTTCCATCACACCATAGAACGGATACTGTAATTCTTCTTTTGAAAAAGCCATTGTATCTAAATCGGCCATTTTCGACTCAATAAGCTCAAAATAAGGGAGACCCAAATGTAAAACGCTTGTATGCATCGGTGGCAACGCTTCTTGATGGATATGCTTCATTAGAAGCAGTTTTTTGGGAGACTTAACAAGCTCAAGCTGAGAAGCGAGTACAGCCATAACTTCTTCATTAACGATTACATTACCGACAGCGTTGTCTGGTAGATGCAGTTGTTTTTTCATAAATGAAAGCACTGACTGGAGACAAAATGACTTCTTCACAGGGAATACGGAAAAAGCATAGAACGGAAGTCCCCTTAAAAAAGCCAATACGCCGAGCAACTCTCCCTGGTCTGTAAACTGTCCGTAGTGTATCGTATTATGCTTACGAGCTGTAAGGTATGAATAGTATAAAAAATGCTGTTCCCTATGGATCGAGCTCAAGATTGATTTCATTTCCACTGGTGTTAATTCTCGAATCATATACTTACTCCTAACAATGTTTGATACAGTGCTTCAACATTAACATGATACCGAGAAGTCACGCAAAAAAAGAGATGAGGTAGGTAATGTAGAGTCCGACTCTACTTAATTCGATGACTTTGGAAATACTCCGACCAATCCGATGATATAACGACTGTAACTGTATCCGTTTTGGTGTTGTACTCATTTTGAGCTGTAAAGGTAAATGTAACCGGACCATCTGGGAGCTTCTCAAAAGAGCTATCGTACATTTCACCTGTCCAGAAGGTTTTGTCGTCGTTGGTTGGGCTGAGCTGCGTAGTGAACCCTCCGGTCATCGTTACTTGCACAGTATCTGGGAGGCCTGTTGCTGTACCTTGCAGGACAAAACGTTCTCCTGCCCAGAATACGTTGTAGCCTCTTGGGCTTTCCTCATTTCCGCTCTTTTTCAGATTGTAACCTTTACGGTTGTTGTTCCACTCTTCGGTGTGCTTAACGCCTCCTTTAATACTCAGTAGATTCACCATTAAGTATTTTTGCGGCGAGGTGTTGCTCCAGTTGTAACCGTCATAGACTTCCACTTCAACAGCATACTTTTCATTCTCGATTAGAGATCCAGCTGGAGCTTGCCATTGTTTAGCACTTGAAACTTGTTCACCAGACTGTACCTTGATCGTTCCTGTAGCTAAATTTATAATCCGCACCTTATAACGTTGCTGCAGATCACCATCCTCATCTTGATAATCCCATTTGATGATTGGGGTAAGTGTACTTGCGATTGTGGGTTTGGATTGATCATTACTGGTTGGATACGTTATTGTAGCCGTCGGTATCCGGTTGACTACTGTGATGCTCTGAGAAAGCTCGCGGTATAGACCCAGTGAATCTGTTACGAGTTGTCTGAAAGTAAATACGCCGTTAGATGTGAATTTCTTTGTGAAATCCTTTTGGGCGCTTGCAAGAGCTTCTGTACCACTTGAAGGCTTTAAGTAATATTTATAACTGATGGTATCTCCTTTTGGCTCATCCACATCCGTGGCCATGCTCTTGATATTTAGAATATCTGTCCGATAGATTGGAACTTTCGTAGCATCTTTGCCTGTATCTGTGATCAAAGTGAATCCCGGCTTAGGTGCGTTATCGATGATGAATGTTTTTTCATTTGATACATCTGACCATGAAAATTTGGAGTATGCCCGACCTTGCACTGTAAAGTATTCAAACCGTTCAAATGTATTATTAGGGATTTGATATTGTCTGAGCAGTCCAGTAGAATCCGAATTTTCTACAGTGGAGACCAATAGACCATCCTTCGTAAAGAACTCTAACCTGTATTTCTCCTGTAGATCATTTTCCGGATCCGCGTAAGTCCACTTGATTAATGGATCGCCTTGATCCGAGTCAATCACAGATGGGTTCTTTGCTATACCTGGAGGACTAGTTAAAGTCATTGAAGGTGCTAAATTCTCTTTCACTTGGACTTGCAACCCAGCGATATTCGACTTATCTCCTATCTGATCGATTGCCCAATGTTCTAGCGTATATACCCCCGGATCTGAGAAGGTAAGCGTAATGTCACGAGTAAGATATGATTTCACTTCACCAGTACTGTTCGTTACTTTCCAGTAGTATTCTAACGAACTTTGATCTGATGTATCCTCATCGATATCCCCTGACGTAAATTGTTTTGTATCATACTGATTTACGTATGACGGTCCGTTAATCTTAGCAACAGGAATATGATTCTTAACCATAAATGTACGCGTAGCATAAGAGCTTAACTTTCCATCAGAGGCTGTGAGCTGCATTTCCCAACCATCAGAAATGGACTTTTTATGTGAGATACCGTTACGATTAATAAGATCACGAATGGTCATAGATTGATAACGGTTGTTTCCTACCCAGTAGTACGGAGAGTCATTAATTTTTGCATTCCAGGCATAAGATAAAACATCTCCATCTTCATCCGGATCTGGTGTTAGGTTATCCATTGTGATGATCGTATCGCGGTAAATTTCGCTAGGCATTTTAAAAGCTGCAGCCGGGGGATGATTGACTACCTGTACATTTTGACTGTACCAATCCGACCACAAGCCACGATTATCATGTACTTGTAGATTGAGTTGATAATTCCCTTCTCTAAATGAAGCGATATTCGGCGGTGTTGTTGCTCCACCCCAATGCTCCCATACTTTATTCCATCCGTCTTTGATTACAGTCCAGTAATATATATCCAATGGATCATTATCTGGATCGAAAGACTTGTCTATAATGGTCGTGGATTTACGATAGGAAACGATATTAGGGTCAACTGTAAATAGCGCAACGGGTGGTAGATTCCCTACTGTATTTCCAACAGTACGTTGACACCAATCGCTCCATACACCGATTCCATTATCTCCATCCACATCACGAACTCTTAAACGGATGTCATAATTGTCTTTAACAAAAATCCCTCCAGGCGGCTGCCCTTCGATCCACATCTCATCAACGCTCTTTTTATATTGCCATTGCCACTGCATTATTCCTTTATCAGAACTTGTAATATGATCTAAATCATAGGACGAATCTGTTAATTGAACATTTCCATTGATAAGCCTTGCTGAAAACAGCGCTATTGGCTTGCGGTGGACTTTAAAACTCATCGTAGATGCGGCATCTTTACTCCACATCTGATATTCAGCAAAGCGAGCATCCTGTTTCGGTATATCCTTAGCTTGATAACTCACCACATATTGTCCAGTATACGGAAAAGAAGTGTAAAGGCTCGTCCTCCATAGTCCCGAATCACCTATAATACCCATTGAGTTATCAAAGTAATTCGGATCATGATCATATCTCACTCGATCAGCGTACTTAGCATCCCACTCATAATCTTCATAGGTGGTACCGCTATTCTCTATTGGACTATTAACAAGAACAAAAGCGTTTCGCTTAAGTCTGTTTGTAACTTTAAAGGTCATATTCACGGATTCTGACATATTTGAAGGATCCGCAACTTTTACAGTCATCGTATAATCGCCTGGCGGGATCGAATCAGCTACAGCGTCTACTGGGATAGAGAAATACTGATACCCTTTCGTTTGAGATACTACCGTCTTCCTATAAAATACATTAGGTATTTCAGCACTTACAATAAGATCATCATTATCTGGATCGTGGACATATCCTTCGATGTTGAGTGTGTTGCGTCCAGGCTCGTTCTGCAAGACTTGATTATTGGGTGTATTTAACGAAATGGTAGGTGGACTATTAGGTATCAAAGGAAATACTTTTTGAAAACTATGACCAATATACGGCCCTCCATATCCTTTATCTGGACGATATCCACCCCATCCATCCTGTTGACCAGCACCAAAACTGTAGTTAATAACTAATCCTATTGGAAGATTACCGTCCCCTAAAGTCCCCGTATAGTTGTAGTAAGGAACATCTGTCGCTAGATTAAATGTATGTTCAAATGTATTCGGGTAAAACGGTCCATCAAACCAACTCTTATACAATGGGTCCCAATTGGTATTTTGATTGGACCAGTGGCTCGGACAATTATATTGATAGGGTGGTAAATCTAATGGTCTCCCCTCTGGAATTGCCGCTACACAGAGATCTGCTCGAACGACACGTTTATCTAGAGCACTTTGTGAAGGAGCCAAGTTTACTCCTAAAGTCAATGTTGCATCCGAACTAAGGTCAAATGTAAGTTGCTTAGTGGTACGATTATATTTAATATTAGTTAGCTTTTGGTTATTTATTGTCCCACTAAGAGTACCATATCGCCAACCACCATCAGTAAACGCAGTTTCAGCGGGTATATCTATATCTTTATAAGTGATGAAATTAGGATCACCAGTCGCAGCCTCTGCTGTCTGAAGATACACTCCCTGACTAGGGAAAACTCCGAATAGGAAAGTGATTATAATCACTAGAGAAAGTATTTCTTTTGTTTTTTTCATTTCATCACCTCTCCTACCAGGACCAATCAACTTCTGGCGCTCGATTTTTCACTTCTACAATCCGTGAGCTTAACTTTTGTCCATCTGAATTTGTAGATTTCCGATCAGCTTCTGTCACAAACTCATCAATGGTTGGTTGACCAAACTCTTCAAACACAGTAAGTCGGACTTCATATTTCCCTACCTCGCTCAGCTCTAAATTTAAGCGGTCTTTGTTCTCATTACTGAAGATCGTCCAAGGTTCTCCGATAAAACTCCCGTCATTATTAGAATCATAGCGATACTCCCAGATTCTCCGACCTACTACATCTTTATCAGGCGAATAGGAGATATCGTCCAAAGAAACAATCGCTTTGTTACCGTAGTCAGGATTTCGATATACCACTCCAGGCAGAGTAAAATAGTTATAAGGGGCTTCATCTGGAATAATATCAAAAGTGATCTCATCACTTGAAGAATATCCAAGCGTGTTTTCCACATAGATCGTAGCCTTATATTTTCCAGGTTTCTTAAATAAGACGTCTTTGCTTTCAAAATCAGACAATGTGCCACTGTACTTAATATCTGCATTCGTTCCACCAGAAACAGCAGTGATGGTAACTCGTGTTTTATTAGATACTAACGGAAAGCGTGTTGGACTCTGGCTTCTATTGATCAATGTCGTTTTACGATTTTGTTTAAGCGTTCCTTCTATCGATATACCTGCATTGGGGGTAGGTACAGTAACAGTTATTTCTGTACTCGTACTCCCAAATTGATTAGTGTTGTCTACAACTGTGAGCGCTATTGGAAATGTCTCACCGATTTGATCAATCGTATACCACACATTCCCTCTTGAGGTATTTCCTATCTCCCCTTGGGCCCCTGAAGTATCCCACCAGTAGTCTTGGATGTATCCATCTGGATCATAGGATGCTGCTCCGCTAATAAGCGTATCATTTCCTGCTTTGACGTATCTCGGTGCTGAAATTCTTGCTATAGGTGGCTTTCCTTCAGGAGTTGTCGGTTTCGTTGGTGGTGGAGGAAACGTTACTGGGGGATTGTTTTTATAAACACCTGCCGAAATCTGTAGAGGTTGTTCCAGAGAGGTGATGGTCCCACTCATTGTGACTATTGGCTTTTTAAAGCGGACGAGAACGGTTAAAGCATATTCCTGAGTAAAATGTTCGCCCATTACACTCGATTTTTTGATCTCAAAATCAAATAAAGTGCTTACGTTAAATGTCTTTGCAGATTCCTTTTTCGTTTTGAGTGTATTGTTCCTATCTTTCTCTTTAGCATAGAACACCCACTCGTCAATGTTTGAAGCATCATTGTATCCTTGCAGTTGCCCCATTAATGAAATTTGAACGGGTTCATCTTTATCTCCCAATTTTGTAGGATTGGGATTAGGTTTATTTAGAGTTACGGTACCGGTAAGCGTAGGTTCTGTAGGGATATTGTAGTCGAAAGAGACGTTACCACTGTATTTGTAGGATGTTACATTAGCCGAAGCAGTAAAGTAGTAGCTTAAGTCTGTTTTATAACGTCTCCCCAGCGCATGACCACTTTTGTCAAAATTCGGACTTAATGGTTCAGGACCATAATTTTTTAAAGCTGCGTTAGTTTTAAAATAAATAATAAATTGATTCCCATTTACAACATTATGATTAACATAAGTTGTTGGAAGCATTTCTTTAGGTACAAATAATTTGACGGTTGACTCTATGATTTGAGATGAATCTATTACCGAATTCACGTTTTGGTCGTACCATTTAATTCCCGAACGTGATACTGCTGATTGAGTTACCACCGTCATATCAGGGGGATCATTTCTAGGTGTACCATTACCTTGTCCATTTTTATCGTAATGTTTCTGAGCATTAATGTATGGGTCCCATTCATTTATCTGCCATCTTACTCCGTCTGAATATCGCCAAATAGAATTACCGGGAGTTGTTAAAAAAAGGGTTTCAAACGAGGCATTATACCCGAGTACATTATCTATTCGTTGTTTTGCTTCAACGCCCTTTAAAGTAACCTTTATTTTCCCATTCTCCATTGTAAGAGCAACTTTTTGATTAGTGCCATTATATTTAAGAGAAGAGACATCAATTGCCGAATTGGATACTCCACTTGGAAGATCTAAGTAGTAAGATTTTTGAGCATTTGCAGACCCATTAAGAATTTCTGAAGGTATTGACACTGTTTTGCTTTGCGAATTAGCTGCCTTAATGTTCTGTGGGATATATATAAAAATTAGTATAACTGTAAGCAGAACAACCCAAATTTTCTTCATATAAATTACTCCCCTGGACGTTTAACAATGTATTTTTCTTCAAAATCACCTCCAAGATTAACGTATATAGAAATAACTGAAGGGTCTTTAATATACCCATACATCTGATAGCTAGATAGCTTTTCACCCGGTTTCAACACCCAATTCCACAATGCTTCCTTATTGTTCAACTCTAACATTTTATTTCCAGGTGCAGGTGCAAGAAGATTATAACCATCCACTTTTAAATTCCATTTTGCACTCAAATCTACAGCACTTACTTGAATGACTTTACTACCCTTATTTTCAATGGTGAGTTTAGTCCATACCATATATTTAGTAGGTGTTTTATAAATGTTTTCAGAATAATCATACATCTTCATTAGAGATTGTGCTTCTTTAGACTTTACGTCATAAAACATCAGCTTCTCCAACGTGTACTTTAATCCTCCAGCGCTGATTGTTAGCGGAAGATCCACATCTTTTTTCAGACCAAATTTACTCAGATTATCCCTCATAATAGGCGCTGGCGTTGCTGTAGGTTTCACGGTTGCTGTGGGTATCGCGGATGCGGTTGGCTTAGCTGTAACTACTGGTGTAACCGTTTCCGCATTTGCAAACACTCCCTGCCCCAATACCACACTAAATAACATTGCCGCTACCAAAGTTGCTTTTACAATTCTCTTCTTCATCCTCGAATCTCTCCCTTTTCTCAATTGGATTTTTCCTACTTATTGAACTTATACTCCTGAACTGCAGGTACTCTGATTGGCTCTTGTGTTTTGGCTCTGGAGATCAGCAGCGGATGTTCCGTCTCAATGACGGCAATAACCGAGGGACCCTCTATGTATTTGGTAATGCCATATTCACTATCCTCGTATAAAAGTGGAAACGTCACTCCATCCGAATCATCAACAATATCAAACTTCACGATCTTTACTTGATTCTTAAAACGGCTGCCCACTTGGGGGGAAAGAGCGTTATCTAGTCCAAGATTCGCCTGCAAGGCATGCTGAAAAGTATCATAAGCAAGCGTGGGATCGATAATTAGACGACCTCGTGTGAGTTCAATTTCATCTAGTTCCTGCGCGGCATCGTGAACAGCGATATTGTTTGCGTCTTTTAGCATGCTGCGCAGCATGTCCCACTCCTGGTTCTGAATCTGAAAGAACCAGGAGTAGATAAAGATCAGTAGGACAAATGCCAGCTTAATAATATAATCCATAAATTAGGATCATCCCTTAATCAATCGAGATATTCACTCATAATTGACCCATGCCCATAATATCGGGTCGGCTGCGAAACCGTGGAAAAGTTATACGGAAACAAATTTATCCGCGGCGCAGTTACGTACACATCAATTCGTTGTTTGCGTTCCTGAATGGTATCCGTACTGCTCGTAATTTCTATGGAACCCTCCGAGAACCCGATTGCTTTCAGATTAGAAATCACTTCGTTCCGCATAGACGCTGTGACCATCCCCTCCGTTGCAGCCTTTTGTATAATGTAGGACGTATTAGCTTTGACCTGTAAATCTAGCAGATAATCAATATAGGTGAAGATGGGCTGCAGGATAATAAACAGGACAAGCCACATGAATAATGCCCGGAGGACGGTCTCCTTCAATAGAAACGCCTCCTTCTAATATTGCTCTACTTGCTTAGTATGTGTGATGATATCGTCCTGACTGCTGCCAATGATATGCGTAGCTACTGTGATAAACATCCCTGCGATTACAAAACCAATGGCCAGAAACATTGCAATGGAGATAGAGTCTTTTTTCATAGTCGAGTTAAACCGAAGTGTGGGTCAAGACCTGAGCAACTGCAGTTTGGCTGGAATCCATCGGCTGAATTAAAGTTACACCCGGGATATCTGGTTTGTTATCATCCGTAGCATCAATTACCTCTCGCACCACAGGAATCAAAACGGCAATTACGATGGCCACACATAAAAATCCGATAGCAATAAACAAACCTGTAGAAATAGCGTCCTTTTTCATTGTTAAAATCTCCCTTTTATTTTATATTTTTTAAATAATATTGAATATACAATTTTTCACTGGAACATGCCGACCCCATTAAAATTCCCTTTGATCAGTAAAATGTACTGCATCGCCATCGCGACGATCATCAAAAAAGTAGCAATCGATGGGATAACATTAATGATCGTAGATAGATCACCGATAAAAGACCACTTTTTCAAGTACTGATCGCTAGAGATTTTGGAGATAATCTTACCTTGTTCACGCAAATAATTTGCCGCTTCTGTGTCGTCGTCCATACCCTCAGTAGCCAGCAAAATGGACCGGATGTCATTAATAAAACTATGGTTATCCGGAAACTTGGCACAAAACCATTCAATCGCCCCCTCTACACCCTCATCTACTGCTCGTTCTGACAACTCGTACAAGTCCTGACGTATATATTGAAAATGTCCAGCCGTACTCCCGCAAAAAGTGCCAAATTGCGCATATCCGCGCTTCCGTAGACGATTATTCTCGTATAGACGGATGAAAGAGATCAGCTCACCGTCTTTTTTAATAACCGTTTTTTGATGAAGCCATGCAAGCACCCAGCCAAACGGAAGATAGCGCATCGGACTGCTGATTACGAGAATAAGTAGAGCAATTAGAGGGTCATAGATAGAAAAAGAATTAGAACGAATGAAATCACTGACAACTTGAGTTATTAAATAAATCAGCGCTGCCGAGTAACGGAAAAGCGTAATTTTACGGGCAGAAATCGATAAACCAGAATCATTCAATAATTGCTGAAGTCTATCCCCCTGCACCCGTTCCCCAAGCTCATTCCACCGTAGTCCTAATCGGACAAGATATCTTTCCTGTTTACTACTACTGCTTACAAAGACAAGTAATGCGACATATACAATCCCGATTACAGTAATTAATAGTAACAATCTGTCCATAGCTCATCACCTTAGTGGTAGTCCAGTTTAGGTCTGGCGAGAATAGTGCTGATCACAAAAGAAATAAAAAGACCGGAGACGATCACCATCAAAAAAGAAAGCCCTACCGTAGTCTCAAACTGCAATTGGAAATAGACATCAGGCTTCAGCATGTACATAAAGGTTCCGATCGTAGATACCAGCACCAAAAGATTCCCATATAAGCCAAGGCTGATCGCATCTCTACTTCCCGCTTTTACAGTCAAAATCGTTTCCCTCTGTTGCTCCATAGAACGGTTTAACAGCATCAGCGAGCTTTTTAAATAACGACTTCCTTCCTTCTCGGCATAGAGCAGATCCGATATAAATTCAAGGGCGAAGGTAGTGCCAATCGCATTGGAAAATCTCCCGGCTTCCTCAACAAGCTCCTTCTCGTTACTGTAATTAGAAAATGCAGCTCCTAGCAGCTTCAAAGGACCCTTTAGCACATTCTTATCCGTAAGAAAATCCGCTGTCCGATCTAGAATGGAATCTACCGACAAATGAGTGAATTTGGTGGAGATCTTGACCACATCGAGTAAATCATAGCTTCCATGCACCTTCCTCTGCGCGTAGATGTATCTCATACGAAAATAAGGAATCGTCGCAGAAATCACAGCCATAAAAAGTGGAAATCTCCAAGCCCCCTGGATCGAATGTCCTTCATTAAAGGTGATCCCCTGCAGAAAAGGATTGTTAAAACTCAAACGCCCAGGAAGCTCACTTATCGTCAGTAGTCCTGATAGAAAAACTGCGATAAATACTATTGCTGTACGCATGACAAAACGCATAACGCTAATTCCCGGCTCATATTTTCGATGTACGAAATATAAAAGATTATCAAGATGACGATAGAGCCACAACCTTTTTTTAACCGAGCTAACTCTTTTGCCAAAAATACTCATTTTATGTTTGATACGAAAATCGACTTTTTGACCTACCTGCCGTAAATGCCGTTCGATAAGCGGTTTAATGAGCAGCCACATTCCCCAAACAATCAACAAATGAAGGACAAAACGAAGAATATACAATAATAAATCCACGGTTTCACCTCCTCACTCGTTAAGAACGATCTTAGATTTCAAGCTTTCCTTGATAGGCTGATCCATTGGTTTTACTGCTGCAAGTCGTCCCAGCTCTTTCTGGAGCAACTGTGTCGCCTGCGCATCCTTCTTAGTCATCTTCAGCATCAGGCTCTTCGTCAGCTTGTCATTATAGGACCAACACATTTTCTGAGGTTCCCAGCGCATCAGATCATTCGCAAATACGGAGTTCTTTTCATCTTCGTAAAAGACTTCTGATATTCGCGCCAGCCGCTTTTTCCCGTTCGGAACACTTTCCAAAATAAAGACCAGCTCGCATGATTTCAGTGCAGAGATCAAATGCCCCTTAAGACTCCCACCAATTCTTGTCGACACGGCAAATGCGCCTTGATAAGGGATATCCTCCGAATCTACGGTGTGAAAAGTTCCGGTGATGCCGTCATACCCTTTCTCCCCACTCCACAAATAAAATTCCCATTCGTTATACCGCATCTCCGTCATATACAAAATGTTTGGATCATGCCGCAGAGACTCTACCCCTACCTCCATCAATTCCTCGTTCGCAGCCTGTATCGGAATAATTCGGTGCCCCTTAATCTGGTAAGGTAAAATCGACTCCGGATGCTTCTCGATCATCACCACGCCCATACAGGATGAGGATCCGAGCAGTTGCTCGCCGACTATCGTATTTGCAAAGGTTGTTTTTCCCGAGCCTACAGCACCCGCAATAATGGTGTTACGAAAGGTGGATGATAACGCCCGAATCAACTCGACCGCCTCCGCAGGAATACATTCCGTACCCGCCTGATCTTCCAAACTCAGAAATTCTACAACCTGTCGTCGCAGCGATATTGTAGTGAAGCCATCCCATACTCTCGGGGATACCCAAATGGCAAGCCGAATAAATCGACCAGGCCAGAGCGGGTCATCCATTTTAAACTCCACTGAAGGGTTGTCCTTATTCAGCTTTTTGTTGGGATCACTTTTTAATAAGGAGCGCTTTAACTGTTCGACCCGATCTAGTGAAGGCATCTCATATGGATAAGATACAAACTCACCTTTATGGTTATAAAAGATTTGCTTTCCGATCATCTGTAGCCCGGTTGACTCATTGTATGCACGATCAGTAAACCAACGATACGCCGGACCAAAGCCCTTCCACTCGTGATAGAGCGCTTCTGCCGCCGTTCGGTATGCTTCTGGAACCTTGCCCGTAAAGGGTGTCTTCCGTAAGTACTTCTCAATCTCATTCATAAAAAAGCTAACCGCCTGCGGATCGCCAATTAGCGCCTTCGCATTTAACTCGAAGTAAGCATCATCCTCACGCTCCAGCCCTTCGTTCATATCGTTTTTCATTTTTTGCAAAAATGCATAAAAGTCTTCCTTACCCGGTTTGCTCATGCGTAGGATACTTTGTTTTAGAGAGAACAACGGACGATTCGCTTGATTTCCATTCATAGGAATATACCTTTCTTTTTAGCTTCTGGCGCTAGGCTCATGGACACGAGCAGAGAATGTACCTTATCATCCACATGCTGCAGCTCTTTTTTGCCTAGAGGTAAGCTTTCCTGCAAGGGCTGGTAATACGGTAGCTCCAGCAAGATTTCAGTCCCAAAGCGAAGCGCTAGATTTTTAGGCGAAGATATTTCTTCCACATTACTGCGGTTAATAATCAGTTGAAAATCATGTGGACGTAGATCCATATGCCCAGCAAGCTCTAGTAGAGGTTCGAGTCTATATTCATGCTTTGGATGAGTGACGATCATACGCAGTGCCGATTTGTGCATTCCGACATACCACGCAGCGCTTTCTGGAATAGAGCCAAAGTCAGCAATAACCACATCTGCATTTGCCCCAGCTCTAGCCAAAAAATATTCAAACTCATCCTCCTGATAATCTTGTGCGCTCAAGTAATCGTAATTGCCTGGGAGATACGAGTAGCCGTCTTGCTTAATCAATTGTTCAAAATCCTCATCATGAATCATCTTCCCTGTGAGCCTTGATCGAAGCCTATCAAGACTAATGGTAGCTTTGCGGTCATATCCGGGATCATATAAATCAAGTCCAAGGACAATTACACGAAGACCTGCCGCGGCAATCCGCCTTGCGAACAGTTTGGCTACACTAGTGCAGCCAATCCCTGGACCTGAACCAAAAAAACCAACCAGATTACTTCGTTCCTCCCCATCCTCGTCTAGAATAAAACGAATCTTCTCTATCACCACTGACGAGGTAGAACGAGGAGGGATAAAATAGATTCCTAAGCTTTCACACAGCATATGTACAGCTTGGTAACCACTGATTCCCTTTTGCAAATATACATACAGGATCGTTGAGTTCGGATAATCCCGGCGCAGTTCTCTAAGTGACTGAGCTTGAATCTGGTCACTGGTAACCATTAACATATGGCCCTCTGCATGAGATGGATCAGGAAGTACACTTTGTGTGATTACAATAAATCCTGCATTTTTGATATCATTAATGGTTAACTGATCTATGCCTAGACTAAATATTTTCAAGGCTCTTCCCTCCTACTCGACCCTTACGATCCACAGCTTCTTCCCCTGCTCCAAGAATTGTCCAAGCCGCTCACCATCACTTTTCTTCAGCTTCAATTCTGGTGTCGCCACCTTGCCAGTCGAAGTGAAACGATTATTGTTGTTGCCCTTTTCTGAATCCAGCACATCATTATTGTCTTCTGTTCGCACATAATTCACGGTGACTCCAGATATAAACACCTCCTTTGCAGGTTCGCTAATTGGGCTCTGCACGATCAGTTCTTCCTCTTCCTTCTTGTTATTTGGGCTAAGCGATTCACTCCGCCTCTCTCGGTCTCCATCTACAAGATAAATATCTACCTTATCCCGGCTGCGCAGTGAACCATTGATGGCATAGATAGCCTCCTTCGGTATAGGAAAAATCCCTTCATCCTTTAGGGGCTCTAAATCACTAACATCCACTAATGATGCCGTCAAAATACTTCCGTTGGTCAGATTGACATTCGTAATTTTGTGCTCCACTTGTGCGATTTCTGTAATTACACCCGAAGGTATATCCTTGGTCTGAACAGAATCCAGATATAAATCACTTGCTTTCAGCTCATAGTTTTTGGGTAAAAGCTCCCCGCCCTCCACCTTAATTTTGACCACGGTTCGGGATAGTACATAGGGCTTGAAATAGAGATCATAGCCTAGCAGTCCGCCAACTCCAGTAATCAAAATGAGACTTGCGAAGAAATAATTGCGTTTCAACAGTTGCCTGCGCTGTAAAGACAAACCTTCCACCTCCTCAAAAACACAGTTTTGAAAAACGACAAAAAGCACCTTGGCGTAAATAGCCAAGCTGCTGGTAAAATGCTTTTTTTACCTTTGGAGATTTAGAGAGCTATTAGATTATAAGGTTCCGGTGAAAGCGTTAAGGCTTATACCGTAGGCTTTCACCGGAAAATAACTCTTTATTTAAATACCACAGTCTTATTCTGATGGACGAGGATCCGGTCTTCGATATGCCATTTCACCGCACGAGCCAGAACAACCCGCTCAATAGTGCGTCCAATCCGCTTCAGCTCGATGACATCATCACTGTGACTGACCCGCTGTACATCCTGTTCAATAATCGGGCCACCATCAAGCTCTTCTGTAACATAGTGAGCAGTTGCTCCGATAATCTTCACCCCGCGTTGGTACGCTTGGGCGTAAGGATTACCGCCAATAAAGGCTGGCAGGAAGGAGTGGTGAATGTTAATAATCTGGTGGCGATAGTGCTCAATAAACGACGGTGAAATAATCTGCATATACCGAGCCAGAATTATAACATCAATGTCGTCTCCGATGACCTCAAGCTGACGTTTTTCCGCCTCAGCCTTAGTATCTGCTGTAACTGGAATATGGTGAAAAGGAATGCCGAAGGACTCGACATACGATTTCATATCCAAATGGTTGCTAACGACGAGAGCGATATCAGCTTCTAGATCGCCTGCTTGCCACTGCCAGAGCAGCTCCACAAGACAATGGTCTTCTTTAGAGACAAATATGGCTAATCTTTTTTTATGACGGACATTAAAGATTTTCCAGTTCATCTTGAAACGTTCAGCCACCCCACCAAACAAAGAACGTATCTCTTCCAGACGATCTCCTAATTCGGGAAGATCAAACTCAACTCTCATGAAGAACATTCCGCCGTCTGGATCCATCGTATACTGATCTGATTGCACAATATTCGCGCCATGCTGATACAGAAAATGTGATACAGCCGCCACGATTCCCGGTCCGTCAGGACAGGAAATGAGCATACGCGCCCGGTTGGAATATGACTCAACACCTGACGAATTGTTTCTTTTTACGTGTAATTCCATGATCCTCATCCCATCCTCTCATCTACATGTGCAATCTGAAGTCTAACTTATGCGTGAACGAGCACTTACTAGCCTGCTAACCATGCAATCAAGCGATGATTAATTGCTTCCTCGCTCAATTGCGGGAACAGCTCAGCAGCGATGACTTCATCATATAGACGCTCCAGCGGTTCACGTGGATCAGCTTTTTTAGCCTTGGCATCGTTCTTCAGCATCTCCCAGACATTTAGCACATATTGGCGGGAATCGATCTCCTTCTTAGCAAAAAATGCGCGCAGTGTTTCAACATCCTCTATAAACTCCGGTCCAAATCGTTCAGCTACGTTACCACGGAGCAAAGCGATCTCCACCTCATACATCGGACGCTGTTTCTTAGCATCTTTACCAACCCATGGCGTCTCCAGAATGAAAGGTAGCCCTGCCAATTTCTCATGATGGACGATTTTGTTAATCGTCTCAAAGCCGATCCAACCCGAACCAATTGGAGTATGACGGTCTTTACCTGCTCCACATGGATTTTTGCTGTCATTGATATGAATAACCCCAAGACGATTCAAGCCGATAATCTCATCAAACTTGTTTAGAACACCATCCAAGTCATTAACGATATCATAGCCAGCATCATGAATGTGACAAGTATCAAGACATACGGACAAACGCTCGTTATGTTCAACCTTATCAATAATAGAAGCAATCTCTTCGAAGCTGCGCCCGATCTCTGTTCCCTTACCAGCCATAGTTTCTAGAGCGATATGAACATCCGTTTCATTGGTTCCCCCAAGAACCTCATTAAGGCCATCTGCAATCCGCTGGATACCGTACTCAGCATCCTTATCAGTGAATGCGCCTGGATGTAATACGATATGCTTGACCTCAAGCGCATGCGTACGGCGGATTTCCTCTTGTAAGAAATCAACAGCCAACTGATACGTATTCTCTTTATAGGAAGCGAGATTAATAATGTAAGGTGCGTGAACGACAATCTCCTCCACACCGTTTTCTTTCATTGCTTGCTTCCCTTCAACGGGATACATGGCATCAATCGGCTTGCGGCGCGTGTTCTGTGGCGCTCCTGTATATATCATAAATGAGCTGGAACCATACTCATTTGCTTCATTTGCTGCGGTCAAAAGACCCTTGTCCGAGCAAGACACATGTGAACCTATTTTCAGCATACTTCTTCCCTCTTTCCTTCACGAATTATCCCCTATTCTACCGTGATCAGAAAAATAAATCTAGACAAGGTCAATATGCTGGGTTCTGCTTCGCAAAACTTTGGAAATAAGCTATACTTTAATATGAGAGTAAATTATGTGAGAATACTCATTGCCAAAAGGTGGTGTATGCATGTCTATCCAATCAGGACTTGGTTTATTATCCGCAACACCGAGCAATTGGTTCATGAACTCTATCGCTTTCTGGACATTTATGCTGCTGGGTTCCATGTGTATCGGCGGTTTTTTTATGTTCCGAAAATTCCTAAAGGTATTGCCGAAAGCCGATGGAAAATCAAAGCTAGACTGGCAAAATTACTGGGTGGAACGCAGCCGTTCACTCTGGAGTGATGAATCAAAAGCTTTTTTAGACCAGCTTGTCCAACCTGTGCCTAGTCCTTTTCGCGATATCGCCAAACATTCTATTGCTGCCGAGATCGGTAAGATCGCTGTGGAAAGCAATGCGAAAGAGGTTACTCGTGATCACTGTATTAAAGGTTACATAGTCGCCACACCGCGGCGTGACAATCGTTTCCTCGTCAATTTTCTCGAAAAGAATAAAATCGATTACTCTGCTTACCAGCATTTGTTTAAGTGATTGTTAATCAAATGTCGCGTTCAGAACGGAGGCCAACCTTATGAAATATGTGATATGTGGCGGCACCGGTTTTATTGGCAGCGAACTAGCAAAATACTGGCTACTAGCAGGCAATGAAGTCGCAATCGTCGGTCGCAATCTACCTAAGGCTGCACCTTATCATCCTAAGCTGAGTTACCACACATGGGACAGCCTAAACGCTGATTCAACTCCCGTAGAAAATACGGACGCCTTGATCAATCTTGCTGGAGCTTCACTTAGCCAGCGTTGGAGTCCAAGCGGGAAAAAAGCAATTATGCAATCACGGCTTGCAACCGTTTCCTCTGCCGCTAAGCTACTCGACCTTTTGAAACACAAACCTTCTGTAGTTATTCAAGCATCCGCTGTGGCTATTTACGGAACTTCTTTACAAGATATCTTTAGTGAATCTTCGCCATCCCATGTCATGGATTTCCCTTCTGACGTGGTTAAGAAATGGGAAGAAGCTTCAGATGAAGCATACAAGAATATCCGTGTGATCAAGTTGCGTACTGGGGTTGTGCTCGGCAACCAAAGCGGAGCATTCCCCAAGATGAAGCTTCCCTATTTACTCGGCTTTGGTGGTAACATTGGCACTGGAAAGCAGTGGGTCTCCTGGATTCACCTGATGGATATCGTCCGTCTGATCGATTTTTGTATTCAGAATCCCGCAATCTCCGGACCTGTTAATGCGACTGCTCCACATCCGGTTACGAACGAAGAGTTCGGTAGAACGATCGGCAAAGTATACAAACGGCCGCATTGGTTCCCACTACCAGCCATCCTGTTAAAAACAGCAGTAGGTGAATTGTCCGAGATCTTACTCAAAGGACAACGCGTCCTTCCTTCAGCGGCATTAGAGCAGGGCTTTAGCTTTACCTTTCCCACACTTCAAACCGCCTTAGAAGATTTGAAAAGGAAAAAATAGCAAAATCAATATTCTTTGCTTGTACTCTTCATCCCATGTGGAATGTGTAACTTCCTTTTACAATCTTAAATACGGTTCCCTCTGACAGCGGGTACTCTTTATAAGGGATCATGACTTCTCCCTGAAAAATCGTTCCATTTCTGGAGTCGAGATCCTTTAGTACGTATCCGCCTGAACTCCTAGATATCTCTGCATGTACTCTTGAAGCTCCTTCTGATCTTTCCACATACTGAGCTACTTCTGCCGAGCGGCCGATGATGAAGCTAGTTCGGTTTAACGCAATGGTTTCCGTCTCTGCCTCTTCCTCATCGCTTCTTTTGAGATAAGGAACATTTCGAGCTAACATGTCTTTTCGTTTACCTTGCTCAGGTGTTTCCTCCCGTGATAATAAAGCAGTTGGCGCTATAGGCTCTGGTGGTGTTACAAAGCTATGTTCCTCTGTGATTGATTCAGATCGTAATGATGGAATGCTAGATAAAGGATCGGATGGATGCGGATCTACCTTTGGAATCGTTGCTGCGGGACGCGCAGTGGTCACAGGATTCCTACCGAAATTCCACTCCAATTCTCTTCGACTCGGACTCCAGTTTGTATCTTCAGAATCCTCACTCGTATGTTCCTTTTCTTCGTTACTTCCAAACCTTATCATTTCACTCCATACCATCCAGCTTAAGACAGCCAATGTGATCGTTGCGATCCCACAAACGGCTAGCCATAACGGCTTGGGACTATTCAGATATAGGAATTTCCATAGTAGGGCATCTCCTAATAGGAAGCCTAGAATTAGATAGGTTCTTGAGCTTGAGGGTTGTGAATTCGTCAACTTATTATCGTCTGAAAAACTATGCAACCTCTCCTCTTCTTTCATCCTAAGACTAGGACTGGGATAGCCGCTTAACCAAGGCGCTGAGTTCGGTTGCGTATTCAGAACCTTTTCCTCGTTCCGCTCACTTATTTTTTTCTGGGGAGCAGCTACCTCATTCACAGACAGTTCCCTTGCTCTCTCTTGCGTTCGTCTTTCTGGTTCTATCAGACGCACTTCTGTCATCTTAGGTGAGATGGATGCCATTTCTTCGTTACTACTGAATTGTCCTCTACTAGAGTCGCCCTCTGTCAACAGCTCTGAGAGAAGACCCTTTAAGCCCGCTGGTGTAAATTCCTCTTCCCCACAGTATTGCAATACTCTTTGAACACCACTGCCAGTAAGCTCTGTGATAGACGCCATTAGCACCATGATCAGCGACTTGAGGGACTCTCCCAGCCTAGAAGTAGACTCATTCCCCTGAACAGGGATATAGGTGAGGTATACCTTACCACTCTGCAACGAGCCTTCAATAAAAATATAATCTTCATGCAAAGCATATTGATCCGCCCGAAGCATATATAACCTGCCATCTTCCATCCCTTGTGCAATTTGTAGAAGTAAGCCAAAAAATGAGGTCATGCTCAACTTCTCACTTTTGAGCAAATGACTGAGCATTTTTTTGCGCAGAACAGCATATTCCATGGTAACCTTTAAATCGATTTCCCTAAGTAACAACCTTAAATGATGAGGAATTTCGGTGTTCATCAGCATACGAGCTTGAACCATATTAAGCTTACCCACCGGCATCCCTTCTGGTTCGCCAAGCATCATATATATACCGTCCTGCTGCATAAAGTCACGGGTTAATCCGTACAACAAGCATCATCACCTCCTATTTCAAAAATAAAGATAAGCGCATATGGTACCAGGGATTACAGCCAGCATGAAAGGAAATCTCAACAGCTCACTATCTTTATTTCTTACTAGGAATGAACTCTTTAATAATATAAATCCAGAAATTGTGTTAATGATCTTACGCGTACGCCTACTTGTCTCCCGTCTCTTTATAACAATTAGCCAGCCTATTAAAGCTCCGAACAGAACGGAGTACATCACGACCTGCAATGTAAACAGTATTCCTGTCCACGCCCCGATCCCGGCAAAAAGCTTAACATCCCCCGCGCCAACCGCCCCTATCAAATGCATGATCAGAAGTACTGAAAATCCTGCAACAGCACCTACACCAGCCTTCAGCAGTCCATCCCAGCCGTTCATCAGCGCTTGAGCAAGCAGACCGGCAAGCAAGCCTGACGCAGTGATCCAGTTTGGTATTCTCATCGACTTTAGATCCGTAATAAATGCAGCTACCAGAAACGGCAGACATCCCCAGAATGCCCACTCCGCCATGGATTACACTCCTTTCCCTTTCACTCATTTCACTACTGTGAACATAACCTCAATAGATCTACCGTCATCAAGCTGAATTACAAATGGCCACGAGCCCGGTGTGGTATTTACACCAATTTTCCACTCCCACTCGATATATCCGTCCGCATCCGCTTGTTTCCAGCCTAAATATTTAGCAGTGCTTCCCCCGCTTTTATAAAAAACGGATAAGCTAGCGGAAGCATTCGGCGGAATCTTGGCACGAACTTTACCTTGCTTATTGGCTACAGCTGGATTTGGTTTTCCCAAAATTGTAATGAAATCCTCTGGTTTACCAGTGCCGTCATTGCCCTTATTTGTACCCTCTCCTGTATCCCCGATCCAAAGACGTTCAACAGCACTTGCTTCAAGTACAATGTGTTGGTTTAGAAAAGGAACCTTCATCGGCAGCTCATAGCTAACAACCAATCCAAAGTAAGGTCGGGTACCCTTCTTTAACTCAGGCACGATAATGTTGGATACATGAATTCGATCATAATCCAGTAAGTCCGATGACAGATACGGCTTCAATAAGGGTTTAATCGCTAGATCCAGTACACTCTCAGAGGTCTCAGCCTGTAGCTTCTGCAGAGGTCCCTCGCCCTTATCTAA
Organism: Paenibacillus sp. FSL K6-0276; assembly: GCF_037977235.1. Classification (NCBI taxonomy): domain Bacteria; kingdom Bacillati; phylum Bacillota; class Bacilli; order Caryophanales; family Paenibacillaceae; genus Paenibacillus; species Paenibacillus sp. FSL K6-0276. Next base: position 1,312,166 of record NZ_CP150276.1, on the reverse strand, counting down.
AGCCGACATGACCCACTCATTCAGCGGTTTAGGTAATGACATTGCATAACTACTGCCCCAATCTGTAAGTGACAAGCGAGGAATCGTCCAATTCGATTCAGCTTGATTGCCAGCGGATAGATCCGTGGCACCTTTCACTGGATCAGCACCAGTTTCACTTGTTGCCCCCCATTTCTGTACCGCCAAAGCTGCCGGGTACATATGCGTTGAAATAGATTTCACAGTATCGGATGCTGTGCTTTGCAAGGCTGTCGAATACAAGGTCATCTGTACGATAGAAATTAGGAACAGAACAAACAGTAGGAAGATCGGAAGAACCATTGCCGCTTCTACTACCATGCTGCCTTCTTCCTTCGTCTTCCCCCTAATCCAGTACCCATCCCCCATATCCTTACCAACCTCCTGCTAGTATGAAAAATCAGCCTGTACTGCTCTCATATATGTACTGCCTTGCACTTCTCCAGAATACCCAGCGCTATAATCCAATAGCTTCACAACACCCGGCAGAAACCATAGCCGCATTCCGAGCTTAATATTCGATGAGACATACGTACTTCTTTCATCTGGATTTATTCCTGTGTTCAGTCGAATGAGAGCCAGCATCCGAGATAACTGAACATTCCCGCCTCCATGCATCATCATGAACAGACGCAAATGATCGCGATATGTCAGCTGGGCTGGTAAGTATTTGGACAGTGGTATGGAATCTTTCTCACAGAGTAACAACATGTCCTGAATAGCTTGCTGGATGCCATACAACAATGCTGCGGCCAGAACGGCCAATGGATTTCCTAAGCTTGCCTTCTCAATAAAACCTTCCATCGTTCGAATAGACAGCCGCATGGCAAATATTTCAGCATATGCTGCGGCTACATTTCCTGCGGGATTATGAAATCCATAAAGAATGTATTCCAGCTCCTGCGCTTGAGGATTAAGCTGGTCCGTCAGTTCGGTTGTGTTCTCAACAGAACCTGGTGCTAAGGTAGCTAACTTTGAAACATCAAAATGCTGAAAATAGAGAGCAGAATACTCTGTTTGGAAAAGTCTATCTCTAGCTCCTGCCATAATGCTACTAATCGCCGTATAGATTCCATCCATATTCTCCATCGCCGAACTCCCAGCAGCATACGGGTTAGAGCTGACATCAGATTTAACAAGTGGATCTGATACTAATTCCTTATTAAAAGCAATATTCTCCTCGTAATATTGACGAAGTGTTTGATAGCTTTTCAGAGAATCTGTCACTCCGTTACCCATCATTCGAATCTTATCAAGCAATGCTTTCGCTTCACCCAGCTTCGATTTTGCTTCTCTCTCCAATTGCTTACGCTCTTTATCTGAGCTACGGTGTTGTTCGATTACAGCCAAATCACTAGCGATAATACTTCCCTTCTCACCGTAATTCTGTAGATAGTTATTCACCACACGTGCAGCTTCAAGAACAGAAGATATCATTCGGTAGGAGTCACCGTTGTCACTCAAAGCTTCATACAGCACACCTGACATTCCTGCTACGATCGGTTCAATGGCCTCGTAAGCTCTTTGCTGCGTGGATATACTATTCTCCATCTGACTTAAATCAGTTGAGGAGAGAATCAGTGCATCTTCCTGCTCACGCAGCTTTTTAAGCGGGTCTGAGCTTATCTCTCCTGAGCTTCCCGGAATATCCCAGTCATTAGCAGGATCATTTGATAGATCCACCCCCTCCATTCGTGACTGTTCCAATACATTCCTCATCTCGTCATTCAATTGCTGTGCCTTCTTTAATGCTTCTTTCGATTCTTCCATTAATCTTTCATGATCTTCACGAAAAGCTGTTAATAAGGCAGGAAGCCTCGATAACATCTCAGTAGTTCGGCTCCGGTAGAGAGACAATTGATAAGTGTACTTTGCAGGCTTTTTACTATCACGATAAAGATCATCGTAGTATTTCCCAAGGTAGTCGCTATACTGTGCAGGAATATCCGCGGCGGATTGCATACTTCCGAGCGAACTGGCTGTAATGAACTCTCCCGGCGGATTCATGATCCATTGAAGCAACCTTCTTCCCCTCTCAGCAGCCTGGCTTCTCCGCTCTAACATAAGATCCAAAGCCTCTTCTCGCTCGTCATATAACGGCTGTAGCTTACTGAGTAATTCAGTAGCCCGTGAAGCCTCTGCCATTACTCCTGACATTGGCTTGAATTTACCTGCCAGATCCAAAGCAAAATCCACCGGAGCCTTATACTTCATTTCTTCCAGTATTTGTCGACGAACAACATCATAGCTACCCAGCGGCCTGCTCCATTCCAAAGATGAGGATTCCAGTACGAAGGGTACGAGATTGAACGCATCACTCCGACCACTTTTATGCATATTATCATTGAGTACTTTAGACAGCAGCATATCTCCGTCACTCTCTCCAAAGGCGAATAAACCATACTTTTCTCGCAGCTCAACATCGTAGGATGACATTACAGAGCGAACGCTAGCCCTCGCTAGACGTTCCTCCTGAACATTGAAGGCAGCAATCCGCGCATAATCAATCAGCACAGCGGTAAATAGAAAGACGAAAGCCAGTACCATGATTAAAAAAATTGAGACCGAACCTTCCGTTTTACCCTTACTCTGCCTCTGTCTCTTTCGACTCTTACCGCTAACAAGGCAACTGGTAAAGATGGTCCTCATCAAAACCTCCCTCCTTATCCCTCTTCAATAGATACAAGATCCACTTGCAAGGAAATATTCACTTATCCTGAAGCTTAGTCATCATTGCGGATGCATCCTTCTTCTCCATGTGGACTCCAGACCCACTAGTACTCTCTGAGCCTCCCTTGAACTTAGCCCCGAAGTAACGCATCAAGTCGACCGTACGAATAAACTCAACAGGCTCAGCGATGATAGATTGAGCTTTTACATTTGGCTTTGCCTCATCAGACAAAACTTCATCAAGTACAGGTAAGTTCAGTAGACGATTTAGCTCAGCGCTTACTTTCCGTCCGGTAAGCGTGTATGCGTAGTTCATATTTCCCGGCATATTATTCGGAATCATAGCGGATGAATGTCTGAGCTTAAGCACAGGTAGATCACTTTCATCTGACATTTCACCAGGTAACTCTATTGTCGCGCCATCACTTCCAGCTTCTCCGCCGAATAATGAGGCTAGCAACGCATCGTCTCCAATTCTCCAATAAAGGGAGTCATACTCACCTGCAGCATAGGAGCCAGAAACCTCTTTATGGCTGTTGTCCCAATTGTAAGCTGCACGCTCAGTAGCCCCTGAGGCCACTTGCAGGAGCATGGACTTCTGGTAGCTATACAAACAGAAGAATAGAAGAAGCATTGTAATACACATGACCATCGGCAGTAGAAGTGAAGCTTCAATAGTAAAGCTACCTCGATCGTCCTTGAGCTTGTTCACTCGAATACTTCCTGGCTCTTTTCTCCCGCAGTTTTAATCAAAGCCTCCACTACCTCCTGAATCTTGTCCTTAAACAAAAGAACGACCGCAATCAACACAGCAATAATCAGAATCATTTCCAGTGTCCCCAGGCCTTCCTCGTCCTTCCAAAAACTCTTCACACTACCCAACATTGTCGTCATCATTAGTTTCACCCTCCTACATTTTTAACATCATGAATGCTGGCGTTCCCACCAGTACAATTACTATTAAAAAGATAACCACCATCGGAAAGACTAGTTTGGAGGAAGCTTGCTCCCCTCGCGTTCGGCTGATAGCTTTCCGTTTATCCCACAGCATCCGCGATAGGTCGCGCAGCGATAACACAAAATCCGCTCCACCTCTGCGGTAATTCAGAAGAACCGTCGTCGTGAACAACGATACCTCCTGCACTGCGCATCTCTTGCTAAAATTCTCGAATGCCTGCTGAAATGAATATCCTCCTTCCCATTCACTGGTCATGATCCTAAGCTCCTTATAAAGTGGGTGATTGACATCACCTCGGTGGCTCTCCACACAGCGGATAATCGCCCGCTGCACGGTCTCACCTGCTCCTACCAGCAGTACAATACTGTTCAGGAGTTCTGGTAGCTCGAGCATAATATTTTGCTCTCTCACCCTCACCTTTTTATGTAAATCGCTGACCATAGCAGCCGGTAGAGCCACCGCCAAGAAAGAACCCAAAATTACACCTGTCTGATCGCCGCTGAACCCTGTGATCAAACTTCCGCCCACAAGCAGCAGCCAACTATAACTAAGCATCTCACCCATGAACAGCAGGGTCCGCTCCGCGCTGTAACGCATCCCGTAACTTCGCTGCAGGGAACGCTGAATCCTGAACATCAACGATGGAAAACGGCTGGCGATGCCGCTTTTCTCAATGAGCAACAGCAGCGGTTCACCCAGCTTTCGAAGACGTAATCCTTCCATAGGAAGTCCTCTTAATCCGGCATATCTTTTTCCGCATTGAATTCGTAACAGAACCCAGACAACCAGTAAAATAATAGTGACTATAGCACATAACCATCGCATGATTTCATCCCCTTCACAGCGGAATGTCCATTATTTTAGTAGTCCAGAGATAACATAAAAACAAAGCTACTAGTGCAAGTGTCGATATGGCTATACCCGCTCCTGTGTACATGGGCTGCATATAGTCTCCAGCAGTCAAACTCATAAAGATCACCATGATCAGTGGGGATATTAACAGCGCTTTCGCTTCGAATTTCTTCTGTGAAATGCTTACAGCAATATCTTGCTGAATATCCAGCTTCTCCCCAATAATTGTAGATGTACGGCGCACTACTTCTACAAGATCACCACCTGTACGTTTACATACAGAAAACACGTCAGCGAACCGCTCGATATCCTCCATTCCTGCTCTTTCACTGAAATCCCGAAGCGCTTCCTCCACTGGCTGACCGTATTCCATGCGCGTACAGATGATATTTAGCTCCGAGATCATATCGCCGCCCCCCTCCGGGTCGAGCATACGTAAATCCTGGACCGCTTCCCGGAAAGCATTCTCGACCGAGCGCCCTGCTGAGAGCGAGGAAGACAATGAAAATAACGTCTGTTTAAACTGTAAATTAAGCATACTCCGGCGTCTTTCCAGCAAATAATTACGCAGCATACGAGGTGCATACAGACCACCTGGCATAAGTAGTAACGACAGTATCCAATGATGATAAAAAAGATATCCCACTCCAAACAGCAACAAACTACCTACTGCGATAGCCAGAATTTTCTGTACCAAGGTCAACTCGTATACCGTATAATCCGGCAATAATGAATAGCCTCTGGAATCAGCTTCCTTAGGTTTTTCAGCAGCAAACTTAATCTTAAGCACTACCTCTTCCCCCTTTTAGAATTCAGAATCCATGCTGTGATAACGGGTAGGAGGTTACACCAGCCATTCTAAGCTTTGCTGTATGCATAAGTGGGTTTCCACAAGAAACTAGCTCCCCTTGTACCCATCCCTCTCGCTCACCGGACTCTTGAAATTCATATAGAGGGTTTAAGACCACTTCTCCATCTTTTAGGCCCGCAACCTCACTAATTTCCATTACTCGCCTAGAACGATCACGGAGCCTGGACAAGTGTACGAAAATATCAATCGCCGATGAGATTTGCTGACGAACAACCGTTACCGGCAGATCCGCAGCACTTAACACCATCGTCTCCAGACGACTGACCATATCTTGCGCGCTGTTACTATGCCCTGTGGACAAGCTTCCATCGTGTCCAGTGTTCATCCCCTGTAACATATCGAGGCATTCCGCCCCCCGTACCTCACCTACAACAATTCGATTAGGTCTCATCCGCAGCGAAGAACGAATCAAATCTCGAATAGAAATCTCCCCTCTACCTTCCGTATTCGCGTTCCTTGTCTCCAAAGATACAAGATTAGGTACAGTTACAATCTGTAGCTCAGCAGAATCCTCTATCGTAATGACCCTCTCCTGTGAAGGGATAAACTGAGATAACGCGTTTAGAAAGGTGGTCTTCCCCGAGCCAGTTCCCCCGCTTATAAAAATGTTGTATTTAGCAGCAACTAAGATTTGCAGAAGCTCTGCTGCTTCCAGACTTAAGGCTTCACGACTCACCAATTCATGCATCGTCATCGGCGTCTCTGGGAACTTACGTATGGTCATCGCTGGTCCTTTCAGCGAGACTGGTGGAAGTACAATATTCACACGGGATCCATCCTTCAGCCGAGCATCAACGATAGGAGAGGAGTCATTCACTACCCTGTTAACACCAGATACTACCGTTTGGATAATGTCCTCCAGCCTGCTACTGGACTCAAATTCCAAAGGAAGACGACGAATCTGACCCTCCTCTTCTATAAAAATCTCAGTATGACTGTTGATCATAATTTCCGTAATCGCCGGATTATCCACTAATGGCTGAAGCACATCCAATCCTCGGAAGGAGTCAAATAGTCTCTTAACTAACTCATGCTTCTCATGTGCTGTTAAGTAACGGAGACTTTCACTTTCTAAAATCGTTCGTTCGATATAACCGGTGAGTTCACGGTTTCCCACTGCAGAAGTTACATCAAGCCCTGCACGAATCTCACTACGCAGCGCCCTGAACATCTCCTCATTCATGCAAGTTCTTCCCGGTAAAAACTAATGGGAGTGCCGGCTCTACAATCCGCTTACACAACTGCAAGATTTCCCGCTGAAATTGCGCAGAGTTCAAAAAGAGCTCCTCACGGTGTTGCAGCGTCCATGATGGGATAAAGGGGCATACGCCTTCAATGGTAATTCCTTCAAGAGGCACCCACTCTTCCAAACGATCCACCGCAAAATTCACTACAAATTTACTCTTCTCTATCACATGGGGTGACATGCCAGAGTTAGGAGTGGTGCAATGCGATAGCCATCTCATAGTCTTATACATGCTTACATCATCATTTTTCAGGACCCATAGTAGAATCCCACTTCTCTGTAGCACAGCTTTCGCACGTTCTTCCTCGATGCTGCCGGTGTCCACAATAACAACGTCAAAGTTTCTCTCCGCAACCAGCCGCTCTAACAAATCCAGCGTATCTTGCAAAGTCATCTGTAGCATTTCCTTCACATTAATAACTGGCCTGAAAGCAGCCGTTCGGAGGTGATCATATCTAATGAAGTATTGTCCTAATTCGATCTTATCCGCTTCTTCCTTGTCTCGACTGGCCTTTATTTCATATAGCAGTCGCTCTAGTCCAGGCGTATGACCTGCAGGGATTCGGAGAAATAACCCACTGCTGTCTACACTTTCAAGGTTCAGATAAAATACCGAAAGACCCATTTCTCCAAGCTGCTTAGCCATATTCAGTGCTATCGTGGTTTTGCCGATGTTACCGCTAGAAGAGACAACACCCAGTAACAGCGTTTCATCTAGCACAGAAGATCCTCTGCCTCTTTGGACTTCACATAACTGAAGAAATGCTCCCAGGAGAGAAGGCAACGCCTGATATTTTGCAATCATCACTCCCCCAGCCAGACTCTTAGCACTCTTGCCAAGATAACCTGCATCCTCACTCAAAACTGCCCATGGAACCGTGTTTCTTCCCTCTACTAGCCAAGTCTCGATGAAAGAAGAGTCCCCCACAACAGCATCCGGAATGTCCTCTCCCCTCATAAATTCGATAAAAGCATCCATTCGGCTAAAAGCCGTAATACGCAGCATTTCTCCGTACTCGCTATGATGCAGATAGTGCAGTAATGGTTCGATATATTGACTTTCACGCACTGCGAGCACAATCCTTGCCGCCATGAAACCACGCTCCTTTCGATCAGAAGAAACTCCATTATTTTCTTAAAAAAGACAGCAAAAAAAGCACCGACAATAACCGTGGATACGGTAATTGAACGGTGCTTCCGTTACTATTCCTTTAATTTACAGCTATAGTAGCATATATAGAAGAAGGCAGCAATAAGTTTTTTCACACACTAGCTGGATACTATACTCTCATCTTATCTTCGCGCCAGTTCTTAATGGCAGACCGAATATCGGCAGGACTGAGCTTCTCCTTCACCGCCCGCTGACACAGTGCTGGAAACTCATCGTCACCCGCATAGCGTAGCGCTATAATTTGGGCTAATTCAAGCTCTGGATTCAAAGCTTCGCCTGTCAGACGGAAATAGCGAAACTGCTCTTCCACTCTCACCACGCGGTCCTGATTTTTTGTCGCATATATACGAATTCTTGTAATCGCAAATAGTAGGCATAAGGACAAGCCGAATAACAGCAATGGCACCGTTAAAGCACCATCATCACGTATCTCTTGAACAGCATAAATCGCCGACCACACAAACAAAATTAGCGCAAGCGGCATCGTTACAAAATGATAAGGCCAATCAAAACGCATAAATCCTTTAGGCTTCCCCTTATTCATAATTCATCTCCTGTCTCTCCGGGAATAGCCACAATAAAGGGCTTGTTACCCTCCCAGGTCAGCGACTCCCCTGAAACTTTAGTCGTTCCATCCACATTAACAATTCCGCAAATAATCTGACTTCCCCATACACTCGTATAATAATAGGCATAGGATGGTGCTAAAACAGGCGCTTTACCATATTCCTTCGCAATGGGATGTCCGAATATCGCAGTAAAATCTTTTTTATCAGCCTCTTTCGAATGGTCCAAATCTGCTTCCCATACGACTGTTCTAATGTTGTCTTTAATCTCATAATACGATACAAAATGCCCATAGATTATGAAATATCCATCAGATCTGCCTTCAGGAAAATAATACGAAATAGACAACGCTTCATTATCACCCGTTAATTGAGACGGTTCTCTTTCATCAACCGGGAATTGTAAAGCAGCAATGCGGGAAATTACCAAGTCGTTACTATTATAATTCTGCACAAGCTTTGCATTTGCACGTTCCTGAACCCAGACAGTATTCGTAGCAGCGTCTACAGTTACTCTAGCTCCAAGAGCTTCCGCAATAAATCTCAGCGGTACCGTAATTCTTCCATCCATGATTCTAGCAGGTGCATTCAGTTGTACAGATTCCGAGTTCTTCCACGCCGTTCGAGAACCTACGGTGAGCTTAATCTTCATGGAGTCTCTAACGATCGTTACTTGCTTTGTACGGGCTTCCCACTGAATAGAAGTATTCTTGAAGCTCTCAAAAGCCTTCAGCGGAACCATCGTCTGTCCGGAGACGATTTGCACACCGTAATTCACACTCGAATTATTCACCATAACCTTGAGTTTAGCATCTGCTAATACCGTCCCCATCGTACCTAAAGAAACTAGCATAACTAGTAATAGATAAAAGCCTACCTTTCGCGCCATCCCTTCACCTCTCGCTACAACGTTTCCGAATACACCAATTTATGGTTACATTATAACATCTATCCAGATTCTGGGCTTACAAAAATCTTTGTTTAATCTCCGGTGTTGGGAGTAGACACTGCTCATTACGCCCGAACCAACGGTAACGATTCCTTGCTACATACCGGTAAAGGACATTACGTAATGGGCGCGGCACTAAGATGAACACATACGCTACAGGCCAAGGTAATCTCAATCGACGTACAATTCTCAGTACAGCAGCGGACTCAGTATAATATACACCGTTCTCCAGCAATACAACTGTGTTCAATTGCCCAGGTTGAAGTCCAGCCTCACTCATTAGCTTAGCGGCAATTTCACTTTGTAAAGGTGCGAATAGAAATTTAGCCTTGGGATCACGCGGGATGATGAAACGAATCAACCCCTGGCAAAGATGACACACCCCATCGATCAGCACAATGGATTTATTTTGCATAATATTCAGCTCCTCGTTCATAGCTCCCCCTCCCTGATAAAGATAAGTGTATCGCATATTTTGGGTAAACAAAAACGCGGGAAATAAATCCCGCGCCAACATGTACCGTTCTTTAATTATTCAGCAATTGCCTTTTCAATCCATTGATCGCCGATCATTTGTCCTTCGAAATCAGCAGTGAATGCTTCCATGCATTTGCAAATGAAATCTTTGCGGCAAATTGGACATGGAGTTTTAAGCAGGCGGCTGATGTTCGTCATTTTCCATTCCGGAACCCGATTATAAAACGCGCGGCACTCCGTTCCATCAGCAAGCTTGATAATGAACTCGTACAATCCTTCCTTATCGTTGCTGCTGGCTTTGGTCACATTCGTAATATTCGGTCTGTAAGACATCTTCATCACCCATTATTTAAATTTTTGGTTGTAAATTGCACACGCAACATATTCTCAGATACTTAGACATATTAAAGAATTTTAAGGGTGATGTCAACCAAAGACGGCTAACACGGAGGCTATTTATCACTCTTTTATGATCAACGTCTCTATTCAGTCATTATTTCCATAAAATATATACAGATACATTTAATTTATGATCATTCATTTCCCTGTGATTTGATAAACCGAATGGGCGTTAATGATTCATGGAACTTTCTTATTTGGCTCCCCATCATAAATGTTGTACAATTAAATTGCGATAAATCAAAATTCGAGATTACAAAGGAGGTTGCATCCATGAGTATTTATGATTTTGAAGTCAACACTCTTCGGGGTGCAGAAGAATCATTGTCCAAGTACAAAGGTAAAGTACTCCTTGTTGTGAATACAGCTAGCAAATGTGGGTTTACGCCTCAGTATAAAGGGCTTCAGGAAGTGTACGAGAAATTTAAGGATCGTGGATTCGAAGTGCTTGGTTTCCCAAGTAATCAGTTTGCTGGCCAAGAGCCTGGCGAAAGTGATGAAATTGCAGAATACTGCGAGATTAATTATGGAGTAACTTTCCCAATGTTCGAGAAGATTGATGTAAAAGGTGACGAAGCACATCCATTATTCAAATACTTATCTAAGGAAGCTCCTGGTGTTCTAGGCTCAAAAAGCGTGAAATGGAACTTCACCAAGTTCCTGGTTGATCAAGAAGGCCGTGTCCTTAAGCGTTTTGCTCCTAAAACTACTCCTCAGCAGATCGAATCCTATATCACCAAGCTTCTGAAATAATCCATTCAAGAAGAATTTATGAAAAAGGATACTCACCACATCACTCAGTCACTAGCTGGTATGCGGTCAGTATCCTTTTTGTCTTTAATCATGATATCGTGATAAATCCCCCTCCTAACCCCTTTGGAATAATTTATAATATTGATGAAGAAAATTACTGGGAGGGTCAAACAATGGTTGAACTGCGTGATTTGCCAGAACTACATGTTATCGGTTGGACAAATGTTAATGCCTCTGGAGAGCCTTATCCAAATCTTTGGGAATTTGTTTTTGGCGAGTTAGATATTGATGCTAAATTCGACTCCATACCCTCAAAAGTTCAAGACAGCGGTTGTTATTTGGGTCTATTTCAAAATCGTACATCCGTACCACAATTGTGGGAACAAGCTGCTTGGGATCATGAGTTCCTCCTTGCTGTCGAAGTGAAGCAGCTCAACTTCATTCCTGAAGGGCTTGTGCAAAAGACCTTTCCTGCATCAACCTATGCCATATTTACGGCAAATGGGGTGCCTCACTCGGCTTTTCAGAACACTTGGAATCATATACATAATGAATGGCTGCCGCATTCCGAATACAATTTCAATCCTGATGGTGTCTTCTTCATCCAATATACGGAAAAATCAGGACCGGATGATGAGCGATTCGAAGCCCATTTATGCGTCCCTATTGCGAAAAAGTAGGGCTTTCCGAATGCTCGTTAAGCACAAAAAAGAAGCCTTGCATCGCAAGGCTTCTTTCGTCATTCTGTATGCGGTAGAGAGGACTCGAACCTCCACGGGTATACACCCACTACCCCCTCAAGATAGCGTGTCTGCCATTCCACCACTACCGCGCGGTGTGATAAAACATAAAACTTTGTTTGAGGTCAACATTCATTATTATAAATGTACTTCCCCAAAATGTAAAGGCGTTGATTCAAGAATTTTCGTCGACCCATTTTTGCTTACGATATTCAGTGAATGCTAGGTATTCTTTAATGAATTCCTTTTCCTCTGGAAGCAATTCATCCGTTCGACCTTCATTCAACTTCACTTCCCCGAAATCATAGTCCTCACTGCTCTCTTTCAATATTTCAGATGTATTTCTACCTAAAATAAGCCAATCCAGACTTACATGAAAAAAAGCGCCGATCTCAATCAATTTGTGTGTTCCCGGAGTAGACTTGCCCCGCTTCCAATCTCCCATATTACCCGTGCTTATATTTAACTGCTCGCAGAATGATTTCTTGGTGAGACCTTTTTGCTTAATCAAGTACTCTATCCGTTCGTATATGGTCTGCATCAGTAAACCGCCCTTCACAAAAAAATAAAAAAGACTTATTTAAGTAATTATCTATTGCAAAATAACGCAAAAAAGTATATAATTAGTGCTACTATGTATTATCCGATTATATCATATGGCTAGAGTGACGATAAGAGGCGACTCCGGTGAAAAGTAACTGATGTAATGCCGTCTGACCCCCTTTATTAGCATGTCATCCCGAAGGATCTCTAGGAGGGAGCGGTGACTTTTGTCAAAGTGCTTATCATCTTCCATTATCCATTCACTTGAACGCCTCCCCCACAATGCAGTGGTCATCAACAGCCAAGGAGTTATCCAGTTCACCAACAGTAAGTGGAAGGTGTTTAGTTATGAATATGGTCTTTCCACTCACAACAAATGGATTGGAGCTTATTATTCGGAACTTATGCAAGATGTGATTGCCGATTCCGATCAATGGACCAAGCTTGATGAATCGATGAAATATATACTCCGCAGAGAGCGTCAGGTTTATACTTCTGAGTTCTCCATACAAACTGCTAATAAGGGGAACCGAATCTTCCGTTTAGAGATCTATCCTCTTCTCTCAGATCATTACTTAGAAGCTGCTTTTATAATTTCTCTATATGATTTGGGCGTATTTATCGAAGGAACTCAGATGTCAGGGATCACAAGCATCTGTTCGACATGTCAGCCAACACAAGAGTTAATCCCCATCTGCGCTTCCTGCAAATCCATTCGAAATTCTAAGGATGAATGGATTAACATTGAACATTTTTTAAAACATCAGCTTTCTCTGCAATTCACTCATGATATCTGCCCAGACTGTATCAGACAGCTCTATCCCCAATATGCAAGAGCCTTTAAGAACTAATCAGCTTGTCTAATCTTATAAAAAAAAGTAAGAAAACCTCTGCGAAGCAAAGGATTTCTTACTTTTTATTTGTATGCGGTAGAGAGGACTCGAACCTCCACGGGTATACACCCACTACCCCCTCAAGATAGCGTGTCTGCCATTCCACCACTACCGCATAATATGACCCGTATGGGATTCGAACCCATGTTACCTCCGTGAAAGGGAGGTGTCTTAACCCCTTGACCAACGGGCCTTAGCAAGGTTGTCTTAACGTGACAACAAAAATTATGATACCAGAAATTTAAGGACATGGCAAGCACTTTTTTTCATACCACTTTAACCTATGTTAAATACTCTGTACTCATCCAAATAATCCGTTTCAGTCCATAGCATTCTTTGATACCATAAAGTTGAATATATCGAAATCAATAGTTTAAGTGTTATTGCTTTATCGTTAGCAGATGTCCGCACCAAATTGATAGTTTCTTCACTCATTACCAACCAGCTATTTTTTATATATGTAATCGATAAATCCTTGCCGTATCCATTCACCTTCAAACTTTCTTTCCAATACTCGATCTTCTTTATATATTAATTGCATGTCCTCAAACATAGAATCTGCTTCATGATAATCATAATAAGAGTGTATTACCAAATCGTCGTCTTCCATTTGCTCATACTGATGTTCTCCCAAATCAACGCCGTCGCCGACTCGAAAATCCTTAAGAGTTAAAAAATTAACAAATAATAATCCACCAGGTTTTAGCACCCGTTTCAATTCATTTATTGCTTCTTTTACATCCTGTTTTCTCATATGAAAAATAGAGTTATACGAATACACAAAACTCATCGACTCATCGCTTATTGCCAACTGTCTCATGTCACCCTGGTGTATGTTTAAATTCTGCCCTCTTTCTGCTGCGAACTGATTAGCTCTGTTCATTTGTTCAACATTCATCTCTATTCCGTATGTACTATATCCATAATTCGCGAACAAACTTAATGGAGGTGTACCCCCTCCTGCCCCACAATCTAATATGGTTTTTTCCATGCCACTTTCATTACATAATGCCAAAAATCTGTACAATGGTATTTGTTTGAAAAGTTCCATAGTTAGTTCCGCTCCTTTGAGTATTGATATTCACGATCTTCCCTATTATCATTCGTAGTGTTACTTCATTTCCTGTATTAAAGACGCGTCCCAGCCTTATATAGCTTGTATTTTTAGACGAGTCGTGTGTTGTCTGAGTAGATTATACTCCGAACAACCATAAGATGTGAGCTCTGCAGCGTGAAGGTATGCTATATGTAGGATTGGACTTCATTGAAAAAACCTCAAAATCCTGGACACCAAATTGCTACATCATCACCTGGCATTGCGATCACATCCCAATGCTCTGATGTATTTGAAATGCTCCAGACTCCTAACTGCCAACTCTCATAAGGGTCATGGTGCCCATAAACAAAAAGCACTTCTCCGGATTCGAATTGAATAAATAGGTGTGGAATGCTCTCACCTAATCTGACATCTGTAATCCGTTTTAATCTTAATACACAAAGTCTTTTTGCTTCTTCGATCCAATCCAATTTGGGTAGTTCATCTTCATGACATGGTATTCTTTCTGGGAAAGATCTATAAATTTCAAATCGACTTTCAATGTTTAAATATATTTGTCCTTCAATTCTATTACTGTTGGTTTCAGATTCAGATATTAAAATTTGCGTACCATAGAACTTTAATCCTTCTACCTGAGAACCCAGACAAAGGTATTTCAATGTCTCTTCTGCTTCTTGTTTATGTGACTTGTCCATATTATCTCTCTTTTCTTTATCTACCTGTCCTTCATACATCGTTTGTATATTCCTGACGTTCAAGACGGCCTAATGAGCGCAGCACTGGATCGCCAGACTGAGCCGATTAACAATGTCATCTGAATTCGCCTCCTAGATAATCTCCTTGACGGCCAAAGAGTGTACGCACGACGCAAGAATTTTTTACGCCGATAATACCTACCTCAAATCACCTTACTCATGGTTAAGATCCTTCTTGTAGTAAAAGTGCTTACTCCCAAGTGGGGCATCTTCGATAGTTGCAATTACTTTGTATCCATATTTCTTATAAAATTCGGGCGCTTGAAAACTGAATGTATCTAATTTGATAAAAGTACATTTCTTTGCTCTAGCAACTTGCTCTGCTTCTTCCAATAATCTTTTCCCGTATCCTTGACTACGGTAGTTATCATCTACCCATAGAATACCGATCTCCATCCAGTTCCAACATATCGCACTGTTAAGACCAGCAATAATATCTCCGTTATCATCCTTCAAGCATAAATTTATCTCCTCATAAATGCCGTTTGGTACTTGGTTAGAGTTGAATTCAATAAGTTTTTTTCGAACGTATTCTGTTTCTTCATTTGTGCTATAAAGTATCTTAGGATTATTCGACATAAGTTCCTCCTGATGTTTTTTTCTATACACTGCATCATTTCGACTAACCTTTCTGAGTAGTTAACCTTCTATTCTATTTTCCGAACTATTTAATTGTACTTTCAGGAGACTCATATGTCTTATTAGTGATCCAGACCTTATAGATAATTGATCCATCTAGATATTCCTCGTCGCAATGAACATCATGTCTATGCCCATGAATTGTGTTTGATCTTACTAGTTCAAATAATAATGCATATGCTAATTTTGAGTCTTTTGTTTTATAACCATCAAAAAAGTAACCTATTTCATTATAAGCGCCACTAGAAACCCATTCTTGCGCCTCTCGAATCGTCTCAAACTGTATTTCTTCAACAAACCAGGATATTGAATTTCCAGAATTTCGATCAGTCCGATTCATCTATTAATCAATCCCTTCTGGTTTTAAGACTATATGAATAATTCACTCCTCTGAAAAATCTCCTTGGCGACCGAGGATCGTATACTGCTAGACTGAGGAGCTATGCCTAGACGAAATTATGGTGTTAACCGAATGATTATACTTCCTTGAATAAATTATCAAAATACTCTCTATGATAATTCACTATCCAATCATGATATTTAAAATAAAGAGGTCTTAATTGATCTTTAGAACTGGCATGAATGATACACCCTCTATCATCATACATATAAAAAATAATATCCTTATCTTTACTAATAAAATATACATTTTGACCTATTGAAGGTTCTCTCCCTTGCTCATAGTGACTAATACCTTCAAGTATTTCTATGTATGGAAAAGTAGAGACTAGCCCCGCAGATACTTTAACCTGATATTCAAGTTTAATTCCTAATCTTTTTCCCTCATCATCCTCATGTTCATCAACTTCTAAAAATGTTCTCTCTTCAATTATCTGTCCATTCATTAGCTTGTAAATATACTTAGGTGTTGTATTTCCAAACATAGGATCATTTTGGTTACCCCAATCTTTGATAAGGACATAAATAAAATCATTTTGATTAAATGTTTCTTCAAATATTGTTACCACTCTTTTGTTTACTTGTTTAATTCTTCGTTTTGATCCATTTCGAAATGGTTCAGCCAACTCAAATCTAATATGTATATCACTCTCGAAATCCGGAAAATTATTATCAATATATTCAAAAATTTCTTTTATCATTTGGCCCCCGGTATTTCTTCTCTATTCTCATTGCAACAGTTGCAAACGACAAAAAAATCATTGTTATATGATGTCAGATACCTCTGCGAATCTACTACATATTATGCTTCCTTGCAATTCCCCACTTCATAAATATATTTATATCGCTTATCGCATCAATTATTATCCCTCTATGTTTTTCGTTATATCTTAATTCTTTTAAAATGATTGGTTTTACTAATCTTTTATCTAATCGACCTTTAGTTCTTGCTATATGCGCTAAACCAAAAATAGAATTAGCTCTTACTCTTGCATCCTCATGCTGAGCCAGTATAATACATATGTTTTGAGCATACTTCCAGTCACGATGATAAAGACCAACTGAAATTGGCAAGTAAATTAGTTCTCCTAATTCTTGTCTATATAATATCTCTCTGATTTCATGATCGGTATATTCTTCTATATGTTTATAAATACGTTTCATATATTACCCCTAGATAAACGAATTTATTGAATCATAAACCATTTTCGTACTCAAGACGTTCATGCGGTTTGAGTACCGTAGGTCGGGGGTTCTGCCATTTGTTTAGCGAGAAGTATCGCCTGAATTACTGCTTAGGTTATTCTTCTGAGAGATCAAGGAAGCGTAGTGACCGCTTTGGTAATGCAATATTAATTGAGGTTATATACCTTTTTTTCTTTTATCTTCATCTCTTGCAGTATGTCCTTATATTTTTCAAGATCGAATCGAAATTCTAATTCATTGGATATCATTAAACTTTTGAGTTCTTCTAATCCCTGTATTAATTCTTCAGTAAAATCAATTATGTTACTCCACGAAAAAACAAATCTATTAGTACTCTTAATTGCTATATCCTCAAATGGAGATTGTTGAGTTGTCCAAATCATCGTCTCATCATCGTGTACAACATCTACATAATACCCTCCACAGCCGAAAATACCACAAGTACAAATAAACATGGGATATTCCCCAGGATTAAGTAATGATTCGAAAAAAACATCTTCTACAAACACTTCATATTTATCTAGCTTATAGCCGTTTATATGTAAAGAAATATCCCATTTAATAATGGGCAATAGTACCCTTTTGCGTTTAGATATATTCTTATATTCTTTCCTGCTGCTTATCTCAATCTCAATGGAAAATAAATCTCGTTTATTATTCTCGTCATTAATTAAAGAAGACTTCATAATCCACCCCATCCGAATACTTGGATACATTGTTATACGCTGTTGAGGGCTTCTTCAAGATAACTCACAGTTTTTTTGAAAGCTCTATTAGGGCATTTTTTGCAGTATCACTTACATTTTTATCATGGTGATTTTCATACATAATAAAGATTGGGATGTATTGTTTATTATAAGTATTACTTAATGCATATATAGCATCTGCAAGAAATTCAAAATCCATTTCTTCTATATGGTCGGCTAAATAATCCAACTTGCTTTTTGAGTAGTCATTTAATAATTGAAAAATATCTTGTTTGATTTCTTTACTATGATCAAAGAGTAGGTGTTTCTCTAGGAGCAAGATAATATCATCAAAATAAGGCAAATCATAACCGAAATATGGATCCAAATACCTGTCCAAACAAAATAATAGACTTCTCTTTTCAGAAACATCTTTACTATTCAAGAAATCGTTGATAGCGGTTACTCCAGTAATTATGATATCTCGATGTTTCTGAGTATAAGTTACATAACTAACTTCTCGTTCGTCCAACAAAACACACCTCTATTCATACTCCCTCAAAAAAATATCCAAAGACATTCCCATGATTATTCCCAACTGTAAATAACGCTTCCATCCCTTGCCTCAGCTATTGTATTCCTTCTTTAAATTCCAATCCGTAATTCAATTACGGGATACTACTCCCAATCTTTCAGCTCACATTTTCAACTTGAAATGGTGTATATGTTTTACGTTGATTTCTTATACCGTTTCCGCATTTAAGACATTCAAGCTTTAAAGACCGTAGGACGGGTAATATGTTTTACATCTACCTTCTCCGAAAATCACAAAATAATTTCATTGAATCCCCGCAATCCCAAAAGTCTCATTTATAACTTTTTCGTACACATCCCATTTAAAATAAAAAGGCCCAACATCAATAGCTTTATTGCTGGGTTCCAGTTTGAAATTTCTCCATATGATAAGACCCTCTTCTTTCTCAATAAAAACTGATATGAACCACAATCTTCATCTCCACACCAAGGGCAGACTAATATGGGGTATCTGTAGTACAAATATTCGTGCGTTTGGTTTAATAAAAAATAGTTAATTATTTTTCTTTGATGCTCTTCATTGCCCCACCCGAGGGACGGAACCATGTCGTGCCTTTTCAGCATTTGATAAAGAGACCTGCCATCAATTATTATGTCAGCAAATTCGGTGTTTTTATTTCCTTCTTGATCCGATTCAAAGCTATCAAATCTACTTGAAGGCTTAGTTTGTAATTGATTTATAACTTTCTTGTTTCCTCCGTTAAATTTCTTTCTGAATGCTGCGTTAACTGATGTAATCGACTTCGTGAGACTGATTCAGTAAACATTCGCCTTTCTCACTCTATTCACCTTCCAAAATATAGAATATAATCACTTATAATTCAGATTAAAAAAAGACAAATCACTCATTAAAGTGATCTGCCTCTCGCCACCTCCTCAATTCCATATAAATCGTATTTAGCCACCGAAAAATAATTTCTAGAGTAAAGGGCTGAATAAATTCAGCCCCTCCTCATCAAACCGTACGTGAGGTTTTCCCTCATACGGCTTTCCGATGTTCATCATTCATGGGCGTGCGGATTACAATAGCGTTTTAAGTCCATGTTGTAAGGCGATATATTTAACCTCAGATAATGAACCTATCCATCTTTTGCGTTGTCTCTTCTTTGCATACCACCGTGTTAACCGCCCCAAAATATACCAGTCTAGTTTTGCTAACTTCTTTTGGCTATAGTTCGTGTAGTAATAATTTCTCCATCCTTGAATCTTGGGATTGAGCCATTCTACATGTTCCTCGAACGATCTTGAACGCATGCTCGGCGGTGCCAATCTTTCTTTGACCACCTCACGAATACGTTCCTCTGCCTTCTGTGTTAGCCACTGCTGCGTGGTGTAGTACACCTTACCTTGGGATGTTTCTGCTTTGGTTTTCCGGTGGTGCATGCCTAAGAAATCGAATCCTTCGTTTCCTGTCCACAATCCTACAATGCGAGTTTTGGTCGGGTGTAGGGTCAACTCCAGACGTTCCATAATCGTACGTATAAGCTTATACGCATGTTCTGCGTCCTTTTTGGTTTTGCAAACCACTACAAAGTCGTCTGCATACCTCGTGAGTTCTCCTATTCCTTTTCCGTGTTTCTCCCAGAGTTGGTCGAAGTAATTTAGATAGATATTCGCAAGGAGCGGTGAAATCACTCCTCCTTGCGGTGTCCCTAAATCCGAACGTCTTACCGTTCCTTCTTCCAAAACTCCTGCACTCAGCCACTTTCGTATTATTTTAAGTATCCACCTGTCATTGATACGCATCTGTACCAATTTCATTAGCTTCTCTTGATTAATATTGTCGAAGTAGCCTTGGATATCGACGTCGACTACCCAATTTCCTTTACGGTTGCAGGCTTTTCGGATTCTATCCAACGCACCTTTAGCACTTCGTTTCGGACGAAATCCGAAGGATACTTCCTCAAAGTCTGCTTCAAAGATGGGCTCAATCACGAGTTTGGTTGCCATCTGTATGACTCGATCGCGTACGGTGGGTATACCCAGTGGCCTTTGCTTCCCGTCTTTCTTCGGGATATAGTGTCTCCGTACAGGTTGTGGATGGTAGTTGCCTTCTTTGAGCTCTCGCTCACATGCCTTGAGAAACGGTGTTTCTCCTTGTTCCTCAATATCTGCTAGCGTCACCGCATCTATTCCTGCGGCACCCTTATTGGCTTTCACTCGTTTCCACGCTTCACACAGTACATCCCACCGATAAATCTTGTCATACAACGCATGGAATTTACGCTTTTTGTTCTCCTTGGCCGCATGACCTAGCTTTTCTTGGAGTTGTTGAACTTTTTCCTTTGGTGTCGTTAGCCCTTTGGCATTCACTCACTCGTACCTCCTCCAAAAGTATAAACAAAGCAGGGCTCCTTCCCTCCCTAAGGTTATGTTGTCCTTAGGTTCTTCGGTACTATGAGCCCCTCGGACTCCCTTCCTGCAGACCATTCACTTCACCTTTTAGGCTTATAGAATGTCTCTTTACGGGTTCCTAAAAAAAAAAAAAAAAAAAAAAAAAATCCGTGCAGGGGAGGGTCTCCCCAGTTCACTGCATTATCTTTCAGCCCATGCCGTTCCCTATACGCCGGAGGATTCTTCACTGTTGACCCAAGTTCTTTACAGCTTCCTTGGCCTTCGTCTATATGCGCGAGACTCGGCAGCCTCTCTTCCCCTTTGCAGGGCCTTTTTGACGACGCGGCAGGATTCACTTCATGTTGCGGCCTGGGTTGTTGCTCGCCCGGTCTCTGACCGGTACTTTTGTCGATGCGCTTTTACACACAGATTTCGCCATGCGTAAGCATCCTAGCTACAAAGGTGGCTTGGCCCCTCCTTTGATTGGACTTTCACCAACTAGATAATGCGTGCCTCTGGGCACGCCACACAACAAAAAAAGAGCCCCCATAATGGAAGCTCTTCTTATGTAATTCGGAACGGAGAGAGTGGGATTCGAACCCACGCACCGCTTACGCAGTCTAACCCCTTAGCAGAGGGTCCCCTTATAGCCACTTGGGTATCTCTCCATAAAAATGGCTCCCCGAACAGGACTCGAACCTGTGACAACTCGATTAACAGTCGAGTGCTCTACCAACTGAGCTATCAGGGAACATTAGAAGTAAATTAGAAGTGAACATGAATTAATTTATCATGATTTCAAGGTCTAGTCAAGCGGGTAAAATAATTTTTGTGATCGTTTTCAAATTTATGCTCTTACTCTGCCTCTAGCTAGATTTAAGAGGGGATTACTCCCTCTCTTAGTCTATACGTAACACCATTCCCCGTCTTCCGGAAGCTGTACTCGATCCTGTAGCTCCTCCTTCTCCAAGTGAACTTTTAGCTTATCCCGGGTAACAAGGCAATGGTTGATGGCGTCCATGTGTACAGCGATCACCTTAGTAGAAGGAGCATATTCGCATAAGTCTACGACATCCTGCTCATTCATTGTGATATGACCTCCGGTTAAAAACTGCGCTCCACCAGCATTAACGATCGTCACCTCAGGTTTAAATGCATCGAGTGTAATCTTCACCTCATCACACCAAATCGTGTCTCCTGCCACATACACAACTGGTTCGTTTTCCGCCTGAAAGACAAACCCGGATACCTTCCCCATAAGCTTGCCAATCTCTCCAGTTCCATGCTGTCCACCGGTACGTGTTATAGTTACTCCATTAAACGTCAGAGAATCGCTAATTTCCGAAATGTGCTCAAACCCCTGCTTCGATAATTTATCCCCATCTCCTTCCTGACATAGTAGCGGTAGATCATGCGGCAGCAAGGAAATAGCAGCGGCATCCCAGTGATCCGGATGAAGATGCGTGACCAATATTACATTAGGACTCAGCCATTGTTCTACTGCTCCCGGCAAAGTAACTAGCGGATTGCGGCGGTCATTTTCAGTATTAATAATAGGCGGATTAGCCCCTTGCTCACTCAACATAGGATCAATTAAAAATGTAGTTCCACCATACTCCAGCCATAGAGTCGCGTTGCGAATATGCTGTATTTTCATCGTAAGCCCTTCTTTCTTTCAGATATCTTCTGCTACAATTAATTATAGAAGGACCTTGAAACAGAATACATTGAGATCGGAAAGAGATTGGACTGTTCTACTTTCACTCAGAAAGGATTTTAGATTATGATGAGTTCTTATTCCATAGATGATGTAGATTTTCGCATCTTGCAACTTCTAATTGAAGATTCCACGATCAGTCACAGAGACATTGGGCAGCAAGTGTATATGACAGGTCAAGCTGTGGGTGCGCGTATTCGCAAAATGCAGGACACCGGAGTGATTGAAGGCTACACCGTCCGCTGGAATCCAGATAAAGTCGGTGAGGTGATCCATGCCTTTATAACAGTTTTTCTGGGTTCGAATACGGTCCATCCAGCCTTTCAGACATTCGCAAAGCAGCATGACAGTGTAAAAGAAATGCATCGGGTTAGTGGAGAAGGTTGCTATTGGATACGGGTTCGTGCAGTAAGCCAAGAGGATTTGAATATCTTTCTCGATGAGCTGCTAAAGTTCGGAAATTACAGAGTCAATCTGTCTATGGGGAAGATTAAATAAGGTGAAAAAGTCAAAGCCGCCGTAAAGGAAAATTCCTTTGCGGCGGCTTTTTGTTCTAGCTTCTTTGCGAAAGTTAATTTAATAATCCGGCTGCTTTAAGCAATCTAGCTAGAATCACCGCTGCCTCTGCACGGATAGTATCATTGCCAGGCGCAAAGTTGCCTGCGGATTGGCCTTTCATGATTCCTTTTGCTGTTAAGACATTCACAGCCTCTTTAGCCCAAGAAGAAATAGAAGATGAATCTGTGAATGCAATTGTCGCAGGGTTAGCTCCAGATTCTCCAGCTCCTAAGTTCAACAGCTTCAATGCTCTGGCATCCGCTGCATACCATGATAAATCGGACACATCACTGAAGGCCGTCGTTGTGTTCCCAGCGACTAGACCCAACGAACGAATCAGCATAGCTGCGAATTCGGCACGACTGACCGATTTCTGAGGTGCAAAAATATCTGTGGATTGTCCGGTCAAGATCAGTCGACTGGCAAGCATTTCGATCTCATTCTTTGCCCAGTGTGAAGAAATATCCCCAAAGGTCACAGGGTGTAGTGCAGCGACGAATACACCGCTAGCACTACTGCTCTTGACTGTAACCTTAGTCATCCCACCTACAAGCTCGAACAATGCAGGTACATAACGGAAGGAACCCGTCTGCTCATCGTAAATAAGGAAACTCCCGTCTTTGCAACCAGTGCTCCCTCCATCATAAATGTACGATCTACATACGTAGTGCCGAACCCATTAGCAGGTACAGTGGTTTTACCATCTATGACCTTTAAGGTGACACTTGCCGGAGTTCCTTGTACAGTAAAGCCTTGCTACTTAGCCTTGGCAAGCAGTTGTTCCAATCCTTTTCCGCTTAGCGGACTTAGTTGGAACTCTAGAGTGCCCGCTGACATTTGTGCTGCTTTCAACACGCTCTCCACCAGTCCTAACAGGAAGCGATATCTCATATCGCCACTGGCAATGACAAGCACCGCATTCGGGCTAAGTGCTGCCGCATTGCGTAAAGCTTCTACGCTAAAGCGAGCTATACCATCTCCGTTAGCTGAAATCTCGATAAGAGCTTGCCCAGCAGTAGCCTTAGCTCTTAGCTGCGCATCATTATTAGCTGCTGATGTAGGTGTAGCGACATATTTTTCCACTTATTCTTGATGAGTACCGTCCCTGATGGAATTAGCCCTGCGCCTGTTCCTCCAACCCCTTCTGCTCCCACGGAACCGCTACCGATTCCCATCACAGGCAAGCTTGAGAAAATCAGCAACATCGCGAGCAGACCCGCCATCGCGGACCTGAATCGTTTCATAAATGTGCCCCCTCTACCTAATATGGACTTCTCTTCCATCTTAATTTGGCAACGCTTACAAAATGATGTGTGATTTTATCCAGAAAAAGGTGTATTTGTACGGATCTCCCGAAAGGTCTGAGAGCTACTGAAAATTGACAAACCGGCTAAACCCTAAGATAGTTAATTTAGTTAGAAGCAAGAGTTCATTAAATGGAGGTACATATGAAATTCAAAATGGATTCACCAAAAATAACAGATCCAGACGCTCTACTCCCTGAACAAATATACTCACTGCAATCCAAAGATGAATTCAGTCGTTGCAGCATAAGCGATACGGTTATTGATAATCAAGAGGCTAATAAGGTCAGCTTTGATCAAGTGATTTTTAAAAATATTACGATTACTGAGTCGTCCTTAACTGGAATTGAGCTGATGGATGTGATTTTTGAGAGATGCGATCTATCCAATGTGGATTTTACAAATGCCATTATTCATCGAACCGAATTCAGAAACTGCAAGCTCATCGGTACGGACTTTACAAGAGGCAGATTCCAAAATGTTCGTGTAGTAGATTGTATCGGGGATTTCGCAACGTTTCGATTGGCTAATCTGAAGCAGGTCGCTTTTGAGAATAGTTCATTGATGAGTTCCGATTACTACCAATCGAATTTCCAGAAGGTCAGCTTTAGCGAGTGTAATATTGATCAAGCCACCTTGTCAGGATCAAAGCTAAACGGGATTGATCTTAGTGACTGTGAATTCAGTGGCTTAATCGTGGATATACAAGATTTGGAGGGATGCATCATTTCGCCTCAGCAAGCTGTTTCCTTTGTGGGATTGATGGGTTTGGTTATAAAATAACGGCCTTGTCCACTTACTGAACTTCCAGCGCCAGCAGTTTCAACTTGCCTGAACATTTGCCGCAGCGATAGCGCTTCGGGTCAACCTTTCGCTTACGCGGATACTCCATGGCACATGCTGTGCATACGAGCTTGTACCGAAAAGGTAGCGACTTCCGAGCCTTCGCACCCGGCAATGTCTGACAGTAGCGGCTCCCGCCGACCTGTGCCAGCAGTCTTTTGAAATCAGTGTCACGATGCATATACCCTTGCTTCGCCAAATGCAGATGATAATGACAGAGCTCGTGTTTTATTATCTTCTCCGTCTCTTCTCTACCGAACATGGCAAGCTGATGGGGATTAATCTCTATATTATGGCTCTTGGTAAAATATCGGCCGCCTGTTGAAGATAATCGGCTGTTAAAGCTCGCCTTGTGCCTAAAGGGTACGCCAAAGCTGTCCCGTGATACCTGCTCAATCCACAGCTGCAGCTCTTCGTTGCTCATCGTTTCCATAGCGTTCTATCACAAGTCCTTTCCACGGGAATTAAGATCTCTACTTGAATTGTAACTTGTGCATAGGCTAAACTGTCAAGAAGGAAGACAAGTACGGAGGGAGAATGACCAATGCCGAAAATGCGGTATGTAATTTTGCAGCAACAGCAAGAATTGCAATTCGTGGAAATGCCCGAGGAATATGCGTACCAACTTAGTGCGCTAAATTTGCGCCTGAATAAAGAAATCGACAAGCTGACGGCCGACAATGTACCAGATCTACCCTTAGCCATCGCCGAGTGCGATTCCCTGGATTTGCTACGTGAGGATTATTCCCTGGAGTCCGGTCTGGACTATATCAATAGATTAGAACAGGCCTTCGCCTCTGTGCAAGAGCAGAAGAACTATCCGCTCATCTCCCTACTGACCGAAATCCGGGCGCTGCAAGCTCAATTAGAGCAGTGGTACGAAGAGGAAGCAGAAAGCGTTCTGTAAATCGTCACCTTTAGGCTCATTTCTCCATATGCTAACTTACGTAAGCAGTTAGAGGAGTGATACCCTTGCCACAGTGGCTCTGCCATCAACTGATGAAAGCCTATTACAAAAAAGACCGCCGTCAGATTAAGCTACTGAACGAGTGCTGGTTCTTTTATCGTAATTCTGCGGAATCACCGGATTCCATCCAGAGAAATTTATAGGATTCGTTGAAATTCAAAAATCCATCCCGCTACTTTATGGGGATGGATTTTTGTATAGAATTAGTTGCAATCCCAATAAGAACATTGGGATTACATATCTGACCAAGAAGAAAAGTGCTCCGAATAAAATGATGATATAAGCTGCGTATTTAATAAAGGTAGATGCGACAACACTGGAATCCGATTTCCGTTGTAGCTCCGTATGCTCCACTTCAACACTTCTATCTTTATAGCCCGGTTCCATCATCAGTCTCTCCTTTCGAATATAGGCTGATAGATAGTCTCCATTAACCCGAGGCTTTCGTAATTGAAACAAAAAGCCGCACCACCGCTGACACGGGTATACCGAAACAGTGGAGTGCAGCCTACATTTTTTAATGTAGAGGTTCTAATTAAAAAAAGGCTGAGTCTGAGGGGGAAGTTACGGTTGATTAGAACAGATTAGGGAATTCTCTCTAAACTGACGCAGCTTCCGATGTCCCTCTCCGTATTTTTTAATTCAGAACTTAATGGAATCTGTGAGATAACTGCATTTAATACATTTATTCCGTATGCAAAAGGGCTCATTCTGACTTTAACTGTATTCTATACAATTAAAAAAATAGAAAAACCACCTATATGGAATAAATCAAAAGAATAGGTGTACGAAATACAATTATATCCATTGTCCGTGTTATTTGAGATTTATAATTGCACAAAATACAGTTAAATGCTTTTACACATTGCTTCCGTCGGACTTTTATCTCCCAACAGCCGTAATATCCCCCCACCCGATCATCATCTCTTCAACGATCTCATTTCCAATCTTCACTTTTTTACTTGCAACAGATTCGCCTCCCACTTTGTGGTAGAAATCAATCGCTGGATTACCAACCAGCACCCAAGTCATGAACGAGCTATATTTCTTCTCCATTAAATTCTGTGCAACGCTTCTTATGAGCAACTTCCCTAGACCTTTTCCTTGATATTCCTTAAGCAAATAAAGTGCGTATAGCTCTGCATCATAGAGATCTGGCTCTCTGCGCGCCCCTCCATTTGCGAACCCGATGATCGTCCCAGCCTCATTTTCAGCCACATACATAACCTCGTCTTTATTAGGAGTTTCAAAATTCCGAATCCAGAGCTTTCTTCTAGCTTCCACTGTGATTTTATCAAGAAACTCATCCGATATTAGCCCTTTATACGTGGTTTTCCAACTCTCAGCGTGGACGTAAGCGATCCCGTCTATATCACTAGATGTTGCTTCTCTGATCTTCATTTTATTTCCCCCTTTGGATTACGATAAACGTTTCAGTCAGTCCAATATTGACATTACTATGAATAATAACCACTTAAAGATTCTCTAAAGACATCTATAGGTTGATTATAATCAATAGGCTTGTGTATGAAGGTATTCAACCACTTATTCCTCTCATACAAGCTGTCGAAATCACGGTCAACCGTATTGTAGAATGTTATTTCATTCATTGTTCCAAGAACACTTTTATTGTTTGTACGAGATATAGTTATTTCTCCTGCCTCTAATAAATACTGATTAATGAGCTGCTTCTTAAAACCCTCCTGCAACAAATACTCCTTAAGTTCTGTTCTGAACTTTTCTACCAATTTATCAGCTTGTCCACTTCTTATTCCATCCAACACTATACATAATCGACTTTCATCATGAACAAATAAAATGTATTTTTTTCTGAGCTGCATAATATTCACATGCCAACTAAAAAATGTGGCGACGTCTTCCACTTCTACTGGAGCTACTTTCAGATCTTTTAATAATTTTTGAGTATATCTTAGTACTAACATAACTATCACGCTCCTCACCTTTTCTCCTTAACCCTTACTAGGTCATAAAGCCCCTCTAATTTCCGCTTAACCTTGCAGTGCCTTGCGCACGCTTAATATATATTTTGCCTGATCTAGCGGATTCACACCCCGGCGGGTGCGCTCAGCGGATATGTCTGGTGGAGATTCTTCATAGCCGGCAAAAAAAGAAGTGAACGTGCTACGCCCCTTCGTATAGGAGCTTAAGCTCACGGGATAATCGAGCGACGTTGCCAGCGGCAAACGCCCTTCGATGATCATCCGTTCGCCTTGCAGCACTGGCGGTTCGAACGTGCCGCGCATCTGAACAAGGTCGTTCATTACCCGACCACCATTCTCCTCAGGGACCACGATGCGAACCTGAAGAATTGGCTCCAGCAGCTTAGTACCTACCCGCGCGAGTCCATCCATAATCCCCATAGGAGTCGCTACGGCAAAATCCAGCGGATGGGTATGCCACACATGGTGCTGGCCTTCAATCAAAGTTACTTTCAGATCGGTAACCTCCCAGCCGTACAAACCCTGCTGCAACGCTTCCGGCACACGGCGTGCGGTCTCGCTCTGATATTGCGGCAGCAAATCAGAACTCCGAACTACCGAATCGTAGACTAACCCACTACCTGGAGGACCTGGCTCAATAAGAAACCGCAGAATCGCCCAGCATGGCTTCGGCATCGTATAAGCAATAAAGCCCTCTCCCGTACTGGCAGGAGTTTCTTTATAAATGACAGAAGGCTGACCAAAGGTAACCTTGAGACCATACCGTTCCTCTAGAACACTGTTCAGAATCTCAAGCTGGATAGGTCCCATCACTTTGATATGCAGCTCCCGCTCATCCTGCAGCCACTGGGCATCCAAGAGCGGATCTTCATCCGCCAGCTCCTGCAATGCTCCGATAACCTTATGGTCATCCATATCGGTTCCCCAGAATACACGCACCGTTAGCAGCGGCACAGCAAGCTTCGCTTCCTCTGGAATCGCACCCGGATGACCGAGCACATCACCGATTCGCACCCCTGAAAGACCGTAGATTACAGCGATATCTCCCGCTTCAAGCGCTCCGACATCCTCAGTACGACCACCTTCGACCTTGCGGATCTGGGTCACTTTTCCCTGAATATCTTGCGTGTAGTTCATCACCGTATCGCGGTTACGGATTGTCCCTTCATAAAGACGGACAAACGCCATCCGCCCCATGCTTTTATCACGCTGAATGTTGTATACAATGCCGGATACCGGGCCCTCAACGTTTCCACCGGCTCGCGGGAAATACTCAACCATCGCGTCCAGCAATGCAGTAATGCCAAGACCCTTGGCGGCGACGCCATAGACCATTGGGAAGAAGCGTCCTGAAGCGGAAGCTTTCTTCATATATTTTTTCCATGCTGCAAGATCAATAGGACTGCCTGACATATACGTCTCCAGCAGATCTTCATCCCGTTCAGCTAACGCTTCCAACAATTCGGTCTGTGCAGCAGGACCGGCTTCGCTCCCCCACAAATCTCTTGCCCCTATGTACTCCTGCTCTTTGACCATCGGTTGTTGAACTGGAATAATATCACTAGATAAATAATTACGCGCCTGCGCCAGCACAGCTTCAGGGTCAGCACCTACACGGTCCATTTTGTTCATAAAAATCAGCGTGGGAATTCCGAGCTTCCGAAGCGCGTTCCAGATCATCTCACTTTGGGCTTGGACTCCTTCTACCGCCGACAAAATAAGCACCGCACAATCCATCACACGCAAAGAGCGTTCCACCTCTGACAGGAAATCTACGTGCCCCGGTGTATCGACGAGATTGATCTGCACGCCTTTCCAAGTCAAAGAAGCCAATGCCGCCCGTACCGATATCCCCCGTTGCCGCTCCACATCCATAGAATCCGTCAATGCTGTCCCACTGTCTACACTGCCGAGCGCTCGAATGCGACCACTTTCATATAAAACATGCTCCGTTGTCGTCGTCTTCCCGGCATCTACATGGGCGAATATCCCCACATTAATCCGTTCCAACCCCTGCTGCTGAATCATCTATAGTTCCCCTATCATGAGCTAGATTTAATGGTACACATCCTTATGTTCAATAGTAATATATCCCTCCCTGTTGTTCCACTCTTCCACATCAAAATGGTTCGTTTCAGATCCGCCGGGTATGTAATTACTATTAGGAAATCCAATCACCGAGGAGGAAGTTCATCATCAAAGATAAACGTTTGTAGGATAAAGTTGCAGTGGTTACTGGCGCAGTCTCAGGCATCGGAAAAGCTTCAGCCATACGGTTTGCCCAGCACGGAGCTAAGGTATATATGCTTGACCGCACCCCTGAGGAATCCTATGAGACTAAACTTGAGATTGAATCCATTGGAGGCTCAGCTACAGTAATTAAATGCGATGTTTCCAATCCAGATCTTGTCGAAGAAAGTATTCGTAAGGTTGGGGATGAGGTACAGAAGATTGATATTATTTTTGCTAATGCCGGAATTAATGGTACTTGGTCTCCTATCGAAACACTTGATATTGAAGAACATCGGCGCTTCTGCGTACTCATCTTCCAAGGCTGGGTAAGTCGCTTTTATAAAAATGGCTGCACTAGAACTAGCGCAATACGGCATCCGTGTGAATGCGGTCTGTCCTGGATCGATCGACACTAAAATTGGGGATAATAAACCTGAGCAGGTTGCCATCCTAGTATTATTTCTCGCCTCGAATGAATCCTTTCATGTGACGGGAACTGAGATTTATGTAGATGGTGCCGAGTCACTCCTGCGCGGATAACGTTTTACTTGAATCTTTACTATATTTTTAATTCCATGCAACATTTTGGTCTAATCTACCATCTAAGACTATGGAGGTGACGCATAATGAAAAAAACAATTTTCATCAATAATGCCAAAAAAATGACGATAACCTGCTGCATTCTGGCAGCAAGCCTGTCATTTGGAGCATCCGCTTTCGCTTTTTCGGATTTGAAAGGCGATCCTGCGGAAGCAAAAATAAACTCCCTGCATAAAGAGGGGATTATAAATGGAGTAGACAAAGATAAGTTCGCCCCTAAATCTAAAGTGAGCTTTGCGCAAGGGATACAATTCATCGTCGGTGGTCTGAATCTGACTCCGAATCCAGGAGCGGGTAGTAGCTCTTCCAAAGCTAGTGATTATTTTGATAAAGTGAGCGACAAATCCTGGTATGCTTCAGCATTCGTGATTGCTAAGCAGAATGGTCTCTCACTCGATCGGACAATCGACCCTAACGGAACCATTACACGTGCTCAGTTCGCCCATTTATTGACTCAGGCGCTACAGAGTAAAGGTAATTTCCCTGTTACACTGATGTATGTAAATATTTCAGATGGCGATAAACTCTCTACAGAGGTCATGAACAGTCTCCAGATCCTTCTGAATACGCATATTGCGACGCTGGATAAGAACGGTAAATTCCGGCCAAATGATGCAATCACCCGCTCAGAAGCAGCCGCTATGACCTATGATGCAGCTGCTTTTGCCAAACGCGTAATTGTGTCTAATGGCAGTCCCACTACTCCAACCTACGAGACTGAGGTTACACTAACCAAAGCAGGGGAAGGGGTAAACAAAGCTACACTAACCGTCAATAACCTACCGAATCCTGGTTATGGACTTGTAGTAGAACGTATTGAATTCGGTAAAGACAAGACAGCTGTAATTTATTTTAGTATGACTGCTCCTGAGCCAGGTAAGATGTATGCACAGGTGATCACAAAAGCATCAGTTGTCACTTATCTGCCAGAGGGATATAACGCGATCGCTAAACCTGTATCCGGATCTGCATCTTATTCTTCTAGCGCCATGTAATAAAAGCTATATAGAGACTCGCTTTAAACAGCTAAACAAACAGGCCATGTTCCCTAGGGGAGCGTGGCCTGTTGTCTTACTCTCAGGGTGTCCATTGATCATGAATAATGCCTACTAGTGCATGGTCCTCTCCGATCTTCTCGAAAACTAAACGTAAGCTGCGCCAGTCCATCCCCTCCACCGAAGGATCGATGCCATCAATATGATATTCAACGAAATCATATTGATCCTTAGGATACACTTCGTTTAAGTTATTAAGGGTCGTTCCTTGCCCAAGCCCCTTATTCACTGCAATCTCGGCAGTCTGAATGAAGTCCGCATCATAAACAAACTGTTTGTAGTAATCTGCGAATGTCATCTCAATTAAATCACCAGAGCCGGCGAACGATCGCCAGACCCGTTCCGTGGAATCTTTCATTAATCCTTCCACCTCAGATTTGGTAAACATAATATCATTCTTCGTATCTACATAAGCGTAGGGAGAGAATCGGAGTCCTTTCTCAGAATGTACCCATGCGGCCAATTGGTTCATATCCTTGTCCCTAAGGGATTTCATCACTGTAGACGCCGCTTCCGTTACTGATGGTGGAAGTCCTTCCTGATCCTGAGGCTGATCGGTACTCGATGGTTCCTGCGTCTCCTGTGACTGCTCCGTTCGGGTTGGTTCTTGTGTCGTCTGCGATGGCTCCGTTGAGGTCAATGGTTGTTCCGATTGAGACTGTTCTTGTGTCTGCTTTGGATCTGTTCCCGTTTCAGGTGTTACACTGCAGGCCGTAAGCCATAACATGCTCACCATCAGAAGCATTCCTCCAATGTTTCTTGCACTGTGCATAAGATCCCTCCTCACCATTTGAGTTTTCCTTATTTAGACTTATTTGATCAAGCGAAGGTTGCAAGCTTATACTAAAACTATCAAACCAATCTTATGAGAGGACGGGGTTACTATCGATTTATCAGAAAAACTAAAGAGCCTTCCCCTGACTCCTGGCGTGTATCTCATGAAGGATGGCCTCGGCCATATAATATATGTTGGCAAGGCAAAACAGTTGAAACGGAGAGTAAAGTCCTATTTTCACTCGAAGTCTCATTCCCCGAAAGTGAAGCAGCTCGTTCGAAATATTAAAGATTTGGATATTATCCTTACAGATACCGAATTTGAAGCTTTTATGCTGGAGTGCAAATTAATTAAAGAGATCAAGCCCATGTACAATAGAAAAATGAAAAATCCACAAGCCTATACGTATATCGTAATAGAAGCGGATGACAAGATGCGTTCGTTAGAGATAACCTATGATCCTGCTGACCAAAAAGGTAACCATATTTGGGGTCCCTACACAAGTAGAAGTACCGTGGAACGAGCCGTGCAAGGCATCAAAGAAAGCTCGAAAATCCTTTGCAGCAACCCTAGCTTCAAAAATTCCTTATGCTTAAACCATTCGCTTGGCTTATGCATAGGGATGTGTGCAGGTGGAGAAGCCATCGTTCAATATAATACAATCATTGATAGAGTTATAGCCTTACTAAACGGCACGGATTCTAGCATCCTCGAAGATATGGAGCAGAGGATGACGGAAGCCGCGCAGAACTATGACTTCGAAACGGCCGCCAAATATAGGGACTATATTGGAGCCATCAGCTTCCTGATTCACAAAGAGAAGGTCATCGAATTTGCTGAAGAGAATCAGAATATCGCAATCCTTGAGGCTATGAATGAACAGACCCTTAAACTCATTCTACTGAAGGGCAACCGCATCCTGTCGCATACTAAGCTCGAATACGATCAACCCGATATTACCCACCTACAAGCCGTTATTACATCAGCGATTATGGACACTTTCTGCGGTGAACTTAACCAGGCCCCGGCAGCAATTACTCGCCATGAAATTGACGAAGCACAAATTATATACAGCTATTTAAAAAGCAGCTCCTGCAGCTATATCATCGTTCAAGAAGATTGGCTTGCAACCGACAATCATTCCCGTCTAGACACTGCGGTAGACGAGCTGTTGCGGATCTTTTTAAATGCTGCTCCATCCCATTCGTATAATTAATTCACCTCCTGTATAACATGTACTTGATATTTTGAACTTTAGGTATGGGTCGTAACTGCGGTGAATGTTTGGACTTCCGGCTGCTGTTGTCTTCAGATTTCTTGATTTTAACCGCTATTAGCGGTAGAAATCTGAAGACAAAGGTGGATGCTATCGCTCCTACAGTTCCAAAATCCCCCTCCGTCACTTTCACCTTCTGTACACATTCCTACGTACGATTTATCTTCAATTTGAATCCCTCAGATCTCTGGATTAGCCATGCCTAGCAGGTACTTCACTCCTTGAACCTCAAAAAAGGTTCCTTCAACCCCATATACGGAGCGGAAGAAACCTGCTTCGGAACTTACTTATACCTCAACTATATTTACTCAATCCCTCATCCAGAAGATCAACAGCAAACGTTAATTGCTCTTCAGATACAATAAGCGGGGGATGCCATGTGATGCAGTTCCCTCCAGACAACTTAAAAGAAAGACCATTCTCCAAGCAATAATACAGGACTCGCTCAGCTAATTCCTCATCCTTCTCTTTGGTCTCTCTGGACTTCACAAGTTCAATAGAGATCAGTAGTCCTGCGATTC
The DNA here is from genome assembly GCF_037977235.1 of Paenibacillus sp. FSL K6-0276. Classification (NCBI taxonomy): domain Bacteria; kingdom Bacillati; phylum Bacillota; class Bacilli; order Caryophanales; family Paenibacillaceae; genus Paenibacillus; species Paenibacillus sp. FSL K6-0276. The sequence continues at coordinate 1,277,581 of NZ_CP150276.1, read as the reverse complement.
GAATATCTCCGATGCAAGCATGCTTAGCCCACAGCGCGTCCAGCTTCTGTCTTACAAAATCAGACCGGCTGATGCATTGTTCCTGCAGCTTCATATCATCGATATAATCAATGGTGGCACAGATTGCCGCACTTCCTAACGCAGGTTTCTCATGGGTATAGTGACCCAAAGAAATATCCGCCGCACAATCATATTGCGTTTTGGTAAGCACCGCCGCCTGCGGGATCCCCCCTCCACCTAACCCTTTTCCGAGCACGAGGATATCCGGCTCGATCTCAAAATTCTGATGAACGTAGAGCTTTCCGCTTCGCATCAGCGCTGTTGGAATCTCATCCAAAATCAGCAGAATCCCATATTCATCACATATTTTTCTTAATCTTGTGAAGTAGGATATAGGCGGGATATGTGTATCCGTCGCCCGAATAGGCTCAAGTAAGATCGCCCCAATCTCTCCCTCATGCTGAATCATATACTCCAGATAGTCGAGGCAAAAGGTGGCAACTGCTTCATGGGAATGACTTCCCAGCAGGTTGCGGTATCCGTTAAAAGGAATGGCTTTCAGCATCCCTGGCATTTGCGGGCCCATATCCTTTTTAAACACATATTCTCCACCGACAGCGATCGTGTCCAGCCCCGCGCCATGAAAGGACTCCCACATGGAGATGACCTTATGCTTCCCCGTCCGTTTGCGAGCAATCTTAAGGGCCAGACCTACGGCTGCACTCCCGGAAGGTGTGAATAATACTTTATAGTCCTTTGAGGTTGTTTTGTTGATTAAGGCTTCTGCAGCTTTCACCGCAATATCTGCTGTGAATCTTCTCGGAATGAACGGCAGGTCTTCGAGCTGCTTTCTCACTGCTTCAGTGACGTAAGGATTCTTATAGCCAATCTGATGAATACTATTTCCATGAAAATCAAGATATTTGCGTCCATTCACATCCGTGATGTAACATCCCTCAGCATCTACGATGCTGTTCAAGCACGGCGTTGACATCGATTGTCGCATAAATGCACGCTCATCCGCTTCGATCCTATCCACACTCACAGCGCTTAACTGGGTCGTCCACTCTGTCCGCAAGGGGCTAAAGTTGATGTCGCCTTCCCTTTTTAGTTCAAGATTATCTCGCATGAGGTCTGATTCCTTGAGAAATCAGGACATTTATTCGCCCAATCAGCTGAGGCGCTCACTCATCGATTGAATCGTAAAGTCTGCCCTGTTTTGTATAAGGAAATCAGGGAATATCTCCCTATAATTCAACTGATTCGGTAGCAAATATAGATATTACCCCGATTTATGGGGAGAAATTCCCTCTTTCCATTGATTTTATGCAATTATCGACTTTTTTCAGGGAGATTTTCCCTATAATCTTGCTCTCATCTCCTAAACAACATAGTTCGAACTTTGTTCTGAACATAACATCATAGACATCATTTCAGGAATCACTTAAACTAAAAAATCAGAAATATACTATTACATGATGGAGTGAGAATATGCCCATTAATCAAATGTCTGAGTTACACCAGCGAAACAAATTAATTATGTATTTGTTTTGGGGCTGTTTGCTGTTGGGCTCGATTTCGCTTTACAGATTTCCGCAAACTATAATTTCGATTATGTCAGCAGCGCTTCCCCTTGGTTTATTGTGTACGATACTAATTTGGAAACGTGTGGCTACCCCCTATATTATGTACATAACAGCTATTGGCTTTAACATCATTTCATACTTCTACATCGATGCAGGGACTAACATCATAAGCACTTTTATTCTATATTGGGGACTAGGCATCGTATCCCTCTATCACAACTATCGTCCATTACTCCTTAATGGTGTAATGTCTTGGATCTTACTCAACTATTTCCTTATGACAAAACCAATTTATGCTTCAGTAGATGTGTTAAGAATTAATGCACTTCTCATCGCCATGATACTGGTTCTGATCTATCAGAGTCAGATTGGTACGAAAATGTTCAAAAATATGTCTAAGAGCAGCAGCGAAGCTGAACGTGCTAAAGTGGAAATGGAGACCATTCTTACAGGTGTTACTGAATCCGTAGGAGTTCTGAGTCAATCTAGTAACCTAATGCATAACAACGTATTGACAACAGATCGAATTTCCAAAGAAGTCGTAACCGCCTTTCAAGAGATAGCCAGTGGAGTGGAATCACAAGCACAGAGTGTTAGCGATATCTCAAATGCCATGCAGCAGTTAAACGAATCAGCTATGCAGGCAAATGCTGCATCCGTCTCAATGAGCGAAAGAAGCCGTTAAACGGATCAAATCACGCAAGAGGGGCAAGATGAAATCGTTCGTTTAACTGCAACTATGTCAGAAGTTACGGATATCGTAACGAGTACTGTTGGCTTGATGACACAAATGAATGAAGAAAATCAGAAGATTGAATCGATTGTTTCCAGCATCGTGGGGATTGCTGAGCAGACGAATCTGTTGTCGTTGAATGCTTCCATAGAAGCTGCCCATGCGGGAGAACATGGCAAAGGCTTCGCAGTCGTATCCAATGAAATCCGAAAATTGGCACAGAACTCCTACAATGCATCCGCTGACATTACTCAGATTCTGAGAACCATTCAAAACAATATTGCGCAGGTTGGCGATATGGTTTCTAACGGTTTGCTTGTTGTAGAATCAGGAAGAAATTCCACAGATGATATCGCTCGTTTGTTCGAGGGCATACGGAATAATACACACCAAGTGCTTGAACAAGCGGAAGACTTGAAGGATCGGAGTGACCACATCCGGCACGCTTCTACCCTCGTACTAGGTGAGGTCAATTCAGTGGCTGCAATTACTGAAGAGAATACAGCAGCTATTGAACAGGTCCTTGCGAGCGCTGAGGTCCAGCAACAACATGTTTCTGAAACGGTGGTCAGCATCAGCAATCTAAATGAATTAGCTTCTAAGCTAGACAATTTAACGAGACCATCATAGGTAAAGCTGTTTCAATACCATTCATTCAAACGAAAAAAGCCATCTACTCCTCACCGAAGTAGATGGCTTTCTCTGTTTAAATCATTAACTTTATTTAGCTAAGACTTCCCGCCTCAACACGCGGCGGACGCATGGTCAAGCTGACCCTGCCCTTCTTCAGGTCAACACCCATCACCCAGACGGTGACATTATCTCCTACGGAGACAACGTCCATCGGGTGCTTCACAAAGCTGCCGCTGAGCTGGGAAATATGCACCAGCCCATCGTTCTTGATGCCGATATCGACGAATGCGCCGAAATCGATCACGTTGCGGACGGTTCCCTGCATCTCCATGCCGGGAACCAGATCCTCAATCTTCAGCACGTCGGTGCGGAAGATCGGCAGCGGCAGCTCCTCGCGAGGATCGCGGCCCGGACGCTGCAAGCTTTCTAGGATGTCGCGAAGCGTAGGCACGCCGACATCCAGCTTCACAGCCAGCTCCTCGGCATTTTGTGCCTCCAGCTGTGAAGCCACTTCTTTGCTGCCAAGCTTATTCACATCGAGGCTTAGCGCACGGAACAAGCGATCCACCACCGGATAAGACTCGGGGTGAATGGGCGTGCGATCCAAGGTGTTATCCCCACCAGGAATCCGTAGGAAGCCGATACATTGCTCATAGGACTTCGCACCCAGACGAGGTACCTTCTGCAGCTGCTTCCGAGTCGTGAACTTGCCGTTCTCTTCACGGAATTTAACGATATTCTTAGCAATCGTTCCGTTAACGCCAGCCACGTAAGAGAGCAAGGCTGGAGATGCTGTATTCACATCCACACCCACATGGTTAACCGCCGATTCCACTACGGCCTTAAGACTCTCTTCCAGATGCTTCTGGGAGACGTCATGCTGATACTGCCCCACGCCGATGGCTTTCGGGTCGATCTTCACCAGCTCTGCCAGTGGGTCCTGCACACGGCGTGCGATAGAAGCCGCACTGCGCTCTGCCACATCCAGATCCGGGAACTCCTCCTGCGCCAGCTTGGAAGCAGAATAGACACTCGCACCAGCCTCATTAACGATCAGATAGGCCAGTTCTAGATTACCAATTTCGGCAATCACTTCTGCCGTAAATTGCTCCGTCTCACGAGAGCCTGTACCATTACCGATAACAATAAGCTGAATACCGTACTTGGCGATCAATTCTTTGAACTTAGCAGCGGCTTCGCGCTTTTTGTTATTCGGCGGAGTCGGATAGGTCACGGCTACTTCAAGCAGCTTACCAGTATCGTCTACAACGGCTAGTTTACAGCCAGTACGGTATGCAGGGTCAACACCCAGCACACAGCGTCCCTTGACTGGTGGCTGCAGTAGTAGGCTACGTAGATTACCAGAGAAGATCGAAATCGCTTGATTCTCTCCCCGTTCGGTCATCTCCCCACGAACTTCACGCTCCACGGAAGGAGCAATCAGACGTTTGTAGGCATCCTCAGTCACTGCTTCTAGCAGCTCCTTCACTGGGGATGGGCCTTTAATGATCTTCCGCGCAATGTAAGCATGAATTTTGTCAGTGACAACCTCAATGCCAACCTTCAGTATATTCTCCCGTTCACCGCGGTTAATGGCGAGTATACGGTGAGGTGGCATTTTGTGTACAGGTTCACGGTAGCTATAGTAGTTCTCGTATACGGTTTCCTGCTCTGCATCCTTAGCTTCAGACACAAGGATACCCTGACTTGCCGTATATTGTCGAACCCAAGAGCGGATCGCAGGATCATCTGCAATGTTCTCAGCGATGATATCAAGTGCGCCTTGAAGCGCTTGATCTGCAGTCTCCACTCCTTTTTCAACATCTATATATTTCGCAGCCTCGGTTTGTGGGTCCCCTTGTCTCTGCTGCTCCATAATCCAGTTTGCAAGCGGCTCTAAGCCTTTTTCCTTCGCAACACTAGCACGAGTCTTACGCTTCTGCCGGAAAGGACGATACAAGTCCTCCACTTCCTGAAGCTTGACCGCATTGGTGATTTGTTCATGAAGTTCCTTGGTCAGCTTGCCCTGCTCTTCAATATTGCGGATAACGTCTTTCTTACGTTCGCCCAAATTGCGAAGATAAGCCAGGCGTTCTTCAATATCACGCAGCGCATTCTCGTCCAGCTCACCCGTCATTTCCTTCCGGTATCTGGCGATGAACGGAATCGTATTCCCCTCATCCAGCAGTCCAACCGTTGTACGCACCTGCTTCAGGCTAATGTTCAATTCCTTGGCAATCGCTACAGTAATCAATTCCTGCTCCCGCTGTGCGGCCGCCTCATCCGTAATGACTCCCGTATTGCTGTTATCTACCGTCATTAGTATCCCTCTTCCCGTACACAATCTGCTTATACAATTCTTGTTCTCATAACTAAAATAGTATCACAGATCGGCTCTGTTCCAAAGTCCAGCCTAAAGAGGAGGCAGATTCAATGGTTTACGCGCGTTGTCCCATTCCCCTTTTGCCAGAACTAAGTGACAACACAAAGCATAACGCTAGAACAAACGCCGAAGCCACATATGGGAAGTTAATACTAAGATCAAAAAGATACCCTGCAACGATAGGCCCTGCGATATTTCCAAGACTCGTATAAGCAGAGTTCATCCCTGCTACGAAGCCTTGCTGCGATTCCCCCGCCATTTTGGATAGCTGAGTGCCTACCGCTGGTCGCAGAATATCCATTGCAAAGAATACGATAAAGGTAACCGCAATAATTGCCCAAAAGCCACTTACAAACAGTGTCAGTAGAATAAACAATGCAGCAGTCAAAAGACAAGTGGAGATCACCTTATTCTCCCCGAATTTATTCAGAATCCAGCCAAAGGCGGATACCTGCACCACAGCACCAGCGATCGAACCAAAGGTAATCACAAAAGCAATATCTTTAGGAGTAAAGCCAAATTTATGGTCCACGAACAATCCGAACACCGTTTCATAATTAGCCAGTCCAAAAGCCATGACAAATACAATAATTAACCCAAAAAAGTACGGTTCACGATAAGAACGCATCAATTGCGTGAAGAAGCTCTCCTGATTATTTTTCAATACCTTCGCTTCCATCCGTTTCTCTACAGACAGAGACTCAGGTAAAATCAAAATCGTCACTAGAGCTACAACCCCAGCCGCACCCGCTGCACAGAAAAACGGTACCCGCATTCCAAGCTCAGCAAGATAACCGCCAATCCCTGGACCGATAATAAATCCGGTAGTAATGGCTGCATTAATAAGCCCCATTCCTTTAGCTCTCTCTTCAAAAGAGGTCGTGTCCGCTACATAAGCCATAACTGCCGGCATAATTAATGCAGCTCCAACACCACCGAGCAATCTTGAAACGAACAAGAGCCATGACACGTTCGCCAGACCAAAGAGCAGCTCTGAAAAAGCAAACACAATCAGACCCGCCACAATCACTTTTTTTCGGCCGATTCTGTCGGATAACCTGCCCGCGAATGGCGATACTAATAATTGGGCAAGGGAGAATGAAGCCACTAACAGTCCAACGGTACTTCCGCTGATCCCAAGTTCATTCATGTAAGTAGGCATTATAGGGACTACAAGCCCGATTCCTGTAAAAGCAAGAAAAATATTAAGCATAACAAGAAGCATAGCGCCTCTGTTTCTAAGTAGTAATGACATTGTGTTAACCTCCGTGGTTTCTAAAGCCAAGTTTTCGAAGTAGTATTCCTGTAGAGACCGACCATCCGGTCTAAATAATAGCCAAAAAAATAGTCCTTCCAATTCCGGTGCCTTCAAGAAGCTTCAGCCTTCAATGATTCCTGAATGTAAAGCTTCTTTCACGCCCCACTATATCTTACCCCGTACATATCCCTTGTAATAACAATCGTACTGATTCCCGGTAATACTTTTTGATATCATCCGGAGTCTTTTCATGAATGGAGTATTCGGAAACTCTCCCGATCCCTTCGAGCATGCCATTTACAATAATTACATAATCCTCTAAGTCTCCCTTTATAAAATACCCCGTGTCCATGCCTTCCTTCAGAAGATCGCGACACGCATGCGAGGCAGCCTCATATAAAAGAGCAAGCCGCTTAGTGATATCCTCCGGATGGGCTCTACTTCTTGAGAATTCCTCAAGCGCCCGAATCAACGGATTCTGAAAATCATTTGCATAGTGCTCGGCTAATGCATACAAACGCTCTTCAACACCAACAATTTCCTTCTTCTTATCCTCCCACGCCTGTAGCCACTGCGCCGTATCTTCTTCCACTACATATAGAAAAAGTTCATCCTTACTCGGAAAATGATGATATAAGCTGCCTTTACTGACATTCGAGGCTGCGCAAACTTCATTCATGGTTACAGCTGCATACCCCTTCTGAACAAACAGCTGCGTGGCTTTAAGTACAATTCGTTTTTTTGTTTCTTCTCCATCTGAACGTCCTTTGATTCTAAGCACCTCCTAAACCGACCGTACGGTCTAATATTATCAGATCATTTTAAAAAAGTGAAGACATATCGTTTCTAATTTCCAGTACAAGAAAATGTACATATCAAAAGACGCTCGGATTCGTACCCGAGCGCCTATCTCATGGATTATCTATAACCCTAGGTGATTAAAAATCAATCAGTCCAAGGCTGATTTGCAGCGAATCATCCACCTTCTTCATAGTCTCATCATCAAGGTGGGTGATCTTGTCAGTTAAGCGTTGTTTGTCAATCGTCCTAACCTGCTCCAGCAGTATAACAGAATCTCTGTCAAAGCCATGAGCTGCTGCGTCAATTTCCACATGCGTAGGTAATTTAGCCTTCTGGATTTGGGCCGTGATTGCGGCCACAATTACCGTCGGGCTAAAGCGATTGCCAATATCATTCTGGATTACCAGTACTGGCCTTACTCCGCCTTGCTCAGAACCTACAACCGGCGAAAGATCAGCAAAAAAAACATCGCCACGTTTAACGATCAATGTCTACACCCCGCTTACTAAGCGGCCAAGAGTGCTGTCTGCATCTTCCTCCGCGAGGAACGCCTCGCATGCCATGGTCAAGTTGATCTTAGCCATTTCCATGTAGCCGCGCTGCATGGACTCCCGGATAGAACGTTTCCTCCGTTCGCTCAAATACAGCTTCATGGCCTGCCTAATCAATTCACTCCGGTTGGAATTCTCCAATTGAACAATTCCGTCCACTTCCTGCAAGAGATGATCGGGCAAGCTGATCATGATTCTTTTGGTGTTCTGCAAATTGGCCACCTTCTCTTCCACCCCCACAAACCTTCTGCCCTTGTGTTCCAGTGTTGCAATATACAAGGAATTTTATACAAGGAATATATGCCGCCAGTATATCAAGTATGCTGCATCCCATTATAAACTAGAAATGGTGGTTCGTATAGGCTTTTAGTCATATCTCCTAAAACGATACAATTCCTTCTATTTTCTCCCTTGAATAACATCACTGTCAAGAACTTTAAGATTGTAGCAGAGCATTTACTAATTTAGGAAGTGTGCCTTCACGGATATAAACGCGGGGCACCCGATGAGCCAGCATGCAAATTACCTCGTAGTGAATCGTTCCAAGATGGAGAGCCAACTCGTCTGCCGTGACCATCACGTCAGCTTGACGGCCGATGAGTACAACTTCTTCGCCTGCTTTAATTTGTTCCGCTTCTTCAGCGAAAGATTTGAGTGATACCATACACTGATCCATGCAGATTGTTCCGACGACAGGAACGCGGCGTCCACGTATTAACACCTCCGCTTTGCCAGTTAGCATGCGGGAATATCCATCTGCGTACCCCACAGGTAGCGTTGCGATAATCTCCTCGCTGTCTGTGACGTACCGAGTGCCGTAGCTGACGCCCCAATAAGGAGACAGGCTCTTCACATATACAACCTGCGTCTTCAGCGTCATTACCGGATGTAGTTCTACCAGTTGACGGTTCACCTCAGTGGAGGGATAGAATCCGTACAAGCTGATGCCTACCCGCACCATGTTGCTGGATAAATAAGGTGAATCAATGGCCGTAGCGCTATTGCCCGTATGTATGATCGGGATCTGAATGTTCTGCTCCCGCAGCGTTTCCGCCACGCTCATGAACCGTCGATGCTGTTTCAGTGTATAGCTTTTGTCTTGTTCGTCTGCCTTGGCAAAATGGGTAAACAAACCCTCCAGCTCCGCCTGCGCAACAGACTGCACTTCAGAGATAAATGCAGGTGCGTCCGCTGGTAAAAGACCCAGTCTCCCCATCCCGCTATCAATCTTGATATGCACCTTCAGCCGATGTTCCGGATCTATAGGAAGCTGTCTGATAGCCTCTAATACTTCCGGTGTGAACAGTGTTACAGTTACATGGTTCTCCCAGGCAACGGCTATTCCTTCTGGAGAAGTGTAGCCAAGCACCAGTATAGGAATCAGTATTCCCGCCTGACGCAGCTCCAATGCTTCATCCAAAAAAGCCACACTAACATAATCTGCTCCGAGTCTTTCCAGTTCCCGTGTCACTTCCACTGCTCCATGGCCGTACGCATTTCCTTTGACGCATCCCATAAACTTTGTCTCTGCCGGCAAGTAGCGGCGAAAGGCTTCGTAATTGGCACGCAATTCATCCAGATTAATTTCGGCTACTGTCGGTCGATAGCTTGCTTGCACTTCAAAGTCACCTTCTTACGTTGTAGTAAAACGTCATAGCTGCATTGTATTGATTATTGTCTTAGTACTCATGGTAATGCTACGGAAGGTGGCTGTCAATGTGTGCTAGAGCCCCGGCAAATATAGAAAGGCGGATACTACGTTGTAGAGGAAAGAATCCCACAAAACGCAGTATCCGCCTACTTTATATTATTTACCCGATTGTGCCTCCATAGAAGCGGCAATTTGCATCATTTCGTTAACAGGAAGATTAGCACTTGTAATCCTGTACTCTATACCCTCAGACATCCAAGTCAAAGTCTGCTGCTCATCACCACTCAGAAGTCCTGCGGTAAAACCAAGATCTATCAGTGTTCCAGGAGCCAATGCTACTGCACGGTCCAATGGACGGGCTTCCATAATGGTGTATTGATAAACCCCATCATACCGGATGAGAACGGCATGATCTTTGTTGCCCTCCATTTTATGGGAGTCCTTCAACTCAACACCTGCCGGAACATACCCCGGTTCAATGATCCCAAAGTCACCAAGTTCAGCAGCGACAGGTTGCCCCTCCTGCTCCTGACCCTCCGGAACTACAACTGGATTTCCATTTTCATCAACCTCAGCTACTGTGCTTTCTGAAGCAGCACCTGTGGTCATATTCTTTTGCATATCAAAAGAATCCTTAGTGAAATCCGTATCGAATTTAAAGGTGTTAAACTTCACATCCACAACTACCTTGGCTTCAGAATCAGAGACTTGAACCTGTTTAGGCTCATAAGTCTTTTTATCCAGCCAAATCTTCTGCCGCACAAGGGCATTGCTTTGATAATTCGCGGCTACTTCGAACACATAGTTATCTCCATCTTCCACAAATTGACGATTGTTATCTGAGACAATGCCCCGAACTAGCGTCTGGTACAAATAAACCTGACCTTGATTGTCCGGCCAATCACTCTGGAAGCGGAAGCTCTTATTCATACTTGGTGTGAGGACGAACACTCCTTCATCATTACGAAGCACGATCTGCGTAATATCCTTCTGAACATTCGCCAAGCTGATCCGGTAGTAAGAAGGATTCTTGTACCATACCTCTACCTTATACTCCTGCGGCTGTTCGCCGGTGAACAGGGTCATAGTGCCTGAAGCTTGGTACGTTCCCTGCTTACTCTCCAACTTGTCGGCCACATTGTTCAAATCCTTGACCACGGAAGCGGCATCCTTCTTCCCGCACCCCGTCATCACCAGGGCCACGCTCATAATGATCGCGAGTACCCATATTGTCCGGCGCATGACATCATCCCCTTAACCTGTTTTGAATGCATTGATTAGTACATGTCTATGAGGGACTTGGCCGCAATATGCAGACGGGCATGACAAGCATGGGGCTTAGATTTATTTTTCAGGAACATACAAACAAAAAAAGCCCACGCATAACGCTGGCTTTATGTTTTATACAGAAATGCAATAACATTATGTAGGTCTTATCTTTTGAATAGAGAGCAATTTATACGATCCGTTTCTTGTTTCAATTCTCGTTATCACTATGTATGGCTTTATTGTACTGATTGATTAATTCATCCAACCTCATCGACTGTCTGATCACATTTGGATGTAACAATCCTCCGTATTCCCTTTCCATCAAATAAAGTTTGGCTCTAGCACCCTCTATTCTTTTTTTGATAATTTCTGGATTATTCATTAACACAACCTCCTCAAATTAATATACTAGAGGTATATGTCAAATTCCAAATTTTACAATGAAGTGCAGTACTATAAAAAAGTGTTCCAAGGGATACTAGCCTGCCAATAACAAAGCCATTTTTCTTTTGGTTGATTGTCTGCACCTTACTAATTAGATTTTGATATTCCTTCAGTGTTTCTAAGGATGCTGTATGTCGAAGTTGTTCGAACATTCCTGCACACTTTATTATACATGACTCGCTATTGATTTTTACTGAATATTCTAAACTTTCCATTATATAATCCATGCTAATCTCAAATTGATTCCTATTCATATAATAGAATGCTATTTCAGCCATCAAATTAGTATATCTATCTTCGAAGATTTGTTGATTATAGGATCTAATCTCTAGCTGATGATCTCTACAATCTGATATTTTTTGCTCAAACTGTTGAAGAATATCATCCACGTTAAATTGATAGTAATTAGCTGCTTGAAGGATTTTGAACAGACCTGAGGGGATCTCTTCCTTTCTTTGTTCAATGTATGCCACATATTCCGGAAGCACCGTTACATCCCCTTTTAAAATTCGCAGCAAGTAAATATTAGCCCGTGCCCACTCCATACATTGATTCATAAGCTGCAGAGCTTCTTCCGTGTCTTCACCAATCCAGCTCTTATCCATGTAAAGGTTAACATAATGTAAAGCTCTATCATAATTTCCAAGCTCTCTATAAACTACTGAACGTAAAACGTAAGAATATAGAATATATGAGAATATTGGTATTTCAGGTTCTTTTTGGAGCCTACTTTTTCTGGCCCGGTCATATTTGGAATGATATCAAAGCACTATATGTATTCGCCAAATCTTTCAGCGCATTGAGTTGGTCCACCTCATCAAGCCGATTAACAAATCCTTCAAATTGCACAGCCGCTCGCAAATTAGCATCCTGATCCTCACCCAAAGCGATCGTGAACAACCTGTATTGGCAAAGAGCCAACCGCTCTGAATGCTGATACTTCTCACTCTCTGCCACACTCTGATATAACATCGCTGCTGCTTCATGCTTCCCTTGCACAAAAAAATCTTCCGCAGTATCGAATAACGAAGGCATATAAGATAAGCTGTCCATCATGATCCCAACTACCCGCGCAATACATTCTAGCTTGTCTAGTTCTGCACAGCGAGATAGAAATGGCCGAAGTCGCCTCCAATTCGGATTGGAGTGTACAAAACACTCATCCACATACAGATCATAGTAGCTTCCTTCTTCTAATCCCATACCTTCTGTAATCCGATCTAATTGCTGCATGGCTATAGGACGATTCCCATTGATGATATTACTGATCGTGCCTGAATTTACTTTAGACACCTCTGCGAACTGATTGATCGTTGTCCCATGCTTCTTGAGATAGTCCGCCAGTTCTGCACGAATGGTCATCTGCTTCATGATCAAAGCCACCTTCCGCCAACATAATTCATATATAAGTTAATAGTATTTTAATAAAAATATGTCTAATTATTCCATTGGTCAAATGCTTTTTTTTTCTATTACTTTTCATCATGCAATTATTCAGTGAGCAATGTATAGACTTTAGATTAGAAAAAGATAAAAACCACCAGAATGCAAGGTGTAATAGACCTTTTCTGATGGCTTTTCTTATGATAATTCTATCCATAGTTATTCAATACATGCATATAAATTCAACTAAGAGCTAGGCTTAACCATTAAATCTATCTTTTTAACATAAGGGTCGAGCGCTTCCATTAACTTCTCTTGGTTTTGTATCTCCTCTTTCGAAAGCCGTTCCATATGAACACTGCCATCTGAATCAAATACCTTGGCATCATAGCTTTGTAACTCATTTATTAATCGTTCGATCTCCTGAAACTCCTCTTCGCTAAGGTTTTGCTTTGCTTTTTCAAGCAGGTTATTCCAGAAAGTATTTCTATCGATGGATTGTGCTGATGCCTTAGGAGTTTTCACTTCATTCATTTGTTGGAAATAAGGTTTAAGCTCCGCTTGTAAGTCTTTATATGCCTTCTGATCCTTTGCACTTAACTGCTCTAAGTGAAAGACTCCTTCAGCATCGGCCATTTGCAGATTGTAAACACCCAATTCCTTCAGTAAGGACATCAACCTTGTAAATTCCTCTTCGTTAAAGCTTTGCTTCGCGTTTTGCAGTTTGGCCTCAAGCCTATCATATTGTTTCTGGGTGACTCCAATCGTAGCAGCGGTTGCCTGCGAACCATACATGGTGTCTGCCAAATAATGATATCCGGCATAAACTCCAGTAGGAATTAATAGTGCAGCCGCCATAATACTTGCCACGAGCCATTTCTTCATACGTCTTCCCCCTTGTTTGGCTACGGTCCTATTTAGTATTTGCTCCTTCAGTTCCGGTGGGGCACTTAGGTTTCTCGCCTCTCCCTGCAGAACTGTCCGTAACTCTTCATTGAAATTCATGCAGGTCCTCCACCTTTCCCTTAAAAAGAGTATGATTGTCTGGCTTTTGACGAAGCTTGTGCAGTGCAGCATGAATACGGGATTTCACCGTTCCGAGAGGGATACCCAGTATCGCAGCACTTTCTTCCTGCGAATATTCGTTTAAATAATGCAGAATAATCACCTGCTTCAGCTTAAATGGAAGACGATCTACACTTGCTAGCAGGCGACGGTTAGATAACCTGTCCACGACATCATTCGTAAATTCGTGTTCCATGATCAGATCAGCATGTTCTGCCTTTTTGAGGATTCGGAGATGCGTCCATCTCTTCCTCCGATAGGCATAAATTTGCCGCATAACCAATCCCATAAGCCAAGGCCTAAAGGGGCGGTCCACGTCGAATCTTTCAAGAGACCGGTGCATCTGAAAATAAATATCTTGAACAATATCATCCACATCGAATGGTTCACGAACGAGGAAATGAACGGTTTGATACACATCCCGGATCGTTGCATCATATAACTCACTGAACGCTTCACGACTGCCGGCTTGCGCAAGCGTAATGAGCTTAGAATTTTTAATTGGATGTTTCATCCGCCGCTCCTCCTTCGGTCTTACACTATATATTGGTAAATAGAGGATATATCGTTCGATCTATTTTAGCAAAATTAAAAAATATTCACTTAATAAAGGGGGGAATCTAAATCCTGAAGTAACTACCTCTTAAATAAAGTGATTGATAGTAGGGAATATATTAGTAATACTTACCTATAATTTGGTCAAAAACTACCTGCATAGAGAGCTTATACGGAATAGCTCCCTATAAATTCGAAGAAAACCCTTAATTATGCCCAAAACCTATGAATTATAGGGAGAGATTCCCTATACCTTTTGATTATAGAGTTAAAATACAAAATTACATGGAGAATTTCCCCTTTAGATGACTTTTTCGACATTCAAAAAGCCCGCAAAATGCGGGCTTCCAGTTTAGTTGCATTCCAATCAACAGCATAAGCCACCTGCCACTTACTTAATCTAATCGATTAGTGGATAGACTCTGCTACTTTGATCAAATCATCCTTATCCAAGCTAGCTGATGTTACACCGTATAACACACCATTAGCTTCCCAGTCTACAGCTTTGCCATTATTCAATACAGCGTCAACTCCGTTTATTTTCGCGTTTTCTATTGTACCGTTTGTCGACATTTCATACGCCGTTTCCTCATCAGCATGCCGCTGCTGCATAGTAATAATCTCATCTGTGGCTTCATTTATAAAATATAAATCAATATATTTACTATTAATTACTTCACCGTTATCGTCCTTATAAAACTCTGCGTGATCAAATGCATAACCATCCGGCAGGTACTCCAGAAACCTCTTAACTTGACAAGCTTATTATAGCTTCTATATATTTTAAGAACTAAAGTAAATTGGAGCGTGGCTATGAGCACAGAGCAAGATAAACAATATGCTATCCATAAGGTTATGGAATCCATGGCAAATGTGCAGCAGAAATCCCAGTTTTTCATTGATATGATCACCAAACAGGAAACCCTGACTCACAATCAGATTCTGCTGCTGTTCCAACTCCGGCTTACAGGAAGCTTGAACATTACTGACATCTCCGAACGATTCGTTATTACACCGGGAGCCGCTTCCTCTATGTGCGATAAGATGGAAAAAGCCGGTCTTATCGAACGGGTTCGGACTAAGGAAGACCGCAGAGTCGTAAACATTGTCCTTACAGAACAAGGCGATCGGCGGATCCGTCATATTTTCGAGGCTTTTCCTACCTCAGATCTGGATAAAATCTCCGAAACCTTAGAACAAATAAATGACCTAATGGATAAAATGATGAACTAGTATTTTTTGTTATACACACTGCCTGTCAGGAAACTGACGGCAGTGTTTTTTTATGCTTGACGGATTGTCAAGCTAAGTGCGACACTTCGGACATGAAAGATTCGTGAGCAGACTTCCACCCCAGACATTTCCGGGGGCGGTGGTTGATGAGATCTAGGGCGTGGGCAAGCTCCTCATCTGAAACTTGTGCAAAATCATGGCCTTTGGGAAAGAACTCTCGAAGGAGTCCGTTGCCATTCTCGTTAGACCCTCGTTGCCAGGACGAGTAGGGATCAGCAAAGTAGACATCCAGTCCATGAAAGGCTTCCAGAGCGCTATAGCAGGCGAATTCCTTTCCTCGATCCGCAGTAGCCGTTCGGAAAGTTTCTTGCGGATACTGGCTAGCCACAACACCAAAGGCGATCTCCATCGAATGAGCGGTACGGTCGGGCATCTTTACGGCCAGATACATCCGTGTCTTGCGCTCGATAAAGGTCGCGGCACAAGCACGGCTTTTTCCTCGGCTGGAAACCACCGTATCTAGTTCCCAGTGCCCGAAGGAATCTCTCTTTCGTACTCCCTTTGGCCGTTGACTAATGGTTTTCCCCACGAGGAATCGACCACGTGTCTCCAGTGGTTTACGTCGTTTACCCTTATGCCGTAGCACCTTTACTTCGCCTGCAACCAGACGACCTGCATATAGCCAACGGTAGATCGTCTTGAAGCATACGAAGGGTTGACCACTGGCTCTACGCTGTTCAGCAATCTGCTCGGGCGACCAGGTAAGTCGGAGTTTCTCATTGATCTCTCCGGCCAGTTCCGCGGTGAAACGACCTGTCGACTTACTCCCTTGTCGACGTTCGCTATACGCGATCTGAGCGGTCTCAGCAAGATAGGTATTTCCCTTGCCTCCTCGCTTCCGTTCTCTGGCAATGACGGAGTGATGACGTCCAAGTTCTGCCCCAATCGCTCGACTAGACCATCCCAATCCGTATAGTACTTCTAGTTTGCTTCGCTCCGTTATGCTAAGATGAGTGTAACCCATGGTGTGATTCTCCTTGTGTGAATGGTGTGTGGTAACTTCATTCTACACGAATCCCCATGGGCTTTCTCTGTTTAGCTGTCGCACTTCATATTACAATCCGTCGCTTATAAACACAAAATACTATATTGACTATATATTATAATAAATATATATTTTAATAACTAAAATACATTCCGAAAGGCGGTTCCCTATAAATGTCCAATGATTATGATACTGAATTCAGAGAAATGATCGGTCCACCGCTGAAAGTGAGAGGTTCACTGTTCCTCCAAGAGGATGTTCGTGCGGTTACCGTCGATGTTGTCGGCCATTTAAGTACGCAGAAAAATATTGCCACATCTAATCTAAAAGTATCAGGTGTATGTTCGATTGGAGGTCACTGTAGGGCAAATCAGGTTAACAATCTGGGAAGCCTCCGTGTTCAGCATATCCAAGCAGACAGACTTCAATCGTCAGGATACTTATCCGTAGCACAAGATGCTGTAGTCGAAACCTTTTATGCCGAAGGTGCTGTGAAGATCAATAGATTAATCGCTGGTACATCGATTGAGATTCGTTTAGGAAACAAAAGTACACTTGAGGTCATGAGATCTAGCGGCACCATTACTGTTAAGCCATCTTCCAAGCTAATTAATGCGCTGATGCACTACTGCCGGAAGCTTACCTGCGAAACAATTGAAGGAACTAGCATCACATTATATCGAACGACAGCTGATCTCGTCTGCGGTGAAGATATTTTCATCGGACCGGGTTGTTCCATTGGGGAGATCCGCTATAGCAAAAGTCTAACGATAGATCCTCGATCGCATGTTGATCGGACCGTCTTTTTAAATAAATAGCAAACGTAACAAGCTTGTCTCTGCTTTGTTTACAGAAAGTGACCTACAACGCGCTGATTTATTCTATACTTAAGGGGACTGGACTTTATCCTCGGAGGTAATTATGAATAAAATCATCGTAATCGGAGCTAGCACGCTCTTTTTGGCCGGATGCGGAGCATCGGCATCTATAGATATGGATACATTAATGGCTATTAACCAAACACAAACTACTGAAGCACCACTGAAGCTAATCGTTGACGGCGAAGCCGTTCTTCCCTCTCTCCCGCCTTTTTTCTCAGGTGATAAGGTCTATGTACCTGCAAAAGTACTAAAGGAGTACTACTCGTCAGAACAAAAATGGGATAATACCTCGAAGACCTTAACCATCTCTGATGGAAGTAGTAGATATGTTCTGAAGCCGGACAATGAGTATATGCAAGGTGACGGATATCAAAATGCGCTGGGGGGACCTGCGATTCTACGAAACGGCAATTTCTATATTCCGGCCGATTCATTAAACAGTCTCTCCGGAGCGGATGTGAAGCTGAATGCTTCGCAAACCGCAGTTATGATTACATCAGGCAGCGTAAGCACTACCGTGCGTAAGCCTAATCAAGCGCTCGCTATCGCTGAAGAGAACGATAAAGTTAAGTTATATACAGTCCTTAAAGATGGTGATACCTACAGAGGATTTATTGTAGAGGTCAATGGGACAAAGCATACTTTTAATTGGAAATCACCCAGATTACTAAATGATCCTCCTCAGATTCATTATGCTGACATAGATAAGGATGGGCAGGAAGAAGTCATTGTCATACTGCCGCTCGGAACAGGTACGGGGATGTCCATGCAGGAGATTCACGTTGTTAAGCCTAATTCGTGGAAAGAAGTTACTATCCCATCAGCAGAAAAAGCTGCTACTGCGCTTGTCTCGTCAACGATTTCCAAAGAAAAAGGAGATCTCCTGATTAAGATCCAGATGAAAGGCCCAACTCCATCCATGGTCACTTTGCGACTTCCGGATCGTGCGAAGGACGGCAATTTCGATGAACAAGCAGGCATTGGTGCTGTTACTTACTACATGGTGGAGGCTGGAAAGCTGAAGGCGGAAACTAATGTTTATATTGGATTTTTGGAGAGTATTGGCACGCTAACGCTTGTATACAAAACGGGAAATGATGGAATGGAACCTGAATCTATTCACTTTGATCCTCATGAGGAGTATGCCTCTTACATAGAGGGTAAGCAGCTATGATTGATGCACATATACATTTAGAGCAATATGAGTACGAAGCTATGGAACAGATGCTGAGTGGGCTGCCTAACATGGGAATTGAAGCGCTGATCGCCGTCTCCATGAATTTAGATTCTTGCGTTCGCACCCAAAGTCTTGCAGCTACATATCCCGGTGTGGTCCGCCCAGCTTATGGATTTCATCCCGAGCAGCCACTACCACAGGAAGATGAGCTATCCACTCTATTGGAATGGATTGAGAGTCAAGCTCGGGAGGATTTTATCGCTGTGGGTGAAATTGGATTGCCTTATTATTCGCGTGCTGAAGCACTAGAGCGTGGCGAAGCCTTTGATATGGAGCCTTATATTCAGCTTCTTGACCATCTGCTAGGACTTGCCGCCCGTCTGGATAAACCAGTTGTGCTACATGCTGTTTATGAGGATGCGCTAATTGCCTGTGATCTACTAGAGAAACACAATATTAAGCGTGCTCACTTCCACTGGTTTAAGGGCCCTGAAGAAGCCATTGCCCGTATGATTAAGAATGGTTACTATATCTCTTTCACTCCTGATGTCCAATATGAGCCGGAGATTCAGGAGATTGCCCGCCGCTATCCGCCAGAGCTTGTCATGGTGGAAACCGATGGTCCTTGGCCGTTTGAAGGGCCTTTTGCGGGTAGAGTCACTCACCCATCTATGATTCGAGACGTCGCCGCCGCTTGGGGAGCGCTCCATGGCTACACCCCTTGCCAAGCGGAAGAGATACTGACTGCGAATACTAAGCGATTCTATAGCTTGTAGATAGAAGAAAGGCTGGTCCCTAGCTAACATGCCCTAACGCCAGGCTACCATTATGAATGAAAGCGTCTTGGCCTGTGAATCCGTAAATCCCATAATGGAAGTACAGGTCATAGGCCGAATCTTACTTGATCTAGACCTTAAGCTTTGATTGATTCAGTAACATTTTCGCGTACGAAGCCGCTATCGGACACAGCGGACCTTAAACGCAGCAATATCCTACATTTGGAATGGTAACGGACCCCAGAGTAGCTATTGGCATAAAAAACATCCAATACGGAGCTCTTTCTAAGGAATAACGTCATCTGGGTCCGTACGCTCAAGGGATGATGACTCGGCGGTGTAGGCATCCCCTAATCATAACCTCTCTACACCCATTAAAGTTCCGCCTGCGAACTCCATTTTATAAATATCCGGCTTTGTGGTTTGAAGTAGAAAATTCAGATCATATTTGGCGTCAAAATAATTCATCATAAGCGTCATGACTGCCCCGTGAGTTCCAATCGCAACCTTTTGACTACTGTGTTTGTTCAGTATTTCTGTCAGCACGCTAACTGATCGCTTCTGACACGCATGAATGGATTCCCCACCAACCGGAACAAAATTCGGATCAGCAAACATTGTTGTCAGTAATGGATATAACTCCTGGTCAGACATGATCTTATTTCCGTCCGAAAAATGGATTTCTCGGAGATCTTCAACACTTTGAATCTCTGCCCCTAACTCCTGCGCCAATCCAGAAATCGTATGTATAGCCCGAAGGTATGGACTTGAATAAAAGGCTTGAATTCCTTCGAGACGTAATTTTTCCGATATCTTACGGGCATCCGCCTCCCCCTTCGCTGTTAATCCACGTGTCCTCTCAGTTCCTCCGAGTAGCTTTGGCGACTCTCCGTGCCTTACCATATAAATAAAAGTAGCCATTCTTTCCCCTCCTTAACCTCTACAATTTCTCGTGCTCTATCCAAACTCCTCCATAAAATAAAAAAAGCCCTTACGGGCAAGATACTATCCTACCGGGTTAGCTATATTACGACTTATACCGATTCATATGAAGCTGCTACAGACCACAAAATAATAACTTACTGAGAAGTCACTTAATTGCACTATATACAACTATTAATCGTAAAAAGACATCCGATGAACGTATAAGTGTAGTTTGTGCAACTAAAAATCATCATTCCTAGCCTACAAGGGAGAAAATCAAATTATAGCTGCACTAAATACAACTAAAGTCCGCTTTGAGCGATGGAAAGGAATTTAATTGCACGTTCTGCACTAAACATGCATAGAACCTTACATGAAATCGAAAGATATTAAAAAGTAATAATTTTACAGTTCTACTTTTCGAATTAAGAAAAAAAACTAAAGGGCTCTTAAGCGTAGGAGTAATTACCAGAAAAAGTAATTTGGTATGGAGTTAGCTCACGATGATTTTTACGGTTTCTCGCTTGTCACCCGTTCGTGGGGGAGCCTCCGCAGGCTTCGGTATTTTTTGTCTTCCTTTCGAACGCCGTGTCGGCTCAATATCCAGAGTCTGGACGAAAGAATCCCAGTCTCTCGCGAAGTAATATCGCATCTTTCGCAGAAAGTTCCACGGGCTAAGCAATGTCTGTGTTTCCCGTTGAATTAGCTGGCACAGCAAGGCCGTAATCATCCCGATGTAGCATTGGACCCAAATCGCGTTCGGATGATGATTGTGAAATGTAACGGTCGCCAGGTGCTGTTTAATCCACTTAAAAAATAGCTCAATTTGCCAGCGACAGCGATAGATTTCTCCGATATCCTGTGCGGTTAGTTCTTGGCGATTGGTAATGACTTCGTACACCTTACCTTCGTCATCTGAAAACTGTACAAGACGAACCTGAAAGAGTTGTCCTGAGACTTTGTCCAAAATCTCCACGTCAGCATCTCGGGTAATCAGGCCTTCCTTAGGGATCTCTCGTTCCCGAAGCACTGTATATTTCGTCTTGGTTTTCAAACGGGCAACAAAGAGTATGGCCTGCTCTACCCACCGTCTAAAATTACCGTAATTGACATAGCCACGGTCAAAGATGTACGTCGTATCCTGCTTCGTGACCAAACGGTTAACGGCTTGTTGATCCGACACACCGACAGTAGAAAGCACAATTTCATCCGGGAAATGGCAGCCTGACTCTAAGGAGAGCAACCGAGTATGAATCTTTACCCCTTTGGTTTTATCTTGATAAAAGGCCCAGTCCCCTAATACCTTAGGTAGAGAAAACGTGGTGGAATCCACTGGAGCTAATTTTCCAAAGTGCTTGATGCCTTTGGCTCCACGTTGGTGTGCTTTCAATTCTTGAGTCAACTGAGCAAACAGCCACTCTAAATAGGCTAGAGGAATGGCATTCAGTTTGCGATTTAAGGTGGACTCATGGATGGATGAAAGGCCCGTGAATGCTTGAAGATCTAAGTTCGTTTCCAGATTAAGTACGATGTCAGCCAACGATTCCCGTTGCTGGAGTTGGGCCTCGACCAAAAGGGCGATCGCTGAGCCGACAGAAAGCCTTTTGGTATAATGGTCGGTCAGCGGACACCGAAACGAACAAAGTTTTAAGCGAATTAAACACTTGCGTAAAACAGAATTTTGCGTTAAATTACCCATGGATGCTCCTTTTTGTAGAGGGATGTGGGTAACACGCCTACACTTTCTACAATAGGAGTTTTTTTATGGATTGAGAAGTGAAAACAAATCAATATACTCCATATTTAGTAATTTATTAAAACTTTTTTTCTCATGTCAGCTTTTGCGCATGTCTAGTGCACGTTCTGCAACTAAATACTTGGGTAGCCCGGCCTTCACTCCACACTTTCGCAAGCTCATTTCCGAACAAATCAGCATCCTCAAGTTTCCATCACTTCAACCTTCCTAGGTTGCTCCGCTGAGCTATCACTCTTCTCTTTCTCCTTAGGCCACAGCACGCGTCCAAACATCATTCCAAGCACACCAATCAAGGCAATTACGATGCCAAAATTCAAAAATATTCGACTAGGTCCAGCGGCCTGAACCAGCATACCGCCAAGGAGTGGAGCGCCAATCATAACTCCGCTTAGAATGGTACTTTGAATACCGAACACACGCCCTGTCATGTGCGGAGGTGTTTCTTTTTGCAAACAATAATTGAACGTGATCATAAACATTCCGTTTCCGAGACCCAGTACGAATCCTAGCAGCATTACAGGTAGGCTGGAGACTCCCGGCTGAAGCAGGCCAAGCCCTCCGACCGATACACCAATAAGTGCATAACCCGCACCAAGCTTCCAGGCGTAGCCTGTTCCCCGGTTCATTTTGTTCATGACCATGATCATGAATATAGCACCCACGCCAGACGCTGCCACAAGCCATCCCAGCATAGATTCCTGAGAAGGTGCAATCATTCTGAATAAACTAGTGAACTGAAAATCGATCATCTGAATGGCCAACGCACCAACTAAGCCAAAGAGCATGCTGTTTAGAAGCAGTCTACTGCGCAGCATAAAGCCCCAGCCTTCCTTCCACATGGTGCGGAGGGGAACCTGCTCTTCTTTATCGCCCTGATCTGAGCTGACTTGTCCTACCTCACTGTTCTTAACTGTCAGCAAAAGCAGGTAAGAGCAACCTCTGAGACAAGCATTAATCAATATGCACCACTGTGGCGTAAGCACAGACAATGCGAAACCACCAAGCAAAGGTCCAGCGATTTTGGAACCCTGATTTACAATTCCGTTAAGTGAGGTCGCTTGAAGAAGCTGATCCTCTCTGACCATACTGCGGGTCATCGACTGCTGGGCAGGTACGTTTAACGTGGAGATAGCAGCTCGCAACATCAGTAGAGGAAGCAACCACACCATGCCGGGAGCGAAAAGCACTAGTACAGTTAACAATGCCGTAAGCAGATCACACATCCGCATTAGCTTTAGCTTATTCAGTCTGTCAGCCGCTACCCCTGCCACGGAACCGAGCAGAATCCCAGGTAAAGCCATAGAGACCGGAATCAAAGCCAGCATAAGCGGGCTAGCTTGCCAACGGTACCCTACGAGGACCTGAATCGCCAGTGCATCGAACCAATCTCCAAAAGTTGCTGTCGCAAATGCGCTGTACACACGCATAAATACTTTGTTCTTTAACAGGCTCGTTCCTGCTTGTGATGAAGCATTCATCGGACATTCCTCCAAGTTACATTTAAGAAAATATGAAGCATGTTCTTAATGTAACGGAGAATTGTCAGAGAATTGTCAGAGAATTATCAGAGAGCTGTCACAATATTCATAAGCACGGTTTCCAAAGATTGCTCTAACCGATGGAATCCCCGCTTTTCCTTCTCTCGTTCAAATAATTCTGCATATTTGTGATGCAAGGCTAGCTTGGGTGGAAACTCGTTACAATAGTGAACCATTCGGTATAATGCATATATCCGCATCGGTACGAACCCCGACATCTCAAGCACCTGAAGCGCATCATCCAATAGTTGCTCTGCTTCAATCCAAGACTTGCGCCGTAACAACCATAATCCCCTTACAACTTTATAACTGCCGATCTCACGCAAAAAGGGCTTTTCCAGCAAAAGCGCTTCAATGGCGTTCGCCATCCGTTCCAATTCTTGATCCTCAGTACCCATCCACAAGTGTACAAACATTTCTGAGATTGCCGTTACCGGAATGAAGTTCTCATACCCAGGCTCTTTGATCACCTGATGTGTTATCTTTAATCGTTCCAGTGCTTTTTCCGGTTGTCCAGCAAGCGTGTATAAGTCCAGAATATTAAGGATCTCCAGCTCTTTGTGCTGAGGAGGTAAGAGGATCTTTTTCTCAAGTACTTGCTCGCAAAAATCCAGTTTGTTCTTCGGATCACCCAAAAATATATAACATATCAACAGCGAATAGAATCGCTCCTCTATCCCAACTTCATCTGTGTTCAGCAGCCATTCTAAGTCTCCCTGTACAAAATGAATATAGATCGAATAGAACGGATCCATCTCATAACCCAAAACATCTTGTTGTCGCGCTAAGGTTAACATGGATCGACCTTGGCCGTATTGATGGTATTTTACGAATATCTCCCGCATCGTCTCTTGCATCTCTGAGTCATATGTGGTCGGATTGGTCATTGCTACCGAAGGCTCCTGCATAGTCAGACTATAGCCAAATCCACGAACGGTCTTAATATCCAAGCCTTGTAGCTTGCCAAGCTTCTTACGAAGTCGATAAATATGATCATCTACCGTTCGCTCTACCGGATACTCCAATGGCCATACCTTATCCAGCAGCTGTTCTCGACTGAACGTACGCCCTCTATTGTTGTACAAGTACTGAAAAAGCGTAAATTCTTTTGGGAATAATTCTATCGTTATCCCATCTGCGGTCACTTTATATTCACATTCGATTAATTCCAGCTGCATGGTAGAGCCTCTCCTTCCCCCGAATCCACTCCATGGCCTCATTATATCAGTCAGCCTACGGTGTACTCCAGATGGAAATGAACATATAAAAAGAGCAATCCACAGAATTCTCTGCATGATTGCTCTCTTCGAATATTACGGTTATTATCAGACTCCTTACCCAGCCATATTATTGGTGGAATCCTGTTCACTAAACACGGAGATGGGCCCACCTTACCCGTCGAGTTTAGAATAATGAATTTCAACTGGAATTGATCATTGGCTTGATAAATGTAGATCTTATCCTCGCCGTTCACTTTGGTATCATCCGGCTTGCCTAGCGCCCCTTCGATTTGTTTCAGTGTCAGCTTTTGCAGTGCAGAATCACTGGAACGAACATCGAAGATTAGACTCCCTTTATTGAATCCGAATACGACATGTTCGTCAGTGTGGGTAGCATAAATGCCTTTTCCCGCTGGCTCTTGATCAGGCTTACCCCAATCCGCTTCTACCTCATCAATAAGTCCGGTATGAGCAGCATATTCAACACCGGGAACCTTACTCTTTTTGGCAAGCTCAATTAATTCTTTGAGTTGTTGTTTGTCGCTATTCTGCGAATTTGCGTTGGCTGTATCTTTATTAGTCTCCGTAGGAGAAGAAGTAGCTGTTGGCATCGTAGTTGGGGAGGCAGAATTAGCTTGTTTCTATCATATACCCAGATCTACCGATCATCTATTAAATTACGGATTACCTATTTTGAATGTACAAAGTGCAATGGGAGGCACATCTGAAGCATATCTTGGGAAACATCTTGCGACAAACCGCCCTCCCAGTAAAAATATTCCACACAAACGCAACCTTAATCCTCCAAGCCGCATCTTATTAGTAAAGGGAGGGGAGCTTCATCTGAATATTATAGAAAGAATCAAAGCAAAGGATGAGTCAGCTCTCCGCCTGTTGATGGATGATTACGGCGATATGCTGCTCCGGACCGCTTGCTTACTGCTCAAAGATCGACAGAGTGCCGAAGAAGCGGTGCAAGATACTTTTGTTCAAGCATATGCCAAAATGAGTCAGTTGCAAGATCCGGAACGGTTAAAGGCTTGGCTCATTCGCATCGTAATCAACCGTTGCCGGATGAGACAACGAACATGGAGCTGGCGCAATATTTTCCCTTCAGGAGGAACAGCGTTACAACCAAATGACGATGCTAGCTTCACTGCCGGGGCTGAAGAGCTTTTTATGGTGGAATGGCACAATATCAGACTCACCGAGTCCATGAGAAATCTCGATTATATATACCGCGAATGTCTGACGTTGTATTACTTTCATGAAATGAGCATCCGTGAAATTTCCGAGCAATTGAATACACCTGAGAATACGATTAAATCCCGACTCGCCAGAGGACGGACGCTCTTAAAAAAGATTTTGGAGAAGGAGGGACATTTCTTATGAACACGGAGAATACGGAGAATACGGAGAATACGGAACGCGAAGCTATCAAGCAACAACTAGATGAAGAACTACAAACAATCCACTTCAAAGGATACGAACGAGTCCTCAAGATGACCCACCCTCCAACCTTTGGAGCCCGTCTCTTTGCGCTATGGAATAAGGAGATCGAGATCCCAGTCAAACCCCTAGGCGCGATCGGTGCAATTATTCTAGTCATTTCGCTGACCCTGCATCAACCAGAAGTTAAACATCAGCCACAACAAAGCGTCCAGCAACATGCGAACCGGGAACTCATCGAAGCCGGAGGCAATACGTACTGGAAAGATATCTATGAGCAGGCGGTGAAGAGGCATGAGAATTAAGATAAAGGTCAAACATCTGGTGTCATTCGTGCTGCTCCCTGCTTCCCTGATCATTCTTTTATTTAACTTCTTACCCTCAAAGGCACAAATGGATAAGAGCACAGCTACTCAATCTAACCTAGCCCGAACAGAGCTTCTGCAAAAGCTAGAGTCTACAACTGGCAGTAAACGTATGGAGCTTATCCAGACAAACATCATAGATAAGGAGCACGGCTATGATCCCTACAGATATGACGTTAATATCAGCCCCTCTATGAGCCAGTGGACTAATAATGAAATCCATAGTTCCGGTCTGCTACCGGAGGACAAAGTACCCTTGCTTGAGGAATATATCCTTGATGGGCCAGCGGATAATACACGTATATTTGCGGCTAAGCTGCTTGCCTATGAATATGATGCTCTTGGTCGTAAGGACGACGGGGATCAAGCGCTTATCACCGCATCGAAACAGCTAAACAGCAACTCTCTCGTGGCAAAAAAACTAGCGTTCCTTCGTGCAGAACGATCCCTGAATCGTGGGGATACAGCAGTCGCTGAAGCTATTCTAGAACAACCCACTTTTCCATCTGAGTATCAGGAAGATCTAGATGCACAAAAAGCATGGCTTACCGGACGTCTGCTCTTCACAAAAGGCGAAGCGCAGCAAGCCCTTGCTGTAGTAACCGATGGCTTGGAGAGCTACAAAAAATTCTGGCTGAATGTTCATAAACAAATGAGTCAGGTTACTAGCAACTCGGATAAAGACACCACAGACAATGGCGCAGCAGGTTCATCATCAGGGTCAGCACCGGAGATAGGCACTTCAGAGACTGAAATGCAGCTAGAAGCGCTCCGATCCGCAATTCAGTCTGCTATAGATATGGGAAGTACCTCAACTGCTGTCGTATCCGGAACCCTGACCCGTAGCGATGGGACTCCGGTCTCACGTGCAGGTATTTTTCTCCGTGCTGAAAGCGAAGTTCATCACAGCATTACTGCTGCTGAACCGTACCGAATCGTCACCGACGCTGATGGACGTTTCGAATTCCACGGTGTGATTCCCGGCTTCTATCAATTGCAGCTTGGACTTAGCTATGATCAGATCGACGGCTGGACTTGGCCTATACAGTATGACGATTGGATTGAAGTCAAACCGGGTGACGTGTTAAATGAGCGCATTGTTCTGCAACCTCTACTTGAGCTTCAGTCTCCTATTAATCAAGAGACGATAACGGATCAGTCTGTAGATTTCCACTGGAAGGCTGTTGAAGGCGCGGCTTACTATCGTTTAAACGGAGGGGTCTCGACGGTGGGGAGCTCCTTCAGTTCGCAGATTCGGGACCATATCACCGATAATCAAGTCTCCATTCCAGTAGACGAACTTTACTATAACAGCGGTTTCTCTTACAGTAGCGGCGGAGAGGGTTGGGAGTCCATTGAACCTTTGTCTTTTCTCGGGTTCATGAATCCCGAGGTACGCTTTTCTTGGAATATTGAAGCATTAGATGCGGAAGGACGCTTGATCACCCGCAGCAATGGCTACAGGCTGAATGAAGACACCGTCGGTAATCTTCCCTTCTTCTATCTCAAGGAAAGAGAGCTTACCGCGGCTGACCAACTCTTACTGGATAAAAAACCGGATCAGGCTTTAGAAATGTATCAACAGAATGCCGCAGATGATCCACAGGATGCTCATGCCCTGCACATGCTTGTGAAGCTGATGCTCGCCAAATCCTCCATCACGAAGGATGACTCATTAGAAGATCAGGCGATTCCTTCACTCCAAAAACTCATGCAGCTGCATCCTAATTCTAATTATGCCTTCACATTGACGCAGTATTATTTCGACCATGCGGACTGGAAGTCATATAACGAGTATTATTCCCGCTATAACGAACTAAACCAAACCAATGATAACAGTTATGTACTTTCTATTAACGCGACAGCACTCATGCATCAAGGCAAGCTGGAAGAAGCACGTGAGCAATTCGCTATGGCTCTGGAGCATGATGAAAGCCATCGCTTCATCGGGAGTTATCTGGCGGCAGAATTATACGCTGGTGAGTCGCTCTCATCTATAATAACACTGGCTGAGCGTTATCCCGAAAACAGCTTTGGTCTTAATGGGTATCGTTGGCCGCAAATGCTTAAACAGCTCATAGCCGAACGAACAAAACAACCTAACAACTTTGACCAAGAGTTGAAGGAAAAACTCGGATGGTATGTGAATGGTCAGACAGATGTTTTGAAGCAATGGATCGAAGGGGCAAAGTCCTCCGCATTGAAGACCTTTATGCAAGCAGTTCAAGAGGTAAGCTAACTCATTTATGCATATAAAAATCCGGTCCCTCTCGATAAATACGAGTATGGACCGGATTTTTATTTAAGCATGATTTTATTTAGATTTAGCTTCCATCATGTAATTCTGGAAGTCTGTAATACTTGGGTTGGACATAATCAATAAGTATTTTAACGATAAAAAATTTAACATTAGACGGATTGTAATATGAAGTGCGACAGCTAAACAGAGAAAGCCCATGGGGATTCGTGTAGAATGAAGTTACCACACACCATTCACACAAGGAGAATCACACCATGGGTTACACTCATCTTAGCATAACGGAGCGAAGCAAACTAGAAGTACTATACGGATTGGGATGGTCTAGTCGAGCGATTGGGGCAGAACTTGGACGTCATCACTCCGTCATTGCCAGAGAACGGAAGCGAGGAGGCAAGGGAAATACCTATCTTGCTGAGACCGCTCAGATCGCGTATAGCGAACGTCGACAAGGGAGTAAGTCGACAGGTCGTTTCACCGCGGAACTGGCCGGAGAGATCAATGAGAAACTCCGACTTACCTGGTCGCCCGAGCAGATTGCTGAACAGCGTAGAGCCAGTGGTCAACCCTTCGTATGCTTCAAGACGATCTACCGTTGGCTATATGCAGGTCGTCTGGTTGCAGGCGAAGTAAAGGTGCTACGGCATAAGGGTAAACGACGTAAACCACTGGAGACACGTGGTCGATTCCTCGTGGGGAAAACCATTAGTCAACGGCCAAAGGGAGTACGAAAGAGAGATTCCTTCGGGCACTGGGAACTAGATACGGTGGTTTCCAGCCGAGGAAAAAGCCGTGCTTGTGCCGCGACCTTTATCGAGCGCAAGACACGGATGTATCTGGCCGTAAAGATGCCCGACCGTACCGCTCATTCGATGGAGATCGCCTTTGGTGTTGTGGCTAGCCAGTATCCGCAAGAAACTTTCCGAACGGCTACTGCGGATCGAGGAAAGGAATTCGCCTGCTATAGCGCTCTGGAAGCCTTTCATGGACTGGATGTCTACTTTGCTGATCCCTACTCGTCCTGGCAACGAGGGTCTAACGAGAATGGCAACGGACTCCTTCGAGAGTTCTTTCCCAAAGGCCATGATTTTGCACAAGTTTCAGATGAGGAGCTTGCCCACGCCCTAGATCTCATCAACCACCGCCCCCGGAAATGTCTGGGGTGGAAGTCTGCTCACGAATCTTTCATGTCCGAAGTGTCGCACTTAGCTTGACAATCCGTCATTAAAAAAAGAATGCTTTGTGAGAGCATCCTTTAAATCGCTGATTTATCAACAACATAAGTACCGGCCATCATATCGTGAAGCGCACGTTTTCGGGGATTTAGTGCGACAAACAGATAATCTACAAGCATTATGGAGCCAAGTATTTTACTAAGGTCATTAGCCAAAGGTGCCCATAAGGCAAAGTAGGTAGATATAATAGTGAAGTCGTAGAGGCTGACGCCTATAACCATCGAAATAACGAGACTAATGATTCGGAAAATATTTCGAACTAGAGCTTCCTTCAGCGTTGGATAATTCCCTTGTTCATTGATAATCTTTATTTTTAAAATCAGCTTCCCTGGCGTTCCACCAAATCTAACGATCATAAAAATATCAAACACGACGAAGAAAATATACTCAAGGATGATAGGAATCTCCGAGTGCAAGGAAATAGCTAATGAATTGAATATCCAGTATACAATAACCGCAGGGATCAGGATGACAATGAGATCAAGAATGGTAGCCAGAACTCTTCTCCAAAAGCCTATGAAATCCTCCTGTTCCAAACGCTCAACTTTATTATTATCCATATTAGGGCCCCACTCTCTGTACTTTACTTTATTCATTCATCCTTATTACCCGTTCTTCAATAATGGTTTCCAGTTCCTTATTATTCTTTAGAATCACCCGTCTATTAGAAAAATCATTCGTTAATTCAATAATTCTATGTATGGCTTCCCGATTATATCCACGGTTCCATTCAAAAATCATCACATACAGATTCTTAAACGATTGCTTGTAATTCGCTTGCTCGAATCCCAGTCTTGTCTTTATAAACCTTGTAATCACTCTCAAATCACAGATTACTGGATTAGGTCTCAGAATAACGATTAAATCTGCTCTTTTAAAACTTTCTTGCCCCCACTTATAATGTACGCCTTCCAGAATCCATGAGGGTTTATCTAGAATCTCCTCCAATTGTGCATCCCTTGCTTCAACGGAATAACGAAGGTTCTCGGCACTTCTATCCCATACCAAATTATCAGTCTCGTAATAATCTACCCCATACTTTTTGGACAACTCTCTAGCGATATAGGATTTTCCACTTCCACAGGCTCCGATGATTCTAATCTTCATATAACCATCCCTTCAAGATTCTCTGTTCGTAAAAACATCCATATTAATCCAATTATACACCTTACACAGAATGCCTCCTATCGGAATATTCGATTCCTTATGTATTGACCACGCTAAAAAAACAACCCGGCCCAAGATACGTTCTATCCTGAGCTAGGTTGTGTCGCTTCTTCCCTATGATGGTGTAACTTCTTCCTTAACCCCTATTTCCTGAATCTGTGCCCTTAGATTAACGATTTCCGCCATTAACGCTTCATTCTCCTCCTCTGTATCTCTACTTCCGCTCTGGATCAACTGATTCAAGCGTAGCTCCAAAAGGACAAGATCATCCTCCCTCGCCTGTTCTTTACGAGTAAGGATTCGGCTTCTGTCTTTCGAGGTATATTCATCATAAGAACCTTGAAAAAACTTTGGTGTCTGGGATGACTCCAGTATCACCAAACGATTAGCTACTTTAGCGTGAAGATATCGGTCATGCGAGACCATCACAAGTCCCCCCGGATAAACCATAAGCGCTTCTTCTACACGCTCCCTAGTGTCAATGTCCAGATAATTGGTGGGTTCATCCAGTACCAATAGGTTAGCTTTTCCAAAGTACAGTTTAAGGAAAGCTACACGACATTTCTCTCCCAGACTTAAATCACCAATTCGTTTAAAGACATCCTCCCGCGAAAATAAAAAGCAGCCCAGAATCGTTCGCGCCTCCGTTTGGGTCATACCCGGTACTTCAAGCAAACTATCCAGGATGGTGGATGATACCGCTAGATTATCGAGCTCTTGCGCAAAATAACCAATCTTCGTCCGCGGATGCAGCCGCACATCGCCTTTGGTAGGCTTATGAATACCAGCAATCAGCTTCAACAAAGTAGACTTACCGACACCATTGGGACCCAGAATAGCGAGACGATCACCTCGATTCAGAGACAAACTGAAATCTTTCAATACAGGCTTACTACCCTTATATGCAAAATCAATTTCGCGGAGTGACAGCAAAGTGTCCGCCATAAACGCTTCACTCTCCAGCTTCATCTTCAGCTTGCTTGTCTCGCGTGGCAATTCCACACGGTTCTTATTTAAGCGTTCGAGTGCTGCTTCCTTCGCATGAAGACGAGACACGTTCTTCTTAGATTTCGCACGCAGGAAATCATGCTGTCCGGCAGCACGGTGTGCCTGCTGGAACCATTCGGAATACCTTCTGATGCTCTCCAGTAGTTTCTCCTTTTCCTGTTCCTGCTTCTTATATTGTCCCTCCAGTGTTCTCGCCTCCACCGCTTTCTGCTCCCGATACTGCGTATATCCACCCGAATACCGACGACACCCCTCTTGACTAAGCTCCAGCAGGCCCGTCGCTGTTCGGTCGATGAACGTACGATCATGTGAAACATAAAGCACAGTTCCAGGGTAAGTGTATACCCAATGTTCCAACCACTCCATCGTTTCTCCATCTAAGTGATTCGTCGGCTCATCTAGAATCAACAGCTTCGGCTGCTGGGCTAATAATGCTGCTAATTGTACACGTGTCTTTTGCCCTCCGCTAAGCGATGGGTATGGCAAATCCCAAACCGAACGTTCAAGCTTAAGCTGCTTCAAGCATTTTTCCGCTTTAGCCTCCCAGTCATATCCATCAAGCTGCAAGTATTGATCATACACTTCGGCGTATTCAGCCAATCCAGCTTCACTCTCGTCGTTCTGCTCCTGCAACCTCTGACTGAGGGATTTAAGCCGGAGCTTCAATTTGGGTAGTTCTGCTGATCCGGCGAGAACGTAATCCAAGGCGGTTACTTCCTCTGATACTTCAAGCTGCTGATCCAGCACACCCCATTCCTCACGTGGCAAGCCATGATAAATACTTCCCTCCTCAAAGGTGAGGCGACCGATCAGCCCCTTCAGCAGTGTGGTTTTGCCGATTCCATTACGACCGAACAAGAGCACACGCTCTCCTTCTGCGATCTCAAAAGACACCTTCTCGAATAACAGGGTCCCGTTCCATTCTTTACGTAAATTCTTTGCTTTTATTAGGGTCATATTCCATTCCTCCGATTGTATTGCCAAGCATAAACGCCTTCGGCGTCCTTATAAGGACGGTATGCGCTTTAGCGAGAAATCTAAGGAAAAAGTATAGTGTAACACTTATACTTTCTTAGATTTAAATAAAAAACCGCAGCCAGCGGTCTGCGGTCGAATAGCGTATGGTGGGGTGGAATGTGCCATAACATGAATAGACTACGGCCGTGATCACCTGCTGCATGCAGAGTAAACCAAACAATAGATAGATCTATTCATATAAAAGCAACGTAAGGTTCCCGACCGACACACGTATCCCTGACCGTTATCACCCTGCGCGGGTGCTCCGTGACTTGTGCATCATGCACTTTACAAGTTGGATGGTCTGTTTATAGGAAACGTGTTAGTTATACATCAGTCGGTGGCCCTCCGTCATTGTCCGAATTTGTTTGAATGAGTATAGTATATACCTACTTCAGTCAGAAATAAAAGTTCAAGAATAGTTATAAATTAATCTTTACCGACTGGGACTGTGGATTCCATTGTACCGGAATACTAAATAATTCGGGCAAGATGCTCAGTGGAATCAGTAATCGGTTATTTACATTGCGGGACGCCGGTATCGTAATTGATTTTCCATTCACAACAGCCTCATCTGATAACGGCTTATGTGTCACCGTACGATCGCCTATCGTAATTAGCAATGCACCAGTTCCAGCTTCGCTCTGCAAAGTTCCACCTAACAAAGCTACAGATTCTCTCAGCGGAACAAACACACGGGAGTTATCCAGTATAAAGGGATCATTCAGCTTTGTTGTGACTCCATCCATCTCAAAAGCTCCAGCGAACGTCTTACTTCCCACAGAATACCCATTCTTAGTCGCAAGGCTCTCCATAGCCAGTGTGCTTGTTGTAATGATGACCTTTGTATTCTTAGCTATTTTTGGATACAGCCAGTGGATGTCATCATTATGCATTCGAATACATCCAGCACTAACATACTTTCCTATGGATGACTCATTATTATTGCCGTGAATCGCATACGTAGTTCCATAAGTTCCGTTCACTTCCAGCCCCAGCCAGCGGTCGCCAAGCGGATTGGCCGGATCACCCCCGGGTATTTTCTCTTTGTAGTAGGGTCTGTTCTTTACTTTAACTACCATTTTGAAGCTACCTTCAGGTGTCAGTTCCTTCGACTTCCCCGTTGCGACTGGAAAGATCTTTACCAGCTTACCATCACTGAAATACGCGAGTTTGTTTGTTTTTTTGTTCACGATAATCAGATCTGATCCAGCAGCAGCTTCCGCCTTTCCCATACCTGTAAAACATGCAGCGAACAGAAGCCCGAACACAAGTATCAGCTTCATGTTCCGCTGTAATGAAGATTGAAACCGGCCACCCGAAACGAAAAATCCCAATTTTCTCCACCTCCATATATAAAGACGAAATTATTTCAATTTTGTTGCATGCCAGCCTGTACCTATTCTTTTCAACTCGTCCCCCACATTTGACGCAGAGATTGCAATACTGTAACCAAGTG
This sequence comes from Paenibacillus sp. FSL K6-0276, assembly GCF_037977235.1. NCBI lineage: Bacteria > Bacillati > Bacillota > Bacilli > Caryophanales > Paenibacillaceae > Paenibacillus > Paenibacillus sp. FSL K6-0276. Next base: position 1,242,762 of record NZ_CP150276.1, on the reverse strand, counting down.
AACACACGACAAAAAAGCCGACCTTTGGATAACCAAAGATCAGCTCTGTATTTTAAACTACAGTATTATGTTATCAGCGACTACAGTTTCTTACAGGTGTCCCACGGAATGATCTGACCTTGTCCTGCTGCATTTGGTTGTACATCTTCAGTACGCGCTGCCTGTATTAGCTTAAATCCCAGTGCAAATTCATCGCGCACCGCCCACCAATACAGCGCGCACCGATAGAGTATCGGTGCGCACTGGCAGCATAGCTTTTTTCATCTGTCTACTTGACAGGGATATGACCATATTTTAAAGTTTGATTAGATTTTTTAGTTTCAGAGGCTTGATAGAAATCGCAAGAACAACAAACATTAGTTAGTTAATAATCCCTTGCTTCGTAATTTCTACTTGTATTACTGGGGCAAAATGCACTTTTTGATAATTGCTGCCCCAGTCTTCCTTATGCTTTTTCCAAACACGTGGATGGAACGCCATAAGTTGTCTACCGATCCCTAATCCATCACAGCGAGCTATTTGCATTTTTTTCAGTGTTTCTTGAGCCAGACTAGTCATCCTCTTCGAAAGATCCTTGTTTAATTCTGCGACCACTTCTTTCTTATCTAAGCGATCTTTCGGATACTCAATTACACTTACTTTCAATTTTAATTTCAGATGAACCGTAATTTGATCGCCTGATTGAACCTTTACTTTCATTTTTCGCTTTAACTTTTCTACACTGAAGGTCAGAAAATCATACCTGTTTTGAGGGTTCTCCTCTGTAGTACCCATTTCCCCTGCAGTGCTCATATTTTGGGTGTATCTCGTCACTTTCCCCTTGCTGCCTTTCAATAATAAGTACATTGTTGATTCTTCAGGACTCAGTGTACCTGTAAACTTATGGTTATGAAACATGGCAATACGAGAAACATTCACACGAGCCCCTTGTTCCATCAGGTAAGGAAGAACAAAATCTTCCCCTGGGTCCAACATCACAGGGTAGATCTTTTCAAGTGTCACCTTGGGAACGGTTGTTGTCTCTTCTTTGCTCTTGATTAATTCATCAATTTCTTCTGCGATCAAGACATTCCCTACTTTCTTTAGGGAAAGTATATCTTCCGCTGTCCCTTGGACCACTCCGATCCTGGCGTTTAAGGCACTCTTCGGGTCACGGTAGAACACTTCGAGGATCGGATAAATATCTTGTTTGGCCAGTTCTTCTCCAATGAGAAAAAACCGGTTTTTATAAGCACGAAGATGCCGTGATATCTGATCGTCTGCATAACTGCGGGTTTCCATAGGCGTATTGCCATCTGTGGATATAATATCGTTTTTAGGACTCTGTTGTTCGCCTGATGGCACGTCCTGAATGACAAAAGTTGCTCGAAGCTTACCATTCGGCGCGAGATCAACCCCCGCTCCATAGAGCAGACGAGCATCTTTTAATAGATCTTGATCCCAGCAGCCAGCTATAAATAGGAGGAGGGACATAACCATACACAAAAAGCAGATTCTTTTCATCTGACTTACGTCCCCCTTTTTCTCATAAAGTACGCGAAACAAAGCAGGATCACAGGAAGTCCAATTACAAATGTATAATGAATAATCTTAATTACTTGATCGTAGAAGTCAATGACCGATGGTTCTTGAGCAATCATAGCCAGAATAAAGAGTATGCATATGGTATAGGGGACGGCCTTTTTATGTTCGCCTTGGTGAAAGAAGTGACCCAATCCAACCGTTGCCATATATATCCAAGAGACAATGGCATTGCTAACTACAAAGACCCATAACGACAAAAAGATCAAGTCGATCCGTTGGATGATCTGAAAAGAAAAACCTTTCAGCATGTAGAGGAGAGGTTCTGAAACCGCGGGCATGACCGCCGGGCTGAAAATGACTAAACTGGTAAACACCTCAAAGGTGTAAAAAAGTGTAATCACCATACTGCCTAAAGAAGCTGCCTTTAATTTTCCGCCGCTCTTCCCTTCAACGAAAGGATAAAGCACCAATATCACTTCATACCCTACTAAAGGAAACAATGCCTCATTCGCAGCTTTGAAGATATTCCCCCATCCCGCTTCGGTTATAGGAAAAATATAACTGAAGTCCGCATTGACATAACCGCTCAAGGATAATGCCACCAATACAATGATCGTTAATGAAGAGATAACGAACAGCCTGGCAATCACCCGAAGGTTTTCTTTAGCCAAGTACATACAAGTGAGAAGGGCGAGAATTAATAATGCCCATCTAGGCGTTGATAGCAGCACCCACCTTCCTACGACATCGGCAAACTTGGCCAGAACCGTTCCTGCAGAAAACAGAAAATAGCCAATATAAAGAAAGCTAAGCAGATTCCCAAGAAGCTTCCCGGTAATCTTCGGCAAGAAATCGTATATCGTATCGGAAGGAAATCGTCTGCAAAGAGCCCATAGAATCAAAATAATAACTTGTACAGCCGATCCCGCGATGAGGACAGAAATCCACCCTCCTCCCTTGGCGCTTGCTTGCATTGTATGAGGAAGCGTTAAAATACCAACCCCCACTTGAGTCTGTACGATAAAAAACATGAACTGACCTTGCGTAATCTTACTCTTTTCCGGGATCATCCTGTTCCCACCCTCTTGAATTTCTTTCTTGAACATACTTTTGGGGATGCGCATCATGAGGACGTTGATTGAGACTCCAGATCGGAAAACGCACAAATGTATCCTTCATATCTTTCATTCGAAGAGGCATGACAGGCGAAAAATAGGGTGTACCAAAGCTTTCTAATTTACATAAGTGAATCAAGATGAATAACATGCCGAACGTAATCCCGATCAAACCGAACATCGCAGCCAGGATCATGAGCGGAAAGCCCAGAATGCGTGTTGCTGTACTTATTTCATTAGACGGTGCGACAAAAGAGGAAATAGCCGTTAAGGCGACGACGATAACCATGGGATAGGATATCAATCCTGCACGCACGACTGAATCACCAATGACCAGACCGCCAACAATACCGATGGTTTGACCTACCCGGCTCGGCAAACGAACCCCTGCTTCACGCAGTACTTCTAAGGTAATCTGCATAATAAGAGCCTCCACTATAGGCGGAAATGGAATCCTGTCTACACTGCTCTTCACGGAAAAAATCAAATTTTCAGGAAGAATTTCAGGGTGAAAGCCAATAACCGCTATATATAAAGCAGGTATAAGAGTTGCGATGATAAAGCTCACAAAACGAAGCAAACGAACAAACGATCCGGCAATCCACCTGCTGTGGTAATCGTCAGGGCTTTGATAGAAAGCAAAGAAAGTCACCGGTAAAATCAGCGCAGACGGGTCTCCATCAGCTATAATAACGACACGGCCTTCCATGAGATGAGCTGCCGCCCGGTCCGTTCTTTCTGTATATAAGATTTGCGGAAATAGAGAAAATGGGTTATCTTCAATCAATTCGGCAATGAATCCAGGCGAGATCGTGATGTCCATCGTAATGGAACCGATTCTTTGATCCACTTCTTTGACCAGATCCGGATTCGCCAGATCCTGCATATAGAGAAGAGCTAATTTTGTTTTGGTTTCCTTTCCGGTCTGATAATAACGAACGACCAGATTCGGATTCTCGACGCGCTTCCGAACCAGATAAAGATTCGTCATGAGGTGCTCTATAAATCCATCATGCGCGCCGCGAATAACCCCTTCGTTCACTGGCTCCGAAATATTTCGTGTATTAACTGCAGCTACATCGACAATAAAGACTTCTACTATACCTTCAAATAACAATACACAATTCCCTTGAATTAAGGCGTAAGGCACCTCGTTGAGATCCGATTTTTTCGTAATCTCCACAGAAGTTATGACTTCATCCACGTTTCCTTCACTTTTTCCTTCTAGAGGCTGGATGATCTCTTTTTGAATTTTCTGTAGATCCGCCAGGGATTCTAGAAAAACAATAAGACCCTCCGTTTGATTAAATCTAATGCTTCTCCATTTTAAATCGCTTGAATGAAACAGCTGATTTTCAACGTACTCCTTATTTTCTTGTAACGAAGAATAAACACTCATTCTCTCATTCGGCTTATTTTCTGTCGGTTTTTTCTTTAATAATGTCCTTAAAAGACTCATCTATCCACTCCACCCATGTTCATTCCAATTTCGGTTATTATAACCATTGAATTCAGAATTATTCCAACGAAAACCTTATCTGCTCGGACCCTCTTTCGCGTCACTACGCCCTTTCGCGTCACTACGCCCTTTCCCGTTACATCAATGTTTTGACAGAGAAAAACCCAAAACTAAAGGCGGCCTTAAAATATGGTGTCTTTATTTGCATACTCTTGGTGCATTAGCTAGCCTGCCCGTTAGCCAGACATACAGCGTACGCGCCGCACCACAACAGATAAAAATACTAGGGTCCGTCAATACTGCAACTGCGGCTGGAGAGGAAGGTCGATGAACTATGGTGCCTATGAGCCCATCCGTTAGTCTTACTCCAACGACCACGGTGCATCACATTGTAACCTAACCAAAAATCTAATCAAAGCTAAGCAGATCCCACATCCGCATAAACACGCAAAAAAAAGCCTTGATCCTCTAAACTAGAGAATCAAGACCTTCAGTTCTTAAAATATTCCTTACGCCCACCACATACCCTGAGGTTGATCGCGAATAAGAATGGATTGCAAATTGGTTACTGCACGATGGAAGCCTTCGTCTACCGTCATAAGAGGGTCTTCATGCTCGATGCTGACTACATAATCATAACCGTAAGTACGCAGCGCACTCATGATATCCGACCATTCAGATATGCTGTGTCCACAGCCAACGGAGCGGAAAGTCCAAGCGCGGGTCTGTACATCACCGTAAGGCTGCATATCCGTCAGACCATACATATTAATATTGTCCTGATCCAGGTACGTATCCTTAGCATGGAAATGATGAATTGCGCCGGCTTTACCAAGAATCTTGATCGCGCCCACAGGATCGATGCCTTGCCACCACAGATGGCTCGGGTCTAGGTTCGCGCCGATCGCATCGCAGGTTGCTTCTCTAAGCTTTAGAATCGTGTAAGGAGTATGGCATAGGAAACCGCCGTGAAGCTCGATACCGATCTTAACGCCATGCTCCTCGGCCAGCTTACCGATTTCCTTCCAGTAAGGGATCAGTTTATGTTCCCACTGCCAGGTTTTGATGTCGCTGTATACGGTTGGCCAAGGTGTAACTGGCCAGTTCGGTGCTTTTGCCTCATCACTGTCACCTGCGGTTCCCGAAAAAGTGTTAACTACCTTAACTCCCATCAGCGAAGCCAGCTTGATCGATTTACGCAGAATTTCGTCGCCTTCACGAGCTTCTTCTTTATCTGGCGAAATTGGGTTGTTGTGGCAACTGAAAGCACTAATCATAATGCCACGTTTCGTGAACTGCTCCAAATATTCCTTACGTGCTGACTCGCTCGCAAGCAGCTCATCCGTAGGACAGTGGGCATTTCCGGGATTGCCTCCTGAACCGATCTCCACCGCATTCAAACCTGCGGCCGCGATTTTATCAAGCATCTCTTCGAGACTTAAACTTCCAAATACAGGATCGAATACACCTAACTTCATTTACATTACCACCTTTTCTTTAATGGGTTCCAAAGCTTCGGAATGTCCGTAAACTGGATAAGCACGCTTCGTTGGTGCACACCAGTTCACGCCATTGATGATTACTCTTTGAATCTCTTTGTTGTAATAGGTTGGGTAAGATTCATGACCGGGCTGGAAGTAAAAGATCTTCCCGTTCCCACGACGATAGGTCGATCCGCTTGGGAACACATTGCCGCCCTCAAACCAGCCGACAAAGATAAGACTCTCTGGTGCTGGTACATCAAAATGTGCACCGTACATCTCTTCTTGCTCCAGATCGATATATTCTCCGATACCCTCAGCAATCGGGTGACTTGGGTCCATGACCCAGAGGCGCTCTTTCTCCCCTGCTTCACGCCACTTTAGATCGCAGCTGGTGCCCATTAATTTCATGAATATTTTGGACATATGACCTGAATGAAGCACCACTAGCCCCATGCCTTGCAGCACTCTTTGGTGGACACGGTTTACAATCTCATCACTAACTTCTTGATGGGCGACATGTCCCCACCAGACCAGTACATCTGTATTATCCAACACTTCTTGTGTCAATCCGTGTTCCGGTTCATCCAGCGTAGCTGTCTGAGCGTCCAGTCCAGCTTCCTGAAGGAAACTTGCCAGTTGTCCGTGAATCCCTTGCGGATAGACCTTGAGAATTCTCTCTTCCTGCCGTTCATGACGGAATTCATTCCATACCGTTACTCTGGTCACTTTGGACACACTCCTAGTTCATAGATATCTATGCCACTTAAAATTGATAGGTTATTCAAAAAATACAGGCATTCCAGTCTCTGAGGATTTATAGATAGCCTCCAAGATGCGGGTGACAACCAGTGCCTGCTCCGGTTTCACTACAGGATCGGTGTCATTTACAATGCTGTCGATCCACTGAGTAGCCTCTGTCACCGCAGGATCATCTCCTGCGCCATCATAAAAGTCAACACCACCGGCTTCCAAGCTAATATGCTTCTCGAATGTCTTACCGTATTCTTCTCCGTTAATGCGCAGACCGTTCTCCATATCCGCTCCACCTTCAGTACCGCAAAGAACCGTCTTAGCTTCACCAACATCGAGTGTATTCAGCGCCCAGCTTGCTTCGAGAACGATGCTAGCTCCATTCTCCATAGTAATGAATCCAATGGCGGAATCCTCAACTGTAAATTTCTCAGGATCCCACGGGCCCCAAGCGTTCGCAGCGTTTTTACGACCGGACAGCTTATGATAGGCGTTACCCACAACATATTTAGGTTTGTAGTTATCCATCATCCAAAGGGTCAAATCGAGGGCATGAGTACCGATATCAATCAATGGACCTCCGCCTTGCGCTTCCTCATCCAGAAACACGCCCCACGTTGGAACGGCACGACGACGGATCGCCTTAGCTTTAGCATAATAAATCTCTCCAAGACCATTATTCTCGCATACCGTATGCAGATAAGCTGAATCTGGTCTGAAACGGTTTTGGTAACCGATGGTCAGCTTCTTCCCAGTTCGCTTTGAGGCATCGATCATGGCTTGCGCTTCTGCTGTGGTCTTAGCCATCGGCTTTTCGCACATTACATGCTTGCCTGCCTCCATTGCCGCAATGGAAATCTCTGCATGGGAAATGTTTGGTGTACATACATGAATCACATCTATACTTGCATCTTTAAGAAGCTCTTTATAATCTGAGTAAACCACGGAGCTCTCATCCCCGAACTCCGCTTTTGCCTTCTCGGCACGCTCAGGAACGATATCGCAAAAAGCAACCATTCGAGCACCTTCCACTTTTGATAGCGCTGGCATATGTTTGCCGTTCGCAATGCCTCCACAGCCGATAATTCCTACTGTTAATGTCATCTTTGTTCTAACCTCCACTTGTTCCTGTTTTGATATCTCTATCATACAAAGCCCGGGGGCGTCTTTCTTCCTGCATTCTTGCTGTATTATTCCCGAATATTGTCTTGTGGTATTTAAGCGGGGATATCCCTGTAGCTTCCTTGAAGAAATGATGAAAGGTCTTCACGCTGCCAAACCCAGCTTCTTCCGCCACCGCGGACATCGGCAGATCATCATTCATCAAAATCCATTTGGCTTTGTTAAGTCGATATTCATTTAAGAATGCTATAAAGGTCATGCCCGTGTTCTTCTTGAATAGTTTGGTAAAATAATACGGACTGAAGCCCATGTAATTCGCTACCTCATTCAGCGTAATGGCCTCCTGATAATGCTGCTCCACATAGATAAAAATCCGCTCTAATCTCTCCAGCGTTTCTCTGGACTGGTTCAGCGTATCTTCCGAGAACTTAGGCTGTTTATTGACTGTGCTCTTCGGCACCTCCCGCAAAATAACAGTCAGTAGTTCAAATAATCTAGCTTTGATTAAGTAGGCGTACCCTTCTCTTCGCTGCACGTCTTCCTCGTAAATACTCTCAATCAGCCCTTTGATCTTCGCGGCGGTTGCCTCGGGCCATTTTGAACTAGAATGCTCCATAAGCGTAAAAACCTCACGAAGCGAATAGTCATTTCCGCTCAAAGCTGCGACTTCCTGAAACAGGTTAAGATCGAATTGAATTACTACCCGTTCGCTCTCAGGTGAGGCGAGAAAATAATGTACATCCCCACCGTTGATAAACTGAACCTCACCCTGCTCCATGTGAATAGGGGTATCATTAATTCCCAGATTTAGACTTCCTTTAGTTACATAGATAATTTCAATTTCTTTATGCCAATGCGGATAGCACAGCGTATCTCCTCCACAAAGTAAACTTCTAAAGGGAAAGTGCTTATCCACATCAGGAATTTCGAGATAAATATTCATAAGCGCAGCTCCTTATCCGGTTAAACACTAAAACAAACGTTGAACATGTCAATCCGATATTTGCGTAAGCGTTTACTCACTAAATGTTAGCCCTCTAATATTCTTTTGTCAATTCTAGGTCATATGATTCCTTATATCCTGCTCCTACTACCTTTCAGCTCTCTTACACCCCCATTTTAAAAGAGATTTTTTGGTAAATTAATCGGTTTCATTCTATTTAAAAATCATTTGCCTTTCACGGTTTTTATTATTCATTTATTTTTTAATAGAGTTGACAAGAATACCTACCAGGATTTATATTCAGGGTAAGCGTTTACGTTATAGTTTTAAGTAATTTCATTACTCAAAGCGTAAACGTTTAATCTAAGGCTAACCGTAATCTAAGGAGCACGTATGAATGAACCCGACAATTAAAGATGTTGCACAAAAAGCGAACGTTTCCATTGCGACAGTCTCTCGCGTGCTAAACAATTTAAGTGGGTACTCCGACAAGACGAAACAAAAGGTAAATGAAGCCATCAAAGAACTCGGCTATCAACCTAACGCGATTGCTCGTGGCCTAATCAATAAGCGTACGCAGACCATAGGTGTAATGTTTCCAAGTGTATCTGGAGCTTTCTCCTCCGATCTGCTTAAAGGCATTGAGGAATTGGCCAATGACCGCAATTACAGTGTGATGGTCTGTAATACCGATCAGGATGGTAAACGAACATTAAAGTACTTGCAGCTCCTAAGAGAGAAGCAGGTCGATGGCATTATTTACTCTAGTGAGGTCTTGAAGAAAGAGTATTACGATGTGCTAGAAACCATGAAGATCCCAGTTGTGTTGGTTTCTTCCCAAACGGAATTTGCCAGTGTACCTTACGTGAAAGTAGACGATTATCAGGCTGCCTATGATGCTACTCTCTACTTAATTTCCAAAGGTCATAGCAAAATCGCCATGATCAGCGGAAATCCAAGCGATGCTATCGCTGGTGTACCCAGAGCCGAGGGATATCGTAAAGCGCTTGAAGCGAATGGAATTCCTTTCGACAGCCGCTATCTCACCTTTGGAGACTTTCTGTATGAAAGCGGGAGCATTGCAATGGAAGCTCTCTTGGAGCAAGCCCCTGATGTCACTGCCGTCTTTGCCGCTAGTGATGAAATGGCGATTGGTGCTCTTTCCACTGTCATCAAAAATGGTTTAAGTGTTCCCGAGGATATATCCATAATGGGTTATGACGATCTTGGAATAGCAAAAATGATTATTCCTCCGTTAACTACAGTGCGTCAACCGCTGTACGATATTGGTAAGATCGCCGTGGAGAAGCTTATTCAGATGATTGAAACAGGCGAGACTGTGGATAGCAAAATTGTCGATCACTCCATCGTGGAAAGACAAACGGTAAGATCACTTACCTGAGTCTTTTTACCCCTTTTACGTAAACGTTTACTCTCTATTGGCAATGCATATCTGCCGCCTATAAGTAGCCAGAATATCAATTAATTTCATTTACGTACATGTTTACTCTCTTACATGTTCATAATACCAACAAATTATTAGGAGGATTTAATCATGAAAAAAACAATCAAACCCGTAGTGGTTAGCGTACTGGCTATGTCCGTACTTAGTGCTTGTGGAAGCAATAGCAGCAACAATGCGGCTGGCAACACGAATAGCGGTGGAAATGCCTCCGGTGAAAAAGTGAAAATCGAATTTTTCCAAAATAAGTCCGAAGCCAAAGCTACCTTCGACAAGCTGGTTGCGAAATTCAATGAAGCCAATCCGAACATTGTAGTCACTCAAGTAAATCCACCGGATGCTGAGACCGTACTGAAGACCCGTGCTGCTAAGAAAGACATTCCTGACGTGGTGGGAATCGGCGCCACCGATACCTACAAGACTTTATCCGCAAGCGGTCTGTTTGAAGACTTCACTACTGATCCGCTCGCTAAGAATATTCAACCTGCATATGTCCAAATGCTGAAAGATTTAACCGGTTCGAGTGAGCTGAATGGTCTTCCATTCTCCTCTAATGCAAGTGGTGTCATTTACAATAAGGCGATGTTCGCTGAAGCTGGCGTTACCGTACCAACAACCTGGGATGAGTTCATTGCCGTCGCTCAAAAGTTCAAAGACAGCGGTAAGAATGCTTTCTATCTAACATTTAAGGATGCTTGGACAACACTTACACCCTTCAATTCCCTCACGACAATCATTAAAGGTAATGATTTCTTCAAGGAGCGTACAGCAGGCACTGTAACCTTCTCAGACAGCTTCAACGAGGTTGCTGAAAAGCTGCTTAAGCTGACGGAATACGGACAGAAAGATATTTTTGGCAAAAATTACAATGACGGCAACACAGCATTCGCTAAAGGCGAATCAGCAATGTACCTGCAAGGCGTATGGGCGATCCCAGAAATCGTGAAAGCCAATCCATCCATTGAACTTGGCGTATTCCCGTTCCCAGCGACAAATGATGCTGCCGATAATAAGGTCATTTCTGGTGTAGACACATTGCTGACCATTTCCAAGAACACTAAGCATAAAGAAGAAGCAAAGAAATTCGTAGACTTCCTGCTCCAGCCTGAGAATGTCAGCCTTTACATCAGCGAGCAAAAAGCATTCCCAGCTGTACAAGGTGTAACGCAGGATGATCCAACGATGGACGGATTCAAAGAATCCTTTGAATCCGGCAAACTAGCTGACTTTGCTGACCACTACATCCCAAGTGCAATGAAAGTGGAAACCATCAATCAGTCCTTCTTGCAAAAGAAAGATATTAATGCTTACCTAAAACAGCTTGATACGGAATGGGATAAGGTAGCTAACCGGAAATAACCCGATCAGACATACTTGAACCGCGAAAGAGAACAGGGTTTCCCCTCTTCTCTTTCGCTTTTACAACGAGGAGGATTATATGATGGCCAAACGCCGAGTCGCCTTTTATCTGATGACAATACCGGCATTGCTTCTTTTCTTTGCCTTTCACACCTTTCCTGCAATACAAGGTATTTATTATTCGTTCACAAACTGGGACGGCTTTAGTGACAGCTTTGATTACGTAGGATTTAAGAACTTCGTTAACATTTTTCAAGACGAAAATGTGTTGAATTCATATTTGTTCACTTTTAAATATGCCATCATAACAACTATTCTCATCAACGTCATCAGCTTGTTGATTGCACTAGGACTAAATGCCAAAATTAAAGCCAAAAACTTTTTCCGCGGTGTATATTTCTTGCCTAATATCCTCAGCGTTCTAATTGTCGGCTTTATTTTCAACTACTTGTTCGCAAATGTATTCCCTATCTGGGGTGCGAAGCTCGGCAGCGAATTCCTTTCGCAGAACATTCTCGGTAACTCCGACTGGGCCTGGATCGGTATCGTTATTGTAGCCGTTTGGCAGGGAATTGCTTATAACACGATTCTCTATCTGGCGGGTCTACAAACCATTCCTCATGATCTTTACGAGGCTTCCAATCTGGACGGCGCTAGCCGCTGGAGAGAATTCTGGAGCATTACGTTTCCAATGCTTGCTTCCTTCTTCACGATCAACATGGTGCTCGCGATGAAGGGTGGTCTGATGGTATTCGACCAAATCGTCGCCTTGACAGGCGGTGGTCCTGGACGTTCAACTCAATCCATTGCCCACTTAATCTACACAGGCGGCTTCCAAGGCGGAGAATTTGCCTACCAATCGGCGAACGCCGTGATTTATTTTATCGTGATCGTCGTTATCTCCGCCCTTCAGCTTAAATTTCTGCAGAAACGGGAGATGGACTTATGATCAAAAAATCAACTAACTGGCCTGTAACGATTCTTATCGCCCTAGGCTCACTACTGATCCTGTTTCCGCTTTACATGACCATTGCCATCGCACTCAAGAATCCCGAGGAAATGGCTCAATCTATCTTTTCACTGCCGACTGGCTTGCATTTTGAGAACTTCAGCAATGCGATTAAGGCAACGAATTTCTTCAATGCATTAGGAAATAGTACCGTGATTACTATTACAACAGTCGTGTTCATATTGCTTACCAACTCCATGGTAGCCTATGCTATTGCACGTAATATGAAGCGAAGATTTTTCAAAGTGCTCTACTTCTATTTTATCAGCGCCATGTTTATCCCTTTCCAGATTATCATGCTGCCTGTGGTCAAAGTGACTACGGACCTGCACATGAACAACATTGTAGGGATTATTATTCTATACGTCGTTTATGGTCTGGCCTTTAACGTGTTTGTATACACCGGTTATATCCGCTCCATTCCGTATGAACTGGAAGAAGCGGCTACAGTAGACGGTGCATCAACATTCGGTACATTTTGGAAGATTATTTTCCCACTCCTTGCTCCCGTTAGTGCAACGATCGGTATCCTGTCTTGTCTATCCACTTGGAATGACTTTATGCTACCGCTTATTCTGCTCGGCGAGGACTCCTACACACTTCCGCTTGTACAATATGTCTTCCAGGGGCAGTTCAGCACAGATTTCAACTTAGCTTTTGCTTCATATCTGCTCGCATTAACCCCGATGCTCATCGTCTATTTGTTCGCGCAAAAATGGATTATCAGCGGACTAACATCAGGGTCCATTAAATAAAATAGCTAGATCTATATAGAGATAGGAGATTACAACCGTGGATAAGAAATGGTGGAAAGAAAGCGTAGTGTATCAAATTTACCCCCGCAGCTTCAAAGACAGTAACGGGGATGGCATCGGTGATCTGCAAGGGATTATCTCAAAACTCGATTATTTAAATCATCTTGGCGTCGACGTAGTCTGGCTATGTCCGGTGTACGAGTCGCCTAATGATGATAACGGCTATGATATCAGTAATTATCAAACGATTATGGATGATTTCGGAACGCTCTCCGATTGGGAGAAACTGTTAGCTGGACTTCACAGCCGCGGCATGAAGCTAATTATGGATCTCGTGGTCAACCATTCCTCAGATGAGCATGCCTGGTTCGTGGAATCCCGCAAATCGCAGGATAATCCTTATCGTGATTATTATATCTGGCGTCCTGGTAAGGACGGACAGCCGCCTAACGACTGGGGCTCCTTCTTCAATGGATCGGCTTGGGAATTCGATGAGAAGTCGGAAGAATATTACCTCCATCTCTTCTCCAGAAAACAACCGGACCTGAATTGGGACAATCCCAAGCTGCGCCAGGAAATCTACGATATGATGACCTGGTGGCTGGATAAAGGAATTGACGGATTTCGCATGGACGTAATCAACCTGATCTCCAAAGTACCGGAATTACCTAGCGTTTCTGGGGAAAAAAACGGGGAACAGCCTTCCTACCACTTCGGAGGAGATTATTTCGTTAACGGTCCACGCGTACATGAATATATGCAGGAAATGAACCGTGAGGTACTGTCCAAGTACGATATCATGACAGTGGGTGAAGCCGTTAATGTCTCTCCCGAAGAGGCTTCAATGTACGTTTCCGAGGATCGGAACGAGCTGAACATGGTATTCCATTTCGAGCTCATGGACGTCGATTCCGGACCCGGAGGCAAATGGAATGTACAGCCTTGGAAGCTGGCGGACATTAAGTCGATCATTTCCAAGTGGCAAGTCGCACTGGACGGTAAAGGTTGGAACAGCTTGTATATGAACAACCACGATCAGCCGCGTATGCTATCCCGCTTTGGGGATGATAAGCGTTATCCGAAAGAGTCTGCCAAAATGCTGGCAACGCTGCTTCACACACTCCAAGGTACACCTTACATCTATCAAGGCGAAGAAATCGGCATGACGAATGTAAAGTTTAATTCTATCGACGAGTACAAAGATATTGAAATCCTAAATATGTATAAAGAATACTTGGCTGCCGGACATTCGGAAGATAAAATCATGAATTCCATTTACATTAAAGGTCGGGACAATGCCCGTACGCCGATGCAATGGAACTCGGAAGCACAAGCAGGCTTCACCACAGGCACTCCATGGCTGACTGTGAATCCTAACTACAAGGAAATTAATGTGGAGCAGGCGCTGGCCGATCCAGATTCCATTTTCCACTATTATAAGAAGCTAATTGAGCTGCGTAAGCAGCATGAGATTATCGTATACGGAAATTATACAATCTTGGCCGAGGAGAACGAGAAAGTATATGCTTATCAGCGTTCTCTCGGAGAAGAGCAGCTGTTAGTTGTACTGAATTTCTTCGGTGATTCTACGGTATTCGAGCTTCCTTCCACTGTGAAATTCCAAGAGAAGGAACTGCTCATTGCCAACTACGAGGTAAACCCAGAAGAAGAACTAAACACGATTCATCTTCGTCCATACGAAGCTCGTGTTTATAAGCTTAGCTAATCGAGCCTACTGTATCTGTTTAGCAATGGTCAATAGTAGACAAGCAGAAAGGAGCCAATCGGCTCCTTTCTGCTTGTCTATTTGCTTGTAAGAACTTTAAAAATTCACTTTATGTAGTTTTGCCTTCAGTGTTTATAATTCCATAATGAATAAGATCATCATATTTATTTTCTTTATAGATATGCTGTAATAAAATGCCTTCTTTCACCATTCCACATTTTTGCATCACCCGCCCAGAGCCGGGATTTGAAGCAAAGTATCTCGCATATACTTTATGATAATGCTTTTCTGAAAATGCAAACGCAATGATAGCTTTTGTTGCTTCAGTCGCGTATCCTTTACCCCAATTTTCCTCACCGATCCAATATCCAACTTCACCATTTCTGTGTGTTTGATTATTTGTCAGTTCTATAGCTCCATAGAGCTCGTTTGTACTTTTATCAGTAATCGCAAACTCATAATACATATTATTGATAAAATTCTCTTCATGAGCTTCAATCCAGGATATTGCACAATCAATAGAATATGGATAAGGAAGAGTCAACGTACTTTTGTAGATATTATAATTATTACAGAGCTCAGAGACACGCTTTGCATCAGCTAATTCAAAGGGTCTCAAAATCAATCTTTCGGTCGTAATTGTTCTTTCCTCTTGATTAAACATTGTTTTACCTCCGCTTCGATTACTATCGCTGTTAGTCCTGTCTCTGTGCGTGTCTCATGCCACTCGCCCTTGTCCCAATACACGGCAGAACCAGCGCTAACTGGAATTCCCGCTTCTTCCCCTGCTCTGACCCAACCTTCTCCGCTAACGACCAGAAACAGCTGTGGAACCGGAGCCTGATGCCAGCCAACAAGTCCATTCACACCCAGGTGCATACAACCTACGTGAGGAGAATCTGCCTTTGACAGTATTCTCGACATATAAAGCTGCTGGCTGCCGAACGCATCAATAGATTTACCGGCTTCTTTGGCAAAGCTATATACTCGCATCTTACACCGTTCCTCCTACGGATACTGGATTCACCTGTACCTGTCCCGCATTCAATTTCTCAATAATCGCCAATAAGAAGGTTTCGGCTAGACTATTCTTTTTAATGGCTCTGACGGCCTCTTCCAAAGTAAACCATTCTGCATGATCAACCTCAGCACTCACCTGACTTAAGTCCTCCGAATCTGCAACGCCTATAAAATTCAGCATTAGCGTATTAGAAGGTGCGAAATACAAGCTGCGCATATATTCATAGGCTACAATATCAAGACCTACCTCTTCTTTTACCTCACGAATAAGAGTTGTTTCCGCATCTTCACCTTTATTCACGTACCCTGCAAGCAATATATAATCTGGTCGGTTATACTGCTGGATCAATAAAATCTTATTCATATCCCTATTTAATACTGCTGTACTGATTGCTGTGCTGAAAATAGGAAATCTGAACATTTCGCATGCATTACAATAAGGTACCTGCCCTTCCCCATCGCTTTCTTTCATTACTAACGCTGTTCCACATTCTAGGCAATATTTCAAGCTGATCGCTTCCTTCTATAATAAAGTAGTCAAAACCTATTCCAGTTGCAGTGGAATACGATGGTGTGTGGCTTGTTCAAACCCGTATGCTAAAGATATGAGCGTAGGCTCACTATAAGCTTTGCCGGAAAAAACAACACCAAAGGGACCCCTGGTAGGATCACCGTCAGCATCAATAATGCCCTGTGCTACATACCCTGCCGGAACGGTAATTAACGGATACCCCAAGCGTGCCGCAATATACATACCATCTACATCACCAGGCAGTAATAATGCATCCAAGCTATATTGTTCCAACACGTAATCTATTCCTTGCTCGAGCGCTAATGCCCTGTATTCTTGTTTCTTTTGCTGATAGTCTTCTTCAGTCAATGTTACTTCTTCTGACCTAGTTAATGTGTCTTGCCCATATTGTAATGCGATTTCAGCATGGCTTTCATTATACGCTATCAGTTCTTGCAAAGAGTGAATCGGAACGGAATCATCTACTTGGGATAAATACGCATTGAGCCCCTTTTTAAATTCATAACAGATCACATTATTATTCCAGTTTTGTTCTTCAACGTAAAGCGTAACTGGATCTATAATCGTAGCCCCTTCGTTCTTCAAAGTCTGGATAGCTGCTTCCATAATTGAAAGTCGCTCTGCATCTAAATGGTTATAATAATGCCGTGGGATACCTATTCTTGCTTGTCGTATAAAGTTTTTATCTAAAAATGGAGTATAGTCCGTAAAAGCATGCTTCTCGCTCGAAAATGTTGCTTCATCCTTGTCATCCACTCCCGTTAATGCCCCCAAAATAATCGCCGCATCCGTAACCGTTTTAGCTATAGGTCCAGGGGTGTCTTGGCTAACCGAAATAGGAATCACTCCAGTACGACTGACCAATCCAACCGTTGGTTTGATCCCAACGAGAGCATGCTGACTGGCTGGGCCGACGATTGATCCCGCTGTTTCGGTTCCGATCGATGCCGCTGCCAAATTCGCCGCAATAGCTGCCGCTGGCCCAGAACTTGAACCACTGACAAATACATTCCCTGGTCCATATGGATTAAGTACTAGACCACCTCGTGAGCTATACCCCGCCGGCATTGAACTAGACATAAAGTTAGACCACTCCGACATATTCGCCTTTCCAAGCAAAACAGCTCCTGCCGACCGAAGCTTCGCAGCTACGAATGAATCTTTTGCCGCAAATGATCCTGCTAAAGCTACTGAACCAGCACTCGTATGCATCTTATCCGCGGTATCTATATTATCCTTCAACAATATAGGAATGCCGTGTAGACTTCCCCGACTTCCTTTTTCCTTACGTTCATTATCCAGTGCTCTCGCGATTTCTATAGCCTCTGGATTGATTTCTAAGATTGAATTTATGTCTATATCGTACTTATGAATCCGTTCCAAATATGCTGCTACCACATCTTCTGAGCTGACTACTCCTGCTTCCATAGCCGCTTGCAGCTTTGCGATATCCGCTTCTATAATCCATTCCTGAAGTTTGATCTTCACCAGAGCAACTCCTTCAAGTATAATCGCCTTCGGCGTCCTTATAAGGACGGTAAGCGTTTAGCGAGAAATATAAGGATAAAGTATAGTGTGAAACGTATACTTTTTTATATTTCAAAATAATGTAATTCCCCCTAGCATAAACCTACCATAAATGATTAGCACAATAACATGACGAATTTGACTATAATTTTTTTAAACTGTTATTTGACTCCCTCCGCTACAGATGATAGGGTATTTTCGAAGTTAAATTTTTCCTGGAGGGAATGCCCATGACGGAAGTAAAGCTTAGCATTGGATACGACGAATTCGAAGAAGGCCAAAGAATTGGCACGGAAATTGAGAAGCTTAGCAATAGCCCTGAAAGTTCTTCGCTGACCAGCCTAATTATTGGTGATTGGGGGCAAGCCTACGAAAATAGTTCAGAAGAGGTTGTAGAGGCACTGGTTACGCATAGCGCTAGCTTCCCTGCTTTGCGCAAGCTTTTTATAGGCGAGATGGACTCTGAGGAATGCGAGATTTCTTGGATTACTCAAAGCGATCTATCACCGCTGCTCCCCGCTTTTCCAGAGCTACAATCACTCACTATTCAAGGCGGGAATGAACTGAGCCTCGCAGAACTAAAGCACGATAAGCTGGAAGAACTGATTATTATTAGTGGAGGCTTAAGTAAAACCGTACTTGAAAATATTGCAGCCAGCCAATTGCCGAATTTGCGCAAGCTGGAGCTCTATCTAGGTGTAGATGATTACGGTTTTGACGGAGGCCTCGCAGATCTTCTCCCTCTTATTGAAGTAGGAAAGTTCCCTAAACTTACTTATCTTGGTTTAAAAAATAGCCAAATCCAAGATGAGATCGCAGGTGCATTAGCAAATGCTCCTATTCTGGATCAACTGGATACGCTCGATCTGTCGCTTGGTATCCTAAGCGACGAGGGTGCAGAATTGCTTCTAGCCAGCGACAGAATCAAAGGATTAAAAGCATTAAACCTAAGCCATCATTATATGTCTGACGAGATGATTAACCGTTGGAAGCAGAGTGGATTGCCTGTTGATGTTAGCGACAAGCAGGAAAGCGATGATGAGGAAGACTGGCGTTATCCTTCCATCACAGAGTGAGCCTCTCATGAGACCGATGATTGTTATCGGTATTCCCGGTGATAAACGGACCAGCGGCATCCAGCAAGCGCGTTCCGATCTCGGAATGCCCCCTGCCATTATTTTATCGTACGCTGAGTTTCTGCAAGGTAGATCGTTAGGTGATCTTATGGAAGAGCAGAAGAAGCAGTTATCCAGTCAGTCCTCCGTTTATAACGGAATAGATCTCAGTGCAGCTCCCCCGCTACTGAGACTAGAATCACCTGGCAGCAGCTTCGAGGTAGAACGAGCCTTAATCGCTCTAGGCGCACCAGATTCGGATGATATTGACGATTCGCTTCATCCCTACGCCGAGAGACCTGATCCGCGGCCACTTCGCGTGAAGGTAGCCCGTCAATTGAATGATATGCAAGGTGTCTTGCATCATCCATCCCAATGGTTCCGCGGTTACTGCCGGATGCTGGCTAGACTACAGCGCGAAGCCAAAGCCGCTTGTCCAGGTTCGCTATGGTTAAATGACCCTGCTGACATAGTAGCCATGACCGATAAACGCCAGACACAAAAGATCCTGAGCGAAGCGGGCCTTCCAATCCCTCGCCCAGTAGGCGAGGATCAGCAACCTACGGATTATGCCTCTCTCCGTGAGATGATGTTATCCCGGCGAATGCACCGGGTATTCATTAAGCTGGCCTTCGGCTCTGCGGCTTCTGGGGTGATCGCCTATCAGATTCATCCCGTGACGGGTGCCGAGATTGCCTTAACTACAGTGGGGGTCGAGAATTATATCACTCGACCACCCATTTACTATAATTCCGGTAAACTACGACGGTATACGGATACCGCCACCATCTCCGGAATTTTTAACTGGATTTATCGGCATGGTGCTTATGCCGAGCAATGGATCCCTAAAGCAGGACTTAAAGGAAAAGCCTTTGATATTCGCCAGCTAGTGGTTCTCCGCGAAGCCTGTCACGCTATTGCACGTGTCAGTCCTACTCCGATTACAAATCTGCATTTACGCAACCAGCGGATGTCTCTTTCGGAAGCCGGCCTGTCTGAACCCATTCAGGAGCAGGTGCGAAATACCGCGGTGCAAGCACTGGCGGCTTTCCCCCATTCCGGGGTAGCAGGAATAGATGTACTGGTATCCGGGGGGTCGCAGCAATGTTTTGTCGCTGATGTAAATCCATTTGGCGATCTACTATACGATGTGAAATACCGTGGATGTAGCACCTACGAATGGGAAATGAAGGTGTTGTCGGCTAGAGATTATATCACGCATCCCTCAACACCGCTTATAAAGGAAGGATCATCTTAATGGATATGAACACCATCGTCGGCACCCATGACATTCTAATGATCACACTCGATACCCTTCGGTACGATGCCGCAACTATGGAGGAAGTCAACTGCCCGAACTTGTGCGGAACCGGACCTTGGGAGAAAAGACATACCCCGGGCAGCTTCACCTATGCTGCCCATCATGCCTTCTTCGGCGGCTTCTTGCCTACTCCAGCAACAACGGATAAGACGGAGCATATCCGCATGTTCCATTCCCGGAACACTGGAATGAAGACGCATCCCCACACCTGGCTGTTCGATACACCGGACATTGTGTCTGGGCTTGCTGCCGAGGGTTACCGTACGGTTTGTATTGGGGGCGTTATATTTTTCACCAAAAAAAATCCACTCGCGCGTGTGTTACCAAGCTATTTCCAGCAAAGCTACTGGCGGATGACGTTCGGCGTCACCAATCCGCGTTCCACAGAGCATCAGGTGAATCATGCCTTGAAGCTGCTGACGGATACTCCGCGCGAGCAAAGACTGTTCATGTTCCTTAATGTCTCTGCCATCCACGGGCCGAATCATTATTTTGTGCCGGGTGCTAAAAAAGACTCCGTAGACAGCCAGCGCGCCGCACTCCGTTATGTGGATGGTGAACTGGGCCGGTTATTCGATGCGTTCCGAGAACGCGGTAATCCTGTCTTCTGCCTAGCTTTTTCGGATCATGGAACCGCTTATGGCGAAGATGGATATCAGGGGCATCGCCTTGCCCACGAGACCGTATGGAACGTCCCTTATCGGGAATTTATTCTATAATTTATACTTTATTATATTTCAAGGAAAGGATGGAGAACTGTTATGACGTTATCGTCCTTCTCTTTAGAAGAGCTTCACAAATGGAAAGACAACATTACTGCTCACCCTTACAGATCTTATCTATATTCCTATCCACACAAAACGGCTTACAGGGATCTACAGCCTCCGATTCCACTAGAATCCTTATGGCGGGATGAGCCTGCAGAATCCTTTTTTCTGTATATGCATATCCCGTTTTGCGGCGCTCGCTGTGGATTTTGCAACCTGTTCACCTTACCTGATAAACGCGCGAATGTTCACGCTACTTACGTAGACGCGCTAGAACGTCAAGCCAAGCAGTGGGCCGAGTTCACTAGACATAAACCTTATGCCCGCTTCGCGATTGGTGGTGGAACTCCTACACTGTTGGCGGCAGATCAGCTTCGTCGCTTGTTCCGCATTGCCGTTGATACGATGGGACTGGATACGAGCTCGGCCTCCATCTCAGTGGAAACTTCACCAGAGACCCTCAACGAAGAGAAGCTGAATATTCTAAAAGAAAATACGGTGGATCGGGTCAGTATGGGCATCCAAAGTTTTGTCGCTGCTGAATCAGCGGCCATCTATCGCCCTCAGAATCCGGATGAGGTATATCGGGCACTGGAGCTACTGGGCAAATATGATTTTCCCATTCTAAATTTGGATCTGATCTATGGTCTTCCGGGGCAGACCGTCGACTCTTGGCTGTATTCGCTAAATCAGGCGCTTAGCTATGATCCGGAGGAGATTTTTATTTATCCGCTCTACACCCGTGAGCATACCATCGTGAAGCCAGGTGATATCCAGCGTCAGGAGGATATTCGCCTAGACTGCTATAAAGCCGCTGGGCAACTGCTTAAAGCCAGAGGTTATCGTCAATATTCCATGCGTCGTTTCGCCAAAGAAACCGCAGGAACGGATAAACGCATTCTTGACTACAGCTGTCAGGAAGAAGGAATGGTCGGGCTGGGATGCGGGGCTAGATCCTATACTCGCAACGTACATTACGCTTCCCGTTATGGAGTGAGTCGTAAAGCAACGGAGAGTATTATTGCCAATTATGTGGCAACGGATCGTTACGATACAGCAGATTACGGAATTGCGCTAAGTCTGGAAGAACAGAAGCGCCGCTTTATTCTAAAGGCGATTCTACATAGTGAAGGTCTGAGGATTGAAGATTACTACCTGCGATTCAGAAATTCGCTCTGGACCGATTATCCTGAGCTGGCCAACCTGCTTCATACCGGCCTTGGACAGGAAGAAGATGGCATACTTAGCCTCACTACCGAAGGGCTGGGCTATTCTGATTCCATTGGGGATTGGTTTATTTCAGGGGAGATTCGGGAGCAAATGGAAAGGTTCGTATTGCCATGAATGCGGTTCTCTATTACCGCGGCTCTCTCACCTCCTGCAATTACGACTGTCCCTACTGTCCTTTCGGCAAAACAAGAGACAGCGCAGCCACTCTCGCGAAGGATCGGAAAGGGCTGGAGAGCTTTGTAGAGTGGGCCTCTTTGCAAGGTGCGGCAGGCCATCGCCTGTCTATCTTTTTCAACCCTTATGGAGAAGGTCTGATTCATCGTTGGTATAAAGAAGCTATGATCTCGCTCTCCAATATGGAACATGTGGATAAGGTGGCGATTCAGACTAACCTTTCAGCAAATCTTGATTTCATCTCCAAACTGAATCGAAGTAAAGCTGCCTTTTGGGCTACTTACCACCCCGGACAGGTGAGCGAGGATAAGTTTCTAACGCAATGCATGACTTTGTACGATAACGTTGTTCCTTTCAGTGTAGGAAGCGTTGGGATACGCAGCGCCTTTCCAGCTATAGCCTCGCTTCGCGCAGCATTACCGGAGAGTGTATATCTATGGGTCAATGCTTATAAAGATAAACCAGATTACTATATAGCCGAGGATCTTTCCATTCTGAGCAAGATTGATCCGCATTTTGCTGTGAATGCTATGGATTACGAAAGCCTTGGTCAAACCTGTAATGCTGGAAATGAAGTCTTTTATGTACAAGGCGCTGGACTGGTGAAACGCTGCTATAAGGACAGAGGTGTTATTGGCAATCTCTACCGCGATGGCTTGGAAGGTCTATCCGCTATAAGAAGCTGCCGAATGAAGGTGTGCGACTGTTATATCGGTTATATTCATATGCCAGAGCTGAAGCTGCAAGATATCTACGGATCAGGATTACTGGAACGAATCCCTTATAGAGCTATGAACCATTGAACCGAAAATTGCTGTAAGGTCAACTGTACGTTAAATTTCAAGAAATAGAGCCCTGTCAGTATTTCTAAACAGGGTTTCTTTACTCTGTGTGGAATATGACAAGTAGTCCTCATCTACAGGGCGATAGCAAACACAAAATTGGAGGGATTGATATCTTATGAGAAACATCATTAATTTTGCGCATCGCGGCGCATCGGCAGTGTGTCCGGAGAATACTATGGCAGCATTCCGCAAAGGTCTTGAGTTAGGTGCAACCGGAATTGAAACTGATGTACAAATGACCAAGGATGGCGGACTTGTTCTTATTCATGATGAAACCCTAAACCGTACGACAAGCGGAAGTGGCTATGTGAAGGATCATACTCTTGCGGAATTATTGGAAGTGGATGCGGGCTCATGGTTCGGTCCCGAATTCAAAGGCGAAAAACTCCCATTGCTAGAAGATTTATTAAGTCTGCTGCAAGGACGAGATACGATACTGAATATCGAGTTTAAAAATGGTACTTTTTTTTACCCGGGTATGGAGGAAAAGGTTATCGCGGCTGTAAGGGAGTTCAAGATGAGCGATCGTGTGATTTTTTCGAGCTTCAACCATTATTCCCTAGCTTACAGTAAAACGATCGCACCTGAGATCAAGACTGGAATTCTATACGGGGAGGGTCTGTATCGTCCTTGGGATTATGCAGCTACGCTTGGCGCGAACGCACTGCATGCTCATCATCAAGCGGTACTTCCTGAATTCGTCGAAGAAGCGGCTAAGCATGGCATCGCCTACCATCCTTGGACCGTTAATGATCCGGAGCGGATGAAGGTTTTGATTGAAGCTGGAGTGTCAGGTATTATTACCGATCATCCAGACGTGCTGGCTGGACTTCTAGCTAAATAATAAGGGAGTGTGAACGTGTGAAAAAAGTCTGGTTGCTCGGATTCGGCTTTTTCAGCATCAGCATTACATGGAGTCTGTATAACGCATTCGTACCCTTTTTTCTAGAAAAATACGTACATAGTGTGGCCCTTATCAGCTTCTTGATGACGATTGATAATTACTTTGCCTTATTCCTGCAGCCTTGGGTCGGCAACCGTAGTGACCGCACTACCTCGCGTTTTGGACGCAGAATGCCTTATCTTATGATCGGTATGCCTTTCGCTGCCGTGCTAACCATGCTGATTCCGTTTCATACCGGACTATTTACACTTCTGTTGTTTATGATGCTGATGAATCTGGCCATGAGCTTATACCGTTCACCAACCGTCGCCCTTATGCCGGATATTACGCCTGAAGAGCAGCGTACGAAGGCAAACGGGCTGATTAATTTCATGGGTGGGTTCGGTTCTATTCTCGCTTTCGGCGTAGGTTCTATCCTGTATAAATCAAACCCAGCGCTACCGTTTATCGTTGCTGGACTAATCACCTTGTTATGTCTGTTTATCGTATCACGCTTCATCAAAGAAAATCGGGATGGCGTAAATGTGCAAATGAAGCTTCCTTCAGAAGCAGATGCTGCCACCAAGCCCTCTCGTATTTCCTTTCGAAGTCAGCTTGACCGTACGACAGTCTTTCTGCTCGCGGCGATTTTCTTCTGGTTCGTAGCTTATCAAGGCGTTGAGACACTGTTTACCTTATATGGCAAACATCACCTCGGTCTCAGTGAACAGGCGGCCTCTTTCTCGCTCACCTTCTTCTCTTTGGCCTTTGTGCTGTTCGCCATTCCGAGCGGCTGGTTGGGCGGAAGATTTGGGAAGAAAAAAATGATCATCATCGGCGTATGCGGACTAATGACCATCTTTGCTCTCGTCGGTTTTGCGAAGGACCTGCTACTCCTGCGAGGTTTACTCTTGCTCGGTGGAATCTTCTGGGCTTGTATTAATATCAATTCCTATCCTTACATTGTAGCTACGGGGACAGAGGAGAGTATAGGCACACGAACTGGGATGTATTATCTGGTCTCTTCTCTTGCCGCCATTAGTTCGCCTCCACTACTGGGACTCATGATTGATATCTTTGATTACTCCATCCTGTTCTATGTGGCAGCGATTAGTATGGCAGTTGCTCTTCTCTGCTTGTTCCTAATGAAAGGCCGCAAGGAAGAGACTAACAGGCTTCATTCGCCAGTCGCATAATTTCATCCCAAATGATATAGGTGATCCAATAAAAACAGCGGCAGTCTAGGACTTATTATCAAGTCCATAGCTGCCGCTTGTATTTTCCATAAAGTCTTTCTAATTCTTATAGACGGAGTAACGCCCCGTACCAAGCTGTTTGGCGGCGTACATTGCTGTATCTGCTTCATTTAACAGCCTAAAATGATCCACCTTACCATGACTTATGCTGATCCCTATACTCATGGATACGAACAAGTTATGCTCGCCAAGCTGGTAACTCTTAGTCGTCTTCTCCAGAATCCGCACAGCAAGCTTCTCCGCTTCCTTCTGGGTGCTACCTTTGGCGACAATCACAAATTCATCCCCGCCCACGCGGAAAATATGACGTTTTCTTTTGCTGGAGAATTGAATTAACTTTTTACCCACCTCTTGCAGTAATAAGTCCCCCACATGATGCCCCAAGCTGTCATTGATCGATTTGAAACGATTCAGATCCAGAAACAAAACGGCAAGCTGCTCATTTACTTTGCATCGATCCCAAAAATGATCCATTCCGTTCTTATTCAGTAGCCCCGTTAAAGCATCCTTATAAGCCAGTTCTTTCAGTTGCTCTCTTTCAGCCAATACTAGGTTCATTCGTGTAAGCAAAAACATTAATAATGCTATCGTAAGACCGTAGACGACCAGTGGTACGACGATCCCACCTTCGGTCTCTTCATTACCTAATAAGGTATTCCTGCCTAGCTGGTGCATGGTCCATAGCCCAACGACGATAATGATAATGGAAAGGCCGGTATGAATCGCTCTTTTTTGAGGAGTCTTAGACGATATATCCCGGTAAAGTCTTAGTACTAAATAACCAGCCGCTGCTGCGATGAGAATGGATAATAATGTTTGTAAGTAAATCTGGACCTCTGCCACCTTAAATTCGCACATCCTTCTGACTACAAAAATGATTAGATTTCTGATCAATTACTATATTAAAATGCTCTGAACATTTTCTGAACACTAGTTACATCTTCAAATGTTGCGCACAATTGTACAGCCCGCAATTCCAAATGTCATCCGATTTAGTAATCTGAGTGATAGACGTATTGCTCAGCAAGAGGGTTACGTTCAGTTCTGGAATAAGCTTTCTAAGAGTACTCCGTAAAATTGCACCATGGCTAACGACCAATATACGACTGCCCGGATGTTTCTCCGCGATATCTTCGATGGCCTGACTGCCTCTGATCTCACTGGCCACTGAACTTTCCAGTCCTAAATCTAACGTCTTCCACTCGTTTCCCCAACGTTCTACACGATCTTGTTCCGTAGTACCTTCAATTAATCCTGCGTTCATCTCACGGATACCCGGTACTAAACCGGCGATCTCCATGCACAGTCTTTTAGCAATAACCTCTGCTGTTTGCCGCGCTCTAAGCAGATCACTTGAATATATGTAGTCCCATTGTTCAGTGCTTAGCCGTTCGGCAAGTAGAGCCGCCTGCTGCAAGCCTTCAGTATCCAATGGATTATCTGTATGTCCTTGCGCTCTGCCTTCCTTATTCCACGCTGTACTTCCATGGCGAATTAAACCTATAGTAGTCATAAAGATCTCCTTTTAGCTGTTGAGTTCTAGTACTATTCATTTAATGGTATCTATATTCTATCAGACCTTCTATGAGCATTCAAAAAATCAGGATTATCCATGTTCTAGAACTTGAGGTATAATAAACCTTATCGTTTTTTACAACAGCTACAAGATAAGGAGATTTTGTTTGATATGAAAAAGTTACTGTTCTCTTTCTTTCTCGCATTCCTACTATTGATTCCGGTCTTCACAATTTGTCCGTTCACTGCAGGCGCTGCTTCTGTTCCTAAAAACACCGTGTATGTGACCAAGAATAATCACTCGTACATCCCGCTACGTCTCTTAAACAATCTCACCGGTATACATGCTGAATGGAATGCTAGTGACAAACGTATAACCATTACGAACGCAGACACTAAGATTACACTTACTCTAGGACAAGCAGCTGCGCTCGTCAACGATAAGCCAGTTACACTAACCGACTCCGCTTTTAGTGATAACGGTACGGTATATATCCCTTTGTCTTTTGTCAGCAAAACGCTGGGCTTTCAATTAGAGTGGAATCAGGAAGCCTCTTCTGTAACCCTTACTAATAACGATATTTCATCGACTGTTCCTGTACAGACTGGCGCACTTATCAAAGCAGATTCCTCCCCCGATGTCAGTGCTAGTAAAACTTTCAAGGTAGGTGGCAGATCCTTCAAAGCCCAAACGGTTACGGTATCCCTACTGCATCCTAAAGTGAAGCTCGACGTTGTACTAGCAGGCAATACGGTGGGAAAAGTGGAGGAACTGAGCAGTCTAGCCAAGCGCAATAATGCCGTAGTTGCTATTAATGGTACGTTCTTTGATGCCTACACTAAAGGGGCTTACAAAGCTCCTTACGGTTATATGGTTAGTGGTGGAAAAATGCTCAAAAATAGCTCCGGGGATCGCCGCACGATTTTCACCTATGACAGCAATCATCTGGCCTCGCTTATTCCCGGACTAGAGTTTACGAACCATTTTGCTTCCGGATCTATAGAAGGGGCGCTCCAAGCCGGACCACGTCTGCTTGTGAATGGCAAGGTATCCCTTAATGTCGTGGCAGAAGGCTTCAAGGATGCCAAAATCTTAACAGGCGGTGGAGCCCGCAGCGCACTTGGCCTCACTCGCGACCACAAGCTAATTCTGCTGACCACTGGTGGAGCTACTATCCCACAGCTGGCAGAAATGATGAAACAGGCTGGTGCGTATCAAGCCATGAATCTAGATGGCGGCGCATCAAGCGGACTTTATTACAATGGCAAATACCTCACGCCCCCAGGACGTCAGATCAGTAATGCGATTGTGGTTAAATATCAATAGATCATCCTAATCAGCGTCTACGTACGAGCGTTGTGCTACGTTTCGTTTTTCGGCTTCTAAGAATACTTTTTTTGATGCTTCTATTGTAGTTTGTGCAATAGAAGTATTCTTTTTTATAGGTAATTGGGATTCTGTTGTACTTTGTGCATCAGAATCTGGTCTTTTAGTGATAATGATACGTTCTTATAACAATTGATCGCAGAATGTGCAATAGAAGCAAATTCCAACGTCTTTTTGATAGAATTTATTGTACAAAGTACAATCAGAGGAGCGTGTGACTTCTGTATGGCCTCTGTTTAATCTCTGTGCGATCTCTTATGTGACTTGTGTAACTCGCGTGACTTGTGTGACTTGTGTTTCCTCTGCGTGACTTTGATGCAACCTCTATCTGACCATCTATGCGGCCAATTCCCATCTTACTCTTCTTAATTGAGGGGACTCTTGTACTCCACTTTGCGTACTCTGTTCCGTATATCCCAAAACCATAGGAGCTCATAAGCACCTGTTAACTGCAAAAAGTGCACTATTCCTCGTGATACTCTCTCAAGATTTTTTTAGTTGTATTTCGTGCAACTAAATTCCTGATTTTCCTTTCTCAGCACCGAATCTCCACTTTATAGCTGCACTAAGTGCAACTAAAGGATCGGAATGAGCTATTTTGGCAGAAATAAATGTATAAACTACACTTAAATCTGCGACTTTGGCTGAAATGTACCCCTTCAGCCTGCTAATCCCCCCAAGTGTCCCTCGTCTGCCGCTTCAAATTTCTCTCCCTATCAGCTCTATCAAACTTCCCAAACTTCCCAAACTTCTCAAACTTCTCAAACTTCTCAAACTATTCAGTCCCTCCTCCCTCAAACCTCATATTATTTTTCGGTATCAATTCTCCCTTTTTGCATCACATTCCTTGTCCGTGTTACTGTATAATCGTGGGGCCAGTAGAATATTTATGGCGACTCGGAACTTATGGTAGGAAACGTATGGTTAAACAGTAATAAGATCATATCGAAAGGATTCTGGCTGATCTATGAGCATTTTGCTATAGTTGAATTACTAATTTCTGTAGCAAGGAGGCTCCTGATTAATGTCCAAGGCCGACCATATGTTATCCATTCTATGGATGCTCAAGCAGCGGGGAAGAACCGCCGGAGAACTAGCGGAAGCGTTAGAGATCAGTGTCCGCTCCGTATACCGTTATATTGATGCGCTATGCATCAGTGGTGTACCCGTTATCGCGGATAGCGGAACTGGCGGCGGTTACAGCTTACCGGAACATTTTATCGAAGCTCCATTATTCTTTGACTCTGAAGAGCAGCGTTCCCTTCTACAAGCTTCTTCCTTTGCCCGGGGAACCGGATACCCTTATGTAGAAGCTCTGGACCGAGCCATTTCCAAGCTGAAAAGGTATAGCAATGCGCAGCAATTAGAACAGATGGAGCGCCACGAGAACGGTATTGAGAGTATCCACTCTCCTTCTCTGCCGCTTACACATCTGATTCAAGAGTTGGAATTGGGGACAGCGAACGGACACACCCTGCAAATGGAATACAATAAGAGAAATGGCGGTACTGTATCCTCCCGTGCCATTGATCCTTACGGTCTAGTTCTATGGAAAGGACAATGGTACACCGTAGCTTACTGCCATCAGCGACAAGAAATTCGCAGTTTTCGGGTCGATAGAATGGTTGAATTGCACCGCACAGAAGCGATCTTTACCCGTCCCACTGATTTCTCTGCACGTGACTTTTTGTTAAACAGCTTACTGCCTGTACGCAATACCGAGGAGACACTAGTTACAGTAGTCATCGCATCAGAAGAGGGAATATTGAATGATCTATGCAGTCATTGGCTATTTGGGCATACGCTGGTCCAGCGCAAAGACGGACAAGCCCGCTTTCAAGTGGACGAAACTTCTTTACTGACTTATGTACCGTACTTTCTGTTACCTTATGGAACCACATTACGCATCATGGAGCCTCTAGCTCTGAAACAAAAGCTGTCTTCTATAGCCACCGATCTGGCAGCTCATTATAGAACTTAAGATATTATTTTTAGGATCACTGACCGTAGTTGTCAGTGATCTTTTTGTATAGTGTAAATGAGTCTGAGGGAATAAATGAAAGTACAAACCAAGGAGGAATTACGAATGAAAGAACTTCACTATGAATTTTATATTGGCGGAACACCTGAGCAGGTATGGGAGACTTTGATCTCTCCGGAAGGTACTAAACAGATTTACTACGGGAGCGTAATCCATTCAACCTTTAAAGAAGGCGAATTGCTGGAATACATTGGTCCCGGTGCAGATGGCGATGAAACGATACATGTATATGGTACTCTGCTGGAGTTCACTCCACAAAAAGCATTGCGCTTCACGCATAAGGTCGGCCCCTCCTATCATAAGGGTACAGAAAGATATGAATCGCGTATATCTTGGCTGCTTGAACCGGTGGGTGGAACTACTAAGCTTACGCTTATCCACGATGAATGGCATCCTGATGATCCTTCATATGCTGGCAGCATCAGCGCTTGGTGGCAGGTTCTAAGTAATACTAAAACCTTGGTGGAGACCGGACGTACACTTGATTTTGGCAGCTGGACATAACTTCACGGCAAATTAAACTTAGATTTGACTGTTCCAATTAAAGACAAGCTTATGAGACTCAACCTTAGCCCCTCGGACGGAGAGCACAAGCCTTCTTTCCGTCAGGGGCTTTTTTTTCTGCCTAAATTTATTTTGCCTTAGGGAAACATTTTTGTTGCAAGGACAAAGTTGTTCACATATACTAATATTGTGTCAGACTACAAAAAAGGTTCTAATGCACAAAATAAAAACCATAAAAATACAAATATATGATAAATGAAAGAAGGGGATCTTATGTCTGGAACTAGTATTCCATTATCAGAAGCGGCTAAAGGCAGCACGCTGCGAATCAGCGGCATTGAAGTTCAGGGTGTACTTAGAAGAAGATTACTGGACCTTGGGTTTGTAGTCGGTAATGCCGTAGAGGTGTTGCGACGCAGTCCATTAGGAGATCCTATAGCCTTTCGAGTATGCAACACGACCATTGCTCTGCGTAGAGAAGAAAGCTCTTTAATTTTTGGTGAATTAATCGGAGGTGTAGAAGCATGAGTCATTTCACAGTCGCTTTTGCAGGCAATCCTAACACTGGCAAAAGCACGCTATTCAATCTGCTAACCGGAATGCGCCAGCATACTGGAAACTGGGCAGGTAAAACCGTCATTACTGCCGAAGGTGAGTTCAAGCACAAAGAACATTCGTACCGCGCAGTAGATCTCCCAGGTACGTACTCCCTGTACTCGAATTCCGCTGATGAAGAAGCGGCTAGAGATTATATTATTTTTGAACAGCCCGACGTTACGCTAGTAGTGCTTGACGCTACTTCGCTAGAACGCAATCTTAACCTTGCCTTGCAAGTGCTGGAGATTACCGGAAGGGCTGTTGTCTGCATCAACCTCATTGATGAAGCCCGTAAACTAGGTATCGACATCAACCTGAAGCGCATCTCCAAACGTCTCGGCGTGCCTGTCGTTGCGATATCGGCTCGAAATAAAATCGGTATTGAATCGTTATTGGATCAGGTGGAGCGAGTCGCTACAGGCGCATTCACTGCACAACCACTACGTATTACTTACAATGAGGAGATCGAACGAGGAATTGCAGAGCTTACACCACTGGTAGAACAAACCATCGGCACCAAATATCCGGCTCGCTGGATTGCACTGCGCCTGCTCGACGGTGATGACAGCCTGCTAACTTCGCTTAAAGAGAATATGAAGAATAAAGATTTACCTGAAGCAAAGGAGGTCATCGGTCATGGAGTCACCGCATATCACTAAAGGATTAGATCCTCTAGATTCCTTGCTGTCCACAGCGAAGAAGCTCGCTGACGGCGGAGCGATACGTGATGAGATTGTCAGCGGCATTTATGGCGTATCCGCAGGCATATGCGGAGATGCAGTCACTTATCAAGATAAGAAGAAGCTCAACAGCACTTATAAACTCGATAATATCCTAACCTCCAAAATATGGGGATTCCCCATTATGCTCGCCATCCTCGGTATTGTGTTCTGGATTACGATTGCCGGAGCCAACTATCCTTCAAGCTGGCTTGCTACTTTCTTCGGCTTCATTGAAGGTTATCTGACTGCCGGATTCGAGGCTATCAATGCCCCAGCTTGGCTACACGGCGTGCTTGTTCTCGGATTATATCGAGGAACCTCATGGGTAATCAGCGTCATGCTGCCGCCAATGATGATATTTTTCCCAGTGTTTGCGCTACTTGAGAATTTCGGGTATCTGCCGAGGGTTGCTTTTAACATGGACCGGTTGTTTAAAAAATCAGGAGGTCACGGCAAACAAGCTTTGACCATGTCCATGGGTTTCGGCTGTAATGCCGCCGCGATCCTCTCCACAAGAATCATCGAATCGCCGCGTGAACGGATGCTCGCGATCCTAACCAACAATTTCGTTCCATGTAACGGCCGCTGGCCGACATTGATTCTATTGTCTTCTTTATTCATGGCAGGAGCTGCTACGACAGGCGCACTCCGTTCACTTACAACCGCCTCTGTACTCATGGGGATGGTGCTAATCGGCATCGTTGTTACCCTGACGGTTTCCTGGGTCATGTCCAAAACAGCGCTGCGCGGTGTTCCAACACATTACACCCTGGAGCTCCCACCCTATCGCCGGCCGCAAATTTGGAAAACCATACTTATTTCCTCCAAAGATAAGTCCCTAAACGTACTTACTCGGGCAATCGTTATTGCTGCCCCTGCTGGGATTATCACCTGGATCTTAGGCAACCTGTTTATTGGCGGAGATTCTGTCCTGAATCATATGGCTGCATTCTTCGACCCATTTGCACAACTGCTCGGCATGGATGGTTTTATCATCATGGCCTTTATTCTCGGACTTCCCGCGAATGAAATCGTACTGCCCATCCTGCTTATGGGCTATATGTCCTCAGGAGCTATGGTCGATATCGACAGTCTTGGAAGCATCAAAGATGTCTTTCTATCACACGGCTGGACTTGGCTGACTGCACTTAATATGATGTTATTCTCCCTGCTCCACTATCCTTGCGGCACCACACTCGTGAACATTTACAAGGAAACGAAAAGCATGAAGTGGGCTGTTCTCTCAGCTGTCATCCCGCTCGGCATTGCCATCGGGGTTACCTTCGCCGTCGCTCAGCTTGCTCGGTTGTTCGGGTGGGTGTGATGTAGGCTTACGGCCTAAATTCACCTCATTTCACAGAATTCTGGCCCACTTGAAACTAAGTTTAAGGGAATTCTCCCTATAATTCGGACCTTAAAAGAGCACATTGAACTTTTTGCGGAATTTCTCCCTATAAACTAGTGGATTATTACCAAAACGGGCAATTCCCGAAGATTTACATGGAGGATTTCCCTGAATATTGATGATATCGAGTAAAACAAGATAAATTACAGGGAGGATTTCCCTAATTATTGATGATACTTAAGGTCAAACAAATAAGCGGTCGCCCGAATAACTCCCGGGCGACCGCTTCATTACATCATCATTTCTTTCGCGTTCCACCATTTCTACGACGGTACAACACAGCACCAACTATAGCTATCAGAACGATAATTACTCCACTGATCCCCACATTAACAAGTGGAAAGGAATCGTTGTCCTCAGCTGGTTTCCCCGTTAGATCAGACTCATTACTCCCAGCTCCTGATTTTGGTGAAGTATTCGATGTTACCTCCGGAGAAGCTGTGGGTGACCCTGCCGATATACTAGGTCCAAGCTTTTTCAGATCCTCCGATGCCGAAGCAAGTAACTTCGTTCGACTGCATAAACTGGCCACTAGTTTACCTGAGTCCCCTTCGTCACTAGCATAAGCATAGACGATATAACTTTCCCCTTCCACGAATTCAAAACCGCAGCTGGCAGACGATAAAGCAGTGGTCAATGTAACTTTATTCCCCTTAACCCCTTTCCAGCTTGAATCGACGTCAAAGGTTACTTTTACTGGATCCGCGGATGAGATTATAGTCCCCTTTGGCTCCTTTATGTCCACTACTTTCCCAATAAAGACGGCTGAACTTGACTCCAGCGCCTCAAGTGGCTCCGCAGGTACAACACAGGAACACGCATAAGTAACGGAGGGGCGCACCGTTAGCAAGGCCATAAATATTAGCGTTATACTTAGGAACATCATTAGTGGATTGCGGAAATTGGCCTTAAACATCATAATAACCTCCTTCTTTACCCTACAGACGGAATAGAAGGAGAAAGTGTTACAGCAATTTCCAAAGTAGTTATACAAGTCTAGTAAATTCCGTCCGAATTGGTCTTCATTAATCCCTCATGTCTACTGTACCTACTCATAACCCTCGAGCGATTGCAATCAACCGCTGGATTCCTTCACGCAGCACCCCTTCACTTGCGAAGGAGTAGCTTATTCGAATCCTCGACTTCATCTCCCCGAGCGGATCAAACAGCTCCCCAGGAACAAAGGCGATCGACTGCGCGATACTTGATGCAAATAACCTATCCACCGAAAGATGGTCCGGCAGCTTCACCCATAGATTTAATCCACCTTGCGGAGGCTTCCACTCCCACCCAGTCGCAGCCAACTCCTCCTCTACGATTTCCTTATGCACCTGAAGCGCAATGCGTAGCTTACCAAGGTGCTGCTGCAAGCGTCGTGAAGTATAGTAATGTAGGAATATTTTCTGGTTGAGCAGCGGAGTACCATTGTCCGCGAGTGATTTGGCCGTGATCAAGCGCTCCATAAACGGATATCGGCAAGCCACCGCACAGATCCGTAAGCCTGGGGCCACATATTTACTGAAGCTGCTAATATAGATCACCCAACCCTCGGTATCGTAAGCAAAAAAAGGCGGCGGTGGCTCCTCTTCAAAATACATATCGCGGAACGGATCATCTTCGACCAACAGACAGCGATAACGTTCGGCCAGCTCTACCAACAGTTTGCGTTGCTGCGCTGGCACCGTATATCCAGTTGGATTATGATGGGTCGGATTGATATAGAACATGCGTGGCCTATGCTTTTTCATCAAAGCTTCTACCTTTTCTAAATCATAACCTGTCGGAGTAATCTCAACCGGAACTAGCCTCGCCCCCTCCCGGCGAAAAACATCCATAGCCACACTGTAGGTTGGTCGCTCCACAAGTACTGTGTCCATAGGCCCGAGTACAATTCGTGCAATCAGATTGATCGCCTGCTGCGCACCCGAAGTGATAAGCAGCTCTTCTGAGGATAGCTGTAGCCGATGTTTCTTCCGAAAATGACGACTTAGCGTCTCTCGTAGCTCGGCATCCCCCTGAACCGAAGAGTACGTCCCCATTACCTTGGGATATAAATCGAACACTTTTTTGACATAGTCAGATAGAAAAAGATTCGGCAAGAGGCCCGGATCAATCAGCGCTTGCGAGAACTGATACTTAGCAGGCACTCTCTGTATATCCGAAAGAGGATTAGTGAGCGCATAGGCAGACACTGCTGCGCCCTCTTCTACAGTAGGAAGCAGGCTTTCTGGCGACATGTAATAACCTGATTTATCTTTTACATAAACTTTTCCATCCTCCGTCAGCATTCTATACGCTTTGAATACCGTCAGTCGGTGTACCTTCAATTCCTCAGCCAGCAGCCGTATAGAAGGAAGCTTATCATGTGCCCCCCACTCTCCTCGCTCCATGCGATTCACCAGAAATTCATATACCTGCCGAAACAAGGGATGATTATGCTCCACACCCGCTGACTTTTTCACCTCACTGCAACTCCTCTCCGAACATCCTAATCCTATTTACAGTATTGTACACGATTTCCGAATTGATCTGTTCTACTCTACATAATCTGTTCTGTGTTCTCCCCTATATGATTAACAGCATGCTTCAATATTGGCTATATAAACACATTAAAGGGGACCTCATAATGATCTTATTTGCTTACGCTCTTGTATGTCTGATTTTTGGCACGACCTTTCTAGCAATCAAAATCGGTGTGGATGCCGGTGCGCCGCCCTTCTTCTCAGCAGGCTTACGTTTTTTTGTTGCGGGCGCTGTTCTATTTATATGGATGGTCTGGAAACGCAAGGCTAGCTTCTCCCTACTCCTGCGCAAAGAAATGCTCTTCACTGGGTTTGCGCTGACCTTCGGAACCTTTGCAGGTCTCTACTGGGCTGAACAATATGTATCTTCTGGGCTTGCAGCCGTACTCTCTGCCACTGGTCCGATCATGATTCTGTTGCTCCAAACCTCTATTCTTCGTCAAAAAGCACCTGCCATCTCCCTATATGGTTGTATCATCGGATTGACTGGCGTACTGCTGCTCGTTCTTCCTAATCTTGTCGTTGATATTTCACCGTTATGGCTCATCGGCTGCACAGCTGTCCTCATTGGGGAATGCTGTTACGCGGTAGGTGCGATTTATTCTAAAAAAGTAATCAATAGTATGCCTGAGGTCTCCCCAATCGCACTAAATGCAGCCCAAATGATGTATGGTGGAGTGTTGTTATTCATTCTTTCCTTAGCCACCGAAAATGTACATCCTGAGTTTCTCCTCTCTTACGAGACTGCAGGTTCACTGCTTTATCTGATCGTAATCGGCTCAATGGTCGGTCATTCGTTGTTCTACTGGCTCGTCGCTAAGACAAATCCTGTGTTTCCTTCTACCTGGCTCTATATCTCTCCACCGATTGCCGTAGGGGTTGGCTTTTTCTTTTATAATGAGGCCGTGAATTGGGTTACGATCCTCGGTGTATTCACCATTATTGCTGGGACCATCCTGGTCAACGCTGACGCCTTGAAGCAATTAATGCTAAAGCGTAGGATCAGCACTTCTGCGTCAAGCAAAAACGCCTTCGGCGTCCCTAAAAGACGGTAAGCGTTGAGGAATGCCTTTTTATCTGAAGTGGAGGGAATTGCGATCGAACTGACATCACGTCAACTAGAAATCATTGATATTGTGAACAAAAGAGCTCCGATTACCGGCGAACAGATTGCCGAATGTCTGAATTTAACACGGCCAACGATTCGCTCCGATCTCTCTGTTCTGGTTATGCTCAAATATATCGATGCTAAACCTAAAGTCGATTACTTCCCGGGACTCAAATCATCCAATCGTCTGGGAAGCAATTATTTATTGCAAGAGACAAAGGTTAAAGAGATTCAAAGTGTGCCTATTATTATCCGTGAGACTACTACGGTTCAAGATGCTGTAGTTACGCTGTTTCTACAAGATGTTGGCACCCTTATTATTTGTGATGAAGAGGGCAAGCTCACCGGTGTTGCTTCACGTAAGGATTTCCTAAAGGTAACCCTTGGCAATCCGGGTGCTGTCTCCATGCCCGTAAGCATGGTCATGACACGCCAGCCCAAAGTAGTCACAACTTCACCAGATGAGACGGTGCTTGATGCCGCACATAAAATGATTTTTCACGAGGTAGATAGTTTACCGGTAGTTGTTCCCAGCGCCACTGAAGACAGTGGTACGAAACTGGATGTCATAGGACGTTTGACGAAAACTGCTATCGTAAAACTTCTCCTCGAAGTTGAAGCCAAAGGATAACAGGAGGAATTCATGAGCATCGAGCAATCTTCCAACCTAATAACGATATGCTCAGATTCTATAGGAGATACGGCGGAAGCTGTCGTGCAGGCCGTCATTCACCAATTCCAGAATCAGCAGATCACCATCAAAAGATACGGGAACATTAGACATGAAGATGAGCTCCGGAAGCTTATGGAAGAAGCCGCCCAGCATCAAGGTTTTGTCGTCTATACACTGGTGCAGCCGGAGCTAAGAGAAATGATTAAAGAAGAGGCTGTACGACTTGACCTTCGTATCGTAGATATCATGGGCCCCATGATGCAAGCTTTCATCGATACGTTTGACGATGCTCCACAGCAGCGGCCGGGTCTATTGCACCAGCTTGATGAGAACTACTTCCGCCGCATGGAGGCTATCGAATTCACTGTTGCCTGTGATGATGGCCGCGATCTCGGCGCTATGCTAAAAGCCGATATCGTTCTGCTAGGAATGTCCCGTACCTCGAAGACACCGCTTAGTATCTTTTTGGCCCATCGGGGGAAGAAGGTCGTTAACTATCCGATTATTCCAGAAATTGCTCCTCCGCAAGAGCTGTTAAGCTTGCCGCCGAACCGACTGATCGGACTAACCATGAAACCGGAGTGCATGCTGAAGATTCGCTCCGAACGGCTGAAGGTGCTGGGGTTACCGACTGGCTCCCAATATGCAAGTCTGGAGCGGATCACAGAGGAGATGCAATATGCCTCTTCTCTGTTCAATAAGCTAGGCTGTCCTGTAATCGATATTACCGACAAAGCTATAGAAGAAACTGCCGGCATTATAATGGGTTATATCTAACATTCGGATTATAAAATATACGGACTGCACTGGAGGGAATTAGAATGGATCGCGAACTGGCTCTTGAGATTGTACGGGTAACTGAACTAGGTGCATTATCCTCAGCTCGCTGGATCGGGCGAGGAGATAAAAATGCGGCAGATGATGCAGCCACGACTGCCATCCGCTCCATGTTTGACTCGGTCTCCATCGACGGAACCGTCGTCATTGGTGAAGGAGAGATGGATGATGCGCCAATGCTCTATATTGGCGAGAAAGTCGGGAATCAAAAGGGGCCTTCTGTTGATGTAGCCGTCGATCCTCTGGAAGGCACCGAAGTGGTAGCCTGTGGTCTGCACAATGCCCAATCCGTGATTGCCATAGCAGATAAGGGCAGCCTGCTGCATGCTCCAGACATTTATATGGAGAAACTCGCTTGCGGTCCTGAGCTTGCCGGGAAGCTTAGTCTTGAAGACCCTGTAGAGGTCACTCTCCAGAAAGCATGCCTCTTCAGCGGCAAGTCCCTCTCCGAGCTAACCGTAATGGTACTTGACCGCAAACGGCATGAGCAGCTCATTCATAGCCTTCGAGAAGCGGGTGTACGGATTAAGCTGCTCGGTCACGGAGATGTAGCTGGCGCTATTGCGGCAGCCCTGCCGGATAGCGATGTCGATTTGTACATGGGCTCCGGCGGAGCACCTGAAGGCGTCCTTGCCGCAGCTGCACTGAAATGTCTTGGCGGAGAAATGCAAGGCCGACTACTTCCTGATGGACCTCTGGAGCAGCAGCGCTGTGTGCGCATGGGAATTGCCAATCCTACGCGAGTGCTGTACATGGAGGACATGGTTGGCACGGGCGACGTACTCTTTGCCGCTACCGGTGTAACCTCAGGTGAATTCCTGAACGGTGTTCGTTTTATCGGCAAAGAACGCGCCGAGACGCATTCGGTCATCATGCGGGCACAGAGCCGAACGATCCGCTACATCCGCAGCATTCATTTCCTTCCTGGCAAAGAAATACCGGATGGACAGACCGTTAGACAGAATGTTGCCTCTTTATAAAATCACAAAAAACAGGCTATCTCACCAGCTCACCCATGGCTAGTGAAATAGTCTGTTTTTTTACGATATAGCTAATCTTTACTTATTTATTTCTAATACGCTCACTCGCTAAGGTATCCATGGCATCCAAGGTTCCGGTAGCTTGAGCTAGATTTCTCGCCTCTTGTTGATCAGCTGCCCGGAGCGCATCGCTTTCCTTTACACTACCATCATAATTTCGATTCTCAGCTGTATTTATTTTAGCAATATCCTCAAAACGCTCCGCGTTCAGACTATTGTACTGTATGAAGATCCGCTTCACTTCTTCCTCCTTCTGCTCGCCCTCCACATCCACCATTACAAGAATATGTCCTACGTCCACGTAGTTATTGTAACTCTCTGCTTCCGCCTCAGGAACTCCAAGACCAATAAGCCCGCCGACCAAACCGCTGCTGCCAGCACCTATCGCCGCTCCAGCCAGTGTTGCCGTAAGAGGTCCAACTGCAATAATCGGTCCTATGCCAGGAATGGCCAAAGCGCCAATCCCCATCAAGAGCCCTGTCACTCCACCCAGCAGACCACCAGTCGCCGCACCAGTAGCCATACCTTCCGGTACTTGGGTACCTGATTCGTCTCGAAGCGTATCCGCATGCTCTTTATTTCTCGCGATAATCGAAATGTCCTCCGTTCTGCAACCTTGACGCTTCAATTCTTCAATAGCTCTCGAAGCCTCGTATTCGGCGGCAAAGACACCCACTATTCTCTTATTCAACTCCATTACCTCCTATTGATGTAGTTAGCTCATACGTTCAGCTTCATAGCTTACTTAACCAAACTGGACAGGGATAAACTAAGATCTTTGAATTTGCTAACAATTCTGAGTTAATATTCCTTCTAAAATATGCTGTATAATAGAAGACAGCGGGTAAAATCACCCTTGATTAACTCTATAAAAGAAAGTGACTGAAGCATTCATGGCGATTTTCAATTACAATTCTGAGCGGCCCTACAGGAGCAATCCCGATCTGCATCTCCATTATTGGGGGCGGGAGCATTGTCTTCCCGGACATTATTTCGGACCCGGGGTTCGTGACGTATACAAAATACATTTCATTCATGAGGGAGCAGGCAAGGTATCTGTGGGTGAACAGACCCATATTCTACAAGCGGGACAAGCTTTTCTTACCTACCCTCATATCGTTACTTCTTATGCAGCAGACCTATCGAATCCCTGGACCTATTCCTGGGTAGCTTTTACCGGAGAACAAGTGGAATATATTTTATCCAAAACTTCCTTGTCGCCTGAGCAGCCGATCTTCCCGATGGATGAACAGCTTATGCCTAATCTCTACAAGCGCCTGACACAAGCAGCCGACACTTCGGATTGTCTTGACCTGCCGCTGAAAGCGATTATGTATGATTTCTTCTCCCTCTTGCTTCAAGCGGTGCCGGCTGTTACGGATGTACTTCCTTTACCACGTCAAAAGAGTATTTACGTCGAGCAAAGCCTGCACTTTTTGCATACGCATTATTGTGAGAATATTTCGGTGGAGATGTTATCTTCTTCTCTCAAGCTGGATCGCAAATATTTATCTTCCTTATTCAAGCGGACCATTGGTATGCCACCGCAACAGTATTTATTAAATTACCGAGTCGCCAAAGCATGCGAGCTTCTGACAGAGACCCTTTGTACCATCGGTGAGATCTCGCGTTCCGTCGGCTATCAGGACCCCTTACTCTTTTCACGAATGTTTAAGAAGGTGAAAGGTTGTTCTCCAAAAGAATACCGTGTCCGTCATCTCGAAAATGACATTGTGCTATAAACTTCTTCCTTGCTGACATACGTTTGTCCGGGATCTTTCGCTACAATAAGGACGTAACGTAATCAGAAATAAGTCTTTTTAGGAGGAAATAATGATGTATAACGCAAGCGCTACCAGATATGACAATATGAAATATAACCGCACTGGAAAAAGCGGTCTCCTCCTTCCGGCGATCTCGCTAGGACTATGGCATAACTTTGGCGGCAACGACTTATTTGAGAATGGTCGCGCCATGGCAAGAAGAGCTTTCGATCTTGGAATCACTCATTTTGATCTCGCTAATAACTACGGTCCGCCAGCTGGCTCCGCAGAAGAAAGCTTTGGTCAAATTCTTAAGAAGGATCTGGCTCTTTATCGAGACGAAATGGTCATCTCTACAAAGGCCGGATATTATATGTGGGCTGGCCCTTATGGCGAATGGGGCTCCAAGAAATATCTCGTCTCCAGCCTAGACCAAAGCTTGAAACGTATGGGACTTGATTATGTAGATATTTTCTATCACCACCGTCCAGATCCAAATACACCACTTGAAGAGACCATGGCTGCGCTGGATCTCATTGTACGTCAAGGTAAAGCGCTGTATGTAGGGATCTCGAATTACGGACCTGAACAGACACGCGAAGCGGCACAAATTCTGCGTCGACTTGGAACGCCATGCCTGATTCATCAACCTAACTACTCCATGATGTCTCGCTGGATTGAAGATGGCTTGCAGGATGTATTGGCTGAGGAAGGTATCGGTTCGATTGTGTTCTCCCCACTACAAGGAGGCATTCTGACCGACCGCTATCTAAACGGAATCGCTCCTGATTCTCGTGCTGCTGGACCAAGTGTATTCCTGTCCGAGAATGCCATTACTGAAGAGGCGATCGGCAAAGTTCGCAAACTGAACGAGATTGCTGCAGCACGTGGACAAAAAATGTCTCAGCTAGCGTTATCTTGGGTACTCCGCGGAGGTAAAGTCACTTCAGCTTTGATCGGCGCAAGTAAGGTGAGCCAGATTGAAGATGCAGTCGCTTCCTTGAATGCACCGGAGCTAAGCGCAGAAGAGCTGGAGCAAATCGAGACGATTTTGCGAGGATAATTCCAGATTAAACTATAAAAACGGCCAATGAGGTCAGGCAGCTTAAGCTGCTCTGGCACTTCATGGGCCGTTTTTTTCCTACTCATCCAAAAATCTGCGTAATATACACCATAATTAATAATCCAAAGATAAACGAATACGTCGAAGGCCGTTCATAACCATGACCGTGACTCTCCGGAATAAGCTCCTTGTAGACGATGAATAGCATAGCCCCGGCTGCAAAAGCAAGACCATAGCCCACTACATTCTGTAGGTAACTCGCCGTAAAATACCCAATAACCGCAGATACCATTTCCATAAGTCCGGTAAGCGTAACGATTCCCAAGGCCTTTAGCTTACTTGTT
Source organism: Paenibacillus sp. FSL K6-0276 (assembly GCF_037977235.1). Taxonomy (NCBI): domain Bacteria; kingdom Bacillati; phylum Bacillota; class Bacilli; order Caryophanales; family Paenibacillaceae; genus Paenibacillus; species Paenibacillus sp. FSL K6-0276. Next base: position 1,199,863 of record NZ_CP150276.1, on the reverse strand, counting down.
CTAGAATTCATCAGAAAGACTGCGAGAATCAATCCTTCTGGCATATTTTGCGCACCAATTGCTATCGCCACGGTAGGACCCAGACTCGCCTGTTCACTAGCATAACTGAATCCCGTACTAAGCCCCTCTGGTATGTTGTGAATGAACAGCGCGATCATAACGAGCAGCGCCTTCGAATCCATATTGGTATATCCAGGTTTATTCTCCACATCGATATGCGGGATGTTTTTTTCAATTAAATCAAGCAGCAGCACTCCTGTAATCAGGCCCAAGGTTAAAGCGATAATCCCCGACTCTTTAATCGCTTGGGGCATGAGTCCAAATGTAGAAGCTGATACCATTATACCTGCAGTAAAAGCAACGAGAACGTCCTTCCATTTCTCTGATAACCTCTTCACGAACAGGATCGGAAATGCTCCAAGAACCGTAGCCATTGCTGATACAAAGCTGCCTATAAGCGCAGTTTCCAAACCTTCAACTCCTTTTGGTACAAGTCGGATAGACCAACATATGATTGAGGAAAAATAATTATAACTCTCTTACAAATTCTTCCCTTTATATAGATTCAGCTCCAAGCTCATAAAGTCCTCATCCAGATAGCTATCCTCCAGCTTCATCGCATTTCGCTCTGTCCCATAAAGGATGAATCCAAGCGACTCGTATAGTTTTTTCGCTGGAACATTGCTGGATACCACGCTGAGATTGAGTATCTCCAAGCCAGGAAGCTGTTCTGCTCTTGTGATCAGTTCCTTCATTAGAGCATACCCTACCCGCTGTCCTCGAGCTTTCTGGTCCACATACATGGCCACTACATTTCCTTTATGCCGGATCTTTGATCTGCTCTCACGAACAAAAGTCACCACACCAACCAATTCACCATTTTCAGTAAAGCCACCCAGCGTAAAATGTTCCTCGCTTAGGGTCAGTCTACTCTGCGTTGTCTCTATCGGCATATCTTTTTCCGCTTCATAGCTGCTCAAGAAAGCTTCAGGATGTTCCTGTAGAGACTGTAGGCGAATGGTCCGATAGATCTCCGCATCGGCAGAATTCAATAGACGAACATTCAAAATCACAACCTCCTTTGTACAATTAAAAATGAATTTTTTAAATCATATCTAATTCTCCTGTCAGAAGCAATCCAAAGTGAACTTATTAATTGGAGAATAAGTTGGCGGTCTGCTCTAGATTCTGCTAACGAGCACCAATGTATCATTAGCGATGAATGAAACTTTTTCAGGCCTATGTTTGATGGAGTGGAGACTATAGCAAGGCTGAAATATTTTAGGGAAAACCTCCCTATAATTACCAAATAAATACTGAAAATCATTGATTTTAGGGAATTCCTCCCTATAAATCAGTCAAAATCGTTATTAATGATCAAAATCAGCCATATTATAGGGAGTATTTCCCTAAATATGCTTCTGTTAGCTATGAATTTCAAAATTATAGGGAGGTTTTCCCTAAAACTCTGAAATCCAGCTCTCCATTTACTACAATGACATATAGACAACTTCGACTAATCTATCTACATAGCGTTGATAAGCAATGCTATATCATCCTCAATCAGCTTCAAAGCATTTCTCCAGAAATCGACGGAATGAACATCCACGTCCATAGTCTTCGCTACATCAGCAATACGACTGTAGGCTTCAGCCTCAGCTTCATAAGCTACTTTTCTTAATGCAGCATTATTCTCGTAGGCCATACTTTTTAGCTCCGCTAGGGTCACTTGTCTGGTTTCACTTTCCACCACGATATCTGCAAGTGTACTCGAAATCCTCTCCATGTAGAGTCTGCTCCATGCTTTGGAACCTGTGCTCTGCATTCTGGTGATAGCTACTTCGACCTCTTCACTCAACTCATAGCGAGACTGTAACAGGAGTTCCTTCAAATAGAATTGATGTTCCATTAGGTAAGGCGAGCTGGCGATAAGCATATCCAAATGATCACAAGAGCTGACCCAGCGCTTAAAACCTACAACTACCCCGGTAACCTCTGAATTCAAATTCTCAATATCATCAGCAAGATTCATGGCTTCCTCGCTGCTATTATCCGCACTAAGCGTTAACTCTGCAAAAGCTAATAAGCATACATATACGCTTTTATAATCGTTGTAGAGTCTTAAAAATTCCTCGACAGGAGCGACCGTAACATTCGTCCCCTTCAGATTGTTCTCGGCCCACAGCTTTAAATCTTGTATATGTTGACTGAGTAGCTCGCGATCCCCTCTCAACTTCTCTGATTCAAACGAAGGGTATAAGCTATCCAAATTCCATGTCATATTCATTCGAAAACTTCTCCCCTACTTCATTGGCCATCTCCATATTTCTTCATTATACCGTCCTTAGCGGATAAAATCTGTACACTACCTATGCTTTCAGTAGGGCGTAAGAACACAAAAAAAGGACCCCGCCAACGTCCGGCAGGGTCAAAGTCTATATATAAGGGGGTTATGTGATTACTATAACCCTCTTAGCTTAAAAGAATATGAATAGTAGATAAAGATTGGCTTAATCTGACGATCTCTGCCCTCTTCATCCACAAAAAAGGACCCTGCCAACGTCCGGCAGGGTCAAGGTCTATATTTAAGGGGGTTATGTGATTACTATAACCCTCTTAGCTTAAAACGATATGAATAGTAACTAAAGATTAGCTTAATCTGAAAACATCTCTTATTGACTTAAGGCTGAAGGGTGATTTCTAGCCTTAGTAATCTGAATCCCAATATATATCATAAGGAACAACACCATGAATCCAGCAGAATAACGATACATTAACCCATAATTGGTTGCCGCAGAGATTATTCCAAGAATAATAGCCCCACCGGCTACCCCTAGATCCGTTGAGTTATAAAACATACTGTTAGCCATACCATATTGTGCAGGTGTTGAGGTCCGAAGCATCCAGGCCTGTATAGTAGGCTGGATGGCTCCAAACCCGAGTCCATATAGCAGCGCTGATAGGATGAGCATTGGCATGGAAGTCGTATACGAAAGTACCGTCAAGCTCGCGACGACACAAACCGCTGCGGGAATCAGAACAGCAGCAGGTCCTCTTTTATCAAACAATCTGCCGGAAATAGGTCTAATAATGATGATCGTAATCGCGTTAAATAAGAAGAACAAACCCACTTGCTCTAAATGTACCGATTCACCGAACAAAGCGATAAAGCTTAGCAATCCCCCGTAGGTAATCGCCAACATGACGTTCAGTATTGCGGGCAATACTAACTGTGTATTAAAAGGAACCTTCTGGTGTTGCGAGGATTCACTTGAATTTGGGACAGGTCGTTTTTTCGGCACTGCTGGAAGTGAGCGTGAGAAGAACAGAACTGGAAATGCAAGAAGCAAAGTGAACGTTCCGACCATAGCCAGAGTTCCGAACCCCGATTGTTTCATTACGTTTAAGCCAATCATAGGACCAATTGACATCGCAAGACTGGTAGATAAGCCGAAATAACCTATGCCTTCACCCATTCTTTTGCTAGGAATAATCTGTGATACAATCGTTGGAATAATCGTACTGCCGATCCCGAACCCAATTCCATAACCTACGCGCATCAGAAGCAGTGACCCGATCGAATCTGCTACAACATAAAGTCCGGTTATAACCACCGCTATAGCTAAACCAATATATAATAATACATTACGGCTAACCTTCCGCATCAGAAAAGCAGTCATAAAACGCGAGGCAATTGCAGATAATGCGAATACGCTTGTAACTAGGCTGACCATAATATCTCCGACTTGAAATTCTCCTTTTACGTAAGACGGAAATGAAGATAGCAGCATCTGTAAATTCATAAATAATAATAAAGCACTAATCGTTAAAGCAATAAAAGATTTGGTCCAAAGTTTCGTACGCGGTTCTTGTTGGCCTGACATAAATTACGTTCCTACTCTCCATCATTTATTTGATCTATATGACTATTTATTCTTAGAAGCAGCTCCATGAGCAGCTCATATTCGTTACTAGAAATACATTTCTTAATCTCATTTGTGACCTGACCCTCAATAGGAAAGGTTTCCTTAATAAGGGTTCTTCCTATTTCCGTAATATAAACCTTAAAAGAACGTCGATCATTCTCTCCGGTTCTTTTATAGATCAGTCCTTTCCCCTCCAAGTGGTCCAGAATTCTCGTCGTAGTTGGTTTATCCTTACCCAAACGCTCCGCGATGTCCTTCTGAATTAGCCCTTCCGTTCTGTCTACTTGAAAAAGGACTGACCATTGCTCTGGTGTTATATCATACTCTTTTAGCCCATTTTGAAATAACGCGCTTAATTTACGATAAGTCGTTCCCATCATAAATCCTAACGAAAGTTCGGATTGGTTATGCTTTGTCGTCATGAGTGAACCCCTTCTCATTATCTTCTTATTAAATAGTTGCTTAGACAATTATATTCTAGACAACTAAATTTGTAAAGGTGATACAAAATTATAAACTAACTATTATTAAGTTGCTTGACAAAGTAAACTTAATCCGGTATTATTATCTCATGTTAAAGATACTTAACTTAAAGACAACTAGAGCTTAGCACTCTTAAGATTATTTATTTGAAGGTTGTGTAATTCATGGGGTTTCTAAACAAACTATTTGGTAGAACAAAAATCGAGGAGGAACAAACAATGTCAAAATTAAACATCGGAATTATTCTAGGAAGTACTCGTCAAGGTCGTTTAAGCCCACAAGTAGGAGAATGGGTTAAAAAGGTTGCAGATGCACGTGGAGATGCTAATTATGAGATCGTAGATATCGCGGACTTCAAACTTCCACTTATGGGAGAGGTAGATGCCACTGAGCAAGCAACTGCTTGGAATACAAAGCTTGCTTCGTTAGACGGTTTCGTATTTATCGTTCAAGAATACAACCACAGTATTTCCGCATCACTGAAAAATGCACTCGATTACGCACGTGAAGCTTGGAACAACAAAGCAGCGGGTATCGTAAGTTATGGTTCCGTAGGCGGCGCTCGTGCAGCTGAACATTTACGTGGAATCTTGGGAGAACTGTCTGTAGCAGACGTTCGTGTACATCCAGCCCTGTCACTGTTCACTGATTTCGAGAACGGAGCAGTGTTCAAACCAGCAGACCTGCACCTTACCAATGTGAATGGCATGCTTGATCAAGTATTGGCTTGGAGCGGTGCGCTGAAGACTCTTCGTTAAGATCAATCCCCTTTAATATTATGAAATACACCTCTTGGAATAGACATTGGATAAACCTATGGTTTGTCCGGTCGATTCTAGGGGGTGTATTTTTTGTGTGATGAAATGACCATCCAGTGTAGAATCCAATCTGGTATAATCGGCGAGGATTTCATTCTACAGTAAGGGGAATGGTACAGAATTCATCTGGAGCTGTAATGACGTTACTCTTGTTCATCTTGTTCATATGTTCCATACTCTCTTTTACATACCTCAAGTTCATTAAAGAAAGTGAAGTTCAACGTATTCAAAGAGCGGGATAAAGCCTGTGCTGCAGTTCTGGAAACAACCGGGCAATTCTTTTACGACTTTGCTATGTCCAGTAACGCCAGATTGCGGACGAACTCTAGCAGTGTGAAACTATATTTTCTTATGACGGATTGTAATATGAAGTGCGACAGCTAAACAGAGAAAGCCCATGGGGATTCGTGTAGAATGAAGTTACCACACACCATTCACACAAGGAGAATCACACCATGGGTTACACTCATCTTAGCATAACGGAGCGAAGCAAACTAGAAGTACTATACGGATTGGGATGGTCTAGTCGAGCGATTGGGGCAGAACTTGGACGTCATCACTCCGTCATTGCCAGAGAACGGAAGCGAGGAGGCAAGGGAAATACCTATCTTGCTGAGACCGCTCAGATCGCGTATAGCGAACGTCGACAAGGGAGTAAGTCGACAGGTCGTTTCACCGCGGAACTGGCCGGAGAGATCAATGAGAAACTCCGACTTACCTGGTCGCCCGAGCAGATTGCTGAACAGCGTAGAGCCAGTGGTCAACCCTTCGTATGCTTCAAGACGATCTACCGTTGGCTATATGCAGGTCGTCTGGTTGCAGGCGAAGTAAAGGTGCTACGGCATAAGGGTAAACGACGTAAACCACTGGAGACACGTGGTCGATTCCTCGTGGGGAAAACCATTAGTCAACGGCCAAAGGGAGTACGAAAGAGAGATTCCTTCGGGCACTGGGAACTAGATACGGTGGTTTCCAGCCGAGGAAAAAGCCGTGCTTGTGCCGCGACCTTTATCGAGCGCAAGACACGGATGTATCTGGCCGTAAAGATGCCCGACCGTACCGCTCATTCGATGGAGATCGCCTTTGGTGTTGTGGCTAGCCAGTATCCGCAAGAAACTTTCCGAACGGCTACTGCGGATCGAGGAAAGGAATTCGCCTGCTATAGCGCTCTGGAAGCCTTTCATGGACTGGATGTCTACTTTGCTGATCCCTACTCGTCCTGGCAACGAGGGTCTAACGAGAATGGCAACGGACTCCTTCGAGAGTTCTTTCCCAAAGGCCATGATTTTGCACAAGTTTCAGATGAGGAGCTTGCCCACGCCCTAGATCTCATCAACCACCGCCCCCGGAAATGTCTGGGGTGGAAGTCTGCTCACGAATCTTTCATGTCCGAAGTGTCGCACTTAGCTTGACAATCCGTCTTATAATATAAAAATAGACCTGCTTCGTACGTGTCATCACATACTGAACAGGTCTATTCTGTATTCGTTTATTCCGGTCTTTCTATTGAAAATATCTCACCAAGTGTTGCGTAATTCGATCCCGCCAAACGACTCACAGCGTTTAGAGCTCTCGGGTCAATCCGACCCTCCTGATAGATCGATTCATCGATATGAAACTGAACAATTTCGCCGATGAATAAGTCACTCCCAGGTTCTTCTCCCCCTAGAGGAATAGCTTGTACTAGCTTGCATTCAATACGAACCTTCGCTTCTAATACGCCAGGCACAGCTACACTTTTACTTTGGACCGGTGTAAGATTCGCTAGTTCAATTTCACTTTCTGTTGCTGGTATTGAGGCAGCGGTTTGATTGATCTTCCCAACATTCTCAGCATCTACAATATGCACAACAAACTGATGATTGTTATAGATATTACGGGCTGTATCTTTTAATCGCCCCGCTGGTCTTTGAATAGACAGTGAAACCATCGGAGGATTGGATGAGACGATATTAAAATAGCTGAACGGTGCACCATTCAAGATGCCCTCCTCTGATTGTGTGGTGACAAAGGCAATGGGCCTAGGAATTACAGTACCAATTAATAATTTATAATTTTCCCGCTCACTATTTTGTTTTGGATCAATCGAAATCAATCTCCCCAGCTCCTTCTTCACTCTTTCACGAAATCGATCGTGCTTCTTACGGTATCAATAGGGCGTACTAATTTCTCAATTTGCTCACGTTTAGGCTCCAAGAATGGTGGCAATGAAAGCTTCTCTCCAACCGTTTCGTATTCCTCATCTCCCATAAATCCAGGACCATCTGTCGCAAGCTCGAACAAAATTTGTGGAGCAATACGTGTATACAGCGACTCGAAGAAATGACGATCCACATAACCCGAGGTCTGGAATCCAAAACCTTCAAAACGCTCTGTCCATTCATCTAGCATTGCCCGATCTTCTACTCGGAAAGCAGCATGGTGAACAGTACCAAAACCTTGACGCGAATTCGGCAAGTCCTCGTTATGCTCTACAATAATTTGCGCGCCATTTCCGCCCTCGCCGACTTCAAACAAATGATAAGCATCTTCCTGACCGATTTCTTTAAACAACATGACTTTTTCCAAAACTTCTTTAAAGTAGTTGAAATCAGCTATTCGCACAAAGATCGGTCCCAAACCTGTTATCGCAAACTCTAAAGGAATCGGTCCTTTTTGCCATGGTGTGCCTGATGCAACCCCTTCATTAAATTCATCCGAGATAAGTTGATATTGTTGGTCATCAAAATCTACAAAGGATAAAGTCTTCTTGCCAAACTGCTCTTTAATTCCGGTATGCTTCACTCCTAGGCGATCAAAACGCTTTACCCAGTAGTCTAATGCTGCATCTGTTGGTACTCGGAAGGATGTCTTGGCGATCTCATTGGTTCCGTGTACACCTTTAGGAATGTTAGGGAAGTCAAAGAACGTCATATCCGTTCCGGCATTGCCCTTATCATCTGCAAAAAACAAGTGATACGTTTGAATATCGTCTTGGTTGACGGTCTTCTTTACTAGACGCATTCCCAATACGTAAGTAAAGAACTCATAGTTTTTCTCTGCGCTGCTTGTGATGGCTGTTACGTGGTGAATCCCTTTTAAATTTCTCATTATTATACACTCCTAAAGTTTAGTTTGATTTTATAATATAATTCCCTAGATCAAGAAAGATTAATTAAAATATCTTAACGTTAAGATATTAGTCAAAAAATTTTCTTTCCACCATTTCATCCTATGTTTCACAGAACACTATTCCAGAAAATTATCTTTACATTAATTATCTTTATCTTAAGATAAATTTAACATACTCCTTTATTGTTGTCAACAAATCACTATAATAGATATGCAGAACAGCCTTGTTCAGTATGTGAAGAAACATATTGAGCAGGGCTGTTCTGTTTCAGGTTTGTCTTACGAACGCATAACGAAGAACAGCTTCCTCTAGGATATCAATCCCCATAATGATATCATCTAAATCCGTATATTCATTGGGATGATGACTAAGTCCATCTACGGAGGGTACAAAGATAAGCCCTACTGGACAAAGTCTGTTCATGTTCATGGCATCATGCCCTGCCCCACTGATCATCCGTTGATTTGATATCCCCTTCTCTTCACAAATTGATTCTAGAACATGACTGATCTCATCCGATAATAGGACAGGTTCCTCCGAAATGATTTCCGTACTCTCAATCTCAAGTTGTCTACTCTCTTGTACTGAAGATATCGTTTGATACAAATGGTCTAACACACGTTGCCTGGATATCACTGAAGTAGATCTGATATCAATTTTTAATTCAACCTCTCCAGGAACCACATTCATGGCGCCATTTAAGATATCTATCACCCCGAGGGTCGCAACGGTTCCAAAATCTTGTTCGAGTTTGGCTGCTTTTTCAAGCTCTAGTGCTATTTCTGAGGCACCTAGAAAAGCATCTTTTCTCATATTCATAGGTGTCGTTCCGGAGTGGGATGCTTTCCCCCATACTTGAATATGAAGCCTCACGGGTGCAGCAATTCCAGTCACAATACCAATCTTCTTATTATTGTTTATTAAGACGGGACCTTGCTCGATATGTAGTTCGAAAAACGCTTTTAATTCTTCATTCCCTCTACTCGCCTGATCAATACTGTTATAATCTAGTGCGCATAGCGAAAATGCCTTTTCCATGGTAATCCCATCTTTATCCTTTAAATGTTTGTATTTTTCCTTCTGAAATAACCCTGCCATTACTTTGCTGCCTACTGTTGAAATACCAAACCGCGAGGATTCTTCACAGGCAAATGAAATAATTTCGATGGGATGATCCGTTTCAATCCCTTTTTCATTTAGACGTTTGATCACTTCCAAAGCAGCCGTTACACCTACTACCCCATCGTATTTCCCTCCTTGGTAAACCGTATCCAAGTGAGAGCCCATTACAACAGGCGGAAGTCCCTCTATTTTCCCATTTCTTCTAGCAATCACATTTCCGCAATGATCCATTCGGATGTCTAAGTTTTCAGCCTTACACATCCGCATAAAAGCACTCGTGCATGTCTGCTCTTCATTTGTATAGGCAATTCTAGTGATGCCCTTGTCACCCGAGTTATATTGATTAATATTATCAAATAAATCCTGATATCTTCTCTTTCTATCCATGCCAATATCTCCAATCCTGGGTATTCATGATTATGGTTTCATCAAAATTCGTGAATGATATACAATAGAGGTAGTGCTAATCTTTAAAAATCACTTACTTGATGAGGTGTAATGGATAGTTATGAAGAAGACCATTATTTTTAAAGAAAATTATCAATTTACAATTAAGGCTGATTTTCATGAAACAAACCGTCCCCATGCCCCTACTATTGTATACATTCACGGAGGCGGCCTACTTTGGGGGGATAGAGATGATCTATCCGAGGAAATGATACAACTTTACACCAACAATGGCTTTGCGCTATTTTCGATTGACTATAGATTGGCCCCTAGATCAACACTTTCTGACATCCTTGAAGATGTCCAAGATAGCCTTCTTTGGTTAGTGAATGAAGGACCAAAACAATTCTCCATTGATCCCTCAAGGATTGCTGTGGTGGGAAGTTCGGCAGGTGGTTTCCTTGCCCTGTGCACAGGAATGTTTACCAACAAACCACGCGCGATTGTCTCCTTCTATGGATATGGTGATATTAGTGCACAATGGGCACTAGAACCAAGTAAATTCTATTGTGAAAAAGATAACGTCTCCATGGATATTGCAAAAAGAACAGTATCCGATCAAATTATTACGAACGCAAGCGTTGACGAGCGTTTTCTTCTCTATTTATATGCTAGACAATCCGGTCATTGGATTCAAGAAGTGACGGGCTTAAATCCTTCTCTACATAAGGAAGAACTCTTCAAATTCTGTCCTATTTATCATGTGACTAAAGACTTCCCTCCTACATTGTTATTGCACGGAACAAATGATGTAGATGTACCGTATGAGCAATCTGTATTTATGAGAGCTGCGCTAATGAAAGAAGGGGTAACCGCAAAGCTTATTACCATTCCTAATGGAGAGCATGTATTCGATAAAGATTTTGATAACCCTGTTGTGCAAAAGGCTCTTCATCAGGTGATTGATTTTCTCCAGCTTCATCTTGCAGAGTAAGTATGTAAAACAAGAAGAAACGACGTTGTCGTCTTTTAAAGACGATAACCGTTTCTCGTAGAAATATAAGGATAATGTATAGCGTGAAACTTATAAATTCTTATATTTGAACAGGAAAATCCGGCACTAAAATAGTGCCGGAAAATATATGATCATACATGAATTATTTCTTGTTTAATTCGTGGAAATGCGTCCATAAATGATCGCAATCTTCTCTAGCTTCCACTTTAATCATATTAACAACACTCTCATCATGACCCACAAAATATTCGCGAAGGTGAATGTCAGAGAAGCCATGCTCTTTCGCATCGTCTCTAGTGCTACAATAATGAACTTCTTTAACACCTGACCAAATAATAGCGCCCATACACATTGGACACGGTTCACAGGTTGCATAAATTACGCAATCCGATAAGTCCATGGTGTCTAACTTTTTACACGCTTCTCGGATAGCTACCATTTCTGCATGTGCAGAAGGATCCGTATCTCTCATCATTGTATTGCTAACCGCTGCAATCACTTCATCGCCTCGAACAATCGTTGCACCAAACGGGCCTCCAAATTTCTTGTTCATACCTTCGATCGTTGCGTCTACCGCCAATTTCATGTAATCCATTTCAAAATTCCTCCTCTAGTTTAATTGGGATGATTTTAGTGTTTTGCTAAAGATGGTGTATAGAACAAACGAAACAATTAAACCGCTGAAGAAAGCAAAATCATTCATACTAGCTAGGAAGGGTACACCCTTTAGAAACGCACCTGACATAGGAAGGATGAAGCTGACTGCTAGAACAGCCATTGCAACGGGATTGTAGCCATTCTTATATTCACCATTGCTGCCTGCTGGGACATAGATATGGTCAAGATTTAATACTCTTTTCCGATGAATAAAGAAGCTTGAAAGCATAATACCAGCAATTGGACCAAAGATGGACCCAATAAAGCTATAGAAGAAAAATAATGTCGTCGTACTTTCTACAAGCTTCCATGGTAAAATCAAAGTTCCAACAACGGCTGTTAAGACACCCGCAGTCTTTACAGTGAATTTTTTCGGGAAAAGAGATGACATTTGCAAGCCAGCTGGCAATAAGTTTGCAAACACTACGAAGGCGATTGCTCCTACATTTAGCGCTAGAATCAACACAACAACAGCGAAAGTGTTTTCAATTTTATCAATGGCGTGTACGATATTGAAGATCGGCTCACCAAACGCAATTTCAGTACCCGCGATTAAAGCCACACAAGTGATGGCAAAAAGAATATAAGATAGGATAAAGCCTACTGGCAAGCCAATCATAGCCGCTCTTGGTGATTTCGCACGATGCGTGAAGTCCGACATATTAACAACAGGACCCGCCCAGTTAGATACTAATGCACTTACGCAAGCAATAAAGACCAATGGACTTGAACTTGGGTTCGCTGGTACATACTCTAAAATCGGGCCAAAACCTCCAGCAATCTTGATCGCCCAAACAGCAGCACCAATGATAAACACATATACTACTGGGGATGACCAGTTACCGAACTTACCTAATGTTTTCATTCCACCTAAGAACAACAGAACAGTCGCTGTCCAAAGAATTGCATAGGAGATCATTGTCGGGAATGCTAACCCGAATAGTGTAAAACCACCGCCTAAATCCATGTAATTCGGAATAAATCTCGCAAATATAACATTTAATGATTCTGCACCTACAACGGTAGTGGTTCCAAAGAATACTAATCCGGCAACAAGTCCACGTATTAATGCGGGTATAATAGCTCCTTTTACTCCAAAAGAATCTCGAAGCAACATCGCGAATGGAAGTCCATATTTGGATGCAGAATACCCATTTAAAGCATAAAACGCAGAGACAATAATCGCTGAAAGCATAACGGCAAAGAGCACCTGTGTTGTATCCAGTCCTAGGACGAAGAAACCTGCGACTGTCATATACGACATAATATTATGAACAGCGCCCATCCAGAGTGTTATATAGTTGGACATTCCCCAGTCTCTTTGCTCAGGCTTTTTGGGCAGTAATTCCTCACCGTAACCGTATGATTTGTACCTATCATAATTTTGTTCCAATTTTGCTTGATCCATATCTACACTTCCCCTCGCTTAAATTACTTCACGATATGAGTGCCTGCTTTTTCATTGATCGCATCTTTCAAGCTTTCCGGATTCGTAATAATAACTCGCGTTCCGCTTTTCTCTAAGAAGCTTAAACTCGCCTCAATTTTAGGCAGCATGCTTCCTGCTGGAAAGTGATTTTCTAGCACATATTGTTTGGTTTCATCAACCGTCATTTTGGAGAGTTCCTTTTGATTCGGCTTACCATAGTTGATGCAAACTCTAGAAACTCCCGTTGTAATAATCAACGTCTCCGCATGGATTTGTTCTGCTAAAAGACTCGTAGCAAAATCCTTATCGATTACTGCATCAATACCTTTGTACGTATTATCATCAGACTTCACGACTGCGATACCTCCACCACCCGCAGCGACAACGACAAAGCCCCCTTCGATTAATGACTTAATCGCATCTTTCTCCACAATATCTATAGGTCTTGGTGATGGAACCACTCTACGATACCCTCGGCCAGAGTCTTCTACAAAACTCCATTCAGGATGTTCTTTTTTCATTTCTTCAGCTTGTTCTAGGGAAAAGAAGGATCCAACTGGTTTCGTCGGATTCTTGAAATTAGGGTCTTCTGAACTTACTTCAACTTGCGTAATAACTGTAGCAACATTCTTATTGATCCCTCTAACTGCAAATTCGTTAATTAAAGCTTGTTGGATTAAATAACCTATCCCACCTTGTGTATCGGCTCCACAATTCACTAGTGGAACAGGAGACATACCTGCAATTTCATGTGCAATTTCAGATCTTCTTAGTCCAAATCCTACTTGTGGTCCATTACCGTGTGTAACGACGACATTGTAGCCCTCTTGAACCATATCAACAATATTAACGACAACTTCTTTTACTGCTTCAGATTGGTCATGAATCGAATCCAGGCCATTTTCCTTGACCAATGAGTTCCCGCCAATAGCAACGATTACAATTTCTTCCATTTAGTGCCTCCTATGTTGCAATTTTTATGATCTAACCGATTAATTCAAGGGATTGCTTTTTGTGTGAATGGTATAACGGATTGGTTGGATCATTCTTAATCGCGTTCTCGATGGCCTCAATGGCTTCTTCATGCTTACCTAGCGATCTTAGACTGTTCGCCTTATGGAAGGAGAAGTCATATCTATTCGGCTGAAGTGCTAGCAGTTTATCCATCTCGACAACTGCTTCTTCATGTCGCCCAAGTTCTCTTAAATAATTGGATTTGTGGTAGCGATAGAACGTTTCATTAGGCGCTAGCTCACATGCTTTATCATATTCCTGAAGAGCTTCCTCCGGTTTGTTCCACAGTCTTAAACAATTTGCTGTGTAAAAATAACATTCTAAATTAGCAGGATCAATCGATAAAACGCTTTCATAGCAATAAAGTGCCTCTTCGTATCTCTTTAATTCTTGCAAGAAATAACCTTTATAATAGATGAAGTCCAGGTTGTTAGGGTCCAATTCCAACGCTCTGTTAATGACGGATATGGCTTCTTCATATTGATCATTTTTAGCAAGAGCCTTTGCCTGCTTCACATATTCGTTATTTGCTTGAATGCTTTTTTCTAGAATCTTCACGACTTTATACTGACCGTTCTCTTCAGCACGTTGTAGGGATGAGAGCCCATCTCGATCAGGCAAATGCACATCTGCCCCCGCATGAACCAGCGCTTCAATAATGTCAGAATATAATCGACCACCATTCCCCAATATGACTGCCTCAAGCAGGGCTGACCAGCCTAAGTTGTTGACATGATTCACTGGAACCCCAGCATCAATACACACCTCTACGGTTTTCAAATAACCTTTTTCACTCGATGGTAACAGTGCTGTTCCTCCAAAACGATTAACGCTTTTCAAATCAGCTCCACCAGCAATCATGAGACGCAGGATTTCATAAAAACCATTTGCTGCTGAGCAAATAAACGGTGATAGTTGTGTAATATCTCTTGTGTTTACGTCACTTCCTGCCTCTATTAAACTTTTAGCAATAGCGATTTGATTGTTTTGAGTTGCCGCCATTAACGCTGTTCGTCCCGCAGCATCTTTATAATCAATGCTGGCACCTTCGTCTAACAGTTTCTCAACAAAAGTCAGTTCTCCCTGTTCACTCGCCTCAATAAGTTTTGTATTCAAGGATAGATTATCCAAAATTATTCACTCCCTCACAACCTAGCACGAGATGTTCGTCTAATTCGAAATAAGAATAGCGGTCCTATACAAGTTAGGACCCTCTTCTTATTTAATTTCTTCACTTAATGCAAGTAATGCTTTTTCAAATGCTTCAATTGGAGGGTTAACGATACCCGCACCAATCATTCCAATTCCTGCATCTTTATGTGCAATGGCTGTATTAATAATCGGCATAATTCCTGTTTGAATGACTTTTTGAATATCAATACCTGTTGGAATACCTATAAAGTCAAGCATTGGAATCGTCACGTTAGGATTCTCTATTGTTGTGATTTCTGCCATTTTTGTGGTGTAGCTGATTGCATCATCAACGGTACCACCCACAAGCGAAACAATGGCTGGTGCAGTTGCCATAGCAAATCCACCAATTCCATAGGTCTCTGTGATCGCACTGTCACCAATATCAAGACCAGAATCTTCTGGTTTGTATCCAGCAAACATAGGACCAATAACTTGTTGTGCAGGACCTGTAAACCACACGTTTCCAGCTATTCCACTCACGCGAATACCGAATTCCACTCCGTTACGAGCCATTGTGGTAACAATTGTACTATTCTCAATGCCATGAGCAGCATCAAGGGCACATTTACAAAGCGCCATCCATGTCGGACCTGAGAAATAGTCGCTGCTGCTAACGAATTCAAACACTTCTTTTTTCTGTTCAACAGTGAAATTCGTTTGGATAATATAAGGCGTTAGCGCTTGAATGAGCAGGGTTGTTCCAGCTACATTTCGGTTATGACATTCGTCGCCCATATGAAGCGCTTGTGACAGCATTAAGCGCAAATCAATTCCATTTGGACTTAGTTTCATCGCATCTCTTAAAATAGGACCTAATACATCACGCATCCAAATCAAACGATGGATAACACTCTCGTCATTGGCACCCATACGAAGGATTTTGGACATCTGCTCACTTAAATTTGTATAAGCAATATTTCCATAGGTTCTATTCTCAACAATATGCATAAACATGGAAGCCGATGTTACACCAGCCATGGAACCTACACAGTTATGTTCATGACATGGCGAGAAGATAATCTCTCCCGACGCGGCTAGTTCAGCTGCTTCTTCAATATTGGGGGCAAGTCCTTCAAATACAATGGCCCCTGTTACTGCGCCCTTCATCGGACCATTCATTTTGTCCCAAGTGATTGGTGGGCCAGCATGTAAAATCGTATTTTTCGTCATACCAGGAACTACATTAATCGCTTGGTCAAAGCCAATCAGTACCGGTTGCGAGTTAATAATTCTCTCAACGGCCGCCTTGTTAGCAGCTTCGATCTTATCTGTTACGCTTGGATCTTCAAGCTTATCAAGCGCAGCAATTAATTCTGGATTCCCTCTGCCTGGCGGCGTCCAATCCAAGTGAGTTACACTCGCGTTTTGTTTAAACAAATCATCTCTGAAATTCTCAATGCCTACATTAATGACATTTAGTTTATTCGTAAAAAGTTCATTGATTTTACTCATGACTATTCTCCTTTCACAACAAATTCTCTTGCTAGTAGACCTGCGTTCTGACTGCTGCTAGCGTGTGTAGCACCAGAAGCTAACAATTTATTAATTTGACCCTCAATATTTTGACTATCTAGCTCGGTTCCAAGAATGTATCCAATAACCTCCAGATGTCTACCTTCTTCTTCAGCTACTTGCTTCGCTTCGATAATCGCTGGAAGCATTGCGCCTACAGGATCTTCGTGTGCTCCGAAGCCTAGAACAAAGTCCATAACAATGACACCAACAGAAGGATCTTTCGCTTCTTGAATAAATCTTTCAATCCGAGTAGATGGATCTATCATTGGATGTGGCTTACCTTGTGTAAATTGATCGTCTCCAAAATCAATAAAGGTATGATCTTGGCTTACTCTAACGTCTTTTAAGCGATATTCAGGCTCTCTCTGAATGTTACTGTAGACATTGTCGAATTTCTCCATAGCAATGTGCATCGCTTCATCACAGAGCGTACCGCCACTAAATAGTCCACGGATATATTTTTGCTCAGGATTTAACTTCGCACGTACTTCTTCAATAAGCGGAAGATTTAACGCTCGTTTGTTAAGCTTGGATTCGTCTGCTCCAGCTAAAAGTACCGCCTTAAGTGCAGCTTCTTTTGACATTTTTGCAAAGTGACCGCCAGCTTGGGTGACCTTTTCTTCATTCCCACCCACAAACCAAACCACAACTGGTTTTTTACATTGTTTAATTTGTGCTAGTACTTTCTCTTCTACACTTGGTGCTGGAGGTTTAGATACAAGGACAATAACCTTTGTTGCATCGTCCTCTTCTAACGCTTTAATTCCAGCCAGCATCATAATGCCGCCAACTTCTTCACTTAGATCTCTACCGCCCGTACCGATCAACTGTGTGATTCCACCGCCAAATTCATGAATACGAACCGTTACCTCTTGGCTACCTGTTCCTGATGCGCCAACGATCCCGATATTGCCTTTTCTCACGGCATTTGCAAAGCATAAAGCGACATTACCAATAATCGCAGTACCACAGTCTGGTCCCATCATTAACAAGCCTTTTTCTTGTGCTAAAGTCTTTAATTGAATTTCATCTTCAATACTTACATTGTCGCTAAATAACATGACGTGAAGATTATTTTCAAGAGCTTTTCTTGCTTCTCTAGGAGCGTAACTCCCATTTACAGCAATAATCGCTAAATTAGCTTCAGGAATACCGTTTACAGCTGAGGTAATGGTTGAGTATTTAACCTCACTCTTTCCTTTAGATGAATCTTTCTTCTTCGTTAATAATTCATTGATACTTTCGAAAGCGCCCTCACACAGCTCTTCTGAGGCAGCCTTCACAATAATCACTAAGTCACTTGTTTTGGCACTTTCCACTTCAGGTGTCATCAAGCCCACATTTCTAATGACCTCTTTATTCATTTCAGTACCCATTGCAATAATGGCTTGTTCTACGATTTCGATCTGATTCGCTTTTGTTGAGAGTGACATCAAAGATACGGAATCGATATAAGTGTTTGGTTTTACTAAAACTTGAACAGTCATACTTGTACCTCCCATTTACATGTTCATTTCCAGCCCTGCAACAATTCCTAGGGCTATATCTGTACCCGAAGTGGATCCTATAGCCAATACCCTACGTAAAGACAATTTTAATTCCTCTTCGCTACCTCTAAATAAAGCCTCCATTAAGTCACTAATGGACTCTCTTACCAGACCAACTGCTGCTTTAGCTAATGCCATATAGCTGATGTCATTGGTTAAAGGCTTCGCATGTAAGACGACTTCTTCACAAAACGATTTGTGTGAAAAGTATCGATTATTCTCGATGTTGAAGACGGTAAACAATCCCACCAAGAAATCATCGCCGGCTGGTGTTAAGCCTGGTCCAAGGCCTATGAGTGAAGTTGCATGTGTGATTGCAGTAGACATTCGCTTGTTTTGCAATTCCAATACAAGTAACTGCGTCCGTTCATTAAGCATTTTAGACATTTCATCGTCAAAAGGATTACCACTTTTGAAAGCCCTTTCAAATCTGCTGTTATTTCCGTGGAGATTGATATATTGCTTCATTGTGAATACATTCATTTTTAAGACATCAGTTTCTGCAGGGTAGATGGGCAATACACAATTCCATTTCATAGCACCGTCCAGTGTTATAGACATCTTATTAGCAATCGTTAGAATCGAATGATCTGAACTTACATTATCATTCACTACAACATCTGCTTCTTCAAAGCTGTCTAAGTCAATAATAAGTGTATTAGGAGCATTATCTATTCCTTTACACGCAATAGTATACAAATCTCCACTATCCAAACATTGAATATTGAGTGTACGATTAAACGTGCTATGAACAAAACCATGAAACTTATGATGAATTATTCGCTGAATAAAATCGCCATCACCGTATTTTGCAAGTCTCACTAGAGTCACCTCTGTTTTAATTCCTTATATTTTCAAAAAGGTGATTGACCTCCTTTTCACTTCTAAAGTTGAATAAATGGATTGAATAATATAATTTGGTTACATCGTACAATAGTAACTATAAGCGTAATTACCTTACGCACTTAATATATAATATAGTAGTGGGGATCGTCATCGTTTAAGCGAACCAAAAACAGTGCATCCTATTTGTGCATGTTATACAAGCGAATGTGTTAAAAGTGTGTCTGAGGAGCGTGCCGAAAATTGCTAACCGTTAAAGACTTAATGAAAATCAAGGCTATAGAGGGAATAAAGATTGTTGCTGGAGAACAAGGAATTGATAAATCCATATCCATCGTTAACATTATTGAGAATCCCGATGCCTTTGACTGGCTTTCACCAAACGAACTACTTTTATCAACAGGCTATATCTTCAAAAATAATGTAGAATTACAAAATCGAATTATTAAGGAACTTGCAGAGCTTAACTGTTCAGGATTGGTTGTGAAAATGAAGCGGTACTTTGACAAGCTTCCTCAGAACATGATTGATGAAGCTAATAAGTATGGGTTACCACTTCTAGAACTGCCTTTTGAATATACACTTTCAAACGTGATCTCGATCATTAATGAGAAGGTTTCCGGAAGATATGATTTGCTCAATAGAAAAACTTTAGATGTACATAACTTGTTCTTCAAAATTACACTTGAAGGCGGCGGTATTGCAAAAATAACTTCCATGTTATCCGAAACGATCAGTAATCCTATTATTATCGTTGACAAGGATTGGCGATTATTGCATCACACAGAACATGCGAAGAACAACAGTCCTCTCGAGTATTATCTTGATTTTTCAAATCAACAGCCTGTTTTTAATAAAGAGTTCATCGATACCATTCCTACAAATCTAAATGAAATGAAAAAGTCTATTAAGAGGATTTATCATTCAGAAGGCGCTGAAATAAAATGTCCAGTTATTCCTGTCGCTGCTTCCAACTATATTTATGGATACATTGTTATTTGGCAGACGGTGCAAGAACTATCTGAATTTGATTACATTATTTTGCAGCAAGCCTCCACCATCATGGCACTCGAACTGATAAAAGCTAAGGAAATTAGCGAACTTGAAATACGAATTAAGCAGGACTCCATTGATGATTTACTCTCGGGGAAAATATCATCTCATGAAGCGCTGCAAACCTTATGTTATTTACATGGATTAAATCCGAGCTATATGTATTACAGTATGGTGATAAATATTGAAATGAATGAAGCAGACAAGTTTGAAGATATGATTATTGGAAAGTACAAAATGGAGTCCATTGCAAAAAAGTGTGTGGATATCATTTATGACTTGTCGCATCAAGCGATTGGAGAAATTAAGTGCTTTTATAGAAATAATAGAGTCATCATTCTAGTAGGACAAAATGAAGAAAAACCTCCTGTTTCGATTAGTGATGCCAAGCTATATGCAAATGAACTACTCGAGGTACTTATTCAAAGAACGAAGGAAACGCTCTTAATAGGCATTGGTCAGCAATACAGTACAATAAGCTCGTTACATAAAAGCTTTTCTGAGGCGAACGAAATGATTAAATTGATGCAACAAAAAAACCTTCAAAACAAGGTCTCACATTTCGAAGATTATTCGGTTTACCACCTGTTGGAAGCAAATATCAAAGTCGTTGCATTAGAAGAATTTTTCCGAAAGTGTCTAGGTAAAGTGTTTGATCATGATCAATTACATGGTACAAGTTATATGTTAACTTTAGAAAATTACTTTATTAACAATCTTAATGTCACGGAAACTTCAAAGGCCATGTTTTTGCACAGAAACACGCTTATCTATCGAATTGAGAAAATAAAGGAAATACTAAATCTGGACTTAAAGCATTCCGAAGAATTACTGCGAATTCAATTAGCATTAAAGATATTTAGTATTTTAAATAAAACGATTTGAGTATAAATAAGCTCCTCTTACAGCAGCAGGTTTAATTATTTCACCTGTCTACCGTATGGGGAGCATAATTTACTACTTGTTCATGTTTATACATACTCATTTCGACCAGACAACATTCCAAACGTCATCACGACTCCAGAAATAACGATCAGTGTGATAAGTGGAATCGTCCACACCTGGGTCATATCGTATAAATACCCGATCAATATAGGTCCAATTGCTGCAAGCATGTATCCCGTTGATTGAGCCATTCCAGATAATTCTGCAGCTTGATTTCCATTTCGGGCACGAATTCCGATATAACTTAAGGCCAGTGGAAAATTCCCTCCTAAAGCGATACCAATTAAGATAATACTTATGATCATTATTGGATAAGATGAGCCCATCCATAGTCCACCATAACCAACAATGGAGCACATGCCTAATGCGAATGCAATCCACACTTGAGAGCGTAGTCGTCCTGCAAGAATAGGAACAAGAAAACTAGCAGGTACGCCAACAATTTGTGTGAAGGATA
This sequence comes from Paenibacillus sp. FSL K6-0276, assembly GCF_037977235.1. NCBI lineage: Bacteria > Bacillati > Bacillota > Bacilli > Caryophanales > Paenibacillaceae > Paenibacillus > Paenibacillus sp. FSL K6-0276. The sequence continues at coordinate 1,178,346 of NZ_CP150276.1, read as the reverse complement.
GTAACCAGCCTGCTGTACCCCTACTTATGCCATAGTTATATAAGATTTCAGGTAACCAAGACATCGTTATATAAAATAATGAAGACTGAAATCCCATGAATAAGGCTATTTTCCAAGCGAGTGGTGAACGCCAGATTTGCTTAGCGCTGATACTTACGCTTTTTACTGCATTACCTTTTGCTGGATTTAACCTAAGAAGAAGGATCCAGACCAAGATCGCTATGATTGCCGGAACTCCCCATACAATTAAAGCTCCCTCCCACCCAAGCTTGAGATCATTGGCTAGAGGAATACTAATACCTGATGCTAACGATGCGAACAATCCCATTGAAGTGGAATATACACTTGTCATCAGACCGAACTTTTGTGGGAATTTCTCCTTCACAACTACCGGCAATAGAACATTCCCGATGGCTATACCTACTCCAACCAATAACGTTCCGAAGAAAATAAAGAGCGTCATTGAAATGGAACGAATGCAAATACCGACTAAAAGAACAATCAAACCTAACAATAGCGTCTTCTCATTGGATAAACGAGTAGCTATTTTGGGTACGAGAGACGACATTACAGCGAAGGATATTAAAGGTATACTCATTAATAAACCCGCACTCCAATGTGCTAGCCCCACCTCTTCTTGAATAATGCCCACTAATGGACCTACGGATGTAATAGCAGGTCGTAAATTAAATGCTACCAGTACAATCCCTGTAATGAGTAAAACGATATATAATGATTTCTTGTTGTCTTGTGTCCGTGGTGAATTCAAAAACTAAATCTCCCTTCAAATAATCAAATGCCAAATGATCTGCAGAATGTAGCATTAGTTATAACATATAAGAAACGAGTTTAAAAGAATAAAGTAACAAGAGACTTACAACACAAGATTAGAGGCATTCGGCTTCAAAGGCAAAAATCAAACAGCGCGCACCGATTGAGTATCGGCACGCGCTGAATTTCTAAGCTAGATATAGAGAAATATTTAATTGTTTGATTTTCTCAATCCACTCTTCTGATAAACCTCTATCGGTTACAATAGCATCAAAATCATTTAACGAAGCAAAGTAGGTGGATTTAACCATATCAAACTTAGAGGAATCAATCACTAAAATTTTCTCAAGGGCACAATTAATTGCCGCATTTTTGGTGTCCACTTCACAACTGTTCGTGCAAGTAATACCTAATTTAGCATTAACTCCAGCAGCAGAAATAAATGCTTTTGTTGTTCGTGTTCTACTTATTAAATCCAAACCTTCTCTGCTTTCAAACATTTGAAGTTCCGGACGGTAATGACCACCGATAAGAATAAAATCCTTAAATCCTTTTTTATGAATCTCAAGTAAGGCGTTCATAGTGCAGCAAACAATTTCTACAGAGCTATTTGACGGAATATGTTCGATGATTTGAGCGGTTGTTGTACCAATGTCAATAAAAATAATATCGTTAGGCTCAATTAATGAAGCTGCTAACTTTGCTATATTATATTTTTCTGATGCTCGATTATTTTTTTGAGTTGTCAAATCATATTCATCTTGTTTATTCTCATTTGGGTCAGAACCATTATAAATAACTGCACCTGAAACAACTTGCACGATTTTATTTTCTTTTAGATATTTAATATCTCGGCGAACAGTCATTTCTGTGACATCAAGTTGATGTGAAAGCTCTTTGATGGATGCGCCACTTTTATTTTTTAGGATTGATACAATTGTATTTACTCTCTCTTGCTTATCCATACCGGTTCATCCTAACTACTAATAATAAAGTATAATTATCAGAATTATACCATATCTAATAACCCAATACTTCCTGCCCTTTTACAATTTTAACTATGGCACTAGTTCCTAAACGGTCTGCGCCCAAATCAATAAATGCTTTAGCATCATCCAAAGAGCGAATACCTCCAGCTGCTTTAATCTTCACATTCTGACCTATGTTCTGTGCAAACAGACTGACATCCTCTTTGGTTGCCCCAGCTTTAGAAAATCCAGTGGATGTTTTGATATAATCAGCTCCAGCTTTTGTAACAAGCTCACATACTTTCACTTTTTCCTCTTGTGTGAGCAAACATGTTTCAACAATTACCTTTAATATTCTACTTCCACATGCATTTTTAAGGGCACGTATTTCGTCGCAAACTTCCTCATAACGTCCACTTTTTAAGAAGCCCACATTGATCACCATATCAATTTCTGATGCTCCATTTGTAATTGCATCCGTTGCTTCAAATACTTTAACGGCTTGTGTATTATAACCATTCGGAAATCCGATAACTGTACATATTGCTATTTTGCCTTCTACATAATTTACTGCTTCTCTAACATAAGCACTTGGGATACAAACACTGGCCGTTTGGTATTTCATCGCATCATCACATAAATTCTTTATATCATCCCATGTAGCAGTAACATCAAGCAGGGTATGATCTACTTTCGCTAATATATCTTTAACATCCATTCCATTCACTTCTCCCTTTATAATTACTTATGAAACGTTTTGAATGTTACTATTCTAACAATTGTTGTTGTACTACAAAGAACTAGCTCTCTCAATAGCAATTGATGTAGATGAACAACCGATTCCTGGGTTCGTGCAACTACTCCAAGATTGTTTATTTGTTATATTACTAATATAAGTTATTAGATTAACAATATATGTTTGAATTATAACACAATCATGATTATAGTCAATTATAAATTAATTCCGATCGAATTGTGATCTTTCTATGATGGTAGCAATCTGCTAAATGTTGTATCCAAGAAAATGAGTTTGAACATTTGGCAACTTTGTTCTGATTTTAAACGCTTCTTTTAACTTATTTCCCTCCATCATAATCCCCCGCCCTTTTAGTGGTTCTCACTAATTGACGTCTGGTGAAATTCCTTTTCTGCGAAGCGAACTTCTCATCATTCATGAAGTACGCTAATAGACCTCTTTCTTCCGAAATAGAGAGTGTATTTCGACTGGTCTTGAGACGATTATGGAATGGCTGAGACACAAGGATGATTAGATAAAAAAGAAGCCTCTCAAAAGTTCAGTGAACTTATGAGAAGCTTCTAATCATTCTTATTTCAAGGCTTTATCTGCCTTATTACATCATGACGCCCATGACACATGAGCAGTTTTATGTGTTTTTTGGCAGACCAACTTATCCCCATATGGCAATGGAGATGATCCCACAGGTAATCACAGCCGACATGATAATTCTTCGCACGCCTTGCTTCTCTTTTAGTACAAGTATGCCAAGAATCGTACCTACAACAGTTCCAATTTCTCGTATTGGCGCAATTGAAGCTAATGGAGCAAGCTTCATCGCCATCAGAAACATAAAATAAGAAGCTGGCGAGCAAATACAACCAATCAAGATCATTTTCCAGTTTTGTTGCCATTCCCTTATGATTTGTGTACGACCAGCTCTTATAACCATAAAGAAAGCGACGATTACATAATTAATATTGGATAATTCAAGCGTTGATAGTGGAGATAATTGCTGGACAATCAGTTTATCCATTAATGTATAGCCCGCAACACATATCCCTACTACAATTGCATAAAGAATGGATATGGAATGATCCGATTTCCCTTGATTTGCATGACGATTAACTATTCCACTAATAATAAAGAGCCCTACTATGATACAACAAAAGCCTATCCAGCCTGCTAGAGATAATGAATCCCCGAATAACACAACACTTAACAAGGTCACTAGCATGACACCAGTACCTCGCATGATAGGATAGGTCTGTGATAAATCACCATAGGAATACGATTTAGAGAGAAAAATGAAGTACATCCCTTGAAATAAAGCAGATATCGCCATATAGCCAAGTGTCTCCGCATGAAGCTCAACTTGGAGCAGTTCAATTATAAAATAAGGTAATAGAGCAAGTGTACCAACAATATGAATCGACCAGAGAAATACGTATTTATTCAGACTTCTCTTTGTAAATAGATTCCATACCGCATGTGTGAAGCCTGAAAATAGAACCAATAAGACTGCCATTGAAATCATAGAAATATCCTCATTTCACTTATGCGCTAACTCATATGTCCAGTTGCATCCCATCAAATGCTACTGTGATACCATTCGGCTCAAAAATATGAACCAAATCTTCATGCAACAGATGAGCATTATGAGAGAAATGAGTGACTACGATTCGCCCTTCCGCTTGCATAACATGATTCTCGACTAACCATTCCCGTGTTTTTAGAGTATCCTTGACATTCATATGACCGTCGCATTGTTCGGCATTCCCCGTCGTACATTCCAGAATGGCAAGATCCAGTTTCTTCCCTTTCAACCAATTCCAAGTCTGTTCAGGAAACCAGCCGCTGTCGTGACCATAGAAAATGGTTTTGCCGTCCTTCTCTATTATGTACAATAAACAAGTTTCTTTAGGATCATGTTTGGCAAGCAATGGGGTAATCGTAGCTGTTTGCGTTTGTACGGTTTCAAAGGGTTTCAAGTTGTGAAATTGGAAGCGATGCGATTCCGTGGCAAGCAATTGACTGCAGTGCTTAATAGGCAAGTCATGACCATACAGATGAAGTTCTTCCTCTTCAATAAATTGGGCATACCCAAGCGCACGAATCAGTAAATCTTCAGGATACAAATGATCCGAATGTGAATGTGTAAACAATAGATCACGAACCTTATCCATATCTACAGAATCACGAATCGAATGATGTAAGGTGTCCGCCGGAAAGTCGATCTTAAGCACCTCATCAATCAAGACCGAAGTCCGTGTACGAATATTTTTCCCACCAAGTACTTTGGCTTGCTTGCAAGTCTCGCAATGACAGAATAGCGAGGGAATTCCTTCAAATGCAGCTGTTCCATGAAAATGAACCTTCATAAAAATTCCACCTTTGTAGTAGAGAACAACAGGACGTTAGTCCTGTTGTTCTCTAAGAACTCTAGACTATTTTACTTAATGTTTGAATCATCCAAATACTGTATCCACTGCTTCGTGTATTCCGCTTGAATTTTATCGAGACCAGCTTGTTTGGCCTTTTCCATAAATATTTTCAGGCCGCCTTCAACATCCTTAACCATACCAACATTCAAAGGCCATAAGTATTGCTTTTCAACTTGTAGAAGAGCTGCCTTCTCTGCTTGATAAGGCGTCCAATCCTCTCCGAAGCCTTGGTAAATATTTGGCTTTTGTATCTTATCTAATTCAGCGAACATATCTAGCACAGTGTCATAGCTCTTATCAAACAAATTGAACTCCGGATTTCTCCATGCCCATCCATTCATACCTTCTCTTGCGAAGCCGTTTGATTGGACATCACCAAGCATTTTGTAATATTTCCCATCCTCAATTTCAAAATGCTTGCCTTCAATACCGTATTGCGTCAGCCAATTGTAACGTTTATCAGTGACCATTTTCTCATAGAAAGCAAGCGCTCTTTCTGGATTTTTGCTGCTGCGTGGAATTGCAAAGCCATTATGAATCGGGTGAACGGGTGAAGAGAACCCTTTTATATTTGCATATGGGGCATAACCTAGCTCCCAATCCGGGTGCAGCGTTTTCACTTTGACAACAGAATCACCAAAGCGGTTTGGATTCTCAGATCCTAAAATTGCTGCGGCTTTACCGCTAGCAAATATATCATGACCACTATCTTTAATGTTCAGCATATTCTTCATAAAGAACCCTTTTTCTTGCCATCTCTTGTACATTTTTAAATCTTCCAAATGCTTCGGAGAGCCCCAATAGGAGGTTACGTCTCTCGGAGTGTCATACATGATGTTAAGTCCATATGGAACAGTTGAGTTGGTATTCACAGTTTTAGTTGTCATTTGACGGATGGATTCTGTATGATTGATCTCAGTATCTGCCAGAGGCATCATATCCGGTTCATTCTTGCGTATACCTTCCAAATACTGCTCTAGGGTTTCGAGTGTTTCCGGCTTTGGCAAATTATACTTTTTACGCAAATCTTCCCGATAGGCAACACCCTCATTTACATACTCCTTCCAGATCGCTGGAACTGTGTAAATTTTCTTGTCAACCTTGACTGCTTCCCAGAAATCCTGCGGTACATATGCTTGCAGCTTAGGTGCAGCCTTCGGTAGGAGATCATCTAGCGGAAGGAAAGCCCCTTTCTTCGCATATGACTGGTAATTCGTCCATTCTGCCGTAAAGATCAGGTCAATCGGCTGCCCTGAGGACAACAGAAGCTTGTACTTCGACTCCCAGTCTGTCCAGGTTGTGAAGTTGAATTTGACGGTTGCATTCAAATCTTCTAATGCCATTTTGTTAACTTCATCCTGAATGAGCTTTAAATCCTTTGGGGCATCGCCCAGCATATAGAACTGAAGCTCCACTTTCTTGGATGTGTCGATTCCAGTCGCTTCTTTTACAGCCTCTCCTTTTACAGCCTCTTCTTTTACAGTTGGAGCCTCCGTGCTGGTATTTGACGTAGTCTCCCCAGTTTTGGCATTACCACTGCAGCCAGCAAACAAACTTGCAGTTAAGAATAAAGAAGTGCCGATCGTTAACAATTTCTTTTTTCCTTTTCTCATACTAACCCTCCCCTTAATTGAATGATCTATGTCAGCCGATCGCATACGAGTTTCTTTCGTTTGCTTTCGGTACTAACCCTTCACCGCACCAATCGTTAATCCCTTCACGAAATATCGCTGTACGAAAGGATATAAGAAAACAATTGGTCCTGTAACGACGATTGCCATCGCCATCTTCGTCGATTCTGTCGGAATTTCGCGCCCTAGGGATACCCCAGTTCCAGTCGCCATTTGAGAAACGAACATCATGGTATTGATCGTGTTATACAAGTAGAATTGAAGCTGATACATGCTAGTGTCATTAATGAACAAGGAAGACATAAACCAGTCGTTCCAGTACGTCAGAGCAAGGAACAGACCGACAGTCGCTATGCCTGGCATAGCAAGCTTCAGCACGACACTGAAGTAGATCCTAAAGTCGTTCGCGCCATCGATTTTGGCTGATTCGAATAATTCTTCCGGAATCGCAGATTTGATAAAGTTTTTCATTAAAATAATGAGAAAAGGTGTCATAAGACCAGGTAATATCAGTACGGCATAGGTGTCTGCCAGCCCAAAGTATGTGGTCAGCATGATGTACCAGGGCACAAGCCCGCCTCCAAACAGCGTTGTGAAATAAATGAAGAAGGACAATTGATTACGGTACTTGAAATCTTTCCTCTGCAGAACATAACCAGCCATCGTAATAAGAAACAATCCCAGCAGCGTTCCAACCACAGTTACAAAAATCGTAACACCATAAGCCTTGATTAGCTGAGCTGGAAAGGTAAACACCATTTGATAACCTTCCAGCGAGAACACTTTAGGAATCAAGTGAAAACCGTCGCGTATAATGGATTCATTAGCTGTCAATGAGCCTGAAATGATCAGAATGAAGGGAAAGAGACAGAGCAAAGAAAAAATCGTAATGATCAGGTAAGCCATCATGCGGAAAACTCTAGTACTTAGAATGTTGTCATCCAATGTAATCCCTCCTTCCTATTTTAGAACAATGCATAATCATCATTAATTTTCCTGATGATATAATTCACTGTCATAATCATTACAAATCCGAAGATAGACTGATACAAGCCAGCAGCAGTTGCCATACCAATATCAAAATTAACTTTCAAAGATCGATAAACGTAAGTATCGACAATATCCGTAACGTTGAAGAGCACTCCGTTGTTCCCGACAAGCTGATAGAACAGATCGAATTGACCTTTCATAATGCTTCCGAGTGCAAATAAGAGCAGAACGATAAATGTTGCCTTCAGCATAGGTATGGTAATATACCAGATTCGCTGAAAAATATTTGCACCATCAATTTTGGCAGCTTCGTAATACTCATCGCTGATTCCCATGATGGATGCAAGATAAATGACCATGGAATAACCTAAGTTTTTCCATATATAAAATGCTGTAATCAGAAATGGCCAGAGCCATGGTGTATTGTATATGTCTACTGGATCAAATCCTAACGATTTTAGTAACTGATTAACAAAACCGGAATCAGCATTAAACATGTTAAACGCTAAAACACTAATCAGAACAAACGAAACGAAGTAGGGTAGAAACATAATGGATTGTGATAATTTTTTAAATAACTTACCTCGGACTTCACTTAATAGGATTGCTGCCCCTATAGATACCACGTTACCTAATATGATAAACACCACGTTGTATCCAAGCGTATTGATTGTCAACTTCAACAGAATTCCAGATTGCGTTAAAAACTTAAAATTGTCTAATCCTACAAACGGACTTCCAAATAAACCACCTGCAAAATCATAACTTGTGAATGCATAATAGATGCCGACCATTGGAGCATAAGAATTTATTAAGAAAAAAAGCAGTGTCGGTGCTATCATCAAAAACATGATTTTATTCTTATTTAATTCATATAAAAAACCTTTCTTCTTAAACATGACTGACCTCCTCCTGAATAGAATTTCTCGTGAATCTTACTTCCAAATCATAGAAGAAGCGGATTCGATAATATACTGTACAATGACACACATTGCTGTAATCTCGGTACTTGTGAAGTATGAACTTTTTGTACTTTTGTGAATTTTCACTACATTTAACCTAATTTTGGCTGTTGAATTACGAATTTGATTGAAAGCACCAAACTGATGAATTATACTCAGACTAGTAATGAAAGGGGTTTCACGAAATGATGAAACAGTGGTCTAGAGAGCATAAAAAAGTTTATAGCCGAATACTGCTCGGCTCTATTGGATGTGTTGTTATTACCCTTTTGATAACTTCAACTATTCTTTATATGGACTTCACAAGCATCGCACTTAAACAAGTTTATCGTTCCGATTCTAATAGTCTGAATCAAATTAAAACAGAGTTATCTAATATGACAGAGACTGTTACCTCACTGTCCTCCCAGATTTACACTGACCCTGCGGTATCCAAATTGTTGTATTATACGGACTTGAATATCTATGACACCATTTTTGCACAACAACAACTTGATAACTATCGCGCATCCTTACCATTCATTGAATCCATTTATGTATATAATGCGAAATCCAATCAGTTCTATATTAGTGCCAATAATGCACGAAACGGAGTTCAAACGAAGTCCGAACTTGATGATAAGGGAATTCTAGCCCTTTTTAAGAAATTCAAAGAACATCTTCCCTTCCAACCGATCCCCAGAACATATAACATCGGTTCGGTTGAGACCACTCATGTATCAAGCTACACTTACTTGTGTTATAGCATCATTGATGATAATAACGCTTTAAATACAGCGGTCGTTGTCAATATCTCTGCATCATGGTTAGGCCTGCGATTAGATCAATCGGAGAATAACACGTTTATCATTAATCAGGATGGAATATTATACTCCAGTAATGACAGGCAAGCAATGCTAACTGATCTATCTGATAAAACCTATATACAGAAAATTATTCAGGATCCTTCACACTCTACATATTTTGTAGACACAGTAGATGGAGTTAAATCTTTAATAACGTACACTTCTCCCGATCCATTAGGTTGGAGATATGTTCGCATTACCCCTTATAGCAATATTACTCAAGAAATAAGTGGAATGAAGTATCGAACACTCAGTATCTGTCTTGGCATTCTTCTCTTAGGTTTATTGATTTCGTTAACTTTATCCCATAGGGTATATCGACCAATTGATAAATTCATACGTAAATTCAAAATCCTAGAAACTGAAAAACGTAATCATCAACATATTCTCAAACAGGATTTTCTGAGAAATACGATTTTGGGTAGAGAAACGAATAATGCTGAGGTGTTGCAACAAAAATTGAAATACTTCAATTCGGAGCTAATGGTTAATAGTAAATCACTGATTGTTTTAATAAGGATTGATCAGTTCCCGTCGGTTCTCGAGAAATACAAAGATGATATTAATTTGCTCAAATACGGCATAATGAACGTTAGTACAGAAATTGCCTCGCCGATCTTTCAAATCGAAGCCATTGATATGGGGGATGATAGTCTTATACTTATACTCAACTTCCATGATCCGCTTAATAATATGGAACGGGATTCGCTGATAGAAATGGCGGAGCTTATGCAGTTGTCAATCACCAAACATTTAAAATTATCCATTTCGATTACCTTTAGTCCTGTGAAGGAATCCATCGAGCAATGCATTTTAATCTACAAACAGGTACTTGAGGCTTCTTACCATCGATTATTCAAAGGACACGGCAGTATCCTCTTTTCCGATGATATTATGGACTTAAAATTCAAAGAGTATATATTTCCCGTTCACAAAGAAAAACAGTTCATTGAATCCTTGATGTCAGGAAATGTGGATAAGGCACGGAGCATCTATATCGATATCGTAGGAGAAATATCAGAATATTCTTTTACCGTGGTTCAACTTGTCATATCGCATTTAGCACTTACCGTTAATAACGTCTTACGGGCATTAAAAAAGAACAATGCGATTTTAACATTACCCGAATTCGATACAACGTTCTTACTCCCCAATCATGTTGAAACCATGGAAGAAATCAACACGCCGTATTTCAAGATATTTGAAGAAATAAGTCAAAAACTCGAAGAGAAACGAAGTACAAAACAAGAAGATCTCATTAGAAAAGTACATCAAATTATTGAGCGAGATTATAGCAATTCCAACCTGTGCTTAAATTCAATTGCAGACGAGTTATCGATGTCTCCAATTTATTTCAGCCGGCTATATAAACAATTAACCACAAAAGCACTATCTGATAAAATTAGTGAAATGCGGTTGAATAAAGCCAAAGAGCTGCTGGAGACTTCTGATTACACCATTGTTGATATCGCCGAAAAAACTGGATTTACTAGTAGTTCGTATTTTTATCGTTTATTTAAGAATAGTACTGGTATAACCCCGAGCGATTATAGAAAAAAGATAAATGTTTGAGATTAAAATCAGCACAATACTAAATCAAATAGGTCCATGCGCAATTGTATGGGCCTCTCCAACATTAAATCATTATGAAAAAAATGAGACCTCCCGTAAGCTCAACGAACTCACGAGAAGTCTTTAATTTTACACAATGTATTCAATATGTGGTCAAACGACGTTTCCCTTGCGGGAAACCCTTGATGTTACAGGCTTTACAGCCTATATTACATCATCGTTCGACGAGTTTTATATGTTTCTTGATCCTTTTCTTGAATTATAAGTCCACAATTCAGGAAAAGCGCTCAACCCAATACCCTTGGGCTTTTATTTCATAAGGTACTAAGCCGTAGTTCATAAAAATACTGCACAATTGGATGCTTTAACTTCATTTTCTCGGTCATGTTTAAAATTCGCTTTTTTCCAACTCGTCTGTCCACCAAAGCTAGAATATTCAATAAGATATCATTGCTCTCCATGCTTTCCTCTATAGAAATGGATAAAAATTTATTAGCTACAACGCTAAAATTTGATTTACTTAATGATAACTGTGCTAACAAAAGCTCCTTTGCATATTCTGATATTTTTCTACTTCTTGCAATTACTTTTAGACGATCATCCGGAACTATTCCCTTGGTATCTTTTCTGACAGCTTCAATTTCTTCATTGCTGATAGGAATTTGGATATCTGAATCATTCTTAATTTCCAGCTCCGTCTGATACCATCTGATTAAGGTAGTTTTATCACTCATATTGAGTACATTCTTTTTATCTACCGCAATATAACAAAGTCCTGCTTTATCTGGTAAATAATGATAGCCGGTTGCACGGTATTCAACCCTTCCATATAATGCAGGACAGAGAAAACTCTCCAGATGTTGCTTCAATTTGCTCCAGGACATTCAATCCTCCTATGTTCTATATTATAAATACCTATTGAGGCAGTCATTCTATTATCCATAATACAATAACAAACACATAGATCATACTAAATACAAGTAACCTAGCGTTTCTCAATTTTCTTCTGAATAGTTAACCAACACCGGAATAACCATAAATCTCATAAGACCTGTCATGCAATAAAATCTCAACATAAGCAAAACGTCTTTCAAGGATTTATTCAAGCCTTTCTCCATCATACATTCGTTTTGACAAGCTTTAGCAAGCTTAAGAGGGTCGCCCAATCGAGCTAGCACCATAATTCTCTAATGCAAACGTTTTAAATTTATTAATAAATGCTGCGTACCCAATTTTATCAAAAGCCAAAGCAGGTACATGAATACTTGTAGATATCTCTAACCCATATCCAAAATACTTCCATAGCACAATATCGTCATGTTCAACAACATACGCTGAAACTATTGTGCAAAAAAAATCCATGTCATCACTGCATATTAATAATGGCATAGTCACATTTCTAAAATCAATTAGATGAATTGCCTTTTGTTGGTCTTCATTGTTAAACATTGCAATAGGCGGAAGTAGTAAATCAAAATCACTACTTTTGGTGTGAAGATTCAAATAATCATTCAAACTTATATCATTAATTTGGATTGTATATTGGGGATACTTAAATCCTTTTAAGTCACCTAAGAAAATATCAATTTTACTAATTGAATATTTTTCGCTCTTTTTGCCCATACCTTACCCCCATTATATAAATTTACCCTCTCCATCTGTTCTTCTACAACAATGGATATCATTTTTATAACTTATTACAAATTCCCTTCAATCGCAATTTCATCCACATGCTCTAGCGTTGCTATCACCCACCGACTTACATAATCTATAAATTCAGCACTAGATGGGTTATGGATAGCAAGTTGCGTCCAATGCATCAGGATCATTTTCCATTCCGGCTTACTAATAAAATTCATACCAGTATCATCAAAATACTCAAAGCCTGTCCCCTTGCGCGGATATACCAACTTGATTCCTTCATATAATAAATGAAAATCCACACGATATATCCATAAGCCAACACCCAAATTTTTACGCCAACGTCCGTGCTCATCTTCTGCATAAGGAAGAAAATCATAGCCAATTTTCCCATCAGCACGATGATGAAATTGCCGTACCTCGATATATTTTCCTTTTTGATCGATATGAAATGTTAAGGTTGGATGTCCCATATGTTCTTTCATTTGCAAGACGATTCTCTCGAATTGCTTACCCCTGCTATTATCCAAATGATTGAAAATACTGCATTTCAATAGGAAATGCCCACTCCATCTCTCTTGCTCCGCCCATTCAAAAAGAAACAATTCTTTAGTCGTTCGATTCAGTCTACCTGTATTTATCCACTCAAAAAAAGTTATTTCCTCTTGTACGGCTGTTATAGCAAAGCCCGTTTCAACAAGGAAGAAGTGAGCTGTGCCAAAATAATCTATCAAAAACGACTTGATCCGTAGCTTTTGTTCGTGAAGTGTCAAATAAGATGTGCAAGTAATTTCAATGTCATAACGCAATAATAGAATTCCCTTCTGAATATGGTAAAAGGATAACCCATAATTACGGGCTATCCTTTTAAAATGAACAAATAGGTTTCTCACACTCATGCCGTAATAGAAGTGGTGTGAGAGCTTATTTATGATTGCAATTGCATTAGAATCTGTGGATCTTTAATCTTCTTATCCTCGGCCAACAACACGATCTTAGAGAGAATTTCTGCTGTCTTCGGATCTTCATCAATAAAGGGTAAGAATATACGACCTCTATGCTGTGAATGTACAGGAATGATATGCATAGCTCCTGTAGCTTGTCTATAAACCATGCCGCTGCCCAAATGTACGCCATACTCGCCAAGGGCACCTTCAATTCGAGCATAATTACCATCTAAGCGAACATTATCAATCTTCAATAGACGCAGTGACTCTTTGACAATCACTCTCCGCATCTCAATCGTTGTCAGACTGGCTTCTGGATCGACGCCGCCAACATGAGCGACACTCACGACTAAATCGATGTCGTTTTAATTTCATGTAATGTAGTATTCCATTATATTCAATTACTTCGGATATAATTTCTCATCTACTAAATCAAGCAAAACGCTTTGGCCTTCTTTATATTGAATGAAGTATTCACTTTAATCAAATCTAGGATTTTTCTTAACTCTTTGAAATTGTCTCTTCAAAATATTCATCACTTTGCTCGTCATTATATGAAACAAGATTTGAAATTTACTTCCCTATCAAACTGAAATGTTATGATCTAAGTAATCTCTCAAAACCGTTAAAATCTGAATTCCACTACATTAACCATACCAATTCCCACCAATTTAATACATAGTAATTGAAATGTGCACAAAAAAAGAACCTCCTCTTAAGGAAGCCCCTCATTTTAAATTATTAAATCTTCCCGATATATCCTTACTACGCACTCCACATGTGTTGTATGCGGGAACATAGTTAATTTGGTTCCCATTGAACTCAGTGGGCTAAAGCTTGATTTACAAGGGTTTTCTACTTTTGAGTATTATTCTGTTTGGTTACCATTTGCTCTTTGATGATATCTTTCGTCCCCAATTCGTTCCTCTTCATGCACATTAAGATCCTGTGCTTTCAATAAGATATGTCAATCAGAATCTTCCAATAGTTTGTCTATTTCAGCCGCCGCACGATCTAATCCAACCTTAACGGGCAGTTCACCCATAAATATTTTATGCAGGTACAAGGTATACACTTCATCGATTCTGCTCCAGTTTTTCACAGTCGGCCTCAGAAAGGTATCATCCATAGCTTCCACGTATGGGTAAAGGTAAAAATCCTTGTCTAGACTCAGCGCTTTAACCGCCTCCTTGTTAGTCGGGATTAAACCGGCTCGTGCCATGGTCAGCTGAGCTTCCTTTCCTGTCATCCATTTCATAAAAGCCCACGCTTCCGCAGGATGTTTGCTGCCCTTCATAATGACTAAGTTTTCGCCGCCAATAATCGAAGACGGGCCATTCCCCTTTGGAAAAGGTACAGGTACGGTCTGCTGAAGTGCTTGTTTGATTTCCGAGTCTTTTAACAATCTGTAAAACCACGGCGCTTCGTCCGTTAAAATCATGTTTCCGTTCCGTACTTCCCTCCAGTTATCGCCGTTTAGGGTCACCGTAGAAAGATGAATCAGGTCTTCCTTATAAAGACCAACCAGCTTCTCTACCGCCCGGATGGTGGCTTTGCTGTTCAAAAATCCGGAAGCCCTGGTGGAATTCTCATCCATAAACGAGCCTCCAAGGCTGAAAAGGTACGGAAGTGTATCCCAAGCCTCCAATCCCCCCAAGCCAATTGTGAAGTGATGCGTACAAGCAAGCTCCAGAACTTCATCCATGGTGCGTGGAGGTTCTGAATATCCCGCCCGCTCCAGAAGCTCCCGGTTAAAAATGGCCGACTTGGTATATAAATTAAGCGGCAGGGAGTAATATTGATTCTTATAAAAACCAACGCTCATGTCCTTATGGTGAAACGCTTGCTGCAGAAGTTCGAATCCCGGGAACCCGTTTAATGGTTCAAGGAGCCCTTTATGTGAGAACTCTGGCACCCAAGAGATGTCCATTCGTACCACATCCGGACCACGATTGGAGGAGGCCCGTCCAATCAAATTGTACTTTAGTTCATTATTGTTGGCTAAGTTAATGTAATTGACCCGAATGCCCGGGTTCTTGCGCTCAAAAGCCGGAATCAATTCTTGCACTAACAGCCGGGTTTCTGCATCGTTATAGGTATGCCAGAAGGTAATAACGGTTGTATCCTTTCCGTGGAGCGTTTGAACATTATTTGAATCCGAGATTACGGACGGACTCCCACACCCGGCCGTTAACACTAGAGTCAGTAAAAAGGATATCCACCGGATGGCCACTAGGTAATTCTCCTTTCTTAATCGGTGTGCGGGAACTGTCATTTCATGCTTTCCCTATATTCTACTGGAGTAAGTCCTGTTATTTTTTTGAACACCTTGCTGAAATATTTTACGTCTTTAAATCCCACGGCTCCGGCTACATCGTAAATCCGGCAGTCATTTTGCGTAAGCAACCGCTTCGCTTCCCGAATCCGCAGCTCGATCAGATAATCGATAAAGTTTCGTTCGGTTTGTTTTTTGAATAAATGGCTGAAATAACTTTTACTGAGATGAACGATATCCGCTACGCTTTGGAGCGTCAAGTTCTCGGTATAATGGGCTGCTATATATTCCAGCGCCTTCGTGATTAGCTGCCCGCTGTAACCGTTATCGGACAATTTAGGAATAAAAGACTTGCCCATCTCCTCCAGCTCACAAATCATGAATGATGCCAGTTGTTCCAATGTTTCTGTCTTGGAAAGCAGTTCATACCGTTCAGAGAGTAGGGTTCCTGCGTCTTCATGCGGCTGATAAGCGCCTGTAAGCAGGGTGTACGCCTCTAGCTGTACTTCTCCCGGGTTCAAGATCCCGCTCTTCCAGCGTTCAAGCGCAAAATCAACCGCGGATGAAGCCGGATCACCGTTATGAATCATCTCAAAGAAGGGAGCCCAATCATGATTTAGTTCTCCATCTGTTAACGTTTGAACAGGATTGGTTTCCGATCGGCTCCCTCGATACAAGCCGCCCAGCCCTTCAAAAAATCGTCTTTGGCAGGTCAAACTGCTCTCGGCATATCCCTTAAGAATTCGGCTCACTCCTTGCTCTTTGACGAAGCCGACCGACGTCGAAATTTCCCATTTCGCTTCGAGCTGCCGCTTCCAATGGCCGAGCTGTTGTTCAACCTCCCCTTCGAGATCCGGAAAGATGACAAACAGGCTGCTTTCGGACACCAGCAGTGCGCATCCTTCCCTTATCTGCAAATAAAACGCTTCCTGCAGTTCCTCAAGCAGCAGCTGCACATACAAATATCCGTAATTTTCTCTCCATTCCTCAGCGGCATCCAGCATAAGATGAACACAGGTATAGGAATCCTCCAGCCATGCCGGAGCCCAAACGGTAGACTCAGGAAAGGTCTGTTCTTGGACGATGTATCTTTTAATTTCCTGTTCGACACGCTTTCGGTCCAGATAGAGAGCCCCTTGTTGGTAATGATTCCATTCAGAATCCCTTCTCCTTTCTTCCTCCAGCATGGAAATACTACGGTGAAGGACGGCAAGAAGGTCTTCCCCCTTCAAGGTCAGCTTTAACAAATAATCGACGGCGCCCAGCTTAAGTCCTTCTTTTACGTATTCAAAGTCACTATAATTGCTGATGAGGATCACCTTTAGCCAAGGGCATAGCGCCAACGCTTGTTTCATCAGTTGAATGCCATTCAGCAAAGGCATTTTGATATCTGTGATAAGAATATCGAAGGAAAGACTTTCTAAAGCAGACAATGCCTCCTCACCGTTAGCGTAATGGTCTTCAACCGTCATCCCTTCCTTTTCCCAATCGATAAACGCACTGATACCGTTGCGGATGACAGGCTCGTCGTCTACAATAAGAACTCTATACATGATATTCCCCCCTGATCTGCTAGTTCTCAGATGCCGATTCCACAAGTTTTTTTAACAAAATGCGTACTGCGGTTCCTTGGCCGGTTCTGCTTACGATAGACCATTCCCAATTTCGGGCATAATAAAGCCGCAATGAGTCATAGATGTGGCGCAGACCGATGCCAACTTCTCCATTTTCAATAGCAGTCCCCGGGTCGTTCAATGCTTTTAGCTTTTCATCCCCAATGCCTAAACCATCATCTTCTACGAGAAATTCCAAGTCTCCTCTACACGTACGAATTCTTATCGAGATCCGGCCACCTGTATTTTTGGGTACGATCCCATGAAATATGGCGTTTTCCACCAATGGCTGCAGCAGCATGCGGGGAATCATAAACTTCTCAGAACCCGGTTCAACGTCCAGCTCCAGATCAAATGTTTTCTCGTAGCGAAGCTCCAAAATGATCAAGTACTTCCGGATGATATCCAGTTCCTCTTCCACCGGTATCATACTCCCGCTTTTGCCCATGTTAGCCTCGAGCAAATGGTTTAGCGCGTGCAAAACTTGAGATGCCCGGTCGTTCTGGCCAGAATCAATAAGCCACCGCAGTGTGCTGAGCGTATTATAAAGAAAGTGGGGATGAACCCGGTGCATGACAACCCGAAGTTCAGCATGGTGCTTCTCGCTTTGTTCATCCTCCACCTGCTGCATTAAATTCCCGATTTTCTGCAGCATTTTATTAAACTGCTTGCTCAAAAAGCCGATTTCATCAGAGGTTCGAACGACCGCCCTTACGTTTAGGTCTCCTTGTTGAACGTGAAGCATACTTTGGGTAAGTTGTTTTACGGGTTTGGTCACCCATCCTGCTATGAAAAGCCCAATACCGATAGCAATCATGGAGAAAACTACGGAAGACAACAATATCCAGGTCTGGAGATTTTCCAGCTGTCCGCTGATTTCATCGACCGGAACAGTCCCTACAATCATCCAACCGTTGCTCAGCAGCTGCTTAACCCCGTAATAAGGCACCCCTTTCATGTCAAACTCAAATTCCACTGCGTCATCGCTCACAATCCTTTGATACAAGTCGGGATTCTTCACTTTCTGGTTAATCATTTCGAGGTTGGAATCGATCATGAGTCTCCCTTTGGAATCCACAACGAAAAACTTTCCCGTATCCCCGAGTTCCGGCTGCCGGATCGTATTCAGAATCGACTGCCCGTCCAACTGAACCTGCACCAGTCCGATATTACGCATGGTATCAAAATCCTTCAGAACCCTTCCGACAGGCAAAACCAGGTCCGTATTGACACCGCCTCCGCTGAAATGGTCATACTGAAGGCCCTGCCAAACCAGTTCTCCGTCTTTTCTTTTGACGTCTTTCACCCATTCCATATCTGAAAGACGTAACTGCTTAAGTCCAGAGTCGGAAAAGGTACCACTGCCCCACCCTCTCCCCTCCTCTTTCAATAAATAAACGATTTTGACGAAGGAATTAGAATAGACATAGTTGTTCAGTAAAGTATTAATATATTGAGAATTCCTGTTTTCTTCGTACGAATGACTGCTGTTTACTTGCAAAGCAGCGCGTTGAATGTTTGGATCGCTGGAAATAAAATCGGAGGTATCTACTCCTACGTTTAAAATAAAAGAGAGCGACTCCGCCGTTTGCTCGGCGATTTGAAGGGTGGACTCCCGTACGTTTTTCTTCAGGATGGAGTCGGCTACCCAATAGAAGGACCAGCTGGTAAAAATGATCGGGATTAAAATAACGAGCAGGAGGATCAGTATGATTTTAGTCGTGAAGCGATTTGATATTCTGAATTTTCGAAACATAGTACCTCCTATTTTGTTTCTTCCTAAGAGTGTACACGATGAAAGATGCAATACCAATGTCATTTGCAGGAAATGAGCCCTCTACTCCTTATACTCCACAACCGCCATGTCCCAATATTTCAGCTTGGGCAGCTCCCATTGCAATATGCCGTCCCGCTGCGAGAACGCTAAAGATTGCGGTGAGCCCTTGTTATAATCAGGGGAAGCGAACCATACTTTGGCAACCGGTTTTTCCATTTTCACAGAAACCTTAACATTCAGCCTCTCTGTCTGCTCCGCCTGCTTTCCGTTGTCATCATTCCAATCCATAGTGGAAGCATCTGTGAAATTAATGAAATGAAAGATGTCTTTACCATCCTTCCGTTTCGTGAAGGACCACACTTTACCTTGCTCGGCTTGATCCGAAAAGGCTGGCTCTCCCATTCCCTCGGCTTTCAGTATGGAATCTTCCGTGTGATCCCGCAGCAGATTCTGATAAGCTACCAGAAAATCGTAATAGTGGATCAGCTGTTCTTCCAAATCCGGAGACAGGCTTAGATTCTTATGAGGGAAATATTCTTTGGACAGCATGTTTTCTCCAAGCTCCAGATGAGATCCTCCGGAAGCGAAAATCACCGCATCCGTCAGCAGGATCCCCGGTGTATTGAACTCGCCTGGTGAATCGGAAAAATGATAATTCATATAAGCGGCCAATACCGTGTTTAGCTGGTTCCCGCTGTACTTTGAATTTTCCTCAATCACTTCTTTCAAATTCTGATAACCCGGGTGATTACCCCACACCTCGGTATACAGAAACTTGACGGGAGCTTCACGGGCAATGAATTCCTGACCGTATTGGCCAACTGCGTTCATAACATAATCCACATCCAGCCTCTCTTTGGATTTATTCAGGAATGCAGGATAAGTCTCAGCCATGTTGATGCTTTTGCCGTCATAGGTCCAAAGTGCGCCCCTGTCTCCCAACTGGTCCACATGCCAACCATCAAAGGGTAGTGCCTCAAACGTCTTGAGTTCCTTGTCGATCAAGTAGTTCTGCCATTCCGTATTAGAGGGATCATACATATAAATATCGCTTGCCCATTCTTTCGGAAGTGGGTGTTTATCCTGATCCATATGGATTGGGTCCTTGAATAATCCCCACTCCTGCTTCACACCGTCTTTTTCCGCATCGGCATAAGCCCCGAACAGCAAGTTGTAGTTCATTGCCTTCATGTTGCGATTGTGAGACAGGTGGATATAGCCCTTTACCGTATCGAACGCTACAGAACGGTTAGCAATATCTTTCCATTCCCGCACAGGCTTGCCGTCTTGGAAGGGAATAGGCTCTTGATGCTTATATTGCCAGTCGTAGAACTGGATGCCATTGATATGGAACCGGTTTAAACGTTCGATGACTCGGGACATCTCGTCCTGATTCATGGCCGGGAAATCTGCCAAGTAACCATAGCGGGGAAATTTTCCCCAGTCGGAGGAAACGTCCACAGCAATATTCATGTGATCGGCCGTCTTACCGTCTTGCTCATAGAACACTTCGGCCAAGTAGCCTCTCCCTTCGTCCCCAGGCGGTCTCCAGTTCCAAGTCAATTGATCGCCTTCCGCTTTCAGTCTTTCTTCCTTTATGATCCGGTCCATGTGCAAATAACGGATATGGAACGTTCCTCTGCGGACAGACTTCTTTAGCTTCAATTTAAACTGAATATCCTCTCCAGGTTTATAAGCCGCCTTATCCGTAGACAGCTCCTCGAGCAGTGGACCTCTTTGAATATGGACATCCTTTCGAAAATCAGCAACGTTGTCAGCAGCATTCCCACAAGTCGGTATCATCAATATAACTCCGCTGAACGCAAGAGCCGCGACCAGCCGCATCATTCTGCAACTTCTCATTTCTCTCACTCCTATCCATAGTTTCTTAACATTATCCGAAAAACAGCTCTACAATCAAATGTCTCAAGTAACAATTATGATAAGCCATCTCACATTTTTCTTTGCTAACACGTATATGTAATCGTTCCCAAACAATAAAGTGTTTTATATTTTCATAAAGGCATAATATATTCCCCCCTCCTATTTTCACCTAAAATTTGATAAGTCAAAGTTTGATTTTAATAAAACCATACAATAATTCCAAAATTAGTCGGTTGAAGTGTCTTAATTTACGAAATTCAATAATAAAAAAGGTTGATCTTCACATCATGTACTTTTTGAAATGTCTAACCCGTAGCCCTATAGAACTACATTTAACCATATATATACATATTTTTTGGTAATGATTAACTTCAAATTTAATCCTCAAAAAAAAACTTGAACAAGCATAAATCCATGTCAGGACTAGTTTTTCTTTGATTGATCTACCTATATGAGAACCCTCTCTCTCCTGTTAATCAACTTATTAAGGAAGCCCATAGGAGGTTTTCCCCATTGTTCATGCCGTTTTTACTTGCTAACTTTGTAGTAGGCACCGGAAACTGAAGTTTTTACTTTGAAAAGAGTATGTCTGCTTTCTAAACTAAATCGGAGTGGGAGAGAAATTATGATGAAGAAGTTAAAGGTTTTGAGCACGTCAAAAAAACTGGCACAAGCTGCTATGTGTCTAACTCTGCTGACAGGAACGGTCGCGGTCGCGCTTCCGGCCAACGTGGCTTTTGCTGCGATAACGCAGCCTGAAGCGGATACCTCGCTGGACAAACAGAATCTTAAGCCACTATCCGTACAATCGTTAGAAGCTTTGGAGAACGGAGTGAAGTTAAACCTGGGCGACTTCCAAGGCTATATCCGCCTATTCGATGAAGATATGGCGAAAGTCTCGGTAGTGAAAAACGGTGAAGAAGAATTTATCTCCCCAGGTATTGCTAAGAAGGATTGGGAAACACCTGAATTTAAGACCGAAGAAACGGATAAAGAATACACTCTATCTACTAATGAAATTACAGTGAAAATTAATAAAAGTCCGTTCGGTGTCAAATTTTTGGACAATCAGGGAAATGTTATAAACGAGGATGCAGCACAAGGTGTTGGCTATGAAGACGGGAAGCCATATGTATTCAAGAAAACCGATGCCAGTGAAAATTTCTATGGATTCGGTGAGCAATCAGGAGGGCTGAATAAACGCGGCAAAAGTCTTGGCATGTGGAATACGGACGCTTATTCCTATAATAAGGATACAAAATATCTGTATACGTCCATTCCATTCTTCATAGGTCTGAAAGATACAAAAGCGTACGGTATTTTCTTCGACAACACGTATCGCTCCTATTATGAAATGGCCAGTGAAAAAGACGATTATTACTATTTCTACGCCAACGGCGGCACGCTTACTTATTACTTCATCAACGGTCCGGAGATCGGTGATGTGATCGATCAATATACTGAGCTTACAGGAAAATCGGAAACTCCTCCGATGTGGTCACTTGGATTCCATCAAAGTAAATGGGGATATACTCCTGAAGAACTGGTGGATGTGGCCAATAAATACCGTGAGAAACAAATACCGCTCGATACGATGCATTTTGACATCGACTACATGGATGGCTACCGCGTGTTCACTTGGAACGATCAATATAAACAAGCGCTTAAGACGCTGAAAGGCCAGGGATTCCACGCGGTTACAATCAATGACCCTGCTGTCAAGCAGGACGAAAACTACCGTATGTACCAAGAAGGAACCCAAAATAACTATTGGGCGAAAAATCCGGACGGTTCCACTTTCATCGGTGAAGTGTGGCCGGGTAAATCCGCTTTCCCGAACTTCCTGAAGAAGGATGTCCGCAACTGGTGGGCTGACAATCTGGGTACCCTTTATAACGAAGGAGTTGACGGTATCTGGAATGACATGAACGAACCTGCTGTTTTTGACGGCCCATTCCATACGATGCCGCTGGATACCGTGTTTGAAGGCGACAATGGAGAGAAGAAACTGCATACGGAATACCACAATCTTTATGGACATGATGAAGCGCAAGCAACTTATAACGGTGCTCTGAAAAATAAACCGAATACCCGTCCGTTCGTGTTAACCCGCGACATGTACGCTGGAACGCAGCGCTACGCGGCGCTCTGGACCGGGGACAACGTAAGTAACTGGGAGCATTTGCAAATGTCGATTCCGATGAATGCCAACGTCGGTTTGTCCGGGGTTCCGTTTGTCGGCAATGATATCGGCGGCTTTGCGAAATCGCCGGGCAATGTTCCGACGCCTGAACTGTTCGCAAGATGGATCGAGGTCGGTGCCTTCCTGCCATTTGCCCGAGACCACTATGACAATAGCGCGAAATCAGGACTCGGAAGCGGACAGGAGCCCTGGGAATTCGGCAAAGAGGTCGAAGATATCAGCCGCAAATACATTTCGATGCGCTACGAGCTGATGCCGTACTTGTACAATCAATTCAATAAATCAGCCAAAAACGGTCAACCGGTTCAGCAACCGCTTGTTTACCAGTTCCAGGATGATGCGAAAACCTACAACATTGAAGATCAGTACATGTTCGGTGATTCACTCATGCTTGCACCTGTCGTACAAGAAGGTCAAACGAGCCGTGAAGTGTACCTGCCGGCAGGCCAGACATGGGTGGATTACTGGACAGGAAAAGAGTTTGACGGTAACCAGACCATTTCAGTTAAAGCTGATCTTGGAACACTACCTATTTTCGTGAAAAATAATTCGATCATCCCTCGTCAGGAAGTAGAGCAGCACACGGATGAGAAGAAGCTGGAAAACCTGATTCTTGACACTTACCTGAACGGTAAAGCCAGCTACAGCTTCTACGAGGACGATGCTGAGACGTTGGATTACAAACAAGGCGAATATAATGTCACAGAATTCCATGTGGAGAAGAAAGGTAACCACATCGAGTTCGAGCAGGACAAAAAGACTCAAAAGTATGCATCCGATATTAAGTCCTACACGCTTAAACTGCATAATGCTAAAGAACCGAATAAAGTGCAAGCGGCTAATAACAAATATGCCAAAGCCGGCAGTGCAGAAGAATTGAACAAACAGGAAAGTGGTTACTATTTCGATTCGAGAGAGAAAGTTCTGTATGTAAAAACCCCTGTAAACGAAAACCACAAAGTGAAAATTCAATAATACGATTTCACGGTCATTGCCAGATAATAAAAGTAAACGGGTAGGAGCATTCGGCTCCTACCCGTTACTTTTGTATTACAATGCCTCAGCATCTATATGTACCAGATTCAATGATTATCGAAGAGCTCGAACAGGAATTGTCCAAAATACTATAAGGGTGTGATCATGATGCAATGGCAAGAAGTTCGTACGATATACCCTGATCAATACGTCTTACTTGAAATTCTTGACTCTCATACCGAAGATAACATTCAGTTCGTTGATGAAGTTGCTTTAGTACGAGCGATTCAAGATCCTGATGAAGCAACTAGAGAACTATTAAAGTGCAAAAACAATAATGTTGTTTATCATACCGGTCAAGAGAAAATAGCCATCGGACTACGAAGTTATCCTCTATATAGGAGTAGATGAGATATCTTTGCCAAATGTCTGCACACCGCTAAAATAGACAACCTCGCAAGACGAATTCGTGCAAAAAGCGTAAGTCAATTCAGGGCGAATGGTTTCTAACGCTGTTGGTTGAAGTAATGCCTTGAGCGTAATCAATTGAATACTTTTGCCCTTTTGATGACAAACAGGGCATTGAGTAGGTGTTGTTGGCTTTTCGGTGGATGTTTGACAACAGCTATCCATTTATTATCACTCCTTATGCAGTTTTGAATGTGCGAACAAGTGTAAAATTGGCTTTCTTACACGCATCCAACACCATCGATTTTGTTTGTAAATTAAACATAAATATTATCAATGCTGATGAAGCCCTAATATTATCCGCCTTCCACATTTGTAATCTACTGTTCATCCACCTTTCATATCTAAAAACACTCCCCTGAATTAAGGAGGCCACTGAAAAACGTGTGTTTTAAGAATCTGTAAAATGAGCTTAAACAGCTAAAGGCGAATTCCCCTCCATTCTGAGTGAGAATTCGCCTTTATTTTATGTATTCTTCATGCTCTTTACTTTAATAGCGTCAATATTCTTTTGAGATTTACTGCAAATATAGCCATTGCTCCTTGCATGTGCATGCCGACGAGACCGGAGGAAGATGCCACATCATACCCATGTCTGTGTTTTAGTTCACTATTCTTTGCTTCAATTTTATAACGTTCTCTTGCCTTCTCTTTAAAATATTCACTTTCTTGGAAAGTTTGCTGCTCACTATGCTCCGTGGATTTGATGCTCACTGAATAGGTTTTTGATTGTGCTCCCTCTTTATAACATCCTTCTTTGTAGGGGCATTGCTTACACTTATCGATATCAAAATAATAAGTATCCTTTTGATTTTTTCCTACATTCTTTCTCCCCGTACGTGCCCTACGAATTGCCATATGCCCTGCTTTACAAACGTACATCCCTGCATCTTTATTAAACTCAAATTCATCTTCTTTTTTACGAGTACCCTGAGTAATCTGCGGATGTAATTTGGATATGAGTTGCAATTCATTTTGTTTGGCATACTGAATATTTTCTTTCTCAGAATAGGCTGTGTCGCCAATGACTGTATCGATATCCATGCCCGTTTTGCGACTTTTTTCGATTAGTATTTGGAGTTGTTTCCCATCACTTTTTTCACCTGTTGTAACTACGGCAGCTGTAATAATACGTTCTTCATTCATTGCAATATGTGTTTTATAGCCAAAAAAAGAAGAGTCGGCTGTTTTGTGACCCACACGTGCATCTGGATCATTAGAAAATTGAAGGTGCTCCACGTGATCTTCTACGATTTCCTTTAAGTAGTTCAACTTTTCCTTTACCTTTGGATATTCGCGGATACTTTCTTCTTTTTCCACGGCGTCAATTACTTTTTGGCAATAGTCCAGTTCATCCACTAATTCGTTTGTAGTTGTTTTTGGCGGGAATTTATCTTTCATGTTTTCATTGATTTGATAAACGGCCTTGCGCAACAGCTTAGACTTCTCCATCAATATTTCTTTGGGTGATTGCTGATTGAATCGTGATTTCGTGTGGGTAGCATCCACAATAATTGCGCGGCTTTTAATGATTTCTTTTTCCAATGCAATTTCCACCGTTTTTTGAATCAGCATGTCGAGCAGGTTCACATCTTTCAACCGAAGTTTACGAAACTTCGTGAGTGAACTAGGATTGATGACCTCGTCTTCAGGCGCCATATCTAAGAAGTATTTGAGCGACATGTCATATTTAGAACGTTCTACGACATCCACATCGGATAAATCGAAAATCGATTTTAGTAATAAATACTTGAACATACGAATAGGAGGCACGGCATTGCGACCATTATCTAGGCAATATTTATTCTGTAATTCTTCATGAACAAAAGAAAAATCTACGAGGTCATTTATTTGTCGTAGCATATTATCTTTAGGTACGACGATATCGTAAATCGCCATAAATGGACTGAGGTTAAGGGATTGTTGGTTTGAAATCATCCGAGTCACCACCTGAAATTAATACAATCATTATACAGCAAAACAGGACACCCATCCTCGAAAAGATCGAGGATGGGTGTCCTGGAATGGAGTTTTCATGGGCCTCCAAAAGGGGCCTTTATAACTTGAACTTAAAAACATTAGAGGGGCGTAGCGAAGGGGAAATTTGGAACTGGAGGAGCGATAGCGACCGCCTTTGTCTCCGGATTTTAACCGCTAACAGCGGTACAATTCAGGAAATCTGGAGACAACAGCGGCCGGAAGTCCAAATATTCTCCGTAGTTACGACTGACTCCTTAAATGTATGATCTAGAAAGAACTTTTTCAGTGGCCTCGAATTAAGAGGAGTGTTTCAGTTTCAATATATAGACTTACGTGTAACGGGTCTATTTTCCTAAACATTACACGCTGGCAGAGGGAATTTACGCTTCATCAGCGCCAGGGGATATCTTCTCATGCGACATTTACATAATAGATCCCATTCGCTTATTGGGGTCTCTTCTATAGATCGGACCTCGTTTTAACAATTAATGAAATTTCCAATATTGTTCTGGTATTTACTTTTCCTTTGGATTCATTCCGCCAACTTCAGAATCCAGTCTTTGATATCGATTATTCGCAGTGTCTTCGGCCGGGTATTCGTTCCGGATACGATTAATGGAACGAGGGAATCCAATTCATGCAGCGAACCATGGGCGCCCCCACCGACGTGGGTAGGGGAACTTTCGCCAATGACTTCATGACCAGGCTGCACCGTAACGACAACATATCTTCCCTCATGGGAATGCATAGCTCCGTATAATCTCGCAAGTACGTCAGGATACTTTCCATATTTGATCCGATTGCTCGTAATCGTAATATCCGCAAGTTCAGGGTCACCTGATAACGACCACGATTGACCATATTCATCCACATATTTTCCGCCGGGACAATAAGAAAACATTTTATCGCTCTTTCCTGTAGTAACATGAATATTTTTCTCGTCTTTAATAGCGATGATATCGAGCTTATCCTCGTTTTTCAAAAGCTTCACGATGTCCGATAATTTAATCTTTGAATCTATTGCATACACATAGGCCATTCGTTCGTTAGCGGAAATCACGATCTGATCATCGGTCCCTATGGATTGATTTATTTTTGCTATACGGTAACGGTTCAACAGTGGCCTTAAATCAACAATGGATCTTTCGCGATCATCGTATACATAGCTTTGCGCACTGTCTCCCATGACGATCCATACCGCTTTCTTCAAAGCTTGCTCCCATGAACCGTAAGCGTTAAGCACGTCCTGCAGCGCTTGATCGGCTTTCTCGATTCCCTCCAACTCGGTAGGGCCTTTTCTATGAAGGGTGTTATCATTTTCCGGAAAGTAAGCAATAGTTACATTCGGAAGTTTATTTTGTTTAACAAGAAATGCGAGCTCTTGCGCGGAAAATTCATCATTCATGCCGAATTTTTTCCATGGTCGAGCATTCCCATCATTCTTTGGATCTTGCTGCGCAAGCGCCGCATAGGACAACCATTTCGGTCCCGTTACGTTAATATGTTCCGGCAAACGCGTACTGAAAGCAATCCACTGCGGCACATTTAAGATATGCTCCGTCTTCCCTCTAAAAACGATAGCATTAACCGATGCGGAGTCTTTACCTTTTTCAGCTAACTCTTCATGTATAGTTTTCGTTTTTTTGTTCAATTGAACCTGATTTATCTGATAAACGGCATCCATCAGTACTTGCAGTTGATCAATTTTAAACGCTTCCTTGGCACCGTTACCATAGTAAATCATGCGTTTTTCTTTGCCGCTATACCAAACAAGTCCAGGCACTTGGTGCTGGTCTGCATACGTTCCTGTTAATAATGAACTGTCAATCGTCACAGACATCGTAGGGAATGAACTCACGACTTTCTGGAAATATTGCCCCTTATTGAGCAGATACTGCATTGCGGGTACACGGCCCTCTTTAATCGCTTTTTGCAGAGACTTGTCCATTAAAGAATCAATCAGGATCAATACGACAGGTTTGGCAGATTGATTTGATGTGATATTTGACTTGGTCTTCAATTGATTTGTCCGTTCGCCGGACTCCGTCCTGCAGCCAGCAGTTACAAGCAAACTTAGACATAAAACGAGCATAATGGCACTTTTTTTTCTCGCGCCCATCGAACTCCCCCTCCTTGAAATGCCTGATTTGACGGGAAGAGACTCATTGCCTGACATGCCTCTTCCCTATTTCACGAGATCGATCAACTTTGATTTACATTTTCCAACTCCCTTTTTCGAAAGGAAAGCCAGTTGAAAAATCCCGAAGGCATACCGGGCGCCTTCTCCTGTTCTTCCTGAAACAAGCGGAGCTCGACCTCAAGATTCTTTTTCTCCATTACCATAACTCGTTTCACTCCATATCACTGTATGGGGTTATTCTTAGATGTTTTTTTCAAACAACTCGGAACGCTTCTAAGATGCTGCAATTCCGCCTTTTTCTTGGCCAAATCCTGTAAACGTTCTTCATGGAGGCCCAGGCTGTGCGCATACGTCTTAACGCGTATTTTAATCGAACCGCTAGGTTTGTTCGTATCGATATCGTGCAAAGCCGAATATGGCATGCCCACGGTTGAGATGATATGAGTCGATCAATCGTAGGTGGGATTATCTTGACCTCACTTGAAGCTGGACAGGTCTAAGACGGCTATATTGGGTTGGATGGAGCGTGGAAATTGCCCACACCTTCTGCATGTTGTTTGAACTAAAGTTTTCAGGCCAGACGTCGGTCATTTCGAGAGCATATTCCACTCGCCCGCTCTGTAGGTTGCTCTTGAAAAACCGTTGAAGTCATGCTTCATCTTTGAGGATGGAGCGCATGGACAACACGGGATAACCCAGCACCTGAAACTCCTCCAGTACGCCATGATTTAAGCCCGGATCGGAGTGATAGGGGCGGCCGATCAACAGAATGGCGAGACGATTGTCTTGCTCCACCTGATCCAGAATCGAGCGGCCCTTCTCTTGCATCTCGTTATCGAACAGCTCCATCGACCAGAAATTCCAGAACATTCTCCGCCTGCTTAGTATGGTGAGATTGATAATCCGACCACAAAATTACATTGGTTGCCGAATCAACAACGGTTGCTTTGACGGTCGTCGAACCAACGTCAATGCCAATGATTAAGCATCTGATCGTTGCCTATTCCTTTCCATCCTCACTGCTCCTTTATCCAAAAAATCTTAGTAGTATCTTGCGTATAGATTTGTCACTCTATACAAAGAACACTTAAGTACCCGAATCTCTTGGACAAGGAGGTTAGACGTAACCATTGCTTTGGATCATTTTAGCGCTCTTGTTGTTTATCGTCCAAATTGCAGCCATCATCATTGTGGAATATCGCCGATCGAACAAAGCGATAGTATGGCTTATAATCTTATTCCTCTTTCCCCTGCTCGGTTTCATCCTGTATTATTTTGTGGCGAAAGAATACTCTTGTCACCGTACACTCGGTGAAAAAAAAAACAGGCAGTGGACACAATTTAAGGCTGACCTCATTGATCGGTGCAAACAACGAATAACGAAAGCTATGAATGAGGAAAACAATCGGCGAGATCATGACGAACATGCATCGCTCATAAAGATGCCGACCATTCCTATTACGGCTTACAATGAAACGACGATCTATTCCGAAGGGAAACAAGCATTCGAAGCGATGTTGGAAGCAATTGCCGCAGCTATGCACCATATCCACATTGAATTTTACATTATCCGCGACGACCATCTTGGTTCCCAATTCGAGCGGTTGTTGATTCGAAAAGCACAAGAAGGGATTAAAGTGCGGTTGTTATATGATGGGATCGGCAGCCGTCGATTGGGAAAAGCCTATTTGAAACGGCTCCGGGACACTGGCATAGAAACAGGATGCTTTTTCCCTCCATTCATCACCTTCTTCGATAAACGGCTCAATTACCGCAATCACCGCAAAATTATCGTTGTTGATGGGAAAATTGGTTTTTTCGGCGGTTTGAATATAGGGGATGAATACGTTGGTAAGAATCCGAAAATCGGTTACTGGAGGGATACGCATTTCAGCATTACAGGGGATGCATTGCTATGGATCCAGTATACATTTTTAACAGATTGGTATTTGGCCAAAGAACAAATCATAACCGATTCCTTTTATTATCCTATTCAGAAAAGTCAAGGGAAAGAATTGGTGCAAATCGTAAAAAGCGGTCCGGACGAGCCGATCCTGGAGTTTATTTTCTCCTTTATCATATCGGCAAAGAAGCGGATTTATATTGAGACGCCTTATTTCATTCCTGACCCCAGTATTTGCTAGCACTAAAAACAGCCGTCCGCAGAGGTATCGATGTTCGGGTTATTATACCGTCGACTCCCGATAAAAAGATTGTTTACAACGATTCTTTGTCTTATGTTCAGGAATTGCTGTAGGCAGGAGTACGGTTTTATTGTTATAAAAAAGGGTTTATCCATGCCAAAGTAATTATTTCCGATCAATTGGCGTGCTCCGGTAGCGCAAATATGGATATGCGCAGCTTTTGCGAGCAATTTGAACTTAATGCGGTCTTTTTTGACGGCAAGGTCGTTGATCGCCTGGTACAAGATTTTTACCGAGATCTAAGCGTAAGTTATGAAATTTCGCTTTCGGAATTCGAAAAGCGCTCCAGGATTCAAAAGATGAAAGAAGTCTTTGCCCGATTGCTCTCTCCTTTATTCTAGAGGCTAAAAGTAGTTTACATACCGATTTATCCCTTGGGCTTAACGAACAAAGCTGCCAAAAATGAAAAGATAATAGCTGCTGAAATGCCCGCACTAGTGACTTCAAATATGCCTGTAACAAGGCCAATCCAGCCGCTCGTTTTTATTTCTTCCAAGGCACCGTGCATAAGGGCATTACCGAAGCTTGTAATCGGGAAAGAAGCGCACCGGTTGCCACAACCAGAATCAGGTTTAGTTCATTGTTGCGCAATCGTTTCACCCAGGTCGCCATACGTAACGACCGCCGAGCATCCGCAACC
Organism: Paenibacillus sp. FSL K6-0276; assembly: GCF_037977235.1. Lineage (NCBI taxonomy): Bacteria > Bacillati > Bacillota > Bacilli > Caryophanales > Paenibacillaceae > Paenibacillus > Paenibacillus sp. FSL K6-0276. Next base: position 1,146,680 of record NZ_CP150276.1, on the reverse strand, counting down.
GCTAGCTCCAGCCTGTACCATCTGTTTTTCGTAATCGTAAATCATCATTCCACAATCTTTATATTCCGTTTGACGCATTGGCACTTTATGTTTCTCAAATAAATCACATGCGATTTCATATCCCACTTTAGCAGGTCGCCTGTCACAATCAGATCGTAATACCCGGGCTCGATCCGAAAATCACGGAAATGAGCCTGGATCGTGTCTACTACCGCAGGAGCCATCGCGGCTCCCATATTGAACGCATGTCCCGAATATACCGATATAAGGAATCGTTAACGTTCTTGCGCAAAACTGGTACTGATGATTTGATTCATCAAATCGCCGCCAATAAAGAAATTGATTTGCTCTTGTGTTAATCCTGCATTCTCAATAGCGAGCTTAGCTACAGATACCGCGACCCATACCCCCAAAGAAATTATTCCTAGATACCAATTTTCTTCCAAATCCAACGAAATATATGCTGCCAAGCTGCCGATTGTAATTCCTGTAGTGTACTCGAAGAACGAAAGCTGGGAAATTTACCTTTTCCCAACAATTTCGTCATGAAAAAAGGACGGCTATGGCCAATAAAGTACGAAAAGCAATTACTAACCAGTCCGGCACAGTTTAATCCTCCTCAGTCAACGTATTTGAACAAATCAATTTATTTGTCCAAAAGACTGACATCAAACTTATAATTCTTTTCCGTAAAAGGAAAACGTTTTTCTTGGCACACCAAATCAATAATTAAATATCTATACAGTAAATTTTGTGTCATATAATTTTCCCCTTGAATGTCGATAGGGAAATTGAGTTACATTATTATGGTCGTAAATCTAGTGAATAAGGGTCAAGTTAATGTTTTCCATGAATGTTTACCGGGTAACTGAGTTATATTACTTTTCGTTACATAAATGAAAGGTGGTAAATATATGCCTTTATCTCCACAAATGTATCATTGGTTTGTTCGTCCAAAGTGGTTCACAAATAAATATATCCATGAACATATAAAAAACCATTTCCATTTAGAGAACAAAACTGTTCTTGATTTTGGATCCGGTACTGGTGCAAATTACAGTATTTTCAACCCTGGTCTTTATCTTGACATAGAACCTGATGGTAAAAGGGTTGGACTTGCAAAGCGGCTATTTCCGAATCATAATTTTATGATTTTTAAAGAAAATTTGATTCCAGCCCAAAATGATTCAATCGACTATATTTTTATTGTAGCCGTTCTTCATCATATCGATGACAAGCAAATCAAGGGGTATCTGCTTGAATTCGAAAGGATCTTGAAACCAGACGGAAAAGTCATTGTCATGGAGCCGTATCTTTGTGAACGAAAGAAATGGAATAACCTATTCATGAATTGGTATGATGATGGTAATTATATACGACACGAGAACAGTTATTTGGACTTGTTTCAATCTGCGCAATACGAGTGCCAAGTATTAAAGAAGTTTACAAAATGCTTCCTGTACAATGAAATCTTTTTTTTCGCCACAAAAAAAGGAACTCCATTTGATCATTTTACGCATAAAGCTATAGCTGACTCCTTGAAAGGAAGTGATATCGGTGACAGTTGTGTCCCAAGTTAAGACTTGCCTCGCTTCTTTGAAAAGCGCACAAGCGAGCCTTGAACAATTTGCATTATCAACTCAAAATCAAGAAGCTAAAACGCTTTTTACAAATGTAGCGTAGCAAACGGACCAAATCGTTCAGCAAGTGGAAGGCCGCATTCAACAATTGGAAAACGAAGAGGCCCAATATAAAGGCTTTTCCAGCCGATTTCCCATTTCACTGATTGGGCAAATCGGCTTTTGCTTCATCTTTTTTATCATAAAAATAAACCTTCTTGACTATGGCCAATAAGGTGCGAAAGGAAATATCTAATCAGACCGGCATAGGTTTATAACTACTGTTGAAATGATATAAATTTTTTATGAATGACTATGAATGATTTGTTAATTGGCGCGACCTAAACTCATTGCTGTAATACTTTGTCTGAATCAAGGATTAGATCTCTACACAGAATAGAGATTGTTCCTCTGTTATGATCCCAATTCAGCAAGAGGCGGTGAGAATGTATGCAATGGATGACGTCCATAATGGGTAGAATGAATAATCGTAAAATCATCATTTCTTTATTAACTTTAGGAGTTGTTGCTACTGCTCTTTGTATCACGCGCAGACGTAGATTAAACGGGAAATGATTAGTCGAACTTTGAATAAGAGTAAATAATTATTTCTAAAACTCCCAAGTTCTTAGACTTCCATAGGAAGTTTCAAGAGTATTATTCCTTCAATCAAAGGTAGGCATTTTCTTCATTTTGAATTTCACCGGAGAGATGACATTTATAATGGCGAAACAAATAAGCAGCCGAATGTCTTCGTAATGGCATATGTATATAAAGAGGGTTGGACAGCGAACGGATCAGATAAGGATAAGCTGTTTTCAGCACCGTTTCTTCTATCTTGAGCACGGCTTCCATAATAGTGACGACGAGCTGCGCATTTCCGATGTGTTAGGCTTAACTTCGGACTGCTTAGTAAAACTAAACGGCAAATACTCATTGTAACGGATATTGAAAAGACTTATGTTCAAGGTCATCGAATTCCCATTGACGAAAAGTTGGCGGATATTCTTGCAGTTCTCATTCAACAACCAATCTGAATCAAAAAGGAATATTCCCACAATGCTTGTGTACCTCTTCAAAACAGACATACCTTATCATTATAACGAAAATGGGGCAGAATAAACATTCACTTCATACAAATTCAACAACATCAAGTTTGATGTGTGATAGGTGACAGACACCAAAAATGTGTCTGTCGCTCACACAATTAATTCTGTGCATTAAAGGAAAAGAAATGATACTATTTATGATGGGGAAAGGACTTTGCTATAGCTAAAATATTTTTTATATGTTGCAAGAGAAGGAGATATAATGAGTAACGAACATAATTTTTGGCTTGATTTACCGAAGCCGTTTTTTATATTAGCACCAATGGAAGATGTCACAGATGTTGTATTTCGTCACGTCATTAGTGAAGCTGCAAAACCCGACGTATTTTTCACAGAATTCACAAATACAGAAAGTTATTGTCACCCTGTAGGAAAAGACAGTGTACGTGGTCGATTAACGTTCACAGAAGATGAGCAACCGATTGTCGCTCATATTTGGGGCAATAAACCTGCATTTTTTGAACAGATGAGTATTGATATGAAAAAACTTGGTTTTCGTGGTATCGATTTAAACATGGGATGCCCAGTACAAAACGTCGCAGCCAATGGAAAAGGTGCTGGCTTAATACAACATCCTGAAGTTGCAGCAGAAATTATTCAAGCAGCAAAAGCAGGTGGATTGCCGGTTAGTGTTAAAACAAGATTGGGTTACTCTGATATTGACGAGTGGCGCGATTGGTTAGGACATATATTGAAACAAGATATTGCGAATCTTTCCATTCACCTTCGTACAAAAAAAGAGATGAGTAAAGTAGATGCACATTGGGAACTAATCCCTGAAATAAAAAAATTACGCGATGAAATTGCTCCAAATACGTTGTTAACCATTAATGGAGATATTCCTGACCGCGCAACAGGATTAAAATTAGCAGAACAATACGGCATTGATGGTGTCATGATTGGACGCGGCATTTTCACCAATCCATTTGCCTTTGAAAAAGAACCTAAAGAACATAGTGCGAGGGATTTTCTCAATTTACTTCTTTTACAGTTGGATCTTCACGATAAATATTCTAAAGAAGAGCCACGTCCATTTAAACCACTTCTTCGCTTTTTGAAAATCTATGTTCGTGGATTTAGAGGTGCAGGCGAACTTAGAAACCAATTAATGGATACCACTTCAACAGATGAAGTACGTCGTTTAGTACAACCTATTTTAGATCAAGAATTAGAATGAGGTCCGTTCCTTCTAATCAAGAATCATTTCAATCGAACTAACTAATGCTTTACAGAATGAAAGGCCTCTCGTATTACTACGAGAGGCCTTCATTTTTTACACTATATGGTCAAATAACGTATTTCCAAGAAGAAACCCTTGCTATTATTTCCACTCAAGTTTTGGCAGCACTGCTTTTTGCAGTTCACACATTTCATCGATCATCGCACAAGCTTGATAATATGTTGGAGCTTGCGGATCAAGCAGAATCGCTTGCAGCAATTTTGTTCTCGACTCTTCAACAAACGCCTCAAGTAACAGCTTATGGATTGTACCTTGAATATGGATCGTTCCGATAATGGCAGTTGGCAGTTCAACCGTCATTGGCTTAAATGCGATACCATTTTTGTTAACGACCGCTTGTGTTTCAACGACCATATCCTCTGGAAGTCCTTTAATAGCGCCATTGTTTTGCATATTAACAGCATTCAACTCGATTTCATCGTCGAAGAAGATCGCTTCGATAATTGGCACTGCATATTCATTACTGATTTGAACCTTTTCTTCATCGAACGTATAAGCTTGCTCTATCCAGAGCTCTTGGTTCATCGTTTTCTCGAACAAGCCTTTATCTAAAGTACTGCCGCTGGCACAGTATACAAATTCAGGTGTTCTGGAGTCTTTCTTCCACAGCTGCTCACTTATTGGATCGTAACGGAACTGCAAGGGTAGTCCAGCATAGAAATCTTCTGCCCAAGAAATATACTCGCCGCAATGGTTAGTTCCCGGGTAAGGGAAGTAGCCATATGTACGGTACAACGTTCTGGATAATCCAACATGATCGAATTGTGCCAAACGGTTAGCTAGCTTTTCTTTCTCATGGAATAAAGGGTATAAATCCTCTCCCGTATTCTTGTTCCAGATCTTTGTGAAGAAGCCAAAGTGGTTCAATCCACCGCCTTCAACAGCGATATCTTTACTATCCATCTCCAGAAATTCAGCTAGCTGATGAATGCCGATGTCTAAACCATGGCACAAGCCTACCACTTTGATTGAAGTTAATTTGGAGATCGCCTCCACCAATTTTGCTTCCGGATTTGTGTAGTTGATCAGCCAAGCATTTGGACACACTTTCTCCATTGTCTTAGCAATTTCCAACATCGGACCTAGATTTCTCAATGTGTGGAACATTGATCCTGGACCGCCGTTCTCACCATATAGCTGCTTACTGCCGTAACGCCGTGGAATGTGGAAGTCTTGTGACCAGTAGTGATATCTCTCTACCTCAATCGCAACGATGGAGAAGTCAGCATCTCTTAATGCATCTTCCAAATTAGTCGTTTGCCAAATCTTCGCAGGATGAGAATATTCCGTGAACATTTCGGTTGCGTACTTGTACGTTCTATTCACATTTTCTTCTACGATGTCCATAAGCGCGATTTCGAGTTCTACTTGATTTTTCAAACGTTCTGACAACACGATATCTTGAAGTGCTCCTAGTCCAAAGGAAACACTTCCTGCTCCGATTAACGCAACTTTCAACCTTTTCATTGTCTTCAAGCTCCTTTTGCCTTTTTATAAACGTTATAGCCGGCACCAATAATTCCGGCATCAGGTCCGAATTCAGTCAACACGATTTTAATGTGCTCTTTTAAGTGTGGGAGAACTTTCTTTTTAGCGCTTTCAATAACTCTATCAATCAGCCACTGGTTGTAATAAATGACCGCTCCTCCGACAACAAAAATATTAGGATCAATTGTTTGCATTAAAGAAGCAATTGCGTTGGAGAAGTACTCAACCCACCTTTCGATCACTTCAATTGCTTGCCGATCTCCCAAATGATATCGTTCAAACAACAAACTCGAGGTGGCATCTCTACCATATAAAAACTTACTTTCCGCCTCAAGAGCAATGCCGCTGCATAGGGATTCCAAAGTGCCGTTATACAACGTTGAATGGTTTTTTTTGCTGTCGGAAATAATCATGCTTCCGATCTCACCCGCATATCCATGAGCCCCTTGAATAATTTTTTTATCAAGTATGATACCGCATCCAATTCCGGAACTAACCGTTATATAAATGGATTGGTTATACGGCTTGGAGGCTCCATGATCCGATTCAAGCACGGTGATCACGTTTACATCATTCTCAAAAAGCACTTCATAATTCGGAAAGAAAGCTCTGATTGTTTCGATACTAACATTCTCCAGGCAAGGGATATTGGTTACATCTCGAATGATTTCTGTTTGATCATTCCAAGGAATCGGCAATACAATGCCTATCTTGCTTGCTAGCTGTTCATGATCGACTTTAGCGATCATTTCCTTGACGGTTTTGAAAATTTCGTCAGCATCTTGGAAATCTCTTGTTAATGCCGACTCCTTGCGAACAAGTTCAAGTTGCTCGTTCACTAATCCAACCCTAATATTTGTACCTCCAATATCTACTCCAATAACGAAGCTACCCATATTTACGCTCCTCAACTATGATGACTGATCAATATATTTAGCTGCTGCAGCATCCAAATAGAAATCTATATGATCATAACGGAGCAATCGCTGGGCAGGCAGTTGTGCGTCAGGATTTGTGAGAATCTCCTTCACGATATCAGCTTTGCGCTCTCCAGTTATGACGACAACAACTCTTTTACTACTTGCAATCTGTTCCAAACCTAATGTAATACCTAGCTTTAATTCAGTCTGCTCATAAAAATATTTTTGAGCGACAGACTTTGTTGTTTCCGACAGCTCCACAACACTGCTGTAATTTAATACTGGGCTGCCAGGTTCATTTAATCCGATGTGTCCATTCATGCCTACGCCCATCAAGCTGAAGGTAATCGGATGTTGCTCGATAAAGCGATCAATTCGTATGCATTCCTGCTCTATATCCGGCGATGTTCCATCAAAAAACTCAATCTGGCTGCTATCCAGTGAAATCTGCGAGAAAAGATCTTGATTCAACATCTGATAGCAGCTGCCTTCAGAGCTTTTGTCAATGCCAATCCACTCATCCAAGCTAACGATGTTAAGCCTCTTGATCTTCGAGTGGATGTCCGCATCGTTGGCAAATTTCTGATAGCTTTTTTGTGGAGTACTCCCTGAAGCCAGGCAGAACACGGGGTGCTGATCGTTAATTAAATGATCTTTCATCTCTCTGGCAATTTCGTTTGCTACTTCCTCTTCACAATCAAAGATTTTGATCATGTTGTTCACTTCCTTGTTGTTTATTCCGAAATGACATTAATCATCTCTTGCTGAAGAATAAGTATAGCTGATCCGATTGCTGTTGATTGATGTAACTTACTCACCGAAATTTGAGGAGTCCACTCCGTATATTGCTCGACATAGCTTTTGGTGCGGTCCAATATACGTTCCGGGAATAGTGCTACCGTTTTACCACTAATGATGACCTGGTCGATATCCAAGATGCTGATCATATTGGTAATCGTTAATGCCAAATTCTTCGAAACATAATCAATGCAAGCTTCTACATCATTAGCTGAATTCAAATCATATGTGCTTAACAAGTACTTAATGGCTAATCTGCTTTCCAGCCAACCGACTGAAGATGGAGTCCGCTTATATTCTGAATCAAAGCACATATACTCCAGCTCGCCCGCACTTGCATTAACGCCGCGGTGTAGCTCTTTGTTAATGATCAAGCCGCCTCCGACCCCATCACCTACAGCAATATGAACGAGACTCGTCGGTGCTTGATCTGAGTTTTCAAGATTCCGAAATTCCGCCACAGTCGCTGCGTTCACATCATTCTCCAGAAGAATGGGCAAGTTCACTTCACTCTTGAGATTTTCAATAATCGTTTCATACTTAAAGTCGTTTTCTTTATTTTGATGAGTTCTCATCCGAATCGTTTTTTTTCTTGTATTGATCGCGCCATCAACGCCAATACCAATCCCCAAGACAACACTATTCGTTTCCTTCGCTTTATTCTTCAAATGTTCCACAATCTCTATAAATATCGAAGTGAACTGCTGGCTATAAAACGGAATGTCTGTTTCAATCGAATACGTTTCTATAATCTTGCTGTGTAGATTAATGAGTAATGCTGTAATCGTGTTGCCAATAATTTGTATTCCGATTGTCGTATAGCTGTTTTCATTAAATCTGTAAACCGTACGTTTTCTTCCCAAGCCGCCAGATCCTTCTCGACTTTCACCAGTGACAGTCAATAAACCGATCTGTTCAAAAAAGGTAACGATCTTGCTTACAGTAACAAAGCTCATTGCCGTTTTTTCTGTGATCTCGACTTTCGCCAGTTCAGGATGTTGAAGCAAAATATCAAAGACTATTTTCCTGTTCTCATCTTTAATATCATTGGGCAGAAATGATTTCATATGTCCTCCTCGTTATATTATTAATATAATTAATAAATAAAGTTAAATAATTAATTAAAAAATAAAGGTCTGAATTGGCTTCTTAAATTTATAATATATTCACTGGAGTGAAAGTTCAAGTTCATTTATTTAACTTCCTTAAATTAATCCATTCTCTATTCTCTATCTTAATATTAAATCAAACCGTTTTACAAGCTTGCAGATGATAAGTCAGAGCCCATCTGTCCTTTGAGTAACTTAACCCTTTTAGCAGGACTACTCTTAATCACCTTAGTCGTATTCTTAAATCTACGGTCATCTAAAAAATCCTTAAATACAATTTTAACAACAAAAGAACACTCCTTAATAAATTTATTAAGAAGTGTTCTTTGCTTTATTTATTATTTCTAACAGTGACCGCTTCACAAACTGAAGTCAAACTGGGCTGAAATAGCCTAAACTACTTCAAAGATGAAGGCTCGAAAGCCTACATCATGCCGCCCATTCCACCCATGCCGCCCATATCAGGCATTCCGCCCTTTTCTGGTTCTGGCTTGTCAGCGATAACCGCTTCAGTAGTCAAGAACATTGCAGCTACAGATGCAGCGTTTTGAAGAGCAGAACGTGTTACCTTCGCAGGGTCAACGATACCCGCTTCAAACATGTTCACCCACTCGCCAGTAGCAGCGTTGTAGCCGATGCCGATAGCTTCTTTTTTCAAGCGATCCACGATAACGGAACCTTCTTGACCAGCGTTAGCTGCAATGGTACGAACTGGCTCTTCCAACGCGCGAAGCACGATGTTAACGCCTGTTTTCTCGTCGCCAGTTACATCTACAGCAGCAACAGCATTATATACGTTCACAAGAGCTGTACCACCACCGGAAACGATACCTTCTTCAACCGCAGCGCGAGTTGCGTTCAGGGCGTCTTCGATGCGAAGTTTGCGCTCTTTCAATTCAGTTTCAGTTGCAGCGCCAACTTTGACAACGGCTACGCCGCCAGCCAATTTAGCCAAACGCTCTTGCAATTTTTCTTTGTCGAACTCGGAAGTTGTTTCTTCCAGTTGAGCACGAATTTGGCTTACGCGAGCATTGATGTCCGCTTTGTCGCCACTTCCGTCTACGATCGTTGTGTTTTCTTTAGTTACGCGTACTTGACGTGCGTTACCCAATTGTTCAATGGAAGTGCTCTTCAGATCAAGACCGAGCTTCTCAGTGATCACTTGGCCACCTGTCAGGGCAGCGATATCTTGCAGCATAGCTTCGCGGCGGTCGCCAAAGCCAGGAGCTTTAACAGCAACAGCGTTGAATGTTCCACGCAATTTGTTCACAATCAACATAGCTTGTGCTTCGCCTTCGATATCTTCAGCGATAATTACAAGCGGTCTAGCTTGTTGAACGATTTTTTCAAGCAAAGGAAGGATTTCTTGAGTGCTGCTGATTTTTTTATCAGTGATCAAGATGTATGGGTTCTCCAGAACAGCTTCCATTTTGTCCGTATCTGTAATCATGTACGGGGAAATGTAACCGCGGTCGAACTGCATACCTTCTACTACTTCAAGTTCAGTAGCGAATCCACGGGATTCTTCAACAGTGATAACACCGTCTTTACCTACTTTTTCCATAGCTTCAGCAATCAGTTGGCCTACTTCTTCGTCAGCAGCAGAGATAGCAGCTACTTGAGCGATAGCTTGGGAATCTTCGATTGGCTTAGCGATTTTTTTCAATTCTTCAACCGCTGCACGAACCGCTTTGTCGATCCCTTTGCGAATAACCATTGGGTTAGCGCCTGCAGTTACGTTCTTCAGACCTTCACGGATCATAGCTTGAGCAAGAACCGTTGCAGTTGTAGTACCGTCACCGGCTACATCGTTAGTCTTAGTAGCAACTTCTTTAACCAGTTGAGCACCCATGTTCTCGAATGCATCTTCAAGTTCGATTTCTTTAGCGATAGTTACACCATCGTTAGTGATTAGCGGGCTACCAAATTTCTTCTCAAGCACCACGTTGCGACCTTTTGGACCAAGTGTAACTTTTACCGCATTTGCCAAAGCATCTACACCGCGCAACATAGAGCGGCGTGCTTCTTCACTAAATTTAATTTCTTTAGCCATTGTGTAATTACCTCCTAAAAGTTTTTGTATATCAAGTTACTTTAAGTAGTTTAGATTTAGCTTATGATCGACTCTCGCTTAGTCAAGAATCGCGTGAATGTCGCTTTCTTTCATAATCAAATATTCTTTACCTTCGTATTTGATTTCTGTTCCTGCATATTTTGAGAAAAGAACACGGTCGCCTTCTTTAACTTCAAGCGCTACACGTACTCCATCTTTCAAAGCTCCGCTACCTACTGCAATAATAGTTCCCTCTTGTGGCTTTTCTTTCGAGGAGTCTGGAAGCACAATCCCGAATGAAGTGGTTTCCTCCTGCTCGCTCGGTAGCACCAATACGCGTTCACCTAAAGGTTTGATCATGAAAAAATAGCCTCCTTTAAAATTATGTTATTTTGCTTCAAAACATAGTTTAGAACTTACCGGTCAAACTTCAATTTCCCTGGTGTTTATGAAAAATATCAATTGGACACTACGAATTTCTGGGTCCATCTCATATTTTTCATAAGCGTTAGCACTCGACAGTCTGTAGTGCTAACAACAATTTTTATGATACTCAACTTGAGCCCGGATTTCAAGTCCTTTTACACAAATTCGCATTTGTTTTCGCAAAAAATAACGTTTCACTGGTTGTCCTAGGCGCACACTCTATAACATTCTATCCACAGGGTGTGAAAATATGCGTATGATTTCCAGTAGTTTCAACTGTACCACCTATGCCCGGACTTTTCAAAAAAGACTAAATATGTGCTAATTTTTACTGGGCTTTAAAACAAAAAGAGCTGTCTCCTTGGTAGAAAAAATCTACTTAGAGACAGCCCTCTTATCATCATTCCTCACTCTTGGTGTACTGAGCCTCTCGCGCCGCATCCGCAGCAAGCTGCTTACGATAGACGAAGGCGGACAAGAATACGCTGAACTCATATAACACGAGCAGTGGAATCGTCACCAGAAAGTCTGAGATGAAATCCGGGGGAGTGATGACTACAGCGATAAAGACAAGCGTGAAATAGGCGTATCGGCGCATTTTACGCAAGCGTATTGGGTTAAGAACTCTCAGTTTGGTCAGAAACATCACCAGCAGCGGGAGCTCAAACAACAACGCCAGGGGTATCACCAGACTGAACATGAAGTTGAAATACTGTGCAATTCCGTAGGTCTCTTCCAACCCCATACTCCGGGTAATAGAGATCGTGAACGAAAGCGCCATTGGAAATACAATATAATAAGCAAAAGAAAGACCCATTAGGAAAAGAACAAAAACATAGGGAACATAACGAAGTGTCGCACTACGCTCTTCCGACCGTAAGCCCGGACTAATAAACGCCCACAACTGGTAAGCAATAAAAGGAACCGAAATGACTAGTGAAACCGCCATAGCGATCTTCATATACATTCCGATACCGTCCCAGAATGAGAACGCATGCAGAACAAAGCCCTGTGCTAGATCTGTACTAATTAAATAATCGTAGATTGGTTTGGCACAGAACAAACCGCCTACCAATCCCAAAATAAATACAATCAGCACATAAATAATCCGTTTACGTAGCTCGGTGAGATGATCCACCACCGACATTTCTTCCGATTCGAGAGACATCCTGACACCATCCCATGACAAGAGTAGAAACGTTACACCGACTTTGTGTCAAGCTGTGCCCGTTTCTGCAGAAAGCAACAAGCAAATTGAAAAAGGGGCGTCTCCTAAGTCTATTAGACTCGAGAGATTGCCCCATTGTTAAACCTTTTATTATTCCGGCAGGCGTTTGTCCTGAGGAATATCTGCAGCGACCGTCTGCGGGGCCGTCGGCACAGGAGCTTCGCTCTTCTTCACCGGATCACCATCACCGATGATTTCACGTGCGCCTTCCTTAAATTCACGGAAGGTTCGTCCAACTGCGCGGCCTAACTCTGGCAGTTTGTTCGGGCCAAAGAGGAGCAGTGCCAGTATAACCAACAAGATAATACCAGGAGTACCAATTCCACTAAACATTATTATTCCTCCTTGTCCGTCTATCCGATCATGGTATCGTTTACGATAATCTAATAATACCATAACTTATGTCACAGTTACATCCACTATCTTCTATAAATAGTTTATCATTGTGACGTGACAAGAATATGACAATGTTATTGGCGGTATTGGCCAGTTACCATGAGTAATGCTTCCGGTAATTGATCCATAATGGCTGCCAAATTCTCATGAACACCCTTCGGTGTGCCCGGTAAGTTGACAATCAACGTGCGTCCACGAATACCACATATCCCGCGGAAAAGCATCACCGCACGGTTCTTTTGCATCACCGTACTTCGCATCGCTTCTGAAAGTCCAGGTACTTCCCGTTCAATAACACGCCGAGTAGCCTCCGGAGTCACATCACGTATCGCTAGATCCGTACCTCCCGTAGTCAACACTAAATCGGCCTGAAAATAATCCGTCAGTTCTATCAAAGCTGCGATAATCTCATCTTGTTCATCGGGAACGATCCGGTATTCAATGATCTCGCCCCCAAGCTCCTCTTCCACCAGCTCCCGAATAACCTGGGCGCTCGTGTCTTCCCGTTCGCCCCTGGCCCCTTTATCGCTGGCCGTTAGGATTGCTGTTTTCCACGCCATAGGTTTGTCCTCCCTCTCTATGTATAATTGGCTGTACAGTGCAGCCCATTTGCTTCAGCGCATCGAACGTTAGCTCTGATCATTGTTCAAGCGCGTAATCTCCATTCTTGCCCCCGCTTTTAGAGACTAAGAACGTTGGTCCGATAATCATGTCCTTCTGAATAGCCTTACACATGTCGTACACCGTAAGTGCTGAGGCAGAAACAGCGGTCAATGCCTCCATTTCAACTCCGGTCTTTCCTGTAGTATGGACTGTTGCTTCTATATAAAGTTCATCTTCGCTGTTATCGGAGAAGCTGATATCAATACCGGTAAGTGGGAGCGGATGGCACATCGGAATCCAGTCAGACGTCTTCTTGGCTGCCATTATCCCAGCAATCTGAGCAACGGCAAGTACGTCTCCCTTACTGATCTTGCCTCCCTTGATGGCGCAAAGTGTCTCAGCAGCCATCTTGATCTTACTCCGCGCGACAGCTGTCCGCTTTGTAATCTCCTTTTCGCTCACATCCACCATACGAGCCCTTCCCTGCTCGTTAAAATGGGTCAATTCCACGGCTCACTCTCCTTTTTGGCAGTGTACTATGCCATTTTCAGTAATCAGCATGTCCATAAAGGCATCATGCTCATCCATGGGCACCTTCGGAACCAGCTGCATGCCATAGGCTAACCCGATCCAAACAGAGGGCTTCCCAGCCGCATACTCTTCCTTCACCCAAGACGCACGCAGTCGATCATAGTATCCTCGGCCGTAACCAAGCCTACCACCCTGAAGATCAAAAGCTAGCCCCGGAACAAACACAACATCTGGTAGTGTAATAACTTCAATATCTTGTGAATCTTTGCCGGATACAATAGGTTCATGGATACCATACGCCCCCGGCTCAAGCTCGCTCCACGCGTTCACCCTATGGACACTCATTTCACCACTTGCTGGAATGACACGCGGCAGCAATACCCTACGCTGGTCCTTCCACGCCTGTGTAATAAGCGCGTTGGTATCGAGTTCAGAGCGGAATGACATATAAGCCATCAGTGAGGCTATATCCTTCGTCTCCAGCCACTCTGACGCATGCTTGCAGACCAGAAAAGACAGTTCCCTTCTCTGGTCCGAGGAGAGCTCGTTTCGGGCGATGGTCTTCTCTGTTCTTAGTTCTTGCTTTACTTTGGAGATCACCGACTCCTTACTTGACATCGTCGGCCACCCCCATATATTTATCCCAAGCTTATCCTTGTTTGTAAATCCAGTTTACCACTCTTCTCCCCGGTTCGCCAAGGTGGAGAGGACTGTGTTTCCCGACTATGTTACTATTCCCTACTTCCGATATATCGAACTCTCGCTTGGGAAACGCTTTTCATGTAAACTATAGAATAAGTTGTTCATACGGCTGAGGTATAAATGCCAAGGCGAAATATGCAAGGGTGGAGGTTTCATCGTTATGCTTCTTCAAGCGACAGGAATTACAAAATCATATGGTATACAGAACGTACTAGACGGCATAAGCCTGCAGGTGAATGAAAAGGAACGTGTTGGACTCGTGGGTGTTAATGGTGCCGGAAAATCAACTTTCCTACAAATTCTGGCCGGTGAAATGTCCTATGACAGCGGTCAAATTCATAAATCAAAAGAAACTACAATCGGGTACTTAGCCCAAAATAGCGGACTGCAATCCGACAAAACCATTCACGAAGAAATGATGGCAGTTTTCGCACCGTTAATCGAAGCCGAAGCTGAGCTAAGAGAGATGGAAGTAAGCATTGCTGATCCTAAGCTGGCAGAAGACCCAAAACGATACGAAGAACTTCTCGAACGCTATGCCCGCCGATCAGATTGGTTCAAGGATCATGGCGGTTATGAAATGAATACACGAATCCGCAGTGTCCTGCACGGCATGGGCTTCGGCGAGTTCCCACCGGATACACCAATTTCCACACTTAGTGGAGGTCAAAAGACGAGACTGGCATTAGCCCGTATTTTGCTTCAGGCTCCGGATCTTCTTATGCTGGATGAGCCGACTAACCATCTGGATATCGAAACATTGACTTGGCTCGAGGATTATCTTCGCAGTTATGCCGGTGGAATTTTGGTTGTATCTCATGACCGTTATTTCCTGGACCGGCTTGTGACTACTATTGTAGAGATCGAGCGTCATCAATCTCGGCGTTATACAGGCAATTACAGCCGGTATGTAGATTTGAAGGCTGCCGAATATGAAGCACGGATGAAGCAGTATGAGAAACAACAGGATGAAATCTCAAGAATGGAAGATTTCGTACAGAAAAATATTGTGCGAGCATCTACCACGAAACGTGCGCAGAGCAGACGCAAAGCGCTTGAGAAAATGGACCGCATTGATCGGCCGATGGGAGATTTGAAGAAAGCTAGCTTCTCCTTCGAGCCAGACTTCATGTCTGGTAAAGAGGTACTACAAGTTCGTAATGTAGCAGTTGCCTTTAATGATGGGCCACCTTTATTTAAGGACGCTTCTTTTGAACTGCGACGGGGAGAAACCGCTGCGCTCATCGGTCCCAATGGTATCGGAAAATCCACACTGCTGCAGTGTATGACCGGAACTCGTGAGCCTTCCGCTGGAACCGTGAATTGGGGCACTAAAGTAAAGGTCGCTTATTATGATCAGGAACAGACCCGCCTCAATCCAAAGAATACAGTAATGGAAGAACTGTGGAGTGAATATCCAATGATTGAGGAAGCCAGAATTCGTACGATCCTAGGCAACTTTCTCTTCAGCGGTGAAGATGTTCTTAAGAAGATCTCTGCTCTGAGCGGCGGCGAAAAAGCGCGAGTTGCGCTATCGAAGCTCATGTTGCGCGGCGCAAATATGCTCATTCTCGATGAGCCAACCAACCATTTGGATTTGATCAGTCGTGAGGTTCTGGAATCAGCTTTAATCGATTTCGAAGGCACTTTGCTCTTCATTTCGCATGACCGTTATTTCCTCAACAAAATGGCTGAACGCGTTCTTGAGCTTCATCCCGAGGGGATCGACCAATACCTCGGCAACTACGATGACTATATCGAGAAAAAACGAGAATTAGAAGAGATCGCGAAAGATGCCGCCGAATTAGCCTCAAAGAACGTTAACAAGGATGCTGTTGTTCCTGAAAAAAACGCTGTTTCCTCCTTCGAAGCGGACAAGCAAGCCAAGCGTGAAGAGCGTAACCGGAAGCGGCGTATCGCTGAGCTTGAGGAGGGTATTGCCTCACTAGAAGAATCGATCGCTTTTATAGAGAATGAAATGACTAAACCTGAAGTTTATCAGGATTATTTAGCACTTCAAGGTCATGAAGAGGACCTGAAGAACAAAAAAACTCAACTTACCGATTTATTTAACGAATGGGAAATCCTTGCTGACGAATAATGTAAATCCACTTCATAAATATTTTTTCACAGTTCCCGATTTGTTCATAATTAGTTATCCACAACTCTATACACAGGTTTCGTGTATAACTTCCTACTAAAAAAGCCCCTTAGGGGCTTTTTTTATGCGTTAAATCGGTATTTTCAATTCCCAGGAATTATTATCCACCGAATTATCCACATTATCCACAATTCCCACAAGGTTTCATTGCTAAAAAAAATGGTTATAAGGCCATTTTAAAAAGTGCCGACATTGCTGATTTTACGCACTTTTTACACAACTCAGACAGAATATGTGGATAACGTTGTCCACAACTTGACAAAAGACGTAATCGCTCCAAGAACCCTTCATTATACGCTAAAAAAGAACCCGCTATCTCTAAATCAGACAGCAGGTACGTCACATATCAAACGATCTGTGTAGAAAGCAGCGCAGCGTTACAGGCTGCAATATAGGCAATCCCTGCCGCCATGATAATATCTTGATGAGTAGCTGTACCTCTAAATTTAAGGCCTTCCCACTCTACCATCACTGCCGCCTCTGCTTGGGCGTTCTCTCCACTTCCGAGTGAATGTAGCTCAAGCCCCGCAAAGTCGATGTCCTCTGAAATCCCTTGCCCAATAGCGGCGATAATGGCCTCAAGCGGACCATCCCCAGTACTGGTATGAGAGGTTTCCTGTCCAGACTTCAAATGGCGAACTGTAACCGCGGCTACCCGGCGCTGGGCACTACCTGCCAATACCTGAACCTCACCCAGTTCATAGACCTGAGCCTGCTGTCCAGTTGTACTGCTCACCATTTGCAGTAGTTGGTCATCACTGACAACCTTTTGACGGTCAGCTGTCTCTTTGAATGATTCATACAGTGCATCCAGCTCTTTAGGCTCTAAGGTAATCCCATACTTCGCCGCCCGGTCCTTCAGCGCATGTCTGCCAGAATGCTTGCCCAGAATGATCATGCTGCGCGGGATACCCAGCCGTTCTGGGTCCATAATCTCATAAGTGCTGCGATCCTTCAGCAAACCATCCTGATGAATTCCAGACTCATGTTGGAAGGCATTTCTTCCGACGACTGGCTTGTTATAGGCGATTGGAAAATGCATCGCTCCGCTAATCAGCCGCGAAGTATCATACAGTTTATCCAGCACAATGCCTGTTTCTGCCCCAATCGCATCGCCGCGGGTTTCGAGTGCCATCACAAGCTCCTCTAGTGCGCAGTTCCCTGTACGTTCACCCACCCCATTAACAGTCACTTCTATTTGAGTCGCTCCTCCAGCAATCGCTGCCAGGCTGTTGGCTACAGCCAGCCCCAAATCGTTATGACAGTGGGCACTATAGCTTACCGTGTCGCCGCGTCTTGCTCCCTGCCGTACTCGCCGGAACATCTCCCCATATTCATGTGGCAATGCGTATCCGACAGTATCCGGCAGATTGATAATAGAGGCTCCTTCCTCAATAACAGCTTCAACCATTTCAATCAGATCATCTATTCCTGTCCGCGCAGCATCCATAGCTGTGAATTCAACTACATCACTAAATTGACGCGCATAAGCAGTCATCTCACGGGCTTTGGCTACGACTTCAGCTCTGCTCATACGCAATTGATGCTGCAAATGAATATCAGAAGAGGAGATGAACAGGTGAATCCGCCGGCGGTCAGCATCTTGGGTTGCCCGGACTGCCGCGTCGATATCCCCTTTAACCGCCCGTGCAAAACCGCATATTTCCACATTTCGTACCTTACGCGAAATCGTCTGTACTGCTGCAAAATCACCAGGGCTCGATATTGGAAATCCAGGTTCCATCACATCAACACCCAGATCTGCGAGCTTATAGGCCAGCAGTATTTTTTGCTCTGGGGTCAGACTTGCACCCGGAGCCTGTTCACCGTCACGCAGTGTCGTATCGAAAATTTGTATACGATTCTTTACTGGAATAATCATCTGAATTCCTCCTGTTTTCCTCTAATTAGATTTCTCACACCCATCTTCTGGTTCAGTGCAGAGCCACACGTCGACTTGTGGTCCTGCCAATATCCCACCCACTGCTGCCGGCAGCTGATACGAATGAATCCTCTGCATCATTTGGAATGTGCAGAATGTTCACTCTTGGTGTCCTATGTAGTCATCAGCTCGTAACCCGATCTGCTTCTACAAGAACGCAAAAACCCGCCGTCTCTAATAAAGAGACGGCGGGTTACCCCTCCGCGGTACCACTCTTTTTGACGCATAGGCTATAAATATTCAAGCCGTTAAGCTGCGCCCAGCTCTTCTTCCCGGGCCATCCTGGTTATGCCAGTATATCCGGAAAGGTCCTATAACGGGGACAGCCGTAGGCAGCGTACTCTTCATTCCGCCGCTCCGCTCCCGGGCGAGATTCAAGAAATCCGGTGACTGCGTCGCACCACCCCGCAGCTCTCTGTTCACCATCGTTCTCTACTACTCCCGTTCCTTGCGTGTTACATATAAGTTACTCACCACTCTAAATCCATACAAAAAAGCCTGCCATCTCATTCAAGAGACGACAGGCTGTTAACCTTCGCGGTACCACTCTTGTTGATGCCCTGTACTGGCTAATTATTGCCGTTCCACTTGAACATCCACTCTACGGTCGAATATGCTAAGTACTCGACCACCCTATCACGGAGGTTACCCGTAGGCGATGTACAGAAGTTCCGACTTGATGCTTGCCGGATATTGCTTCCACCGCTCCGCTCCCAGACGAGTTCAGGTCCCCTTCGACTGCGTCGCACCAACCCGCAGCTCTCTTATCCCGGAGTATCCTTACTACTTCCGCTCATCGCGTTTCCTTGTATAATTGAATTGATTATACTCGCTCGATCAAAAAGATGTCAATAGGCGGATACAGACCATTGTTCTAGTGAGAATCCAGGGTCTGCAACCATATCCAGCGGCGTACCGCCGTCATGCTGCCACTTCACATATGCAGCAGCTCCAATCATAGCTGCATTATCTGTGCAATATACCGGAGGTGGAATAATTAGCTCAATACCCTCTGCTTCACAGCGCGAGATCAATGCCGAGCGCAGTCCAGCATTTGCTGCAACACCACCGCACAACAACAATTGCTTGGAGTTAGTGGATTTAACAGCACGAACCGCCTTCTCCACCAGCACCTCCACCACAGATTCTTGGAACCCACGGGCGATGCCTGCCACATCCGGCGTAAGACCTTTCATTTTGCTCTGATTCACAACATTCAGCACAGCCGACTTCAGGCCACTGAAGCTGAAATCATAAGAATCTGGCTCCAGCCATACTCGTGGCAATGGTACGACTTCAGTCGCCTCGCGCGCTAGACGATCCACATGAGGTCCGCCCGGATAAGGGAATCCAAGCGCCCGTGCCACTTTATCATAAGCTTCGCCTACCGCATCATCACGGGTACGTCCAATAATCCGGAACTCGCCCTCCCTCTCCATATGAACCAGTTCAGTATGTCCGCCGGACACCACTAGTGTCATGCATGGATACTGCAACTCTGCCACTAAACGGTTAGCATAAATATGTCCTGCAATATGATGTGTACCAATTAACGGCTTACCCCATGCGAGGGCAAGACTCTTGGCAGCTACTACCCCGACAAGTAAAGCCCCCACCAAACCTGGGCCTTGCGTAACCGCCACCGCCGACAACTGATCTGGTGTAACCCCTGCTGTAGCGAGTGCTTCCTCTATCACCAGTGTAATTACTTCCACATGCTTACGAGAAGCTACTTCTGGTACCACACCCCCGAAGGCGCGGTGTGTCTCTATCTGACTTGAGATGATGTTGGATAAAACTTCAGAGCCATTTTTGACCACGGCTACCGATGTTTCATCACAACTAGTCTCAATAGCAAGTATTAATACAGGCTGAGCTGCGCCCGTTTCTGTCTTCATTTCAAGTCACGCTTCCTTCCATATTGCCATGCTCCTCGTACTCTGGTAAATCCGCCCACATAATGAGCGCATCCTCACGATTATCGGAATAATATCCTTTGCGTGTGCCGGCAGAACGAAAGCCTTTTTTACGATATAAATTCTGTGCTACCTCGTTCGATACCCTTACCTCAAGCGTAATGGATTTCATGCCTACATAAGACGCTGTCTTCATAAGCTCTTCGAGAAGGCGCTCGCCCCACTTACGTCCACGATAGGCTTCGAGCAAGGCTATATTCGTCACATGCGCCTCATCCACGATGGCCCACATACCGGCATAGCCGATAATACGACCTGCCAGCTCCATGACCATGTATTTTGCAAAATGATTATGTGTCAGCTCGTTTCGAAAAGCTTCCTCCGTCCAAGGCATCGTGAAGGCTTCCCGCTCAATGATAAGAATGTCAGGGATATCCTCCAACTTCATCAAACGAAAAACAAGTTCAGCCTCCTGAACTCTCATTGATTCCGCTTCCGTCATCGTTTCTTTAAGCCCCCTTCTCTGCTCGACCGCAGATTAGCCTCCGCTTCTGTAATCTGAGTATAGTTAGGGATCAAACTATGGATATCATCATTCTCTACCTGCAGCCGCGCTTCTCCAAGAAATCCTGACCAGCGGCCTTCCAGTTCATAAGGAACAGCTATAGAAGTACCAAGTTCCGTCAGTGGGCGAAGCGATTCCTCACTGCCATGTACAGCGGTCTCCCCAACAAACCATAGAACAGCGGGCTTTCGCCCCTCGACTGACGCCTGTTCTAAACGTTCTGCTAAATACTCCACCCAGTCTGTCATCAAGCGGATGGCATCAGGTTCAAGACGGCAGGGTGCACTATCTCCATCAGCGGCGAATAATCCTGTGTACACCTGACCCCGACGTGCATCCATTAGTGGAATGATCCAGTCAGGCCCGTAGCCACTATTCTCATTGGCTTGTCCTAACTCTTCTGGCGCCTTATTCTTGAGAGCCGTTTGATAGCCCCCCCATGCCACTGCATGTAGACTCGAAATACCAACTACCGGGACATTCCATGCCCATGCGAGCGTTTTGGCAGCGGTAACCGCGATACGTGTCCCCGTATAAGATCCAGGACCCACACCAACTGAAATCCCGCCCAGCATAGCAGCAGTAGTTCCCGTAGCTTGCAGCGCCTGCTCTATGATCGGCAGCAAATGCACCGAATGATTCCGTTCTCCGGAAGCATTAATTTCATGCAATAGTTCTCCATCCTCTGTAACTGCCACGCCTAATACTGCAGTTGATGTATCCAGCGCTAAAAGCCGCTTACGCGGCTCTGTATTCTGATTCGTCATATTCCTTAACCCCACTTCTGGATCAGCCCCCGGCAAAGCTCACCATAAGGCTCTCCGATTCCGGTCACCGTAATGATTCTTTCATCCGGCCCGACTGTTTCCATGTATATGTGCATATGCCGCGGCGGCATTAAATCCGTAATAATGCTGCTCCATTCCACCAAGCAAACACCATGCCCGTAGAAATACTCATCTAATCCAAGCTCGTCCGCTTCCTGAAGCGATATCCGATATACATCCATGTGATATAGCGGTAGACGGCCCTCATACTCTTTAATAATAGTAAAAGTAGGACTATTTACGATCCCTTTTACTCCAAGATGACGAGCGTACCTTTGCGAGAATGCCGTTTTTCCTGCGCCCAGATCGCCATCCAAACCGATAACCATCCCTGCCGTAGAAGCAGCGGCTATGGTGCCTGCGAGTAGCTCCGTATCCTGCAGGCTATAAGAACGGTAAGTGAACACCGTTTCGTCTGTTTTGTCCAACAACAACTACCACCTTTTAAAATATACCTGCCGAAAACCATTACTTTTAATTATATCGGTATGGTCCATCCACCGCAACAACTGTCCCTATTCAATCTTCCATGCCACTATGCCCACAATAGAAAAAGAGACCTCTACGCAAAATTAAGCATACAGAGATCTCTTTTATAAAACTGTGATTTAGCTTATCTCAACTCTTCGACTAAGCCCTCGTTAATGATCTTGCTCCTCTAACCGTTCGACGCCTACCGTATGCGTATTGGTTGGTCGAGAGCCTACTTGCACCGTAGCCATTCCGTTCTCTGCATCCACACGCTCAATCCATACGGGTTCTCCATCCAAATGTACACTCACTGTCTCTTTAGAAGCATAAATATCCTGTGCTCGTTTGACATCCACAACTGTTCTCCTCCTTTATTTTCCCTAAAGTTCACGATTCTAGGGGTGACGTGTCTTCGAGGGTTCGTTCCGCATCCAGCTTCTCTGAATCGGATACCTGCCTAGCCTCCGGTGGAGCAATAATGCTGTCCCAATCCACAACTGTCGCTGGAATATCCTGCTCGCTCAGCGCATCGCTCCACTCGTTTCCACGCGGTTCCATGACTAGTATTCTCCTCCTCAGCTTCACAAGCCTGACTTTATATTTTCCCATGCTTCACAAAAAATGCATTCGGCTAGAAAAGCTTCTCGTGTCTCATACTAACCCAATGCAGCTAAACTAATATCAGGAGGCGTTTCTCATGCATACCGTTTGGAAAGGAGCCATTAGCTTCGGACTAGTGCATGTTCCAGTAAAAATGTTCTCCGCTACGGAGGATAAGGATATTTCTCTGCGGTATATCCATAAGGAATGTGGCAGTCCACTGTCGTATGTACGTAAATGTCCGGTGTGTGACAAAGAGGTGGCTTGGGAAGAGATCGGCAAGGGTTATGAGTATGAAAAAGGGAAATTTGTTCTCTTCGAAAAAGAAGAATTGGATCAATTAACCGACGAAAGCAGCAAAAGCATTACCATTCTCGACTTTGTGGACCTGACGGAGATCGATCCGATTTATTTTCAAAAAACCTACTACTTATCCCCGGATCAGGCAGGCACAAATGCTTATCGGCTTCTGATGGAAGCCATGAGGCAAACTGGTAAAATTGGTATCGCCAAAATTTCGATTCGTTCCAAAAGCAGTCTTGCCGCTATTCGTGTGCTGGAGGATTGCCTCGCTATTGAGACCATTTTTTATCCTGATGAGGTGCGGCCGATCTCGCAAGTTCCCGGTCTCCCCGAAGCAGGAGTGGTGAACGATAAAGAGCTGGATATGGCTAAACTGCTAATTTCACAGCTATCCACTCCTTTTGATCCGGCAAAATATACCGACGATTATCGCCAGCGTATGCTTGATCTGATCTCGCACAAAATTGCAGGCGAAGAATTTCATGTTGCGCCTACGAAACAGGAAAGCAATGTAATCGATCTTATGGCTGCGCTGCAGGCTAGTATTCAGGCGGTACAGCATATCCCTACAGATCCAGGTCCTTCATTAAGCGGCACCGCAAAGACCAAGTCCAAAGCGGCTTCTGCTACCAAGAGAAAGTCTCCTAAAACCAAAGCAGCCACACCCGAACCTGCGGAGCAGCTAAACGAAGTGACAGGACCGATTCCAGTCATCGCGCCAAAACCGAAACGCCGCAGCCCGAAAAGTAAAACAACCGTATCTTAGGAGGCACTGCTGATGAAGCTTCAGCCCATTATTCCTTTTGAACCCATACTAGCTGAGCAGCTTCCAGCAGGTAACCAGTGGATCGCCCAGATTAAATGGGATGGCGTACGCATGCTGTCCTATTACGACGGGAACTCCAGTGAGCTTATCAACAGACGCAGAAATTACCGCACAAGGCAATATCCTGAACTTACTGATGTCGCCGCATATTGCAAGGCTGATTCCGTTATTCTAGATGGTGAGATCATTGCGCTTAAGAACGGCAAGCCCTCATTTCACGAGGTCATGCGACGGGACAGCTTAAAGAACAGCTCCACAATTGCAGTCGTTAGGCATCAGGTTCCCGTCATTTATATGATTTTTGATATTCTGTTGTATAATGGCCAGTCGACGATGGACCAGCCATTATCCTCGCGGCAGCAACTCCTGAGCGATATACTGCTGCCGCATCCACATGTTCAGGCCGTACCAAGTTATACCGATCCCGCAGAATTGTTCGTTGCCGCTCAGAACCAGAACTTGGAGGGGATCGTCTGCAAGGACATATACAGTACTTATGCTCCCGGTGGAAAAGATAAGCGCTGGCAGAAACGCAAAATCATTTCTGATATTACGGCAGTAGCCGGGGGTGTAACGTTTCGTGACGGTATCGTCAATGCACTGCTACTTGGTCTATATGACGACAATGAGAATTTGCATTATATCGGACATGCCGGTCCGGGCAAACTAACTGTTCAGGATAAGCGAGACTTAACCGCACTGGTGCACAGTCTAAATATAGACAGAATGCCATTTGCAGCTTTTCCTCAGCGAGGGAAGGGTGCTTTTTGGATCAAACCAGAACTCGTCTTCAAGGTACATTTTCTGGAATGGAATACCTCTGGTACTCTACGTCAACCTGTCACTCAGGCTAGAGTGGATCTTCCACCACAGTTATGCACTATGGAGCAAAAATCCCCATTCCTATAACAGAGAGGAAGTTCAGGATGCCAGCAGCCATCAAAGGCACAATTACTGTAGACGGCCAAGAGTTAATCATCACCAATCCGGACAAGCTGCTATGGCCTGAATGTGGGATTACGAAGCGAATTTATCTGCAAAAGCTCGCCGCACTCTCCCCCTACCTGATGCGCTATTGCCGAGATCGGCTGCTTATGGTCATCCGTTATCCTCATGGGATTTCCGGAATGTCCTTTTATCAGAAAAATGCTCCTGATCCTCTACCTTCCTTTGTCCAGACCGCAAAATATGAGAATATTAACTACATCATGCTGCAAGGCTTACCCGAG
The DNA here is from genome assembly GCF_037977235.1 of Paenibacillus sp. FSL K6-0276. NCBI lineage: Bacteria > Bacillati > Bacillota > Bacilli > Caryophanales > Paenibacillaceae > Paenibacillus > Paenibacillus sp. FSL K6-0276. Next base: position 1,121,618 of record NZ_CP150276.1, on the reverse strand, counting down.
CTGATCTGGCTGGGTAATCTCGCTGCCTTGGAATTCCACCCTTCTCTGCATTATGTAGGTAGCGATCTGCCTTGTGAATGGATGATTGATCTCGATCCGTCACGTGAAGTTGAACCCCGTATCATGGAAGCAACTGCGATCGTAGGAACGGTCTTATCCTCCCTTGGATTGTTGTCTGTACCCAAAACCTCCGGTGCCACCGGGGTGCAGATCATTGTTCCTATCGAGTCTGGCGTTACTTTTGATGGACTGCGAAAAATTGGGCACTTTGTCGGCCGTTATGTCACCGAGAAGCACCCCGATTTATTCACATTGGAACGTCTGAAGAAGAATCGTGGAGATAAAATTTATTTTGACTACCTCCAGCATTATAGTGGTAAAACTTTAGCTGCTCCTTACACACCACGCGCGCGTCCGTTTGCTACAGTATCCACGCCTTTGCTCTGGGAAGAGGTTCAGCAAAATGTATCTCCCTCTAATTTTCATCTGCTCAATATCGAGGAACGACTGCAACGTATGGGAGATCTTCTGGAAAAAGTGCCTCCACAGCCCGTCGAACAGCTCATCGCTAAGCTCCCATAGAGGTGGAATGCCATGAATAATAAGGTATTAAAACAGCAATAAGCCCGCAGCATCAACTTCATGCTACGAGCTTATTTGGCGTCCCACTCAAGGACAGAAGGTATATAAGTTAAGAATACGGCACATCGAGTCTTGTTCACCGTATTTATTGCTCCATTATTCGTAAAAATACCTTCTTTCAGTTAATAATACTAAAGCGCCAAGCTAAAACGCCTGCGGCGTCCTTTTTAGGACAGTAAGCGTTTATGCGAGAATTATAAGGATAAAGTATAGCGTGAAACTTATACTTCCTTATAATTTAAACTAATGAATTGCTTTCTTCTTGAAACGGCCACCTTTAACATCATGAATGTTACCTATTGCGATGAATGCACCAGAATCCCAATCCTCAACAATGGATTTAAGCTTGGCTTCTTCCAAACGGGTAATAACCACGAAGATCACTTTCTTATTCTCCCCGGAAAACCCACCTTCTCCATCTAAATAAGTAACACCGCGTCCAAGACGCTCCGTCAGGGCTTCACCGATATCACGGAAATTATCACTAATAATCCATACTGATTTCGATTGATCTAAACCCTCAAGTGTAATGTCAATCACCTTGAATGCAATGTAATAAGCAATTAGTGAGAACATCGCATTATTCCAACCGTACACAAATCCAGCTCCGGATAAGATGAACAGATTGAAGAACATAACAACTTCACCTACAGAGAAGGGAAGCTTCTTGGCTACTAGAATCGCTACAATTTCTGTACCGTCTAGAGATCCTCCAAAACGTACAACTAACCCTACACCTACACCAAGAATGATACCTCCAAACACGGCAGCAAGCATGGGCTCAACCGTAAAGGCATTCACATGATGCAACAAGGAAGTACCAATAGACATAAGTACGATTGCATATAAGGTAGATAAGGCAAAGGTCTTACCGATTTGCTTATAACCAATTAACAGGAACGGAAGATTTAACAGCGTCAATAAAATTCCCAGAGGAATGTCGAACAGATATGATAAAATAATGGAGATACCGGTAATTCCACCATCAATCATTTGATTTGGTACGAGGAATATCTCAAGTGCAACAGCCATCATTGCTGCCCCTATGGATAACATGATCATTCGCTGCGCGAACTTAGCCATTTTATGTGTTCCGGTCTTTTGCAGTTTGTTCTGTTCCTCTTTGGCAATCATTTGTGGACTCACATTCATAGAACTCCCCCTACAATTTAACAGTATAGTTTTGAAACATTCGGAAGTATAATTATAATCTATACTTTCTTACATTTCTTCTTATACAATTATTATATCATAAAATAAGCCCTAATAATGAATAGAACACGTTATATCCTTCGAAAAATTCAGATTTAGTCCTCTTTCCGGTCATAATAGCGGAGATAACAACTGACACAGCCCTTCACCGAGTTTGACAACTCTCCCTCTCTCCTTAAACTTTACAGGATCAATATATTCACTGTGCTTTTGATCCTTCTCAAACCCTGTGACTAGTGGAGATATAGCATCAGGATGAAGCAGCACAGCAGTCAATTCAAAGTTAGAATAAAAGCTGCGCATATCCAGATTTGCACTTCCCACCGTAGCCAACAGATCATCGACAATCATGATTTTGGCATGCATAAATCCTTTGGTATAGCGGTAGAATTTCACTCCTGCATCTTGTAAATTTTCCAAATAAGACAAAGAAGCATGATAGACAAGTATATTATCAGGCTTCGCCGGAATGATAATTCTTACATCCACACCACGAAGTACTGCACTCTTCAAAGCCCTGCAGATTGCAGGATCAGGAATAAAATACGGAGAAGTAATCCAAATCCGATGTTTAGCTGCGCATAAGGCGGCAAAATACATCTCCTGAGAGGCATCTATTGCAGCATCCGGGCCACTTGCAACAATCTGCACGGCTTCTTGCTCCTCACAAGCATGTTTTGGGAACAGACGAGGATGACTCATGCTTTCACCAGAGGCCAGTCTCCAATCCTTTAAGAAGACATACTGAATATAATATACAGAGTCTCCTTCGAGACGCAGATGGGTATCACGCCAGTATCCCATTTTGAGGTCCTTTCCCAAATAATCATCCCCTATATTCATTCCACCCGTGAAACCAATCAATCCATCCACCACCAGGATCTTCCGATGATTTCGGAAATTAAAACGACGGTCCAATAGAGAACTAATCGGAGGTAAAAAAAAGTGGAACTCTACTCCCGCATTTTTCAAGGCACGGATGAATCTGCGGCTTAAGTGATGGCTACCCAGACCATCACAAAGCAAGCGCACCTTAACTCCCTGACGCGCCTTCCGAATCATAACATCTTGAAATTGCTCACCAATCTCATCATCACGATAAATATAGAATTCCAGGTGTATATGTTCTTTCGCTTCTTCCATAGCTCCCAGCATAGCATCATACGCTTCTCTCGCGGTTGATAATACCCTGCTCTTGTTGTGGCCAGTAATCGGTCCTTCTGAGATCTTCGAGAGCAAATCCAATAGACCTTTATTATTCTCAAACTGAGCATTTCCACTCTCAGTAACATTCTTTACTACCTTAATTTTGCCAGAGACATACGAACGAATTTCACGGAAGAGTGAAGTACATCTTTTGTTTATTTTTCGATTCTGTCTATAATCACGACCCAGAAAATAATAGAATGCAAGACCAAGCGGTGGACAACAGAATGAAATGAACAACCACGCCATAGCCCTTTGCGGGCGACGGAACTCCATAAATACAATTACTGCGATCTGTATAATAAAAAGACTTAGAATTATCGCAAAGGTCTTCAATTCCCTACCCCCTCCATTAATAAAACAGTTGCAATAGACTCGCTGCGACGACTCTAGTACAGGTTTTGCCGTAACTCTCTTTCTTTATTCAAACAAACCGTTGTCATGTTCCCGAAAGATATGGAATACATAGAGTAGTAAGACAATTCGGGATGAGCCTAATGGAAGTACGGTCGTTAGCTTCGGGTATCGTAAGGCGGCTGCCAAATGCCGCGGAAAGGAGAAGCCATGAAGAGTCAGCAAGATCATAACCGGATTACGCTGCTCGTCGTAAGGGATGCCGGACGCCCAGTCAAACAACTCCAGATATCCAAGCCACTTGCGTTCGCCCTGCCGGCAGCGGCAGCACTTTCCCTCTCCAGTCTGGTCACCTCTATGCATTTCCATGCCTCGCAGTCGATCTCACAACTGGAAGCTGAGGCAGCCGCACTATCACTAACCAATCTCCGCATGGAAATGAAGGTCGCCGACAAGGATAAGGATCTAATGCAGCTTCGTAATCAAGTCAGCGAGCTATCAGAAGAGGCAGATAGTATTAAAGACAAGCTGAAGAGTGTAAATGCGCTGGAACAGGAGTTGCAGTCATTGATTAACAAAAGCAAAGGCTCCGCCACAGAAACAAATGAATCAAAAACAGGATCTACCGCTTCAAATTCAACATTAGGCTTATCAAGCCGTAACGCTTTGCCAATACCTAATGAGACATCCTTTAAAGGTACAATCACACCACAGGTAGGCGGAGAATATATCGCTGCTTATCAAAACGAATCGCTAAATCTGGTGGAGGAAGCAAAAGACGACTTCGAAGAGATCCATGGGATACTCGATGAGATGGTGAAAAGTATTTCTCAGACGATCACTCAGGCAGAGCATGTGAATAACGTCCAAGCAAATCTAGAGGCAAAAAAGATTAAGGCTGAAAAAGCTAGACTTAATGCAGTGTCCCTCTGGCCTACCGATTCCAGGGTCATCTCCTCAAGCTTCGGCTACCGATCAGACCCATTCAAGGGCTCATCTGCGTTCCATTCCGGTGTCGATATTGCGGGGAACTCAGGCGATCCTGTATATGCCGCCTTGGATGGTGAGGTCGTTACCGCTGAGCAAATGGGCGCGAGAGGCAAGTATATTGTGATTAAGCATTCGAACGGGCTTGAAACTTGGTATATGCATCTGAAGGGAATGATTGTATCTGCAGGAGACAAGGTTAACAAAGGGCAGAAAATTGGCTTACTTGGAAATACCGGACGAAGCACAGGACCTCATCTTCATTTTCAGGTAGTGAAGCAGAACAAAACTGTGAACCCATTGAATTATGTCAAACCCTAAGCATAACCGCCTTCGGCGTCCTTATAAGGAAAAGTTCAATTTTAGAATAGGAGGAGTATGTACATGTGGAACAAGCGGCAGCAGCGCGTCCCTTTCAAGTCTACTGACTCTCTGATCGGGCATGGGGGTACTCTGGAGGGTAAGGTGCATTGTGATACGAACCTGCGGATTGAAGGTACCTTTAGCGGTGAAATTATATGCAGTGGTGTAGTCACTGTAGGTGAGGAAGGTACAGTGCGCTCCAGTATTAGAGCAGAAGAGATCGTTATCGCTGGTAAAGTATATGGAGATGTTACCGCAGATCGCAGACTCATAATGACTGGCACTGGAGAGCTACACGGTAATATTTCGGCAGGATCACTCAGTATTATGGAAGGCAGCCTGCTTAATGGTTCCATTGCCATGCAAGAACAGCCCACCTCTGAAAAAGCAGGTGAGCCCAAAAGTAATATGAAAAAGGACAAGGCAGCTAAACGCTCCTCCAAAGTAGAAGGAACACTTGAAGCCGGTTAAACCCATTTTTATCCAGCAACGTCCCTTTTACGGAAAACAAACCAGGAAACAGCTAAGAATACGATATAATACGCCGCTAGCACAGCAATGGAGAAGCCAAGTGTAGCACCACCTGGGCCAATATCAGACCCTAGATAGACGCTTAGATCCATATGAGTGAAAATTAAATATTTAGCCCATTCGAACACATCTGGATTAAGCAAAGCAGCGAAAATACCTTGGGCAAACATGATAAACATGGATAATCCAATAGCCAGTCCACTTGCGCGGAATACCGTGGATATCATGAAAGCAAGCGTAACCGTCAAGAAAAGAGTGATGTAGCGGCATAGGAGATCCATAAAGGAATATTCAGCAGGGCTCCAAGCCGCAATCGAAGATGGCATATTTCCAGTTGGAGAGGCAAAAATCAACGATGAAGCTAGACCAAAAACAATCAATACTGCCGTACAAAGAAAGCTAAATAAAACAATGCTAATGTATTTTGAGAGCAAGATCTGGGAACGACTCCACGGGCGAATCAGAAGCATTTTGATGGTTCCCCAGGTAAATTCGCCCGCTACGGAGTCAGCAGCCACAACAACAATGAAGATCGTATTCAGAAAGAATACAACACTCACTACCATTTGGAAGCTGTCCCAAGTTCCCATTAGCGATGAAGAGCCACCCGCTGTGTAATACATCATAGCAGGAAGAAACGCACTAAATACTGCAAGAATAATCAGCATAATCCATGTGCGGACACGGCTATATATTTTGATGTTCTCATTATGTATGAGAGCTGTAAAATTACTCAATTCCTTCACCTCCTGTAACCTCTAAGAATTGATCCTCTAGCGTACGGGCAATTGCTTTGATACTGTACACTTTAATCCCACCTGCCACTAGTCTGGCATTAATCTCAGCAATCGCCTCACGCTCCGCCTCAACTACAAGTCCCCCACTTTTTACTACTCCAAATCCAATAAGAGTAAGTGCAGCTTCAGCATCGTCAACCTCATACAAGGTTTCTCCGATTGGCATTGCAGTATTGCCTACATCTTTTAACTGTTTTACCTCGAGCAGTTGTCCATTCTGAATAATGGCTACACTGTCACACATAAGCTCCATCTCGGAAAGTAAATGGCTGGAGACAAATACAGTTGTTCCTTCTTCATGACATAGACGGCGTAAATAGTCACGAAGCTCACGTATGCCTTGTGGATCAAGCCCATTGGTTGGCTCATCTAGGATCAGCAGCTTCGGCCGGTTTAGAAGCGCCTGCGCCACTCCAAGCCTCTGACGCATACCTAGTGAATAAGTTTTCACTTTGTCATGAATTCTTTGACCAAGTCCGACCAGCTCCACAACCTCATCAATCCGTTGCTTCTCGACCCCCGGTACCATCCGTGCAAAATGTCTGAGATTCTGATACCCGGACAGGAACTTGTACATTTCAGGATTTTCTACAATAGCCCCAACACTCGAGATAGCCTCTTTAAAATTACTTTTAATACTATGACCACTAATCAGGACATCCCCACTGCTCATGGAGATTAACCCAACCATCATCCGTATTGTAGTCGTCTTCCCTGCACCGTTTGGTCCCAAAAAACCGAATATTTGACCCGGTGGGATGTCCAACGTTAAATTGCTTACTATCGTCTTAGAGCCTATTTTCTTGGTAACTCCCTGCAGGCGTGCAACAGGCTCCGACAAAATTTCTGTATTTGACACAGTATCACTTCCTTTCATTTACAAACAAGTTTACCATACAGCTTTTTTCAGAAAATTACAAAAAAGAAACAGTTTAACCTACTTTAAACCGAAGTTCCGATTCTATTTGAACAAAAAGGACCTGGTCTCCCGCAAACGGAAGTGTCCAAGTCCCTCATATCACTTCATTCAATATTCCGTTATTTCAGCTGCAGCTATTTAGCCACCTACGCGTGCAAGCTCGCGCATATTCGCTTCAAATGCAGCCATCAAAGCAGCTTCTCCGGTCAACCCAGTTTGTTCTACTTTGCGAATCTGCTCCATCATCCGTTTGTAATCCTTCGGAATGACACGAACAAACTTCGGCAAGCTATCTGCCCACTGATCCAGTACCCGCGCTCCCGCCTCACTGCCTGTAAGCTCTACATGACGGCTAATCAGCTCGCGTAACTCTTCGATCTCTTCTAGCTCTTCCACTCTCTCGAGCAGTACCATTTCGAGATTGCAGCGGCCGATGAAGGATCTATCTGGGTCATAGACATAAGCGATACCACCAGACATCCCTGCCGCAAAGTTACGGCCTGTTTCACCAAGAACAACCACACGACCTCCAGTCATGTATTCACAGCCGTGGTCGCCCACGCCTTCTACAACAACCTTCGCTCCAGAGTTACGGACGGCAAAGCGTTCACCAGCGATACCGCTGATATAAGCTTCTCCACCTGTTGCTCCGTAGAATGCAGTATTTCCGATAATGATATTGTCCTCAGCAGCAAAGGTAGCTTTTGGAGATGGCTTGATAATAATCTTACCACCCGACAGTCCTTTACCAACGTAGTCATTGGAATCTCCTTCCACCATAAGCGTGATCCCCTTAGGCACGAATGCTCCCAAGCTTTGACCAGCAGAACCAGTGAAATGAAGACGAATTGTATCATCAGGCAAGCCGGCTGCCCCGTATTTACGTGTCAGCTCGCTACCAAGAATGGTTCCAACGGCACGATTAACGTTCGTAATGGGTAGCGATGCTTCTACAGCCGTACCAGACTCCAGTGCAGGTGCTGCCAGATCCAGCAGTTTGGAGACATCAAGCGTCTCATCCAGACCATGATTCTGACGTTTACTGCAGAAGCGTGTGCTTCCCTCTGGCATTTCCGGTGTATGCAGCAGACTGCTCAAATCTACGCCCTTCTTCTTCCAATGCTGCGAAGCCTGAACAGCGTCTAGGCAATCTGTACGGCCTACCATCTCTTCAATCGTACGGAAGCCAAGACTCGCCATAATTTCGCGTAGATCCTGCGCCACAAAGGTCATAAAGTTAACTACATGCTGCGGATCACCAGTAAAGTTCTTACGAAGATCTGGATTCTGTGTCGCTACACCAACCGGACAAGTATCCATTTGGCAGACACGCATCATGATACAGCCCACAGATACTAGCGGAGCTGTGGCGAAACCATACTCTTCAGCACCCAGTAATACAGCTACAGCTAGATCGCGGCCGCTAAGCATTTTTCCGTCTGTTTCCAGTACAACGCGGTCACGCAGATTGTTCAGCATCAATGTCTGATGCGTTTCGGCCAAGCCAAGCTCCCATGGAAGACCTGCATGACGGATGGAGTTCATCGGTGATGCACCTGTACCCCCGTCATAACCGCTAACCAGGATAATATCGGCACGCCCTTTGGCTACGCCAGCAGCAATCGTACCTACTCCGACTTCAGATACGAGCTTAACATTAATGTTTGCACGTGGATTTGCATTCTTCAGATCGTAGATCAGCTCTGCCAAATCCTCGATAGAATAAATATCATGATGCGGTGGAGGTGAGATCAAGCCCACACCAGCTGTTGAGCCACGCACTTCAGCCACCCAAGGATAAACTTTACGTCCTGGTAGCTGTCCGCCTTCCCCTGGTTTAGCACCCTGAGCCATCTTAATCTGGATCTCATCAGCGTTAACAAGGTAGTTCGAGGTAACTCCAAAACGTCCGGAGGCTACCTGTTTAATCGCACTGCGACGGGAATCGCCATTGCTATCCGGGATATAGCGGGCCGGATCTTCTCCACCCTCACCGGTATTACTCTTACCACCGATCCGGTTCATCGCAATGGCAAGTGTCTCATGTGCTTCCTTACTAATGGAACCAAAGGACATCGCACCAGTCTTAAACCGTTTCATAATAGACTCTACTGGTTCTACTTCTTCTAATGGAATCGGTTCATAAGCTGACTTGAACTGCAATAAGGAACGAAGCGTCAGATGCTTCTCACTTTCACCTTGAACAAGTTCAGCATATTTCTTGTACATCTTATAATCTCCACTACGCACGGAGTGCTGAAGCAGATGAATGGTCTGTGGGTTGAACAGATGCTCTTCCCCATCGTTACGCCATTGATAATCACCACCGGAATCAAGCACTTTATCATTTCCATCTTTCTCTGTGAAAGCACGGTTATGATGGATAAGTGCCTCGGCTGCTACTTCCTCAAGACCGATACCGCCAATGCGGGAAGGTGTCCAAGTAAAGTAACGATCCACGAATTCAGAGTTCAGACCTACAGCTTCAAAGATTTGCGCACCCCGGTAGGATTGAATAGTCGAAATCCCCATTTTGGAAAGAATCTTAACTACGCTCTTAGTCGCAGCTTTAATATAGTTCTTAACAGCCTTCTCATGCGAGATTCCCCGCAGTAAGCCTTGGCCGATCATATCATCCAAGCTTTCAAATGCCAGGTACGGATTTACTGCACTCACACCATAACCGAGTAGAAGCGCATAGTGATGGACTTCACGAGGTTCACCGGATTCCAGCAAAATACTAACTTTTGTCCGTGTACCTTGACGGATCAGATGGTGATGCAAACTGGATACCGCAAGTAGAGCTGGAATCGCAGCATTCTCACTGTCCACACCTCGGTCAGTCAGAATCAGAATGTTATGCCCTTTAGCCATAACACGATCAGCAGCCTCATTCATACGCTCAAGTGCAATGCGCATTCCTTCTGCCCCTAGCTCAGCTGGGAAAAGAATTGGAATGGACATTGATTTGAAGCCCGCACGACGAACATGACGAATCTTAGCAAAATCTTCATTCGAAAGGATTGGTGTGTGCAGCGAGATATGGCGACAGCTTTCTGGTTCTGGTTTAAGCAGATTACGCTCTGGTCCAATAGTAGTCGTTGTGGAGGTAACCAGCTCTTCACGAATAGCATCGATTGGTGGATTCGTTACCTGAGCAAACATTTGTTTGAAATAGTTATATAGACGCTGCGGACGGTCCGAAAGTACGGCGAGCGGTGCATCATAACCCATGGAACCGATAGCTTCAGCGCCAGTAGATGCCATTGGCTCAAGTACCTTACGCAAGTCTTCAAAAGTATAGCCAAATGCCTGCTGCAGCTGCTGCACATTGTCATGCTTAGGATTTGGCAGTTCAGGCGCATCCGGAAGCTCTTCGAGACTAATCAAATGCTCATCTAGCCATTGTTGGTAAGGCTTCTCAGTGGCGATAGCCGATTTGACTTCCTCATCGGAGATAATGCGGCCTTCCTTCGTATCCACGAGCAGCATGCGTCCAGGCTTCAGGCGATCTTTATATAAGATGTCCTCTGCTGGAATGTCCAGTACACCCGCTTCGGAGGATAGAATAATCATGTCGTCCTTAGTTACATAATAACGAGCAGGCCGCAAGCCGTTACGGTCCAGAATAGCGCCGATTTGCACGCCATCGGTAAAGCCCATTGCAGCAGGCCCATCCCACGGCTCCATCAAAGTGCTGTGGTATTCGTAAAAAGCTTTCTTGTCGGCGTCCATCTTATCATGATTGCTCCATGGTTCAGGGACCATCATCATGGCTACCTGTGGCAAGGAGCGTCCGCTCAAGTAAAGAAACTCAAAGGTATTATCGAACATTGCAGTGTCCGATCCATCCGGGTTAATAACAGGTTTGATCTTGCTCAGATCTTCGCCGAACACTTCACTCTTGAACAGCGACTGGCGAGCATGCATCCAGTTCACATTACCACGCAAGGTATTGATCTCACCGTTGTGGATCATAAAGCGGTAGGGATGCGCACGTTCCCAGCTTGGGAAGGTATTCGTACTGAAACGGGAGTGAACTAACGCGATCGCTGATTCCAGCTCTTCGTTCTGCAAATCCAGGTAGAATTGTCCGACTTGTTCTGTAGTCAGCATGCCTTTGTATACGATCTTACGGCATGACAAGCTTGGTATATAGAAAGATTCAGCCTCTTCTACACCACCGTAGCGGATCGCAAGCTCTGCACGTTTGCGGATTACATAAAGTTTACGCTCAAAAGACAATTCGTTCGTAATCGAGGTCGAGCGACCGATAAACACTTGGCGCACAAAAGGCTTAGCAGCTTTCGCTGTCTTGCCAAGCATTTCATCATAGGTAGGCACATCACGATAGCCGAGTACTTCCTGACCTTCTTCGGCAATAATGTTGCTTAAGAGAGCTTCATGTTGAACCCGAACCTCTTCGTTATGAGACAAAAAGATCATACCCACGCCATAATGGCCTTGTTCAGGCAATGAAAAGTCTAGCTTCTGGGCTTCACTTGCAAAGAAACGGTGTGGAATTTGAAGCATGATACCTGCTCCATCACCAGAGTTGGGTTCGCTACCTTGTCCTCCCCGATGCTCCATGTTAAAGAGCATTGTTAAAGCGTTACTTACAATATCATGGGACGGTTTGCCTTTAATATGGGCTACAAATCCCATGCCGCAAGCATCTTTTTCGAACTGGGGATCATACAGGCCCTGTTTTCCGGGCAGTTCAGTGTGTCTCATCGAACACAACCTTTCTATAATAAAGTATGACGTAATCTTTGGAAAATTTTTCAGATTAAAATTTTAATAATTATTCAAGCCAGATTAGTGCTATTATTTTATCACCGAGGTGACATCAGCGCAATTTAAACTTTTTTATGAGGCTGATTAACATTTGTTTTTGCGACACAGCTTTAGTGGGAGAAAGTTTAAAAAAACCTCACTGTGCATAATTATGCACAAAGAACGCATAAGAACTTATGCAATGAAAGCGTTACAAGAATTTTCATTCCCCTTGAATGTTTGCAAGAAAAAGGTCTTTTATGATTTGAAGTCAAAAAAAAAGCGTCTCCCTGAGGAGGCGCTTTTTAATACCTTTTTTCAAAAAATCTATTGGATTATACAGTCATAGCTTGTTCACTTTTCATTCCAGCCTCATTGTCCCGACTGCGGGTCATGAAGTAACCGAATGTAAGAGCAAGGAAACCAAGTCCAAAGATTGCAAGCACACCTACATCACTCCACATTGCACTGAAGTCCCCTGTAGAAATTACTGCTTTGAAACCACTAACTGTATATGTCATTGGAAGCAGTGGGTTAAAGAATTTCATCCAGTTCGGGATCAATTCAAGTGGGAATGTTCCGGCACTAGTTGTTAATTGGAAAATAAGAATAACGATAACAACAAACCGTCCCGGTTGATCCAGCCAAGTTACAATGGATTGAACTACCCATGTGTAAACTAGACTAGTCAGGAATGTGAATAGGAAGAACAGCGGTACACTTTTTACTTCTAGTCCAAGTCCGTACAATACAACCACAGCGGCCAGCATAGACTGGATAAAGCTCATGATTGAGAAAGTAAGCGTACGGCTGATAAAACGATTTAGACGGCTAGCGCCAATTACAGCTGATTCACGCATTGGAATAACAATCGTAGAAATCAGAGCACCTACGAACAACCCAAGGGATAAGAAGTAAGGAGCAAACCCTGTGCCATAGTTCGGTACATGATTTACAACTTGATCCTCCACCACAACCGGCTGTGCGAACATTTCCATCATTTTATCTGACTTTTTCACGCTGCCTGATTGTTCAGCAGCTTCACCAAGCTTAGTTGCGAGCTCTGTTGATCCAGATTTCAGATCATCCATCCCATTCTTCAACTCGCCTGCACCACCAGCCAATTGTTTGGAACCGTCAGCTACAGCACCAATGCCGCTACCTAGTTCACCAACACCACTGAGTAGCTTCGATGTGCCATCTCCAAGCGCTTTACCACCCTTAGCGAGCTTATTGCCACCAGCTGCGGCTTCACTAAGCTTCGCGCCAAACTGTTGCATACCTGCTTGCAGCTTGTCGCCGCCAGTTACAAGTGCTGAAGCGCCTTGTGCCAATTTTTGTTGTCCTGCCAAGAGCTGAGTACTACCAGCATTTAACTGCTGTGCTCCCTCATGTAATTGAGTTACACCTGCATCTACCTGCTGCGAACCGGTATGCAATTGAGTAGCACCCTGTGCTAATTGCTCTTGCCCACTGTGAAGTGCGCTTGCTCCTTGTGCTAACTGCTGCTGACTTTGTTGCAACTGTTCACTACCTTGTGCAACAGCTGCACTAGCTGCCAGGAGCTTCTGTACGGCTGCATTTTGAGCCAATTCAGGACTAGCCTGTGCTAGTTGCTGCAATCCTTGAGCGACCGCTTTAGCACCCTCAGTTACCTTCGTGCTGCCATCTGCTGAAGCTTTCAATCCTGCTTCAAGCTTCGCACTGCCTTCTACGGAAGAGGCCAGACCCGCTCCAAGCTTAGCACTGCCATCCACTACAGATTTTGTTCCTGCTTGTAGTTTAGTAGTACCATCCACTGCTGACTTTGTTCCTGCTTGAAGCTGTGTAGCACCTGTTACAGCTTGCTGCAAACCATCACTAAGCTGTTTACTGCCAGCAGCACTTTGTGCAACACCGTCTTGAAGCTGTGTATGAGCAGCCGACAATTGCTGCAAACCGCCTGCTAAAGTGCCAGAACCAGATTGCAATGCGGTAGCACCTGCATTCAAATCAGTTACACCTTTAGTAAGTGGCTTTAAGCCATTTTGAAGCTTGCCCGTACCTTCAGTCAGTACAAGAAGGTTCTCTTTCAACTTCAGAGCGCCGTCATCCAGCTTTCCTGCACCATCGGCGATCTTGGTTGCTCCATCTCCCGCTTCGCCCAGTCCATCAGATGCTTTTGTAATCTGATTAAATACTGCATCCACATAAGCCTCTGTTACCTTAGCAGATATTTTAGATTTAATTTCTGATACAGCTGAGCCGCCGATTTGACCGGCCAGGAAGTTGTAGCCTTCATTTGGCTCATAAATAATTTTTGCCGGTTGTGGTTCATCATCCAAAAGTGTTGTAGCTTTAGCAGAGAAGTCTTCTGGGACAACAATCGCCATATAATAAGTATTGTCCTTCATTCCTGCTTCCGCCTCTTCTAATGAAACAAAGTTCCACTCAAAGCCGTCGGTTACCTTAAGCTCTGCAACCAGATCATCTCCGACCTGAAGTTGTGTTCCTTCATAATTAGCACCTACGTCTTGGTTGACTACTGCAACCGGTAGTTCATTCATCTTGCCATACGGATCCCAGAATGCCTTCAGGAAGAATCCGCTATACATCACCGGAATAAATAAGATGGCAATCATCGGAATCAGCACTTTTGGATTTCTCAGGGCTGCGCCAAGATCCTTGGTAAATACGGATAATGATTTCATTCTGGTTCTCTCCTTATGAGCTTATGCTCTCTTTAAAATGCTTTATTTGCGAAATATTACGTAACACTAGGTGACCATTTTCCCCATTCGGTCAACTTAGGGGATAAAAAAACGCCTTACGGCTCTTCTTTAATACCTAAAACAGCTTGGAATTTGTTAAGGGAAAGCGAATCTGATAACGCTATCCCTATCCTGAATCAACGCTTACTGTGCCAATCCTTCGGCGAGAAACAAATGAAAATACATCTTGATCTGTTCCTTGTCCAAGGGAGTATGTGTTTTATTCAGTTCAGCAGTCAATACAATATATAACCTGAACATGACTACGGATACGATTTTGGGATCGCAAGGTTTGATTTCTCCCTTTTGGAGCGCTTGTTGCACCTCCCGTTCTAAATATTCTAAAACTAAGTTCTCAATCTTCTCGAGCCCTTCTCCTGCCTGCGGCGTTCCGAATTCGCGACTTTCCTGGGAAAGCTTGATGAATAGCTCCTGCTCGCTTCGAAATTCCAGCAGCGCATCCAGCACACGATGCAGGTTATCAAAGAACGGTCTGTCTCGCCTGATCTCGCGCTCAGCAATCATCTTCATTTCCACCATCATATCGCGCAGGATCTCATCAAACAATTGCTCTTTGTTTGTAAAAAAGGTGTAAATGGTTCCTTTACCCACATTTGCAATCTTAGCAACCTGATCCATTGTAGTCGCCTTATAGCCGAATAAAGAAAAAGATTTTGCTGCGGCTTGAAGCACCTGCTGTCTTCGATCCACCACTGCCACCTGTGCCCACTTCCTTTCTCCAGAAAATATCGTTACCGCTGACTTCTGACCACTTTACTAATCCGGTCAATTGGTCATTCATTACTTTAACATGTAGCTTTGCAGTTTGCAATAGTTTTGAAAATCTTTTATTTTTTAATTTATTGCAGGGTTTTAACTTTTATTTTACGTCTTATTTGTATAATGTGAGTAGAGAACAATTTTCCATAATCTAATTTAGAAGAAATTCCGCATTTCTATTGAAAAGGAAAGTAGCAGGTGAACTTATGCGAAAGAAAAGAGTACTGCTGTTTTCGGAAGGCTTCGGTACGGGCCACACAGGAGCAGCCTATGCTCTGGCCGAAGGAATAAAGCTGCTGAATCCGGATGTCCAGTGCCGAGTCATCGAGTTAGGTAAATTCCTTAACCCAATGGTCGCCCCATGGATTCTTTCCGCTTACCGAAAAACAGTTAGCAGCCAGCCTAAGCTGGTCGGCATGATGTATAAGACACAGTATCATAAATCATTGAACCCGTTGACTAAGATGGCACTTCACCGGATTTTTTATACACATGCCTCACAAGTGATCGAGCAGCTAAAGCCTGATTTGATTATTTGCACGCATCCCATTCCGGCCGCTGTCATTTCCAGACTAAAGCGTCGCGGATTGAAGGTACCGCTGTATACGTTAATTACAGATTATGATGCACATGGTAGCTGGGTAAATTCTGAGGTCAACCGTTATCTCGTATCTACCCCACGCGTCAAATCTATTCTAACAGGCCGTGGAATTGCTCCCGAGCTTGTAACGGTCACGGGCATTCCTGTGCATCCGAAGTTCTGGGAACGATCCAACAAGACGCTGCTCCGCAAGGAACTAGGTCTAGCCGATATCCCTACAGTACTTATAATGGGTGGAGGATGGGGGCTGATGTTCGGCAAAAAGATTATGAATTCACTCACAGCCAGAATGGATAACATCCAGCTCATCTTCTGTATGGGCAGCAATGAGAAGCTTATAGCCAAAATGAAGTCCAATCCAAGACTGAATCATCCTAATGTTAAGATTCTTGGATACACCAGTGAAATCAATAAATTGATGGATGCTTCCGACCTACTAATCACAAAGCCTGGTGGTATGACCTGTACAGAAGGTCAGGCTAAGGGAATTCCGATGCTTTTCTATAAAGCTATTCCAGGACAGGAAGAGAAAAACTGCCAATATTTCGTCGAGCTAGGGTTAGCTGAGGTGCTCGACTGTGAAGTAGTGAACAAATGGTTCTCTATGATGCTCCGTGAATATTCTGTTCTCGAAGAGCAGCGCAAACGCCGACTTGCCCCTGATAAGCATCAACCGCAAAGCTGCGCGACTACTGTTCTGCAGATGTTAGGCAATCCTGCAGACAAATCAGCTGATATCAGAGGTTCAAGACCTCAAGCCCGAAGCGAAGAAGCTGTGTGCATTACACCTTAAAGAAAAGCAGGTAGCCGGGGAACTCCCCAGTTACCTGCTTTTTTTTGTAACATGTGATCGGGATTGATTTATACTTCTATACTTTCGCCAGCTTTAAGTGGAAATCCCTCTACACCCTCCTGGCGCAGACGATTACAGAAATCCACAGCATCCTGAGCAATATCCGGAAATGTATTGTAATGAAGCGGTATGACCTTATCCGCCCGCAACCAGCGTGCAGCCAAGAGCGCATCATCCGGTCCCATGGTCAGCATATCGCCTATAGGCAGGGCCGCCAAGTCAATCGCAGTCCTCTCTCCAATTAGACGCATATCACCGAACAGTGCGGTGTCACCAGCATGGAATAACGTCTTCCCCTCTATCGTCAATAGAATACCTGCAGGCTGTCCAGCATAAATCCAAACGTCGCCTTCCTGAATCGATGAGGAATGAAACGCCTGAGTATATTTAACGGTAATGGCATCATAAATATGACTGCCACCTATATTCATATGTTTAACCTTGGCACCCTTCATTCGGCAGTATTCTGCAAGCTCAAAAACAGCAAAGATCGGACAATCATTCTGTTTGGCTATTTGCACAGCATCACCTAAATGATCGGAGTGACCGTGAGTTAGCAGTACAGCATCTACAGTAATGTCATCAGGTGAAATACCGGAGTTCGGATTTCCTGACAAAAAAGGGTCAATAATAACTTTCGCTTGCTCTGTCTCTACCAGCAGTGCTGAGTGTCCGTAATAAGTGATCTTCATGACGATTCTTCCACCTCCAGGGTTATATAGTTTAGTTTACCCTATATATAGCTGAGGTTCACAGATTCGGTCAATTATTTATAAAAAGTATGATTTCCAATGGTCTTAACATACTCCTGCGAATGATGTACGGTAAGATCCTGCGCAAGCTTAAGCGATAGGAAAAAATAAGTATCATCGGGAACTTCCTTTATTCCGGAGAGCGCAGCGTTCACCGCTTTAATACAATCATCACTAGGCTTCACACGTTTAAGACGCCCGTTAGCTACAGGACTAAATTGGTGCTTTTGATAAATGACCTTATATATCGTGTCGGGGAATTTGGCTGACCGTAGCCTATTCAGAACAACGTTGGCAACTGCCACCTTGCCCTGGTACGGTTCACCTTCCGCCTCTGCCATTACAATCTTTTGTAGCAGAAGCAGTTCTTCTTCGGATATAGCGTAGCGCCGGGTTGCATTACTTTGCTGCTCCTGGCTTAATAGCTCGGTCCGAGAGAAGTATAATGTTGTGAGGGGGTTTTTCTGAGATGCCGAGACTGTCTTAACCACAGTCTGAGCGCTCTTTGTTGCTGTTTCCGCCATTTGCGGCGCTTTCTGCACAGCTGGCTTAGATTGTACTACATCAGCCTTTACCCGAACTATGGAAGCGTGTGATGTGTCTTGTCGCTTTATTTTACTCATACTAAGCCATTCCACATCCTGCTCTGGTGTCCAAGTGGAACTGAGCAAGCTAACTGTGTTATAAAGCTTATTTGTTTGTGAAACTTTATTAGTGCCCCTCGTCTTACTAGATATTGATTGTTCTTGTACAAGGTCAAGTACCGCTGCACGGCTCGTAGATTGCAACTTGTCCATCTGCACACTATCAGTTTTCCCTTCGGCAACCTGTTCGTGTTGCAATAAGCTTATGGCAGAGAAACACACTAATATAACGCCAACGAGCAACGCAATATAGCGGTTTTTTTTAAAAATTAACATGATATTCCTCCTATTTCACGGCACATTCCTATTTGTATGTAACCGAAAACGGAAGCTTTGAAAACTTAAATATCGATTTTAAAATGTAATATTTTCAATGATTTCATACATAGGAATGGCATACATTCTGGTAGCATACAACACAAAACTATCAATCGTCCAGTCTCTATGAAAGATTTTTGATCTTTTTTCATCATCCAATTTCAGTAAATTTTCCAGCATTTTATCATCAATTGAAATTTTTCCCCGATACTTTCGTGCAACTGTGAGATGTGGTTTATACTCCCTAGATTCAGCTGGAAAACCTAATGGAAGCATCGCAGAGTGTACTTTCGTAGCTAGTTGATTCAGCTCCTCTAATTCGCCAGAAACCCCTACCCATAACACTCTTGGAGCCGTTGGAAGACCGAATGTACCCCATTTGTCCAAGGATAGTTTGAAGGGGCGGCATTGCCCTGACAACTGCTTCAACGCCATGATTAAATCCGGGATTATCGTCTTCGGGGTGTCTCCCAAAAATTGCAGGGTAATATGATAATCCTCTGGATGCGTCCATTTAGCGAACTGATAAGTCTGAGATAGATTGGAGCACTCCTGAGCCAAAACTTGTCGAAGTTCCAAGGGTAATTTCACAGCAATAAACAATCGTTCTGAATCTTTATCCGACGCGTTAGCATTCATATCAATTTCACCTTCTCCTATAGATTTGGTATCCTTATCCTATAACATTATCCATTTTCATCAAACCGTAGAGCAGGAGGAATACATCATGACTAAGTCCATAGTATGTTTACAGCCACTTACAGCCCAGCAACAGGAAAGGATCAGAGCGGCGGCCCCCGGTTATACATTCACGCAAGGAAATGGCAAAAATCCGGATCTACAGCTTCTTGCTGATGCTGAAATCGTAATCGGCTGGGCCAAAGGCATTGCCGATACACTTCTTCGTCCAGATTCCCCCCTTCGCTGGGTACAATCTTGGTCTGCTGGAATTGAAAAACTTCCGCTTGAGCGTTTTAAGGAACGTGGTATTCTTTTGACCAGCGCCAGCGGAGTTCATGCCGAGCCTATTTCTGCGGTAATCTTCGGCTTCATGCTACTCTTTACACGTAATTTGCATACAGCAGTACGTAATCAGCAGAATCGCTACTGGAACTCTGAGGGTAGTGAAAGTGAATTATTTGGCAAGACAGCCGTTATTGTTGGAACCGGGGCCATCGGCAGCGAAACAGCTAGAATTGCTAAAGCCTTCCGGATGAAGACCATCGGGGTGAGTCGCTCAGGTAAACCGCTCGCTGATTTTGATCAAGTATATACCACAGGCCACCTGCCAGAAGCTGTGAGCCAAGGCGACTTTATCATCAACATACTCCCTATCACTGATGAGACTAAACATTTATTTAATACTGCAATCTTCTCCGCCTTTAAACAAGGCTCCTATTACATTAACGTTGGACGTGGAGCGACTACCGATACCGAGGCTCTAATCGATGCACTGAATCGTGGGCAGCTTCGCGGTGCCGGATTGGATGTATTCGAGACCGAACCCCTTCCGCAGGATCATCCACTTTGGGCTATGGAGCAGGTAATCATCACTCCACATTCCGCAGGCGTAACAGATCAATACGCTAATCGGATCGTAAATATTTTTACCGAAAATATGAATTCCTATTTATCATCTGGCACTCCATCCCTAAATCTCGTCGATTATGCCCGCCAATATTAATTTTAGGAATTGATTTCTAGGAACACTTGTTCTATAATGAGAAAATCCAGGAATCACATATAAAGAGAGGTTAGTTAAATGGATGTTACTGCGATACAATGGTATTTAAATCAATAATAATGAACTTGTCCTATAAAAAGAGTCCCTGCTTGTTCATTTAAAAAACCTAAATGAACAAGCAGGGACCTCTTATAAAATGCTTTTGATCTTCTCGTCTATCTAATCCAAATCATAAATCGAGCCGACCTTCAACCCATATAGCTCATTATATATTTTCTCAGCAAAGGCATCCGTCATCCCGGCGATATAATCAATCACCATATGTTCCCAGGTCCAGATCGGATTTGCTTGCTTCTGATCTTTCTCAAAGCGTTGTAGCCAATCTGATGGAATAATGGCTTTAGACGTCTGCGGATCAAGAAAAGCTCCCCAAAGACGGCGCAAAATCCATTCACTACGTTTCTGAAGCCGCTGCACACGTAAATCACGAATCATCGTGACCCAAGCGAAGCTTTTCAGCACGCTTACGGTCCGTAGCATATCCTCATCTTCTTTTCCTTCCTTTATAAAGGTGACCTTCTTCCAGTCCCCATCAGGGATCACACCCAGACTTGCAACAAAGGTGCTGACCCAATAAGCCTTAACTTCACGCCGAGTTCTGGAATAGTCGTTCTCGCAGGTTGGCATTTTCTCCATCCATACTCGAAGAAATGAACTAAGCACCTCTTCGACCTTAGCGCGAATGCCTTCCTCCTCCCAACCCTTCCAGAAGAAATCCTCTAGTGTTGTGATTTTCTCTACGATAAGCCGCTGAATATAGGAATCATGCATAAAGTGTTCATGCACCTCAATCTTTCCAGCCTTAATCCCATCCTCCAAATCATGTGCAGAATAAGCGATATCGTCGCAAAGGTCCATAAGCTGGGCTTCCAACGTTTTCTTACCTGCTGGTATTCCCCACTCTTTGCGAATCTCCGAAATATATGCCCATTCGTGAAGGTACATCCCCTTCTTCAGCGAGGTGCCAGGAAAAGGATATTTATTAATTCCGAGTAGCACTGCATCAGATAGATTTAGTCCATCAATGTTCTCACGCTTCTCCAGAAACATAATCAGCCGATAATTGTGAGCATTGCCTTCAAAATGCTCATAGCGCTGCTTCATCTGCTCATGAATCAGCAGTCTCTCTGCACCTGTTGCTCCAGATTGCAGGGCAGCTTCATTAGTCTTCTTTTCAATAAGCTGCTCCAAAATATTATCGAGCACCTCTTCCCCTTTATGTCCGAAGGGGGGGTGACCAAAATCATGAGCAATAGCTGCGCATTCCACTACCTCTGGATCTATAACAAGCCCCGGATTCTCCGCCTTACTCGTCTCCACCTCTGGGTAAGATCTGAGCAGACTTTTCGCTGCCTCACGAGCGATCTGTGCAACTTCAAGTGAATGAGTCAGACGCGTCCGGTAATAATCACCCGTGCCAGCCCCGAACACTTGAGATTTGCCTTGCAGCCTACGAAAAGTAGGCGAATGAATCAGGCGTGAATAATCACGCTCATAAGCAGCTCTCGACGTTTCTAGGCGGGTAATTTCCGGATACTGCCGGTGTTCTCTTTTCTCAATAAGTGTCATATTCCCACCCCTAACCAAATGTCTGTATATTGAACTTCATTATAAGGTATTTTCATAACAATTTTCACATCAAAAAACAAATGCTGTTCCAATCCCAAAAGTGATGGAAGTAATCCACCAATCTAAAACTAAGTTAAATGGAGAGATTAATCGTGCTATGAATAGTTTAACCATCTATAGGAGCATTCTAAAATAAAAAAAACAGGTGAATACATGAAAACTAGCAGCAAAATTATGATGACTACCCTCTCACTCTTGTTATGCTTCACGAACTCCGCCCTAGGTAGCCCGAGTAAAAACCGCGACTACTACGAAAAGAGAGGAGACATGATTTGGGAAGTACATACTAACCAAAAAGTAATTGCATTGACGTTCGATGACGGTCCTGACCCTTCTGAAACCGATCAAATATTAAAGGTATTAAGTCAATATCATGCGAAATGCACCTTCTTTGCTATCGGAAAAAGAATTGCAGCGTATCCAGAAGTGGCCAAACGAGTCATTTCCGAAGGGCATGAATTAGCTAACCATACCTACAATCACGTTTATTTTAGAAAACCTATTAACAAAGCCCAGTTTGAGCGGGAGCTGAATTTAACCGAAGAAGAGATTGTAAAGGTCTCTGGAAAGCATAGCGCATTGTTCAGACCTCCAGGTGGAATGTATGACGAGACGCTAGTGGATATTTCAAACAACATGGGCTTAAAGCCTATTTTATGGTCCTGGCATCAGGATACACGCGATTGGAATCGCCCTGGAGTGCACAGTATCGTGAACAAGGTTATTCGAAATGCACATAATGGCGACATCGTTCTGTTTCATGATCATGTGCATGGACAATCCCAGACCAGAGAGGCGCTCAAAATTATTTTGCCGGAATTAGAAAAGAGAGGTTTTCGATTTGTCACCGTTTCAGAATTGATCAAGCTATCCAATACACAGCAGGCGGGTAAACCACAATAGCCTAATTGCACAGGACTTCAAAATAGGGTAGTCTTGTCCTAATATGAAGTTCTGGAGGCTTTTATCATGTCTGATAATACATCATATACGACTGAGGAAATTGCCCGTTTACTGAAGATATCGAAATTAAAAGTATATGACCTAATTAAAAAAGGGGAGCTCCCCTCCTACCGTGTAGGAAAACAGATGCGTGTGGATCAATCGGATTTGGAAGTTTACAAACAGAATACTCGGAGTGGCATGGCCCCATCGACATTTCCGCTGACTTTTGCTGGAGCGAATCCTCCAACTCAAGCTGGAGCCCATTCTAGCCATATTAGCAGTAAAGATGCAGGACACAGCCTTGTTATTACGGGTCAGGATATGTCACTGGATATTCTAGCCACCTATTTGGAGCGTCACCTGCCTACTGAGCGCCCTCTTCGTTCTTACGCCGGCAGTCTAGACAGTCTAATTGCTATGTATCAGGGCGAATCGGACATCGTCAGTACTCATCTGCTCGACGGGGATACTGGAGAATATAACCTTCCCTATATCCGTAAAATACTTGTGGGCTTCTCTTATGTTGTAGTCCGTCTGTTGACCCGAAGTGCAGGATTGTATGTTCAAAAGGGAAACCCTAGAGGTCTTCATGATTGGTCTCATCTACAACAGGGAGGGCTCACACTGATCAATAGAGAACGTGGCTCTGGCGCACGTGTGTTATTGGATGAACAGCTCCGATTGCACGGCATTCCAGCCGCAAGTCTATCTGGATATGAGCAGGAGGAGAATAGCCATTTGGCGGTCGCCGGTAAAGTGGCACGAGGAGAAGCGGATGTGGCAATCGGCACCGAGAAGGCTGCCAAAATTGTCGACGGCATTGATTTCATTCCCTTGATTCAGGAGTGTTACGATCTCGTGATGCTTAAGAAGCCGGAGCATGAGCAGTGGATCGCTACAGTGATTGATATTTTACGTTCGCCAGCTTTTCAGAGTGAGCTTGGCTCCATTCATGGATACGATCTCACGGAAACAGGGACGATTATTTACGAGACCTGAGAGAGCACAGGCTTGCGTAGCTGTATAGAGGATCGACGGAAGCAATACATTTAAACATTTAACTGTATTTAGTACAACTATAATTCTTCAAATTATTCGCCAATGGATATAACTGTATTTCCTACACTTATTATCTTGATTTACTACCTTATTGATGGATTTTCTAGTTTTTAATTGTATAGAATACAGTTATAATCCGAATGATCCCTTTTACAAACGGAATAACTGTATAGAATGCAGTTAACTCACAGATTCCATCAATATCCCATAATAATAGCCAACCTCGAGGTCGGTCGGCTTTCACTTGCCCATCATTTCCTCAAGCGACCCACCGCAGACCAAAAACACCAGGCAGCAATACTCCAATAATCGGAGAATCGCTGCCTGGTGTTTTTTTAAGTACGCCGGTTCACAAACATCAACATCACAGCAGACATAACAATAATGGAGCACACCCACATCCAAGCAAGAGTCATGTTGCCGCCATCCACCGCAACATAGATCGCTGTAGGCACAGTCTGCGTGCGGCCAGGAATATTTCCGGCTACCATGATCGTAGCGCCGAACTCTCCTAAACCACGAGCAAAACCCAGAACATACCCAGCAGCTAATGAGCGACCTGCAAGGGGCAATGTAACATAACGAAGTACTTGCAGTTCACTCGCTCCCTGTGCACGCGCCGCATCTTCAAGATCTGGTTCCACGCCTTCAAAGCCCGCCTTCACCGTGCGGTAGACGAGAGGAAAAGCTACGACAACCGCGGCGATAACCGCAGCCCCCCATGTGAAAAGAATCGTATGCTCCGTCATCTGTTCATACCATCTGCCAATCCAGCTACGACGACCTAAGACGACCAACAGCACAAATCCGACAACTGTCGGCGGCAACACGAGCGGAAGCAGCATTACAGTCTCGACCAAGCTATAACCAGGAAATTTCCGACCTGCCATAGCCTTAGCCGCAGCCGTTGCCAGAATGAACACAATGATGCTGGTAATTACTGATATTTTAACGGAAAGCCATACCGGGGCGAAGAAATCAGTCCAGTTTATTTCCATCCTTATCCACCCCGCTTCTACTCATGATTTCTTATTAAGGAAGCAAGAAGCCATAACTTGCAAAAATATCACTAGCTTCCTTGCTCTGAAGATAACTGTACAGCTCCTTAGCCTCCTTCTGATTCTTCGAATTCTTCACGATACCTGCCGGATAATTAATGGCTTTGTGAACATGTGGACCCACTGTAAGGGCGATCTTGGTCTTCTTTGAAGTCAGCGCATCTGTCTTATAAACAAAGCCTGCATCGACATTCCCCGTTTCGACGTAAGAAAGTACCTGACGGACATCCTTCGCAAAGACAAGCTTGTTTTGCAGCAACGTATCCCATACCTTCTTCGCAGCTAACGATTGTTGAGCATATTGGCCTGCGGGCACAGATTCAGGCTGTCCCACCGCTACCTTTTTAAAGGCTTTATCCGTAAGTTGAGTGATCGTAGTTAATGAAGCATTTGAATTCGACGGTACGACCAGAACCAATTGATTCTTAAGCAGAACCTTATGGTCGGAGATGAGTCCACCATCCACTAACGCATTCATCTGTTTATCTCCTGCCGAGAAGAATAGATCAGCCGGAGCACCTTGCTCAATCTGCTTCTGTAGTGTGCCGGATGCACCATAATTAAAGACCAAATCAATATCAGGATGCTTCTTCTCATAGAGAAGAGCCATTTTATCTAGACTATCTTGCAAGCTGGCTGCAGCGGATACTATAATCTCTGTCTTCTTGGTGGCTGCCTCCACCTCAACCACTGAGCCCGCAGATAAACTCACAACCGAAAAGATTGTCAATACCCCAAGAATTCTGATCGTCCATTTCTTAAACATTTCCATTCCTCCCATTTTCATATGTATATATTTGATGCTATTCTAGCATACAGTTTTTCGATTTTCTATAGATTGAGTTTTGTTTGTATATGTTTAGTTATATATTGTTATAATTAGATATTTAGTATTCACAAAAAAGGATGCCTCCAGCAACCATTTAAATGGTTGCTCAAGCACCCTATCTTTCGAATTGAACACAGGTCAAATGAGAACATCACTATTTATAGTGTGAACTCCATTTCTCCAACTGCTGCCTGATCACTTCGCGATAATAGTAAGGCTCTATGATTTCCGCTTCCTCTTCAAATCTCTTAATCCAGCGGACAAATCCGATATCTTGTTCCACTGCAACTTTAAAATGAAAACATCGAGCTTGACGGTCCACTTTGTTTGGCTTAAATGGCAATTCTTCTTTCTTAATTCCTTCCATTATCCGTTCCGAAAATCTCACTTTGAACTCTACCTGTAAACTATCCCGATCGAGTGACCATTTCTGCTTCATAAAGGCTTGCAAATCAAACGCTTCCTTCGAAAAGAAACGATTTAGTGGCTTCACATTTGAAAAATCGTTGATATGATATGTACGAATAACACCTTGATGATGACAAAATCCAATGAGGTGAAAACGACTTTCCAGCGGGACAAGACAATAAGGATCAATGGTGATCCCTTTCTCTTCTAAAGCATTTTCACTATAATTCGCTTGAATGCTTTTTTGCTTTAATAAAGCCTCCAGGATGGGAGTAAGAAAAGAATGTTGCTCCATCTGCGTGCTGTTTCTTTCCGCCCAACCCGCCCCTACTTCTCTTCTTGCACGTTCTATCGTTTCTTCTCTCTCAGCCTTTCGTTTATATTCAGCTGCGACTACTTTTTCATATGCACTTTCAAAATCTATAGGCAGTACATGTTTTATATCTTCCATAATATAGCGTAATTGCGAAAATGCGGTTGCCTCTTCTTCCGACCAATCCAAGGGATAGAGTGCAAAATTCCCAATAAATGCATAACCTTTTCCATGCCCAAGGTGAGTAATAGGAATATGCATGGCGCTAAGCGCGTCCATATCCCGGTATATCGTTCTCTCGCTGTTGCCGCAGCGTTCCGCCAATTCACGGGCTAATATCCCCGGCTTGGCTTGAACAAGTGTAATAATGCGCATCAGTCGGATTAATCGGTCTGTCATATTCAGTTCCCCTTGATTTATGGTTAAATAGACCCATTATTTTATGAAAAAAAGTAAAATTGTGATAGAACTTTTTTACTATGTTACCACATTTTATATTACAATTCTTCTGATTATTTTCCGCCGATTCCGCAAAAAAATCCAATTTATGTATAGGTCTTTTTTCGTTTATGTGCATCCTCATGAGATGTGTCCTATATTAAATCCCACCAATCGCTTTACTGCGCTGCTGATGCTCGAACTCTATCTGTTTATACAACGTTTCAGCCTCTTTAAGCAGCAAAGGATCTCCAGAACGTACCGCGAGCAGCAACAGCTTATCTGCATGACGACCCAGCATCTCGCGAGCTTCACTATACTCTCCTTTATTTCGTAACGACGCTGCCTCCTCAACCGTTTCAGCCGTCTTCAACAATTCCAGATGTTTCTCAACATGAAAGCAGCAAGTATCGCTCAGAATGCGGGTATGATGGGCGTATTCCAGCTCAAGCACCTTCACAGGGAGTTCACGAACACGCTCTACGGTTGGCTTTTTATATTTCCATTGTAGGGATAGCGCTTCATATTTACCTGCTACTGAACTAGAGGTAGTGAATTCCAACCCTATGAATTTACGTTGTCCTGTTTTTATTTTACCAAGCTTAAGCAAGAGCGAATTGCCTTCTCCCGCTTCCATTTCACATCCATAACAGCGCTTAAAAGTTACATGCGGCTCAAGCCAAACTCGTAGTTCAATATCACGTGCAACCACTTTATGGCTGCTGGGTCGGCTATGTTCTGAAAGCATATTCCCTTTCCATTCGACAAGCAAAACAACATCGCGGTTGCCACCTGCAAAAATACGATCTTGACCCCACGTAAATATAGGATGAATACTTTCCATCATATTTTCCACCTCTTTCTTTTTTTGGGTCTTCTATTAATGTACCAATAATGGCGGACAGCTCCATGTCATGGAATGTATGTTCGGTTCTATATTATCGACAAAAAAAGAGCCATTCTACATACTAAGTAGACTGACTCTCGCAAAAACAACCCCTTTTGTCTGTTTATGACGAAATTTTATGTTTTTTTCTTCATCGGCTTTGAAGTTTAGGCTGCACTCTCTCCCGCTTAAAAAATAGTCCCAGCGCCCATTTGGCGCAAAACAGAGAAAAAATAAAAAATAGGATTGCCCAAAATATGGCTGGTACGGATGTCATCCTTGCCAGGTTACTGGCATCTCCCGCACGGGATGGGGATACAACGGCCGCATATACCAGAAATAAACTCCCCATTACAGACTCTTCTAAGGTCAGAAAAGCCAGTAACAAATAATAATATTTGCTAGCCTTTTTCCACACCACCAGCATTAAACCATTCAGCGCAATAAACCCACCTAACCACATCATTCCGAAGCTTCCCCGCACGTACATTAGCAGCATAATCAATGCTACTGTAGTAGCTAAGATAAGTCCCCAATCATGCCGGCCTTTACTATAGAGATAGAAGAGCAGCAATGCGAACAAGGATGCCATCAAATAACCAGATAGCGATACCAGTATCGCTCTGCCTCCATCTTGAATGGCTGAATAGGTGACACCACTATGATTCGCGTATAGTTCAATCCGCAGCACACTGCCTGACAGCAGTAAGGTCACCAGCGCATGACCAAATTCATGAATCATCGTGTCCAAATTCCGAAACAAAGATGAGAATGGAATCAACCTCGTCAAAAAAGCAGAGCCGACCAAAAATAACATTGTCTTAAGCCATTTATTCATTCCGTAGCAACCCCTTCCCGTCCAAAGTATACGATAAATAGTCCCTCTTCTCAATCATGAAGAGCATAGCCTGATCGTTCTTTACAAGGAAGTGTAACCTCACTTCAACCTGGCAAATAGTACTGACCCAAGAAGCCCAATTCACGTTTAGCGTACGCTGTCAGAAGCTGTCAAGCTGTGTTAAAATAAAAGAAATAGAAGCCTAAATTGGGTGGTGATTATATAGATGAAACAACTTAAATACCGTAAATATCTACAGCTGTTATGTTCGCTCCTGCTTCTGCTGGCCCTTTCCATATCTCTTCCGGCCCCAGTAGCAAAAGCCAATATATTCAGTGATATCTATAATGGAGTCAAAAGTTTCTCTGAGCTTCCAAACGAAGTAAATGAATTGAAAGAGGGATTTCAACAGACAGCTGAAGAACTACAGCAGGCTAAAGATAAGCTTGCGAATAGCATGCAGGAGATGGAGGCCTACCGGACACAGAACGAAGCCCTACAGGAGCAGAATCGCCAACTGACGCAGATGGTTGATGAATTACAAAATGACCGGACGGCACGCGAAGAATATTATCATAAAATCAAAGTGACTATTTTTACAGGGATTGGTCTAATCCTGGGGTATTTTATACTCATCCGTTTCATTCGTTTCAGCATGCTTTACCGTTCTAGAAAAGGTGACCGTCTGCGCTAATCCTGAACATTCTGTAAAGATCACACTCACAGCATGAGGGAGATGAAAAATGAATATCGATGTCCAAGATGAAAGCGACAGCGGGAGCGGACAAGCTGTAACCTTCTCCCTTGGGGAGAAGGAAGAGGTTCATGTACTGCATCCACAGCAAATCATCGCTTATCAAGGGCCTGCCACTGGACGGGCAGACAGATTTATGGATGTTAAAGGTATATATCGCAAGCGAAAATTGATTCGTTCTGATATGTCTGGACCTTGCCATTTTGTCGCCGCTCTTCCACCAGGTTATCGGGTTAAGATTCTTCAGCTCGATGGTAAAAGCGATTTACTGTACGACTTTAAACATCTCTTCTTCTACAGCAAGGGAGTTACGATGGATACACGGGTGCTGAGCATGAAGAATGTGCTCGTTACACGAGATATTGTGAAGGTGAAATTTACGGGTAAAGGCATCATTGGCATACTGACGGAGGGTACGGTCTGTGAAGCTGAGCTTCATCCGTACAATCCACTCTATGTTGATGCAGGCAGCATTATTGCCTATCCTGAGAATGCGAAGCTGGAGCTTACTGTTTACGGCAACCATTTGGCTAGCCAGCATATGAGTTATCACTGGAAGATGACGGGCCACGGCCCTGTGTTGTTTCAGGCAGGACGCCAGAATCGCCGATTTGAAAGAGATAATAACGATGATGGAATTATTAAACGATTTCTGCGCGAGGCCGTACCATTTGGCGGTGTGTTTATTAAATAGAAGTGTTCAAATGAAAGAGCGCCATGCGTATTTCTATACGCAGGCGCTCTTTGTGTGTTCTATCCCTTATAAGGACGTTGTCTTAGCCGATAAAGGCATTCAACATCCAAGCATGTTTCTCAATACTGCTTCTGATGCCAATCAGCAGATCCGCAGTCGGTTGATCACTCAGTTCTTCTGCATTAGCAATTGCAGCTTGCAGTTCTTTAGCAACAGTCTTAAAGTCTCTAACTAGCTCCAATACCATACCCTTGGCATCTTCACCACCGCGGGCTTCTTGTAAGTCAGAAAGCTCAAGATATTGTTTCATAGTCGAGGCAGGTTGTCCACCAATAGCAAGCAGACGCTCAGCCAAATCATCCGCATAACCAGCAGCTTCATTATAGAGTTCTTCAAACTTCTCATGCAGCGTGAAGAATTGCGATCCGCTAACGTACCAGTGATAATGATGCAGCTTCACTCCAAGCAGGAACCAGTTCGCGGTCTGGCGGTTCAATGCAGCATGCAGTTCAGTATGGCTCTTTAATTGTGTAGTCATTAATAAAACCTCCTATGGTTCATTATTTTAATTGTATTTAGACTCGTTCTAAATCTATATACAATTTAACATACTCTTTTGCGTTTTGCAACTATTCTGGAGATTATATGTTGCCGATTCTAGCACAACTTATGTTACAAAGCCTATTATGTGTGTCACACTTTAGAAAAAGAGCCTCTGCTGCGGAAGAAAGCCCTCATCTCATCTCGCTTGCTCTTTGGACTAAGTACATACACAGTATCCCCAGGCTCAATAACGGTATTGCCATGGGGCGTAACAATCTTTTTATTCCGGATGATCGCCGTAAATAAGATGTCCTCGGGAAGTCCAATTTTTGAGATTTTCTGTCCGGCAATAGGCATATAAGGCTCAATTCCAATATGGTTGAACTCAGAGTCCGTCTTGCCGAGAGCGACCAGCTCCATCAGTGAAGGCTGAGCTGAATCTTCTTGCCCCACAAGCTTCAACCGTGAAGCCAGCGGCGAAATACTTGTTCCCTGAATAACCGCTGAGGTCAGCACGACAAAGAATACAACATTGAAGAATAATCGTCCGTGAGGCAGGTCGGCCAGCAGCGGATAAGTTGCTAGTACAATCGGAACGGCTCCACGAAGTCCGGCCCAGGAAATCAGTGTCTTTTCGCGAATCGAGAATTTGGAAAAGTGCAGGCTTATAAATACACCGATTGGCCTAGCTACAACCATCAGAATGACGGATAACAAGATGCCTTGCCAAGCCACTTCCGCCAGCTCCTGTGGAAATACCAGCAACCCCAGCAGAATGAACATGAATATTTGCATCATCCATGCAAAGCCATGACTAAAATTCATAATGGTACGATGATACATCAGCTCGGAATTGCCAAGGGTAAGGCCCATAACATAAACAGCCAGCAACCCACTGCTATGTACCCCTGCGGCTAACCCGTAGGTCAGAACAGCAAATCCGATGGCCATTACTGGATAAAGACCTGTGGAATCCAGGTTAATTCGATTGATGCAGTAAACTGCGATCTTACCCAGCACAAAACCCAGCACTAAGCCAATTCCCATCTCCCATATAAAAGACAACAGGAGCCCCCATATCGCCATATCCGGATGCTGTATCCATTCGATCAGCGATACTGTTAAAAAAACGGCCATGGGGTCGTTGCTTCCTGATTCTGCTTCTAGCGTCGAGGTCAGACGTTTATCGATATTCTTACCGCCGAGTACCGAGAATACGGCCGCCGCATCTGTCGATCCAACGATCGCTCCAAACAGAAAGCTCTCTGCCCATGACACATCGAGGATCAGCTTGGCGAATACCCCTACAATAGCTGTCGTCAACAATACGCCTACTGTGGATAAGGATAATGCCGGTCGAATAATAGGCTTGATATCCTTAATATTGGTCTGCATGCCGCCTTCGAATAGAATGACAACCAATGCGAATATCCCAGCCATTTGTGTTAAGGAAGCATTGTTAAAAAAAACAAATTGGCTTAGCACCATCCCCGCAGCAAGGAAAAGCACTAGCGCTGGCATTCCAAATTTAGTGGAGAACTTGGTGGAAAATACACCTATGAGCAGGAGCGCTGCCAGCAATAATATAATATTATCTGCAAGTTGGGACACCGATTATTCACTTCCCTTTCTCTTCTAGCTTAAAAATATAAGGGGCTTCCTTATTTATGTACGTTATTACCCTTCTCCACATCCATTTGAGACATTGAATAATATGAACAAGATTGGAGATTTCATCCCCCGGGGCTTATACTTTATGTAAATGCTTTCTTCCCCATCATTTGTACATATAGGAGCTGACTGTTATGCAACTGAGATTAATTAAACCTACGGAGCTGGACCAAGCCGCTCTACTCGCTGATTCCATCTTTCGTGAAGCGGGTGCCATTTCAATGAAAGAACTGTTTCCACTGATTTTCCGCCCTGGACTCAGTCATTCTTACGCAGCTATTGCCGAGGATGGAACGGTTGCAGCTTTCATGGGACTCGTACCCTCTACGATCAAGACTGGTAATGATTACCTAGACGTATTCTCCATAGGTGCTGTCTGCACGGATCCAGCTTTTCGTGGACAAGGGCTGGCGGGCCAGCTTCTTCAGCTGTGCCAGACTCATGCTGCGGAAGCTGGCGCATCGCTGATTTTTGTCTCTGGTGACCGCTCGTTGTACACCCGAGCGGGGTGCGTACCGTTCGGAGGTACGCAATTTGCTGAGCTGAGCGCAAGCTCAGCTCAGGCACTTGCAGCCGCAGCAGGGGAAGAATGGACGCTGCGGCCAATGCAGCCGGGCGACTTCTTCGCCGTCAACCGGCTGCTAAACGAACGCGAAACCGGACATGTGTATAGTCCGGGTGAGCTGGCGCTGCTGCTGGGGACCGAGGCTTACGCGGGTGTGGTGGGCTTAGCCCAGCGCACACTCGTAGCCGTACGGGACGGCAGCATCGAGGGGTTCGCCGCAGTTGCTATGCCAGCGGCGGCGGATGTTCCAGCGCCGAGTGCGGCGACGGCGCTGGAATGGGCCGGCCAGCCGCAAGCGGTTGCGGCGCTGCTGGCCAAGGCGGCCCTGTGCAGCGGCGAAGGCACGCTGCAGGTGCCCGTGCCGTGGCAGGAGCGCAGCCTGCTCGCGCTCTTGCGGGACGCCGGCGCCAGCCTAAGCGGCGGCGCGAACAGCGGGACGGTCTGCATCGCAGACCGGGAAGCGCTTTTGCGGCAGACCGAAGGATGCCGCAAGAGCCTCGACTTGTCGTCCGTGCAGGACGACAAGGAGCTGATCTCGCTGCTCTTTGATCCAGCGAGCCCGCTTCGATCCTCTGATTCCTCAGAGGCTTCCGATGCCATTTCTTTGCCGTATATGTCCGGACTACGTTTCATTTAACAGATTTAAATAACATAAATAACCTCTACGGGAATTGTCCCGAAGAGGTTATTTAGTATGCACTTTAACTATTCACGTTCAGCAGTAGATTAGTCTCTGGAATATACCTGAAGCTCCTGTATAGACCAGTAATTCCCGTCAGCTCCGGTCTGCACAATCTTGATGTACCGTGTATTTACCTTAGCGAAGACAATCTTGGTTAGTTCCTTTCTTCCAGTACCAGAAATAATCTGCGTCCAACGCTGAGCATCATTCGAGACATACACTTGATATTGTCTAGGATAATCGTAAGGAGATAAGCTATTATCTAGATCAATGCCTTCAATGTTATATGCCTTCCCTAGGTCAATCTGATAATATTCTCCCGATTCCTGATGTTTCCCGGTATCCCAGCGTGTACGCCGATCCCCATCAATAGCATTGTAAGAGCTTCCCGTGTTCCTATTCGAGGAAACCTTCCATTCCGATCGTTCCAAAGAAACCAATCCAGTAGCTGTAATCTGTATCTTGTCAGACGTCTTACCTGAGCCTGTTACTTTTACAGCATACGTATACAACGTCCCTTCCTGTAAATTGCGATCTGTATAATGAGTTTCTTTTATATTAGAAGCAATAGTCTTCAGTTCGCCCCCATTTCCAGTCGCTCGCAGCAGTTCATAACTAACGCCTGGAGCCTCTAGCCAATTCAATTGGATAGACATTCCTTTGACAACAACAGCTTTAAGTCCCTGAGGTGCAGTATCGACGACCTCTGACGAAGGCTGCAAAATATACTGCACGGCCTCGCCTGGGGCCAGCGTTTCTTTAAATGTGAGCTGGGGGGAAGCCTTCTTCCCGGGCACATAACTTCGTGCTTGCTCATACGTATCTCCATTACCAAAACGTTCACCTTCATATATAGCTTGTTTCGGCATCGTGACGTTCACATTGATGGTCTGTGGTGTAGTCTCAAAATTGATGAGATTCACAAGCACTTTGTTTGAGGTAGCACCACTTCCAGCCAGTGGCTTCAAGGTAGAGGTATCCACAGCCCGGACGTAGACAAGCTTATCCGCTAGGGCATTCTTATTGGTAACCTCGTAGGTTAACGGAGCTCCGTGTGTAGCATAAGCAAGACTTAGTCTTCGCATAATGCTGACACGTGAATCCTCGTTCTGTTTCGTATAATAAATCTCTGTCGAGGCCGGGTCATGCTCCTCCAGATTAAAATCATATTTAAATAAACTAAAGTCCTTGAAAAAAGCAGCATGCTGCACAAACATATCTGCATAACCAATCTGCGCTCGCATGATCCGATCGAAAACAGCAGCTGTGCGCTCGCTAGCCCCATATTGATAAGCATCTTTATGACTATCCGAGGTCCCAAATTCAGTAGTCAGCATGTTTTTGCTAAGCCCATCCACCGCACCACCGAATGTCTTTAAATTCTCGGTAAAACTGCCACCTTCGCTATCACTATAGGAATTTCCATAAGAGTGACCATTCGTCAGATCCGTAACCTCTTCAAGCTCCTTACGCTGCTCCGGATCCCGCTCCCAACCATCTGGGTCACCACATTGTCGCACGCTCCCTTTTTGATAGCCACAAGGCTTCTCCTTGTAGCTCGGCCAATATGCCCAGCCTGGTGCAACCGTAAGCAAATGTGGGACAATTTGTTTCCCCTTCTTATTCAACCAATCTGCAATCGCCAAATTTACAGCCTTGGAACGATTGAATAGTCCTGGCTCATTATCCACTTCATAGTACTGAAAATAGGAACCATACTTCTCGAAATAATCTGTCAGCTTCTTAACCGCATCATCCGGCAGTGAGCCGTCGTTCTTCAGTTTAATATCACCGGTATACAAATGCAGTGCGACTGCCTGCGTATTATAATCTCGTAATACCTTGTAATATTCCTCCATATTAGAGCAGGAGCGGTCTACATCACTAACACAGCTGGCACGCATAATATTGCCACTGTAAGCTACACCGAGCCATTTCATCACATAAGGTAAATGGGTAACCGCGCCTTTATCAAAATAAAACTCTTTATTATTCACGGCCGTACCCGTCAGCGTATAGTTACCGTGGATCGGCTCTTTTATGGGTGTATTTAAAGATTCCAGACTTAAATCATCCCAAGTCCAGCCTATATATTCATCTTCCTTCTCGGAGCAATATAAGCAACGAGTCGTTTGCAGCTTCAATTCATTCGTTCCTGTCTTCAACTGCTCTTTAGGAATATACAGTTCATAGGTTTTGCGGAAGCCGTACTCACTTTCTGTATCAGCAATTCCTGCAATCTGAATTATCCCTGAAAGCTGCCGATTAGAAAGTACACTCATCTGCGGAACCGATTTATAAGCCTCAAGAATACCTACACGAAATAAAATCCCATTCGCCGGAATCTTGTTCAGCTGATAATTAATCCGTAGCTCAGGAAATGTCTTTCCATTAAGACCAGAGGGGATATTCTGAAGTTCTGAGGCTTTGACGGTAGATGAAGTAATATGAATGACTGTATGGTTATCTGAGGCGTTAATGTCTGCAAATTCATTCGATGATCCATCATGCTGCCCGAGTCTCCAGATCATTGTGCTCTTTGGGAACTCGGGACCCAAATCTTTACCAGCTGCAACGTTACCCACCTTACCTTTTGAGGTCCCCTCCATACCGAATATAGAGACAGTCATTAGAAGCAAGACAATCAAAGTAGAGGATTTTAGCAGGATCAGTAAAGGTCTATTTCCACTCAACTTCATTCTTCTATTTGTTGTTTCCATCCCCATGTCCTCGCTTTCTTTCAGATGTCTGCCCGTAAAGCTTTAATAAATCAAGGAAAGAATAGTGCGTTTTGAGGAATCACCGTCTGTTTCTGGCGTGGGCTTTCCCACATTAGACGAATACTTGCGTCTCTGCGATTCTCATAATATTCAATTTTGATATCATGCAAGATTCCAGCTGTTAATTCAATGCTCCCCTTATTAAGGGTAGCGCTATGATCTCGCCAATCGTCAATAATCAGCTTGCCATCAATCCAGACGCGGACTCCATCATCGGAAGACACTGAGAACGTGTATTTTTCACTATAAACTGGCTTGACCTTCCCCTGCCAACGTACGGAAAAGACATCCTTCTCAACCCCCGCTGCTGGTGCTTCACCCTGCCAATTGAAATCAATCTTGTTATCATTACGCGTAACTACCGGTTGGTCAGATAGATCAATATTATTAAAGTATTCTCCAGTCAACCCGTTTCGCGAGACTTTTGCTGCTTTATGGCTAGTAGTAGCCGTTGTCACCATATAATCCTCTCTCGATACGGTGTAGCGATGACTCATGAAATCTTTGATCTGCTGCAGGGTATTATTCTCGGTGAGCATCTTCCCCCATGTCATCGTGTACACCCATTGATTCTGCGTTTTGGATAACATGCTGGGGTTAGGAAGCTCTCCGCTTTCGCCAATTCCGATAGGTTTACCTGCGGCAAGCTTAAGCAAACCGTCATAATAAGACTGCTTATAATCGTTATTGTAAATATCTGCTGCCAGTACATCGACCTTATCTGCTCCCGGATAATAAGCTTGATATGGAGCTGACCATTCATTCGGCGCATTGGGATTCCAAACCCACAACAGATTATTCAGCTTGTGTGTATTCACTAAACGATCGTACATCAGGTTCCAGAGCACAGTAAAATTATCTTTACATCCCCACCAGAACCAATTGCCGTTCATTTCATGATAGGGTCGCCATAAGACTGGAACGCCAGCATCACGCAGTTCTCCTAGATATATAGCAATCTCGTCAAAATCAGCCATCAAACTCTGATATTGAGAGGTTCCAGGGGTAACGTAAGCATTAAATTTCTCCTGACTTAGTTTCATGGATACGTTAGACCATTTCAGAGAAGTTCCCGGCAGACTCTGATGGAACGTCATCGCTACGATGCCGCCCTCCCTCGACCACTTGATCGCACTATCGACAACAGCTTGACGCTGAGAAGCAATTGTAGCTTTGGATTGGTTAGTTATAGCTCCTAATTCGTAACCATGTAATACGGCATGCTCGCCAGAGGTGTTCTTTACCTTATTATTGAGTTCATCCGGACTTTCCAGATAATCGTGCTGACCCGCCATAATCCCTTTTCCGCTGAAATTCGCCAAATCATTAAGCAATTGACTGGCTTCCTCAGAAGCTAAAGGATTAATCGGTATCGCTGGTATTGTAATGGATGTTGTTGTGTTGGTAGTTGCTGTAGTGGTGGCTGATGTGGTAACACTCTGAGGTTCAAGAAGGCCGCGTGCCTCACTCAACGGTAGAAAAGACAAAATAAATACAGTAAGGATGGGCACGACAGTGACAAGAAACGGGTACTTACAATAAAAGCGCAAGTTAATCCTCCTTCCGGCAGCCTCCACAAGTGCTCAAGTGATCATATTCCTGTTTCAGGACAAGCATCTTTTTAGCCAAATGAGGACTATAGCTTAGGAGATATCTGAGAGAAAAAATACGTTAGAAGGAATGGTTCCTTTTGGTTGACTTGGGCTTTGCCACATCAGCCTTACCCTCGCGTCTCCCTGATTCTCGTAATATTCCACTTTGATATCATATAGTTGTCCGGCCTTCAGAGTGATGCTTCCTTGACGCTCCGTTACACTCTGTTCTATCCAGCTATCAATTACGGGTATCCCATCAATCCAGACACGTATACCATCATCAGATGCGGTATAGATTTGATAGGTTTCACTATATAGAGCCTTCATTTTACCGCTCCAGCATATAGAGAAATTGTCTATTCCAAGTGAAGCATCCGGTGCTCCTAACTGCCAGTTAAAATCAATCACTGCATCGTTCTTAGTGAGGATTGGTGCTCCGGATAGACGCATATTCTTAAAGTATTCACCCCACCATTCTCTCCGATAGCAATGGGTTTACCAGCAGCCAGACTAAGCAAACTGTCATAATAATTTTGCTGATAGTCATATTCATAGATATCTGCTGCCAAAATATCCACCTTATCCGCGCCCGGATAAGTAAGGGCATAAGGATCTGACCACGCATTTGGAGCATTCGGGCTCCATACCCACAACAAGTTATTTAATTTATGAACGTTAACAAAACGATCATACATAATATTCCACAGCTCAGAAAAGTTGTTCTTCTTCCCCCACCAGAACCAATTTCCATTCATTTCATGGTAAGGTCTCCATAGAACGGGCACCTTTGCATTTGTTGATTTCATCCGGACTTTCCAAATAGTCATGCTGTCCTGCGAGAATCCCTTTTCCGGAAATAGAATACAGGTCATTAAGCAGCTTGACTGCTTCAGGAGAAGCTTCTGGATTCACCGGATTTCCAGAGCTGGAAGCTGCGCCTGCTACAGACGGTGCAATCCCAAATCCCAATGGAATCACCATCAACAACAAGACCAGAGACAGGAACGTGCTGAGAAGTCGATACGTACGGTAAGCTTTCAAAAAAATCTTCCTTTCGGTAGCCAGGCTGCCACTCTTGCGAAGGCCCTATAGCTTTGCGTCCCTATCTTTCGATAGGTTTGCCATTATCAAATTGAGGAGGATTAATCCCTCTACCGTAAATATCGACTTCATTTAATTGTTATTTTATCTATTTATGTCTATTATTCAATAATTAGGTCACAATACCTGTTTATAACTTATCAGTCCTATGAAATGAACTGCTGTAGCTCAATATCATTCCAGTCTAAAGTAATACGAATATTGTCCTCCTCTACTAGTTCAGATCCCGTCTGTACCTCAATAAATTCAACATCCGTCAAAGCGAGAATGGCATGTTTTGTCCCTTCTGGTATCCGGACCACATCGCCTGCTTTAACATTATGCATCTTTTCATTCAGCACAATGCTTGCTTCACCGCTGACAATCGTCCAGATCTCACTGCGTTTACGATGCAGCTGATAGCTGATATTTTTACCCTCGGCAATAAATATCCGTTTGGTCAGCACTTCATTTCCTTCATCATATTTCACATAATCAATGACCTTATAGTGTCCCCAGCGGCGTTCCTCGTACATTGGTCTTTGTTCAAAAGACTTAAGTACCTCTTTAATTCGTGGACTCTCGGCTTTATGCGTTACTAGAATTCCATCCGGGCTGGCAGCGATAATCAGATCCTTCGCACCGATGACTGTAATCGGAATATCAAGCTCATTGATCAAGCAAGTCCCTTCAGAATCCGCTGTTACAGTACCTTTGCCCACATGGTTGCTAGTCATTTCCTCAGTTAACGTATTCCAGGTTCCAAGATCTTTCCAGAACCCATCATACGGCTGCACCACGATATTCTCTTCTTTTTCGACCACTTCATAATCAAAACTGATAGAAGACAGCAGCTTATACTGTTTCTGTAACTCTTCATAACCTAAAGGCAACCCTTTACGCTGCAAAATATCTAGCAAATACCCTAAGCGAAAAGCAAAAACCCCGCAGTTCCACAAAGCATTCCGGGCGATTAGCTCTTCAGCTTGGGTCCGGTCTGGTTTCTCCTGAAAGTGACTTACTCTCATAAAACCATTCTCCCCCGCCTGATCTGTGGTAGGAATAATATATCCGTATTTCTCCGATGGATGTTCAGGTACAACCCCCATCAGCGCCAGATTAGCGCCACTTTCCTGCATGGTATGCTCTAGCTCAGCTACAGTATCGAAGAATGAAGCCTCCACATAGGGATCCACCGGTAAAATGGCTATAGTCTCCGCAGGAGAAACTCCCGCTACCGAATATAAATAAGTTGCTGTCAGTGCAATGGCTGGAAAAGTATCGCGGCGTTCCGGCTCAACGATGATCGGCACATCAGCGCCCAATTGGCTCTGAATCATTTCCACTTGGCTGCGACCTGTGGCTAGATAGGAGGAATCCGCCATTCCTGTCTCTTTCAGTTGTCTCCATACTCGCTGAACCATCGACTCCGCTTCACCCTGAGGACTTTCCAGCACCTTTAGAAATTGCTTCGAACGTGAATCATTAGATAAAGGCCACAACCGTTTTCCTGAACCGCCTGATAAAAGTACTAGCTTCATATTTGTCGCCTCCGCAAAAGGATTGTTATTCATCATTGGATTACGCTTCGCTGATTGTGTCGGGAGCATGGGTGTAGTGTTGCTCCCCTCGCTTTTCTTGGTCGCCATTCTAAAAACATTGTTAGGCATAAGCCACTCCAAGGAATATTGGACTTCCGATCGCTGTTATCCTCAGATTTCCTGATTTGAACCGCTTCTCGCGGTAGAAATCTGAGGATAAAGGCGAACACTTCGTTTCTACAGTTCCAATAATCCTCTCCGTTCCCTTCCTATCAACCCTTTTTTATATGGATCCCACTCGCTTTCGCTCGCTGGAGCAACCATACCCTTACCTTGCTTCCCAGCTGTTCCAGCGGGAGCTGATGGGATGATTGCTAAAGATTCTTTTGCCGCCTTCGACGGCAGGCAACGTCTAGAACATAGAAAGTTGTTCGCAGAAGCCGAGATAAATACCAAGATAAAATTCTGGATACAACTCTAAGAATTAACCTCAGCAGGCTGTGCGGGAATATCACCATTCAGACCACTCAACTGCGGGCGTCCTATCGAATAATAAGATAGGCCGGTGCCCTCAACCTGCTCTTTCGTGTAGACGTTACGGCCATCGATCAGCACCTTCCGGCGCATGACGTTGGCTACCTTTTGCAGATTTATATCCTTAAAGACTCCCCAAGCAGTAAGCAGGCATACAGCATCGCTGCCATCAGCCGCTTCCTCGGGAAGCGTACACCAACGGAGCTGCGGATGATCATATTGCTGCCGGAAGTTATCAGCAGCGATGGGATCGTATAGCTTCACGATCGCCCCCTCCGCGACAAGCATCTCAATAATTTCCCGAGCAGGGGTCTCACGAACATCATCTGTGTTCGGCTTGAACGCCAAACCCCATATCCCTATAACCGCACCGTTCAATGTTCCTAATGATTCGCGCAGCATTGGAATGATCATGAATCGCCGCTCTCTGTTCACCTCAACAACGGATTGCAGTAGCTTAAAATCGTAATCCACGTTACCAGCGATTTGGATAAGAGCATTGGTGTCTTTCGGAAAGCAGGAGCCTCCATAACCAATACCAGCTTGCAGGAAGGAGGATCCAATTCTTCGGTCCATGCCCATTCCTTCCGCCACCTCGGTCACATCAGCTCCCACTTTTTCACAAATATTAGAGATTTCATTAATAAAAGAGATCTTGGTCGCTAAAAAGGCGTTGGATGCATATTTGATCATTTCTGCGCTTCGGATATCGGTCACGAAGATATTGTCGGTATATCCTTGATGAAGCTGGCGCATGGTTTGCACTAATTCAGTATTATTTAGTCCGATTATAACCCTGTCAGGATGAAGAGTATCCCGAATCGCGGAGCCCTCGCGTAGAAACTCAGGAGCAGATACGATATCGAAAGGATGCTTTGTACGATCCGATATCATTTTTCGTATTTTCTCATTCGTCCCCACTACAACCGTAGACTTGGTCATTAT
The DNA here is from genome assembly GCF_037977235.1 of Paenibacillus sp. FSL K6-0276. NCBI lineage: Bacteria > Bacillati > Bacillota > Bacilli > Caryophanales > Paenibacillaceae > Paenibacillus > Paenibacillus sp. FSL K6-0276. Next base: position 1,079,602 of record NZ_CP150276.1, on the reverse strand, counting down.
AATTTTGTAACCATCCATCGCATTAGCGATTTCGATAACTGCTTCTTCGATATATTGTAAGTCCACCTCCCCATTGGGGAGAGAGGGCGTACCAACAGCAAGAATGATGATATCAGAGCAGCGTACCGATTCTTGAAGATCAGTAGAGAAGGACAAGCGTCCCTCACGGAAGTTTATTTCAATCAATGCTTCGATTCCGGGTTCATAGATCGGAGATTCCATCCGGTTTAACTTGTTGATTTTCTCCACATCTTTATCGACGCAGATGACCTGATTCTCTCCCAGCGCAAAGCATACGCCGGATACTAAACCGACATAGCCCGTACCGATTACTGCTAGCTTCATAGAATCATTCCCCTTTTAGAAAATTGACGTAGGCCTGTTCCACGTATTGCTTGAATTGGATCATAAACGCCTGCTCATCGAATTTCCGTGCATGGCCCATAATCTGATCGATATCCCACGCATAGGACTCCACCTCATAAATGGCCTTCAGCAAGTCATCCACTTCTTGATGCTCGAAGAAGACACCATTGACATAAGGAATAATCGTATCCAGTGCACCACCGGCTTGATAGGCTATCACTGGTCTTCCAGCAGCATTAGCCTCCAGCGGTGTAATCCCAAAATCCTCTTCTCCCGGAAAAATAAACGCCCGACATTTCGCCATCAATCCCGTAACTTGTTCATCCTCCAACCTCCCCAGAAACGACACATTGTCTTTAGCCATCCCTTCAAGACGCTTTCGGTCAGGTCCGTCACCGACGATGTAGAGCTTCAGACCGTTACGATTAAATGCTTCAACCGCTAGGTCGATCCTTTTGTAGGAGACAAGACGGGAAACGATCAAATAATAATCTCCGATCGATGAAGAGCTTGTGAAACGTGAGGTATTGATAGGTGGAAATATGACATCGGCTTCCCGGTGATAATAGTTCTGAATTCGTGTCTTCACTACAGAAGAATTGGCCACGAACTGATTTACATTTTTGGATGTCCGTTGATCCCAAGTCTTGAGCTGCTGCATATACACCTTCAGCAATCTCTTGAACAGACCGGAATTCGACTGCCGTTCCATGTAAGTGTCGTAATCCCATGCAAACCGCATAGGAGTATGGCAGTAACAAAGATGAAACGTATGCTTCGGCACCTGAATGCTTTTCATAAAAGCACTGCTGGAACTCAGGACGATATCGAAACCGCGAAAGTCCAAATCACGGATGGCCATGGGATAAAGTGGCAGCACCCCTTTAAAATTGGTCTTCACTCCCGGAATTTTTTGTAGCCAGGAGGCTCGGATATCCGCATCTTTGAGGTTGTCAGTGAGGCGACTTCCGTTAAAAACCGTCGTGAAGATCGGAGCATCCGGATACATGTGGTGAAAGACTTCCACTACTCTTTCCGCTCCGCCCATTTGGATTAAGTAATCATGCGCTATCGCAATTTTCATGTGAATCATCCTCAAAGTTTTATGGAGCATCTTCTTCAGCGTTACCCCGTTATCAAAATCTGCTTTCAGGAGCATCAACCTTGGGCCCTATGATCTGTTAGGTGCTCGTCAGCAGGCCTTTATAGTAGTTGACTATGTCCTTAACCGTATTCTCTATTACAAAATGTTCCTTCACCCGCTTCACTCCATTAGCCGCCATCCGCTTTCTATCCTCTGGATGTTCCAACATCCAAGTAATAGACTCAGCAAGAATGGCTGGGTCCCCAGGCTGGATCAGCATCCCCGTCTCCCCAGGAACTACAATTTCAACGGGTCCGCCTTCATTAGATGCGATGACCGGAAGTCCAGCTGCCATCCCTTCTACGATCACTTGACCAAATGGCTCTGGTGTTATCGAGGTGTGAATCAGCAAATTGGCCGTACCCATTAATCCTTGAATGTCTTCCACATGACCTAATAGACTTACATTCGTGAGCTCATCTCGTTCTATCTTCTGAAGCAGCTCTTGTTTATATTCCGCCTCTCCAAACAGAGCGTCACCCGCTAGCCAGAATTTCACACGGGGATCTTGCTTAAGCATCCTCGCTGCTTCCAGTACGATATGTTGGCCCTTCCAATGCGCTAATCGCCCCGCCAACAACACGTTAAAATCCTTCTGATTACGATTACCGATTCCGTTGCCAATGATTTTACCGAAGCCACAGTGAACAACTAGTGTTTTCTTGGAACTAGGTAGATCCAATGCGTTCAACGTAGAATGTGAATTGGCAATTACACCGTTTGGAAGCAGTCGAGACAGGAGCCGAATCACTTTGGCTACAATGGGCTTTAAATAAGGGGCACCAATATGATCTCGAATGTGCCAGATTAAGGGAATGCCTGCTTTCTTAGCGGCGATCGTTCCATAAAGCGCTGACTTCAGAGAATTGGTATGAACACAATCAACCTTCTCCTGCTTGAGTAACGGTGCAAGCTTACGCCCGTATGAAAGCAGCTTAAACGCAGCAGCAGGTGCTCCCAGATTCACAGCATTCCGGTTACGACTACGAATACTTTCATCCAGGGGAACAACACGCACATCAATTCCCTTTTCCCGCAAGCGTTCTGCCAATGTTCCTTCTTCTGCCAATATCACGAGTGGTTCAATATGCTCTCCAATATTCGTGAGGACGTTGAACAACGCAACCTCTCCACCACTCCATTTCGCCGTGTGATCTATATAAGCGACTTTTAGCATTTTGTTGCCACCTCATCTCCTAATGCAGTTAGGAATACAGACTCCACTTGGTCAGTGACACGCTCCCAGGTGTATTTCTCCAGAACATGTTCCCTGCATTCATCACGGCTCGGAAGCAACTTTCGGTTGCTTAACATATGAATCATGCCTTCAGCCATATCCTCGCTCGCTGCACTTTTGAACAGAAGCTCCGGTCTAAAGCCTGCCAATATCTCCTTGTTCCCACCGATCGGTGTAGCCATTACTGGCAATCCCGAGGCCATGGCCTCCACAGTGATCAGACCGAAGCCTTCCAGTGCTTGTGAGGGAACTACGAACAAATCCGCAGCTTGATAATAAGAAACCAGTTCATGATCCGGAATGAAACCCAGCAGCCTTACTTTACTGCTTAAGCCATAATCAGCGATCTTTTCTTCCAATTCCCCGCGTAGTGGGCCTTTACCCCCAATAAGCAGAATTGCATTCGGGAAACGTTCGGACACCTGCTTCCAAGCTTCAAGCAATTGAAGCAGTCCCATCCGATTTACCAGACGTCTTACGGTTAACACCGTCGTTGCACCCTCAGGTAAATTCAAGGTTCTGCGGATTGCTAGCCGATTGGGAGCAGGAACGAAACGTTCTACATTAGCCGCTCCCGGGATAACTATGATTTTGTGTAATGGCACGCCATGGAGCTTATGAAGCATGTCACGGAACGTCTCGCTCAGAACAATAAATTTATCTGCCAGCTTATAGGCTCTATGTTCAATGTTTTTGGCAATCGTGCTCTTGACCCGATGTTTAATGCCGCGCCCCTCCATCTTCATTTCCTCATTCCAAGGTCCATGAAAGGTCATGATTACTGGAATTCCACGTTTCTTAGCTTCCAATGCGGGTCCGATACCATAGGGTGCAAAGTGTGTGTATAGAATGTCTATACGCCCACTCCCTTCTCCCATTAGATCCGCCGCCTTGCGCTGAAAGTCATCCTTCCGTTTCCAGATCCCATCCTTTGGATCCCCTGCATTATGGATCTTTAACTCTTCCGGGGTAGACGGTGTTTCTAGACTACAGATTAAGGCGTGTACCTTGTTGCGTGAAGAGAGCTGCTCGCAAACGGATTTGAAATACGTATTGAGTCCACCCGGCTGTAGCGATGGCCAGCTAAGACCAGTCGTCATAATATTCAATCCGTCACTGTACGGCATAACTTCTCTCCCCCTTTTTCTCTGGCTCGGCTTGCCCTTCCGCATTGTGCTGAGCTAGCTTAGCGGAGTGATTCAATTCGTAATGCTTGAAGCCGACCATGAATTCATACATCACCCAGAATACAGCGACCGCGAAACCTGATATCCCTTTCTTGAACAATCCGTGCACAAAATACTGCTGAACAAAGCGAGCTGGTGGACGTACGAGCAGCCGACTAAGTCGAAAAGGCTTGCCGCTGAGATAAGCGCTTTGAGCTTCCAGATCCGTGTATTTATTAAATCGCATCACATGATCATTAATGCTGCGGAATCCCTGATGCCAGAGTGTTCCGTTTAATCGGACGGTCCGTTCTTCAGATACCTCAGGTCTTTCGTGCACCAAGCTGTTAAGAATGCCATATTGCTTACGATTATAAAGGCGTACTAGGTATTCTCCGTGATTCAGCCATCTTCCGAGAAAATCACCGATCCGGTAGATGGAATAAGCAGCGGTTGGGTCTGTGAGCACTTTCTTTCGTTCAAGAATATTTGCGGCCAGTTCATCACTGACAATCTCGTCGGTATCAATAAGAAAGACCCAATCATGGACGGCGCGTTCCACTCCGAATTCTCTCTGCTTCGCATATCCGGGCCATGGGTTGACGAATACCCGGCAATTCAAGCTTTCGGATAACTCCACCGTCCCATCCTTGCTACCTCCGTCGATGACAACCACCTCGTCAGCAAATAGCCTACAGGACTGAATGGCTTTGGCTATTCGAATTTCGTCATCTTGAGCAATGATAACGGCCGAGATTGGATAACTGCCGGGGCCGCCTAACACGCTTGTCACTGAATCCATGAAGGTTCCTCCTTTTTGCTGTCTTATACATCCATAGGTTTCTTGCGAATATATGAATTCATCGTCGTCTTCATCCACTGAATGTCTTGCCCAGTAATCAGCAGTCGAGGAAGCTTAACTTTCAAGTTGAATCTTATATTTAAGATGATGAATAGGAAGCGCAGTACTGCGGATGAAAGCATCGCTACTCCTGCACCGAGCAAGCCGTACTTCGGAATCAGCAAGAATAAGAGCGGAATCACCAAGATCAGACCAAAGCCTTGAAGCATCGATACAAATTTGGGCTTACCAAGCGCCATAAATACTTGCGCCAGAATAATCGTTCCTCCGCTAATGGTTACTTCCAACAACAGCAATCGGAACACGGTTAGCGCCGTATTGAAATCTTTTCCGTACAGCAGTGGAATCACAAGGGGGGCTACAACCATCAGGGCCAAGGAGCCTAACAGTGTAAAGGTAGTGCTTATCCTAAACGCCTTGAAGGTGAGAGAAATGGCTTCTTCCTTCGACAGTTCAGAAGCTTTAGGGAACAGTACCACCGTAACGGAGCTTGAGAAGAAAGTAACCATCCGTGATAAACTCACGGCCACTACATAAAGTCCCAGATCAGCCGGTCTTAACAAGCCTGCAATTACAATCTGATCGATATAGTAAGAGAACTGACCAAGCAAATCATTGCCGTAGGAACCCAGTCCGTAAGTAAACAATCTTTTGAAATTCAGATAAGCATCCTTCATCTTTACCTTATAGGTGCGTAGCAGGGAAATCGTCATCCCGATGAAGAGCGGGGCTCCTGGAACAAGATAAGCAAGAGCCGTTGTAAAAGGGTTCATCCACCCACCCATAATCAGAATCCCAATGATGACTAGTGTTAGCAGTGGAATCACATAACGAAGACCATTAAACTTCTGGTATTCCCCTCTAAATTGATAGGCCGCATTGTTGATCTGGGCGACGACCATAAGTGGACACTGAATCATCGACCACTGTGCAAAAGCGACAACCTCCGGACTGAAGGATTTCAACCAATAGGGCAGGACCAGTATGCCTATAATCATGGCCACGATCCCAAAGCCAATGCCAAGTAGAAGGGACATCCGGTACAACACGCCGGCATCATCCGGATTCTTCTTAGCGTTATAAATCAATGCCGACGGAATTCCAAAGCTCATGCTGAACGCCAGAAACTGTGACCAGTTCATCATCGCTGTCTGTTCCCCGCGACCGGTCGGACCCAAATATCGGGCTGTCAACACACCTGTCAGCATGTTAATCAGCAGAACCAATACGCTGACTATCATGGTTTTCATGGCTGCTGAGCTATTACCCTTACTCTTCGTGAAACGCTTGAGAGTAGACCAGATCGTGTTAGTGGGGAGCGATTTTGCGTTCAACTGCTGCATGAGGTAATTCCTTCTTTCTGCTCTGAGTAATCTCTCTTGCACTAATCCCAAGACCAATCAACATCCAGATCAAATATCCCTTGAGTCCAGGGAACCCATTGTCTGATACTAGACTGACTACTGCACCGGTCCAAGCAGCCAGAGCAAGCCGCGCGTACGGTTGCCATATATCCTTACTGGTTACTCTGGTAAGTATCTGTTTGGCGACAGTACCCAAAGCACCGAAGAAGAAGACCGCTCCCAGAACACCGAAGGTTAGCAATAATGCAATCACTCCATTATCCATATTTCCGTACTCTCCAAGCTCACCGCTATTTCCTAGCTTGGTGCTCTGCCCTACACTGCCTATTCCCTCTCCAACCGGATTCGCAGCGACCATTGGTAGCATGTTCTGCCATAAACTTAGCCGCTCGTTATAAGATTGGTCTTCCTTCACAGAAGAAAGTGTCTCCACCCGTGCAACCAACCCTTCTGCTCCAGGCAGTTTAGGTACAATCCAGAATAGTAGCGATGCTACAAATACCAACTGAATTAAGGTCTTCCACTTTCCTTTGGACGGAGATGAGCCAATGTACATGAGCAGCATAACCACTAGAACTAGCCAAGCTGAACGAACCAGCGTAGTCAAAAGACAGATTACAACTAGCAGAACGCCGATCCAGCGCAGCGTTCCCTGCCATCTTTTTTCTAGAATCATAGGAACTAACGCGAATACCAGGAAGGTTGCAGCAGGCCCTGGAGAGTTCAACGTTGAGAACACGCGAATCTCGAGTGGATAAGGCGTTCCTATGGACAGCATATCCGCATGCCTCATCCAGAAAGCATCCCAAGGTGGAACGGTTAAATATTGAATTATTCCATAAATGGCAACCATGACAGCAATATTGGCAAAAGTGTATAACAGTCGGTCTATATCCTTGGGCTTGAACCGCGTAACCGCAAAGTAGGGCAGCAACAACAGTGGAACAATATAATTCGCCAAGTCGTAAACCGATCCCATCCCATTCTTAGTAAGTCCAATGATGGCTCCGTAGACCAGCGCTACTGCGAAGAGCAGAATAATCCGGGTAGATGATTTCTGAATCTTATGAATCTCTCTTAGTACCGGAATCGCTAGCGTTGCTCCAGTTAACAATGGGGCTAGACTTAACAAGGATACAGAGTGGTACACATCCTGTGACCAATCAATGATACGTCGAAGTTCTGGAGCTATCGCCCAAATTAGCAAGGTGTAAGAAACCAACAATTTGGGTCTGAGCAGTGCTAGAAGAAAAGCCGGGAATAATATGGTCGATAGGATGGCACCCTGCAGACTGTTCGAGTAGTCCAGCTTCGCACTGGCGAAGCCAATCATCAGTGGAAGAAGCAGTCCCATAATCATCATTCCGCCGATGACTCCAGCGCTCTGGATGGGATTTACGGATGGGAGCGGCAACTTGTTCTCATTCTCGCTCATCATCACTCATTCCAGGCCTCCTCCCTTTGCTTTATCACGCTTGCGCAACTCTTTGAGCAATAGCACTAGAAATTGTGCATCATCCACAAGATATCTTTTCCAGAGTCTTCCCGGCTCCTGACTCAGACGCCAGAACCATTCAAGACCCGTTCTCTGCATGAAATCCGGCGCCCGTTTCACCGACCCTGAGAGAAAATCAAAGGTCGCTCCCACGCCGATCGAGATCGGGGCTTGATAAGAAGTATAGTGACGATAAATCCACTTCTCCTGCTTGGGGGCTCCCACTCCGACAAATACGATGTCAGGCTGACTTTCCGTAAGCATTTTTACAATACGTTCATTCTCCTCATCGTTGTGCTCAAAACCATAAGATGGAGAGTAGCAGCCGACGATGTTGATTCCTGGATAAGCCGCTTTAAGATTCATGGTTGCTCGCTCCGGCACGCCTTCTGCTGAGCCTAAGAAGAACAGCCGGTACTTCCTTTGCTCAAAAGCATTGCCAAGACGACTGAATAGATCAGCTCCAGATACCTTCTGCTTCAGCGGTTTGCCTAGCATTTTGGATGCCCAGATGAGCGGCATGCCATCTGCAACGACAGCTCCTGCCTCGGAGTACACCATTTGGAATTCTTTGTCCTTCCGAAGCTTGATCACATGGTCCACGTTGCAGGTCAGGATGTAGGATTGATTCCTTTCCTGTATGGTTTTATCAATGTAATCAAGCAAATCCATAAAATCATAATTATCAAATTTGACATCGAACATATTCACTTGGTTCATCGTATCACTTCTTTTTGTGGGGAATCGGTTGGCTGTGAAGATCGGTACAGACAGTTTAGGTACCAACAAAACGGAATAATAGATTGGACCGTCGACAGCGTATTGTCGGAAAATGAATAGATTAGGAATCCTGCTAGAAAGAGCAGATAATAGGCTTTAACCGGCGGCACCAGAGCTCTATAAACTAGATAAAACACAGCCAATAGGGAGAGCAGCAGCAATATGGAGCCAATGTACCCCCCATCGAAGTAAAAACGGATATACTCGTTATGCGGAACAACAAAACCTTTGTACAGTGTTCCATCATTCGCAACAGTAACTGAGCCGAGCCCTCTACCTGACCAAGGAGATCCCGCGGCCTTATTCAGAAAATACTCCCATGCCTCCGACCGTCCAGACAAATCAACAGCGCTATCGGTCGATCTCTCGAAGGAACGCTTTTTAAGATTTTCGAGCTGCCAGAATACCGCGACAATCATCAGGAAGAATGAACCCATCAACGGAATTAATAAAAGCGTTTTGCCCTTCAGGTATTGGCGTAGAATGTCATAGAAGTAATACAGAATCATAGGTACCAGAGCCAGCATGGGACCCCTTGTTCCAGTTCCAATCAGAATGAAGAAATTCAGAACCAGCAGGATATAAAAGTACCGTGCATGCTTCGGATTCCGCTTTACCTCAATGAACGGGATTGCGACTCCCATAAAAGCCAGCATGGCTAAATGCGCCGGAATATTCGCCCCCTGAATCCGTACAGCGCCTGTAAACTCTACATTGAGAAAATTATGGATATGAGCAATCTGCAGTAGCAATCCTACACCTACACTTACTAAAGGTAGTAAGCAGATGATTCGAATTTGCCGTTCGGCGACTTCCTTTTTCCAATTAATTAATAAGAAAGCGAACGGAATGGAAAGACCAATAAAAGCTTTGATAGCAATCGATGATGTCATCTGCGGCAACCAGATGGAAGCTGTAAAGGTTATGATCAGCAGCATGACCATGGCCCAAATGGGATGACTTAGATGAAATCGCAAACCATTCACTAGCATGCAGGGGACGAGAAGCGCGATGATAGCCATTTTATAAAGGGACAGTATTTCCATTCCGAAAAGACTGCCATCGACTAAAAAGTTAATGGATATCGCCGTCGTGAATAGAACGAAATAGCTGATCAGCTGAGGCCTAGATATCGAAATCCCTAATAAAATAATCAGAAGTACGGCAGCTATCGCAATCGTCGGCTGATAAATGACCGCCGTTCCGAAGAAAAGGGCCAAGATGAGATAGAGCATCCCGTATGGTAAAGCATTGATTTTGGAGCCCCACTCAAAATTTGTCATGTTATTCCCTCACCCCGCTGCGGAATGCCTCTTAAGGCCCAGAATCATATGAAGAGTTCCGCGAATACTCTCCAGCCTACATTTATTCAGGAGCCTCCTTCCCTTACTTCTCGAAAGAACCATATCAGCCAGAATATACACTAGCTTAGCGGCTGTCTTTCCTAGCAGGGACAGCTTTCCCTTCATTCCCTCGCTCTTTACTGCGTTGGTGATACCCTGGCTATAATAACGTTTCATAATCCAATCCTCGGTTAAACGATTCGTAGGAACAAAATGATCAACCGCCATCTGTGGATGATACAGAATGGAATGCCCTTCCCTCTGGATCTGTCCAAATAACCAGGACTCCTCACCTGAGAGGAGAGAATCTCCCTTTCTACCGAGATCCAGCGGAAACAGACTGATGTCAAACACGAGCTTGCGCATCGCCATGTTAGCTCCGCAAGGATGAAGATGGGCCGGATACTCCTTGATTCGACTGCCTAGATCAACGATCGTATACGGAAGTTCGAATGGTTTGATCAGCCACTCCGGACGTTTGCTTTCGAAGATCGGAGCGATCTTCCCTCCCATAGCCATCACTTCAGGTTTACTTTCAAAGGTGCTGATAATCGTCGTAATCCATGTCTGACAAGGGATCGCATCATCATCAAGAAATGCAATGAGTGGCGTTCTCGAAGCTAGAATCCCTGTATTGCGAGCCGCAGACAATCCCTGCACGGGCTCCATCATATAGCGGATATCCAGAACTGCCCCATGCGCAGCTATGAACTTTTTGACGCAAGCTGCTGTATCATCTTTAGAGCAGTTATCTACAACAATAATTTCGGCCTGCTCCAAATCATCCAGTGTTAATAGTGACTGTAGCGTTGTGATCAATAAATCTGATCGATTGTAAGTACAGATGATAATGGAAACCATAGGAGCGATTCCGTAGACATTCATCGGCATTCACCTAATTTCCATAATATTAATAAGCGTCTTTCGAACCGAGCAACATCAGTCCGGTTTTGGCAATAATCTTCAGATCCAGTCGAGTACTTCGAATATGGATGTAGGTTAGATCCAGTTGTACCATTTCGTCGAAGCCGACGCTGTTTCTGGCGTTCACTTGCCAGTATCCGGTACAGCCCGGTGTAACCGTGAGCCGCTGTTTATCATATTCTGTATACTGTGCCACCTCTTCCGGAAGCGGAGGACGTGGTCCAACTAGACTCATGTGACCCAGCAGGACATTCCACAGCTGAGGTAACTCATCTATACTTGTCTTCCGCAGAAATCTGCCAATCTGCGTGATCCGAGGATCATTCTTGATCTTGAACATCGCACCGCTCACTTCGTTATAAGCGAGTAAGTTTTCCTTTAATTCCTCAGCATTACTCACCATGGATCTGAACTTATACATTGGGAATTGTTTTTCATCCTTACCCACGCGATTTTGCCGAAAGAACACTTTGCCTTTCGGGTCCTCCAGTTTGATCAAGATCGCTACCAAGCCGAATAAGGGCAGCAATATGAGAAGACCAAGAGCGGAAAAAAAGATATCGATCATCCGTTTCATTACCAGATAGAACTCCGTTTCTTTCTTTCCTTCTTTGGCATGTAGCATGTAAAGTTTCGGCAGGACGGCCTCATAGTCTTCCGGCATTTTTTGCATGCTCATCTCTCTTCATTCCTCCTTGAATTTTTGGGAATATCCATTTAACTGCTCAGGCTGGTTTGTCCTGCTTTACTAAGCCAGTCCGCCATAGCATCCATAATCGGATACCGTAAATCATCGCTTTGCAGTGCAAATTCTAGTGTTGTCAAAATATATCCCAGTCGCTCGCCGACATCATATCTCGTTCCGTCAAAGTTATAGGCATATACGCGTTCGCTTTGGTTCAGCTTTTGAATGGCATCTGTCAGCTGAATTTCTCCACCGGCACCTTTTTCTTGCAAGTCAAGATACTTGAAGATCTTTGGTGTAAATACATAGCGGCCCATGATAGCCAAATTAGAAGGGGCTGTACCCAGCGCTGGCTTCTCCACAAAATTATTAACTCGGTACAGTTTCCCGTCCTGCAGATCGGGTTCGATGATCCCGTAACGATTCGTAAATTCATCAGGAATCTGCTGAACACCTATGACCGAGTTTTGCGTTTCTTCATATTGCTCAATCAGCTGTTTCAGACAAGGGGTTTGCCCAACTACGATATCGTCACCTAACATTACGCCAAAAGGCTCATCACCGATAAATCGTCTCGCACACCATACCGCATGACCGAGACCCTTTGGTTCCTTCTGCCGGATATAGTGAATCTCAACCTTGGAAGAACGCTGAACCTCTTTCAGGATTTCCAGCTTGCCATCTTCCAGGAGTCGAGATTCCAATTCAAACGCGTTATCAAAATGATCCTCAATTGCTCGTTTTCCTTTACCCGTTACAATAATGATGTCTTCAATTCCGGAAGCAATAGCTTCCTCGACAATGTACTGAATAGTAGGTTTATTGATGATTGGAAGCATTTCTTTAGGCATTGCCTTTGTCGCCGGAAGAAAGCGCGTTCCTAGTCCCGCTGCTGGTATAATTACTTTTTTCACTTTCTTCATCGCACTTTACCTCCTAAAATCTATTTATTGGAGTTCACTTCGATTGCTAATGCTCGATTACCGTTATTTCGCCTGATTCATGGCAATACCGATAATCTGTGAACCGGCCTGCTCCATCAGCACCTTGACCTTACGAATGGATTCCCTTTTTGACTTCCCATATCTGGCTACGAGAATGACGCCATCCACTTGGGAGGCCAATATACGAGCGTCACTGTAATCCATCGCCGAAGGTGAGTCGAGCAGAATTAGATCATGACTTCCTTTCAGTTCATCCAGTAAAGCGATCATTTTATCGCTGCCGAGTAGATCCGGAGGGCTGATTCTGGATATACCAGCCGGGATGACCGAAAGGTTAGCTAATTTTCCATGCACAACAATTCGATCGACTTCCTCCATGCCGTCTAAATATGCCGCAAGTCCCTGACTGCCTTCCACTTCAAATACCGTATGGAGACTGGGATGTCGTAAGTTGCAGTCTATGACAGCTACCTTTCTCCCCTCCTGCACAAAAGAAACCGCGAGATTGGACAGAATTGTCGTCTTGCCCGCTCCAGCTTCAGCTGAGGTAAAGAGCAGCACTTTTCCTCCGTTGCCCTGTGCCAGCCCAAGCTGGCGAATATACGTACGCAGCGATCGGAACGATTCCGAGATCGACGAGGATGGATTAATGTTCGTAATCAGACTCTTATTTAGCCGTAACATAAGCACCCTCCTTCACTCTTGTTTTGCCATCTGTCGCTTTACCCAAATCGCGTTTGCGAATGGTTGCGATCGTGGCAATTACCGGAAGACCAAGGTCAACCTCTGCTTCCTTTTCAGACCTTAATGTACCGTTGAGTGTTTCCATCAGCAGAATGATTCCTAATGCAGCCATTAGCGATACTACAAAGCTGATGACGAGATTCATAGCGAACCCGCCGTTCGAGGGCCCTGGAACATCCGTCGGATCGGCCGGTGTGAGAAAGGTAACATTGTCTACCCTCATCAGCGATGGCAAGTCACGAATGAATGTCTGCGAAACCGCATTTACGATTCCGGCAGCCTTGGTGTAGCTTTCATCCTGAACACTAAGGTTGATCACCTGACTCTTCTCTGAAGATTTAATCTCTAGCTTCTTGCTCAGTTCTTCAGACGTCAGTCCAAATTCCGGATGACTTTCTATTACGCTTTTCATGATGGTGGGCGATTTAATAATTTCCTTGAAACTCTCAATTAGATTTAAGCTAAAGCTCAAATCGTTAAGATTGTTGCTCTCGGGAGTATTCACGATGTTATTGACTAGCAGCTGTCCGGAAGCGGAATAGACGGGTACAACGAAGTTTTTACTAACATAGTAAGTAGTAGCACAGGAGATCAAAACGAATACCATGATGAGCCAAAACCTTTTTTTAATCAGGTTAATGTAATCCAGAATCGTCTTTTCCACAGTAACCCTCCTTCCGCATAAATTACATTCTGAAATAATTCATGAAAGTTTCAGTTGTTGCTTTAATTCTATCAATCCACATCATTCGCCACATGGGTCATATCATTACTTTCCTGTTCACTTTGGAGTAAGGTGCTTTACACCTTAAGAGGGGGGGATGGTATACTTTAGTACCATATGGAGGGTGAACGCACAAAAAAAACACGGACATCTTGTCCGTGTTCATATATAAACTCCATTTATTTCGTACGTTTAGTCAAATGACATTTCATATTTGGTCAATCCGACAGCATTTGCATAAAGCGCCGCCTGTGTACGATCTGCCACCTGTAATTTCGCTAAAATCTGACTGACATGCTTCTTCACTGTAAATTCACTAATAAAAAGACGTGAGGCAATTTCTCTATTGCAAGCGCCCTGTCCTAGTTCGATTAGGACTTCCTTCTCTTTCGGCGTCAATTCATCTGTCGGACTGCTTCCACTCATTCGCATCTTATCTTCCATCAGACCAGGATCATAATACTTTCTCCCTTTGTGGACCAACTGAATAGCAAATAGTAACTCTTCTGGCAATGCCTCTTTCAGTACATATCCGTCTACCAGCACTTCCTCAGCTTTCAGAAAATCCTCTCTGCTTGCAGATGAAGTCAGCAGAATAAACTTACTAACGATACCACGAGCACGTGCTGTCTTGATGACATCGAGTCCTGATTCATCCGCTAGTTTAAGATCAATGAGTACGAGGTCAGGCTGCGTCTCCTCAATCACAAGAAGCGCTTCTTGGCCATTCGTCGCCTCTCCAGCAAACTTCACATTCGGTTGCATCGAAATAACAGATGCCAGCCCTCTTCTAACTAGAGGATGATCATCTACAATGACGATTTTCATAGAAACGACCTCCCGCCCTAAAGTTTATGCATTCTTTAATTCAGCTACACCCACAGGAATGGAGATCAAGATTCTCGTTCCCATATTTTCATTACTGGACAGCTGGAAGTCGCCACCTAGCGACTGCGTCAAATATTGCATATTCTTCATGCCAAGACCACTTGCACTATCTTCGGATTCAATCCATAACAGATCTGTATCAAATCCAACACCATCATCACAAATCAATAAGCGGATCCAGTTCGGCTTCAGAGATAACTCCACATCTACTCGACTAGCGGCACCATGCCTAATGGCATTCCCAGTGGCTTCAGAGATAATCCGAAAAAGCGCCTTGTGGTAAGGATAAGGGAGACTAAAGTCATCGCCCGTTATTTTTAATTCAATATCGACATCATTTAATCTGGATAAGCTCTGCAAATGCGATCTTACCATACCTAGCCATGTAGGTCCGCCGCTCTTCTTAGAACTAAGACTGTAGATCGTAATCCGCAGTTCTTTGGCTACTTTTGTAGCAGAATCATGGATAAGCTCGATTTGCTCCTCCAGCTCAGAGTCCGTCATTTTCTTCCACGTTTCCTTCAGCGAATGAGTAGCATACACGATACCAAAAAGACTCTGTGAGACACTGTCATGCATTTCATCTGCAATCCGGTTCTGCTCGTTCGTGATGATCAGCCGGTTCTCAATCACACCTAATTCATGACGTTCAAGAATATTCGCGCTTAGCTCAGATAGGAATATCAATTGCTGGATATACCATCTCCGGCCTTCTAGCCCTTCTGTAGACTCCAGCTTGAGTCCAATCACCCCTACAAAACGGGTGCTCATCCGTACAGGCATCAGCAGGAAGTCCCCTAATCCCGGAAGACTTCTAAAAATAGGCTCTCGCTGCAATCTCCATTCATGTTCATGTTTTCCCAGTTCTGAAAATAAGAACTGTTCCTCTTCCTGCTGCCAGCCGGTCTGCCTGCTCTGCGGCGCTGGTTCTCCGCTTTTCTTAGCGAACCAAAACAAAGCTTTATCCAGCTTCGTTAGCTTAACAACATAATCGGTGATCACTTGACCGATGTTCATGAAATCATGTTGGCTTGAGGTTTCCACGATATGGTACAACGCTTTGATATGATCCATCGTCTCTTTCGCGCGAGCAATCGATTCTTCACGTTGATGCTTCATCCGATTAACGCTCTGCATTATTATAACAGCTAGTACCAGCGTTAGAAACAGATTCCCATTTACAGACACAACTTCAAGAAACGTTTTGTTCGCCGAATTGATGAAAAAATAACAGAGCACCGCAAAAGCGCTGATGTAACTAAAGAGCAAAGACCAACCAAAATAAATGGATAACGATCCTGCAGCAATCAACACGGGATTAAGCACATACAACCTAAAGGAGCTTTCGAACCCACCAGTAAATAAGGTCAGTAAAATAATTCCCACCATCTCTATACTAACAGCCAAGACGAGAGTCCGTGGTCTGCTTCGTAGTTTCCGATAACAAAATGAGAACGTTTGTGCAAATAGAAATAGTGTAGCAATAACAAGGGATTTGTATATTACGGAAGGCCCCATTTTATCTAGAAGATACATGAGTGATGTGAGGGACAAAGAAAAATACCTGTAAAACGTGATCAGTTTGTCTTCTGCAGTTGGTTTGATTTTCATCCCACCACCTTATTCTCCAGTTTTTGTGGAAAATGTGAGATTGTACTATGCTTGTTAAAAGCATCATACATGAGAAAAATCACAATAACAAGTTGACATTCTCTATGTTTGCGCTTCCAATAAGAAAAAAATTACAATTATTTTTTTTCGTTTTTCAGGAATCAATAGTCCATTTTTTAACTATTTCATAAACTTTAGTTAATAAGAACTATTACATTAATGTAAATTAAACCCATGAAATAAGTAGAATGATGTCGATTTATATATTACTTCGACACAGCTGTGGTGCAATCCCCATATATTTTTTAAACAAACGAGAAAAATAGAACGGATCATTATAATGAAGCATGCCAGAAATTTCTTTAACTTGTAATGAGGTGTTGAGAAGCAGCTTTTTGGCCTCTGCCATTTTAAGACGGTGAATATATTCATGAAGTGGATATCCGCTACTACGACGAACAAGACGACGAAGGGTAGACATCGAAATATGATGTTTTGCCGCAATTTGCTCTAGGTCCATTTCACCATAAATGCATAAATTCAGGTCCTCCCGAATCTGACGCATATAATCTGCCTGAGCATTCCAACTTTTTTCTTCTATTATAAATGAACACTCCAATAGCATTCTTTCAACGAGTAATGCGGCCCGATCCGCATCTGCTGGTTCTCCGCTCTCCATTCGTTTCAGCACTTCTTCAAATAAGGTCGAAAGACCCATGATCGAATTCGTTTGGAACACATTCCCACCTGCAATCAGACCTGATTCCAACCATTCAGATACACGTGTTCCGTTAAAATTAATATAATACTCATCCCAGCTCCCTCCAGGTGGTGGACCGAAATTGTAACTATATCCTGGGCGAAAAAAGAATAAGCTACCTTCACGCACCTGCTGTTCTTTCCCCGAAGTCTCCATATAGGTGCCACCACCAGATACTATGTAAACAATAGCCCAGTGTTCAAAAACTACGCCTGAACGGAATAACGTTCTTCCTGGCAAATGACCGGCTTGTCCTACTCTTATATTTTTAAGCTTCAGTTTGGAGGACTCAACCTTTGGATCAATAATTCGAATTGGATATGGGCTGATCATATAATCCATGTGCTTGGACATTATAGACATTCCTCCCCGTGTTTAGTAGTGATAAGGTTATTGTGAAGTTGATCATATTCTACATGAATAAGAGGTGTCCACGCTATGCTTAATCATTCTACGCTACTGCTTCTACCTAATCCGCGTGAAATCACATTGTCACAAGGCTCATTCCGTTTTCCAATAAGCGGAAGCATCGTGCTTCCTAGTACAGGAGAACAATGTGCAATGCCAGCTGCACAAAAGTTGCAAGCTGTGATTAAACAAGCCTTGAATCTTCATCTGACCTTATCCATTGGTACACGTCCAACCGTTGTATCCGCCTGTATCTTTAGCTATGTGGCATTATTGTCTGAGCAAGCATATGAGATTGTTGTCGACCAGAGTGGGATCGTTGTCTCCTATAGCTCACCTGTCGGAGCCTTCTACGCGGTAGCAACCCTGAAACAAATCATAGAACAAAACGGAAAATCTATTCCGAATCTACATATTCGCGATGAACCTGATTTTGGAGCCAGAGGTATAACTATAGATATCAGCCGCAATAAAATTCCGAAGCAAGAAACCTTATACCGAATCATTGACCTTATGGCCGATCTGAAGATGAACGAACTTCAGCTATATATAGAAGGTGCTCCGTTCGCGTATGAATCTTTCCCTCAAGTGTGGGAGCTTGAAACTCCGATAACTGGAGAGGAAATCTTGCTTCTAGATACCTACTGCAAGGCGCGTTATATTGAGCTTGTTCCGAACCAGAATAGCTTTGGACATATGGAAGGCTGGCTTTCCCGTTCTGAATTCAACGCTTTGGCCGAAATTCCAGAAGGCTTTATGCTTCCGAAGGAATTGTATATGGGGGACGTATATCCAGAAGGACTATTTATGCATCCAGGTACTTTTGACACCGAAGATCCTGCCGTGCTCCCTCTGCTAGAAAAAATGTTCGACGATCTGCTTCCTTACTTTACCTCTAATCAGTTTAATGTAGGCTGTGATGAGACGTATGAGCTTGGTCTTGGTAAAAGTAAAGCGCTAGCTGAATCACAAGGCAAAGGTCAGATCTATTTATCTTTCCTTCAGAAGATTTATGAGCTCGTTACGAAACGCGGCAAAACGATGCAATTCTGGGGCGATATTATTATCCAACATCCCGAACTAATCCCTCACCTGCCTAAAGATATTATTGCTATGGAATGGGGTTACAGTGCGGAACATCCTTTCGAGTCGGATACTCTCAAATTCCGTGAAGCAGGTATTCCTTTCTATGTCTGCCCAGGCACCAGCTCATGGAACTCCATTACAGGGCGCAGTGACAATATGCTCGCCAATCTGCGTAGCGCAGCTATTCATGGCAAGAACAATGGCGCCATTGGCTATCTCATTACCGATTGGGGTGATCACGGACACTGGCAGCATCTCCCAATCAGCTATGCTGGATATGCTTACGGTGCTGCAATTGCCTGGAATGTAGATAACAATCTAGCAGCGGACACTGCAAAGTATTTAAATACATTCGTTTTCGCGGATCGCTCTGAGGGTATTGGCCAATTGCTCCTTGATCTCGGCAATTACTATCAGCTTGAATCCGAGATTAATCGTTCAAATGATACGGAAATGTCCCTGCTTCTTCGCACCAATCTCGACAATTTGTTAATCGTAGAGAAACTTACCGAAGAACATTTCAACAATCTCGAGGAATACCTACTCTCTATCGAAGCACGTCTCTCGGGACTTGATCTTCAATGTGATGATGCTGATCTTGTCCTAGAGGAACTGAGTAACGGAATCCATTTTGTGAAGCACGCTGTGCAGCTTGGCAGAATCAAACTGCAGCTCGTATCCGCACCAGATTCGATTGACCCTAACCTGATTACGAAACAAATCAATGATCTGAATGTGCTTCTTCACCAATATCGTCTATTGTGGACCGAGCGAAACCGACTCGGCGGCTTGGATCAAAGTATCTGGAGACTTCTACGTCTAAGAGGTCAATACGAAGCATTAAAATCGAAGTAATTTCCTCTTTATAGCTGCGATTGGCGAGTCGAACGTTGAATTTAGCGTTTACGGCTCGCTAATCGCAGCTCTTCATATTGATTCTCAAGCATCTCCCGCTCCCGTTCTTCATGCTTTTCTCTGCCAATCCCCTCTTTCTTGCTTTCCTCATCCTCATAGATCTGCCACAGATCAGAGAACAAATAATCTTTGATTTCTACCATTTTCCCATTCAATATCCCACTGGTCCAAATCAGTCCCGCAGTGGTACGCATCACAATGCGGCCGTCTGGTGTTTCAGCTTTTTGCCCCATTCGAATAGCCATAAGCATTTGACCAAATGTATAGCACTCCATACGTCTTCAAACCTCCTAAATTTTAGTTGTAATGGAATAAAGAGAAGGATATAATCAGGGCGAAAGAACCATTTTTTTGTAATTTTATTGTAGGAGGGATGCAATGGATTGGCTAAATGATTACGAAGAAGAACTCCGCTTAGTATTCCAAGAGAGCAGAAAGATCATCTCCGAGTTTCCAGAGCCTCTAAATTCACAAGGTCTGTCCTATCTTGAACATTTTAACGTATTCAATGCTGAAAGCCACAAAAATTACATATGTTATCTATTGCCCTTTTGGCTTCAGAAAGGCTGCGGACTCTCCGCAGAAATTACCCGTCAAATGTCGATGGGCAATGTCTTCTTCATGCTATATTTCTTCATACAAGATGACCTGATGGATAGCAAAGAATCCTCTACATACGAAAGACTACCTTTGGCGAACCTACTCTATGTTGAATTTTTGAATATCTACAGGCTTTTATTTCCGAATGACTCCTCTTTCTGGGCTTCGTTTAATCGTTACATTTCTCAATGGGCAGACAGTGTTAGTAATGAAACCACCAGCGACTATTTCCTTAACGATCGAATCAAAATCTCTTATAAAGCCAGTCCGCTCAAACTATCCAGCACCGCTGCCCTTCTGCTATCTGGTAAGGATTCCCTTGTGTCGCAGTCTGAGGAAATGATCGACTCTGTCCTACTTACACTGCAAATGCTTGACGACTATGAAGACTGGAAAGAAGATTTGTCAGAAGGCAGTTATAATTGTTTACTCTCCCTCACACGAAGCTATCTATCCAGTGATAGTGCAACTATACTCACTTCGAAAGAAGTCGAATTCTTCCTGTTCACTGCAAACGGACTACAAACCTATGCCGAATTAGCGCATGATACGCATACCAAAGTTATGGCTTCAAGCTTGGATGTGCCTCATCTCATTGCGTTCCACTCTATGCTGGTGACTAATTTACAACAGATCTCCGATTCCATCGAAGCAGAGAAGCAGCTTTTACAAGGCGGAGGATTATTTTATTATCTGTCAAAAAATATACAATAATTCTATTATTTTGTAGAAAAAAGAATAGTATTAGCACAATTGCTATGTTATATTAATAAAGGTAAATATATACATTTAGGAAGGGTGATTATTATGTCAGAAGCAGTTCTTAGAAATCAAGTCATTCAAAAGGCATGGGAAGATCCAAGTTTCAAGAAAAGACTACTCGCAGATCCAAAAGCAGCTCTCCAAGAAGCGCTAGGCGTAATCATTCCCGACAGCGTTACCTTGAAAGCCGTTGAAGAAGGTTCAAATGAATTCTATCTTGTAATTCCACCAAGTCCATCATCAGATGTATTGAAAGCAACCGCAGCACCACGCGGTTCTTGGTAAGACAGCAAGATTAACCTCATAGGGAGTAGGAATCATCCGGAGCTTCTGCCAATGGCAGTATGGTAATGGATTCGGTTCCTACTCCTTTTTTGCTTGTAAATCTCACTTCACCTTGCATAGCATCAATGATGCGGAAGGTGACCATTAAGCCTAAACCTGTTCCTTTATTTTTCTTGGTGAAATACGGTTCTCCTAGTCGGTGCAGAACATCTGCGTCCATCCCTTCCCCGTTATCTTTGATGTGAATAATCACTTTGTCATCTTCACCATATACCGACATATAAATGAACCCTTCCTCACTGAACGATTCAATGCTGTTCTTGATAATGTTGATGAATGCCTGCTTAAACTTCGAGGAATTTCCTTTCACCCATAATTGGCCGGATACATCCAGAATCATCTTTCCTCCATTAATATGACAGAGGGGCTGCATAATACTCTCAATATGCTTGAATTCATCATATAAATTCAGACTAGAGATCGTCTCAAATTCCGGTTTAGCAAAGGTCAAGAAATCCGTAATAATATTAGATGCGCGATCTAGTTCGCTAAGGGCCATTGACATATATATTTGCTCTTCGCTAACGGATTTCTCGCTAAGCAGCTGAAGGAAGCCTCGAGTTACCTGTAGAGGGTTTCGTACTTCATGAGCTACGGATGCAGCAAGCTCGCTAATAATCTCCATTTTTTCCGAACGCTCCAATTCATTGTTGAAACGCTCTAGTTCTCTAGAATAATTAACAACCTGTTGATGGCTATAGGCCAATCTTCGCTCCAGAATAACGATCAAGGAGATAATAAAAGCAACAAGTCCCCACTTCCACAAGAACAAATCATAGTTCCCTTTATGGATGTAATACCATAGTAGCTCTGCAACTACAGTAAACGCAGCGGTTCCAAATCCAATGGCAAAAATAATAGCGTCCTTATTTCCTTTTAGTGAGAACATGATTACACATGCGATTAACAGGATGAACTGAAGGATGAGGATGAACCCTATAATGGTGGTAGAAACAAAATAATAAAACTCAATATAGCGATTATTCGATAGGAGATTGATAAAAAGACATAACAAACAAAAGGAGGAGTAAAGGACTTGAAATTGACGAAACTTTCGAATGATACCGAACTTACCACTACCGAATAATTTTTCAAATAAAAAGGTAAGCGCCGGTAACAGTGACAATAGGGCTAAATCCAAGCATACATTACTGATCGGCCCCAATTTATTGTAAAAGGTGTAAATGAAAGAGGAGTAGGTTATAGAGAGGATTCCGGTACACGCTATAACCACAGCTAGTGAAGCAACACTGGAGAAGTAATCTTTGTTTATGTATAAAGCACTTATAAATAGAACGATGGCCACCAGAAAAAATGCGCAGCCCAAAATCACATCGCTTAGTCCATTCCCAATATAATCATTGATTAATTGACTGTGTTCACCGATCACTACACTGTCTTTAATTCCGATTCTGTCCTGCATCGTTGCTGTCCAGATATATAATGTTTTCCCGTTATCTCCTTGACTTAAAGGTAATAACAAAGAATAGTTATCTTTAATATAATTACGATCTTCCTCGAAGATCAACCGATCCTCCACATACACCCTCACATGAAGAGCATATAAAGTATCAATATAAACCGAAGGAGACACATATTTAAAATCGGGTAAGGTAATACGAGTCCAAGAAGAGGATACACTTGAAGGTAACTCTGGGAGTCCCTTCATAGAATCTACGTTCGTCCAGCTTTGCTGGCCTTCACTCCACGGAATCTCTTTCCATGTATTTCCTGTTTGAGCTCCCCATTTCATTTCCCACTTTGTAATTTCTTGAGATGGATAGGGGTTAGCCGCCGATACAATAATTGAACCATAACCTATCAGGAGAAGTGAAAGGGTTATTGCTATGTGAAGTATTCTAACCATCAAGCGCATAAAGGCACCTCAGAAGGAAGTATCAGAAACAATATTCTGTGTGTACTACTTCGCTCACTATACTACCCTTTCCTTCTAAAAAACGGAATATTCATAAACTTCTCCTAAATATTTCAAACTTTTGGTAATTTGACAATAATCTCCGTCCCTTCCCCCTTCTCACTCTGAAACTCAGTTGTCCCTTCCATCGCCTCAATAATACGGAAGGTTACCATAAGTCCAAGCCCCGTTCCTTTTGTTTTGTTGGAGTAATAGGGCTCACCTAATCGGGCCAGTTCACTACCATTCATCCCTTCCCCATTATCACGTACACTGATCATTATATGAGCTCCGGATTTCCAGGCTGAAACTCTAATAAGTCCATTGTCCTGCAAGGCTTCGATGCTATTTTTTATAATATTAATAAATGCTTGTTTGAATTTGGCAGATGATCCAATCACGCAAAGTCCTGACTGCAGGTTGAGTTCAATGACTCCCCCTTGCAAATTCGCAAGCGGAGATAGAATACCAGACACATGCCGTAACTCTTCAGATACATCAAGCCTCTCAATGGTCTCTAGCCCCGGCTTAGCAAAGGTAAGGAAGTCTGAGATTATAACCGTGGCTCTATCCAGTTCTGCGATTGCCATCTGCATATATTCTCTCTCCTTATGATCTGACCGTTCTCCTAGGATCTGAAGAAAACCACGGGTTACCTGTAAGGGATTGCGTACCTCATGCGCTACAGAAGCGGCTAATTCACTAATAATCTCCATTTTCTCGGAGCGTTGCAAATCATTATTGAACTTCTCAAGCTTACGAGAATACTCAACGAGCTGCTCATGGTTTCTCGTAAACCTTCTGCCCAGAATGACGATCAGCGATATGACGAATCCAACCATCCCCCATTTCCACCAAAACAATTGATAGGATTCTCCTGATACATAGTATTTGATTAATTCACTAATGGACATCAATGCAAATACAGAGAAGCCTGTAGTAAAAACAATAGCATCCGTATTCCTGCGATAAGCATGAATAAACGCCAAACTTACCAATAATACAAATTGCACAATCATAATGACGCCTAGAACGCTAGAAGTCATGAATCTATAAAAGTCTTCCAGCTGATACGACAGAAGGATATTAATAATCATTAGTGATAGACAGAATATAGAATAAACCATTTGAAACTTACGGAATCGGGTGACGATTTGTTTTTTCCCCGGACCGAATATTCTCTCAAAATACAATGTAAAAGATGGCAGTAAAGTATATAAAGCTAAATCAAAGAAAACGAGTGCAACATTTCCATAGTCACCTAGGATGGAGGGCAGAAAAGAAGAATACGTAACCACTACGACTCCAAGGGATAAAGTAATCAGCACAAGTAAAAAACCGCCCGTAAAAAATCCTTTTTTTAAGAATAACGAACAAATCAACAGCACAATGGCTATAAAAATAAGTGTCGTCCCGATGATGAGATCCATTAAACCCTGCTTCACATAAATGGAAAGGAGCTCATTGTAGCGGTCCACTCTTATTTCGCCTTCTATCCCTAAGTCCTTGCTTCCTCCCTGGGTCCATATGTATAGTTCTTGCCCTCCATCTCCCTTGGATAGAGGAATTAGAATTTTGATGCCGTTGAAATTGTACTTATTCTCAGATTCGTATACTAACGCATTATTCAGATAAGCCTTGACGTTATTTCCATATACTTTATCAATGAATAACGCTGATTTGTCACTAATTTGCGGCAAAGAAATCCGGAGCCACGCCGAGGATGTTCCTCTTGGAGTCTCTGATTTGTTATCATGAGGCGTTACGCGAATCCATTCATCTTCAGAAGCTGCTACAGCTTCTTCAACAGTTTCTGCTTCAGTACTTCCAAATCTAATCTCCCAACTTGGCAGCGTAGAGTCTGATGATCCAGCACTCACTATCGCCGCACCGTAAGGCACTATTGCAGACAGCAATAGAAATAATAGCAAAGTAGCTGCTATCTTGGGTTTTGGCAACTTCATCGTAGCACCTCAGTAGTTCATTAGTTGTTTAAACGTTCATACATGATTCTTAATTTCGACAACCTTCGCACTATTCCTGCCTATTCTTGTAAATTTCCTCGAAAAAAGACGTTATTTATCGGCTATTAGTTCCCGATTATTTGTAAAAGGATTCGATTATAGGCAATCGGGTAAAGATACATATGAGAAGTTCAAATCTTATCCTAATGAGGGAGTGAACAGCTATGGAAGATGCGCCTAATAAAACTGAAGCCGACTTTGCATATGAGCGTTATATACAAGCTGATATTGATGTAGAGGATGTTGTCAATGAAGACGCTGACCCCGTGTTAGTTGGCGATAAATATTTGGCGGCGGATATTGGTTTAAACCTACCTGAGGAAACTCTCGAAAGAAATGACTTACTGGAATCCGACGCCTTTCTGGCTGCTGAAACGGCAGGATTAACTAGCAGTGATATGGATTATGCTGAGGATGAAGAGCTGCTAGAGATGGAAGAGGAAGATCAGCCACTGGAAGACATTCCAGATGCTGATGAGGTGTATCCAGGATCCATAATCGACCCTGTTTCTCCACCAGTGGATGTTATGCCCGGAACAGATGTCTTAAACGGATCACAGGGAGAATAGGACAGATATACAATTTATAAAGCTGCCGGGCTTATTACCGGCGGCTTTATATTGTTTCCAGTATGTACGCTGCCCTCAGTAACGGTTAGTTTACAGCGTTACCGGCTATTCTGCTGGACGAGCTGCTGCGATTTGAGCATCCAGCTTTTGGGTCTTAACCAATACTGCTGCTACAAGCAGCATCACCCCATTAATCACAAACACCCAGCGTATCGGGATAAACGCCCCTAATAAACCGCCTATAATTGGCCCGGCCATTGTCGCGAGTTGAGATGCCGCTTGATTCAGACCGAAAGCACGTCCACGAAAGCCTGGCTCAATCACTTGTACAATCATTGCATTTACAGACGGAAGCACACCTGCATAGAACAAACCGTAGGCAAAGCGAAGAATGGCAAACTCCACATACCCCGTAACAAAGAACTGCAGAATATTACCGATACCTCCACCGATCAACCCAATAAACAAAATCATCCCGAAGCCCTTTTGGCTTCCGATTCTACCCCACTGCGGAGCCATCAGCACAGTAGCAATACCCACAGCAGAGAATACAATTCCTGAACTTAGCGAGGCGCTGCTTTTGGCAATCCCCATGTCAAGTAGATGTATCGGAATAAGCGGCTCCAGAATCATAACAGAAAAGGTGCTAATCCCTGCCAGCGATAGCAAAGTCATAAATGCGCGGTTACTTCTCGCTTCCCTAATATCATCGCTTACATGGGACCTCGGAGCAGATCGATCAAAGTTCTCCTCTTTAGCAAAAAAAGTAGCAATAAGTGCCGAAACGAGAACAATACCAGCCGAGAATAGAAAAGCGACCCGATTGCTAGTGTAATAACTGACTACACCGCCGATCAACGGACCAATTATACTGCCCGTTGCTCCGGCTGTAGACATAATGCTTAAGGCATAGCCGGTCTTATTCTCAGGTGTATTCGTGGCTACCATGGCAATAGCTGCAGGAACAAACCCAGCAAGCAACCCTTGCAGCACACGCACGATTAGAAAAACATAAGGATCATGTACAAAATAATTAATCAGATATAAGGCCGCCAAACTAAAGCCCGAGCGAATAAGCATCGGCTTCCGACCATATTTGTCGGCAAGTGAACCCCAAAATGGAGAAATTAGGGCACTGGCTAGAAAGGTTATGCCAAAACTAACCCCAGACCAAATCTCTAAATGATTCGAAACCCCAAGTTCGTCACTCAAAAAAATAGACAGGAACGGAATAGAGATCGAATACGCCGTACTACAGAAAAAGACACCCACCCAAAGCACGATCAAGTTCCGTTTCCACGAAAAGAGCATGATCTGCACATCCTTTCTTGATGTTCTCTCGGAAACATTCCTACTATTGTAAACCTCTTTTGAAAATGTGCCAATCCCTCACGTCACAACTGACCTTTGCATGTAATGGGACAAACGAGTTATTATGAGAGTACCTATGAGATTAATTAAGAAAAAGGAGAGATTAACCAGTGAAGTCTACACGAACAAGATCTGCTATCCTAATGGTCATGTTATGCTTGGTGATGGTTATTGCAGCAGGTTGCGGCAACAAGCCTACCAATAACAATGCCAGTGGTAATAATGGAAGCAGCAGTGGAGCAGCAGGAAATAACGCAAGTAATGAGACAACTCCTGGGGAAGGCGCTGCCTCTAACGAAGGACTTCCTTCAGCTACAGCAAGCCATCCCTTAGTGACCATTGAGATGGGAGATGGAGGCATCATCAAAGCCGAGCTTTATCCTGAAGTTGCCCCAAACACCGTGAACAATTTTATCTCACTGATTCAAAAAGGATTTTATGACGGTACCATATTCCATAGAGTTATCCCTGACTTCATGATTCAAGGTGGAGACCCAGATGGTACAGGCATGGGTGGTCCAGGGTATAGTATTGCTGGAGAATTCTCCGGAAACGGGTTCACCAATAACCTGTTGCACACGGAAGGCGTTCTGTCCATGGCAAGATCGCAGGCTCCAGATTCTGCCGGTTCCCAATTCTTTATTATGGACGCAGCATATCCTAGTCTAGATGGAAGCTATGCCGCTTTTGGTAAAGTTACCGAAGGCATGGAAGTTGTTAAATCCATTGTTGGCTTGAAAACAGACAGTTCAGATCGTCCGGAAGAGCCACCAGTGATGAAGAAAGTAACCGTCGACACACTTGGCGTCACATACCCAGAACCGCAAAAGGTACAATAAAAAAACTCGGCAAGCTCCCATCCGGAAAGTGATTCGGAGGGACTGCCGAGTTTTTTTATAATACATGATTGATTGAAGTTTCTTTGCGACTTATCCCCGTAGTGATCTTCTGCTAAGTGCATGTTGACCATTACGCAGGAAGGTGCTACGACTATTTCTTAATAAGGATATCCGTTCCTCTGCAAGCTGATTTGCAGCCGCATAAGTGGGAATTCCGTTCAGACGTGAGATTTCCAGCACGCGGGTGATGTTATCGTATATTTTTGAAACCTGCTTAAACGCACGTTCCTTATTATAGCCGTTCAGCTCATCCGCGATATTAATAACGCCACCGGCATTAATCACATAATCAGGAGCATATACAATGCCCATTTCGTGAAGAGCATCGCCATGATAGGATTCTTTCAATTGATTGTTGGCTGCTCCTGCGATCACCTTCGCCTTAATTACTTGTAGGGACTCATCATTGATCGTTGCTCCGAGTGCACACGGAGCATAGATATCACAGTCTGTACTGATAATATCTGCGGGATCGACGGCTTTGGCGCCATAAGCCTCTACTGCGCGCCCCACAGCTTCTTTATGAATATCAGTTACGATAAGCTGAGCGCCCTCTTCATGAAGATGCTTGCACAGCGAAAAAGCCACATTCCCAACGCCTTGAACGGCTACAGTCTTCCCTTCAAGTGAATCACTGCCAAATGCTGCTTTGGCCGCTGCCTTCATCCCTTGGTATACGCCGTAAGCCGTAGCTGGAGACGGATTACCCGAGGAACCGTATGTAGGAGATGTACCTGTAACATAATCTGTCTCCTGATAGATAATGTTCATATCCTCTTCTGTAGTGCCAACATCCTCAGCTGTTATGTAGCGTCCATTCAAGCCCTGTATGTATCTCCCAAAAGCACGGAACATAGCTTCATTCTTATCCTTCTTGGGGTCCCCTATAATAACTGTTTTCCCACCACCTAAATTCAGGCCGGATACTGCATTTTTGTATGTCATTCCTTTCGCTAATCGAAGCGCGTCAACAATTGCATCCTCTTCTGTAGCATAGGTCCACATCCGTGTTCCACCCAGTGCGGGCCCTAAAGTCGTATCATGAATTGCGATGATGGCCTTTAATCCTGAGGCTTTATCCTGACAAAACAACAGTTCCTCGTAATCGTCCCGCTCCATTGCTGCAAACAATTCCATTCTTAATATCCCCTGTCTCTTTGTTATATTCCACATGTTGGTTCGCAGGTCATACAATAAAAAAAGAATCAGATGATTCCCTCCCAAAATATTGTAGCAGAATACGTCGTAAAACAAAAAGAACTCATGTCACCATCATAATTACTGATGGGGGCATGAGCTCTTTCTAATGTATCTTCAAAATGCCTTACAGTTTAGCAATCGTCTCTGTAAGAACGGGTACGATTTGCGATTTGCGGGATACTACACCTTTTAGAAGTGCTTTATTGTCATCTAGCTTCACGTTATAGGCTTGTTCTACTGCGCCTGCAACACGGCCTAGAGCAAGACCTACAGAATCGTTATTGAGGATATCTGTAACTACGAACAGGAACAGATCCAATCCTTTTTCATCAATAATGGAAGTAAGAGCTGTTTCCAGTTCAGCCTGTTTGGACAGAACATCATTAACATCCACCGCGTTTACTTGTGCGATTTCCACTTTGTATTCGCCCATTTTGAATTCCTTAGCATCCAGCGAGATAAGCTGAGCGATACTCTTGTCGCTAAGATCAGCTCCGGCTTTCAGCATGTCGAGACCATAGCTTTCTGCATCCACACCAGCGATTTCAGCAAGCTCGCGTGCTGCAGCTACATCTTCCGCTGTGCAAGTTGGTGATTTAAACAACAAGGAATCGGAAATGATCGCAGACAGCATCAATCCGGCGATTTCTTTAGGGATAGCAACTCCGTTTTCTTTATACATCTTGTTAAGAATAGTAGCTGTACAGCCTACTGGCTCAGCACGATAGTATAACGGATGTGCAGTCTCAAAGTTAGCAATCCGGTGATGGTCGATAACTTCAACCACACGTACTTGATCAATGTCATTCGCACTTTGTTGGCGTTCGTTATGGTCAACAAGAATAACCTGTTTTGCTTCTCCAGCTACGTTCTCTACGAGACGTGGAGCCTCTACTCCAAAATGATCAAGCGCAAATTGCGTTTCACCACTAACGTCTCCTAGACGAACTGGCTCAGCATCCCAGCCTAATTCCTTTTTGAGTGCAGCATAAGCAATTGCAGAACAAATGGTATCCGTATCCGGATTTTTGTGTCCAAAAACCAATGTTTTTTCCATTTCCAATCTCCTTACTATGTTTTAGTGAGATTAATATACCATACATTGATAGCAGCTTCCAGATTGTGCGGTTTGAAAAATGATTCATCGCAAATCTAGTAGCATCTTCTAAGGTTGTTCACGTCTCGTCTTTGGAAGTGGTACCGGCTTGACTTCACCATGTAGCGGTTCATTATCTGAGAAAAGATCCGGATTCTCTTTCAACATCTGGCTTAGAATACATGTAGTCTCCACCGTCCCGCATACCCTAACCAGCGCATCTCCAAAATTCCCCTTGCGCATAGCACCACCTTCTTCAAGCTCACGCTCCACCTTCCAAAAATGCTCCGACCAAGAGAGACCACAATGTCTGCGAGAAGGCACCATGATCTCATCACCGGCCGGTGTCACCGTATACAGTTCTTCATGGCTATCCGTCATTCTGCCTGGAGTATCGACCCACTCTTCAATGCCGTGGATGAACGTATTTCGCCGGAGGTCGACACCAAGCAGTACAATTTCCGCCTTTCGATCAAGCAGCTTACCCCACACTGAACCACGGGCGCACGGCGTATCCCATCGTTCATCCCCTGTAGTGAATTCCTTAGCATCTGCACCTAAAGCCGCTACTGAATGTGTCGGGTGCCAAGAGCGAATAACGCCTAGACGTTTACGGAACAGCTCCGGTAATATACCTACACAAGATGGGGAATCTAGAACAGAGAACCGTGGATTGTCTGCATTAATATAAGCCCATGTATGAGTTGGCAGTACGAGCAGCCCATCCTTCATATATTCACTGAGTACATCCAGCACTGTGTTCGCCCCTCCATCTACTTCCCCAATACTTTTTAATGAGGAATGGACCAGAATGGTCCCGTGTGGATCAAGGTTCAGTTCCTGTAATTGCCTTATTAAACTAGCTGTTGTATGCATTTTACTCTCTCCTTATCTATGGATTAGATTTCATGAATTATAAATATCCACTTGCAAAAAATGCACTTTACTATTGAAATTATAGTAACTTAATAATATTCACTAAATTTCTAACGAATAATATAACTTACTCATAATAAGCATTCACACGGAGGTAATTACCATGAGTTTAACATTAAAAGGACTTCACCACGTATCCGCTATTACAGGCAAAGCGCAGGAGAACTTCAAGTTCTATACAGAAGTACTTGGACTGCGTCTCATTAAAAAGACGGTAAACCAGGATGATATTTCAGTGTATCATTTATTCTACGGGGATGAGAAGGGCAATCCCGGAACCGAATTAACTTTCTTCGAACTCCCAATGGCGGGCCCCAACCGTGAAGGTAATAATACTCGGCAGTAAGATTCTTCAGCTCACTAAATAAAAGGTGTGAGTCGCGTATGCGCTCACACCTTATTTTTTATTGAAGATTAGCTATCTTCCCTACAATGTCTAATAGCTCCGATAGGCTTCTAATTTCATATTTTGGCTGAACACCCGACGTGTTCTCCTTACCCAGCGGGTTGAACCAGCAGGTATCGATCCCATAATTAATGCCGCCTTGAATATCCGAAGTTAAGGAATCACCGACAATCAGCACTTTTTCCTTATCCGAAATCCCCAATTTGGCAAAAGCATAATCAAAAATCCCTATCTCTGGCTTCTGGCAGCCAGCCTCCTCTGAGATAATGATCTGCTCAAACGTATCACTTAGCGGCGAACCTTGGATTCTGGAAGTCTGCACTTCCTTAATTCCGTTCGTGATGATTGCCAGTCGGCAGCCTGCAAGCTCCCCGCACAGCTCGATCGCTCCCTGAATCAGAAAGGTTCCTTCACCTAAGAATCGTAGATACGCTTCACTAAAAGCCTCAGGATTTAGTTCCAGCGCATTCGCAGCAAATAACCGATTAAACCGTTCCACACGTAATGCCGCCGAACTAATCTTCCCTTGCTCCAAATCCCGCCACAGTGCATGGTTTATCTCCTGGTAACTGGCAGCATAATCCTCAGCGCCTGTGGGCATCCCAAAGTGTAGAAATGCGTTAGATAGCGCGTGGCTTTCTGCCATTCCGTAATCAAACAGTGTATCGTCGGCATCAAATAAAATAACAGCGTATTTCATAATATCCCCCAAAGCTCTTTTCTCAAAAAGGTACTACAGCGATACAAGCAAGTCAACTTATCATTCCGACGACAAATTTTTACTTTTTTAATGTAGTTTTAAGCGAATTGTGTTATTTTAAAAAGAAAACGGTGGTGAGCGTCATATTATACGTTTTATCGTTCCTAGTATCTTTTTCAATCGTCTACTTCCTAATTCCGCCGCTCGGCAGACTGGCTTTCCGACTTGATTTTGTGGACAAGCCTCGTCAAGACGTTGAGCGTAAAATTCATAGAGAACCTATACCGCTTACCGCCAGCTACGCCATATTCATCGGATTCTTCATCACTTATCTGGCATTTGCCCGTGAATTCTCCATGGAGACAATCGCACTATTTGCAGGGGGCGTGCTGCTGCTGACCATAGGTACCATAGATGACTGGTACAAAACAAAGGGCAAAGATTTCCCAGCGCTACCCAAAATGATTGTTCAGGTTAGTGCAGCTGTTCTTGTTTATCTTTCCGGTAATGCATTTACAGGATTCTACAACCCCTTCTCTGGGGATTATATCGTTCTCCCCGTTGTACTACAGTTTCTGTTGACGATTATCTGGATCTTCGGTGTAACAACTGTCATTAACTTCTCGGATGGTATGGATGGTTTGGCTGGCGCCTTAACTGCCATTTCCGCCGTAACACTATTTATTGTTGCGTTAGCTAAGGGGCAATCCTCTTCTGCGGTTATGGCGATTGCACTAGTCGGCGTTACCATTGCTTATCTACGTTACAATAAACCGCCTGCCAAAATCTTCATGGGCGATGCCGGGGCTACCTTTCTTGGCTTTATCCTTGCCGTAATCGCGCTCGACGGCGCATTTAAGCAAGCCACGGTTCTGTCGTTGTTCATCCCGATTCTGGCACTGGGCGTTCCGATCTTCGACAATATTTTTGTTGTCGTCAAACGCTTTATCCAAGGCAAGTCCATTTACCAGGCCGATGCGACCCAGGCTCATTACCGCCTGCTCCGTGCAGGTCTGAGCCAGAAGCAAGTCGTTGCCGTGCTATGCTTGATCAGTCTCTGCTTATCTTTATCCTCTATTATTCTGCTACTGATCGAGACTTAACTTATAAAACCTCTGAAGAAATAAAACGAGCAAGATTCCAAATTGGAATCTTGCTCGTTTTATGTTTTATTAGGTTTGTATAAACTCAGCCAATCTACGGTAAATCCCGACGATCTCCTCCATTGGCATTCTAACCAATCCACTGGAAGAAGGGGCGACGAATTCACGCACACCGTCTACCTTCGGAGGTACATCCCCTTGAAATCCCCAGTTAGCTTTCGTTCTACGACTAAACTCCGTATATACCCCTTTTCCAACGAAGCAAGCCACCTGAGGGCGATATAGTTCCAACTTGGAACGAAGCAATTCGCGGCCCTCATTATATTCCTCACGAGTAATATCGTCGATTCCGCGTGTAGGCCTGGCAACAATATTCGTAAAACCATAACCCAGTTTAAGCAGTTCCCCGTCCTCAGACGCATCGTACAACCTAGGAGTAAGTCCTGAATTGTGCAAGATTCTCCAGAAATTATTTCGCGGATTCGCGTAGTGATGCCCTAACTCGCCAGAACGAATACTGGGGTTAAAACCAATAAAAACAATCTGTAATCCGTGATCTAGGTGATCTGGGATTCCGTCCATATTATTATGCCTCCTAACCAAACGACAATCTAATTCAACTTACGGGGTGTACAGATTAAGACAGGAAGGCGGAACAGGGGTCGCCAGCCATACCTCATTACCCGCATAATAAAAGGTTACACCCATTTGACCTGCTCTAATCGTATCAACGGTCAGCAGGGTCAAATTTCCCCTGCGGCTTCCGGCCAGACTGGCAAAATGTGTCCCTTCGGACAAATGAACATACTGCCGTCCCATTGGTCGGAGTCCTTCCTCCATAATGACATGAAGCGCACCAGAATGGGTTCCGTGATATAGAATCAATGGCGGAGTCCCCGGCTCGTAAGTAATTTTCGTATGACTATGCCCGTAACGTGCTTTAATTCGATCACCTTCGATTTCAAATCGCTGCTTCTCGCAATCTGCAACCACTTGCTGAATATCTCCCACAGTCACCTCAGACCATCTAGGAGTCTTCACAAGCAGCACAGACAACAAATCGTCCAATGTACAGGAACCATCCTCCGGGTCCAAAATAAGACCGTATTGCTCCGGAGTATGCCGAAGCAATTTAGTCATAAATTTACTTAACGACACTTCTACAGCATTGCTCAACATTATATTTTCACCTCAATTCATTATTAATTTGTACTATTCTACAATCGTGGATCTACCGGATCAGACTCCAAAGACATCGCAGCAAGCACACATTCATGTACACGTTCTATCGGCTCTTTTCGAATAAAACGTTCCACCGATTCCCGGCTAAGCGCACATTCCATCAAGGCATGACGCTCTTTTTTGCTTGTTTTGCGCTGCTTGAGGCGTACAAGATTGTCCGGCTGTAAATAATCTATCCCATAGATAATATGCAGATATTTACGCCCTCTCACCTTAAGTGCAGGCTGAACCATTTTATCTCCATTACGTGTTATAAAAGTTTCCGGCTTGATGACAATCCCTTCATGCCCGTCCTCCGTCATCTTTTCCCACCAACGGATCACCTGTTCCTCGTCAGCTTCGTTACAAACCGTGCGGTATTCAGTCTCCATAAATAAAGGTGACAACTCAGCTAGTTCACGATTATGCTCCATATGCCAAAGATGACTGTGTTCAAAAAAAGTTTGGCTGCTATGCGCAAGGGTATGGAATGGTGCAATCTTGATCCCGTTTAATCCACTTACATCCCAGCAATACTTTTGGAAAGCATCCTTAAAAAGATGAGCATTCTGGAGCTTTCCCTCCATTTCCAGTATCCATGAGGCAACATCTCGCCCTGACCGTTCGGCCTCACGCAGCTTCTCCAAAAGATGCTCCCGATCCAGCAAAGCAGCTTCAGCCACATGGGCATATTGAGAGGAAATCAGCTCACGCGCTTTCAAGTTCCACGGTACGATCTCCGCATCTAGGAGCAGCAAATCCGTGTTGTTTTTCGCAAAATAATTCGCCCGTACGAGATCCTCATTCAGCCTACGTAACACTTCAAATTCAGTATCCCTGTCAAAAAAGGCTCGACCTGTACGTGTATAAATCGTGCCTAGCGTCGGTCTACCCACATACGATAGCGCCGCCTCTTCATCCCGGAATAATAACAGGATGGCCCGGCTGCCCATATGTTTTTTCTCCGCAATCATTGTCTTAACACCTTGTGCCCGGAAATAAGCAAAAGCTTCACGCGGATGCTCCAAATAGTTCTCATCCATAGACACTGAAGGCGGCGGACTCATGGTCGGTGGGATATACACCAGTTCCTCTAGTGGAACCGTGAAGTGAGAGACCGTATCTATCGCTGCTTTAACGAATTCTCCACGTACAGTTACCTCTCCATAAAGGTCCGTCTGAACTGAATAGCCCTCTACGAATTTACGCAGGTTAGGCGGCGAGAATCTCCCCCGCTCCCAGCGAATCAACGGACTATCTGGGTCACCTGCATAATCACGCTTTGCTTTAACACTAACAAATTGTTGTTCAGGATAACGGTACGCAGTTAACGATCCGCCAAAGACAGCGCCTTGGTCGATGTTCACTGTGTTTTTAACCACTGTAGGGAAAGGTCTAGGATCATGCCCCCAGACGATGATCTCTCCAGATTCGTGTTCGACATACCATTCTTTCCTTACAGGAGCACCCTTGCCGTCCATACCATCAGTGTCCCCGTATCGGCAGAAGTCCTGAATCCGCTTTGACTGTTTACCGATATATTCATCGCGAATTCCTGCATGGGTAACTACGACCCGCCGCACGCCATTACGGCCAAACAACAAGTGGCTAGGTGCGGACAACAGAAACTGTTTGAGTTCTTCTCTAAGCCTTTTTACTTCCTCATCCCCTGCTTCTAGCGCAAATGCCTCCAGCTCAGCGGCGATATTCTCGTCTCCATGACTCAATGTGACTTTGCGGCCATCTAGGTAACGGGCGATTTTCCAGCCATGGTTGCTGTCGATCATGCGGGCGATTCCAGCATCCACATGCTTTTTCCAAAACCTCATCGTCTTCAGCGATTCCGGCCCCCGACTCATTACATCACCCACAGAAATTAACTGCCTACCATCGGGGTGTTTGTACAGCCCTTGCTTGTCTATCTTATAATCCAATCTTTCCAGCAGCTCGATCATCTCTTCGTAACAACCATGAATGTCGCCGACAATATCAAGCCCTGCGCCGATTTCAACCCAAAGTGGGTTCTGCTTACGCTCAAAAAGAACTGCCTCTGTATTTTTTAAAAAATAAGTCGAAGTGAAGCCCTCGTCCTTAATGCTGCGCAGCGAACGCTTGAACTGTCCGTATTGTTGCTTGACCCGCTGGCGACCGCGTGGATGCTCACGCTGAATATCCCGCTCTAGCAGCGTTTCCTCTGGAACATCGAGCACCCAGGCCATACATGGAACATTATGCTTGTCTGCTAAATCTAAATATTGCTTACGGAAGTCCTCTTGCAAATGTGTAGCATCCACCACCGTCAGCTTTCCTAGTCGGCAGCGCATGGCAATCGTTGAGTTCATTGCTTCAAAGGCTAAACTCGAGAGCAACTGATAATCATTAAAAATAATATCCGCTTCCTCGCGGGGACGATTCTTCCAATCCATAAAATCAGTGTCACCAAGCATCGTACGGTAATCATCTGATGAGACGATTTCAGTCTGCAACAGCGTTCCTTCATCCACTAATCTCCGCAGTAAAGTGGTCTTGCCACTATTAGAGGGACCAACTAGTACAATAATTCCTGCATGCGGAAAAGAAATAGTTCTCTGCCTTTCCCTTTGCTCTTCCATAGTCATTACAATGTCCCCTCCCTACTAAATATAGCCATCTGTGTCGGGTATCCGAAAGTGTCCGAAGCTTCGCCAATCCCTTTAAAATCAACCGAATAATCAAAGGAACTCGTCCAGCGTTTACACCAAGCGGAGAACTCCTCTCGTCCCCATTCAAAACGGTGATCACCATGCCGCATTTCTTCCGCATCCATCTCATACACCTCGTTATAATCCTTGTTCGGTGTAGTCAAGATCAATACCTTAGGACAATATTCCGTCAAAATGGTCTCCATCACTCGAGCCAACCTATATTCGTCGATATGCTCAATAACCTCACACAGAATCATAATATCCTTGTTGCGCAGCGATTCATCGAAGTAGAACAAAGAACCTGTAACTGGTGTTGGAACTGTAACTCCCGTCCTGTCTTCAAGCTTCGAGAAACGCTGTATTGCCCGTAGCTGTGAGTTTGCGGAAGGCTCAACCGCCCAGATCTGCTTAACGCCCGGCACACTTCCGAGTCTTGCCGAAAGTTTTCCTTCACCGGAACCAAAATCAACAATACTACTCCTGAAGGCCAACCCTTCTACCGTTTCCGCAATCGCTGCATAACGCAGATCATTTAATCTAATTTTAGGCTCAGCTGAGACCTCAGCAGAAGTAACAGCCACTTTTTCAGAAGAAAGGGTCGATTCCTCACCATCAAATTGCTTAATAAGATTAGCAAATCGTAGTGACCGCTTGAGAATTAACCCACGTAACGGATGACTATCCAACCAGCCTTCACCGTACCGCTTTATTTTTTCGATCTCATCATCACTAATAAAATAATGCTTATCATCATCCAGCGCCGGAATCAGAACGAACAATTGACGGAGGGCCGTTTGTAGAGTTTGCTCCCCGCGAATCTTAATGTATCGAACAGAGCTGCGACTTTTTAAATCAAAAGAATACACCGCATCTCCTCTTTCAAGCTCAAGCTCGTAACCAAGCGCATGAAACAGCTCCTCAATCGTATGATCAGGTAAGTTCGATGCTACTGGCCCAAAGGACAACTCCAATTGAAATTTGTGATCCACCCAAGGCAAAAATACTTCCTTAGGCTTTCCGTTAAGTGCTGTGCCTAGCGCAGGACGGATATAGGAGCAGAAGCGGCTGCTCGTAACAAACTCCCGATCGTTAATATATTGTGTGATGTCATTATGAGCAGCATTTCCTTTGACTAGAGCAATTGGATCTGGTGTGACATAGATAACGGCCTCCGTCTCTTCGTCTGAAGCGGCAGTGAACACTATGCGTACTCTGGCTTCTTTGTCGCTCCTGTCATATAAATTATGCGGATTTTTGGCCAGCAGATGAGACAACATTCCCGCCCCTGCCCCCGTCGCCTTGATGATTAAATGCATAAACTTCATCTCTCCTTAACCATTATTGAACTACATACTTACCAGCTCCACTTCCCTGTTTCTCCCCAGACCTCTATTAATGCTGAGCGGAACAAGCCATCTAACGCTTCATCCATAACACCAACACTCTGTTCAAAAGCAGAAGCAACCTTCTCGTAATGAGCAATTCGATCCTCCATGTACATATTGATAACATCCAAGCGCGGCCCCAGATTTAATTCATCACCGGAAATTTTTCGAGATAACAGATTCTGCACGGCCTCCTGTAATTCTGAACCTTCCAGAATCAAATCTTGTACAAGCACGTTAAAATCGAGGGGTGGCACTTCGTTATATTTTTCAATCCAGGCGCACGCAAGGAGTGGTCTTAATACATAAAAGTACTTCTTAATCTTGACCTCGCTGCCTTGCAGATAATCACGGTAATTTCCTCGCGCCATGTTCAAATAGTGGTAAATGCATGATTTAGGCGAAAAGCTTTGTGGTGAGAGCGCACGGATACTTTCGGCTATAGAGTACTTTTCTTCATAGCGGATAGACGACTCTAGCCATTCCAGCAGAGGTGGGTTCGATTTTCGAAATAAATTAAGGCCCTTCTTCAAGTCCCAACCGTTTATATCGAGCATGTCACTAATCGGTCGCTCTATTACATCCCTGTGCTCAAAAATGGATAAGTACGCCTCAGGGCGCCGTATGTATAGGAATCTAACATCATAATCACTATCCTTGGATGGAAATCCCCAAGCCCGACTGCCTGATTCACACGCATACAAAATGCGGACCTGTTCTTCAGATTCAATAGCTCGAAGCTGCTGAATGATGGATTGATGGACTGCTGTCATATAATTCCTCCCCTTTAACCTTTTGAATATGCAAAAAAGACCATGGACTCCATCGTCCATGGCCGGGCTTCACCTAATTACAGATATATTTACCGGTTAATAATGTAATATTATTTAACCGGAAATGAATACACTGGTTCTGAGGTTGACCTGTAAGCCAAGGTGATAGATGGACGATCATATGGATAAACATTATACAAAAACGAA
The DNA here is from genome assembly GCF_037977235.1 of Paenibacillus sp. FSL K6-0276. Lineage (NCBI taxonomy): Bacteria > Bacillati > Bacillota > Bacilli > Caryophanales > Paenibacillaceae > Paenibacillus > Paenibacillus sp. FSL K6-0276. Next base: position 1,039,960 of record NZ_CP150276.1, on the reverse strand, counting down.
AGTTGATTATTCATATTCTCATTCATCTGTCCTTACCCCCTGATCAATTTATATTTACTCAGCTCTATTTAATACTTAGCATCTCTCCAAAAGCATAAACTAACTATCCAGTTTTTGTCAACCAATAGCCTATTATCTGTAATCTTCTAACTTAGCCTATCTCAGCAACGCCTTCAACCCAGGCGTCAAATCCGATGCTTTTAACATCGTGAAATCCGTATAGCCGCCCTTATATTGCACCTTAACCAGGTAGTTGCTGTTCTTATACGAATAGTATCGTTGCTGTTTCAAAATATCCGCTAGCAATGCCTTGTCCTCTGTAACAATGACTTGGTTCTCTTTGTCCGCAAGTTCCAATAGTAACTCAGGATCATATACATTTTCAGGCGAACGGTTATGATCAACCTTCACAAGCTTTGCGGACTCCACATCCTCAGCGTTACTACGAACCTTGTCAGCATAGCCTTTTTCCTCCATCCATTTCTCCAGCTCGTGATAGGAAGCGGACCATGAATAATTGAAGAAGGAGCTACTCCCAATACCATCAATATTAACAATAGGTGCTATATTCGCCACTGCCGCCTTATCATCCGTTTGATCTTCATAGGACATATTCAAGATTTCTTTTGTCAAAATCGCCTTGAATTCCGTTATTTCTGCTGGATCTGAGATTACTACTTGCTTATTCAGATTCCCTACAGAATTGTTAATTCGTATGAGATCTATATCCTTCTCCAATTGAGAAACGGCATACTGCGCACGCTTGAATCCTTCAGACTCCATTACGGCTTTTAGTTCTGGCTCGAACCCTTTTAGTGGCACGAGATATTTTCTAAGCAATTCTCGGCCATTATCCAAGCTATACGCTACAGTAAACGATTGGTATTGGCTATAGTCATAATAAGGTTTGGATGATTTATTCTCCGGACGAGTCGCTGTAACGGCTAGATGAAGCTTGCGGACAGCCTCGATATACTGTTTATCATTAGAAAAAAGGTCCGCATCCGTTAAAAAATTGCCGCTATACGAATCGCCATTCCTGTTATACATCCAATAGCTGCTTCCCGCAAACACACCGCTGATTTTGTCTTCAGAAGGCACTTTATTTTCATATCCAGTCAATCCAGATGCTGGGATATATAAGAGAAGACCTAACAATGCAGTATAAATCGCAAATTCAACGGGCACTTTATGAGTCATAATCTGCCATGTTTTACGAATGATCATTTCTGCTGCAATATAGCCGACAACCGCTCCAATTGCATATCCGCTAATGACCCATCCTATCTGCTGCTGCTTCATTTGCGCAAAATAGTTACCAGCAATAAGCATAAAGCAAACCATGATTCCCGCTTTAAAAAGAGGATTAAAATACGCGAACGCAATTGTCTGACCCGCTTTTTCCGAATGCCGTTTACGGTATAACAGATAGGATAATCCAATAAATAAAGCGGACAAGCCCCCATAAATCCACAATTCTACTGAGCTAAAAGGATTACCTGAAATATTCATCATACGAATAAACGGTGACCAATTTTCCAGATTGTTATGGAACGCGGACAACTCAGGATAACCATATAAATACATCGATAAATGACTATTCATTAGCAAGATTCCTACTGCTGGTAGAAGGAGCAGCGCATAAATTATAATTCCCTGTAAAACAGATTGCCCTGAGCATATTCCAACAAAAACACTTAGACAGAACAGGAACAGCGTAAGTATGCTTACCGTAATACACCAGCTCCAAATATCATTTCCTTGAAAAATATATAGATTCCCGCCCCACTGCCTAACCATCGCCACAACTGCTGCAGTCAGCCATACGGGTATCAGAAGTAGAAGCAATCCACTAACTAAATGCGAAGTCAGCAGATGTTCGCGGCGAAGAGGCAGGCTATGCCACATATCTGATGGCGATTTGGATTGCAGGTAATAGAATATAAATAGTCCAGCAACAACAGGGATGCTCACGATGAATACCATTTGCATCTCACCGACAATACGGAATAAATTATCAATCTCCTGCGGCTCAGCATTAGGATTATTACTCATGAACATCTGCAGCGGAAGCGCAAATAAAAGACCGAGCGCATATATAATTCCGATCCAGCCATGCTGGCGGAAGTTCTGACGAATGATGCTGCTATTAAAGAAGTATCGGCTGCGCGTCATATCCGGCATCCCCCATTTCATAAATAAAGATTTCCTCTAGCGTCAATGGAAGTAAATCGAATACGTACGGCTCATACACGTGAAAAGCTGCTGTAATTCGCTCACGATCCCCTTTTACTATGTACAGGTTCACGCTACCCCGGCGCTCTTGATGTAAAATTTGCAGCTTGGCCGATATTGCTGTCTCGTGCCGTTCATCTCGAAAGGCTACTTGAATCTTATGGGTATCTGCCTTAAGATCATCCAAATCCTTCTCTATCAACATTTTCCCAGCATGCATAATCCCGACATGATCGCACAAGTCCTCAATTTCTCGAAGATTATGCGAGGAAATTATTACTGTCAGTTCTCGTTCAGCTACTTCTTGAAACAGTATGTTTTTGATTTGACGCCGCATCACCGGATCTAGCCCGTCAATGGGTTCATCCATAATAAGCACGTCTGGCATACAGCTCAAGCTTAGCCAGAATGATGCTTGGCGCTGCATCCCTTTTGAGAAACGACTGAGCTTACGGTTTCTGTCCAATTGAAATACAGAACCCAAATTCTCAAAGCGCTTCTGATTCCAGCACGGATAAATCGAACGATAGAAAGATGCCATCTGCGTAATCGACGATTGAGGGAAAAAGTAAGGTGAATCCGGCATAAATATAACCCTCTGCTTTGTCTGCGGGTGTTCGAATACTCGTTCACCATCCACCTTCACGGTCCCCATATCCGGAGAGTAAATGCCGGCCAATGTCTTCAGTAACGTAGTTTTACCTGCGCCATTAGACCCGAGCAGTCCATAAATCGTTCCTTTATGTACCGTTAACGAAATACCGTCAACCGCCTTCTCCCCTTGAAATAACTTGCTGACTCCCCGAATCTCAATCATTGTTCTTCCCCCCTTCTCTTTGTTTCTCAACTTGTTGATACAATGCGCCTATCTCAGCTGCCGAGAATCCAAGGTATACCGCTTCTGCCATCAGTCGCAGCAGTTCGTCCCGCACCTCTGCCCTTTTGATTTCATTCTGTTCTTTTTTCATTGGGGCTACAAAACTCCCTTTCCCCTGAAGTGAATAGATATACCCTTCGCGTTCCAGTTCCCTGTAAGCTTTCTGAATCGTATTGGGATTCACGGTTAGCTGCTGGGATAACGTCCTCACCGAAGGTAGTTGTTCATCCGTCTGCAAAATCCCATGCAGAATCATTTCCTTGACCTTATCGGTCAGCCGCTCATAAATCGGCTTTCGACTACGAACGTCCAGTTCAAACATAACCATCCTCCTTTCACTTTGTTGCATATACACCTTTCACTTTGTTGCATATACACCTTTCACATGTGTATTAACTGTACTACTATTATTAATACAGTTGAATCTTTATGTCAACCAAAAGAATGGTCTGTCCCATCAGCCAAATACACGTTATGGCGAAAAAACCTGTAAAAATACATTTTTCTAGGATTGAAAGATCGCTAAAGTACTAATTCCTGCAAATGCATTTGCAGGAATTGAACTTTATAAAGATGATATCTGTTAAAAAAGCTGCACTTTTGCAGTCTTTCTATGATTCGATAAGCAGCAAGGATTAACATACATCAGAATCAAAAAAAGGAGTGTCACAGCAGCCATCTCATGGCTACTATGACACTCCCTTCTTTCTCATCAATAGACACTTTATGAATCAGTCTGGAGCATCCATGTCCTTCTCACTCTTGACTAAGAAAAATCCGGGTTCGCTCCTGCTGCGGATTGTCAAAAATCTGCTCTGGTGTTCCGGACTCGGTAATCTTACCGTTATCCATGAAAATCACACGATCCGCCACATCACGAGCGAAGTTCATCTCATGAGTTACAACAATCATCGTCATATTCTCATCTGCGAGTTGCCTGATAACACGTAGCACCTCACCCGTGAGTTCAGGATCGAGCGCTGAGGTAGGCTCGTCGAACAATAGAATATCTGGATTCAGCATTAACGCTCTCGCGATGGCAACCCGCTGCTTCTGTCCGCCCGACAGTTTTGCAGGATACACCTCCGCTTTCTCAGTAAGACCTACCTTGGAGAGCAAATCCTTGCTTCTAGCCGTAATCTCCTTCACACTTTCCCGTTTCAACATCCTTGGAGCTAACTCGAGGTTACCCCGCACTGTTAGGTGTGGGAATAGGTTAAAGTGTTGAAACACCATTCCCATTGACGCAGTTATCTCACGAATATTAGCTCCATTAGCGTATTTACCATTCTCCACAAGCGACTTGCCTTGGATAAAGATGCTCCCACCCGTAACTTCTTCTAGATGCACTAAACTGCGAAGCATCGTACTCTTTCCCGAACCGGAAGGCCCGATAACTGCAACGGCTTCACCCGACTGGATATTAAAACTAACATTCTTCAGCACATCCAAATTGCCAAAGGATTTCTGTAAATCCCTTACTTCTATCATGCTACTCATATTCAGACAGTCCTTCTACTCAAATTTGAAACGTTTTTCCAGTGCTTTGAAGAATAAGGTCAGTACCAGCGTCATCAACAAATAGATAACTCCTGCCACCACAAAAGGGGTTACTGTAAAGTCTCGGTTTACTGCTGTTTTAGCATAATTCAGTAACTCCGGTACAGCAACGGCATACAGTAGAGCCGTATCTTTGACTAGTGAAATCGATTCATTTGCCACAGCTGGCAAAGCTACCCTAAACATTTGAGCTAGGATTACCTTGCGCAGCGTCTGCCATTTACTCAGTCCGAGCACCTTGGCTGCTTCATGCTGTCCTTTATCAATGGAGAGCATGCCCCCACGGAAGATCTCTGCGAAATATGCCCCGTAGTTAAGAATAAATCCAAGACTCGCCGCAACGAAGCGGTCCATGACCAGATATTGTCCAATCACCGGAATCTGTGGTAAACCAAAGCAAAAAAACAACAATTGCAATAAAAGAGGTGTTCCCCGCATGACATAAATATAGCTATGCGCAATCCATGCCAAGGGTTTGAACACGCTCTTCGCCATCAAAGTGACTAGGAACCCGAGCGGAATCGACACCAAAATAACAATAAGGAACAATAAAACAGTCGTACGCGCTCCCTCTAACATCGGTCCTGCAATTTTTATACTATAATCCATATTCATTTCTACAACCGACTCCTAAGTGTTAACAATCTATTTCAGTACCTTATTTTCACCAAACCACTTCGTGGAAATCTCCTCAGCCGTTCCATCACTATTCATTTCATCCAGAGCTTTCTGAAGCTCCTCTAGCAGTGCCTCATTACCTTTCTTAATTCCAATCCCGTACTGCTCAGGCGCAAGCGATTCATCTAACAGTTTAAAGGCATGAGGCTCTTTTGACATATAATATCTAGCCACAACTTCATCAATAACTACACCATCCAGGCGTTTAGTCTTCAAGTCTGTGAGGGCTAGGACGTTATCTGGAAATTCTGATATATTAGCAATTTTGTCTTTAATCGGATTCTCATTCAAGGCATCAGCAGCTGATGATAAACTTTGGAGCCCTACCTCTTTACCAGCCAAATCCTTAAGCTTCGAAATCGATGAATCCGCTAATACGACTACTACCTGGCTATTCTCAAGATAAGGCTTAGTGAATAATACCTTTTCCTTGCGTTCATCCGTGATGGTGTACCCATTCCAAATCATATCAATGCGTCCGCTGTTTAGTTCTGACTCCTTTGCTGACCAGTCGATTGGCTGAAAAATGATTTCTTTGCCCATTTTCTCAGCAGCCGCTCTGGCATAATCAATATCAAAACCAACGATTTCGTTGTTCTCATCTCTGAAGCCCATTGGAGCGAACTTATCATCGATTCCGATGATCAGCTTTCCATCCTTACTCCCTGAAGCTGAGCAGCCTGCCAATGCAGTAATTACCATAATCATTAATAAGACTAAAATTGCTTTGTTCTTCATCTCTTTTATCCCCCATCGTTGACACAGCAGTGTGTGCTTTAGTTCGGTAATACGTTATCAGAGTATCATGATAACATGGCAGGTGAACTACGTCGATAGATTAGAGGGCCTTACTTGTGTCAAAACTACAACGATTTCGGACAAAAAAAAAAAAAAAAAAAAAAAAGACGACAGATCAAATCTGTCGCCTCAACAATATGAATACTCTTCTATTATTCAATCTTACTATCAATTTTAGCGATGATCCTTCCAAAAATTGTTAGGTGTCATATCTGAAGTAATAATATGAAACTCGTAACCCTCTTTCTTCAGCGTCGCTAGGATGCGTGGAAGAACTTTAAGTGTAGCCTTTTGATCATGCATTAGAATCACAGGGCTGCTCTTCTTCAGACCATGAACCTCTCTCATAACCGTATTATAGATGGAATTACTATCGTTCTTATATCTCCAATCCTCAGAGTCAACGTTCCAATCCCACAGATGATAACCTTGAGTTAGTACTTTATCTCTAAAGGGTTTTGTTAAATAAGGTTTACTACCGTAAGGTGTACGAATCAGTGTTGTACTTTGACCAGTAAGTTTCTTCAGAATCGCATTATCGTCATTCATCTCTTTCAACGCAGAAGCCGGAGAAGCATAAAATTTATCTTTCACATGTGTCATACCGTGTAAACCAGGCGCATGTCCTTCCTTCACTAAGCGTTTCACTTGAGACGCGTGTGCGTTCATGTTATTCCCTAACATGAAGAAGGTAGCCTTCGCATCATATTTCGCCAATATATCAAGTAATTGAGAGGTTGTGGCGGATGGACCATCATCAAAGCTAAGATATACGACTTTCCCCTTCGTGCCCGTCGTCCCTGTAGTTACATTCGGCTGCAAAGCCTTCTTATGTTGATTCACAAATGCAGCATCGTTTAATTTAGCCCCGGAATTATGAACTCTTAATAAAGATTCAACTGGCTTAAACGAAATTAAAAATCCAAGATGAGAGGTCATCTTCACAGGAACCATCGTTCTTCCATTTTTCAAAAATGTATCTAATGCAATTGTCTTTCCATTAGGGAGAAGAGCAGTTGCGTGATCATTCAGCAGTTTGATGGATCCATTGTTTCCCTTAACATTAATGCCATCACCCTGAAGAGTTAGAACCAGATTCGTTTCCAGTGACAAATCACGCAGTGGAACAAAATATGTATCTTTTATCGACACTGCTTCAATTTCAGTTAATTTATCGTTTACCCCTAACTTCAGGGATCCTGCACCCGCAGCATTCACTGTATCTATCTCTCGTACCAAACCCGTACATACGAAAAATACTATAAATAATAGCCAAACTTTCTTTTTAAACATCTTAAAAAATCTCCCATCTTGTATATTTACCTATAACCTTACCATAGATTAATAGAAAGAAATTTGAGAGATTGTAACTTAATGCAGAATAATTTGTTACCCTTTTTGTCATTTGCAGAAATTTCGACAAAGATCATCAAAATATGTATTCCACTCAAATCCTATCACACCAACAAAAAATGGTTAAATTATAGTCCTTTTGCACAAAATAGATGTGTCCAAATTAGCAACATTAGTAAATTATTGAACAAAGTTTGAACAGAAAAAAATATCCATAAACTGCGCCGCTACAGTGATCTTTATCATATCATTAGGAACTTGTAACAAATTAATCACACATATTTAACTTGTTCGCCATTATTAAGGACTATTATGGTTCAGATGGTAAAATAAGTCTTTTGCTTTCTTTCTCATTAGTTCTTACTATATATGAAGGTAATGATGAGGGTTATTAATATAAGTATTGAAGGAAGGAGCTTAAGCATGAACAAAAAGGGACCGTTATACGCTTTATTTCTCAGCCTAATTTTACTCTTGCCAGGATGCAGTTCAATCGCTGTTCTGAATCCGAAGGGGCCGGCTGCAAGAACTTTGTCTGACACGATCATCCTCTCCATTGTTATGATGCTCGGTGTTCTAGCAGTTGTCTACATCTTATATGTCTTCGTACTCGTGAAGTACCGCGCTAAGAAAAGTAACGAAGATTATATTCCTCCTCACGAGGAAGGAAACAAATGGTTGGAGGCCATCTGGATTACGATTCCGATTATTATCGTGTCGTTCCTCTCCGTGGTCACCGTCAAAACGACAATTGATGTAGAAAACGTTGCAGCGGACTATAAAGATCAGAAGCCGCTTGTAATCTATGCTTCCTCTTCCAACTGGAAATGGCATTTCAGCTATCCAGAGGAAGGTATTGAAACAGTAAACTACGTTAACATTCCAGTTCACCGCGCTGTAGAGTTCAGATTGTACTCTTTCGGTACGATCTCAAGTCTCTGGATCCCACAATTGGGAGGACAGAAGTACGCGATGAGCGACATGCTTACAACACTACATCTTTCAGCGGATACTGTAGGTTCTTATGTCGGAAGAAATGCGAACTTTAATGGTAAGGGTTTTGCCCACATGGAGTTTGAGGCACTTGCGATGACGGATAAGGACTACAAGGAATGGGTGAAAGACGTTAAAGAAACAGCAGGTCCTCTTACAGAAAAAGAATTCAAGAGCCTTCTGGAAATGGAATTTGTCGGACGTAAAACCTACACCAATACCCACTTATCCTTTAGCCCTCCTCCGGGAAATCACGGTGACCATATGAGTAATAATGGTACAGAGATGGATATGGATAATGGAAGTATGGAACATCAAGATAATAAAGAAATTCACCCGGCTCCTGCACCATCTAGCGAGACGGAATTCAATAGCAAACCTAATCCAGAACTGGATGAAGAGAGCACTACACATGACGGACATTAGTCAATGTTAATTGAACAACTTGAAAGGAGCGATTCCTAATGGATTGGGATAAATTCAAGGTCCACGGCGAACCCCTGATTTACGGGGCTATGGCAAGTATTGTTCTGGCTACAATCGGGATTATCGTCGGCCTGACCTATTTTAAAAAATGGGGATATTTATGGCGCGAATGGTTAACTACAGTTGACCACAAACGTATTGGGATTATGTACATCCTTGCTGCACTACTAATGCTTTTCCGCGGCGGCGTTGACGCTATTATGATGAAGCTGCAAACCGCAGCCCCAGACTTGAAATTTCTTGACGCACAGCATTACAACGAGGTATTTACAACACACGGCTTGATTATGATTCTCTTTATGGCCATGCCGTTTATTATCGGTCTGATGAACGTTATCGTTCCGCTACAAATCGGTGCCAGAGACGTTGCCTTCCCACGTCTGAACGCCGTCAGCTTCTGGCTCTTCTTCTTCGGAGCAATGCTGCTAAACATTTCATTTGTTATTGGAGGATCGCCGGATGCTGGTTGGTCCGCGTACTTCCCACTAGCAAGTATAGAGTTCAGCCCAACGGTTGGTAACAACTACTACTCGCTCGCTCTACAAATATCAGGTATCGGTACACTCCTCACAGGCGTTAACTTTATTGTAACGATTCTGAAAATGCGTGCACCAGGCATGAAGTTGATGAAGATGCCAATGTTTACTTGGTCCGTACTGATCACGAACGTAATTATCGTATTCGCTTTCCCAGTGCTTACGGTAGCGCTCGCTTTGATGATGTTCGACCGATTATTCGGATCTCAATTCTTTACGATGGCCAACGGCGGTATGGATATGTTATGGGCCAACCTCTTCTGGGTATGGGGACATCCAGAAGTATATATCGTTGTATTGCCGGCATTCGGTATTTATAGTGAAATTATCGCAACCTTCTCCAAAAAGAACCTGTATGGTTATACATCCATGGTCTTTAGTATGTTGATCATTTCCCTCTTGTCCTTCTTAGTATGGGCTCACCATTTCTATACAATGGGTCAAGGCGCTATGGTTAACAGTTTCTTCTCGATTACAACCATGGCCATTGCCGTACCAACAGGTGTGAAAATATTTAACTGGCTATTCACCTTACGAAAAGGGCGAATAACCTTTACGACACCGATGCTTTACACCCTAGCGTTTATACCGATCTTTACGATTGGTGGGGTTACAGGTGTCATGCTGGCTATGGCCAGTGCCGATTACCAGTACCATAATACAATGTTCCTAGTAGCGCATTTCCACTACGTTCTTATTCCAGGTGCTGTGTTCGCTGTTATCGCAGGTTTCCATTACTGGTTCCCTAAAGTATTCGGCTTCCGACTGAATGAACGCCTTGGTAAACATGCCTTCTGGTGGATCATTATTTCCTTTAACGTATCGTTCTTCCCGCTGTTTATTCTCGGACTTAAAGGTATGACTCGTCGTCAATACACTTATTCTGCGGATACCGGATTTGGTCCGCTAAGTATGGTCTCGTTCATAGGGGCGATTGGTCTTACAATCGGATTTGTAATTCTGGTTTATAACATTTACTGGAGTACACGTTACGAACCAAGAGATACTGATGGAGATCCATGGGATGCACGTACACTGGAGTGGGCAACGAAAAGTCCGATTCCAGCTTACAACTTCGCAGTGGTTCCAACTGTAAACACACGCGATGCCTTCTGGACTGCTAAACAAGATAAAGTACCACTTTATGAAGACAAGATTACTAAGATTCATATGCCTAGCAATACAGGAAAACCATTTATTCTGGGTGTTATCTTCTTCGTTGCAGGATTCTCTCTGGTATTCAGTCTCTGGATTCCAGCCATTATCTCTGGAGTAGGTATCCTCATCGTTCTAGCTGCTATGTCCTTCGATCGGGATCACGGATTCTACATCCCAGCTGAAGAAGTTATTGCTACTGAAAAGAAATTGCGGGGTGAGACAGTATGAAAATAGATGCGTCTAAGCCGCTTGAATACTCAACAGAAGAGAATAGTAATAAAATCTTTGGCTTCTGGGTCTTTCTAGGAGCAGAGATTGCACTGTTCGCTACGTTGTTCACTGTATACTTTGTAATGGTAGACCGTTTTGCCAGCGGCCCTAGCGGGCCGGACCTTTTTGAAATTGGTCCAGTGATGATCGAAACATTGCTGCTCTTGACAAGCTCGTTCACGATCGGTCTTGCAGTTCATGCTATGCGGCATGGCTACCAAAAAGCCATGATGGTCTTTTTCGGACTAACCCTGTTAATGGGTCTCGGCTTCCTTGGTATTGAAATCACGGAGTTTGTCACTTATGTTCACGAAGGGGCTACACTTCAAACTAGTGGTTTCCTATCCAGTCTCTTTGTACTGCTGGGAACACACGGAGCTCACGTATCGTTCGGGTTCCTGTGGGGTGCGGCTATTCTAATCCAGTTGAAGCGTCAAGGTATTAATCCGGCTACGGCCAATAAATCCTTTATCTTCTCGCTGTACTGGCATTTCTTGGACGTTGTCTGGATCTTTATTTTCAGCTTCGTCTATCTGAAAGGACTGATGTAGCATGATGAAGCAATTGTTTCCAATTCGCCATGTGATGGGTTTCTTAGCCTCTCTTGTCCTTTCTGTGGCTGCACTTGCTGTAATCTATCTTGATCTATCCAATACTGCGAACATGGCTATCCTGCTTGTTACAGCCCTCATTCAGGCTTCCTTGCAGCTCTTCCTGTTCATGCATATCGGGGAATCAGCAGATACCAAGAAAGAACTTTACATCAATATCGCCTATGCCTTATTCGTTGGCTTAGTCACGATATTCGGTACACTCTTCATCTTCGTATGGGGCTGGTATGCTTAATTCCATTCAATAACAAACAAAAGGGACGTTTCTAAAGCCTAAATGGCTTTGGGACGTCCCTTTTTGCATTACCTGTAGCAATAACCGAAATACTAAACAGCCTGCCTCAAGGTACACTAGAAACTGGCTGTTATTATTAAGCGCTATAAACTGAATCTTGCCAAGGTCTTCTGTAGATCTTCGGCCAGCACTGCTAAATACTGAGCTGATGCGGACATTTCCTCCATAGCAGACAGTTGCTGTTGACTAGCCGCGCTGGTGTCCTGAACACCCACCGCCCCTTTATTGGATATAGCATTGACCTGTTCCATTGCTGCCGCTACACCTTGTGACTCTAAAGAGACATGCGCAACCGCCTCTCTGATCTCTTCCGTCTGCTGGGTAGCGTCTTTAATAGAACTTTGAATCTCATGAAACGCTTGAGATACTAGCTGACTTTGAACTACGCCGTTAGAGACTAGCTCAGACCCTAAAGCCATTGATTCTACTGCGCTTTCAGTTTGCTTTTGAATATGCGTAATTATATCTGTTACTTTCAGTGAGCTGTTTCGCGTTGCTTCTGCAAGACCTCGAATTTCTCCAGCAACTACAGCAAAGCCACGTCCATGTTCTCCAGCTCTCGCTGCTTCGATAGATGCATTAAGCGCCAGCAAGTTCGTCTGTGTTGCAATTCCATTAATCGTCGTAATAATCGTATTAATCTCCTGCGACAGTTGTCCAAGGTTACTAACAATCTCTTGGCTCTGGGTTACGCTGGAGTCGATTTCCTTCATTTGTTCTATAATGTTATCTACGGCGATCACCCCTCGATCCGTTGAACCAGAAGCGACTCCCATAAGGTCGGACATTTCAAAACTGCTACTTTCTACGGCCGAAATATTATTAGTCATAGCTTGTATAGACTGTGAGGTGCGACTAATGCTCTCCGTCTGTTCATCAAAGCCCGCTGCAATCTCTCCTGAAGATTCGGCGATCATTTGTGAAGCCAGTGAGGTCTGCTCAGCACTAGCGCTCATCTCTTGCGACGAGGCTGATAACATTTCTGTACTCTCCGCAATTCCCTGCATCATCTTCCGCAGGCTCTCCAGCATATTGTTAAACGAGCTATTAATTTGGCCGATTTCATCCTTGGCCGTATATACAGCCGTCACGGTTAAATCTCCTGCTTCAGCCCGCTTCATCAGCCCTTGAAGTTCCTTAAGAGGTTTCGTAATCAGACGAATGATTGTAACACTAAGCACGATACAAATGATCCAGGAGAACGTTATCAATAATATACTATTAGTCTTCATACTTTTAGCGGTAGCAGTGGACTCTGAATTATGAGCTCCAGCTCCCTTAAGCAGCGAATCGCTTAGTTCTTTAAGCAGATTGATCATTTTCTCACGGGAATTACTAAAATCACCACTGAATACTTTATAGGCCTCTTGACTACCTTTGCTATCCGCAATCTGAATAATACTGTCTCTTTGTGCACGGTAGTCTGTTAAGGAAGACTCGAATTTATTTATTTTACTTACAATCGTACTATCCTTGTATTGGACGGTCTTCAGCTTGTTCAAAAGATCATTATTTTCCTGAACTTTTCCCTTGACGCTCTCTATCAGTTCTTTGTTCTTCTTTACATCAACACTAATCAAACGCTCCAAAAGAAAAGCTTCGATAGCCCGATTGTTTGTACGCATTTGCCCCACGTAAGAAACAGGCAACAAGTTTTCATTATACGTCTCTGTTGTTTTTAGGGCCATTTTGTCCATGGTGAGAAAGCCGGTTACCCCAACGACGTTCAGCATGATCACAGAAAATACCAAAAGAAGCCCAATTTTGAATTTCACTTTCATATTCTTCATCTACATTCCGCCTTCACATCATCTTAATAACTATCTATTTTTATCGGTAAGAGGGACGAATAGTGTGATGATTTTTAAATAAAATCATGAATAAAATGTCGAAAAAAAGTGTCTGTTGTCAAATATTACAACGAACAAAATCAAAAACGGACACTAGATCCGCTAATGCTCCGAATCGTAGTGCCCGTCTAACGAATTATCAATCGTACTTATTTACCCGATGAATAGTACCAATATAACGTATCACCGTTCTCTAAAATATAGCTGTCTGCACTTGTACTTGGATCAGCATCCCTATTCGTCTTATACTTCCATCCACTGCTTGGACCGCCATCAAATTCAGCCAAACCATCTATAGATTTCACGTATTTACTACCAGCGTTTCCGGATGATACAACCTTATCACCCAATTGACTGATCAGTAAGCTATAAGCCGTTTCGCCTTCTTTTAGCGCTACTGTTGTACTGTTCAGCATCGTTCCCTTCTTGCTATCCCCAACGACTGAAATGGTTGCAGTAGCTTTAGCCGAAGCAATATCAGCTGATCCAACGTTCAGTGATTGAGTATAACGCGCCACACTAGGTACACTATCTTTAGCATACCCGGTAACAATTATCGTATAGGTATTCGCTGGTAGACCTTCGTCAAAAACAGCTACACCCTTAGCATTTGTGATTGCCTTCTTATCACCGATCGAGACCTGCACTCCAGCGGCTGGAGAAGTCACTGGATCGGAAGTAAAGGTATCCTTATTCCACACCCATTTCTTCTGAGAGACTGTTACTGTGAAAGCTTCACCCGGCTTTGGTTGTGATGAGGAAACAACCGCGGTATCAACAACCTGTGTGGTTTCTCCGGCATAATATACAAGAACCCGGTCGGATTCCTGTAATTCAAAAGCGTCCATACCCAAACTTGGGTAGATCCACTCCCCGCTACGCCATACTATGAAGCTCCACCAGCCGTCGTAAAGTCCTTGCGTAATTCCATGGATACCCGATACAAAATTTCCGTAAGAGGATTTCGTAATATCCACTTTAAAATCATTGGACAACCCTAATTGCTGCAAAGCTTCAAGGGCATTGGAAGTCTTTATAGTCCCCTCACCGATCAGTCCTTGCGGACCCTCAACGGTAAGTAAAGCCGTTACATTCTTAGGAATCACCTTTAGATCTTGAGTATATTTAGCTATCGATGGCGCTTTTCCTTCACGATAGCCTGTTACAGTCAGTTTGTAATCACCTGCTGGAACATTCCCCGAGAACAAAGCCTCGCCTTTAGCATTCGTCGTTACGATACGATTACCAATTTGGACCTGAACGCCAGCAGCTTTGGCGGTTACAGGGGAGGACGTATTCGTTACAGCGTCCCATTTCCATGTCTTACTAGTCACGACTACGGTAAAAGAATCGCCCTCTTTAGGGCTTGGTTTGGACACCGTTACCGAATCTACAAGCTTAGTGTCGTCTCCGGCATAGTAAACCAGTAGCTGATCTGAATCTTTAAGCGCAAAATCGCTCATTCCAACATCTGGATTGATCCATTGACCACCACGGGATACGATATACATCCATCCATCATAACCGCCATAGCTTCCGCCCAGAACGTTTCCAATTCCTGTGACATAAGCACCGGATGGATTCGTGATCGGCAAGTTCGTTTGAAGTGCCAGCTTCTCCAGTGCTCCAAGTGCGTTTCCGGCATATACATATCCCTGTGCTAATGTACTATTAGGACCTTCTACAGTAACAGGAGCATAGATTAAGGCACTCTGAACGGATGACTTAGAAAAATCGTATAGCTTGCTGTTACTACCTTTATAGAGCAGATTGTAGGCAACAAGCGCCTGAAGACCCTGCTCCGTGGCTAGAACATTGCTGCTTCCACCACGGCTATGAGCGAAGCTTCCGTCAGCGAGACGGTAGCTTAGTAGGTTACCGATCAGATTTACTTTATTCTTGGTATATTCTAATCCACTTGGATCTACACCGAAGGATGTAAGACCTAGAATAGCTTGTGCTGCGCTTTCAGCACTATCTCCGTAACCTCCATGGCTATCCTGAGCATTGGACAACCAAGCCACAGCTTGTAGTCCTGCTGTGTAAGCTTCCGGATTACTCTTATGTGCCGCTAGAGCGGCCAAAGCTATCGCTGTCATATCAGGCTCGCTCGCGCCTGTCGTTAAGGCAAAGCCACCATCTTGATTTTGCTTAGAAATAATCTCAGCAATGAGCTTATCCACAGTCCATTTTGCGTTATATGGAATGTTATATTTGCCAGAATCCAGTGCAATCAAAGCATATACTGGATTATTAAGTTTCTGTCCACTGATTTTGTCATGATTATAGATCTTCTCTATTAAATTATAGCCAGGAGCTGTTCCGCTTCCAGCAAAGCTGGTAGGATCGGCACCAATTGCTCTTACTGCGAGTACGATTCTCGCATAATCCGTTACGTTCGCGAAATTTCCCTCTGCATCTTTCACCTTTTTCTCAAGGGATAGGCTATAACTCGCAGGCAGTTTATATCCTGCTTGAGCTAGTCCAATGGCTTGCCAATCTGACTGCAAGCCACCCTTTAGAATAAATTCTGCAGCCGTATAGGTCGCATCCGCAACATTAATCCGCTCCGCATTAGTAACTGAATCACTGGATGCTTCCTGCCCAGTGCTAACACCCGCCTCTGCGAAGATGGTTCCTGCAGGAGCAAGAGATGTTCCTAGAATCGAAATGACCATGAATAGGGCCAGTCCAAGTACAAAAAACTTGGAGGAGAATATTGTCTTCATTGTTCAACCTCTTTCTATAAAGGAATGGGTACTACACAAGCATATACGCCTTCGGCGTCCTTATAAGGACGGTAAGCGTATATGCGAGAAATATAAGGAAGTATAGATGCAAAACTTATACTTTCTTATATTTTGGAATAAGAGCGCACAACATAAAGACCGCCCCTATGAAGGGCGGCCCGGGAAGATAACAAATCGAGGCTGGGGCGCTTGAAACTCTACGACCACACAGTCTATCTGTATATGTTCCACATTCTTACCCCACGAAGAATAGAAACGCTCATGAAAAAGGCAGGTCTCCTGGCTAATGCTTCATCGCTGCTCTCCACCTTCCCGTCCTTACTTCAGAACAGTGGTTTATAGAAGAAACGCTCCGCATGTACAGTGGCGGGACCGCGCCGGAATTTTACACCGGACTTCCCTTTTAAGCAAACTCCGGTTTAGAGAGTCTGCACCTTTTCCAATATGTAGTATCTTATTGTGATATTCATAATCATATCTATTAATCCACAGCATGTCTATAGAAAAGCTTTGTATGAGTAACAAAAAAGAATAGCAGAACCAAACCTTTCGGTATAGTCCTGCTATTCAGAAATTCCTTTATTCAGCTGTTCCTTCCGGACTTGCAGTTGCCGATGGTTCAGCACTTGAATCAACATTCGGCGTATCGTTTGGAGCAGGATCTACGATCAACGTAAATCTACCAGCCTTGATCATGCTTTTCTGAACGATTGTCGCTCCCGGCTCCAGGGTAACCTCCACCTGATAGGATGGGTGTACTCCTTCTGTGACAGCTGTCGCGGAAGGCACAACTGTGTTGTCCTCCGCATCAGATGAAGGCGAAGGAGACGGAGAAGCATTGACTACTGCGTTAGTAGCGTCTGCACCTTCTGCCGTTCCATCAGTAGTGTCAGCAGAATTGGAATCGCCAGACAAGTCTCCCTCATCCGTTCCATCCGTTGACGGAACTGAACAGGTTCCATTGCTAGCAGCGACCTTAAAGCTCTTATCCACCACATTTGATGAAGTCATCAAACTAATCTCCGTCGGATTAAATTGGACACAGTCATCCGCGTTGGCAAAAGTGAACACCAACACACTGCTTCCTTTATCTTCATCAGCGCTTAAATCCTTCAAATAAACGGAAGCCGGCGGAAGCTGACTGCCTGGACTCTGAACAGGTGTCGGCTGAGGGGTTGTCCCAGGCAAGGCCGTCTTCGAATCTTCCGGACGTAGCATACTGAATACGATAATTGCAATAATCACCAGAATGCCAGTGATGGAACCGGAGATCAGGAGTCGAAATCGACTGCGGCTGATCCAACGCGCCAGCGGGGAAGCGAGCTGGGAGCGGGCTTCATTGTACACATTTTGTAGAGCAGGCCGAGCGGTAGCGACATAGCTTTTGCGGAATTCGCGATTCTTGAATGCCTCGCGGTCACTGTTCAGGAAATACTTCAGAATCGCCCGGCGATAACCCGGATAAATCTTTTTATTCGATATCGTAAATAAAGAATTTCCTTGGGACCAAGCAAAGAATCGATAGATAGCATCCTTATCAGTACCGGCCTTATGCTTAACTAACTCCAGGAGTGCGTCATAATCCAGCGGACCATCTTCGCGCTGACTGGTATAGTAGAAGGCTAGTGGAAGCCGTTCAAATGGCTCTAGAACACGAGCTTCCTTCAGTAACCGGCGACCGAGCAGCTGTACATCGTCCAGTTCCTTCGGAGACAAGCCTGCAAAAATCTCTTCATTCGGATTCTCTTCACCAAACCAGCGATAAGCAGCGCGGAGTGCATTTTCTTTCTGCTTGCTAATTCTATCAAGTGGCGGTTGCCAATCCACTACATTGCCATAACGTAAGAAAACAACCTCAAGCAAGTCCTCTTGCGTCATTTCAGTAAGTGATAGTCGGTTCAGCAAAAATCTATCAGCAGATGCGGCAAGCTCCAGCATGAGCGAGAGTACCATAGGTGTAACTCCTGTACCTCTACGTCGATCTTTTTCCGCCTTATCTACAATCCCATGAATTTCCGCCACCGCAGCAACCGGATCAGTCTCCAGTTGTAGCTTCTCTAGCAAATAATCCCTTACTGCATCCTGAGCAAAAGGCCGTTCTAACGCAGCCGGTAGAAACCGGCCCCAATGGAGTACAAAATTCAAAATGTCCACAGATTTTGGTGCAGCGACTAGTCTTGACTCCATATAAGGCTCTAATAGTTGCTTGCGGAAATACGATTCTGACATCACCCGTTGAAAGAAGGTAGCACTTAGCTCATCATTGCTCTCGATGATACCGTAAGCTGCATTCAATACATCTTTCCGGCCTGCTTCCACGCTATGAAGCATACCATTGATGAAATAATCCACGATTCTGACTTTGTAATTATGACCCTTGAGCACAAAATATTCCTTAAAGCACTCCATAATAGCAGGCTCCGGAACATTCCTTTGCCGGACTAAATCAAATTCTCGGTCGAACCGCTCCAAGAAAATATCGTTCAGTCGGACTCTGGAATGAATGGCCCCCTCAGCTTTTAGGTAAGTAAGCAATTCACTCAGCACCGCGCTCTTGTTCTCCGTATATAAATGCTCATTCCCCTGCTCAATCTCATAAAATACGGCTAACTCATTATAGAAAGCGAGCGATAGTTTATGCTCAGGGCTTTCTCCACGTAGCATCTGATCAGCAAAACTTACGAAATCGTCAAGATCCCCTGGATTCAGAAGTAACAGCTTCCAAACCAGATCAGCATACGGCTGACGGGCCTCGCCAAAATCTACATTCCCCATCCGCCCTGAAACCAAATCGAATGTAAAATCCTTCTCGATGTTGCGATCACCGGGACGGAGCGAACCTTTTTCCACAAAGCTAAGATGGATATATTTACGGCTTTGCGGTTCATTGGCATACGTAATCACGCCTAATCTACGGCGGAATTCATACGGTAGCACGCTATAAAGAATCTCTGTAAGCTCTACCGCCCGCGTGGACAACTCTGTGATCGGTACATTTAGAGCGATATAGATTTTTTTCTTACCTACCACAGAGAGCATCACCGCTTGCAGCAATGCCTTAAATATCCCTTCATTAATCCCTAACAAGCGTAATCCCGCTATAGGATCAGGGCGACGATCCGTACGTATAACTGGAATAGCAGACAGCTCCGGCAAGGTTCCACCCAGCTCTCCTTCATAACTTCTTGCGAAATCAGCATGCAGAAAGTCCCCGTAGCTCTGTACAATCTCCTCTGAACGTGAGGCGGGAACTACAAAGTTATGTGCAAAAAAAGCGCTGCGCTGGCCCGTAAAATCCGTCGCTTGATAACGACTCAGCCCAATGACCGTGTCGCCATTCTCTGCATGGAACAGGTGCAGCGCTACTGGGTATACAGACTCGTCCTTCTCCCCACGTGTGGTCAGCTCTGCTGGAGCATCGTAGAGGCAGAAGGGATGTAATGTTTTTTTGATGAAATTATTGTCCAGACTGTCCGATTTCGCTACCGTATCAAAACCTTCTGTGGAACGAAACACTCCGCGGCGTTCGCGGGTGTACATCTGTTGGGTGATCTTAGACCCTGAGAATGCATTCACGGGCCGTCGCTCCCCTCAATATACTTCAGCTTATGCAACAGCCAAATAAACGGCTCGTCTACGCGAATCGGGCTTACTACTCCCTCAATCTTCTGATTCACAGGATTGCTGCCTAGTGCAGATACCGCAAAATAGCCTGTATTCGAGAAGTACACATCCATCGTATCTTTAAAAGGTCTGTCCACCTTACCAATAAATCTGCGGATTTCTCCATCGATGTTATGGAACTCATCCATATTCAACGTTTTGCGATGGACATAATTATTGAACACATTGCTGTTGGACTTGATGTAATCGCCATCCTCATCCTTCAGCGAATGCAGCATATCACTTTTCGCAAGGACGACTGCTGTAGGAATGTCTGTTTTGCTCTTTTCCTGATAGGCGATAAAGTCACCGAACATCGTCAGCACAACGTCACGCGGTTCGTCATATTGCGAGACCCATTCTCCAGGGCGGTCACCGATGTTAATATGAATCTTCTCACGGATCGAGCGAATTTGCAGTGGATCGACCATAAACAGAATACCGGCAGAGTTCTTAATATGCTGACCGTGTAATCCGAGATAATCCTGATCCACCATGCCCTCACCCGCCACATCGAAGAACACGAGTGTCAGTGGTGGCTTCTCTTCATCCTTAAAGACGAATTGAAAAATAAACGGCTCCTGCATCTTTTCTTTTTGTGTAGAAGCAAGCAGATCCCCGCGCTCAAAAAGCGGTTCTTCATAGAGCGTACGGAACTTACGGCTAATCTCTGCATTAAGCGGCATACAAGCGGCATCGAAATGACCTGCTGTCGTATGCTGTAAGGTGTGAATCAGAGCGGTCATATACACCGACTTCCCGACTTGGGAAGCCCCGATAATCGAGATAATGTTACTTGGAACCTTTCCTGCGGTCACAGGTAGCTCGTTATGGCAGGATGGACATAGCCGTCTGCGCGTGAGCACACCGTAACGATCCGTAAGTCCAGTCAACACGTGATCAGTATAATGATGGTATTCTTCTGGAATATTCGCCGGGTTAATGATCGCTTCTATGTCATCCACCGTATCGAGCCCAAAGCGCTCACGGTATTTATTTAAGGCATCATCCTCGCCTAGTGCGTAATTCTCATCGTCCTCTCGGCTATGCATAGCCCGAAAGACCACATCCTCTGGAGAGAACTTGGTGAAGCAGTACGGACACACAATATCGTAAAAAAGCGGCCGCGGCTCCGGCTGATTCTTTTTCATAAAACGGCTAAAAAAAGACATCTACTCATCCTCCCAAAAGTTGTATCTGCGTATCTTGCTATGGACAACACTGTCCAACACTCGCTTGTACGCGTAGACTGACCTTACTCCGGCACCAACTCGTAATAAAGCCCATACTTAGGACCGTCGGTAAAAAAGATGCGCACAAAATCATCCTTGCCGACCTCAATCGGCGGGAGTACGTTGCGTCCAGGGGCAAAATCCTGTACGAAGGGAAAGAGAATACCATCCTCTTTCCCTGCCGGATGTCCTCCCCGTTTCTTGACATAACAGAGGACATCCCGAGCCAATGGAACTTCTGCCGTAATCGCCATATGTACGGTCTTTTGTTTTCCGAATAATCCTCTTTTTTGTTGGATGGAATAATAGATTCTGGCTTTGCCTGCACTGACCACCACACGGTTCGCACCGTCACTTTGCCTCACCAGTAGGGTCTCTCCGTTCTCAGCAAGGCGAGTAAATATGGTATAGGAGACTAGGCCGATCTCATCCAATCGGTCACGATATCCATTGTTAGATTTGTATTCCTCACGAGTGTAGAGCTTCATCCCGACCGGCGGAATATCCCCTGTTCCAATGGAAGCCTCTTCTGCGGAGGTCTTGTGGATGTACACCGCCTGCACGCAGTCCGGCCAGCGCCATCTCAGCGTACAGAACCGGTCATCCACTTGGGTTGTCACATCCGTTATTAACGGAGCGGAAGCATTAACCTCGGCGTACCTCATCACTGTAAACCCCTTTCAACTACTAGAATCCTTTGCTGTTCCGATTTCTCCGTCGGTCTGGAAAGCCCTCTGACGATGGAGCAGGAGCTGTATTATTTCTTCTATTACGGTAAATACGTCCTTCTCCTACCGGAATGACGCCTGTAAATAATGAGATGATAGCAGCTAGGATAAGAACAGCTAGGAGACGAATAAGTCCGTCAGAGAAATTGTGTCCGCTGAGTCCGAATTCCAGAATAAGCCCTGCGAACAACCCTGAGATTACGCCGCCAATCCCAAAGCTCTTTGCCAAATGACGGTTGTCAAACACAACACCAAGACCGAGTCCAAGTGCAGCACCGATTAGCATCAGCGACAAAATACGAACCGCAGCATAGTATGGACTATCTGCCGTAGCATCACTGCGTACAGTAAGCAATGTTCGATCTCCCAAACGATCATAGATCTGCTGGAATACATCGCCCAAAAGGGCCGAATCTTTCACATCATAATAGTGACCGCCCGTTACTTTCGCAATATCCTGCAGCAACTGGGTACCTGAAGGATCCTGCATCCCCAGACCAATGGTATTTACGGCAATTCCACGATCTATATAGGTCTGCAATTCTCGTGAGGTGTCGAAATCACTCACTCCATCCGACAGCAAAATGACCATAGCTCCCTGGTTTTTCTTGCCGTCACTATCAATCTCCTTAAGTGCCTCTGAGATCGCACCGCTAATGTTCGTACCGCCCTCAGTTGGCTTAAGATTATCAATGGCAGTCAGTACCTTCTCACGATTCTGCGAATCTGAGAGTGGCGTTAACGGCTGGACAACTACAGCTTCGTGGTTAAATGTCACCACTGCTACCTGATTGTCATTGTCCATTCTCGTAATTAACGCCTTAGCGGCTGAATAACGGCTGTTATCAGGATCACTCTGCGCCATACTGCCAGAGTCATCGATAGCCATAACTACATTCTTAATCGGCTTCACACCGCCAAAATTCAGCTCATAAACAAACTCCGTTAATGCACCCACCCCAAACGCCAATACAAGCATCAGAGGCAGGAGCTTCCATGATAGACCTAGGTAGCGCTGCTTCCATGAAGCTCCGTTTAGAGTTGGCGAGATCATCTCCGCCAGCAGGCAACCAATGCCGACACCAAGCGCTACAATGGCAAAATAGATGCCAACAAGCACGATGGAAGGCAGGTCGTTATACCAACTCAGCAGCCATTCGCCAATGAGAAAAGCGACCCCGCCACCGATCAGACTGAAGAAGAGCAGGAGCAGATTAATTTTTCTCTGCATCGTTATACTTCCTTTCCGGGAGAAACCTGAATTGTACTCTTGAATCCATCTGATACTAGACCCATTTCAATTCTATTGC
Organism: Paenibacillus sp. FSL K6-0276; assembly: GCF_037977235.1. NCBI lineage: Bacteria > Bacillati > Bacillota > Bacilli > Caryophanales > Paenibacillaceae > Paenibacillus > Paenibacillus sp. FSL K6-0276. Next base: position 1,016,577 of record NZ_CP150276.1, on the reverse strand, counting down.
ATGTTGTGATTTGAAATAAGGAGAAATGTCCCTATTCCTGAAATCTTCTTAATTCTACTGTATCAAACACAACAGAATATTGATTCTGAGTAGAATCCAACGTAACTATTGCACTAAGTGCAATTCTCCTCAGCGCATCTCAGGAAGCTGCTCTTCACTCAGCCCATGAAGCTGATAGCCATTCTGAGCGTAGGTTTCATAATAAACCTTACCATTACGGTAATAGAGAAGGTCTTCTAAATGGAAACCACCCATCAGATTTAGCTTCTCCACTCCGCTCCTGCGCTGCTCGTGCACGAATCCTAACCGGTAAATGCGGGTCGTCTCATCCACACCAAATGCATAGCGCAGGAATTCAGATCCGCTGTCACCGAAGAAATATTTTTCCTCATGACGATGCTCTTGCGTGTATTCGAACAGACGAACATTGATCGTCGCACCGTCCTCCAGATTATGGTACAGGCGCTTGAACAGCTCTTCCTTGGATAGAACCTGGCGGTTCTCATAAGCAGCCGCAACATTCGCACGCCTCAGAAGCTCTTCCTCGAAAGATAAATTGAAAGGCTCTGCTGTCAGCAGCTCTCGGCGGCAAATATCAATCAAGCGCTCTGCTACCGCTTCTTTACCTTGCTCTAAAAGCTTAGAAATGCTACCCATGTACTTCTCACTGAAGAACATCCCTGGGCCGCGCCGGGTTTCGATATCTTTCATCACTTCTTCTGTGACCACTCGGTAGTACTCCATCACATTCTGGCCAGTGGTTTCGTTCGTTCGCCCAATGCTGTCCATCACAGTAATACGCAGTTCTTCCTGAAGCGTCTCCATAGCTTTCACACGAGCCACACTTTCCACGTGAAGCTGCTCAAGCGCAGATTCCAAACGGCTGCACAGCGCGAGCTCACTTTCCATACATAATAGCTCATATTTTTTGCCATATACCGCTGAGAATAAGTAATGAATGAAGTTGCGTACCGTTCGTTTGTCAAAAAGCGGCACACGCTGGAACGGCTGGCGCTCCACACTTTCCGCATAAAGATCCTCAAGCTCATCCTGCGCGGAGACAATAGCTGAACGCAGTCCAGTCATATGTTGACGTAAAGCATGCAGCACACTGCCACCCTCATCACGGTCAGCAGTCCACTCCGCAAGTTGATAGAATGTTACTGCTGGTGTGGTCGTTTCCTGCGCCGCCAATGTAGTGCGCCATCCACGAAGAGGATGAATACCTTCTACTCTTCGGTTAGACTCTGCGACAAAATTATTGTGGAAATAAGCTTCGCCCCCGTCACCGAACAGCTGCTGTTCAGCTTCACGTAGCGACAACTGCTTCAGTTCATTATAGGAAGGGCGTCCGTGGCTCATCAGCCCTGTCATTTCACTAAGGCCGTCTTTCTCCGGAACTAGCTGCGTTGCATGCTCTCGCAGACTATCAGGGTCCAGTCCTAATAGGGATTGACGCTCGCGCATCGTCCACGGACTGCCCTCACGCATATCCGCTGCAAGGCGCCCGAAAGCGTGATACAGCACAGCCAAGGCAATTTGAACATTAGGTCTTCTTACGCCAGAAAAGCCTGCGGAGGCGTAGCCTTGTCTTCCTGTGCTGCCTCTGATACCGCTTTTGAAAGTCATATTGTTATAGCCACCGTGTCCGGTTGCCTGATCAGAAGTCGGACGGACACGATTCTTGAGAAGACTGATATGGGAGATGATCTCATAGTTATCATCCATGCCGTGAGCAGACATCATGCCGCGCTCATTCTTATCGGAGAGCAGATACACAAGATCAAATAATGCGGATGGACCATGGCCGACTGGAATCGACAGACCATCTTCGGTTACAAGCAGCGGCGCATTAAACGTATATTCCGTAGCTTGCATTCTGTCCAATTCACGCAGAAAAGCCAGCCCTACCGAGCTGGAATATCCAAAATTATCCCCTTGCTCCCGCTCATTGATTAGAGCGTAGAGATCTGTCTGTACAGACTTAAAGGACTGGCTGAGTATTGCACGTGCCAGCAGTGTAATTTCCGGTAAGAATACATTAAGCGGGTCATCGACCCGCGTAATGATAGAAAGATGGATCACGTCGAAAGACGAATACAGACGTCCATAATCCGCTATACTGTTGCTCAGCCGCCGGATAACTTTATTCATTTCAGCAAGATATTTTGTATCCTCATGAAACTTCCGGTAAATATCATGACGTACAGTGCGTGGATCAGACCCAGCCATATCCGGTAAGGCCATAGCCATCACCCGGTCTCTTCCTCCCGCATCAGATCCGCTCTTGCTTTTTTCTGTTCCCTCGCTATTCGCACCTGACGCAGCATGTATTGCCATAACGCCGCCGGCGTTATCCCATTTCCGTTCGCAGCTATCCAGCACCGGACCGATGGCCGGAGCAACCTTGTCGCCTACGAACAGAAACAGGGCAGGGTAATGGATGCTGCTGCGTCCATCCCCTTTGCTGCGCCTTGCTTCTTCCTGTGCCGAATATTGTTCACCATAAGATAATGCCAGTGTTTTGATCATAGGATTATTTCAACTTTCTGCGAATACTGCCCAGCTTACTAGTCATGCTCTTGTAAAAGCTGTACATTTCATCGCCGCTCTCATACTCTACTCGTTCGTATTCCAAGCTGTCACGTGCTTCCAGGAATGATACATACAACCCTTCCAGTTTATACAGCAGCGGGGTTACGTCTTCTGCGGCAGTCATTTCACTCGCACGGCGAGCTGCCTTGCGCAGTAGAACGCTGCGGCTCTTCTCATCCAGCTCCCGGAAATGGCGATACACGGCATACTCCACATAGCTGCGTTCTTTCATTAAGTTGGCAAACGGCTCCCAGGCATCCTCTTCTTCATCGCGATCATAAACGTAGAGTGCGCCCTTCTTAACAATACTGTCCGTGTACAACGCCTCAATGAATTGGTCCATCCACTTATCTTCATCCAAATATTGATGGAGCAGAGCTTCAAGTTCAGTTGCCTTTGCAGTCAGTTCAGCATATTTAGCGAGCTCTACACGAACACGAGAAATCAGCTGTGGCGAACGAATAAGATTCTCCTGAGCCATTTCTTTGTTGATGCTGCCAAAAATATCTTTTATGCCTTCGCGCTCCAAGCCCTTCTCACGCAAATTCTTCAGCTCATCAGCCGCCTTCTTCACTTCGCCAAGATTCGGTCGAGAAGAATTCAACTGCATATCAAATCCACTCAAAAGAGCATCCATATCGAACGGCTTTGTGAAGACAACGGAATATCTGTTGCTTGTGTTCTCATCTACGCCTTTTTCGATGATCACTCCGCTTGCCAACGCCTTTGCAAAGTCTGCACGCACACGGGCATTATAATCACGCACACGAGAGTTGACGTAAGTGTCACCCCATGATTTTTCCGGAATCGGAGAAGGCAGGTACGTCCAGTTGTTCTTATCAGTCATCACCAGGTGGCGACCGATCCCTTCCTTATCGAGAATGGTCCGCTCATAGTTCTCTTCAAACACCCGCAGTGGAGTGTATACGAAGAGTGGCACACCATTACGTGTATTAAGCCAGAAAATACGGTTCTTCACTTGGCTTTCTTTGATTGTAAATTGCGATTTGCCAAGCGCATTGTTCTGATAATTACGAATCCCCTTCAGGATGCCAGGGGCTTTAACTGGTACTGAAACGAATCCCCATGATGGGAAGTGCAAGCTGCCCGAGCTGTTGCTAAGGTGGAAGGTAGGTACAGCCTCTTCGTCCAATTTACCAGCAATAATCCGTTCTACGAACTTATCCAGCGGCTCTTCATGACCGAACTTCATCACAAGGAAATCTTCCATCGAACGGGTGATCAAATCCCCGAACTTATCGCTAAGGAACTCCGAAATCGAACGGACGATATCAATCTCCTGCTCCTTAACCCAACGTCCGGAATGCTTCAGCATTTCACGGGTAAAGTCGCGAATCAGATCGTCGCCGTCCTTCTGATCCATGATTTTGGAGATGGTCGCCGAAATATCTGGCACATTAACAATATTCCAATAATAAGTTTTGTTCCCTTTATAATCCGCCTGCTCTTCACCATTGATAAGGATGTCCCCATTCTTGGCAAAAATCGAGCTAAGTGCACTAAGAATCTCTGTAAACACACCATAAATCCGGCTGTTTTCATCGTTTAAGAGTTCATATAAGTCCTCATAGAATTGAATCATTTGCTCAGTGCGCTCTACATCGGCGTGTAGCCAGTACTCATTGATTTTAGCCTCAATATAGGCATTCTTCTTCTTCTCTTTGGATACAAAAGCACTGCGAGCATCGCTCAGCTTGTCATCCGCACTGTCCTGCGCCGTCTCAATATCGCGTGGCAAACGCAGCAAGCTTTCACGTAAAGCCTCAATATAGGACTGAATCAGCTTCAAAACACAGAATCCCTTCTCTGTATACAGCAGTCGTGAAACGTAGAAAGGTCCTTGCTCTGGGTGCAGGAAGATGCGCTCTAGCTCTTCACTGAACCGTCCAACAATTTCGCCAGGCAGCTGCTTTTTCGATTTGATATATTCTTCACGGGCACGTGCCAGGAAGTTCTGCTCCAGCTCTGTGTCCATGCTTACAACCTGATTCTTAACAACATTAGCATGGCTCAGTCGTTCACTGTTCTCGTAGCCAGGTAGCGGCTCAGGCACACGAGATTCAAACGTTTTTATCATACTGTCGAGATCTATCCCAAGCTTACGTGCGAATTTCTCTACATCCTCTTGACCAGGCGCTTGCTGGAACATTTTTTCCATTTTATCAAACAAGCGGAAAGCCAGATACGTCGTCATTTCCTCAATTGGAAGCACGGCAGACGAGGCACCGATAATGTTGTACTCATAGTTAGCCGGATAGGTCTTATTCATCTGCGCAATATTGGTGCGGATATTACTGATATAGTCATGAATGGCGAATTCTTCGCCAGACGCTTTTTCTTCACTCGCCATAAAGTTCGTGATGTTCTCAGCCGTTACGTTCATACAGTAATCATACGCATTTTCTAACAGCTTACCTTCGGTATTCGTTGCAGAGATCAAATGGCATAGATTAAATGGAGCCAACGGTGAATTTACCGTCAAAATATTTCCGTATTGCTGTTGGAATCGCTCACCACGACTGTCCACATTCATCCAGTAATCCAGCTCTTTAAGCGCCGCATAACCGTTCTTGCGAATATATTCACGCGTATGCTCGCTTAAACTTTTGTTAGACAGATTCACGTCCGGTGTAAATAGGTAACCCAGTGTGTTCACACGGTCAATACCGGCAGATCCATAGTCACGCTCAATAATACCGCGTACGATATAAGCAATATCTAGGAAAGCTCCGCTACCTGTACCCCCTGACAGACCTGTCAAAAGAAAGACCATCAGTTTCTTGTTCGTGCCTACGGATAAGGTCTTGATCTTCTTATCAATCGCGCCTACAACCTGATTAATCTTGGTGAACAGAAGCAGACGACCAGCTTGGCGCACACCAGCAGCACCATTCATACCATCCGTAATACTCAGCTCCGGTGACAGCCAGTCCGTAATATACGAATCAAGAATGCTACGATTCTGAAGCAAGCCTCCGATTTCAGCATTTGCCAACAGAACAAATTCATTCTGTGGATCGAGACCGATCCCTTTGTATCTCTTTCCGCGATCCTGTTCATTTGTCTCAAAAGCTAGAAACTCTACATTATCTGGCTTGTCCCGTTTCTTCTTAGATATCGGATCCTCCGGCAGCTTAAAGCGGCGGTTAATCTGATATTTAAGACGCAGCAGGGCATCAATGCCCGTGCCGCCTAGTCCAATGATCAGGATCGGATTATCAATCGTATCCACCCTGATCTTATCACTGACAATCCCGCCGCCTAGTGATACATCCAACTGCTGTATATGCTCTCTTACTACTGGTTTCATATGCTTATCCTCCTAAAAGTTTTGCGGAAGCTGTACTTCAGATCTCTTGCAAAACCACTTCTATACTAAATATTCGAGATAAATCGTCTTGTCTACCGTCTGCAAGGATACTGAAATGCGGTCACCACTCTTCAGTTCAAGGCCACGTGAGGCATCCGCAGCACGTCCGGATCTTTCTACAGTAACACCTTCTCCGCTACGTAGCAGCAATCGGTCATTCTTAGCTGGTGTGAAAATAATACTCTCGCTTTCCTTCAGCTCAGGCGCTAATTGCAGCAGCTGATGAAGGGTGAACTTGCCTCTGAATCCAGCAAGTTTTTTATATTGTGGGTAGGTCTTCTCCCCCGTATTGCCGTCTTTAACCTCAACTACCAGCTGCCCAACAAAACCACGTGCCGACTTCTTATTCAGCACATACCATGCCGCAGCGGCTGCCAACACTAGAAGAATACCACCAATAATGTAGTACAAGGTTTTGGACGAAGCTTCTTTCAGAGGTTCTTCTTTGCCAGCCCCTGTCGAAGGACTAGTAGTTGCGGCGCCGCCTGTCTTCGCGCTGATCTTTACAGGAGCACTTTCACGATAGAAACTGCTTTCCTCTGCACGAACCTTCAGCTCATAGTCATGGCTTTCTTTTACCTCAAAGGTGCCCTTGAAGACATCCCCGGAGTTATCGAGTTCGATTTCCTGTACATCACCTGTATCAATATCTGTAGCAAGCAGTACCGCCTTCATATCTTGATACAAATTGCTGAGCGTTACCTGAGTACCATTGCTGAACAGGTGGGAGGTAATATCAATTTTATCACCTTTTTTATAGGTTGCTGATGGCAATGCATCGATCTTAAGCTCCAAATCATAGTTAAAGACTAAATTAATATCAATTTTATCCTTTGGCACACCTTTGACCTGAAGCTTCCAATCTCCTTCCTGCGGTGACAACAGCTTGATCAAGCTATAAGTGGAAGACTTGGACAGGACAACATCCTTAGACGGGATGGCGACAGCATTTCCTGATGGATCAGTTAGCTTTGCTGTCACAGGCTGTGACGACATAATTGAGATATTAGCTTCCAAAACACTGCCGTTAGGCACGTTGACGGTCACATCCTGATAATCCCCATTTGCAGTGATCGACTGCACAGGTACTACCTTTAGCTTCAGATGACTAGCAAAAATTTCACTGAGTATTTGTGGAAGATCATCTGCGGAGTCAGTCGAGAATGCTTTACCACCTGTCTCATTGGACAGATCAGCGAGTTTTTGTTTATTCAGTTTGCCGTCTGCATTAAGCCCAATGGTATAAATGGGATAGCCATTCTTCTTGGCGACCTCCACAGCGGCGTTCAGTTCTTTATCCGATTCGCTTTGCGTCCGACCTGTTGATTTGTTGAAATCGTTATTGCCATCAGCTAGCATTACGATGATTGGCTCATGATTCGGATCGCTACCATTCTGGAGCACCTTCACAGCTTCTTCTACACCGACAGCAATGTCGGTATAAGCTCCACGGTCCAGACCATCAATAAAATCCTTCAAATCCTGTTTATCTGTCTCTGAACTAATTTCCAGCAGGGCCTTCTCCCGCTGCACTTTGTCGGTATAGGCAACAATACCTACTTTATCACCTTGGGTAGATAGCATATCTATGAACATTTTCATCGCTTCGCTCGCGACCTTGTTCTTGTCACTTGTCTTCATGGAGTTACTGACATCGATAAGAAGCACAGCATCAATGTGAGATTGCGCTGACGTTGCCGCATAGGCCTGAACAGCTGCAAATGGTGAGGCAGCAAGACATAGAGCCAGCAGTAATGCCGGGAAGATACGTTGAATAAGTGTCTTAGTTGTTCTGTTACTTTGATATTTACAAAGCATAAATAGGGCTCCTCTTGTGTTATATTAGGCACATATGACAGGTTCAGCACTATCGCTAAAATCTGTAAATAGTATGCCATTATGATATAATTAAACCTTGTAAACTTCAACTTTAGGACCGCCGGACCAAAGTAGCATTGATGCATAGAATTATCATTCTATGAGCCATCCAGACTGCGAGGCGTCCATGAGAAAGGACTGTTCCATGATTTCATACGTCATTCTTGGGATTACGTTCCTAATTGCCGTAATTCAGATTTCCATCTATGCTGCACACCAGCGTAAACCACTCACTCGTGATGATATTAACGACCGACTACTGGCTGCTTTGAACGGAGGCGATAAAGGCCGTGAATAAGAAAAGACCCGTTACCTTCCGGCCTTTCAAGGCCCCTCGTTACGCTTATGACAAGCTTCGTAGTTGTCGCCACTGCGGGCAATACACCGCTCTCGGCGAAGATCGATGCACCAAATGCGGTAGAGCCTCACTTATTACTGTAGAGCAGCAAGCCGTATCCATCGCAGGACGGAAAATGCATACGCGCCTCTTATTCATCTTACTGCTCACACTAGCCTCCGTCTATTTTGGAAATAGCATAGAGCAGATGATATTGTGTGGTGCCGGAGGGGTTCTCCTCGCTGGACTATTGTACTATACGCAGCGAAAAGTACGGCAGAACGAGAATCTTCGTTCACTTAACGAGCTGCTTGGCCGAGGCATCGGCATCATCAAGGAGGGACTAGAGAACAACCGTCAGGAAGCTGTCTCCGTACTCCGCGAGAATGATGTGCTTGCCTATGAGAAGCTGCGCGAGCTTTCTATCCTGCTTCGCGGCGACCGGATCGCGCGGCAGCGAGTAGCTTTGCTACATGGATTTTTACTCCGCAAGGATATGGATCTAGAGCTGGAGCAGCTTCTTCTAAAAGACTTCGAACCACTGCTAGCAGAATATATCGGCGAGATCGCTAAAGTCCGTCCCGATCTTATCAAAGATCGCACACTACGCTACGTGAAGAACTATGAAGTGGAGATTCGCCAGATGGCTAACGGCTTAACCATCCTTACGAGCGTTGCAGGAGCGGCGGTAAGAATGAAGCGTTATGCCCTGCTCTACTCCAATATGATTGGCCGATACGTGCAGGATCTGCCCAAAGACCGTTTTATGCGATTGTCCAAACTCATTGCTGCGAATCCCCATGAACCGTGGAACGGCTTGGACCAAAGAGTAGCTGACATTCGCGAAGCCAAATATCGCTGGGACCCAGAATTTCAATAGACCTGAAAGCTTAGATGAAGTCCAGTCACACCATCAGGGTGGAAACGCCAATATAAAGCAAACTTATATTTCAAGAAGAAACGACGTTGTCTTCCTTTATTGATGACAACCGTTTCTCGTAGAAATATAAGGATGAAGTATAAAGTGAAACTTATACTTTCTTATATTTTGAAAAAAGAGGCTACTCTATATGACGTTCAAACAATTAATAACCCTGCGAAACTTTATGATCATTTTGTGTATTAGCATGTTTGTGCTGCTTGGACAGAAGGTTTTTCTGATCGCCGACAAAATACAAATGACAAAGGAAGCTGACCGTCTCTATGCTGCTGGTGATCTGATAAGTGCCGAAAATCAGTATCGCTTGGTGGCGGCAAACCATTCCATTCTTTATATGGAAGAGAGAGTTGCGGAACGGCTAGCTGAACTGTCGCCAATCACGGCCATCCGCCAAGGTTTGAGTACCATGATATCATCCGCAAAAGCACAAGCCGCGACTAAGGATTTTGCCGGATTTATGAAAAGTTATAATGCTCTGCTCAGCTTGAAAGCTACATATATGAAGCCCGGTGGTCCCTATGAATCTTATTATCGCCAGTTATCGACCGATTCAGGCATTTCTGACCAGTTCACAACCTACTTCCGAGAATTTAAGGAACAGTTTCTTACCGAACTTGCTCAGAGCCAGAGCGGAAATACGAGTGAAGAGGACACTTTTAAATGGAATCTGTTGCAAATTCCCGATGCTTATTACGGAAGCGCTGCTTCCAAGGGGGAGTTGCTAGCCTCTAAGTTCAAAAGCCATGATACGGCTAAATTAAAAACCTTAGCAGGGACAGGAAACTTTACAGGTATGCTGGAGAGCGCCCTCTCCATGATGAATGCTTACAGCCATCATAGTTACGAAGCTCCATGGGTACTTCAACAGGCTGAAAGCAGCGGAAAGATCATCCTGAACAAAGACCTAGAGGGCGATAATATCACAGCCTTTGCTGGGCATGCTGTGGCCTATCGTAATTTTGCAGAATCGGCAGGCATCACCTCATCCAAAGTGCTAACCTTGGTCGATACTAGTAAAGCTAAACTATTGAAAAATGCCAAGCGCATGACTAGTAAAGGTCAATATGCTGAGGCTCTTGAATTATACGGAGAGCTTGCTCCGCTAGAGGATACTTCGTCAAACATTGCCGCTGCAAGGCTGGCCTGGAATATTGCCGAGCCTGTTCGCCTCCTTCCGGGTGGTGAAGAGCAAGGCAAATATGAGAACATCATCTCCAGTAAGGGACTACACGGTACGAAAGTGATTGTTTCTGGGACGGATAGCAGCGGCGTCCTCTATTATGCCGCGATGAATAGCGACGATAGTGTGGTTACTTTAACTGGAAATAGCTTGCCAAGATTCGAGAGTCTGCGCAGTCTTACTTTTAATGATCAGCTTGCTTCCTCTTCTGGCTCTGGGGGCCCCGTGGTTCTGGCCGAATCCGAGGTCGAAGGTGGACGCACCCTTTTTACAGCATATGAGATGAAATCGGAAGGTATTTCACAGTTATTTTCATTGGCTGGCGATAGCTACGAACTTCAATCTGATGATTCCATACTCGTGCCTAATGCGGATCTTGGTGACCGTGTCGACGGACAAACTGCACGTTACCGTAAAGTAGATGGTATTTATCAATTTGCTGAGATTGTTCAGGAGTATGCTGTAATTTCAGCTTCCGATGTAGCGCTTCATCCTTTTGAGAAGGTATCTTTTCACTGTGAAATCGTCCAAGATAACTTCGGTAATATGCTTGCTTACTCGAATGGAGTTTATATTTTACTTCAAGGAGACGTGGGTTCCGTTACAGGTAACGCGTTAGTTAGTGGTCAATATCAGAACGGTTATCAGCTTGTTGGAACGGACATGGGAGAGCAATATGTGCCTGTGTTTGTGGTGGAATCCGTGGGTAGTATGAGCTTTGGACATTAGGACTTAAGAGATTACTGATGGCGTCAAAGCTTTAGCAATTCGTGAGAACAATCCTATGACTAGTGAAATCCTTCTATTTGAGGTATGAATATTTGGTCACCGTATCCGGTCAGTTTCTTTGTCCAATTGGTGTGGGTAGTCCGTCTATACTTGTAGTGTTCTTCTCTTGTCTATATGCTTTCAGACCTTCTTCGCCCTTTTGGATAGACCAACGTTGCAACGTATCTCGCTCACCATCATAACTCATGAATGGGACCGAAAATCCGCAGGAAGTCTGTACTTTATGAACATCAATCAAAATGATCTGTCTCACTCCAGGCAGAGGTGTAAACATAGGGTACAGTGCTTCCCATTCTGCTGATCCAGGCAAGATCACGGTCCCTGTTCCATACAATCTCAGAATGTTCGGCGGCCCCTCAAACGCACAAAACATAACCGTCACCCTTCCATTTTCTAGCAGATGTGCGCTCGTCTCATTGCCACTTCCAGTCATATCTATATAAGCCACCTGGCTACTTCAACCCCATCAACTACACCAATTCTCAACCAGCTAAACCAACTCACGAACTACTTCAACTCCCCTTACCAAACTATACTTAACTCGGTTCAGCCGGTGTTGGTAACAAATGTAGGGCACTTTTGCCCTTCTTTCTTACTAATTTGGCTCGATGGGACAAATGTAGGGCATTTTTGTCCTTGAAGATTGCTATTTCGGCCAAATGCAGCTAATGTGCGGGATTTTTACCGTTCTTTCACGCTACTTCAGCCAAATGCAGCTAATGTACGGGATTTTCACCGTTCTTTTGCGCTATTTCAGCCAAATGCAGCTAATGTACGGGATTTTTACCGTTCTTTCATGCTACTTCAGCCAAATGCAGCTAATGTACGGGATTTTTATCGTTCTTTCACACTACTTCGGTCAAACGCAGCAACTTTACGGGATTTGAATTTACCTTCATTTTTCCGCGAACTCATTTGTCAGTTAAGTATTTATTCTCTTGAGCTTCCCATATGTCTACCCTTCGTCTCCCTAGAATACACAGAGAAAATCAAAGTAAATGCGAGCGCAGCAACGGTTAGCGACACATCTGCCATATGATATGAAGAGTCATTACTTATTCCTTCTATTGATATATATTCGTTTCAATCGTTGAGTAACCCTTCACCCGGGGTATTCTGCTCATCAGCGAAAAAAGGACTACCTCTCGGCAGCCCCCAAATCCCCACAAAACATTCTTTTAGCTAAACAAATCTATTCCCCTATAAAACTTCCACATAAGCAGTAACTAAGCCACAAATAAGCTATCACTACACAAAATCATCTATCTCCCTATCTACTCAATCGCAATATAAATCTCAACCTGCGTGTTAGCAGGATCAAAGTTTCGCGAATCATAGAGCTCAAAATCGCCTGTATAAGTTCTTACCTCCGCGGACGCCTTAAAATACGCCCAAATCTCCCCCCACGCTTGCGAGACTACTTCAAATACCGGACCTTTTTTCGTCGTAAATACCAAGTATTTGCTCTCCGGAACAGATGCATAAACGAGATTGCTATTGTCTATCTGACTCTCACCATCAACTTCATGCCCAATCACAACGGTATACGCTCCGGTCGCATCACTCTCATAATCTGTATACAGAGCGTAGATATATTCAGGATTAGCCGTACCAATCTGCACCGCAATATTACTCTGAAAATACGTTTCCCACAGCCGCGACAAGCCCCCATCTGGACCCATTTCCACTTCATTAGTCGTGCGTATGCTAACCCCAGCCAAGGTCATTTTCGGTTTTTGTACAAAATAAGTTTCCATCATTCTCCCTCATTTCCTGTGATTGAATTCAGTATACACAGGAGAAGTGGACACCTGTGTGTCCAGTTAGAGTAGAATTATCGATTTGGGTTATAAATGCTCCTTAGGGGTAATTAATAGTATGGAACTACACTCGAAGGGAATGACTCCATCATGTCAAAAATCAAATTAGCCGTCATCTACTACAGCGCCACAGGAACTAACTATCAGCTCGCACAGTGGGCAGTTGAAAGCGCCGAGAAAGCGGGAGCCGAGGTGAAGTTGCTGAAGGTACAGGAACTGGTTCCCGAGGACAAAATTGCGGCAAATCCAGCCATGAAAGCCCTAGCTGAAAAAACAAAAGATATTCCAGTCGCTACTCCCGATGATATTGTCGAGGCAGATGCGATTATTTTCAGTTCTCCTACCCGCTTCGGTAACATCGCTTCTCAAATGAAGCAGTTCCTCGACACGACCGGAGGGATTTGGGGCAAAGGACTAACTGTAAATAAAGTAGTCAGTGCTATGAGCTCAGCACAGAACCCACATGGTGGACAGGAAGCTACGATTTTGGCACTCTACACATCGATGTATCACTGGGGAGCGATTGTCGCTGCACCTGGTTATACTGATCCAGTAACGTTCGGTGCGGGAGGCAACCCCTACGGAACAAGCGTCAGTGTAGATGGGGACGGTAAGATGATCGAAGAGCAGGATCGTATCCGTGACGCTGTTTTTCATCAAGCGAAGCGTACGGTTGAAGTTGCAGGCTGGGTCCATTCAGGTAAAAGTAAAACCGCCAATAGTCAGAACTAGACGCCCGCCTATCGTTCGATATAGAACACCCCTCGGAGCTTCCAAATAGCGAATTAAACCGAGGGGTGTTGTTATTTTTTTTCATTTATTCTCCAGGATACTTAAGACCCCACTGTGCACGTATTTGATCCAGCAGATTCAGAATCGCTAAAGATTCATCCAGTGACATTACCGAGCTTTCTGTAAGCCCTGCTTGTAGACAACATCCTACTTCCTCTGCTTCAAAACAATATCCGATAGAAGCTCGATCATCCACAAAAGTCTCTACCTTCTCATCCCCTATATAGAGCGAAACAGATTTCGGGTTCACTAACGTCCCTTCTACAATAATACGGCCTTCTGTTCCAAACACATGCGCTTCTTCCAGCATGTTAAGACGAATACCGCCGTTCAACGAAGCTGTTTTCCCATCACCATATGACAGCAACATGGAGAAATGCTCGTCCACTCCAGTCTCACCAATATGCACTGTGCTGGATATAGCTTCAGGATGAGGCCCAAAGACCATGGAGGCAAAAGAAACCGGATAAATCCCAACATCCAGCAGCGCACCCCCACCCAGCTTCGGATTCAACAATCTGCCTTCTGGATTCCAGTCCGTGCGAAATCCTAAGTCTGCCTTTACCAAGCGAACGTCACCAATTCTGCCCTCTTCGATCCACTCTCTAACCTTAACAATCGCCGGGATGTAGCGACTCCACATCGCTTCCATCAGGAACAGCTTATGTTCTCTAGCATAGGATACGATTTCTTCCAATTCTCCACTATTTATGGTGAAAGGTTTCTCACATAGGACAGCTTTGCCTGCACGCAGCGCCAATAATGCATTTTCTTTGTGAAAAGGATGTGGCGTTCCGATATAAACCGCATCTACATTCGGGTCATTTACCAATTCCTCATAGGTGGCGTAGGCATGCGGAACCCCATGATCACGCGCAAATTTATCCGCACTTTCCTGAGAACGCGAACCCACGGCATATGCCACGCCATTGCTAGCGTGAACTAAATCAGTAACAAACTGATGTGCAATCCAGCCTGTACTGAGAATTCCCCATTTTACCTTGTAAGCGTTGTCTTTTTCCATTGTATTGTTCCTCCTCATCCTTCTGTTTCTACTATTTGATTCTATCAGACCATGCTTATTAATGCATATGAACTAATAGCAGCGAACACCACTGTCACTACCACAATAGCAATATTCCAGATCCTGCTCAAAGCTGCCGAATGCTCGTTAGAGTTCTGAATAAACGCTTTTTGGAGAAGACTCTGCAGTATCTTCATTAAAATCAACCCCAAACATCCAAGGCCGCTCAGCAGGATAACCTCAAAGCTGATTTACTCACAAATCTGTCAGCGAAGTTGCTATCGTAATGAATCGGGACTGTGTCCGGCATTCTAGAATATAGGAACAAATAAATTACTAAAGGGATCAAGGCCGCCACAACGCTTAAGATCATCGCTGGCTTGGTTTTGAACATCGTTATAACCTCCTTGTAGCATGAAGATAGGATCTAACCGTTTATTCCTCTTCCACTTCAATCAGAAATATTCGATCCTTAAACCCACCGCGACGTTTAGCCTTCTCCGCACGAAGCTTCTCCAGCTCCATGCTATTACCTCCATGTGTCTCTGCCAGCGCTAGAATCACTTCCAGCATATCGGCAAGCTCCTCCAGAGCTTCTTCGTCACTAGCTGCCTTAAAGTACTCTTCAGACTCTTCTTTCAATTTATTACGTAGTTCAGTTATGTATTCTTTGGGCTCGAGTATCCTTGTTCTAAGATCTTTCCCTTGAGAAGTGATTAAGTCGGGAATTCCGTCACGCACTAGCTTTTGATATACAGGCATTTGAGTTCTTCCTTTCTATCTGATCTTCAGACTGCCCTCAACCTTGATTCGATCCCACCATCAGCCGAGAACACCCAATTGTATTCGTCGTGATCAACAAGTTCAATCACACCTCCTTGATACACGGCTTTCCAAGCAAACAGTCTGATCTGCACACTCCCATAATTATGCTCGTTCATGCCAAAGCTCCAGATCGAATGGTGCAGCTTACAGTAGAATTGTTTGAACAGCAAGGCCATGGCATTGCCGAAATCCGTGTTCAGGATAATGGGCTTGGCATCTCATCGAATTATAGAGAGCATGTCTTCGAGCATTCTTCCGGGCAGCAACAAACAGAGCACACTACGCGGTCTAGGACTCGGCTTAACCTTCAGTCATCTGTTAGCAGAATCTATGAACGGAAGCCTTGTGCTTGAGAAGCACTCAGACGAAGGCTGCACCTTCGTGCTATCCCTGCCGCTGGATCACTAAATATTAGGCTGCGGCACATCATCATGGTATAATCATTTGCACAATAACACCGAAAACCGGAGGCTATATATGCTTACTTTTGAACAGAAATTAGCGATTCTTGATTCTTATCCCCAGTTGGAACGCAAGAACGTATCCCTTGGACGCGTGAACTATCACTATGAGGAAAGCCAGCATGACAAGAAAACTGTTGCCTTTCACCTGCATCCAAACGGTAATGGTTATGTATTCGCAGGATTACTGCGGGGCTACGAGACAGATGATAAGGGATTCGTGAACATTCGCGACTACTCGGAGTCCGAACTGCGGAGTCTCTTAGATGCCGCTATCACTTCTTTGTCTATTTACATTCCGGAAGCCCCTGTAGCGAGCAAAAGAAAGAAAAAAACTGCTGCATCCGCCGATTCACTCTGGACTAATGATGAAGGCCATACCCTAACACTAAAGCTTGAGGATGATTTATGGTATGTCTATGCCGATCTCAATCTGGAAATGGCGTTTGAAACCCTTGAGGAAGCTAAAGAATATTTAGCGGAAGAGGGATTTACACCGCAGGGTTAAGCGTCACTCCTCTCAAAGAGGTGTTCCAACTGCCATTTGATTTGGCGATTCGAACACCTCTTTTCAATTGTAAGCATACAAGCTATATCCAAGAAATGATCCACGATATAACTGCCCTCCACCACTAATCTATCTTCTTTTCCAACAGGAGCTACCAAAATCAGTTGTTCTATACTATTTTCCGGTATTACCAAATTTTGCAGACCACCCGCTTGATCTTGAACATATCTACGGACTGACACGGTGTTACTACCTACTTCCGAGAATCCAGAATTGTTTTTCCGCCATTCTTCAAAAGCATTTTGTTGAGAATGGTTGGAACTAACACAGGCCTGATTTATTGAAAAGTCCGGTAGTTATATACGTCTCCACCAATATTATCTATACCCACTTTATTGGTTACTTCCGAACAATTCTCTTGTTTTTGAATCGGCATGGGGTCTTTTTCTTTAGAGATCGTCCTTATTATCTTTTTAGCACCGGATTTTAAATTTATAAAGATCTCTTTATTATCCATGTTAGAGAACTCAAAGGGACGAGCGTATTATTCTGAGAGCTGATCGCCTTCATTACTTGTTCATTCTCTTTGCCGTTAACAAATTGTTTGAATCGAAGCACAAAAAGTAAACGTTAGCATTACTAAGAAAAGAATGATGATTTTTGAAGGATATTTGTTGTTTATCATATTCCATTAGCTCCCTAATCTAAAAAAATAAAAACAATACATTTCACACCTGAATATATCAAATGGCAAATCATAATGTAAGTCTAAAAAGAACACTACCAACAACACCCAAATTATGGTTAGATGAAGGAGAAGCTATATCTTAAAGGGAAAGAAGCGTGAACGCACATGAGTTTTGAAATCGTAGAAGCCACTATACCGGAGATCCAGGCTGCATTAGAATCCGGAGAAATTACGTCAAAACAACTAGTTCTCATGTATTATGAACGCATAGCTGATCATGACAAAAATGGCTTGACGATTAACTCTGTGCTGGAGATCAATCCTGATGCGTTGTTTATCGCAGAATCTCTGGATGTGGAACGTGCGATCAAAGGCCCACGTGGGCCCTTGCACGGCATACCTGTGTTATTGAAGGATAACATCAATACTGGGGACAAAATGCATACTAGTGCGGGTTCGCTAGCTTTGGCGAATTCTTTTGCCGGGGAAGATGCGTTTATAGTTACCAAGCTGCGTGAGGCCGGAGCGATCATTATGGGTAAAGCCAATATGACCGAATTCGCCAATTTTATGACGAACGGCATGCCTTCTGGCTACAGTTCCCGCGGTGGGCAAGTCCTTAACCCCTACAATATATCTACACCAACCGGAGGCTCCAGTTCTGGCTCAGCAGTAGCAGTCGCTTGTAACTTCTGTACAGTCTCTGTTGGCACAGAGACCTCTGGATCGATCCTTAACCCTGGTAATTTGGGCTCCATCATCGGCATTAAACCGACCGTAGGACTGCTCAGCCGTTCGGGAATCCTTCCGCTCTCCAATACGCAAGACACCGCTGGTCCTATGGCCAGAACGGTTCATGATACCGTGTTGCTGCTAAACGCAATGCTGGGCAACGATAATCACGATGCAGCTATGGGAACGAATACAGGTAAAATCCATGAGGATTACACTGTATTCCTAGACGCCAATGGTTTGCAAGGTGTCCGAATAGGTATCCCGCGAGATTATTATTTCGAGGAGCTGACAGAAGAGCAACTTGCACTGTTCAATGCTTCTGTAGATAGAATGAGAGAGCTTGGAGCTACCATCATTGATCCTGCGGATATTAAGACCGCCCGAGAAATTAGTTACTCATCGGTTGTACTGAACGAATTCAAAACATCACTGAACGCTTATTTATCTCGTTTGGGTCCTGGGGCACCGATGCGAACCTTGAAGGATATTATAGATTTTAACCATGCACATCCTGTGGAGACTTTAAGATTTGGCCAATCTACGTTAATAGATGCGGAGTATACCTCTTCCGGCACACAAACCGAGCCAAAGTATTTGCGACACCGTGCGACCGACCTGAAGCTGTGCAAGGAAGAAGGAATCGACGCCACCATGAAGGAGTACAATCTGGATGCCCTGCTGTTCCCAGCCGATTTCGGCGCCAGAATTACCTCCAGAGCAGGATATCCGTCCATTGTTGTGCCTTCCGGCTATACATCAGCCGGCGCCCCCTTCGGAGTGACTTTCTCAGCAAAAGCTTATCAAGAGCCTACACTCATCAAGCTCGCCTATGCTTATGAACAGCACTACAAGGTACGAAAAGCGCCATCGCTAAAGAGCTTTATCTGATCACGCTTTTTCACCGATATCTAAAAGCCCGTAAACGGTGATTGTCTCATTCACTGTTTACGGGCTTTTTCATCTTCCAAACTCTACATATACTTACTCATAGTCACGCTGATTCTCTTCATCGGCAATATTCTGAATTTCATCGGAGTGAATTAGAAACAACTCATACTCTCTTTCAGCATGCAGCTTCAGCGCCCGCTCTTTAAAAAACTTCGGACTACCCTCCGCCGCATCCTCATCATAAAAGAGCAATATCCCGTCGCTTTTGCGGAACAACAAGTCATCTCTGGCCCGAAACTGCCAGCTACCGTCATATGGAGCATTACTGACCGCCCCGAAGAAGTCCGCACCCGCAATAATACGCCTATACTCGTTCTGCTTCTCTTCTTTCCACTTCTCCTCCTGTCCAGTATGCGCTGTAATGATCCCAAGCTTTAAGTCCGGATACTGCGTCTTAAGTTCGCTCACCACCTCGCATGCCCACAGATCCACACCATATTGCCCGGGCGTAATCACCCACTCTACACCTTCTTCGATTAAGGGTTTTAATCGGTTAGCCAGTGCTTTTTTGATATAAGGAATCCCTTGATGCTTATTGTCAAAAATACCGAGCTCGTGCGCACGATACCCAGTTACCAGTAATGTCTTCATGTGCTGCCTCTTTCCTGAACGTTGTAATCCACTTAATTGTTCATTATATATCATTTGCGCACTTCATTTCTTAGGCAAACTTTCAGCTGATATTAAGCAATTTTTCAGAACCGTCTGTTATATTTCTTCTAAATCATTTCTAAACTACTAAAGAGGAGAAAAAAATGATGAGATTCATCCCTTTTATGATCTCAGGGAGACAGAATGCAGCAAACCTTCTCCGAAGAAACCACAGACCTTACGATTGATGCGGACACTAAAATTGTAGCCGTTACCTTCGACAATGGCACGTGTTAAGAAATGCGATCACCTTAGCAGAACTGAAAGCTGATGATATCATCCAATATACGCTTAAATCAGATTCCACCGTGGCGGAGAGCATTACATTAAGTAATGGCAATCCCGGAGGAACCGATCCAGATGACAGCACGAGCAGCAGCAGCTAATGAAATGCTACGTAACAAAAAAAAGATCTCAGGGGACAAGCTGGTTCCCCGGAGATCTTTTAATATAACATGAACTAGTTCTTATCAGACAAAATCAATACTCCACGAGCTGGCACAACAGCAGAACCGCTAACTTTATTGCCAGTCAGAAGATCCGTACGCTCAGTAGCACCAATATCCGCACTCAAATCACCAGTGGTGTGGTTCAGCAAGAACAGGTAAGATACGCCTTCCTTCACACGTTGCACAGATTCGATACCTTCCGGTGCAGTTACTAACGGTTGAATGTTCTTTTCGGCACACAGATTGGCTAAGAATCCTTTCAAGAATTCAGCTTCTGGGCTAGTAGCCACGTAGTAAGCTTTTCCTTCGCCAAATTTATTCACAGTCAGCGCAGGCATTCCTTTATAGAAATCAGAACCGTATTCTGCCAAAACTTCTGCACCTTCAGCATGAATCAGATCGCAGAGCAGATCACATTTATAAGAACCACTCAATTTGCCCCACTCTTTGCCCATCACAAGCTCGTTGCTCATCCCTGGCAGCAGTGCATCAATTTCCTCTGCCCAGATACCGAGTACCTTACGCAATTCCCCAGGGTATCCACCTACGGTTACGAGGTCCTTCTCATTAACAATACCACTGAAATAAGTCGTAATGAATGTACCGCCCGCTTTTACAAAAGCTTCAACCTTCTCTGCAAAACCTGGCTTAATCATATACATCACTGGTGCGATTACAATCTCATATTTGAACAAATTCTCTTCGACACCGATCATATCGGCTTCGATATTTTGCTGATACAGCGCATCATAATATTTATGGATCTCATTCACATAATCCAAAGCAACGGATGGTCCGCTTGAAAGGTTAATTGCCCAACGGTTTTCCCAGTCATAAATAATCCCTACTTTAGCTGCACTGCGCGCATCCAATAGTTGATCTCCAAGCTGCCCCAGCTCTTTACCTAGCTCAGCGCATTCACGGAATACACGCGTGTGCTCATGTCCCACATGCTCAATAACAGCTCCATGATACTTCTCACATGCACCTATCGAACGACGCAGTTGGAAGAACAGAACAGTGTCCGCACCACGCGCTACAGCCTGATAACTCCACAAGCGCATAACCCCTGGACGTTTCAGAGAGTTATACGGCTGCCAGTTCTGCTGGCTTGGCGTTTGCTCCATCAGCATGAACGGTTGTCCATTCTTCAATCCACGCATGAGATCATGCGCCATGGCTGTGAAACTCACTGGTGTATCGAGTGAAGGATAGTTGTCCCAAGAAATAACGTCCATATGTTTAGCCCACTCAAAATAGTCCAGTTCATCATAAAAGCCCATCAAGTTAGTGGTAACCGGTACGTTAGGACTGTGCTCCTTAATCGCATCGCTCTCAATTTTGTAGCATTCCAGCAAGCTATGCGACATAAATCTACGAAAGTCTAATGATATGCCTTGGAAGTTGGTGCGGTTGCCGTCCCATTCTTCACTCAGCTCACTTGGCAGTACAATTTCTTCCCAATCATAAAACGTATGTCCCCAAAAACGGGTATTCCATGCTTTATTTAATGCATCCAAAGAACCATAACGATCCTTCAGCCAGACACGGAATGCCGCTTCAGATAAATCAGAATAATCATAGTTACTGAACTCATTCGAAATATGCCAAGCTACCAGCGCTGGATGATCCTTATAACGTTCAGCCAGCTTTCCTGCCAGCTTCGCTGCAAACTTGCGGTAAACTGGACTGTTTGGATTCGAGTTATGACGTCCACCGAACTTGCGTTTTCTGCCCTTCACATCAACACGAGTAACTTCAGGATAACGATGAGCCATCCAAGCTGGGTGCGCTCCTGTACCTGTTGCCAGACATACGTAAGTACCATTTTTATATAGTCTATCCATTAATTCATCTAGTGATGAGAAATCATAAGTGTCTTCGGAAGGTTGGATCAGCGCCCAGGAAAATACATTAATTGTAGCAACATCAATTCCTGCCAGCTTAAACATCCGCTCATCCTCTGCCCATACAGGCGCATCCCATTGCTCTGGATTGTAATCTCCACCGTACCAAATCTTAGGTAATTTATCGTTAATCACACTTCGCACATCCTTTATAGTATAATTATATATATATTGTAATCGGTTAATCTTACGCTATAAATATAAAATAATCTTCCCAGCATATAAGAATATGGAACTAAGAGGAGATGAAGTCATTGAAGGGAATCGTTTATCGTAGAATTGTGTTCCCCCATGAGGGTGGACAACATCTGCCTATCACATTAGACAGTATCGGCCACAATCATCAACAAGAAAAAGTATCTCGCCCAGATGGCTACGAAACCTATCATTGGCTCCAAACGGCGTCTGGTGAAGGGGTGATTCATTTTGAGAATAAAAGCTTCTCCCTTACCGCAGGCAGTGGTGTATTACTTCTTCCCTATACCCCACATCGCTATGAAGCTTCGGCTGCTAACTGGAGCACCTCTTATTTAACGTTCGGAGGCAGCTCCGCAGGGTCTATTTTGGAGACGCTGGGGATGAATATGAATTCTTTTTACCGCTGGGAAAAAGAGGCGCCTCTCTCCAAACTGCTAAGGAAAATACTTGATCAATATGATGCCTCACAGGACATGTTTGGTCTGACCGCCTCCACAGATGCTTATCGCTTTCTGCTTACTTTGAGCAAATATGGGCAACTACATAACAACACGACGATATCCCGCAATGTGGATAAGCTGCAGCCTTTACTGAAATGGATGGACAGTCATTATGGTGATCCTGATCTCGGACTTAATGATCTGGCCGATCAACTCGGAGTATCAGGACGTTATCTCAACAACCTATTCATACAAACTTTTGGGCTATCTCCTTATGCCTATTTCGTACGGTTACGTATCCGCAAAAGCAAAGAAATGCTCGTAAGCCAGCCGGATCTTACTGTAAAGATCATCTCGCAGAGAGTCGGCTTCCGTGATGTCAGCCATTATGTAGCCACATTTCGAAAGCAGTCTGGAACTACGCCAGAGCAGTTTAGAAGACTTCACTAACACTCTAAGGTGTAAAGCTTAATCGCCTTCTGCGTAGTGAATTGCTACATAAGGTTGCGTATGACGTAGCCATCGCTGTGTGGATCTCATTAGTATGGGCATGTGCGACAGAGTAATTGCATTTTGTACACTTAAAACAACCTGTTCAGCAGAGAATATCCATATAAGTGTATTCTCGGCATTTGGCTGTGAACCGGGATACTCCGCATTATAGCTGCACTAAATACATCTAAAACCGTTTAATATCCGGAGCACGCTAAGTAAGTGTAGAAAGTGCATCTATTCAGCGGGGAAGAGAGTTTACACTTGGTAAATGCACCTTTTCATCTCATTTCGAGCATTCTATTGCACAGAATGCAATCGAAAGGATTCGAACACGCGAAGGAGATAATTATGACCCTCCCATCGACAGTTACGTTGAATCCTTTCACATCTCCAGAATTTCTACGCCATATGGCTCAAGTAGCAGCTCTCCTGAACGCACAGAGGCCTGTACTCCATCCGGCAATCCCTCAAATCGTAACAATCCTTTCTCCTTCGCTAGGCTCTCCAATAGAACTGACTAGAATCTCTCTTCCATATGAGTCCCGAAGTAATAGACCTGACCTTTCCCGAAAGCATTGACGGTTACGGCCGGAGATCCACTGTAGAAATCATCGCCATACCAAGCAATCGGACGTGCCACAACAGGTCTTAGTATGTCGCACCACTGCGTGCATTCATATTTGTTACCCTCAGCATCAACGACCGTATGTGTTTCAGCACCAATCGGATCATACTCCAGCACTTCAACACCTGTGCAATAACTCAGAAGCCCTGGGAGTGGCTGCATGACTGCGATGTTATTTATATTTTTGACGCCACTTCGGTTAGTAATAAGCAAGGTCCCGCCAGCATGTGCAAATTCCTCCAGACAACGTTAGCCGGAAGGTTCTATGTTAGCCGTGAATATATTTCACGCCGATCCAAACAGGAATATGGCATTAATTTCTCCGATTTCATCGTTAACGTCCGGATAGATAAGGCTAAATTGCTAATGCAGAACCCTCGTCTGAAACTATCGCAAATTTCAGAAATGATCGGTTTTCATGATGTGAAGTACTTTAGCAAGGTATTCAAGAAGCAGGTTGGCGCATCACCCAAGGACTACCGAAATCAATTCAATGATTAAACCAGCTTAAGAAGGCGTCCGCGACCGTCTTACCGGCTATGCCGTTCGGGTGCGGGTCGTCTGTTCCACTCATAAACTCCGGTCTGATCCGGTGATCATCTGGTGCAGGCAACGACAATAGGCTTGCTATATCAAAGACACGACTCACTCCTGCAGGCGGATTGGACAAAATCTCACGATTCACCTTGCGCCAAGTCTCTTCTCTTTCACCCTGAAAATTGAACGGCGGTACCGTACCTAGAATAATACTAGCTTCAGCATTTCCCCCCTTGATCTTAGAAATAATGGTCGTCAAATCACCAAGCAGCTCGTCCGCCGAACGGCATCCAATATCAATATCATTTACTCCGAGTACGATCATCACTTCATCACTTTGCTTAGCTTTGTGTAGCCATGGACCATCCGCGGCAACATCATAAGCTCTAGCCCAGCCTGAACCGAGATTCCAAATGCCAATATCCGTGCCAAGACCATCCGCAATTCTCGCTACCCAATATTCGTACTCATCCTTAAATGTCCGCACCCCTTGAGTAATCGAGTCGCCCAAGAAGACTAGTTTCTTGGTAACAGATTTCTTATACCCAATGAAACTTGGCAGTACCAAAAGATTATCAGACGCTGTGAAACCATCCTCTGAATCCTGTGCGGCAAGATTTCCGGGCGCGTCATAAGCTGTTGCTAGCATCCCTTCTACATTGAAAGGAATCGATTTACCTGCAGTGAGCGTCCTAATCGTCCACGTAAACGCCAAGTAATGATTCTCTGGTAGAACAATGCTTATCTCATCACTCCAGAAACATTCGCCAGCCGCAACGGTTTTAGAGGCTTTGCCTTCAAAGGTAAGCACATGCTGTGTATCTTCAGTAATCGTTCCGTCTGGTTCTGTTCCTCCGTCAGCGATATAAGCTGTCTCGATAACCCAGTCGCCTCCAGGTTCACTGCCTACAGCTTCTTGCCCTTGATCCCATGTAGAATCCACCGCGTTGCTATGCCAGAACTTTAGCTTCAACGTACCATTTTCCCTTAAACGAATATAAGTCCGGAAGGTATGTGTAAACGGCTCTTGCTTATTCATTATAAAATTCGCTGCAGTTGAAAGAACCGTTGCTGAGGTATAATCCGTCTGGTTCAATACTCCACTTCCCTTAGTTAAATTAGTATTCATAACGTTTCCCCCGTTATTCAGTAAGATTGTAACACTAAAACCTCTCCAATAAATCAAGGGAACGGATCGTCCACCCAATTTACAGGAGAGGTTATGGCTATATCAATATGCTTTGAGAAACGATGTTGCCTTTACGGTCAGCCTTCACAGTCAGTTCAGGGGCACCTTTGAGATCACGAACCGTGCAGAAGCGGTAGTGCCATGCTCATTGCTCCAGAGGATCGTTTTGTAAACCGCAGCCAGCTGGATGACGCTGATACTACTAAGATCAATCGTCTTAAGAAGATTATTCTCTATATTCAGGATAGCTATCAGGAGCCGATTCGAACTCGAGACCTCTCCGAGCTTATCCCCATGAGTGAAAGACAGTTCTGCCGATTTTTCAAAGAAATGACCCGTAAGACTCCAGTAGATTACATTAACTCTTACCGAATTCGCCAAGCCGCCGATCTACTGCAACAAAGCGACAGAAAAATATCCGACATCGCATTCGAGGTCGGATTTGATAATGTAAGCTATTTTATTAAAGTGTTTCGCAGAGCGATGAAATGCTCGCCTTCGGAGTTTAGGAAGGGATCAGGGGGGACCATTATTAACTAATTGCATAGAGACACCAACAGTGTCGAATGCTGAATAGGTCGCTTCGTCTACCCGGATTTACTATTTAGTAACGAGTATGAGCTCTACTATGGGAATGAGGATTAATGTATCCGTCACTCATCCATCGAATAATATAAACACGAAACCTAACCTCCCCTGTAAATGGTAACAGTGACACCTTATCTATTAGTAAATCCGCTAGAAGTGCATTTCATAACCAATCCAAAATGGGCGGTAGCCGAAGACTCTGATACGTCTCAATTAGAAATACTAATCTAACAAAGACAAAATTCTCTATATAGAAAAAGCAATCGGACCTCTACCATATCAGAGGGTCTGCCGATTGCTTTTTTATGTGCAGATGATGTTGTTCTACGGCTATTCCTTCCGAATCACAATAAAGCAGGTGCTGTCCGGCAGCGCCACTTCCTGTCCGCTCTCATCCATGAACCTTACCCTGTCGCGCAGCGCTTCGGTATAACCTTCTTGCAAGTAATGCCGGAAGACCTCAATCTTCGCCTGCTTTCCTAAAATCTGTTCAATAAATGAGGCAAACTCCGTAGGAGTAAAATAACCAAACTGTTCTTGGACCTCATGAATATATGCCTCTTCGCCCCAGGTATACGTATATAAAAATTCCATGGCATCATTAACAGGCATGAGCACTTCTTGCTCCCCTAATCTCTGAAACTGAATCTGACGTCCGGCAAAATCCTTCGCATAACGCTCCAGCCACCCCAGACCATCCTCCTCCAGAAAGCGTACTCTCCGCAGCAAAGATTCTGGTTCAGTCATAACCCCATCACGGATAATAATAACCCCGCCCTCAGACAATACATCAAAGGCACTTTGCAGAGCAGCCGATACAGTGTCATGATTGAACTTTTTACCATTAAGCGGCACATAAGAATATAGCTCATGCAAAATCGAAGAGAAGATTACCGTGTCCACTGTTCCAGCCTCCACGAAATCTTTAAGGTTCAACGCATCTCCCTGCAGGACCTCCCAATGACGACCTTCCCGCTGCTTGCGTTGTCGCAAGGCTTCCACTACATTGCTCGATATATCAATGCCGATAGGGGTAACCTCTGGCATACGCTCTTCCAGCAAATCCAGCAGCACACCGCCGCCCGGACCGATATCGAGCACTTTTTGCCCTGTAACATGATCCAGAATCACAGCTTTATAGTCTGCTGTATTATTCATTTGACTTAAGTAGGTATCTTCATTATGAAAACGGTCGAAAGCGTCCCTCCGCAGCTCGAACAGGTCGAACAACAGCAATACAGCACGTTCATACAAGGGTGATTTTTCAGCTTCCATACAGAATTCGATCAACTTCTCAGCCGCTGCTGAGAATTGGAACTGAAAAAATACCGTATCTGGCAGGTACTCCTTAGAATATTGCCGAAGGATTAGGTGAGGGTTCTCAGTAGGTAAAGTCTCTTTGTCGATATCCTCCCATGTAAGCTCCGCTAAATATTTTTCGATAATCCGCTTCTTATAAACGTTGATCTTCTTAACACCCTTGTAGTCGTAGTAAATGCTGTTCATGACATGCTCGAAGCTGATATGGTTTAGGGGTTCATTCTGGGCCCTATGGGCAGCAAGTATCATCACCTTCAGAAATTGCTCCAGCGAAAAGGTCTGCAGTGCAGATTCCACATACCAGAAGGTAATCTTACTTAAGGAGTCCAATCGTTCCGCATGGAAGCCTTCCTGCATCAGCTTTGCCCATTCCGTAGTGAAATCTTCTCCTCTAGAGATCGGACCTAGACGCATTCTGCGCAGCCTTTCCTTCATCGGCATAGGACTAGCAAGGTCTCCGGAGGAAATCAGGGCGATAAGCTGCTTCACTTCATGCTCTACATTCAGCCATAACTCCGGAGACACAGCCTCGATGATGCAATGATTGAGTACGGTCAGCAAACGTTCCAGTTCCTCCACAGTCAGCAGCTGCTCTTCCACAATACCACGGAGCGGCTTATTCACTTCCGGAGGCACCTCCCCACGAATTTGCTGTCCTATGAGTCCATGGGTCTCAATTAGCCAATGAATCATCGCACCTTTCTCAGAGACAGTCCTACCCAAATGCCTATCATATAACTGTGCGGAGCCAATGTTATGTACAAAACAATTAATACCTTCCTCCTGCCAAAGTAGCCGCTCTTTCGATGTGCCACCCTTAGCAGTTTCTGACCAGATTAACGTCTCTTCCACAAGCTCTTTTATCCAAATCGAACGGGGAAGTTGGTCTAGAATCTGCAAACTGCGTTCCACATAGTCCAGCACGGGATTCCTGCGGTCCAGCTCCTCCAGAGATTCCACACGTTCCAAATTTACAATCTGCTCCTCCGCTTGGACAATAAGCTTCAGCCAGAGGTTATCCTCCAAATGATCTTGTATTCCTTCACGGTATAAGGTGATGGCTTCCAGTGATTTCAGCATATACTCCTCCTTCGCTCCAAAGTGGAGACTATAAAGACTAATTATTATATATACACTACTGTAAATTAAAAAACAGAACTAGGGCTCATGAAATAACCATGGCCCAGTTCTGTTTGCATTCCAATCATTAGGTTCCGAACCGCTGCCGATATCCGCACTTGCGGCACAGCTCTTCTACCGCCTCTCTACGAGAGAACCCATAAAATAAATTATTCGCCCGCTCACCCTCTACAATCTCTGAGAACGGAGTCTCATGAATGTTTCCGAGGTTAATTACTCCTTCACCATCCAGACAGCACGGCACAACGGTGCCATCTACGAGGATTGCCGCTTGGCTGCGTAGCGCATGACAGAACCCTTTTCCATCATCCTCCGGCTCGTTCAGTGCAGGCCAACGGAATTCATGGTCCTGATTGAGATACACGCGTGGGGCAATCTTGACGCCGCTGCCAGGCACAACCTTTTCTTCGATCTTGAAATCAAGGTTAAAGGCCTCCTCCAGCAAAGCAAGCGTCTCACGGTTACGATTCTTCTCCAGATTGGTCAGATTGTCCTCCGTCAAATTCCACAACCGGAAGGAAATAATCACTCCTAGCGCAGAGGCTTCCCGTACAAAAGAAATAATCTCCGCCAAATACCCTTCGCGGTTCTCTGACCCTTCATGTCCATCAAAGCTGTGCAGAGAGAAGTTCATCTGACGTAGTGCAGGTTTGCCGAGAATCTTAGGCCCAGCCTTATGAATTAACGTGCCATTGGTTGTAATATTGACCTTAAACCCTTTGGCATGTGCGGCATCCAGTAGCTCACCAATCTTGGGGTGCAATAGCGGCTCACCTTTAACGTGAAGGTAAATATGATTACTATGTGGCTTAATTTCATCTAATATCGTATTAAACGTATCGAGCTTCATAAAGTTCTTCGTTCGAGCGGTTTGTGGACAAAAGCTGCAGGCCAGGTTGCAGACGCTTGTTATCTCAATGTATACCTTTTTAAAAGTCTTCAAGTTCTGCTCCCCTTCTATTTATAGATCTGCGGCATAGCGGAGGCCGATCTGCGCTCTGGCTTCCTCCATAACCTCTGCTACCGCCAAGGAACTTGCATGCGTGTTAATTCTGCTTTCCCGTTCACCGTTCTTAATTAAGTTGATAAATTCCTCCACCTCATAATACATAGACTCGTATACCTGAGGCTGCGTAAGCTCCTCGACGGTCCCGTCACGATAATGAATCTTCACTTGGTAGGGTTGGTTAATCTTGTCGATCACCATTGTACCACTTTCCCCTTGAATCTCGGCTGGCAAATAGGAATCAGCGATCTTGGAATGCATCACAACTGCGTCCATATCATCGTATTGCATGACAATACTTCCTTCGCCATCCACTCCAGAAGAGAGCATTAGACCCACGGCCTTTACAGACTTCGGTTTCCCGAACAACACTACCATAGGATATAAGCAATAAACACCAAGATCCATCAATGAGCCATTAGAGAAGGCTGGATTAAAAGCATTTAACACCGTTCCCTGCCGATAGGCATCATATCTCGATGAGTATTGGCAATAGCTCGCGAAATAACGGCGAACTTGGCCAATCTTATACAAATTGTCTCTGATCACTCCGAAATTCGGCATGAATGTCGATTTCATTGCTTCTACCAACAACACATCATTGCTCTGCGCGGCTTCAATCATAGCTCTAAGCTCGGCACTGTTTGAGGCAGCCGGCTTCTCACAGAGCACATGCTTCCCATGATTTAAGCACATAATCGCCTGCTCAGCATGCATGGAGTTCGGGCTTGCAATGTATATGGCATCGACATCTTTACTGGAGACCATATCTTCCAAATTCGTATAAATTGTAGCTCCAGCATATTTTGCAGCAAAGGCCTGACCTTTCTCCATTGTGCGGGAGTACACGGCTGTCAGGATAAACTCCTCATTCTCCAAGCCGGCTTGCACGAAGCGGTCTGTAATAAAGTTTGTTCCAATGACCCCGAAACGAATTGTCATGATAATCCCGTCCTTTTTAGTTCTTACTAAAACTCTATATGCTATTTTCTCACTCTCTGGGTAGTCATGTCTACTTTTCAAGACAAATTTCCGACAAATTCCGATAGATCCATCTTGTGAAAAAAATCACCACTCCCATTCTTTCGTTAATACCAAACTTTTCATAGTGAATAGCGACATTATTTGACGAAAGGTGCAGTAAAAAGGCTCCCATTCTTAACTTAAGAACAGGAGCCCGTTTAGCCATATTAAATTACATCTTATTTATAAAAAACCTGCAATTGACGCACGATTTCATCCTTGTCATGATCCACTACGGTTTGATGTTGTGGCATCTCGAACAACGCTTTAATTTGTGCCGGGAATTCCTGCTTAATGTCGATCAGGGTAATCGCCTCATCAAATTTAGCTGGATGTGCAGTCGCAAAGGTAATGCCAATCTCATCCGAGCCATTGAAAGCTTCGTAAGCCGCGATTCCACATGCTGTATGCGGATCAAGCAAGTAACCATACTCCTTCTGATACTTAGCGATGGTATTCAAGCATTGGTCATTCTTCACACCCAGCGCTGCAAAATCTTGCTGCACCTGCTGAAGCGCTTCGCCTTCGACCGTAATCTTACCCTCAGTCTGCAGCTTGGACATATACGCAGATAACTTCTCGGAATCCTCGCCTACCAGATAATACAGATACCGCTCAAAATTGCTCGCCACTTGAATATCCATCGAAGGGCTGTACGTGCTTGTGAAGCTGCCTGGTTTGTATTCACCAGTGTTCACGAAACGCTCCAAGATGTTATTTTCATTCGTAGCAATAATCAGCTTGTTAATCGGCAATCCCATTTGCTTAGCCAAATATCCAGAGAAAATATTACCGAAGTTGCCGGAAGGCACACTGATATTAATCTTCTTCTCGCCGCTGCCACCGACATGCAAATACGCATAGAAATAGTAGACGGTCTGCGCCAGAATACGCACAAAGTTAATGGAGTTGATCGCACGCAGATGATAGCGACCCTTAAAGTCTAGATCCGCGAACAGATCCTTAATCACCTTCTGACAATCATCGAAGTTACCATGAACAGATAGGTTCAGCACATTGCTGTCATCTACCGTAGTCATCTGCAGCTCCTGCACTTTACTTACCTTACCATGTGGATGAAGAATACAAATCTTGATTCCTTCTTTACCGCGAACGCCCTGAATGGCAGCCGCCCCAGTATCCCCCGAGGTTGCTCCGAGGATGTGGATGATCTTGTTCTGCTTTTTGGAAATATAAGAGTACAGCTCACCCATAAACTGCAGCGCTACATCTTTGAAGGCAAAAGTAGGCCCATGGAACAATTCCAGTACATACAAGGAATCATTTACTTGGTGAACAGGCGTTACTTCCGGCGCGCGGAAATTGCCATAACTGGTGTTGGCCATTTCCTGCAAATCCTCGTAAGGGATCTCCTCATTAGTGTAATAGGCGAAGATCTTCAGGAACAACTCTTGGTAGCTAAGACTTCTCCACTCTTCCAAAGTAGCTGCTGAAACGACAGGAATCTCGGAAGGGACCATCAGTCCGCCGTCATCCGCAAGTCCCATCAACACCGTATCGATAAAGCCTTTAGGTTCCACATTACCTCTTGTGCTTATATACTTCATACTCATCCTCCTGAACCCCTCTATTTAATATACAACATGATAAATTCTTATATTTAAATATAAGTTTCGCCTTATAGCTGCTTGTTTTCCCTATATACTACCACGTTTACGCGCTAAAGTCCGTTAATTCTTTGTCTTATTTTGTAGCTCTTTCCAGACCGTTTTGTTACTGTATTGCCGTTCCGTGCTGACATCCTTGCCGAACCATTCCGGCGCCTTGAAGCTTTCCGCTTCCTCCAGAGATTCAAATTCAACCTCCAGAACGGACAATTTAAGCTGAGAATATACGTCGATCTCAACCGTGGTGTCATTCCATACCGCTGTAATCCGTTCTTTGACCAAAGCTACTGCTTTTACTGCCTCAATCATCTGATTATATAAACCTTCTGAGATAAAATATTCGATTTCTTCACGTTTGATCCCTTTGCCATCCTTAAACGTATGTGTGTACGTTACCTCGCCTGAGTCCAGATCCGTAATTTTACGTACGCGCAGTTCTTGACCCCCGTCTATCGCCAGATACGTCTGGTCGATATTATGCCGGGTAACAATCTTCAATTCTCCTGCTTGAATTAGCTGTTCCGGAAATTCCGGCAGTAGAAACTTGCGTTCGATCTCCAAAGCCATGATGTTTCGCTCCTCTTCGTGCCATTTATTTTATATTAATAATCATCATAGGGGTGAGACAAACCCAAGTCAATGTGATTACGGGGAAATAGGTCTGCTCTTGCCGAAAAATGATAATGTTGCGCTCAGCGCGTAACTGGCAGGTGGACCTCTGTCAAGAAAGTGGACAGTCACGAAACAGATTTTCTAGTAAATTGCTCAGCAAAACGAACAGGAGAAAGATACCCCAGCGCGCCATGCATTCGCTTCCGGTTATAGTAGAACTCAATGTATTGAAAAAGCGACTGGTAGGCTTGCTCTTTGGTTTTGAACCGCGGATTACAATAGATGAGTTCCTTCTTCAAAATGCTGTGCCAAGACTCGATACAGGCGTTATCATAACAGTTACCTCTGCGGCTCATGCTGGATTCCATATGGTCGTACAATCGCCATCCTACGATTTCACGCGTACATAAATCCATGACGCTGGCTAGGTACAAGCGACCTCCCCGGCAAGGGATGTATGTGATGTCAGTGACCCATACCGTGTTGGGTTTGAGAACTTTAAACTGTTGATTCAGCGTGTTAAGTGCGATGGGATGGTTATGCTTGGAGTGGGTAGTCTGTACACGGTAGGGTTTAGACACGATAGAACGGAGCTTCATCTGTCGCATGTACACACTCACGGTGCGTTCGGTGATGGTATAGCCCTCCTGGTGCAGCAGACGGGTGATTTTCGGACTCCCATACCGCTTTTTATGATCAACAAAATGATTCCGGATTCGCTCCATGACACCTGTAGGATATCGCACATCTTCTCCAAGTGAAACTCGGAGCGATGGTCCTCCATAAACTGGAATCTTAGTTCCTTGCTTTGCTGAAGATGTGCACTGCTTTTTTTACAATCGCTAATTCTTCTTCTGCATCGGCAAGTTTATGTTCTTTCTCCTGAAGCATAACCTCAACAATAGAAACAGCGGCAGTCATCGACCGGGAAAACAAAGCCCTAGACTGTCGCTGTTTAATTGAACTATAGTTCTCCGTTAGCCATTCATGCAGCGCAAGCCCTGCACCACAGATAATGAAAATGGTCATCTCTGTTAATACTGCTACTATGGCTGGGAGAGGAAGGTCGATTGAATAAATTTGTTGTCTATTTTTATTAAGTGTCTTCGTCACTTTTGTACTCCAAAATATCACCCGGCTGACAATCCAAAGTCTTACATATTGCTTCTAATGTTGAAAAACGAACCGCTTTTGCTTTCCCATTTTTCAGAATGGAAAGATTCGCCATAGTAATTCCAACCCTCTCCGAAAGCTCCGTTACGCTCATTTTTCGTTTTGCTAACATCACATCAATATTAATAATAATTGCCATATGCTCCACCTCAGACCGTTAAATCATTTTCTGATTTTATATTAATAGCTTCTTGTAAAAGTCTTTGGAGAACAGCAGCAAAAACGGCGATCACCATAGAGGCGAAAATAATGACCAATCCGATTGGTATGAAACTTGGAGGGTCAACTCTCTTCCCCATGAGATAGTAGAGTGGCATACCTAGCAGGTACAAGGTACTGATTGTGATGGCACAGTATTTTATATTCTTTAAAGCCTTTACCGATAATTCCGAGAACGCTTGGTTCTTATCAATATAGCTTAAAAGTTTAAAAGCCTGATACAGAGCAAAGTAAAAAGGTATCGCTGCCGCGTACATATCGATTAAAACGAGAGATTTCATATAAGCCATTTCTGGATACAATTTTCCAGCAAAATCCCCAATCTTAGGCACTAAAAATATGCACAAAGCGAGAATTGGGATTCCAATAAGAATAACAGCCATCTTCAAAAAGAGTGTTGTTGCTCGTTTCATAAAGTGCACCTCACTTATTTAATGTCAGTTTTGACTTTACTACATAATATATTGTTTCACAATAAACTTATATTGTTTTTAATTATATTATTATATACTTTTAATTTTGACAAAAATAAAAAAGCATTTCTCATTACAAAGAAATGCTCTTACTTTAAAATGTTAAATTTACAACTTGTTCAATAAAACTGCCCGTTACCTCAACGAACATCAAAGAGGAGCTGTATTTGCAGCAGCTCCACACTATCGTTCTGCGTTAGCTCAAAAATAACCACAGAATTACAACATGACATGAACTAACGTTTAGAAATAATAGATGAAACAGTAAGAGCGAATAAAACCAGCAAGTTAAATTGAGAAGGAGCAACCTGTTTTTTAGACAAGTCATTCTTTAAATCATTAATTAATCTATCTTTTTGTTTGTTAAATTAGTTCTCCACTCATTCGTCGGTGTAAGATAACTAATCATTCTTTCATCGATTAAATCCACAAGTTGATGCTCATATGTTTTTCTATAAGGTTTAGGAAGTTCTTCTTTTAACCAACTTTCCTTTGTTCCTTTCCAGATTTCAAAAAGAGTAACCTCATTTGAATTATCAATATCATCTGAAAGAATGGCACTTACAAAAGCTGATTCATGTTCCATCGCTCGCATATTAGCGGATAATAATTCTTTGAATTCTTCCTTTTTCCCACTTTTAACTTTAAATCTTATATAGAGTATTACGTTTTCTTTATTATTACTCATAAATATCCTCCAACTGAATAAGTTTAGCTTAAAATCTAAGTAATCATATCATGTAGTAAACGTTAATCAAAGTACGATCACCATTGAAGGAACCAAAGTATTTATATATCTTTCAATACTGCTCTTTTAAATATGAAACTGTTACTACCGTACATTTTTCGATTGCTTTTTGCACTAACCTGCCCTATAGCTTAACGACAGAAGGAGCAGCTGTCGCGGCGGCAAACTGCTCCCAGGATCTCTGGACTAACGTTCACCGTTAGCCATTCATGCAGCGCAAGAGCGGCGCTGCACCACAGAGGATGAAAATGGGTACCCCTGTCTATACTGTTTGTACGGCTGGCGAAGAAGGTCGATAAGCTATGGTGCCATAGAGCCCAACCGTTAGTCTGATTCCGACCACCACGGTGCATCACAGAATGTCGCACCCTATATGGGTAGCACTCATGGGAGATTAATCCTTTTTTGGTTGTTGCACCAGCCTTGCCTTTTTGTTTGTTGTCTATATGATGTTTTTTGTGCTTAATAGATCTAACAATCTCT
Source organism: Paenibacillus sp. FSL K6-0276 (assembly GCF_037977235.1). Classification (NCBI taxonomy): domain Bacteria; kingdom Bacillati; phylum Bacillota; class Bacilli; order Caryophanales; family Paenibacillaceae; genus Paenibacillus; species Paenibacillus sp. FSL K6-0276. The sequence goes on along the minus strand of NZ_CP150276.1, from coordinate 980,762 downwards.
ATATGATTACTCAAGAGGCTCAACCTTTTTTTAAAAAGTGTTATTCTGAGTCTATTTTATTATGCTCTTTTTCAGGTTTAGAGCTAATTTAGTTTTCATGGGAGCTTAATTCCGAAATCCCTCGGGCAGACCGAGGGGCGATAGCCCCAATGCATGAATATGGTGTTATCTGATGGATACGCCTTCTAAGAAACACTAACATTTCTTTTACTTAATTTCTTAAATACCGAGTATTCCTTATTGGACTTAATAAAACTTAATATCTTTTCGGCACATTCTATTGGATTCATCTCTTCAGTATTTACTTCAAGGTCATATTCATCAATGCAATATACTTTGCTGAACTGTGAAGCTGCTAGTCCAATTTTTCTATCTCCTCTTGTTTGCTCTCTTCTTATGAGTTCTTCTTTCGAGCATATTACACCTATAAATAGTGTAGGCTGATCGAAAAATACATCAAGACACTCATTAAACCACTTATCATTTTCGATTACAGTATCTACTAATACATTCAAACCCATTTCTGAAAACAATTTAATTGTCGAATAGTACATTGAGATTAAGGGATCAAACATTATTTGTGCGATAACTTGCTCATCTACTTCTCTTGTAGGTTCAATATCTGAAAATTTATTATTAAAAAAATCCTTGATAAAATCATCTATTGATAAATGATGAAAAGGAATTTCTTTCTGATTTATCAGTTCATTAGAAATACTAGTCTTTCCTGAACTTGAAGTTCCGTTCATCAACACAATGATTCCTTGCTTCAAACGAATCACCCTCACATATAAGATTTGCGTATCTTTCAGATAACGTTATACTCACAGAGTTCATACAATTATCCAACTCATAAAATATTCGAGAAACGATTGAACTATCCTTCCCTTTAGCTTAATAAAAACAAGGAACAGCTGCCGAGGCAAACTGTTCCTTGTTTCGTTCAACTATATTGTCCCGTTAGTTGAATAAAGGCAGCCGATCACGCAGCTGCCTATTCATGTTTATTGAGCTATCGTTACCCTTTAGCCATCCATGCAGGGTAAACACTGCACCAAAGATGATGAATTGTCCTTTTGAGGTTTTTCGCAGATTTAATTTTCATAGGAGATAAATTACACCTAAGCTTATGGTCAGTACCCAAGTCTTAAATATGCAGCTCTTTCCAATTAATACAGACACAGATGCTCTTTAGCGCTCATCGTGTATACATAATATAATCATCCTAACCCATCGCTGTTAACAACACGGCAATCGTATTAAACACACCGTGAACGATCATACCAGGCACGACCGATCCCGTACGTTCATAGGTCCATGCAAACACAACTCCACTAATAAAATTCACGGGCATGGCATTTATAGTAGGAAAATGTGCAAGAGTAAAGATAAGCGAACTAATCACAATCGCCCATCTCATACTAACACGAGCCCGTAGCCAACGATATATAAATCCACGGTAAAATATCTCCTCATAAAAAGGTGACACGATCCCTGCTGACACAATACCAATAATCATAGTAAATAGAGTGACATTTTGCTTCAGACTCTCTGTTTTGCTATTGTCCACCGTATTCCCAAGGAAACTGGTGAGATAGAGAGTCGCCACACTGAATACGATAAGAATAAGTGTCCACTGCGCAATCCTCCACCAATCTTTCGCAGGAAATCCCTTTACTCCTACCTCTGTCCAGGACATTTTCTTAGGTCGTAAAGCAATGAAATATAATCCTAACAAAAGTACAATCGCGATGGTAAGCCCTGTAAGAGTCCCTGAGTAAAGAGTATTCCCCAACCATTGCTCATACATTGACTGGAGTGCATATTTGATAACGAATATAACGAATACAAATTCAAGTGCAAGTAAAGCAATAAACTCACGCCATGTCCACTGATCCATCTTCTTCCACATTTCCGTACTGGTCATCCTTAATCCCTCAATCCTCTGTGATATAATTTAATGATATTAGGTGACGTTACGTCACCTGCAAGCATTATTTTGGGAGGAAAGAAGAAACATGAATAGATGGACAACAGGACAAGTATCCAAACAGCGGAACATTTCCGTTCGAACCCTACGTTATTATGATCAGATCGGTCTTCTTACACCGAGTTATAAGGAAGATAACGGCCGCCGTTATTATTCAGAGAAAGATTTATTCACTCTCGAAAAGATAACATTGCTTAAATCACTATCACTCCCCCTTGAAGACATTCAAAATGTAATGGACAAGCTATCTTTTCGTCATATTCTAATTGCACACCATAATCATCTTCAGGAGCAGCTCACTTCTCTTCAAGGCAGTATTGCAAATACTACGTCTTTGATCAACATGATTGATCTGGAAGGTACACTCTCCTGGGATCGGGTTTCTCATCTGGTCCATAACGTACAACCTATTTCTAAACAGTGGATCGATTACTTCAACGATGACGAAAGTGCATTTCTACAGAATGCACTACCCAATCTCAACAGTAATGACCAGACCACTCAGCAATATGCCTCTTTGCTGCGCCGGATTGAGTGGTGCATACAGCAATCTGTTCCACCTGAATCTGATGAAGGTTATAACATTGCCTGCGAGTTAATGAAGCTATCACACGAAACCTTTAATGGAGACGAGAAATTGATGGAGAAGTTTTGGGAAGTGAGGAAGCTCCCTACATTAGAGTCAGGACTATATCCCATATCCGACGAAGTGCTGAACTTTGTGGAGCTTAGCATTGCTCACGTTCAAGAAAAAGGGGCTGAACAGAAATAGAAAATGAGGAATTTTCATTGAAATCATGCGTACAACCAGGGCGTTGATGTTTATTTTTTTAAAAATAATGAGCAGGCTTCCGAAGCCTGCTCAAAAATTGATATTCAACTAACCTGCCTTTGTTAACAAATAAAAACCGGCTGCCGAAGCAACCACTATTATACTATCGTTTCCCGTTAGCCATACATGCAGCGCAAGCGCCGCACCACAGATGATGAAAATAGTTATATCTGTTAACACTGCTACTATGGCTGGGAGAGGAAGGTCGATGAACTATGGTGCCTTAGAGCCCATCCGTTATTCTGACTCCAACGATCACGGTGCATCACAGATTGTCGCTCCCTTTTGGGAAGCACTCATGGGAGATTAATCCTACTCTGGTTGCTGCACCAGCCTCTTATCTAATTTAGCCGTTGAGAGGATGCATTAAGGTGGAAATCGTAGTTGAACGAGCATGTGGTATGGATATTCATAAGGATAACATTACCGCATGTATTCTAACGTCTAATGGAAAGGAGATTCAAACGTTTTCAACTAAAACTGTGTTTCTATTACAATTAATTGATTGGATTAAACAACATGAGTGTACTCACGTTGCTATGGAAAGCACGGGTGTATTTTGGAAGCCTATTGTTAATTTACTTGAAGCTGAAGGAATTGAATTTTTAGTGGTAAATGCCCAGCATATGAAAGCTTTGCCTGGACGTAAAACAGATGTTAAGGACTCAGAATGGATTGCAAAGCTTCTTCGTCATGGGCTACTTAAAGCAAGTTTCATTCCAGATCGAAATCAACGGGAACTTCGAGAACTTGTACGGTATCGTCGGAGTACCATTGAAGAAAGAGCTAGACAACATAACCGAATTCAAAAAGTGTTAGAAGGAGCCAATATTAAACTTAGCTCTGTTGTCTCTGATATTATGGGTGTATCCTCTCGCGACATGCTCCGTGCCATTGCTGATGGTGAAGATGATCCTGAGAAATTAGCAAACTTCGCTAGACGCACCATGAAACGAAAGAAAGATCAACTTGAACTAGCTCTGCAAGGCTATGTAAACCCTCACCAACGGCTGATGATAAAGACGATTTTAACTCATATTGATTTTTTAAGTGAACAGATCCTGCTTTTAGATCAAGAAATCGCTTCGAGGGTAGTCCCATTTCATGACGATGTCGAACGTTTAGATTCAATTCCTGGAATAGCTACTCGAATGGCAGAACAAATCTTAGCCGAAATTGGGACCAATATTAAGAAGCAGTTTCCCAGTGCTGCGCATTTATGCTCATGGGCTGGACTTGTACCTGGGCATAATGAAAGTGCAGGAAAAAGAAAATCTACCAAAACCAAAAATGGAAACAAATATCTGAAGTCTGCTTTAGTTGAGGCAGCCCATTCTGTAGCAGCCTCAAAGAACTATCTTGGTGCTATGTATAGACGAACGGCAGCACGAAAAGGAAGAAAAAGGGCAGCAATCTCTGTTGCGCATGCTATGTTGAGAATAGCCTACTATCTGTTAACACGCGAAGAAATGTATGTGGACCTAGGCGAAGATTATTTTGACAAACAGAAGCAACAATCTATTGTGAAATACGCAGTTCGACGACTAGAAAACTTAGGTTATTCTGTAACTATTGCAGAAGTCTCTTAATTCATTAATATACCAATATTCCTATTTCGGGTGCTGTGCCCTTCAAAAAAATGAATGGACTGCGTCTTATTTACGTTTGCCCTTTTACAGAAACTACAGATTTAATTTTCATGGGAGTTCAGCGATTTGAAGTCTTATAAGTGGACACCAATGGAAGTAACTTTTCAATTGTGTATTTAACATCGGTTATAATTGAATCCAATTCAACATGCGTTTCGGGGTTTAAGTCCCAAAAAGTCTGTTCGATGTTTATTACACATACCAACAAGTCTCCTTTATAAAAATCTCCTCTGACAAATGGGTTGTCTGCCAAGTACCTAAGAGCAATTGGAACAAGATATTTCAAACTGAAACCTTGTCCAATCATTATTCTTAAATCTTCGACTGAGAAATCCATTAACGGTTTTCTTCGTAATTCATGACACCTAACAACAAGGTTTGAGCCATACTGGGCTCACCCCAAGTCTCCCCTTCAAGTTCTTCTAATGTTTTATCCAAATAATTATTTAACATCATCCGACCACCTTAAATGCTTTATTAAAAAGTATATCAGAAGTGGCGATTTGTTGTGTTAAACTGCCTGTTAGTTCAATAACCTGAGCAGCGCGCGCATCCGCCGAGTATAGAAAGACCGCTATGAAGGCGGTCTCAAAAAACTTATCTTTTCTGCCCAACAACAAGTCCTAAAGATAACCAACGACCGTTATCTTCTAGTATAAAATCTTTTTCACCATCATAATACATGGCGCCGAGATATTTTTTGACGCTGCAACAGAACGGGCTGCTTCAACTACTTTGGCAGACGATCGATCGTCTGCTGCATGAGAATCAAGAGCTTCAGCAGTCCATTCTCGCGTTCGAGAGCGCTGCAAGGTCGATTATGCTCCTTCGCTTGCTCAAATGATATTTCCCGGAGCATCATCAGCAGATCAACGGTCTCGCCAAATTCGGTTTCCGTTACACGGAGAACATGTCGTACTGCACCATGCTGGTCGGCTTGCACGGGATCCAAGAAATGACCGACATCGCGAAAATCCGCAAAATCGAGATGATTACGGTGCTCGTCGTCGAGAAGGTATTGCAGCATGAACACCTAGAGCATGAACTCTTCGAGATCACCAACGCCGATAAATGCTCATCATATCTTCGGACCAATCTTTGATCAATACTTGCATTATTCTCGTTTCTTCCCAACTGCACCCATAAAGATGATGAATTCTTCATCACCGTCTAATTCTAAAATATCATCAATCAACTTTTGATCATAGATTCCAATTGCACAAGCACCTGCACCGATCGATTCACTAGTCAAATAAAGGTTTTGGCTTACATGTCCAACATCGATGAGGATTTTTTTGTGAGCTGAAATATCATACTTCCATTCAGAGCGATAGGGTGTTGTACTCCATGCAAACATTACCGAAGCTTTTTTAACAAAATTAGGGACAAAAGGCTGATCCAAAGTAATCGCATCAATTTTTTGATCAATTTTATCTAATTCAAACATAAACACGAGCTTGTGTTCCACAGGAAGGTATCTGTAAATTCCTTGTTGCAAGCCTTCTACTCGCATAATAAATAAATATGTCTCAAATGTATGTGTTGCCCCACTGCAGGGTACAGTTCGCAGTGTACACCCATTCTTCGTCATACTCGTTATCCCTTGGGTAGCCCATAATAAATATGATAACTCATCAAGACTTAATGATTCATCAGAATAAAACCTTGTACTTCTTCTATCATTTATACATTCATATATATTTTCTTTACTCACAACGTCTCTGCTGATCTTTGGCAAATCAATAATTAGTGATGTCGAATTAAAGGACTTAACAATTGGTGGTTGTGGGAGTCCCTTTAGCTTATCTGTTTTAATATGTTTAAATTCAAGAAAATTGGATTTCAAAAAGTTTCTTTGTTGTTCATATTTAGCCATAATAGACTCTCCTTAGATGACTTAATCGTTTCTTAATAGTTCTAACATAGCATGTATTAAAAATAGTATTGTGATCTGATTCACAATACAGCTTTTTACTTCAAAATTACTGAATACATTCTGGCAGATACCAAAAAAAGTCAAACCGATAAATATCAACCTTTTCGTCTCTTTTATTGACGTTAGCATTTGTTGAAATAAAATAAAGTATTAGACTAGCCTAACTAAAAAAAACAGCGGCAGCCGTGGACAAGAAAATAAAGTCCTAGACTGCCGCTGTTTTATTAAGCTAACGTTTCCCGTTAGCTCAACTAATCTGGTACCCATGAAGAAATGCCATCGGGTGTAGCCAACCACTATAAGCCCTGCATGATGGGTGCAGCTTGGGCTATCTCCTGATCACCAATATTCACACTTATCATGGTGTCCATTAACCAAAAGCGATTTCCCACTAGTCATTCGAGTTGTGACAATTGGACAATGATATACCGAAAGTTTTCAATATACGATTCTTTCTTTTGCTCCACTCGTCGTAAATGGTCATAGAAGCTATGAGAAAATTTAAATACGTGACCGTAATCCCAATCTTGTTCGCTATAGTTCTTTTCCCAATACTTAATATCGATCGGAAGCACGTTCGCCCGCGCCGCCGGCTGCAAAGGCAGATGATCGACAGGCGAAACCAATTTGATTGAATCTCCAGGTTTAACGTTACGACTATGGCGCAGAACTTTAATTAGCTTCATTATAGGCTGTAATCCTCTTTCGAAAAAGGAGACATGGCCAAGGTCAAACAAGATGTTTAACGCATGTGAGAAAGTCAGCATGTGACCAATTAAATCATGATGTGATTCTGCGCGATAAATGACGGGGAACTCGGCCAATTGTTCCAGCACAAGCGAAGAAAGCTCATTGGGATTCGATATAGTCGGAAAGTCGTCTGCGTCCGTAATCTCCATCCTTTTCACTTCGGAAGCAGAGAAACCAATCCATGACCGTCCCGGAATTGTCCTCTCAAACGAGCGAATGAGATCGGTTATTCCTGCAATATCCTCAGTACTTCCCCAGCCTTTAAGTTCATGGATGGCCAACAAACTTGCTGTACTGTAAATCACATTATGACCGACCCAGTGTAGCTGATCGATCGTTCTATCAAGTGCCTCAAGTATGGTAGTTACGGCTGTTTGCTCGTCACAACCGGAACGGTGTTGTACGCCGTTCGCCCCAAGAATCTTTTTTGCCATCGCTCCGGCCTGCGAAGATACTAGTTGAGCCAGTTCTTGACTCAAATTATTAGTTGTAACGAAAAAATAACTGCCGATGGCGGCAGCACCAAAGTGAGCCTGCCAAATGTCACCTGTTTCCTTTTTGCATGAAGAGATGATCGTTAATCCGTCTCTCAAAATGGATTGATTCAACATAATGTCCACCACCCTTGCAAATTTTGGTCGTTTAGTTACACAAATATTTGCGAGAATATATCGACTATCGTGTCCCGTTACCTTAAAACCTAAATCGAACTGAATGCAAACATTATTTCAGATTCACATACCAATTCATTATTTACCGTGGCGACGCCCTTTCCTTTGACGATTTGTCCCTTGATTCGAATTACATCAAATACAAGAAGGAGTTGGTCTCCTGGTTTTACTTGTCGTTTGAAACGACAACTATCAATACCAGTCAGTAAGCCTATTTTATGATTGTTGCTCTCAACGTTAGACATAGCGATTCCACCGATCTGTGCCAGTGCTTCTACAATTAAGACTCCAGGCATTACGGGATAGCCAGGGAAATGACCTAGAAAATAAGGTTCATTAATTGTTACATTTTTAATTCCAACAGCTCTCTTCCCCTCATTAATTTCCAATATTCTATCGACCAAGAGAAATGGATTTCGATGAGGAATAATCTCTTTAATTCTTTCAATATCAAACATGGATTCGCCTCCCTAATCGGTTTATTGCCAATCGGTTAAACTAACCAAGAAAATAAATCAACAATACCCTTGTTAAGCTATACTGCCCGTCCCTCAGTTTTAATGGGTTATCTCACATATACTCACTCATTCGCAGGATTTCATCACCATGGATTAGTATTAAAGGTGGGGAAAGCTGGAGGCGAGAGCCGTCAGTCCAGTATTTGGGCATGCGGGAACAGAGGAATCGCTTCAGCCATTCCTTATCGCTTCACTCTACTGTACGCAAACTCCACAAATTGCCCTGGTGTTTACCATCCCATGACTCGACGGGTCTATGCCCTTACATTCCATCGTCATACTTATCCAAGGTGTGGAGACCGATTGCGTTTAGCGGACGGGTCTAAGCCCTTTTTGGGCAGTAACTCGGTTCTCCGTGCTTTCTTTGTCAAAATCCCGCGAACGAATCAATATACGTGACGGGTAATACCTTAAGCTGCTTGTGAAACGAGATAGCTGGCTTTTTCGGGAGAGAATGTTTCTGCTCGATGGACCATACCGATCAGAATTCGCGCTACTTTACCCACAAGCTTGAAGACAGACTGTTGCTTTTTCATGTGCTTTACTTGAACATTGTGCTGATGTAATTCTTGAAAGATCGGATTAATTCCGATGAGTTGAATGGTCGCTAAGTATAGATATTTCCTTAGGCTGGAGTCTCCTCGTTTGGAGATGATGATCTGTCCTTTCCTTTTCCCCGATGTACTTTCTGCGAGATTTAGACCGGCTTTGCGCAGTAACTGACGTCCATGTTCATACTGTCTAAGGTCACCTGCACCTGCTAAGATGGCCGCGACAAAGATCGGACCAAGGCCTTTAATGGAACGGAGCTGGGCGGCCATGGGAATCTCCTCTAGCAATGCGCGGAGTTGCTTTTCGATGTCTACTAACATATCCGTAATTCGTTCGAACTCCGTGATTAGACGTACAAAATCTTGCTTTGCTTCAGTTAAAGCTGTAACGTCTCCTACACTCCGCTTAGCATATGCAATGAGCTCAGCCGCCTTTTGTGTGCCTGAAGAACCGCCTGCTCGCTGCATATGTTTTCTCCATATCGAAATGATCTCCGGTATAGACCGCCCTGCAAGATCCTGAGGCGTAGGAAACTCCTTCAGTGTGGCCATCGAACGTTTGCAGGTCCAATCCTTAAAAACCGAACTGTACTCCGGAAAGCGGATATCCAGCCAACGAATGATGCGATTTTGTAACCGAACACTATTCGTAACCCAAAATTCTCGATCACTCATCAGGGTTCGTAACCGCTGAAACACGTGGGTCTGTTTCGTATGTTCATAGTAGTAGCCACGGCTTACTACATCTGCAATGACAAGTGCGTCTTTTGGGTCACTCTTCGATTGGCAATTGTCACGGTTTTCTTTATTGCGCTTGGTCGTTGCTGGATTGACTAAGACGATTTGCAATCCTTTATGTGTAAGCCAGTTGGCCAAGTTCCACCAATAATGCCCTGTCGGCTCCATACCAATGATTACGCTGCTTAAACGGTGCTTTTGCTGGATGGCTTCCATCCAACGTTGCAGCCTTTCAAAGCCCTCAATGGTGTTGCTAAACGATAGATGCCGATTCGTCAGCACGATTCCACGATAATTCGTTACCTGTGCTACATGTGTTTCCTTGGCCATATCGATGCCTACTACAAGATAAGAAGTGGTAATTCGTTCAATTCGTTGATTTTGTGCTTCTGATTGTTTAAACTTCATGATAAGAGCGTCTCCTTGATGGTGTTGGGTTTCGAACCCGTGGACAAACCCATCATACCGAGGCGCTCCTTTTTTGGCAAAGTCTATTTCTTAGCCCTAACAGGAATGTTTAGCTGAACAAAGGCAGCCGATCCACTGATCGATTGCCTTTGTGTCGTTATTGAGCTATCGTGTCCCGTTAGCCATACATGTCGTACACGTGACACCACAGATTATAGAAGTAATTGCGTTCTTCCATGGGAGCTCAATAATGGTTCCTTGATTTGATTTATTACATAATGCCTTAAATTATTTAAATCTGTCTCTGAGAAGTCTTTTTTCTTAGCTTTATCGTTATAAACATCTACAAGATTTTCAATGATGTCACGGTATTCTGAAGGGACTAACCCAACAGCCCACTCACCAGCTTGTGCTTTTGAATATATCGCTTTGTTTTCTTTATAAGACCAAATTCTCAGAAGTGTGAGGATTCCTGTAGTTAAAAGTTCTCCATCTAATTTGCTGAAATATTCTATTCCCCAAAAAATAGAATCCCAGAAATCTTTTTCAGGTACTACTGGGAATATTTCACTGATGGCTCGACCATAGATACAAATACCACTTTGGTTAATTAAAGTTACATGACAAGCAATATCTCCATCTGTATAAATCTCCTTAATATCCCAGAATGCCAAATCATTTTCACTAGAAATGACCTCGAATTTTGGTCTCCAATATTCACTGAAGTGAAACTCATAAGGGGTAGGGTGTCTCCAAGGATTAAGGTCTGAATAGCACAGAATACTTATCTCGATTGGTGACGGCTTTTTATGTAAAGCTAAGAACCCATTCATTAAATGTAGCCTTTGAGGAGCAGTTAATGGTTGTTTAGTGATTACAATCATGTCTAAATCACTGTGGGAAGGCTGAAAGCTACCCTAAACATAATGACCCGTGAAGGTATGTTCCAATTAAGTTTTCACCCAACGCATGATTTAAAAAATCTGATATATTTGTTATCTGAAGCTTTATTTCTATAGGGCAATCATCCCAGCGATATCCACTCAAGAGAAATCCACTCCTTGTCTTAAATATTCTATATTTGATAATAACATGCTCTCGCATAATAATGGTAATAATAATCATATTTAACTATTTTATCCTTATTAATTATAATTGCGTTTATTAAGCTAACCTGCCCGGGAGCTTAATAAAAACAAGGAACACTGCCGAGGCAAACTGTTCCTTGTTTCGTTTAACTATTGTTCTCCGTTAGCGTAAATAGCAAGATTTATTAAATCTAACGATTAGTTTCAGAAAACTGAATCGAATGGATCATTTCAGTTGACGGGTCAAATTGGATTGATACAAAAACCCCAAACTCGTTACCTGCTTTGCTTCTAATCCATAGTTTGAATTTCTCTTCAGACTTTTTTGGTGTTAGTTCAGTACGACCGATGTGCTTATAATCAATTATGTCTGCATTGTATCGTTTTTGTGTTTCCTCTACTGCAATTTTACCCCATTTTGCGTATTCAGGCATAGCCTCTACTGAAACAGTGGAATAAATAAGTATAGCCAAAAAAGATATCAGTAATTTTTTCATAATAACCGCCCATCTGGAGAAGTTTTCAATAATATCTCCACTTTATCCAAATGTATTCTTAAACAAACCTGCCCGTTAGCCATTCATGCAGCGCAAGAGCGGCGCTGCACCACAGAGGATGAAAATGGGTACCCCAGTCTATACTGTTTGTACGGCTGGCGAAGAAGGTCGATAAGCTATGGTGCCATAGAGCCCAACCGTTAGTCTGACTCCGACCACCACGGTGCATCACAGAATGTCGCACCCTATATGGGTAGCACTCATGGGAGATTAATCCTTTTTTGGTTGTTGCACCAGCCTTGCCTTTTTGTTTGTTATCTATATGATGTTTTTTGTGCTTAAAAGATCTAACAATCTCTATATGATTACTCAAGAGGCTCAACCTTTTTTTAAAAGTGTTATTCTGAGTCTTTTTTATTATGCTCTTTTTCAGGTTTAGAGCTAATTTAGTTTTCATGGGAGCTTAACGAAAAGCGGTTAATTTTGCGTTGTCTAAATATTTCCTAACAAACCGGACAAATTTTTTTGACTTTCAGCAAGCCAAATCATTTCCTTTGCAAAGCGAGCTGGCGGTACACTATGTTGATCCATGTTAGCATTAATCCACCATATGCTTTCCATATACCACAACAACTGTAATGAATGTGTTAAATAGCCCTCTACCACGTTGCGTTCCTCACTATACCCTTCCATAAACGCCGAAGCCAGGGAGACATCTAAATTATCATCTAAGGCACATGACATCACAGCACGAGCTACATCAAGTTGCGGATAGTCATATTTTAGTCGATCGAAATCTAGAATTGCAGTTAATCCGTTATCATTAAATAAAAGATTATCTACCCAAAGGTCACGATGTGCCCATCCTGTTTGAAGTAATTCGAGTATTTCTATATTCATTTCTTCAGTAGCTTTAAATTGAGTTTCTATATCTGCAAGCAACTGAGGGTTACCAACTCCCTTAGTCTTTTCCCAAACTGAGTTCCAATGTGCTAAACGCTCCTCACGGCTTGGAGGAATAAATTGTGGACTATTTTTAATGCCAAGTGTCCCGTCATTTAACAATCGATGCATTTTCCCTGTTGCTCGACCTAAATCGTATATTTGATGGACATTAGTTTTACCTGGTGAAATTAGTTTTCCCTGGCAATATTCCATCACCAGGAAGAGTTCTCCATTATCAGATTCAAGCAAAATACTTCCATTCTGTGATAACACTTTGGGGCACGCTAAACCTTGGTCATACAATCTAATCTGTTGAGAGAGTGCAAACAATATCTCCTCTGGGTTATATAATTTATATCTTTCTTTGTTATATTGTTTAAGTAAAAATTCCCCTGCATCAGTCGTAACTTTCCACTTTAAGTTTAACCAGCCTCGTTTTATTGAAGTAGTTTCAATTACATTCAAACCGAAAAAATGATGAAATGTTTTTAATAGGTCATCCAAGATCATTTCCTCTGTGAATATTGTCCCCATTTGGTCAACTCCTATATTTATAGTGAATAAGTTTTTATTCCTTATGGAGACCGATATAACCTCTTGGATATCTAAGTTTTTGCGTTATACTGCCCGTTAGCCATTCATGCAGCGCAAGCGCTGCACCACAGATGATGAAAATGGATCGACGAATCTGTCCATACTGCTACAATGGCTGGGAGAGGAAGGTCGATCAACTATGGTGCCTTAGAGCCCATCCGTTAGTCTGACTCCAACGACCACGGTGCATCACAGATTGTCGCTCCCTTTTGGGAAGCACTCATGGGAGATACTCTGGTTGCTGCACCAGCCTCATTTTTTTATTTTCAGCTATGAAAGGTCTTTGGTACTTTAATTTCATAACTCTTCTCAGGCTCAGCCTTTTTTAAAAATCATTCGGCTAGGTCTAATTTATTATTGTCTTTTTGAGGTTTTTCGCGGATTTAATTTTCATGGGAGTTCAATTTTTTAGGTCTTATCTCTTATTACCAATGGTTTTTTTGCATCTATAATAATGGATACCATCCCTAATCCTTTAATCGAATTTCTTGTATCGAACCGAAACGATCTACCTATCCTTCCATCCACTTCATTCCAGTATATAAAATGAAAATCTCCGTTCTCGTCACAATACTCTAACAGCGTTACTTCAAATCCTGCCATTTCAAATACTGATACAAATGTTTTAGCATTATAAACTATTTTATGAGTTGCTGCCGGATGATCCGCTGGTCCAGGACCACCGACTTGAACCATCTGTTGATACCAATCGTTACGGAAGTTTTTATCGGGAACGGCACAACGAATGTACCCACCAGGTTTTAAAAATTGATAACAATGCTTGGCAGCCATAATCCCTTCCTCATAGGTTAAATGTTCCCACACGTGCTCAGCCAAGAGCGCATCAATACTCTCTGGTTCAGATAATTTGTACCAACTTTCTACAGATAGTAAATTCAACTCATCCACCTGCGTACTTAGCCAACCATCATATTTTGTCTGTCCTGCTCCAATAATCACTTTCATAAAAATACCACCATCCAATCTTGTTCTTGAACAATCTAATTAAGTAAATATTCTTTGGATTTAGGATATTTCCTTTATTTTCAACTACTCTGCCCGTTTGTTGATCAAATAAAAAACGGCTGCCGAAGCAACCGCTATTCCACTTTTGTTACCTGTTAGCTCAACGAGTCATTTTAGGATATATATCGCTAGGTGGTCTGCTCAATCGAGTGTCCGGTTTGTAATATTTTGTTACCCAATGGTTTAATGACTTTTCTTTGAAACCAAGACTCTTATACAATTTTATTGCTGGATTGCCTTTCACAACCCCGAGGGTCACGATTTTCCCACCCCTTCGTACAATTTCATTTACAAGAAATGAAATAAAAGTTCTGCCGTATCCTCGTGATTGAAGATCTGGGCGAACGGATACATGACTCAGTTCAAAACCGTCAATAATACCGACTGCCACTATTTCACCGTCGATAAGCATCACGAATCTATTGTTTCTATCTTCGGAGAATCTCTTTCGCTCCGTTTCGTTAGGAGGATAATAGTAAGACGGAAGAATCCCCACGCGTTCATGCATTTGGTAAAAAGCTATTTCGCAAATGTTATGGCATATTTCATAATCATCATCTTCGTATTGCCTGACAGAAATATTACTTTCAGGAAGAGGTACACCTTCACGCTCCATGATAAAGGATGAATAACTTATGTAATAACCATGCTTATATAAAAATTGCAGAGAACAACGGTCGCCATCTATAGAGACACCTATCGAACGTTCTACTGCTACGTTTTGGGAAAGCATTTTTATCCACCTTTGCCATAAGTGCGGAACCAATGCCCATTCTTCTGTATTCTTTGTTAACAAATATCGTCGTCAACGCTCTTCTCTTAAAACCATCAAATGAGAGAAAAGCTACCATTAAGTCTTTGTAACGAGCAACAAATACACTGTTAGAGAGCATTTTGTCACTCTGTTGAAACACATTAAACTGTTCATTTCCACATAACATAGCTGTGATTGAGGCTTTATCCATTTCGGGTTTATAGGGTTCAATTATCAGTTGTTCCACCGGCATTCCCCTTTCAAATTAGGTGTTTAATACTGTAACATTGTACCGCAATATGCACAAACAAGTGTTTAATTTGTGTTGCGTTTTCCTACCCGTTAGCGTAACAAAAGGCTGCCTAGCGACAGCCCCTCTCAGCGTTGAACTATAGTTACCCGTTAGCGGAATGTGCCGCCCCGAGTAAAGTAATTCATACTAATCTTCAAATATACTTTTTAAAATCAAATCTGCGCATTCTTCGGAAGTGTTTAAATGTGTGTTGACAGTACAATTATACTGGATATCTTTTTCCATGACTTTGTGTTGCCAATCAGATTGGTCTTCGGTTCTATTTCCTCGTGCAATATTTCTCTGACGGCAAATGTCTAACGGGCAGAACACTTCAACAATGTATAATGGGTACCCAGAAAATATATTCTTCACTTTTTCATAATGTGGTTTCAACTCAGATCGGTCTACCATAATGCCATCAATAAGTATATTTTTACCATGGTCAGAAAATAATTTGGCTGTATGATACATCATGATAATTGCTTCACTTAAATACTTCCAATAATCTTCACGAAGATAACGTTCACCTATCATTTCTTCAAAAAGGTCATTGGCAACAACATAAAAAAATTCGTGCGATTTTAATTGTAAAGCATCTACTATTGATGTTTTTCCAGAACTCGTAACACCGTTTAAAAATACGATTCTACCTTTGTTCATCCTGTTAATGCCCCTTATTAGTACAATTAGTTCCATTATAATATTTAAACTGTAAGACTGGAGATAAAAAACAATTACAATTGAACTATACTGTCCGTTTCTTCAACAAATAAAAGAGGAGCATTGCCATGGCAAGCTCTTCTGCTAACGTTTCCCGTTAGCCACACATGCAGCGCAAGCGCTGCACCACAGATGATGAAAATGGGTACCCCTGGCGTAATAGTTACTGCATTAATATCGGCAGGATTGAGTCGAGTTGTATTCTCCTTGATGCCTTTAGCAAGATTACATCATTTTTCTTAACCTTATTTTTTAATACTTTAGCCAACTCCATTTTATCCAAAAATGTTTGTACAGTACCCATTGGAAATCGCTTTTCGGCTTCTAAAGCAATAAGGCTACTTAGAGCACCGATTGTATATAAATAATGAATTTTATCTGAATCAAGGTCTCTGCCAATTTCTCGATGAAACACCTTTTCTTGGTCACCAAGTTCGAGCATGTCACCTATTACTAAGTGCTTTCTGTTATAACCAGTTAGTTCTTGAAAAGTTTTTATTGCTGCGCTCACTGAAACTGGGCTAGCATTCCATGCATCATTGATTATTGTAAATCCCAAAGGAGAATCAATCTTCTCCATTCTCATATCCGGCATTTTTAAAGAACGAAAACCTTCATTAATCTCTGTTGAATTCAAGCCCAGTTTTGAAGCAATTGCAATTGTGGCAAGTGCATTTGTAATATTGTGTGCACCGAGAAGTGGTATAGAAAATTCACTATCACCTACAGAAAAATAGGAACCGTCGGAGTTAGTTACTGCATTTTCAAATTTAATGTCATTTAATTTCCCTTCACCGAAACTAATGGTTAATATTGAGGTGTTTTTTTGTATATTTTCGAGTCCCTTTGCTAACAAGGGCTCATCACCATTGTAGACAAGACACCCACCATTCTGTAAACCATTCACAATTTCTAATTTTGCTGCGGCTATTTCTTCTCTAGAACCGAGGCTAGATAGGTGGGAAACACCAATCATTGTAATAACAGCTAAATCTGGTTGGGTAATTTGAGTTAATTGATCAATTTGACCTCTTTCACTCATCCCCATCTCAATTACTGCAACTTCGGCATCCCTATCTATACCCAAAATCGTTAATGGAGCACCTACCTGACTGTTTAAATTCCCTGCGGTCTTATGAACCCGATATTTTGTTTGTAAGACTGAACTGAGCATCTCTTTTGTAGTTGTCTTTCCATTGCTACCTGTAACACCAATTACTTTGACTAAAAGTTTTTTTCGATAATTAGTTGCTAAGTTTTGCAAAGATTGCAAGCAATCATCTACAAAGATTAGCGGCAAATGAATAGGCGGGTTTGGATGATCCTTCTGCCAAAAAGATGCCATTGCTCCTTTTGATATTGCTTCTTTAACATAATCATGACCGTCTAAATTTCTTATAATTGGAATAAATAGATTACCTGGCTTTACTGTTCTGGAATCGATAGACACTCCTTGAATCAAAAGTTCCTCAAACTCTTGAGATAATCCATCACCTTCAGCCATTTGTTCTATTGCTTTTAGTTTATGAGAAATCATCATAGCACCACCAATTGACAATAATTATTCATTTGCTTGGATCGCGATCGAACGTTCACGAACGAACTAGAGATCCTGGAGTCTTCTTAATCGCCTCATATTGATAATGACATGGGAGAGGAGAGAAAAAAAGAACCATCATGCAGGATTTTTCATCCTTAGGTGGTTCTTACACTTAAGGTTCACGATGTTTAATCTTGACCTACCATCTCGTCAGTTGATGAAAAGACGGCAGCCAATTATCTATCTAACTACCGTCGTGTTGTATTTAGCTATAGTTCTCCGTTAGCGTAACGAACAAGCATGTCATCCTGGTTAAGCTCATCCTCTGAATAAGATAATTACCGTACCGAATAGTGCTTTTGAATACACTTATATCCACGTTTGAAACGATTTATTGACCATCTCTATATTGTTCATTTTTGCCCAACTCTTTAAATCCGAGATACCTCTATCCTCATCCTTTGAATACCTAAATGCCATATCCAATGGGACGATCTTCCTCCTGTAAGGTAATATCCCAATAACAGGTTTAAAGTACCCCCTGGTCATTATCACTTTAATATCCCTTGAATTAATTATTTTCCCATTTAATATGATTTGCTCATTGCATAGGCATAACTCCGTTGGTTTCTTAAAAAATGTTCTGTACAATGCGAGTAACAGTACAACTAAACACATAAGAACCGCTGTTAACGAAGCGTAGAATAACCCCCTATGATCCCATAATCTCAATACAAGAATAGATTGACTCGTTATAAGCACTATCATGCCTATAATGGTTCCAATCCTTGATGGACTCTTAACTGGATGCTTTATTTCCATCAACATTGCCCCCCTGTTCAAATCCCTTATCTCAGAATACCACATATTGGAACTATTCTGCCCGTTCGTATCGCGTTGACTGACCGGCTGCCTTATCGTATTTGAGCTAACGTTCTCCGTTAGTCATCCATGTCGCTCACGCGACACCACAGATTATGGAAGTAATTGCGTTCTTCCATGGGAGTTAAATCTTCTTTACTATTCATCTTTGATTACAGGCAACAAATAATCAAGAATAATTTTCCGTCCTTTTTCTAGCGGTCTGCTAAATCTATCGTATGTGTAGACATCACACCAATAAAAGTTTTCAAAATCAATTTTGTATCCTGTTTTCTCGACCGCTTCGGAACAAATTAAGTATGCACTATCAATAATATCGTTAAGGTTATTGGCTTCTATCCATATTTTAGCAACTGTTCCTGCGGATATATTTTCTGAATACATTTTTTCTGGAACAGGTGCATCAAGTTCTACAAATTTATCTATGATATATTGGAAATTATCTTTTCCAACAAATTTACTCATATGCCCAAGTCCAATATAATCATCAATATCTTTGCAAATCCATCTTTCAATTTCTTGAATTCTGTCAAAAACGCCTTCCTTAAATGCTGAACCCCAGCACTCTTCTCCAGCCTTTTGAAACGAAGTCATTTTCATCATACCTACAATTTTACAAGCTCTAAATTCTACATACTCGATTTTTTTAAGCTCTGCCATAATTCGTTTTCCTCCTACAATTCTAATATTTGTAAAGGAGGTGCGAGGATAATCATTAAGCTGTTCTCCAACCTTTCTAATACTAGAAGGTGAAACCTTGTGGTGCTCTTTGAATGCTCTTGTAAAAGCAGCATGGGAATTGAAACCATATTTCATAGCAATGTCAATAATTTTCCCACTGCTATTTCTGATATCATAGCCCGCCAACGTTAATCGACGTCTCCTCAAATACTCATTAATAGTAATTCCGGTAATATACACAAAAATACGCTGAAATAAGGGAGCAGGACAACCTGCAATCTTAGAAATGACACTATAATCAACTTCATCTGAGCAAGGTATAATATTCTCCAGGTATTCCACTACACACTCAAAAGAATTAAAGTTATTCATTACGCGCACCTCCTCTCTTTTAAATTATAGGAATTTGTTCGCAATATCACTTTACAAGAACTGTACATTTTTTGTAAAGAAAACCGCATTATACTACCCTATACTTCAACAAAAACAGCAGCCGATTACATGCCGGCTGCTGTTTTGTTGATTTGAACTCCCTCGTCAGTTCAACTAAAGATATCATAATATCGGAAGGGTACAGTTTACATTGGCTCCGCCATGCTATGCTGCCCGTTAGTTAAATCGTTCACAATAGATACAATCAATCTGTTATTAATTTGGAATACATATTGAGATCGTTAAACCTCCCGTCTACTCTTTCAGACTGTCTTAGTGTTCCTTCAAACGTAAAGTTCAGCTTCTGTAAGACTTTCACTGAATTCACGTTTTCGGGTTCCACTTTTGCTTCGATTCGATTTAGCTTTAAAGATGAGAATGCATAATCTAACAAAGCACAGATTGCTTCTGAAGCGTATCCTCTTCCCCAAAATGCTTTAGCAATGTCATATCCAATTTCCGCTTTTGCGTTTTCATAATCTAAGAAATTGAAACCACAAGAACCTATGATTTCATTGGAATCCATTTCAATTATGGAGAAACGAATAGCTTTGTTATCTTGAGAAAATTCATCGAGAAGTTTAATCATATCTTTTGCCTGATTCTCATCAGTGAAACAATTAATATTCATGAACTTGGTAACCTCTGGATCAGACCAAATTTTAAACAAACTAGGCGAGTCCGATACCTTCATTTTTCTTAAATGTAATCGTTCTGTGTGTAACTCTATAGTTAACATTATTTTTACCTCCATTAAATTTTAATAGTTGGCTTAAAAATAATGGTCTCTGCGCATAGTTCAGTCCCTTCATTGATCATTCCCCATTAGAGTATCACACTATCTCTAAAACGAATAATATACCTCTTTCCCTTCAAGAAAATCTCGACAAAGCGTGCTACATATTTGGGAGGCGTGCTCTTTTATCCAGCCGTTCCTATCAGAATCATGAATAAAAAATACATAACTAATGAAAATATCCATAAATATTTGTCCTTCAATGTACCGAATCTCATTAAGCGAAAAGCTTGTTTTAGAAGCATAACCATCTAAAAGGGTTTTTCGAAGCTCACTTTTTAGCATGGAAGATGCACTGCCTAAATCAAACAAATAGTATCCATATCCAAATAAGCAATAATCTATTAAGGTAGGATTTTGTTCTGACACAATGACATTCCCCAGTTGAAAATCAGCATGAATGAATCCCCATGAATTTTCCCTAGCGTCCAGTTCTGTTAACTGTTCTTTTACTACGGATAGAACGCTATTGATAACATCATAATCCTCCTGATTGAGGAATCCATTGTTTGTACCCTGTTGAAGTTCTATTAACGTTTCATCAATCTTTTTGACGTTGTAGACAGGTCTATGTAACTCCAAGGGCATTAACGTTCGTGAAAATTCATGCAAGCTGGCAAGATTCTCGCCTAATCTATAAATAATATGATCAATGTTGTCTTCATCTTGGGTAAGCGTCGAGCCATCGATCCATTCTAAAAGAGTTGCCAAGCTAGTACCAAATTGATCCGAGCTATATTCAGTGACCAGTTCCCCTTTTTGATTTTCAACAGGTCTTTGAACTTTCAGTATGTTCTTTTGATCGATTTCTCGAAGAAAAAACATTTCTGACTGTAATCCCTCTCGAGTATGTTGCAAGCCTGAAAACCCTTCAGATATTGGTTTATGTATACGTAACAAGTACTTCCTGTTATCCGGTTTGTTGGTCACTTTAAATGTAATATTTTCATTATGTCTAATGAATTCAATCATTGGATCGATGAACGAATACTGCAACAATACTTTCTCTGCTTCAATGATCACGCTACTTCTCTCCTTCAAATCTAGAATATTCTTTATATTATACCTGTTGCTCGTTGTATTTTGTTGGAATAAATAACTATATTTAAAGTATCTTGATAGCTAAAAAAAATAGAGCTACATATTAGTTATCTAATACATATCTCCAATTATTTCCATTAACTTTATTCATAGCATTAATGCAAAATCAATACTCCAAAGCCTTCCAGAGTAACCTCACCTGACAACGTTTTGCCGCTCAGTAAATCAGTTTTAGTCTCATGCAGATGGATCGAGGCAGGCGTTTCACTATAATTAAGCACAAATGTATAGCTTGAAGAAGCTCCGTTACGAATTTGAAACTCCATTTCTTCAGGAAGATCGATCCAATCTGCCGGCGACTTGAGACCGATTTGATCTATGATTTTGGACGCTGCCTGTTCATTAAAGACTGCTCCTTGATACCAAACTTCGCCTTTGCCGCGATGATTTCTCGTAACAAAAGATGTACTCCTCATGACTTCAACATGAACGGGGTATGAACAGGCAAAACTTATATACCAATAGAAAAAGCAAGCCAAGAGCCAGGCTCTTGGCTTGCTTTCTTTTGAAATAAACTGTCTATTCCCGTGCCTTCAATTTAACATCCGCTAACATAATAATGAAAAAGGGATTATGTTATGAAGAATAAGTTATTTTCGTTATCTTTTTATTATAATGGTTTTATCATCAACCCTTGCTGGCTGTGGCTCTAACAATAGCAACAGTACGAATAATGGCGCTACCGCAACAGATAAGCCCGCAGCAACTAATGCAGAAAATACGGGCGACTTTTGGTATCATTAAGAATATGGGCCTCTACAATACACTTGGCGCCCCGATCGTTCTCTATATTGGAGCGGATGTCATTCAAATTATTCTTTACTTGCAATTCATCCGAAATATTCCCGTCGATCTGGATGAAAGTGTGATAGTCGAAGGTGCATCTCTGTTCAAAATCTATCGATCGATTATTTTTCCATTACTTACGCCAGCAACGGCTACTTTGATAATTTTGAAGACTATCAGTATCTTATAATCAACATGCGGATCTGAACACCTTAGCACACATGGTTTTTTTGACACCAAGCTATTTAAGTAAGCTGTTCTAACAAGAGACCGGACTTACACTAACGGACTACATCACGGAAATCCGACTTCGAAAAGCTAAACATTTGCTCAAGAATGCCCCAGACCTTAAGATTCACGAGATTGGAGCAGAAGTTGGATATGGCGATCCTGCCTATTTCAATAAGCTTTTTAAACGTGTAGTCGGCGTTACACTCAATGAATATAAACGAATTTCTATCGTATAAGGAGATTGATCACTTGCATTCACAGCTTCACACGAGTAGCAATAATCATGAGATTACCGTCTATGACACTACAGAATTATATGGTGAAAAAGGTGCGTTTCGCGTCATGCAGTTTTCCAATCATGCCATTCAAGGTGCGATGGATCTTAATCACCCAGAACGAATTGTGTTTGAATATCCGAGAGCCATCATTCACTTGATGGAATGTAACGCTCCCTCTTTCGAGGATGTCTTTCTTATTGGTCATGGGATTGGAACGATTGCCGGGCATTTTCCGGACAAAAGATTTAAAGTAGCCGAGCTAGACAGTGAAGTAGTGGAATTAAGCCGCCGCTGTTTTGGATACAGCCAAGATAACGTGATGATCGGTGACGGACGCCAGATCCTTGAAGGTGAGGAACCACAAAAATATGATTACATCATCTTGGACGCTTTCACCGCCGCAGGCACGCCTAGGCATTTAATCTCCCGAGAATTTTTCAGCATCGCTCATTCAAAACTGAATTCCGAAGGATATATCCTTATGAATCTAATGGGAAAAGGTGAAAATGACCCGCACATTAACGCTATTTACACAACACTCGCGGAAGAGTTTACATATATCAAATCCTTTTCACTGCCTTCAGAAGGGGCCGCTGATATCCAAAACATCATTATTATAGGTGGATTTAAGCCGATTCACTTTCAAGCTCGCCAGATGGCAGACTTTAATGAAATCCAGCTTGGACAAGGATATCTTATTCGGGATTAGGATTCTGAATTTAAAAATGACCTCATCCTCCACTTCACTGTGGATTTGAGGTCATTTTTGGGTTGTTTCCATCTGGTACCAATTAAACCGGATTAGGGACAAAGTTGCCACCTCGGCAATACTTCAAATAATTTAGCGCATGCACTTGTCCAGTCATTTCTAGCTCACCCTGGTAGACAGGATCATGCCAGCCTTCGATATCAATCGTACCTTTGTAGTCAGCCTGGCGCAGAATAGTAATGATATCCACCCAATTCGTATCCCCAAAGCCAGGTGTCCGGTCCCATACATAAGGCTTGGGTCCATGAATACCGTATTCCTTAACGATATCCCAGGCAATGGTAGCGTCCTTGCCATGTACATGGAACACCTTGTCTACCCATTTACGCAGCTGTGGAATCGGATCAATTAAACCTATCAACTGGTGGCACGGCTCCCATTCCAGCCCCAGGTTGTCTGCCGGAACGGCATTGAACATCTTCTCCCAGGCTGAAGGATTATGGGCGATATTCCACTCTCCGGTTTGCCAGTTTCCGCCCATAGAGCAATTTTCAAAAGCAATTCTTAGGCCGCGGTCCGCTGCCCTTTTAGACAATTCTCCGAACACTTCTGCAAATTTTGGAATCGACTCATCGATCGACGAACCAGGCAGACGTCCGGTGAATCCACCGATAATATCCGTGCCGAATAAATGCGCATGATCAATTAGCCGCTCCCAGCTGGCGAGGGTGTCAGCATTGTCGCCGGTTCCTGAAAGTGGATTACCATAAATCCCAACGGAAGAGATGACAAAATCATGCTCAGCGGCCAACTCCCTCAGTCGTGCAGCTGTTTCTACAAGATTGGTTTCACCAGTAGTCTGCCAAAAGTTCAGGTTAAATGATTCAAACCCATGCTGAGCAATTTGCGGAATAACGGCGACAGCTTCCCCGCCACGAACTAAAGTACCTATTCTTAATGTGTCTTGCATCTGGGTTACCACTCCAATGATATGGTTTATAGTCAGCATTAAATTTTAAGGAGCTTTGATCATCTTGCAGGAGCCACGCTTTAGCAATACCGCATCATAGACAATATGCTGATGGCTTGACCGTCCAGAAATAAGATCAAACAGGACGCCTACACTGGATAAGGCCATTTCTGTACCCGGTTGGCTGATCGTATCGAGCGAAGGATGAAAATATTCAGCCATCTCGATCCCGTCAAAGCCAATGATTGAAATATCATCCGGGATAGACAACCCCGCGGTAAGTACAGCTTTGGCAGCACCGATTGCAATTGTATCAGACGCCGCAAATATTGCGGTTACTCCCTTATTCCTTTTAAGCAGTCTTCGAGCTGCATCAAATCCCGAGCTGGGACTATATTCACAATCCTCCACCAGCTGTGCATCGTAAGGCAGATTATGTTCTTCCAGTGCTTTTTTGTAGCCCAAATATCGCCGGTTCCCTGTAGTTTCATCCAGTAATGGGGATTTAGCTAGAAAACCGATATTCTCATGCCCAAGTGAGATCAAATAATTGGTGGCCTTATAGGCTTCTTTCAATTCATTAATGGTGACACTAGAAAAGATATCAGGGTCCACCTCTTGTGTAGAGGTGATCGTTGTCAGAACAAATGGGACCGTCAGCTGCTTGAATTTCTCTTCAGAATGATTGTAGGTTCCGCCCATGAAGATGATCCCGCATAGATTCTTTTCTTTGGTCAGCTGAATCGCCGCATTAATTTCATCCGTTCCATCCTCTACCTGATGAATGAGGAAGGGGTAACCTCGAAGATTAGCCTGCCTCTCGATTTCTTTGATCATATTGGAGAAAAACGGATTGGTAATCCCTTTGACCATGAGCGCAATGTTCTTAGACTCCGTCGTTTTTAAATTTCTTGCATTAGAATTAGGAATGTAATTGTATTCCTTAACAACATTCAGAACCTTTTCCCGTGTAGCCTTGCTCACCAGCCCCTTATTGTTGATGACCCTGGAAACCGTCGAGATGCCCACACCGGAAATCCGCGCGATATCCTTGATATTTACGTCCACTATACTCCCCCACTTATAAGTAAGGGAGCTATATGCTACTATAGCTCCCTCACACCTTTTAACGTTCTTTAGTTCACTGGAACAAACTCAGCCAATTGCTTTTCTACTTCGGCAATAACCTTGTCAATTCCTGCTTTTTTCAGTTGTTCACGGTAATCCGCTACAGCAGCTTTAGGATCTTTGCTTGTTTTACCAAGCATCAATTGAATACCAAGCTGGGAATTCACGTTGGAGATGGAAGCAATTTCTGTAGTTACATTCGATGGATCAAAGCTAAAGCCATTGTATGGATCATCGATAGCGACTTTATCCCACTCTGCAAACAAGGAGTTACGAATTGGGTTTTCTGTATCCGTAGGAACTACGAATTTGTCATTACGAAGTGACCAAGCAGCGAAACCTCCGCCGTCCGTTTTTTCGTTGAAGCCTGGAGGCTGCTTTTTAACACCATTTTCCATAACATATTGTTTGCCTTCAATACCGTTTTGGATGAGGTTGTAGTAGCTTTCGTCAGTCATGAACTTCTCGATCACCATCAGAGAGCGCTCTGGATTCTCGGAGTTCGTGCTGATTACAGTCGAGTTGTCAACGCCCATCTTACGTTTGATCTTCTTGTTGGCTTCCGCAAAAGTAAAGAATGCAGTTTCTGCCTCTGGTTGTGCCTTCAAATCTGCACCGTATTGGCCGATCCAGTCCTGAGCATGAGTCAAATAACCTGCAGAGTTTGCTGCTCTGAAGTTATCTTTGCTACCAAGAGTTGCAGACAGCACATCTTTGCCCCAGTATCCTTTATCTGCCCATTCACGCATCTTCACAGCCCAATCTTCGAATTCTTGAGTGTATGCTGGATGGAAGACGGTCTTGTAGTCCTCTGGACTTTTGGTCACAAGATTCAGTTCATTCAAAGATATACCAGGTGCGTTAAGCCACATTCCTGTAGTATCTACGAGCATTCTGAACATATTGGCCGCATCTTCAGACTTACCGTTAATTGGTGGGAAGGACTCATTGGCAACAACATTATCCATGTATTTAACCATATCATCGATAGTTGTAATTTTTTCCATGCCATATTTTTTCAGCAAGTCTACACGATAGGCATAACCATTCGGTGTATATTCGCTATAAAGACTCGGAACACCATAGATTTTACCTTTGTACTTAGTATTTTCCCATACACTAGCAGGGATTTCTGCCTTCAGCTTAGGAGCAACTTTATCGAGCATATCTGTAAGGTCCACTAGAGCGCCTTCACTAGCCAATGTGAAATAGGATACCGGTGCTCCTGGAGATGCATGAGACATATCAAACTGCTCGCCGGAAGCAAACAACAACGGGTATTTCGTATTGATATCCGGCCAGTCAATATACTTCACTTCAATTGTAGCGTTGAGATCAGCCTTGAGCTTTTTGTTAATCTCAGCTAGAATCGCCTTATTTTGAACACCTTCACTGCCCCACAGATAGTACACCAACTTAGCTTCTTTGGAAGTGTCTACTCCTCCTGCATTCGTTGAAGCTTCTGGTGCCTTCGTAGCTGCCGGATCATTACTCGCCTCGTTGTTCTTCGATGAACAGGCTGTCAATGCCCCAGTAAGCATGAGTACAGCAAGTAAAGAAGACGCAATTTTTTTACCTTTCATTAGGTAAGCCTCCCTTTTCTCTTCTATTTATGAATTACATTTATAATAAACGCGCCTTCGAAAAGGAGACGTCCATTAACCCTTTACAGCCCCGACGGTGAGGCCTGTTACGAAATAACGCTGTACAAATGGATAGAGGAGAATAATTGGTCCGGTGGCCAGCACAGCTGTAGCCATCTTGATGGATTGCGTTGGGAGATCAGCCGTATTGATAACTGCCCCCGAGTTGATTAGTGTACCGAGATTCGTCTGATTGACCATTCGCTGCAAGAAGTATTGGAGTGGATATTTCGTCGGGGAGTCCATATATAACATCCCGTTGTACCACTCATTCCAAAAGCCTATCGCCGAGAAAAGCCCGATGGTAGCTAAGGAAGGAACCGCCAGCGGAATAAATATCCGCCAATAGATACGGAAGTCGCCAGCACCGTCAATGGTAGCAGATTCATATAAGGAATCCGGAATCGCCTTCATGAAATTACGCATCAGGAAGATCGACCATGCGCCAACTACAGCCGGTAGAATCATGGCAAATAAGTTGTCTTTCATATGCAGGTGCTTGACCATCAGGATGTACGTTGGAATCAAGCCACCGCTGAAGAGTGTCGTGAAGTAAATTAGAAAGGAAAAGAAGTTGCGATACTTGAAATCCTTGCGGTTAAGCACGAAGCCAGCCATCGACATCATGAACAGTCCAAGGACCGTACCCACTACAGTTATAAAAATAGTTATCTGATAAGCATCCACCAGTTTGGCCGAATTGCTGAGCAGCATCTCGTAAGCCTTAAAGGAAAATTCCTTAGGCAACAGCTTGTAGCCTTCACGGACAATCTCCTGCTCATTCATGAACGATGAGGAGATCATTAGTGCGAAGGGAAATACACAGAACAGTGCAAAGATACTAATGCAGATATAGCTAATCGCTTTTATGATAATACTTCCGGAATCCTGTTTGATTTTTGAAGTTTCCATATTCATCACCCCTGTTTCTTGTCTGGTCTTAAAACAATGCGCTATCGGGTTCAACCTTGCGAACAATAAAGTTAACTACTAGCACCAGAATCAGGCCAAACATGGATTGGTAGAAGCCCACCGCGGCGCCCATAGAGAAGTTGAATTGTCCCACCAGTGAACGGAAGACATAGGTATCGATGATATCCGTCTGCGGATACAGCACCGAGTTCGTACCGATCAGATTATAGAAAAGGTCAAAGGAACCCTTGAGAATTCCACCCATACCAAACAGTAAAAGCAGAATAAAGGTTGGCTTCAGAATCGGCAAGGTCATATAACGGATTCGCTGCCAGGTAGTGGCTCCGTCCATATAAGCAGCCTCGTACAGATCATGATTAATCCCTGTGATCGTTGCCAGATAGACGATCATTCCATATCCGGTAGCGGCCCAGATCTTGAAGGCTACGATGATATATTTCCAGATACCCGGATCGGAATAGAACTCGTAACGGTCCAGACCTGCACTTGTTAACATCGTGTTGATAAAACCCGAATTGAAATTGAATATGTTATAAGCAAACACACCGACAATAACCATAGAGATAAAGTAGGGTAGGAGAATAACGGATTGAGACACTTTCTTGAACCACTTACCCGAGATCTCCGATAGCATAATGGCAAACACAATTTGAATAATGTTACCCAGAGCTAGGAAAACGATGTTGTAAAGCAGCGTGTTCTTGGTAATATTCCATAGATCGCCATTTTGAACCAAAAACTCGAAGTTTTTCAGACCGATAAAGTTACTTCCGAAAATACCTTTGTTGAGCTTGTAATCTACGAATGCGACGTAAGCCCCAGGCATTACCGCATAGTGAAAAATAATGAAGTATAGGATTACAGGCAGCAACATTAGAAAAAGCACTTTGTTCTTAATGACTTCTCGGACAATACTTCCACCCGCAAGTTTAATTCTTGCCAATGAGCCCACCTCCAATTTGAAAGATGCATTTCGTCACATGCATAACTTAGCTTCCTTTCTTGTCCCGCAACCAGCATGAAACTGCTTGCTCATCCTTTATGATAATGCGTATCGGATGATATAGAAACGTTTCCATAATTTCTTTGAAACTCCCTGTACGAAAATCATACTCCCTAGATGTATGCGCTGTCAATTCATTTTATTTTTGATTTTCTAGTAATAAAAATCACATTTTACAACCTAAATATAATGAATCGGCCGATTTCACGAAGATAATTGACTTTTTATGGTCTTCGGACTAAGATCGATATGTATCGTTAATGGAAACGTTTCTATATGTTCTTTCACAGATATGTCAGCCTCTATATATGACGTCTGACGATGAACTCCCCGTTCTGATCTATTTCATGTCTTATCCAATTATATTTATCTACGTGTGCACACGAAACAGGATATTGAAAGCTATCCATTACTCGGAACCCGCTCCCGCTCCAAGCAGCGGCGAACACAAACCGCAAGCGCTTTCTTATAGGTATAGCACATCTATTTGTCACAATAACTTTCAATGCGCTCACGAGGAAGGTGTTAACCATGACTAAACCGTTTATCCAAGATCTTGTGAACGATATGACTCTAGAAGAAAAATTGGCCCAATTAACCCAGCTAGGCCCTCACTATTGGGGTTTGGATGATACCGTGGATTTAACCGGTCCATTCAAGGAACTGAACATTAAGCCGCAGGTAATGGAGAACATCGGAAGCGTTCTGAACGGCATTGGAGCCAGGAATGTGATTGATCTGCAGACCCGGCATTTGCAAGCCAGCCGCCAGAAGATTCCCCTGCTCATCATGGCGGATGTCATTCATGGCTACAGAACCATCCTTCCGATCCCGCTTGCGATAGGTTGTAGCTTTGACATGGAAGCCTGCGAAAGATTCGCTGAAATTGCAGCCAAGGAGAGCGCGGCTGCCGGTATTCACCTCACTTTCTCACCTATGACTGATCTCGTACGCGATCCGCGCTGGGGACGGGTGATGGAGACATCCGGTGAGGACCCTTATCTGAATGCCCATGTAACCGAAAGCATGGTACGGGGCTATCAGGGTAAAGACCTAAAAGAAAAAGGGCGTATCGCTGCCTGTGTGAAGCACTTCGCCGGTTATGGCGCTCCCGAAGGCGGTCGTGAATACAATACGGTGGATATGTCCCTCGGCGTATTACGTGAGTTCTATCTACCAGCCTATAAGGCTGCAGTAGATGCTGGTGTAGCCATGGTGATGGCCGCATTCAATACGATTGATCGTATACCAGCAAGCGGTAATTCCAAACTTCTCCGCGGGATTCTGCGTGAGGAATGGGGCTTCAACGGCGTTACCATCGCCGATTTCAATTCCGTCAATGAGCTAATCCCTCATGGTGCTGCCGAGGATGGTCGTGAAGCAGCGGAGAAAAGTCTGGCTGCCGGACTTGATATTGAAATGATGTCCACCCATTATCTAAACCACGGCGCCGGTCTGGTCGAGGAAGGCAAGCTTGATATCTCCTTGATCGATGAAGCCGTTATCCGGGTGCTAGAACTCAAGGACGCTCTCGGCTTGTTTGACAATCCATTCAAGGATGCAGATCCGCTAGTAGATGAGGCGCCTACGCCGAGCGTGGAGAATTTGCAAGCCGCGAGAGAGCTTGGTGCCAGCTCAGTGGTGCTGCTGAAAAATGACAATGACGCTCTGCCCCTTAAACGCGGCATGAAGATTGGAATGGCTGGTCCCTTCGCCACCTCCATTCATGTGCTGGGCGGTTGGTCTGGAACGGAAAAAGACCCTGCCGTATCACTCTACAACGGCATTTCTCAAAAAACATCTGCCGCAGATATTATTACGGCAATGACTGGTGAGCTAGGAAGCATGCTAGAGGGTGTCTTTGATGTGGAGGATGAAATCGAAGAAGCCTTCCAGCGCCTGAAAGATTGCGATGTAATTCTCGCTGCGGTCGGTGAGAATCAGCAGGATACTGGGGAAGGCGGAAGCAAGACCAATCTGCGCCTGTCGACCAATCAGGAGAAGCTGATCTGGCGTCTGAAAGATACCGGCAAAAAGATCGTTACCGTTGTATTTAGCGGCCGACCGCTGGAACTAAAGCCCGTTCTTGAGGCCAGCGACGCTTTGCTGCAAGCCTGGTTTCTGGGTACAGAATCCGGAAACTCACTAGCTGATGTGCTGTTCGGAGATTATAATCCGTCCGGTCGTTTATCTATGAGCTTTCCTTACTCGGTTGGGCAAATTCCTGTCTATTATAATGCCTATCAGACGGGGCGTCCCTATGATCCCCTATATCCCAATGTGCGTTATGTAACCCGATATCTGGATTGCCCTAATGACCCGCTGTTCTGCTTTGGCTATGGCCTGAGCTACTCCAGTTTTGATTACAGCAACTTCAATGTTGATGCTGCCGATCGAGTTGTTGCCTCCATTGAGGTGGAGAATACTTCAGACATCGCCGGCAAAGAAACCGTTCAACTCTATATCCATGACGTCAGCGCAAGCGTTGTGCGCCCGGTCAAGGAGCTGAAGGGCTTCCGACAAATCACTCTCGCAGCGCATGAGAAACAAGTGGTTTCTTTCGAGATCACTAGAGAAATGCTGATGTTCTACGGAAAAGACGATCAACTGGTCTTTGAACCCGGAGAATTTGATATAATGATTGGTAGAAACTCTGGAGATCATTTCACCCAGCGGATCTGGATCGGCTAACGTCTATAGCTACATAGCTGATAGTGTCAGCCTTCATCGGCTTGATGACGCATAAGCGGCTCCGCTTCCGCAGCTTAGAATTCAATATTAGACAGTAAGGGAGATAACCCCAATGAGACACAGCTTATCATTTCAGCAAGATGGAACCTTGAAAATTGTACAGTTCACTGATCTTCACTGGATGGATGGAAGAGCCGAAGATCAGCGTACCCGGGAACTGATGGAACGCGTTCTGGAAGCGGAACAACCTGATCTTGTGGTTTTCACGGGAGATCTAATTTACACCGCCCCTGTCTCACCTGGCGAAAAGGCGTGTGAGGACCCCGCCCAAGCTTTTCGGGATGCTGTCGCTTCTGTGGAGAAAACAGGTACCCCTTGGGCCTTCGTATTTGGCAACCATGATACAGAAACCCTGATTTCCCGCAGTGAATTGATGCAGATTGCATTGGAACATCCCCACTGCCTAGCCGAGGCTGGTCCAGAGGATCTTGAAGGTTCAGGCAATTACACGCTTGAAATAAAAGATCAAGATGGCCATGCGGCCGCTGTCCTTTATTTTGTTGACTCCGGCAGCTACTCCGAGCTGGAGCATATTCCTGGCTACAATTGGATAAGCCGGAATCAGATCAACTGGCTGACAGCTGAATCCGCACGGCTGAATCCGAAGACTGCTGAAGACAGACTGCCCGCATTGGCTTTCTTCCATATCCCGATTCCTGAGTACCAGGAAGTATGGTCAACACAAGTCTGTCATGGACATAAGTCCGAGCGTGTATGCTCACCACATGTTAACTCGGGATTATTTTCGGCTTTGCTTGAAATGGGCGATGTGCTTGGCACCTTTTGCGGGCATGACCATATCAACGATTTTACGGGCAACCTGTACGGCATACGGCTCTGCTACGGGCGGGCCACCGGTTATAACACTTATGGAAAAGAAGGCTTTATGCGTGGAGCACGCGTCATAAGACTTACCCAAGGCACTAAGGACTTCACTACCTGGCTTCGTCTTGAAGACGGTTCTGTCGTACTGGAACAGCCGATTCATCAGCCTGAGCCTACTACCGATTCAGAGCATTAATCGTCTTACTCCGTTTTCTGCAATCGTTTTTGCTCATTTATAGTTATAAAAAGAACCCGCATAGTGCAGGTTCTTTTTTATGTTCCAATATTAGCTTGTTCCCATACTCCCCATTACATCGCTTTTTTTGTTAAAATAGAGTAGTCGACGTATTAAGCACTACAGCGTCAGTCATGGAACGGAGGCAAGTACCTGTGGATTATATTATTCTGGACATCGAATTCAACGGCCGTAAGTTTGCCAGCGAGCACCCTATGGAGGTCATTGAGATTGGAGCCGTCCGGTTAGACTCTTCATTGCAGTATAAGGATGAATTTTCTTCCTTGATCAAACCCATATATTTCTCCACCCTTAATTCTTTCATTAAGAAAAAAACCGGTATTCCCCAAGAGGAAATCGATATCGCAGCCCGCTTCCCGAAAGTAATTACTGCTTTTAGAGAGTGGCTTGACCTAAGTACGGACGGAGTGCTGCTGCTTACTTGGGGTGGCGAGGACATGAAGCGTATCATTCAGGATGTGCGTATGCACAAGATGGACGATTCCTACTGGATGTCCGCTACGTATTTCGATTTACTGAAAGGTGTGCTGCGGGCTCGCGGCCTAAGTAATGATATCAGTGTCGAAGGCGCGATGGCTTTGTTCGAACTTGAACCTTCTGGATCTGCTCACCGTGCGTTGGATGATGCAAAGATGACTTCGGAAATCTTCCGCGCTGTGTTTAAGGATCTGGATTTTGAGCGCTCACAGCATTATGTAGATACCTTTTCTAATGCCAAAGAACGTAAGACAGTCAAAGTTGCCATTAAAGCGATGACCTCGCAAAAAATTGTACCTACCTGGGACCTTGTTCTCGAACACTACTTCTCAGACAAAACAACCCTAACCGATCCTCGTAAATTAGAGGAATTACAGAATTATTTTGCGGCGCAGATGGGTCAAAAATAACTTCAAACATCAGCAACTCATAGCAGCGGCAGTCTTCCCAATGATCATTCAGAGGGTAACTGCCGCTGTTTTGGGTACTACAAGAAGAAACGACATTGTCATCCTTTATGGATAACAACCGTTTCTCGTAGAAATATAAGGATAATGTATAGCGTGCAACTTATACATTCTTATATTTTAAAAAAACATTTGACCTTCACGCTACGTTAAGGTGTACATTGAATTTGTGGGAGGTGATACTACGGAATACACAGTACAGAAGCTCGCTGAGCTAGCTGGAATCAGTACGCGAACCCTGCGCTACTACGATGAGTTTGGCATTCTTAAGCCGGCGAGAATCAACTCTTCGGGGTATCGTATCTATGGCCGCGCCGAAGTGGATCTACTACAGCAAATTTTATTTTATCGAGAGCTTGGCTTAAGTCTGGAACGTATCAAAGCTATTATGACTGAACCGTCATTCGACGGAGCCAAAGCGCTGCGGGAGCATCATGACAAGCTACTTGAAAAGAGACATCAATTAGATCAATTAATCGCTAACGTCGAACAGACGCTGGCTCACCAAGAAGGGAGAATTACTATGAGTGACGCTGAAAAATTTGAAGGTTTTAAGCAAAAGCTGGTAGATGACAACGAGAAGAAATACGGTCAAGAAATTCGGGAGAAATACGGGGACAGCACTGTGGATCAATCCAACAAGAAGCTTAAAGGTATGACAGAAGAGCAATATGCGGCTATACAGCAGCTTGAGGAGGAGATGTTCGAGACGCTCGTACAGGCTATGGAGCATGGAGATCCTGCCAGTATATTGGCGCAAAAAAGTGCTGACCTACACCGCCAGTGGCTCTCCTTCTACTGGAATTCCTATTCCAAAGAGGCACATGCTGCGCTAGCGCAAATGTATGTTGATGATGAACGTTTTACCAAGTATTATGATAAGCGACGCCCTGGACTTGCAGCGTTCTTAAGAGATGCCGTTCACGTATACACGGGAACAAAATAAGAAGAAGAAACGCCGTCGGCGTCCTCTCAGGGACGATGATCGTTTCTGCGAAAAATAGAAGGATAATTTATAGCGTGAAACTTGTACTTCTTATATTTTGAAATAGAAATAGAGCGGCATCGGAAATCCGGTCGCCGCTCTATTTCTATTATCCGGAACCTTGCTGATAACCCTTATAGACTGCGATGCAGCAGTGACAGTACATTTCGCAGCTCAACTACAGCAACTTGCCCTGGTGCAGAGGGCTTATGCGCCGCTCCGAAGGTAAGCGCGGAACCGAAAATTTCACCAGCCAGACGGCTGATTACCCCTGCCCCCGCCATGGACATCGTTATAATCGGGCGGTCTGCATATTTTTCCTTCATGGTATGGGTGGCTTCCAATAGAGTCAGCACATCCCCCGCATCTTGAGGCATGACCGCAATTTTAGGCAAGTCCCCACCAAGCTCCTGCGCCTTGCATAGTCGCGAGATGATCTCCTCTTGAGAAGGTGTTCCCTGAAAATCATGATTCGATATAATGACAGACACGTTATGAGCGTGAGCCACTTCGACTAGTACCTTTACATCCTGTTCCTCATTGAATAATTCAACGTCTATTATATCTACTAGACCACTTTCGGCAGCAG
Organism: Paenibacillus sp. FSL K6-0276; assembly: GCF_037977235.1. Classification (NCBI taxonomy): domain Bacteria; kingdom Bacillati; phylum Bacillota; class Bacilli; order Caryophanales; family Paenibacillaceae; genus Paenibacillus; species Paenibacillus sp. FSL K6-0276. The sequence goes on along the minus strand of NZ_CP150276.1, from coordinate 945,337 downwards.
CTTTATTCAGTGCTATGTAATATTCCGTGCTAACCTGCTTCTCGCCGCCCTCTTTAGCACTCCGAAAAGTAAAAATCAGTGGTAACTCCGAAATTACAGAATGGATTTCGCTTAGCGCTGACTTGACCGCCTCTACGTCTTCAACCTCAACAAAAAAATCCGTCCGCCACTCCACCAAATCGGGGCTCAGCTCCTTCAGCGCTTTGGCTTCCTGTTTCAGTTCAGACAAAGTAGCTCCAATCATCGGAACACATATTTTAGGGATTCCTTCACCGATGATCACATTTTTAACGGTTACTGCCCTGCTCATAAATTCAGCCCCTTATCCAGTCGTCTAATATAGATTCTGTACTGTTTATTTTACTGCCGATACACCTTTAGAAACTGCTCAACCTCTGACAACAGCGGCAACGATGGGATCGCGCCTTCTTTCCCTACAGCCAGAGCTCCAACAGCATTAGCGAAGCTCACCGCTTCCTCCAATGTCTTGCCTAGGACCAGCTGCTGGGCTAATGCGCCATTAAATGAGTCTCCGGCAGCAACCGTATCTATCGCCTTTACCGGGAAACCCGGAACTGACTTAGCGCCCTCAGCATTAACGATCAATGCGCCTTTAGAGCCCAAGGTTACGATAACGTTCTGAACACCTTTTTGCAGCAAAATACGGGCTGCCTGCTCAGCATTCTCTAAACTATCTACAGTCATTCCAGTCAAAATTCCCGCTTCAGTCTCATTAGGAGTCAAATACGATACTTGACCCAACATCTCGTCCTTAAGTACTCTAGCAGGTGCTGGATTCAGAATGACCGGAATTCCATGTCGATGTGCGATGGCAATAGCGTGCTCAGTCATCGCGAGATCCATTTCAAGCTGCATCACAATCATCTCAGCCTGGCTAATCACTGACTCTAACGCTTGTATATTCTCCACAGAGAGATCAATATTCGCTCCGGGTACAACGATAATCCGATTCTCTCCATCTTCTTCAATAACGATTGAAGCTACACCCGTTGCCTGAGACTCACTCACTGAGATATGTTCTATATGAATACCTTCCTGCCTAATAATCTCCAGCATTTCGCTTCCAAAGGGATCTTTTCCGACTCTTCCGATCATACTAACCTCTGCACCCAGACGTGCAGCGGCAACCGCTTGATTCGCTCCCTTTCCACCAGGAGATAGAGCAAATACTTGTCCTATAAGCGTTTCTCCAGCATTCGGTGCCCGGTTCGTACGTACTACCATATCCATATTTAAGCTTCCAATCACAACTATACCCAACTTAGACACCACCATTAATTATTTCTTCAATCTCTTTATCTTAGGGTCTTCCCATCACTTTATCAATCACTTCCGTTGATTTTGCCCCGAATTGGCTATTTTCACCAAATCGACGTTATGCTTTTATAGATAAAGTGTGCTAAAATGGTGTTGTGCAATCGCTTCCACAACGATTGTCGATCGTTTTTTAAGCAAACGTTTGCATCGTAGATAATGCCAGCACCTTTACTGCAATTCAATCTAATCCGCGATTAGGAGGCTTATCAAGTGAACGAACAAAAATTACCATCAGTAGCTTATTTTAGTATGGAGTATGGGCTTCATTCCGATTTCAAAATGTATGCCGGAGGGTTGGGTATTCTCGCCGGAGACTACATTAAGGGAGCCAAGGATATCAATGCCCCTATCATCCCTATTGGGCTGAAGTGGAAACAAGGTTATACGGACCAAAAGATTGATGCGAACGGTAATCCTTACGACTCCTATCACAATTATGTTTATGATTTCCTTGAAGATACAGGGGTGAAGGTAACCGTTAAAGTCAGAAAGACCGATGTGGTGTGCAAAGTATGGAAGACTGATTATTTTGGCAACAGCACGTTGTATTTACTGGATACGGATATCCCCGAGAATAATGATGCTTGGATTACTGGACAACTGTACGGCTGGTTCGGCGAGGAACGGATCGCACAAGAGATCGTACTTGGTATCGGTGGAGTTAAAGCTATGCGTGCTCTGGGAATTCCTATTGATGTCTATCATTTCAACGAAGGCCACGCGGCCCTAGCAGCCATCGAGCTAATCCGTGAGAAAATGTCCGGAGGCAACACCTTTGAGGAAGCTTGGAAAGCTACTCGGGAAGAGGTTGTGTTCACTACACATACGCCGATAAAAGAAGGCAACGAAACCCATCCGCTCGACCGTCTAGAGTATATGAGTGCATTCAATGGTTTAACCCGCGACCAGATGGAGCGAATCGGTGGTGAGCCGTTCAACATGACGATTGCCGGTCTGCGACTCTCCCGTATTTCCAATGCAGTGGCTCAGCTTCATGCGGATACGGCCAATAAGATGTGGAAAGAGGTTGCTGGAAGATCGGACATCATTGGCATTACTAATGCTATTCATACCCCTACCTGGGTAGATGAAAGAATGACACAAGCCTATGAAGAAAATGGCGATCTATGGGCAGTGCATAAGGAAATTAAGGGAGAACTGATTGATTTCATCAAAGAACGGTCCGGCATTAGTCTAAATGCTGACAATCTACTCATCGGCTTCTCGCGCAGAGCTGCTCCTTATAAACGTAGTGACCTGATCTTCTCACAACCAGAAATTATTGAGCCTTATCTGGAGTCTGGTAAAATACAAATCGTCTTCTCTGGTAAAGCCCATCCACTCGATGATAACGGCAAAAAAATCGTCAGCAACCTAGTAGCAATGATGAAAAAATATCCGAAGAGTGTTGTCTTCTTGGAGAATTACGATATGACTATCGGAGCACAGTTGACACGCGGTTCTGATATTTGGCTCAACAATCCGCGCAGACCGCTGGAAGCAAGTGGAACCTCCGGGATGAAGGCAGCCATGAACGGCGTATTGAACTGTTCTATTCTAGATGGCTGGTGGCCGGAAGCCTGCATTGATGGCGAGAATGGCTGGCAGATTGGAGACGGCTTCGAGACAACTGACTTCGAGGTTCTGGATAAGCATGATAGTGATGCGTTATACGACACCCTATTGAATCGTGTACTCCCAACCTATTACGAGAATCGTGAACAGTGGGTACAAATGATGAAAAAGAGTATCGAAACGACACGCACCGAATTTGCCACCAAAAGAATGCTGGATGAATATTACAACAGAATGTACATTAAAGCCTAAGTACAAGAAACCGATATCTTCTAAAGTACAGCGTACCCCTCCAGTGATGGTAGAGGTGCGCTGTTTCTTTTTTAATTCTGGTAAGCAATTAATCACTAGGTCTATCATATACTTCTGAATGTGACGGCGATTACCACATACTGTAATGTGTCAATTATTTAAAAAGTATTGCATTTTCTCCAAAAAACATTAATATAGAACTTATACTAAATCTAAAATCAAATCTTACGAGGTGATTCTATTAATGAGCTCCAATAATAATAATCTTACGACCAGCTGGGGTGCTCCAGTAGGCGACAATCAAAATTCAATGACAGCCGGTGATCGCGGTCCTACTTTGTTGCAAGATGTCCATCTGCTTGAAAAATTAGCCCACTTTAACAGAGAACGTGTTCCTGAACGTGTCGTTCATGCTAAGGGTGCTGGCGCTCATGGGTATTTTGAAGTCACTCAGGATTTGACTCAATATACAAAAGCTAATTTCTTGTCTGACGTTGGCAAGCGTACACCACTGTTTATCCGTTTCTCAACGGTAGCTGGTGAGCTAGGCTCTGCTGATACTGTACGAGACCCACGTGGTTTTGCTGTGAAGTTCTATACCGAAGAAGGAAACTATGATCTCGTAGGTAACAATACACCTGTATTCTTCGTTCGTGATGCAATCAAGTTCCCAGATTTTATTCATACACAGAAGCGTGATCCACAGACACACTTAAAGAACCCTAATGCGGTTTGGGACTTCTGGTCTTTATCGCCGGAATCTCTACATCAGGTTACGATTTTGATGTCAGACCGCGGAATTCCAGCTACGCTGAGACATATGCATGGCTTCGGAAGCCACACCTTCAAGTGGGTAAATGCCGAAGGTAATGCCGTCTGGGTGAAATATCATTTCAAAACAGAACAAGGCATTAAGAATCTTGATCCAGACCTTGCTACCAAACTCGCTGGGGAGAACCCAGATTATCATACAGAAGATTTGTTCAATGCTATTGATAAAGGAGATTTCCCTGCGTGGAAGCTCTACGTGCAAATTATGCCGGTCGAAGATGCGAAGACTTACCGCTTTGATCCATCCGATGTCACAAAAGTATGGTCACAAAAAGATTATCCATTAATTGAGGTTGGCCGCATGGTACTGGATCGCAATCCAGAGAACTACTTCGCGGAAGTAGAGCAAGTTACGTTCTCACCTGGCTCTTTCGTCCCTGGTATTGAAGCTTCTCCTGATAAATTGCTACAGGGTCGACTGTTTGCTTATGGCGATGCCCACCGTCACCGTGTAGGCCCTAACCATAACAGCCTACCTATCAACCGTCCAAAAGTAGAAGTGAAGAACTATCAACGTGACGGCGGTATGGCACTCGGCAACAATGGCGGATCTGGTGCCTATTACGAGCCTAACAGCTTAGGTGGACCAAAAGAAGCATCGCAGCACAAAACATCACCGTTCGAAGTATCCGGAAATGCGGAGAGTGTCTCCTATAATAGTGACGACCATTATACACAACCTGGTGACTTGTATCGTCTGATGAGTGAAGAAGAACGTTCCCGTCTTATTCAAAATATCGTAGGTGCTATGACACCAGTTGAAAGTAACGATATTAAACTTCGTCAAATTGTTCATTTCTATAAAGCTGATCCAGAATTGGGACAGCGTGTTGCATCCGGCTTAGGATTATCCGTCCCAGACGGAGTATAAGACTGTAAATGCACTTATACAATCAAAGAGGACCTTTACCCGTAAATGGGAAAGGTCCTCTTTTTTCATAATAAAAGTTGTCGATTAAGTATTCCATTAGGGGCTAATTAGCTGAACACATAATAAATAAGGACGATCACAATGCACAGTGATGAGACAATAGATAAGCACGAAAAAAACGTATTCCAGTTATTGCCCTTCATTTGTCTTATACACGACCAGTATACTGCTTCTTTGATGCTCTGCCCCATCACGTGAAGATTTAACTACCGAACCGTAACAGATATTCACAATCTGTTCCTCACGCAGCCCAGCCAAGAACTCATTAGCCTTATTCTCAGCATACGAATTATCAGCATCTACAAACTCTTTTACTTGAATCATCCTGATCTCTCCTTTGATAAATTTATTAGTTACTTTTTATGTCTAGATTCTATAGGTAAACTCAACGAAATGTACATGGCGTATCACTCCCCTGGTAACATTTAATGTAAAAATATCTTCAAAATATAGTATAGGCATTCCGCAGTTTTCTACGAAATGCCTATAACATCAGCCTATCATAGCACCCAACTATACAATAGTCAAACGTTTTAAATACAATATTTAGTAAGAATTAATTGCCTTTACAAAATGGATTGGATTTACATATAGAAGCTGTTATACTGATCAGAAGGTCTCCACTGGGGGACCTCTATTTGTATAGGAGGGATTTTAATATGGCAACTCGTCATAACAAATTCACAAAGAATGTGCTAATTAGAGGGGGTGAAATCTACTATGAACCATAGTCTAATCTATGAAGGCTCAAGGACACAATTGGTCCAGCAGCTTATCTATTTTGATGAGGAAAAAATCGCATTTCTAAATCAGTATTTCCCAGAACGAAGCAAACAAAGAAGCAACGCTGAAACGCTGTTGTCCCGTTATTGCTCCGAGCTGGAACAATTACTATCCCGTTTTAATGGTGAAGAATTGAACTCGCTCGTATTGATTGGAAGTCAGCTTCAGCTTCGATACTTAGACGACAATACTACAGATACCTACACCATCGTATTTCCAAACCAGGCTGAACCCAATGATAACAGGATTTCAATGTTCTCGCCTATAGGCATGCAGTTGCTGTTGGCTCAGCTCGGCAGTACATGTCAGCTAGCTATACCTTCAGGTGAGTTATCGGTAAAGATCGAAAGTATTAAGTTTGTGAATTGTGGTGAGGTAGCCGTTCTTATTTAAGCCAACTCGCACATATAACCAACATAAACAGCGTCCCTTTCCAATCATATGGAAGAGGACGCTGTTCATCTATTCAGCCTGCTCAGCTCTTCATACTCATTTAAGCTTCAATCCTTCTGCCAGCTTATTAACTGACTTTTCGATCCGTGATGCTCTGGTTTCAGGTCTTTTCGCCCCTTCAATCCAGACCACATATTCTTTCTGATAAGAATAAGCCAGACTGTTAAAATAAGTTTCTGCCTGCTCATGGGCACTCAGTACGTCGAGAAAATCTTCTGGCGCTTCTACCTCCCGTAATTGATGATCTTGCTCCATCGTCACACGCACGGTGTCTCCAGACTGGGCCTCGGCTAGGTCCCGTAGTTCTTTCTTTACCACCATAAAATGCTTCCCGTTTCCATGGGGCATAAGCGTTCCTCTATAGAGGATACCATTTACACTTCCTTTTACCTGTACCCTGGATTTGGTTTCAAATACTTCCTCTGTATCAAAAGGGACGTTAAGATAAGTCCAGCTTCCATTCGCATCAGGTCTCACTAATTTAGCTTCAAATTCGAACATAGCTACCTCCTCAAATTCCTCTAATAAAATCCCTAGGTTCTATTGTATCCATACGAGCGTAGCTATACAAAAAAACACCTACCTATAATAGGCAGGTGTTTCTTAATTATAAGCGGGTGATGGGAATCGAACCCACGCTATCAGCTTGGAAGGCTGAAGTTCTACCATTGAACTACACCCGCAAAGGTATAAAATCGGGATGACACGATTTGAACATGCGACCCCCTGGTCCCAAACCAGGTGCTCTACCAAGCTGAGCTACATCCCGTCAAAACATATAATTGCTTAGTAATAAAAATGGTGCGCCCTGAGAGATTCGAACTCCCGGCCTTTTGATTCGTAGTCAAACGCTCTATCCAGCTGAGCTAAGGGCGCAAAATTTATATGGAGCGGACGACGGGAATCGAACCCGCGACCCTCGCCTTGGCAAGGCGATGCTCTACCGCTGAGCCACGTCCGCAAAAACATGGTGCGCGTGAAGGGACTCGAACCCCCACGTCGTGAAACGCCAGATCCTAAGTCTGGTGCGTCTGCCAATTCCGCCACACGCGCACACTTTAAAATAATGGTGAGCCATGAAGGACTCGAACCTTCGACACCCTGATTAAAAGTCAGGTGCTCTACCAACTGAGCTAATGGCTCTCATAAATGGCTGGGGATATAGGATTTGAACCTATGCATGACGGAGTCAAAGTCCGTTGCCTTACCGCTTGGCTAATCCCCAACAATAATTAACTAAATGGCGGAACCGACGGGATTCGAACCCGCGATCTCCTGCGTGACAGGCAGGCATGTTAGGCCAACTACACCACGGTTCCATAGACATAATGCATAAGTGTAAATTGGTTGCGGGGGCAGGATTTGAACCTGCGGCCTTCGGGTTATGAGCCCGACGAGCTACCGGGCTGCTCCACCCCGCGTCATTTAATAATTATATACTATTCATTTACACTAAACCAGCTAGTCCCAAAACATAATGCTTAAGGAAAATTTGGTTGCGGGGGCAGGATTTGAACCTGCGGCCTTCGGGTTATGAGCCCGACGAGCTACCGGGCTGCTCCACCCCGCGTCGTTTAAATGAATATGGTGGAGGCTGAGGGGATCGAACCCCCGACCCTCTGCTTGTAAGGCAGATGCTCTCCCAGCTGAGCTAAGCCTCCATGTTATGACCCGTATGGGATTCGAACCCATGTTACCTCCGTGAAAGGGAGGTGTCTTAACCCCTTGACCAACGGGCCATGCTAATAAACTTTATGGCGGAGAGAGGGATTCGAACCCTCGAGACGCTTGTGGCGCCTACACGATTTCCAATCGTGCTCCTTCGGCCAAACTCGGACACCTCTCCATAAATGGCTCCCCGAACAGGACTCGAACCTGTGACAACTCGATTAACAGTCGAGTGCTCTACCAACTGAGCTATCAGGGAATATGGTGGGCCTTAGTGGACTCGAACCACCGACCTCACCCTTATCAGGGGTGCGCTCTAACCAGCTGAGCTAAAGGCCCTTTTCTGACATATGAATATTAAGGGCAAAAAAAATACCACGGGTAATGTGGTTGTCCGCTTGGCGACGTCCTACTCTCCCAGGACCCTTCGGTCCAAGTACCATCGGCGCTGGAGGGCTTAACGGTCGTGTTCGGGATGGGTACGTGTGGAACCCCTCCGCTATCGCCACCAAACGGGCATTTACAGCGTAAATGCTCAGGCTTGAGTCGCCTGAAAACTGAATCCGAATCGAATTTGCGTTTTAAGTATAGGATAAGCCCTCGACCGATTAGTATTGGTTAGCTCCATGCATTACTGCACTTCCACCTCCAACCTATCTACCTCGTCGTCTTCAAGGGGTCTTACTAATTGGGAAATCTCATCTTGAGGGGGGCTTCACGCTTAGATGCTTTCAGCGCTTATCCCGTCCGTACGTAGCTACCCAGCCATGCTTCTGGCGAAACAACTGGTGCACCAGCGGTACGTCCATCCCGGTCCTCTCGTACTAAGGACAGCTCCTCTCAAATTTCCTGCGCCCACGACAGATAGGGACCGAACTGTCTCACGACGTTCTGAACCCAGCTCGCGTACCGCTTTAATGGGCGAACAGCCCAACCCTTGGGACCTACTTCAGCCCCAGGATGCGATGAGCCGACATCGAGGTGCCAAACCTCCCCGTCGATGTGGACTCTTGGGGGAGATAAGCCTGTTATCCCCAGGGTAGCTTTTATCCGTTGAGCGATGGCCCTTCCATGCGGTACCACCGGATCACTAAGTCCGACTTTCGTCCCTGCTCGACTTGTAGGTCTCGCAGTCAAGCTCCCTTATGCCTTTGCACTCTTCGAATGATTTCCAACCATTCTGAGGGAACCTTGGAACGCCTCCGTTACTCTTTAGGAGGCGACCGCCCCAGTCAAACTGCCCGCCTGACACGGTCCCCGTACCCGGTTAGGGTACTAGGTTAGAACCTAGATACGATCAGGGTGGTATCCCAACGGCGCCTCCACCGAAGCTTGCGCTCCGATTTCTACGGCTCCCACCTATCCTGTACAGATCGTACCCAAATTCAATATCAAGCTGCAGTAAAGCTCCATGGGGTCTTTCCGTCTTGTCGCGGGTAACCTGCATCTTCACAGGTATTAAAATTTCACCGGATCTCTCGTTGAGACAGCGCCCAAGTCGTTACGCCATTCGTGCGGGTCAGAATTTACCTGACAAGGAATTTCGCTACCTTAGGACCGTTATAGTTACGGCCGCCGTTTACTGGGGCTTCGGTTCATAGCTTCGGGTTACCCCTAACCACTCCCCTTAACCTTCCAGCACCGGGCAGGCGTCAGCCCGTATACTTCGCCTTGCGGCTTCGCACAGACCTGTGTTTTTGCTAAACAGTCGCTTGGGCCTTTTCACTGCGGCCCCCTCGTGCTATTCACACTACCGGGGCACCCCTTCTCCCGAAGTTACGGGGTCATTTTGCCGAGTTCCTTAACGAGAGTTCTTCCGCGCGCCTTAGAATTCTCTTCTCGCCTACCTGTGTCGGTTTGCGGTACGGGCACCTTCTCCTGGCTAGAGGCTTTTCTTGGCAGTGTGAGATCATGACCTTCGCTACTGTAATTTTCGCTCCCCATCACAGCCCAGCCTTAATGATGTGCGGATTTGCCTACACATCAGCCTCACTGCTTAGACGGACATATCCATCAGTCCGCGTCACTACCCTCCTGCGTCACCCCATCGCTCATAGCGGATTACGGTGGTACAGTAATTTCAAACTGTTGTCCTTCGACTACGCCTTTCGGCCTCGCCTTAGGTCCCGACTTACCCTGAGCGGACGAGCCTTCCTCAGGAAACCTTGGGCTTTCGGCGGATCAGATTCTCACTGATCTTTTCGTTACTCATACCGGCATTCTCACTTGTATGCTGTCCAGCGCTCCTTACGGTACACCTTCAACCCACATACAACGCTCCCCTACCCCAGATACATACGTATCTAGCCATAGCTTCGGTGGTGTGTTTAGCCCCGTTACATTTTCGGCGCAGAGTCACTCGACCAGTGAGCTATTACGCACTCTTTCAATGGTGGCTGCTTCTAAGCCAACATCCTGGTTGTCTGTGCAACTCCACATCCTTTCCCACTTAACACACACTTGGGGACCTTAGCTGATGGTCTGGGCTGTTTCCCTTTTGACAATGGATCTTAGCACTCACTGTCTGACTCCCGGCAATAAGTATATGGCATTCGGAGTTTGACTGATCTTGGTAACCCTTGCGGGCCCCGCAACCAATCAGTGCTCTACCTCCACTACTCTTATACCGAGGCTAGCCCTAAAGCTATTTCGGGGAGAACCAGCTATCTCCGAGTTCGATTGGAATTTCTCCGCTACCCCCACCTCATCCCCGCATTTTTCAACATGCGTGGGTTCGGGCCTCCAGTGCGTGTTACCGCACCTTCACCCTGGACAGGGGTAGATCACACGGTTTCGGGTCTACGTCCACATACTAAATCGCCCTATTCAGACTCGCTTTCGCTGCGGCTCCGTCTTCTCGACTTAACCTTGCATGTTAAACGTAACTCGCCGGTTCATTCTACAAAAGGCACGCCATCACCCATAGATAGGGCTCTGACTTTTTGTAAGCACACGGTTTCAGGTTCTATTTCACTCCCCTTCCGGGGTGCTTTTCACCTTTCCCTCACGGTACTGTTTCACTATCGGTCGCCAGGTAGTATTTAGCCTTAGCAGATGGTCCTGCTGGATTCATACGGGGTTTCACGTGCCCCGCACTACTCGGGATCCGTCTCGGAGAGAACACAGTTTAGGTTACAGGGCTTTTACCTCTATCGCGGGCCTTTCCAGACCTCTTCACCTACCATATTCCTTTGTAACTCCATGTGAGACGTCCCACAACCCCTAAGAGCAAGCTCTTAGGTTTAGGCTGTTCCGCGTTCGCTCGCCGCTACTGACGGAATCACTATTGTTTTCTCTTCCTCAGGGTACTTAGATGTTTCAGTTCCCCTGGTCTGCCTCTACATCTCCTATGTGTTCAGAGATGAGTAACTGCGAATTACCACAGCTGGGTTTCCCCATTCGGACACCCCCGGATCAAAGCTTGCTTACAGCTCCCCGAGGCAGTTTCGTTGTTCGCCACGTCCTTCGTCGGCTCCTGGCGCCTAGGCATCCTCCGTGTGCTCTTATTAGCTTAACCTCAATTTTCTCCGTAGGAGAAATATTGCACATTGAATGAATTCAACACACTTTACTTCTTTCGGATTCCATTGTATTCACTAATAACATTTACTTGTTTACACAAGTTGCTAAAAGATGTTCTAAAACGCAAATTCGTTTCGGTATCCAGTTTTCAAGGATCAAGTTTAAAGATGAGAGCTTAAACTCTCAAAACTGAGCAACGAGTGAGTAACAGGCCTAAACCTGAGATTTGGAAGTTTAACTTCCGATTTGAATGTCTTCATTGCAGAAGACGATTCTCCATAGAAAGGAGGTGATCCAGCCGCACCTTCCGATACGGCTACCTTGTTACGACTTCACCCCAATCATCTACCCCACCTTCGGCGGCTGGCTCCCTTGCGGGTTACCCCACCGACTTCGGGTGTTGTAAACTCTCGTGGTGTGACGGGCGGTGTGTACAAGACCCGGGAACGTATTCACCGCGGCATGCTGATCCGCGATTACTAGCAATTCCGACTTCATGCAGGCGAGTTGCAGCCTGCAATCCGAACTGAGACCGGCTTTGATGGGATTGGCTTCACCTCGCGGTTTCGCTTCCCGTTGTACCGGCCATTGTAGTACGTGTGTAGCCCAGGTCATAAGGGGCATGATGATTTGACGTCATCCCCACCTTCCTCCGGTTTGTCACCGGCAGTCACTCTAGAGTGCCCAACATTACTTGCTGGCAACTAAAGTTAAGGGTTGCGCTCGTTGCGGGACTTAACCCAACATCTCACGACACGAGCTGACGACAACCATGCACCACCTGTCTCCTCTGTCCCGAAGGCCGCCACTATCTCTAGTGGATTCAGAGGGATGTCAAGACCTGGTAAGGTTCTTCGCGTTGCTTCGAATTAAACCACATACTCCACTGCTTGTGCGGGTCCCCGTCAATTCCTTTGAGTTTCAGTCTTGCGACCGTACTCCCCAGGCGGAGTGCTTACTGTGTTAACTTCGGCACCAAGGGTATCGAAACCCCTAACACCTAGCACTCATCGTTTACGGCGTGGACTACCAGGGTATCTAATCCTGTTTGCTCCCCACGCTTTCGCGCCTCAGCGTCAGTTACAGCCCAGAAAGTCGCCTTCGCCACTGGTGTTCCTCCACATATCTACGCATTTCACCGCTACACGTGGAATTCCACTTTCCTCTTCTGTACTCAAGCCACCCAGTTTCCAGTGCGACCTTAGGTTGAGCCCAAGGTTTAAACACCAGACTTAAATAGCCGCCTGCGCGCGCTTTACGCCCAATAATTCCGGACAACGCTTGCCCCCTACGTATTACCGCGGCTGCTGGCACGTAGTTAGCCGGGGCTTTCTTCTCAGGTACCGTCACTCCGATAGCAGTTACTCTACCGGACGTTCTTCCCTGGCAACAGAGCTTTACGATCCGAAAACCTTCATCACTCACGCGGCGTTGCTCCGTCAGGCTTTCGCCCATTGCGGAAGATTCCCTACTGCTGCCTCCCGTAGGAGTCTGGGCCGTGTCTCAGTCCCAGTGTGGCCGTTCACCCTCTCAGGTCGGCTACGCATCGTCGCCTTGGTGGGCCGTTACCCCACCAACTAGCTAATGCGCCGCAGGCCCATCCCTCAGTGACAGATTGCTCCGTCTTTCATTCTTTCTTCAGGAGAAAAAAGAAATTATCCGGTATTAGCTACCGTTTCCGGTAGTTATCCCAGTCTAAGGGGCAGGTTGCCTACGTGTTACTCACCCGTCCGCCGCTAAGTTATTTTGAAAGCAAGCTTTCAAAATAACTCCGCTCGACTTGCATGTATTAGGCACGCCGCCAGCGTTCGTCCTGAGCCAGGATCAAACTCTCCAATTAGTATTGAAAAGAGCGATATGCTCATTTTGAAACATCTGACGAGAAAATTAATTCTCTAATTTTGGATTTCACTTTCGTGATTTCCTACTCACTCGTTGTTCAGTTTTCAAAGATCAAGTTCTCGTTGGCACCGTTTAATGTCTCAGCAGCAACTCTTATACTATATCATGTTCGGCTATTTAATGTCAAGCTCTTTTTTTTAATTTCTTTTTCGAGCTCGGCATGTGTATTTCTTGGCCGGACTTAGAATATATCATGTATGGAGATTCATTGCAAGCATTAATTTCAAATTCATATTGGTTAGTATTCTGTTACTCCTTCATTAAAACCCTCCGCTCACTTGGTTAAGTCTTTCAACAGTGTAAGGGCCTGTTATAAACAACGTAATAAATGCAAAGGAGCCCCAGCAGATAAGCTGAGACCCCTTATGTTCAATACTTGCTAAGTTGAGTTCATTTCACTCTGATACTAGCTTACTTCTGCGCTTTTTCTAACAATGTAAGGATTATGGTGACTGCTTCTGCCCTTGTGGCCATCTGGTTAGGTGCAAATTGGTTCTGTCCTACACCGTTCACAAGGCCCGCTTTCGCTGCTGCGGCAATATATGGAACGGCCCATGCCGGCACATTCTTAGCGTCATTGAAGGTTAGGGTCGCTTTAGGATCTACTGTAATTCCTAGCGCCCTAACAACCATAACCGCTAATTCAGTACGAGTAAGCTCCTGCGTAGGACGGAAAGTGCCATCATCATAACCACTTATAATTTGCAGAGATACAGCCTGTGCCACAAAAGACTTAGCCCATGCTGGAATCTTCGCGGAATCCTTAAAGCTTGAAGTGTCACCACTGTCCGGCAATTGCAATGCGCGAGCCAGCATAGTGATAAATTCAACCCGATTTACTTTCTGATTAGGACGGAAAGTATCATTCGGATAACCGCTAACGAAGCCAACTGCTACTGCTTTCTCGATAACTGCTGCTGCCCAGTGATTGCTAGTATCCGTTAAAGATGGCTTATTAACTGGCGTTGCAGTTGGCGAAGGCGCCGTTGGCGGTGCTAGTGTAGCTGTTGGCGCTACTGTTGGTGTTGGTGTTGGTGTTGGTGTTGCTGTCGGTTTTGTTGTTGGTGCCGTTGTCGGTGCTGTTGTCGGTGCCGTTGTTGGTGCCGTTGTTGGTGCCGTTGTTGGTTCAGGTGTTGGTGCCGTTGTTGGTGCCGTTGTTGGTTCAGGTGTTGGTGCCGTTGTTGGTTCAGGTGTTGGTGCCGTTGTTGGTGCCGTTGTTGGTGCCGTTGTTGGTGCCGTTGTTGGTTCAGGTGTTGGGTTTACTACAGATTCCTTAACAATACCAAACTCTTCAAGAACGTATGGTTTAGCATCATTAACATTCTGATCAATCTCATAAGATACAGCTGTCAGCTTCCCAGCATCTACAGTAATGCCGACAAAAGTCTGAACTTGACCGCGTTTTGGACGAGATGCATCACTTGGATCCGCTCCGTATTTAGCGGCTGTATTCTCATTGGCTACTTCGAAGAGATTATAATACGCATCGCCCAATTCTGGTTTCATGTTCTTATAGTAAACCTTTGCTCCTGCTGTAGCCGGAATCAGATAGATCGTTCCATCTGGATTTACTGTGTACTCCACAGTTTGGCCATTGAAGCTTTCCTTGATCTTCACTGCGTCTGCAGCAGTTCCGTCAGCCTTGATCGGCTTGGTCCGCGCATAAATATGGTCGTGGCCTTGAAGCACTAAATCAATGCCCAGTTCTGCCATCATTGGAGCGACTTTCGCTCTTTCTCCATTCGCTCCCATAATGTCTTTGTCAGTAGCATGGTTAGAGGTTGTGTATGGACCTTTATGCATAGCGACGATAATCCACTTCGCCCCAGCAGCCTTCGCTGCCTTCACGTCGGCCTTCATCCAATCCAACTGAGCTTTGCTGAAGTTAGCGAATTCATCCGAATTCTCATTCGTGTTAAGCACTACAAAGTGAGCATTACTATAATCATAAGAGTAATATGCTCCCGTTTCTGTCGCAGAGCCTGGTGCTTCCTTAATGTTGTAGTGCTCATAGAAGGCATTCGCTTTATCCTCATGATTTCCCGCAACTGGAACGATAGTCGTGTTAAGCAAGGTTTCTTGCGAATGACCGAGCAACCAATTCCACTGTGACTCATTCGTTCCAGTATCTACAATATCCCCGTTAATCGCCACAAACTCAGCATTTGGGAATGTGGTAAGTGCTTTTTCCATTGTTTCTCCAGAAAGAATAGCCTCATCTTCCGTCTTAGCTTGCGTATCGGCCAAATCGATGAAAGTAAATGCACCTGTCTTCGCGGCAGTTTCGAAAGTTCCCACTGCACTCCAAAGGCCTAGTACTTTATCACCTACACGGAAGTAGTATTTCGTATCAGCCTTAAGGCCAGAAGCTTCTGCTTTATGGACCAACTCTTCCTTTGAATTTCTAGAAACAGCTGAGCGTCCTTTAAATTCACTAGCCTTAGTAAAATCGGGAGTAACGCCCGTATTCTCTACAACTTGAAGATCACTTCCAGTAGACTTCAAGGTTGTGTACCAAGTGAATCCTTTAGAACTAACCGGGTCACCGTTAAAGGTTACTGTTACTTTTTTGATCGAATCTGTAGAAGCGATAGTAGATTCTGAATTTGTTCTGTCACTTACAGCTTTGATAACAAATTGATAGGTTTGGTTCGGATTAGTATTCTCTACAGTGTAACTATAAGAAGTTTTACCTTCCGAATTTTGAACGCTGACCGCCCAATTTGCGGATAGCAGATCGTTTTGCTCATAAATTCGATATCCAGATACTGGCACACCTGATACAGGCGCATCCCAAGTCAACGTGATTTTACCACCATCTGCTACAGTAGCTTTTGCATTTTGCACAGGTTTAACAGTTACGTCCGACTTATGAATGCTGTACTTATCATACAAATCTGTAGAACCACCAGTTATTGTTGTGTAGGCTTCATATGAAAGCTCATCATTCGTTACAGTCATACCTGTGAACATTTCCTTACCAGGCTGTCCGTATTTAGCTGCAAATGGGAATGTGCCTGAGGCTACGCTGTATTTTTTATTGCCCGCTGCATTTGTAATCAGATATAACGTACCTTTAGGATCAGTAACTACTCCATTTGAGTCCGGGACAATATCCGTCAACGGCTTATTTGCGTACATTTGATAGCTTCTAGCAAAGGTGTGGTCATGCCCACCAATCACCATGTCAATGCCAAGCTCATCAAACACCTTCGTTAATTGCGTTCTGTAATAGAGTACATCTGTATCATTTGTGTGACTGGCAACGGAATAAGGAGATTTATGCAAAAGCACAACCTTCCACTTCTGATCGCTTTTCGCGGCTTCACTGCGGAGCCATTGTACTTGTTTATTGTAATTTTCGTTATTCTCAAGATTCGTGCTAGCGCCATAGTATTCTGTATTAATAACCATAAAGTGCGCAGAACCGTAGTCAAAAGAATATACAGAGCCATCTGGTTTTGCGCCCGTATTCGAAACGTTTGGCAAATTAAAATGAGTAGTATAATTGCTATAACTCTTGCTTTCATGATTACCTACCAGAGGAACCAACGGAATATTCGCGAGAATATCTTTTGGCTTATTGAAGAACCATGACCATTGCTCCTCTATATCACCGTTATCTACCAAATCACCGGAATTAAGAATGAATTCACTTGTTGGGAATTTAGCCATTCCCTCTACAAGGGTATGGTTCCAAATATCAAAATCACCTTCAGTTGTTCCTTGAGAATCCGTTGTATATAAGAACTTAAAGGCTTTATTACTGGAGCTTTCTGTTTTAAAAGTTCCGATGTCGCTCCAATTGTCAGCTTGTCCATCCCCAGCACGGTAAGCATACTCCGTTCCCGGCTGCAAATGATCAGCAATGACCTTATGGCTAGTCAATACAACTGGTTTTTTAGCTGACTTATCCGCTTTTGTCATATACACACTTGTTGTAACAGATGTTCCTTCGTAGGATTGAGCACCTGCGGATGGAAACTGACCATTCACTACTTTAGAAGCTTCTACCACTTCAAGCTTGGTACCCCTCACCTTCTCAGGTGCATACCAGTTGAATCCCATACTAGTCTGAGGGTCTCCGTTAAAAGTAAGCGCGATAGACTCAGGCTTACCGACTCCAGGTTCTACCGTCTCTACTACTGGATAAGCAATCAGGTTCATATCCCAATACAGGTCAGAGCTACCATCACTCGACTGATGAACCTCAGCTGAAAGCTCATTACTTCCATCCTTCAAGTTAGCCTTTACGACTTCAGTAAGATCTACCTTGGTGTATTCGTTTGGATCACTTAAGTTAGTTGAACTTTTTGTAGAAAAATCGATTTCGCCCGCTGGCATAGCCTCGCGGTAGATTTCTGTGCCGTTCAAATATAGTACAGCTCCGTCATCAAATGCGAAGTTCCCCAAGATTTTATCGGATTTCGTAATCTCTTCTTTATTTGCAGTTACAATTGTACGGAAGTAGGATGTACGATATTTCTTGCTCTTATTAGAACCGTAGCTTATGTTTGTGTTCAGCGCACCAAATTGCTTGCTGCTGACTCCAGCTCCACTATCTTTATAACCAAGCGGCGCTTGGCCAGATGCCCATGTTGAATCGTCATACACAGACCGCCATGCCGTACCTTGATTGGTTCCGTTATCTAAGTACTTCCAAGTGGAATTACCTGCTAATAGAGTAACAGGCTCTAGTGTTTGTAATTGCAGTAATTCAGCTTCCCCATTGCTGTCTTCTGCATAAGCTGGTATTCCTGTGAACGTAAGTCCCAGTACCATAACGAAAGCTAGTGTCATGGATACAGCTTGTTTAAATAACCTGTTCATAATCAGTCTCCCTTACTGTTATTATGAAATGCTTGCATCCATTCATAGTAACTATTGAATATTTTGACAATGTATTTATAAACCTTGAAGTATGTAAAGTGCATCGTGTATGTATTCATACAAAAGTGGTTACAGTAACGGCAAGGTTGCCAATCAAGGAGGATAAACATGGACGATACTCATGCTTTTGTAGAAAAAGTACACGACACCCAAAAGAAAGCCGAGAAGAATAAAGAGCATCACGGCAAAGGAACACCCAGTCAAAAGCTTCCCACTAAGCAGCACAGCAAGAATCCATAAAAAATCGCGCTCCATCACCATCCATCAAGAAGAAAACCTTGTCTTCTTTAAAGAGTACAAAAAAGCAGCAAGCCTCTCCAAACATGGGAGACTTGCTGCTTTACTTTTTAGGGAATTTATTTACTCCACTTCGCTACATTCACTGCTAATTTTTCTAATTGCGTCTTACTCAGTGTTTTATTTGGGGAACTAATAGTTACAAAACGAACGTCCAGTTTATAGGTCAAGAACAACTAATCGCTGGATGGGCTGTACCATTTGGCTTCGGTTCCATTAGAGAGCTTTACGGTATCACCTTTGTATTCATAAGAGAAATCACGTGGAGAAATGTTCACCTTCATCTGCTTAAATACAAAGTTCACACCATCATCAGAACCAACCACTTTCTGAAATGCATCTCCACTCACCATTTGAGTCGGTGCATAGGCTGTTTCGAATCCTTGGAAGTTGGCGAAGGCTTTAACAATCTCTTCTTTCTGAGTGCTGCTGTACTGTACAGGTGTCAGAGAAATTGTGTCAGTCACCGCACCTCTGGTACTAAGAATGACCTGATTGTTCGCCGCATCAAAGGTCACAGGCACCTTCATAACATCAGCAATCGCACGTACAGGAAGATAGGTTGTATTGTTATAAGTATTAATCGTTTATATAAAATAAAAACAGCAACCCGCTTATCCTAAAAAGGATCATACGGATTGCTGTTAGAGATTAACCTTGGTACGGTAATGTAACCTTATACACTTCTGAATATAAAATCTCTCTATAAAGATTGAATTCTTCTTCATCGACTGGATTAGGGTAAGTCATGATAAGAAGCGGTAAATCCGCATTTCCCTCACGCAGAGGGGGCTGCACATAATCATAAGGATTCAAGTGGAATCCCAGACGCTCATAAAAACCAATTCTCCGCTGTTCCATTTCACCCAGTGGCGGCTCTACTTCCAAAAGAACAGGCTTACCCGACTGACGGATATATTCTTCCATCAGCTTTTTGCCAATTCCTCCACCTCTTATGCTTGGGTCCACTGCGATATGTTCTACAAAACGGAATCCAGGAAACTCCCAGCAGGCTATAAAAGCAATGATTTTCCCGTCAGCATTCACTTCGGTAATCAATCGATAGTGTGAAACGTCCAATAATTCCTGTTGTCCCGCGTAGGTTCTGATCTCTGATGTGGGAAAAGAAGCTTCCATAATAGCGAATATTTCATCAAAAGTTGTGTGGTTCATAACATAAGTTCTCACTTTCTGGATTTATATTTACAGAAGTTATCTTAACCCTCTGAACCATATGATATCAAATTTAAGCATCAAGGTACTAGTACCTGGTACTAGTATAACGTGCTATACTAAGCATAATAGTTGTACACATCTTGTTTGAAATAGGAGAGGTTCATATTGGATAATCAGCAGTGGATCGCACCTGAGTACTACAATCTCACTTCGGAAATAGAACGACATGCTCCCGAAAAGATTGCGCTTAAGTGGTTGAATGAACACAGAGACTACGAGGAAATCACTTACGGTGAACTGCGCAAACAGGCTAACCGGCTTGCCGGGGGGCTCGCAGCACTGGGTCTCCAGCAAGGGGATCGCGTTCTTGTAATGGTTCCACGCAGAATCATCGCTTATGTCATCTATTTAGCTTGTCTGAAGCTAGGGCTAGCCATCATTCCTTCTTCAGAAATGCTTCGCGCCAAGGATTTATCCTACCGCCTTCGGCATTCCGAAGCCAGAGCCGTTATTGCCTGGTCCGAGGTTACTGAAGAAGTCGATAAAATCTCGGATGATCTGCCTGCTCTGGATTACCGTCTTTCCGTATCCAGCAACTCAGACGAGCTCGGTCAAGGATGGCTGGATCTTGAAAGTCTGATGATTGATCAGCCGGATGCCTTCACTGCAGTCGCAAGCCACCGGAACGATATGGCGATCTTGGCATATACCTCTGGAACAACTGGCAACCCTAAAGCGGTGGTTCATAGTCATGGCTGGGGTTATGCTCACTTGCGTATTACCTCGCCTCAATGGCTCGATATTAAAGAAACAGACACCGTCTGGGCAACAGCAGCACCCGGCTGGCAGAAGTGGATCTGGAGCCCCTTCTTAACCGTACTTGGAAACGGGGCAACTGGCTTTGTATATAGTGGATCCTTTCACCCGAAGAAATATTTGCAGCTGCTGCAGGATCACAACATCGAGGTATTATGCTGTACGCCAACCGAATATCGCTTAATGGCCAAATTGGAAGACCTCAGTCAGTATGACTTGTCCCGCCTGCGCTGCGCAGTTTCCGCTGGAGAGCCTTTAAACCAAGAGGTCATCAACACCTTCCAGCGTGAATTCAATATCACGATTCGGGATGGCTACGGTCAAACAGAAAGTACACTTATCATCGGAACACTCAAGGATACTCCTATTCGTATAGGTTCTATGGGTAAATCTATTGCTCCGGGTTTAGTCGAGGTCGTTGACGAAGAGGGCATTCCACTACCTGCTGGAGTGGTTGGAGATATCGCGGTGCATTTGAGCATGCCAGCGTTATTCCACACCTATTACAAGGATCCCGGCAGAAAAGAAAGCTGCACACACGGCGAATTCTTCGTAACGGGCGACCGGGCGCGGAAGGATGAGGAAGGTTATTTCTGGTTCGAAGGCCGTGGAGATGACATCATCATTAGTTCAGGTTACACCATTGGTCCTTTCGAAGTAGAGGAAGCACTTATGAAACACGCCTCGGTGAAAGAATGCGCGGTCGTAGCAAGTCCGGATGAAATTCGCGGACACATCGTTAAAGCATTTATTGTACTGAAGGATGAGGCCGCTGCTTCTTCTGAACTTGTGAAGGAGCTTCAATCACATGTTAAAGAGTGGACAGCCCCTTATAAATATCCACGCAAAATCGAGTTCATTCAGGATCTTCCGAAGACCGCCTCCGGTAAAATACGCAGAGTAGAACTGCGTGAGCAGGAGAAACGCGCTTCGCAGGAATAACATCGATAGAACAGGAAACTTATGCTTACTGATACTTGAAGAAACAACAAGAGCAGCTAGTCCGTAATTGGACTGCTGCTCTTATTTATCGTTACTCGGACCAATATTTCGCTGACGGATTCAGAGCCGCGCCTACTTCGCCCTCTTTTACTAAATCGCAATCGAGGTACCCCTCTTCATCCAGGAAATAAACCTCCTGCTTGTAGAACTCACATAAAGTCTCTAGGAACTTCTCAGGTGATTCATACATCACAATCAGATCCCCAAAATCATGCAGCAGATCACACACGCTTTCCACACCATCCGCAGATTTGTAGTAACAAATGAAATCACTGCCGTAGTTCGTTAAGATCGGCAAGATAACCCCATCCGCTTGATGTCCTTTTTCCTCCAATATTCCAGCTAAAACCTTCATCTCCGCTTCATATTCATTAATATGAATTAGACGATACCCTGGAATAAATTCGATCAGACTTGGTTCTTCTTCCTCACTGCTTGTACCTGAAACTGTACTGTAAATGGCTTTCAGCAGTGCAGGGGCTTCGGGAAAAACCGCCGTAATCTTCGCTTCATTATCACCCTTACCTAAGCTGGTAATATAGTCAGGACGTAATTCAGCGGAAAGCTTAAGATATTCTTGGAATTGTTCTGTCAATTTGTTAGTTTGCATGTTGTCATCCTTTACTTATTCGAGGAATTCCACATCTTCATCAGCCATGCGTCAAAATCAGCGCCCTTTTCGCCTTCGTAAATATCGTACACATCGATTCTCATCTTCTTCAACTTCTCTTTGAAATCTTCGTACGAATGATCTCTTGGCAGGCTCTTCTTGATTCTCAGGAGTATTTTGGATACGCCTTTGACTAATTCCGGTTTATTCTTAGATGGCGCTTTAACATCTTCGCCAAATGCCTTCAGCTTAAGGTAAGCAGCTTCTTGAACTGTATATACAGGATCGCTCTCCATTAAACGCGTCAGGATATCGATAATTTGTTTATGATTGGTCTGTCCCAGTTCTTCAACTGCTTCTAGACGTGCTCTCCAATCCGCGGAGCGGTTGGCAGCTTTTTTTAACTCCTCGTAATTCTCCGGTAGTCCATTATTGTTCAGTTCTTCGATCATTCCGTTCAATCCCCTTCTATTCAAAACTATCTATCTAACAGTAACAGTATAACCAACCATTGCGCAAGCTAAGAGAGGAAGATCTTTGCATAAATTTGTGTGAATACAACGACAATGTCCTTATCTCATTCAAACATATTTCCACAAAATTTGGGTAAAGTATTCGGAGAAAGTACCCAGCGCAACATTCTATAGACTCTATACGTTAGCTAACTAGTGCTTAGCGCCTGTTCCAGCAGTAACCGAACAATACCTTCCGGATCAGTATGAGAATGCCCAAAATTATAAGCTGATCACAAAAGGCAATTACATCTTATTCGTGATTTCTGAGAGTGCAGATCAGCTGGTGACTGAATTCGATACCTTGTTTACCAAAAAATAATTAGCCATGGTATTCAGCAGCCTACTCTTCCTATTCCTGTTTCTGCCGGCTGTCCTTGCTCTCTACTATGTTTCGCCTAGGCGAAACAAAAACCTCATATTGTTCTTAATCAGCCTAGTTTTTTTATGCTTGGGGCGAACCCGTCTACATTGTAATTATGTTGCTGTCTACCTTTACGGATTACGGTTTTGGTCTACTTCTTAGTAGTCCGAAGCTAACTACGGTGCAGCGCAAGTGGATTGTGGTTAGCTCTATGTCGGTAGATATCCCCTTGTTCGCAGAAGGCGTACGAAGATTCATTATCGGTCTAGCCAAAAAAGTGCTGCACGCCAATAACATTGGTCTACTCTGGCACAAGGGAAAGATGGCCCTAGGTGGCGTTCATGCCCTCATGAAAATCACAAGCCAGCTTGATCCTAAAGTGGTCAAACAGGAAAAGTTGCTTGTCATCAAGGACTCCTATGCGCATAGTGTCATTCCTTTCCTAACTCAGCACGTACCGGAAATCCACGTGATTGACATCCGTTATTATAACGGGAGTATCAGTGAGTACATGGCTCAGAATGATATCAAGGATGTATTGATGTTGTTTAATACGGCTACTTTTGTTGATAATTCGGCGCTTTTGAAGCTTAATTAAAAGTTCTCGGGGAAAAGGTAACAGGCGTAACTGCGGGAAGTTTGGACTTTCGGTCGCTGTTGTCTCCAGATGTTTTTGATTTTACCGCCTTCAGCGGATAACATCCGGAGACAAAGGCGAACGCTCCGCTCCTACAGTTCCAAAATTCCCTCCGTTACTTTTCACCTTTTCAAGGGTACAAAGCTTTAAGATCAAACTTCAACAGCTAACCTCAACAGGAAAATCTAACCACATAACTTTAACATCAATCCTTAACATCAAACCAAACACTAAAACTAATATACGAATCCTCTAATATGGCTTCGTATTTCAGATCATTTTTAGCTAGAATCTCCGCGACGATAGACAGGCCAAGTCCAGTTCCGGAGATTTCTTTATTCCGAGACTCCTCGATAACATAGAACGGGTCCCAGATATACGCTAAATGCTCCTCTTTCAAGCGCGTGGTTTTATTAGTGATAGTGAATTTTAGTGTATCGGTGGTATCACCCGCTAGTGAGATTGCAAAGATATTCTCTTCCCCATATTTAATGGCATTACTAATTAAGTTATTGAATACAATCTCCATTTGGCTGATATCCTCTTCAACGATGGATCGTTCAGCTGAATGGAAGTCAGTCTGTAAGGTCAGGTTTTTATTTTTAAGCGTAATATTATATTGTGAGATCACTTTGAGCAGAAGCTCTTTAAGATCAAATTTCTCTTTATGCACTTCGGTCTTTTGGATCTTGGACAGTTTAATTAAGTAATCCACCATATCAGACGTATACTTCACCTGTTCCAAAATGATATCCGTATACGTTCCATTATCCAGATCGTCTTGAATCCCGATGGTATAAGCTTGGATTAAGGATAACGGTGTCTTCACCTCGTGTGAAATGCTTGAGATCAATGTGTTTAAGCTTTGATTTTTCTTCTCTAGCTCTGTATGGGCGCTTTTCAAACGCTGACTCATCTGGTTTATGCTTTTGGATAATTCTTCGATTTCATCCCCCGATTTAATCGTCACTTGTTTAAAATCGAGATTGGAGATATCCTTCGCCACATCCTGTAACTGCTCTAATGGGGTAATGATCTTTTTCGAAAAATAGGCCACTAACAGCAAACTGATAATTATGCCCAAAAGAATAGAATAGAAGCTGAATTGATTTACGATGTTCAAGGCATCTGTATTGTGTACAACCACAGTTCCTATGAGGATCAGACTGCCATCCTGCTCGTATATTTTCGTTAACAGACTGGACTTCAATTTCCCCTGATTAAATAAAAGATTGACCGTATTCCCTTCGTTTACCTTCTGCAAGACTTCTTCCGTGATCCAGAACTTATTAAGGGCCACCTTATCTTTAAACAGAGCAAATTGTAAATTATCGTTAATTTCTGCTACGCTTCCGTTGTTTTTAACCCTAACAATCGTTACGTTGTTATTGTTCTCGATCGACGTTTCATTCTCCACGAGCTGATCCAGACTGAGATCCTTTACTTCGTCATAGATGGCATTAATCTTGGTTTTCATTTTGTACAAGTAATAATCAGACGAGAAATAATTATGCAATAAATAGGACGTCCCAAACACAATCAGCAGAATGATACTTACCATAATCAATAACTTGGTGCTTATTTTATTGATTTTCATCATGGAAGCTGTACCCCATTCCCCTGTGTGTGATTACGTGGTCAGCCCCAATCTTATCGCGCAATCTCTTGATATGTGTATCGACGGTTCTTTCTTCGCCAAGGTAATCCATCCCCCAAACGGAAGATAACAAAGAATCTCTGGACAAAATTCGGCCTTTATTCTCATATAGGAAGGTTAGCAATTCAAATTCTTTTTTATAAAGAGCCAGTTCCTCCCCATTCTTGTACACTTTCTTTCGCTCAAAATCGATCTCTAAGTCACGTATAGCAGCTACTTTTTCGGTCCCTAGCATTTTTTTGATTCTAAGCATTAAAATCCGTGGATCAAATGGTTTTCTTATATATTCATCTGCACCTATATCTAAAGCGCTAAATTCATCGTCATGGGAAGATCGCGCGGTCAGCATCACCACCTTGGCTAGACTAACTTTCTTGATTTCATTACAAACCTCAATCCCGCTTCGCTTAGGCATCATCCAATCCAGTACCACAAGATCGATTCGATTCGAAAAAAAGAGCTCAAGCGCCTCCTCCCCATCCGCAGCTACCCAAACGTTATAGCCTTCTTTTTCAAAATAAGTCTTCAATATAGTGATCATATGTTTCTCATCATCCGCAATTAGAATGTTCAAGTAGCATCAATTACTCCTTTCTTTCAAGTCCTTTCTTCAATACTTCCCATATCGGGTTATCCACTGCTTTCCGAGGAGGCTGTTCGCCTTTCTCTATTGCTTGCCAATATTCCCACGTTGGAGGTTGATTGCCCAGTTCATAATCCATACCGTCCCAAGTATCCTCACGAAACGCATAGAACGCCCAGTGCCAACCGAAATCATCGAAAATCGAAATTAAATCAGCCATATATTGATCTGCACCTTTTACTAGTTGATTCGTTCCAAATTCTTCTGCAACAATCCGATTTGCGGGTATGTTATGTTCCTTTGCCCACTGCGCAACAGGTTCTAGAAATTCCTTTAAGGCTTCCTTGTTAAAAGCTTTTTCTGTTTTATCTTCCCCGACCTTTATCGTCCCAGGATATTCATAGGTTAACCCTTTTTTCTTATTTTGACTGGTTAGCTCGTAAGGCTCGTACATATGAAAAGCATACAACACATTCTCGTCTTTGATCGGTTTCAAATATTTAAAGGCCCAAGGTGTAGCATACAGGCCAGAATTTACGATAATTGGTGTCTTGGAATCTACGGTACGTATAGCGGTCACTATCGTCTCATACAAAAGATTCAAATCCGCAGGGGTGTTCTCCACTGAGCTATACCATTCGTTGTAATCCTGTGTCCAGAAATCATGAAATCCCGTAGCAGTCTCTGGATGTGGCTCATTAATCAGGTTATAACCGATCAATGCAGGGTGATCTTTCAATCGACTTGCTAGATCTCTCCAAAACACTGCCGCTTGTTCATGATAACTGAAATCTTTCCATATCCGATCATCATTTTTATAATTGTTGAACTGCCTCCAG
The DNA here is from genome assembly GCF_037977235.1 of Paenibacillus sp. FSL K6-0276. Lineage (NCBI taxonomy): Bacteria > Bacillati > Bacillota > Bacilli > Caryophanales > Paenibacillaceae > Paenibacillus > Paenibacillus sp. FSL K6-0276. Next base: position 918,699 of record NZ_CP150276.1, on the reverse strand, counting down.
CGATCTCCAGGGAGACTGAGGACGGTTAGCACCACTTTGGAGCCCCGAGCCTCAGCTGCATCTAAGTCCGCTTCTAACGCGGCAAAATCCTCCGCAACAATCCCTTCATACTTATCTGCATTCCCTATTAGAAAATCTTTATCCGGGTTCGTATCCGGTTTGTCATTAAATAAGTAGTCACTGTCTTTTGCCCATTTATCTGGTGCCAAACGAATGAATTCAATATTCTGCTCTTTGGCGGCTTCATAGTTTTCCGGTAAAGATTTTGAATTCATGAAATTCGTTCCTTTTCTCTGAACATCCCAGAAGGCTAGCTTCTCATTCCTTTCTTGCTTCACTTCCTTCTTCTCTTCTTTCTTCTCTTCTTTCTTCTCTTCTTTCTTCTCTTCTTTCTTCTCTTCTTTCCTCAGTTCTTGATTGGCTTGCGGTGGTACTGAACTGCATCCCACGACCAACAATAAGATCAACACGATAAAAGCTTTAGATTTCTTCATTTTCTCACCTCGTAACCTATCGTATCGAATCTCTGTTACAAGAGTGTCACACGGAAGTGGAAATCAAGCCGGAATCGGCTCAATTAAAAGTAAAAGCTCAACCCAAAATACTGGTTGAGCTTCATTAAGTTTGTTCTTTCTATTCCCCAAATAATAAATCCAGAATCCGTTCATCCGCCTTTCGATTCTTCCCTTTATAAGGGTAACAGTGAATATGAATCGCTGGATTAAAATTGATCTCAATAATGCTGTAATTGGTATCGGTGGCGTTTTCCTTGATGTTATCAATCATCATATCTACTCCACAAAAAGTAGCCCCCGCAGCTTTAGCTGAATGAATGGCAATTTCTTTATAGCTATCCGGAATCTCATCCGTAAAGTCTAAGCTGTCTCCACCCGTGCTAATATTAGAATTCTCCCGCAGATAGATGACCTGATTTAAAGGAGGGATATCGCTCCAAGCCTGAGCATGGTTCTTCAAGAACATCCCTTCTGCTTCACCAATCTGAATTTTCTCAAGAGGAGTCTTATATCCTTGGCCTCTTAGCAGATCCTTGTTCTTCTCATGAACCAACTGTTCTATCGTATGTAGACCATCTCCGACCACATTCGCAGGAACCCGGTGCAATACTCCAACTACTTCATCGCCCATGACTAGAAAACGATATTCTTTCCCTGTCATAAATTCCTCAAGCAGTACTGTTCGATCATGTTCGAAGGCGATTTCGAAGGCTTTTTGATAATCTTCTTTGGAGAATTCATCTGTAAAAATAGTAATGCCGAGTCCAAAATTCGTTGATTTAGGCTTGATCACGATTGCCTTGTTGCAGTAAGTTCTATAGGCATTCATAGCCTCTTCAAGATTTCGAAAAGCCTCTCCTGTGGGAACGCGGATTCCTTGTTGGCTAAGGACTTTCTTCGTAACAATCTTATTCTCCATAATTAGTACCGTGCTGTAAGAATCTAGGGATGTCTTCGTAGCTTGCTTAACGTATTCTTTATGATCTCCTTTAGTAAGTACTACGAAATTCTCCTCCCTATCGATCAATTGAAACTTAATGCCACGTTTAACTGCTGCCTTCAATAGTAGCTGTGTAGACAGCTCCAGATCCTCATATCCGACAAATCGATATCCGTTCTGAAGACTTTCCTTAGCATATTGTTTAGCTTTATTCAGATGATATTTTACAAAAGAGGATTGCTGAACTTCCGACTTCACAATGGCCGCAAAACTCCGATCTGGATCTAGAATCTTATCCTTAGCTCCATTCAGAACGTTCGAGAACTCTTCATCTTCAGGTTTCAACAGCTGTATCATATCCTGCATTTCTTGAATACAAGTTAATGCTTTCTGTTCCATCGTTGTACAAAAATCTCCGTAATCATGTAAGCATCCCTTTATTCCCTCCATGATCAGTTGATCATGATTAAGGTTTGCCATCTTCTGATCCTCTACTCCGAACGGTTCGTCCTCTTTCAGCAGCATATACAGGATAAACAGATGAATGAAAATCATCGTTTCTTTGCTGATTCCTATTTTGTAGAGTGGATTCAGGTCAATAAAACGAAGCTCCAGGTAGGCAATTCCATCTTGTAGCAGCTCCTCTAAAGGATGTTTTCCTCTTGCTGTCTTCAATCTAACCGGACTATAAAACTCTTTTATACTTAGTAATTCTTCGGATTCAATCAACGATTTCAAATCATGCACATAGTCCGTAAGCGAATCAAAAGACACATAGAGAGGTTTTTCATTCCGATACCCGCATTCGCTATTCCGAAGTGAATTCATATTTAGATAATAAAAGCTTTTTTCGTCATCCGACTCACCCCGTGCCACACATTGTTCCATATAAGTCTTATCAAAAACAGGACTGGCACCTGTTAAATAGATGAGAAGCCAGCGGTACCGCAATAGGTTACGGGCTACTTTTAAATAGGTAGCATCTTTGAAGTCTTTAAAGCTCTCTTGTGGATCTACTATGTCATGAAGCTGTCTAAGAAATTGTTCGTCAAAAGAGAAATTATAATGAATTCCGCTCAGCAATTGTCTTTTGCGACCATACTTGTCGGCTAGCTGATGTCTATATTCATCCTCTACAGGATTACCCATCTTGGCAATGGGAATGTCCTTATCATTCGGTAACATAGGAGGATTGCTGCTTGGCCACAGGTATTCTTCATTAAGCTCAAGCGAGACAATATCCTGCAGTGCCTCCATAAAACTATAAGTCTCTGTAATAGAATCAAAAGAGGGTGTGACCATTTCAATTTGACTCTCTGAGAAATCGGTTTGAATATAGGGGTTCTCCATTTTGTTGCCAAAAGCTTTAGGATGCGGAGTCAGCGCAAGTCTTCCCTCTGGATCAACTCTGACATTTTCTTTTTCTAAACCAAATTGCCCGTGGAAAAGTTCCTTATTTAAATGGTGATCCATCAGAAGCTGTATGAGTTTACGATTCAATAATGCCATGTCTACTATCATCCTTTGCTTAAATATTTACCTGCTGTTTATTCATTCTGAACAAAGATCTCCTAAACCAGAACACAAGAACAACTCCCTTGAACACACTGCTTAGAGCAATCGACATCCACACCCCATTTAAGCCAAAAGGTTCAGATAAGATCAAGGCTAGCGGTATTCGGAGTGCAGTAAATGTAATACTGAATATCGGCGGAATATGGGTTTGCCCAATGCCGTTAAACGCACCCACTGTCATCAATTCCATACACATGAACAATTGTGAGTAACCGATGATCCGCATATAATCCGCGCCTAATTCCAGACTTGTCTGATCCGATAAAAACAATGAAAATAGCTGCTGCGGGAACGCAATAAATATAAGTGATACGATCACACCGAAGATGGATGTTAAGATCAAGGCCTGACGATAACCCTGCCCAATACGATCCAATCGACGTGCTCCATAATTTTGACCAAAAAAAGCGGCGATAGCTCCCTGTAGTCCTCCAATGGTCATATAGGAAATGGATTCAATTTGGATTCCTACTTTTTGAACCGCAATAGCATCCGCTCCAAAACGTACAATGATCTTGGCAATGATGATCGATATGATCGTAAAGGTGACCCGTTGGATCGTTATTGGAAGCCCCATGCGGATTACTTCTTTCATTTGGCGACTGTCCCACGCTGTAGTGTTAGAAATGATTTCTGACTTTCTTGTCTTCATGATAAAAAGAGCCGTAACTAAGATATTCGCCGTTAATGTTGCAGTAGCTGCCCCTGCTACTCCCCATCCCTCAAAACTACCCACTCCAAAAATTAAAAACGGATCAAGTACGATATTAACCATAAGACCGATGGAGAAGATCTGAAACGGTTGTTTACTATTGCCCATAGAGTTTAAGAGTGTTGCAAACAAAGTATTCACGATGGAAAATACCGATCCAAATATCGAAATCATTAGAAATTGTCTAGCCATCCGTTCTACTTCATCACTTCCAAGATCAAAAAAACCAATCAACTGATTCTTGGTCAACAGGACTAAGCTCATATAGAGAAGCCCTAATAAAATAGACATCATAAATCCGTTCTTTATATAAGATTTAGCCTTCTCTCCCTGACCAGATCCCATACAATGTGCCACCTTAATCCCAGTACCGATCGTAATCATGGTAGATAATGCAATCGCTAGATTAATGAAAAAACTCGCCGTGCCAATCGCAGCAACAGGACCACTTCCTAATCTTCCAACCCAAATCATATCGACTAGACCATAGGTGGTGGAGATGAAATTAGTTGCAATAATGGGAAGCGTTAATTTCATTAAGGTAGGCATAATAGGACCCTGAGTCAAATCGTTCATGTCCTTCAAGTCCTTCATGTCTAGTACTCCTTCTTCATTTAATTTAAAAACCGACCCTTAGGGTCGGTTCGAAGCTCCATTTATTCTCCTTCAATTAAGAATGTTTCAATTCTAGATTGAATGGAATCTCGTACCTTTCGGAATTGAGCCCAAATTTCTTCTTCGGTTCCTGTTGCTTTTGCTGGATCATCAAATCCCCAGTGCCATTTCACTACATTTGGATTCGTAATCACTGGGCAATGCTCATCCGCATGACCACAAAGTGTAATCACATAATCTGCATATTCCAAAATTTCAGGTTCGATGACATCAGAAGTATGGTTGGATATATCAATACCTGCCTCTTGCATCACCAGAACGGCTCTAGGGTTTAATCCATGTGATTCTAAGCCAGCACTTTTCACTTCATAACGATCTCCACCTAGTGCTTTCAAGAATCCATCCGCAATCTGACTACGACAAGAGTTTCCTGTACAAAGAAAATAAACTAAAGGTTTGCTCATCTGATATCGCTCCTATTCTTTACTTACTGAGGGTTCAAAATGCTTCCGCTTAATCCAAAGCGATACATTTACAAGACCAATTAATACGGGCACTTCTACTAAGGGTCCAATTACAGCTGCAAAGGCTACTCCTGAATCCAATCCAAATACCCCGATAGCGACTGCAATGGCTAATTCAAAATTATTACTAGCTGCTGTAAAGGATAACGAGGTAGCTACAGGATAAGAGGTTCCAGCTCGTTTGGATAAGAAGAAAGAGACTACAAACATGACAACAAAATAGATCACCATCGGAATTGCGATACGCACCACATCCATGGGTAGCTGGACGATTAGGTCTGCTTTTAGCGTAAACATCAACACGATCGTGAACAACAAAGCAATTAAGGCGAGTGGACTAATTCGGGGAATAAATACTTCTTGATACCATGTTTCCCCTTTAAGTTTGATTCCTGCTATACGAGTCAATAAACCTGCTGCAAAAGGAATCCCCAAATAAATGAGCACACTTTCCGCAATTTGTCCCATCGAGATATCCACTACAGCTCCCTGAACACCAAACCAACCGGGTAATACGGTTATAAACACATACGTAAATATGGAATAGAACAGAATCTGAAAGATCGAATTAAAAGCAACAAGACCTGCTGTATACTCAGGATCTCCCTTTGCCAAATCACTCCATACAAGCACCATGGCAATACATCTTGCTAATCCGATCATGATCAGTCCAATCATATACTCGGGCATATCACTTAGAAATAATATAGCTAACACGAACATGAGAATCGGACCGATAATCCAGTTCTGCACTAGAGACAACAATAGTACTTTCCAATCCTTAAACACTCGACCAAGCTTCTCATATTTCACTTTCGCAAGGGGAGGATACATCATAACAATTAGACCGATAGCAATAGGTATCGATGTTGTTCCGACTTGCATACTGGATACTTGATCTGAGAAATTTGGAACTACATATCCCAACCCGATACCGATTGCCATCGCTCCAAATATCCAAAAGGTCAGATAACGATCCAGGAAAGATAATCTTTTAGATTTTCCTTGATTCATAGATCCCCACTCCTATTCGCACACCATGGCATTTATTTTTTCTTGCATCCCAGCATCCAGGTGTGGTAAATATTGAAGCGCATCTTTTAAGTGCGGTTTATCTTCAACTTGGAGTGAATAATAGATCCACTGCCCTCTTCGTTCCTCATAGACTAACCCTGCATCCTTTAACTTGCGGAGATGTTGGCTAATATTCGGTTGAGTGGTCTGAAGCAGCTCTACCAAATGGCACACACACATTTCTTGCTGATATAAAATGGATACAATTCTTAATCGAGTTTTATCTCCTAGCAGCTTAAAATGCTCCGCCATTTCTTCCGTTGAAATCGTCATATAATTCCCACCTCCGTTGTCTCGAACTTATTATATAATCAATCACTTATATAATCAATCACTTATATAATCAATCACTTATTTGCTCGTGAATCATTCACCACATTTCGAGTATGAGTTTTGCTTCTACTAACCCTGAACATAGAAAAACAGCCAGCCTCCGTTTATTGGAGGCCGGCTGTTTTGCACTTTCTCTCTTAACTTCGGCTAAAAATCGAAGGGGGTTTCATTGAGCCTTTTGTTTGTGTTTGGGATTCGCGCTGATAGCAGCGGAGAGAACGGACTGATTGCGGAAAAGCAGAGCGTTCGCCTTTGTCTCTAGATGTACACTGCTAAGTGTATAATCAATACATCTGGAGACAACAGCGATTGTAACAACAGTCCGTTCTCGGAGCGTCCGCCAGCGTACAGCGCCTAGCACAAACAGCCAACTCAAAAACCTAAGGCTCAATCAACCCATACTTCATTTTTATCCGATCCAACTTTTCAATCATAGGCTTAGAAATAAAGAACAAAAACACCACCGTAGAGATCGCATGCACCATATCAAACCAAAAGGCTGAAATATAAGTGGTCATCAAAGCCGGCCATGAGAACTCTGAAGTGAACATCAACAGCGAGCCTATATTGATAATACCTCCGTATACCAAGAACGTCGCTAACCCTCCAAATATACATAGAGACAGTTTAGTCTTTTTAAGCAGACCCTTCTTGAAGAAAATGCCCGCCAAGAAACCAATAATGCCAAAACAGAACATTTGCCAAGGCGTCCAAGGTCCCTGACCAAAGAAGAAATTTGAGACGAAGCCCGCAACAGCGCCTACCAGAAATCCTGCCTCAGCGCCCAAACTCACACCTGCGATGATCACAATAGCAACTACAGGCTTAAACTGCGGCAACATAAAAAAGGCTGCGCGACCCGCCACGGCAATGGCTGCTAACACCGCTATGACGATCAGCTCCCTCGCCTGCGGCTTCCGATGCTCGAACACCATCGCAAAAGGAATCATCGTATAGATAACGATCAAGAGACTAATAAAGTAATATTTTCGATCGTCTAGAACGAAGATGCCTAACAAAATCGTAGCTGGAATCACTATGAAGATTAGTAGTGCTGCTAATAAAGTTCGACGACTTAAACGACGACCCGTTACCTGCTTCTTTGACATAAATCAATCACACCCTCTATCGTTACTCCCTCGCTCCATACATGTCGCGCCATACGGTTAGCAGCAGTAGTATAGAAGCTGTTTCCCGCAAAAAACTTCTTCGCTTCGTTCGTGGTGATGATACTCCCATCAAAAAACATCGCGCAAACCTCAGCATATTTGGCACAAAATTCAACGTCATGTGAGACCATTATGATGGTAACGCCTTCGGCATTAAGCTTTTGCAGAAATAAGGCTAGCTTCTCCTTGAAAGGTCCATCCAGTCCTTTCGTCGGTTCATCCAGCAGCAGAATCTTCGGCTCTAACAAAAGCACCTTAGCCAGCGCCGTGCGTTGCTGTTCTCCACCACTGAGATCATACGGATGCATCGAGAGAAGATGTTCCAGTTCTGCGAACTTAACCACGGCCTCAACTTTAGCCGCTTTTTCTTCCTTCGTTAAAGGGAGCTGGGATAACATCTCGTATAAATCTAACTCGACTGTTTTTTTCACAAATAACGTTTGCGGATTTTGCGGAAGGATGCCCAGATTATTAGTAAACAGTTCTTTGGCATTCATCTTCGCGGGGTTCTTCCCGCCGATTAGAACCTTGCCTCGATAGGACTGAAGGATGCCGCTCATCAGTGACAGGGTTGAAGTCTTGCCCGTGCCGTTCCCACCCACAATACAATAGAACTGCCCCTGCTTTACTTCAAACGATAAATCTTTAATGATATCCGGTCCGTTTTTCTCATATTTAAACCATACATCCTTGAACTTTATGACAACAGGGCCGTCCCCTTTCGAGCTTGGCTGAGATTCTACCATCGTTGCAGGAGTCTTATCCTTAAGAAAAGCATCCAGCCATTGACGTCCTTCCTTCACTGTAACAGGCCACGCTAAGTCATGATCTACTCCCGCGTAAATTTGCATCGGCGAGGGCATGGACAGAAACATCGGATGCTTCAGCTTGCTTAAGGTTTCTCCCACCCTTTGCGGGGTATCATCGGCAATCACGACGCCCTCATTCAGAACAATCAGCCGATCTGTGAGCGGAAGAACATCCTCTAGCCGATGCTCGGTCATGATAACGGTTGTTCCAAGCTCACGATTTATCTTTTTGACCGTCTCCAGAAAATCCGAAGCCGCGATAGGATCTAGCTGAGAGGTGGGCTCGTCAAGGATTAGAACCGAAGGGTGCATAGCCATAATCGCAGCTAAATTGAGCAGTTGCTTCTGACCGCCCGAAAGCTCAGTCACATTTTTATGAAACCAGGTCTGAATCCCGAAAAAACTCGCCATTTCAGCCACACGCAGACGAATCGTAGAATTGTCATAGCCTAAGCTTTCAAGACCAAAGGCCAACTCATGCCACACCTTGTCAGTCACAATTTGATTGTCCGGACTTTGGAGTACATAACCGATTTCCGCTGCTTGTGTCCGTTGATCGATCTCTTCTACAGGTTGACCCTTATAATAAATTGCCCCTTGGCGTTTGCCGTGTGGGGTTAGGATTGTTTTCAGTTGTCTAAGCAGGGTGCTTTTGCCGCAGCCTGACTTTCCACAAATCGTAATGAAGTCTCCGCTTGAAATCGTAAGATTAATATTCGAAAGAGCCGCTTGCTCTTGTTCAGGAAAGGTAAAACTTAGTTCTTCGATTCGATAGATTTCCATTTCATTGCCTCCACCATATTGATGAGCACAGGGATCATACATAGCGCAAAATAAGCGATATATACAAGGATACTAAAGGGCGAAATTGCGCTCGCTTTAATGGACGGATAATATCTCATAGTGTTCTCGCCCATCGCTGCAGAGACGGCTACCATCGCAATTAAGCCTGTCATGATCAAGAGTACTACTTTGTCCCGGGCATCTAAACGGAAGATCGAAAAGCTTGTACGTCCCGGCAATCCATACCCTCTTGATTTCATGGAATCCGCCGTCTCAATCGCATTTTCCAAAGCCCAGGTGGTCATAATCGAGAGGATCGTTATCCCATTCCGTGCTCGCGCGAGAAGATTCCCCTGTGAGACATCCCTGCCTATACATTTTTGAGCATTTGAAATCACCTTGATTTGCGCTAAATATCTAGGAACAAAACGAAGCACCATCGAAAAAATCAACGACAGTGCCGGCAGTATTTTTCCGAATATATAAATAAACTTATCCGAGGTCATCACGACGTTATAACAGGAGAACCATATGATTACCGTCACAAACATACACGCCGCTGCCACGCCATAAAGAATGGATTCCATCGTAATGGGGTTTCCGTTATTTAAATAGAACAGGATCGTTACCCCTTGATGATTAAAAACAGGATTCATAATAGCCATAAACAGCAAAAAAGGGATCATGTACAGCAAATTAAATTTGATCGCCTTTTTTCCTTTTAACATAAAGGAGTAGACCACTGCACTAATAAGAGCAATCACCTGAAATATGGGATGCATGAACACCATGCTAAACAGCAACACAACAACAAAATAAAGAAAATTCACAAACGGATGAAAGGTAGAAAAGCTATCCTGCATTATTTCTGTGCTCCTCCTGTGGCTCCATTACCACCTACATCTCGACCTAAATCACAAGTATATACCCAATCAATGACATCGCCATCCTTAAGAACATAACGACTACTGCCGTAGTTAGGGAACCAACCATTTACTTTGTACATCCATCCACTAAGCTCTCCAGCATCAAATTCATACAGATTATTTATGCCTTCAATATAATTACTGTTATAGATCGGAGTCATACTAAATTCCATATGGATTTTATTCTTCTTCATCTCTCTTAGTAAAACATCAAACACAGACTCGCCTTCATAGAAGGTTACCTTTTGCGCTTTATAAATGATACCATCTGCCGGCAATACTTCAAGCTTAGCCTCATTAAAAATATCCATGTTATCTAAAATCGTTGCCGCCGAGACGGACAATGTAGCCGTTAATGCTTTTTTCTTATCTACCGTTGCATCTTGCCATTCCACTGGCTTAGGTTTGCCTGTTGGGACTGGATCAGTAAGAAATTTATCCTTTTTCGGTTCCTGCTTCGTTTCTGTTGTCGCTACTTTGGTTTCTGGTTTCTTTACTTTAGAATCCGGTGTGGACGTTTTAGCCGCTTTCGGTGATGCGGTCGGTTGTGCCTTTGTATCCGCTTTTGGTGTTGCTGTCGGCTTTACAACTTCTGTTGATGCAGTTTCTGTTGGCGTTGCCGTTTCTGATGGCTTAACCTCTTCAGTTGGCGTTACCGTTTCGACGGGCTTAGCTGTTTCACTAGGCGTAGCTGACGGTACTATCTCCGTTGTCTCGGCATCGCTTGACGCTGTAGGCTCTGCATCAACATTCTGATTGGAAGCAGTGTTGTCTGATTCTACAACGTGAGACTCAGCGCTGTTACTCGCAACCTTGTTCGGGCTCTTCTGGTAATTCCCGCCCCAAAAGAAGGCGATCGCCAGGACGCCTATAATTAGTATTGCTGTTAGCCATTTTTTCTTGTTCATTACTTAAGTTCCCACCTTAAATAATAAGCAAGGGTACACATGCTACCCTTGCTTATTTCTCTAAATTAAATTCTATTTAACGTCTGTCATGTCATAAAGATGCGTCTGACCCTTAACGTACCGATCATACGCAACCAGTGCATACATAGCCTGGTCCGTAGCCATTAGATCTACTTCTCCTGGTTTCGCGCCGCCGTTGCCTACTCCACCCTGCTTCACATGATAGAAGCCTCCTTCAGGTGCAGCAAAGCCAAGCAAAGCGTCCACCACGGAATGTCCATTCTTAATAAATCTGGAATCCTTATGTGGATCTATGCCAAGGCCAGTTAAAGCTACAATCACCTGAGCAATGCTCTCGGAGTTCGTAGATTCCCAGCTTGCGAAACCACCGTCTGCTGTTTGTGTCTTGGATAACCAAGCAATTCCACGATCTACAGCAGCCTTTACTTTGGCATTAGTTTTATAATACGGGGTCAAGCCTTGAATAACCATCCCAGTGATATCTGGATCTGCCGCAGCAGCATTACTGCCTAGTGCCCATCCGCCACCGTTGATCTCTCTGCCCAAAATAAAATCAATGAGCATCTCTCTAGTCGTCTGTGTCTTTACATTCTTAACCACTGGAATTTCGTAATGATTGCTGTCCAGTGCGATAAGAGCAAACACAGGTCCATTGATACCTTGCTTGATTAAAGTATCAAAATCAGCGAGCGGTTCAAGCAGGTTATAACCCGCCACTTTATCAATATTTTTGCCGATTGAAGATAATGCCAAAATAACTCTATCATATTCCGTATATTTTACGCTATGCAGCTTCCCTGATTTTTCTTTAAGGGTTGCTTCTACATTCGCATAGTACTTAGCGTAATAACTATCTGGAACCTTTACACCAGAACGTGCCAACCCGAACACTGTCCAGTCCCCACCAATCGTGGAGATGACCGGGTTTGTCACTGTTTTTTGCAAAAAAGCTGCTGTGTTCTCAATGTATGGAGTAACTGCTGTGTTCTGAATATTTGGACTAACCACTTTGTTCCCACTCTTATAATCATGGGATCTAGTGGCTACAACGGCTGCCATTTCTCTTGTTACAAACTCTTTAGGTTTAAATTGATTATTATCACCTAACATAAGTCCAGTGGCAACAATGGTTTCCACGTCTGCCTTTGCCCATGCGGATGCGGTATTGATGTCTTTGATAGCTGTCCCTGGCTTCGTAGCTGGGATTGATAATGCTCTAACGATAATTGCTGCCATTTGCTCGCGAGTAATCTTGTCATTTGGTTTAAATTCATTATTAAAACCTGTGATTAGACCTGCCTTATGAGCAGCATTCACATATGGATAGAACCAATCGCCTAGAGCGACATCCTTGTAGGTAATTCCTTTATCACTCTTAATATCCAGTTCTAATGCAGAAACTAGGATCTTAGTGAACTCTGCTCTTGTAATATGATCTTTCGGATTCACCTGACCATTGTTACCTTGGATATATCCTTTTACTGTAGCTGTTTCAATCGCTGAATATGCCCATGGTGAGATCTTATCGGCGTCTTTATACAGTTGTTTGATATCATTTGTATTCTGATTAGGAACCTTAGGAGTCTCTACTGGAGCTGGACTCGCATTCGGATCACCACCACCGACTGCACCACCCGGAGCAGGAGTACCGCCAGGTTTAGGCAGGGTTGAGGTTGGCATACCTGCATTTATATCCTCACCCAAATCCGTAGTATAACGCCACTGAATACTATCTCCAGGATTCAGGGTATATTGAGATGCCCCGTACCCAGGATAATATCCATTCACATTATACATCCATCCACTACCGCTGCCATGGTCAAATTCCCCATCGCCTGCGATCGATTCTACATAAACACTTCCGTATTTACTGCTCCAAGATTCACTGAATTCGATACCGTGGGTATCTAGTAATCTTTTTAGCACAGACCATGCTGTGTCACCTGGTTGTAGATCTACCTGTACAGATGGAACAACATACCCTTTATTGATCGTAAGCTTATCCACGGATAAAGTTACATATCCATTGCCTGAACCACCAGGCGTTTGTACTGCACTGGAAGTGTAAGCAACGTAATCCGTGAAGTGTTTGGTTTTTACAATTAAATCATTTCCGTCATCATAGGCGTACTCAAGCTTGTCGCTCGCTAAACCTAAGGCATCACTTGCAAATTTTTGAATCGTATGAGGTGTGCCGTCTTGAATATAAGCTGCATCTTTTCCCTTAAGTCCCTTAAAGGTTAATGTTATAAATTGATTAAATTCTACTCTTGCGCTGCCACCCATGGAAAAAGCTTGAATAATGCTCTCCAGCTTCTTGTCCCCAGAAATAATCTGATTCAGACTATCTTTTAGCGCAGATTCTGTGCCCGTTGTAGGTGATAGCAATTCAACCTTAGAGGAATCTCCACTTGTAACTTGTGCACCCTTAGGAATGGCTACAGATACGTTACCTTTGGTAACCTCTAACTTAGGCAGATTACTGTTACTAGGTAAATTAACACTTACTGTGGATTGCTTATATTCCGGGATCTCCACTGTAATTTCTTTGTTGTTATCCCCTGAATTTATCGGAAGAATATAATTATTACTATTTTGAAAAATGACAACTTTAGGTTTATCTCCTGAGGGTAACGTTACTTCTATTTCTTTCGTTTCCTCTGGTTGCTTAATTACCACATTACTCATATCAAATAGACGGTTCTTATGATTGATCAGACGATCGTAAGCAATAAGTGCATACGTACCTTGATCCGTTGCGATTCCATCTACTTTTCCGGTTAGAATATGTTTAAATCCACCATCCGGTCCTGCGAAGGTAAGCAGTGCATCAATAAGCGAATTCCCTTTTTTTACAAACCTAGGGTCAATATGTGGATCTACGCCTACACCAGTTAAGGCTACTATTACCTGCGAGATACTTTCGCTGCTTGTACTTCCCCAGCTTGTATATCCGCCTTGATCATTTTGGGTACTCGATAGCCATTTGATCGCCCGATCTACAGCAGCTTTTACACTTGTATTAGTTGCGTAATAAGGTGCAAGAGCCTGCATCGCCATCGCGGTCATATCGACATCGGCTTTGGTTACTCCTAATGCCCAACCACCAGCGTCATCTGTACCCTTTTTAACTTCTTTATCTAAGATGTACTGAACCAGATTTTCCCTTGTACTTTGATATATTACTCCATCTTTATCAGGATTAGGGAATAATACTGGGATATCGTAGTTATGACTATCCAAGGCAATCAGAGCAAATATGGGACCATTATTCCCTTGCTTCTGAACATATTTATAATCAGAAAGGGCATTTAATAGATCATACCCTGCAACATTCGTGATATCTTTTCCGATAGAGGTAAGTCCTAGAATCGCTCTGGAATGCTCTGTGCTTTTAGTAGCATCGAGTTTTCCATACTTCATTAATTCTGTTACTTTCTTAGCCACATTGTTGTAATAGAGATCATAATAACCACTTGGCACTTCGTAGTTGACCTGTGCTAGAGAAAGAATTGACCATTCTCCGCTACCTGTTCCAAATGACGGGTTCTTTACGGTGTTTAGAATATAAGCAAGGCTCTTATCTAACTGTTCATTTACTCCAGTTGTAGCATTTATTTTGTAGGTAATTTGATAAGTTTGCGTTGCTCTATTTTCTGCTCCGTCTACTGCCGTTACAGTGATTACATTACCACCTGGGTTAAGAGAAACCTTATATTCACCATTAGTAGCAGATAGAGCGACTCCATTTAGTTTCACTACTGGAATGATACCGTTATATACATTATCTGTGACAGCTACTCTGAAACTTAAATCTTTATCGGATACTTCCTGTTTATCCTGAATACCACTTACAGTAATAACAGGTGGCTCTATATCTAAAGAATTGGTAAGCTCGACAAGCGCATGATCTACACTTAATTGAGAGCTTTCCATATTTTCGAGCGCTGAATAAGCTTGGTAAACTGCCTTTTGTACTACTGTTCTGTCCAAAATACTTTCTTTATTCGGGTCACTGTTAATTTCTGCGATTTTCGCAGTTAAAGCATCCTTATTGGCAAATGGAAATGGAGGTTCTCCCCAGCCACCAAGATCAGAACTATAGCCATAAGTGGTGAACTGTGTTCGGATGATGTCACCGTCTTGAGGCTGATAATCAGTCATCCCGAACTGAGGAAATTCATTATTTACGGCATACATCCAACCCGACATGGAGGTATAGTCAAACTGACTCAACCACTCTGGGTCTGCTTTAGTGCCGACTGTATTCCCATCGGCCGAAATCATATCTAAAATATATTGTGGAATATTCCCTTCACTTCTGCCACTATCTTTAACTTCAGATAAATAAAAACCACTATCTATACTTCCGAAATTTCTATAATTACCTTCTCCTAGCGCACGTGTTATTAGTGATGCGCCATTGTCCCCTTCGTAGAACGGAACTTTAATAGGTTCCTTAATATACCCTTGACCCAATGTGAATTTTTCTACAGATACAGTTACGTATCCTTTAAGTGTAGATGTTGCTCCATCCGCATGAGCCGGAACTATACTTGTAGAGAATGTAGTGATAAATACAGCTACAATGAGTAACCAAGCTAAAAACTTATTTTTCTTCATTTTTTCTTAACCCTTCCCTTCACTTCCTATGATAAAAAACAGAGTAAACTTATTTAACAATACAAAAAAACCACTCAACATAAACGTTAAGAGGTTTAAGATAGTGAAGCGCAATAATAGCTGCAAATACTATATCAAGCACCTCTCTATCGCTCGTAGAGTTTGATGGTGTAACAGAAATAGGCAGATATTCTGGCTCAAGTATCATCACCCTTGCTACCTTCCCAGTTTCCCAGTGGTACCTTGCAAGGACTCCTCTTTCACAGCGGCGGGACCGCGCGGGATTCACACCCGCTTTCCATTTAACCAATCTATGATTGTATTTCCGAAACATTCATAATTGGCACCTATTGCTAATATTAAATTTTCCATGCTCCATCATATCTAATATGTATGCATTTGTCATGTAATATTTGTTTTTTATATAACAAGTAGTTGGCGATAATCCTATTGAATATCAGATCATTTTAACCACAATATACTCTTTTTCTCTCAGCTCAAAACCATCCTCCATCACATTAAGATAAATGGAAATCACTAATTCATATATGAATTTACCACAAATTAGTAAGGCACTCACTAGAAATGTTCTATGTTAGGGTATTTGGTAAGCGTTAACAAAAAAATAATGGAGGTGTTCGTTTTCATCTAACCACTAAGTACTGAGGCAAGGCCAGATTTAAGCATCCTCAAAAATTATCTTACAAAGGAGAATTCAATGACTACTCGAATCCAGAAATCTTTCTTATCCGCACAAGGCTACAAAAGCATCCGAATTCCGATCAATTGGGATTCACACATAGGCGAAGCACCGAACTACACCATAGAAAAAGCTTACCTCGACCGTGTCGAAGAAGTTGTCGGCTGGACGCCAAGCTTTATGTCATGATCAATGTCCATCACGACTCCTGGTTATGGGTAAGCCATATGGAAGAGAAGCATGATGAGACGCTGGCGCGTTATAATGCAGCATGGACTCAAATTGCGGACCGCTTCAAGGATAAATCCGATAAGCTGATGTTCGAAAGCATCAATGAACCCCGCTTCACAGATGAAGCGAAGATGGAGCAAATGCTTACTGAGCTCAACACCTCCTTCCATCAGATCGTTCGGAACTCCGGTGGGAAGAATGCGGTACGCCCACTAGTTCTACCTTCATTAGAGACTTCTCCTACGCAGCCTAGAATGGATCAGCTCTACAAGACGATCACAGCTCTAAACGACCCGAATATTATCGCGACCGTTCACTATTATGGCTTCTGGCCGTTTAGTGTGAATATCGCTGGCTACACCACATTTGAAAAAGATATAAAAAACGATATCACCCAAACTTTTGATAACGTTTACAACACATTCGTAGCCAAAGGAATCCCTGTCATCGTCGGTGAGTTCGGACTGCTTGGATTCGATAAAGACACAGGTGTGATTGAACAAGGCGAGAAGCTGAAATTCTTCGAGTATCTGACCTATTATTTAAAAGAAAAGAAAATGACCTCCATGCTCTGGGATAACGGGCAGCATTTCAACCGCAAAACGTATAAGTGGTCCGATTCCGAGCTGCACAACGTATTAATGTCTGGTCTGAAGGAACGTTCCTCCAGCACCGAAAGCGATCTGGTCTATCTAAAAAAAGGTGCAACGATCAAAGACACCAAGGTGAAGCTGAACCTAAACGGCAATAAGCTAACCACGATTAGTGTAAATGGGAAATATTTAACCAAGGGCAAAGATTACACCTTGAATGGCGAGGAGCTCACACTCAAAGCCAGCCAACTCAAAAAACTCACAGCTTCTCAAAAATAAGGTGAAAATGCCGTGTTAACGCTGAAATTCAACAAAGGTGTTGCATGGAGACTAAAGGTCATCGTGAATGACACTACCAAATTAAGCAATGCTAAAGGGACGACCGAATCGTTTGCTATTCCGACTACCTTTAATGGTAGCCAGCTTGCCACGATGAAGGCTGTATATAGCGCTGGAGGAAATGCAGGCCCTCAAGACTGGACTCCATTCAAGGAGTTCGGCAATACCTTCTCACCATCTTATAACACGAAAGAAATCAAGCTGCTTCCAGCGTTCTTTAAAGATGTAAAAGACGGTGAAGTGAGTCTTAAATTCCACTTCTGGAATGGCGACGTTATTACGTACAAAATCACGAAGAGTGGAACCAGTGTTGTAGGAAAGTCTTCTTAGCCTTCCGCTGTTTAACAGAAATAGGAGTTTCCCTTCACGGGGACACTCCTATTTTTAATTAAATCATATATAAACTTCTTCATACGTGATCAACATCAATCGATAGACCAGATATACTCCAAGGTAGGCCCCTGTAATAAGGAACATTGGGTTCAGAAAAATCGCATGGATCGAGGTCATAAATACCGTGTTGTCTCTTAATATTTCATATATGGCTAGGGCAGAAATATTGCCTAAAATAAGCGTAGACAACACAGAAGCTACATTGAAAACAATACGCCACTTTATCCATTTCCGTTGTATCATTAGCATGGCGATGGGAACCACTATACTACCAAATACGATTAGAAATTTCATCTAGCCAGCCACCTCGGTATCTCTTTAATCCTCCAGTTCAACACTTTCGATTTGACCTTCGGCATTCACTGCCCACTCGATTTCAACACCTGGCATCAACCCAAGCTTGTCCTCATCTTCGATCACTACATGATCGGAAATGGTTATGGTCTGCTCTCCCCCACCTTCGACTTTAACCGTAACCTGTTTACCATTAACTGCACTAATCTTCCCATCATATTCAATCTGATGCAAAACAATCTTTTGACTCGGATCCGTAATGGTGACCCGCTTGCCACCGTCTGTCAGCAGCTCAATCTTTTTATGATAGCCATCCTTTAACGTGACATCCTTAATCACTCTCTGAACGCTAACACCCGCCGGAATTCCCTCTGTATTTGTACCGGACGAGGTATTGGGTTGTTCTGTTGCATTGTTCGTAGCCGCAGGTGCAGTCGCTTCTGTTGTAGGCTTTGGAGTGGTTACTTGTGTGGTTTCATTGGCAGCTTTAGAACAGCCACTTAATAGGACAGTGCATGCACAGATCAGACAAAGAATTGAAGCTCGAATCTGGCGTTGTGTATTTCCTTTATTCCGTGTCATCATTTACCTCCGCAGTTAAATTTTTTCCAGTTCTATTAGTGAAAATAGTTTTACCTCTTACCTTCCTTTTATTCACCAGAAAATGGGCCATCTGAATTACACCATATTATCACAGCGTCATAGCACGCCCGTATCTAGCTAAATACTCTTCCTTCTCCTTATAATCCGGCATGAGGCTTCCAACCCGACGCCAAAAGGAGCGATCATGATTCATATGAAGCAAATGGCATAGTTCATGGATGATCACATAATCGATAACCTCCACAGGAGCCATCGCTAGGCGATAGTTAAAGGTTAGCTTTTTATCCGAGCTACAGCTTCCCCACTTGGTTCTAGACTCAACAATGTCAATGGTCTTTGGCTTTACTCTAAGCTGTGTCTGATATCTATTAATCCTCTCACCTACAATCTTCTTACAACTCGAGAAATAGAATTTCTTCAGCTTAAGTTTAAGCTCTTCTTCATTCAAATCTCCTGTCTCTATTAGCTCTTGCAGAGCATAATATTTACCTAGATACAGGAACTTACCTTCATCTTCATACTCTCCAGTCTTAGGGCTTTCCGCTGCCACTGCCGCAATGCTGTTCAGCTTCTCCACTATTAGTTTCCCATTACGTTCTACCACGCTTTTAATCGTCTCTTCACTTGTTTTCTTGGGAACTTTGAGCGTTATGCGCCCTGACGAATCTATATGAATGGAGATTTTCTTGCCATTTCCATATTGAACATTAAACTCGATCACCTGATTGTCGTAATCAATCTTCATATCCACCATCGTTTCTATAAGGTTTTTCGCAAAAAAAAGAAGAACGCGTTTAGACGTCCTCCTATTTTAACATGATTCATCAATACACTGGATATCCCGCTACAAACATAGCTAGGTACAGAAGACTCCCCACAACTGACACTACAGTAAGCGCAACATCCTTTGACTTCTCTTCAGTGAGCGCGACAGCAGCAAAAGCTAGTGGAAATGAAACAAGCAAATAACGCGGGGCTGACAGCAGCCAAGTAGCACCCACTACGAACGCAAAATACACGATGAAATAGGCGGTGTATGAAGGCCTTAACTTTTTCGCACCCATGAACATGATAATTAGTGCTGTGAATATAGCGATTAAATTGGGTAGCCATATGCCGAGGAAAGAACGACTATCTCCACTCTTAAAGGTGCCCACAGCATATTCCATCTGATATCTTACCGTATCAAAAAAGAGATAAAACCGCTGAGACCAATGCTCCCTCTGGTAAATACTGAACTGAAACGCATTTCCCGTAACGTAGTAATTGATATAAAGATAAGCCAGCAGACCCATCGATATGATAGCGAGACAGCCAAAGGCGGTGGTGATTCTATGTATAAACGCTTTTTTATCTAGTAATTTATAGTTCCCTATCAGATCACGTCCAAATTCAATTGCAACCGGCACAATAAGAAGCACTCCTGGAGAACGAGTAAACGCTGCGAGTGCACCGCATAAGCATCCGATGAACCATTCTTTTTTTCTCACAAAATATAAACACATCAAAGATAAAGCCAGGAATAGAGATTCAGTCATCGGAATGAAGAAAAAGAACGCGGCAGGGAAAATGAAAATATACTTCACGACTCGCATGGCATTCTTCCGATGCATATCTAGTGCAGCAAGCTCATAAGCGACCAAGGCAGCGACAATTGAAGAGATATTGGAAACGATGAATCCAGCGACAAGATAATTCCCTACGAATACATGAACTACTTTGATTAGATTTGGGAGAAAAGGAAAAAACACAATATGGTACTTCGGATCTCCCTCCGTCAGGTACCAGTTCTCAGCAATACCCAAATAATGTGAAGCATCGATCCCGAATATATGCCAGGTCTCGGCTATTTTGCTAAACAGACCCCCTGAATAACCATTCTGTATAATCAAAAATGCATAACCAATGAGCATAAGAAGGATACGACTCGCCAATATCCAGCCGATAATATAAAGCCAAGTCCGCTTTCTATCCCTCTCATTCCTCTCCTGAATTACCTTCTCTGCTGTATTCGACAGCATAAAGTCTGACAAGACAGGTATAGTGCGTAGCCCCAATAATACAAAAAGTACAAAACAGATCAAGGAAGCAAGGGTGCCCATCACAGTCCAACTATGGGTCGAAATTGCCCAGTAAATAACCGTCACCGTCATAAATAGCATGAAGATAAAGGATATGATTTTGTCGTGCTTTTTCATTTGATCCTCCAATTATTTAGTCCGAACAATAGTATAAAGAAGGGGATTAATGCGTATAGAAATATCATACTTACCCTCATAGCTGAAATAAAAGTTCAACGGCAATTCATCATCACTTTGAAAACTGTTCGACATCCTGTAGGTTATATACAATTTATCCTCGCCCTTGCCGTATGACCATGATTCTTCGATAGAGCCTGTTAATGGCTTTAGCGGAAGAGCCATCCTGTCAATCGTTTGGACTGATTTCTCGACTTTTTCAGCCTCTTCATCTTCCACAGGTTTGTAATGCTCCAGAAAAGCGCGCACCAGTTCTCTCGCATTTTGATAGCCGCTTTCCGATCTGGGAAAAACGGTTCCTATTCTGTAACCAATGATTTTATTGGTCGCAACATCTACCACAATCTGTTGCTTAAACTCCATTTGATTGACGGTTAGGATATCATCCTGCATCATTTTACCCAAAGTTGTATCATATTCACCCACCGCATCCGCAATCCCAAGAGCAGCAAGCCCTTCTTCGCGCGGCTGCATGAACACAGCCCTGTGCTCTTCCACCTGTGCGAACAGCTCAGCATATTTGGGTCTGTCCTTGCTACATGAAGTAGATAGCAGGGCAAGAACGACTATTCCGCAAATGAGAATGAAGTATGATTGTCTCATACGAATACACCTCCTGGTCTCACGAAACCGGTTTGGTTGAGCAACTTCCTAAACCTTACCATATATTTGAATAAAAGATACAGATATTCATTCCTTATATTGGAAAACTAAAGCATACCCACAGCAGGGAGCTACAAAGAAAAAGTCCGAGCGTATATGCTCGGACTTAGACGAATATCATTCAAATGGATAGATCCAGAAATGTTCTGTTCCAAAACGATCTTGGATTTCTTTATCCTCTAACGGGTTGCTTCCTAATAACTCAGCCGCTTGGAATTGGGATTTATGCGCCTGAATGGACGCCATCTTTTGCTTCAGGAAATCTCTCACATCATTGATAACCTTTGCCTCCCCAATCTCTTCAATATTATTGGCGAAAGCTATACAGTGAACAGGAGGTCTGTCCTCCTTAGGCAGTCTTGCAACGGTTCGAATCACCGCAGCTCCGGTAGCATCATGATCAGGATGAACGCTGTACCCCGGATAGAACGTAATGATCAGCGAGGGATTAAGCTCTTTTAGAAGAGCATCAATTTTTCCATCCAATAGCACTTGATCCTCAAATTCAATCGTCTTATCGTGGAAACCAAGCATCCTTAAATCCTGTATTCCAATGGCTTGGCAGGAAGCTTCCAGTTCCTTCTTACGTATTTCTGGGAGGGTTACCCGATTCGCAAATGGCGGGACGCCCATATTTCGGCCCATCTCCCCAAGTGTCAGACAAGCGTAAGTGACTTGGGTGCCGTTTTGCACATGTTTAGCTAGCGTTCCAGATATACCGAAGGCCTCGTCATCCGGATGCGGTAATATAACTAGAATATGTCTTTCCACTGAACTCCTCATCTCCTCTACCATTAGAACGGCTCCCGGCTTAATTGTAAGGATACGACCAGTTTGCCTTGGCTGTCATGCCCGGCCAGAATCAATCGGTCTGTCTCACTCTCTTCATAGTGAGTTAGCCCTTCAGAGTACACCCAACCCTGCGACATTTTCAAGCCGACTCGATAAGGTCCGTTACCGGAAATCGATCCATGAGAATATCGGATCACAGCATTGGTAATGAAAGTAGCAGCTGGGTGCTTAGAACTATCGAAATGGGCAGCGTATGCTCCCGTCGTCATCTCAAGATGGATATACAGATCCTGATCTTTAAGCTGGTCGATCCTATCTTGTATTTCTGATTGATTGATTAGCTGCAAGGTTACGCCTCCATATCTGAATGAATATATTCATACGAAAAATAAGATCCATGCCTTATTAAGGACGGATCTATTAAATGATAAGCTTGGTAGCTCATAAAGTATAACCTGCAAAGCTATGTAATTCAAATGGATGCGGTACATTCTAAGCTTCAATTTCCCTCGACTGTCGTAATTCATGCTGCTGTCAAGAATTGAATTATTCTTATGAACGTTGTACTCAGCGATTCATTCTTCCAGCCTTTTATCCAGAATTGGGCGTATGAACCAAATGTAATAAAGCAGACAGAGAAGCAATACTACCGATGTCAGAAAAAAGGGCAGCTCGTAATCCTGTCCGATCAAAATCCATCCCGTAAGCAGAGCGGCACCGGATGATCCGAGGCTCCGAAATACGGATCTCATCCCTGCGTAGAGATTCCTCTCCCGCTCCTTAAAGGCAGACATCAACTGGCTGTCCAGCAGATTAGAAAGCATCGTAAGCCCTCCCCCGCGAACCAGAAACACAATTGTGAACATCCAGACCGGCATGGCCCAGGATAAAGAGGCGAACACGAGTATGTTAACCAAAAAGACAGATACGATGGCCACATTATGGCCGAAACGTTCTAATACGTAAGGCGTCATTAAAGAAGCTGCAAACAAAATAGCTCCGCTTACCGCCAGCAGAATTGACACTTTGTCATCCATCCAGTTCAGTCTGTACTTCACAATTACATTAAGAAATGACCCGGTAATGGCTATCGCTCCTCCGAGTAGGGCCATGAATACCGAGAACAACCAGAGTGTGCCGGAAGGCAGCTTTTTCCTCAAGCCAGAGACTTCGTGGCTCACTTCCAAATCTCCGGATGTTCCAACCGTTTCTCTTTCCCTACCCTCAGAGGGAAGCCAGAGTCCTCTAATCATACTGTGAACTACGAAAACCAGTGCAGCAAGCAGTAGCGTAAGCCCGTAGCCTTCCCCGCTATCAGCCAAATTCGGCAAGTATCCGGCTGCCAGGGTTCCTGCCCCGGTAAATGCCGTAAACACGGCAAACATCAGGGAGAAGGCACTTGCTTCTTCCTTGCGCGAGGCACAATAGTGGAATAGCAACTGCACCTCAGTCGTCTCCACAAGAGTAAGGCCAATCGAGACCAAAGTTTGAGCCAAATAGAATATGCCGGAATGATTGCCAATCGCATAAAGTGCACTTCCTGCCGCTATAAACATGATGCCGGATACCAGCAGCTTTTTACGACCTATACGGTTTGCCGATATGGATACAGGAATAGCCAATGCCCCCATGATCAGTATACCTATGGACATGAGCAGCCCGATTTCATCCTCCTTCATTCCTTTGGACAGCAAATGCAAATTAAGAACTAGCGAATACATACCGATGCCGATGCCATACATGGCTTCGGTCATAAGAAACCGGCGGACGCCGACGGACAGGCGCAGCAAGTTCCTCATATACCCAGACATACCCATAACCCCTTTCCTTGGTGAGACAGTCAAATAGGAAGGGCTCCAAACGAACGGAGCCCCTCTACTTTCAAATGTATTTTTAACAAGAAGAAACGACTGCGCCGTCCTTCAATGGACGGCATCCGTTTCTACGAGAAATATAAGCAAAGTATGATGAAAGATATACTTTCTTATATTTTAAATGTAGGGGCCAAGCCCTATACCGGCTGTGTCTTCTTTAGGTAAGCCCGCCACGTGATACACCATTGTGCGGGATCATCAAGAGAAGATTCCACATTCCTGTGAACGGTACTGCTATGTGGAGCTAATTTAACGATATCCGGCTGCGTGTAAGCTTCATTCGAAATATGGGTCAGCGCCTCGATATATTCGTCAAGATCTTCCTTCGAATAAGATTCAGTCGGCTCCAGGGTGAACGGCTGCGGAACGATGTACGGATGATGGGATGTCCAATAATGCAGGCCGAAATCACACATCCGGCGGGTGATGTCTTCTGTCGTTACCCCAGTCTCATCCGCAAGCTGCTTCCAACTGTACCTTACCTGTTCAAGACGCCGACCTTTGATGTAAGGAGCGCTGGCTCCGCGGATTTGCAGAATTTTGTGATACAGGTAGTTGTTATTCAGTACAGCGATCTGGGCCACATTCTTAAGGCCATCCGGCCCCAGGCTCATAATCCAGGCATAGGAGCGAAGCACAGTCTGGGCCACGCCGTGGAAGCTGCGGACTTTGCCGATGCTGTCGTCGCTTTGCTCTACAAGGACATAACGGCTGCCGTCCCAGTCAACAAGCGGTCCCGGCAGGAAACGCTTAAGGGAATCTGTTACCCCAAGAGCGCCTGTAGCCGGCCCTCCGCACATGTGAGGTGCGGCAAAGGTCTTATGCAGGTTGAAGAAACACATGTCAAACCCGGCTTCTTTGGCTCGGGTGATGCCGAGCAGCCCATTCGCGTTTGCCTGATCGTAGAAGCAGATTCCTCCTGCTTCATGAACCACGTCCGTGAACTCGCGGATACGATGGTTGTATATGCCTGTATCTTCTGGGTTGGCCACGACGAAACCCGCCGTGCGTTTGGAGACGGCATTCTTCAGCTTCTCCAGATCAGGGAATCCATCTTCGTCAGGATGCAGTGTAATGATCTTATATCCCTTAACCGCTGCGGTCGCCGCTTGGGACGGATGTGAGAAGATGGTCGTAATGATCTCATCCCGTTGGTCTCCCTCACCACGTGAATCGTGATATGCGCGGACAATGGAAGCCATGGCCAGCAAGGCCTGGGTGCCACTGCTCGGCTGGAACGAGAAGGCGTCCATCCCTGATATTTCACGCATCGCCTGGTCCAGCTTATAGTAGATTTCCAGGATGCCCTGAACGGATCCGGCATCCTGCAGTGGATGCAGCTCCATCAGATTTGGGGTACGTATAAGCATTTCATTGATACGGGGAATATACTTCATCGTACACGTCCCCTGTCCGATCTCTACGTTAAGATCCGAACCCAAAGTCTCTTGGGAGAGTCTTAAATAATGCCTAAGAACTTTGGCCTGACCGATCTCGGGAAGCGCCGGCGCTTCTTTTCGCCGCATGGCTGATGGAATTCGGGCTGAGCCTTGGCCGACAGCCTCGGCAATTCCAGCCTCGGTGCCTGGCGGGATTACCCCGCGCTCACCCGACCGGTGAAGCTCGAAGATCACCGGTTCATCCCATTTGGCTTGGTGAAAGCGGCGCACCTTGTGGTCTCTACGAATCCGTTTCATGGCTTTCCTCCTACTCTTCTGTATTATTGATCCTTGCAGACAATGCTCTCGATAGCTGACGCAAGCCGGTTCAGATCTGACTGCATATGAATTTCAGTTACGCAATAAAGAGCACATTGTCCCCACTGGGGATAAGCAGACGACAGATCTTTTCCTCCGAAAATCCCTTCTTCCAAAAGACACTTGTTAATCTCAGTAACAGACATTCCGGTCTCGTTGAAATCCAAGACAAATTCTTTGAAAAAGACTGTATCTTTGAATCGCAAAGAGACCCCCGGAATGGCACACAGCTTATCCGCCGCATATTGGGATTTCTGCATAATGGTCTCCCCTACTTCCTGCATACCCGCTGGTCCAAGCAGGGATAGATAGACTCCGGCGGTAATTCCCCACAGTGCTGTCTGTGTTCCTACCGACTCCTTCCCATTCTCCCGGAGGGCAAAGGACGTACGCTCATAGGCCACATCGCCGAAGCCATACTCGCCTTCCACTTCTGTAGGAATAATACCGAACAGGCGGGACGGATATTCCATCACATAAGTCTCTTCATCCCGGGTAGCGATGAATCCAGCTTGACCCCCACCATAGTTCATATGCATGCCTAGCGGCTGTAAATCCCCACAGACAATATCAGCGCCGTAACGGCTTGGTGGTTCCAGTACGCCAAGGGAGATCGGATCAACGCCCACAATAGAGATAGCGTTCACCGCATGCACAAGCTCAGATATTTCAGCGCCTTGATCCTCAATAACTCCGAGGTAACCCGGATTCTCGAAGTAGAACGCCGCCGTTCCTTCCTCAAGCTTGCCCTGCAGATCATCCAGATCTATCTTTCCTGTCATCGGATCAATCTCCACATACCTAATTTCCATTACAGGTGTACAGTAATTGGTTATGATCTTGGCTTTATCCGGATCGACAGATCTGGAGAGCAGCGCAATCCTGCGGCCTGTAATCCGACCTGCCATTCGGATAGCCGTAGAGGCCGCCTGTGCCCAGTCGAAGGTAGGAACGTTAACTACGTCCATATCGACGAGTTCGGCCATCAGGCTCTGATACTCAAACAAGGACTGAAATCGGCCGTGGTCTTCGTAAGGCTCTCCTGCATAAGCCGTCACGAACTCCGAGCGCTGATTAATTTCATCGCATACAGCCGGAACGAAATGCTGCCAGCAGCCCGCTCCGAGGAAGTTGATATAATCGGCGCCATGCTTGTTCTTCGCAAGCAGAGCCTCGATATGCCGACGAAGTTCATATTCATTCATAGCTGGAGGAAGATTCATCTCCCGCTTGAGCTTCAGACTGTCCGGAATCGCATCATGCAGCTGGTCGATGGAGCTCAGGCCGATTTCCTTCAGCATGGCCTCCCGGACTTCCGGTACTGTGTTCGGGATATAGGGATGGGCATAAGTTCTGTGTTCAGACAAGGTTAACGCCTCCGTCCTTAAAAAGTTGATTTAAAGTGTTCATTTCTTTAGTCGTTAGGCAATGCCTCCACCGTCCACAACAATTACACTTCCGGTGATCCAGGAAGACAGATCGCTGGCCAGAAACAGCACTGCATTCGCGATATCACGTGGTGTACCCAGCCGCTCCAGTGGACGCCCCCCCGCCGAGGCCACCAGGAAGGCAGCTTCGTCCTGCTGAAGCTGCTTGGCTTCATCGCGCAGAAGCGGCGTATCCGTGTCGCCCGGGGACACGCAGTTCACGCGAATGTTCGCGGGGCCGTGATCAATGGCCATAGCCCGGGTGAGGTTGACCACACCAGCTTTGGCTGCACAGTAGGAAGCGGCGCGGTCTCCGCCTTTAAGGCCCCAGCCGGAGCCGGTATTAATGATGCTGCCACCGCCTCCGCGCTCCATCACCGGGATCATATATTTGGAGAGTAGATAGACTCCCTTAAGTGATACATCCATCACCAGATCCCAGTCGGCTTCCTCAAGCTCGACAACGGTCTTGCGGCGGATAATCCCCGCATTGTTGAACAGAATATCGACTTTGCCGTGCGCGTTCTCAATCTCTGAAGCGGCACGCTTGCAGTCCTCCGAAGAGGAGACATCGCAGCGGTGGAAGCTTGCTTCCCCTCCCCGCCCTTTAATCTCATGAACAGC
The DNA here is from genome assembly GCF_037977235.1 of Paenibacillus sp. FSL K6-0276. Lineage (NCBI taxonomy): Bacteria > Bacillati > Bacillota > Bacilli > Caryophanales > Paenibacillaceae > Paenibacillus > Paenibacillus sp. FSL K6-0276. The sequence goes on along the minus strand of NZ_CP150276.1, from coordinate 890,624 downwards.
CTGCTCCCCTTGCCTTACATTGATGTCCAGCACAACCACATGTGCTCCGAAATCTGCAAGCAGTCCGGCCGTAGCAAGGCCAATACCTGAAGCACCTCCGGTAACTACAGCTATCTTTCCGCTTAAATTGAGTACATCCTGTGTGTGGAGCATGCTGCCCCCTCCTCTCATTGTTGTGGTTGTGGTAACCCGAACAGCATTTGTCTACCAAGCCACTCCGGCGTTGTATCTTCTGATAGAAACGGAGCGAGCAGAATACGAAATGTAAAAGCTTCCGATGTTACCTTATGATCCGGCATCTGGGCAGGTCCACAAGTGTTGCTACCCAGCCCATTCTGCCGGTAATCCAGATTCAGCGTGACGAAGTCACGCGGAACAAGCTCGCTTGCATGTTTTGCCTCTTCAAGATCCTTGTCCGTATAACGGTGCGCACTGAATTCAAGAGTCGGAATACCCGCAGCAAGTAGACCAAGTCCGGATGCGTCTGTGACGGATATCCATCTAACATCCATCCGGTTCCCATTCTCCTGCGGATATATATATGGAGTGAATAGTCCATCAATTGAAGCTGTATACACTCCAACACGGCATGCCTCTTTGCTGTCCGAATAATTCTCACCGGGACCCCGGCCATACCATTTCACCCGATCCAGGTCGCCAGGAATCTCCATCTGGAGTCCAATCTTAGGCAGCATTTCTGGCGGTTTTCCCTCCGGTGTGCCCTGCACATCCATAGTGATTTGCCCTATGCTGGTTACGGTATAGGTAGTTACACACCGGAACCCCCAATCAAAGACTGGCGGAGCAATCCTTGAGCTTACAGTAATGCAGATGGTCCCTTCGTCAAGCCGGGTCCAGCTAACCTCATCAACGCGTTCTGTTAGCCGGTCCAGGTGCGCTTTGCGCCAGTCCGGTAGCACATACATGTCATTGTCGATCGGCGCACGCCAGAAATTCAGGCGCGGTCCGGCTTTCATTAGTTCCTTGCCATTCAGACGAAGCGAACCGATTCGCCCGCTCCGCGTGTCAAAGGTCATACGGAAGTCATCATTTGCGAGAATGATCTGCCCAGCGGCTTCTGTGCAGTGAAGATTCTGCCAGATCTGTTGACTTCCCATCCGGATAGCAGCATTGGAGGGGGCATCTGAATGCCCTGTATGACTATCGCCAACACGATTCTCCAACTCATCCTGCATTAGAAACTGAGCCCAAGCCACTTCATGACCCTGCTCCGCCCAAAGACAGTCAGCGGCGATCGAAAAGCAGATGTTCAGCCACTGTTCCGCATCCTCACTGCGAAGGAGAGCATCAAGACTGTGGTCATAAGGAATCTCCACTTCTGCCTGTCCGCCCGCTTCAATCTCTGGCAGTGCAAGAACTCCGCTTTGAACGGTACGTCCATCCATGGTGATGCTCCAGTCAGCATGAAGGTGATCCAGTGTCAGGAAATCATACCGGTTAATCACATTTACCTTATTCCTGCTTATATACTCGACCCGAACCGGCTCGATAATTTTCTTGTACTCAAGGAGTCCCGGTGATGGTGTCCGATCCGGCCGAACCAGACCATCGATGACAAAGTTGCTGTTATTCGGCACATCCCCGAAGTCCCCACCATAAGCGTAATCAGCCTTCCCGTCTCCCGTCTGCCAGCTCAGCCCGTGGTCAATCCATTCCCACACAAAACCGCCCTGCAGTCTATCGTACTTGTCAAAAGTATCAAAATAAGGTCTTAATCCACCGGGTCCGTTGCCCATGGCATGCGCGAATTCACACAGAATATGCGGCTTCGGATGGTCAGTCAACTGACCGAAACCTTCCATTTTCTCAACGGAGGAGTACATCGTGCTTACCACATCACAGACTTCAGCTTCGCGATCTTCTTCGTAATGAATAAGTCGTGTCGGGTCAGCTTCTCTGCACCACTGCGCCATCGCTCGGAAATTGCAGCCGAAGCCGGACTCATTCCCAAGCGACCAGAAGATCACGGAAGGATGATTCTTGTCGCGCTCAACCATCCGCTGAACGCGCTCCACATAGGCTTCCTGCCAGGCGGGATCGTCACTGAGTCTGGAAATGTTGCCAAGCAGCTCGAACCCGTGTGTCTCCAGATCGGTCTCTTCCATAACATATAAGCCGTACTCATCACACAGATCATAGAACCGAGGATCATTCGGATAGTGGGCGGTTCTTACGGCGTTGATATTGTGCTGCTTCATCATCTTGATATCCTGTAGCATGGTGGATACAGTGACTGTGCGACCTGTATCAGGGTGATGATCATGACGGTTGACACCCTTGAGCTGAATCGCCTTTCCGTTCACCAGAAATTGTCCGCCGCGCACCTCAACTGTGCGGAATCCAACCCGCTGGGCCGTCATCTCTACCGTCTCTCCACTTTCATCCCGCAAAGTGATCAGCAGATGATATAAATTGGGGGATTCCGCACTCCACAGTTCCGGATGACCTACCGGCATTACAAGCTGCACATTTTTTCCTGCAGTAACCCGATCCTCAGCCCATGCAACAGATTCACCACTCCGTTTAAGCAGCTCAAGCCGCAGACGGCCCTGTACAGCAGCTTCCCCTTGTATATTCACTTGAACGGACAAGATCCCATCACGGCATAATTCATCCAGTTCCGTTATAATCCGATAATCGGCAATGCGGAGCGAAGACGGCTCGGAGAGCAGATACACATCTCTAAAAATCCCACTCATCCACCACATATCCTGATCTTCCAGATAACTGCCGTCCGACCATTGGTACACTCTAACGGCTAAGGTATTGTGGCCCGGTTTCACATAAGGAGTGAGATCGAATTCTGAGGTCAGGCGGCTGCCCTGACTGTAGCCGACCGATTTGCCGTTCACCCAGATATGAAACGCACTATCCACCCCGTCGAACTTAATGGCGACATTCCGCCCGTTCCAGAATTCGGGCAACATGAACGCTCTCACATAACTGCCTGTCGGATTCTCGTCAGGCACATGCGGGGGGTCTGCCGGGAACGGATAATATAAGTCCGTATAATGCGGAGTTCCGTAACCTTGTAGCTGCCAGTGCCCCGGTACCTGAATCTCATCCCAGCCGGAAGTATCATACTCCTCCTCGTAGAAGTGATCCGGAGCCCACTTTGGCCCCTTTGCATAGTTGAACTTCCACATACCATTTAAGGATTTGAACCAGGGTGAGCTTCCCCTATTGTAAGTTAGTGCCCCTGACCAGTCAGAATAGGGGATGAAGTAGGCCCGGCTTTTGGCCCGCCCCCGCTGAAGGACGCCAAGATCATCCCAATCCCTCCCGATAGTTTGCTGTGTCATGGTTCATTTCTCCTCTCTTTTCTCTACTCTGCTCTGTGCTATCTGTTCAGTTCTGTTCTCTGTTCCTTGTCAAATTTCCCATTCTCTATTAACTTCCCGTAACCGTAACGGCAACTAACCTTTAATGCCCGTAGTCGCAATGCCTCCAACGATATAGCGCTGAGCGAAAAAGAAGATTGCCAGCGGCGGGATCGAGATCAGAACAGTAATCGCCATAATAGACTGCATATCCACACCGTACATCCCTTTGAACTGTGAGAGCCCCAGGGTCAATGTGTATTTCGCCTGGTCGTTAAGGAAAATGAGCGGCCCGAGATAATCGTTCCAACATCCCATAACCTGGAACACAGCGACCAGGATCAGCGAAGGCCCCATCAGCGGGACAATAATCCTCGTCAATACGGTTAGCTTATTGGCTCCGTCGATTGTAGCTGCTTCGTCCAGCTCACGCGGGATGGTGAGAATGAACTGCCGCAGCAGGAAAATGAAATAGGCCGACCCGAAGAAAGACGGTACAATAAGGGATTTGAGCGTATTAATCCATCCCAGAAAGTTGAACAGCATATACTGCGGGATCATAGTGACTTCCCAGGGAATCATCATCGTTGCGAGCACAACCAGGAACAAAAAGTCCCTGCCCTTGAACTGAAATCTGGCGAATCCATAGGCAACGAGCGTGCATGAAATCAGTTGACCGAACGTCGACAGGATGGTAATAATCAGTGTGTTTTTCAGAAACATATTGAAGGGTTGAATGTTCCATGCCTCTGCAAAATTGCTGAACTTCCATACAGAAGGAATCCATTTTGGTGGAAAAAGATAAAGCTCGGACTGTGACTTAAGTGCAGTCGTAACCGCCCAGAACAGCGGGGCTATGAACAACAGTGAAAAAAAGAGCAGCAGCACGTATACGAGTATTTTCTTCACAAAGAACGTCTCCTTCCTTGAGCCTTCAGCTTCTCCTGAGGATTCTTCTTCATTTCACCTTCGTAGAACACCCAGGCTTCCGATGATTTGAACACAATGAAGGTCAAGCTGAGCACGATCAGGAACATGAACCAGGCGTTAGCTGCCGAATACCCCATTTTGAAATACTTAAACGCATTCTCATACATGTACATGGCATAGAAATAAGTTGCTTTCATTGGACCGCCTCCGGTCAGCAATAAAGCCAGGGTCAGCTGCTGGAAGGCTGCAATGATGGAAGTAATCAAGTTGAATAAAATCGTCGGCGTGATCATCGGAATCGTCACACTGAAGAATTGTCTGATCTTGCTTGCCCCATCAATGGAAGCGGATTCATAAAGATCTTTCGGAATCCCTTTGAGACCAGCCAAAAAGATCAGCATCATCGAGCCTTGTCCCCAGAGACTTGCGAACACCATCGCTACTAATGACCACTGCTTATCGTTGAGCCAATCAGGGCCCTGAATGCCGATCAGGGACAGGAAGTAATTCAGAATCCCATAATCACCGCTGTATACCCAAGACCAGATCATAGCCAGAGCGACGCCTGATATAACGGAGGGAATATAAAAGGCGGTTCGGAATATGGCACTGCCCCGTGTCTTCTGATTCAGGAGAATCGCAAGCCCAAGCGCCACAATGATGTTCAATGGAACGAACAGAGCCGCAAATTTGAGGGTGACCCCGAGTGAGGTCCAGAACAACGGGTCATCCGTAAACATATCCGCATAATTGCCAAACCCGATAAAGCGTACTTCGCCGACAATCGGCCAATCGAAAAAAGAGATGATAAGGGAAAATAACAAAGGCCCCAAGGTGAACACGAGGAATCCGAAGATCCAGGGAAAAATGAAGAGGTAGGGAACAACCCCACCCCATCTACGTTTTCGTGTAGGCTTGAGCTGGGCTATAGGTTCCCCTGCTTGATGCAGAAAGGTCTGAGCCATCTCTTAACCTTCTTTCTGTAAATGTGTTATTTCAAATAACGTTCACTATCTTTAACAGCCTGATTCAGCACTTCCTGGGCATTTTCGCCGTGCATAACCGCTTCCACCGCCGCAGAGAGCTGGCGGTTCACTTCATTCCATTTCGGATTGAGCAGGAACGCCGGTGTGTTGCTGGAACGCTCCAGCATCGTGTAATAAGGTTTATATAGCGGGTCCTGATCTTTCTTCAGCTCGTTTACGACACTGACCCTTACAGGCAGATCCGCCACACGCATCTTGATCGAATCATTGGACACATAGAATTTCACGAATTCCCAGGCCAGATCTTTCTGCTTCGAATCCTTGGCGATGGACAAGGCGGACTCCGCAAGCACCCCTTTGACTGGTTTGCCCGGGAAGGCCGGGATTTCGACTGTACCTACATTTATGCCTGCCGTCTTGAACGATTCCAGCGGCCAGATACCGCTCTCCCACATAGCGATTTTACCTGCTTTAAAAATGTCATCTCCGCTCTGCTGGCCTTTGCCTCCGGTCAGCACAGCCGAACCGTTCTTAACCATGTCGCCGAGCATCTGGATGGACTCAGCTGTCTCTTTGCTGTTCATAAATCCTTCAATCGTTTTGCCGTCATCAGAGATGAATGAGCTTCCGTTGCTCCATACGAAGCTCTGTAGGTCATACGTATCGTTCTCTGCGCGAACCCCGAACCCGTACTGCTTCTTCGATTTATCGCTGAGCTTGGCCGCGATGTCCTGGAACTCCTTCCATGTCCATCCATCCTTCGGGTAAGGTATCTTTGCCTCATCGAACAACTTCTTGTTGTAGTAGACCACGCGTGTGGTGAACCCTGCCGGAATGCCATAAAGCTTGCCGTCAATTTTTCCATAATTGAACAATCCCGGATAGAAATCTTCAATGTTCAAGTCTTTATCTTTGCTTGAATAGCTGTCCAGAGGTTCCAGAGATTGATGATAGGTTGGAAAATCCCACATATACATCACATCAGGCGGATTGGTCGCCCCGAATCCGGCGGCAAGCTTCTGATCAAAACCGTCTGCATAAGCCTCTACCTGAACCTTCGTGCCCGGATGGGCTGCTTCAAATTTCTTGGCGATGTCTTGCTCAATCTTGAGCGTGTCTCCGGTATCCCATGTCGCAAAACGAAGCGTCTTCGTCTCCCCTGAGCCCGCAGCGCCTGAGGGTGATGAGCTTTCACTGTTCCCCCCGCAAGCCGTGACCATAGTTGCCATTAACGTTGTGGCAAGTACAATAAGAGAAATTTTCTTTTTCACTGTGGCAGCCTCCCCTTTAAATGAGGTTATAATAATTGAACCGCTTTCATCTTAACTTTTATGAAAGCGGTTCAAAACCGATATCTATTCGAATGTTTGTGTACTTTTGTTCGATTTATAGGCCGGGGTGTCCATCTGTTCGGGTCTCGGCGTCTTTTTGTTGTATGCGGTAATGACTAGGCGTCTGACCCGTGCAGCGCTTGAACCATTTACTGAAATATTTACTGTCCCCGAGCCCCGTCCGCTCCGCAATATCCTGCATCGTCAACTGCGTATCCCGTAGCAATTCCTTGGCCAGCTTAAGCTTACGTATATATTGGAAAGCCACAAAGCTGTCGCCCACCGTCTTCTTAAACAGGATCGAGAAATGGCTTCGGCTGAGCCCTACCTGGCCCGCCAATTCGCTAACCGACCAGTCCGCCCCAGGATTCTCGTGCAGAAGCTTCACGGCCTTCCAGATCGGTTCAGGCCAGTCCTGAGACGAAATACCATGCAGCTTCTCAACTTCCGCTTCTTTTTGAAGCGCCATGAAGGCCTTGCTTAAATCTTCAGCGTTGCGCAGCGGTCCTCTCTTGGCCCACTTCAGCTTCTCGGTTTGGCTTTTCATCTGAACAAGCAGGCTTCCCGCAGTCTCCAGCTCGTCACCAGGTACAATCCAGTAGCAAAGGTCCTCACCGTAAGGGATGATAACAGATGCGCTGTGGGGCATCCGGCTATTCTCATCCTCTTTAACCTTGGCAAGATCCAGATAGGTACGACCACATCCGTAGGTCTTGACCAGATAAATATACAAGGGTTCCCTGTTCGGCGGCAGCTTCTCCCCAATAAGCTTATCCATTTCGTCAACAAATTTGCTACTGTGTCCACTAAGCCAGGCAAACAAGAGAGAGCCCAGCCGTTCTCCATAGATTTCGCTTGTTTCAGCATCCGCTACGAGAGCAGGGGATGTCAGCTCCCTCTGGAATATCTCCAGCATTCCTTCGAGTTCTTCATCTTCAAAGGCCGTCTTAAGCAGATATCCTGAAGCGCCAAGCTTGATTCCCTGCTGGGCGAATTCGAAGTCACGGTGACAGCTCAACAGAATAATCCGGGTGTCCTTATCGACTTCTTTAACTTTGCGTAACAGCTCAATCCCATTCATCTCTGGCATGACGATATCGGTAATCACTATTTGGGGTAGATGAATCTGATAGGCCTCCCAGGCTTTAAGGCCGTTCGGCGCATCCGCCACCACTTCCATCCCATACTTATGCCAAGGTATTGTGGAGCGAAGCCCTTTGCGCACGATACTCTCATCATCTGCAATTAACACTTTAATGGTCTTGGTTGTCTCCATATGGACTCTCCTCCTTCTTGGGCCACCGAATTACGATAGTGGTGCCTTCACCTTTCGTGGATTGAACCGTCAAACCATACTGCTGTCCGAAATGCAGCTTGAACTTCTGGTTGGCGTTCTGTACGCCGAGCCCTCCGCGTCCCTGCGGTTTACCTTCCGGCTTTGCAAGCATAAGCGTCCTTAGCTTCTCTTCCGTAATCCCTGCACCGTCATCAGTCAATGTTAGCAACAGATGCTCACCTTCCTCCCTCACATTTAACGAAATGTTCCCCTTCCCGTCTTCAAATCCATGAAAAAAGATGTTCTCAAAGAGCGGCTGAAGGGTCATACGGGGAATCAGATACGGCTTGAGTTCTTCGCTGCAGGTCTGTTCATAGCTGAACGCGGATCCATAACGAATCACCTGGATTTTCAGAAAATGCTCAATCATGCGGAGTTCACGGCCCAGAGTGATCAACTCCTGGGAGATATCCAGATTACCTTCAAGTACCATCGTCAGATGATAGAGCATCTGGCGGATATCCTCCGCCCCTTGGAGCCTTGCCTTCCACTGGATGGAATTCAGCGTATTGAAGAGCAGGTGTGGATTAATTTGGTAGTGGAATGCCTTGAGCTCGGCCTCCTTCTTCAGCCGCTCACTCTGCTCCACTTCCTGGACAAGGGATTGAATCCCCCCCACCATGCGGTTGAAGCTGGTATCCAGGCTTCCGAGTTCATCTTTGCCTTCCACCAGGGTCCTCGTATGTAGCTTGCCAAAGCTGACCTTCTGCATCGAGTCTTTAAGCCTGCGGATTCGAGCTGTGAATTTCGATGAGAATATATAAGCTAGCCCAAAGGCAAGCAGACAAGAAACAATGGCTACAAGTACCGTGTTGGAGCGGATAAGGCTCGAGGAAAAATAGAAGTCTTTGGACGGCACTCTCGCTTCAATCTTCCATCCGTTGGCTGCCAGGGTCCTGTTCCACACTACGTCACTGTCGTTTGGGGTGAACGGTGCTTCTGACTGGTAAATAGGCCGCTCTTGGGAATCAGTTATCGTCAAATGCGCTTTGATATCCTCCTCAAACATATGGAACATATGTAGAAGAACCTGCGCATTCTCTTCAATTAAGATAGTGCTTCCATGCTGGGTTCCAGCCGGATTATTAATCCGTACGGCGAGCCCCAGTATAGGTTCCCCGGTAACCGAATCTCCCATGCCATGACTCATAGGATAGAAGCCCAGCCAATAGGGACCTTTGGATGAACGGGTAATGGACCGCCAGGCGGGAATATCGCTAAGCTTACTGACATCCAGATTATTCTCCCCATAGTAATAACCAGAGCGGGTAATCAGATAAATACCTCTCGTCAGATCCGTCTTAAGGGATTTAAGCAGCGCCTCGAAGTCATCTTTATCCATAATCTCCTGATACGTGGTCGGAACGTGGTCGCCTAGTCCCCCCCGCGCAGGATCAAGAAGATAAGAATAGATCGTTCCTGTCGTCTGATTCATCCGGTTCAAGGCGGAACTGATCTGCTGATCAAGTTGTGCCACGGTGTTCTCCCCGTATTTCCCGAATTGGGAGTTGATGACTATGGCTGATTGATAATAGTTCAAGGCTCCCAGTGACAACAGCGGAATAATCGCGACAATGAGAAAGCAAAAGAGTAGCTTAGTCCGGATGCTGAAATAAGAGCGAATAGAGAAGCGATGATATAACTTCTTAAAGAAATGACTCAACATAACTTCTCATCCCCGCTTTATATATTGCATTTTTATACTTGAAGTGTAGCATGGACTGGCACACTCGGGAATATCTCGAAAAATGGGAAAGCACTTCCCCTCACGCCGGTCTTGACCAGGAGGAAGTGCCCGTATGTTTTTAGGTTGTATACTCGTGCCCCAGTATTAAGAAGACACTTGAGGTCCAGGTGAATGCCCTGTCACGAAGACCTTGACCCGTCAGGGCATCGAAGTTCTCGGCCATGCCACTCTTGTTCAGCATTTCGCAGAATCGGCGGGCTACCTCGCTTGCCAGTTCGATATCCCCCGCCGCGGCCACGCCTTCCACAAGCAGCATGGTTGATGGTGCCCATATTGGGCCCCGCCAATAGCCATCCGGCGTGTAGTAAGGGCTCTTCACGCTCTCTGTAGCCCAGCCGTTCGGCGTCAAGAAGCGGCTCTCATCCCGCAGGCCGTCCAGCAGTGAGCGCAGGATGGGCTCCGGCAGCCGCTTGCCGAGCAGAATGGGCACGAAGAGCAGCAGGCTATCGCCGTCGGATACTTCGTGAGTTCCGGAACGGCAAGCTGTGAACCTTCCATCCTTCCAGAAATGACGCAGCATTTTCTCCAAGGTCTCCTCGCCTAATCTTCTCCATGCGGTGCTTTCGTCGGTAAGCCCCAGAAGCCCAGCAATTTCGGCAAGCAGTTCGATTTGCAGGATCAAAAATGCCGCCAGATCCGGACTCTCCACCGGAATCCCGTTATTAAAGGCTGTACTGTTGTCCCAACCCGAATCGTTTCCATGATTGTACTGTGGTATACCGTCCCTGTCGTTATCCCGGTAATGGAACCACCAGTTCGTCCACTTGCTCAAGGGTCCATACACTTCACGAAGGTGGGACTCCTTAATATAATCCGTCCGCTGCATCATCCAGGCCAGTGTCCAGCCATGAATAGGCGGCTTGTTGCAGTTCCAGAGCTCATACTTGTCGTTGATAAAGTCCGGAATTAGGCCGCTCTCATCCTGGCGGTCGAAGAAGATCATAAACTGATCCCAGGCCAGCTTTGGATTATGCCTAACCAGTGCCATCGCATTGAAGCAGTGATCCCAGCTCCAAATATTCGTCATCCAGTTCTTCGACATATACATAGCTGGCCGGGTCAGGCATCCTTCTGCGGGAACCAAACAGGACCAGGTAATATAAGCCGCCAGTTCACGGCCGTCCTGCCAGCGTTCGGGAACGGTCAAGCTGGCACCCAGCCACTGGTTATATTCCTCTTGCACCTCTAGTACCGCTTCCTCCCATGGCGTCCAGTCATCACGCCGTTCCCACACCGTGCGGAATTCCTCCACCGCGAACTCGGCAATTTCCGTACCAATTTCAGGGATGAACTCCGCCACAATGCGAGAACTCTTGATTTTGTCCCAAGGCACCTCCATCCGGAGAGCCCCGGTTAACCGGGTGAGCATGAACCGGCATTCATGGGTGAAGCTGTTTACTTCCCAACTGCCTGCGCTGTGTTCATAAGCATAATCGTAGGCGGATGTACGGAAGGTGAGGCGGATGCCACATCCTTTGCTCTTGAACCGGACCGTGTGGCCATCTGTAATACAGATCTCCGCATAGATGTTTTCGGTATCCGTATTTAAACGAAGCAGAGTAGGCCCGGCCTTGGCCTCGTACGGGATATACTTATTGCTCTCGTCCAGCAGTTCAATTTGAAAAGCCTCACCAAATTTGTCATCCCCACCACGCACGGTCCGTAAGTAAATTCCCTCCACCCTAACATCCGATTCAGGTAGTTCAGAAATAGCGAGAAAGGTGCCTCTTCGGCTGAAGGGTACCGTGTTAAGATTAAAGTTCATATCGTTGGACTCCTTTCCAAGGGAAGTATGCGCTTTCATTTTATCCAAGGCGTTAGATATGCGGAACAGACAGGTGTTAGCGATGGGGAGTCATATTGTTGGAGTGAGAAGTCTAACGCAGACACGGGTGTTTTTTTGTTAGATGATCAGGGGTACAAATGTTAGCGCGTCTTTGTAAACGAGAATATCGATAGGAAACGGCATATAGGTTTGGTGAAAAAAGGTTATCCTATACACCTCATATTGGCATGTACGGGATAACCTTTTGATGTTAATGCGAATTAAATCGCTCGTGTATGCTACTTACAATTCAAAATAAGATTGTAAATTAATTTAATGGGATCGAGTAAAATACTCGATATCCATTGTTGTTGGTATACCAGACAATTTTGTTGCCACTAATGATAGGGCTGCATTCTGATAGTGCAAAGTTCTTAATCGTTTGGATGTCGCCAGTGGCTGTGCCTTCTCCATTTATAAGAACATATTTCAGGTCGCCCGGTTCCTTATCAAATTCCTGCCACAACACCATCAGCTTGTCGTCTGTTATTTTCACCAGTTTAGGAATGGAAGCGATCTGGTTCGCACTTACATATTTAGCCAAGGTGATGTGGTTCACTGACGTGCTAGACAGGTTAGCTTTTGGCAGTACACTAAGAACGATATCTCTCTGGTCCTTCTCCAGTCCTACCATCTCATAAGACGTATATTCTTTGACTAGCGAATGGTCAATCGTATTCATAGCGACAATATAGTTCGCCGAAGACATCTCAAATCCGCCTATAGAAACGCCGGTGGCGTTCGCTCCGATTTTGCCGGGGATATTAAACAGGTCCACCTCGTTATAGCTGGTTCCGTCTCCTTTATTCAGGACAATCGAACGAGGATAGGCGTCACCATGATCCACTAGAACATGAGTAGCACCATCAAACAATACATATTGATCAAAAGAGTGACTGACATGATTCTTCTGGAATCTTCCCAGATCATTGGTCACGGTCATGGTTTGGGTATTCACGATAATCGTGAGCTGGGACTGATGATTTAATTTATCTTCTGTCGTGTACCGTGTACGTGAGGTGTGGAATACAAGCGTATCCCCAGCCTCAGCCATACTACCAGATCCTGAATCAAAAGGGCTAACCGTATAACTCTCCCCACCCTTAATGGAGACACTATCTACTCTATTGAAGCTTTTATCATAACGAACAATGCGAATCACTTCTTTGTTATCATTCTCTTCGCGATTCTCTTGTCCAAAAGCAATATAGTTATACTTCTCCCCGCTATAGAAACCGCCAAATATCGGAAGCTCAAAAGGAATACTTTTGTTACCTGTTAGTTCAAACTTCTCATTATACGATTCAATCGTAACTTCCTTATTCGCCTCAAGGACACTTACAGTCCCATCATTATTATTCACAAGATAGGAAGTGACCGTACTTTTCCATCTAGGAAAATAAGAAGATACAGCGTTACTTTCGGTTCCCACCGCCGTCTTCACCCGGTAAGCGTGATCTGGAATTTTGGAGAACAACGATATACGATCTGACTGAACGTCATATTCGATATCGAATGGAATCTTTCCCGCCAAATCTCGCAACTGAACATAGTTATTCTCATCAATATTGTACGCCGTAATAGACTGCAGCTGTCCATCCACTAGTACTTTGGAGGTTGAAAGCGTGGCAGAGTAATTTCTATTGCTACTATAATAGTTGCTGCTAGCTTTCTTTTCGGGAGTATACGCTTGCCCGGTTATGATCTCGATCGCATTGTTTGCTTTATTCCAAGTGATATCAAATTGACTCGTTGTTCCCGAGAAGTACTCCGCTAAATCGCGCAGTCTGAAATAATTGTTGTTCGAAATATTGAACCCATTCAGATCCTTTTGTTCTCCATCAAAATATGTACTGCTCTCGGTCACCTTAGCCTTCACCGTATTGCTCGCAAAGGTTGTAGTGCCGAGTGCTGGTATAACTAATAATACAATTAACAAAACACTAAAAATCCTCTTCATCCAACTTTTCCCCCATTTATGTATGACGGATTGTCAAGCTAAGTGCGACACTTCGGACATGAAAGATTCGTGAGCAGACTTCCACCCCAGACATTTCCGGGGGCGGTGGTTGATGAGATCTAGGGCGTGGGCAAGCTCCTCATCTGAAACTTGTGCAAAATCATGGCCTTTGGGAAAGAACTCTCGAAGGAGTCCGTTGCCATTCTCGTTAGACCCTCGTTGCCAGGACGAGTAGGGATCAGCAAAGTAGACATCCAGTCCATGAAAGGCTTCCAGAGCGCTATAGCAGGCGAATTCCTTTCCTCGATCCGCAGTAGCCGTTCGGAAAGTTTCTTGCGGATACTGGCTAGCCACAACACCAAAGGCGATCTCCATCGAATGAGCGGTACGGTCGGGCATCTTTACGGCCAGATACATCCGTGTCTTGCGCTCGATAAAGGTCGCGGCACAAGCACGGCTTTTTCCTCGGCTGGAAACCACCGTATCTAGTTCCCAGTGCCCGAAGGAATCTCTCTTTCGTACTCCCTTTGGCCGTTGACTAATGGTTTTCCCCACGAGGAATCGACCACGTGTCTCCAGTGGTTTACGTCGTTTACCCTTATGCCGTAGCACCTTTACTTCGCCTGCAACCAGACGACCTGCATATAGCCAACGGTAGATCGTCTTGAAGCATACGAAGGGTTGACCACTGGCTCTACGCTGTTCAGCAATCTGCTCGGGCGACCAGGTAAGTCGGAGTTTCTCATTGATCTCTCCGGCCAGTTCCGCGGTGAAACGACCTGTCGACTTACTCCCTTGTCGACGTTCGCTATACGCGATCTGAGCGGTCTCAGCAAGATAGGTATTTCCCTTGCCTCCTCGCTTCCGTTCTCTGGCAATGACGGAGTGATGACGTCCAAGTTCTGCCCCAATCGCTCGACTAGACCATCCCAATCCGTATAGTACTTCTAGTTTGCTTCGCTCCGTTATGCTAAGATGAGTGTAACCCATGGTGTGATTCTCCTTGTGTGAATGGTGTGTGGTAACTTCATTCTACACGAATCCCCATGGGCTTTCTCTGTTTAGCTGTCGCACTTCATATTACAATCCGTCGTATAAATAAAAACACTATTATTTTTATCGGTAATTTACGCCTATTCCTCCACCACATAACTTACAAATGCCAATCTCTTACTATCAGGAGACCACGAATTCACGTTTATCGTACCTTGTCCTCCAAACAGCTGTACTAGTGTACGATAAGGGCCTCCCGTGCTTGCCATCAATCGAATCTCAACATCCTTATTCGCAGGGTGATCGCCAGGAGCTACATCTCCTTTACGGTAACTAAGGTATGCTATCGTCTGTCCATCTGGCGATACATGCGGGAACCAGTTATTACTCTCGTCAAAAGTCATCTGTGTCTGCTCACTGCCATCGGCATTCATTCGCCACACCTGCATCAGCCCTGTACGCACCGAATTGAACCAAATATGCTCTCCGTCTGGCGAATATTCAGGTCCATCATCTAGTCCAGGCGAATCCGTCAGTTGTACCTCAACTCCTCCGTATACTGGAATGGTATAAATATCATACTGACCCTTGCGCTCTGCACAATAAGCTAACTCAGCACCATTTGGAGACCAACCATGTAAATAGCTTGGAGCATTCGGTGTAACTAGAACCGGTTCGCCACCCTCCATGGGAAGAGTATATATACGAGATTTACTATCTTCTTTCGTATGATGACTAATTGCGATCTTAGTGTTGTCAAAAGACAGAACATGATCGTTATTACATTCCGTAGCAAATCCCGAATCAATACGAACACTCTCACAGGTTGCTATGTCGAACGAATAGAGACAACCTTGACTATTATAAATAAGACGCTTACCATCGCTCGTCCAATTGGGTGCCTCGATTAAGTAATCAAACGAGCGGAGCGCAGTTCGTTCCCCTGTCTGTACATCTACGATTTCTAATGTGCTAATCACTTTCATTGTCCTCTCTCCCATCGTTAAAATATGTACATAACCCACTTCGACAGCTTTTCTAAATACCCTTTCTTCCTTGGTGATAGAGTTGTATAGGTAAGCAAAAACGCCTTCGGCGTCCCTAAAGGACGGTATGCGTTTATGCGAGAAATATAAGGATAATGTATAGCGTGAAACTTATACTTTCTTATATTTCAAAAAAACTGCCTCGAAGAGAGTTCATTCCTCAAGGCAGCTCCATAATCATCTTATAAACGTCCTGCCGCTTTTACCAGCAAGGCATTGCCCGGCAAGTAGGCAATCGGAATATCCTCAGACAATACGATCTGTACAGTCTCGCGATCTGCTCCGGCAAGAACGGCTTGTTCTATCGCATGGTTGCGAGCATCTTCCTTAGCCTCGTCATAAGACATTTCGTCTAAGGAATAAATCCGTTCTGTCTCCCGCTCACCTCACCTAATGCAGCGCCAATCGCATTCGCAGCATCATAGTGATCCGGTCTTACAATCCACGCTACACCTTCAAGCTTATCTGCTACGAGAATGCTTCCGCCGCCGACATCAATCCCAATGCGGTATATTTCTTCCATGTTGTTTACATTCGTATGAGACATTACTCTGCTCCCCCTTTCTCAGCTGCTTGCCTTTTTATTTCGATTGCAATCTCTCATCAAACATTAATTGGATTTGTAAACCAAAGGGATCTTCAATGATCCCGTAGGCTTTGCTAAACACATTACTAGATAAAGGAGCAATAATTTTTACACGCTCATCTGTGACTAAGCTTTTATAAAAACCTTCAATTTCCTCTAAGTCAGCACTTTGAATACATAATGAAGTGTTATTACCCACTGTATATTTCTCACTCGTATTCATTGTATCTTCTGCTATCATCACTTTTGTTTTTCCAATTATTAGGACTGAGTGAGTAATGTAATCCTTATTTTCATCAGTAAGCTGTATGGAACTGTCACGTTCTGCTAGTTGTTGATAAGTAACACGTAACAATTCCTCTGCCTCAAAATGTTTTTTGTAAAATTCAATAGCTTCCTTTGCTTTTCCGTTCATGGACAAAAAAATAGCTATTTCTAATGTTGTGCTCATTGTATAACTCTCCTTTAAATCATGATTTTAGGTAAATATCTTATCCATTTGATAAATAACCTTAAACTTATTATCATATATAAAGGTATCAAAACATGACACCTTAATAAGGAGCCTTATATTATGAAAAAAACAGAACGATTAAATGACATGATGAGATACTTAAACGGGCGAGAGTTTTTTAATCTAAGTGACCTTATGGAGAAATACAATATTTCAAAAAGCACTGCGCTACGTGATATTAGTTCATTAGAACAATTAGGGATGCCTATTTTTTCGGAGCATGGGAGACACGGACGATATGGACTTTTAAAAAATAGATTGTTATCTCCTATTATTTTCACTATGGATGAAGTGTATGCATTGTACTTTGCTATGCTGACGCTAGAATCTTATCAATCTACACCTTTTCATTTAAGTGTTAACAAGCTAAACGAAAAGTTCGAGCACTGTCTATCGAATACACAAATCAAGCAGATTCATAAAATGAAAAAAGTTCTACAATTTGAAATGTATCAGCATAAGCATGTTAGTCTTTTTTTAGATAAAATCCTAGCAAGTATTCTAAATGAGAGCGCCTGTAACATTGAATATACAAAAAATAACCAGACAAAAAGCTACCCCGTTCAATTCTTCAGAATTTCCGCGAAGTTTGGTCAATGGTATGCTGCTGGAATAGAGTTAAATACGAATACATATAGAGTTTTTAGATGTGATCGAATAACCTTCATTGAAGAAGAGGAAAGCACAGCCCGCTTTTCTATCGATGAATTGCTTAGTCGTTCATTAGAAATTTATCAATCCGAGAACAGTATTAACTTTGAAGTTGAGATTGCAGACCAAGCCAAGGATATTTTTTATAAAGAACATTATCCTTCTATGGAAATAGAAGATGGTCATAGAACAGTCATTAGGGGATTCTATAATCCAGGCGAAGAAGAATTCCTAGCTAATTATTTTATGCGATATGGTCATTCTGTTATATCAGTGAAGCCTGAATCCTTAAAACAAATGATTCAGGATAAAGTAGAGAATCTCTTAAGTCACTATCAAAAAATATAAATCGGACGAAAAAAGAGGGATCTACACCCCTCTTTACTATTTCATCAATGCATCTCAACTATATGGCGCCTTTGAATTCCAGATTCACAAGCGGTTCCCGGCTGGGATTAGCTTTCCCGGCTTCTCGGAGTACCAGTAATCCAATTGATAAGGACACAACGCCAATAATGATCAGCAGCGCCCCCATCTCCTGACTGTAGGTTGTTAGCGCCCCAAAATATGATGATCGTAATATATTATAATCATCATATTTTAGAATCGTCAACAACCGTGTTTATCCTTTCATAAGCTAACAGTGCTCAGGATCGTTAAATTGACAGGCTTTATTATGATGAATATAATATTTTAAAAGTAGAATTATGAAGCTATGGAGTGATTACGATGCCCTATCCCAAAGGCCATAAAATAAAAGTACGGAATACGATTGTTGAAAGTGCCGCCCAGGCTTTTCGCACCCATGGCATTCACGATGTAAGTGTTCCATTCATTATGAAGGGAGCCGGATTGACTCATGGCGGGTTTTATTCCCATTTTGACAACAAAGAACAACTGGTCGCCGAAGCCTGCCGGTATGCCATCAGCGATACCATCGCACTTTTGCAGAAGGTCTCGGACCAGGAAGAGCAGAACCCCAAAATCAATGCTGTCATTGATTATTATTTAAGTCCGTATCACCGCGACAAAACGGAGATGGGCTGCATTATCCCTGCCCTTTCTGCCGAAATATCTCATTCTTCCGAAGAAGTTCGGCAGGTATTCACGCAGGAACTGGAGCGGATGATTGCTTTTATCTCCGATCTGGCGGGAATTGACCCCTCCAAAGGTAGCGCACTGTTCAGCACCATGGTTGGCTCTCTTGTTCTTGCACGGACTGTAAATGACCCTGAACTGAGCGAAAGCCTCCTCTCGGCAGGCAAGGAGTCTGCCAAAAAGCTAGTTATGAACTAACAGGGTCGGAGGGATTCTGGAGAAACGTCAGTGGTCGCCTTTAAAGCCCGATTTCAACCGATAATCTATTACAATTCAGAAATCAGGCTTTAACAGCGATCGTAAGAACCCTCCGAACCCGTAGCTGTTGTTTATAAACGGTCAACCACTAATTTTGATTTTGAGCCACAAATGAATCCTCATCCAAGAATCTTCGTACTAATATGAAATAGATGGTAAATGAGGAGTGTATCCAATGAACGAGCAGTATGCAGCAAGAATTGAATTGTTCGCAGAGAACGCGCAGAGGATTAAAAAAGCTTTTCCTTGGCAAAATGCAATGGTTAGTCGTTTGGCCGGGTTGCTGTATACAGCAGAAAACAAAAGTGCAGATGAGGATGCCATTCGCGCGAGCCAAGAACTTATTAAAGAGAATACCGGAATTTTCTCTTCCTTTAGGGGTAACTCGGCAATTAGTATTGCTACGCTACTCTCTCTTTCTGCTGACAAGGAACAACAGCTTGCAAACACCCTGACCGTGTATGACTTATTGAAGGACGTCAAATTCAGAGCCTCTGATTATCTCGTCGTTGCCGCGTATCAAATCGCCGCTAATACGACAACAGATAAGTATCAACGTACGGTAGAACGCGCAAAGATGTTTTACGACAGTATGAAAGCTAAGCACCGTTTTCTTACCGGACATGATGATTATATCTTCTCTGCTATGCTCGGCCTTTCCGATATCGACGTCGACAGCGGCGTGGACCGGATGGAGCAGCTTTATACTGCACTAAAGCCCGAATTTATGTCGGGAAACAGCGTGCAAGCTCTTACACAGGTGCTGGTTCTTGGAAAAGAAGCCCCAGAAGCAGCGGACCGTGTACTGGCATTACGAGACGCGTTCCGTGCACATGGTATCCGGTTGGATAAGGAATACACCCTTTCTTCGCTGGGCGTGCTAACTTTGCTCTCCTCCAACAATAAGGATATGGTTACGGAAGTCTCGGAGACCTACGAATTACTACGCACCAAAAAAGGCTTTGGCAACTGGTCCATTGCAAAGCAGGAATTGCTACTACTGTCAGCTGCACTAGTAGCCTTCAAATATGTAGAGGATGTGCAAAGTGGCATTGTAACCTCGATGCTCTCCACCAGTATCACCAATATTGTGATCGCACAGCAGGCTGCTCTTGCTGGGGCTGCAGCGGCTGCATCCGCTGCGGCTATAAATTCTTCTTCGAATTAAAATGAACAGTGAGGGAAGACATGGATTCAATACAAATCATCACCAATAGAAATGAAGAATGTTTATACCGTCTACTGAATATTTGGGAATCATCCGTGCGGTATTCGCATCTATTCCTGTCTGAACAGGACATTGATGCGTTGCGTCCACTGGTTATACAGGGGATGGAGCAAATAAGTCATCTGCTTGCTTTTATAGATGATCATAACCAATCGATTGGCTTCATAGGTGTTCAGGATAACAAGATTGAAATGCTGTTCGTAGAACCTGCTGCAATGGGAAAAGGGATTGGAAAATCGCTCGTAGCTTATGCTATACAGGCACTGGACGTACACTACGTTGATGTAAATGAACAAAATCCGCAAGCCTTAGGTTTCTATGAGCATATGGGTTTTCAAGTTTTTGAGCGTTCTGCACTCGATGAACAAGGCAATCCTTTCCCTATCCTCCATATGAAGTTATCGATCGACTCACGTTAAAAGATTCCTTCGCTTCTCAAAGCAAATACCCTTCCAAAATATTTGGAAGGGTATTTGCTTATCCACTAACGCTTATTCTACCGACTTCAACGCTTCAATCATATGAATCCGTTTGAGCTTAATATGCATGAAAGCCATGACAATGCCCGAGAACAGCAGTGTTAACAGTGCGGCATACACATAGCTTGGCCACTTGATAATCGGCGCGAACATCGTCACATCCAGCTCAGCTGTATTCAGGACGAAGCTGTGTAATATAATGCCAAGACCCGATCCGGCCACAATGCCAAGTAAGCTTAGCAGCATATTCTCGCGGTAAATATACATCGTTACTTCCTTATCATAAAATCCCAATACCTTGATGGTTGACAGTTCCCTGATCCGCTCAGAAACATTGATATTGGTCAAATTGTAGAGGACGACAAAAGCCAGAGCGGCCGCTGACACAATGAGTACTAAGGTTACTACATCCATACTCTTCATGGTGTCATCAAAAGCAGTGCCTACGCTACTGGAGAAGCTGACCGCAGCCACTCCCTCATTATCCGTTAGCTTCTCGCTGAACTTGTCCTCCCATGCTTTATCGTGCGTGGTATAGTTCAGCAGCTCTGTGTTGAACACCGGTTCTTGTCCAAATACGGAAGAATAATACGCAGGTGTCATATAAACATAGTGCATTACATAGTTCTCTGTAATCCCTGCGACCTTAATCTTGAATGTTTCGTTATCCTTGTCCACCACATTCAACCGGTCACCGGGCTCAAGCCCGTATAATTTAGCCAGCTTCTCCGAGATTATAGCGCCCTCGTCCGAAAGCGTGCATTTTTCTCCACTCACTCGATCCCGCAACTCCACATAATCGGATATAGAATCAACAGATGCAGGGATGAACATATGCACATCCTGATCATTTACACCACTGCTGTGCGCTTTCATCGTTTCCTGTGCAACACTTAGTGATCCAGTTATGGTGGACTCGCCAGTAATCAATTGCTCGTAGGCATCCCGCACATCAGCAGATGCATCTTCATGCAGCGCTACGAGTGCATCATATTTCATAATCGTGCCGAACTGCTGGGGGGCAATGCTACCGATCGAATCTTTGAGGCCAAACCCGGTCAGGATCAGCGCCGTACAGCCGGCCACGCCGAACACAGTCATGAACATCCGCTGCTTGTAGCGGAATAAATTCCGTGCGGTAACCTTTTGAACAAAGCTCAGCCGTTTCCATACAAACGTAACTCTCTCCAGTAAAATCCGTTGCCCGCTCTTTGGCGCCTTCGGACGCATCAACACAGAAGCATTGCTACGTAGCTCTACACGTGCCGCAATCCAAGCCGTCAATGTAGTGCAGATTAGCGCCACTATAATGGAAATGATGGAATACGACGGATAGAAGCTTTTGATAAGATCCGGCAGATTATAAAGCGAACTGTACGCATTATAGATAATGGTTGGAAACATGGTAAAACCGAGAGCAAGCCCCGCAACCGAAGCTGTCAAGCTGGCAAGCGTACCATAAACCAAGAATTTGGCCATAATGTCACGGTTGCCATACCCAAGCGCTTTAAGTGTCCCGATCTGCAAACGATGCTCCTCGACCATGCGAGTCATGGTCGTCAGGCTGACCAGCGCAGCAATCAGGAAAAAGAATACCGGGAACGCACTCGCAATTGCCGACAACCGATCAGCGTTGTCTTTATATTCGGCATACCCTGGATTGGCGTTTCGGTCAGTGACGTAGACCTTGGGTAGCCCTAGTTCTGCAAGCTTTTGCTCCCCTGCGGCCAGTTCCGCCTTGGCTGAGACCAGTCCATCGGCAATGGCCTTCATGTTTGCAGCTTGTTCCTGCTGCACTACTTTTGGCTGGCCCTTTAAATCGTCGAGCTGACGCTCGGCAGCGGCCACCTTGCCACGTCCACTCGACAGCTCTTTCTCACCTTCCGCCCGCAGCTCCGCAAGCCGTGCTTCCGGCACGCTGGACAACGCCTGCTCTACTGTCTTGGTATGCTGTTCGATCAACGCCTCATACTCTGGTGAATAAGCCTTCATACCGGCTGTATCTTTGAAGGACAGATAGGCTTCCGTGTAAACCGGGAGCTTGAAATCTGACTCCGGGATCGCTGCGAACGCATCTGCCATGCCTTTGCCGATCCCACTTGTGCCCCGGGTACTCTTTTCTATAAATTGCGGGCTTCGCACAAAGCCCACAACAGTATAGTTCAGTGTCTCAAAGTTGTTCGACAGCTCCGCATCCGTTCCGTCTCCGCTGAACGTTACTTTGTCACCTAGTGCATACTTTTCGACCAGCTTGTCATCCAATACGATTTCTCCGGAATTCTCTGGAAGACGACCTTTAATTATGCTGTACTGGTTAAGAGGTTTATCTGAATTGTAAGAATGGACCTTGAGTATCAAAGCATTATCTCCGCTGAACACATCCGCGCTGTAACTCGGCTGGACCTCATCGATCCCCGGTACATCGCTCAGCAGATCTATGTTATCTTCGGTCAAACCATAGTTGGTCTGCACCTTCAGATCCATCAGCCTCGTCTCTTGGTAAAAGGTTCCGGCTGTATCCAGCATATCTGGACCGGCTGCTTTGATGCCGGAAAAAAAACTAACGCCCAGCATAATGATTGCAAAAATCGAAATGAATCGGGCCTTGGTGTGCCTAATTTCACGAAAAATATCTTTCCACAATGCGCGCTTTTTCATAGATGCCTTCTCCTTACCATTCGATATCTTCAACGGATACTGGCGAAGGATTGGTTACCATCTTCCGTACCTTAGCATTGTTAATCTCAATGACCCTGTCTGCCATTGGCGCAATCGCAAGATTATGTGTGATTACGATGACCGTGGTCCCTGTATTACGGCAGGTATCCTGAAGTAGCTTCAGCACCTGCTTGCCAGTATTGTAGTCTAGTGCACCTGTTGGCTCATCGCATAGGAGTAACTTCGGCTGTTTAGCCAATGCTCTGGCGATAGCGACGCGTTGCTGTTCACCGCCAGACAGCTGAGCCGGAAAATTATTCAGCCGCGCTCCCAGTCCCACATCCTCCAGCACCTTACGAGCATCTAGTGCACGCGGGGAAATCTGAGATGCAAGCTCGACATTCTCCAGTGTGGTAAGATTGGGCACTAAGTTGTAGAACTGGAACACAAAACCAACGTCATTGCGGCGGTAGCCCGTCAACTCCTTGGCACCGAACTTGGCAATGTCCGTACCGTCCACAATGACCTGGCCTTCATCAGCAGAATCCATCCCGCCAAGAATATTAAGCACCGTCGATTTGCCCGCACCGCTGGGACCGACAATCACAGCAAACTCACCTTTATTTATCTCAAAATCGATTCCGTCATTAGCGACGATCACACTCTCACCCATTTTGTAACGCTTGTACTCACCTTTTACAGCAACAAAGCTCATTCCTCATCCTCCTGTCTCTATCCAAACCAAGCTTAATCACTTTACATTGTTTCAGTTTATCATAATTAGAACGCCCAAGCCCGAATGGCAAACCCTCATTACTAAAGGTAAAATTCACATCATTAATAAGTTCATTTTTTTGTAACAATAATGTAACAAGGGAATTTTACCGTAAACGATACTTAGTCATTTGATAGTGTTATAATCACCTTGATTTATTCATTCTTTTCAGGCAAGAGTGAAAGAACTAACAGAAACAGGTGATCAGATGTTCGAACTGAAATGGCTATGGCAGAACTTAGAGGGAAACCGAACACGGTACATTCTGGCGCTCTGCCTCTCGGTGGTGGGCTCAAGTCTTACGATTGTGAACCCGTACATCAGTCAGCGCATTGTCGATACGTTTATAGCGGGTGACAATGCCCTGCAGAATCTTACACAAGAACGGCAATTATTGATTATGCTCTGCTTGGGCATGATTGGATTTTCTCTACTGCGCACAGGACTTGCTTATTTTACAACCATGCAGTACGAAAAGTCCTCGCAAAACATGATGTACAACATCCGGATTTTTTTGTACAACAAGATTCAGGGACAAGACAGAGAATATTACGACCGTAACCGAACCGGGGATCTCATGACCAAGATGACCGGGGATTTGGACATGGTTCGTCACTCGATGGCATGGATTTTCAAAACGATCATTGAATCGCTAACGATCTTCATTGCTGCTGTTATCTATTTTTTCACCATAGATGCTCAGCTAACGCTGTGGATGCTAATCCTGTCACCGCCCATTTTTATCGTGGCTTACATATTCGCTAAACGCGTCCGTCCAATGTATATTGACCTACGCGAGCGGTTGTCCCAGCTTAACACAACTACACAGGAAAATATTTCAGGCAACCGTGTGGTCAAGGCTTTTGCTCGCGAGGAGTTCGAGGTCCAAAAATTCACAGAGAAGAATGTCAACTATTCTACGGCGAACAAAAAGGCCGCCCTTGTATGGCTTGATTATTTTCCTTATCTGGAATCCTTCGCTCAGGGCTTCAACGTAATTCTTATGTTGGCTGGTGGTTTGTTCCTGATGAACGGCCGGATTACCTTTGGCGAATTCACAGCTTTCTCTTCGCTGATATGGGCCGTCTCCAACCCTATGCGCAACATCGGTATTATCATCAACGACATTCAACGCTTTTTTGCGAGCTTGTCCAAAATCGTTGATATCTATTACGCAAAGCCTAATATTGTAAACGAGCATACGTCTACTGACAAACGCCGTTACGAAGGCCGTATTGAGTTCGATCATGTCCGTTTCAAATATGACAGCGCTGTCGTACTTGACGATGTTAGCTTTACCGTTGAACCTGGTGAAACCATAGCGATCATGGGCTCGACCGGATCAGGCAAAACAACAATCATCAACCTGATTCCTCGCTTCTACGACGTAGCCGAAGGGCGCGTACTCATCGACGGCGTTGATGTCCGAAAGCTGGAGCTCGATGAGCTCCGCGATAATATCGGCATGGCGACCCAAGATGTGCTCTTGTTCTCTGATACTATCGATGGAAACATCGCCTATGGTGATCCTGATCTTCCGGAAGAAGATGCAAAGGCCTATGCCGAGCTCGCCGCCGCACACGACTTCATTACCAAAATGCCTGAAGGTTATGATACCGTTGTTGGGGAACGCGGAGTCGGCCTGTCCGGAGGTCAAAAACAGCGTATTGCGCTGGCGCGGGCCTTAGCGGTACGCCGTCCTATCCTGATTCTGGATGATACGACTTCTGCTGTCGATCTTGAGACGGAGGAGCATATTCAGAAAAGTCTACGCGAGCTGGATTATCCTTGCACAAAGATTATTATCGCGCAGCGTGTATCTACGACCGCGCAGGCTGACCGTATCCTCATTCTGGATGGCGGAATGCTGGTTGAGGAAGGTACCCACGCCGAACTGCTGGCGAAACGGGGCTACTACTACGATGTGTTTAAACTGCAGAACGAGGGTATTGGAAGGCAGGTGACCGCAAGTGGCAAGGAATAAATTCGACGTCGATGAGAATCTGGAATCGCCGTTTAATATAAAACACTTCCGACGTGCGATGGTGTACATTAAACGAAAGAAAACGCCAATGATTGTTGCGTTTATACTCAGTGCGCTTTCAGCGGCCATATCACTATCGGCTCCACTTATTATGCAGCATGTCATCGACGTGACCATTCCAGCAAAAGCGAAGCTTGCGCTGGTGGGCTGGGCTGGGCTGATGCTTCTGACCATTGTGGTCAGCGTTTATCTAGCTACCATACGATCACGCATCATGACGAGTGTTGGGCAGGATATTATTTTTGACATCCGTACAGATTTGTTTAAGCACCTGCAAGAGTTGCCTTTCAAATATTATGACGACCGTCCGCAGGGCAAGATTCTCATCCGGGTCGTAAACTACGTTAATGCCGTTTCCGATGTGTTATCCAACGGTATTATCAACTTTATTCTAGAAATCGTGAATTTGCTCTTTATCGCGGCCTTCATGTTCGCCGTTGACGTACGGCTCTCATTTGTCATCCTTGCAGGACTGCCAGTCTTCTTTGGCATCATGATGCTGATCAAAACTCGGCAACGCCGGGCTTGGCAAGCAGTGTCCAACAAAAGCTCCAACCTGAACGCCTATTTGCAAGAAAGCATCAGCGGTATTGGTGTGACGCAAATGTTCTCCCGGGAACAACGCAACGAGGGAATCTTCACACGTCTCGCAGGCAATTTCCGCACAGAATGGATGAAGGCGCTACGTTACAACATACTTATTCCGTTCTCCGTAGACAACTTGTCTACGATCGTTACATCGTTGATTTTTCTTGTAGGCTTACTAACACTCAGTCCTCAAGACATGACCCTCGGTGTCATCCTAGCAATGAGCAGCTACGCTGCCCGCTTCTGGCAGCCGATTCTGAATCTTTCGAACCTGTACAATAACTTTATCAACGCCGTTGCCTATCTTGAGCGTATCTTCGAAACGCTGGATGAGCCTGTTACCGTCAGTGATATTCCGAATGCGAAGTCACTGCGACCTGTAGAGGGTCATGTCACTTTCGACGATGTAACCTTTGCGTATGACCCAGGACTCAATATTCTGGAGAATATCTCCTTCAAGATCAAAGCGGGAGAAAGCATCGCTCTGGTGGGACCAACAGGTGCAGGCAAAACTACGGTCGTCAATCTGATCTCGCGCTTCTATAATATTTCCAGCGGTAAGATTCTTATCGACGATCAGGATATCTCGCAGGTTACGCTGAAGTCCCTGCGCAGCCAGATGGGGATTATGCTACAGGACAGCTTCATCTTCTCCGGTACCATCTTGGACAATATTCGTTACGGTAAACTCGATGCCACCGAGGAAGAAGTGATCGCCGCAGCAAAAGCCGTTTGCGCCGACGAATTCATCCGTGAATTCGATCAAGGATACCTGACAGAGGTCAACGAGCGTGGCTCCAAGCTGTCTCAGGGACAGCGGCAGCTCATTTCGTTCGCAAGAACACTTTTGGCTGACCCGCGCATTCTCATTCTAGACGAGGCAACCTCTTCAATTGATGCGAAGACTGAGCGCTTGCTGCAAAAAGGTCTGAATGAGCTACTTAAGGGACGTACCTCGTTCATTATCGCGCATCGCCTGTCCACCGTAAAAAACTGCGACCGCATAATGTACGTGTCTAACAAAGGCATCGCAGAAAGCGGCTCACACGATGAGCTTATCACACAAAGAGGCCTTTACCACCGCCTCTACACGGCGCAGAAGATGGAAGCTTAATTAATATAAAGCAACAAAAGAGCTCAGGGCTATTCGCAGCCTGAGCTTTTTTGTTCCTTTACATTTTTTTGATAATATCAAAAACTAATCTATCGCCGTCCAAATATTCAGCGCAAGTGAGCGAACCGCAATATCCGTGTGATTTCTGTACACCCTCAAACGCTCTGCAGCCTCTGGACTCCAGAGCAGAGCACTTCCGGCAACTTCAAGCAACGAAAGTCCGATATACTGAGATTCGTAACTACCTTCAGACCCAAGCACATCTACAATTTCCAATAAAGTCTCCGGACTCCAGTATCCTATGCTGTCTTTTAAATTATGCGTGACCTGCTTGTAGGCATCGCTTAACAGCTGAGGCTGATTTGAAATAAAGTTAACCATCCGATTCAGATAAGCGGCCGATTCCTCCACGTTATTCCATTCTATTACTGCTATATACAGTTTCATCACAACTTGCTGTAAAGTCTCATCCGATGCTAGACAGTCAATCAGTCCCGTATACAAAGATATAAGGTGCATCCGGTTGATTTTTGGCAAAGAGTTTAGCTGGTTGACCAATTTCAGGAGACGTTGCCGATGAGGCAAATCTCTTCTGGTAGTTGCATTCCATTCATCACTTATTGCCCCACTAGCCAGTCTCTGACAAACACCGATTACCACCTCATTGACCTTACCATCGCGGCATGTTTCTATCAGCGTGTTCATAGCAAATTCCCATCTGGTGCTGTCTTCCAAATCCGTAATAGCCCGAGCGGTGGCAGCTGCAACAATGCCTTCATTTCCATTTGTCCACCGCATCATAGAACTGAAAGCATACTTGCCAACAAACCCATCCGGATGATTTCCAATTTCAATGATTAATTCTAAATAGCGAAGTCTATAGTCTAGCGGAAGATCATTAGGCTGTTGGGATAATAAACTTCTTGCGATGTCACTTTCTGATGAGGCGGCCATTGCACTTAAAATCTCCCAAGCGCGCTCATCATCTAAAAGCTGTTTCGCAGCATGCCCTATGGCAATGATTACATCCTTGTGTGCGTTTGGTTTCTCGAACTCGTTCATCAATAGCGGAATGCTGTCATCGCTTCTATAAGCACCCAGTAAGCGGATGGCCTCTTTTCTGACAGTGATCTTCAGCTTATCCCGATTCAGCAGCTCTTGCAGCATGGAAACCAGTAACACCGGATTCACTCTGCGGATGCATCTAGGTATCGAGTACATGGCTACACGCGCCCGGTCCCCATCCAGATTCTCCAGTAGAACAGGAAGTGCCTTCTCCGGTTCTTCCATGAGTGAAAGGGCATGAAGTGCAGCTTCTACTACAGTTACTTCCTTATCCTGTAGAAGCTCTAGTACCTTATCTGAACCAAGATCAGGCATACTTGCCATGATCTTAATAACGCTTGAACGCTCCCAATGGCTGCGCTTGGCATCGAATGCAATTTTTTCTAATAAGGAACTTAATGCTAGTTGCTGACGCGGCAGCCACCTGTAGAATCCATCCGCAGCTGGTACTGGATAGATAGTCTTACCTGATAGGAACTTGCCCTTAATAGTAGCCCCCGAAATAAAGGGATCGAGCCATTCTTGACGCTTCAGATGCAGATGCTGGAACACTTCATGGATTGTAATATACGATTTATCCAAAGCTAATAATTCCTTAACTCTAGCATCACGCATTGTATGAGGCGCAAGCCAGTGTCTGGCCGCTTGTATGGCTGTAGAATCTACTTTTACCCTCGTTGCTTCTTTTAACAGATTCTGAAGTTTTATGATGCCGTAACCTCTTTTACCGAATGAGCTAGCCAGGCTAAGCAACAGATTGTAGTCTTCTCTTTTGTTGGCCTGTACAGCTAATGTATAAATTTCGTCGAAGATAATCTCTTCTACTCCTTGGGGCAAATTCTTCTCCAATGATGGAAGTGAAAGCTGTCCGTTCTGTTTGGCCAGTTTCTGGAACGTATTTAAAGAGAACTTGAACAACTCACCGTGAGGCTGCAAAGCGTTATGCCGCAGAATAACAAATGCCAGTTGTTGAACGGAAAACTTCGTACCATATGAAGTATCTCTGGCATCTATAACACTATCAACAAGCAAAGTAAGTTCTTGTACATGGGCATCCGTGAACACAGACGCAGGACTTTCCGAAAGCTCTTTAAACACAACACCCCGAACAGGATCCTGGTCATTTCTAATCCGGCCCAAGTACACCAAAGTCTCATTCATACCCTGTCTCGACAGAACCGTACTTCTGATCAACTGCATAAGCGCCGTGGCGCGTTCGTCTGCACTGGATACCTTAGTTGCTTGTTCAAGCCCCGCTCTTGAATGAAGAATAGAACGACAAGCAGTAAATCTGATTGTTCTATCCTGGTCATCATTGATTTCACGAAGGCCAAGCATGCGGGTGGCTTCCTTGTCACGCAAGGCATGCGGTAATACATATAGTAATCTTTCCGGAAAAATGCGTTCTTGGCGTTTATCTTCTTCATACACGGCATCAAAAATTACTTTGCGGTTGGAAGGTGCAATATTATGCAGCAACTTCGCTAAATGCATAGGGTGATCTGCGAGTAATTTCGCTATCTCAATCCATTGATCCATGGATAAATATTTTTTTCTTTTTAGAACCCCTTCAGGCACACCATAAGTAATCAGATCGCTCCGCGACTCCGTTCGAGTCAGCAGCTGATACACCTTATTAGGATTTTGGCGTACAAGCGTGCCAAGTTGTTCTTTTAACGCAGAATTTATGATACCCTCAGGTCCATGATTCATCGCACACTCCAGCACCAGATCCGCCTTCAGATTGCATAGGATCTCCATAGCTGATGAGAACCTCCACCAGACATATCCCTTTTCCCTGGGTGGTGTACTTTCTAGCGTTGTTTCAAAGTATTCCGCTACTACGTCAAGATGCCTACTGGATAATTTCTTCCAGTCTTTTATGGCATATCCGATATCAACAAGCCATTTACTAACCGTTGCCGAATAACAAGCCTGCAGTACAATTGCTGCCTCCTCCGCTCCCCACCGGGCGTACACCACAGGCAATAAGCGTTCCGCCAATTCCTGACGGTTAATATGTGAAATACTGTGCAGCAGCTTGCGGCGGCAATCATGTGATAAATGGGGAAGCTCACGTTCAATATCAGCATCTGAAGCCACCTTTGCCAAAAGACCCGCAGCCGTATTTCTGATACTTGCCATGGGATGCCGCAGTGCTGATAGAACAATAGCAGCATCCTGTGTTGCAATGGCACCGATTAATGCAAGACGTGCTTCATAAACACCATCCTCCAGCAAGGAGGCTAGTAATTGGGAGTACTGGACAGATCCAAGATGATCACGGCCTAATATCGCTACTTTTTTATTTCTGTCGGAATAGCCTAATGAATCTAATTCTTTAAGTAAGCTCTGTTTGTCCAATGGATCTCTTTTAAAAATCATAAGTCCTCCTCTTTCACCTGTTCTTATTCCATCCAAACTTTATTCTCTATAACGCAATCCATTCCCTTTATAATTCTAGAATTTTACATCTAGTTTCGTTGACCAAAAAATAAAGGTAACCCTGAAGCTGGTTGTTCAACCGACTTCAGGATTACCTTTAGTACTACTTACTCTGTTCATTCCGTCTTTGTATAAACACATACGTATTCTCATCCGACAGCTCATCAGCAAAGCAGAAATCAAACCCGTCGAACCCTTTGATATCTTCCACACAGGTGATTTGCCGCTCGGCCATGAAGCGTACCATTTCACCTCTGGCCATTTTGACCAGAGTCGCTCTCTCAACTATCTTACCGCCGATTTCCTGCCCGAATACACAGCTAATCATTCGAACGTTTCCACCAACATACGGAGAGATGCACTTGCTGTATTCCTTGGAGGCCAGATTCAGAATGATATCAGTCTCCGAAAATAGCTGATCCGCCAGCTTCCTGTTCCAGAATTCGTAGATAGAATTGAAACCAGGTCCGCTAAGCTTTGCCTGCATCTCCAGTCTGTACGGAACAACGCCGTCAAAGGGCCGAGCGATTCCATAGAACCCGGACAATATCCGTAAATGCTGCTGAAGATATTCTAGCTCCTCCATTTGAAGTACCCCAGGTGCCATGTACTGGTACTGGATACCCTCATAGGAAAAGATAGCCGGTGTAAGATTCTGTGTTACATCCATATCCCGAATCCGCTCCACATTCAGCGTGGCGATGGCATCATTGCATTTCCATAGCGATTTGGCTTCTTCATAATTCAACTTTTGTAATAAGGCCAGAAGAGTCTGCGACTCGCTTATGAATTGCGGCATCTGGCGGCAATCCAAAAAATCCGTGTCCCTCTTCATCTTCTTGGCAGGCGAAATAATGATTCTCATGATGCTCCCTTTTCTCTTTTCTTACCCCCATGGGGAATTTAACCACCAGTAGTCAGAATTCCCTCACTTCTAAAGTGGTGGAATGAATGGCTACAGTCTTTCTCATCTAAGAAATTCCTTATATACGAACACTTGTGCTATAATACTCCTGTTAATGTATGGAAAGGAGTGGCGCGACTTGCTCATCCTTAAAGCGTACAAGTACCGGATATACCCCACGCTTGAACAACAACACTATTTTGCTAACGTATTCGGCTGTGTTCGCTTCATCTACAATAAGATGCTTGCAGATAAGATCGGGCACTATAAACAAACAGGAAAAATGCTGAAAAATACACCTGCTGTATATAAGAAAGCCTTTCCGTGGCTTAAAACAGTAGACAGCCTTGCCTTAGCCAATGCCCAGCTCCAATTGGAGAATGCGTACAACCAATTCTTTCGGAATAAGAATGTCGGATTCCCCCACTTCAAAAGCAAAAAAACGAACCACTACAGCTTCACAACAAACAATCAAAACGGAACGATCACGATTCAAGATGGAAGGATGAAAATTCCAAAGCTTAAGACAAGAATACGCATCAAGATCCACCGTCCATTCACAGGGCGAATCAAATCCTGCACCCTATCCAAAACAATTTCGCAAATCCGAAAAACGCTTGGCCAAATTACAACGGGACTTGTCACGTAAGAAAAAAGGGAGTCATAACCGGTCTAAAGTACGACTCCAGGTGGCCAAGCTCCATGAAAAGATAGCGAATCAACGTAAAGATTTCTTGCACAAAATGTCCACCCGAATGATAAGCGATAACCAAGTAATCGTTCTGGAGGACCTGCGTGTAAAGAACATGATGCAGAACCACAAGTTAGCGAAAGCCTTATCCGAAGTCTCTTGGAGTCTGTTCAGAGAAATGGTTACCTATAAATCGGAATGGTACGGCAGAACATTGATCATTGCGCCCAAACATTATGCAAGCAGCCAAATTTGTTCTTGCTGCGGCTACAAGAATGCAGAAGTGAAAAACCTGGCTGTACGGGAATGGACTTGTCCTGAATGTCATACTGAGCACGACAGAGACAGGATTGCAGCTCTAAACCTTCTAAAATTAGTCATGTAAAATGGCAATGATCGGGTTAGGAACTAGCCTGCAAGCTTGGGGTAACTTGGAGCGGTAGCTCTATTGACCAAGAAGCACCCACCTCTTAGGTGGTGTGTAGTTCACATGTAATCTTATCCTATCACACTTAATCTTATTAGGCTTGGGACAAGTTCATGAAATTTTTTCACTACCGTCCGCTTTGCCCGCTGCCGCCATCCGTACCTTGGCTGCCATTTCTTCTTGTCCCTCCATTCATGCCGGGAGAGCCACCTCCATCTTTGGCCCTGCCATCGGTAAACCCCTGTCCCCCGTTCGCCCTTGACCCAGAGTCGGTACTCGATATCTTCTGTGCGGTAATGGCCTCACAGGAGACTAGCACCATGGAACAGCTAAGCACTGCTATAATCAAAGCAAGAAATCGCTTGGTCCGCATCTTTGAACCACCTCTTTCCGAGCAAAAATGGTCAACGTGGAAAATATCTTTTTAACATATAATCATATACATCTTTAAATCCCATGTAGGATAACACGATCAGCAGCGGATACACCGGATAAATATACCGGGACTTAATCTCCCACAAAAGATAGAATCCGATAAAGCCTAGCACCACAAGAATCAAAGAGGTCTCCTCATATCTTTTGGCTCTTATTCCACCAATTAAGCGGATGAGTATACAAACATACATCAGGAAATTCAGAACATACAGCAACCACAGCAGCCCGCTTCGGTAACTCGAATCCGCCTTAAATAAATCCGTAGCAGTGTTAGTGTAGCTATAACGGTCCATGACAAAACCCATTCTTCCACCGTTACTAGATGATCCGTCATTCCCAAGCACATATCGTTCCATCTGGTATGTTCCTTCCGTCCAGGTCCAAACGATCTTTTTATAATACATCTTCACTAAGTCACTTAGG
Organism: Paenibacillus sp. FSL K6-0276; assembly: GCF_037977235.1. Taxonomy (NCBI): domain Bacteria; kingdom Bacillati; phylum Bacillota; class Bacilli; order Caryophanales; family Paenibacillaceae; genus Paenibacillus; species Paenibacillus sp. FSL K6-0276. The sequence continues at coordinate 856,746 of NZ_CP150276.1, read as the reverse complement.
CTCGCCTCGGAGAGTTTATTGCTGATTTCCACTTTAAATAGCTTCGTACTTTCTGCGATCGTATAGCTCTGCCAGTTATCCCAGAAACCAAACGTCTCCAGATTGACCCCCATATTCAGCCACATATAAACACGTGCGGAATTTGTATTAATCGGTTCATCTACGACATTCGTCGACTGCAGCACAGCATTTTGCGTCCAGCCGGGAACATTAAACAATAAAGCTGTGATAAACAAAGCGCTTAGAGCCTTTTTCACCCCGATCGCACGTATGTTGAACAAAAGACTGAATACCATAGTAATCAGAAAAATAATACCAATGCTTCGGAAATAGTTACCAACTGCCAGTAAGGTAGCTGCGAAGAGAATATCCTTCATGGACCTTCTTTTTATAAATTTCACGGCAAAATATAAGGCACTTGTCAGGAAGGCGGTGGCTATCACATCGTTATAGATTAAATTACTCATGAACAGCGAAGGAATATAGGTTGCGGCAAACACAAGAATGCCATAATCATGATCCTTAGACTTATCATTGAGCTCTTTATACAGCAGGTAAATCATTAACGAGGTTAAGAGTGTAAATAGAATATTGAATATTTTGATCACCAGATAATAATCCGGAAATAACTGTAGCAACGTCTTTAATTACACAACAATCGAGAAATTAAACGGAATCATATGCAGATAACCGCTCGTGTCAAAAGATGAATAATCATTCCGGTACAGCATATCGAGTGCCAATGAAAGCACGGTCTGCGAATCATCCGTCGGCAAGCGGGGAAACAGGAAGATGATCGCGAGCTGAATGGAAAAAGAACATAGCAATGTGGCCGGATGGCGATTTTCCAACTATACTGATTAAGCTTCAGGCACATTTTATACAAAATAACGCTTAATACGAGCACCACAGCAATCCCTAAAATAAAAAGGCCGAGCTATTGCTTCTCCAAAACGGGTGTGTCCCCATATACGAAATAATTATATTTCGCCTGGATAAAAAAGGAGGAAGCGATAAACAGCCCTATGAAGCATGCAAGTATGAGATACAAGGTTTTCTGAATTGCCCTTACCATGGAAAACCTCCTTTACACAGTCGAAGTCCTATACAAGCACATCCCCCGATTCATTAAAAGCATTATAAACACCCAAACTGAAAATCAAATGAACGTCCGATGTGTTGAAATCTCGCAGCGAACAAACGTAAATAGACCGCCTCCCTCGCAAAGGGTTGCGGTCTGTATTGTAATTCTTTTTGAGATGAAGATCATTCAAACCCTAGGAAATCCAAATCTTTCAGGAATCTATTACTTCCAATTAAACTCTTTACCCTCTTCGTTACATTAGGCCCTTTAGGTGTACTGCCTCGTCTATTCAGCAGGATCCATCTAAGACAAGCCCATGCTTCAAAGACCTCAAGCTCTTCCTGCTCCATAAAATGCTCCAATAAATAAGCGGAACGGAACACATCAGCATAACGCTCGGAGATGTGAATTTTCAGTAGAATGAGTGACCATGAAAAATCATATCTAGGATCTCCCAACTGTCCGTTCGTCCAATCAATGACGGTAAATCGCTCTTTTTCCTCTACTATATTTCCTATGTGGAAATCCCCATGAATGATACATTCTTGCTTCATTGGCGTTTGCTCCACTAGAGAAATCAATGCTTGATTAAGGTCTGCGTGCTCTCTTGCTTCTGGAAAAAAGTAATCGATGAAATCGTACTTAGGTATTTGTATATGTTCAAGCTCAACAAAATCTATTTGATGAATTCTGGCTAAAATGCTCGCGAGCTTCTTCATTGTCATATCATTCACTTTATGAATTGGCGTTCCGTCAAAGCTTGTTAACAATACCTTATTCCCGTCCGGGTTGATCCCCCACCCCACTGGTTTAGAGACGGCTACCCCTCGTTCAGACAGGACATCCAATAATCGATATTGGAACTGAACATCCGGTTTGGAGCTCTTACTCCACGTTTTTAAGACATAGCTCTCCTGATCTAAACCGATCTTTAGAACCTCAGCTTCAAAGCCATGATCCATCGGATGCGTGGTTAAGCTGTCTTCATGATGGAGTAGCTCGTCCATGATTTCATGGTGTTCCAGCCATTTTACGATACTTATTGGGGTTCTCATGAGTAGTTCTTCCTTTCGGGTGATTGTATATACCCTATTATTTTTGTGGAATACCCGCTACGATCTCAATCAAATTCCCTTCTGGATCAGCCACAATAGATTCACGCAACCCATAGGGCTGCGAAATAGGTTCTTTTATAAGAGTTGCACCTGCCTTCACCAGACGCTCAAATTCCTTGTCGACATCTTCAGGTGAGGGAACGCCAAATGAGACTTCCATCGTCCCATTTAACCCATTAGGATAATCTAGCCCTGAAATACTAAGCGCATCCCGCTGACACAAATTAAAAAACACACCACTCTTTAGCTGGACCCCGGTAAATACGCCACCATCCCATTCTATAGCCATATTCATGACGTCCCGATAGAATGTAACCATCTTTTCCATGTCTTTTACAAAAAAAGTGATCGCACCGATTTCCATAAAACCCTCCTACTATTCTAAATTATTCCTTTTCAATCGTAGCTATAGTAGCATAGGCGGTAAAATATTGAAATGAACTATAACAATAATAAAAAGCTCTGTAGAAACTCTACAGAGCATAGTAGCGAGCATTCGCTGATAATCTAGTAATCTGTTTAATGGATTTCATAGCAAACGGTAAATCTGAAACCGTACAACTCATAACCAATCTGAGTATATAGACGAATGGCCTTCTTATTGTCTCCATGCGTGCCCAATGTGGCGGTTGTTTTTCCCTGCTTTTTTAGATAATCCAGTGCGGTGCAGATGATGTTACGAGCGGCACCTTTTTTCTGCCATTCAGGAATGACGAATACATTCTCCGTTGCACTTCTCTCGTCGGTGATTCTCCAGGTTGAGGTGTTGCCGATCAATTGATCGCCATGAAACGCGCAGAAATTAACGATTTCGGGCGATCCCTGCATCCATCCCAAATGGTTTAGACTCCACGCCACACCGTCAAAGGAAGCGAGTTCAGCTTGACGATATTGTTCCTGAGCTTCACTATTGTTCAGTGCAGTTGGCTTCACCAGAACACCTTCTGGTAAAGGATACTCAGGAATCTCTCTACTCAGGTCAAATTTAAACACGACAATCGTATCGCAAATCGTAAATCCGCGTGCTAGACAGAAGCTCAACTCTTGGAGATTATCTGTGTCGATATATTGAGCCATGATAATACGCTTGTCTTGATATTGTGCTTTAATTTCTCTAGACCGTCCGATCAATGCTTCGATCAGCGCAGCTTTGATGTCTTCATCCTCGGCGTTCTCCGCAAATACGATTTCGTAATTAAGATATCGTTTAAAACTTGGGTCTTCGTCATGCCCAACCGCATGAAAGGTATCATGCTCCATCAGATGAGCAACGGCCAGAACCTCTCCGTCGCCACTCACTGCGCAGAACATATTTCGCTTATCCAGATCGCCATGATACAGATATAGCATTTTTAGAACAAAATCCATGCCTTCAATTTGCTCCGCATCTTCATCCTTCGGATTTCGAATTACAAAGTCTTTCATTAATAAACATCGTCTCCAATCTTTTATGGTGCTGCAAAATATTTTGGATGATGGTTTGTTCTAAGCTGCAAATGATCTCTTAGTTAAATAATGGATGAAGCAGGCCACGCTCAGCAAGGGAGAGTTTAGTTATAGTCGTTCTCACCAAGTGCACAAGTCAATCCGACTCAAAAATCAAAAGGGAGTCCCCCCGATAACCACTTTCATGGCTACCAGGAGACTCCCTCACTGTTAGGTATTAGCTTTGCTATAAGATTATTTAGATTTCTTCACAGTCGTCGATTTAACTTGAAATGCTCCATTTTTGTAAGTAAGAACAGAAGTTTCTTCGCCTTTAACTACGGAAGTAGCTTGACCATGAATCGTTTTTGTTGCAACAATCTCATAGACTCCGTTTTTATCTACATCAGAAGCCTTCATTGTATTGTAGAGCGAACGCTTGCCATTCACTTTCACGTACTCGTTAAGAAGAACTTTAACACGACTGTCTTTGAAGGATACTACATAAGCATCAGTGCTGCCGCTGTTACCGCCAGAGTATACAGTAATCATGACATCTTTGGACTTATCTCCGTTGAAATCTCCAACGAAGTTGATTTTTGGCTGGTAACCCGTGAAGTCTTTGATATTACTGTTAATCACTTTTTTAGTCTTACCTTCGATAACGACGATGTTGATATCCGTAACCAGACCACCATTTGCGGCATCCTTGTTACCGATCAGTAATACGTTATCTGCAACGCCATTACCAGTTACATCCACTGTTTGTTTTGCCAGCAAAATTGTTTTTGCTGTTGTTGGAATTCCCTTAAGCTCAAAGCGTTTGCCAACGGTGTATTCACCAGTTGTAGTTGTAGTTGAAGGAGTTGGTGTAGTAGTCACTGGCTTGCTATCGGCTTTAATTGTTTCTTTATTAACAACCTTGAAAGCACCGTCTTTGAATGAGAAAGTTGTTTTTTCCACACCTGTAACTACAGAAGTCGCGTCGCCATGAATTTTTCTAGAACCTACCAGGTCATATAAACCATCTTTATTAGGATCTAATTGCTCTAAAGTATCGAAAAATGCTGGTTTACCATCAACAACTGGCTTTTCACTCAGAAGTGATTGTGCCTTATCGCCTGAGAAAGATACTATGTACGCATCTGTCGTACCATTGTTACCACCGGAGTATGCTGTAAACATTACATCATTTGCTTTGTCGCCGTTGAAATCACCGATCCATTGAATTTCCGGTTTGTAGCCATCGAAACCGGTGATGTTTGAATCTTTCACTGTGTTTGTTTTGCCATCGACAACAACTAGATTGATGTTGCTTACATAACCAAGCTCATCTGCTTTGTCTCCGAACAGATAGATTTTATCTTGAACGCCGTCTTTGTTAACATCATTAACTTGTTTTCTGATAAGAACGGTTTTATCTGTTGTCTTAACACCTTGCAATGCGAAAGGTTGTCCAACAGTCTGTTCACCAAGTGCAGGTTGCTTAAATGGGTCTTCTTTGGTAGTTTCTGTTTTGCTAACTTTGAATTCGCCATCTTTGAAAGCGAACCATACTTTTTCATAGCCTTTTACCTCGGCATTAGAATCGCCATAGATGGTTCTGATTCCAAGCAGCTCATTTACACCATCATTTTCCACATCAACCGCTTCTAATGTTTGGAATAATGAACGCTCACCTTTGATCTTCAAGTCTCCGCCCAGAATAATGGAAGGTGTTTCGTTCTTAAAGGTTACGATTCTAGCATTGGTAGATCCTTTGTTACCACCTGAGTACGCGGTAATCATTACATCAAGTGCATGGTCATTATTGAAATCATTCACATAGCTAATTTTTGCATTCAAACCACCGAAGTCTTTAATACCGGCGTTTAACACTTTGTTTGTTTTGCCATTTACAACGATGAGATTAATATTGCTGAAATCAGTAGATTCATTTTTGTCGCCGATGAGATATAGAGTATCTTTCACTCCATCCAAATCAAGATCAACAGTTCTTGTTGCTATCAATACTGTATTTGCGTTCGTTTGAACACCTGCTAGTGTAAACTTTTGTCCCACTTGATTAGTGGATGCTGCTACTGTTGAACTTGTTGGTGTTGCGACTGGATTCGCCATTGCTTGGGATGAGAAGGATGCTACAGCCGCTACACATAATGCAACGGATAATGTTTTTTTTATTTTCATTGTGTTACCTCCGATGGTTTATTAAGGTTGGTGTCGATTACCGTCTTATTATAGTCCTACAAACCTAGGACAGTGTTACTGTAAGGTAACATTATCCTATTGAAATAAAACAATAACTAAATAAAATATCCAATTCAGAGGAATATCAGGTGCTAAATAGTGCCAATTCATTTTGAGGAGAGCGTTTGCAAAATTAAAAATAATTGCTATTTCATCAGTTATTTCAAGGGTTTTGAACAACCCTACTTTTTTTAATAGTTTGATAACAATTCTGTAAAACAGCATATCTACTTCAGCACGTGTGGAATAAGCAGCTGGTTTGAGTTGTAGTTGTTATGTGCATTTGATAAAAGAACAAAATGGGCTATACCAAGTCTTTATCAAAGACTTTAAGGATAGCCCGCTGTTAAAAGAGTCTAAAGCGTCTCAGTAGTGAGTGTGAACCCTTCGATCACAGCATCTTCGTCGACCTCAATCAAGATACAGCGTCTCCCTTGATAATTCACCTGTTTCACATACTTTAAATCCTGCGGGCTGACCGAAATCGTGGCTACCTTTGTATCGATCTTAATCGATTTTGTAGTGAATTTCGGCATCACGCTGCTCGCCTTCATCTCATAATGCTTATCGTCAACGATCGTTTCAAACGCCCGTTCCACTTTTTCCGTTGTCACGTTCTCAACGCCGCTTACCTTCAGCACGCGTTCCACATCTCTATAGTCGAGCTTTGGAGGTTCTTCCTGATCTTCGTTGGTTTCGATGACCTGGTGGATTTCCTCGTACAGCTGAGCAATGGTGGTCGCGTCAAGTTGTTCACCCGCCACTTCCTTCACGATGTCTTCGAAAATAGCTCTCTCTTCCAGTGCCGTCACGGATCTTTCGGCATTCAAGACCTGCCCGATGAAATGCGGATCTGGAAAGTTCGATTTTCCCGTACAATACAGAATGCGGTTCACATCGGAATAATTGTCCGTCACGCTCGGGTAAAAGAAGCCCTGCTCCGGCGTACTTAACTTAACGATCGGATCTACAATGACATTGTACTTGAATTCCCGCTCCACATAATCAAATAAGAGAGCTTTCCGTTGCTTCTCCGTGGAATTCACGCTGCATAGAATAAACGGATGCGCGAATAGTTCGTTTTTCTCACTTTCCTCGGTTTCATCGTTTCTATCTTTGGTCGGCCGGAAATACTGTCCGCGAACGAAAGTGACCACCGTATCCCGTTCATAATGGGTATCCGCCATCATTTTATCCACCAACAACAGCATCAAGTCTTGCCATTCATCCGGATCACCTGTCACTAAAGCTTGGTGAAGCATTACCTGCGTTGGCTCCTCCGCTTCCTCCTGAAACCTCAACTCGAACAACTTCTGATCCAGTTCGCCGGTCAGCAGTTTTTTGAAATTGCCCATGTACAGCTCCTGCTTCTCTCTGTCCACCATTCCAAACGGCTGGCGCTCCCAATGATAGATCTCGTTACTTTCCTTCATAATATACACGTTGAGAATATCGTAAATATTCATTAAATCGTGATCTAGCTTAAATTGCTTGCGTATATGCGCGACTTCTTTCTTTATCATGATTCGTTAGACAACTCCTAGGAAGTAAATTGGTCTTTTCAGTATAAATGATATAAAAACCCTTCGCTAGAAGGGTTTTTTATACGTGTTCGTTCTACTCATTTATGGCATGCTCTAATGCATAGTCTTCAAGCTGAATATCTACCTGTTGATTCATGGCTAGCTTGGCTAGCTGCTCACCAAGAAAGGGTCCCATCGTTAATCCGGATGACCCTAGTCCATTAGCAACAATTAGTTTATTCCATCCTTGAACCCTTCCTAGCACTGGAAGAAAATCTGCAGTAAAAGGACGGAACCCTACTCTTATCTCATTTAGGCTACAATCTGCAAGACCGGAAGCCGTCTGAAGACCTTTATTTAAAATTTCTTGCATTCCACCTACGGTTACAGAGGTATCATACCGTGCGACATCATTTTCGTGAGTAGCACCTACCACGATATTTTGATCTGCAAATGCAAGTATATATTGATCTGTAGGCGGCATTACCACAGGCCATTGCTCTGTATTGGCTTGTTGAGCAAGCTTCAAGTGCATAATTTGAGCCTTTTGATAACGCACCTGGATCATTATCCCGAGCGGATGAAGCACAGCATTGGACCAGGCACCTGCGCACACAATAACCTCATCCGCGGTGAATGTCTGATCTCCTACTCTAACACCTTTAATTTCATGATCATCATGCTCTAGAATAGCATCTCCCTCAATCATTTGCGCACCGTTACGCTGTGCCGCCCTTAGCAAAGCTTCACGCAATTCACGTCCATCCACTCTTGCTGCACCCGATACATGAAGCGCATGATAACCTTCCGACAATAATGGAAACTTCTCTTGTGCTTCACGATCCGTCAGCATCGTAAGTTCCCCTATTTCAGGTGCGTCCTCTCTGCGAAGTTCCGCTCTTTCTTTCATCGCGAGCAATTTTTTCAAATCATCATGAATACATATCGCTCCTACTTTTGCATATCCAGTCTCGGCTTCTCCGGCCTCTTCCAACTCCTGAATAAGTGCTGGATAAAAGCTTGCTCCCGCCTTAGCAAGACGATACCATGCTTTGTTTCTGCGTTGAGATAACCATGGACAAATAATCCCTGCTGCTGCATCCGTTGCTTGTCCTGCATCTTTACGATCTATAATTGTGACATCGGCACCTAACTTACTTATCTGATATGCCGCTGAAGCCCCTAATATCCCTGCACCAATTACAATAACCTTTTTCATGTCCGAAGTCCCTTCAGTTATCACTTTTAATTAATAAATATAAAATCGCAGCCCCAATAGCAATGCCTGTATAAATTAATCGTATTGGAATAATACCATGTTTTTTATAAGCATAATATTGGTGCACTCAAAAAAAAGACGCTCAGGGAACTCCCCTCGCGTCTTCTCTATGTGCATCTATGGGCATCTACTACCCTAAGTAGGCCTTTTATTTTGAATCTACAACCGGAACCGAAACCGGAGCTGTAACTACCGCTTCATTCTTCTGCAAGTTCTCTTTCGCTTGTTCAGCCCCTAAGGATTGGACAGGAGCTCCAATGTTAAAACTATCGATGATTTTCCCAAGTGTAACTTTGTCAAAGTCTTCTTGGGCATACAGTTCAACGGTAAAGCCATCTTTTTCCCAAATTACAGTTCCATTTGCAAAATAAACCTTAGTCCCGTTGATTACTTCTGTTTTTACTTCTTCCGTAGTACTGATCCCATTGTCGCCGCCCTTGGAGATTAGAAAATTGACAGTTTTCTCTCCAGACTTGTACTGCACTTCAACCATACTGGTCCCCTGCAGAACACAATTCACAAACTCATAGTCTGCCATCCAGTCTGGTGCTGGGAAGTTCATTCCAAGCTCCGTACGCGCTTCATCCAGGCTCAACTTAGCCGGAACCGGCAAATCAATGGTAACATTCTCCCCTCCTTGAGCATCTTCAGATGGAGTAATTGACTGTGCTGCTTGGGGGATTTCCTTATCGTATTGCGTGATTTCGAGATTTCCCACTTCAAACTTTGCCATAATCGATTGGAACATATCCTGTGCATAGGAAGTTGCAGAGAATGCTCCACCCAGACAAATTACTGCACTACCAATCACTATTGCATTTCTCCAGCTGCTTTTTTTCATCGTTATCCCGTCCTTTTTCTCTGATTTGGGTTCAAGGGCTCCATGGTCCAGCTTGTATACTAAGCGGTTATAGATTCTTTCCTTGGCGGCAGTGCTATCCTGTTGGACATTCTCAAGCAGCTCTATGGTCTTGCTGAATGTTGTGAGATCATCATTTTTCTTATTCATGGTTGAATCCTCCTGCTTTTAAGGAAATATGCAGTTTTTTCAGACTTCTATGCAATACGACGCCAATATTGGACTCACTGACTCCCATGATCTGTGCAACTTCGGAATTTTTCAGCCCAGCCCCATATTTCATTGCAATGATATTACGCTCCTTCTCACGTAGCTTGGAGAGCGCCTTGAACAGTGCTTGATTATTATCCTCACGAATCGCCAGTTCCTCAGGAGACGGCTTGGGGAATATCAGCTCCAGCAAAGAATCTAGTGAGGTGTAGCTTCTTTTCTTCTGCCCCCGGAAGTAATCCGTCACAGCGTTCCTAACAATGGCAAACAGCCAAACCTCAAAATTCGATTTTTCTTCTGAAAAGCTATAATACTTGCACATCACGGTCTCAAATACCTGACTGCAAATGTCCTCCGACACGTGGTGGTTATTAATACGATAACTAATATATTTGTAAACACGTTTGTAATACGTATCATACATCCGAGTAAATTCCTCTTTTGACATGATGGTATCGCGTGATCTTTCGATATTCTTGTAACGATCCGCAGTACCCTGGATAACCTCCATCTCCACCCTCCTTCCACCTCACCTTCATCGAAAAGCTAAACAAATTGCGCAATTTGTTGTGAAGAAACTTACATATGTTAATACGTAGAAAAGCCCAAACCATTAACAAATCTTCCGATGAAATTGTGCGATAGCTAGAATACGCAGTGAACGTTGGAGGATTTGTGATGGAAATTGGCATTATGAAGATCAATGGGGCGGCTGTACATTTAAAGATAGTGATGTTACGTTATACGACTTATAGTTCACCAAATGGAGACAGAGGACCTCCTTCAGCGTTCGTACAAAAGTATCTTATAGCGACCTCGAGCTGAATTTTTTTTTGGGGGGGTAAAGGGAGTGAACCTTTGGCAGATCAAGAAACAAAACATAGCTTGCAAGGCGATTTTGAGTACATGAACTTTCCCCCTATCCCCAATACTATAATAGAATAAGATTATAAATGCAGAATTGACTACATAAATACTAGGCTGCATAACCGGAGGGAAATTATGAAAAAACATATCTACGTAGTTGGAGCTGTCATCATAGAGAATAATAAGATCCTCTGTGCACAGCGCGGAGCTACTAAAACACTAGCTTACAAGTGGGAATTCCCTGGTGGCAAGATTGAGGAAGGCGAAACACCTCAGGCTGCGCTAAAGCGCGAAATCAACGAAGAAATGAACTGTGCGATTGAGATTGGTGAAGAAATTGAAACTACCGTGCATGAATATGATTTTGGCTTTGTACATCTGACTACTTTCTATTGTCACCTACTAAGCAGGAAGCCTACCTTAACTGAACATGTTGCAATCCAATGGTTATCTGCTCATGAACTGATGTCCCTAGATTGGGCACCTGCTGATATTCCTGCTGTACAAAAAATCCAGAAGAAGCTGACAATATAAAATGGAAAATCCTATTCAGCATTTGAAAAGCACATTAAATTGGGCGTTTATTGACCATCAGCAGGATTCATTGGATCAATACAAGCCTAGACTTCTAGTCAATAATAAAGAGACCAGCGATTTTGTTCTTACTCCTTTGTTGGACGAACTGGATCGCTGGTCTCTTTATTTTTTTCGTTGCTTTTATTACTCGAAATTGAATTTGCCCTGCTTATCGACGGGTTCTTGATGCTGCCTAAGTGGAAGGTGATCTGACTGCAAAAGGATGCAGACTTCTAGGCTGCATCCTTTTAATTTACGGATTTTTATTTTATATAAACATTACTTACTAATGTATCGGCAATTACATTGGTCGGAATGATAAATTCAACCACGCCCATATAACCTGGCGTAACTTCGTATTTATCAAAAGAAATGACAAGTTTGCCATCATTGTTAATATAAAAGGATTGATCTTTAGCAATGCTTTCAAAACTCTCAAAATTGACTTTATCATCTACCCAATACGTTTTGTCCGGGTCCGCTTTCATCTGATGTCTCATTTGTTCTTTAATATTTTCACTGATCAGCCTGATATAGCTGTCATCTTTAAATAAACTTGGTAAGGTAATTAAAAGTTGATTTTTCTTATCGATCGTATCGTATTTAAATGTTGTTGAGGATGAGCCGACCGTATTTACGACATATCTGCCAATGGCAAGAATCTGATCGTTGTCGGTTTTGACTTCATAGCCGCTTTCCACGCCTGTATGGCCCCCGCCATTTTTCTTTAACTCCTTCATTTCAGCTGTGAAATCGCTGTACAGCTTTTTACTTTCTTCCAGATATTTGTTATTTAGAGCGGCTTCTAACGTTTTATTTTCCATATTCGTAATGGCCGGTACTTTGATATTGGCTTTAGCGGTTCCTTCATCTACTTTAAGCTCTGTAAAAGTCAGTACTTTGACGAGTGAACCAACCAGCGGCACATCTGATAAAGCCTTTGCAAAGGCAGGGCTGGCATTAATGCCTGTTACCAATATAATAGCCGCTGCCCCAACTCCAACGAGATTCTTCATCCAACCCATATGTCTTTTTTTGCTTTGTTTAATGGCTTTCTTCACCACGAATTCCAGTTCACCTGGGAGAGGCGTATTTTTATATTTGCTTTTTAACTGTTCCAGTTGTTCGTTCATCTTATTTTACCTCCTCTAAAATCTCATCACTCATTTTAATTCGAAGTTTGCGGAGCCCTTGATACAATCGTGTTTTTACAGTACTGATGTTTTCATTCATAACTTCCGCAATTTCGTCAATTTTTAAATCTTCAAAATATCTAAGTACAATCACAGTACGATAAGGATGGGGCAATTCCTCCAAAGCTTTCTCCAGATCTATGTCAGGGTAGACGTCTCCACCTGTAGGACTGTGAAATTCCAATGTCTTATCATCTACAATTTGAATCCGCTTTTGTTTTCTCAGGAAATCGATCGATGTATTCACCAGAATCCTGTACAACCAGCTTTTTATCGAACCTTCGGATTTCAATGTTCCTGATGAAGAGAGAGCTTTATGGATCGTATCCTGAATAATATCGAGTGCATTTTCAGCATTTTTCACATAACTGAAGGCTAAGCGATACATATTCTCTTTATTTTCCGTAATAAAATCAATGAGTAACTTTTCAAACTTCTTATTCATTTAAAGACTCTCCCTTTGATATGCGCATATCATTTCCTGGCTATACAGATAAGACGTGGGTGGTACCTAAAAAAGTTTGTTTTTCGGTTCATGAGTGTGAGATGTAAAAATTTCAAGTTCATTTCCTAATTCGCAAAGTAAAATAGGGTCCCCCGCTGTAATGAGAACTACTAAGAGTTCCGTCAGATTAAAAAACTCGATGTTCCTTATCATAAGGAAATCGAGTTTTTTACGCAATTCTAATTTTTTCCTCCGTTAGGGAACGTTACGAAGTGACACAGAAAATAAAGAATTATGCTCGTATCATGTTATTTATATCTATATAGATCCTTTTTCATATCATTTCTAATATAAGTATTGAACTATCGGGCAACTTGAATCTACAAAAACCTATTTTAGCAGTTTGAAAGATTTTCCAATGCTCAAATCACCATAGAGTTGGTCAAACAGCTTGCCGTCTTTCGACTGGAGATCAAACGGATTGGACTGCGGAGTTGTATACACATACACCATTCCGTTGGCTTCCGTAATTACACTCCCTACAGGCGGGCCTTGTTCACTGGAGAGGCTGCTCCAATCATTTTTGGAGAATACGGAGATCATCAGCAGCATTTCAGCATCTTTTCGATCTTTTGTCGTATAATCGAACTGCACTACATGCTTAGCCAACGGTATGATTTTATTTGCACTTGCACCTGCGTATTGGCTTGCCTTGTAATGTCCTTTCCATGAAGCGGGCAATTTCAAACTGAAGTTTGCCTGAGAATTAGTGTACAGTTCTTGGTTATCCGCCACAACATCTTTTGCCAAAACATCTTTAAGTTTATTCCCTTCCCATGTTAAGATCAGATGATCCACGTGTCCACCATTTCCTCCTTGAGGGGCTGTTGTGATAATATCGTTCACTTTGTTACCTGTATAGTCACCGATAATCAAATTCGGTTCTCTTCCAAGTTCTCCGTACAATTTTCCGTCCGTTCCTTCGTACACCCAATCATATTTATCGTATCTGTTGGTTTTTCCATCTTGCACGATGACGGATAAATTACTCGCATACGCATCCAGTTTTCCTTCAATTTTTTCTTTTGTCCCGACCAAAATCACTTGGTCTTTAGCCGAGTCACCGGTAACATCGGATATTTTGTAATCAAGTACATACGTATTTTCCTTCAGTTTAAGTTCGGGCACACTAATTTTTTGACCAATTTCTATTTTTTGCAATGTTTTTTTGGACTGCTGATTCACCACTTTTGGAGCTGAGTTTGCCTGTTTTGCTAATGAAATTTGTGGCGCCCCGATTCCAACCGCACAAATGAAACCCGCCAATACTAAATAAGGAATTTTTTTTGCAAACTGTTTTTTCATCTTCCAAGCCTCCGTTTATTCTTGTTTGTCTCTTATATAAGTAAGACGTATGAGGTAACCTAAAAAGTTTGTTTCTGGGTTGGCGAAGATTTTTTTTATATCGCTCTCAATTGAAGCTGTCTTTTTTCCTATGGTTAGCATAACTTTTCCATTAAGAATAGATCGAAATAATTTCAATGACGCTACCCCTTAATGAAGAGGCCACTGAAAAACGTGTGTTTTAAGAATCTGTAAAATGAGCTTAAACAGCTAAAGGCGAATTCCCCTCCATTCTGAGTGAGAATTCGCCTTTATTTTATGTATTCCTCATGCTCTTTACTTTAATAGCGTCAATATTCTTTTGAGATTTACTGCAAATATAGCCATTGCTCCTTGCATGTGCATGCCGACGAGACCTGAGAGGTCATTTATTTGTCGTAGCATATTATCTTTAGGTACGACGATATCGTAAATCGCCATAAATGGACTGAGGTTAAGGGATTGTTGGTTTGAAATCATCCGAGTCACCACCTGAAATTAATACAATCATTATACAGCAAAACAGGACACCCATCCTCGAAAAGATCGAGGATGGGTGTCCTGGAATGGAGTTTTCATGGGCCTCCAAAAGGGGCCTTTATAACTTGAACTTAAAAACATTAGAGGGGCGTAGCGAAGGGGAAATTTGGAACTGGAGGAGCGATAGCGACCGCCTTTGTCTCCGGATTTTAACCGCTAACAGCGGTACAATTCAGGAAATCTGGAGACAACAGCGGCCGGAAGTCCAAATATTCTCCGTAGTTACGACTGACTCCTTAAATGTATGATCTAGAAAGAACTTTTTCAGTGGCCTCCTTAATGAAGTGTAGCATTTTTGTATGTGAAGGAAACGACATGCATAGAATTTGATTCGCAGGAGAACATACTCAAGGAAAATCCTAATTATTTTACAAGGAAGTACTATGGAAAGTAACTATGCCAGCGGTTGTAAATTCTTCTGTTCAACCATTCCAAATGTGAATTGATGCTTGCAGCAAAACTAGAGTCCACTATATCAATATTCTTCGTGACTGTGCTGACATATGTGCTTGGGCATCTCAGTAGAAAGCCCGCGGCAGTATGTATGTGTAAGAAGTGGATATGGAATAGTGAAGTGAAAAAAATTCACTTTACTCTTTATGTTCATCTAAATAACAACATAGAATAGCGGAGGGGTTAAACATGAAAAATAAAGTTGTAGCAACGCTTATTCTCGTTCTCTCTTTCATGCTCATGATCGCGGGATGCGGCAGCGGTAACCAGAACCAAAAACAGGGTCAGGACAATGCGAAAAAAGATGAGGCCAAAGAAATGGAAACCGTTTCGGGAGCGTCTCAAGCTGGCTATACACCGATCGATCAACTAAAAGATAAATATGATATCATCATTGTTGGTGCGGGCGGTGCAGGGATGACTGCTGCACTTGAGGCAAAAGAGAATGGTATGAACCCGGTTATTTTTGAAAAAATGCCGATTGCCGGCGGGAATACATTAAAATCATCTTCGGGAATGAATGCTTCTGAAACTAAGTTTCAAAAAGACCAAGGCATTCAAGACAGCAATGATTTATTTTATGAAGAGACCTTAAAAGGTGGTCATGGTACAAACGACAAAAACACGCTTCGTTTCTTCGTTGACAATTCGGCAAGTGCAATCGATTGGCTGGATTCCAAAGGGATTCGGTTGAACAATATCACAATTACTGGTGGCATGAAGGAGAAGCGCACACACCGTCCTGAAGATGGCTCAGCGGTAGGACAATACCTAGTCAGCGGTTTGGTGAAAAATGTACAAGAACAAGAAATTCCGATTTTTGTAAATGCCAACGTGAAGGAAATTATGGAAAA
Organism: Paenibacillus sp. FSL K6-0276; assembly: GCF_037977235.1. Taxonomy (NCBI): domain Bacteria; kingdom Bacillati; phylum Bacillota; class Bacilli; order Caryophanales; family Paenibacillaceae; genus Paenibacillus; species Paenibacillus sp. FSL K6-0276. The sequence goes on along the minus strand of NZ_CP150276.1, from coordinate 840,693 downwards.
AGGCGGGGAAGTAGACGGCGTCAAAGTCATCTTCAACGAGAAAGACGAGAAAAATATTGCAGCGGATGCCGTCATTATAACAACCGGCGGTTTCGGCGCCAATATGGACATGATTGCTAAATTTAGACCCGATTTAAAAGGGTATGTAACAACTAACCAAGAAGGCAGCACCGGTGATGGCATTAAGGTGATTGAACAACTCGGCGGTACAACGGTGGATATGGACCAAATCCAAGTTCACCCAACGGTGCAGCAAGAGAAATCCTATCTCATTGGAGAAGCTGTTCGCGGAGAAGGAGCGATCCTCGTGTCCAGTGATGGCAAACGTTTCACTAACGAACTGGATACTCGTGACAATGTAACTGCCGCAATCAATAAACTTCCTGAAAAATCGGCTTATCTTGTATTCGATTCTGGCGTAAAATCCCGCGCTAAAGCGATCCTGCAATATGAAAAAATGGGCTTTGTCATTCAAGGGGATTCGATCGAGGCTTTAGCCAAAGAAATGGGCGTTCCAGCAGATCAGCTTAAAACCACTTTGGATACATGGAACAGCGCAGTGAAGAATAAAAAGGATGCTGAATTCGACAGAACAACAGCAATGGAAAACGACTTGTCCAGCGCGCCATATTATGCAATCAAAATCGGTCCCGGGATTCACTACACCATGGGTGGTGTGAAAATCAATTCGAACACAGAAGTTTTAAATAAAAGCGGTAAGCCGATTCCGGGACTGTTCGCAGCAGGCGAAGTTACAGGCGGATTGCACGGTCAAAACCGGATCGGCGGTAACTCCGTTGCGGAGATCATTATTTTTGGTTACCAAGCCGGTATTAAATCAGCTGAATTCGTAAAAGCACAATAAGATGTCAGCTTCCTCTCTTCACTCAGCAAACAACAACGCTTGGGCTCATCATGCCCAAGCGTTGTTGGTTTATTTAGCCGGATTGAGATTACTTCTGTTATGTTAATAACAATCAAAACTTATTTATCGAGCTATTTAGTTAAACTATCCACCCTAAACCATTCATGACCGCCCGGTTTAAGCTCAACCTCAATATAGCTCTCAGCATTTTTATACAGCTTCGTTCGTTGCGGATCCAGTGAGTTGTTAATGACGACTCCCCAGCCAGTTTCCAAATAAACGGCGCATTCCGTTTCTACATTCTCACAATACCACGTCATCATCTCATTCTCTGCACTTGCGGCCCAATAGATCGATCGAAGCAGTAAGCGGCTATTTGCCGGTGAGTAAGGTAATCCTGCAATATAAACGCTGCGTCCTTTCCCAAAACTATTCGCCGCTACGGCAATGTCGCCTCTTTGCATCTGAATGATTTGCGTTTGCTCACTTACACTGCGAATAAATTCAACTTTCTCTCCACAATCAATCGGTTTAGCCTGTCCCCCCATAATGAAGTGATCGCTCGTATTTTCTTGATCATACTTAGTGTAGCTTAAGGTGTAGCCTATTTCTTTATCGACACCCAGCACATCGCTCATCTGAAAGAAACGTCCCTGATGCATAAACGCACTTGGTTCGCCAATTCCAATAAAGCCGCCACCGTTATAGACAAATTGTTTCAAGCAAGCAATGATTGCTTCATTAGCCCAATATTCGTCGCCGCTCCAGGCGGTTCCTGCATCCCCGGCGTTCAAAATGACTCCTATATCTTCCGGTATACCCGACTCTAGCACATCATCAAAGCTAATAAACTCAACATCAACTGCTAATCCACTTAACGACTCAAGCATGCCTAGATAGCTATAAATTTTTTTGTACCAAAGAGCATGGGCGACCATCGTAGTCTGCCAAGAGCGAAGCTTGCCCCAAGAATTGAGCACTGCTACTTTAAACTTAGGCGTATATGCCTTCGTACCGTTCATTCGATCATATAGAGTCCGAAATTCCTCACCTATCTGTTCCACACATGTTATAAAGTCAGGAAATGAAGCAGCCAAGCTCAAATAACCGCCATAACCGATTCGGTCGACTGGTTTTCGTAGAATTGCTCTTCTTGCCTTTACCCAATTATCAATTGCTTCAGCCGTTGGATTGCCTCCCTCATGGAATACATCCGGAAAAAAGTACGGAAGAAAACGGCCCTCTGTATATTTCACACCAGGTATATCGGATATCATTCGCAACGTGGCACCATTACCAACAGAGCCTACCACAGCGTCTAGCCCAGTAGACGGAAACAGATCGCCATAGGGTTCAGTACCGATCCAATTGTCGCCCAGAAACATTATCGCTTCACGTCCTGATTGATGGGTGATGTCAACCAATTCCCGAATCTGTTTACAGACAAATTTGTGTTGAAATTGCATCCAATCGCGAAACTGTTTGCTCGGATTGCGGAAAGGCGTATTATGATACCCCTGATCAACAAGATACTCTGGACGCATCCTGTAACCATACTCCGCCTCAAATTGCTCCAACGCTAGCGGACTAACTGTCGTCGAATAGCCAAACCAGTCGACATACTTCTCCTTTGCTAACTCATTAAAGATTATGGTGAAGTGGTAGAAGAAGGTGGTAAACCGTACTACATCAACATGCTTGTTAGCTTCGAGCCAGTTTTTCATATACTCTGTGATATGTGCCCACGTTAGCGAATGACGAGCATCATACGGAATCTCATGAGGCTTATCTCCCCATTGATTCGTAATATGATTGTACATCTGGGTCTGATCCCAAATTTGCCAGACTAGAAATGTAACGGTATAGCTATGGAATCTGTTCACCTGATGGAGGGTAATAATTCCTGTTAGAGGATCGACACTCCAGCTTTCAGGATCCACGATTTCTCCTGTCGTACGATTAATAACTTCCCACCATCGCTTGGGATCATGTTCATAATCTACTTCAAGCTGTTCCCGATAGTAGCCCTTCATTAGCTCAATTTGCAGCGACTCCTCGACAGCCGTAATATGGGGCGTCATAATGTACATTTGCTGACGTTGATCGGGATGCTCGTGTGCCCACACCTGATCATTTCTTGTCGGGAAATACGTGGAATAGACTTTTATCTTCATCTGCTGCAACTGATCAGGCAGATCCGTTCCATCACTATTCCGTACTGCATCAGCTCCCCATCGTTCAAGAATGTCTTTCATTAAATCGTAATCCATGCCTGCTTCTATGGGTACTGTCATTCGTCCTTTGCTGCTCAACTATGATCCCTCCTTATGATTTCACTGCACCTGCAACAATACCTTTGAAAATGTACTTTGAAAACACAAGGTAAATCACAAGTGTCGGCAACATAACCAATATAATCGCAGCGCTTAAATAATCCCAACTTCCAAACTTTGAACTACTAAAATACATCAACGTTGTAGTCAACGTTCTTAGTGTGCTTGACGGCATATACAAATACGGAATATACATATCATTCATAACATCAACCGCTTTAATAATTGCTAATGTTGCAGTTGCCGGCAGTAAAAGTGGGAAAATCATTTTAGTAAAAACTTTAAAGTACGAACTACCATCCAGCATCGCACTCTCATCCAATTCTTTGGGAATACCATTTAGGAACTGCGTATAAATATAGAGCTGTACCAGATTCGTTGCTGCATAAATCACGATCGGAGCCCAAATTGTATTATAAAGTCCAAGATTTTTAATAATGGTAAACCGTGAAATTTCAGTAATCATACCGGGCATGATCATACCTGCTACAAAGAGACCGAGTATGATCTTCTTCAAGCGAAAATCAAATCTATTAATCGCATAGGCAGTCATTGTTCCCAATAGAGAATTAATGATGACACCGACTGCAATAAGGAATAAAGAGTTACCAAATCCCTGTAAAAACTTTCCCTTTTCCAGTACAACTTTGTAGTTATCGAAATCAAAGCTTGCAGGCAACTTTAGAGCAAATTCAGAGCCAATTTCCACCGAAGTTTTAAATGAAGCGAATAACGTTATAAGCAAGGGGATGAAGATAATCATACAAATCATAATTAGAATGAAATACAAGGCAAGCTTTTTGATAGGGATTGCTAAACGAGTCGTCGTCATTCCTCACCAACCCCCTTTAGGTTGAACAGCCTGCTCTGTACACCATTCAGGATTATAATGAGAATTAACATCGTGATGCCCATCGCAGAAGCCATACCGAAGCTGTTAAATTTAAAGGCCGTCTCCAGGGTATATAATGTGAATGTACTACTCGCATGACCCGGACCGCCCTGTGTCATAATATACGGAATATCGAACACTTGTAGTGCCCCAACAACGTTTAAGAACAAAATGACCTCTAGTACCTTTTTCACACCTGGAACGATAATATACCAGAAATTCTGAATGTTGTTGGCACCATCCATTTTTGCTGCCTCGAATTGATCCTGAGGAATGGCTTGTAAGCCGGCTAGGAATAAAATGACATGGAAGCCTGAGAATCGCCAAATCGATACAAACACTAAGCTAAGGTTAACTATAGACTCATTCGTCAACCAATTCTGTATGAGCGACTCTAGCCCAAGCACTTCAAGAATGCCATTTAACCCACCATTAATGGGACTATAAAAGAAGGCGAAAATATACGAAATAGCAACCCCATTGATAATGTAAGGCATGAATATGATGGACTTAAAAAACTTGCTGGCACGAATCTTACTATCCAATAAAACCGCAATCGCTAGTTCAAGCGGAATCATTATTAAATGAAAAATGAAATAGATGCCGTTATTGCGAAGTGATAGCCATACATCTGATGAATCCGTAAACATCTTAATGTAATTGTCGAAACCTATATAAACTTGCTGGGTATTCACTCCATTCCAATCGGTAAAACTTATTCTGACAAGCTCTACAAGCGGGTAAAGCACGAACATCAATAGCAGCAATATAGGAATCAATAAAAAACTGAATAACAGTATGTTTTTCTGCATAGAAATCGTTTTCATTTCTACCCCTCCATCCCTTTCTATATAAGGAAAGTGGCTCATCTAAATGGTAGCCACCTTCCTCATTACTCAACTTTTGAATTGAGATTTATTTTTATTTGGAACGAGCATTTTTCCAACTCTTATTCATTTCCTGCATCATCTTATTGAAATCCTTGCCTGACATCATGTCCTGCCCCATTTTCTTCACATCGAACTTAATCGCCGATTCGATCTTCTTATAATCCTCATTGCCGCCTTTATTAAGCACATAATTCAGATTTGATACGTCAAAAGCACCATCGAACATTGTACCTAGATCAATCTTTACATCCTTCACTGTCGATTGAAGTTGAGCCTCGGTCAAATATTTAGAATACCATGCATCACTGAAGAACCAGTTAATGAATTCTTTCGTTTCATCTGGATACTTCGAAGTTTTCGGAATTGTAAAGAACGTATCTACCATGGAAATCGTATTGAATGGCTCATCTACTGAATTTCGAACCGGTAACAAGAAGGCACCTACATCATTGATATCCACATCCGTCATCGATTTCAAATCACTGCCGAACCATTGACCAAGAGCAATCATCGCCGCTTGATTGGAACCAAACATCAGTTTGGATTGATCAAAGCCAACACCAAGTGGATCAGGGCCCATTACTTGAGCATTGTACAGTTCCTGAATTTTCACATAAGAATCATAGAAAGCTTGGCCTTTCGTAAAAGGTTCATCTATCGTCGCCATAGTTGACCAGTAATCCCCATCTCCTGCTTCAAGAGAAGGCATAAATTCGTTGAAAGGATAATCCGGCCATGCGTCTTTACCACCCATGGCAATCGGAATATATTTGCCACCGTCTTTAATCGTTTTAGCAGCAGTTACAAACTCTCCCCAGGTCTTTGGAATCTCAAGTCCATATTCCTTGAAAATACTCTTCCGATACCAGACATACTCATTGAATTGGCTTTCGGGTACACCATAAATATGATCACCCACCTTGAAATCAGCTGCGAATAAATTGTTCTTGGCTGCTTCTAAGTCATCAAGAGGCAAAATATTATCCTTGAAATTAATCAGCCATGCTGATTTCAGTGGCAAAATATCTGGCAATTCGTTTGCTGAATTCCGGATCTTCATTGTATTTTCATACTCCGTATCCTTTAACAGCTCCAATTCAATGGTGACATTGGGATGTTCCTTTTTGTATTCGTTTACAAGGTCAAGCTTCGTAAATAAATCCTCCGTAATCGTTGACCATATTGGGAATTTCAATGTAACAGGATCCTTCTTTTCTTCTTTCTGCTCCTGCTGAGTATCCGGCTGAGTAGTAGATTGCCCCTTATCAGCAACCGTTTCCCCTTTAGCACAACCTGTAAACAATGGAATCATTAAGGCCGAAATCATGATCATACATAGTATGCGTGTAATACGTGGTCGAACATTATACATTTTACATTCCCCCTATACTTATTTGATGCAGGCTATTACTCATCTGCTGCTTATATCATAGCCCTTCCGATATGAGACCTGAATGATAAAACATTCGAAATCATGATATAGTTTTGGCTATCGACCTCTTGAAGAAGGAAGAAGATCACCTGCACTAGAGCAGACGATCTTCCTCGAAGTTACTTCTATTTTTTTGAATTTAGTATTGCTAGAATCAAAGTGACTGCTTCAGCTCTAGTGGAAGAGGCATTCGGATTAAATTTGCCATCCCCATTCCCCTTAATTAAGCCTGCTTCTGCAGCTGTTGCCACATAAGGTCTTGCCCATACTGGAATCTGGTCAGCATCATCAAACGTCAGTGTTGCCTTTGGATTCACTTCAAGACCCAGTGCACGAACGGCAATGACTACTAATTCAGATCGTGTTATTTCTTTATTCGCACGGAATGTGCCATCTTCGTATCCCTTAATGAAACCGGATTTAGCAATGGCTTGAATGAAGGCTTTAGCCCATACTGGGGTTTGGTTTTGATCAGCAAAACTAAACTCAGTATCGCCAAGTTCCAATTTCAGCGCTCTTGCTAACATCGTTGAAAACTCACCACGTGTTACAGTACCATTCGGACGGAAAGTCCCGTCTTCATAGCCAGTTACAAAACCAAGTTCAACGGATTTTTCAATGGAAGCCTTAGCCCAATGATCGGCAAGATCAGTAAGCTTTACTTTTGGAGTTTCAGGCTTAGTTGGTTGTACTGGATCTGCTGGTTTCGTTGGCTTAATATCATCTTTTGGTTTTGGTGTAGGGCTTGGTGTAGGTGTAGGGCTTGGTGTTGGCGTTGGATCTGGTGATGGTGTCCAGCCACCACCCGAAGAGCTAGCTTCAGTCGTCACCGTTACACTCGGACCATTCATGCTCCAGTTTCCTGCTCTATCGCCTGCTTCAACTTTAAAGTTATACGTCGTGTCAGACGACAGGTCACTGACTGTAAAGCTAGTGATATCTCCTGCTAATGTAACTAGTTCGCTTCCATTCTTGTAAACCTTATAGCTTGTTACACCCGTATCATCCGCTGCTTCTTTCCATGAAAGTGTAAGGCTAGTTCTGCCAACATTTGAAGTCGTTAATGCTTTATCTTCTGACCATGTTGGTGCAGTTTTGTCTCCTGGTGTTACATCCTTATAAGTTGCTGTTACTTTAACGGCTTCACCAGGCATTACAAATGTAGTAGATTGTGCTCTTGCATCTTCGAATACAACACTAATGTTATCCGTCATCCATTTGTCAAATTGTTGGCCTTCTGGTGCTCCATAGGCTGCTATTGTAACAGTGGCTCCTTGAGCATAATTTCTGCTGCCTTTACCATTTACGACTTCAACGGCATATTCTTGACCTGGATCTGTTATGTCCTTATAAGTTGCTGTTACTTTAACAGCTTCACCAGGCATTACAAATGTAGTAGATTCTGCATTTGCATCTTTGAATACAACGCTAATGTTATCCGTCATCCATTTGTCAAATTGTTGGCCTTCTGGTGCTCCATAGGCTGCTAATGTAACGGTGGCTCCTTGAGCATAATTTCCGCTGCCTTCACCATTTACAACTTCAACGGTATATTCTTGACCTGGATCTACAGTTGATTTAGCACCATAAGCTTCAAACTCACGGAAACCTGCCCATGCAGGGTCAATACCCAAAGCCGTCACTTTGATAAATTTAACATGATTAGCTGACCAAGTATCTTCTGTAACACTTTGAGTAACTGGAGTATCCCACTTATTCACCGTTCCGTTCCAGGTTTCTCCATCAGAAGAGACTTCTATTCTGTACTTCATCGTACCTGAAGCGGATTCCCAAGTCATCTTTGAACCCGTAACATCGTACTGTGCTCCCAGATCAACCTTCCACCAGTGTTCAGTGTTTGGATTGCTTACGCTCCAACGAGTCGATATTTGACCATCATTACCCATAGCTGCTGTATTACCTGACTGCTGACTGCTTGCAGTTGCAGGTTTCCTTAATGCAATGTTCGGATCTTCTTTTACTGTAATTTCTGCAACAGCTTTCATGTTAGTACCTTCTATCGTACCATTTACATTAAATTGACCTTCTTTGTTAATCTGTTCATCCGTAATAAGATCCCACGTCACAGCTACAAAACGCTTTGAATTATCACTCATCGTTACTTCGATCATGCTTGGTAAAAGCGGTTTTACGCCAATAAATGTGCTCATTTTTATTTTAGGAATTTCACTAATTGTAGCTTGGCGCTCCGTAACTATAACAATAGCCTGTGCTTTGATATTAGAACCTTCTACTATACCCTCTACTTTGAATGATCCAACATTCTGGTAGCTACCTTCAGCTATTTCACTCCAAGTTACAGGTACATTTGCAACTGTACCAGTTGAGGTTACCATCTTAGCCGTTGCTGGCATCATAGGTGCAGTTCCTACTGTCGTGTAAACCGTCATCACTTTTGCATCTACGATATCTACTGCCCCACTCGCTGTTACGGTTACAGTAGCTGTAATCGCTGCAGCTTCAACGCCATTAATATGTCCTATTACTTCAAATTCTCTTTCTTCAGCATATTCTGAAGGGGTAATGGCTGGCCATTGCACTGGCAAATCCATTTCTGTGCCATTGCTCAGTGTTGCCTTTACAGTTGCAGGCATTTCCGGATGCATACCGACTGCAGTACTAACTGTAACGGTATTTGGTCCAGTTATGGATGGAGCTTCTTGAGCAACTCGCATTTCAGCTACACTCGCCCAACCATTAATTCCTTCTAACGCTGTTAACTTAACATGAGTTATTGGCTTAGGATTATTAATATTTATAGACTTTGTATCTACATTAACCTCCCAATTACCTTCCGCTACCTTCTCAAAGTTCACTCCATCGGCACTTGTATATAACCCATATTTCGTTATCACTCCATTTTTCTGGCTTTGTCTTGGCGTTACATCTACTCTGTTTACACTGTAAACTTTACCTAAATCAAGCGTAATGGATTGTGGTAATTCATCACTTCCATCCCAAGCTGTGTGCCACAATGAACTTGTGTTTCCATCAAGAACATTTTCTGGTGCATCACTTGGTTGATAACCCGTTGCACTTGCAGTGATACCATCTACAGGTATAACTGATAAATCAACAGGTGTAATTTGTGGTGGTTCAATCGTAGCATCCTTTGCTTCTTTAACCACTAGATCATCAAGGATAAAGTCTCCTGCTGAACTCCCAGTAGTATTCCTTGTTCCAATCCAGAAATCTTCTGTGCTTGCTGTAAATTTAACCGTAAACGGTGTAGGAACAGTTACCTGTGGCATTGGTACATTCATCACTTCCTTAGTACCGTTACCAACAACGAAATTAATCTTCTTATCGAACTGACTTTCATATTTGAAAGATACTTCGTAAGTTGTTCCTTTATCAAATCGTAGAGTCTGCGGTAATGTTCTCATGATCAGACCGCTACCTGTTTTATGTGACTTAATGGACCATCCTCCATTTAATACGTCATCAACTTCTTTTCCATTCCAACCTTTCTGGGTGTATGGAGCGTGTGATTCTGATAAGTGAGTACGTGGATCACTTACTCCGTCAGCATCTGCAATGACAAATGGAGTCAACCCTTGGTCCACATGCTCAAAATCTTCTGCTACGACTATCTCTGGAGATTGCGGTACAACTCGCTTGGTAGGTACGCAGCGAACATCGTCAAAGGTTACAATTGCTGTTCCTCCAGCTACCTTCAAGTACAATGTAGCTGTATCCTGTCCTGCTGCAACATCAAACACGACTCTCATTCGTTGCATATTGGTGCTGTGCTTGGAGTCAGCTGAAATGTAGTTTTGCAGCGGTGAACTTTCCGTATAGTTCGTGATGTCTGCTCCGCCAAAATCTTTCACGCCAATCGTCGTTCTACGTTTTGCATTTCCTGCCGTGTTTGGATCAGTTGCATTTGTACTGTTTGGCGTATTTCCTACCTGAACATATATGGAAGCCGAGTAGGTTCCAGGGTTCAATCCTGATAACTCCGTCTCTAATACAGTCTCTTCCGTATTTTCTTTGACGACTAATTCATATTGTCCACGATGGTTACGTTCTACGGTTGCAGCACTGTCTCCACCTTTGATAATCGACCAGTTGTCTAATGTTCCGCTGTTGAAGCTTGGGTCCTTTGCAGGCATCGCAAATCCCCAATTCATATCTTTAGCAGTTACAGACACATCACCTTTGTATACAACGTAAGCCTGTTTTGCTTTAGCATCAATCGTAATTTTGCCATCAACTACGCTTAATTCTTTTGCTTCTTGCTTACCCGTATCAGTTAATGTATATAACTTCACTGTTGATACATCGTTCCAGCTATTTGGAAGCTCCCAAGTCGTTGATCCGCCACCTTCATTGTAGTGGTACAGTTTCTCTTCAACTTTAGCCAATTCACTATCTGTCTTATCAGCATTTGGCGACCACGGCAACAAGTATTTGAGGTTATTGAATTTTACATCATCATAAACATTACCGTCACTTGTTCCTTTTTGAATTCTCACATCTTCTTCAAGAAGCTTTTTAGCATCTTTCGTGAAGGTTCTTTTTCCGTCATTTTTTCTTTCAGCAACGACATTTCCTTCAAATTCGACTCTTCCCACATTGTTGTTTACATCGTACTTCGTCATCGGGAAGCTTTGCAGATATTTCGTTGGCAGATTTGTTTCGAATACAATATCAATCATTTCATCATAATCTACTCTACCCTGCCATCCTTCCGCATCATTTGCCTCCGTACCGCCTAGGATTGGATGGCGAGCGATCCACGTATCTTTCTGGTGATTTCGCACAAATCTAGCGATATCACTGCTATAGCCCTTGATGCTCTTACCGCCGTAATCATAGTCAACTGACCAGTGATTCCAAACGGCATCATCTTCTAATACATTTGGAAACTCCGTCGTAAGCGTCCAGCCAAAAGAATTCACTTCTCTTGCAAATCTTCTTCCGTTAAAGCCCTGCTCATACCATGCATCCGCATAAATAAAATCAAGTGTTGGCGCATCGTCCTTTAACATCTGTAAACGGTTCAGTCTGTTGCCAGAATAAACTTCTCTACGGTATGTTGGGTCATCAAAGTCATAGGATGGATCAAGCCAGTCCCAACCGCCTTTATTGATATTTACTAATTGATCATCAAATGCCTTTGCTTCCGGGTGTGCACCTGTACCACTAATGTGTACACCCATAAAAGCATTATAGTTCTGCGCTTCTCTTACAAGCGTATCCATATCCTTCTGTCCGCCCTGACGTACACCTATATGTCCGCCGTAATCCGGATGTGCGGAGTCATGCCCTTCTGCTTGGTAACCCTTTAATTCCACCCACTGTCCAAGCCCATCAGTTGATAGATATATTTTCTTTGTTTCATCTAAAGTCTTTAAGAATGGGTTGGTTGCCTGGCTGCCAAAGTTCATCGGTATACGGTGAACAACAAGTTCAGACATTCGATCGCTGCCTACAGGATTGTTCATGATATCTCGGAATGCAACAGCTGCATCCTGCCAATCCATTTTAGCATCCGCATTTGCATCCGCTGTGATAACGACCTTACTATGTGGTAAAGGTTCTATTATGTTTTCTGGCATATTATTTCCACGATATACCCATGAAGCACTCCACAAAGCTGTACGGGAGTAATCCGTTTTCTTGGTCGTCTGTTTCACAATCCGGTGATTGTCATTATCTCCATCGGCATTTGTATCACCATATGCATTTGACCATACACCTGCTGCCAGTTGATCATTGTTAATGAACGCGTACATATAGTTTTTTGGTGAACTATCTACCGTAGGAGTACCTGATACATCTTGATACACATCACCTTTTTTATAAACAGCGTTTTCCATTCTGGAACCGGCAAATTTAGCACCCGCTTCTGTACTTCTTACTGATACCAAGCTATGGTTCGGAATTTCAATGGTATGTATTCTTTCTGTACCATTTTCTTCCACCTTTGTCACTTCGAAATCAAGTGAATTTTTCACTACTTTCATTGTTAGCTTAATGACTACATTCAGCTCATCAACAGTTAGCACATAGTAGGCTTTGTCTGCCTCTTCTGTGTACTCTACTTTCGGTACATAGTCTGTTCCGTTAATTCTTACTATGTTTAATGCATCTTCTGAACCATGCAACACCTTGTTATTTAACTCATATTTCACTACTCTTGGAAAATTCTGATCTAATTGAACTGACATTATATTTGATTCAATGATTCCATCATTAGCTGCAGCATCCGCAATTCCTGAAAATGCAGGAATTGTAATACTACTCAGCTGTGCAGAGACTACCACAATGGCTAAGTTTTTAATTACCTTTGACAGTGACATTTTTATCCTCCTTCGGGTTCAATCTATTCCTTGCCAATTGCTCTTAATTGATCTTTTGTGTAATTGCCATCGATCAGCATCACCTCCTTTGAGTCGAACAAACTGAAACCGCTTACAAAATCACCAGTATCATTGCTTGTCATGCTGACTGTGGAAGAGATCGCTTATTTTTTTGAGAATCTGAATATAATGATGAATTCATGGAAGTATTCATAGGAAGGAGCATTCTAATTACAAAATGCTATATATCTGTAGGATTTCAAATACCTTTATCGATATTGTGAAAAGAGAAGAGTCAATCGACTTTATATGTGTTCATCTTACTCTCCAGCCACTGGAAAGTTAATGACGATAATTTGGATTTATTGATAAATTTTACGGAAATCGGACAAATAAGATCTTATTAGATCGTGTACCCTGAGCTCCCCTCTCCGTCGCATTCGAACCTCCTGATTTCATAAAACAATACAAAGAAGATCGCCTACACTCGTGTAGGCGATCTTCTTCGAAGTTAAACCAAATGGCACAACACAAAACTGCAGTAAGCTAAACCATCATTTATTTTTCGTTTAGCATAGCTAGAATCACAGTGACTGCTTCAGCTCTAGTGGTAAAGGCATTCGGATTAAATTTGCCATTCCCATTCCCCTTAATCAATCCTGCTTCTGCTGCTGTTGCCACATAAGGTCTTGCCCATACTGGAATCTGGTCAGCATCATCAAACGTCAGTGTTGCCTTTGGATTTACTTCAAGACCCAGTGCACGAACGGCAATGACTACTAATTCAGATCGTGATATTTCTTTATTCGCACGGAATGTGCCGTCTTCGTATCCCGTAATAAAACCAGATTTAACAAGTGTTTGAATGAATGACTGAGCCCATACTGGTGTTTGCTTCTGATCAGCAAAACTAAACTCCGTATCACCAAGCTCCAATTTCAGCGCTCTAGCTAACATCGTTGCAAACTCACCACGGGTTACCGTACCATTCGGGCGAAAAGTTCCATCTTCATAGCCAGTTACAAAACCAAGTTCAATCGATTTTTCAATGGAAGCCTTAGCCCAATGATCCACTAGATCCGTAAGCTTTACTTTTGGTGGTTCTGGCTTCGTTGGTTTTACTGGATCTTTTGGCTCAGCTGGCTTAGGCGTTGGTGTAGGCATAGGTTTTGGATCTGGTGTTGGCTTTGGATCTGGTGACGGTGTCCAGCCACCACCTGAAGAGCTTGATTCAGTCGTCACCGTTACACTTGGACCATTCACACTCCAGTTCCCTGCTGCATCACCTGCTTCAACTTTAAAGGCATACGTCGTGCCAGACGAAAGGCCACTGACGGTATAGTTCGTGATATCATCTGCTAATGCAGCTAGTTCTCTGCCATTCTTATATACCTTATAGCTTGTTACACTCGTATCATCCGTTGCTGCTGCCCATGAAAGCGTAAGGCTAGTTTTACCAACATTTGAAGTCTTTAATGCTTTATCCGCAGGCCATGTTGGTGCAGTTTTGTCTACTGGTGGTTCTACCCCAGGAATTTTTGCATCATCGAATGTTTTTACTGCTGCTTGAAGTGCTTCGATTGCTGCTGTCACTTCTGCTTGTGTTGTTGCCTTCTCTACAACACCTTGTGCTGCTTCAATCGCTGCTTTTATTGCATCTACTGCTGCTTGCGGATATTGTCCTGGCTGATCGCCAACAACTGCTCTTTCAACTTTTGCTTGTGCTGCTGCAATCACTGCCTTCAGTTCTGTTGTATCCACTTCCGCTGGTTCTACCCCAGGAATTTTTGCATCATCGAATGTTTTTACTGCTGCTTGAAGTGCTTCGATTGCTGCTGTCACTTCTGCTTGTGTTGTTGCCTTCTCTACAACACCTTGTGCTGCTTCAATCGCTGCTTTTATTGCATCTACTGCTGCTTGCGGATATTGTCCTGGCTGATCACCGACGACTCCATGATCAACTTTGACCTGAGCTGTTGTAATCGCTGCTTCGAGCTCTGTTGTATCCACTATAGGTGATTTTACGCCGTAAACTTCAAACTCACGGAAACCTCCCCACAGTTCCGGGTATCCCATGACAGTTACCTTGATATATTGGGCACCCTTAGCCGTCCAGTTATCTGTTCTAACTTGTTCCGTGTTGGTTGTGTTATTCATATGGTCAATCACTGTGATCCAAGTTGCAGCGTCACTTGAAACCTCGATCTTATACATCATGGCCTTACCGGCTTTTTCAAATATTACCTTTGAACCCGTTAAATCATATTTTCCGCCAAGATTCACCTGCCAATAGTGTGGATTCTTATCATCAGACACGCACCAACGAGTTGACTCATCACCATCGTTACCTGCTGATGCTGGACCGCTGTTTTGCTGGCTATCTGAAGTAGCAGGTTTGTTTAATACGACATTGTTTGATTCCGGTATAATTACACTCTTCATACCGCGTACTCTTATCTCATCAATCGAAGCGATTCCTTCTGTAAATGTTACCCTCACATACCTTACTTCATCATTTGAAACTCTGTCCGTTTTAACCTTGCTGGATTCTGTATCCGCGGTTCTGTCAACTGCATGTGTCCATACCTTGTTATCACTTGACACTTCAACCCTGTACTTACTTGCATTTTCTGCAGCCCATTCAAGCTCGATTTCTGTCAGGTCATATTTTTCTTCTAAATCCACAGTCCAAGTCTTCATCGTATCTTCATATACAGCCTTCCATGCAGTAGCTATATTACCATCGTTGGCCTTTGAAGCCTCAGACCATGCTTGTTCACTGCTTGCTACAGCTGTCTTGTTATCAGATACGACTGGTATTGAATCTGCATTTTGATAAATGTTAATTTCAGCAGCGGAACCGTATCCATTTTTACCAGCCAATACTTCAAATCTCAGGTAATGAGCCTGCGTAGATCTAAATGTTACTGTCTTCGGTGTGGAATCGTTTACAAATGTTCCTTTTTGCTTGACCAAGGTGTAGTTTACAGCATCCATGCTTGTGTAGATGTTGTACTTGGTTACAATACCGTTATCTCCACCGGACTGTCTTGGAATATATTTAAGCTTATATACGTCATATGCTGCACCCAAGTTGAAATCCAATGTGTGAGGAGGCGTATTTCCACCATTCCATTTTGTATGCCAGATCGTATCTAGGTTTCCATCTAGGACATTTGCTGCTTTATTATCTTCGGCTTGAGTTTCCTCACTTGAAGCAGTTACTGTCATGCCAGTTGATGGAATCATTTCAGGGTCAGCTTCAGTTGTAATATTTACACCCTCACTCCATTCACTGAAACCAGCAAAGTTCTTTGATCTAACCTGTACGGTATGAGTTGAGCCTGTAAGTAACCCTGTTTCTGAAAATGGGCTTGTTGCATTGCTTATGATCTTATTATCAATCTTGATATCATACTGTAATGCTCCGGATACAGCATCCCATGCGATATCAATCGTTGAGCTGTTGGGTGAATCCACTTGAACATGAGCTGGAACTGCAGCAATCTCAGGATAATCACCAGAACCAAACATAAACCAGTTTAGCTTGCACATTTCCGTATCCGCACCGTTAAATACTAAGAATATCTTTTGCTTACCTGTAACTTCTTTTGTAAGCTCTGCTTTAGCATTTACATACTCATTCAAATCACTTGTATTCGGAATTTGTAGTATGGCTATCGTTTCAGCTAGATTTCCTTCTGCATCAGCTAGTTTAACCTCAATCGTGCCGCTAGTTTTGTTACTCGCTACTCTTACGTTAAACCATTTTGCTTCCCCATTACCAAAATCCACCTGGTCATAACGCAACCAGTCGCCATTCTTGATATTAGCCATACTTTGGTCATATCCACTGTTTACATCATCATCTGTCCACTCCGTTTTAGCGTTGATCGTAAGATTTTTATCTGTTACATAGTTTTGATCATCATACCGTTCAGCATCAATCTTCTTATTTACACGATATAAATTACCTTCATTTTCAGTCATTGTCAGTTCAAATGAATCAACATCAATATATCCGCCAAGGGTTTTTGTTGCATAGTTGAAAATACCAAACCTCATACCAACGTAGGTTCCGTAACGCATTTCATATCTTCCGCCTAATCGAGTAAAATTTACTCCATCTAGACTGTATGAGAACTCCGTTCGATATTCAAATCTTGGAGTTTCAGCTCTAAACCAGATATTCGTTGTTCCTTCTGGAAGATCAATGGATGCCTCTTCTGTCCATAAGTCCTGAACAACGATTCTCTTCTTTCCATCTTCATTCTTTATTCCGATGAAGTTGGAATCTTTTTGTATTACAGATAATCCAGCCTGATCACCGTCAGCCATACGGCTTATATCCATCTTTACAGTTCCTGTACAATCTGGACCAATAATTCTTTGAGTAAGCGTATTTCTAGCATATGCTAAAGAATTTGTTACACTAGATGTTTTAAGTCTTATATCTCCTGGTCTTTCCGTAAGACTCCACTTGTCATTGTCAGGATTGTGATTCCACTGCCATTGTAGACCTAGCTTGCTGCTGCTGAAATCATCTGATGTTGCAGGTGCCTTTGGCTCAGTTGCTTCAAGCCCTGGTATATTAGGTTTTTTATAAGTAACAACAGCTTTTTCCCCATCAAACTCTCCTAAATATGGCCATCCATCTTTCCAGTTGACTGGTTGTAAAGTAGGCACACGTCCCAGCTTGCCTCGATCCTGGAATATGACCGACCACCATTCGGATTCTTTACCTTCTCCTTGAGGTACGTCTACCATACCTCCCTGATGAATACCATTGCCTGCAAAGTTCATAAAACTAGTTATAATATCTTTTGCTACATAAGGGCCATTCGCCAAGTCTTGTGTTCTGATCGCTATTTCTTTCTTTGAACCCTTGTTCCATGTCGGAGTGCTTAGAATGTAGTAGGTGCCATCTTTTTTATACACATGTGAACCTTCATTATAGGCGCCACCCTTATAGTCATATATCATCTTTCCGTTTCTTGATGCTCCAGGCTGTCTCTTCGAAATAATAGAGAGTTCACCTGTTGCTTCACTAACAATCTTCAGCTCACTTAAGTAAAGTTGACCTTGACCATGTACAACGTATACTTTTCCATTGTCGTCAAAAAATAACCCCGGATCGTATAGTTCATCTTCTAACTTGTAAATCTTCCATGGACCCTTGGCGCTATCTGCAACACTTACGTATGCAGCATCTCCATTGATGTTATACATCAAGTAGAATTTACCGTTATGATACCTCAAGCTGGTTGCCCATGGACCTTCATCATAAGCATTCAACCCATTCTTAATGTCGTACATGTCACCTTCCATTCTGTCAACAGCATAACTTTCATATTGCCAATTCACTAAATCTTTGGAACTCATGATTGGACTTCCGGGAAATAGGTGCATACTCGTTGATGACATGTAATAGGTGTCTCCCACCCTGATCACATCATTATCCGGATAGTCCCCCCATATAATAGGATTTGTGTATGTACCATCTCCGTTGTCTGCAGCCCTGGCATTAGGTGCAAAATTGACAAACATTGCAATTAGCATTACCAGCACCATTGCTTTTTGTCTGGAACTGAACATTTTAGACTTCCTCCTCTTAACTAAATATATGATTATA
This sequence comes from Paenibacillus sp. FSL K6-0276, assembly GCF_037977235.1. Taxonomy (NCBI): domain Bacteria; kingdom Bacillati; phylum Bacillota; class Bacilli; order Caryophanales; family Paenibacillaceae; genus Paenibacillus; species Paenibacillus sp. FSL K6-0276. The sequence continues at coordinate 822,320 of NZ_CP150276.1, read as the reverse complement.
AAGAGCTAGTTGAAGTAGTTTCTTACAAAATGTGTAGTTATTGGGACAATATAAATTCATGAAAAGATTCATAGGAAGGAGCATTCCGATTACAAAATGCTATCGTTCATAAGTGAGGAAAGATAATAAATCGAATGTTTTATTTTTACATCTTACTCTCCCGCAATGGATAGGTTAATGATGATAAATTAGATTTCTTGATAAATTTTACGGTAAGTGTCATGAAAAATCCCCTCCAGTGTACTCATACCTCATGCTTTCACAAAGCTGTATTCGCGTATGGGCTTGAAGGGGATTAATCTACTAAAATATAGTATAGCGACTCTTCTCTAACTTATTTCAGATGGTTTAACATGCCTAAAATCAATGTGATGGCCTCAGCTCTAGTCGTTGAACCATTGGGATGAAATTTACCATCCCCATTCCCTTTTATCAGACCTGCTTCCACAGCAGCTGCAACATAAGGTCTAGCCCATGCCGAAACCTGCTCCGCATCCTTGAAAGTCAATTGTGCATTAGAATCTATTTTAAGACCAAGCACACGAACAATAATGACTACGAATTCAGATCGTGTAATTTCATGACCCGCACGGAATGTACCATCTTCGTATCCTGAAATGAAACCAGCTTCGGCTATGGCTTGAATGAATGGCCGAGCCCACGCTGGTGTTCCCTCCTTATCATTGAAACGAAACTCCTTATCATTAGACCCCAATTTCAGTGCTCTAGCTAACATTGCAGCAAACTCACCACGGGTTACAGTGCGGTTCGGGAGAAAAGTTCCATCTTCATAACCAGTTACAAAACCAAGTTCAATCGATTTTTCAATGGAAGCCTTAGCCCAATGATCCACTAGATCCGTAAGCTTTACTTTTGGTGGTTCTGGCTTCGTTGGTTTTACTGGATCTTTTGGCTCAGCTGGCTTATTACCATCTTCCGGTTTTGGAGTAGGCTTTGGATCTGGCGTAGGCTTCGGATCTGGTGTCGGTGTCCAGCCACCACCCGAAGAGCTAGGATCAGTCGTCACAGATACACTCGGACCATTCACACTCCATTTCCCTGCTTCATCGCCTGCTTCAACTTTAAAGGTATACGTTGTGTTAGATGACAGGCCGCTAACTGTATAGCTCGTGATATTACCTGCTAATGTAACGAGTTCGCTTCCGTTCTTGTAGACTTTATAGCTTGTTACTCCCGTATCATCCGTTGCTACTGTCCATGAAAGTGCAAGGCTAGTTCTACCAACATTTGAAGTCTTCAAAGCTTTATCTTCTGTCCATGTTGGTGCAGTTTTGTCTACTGATGGTTCTACCCCAGAAATCTTTGCATCATCAAATGTTTTGACCGCTGCTTGAAGTACTTCGATTGCTGAGGTCACTTCTGCTTGTGTTGTTGCTTTCTCTACAACCCCTTGTGCGGCTGCAATCGCTTCTTTTAATGCATCTACTACTTTTTGAGGATATTGTCCGGGCTGATCACCAACGACTGCTTGATCAACTTTGACTTGTGCGGCTGCAATCACCGACTTCAGTTCTGTTGTGTCCACTTCCGCTGGTTCTTCCCCAGGAATCTTGGCATCATCGAAACCATTTACTGCGGCTTGAAGCGCTTCAATCGCTGAGGTCACTTCTGCTTGTGTTGTTGCTGTATCTACAACATCCTGTGCTGCTACAATCGCTGCTTTTAATACCTCTACTGCTATTTGTGGATATTGTCCTGGCTGATCACCAACGACCGCTTGATCAACTTTGACTTGTGCGGCTGCAATCGCCGCTTTTAGTTCTGTTACAGTTACTCCATAGACGAATCTGGCATCCGCCCAGTCCACATGCGTATTATACCTAGATTCAGGATTTACAGGATTATTATTCCATTCAGCAACAAGCTTAATCTGCTTGGCTCCTGTGATATCAAGATCAATAAATTCACAGTTGTCGTCTCGCATCTTGACAGGGCTTGTATAGATTAGCTCATCATCTTTAAATATTTTAAAGATTGCTTCTCCACCCATTTTAGGAGCTTTCTTGTCAATTCCTGCATAGGATTGGAATCTTGTATATCCACGTCCATCTACATGGTATACAACCTCTGAATTTGTATCCGATGATAGTCCTTTCGTAAAGGTCTTCACTCCAGCTGCCGTGTTTAAGTCAAAGTTGGAACCACCATACTGTGGCTCATCCTTAAGTACTGCTTTAAAGTCACTGTGTGCTGAAGCCCATTCCAGATCACTTGCATAGTCAAAATTCTTAGGCTCTGTTTCTGTATAATCCTGTCCATATAATATCAATTCTGCCATACCTATTCTGAACCCGCCGCCAGCAATGATGTCCTTGATCGTTACGCGAACATAGTTGATGTTGTCATACGGCTTAGCAAATGTCTCTGGTGTGAAATGCTGTCCACCTACATAGCGATTATCGAGTGCCTTTTGCCATGTGTGGCCATCCGTTGAAACTTCTAAATCATACGTGTACCAGTTACTGTCCTTCTCCCAGAAAATACGGCTTCCAATAACGGATTGCGGTTTGTTGAATTTTACCGTAACGGACTGCGGAAGCGTTAATTCCTTGGCTAACCAGCCTGTTCCTATCGTCGTTACGCCATCTCTAAGCTTACCCGTACCCCTGTCTGCTTCACTTTCCGAAGATGACGTGATAGATTCGATTTTCGCATCTGTAATTCTGTCACCGGGTTCTTCATTTTCTAAAGGTATGATCTTAAACTCATATAAAGATGCCCAATCTCCATTGGTTATACGATCAACAATGCTTAATCTTACATATCTCCCTTTTGTTTCTACGAGCTTTGTTTCTTCATGTCCATTCGGTGTGGTATTTAATGTATTATCAATAACTTTCCGCCAATTGGTCCCGTCTTCGGATACTTCAATATCGTATTTATAAACATTTGTACTTGTCTCCCAAATCACCTGAAAACCAGCTATTGCGCTGCTTTTCTGTAAATCAACCTGAATCCACTGCGGTAAGGATGCTCCATTTGCACACCATCTTGTACCTTCGTCATCATCTACTGCATTTTTTGCAAAGTTACCTGATTGTTCAGAAGAACTCGTAACAGGTTTACCAATTGCAATATTTTTATAGGTCTGTTCTGTGGTTTCTAGTTTGTCAACTCCACCAACCCATGGTGTATGCTGTCCGTCAGGGACAAACTGCCCTTTATAGGGTATTGTACTTACGGTTTTGGATCTCGCATTTAATCCTTCTGCTGTAGCAAGAATTTTTATACTTCCACTGACGTCTGCAGTTCTTACAAATGCGAAACCTATACCGCCTTCAACCCTCTGTTCTTCGACACCTATTCGTTCAATATTTTTGCCGACGAGTTCACCTTCACCTGTTACAGCAATTTTAATCTTACCCTCGTAGTTGGGTACTACCGTTCCATTTGCATCAACGACTTTGAAGTATACAGGGATTACATCTGAACCATCTGCTACGGGCATGATTCCTCTGTCACGTACTTCAATTTCTATTCCAGCAGCTTGACCTGGTGTTCTAACTGTATGCGTTTTCACAACTTTCCCATCTAAAATCGCTTCTGCTCTAAGCTCTCCAGCCGCAAACTTATCTAATGTAAATGTAAAGATGGGGCTGCCACCTTTTTTAGCGATGTTCGGAACAGATTTCAGAGCTTCTTCCCTTGTCATTTCACGTACCAATACATCATTCTGATATAGCTTCACACTGTCGCAGTTACTGAATACGTTAATATTTAGGCTTGAGGTTGGAGAATATGTGCTTGCTATGAACACCATTGGTCCATAAACAGGATTTCTAGCCGATTGCATGGACTGTAACCAGTAGTAATCATATTTTTCGTATCTATCAATATCGACTGTTCCACTTCCTAATGTCTTGGTTGTTGATCCACGCGCGTAGTCATTCCAGCTCCATAAGAAATATCCGCCTATTCTGTCATTCGCATCGAGGCCACCCCAGTCCGAGTAACCATCTCCATTTAAATATCTCTGACGCGTCAAAATCTGAGTCATCATTGCGTCTTCGCCTTCTTTTCTCAGCGCCTTGCTGGATTCTTCAAAATCACCCCATTCGCGAGTAAAAAATGGCTTGTTGGGATCAAAATCAGTCCATTTGTTAGGGTCAGCATCCCAATTCGTATCGACGACTTTGTAGTTCACATCATAGAAAGATCCCTGAAGTCCATGGTCAGCCGCTGTATACATCTGGTTGCCAGGATATTCTGCATGAGCAATCGCAGTAACCTCTTTTGCCCATGCTGCTGAATAGCCCGTCTCATTTAGTGAAGTTTCCCATAGGATTACGGATGGTCTGTTTCTGTCACGTCTGATCATTTCCCGTGTATCTCTTAATGTTAGATCATAGAACTTTTGAGTTTTCGTGAAGTTCTGCCAGCCGGGCTGACATTCAATAACTAATAATCCTAATTCATCAGCTGCATCTAAAAAGGCCGGATCATTGGGATAATGAGTGGCACGAACCGCATTAAAGCCATTTTCCTTGATTTGCATAGCATCACGATACTGCATCGAGTTAGGAGCTGCATCTCCGATATTCTGATAGGCCTGATGACGGTTGGCTCCGCGTAAATATAATCTTTCCCCATTGAGATAGAAACCATCTGCCTTGTACTCTATTGTTCTGATCCCTATCTTTGTTATTACATAATCTACTAGAGTTGACCCATTATATACTTCACTGACTAAAGAATACAGATAAGGTGTATCTGGATGCCATAAATTTGGACTGGTTATCGTTAATCCCTGATTAAACTGATGATCTCCACCTGTTGGTACGCTTACAGCATCAGCTTCACCCTGAGCAACGATATTTCCTTCCTTGTCCACAATCTTGCTTACAACCTTCGTATCTGCTGAAGTATTATTCTTGTTTACGACATGGGTTTTTACATTCACCTTGGTAGAAGTTTTGCTTACTTCAGGATAAGTCACAAAAACTCCACCGCTAGCTGTTTTATCAGCCTGTAATGCATCCGAAATATGTAAATCATTTGTAATTCTCATGGTTACATCTCTGTAAATACCACCGAAGTAATGGAAATCGAGATTGGCAACTGGCTTTCCTGGCGGTGTATCTGGACTATCATAGCTAGATACCTTTACGGCTAGAACATTGGTTTCACTAAACTTAACTTTATCTGTAATATCTACAGAAAATCCAACATAACCACCATTACGGGAATAAATTTTTTCTCCATTCAAATAGATTTCACTGTCGGTCATGACACCTTCAAAGTCAATATTGATTGTATTTCCTCTGTACATCTCGTCAACCGTAAAATAACGTCTGTACCAACCTATTCCTTGATATACGGCTCGCCCACCATTCGCATGTTTCTTCTCCAGTCTCATGGTGTGCGGAATGGTTATATTGGCAAATGCCTGATCATCAAAGTCAATAGCCTCTGAACCAGCTAAATCACCTCTGTAGAATCCCCAGTCGCTATTTAAATTCAATACGGTTCTACCATTTGTATTCTGAATAGTACGATCGCTCCCTGCATAAACAGCTGTACTTGAGAATTCCATTCCTAATATCAATGAGAAAATTAATAGCCATAAAGTTGTTCTCTTCATAAGACACCTCTTTAAAATATAATATAAACTAAAGGAGTATAGATGCTGTTGCAGCCTCTGGCTATCTAATTAGGCTCTTATATTAGTTCACCTCCAAATTAGGGTAGAACTATCACGTGGGGTAGGAGTACTGCGTATTTTCTCAATAACTGCCGGGGGTCATTCGTTAGGAAAATAAACCGTATTATTTATCTTTCCATCCTATCCACCCGCTACTTATATGTTAATGACAATAATTTTGATTTCATGATAAATTTTCCGATTCCCATTATTTCATAAGTATTCAGATCTTAGATTCTCTATTGTGTCAAGTAAAAACGGATACCATCCTTTTAGACGGTATCCGTTTTCGAAATCATGATATAGTTTTAGGTTACTTAGAAACCGTTTTCATAAACTGATTTGGACTCACGCCAGTCACCTTCTTAAAAACCCTGCTAAAGTGCTCCGTACTAGCATATCCTGTACGCTCTGCAATCTCATATATCTTTAGATAAGGCTCCTTCTTCATACTTTCCATTGCCTTTTCCATGCGTACTTTTGTTACAAATTCTTTAAAAGTCTCACCTACCGCCTTGGAGAACAATGTACTGAAATGACTTTCACTTAAATGCACCATTTCGCTTACTTTCCGAAGTGTAATATCTTCATCATAATGCTCCATAATAAAAGCTTGGGCAACGGCTACAACCCGATTCATTTGCCCCGCCTTCTTATCCATCTCTTGAAGAAGCTGCTGAACCAAGCTAGAAATCCTGGCTTGCAATTGAGCGGCGGAGTCAATCTGCCAAGCCATTCGATATACGTCCTCGATCTTATTCATTTCCTGGTTATTTACGAAACCGTTATCATGCATGAACTTCACTAATATCATTAAGAGTTCCATATATCGGGTACGCAGTACCTCATTTCCCATGGAGGCAGAACGCTTTATCAGTGTGAACATTTTGTCTAGTTCTTGCAGCACCGATTGCTCTTTCCCCTCCTTCAATGCATCCAGCAAGGCTTTCTCTTTCCCGATCAAGGTCTCTCCCGACTGGTTCAAGAAATGTCTAGCATCCTCAGGATAAATGATTCGATGCTTATTAATAACAAAGCGCAAATCGGCATTTTTTCGAGCTTGAAGATAAAACGCCGGGATTTGCTTTATCTCTTCACACAGCTCACTTACGCCTATCGTGACTTGAATATTGATGTATTCCTTCAGTACAAATATGATTTGATTCATGATCTGCGAAATACGCTGTCGCACATACATTAAACTACTCGTTCGAAACGATAAGACCACCACGTACTCATACGGATTACAACTAATAACTTCACCTGTTCCTACCTCTGTTAGCACCTGATCAATAGACTTTACAACGGAACTTACAAACTCCCCAATGGACGATCCATACCGCTCCTGCACCTCAGCAGAGCCCTCTACTCGAATCAAGGAAACTGTAATGCTGTTCCATTCCAACCTCATGTTCAAATCCTCCAGAATAGAAGGTTCCGACTGAGGACTCACGCCAATTTCAAGCCATTCCCGGATGGTTTGCTGTTTCAATCGTACCTGTTCGCCATTACGGATTTCTCTCGATTGTCTTGACATGGTCTGTTCAACTTCAAAGTCGTGCTTGATCCGATTCAAGAGATTCAGTACAACATTCGGATCCATCTCCGATTTAAGAATGTAGTCATTGACTCCCCTCTTAAATGCCTTCCTTACAAATTCAAAATCATCATACGCACTTAAAATGACAACATGTGGAGAAGTCCCAATAAACTGATTAAGCTCATCAATAAGCTCTAAACCATCCATCACAGGCATCTTCAAATCCGTAATCACAATGTCAATCTCTCGATTTTCCTTGATATACTGAAGGGCTTGATAACCATTACTCGCTTCATAAACAATCCGAAATCCGTTCGATTCCCAGTCAATCAGCGTAGATAATGCCAATCTCATAATAGTCTCGTCTTCTACGATCATTACATTCATCTCTCGGCTCGTCCTTTCCATGAAAAATCATGTTCATATCAATGGAAGCAGTATAGTAACGATGGTACCTCTATCTAACTTGCTATCAATTTCCACACCGTACGGATGACCATAATTAAGCTCAATTCGTTGTAACACATTATGTACACCTAACCCGCTAAAATTCCCACGCTGATATTTATCCCCCTGATTCAGCAATTCACTAATTTGTTCGTCTGTCATTCCTTTACCATAATCCGTGATGGAAAAGCATACTCCAAGCTCATGCCGAATCGCCTTCACCTCAATAAGTTCGTTCATATTTTGTTGATCCAATCCATGAAAAATGGCATTCTCAAGAATCGGTTGAAGTAGCATTTTGGGCATGCTGTAACTCAAAAGCGTATCATCAATATGAAACTGGATATTCAGATTGCCTCCATAACGAACCTGCATAATATGAACGTATGACTCTAGTACTTTGATCTCCTGACCGATCGGGGCTAGCGAGTTTGGTTCACGAAATACATGAGTCAGAAGGGCAGATAGGCTCTCAATAATTTTACGAATATTGTCTGTTTTTGCGATCATCGCCATAAGTCGAACAGAATTCAATGTATTCGATAAGAAGTGTGGATTAATTTGTGACTGTAGAGCTTCGATTTCAGCCTGGCTGCGCGCTCGTTCCTTCAAATCCCGTTCTTGCATAAGATCTCTGATCTGAGAAACCATGCGATTAAAGGAATGGCCCAGCCGCTTAATCTCGCCTCTTCCGTCTGCCTTGACCTCCATCAGAAAATCACCTCTCTCAACCTTTTTCATCGCTCGAATGAGATTCTGCAGCGGCCTAAGCAGGTCTTGGAAAAACCAAAGTAGGAAAAATATAAAAAAAGCGAAAATACCAAACATAAAAATGAGGGATATCTTTAAGAATTGATCAGCATCCCTCGTAACCATGCTCTCATCTAAAATATTGACGATACTCCAATCTGTCTTCTCGAACGAATACAGCTTAAGAAGCTTATTCTCTCCATTTATCTTAATAAAGGAGTAATCATCATCATTATCGTGAGATGGCTTCTGTACCATCTTGGACAGCTCCATCATGATTCCAGGATCTATCTTATCATGATTGTTCTGATTCACAATTCGATTACCGTTTCGATCAATAATGAATTGTTTAATTTTAGGATTAGAATGAATGAACTCTGGAAGAGAGGCGTGAGTCGTCAAATAAACCATCTCAACCTCTGATTCCAAAGATTGATCTGGATGAAGCAAAAAGGTAAACATGTCCTGTTTATCTGAAGTAATACCGTTCAGGCTATCAACAATGACTGTTGTTCCATTGCTGCTCCTCAGCGTCTCTTGATACCATGGCAGATTGCGAATTGAAGAATCGGAAATCGTTGGAGGGTTCTTGAAATAATAATAGCCTCCATCCTTAAAAGTAAAAATAACACTGACGATCTCATTGCTATAATTCGAGATAATATTTAAGTATGCATCGATCTCACGCGAAATCCGAATTTTTTCTACTGAAGTCGAGCTTCTGCTCCACGCTGAGACTGCATCTAATATCATGTGGTCATTCACAATAGCGATTGTAGCAATTGTAAGTGAGGCTCGTTTCAGCTCAGAGTTCATATTGTTAGATGCTAGATCCAATTGCTGAACAACTTGATCAACTGACCTTTGAATTAATGATGTTGAATAATATTTATAAAATATTGTGATAAATAAGATAAATGGAACAATGATAATCAACACAAAAGTTCCGATAAAATGCTTAGTAATCCCTTTATCTCTATGTCTGAACATGGATACCCTCCAATACATGTATATGTCACTTATCATCGGGTCCGGTCACTTATTACTTCAGTAAAAATAAAAAAATACTAACATAAAATATGACAAAGAAGATCACCTTCAATAGCGTACTAGAGCAGGCAATCTACTTTGTTAAATGACTCCTATTCCATCGAGGTAACTTATCATTCCATTATCTACCACAGGACATAACCTAACTACAGTTTACAGATTGAAAAAGATATTTTAATGATATTTCTTCTTATTACATGATATTTTTTCTGTATTAACTCTAATTTCCCTTCCCAATCCGTACCCAGTATAAATACAGGATATTCTGCTTAACACAGTCAAAGGAGACATCCCTAGTGTAGAAAAAATCTGTCCTACTCTACTCATCGTTTTGGGCAAACTCAAATCTTGTAAAATACTAGAAAATAAAATTTGTTATTTTCATTATAGGTCAGGATAAAGACCTCATCTAGTATAATTTCGTGACATTATTATCCTATGTTTACTTCAGCGACGATGGCACAAAAAAATCGCAAGCGGTCAGATGAAAAATCCAGAATTTTTCTCAAGAATGCAGCAAAAACACCTGCCATTATAAATTATAGCAGGTGTCTATTTTTTCTATTTTTTTAGAAATATTATCTCGTCAACCACCCATCAATCCCTAATTATAAGCACCCTTCAGCCATTTCAGCTTGAACATATAGATGGGCAGATATGCCGCTAATATCATGGGGATGATTAGCTTGACTGGGAAGATCATCATCAAAATAAGCACAACAGCGATTGGCTTTTTGAGTACGGCACTGGTAAGTGCAGTCGTTATAATGCTAATGGATGATCATGAATGCTCGAGTTAATACAAAAAACCGAGAAAGGGCACTTTATTTAAAAGCGTCTTTTTCTCGGTTACAGTTTATTCATCCATTACGTTAACTAGCTAGATTACCCTTCCATCGCTCTAATGGATTCATCAACCTTCACCATCATGGAACATTCGACCCTCTTGCGGAAGATATCACAGCTGAAGTCATAGGTTCCGCCCAGGGAACCAGTTGCGTGCAGCGCATTGGCAGGACAACCGCCGCTGCAGTAGAGTTTCGCCCAGCAGTCCTTGCATTCCGGCTTTGAGTAGCAGTTGCTCTCTTTAAATTGACATTGCAACTCAGGTTGTGTGATTCCATCCCAGATGTTTCCCATGCTGTACTCTTCATCCCCGACGAACTGGTGGCAAGGAAAAAGTTCTCCCCAAGGGGTGACAGCAAGATATTCGGTTCCTGAACCACAGCCAGTGATTCTCTTCTGGATGCAAGGTCCTTCCGAGAGGTCAAGCATGTAATGATAAAAGGTAAACCCCTTGCCTTGTTCACCGCGTCCGATCATTTCCTTGGCGAGAATTTCGTACTGGTTGTATATCTCCGGGAGGTCCTCCTCGGTAAGTGCATAGGGTTCCCTTGGATCACAGATGACCGGTTCCATCGAAATCTTGTCAAAACCAAGGTCTGCGATATGAAATATATCATTGGTGAAATCGACATTGTTACGAGTGTAGGTTCCTCGTACATAGTACTCTTGGTCTCCGCGCTTACGAACGAATTCCTGGAACTTCGGAACAATATGATCGTAGCTGCCTTTTCCGTTAACTGTTTTGCGAAGTCGGTCATGAACCTCTTTTCTTCCATCCAGGCTTAATACGACATTGTACATTTCCTGATTTAAAAACTCGGTGACCTCATCGTTCAGCAGCATCCCGTTCGTCGTGAAGGTGAAGCGGAACTTTTTTTTGTATTCTTGTTCTTTGCTTCTTGCATAAGCTACGATCTGTTTAACCACTTTCCAGGCCAAAAGCGGTTCCCCGCCGAAAAAGTCGATGTCAAGGTTTCGATGATGACCCGAATTTTCAAGCAGGTAATCGATAGCTCTTTGTCCAACCTCATAGCTCATGATTGCCCGATCTCCGTTGTATTTCCCCTGGCTGGCGAAGCAATAGTCGCATGACAGATTACAGGTATGCGCAACATTGAGGCAGAGCGCCTTGACATAAGTTTTTCGTTTTTTTAAATCAAGCGAGAGGTTCTCATACTCATCTTTTGTAAAGAGCTGGCCATCATTTTTAAGTTCCTCGATATCCACGATGGTTTCTCGAATGTCGCTCTCGGAAATGCTGGAATCATGTTTATATTTATCCAACATCGTTGTCACGATTTTTTCGACAGAAGTTTTCTCATAAAGCTCTGTAATTTCATATGCTAGGTCATCAACAACATGTACCGAGCCACTGTAGGTGTCGAGCACGATGTTATATCCATTTAGTTTATATTGATGAATCATACTTGCTAATCAAGCTCCTTTTGCACACAAGTAGAAACGGCTTTGCCGTCCTTTAGAGGTTGCGTCCGTTTCTTAAAAATAGCCGCCCATCAGCAGAGCAATGGGCGGTAAAATTCCGAATCCTATCTGTTCATTGCATTTTCACACTTCTGGTTTGCAACTCCGCAGGAAGTTTTACAAGCGGACTGGCAAGATGTCTGGCATGCGCCGCATCCGCCGTGTTTTGCGGTATCCATCAGTTTGCGGGTACTCAGTGTTACGATTCTTTTCATCATAAATAACTCCTTCTGTAATTTCTTGTGAAGAATTTCACTTTATTTCCATGAAACATTGTAGCAACACCTCGCAAGTACGTCTATGATTCCTGTCACCTAGCAGAGCAGAGAGGGGTTAAACATAAAAAAATAAAGTAGCATCAAGAAGTGACCAAAGAAACAGAAGCCGTTTCGGGAGCGTCTCAAGCCAGCTATACACCGTACGATCAACTAAAAGATAAATATGATATCATCATTGCCGGTCCAGGCGGTGCCGGTATGTCTGCGCTTTTTCTGCAACTGCAAATTAAATTTTCATGGGAGTTCAATCAAAGCAGTAACACACATGCACATCTGCGCTTTGTTTTTTTTGGTACACTGGCACCTTTAGGTCGTTCTTCACAAACGATTGCGAATGGTTCCCGCTGAAGTAGACGATAGAGCAAGCAGGGTACTTCCTCAGATAATTATCGCACCAATTGGTAGAAGAATAATTCTACACTTCGCTAAACTGCCCGTAGCTCTATGGTATTCATCCTAATTTTACCATACAACAAAAAAACGAAGTGTTTTGTCGTTTTTTAACAGATAATCCTTTATGGCTGGGGAATGTACTAGGACAAGAAAAACCCACTTTTCAAAGTAAAAAAGAAGGATGGCTTCAATGCCATCCTTCTTACATAACGTTCACCCGTACTACTTTTCAGGCTTTCCCGACTGATCATGCAGGACAGTTACGGTTGCAGTTGCAACTGTTTGGTTGCCTGCATGGTCGGTAGCCGTGTAAGTAATTGTATAAACGCGACCTGTTCCTTTACCGGATCTTGATGCACGCAAGCTGAACGAAGTGTCCTCGGACCCCAAGTTTGCTTGAATATCGCCTTCTTCACTTTCCGGTTCGTTGCTTGTAATGGAGGTTAACACTACGGATTTGATTCCTGACAAGGTGTCACTAGAATCCAGCGCAGCATTCACCTTCACCATTTTGTGATTCGCTGGCCAGAGAGTCATAGGATCTAGCCCAATCGTGAGTGTCGGCCCGGTCTTGTCGATCTTCACGGTTGCGGTATGACGCTCCTCGACATTCCCTGCCTTGTCTACGCTCCAGTATTCCAGTTTATGAACGACTTCTTCCGTGAGGACTACCGAATTTCCGGTTTGTTCCTCTCCATCGTTGACAATGTAATAAGCTGACCCGATCCATGGTCCGAGGAGGCAAGCTCAAGCGTAACCGGATGTTCGTACCAGCCGTTCTGCCCTTCGGGTTGAGACGGCGTGACGGCTGCACTGCTCTCGGGTGCGATCTTGTCGATATTGCTGACTTCATAGCTGGTAATATTCGATATGTTGCCCACATCATCCGTACTTCTCGCATAGACCGTGCTGTTCGCAGTCATGACAATCGGAGAGGTGTACAGTGACCACGTACCATCAGTACCCACTTTATATTCCTTCACCGCTGCGTCATCCGGATAGTGAATCGTTACGTTGAAGTCGATGTTGGTTGGTGCTGTCACATCGGCAGTAAAGGTGGCATCCGCCGGTGGTGTATTATTTACATTGAACTTGAACCAGTCGATATTACCCACTCCGTCTCCACTTCCGGCAGCAACAATATACAAATTATGCACTCCGCTCACGCCAGATACGGCGCATGTCTGCGTTGCGTAAGTATCCCATCCGCCAGTTGAGCTTATGGTTAATGTACCAATTAATGGTCCGGTCGTGCTGTCAAGCCTTAACTGGAGCTGCTTACCTGCATAAGCAGGATCGACGCCTACATTGGCCATGAACTGATTGATACCCGTACCGAAATCGATACCGTTATATACCATCCAATCGCTTGGATCTATATTGCCAACGACAGTCCCTGTTCCAATGCTATGGGTCGCAACTCCCCTATGCGAGCTATAGTTCTCAGCCTGAATGGTGTCAGTGCTTGGCGTTGTCGTCGGTGCTAGCAGTTGGAACCAATTCAGATTCAAACCGGTTTTGCTGGCGTACAGCCGTATCGTCTGAGGTCCTGCACTTAGTGTCACCGTATCGCTTACCGTCGCCCAATTTTGCCATCCGCCTGTACTTGGGATTGACGTTGTTTTCAGATTGACTCCGTTCACCTGCAGTTGGACTTCACCGGTGTATCCTACATTAACGGCTACCCGATAATTCACCGTATAGATACCGGTGGTCGCGACATTAACGTTATAATCCATCCAATCGCCAGCGTCGATATAACCTACATTCAACGTGCCTTCTGATGATGGTTCCGTTTGTACGCCCGACATCGCGTTATAATTTTCCGCTTCGATCTTGCCAGGGATCGGCACAATCTTCTCGATCTGGAACCAATTCAGGTTCCACCCGTTTTTGGTAATATAGAGTCTTATCGTCTGAGGTCCTTCGCTTAGTGTTACGGTATCGCTTACTGTCGCCCAATTTTGCCAGCCGCCTGTACTCGGGAATGAAGTGGTCTTCAGATTGACTCCGTTCACCTGCAGCTGAACTTCACCGGTGTATCCCCCATTAACGGCCACCCGATAATTCACCTTATAGGTGCCGGCAGTCGCGACATTGACACGATAGTCTATCCAGTCACCAGCGTCTAAATAGCCCGCAGCAAAAGTGCCCTCTGAGGCTGTAACCGCCTGAATGCCTGACATATCATTGAAATCTTCCGCTTCAATCTTGCCAGGAATCGGTGCAGAAGGTGTCGGCAGCGGATCAGGCAGAGGGGTTACTGTACCCCCATAAATATATAACTGATCGTAATAACTCACGCCAATACCATCGCCAGACCCGAGCTCGACACGATTAAAATTGGATATGGTGGTTAAGGTCTGAACCAGCGCGCCGTCAATGTACAGCTTCACGTCACTTCCGCTTGTATAATCCCATTTCAGCTCATGCCAGCCATAGGTTCGAGGAACCGTGGTTGCCGTTTCGGTTGATCCATTCATAACAACGTAATATTTATCGCTTACCGTCGTATCCAGCCCTATCCCTACAACCTGAACACCATTGTCTGCTCGAGCCAGTGATTTCACCGTTGAAGAGATAGTCGTGCCGGAATCGTAAGGAACTAAGTTACTGCTTTGACGATCGAACATTTTTACAGTGACGATTTTATTGAGCGAACCGCCGAAGTCTCTGTACAACACCGGTTTTGAACCGCTTGGTGCAGCATCGCTGTGTATTGTCAACGCTTTTTTGCCATGAAGAACGCCTTCAGACATCCATTCCGTGGTCACAACAGGTCTCATACCTTTATAAACCCACTTCGTCCAATCCATTCCATTTTCGAAATCATCTTTGAAATAAATATTGTCCGGTTCTTGAAATGAAACTGTTGCGGGTAAATAGACACTTGGAAAATTAGCCCCGACACCGATGTTCGCATAATCCATTAAAGCGTCATTAAAGGTGGCGACTTGATTATAAGCGGTGCCAAAGTCAATATTTGTGTTGATTAATGCATATTTTGCATTATAGCCGCCAACTTCAAAATTAAAATGCTGCGGATTTACGATTTTAACATTTCGCAATTCAAATCCGGAAGTACCCATATCCAGATTCATGCCATTGGGGGCGATGTCTGTCATGCTTGTATTTGCTCCCACATTGTCAATGACCATCTGATTGATATAGTTGGGCTTATAATTGGTTTGGCCCTGATATAAATAGCAGGCGAAGAATGCACCGTCATCTCCACCATCCTGCTGCATGTCATGCAGATAAACATATTCAAACGTGTTATGATGCGAATACAAATCAGTCATCGGATTGTAGTTCTTATCGCCGTTCGGAAAGGCAACGTTCGGATTACGGTTCCAACCTCCTGTTACAAAAATCCCTCTTCTTGGCGAGTTGTAGATTTCAAGATGCGAGAACGTATTATAGCCGGAATTATTGATGGTAATCCCTGCGGATTGACCAACCAGCTGTCCAATATCATGGATCATCGTATTGGTAACCGTATTATGATGGCTGTATCCGTCCCCGTTTGCGTCCCCGGCTACCCCGGGATATCCGCCTTCAATATTCACACCGCCATGTCCGGTATATTCGATCAGGGAGTTATTGATATTTGTATACTGGTTCGCTAGATAGAGTTCGATCCCGAACATGCCCGCATTTTTAATATGCGAATTGCTGATCGTGATGTTACTCGTATTGGTCAACGTAATGACACCAACCTGGAACTCCACTCTTTCGCTCTGCTCGGCGTATGACGGCTGTGTGCTTCCCGCCGCAGCCGGCGGATAATAACCTAATCCTGCACCAGCATCGCCCCAGTTCCACCCGTAGCTGTAGTAGTCCGAGAATTCCGTATCTTTAAATTCCAAGCCATTAAAAGTGATATGCGATACCATGCTTGTACGGGAAGCGCCTTTGATATCAATGATTTTCTGGACAGCAGGGATCACGATGTCCTGATTGTCAATGCTTCCTGAACCTGCTAGTGGATAGTAGTATAAATATCCCGTTTTTTTGTTGAAATAGTATTCACCGGGTTGATCCAAGAACCCCAGATTGCCCTGCAAGAAGTATCTTGCATTCGTACCGGTCTTATATTTGGGACGGTATGCCGCAGCATTATTCGGATTGGTTTTAAATTGAACAGTACGCGTAGAAGTATTAATACCAGCAATCGGGATGGTATCCGTCATCCAATCCCAATATCCGCCGTCCCACATATACACCTGTGCGTCTAAGTCGCTGCGTGTTTGCGCGTTCACTAATCCGGCTAAGGATACCGCATCAATATCGCCGGAGTTATAGATTAAGGTGCTGATTCCACCGCCGGCGGATCTCATATAATCCGTTTGAGAGGCAGGAAATCTAGGATCGACATTTAAATTACTAGTTCTGGCCATGACAGCCCTGGTATCGTTGACGTATAGTGTATTGAACTGAATCCCTGTGCCGACATAGGTTTTATAGACGTTCCCAACGGAACTGACGGGCAAGTCTGCATCGGCGCCTGTACGGGTTACCGGACTCCAAGCAGAGGTCACTTTATTGCCACCAATGAATTTCGCCGTACCGAGGCCGTCCAAATTCGTGTAGACAACATTATATCCATTGGTGCCCGAATCTCTTTCATCAAAGGAAATCGTGTTGTTTACGTAATAATTACCTGAAGCCACGTATACATTGATATCTCCTGTCATATTGCTGTTAATCGCCCTAACCACATCGCGGGATTTCGTAAGCGTAGCAAACGGCTGAGACTGTGTGCCCGGATTGGAGTCGCTGCCATTCGGGGCTACATAAAATGCCGTCTGAACGGCTGCTTGAACCGTGGCCGGAAAAACAGGTACTACCGTAGCAAAAAGCATGAAAAGACACATGACAAAGCTTGCTTTGTTGTACAGTTTGACATGGAATACCATGAGAAAAAACCTCCTATTCTTAAATCGTTTATAAATAAGGTCCTTCTCCTTTTAGAAATAAGGCTACTTCTGCACCAAAATATACTGTGCGTCTCGCCGCAAATATTCCGCCGCTTCGCTTGAAATATGCTTCCTAATTTGCGCCTGCACTTCATGTACAAAGCTGTTCAAATTGTTGTTCTTCAATTTGGCCTGAAGACTATTGGCAATGCCAGTATTGTCGATTTCTTTGTTGCTCGCAAAATATTTAACCAAAGCCTGTAAAGAATCGATGCTAGTTCCCGTCTCGAACTGAACCGTCTTGCTCACCTGATTGCCGACCATAAAAGGTCAAAGAAAAATTAGATACAGAAAAATGCGTACCTTCCTTTGATAATTTGCATTAACATTCTCCAAAAAGTGTATATTTCACTATGTTTTAAGATTTTTAAAATCAAAAAAATGAACCCCCTATCAAATGACTATTGTTCATGATAGGGGGCTATAATGTGCTCTCTTATTTACCGTTCGCTTTTCTCCATTCGTCAATTTGCTTCTGCTTTTCAGCAATAATGTCGTCAGCTCCGGCTTTTTTCAGTTTGTTTATAAATTCATCATAGTACTTGTCAGGTTCTACTGAACCGGAATTGAGCGTGTAGAGGTATTCCTTCAAGGTCGCGTCCACGTTGGCAATTTGGGTCTTCACAGGTTCCGAGTCGAAAACGAAGCCCATCACCGGGGATACCGTAGCCGTTTTATCAGCTTCGTAAATGATGGCCAGCATCTTCTCCTGAGTTTCTACATTGGTATTTTGATCCCACAGCATTCTGCCGTACGACTGTCCAATTTCCCACTCGCTATAATTAAAATTGTACATGTCCGGAATCATTTCAACTTGCTTCTCGCCTATTTTCTTGTAATCCTTTCCTTCTTCGCCGAAAGCTATAAGATGGAACAATTCATCGTTGGTATTTATCAGTTCAATCAGTTCAACCGCCTTCTCCGGATGCTTTGAATTAGCCCCAACCGCGACTAGAGCGGTGGAAGGACCATTTGCAGATATGAATGGCTCGGTGAACCTTTTGGAGTAAGAGTATACCTTATCCTCCACCGGCGCCATAGACATAAAGCTTTGAGCCTCCAACTCAGGCATATCAACCAGGTCAGGATACGGGTTGGCGTATAATGCAGCAATCCGTTTAGCTTTCCTATCCGGGACATAATCTTTCATCGTTGCGGCATCATTCTTGATGTATCCATTCACATACCAGTTTCTGAACGTCTTCAGATAACCCTTATATTCCTCCGTTTCATACTGGTTGAATACCTTAATATCCTTATCGTTAATCCTGATCCATCCGGGAATTTTATTGTCGGCTACTGCATCCATGCCATACATGATCGGCATATCTGCAAAGTTATCGGCTTGGTTGCTATATTCCCAAGGAATGATGCCGGGCTCTCCCTTTTTCACAGCATCCAGAAATGGGGTTAAATCTTCCCAATTCTTCATTGACTTCCAATCGAAATTATATTTGTCGGCAAAATCTTTTCTTAACTGTACACCTTTTGCTCCAGCCATTCCCCATACCTGATAGTTAATGGAACCGTAAATTTTTCCGTTTACTTTAACTCCATTCCAAATACTGTCGGGTACTCTTGATTTTGTCACCGGCGCGTACTGATCCAGCAGCTCAGTGATATCTTTATAGGCTCCTTTGGAGGCATTCTGGAAGTAGTTCAATTCTCCGAAGCTGCCGGTAAAGGCAAGGTCAAACGATTCTCCGGACGATATCATCAGATTTAATTTTTGCGGATACGCGCTCCAATCGGTAACGACAAGCTTTAACGTAGCATTGATCTTTTCCTTAATAATCTTATTTGCAGCCTCCATAATTCGATCCATATCTTTCACCGGAGAGTTTGCGATGTAAAATGATAATTCTACAGGCTCTTCTTGCTTCGCCGGTTCATTCGTGGGTTTATTCGTGGATTTATTCGTGGGTTCATTCGAAGGCGCTTCGGATTCGGATTTCGATCCACATCCGCTAAGCGTTAGAACCACAATGAACATGAATATGATTGAAGTAGTTAAAAGTTTTTTCAATTTAAACATATTGACCTCCTTTTTTCTCTTCAACAAGGATTTGTATGACCTATCCGTAACCCTGAGCTGTAAGTTGAACATTTGTAAGGAAGTTATGAAGAAGATCCTAAGAGGTATATTTCAACGCCACCTTGCCGCCTTATGGTATGTTCCCGGTAAGCATCACCTCCATCATGGTAGAAGCTATAGTGTTTCTCATTGCTATTTTCACATTACTGCCCGGAAGAATAGTTGCCTACCGAAAAAAGTATATTTTCCTTCAATTAAGAAACCATTAAACTCTTTAAAAAGGATACTTTTCATGAAATTTATGTTTTTGGGTTCTAAGCTTTCACAGCACCAAGTGTAAGACCCTTTACAAAATACCGCTGCAAAACCGGATACATTACAATAATGGGTCCAATCGAAAGGATACAGGCAGCCATTCTGGCGCTTTCTCCCGGAAGGATACCCACGGCCTTTTCAATAGATCTGGATGCACTGTCATTACTAAGTAAATACTGAATATTCGTTAATAAGGACTGGAGCAAATATTGGAGAGAATAAAGTTTGTTATTCTCGATGAAGAGCGCACTGGTAAACCAGTCATTCCAATAGGCGATGGCGATAAAGAGTCCGATCGTTGCAAGAACTGGAGTAGACAGCGGTAGTACAATCCGAAAAAAAGTGTTGAACTCCCCTGAACCGTCGATTCTCGCCGCTTCCGTAATGGAGTCTGGCAGTGCCTTGAAGAAGTTGCGCATGATCATTACATGCACTGGGGACAGTAGCAATACGACGATCAAGACAAACAATGTATCCTTCAAATGGAGATATTTCGTGATCAATATGTAATATGGTGCTAATCCCCCATTAAACAAAATCGTAAAGAATACCAAAAAGGCGATCTGATTTCTGTACCTCACCTCAGGTCTTGAAATGGCATACGACAACATGGAGGTGATAAGCAAATGAAGAATCGTACCAACGACCGTTACAAGGATGGTTATCTTGTATGCATTCAGGATGGATGTAGAGCCGGAGAATGCATACCAATAGCCCGCGAGACTAAAGTCTTTTGGGAAAAGGTGATATCCCTCTGTGATAATCGATTTTTCATGAGTTAAAGAAACGGACAGCACCATCCATATCGGAATGAGGCACATTAAACTGTAAATAATGAAAATTATATTGACTACAAGCTTCGTGAATGTTCCCCTTCTTTTTACTAGAGACAGAGACCCTTCCATATCAACACGCTCCTTCATCAGCAGTCTAGAACATTGCGCTCTCGGGATCATATTTTTTCACCAAATAATTACAGATAAGGACAAGGATCAATCCTACAACAGCCTGGTATAAGCCTACCGCTGAGGACATCCCGATATCATTCACGGTTCGTAATGCTCTAAACACATACGTATCGATGACGTCCGTCGTCGAGAATAATATCCCCGATTCCCGTGGCAACGTGTAGAACGCACTCCAGTCACCAAGCCCGCCGTTGAAAATTCTCCCCAGCGACAGAAGCGTCAGAATAATCACTACAGGCATCAAGAGCGGAATAGTCACATACCATGCTTTCTGCCACTTGCTAGCGCCATCTATTTCGGCCGCTTCATAGTATTCAGGTGAAATCCCTGTTATTGCCGCAACATAAATCACTGAAGTATATCCCACTTGCTTAAGAAGGTAGGCTAGCGGCATAATAAATCGCCAGTATGAAGGTTCTCCATACCACTGAATGGCTTCAAGTCCTAGTGATTCACGAATTCCATTCACTAGCCCCTGATCCGTATTCAGTAAGGTATAAACAATATACTCTCCTACCACCCATGATAGAAAAAACGGCATGAGCATAATACTTTTGTACAATCCCGTACGAAGCTTACTTCCTGTTTCCTGCAAGAGGATGGAAAACACAATAGAAATGCTCGTAACCAATCCTAGAATGACCAAGTTGTAAAAGATCGTATTAAAGGTAACTCTCCAAGCAAGATCAGATTCGAAGAAAAATTCAAAGTTTTTAAATCCGATCCATTCACTTGCCAGTATTCCCGCTACAGGATTATAGTCCTTGAAAGCAATAATCACCCCGAACATCGGTAAGTAATTGAATATGAGAATAAAAAGCAGTCCTGGCAAAACCATGACATAAAATGGCCAGCGTTTTACTATCTCTTTAAAAAAAGTGAACCGAAACCGGTGTTGAGGCTGTTTAAGCTTTCCCTTTACGACAGTTGTAGCTGGCATATTATTGTTCATAAACCTTCTCCTTCTTTCTAGAGTCACTCGAGCAACCTCATCATAGCCGTTTACTCATTTGCTTCAAACCGAAAAAAACATCGTTTTCTTTAATTCCTTGTGGACATCGTTTTATTAAAAAATATACATTTCATTAAATTTTTGATATTTAAACAGATATGGTTCAATATACTTATTTCAGGAAGGTAAGTGAGAGGGAACGTCGAAATATAATGAAGGCAGCACCAAGGAGGGGAGTGAATATACTATGGGTGTGCCTATAAAAAGCTTTAAACAAACAAACTTGTACATCAAAATGCTGCTAACTTTTACTGCAACCGTTACGCTGCTCATTCTAGGGTTGTCAGCCCTCTTGTATTACAATTACGTAAGAGCCTCGTTGGCTAACGAGAGCCGAAAAGACACTTCCATACTGTATCAAATTAGCTACAGTATGAATTACATGGATAGCCTTGCTCAAAAATTCATGTCTTCGGCCATTGTCGGACCTCACGTTTCCAATCTTTTGTATAATCCGAACGGAGACAAGATGCTACTCGATAATGCTCTACGAAATTTGGACCAGCTTGTCGTTACGACGGATTACGTTCATTCGGTATACACGATTTCTATACCTTTAGATCGGATTACCTCCACAGAAAACGGTGGTTACTATTCGCTCAAACAATTTTACGATCAAGATGCAGTAAACTTACTGCGGAATTGGGATACCCAATCTTCAACCACAACACCGATCGCTCGTAAAATTCCAAGCCCTAATTCGTTAACCAGAGTTGGAAACGTTTACACGTATGTGCTTCCTTACAAAACAAGTTTTGAAAAAAAACCGCGTGAAGCGGTTGTTGTTAACATTAAAGCTAATGTTCTACGGGAACTCATCGCTTCCTTAAACATCAAAACCTCCGTTACCGGAAACGATATTGTCGTGATCGACGCAAGCGGAACGGTGATAAATCACGCTTCGGAAAATATGTTCCTACGGAATATTCGGGATGAGGAGTATGTCCGGACCGTTTTAGCTTCAGAACAGGCATCAGGCAGTTTTAAATCGAATATCGATGGACAATCCTACAATATTACTTACGTGTCCTCAGAAACACCAAAGTGGAAATTTATAAGCCGAACTTCATACAAATCCTTCATGTCACCATTAAATGCCGTCAAATCGTCGACCATATTCACAAGTTTGATCGTACTGCTATTAGGGTTATTATTTTCATATATCATGTCGAGATCTTTATATTCTCCGTTCAGAAGACTTATAGAGAACGTTCGTCTTAAGAATGATGAATTGGAGCGTAAGCAGCGTGATCAACGTCAATCCCTAAAAAACAACTGGTTAAAAGAGTTAATCTTAGGCATTAAGGACGTCATCCACAAGGAGTTAAAATCCCAAAAAGCGGAACTCGGCATCAACATAGATTTGAGCGCTCCACTCCGGATGATTGTATTCCGGATTGACCACTATCCATTATTCCTGGACCGTTATAATGAGAGAGAACGTAACCTGCTGAAATATGGAATCGCTAACATTATTCAAGCGATTGCTTCAGCAAAATGCACAAGTGATGTCATTGATATGGATACCGATAAACTCGTGTTACTCTTACAATGTTCAGGATCGGATAATGAACAAGAACAAGGCATCATAGCGATGGTGCAAAGTATACAGCATTCCGTGTGTGAATATTTGCATTTCTCTCTTTCCGTTACGATCAGTGAGCCAATCGAATCCCGTGATCTTTTAAGCGAGACGTATTCTGACACGCTTACCCTTTCTTTAAACCGTCTGACAGCCGGACATGGCAGCATCATTACCCCCGCCTACCGAGCAGGCATCAGTGGAAGTCCGTTGTCTTTCCCTGAAGCAAAGGCTAGACTGCTTCTGGATTCGTTAAAGCTTGGACATATTGAGAAAGCAACGAGATACTATTACGAGATTGTTGAAAGCTTGAAAGGTACACCTTATGAAACGATGCTCTCCTCATTTATGCATCTTATGTTTATGATCAGCAGTTCCTTCCACTCCGTTGCAGACAACAACAATCCCCGTATATCGGGTGTATTTCGTACGTTTTACTCCGAAATAGACTCTTTTGAGATTATCGAAGAAATCAACCAGACCTTTGAATCTTTATTTGCTGAAATCAGCTCGACTATAGATGTCATGAAGTACAACAAACGCAATAACATCACCAGTCGCATCAAGAAAATGATCGAAGAACAATATCAGGATAAGAATCTAAGCCTAAACATTATTGCCGATGAACTTCAAATGTCCAAGGTATATTTGGGAAGATTATTCAAAGAAGCAACAGGTAAATCGGTTGCTGAATATATTACGGACGTACGAATGACTCGGGTAAAAGAATTGCTGAACAAAAACAATCTAACGACCAAAGAGATTTTGGAGGAATGCGGTTGGGAAGATTTGAACTATTTTTATACATTGTTCAAGAAGTATTTCGGAGTACCCCTCTCTCATTATAAGATTTCAATGAAAAACGATAGTTAACTAGGTTAAATCTGAATCCGATGGGAAAGAAAAAGCCGAACGAAAATCAGGAGTGGATACCTGGATTTCGCTCGGCTCAACGCTTACTAACTAAGGTATATTTAGGATGAAATTAACGGCAGTGCATCACAAAGATTATCATATTCTTTTAAGCATAAGGACTGCACTCCACTCTTTCTGATGTTTCCTCCATTGATTCCAATAGCTGAAAAACCAGCCAGCCTGATCGATACAACCCCGGCTGATGAATCTTCAAATCCCAATACATGTCCCTTGTCTTCTTCAGTTAGACCAAGTCCAACTCTTGCAGTTTCAGAATACAGCCATGGATGAGGTTTTGGGGCGAGCTCTCCCATCGTTCCTACTTGCCCTTTTACCAATGCTTGCCCTGCTGTAATGATCGCATCATAAAAATCTAGCGGTTCTCCCATTCCCAGCGTTTTGAAGGCAGATATGATCTCAGGCATCGCCTTATTATATAGGCCTGAAGTGACTAAACCTATTTTGATGTTTTTGGCTTTCAACTCATATAAGAAATCTTTAAGTCCAGGAGCAGGTGTGAATGCATCTGTCTTTCCCCTGCCATGCAGTATCTCATTCATTTCATATTCTGTAATTGCAAAGTAGTGTTTTCTTGCCTCTTCTACTGTCTGATTAGGGCAATATTTGTCTATACAGTATTGCAAATGCTCGGACACCGAATGCCCCGAAACATGCGGTTCATCACTAGCCTCTAATGTAAATTTAGCATTTTTGGTAAGTCTCGATACAGTCTGCTCTATAATCCACATCCAAAAGCTTTCACTATGCACACTTGTACCGTCTAAGTCCATCAGTATAGCTTTTGCATTTCCTTCATACTTCGGTTTATATACCGGATATATGGCTGGATAGCCCATTGCAGATTTTACATAACATAAGGTTTTATCTTCAAATAAAATAAATTCTACTTTTTTGTCAAGAGGAGTTAAAATTTCTTTAACTCCGTCTTTTCCAAGTTGAAATAGTCCATCTCCGCCAGTTTCAAGATTGATAAACCCAATTAATTCATCTTTCATATTATATTGTTGCAGCATTGTAATTTCCTTTCTATCTATCAGATTTTAAACTTTACGCTAGATCTAACTTCAGAGTTACGATCTTATTAGGCTTGATATTAAGTTCTACAGTGTTATCAATAATATTTAAACTTGAAGCGGCCATTTCTTCCTCATTCAGATTCGTCATGCACACGTTTTGTACATCACATCCAAAAATAATACTTCCACTTTGCTCCGTAGGATATGGGTTAAATAAACGTACAATGATGCTGTTGCTATCCTCAGCCTTTTTGATACAGGATACGCTTAACTTACCTGTTACTTGATAGAAGCTATGTTTAGGCGGCAGGATTCCTTCTGATTTCTCGACTAGCATCGCTGGAACACATGTCTGAACAGGCTTTAATGGAATATTGAAGCAATCCGCCATTTCACTTAGATCACTATTTTCCCAACTTGAATTCATAGGGCAAATCGCATAGTTGTACACCAGCTTTTGTTGCAATTGTCCACCCTCTTGATTTGGGAATACCCCTGCACTTCTCCATTCAGTACAGATAATATTTTTTACAGCTCTAAACAGAGTCATGGACAGCGTTCCATCTCCACCATCTTTATGTTCACAATCCGGCGATACACTGTATTCTCCTAAGCAATCGGTAACAATTCCAAAGCCCTTATGATCATCTGCTATACTCACAAAGTTCTGCAATGGTTGGGTTAGTAATTCATTATAATAGTGACCTCTGTCATCCTTAAGTGGTGTAACATCTCTGTTGTCTACTGTAAAATGCCCTTGCGCATCAACAGATCTCGCTCGGATTCCTGTATCAAACAGAACACTCATACGATGGTCTTTACAGTTATTATCGATCTCAACCTTAACTTCTACATTTTTGGTGTCTTTCTTTAATGTATAATAAGTCGTTATGGTCAAATGCTCTGTTTGTTCAGAACGCTCACTCTTGCCTCTTACATAGTTATCCGGACGATAGGCATATTTAGGTAACTCCATGGTAAGCTTAACCCCAATAGTAGCTGCAAGATTGCCATTCTCCATTAAGAAAATGCTGGCATTACAGCCTTTGCTGTTATACGTCTGATTATGATATGGAGGATAGTACATCCAATAATCGCCTACATCTCCCGTACTTTCAAAGTAATTGAGATTATCGAAGCAGTTTCCATTTTCTTTATCCAGAATGGAAATGGTTCCGTTCGGATTCACTTCAACCTTGATAAATTCATTTTGCATACATGTAGAAGATGTAGCTATTTCTTTCCCATCCGTTGTTCTAGTCTTTGCCCAAAATTCTGTTTTTCTACTAAACTCTACTTTATTGCACAATCTATATACCTTATAGCCGCCTGCTGGTATTTCTCCCGTATTAAATACTACACAATGACGGTCGGAGTAATAAGGGAACGGCCTTGTCTGAAGTTGTACCACTGGGGATGTTACCTCTGTTCTGGATATATGCTGCAACTCACATACATTTCCATCACAGTCCACAATGTCAAACTCCCATATATTTTGAACTTGCGGGGTATCAATATAGGCCTTTACCATTTCATTTCTTGGCTTTGCATATGGATTGAACACCACGAGTAATATATCCTCGCGATTATATTGTGACAGATCAATATGTCTGATCAGATCCTGACAGCTTTTATTGGATATCGCATTTGATATTTCCAAAGCTTGGTTTAATCGATAGAGTACATCGTCTACCGTTTTATCTTGGGTTACTCCATTTATGGAGTCATGCGCATGGGATAATAACATGTAATCTAAAGCTAATTGCAAGAATGACTCATCATACTTGCCACCTGCCATCATATTGGCTACAGATAAAGGCTCCGCCTGATTAAACATGCTGTTTTGAACCTTTTTATTCAGTGTTTTGATATGTGGTCTTGTCATTAGAGCATTCCCAGACAACGAGGTTGTTGGTCCGTCTCTCATTTCACCGTGGATCTCAATCAACTCATCCAAGCTGAGCTTTTCCTTGAGAATCTTCACATATTCTCCTAATGTGGAGCTTTTAAACTCGATGTCGTCAAATTGTTCATTGATTGCCTGTATCAGATTCATTAATTGAGGTTGAGCCGTTGTGGAATCCGTACCATCCATCATTGCTCTGTCATCTGGTATAAGTGTGTCCTTCATACTATTCCATGCCTTAGTAACCGCTTCTTTTATAACCTCTGGGTGTATTTTTTCTGTATCCTCAATCTTGAAATAGTCTTGTATATAGTTCTCGCTATCCGCCTGATGATAGACTTGACCATAATTCCCCATGTCAAAATTGTAGTCATCCGACTTGTAAGCTACACCGTTCATAATATGAATATAGGCATTCATAAAAAAGTTAGCTCTTGCATCTTCACCTAATCTTGTTGCATAGACGCTTGTACCATCCTTGCCTGTCCACTTGAACTCACAGTGTGGAGCTCGTTTTTTGTCTACATTCTTGGATACGATAACCGTATCTATTCCAAATTCCTTATAGATCTGCGGAAGCTGTGACGGCTGTCCCCATCCGAAGGACTCATAGCCGATATCCAAACAATTCCCTAGTTTTTCTGCCTCTCTTCTTCCCTTTAGAAGGTTACGTACGATGGATTCCCCGCTAATGGGGTAAAGGTCTGGCAAGGTATACCATGGCCCTACATCTATTCTTCCATCCTTAATCAATTTGACAAGCTTATCTCTGTTTTCTGGTCTTACCTGTACGTAGTCCAAAATAGGAATAACCTGTCCGTCTAGAAGAAATGTTTTGTAATCCGGGTTATTTTCTAAGGTCTCAATTAATTCGTCCATTAGCTTTACAAGGTACAATCTATTTTCCCATATAGGGTAACGCCATTCTCGATCCCAATGTGTATGGGGGATGATATATCCTGTCTTTGTTTTGTTCATGGTTCCTATCCCTTCCTTTATGAACTTTATCCTGAGTTACTTGCATTGTAGCCGTGCTGATC
Source organism: Paenibacillus sp. FSL K6-0276 (assembly GCF_037977235.1). Taxonomy (NCBI): domain Bacteria; kingdom Bacillati; phylum Bacillota; class Bacilli; order Caryophanales; family Paenibacillaceae; genus Paenibacillus; species Paenibacillus sp. FSL K6-0276. The sequence continues at coordinate 794,083 of NZ_CP150276.1, read as the reverse complement.
TCAAATCAGCAATCTCAAAAACTGAACTATTTGATGTTTTTTGCTTTTTCTACAACTTTAACTTTGTGCTGTAACTCATGTTTTTAATAATTCCTCTAAAAAGTCTCTTTTGTAGAAATCTCAACAGGTTAATCTACACAGGTTAAAATGTAAACAGCCCCGTTTCCATTAGGAAAAGGGGCTGTTTGGAAATTTATCACATTTTCACACTAGGGGTTCAGTAAGCTAGCGATCTTAGTTGCTTTTTATAAAAGCAAATACTTCAACACCAATGTTCTCTCCTATCAAGTTTGGCATTCCGCTTGTTAACCAAGTCTCTATTTCAGTACCTTGTTTCTGATAGGATATAGTAACTTCATTTTTTTGTGGCGCGATCATCACTACGGATACCTTAGCATTAACGCCTGTTCCTTCCGTAAATTGAACTACCAGATACTTACCCGTTAAATCATTACCTTTGTCCCCACCAATCGTAATATCACGAGTATATCCAGCTCCACCTGCAGTCTCATTACCAATTGCAAGTGTATATCCGCTTTCTGCACCAGGTGTATACTTAGGAATCTCCATCTTTAATACTTCACTCACAACATCACCGTTTTTAACCACAATATAAATATCTTTGGCAGTTACGGTTTTTAAGCCTTCTATACTAATTAGCACTAGTCCTTTTTTACATGGAGCACCGGCCTTACTAGTATCAATTACTGGTATTTTAGCTCCACTTTCAACTACTTTATAATAATATTGTCCGTCTTTACTTGTTGTAAATGAAACGGAAGCTGTAGTCTCACTTAAACGAGTCACTTGCCCTGCCGTTAATATAGGTTTAGGATCATTATTATCCTGTACCTCTACTACTTGCAAAATATCTCCTGCATATCCTTCTGCTGTACCAACTGCAATAATGGTACCTTCTTGTGCATATAAGGAAGTATCCAATTGTGCAAAAGTAAGTGGCAGCACTCTAGTGTCGTTTAGATACTGTGCATTTACTGTTGTCGCCAATTCTGGTGCTACACCAGCAAGAGTAGTAACATTACCTAGCTTATCAATTGATTTTATACCATCTACTGATACATTTACGCTAAATGTGCTTAATGTTCCTTTTAGATTTGCAAGCTGACCCTTTACTGTAAATGTACCTGGTTCTTTATACAATGATGGATTTACTGTATCCCAGTTCACTTTAGCAATCTGAGAATCACCATTATCAAAAGTAACTGTAACCTCTGCTGGTAAATTTGGAGCATGATCAACAACTGTTGATACATTATCTTCTAAACCTTCTATGGAAGTGATCTTATAATCCTTATTCATATAAATGGTATAGTCTTTACTTCCTGCTGAAGAAATTTCTGATAATATCAGAGCATTCTTACCATTAACTAATTGATCTGGTGAAATAGATGCACTGCCATCTACAAATGGAATCTCTTCGCCATTCAGCTGCAATTTAATCTCTGCACCATCTAGTACGATATGAGGTTTTTGGATTGTAACAGGGTTCTCAGCATGCGTTATAGCAGCATAATAAGTATAATAATCAGGATTAAAGTCGCCGTTTAATACCGCATTGCCTAGTCCGAGATCTTTCTCATAATCTACGTATTTAGGATTGGAAATGATCTCAATATCGTCCAGGTAAACATTTGCATTGATTCCTCCAAAGCCAACTCCACCTGATTTATACTGACCATCATTAGCAGAAAGCATTTCTTGTCCATCCAAAACAAAGCCAACTTTGCCATCAAAGGTTTGAATCTGCAATTTATGCCACTCATTCGGATTAAATCCTTCTGGCACCCCTACTTTACCTAATGATGTATCTGAGCTGGCACTATGTTTCGATATTTCAAAATAAGGTGTCCCCGCTGCAAAGCCAGTAGTTCCATTTTTATTCCTTCTGTAAACTACTTGATAGGATAATGGTGCTTTACCAGGTGTTAAACCTTTATTGGATGCCATTACATAAATCGTAAAGTTATCATACACACCACCAAGAACATCCGTTGTCCCCCATCCTTCAAATTTCCATTTCATATTGACCAGATAATTATTCCAAGGGGCATTCAATTCATAGAAATCATTTCCATCTCTAATCTCATCCTTTAAAACTTGATTTCCACTATTTCCATTATCATATACAACACTTGTTACAGATGGATTACCACCTACTTTGTCAAAAGCAGGAACTTCTCCATCTTCAAAATCCAGCATGAGTTGTTTCTTATTGACATCTGAACCATCATATGCTGGAGGTGCCGGAATATTGGATGGCGGGATTGGCAATGTTGCTTCGTTTCCTCCAAATACATAAAGCTCATCGTAGAAAGCTTGTCCTATGCCATTATCAGAACCAAGCGAGATATAATCAAATCCGGAAGCAGGTAAGGTTTTAACTAATTGATTATCAATATACAGCTTTACATCGGTACCTGATGTATAGTCGAACTTTAGCTCATGCCAACCAAAAGTCCTAACGATGACAGTAGGTTCCTTTTGATCTCCCATTTGAATTATATATTTATCTGCAGTATCATAATCCAAACCTATACCGATAATATTGCCACCATCATCTACTCGTGCAATGGATGAAACCCGAGCCGAATTTTGATGCCCTGAATCGTACGCTGCCAAATTATTATTTTGTCTGTCAAACATCTTAACAGTAACGACTTTATTCAGCATTTCAGGGAAATTCTTGTATACTTGACTTTTATCTAACAGTTCCAGACTTGATTTACCATTTATTGGTCTTTCAGACATGAATTCGGTTGAAATTTTTGCCTGACCATTTAGAGTTGACCAAGCCGTATCATCTAGTCCATTTTCAAAGTTCTCTTTGAAATAAATAGATTCTGGCTCTGTGATAACATCTCTATCTGTTAAATATTCCTTAGGATAATTCGATGTTACTCCAATTTTGTCATACTCCATCTTGGAGTCGTCAAATTCCTTAATATGATTTGCAATTTTCCCATAATTAACATTCGTATTATCAAACTTTATGACATCACCATATTGAAGAATCGTATTAACTTCAATATTAAAGTTCATTGGATTAGTCGCTTTAACATTGCTTAATTCTAACCCTGAGGCTCCCATATCCAAGTTAATGTCATTAGGCCCAAAATCAACCATAGTAGGATTTGGGCCCGTATTATCAATAATAGCTTGATTTAAGTAGTTAGGCTTGTAATTTGCACCCTTATACAAATAACATGCAAAGAAAGCTCCATCATCTCCACCATCTTGTTGAGCATCATGCAAATATACATATTCAATTTTATTATGGTGAGTGTACATATCCGTCATAATATTGAAATCTTTATCACCATTTGGGGCAGATACATTAGGGTTACGGCTATGTCCGGCAGTTAGAAAAATTCCTCTTCTTGGTGAATTATAGACCTCTACATGAGATACCGTATTATAGCTTGACTGCTGAATCGTGATCCCTGATGCCTGACCAATAAGCTCGCCAATATCATGAACAATCGTGTTCGTTATCGTATTATCTCTGCTATAGCCATCTCCGTTTTTATCTCCAGCCACACCAGGGTAACCGCCATCTACGCTTATTCCTCCATGACCTGTATATTCAATAAGGCTATCCTCGATCACTGTGTTTTGATTAGCCAAATAGAGATTAATTCCAAACATGCCTGAATTTTTGATATGCGCTTTGGAAATCGTAATATTTTTAGTATTCGTAAGTGTAATCACACCGTATTGGAACTCTATTCTTTCAGCTTGCTCAGCATAGGATGGTTGTGTGCTTCCTTTAGCCTCCGGAGGATAGAAACCTAAACCTGCTCCTGCATCTCCCCAGTTCCAACCATACGCATACCAATCCGTCGTATTTGTATCCTTCAATTGCAAGCCACTGAATTCAATATTTGAAACCATATGATCCTTATCTGAGCCTTCGACACGGATCACTTCTTTGACTTTAGGGATTATAAATTCATTTTCATTTATATTTCCTTCGGGATAATAATACAAATCGCCAGTCGTTTTATTGAAATAATATTCACCTGGAACATCCAAGAAGCCTAAATTTCCTTGTACAAAATATCTTGCATTTGTACCTGTATTATATTTAGGTCTGTACATTTCCGGTTTTCCTGGAACGGTTTTATAGGTAAGCTTACGACTTGCAGTATCAATTGCAGAAATTGGAATCGTATCTGTCATCCAATCCCAGTAGCCGCCATCCCACATATAAACAGAGGCATCTAAGTCTCCACGTACTTGGGCGTTTACGATTCCGTTAATTGACTCTTGATCAAGATCCCCATTTGTATAAATCAAGTCACCAATTCCGCCACCTGCACTTTTCATATATGGAGTTAAAGCGGAAGGGAAGTCTTTATACTTATCTAAATTTTGAGTACGCGCTAATGTTGCACGTCTATCATTTACATAAAGAGTATCAAAAATCACATCAGTGCCAACGTTAGTTTTGTAAACCTTACCTACTGCAGCAGCTGGTAAGTCAGCATCAGCACCGGTTTTTCCAACTAATTGCCAATCTGTATCAACAGGCTTACCACCGATAATTTCAGCACTAGCCAAATCATCTAAATTTCTATAGATGATCTTATGACCATTCGTACCAGAGTCGCTTTCATTGAAAGTAATCGTTTCATCAAGATAATATTTACCTTCTGAAATAAATACGTAAATATCACCTGTCATGTTCTGATTAATTTTTCGAACCGCATCTCTTGCAGCTTGTAAAGTTGCAAACGGCTTATCATATGAACCTTTATTTTCATCTTTTCCATCTGGTGACACAAAGAATTGCGCTTGTATTCTGTTAAGAGAATATTCTGTTCCTTCTGCTGCTTTAACACTAAAAGTAGGGACAAATAATGAAGTACATATCATACATAATGCAATCATGGAACTAAAGATTTTTTTCTTATTCATAATTGTATAATCATTCCCTTCATTTTACATTTTATAATGTTTGAGATGTTAATAGGGCTTATCTGTTATACAACTTATACAATATTACGGCAGCCTCAGCTCTTGTTGTCTTGCCAGTTGGATTGATCCTGCTGCCATCTCCTGTAATAATTCCTTCTTTAATTAAGGATGCTACACTATTTCGTGCATAACTTGCGATCTTGTCCGTATCATTAAATCTCTGAAGATCCTCATTGTTTCCTTCTACACCTGGTTTACCCGCAATTTGAAGTGCTTTCTCTACCATTACCATCATGTCTTGTCTACTAATTTGCGCACTTGGTTCAAATTTATTGTTTCCTAAACCAGATGTTATGCCTAGTGCTTTGGCTATAGCGACTTCGTTAGAGTAATGAGCATTTGCTGCGATATCATCAAAGTTTCCATTGATATCTGTTTTAAGTCCTAATGTATTTACTAGCAGCTTCAAGAAGTCTGCTCTCGTAATATTCTTTTGAGGAGAATAGGTTATTTCACTTGTTCCTCCTATGATGTTTTTGGAAGCTAGTACAGATATCTGTTTTTCTGCCCATTTATGCTTGGCGGTGTCTTCAAACGTTTTCTTTACAAAACCTATCGCATAGGTTCCATTCGCCACGCCATTTACAGTAACTTTGCCTGTTTCTTTGTTATATCTGCCATTTGAAACGATGGTCAAGCTGCCATCCTTAGCTACTTGATATACGACGATATGTTCATAATCTGCAGCTTCATTTCCTACAGGCTTGTAAGCAATGGCGATCTGAATATCCGCATTTACAGGCTTGCCTTCTTGTAACACAGATACTTGAATACCTGCTCTATTACCTATCGTTTCGCTTGCAATGGGTGTAAGGCTACTCTTATTCAGTGAGCTAATGATGACATCGACCTTACTATTCACATCTTTGGCTAGAGAATGAATCGTATCATTTGTTAATACAATGTCCCCAAAGCCAGTGCTTACTGTGACATCCATCTTTCCAGTCTTTGCTGCTATTTTCCCTACAGGGATCGTTACCGTATTTCGCTTCGCATTATCTGTAGTTCCTATTTTTATGGTGAGTTTCTTTACTCCAAGTTCATCTGTTGCAGCACTATTAATCGCCGAATCTACATGGTCATCTTTAATTTCAACACTTACATTTCCGTCCTTATCAGGCTTTACATGATCATAAGAGATGCAACCATCTTTAATTGTAGGCTCTTGACTCGGATTTGGAACCGGATTTGGCGTTGGTGTTGGTGTTGGTGTTGGTGCTGGTGCTGGTGTTGGTGTTGGTGTTGGTGTTGGATCAACCTTTCCAGTCAACGTTGCTGATGAAACCAATTTACCATCCATTCCATTCACATATACAATATGCTCTTCTACCTTTTCCAAAGCACCTGTCGTAATCAAACCTGAAATGGTACCATTCGCATTTGCTTGAACCTGTCCCATCGCTTTAAGGGTGTCATTTACTTTATCAACTACTCTTACCATATAATCCTTACTTGCTTCATATCCTTTACCATCTATAGCAACAACGCCCTTATTATAAGTTGCTTTTAGATTAGTAGAAGCTGCTAAACAATTTACAGGCAATATTGCTATACATAGTATTACTGCAAATATTACGGAGATTCGTTTACGCATACTCTATCCTCCCGATGTCTTGTTTAACGAACTTTAAATTACTTGATGCATATGCATATACAGAGAGTGTAGCGCTTACATTTTTTCTCACTGAAATTTTTAAATGTTTTGCTTTGCTGCAATAATCTTATTTTTTAATCCCCTCCCAGGTTGTTTGATTAAATAAATCAGCTATTCACAAAATATGCGCAGCTAAGTTACTTAGCATTGTAGCCGAGCTGATCTCTAACCAGCAATCTCAAAAACTGAACTATTTGATGTTTTTTGCTTTTTCTGCAACCTTAATTTTTGTGCTGTAACTCATATTTTTAATACATTCTCTAAAAAGTTTTTTGTAGAAATTTACATAGGGTAAAATTAAACAGCCCCGTTTCCATTAGGAAAAGGGGCTGTTTGGCATTGCGCTTGTTAACCAACTCTCTATTTCAGTACCTTGTTTCTGATAGGATATACTTCAACCATAAACAGCCTCTCTATAAGAAAAAGAGGCTGTACTTATAACTATGTGATATGAAATAAATCTGCTTAATTTCTACGAACACAACGCAATTTTTTCCACACTGGCTTATAAAGCTTACCTTCATAATCTTCTAAACCTTTAAAATCGATTTTGATTTCTGTCATATGATTGTTCTCCCTGTTTTGGATCCTACTTAGCTTAAAATTATGATTTATGCATGAGGCCAAACTTTTATAACCATCCGGCCCTCTCCCATCATTTCGAAAGGACCAGGGTAAGGATTACTTTCATCTCTTGCAACCCCTAAATAATCAGTGTCCAACCTAAACTGCTTGCCGTCAGTATCCTCATAAGGCAACTTCGATATCTGGGTTTGATCAAGGAGCTCTGTTGTTACTAATTTGCGGCTCTTTTGATTTTTCCAATCCATCTGACATGTCAGATGTAGATAAACAGAATCTTCTTCGATTACAAACTTGATACTCGGATCAAACCAGTCTGCTTCAAGTGGCGCCGTCTCGTGTATACAAGGTTTCGCTCCATTAAGAAACACGTTCCCATCCATAAATACAGAATAAGCCGCAGAATCATACTTACTTAACCCATTCTGATCCTTCTGAGCAACAACTAAATTGTTATATAGGCGGTCATCTCCGCATTCAAGCGTATGATGTCCTGCAATTTCAGTGGAATGTGCTCGAAGATATGGCGTAGAGCGGCCTAAGTCGGGCAATATTGAAACTGCTCCCATAAACAGATTATGAACGTAGGCTCCACCTTGAGAAACGTTCAGCAACATATCCTTGGAATCTGTAGAGAGACAAAGGTTATGATCCACCATAAACGGACCGTGATTGACTTCAACGAACAGATCACTTGTATAATTGTCATATAGCAGGTTCCTCGATACACGTGTTCCCTGAGTCATCCAGTCAAACCAAAGCCCAATCACCGAACGATAGATACGGTTGTTACTTACCAAAGTATCAATGGCGCCGTGAAACTTAATGGCGGCCATCTCCTCTCCTGTGAAGGAGCGCTGTACATGAATATCATGAATTATATTTTCAGTTATGACGCTGAAGCAAGCCCCCAAACTGCCGGCAATACCAGCCATCTCACAGTGAGAAATGGTATTACCTCTAACGATATGATGGCCGATTTGTTCTTTGTTCCAACCATTCCCCAATGCGCGATCAATCGTTCTGTGATAAGCTTCGGTGGTTGTCTCAGCATTATCCCACTCGTCACCATATTTGCCGAGGGAAATCCCCGTGCATCTCGAATGACTGATGACATTATTCTCAATAATCCACCCTTTGCTCCAGTTAGTTCCTATCAATGCAACCTGTTCGGCAGTCGGTGGAGCCCAAGGCGTTGCCGCATGACGCATCGTAAATCCTCTGACGGTTATATAGTTAATGCCTGACTGCTTCGGATAGAACACGGATTGTCTTACATTAATCTCAACTAATTCCTCATTCGGGTTGGAGTTGCCAAAATTAGCCCAGATCATCGTGTTCTGCTCGTCAACTGTTGCGAACCAGAGCATTGTGTTTCCTTCATGATGGATGACATCATTGAATTCCGCTGCTTCTACCAGCCAATTCCCGTTTAAATAAATCGCTCCAGTATGGTGATCCCGCCCCTTCGGAGTAAACCAATCCCCTTGAATAAGGTCAGCGTATGGATTAAATCCCTTAAAGAAAGAATTAGGTAGGATTACCTTCCACACATCCCCTTGCACCTTTTCCCAATTAGTAATAATTTCGGAGCCCTTTATTTCAACCTTTTCACCAACTGCGGCTTGATATACAATTCTATTATCATCCGATTCTCCTCCACACGGAGGATTGATTCTCTCCCGATAGGTGCCCTCATGTACAGTGATTACATCCCCCGGCAGCGCCATTTCAGCTACCGCTGAAATGGTTCTTAATGGAGCTGATCGTGTACCTTCCCACGAATCGTTACCCACCAATGAAACATGATATTCTATTCCTGACATACGTAATCACTCCTTAAATAGGATGTAAATAATTTAATAAAACATACATATTGTAGTCAGCGAGATTTCAAACCATCAATCTCAAAAATAGTACTTTATTATGTTTTTCTGCTTTTTCAAAACGAATAATTGTAACAAAAAAGCCCGCGTCTCCAACGAAAGAGATAAGGGCCGTTAATCAAAAATTTAATTATGCTGTACAAGCCTGAATTCAATCATCATCATCAACATCGTGTCCCAGATGCAGCCTGTATTCGCTGAGAGACATGCCAAAATGCTTCTTGAATCGAGTATAAAAATAATTGTTCCTTTCAAGGCCAATCTTCTCTATAATCACCGACAAGGTCAGATTGGTGCTTCGCATATAATCATCAAGCTTTTTCATTCGCAAATCAAAGATGTATTGTGCAATCGACTGCCCGTATGACGTTTTAAACAATCGACCTACATAATTCGGAGACATACGCAACTTTTCAGCAATTGAACTTAAACATAAGCCAGTATCGGAATATTCCTGTTCTACAATTCCGATAATGCGCTGAATTAAATAATCGTTATTGTTTGACGAGTTTTTTAACATCATTACCTTACTGCAGAGCTTTGTCAAAAAGGTATTCATTACATCATCGATATCCGTGCTCACTTCTGCATCTTGCAGATTGTGCAACAACTCCTGCAGAAATAGATCTTGATTATCCTTTATGGCAGGCATCTTGCTAAGTACACCGGAATAAAGACAATAAATCAAATATATAATGCATGATATGATTTCATTGTAAGAACAATTATACAACTGCTTTTTGATAGATTGATATATGACAACAACACCTTCAATATCTCCTTCAAGTACTTTTTCGATCAGCTGTTCTTCCTTCTTCACAGGTACATGGAAATCATCCATATTGATTTCATCCATCATATAAGGAGAAATAATGCATCCATGTCCATAACGAATCTTGAGTTGAATCGAACCCTTCATACTGTTATACATGCTAGGCAAATGTTCCATTCCCTTAAACAAGGTGCTGTACGTCATAGATAAAGATATACGAATAAATTGTTGCGTTTTACTTTGTACTTCGCGTAAATATCGCTCTATTTTTTCCTGCACTAACTTAAATTGCGTTACTTCTGCACAATCAACTAACACTACGAATTTATCAGAATCACAACTGAATATTTCACACGGAATTTCCTCCGCTATTTCTGCTGCAATATTCACAATGGCATAACGCAATGCCCAACGCTCTTCTTGACTATTTTCTGACCTAAATACACTGTAATTATCTATTTTGAATAGACACATACACAGCTGGTTGGAGGCGATATAATCCAAGTCCAGATCATGAAGCTTGTCCAGAATGGTATTCATCGAATACGTTGAACTTTCACTTAACAGGGAATTTAGTAAATCTTGTTTGGCAGCATAGCCGGTTTCGCGCATGAGTTTATCAAGCCGCAAATTTTGCTCCTTCATCGATTCAAATACCGATAGAATAACTTGAAATTCTTCCGTGTCAGACACGAGTGGATTGCTTTTTTCAGGAGCTTCCCCATTTATGATTTTCGTAATGGCTTGAATAGGATTGTTCAGTCTGCGTGCCAAGAACAGGCAAATGACCGCGCAAAAAATAAACACAGCTGCTACGATCCCCGCCGACACGAATGATGCGGTGATTACATCCTTGTAAATTTTTTTGAAGGGTGTAACGCCCATGATGTACCAGTTGTTTGCATTACTTTTACTGCTCGAAACAAGATAACTGATTCCGTCAATTTTTTGCACCTGATTCATATTGCCGTCCAGTTCCTGCGCTTTCCGGCCTAATGTCCGCACTTCACTCATGTCATGAGCAAAATCCGGTGAGAGGGCCATGCTTAAAATAGAACCGCCCGAGTCAACCACAAAAAAAGATGTTTCAGGAACTGAATCACTACTGTTAATCGCTTGGATAGAGTTCGTAAGCGCTTTTGTTCGAATGTTGACAACGATAGCATTTTTTAGGCCAGATTCCGTGCTCCCTGGTTCAAATAATATATATGAACACACATTTGCCGATTGTGTTGCTTCATCAACAGATGCCACAATGGGACGACCATGATAATCGGCCACAAAATTTTTGTCAGTTAACAACTTTGCAATCACCTGATCAGAAAATGCAGATGTTGATTGACGTTCACCGCTCCGTGAGGAATAAAACAAATCCAATCCCGCATTGTAAAGATACACACTGTCGATATCTTTCAGAGTCAGAAAGTGTTTGTCAATTACCCTGCTTGCTGCAATTGCAACACGCACATCATTCTCTTCCATGTTTAAATAGGAAATGATATCTTTGTCGGTGTAAAGAGCATTTCCAAATTTTTTGGCGGTCTCGTCGAGATAGGTGATACTGTAATTGGATTGAGCAATCAGTTTTTCGTTAAAGCCGTTAATTAATGAAATCGTAGTGCGTAAATAAGTAAATGACAAAAAAGTCGTAAGTAAAACAGTGATGATGAACGAGATAATCAAAAAAGAGAAAAAAGATTTACGTAGAAAGCTCGTACTACCTTTTTTGGTTTTATTTGAGAGCTTCATTACGACCTCCTAGTGACAGCTTCCTAGTATATATTGATCTTAATTATAGTTATAAATAAATAATACCTCAACGATTTATTACACTTTGTAGAAATCGCTATTTTTTAGAGATGCCCAGTGTTGAAAAACAAAAAGAACAACATATTTGTTTGTTGAACACCACCCCCCTCTTAGCTACAGTAATAGCAGACGTACAAACAATGCAGAGAAAGGGGGTGAAACAATGAAGACGATTACAAATGCAATTCCGAATCGCACGGGTAAGCCTCGCAGAACATTGCGCAGCGCGCGACGTCAGACGCCTTTCTATTTAATGATGGCACCCGGATTAATTTTTGTTGCGATCTTATTTTACATCCCGATGGTCGGCGTTATCATTGCCTTCAAAGATTACAATGCACGCGATGGTATTCTCGGAAGTCCATGGATGGACCCGCTATTCAAAAACTTTGAGTTTTTCTTTAAATCCGACGCTGCGAGAAACGTTACCTTCAATACACTTTTTTACAATGTAGTACAAGCAGTTGCCGTTACGCTTTGCGCATTGGCACTGGCTATTCTATTAAATGAAATAAAAAACAAATTTGTATCCGCTACCTATAAGGGATCGATTTTGCTACCGACCTTCCTCTCATGGATTGTCATCCAGTTCATTCTTTTCAGCCTATTGAGTGTTGACCGTGGTATTGTCAACAGCATGATTACCGAAAACGGCGGAGAGACCATTTACTGGTACAGTGAGCCGTCTTACTGGCGATACATCTTGCCAATTGCTTATATATGGAAGAACGTCGGTTACTATTCGGTGCTGTATGTAGCGGCCATTGCCGGGATTAACACCGACTACTATGAAGCTGCGCAACTGGACGGTGCTTCAAAGTGGCAACGTATTAAACATATTACATTGCCGCTTTTACAACCGACCATCATTGTTCTTTCACTGCTGTGGGTTGGGAAATTGTTCAATGGCGGTCTGGGTGACTGGAACGGATTCTACACGCTTCCAAATGATGCGGGTGCTCTTTACCCAGCAACAGACGTTATCGACACACTTGTATTCCGCTCGCTGAAAAAGGTCAATGACTACGGCATGGCGTCGGCAATTGGTTTATATCAAGCGGTAGTTGGTTTCTTCCTTGTGTTGATCTCGAATTACATCATTAAAAAGAAGGATCCCGATAGCGCACTATTTTAATCGATCCGAAAGGATGAAATTTGCACTTTCTGATCGATCTGCAGAAACGGAATACTGTCTTTGAAAAAAGACTTAAATCCGTTTCTAATTGGGAGGAAAATACATGCTTCTGAGAAAACTACATTTTTCAAAATTAGTGATTCATCTTACGTTTATTGCCATGAGCCTAGCCTGCATCCTTCCTCTGCTTTTGGTTGTATCCATATCGTTTACGGACGAGCGATCGTTGATGCTTGACGGATATCGCTTCTGGCCCCAAGAGTTCAGTCTGGCTGCTTACCAGTATGTATTCAGTGGAGCAGGCTCTATTCTAAATGCATATGCCGTTACGATTTTTGTGACGGTTGTCGGCACACTTTTACATCTGCTGATTACTTCCATGCTGTCGTATTCACTGACACGTCCCGAAGTGACTCACCGCAAAGCGCTCACTTTCTTTGTGTATCTTCCGGTTCTGTTCAACGGCGGTCTTGTTCCGCAGTACATTTTGCTGACGCGCATCCTGCATCTGAAGGATACCATCTGGGTGCTGATTATCGTCTATCTGGTGTCGACGGTTAACATACTGATTATGAAAAATTTCTTCCGTACGATTCCAGATTCATTAATCGAGTCAGCGCGTATCGATGGCTCGGGTGAAATCCGTACTTTTTTCCGGATTGCATTACCGCTTTCCAAACCGTCGCTTGCAACCATCGGTTTGTTTGTAGCCATTGCCTACTGGAATGACTGGATGACCGCATCATTGTATATTGAATCACAAAATCTACGCCCCCTACAATATCTGCTGCAATCTTTGATGAACAACATTGGATATTTGCAGTCGAACGCACAAGCTTCACAGTCAATGGAGGCTGCTATTGGAATGCTGCCTAGTGAAGGCGCGCGCATGGCAACTTGCGTACTCGCCATCGGCCCTATTATTTTGCTGTATCCTTTACTGCAAAAGTACTTTGAAAAAGGCTTGACAATAGGCGCTGTAAAAGAGTAATTTTACCGGTAAACCACCGGAAAATTAAATAAATATTAGGGGGAAATACAATGAAAAGATTTTCCGCAATTCTGTTGTCTGTAACGATGCTGTTTACCATGATGCTGACCGGCTGCGGGCAGAAAGAAGCAGGCTCTACCGACGATTCTGCTTCGGCTTCTGCTCCGGCTTCTGCTCCAACTGATGAAAAGTTGGTTGAGCTCAAATTCTACATGATGAACAGCCCTGTCAATGACTTTGACCGCGTCATGAAGAAAGCGAACGAAATCATTGGCAAAGAAATCAATGCAAAACTGGATCTGATTCTTGTAGACAGCAGCACATATGCCGAGAAAATGAACCTGATGATCAATTCCGGCGACGATTGGGATCTCAGCTTCACTGCAAACTGGGGTGGCATTAACTTCTTTGAAAACGCAGCCAAAGGTGCTTATGCTGATCTGACTGACCTCCTCCCTAAATATGCGCCTGAAACTTATTCCCGTATCCCTGAAGGACTGTGGGAAGGCGTTAAAGTAAATGGTAAGATCTATGGACTCGTGAACTATCAACAGTGGGGCACTGCTAAACGACAGGGCTTTAAGTTCCGTTCTGATCTTGTAGATGAAACCGGTTTTGACTGGAAAGCCTTGAAAGGCAAGCCTACAATTGAGGTACTCGAAAAGATCGGACCTTTCCTTGGCGATACTCTAGCAAAACACCGAGAAATGATCGGGTTTGAAACGAGCTCCGTTGAAAGTGAAAACATGTTTGCCAGCAATCCGCTGTTATGGAACATGGAAGCCGTAGGTGATACTAGCATCCCTGGCTGGATTAACCTTGACAATCAAGACAAAGTCATCAACCAGTTTGAGACGGAAGATTTTGCGAAGTACACTGAAATTATGCGCGACTGGTTCGTCAAAGGTTATGTTCGCAAGGATGGCGCAACAGTAAAAGATACTTCTCCTGACCGTAAAGCAGCCAAATTTGTCGCTGAGAAAACGGGCAGCTGGCCTGACAGCATTGAATATCCTGGTAATCCTGATGCCAGCAATATGTCTATGACTAAAAGCGCAGGTAATGCTCCTGCAGTAACCGTTTCCACCTCTCGCACGATGATTCCTGCGGGCGCAGCTTCTACTGCTGCTATTGCAATCAATTCCGAATCCAAACATATTGAAAAAGCTTTGCAGTTAGTTGAACTGCTCAACACCAACGATGAGCTGTACAAACTGATTACGCTTGGTGAAGAGGGCGTTGACTACAATTACGATGAAAATGGCAAGTTTACTATGGTTGAAGGCAAATACAATTTCAACTTTAACGAATGGCAAATTGGTCAATCTTACAGCCCTAACTTCAACCGTACTAACTATGACAAGAACAAAGATGGTGAGATTCAAAGAGAGACTCAAAAAATCATCTATGAAGCTGACAAAACAGCAGAAATTTCACCAGTATCGGGCTTCGTGTTCGATTCGACACCTGTAAAAACTCAGCTTGCAAACTGCTCTGCTGTTACCACCGAAATGATTCCGGCACTCAGCTCTGGTTCAGTTGACCCTGCTAAAGTATTGCCAGAATTCCTCAAGCGCCTGAAAGCTGCAGGTGTGGACGACATCATCAAAGAAAAGCAGGCTCAATATGACGCCTGGAGAACAACCAAATAATCTCGCACTCCTTTATGAAATCCGGTGTATTGCAATATCTTACACCGGATTTCTATTTAATAAGCGATAATAGAAAGGAACCCGCTATGCGTTATTCTCTTATGTGTAAATCCTTTAACGGCAGTGAAGTACTAGACTGTGAGAAATTTTCCGTGAATCTAGAAAACAGTCAATATACTTTTTCCCGCTACCCTTGCAGTGCTTCGATTACAACGCATACCCTGCCGCAGGGCCAACGTTTGGATATTACCTTGTCATTTCACGAAGAAACAATAGTTCCGATGAATTTTTCGTTTTCGATGGAGGCCGGGCAATGGGAAAAAGGCAACTATGTGTTGATGCCAGGTGCGGTTTATAATGGTAACCGCTTTACAAGCTTGCCTCTTCCCTATCCGCCTTATTATGCACCTCCCCAAAATAGCCCACTTACAGATGCCGAAGTCATAACCAGCATTCCTCATCTCGATATTGAGAAAACAGAATCGCGAATTTCTTTGCTTTCTGGTGATATGGCATCTTCTTTGTGCGGATTTTATGATCTCAACGATCAATCAGGTTCTGTCCTGTTAGGTGAGCATCAATGCGGGGGGTATTATACAGGCTTTACCGTCGATGAAAATCAAGTCGATCGCCAAGCCTCTTTTGTACTGTCCGTTCCGGGTGTACGCGAAAATACACAATATTTTTTTGGAGATCAAAACGACGGACAGGGCTTTCGTCCAGATGTCTCAGCTCCATCTCAGGATACCGGAGCTTTGTTCAAGCAAGGTGAAACATTGACTCTTACTGCTTGTGTCTTTCATTGGCAGCAAATATCTTTGCCTGACTTTTTCAAACAGGTGAATGGTTCGAAAACAACGTTGGAGATTCCGGAGCTTTTTTATAACGTTCCATTTTATAAGGCATATATAAGTATCAAAGAAAAATACCAAAGAGAAAACTTTATAGAAGAAGGATATTACTCCGTAGGGACCGATTGGAATATACCTCAACAGTGTTGGCAGGCAGGCTGGATTGGTGGAGGCATGAACAGCTATCCGTTCTTACTGGAAGATACATCCGAAGCACGGCAGCGCGCACTGTCTACCCTTCGCTTTATTTTTTCACGGTTGCAGCATCCCAGCGGATGGGTGTTCGGCATGTATGGAAACGGAAAATTTTATGGTGACGGCTTCGACAGTAACTCTGACACCATTTTGCTCGTCCGAAAAAATGCCGACTTGCTCTATTTCGTAATGAAGCAGCTATTGTGGCTTTCGGAGAATCACCACTCCACAATCGAGTTTGAGCAACCCGTAAAGGCTCTTTGCGATGCATTTGTACGGTTGTTCCGAAAATACGGGCAGCTCGGACAGTTCATTGATATGGCTACAGAAGAAATAGTAATAGGCAATTCTGCCGGAGCGTGTATGGCTGTAGGCGCGTTGGCACTGGCAAGCGAATATTTTCAGTCTGCGGAATACCTCGATGTCGCCGAACAGCTCGGTGAGCATTATTACAATAACTATTTAGTAAAAGGCATGCTGAACGGCTGTCCAGGAGAAATCTGTCAAGCACCGGATAGCGAAGCGGCCTTCGCCATGCTGGAAAGCTATGTCCAGCTGTATGAAACGACCCGAAAGAGCATCTGGCTATCCTATGCGGAATATACCTGTGAAATTGCCATGACATGGGTCATGAGCTATGACTTTGTGTTCCCTGCACACAGTACAGCTGCAAAGCGTGGTGTGCATAGCAGCGGCACGGTATTTGCCAACGCGCAGAACAAGCATTCTGCTCCTGGGATTTGTACACTTTCAGGCAACAGTCTTCTCAAGCTGTTTCGTTTTACTGGCAATGCAAAATATCTGCAGGATCTACATGCCATTGCACACAGTTTACCGCAGTATGTATCTCTGGCGGAAGATCCGGAGTTTACGCTTGAAAAGAAATATTTACCTCCAGGCTATATGAATGAACGTGTGCAAACAAGTGATTGGGAAGGCATGGAAACCCTTGGTGAATTCCTCTATGGCTCCAACTGGCCGGAAGTTTCCATGCTGCTTACGTTTGTGGAAGTACCCGGCGTCTATGTGGATTTTACCAGCCGCACTCTTCAGGTATTCGACCATGTGGAATGCTATGTTGCACAGTGGGATCAGGATTCCGTACACCTGAAATTGTATAATCCTACAGCGTACAGCACGATGGTTACGCTGCTTGCGGATGAATGCACAAACGCTCGGCGCTTAACGCATAATTACTTCGTTCAAATGAAAATGGTAACTCTTTCCGCTGGTGAGCTTAAACAAATCGAACTAAAAAAATAACAGGAGGTCCTTCTTTTGTTGAATATTGGTGTTATTGGATACGGCGTGCGGATCGACATGCTGATGGATGATTTGTTCGCGCTACCTTATGAAATCCAGATCAAGGCAGTAGCTGATCCCGACCATGAGCGCGTGCGGGCTTTAATGAAGAAAGACGGCTCCAAAGAATCGATGCACCAAATGGGAATCGATAAAATCGACGGACTTTTGCGCAGCTGCGAGATGAATCCGGATACCATTACCTTTTATACGGATGCGGACGAAATGCTGGACAACGAAAAACTGGACGGCGTGATCGTAGGTACGAACTGCAACATGCATACTTATTTCGCCAAAAAGGTGCTGGATCGCAATCTGCCGTTGTTTTTGGAAAAACCGGTGGCGACTACGATGGAGGATCTGAGAACGTTAGCCGACTGCGAAGCGAACGCAACGGCTCCCACAGTTGTTTCCTTCCCCTTGCGCGTCACACCGCTGGTGCAGGAGGTCAAGCGTATTCTAGATGCCGGCACGATTGGCAAGGTTGAGCATGTACAGGCGTTCAACGATGTTCCCTATGGATTTGTTTATTTCCACGACTGGTATCGAGATGAATCCGCTTCTAAGGGGCTTTTCCTGCAAAAGGCAACGCATGATATCGACGTCATCAACTATTTGCTGGGTGAAGAACCCGTGAACGTTTGTGCCATGAAATCCAAACAAATTTATAAAGGCGACATGCCTGCCGGTCTTCGCTGCAGCGAATGTGACCAATGGGAAACCTGTATGGACAGTACTTACAATATCACTCATGTGCGGAATGACACTCCGCGTAACGACTATTGCAGCTTTGCGGTAGACACCGGTAACGAAGACTCCGGGAGCATGATTGTGAAATACGAAAGCGGCATGCACGTCATGTATTCGCAGAACTTCTTTGCCCGCAAAGGGGCTGCGCGCCGAGGGGCTAGGTTATATGGCTATAAGGGCACCGTGGAATTCGATTTCGCCACCAATGAAATCAAAGTATTTGACCACATGAGTGATAAAGTAACCACTGTGCGTCTCGATGATCAAGGCTCGCGTCATGGCGGCGGTGATATTGTACTCATGCGGAATTTTGTACATCTGATGCAGGGCAGAACCACCGAATCCGTTGCCCCTTTGAAAGACGGGATTCGCAGCGCCCTTGTATGTCTGCAAGCCAAAGCGTTTTCCGAAAGCGATCAATTTTATCCTGTCACTTTATAAATCAAATGATAATGGAGAGATAGTATGAATTATAATTATCACCAGGATTTAAATATCGTTCGAGTGAACACAATGCCAGACCGGACTTATTACATTCCCTGTGCACCCAGCAACAACTCCATATCGAAAGAAAATAATGAGCGTGTATTGCTCTTGAACGGAAGCTGGATGTTTACGTATTATCCTTCCTTTGCGGAAGCTACTCTGGAGGGAGTTTCAGACAACGTCCTTCCGGTTCCGTCCAACTGGCAAATGTACGGATACGACAAGCATCAGTATGTCAACATTGATTATCCGATACCGTATAATCCGCCCTTTGTGCCAAAAGAGAACCCATGCGGTGTTTATAAGCGCACCTTCTCCGTGGAGCTTACAGAGGAAATACAGTTTTATTTGAATTTTGAAGGTGTGGATTCCTGTCATTATGTATTTCTCAACGGCGTATTTATAGGCTACAGTCAGGTCTCACATTCCACTGCGGAATATGATATAACTCCATTTTTGCAAGATGGTGAGAATGAAATCGCCGTTATGGTCTTAAAATGGTGCGACGGAACCTATCTGGAAGCACAGGATAAATTCCGCATGTCGGGCATTTTCCGCGATGTATATCTGCTGCAACGCCCGCAACATCATGTACGCCATTATGTTGTACAAACGTCCTTACAACAAGAAAGTGCCACGGTATCATTCAAGTTTGATGATTTCGGCACGGCGCTTGTTAAATCCGTTAAAATCCTGGACGCCGAGGGCAGGGTCGTGGCACAGGGCGAAACATGCGACGACACGCTTAGCCTGACTATAGAAAATCCTGTGCTTTGGAATGCCGAGCAGCCGTATTTATATCAGATGGTTCTTGATACCTTACAGGAGCGAATTATAGACACGATCGGAATTCGTACGATATCCGCTCAGGATAATGTGCTGCTTGTCAACGGTCAGCCGATCAAGTTCAAAGGTGTAAACCGTCACGACAGCTATCCCGATACCGGCTACGTGGCTTCGCGCGAGCAAATAGTACGGGATTTGCAGTTGATGAAGCAGCACAACATCAACGCTATTCGCACATCGCATTATCCAAATGCGCCGGAATTTTATCATTTATGCGATGAATACGGCTTTTATGTGATTGACGAGGGTGACATGGAAACGCATGGCGCATGGACAAGTCATGGTGATCGCGATAATGACTGGTATGCGCTTGTCCATCACGATCCGCGGTTTGAAACGGCTATTGTAGATCGTGTGCAGCGTCTAGTCACTCGCGACATCAACCGCCCTTGTGTAGTAATCTGGTCACTTGGCAACGAGAGTGGATTAGGTGCCAATACGTTAGCTGCTGTTGATGCTGTGCGGAAGCTAGACAGCTCACGTCTCCTTCATTATGAATCAAAAAACTTTATGCCTGAGGATCAGGGGAAATTCAACTTTGATATTCTGGATGTAGAAAGCTATATGTACCCTGATCTAGAATATACAGAAAAGCTGGCTCAGGAGTGCAAAAAGCCATTGATCTTGTGTGAGTTTGCCCATGCTATGGGCAATGGTCCCGGCAGTCTATCCGAATACTATGAGTTGTTCTATCGTTATGATGGTTTTGCCGGCGGCTTTGTGTGGGAATGGTGTGATCATGCCATTCTACAGTATGACTCAAGTGGCAATGCACAGTATCTATATGGCGGGGACTTTGGCGAAAAGCTGCATGATGGCAACTTCTGTGTAGACGGACTCGTTTATCCCGACCGTACGCCGCACACCGGCTTGATGGAGCTGAAGAATTGTGCCCGTCCTGTTCATATAACAAGAGCAGGAAATACATTCTCTGTAGAAAACAAGTTGGACTTTGCAGACCTCTCCGATGCTGTTACTATCGTCTGGTCGCTGGAGCAAAACGGTACTAAAATTGCAGAAGGTAGCATTGCTAACTTCAACCTTGCCCCGCACGCAAAAGTACCATTACCGCTTTCGCTGCCGCCTATAGACGGGGCTCGTGTTTATCTGAAATTCGAATATCTGCAAAAAAACGCTCATCCGCTCATCCCGGCCGGAACGTCGCTTGGATTTGATCAGTTTGATCTTTCCACAGAAGACATGAGTGTGTCCTTGCCTGTATCGCACTCTGCCGTAACGACTGAGCAAACCGAAACCGGATGGCTGATTTGTGGTGAAGCATTTTCTTATCATTTTAATACTGCACTCGGCACGTTTGATTCGTGTGTGATAAACGGCTTAGAGTGTTTTGCCAGACCAGCTGAGTTTGATATTTACCGCGCCCCTACGGATAACGATATGGGTGAGGCTGGGATTTCCAATTACAGCATCAAACATTCCTGGAAAAACCTACGGCTGGATGCGGCTTATACCTATACTTACGAAACATCGGTAGAACAATCTAATACTTGTGTTACCATTACCTGCCCTCTATCACTTGTAGCAGATCGCGCTGCTCCTTTCTGCAATATTCAAGCAGTTTATCATGTGTATGGAAGCGGAGCCATAGAAGTGTCACTGCATGTATCCGTCCGTCAGGACCTAGCCTATCTGCCGCGCTTTGGCATGCGGTATTTTCTGACCGAGGATTTTCAAAATTGTACCTATTTCGGCTATGGCCCGCAAGAGAGCTATAGCGATAAACACGCTGGTAGTTATAAAAGTATGTTTAACGCAACTGTGCCTGAGCTTTTTGAAAACTATATTTATCCGCAGGAGAACGGCTCGCACTATGACACAGAAGAATGTACACTCTCAAATGCGAATACAATACTTAAGGCATACAGCACAAAGCCTTTCAGCTTCTGCGCCTCGGAGTATACCAGAGAAGAACTGGCTGCCAAAAAACATCATTTTGAACTGCAAAAAAGTGGCTACACCGTCTGGAACATTGACTATGCGATGACTGGAGTCGGCTCAGGAAGCTGTGGTCCCTACACATTGGAACAATATCGTTTAAATGAAAAAGAATTTGTGTTCGACTATATGTTTATGCCTAGAAGAAACCTTTAAACAAAAGGAAGTAGGGTGTAACACTCCCTACTTCCTTTATATCTCCTTCCACACATTTGTAATTACATATGATTTATTTTAACAAATTTTATGTTGGAGGTTATCGAATGTCACAACAAAAATTCACCATGTATTTGATTCATCACAGTCACACAGATATAGGCTATACCGATTATCAAGAAAAAATAGAACTGCATCATATTTATTATATTAAAGAAGTCATTGATATTCTAAATGCCATTCATGCGGGGGAAACCAAGTGGGAAGGCTTCAAATGGAATTGTGAAAGCTTCTGGTGCGTAGAGAAATTCCTCGAAACCGCTGATCAATCCTATATCGATGATTTTATTAAATATGTCAAATCGGGTGAGATCGGACTATCCGGCAACTATCTCAACATGACAGAATTAGTTGATTATACCGTTCTAAACAATACAATCGCTCGCAGTGTAACAAGTATGGAGCGTTACTCGATTCAAATGACTTCTGCCATGACCGCTGATATTAACGGCTATGGCTGGGGATATGCTGATGCGCTATATGAGAATGGGATCCGAAACTTGATGTCCTGCATTCATACCCATCATGGCTACCACCCTTTATTCAAGAAGCAAATGCCTTTCTACTGGCAGTCGCCAAAGGGGAATAAGTTGCTTGTATGGAATGGAGAGCATTACCTGATCGGCAATGAGCTGGTTTGTAACGAATATGATTATGAGTATACGATTCATGATGGTCTAATGCATGAACACTTGAGTAGTTTCGATATGGCCGAAAAAAGAATCGAGGCCTATGTAAGAGTGCTAAGAGAGCAGCAGCATCCTTATGATTTCGTACCAGTCAGTATCTCAGGAATAATGAGAGATAACTCTCCTGCAAGTACCAGAATCATCGAATTCATTCATGAATACAATGCGATACACGGTCAGGAAATTGAGCTTCAGATGGTAACACTGGATGAATTCTTTGATATTCTAAACCAAGCTGAAGTTGAAATCCCAACCTATTCTGGCGATTGGACCGATTGGTGGGCTGATGGCGTAGGCTCTACACCAAATATCGTCCAGCATTATCGCGAAGCAAGCAGAAAGCTGTACGCTGCACGTCAGCTGGATCCGGATGGGAAAATTATAGGCAAAGAAGTATTCGACAGTACCGAGTACAATTTATTGTTTTATGCTGAGCACACTTGGGGTTATTCATCATCCATCGATGAGCCATGGCATCCGAATGTAAATAAACTCGATTTAAGGAAAAGCTTATTTGCGCTCAAAGCCAACGAATCTGCTTCAAGAGCTATCAATAAAATAACTTATTTCCATGGTGAAACTCCTACCTCAGTCCATAAGGAACTAACTTTTGGAGCTATTAATCCACATGACTTCCCTGTAATAGATGTCCTGAATGTTAGTTTGGAATCTTTATTTGGACACAAGCATTTTGAGATACTGGAGAAGGATACTGGTCTAGTTGTACCTCATCAAATCGGACATTATGCTCGTGGATACGAAATCAATATCCTAGTGAAGTTAGATGCTAAGCAAAAGAAAAGCTACGTGATCAGAGACATTGCCGCACCTCCTTTAATTTCAGCTGGTAATTGTGCCAAGATAGCAGTCGAGGGTGTAAACGATTTGGCAACAACATATGCCGAAACACTTCAGACGGGCTCAGTTGTAACTCCTTATAAACTGGAAAACAAGTTCTTCCGTATTCAATATGAAGAAGGACAAGGCATCACTTCGATCTATGACAAAATCAATGATAAGGAGCTAATCAAACCAACCAGCAAGTTTAGCGCCTTTACTCCAATTTATGAAGTAACGCCTGTGAAAACAACCCAGTACGAGGAAAGGCGCCTGATGGGACGCAACCGCAAGGCCGTGCATACGCAAAGAGATATCGGAAAACTCCTATCTGCCACTGTGTTAGAAGACGGACCACTTTATTCTCGTGTTGAGCTCGGTTACCAGCTGAAAGGCACCAATGCCAGCTCTCTTATCCTAACTGCATACAAAGAGATTCCTCGAATTGATGTCGATTTCCGCTTCCATAAAACAAGTGTGTGGGAACCGGAAAACTTGTATTTGGCATTGCCATTCACAACAGGCTATGACAATGAAGAATTTTGGGTTGAAAAAACGGGCACGATTTTCCGTCCAAGAATAGACCAATTACCTGGAACATGTACGGATTTCTATGCCTTGCAAGATGGCATGTGCTATCAGTCGTCGAACAGCTCTCTAATCATCACGACACCTGATACACCACTGATCATGATGGGAGATATCAAATCACATGAGATCAAATTATGTGGTGAAGAAGGTGTCAACAATATTGATGATGTATATGCATGGGTAATGAACAATTTCTGGGAAACCAATTTCAAAGTAGATTTAGGCGGATTCCATCAATATCGTTATTCCCTTCTGCTAAATGATTCGAATAACGTAGATGAAGCTTTTCAAGCCGCAAAAGCTACTAACTGTCCTGTTCTAGGATACTATTCTTTCATTTAAAAGCATATTGTACCAAGAAGAGGACATCTATGAATGATGTCCTCTTCGACGTGGGTCATGAGCTATGAAATGACAGAGGTTTGCCAACCATTCCGAACAGAAACCTCTAGCTCCAAACTACCCTCACGGCGTTCGGAATGAATAGGCATTGCATCGTCGCTTCCCGGATGCAAAATTTCGCACACGGCATGCCGCTCCTTCATGGCGAACTCAGGTAGTCGAAGAACAAGACGAACCGTTTCGTATTCCAAACATGTAAGCGAAATGAGGAAACTCTACCATATCAACTGCACTTTCTACGTGTCACGATATGCCCATTACGTGAGCTTTGATAATAATTTTGAACCGGTCATTTCCAGGTAAACTTCATGTTCCTTCTCCCATTGCTGGTATGAATCGATGTTTCTATCGATCAAATCAATAGTGTTGTCTACAACATGCTTGATTTCTTCAATGCTACGGTCATATATAAATGTAATGGAATCAATTTGCGTAAAACAGTATGCTACTTCCTTCATAAGTAAGTTCGCAATGTGACCTGCTTCTTCACTATTAAATTTTGAACGCAATTTCACAAAGTTGATATTCTTTTCCAACAAATTCTTGAAAAACCCAATAAAATTCTCGAAATCCTCCGCATTATTGCCTAGTTCTATTTCAAATAAAACTCGAAAGAATAAGTTCCAATTAAAATCACGATTGATGGACTTTAAGATTGTGCTGCCGATCATATTGCTAAATTCATCTTGAAAATATATATCCTTCTCAAATGTTATTTCACTAGTAAAGCAAACATGATTCCGACTGACATCATTCAACCTATTCAATGTTTTAACTAATGTTCCACTGTAGTCTCCTAGTTCTTCCGCATTATTAGATCGAAAAATATATTTCATGATCGTATCACTGGATTCTTTAAAATCCACGACAAGACCAATGTTATTTTCCATTTTTAATGAATAAATATCATAAATAATCTTTGACAGCAGCTTCTGGATCTGCCATTTCCGATTGGTAGGATTAATCGAATTTTGTTTATTGATTTGATTATCTACTGCCAATAGTTGACTATCAATCATCAAGAGATTTTTCTTAATCGACGTCATTAGGTTTTTTATAAATTCGTCTCCTAAGGTATAATTATTATTTTTGTAGATGACCTTGTGCTCAATCTCTCCCCAGAATATATTCACGAGAGATTTAAT
Organism: Paenibacillus sp. FSL K6-0276; assembly: GCF_037977235.1. NCBI lineage: Bacteria > Bacillati > Bacillota > Bacilli > Caryophanales > Paenibacillaceae > Paenibacillus > Paenibacillus sp. FSL K6-0276. Next base: position 768,338 of record NZ_CP150276.1, on the reverse strand, counting down.
TTGCAATTCAAAGCTGATCTTTTTACCCTCATATTGACAATACCCGTCTATCCTGAATATTTCAAAACCATTTTTTTGCCGTTGAGGTTGTTCTCCTGCCAACTTTAATTTTATGTTTTTATTCGTGGAATTGTAAAAATACCCATCTTCATCTTGTTCATGAAAATGTTTTCTTAGTAGCTCACATATTTCTTTTTCATCTTCAATAAATCTGCATTCAATTCGTATCCCAATTAAATCTGACAGGCTCGAAATCAGTTGCTGTGGAGATGTATATTTTTTATAGTAGCCACTTCGAAGGATTTTTTCTTTTAGACTTGATGTAGATTTGACTCTGGAATTAACGTTCAAAGACCCTTCATTATAATCTTCTAATACTTTTTCAAAATATAACCGTATATCTCTGCTTGCTGCATTCAACTCATTTCTGGAATCCTCCAGATACTCTGTAACATTCTCTATAAAATTGAACAATTCTAATTCCATAAAACTCCTCCTTATGATTAATCATGACAAGCCTAAAGCTTCCCTGAATTAAAATCAGGATACCATCCTGCATCGATGGATGCAAAAGCAAAAGCCGTGTCTGATAAACGTATCTCCTGAGAGTCATTTCGCTGCATCTTGCTTTAATTTTTTTGTTCACACTGAATAAACTCCTGCTAAAAAACAGCCCTCAAACCCGCATTCCACCGTTGCTCGTATAAATAAAGCCATGCTACAAATCGAAGCTTTTCTCAATTTTTCACTTCTTTTTTCTATCACGACTTTATTATAATCTGAATAATGTCTTGATACAAAAACAGGGGAAAGGCTTGATGGATCTGGGTTTTCCCCGTTCTCCATTCGTCCCTCCCCCTATTCTACCACGTCTTTATTCGATTTTTAGCACGAGTTTATTTGTTATATCACGGGTTTATTTTTGGGTTACACATTCCTTACAAGTAATACGACGGACTCCACGTGTGTGGAGTGCTCAGTGTGAACAAACTTTATACGATGAGCCCCCATCAATGAAAACCGGCTACGAAAGATCTTAGTCTAACCCGATCCATATGTAGCATATGCGGACATCCCTCCCATCATCATAGCTTTTGTAAGATCATCTGCGGATATAAAATTACATGAAATTCGCTTCAAGAAAAGTCAAGACACTTCCTGACAGTGTATCTACTCTTGAATATTCAATGAAGTTATTTATTTTCATAATGTACTACGCCTTACTTCATAAAAATATTGCACAATTGGATGCTTTAACTTCATCTTCTCACTCATGTTTAAAATTCGCTTTTTTCCAACTCGTCTGTCCACTAAAGCTAGAATATTCAATAAGATATCATTGCTCTCTATGCTTTCCTCTATAGAAGTAGATAAAAACTTATTAGCTACAACGATAAAATTCGATTTACTTAATGATGTCTGTGCTGACAAAAGCTCCTTTGCAACTTCTGATATTTTTCTACTTCTTGCAATTACTATTAGACGATCCTCTGGGATGATCCCCTTACTATCTTTTCTAACCGCTTCAATTTCTTCATGGTTGATAGGAATTTGGAGATCTGAATCATTCTTAATCTCCTGCTCCGTCTGATACCATCTAATTGAGCTAGTTCTATCATTCATATTGAGTACGTTCTTTTTATCTACCGAAATATAACAACTCCCTGATTTATCAGGTAAATAACGGTAACTGGTTGCGCGGTATTCGACCCTTCCATATAATGCAGGACAGAGAAAACTCTCCAGTTGTTGCTTCAATTTGCTCCAGGACATATATCCTCCTATGTTCTATATTATAAATACCTGTTGAGGCAGTCGTTCTATTATCCATAATACAACCCCACTAAATACTAGCAATCTCACGTTTCTCAATTTCCTTCTGAATAGACTTATAAACGTAACGTAGTAGATCATATTAGTCAAATTAACAATACCCGATTCTCTGTCAGTATGAATAATCCCGTGCTACAAAACCTGAACAATATCTTGATATAAAAACAGAGGAACGGCTTGATGGATTTGGTTTTTGTCCCAATCTCCATTCATCCGATCCTCTAATTTATCACATCTTTATTCAATTTCTAGCACGGGTTTATTAAGGAGTTGCACCCTTATAAACCAACGAACGAACTGCTTCCACATGCATTGAATGTCCAGTGTGAACAAACCTTATACGATGAGTCTCCATCAAAGCTTGATACATGTCCGCTTGCGAGATAGCGTAGTCTTTTGAAGCTGATCTACCTGGTGCGTTTACCGATCTTGGCTCTCCACAACCACTATTTTCTCTCCCTTTATGAGTTCAGCGATAGAGTAGTATCGTGCACCAGAGTTATTAATCAATGGCTTGGGTAGATGCTTCAAATGAATTACACCTTTACTACAAAGATTATAGAAACGATACTCTTCTCCTGGATGATTAAATCCATAACCACCATTTATACGATTTGATATGTATTCTTTAATTCTAGTAGCAAAATCTATCTGTATACCTTCTAATAAAACGTCGAGAGAAGGAGACAACGGATCAAGAACAACTATCTCATCAATCTTATATAGAAACTCCATTTCTCCACCGCCACTAGATCTGAAAGTTATATATATTGGAGTTTTATATGAAAACCCTCTCGCAGTATGTGGGCATGCATGAACAAAATGATTCTTCGTTAACTCATGCGTCTTACCCGCTGCAACCGACAGAACTTCAACCTCGTAATATTTCATTCCTTTTCTCACCCCTTTAATAAAATCTATAAATTCTGTTGCAACAGTTACATCCTCACCTCTTCTAATCTCTTGACTAATTACATCGTTTATCATTTCTATAATGTCTGTCCAAGTAAGACTGACAAATCCATTCTCAGGGGGATGAAGCACTCTATACTTTGTTAAGGTTACACCTAGCTGAGGTACATTAGCATCGAGCGGAAAATTTGTTGGATCAAGATACGACTCCAGTTGTCTTGTGATATCCTTTTGCAGTACAGAAGCACTTACGCTCTTAGCTTCAATTACTATAACTAGTATTTTGGTGTTCCCATGGAACAAAGACAAAGTAATATCGCGTCTTATTTTCTTTTCTCCCGCTGATAACATTTCCGCATCTACTTGAACAAAATCAATTTCCTGCTTAAATTCTGCGTACCTATATTTAGTCAGACGATTAATTTCTTTTAGAAAGAGCTGAATCAAGTTAGGATATCTTGAAAATAGGTACGAGAGTCCTTTGGTCTGCTTCGTCTCTGTATCCCCATGTATCAAATCAAAAAAGGTTGAATGGTAATCCGTATTTCCTTCATGATAAAGACGTAGCATAGTTTTCATTATCGATTCTCCCATACATGATAAATAGGTTTCGTATTCACTAGATGCTATCATTCATTCGATGAATAGTCTGTCAGAAATCTTTCATAATATCCCTCAGTAGCCCAAAGCCCCATTACTATAATAGAATAGAATTATAAATGCAGAATTGATTGCATAAATACTAGACTGCATAACCGGAGGGAACTTATGAAAAAGCATATCTACGTAGTTGGAGCTGTCATCATCGAGAATAATAAGATCCTCTGTGCACAGCGCGGAGCTACTAAAACACTAGCTTACAAGTGGGAATTCCCTGGTGGCAAAATCGAAGAAGGCGAAACTCCTCAGGCTGCGCTGAAGCGCGAAATTAACGAAGAAATGAACTGTTCAATTGAGATTGGCGAAGAAATTGAAACTACTGTGCATGAATATGATTTTGGCTTTGTGCATCTGACTACTTTCTATTGCCACTTACTAAGTGGGAAGCCTACCTTAACTGAACATGTTGCTATCCAGTGGTTATCTGCTCATGAACTGATGTCACTAGATTGGGCGCCTGCTGATATTCCTGCTGTACACAAAATTCAGAAGAAGCTGACAATATAACATGGACAATCCTATTCAGCATTTAAAAAGCACCTTGAACTGGGCGTTTATTGACCAACAGCTAGATTCTTTAGATCAATACAAGCCTAGGCTTCTAGTCAACAATAAAGAGACCAGCGATTTTGTTCTTACCCCTTTGCTCGAAGAACTGGATCGCTGTCAGTCCTTTATTTTTTCCGTTGCTTTTATTACAGAGAGTGGACTAGCCACCCTGAAGTCTCATTTAGCTGATCTAAAAATGCGCGGAATATCGGGCAAAATCCTTACCTCAAATTATCTGAACTTCAACCAACCTAAAATTTATAAAGAGCTTCTAAAAATCACAAATGTTAACGTACGGTTGACGGATCTAAGTGGATTTCATGCCAAAGGATACGTTTTTGAGCATGAAGATCATTCCACTATCATTATGGGAAGCTCCAACCTAACCGCCGCTGCATTAAAAGCCAACTATGAATGGAATGTGAAGCTAACCTCTTTTAAACATGGAGGGCTCTTAGGACAGTTTCATAATGAATTCAAAAAAGTATGGGAAAACGCAGTCCCACTAACGGATAAATGGATTGAATTGTATCAAATTCTCTATGACGAGGTTCAAAAGGCAAACCGTAACCATCCATTGACGCTACCCTTAATTCCTGAAGCGATCCCGCAAACTGTTTTTAGTACAATTTCACCTAATAAAATGCAGCAGAGTGCGCTGATGAATCTACAAGCTCTTCGCAGCACTGGAGCGCAGCGAGGATTGGTCATTTCGGCAACAGGAACAGGAAAAACCTATCTCTCTGCTTTTGACACGAGGAACTTCGCACCAGGTCGAATGCTATTTATTGCACACCGAGAACAAATTTTGCACAAGGCAATGACTGATTATCAGCGAATTCTAGGGGGCAACGATAGTGACTACGGTATTTTATCCGGTACTAGTAGAGATACAGATGCCAAATACCTTTTTGCCACTATTCAGACGATTTCTAAACTCTCGACATTAACAAATTTTGATCCAAAGGCATTTGACTACATACTGATTGACGAAGTCCACAAAGCTGGAGCTCATTCTTATCTTAAAGTTATTGAGCATTTTGAACCTAAATTTCTACTCGGCATGACCGCTACACCCGAACGAACGGATGACTTCAATATCTATGAGCTTTTCGACTATAACATTGCCTACGAGATCCGTCTGCAGGAAGCTTTGGAAGAAGATATGTTGTGTCCATTTCACTATTTTGGCGTCACTGACTTTGAATATAACGACCAAATGATTGACGATACAACGATGCTCTCTCAATTGGTCACGAACGAAAGGGTTACATACTTAATCGAGAAAATCGAATATTACGGACACTCCGGCGAAACGGTAAAAGGGCTAATTTTCTGTAGTCGCAAAGAGGAGACCATCGAGCTATCCCGCATGTTAAATGCAAGGGGTTATCGCACAAAAGCATTAACAGGAGATGACTCTCAGGAAGTCCGTATGCAGTGTGTAACAGATCTTGAAGCGGGGAACCTCGACTATATTCTGACGGTCGATATTTTTAACGAAGGGATCGATATTCCTTGTATTAACCAAGTCGTAATGCTTCGACAAACCCAGTCTAGTATTGTATTTGTTCAGCAGTTAGGACGCGGTCTGCGTAAACACTCGGATAAAGAGTTCGTCACCATCATCGACTTTATTGGTAACTATAAGAACAACTATTTGATTCCGGTAGCCCTCTCCGGCGACAAGTCTCAGAACAAGGATAATATCCGTCGTCATATGAAGGACACTAGTTATATTAAAGGCGTCTCAACAATTAATTTCGAAGAGATTGCAAGGCAACAAATTTACCGATCGATTAGCAACAGCAATTTAACAGCGCTCAAAATCCTTAGAGAAGAATATTTCCAACTCAGAAATAGACTGAATCGAATCCCCCGATTAATCGATTTTATTGATAACGATTCGATCGATCCACTGATCTTTACTGAGGAGCACTTTAGCTATTATCACTTTTTGCAGAAAATCAAAGAAACCGTGCCACATCTATCCGAGCAAGAGAAAATGATTATAATGATGTTGTCCGCCGAGATTCTTAATGGAAAACGCAAATATGAAATCCTACTATTAAAGCTACTTTTAGCAAAAGATCAAGTTACCTATGAAGAATACATAAATGCCCTGCAAGAAAGGGGTTGCTCAACAGATTCCGAAACGATCGATTCGGTGAAACGTGTTTTAGACTTGTCTTTTTTCACTGAAGCAGTGAAGAAGAAATATGGAAACACCGCTATCGTGGAGTTCGCTCCGGATCAGTCCTTTAGATTCCACACGATGATGGCCCAGTCCTTACAGAACAACGCTTATTTCAGAGAAATGATCACAGATATTGTTCAAACCGCAATTCATAAAAATGAGCAGTATGTATGCAGCGAGCCACTAACTCTATATCAAAAATACTCCCGCAAAGATACCTGTAAATTATTGAATTGGCATAGCGACGAAAGCTCTACCATGTACGGATACAAGACGAAGCACAAGACCTGCCCGATCTTTGTAACGTATCACAAGCATGACGGGGTCGAAGCAAGTACGAACTATCAGGAGGAATTTGTGAGTCCACAGGTTCTGAAGTGGTCCACAAGAAGTAGACGAACCCTTGAATCCGATGAGGTTAGAACCATACTTGAGGCAGACCAACGAAACATCGACCTGCATGTATTTGTGAAAAAAGACGATGCCGACGGAACAGAGTTTTATTATCTGGGTAAAGCACATCCCGATCAAGAATGTGCTGTTCAGGCATCTATGGTCGATAAGAATGGTACTTCCATATCCGTTGTGCATATGAATTTGGTGTTGGAGCATTCGGTGGAGAGTAAGTTGTATGGGTATTTGACTTGGGGTTAGGATTAAGCTTTGCTTAATTATGATGGTATAGGTCATAGGTCAATAAATTCGATTAATGCCCTAGCCAGATGGTAATAAGGGGAATTAAAGATGACATTCAATAGAAGGACGTGGTTTTTCAAAAAACAAGATCTCAAGGTTGCTTGGGTTGAACTAAGTCTCAAAATAGCTAAACCGCAGTGTGAAGTTGCATCGTTATCTACATGAATATACTTTTAAAAAATGTGTGCCTCATCGGCTTAGTATTCTTAAAAGTAGCAACGATCTAGCATATTTTTTCTTACACGCTAGATTACTATGCTTGAGAAGTAATGAAAAAGACGACTACAACAGTCGTCTTTTTTCATTACTAGTATATTCATATTTAAATCCAGCTCTAGACAATCGAACTATCCTCCTGATATCCGCTATACCAAGCAGCCCTCCAACGAGTGTCATACGTACCTTCTTTCAAATAAGTAAACGTTACACCTCTTTGTTCCATTGTTGGCAAATGCCTGACCATCTTTAAGTCTTCTATTACCCAGATCATACCATCTTGATCTCTTAAATCTAGGAATTCAAGGCCATGAGACTCCAAATAGTTCGTCAAGCTGAAGGTGGATTCCGTAGAAGTCTCCAGTCCCCCAATCATTTGGGAATCGCTCCAGTAATGTACTTCCAACCCGGCAGCCGTTTCCAGTACCAAAAGCTCTTGTTCAAATGCCGCTTGTCTTTCTTCTTCTGCATCCCGCATTTCTTCTGTCCAATAGTAGACCAAATTCGGTTCCATACTAATTTCTCTGAAAAAGAATTTTTCAGCGTCCTCTTCCTCGGACTGAACGACAATTGATTGTTCTACTCCGAAGTCCGATGGAATTGAAGCGGCTGGAATCGGCTCCTTTTCGAGCTCCTGCCATTCCTGTCTAATTCGCGCCGCTCTATTTACTATTGCATCTTTAAGCATAGCCGACTCGGATTCTCCTGTATGCATGCCCATCTCCTGCTGGTTCAGCTCACGTGGTATGTTCAGTTCCTCTAACTTCCCGAACAACGGAAGCAGTGCCCTCTCCGGATGTCGGAAGAATTCCCCACCTCTGATCCGTACAAAGGTCCACCCAAGTCGCTCCAGTATGGATTGCCTGTCCATATCTTCCTTCAGCTTCTCCGCTGGATGCCATCTGTCCCCATCACATTCAACGGCCAGTCGCTTGCCGCCCCCTTCAATAACCATATCAATTCGATAGGCCCCCACCTTCCATTGGGGACGTACTCTATATCCTTCCTGCAACACACGTTGCATAACCTGTCGCTCGAACTCAGATTCAAGGATAGCTTCATACTGCTTCAAGGCTTCATCGGCGGCATATGGATTTCGGATATACTCAATTAATCGTTTTCGAAGATCGCCCTCTTTAAGTTGCGTTGAGGTATCAAGAGAATGAACAAGCCATATTTGATCACGAGCTCGACTAACGGCTACGTTATAGCGCTTTTTAGTTCGATTCCCGGGATCTGAAATTAGACGCAGTGGTACAGATTCTTCTGATGCATCGACCATGGACAGAAAAATAACATCTCGCTCGTCTCCCTGAAACTGCGCTGAATTTCCGCAGCGTATCTTTCGACGTTTGTATTCCGTGACTGGTATATGTTTCTGTAGATACTGATCAATTAGAATAGCCTGTTCTTCCCCAAGCAGGGTAATCACCCCAAAGGTAGCGTCCTTATACTCCTCTTGCTCAATGGCGGAAAGAATGAGAGAAGCAACTGCCTGCGCTTCCGTCTCGTTCTGTTTGTTATTTCTTACTCCGCTCTCAACACGGTACTCAACAGTATAAGGCTTAGTGGACACCCCACCTGCATCTCTAAGTGGTAGAATCGAACCATTATAGGACAAGCTGTTACTGAACTGGATAATCGGTTCTACACAGCGAAAATGTTCTCTGAGCTGCGTCATTCCCGCAAAGGAGGTTTTGGCTAAATCATAAATTGAAGTGCTCCCGTCATACAGGGCCGAATTAGGGATATCTTCCAGGAGAGTATCCATCAACCTTCTTGTCTCATCCAATCGCTGTCCGATTGCCTCTGGACTTACCTGTTCATCATCACCTACAACTACAATTTGTTTACCCAAATAAAGCGCCGTTAATGCCATAATATCCGCCTGGCTAGCTTCATCCACTATAACTACATCAAAATGGTTCTCAGAAGGATTGAAACTGTCTACCACTCTGTAAGTAGGCATAATCCAGACAGGAACAGCAGTTTGACAGATTGGCATAAGCTTACGGGCCTCGGCAAGAAGATGCGGCGCCGCTTTCCCCGTCCGCTTCCCTGCTTTTTTCATTAAGAGCTTCCAGCCATGGAGAGCGTTCTGCTGCTTAAGCGTAGTCTTTCGTGCGAGAGCGAGCCAAGCCTTTTTCTCGACCAGTTGTAGAGTGACCGATTTAAACTGTTTACGGATTCCCGCTAGTTCTTCTTGCAACTGTTGTGTAGAAATCGCCGCTCGTTGATCCAATTCCATATTTAATTGTTTAAGCAGCCAAATAGTCTGAACATCACTTAGAGCTTGAGCATCACCGTGAACTCCACACCTATTCCTAATCGCCTGTGACCAATCGGGAGCACTCTCTTCCAACTGCTGCAGCCATTCTTGTCGCTGACGAATCAGAGTACTTTTCCCCCATAATTGCTGTAAGGCACGATAAGCTTCTCCATACTTTTGCTGATTTAGCTGCACAATGCTTTCCTGAAGACTACTTAATATAAGTGAATGGGGTTCTGCTAGAGTACTAACGGTCTGTACCACTTCCTGAATACGACAGTTGACTATATTCCATCTCTCTGCGTGGATATATGAATTTATGATTTCTGGAAGTTCTTGCTCTACTAATTGCTGCAGATGAAGCCATTCGGCATTCTTGTCTATCGGAAGCGGCTTGGAATTATACAACGCACGCCACACAAGCCCTTCATTCTCTAAAATCTGTAACAGAGGATTGAAGCTTGATTGTCTCCAGTCCAACAAACCACGGATTTCCGTCTGAACGTTCTCCATATACTCTTCAGGCTGCGGCCCAAATTCGGAGAGATCGTAACCTCCTCTATCGGTTACCTGTCGTTTCCAACGAGCAATCGATTTAGAACGCTGATTTTGGTAACTAATGACCGTTAGTAGGGCATCAAGATAAGCGATATCCAACTCCTCGATCTCCTTGCCAGGAGGTACAATAAGTTCACAAGCCTTCTTCCATTGCCGCTTAAGTAGCAGCTGAAATGAATTTAGTTTCCCTCCATTTTCCAAGTGTCGCTTTATTTCATTCAGCACAGGAAGTAAAGTCTGCAAATCACCCTCGGTCAAATGTTCAAATTCATACTTGTATCTAGCAGATCTCGCTGTACGATATAGCACTAACCACTTCTCTACTTCTTCCAGCAATTCGATCCAGTCGTTCTTTTCATTCTCGTTAGTAAAAATCAGTTCAAGCTTCCAATCCTCATGATTGCCTATGACCAACGTTTGACGCAATTGCATAAGGACAGTACACAGCTTATCCGGTTGTATATCCATGTTTGTTGTCCAATAAGGTAAATGTTTATTCTTATCTGCGCTAAGCAACTTATGATGTTCTTGGACTAGTTCATTAAATTCTTCAGGAGTAATAAGCTTTTCTGTTTGAATAGATAAATATTTGAATTCATTCTCATCTTCTGCTGTAATCTCACCAGAGCTTATATATAGGCTATTCAATTCGGAAGGAGTAAGCGGAAGAGCATGACCTGCCACAATCCTTCCTGGGATTAAGTCCAGCGTTTCCTGTCCTGCTGAGATCATTTTCGCTGCTCTGGAAGGATCATACTCAGAACCCCAAAGTATAATTGGTCGATAGTCGCTCTCTCTAGAGATTCGAAGGCTACTGTTAATCACTTCGATCTGTTCCAGAATTGATCTGCGTTTAGTAGCTAGAACCGCTATATCCTGCTCAGTCTGCTCCAACGATATCGAACTTAATGTCGATGTTATGATGTCAATGGAGTTCTCCAGTTGCTTCTGACCGCTGACATCGTCCAATACGCTGACGCATAAATTTTGAAGGGGTCCGGCCACTTTATCACGCAGAACGCTTAGTGCTCTTGAGGTGTGGCTGGTTACAAGCACACTCTTACCTTCTGCTAGAAAATGACCAAGCAGGTTGGCAATAGTATGTGTCTTACCTGTACCTGGTGGCCCCTGTACCAAAACCGAACCAAACCGGCCCAGCTTCAGGGCAATATCCAACTGCTCCGAGTTTGCCTCTTTGGTAAATAGAATCTCCTCGTTCTCTCCATTAACATTCAAATTGGAATATGAAAAAGCATTTTCTGCCTGTGGTGCCGTTTCTATATCAATTCCGGTGATTCTGGCTATCGCCTGTGGAAAATCTTCTCTTTCATTTAAATCCTTAATGATTTCTTCAATCGCATGATCGAACCCAATAGTACGCTTACGCAAAAAAATCACTGGCTCTCTCCGAATGGACACTGCCTTATTCTCCTGACTTAAAGCCACTTCTTTACTACCATATGGCATAAATATGGCTTTAGCAGACAAGTGGCTGGATACCTTTTTTAAATAATTATCAGTACCAACATGTCCTAAGGGTGAACAAGGTAACTCCGACAAATCTTCGGTGCATTTTTTTATGGATTGCGAACTAACTTCAAGCGTATCTCTAAATAGAGCACTATGAAACATAGGCTCATCTTCAGTAGAAATCAGTGTAAACTCTGGAACATCCGGATTAAAAAACAGTTGGACCTTCTGTAGCAGTACGGGATGATGAATGGTTTCCGGCTGCAGCTCCCAGTGTAGTATCCCATCGCCAATCATTAGCTCCACGGAATCCTTTTCACGATCTATCCATGAATAGAGCATGTACAAATTCTCGAACAACTTAATAGTCTTACGTACGGGCCATTCATTTTTCTTCCATACTTCACGATCCTCAATCCATTTTCCCCAGATCTGTACTCTTTCTTCATCCTGATCGAAACGTTCCTGATATGCTTCATACTCCTCTAGATCCTCTTGCTCACGATAGCTTTCAAGACTTTCAATTCGATCCGGCTGCGTCTGAATTTTCTCCCAATCCGGCTTCAGCCAGCGCTTCAGTACCTCAGGTGGTTTCGGGCAGGGAGTCGGATCAGGTCTCCTAACGGTCAGCAAGACATCAGAAATCAGATCCTCTATACGTTCAGAAGGATTTATTTCGTCCACAAAATCACAGATTACATTGGGATTGCTCGGTAAATCCAAAAAAGATTGTGACCATAAATGACCGGAAATCCTTTTGATTACCGGCTGTTTTAGTTGATTCATAGCTTGCAGGTAGGAAAACACTTGAATAAGCTTCTGTTTAGCAGTACTGCGCTGATCCTCACTGGTTTCCATAAAAGACTTCCTTCTTTCTTTTGCGACAAAAATCCAGTTTTTAAGACTATTATAATATAAACACCCAGCCAAATGAGTATAAAGAATGTCCGTTTAACGATGAATATTGCCAGAAGGTATACAAGAAAAAGTGGATGACTTACTCTAGGGGAAAATCGAAGCTGAGGTCTAACCAGTATTATTCGAGAATATAGAGAAATTGTATCCCGTATAGAAGGTAGCGTGCACCAAACCTCTTCCTCGGATTGACAACCGTATTCACTCCAGTCACCACGGTACAATCTCATAAATTTTTCGCCATTTTTAGCTGCTTGTGCTACATTAGTAGGGTATTCCTATCTTGGTAATACTTTCAGCGTGTATAGCTAAGGATGAAGTTTCTTCCACTCACGAGTACATTGTGATGTTCAGCTACTAGCACTATGATAGATTTATATTTGCTAAAGCTACTTAACAACTAGAGTAACTACATTTCAAGGAGATTAAGGATGAAAAAATTAATTACAAGCGTTATGATGGTGTGCAGCATGCTAATAATGTCACAGATTGTGAGTGCTGCTAGTGTAATCCCAGAAAATGTATTGAAACACAAGTACCCTAAAGAAAAAGTTAAGTTGATCCAAACCACTGACTTGAACCACGATAATAAAATGGAAACGGTCATGCTCACTGAGTCTGGTAACTTTTTTTTACTTAACTCAAAAGGTCTGCTTGTGCTTATAGATACCGGAATTCAAGTGTATGATGATGGAGAAAGCAAGACAAGCTTGACTTTTAACCGTGACGCCGAAAGAACGACAGATTATAATTGCGGTCGATTATCTACCCTCAAATACTGAAATTTACGCATATCGTTTGCAGTACGGGACGCTAGTTAAGACGCTTGAAATGATGGGAGATCTCGGCGTCGAATTTGATAAGCAAGGTCGCATACATCAATATTGGAAAGATATTAGCAATTTTCAAAATGATGGTATATGGAGGCATGCAGAAGGTATTTATACTTGGCAACCATCTACAAACAAATTCAAACCTTCTGGAAATTACATGTTGCAATCAAGTTAAGTCTGATAGGAACACTGCATGATGTAGTGTCTTTTTTTATTTAGAATGAAGAAACTCTCTCACCACAAATAGGGGTAGCTAGAGTAAAGGGCTGAGTTTTCATTTCAGCCCCTCCTCATCAAAGCGTACACTATCTTAAAGATATTGCTAAACCAGCCGTTGATCTGGACCGCAAACTCAAAAAGAGGGGTCAAAATCATCTCTCACGTCTTTGTTAAGCAAACCCTATCACACTAACTTTAAATATTCCGAACTTCCACAACTTTCCCTAAGTCCACATACTGTTCATGATCCAACTTCACCTTCACTCTGCCCTTTCGGCGCTTCTCACGCCATTCACGAAGATCTTCCTCCGTTTCTAAACGGAGCTCTGCAATCTCCAAGGCCCGGTCCAGGATATACTTGCTCGTATAGAGCACCGTATAGATCCCTCGTCCTCCTAATGTAACAGGAGCTGTTAAACTCTCCCATTCCTCAATCGTAAATCGTACATACAGCTCTTCCTCAGTCCCAGGGCGACAATGAACCTCCTTAATCTCCTTACGCCGTAGCACCTTCCAATCGGAAACTTTTCCCACCCAGTGAATGCCCGTTTTTGCAGGATCAATAAACTTTTTTCTAGATTGGCACATGGCTACGAACTCGATCTGTGTAAGGATCTTTACATCCGAAAGGTTCTTTAATGGCATATGGTAAAAAGAATGCTGCCTCGCCACCGCCACTTGTTCAGGTCCACGAACAGAGCCGACAAGAACATTTTTACCCGCGAGTTGGTTGGCATAGTATTCTTTCGTCCCACGTGGACGGGTGGAACGCTCGTAAGCTTTTTCCGGACTATCCTGAATAATCTCATCTAAGAATTGCTCCACCAAGCTTGTAGAATTCGGTAGGAATGGCAAAGCGCCAATATTCAATAGCTCGATGCTTTTGTAAAATTGGTGGGTCTTATACCGCTCCTCATCCGGATAGGGAAATAACACATAGGCACCGAACATGCTTCGTTCGTATTCCCCCGAGCCTTTCTCCTGATACACTATGGCGTCTCGATAGCGGTGCATCGTGTTGATGTCATCCTCTTCAGGTCCAGGTTGTCTATAAGTCCCGTGATAGGAAGTGCCTTCATAAGCCGGATTTAACCGGTATTTTGCATCAAAAACATACTTGTACTCTTTGATTTTGCCAGCATCCTTCTTCTTCAGTGTCAGCACATTATCCGGACGCTGACTGAGCGTCGGTGTCTTATCCGAGCCAGGAATCGTATTATAATACAGGATGAACTGCTCCCCGTTAACTGGATTCTCGTACACCATATTAGCGCTCTGCGAGCGGTCAAGTGTAACAAAAATACCGTTCCGATTCACCTTAATAATATCTTGCTTCATCAGTTTATACTTCTGCCCCAAGAGCTGATTCAGCTTTAAGAAACACCAGTACTCATAGAGCTGAGCAACATCCTTCATGGATAAGCGGAACAGGTCACTTTGAATAGACAAGCCTTTGAGCAGCATGAGATAACAGCGATAGACTTCGCGGTATCCAGGGGCCATCTGCAGCACCAGCGTAACGGACATTTGCTTCAGCACTCCAGCCTCACGCAAGAAATCCATCTTGAGCACCCGCTCTAGCTGAGTGAGCATGGTGTCTAACCTTTTTATAAGTAATGGATCTGGGGTTCGGTTTTTAATCTTCCAGCGACTCTTGAGCTCTTTCAGCTTTCCATGAATGCGTTTCAGCATCCAGCGGATGAACCTGTTCTCATTAGTATCATAGGCGAGGCGTCTTCGTGTCTCCATTAAATGTGTGGCTGTGTAATTTCGGCTGCCGATGGTCAGGAATCCATGGTTCATGTCTTCTCTTAATCGTTCGGGATGCTTCGATAGCTCGCGGATATTTTCTCTTCCTGCCTTTTTGACCCGATTGGCATCCACTAATCGGCGGTCCTGGAGCAGAGCGTAATTAGGATTCTTGTTAATCCGCTCAACGGCATCCAAGAGCTGTCTAAAGACATGCTGTAGTATGGTAAAAAACTCCGTCAAACTCTGATGCTGCGTCTCCCGCAAGCCTGTTAGTTGGTAGGTTTTGCGCAAAAAATCAAAAGCCAAATTATAAATCTGCTCATTCACTTCATTTAAAATATTCTGGTAATCCAGCTTGTAATCCATTTTAGAGGGGAAGATCTCCATCTCTACCCGCAGCAAAGCCTGTCCCGAACTGCGGATCTCCCATTCCGTCAAACCGACCTCATTTCCAAAGTTCAGCACACCGGCATGAATAGACTCACCTAGGGGCTTAATTGCCTGCCGAAGCAGCACATTTTCATGATAAAAAGAGAGGCTAGCAGCGGTCTTCTTCTGAATCACCAGCTCATACGACTGTGTCTCATAAAAACAAGGGAAAACAGACTCCCCCGACTGCCAGTCCACCATCCCGTGAGCTTCAGGGGAAAATACTTTAATCTGAACATTACCAAGCCGTTCGGAGCAAACAAGCCCAAGCTGCGCATTCACCCATTCCTGACTAGAAGAACGATGAAGCTGCAAGGTCTCCACAGTAGGATGATAAGGCCGTCCTTGAAGAAAAAGCGTAAAAAGCTCCGTTTCTACACGGAGCAATTCTACCGTCTGATTAAGAGAGCCAGTATGAGGTGAATCCATCTTCCTCCAGCCTCCTAAGCATAAAAGCCAATTTACGCGCACTTTGTGGATGTTTGGCCGTAGGGGGAGTTTGTCCAGCAGCCCATCTCATATACAGCGGAGTAGCATCATCCATAAAAGCTGGGAAGTCTATCGTCACACCAGATCCGGTACCAAGAGCCCCTTTCATTAAGTTCAATAATACCCGGCGAACCGAAGAATGGCTCCCTTGAATGCGCGGCAGTATCTTTTGCAGCAGTTGCCAGTCAAAAGCTTCTTCCTCACTCATCAGCTTGTACCGTTCGTTATAGATCATATAGAAGCAAATCGCATCCCGCACCCGAAAACCTACATGAGCGTGGATATCCTCAAGCAAAGCATTGATCTTAACCAATCTCTCTGTCGTCCGGACAACAAGCTCTTTGTTGGTATCATAGGCATCCACTAGCTGCAAATAATCGGAGCGCAGAAAAAGATGATTCAGTTCGGCAGCGTCAGAGCTATCACTGGTCTCTACCTGCTCATTGAAATCCGGATACTGTTGCAGATTAATGTAATTGAACTCTAAGGTATTGGCTCGGTCCAGTACCTTTTTGCTAAAAGGATGTGTCGTTTCGTCCATGTTCACAGTCCCGATTAGGAACACATTCTCCGGGATACCCAGGCTGCCAAACTTCACTTGATCCTCAGACGTATCCAGCATGGTAGAAGATATGAGATCCTGTGTCTGGATCTTCCCCTCCTGCCAGTCCTGCGTTTCCAGCACACTTAACAGGTCACTGAAATAATGCTCTACCCGCGCCAGGTTCATCTCATCCATGCAGATAAAATAGGGCTTATGCTGATTCTCCGGCTTCCGCGCCTCTACTAATACTTCTGTGAGCGGACCCGGTTTGAACCTGCCCGAAAGATCCTTGTACCCCAGCAGATCCGCAGGATCACTCCAATCCGGCCGTACTGGGATCAAGGTAAACTGGCCGTTATTCCCCGTTGCACCAAGAGCCTCTGCAAACAGCTTCACCAACCGAGTCTTCCCCGTGCCCGATATCCCCGCCAGGATGACAAAAGGCTTAGTCTTTAGTGAGAGGTAAAAATTCTCAATAAGGTGCTCAGGGAAGAAGAAACCTTTTCGGAGGATGTGGGATTGGATTTGGTGGAGTAATGTTGTAATCGTAGAATCTGTCGGTGGTAAAATAGGAATCACCTCATGCGAGCTCTCCGTATTGGAGTCAGCCTCATCTTGATCTAGAATAGTAAAATCAGGCCAAGTGACCTCTGCAGTTAGCGATTGAAGGACTTGAAGTCCTTGTCCTGAAAAGCGAAACAAATATCCTTGATTAACTCCGCCTCCAGAATGAAGCGGACCTTGGGTTAAGTTCACTTGCATAATTTGCTGATTAAACTGTTGTAGCATAATGGGCGGAATGAGTTCCACATACTCTGTTCGAACCAAACGACCATCCTCTTGCCAGTTCGTATTGGCCATAGAGCCTGGCTTGGGTGCTTCCACCGCAGCATCTGTTACCTGGCTTACATAACGAATAGCTTTATTTGAATAATGGAGGATGATATCTCCTTGTTTAACTTCCTTCATCGTCTCCCAATGATATAGCTTTCGGCCTTGCGAATTCACTAGGGGAGCCCACAGAATCCCCTCTTCCTTCTCCGCTTGAATAGTCGTTCCCTGATTCACCCACCAAACATTAGGCTTCGACTTAAACGTTATAAACTCTAAACGGTATTCGAAAGGAACTCCTGTGGCAAAGAAATCTATGTATTCAGCTTGATCTTCAGGAACAACAACCTGAGGTCTCTTCGCATCATCTGCTTGTTGGTTCGTTCTCTCTTGCATAATGTAGGAATATGAATGCGAGAAGGTTTCAATTAACAAATTCTTCAACGTTTGATTTCCGTTATAGCGGAGTTGAAGGGCTTCCCGACCAGCAGATACTTGATCAATTTTAAATAATGTGGCTTCATAGTTCCGATCTTCATGGACCAGCTTAACTTTTCGCCCTTCACCTAAACTAGGCTGTTGACCTTGGTTAGCTTCCAAAAAATCCGGATGAAACTCAACTGGAATATGAGTGCCATCACGAAAGATGGAAAAGTCCACCTTTTTCCGACCAATTAGGTTAGGGATCTCTGTATCCTTCCACCAGCTTCGTAGTTGTTTGATCATTTATGTTAACTCCCTTAGTACAATGATAGATAACTCACAGGTATTTCTAGTTCTTCCCCTTTATTCTCTGTACATGAAGCTTGCGAATCTCCGCATCGGTTATATTGGCTTGAAGCAAATGCTCATAAATCGTTTGTATTTGCGCCGGAGAGATAGAAGGTTCAGGAGTTCCTGTTTTTAAACTGATCAGCTTCCTAGAGATAAACTCACTTAGTTCCACATCATAGACAACCAGTTCGTCCGAATGAATCTTCCGAAGCTCCGGATCAATACTGAACCGACATCTCATCGTGAATGAAACCATAGAAATGAACTTCACTGCAGCTATACCTTGTATCAGGCTCTCGATGGCCTTAATATGTCCATAGTTTTGCTTCAGCGGATTATACATCTTGTAACGATTGCTCACTGACCATTGTTGATCCGTTCGCCCACCTTTAATTTCTCCATTGTAATTTTTCGTCTCAATGACAAATAAGCAATACGGGGAAATAACGATATGATCAATCTGGGTGTAACCTGTTCGAGACTTGGGATTAGGGAGCATTAGATCGCTTAACGATATACACTCCTTAGGTAACTGGTCGAGTTGAATATTGATTTTATGCTCACCTAACTCTCCAATTCGTATGGAAGCAACCTTCGGTTTCGACTTGGGAGTTTGTGCCTTACGCACTGCCTGTGGTGGCTTAGTGCCGGATTTTTTAAAGAGAGACAATAGCGCTTTAAACATAGCAAAACCTCTTCTGATCTAGATTTACAATATGTATGGTTATTCGACAATATGGGAAGATATCCCTTTATTCAAATCATGAATGGAGGTCTGCCCTCTTTTTGGATGAACAGCATCTAAAAAAAACAAAAATCCCAAATATATATAAAGAAAAAAAGACTGTCGCATTGACAGTCCGAAGATAAGATATGCGTATATCCCCTTTGGTTCCGATACCTATGTGCTTTTCAGCTACCCACAGGGCATGTCTTAGTCCGAGAGAACTGAAGGGGCAGTAAAGGTCATCACCTCTGTACATAGAAACAAGCCGATTAGGTATAGACCCCGTGGTCTGGCACCTAATCGGCTTGTTATGTTACGCCTCAAACGTTCTTACTTCGGTTATTAGTATTACTCGGACAGATAATTCGATAACCGGTACAGGAAGTTTCAGCGCGGGTCGTATTGCTGCTTGGATGGATTATTTCTCCATTACTTATCGTGACCTTTACCCGGGTTTTCTTTTGAGTATTCAAAGGTCACTTTTACAGGCTCGCTCATATAGCCAGTCGAAAGATACGCCTCATTGGTTCCCTTTAAATTACCCGTAAGTTTGAATGTGAATTGGAAGCTTCCCGCGACTGTACTCTTCGTCTCATCTTCGAGATGAACCTTGCCTTTCGGATCAAGCACCTTCAACTTCACATTTGTAAGGACGCCATTCATCAGCAATCCATCAATCGTTACTTTTTTCGCTTCCTCGTCAACCTTTACTTGTATGCCCTCAATGCCCTTCACGTCTACAGCGCCCGAGAGGTTATAGACACCAAACTCGTAGATGGAATATCCGTAATCGGTTGCTCTTTTTATGCCTTGTAACTTCATGTATCTTGCCTTGACCGGGTTGAACTGAATCGTTTCTTTGCCATCATGCGCGGTAATAATTCCGTCATTTGGCATGACATTGATCCAGTTCTGCTTATCGTTCGACACAAGAAGTTTGTATTTATCGGCACGAGCATATTCCCAATCGATTCGAACCGTATCCATTTCCTTCACTTCATCGAGATCGACCAGGAACCAAGTATTATCCACGTATTCGCTCGCCCATCTTGAAGCAGGGAATCCATCGACGGCTTTAGCCGGTGCATAATTCGCATTATTGCCTTCGGTCGACGAAGCTTCTACCGTTTTATTCTGCGCCAAATTGCCTATTAGGTAATAGACGCTTTCCTTCAGCGTATTGTACGCCTCATCTTTTATCGTACCCGCCTTCTTGAATTCATCCAGCTTTGCGTTAAAGCCTTGGAGATACTTGGTGACTTGCGCTGCATCTTTCCCTTCATAGCGCTTCATCATTTCCAAATAGTTGTTCAAAGAACGCACCGTTGCAGAATTCGTAAATTGCTTCGCTTTTTCGAAGCGGTCGACTAACGCTTTCATACCAGATGCATTCGTCGTTGCTTCGATAACATATGACTTTGTCACCATACGCCCCGCCGTAACGGTAATGTTAAGCTCATGCTTGCCAAGCTTGCCTGCAAGCGGAATAACGGTACCCGCTGTATAAGGCTTGCCGTCATACGTCGCCGTCACTTTCGTCAGACCATCATCCGTTCTAAGCTTCCATGTAAAGGATACGGATTCTGAATCCGACAGTTTCATCCCGCTCTGGAACGGCTTGCCGTTCATCTGCACGTCTACCTCGGAAGGCGGAGCCTCGTTGACCTGATACGTTCCTTTAACAAATTGATACAGCCAGTCGTAAAGAACGCGCGTCGCTGGATCTTTACTTACCGCGGTGTTATAGACTGCATTGTTGCCTTGGTAATACGATTTGAAGCCATCCTTCATGAGCCCTGTCTTCGCACCGCTGTTCAAGTAATCGATATACCGCTCGCGGAACACGCCGTCCGTCAGCATCCGATCATCGAACTCGAGTTCATTGGACATGCCATACTGCTTCGCCAGATTCGCAGAATCCTCCAAGCGCTCGATATCCGTCGGCTCGAAGAAGTAGTTCGGCTGGATCGTCACCGCATCGAAGCCGACATCCTTCCACATGAACGCTTTATAAGCGAAGAAGTGCGGAATCCAGAAGAACTTCAGGTCCTTGCCGCTAATTTGCATGTCATGCAGGGTGCTGCTCACCGAACGGATCAGATCCGGTCCGGATTGGCTTGTGCTGATTTGCTCTTCGAACCAGTACATACCTACAAGCTCGAGGTTAGCGTAACCTTTTGCTTCCCATCTCGATTTGACTTGCTGCAGCCACCATTGAACTGCTTTTTCACGGTTCGCAAGGGCTTTCTCTTTGCCAACGGAATCATTGAAGTTCAGCGATTCTCCACCTGGTTCAATAGCTCCGAAATTAGTGATCGATTCACCTGGATCCGGAATCATGAGGACAACCTTTTCCTTCACGCCAGACTCGTTCAGCGCATCGGATACTTCCTTAGCCGCTGCGTTTAACGCATCCATATCGCCGCCTACCGCAAAGGTTTTATCCAGATACCATTTCCAATCTTCCAGATAAGCCCGCCCGCCGAAATCACGACCTGGATTTGGAGAGTTAATGCCAAGATACAGGACGCCGTCGAAGAGTCGATCCTTAATCTTGCCGTCCTTATCGACATAACTAATGTTCGGAATGATCCGTTCTTTCGTCCAGGTGCCTAAGTCATTCGCATATTGCCCGTTATACAAAAGTCCAAGATGCTCGATATCCGCTGTCGCTTCGCCTGCCGCCAAGAATTTCGGCGTCTGCGTTGGAACAGTTACGGCTCCGGCAGCTTTGCCGTCTTCACCGAGGATTTCAATCTCATCCACGAAGGTCATTGCACGCGTATGCATTGTGAATGTCACTTTCACATAGCGAGCATGGGCGATCTTCGCATCTGGGCCGATGGCTTTGATACCGTCCTTACTGCCATCCCATTTATAGGTCTCATCGTACGTTCCATCTCGCCAGAGTTCTTGTGTCGCGCTGTCCTTAAGCAATCCCCAATTCACTTTGTCATCGGAGACATACATCGAGACGGTCAGCGGCACGAGCACATTGTTGGTTGGCCAGCTTTCCAGGAAATGCGCTTTGATCTTCGAGATCGATTTCTTATCACCTAGATCAAACACGACTTCACGAGTTTTCTTCCGCAGATGTCCGACCCACGCCGGATCTTTAATATCCAACTTAGCGTATTTACCATCTGTCAGTTCCTTCTGATCATCCGGATACGCTGCCTCAGGCTCCTGCGACCAGCTATAAGGAAGCCCTAGCGCAAGATTGCGTTCCAGAGATGCCGGCTGACTATAAAGCGAATATACACCGAACTCATAGAAGGAATAACCGTAGAATGTCGCCCGCTTTACGCCTTCGAATTTGATGTATCTCGCCGTAACCGGCTTAAATTGAACCGTTTCTTTACCATCCTGCGCTTTAATAATGCCGTCATTCGGCATTACATTGGTCCAAATCTTCTTATCGTCCGATACGAGCAGCTTATACGTGTCGGCGCGAGCACCTTCCCAACTGATGCGAACTGTATCCATCGCCGTAGGCTGACCCAGGTCGACTAGGAACCAGTTCGCATCATCATAGTGACTCGCCCAGCGTGTCGCTTGGAATCCGTCCACCGCGTTGGATGGAATATAATTCGGACCACCATTTTCAATCGACGATACTTCAACAGGTTTGCCTTGAGCCAGACTGCCTGCCAGGTAATAGACGCTTTCCTTCAACATCGTATAGGCATCGCCCGCAATGTTCTGCTTCAGTTGATCCAGCTTCGCATTGAAGTTCTTCAGCGATTTCGTGAATTCGGCTGGGTTGACGCCTTCCGCCTGTTTCATCGCATCGAGGTAAACTTTAAGGGCCGTTGCATCGTTGTTATTCATTTTTTTGTCATTGACGTAAATGTCCACGAGCGCAATCATTGTCGCGGCATCCGTCTTCACTTCGAACGTAAACGATGTTTTCTTCGATTTCCCCGAAGTGACGGTAACATCCAACACATGCTTGCCAAGCATATTCTTTAACGTGATTTCCGTCCCTACCGTGTAAGGCTTTCCATCATACATCGCAGAAACTTTGATCACACTTGGATCGGCAACATCTTTAAGGTTCCATGTAAATTTCACTTTCTTGGAGTCTGCTAGAACTTCCCCTGCCTTAAACGGCTCACCGTTCATCTGCACTTCCACTTCAGGCGGAGCCGCATTGTTGACTGTATAAGTTCCTTTGACATATTGATGCAGCCAGTCATACAGGATCCGATTGGCCGGGTCTGTGCTCACGGCGCTATCATAAACGGCATTATTACCTTGATAGTAAGCGTTGAAGCCATGTTCCATTAACCCGGTTTCCACACCGCTGTTCAAATAATCGATATACCTCTCCCGGAACACACCGTCCGTCAGCATCCGATCATCGAACTCGAACTCGTTAGTCATCCCATAAAGCTTCGCGATGTTCGAAGCATCTTCAAAACGATCATAACCTATCGGCGCGAAGAAATAGTTCGGTTGGAGCGCTACCGCATCGAAGCCGACATCCTTCCACATATAAGCCTTGTACGCCAAGGAATGCGGAATCCAGAAAAATTTCATATTCTCCGCATGCACTTGCTCACTTACAGCTTTCACCAAGTCCGGACCGGCTGCATCGATGCCGATTTGTTCTTCCAGCCAGTACATGCCTACCAGTTCAAGATTCGGATATTTCCCCTCAGGCCAGAGCGACTTCACCTCATTGATATACCACTGCGTTGCCTTCGCACGATTTGTAAGCGCTTGCGAATTGTGGCCAGTAAAGTTGAGATTTCCGTCACCGAGATCTCCGAAATTGACTACGCCCTCATCCGGATACGGAATCATCAGAACAACCTTTGTCTTATGATTCGGTTCGCCGAGCTTCTGACCGACTTCTTTTGTCGCTTCATTCAACTGCTGCATATCGCCAGTTGCCGCAAACGTTTTTTCCAAATACCATTTCCAGTCTGCAAGAATGGACGGATTACCCGACCCCGCCCCGAAACTGCGTCCTTCTGGAGAGTTCGTCCCGAGATAGAGGATGCCGTCGAAGAGCCATGCCGTCGGATTATTATCCTTATCCACGTAACTGATATTCGGAATAATCCGGTCCTTCTTCCAATTGCCTATTCCAGGTTTATCCGCATAATGTCCGTTATAGAGCAGTCCAAGATCCTGAATGCCCGCCGTCGCTTCGCCAGGCGCCAGGAGCTTCGCCTCCTGCGTCGGCACGGTTACCGCTCCCGCTGCTTGCCCGTCTTGACCGATAATTTCAATCTCATCCACGAGCGTCATCGCCGAAGGATGCATGGAGAATGTCACTTTGACGTACCGAGCATACGCGATTTTCGCAACTGGGCCGATCGCTTTAATGCCGTCCTTGCTGCCGTCCCACACATAGGTCTCCGTGTATTTGCCGTCATTCCACAGCTTCTGCGTGGCATTGTCTTTGAGCAGTCCCCAGTTCACCTTGTCATCGGAGACGTACATCGATACCGTGAGTGGCACGAGTACATTGTTCGTTGGCCAATCTTCGAGGAAATTGGCTTTAATACCCGTGATAGATTTCTTCGCCCCCAAATCAAACACAACTTCGCGTGTCTTACTCAAATGATGTCCAATCCATGCTACGTCGGATCTATTGCTTGCCCCATATATACCATCCGTAAGTGTGTTGCCTTCATCCGGATAGGAAGCTTCCGGCTCTTGCGACCACTCATATGATAAGCCCGCTGCAAGATTGTGATATACTGCCCCATACACTGACGCAATAACACCCTCCGTACCCGCTCCCGGTAGGTCTGATGGATTCGTCACCTCGACCGGATCGGCTTCGCCCGGCGGGTTCACTGGTGTCTGGTCCTTTGTCTGTGTAGGCGGCAGCGCCTCTTCCGCTTGCGCGATCGGCATCATGGTTACGATCATGATCGCAACCATGACGAGAGCTACCCATTTTCTACTCCTCTTCATATCGTACTAACTCCCTTCTGATTCTTGAGTCAAGAAACATCAATCTCCTAAATGGTATGTGCTTCCATTTCAGCTTACCTCGATGCTCTTTCCTCCCTTCCGAGATTCCGACACGTCATAGAAGCTTATAACATATGTCAATGTCCTTATAGTAACATTATGAAAAGTGGCCTTTCTTTCAAATAGATAATTAATGACATTGGGTATACACTTGTTGACATGAAGGCCTTCACGTCGCGTTTTTATAGGTATAAAGATAGCGCTTACCTCCTTAGGTCCTACCTATTTGTAAAAATTTTGGCAATTAACATAAAACGTCTATTTTTTGTGGACGAGCACGGGGAATTAAATTTTATCAGGGATTCCCCTGAATAATAATATCCGATTATATATTGGATTCATTGGCTGGCTATATGCTTTCCCATTATATCTGGCCATTAATTAGAAGCGTTCGCCAACCACATATCTGCATAATAAAGCTCTTACGAAGTAGGTCTATGCCTATTATCCGTGAGGGCTTTTTCTCATTTATTAATGATCCTGCAAAAAGCAGCCCCATATGGAACCTTCGAGGTGACTTGGGCTTTTTTTGTTTCCACAAATTGCGGAAGCATGGCGCAGGGACAAGTTCAAGGAGAGAAGTGCAATGAAAGTAAAAACAGAGTGGAAGAAGGAGAGAATCTATACGGATGGTGACAAGTTTTATCACAAGGATTCCCTGCATGGAGAGGTAGAGATGTACAACAGTCGCAAAAAACATATAGGCGTTCTTACGGCCAAAGGCGATGTACATCCGAAAAAAGGAAAGGTGGAAGGCCGAGTACTGTAAGATAAATAGACCGGTCACAAAGTTCACAACACTAATAGCCCCCTGGACGGCAAAGACACTGCCATCCAGCAGGCTTATTCTTTATGCTTAGAGACGGGGGAAAGAATAAAATAGGAGAAGCTATTCGTATTTTTCGCTTTGGATCTCAAGTCAATACTTTTATTAACTATATATCTGCTTTTACAACTGTGCACGTTTCCAAGCGAAACTAAACAAACTGAGTCCCTATAAATACCGAACTCAGGCGAATAAATATTGCTCTTTATTTAGTGTCTACTTGACAAGGGTTCCTTCAAATTTCCTAGTTTCTTCTTTTCATCAGGCTCAAATCCGGTAGATTTTTACATCAATTTCACATCAAGTCTGATCTCCTCTATCTGTGCCACCAATGTTTCAATCTGTACCACACTGGAAAACTCAAGTAAGTAAAGGGGGTTGAATCACTGTTACATCCCTCACCAACAAAGCTACTGATTCTACATGCACCGTATGCGGGAACATATCCACCGGAGTTACCTCCACTGTCTTATACCCGCCATCCTCCAACACCCGCAAGTCCCTTGCCAGTGTCGATGGATTACACGATACATACACCACACGCTCCGGCTTCATCGCCAGAATCGTCTCCAAAAGTCGTGGATCGCAGCCTTTACGCGGAGGATCGACCACGATAACATCTGCCGTTATCCCCTGCTCTTTCCAGTTAGGGATTACATCCTCAGATGCACCTACCTCAAACACTACATTATCCATACTATTCAAAGTGGCATTCGCCCGCGCATCCTCTATCGCTTCACGTACGATCTCTACACCGTAGACCTGTTTAGCATGCTGCGCAAGGAACAATGAAATCGTTCCGATACCGCAATAAGCATCTATAACAGTCTCGTTTCCCGTAAGTCCTGCATATTCCACTGTCTTACCATAGAGAACCTCGGTTTGAGCCGGATTAACCTGATAAAAAGAACGGGCAGAAATCGCGAATTTCACATCGCCGATATAATCGTAAATAACATCGTTCCCCCAAAGGGTACGTGTTGTATCACCGAAGATTACGTTCGTCTGCTTAGTATTCACGTTCTGGCAGATGCTTGTAACAGCTGGGATTTCACGGCGGATCTCAGTGATCCATTCGTCCAGATGTGGGATGCGTTCGCCATTAGTGACGAGTACGACCATTATCTCACCTGTGCGGAAGGCTTTCTTTACTACGACATGACGCAGTATGCCTTTACCGGATTCTTCGTCGTAAGCAGTAATACCACGCTTCCGTCCGATTTCTTTCACCTTGCGCACAACGTCATCGTTATCTTCATGCTGAATCAAGCATGTTTCCATATCGATGATCCGGTGGCTTCCCCGCGCGTAAAAGCCACCCACAAGGCCACCTTCTGTTACACCGATCGGCACCTGAGCCTTGTTGCGATAGCGCCAAGGCTCGTCCATGCCCAGTGTTGGGCGGACGAGAATGCCCTCTGTCTGATCCGTTCCAGCGTCTCCGCCACCACCACTCACCTGGAGCTTCCCAATCCGCTCCAGGTTGTCCACCACCAGCTGCCGTTTCCACGCCAACTGGGCAGTGTAGTCCATATGCTGCAGCTGACAGCCGCCACACTTATCATAGATCTCGCAAGGCGCCGCGATGCGGGCGCTGCTCGCTTCTACCAAATTCAGCAGCTTGGCGTAGCCATACTGCTTCTTGGTCTTGAGCACCTTTGCCCGGACCTTCTCTCCGGGAAGGGCTCCCTGCACAAAAAGGGTAAAGCCTTCTACGCGGCCTACCCCTTCGCCTTCATGGGTCATGCCGATAATATCGAGCATAACCTCATCATTTTTATTCACAGGCAGTCCGGCGACAGGCGCCTTGCCGACTGGGCGGCTGGTGCTGCGTCCACTGCGGTGTTTACTCATTATTTATAGTTCACTTCTTTCATTATCATCGCTGTATAAACCCACGATATCTTCAATTATTCTTAGCCTTCCATCAAGCCTCAGTTATTCTCAGCAAAAATCCGCAAATGCTGTGGCAAAATCCGGAATCGCCCTGGCAGCTCTCCACCCAGTTCGCCGTCCAAGTTCAATTGGACATGTCCTGGAGAGATTACATCCATCGCATCCGTACGGAAATATATAACCTTCTTATCCTGCAAATGCTCGCCGCGAAGGGCTAATCTGACCAAACGGACAAACTCTGCTAGGTTGCATTTTTTAACCGCAATAACGTCTAACAGACCGTCATCGATTCGAGCGCCAGGAGCAAGCTTTTCGAAGCCGCCAACGGAATTCGTATTTGCGATTAGGAACAGCATGAACTCATCATGAATGACTTCCTGGCCATTGGCTCGGACGATTAGTTCCTGAGGAGATAGGCTGACCATTTTTTCAATACCCTTTAAATAATAAGCAAGCTGCCCTATCATGGTCTTCAGCTTACTGGGAACTTCATATGTCAGTTCGGTTAAGCTACCGCCGCCTGCAATATTAATGAAATAACGGTCATTTGCTTTACCGATGTCAATCAGACGTGACTCTTGGCTAAGGATCAGATCACAGGAATCCTCCCAATTCTTTGGGATCCCCATCGCACGTGCAAAATCATTTGTAGTACCAATCGGCAATACGCCGAGCGGGGGAAGATTAGGCTTCTCCGCCATACCATTAATAACTTCATTTAAAGTGCCATCACCACCGGCTGCTATGATCAGATCATAACCGCGTTCCACTGCATCCGCAGCAGCTAACGTAGCATCGCCTTCTCCGGTTGTTGCATGGCAGGAGGCTTCAATGCCACCCGTATCCAGCCGGTCCAAAATATCGGCGAGCCGCTTCTTCATTTCTTCCCGTCCAGAAGTGGGATTATAAATCAATCTCGCAGTTTTCATTACCGGAACGCCACCTGTTTTTTATAATAGAATAACCTAATTGATTATACCTAATTCGGACCACTACAATCAATATTAAAGGCCCTTTCGTGCAAATATTTCATTATATAGCAATTAATGACACATCGTTAGACTATTTATATGTGTATGCAGCAGATCCCGTATTATCCACGGATGTGGGCACTATTTTTCATGATTATTTCGAATTTGTTCGAGGAGTGTCTCTACCTGTCTCTCAATCCAATGCGGAAAAAGGGGGTGGGGCAGAAGCGTTTGACCGGAATACCTGTAAGTTAATCCATTAAGTTTGTTCGGAACCACATGCTTAGTGAAATAGCCTTCACTCAAAAAAAGCGGCGCCACCAGCACCTCGTGACCCTGCTCCTGCCAATACTCAACCTTGATTCTTACACTATCCGGATTCAACAAACCATAGTCGGCCGCAGCTACGCCGCTCACCTCACGCACACGTCCCGCCAGCGAAGAGATGCCTTGCTGCCAGCGCTGCCGGAAGCCGTCATATACGCTGCCATGACCCACAAGTAGAATCATCTCTCGCTTTGGTTCCGTAGACAGCTCACGCAGCTTGTCCCAGATCATTACAGCGATGTCTGGGTCATCGTCGATAGGATAACCGTAGTGAACCTTAGCTTTCACTGAGAACAGCGCTAAATCCGTCTCACGTTCAGGCTCAGGTTTGGCGCCTAGTGCATATTCTATTTCATCGACATGTGTACTTCCCGAAGAAACGAACAATGGGATCACAATAATATCTGTGACCCCAGCATGTTCCAGTTCATATATTCCATCTTGAATCAGACGGCCCTCTACCAGCTCTAAAAAAGAGACCACAACAAGAATCTCTTCACCTAGCGATAATCCGCTTACAGCTTCTTCCACGATCGAAACCCAAGCCTCGTCGCGGGAGCCGTGACTGATAATAAGTACGCCCGGCAACATAAATTAGCGTCCCAGACGTTCCAACGTTAATTTATATCCATCATTACCGTAGTTCAGACAACGTTTTACACGGGAAATCGTAGCTGTGCTTGCACCCGTCTCTCCTTCGATCTGGTTGTAAGTCGAGCCTTTGCCGAGCATACGCGCTACTTCCAGTCGCTGCGACAGCGCTTGAATCTCGTTCACAGTGCACAAATCATCAAAGAAAACGTAACATTCTTCCATATTTTTTAACGTTAAAATAGCGTCAAATAATTGGTCGATACTTTTATCGTTTAGCTTCTTCAGCTGCATAAGATTATCATCCCCTAATGTGTCTTTATTGCTCTACTATATTGCACTAGAGCGCATTTTTCAAGCATTAACGATTTCACGCTGTAAAGAGTGAAATCGATGGACAAACGTCCACCTGTGACGCACAGTAATTATGTACCAAAGTACGTTCGTTTCTTCCTACATAAGAATTAGCACCTACACTATAGTACTACATAAGCGCCGAAAATCAAGTATGTACACGCTTTTTTCACTTCTCAAGCACGATTATAGGCATTCGCCCTTTTCCGCTCCTATCCCGGGTAACCCGGGCATTCGTCTATACCGTATGTTCGCCCATGACATACAGTATAGCAAACCACTAACAAAGGAATGTGATATTATGCCTGATCATTACTATAATCATTCCCGCCGGGGCCAGCGTTCACTGTCCGATACGTATAATGCATCTGCCTACCCCGGCCTCAGTCCATATGCACCTTCATCCCTCCCAGGAGAGAGCGGTATCCTTCCCGCTTTAGGAGCAGAAGCTACCGCTGAAACGGCGCTAGCGCTTCCCGTCGCTGAAGCCACAACAAAAGCCAGTGGCGGTCTTGCCGGACTGCTTAGCGGCTTAGGCGGCGGTGGCGGAATTGGTGGGAATATGGAGCAAATCAAAGGTATCATCGACCGAATGGGCGGCATTGACGGGATCGTAAACTCTATGGGTAAAGTGCAGAAGGTGATGTCCGGCTTCCAGCAGATGGCTCCAATGGTTAAGCTCTTAATGGGTAGCTTCGGCAAAGGAAAAGGGGCAGCAGGCGCATTAGCAGCCGAAGAAGATGCCGCTCTGTTCAGCCCGAATCGACGCAAAAAAAGACGTTCCACCTCACAACGTCGCAAATCGTCCACAACCACACGCCGGCGCTCTACTCCCTCTACCGGAAAACGTCGCCGCAAATAGCGGTGACGTTTTCTAGCGTGCCTACGGCCATTGCTAGATAGGCATTACAATCAGAAAAACAGCAATTCTCGGGAGAAAGAGTCTTGCTGTTTACGTTTACGTTTACGTTTTATTTTTACTTAAACCATCCACTACGCCGGAACCATCTGAACATACCAACGCCCACCACCAGCATAAACAGCAGAACGCCAAAATAACCATACTTCCATTCGAGTTCAGGCATCACCACAAAGTTCATTCCATAGATCCCGGCGATCAGCGTCAGCGGCATGAATACGGTGGTGATTACTGTTAGTGTTTTCATAATCGAATTCATCCGGTTAGAATTGAGGGAAATGTAGCTATCACGTAGATCCGCGGTCATTTCTCGATCAGCCTCAATCATATCAGACAGTTTTAACAAATGGTCATAGATATCGCCAAAATAAATCCGTTCCTCGCCATTGCTCAGGACATGCTGCGAATTTACGATCCGGTACATCAAATCGCGCATCGGCACAATCGTCCGCCGCATCTTTAGAAGCCTTCCTCGCACATTAAACACTTGGCTCATCAAATCCTCGACCGACTCACTGCTTCCACTGCTCTCCAGATCAGCAAGCTCGTCCTCTAAACTGTAGAGGCATGGAAAATACTTATCTACCAGCTTGTCCATTACTGTATAAGCAGCCGCCATCGGACCGCCCGACCAGCCTTTACGACTATGTATTTCACGCTTCACCTGTTCCCAGGCTTCGTTCATCTCTGACTTTTCTTGATGATGATAGGATACTAGATAATTCGCGCTCAAAAAAAGGTCAACCTCTTCAGCGTCCAGCGTATTCTCATTCAGCGCATGCAGCACAAAAAACTGCACTTCCTCATAATGATCCAGCTTCGGCCGCTGCAGCACATGCATACAGTCCTCAATCGCCAAAGGGTGAAAATGAAAATATTGATCCAGCAGCAGCGTCTCCTCTGCCGTAGGTGTAGCAAAGTCTGCCCATATCCATGCATAATCCTCCCGCCGGATATCTTGTAGAGGCATCTCTGTCAGCACCTCACCTGTATGCGTGACTGCAAGTGTACGTATCATAAAATGTTCCTCCGCTTCATCTTCTTCCATGCATCTATTGTACCGCATGAAGAGGAGTCTTCCAAAGATGTAAAAACAACCATCTCTCCGCTATCCCACAGTTCGGGGTTTCCATCGCTCTACCGATACCAGTGCCATAATCGCAATAATACCTAAGCTACCGTTTATTACCGCTATTTGACGGAACGTTTGGTTGTAAGGAGTACTGAGGTCTAACAATGATTATTTGAGCTTAACCAGACTGACTTAATTTTGTCGAAATATCTGTTTATCGCCTCGCGTACGCTTATTTTTTTGTATCACAGTTTCCACTTTGATCCTATTAACCGTTTGTGGTTAAAAGATTCAATTACTCTTTAGTAAGTGTCGTTCGTCATCTTTTTGCTTTGATCAGTCAGCTCATAGTGTATATAGCGATGCTCCTCCGTGGCAAGTAAAGAATGGATAAAGTAAATAGAGTTGGGTTGGGTTATCACTGAACTGAATCGAGTCGTATCGAGTGATTTGTTTAATGATTAGTTAGTTTAGATTCTAACCCTCCCGCCTAAGATTCGGTAGATGCACAAAAAACGATATCTGGAAGTTCGCTTGAAATCTGCCTTACCCCATCTTTAACACTATCGGCTGTATAAGCGAGCCTCTGCAAATCTGAGGCATTTATGCCCTTCTTTCTGCTCATTCGACGTAATTAAGCACTAGCCTTGCACCAAACCTGACATGAGAAAAATGGATAAAATAATTACCATATTATGAATATAATGGTGTCTTTTCTCTGGTAGTCCATAAAAAAATCCCCTAATGTTAAGGAATAGGCAGGTTACCCATTTCCTCATCAAAAGGAGAATTCGCATGGGTATCGTACCAGACCAAACCGTTATTAGTCAATGTCTTCAATTGTTAGATTTACCAGAAACACTCTGTGACATCTTAGATTATCGGGCTCAAAAGCTTACCGTTCGCGGCGCAATTTTTCTTTTCATCGAAGCTCAATTAGCTCGGCGTGAAGAGCCTATTGCCATAGAAGAGCATTTACGTTCTAATGAAAATTTGCAGGCTCTAGTAGGAACAACATCAATTAGCGCCTCCCGTTTCTCACGTAAATTGAACGAATTACCTACGTTTCTGCTTCAGTACGCTTTTCAAGAAATCAATCGACGTATTGCACAGACTTTGCGAGAATCATCCCATGTACAAGTGCGAGATTTAAAAAAGCTAACGATCATCGACTCCACCACCATCTCTTTACCTAACTTTCACGGTCAGTGGGCCTACTGCAGTAAAAAGCAAAATAGCGTAAAAATGCATACCTACCTCTGCGCAGATTTTCCGGATATGGCTTATCCAAGCAAAGTTATTTTATCGACGGGAGCTGTAGCTGACTCGGAAGTGACGATCGAACTTCTCACAGATAAAAACACAACCTATGTGATGGATCGTGGATACATTAACTATGCTTTTTTCAAGAAATGGGCAGAAGCAGAAATTCGTTTTGTTGCGCGAATACAGACAAATAGCAAGACGAAAGTTATCCATGAACGGCCTATTCTAGAAGAAGACTACGGTCTTTTACGAGACGCCGATGTCGAAATGGTGGTTCCTAAGGAGCCTGATCAAAAAGTAACACTGCGATTGGTTGAATTCAAAGATGATAAAGGCCGACTCTATCGCGTGGTTACAACAAGGTGGGAGATCTCGGCACGAGAAATCGCAAACTTGTACCGAGATCGCTGGATGATCGAGCTTTTCTTCAAATGGATGAAGCAGCACCTTCATCTAGCTAAGTTATACAGTTACAAACCCGATGCTGTATGGAACCAAATCTACATGACACTTTTGGCCTACGGCCTATGCATCCTAGTAAAGTTGCAAACGAAAACAACAAAAAGTACATGGGAAGTGCTAAAGTTAGTTCGCATTTACGTGATGGAGAGCTGGGAAAAATTTCTTGTGGCTTTAAGCAGGCAACCCGCCCGAAGTTCGAAAGGACGTCAAAAGAAGAAAAAGAGTGGGCGGCCTCGTATTCATCCCATCAAGAAAAAAGCGCTGAAAAAGATACTTGAACAGATCTAAATACAATTGAAGTATATATTTGAAAAAAATGGTGATTTGTCTATGTGTATTTGACTGTTACTGTTTTTTCTCTTCTTCGATAAAAGATAACTGTAAAAATATCCCTTATTTATTTTGACGCGCTGATGTCAGCTTTTTTGCAAGGCTAGTGGTTCATTTCCCCTCCAGCGCCCAATTCCGTCATTTCTACGGGATTTATACCGTTCTCTCCCCAATAGAGGGAAGCGTCGATCGCTGGAGCAACAAAATCCTTCCTTCCTTCCTTCCTTCCTTCTGTCTGTCCATCCGTTCGTCCATTCATCTCCCCCACCACCCACACAACAAAAAAAGATGTCCGCAGCCATAGGCTAACTGACATCTTTTTATTAAAGGGATTTAAAAAATGATTTTGAAAATCAGACCAGCTAATACCGCACTGATTGGAATCGTGATAAACCAAGTGATTACAATACGTCCGGCTACTCCCCATTTCACTGCGGAGAACCGTTTCGCGGAGCCAACACCCAAGATCGCCGAAGTGATCGCATGAGTTGAGCTGACTGGCAAATGTAACAGCGTTGCGGTGAAAATAACAGAAGCCGCGGAAATATCGGCCGCGAAGCCGTTGATCGGTTCGATTTTGAAAATCTTCGTTCCCATGGTCTTGATAATCTTCCAGCCACCAATGGAGGTACCGAGCGCCATAGCCGTAGCTGCAGCCACTTTAACCCACAGTGGGATAAAATCCATATTCTCTTGGTGTCCCGAAGTTACGAGGGCAAAGGTAATGATCCCCATCGCCTTCTGCGCATCATTCGTACCATGAGTAAACGATTGTAATGCTGCCGTCACAACCTGCATAGAGCGGAAGCCCTTGTTAACCGAGTGCGGACTGCGTTTTGCAAAAATCCATTTCAAGATCGTCATGATAATATAACCGATAACAAATGCAATCAGTGGGGAGAAAATTAACCCCTCGACGATTTCAACGAAACCACTCCAGTTGATATAGGACGAACCTGCTCCAACATATACCGCACCAGCCATAGCACCGATCAGCGCGTGTGAGGAGGAGGAGGGAATCCCGAGCCACCAAGTGATCAAATTCCAAATAATCGAAGCAATCAGCGTTGCTATTATGATATCAAGACCGTTATCCAGTATGGTGGGGTCTGTGATACTTCCGCCGATCTTTTTGGCTACGCCCGTAAACATCAAAGCTCCGACAAAGTTCATCGTAGCTGCCATTATAATAGCTGTACGAGGTTTTAACGCACGTGTAGAGACAGCGGTAGCAATTGCGTTGGCTGTATCATGGAATCCATTAATAAAGTCGAATGCAAGTGCGAGAAATATAACTATTCCAAGAATCCATATCGATGTTTCCATATTCTAGTGCCCCTTATGAGTTGCGCATGATGATCGATTCCAGCATGTTGGCTACATCTTCACATTTATCTGTAGTAGTCTCGAGCCGCTCATATAATTCTTTACGCTTAATCAGCTCAATCGGGTCTTTAACGGTTTCAAACAAAGCTTTAGTACAAATACGAAGCACTTCGTCCCCTTGATTCTCAAGGTCATTCAGACGGATCGTATATTCACGAATCGCCAGCAACTTCTTCTGGGAGAGCAAATGAACCGCTTTTTGGATTTCATAGGCACTCTGACGAAGGATTTCGGCGAATTGTACAATGTATTCATCCGGGTCCAGCAGGTTGTACATATAGAAACGTGAGGCAGATGCCTCCAAGCCATCAATGACATCATCCATGCTTGTAATCAAGTCCATAATGTCGTCACGTTCAAGTGGCGTAATGAACGTCTTGTTCAATTCCTTAATTACGGTGTGCGTGTAGGTATCACATTGGGATTCGTACTTCTTCATCTCTGCAGCGAAATTATCGACATTATTCCGGAGATCAGTGATATTTTGAGCAAAATAATCTGCAGCTTGGACAATCGTATCCGCCATATTTTCTAGCGTCTCAAAGAATATGTCCTTTTTTCTCAACTTCATTGTTTTAAACCCCTTTACATAATATTACCATGAGTACAGAGCCACCCATATGTAAAAAGCATGAAAATGAATGACAACCCTTGTTATCTTAACATATCCGTAGAAGGTATAGAAGCTATAGAAATGAACTTTTTCACACTCTATTAACACTTACCCTTAATTCCGAACACAAATCTGCATATGACTGGATATTCCGACTTTCTTAGGTTGCACTATCTACCCCGCCGTATACCACATGACTGCTAAATGAAGGTGCATTAGGGACGACCAAAATATGGGTGATTCCTGGATACATCAGCGCCTCTTTGCCATCCTCTTTTACAAACCGGATCACATCATCTGGCTCACGCGACCATCTACCCTTCGTGACCTGTCCCCGCTGAAAGAGTAGCGCTTCCCCGCCAAGCTCCACATCAACCTGAATTCTTCCAACATCATCAAGCACTTTATGATCGGCTCCCATCACCATCACATTTGCCGCTTCTACTGGCTTATCGTTATTCAGATCCAAATGCGGCTTGCCATTCACATAACGCTGATAGGTCTGGTGCTGAGTATCGTATTTATAGTCAATTTTATAACTTTTAAGTAAGAAGTTTACGCTAAATTCAGCGGCTTGCACTCCGCCTGTTGGTATGTAATTTGGATTGTTAAAAAGATACCCCGGCACCTTCACACTTTTCGCAAACCCGAGCTTCTCGGCACCTTCCCGCAGCTTTGCTGCATTACTATAGAGATTATGGGGAGCTTTACGTGCTTTGTCCCGCCAGAAATAGGCTCCGGCACGACCGATCTCGTCCATATCTGCTTTTTTCTCTTTTTGCAAAATCGCATAAGCCGCCGGACTCCCTCCGGCATGCACTGTCACACCACCGTAGCTCTCGCCAATATCCAGCAGATAGGGGCGGATACTGCGAATAGGTCCGATTTTGACCACTCCAGTATGGCTCTGAAAAATACCAATCAACCGCGTGATGCCACCTTCAGCAAGGATCTCATACAAAATATCCGCTTCACTTACCCCCGACTGTGGCCGGGCAGCTGGAGCATTATTAATCATAACGGCCAAGGGACGTGGGAGACTGTCTTTAGAAACCGGAAGACCTGTCAATCCAGATACGAGCTCAGCAGATGGATCTGTAGTAGGCGATGGTTGGATAGTTTCAATAGGCGCAGGATCTGCGGTGGGTTGCTGTGTCGGGGCAATTTCATTATTGGCACTCTGTGTTCCGCAAGCGGAGAGCAATAAGGTAGTCAGTACAATGGCAGATAGCAGACGGGAAGAAGAGCAATTTACTTTCATCAGCTTGTAGTTCCTCCTAAACTTTTATGTATCTTAACTGGTTTCTTCCATTTAATCACAGCCAGTCCCATTTGTCTTGATCAGCTTGTCCCTCTTTGCATTAAAAAGGGTGCAGCCGATCTCGGCTGCACCCTGCATGTATCTTATCCATTTAGTCTAGCTTCCAGCAATTGAGGCTTAATGTCCCGTATTGGTACTCTTGAAATTTCCGTTCTGCCTTCCTGCTGCCATCCGCTGTTCCCATCGCATAAAAGAGAGGTGCAAAATGCTCTCTTCCGTAAGATGGAACCGCATCTCGTACATGCGGAGCTTTTTTCTCATAAGCAAACAGTGAAGGCAAATCCCAGGATTCTAAACCCTTGGCAATCCACGCATCGAATTCAAGCGCCCACTCTTCAGGCTGATCACTTTCATTAAGCATCCGCAAATTGTGAACAAGTCCACCGCTTCCTATCAGCAGTATGCCTTCGTCACGCAGAGGGGCTAGCATCCGCCCGATATTGTACTGCTCCTTGGGAGAACGCAGCGAATCGACGGATAAAGCGACTACTGGAATATCGGCTTGCGGAAATATTTTTTTCAGTATCACCCAGACTCCATGATCGAGTCCTCGCCCCAGAACGGGCTGATGTGAAAGATTGTTACCCTTGAAGAGCTCAGAAATCCGCCTGGTGAGAGCCGGATCGCCTGGGGCTGGATAGGTCAGCGTGTACATTTCTTCAGGGAATCCGTAGAAGTCGTGTTGAGTCTCATGCTGCTCGTCAATGGTGAGTAGCTGTTCGGGGCTATCCCAGTGCGCTGAGAATACTACTATCCCCCGTGGCGTCTCTAGTTCTTGACCAAGTCGCTCCAGAAAACGGGTATACTCGTTATCCTCCAGTGCGAGGAGCGGAGAACCGTGCGCGATAAAAAATGACGGTAATTTCATAGGATGCCAACCTCCATAACCCAGTATATGGTGTGCATCTTTATTTTACCGCTTATTTCAAGTTATTGCGAGTAAAGACCATCACCTATATCATCCAATTTTGCCACTCTGTCTGCACATGCTCCTGCTCGTTCATCCACTCTCTTGTCCGCTTAAGCAGTTGCTGCTGTGCTGGCCCAGAAGAAAAGGTATGATCGCCTTGAAAAATGATCTCTTTATCGCAACGTCCCTCAGGGCGCGTCCAGAATAATTTTTGATAAAGAAAAGCGTAATCCACGGGGATGACATCGTCAGACGTACCATGAATTACGAGTACATCACCGCTGAATTTGCTAGCCTCTTGGAAGGGCTGGAAGGCTGCCAAAGAATTGAAATACACCGGCGTGAAGGAGTAGCCCACGTAATCCGCTGATCCATTTTTCACCGATCGATCATACGCATCCCGTCCTACGATCTTCACAATATCATTGAAGGGGTATCCCACGGAGGCCCAGAGCACGAGATTCTTTACGCAACGGTCACGAATACTTGTCAGTAGCGCAACCGCGCCACCCAGGCTGTGGCCAATGAGCGTCACACGCTGTGGATCCAC
Organism: Paenibacillus sp. FSL K6-0276; assembly: GCF_037977235.1. Taxonomy (NCBI): domain Bacteria; kingdom Bacillati; phylum Bacillota; class Bacilli; order Caryophanales; family Paenibacillaceae; genus Paenibacillus; species Paenibacillus sp. FSL K6-0276. The sequence goes on along the minus strand of NZ_CP150276.1, from coordinate 729,677 downwards.
ATCAGCAGAGCTAATTCCGTAATCGAGCACAGCTCTAGTCTGGGCGATCATCGACTCCATATCCTCACCGCCGTAATTACCACTGCTCTCGCCGCAGCCCGCATAATCAAAACGAATGACCATATACCCGTCTTGCGCCAGCTCACGCGCGGCTTTGACAAAGATACGATCAGTTCCAATCCGGTTACCGACAAACCCATGGCAGATTACAGCTAATGGCAATCTGTCCTTGCAACGTGTGGAAGTTCCCTTCTCTTTAATCGGATAATGGATGCTCGCTGTCAATTCTTCGCCGTTATGCCGAATTACAATATTCCGTTCCATTGCCGTAACCTCCTATATTTAAAATTTATTTTAATTTATTAGAATTCCGATTAACTTAGTGTGAATTATATTCTTATTATAAGGTTTTCGTTCTTATTGTCAACAGGAAAGGGACAGTAGAACGTCAAACAGCCAGTCTCCAAATTACGAAGGCTGGCTGTTTTTCAAACTCATGATGAGCTTCCAGGGTCGTCAATCAATCGTAGCTGTCGTTAAACATCCCATGGGTTTCTTGACTGCCTTCCCAATCGTTAAGCACACCCTCTGCTCCAGCTTCTTCCGTAGAATCCCACATGCTGAATCCATCGGAGCCGCCCCAATCCCCCATTGAATTATTGGGCTTAGGCTCGAAACCGTTGCCCATGAATCTTCCTTGTTCTTTCTTGTTCTCATGTTCCATAAAGCTCCCAACCTTTCCCAAAGCTATATTGATCAAGCAACAACATTATCAGTGTTCACTCTTATAAAAGGATTATGCATAGGAAAATAGAAATGCTTGTCCTTGCGCAGACCTGTCAGGCAAACGTATACTCTAGGTTAAAGACTATACCGATTAACACTACTGGAGGTTTACATCCATATTATGAAAGTGAAAGATATGATTAAGGAAAATAACGCCCTGCGTGAGCAGATGACGCCTTTCAATCGGTCATATTTTGAAGATATGATCCTAACGATGCGGGCCAGTCGGGTAGAAGCACTCCGCGCAGAGGAACTTTTACTGGATGCAGCCAAGTTGCTTCTGAAAGAACAACGTAAAGGGAAAAATGCTAAACAGGTATTTGGCGAGAATCCGGATGATTATTTTAAAGAGATCATAGACAGTGTTCCTACACGCCCAGCGCGCAGCAAATGGAACTATTACTTGATGATTCCCTGCGCAGCTCTGACTTGCCTTTTCGGGATATTAGCTATAGGTGGGCTTTTCTTGCAATGGACTACCGGATCACCCGGGATGTTCGAACAGATCAGCCTCTTCACACTCTTCGCAGTGGGGGCAGGCTCCATTATCTTGATCGAACTCATTATGAAATGGATTTCCTCCTTGTCTGAGAACGATGCACCTAAAGCCAAACCATTTGATATCAAGGGCCTTGGCATCTATATCGCAATCGCCGTAGTTGCCATATTCATTGGCATATTCCTTGATCGATTGTTTCCGGTCATTACATTATCCCCATGGGTAAGCTTAATTCTTTTCCTCATCGGAGGAATTGGACTAAAGTTTATATTTTTCAAACAAGAATAAACGACGTTGTCGTCTATTAAAGACGATAACCGTTTCTCGTAGAAATATAAGGATATTATAGTTGCACAACATATAAATTCTTATATTTAAATAAATGTTATGCTCCACCCGCATTCCATTCGATAGACAGGGGGAACTTCCATGATTAAGAAGCAATATATTCTTTATTCTGTTCTAGCAGTTACATTGGGACTAGGCGTTGTACCTATGGGAACGATTCGCGCTGAAGGCGCTGTCAGCCCTCCTGTGGGAGGCGCTAAGGCAAATCCCCTTACAGCTAACAATAATCATGCGGAGGCTGTCTATAAAGCTGCACTACCGTTGCTGTCTTCCTCTGGCAAGTTACCCGAAGCCATTAAGTATTTGAACACCAATATGTATGCGGTTGGTTCATATCGTGCAACGATGATGACACTGAAGCTTGAGAATCTGCACAAGGCGGCGCTTCAGGTATGGGAGAGTAAATTCAGTACCAGCGATGTTCAGCGGAAGCTCACCGCCATATATAAGGCTGACTCTAGCATGAAGACCCTTGCCGATACCTCTCAAGATCTCACACTGCGTACGCTGCTGAAGAGTGCCAGCGAAAGTGGATATAAACTGGAGACTGCGGAGGGCACTTTTTTCCCGGTGATTGATTACGGGGCCTACCGCAAATATAAACTTTACGTCACCAATGATATCAGCGCTTATATATCAATCATGGCCACTGAATCTGATCTGCCCTCCTCCAAGGACAACGGGCTAGTCATTGCTTGGACCGAGGTAGCTGCGCGTGCACTATCTCAAGAACAATTTATTCAAAATCATCCGAAATCGAACCGAATTTCTGCCGTGAAATCCTTATACTCTATGTATGTTAATAATACGTTCTACGGTCAGAACAACACGCCCCTCTTCCATTATGACAATCTAGAGATGGACCTGGAGGCGCAGAAAGCCTACTCCGGCATTCTGACCAAGAATAACGACAGCAGTCCATTCCTGCAAAAACTAGATGGCTTCATGAAATTGATGAAGGACAAAGATTATAAATTAAACGATGAAGTCGAGCAGTACCGTAAGACTACATTGCCACTCTAGTGTGACACATAAAAGGCCCGCCCCATTCGTTCTGGGACGGGCCTTTCTATGTTCATTAACGGAATGATTAAAGTGATGAAAGAAATTAGATAAGGATGTTAAAGAGATTGGAATCCTTATTGATCTCTACATAATCGACGCCCTTCTGCTGCATCCGTTCGATGAGAGGTTCATAGGCTTCCGTTGACAATAATTCAATGCCTACAAGCGCTGGACCATTCTCTTTATCATGCTTCTTGATATACTCGAACCGGGTAATATCATCGTGAGGCCCAAGGATTTCGGCCAAGAACTCACGCAGGGCACCTGCCCGTTGTGGGAAGTTGACCATGAAGTAGTGCTTTAAGCCTTCGTATATCAGTGAACGCTCTTTGATCTCCTGCATACGGTCAATATCATTGTTACCACCGCTAATGATACAGACGACCGTCTTGCCGCGGATTTGATCACGGTATTGATCAAGTGCAGCGATAGGTAAAGAACCCGCTGGCTCAACCACTATAGCATTCTCGTTATACAGTTCCAGAATGGTGGTACAAGCTTTGCCTTCAGGCACCATCACGATGTCATCCAGATGGCGGGAACAAATATCATAAGTCAGTCCACCGACGCGCTTTACAGCCGCTCCGTCTACGAACTTGTTAATTTCTTTTAGAGTTACCACTTCGCCAAGCTTGATCGCTTCAGTCATTGAAGCGGCTCCCAGCGGTTCCACGCCAATCAACTTAGTGGATGGACTCACCGTCTTCACATAAGTGGCTATTCCAGCCGCCAGGCCGCCCCCACCAATCGTTACGAACATAAAATCAGCAGGATTGTCCAGACTCTCCATCACTTCCATCGCAATCGTTCCATTACCTGCAATAATTCTCGGCTCATCAAATGGGTGGATTAACGTCATACCATGATCTATACAAGCTTGTAGCGCTTCATCATAAGCATCATCGAAGGTATCACCCTTCAGAATGACCTCAACAAACTCGCCACCGAACCGCCGAACTTGCTTAACCTTCTGGTTAGGTGTAGTGCTTGGCATATAGACCTTACCCTTAATTCCAAGTGCCTTACAGGAATAGGCTACACCTTGTGCATGATTTCCTGCACTCGCGCAGACAATCCCCTTAGCTCTATCTTCTGCAGATAAACTACGAATCATATTATAAGCTCCGCGGATTTTGAAAGAACGGACAATCTGCAAATCCTCGCGCTTCAAATATACATTGCAATCATACTTGGCCGACAGTACGGCGTCACGTTGTAGTGGAGTCCGGATAATGACCTCCCGCAGTACGTGATGAGCCCGCACTATATCTTCCATTCCTACGATTCGATCTTCCTCTTCTCTCATAACCCTCTCGCCTCACTATCATCTATTCATTCTACTTCTTGTAACATACTCTCCCAAGGACATTTTTTCAAGCATTGTCCGCTGTACGCAATACAAAAAAGAGACTACAGGAATCTCCCATAGTCTCATCAAGTTCATGTACGTTCAAGATCTGTAAGCTACTAATCCTGTTGCTTCAGCATCCACTTCAGCAGATCAGGTAGGCTTGTCCACAAACGCGAGTGTACAATAACATATTCGATAGCTTCATTAGCGTCGCCCATCCCCACAAAATCCGGTAGGTTATGCGGCAATCTTTTGATCCCTAACAGATAATCCGGCACATGCTTGTTCACATTCCGCGCCACGCGGTATAGCATTTTTAGTTGGGAAGTAATCCCATTCTTCTTATATTCTAAGACCATACGGTCGTAAGCTACTGTTGCTGCAGCATCTTTTCCGAATTTCTCCAGCACATGTTCCGTCTCTGTCAGCTTGTTGCTGTAGAGGTATGCTGCGGTCAGAAGGTAACGTGCACCTGTGTTATCTTCTGGGTTAAGCGCTAAAATATGCTCAAGCGTCTTTGCGGCTTCTTCCGCATTTCCGCTAAACCAGCAAGAGTCAGCGTAGCTTTTGCAGATTCGAATGTATGAACGCGTCTCGTGGAGGCCCCAGAAAAGTCCTTTGTTCTCAGCGAAAAAGGCTTCTCCCAGCTCGCGTTCACCCGCATCCATCCCTGCTTTCAGAAAAGCACGGGCATCTGTTTCGTTCTCTGCTTCCTCAGCCAAAATGAGATACGCATCCGGACTGTCCGGATAGACCTCTAGTGCAGCTTCAGCTAACTGTATCCGACGCTTGGAAGAGTTGGTTTCCATCGCCTTTTGCAATAGCGCCTGCTCCTGATCCTTCGGACTGCCTGAGACATTCAGCAAAAGTAATTCTTCCTCCGCACCGCCCATACCATATTCCTCAATATAATTGAGCATCTCTTTGACTTTTCTAGAGATGGTAGGCGTAGTAACCTCATGTTTGGTAGCAAGATCCGCTTGTGTTAGTGAGAAGCCATATTCTTCAGACAAAATAAATTCGATCGCCGCGCAGAATGAGCCCATTTTCTTCACAGCAGGCTTAGTCTTACGGGAATAACCATTCCAAAGAACAAGAGCTTCCCAAATAAGCTCTCTATCATAGCTTTCTCTCATGCTCTCAATAAGGTGCAGTGCCAGTTGTTCATGTGCTGGATGCTCCCATTTCAGATCACGTGCAACCATCTTTTTGAGTTTAGCTAGGGTAAGTTTAGCTTCAGGGCGTACCGCGGATTCCGGCTTCTCAGCCACAGTCTCGCTTGTTGCCGCTTCTTCCTTTGTTACAAGTTGCATGATGGACTCTATTGCAGAAGTTTCTTTACCAAGACAGCATTTCTTATATTTTTTCCCGCTTCCGCAAGGACACATGTCATTTCTTCCAATCTTACTCAAAACGAATTCCTCCTTAAATCTGTGAGTAGCCATTCGCCATAAGCGTATCGCTAGTATGCACTATAAGTATCATCATTTCCAGGCACGAGGCATCCTTTAAAAGGTTACTTCACAAAGTCTGAAGGACTCCGATTTAAAAGGGCCTTCCCATGATCGGAAAGACCCTTATCTGTATATATCCGCACATTTTCCCCCGTACGTGTAGTATTATAGCACTTCTTCTATCACTTGTCAGTCCTTTTTTAGGACTTTAAGCGCAAAAAATGCTAGATACAGTTCTTTATCCTTATACCAAAGCTTTCATAGCGATGTCGCTGCGGCTTTGTTTCCCAGAAAAAGAAATCCCTTCAGCCCTAGCGTAAGCTGCAGCACGAGCTTCAGCAATCGTGGCACCCAGGCCTACCACGCCCAATACCCGACCGCCATTCGTTAGCCAGCTTCCGTCTTCACCACGTGCCGTACCGGCATGGAAGATTAGCCCTCCTTGGCTATCTTCAAGCCCTTCAATCGGCACACCCTTTGGATAATGACCTGGATATCCTCCCGAAGCGAGAACTACGCATACAGCCGCTTCGTCGCTCCATTCAATCTCGATATTTGCAAGTCTACCCTCAGTGACCGCCAGAAAGATTTCTAGCAAGTCACTCTTGAGTCTAGGCAACACGACCTGAGTCTCGGGATCACCAAAACGAGCATTAAATTCAATCGTCTTCGGTTTACCCTCTGGAGATATCATCAGTCCCGCGAACAGTACACCGCTGAATGGACGTCCTTCGTCCACCATAGCTTTTGCTGTCGGCTTAATGATGGTCTCGATCGCTTCTTGGATAATGACCTCATCAATATGTGGTAAAGGCGAATAGGTACCCATTCCACCGGTATTAGGACCTTTATCCCCATCGAACACGGGCTTATGATCCTGAGCAGCAGCCATAGGACGTACCGTCTCTCCATCGACAAAAGCCAGAATCGACATTTCCTGACCAGCTAGAAATTCCTCAATAACAACCTGAGCACCTGCCTCACCGAATACCTTAGTAACCATAATATCAGCGAGCGCTTGCTCTGCTTCTTCCAACGAATAAGCAACTGTCACGCCTTTTCCAGCGGCCAGACCATCTGCCTTGATTACGATCGGCAGCGGTTGTTCCCGCAAGTAAGCTAGCGCAGCTTCATAATCGTCGAATTTTTCATAGGCTGCTGTCGGAATATTATATTTATGCAAAAGATCCTTCATAAAGGTTTTGCTGCCTTCGATCTCCGCCGCATTCTTGCGTGGGCCAAACACAGGAATATCCTGCGCTTCAAAAGCATCCACAATCCCAGCAGCGAGTGGATCATCTGGACCGATTACAACAAGACCTACTTCCTTCTCTTTCGCAAAAGCCGTCAGACGATCGAACTCAAATACTCCGATCGGCACACATTCGGCTAACTGCGCAATCCCGGCGTTGCCGGGTGCGCAATAGATTTTACCTGCCTTGGGGCTTTGGGATAGACTCCAAATAATCGCATGTTCCCGGCCGCCGCCGCCAACCACTAAAATATCCATCCGAATATGATCCTCCTCAGCGTTCTAGTGTTTGAAATGACGGACGCCTGTGAAGACCATTGCAATACCATACTCATTAGCGACCTTAATCGATTCTTCGTCTTTAATGGAGCCGCCTGGTTGAATAACCGCGGTGATGCCAGCTTTTGCGGCCATTTCAAGCGTATCTCCCATTGGGAAGAAAGCGTCGGAAGCGAGTACGGCTCCCTTAGACTTCTCGCCAGCTTGTTCAATTGCAATTTTAGCAGCACCCACACGGTTCATCTGTCCTGCACCAACGCCGACAGTCATATCATCAGCAGCCAGCACAATCGCATTAGATTTCACATGCTTAACTACTTTCCATCCGAACAGCAGCTGTTTCAATTCTTCTTCTGTTGGCTTGCGATCAGTAACGACTTGCAGATCATCCGCATTCACAGAATGCACATCGCTCTCCTGTACAACCATTCCTCCATCAATGGAGGTTACTACGAAACTGCTCTTACGTGCGCCAGCCGCGCTAAGATTGCCAATTTTGAGCAAACGGAGATTCTTTTTCTTCGTAAGGATTTCCAGTGCTTCATCCGTAAAGCCTGGTGCCAATACGATCTCGAGGAAAATATCTTTCAGCAGATTCGCTGTGTCTGCATCAATAATGCGGTTCGCTGCTACAATTCCGCCAAAGATGGAAGTTGGATCCGCGTTGTAAGCTTTTTGATAAGCTTCGTATACACTTTCACCCACACCTACACCACAAGGGTTCATATGTTTAATCGCTACGACAGCAGGCTCTTCGAATTCTTTCACGATTTGCAGTGCTGCGTTAGCATCGTTGATATTGTTATAGGACAATTCTTTGCCATGCAATTGCTCAGCTGCAGTGAGTGTATCCAGTGCCGCCAATGGCTTGCGATAGAAGGCCGCTTTTTGATGCGGATTCTCACCATAGCGCAGATCCTGGATTTTCTCATAAGTCACAGTGTAGCGCTCTGGTAGAGGCTCGCCAGTAACATTAGCCAAATAATCGGAAATCAAGGCATCGTAAGCCGCCGTATGACGGAACACTTTTGCCGCAAGACGTTTGCGTGTTTCAAGCGTTGTATCTCCACCTGCGAGAACCTCTTCAAGTACAGTAGCGTAGTCATTAGCATCCACCACTACACTTACAAAAGCATGGTTCTTCGCCGCAGAACGCAGCATCGTAGGTCCGCCGATATCGATATTCTCGATCGCTTCCTCGTAGGATACGTCAGGTTTTGCGATAGTTTCCGCGAACGGATACAGATTCACAACGACCAGATCGATGTAGTCCAGACCAAGCTCCTTCATTTGACGCGTGTGTTCCTCGTTATCACGAACCGCAAGCAATCCGCTGTGTACAGCAGGGTGCAAGGTTTTGACACGTCCGTCCATGATTTCTGGGAATCCTGTCACATCGGAAATACCGATGACTGGAACACCTTCTTTAGCCAAAAGCGTGCTTGTTCCACCTGTAGAGATAATTTCTACGCCTAATGCAGACAACTCGCGGCAAAAATCCACGATACCTTGTTTATCCGATACGCTGACTAGCGCTCTTTTGATACTCACTTTGAATAGTCCTCCTTCGGGTTGTACGTGCGATTTAATATGAAGAAAACCCACAACGCGACACATAACGCCGCTTATGCAATATTTCCCGAGAAATACCCTGAAACATCTCGGTCTGTCACCAAATGTCGATCCAAAACTCCGAATTGCTGCGGTGCAGCTTACTTTTCGCGGATAATCGTCTTTCTTCCACTCAGTTCCACTTTCCCGCTGGCAAAAGCTCCAACCACTTCGGGATACAATTCATACTCAACCTTATGAATGCGTTCTGCTAATGAATCCGCTGTGTCGTTATCCAACACAACTACGCTGCGCTGTGCAATAACTGGCCCGGTATCCATGCCTCCATCGACAAAATGCACAGTAACTCCTGTCAACTTCACGCCGTAATCCAGTGCTTGCTGGGTCGCATCTTTTCCCGCAAAAGCTGGCAGTAACGAAGGGTGGATGTTAATAATTCGTCCAGCATAAGGCGTCAGTAGCACCGGTGTAATGAGACGCATATAACCTGCCAGCACAATCAGCCCAATCTCCCGCCGCTGAAGCTCTGCAACAATCTCTGCTTCGTAGTCTTCACGGCTGGCGAAGTCTTTTGGCCGCAGCAAGAGGGCGGGAATTCCCGCATCCTCCGCACGCTTTGCTACAGGTGCCTCCGGCTTGTCGGATACCAGCAGCTCAATAATGCCATCACCAAGCAAGCCCGCTCTCTGTGCATCGATTAGTGCAGCAAAATTACTGCCTTGCCCAGAAGCAAAAACAGCGATTCGACTCAATTGCATCACACTTCAGCTCCAGTAAAGGTTACTTTGCGTTCCCCTTCTGTCACTTTACCGATAATATAAGCCTCTTCTCCGCTCGCTTTCAGCAGTTCAAGAGCACGTTCTCCATCAGCAGCACTAACTACCAAAACAAGTCCAATTCCCATATTAAAAGTAGTAAACATATCACGGTTGCTTACGTTACCTTTATTTTGCATCAACCCGAAGATCGGCAAAATCGGCCACGATCCGTAATTAATCTCCACATCTACACCGTCAGGCAATACGCGCGGGATGTTCTCGATGAATCCGCCACCCGTAATATGTGCCATTCCTTTTACCGGAAGCTGCTCCAGCAGTGCCAGCAAAGGCTTTACATAGATCTTAGTTGGTGCAAGAAGTACATCTACAAGCGGAGCTCCAAGCTCTGGAAGTACATCATTCAGACCATAGCCATCTTCCTCAAGCAAAAGCTTACGCACTAGCGAGAAGCCGTTACTGTGCACGCCGCTAGAAGCCAAACCAATCACTGTGTCTCCCGCTGCGATATTAGCGCCTGTTACAAGCTTCGCTTTGTCAGCTACGCCAACTGTAAATCCAGCGATATCATACTCACCTGCTGAATACATACCCGGCATTTCAGCTGTTTCGCCGCCAATCAGCGCACAGCCTGCTTGGTGACAGCCCTCTGCGATTCCTGCTACGATTGCTTCGATTTTCTCCGGCACGACTTTGTCGCAAGCCAGATAATCGAGGAAAAAGAGCGGCTCTGCGCCTTGCACTACAATATCGTTCACGCACATAGCTACAGCGTCGATCCCAATCGTGTCATGGCGATCCGCCGCGAACGCGATTTTGAGCTTTGTACCTACACCATCGGTTCCCGATACGAGCACTGGCTCTTCATACTTATCTTTATTGAGGCCGAACAATGCACCGAACCCACCTAGATCCGTCATTACTTCTGGACGGTAAGTACGTTTTACATGCTTCTTCATGCGTTCTACCGCTTCGTTGCCAGCCGCAATATCCACTCCGGCGTTTTTATAAGCTTCCGACACTTGGGACACCTCAATCTATAATAGTTTAGAGCGCTTTTGCGGGGGCATTCGGGATGACCTCTTGTTTGGTGGTTATGGGGAGTTATTACAAGGAATGTTTGGACTTCCGATCGCTGTTATGTTTGGATTTCCTGATTTAAACCGCTCTTCGCGGTAGAAATCCAAACATAAAGGCGAACGCTAACGCTTCTACAGTTCCAAACTTCCTCTCCATAACTCCCGCTAACCACCGAGGTCAACCCTACTGCAAGCCGCAGTGCGCGCCTTGCACACGGACCTCAAGACCTCGGCGCATGAGCTAAGCCATGCGCCTCCTTAGTGAAACAAGCGGGTCCCGTATTTGCGCAGCAAACAGGGACGAGCTTGGCGAGCTGCTCTTGGCGCTTAGAGCGCAGCCGAGCGCCTCCTTTAGCGAAACAAGCGGGTCCTGCATTTGCGCAGCAAACAGGGACGAGCTTGGGAAGCTGCTCTTGGCGCTTAGGGCGCAGCCGAGCGCCACCTTAGCGAGACTAGCGGGTCCTGCATTTGCGCAGCAAACAGGGACGAGCTTGGCGAGCTGCTCTTGGCGCTTAGGGCGAAGCCAAGCGCCTCCTTAGCGAGACTAGCGACGAGCTTGGCGAGCCAGTCCCGGCGGCGGTAAGCAACCGGGGGGCGGAGCGCCGTAAAGCGTGTCCCGACCGTGCGAAGCACACAGGGACAAAGCGAGCACCTGCACCCACACCCTCTTAGAAAGTTATAACAAAACTCCTACCGCCGAGCTTTCGGGTGGCCGGAGGGCAGAGCCCTTCGGAATCCCCCTTAGCAAGGGGGACTTAGGGGGATGGACCTACGCTAGCAGCCGCATCCGTCCTTCTCCGCCCCGCCAAAATCAACCTGAGTCGGGTAATCATTATCGAAGCAGGAAAGGCATAGCCCGCCTTTGTAATCATCTTTGTTATGACCACCGATGGAAGAGATTAAGCCTTCCGGCGACAAGAACGCCAAGGAATCGGCATTGATCTCTTCGCACATTTCTTCAATCGTTTTGAATGAAGCGATGAGATCGCGGCGGTCTGGGGTATCAATGCCGTAGTAGCATGGATTCTTAAACGGCGGCGATGTAATCCGCACGTGAACCTCAACGGCTCCAGCCTCACGAAGCAGGTTAACGATTCGGCGTGAAGTCGTGCCACGCACGATGGAATCATCGATCATGACGACACGTTTACCATCTACCACACTGCGCACAGCGCTTAGCTTCATTTTCACACCTTGCTCACGCAGCTCTTGACTCGGCTGGATGAAGGTCCGGCCGGTGTACTTGTTCTTAATGAGCCCAAGCTCATAAGGAATGCCCGTCTGCTCTGCATATCCAATCGCTGCCGAAATACTGGAATCCGGCACTCCAGTTACGAGGTCAGCATCTACGAAAGCTTCTAATGCCATTCGGCTACCCATCCGCTTACGAGCGGAGTGTAGGTTAGAGCCGTTCATATCACTGTCAGGGCGAGAGAAGTAGATATACTCCATCGCGCACAGCGCTTTACGTTTGGGCTCGGTAAAACGGTCCTCTAAAAGTCCATTTTTATCGAGCACGAGCAGTTCGCCAGGTTCGATATCGCGAACCAGCTGCGCTCCAATGACTTCTAAGGCGCAAGATTCGGAAGCAAAAATATAGGCATCGCCGATCCGTCCCATTACAAGCGGACGCAAACCATGAGAATCCGAAGCGACAATTAATTTGTCATTCGTCATGAGCAGAAAAGCAAACCCACCAACCAGTTGTTTTAGCGCATCCTTTGCCGCTTCAACAAAATCTTTTGGCGAACGCGCAATCAGATGCGCCAGCACTTCTGTATCACTCGTGGTTTGAAAGATCGATCCGCTTTGCTCTAGCTGTTTACGAATCAACGGTTCATTTACTATGTTACCGTTCGTAGCAATCGCCAAATCGCCGTCACGATATTTGAATACGAGCGGCTGTGCATTGGTTAAGCGACTGTCTCCACTGGTGGAATAACGTACATGCCCAATGGACATGTCTCCAACTAGTGAGGCAATTTTGTCCTTGTCGAATACTTCTTTTACTAACCCCATCCCGCGGTGATAGTTGAAATCACGACCATCTGCTACGCAGATGCCCGCACTTTCTTCCCCACGGTGCTGTAAGGCGTGCAAGCCGTAATAAGACATGGACGCCGCTTCCGGATGTCCGAAGACCCCGAAAACGCCGCATTCTTCTTTTAATGTGTCAAAAATATCTCCCGAGCCCGTTCCTTCATTGTAAAAGTCACCAGTCCACAGGATAGGAGTCTCCTGCTCTTTCCCGGTCTTTATTTCATAAGACATGGAATAGCATCCTCCCAAACGAATTTCAATTCTGCTACAGCTTCATCTAATACGGATGCACCGTCCAGATTTACGCGCAGTCTGTCTCCACCTACAGTTCCGATGATTTCCACTGGAACACCGCTGGCAGCAATCGCTGCTTTCAGCTCTTCCGCATGCTCAGGCGCTGCTGTCAGCACTATACGTGATTGGCTCTCACTGAACAATGCTACATCGGATCTAAGTCCATTAGCAGAAAGTTCAACGTTCGCACCAACGCCACCGCTGATACAACTCTCTGCAAGTGCTACGGCAAGGCCACCTTCGGACAAGTCATGTGCCGAACGCACCAGACCGCCGCGAATGGAGCTAAGCACTGCGCCAAGCAGTTTTTTCTCAGTATCTAAATCCAAAGCTGGAGGACGACCTTCGGTTACACCATGAACAGCGTATTGGAACTCACTACCACCAAGCTCAGCTTTTGTCACGCCTAGCAGAAGGATAGAGTCTCCTTCTTGTTTAAATCCTTGAGTCGTAATATGATCCGTATCCGTTACTAAACCAACCATACCGACAACCGGCGTTGGGTAGATGGATCCCGTTGTATTTTCGTTATAAAGACTGACATTCCCACCGATAACCGGAGTATCCAGCACACGACAAGCTTCAGCCATACCATCAACCGCACGTTCCATTTGCCAGAACACATCAGGTTTCTCAGGGTTTCCGAAGTTTAGGTTATCGGTAATAGCCAACGGTTCAGCACCAGAACAAACGATGTTGCGAGCCGCTTCGCTGACTGCAATACGTCCACCCACTTCAGGATCAAGATAAACGTAGCGACCGTTACAGTCCGTGGTCATCGCAAGTCCTTTACGTGTACCATGAATGGTAACTACAGCCGCATCAGATCCAGGTCGAACAGCCGTACTAGTCCGAACCATGTAATCATATTGGTTGTATACCCATGCTTTGCTTGCTACGGTTGGTGATCCAAGCACTGTACGCAGTGCGCCGCCTAGATCGGTAACTTCCGCGTAACGAAGCGTATCTACCGATTCATTTCCCACATAATAAGCAGGAACCTCAGAAGGTTTGTTATACACTGGGCACTCGTCCACGAGCGCTGTTACTGGCATGTCGCCGACAACCTCACCGTGATGATACAGCTTCAAGCGACCATCATCCGTAACTTTACCGACCTTACAGCAGATTACACCCCAGCGCTCAAAAATCTCTTGCGCCTGAGCTTCATCCTTCGGTTCAACTACGAACAACATCCGTTCTTGCGATTCCGAAAGCATCATTTCATAAGGGGTCATCCCGTCTTCACGTTGTGGTACCTGATCAAGATACAGTTCAAGACCGTTACCCGCTTTACTTGCCATCTCAGCACTAGAGCAGGTAAGTCCAGCCGCACCCATATCTTGAATCCCAATAACGATGCCGCTATCGATCAATTCCAGGCAAGATTCCATTACGAGTTTCTCCATAAATGGATCGCCTACTTGGACAGCTGTACGTTTAGCTTCTGACTCTTCACTTAGTTCCACGGATGCAAAAGTAGCCCCATGAATTCCATCACGTCCAGTAGGAGGACCTACGTAGAAGACTGGGTTCCCTACACCTTTAGCAACACCACGTTGGATTTTGTCATGATCGATCAGACCCACGCACATTGCGTTAACAAGAGGGTTGCCGTCATAACTATCATCGAACATGATTTCGCCGCCCACGGTTGGAATCCCGATACAGTTACCATAACCAGCAATACCAGACACCACATGCTCGAACAAATATTTCACGCGATCGCTTTCCAGCTTGCCGAAACGCAAGGAATTCAACAATGCGATAGGTCTAGAGCCCATGGAAAAAATATCACGAATGATGCCGCCCACGCCTGTTGCCGCACCTTGGAAAGGTTCTACCGCAGAAGGGTGGTTATGACTTTCGATTTTGAATACAACCGCTTGGTTGTCACCGATATCTACAATCCCTGCACCTTCGCCGGGTCCCATCAGGACACGCGGACCAGTAACTGGGAAACGTTTCAACAGTGGCTTAGAGTTCTTATATGCACAGTGTTCGGACCACATTACGCTGAACACACCGATTTCAGTATAGTTCGGCAAACGTCCCATAAAAGACTTGATGAGCTCATATTCGCTGTCCGACACACCGAATTGGCTGTAAATTTTCTGCTCTGCGATCTGTTCTGCGGTCGGTTCCTTAACGGATACTTGCTGCGTCATGACGATCCCTCCAAGTCTTCAGTATGGATGTAAACATCCGTTTGCCGTCCTCTGAACCAAGTAAACTATTAGCCGCGCGCTCAGGGTGAGGCATCATGCCGACTACATTACCCTGCACATTACTAACACCCGCAATATCAGCTACAGAGCCGTTTGGATTATCGCTATATGTGAACACAATCTGATTGTTAGCTTTCAATTCTGCTAAAGTCTCTTCATCACAGTAATAGTTGCCTTCACCGTGAGCGATTGGGATGATGATTTCTTCATCCTTAGCATAGTCAATAGTAAATGGGGTTTCGTTATTAACAACCTTAAGCACTGTATCATGACAACGGAACTTCATTGACATGTTACGACGCAGCGCGCCTGGCAACAAACCAGCCTCAGTAAGAATTTGGAACCCGTTGCAAATGCCTAGCACGAATTTCCCTTGCTCTGCTGCTTTAGCAACTTCAGCCATTACAGGAGCAAATCTTGAAATCGCGCCGCAACGCAGGTAATCACCATATGAGAATCCGCCAGGAACCAAAATGCAATCATACGCCGACAAATCTGTCGCTGTATGCCACACATAATCGACTGGTTCGCCGAGACTGTCCTCTACCGCCTTGTAGCAATCGATATCACAGTTAGAGCCTGGGAAGACAAGTACAGCAAATTTCATGTCGTTTAGTCCTCCAATTCGTAGCGGTAATCCTCGATCACCGTGTTGGCAAGTAGCTTTTCGCACATTTCCTTGAGACGCACTTCTGCTTCAGCACGGTTATCCGTGTCCAAAGTCAGCTCCATATATTTCCCAATACGCAAACTTTCAACTTCTTGAAAACCTACCGAATGAAGTGCTCCTTGCACCGCTACACCTTGTGGATCGAGAACGCTTTTCTTAATGGTGACATATACCGTCGCTTTTAACATATGCTTATAGTTCCTCCTAAATTTTTATGTGTATATACTTTCAGAAAGCTGAAACTCTACTAAAGTAAATCTAGCTTCAAAAACATATACTTAATTTATTCCCATGAGTAAACACACTATGTTGAACTATAAAGACTTGCCAGTAAGACGATGATAAATGTCCAAATAACGTCGAGTAGTTTCTTCAACTACTTCTAATGGAAGTGGATCAGGTTTGCTATTTTTGTCCCAGGAGGATGCAGATAGATACGTACGAACAGGCTCTTTATCCATACTATCAATTTCGATATCAAGAGCGTATTTATCCTTGGCCCAGAAACGTGAAGCATCCGGCGTAAAAATCTCATCAATCAGAATCACCTTGCCATCCAGCAAGCCGAATTCGAATTTGCAGTCTGCAAGAATGATACCCCGCTCAGCACAGTACTCTCTAGCAAAAGCGAATAACTGCAAACTTTTCTCCTGCAGCTCAAGTGCTAGATCAGCACCGATTAACTCCTGCATCTTTTCAAAAGGAATGTCCTCATCATGGCCCACATCATTTTTAGCCGCAGGGGTAAAGATCGGCTGTGCCAGCAGCGCGTTTTTGCGCAAGTCTGCAGGAAGCTCGATGCCATTCACTTTGCCGGTTTCTTGATACTGCCTCCAGCCCCCACCAGTGATGCACCCACGCACTACACATTCGATATCAATTCGCTCCGCTTTGCGTACCACCATAACACGGTTTATGAGCGCCTCTTTGTCCCTAACGATGTCTCCGAGCAGATCCACATCGATATGAACGACATGATTCTCCATTAGCTCTTTGGTTTTTCCAAACCAGAACGCACTCAGACGGTTAAGCACATTTCCCTTTTCAGGTACCGCTGGGTCTAGCACATAGTCAAAAGCAGATATCCGATCCGTGACGACGATCAGTACATTCTCCCCTATATCGTACAGCTCACGAACCTTCCCTTTATAGAGCAGCGGCGCATTGATGAGTTCCACGGCTGTGGATACGGCCGATGATGTCATGACCTTTCCTCCCTTGAACTAATGATCTTGATTTATATCTGCGTAAAAGTCGCTCCAAGCTCGAATTATTCTTCCGAGGAGTTGTGAAGTCTGAAATAAAGATCTGGTTAAAACGGGACCACTGCGAGAAATGTTTGGACTTCCGATCGCTGTTATCCTCAGATTTCTTGATTTAAACCGCTTCTCGCGGTAGAAATCCGAGAATAAAGGCGAACGCTACGCTTCTACAGTTCCAAAAATTCTCTTCGTTCCCTCTTCAACCCTAATCCATATTGCAAACCTCATACCATCCAGCTCTACTGAACAATTACGCTCTTTCCGCAACTCTTCCGCCTATTTATTGCTACGTTCCTTAGTTCACCACTAACCTATCTTTTTTTTAGATAAGCTCTAACTTGCGGAAGATGGTATCCACATGCTTAAGGTGCCACGAAGGGTTAAATGCATCTTCAATTTCTTCTGGGGTAAGAACGTTAGTAATCTCAGGTGTAGCTTCCACGATATCACGGAACTGTTTTTGCTCTTCCCAAGCTTGCATAGCACGCGGTTGAACGGTATCGTATGCTTGCTCACGGCTAAGGCCTTTGTCGATCAGTTTAGTCAAGATCCGACCGGAGAAAGGAACACCGAACGTGCGGTTCATGTTACGTTTCATATTCTCTGGGAATACAGTCAGGTTCTTCACGATATTTCCGAAACGGTTCAGCATATAGTTGAGCAGCATCGTCGCATCCGGAAGGATGATACGTTCCACGGAGGAGTGCGAAATGTCGCGTTCATGCCAAAGTGGTACGTTCTCGTACGCTGTAACCATATGTCCGCGAATGACGCGGGACAGACCGGAAATGTTCTCACAGCCAATGGGGTTCCGTTTGTGAGGCATAGCGGATGAACCTTTTTGGCCTTTTGCAAAGGCTTCTTCCACTTCGCGAATCTCACTCTTTTGCAGGGCGCGGATTTCAGTAGCAAATTTGTCTAACGAAGTCGCTACCAAAGCAAGAGCAGCCATGTATTCAGCGTGACGGTCACGCTGCAGAGTTTGGGTAGAGATTGGAGCTGGGCTTGTGCCAAGCTTGCGGCAAACAAATTCTTCTACGAAAGGATCAATGTTGGCATAAGTACCAACCGCTCCGGAGATTTTACCGAACTGCACACCATTCGCAGCATGGCGGAAACGCTCCAGGTTACGTTTCATTTCTTCGTACCATAGTGCCATTTTCAGACCGAAAGTAGTTGGCTCGGCATGAACACCATGCGTACGGCCCATCATCGGCGTATCTTTGTAAGCAATAGCTTTATCTTTAAGGATCTCAATAAAATTGATGATATCCTTCTCTAGAATCTCATTCGCTTGACGTAGCAAGTAACCCAGCGCCGTATCTACCACGTCAGTAGAAGTAAGACCGTAGTGTACCCATTTACGTTCTGCGCCAAGGCTCTCAGATACCGCACGTGTAAATGCGATTACGTCATGGCGTGTTTCTTGTTCTATTTCATCAATACGTGCGATGTCGAATTTAGCATCTTTACGCAGTTTAGCTGCGTCTTCGTGAGGGATTACTCCCAGTTCAGCCCATGCTTCACAAGCGCAAATTTCAACTTCCAGCCACGCTTTGAATTTATTCTCCTCCGTCCAAATAGCTCGCATCTCAGGTCTACTGTAACGTTCGATCATATTCTTTAGTTCCTCCAAAGTTTAGATTGCTCCACCCAGGATAAGCCGTCTCCGGTATCCTTGCAGAGCAGATTGATATGGCCCATCTTCCGGCCGGTCTTACTCTCAGTCTTGCCATATATATGAAGCTTAGGTACAACACCCAGCTTATTATCTTTTTCGTCTTGTGTACAGGTCGCTTTAATTGCTCCGTCCAAATGCTGACCTAGTACATTTACCATAACTACAGGTGTCAAAAGCGTTGTATCGCCCAGCGGCAGATTACAGATCGCCCGGACATGCTGCTCGAACTGTGAAGTCGCGCAAGCATCCATGGTGTAGTGTCCAGAGTTATGCGGTCTTGGTGCCAGCTCATTGACGAACAATTGTCCGTCCTCTGTGACGAACATTTCCACTGCCAGCAGTCCAACTGCATGAAGTCCAGCGATTAATGTCTCTGCCAATTCGCATGCTCTCCGCTGAATATCCTCTGATACTCTTGCAGGTACAATAGATAGATGCAAAATGTTATTCACATGAATGTTCTCAGCAGGCGGAAAGCTCTTGACCTCCCCAGATGCACTGCGTGCAGCAACGACAGATATTTCACACTCAAAAGCTACGAA
Source organism: Paenibacillus sp. FSL K6-0276 (assembly GCF_037977235.1). NCBI lineage: Bacteria > Bacillati > Bacillota > Bacilli > Caryophanales > Paenibacillaceae > Paenibacillus > Paenibacillus sp. FSL K6-0276. The sequence goes on along the minus strand of NZ_CP150276.1, from coordinate 710,499 downwards.
TTTCTCAAGCACCAGCTCCGGCACAACTGCTCCGGGTGCTACTTGCTGGAAGGCTTCTTCCAGCTCTTCCTCCTGTCGAATCACGGCTTGACCCTTGCCGTCATAACCTCCTGTGGCTGTCTTTAGCACACAAGGTAGCCCAAGTTCAGCCGCCGCCACTTTCAGCTCCGCAAGGCTATCCACCTTACGGTACGGGGCGACGGGTACGCCTGCCGCTTCGATGGCGGCTTTTTCACGCAGCCGATGCTGCGTCGTATACAGCAGCGCGCTGCCCTGTGGCACGTACGATTCCTCCGTCAGCAGCGCGGCTACGCCCGCGTCAACGTTCTCGAACTCGTACGTGATGACGTCCGCGCGGCGGGCTAGCTCCCGCGCCGCGTCCCGGTCGTTATACGCCGCCGTGATCTGCGGCGTAACTTGCCCACAGGGCGCATCCAGCGCAGGGTCCAGCGCCACGAAGCGGTAGCCCATGGCGCTGCCAGCCAGCGCCATCATGCGACCGAGCTGCCCGCCGCCGAGCACGCCGACGGTCGCGCCGGGCAGTAGCGTCCGGACGGTGTCCGTGCCGGACGCATCAACAGCGGCTGGCGAAGCTACGCCGCCAGCCTCCGGCAGCTTCAGCTCGTCCGGTCTCATAAGCTGTCGCTGCTTTCAAGTACTTCGTCGCGGATCGCATCCCGCCGCAGCTGCGCACGCTGCTGCACTTCTGGATCGAACGCTCCGATAATCTGTGCAGCCAACAGGCCTGCATTAACAGCGCCTGCCTTACCAATCGCTACCGTTGCCACCGGAATGCCTCCAGGCATTTGCACGATGGAGAGAAGCGAATCCAGCCCATTAAGCGCCTTCGACTGCACTGGCACTCCAATCACAGGCAGGATTGTCTTTGCTGCCACCATACCCGGCAAATGCGCTGCGCCTCCCGCTCCCGCAATAATGACGCGAATGCCACGGCCCGCTGCTTCCTCCGCATAGCTGAACATCAAGTCCGGCGTCCGGTGCGCGGATACTACCTTCTTCTCATAAGATAATCCCAGCTCTTCAAGCACCGCACAAGCGTGCTCCATCGTATCCCAATCCGATTTACTGCCCATGATGACAGCTACCTGCACAGACATGATTCGACCTACCTTCCGATCACTAGTATGGATATCTTTATCTTGTAAATTCTAATAAAAAAAGCCCGATGACCAGACGCATATTGCTGCGGGAGGATCGGACTAGTAAAGAAATTAGGAAAAAAATAATCCGCATGCCTATCACTAAGCTGGCATTAAGCGCGGAAAATGGCACAATGCATCACTCCGTCACCCGGACCGCATTGCCGCATTCTATCATCCTATTTCCTCATAGTCCGGTAATTTACGGTTCCCGGGTAGAAACTTCCGGGCCATATCCCCGGTTTTATACGAGTTGCTCATGACATCAGTTTAACAATCCCCTACATAGGATGTCAACTCAAACACGAACATTGATATATTCCAATTACTAATTGTTCGCTTTTGGGCGTATTTGAATTCTCAATAGCCACTTATTGGGATGATAAAGACTTCTTTCCGTACACTCCTAGCTCTAACAACACATGTTATATTAACTGTAAAATATGCTTCATCGGATTACATATAATGACTTTATTAGATTCATATTCAGTCTTTTAGTTTCTTAACAATGAAAAAGGAACGCCATCAGCGTCCCTTTTAACTTTATATTATTTTACTACCAGCACTGGAATGCGAGCGCTTTGTACTACATTGTGGCTCACACTTCCCAGGACAAATTCACGTATTCCGCCAAGTCCGCGGCTGCCGATAACAATAACATCTATAGCATGTTCCTTAGCATATTTCAAAATTACTTCAGCAGGAGATCCTTGTAATAGCTCAACCTCAGCATTCAAGCCTTCAGCCTCAAGGCGTCCCTTCACTTCTTCCGTAGTCTGCACAGCTAAATCATAATATTCTTTATTTACTGAAGCTGGTAGTGGTGCAAGAGCTTCTCCGATAAAAAATCTTGGGAATTCAAATGCGTGTACGACATGCATCGTAGAACCTGGAGTTACTTTTGCGAGTTCAATTGCGCGCTCCAAAGCCTGATTGGAAGCCTTAGAACCGTCATAGGCGAGTAAAATTTTAGAGAATAACATGTACGCCACCTCTTTTTCTAGTTTGTAATCATAATGACTATCACCTTAAAAAATAGCTGTACAAAAAAATATTCAGCAACAGAAGTAACGGAATTCCGATCCTAAAGGACATATGTCGCGTCTTGTGGCGCTTACGATACATGGCAATCAGCACGCCTAGTGCCCCGCCCATAGCTGCCAGCAGAAAAAGTGTCTTCTCAGGTACACGTTCTCGCCGTTTACGGGCTTTGTTCTTGTCTTCGGACATAACTACATATCCGATTATATTAATTACCACAAACCACAACATTATAACCTTGACCATTCTCCCGGGCTCCTCCTTGCTTCCTATCTATCTCTATTATATTCCTCTTTTTCACAAAAAACCAATCATCCTTACAAGCTCTGATAACTTCGTTGCCCACCTCTTAGGTTTCATTGCTTCGCATCCTTCATCCATACCCAGGACAATATCGCAGCCAATGCCGCCGCAATCCCGCCCAACCAGAACCCCCCGGTCAAACCATACAGAGCGCTCATCCATCCTGCCACGAACGGGCCAGCCGACATACCTATCGCATAAACAGCCTGATAGAAGCCCATAGCAGTTGCGCGTTTATATGGATCTACTTCTGACACCGACTTGCCTAGCAACAATGGAAAAATAAGTCCCTGCATAAATCCATTTCCTACTTGAGTCAAACAGAGCATTGCTAACGTCGGCATAGAAGGAATAAGAAATGTAAACAATGCACTTCCCGCGAAGCCTAGGAGAAGCGTTCCCCTGTCTTCGAGCAGCCTTCCGAATAGCCGTGAGCCGTAGAGCGTCGCGACAGCATGCGGAATCATAAAAGCGAGCGTTAACCAGCCCAAGCTTTCTTTGCTTGCTCCAATATTCAAAGCTTGGTTCGGAGTATATCCGAACATCGTAATGAATAGCACACAGTGTGCCAATACAGACAGCAGTGAGACTCTTACCAGGAGCGGCTCCTTCATAACACCCGCCAGATCCTTGATCTGTATCGCACTTTGCCGTTTCTCCTGTTTTTGTTCAGGCAATCGCAAAGCAAGTAGCAGTGCTGCAATCGCTACAATTCCGCCAATCAGAAACGGGGCATTCCAGCCCCAATGTTCCACCATATAGCCACTGATCATCATGCTCATCAATTGGGCGATTACCGTAGTGAATTGCAGCATCCCCATCGCTTTTCCAGCTTCCTCTTTCGGGAAATATCCCGCGAACATCACAGTATACACAACCCATGCCGAAGCCGCTATACCGGATACAGCACGCGCCGCCAATGCCCAACCAGGCTGCACCCCCCACATAAAAAGAAAGCAGCTAGCTCCGCTCGCAATCAGTCCTAGATAAATAAACGGTCTCCGCCGATTCAAATAATCCGAACCGATGCCAATCGGCAAACGGAACAGAATCTGCATTAAACCATATACGCCAAGCACCATGCCCACCATAAAATACGATGCACCCAGGTGCTCTACATAAGGTGAAAGCACCGGAACATAAATATAAGAAGAAAACCAGAACATAAATACAATAACGAGAAAGAAAAACCTACTACCTCCCTGCCCCTGTGGACGATCTCCCGCTTTCAACTGATCCACTTGCTGTTCAGCTGCCACCCTGATCACCTGCTCTATGTATTTGCTTAACATTCTAATTCAGAGCCTACCCGTAGACCACAAAAACTTACTTGGACAGAAAAAAGACTGCTGAGCGCACTCAGCAGCCTTCATTATTTCAATACTCTACTTATCCTTCTTTTGCCCTTCAAGCGCTGCTTTCAGCAGCTCCCCAAGGTTAGAACCCATGCTTTCTTGCTTACTATATTGCTGGACCAGCTTTTGCTGTTCACGTTTATTAACATGCTTGTGATCCTTATCCAAGGTTTCTGTGATTCCACAGCCTAGACATTGTACGAACATGCCTGCTTTACCTTCTTTAAGCTCCATTTTCTTATGGCACTGTGGGCAGCGGCGATTCGAAAGTCTTTTCTCACCGGCACGGGTATAGCCGCAGTTATCTGCAGGACACACAAGCAGCTTGCCCCGTTTGCTCTTCTTCTCGAGTAGTCTTGTACCGCATTCCGGACAATTACTGTTAGAGACATTATGCGGTTTGTATTCTGCTCCACTAGTTTTGACACCTGTTACCAGTTCCTGTGCCATACTGCGTATGCCTTGTAAAAAGAGCTCCGGTTTCCCTTGACCACGCGCTATTTTCTCCAGCTCAGCTTCCCAGCGCGCGGTTAGATCCGGTGTCCGTAGCTGAGTGGATACCAACTCGATGAGCTGCTTACCTTTTCCTGTCGGATGCAGGAGATTTCCTTGACGCTCAATCGTATCAGAGCTTACCAGCTTCTCGATAATATCCGCGCGGGTCGCCGGGGTTCCGAGGCCGTGCTTCTCCATTTGCGTCAACAGCGAAGCTTCATTATAACGCTTCGGTGGCTGTGTTCGACCAGCACGCACCATACAGCGGCCAATCGTCACAGTAGCCCCTTCGCGCAGCTCAGGCAGCTTTACACTGCCTGCAGTCGGCTCGTCCGCAGATTCGTCATCGTCATCACTACTCATATCTCCGCCGTATACTTCACGCCAGCCGGCATCTTTTACCGTCGTCCCTTTGACATGGAAGCTTTCCCCTTCCACATTGACGGTTACAGCTACCGCATCATAACGAGCTGGCGGATAGAACAAGCTTATAAAACGCCGCACAATCAGATCATACAACTTACGTTCCTCAGTACTCAGGCCATTTAACAATACGGTCTGTTCTGTAGGAATAATAGCGTGGTGATCGCTGACTTTACTATCATCCACGATCCGCTTCGTGATCGGCAGCGGTTTACGCAGCAGTGGACGTGCCAATGTTGCATATGGACCAACAGCCACACTGTCCAATCTTTCCTTGAGTGTGCCCGTCATATCAGAAGTCAGATAACGGCTGTCTGTACGCGGATAAGTGACGAGCTTGTGCTGCTCATACAGCCGCTGAAGCACACTGGAGGTCTGCTTCGCGGAGAAGCCGAACTTCCGGTTCGCATCACGCTGCAGTTCAGTCAGATCATAAGCGAGTGGATGAGGTTCACTTTTCTCACTCTTCTGTACCTTAATAATACGGCCGCTGCGTCCAGTAAGCTTATCCTTTAGAGTTGCCGTCTTATCCTTTTCGAATATCCGACCATCTCCGTTACCGGCCCGCCAAGCCGCTTGGAAATCTCCGAAATCTGCAGTCAACGTCTCAAAATCAACGGAACGGAAACCAGTAATCTCCCCTTCGCGATCCATAATCATCCCTAACGTTGGCGTTTGTACCCGTCCAGCTGAGAGGGGCGAACCGAACTTGCAAGTCAAAGCTCGCGTAACATTCAGTCCAATCATCCAATCTGCCTCTGCGCGGCAACGTGCAGATTCATACAGACGATCAAACTCACGACCTGGACGGAGCTTTGCGAATCCTTCTTTTATCGCTTTATCCGTCTGAGAGGATATCCATAGCCGCCGGAACGGCTTTTTCCATCCTGCCATATTCATAATCCAGCGTGCTAGCAGCTCCCCTTCACGAGCAGCATCTGTAGCAACAATAAGCTCCTCAATGTCCTGACGTTTCATTAGATGCTGAACAGCCTTGTATTGCTGGTTAGTCTCCCGCAGCACCTTCAGCTTGGTCTTCTCCGGTAAAATCGGCAAATCCTCCAAGGCCCAAGTTGCAAACTTTTTATTATAATCCTCGGGCTCTGCCAGGCCGACCAAATGCCCCAGCGCCCAGGTAACCACATATTTTGGACCTTCAATATAACTCTTCTGTTTATTATTACATCCCATGACTCGTGCAATCTCGCGTGCAACAGACGGCTTCTCCGCCAATACTAATACCTTCATAACGCTCCCCTTTCCACATCAAATTTCATTATAGCATTAAATGAATGTTAGCAAATATCGTCAGGCTTTACCGTAGGACTCCGTTATACACTAGATAATATCTGATACCCGAAAGGAGTCATAGTCAATGAATGAACAAGAAAGCTATAATATAGTACCTATAGGATGGGTTACAGGTATGCCACATAATTTGCGACTTGAAATCAAACCGGAATTTAGCCCGGCACTTAAAGGTTTATCTCAGTTTAGTCATTGCCAAGTCCTTTGGTGGCTGCATGAGTTTGCAGATGATCATTTCCGCCAGACTACACAGATTCCCCCCCCTTATGACGCGACATTAACTGGAGTATTTGCTTCCCGTTCCCCTATTCGCCCTAATCCAATTGGGCTTAGTGTAGCAGCAATCCTGTCTGTCGATGTAGACTCTGGAATAGTAGAGGTGGCCGGGCTTGATGCATATCCTGGCACACCGATCCTCGACATCAAAGCCTATTTTCCTAGTGCAGATCGCGTAATGGAAGTGACCGTTCCCGATTGGGCTGCTAATTGGGGGGACTGGACAGCAAATAATTGAAGTAATCGTGTTGGACACCAATTCTATTAACTGTTATGGGAGGACATCTCTTGAACAATCGCCAACTAATCATTCAAGCATTAGATCTCATTGAGGATCGATTAACAACGTTTCTTCCTGTAGCTGTCCTCTCCAAAGAAATGGGGTATTCACTTTATCATTTTACCCGTCTATTTCAAGCGGTCACTGGGATAGCACCCGGCGACTATATATCCAGACGCAAAATCACTGAGGCAGCCTTGGATATTCATCGAATGCCAGAACGCTCACTCCAGGACATCTCATTAGATTATAACTTCAATAACTATGAGACCTTTACTCGCGCTTTCAAAAGAATGCTGTATACAACTCCTACCCTTGTCCGTAAAAGACTTACTGAAACGAAACTCCCTTTGCTGCCTAGACTATATGAACAGGATCTACTTAAAATAACTCCGGATAGTGATATCTTCCCCCAATCCGTTGATTTCAGGGAAATCATACTTCAGGGACCCGTAGTTAAAGTAGACCATGATTTCTCCGTCATTTCTGATACTTGGCCTTCGCTTTTCAGCAAGGTAGCTACTATATCTGATAGAATACAACCTGAAAAATATTATCAGCTTGGTTTCTGGCCAGACGATTATGAAAGTAATGGATTTTCGATCATGTGTGCTTGTCAGTTAAACCCTACATATGCGGACAACAATCGGGAATTTCCCATTCAAATCTTGCCCCCCATACGCTATCTAAAATTCATCCACAAAGGTCGCTCTTGTGATATCCCTTCTACTTATAAATATATTTACGGAATCTGGCTGCCGAAAACAGAATACAGAATATCCCTCCCTTTTGAATTGGAATATTATGGTGATCTATATCTAGGACCAAACGACGAAAACTCGGTGAGTGAAATCTACATTCCATTAGAACTTTTATAAAAAAAGAGTCCGTATCTGCTATGCAGAAACGGACTCTTCTTAGCTTATTGGATTAACAGTTACTCTTGCTGCACCTGAATCGTTTGTTCAAGCCGTTTATAGAACGTTTTTATTCTTTGACCCTCAGCATCTTTCAAAAGATTCAAATCCTATTTTATCTACTATAAGATGTGGTATAGTCGGATACAAATCGTATCCCTGAAAGTACGGTTCAATGATGTTACCTTGATCATCTTATCTTCTATCTGATAGAACACTTCCGTTGGACTATACTCCCCTGTTTGTTCTGGCGATACAGGAACTTCACCCATACTATTAATAACTATTCTAGTCGTTGCTGGCGTAATATCTAGATTCTGAACGGTATAACTAAACGAACCTCTGCTCTTCGTTTGATATGGAGTAAGCCTAATAACTTCCTCAGTTACTTTTTTCACGGGTACTTGAAACACAAATGGCTCTTCGATTTGGGCTACAGGTACACTTACACTTAACTCAAACTCAAATCCAAATAACTCGGTGTTTTGAACCTCATTAAGTTCTAATAAAAGTGTGTTCGGTTGCCCGTAGATATCGCCTGTTCTTGAAGAACCAAACCTCACTTCTTCCCCACCAGGGAGTTTAACTACAGGCATTCCAAGCAACCCTTTTACAGATTGATCAAAATCATTATTCAAAAAGTTAAAAAGCGACTGGCCCGATTGAAGTTTGGAGTAATCGCTTCTATAATAATATTCCATTTATATAAATTGCTTACTTATCAATGTTCTTCAACTCTACACATGCTTCAAAAAATACAGTATCACTATTCTGCCCACGTACAAATATTCCATCATCCGTTACAGAAGTGCGTAAAATAGATAGTTCGTCCCCGAACTTTGCTTCGTTTAAATAAGTAATCTGGAAGCGTTTGAGCTCAGCACTATCCCATTCCGATAAAGTAAGCGCATCACTACACAAATCACCATATCGTGCATTATTCAAATGCCCGTTAGTGTCGAGACCACTGTATCTAACACAGTATTTGTAAACTTCTTCCAACTTTATATCAGAGGGAATTGCTACTTTATTAGGAAAATCTCCTACTGAATCACCACTATAGTGCTTAAGCTCAACAGGGAGCGCATTAGGTCGAAGGATCTTCCTTTTCTCAATATCCACTAATGCCCAAATCGTGCGGGCTGTAGCGATCTCAATACCATCTCCATCAAAAATACGATAATCGCGTTGCCATAGCGCCCCTTTGGTTCCTTTACTCCAGGTACGAACACTAAGCTGATCATTTGGGCGAGGAATACGCTTAAATTCAAGATCGAGCGTAATCATCATCCAGCCCATTCCCGCATTCAAAATCTCTTCCATACTTATCCCCAACTTACCCACTGCGGAATCCGCTGCACGCTGCATGATATCCAAAATAAAGGATAACTTGCCTTTCGATCGATAATCTGTGTCACTCGCATGAACAGAAAATTGCTCTATCCACACAAGATTAGTATTGTTCTCCATTGTTTATCCTCCTGCCATGCAAAATATCCTTGCATTCACTTGAAGTATCCACATATACCACTACTCTATCCACATAAATTGGGGACTACTTTCAATTTTGAATAAATTCGATTCTTTCATCCACATGTTAGTAACTTTTATGAATCCATTATTTCCTCAAAACTTATCCACATTATTCGAAATAGACGATAAAGGGAACAAAAAAACCATTGTTGATAAATCAACAATGGCTTCGTGTGCTTGGCAACGTCCTACTCTCCCAGGACCCTTCGGTCCAAGTACCATCGGCGCTGGAGGGCTTAACGGTCGTGTTCGGGATGGGTACGCGTGGAACCCCTCCGCTATCGCCACCAAACGGGCATTTGCGGTACAAATGCATTATTCAGGTCTCAGCATCGCCAAATGCTGAAAACAAATTCATCATCATACAGCCACTAGGACCATATGGGTTAGAACTTGATTCCTGAAAACTGAATCCGAATCGAATTTGCGTTTTAAGTATAGGATAAGCCCTCGACCGATTAGTATTGGTCAGCTCCATGCATTACTGCACTTCCACCTCCAACCTATCTACCTCGTCGTCTTCAAGGGGTCTTACTAATTGGGAAATCTCATCTTGAGGGGGGCTTCACGCTTAGATGCTTTCAGCGCTTATCCCGTCCGTACGTAGCTACCCAGCCATGCTTCTGGCGAAACAACTGGTGCACCAGCGGTACGTCCATCCCGGTCCTCTCGTACTAAGGACAGCTCCTCTCAAATTTCCTGCGCCCACGACAGATAGGGACCGAACTGTCTCACGACGTTCTGAACCCAGCTCGCGTACCGCTTTAATGGGCGAACAGCCCAACCCTTGGGACCTACTTCAGCCCCAGGATGCGATGAGCCGACATCGAGGTGCCAAACCTCCCCGTCGATGTGGACTCTTGGGGGAGATAAGCCTGTTATCCCCAGGGTAGCTTTTATCCGTTGAGCGATGGCCCTTCCATGCGGTACCACCGGATCACTAAGTCCGACTTTCGTCCCTGCTCGACTTGTAGGTCTCGCAGTCAAGCTCCCTTATGCCTTTGCACTCTTCGAATGATTTCCAACCATTCTGAGGGAACCTTGGAACGCCTCCGTTACTCTTTAGGAGGCGACCGCCCCAGTCAAACTGCCCGCCTGACACGGTCCCCGTACCCGATTAGGGTACTAGGTTAGAACCTAGATACGATCAGGGTGGTATCCCAACGGCGCCTCCACCGAAGCTTGCGCTCCGATTTCTACGGCTCCCACCTATCCTGTACAGATCGTACCCAAATTCAATATCAAGCTGCAGTAAAGCTCCATGGGGTCTTTCCGTCTTGTCGCGGGTAACCTGCATCTTCACAGGTATTAAAATTTCACCGGATCTCTCGTTGAGACAGCGCCCAAGTCGTTACGCCATTCGTGCGGGTCAGAATTTACCTGACAAGGAATTTCGCTACCTTAGGACCGTTATAGTTACGGCCGCCGTTTACTGGGGCTTCGGTTCATAGCTTCGGGTTACCCCTAACCACTCCCCTTAACCTTCCAGCACCGGGCAGGCGTCAGCCCGTATACTTCGCCTTGCGGCTTCGCACAGACCTGTGTTTTTGCTAAACAGTCGCTTGGGCCTTTTCACTGCGGCCCCCTCGTGCTATTCACACTACCGGGGCACCCCTTCTCCCGAAGTTACGGGGTCATTTTGCCGAGTTCCTTAACGAGAGTTCTTCCGCGCGCCTTAGAATTCTCTTCTCGCCTACCTGTGTCGGTTTGCGGTACGGGCACCTTCTCCTGGCTAGAGGCTTTTCTTGGCAGTGTGAGATCATGACCTTCGCTACTGTAATTTTCGCTCCCCATCACAGCCCAGCCTTAATGATGTGCGGATTTGCCTACACATCAGCCTCACTGCTTAGACGGACATATCCATCAGTCCGCGTCACTACCCTCCTGCGTCACCCCATCGCTCATAGCGGATTACGGTGGTACAGTAATTTCAAACTGTTGTCCTTCGACTACGCCTTTCGGCCTCGCCTTAGGTCCCGACTTACCCTGAGCGGACGAGCCTTCCTCAGGAAACCTTGGGCTTTCGGCGGATCAGATTCTCACTGATCTTTTCGTTACTCATACCGGCATTCTCACTTGTATGCTGTCCAGCGCTCCTTACGGTACACCTTCAACCCACATACAACGCTCCCCTACCCCAGATACATACGTATCTAGCCATAGCTTCGGTGGTGTGTTTAGCCCCGTTACATTTTCGGCGCAGAGTCACTCGACCAGTGAGCTATTACGCACTCTTTCAATGGTGGCTGCTTCTAAGCCAACATCCTGGTTGTCTGTGCAACTCCACATCCTTTCCCACTTAACACACACTTGGGGACCTTAGCTGATGGTCTGGGCTGTTTCCCTTTTGACAATGGATCTTAGCACTCACTGTCTGACTCCCGGCAATAAGTATATGGCATTCGGAGTTTGACTGATCTTGGTAACCCTTGCGGGCCCCGCAACCAATCAGTGCTCTACCTCCACTACTCTTATACCGAGGCTAGCCCTAAAGCTATTTCGGGGAGAACCAGCTATCTCCGAGTTCGATTGGAATTTCTCCGCTACCCCCACCTCATCCCCGCATTTTTCAACATGCGTGGGTTCGGGCCTCCAGTGCGTGTTACCGCACCTTCACCCTGGACAGGGGTAGATCACACGGTTTCGGGTCTACGTCCACATACTAAATCGCCCTATTCAGACTCGCTTTCGCTGCGGCTCCGTCTTCTCGACTTAACCTTGCATGTTAAACGTAACTCGCCGGTTCATTCTACAAAAGGCACGCCATCACCCATAGATAGGGCTCTGACTTTTTGTAAGCACACGGTTTCAGGTTCTATTTCACTCCCCTTCCGGGGTGCTTTTCACCTTTCCCTCACGGTACTGTTTCACTATCGGTCGCCAGGTAGTATTTAGCCTTAGCAGATGGTCCTGCTGGATTCATACGGGGTTTCACGTGCCCCGCACTACTCGGGATCCGTCTCGGAGAGAACACAGTTTAGGCTACAGGGCTTTTACCTCTATCGCGGGCCTTTCCAGACCTCTTCGCCTACCATATTCCTTTGTAACTCCATGTGAGACGTCCCACAACCCCTAAGAGCAAGCTCTTAGGTTTAGGCTGTTCCGCGTTCGCTCGCCGCTACTGACGGAATCACTATTGTTTTCTCTTCCTCAGGGTACTTAGATGTTTCAGTTCCCCTGGTCTGCCTCTACATCTCCTATGTGTTCAGAGATGAGTAACTGCGAATTACCACAGCTGGGTTTCCCCATTCGGACACCCCCGGATCAAAGCTTGCTTACAGCTCCCCGAGGCAGTTTCGTTGTTCGCCACGTCCTTCGTCGGCTCCTGGCGCCTAGGCATCCTCCGTGTGCTCTTATTAGCTTAACCTCAATTTTCTCCGTATGAGAAATATTGCACATTGAATGAATTCAACACACTTTACTTCTTTCGGATTCCATTGTATTCACTAATAACATTTACTTGTTTGCACAAGTTGCTAAAAGATGTTCTAAAACGCAAATTCGTTTCGGTATCCAGTTTTCAAGGATCAAGTTTAAAGATGAGAGCTTAAACTCTCAAAACTGAGCAACGAGTGAGTATTTTGGAAGTTTAACTTCCGATTTGAATGTTTCCATTGCAGGAAACGATTCTCCATAGAAAGGAGGTGATCCAGCCGCACCTTCCGATACGGCTACCTTGTTACGACTTCACCCCAATCATCTACCCCACCTTCGGCGGCTGGCTCCCTTGCGGGTTACCCCACCGACTTCGGGTGTTGTAAACTCTCGTGGTGTGACGGGCGGTGTGTACAAGACCCGGGAACGTATTCACCGCGGCATGCTGATCCGCGATTACTAGCAATTCCGACTTCATGCAGGCGAGTTGCAGCCTGCAATCCGAACTGAGACCGGCTTTGATGGGATTGGCTTCACCTCGCGGTTTCGCTTCCCGTTGTACCGGCCATTGTAGTACGTGTGTAGCCCAGGTCATAAGGGGCATGATGATTTGACGTCATCCCCACCTTCCTCCGGTTTGTCACCGGCAGTCACTCTAGAGTGCCCAACATTACTTGCTGGCAACTAAAGTTAAGGGTTGCGCTCGTTGCGGGACTTAACCCAACATCTCACGACACGAGCTGACGACAACCATGCACCACCTGTCTCCTCTGTCCCGAAGGCCGCCACTATCTCTAGTGGATTCAGAGGGATGTCAAGACCTGGTAAGGTTCTTCGCGTTGCTTCGAATTAAACCACATACTCCACTGCTTGTGCGGGTCCCCGTCAATTCCTTTGAGTTTCAGTCTTGCGACCGTACTCCCCAGGCGGAGTGCTTACTGTGTTAACTTCGGCACCAAGGGTATCGAAACCCCTAACACCTAGCACTCATCGTTTACGGCGTGGACTACCAGGGTATCTAATCCTGTTTGCTCCCCACGCTTTCGCGCCTCAGCGTCAGTTACAGCCCAGAAAGTCGCCTTCGCCACTGGTGTTCCTCCACATATCTACGCATTTCACCGCTACACGTGGAATTCCACTTTCCTCTTCTGTACTCAAGCCACCCAGTTTCCAGTGCGACCTTAGGTTGAGCCCAAGGTTTAAACACCAGACTTAAATAGCCGCCTGCGCGCGCTTTACGCCCAATAATTCCGGACAACGCTTGCCCCCTACGTATTACCGCGGCTGCTGGCACGTAGTTAGCCGGGGCTTTCTTCTCAGGTACCGTCACTCCGATAGCAGTTACTCTACCGGACGTTCTTCCCTGGCAACAGAGCTTTACGATCCGAAAACCTTCATCACTCACGCGGCGTTGCTCCGTCAGGCTTTCGCCCATTGCGGAAGATTCCCTACTGCTGCCTCCCGTAGGAGTCTGGGCCGTGTCTCAGTCCCAGTGTGGCCGTTCACCCTCTCAGGTCGGCTACGCATCGTCGCCTTGGTGGGCCGTTACCCCACCAACTAGCTAATGCGCCGCAGGCCCATCCCTCAGTGACAGATTGCTCCGTCTTTCATTCTTTCTTCAGGAGAAAAAAGAAATTATCCGGTATTAGCTACCGTTTCCGGTAGTTATCCCAGTCTAAGGGGCAGGTTGCCTACGTGTTACTCACCCGTCCGCCGCTAAGTTATTTTGAAAGCAAGCTTTCAAAGTAACTCCGCTCGACTTGCATGTATTAGGCACGCCGCCAGCGTTCGTCCTGAGCCAGGATCAAACTCTCCAATTAGTATTGAAAAGAGCGATATGCTCATTTTGAAACATCTGACGAGAAAATTAATTCTCTAATTCGGATTTCACTTTCGTGATTTCCTACTCACTCGTTGTTCAGTTTTCAAAGATCAAGTTCTCGTTGACGCCGTTTAATGTCTCAGCAGCAACTCTTATAATATATCACGTTACTCTCAGTAATGCAAGCTTTTTTTCGAAAGCCGTTTATCAAACTCTCTCAAAACTGCCTGTACGCTGTCTAACAACGCTTAACTATAATAACCTATCTATTCATAGAAAAGCAACCCCTAATAGAAAATAAACAACCAGCTTAATCATTAAGCTGGTTGTTTATTTAATAGAGTTATGATTCTAGCAATGCAAATTAATAGTATTTTGCTGCAGTATATTTACTTGAAGCCTTAATGAAATCCGAATTCTTTTTACTCTTCGCTGCCGATGCATCTACCGTGGTATCAATAGTAACCCATTTCCCATCCATCAATACTTCATTCCATGCATGGTATTGCGTAACGTAGCTAGTATTCCCCATCACCAATTTAGCAGGAACATCTACACTCCGTAGCATTGCGGCAAAAAGAGAAGCATAATCATAGCAGATTCCTTTTTTAGTATTCAAAGTGTTATTAATGTTCGGAATGTAATCAGTCGTTACGTTATTAGCAAGAGAATAATCGTACTGTACATTAGCAATTACATAGTTATAGATTGCCTTAACTTTTTCTTCGTCTGTTGTTTTGCCTTGTGTAAGCTCTTTAGCCTTAACGATCGCTTTATCAGAAGAACTCCATTTCACATTCTGAACGGAGCCCAAATATACGGAATTCGAGTCATTCATAGTTAAATCTACTACTTCAGAATAGAGAGCTTTGTATTTATTACCCGTTGTGTTCTCGAGAACAGAAACTTTATAAGTCCCATTTCCTTGTTGCAAAGGGAAGTCCTCAGCTTGTCCAGAAGCATATAAATTATATGTATAGCTACTGTTATCTTTTGTGATCATAAGTTTAATTCTTTTATCCTTTGGAATATCGTAGTTAATCCCGATTACACCTTGATCCAATTTCGATGTATTCAACCAGTTCGAATCTACACTCGCGGCTTGAGCTGTGCTTACCGGAACCGAAGTAATCAGTACGAACAGCGCCACCATCATAAAATAAACTTTTTTCACGGATAAAACCCCTTTCGGTAGCTGGCTGCCATCCTTTCGGGAAGGCCCTTTAGCTTTGCGTCCCTACCTTTCGATAGGTTTGCCGTTATCGTATAAGCTCTATCTGTCCTAATTTCACTAGACAAATTAATAGAATCAACCAAGTAGAACTATGAATCTAAAATCCTTACATATTTTATAAAAACAAAAAAAGCCTCTTCATTCGGTAACTGGCTGCCATCCTTTCGGGAAGGCCCTATAGCTTTGCGTCCCTACCTTTCGATAGGTTTGCCGTTTATCGTGTTTAGCTTTTATAATATTATACTACCATATTTATCCTCGTAAACAAGAACAAAATTACTAGATTTGCCATTATTTTATAATTATTCCTCTGTATTTGAGTTCTCTTGTCATTTCTCATCTACTATTAGGAAAGCTTGGCATGAACAATCAAACGATGTGTAGGATCTACTAGTGGGTCACACGTAATTAGGGTAAGAATCTTATCCTTGTTATTCCCATCAAGAACAGATATATCACTTGGATCTACAACTGAAATATCATAAACCTCGTAATTATATACCTGATCGCTCGTCTTTACCGTGATCGTATCCCCAATAACAACCTCATTCAATCTATTAAACAATCTGCCCGTAGTTCTAGCTCTATGAGCTGCTATTGCGGCATTTCCTATTTCTCCAATTGGAGTCGTTTCTTTCATATGGGCCGCCGCGTGTTTCATATTCGCTTTAGTAGCCCCTTCTAATACAGGTAGCTTCAGATCAATCTTATCGATCTCAATTAATGCAATTACCTTGCCACCAACTTCAATTTCTGGTTCTGGCTTTTCTGTTTCTTGAGGCTGTGCCTGTGCATCTAGAACCGATTCCTCTGCTAATAGCTGAGTAACTTCGGCATATCTGCTCTTCAGATCAGGCAGTGGAGTACTGTCGCTGGTGCTCAGTTCAGCCGATTCTAACAGCTTCTCCTGCTGCCAGTCGTTATACCATTCGTTGGCTTTTGGATAAAGCATGATAAGGATCCCCGCCAGTATGAGCACATACGAGAATTTACGCATGATTTTCACCTCCGTGTATTGGTTCTACTGAAATTCAGAATACCCATTTACGACTTCCGAAGAAATTGATAATCACCGTGACGAACGTAACCAAAACCTTAGAGATCAACACTTGAATGCCTAGTTTGTCTGTCAACAGATGCATTAGCAACAGCGATATTCCGAGCACTACCAGATTCAGCACGATAAACTTTAGCAACTGTACCTTATCAAAACCCTCTTTATTGCCACGATTGCGATCCCGGAAGGTTACTTTTTTATTCAAAATAAAGCTGTTCGCTGTTCCTGCACTATAAGAAATCACCTGTGCCAAGGCGTATACCATCCCAATAGAGTTCAGTAATGTGAAGATCACGAAATCTATGAGGGTATTTACCAAACCTACAGCATTAAATTTAAGGAACTGTATGAAAGCTGACCGCAAACTCTTATCTGACATCTTTGTAATCCTTTCGGCGATCCACTAATTCATCGTTATGATATCCTTTAGTCTCACTTACAATATATAGCGGTCTATCCTTAGACTCGTCATAAATCCGTCCAATATACTCTCCGATTACACCTAGTAGCATCAGAACGATACCATTAAAGAGCAAATTGACACCTACAATGGAAGCCCAACCCGGAACCGTCCATGAGGTGAAGAAGATTCTTTGAAATAATACGAAGAATAAATAGAGAAAGCTAGAAAAGGATAGAAAGAATCCAACATACGTAGCAATCTTAAGTGGCTTATGTGAAAATGAAGTGATACCATCCAGCGCAAAACGAATCATTTTCTTAAGAGGATATTTGGTTTCTCCTGCAAAACGTTCTTCCCGCTCATATTCCACCATGGTCTGCTTGAAGCCGACCCAGCTCACCAAACCTCTGACATAACGATTCTTTTCCTTGAGACCCCGTAAGACATCGCATACCTTACGATCAATAAGACGAAAATCGCCTGTATCCGTAGGAATGTCTACACTTGTCATGCTGCTGAGCAGTCGATAATAGAGCTTCGCTGTTACCTTTTTGAACATAGTTTCTCCGCGGCGCTTCAGCCGCTTAGCATACACAACATCGTAGCCTTCTTTCCACTTCTCGATCATTTGTAAAATGACCTCCGGAGGATCTTGAAGGTCAGCGTCTATAACAACGACCGCTTGACCTTCTGCATAGTCCATGCCAGCTGTTATCGCTACCTGATGTCCGAAATTACGCGAGAAGTCAATCAGCTTGACGCACTCATCTCGATCACTGATCTCCCGAATCATCTGGGCCGAACGATCACGACTCCCGTCATTGACGAATACTAGCTCATAAGTATCTCCGCATTCGTCCATTACTTTTTTCAAACGTTCATAAGTAACGCTAATTACTTGCTCCTCATTGAACATGGGTACAATTACACTATATCTGGCTTTCACCTTTATTCCTCCTACAAGCTTTATGGAGCGTTACATCTTCCTATTCTTCATAATAACGCTGTAAGCATAAACTTATTGTTATAGATTCTTTTAAATCTTAGAAAACCCAAGAAGGGAACCAACGCAGCATGTCCTTCACATAATCTCCGCTAACCTGCATCCCTGATAATACTGGGTAGAATGCGACAAAGAGCAGTAAAGCAACAACCACATAGGCATAACGAACGTAACGAGCCTCAGGAAATTTACTATCTAGCAACTTCATTATATATACAATACCAAGAATCATAAAAGGTACCATAGCAAAATAATGGTAGATAAAGGTTTCTCTTGGGACAAGCATCCACGGAACATATTGTGAGAAAAAGGCGATCCAGATCATATACAGGTTCTTATCTTTGCGTTTCAGCGTAATCCACAGCGTTGCCAGCATTGCAAAAATACCTGTCCACCAGATAAGCGGATTACCCATAGTCACTATACTGCTGACCTGACCTTGCGGCAATCCCTCACTCCCACTGAAGAACCAGACAGGTCTCTTCATAAACGGCCATTGCCACCAGGAGGACGCAAAAGGATGTGTAGCTACAAGCTGACTGTGATAGTTGTACATGTTCTTTTGGGAATCAATCAAGCCTTTTATAGTAAAGCCCTCTGCGGATGCAGATAAACCCGGAACAAAAGATAAACTATAAATAATTACCGGTATGATTACGAAGAATGCAACACAAGTAGCTAAAGTAATGATGGTATTCTTCCAGAACGAATTTACGACTTCGCGACAGGTGCTTAACAGTTCCTTGTCTTTGATCTTCCCTTCCGCGAGCAACCGTCCTGATGCTTGATATTCTCTGTAGCGCTCGAAGAGCGAGATAGCTAACATAATAGCCAGCCCAGCTCCTCCGTACAGAACAATCCACTTGGAGGCGACACCAATTCCGAAGAATAAACCCGACCAGAATAACGGAATCAAGGTTTTTCTTAAGGGCTGCCTGAAAAAATTCATAGTGTAATATCGCTGCATGAAATAAAACATCAGCATGATGAAGAATACTCCGTATACATCGATCGTAGAGATTCTTGTTTGTGTGAAGTGCATGAAATCCAGTGCGAACAATCCTGCCGCAAGTGCAGCGTATTTGCTCTTTTTAAATAAACGCATTGCCATCACATAAATGAGAGGCAACATGGCAATCCCGAACAATGTTCCGATAATACGCCAGCCGAATGGATTGACTCCGAACAGTTCCATCCCTACCGCGATCAACAGCTTGCCTAGCGGTGGATGCGTGTTCTCGTAAGGCACAATCCCGTGCGTATATTCATAAGCCGTTCGTGCATGATAGATCTCGTCAAAATAAGTGCTGTTCATAAAGTTAGAATATTCCGGAATGAGTGACTGTTCATCAAAAAGATTGGCAGGTACTCCTCTTTTAGCGACTGCATTAGCATCCGGTGTTACACCTGCAATGGGAAGTGGTACTCTTTCTCCCCCCTGCTCATAAAAGGCCATTTCATTCAAAGTGAATCCCGGAGATGTAACTGTAAACTTTACGTATCTCGCTGCAACGTTCAGAGGCTGGCTTTTCCAGATGAAGACATTCCCAACATCCTCACTTACATCCAATGGGCTACTCCAGACATCAGGAGATTCGCTGAATTCGAGTTTAAACTTCCCTGTGCCCACGCCACCAAAAATATTGACTCGCTCTAATTGTTTACTCTGCCCTAGATCTACATAGAAGCTCTCACCGCTGGCGGCAGGCTCCCACAATGTTTCTGGAGATTTAGTAGAACCTAGATTATATAAAGCAATCGCCGCGTAAACGGCTGTAATGACAAGTATACATATCCAATCATAACGCTTAAACTTCATCGCTCAATCTCCCTCCCCTCTGGTGCGGTCTTATTTGCTCGACGATTTTTAGGTCTTCTTCATATTTTTCTTCAGGTGTTGGTGGTGCTGGAAGAGGCTTTATTCCCTTGCGAACATACACATCGTAACCGATATACAGCATATATAGCAGCAGTGCAAGATTAGCTATAGCAGTGAGCAATACGATTCCATCGGCACCTGGGTTAATACCTGCATTCAAATGTGTTAACGTGTAAGCCACATTAATATACTGCGTTAAGCTGAACCCGAGAAATAGTGATAAAAAGCGACGATCTCGACTTTCTATATAAGTGAACATACAGAGTATAAGAGCAGGGAACATGTAACGTTCATGCATTTTAGTTCCAAGCACAAAGACCACCACAATGAGCACCATACCGATAAAATAGGATTTGGACAGGTCCAAGCGATCCTTTTTAAAAGAATAAAACGCCGCAACGGCTACTGCCACCAGAATAAATATGAAGCCCCATACGCGGTATGTGATGCCTAGCCAGGTTAGGTCAAGAGATGACCACAGGGGATCAGTCAGTGCATACAGGTTAAATGCATTCACAGAAGAATAGGGATAGGAAGATAACGTACTCTTATACAGATTAATAAGGCCAACTAAACCACCGTTATTCCAGAAAAATGGTGCAGCAAGCAATCCGAATACCCCTAATCCATACAAAGCCCCAAAACCAAGCTGCTTCCAAGCACGGTGATGATAGAAAGCAAACAACAATACCGGTGTGAATATTAACGCTTGTGGTTTAATTAAAGTTGCTAACGCAAACAAAATCGCGGATTGAACAAACTTTTTGTTCGCAGCACCATGAATACTGAGCAACAGGAAAATCAAAAAGAACGAATCCGCTTGTCCCCACGCCGCTGAATTAACAAGCACCGCCGGATTAAACAGAAATAATAGCGTTAAGCCAAAAGCGATCCCTGTGCCAAGTTTTTTGCGAGACATTTGATATATGAAGTAACCCAGCACCAAATCAGAAATAATCGCTGGTAGTTTGAACAGCAAATTCTCTCCACCCGAACCATGCACAAAGCCAAATACACCGCGAATAAGACTAAGCATGTACAAAATATACAAATAACCAGGAGGATAATCAGCAAAATACCCTTCTTCATAAAACTTGCCTGGACCTAAATCAACCATACGCTGGCCCCAAGCTATAAAGGTATTCATGTCATTCTGATAGCCTTGAGCAGTCAGACCAATCCAGACCCTTAGGATAAAAGCAATTCCGATGGCAATGCTAAGCCATTTGGAATATACATTCTCAGGTTGCTTCATAAGCTTCTCACTGCGGAATGCCTTTGTATAAAGCACTGCAAAAAATACACTGAAAAGCGCTGAGATCAGCAGCATCTTGGTTGGAGACACTTTATGCGGTGTGTCCGCTTTTTTATCACCAGCATCCTGACTAACTGCTGCACTATCCAGCGAAATGACGTTGGCCCCTTCGGGAGCAGCGTCTAATTTTTCAACAGACAAATCATCAAAATAAGCCTTACCTTGAATCAAGCTAGAGTAGCCACCCAGACTTGCACCTATGCCGAATTCTTTCTGTTTAGGTCCTGTCTGGCCTATGTATTCAAGATACTGCCACTCTCCTGCCGTATCCGTTACGCTGGGATAACCCCCACCTATTCCAACGGCAAGTATATTAGCGCCCATTCCCTCGCCTGTGGTACTTACTACTTTGATCCATCCAGAGATTTTATAATAACTATCCGGCGTTGCCTTAATCGTCTGCACCCATTTCAAATGATTGGGTTCGATATTCTCTATGACTGCTGCTTTACTACCGGAGTGAACCTCGTCCGATTGGATTGAAAGTATGCCAGAGTTGTCTCCTGAAATCCACATATCCTTAGTCCAGTTAGAAGGAGCATCCTCTCCCCCCTCCTCAAATCCAGGGTTCTGCAATAGATTCCCATCTGCATAAATGCTTGTTACAGGAAGCAAAAACAATAACAGCATCAATACAGTCACTGCGGCCGTACGTGTACTCTTGATCATCGTTCCAACCTCACCTCGTCTATGTTAATCCAGCCATTACCGCCATTAATAAAAACTTCAGTTTGTTCATTTTGACTGATAGATACCATTGGAAGTGTAAGCTCTTGATAGACCTCACTAACAGGTATTTCCGTCTCCGCCCGCACTACCCCATTAACTCGGACGCCAACTTTTCCTCCCTCACCCCCGGCACTAACCATTATAGCAAGCTTATATTCTCCAGGTTCTGCTATTCTGATAGATTGTGTAATGGTTTTGTCAAATCCCGGATCAAGATAGGCCAAATAACTTCCATTATAGGGATTATTGGTCGCCACCCCCGTACCGGATGAGAAGTTCCAGCCTGATATCCCCTCTTCAAATCCTCCATTTGTAAATTCCGAGATTTCCTCTACTGCTCCAGTCTTAGCCGTCACAACCGTGTAGTTGGCAAAGCGTTTAACCGTATAATTATCGCTTTCAGCAGGAATGGAATCACCATTCCAAAAGATATATGTCGCTGTCTCTCCCGGAACTATGCTTGAATTTCCAAATATATATCTCCCAAAGGAAGATACCTGCTGAAATGCACCTCCAGGATTAGAATAATTAACAGTGTTTAAGAAATCATAGGGATTGATCTGCTCATAAAAAAGGACATAAATATAGGGCATGTTAACTTTATCAGTCACGTAAATGTTCCCAACACTCTCTTCAGAAGCATATTGTATAGCCTCACCGAAAGAGTCATAGAACGCTGGTCCGATCTGTTTAGGATAATCACGGAAATAAACTGTAGTGAATAGAACAAAAAACAAGCTAAAGGTTACAGCCGAAAGAATTCCTAGTACTTTCACTTTCTTAATTAACCACATAAACCCTGCAACAAGCATCAAAATGATCGGATAGAAAATAACATTAATCCGATTAATATTCACGTTCGTAACAAAGGTCATCAGCACCGAAACAAACAACCAAAGGAGAACAACGATCGGTCCCGTTCTCTCACGACCACGGTTCCGTAATGTTGTTAACGTAACTATAAGTCCTAGAAGCACAAAGGGTAACGCAATCGGATAAGCGTATCCATAAGGTGAAATCGAATTCCAAGGCAAACCATCAGATCCACTAATCAATATCTTCATAAATTCTCGAAAATTGCTCAATGCTGTATGTAATAGTTGCCCACCAAATATCGATGTTACCTGATCCATTCGTGGTGTTGTCAATCTCGGAATAGAGAAGATCGGAGTAGAAATTCCTTCTAGCGACAATCGATTGATCACAACAAATAAGAAGATTGGCAGTGCCAACAAGATAAACAACGCAATGTTCCATAGAATGGTCCGAAGCTGTAATGCTCTTTTATAGAATAGAAGAATTCCAGTACCTAAAGCAAATATCGGCACAAAAAAATAGGATGTACCATAAGCATAGAGTGAAAGAGCAAGCACAATAGTAAATCCGTAAAACCACTTAGGAGTTTGAAAGGACTTAAGTAACATATAAACGGAGAACAGAATCATGGTGGGGAATAAATTGGATTCCAATGCCCATCTTGACATCATAATATGCCAAGGATTAATTGCGATAAAAAACATGGCTGCAATTCCGGCAGTTCTGGAATTAAATAGCTCTTTGGAAAGAAGATAGAATACGAGCATACCCAGTAGGCCCATGATTAAGCTAACAGCACGTACAGACATTGGAGTGAGTCCGAACAATAATATGAAGGGCATTGATAAGTAAGCGTAAAGTGCATTCTGTCCGCTTCCCCAAGCGATGAGATGAATAGGCAAATGAACACCATTGCGGTCTATCCCATAATGAAGGATAGCGTAAGCATCATAACCTATAGATGCCTCATCCTGATTCAAGCCGCCTGGAATAGAACCAAAGTAAAGGATACGAATCACAGCCCCCAGCAAAAACAATAAGAGCGGCCAAGGATTGTTCTTGAAATAAGAATACCAATTGCTAAACCTTGTGGACAACATTCATCACCTCTTCAACAATATAATCTAAATATTGGATGATGGAAAGGCAGAACATATAACAAGTTAAACAGGAGAATACATAATCGAAAATAAAAAAATGGCCCCCTCTGTTATGAGGGAGCCGCTGAATGCACATCAGTATACTATATATATGTTAGCCCTCACTACCAAGAAATGCATAACGGAGAACAATCAGGATCGCAAGTACCCACATCATCCAGTGAATATCGTATTTCTTCTTACCAGCAAGGTTAGCTACAGAAGCAAGGATTACATAGGTTACGATACCAAAGGAAATACCGTTAGCAATATTATAAGTGAAAGGCATGATAACAAGGGTAAGGAACGCTGGAATCGCAACAACCATATCTTGAAAATCAATTTGACGGATCGATTGTGCCATTAGCACACCTACGACGATCAATGCTGCAGCTGTGGCAGATCCAGGAATAAGAGCAACCACTGGAGCAAGGAACAATGCTAGTAAGAAACATACGCCCGTTGTTACGGCTGTAAGACCCGTACGTCCACCTTCAGCAACACCTGCCGCACTTTCTACAAAAGCAGTAGTAGTCGAAGTACCCAGTGCCGCACCACCTGCTACAGCAACTGCATCGACAAACATTGCATTACCTACACGTCTGTTACCTTCTTCAGGGTTATCCATAATACCTGCGCGTTGAGCCGTACCTACAAGTGTACCAAATGTATCAAACAACTCTACAAATGTGAAAGTTGCAATCGCTGAAACAATTCCTGTGTGCAGGATACCATCCCAGTCAAATTGGAAGAAGTTCAATTGCGTGAAGTCAGGAACCCAAGGTGTTTTCGGACTGGACAGTGCACTGAAATCAACTACGCCCATAAACATAGCAGCGACAGTTGTTCCCAAAATACCGAACAAAATCGCACCTTTAACGTTCAGTACCATCAGGATGGAGATTAGAAGAAGTCCGATAATTACCAGTTGTACATTGGAATTCTCTAAGCTACCCATGTGAATGATAGTTTCAAAGGAAAGGACGTCCGTGAATGTGTTAGCGGGAATGTCTTTACCAGCTTCAACACCAATCGTCATAAGTCCGCTGTTCTTAAGACCAAGGATTGTAATGAACATCCCGATACCTACTGTAATCGCATGCTTCAAGCTGTCAGGGATTGCAGTTAATAAGATCTGCCGTACTCGAGTTACAGTTAGCAAGATAAAGATCAGACCGGAAATAAATACAGCTGTCAGACCCATTTGCCAAGTGAATGGATGCTCTGATGTGGCGGAAGATAGAATTACGGAAGCAAAATATGCATTAAGTCCCATACCAGGTGCCAATGCCACTGGAAAGTTTATGAACACGCCCATTGCGATGGTGAAAATACCTGCAGCCAGCGCGGTCGCTAGAAATACAGAGTACCAGCCCATATCAATACGGCCAAATGCTGTTAAAGTACTCGGATTAACCGACAGAATGTAAGCCATTGCCATGAACGTGGTCAAGCCCGCCATGATCTCTGTACGTACTGTAGTGCCGTTCTCTTTCAACTTGAAAAACCGATTCAAATTGTTCTCCCCCTAAGGTATGTTGTGTCTGACAGCAACAAAAAAGCCGGTATCTGTAGACACCGGCTCGAAAAAAAGAGTAGCACCCATGACCATAGCCCTAAACTCAGGACAATGCGGATTGCTCTGCTCTTCTTAATCGTAGCCAGGTCATTACGGTGACCTCGTAGAAACTTCCAGGCCAATTCCCGGAAATATACGAAAGAATTATGTTGTTGTGCTCTATCATTTTAGGTGGATATCATAGGAGTTGTCAATGACAAAAAGCGAACATTTTCGACTTTATTTTTTCCATTGTTCGTAAATCATACATTTCCATGCTTTTATCTACCCTCAAATCCCTTCTAGTTGTGCAGCTTATTAACTATCCAATCAATTTTCGGATGGGTATATTCCCCTATAATTCTAGTTATTGATTTTAGTATGCTTATAACTATGCCAAGAATTAGCTAAATGCCCTATCGCTAAACAAACGACTGCAATACTCAGCCAAATGGATTTGCCCCAAATCGCTGCTAGTCCAAATGCACATACAGGGAGAACTGCCATCGGGATCGGAATAAATTCTAACGGGTCCCATAATAATTTAAATTGCCGCCCCTTAACGATATATCGAAGCCAAAGACCATAATAAACAACGATAAACAAGACGATAAAGGCAGCTATTACACCAAATTTCACCTGTTGAAAGTTATCCTTTGAGATCGCAAGAATACCTATACACCCTAATTGACCTACTCTCTCAAAAATTGTATAGACAGTTCCTGCATCTCGCACATCAGCGGGTACATTTTCAGGTGGAAACTTAATCATTTGAAAACTAGGTGCAAGGATGATTAATGCCATTAGTGTGCCGAGAAGTGAAAATCCCATACTAGTTTCTCCCTACGCTAACTTTTTCCCATTTTATCAAATTTATCTAGAGCAACTATATAGCGTCTATCACATTTTTGGAATACAAAAAAGAACTGCAGCCCCTTGTTTTATAAGGAGTTGCAGGTGATTAATGAGACTCTGTCGTAAACGATCCTATTGGATTAAATTAGCGAGTGGATGCCCAAAAGGCCAACCCAAAAAGTGTCCAGTCATTCATTACATGCACTATAAACGATGTCCAAATATTTTTAGTCTTAAGGTATGGATAGAGCAAAACGATACGTGCAATACCAATACCAATAATGGCTTGAACACTATTCCAATTATACGTTTGTAAATGGTATGCACCAAATAAAATCGCTGATCCTACGCAAGCTAAGATTATCGCAGACTTTCTACTCATTTTAAGTTTTTTAACTCCAAAAGCTAGAATGACTAAGAATGGAAGTATCGTTATTAATTCTTCGCCAAACAGCATTGGGATCATTTTCAAGAACGTCGGAAGTGCATCGGCAAAATTACCATTGAATCCTTCACCTACTGGATTAGCGCTCACAGAAAACAATTTCGAAATAATGTAACCAACAGTAAATGTCACAATAAGATTCACAATGTACGTTCCAAGAATTAAAAGAATATCTTAATATGAGGCCTACGCCCCAGGACGAGATATCATATGTGTAATGCTAACAAATATGATTCACGAATTAATTATAATCAATAAAATAAGCTACACAGAGATCTTACTCGAGAACTTAAATAATATTAGCAGTCAATATCAAACGATATTCTTTAAGATTATATATAAGTATTATAACGGCCTAATTAATATTAAAAGGAACAACAAAGAAGAAGGAACAAAGCTTGCTCAATCAGCAATTGATGTATTATACGAATTCGACCAACCCTATCAAGCAAAAACATTGGAGTCATTATTGTCGCAGATCTTAGATTAGATTTTAGTGAAAGTCCTATATTCAAGACTTTTTAGCTAGTTGGCAATTCATAATAATCTAATCGTTGCAGGTGGTTTCGAAGTAATGTCATAGACGATACGCGCCGAGATTCTCAAGCACATCCGAAGGAATACGTACCCAGTTGGCAAGATCAAATGCAAATGACATTGGAAGCTACAAAAGAAGCTAAGACCGGATGATCTTAGCTTCTTTCAGGATTCAACTTCATAATTACTTCGTATTTTAGATCAGCTTGAGCAGTTGATCTATTCGTTGTAGCGTAAAGGTCGCATCCTTGCTGTTCATCGCGTCACCTACCGCTGCAACTTGCATTCCTGCATGGACGCCTGCTTGCACTCCGGCTACCGCATCTTCGACAACTAGGCATGCGGATGCATCACATTCCAGCCGACTTGCCGCGAGCAAGAATACTTCCGGGTCCGGCTTACTTCTCGAGATTTGATTACCGTCGACTACGACGGCGAACCGATCTAACAAGCCTACTTGTTCAAGAATGAACCGCGCATTTTTACTGGAAGACCCTACAGCGGCGGCGACCCCCTTCGTCTTTAATCCTTCCAAGGTCTCCGTTACGCCGGGTAAGATGTCAGCGGGAGAAAGCTGCTCCAGAAACTTGCGATAGATTGCATTTTTCTCCTCTGCTAACGATTGCTTCTGCTCATCTGAAAATTGCTGGTCCGGAGCACCGGACAAAATAATATCCAGACTCTCCATCCGACTCACGCCGCGCAACCGGTTATTGACCTCCTCGTCGAAAGGAATGCCTAGCCGATCTGCGATTTGCTTCCATGCCTTATAATGAAAATGATCCGTCGATACTAGTACACCGTCAAGGTCAAATATAACGGCACGTATCATAGTCTGGCTTCCCAATAGCCGCAGAATGGATCGACCGGATTGGTTCCTTTAAACTCGGATTTCCCTTGCATTTTGTCAACGATCGCATTCAAGGAATATTCATTTCCTGAGTATGCATTGATGAACGTCGGAATACGCGGCACATCCTGCAAATGGAACGGATTCGCGACGGATACGAACATCGTTGGCAATTCTTTAATAAACCATGGAATATCCCCACCGAATGGCGGTGTATAGTTAATCCGCAGATCTGTCTTATTGCTCGCTGTTGCGTAGTTCGCGAAGTAAAGCGCGAAGTCGTATTGCTTCACATAATCCCGAACCGACTTGAACATGGATTGCATGTCCATCGAATCATGGACGGTAACTTCAAATCCAGCAGCACGCAGCTTCTCTACGAATGGTTTATGGCATCCTCCCGCGGAGAAGCTTCCTTCTTCATCACCTAACACGACAACCAGCACTCTCTTATGCGTTTCCGGTGTAACCGGCAGTAATTGCTGCGTATCTTTCACTAACGTTACGGATTGGTCAGCGCAAGCCTGTGCCCATTGGTGATGCTGCTCAGAGCCAATGATCGCTAAAGCTGACTCATCAGGAACCAAGGTATTCGTACGATCTTGTTCATTCAATCTTAAAGATGCCTTCAAGCCAAGAATACGCGTTACAGCTTGGTTCAAGCGTTCTTCCGTCAGAATACCGTTACGAATACCGCTTAGCATATACTCTCGATCTTCCTCGAAGTTCCGATTGAAGAGGAAGATATCGCATCCCGCAGCAATCGCTTTCGGTACAGCCAGCTCACGGCGTTCTGCTATTGTAAATCCGGCCATTAGCGTAGCATCACTGACGATGACGCCGTTAAAGTTCAGCTTCTCGCGCAGCAAATTCTGTAGAATTTCCGGCGACAACGAACTTGGCAACAAATCCTCATCCTTTAATCCTGGATTAAAATGACGTTGGTAGGCTGGCTGCAAAATATGTCCCACCATAACCGTATTGGCGCCTTCATCAATTAACGTCTGGTATACATGTCCGAAAGTCGCATCCCACTCTTCTATGGAGAGGGAATTTATCGATGTCAGCAAATGCTGATCCCGGTCATCGACCCCGTCACCTGGAAAATGCTTAATCGATACTGCCATACCGTTCTCATGGGCTGCCTTCATGTAAGCAAGTCCCATATCAAGCACGGTCTCTGGACGATCGCCAAAGGTACGAACATTCGTAATCGGATTGCGGAAATTCATATTAATGTCGACAATTGGTCCAAAGGACCAGTTCAATCCCACGGCTCTTCCTTCACTACAAGCCACAGTTCCTAGCTTATACGCCATATCCGGATCATTCGTTGCCGCCACTTGAAGCTGTTTCCCGAAGTAAGTTCCTTCCGTTGCAACCCCATCTCCCCCATTTTCCAGGTTGGCAGCGAGGAGCATCGGTATTTTACTGTTCTCCTGCATGGCTTGATGCGCTGAGCGAATCTCTTGCGCCGGACCCGGACGATACATTAATCCGCCTGGCTGGTATTTCTTCACCATATCGATTAAAGCCGCGTTGTCACCCATACCTACCGGGCAAAAGAGCTGTCCGACTTTTTCTTCCAACGTTAAGCCTTCTAATGTGTCTTGTACCCATGTAATGTCTTGTTCGTTCAGGTTAAACGGTTTCTTCGTCAAATCTACTTGATATAGCATATTCTTTTCCCCTCTCGATATCCTGAAATTTACAATACTGGATTATTGCGCGCTTTCAAATCCGCGAGCATTTGGCTCTCTTCTTTATCTAATGTATAGAACAATAGTGCGATAATGGCTAACACGTAACAAACAATAGGAATCCAAATAAAGTTCAAATCGATGGCTCTAAGTGCCGAAGCATTCTGCACTGCTCCCGCTTTATAACCGCTAAGTCCAAGCATCCAGGCGGATAACGCGCCGCCAATACCCATACCGAATTTCACACCGAAGCTTGAGGAAGCTGTCAACAACCCTTGTGCACGAACCCCTGTTTTCCACTCGCCGTAATCTACGGTATCCACGATCATAATAAACAACAATCCGCCTGCAAAACCGCCGCCTAGACTAACAACGATGCTTCCCGCAATCAATACTGCGATACTGCTCGCTTGATCTCCCATGAACATGATCAATTGACCAATAATTGAAACGATTAATCCAAATATCAAAATATTCCGTTTACTGAATTTTTTGGTTAAGAATGGTACGAGAACTAAGGTCACAAGCATAAGCATGTTCAACGCCATGAACACTGGAATCAGGTCCGGTCTTTCGATTTTATACGTAAAATAATACGTTGTTGTCTGCGTCTTCATGATGTTCGCTATCCAGAAAATAAAGTTTAGGAACAACATGATGACCCACGGCCAATTGCCTTTGATCGCCTTGATACCCTCTTTGACTGGTAAAGATTTCTGACTAGAAGCGGATACGACACGCTCTTTCGTATTGAAGAATGCATTGATGAATAGCACAAATGCAATCGATGCAAAAATGATCATCGTCAAGCTAAAGCCTTTGGCATCATTGCCTTGACCTAATTTATGGACAATCGGCAATGTAAATGTCGTTACGGCAATCATCCCTACCATTGCGAATAGCATACGGACCGTAGCAATAACAGTTCTCTCTTGCGGATCACTCGATAGACTCGGCAGAATGGAAGTGATCGGCAAATTGATCCCTGCATATAAAATCCCTAATAGAATATAGGTCACGTAAGCGTATGCAATTTGTCCTGACGAGCTAATATCCGGTACAGAGAACGTTAGCACCGCGACAACGCAAAATGGTAAGGCTAACCATAAAAACCACGGACGTGATTTTCCCCATCTGGTATTCGTCTTATCGATCATGATCCCGAAGAAAGGGCTGTCAAAAGCATCGATAACCCGGGCGATTAAAAATAATGTACCTACAGCAGCCGCACTCATTCCGATCGAATCGGTGTAGTAGAATAACAGATAGGTTGTTACTACTTGAAAGACTAGATTGGATGCGGTATCGGTAAGTGAATAGCTGATTCTTTCAAACCATGGTACTTGTTTAGTTGACATGTTGTTACCTCCTACTCATTATCATGCTTTCATTATAGTAAGCGTTATCAAAACAAACTTCCCGTTATTTATCCCTATACCATCATGGATTTAACCTCTTTGAAACCTGCTTAACCTTTATAAAATTGTTGTAAGGTCAAATATGAACCTGTCAGAAGACAAAAAAAGACCCCTACATGCCTTGCTAGGGATCGTTAATGACATATTAGATTCTTTTCATTTCATACAACTGGACTTCATGCGGTGAAAGCTCTGCTTTGAGATTAAATTGTTGATCGATGAGTTGAACGAAAATTTCCCGTTTCGGCTGGCTTGTGCTCCTTAGGTAGGCAATATCCTCCGAATGAAGATGCTTGGGGTGTCCCATGTCCACCCAACGATCGAAGGAGCTGCCCCATTGCCGGTTTAACGATGTTTTGCGAATCTGATAGCTGCCTGGCGCAAGGCACGACAATTCCAAGGTAAGCTCGAGCGGATCATTATGCTTGAAAATGCGGTATCGGTCGTATTCATTCAAATGAGAGACGTCATTACGACGATACAAGGCATCTGTATGTACATAATGGAATAGGAGTACCTGTATCTCATTCCCTTGTCTCGTAATACAATAGTTCTCACCGCGCTGGATCATCTCAGAACCTAATTTGGCAAGAATTTGATAAGCGTGATAAGCAGCTTTCTCAATCCCGTTGTTCGTCATCAGCCCGAGTCCGCCGTGAAACACTTGATTCGGTACAAGGAACTCTTCCAGAAAATCCGTACACGTCCAATAACAAAGACTATCGACTTGGTCGATCGTATCGATGACGTTCTTCACGATATATGCGGATTGATAGCATGTATCATGAATCAAGTCTCGTTGGTTACCGCTCGAATTCCACTCCGTCAAGTGAATTTCCTTGATATTTGCTCCTGATTCAACAACAATATCACGCGCTTTGGCGATGACTTGCGATAGATAATCTTCAGCCGCCGACAGCGTCCAATATTTCGACATTTCCTCTGCCGTCCAAACGAATTCCTCCGATATCCCTCCATCCAGCTGCATCGCATCATAAAAAATCTGATCGAACGGGTAGCTATGGAACGATATAAAGTCGGGCACACAATGATTTTGCATGCAGAAGTACAGAAAATCCTGTAACCAAGTATCATTAAGAATCGTAGGAGACAACAAACTTGGACCCCCGATTCTCATCTTCGGATACTTCCTGATGACTTCATGGGTTGCCTGATAGAAGGTGAAATACTGCTCTTGAGTCCCGCTCCAGAAGGAGACGACATCCGGTTCATTCCATACTTCAACATACCATGTCGTCATCTCTTCAACGCCGTATCGCTCGATGCAGTGGTCTATCAGTGCTTCGACGAGCCCCATCCAGCGCGTTAATTGATTGGGATAGCTGACATTGCTCTTTTTCACGAAAATCGTCGCATCTCCGGACGCCAGCTTCGAAGGCATAAACCCGAGCTCGATGAACGGCTTCAGGCCAATGCTTAGGAAAAAGTCGAATAGCTGATCCACATAAGTAAACAGATAATACGGCTCGCCCCGTCCGTTCTCATGATACACCATCATTTCGTCGTCGAAGATCCCATGAAACCGGATATAGGAGAACCCGATATCCTTCTGAAGTTGAGTCAGCTGCCGCTGTACCTCTCCGAATAACCCTTCTTTTGCTTTACCAATCGAGGTTAATCTTCGCCAGGTATGCATAAGCGGCGTTGCAGTATTTGCATCGAGGTCGATGCTCTCCGTCTTTACGATCATTTTGTCTTGCATAATAAAGTCGGATTTCTGCGATTCGCTCGGTAAATATTTGAACAGCTCCTTAAAGGCGTCCTGCTGATTCATTTCCAGATAATTCGGGGTCTTCGATGCTCCGGCTTTCGCATGAACGGCCATATCGTCTGCTTGCTTCATACGGTACTCTCTTGGTGTTGATCCGTAAAAATCTTTGAATACCTTATTAAAGGCTTTGATACTAGGAAATCCGTTATTCAGTGCCACTTGGGTAATCGTTAAATCACTGTAAGTCAGTTCAACTAACGCATACTCCAGCCGCACACCGTTAAGATATTGTGAGAAGGTCGTACCTAAATACTTTTGGAAAAATCGAGACAGGTAGTGCACAGATAAAAATTCTTGCTCAGCGATTTCCGTTAGCGAGATGGGTTTCGCATAATTGTGCTGGATGAACTCGGTAATGGCCAAGAGGCGATCCATAAACTTCACATCGGGTGATGCCTCTTTGCCCTGCAATGGATTGGAATAATATCTAACGAGATACGCCATGAGCCGGAACAACAGGCCTTTCAGCTCCAGCTCATAACCCGGTGCTTGTTTCGTATATGTCAGCATCATGTACGCCAATATTTGCCGGATCGGATCGAACTCTGTCTGGTGCTGATGGTCGTATAGGTAAGAATCACAATGGAACTGGAGCTCTTTTATCCCTGCGAACTGCTCTTCTA
Source organism: Paenibacillus sp. FSL K6-0276 (assembly GCF_037977235.1). NCBI lineage: Bacteria > Bacillati > Bacillota > Bacilli > Caryophanales > Paenibacillaceae > Paenibacillus > Paenibacillus sp. FSL K6-0276. The sequence continues at coordinate 676,858 of NZ_CP150276.1, read as the reverse complement.
TATAAGAATGAGACACCTGCAGCGCTAAGATCAAGCTGTTCTCATCGCCGCTGATCGAATGAACCTCTTTCGAATTAATGACGGTAATGGCTGATTCGTGCAGAAGATGCCGCTCTTGTTGCCGAAACAACTCGATCGTGCCCTTCAGGACAAAGATGATCTCTAAATTCTCATGCCAATGCATCTGCACATGATTCGGGCGATGAAGCAATAACCGGAACGGAATATAACGATTGGTTGTGATGACCTCATAGGTAGTTTTCATATAGGTATTATTCCACATTTTTTTCGTACTTAGCAATCAGCTGGAGGGAAGTGATGAATTTTGCTGCATAAGGGAATATTGACTTTTTTATCACGATTATTTTCTTATCCTGAAGTCAGACCTGCTGGATTCCAGAAAAGAAGCAAAGAATAAGGATAAAGCAGATAAGTTTCCTATATTTTCACGATCCTTCTCTTATTATAATGGGACTATCTTATGTAAGGAGGATTTCGATGATGACAGCAAAAAATTTCGTATGTTCCTCAGCAGAACCCATTGTACAGACCAAAGCCGGAAAAATTAGAGGCTTTCAGGTAAACGGCACGTATACCTACCACGGTATCAAGTACGCAGATGCCCAGCGTTTCCAGATGCCCACAGAGGTATCCCCATGGGATGGGGTTAAGGATGCATTGGCTTACGGTCATGTATCTCCCATGCTAACCCAGGATCATCCCGTCATGGAAGTGCTGGTTCCTCACCGTTACTGGCCTATGGATGAGAATTGCCAGTATCTGAACATCTGGACCCAGAGCCTTGAACCGCAGGCTAAGAAGCCTGTTATGGTATGGTTACACGGGGGCGGTTTTGCAGCTGGCTCTTCCATTGAACAGGTAGCTTATGAAGGAGACAAGCTTAGCGAGTTCGGCGATGTGGTTGTAGTAACCCTAAATCACCGATTGAATATTCTGGGGTACATGAACCTTTCTGCTTTTGGAGATAAATATGTCAATTCCGCCAATGCAGGAAATGCCGATATGGTAGCAGCTCTGAAATGGATTCAGGATAACATTGCAGCTTTCGGCGGCGACCCGAAAAATGTGACCATCTTCGGACAGTCTGGCGGCGGTATGAAGGTATGGACACTGATGAATACTCCGGCTGCAGACGGCCTGTTCCATAAGGGTGTTATCCAGAGCGGATTAATCGATGGATTTTTGGACACTAGCAAGACCGATGGCACCGCCATTGTAAAGGCACTGTTGGCAGAGCTTAACCTGGGTGAAGACGAAGTGGAACAATTGGAAACGATTCCTTATCCTCAGTTAGCTGCAGCTTATAATAAAGTTTCACCGACGCTCGCAATGCAGGGGGAATACATTGGTGGCAATCCTATGCCTAATGAATTCTATGTAGGCGACCCTAGAGAAGTGGGCTTTACCGAGCATGCGAAGACCATTCCGGTGTTAATTGGTACCGTATTTGGTGAGTTCGCTTTTGGCCCCGGCGTTCCGAACAAGCAGGAGGTGTCCGAGGAAGCCACATTGGAGATGCTGACCCAAAAGTATGGCAATCATACGGAGGAGTTGGTCACACAGTTTAGGGAAGCGTATTCGGATAAACACTTGTCCGACCTGCTGTTCTTGGATCCTTTCTTCCGCATTCCGACCAAGGACTTTATTGAGAAGAAATCCGTACACGGGGAAGCTCCTACCTACTCCTACTTGTTTGCTTATGAATTTCCTTTTGAGGGCGGCAAGTCAGCATGGCACTGCTCTGAGATCCCTTTCGTATTCCATAATACGGAACGCGTTCCCGTTTGCCTCATTCCGGGTGTTTCGGATCGGTTGGAGGAACGCATCTGCGGTGCTTGGGTAAACTTTGCACGTTATGGCAACCCCAACATCCCTTCTCTGCCAGAGTGGCCGGCAAGTACACCGGGAGATGAGGCAACCATGATTTTTGACCGCAGCTGTACAGTAAGACACAATTTTGATCATGCGTTGATGGAAGCCTTATTGAAAACGAACCCGAGACTGCCCTTCTTGCCAAGCGCTGAGGAGGAAGAGGAAGGTTTTATCCTGCATTAATACATCGTATGAACAGCAGAACGTATAAAATCCGCGATAAACTCGTTGATTAGGGTCAAAAAACCTCCCTTCTATCTGTTAAATAACGCAGATAAAAGGGAGGTTTTTTCAATTAATTATTATTCCCACTCAAACGTTGCTGGTGGTTTCGAAGTTATGTCATACACGTTTTAGGTTAGCCTTTAACCTTTAGTTATATTTAATTTTATATTCGAGAACTGCTGTGGAATATAAAATTTATTATACATTAACGGATAATCTGGCTCTGTTTTGTCGTAAAGGGTTTCTAGTAGTAAAAAGCACTCGTTCTGGCCTTTTAATTTATCTTTCGAATCCGCTAAATTAACGGTATGCGTATATTTAATTTCAATATTTCCATGGTTAGCATCTACATAAGCCTGGTTCTCTAGAAAGTCCAGCATTCCCTCATTATTATCAAGATCCAAGGATAAACTTTCTACCGTTTGCATGGACATAAAAGTAAAAGCATAAGCATGTAGCTCGCCTCCCTTTCTATACAAACGTTCTAAAGCTACAACTGTAGATGAATCCCTTTTTAATACTTGTTTTGTATGTTCCGTTTGCGGGTCTATCCGATAATGTAAATCGATTTGGTCAAATGTGCTGATATGGCATTTATGCATAGGGTTACTTAATTTCTCTAATTGTATGTCCTCTTGTTTATAAGAAGATTCAAGTACAAAGTTTCCCTTACCACGTACATTTCTTACTAATCCATCATCTTGCAAAAGAACTAAAGCTTGCCGTAAAGTTGCGCGACTAACCCCTAGTTTTCTTGCTAAATCCGGTTCTGAAGGAAGCTGACTACCTACGAGGTATTCTCCTTTCGTAATCTGAAGAAGAAGCTCATCATATACATTGATATAAAGCGGCCGTTTCAATTTATCTAATTTATGTGTATTCATTCATCTAGTGTCCTTTTCTCCCCATTATGACACATCATTTTTCAGGCGACAAGGAATGTCATTTTCTGCTTCAATCATAACGTAAAAACCTCCAAAAAGGATTTTTGGAGGTTTTTATGTTATATCAATTATTTAAGAAATTGCAAGAAAGACTCACCATTGTCTGGCATATGAACATCAAAATTATCTGCTATCGTTGCACCAATATCAGCAAAAGTATCATGCTCAGGTAGTGCACCACTGTCCCTTAATTGTTTGGAATAGACTAGAACAGGAATAAATTCACGCGTATGATCTGTACCAGGGAAGGTTGGATCATTTCCATGGTCAGCTGTAATAATTAATAGATCATCTTCTCGCATAGAATCCAATACCTCATCTAATCGCTTATCGAATTCCTCTAATGCTCTTCCATAACCTTCTGGATCACGACGATGACCGTATAAAGCATCGAAATCAACTAAATTCAAAAAGCTCATTCCAGTAAAATCCTTTTTCATGACTTCAAGCAGTTTATCCATGCCATCCATATTGTCTTTCGTACGAATGGATTCTGTAACTCCTTCGCCATCGAAAATATCATTGATTTTACCAATGGCGATTACATCATAACCTCCGTCTTGCAAGCTATTCATGACGGTTTTATGAAATGGTTTTAAAGCATAGTCATGACGATTGGAGGTTCTCGTAAAGTTCCCAGGTTCGCCTACATAAGGTCTCGCGATGATACGACCAATTAAATAGGCTGGGTCTTTTGTGATTTCCCGAACTTTTTCACAAATATCATATAACTCTTCTAATGGGATGATTTCTTCATGAGCTGCAATTTGTAGAACCGGGTCAGCAGATGTATAGACAATCAGATCCCCTGTTTTCATTTGATGTTCGCCATATTCATCAAGAATAGCCGTTCCACTTGCAGGTTTATTCGCTACTACTTTTCGTCCAGATATGTCCTCGATCTGTTTAATCAATTCGTCGGGGAATCCATTTGGATACACATTAAAAGGTTGATCAATACTTAATCCCATGATCTCCCAATGTCCCGTCATTGTATCTTTTCCGACTGATTTTTCCTGTAATTTAGTATAATAAGCAAGTGGTTTACCTGCTTTCGGAACACCTAAGATTTCTTCAATATTGGACAGACCCAATTTGGCTAAGTTGGGCAGATTCAATCCGTTCATATGTTCTGCAATGTGCAATAGGGTATGGGAGCCAACATCGTTAAATTGATCCGCATCTTTTCCTTCTCCAATGCCTACTGAATCCATGACGATCAAATGTACACGTTTAAATTTCTTCATTTTACCCTCATCCTTTGTCTAGTACTTGAGTACGCCCTTCTGATTTCCGACCCAATAAAAGCCCAAATAAATAATAGCTAATCCTGCAATGGCTGCAAGAACGATAACGATACTGCTGTAATTCAATGCCGCCTGGTCCTCTGTTACAAAACGTAAAAATCCGAATTGTAAATCCTCTTATCGATTAATAAGTATCCAAATGGATATCATAGACAGAGGTTAACAGGAACGACAATGTATTCAGCGCATAGACAGCGTATAAAGAGTTAAGAATAAAGGCCACAATTAATGCAAATAGAAATTGTTTATTTTTAAAGAAATCAATAGTAATAAAAGCATTTTTATTTTTACTGATATAGAGCAAGCAAGAATACAATCACAGATACCACGAAGAGTATCACATAGAAGGAGGTTATTTACGCTAATTCTAATGCGATCTCCATCATTTTAGTAAATGCAGTTTGGCGCTCCTCCGGAGAGGTCTTTGCTCCTGTAATAAGATGATCACTCACGGTTAGAATGCATAGCGCATTTACACGTGCTTGGATAGCATTCCAATAGAGCGCTACAGATTCCATTTCAACGCCCAAAATCCCTACATCTTGCCACTTTTTATTAGCTGTCGAATCCGCATTATAAAATATTTCACTGGATAAAATATTACCAATATGAACTTGTTGTCCTTTATCATCTGCTATTTTCTTAGCCTTTTCCAAAAGCTCAAAGGAAGCCGTTAACGGATATTGTCCTGGTAAATTATATTGATGACCATAATTGGAATCCGTTGCAGCTCCCATACCGAAAATAACATCGTATAGCTCAATGTTTTCTTGCATCGCACCACAAGTACCAATTCTGATTAAATTCTTAACTCCAAATACATTGATTAATTCCCAAGAATAAATCCCCATGCTCGCTGGACCCATTCCCGTACCCATTACAGAGATTTTCTTCCCTTTGTAAGTACCGGTATACCCTAACATTCCTCTTACCTCGTTAAAGCACTGGTAATCTTCTAAAAAGGTTTCCGCAATAAACTTTGCTCTTAAAGGGTCTCCAGGTAACAGAATCGATTCAGCTATCTCTACTCCGTTCGGTTTAATATGAGGTGTCTCTTTGGTAGTAGTCATCATTTTGATTGGCTCCTTTAGTAGAAAAATGTACTTGTTTATCTTGTCTGTTTTTTAGACAAGTACAATTTATCATAACTTTTCGAGTGATGCAATCCCTTTCAATAAAACGCATTCATGACAGATTTGTGAAAAATAGTGTCTCCTTAACAACCATTTACTTGGAAAATAAAAAAACTCTCTTTTATTTGCTAAATAACGCAAATAAAAGAGAGTTTTTTTGAAATCTATTGTTGCACCGATCCTATTCCCACTCAATCGTTGCAGGTGGTTTCGAAGTTACATCGTACACGATACGGTTTACGTTCTCTACTTCGTTAACGATACGTACGGAGATCTTCTCAAGCACATCCCAAGGAATACGTGCCCAGTCAGCAGTCATACCATCGATAGAAGTTACTGCTCGAATGCCTACGGTGTAGGAATAAGTACGAGCATCCCCCATAACACCAACACTCTTCATGTTAGGCAAGGCTGTGAAGTACTGCCAAATCTCACGGTCTAATCCAGCCTTAGCAATTTCTTCACGCAAAATATAGTCCGAGTCACGCACGATAGTAAGCTTGTCCTCTGTTACTTCACCCAATACACGGATAGCAAGACCCGGACCTGGGAAAGGTTGACGCCAAACGATAGCATGTGGCATTCCAAGCTCTTCACCTAATTTACGAACCTCATCCTTGAACAAGGTATTCAGTGGCTCGATCAAGCTGAATTTCATATCTTCCGGCAAACCGCCCACATTGTGATGGGATTTAATCGTTTGAGCCGTAGCTGTTCCGCTCTCAACAATATCAGTATACAACGTACCTTGTGCAAGGAACGCGAAATCTCCGAGCTTAGCCGACTCTTCATCAAAGCAGTAGATGAACTCATTACCAATAATTTTGCGTTTTTGCTCTGGATCTTCAACGCCAGCAAGTTTGCTCATGAAGCGCTCGCGTGCATCGATTTTTACTACATGAATATCGAATTTGCCTACGAATGTCTCCATAACACTTTCGGCTTCACCTTTACGCAAAAGACCGTGATCAATAAACATACAAGTTAATTGGTCACCGATTGCACGGTGAATTAGCATTGCGACCACGGAAGAGTCAACGCCACCACTAAGTGCGCAGAGTACTTTTTTATCTCCGACTTGGTTACGAATATCTTGAATGGCTTCATCAATAAATGATTCCATCGTCCATTTACCTTCGCAATCACAAATTTGATACAAGAAGTTCGAGATCATCTCATTACCATGAACAGAGTGACGCACTTCTGGGTGGAATTGAACAGCGAACAATTTGCGCTCATCATTGCTCATAGCGGCAATTGGAGCACTTTCAGTACCTGCATCTAGCTTGAATCCTGTAGGAAGTTCAACCACGTGGTCACCATGGCTCATCCATACAGTCTGGCGGTTCTCAAGCCCAGCCACTAGTGTAGTTTCTTGTGCGAAATCAATATCAGCTTTGCCGTATTCACGTTTAGCGGAGCGTTCCACTTTACCGTCAAGCTGATGAGCCATTAGCTGCATTCCGTAGCAAATACCGAAAATTGGTACTCCTAAATCATAAATAGCTGGATCTACATGTGGTGCATCCTCAGCGTATACACTGCTAGGACCGCCAGAGAACACAATTCCCTTAGGCGAAAGTGCTTTAATCTTGTCTACTGGCGTATTGTACGGCAAAAGTTCGCTGTATACTCCTAGGTCCCGAATTCTGCGCGCAATAAGTTGGTTGTATTGTCCCCCAAAATCGAGAACGACGATAATTTCATTTGGCTTATTCATTACGAGCCTCCCTTGATTATTGGATTCATTATACTCATGGTTAATTCTCATCGTCAAGGAAAGGAGAGCACACTTCTCATAATAGGAGAGAGCTAAACTTCAAGAAGAACATTCCTTTCCATGGAAGGAATTGTATAGAAGAAACAGCTGTCTAGCCGATTAAGTTAAACGAAAGGTGATGATCAGACATTCGCGTATAAACGCGGCTGCATCAGAAGTAGTATGCCCACTGATCTCAACGGGAGATGCTGGCACTGCAGGAATTCCAGGAATTTCAGACATTGCAGACATTGCAGACATTACAGGAATTTCGTTCGCGGGATCTGCCGCGACGATCGCTGAAGGCGCGGGCGCGGGCGCGTACGCCAGGGTCTCCCACTGGCGTACGAACTGCCGGACGGCTGCGCTTAGTCCGGCATCGTAAATCTGCAGGGAGTCCACATACTCCCTGCCAGTGACACCGGGCGGCGGCGGTCCAAACCGCTCCGCCAGCCCGTGCCAAGCTAGAGAGGCAGCGCGCAGCTGCCTCTCGCGGCTCATGCTGCTGGCGCTACGCGCTACCAGCAGCAGAGCCAGGCTACGCCGCCAGCGCCAAGCGGCGGCGGCGGGAAGCAGCGCCGCGGCAGCGAGCGGCGCTGGATAGGTCCCGCCCGCCAGCGGCAGGGCGGGCAGGCCCGCGCTTCGCGCAGCTTGCGGCGCGAGCGAGGCTGCCGCAGGCAGCGCCGGCGCGGCGAAGCCGGCGGCAAGCACTGGGCCCGGCGTCGGGTCGAATGGGACCCAGCCGGCGCCAGCGAAATAGACCTCCACCCAAGCATGGGCATCGCCCTGGGTGACCGAATACTTCGCCGGCATAGTGTCGTCCAGCAGGGTCCCTGGCCCGTAGCCTTGGACATAACGAGCAGGGATACCTGCACTGCGCAGTAGTATGGCCATAGCTGTAGCAAAATGTACACAGTAGCCCTGTTTCTCCTCAAATAAGAAGTGATCGACAAAGTCAGATCCGGACGGTGGAACCGTTGTGTTCAACGTGTAGGAAAATTCATTTTGTAAGTAATCCTTAATGGCAGTTACGGAGTCATAGCGGTTACCAGAAGAAGCTGTAAGCTTCTCCGCCAAATTTCTCACACGTACGGGTAACAAATCTGGCAATTGCAAATACTTGCCCTTAATTTCCTGTGGATCGTCGCTACTTAAACCACGAAGCAGCACTGGATCACTCTCAGGTAGTAAGGACTCGACTGTATATTCTGTGATTCGTGCAGAGCCTATCGAATCTGGCAGACGAAAACTCTCTCTGTCCATATTAGCCAGAACATATCCCAGCTTACTGCCGTTGGTGAGCCCAATCGACTCGACATCCGTTATTATTCCCGCATTGAATAAAGGAATCCCCCCAGAAGAAGGGGTGGCAAATTGTATCCGCTGTTGAAGTGTTTGCTTCCTCTTATCGCTGCTTAGCGCCGATGAAGGATGCTTTGAAAGGCCGGACAGATTAAGCGGCGCAAACTCTTCGCCCCCCCTGATCCATCGGCGTCCATCATAGTAAGCAATGCTCTCACCTCGCCAGTAAGTACGCTCGCTAGTAATAGCGGTAAAGACAGGTTCAGTACTGCGGGACAACGGGGCACCGAGTTCACCGTCATTAGAACTATACCCTGTTGTTCCTGAAGAAATAGACTCCTTATCTTCTGGCAAATGCCCTGAAGCCCAAGTCTGCAGTTTCTGAAATGCCGATTGGAGCGTAAGCTCGCTGGCTGGTCTTGCCCCAAATAGCTGCCCACCGAACCATGCCGTTGTCATCACGACTATAGCTGCTGCCAAAGTCAGCGCTCCCCAACGCGCATAAGGCAATGGAGTAACACCCTCACGCTCCCGAAGACGCAGCAGTCCACTCATCGCCTGCATCCAATAGATAAGACCCATCGATATCACAATATCCATAGTGGTATTGACACCAAACGCCATATCCAAGACCAATAAATAAATGATTGTAACAGCTGTGAATAGCACCGTACTCCCTCGGAAGAGCGCAAGATGCTGCACTGAGGATACCAATAGCCCCCAGCCTACAATCAATATCATTAGCCTGCTAATCTCACTTATCCGAGAGACATGTCCTGAGAGAAGCAGAATGAGATCATTCGGAATTTCGGCCGCATAAATCCCAAGCCACCCTATCCCTTCGCCTCCACTGCATAAGTAAAACCACGCAGTGACAATTATAAGAAATTGGATACTTAACAGTATCCACCCTGGAATCTGAAATATCCCCCATAGCAGCAGCACTGCCGCCAATAGCATTAGAACTTGTAGCATATTGGCAGTATCTTCCAATAGAGAAGACCTATATAAAGGGAGTAACCATTCAACAAATAGCCCCATAATAGCCAAAGAGAACAGCAAACGATAGTACAGAGGCACTTTTCTCTGCTTATCGGCATGACTGTTCTCCATTTGCCCCAAATTGAACCGAAAGCCATTCATAGACAGTTCTGTATCACCCGGTGTTCCCTTAACGTAGCGTTGGTTTTCCGGACGATTCATGGTACTCTACCTCCCTGAACCTGAATGCTGGAAATGCATCATCCAGACAAAACATTCGTGCTCCGAGACGAGCCAAACTGTCCCCTATAGTTCCCTTCACAGGCTGTCGAGTCTCCAGTACCTTAGCCTCTCCATGCATCGGTGCCGGTTGGTCCCAGGCATAATAAAGTTCAACTTTCACACCCTGCACCAAGAACTTGGCAATGACCTTGGCAGATTCCGCTTCTAATCTTCCCGTAATGATGGCTACCGTCATCCCTGGAATCCAACCTCGGGAAGCATCTTCTAGCAGCTGAGACAGGTTTCTAGTTCCATCCGGTGAAATTTCAGTCAGAATGTCCAGCACTCTCCCTGGAATTTTACCCAGCCCTTCATGTCTAGCCATACCTTCTGGCCAACCGCCGCTAAACAACTGAACATAGGCGCCTGAACGCTCAGCAAATAGCATAAGACCCATCGCTGTCGACACCGCTTTCTCAAATGTCGGAGGCAAATCATTTCGGCTTCCACGAGGCATAAGAGCATCCGTAGGAACTTCGTAGCTGTGTGGATCATTAGCCAACACGATACAGGTCATTCTTGCCTTTTCCCGCTCCGGAACTTTGCTCTGCAGCGCTCCCGTTCGCGCACTATTCTTCCAGTGAATTCGGCTAAGTGGATCCCCTGGCTCATAATCCCTTGATTCCAATGCTTCATCACTGCTGCTTCTTCCCCGTCTAGAGTACATGGTGTCTCCGGTCATAAAACCGCTATCTGGCACAGTTCCTCCAAAGTATAAAGGGGCTGGCAGCACTTTAAAACTCTGTCCTCCATCCGGTTCAGATCTACCCGTAAACCAACCCGGGAAGTCCCCCCAAGTTACTCTACAGCCCAGCAAGTGATGATTCCCACGGGATATATTTTCAATGGTGTATGTGTATGAAAAAGAACGTCTGAATCCAGGAAATAGCAGCTTTTGATGATGGCTGTCCCCCCAATAATCGGCAATGGTCATCCAAGGGAGAGGCAACCGAGAAGAGAAACTTAGCTGTACCTTCACATGAAGTGTATTTCCGGCCATCGGCCTTGCAGGAGTAATCGCGCGAACCAACTTTATCGTCCGCGGACCCGAGAGTTGAAGTACAAGTCCACCAAGCATAATAATGCCAATAACAATCAGGAGAAACAGCAGAGACGGGCCTCCTCGCCAAGCATATAAAGCACCTATAATTCCAGCGACGGTCAACATCCGTAACCATTCAATCAGAGCACTTCGGCTACGCGGATAAGAGAAGCTTTTAACACTTCCGGCATCTTTCTTCTGTTGATCAATTAGTGATGAAGAGGACAATGGAACACCCATCCTTTGGTCATAGACTTGTTCCCAACTCAGGAACTTATTACTATCTATTCTTCCCATGAAAAAGGGTGCCCAGACATTTGTTTTTTTCTTTTTACTAGACAGCTTCAGCTCTTCTTTCAGAATGTTTTTACCCGGCGTTCCACTTCTGTAACGCTTATATTAAGCGGAGGATGACCCGCTGTCTCAAGCAACTCTCGTAGCGATACCCAAATCGATCCACCAATCATTTCCACCCTCGCGTCGATTGTCTTTTGAACATTATCAGGAAGGTTTAGAATCAGATCCTTGTTCGCCACGTCCGCGACGATATCTTTTCCGTTCCAAGTAATTTTCCCACTTCGACTGTCAGCATCCCAGCTAACTCGCCCTCCAAGCCGTTCAATTACAACACGAAGCGGAACCATATACTGTCCATTTTGCACGGAATATTCCCCTGGCTTCAGCTTCGTCTCCAGCTTCCCTACCTCTAGAACCAGTGGCTTCCCAGGAGAAAATAGTTCCGCATTCGGTGTGATATTTGATGCAATCCAAGCTTCCGAAGGCTTTAATCTACCCAAATTACTGGCTTTTGAAGAGACTCTGAATTGTACAGGTTCTACCGTTTCATCCAATATGCCAAAGTCGTATCCAGCAGCCTTATAACGCGCAATAATGTCCGGCAGCGCTTTGACGCTCTCTTGATGGCCGCCCCCATCATGTAGCAGCAGAATAACCCGAGAAGACTTCATATCCATTGTCGATTCTTTCAATATTTCTGAGGCTGGTACGCCTTTCCGTTTAGAATCGCCGCTATCCACCGTCCAATCCATAACCATATAACCTGCTTGCTTCAACAAATTGAAGTAGGTATTATCAAAATGATCATAGGTTCCACCTGGGGCGCGGATAAGCTGCGGACGAACCCCTGTAATCCCCTGAACAATTTCTTCCGTCTGTTTAATTTGACTCCAAAATTCCGTGAATCCGCTATATAAATCATGGTAATTATGATTATAGGTATGATTACCAATGGCATGGCCCTGTTCCCATATGGAGTCAATGAGTTCAGGGTGGCTTTTCGCTTGGTTACCAAGGACGAAAAAGGTTGCCTTCACACCTTCCTGATGTAAAATTTCAAGTACATTGAAGGTGTTCTCGCTTGGTCCGTCGTCAAATGTAATATAGACTGTTTTTTTATCTTTTTTCACAGCCGTGATTGCAGATTTCGTGGTCGAAACCTTGGATATTTTCCCCACCCCACTTGCTTGCGGGCTTTGAGCCACAGTAAGGGCTGTACTTGAAGAGGAGTGAACTTCCGGAGATGCAGATGCGAGTGGTATTGCTACAGAGGGCAAATCTTGCATCGCCGCTGCGGTAAGCTTATTCTTAACAGATACAGACTCCGCGCTAGCGGGCTGCAATGATCGGAGCTCCCATGAGCTTAAATTTTTTCCTAAGCTCCATCCTAACATTACGATGAATATTACAACCATAACGAGCAATCCGCTGATCAACTTTCGGCGGCTGTGAACGCTTTTGTTACCCTTCATCTCTTCTCTACCTCCAACATTCTATTGGCCTAAAAGCCATTTGGTAGATTGTATGAAGACAAGCTGTAAAATAGAATAAGGCAACTGCCCCTTGGAGAGTGACTAAACTTATGGAAATGCTGAGCTTTATACAAGAATTATTCACTAAATATGGATATAGCGTATTATTTTTCGGATTACTTCTAGAGTTCGTTGCCTTACCCTTTCCCGGAGAGACCACTATGGCGTTTGCCGGCTTCCTTTCCTATACCGGAAAGCTTGATTTCTTTACTTTAATTGTAGTTGCTTTTGCAGGCACCACAGCTGGGATGACCCTCACCTATTTTGTCGGACTAAAAGCCGGTATGCCCTTTATCCAGCGATATGGAAAATGGTTTCTATTTTCACCTACTAAGCTAGAGAAAACACAGAAATGGTTTGAGAGATACGGCAGCTTTCTTATTTTTATCGGTTATTTCATTCCAGGGGTACGTCACTTTACTGGCTATTTTGCTGGTATTATCGCGCTTCCCTTCCGTAAATTCGCCCTTTATGCTTATAGTGGAGCGATTTTCTGGGTAGTGCTGTTTCTTAGCATCGGAAAGGTGTTTGGTCCACAGTGGATGGGCATCTTCCATTTGTTCGAGTCATATGCGCTTTGGATTATCTCTGGTGGTGCAGTAATAGTAGCTCTTGTGATCATTTACCGTTACCGCAAAAACATCCGCGCCCGTCTCTTCCCCCGCAAAGCTGCTATTGAGATTCAGGCTCAGGATAAAAAACCTTCCAAAGGGCGGTGAAGTCACCGCTCTTTTTAAAAATATAAGACATAAAGTATAAGTTTTACACCTATACTTTATGTCTTATATTTCTCGCTTAACGCTTATCGTCCTTATAAGGACGCCGAAGGCGTTTATGCTTGGAATCGCTGAAGTCCTTTCTTCTTGCTGCGCACCAACGCATACCCTGCCAACAATATAGCAATTCCGGATATTCCCGCTCCCCCTGCAAAGCCTAGCGTCCGAGGCTCCACCCATTCTAATAGCCACCCCGCGAGCAGCATAGATAACCCAAGCAATAGACGTGAATATCCCTTCTAACTTTTAAAAATAACAACAGCCGATTGGTTGCCCATCATTGTAAACCCCACTTCATCTATTTACATAAATATCTAATTAGATATTAATCAAATCATTAATTTGTGACAATGCTTTATTTCCAAGGATTTGCTAAGATGTAGTACATCATTACATAACGAAATTATTCGTAAAGGAGGGTTTTGCCTTTTGAAAATTGATCGACTGCTCTCTATCGTCATTCTGCTAATGAACCGGCGTCTCATTCAGGCGAAGGAGCTCGCCGACATGTTCGAAGTGTCCGTGCGCACGATTTACCGTGATATCGAAAGTATTAATGGAGCTGGAATTCCTATCGTCACCTATCAGGGGTCGGGTGGTGGCATTGGCCTTATGGAAGGGTACCGGTTAGACCGCAATGTATTAACCGACCGCGAGCTGGCTGATATTTTCACCGCTCTGCAAAGCGTCTCCTCATATGGCGGAACTGAACACACCCTTCTCATGGAAAAGATCAGTAGCGTTATCCCGCCCTCACAGTCCGCCGCTTTCCGAAGCAAAACGACCCAGCTTATCATCGATTTTTCTCCCTGGGGGCTTCAGCCTGTTCTAGAAGAGAAGATTGCGACATTAAAAGAAGCACTGGAAGAAAACAGGACTGTAGCCTTTGATTATGTAAATGCCGAGGGGCAAACCAGCCAGCGTTCTGTCGAGCCCTATACTTTAGTCTTAAAAGGACAAACATGGTACTTATATGGTTTTTGTCTGCAACGCCAGGATTTCAGATTATTCAAGCTACTTCGTATGAAAGGACTCGTTAAAGAAAACAGGGAATTCATAAGAGAAGATAAGGATATGCGTGAGCTGCCTTGGAGCACTGATTATCAGAGAGTGACTTCAGCCGCAGTAGTGTCGCCAATCCTTCTGCACTTCACAGCTGAAGGCAGACATCTCGCGGAAGATCGCTTTGACTCCACTGAGCTTCAGCCGGACGGACACGGCGGATATAACGTCTCCATCCATTATCCCGAGGACGGATGGCTCTATGGCTTCTTGCTCAGCTTTGGAACGTCCTTAGAAGTGCTAGAGCCGGAGCATATTCGTCATAAGCTGGGGGAGCTGGCTTTTGGCGTTGCCAAAAAATATACAACCTAACTCTAAACCTGACGGTATGTCGTCAGCTTCATAGCTCTATAATGAACTTAAAGCGAGTGTTCATAAGCTTCGCATACTTTTAAAAGGAGTGCTGAATATGGAACAAGAACATGTAGGGCAAGAGCAAGGCAAGCTGAAATTTTGTCAAAGCTGTGGGATGCCCATGCCTACTGAGGAATTACTTGGAACGAATCAGGAAGGTGAAAAGATCGAAGATTACTGTGTATACTGCTATGAAGATGGAGCATTTAAACAGCCTGACATTACGCTGCAAGAAATGGCCGACATTTGTACAGGATACATGGTTCAAGAAGGAATGGACGAGGCCGTCGCCCGTAAATTACTCGCCGAACAACTCCCTCATCTGAAACGTTGGAGAGAAGAAACCGCCTCCTCTTCAAAGAACTAATATTCAGCACAAAAAAGGAGCGTCCTCCCGAACCTTTACGGTTCATTGGCCACTCCTTTTTCATTCTTTTTGACGTTGCCTTAATAAGCTCAGGTCAAGCTGAATGAGCCTTCAAGTATGGTCTGCTGTAGAGGTTTAACTGAGTGTTCTAAATCAGATAAAGCATTCCCTTCCTGACTGCTAGCAATCGACATCATCAGCTTGATCCTATTCGCTTGGTTAACTACACTAACTCCAGCATCATAATCAATGGCGACGATATTCGCGCCCGGATATAATTCCTTAAGGCCCTTAATCATCCCTCGTCCAGTAATATGGTTAGGCAAGCAGGCGAACGGCTGAATACAAGCAATATTATTCACACCATTATCCAACAGATCCATCATTTCTGCGGTCAGGAACCATCCCTCACCCATCTGATTTCCTACGGACACTAGTCGGCTGGCCTTCTCAGCAAGACCATAAATATTCTCCCGTCCTTTAGCCAGTCCCGCGTCCTCAAGCGCAAGTTTAATCGGCTTACGGTAAATCTCCAGATAGGAGATCAGCATAGGATTAATGTATCCCAGCCGTTTGCTTTTGCCGAATTGTTCGGCTTTGTAGATCGGATTATACACGCAGTAAAAGATGAAATCCAAGAAGTCCGGCATTACCGCTTCCCCGCCCTCAGCCTCAATCCTCTCGATGATGCGGTTGTTGGCATCCGGGTGGAATTTAATTAGGATCTCTCCCACAATCCCCACTCTCGGTTTCGTAATTCCTGTAACGGGCAGCTTGCAGAATTCCGCAACGATTTCGCGAATCAGGTGTTTGTATTCTCGGAACGAGAAGGTGGATAAGCTAGCCTTGCTGCGCTCCATCCCTTTGCGGAATAGAACTTCTGCACTTCCTGGAACAACCTCATACGGCCTAAAATGGTTTAGCATCCGCATCATAAGGTCACCATAGCAAGCCGCAGCAATCAATCGATTCGCCAGCTTAAGACTGATACGGAAGCCTGGCTGATTCTCCATTCCAGAAGCATTAAGCGAAATTACCGGAATTTGTTCGAGGTTAGAATCCTTTAGGGCTTTACGCAGCAGAGAAATATAATTCGTCGCCCGGCAACCTCCGCCCGTCTGTGACATGATCACAGCAGTACGATTCGGATCATAATCCCCGCTCTTCAGTGCCGACAGAATCTGCCCAATCGTTACAATTGCGGGATAACACGCATCATTATTAACAAATCTCAAACCTTCTTCCGTCTCTTTAGGTCCGGTGGTCTCAAGTATCTTGAGGCGGTATCCCGCATCTCGGAAGACCTGCTCAAACAATTCAAAATGAATGGGCGACATCTGCGGCGCAAGGATAGTGTACGTTTCTTTCATTTCCTTTGTAAATGCAACATTAACCTGTACTTTAGGCGACTTCTGTGGCTGCACCTTACCTTTTTCCCGCTCACGCATCGCTGCCAGCAGCGAACGCAGCCGAATGCGCGCCGCGCCAAGGTTGCTGATTTCATCGATTTTGATCAGCGTATATACTTTGTTATGTCTTTCCATAATGTCTTGTACGGCATCACATGTAATCGCATCAATTCCACAGCCGAAGGAAGTTAGTTGAACAAGCTCTAGATCGGTTCGGACTGCGGCAAGGCGGGCTGCTCGGTACATGCGGGCATGGTAGGTCCACTGATTAACAACCGCCACACCCCCTTCGCTGCGATCCAGATGGCAGACAGAATCCTCTGTCAGCACGGCGAGTCCCATCCCGGTAATCATATCTGCTATACC
Source organism: Paenibacillus sp. FSL K6-0276 (assembly GCF_037977235.1). NCBI lineage: Bacteria > Bacillati > Bacillota > Bacilli > Caryophanales > Paenibacillaceae > Paenibacillus > Paenibacillus sp. FSL K6-0276. Next base: position 659,827 of record NZ_CP150276.1, on the reverse strand, counting down.
ATGGTTAATTTCAGGATCCGCATGATAAGGGTGACCACAGAGAAGTATTCCCTTGTTCCCAGTGCTGGCAAGATACGCAAGCGTCTCTTCACCTTTAGTACGCACATCACTTTTGGCGCGATCAGCTTCTGCAAGTCCTGCCAGCACAGCAAACGCAATCTCTTCTCTCGGAATCCCAGTAAATGTCTTCACGAGTCCCTTGGTTAGCGCAGATCTATCGTCGAAGGTCAGAAACGGGCTGACAAGCGTAATTCCATTCTCCTTTAACCCATCCATGTTATTGCGAATGACTTCAGGATAAGATGCGACCACCGGACAATTGAAATGATTATCCGCTGCTTCATCTTCTTTCTTCTCATACACCACCGCAGGATAGAAAATAAAATCGACACCTTTACCAATCAAGCTCTGCACATGTCCGTGCGCCATCTTCGCAGGATAACATATCGATTCTGAAGGAATCGTATCCATCCCAATTTCGTACAACTTCTTGCTTGATTTAGGAGAAAGAATAACCCGATAGCCAAGTTTGGTGAAAAAAGTGTGCCAAAACGGGTAATTCTCGAACATATTCATCGTACGTGGAATACCGACGGTGCCCCTTCCTACGTGGGCCTCCGGTAAAGACTCATAGTCGAAAAAACGTTCATACTTATACTGCATCAAATTCGGCAGTACATTCTTCTCTCTCCTGCCTCCTGCACCACGTTCACAGCGATTGCCTGTAACGTAGAAGCTCTTATCCGGGAACCGACTGATCGTTAGCGCACAGTTATTTCCACAGCGACCACAGCGACCTGAGGATACCTCGTACTTAAAGTTGGCTAGTTCCTTCGGTCCAAGTAGCGTACTGATCCCGTTAACCTCCGCTTGCTCACGAGCAATCAGTGCACAACCGTACGCTCCCATAACTCCAGCAATATCCGGTCTGACTACTATTCTCCCCGTCAGGCGCTCAAAGGCGCGCAGTACGGCTTCATTATAGAAGGTGCCGCCCTGAACAATAATATTTCGCCCCAGGTCCTCAGGATTGCGAATTTTAATTACTTTTTGCAGAGCATTCTTAATCACAGAATAGGCAAGACCTGCCGAAAGATCGGCCAGCGACGCGCCTTCCTTCTGAACCTGCTTCACTTTTGAGTTCATGAATACCGTACATCGCGAACCCAAATTAACCGGTTTGGTCGCTTCAAGCGCTGACTTGGCAAACTCCTCGATACCCAGCCCGAGCGCAGAGGCAAAGCTCTCCAGAAAAGAGCCGCAACCTGCCGAACAGGCTTCATTGAGCATCAGACTGTCGATAGCGCCACCACGGATTTTGATGCATTTCATGTCCTGTCCACCAATATCCAGAATAAAGTCTACCCCCGGCATGAACTTAGAAGCGGCCTTGTAATGAGCAACTGTCTCCACTTCACCTCCATCGGTCCACAAAGCGGCTTTGATTAGTCCCTCACCATAACCTGTCACATAAGAACCTGCAATATGACATCCTTCAGGCAGAACCCGATACATTTCCTTCAGCGCCTCACTGACAGAATACAATGGGTTACCCTTGTTGCTGCCATAAAAGGTATATAGAATTTCATCAGCAGAACCAGTCAATACGAGTTTGGTTGTCGTTGAACCAGCATCGATCCCTAAATAGCAAGGGCCGCGATAAATAGCCAAGTCTGATCTGGCAGCAGAGGCTTTACCATGACGAAGACGGAACGAAGCAAGTTCATCGGTGTTATCAAAAAGCGGCGGTAATTTAGCATCCTCGGCCCGATCCGCTGTAAAATCCACGGCCGCTATTCGCGCTAGCCAACCTGAAAGCGGCAAAACAGTAGAATCCGCTTCAGTAAGTGCAGAGCCAATCGCTACGAAATACTGCGACCGCTCAGGGAACAGTATTTCCGACTGCGCAAGTTCAAGCGTCTCCGCAAAACGCTGACGTAGGGCTGGCAGGAAGGTTAGCGGACCGCCAAGGAAAGCCACCCGTCCACGAATCGGACGGCCGCAGGCGAGACCGCTGATCGTCTGATTGACGATACTCTGAAAGATAGAGGCTGCCACATCCTCCCGGCGAGCCCCTTCGTTCAGTAGCGGCTGCACATCGCTTTTGGCGAATACACCGCAGCGTGAAGCTATGGGATAGATTCGCTCATGCTTCTCCACCAACGCGTTTAAGCCCGCTGGGTCGGTCTGTAGCAGCGATGCCATCTGATCGATGAATGCTCCCGTTCCGCCCGCGCAGGCTGTATTCATACGCTGTTCAATGCCGCCTCGAAGATAAATAATCTTGGCATCCTCTCCACCCAATTCAATGGCCGTATCGCATTCCGGGATCAGCTCGCCAATCGCCTTTGTACAGGCGATCACCTCCTGAACGAACGGTACGCCTCCCAGTTTGGATAAAGGTAAGCCTGAGGAACCGCTTACAGTAAGGGTCGCGCCTCTCTCTGGAAATCTGATCTGTACGTCAGATAGAAGAGAGAGGGCTGCTTTTTTTATATCGCTATAATGTCTTACATAGTCCTGATAAACAATAGTGTTACGCTCTATGACAACCAATTTCGCAGTAGTTGATCCGATATCAAGGCCAATACGCAGCATTACCACTACACCACCTCGTCTTGCTCCAAATTTGAAGCAATTATGAGGAAACTATATCATGACAACACCTTATGAAAGCTGTTAAAAATGTAACAGACTTTTACAAAAAGTTATTAACAAACTTTATGATTTGGAAATCCCTGCTATAGTAGATGCTACATGACCTTTCACTCGTACTTTCCGCCATTCTTCGACTAAGATCCCCTGCTCATCAATCAGAAAAGTAGTACGTACAATTCCCATGAACTCTCTACCATAGAGCTTCTTAAGCTGCCATACACCGAACATTTCACTGACCTTATGATCCTCATCAGACAACAGTGGAAAGGGTAGACTATTCTTCTCCGTAAATCTCATATGCGAGGCCAAGGGATCTGGACTGATACCTAGAACAACCGCACCAAGCGTAGTAATCCGGTCATGCGCGTCCCGGAATTCACAGGCCTCCTGCGTACAGGCTGGTGTCATATTTTTAGGATAAAAATATAGAATGACCTTTCGGCCCAGGTAATCACTTAAACTAATCTCTTGCCCACTGGAGGACGGAAGGGTGAAATTCGGTACTTTTTGTCCAATAGCTACTTCGTTCAAGTTATATCCACTCCTTCTTGATATTGGTGGATTGAGCATGAATTGCGCGTATCCCCAAAAGAAATTATAATGTAGAGAATGTGAATGCGAAAGGAAGAACGAGAAATGCCACCTAGAAAGAAAAGGCACGCAAAGACTGGTAAGTCAAAAAAGAAACCGCTGCTTTGGACACTGGCCATTATACTCCTCCTTATTATCGGTGGGGCCATTTACTTCTTTACATCCATCTACACTGAGCTTGGAAGCATGTCGAACACCGAGAATTCACCATTCAAGAATGCTGAAACCGTTGATGTTGACACTCCAGAACCTCCAAAGTGGGAAGGTACAGAGCCTGTTAATATACTACTAATGGGCGTAGATGCCCGCGGTGTCAAGAAGGGGGAAATTCCTCGTTCCGATACAATGCTCGTCGCCTCACTTGATCCCGTGAAGAAGAAAATCAGCGTATTCTCAATTCTTAGAGACACTTACGTTCCGATTCCAGATCACGGCGAAAAACGTATTAATTCAGCTATCATTTATGGACCTAACACGGCGATGCAAACCGTAAGTGATCTGCTCGGCATCCCGATTCAATATTATGTCTACACGGACTTCCAGGGATTCATCAAGTTAGTAGATGCCGTTGGTGGTGTAGATTATGAAGTCGAGAAAGACATGGTGTACAAGACCATTGCAGACGGTCCCGAATATGACATTGATCTTAAAAAAGGATATCAGCATCTCGATGGTAATAAAGCCCTGCAATATGTACGTTTTCGACATGACGCTACCTCCGACTTCTCTCGGACCGAGCGCCAGCGTGCATTTCTCAAGGTTGTGGCTGACAAACTGATCCAGACCACATCCATCATCAAGCTACCGAATATCTTGTCTCAAGTTACGCCTTATATTGAAACCAATCTGTCAGTAAATGATATGTGGAAGCTGGCAACCGTTGGGTACGATAGCACCATGGGGGGGAGTGAGCAAATTCCGCCGATGGATCTGCTCAAGGAGGAGACCACCAGTGACGGAGCTTCCGTTATAGGCATTCGCAGTGAGAAGAAATTAAAGGAATTTGTTCAGGATACCTTAAATGGACCTGAGCCAACACCTACACCTTCACCAGAGACTACTTCAAATAGTAATACTAGCGGAACCAAGTAAGGATCTGACAAGCAATTTTCACAGTAGACACAGCAGGAAATCACAGTTACTTGGTATAATACGGGCGGACAGCGGAAATACCGTTGTTCGCCCGTTCCCATGAGCATCGACAAACGAAAGGATGATCACATTATGAATCGTTCCACATCAGAGCAACTTTATCATGAAGCCCTTCAACATATCGTCGGAGGTGTGAACAGCCCTTCCCGTTCCTTCAAGGCCGTTGGCGGCGGCGCACCCGTATTTATGAAACGTGCCAGCGGATCTCACTTCTGGGATGAAGACGGCAACGAATATATAGATTATCTACAGGCTTATGGACCGATCATTACCGGCCATGCTCATCCTCACATTACGAAAGCAATTACCACTGCGGCAGAAAATGGTGTTCTTTACGGAACCCCAACCCAGCTCGAAATTAAGCTTGCTAAAATGCTAAAAGAAGCTATTCCATCTATGGATAAAGTACGGTTCGTCAATTCCGGCACAGAAGCGGTTATGACTACGATTCGTGTGGCTCGTGCTTATACAAAACGCAGCAAAATCGTAAAATTCGCTGGCTGCTACCACGGCCACTCCGATCTGGTGCTCGTAGCAGCAGGATCCGGACCTTCTACGCTTGGTATTCCAGATAGTGCCGGTGTTCCAAGCAGTATCGCACAGGAAGTAATCACTGTTCCTTTTAATGATCTGGATAGCCTACGAGAGGCACTAGAGAAATGGGGCGAAGATGTCGCCGCTGTAATGGTTGAACCGATCGTCGGTAATTTCGGTATGGTTATGCCTAAACCTGGTTTCCTCGAAGGGCTATGCAAATTGGCTCATGATAATAGCTCACTCGTTATTTATGACGAGGTCATTACCGCTTTCCGCTTCCACTATGGTTCCACACAAACGTATGCAGGGCTGGATAACCATGAAGACATTACTCCTGACCTTACAGCACTCGGCAAAATCATCGGTGGCGGCCTGCCTATCGGCGCTTATGGCGGACGTAAGCATGTAATGGAACAAGTAGCTCCACTCGGACCGGCCTACCAAGCCGGTACAATGGCAGGAAATCCTGCGTCCATTTCTGCCGGGATTGCCTGTCTGGAAGTTCTGAGTGCAGAAGGTGTATACGATGAGATGGAACGTCTTGCGATCCGTCTTGTCGACGGACTTCAGGAATCGGCAGACCGTCATGGCATCCCACTGACGATCAACCGTATCCGTGGCTCATTCTCTACTCATTTCTGTAATCATCCGGTGACGAATTATGACGAAGCTCAGGATACAGATGGCGAAGTGTTTGGCAGCTTCTTCCGGCATATGCTGAACCGAGGCATTAACCTTGCCCCTTCGAAGTATGAAGCTTGGTTCTTAACGACAGCACATACCGATGCGGATATCGATGCTACGCTTATTGCTGCTGAAGAATCATTCCGCGCTATGGCTGCTGAGAAATAAGACATTTTTTACAGCCACTAAGCATACTAAAACCTACCACCAAACTTTTGGTGGTAGGTTTTTTTGAATAAGCTGAATCAAAAATCAATTTGCTTGTCCAATATAATCTCCGTCATTGCAGGTCCAAACATTCGGTCTTCTCCGGGTATTAAGGCAAATTGAACCGTATCCAGATCCGTTGGCAGCGGTGGCGAGACCAAGAACTGCATTTGTGTATGGGCGCCCCCTCCGTGACCTCCATGCGACTGGATTTCATAGGCTGCCTCACTTATAATTTCCAATGTTAGAGCGGGTCTAAGATGAACGCGCTCCACCGTTTCCTTTAAATACTTGATCTCCACAGTAACTATACTGAGCGTTTCATACTGCATAGCATGTGTAAGTGTATACTCGCAATCTTCGAGGACTGTCCGCTTCACAATCGGAAGTACACCGAGTAGTAAGCCCGGCTCTTCCCAATATTTTCGTCTGGGCACAGCCTCATTCAGACTGTGTATATACTGTACAATCTGAGAAGTGTCCATCTCGAATCTAGTTGACCATTCCTCAAGGAGCTCACTCTCGGGGGAAAACCGTTTTTTGCCTGTTATAGCTTTACGTTCCTGAATCAATGATAAAATCTGCTCATCAATCTTCTTAACCTCATCATTATATTCATTGACCACGCCTCTTATTGGCATTTTACTCCAACCCATTTAAAAGCCTCCTTCTGATCCTAAAATTAATTTTTACCCATTAGCTATATGGTACCTCCCATGGATTAATTTGTAAAATAACTGAAATCATTCAATCTTGCAGATAGCAAAAAAAAGCATGTGTTCCTCAGCTTTATGCTGCAAGATCACACGCTTTATGATTCAGAGATTTTCTTTTATTCGTACAAGTTACGGATTTCCACTCCCTGAGGAAGCTTGAATGGATTCTCCTTGTTGATTCGGTCGTAGAACATGATCCCATCGAGATGATCAATCTCATGCTGAATGATGATAGCTTGGTAGCCCTTAAATTTAAGGACCACTTCCTTACCCTCAAGATCATATCCCTTCACCTTCACAGATTCGTACCTTGGTACAAATCCATGCACCGGTCGATCAACGGACAGACACCCCTCGCTCTCCGGTAAGTACACCATGGTTAGTGAGTGACTGATGATCTTAGGGTTAACCCAAGCATGCTCTACAATCCTCCCTCTTTCGTCCATAGAATACATCACGAACATACGCTTCGTAAGGCCGATTTGATTCGCTGACAGACCTACGCCAGAGCGTAAATTGTATTCTTCGGAAATCTCCGGGTCCTGACTGTTCTTCAGAAACTGAAGCATACATTGCAGAGTCTCACGATCCTCCTCCTGTAAAGGAAGCTCTACTGGCCCAGCTACGGTACGAAGCACGGGATGACCTTCCCGTACAATATCATCCATATTGATGATATATTCAGCACTAAATTTTGAACTAGACAATATTCCATCCACCTTTGCCTTACGGGCTTAATTTAAAGTACTTATGATATAGTATGTAGATTTATGGATTTATGAAAGCAGTTCGCAGTTTGCTACTATAATTCACATCGAATCCAAGTCCGGTCGCCAATGCGGCAAGGGGAAGATAAGTTTTATCTTCTTTGCCTACCTTTTGCAGAAAAGCAGGGGTATCAATGGCTACATTCTGTCCATTAACCTTAATAAATTTGCTTCCAATCGTGATTACAACAGTCCGTCCACCGTATTCAATAGTCGCACTGGATGTCTTATTATCCCACTTTCCGTTAGCTCCTACGGCATTTAGGATATCTTTAAGCGCCAAGAAGTTCTGACCATTCCTAAGGATGGGCTTATTCGGTGTATTTAACTCTACGCCCTTTACAACAATCGACATCGGTACAGTGTCCGTAGCCATCGCAGCTACAGTGGGAATGCGGTATTCCCCCCATTGTAATTCAGCAAATACTTTTGCAATGGTCTCGTATCCGAGCTGCGTAGGGTGAAAATCTGCTTGTCCTGCCCCGATAATATGCGTGAGTGATCCCTCTGAGCCGGCAAACTTTGCCGCAACATGAGCTACTAATACCTTTGCTCCCTCTTGATTCATACTTGCAGCCACACGATCTGCCGAATCCGTAAATTTCGCTGCTGCGGTCATCAATTTAGTGTACATCGCACCAAGAGCGATCTTAGGAGCAGGCTGATATTGGTCAGCCAGTATAATTGTTGCTTGAGGATTTATCGCACGAAGATTCTCAAGACTTACCTTCACATTCATATTGTAATCCGCTAGCTTCTGCTCCAGCTGAGATTCGAAATCTGTATCCGTCAACTCCTTAACCTGTAAGAAAAGACGGCTTACATCATTCCCCCCAATTGTAATCGTAATCAGATCGGCTTCCTTTAACTCTGATGCGATCTGCGGGGTTAACTTTACGAACTGGTCTATCCTTGGATCTGGAAGACCTGACTGAATACCTTCAGCTGTAATCGCTGAGCCGTCCTTGATGGCTCCTGTGTAATTACGTAATCCAGCAGTGGTCAGACCTAGAATACCATAATTGGTAAGCTCGCTCCGGCCATGATACCAACCCTGCTCCAGCAGTCGCTCCGCATAGCCGTATGGCTTGGTATTCACATCCTTCATTCCTGGCTCGTATCCAGCAGTAATCGAATCGCCAAGAGCTACGATGCGAAAGACATCCTGACCCAAGTCTTGTGTTGCAGACGTGTCAGCCGCATTTGCCGATCCGGCACCTACGCCAATCAGCACAGATAACAAAAGCATACTGCTTGTGCTAGCTGCTAAAATTCTTTTCCACTTGCTTAGCATCGTATCCCTCCCAAAATGTTCTAATTCTCATTCTACCATCCCTGATAGCAACGCAAAAGAGCGGCCTCCCATATTCGGGAAGCCGCCCTGCAAATCACTATTTTTTTCACAGCTGGAAACGAATGTATTATTCTTTATCTGAATCCTCTTGCGGCTTCAAATTCTTCCCGGCACGCTCCAGATATTTATCATAACGATCGTCTAGTTCATGTCCAATCTTACGATAACGCAGCGTCTCCTCCACAATAGGATCCATTGTGGTCTGGATACGGATTTCATACTTCGGAGAGATTTCACGGATTTCTTTAGCTATACGGTCGCCCTGTTCCATCTCGCCATCTACCAACATTTCACTTAGCTTGCGTTCCAGATCATCCTTCTCGCTCATGATGCGTCGTCCTCCCTAAAGCTTATATCCTGTTGCTTCAGCATTCTTCAGTGACGAAACCAAATATTCGTGAATATGACCATTACTTGCTACTACATGACGAGTGCCAATATCGTATGGACGCCCAAGAGTATCCGTAATTCTGCCCCCTGATTCAAGTACAAGCAGCACTCCGGCTGCACAATCCCAAGGGCTTAAGCCTACTTCCCAGTATCCATCTACCCGACCTGCTGCCACATAAGCCAAATGTAGAGCAGCCGAACCTCCTGCACGAATACCACGAATCTGTGGAAGAATGCTCTGCAGTCCTGCCATATTCACAGGTTGTGCAAATTCACGATCTGGCGGAAAGCCCATAGCAATCAAACTGTCTCCAAAAACGTTCTCCGTAGAGACTGAGGTTGGAACACCATGCATGTAGGCTCCTTTACCTTTTTCAGCGACGAACATTTCATCACGAATCGGATCGTAAATGACACCAACCGTTAATTCTCCACGAATCACTAAAGCAATGGAGACACAGTAAAAAGGAAATCCGTGTACAAAATTAGTCGTACCATCTACAGGATCTACAATCCACAGATATTCATGCTCACGAGCTTCTTCCAGTGCAGCGGTTGCTGCTGCTGCTCCCGGAGACACGCCTTCCTCACCGAGGATCGCATGGTCTGGATAATGCGTCAAGATCAACCTGCGGATCATCTGTTCAACGCCTTTATCTACTTCCGTAACCAGATCCTGTGCTGATGTTTTCGTATTAAGTTCCTTCACCAGGCCCTGTCTGCTCTTTATCCATTCTCCTGCTTTGGCAGCAGCATTAATGGCTACCGCCGTATGTCCCTTGCTCGTTACAACATAGGGTTCACGTTCTTTCTTACCCTCTGGTTTTAAAGGACTCATATCTTCACTCCGCTTCCTTGAACATAATCGCCATTGGCATGAAATTTAAAGCAATCCTATTCACAATACCGTTCAATACGCCAAAACGTTACCAAAGTTCCGCCATAAGGATACCCAATTCTCATATGATCCCTTGAATATTATTCATAATAAGTTTCATTCAACGTACCCTATTTCACGCTACATATCAAGTCAAGATAGGACCCGAATTCTGGCCTATTCCCTTATTTTCATTGTTTATGGTTCGATAATCACACTTGCCCCATTTAATACGGAGATTCCGTTACCAGCTTCAGCCAGCTCCTTCATAGCCTCCATCAACCCAAACAATGCACCATCTTTTAGTTTAGCCTCAATCATAACATCGATAGCAGGGGTATCTGCAGCAATACGCTTTAAAAAGGCTAGTAACGGCGCAGGCTCCACGCCATCTGCATGACTGCGAGGATCAGACGGACTGCGCGGACTGGATACATGAATCTTAGGTGGCAAAAGTTCTCCCGAAGGGACGTCCTTCTGCGCAAGCGCGCTTCGCCATGTCTGCTGAATATCAGGCCACAGCTCCCAAGGGAGCTCTCCTTCATTATTCACCCATTGGTGGTGAATATCCAGCACCATCGGCAGTCCTACACTCTGGCAGACCGCTAGTGTCTCAGGGGCTGTAAAGGTCTTATCATCATTCTCCAGCGTAATACGCTCTTGCAGCGCTACTGGCAACTCGCGGAAATGCTTCTCGAACCGCTTCGCTGCCACCAGCTTGTCCCCGTAGGCTCCGCCAATATGAATATTGTTCTTCGCCATTGCAGGAAGTCCCATGGCATCCAGCATGTCCGTGTGGTTCTGTAAATCCCGTATAGAACTCACCAGCACCTCAGGACGGGGTGTACTAAGCACTGTAAAGTGATCTGGATGAAAGGACACCCGCATCCCATTCTTCTTCACATATTGCCCCACCTCCGCGAATTCCTCAGCGAGCGAGGCAAACGGATTCCAGTCCTGCAAATCAGGATGCGTTGCTAGAGGAATCAACTTGGAGGTGAGACGATACACCAAGATGTCCGAAGCAATATTATGCTTCATCAGTCGCAGCGTATTATGCAGATTCATCCGAGAGATGTTCTCCAGACGCCGAAGTGCCGCTTCACGGTCATCCAACTTCTTGAAGGAGGTCATCGTCATGGTCTTGGATGGGGAGCAGTCTTTAATAACGGTGGACATCGCTACATATCCAAAGCGGACAATCATCCCTGCGGTCCAAAAAACATTTCTTCAGCCAGTGCAGTTTGCACTCTGGACTCTTCTTCATTCAATTTACGCACCAGTTCCATTTCTACCGCTGTAACCTCATGTCCTTGAAAATTAATCTCTGCAATTGAAGCTGAGATTTTGACAATCGCTACAGCTACATTCTCAGGTGTGTAAGCAATCACCTTCTGACCCGTCGGATACACGCGGAAACCCTGCTTCACCATTTTGGTACGCCCATACTCCAGCAGCTCGTACAGCTCTTGTTCATTCTTGAACTTGCAGACGGAATTGAATTCTGTTTGAAAACCCATAATTCTTCACTCCTTTCCAGTCGGGATGATCCCGATAATAGCTTCAATTACTCGTTGTCATACTTAAGACCTTGTTTGAAATTATAGCGCTCTAAGGCTAACTCAATCATACGGTCTAACAGAGCTCTATAGGATACACCTGTCTCACGCCACAATAGCGGATACATGCTGTAAGGAGTGAAGCCAGGCATCGTATTCACTTCGTTAATTAGAATTTTACCATCCGATCTCCGCAGGAAGAAGTCTGCCCGGGTAATCCCGCTACCCTCAATTGCTCTAAAAGCGGTTATCGCGGACTCCCGCAGACGATCAGCAATTTCAGAATCTACTGGCGCAGGAATCATCATTTGCGATTTGCCGTCCGTATATTTAGCTGCGTAGTCATAATATTCTCCAGAAGAAACGATTTCACCCGGAACAGAGGCCTCTGGCTCATCATTTCCGAGCACACCGACCTCTACCTCACGAGCATCCACGAATTCCTCAATAATGACTTTAGTGTCATAACGGAAGGCAAAATCTATAGCTTTTACAAGACTTTCCTTATCAGAAGCCTTAGAAATACCTACACTTGAGCCCAGATTAGCAGGCTTTACGAATACTGGATACCCCAGTTTATCCTCTACACCCACAATCAACTCATGACTTTTTCTTTTCCAAGCGCTGATGTTAAAATAACAATATTCACACTGATCCAGACCGGCATCAGCAAACAGCTTCTTCATGACAACCTTATCCATACCTGCCGAAGAGGCAAGAACTCCAGCACCAATGTAAGGGATATTAGCCATTTCAAACAACCCTTGAATCGTTCCGTCCTCACCATAGGTGCCGTGCAGTAGCGGGAACATGACGTCAACAGATTTTTCCGCACCGGATAGTCCACTAAATACTACATTCAAGGCTGTGCCCATATCTTCCGTTGCATCTGAAAGCTTGAGCTGCTCCACCTCACTGTAAGGTGCCGATAACGTCTCTCCGACTTTCCACAAACCCTGTTTTGAAATGTAAAAAGGGATAATCTCATATTTATCGTAATCAAATGAGTTCATCACGGCAAAAGCCGTCTGTAGCGATACCTCATGTTCTCCGGATTTGCCCCCGTACACCAGTCCTACGGTTAGTTTTGCGTTCCCCATACCTTTATAACCTCTTTCTGTCTTATAAATAGTCGTTAATATGAAAAAAACGGTATTTCGTTTGATCCGTCCATGCGTAGGAATCACGATAGTCCCAGAAGCGATGACGACTGCTAACTGTACGTGCATTCACAAGCGGCATGCCACCAGCATCAAAGGCTGTGACGATCGTGCTGTGCTGATATTGCCCGTTACCATCCCAATCATATTGAATGATATCGCCCAGCATCAATTGCTCCGGCCGCTCCATGACTTCCGCACGCAAGCCACTGCTCCGGCTAACACTCAAATAGCGCTGCAGACTGTCTGATACAGCCCAGCTATAGCTCCACCATTCTTGTTTTCCTTGGTAGCCTTTGTACCACCAGCCCGTTTCTCTTTTACCAGTATAGTTGATAGGCGCTCCCCCTGCAAAGAGGCACTGGGAGACATAATTCGTACAATCTACCTCAAACGTTTCGAACTCCGGATTACCGTCTTTCCACCAACGATCAGCATAAGCCACCGCTTCTTCACGGTTGTAGCGAACCTCTCTGGAGCCATCAATCTCCCCAAGAATATTCCGGTTTAGAAGGGGCTGTGATGGCAGCGGAGCAGGCAAAGCTTCCCCCCATTTGGACAACCTGCCAGATAACTCCACCTCAGCTCTATGAACCGTATTTCTTTCTGGAATGCTTCTTTCTATTGCAGCGATTTCCCAGCCCCCTCCGTCCCGCACAAAGGTCAACCGCTCCAGCTCAACCCTATCCTCGCGGTGGTTAACGCCTCCTTTTTCATAATAGAGTGCACTATGCAGCGTAACCTCTGCTACCACCTCAGTCGGAGTCTGCCGGACGGTCCGTAAAGTCTTTACACCTGTTTCCCCTCGCAGCGGAGTTATCCCACGAGCGTTATACCATTCAGCAATACGGCGTGAACGTTCCCCTTGCTCCACCAGAAAGCGTGGATCTTTAACGGATACGGAAACTGTTTGCGATGAGGACTTAGGTTCTACCCTGGCCTTATTCACTTGATCTACATAAACATATAGACTTTGCTTCCACTGTTGTTCCATTATACTCGCACCCCTTCATTCCCTTTTAACTACTGCTCTATGTATATGAAAGGAAACAGGCAGCTATACAGATCGCTTCAATTTACATAGAAGGGCGTAACTCGAAATGATATACAGTATCGATGGACTGGCAGCAAATCATTTTTCTGCGCATTATCTGGGCATTATCCGGGCGTTATTCGGGCTTTATATATAGGAAAAAAAACTTTACTACCCTCTTTGTAACCGTTATAATTAAATAACATACAATGTGAAATTGAGTTTCAATAGATGAAACAAGGAGGCGCACACATGCCAAGCAAGGATCATTTCTCGTTGGCCCGCACCCTGGAATCAGGTGGCAAATCTTATCGCTATTATGATCTTAATTCCCTTGAGGAACAAGGATTGGGCTCTATTTCATCCCTGCCTTTTTCGATCAAAGTATTACTTGAGGCGGCTGTTCGTCAGTTTGACGGACGGGCGATTACAGAAGAACATGTGAAACAATTGGCTGACTGGTCAGGCGACATTGATCGCAATAAAGAAATTCCGTTTATCCCTGCTCGTATCGTACTTCAGGACTTTACTGGTGTTCCGGTAGTCGTAGATCTGGCAGCTATGCGTGATACTGTAAAGAAAGCTGGCGGAGATCCTAAACAGATCAACCCGCTCGTTCCGGTTGACCTTGTTATTGACCACTCTGTTATGGTCGATGCTTTCGGCACTGCAGACGCTTTGGAATACAATATGAACGTGGAGTTTGAGCGCAACGAAGAACGTTACCGTTTCCTTCGCTGGGCACAGACAGCTTTCAATAACTTCCGTGCGGTTCCTCCAGCTACTGGTATCGTGCATCAGGTAAATCTAGAGTATTTAGCTTCCGTAGCCACTACTAAAACTATCGATGGCGAAACTGTCGTTTATCCAGATTCCCTAGTTGGAACTGACTCCCACACTACGATGATCAATGGACTTGGTGTCGTTGGTTGGGGTGTAGGTGGTATTGAAGCTGAAGCAGGTATGCTCGGACAACCGCTCTATTTTGTAACTCCTGATGTTGTAGGATTCAAGCTTACAGGCAGTCTTATCGAGGGTGCTACGGCAACCGATCTTGCACTAACAGTGACTCAAATGTTACGTAAAAAGGGCGTAGTCGGTAAATTCGTCGAATTCTACGGTCCTGGTCTTGCTAACATCAGTCTGGCTGACCGGGCAACAGTTGCCAACATGGCGCCAGAATACGGAGCAACTATCGGTTTCTTCCCTGTAGATGAAGAGACACTTGCTTATCTACGCAGCACAGGTCGTCCAGATGATCTGGTAGAGCTCGTTGAATCTTATTACAAAGCACAAGGCATGTTCCGCACTTCGAATACGCCAGACCCTGAGTTCAGCGATGTCATTGAGCTTGACTTGGCTTCTGTCGTTCCAAGCTTAGCTGGACCAAAACGTCCGCAAGACCGGATCGAACTTACGCATATGAAAGAAAATTTCGAAAGCATTATCCGCACACCTGTAGACAAAGGCGGCTATGGTCTCAGCGATGAGAAGATCGCCCAAGAGGTTGATGTGCAGCATAAGAATGGCACCACAAGCAAGCTCAGCACAGGTGCAGTCGTTATCGCAGCTATTACGAGCTGTACGAATACTTCTAACCCTAGCGTTATGCTTGGAGCAGGTCTACTGGCTAAAAAGGCCGTAGAACGCGGTCTGACCAAACCTGCTTATGTTAAGAGCAGCTTAACTCCTGGATCTTTGGTAGTTACTGAATATCTGGAAAAAGCAGACTTGCTGAAGCCACTCGAAGCTCTGGGCTTCTACTTGGCTGGCTATGGCTGCGCTACCTGTATCGGCAACTCCGGTCCTCTACCTGAAGAAGTTAGTCAAGCCATTACTGACAATGACATAACTGTAGCCGCAGTAATTTCCGGTAACCGTAACTTCGAGGGTCGCGTACATGCTCAGGTTAAAGCAAACTACCTAGCTTCCCCGCCGCTCGTAGTCGCTTACGCACTGGCTGGTACCGTAAATATTGACTTGCAGAACGAACCGCTTGGATTTGATCCACAAGGTGAGCCAGTATTCCTGAAGGATATTTGGCCAACTACTGCTGAAATTCGTGAAGCAATCGGTCTCTCCCTTAGTCCGGAGATGTTCCGTCGTAAATACGAGAATGTATTCACTGCTAATGAACGTTGGAATTCTATCCCTGTTCCACAAGGCGAGCTGTATGAGTGGGATGACAACTCCACGTATATCCAGAATCCGCCATTCTTCGAACATCTGGCAGACGGTCTGGGAGACATCAAGGATATCAAGGATGCACGCGTTCTGGCGTTGCTTGCTGATTCCGTAACGACCGACCATATCTCACCTGCAGGTAATATCTCTACCTCTGGTCCTGCCGGCGAATATTTACGCGATCATGGTGTAGAACGTGCAGATTTCAACTCCTACGGCTCACGCCGCGGAAATCATGAAGTCATGATGCGTGGTACATTCGCTAATATTCGGATTCGTAATGCAGTAGCTCCAGGTACAGAAGGCGGAGTTACAACCTTCCTGCCAAGTGATGAAGTCATGTCCATCTATGACGCTTCCATGCTGTATCAGGACGCTGGACAGAATCTCGTCGTTATCGCCGGTAAAGAATACGGCACAGGAAGCTCGCGTGACTGGGCGGCCAAGGGTACGCTTCTGCTTGGTGTCAAAGCCGTTATCGCTGAGAGCTTTGAGCGGATTCACCGCAGCAATCTAGTCGGTATGGGCGTGCTTCCACTGCAATTCCAAGAAGGCCAAGGCTGGAGCAGCATCGGGCTGACTGGACGTGAGACCTTCAATATTACTGGACTTGATAACGAGGTGCTACCAGGACAAGAGCTCACTGTCACCGCAACTCGCGAAGACGGTACTCAGTTCGATTTCCCTGTCACAGCACGGCTCGACAGCACAGTTGATATTGATTACTATCGTAATGGTGGTATTCTACAAACTGTGCTTCGTCAAATGCTGGCGGATGCAACAGATTCTTCGGCTGTGTCGGTAGAATAGATTTAACAAGAGAAAGTACAAGGGAGTGCCTTATAGCCATTAGTGGCTAGGGTACTCCCTTGTCTTATTATATTTTAGATGCAAAACGGCCAGCCTCCGATCATCCGGAGACTGGCCGTTCTTCTCATATAGGGCTATGGAATCATCATGCCCATTTCACTTGCTACTTCCTTCAAGATTGCGGCGTACTCCACTAACGTATCCCTAGACAGCCGACTGACCGGCCCTGACAGTGATAACGCCGCGATCACATTTCCACTACGGCCCGTGACAGGCACTGCTACTGCGGCCGCACCGGGCTCTCGTTCCTCGAAACTGGTGGCATACCCCAGCCGGATAATCTCACTAAGCTGATCTTTGTATACATCCTTCTCAACGTAATCCGGCCACTCAGGACTCTGAAGCAGTTCTCTCAACACCTCAGGTGGTGCATAGGCTGCCAGCACTTTACTCGACGCACCTACAGATAACGGCAACCTCGCACCGATCTGTGCTACTCGACGAATGGCCTGCTGGCTCTGTACCGCCTGAATACGCACGCGCTCAATGCCGTCCCGTAAGTAAAGACTGACCGTCTCTCCGAGTCGATCCCTTAGCCTTTCCATAGATGGTAGTAATACCGCTGCCGACTCGTCAAAAGCAGGCAGATGCGTGGACAACTCCCAGATTCGTATACCCAGCCTATATTTTTCTGTCGCCGGATTGCGAATGAGAAAGCCCTTTTCCTCGAGTGTTGCCAGCAATCTGTGGACTGTACTCTTATGTAAGTCAATCTTCGATGCGATCTCCGTCAACCCTAAATCACTGTCCTGCGTAAAACAAAGTAATATGTCGAGCGCACGTTCTACCGCGCGTACCGTTAGCTTTCGGTCCTCCACAGTAATCCCCCCTCGTGTTTCATCAAATGAAACGCGGTTACATTATAATTAACTCTATCTTAGTGCAAAACTCTACGGAAAGTCCAGTATATTCACTGAGACGGAAAAGACTGGCCCGCACTTTACAGTTACATTACAAAAGGGTCCAATTCATTGACTTTGTAAGGGCTTCAACTTACGATAAACATATTAAAATATTACTGATGCTTTAGAATCATTTTCGACAAATTATCCTAGGCACTAGTACTCACATCATACTTAGGAGGGGACCTTATGGATCTGATAACCAGCCAAACCGGCACGTCAGTCTCCCGTCGTCCTAAACTACCTAAACAGGGCAGTTCATCACGACTATCGCTGCGGATGATCCGTGTTAAGCATATTATCGTTGCATTGCTATTATCAATATTTTTCTTTTTAGTATTTTGTTTTGTCTCGCTTCATGGCTACATCGCTTGGGTACTATCCAATCCAACGGTCGCTCCACTGTATTCCAATCCTATGATTGCCAAAGGTCTTGCCTACGAGGATGTAACCTTTCCCGCTAAGGATGGTAGTCGCATGATGGACGGTTGGTATATTCCAGTCGAAGGAGCCACTAAGACAATAGTGTTCAGTCACGGCTACGGTGCCAACCGCGAAGAGTCTTGGGTACCTATGTACGATCTCGCTCACTATGCACACAGCCTAAATTTCAATGTTCTGATGTTTGATTACGGATTTGCTGCCCATGGTAACAAAGATATTGCAACCGGTGGCAAAAAAGAATCCCAGCAGCTTCTTGGCGCCATTGATTTCGCTAAGGAACACGGAGCTGAGGAGCTCGTCGTTTGGGGCTTCTCCATGGGTGCAGGTACAGCACTGCAAGCTGGATTAGTATCTGAGGACATCGACGCGATGATTCTGGACAGCACCTTTTTATTAGAACCAGACACGCTGTATCATAATATTAAGCAGAATATCGATCTGCCGCGCCAGCCTTCCCTGGCAATCATGGAAATGCTGTTCCCAGTACTGAACGGTACAGGACTAGATCAAATTCCTTATGCAAAGGTCAAATCCAAGGACTATCCTTTCCCTATCTTATTCATGCATGGTACCAAAGACGATAAAGCCCCTTACCCTATTGCCGAAGAACTAGCAGCGAACCAGCACAATCCGTTCTCCGATTCATGGATCATTGAGGGTAGTCATCATGAGCTGTTGTTCCGTGAGCACCCCCGTGAGTATTTGCGACGGGTCTCCGCTTTTTTAGGGAATGTTCATCTGGCCAAAACCAATAATGGTAATCAGCCAGCAATGGCAAGTAATTAACTAAGCACCCATTTCCACCTCTGCACTCTGATGGGTTAGCTGGTTCAACCATTTACAACGACGGAAACGTACGTAACCTATAACCCAACCAACAGCCTCTTCCAGGGACAGAAAGAAGTATACCCGAAGAGGCTGTTTCCATCCCCAGGATAGCAGAAGCCCAAGGGGCACCCCGAGTAGCCAGGTTATCTCTTTTATGTTCTTCATAAGCTTACAAGAGCGTTCATATAATGGACTGATGAAGACATATCACGGGAGGTTTTCTTGGCATGCTATATGTATACGGGCCGATGCTGCCAGTACGTATTCTAGAAGAAATCGTATTTTGGAAGACACAAGAGAAAGAGCATACCGAGGTCATCAAAGCCATCGTGCCTAAATTGGAGGAGCCTTATGTTAAGCTCCTTGATGAATGGGCCGTTGTTTTCGGTGCAACTGAGCAGGCGGCACAGCAGCTATTGAATGCTGCCCTTTCGCCTTCTCCTCCGAATCAGGCAGAACTCACTGCGGAAACGGAGAAACTGCTGCATATCTCCTGCACTCAATCACAAGAATTCGTACGGCAGCTCTTTGCCATCATGGAGAGTAGCGCAGCGGTCAAAGCCGTTCCCCTTGCAACCACTGTAATCCTGCATATTATTCGCGAATCGGAATACTTCCTCGCCGTACTGCAAACACTGAGCTCGCCCGGAAAGCTATCGCAAATCATGAGGGATTATACGGAGGAATATGTCGTAAGAATCGACACAGAAAACATCACGCGAAATGATACATTCTCTTCTTCCACTGATAATGCTCCTGATATCCGCGATAAAAATGACCCGGTTCCCATTGGCGGCCATACGCTGCCTCCTTTGCCTTATGCTTATAATGCACTAGAACCGTATATTGACGAGAAGACTATGAGAATTCATCACGATAAGCACCATCAAAGTTATGTAGATGGATTAAACAAGGCTGAAGTTAAACTAGCCGATTCCCGTAAGAACGGTGACTTCGATCTCGTTAAACATTGGGAGAGGGAACTAGCCTTTAATGGCGCAGGCCATTATCTCCACACGATCTTCTGGAACGTGATGTCTCCTCAAGGTGGGGGGCGCCCAACCGGAGCGTTGCTGGAAGCTATCGATCAAAGCTTCGGAAGCTATGACAGCTTCAAGAAGCAGTTCACCGAAGCTGCGAATAAAGTAGAAGGTGGCGGATGGGCCATTCTCGTTTGGAGTCCACGCAGCCATAGACTAGAAATTCTTACTGCAGAGAAACATCAAAATTTATCGCAATGGGACGTTGTCCCGCTCTTGGCCTTGGATGTATGGGAACACGCCTACTACCTGAAGCATCAGAATAATCGCGCTGATTATATTAACGACTGGTGGAAGGTTGTTAACTGGCCATATGTGTCAGAGCGTTATGCTGCTGCTAGTAAACTGGCATGGAAACCCTACTGATATAACTGCATATAGCAGGAACCCTCATTTATAATCTCCAGTAGACCCAAAAGGGCCCATCGTTCACATGAAGTGAATGATGGGCCCTTCCAATTTCGAGGTATAAACACCTCAATATACTATTCCTTAATCAAGCTCAGAAACTCCGCACGAGCGGCGGCATTCTCCCGGAAGACTCCTCTAGTAGACATGGTTACCGTCTTGCTGCCTGGCTTCTTCACTCCACGTGCACACATACAAAGATGTTCACCTTCCACTACGACCATAACGCCGTGAGGGCCTAACACCTCTGTCATTATATCCGCAATTTGCGTCGTAATGCGTTCTTGAACCTGCAAACGCCGACTCACAGCTTCAACAAGGCGAGCTAGCTTGCTTAGCCCAGCAATACGTCCGCTCGGAATATACCCAATATGCACTTTACCGAAGAAAGGAGCCATGTGATGCTCACATTGGCTGTAATAGACGATATCCTTAACGATCACTAGCTCTTCATGAGACTCATCAAAAGTAACGCCGAGCGCCTCGCGGGGATCTATCGAATAACCGCCGAATATCTCCTCGTACATCCGCGTAACACGTGCTGGTGTTTCCAGCAGTCCCTCACGGCCGGTATCTTCACCGATTAATTCTAATATTTTCTCAACGTGATACTCGATTTGCTCACGGTTCTCAGAAACTTTACCGTTCACATATTCCTTGATGTTCCCCATGATGTCTCCCCCTTCCGCACCCGTATACATTCTATCCGGACCCGGTTACTTACTTCTACGTTTATTCCCTTTAGCTGCTCCTGGGCGGGCGCCTGCCTGTCCCTGAGTCTTCATCATTTGCTGGGCACGCTGCATTTGTTTCCCATTCAGGTTATAGCCCATTTGTTTTGCAACCTTTTGCATCATTTCAGGATCATTCTGCATAGTTGTCATTTGTCTGCGTAGATAATACACACCGATGAAAAATCCACCGATAAGACCTACGACCAATGTAATAATAGGTAATGCGATATTCATCTAAAGCCCACCTCTACACTCTATTGTCTGCATCGCCATATGGCGCGCGAATCTATCATAGCATTTCGAGAACTGGACAGCAATTGGGAATATACAACCTGTCTATGATCTTTTCCCTTCATTAAGTCCCCCATCCTCTTGTGCCTTCTTCCCACTAAGCAGTACGTCCTGCGCCCGGCTCAGCATTTGCCTTACCATGTCATGCTCCTCGCGCTCTAAAGCTGATTCTACGGCAGCTAGAGCCTCCTCACTACCGATGCGCCCCAGTGCCCAAGCAGCAGTGCCTCGCATCTCAGGCCGCGGCTCTTTCAGCACAATTTCTGTTAGCTTTGGCACAGCACCCGCTTCCTTGAAATTACCCAGGGCGATGATCGCATTCCGCTGCATTGGCTTTTTCCCTCTCCAGGCAGCAGAGCTATTACCGAATCTATCCTTAAATTCGCGATTACTGAGATCAAGGATCGGCAATAGCAGCGGCTTCACGATCTCAGGGTCAGGAAGCATCTGAGGGCGATGATTCCAATTCTTCCCCCTATTCTTGGGACATACAATCTGGCAGGTGTCACAGCCGTACAGACGATTGCCAATCTTGGTCATGTATTCCTCACTCAGAAATCCTTTGGTCTGCGTCAGATAAGAGATACAAGCCTGTGCATTAAGCTGCCCCGGACCCACCAACGCTCCAGTTGGACAAGCATCAATACACTTGGTACACTCCCCGCACCCTTCCTCGACAGCCTCGTCCGGAGGAAAAGGAATGTTCGTGACCATCTCCCCAAGATAAATCCAAGACCCCCATTTAGGAGAAATGATGGAACAGTTTTTGGCGCTAAAGCCAATCCCTGCTCTTTCCGCTACCGCTCTATCTACCAGTACACCGGTGTCCACCATACTTTCCAGCACAGCCTCCGGTACGCGCTCACGAATAAATTCTTCTAACTGTCCTAGTGCTTCTCTTAGCACATGATGATAATCCCTACCCCATGATGCTCGGGCGAGAATGCCTCTACGTGCACCTGGCTCAGACTTCGGAGGGTTCTCCATTTTAGAGGGATAGGCCACAGCAATCGAAATAATAGACAATGGCTTGTCCCCAGAACTCAGTGCGGGAATCGTCCTTTTATCCAGATCCGGTTCCTCGAAACCAGAGTCATAGCCCTTGTCTCTATGGTCTTGCAGAATATTTTTCAAATATAAAAAAGGCTCTGCAGTTGTAAACCCGACATCATCAATACCGAGTGACGACGCAGCCTCCTTAATTTCAGCTTTGAGCTGTGCCCACTTGGAAGGCGGGGGAGCATAAGGTGACTGAAATGTATTGTTCATTTCCGCCTTCTCCTTTTCTTATCGTCTATGACTTTCTTATAATCCTTTCAGTTTAGACAGCGGCCACCATATATAATCCGCCCTGCCTACAATCATGTCCTGTGGGATGGAGCCGAAATAACGACTGTCTTTGCTTGCTGAAGCATGCCGGTTATCTCCCATGACAAAATAGCTTCCGCTTTCCACGGTTAACGCCGCAAAATCCGGGTCTTCAATCTCGGTATCTATATAGGGCTCATTCACTATTTTTCCATTTACATATAACTGGTGATCCTTTACTTCTATGATGTCTCCAGGTATGCCAATGACTCGTTTCACTAAAAACTCCTTCTGACTGGGTCCAGTGCTCGGATCATGAAGAATGATGACATCCCCGTGTTTCGGGTTTACAAACATCAATGAAAGCTTATTAATGAAGAGCCTCTCACCTTCCACAAGCGTTGGCTGCATAGACTGGCCTTTAACCGTTGATATATTGAACACAAAAATATTAAGAACCGACATCACCGCAAAAACAACTACCGCCGTAAGCAACCAATCCTTCAATTCCTCGGCTAAACGACCTCCAAAGCCTTTCTTTGATCTGGATGTTCTATGTCTTTGCTTCCGATTTCGCATATACTCTACTTGGGGCTCCTGACTCAATATGTCACCTCTTATTCTCGATTATTGAAGTCTATACTTGCAGATATTATAACAATAAAAAAGCATATCTCCCAGCCATTAGCAATGGACTTCTGGAAAATACGCTTGAGTATGAATGAAACAGACTATATCGTCAACTATAGTTCTTTATTTAGAAAATGCTTCCGCTTACGCAGCTAGGTGATCAAAATTACCCAACAATGCTCAGCTTCCGGACCGATTTGAAAATTTGATTCTCGCTATATCCCATAGCTTCATATAATGGCAAAGCAAAAGAATTATGCTCATCGACAGCAACGTAGATATCACTGACCTTACGAGCTTGAAACCTGGATTCCATAGCCGATACCAGACTTCTACCGACTCCTCTGCGGCGATAATCGGGATGTACAGCAATCCGGAAATAACAACCGTGGTTTTTCTCAATCGTACCAATCAGTGCTCCAACAATTTCATCTTCATCTTCCGCAACTACAATGAGATCTGAATCCCATGAAAGCTGCCTGGAGAAAGGCTCGATAGTGTTCTCGAAACATTCTTCCGATAATGCGGTTTGCAGCAAATCAGTCACAGGGCTAACGTCGCTTAATTGAAAGGAACGAACGTGCATTCTTTAAAATCTCCCTTGTCTATGGCTTATGAATTTAACAAAAAGAAGGGGTTCCCTTAACATTGAGAAAATAAAAAAAAAGCATCAAATACCGAGGAATACCTGCTTTTAAATCTATTAAAGCACACTTTTCTCGTGATATCATCACTTTTCTTTTGAAAGCGCTTAATATCAAGCGTTTACATTTTGAGTGAGATTCATTGTTTCATTATAAGGGTAATTATAATGATATATGTCTATGGGGTGAAGGCTCTACATTTTAACATTTTCAATACAATTGTAAATCCTGTTTACACTCCCATCATACTTTATAAACATTTGTGTTTGTTTAGTGTTGCATTATTGGTCTAGATACTGTTTAATTAAAGTATCCTATTGGGCGATACCCTATAGTACATATCAACAATAAAGAATTTTGACGATAAACCGCCAGAGTTCTTTATCTATACAAATTCTAATATACTCAGGAGGGATTTTTCCATGGCATTTCAATTACCGGCACTTCCTTATGCAAACAACGCACTCGAACCACACATCGACGCATTAACGATGGAAATTCACCATGACAGACACCATAACACATACGTGACTAATCTGAACGTAGCTTTGGAAAAGGCACCTGAATTGCAAGGCAAAAGCATCGAAGAACTTCTTACAGATCTGAACGCTGTACCAGAAGCTATCCGTACTGCTGTTCGCAACAATGGTGGTGGACACGCTAACCATACCCTGTTCTGGGAAGTTATCGGACCAAACGGCGGCGGCGCACCAACTGGCGCATTGGCAGAAGCTATTGATAGCGAGCTAGGCGGATTTGATAAATTCAAAGAAGATTTCGCAGCAGCAGCAACTACTCGTTTCGGCAGTGGCTGGGCTTGGCTAGTTGTTAAAGATGGCAAACTGGCTGTAACAAGCACACCTAACCAAGACAACCCAATCAGCGAAGGCGCTACTCCAATCCTCGGACTTGATGTATGGGAGCACGCTTACTACCTGAACTACCAAAACAAACGCCCTGATTACATCAAAGCGTTCTGGAACGTAGTGAACTGGGAAGAAGTTGGCAAACGTTACGAAAGCGCGAAATAAGGAATTATATTACGGATAAAGTCATAGCTCAATAGGCTGTAACTTCACCGTTTAACTAAGCATAAACAAAGAAGGTATCTCCTAGCCCTATGGGCTAGGAGATACCTTCTTTTGTTTAGTTAGGAGTGTGGTTGGTTAACAACGTGGTTCGTTTGAAAGATAGTTCGTTTGAAACAGCATTCGCTAGAAACAGGGTTCGTTTAAAACAAACAGAGTAGGTCATTATCCTCAGACACCGCATTTTTACGTCGCTTGAATGGTTGGCGATAGACTGGACTTGGTTCTTGGTTCTTGGTTCTTGGTTCTTGGTTCTTGGTTCTTGGTTCTTGGTTCTTGGTTCTTGGTTCTTGGTTCTTGGAACATATGATTCATTTAGTAATGGTTGGACGAGGATCGAAAAATGAGAATTGGATGCGGATCAATGAATGAGGACCGGCCCACCCTTTGTCGTACCGCTGTTGGACAGACCCGCGAATGAGTCATCGTGCCTCTGATAAGGGAATAGCTCCCTCTAATTCTGCTCATATACACTATAAATACGAGTAATTAGGGAAAAACTCCCTCTAAATCATCCATTCCGGAGCATAATTCAGGTATCGACCCAAATTATAGGGAGTTTTCCCTAAAAACATCAAATCCAGGCCCTTTCGGCCCTAATTTTAGGGAGGAATTCCACTAGCCTTGCATCAAACCTGACATGAGAAAAATGGATGAAATAATTACCATATTATGAATATAATGGTGTCTTTTCTCTGGTAGTCCATAAAAAAATCCCCTAATGTTAAGGAATAGGCAGGTTACCCATTTCCTCATCAAAAGGAGAATTCGCATGGGTATCGTACCAGACCAAACCGTTATTAGTCAATGTCTTCAATTGTTAGATTTACCAGAAACACTCTGTGACATCTTAGATTATCGGGCTCAAAAGCTTACCGTTCGCGGCGCAATTTTTCTTTTCATCGAAGCTCAATTAGCTCGGCGTGAAGAGCCTATTGCCATAGAAGAGCATTTACGTTCTAATGAAAATTTGCAGGCTCTAGTAGGAACAACATCAATTAGCGCCTCCCGTTTCTCACGTAAATTGAACGAATTACCTACGTTTCTGCTTCAGTACGCTTTTCAAGAAATCAATCGACGTATTGCACAGACTTTGCGAGAATCATCCCATGTACAAGTGCGAGATTTAAAAAAGCTAACGATCATCGACTCCACCACCATCTCTTTACCTAACTTTCACGGTCAGTGGGCCTACTGCAGTAAAAAGCAAAATAGCGTAAAAATGCATACCTACCTCTGCGCAGATTTTCCGGATATGGCTTATCCAAGCAAAGTTATTTTATCGACGGGAGCTGTAGCTGACTCGGAAGTGACGATCGAACTTCTCACAGATAAAAACACAACCTATGTGATGGATCGTGGATACATTAACTATGCTTTTTTCAAGAAATGGGCAGAAGCAGAAATTCGTTTTGTTGCGCGAATACAGACAAATAGCAAGACGAAAGTTATCCATGAACGGCCTATTCTAGAAGAAGACTACGGTCTTTTACGAGACGCCGATGTCGAAATGGTGGTTCCTAAGGAGCCTGATCAAAAAGTAACACTGCGATTGGTTGAATTCAAAGATGATAAAGGCCGACTCTATCGCGTGGTTACAACAAGGTGGGAGATCTCGGCACGAGAAATCGCAAACTTGTACCGAGATCGCTGGATGATCGAGCTTTTCTTCAAATGGATGAAGCAGCACCTTCATCTAGCTAAGTTATACAGTTACAAACCCGATGCTGTATGGAACCAAATCTACATGACACTTTTGGCCTACGGCCTATGCATCCTAGTAAAGTTGCAAACGAAAACAACAAAAAGTACATGGGAAGTGCTAAAGTTAGTTCGCATTTACGTGATGGAGAGCTGGGAAAAATTTCTTGTGGCTTTAAGCAGGCAACCCGCCCGAAGTTCGAAAGGACGTCAAAAGAAGAAAAAGAGTGGGCGGCCTCGTATTCATCCCATCAAGAAAAAGCGCTGAAAAAGATACTTGAACAGATCTAAATACAATTGAAGTATATATTTGAAAAAAATGGTGATTTGTCTATGTGTATTTGACTGTTACTGTTTTTTCTCTTCTTCGATAAAAGATAACTGTAAAAATATCCCTTATTTATTTTGACGCGCTGATGTCAGCTTTTTTGCAAGGCTAGTGGAGGAATTCCCTATAATTAAGCCGCGGGAGTGAAGTAAGCGATCAGAGGCGCATACCTCACTCTCTCTTCACACAACCCATACATTTAATTTACTTAACATTCAATAAATTTAGTAATTCAACACACTCAACACACTCAACACATCATCGCATTCAACACATTTCTTACTCCAGATATTTCGGATATATTTCATTACTTCATCTACTTAAGCATACTTTACATCTGGTACTTCTCATATATCTGCTACTACTCATATATCTCACACTTCTCTTACTTCTCTGACTTTGCTTGTTCTTCCTGTTCATCGAAATAAAGGTTCAGCAGCTTCAAGAAGACATTGGAAAGGCATAATTGGCCATGTCCTCACGGGTGATCCAGCGAACAGCTCCGCTATCCTCTGGACTAGCGGTACCGTCCTCAAATCTCTCAATGGGATTGCTGCTGTCCACCTCTGGGAACAGCCCCGTATCCGCGTTGTACACCGCCCGTCCTTCTGCCGCCATTGACAGCGGAAGGGCGTCCTCTTCCCTGCAGCGATATACCTGCAGGGTCCACACAATATGGCTGAAGATATGCTCAGCAGCCATCCAGTGCTCCTCAGGCCGGGCAGAGATCCCGGCCTGCCGCAGTGACCGGCGCAGCCGGTCCAGCGCCGCGGCCTCCGGCAGCCGCGCGCTCTTGGCGCCGCCTTCCGCTGGCGGCGCCTGCCAGTGCGGCAGCTCCCACATGCGGGCTAACAGCCCGCTTTGTGGCCGCTGCCGGATGAGCACTTGGCCCGCGTGGGCACCGCGGCCCTCGATTAAGGCCGCCAGCCGCTCCTCTGGGCGCGGCGGCTTCGCCTTGGTCTTGACGGGCAGCGAAGTCTCGCAGCCCGCCAGCCGCGCGGCGCAATGCTCCATCACCGGGCAGGTTAAGCAGCTCGGTGATTTCGGGGTGCATACGAGCGCCCCGAGCTCCATGAGCGCCTGATTAAAAGATGCAGCTTCTCCCTCCGGGATCAGCTCAGCCGCCAGTCGCTCCATTTTCACGCGGGTGGGTCCCTTAGCGATATCATCCTCGATGAGGAAGTATCGGGACAACACCCGCATCACATTACCGTCCACCGCAGGTTCTGGTCTGTTAAACGCGATACTGAGGATGGCCCCTGCTGTGTAAGGACCCACTCCCTTTAAGCTGAATACCGCCTCACGGTCGTTCGGCACTTGCCCACCATAAAGCTCCTTCACCTGCTTGGCTGCATGTTGTATATTACGCGCACGGGAATAATACCCTAAACCTTCCCAACACTTAAGTACATCCTCCTCAGGCGCGTCAGCGAGAGACTCCACCGTCGGAAATCGTTCTATAAAACGATTAAAATAAGGGATCACCGTGTCTACCCTTGTCTGCTGCAGCATAATTTCAGAAATCCAAATATAATAAGGATTACGGTGCCTGCGCCATGGCAAATCGCGTTTCTGCCCTTGATACCATTCCAGCAAATGATAACTGAAAAATTGCTTGGCCTCCCGCAGCTCCAGTTCTTGTTGTTCTTGTCGTTCAGCTTGATCTTGCAAATCTTGTCCTTCTTTTAAATCTCGCCCTTCTTCTTGTTCCTGCAAATCCTGTCGTTCTTCTCGTTCTTCTAGTTCTCGTTGACCTTGTAAATCTTGTTGTGTCATTGTAACTCTCCTTGCCCTCTATTATCACGGTTCAATTCATGAACCTAACCCCTCCACAACCGCAAAAGCCGAAGCCAAATCACGGCCATGTGTTATCGTAAGATGAATGGTATACTTTTGTCCTTCAGGCAGACCTAATCTGCTCCAGGCTTCGCACGATAAGGTGACTTCTGGCTTACCTTTACGGTCAGGTAATATCTCAATATCCTGAAAACCAACTACATTGCCGATGCCACAGCCTAAGGCTTTCACAACGGCTTCCTTGGCAGCAAAACGCCCTGCTACGAACTCAGCCAATCTTCCACCTCGTTGCTCAGCAAGTTGGTACTCACGCTCCGTTAGGACACGTTGGTTAAATTTCTTTCCCAGTCCCCTATGCATTACCTCTGATATTCGTTCAATTTCTAACACATCATGTCCAATTCCGTAAATCAAAATTTCACGCTCCTTATGGACGTGTATCCTATACTACTTCAATAATGGTATGATCCTCATACAGGTTGTTCATTTCTTATAAAAATTATAGTCCAGTAAGATTCTTTCTGCTATCTTAAAAGAAAATACTTTGGAAGTCTATCCAGCATCGTCGTGGTGGACTCGCTGATTTACTTCATTTTTATATATAGAGAGGGGATTACCCTATGAAGCATCGTAATTTCAAAATACCTGCCGGAGATGATGCTGTTCTCCGCTGCTCGCACTTTCCTGCCCAAGGAGTGCCTAAGAGCCTTATAGTTATTGCGCACGGTTATAAGGGATTCAAAGATTGGGGGATGTTTCCTTACATTGCCACTACTCTCAGCCATGATCATGAAGTGATTACCTTCAACTTCTCTCATGCTGGAATCGGAGAAGATCTACTAAATTTTACTGAGCTTGAGAAATTCGCCCGCAACACCTATCGTCGTGAGCTGAAGGATATGGAAATCCTATTGTCCTATCTTAGCCAGCATCCGAAATTCGGAAGCCTGCCCTTATTCCTTCTCGGCCATAGTCTCGGAGGGGGAATTTGTCTGGTCTACACGCTTGACCATCCCAATGAAGTTAGCGGGGTCATCTCCTGGAACGGGGTTACGAAGCTCGATTTGTTGACAGAAGAGCAAAAGCAGGAGATGAAGGAAACAGGACGAACCCATGTTCTTAATGGACGTACTGGCCAACAAATGCCGCTAGATGCTGTTATTTTAGAAGATATGGAGAACCAAAAAGAACGTTATAATATCCTTGAACGTATGAAGACAGCGGCCTTCCCGGTTGTTCTTATTCAAGGGAGTCAGGATGGAGCACACCTCCGGCAAGGATCTGAGCAACTCAGCAAACTCCGACCAGATATTAACTGGGTGCAGATTCCTGAGGGTAATCATACCTTCAGCACTGTGCATCCTTTTGCTGGCACCACTCCACAATTGGAGCTTGCGATTGCTTCTACCACTGATTTTATCAATCAATTGCTTGCCAAATAGTTATTCTTACTGCTTATCGATCTCACAAAATATCCCCACAAAGTGAGGCTTTGCTTTGATGAGTACTCAGGTACTTTGCGGGGGCCCCAAATATATACTTTCTGATATGTTAAAAACCGCCACGAGTTCTGCAACTACGCAGACCCCGTGGCGGTTTCTAGTTCAACGTATTCTAAATTCCAGGAATGACATTGCGCTTATGCGCCGTTCTCCGGTAATAATTCTCGAGTTTCTCCGCTACCTCAGGGTTAACCTGTTTGCCTTCCAGATAGTCGCTATTATCGTCATAAGTAATGCCCAGCTCGGTTTCATCCGTCTGCCCCGGCCACAATCCTGCCGTAGGTGCTTTTGTGACAATATCCGCAGGTACACCAATATGAGCTGCTAATTGACGAACCTGACGTTTGTTAAGTGTAGATAGAGGTGTAATATCTACAGCGCCATCCCCCCACTTGGTGTAGAAGCCCGTAATGGCTTCAGAAGCATGATCCGTTCCAACTACAATCAGATTATTCTCAAAGGAGAGCGCATATTGCATAACCATACGTGTTCTCGCTTTAACATTTCCCTTGCCTTGATGCGTCATATGGCGATGCTGGCCGAGTGACTTGAGACTATGCTCAACTTCAAGCGCAATTTCATTTACAGCTTCCTCGATATTAGTCTCCACTGTATGGGTTAGATTAAAAGCTTTTGCGACATCGTAACTGTGCTGGATATCCTCTTGAACACCATATGGCTGGAATACGCCAAGCGTAATATACTCTGTGCCTTCCTGTGCCGACAGCTCGTCCGTAGCCTGTTTACAAAGGCCCGCAGCTACCGCGCTGTCCACCCCGCCACTAATAGCGATCAATAATCCCTTGGCACCTGCCTTCAGCACGTACGATTTTAAGAAATCAACTCGTTTACGCACCTCTGCTTCTACATCAATCGTTGGCTTCACGCCAAGGTCAGCAATAATTTCTTCCTGTAAACTCACAAACCACACCCCGTTCCATCAGAAATGGTTCCATATCCATCAAAATATCCATACCAAGTGAAGCTCTATGCTTCTAAGTATATTCTATCCCATTATCGCTCTTATATTTTGAAAAATCCCGCAACAGCCGAATTACTGACTGATGCGAGATTATATGGAATAACTGTTTTTACTGGCAAAAACGATCAAAGACTTCTTTCAATTCAGCAGCGATTTCAGCAGCCGATCGATTTTCTACACTATGGCGTTCAATAAAGTGAACGAGCTCTCCATCCTTCATCAATGCGATGGAAGGTGAAGATGGCGGATAAGGAGCAAAATATTCACGTGCTTTAGCAGTGGCTTCTTTCTCTTGACCTGCAAACACTGTGAACAAGTGATCCGGAGCGATTTCATTTTGCAATGCCTGAGCTACACCAGGACGACATTGTCCAGCGGCACAACCACAGACCGAATTCACGACTACAAGCGCCGTACCCTTTGCGGTAGGAAGAGTGGCTTCCACCTCTTCTGGAGTCATAAGCTCCTGAAACCCAATGCTTGTCAGGTCATCACGCATAGGCTGAATTGAATCTCTCATATATTGATTAAAAGACATGGACATTTCTCTGCACTCTCCTTCACTATTTAACTGTTTTGTCAGATAACATTACAGCAGTACTTACTAACTTTATTATACATTCATACTCTGTGAAAGCAAGAGATGCTACAGTATCATTCAATCCGCAAGCGTTGCTCCGATATATTCTTCCTTTACTAAAGGGAATGAGATGGTAAATACCGTACCCTCTCCTTCTACAGACTCTACATTTATTTTACCGTTATGCCGTTCCACAATACTGTGACACAAGGATAACCCTAGACCTGTTCCCTCACTTTTCGTTGTAAAAAAGGGTGAAAACAACTTCTCTCGTTGACTTTCCGAGATGCCGATTCCTCTATCCCTTACAATCAGCTCCACTTTATCCTGAGTACTATGTGTTTCAAGTGTCAAGACCCCTTTAGGTCCCATAGCTTCCATACTGTTGCGTCCTAAATTAAGGATGAGCTGCTTTATTTCCCGAACGTTTAACTCCAATTCGTGAAGTGATGCGTTCAGCTTTAGCTCAACACTTTGACCACGAAGATTAGCATCAGCCCATAGCAGCGGACTAACTTCTTCTATAATACGGTGTAATAGCACCTTCTCCTTATCAGAAATCCGGCTCTGCGCCAGTGATAGGAAATCATTAATAATGCTATTCGCCCGATCCAACTCCTCGAGCACGATCTGATAATAAGAATCCAAATCATCTGAACTTTTTTCTCTCATCAGCTGCAAAAATCCACGAACTACCGCCATAGGATTACGAATCTCATGGGTAATTCCAGCTGCCATCTGCCCTACCAAGCTCAAACGTTCCACATGATCCAGCTCTGAGCGAAGTTTCACTTCATTAGTAATATCCTGCGCAATGAGTACCACTCCACCAGATAATTCTATGTTCTTATGTACTAGCGGTGCTGAATAAATTCGATAAATCCGCGAGCCATGAATCATTCGTTCATGGGAACGCCGTTTATGCTGAATGTTATCCCGTACCCGCATATATGCCTCAGCATCCGCTGAACCGTTAAAAAATCCCCTGACCGGCTTGTCAATAATATCTTCCCTTCTCAAATTGGGATAATGAATTCTTATCATTCCCAACATACAATCATTAAGGTCAGTCACAACTCCGTGATCATCCAGGGACATAATACTGAGGGGCACTACATTTGTAATCTGCTGCAGCTTCTCAGACTCCCACTGAAAATTATCACTTATACTTTCCATTTGTACTTTTGCCTGCCATCTACTCCAGACCATTTCAACAAAATACACAAAAATACCGCCCAACGCGATGGTGAAAAAAAGATACACAGTAATCAAAAACGACTCGCTAGAATGGGCTTCATATATATTTTTTCCACCTATAATAGGTACAAGTGCAATGAACAACATATTCGGACAAAGAACCATCCATAACATACCTATCTTCTCTACCACTGTGCCTTTCTTAAAAGGCTTAGCTATCCCAAACAGCAACGGATATAATAATATTCCTGAATTTAATATCATATTACTTATTCCTGTTGGCTCTGAAATGAAAATATTACAGACGAGAAAAAAGATGGACAGCAGAATGCCTGAACGTAAAGTTCCATATAAAATCCCAATGTAAGCAGGGAGCATTCCTAAATTCAAATAAGTAATACCGAATAAAGTCGTCGAGAGAAGAGAGCACAGGATCAAGCTTAGCGTACACGCGAAAACCAAAAAGGTTTGATTATCCAGGAAAACACCTTTTTTTCGAGCCACAAGCCCTCGGTCCACCCACCATTGAATCAGAAAAAGAAAGGAGCATGCTGCCGATATTTGCAATAAAATATCCTTAATTGCGCCAATAATTACAATCACACCCCAAAATGGACAAATTCCCCTACATGTCTAGATTAAAGCACAGGATCACTCTCCTGACAACGATTATCACGAAGCCGGCGGACAAGACTGGTTACATGAGAGTCAGAATGGTATGATTCCGTTAGGAAAACACGGAGTATCACCCGTGTCTTAACATGTAAAGGAGTATAATTTCATGAGCAACTACGATGTGATCGTCATAGGGGGCGGCCCTTCGGGATTGATGGCAAGCGTGGCCGCAGCAGAACACGGGGCATCCGTACTACTAATCGACAAGGGAGCCAAGCTAGGACGAAAACTCGGAATATCTGGTGGCGGACGCTGCAATGTAACGAACGTCAAGGAGAGAGACGAGTTAATCTCCCATATCCCGGGAAACGGACGTTTTTTGTATAGCGCCTTCGACCATTTTAATAATCAGGACATCATTGCCTTTTTTGAAGGCTTAGGCATTGCATTAAAGGAAGAAGACAACGGACGGATGTTTCCCGTTTCAGATAAGGCCTCCAGCGTCGTCTCCACCTTGATTAACAAAGTACGGAGTCTAGGCGTGCAGATTATGACGGACAGCCCCGTCTCAGAAGTGCTATATAATGAAGGTACTGTTAAAGGAGTCCGGCTGAGCTCAGGTAAGTCCTTCTCCTGCTCTGCTGTCATCATCGCCACTGGAGGGAAGTCTGTACCACAGACCGGTTCGACTGGAGATGGCTACCCTTGGGCGGAAGCCGCAGGACATACGATTACGGAGCTGTTCCCGACTGAGGTTCCGATACTTTCACGAGAAGAGTGGATCAAGTCCGGTGAGCTGCAAGGACTGTCGCTACGCGATGTTGCGCTTACTGTCTGGAATCCCAAAGGAAAGAAGGTCATCTCCCATCGTGGAGATATGATTTTCACCCACTTTGGATTATCTGGCCCAATTGCACTGCGCTGCAGCCAATTTCTGAGACAGGTCCAGCGTAAATCTGGCATAGACACTGTTGAGATGTCCGTCGACCTCTTCCCTGATTTGAACTCACAAGAAGTGGAATCACTGCTGCAGGACAAGCTGGAGCAGGAGCCGAAGAAAGCAATCCGCAATTCGCTGAAGGGGCTACTGCCAGAACGTCTCATCCCCCTCTTGTTAGCTAAAGCTGACTTGGATGGAGATATAACGGGCCATCATGTATCCAAGAATGGATTGCTTGCGCTAGCAGGTATCTTGAAACGGATGCCCGTTTATGTACACGGTACCCGCTCTTTATCCGAAGCCTTTGTTACGGGCGGCGGGGTAAATCTGAAGGAGATCGATCCCAAAAGAATGGAATCTAAGCTTATGCAAGGGCTATTCTTCTGCGGAGAGGTACTCGATATTCATGGTTACACTGGTGGCTACAATATTACAGCCGCCTTCTCTACCGGATATACAGCAGGCAAACACGCTGCTGACCTTCGACTGAGGTAATTCAATACAACTAAAAACAGCGTGACTTGAGATGCTTCTCAAGTCACGCTGTTGTTCTATCTATTATTCTTTCCCTAAGCGAAACGTACCAAATATTCTACTTATAAAGAGTCCCACCATGTATCCAACCGGAACGAACAGTACGAGCCCATACCAACTATATAACGAAAGACAGATTATAGCAGAACAAATCATTGTAAAGGGAAGCAATAGGATAGGGACTGCATGCATACCCGCTTCAGCTTTTTGTTCTTTCGTAAACGGTAGTATTCCAACGAAATCATCTCCAGCAAAGAGCGACCAGAACGAGAACAGCCAAAAGGTCATGAGAGATGTTAATACTACAAATCCCAGCCATTTAAATCCCGATGGAATGATGAGGATCGCTACGGCGGACACAGCTGTAAAGGCTAAGTAGAGCTTCAAATGGGCTGGATTCCGTACGAGTGCCTTAATCGCTGCCGCAGAGAAACGGCTCTCGGCAGTCTTTGATTTAAGTAAAGGCTGTGACTTCCGGAAAATCCACGGCTTATGGCGAGTCGGGCGAGGTTTATCCAGAACATTGCGGAGCAATAGGGCCGCTATCTTCATCCGCTGCTTGTAGTCTTCGCGGACATCGTTCATGAATGTCCCGCGCATCACTAAACGCCGCCGGAAAGCTATTATTGCAACGACAGTAAATAGAACCGCACTCAACAGTATGAAGAGCGGGCGATCAATCCAAAGGATAGCTACTCTGAAAAAAATAGCGTTCGGAACTGAGATCGCCAGAAACAGCCACAGCCAGCGCCGCCAACCTTGCTTCTGAACTTTTACAAGATGTCCAAGTAACTTAACACACCAGCTGCACGCCAAGGTCAGAGCGAACAGCGCCCATACCTCCGATGACGTCATTTCAAATCCCCGAATAAGAAAAGGCAACAATAGTGCAAAAGCTACACAGAACTTCAGCGAGGTTACAATCAGGCTGTAGATCAATCCGCGAAATATGATCGTATTTATCCATCGCTCCCGCTGTCTAAGAAATAATAGATCCCCTTCCTGCAATAATAGCACCAATCCCCCGTTGCAGATCAGGAGCACTAATAATGAAGGAATGAGCATAAACGGCAAATTTGCAGTCCAAGCTGGTAGCGCCTCGTTCCAGAATCCGTAATATAAACGCCCTCCCAGCAGTCCGCCGGGAATAAGAATATATAAGAGAACGGTCCAATCAGCCGCCGTACGGATAATAGCCGATTGCTCACGCCAATGAGAGAATAGCCGACGTCTGAATAGTTGTTTGGAGTTAGAAAAAGAAAACGCCCGCTGTCCCTGCTTACTCATGTCAGTTCGTCGAAGCAATCAAACAACGACGCCTCCGGCAGTCCAGCATAGTCACGTATATCTTCGAGTGTTCCAGAGGCGGCAACCTTCCCCCCGGAGATCAGCACGAAATCATCGCATATCTTCTCTGCAGTATCCAGTACATGCGTTGACATTAATACACCAGCTCCACGCTTCCGCTCCGCTTCCAGCAGCCGCAGGAAATCTTTAGTGGCGCGAGGATCTAAACCGATAAACGGCTCGTCCACAATATAAACATCCGGCTGTACCAAAAAGCCAAGCATTAGCATCATTTTTTGTTTCATGCCTTTAGAGAATCCGGCTGGAAGATCATTGCGTACATGGCCCATACCAAACTGCTTCAGCAGCCTCTCCACAGTTTCTTCGAACTGCTCGTACTTCAGTCCATAGGCAGCGGCCGCCAAATCCAAATGTTCCCACAATGTCAAATCCTCATAAAACACAGGTTGCTCCGGTACATAAGCATAAGATTTATTAACTCCACTAAAGGACACCTTAGCCTTTGTATTCTTCAGCAACCCGAGCAGTGTCTTGATGGTTGTACTTTTCCCAGCACCGTTAGGTCCGATCAGTCCGAGCAACTGCCCTCGCTTCACCTGAAATGAAATATCGAATATGCAAGGGTCTCCCGCTTCATAGCCAGCCTCATCGATCTCAACATCGAGCACAATGTCGTCGTAGCTCTCGGTATCCACCGTTAGTTCTACTTTCTCCATATTCTCCATCTCCTAGATATTTCTAATACATATTATTATAAATTGCATTCTCTATTACGTATATGAATGATATTCTAATGGTCAACAGATGAAATGACAACTTATCTAATCGTACTATATATTCTTTCTGAAAATTTGCAAGCTGCTTTTTTCACAATAACTATCTCATCCCTTCTCATAGCAAACAAAAGAAACCTCCCGTCAAAGGGAGGTCTGTCCTACAAGGTCTATGTTATTCGTCGCTACTATTCCTTCCTGCTTCTTGATAGCAGCTTCATCCCGGCGTTCAATTTTGCCACGCAGCATTAACAGTCCCAGCCCCAGTAGTCCTGTAAGCAGACCAGATAGAATAAAAGCAGACACAGGACCCGATGCTGTCACTAATGCTCCACCGGCTACAGGTCCTAGAATAACCGCCGCGCTTGTCAGACTGCCTATGGTCCCAAATACACGACCCGTATATTCTGCAGGTGTCCGTTGCTGTAACATCGAATTGAAGGGTATAAACGCTAGTCCTGCACCCACACCAGCAAACATGAAGGACCCAAACAAAGCAATGTTCATCCAGATTCCGGCCTGACCGTGAGCAGTTACGATCCCTGCACTCGAGAAGACGACTCCCATTATTACAGCCCCTAATCCCATAAAGATAAGCGGATGCTTGCCACTGCCTATCCGGCTTACAAGCAGTGTTGATAGCAAGGTTCCAAAGCCACTGGCCGCTACACACCAGCCTAGCAAATCACCATTCACACCTGGAATCTCCCGGAATAACGTTACAATCTGAGAGTCACCAATTTGCAGCATTAGTAGCACCAGCACCAACGTAACAATGCCGCAAAGCACTACAGGCATTCCTGCAATCACATGCAGACCAGCCGACATTTCTTGGCGGAAGGATTTACGTACCTCCGTCTCCTCTGTGCTTGCTTTCGCGTCCTCCTTCTTTATCGCAGCTATGCGAGGTAATCCAAGCAAAATGATCGCCGATAAAATGAAAGTAGCTGAGTCAATCATGTAACAAGCAGCTATGCTGAATGCTGCGACCAGCAGTCCACCGAGAGCTGGACCCACAATTTTGGTTATCTGTTCTATCGATGAGCTAAGCGCCATGGCTTTATCCATCTGAGCCGCAGGAACAAGTTCCTTTATCTTTCCGCTTTTAGCCGGAGAGAACAGTACATCCATAAATCCCTTAGCCAGCAGCAGCACATAGACCTGCCACAGTGAACCTGCAAATACCAAGCAGACAACAATCCCGACACGGGCTATATCCGAACCAATCATTAGTGCCTTGCGGTTGAAACGATCGCTTAAATAGCCTGCAAACGGTCCTCCTAACAGCAGAGGCACGGCCATACATAAAGATAGGGTTGTAATTTCCCACGGTGTAGCATTCCATTTGAATCCTACCATCGTCAGTAGTGCTAGTATATGCAACCAGTCCCCTACATTCGATACGAGCTGTGCGGTGATAAGCAGCATGAAGGGCTTATTCGCGGTTAGCTTACTTTCTTTTAAATCATGAATCTGGTCCTCCATCTTCACTTCACTCCCCGTTACTATTTCTCAATGAAGTAATAGTAAAATATTGGAGATTGTCATTCATCCGTCTAGAGGCGTAAATAGCGCTTGAACCGGAGGATGAAATTGTTATCCTTTCAGAGACTGAAATCAAAAAAACGTCCAATTTCATCATCTTCAAAAAATTGTTTGATTTTTAATAATTAAAAGTTGCTCATTGTGACAAATCACATGTTCTTCATTCGCTCTTTCACGTATTCTATTGTTATCTCAAAGTTCGTTGCACAGGTAAACCGTGCACTAATAAATATGATTACAGACGTGCGACGAGTTCACATGATTAACGATAGAGGGTGGAGAAGCATGATACAATCTTATGAACGTGATACACAATTAACTCTACATTTGTACCGGGTATTTGCCAAATCATTCAAGAGTATTAATGAGCATGCTGTTACCGGCAGCAAAATTGAAGGTTTTAATCCTACTGCCTTTGCAGTCATGGAAGTGTTGTACTATAAGGGACCACAGCCAATTCAACAAATTGGCGCCAAACTGCTGCTACAAAGCGGCAACGTTACTTACGTAATCGACAAGCTCGAAGAACGCGGCTATTTGCAGCGCAAGCCTTGTCCAAGTGATCGTAGGGTGATTTTTGCGGAACTGACTGCGGAAGGCGAACGTCTCATGAATGAGATGTATCCGAAATACTCAGAGCGTCTTCATCTTGCTTTCAGCGGACTGAATGATGAAGAGAAGGAACAAATGATTGTTCTGCTCAAGAAGATGGGTCTGCAAGCTGAGAAGCTTTCCCCTATTCCCCGTAAGTAGGGCTAGAATCTAGGCTGCTTTTTACTTCATATTTGTTAGACAAGCTGTTATCGCACGAAGAAGCCCGACCGGCATATGCCGAGGCCACTGAAAAACGTGTGTTTTAAGAATCTGTAAAATGAGCTTAAACAGCTAAAGGCGAATTCCCCTCCATTCTGAGTGAGAATTCGCCTTTATTTTATGTATTCCTCATGCTCTTTACTTTAATAGCGTCAATATTCTTTTGAGATTTACTGCAAATATAGCCATTGCTCCTTGCATGTGCATGCCGACGAGACCTGAGGAAGATGCCACATCATACCCATGTCTGTGTTTTAGTTCACTATTCTTTGCTTCAATTTTATAACGTTCTCTTGCCTTCTCTTTAAAATATTCACTTTCTTGGAAAGTTTGCTGCTCACTATGCTCCGTGGATTTGATGCTCACTGAATAGGTTTTTGATTGTGCTCCCTCTTTATAACATCCTTCTTTGTAGGGGCATTGCTTACACTTATCGATATCAAAATAATAAGTATCCTTTTGATTTTTTCCTACATTCTTTCTCCCCGTACGTGCCCTACGAATTGCCATATGCCCTGCTTTACAAACGTACATCCCTGCATCTTTATTAAACTCAAATTCATCTTCTTTTTTACGAGTACCCTGAGTAATCTGCGGATGTAATTTGGATATGAGTTGCAATTCATTTTGTTTGGCATACTGAATATTTTCTTTCTCAGAATAGGCTGTGTCGCCAATGACTGTATCGATATCCATGCCCGTTTTGCGACTTTTTTCGATTAGTATTTGGAGTTGTTTCCCATCACTTTTTTCACCTGTTGTAACTACGGCAGCTGTAATAATACGTTCTTCATTCATTGCAATATGTGTTTTATAGCCAAAAAAAGAAGAGTCGGCTGTTTTGTGACCCACACGTGCATCTGGATCATTAGAAAATTGAAGGTGCTCCACGTGATCTTCTACGATTTCCTTTAAGTAGTTCAACTTTTCCTTTACCTTTGGATATTCGCGGATACTTTCTTCTTTTTCCACGGCGTCAATTACTTTTTGGCAATAGTCCAGTTCATCCACTAATTCGTTTGTAGTTGTTTTTGGCGGGAATTTATCTTTCATGTTTTCATTGATTTGATAAACGGCCTTGCGCAACAGCTTAGACTTCTCCATCAATATTTCTTTGGGTGATTGCTGATTGAATCGTGATTTCGTGTGGGTAGCATCCACAATAATTGCGCGGCTTTTAATGATTTCTTTTTCCAATGCAATTTCCACCGTTTTTTGAATCAGCATGTCGAGCAGGTTCACATCTTTCAACCGAAGTTTACGAAACTTCGTGAGTGAACTAGGATTGATGACCTCGTCTTCAGGCGCCATATCTAAGAAGTATTTGAGCGACATGTCATATTTAGAACGTTCTACGACATCCACATCGGATAAATCGAAAATCGATTTTAGTAATAAATACTTGAACATACGAATAGGAGGCACGGCATTGCGACCATTATCTAGGCAATATTTATTCTGTAATTCTTCATGAACAAAAGAAAAATCTACGAGGTCATTTATTTGTCGTAGCATATTATCTTTAGGTACGACGATATCGTAAATCGCCATAAATGGACTGAGGTTAAGGGATTGTTGGTTTGAAATCATCCGAGTCACCACCTGAAATTAATACAATCATTATACAGCAAAACAGGACACCCATCCTCGAAAAGATCGAGGATGGGTGTCCTGGAATGGAGTTTTCATGGGCCTCCAAAAGGCGCCTTTATAACTTGAACTTAAAACATTAGAGGGGCGTAGCGAAGGAGAAATTTGGAACTGGAGGAGCGATAGCGACCGCCTTTGTCTCCGGATTTTAACCGCTAACAGCGGTACAATTCAGGAAATCTGGAGACAACAGCGGCCGGAAGTCCAAATATTCTCCGTAGTTACGACTGACTCCTTAAATGTATGATCTAGAAAGAACTTTTTCAGTGGCCTCGCATATGCCTGGTCGGGCTTCTTTATGTTACTTAGATAATGAGTTATGCCTTTTTCAAGGACGACGAAGCATCCTCTACCGAAGGCACACCCTTGCGCAAACCCCAAGATATTACTAACGACAAAACAGCGAAAACTGCCATCACGATAAATAGTGAATGAAGTCCCCCTTCAAGTGCACCACGCAAACTGTTTGATACTTCACCGGACAGGTTAGTTCCTGTATGTGAGCCGAGCAGCTTATTTATATCCTCACCAGTAACGTTTGAATCCGGTTGTTTTCTCAACAGCTTATCAATATTCAAGTTCAGCCAGGAACCGAATATAGCCACCCCAATGGTCTGACCCAGTGACCTTGTAAATGCATTAAGCGCTGTGGATGCACCACGTTGATCATGCGCAACCGAGGACTGAGCGATAATCGTGAAGACCGTAGAAGAATATCCGAAGCCTACTCCACAGACCAGCATCAAGCATAAGAGTATTAGCTGCGAAGACTCCCCAGTCAAGAAAGCCAGACCAATAGCCCCGGCAGCAATCATCATCAATCCAAGCATTGCCGTTCGGCGAGAACCCGCTCGCAGAATCATCCGCCCACCTGCTATCGATCCAAACATCCAACCTACAGACATCGGTGCAAGCAGCAAGCCTGAGATCGCAGCGCTTTTTCCAGATACGCCCTGTACCCATAGTGGGATATACGTAGAAAGTCCAATAATTAATGTGCTAACAAGCAGGTTAGCGCCTGTTGATACCGCGATGTTACGGTTTGAGAAGAGGTTCAGCGGAAGCATAGGCTCTGGAGCTCGGCGCTCCACAAACAGAAATAAGATTAGCAGGATGACCGCCGCTCCCAGTGTTGCGAGTAATAGTGGAGAGGTCCATGCCAAGTTCTGTCCACCCGTCGAGAGTCCAAAAAGTAGGGCACCCATGCCTGCTGTGAACAGCAGAACTCCCGCCACATCGATTTGTGTCTTCCGACGTACCTTCTCTTCCTTCAGGTAGCGCGCAATAAATACCATTGCCAATACGCCAAACGGCAGATTGAATACAAATACCCAACGCCAGCTTAAGTAATCTACCACATAGCCACCAAGCAGTGGCCCTACCAAAGAGGAAATCCCCCATACAGAGCTTAGCAACCCTTGCGTCTTTGCTCTCTCTTCAATGCTGTAAATATCTCCGATAATGGTAAAGGTCATTGGAATAAGTGCTCCCGCACCGATCCCCTGTATCGCACGAAACAGGATCAGCTGTTCCATACTTTGCGATATTCCGCATAATAATGATCCTAATAAAAAAACAGCCGCTCCCCACATGAACACAGGCTTGCGTCCGAACAGATCACTGATTTTGCCGAAAATAGGTGTTGTAATAGCCATTGCCAGCAAGTATGAAGTAAATATCCAGCTCAGCCACTGCATCCCCTGAAAGTCGCCTACAATCGCCGGTCCCGCTGGCCCTGTTACCGTCCCCTCAATAGCGGCAAGAAAGGTGGCCAGTAATACTCCTGTTAATATTAATTTGCGTTCTAAATCCCCTGTTGACTTCAATGTTC
Source organism: Paenibacillus sp. FSL K6-0276 (assembly GCF_037977235.1). Classification (NCBI taxonomy): domain Bacteria; kingdom Bacillati; phylum Bacillota; class Bacilli; order Caryophanales; family Paenibacillaceae; genus Paenibacillus; species Paenibacillus sp. FSL K6-0276. The sequence continues at coordinate 616,675 of NZ_CP150276.1, read as the reverse complement.
CATACCCTCTCTTTATGTATTAAGTTCAATGCCACTCCTCGCGCAGTAGAGCATGGAGAGTAACATCCTGAAAGCCGGAAAGGGTCTGCCGATATTGACGTAATACGCCTTCCTTCTGAAATCCAAGCGCATAAACCAGCCTCTCCGCACGGATATTATCAGGATGACAGAGCGCTTCTATCCGATTCAAACCCATAATGTTGAAGCCAAAATCGAGTACAAGCCCTAGCGCTTCTTTCATATATCCAAGCCCCCAAAAGGCAGGCGACAGATCACAGCCAATTTCACCACGGTAAGCTCCCTGAAGCTGCCAATGGTTATAACCGCAGCTACCTATAACTTCATCTCCGGGTCCAATAATACTCCAACGTAAGCTCTCCTCTTCCTCAGCCATCTGTAAAAGAAGAGCAATAAGCTGCTCCGTTTCTTCTATAGAGGACAATGCTGGAGCACCCAACCAGTTAGAAACTTCCGGATGAGACCAAACCTGAAATAATGCTGAAGCATGCTCAGTAGTCATAGCACATAATTTTAATCTTCTACCGATCAGTGTAGGTGTCACTCCATTGCATAAATACAATTCTCCGCTCCCCCTTCAACTTATCAATTATACATCATTCAAGAGTATATCCTTAAGCTAAAAGTTCTAATTTCTTAACATCTAACATGCAAGCAAAAACGCCTTTGGCGTCCCCATAAGGACAGTTAGCGTTTATGCGAGAAATATAAGGATAATGTATAGCGTGAAACTTATACTTTCTTATATTGTAAAAAACGTCTGAATCAGGCGGCACACTCACCACTTGATCCAGACGCTTATTTTTAACATTCAATATTCAATCATTCCATTCCGTCAATTCACGACTTCACTACACAACACCTGAAGTTTGGCTCGAATATCCTTGAACTCTTCAATTCCAGTGCCGGTAATACTGTACCCTTCGCTATGTGCAGTCAGAAAGTTGTCCATCGTAAGCTTTTCCAATTCCTGTTTCACTTCGCGTTCTCCTACACGATACCCCATGGCTTCCAGTCCGAGCAGCATCTCCGAGATCGTCACATCTTTATCATGTGCACAATAAAGCATGTGGATTCCTATGAACAAGTTCTGTACATCGGCGCGCATATTCCACTCCTTCTGGCTACAAAGCCTTCGGTATTTACTCTAGCATTACCCTATGACAGATCATTGGAAACATCATTGTAAGGGTTCAGTGCTTCAGTAACACCATAGAGGATTCCAATAAATTACAAAATAATGTTATGGCTTGACGTACCCCGCAGAGCTATAATATGTTGTTAGTTACAGTTGTGGTTTCATATATACTTTAAAGTACAGGAAGGTGATGCTTCATGTTTCAAGCTATGCCTTATGATGGAACACGCGGCGAGCAGTTTGAAGCGGTTCTACTCCAACTCGAAGCATTGATGAAGGATGAGCCAAGTGCTACGGCCAATCTAGCTAATGCTTCGGCACTTCTTAAACACACTCTGCCGGATACGAATTGGGCCGGTTTTTATTTATTTGACGGTAAAGAGCTAGTACTTGGACCTTTTCAAGGCCTCCCTGCATGCATTCGAATTCCGCTATCTCGCGGCGTGTGCGGAACGGCAGCAGCAGAGCGACGCACACTTGTAGTAGGAGATGTGCATGAATTTCCAGGTCATATTGCCTGTGATGCAGCCTCTAACAGCGAAATTGTTGTTCCTTTAATAAAGGATGATCGCCTGCTTGGCGTACTTGATATCGACAGTCCACTCAAGGACCGCTTTGATGATGAGGAACGCCGGTTTCTAGAACGGTTTGCAGCTTTAGTATCGGAAGCTATCTAAAAATTTCCCCACAAAGTGAGGCTTTGCTTCGATGCGTACTCAGGTACTTTGTGGGGGCCCCCAAATATATACTTTCTGATAGGTTAAAAAAAAGCCGTCTCATTTGTAGGAGTTACCTACTTATAAGACAGCCTATTTATGTTGATCCTACAGTCGAACTGGACTAATGTTCCAAATTTCAGCTGCATAGCGACTAATTGTGTTATCACTGGAGAACTTACCAGAATGACCAATATTAATAATGGACTTCTTCAGCCATTCCTGCCGGTTGCGGTATGCCCGATCAATTTCGACGTGCGTCTCGACATAACTGGCGAAATCCTTAAGTACAAAAAATTCATCGTTATTATCCAGAAGGGAGTGGAAAATGCTCTCAAATTCCGTAGCATGGCAGCATATGGGTCCTGGTTTGATTAGCTGATCCAGTACTTCTTTCACACGACTATCCCCATTGTATATATCACGGGCATGATAACCTCCATGCTGGTAGTAATCCATGACCTGCTCAGCACGAAGTCCGAACAGGAACATATTGTTGTCTCCCACCATCTCATGCATTTCCACGTTTGCGCCATCCATCGTACCTACCGTCAACGCACCGTTCATCATAAACTTCATATTACCGGTGCCTGATGCTTCTTTGCTAGCTGTAGAAATCTGCTCACTGATATCCGCGGCAGGAATGATCTTTTCTGCTAGAGATACCGAATAATTCTCAAGGAAAAAGATACGAATCTTCCCCTTAACATCCGGATCTTTGTTGACTACCTCCGCAACTGTATTAATCAATTTGATAATCCGCTTTGCCAGATGATAACTTGGCGCTGCCTTTGCTCCGAATATAAACGTGCGCGGGACCATATCCATCGAAGGATTATCTTTGATTTGATTATACAAATGCAAAATATGCAAAATATTAAGCAACTGGCGCTTGTAGGCATGCAGACGTTTCACCTGAACATCAAAGATAGAATCAGGATCGACATGTACTGAATGCTTACTGTAGATGTACTCTGCAAGACGCAGCTTATTCTGGCGCTTAATACTGGCTACTTGTTCCTGGAATGAAGCATCCTCACAATATTTAATCAAGCCAATCATTTCTTGAGGATGGCTCACCCAACGGGTCCCTATCGATTGATTGATCAAATTAGCCAGATCTGGATTGGCATGCAGTAACCATCGCCGATGGGTGATTCCGTTCGTCTTATTATTGAAGCGGTGTGGATACATTTCATTAAAAAGTCGCATTTCGCGCTTCATCAATATTTCCGTATGCAGCGCCGCCACCCCATTGACACTATGGCTAGCTACAATCGCCAGATGAGCCATCCGAACTTGATCATCATGAATAATCGCCATCTGTGCAATTCGATCCTGATCGCCCGGATAACGACTCATAAGCTCGCCACAGAAACGGGCATTGATCTCTTCAATGATGAGAAAAATACGCGGTAGCAGCTCCCTAACCATTTGAATGGGCCATTTCTCAAGCGCTTCGCTCAGAATTGTATGATTGGTGTAAGATACCATACGCGTCGTGATACTCCATGCCTCATCCCATCCTAAACCATGTACATCCATCAGAATCCGCAGCAGTTCAGGAATCACCAGCGTTGGATGTGTATCATTAATATGAAGAGCTACCTTGTCAGGCAGTGATTCTATAGGGAGCCCAAGCTTGGCATAGGTCCGCAGAATACTTTGCAGCCCCGCGCTGCAGAGGAAGTACTGCTGCTTCAAGCGAAGCAGCTTGCCTTCGTATTGGGAGTCGTCCGGATAAAGGAACTCCGAAATGGATTCTACAGAACGCTTATACTCCAGAAATTTATGATAGTCCGTCCCGGCAAAAGAACCAAATGTTCTAGATGGCTGAGTGATGGACTCTGCACTCCAGTTACGCAGCGTATTCACATGCCGGCGATCTGCGCCGATGATAGGGACATCGTAAGGAACTGCACGAACAGCCTCATATTGAGTATGATCGAATACGAGCCGCCCGTTCTCTTCGCGGGTCTCAATAACCCCCCAGAACCTTACTTCAACCTGCTTGTCTTCGCGGCGCACTTCCCATACATTATCATTCTGCAGCCAGTAATCAGGCAGTTCCACCTGATAACCGTCAACGATCTTCTGCTCGAACAGGCCATATTTATACCGTATTCCGCAGCCATGCCCTGCATATTGCAAGGAAGCCAATGAATCAAGGAAGCAGGCTGCCAAACGACCGAGACCTCCATTCCCTAACCCAGCGTCCGATTCTACCTCCTCTATATCCTGCAAACAAAAACCAAGGTCAGCTAAGCCCTCACGAACTACAGCCAGCACACCCATATTCAGCAGATTGTTCCCCAGAAGCCTACCGATCAAGAACTCCATTGAAAAATAGTAGACCTGCTTATCTTTATCGATCTTATATTTCTGGTTGGTTTCTGCCCAATTTTTCCCGGCGTTCTCGCGAATCATGCTGCCCAGTATTTTATAGACATCGGCATTCGAGGCTTCCTCAAGCGGTTTACCTAATTTACCGATGAGGGTCTCACGGAATACCTGTTTGAAAGATTCTTTATCGTTAAACAACAGTAGGTCCTCCTGACAAATGCTTTTTTTAGAAGTGCAGTAGACTGTGTCATTAGATCAGATAGGTATACTGCTTAGTTCATCTAATCCAGTCGTTAGATCTTGCTGCTCTTGGCGATGACGAATGGACGTTTGCTATCTCCAACAAGAATTCGATTCTTACTCAAATGTACGTCTTTATCCATGATCACATTCTCAATAACAGCATTCTCTTCGATGACGCACTTTTGCATAATTACAGAGTTGATGATCTTCGCTCCCTTACGTACCTGAACCCCCCGAAAGATCACGCTGTTCTCCACCGTTCCACCTATAATGCAACCGTTAGCCACCAGCGAATTGCTGACATTAGCACTCTCCAAGTATCGGGTTGGAGCTTCATACTTAATCTTCGTCTGTACCGGACTTTCTTTGAACAAACTGAAGTAATTCTCCTGCTGGAGCAGTTCCAAACTGTTCTTATAATAACTCTCTAATGAATTAATTACGGCATGATATCCATGATATTCGTATGCGGCGATATTAAATTTGTGTCGGTTCTTCTGAATCACATCACGGAAAAAATAACTCTCTCCATGCGCAATACAATGCTCCACCTGCTCCAAGAACAGTTTCTTCTCCATAATGAAAATATCCAGATATAAATTAGGATGGTGTTTCTCATGATGGATGTTAGTCACCTTATTCTCTTCGTCCACTTCAATTCGCTGGCATAGATCATGCTCAGGCTGCAATTCTTCTATCTTTTTGTATACTACTGTAACGTCGGCCCCCTTCTCCAAATGGTAGCTGTATAAGTCTTGGAGATCGATAGTATTGATATGCTGGCTACCGGAAAACACGATATATTTAGCAGATCCCCGTTTAAAAAGATCCAGATTATTATGATAATGCTGTAAATCCCCGAGAGAAGTATCCGTTGGATCGTTCCAGTCTGGAGGCAAAATAAATAATCCCCCATGCTTACGATTCATATCCCAGGATTTTCCGTCACCCAAATGGTCCATCAGGGAACGGTATTTACGGCGGACAAACAGGCCAACGCTCTCCAGGTCTGCACGCATCATATTAGAAAGCACGAAATCAATCAATCGATAACGACTGGCAAAAGGTACGGCTGCACCACAGCGGAAATAAGTGAGTTCATTTAATTTGTCGAGTTCATGATCCAGATTAATTACACCCATGAGTTGCTTCATCGGAATCCACCGTCCTCTTATAATTTATAAGAAAGTATAAGTTTCACGATATACTTTATCCTTATAAATCTCGCATAAACGCTTACCGTCCCTTGAAGGACGCCGAAGGCGTTTTAGCTTGATTATATGGTTTTGGCTACAACTGATTTTCGCTTCTTGCTTTTATTGTCGATCAGCAGAATTTCATTCTCATTCTCCCGTTCGATGCCTATTTCCATATAATCGTCGATTATCGTATTCTCACTAATAATCGCTTTATGAATGCGTACGTTCTTGCCGATCTTAACCTTAGGCATAATCACGGAATCCGTAATTACACTGCCTTCACCCACTTCTACGCCATAAAAGAGAACAGAGTGATTCACTTCTCCGTGCACAATGCAGCCTTCATTAATAATGCAGCCTGACACTTTCGCACCAGGGGCAACATATTGGGCAGGTTGATTCGGATTACGTGTAAAAATGCGCCAGCTGGGATCGTTTAGATTGAGTGGCGGGTTGTCGCTCAGCAAATCCATATTCGCTTCCCATAAGCTGGTTACAGTACCTACGTCTCTCCAGTACCCTTCAAAAGGGTACGCAAATAAGGAGTTTCCGTCTTCCAGCATTAAAGGAATGATATCCTTGCCGAAATCGTGGGAAGAACCTATATTTTCTCCGTCCTCCAGTAGATGCTTGCGGAGAATCTCCCATTTGAAGATATACACACCCATAGAAGCTAGCGTACTTTTTGGTTGAGACGGCTTCTCCTCAAATTCGTAAATTTTCAGGTCGTCCTCCGTATTCAAAATTCCAAATCGGCTGGCTTCCTCCAGCGGAACGTCAATTACAGAAATCGTGCAATCGGCGTTTCTTTCCTTGTGGTATTGAAGCATAGCGTGATAATCCATTTTATAAATGTGATCACCGGACAGAATAAGAACATGCTCTGGATCGAATTGATCCACAAACTTAAGATTCCGATAAATCGCATCGGCCGTTCCTCGATACCAGCTGCTTCCATTCTCGCGTTCATGCGGTGGCAATACGAATACCCCACCGTTCTTACGGTTCAAATCCCAATCGCTGCCTACTCCGATGTAAGAATGCAGTATGAGCGGCTCATATTGAGTCAGCACACCAACTGTATCAATACCTGAATTGGAGCAGTTACTTAAAGGGAAGTCGATGATCCGATAGGTCCCTCCAAAATAAACAGCGGGCTTGGCAAGCGATTTGGTTAAACCTTTCAATCTTTTGCCTTGGCCTCCAGCCAATAGCATGGCTACCATTTCCTTTTTCTTCATGGAAAAGCCTCCCTTGACTTATGGGTAATATGAAGTTCAGCAAGCACAGGTTGAATGAACAGAAGTTCCAGAAAGAAGTGAATTAACAAGAAATACACTTGAAAGAAATGAGCCTTGATAGGAAGATGGACAAAGTTGAAAAAACGAGGAAGGAAATTTAACACGACAGGATGATCTAACCTAAAATGGGTAACTTTCTCCAAAATAAGGAGATTATCCTTATTGTAAAGTGTTCTATATCCATCGTCAAAACCCTTTATCACATTTTCGAAAATCCGAATTTTTTAACCTTGTTTGTTATTAAACACATTAATATTACTTATAACTAAATTAACTCCTTTGAATCATCATGAAAGAAGATTGCTCATTTAATCGTAAAGCAAAGGGACCGATCTTCAGCAAACGTTCAACCGGATATGTCATGATGTAGCTATCTATCACTGATTTGGAGGTACCTATGATGAAAGCAACTCAAGGCGTTCGACTACTGCTCGTAGATGATGAGCCTCATATACTACAATTTTTAGAACTGGGTCTACTTAACGAAGGATTCGAAGTCAGAACCGCACCCGACGGAATCACAGCCATCTCAGTCGCTGCTGAGTTTAAACCACATGTAGCCATCCTTGATGTCATGATGCCCGGCATGGATGGATTCGAGTTATGTCATTACCTACGTTCCGAAGAGACAGAAATAGCTGTTATTATGCTTACTGCAAAGGATGAAGTGGACGATCGAGTCAAGGGACTCACGATTGGTGCTGACGATTATATGGTCAAGCCCTTCAGCTTCGATGAATTGCTTGCCAGGATTCAAGCACGACTACGCAATCAGTTTCCGGGTCTGCTAGGCGAGGTCCGCTGCGGTCCGTTCCGAATTGACAGCCGTCGAAAAGAAATTCGCTTCAAGGAAGAAGTACTTGAACTCTCCCCCACGGAATACGAGTTACTGCAGTATCTCGTTATTAATCACGGTCTCGTACTAAGTAAGCCCATGATTCTTGATAAGGTGTGGGGCTATGATTTTGGCGGTGAGGAAAATATCGTTGAAGTCTATATCCGTTCGCTTCGCGAAAAGCTCGGGGATAAGGAGCACCGTATTATCCGTACCCTGCGGGGAGCAGGCTACCGGGTGGATCTATGAGTACGCGCATCTCTAAATGGTTTCGTAAGCTGCCTGCACCACGTTCTCTGCGCAAGCAGCTTCTAGCCATTTCGCTGTTCATTCTATCAGGATTGCTACTGCTAATCGGAGTATTACAATATATACTCATGCGGGATTTCATATATAGCAATAGAGCGGAGTCTATGGAAGCGCAAATACGTTCTGTTCCCCGTGAGATGTTTTTCAACTTTTTCAATTCCTATGACGAGGACACTACAACTCCGAATGAGGGAAACACCGAGCATAGTGGCAATCTACCGGGGGAAAGAAACGGCGTAAATAAAATGCCCGATGGCTTGCGAACCGACGAGAATAGGCGCCCGCTCTTGCTGGATGCCCATACGACCATCGCCATTTATAGCTCGGATGGCACCTTCAGGGACTTACAACAATTGACTTTATCTGATTCAGCCGCGCCTAGATTGACGAATGAACAATACAACAACCTGCTCATTCATACCACGGATAGAGCAACAGGAAATTACAAGCTCATACAAGCAGAAGACGGCACTGAACATCTAGCCATATTCGTGAACCTCTATAGACCTGGAAATACTAGATTGCTGCTGCAAATGAGTGTGAATACAGGGCCGCTTACGGATGTAATCATGCAGCAGTTGATGATCTACGCAGGTTTGTCAGTTATTGCTTTATTGGCTGGCTTCCTCCTATACTTGCCTGCCCTTCGAAAGACGCTGGTCCCTCTTTCAAATATGGGAGAGTCTGCTGAGATCATTGATGCCGGTAATCTGAATATCCGGTTTCCAATTAACCAAGGGCAGGCCGAGATCGACAAGCTGGCTCATTCATTCAATGGTATGCTCGAACGTCTCGAAATATCCTTTCATAATGAACGGGAAGCCATGGAACAGATGCGTCGCTTCGCTGCCGATGCTTCACACGAGCTGAGAACTCCGCTTACCTCGATCCACGGTTTTCTGGAGGTCTTACTGCGGGGCGCCGCCGACAACAAAGAACAGTTATACAATTCATTGCGAAGCATGCATGGCGAATCGAAACGGATCAACAAGCTGGTGGAGGATTTGCTTCTGCTCGCTCGGATGGACGGTGCCCCCCAACTGCGGATGACGGATCTGCTTCTCGGAGAGGTCATTTCCGAAATGAAGCCTCATCTACTCTTGTTGGCAGATCACCGCAAGGTTACTTTTGATATCTCTTATGGCATCCGTGGTAAATATGAACCCAATAACATCAAGCAGGTGATTCTGAATCTTTTCCACAATGCAGTTCAGCATACGGATGCAGAGTCTGGCACCATTTATCTCTCTTTACATGCTAGAGGAGACGAAGCTGTTCTAACTGTGCAGGACAACGGCTGCGGGATTTCCGCAGAGCATATCCCACATATATTCGATCGGTTCTACCGCAGCGATTCCTCTCGCACACGTAAATACGGTGGATCTGGACTGGGCCTTTCCATTATAAAATCTATCGTGGAGGCACATCACGGCAAGATTAGTGTAAGCAGCACCCTCGGTGAGGAAACAACTTTCGAGGTTACCCTTCCTTGTGAGGAAGGATTAGCCAAGAGAGAGTAACAAACGTTATAATAGTTGGTAGACTTAAGCGTATGTCTACGATGCAAGTTTTGCTGTGTAGTCCATTCTGAGGAGCATCGCTCCGCAAAACTTAAGTCTATGCTTTCGATGCAAGTTTTGCTATGTAGTCCATTCTGAGGAGCATCGCTTCGCAAAACTTAAGTCTATGCTTTCGATGCAAGTTTTGCTATGTAGTCCATTCCGAGGAGCATCGCTCCGCAAAACTTAAGTCTATGCTTTCGATGCAAGTTTGCTATGTAGTCCATTCTGAGGAGCATCGCTTCGCAAAACTTTTAGGAGGTCAAAAAAATGTACGAAATCGCCGTAATTGGAGCCGGTCCTGCCGGTGCAAGCGCAGCCCTATTCGCCGCCAAGGCGGGCAAAAAAACGCTGCTGATCGACAATGATAAGGGCATGACCCGCAGAGGATGGTTCGAAAATTTTTATGGAATTTCCAAAGTAGGCGGCCCTGATCTCGTTGAAACTGGACATAAGCAAGCCGTCAAGTTTGGCGCTGAGCTGGTAGCGGAACAGGCGATCAGCCTCACCTCCAGCGGCAACGGATTTGTCATTGAAACCGAAGACGGAATCATTTATGAAGCGAAACACGTCATTCTTGCAACAGGTGCCCTTACGGATCTAGCCGCTAAAGCTGGCGTGGAGACTAAAGATGGCACAGAGCCAAGAATCAAAACAGTAGTCGCTGTTACTCCAGAAGGCAAAACAAATGTTGAAGGCATTTGGGCTGCAGGTACTGTTGCCGGAGTAAGTGTACATGCCATTATTACGGCAGGCGATGGTGCGAAGGTAGCGATTAATGTGATTAGCGAGTTAAATGGTGCACGTTACGTAGATCATGATGTGCTAAAGGCTTAATCATTTACTGACAAGAAGAAACGACGTTGTCGTCCATAGATCCGGAAACGATTCTTAGGAATCTGTTCTCCGGATTTTTTATAACAAAGGATATAATTGTACTTAATGCAGCTATTTCATACATTAGCACCCCTATGACTCTTTTAAGTGTAGTTTGTGCAACTAAAAACAGCCGAAAAGAATATTCCCGTTGGATTATGATGAAATAAGTGTATCAAGTACAACTAAGTCGATTCGTAGCGGTCTGATGCGATTTTTAATTGTATAAAGTACACTTATCTACTCACTCTCTTTGTCCCAAACGCAAAAAAACTGCTCCAAACCAACCTAATCTAACCGCCGCATGACGATGTTATGGTCGTTTGGAACAGTCTCCTTCAATCCCTAGCGCGTACCCCAAGGTAACGCCCCCACTTTTTCACTTTCCCTCAGACTAGCAGCCAGCTTCTGCAAATACGGAACTAGTAATGGACGCAACTCCTCACGCATCAATCCGACCTCCAGCGTAGCCTGAATATAGCCGAATTTATCACCAATATCATAACGTTGCCCGATCAAATCCAGCGCCAGCAGACCTTCATTCCGGCATACCTCATGCAATGCATCTGTCAGTTGATATTCTCCGCCTGCTCCACGCTCGAGCTTAGCCAGCACCGAAATATCGAAGATTCCAAAATGTAACGACCCATAATAGCATTCTCTGAAGGCGCCGTTTCCGGAGAGGGCTTCTCCACCAAGCCTTTTACCTCATGGACGCCTTGTAGAGAACCGCTAGATGAAATAATTCCGTATTTATGAACCTCCTGCCGTGGTACCTGCTGAACACCGACGATGGTCTTCTCCTCTTGTTCATACAATCGCATCATTTGCAGTAGCGCCAGGTCCTCAGAGACCATGATATCGTCACCGAGCAGAACAGCGAAGGGCTCATCCCCAATGAACTGTTCCGCACAAAGGATGGCGTGACCTAGTCCAAGCGGCTCTTTTTGCCTAATGTAATGAATGCTGGCCAGTTCACTAATCGCTTGGACTTCACGAAGCAGCTCCTTTTTGCCTTTTTCCAAAAGCGTCTGTTCCAGTTCCACTGATTTATCAAAATGATCTTCAATCGACTTCTTGTTACGGCCCGTCACGATGATGATGCTCTCAATGCCGGAGAGCTTGATCATGCGTTTCAGCGGATATTTTGTTTCTCCAGCCAGTCGTTCATCGCGTTCATATTCAATGGTTTTTTGTCGAAAACCGACCCAGCTGACTAGCCCACGTACGAACCGATTTTTCTCTGGCAGGCGTTTGAGTTCTTCGCAAACCTTACGATCTATGAGACGAAAATCCCCCGTGTCCACAGGAATAGAAATATCGGTTGAATAACGCAGGACTCTATAAAAGAGGCTGGCCGTCCACTTTTTGAACAGGGATTCGCCGTTTCGCTTTACCCGTTTGGCATATACAACTTCATACCCCTGCTTCCATTCCGCAATCATGTCCAGAATCAGTTCTGGCGGATCTTGCAATCGGCATCAATAATGACAACTGCATTCCCTAGGGCGTAATCCATTCCGGCAGTAATAGCGATCTGATGTCCAAAGTTACGAGACAAATCGATCAGCTTCACACTCTCATCCCAGTAGCTATATTCCTCAATCATCTGGGCGCAATTGTCTGTGCTGCCGTCATTTACGAAGATCAGTTCATACACTTCATTGGTTAACCCCATTACTTTTTTGATTCGTCTATATGTCTCCTGAATAACTGCCTCTTCGTTAAACATCGGTATGATAATGGAATAGCGCACGTTGGTGCTCATGAGCAGCTCCTCCTTAAATTTGAATAATGAAGCATACCGAATAAGTCTGACAGCACGCCTCACATGATTAACACTCGCCTAGTTTATTGTAACTTTGTATAACGTTCCGTTGTTCCCAGCGTCGCTTCCTGCCCAATCGCTTGATGGAACCTCTGTACCATTCTCCGTGATCCAAGTCGTCAACTCGGAGCTACCCCCACGTCCGCCACCCATACCACCGCTATTGATCAGGAAGTATTTCACCTTTATCAACGATATAAGGAGCTGCTGTGCCATAATCCAATGTAGCAAACAGATAAGGCTCCCCAGTATTGTTCTCCTCCAAATAGGACAACAGACTCTCATTCGCACTTGTGGCGCTATTACGCCCAAAATTGCTTGTATTGCCGCCCATCCCCCCTTTACCTTCACTACTACTTGGCCCTGCCTCCGGGGTTTGACTGTTCAGGCCATAAGTAATTGGAGTAGCTGCCCAATAGAGAGGCCCGATTAACAATACTAGTACTGCTGCAATGCTTGTCGCGTAAATAAATGGCTTCTGTTTTCCTTTGAGAATCACCAGCACCAGCGAAACAATTATACCTGCAGCCAGAATCCCAATGGACCAGCCACTACCAATCGTATCGTCATAAGGATGCACGATGTACCACTGGAAACCTGCTGTAACCAGCGTTGCGGCTGGCAATAGCCAAGACAGCAAACCAGAGTGCTCGCGATATAGGGTCCACAGCTTAGACCATCCTGCACCGACTAACGCTGCAATCGGCGGAGCCATCATCACCAGATAATATTGATGGAAGAACCCCGCGATACTGAAGAACCCCATAACGGGAACAAGCCACGCTAACCAGAATAGAGCTTCCTTATGAGCTTGAGTAAAGTTCTTTCTCCGCAGATTGGCGAACAATCCAATACAGCCTAGCAATACGAAAGGTAGCAGCCAGCTAGCCTGCCCTGACAGCTCTGATTGGAACAGACGCAGTGGGCCTGCTGTTCCTGTATTGAACATTCCGCCCCCGCTGTCATTCATGCCACCGCGATTTCCTCGCCCGCCGTCGTCGCCGCCAAATTGACTTTGACTGTCTGTTCCACCAGGAGGTTGACCTGTTGAACCTCCATCATTGTCACCAGTCTGGCTATTCGAGGTCGAATTTGTGCCTTGCCGGCCCGAAAATGCTCCACGTCCACCATCAGTGTCATTATTACCGCCTGACCCATTCATAGCAGGCATCTCGCCATTCATAGCCGGCATCTCACCGTTCATAGCGGGCATCTCACCATTCGCTCCCGGCATTCCACCTCCGCCACCACCTGCCCCGCGATCCCCCGTCAATCGGGCAACGCCATTATACCCAAAAGCAAGATTCAGCACTGAATTGGTACCACTGCTGCCGATATAAGGTCGTTTGCTGGCGGGAATCGCATCCACGATCACTGCCCAGGATAAGGAGACTACAAGCAATATTGCTGTGGAGGCTGCCCATACTCCCGTCTTCCTCTTCCAGTTCACTTTGGAAGCCAAGACATAAAAGAGATAAAAAGCCGGTAGAACCATATATGCCGGCAGCATCTTCTCGTTAAACCCAACACCGATTATCGCAAATGCGGTGAGAAGACTGCCCATCTTGTTGCTCTTCGTCCCTTTAAATAGAAACCATGCCGCGAGTAGAAGGGTGAATACAAGCAGCGCATCAATATTGTTCGTCCGGCTGACTGCCGCTGCTACCGGAGTAGTCGCCATGACTAGAGCCGCTAAACGTGCTGCCGCTCTGCCGAAGGTAGGCTTTACTAGCAAGTATAGGAGTTACACAGAACCGACGCCCCCAAGGGCTTGAGGCAAAATCACACTCCAGCCATGCAGCCCGAAGATAAGTGCGCTAAGCGTCTGAATCCAAAAGGTGACCGGTGGTTTATCCACCGTTACTGAACCCGCGGAGTCCAATGAAGCGAAGAAGAAATTATGAAAGTTCTGCAGCATACTCCCCACTGCGGTGGTGTAGTATGTATTCACATAGTGGTCATTCCAAACTCCATAACCATACAAAAAAGCAGCAAGTATTAAAATGAGCCATAGTATAAGATCCGAGCTTATTTTTTTTGACCCAACTCATCTCTATCCACTCCAATCCTTTGATCGTTCTATATTCCGGCAGTTCTGTGCCCCCGGCTCAATCTTTCCGTAGGTGTATTATTTCACCCCTACCTTAACTCTCACTGAGTGCACGCTGAATGTTTGCTGAATATATAAGGCTGCCGGTACGCAAAAAAAAGCCCCACAAATGTGGAGCCTTTCTGTTCAAATCCTAATCCAAGCAAAAACGCATACGGCGTCCCCAAAGGACGGTAAGCGTTTTTGCGAGAAATATAAGGATAATGTATAGTGTGAAACTTATACTTTCTTATATTTTAAAATAGGCTATTCCATCCTGCTCATAGTAACGAGCTTATTCACCGTATTCCAGTTGCGTGCTGTAACAGTCATACCCAGTATTTTGTCAAAAGGAACCTTAAAAAGCGGCGATTGGCTCACACTGACGTCATATAAGATGTACATCTCTCTGCCGACAAAATGCATTTTATCCGGTCCATCTTCATAAATACGCAGCTTATCCAGCGCTTCAATCGAGGGTTCAGCTGGCAGAAAAGAGACATACCATCTTTTGAAATCCTCTGGTTCTGATAGCTGAAAGGGATTATTAGCGATTACCTTCTCCATCTCAGCCCGTGTACGAATTATAACAGAGACCTCAAAACCAAACACCTCTTTAATCTGGCGTTCCATGACTCCGGTAAGCAGACTCTCCGATTCCTCATCACTCTCAAATAATACATTTCCGCTCTGAATATACGTTCGTACATTGTGAAAGCCAAGGGACTGCAACATCGTCTTCAGATCCTGCATCTTAATGATTTTGTTGCCGCCGACGTTAATGCCACGCAGCAGCGCAATATAGGTATTCATGGAAGCACACTCCATTTCTTGTAATAATCAACTTAGGCCCACGGTTACGGTTTGAAGACGTTTACGAACTTCTTTTACTAGAAGCTCCTTCTCCGGTGGCGGAAGTCCTTCCACCAGACGCGCGGCAGCGATCGGCAGAATCCAGCAGTCTACGTCCTCATAGGTGAGTCCTGATAAACGGAGATACTCCCGAATATATCCCTTGGTTAATTTTTTTCTAATAAAACCTATCATCATTCTCGATAAAGCTGCGGCTCCAGGGGGCATAGCTCCCATGCTGAACATCACCACAGATCGCGCAGCATCACCTGCTGGTTCTCCCACCACGCCAGTCATCCAGTCAATTACCCAGAGCTCATCGTCCATAAGCACATTATCAGGATGGAAATCTCCATGGCATAAATGAGTTCCTTCCGGTAACTTCTCCAGATAGCTCAGAATGACTGACTTCTCATCTTCACTAAGCATAGGAGCCCCTATGATATTCCACTTTAACATATCCTTCTGCTGTCCGATCTCCTCGGTAATTTCAAGCTTATGCAAATCAAAGTGAAGCCCCGCCATCATTCTGGCATACTTACTAACCTTCCAAGGCTTCTCCCCCATCACCTTTAGCAGGGAGGGACCTTGAATTTGTTGAAATACGATACCTTGTCTTGTCTGTTCAGAAATGAGTTCAAAAGGCTGCGGTGTCCGAACGCCCTGCGCATGCACAAACTGGCTGATGGTATATTCTCGGCTAATGTTCTGCTCTGAAACATCCTCCCGGTACAATTTAAGAATCCTCTGATCCTCATGCTGCCATATCTCCGCTGTTCTGCCTTCCCCGACAAGCTTCGCTTTCACTCGGCTTCCTCCATTTAGTCCAGATTAATACAGGTAAAGTGCTCAACTACCGGAAATGGATCGTAGTAATGGTGCAGCAGTGCCTTCCATTCCCGATACTGGCTAGATTCTCTGAAGCCTACAGTGTGATCTTCAAGTGTTCTCCACTTCACAAGCAGCAGATACTTATGATTGTCCTCCAAGCAATGTTGGAGTTCATGCCCCATATAGCCCTCTATGGAGGAGATTAAGCTCGATGCCTCCTTGAAGCTTTTTTCAAATTCAGTAGTCAAACCAGGCTTCACTTGCAACATTGCAGCTTCCAAAATCATAATCAGAATCCTCCAAAGGTTATGTATTTAAAGCATCACGGAAAAATTCATGATAAAAATTAATAATAACAAGCAGAATGGCTAGTGACTCGTTGACCTGCCCTACCTCAAGGCTATGATTAACATCATCGATTCTATACACCTTTAAATGATGGAGTCTGCTAATTTCACCGGAATGCTGTTCACTAAATAAAGGATCGCTTCCGCCATAAATAACACTGCCTTGACTCTGCTGGATCAGAGGTATCGCCTCAGGTAACGGTGTTATATATAGATGAGAAGTCTTTTTCTGGATTCCCAGCTCTTCTGCAATTTTCCCTGCAATAACCGCACCCACGCTTTTACTGATAAATAGAACCTTTTTGTATTCAGGAAGAGATGCAATGGCCGCCTTACATTCCTGAATGAGAATAATCATTTCATCACGCTTAAACCCTACTCTCGCACTCTGGTAGCCGTACTCAAGTAGCAGGACGTCGCAATGATGCTCCCGAGCTGCTTTGGCTGCATAATCCAGCAGGGGGCGCTCAGCCGAATAATTCTTGCCTGGAAAAATAACAGCCAGTGCCTTAGATCCTTGAGTGATATATTTATGTCTAACCTCTCTCCCCCAATAAGAGGACATAATGATATTGCTGACGTTCATACCTGTTTCCCTCTCTTCTAAAACAACCATTCTATGTATCTATCATTATAGCTAACTTATGTTTAGTTTTAAAATCAAAGAATTCCTAATCTCAACTAGAGATCAGGAATGATCGAAAGTAGGCCTATTGTTGTGACACTGACTGCTGCTTATGTTTACTCCTAATAACCATAATCTCAGCGCATATCCATAATGCCAGTGGAATAATCACCTGAAATGGAAAGGCATAGAATTTATAAATATGGTAGAAAAAATACTGCATTTCCATCATGTCCTTGTACACAAAATCGGCAAAATAAATCATGAGCAGTCCCAGCTGAAGCACAACGGAGCGATAACTTTTTAACTTGAATACTTTAGCTACTCCGCAGCTAGCTACATACAGACATAAGCTCGCTTTTATGAAGGTTGTGATTACAAATACAACAGCTGTGGAAGCCTCAATTCGGGACAGAAAATCACCTACATTAATACGACTCGCAGACACATAAGAGGGAAAATTCAGACTGGACACTACTTCAGGGCCGAGCATCAATAGATTACGTAGCGTAGCCGAAAGAATAATCATCCCAGAAATCAGTACACCACCAAATAATATTTTCTTACCTGCGGCTTTGTTCGATATAGTACTAAATGCCCCCAGTATTATTATAATCTCTGCAAATGTAACAGAACATGTACTCAGAGTATCGCTAAACACCGAATACCAGCCTTTATCAACTAAAGGGAGTACGTGATGATATTCCAGCTTTGAAATAGATAATATGAAAATAATCAAATTGACAACTATAGTAAATAGAAGCAGAAGTTTCGCACTTCTTCCCAGCACCTCAATCCCCGCCTTAACCACCCAAACGCACAATAACCCAAGACATAGCATAGGAACAAGCATCGGTGTTTCAGTCAAAGCGATCAATCTACTGAATTCTCCAAAGACCCTAAGAGCCAGTGCCCCCAGATGGAAAGCATACCAAATATAGAGACAGGAGATCATTCGCCCGAGAACTCTTCCATATACAGCGATCAGCATATCAAACAGATCCTTACCCGGAAAAAGAACATGAAGTCTTGCGTATATCAGTATAAGAGGAACTACAAGTACCATGGCAAAAAGTAGAGCGATCCACTTGCTGTTACCGGATTGTCCTAGCAAGCCCATAAATATGGAAGTTCCTACAGTAAACAAAACCGTAACGCTAATCATATGCCCTACAGGAATGATCTCCTTATTCATACACTTTCTCCTTTTAAGCTTGTTCCCTAAAATAGCTTCTTGATCCAATTTGCAATTAGTGGTGAAGGGCTGGGAATCGACCACTTCATGGACAATTCAATAGCAATACCAAATGAAACTAGACATAAGGCTGAACAAACCCAAAAGTCCCGCTTCATCCCCTGCTTTAACAATCCGTAAGGATCGAACAATACGATAACCACATAAACAAGAATAACTATTACAACCACTTCATCACCTATTTTTAATGAGTCTGGATAGATCTAGAGGTTTGCCCACTACTCTTAATAATCACTTTGGAATTTACAACAACGTCCAATTCGGAAAATTCCTGTCCCCAGTTTTCCTTAACTTTCTTCCAGGTTTGCGGCATTCTCTCATGCACAAGCTCTCCAAACCCAAAAATATCGGCATGATAATCCTGCTGAACCCTATGGATGACGGAAAGGATCCGCTTCTGTAATTCCTTTCCGGCCCGCTTCTCAAGAACGTTCTTGCTATCAATATTATTGAATTCTTCCGGAGTCATTACCTCATCCAGTCCGACTTGCGTTTCTGTGTTAATTTGCATTTGCAATTTGCCATCGATCCATACTGGCTTTACTTTTGTTTTATTGGACAGAATCTCAAGCGAAAAGGCAGGTTTTCCTTGTTCATCATTTAAGGGTAGCACCCCACCCTCGATTTGATTTATGGCAAACAGCATATATTTCGTTTCTTCACCGCTGATCGTGCCAACCATTTTATCCATTCTGAATATAGCTGTCCCACTTACCTGAGCATTTTTCGTCTTATTTTGTTCATGAATATTAATAAGTGGAGCCATTGCAAATTCACCAGAAGCCTCTAACTTATCAATGAAATCCCAAATTTCCACGACGGGAGCCGTACTGACATTCTTCTCAGACCTCATCTGTTGTGCTAGTGCAAAGGCTGTAATACTTTCCGTTACACTGCTTAGACTGATCACTTCCTTAGCCGTCTTCTCTTTAGAGACGAATATGTATACATCCGATCGTGTCTCTGTATCTCTGTTATACCAATCAATCACTTTGATAACTCCTTCCCGGGCTACCTCTTCACTGAGAACAATCGCTTTGGAATGACTCCAAAATAATTTTTTTCCTGTTATGGAGATTATTCCTCGCGCAATCTCAAAAATCGTCTTGCCAGAGAGTGTTAGTATTTTAAATCCAGCTGGACTTGATTTCATCCCTTCCTTCGTATCCACAATCTCTACCGTTACCGACAGTTCCCCTTCAGATTCGCCCTTGTCAATCCCCACCCCGGCTACAATCGATATATCATCCACTTCAGAGTAGTTCCAACAGCCAGTTACACTTATAAGAAGGATCAGGGATATAAAGGCCAGGATTACCTTTTTTAGCATGTTCATGGCCTTCTCTCTATTTTACTGGACCCTTTTCTCTTCCTGTTTCGTGCCCCGATCATCGCTGGACGCAGATGCATATGCCACCACGGTGCCCTGATCGCTGTATCTTTAATATCCTGCGGACGGATAGAGCCTATCCCAAGCATGTATGATACCCCAAAGGAGCGCAGACTCATCAAATGAATAACAAGCCCGAGTATCCCGAGAAAGTACCCGTAAACCCCTAGCATAAAGCTTGCAATTAGTAGAAGTGCTCTTACTACAATTAATGGACCCGTCAATCTAGGATTGAGCAGCGTCATAATTCCGGTTAAACCGACTACAATAATCATCGGAGCACTTACTAATCTTGCTTCTACGGCCGCCTGCCCTAACACAAGAGCCCCTACGATACTGATCGCCTGTCCAATATAGGTAGGAATCCGTTCTCCTGCCTCTCTTAGGATTTCAAATATCGTTAACATGAACACTGCCTCTACTACTGTCGGAAAGGGGACTGCTACTCTTGAAGTAGCAATGCTGAGCAATAACTGGGTCGGTATCATTTCCTGACTGAAGGTGACCAAAGCCACATAAAGTGCGGGAATACTAATAGACAGAAAAGCTCCAACCATTCTTAGCATTCGGTTAAATGAACCAAAATAATAGTTAATGTAATAATCAGAGCTTGCTTGAAAATTTTCCACAAATAGATAGGGTACGGTCATCGCATACGGACTACCTTCTATGAGTAAGGCCACTCTACCCTCCATCATTTTACTGACTAAGGAATCCGGTCGTTCTGTGCTTCCTGTCATTTCAAAGGGTGAAAAGGGTTCGTCTCTTATTAATTCCGAAAGATATGCCGTATCCAGAATAAGATCTATATCCACCTGCTTAAGTCGATCCTGCAATTCTTTAATAATACTTGGTGATGCCAGGCTTTCCATATAGCAGATACATATCTGTGTGTTGGAACGTGTCCCGATCTGGCTAAAAATAAACTTCAGATCAGGATCTTGTAGTCTTCGACGGATTTGAGTCAGGTTAACTAGCAGCGATTCTGTAAATCCTTCCCGCGGACCATAAACACTTTTCTCGGTGACTGGCTCCGTAATAGCCTTTGTCTCCCAGCCTTGTGCATTAATATTGAGAACACCAGCATAACCGTCGAGCAGCAATAAAGTCTTGCCAGCTATAATCGCACTGATCATTTCATTCAAATCTGTAGAGGCAACCACATCAGTAATGTTAATGACCTGCGTCCGAATCTTCTCCATCAGTTCAGCTGTGTTGCCATCATCCATTCTGGTGAAATCAAAAGCCATCAATGGCTTAATAACTCCCTCCTGAATCATATGCTTGTCAACCATCCCGTCAACATAGACTAATCCGAAGCGAAGACTTTCACTGTACTCATTATTTAGCACTCTGATTCTAAGGGTGCCATCATCCTTGAATATTTGTCGAAACAGGTTCATCATTTCATCTAGCGATTTACTCGGAGTCTGCCCAGACGTTGTATTTTTTTGAGAATCTTTGCTGTTACCTCCTGCTGTCTGTTTCTCCACAGTAGTCACTCCTGTCACAATAGGTCTCCTAGAAATTATCCCCCGTCTCACTAAATACTATCCGCCAAAATTATACTGAAAAGGGATCAACTTCTTCGCAGGGGAGAGTAACCTCCATCCGTTAAATATATAAAAAAGCCGCTTTAGCGGCGGCTTTGCTGTTTGTTTATGATTGTAGTGATCATCTGGTATAATTTGATGAAAATAAGAGATAGGAGCTCCCTATGACACCATTTACGGAACAAGTGATACGTATCATACAGTCCATACCAGAAGGTAAAGTGATGACCTATGGGGGAATTGCCCGCGCGGCGGGAAGCCCAAGAGGCGCGAGGCAGGTTGTTCGTATCCTTCACTCCATGAGTA
Organism: Paenibacillus sp. FSL K6-0276; assembly: GCF_037977235.1. NCBI lineage: Bacteria > Bacillati > Bacillota > Bacilli > Caryophanales > Paenibacillaceae > Paenibacillus > Paenibacillus sp. FSL K6-0276. Next base: position 595,062 of record NZ_CP150276.1, on the reverse strand, counting down.
GAAAATATAAACTTCCTTGGCACCGGGTCATCAACGCCAAAGGAATGATCTCCTTGACTGAAGATGAGTCTAGTTCCGTCCAGAAACTTTATTTGCAGGAAGAAGGGATTATTTTTGATGAAAAGGGCGCGGTAGATCTAAAGCAATTTCAATTTGATCCGGAATGTATGGATTAACCTCGTTTACCCTTGGAGATCCGCCCTCTTTCACCGGTTCCAAGACCATTTAGCAAACAGTACATCGTAGAGTAGATGACCAGCAATACAAAGGCAATAAACAAGCTAAAAAATACCGACTGACGATTCAAGCTATCCATAACCAGTTGATACAACTGATGCCGGTCTGTCAGTACGTCCCAGCTATTAAGCCTGTAGACTCGGCCAAGCAGTACACCATACCCCCCAAGCACACATGCTGCGAGTACGAATACCCAAGAGAATAGCAGGCTGCTTTTGCGATAAACAACCGTCTGGAATTGATATAAAGAGAAGAACCCGGTCAACCAACCGCTCCATGTGAATAACAGGAGGGTAACCATGTCATACCAGTAACGATTCTGAATGGTGCCATCCACGATGTATCTGCTTTTTCTTATCGTTAGATGCACCAGATCCGTCATGAGATAAGGCGCGTTCGGAAAGAACAGTAGCCAAGCGACGCCTAGCGGAACAAGCAGTAAGCCACCTATCTTCCTTTTATCCAGTTCATAAGCAGCCATAGAGAACAGGAACGGAATCCAGGCCAGAAACAAATTCCAGATTAAGAAAGCATAAAACGAATCCGTCTGAAGTGACACTACACGATATACGGCCAATGTCGCCACAGACAGACCTGCCAAGAGCATAAACACCTTTGGATAATTCAATTCCTTCATGAGCTTATATTCTCCTTATCGATATAGTTTACATTTAACTTATACCCAATTGTACAAATTTGGCATTCTCAAGTCCAATTTGAATACAAAAGCCCGGACGCAGGAACGTCCGGGCTGACTCTTATCTATTTAACTCAGAGACCACCATTTAGTTCTGGTGCAATTACAGGTTTCTTACGCCCTTTCAAGCCACGCAGACCCCCTGCATCTTCCATACAGGAGAATGCAGAACACTCCCTAAAAGCGGCATGACTACATCCAATGCACTTGCTGTAATCGATGCTGCTAAGTGCATCATTAATCGCTTCTCCGGTATGCTGATAAAACTGCGCCTCACCTATGGTGTCATACAGTCCAGTTCTCTTGAGTAGCTCAAGCGGCTGTGGCTGAATGCCGGAGATCATTAGCTTCCCTCCAACTGCTTGTAAATGCCGCACCAGTTCTGCTAAATTGGATTCTCCGGTGGTATCCATGAATGGTACTTTTCCCATCCGCATTAATATAATTCTGGGTTGATCCGAGCCATAGCTTGGCATCGTATCATCGAATCGATAAGCAGCGCCAAAAAACAGCGGACCCTCCACCGTGTAAATTCCAATTTGCGGACAATCATGACTCTCCGTAACCATATGTGCCTCTACCTTAACGGAATTTGGATCAGGCAGTACTTTGGTTACCAAATGAACCTCTCCCATTCGTTTCACAAACAGAATGACCGCAAGAATCAAACCCACCTCTACAGCCAGCGTTAAATCTGCAAATATCGTTAGCAAGAAAGTGATGAATAACACCAAGGAATCGCCGGTTTTGATCTTAAGCAAATGAATAAATTCTTTGCGTTCACTCATATTCCAGGCAACCACCATTAAGATAGGTGCCATTGCAGCCAGAGGAATACTAGAAGCATAGGGTGCGAACAACAGGAGAATTAGAAACACCACAACACCGTGAACGATCCCTGAGATCGGAGAAACACCACCACTCTTGATGTTCGTTGCTGTTCTAGCAATTGCACCTGTGGCCGGTATCCCTCCGAACAATGGAGCGGCAATATTCGCGATTCCCTGACCTATCAGCTCACGATTGCTATTATGGCGGCTACTCGTCATTCCATCAGCTACGACAGCGGATAACAATGACTCTATAGCACCGAGCATCGCGATGATGAAGGCCGGACGAATCAGCATTGTAATCCGTTCCCACGTTATGTTCGGAAATCGGAAGCTTGGTAATCTATTAGGAATATCTCCGTAAGCAGAGCCAATCGTAGTCACCTTGCCGCTAAAGAATAGCGCAGCTATCACAGTCGCGCACAGAAGGCCTACCAATGATCCAGGTATCTTCGGAGCGAATCGGATCGCTAGGATGACCACGGCAAGACAAATCACGGCGGTCAGGATACTGTATCCATTCACCGTCGATAGATGAAGCCCAATCTCTTTCATATTATCTACAAAACTCTCGTGCCGCTCTATATCCCTTAAACCAAGGAAATTAGCAATCTGTCCGGTGAAGATAATGACCGCTATTCCCGCTGTGAACCCAATCGTAACCGGCCTCGGAATAAACTTAATCAATACACCTAGTTTTAATAATCCCATGAGGAGTAGAATAACCCCTGCCATCATCCCTGCTATTAGCAGGTTCTCATAGCCATACTCCATTGCAATGGCGAACAGAATAGGAATAAATGCACCTGTCGGCCCACCAATCTGAAATTTTGAGCCCCCGAACAATGAAATACATATCCCCGCGACTATCGTTGTATAAATTCCATACTCCGGTTTTACACCGGAAGCAATAGCAAAAGCCATCCCCAAAGGAATGGCAATAACACCGACGATTGTCCCCGAAATCAAATCCTTACGAAATGCATTCATGTTGTAGCCTTTATACCGGCCCCACCCTGTCATGATCAAACCTTCTTTTCTCTAAATATCTGATTATTTGAATATAAGAAAAACATTACTCTAGGACGCGACTGTTGTCAACGCCCAAATAACGTTATTCATTTATTCGCTGCGCATACCTTCGAGCAATGAAATGGTATTCACCAGATGGTTATCAAATATTTGCTTGGCAACGACTAGAAGATCTTTAATCAGAGGATCACGTAACGAATAGATCACTGTGGTGCCTTCTTTTACACTGGCTACTACATTCTTAGCACGTAAAACAGCTAATTGCTGGGATACAGCAGAGCCTTCCGAACCTAGAATCGCCTGCAGTTCATTTACATTCTTCTCGCCTTCGCTGAGCAGCTCCAGAATACGAATACGCATTGGATGAGCCAGCGCTTTGAAGAATTCGGTCTTAAATTGCTGAATTTCGGTGTTCATGAACTTCTACTCCTCATGCTTAGCTTTCTGAATCTAATGTTATCTTTGTATGTTATCTTAGTCGCTGAGAAGCGTCAAATACTCAAGGGGTAGATTCTCACATCACGGACCTGTAATTCTACAAACACACCAAGTGCCATAGGTTCACCGAGACACTCGAACATCACTAACCCTTCACCCATTCGCAAAAATCCCGTTCCGTCTTCTTCAATATTCTCCAGCACACCTGTAAAAACAACCTTATCTCCCTCTAACCTGATATTGAACTCACCAGCAGATACAGGCAGAATATCCACCCATCTCATGAACAGCTCCGAAAGCTCGAATTCCACATCCGTTTCCGTCCCTGGCTTCACAGGAGCACCGCACCAGATTCCCCGGCCCTCGCCGAAGTCTGTGAGAAAGAATACCTCGTCCTTTTTTGAACCATTCTTTGTGATTTTTATTTTCATAGCCAATACTCCACCCTAATTATTTATAACGATCATTATACATGACAATTGGCCAAAATTATCAAATGTAATTCTGAGTAACCCTGTTCGTTTCCTTCTTATAAACGGTGGGAATATAAAAAACAGGGATGCCCCGCAGCCATTGTGGCTATGGACCATCCCTGTTTAAGATTAACAGGATTCACTAAGAATGGAGATATCTTATTTCACTTGTTCTGCGCTAAATACTTTTACGTCTAGTGGCGCAGCCAAGAATTCACCCGCTTTAGCTGAGAACGCGGTAAAATGAGGGCTCGTATTGTGGCTAGATACCGCTTCAGCGTCGCGCCATGTCTCAACCATAATAAATGAATTTGCTTCTCCAGCATTCTCATACAGCTCGTAAGAGAGATGTCCCTCTTCAGCGTGAGTAGCAGAGAGTAGCGTTTTAGACTCAGCCAAAAACTGTTCGCGACGTTCCGGATTCACTTTTAGTACAGCATGGATAATGACCATTGTTTATTCCTCCTTAGGTGTGAAAAATTATTTCCACTCAGCAATCTTATCGATAGGCAAACGGACAGATGGATAACCTGCATCAACAGCCTTACCAATGGAAAGTAACATCACAGGAACATAACGATCTTTGTCCATGCCAAACGCTTCTGCGATTTGATCTTTCTCATAACCACCAATTGGGTTCGTATCGTAACCATGTGCACGAGCAACCAACATCAACTGCATCGCAACAAGCGCACCATCGATGAGCACGGTGTCTTTGTTAACTTCACGTGGCAAATTAGAGAAGTGAGCGGATAATCTAGCCAATTGGTTTTCTTTTACTTCAGCAGGCATTAGTCCACGTTCAACAGCTGTACCATAAATCTCCTCAGCATAATCGAAATTGTTCAAATCACCGAAAATGGCAATCATAGCTGCAGAGGTCTCAACCTGTACGTTATTAAAACGAGCGAGAGGTGCTAAAGTAGCTTTGGCTTCATCACTTTCAATGACGAGAAACCGCCAAGGCTGCATGTTCACAGAAGAAGGTGCAAGAGTAGCCTCAGTAAGAATCTGTGTCATCTCTTCTTTGCTGATCTTAACGGATGGATCGTATTTGCGGATAGAGCGACGACCCGTAATAATTTCTTTAAAATCATTTGTTTGTGTGTTTGTTTGTGTAGCGTTCATGTGTGTATTTCTCCTTTGAGTGTGTAATTTTGTATGGTTACAACAGATTGATATTAGATTGCAGACGATTAAGCATATCTATGAGCACTGTTCGCTCCTGATCGTTAAAGCCAGTAAGCAGAGTAGCGACAAATCGCCTCTTCTCTTCGCTATATTGAAGCATTCTTTCCCGCCCTTGATCCGTTAATGAGACCAATGTAACCCTGTTATCTACTGGGTTGTTGCGGCGAGTGATCGTTCCGCTTTCTTCCATCCCCTTCAAGTGCCGAGTGACGGCGGCCGCATCTATATCCATGCCCTTTTGCAGAGTAATTTGGCTGACTTCATCTACCTGGAATAGTTCATGCAGGAGGCGAAGCCGTGTGGGACTGATCCCAGCACATCGTTCGAATTTCGGACAGATTCCCTTGTTCAATGCCTGCAGCAGTTCAAATATGCGGTCTTCCTCAGGATAGTGCTCCGTCAAAATATACCTCCTCCCCAAAATTAATTGCATGCAATTGTTTTGTATGAAATTATACTAACTCATAATAATTGACCCGTCAACTAATATATCAAATCCTTTTTTAAAAAGCAACATTGCTTATCCCTTTTGCGTGCTATACTCTTCAAGAAGAAACGACTTATATTTGGACAAAAGAGGTGAGTCCTATGAGAATATCGCTTATTCAGCTGGATATAGCATTTGGTAATCCCACTATGAATTATGCTGCCGCAGCATATAAAATTAGTGAAGCAGCTGCTGTGGCTCCCGATTGCCTTATCCTCCCTGAGCTTTGGACCACTGGCTATGATCTAACCAGACTAGAAGATATTGGCGATCCAGAAGGAAAAATTACCAAGGAATTCATCTCTAGCTTGGCTAAACAATACAGCATCAATATCATCGCTGGTTCAGTAGCTAGCAAGCGTGCTTCCGGTGTAACCAATAGTATGTTTGTATTTAATCGATCAGGAGATCTCGTTGGCGCGTACAATAAGCTGCATTTGTTTCAGCTAATGAATGAACACCTGTATTTGCAGCCTGGAGAAGACAAAGGACTCTTCACATTGGAAGGTACGTTATGTGCGGGGCTGATCTGTTATGATATCCGATTTCCAGAGTGGGTTCGGGCCCATACTGCGCAAGGAGCGGAAATCTTGTTTATCAGTGCAGAATGGCCTCTCTCTAGGCTGTCCCATTGGCGTGCGCTACTGATCAGCCGAGCCATCGAGAACCAATGTTATGTGGTAGCTTGCAACCGTGCAGGCAGCGACCCTGCCAATATCTTTGCTGGGCATTCCATGATTATTGATCCTTGGGGAGATATTTTATGTGAAGCTTCTGAAGCGGAAGAAATCCTAACGGGGGATATCGATTTACATAAGGTGCGTGAAATTCGAGCGCAGATTCCGATTTTTGCAGACAGACGTCCGGACTTATATGATTAAAAAGGACGTTACGGTTGCTGGCCCTTCGCCAGATTTCCGTTACGTCCTTCTTAACTATGCTCAAACCCTTTTATCCTTGGGAATAACGTTCATGCAGGACTCGCGCAGCATCCAGAACACGCGGATCTTCGTAGTCCAAGACATAACCCGTCTCCTGCTTCAACATATCAGAGGATTTAAGCACCACTCCACGGCGGGCTAATGCTTGTTTAATGCCTTCGGCAAATACTTCAGTGGCATTTGGTCCACCTAGTTCACCAAGTCCAGCAATCGTCTCTGGACGAACCCGCGGATAAGATAATGCCGAGTCTCCTCCAGATGCTTGCTCATAGAAGTCACGAATGAGTTCACCGCGTTCTAGTCCCGAACCTGAAACAACAACAAATGCATGCACGAAATAGGCATTATTTTGTCTGCGCTGGGCAATGCCGCAAAATTTACGCCCACCGATAGCCAGATCGAAGTCACCAGGGCAATAAGAACCAACAATCTCACCAGCTTCAATTTGTGCTGCAGCCTGTGGATGACTTATAGCAACCGCATCAGTGATCAAAGAAGCCAGAAGCTTAAAGTCATCATGAAAGTCCAGTTTTCCGCGCCCTTTGGGCAGAACTAGCGAAACATTAACAATTCCATCATCCAGAGGCACCGCAGCACCACCGGAATGCCTTACCGCTGTACGAATCCCTTGCTGCTCCAGCATAGCCATCGCTTGAGCCGCGTACGGAAGCTTGCTGTCCCGTAGTCCGAGCGCCACGCCCCCAGAATGACTCCATAGATGCAGACAAGGAGGAACAAGGCCCGCTCCGACATCCCTGCAAAGGGTCTCCTCAAAGGCGAAAGGGATCAACATCTCCCCGGAGCCCCCTGCTTCCGCATCTTTACTATTATCCTTTAGGATCAGATGCTGAAAAAGTCCCATTTCTGAAGGAAGTCCGATGATTTCCTGCCCCCTATCGAAAGATCCATTGATCATTGAATCATACTCACGAGTATCCACCGATTCCCCTCTTTCCCGAATTGTCCGTCAAAATAATGATAGAGATATTGTACCCGATTGCCCCCATTGCTGCGAAAACAGAATTGAAATGAGGTTATTATAACGCTATCCTTATAGTATACGAACGTGCCCCAGATCGAATAGGGGTAACCTTAGTTTCATGCTATACACAACGTTAAGGAGTGATGCCGCATGACGGTGGACCAGCTGATGAAGGAACGACAGTTAACCAAGACAAGACAATGGGAACAGGCACTTAACCTGCTGTATATTGACTTTTGGGATTACAGCCATGATGCACTTAGCAAATTCGATGGTGAGGACATTCACCAAGCAAGAGTAAACTGCCGCAAGCTATTAACACTGCTATCCATTCTCGACCCTGGTCATGCTTTGGGACTGTATCCCCTATTTGAGAAAGCCCAAAAGAGATTAGGCAAAGTCAGAGATGCAGACGTTCTCATTGAATCGTTTAAGACCAAATGCAAACAGGCTAAGGAAGTCGGCGATACAAAGACAGCAGAACTGTTAAAGGCTGTGATCGACCACCAAAAGGACAAGCGCAAAACTTACCGTAAGAAGCTGGCCGATGAGCTGCCTAAGCTAATCAATGAGGATCTGGATGAGAAGTGGAAAACCTTCCTAAGCGAACAGCTTGAGGCCCGAGTAGCAAAAAAGGATGTCAACGTTGTCATGCGTGAACTCGAGGTAGCTTACGAGCAGAAGAAAAAAGCTTGCAAAGCCATATTTCGTGGGCATGATGCAGAATCAGAAGCAGCCTTCGACTCGCTGCACCAGCTGAGAATGGCCGCTAAGGAACTGCGATATACCGCTAGTGCAGCTGCTTTTGCGTTAAATCAGAAATTCCATGCCCATGAGGAAATATATAAACAGATTCAAGATCAACTTGGCCTGATTAACGATAAGCGTCTTTGGCTGGAAACACTAAACGCTATTGGACGTGAAGAACTGGATATCGGCAAAAAAACATGGAATACCTTCACTGCTCAATTAAAAACCGAAGTCCTCGATGCGCTACATCAAAATGATGTCATACCTATCACAAATCAGACGAAGTAACTCTGAATCGTTTATAAGCTCTCTCTATTCAGCCGCAGTATCTGATGCACCGTATTCTTCAATATTCAGGTTTACTTCATAGGTAATCGGAATTTGGCTGAAGGTTTCGTCCCAGTTATCCTTGACGCTCCGCCATACGGCTGGATGTTGAATACGTAGACTGGTGCCGAAACCGGCAGCTTCGGTATGCAGATCCTTCTGCATTTTCTTCACAGTGGTTTGCACCATTTCTATGACACGCTTCTGCAGCACAGCTTTATCCTTCTTTACAATTCCGTCGTGTAATTTCTTCGATTCCTTGCCAAAGACCTCAGCATATCTACCTGTAGATTTTATTTTTACGTCAAAAGAGATCTGCCCATTGTTCACATTGGCTTTGATCTTACTATGCATAGATTTAACTTCGTAGGTTATGAGGTTATTGTTATCCGGATCATACGTTTTAAGCACTCCGCCTATTCCCTTTCCGGTCAGCCAGACCATTCCCTCCAGCTCCGATTCATCCAAAAATCCGACAAGCTTCCCCGTTGACCCTTTGATTACGCCTGCTCCTGCTAACTTGGTCTCCTTATCAAAAGCAATAACATTTTGCAATAAGAAGCTTCTCTTTCCCTGCAACGGGCCAACTACTTTAGCCAGAGATACCGGCTCCAATATCCCCATATTCCGATCTCTGTTATTGTAGATCCCTTCAAGTACAAATGCAGGGGTCTGACCCGGCAGTGCATTTTCCAATACATCTTTGGCTTTTCCCTTGCTGACAAATAACATAATACTGGGACGGATATTATCATCCCGAGTATAGAAATCTATTAGCTCAGTAAGGTTCTTAGAACGCGCGAGTTTTTCACTAATCACAATGACCTTTAGGTGATGACCAATCGGAGTGCGTCGAGTGCGCAGTGAAAGCTGCCGTATCGCTTCAAAGATAGAATCGCTAGTTTCACTCATATTATAGTAATTCTTAAAAGAGGATGAACTTGCAGAAGACTTCATTATGGCCCCTCCCGACCCTTGTGGAATCGTAAATTGATAGGTACTTATTATTTTTGCAGACTTCGTATGATTCCCACCTTCCAGCTTAGCTACCTCCTCATCTCCTGTCTCATCCGCACTGTCCAGTGCAACGCCAATCATCATGTTTAATTCCTCAATAGGTGAGCTACTCCAGCAGCCAGACAACAGGATACATAGTACAGAAAGTACGATCCACATCCTCCATTTTCTCATGAAACAGCCCTCCGGAAGTATGTGATGATTAATAGTGGTAACGGAAGCAATCCGAATAGAATAAGCATACAATCACCGATACCTGTTCCTAAAGCAAACAGAGCATTCACATTTGGAGGAATCCTAGAAATTACATAGGCAACCGGAAGTATAGCCAGCAAACAACTTTGGAACCTTTTATGAAAGATTTGAGACAATCCTAAAGCCGCCGCATAAATTGTAATACAAAAGGTACAAAAGATCTGCATAATCCAGATCACCAATAACAACGACTCAAACCTTTCAAAAAGGAGATAGTTTACTTCAAAACTTCGTATAAGATCGAGAAACGGCCAAGTTCTTGTTATCACTCCATCTACAGAAAAGACGCCAATGGTCACTATAACTGCTAGGCTATAAAATATCGTCGATATACATGTTCCAGCTATGATTACCTTTACTGCTTTTTGAGGCTTATCCATAAAAGCAACAACGAACAACATCGCTTCACCCGCTGTAAAGGTTAGGACGGTTGGCCTGATCCCTTTCCATACGGGTTCCAATCCATCTCCAAGGACTGGAAGTAGATTATTGAGATCGAAAACTTCTAAACTAAGCAGACAAACCCCCAGAAACACTGTCCAGGTAATCGGAACAATAAGTCTGCACATGCTAGTGATAGCATTAATTCCTCCTCTGCATAAGTAGAAGGCAATCCATATAAAAGCAGCCATAATAGCCCAAGGAGGTGTTCCCTCCAGTAGAAAAAAAGATGTCACCTCCTGCACCGAACGCACCTCAAAGCCGGCGATGCAGAGAAAATACCCAATGACTCCTATTGCGAGAACCGATCCGAGTGGCTTGCCGATGATCTTCCCGATATATTGAAAGAAAGTCTGGCCTGGGAACCGTTGACTAAGTTTCACAATGATCAATCCTGATAGAAAGGAGATTACTCCCCCTAAAAAAACAGATATCCATACATCTGGACTACCGCTAGCCTCTACAATGGTTCGAGGAAGCGTAAGTACCCCTGCCGCAATTGTATAATTGGCTAGAATGATCGTCGCTTGAATAGCAGTAATTCGGTCCTTTACCTCGGCGCTCATGATCTCTTCCTCCTTTACCTAGACTTCTCACCCTTTACGCAAGGGGTCCTTTGGTTTCAACAACGTAGGGCGCCCTGTTAGAAATTGCAAAGGCATACGGAATATAAAATCTTTCCAATTCACTGTCTTATTCGGAACTGCCAGACCAAGATAAGGAACACCAAAGCTCTTCAGCTTAATTAAATGACTACTAAGCAAAAGAAAAAACAGTACAACTCCGTATAATCCAAAGATCGCTGCAAAAAACATGGCTGCAAACCGGAGCATACGAAGCGTCATCCCAGCACTATACATTGGCATAGAGAAGGAAGAAACAGCCGTAAGCGAAACTACAATGACTAAGATTGGGCTCACAATTCCAGCTTCTACCGCAGCTTGCCCGATGATCAGACCGCCGACAATCCCCATTGCCGGACCGATAGGTTTAGGCAAGCGAAGTCCAGCCTCTCGTAAGATTTCAATCGCGATTTCCATAATCAATGCTTCAATTAATACAGAGAAGGGTACGCCTTGCCTGGAGCTGATTATGGAAATGGCCAGCTTCGTTGGGATCAATCCTGGCTGGAACGAGAGGAAGGAAATATATAGTGCCGGCGCAAAAAGGGATATCGTTGCCGCAAGAAAACGCAAAAGACGTAGCAGCGACCCTACCATCCAGCGATCGTTATAATCCTCTGGAGATTGCAGTAACATCCCGAAGGTAACCGGCATAATCAATGCAAAGGGTGTACCATCAATTAAGATAGCCACTCTTCCTTCCAGAAGTGCTGCCATTACGCGGTCCGGCCTTTCCGTATTCTGAATCTGCTGGAAAGGGCTGTAGCTATTATCTTCGATTAATTGCTCGACATAACCAGATTCTTGAACATCATCTATATCTATCGTTCTAATTCTTCGTTTAACCTCTTCTACAAGTTCATCATTCGCAATATCTTTGATATAAGTTAGGATCAATTCCTTCTGCATTCTCTTTCCTACAGTAAAAGAAATCATCGCTAGTTCTGTACTCTGCCCGTGTCTACGCAGAATTGCCGTGTTATCACTTAATGTCTCGTTAAATCCGCTTCGCGATCCCCGCAAGACTGCTTCAGATTCTGGCTCCTGAATCCCTCTTGTATTCCCCTTCGGACTACTGAGCACAAAAGCCTCTGATATCCCATCCACGAGCAGCACTGCAGATCCAAATAACACCTTCTGTAGGGAGAGGTTTGCATTATCCGTATGCTCAATTTCTGATATGAGCAATATCTCATGGATGAGAATATCTTGTAGATCTTTCGCTTCTGGTATGGCATTCATATCCTTAAAAGGCCGATACGCATTCATTAACGGCTTCAATATATTCTGATCCATTTTGTCTTTGTCCGTTAGCCCTTCTACGTACAAAAGCGCTGCCCTGGTCTTTATACTTCCGATTCGCAATTCCCTTACATTCACATCGTGCATATCGGCACTGATCTCTTTAAATTTCTGCAAATCCTCCTTTAAATGACCACTATAAGTTATTGCTACATCCGTATCCTTAGTTACTTCATCCGAGCTATTCTGCTCCTTAAGCCCTTCTAAATTGCTTGTTCCTCCAGATGCTTCTGCGTTAGGAACACCTCCACCTTTGCTGCCAGTAGCTTTTTTGGCTCTAGTGGTTAACCTGTCTTCTTTAGCTTTAGCCCAGCTTATTGTACGCAGTAGGATGAACGGGACGCAGAAAATCATAATCCCTTGGAAAACCACGCTCCAACTAGGAATTAATTCTATTACCTCATGCCACACCCTTAACACCTCCTTTATAGCTGTGACCGTATTTTTTACCGAAAGTGGATAATTCATGCATATAATATTGGAGAAGTTAAAGTTACAGAAAGAGGCTCCACAAAAGCCATTAGCTTCTGTGGAGCCTCTTTGTATTCAAAAATTCAGATTGCGGCATAGCTGTTATTTCAAAAAAGTTCCTTGTCGATACTCACTGAAAGCCTCGGTAATTTCTCTTTCCGTGTTCATTACGAACGGTCCTCTAGCGACTACCGGTTCATGGATGGGCTCACCAGCATACAGTAATATTCGCAGCTCCTCAGTAGCAGTAATATCTATTTCGCTTTCTCCGCTACCGCCTTCACTCAACCATAAAACCTGGCCTTTGGAGGCATTGATGTTATTGTGACCAAATGTCCCCTTACCCTCAAGAACATAGATGAATCCATTGTAATCGGAATATAATTTAGAGTTGGAGCTTTCACGCCTCCGGAAGAGCCGGAAAAAACTTTAATGATTGCCCCTTCCTCTTGTCGTACAGGCATGTCTTCACTTTTCAAGTTCTGATATCGAGGTTTTGTCATTTTGTGAGCTTTGGGAAGATTGACCCTACGTTCTACAATAATCCTGCTGCCCAAAGCCCACCTCTACGAATCATTTGGCGAAATGGCTCTACCGAGAATGAAGGCAGATGGTGCCCTGGCATTAAATAAACAACCCGGCCTAAACCAAATTCGTGACACCAAGCCGCTTGTCTCATCGCTCCCTCATGAGGATATTCTGCAAGCACTGTCGTTTCGAAATAAGGATGCATCTCAAAATAATACGGCTCGTCATCAATCACAAATTCTTCTATTCCCTGCATAATGGGATGCTCCCGTGCTGGTATGGACATCTGTAGAGCAGTGAACTCTGGATGATGGGTGAAATGTGCTCCCAGTAGGGCACCAAGCTCCTGATTTCGTTGTAAGGAAATTCCGTTATGTACCACTAGTAGTCCGCCCCCGCCAGCCACATAGGATAGCAATGCACCGCTTTGTTCCGCCGGAATTTTGTCATCAGAAAATTCGGTATAGGAGATTACCAGCTTGTAGTCAGACAACGTTTCTTTATTGAGCAGCCCATAATCCTCTGAAGAATACACCTGCATATCATTGGCTAGAATTTGTTCAATCTCCCGATCCACTCCAGCAAATGGGTGATATTTAACCTCCGAGTAACTTCCGAGTGCAAGTGCTTTTAGTGTAGACATTGGATCAGCGCCTTTCTTCTTATATTTTTTTGAGACATCCGTCCTACCAAGGCCACGAGCTGCCAAACAAATCAAGATAAGCCGGTTCCTCGCCCAGATACTTTTTATACTCCAGAACAAGGTTCACAATCTGACCCGCCGACGCTTCCGGAGAAATATCTGCTTGCTCATTCTTCTGGCCATGCATATATGTCTGCATCCAGCCAGGATGAAACACCATGACTTAACGCGCCAAGCGTATTTACATTATAAATTTCTGCCATGCCCTCATCATCCATATCTACCAGCATCGTAGCATCATCAGCGGAATGAATAATACCCGCATTATTAATAATGATATCGACATATCCAGTTTTGCTTGCTATTGCTCTTGCAGCTTGCTTTACATTGTCTTTATTGCTGATATCAAGGGGGATAAGTTCCAGCTGTTCAGGATACTGTTCTTTAAGCGCTTTCAATTCTTCTGATTCTTTCATATATTGTCCTGCAAATACCGTGAACTGTTTTGCTAGCATCGAACGTACAAGAGACAGTCCGAGGCCCCGATCAGCTCCGGTCACACATGCAACTCTCTTCATTCTTATGAACACTCCTATCTCCTAGCGATATGGTTAGGCATGTTGCTTCTTTTCACCTTAGCATGCTATATCTTTTTTTTCAACGCGATCGGTTTCAGGTATGGCTTCCCTTTGTACAGGCCCTTCAGAATCCTTTTTGTTTTAATTTTGATCTATGTTACAATCATGATTACAGGTTGTTAACAACACAATTGTTAGCAAATAACGATCCCAGGAGGGTGATATCTATGTCTATTCAACAACTCCATACGCTGGAGGATCTTGAGCAATATGTAGCTAAGCCTGGCAAGAAACTGCTGTTTAAACACAGTACTACCTGCCCGATTAGTGCTAAAGCTAATGAAGAGTTTCAGGCTTATCTGAAGGATGCGGATACTGCCGCTGCAGTGGTCTTAGTCATCGAGGATCGTTCCGTTTCCAATCAAATTGCTGAGGAATTTGGCATCAAACATGAATCTCCACAACTCTTCCTGCTTGAGGATAATGAGGTTCGCTGGAACACTTCGCACTGGAAGATCACAAGAGACGCGATCAAAGAGGCTGTGAACCAATGAGTGAGTCAGTGATTGTCTATTCAACCGCAGGCTGCAGTGACTGTAATTTGGTCAAACAATATCTCACTGAGCAAGGTGTTCCTTTCGAAGTAAGAGATGTTATGACCAGCACAGTCTATCAAGAGGAAGTCGAGAAGCTTGGCTTCATGGGTATTCCTGTAACCGTAGCAGGAGATCAAGCCATCAAGGGATTTAATCTTCCTGCGCTCAAAGAACTCATCGAAGCTGCTAAATAATTCAGCTATTAAACTATTCAGTACATGATGTAATTCATATGTGCAAAAAGGGTATCCTCACGGCCAATTGGCTTGGGAATACCCTTTTTCATTAGTCATAGTCTATGGTTCCTCACGTTTGAGATCTGCCACGACCAGTACATCCACGTTTCTGGCAGTACGTAGAATCTGCTTGGTAACATCGCCGCGAAGACTTTTTCGCAGCCATGAGCGTTGTGACTGACCGATAATAATCTGAGTGCTCTGCAAAACTTGAGATCTTTCAAGCAGCAAGGACGCCACTCGTGCGGGGAGCACGTTAGGAATCATCTTAAACGTTCCACCCAGTCGTTCCGTCAATTCCTTTAAATCATTTATACGTTTATCATAAACGGGTCCATTTTGTTTAAATTCCTGCACATACGTAACATACCAGCAAGCTTTTAGACGATATGCAATCCGAAAACCACGCCGAATTAAGCGCTCCGCATGATCCCCCAAGGTGATACACACATAAATGACTTCCTGACGCCGCCAAGGCCCCCGCAGCGAACCGACACGTTCCCAAGATTCTAGCCGTTCATCTACATCGTCAGCAATTTCCCGCAGCGCCAACTCCCGGAGGGCGATCAAATTCCCGATTTTGAAAAAAGCCCCCAGCGCCTGATCCACCTTGGCCATTGCATAGATTTTCCCATCCTTCATCCGTTCCTGGAGTGTCTTAGGTGATACATCAATAAGTTCTACCTCGTTAGCCCGCTGTAGAATGCTATCCGGAAAGGTCTCTCTTACCCTAACTCCAGTAATTTGTTCTACTGCGTCATTCAAGCTTTCTAAATGCTGAACATTCACTGTAGAGATCACAGATATTCCCGCATCCAGCAGCTCCATAACATCCATATACCGCTTCTTATGTTTGCTGCCTGGCATATTAGTATGAGCGAGTTCATCCACCAGCACGACTTCAGGATTACGCTTAATGATTGCTGCCGTATCCATTTCCTCAAGGACAGTCCCTCGGTACTCCATACGTAGTCGCGGAAGGATCTCCAGTCCACCGATTTGTTCAAGGGTTTCTTTGCGGCCATGCGTTTCCAGCAGTCCAATAACGACATCGATCCCTCTCTTCAAAAGATCGTTCCCTTCACGCAGCATCTTGTAAGTCTTGCCCACACCGGGAGCCGCACCAATATACACCTTAAATGTTCCTCCGCGAATCGCATCGATTTTATCCTTTACTTCCTGACTACTTAACCTGTGATAGGCATCCGCTTTCCGTTCATTACGACTCTGCCGGGTTGGAAGTACACGTTCTCCCTCACGGTCTGCGCGATCCGCCACGAAGAACACATCCACACCCCGGATTTGCTTCATTAATGAATTGGCAATCGAGCCTTTCCATAATTCCTGCCACGCGGTCTGCTTGGAGTGCCCCATAACGATTCGAGTAATATTATGCCGGGTTGCGTATTTTACCAAGAGACGAGGGATCTCCCTCTTCGAACGAAAGGGTATCTCCTCCATAGAGGCCCCAATCTTCTCGGTCAGCTTCCAGAGAGATCTCTTAAAGGTAGCTGCTTCCTTAGATAGGGTGAGACCTTGCCTCCAGAATGACACCACCGCCAGATCCCCGTTTAACCGTTTGGCGATCTGCTGTCCACGGCGGATATGGATCGAGCCATTCCAATAATACTGTGCGGATACTAAGACTTTCTCTGCGATCCCCGAAGCTCCCTGCAGCCCTTGTTCTTCCCGGTGTTTCTCCAGCGAATCATTAACATCCTCAGCGACCATCCGAAGTGCCAGCTCCCGCAGCTTGCTTAAATTGCCTTTGTTAAAAAGTGATCTCTGCTGGTGCTTACCTAAATGTCCATCGGACAAGCGTTGAAGTATCTTTTCCGGGGTCACATCAATTAGGACGATATCATCTGCAAGAGTAAGCACTTCAGCGGGAAGGGAATGCTCTACCTCAATCCCGGTCCACTTCCGCGCTAGATCCGCAGCACCCTCCAGTTCATATACGTTTACAGTTGTGATGACACTGATCCCATTACTCAATAAATATTTGATATCGTCCAGCCTTCCAGCCCTTTCCGCACCCTCGCGATTCTGGTGAGCCAAGCCATCTGTCAGCACAACTTCTGGATTACGTGCCACAATAGCTTCTACATCAAGATCCTTCTTCTCAATATCCTTCTGAAACCAATGGATACTCGGTATCCGTTCGAGGTCGCCCAGCTGATCCTTAGTTTCTGGACTCTGATTCGTCGAAACCGCACAGATCACGACATCGATTCCCTGCGCTTTAAGCGCCTGGCCCTCACGCAGCATCTGATACGTCTTGCCCGATCCACTGACCGGCCCTATATAGATCTTCAGACGCCCTCGATGCAGCTCATAGATAGAGAGCAGCAGTTCCTCCGGCGTCTTCCTCCGGTATGTTCCCATCAAGATCACTCCTTAACATAACCCCGTTCATACATGAACTCTTCTCTGCTTAGGAAGCAAGAAGAAACGGCGTTGCCGACCTTTAAAGATGACAACTGTTTCTCGTAGAAATATAAGGATGGTGTATCGTGTGTAACTGATACTTTCTTATATTTGAAGATATCCCTGCCCGATTCAGAGGAATCTGGCAGGGACATTTGCTATATTTATTTGTTCGATAGTTTTTGAAGATCCATGTTCAGCTTCAATACATTTACCCGTTCTTCACCGAACAACCCTAGGTCGCGACCTTCAGTATGCTTGTTCACGAGCTCTTCCAACTGCGTGGCAGGAATACCAGTTAAATTGCTAATCCGGGGAATCTGCACGATAGCCGAAGCAGGCGTGATATGCGGATCAAGCCCCGAACCTGAGTTGGTTACCAAATCTACCGGCAATTTGCTCAATGCTACATCCGGGTTATCGAGCTGCCACTGTGTGATAAAATCCTTCGTCCGCTGTAGCATATCCGGATTGGATGGAGCGTAGTTATTGGAGCCTGAAGCTTCCGCTTTATACTCAATGCTGGACACACGGCCATGGAATAGAGCGGGGTCCGTAAAGTTCTGCCCGATGAGTTCCGAGCCTACAACTACTCCAGCATCATTCTTAAGCAAGCTACCGTTCGCTTGCGATGGCATCAGAACCTGAGCAATCGCTGTAGTCGTCAGAGGATAGATCACTCCGCAGAGAACAATAAAGACTAGACTTAGTCGTACAATAATAAAGAAGTAAGCACCTTTCGATGATGACAGCTGCTCTTCAGCGTCCTCAATGGAGTTTCTATTATTCACGATACTCTCACCCTTTCAATGATTAGTCAATACGTCGTTAAATCCATACACTTACGATCATATCAATGAGCTTGATGCCCGCAAAAGGTACAACCACTCCGCCTAGCCCATAGATAAAAATATTGCGTCCGAGCAGCTTCGTAGAGCTCATAGCTTTATACGAGACTCCCTTCATAGCCAGTGGGATGAGCAGCGGAATAATAATAGCATTGAATATTAACGCGGATATTATAGCCGAGCTTGGTGAGCCTAGTCCCATTACATTCAGGGCTTCCATTTCAGGAATGGCGAGCATGAACATCGCTGGAATAATGGCGAAATACTTCGCGATATCATTCGCGATACTAAAGGTTGTTAACGCGCCTCGTGTCATCAGTAGCTGCTTGCCAATCGCTACGACTTCTATGATCTTCGAAGGGTCGGAGTCCAAATCAACCATGTTTGCCGCTTCCTTAGCAGCTGTAGTGCCGCTGTTCATCGCTAACCCCACATCAGCTTGAGCAAGGGCAGGGGCATCATTTGTACCATCCCCTGTCATAGCAACCAACTTGCCTTCGTTCTGTTCGCGGCGAATGACCGCTATTTTATCCTCTGGTGTACTTTCAGCGATGAAATCATCTACACCCGCTTCACGGGCAATAGTAGCTGCGGTCAGGGGATTGTCGCCCGTACACATGATGGTCTTGATCCCCATCCTCCGCAGCTCATCAAACCGCTCTTTCATACCCGGCTTTACCGTATCCTTCAAGTAAATAAGTCCATAGATTCGATTGTCTACTGCAACAGCAAGCGGGGTTCCCCCCATCCGTGCGATAGCATCGGAATTACTGTCTAGATTAGCGGGAATTACCCCGCCTTTCGACTGTACCCACTTCTTCACGGAGTCTACCGCACCTTTACGTACACAGCGTCCATCTTGCAGATCAATACCACTCATCCGGGTTTCCGCCTTAAATTCTACGAATTCCCCACCTTCAGCAAGTTTGCTGTCATAGCTGCGTTCCAGCTTCTTGGCCAGCTCAATAACAGAACGTCCCTCAGGCGTCTCATCCTTTAGGGAACTAATGGCCGCCCATGCCGTAAGCTCAGCTTCGGATTCATTTCCGACAGGTACAAATTCACTCGCCATCCGGTTCCCAAAGGTAATCGTACCGGTCTTATCTAAGATCATCGTATTAATATCGCCGGCAGCCTCAACTGCCTTACCCGACATCGCAAGTACATTAAACTGGGTCACTCGATCCATACCCGCTATTCCGATTGCAGAGAGCAGTCCCCCGATTGTTGTCGGGATCAGACAGACCAACAAGGCGATCATGACGGGAATGTCTAATTCAACGCCTAGATAAGTTGCAATCGGCCGCAAGGTCACTACTACAATCAGGAAAATTAGCGTCAGACTGATCAAGAGCGTATTTAGCGCGATTTCATTCGGTGTCTTCTGACGTTTCGCCCCTTCAACAAGGGAGATCATTCGATCTAGAAACGACTCACCTGGATCACTTGTGATTCTCACTTTAATCTCATCACTGACGACCCGTGTGCCGCCTGTAACGGAACCAAAGTCCCCACCAGCTTCCTTGATCACAGGTGCAGATTCACCTGTAATCGCTGATTCATCAACGGAAGCCAGCCCTTCAATCACTTCACCGTCACCAGGGATGAGTTCTCCCTGACTGACGATGACGATATCCCCTTTACGCAGCTCGGAGGAGGATACTGTCTTCACTGACCCTCCAACCAGTTTGTTGGCAGTGATATCTTGTTTCGTTTTCTTGAGCGAATCTGCCTGGGCTTTTCCGCGGCCTTCCGCCAGCGCTTCAGCGAAATTCGCAAACAGCACTGTAAATAGCAGAATGAACAACACCGTGATATTAAACCCTAGCGATTTCTCAGCATTGAAATATCCAGGTGCGAGTACCATTAGCAATACAATGATCGTACCGACTTCTACCACGAACATAACCGGATTTTTGATTAGCGTCACTGGGTTAAGCTTAATAAAGCTATCCTTTACAGCGCTTAGGAGTATGGGTCCCGTCAGCAGCTTTTTTCTTTTTACAGTACTCATTTTGTTCTCCCTCTTCCTACCGTAAGGTTAGATATTCTGCAATCGGGCCGAGCACAATGACCGGCAGAAACGTCAGTGCACCAATAATTAATACCGTAACAATCAGAATCCCAGTGAACAGACCATTGTCTGTACGGAATGTGCCGATCGTTTCTGGAACTGGCTTCTTCCGAAGCAGAGAACCTGCTACCGCCAGCATAGCGATCATGGAGACATAACGGCCTAGCAGCATCACGATCCCGGTTGTGACATTCCAAAAGGTTGTATTGTCCGCAAGCCCTTCAAACCCTGAACCGTTGTTCGCAGCAGAAGAGACATATTCATATAACACTTGGCTAAGTCCATGGAATCCAGGGTTCGTAATCGCTCCTTTGCCCAAATCCGTCAGGAACGCACCTGCGGTTGGCACAAGGATAATGAACGGGTGAACGAGGATCGCGATGGCGATCAGCTTCATCTCCCTGGCCTCTATCTTCCTTCCGAGAAACTCCGGTGTCCTGCCGACCATCAGACCACACAGGAAGACACCCAGAATCGCATACATCAGCATATTGATCAGTCCGACACCTTTACCACCGAAGACATTGTTCAGCATCATCAGTGCCAGAGGCGTAATGCCTCCCAGCGGCGTCAGAGTATCATGCATATTGTTAACACTACCTGTCGTAGCTGCGGTTGTTACCGAAGTAAACAAGGATGACTGTGGAATGCCGAAGCGTACCTCTTTACCTTCCATGCTACCTTGTGAAGATTCGATTCCAAGTAGATTGATCGCCGGATTACCCTTTGATTCAGCATAAAAGTTCAGGCTTAGTAACAGTACGAACAAGGTCATCATTGCGGTAAAAATCACCCAGCCCTGACGTTTGTTCTTGGCAAACAATCCGTACATATATGGGAGTGAAGCTGGCAACATCCACATAGAGAGAATCTCCAGTACGTTCGTAAGTGGATTAGGGTTCTCAAAAGGATGGGATGAATTGGCCCCGAAGAAGCCGCCTCCGTTCGTGCCCAAATGTTTGATCGATTCCAGAGAAGCTACTGGACCGATAGCGATTTGTTGCGTTTGCCCTTCAAGTGTAGTAACCGCAAGCGATGGCTTGAGTGTTTGCGGCACATGCAGTCCTACCAGCACCAATGAAACCAGCAGAGCTAGCGGAATGAACACACGAATTTGTGCTTTAACGAAATCCTCGAAGAAGTTCCCAACTGATTTCTGTCCCGTAATCCCTCTGACAAAGGCAACAGCAACAGAAAGTCCGCTCGCTGCAGACGTAAACATCATCATCGTAATAACTGCCATTTGTGAAAAATACGAAAGTCCCGACTCCCCACTATAATGCTGCAGGTTCGTATTCGTCATAAAGCTGATTACTGTATTGAATGAAAGCGTCTGCTCCATATCCGCAATTCCATTCGGATTCAGCGGCAATCCCCGCTGTAATCTAAGAAAGATATAACTGAAAGCAACCAGCACGATATTCGTTAAAATAAAGCTGAGTGCATACTTCTTCCAGGACATTCCGTCCCGCTTCTTCAAGCCGATCAGCTTATAAATACCTTTCTCTGTACGTGCAAACCATCTATCTGTACGATTCTGTTCATTAGAAAATACATGATATAAATACGTGCCCATCGGCTTAACCAGCAAGATGAGAATTACGATTACAGCAACTATTTGCAAAATGCCCATGAATGCCCCTCCTTAAAATTTCTCCGGATGAATCAATGCGTAAACCAGATATACAAACAGCAGTAGGGTAACAGCGATTACTAGAATCACAGCTTATCCCTCCCTGTATCCTCAACTACACCTGCGCACCAGCGCATAAATCCATAAAACAACCCGTAAATTACAGCTAATGAAGCTACCATATACAGATCCATCATATCTCCCGCACTCCTTCTTTTATCCTTGATGAGGTGATTTATCTACCAGAAAATCAGCATCACCACTGTGGGAATAGATTACATAACTCGCACCAAGTCTTTTATAGACCAATCTAGGATTTACTGAACTTGTGATTACAAAAATCGGCTGTGTCGTCCAGGTACGGCACATCTGAATGTAGCGGCAGCAAAGCGTAAAGCTGCTCTCGAACAGATATACCCTGCCTACCGGGAACGGTGGGCGAAACCAAGTGTTCTGGTGACGGGTATCTACTAGGATCACCTGCTCAATCCCCAGCTCCTCAAGTAAAGCTTTCTCAGCCACATTGTTGGTAAGTCCCGCCATCTTAATACCTCTGAATTTCAGAAGTTTAATGAAATGTTCGCCCGCCTTCGTTGGCGCACATACCAGCACATATTCATTCTGATCCGTCATCTCTTATTATTCTCCTCAAATGCTCTGCTTGTAAGATCAGAAAGTGATCACCCTGATCTTGTAAGAAAAGCCACCGCTAATGATGAATTTAACGACCTCTTCGTGAGGCTCTCCATATATGCTTTGCTAATAAAAAGCACAGCAAAAAGCCACAAAGGATATCCTCTGTGGCTCGCTAGCGGTCACATTGCACTCATCCTCTCTCCATACGCTTACGAGGTTAGCTGTCGGATTCGGGCGGTGAGAGTCGCCCTACCTGTATAGATACGAGCTCACTCGCATCCTCTACAGGATTCACCCCATAACCGGCTTCCGACTCTCACATCGTCTGCCGATTGTTGGTTCCCCCGCTTTCCTTATCGGAAATTAAGCGGATCAAATATTCGATTGTTGTTGAAACAGGAGTAATCATACCCTTATGCAGGAAGTATTGTAAAACCTGATTGATGCCAAAATAATGCAAATTAAAAACTATTTTCGCATTGGATAGCGCTTACTTGATATCCAATCTCTCTATATCTCCTGTTTACTCCAGTTTGATTCAATTAGCGAAAAGCGGGCATACCATGTGATTTTATTCACCACAATTGTAGAAATCACCAAAAATCGCCTTTATAGGAAATGAAACAAGAAGTCGAGATTAAGCGAGGAAGAGGCTCGATAACACGCAATAAATACCTATTTGGTTCACTTTTTCGTCACAGTCGGCAGAATATGGTTCAAATTGCGCTCAAAAGAGCACTTTCTGTTTTTTACAGAAACACCTTGAAAAGAGTATGATTCGGGTTGAATCTAATTCGCGAAATACAATCAACGCTGAGTTCCTGCATTTGCAGGGAACGGGGGAACCATCAGGTCACATGGCCTACTTGGGGTGAATCCGAAGGAGACTGTTCATGTCTCACATAGGTAGGGCGACTCTCACCGTCCGAATCCGACAGCTAACCTCGTAAGCGTAAAGAGAGAGACCCTTGATCCGCCACGCTTTGGCCCAGGTGTGTGTATACCTGTATTCCAAAACCGCAGCAGAGGTCCTCCTCTTGCTGCGGTTTTTGCGTTACCTGAACCTATAGGGTGATAGCATGCTGGACGGGGTGAAAGGAATGAAACACTTCGCTATTTCAGTAGCCCTTCTACCTGTGAATGCTGTATGGACCGAAGAATTATATACGAAATATATAATAATATCCGAGAAAAACAGCAGCAACAGGATTGGTCAGCACACCAAAGCTTACCGTGGCTCACTGCCTTTAAGGAACCATGGAAAGATGTCGCTGTCGGTTGGTACGTAATAAGATCCCGCAACACCTTTCCCTTACATTTATCCGTTATACGTAAACAGAAATTTCGACTATGGCTGGAGCATGCCGCAGTCTGTGAGAATAAAGCTGAAATGCTCGCCTATATAGAGAAGGCTAACGTCGCTCACCATGTTGATCTTAAGCTTTTGGAAACCTAAGGAGGAGAAACCTGTCATGGACCAGCGAAGACTATCTCGCATTGAAGTATTCGTCTTTGATTCACCTGAGCCTATTCACTATGGAATGGAGGCTGAACAAGACAGCCGTTATGGCATCCTTAAACTTACCTGTAAGGGAGGTTGCAGTTGGGGCGCGTGTCTTATCTCAGCCAATACCAAAACCTTCGACCTCATTAAATGGAGTTCTTTTCTCAGAATGATTTACCATTGTCGACTTGAGGAAGCTATAGATCGAGTGCGTACCCATGGTTCAGAGTGGGATCAGACTCAGTTCGAGCTAGTTCAAGGTGCTTTACAGGATTTAAAAGCCAAGCTGCAGGGTAAATCCTTGGCAGGTCATATTGAGCAAGGTCGTCTGTACAGAGCTGTCGTCGGTGGGAGAGATTCCAGAGGAGGGCGGCTATACTATAAACCGTCTAAGGCCATATCCAGTGTTGCGCTTCAAAAACATAGTTATCCAGAACCTGATACCGCCGAGCTTATCAACAAATCCATTTCTTACTTTTCTATATTATAGGTTCATCACATAATCATTCTGAAAGGATCGTGTTCATCATGCCTGATCCCTTACCTACCGAATCAACCTATAGAATTATATTTGCAGAGTGTGTTCAAAAGTACACTAATGAAATCTATACGCTCAGTTCCCTGTTGTTACAACAAACAGCAGAAGCCGAGAAGATTACTATCCGTACTTTCAAAGAACTTCATAAAATATATCGTCAGAAAAACTTCGACCGCCAGCTATTCCCTATCGAAGCTTACCGCTCTTGTATCCGACAATGCGCCGATTACTACTCACGCCGATCTCTCTTGTCTGCCAAGGCATTGCCCTGGGAGGAGCAGCTCGTAAAAGTGATGTGGTATGGCCTAAAGCTATCTCTACCTCAAATAAGCATCATTCTTCAAAAAAATGTACCCACTCTGAAAGCACAGCTTAGGCATGTGCGGGAGCAAATGACTGCTCAAGAAGATCTAATGCCTACTGGAAATTTGTCAGTTGTTTAGTCCCTCAACGGGCAAAGCAGCGGCTGAACTGTCTATACCCTCTACCACACCCTCTACATAACTTTTACGATACGCACAAAAAAGCCGCGGCATCGGCCGCGGCTTCCTTATTCTCTACTATTACGCTTTGCTCTTACGCGCCTTACCGTACATCCACAATCCTGCAATAATCCCTACCATGGCTTATATTGTTCACTTTAAGTCATGATTACCACTCCTTAAAGGTTATATGATGCCTCTTAGATCTTGTACGCCTTCATCGCTTTTCTGATCTCTTTAATACTTGGACGTTTGCCGTACATCAATACGCCCGTGCGATAGATCTTGGCAGCCAACCAGCCAAAAATGAACGTGGTAACAAGCAGGATGGCTAATGACACAATAACTTGCCAGATCGCTACTTCACCAACACCAATTCGGAGTAGCATGGTCAATGGAGAGGTGAACGGCACATAACTCGCTACCTTAACCAGTAGAGTGTCCGCATTGGAAATACTAAACAGTGGAACATAGAAAGCTACGAACCCTAACATCATAATCGGCATAACCGCTTGGCCTAGATCCTCTGTACGGCTGACAATTGAACCTACAGCCGCATACATCAAGGCGTAGAGGAAATAACCTAGCACATAAAGTACAATCCCATAAAGCAATAAGTTAATATTAAGCTGACCTAAATCTAGGTCTAAATCTTTCAAAATCGTTGCATTATGCGGAAGCTTAAGATTGACGACTACCGCTGCGATAATGACGCCAATTTGTAATAAACCTACTAAGAAGACACCGATAACTTTACCGAACATTTGCGCTAAAGGGGACGCACTTGTAATCAGAATCTCCATGATCCGTGAGCTCTTCTCCGAAGTGATCTCAGCTGCGATCATATTACCAGTCATCATGATAGACATGAAGAACAGCATAAGCATGGCGTATACAATGACGTAATTAATAGCCGGAGTGGATTCCTGAGACGCATCTTTATCTCCCGCAGTTCCATCAGCGTTGAGCTGCTGAGTAGCTATCTGCACCGGTGTTGACATAGCAGCAATCTGCTCCTGCGTCAGCTTGTCGCCAACGATGAACTGTGTATTGGCCTGCTGAAGGGCATTTTGGAGATAGATTTGTGCATCTCCGTTCAGTTCACCATCTTTACTATGGTAAGTAACGGGTGGAAGTCCTTCGCCAGTAGGTTCTGCAAAAGTAACATACCCCTCTACAGTCCCTTCATCTAATGCTTTCTTTAGCTCCGCATCATCGGCAGAAGTGTATTGCACAACTTTTGCCTGCGGCATTCCTTCAGGTGAAGTATATGCCTTCAACAACTCTGCAGCCTGATTTCCTTCTTCCGCGATCACAGCAATTTGAGTCTCTGCGCTTGTTGTAGACTCGCCCTTAAACTGATCGATGATGTATGGGAGATTCATCCCAATGCTGAGCAGCAACACTAGAATTAACGTAGTAATCATGAATGATTTCGTTCTTACTTTATTTTTAAAGGTAAAGCCAATAATTGTCCCCATCTTATTCATGAGATTCACCTACCGCTCTGATAAAGATTTGATTTAACGTTGGTTCCTTAATTTCAAAATGCTCCACTTCACCCTGCGCCATCGCCTGCTGTAGGATACGCTGTGCTGCGCCGATCTCACTGATCGACAACAGATAACCTCGCTCCTGTCGCTGCACAGCTGTTACGCCTGTAATAGATTCTAGACCGGTCACTTCGTTAGCCGTACGCAACAATACTTGTTCACGAGGATACCCACTCTTAATCGTACGAATATCGCCTTGCACGACGGTATTAGAACGATCCAAAATCGTAATATTACGGCAAAGTTCTTCAACATGCTCCATCCGGTGTGTAGAGAATAAGATGCTTGTTCCTTGATCACGCAATTCTCTTACCGTATCTTTCAGTAGTTCCACATTAACAGGGTCCAAACCACTAAAGGCCTCGTCTAGTATGAGAATTTGCGGCTTATGAACGACTGCGGCGATAAAGCCCATTTTCTGCTGATTCCCTTTGGAGAGCTCTTCAATCTTCTTATTGTAATAATCCGGAACCTCAAACCGATCTAGCCAATAACGAAGACTCTTATCCGCATCACTAGCTGACATCCCACGCAGACGTGCCAAGTAGACGATTTGATCGCTTACCTTTACCTTTGGATATAATCCTCTTTCTTCGGGTAGATAGCCCATGATTTGCTGAAGTTCGCTGTTATACGGCTTTCCATTATATAAAATATTGCCACCATCAGGGTAAATTAGGCCAAGCACCATGCGCATAGTGGTTGTTTTTCCTGCACCATTTGCCCCCAGTAATCCGTAAATTTCCCCCTTGCCTACCGTTAGGTTAATTCCGTTTACAGCGGTTTTTTCTCCATATTGCTTCATTACACTTTCCAGCTTTAAGGCTTCCATTTCTCTATTCCCCTCTCTTGTGATCAATTAGGATAGGACGATGTCCCTGTGTCCATAAACCCAATATTTCGTCCAATTCCAAACTCCGACTCTTGATAACTTTTACGCCCAAGTCATGAATGCGTTTCTCGTTCGTAGGGAATTGTTCTATGATAAAAGAAGCTACACCCGGTGTATCTATGGTAAAGTTTAAGCCCCCCGGTAATTCCGCCGATAACTCAGCAAGCTCCCCTTCATCTGCAACATGTACCCACACCTCGGTCCAAGCACCGAATAGACTGTCTTTCTCGGCCATACCCAGCAGTTCTCCCCTATGCATAAGCACGATGTAATCTGCCAGCCGACGTACCTCCTCCACAATGTGTGTAGAGATAATCATCGTTGCTTGGGTCTCTTCCATATACTTACGAAGCGTCTCCATCATAATCTTCCAGGCAAAAGGATCAAGACCAGAAGAAGGCTCATCCAGTAACAATAGACGCGGGCGTGACGCAAGTGCTGCAGCAATTTCAAATTTTCGACGCTCACCCTTAGACATCTTCGAAAGCCTCATATGATACGGAACTTCAAATCGATCCATTAGATCCTGAAAATACGACTCATCCCAGTTCGGATACCAATGCTTTCGAAATCGGGCCGCTTGTTCCGCATTCCAGCGATTCTCTTCCGAAATCGAATTTTCAGGGACGTATGCAATAGACTGTCGAAGCTCTAGAGGGAGCTCGCTATCATACTTATTTTCAAACCAATAAATATCGCCTTCCTCTGGGTTCGACAACTGTAGCAGTAGATTCAGCAGCGTGCTTTTGCCAGATCCATTCTGACCTACCAAAGCTGTAATATATCCTTGAGGCAGATTCAGGTTTAGCGGCCCAATTGTCTTGCTACGCCGCTGTTTGCGTACATTCCGCAATTCTATCGCCATCTGTACCATCTGAGTAAGCGCCCACCTTTCATTCCTGTTCCCTATATTTACGTTCTACAATTTCCTGAAAAATCTCCTCAAGCTCTTCCTTGCTGCAATGTACTGATAGGCAGATGTCCACTGCACTTTCAAGCGCTTTACCGACTGCATCTCGCTTATATTCCTCCATCGCTCCGACACCTACATGGGATACAAAGGTACCTGTTCCTTGTCGTGTTCGCAGCAACCCTTCGTTCTCTAAATCCTGATACACGCGCCGCACTGTAATTACACTGCACTTCAGGTCTCCGGCGAACTCACGAATGGAGGGCAGTAGTGTCCCTTCCGTAATAACTCCACTAATAATTAATGATCTAAGCTGTGTCTCTATCTGATGATATAGCGGTTCTGCACTATTTTCGTTGATCTGTACCGGTACCCACATGATTTACACCTCGCCTTCCACTCTAGCATGCTAGAGCGCTATCCTTGCCATTTCCTATTCTTCATACGAGATCACGACTCTTCAGTCGATGGATAGTCCATTTAGAGAATAATTGTACAGATATTGTCCCCAGCAATAGTGACCCCCACATGATCGGAGATAGCAGCCCCCACTCCTTGGAAGAGGAGATACTGTATAAGAATAGGTTGCCTCCCCCAAGCGTCACTAGGAAAGATATTCCCCAAGACAACACCACGATTAACACTGTTAGACATAGATAAGCTTTGCCGCTACAAAGATATTCAATGAAAATGTATACACCGGAAACGATGAGTCCAACGCCGATCCAAGTAATGGCAAAAGCAATATACGAGGGTACTGCCAGCTCCTTCCGGAAATTCTCACCGAGCAAGTAGACAATACCGAAGAACAACAGACCATTTAGAGCAAAGGAGACTACCGCCTGAAACTTTCTCCGGGTTAATATTACATTGATAGGAATCGGTAAGGATCGTAAGTAAGCCAACATTCTCGTGTAGGAGTCTTCACTCCAATATTTCATGGAACGACGGGAGAAAGAGAATCCGATTAATGGCATTAGCGAAAGGAGCAAAAAATCCGCTATCATTGTCCGATCCTGATTACCCAGTACGTCATTTGTAACCAAGCTCGTCATCCCACCAAGATAACACATAAAGATAACTGTGATTAAAAATGTCCATAGTATTTTTAATTTGTCTCCGCGAAAATCAGAGCGCATGATAAACCACGAATCCTTTAATGTTCTCATTAATGCTAACCTCGCTTTACAATGTCTTCAGCGTCCAGCGGAAGCAGGTGTTCATATCCCTGTGCTTACTGTATATATCTATATACACAGTATATGTCCTTAATTTACCATTGTCAATCCTGTAAATGGAAAATATTCAAGATGATTAGGAGACAGCAACATCCTATGCTTTGGAGAAGACTCTGCCCACGCGCGATGCTGATCATTATTCGGATTAACTAATAAGAGGGTTAAATGGTGCTTGGAGAGAGGTTGTTGGTGAGCAAAGGACACGGAGAGATGCGATCTTCATTGTTGCTACGCTAATGAGCAATACATTGTAGGGTGCGTGTGGGTGCTAGTGCGGGATGGGCGTTGGTGTTGGTGTTGGTGTTGGTGTTGGTGTTGGTGTTGGTGTTGGTGTTGGTGTTGGTGTTGGTGTTGGTGTTGGTGTTGGTGTTGGTGTTGGTGTTGATACGGGGCAGGGCAGGTTCATGCTCTGGGCTAAAAGCTGAGGTATGAGCTATTGCGGAGTAGAATCTAAATTTAGGGAAAATCTCCCTATAATTACTTAGATTTAGCCTGGAATCAACGGTTTTAGGGAATTCCTCCCTATAAAGACATCTTTTTCCACTAGCATTGCACAGAACCTGACACATGAAGGGGTTGTTTGGCAAATGTGGATTTATATTTTTATTATAAAAAATATTTACAATCACTCTCTTCCTCATCAAGAAAAAAGGTTGAACACCATATAAACCTAGGATCATTTTACCAATTAATGTATTTGTTTGCCTGTTTTACTGGTTGGCGTACTTCTTTACCGTCTTATATTTCTTCGGCTTCGTTTGGGGACGACCTGTCTTTCCTTTTTTCTGCCTTCCCTTTGAGAACTTCTCTGGTTTTCGCTGGAGTTCTTGTAGAAATCGGTTCCATGCCTGGCACATGTAGCACCGTAAAAGCTTCAAAAAAGACCACGGGGACTGCGCTGCGTCCGTCTCATTGCGAAGCAGAAGAACCAATGCATATCCAATCAGTGCTAAAAAGATCTGATTCCACACCGCTTTTTCTCGTGAACTATACAGGTGGATCAAGCTAACATGCTGCTTCATCCACTTGAAGAAGATCTCAATTAGCCACCGGTGGTGATAGATTTCACTAATCTGCTCGGCCGTTTTGTCCCACACATTGGTTATAACCCGATATTGACGCCCTTTTTCGTCAGTATATTCCACTAAACGCAGCTGAACCTCGACGAGTTGTTTTTCCGCATTTTTGTAACTCACAAGCACATCGGCATCCCGCAACACGGGGGTATGGGGGGCGACCTCACGCTCATGAAGAACGAGGGTTCTGCTGTTCTGCTGGATGCGTGCGACAAACCGCAGACCTTGCTCCAGCCAAGTTTCATACAAACGGTACACCCTATACCCACGATCCAAGACATGAATGGCATCTTTGTCGACGACTAAATCCAAGGCCACTTCAGAGTCGGCGACCCCGAGCGTCGAGCAAATGACTTGGGTCGGGTACACCGTATCGCTATCTGCAATCACAAGCTTCAAATGAACCTTGACCCCGTTACTATGCTTGGAACAATAGGCCCACTTCCCAGCGAGTTCAGGGAGAGACAGACTCGTAGAATCAATGAGATGAAGTTTACCCAGACCGGTAACGCCTTGTTCAGGATACATCTGTGCGACTTGCTGCGTAAGCAGGAGCCACACGCGCTGCAACACCTCGAGCGGTAGATTGTCCAGTGTACGCACCACTTGAGAAGGACTAATCGATTTTAGACCTACTGCTTGCTGAAGTTCTCGGTTCGCTCGTAAGGCCTGGCTAATTTCGTCGAGGTCTGCTCGTTGGTTGAGTTGGGCTTCGACAAGTAGTTTCACGGCCTTGACCAACGTCAATCTACGTCGATGATTAAACAGCGGAAACGCTTCGTCGGAAAGCGGAAGTAAATCAAGGCATTTACAAATGACAGATTGATTTGGTATAGTACCCATTGGTTGCTCCTTTTGTAGGTGGAATGGGTAAAATGCCTATCCTTCTACTTTAGGGGTTTTTTTGGGTTTAACCAGTAAAATTACATCAATATATTGAAAATAAAGTAATTTATGCAAAAATGATTTTTCATGTTAGGTTTAATGCAAGGCTAGTGATCTTTTTCTCCTTTTTAGAACCAAAACCGTTCAATTACAGGTATATTTTCCCTAAATACCGCCTTTTTGAGCTCAAAACTTATCTTTTTTAGGGAGGTTTTCCCTATAATCCAAGCAGGTGGACCACCTCTGTGTTTTACACTTACGAGTCCAGTTCTTTTAGCAAGAAGCTCTTACGAGAATTACCCTTTAAGTACAATCTTCATTCTCGAAAGTTGTCCAACTCTCCACTCACTCCAGTACTCCCCTTCAAGCCATACTTAAAACCCTAAAATGTTTATTCCACAGTCGAATTTCAGACCCACTAATCTTCATAAACAAAAATAAGCCTGGCATCCACTATTCCACTTTGGGAACATGCAGATGCACAGGCTTATTTCATTACTATTTACGCAGCTAATTTAAGCGCCCAAAATAACTTTCCACACCGGTAAGGTATGTCCACCTGGATACAAAATATAAAGCAGCACATACACCATAACACCAGTAATCGCAGTAATGAACCAGATTATAGATGTCACTCTGCCCCATTTCCGGTGCTTGGAGTACTTCGCCTTAAATCCAAGAGTTAACGTAGTAAGTCCGAATACTGCAGCTACCGTTGCCAGCACGATATGGAAGATCAGAAATACTTGATAAATCGTCTTCAGTTCATCCGGACCGCCCCATGAGGTGTTTCCCACGAACAACGTTCTGGATACGTAAACAATAAAAAACAGGAGCGCAGCGATTGCAGCAGCAATCATTGTCTTCTTGTGCGCCTCGCGTTTGCCCTTAATGATGAGCCACCAGCCAATAGCAACGAGCACCGCGCTGAGCACGATGAACGATGTACTAATAGTTGGAAACAGTGTGAAAATATCCATAATTCTCCCCCTTGGCAGTATACCAGTTATGCACGGGTCAAGGTGCTCTCCTCAAGTGCTGAGGATGGCGTCGATAATTCATCATCTTCTTGTCCGTTCTCTTTTTTATACCAATGATAGAACACATAAGCAAGCATAGAGGCAAAAATAAATTCCTGAATGAACTTCATCGCGATGCCCCCCACCTGCTGATCTACCTTCGGTGACATCAATTCAAAGAACGCAGGACCCCCAAAATTCTGAAGTAATGCAGAGGGATCACCCGATATACAATAGCCCATGGCAAGTGCCCAAGTCTCCGGATCACTGTAAGTGGCATAGAGCGGATGGTCTGCAAAAATAATCAGCCCGCATGCTGGGGTCAGCAATACCATGTTAAGAAAAATAAACCCAATCTTGCCCAGTCCACTCGCCATCCGGCGCTCCGGTAGCGGATTGATCAGCGTCCACCACATTAAGGCAGCCGTTAGGAATAGAACAATGTAGTAAATGCGGTGAACGGTAAAATGCAACATCACATAATCATGGATAACTGGAATATGGTACAAGGAAAATAGTCCATTAAACAATAGAGCAGCTACCACCGGTCGAGCTAAAAAAGACAGCCGACGAAACGGATTTACTTTCAATAGGCTGCGCCAGATAAAATCCGGAATCCCCAGCATAATCAGTGGCACCGCTACCAGATAAGACAAGGCCATACTAACCATGTGGAAGGAAAACATCATATGCCCCAATAGACTAACGGGGCCGCCTTGTGCCAAATAAAGCGCAAGCATTCCGCACACAAATAGCGCTCTACGCCAGAGCGGAACCTGAATTGAATCGGCATAACGTCCAGCAATTGGACCAATCCAAACGAAATAACCCGCCGTCAGCAGCAGCATTACCGCCAAAAAAAGCGGGCTCCATAGTTCAGCAAAGCTAAAATATTGTAATCCCAGCATAATCCTAACCTCCTAGCGCAGGATCTCTTCATGAACCTAGTTGCGAAGCTTATAAATTATTGTATTGGAACACCAAAAAGAGGGGGCATCGCAGCCCGCCTCTTTCTTTATTATCCGTTAATCCCACCAAACCCAATACAGCGACATGATAATACTGGTACCGGCGATAAAGAAACCACCCAGCATGAAGATAATCGGCATTAGATGTCCCTTGTCTTTCAGGTGCATCCAGAAGCCCATCTGTACAATGACCTGAATGACAGCCATTACCAGTAGTAAAATAACTGCAAAGGTGGCATTCACGCCTCCAGCCGCAACAGCGGCGAAAGCAATTAAGGTCAAGACAATGGACAGTATAAAGACAACAATATGCCTCTGTGGTCCCTCATGCCGATGACGATGCTTATACCCGCCTTCCTCTGGCACATGCTGATCCGTCGTCATAGTGCCTAGCCCACCTTTCCGAGTAGGTATACAACCGTAAAGATGAAGACCCATACCACATCAATAAAATGCCAGTACATAGCTGCCACGTACACTTTTGGTGCAGTAACTACGGTTAATCCCTTACGCATCAGTTGCCCAATCAGGATGGAGATCCATGCAATCCCGAAAGCTACGTGCGCACCGTGAAACCCTACCAGTGTATAGAATGCCGAACTAAATGCACTTGTAGTCATTCCGAATTCTTCGTGTCTCACATATTGAGTAAACTCATAGATCTCCAGAATCAGAAAACTAAGTCCTAAGATTACAGTAACCACAAGCCAGTTGCGGAGCACCGCCGGACGGTTTCTGTGCATTGCTTGGATAGCGAATACACTCGTCAGACTGCTTACCAAGAGGAGGAACGTTGCAGCAGCTACAAGCGGCAGGTGAAACAGCTCATTCGCCGAGGGTCCCTCATTCGTCTGATTGCGCAGTGCGAGAAACGTAGCGAACAACGTACCGAACAGCACCGCTTCCCCGCCTAGAAACAACCAAAAGGCAAGTACCTTGTTTCGACCTTCGAGCGTAGCTTTTTCCGGCTCGTGCGGAAGTGTATCCTTAGAAGCTTCTGCATGTGCCGTTGTCATGTCCGCTCACTTCCTTCCAGCTCTTCAGGTTCAATATGCCATCCGTGATCATCAAACAGCGAACGCATCAGCATAGATCCAAATGTAATGATAAGACCAATCGCTGTAACGATATAATTATTAAACAAAAAGCTCATAAAGGCGTTTCCGAAGTCATCCCGACTGAACATAAAGCCGAGGCCGGCGATGAAGATTCCAACTGACATGGTGAACGGCAGTATGGTTGCTGATGGCATATGGATCGAGCCGACCGGTTCTGCCGGAGTCATGCCTTTATTTCCTGCCATTTTTTCTTTCCAGAACGCATCAATACCACGGATAAGTGGTGTTTGCTTGAAGTTATATTCTGGCGGTGGTGAAGGAATCGTCCATTCCAATGTACGTCCATCCTCCCACGGATCATTACCTGCATCCGCTGGCTTTCTTGAAGTCAGGAAGATGTTAACCAAGAAGATAATCATACCGACACCCATCAGTCCAGCTCCGATTGTACTGACTAAATTAAGCAAATCGAATTGCTGATTCGGCAAATAAGTGAATACCCGGCGCTGCATCCCCATAAGTCCAAGGAAATGCTGTACAAAGAAGGTTAGATGGAATCCGATGATAAACGTCCAGAAGGTCCATTTGCCCAGCTTCTCACTTAGCATCCGTCCGAACATCTTCGGCCACCAGTAATGCAGACCTGCAAACAAGCCAAGCACCAAGCCGCCCACAATAACATAGTGGAAATGCGCTACGACAAAATACGTATCATGGAACTGAAAGTCAGCAGGCGCAGAAGCCAGCATGACACCAGTTACGCCACCCATCGTGAAGGTAGGAATGAATCCTGCAGCGAACAAGTTCGGTGTCGTAAAACGCACTTGCCCGCCCCACATCGTGAACAACCAGTTAAAAATCTTAATCCCTGTCGGAACCGCAATCAACATCGTTGATACAGAGAACAATGCGTTAGCCACAGGTCCAAGTCCGGTAGTGAACATATGGTGAGCCCAAACCATGAAGCCCAGGAAGGCAATTAGAATGGTAGCGAACACCATCGAACTATACCCGAACAGTCGCTTCCGCGAAAAAGTCGGGATGACCTCCGATATAATTCCGAAGGCAGGCAGAATAAGAATGTAAACTTCCGGGTGACCAAATATCCAGAAGATATGCTGCCAGAGCACTGGACTTCCCCCGGCTCCAACCTCGAAAAAGTTGGCCCCAAGAATTCGGTCGAACGTCAGTAGTACCAGACCTACTGTAACTGCTGGAAAAGCAAACAATATAATAGCGGAGGTTATAAATGTAGTCCAAGCAAACATCGGCATCCGCATGTAGGTCATTCCCGGCGCGCGCATCGTAATGATCGTGGCTAGAAAGTTGATCCCCCCGATGAGGGTACCTAATCCGGCGATTTGAAGACCGATAGTATAAAAGTCTACACCGTGTGTAGTGCTGTATGTACTCGTAGATAGTGGGGTGTAGGCGGTCCATCCGGCATCAGGAGCGCCACCCATAACCCAGCTGAGATTCAGTAGAATTCCGCCGAACAGGAAGGTCCAGAAGCCAAGTGCATTTAGAAAAGGAAAGGCTACGTCACGCGCACCGATCTGTAGCGGTATGACGGCATTCATTAAGGCGAAGATGACTGGCATGACGCCGAGGAAGATCATCGTCGTACCATGCATGGTAATGAGTTCATTAAACGTTTGGGCATCCAAAAAGTCATTCATTGGCTTGATGAGTTGCCAGCGAATCAGAAGTGCTTCAAATCCGCCGATGCCAAAAAATAATCCTCCGGCCCATAGGTACAAAATCGCGATCTTTTTATGATCGACGGTTGTAAGCC
The DNA here is from genome assembly GCF_037977235.1 of Paenibacillus sp. FSL K6-0276. NCBI lineage: Bacteria > Bacillati > Bacillota > Bacilli > Caryophanales > Paenibacillaceae > Paenibacillus > Paenibacillus sp. FSL K6-0276. The sequence goes on along the minus strand of NZ_CP150276.1, from coordinate 558,451 downwards.
AATCCATAAGTCCTGTATGGCGCTTCACACTGTGGCCATGCCCCAGAGGCTTGGATGAGTTCAAGGTATGCGCTGCTTGAGCCAAAGTTCGTACCCCCTTTTTCAAAAGTTCCGCCCGCCTTTAGGCTAAGGCATTAGTCCAGCTTATAGTTGGCCAAATACTCAGCAATGCCATCAATCTCCGCATCACTTAGGCCTAGATCTTTGGGGTTAGGCATCAGATTGCCCGGCTTTACAGATTGAGGATCGTGCAGCCATGTTTTGAGATTCTCTTCAAGCGGCGCACCATCTTCCCTCGTGTCGTCGTTGAGCAGAATCCCTGCAATCGACTCCCGAGAACCAATTCCGGTCAAGTTCGGCGCATTATTAATCCCTTGATCGCCTACAGCGTGGCAAGTTAGACACGCCGCTTTGAACTTCTCAGCTAAAGCAGGATCCTCTGGTAGTACAGCTACGGGTGCTTTCATCGAATCAATCCACTTCTGAAAATCCTGTTCACTAACCGATTTCACCTTAAATTCCATGAATCCATGAGACGGCCCGCATAGCTCCGCACATTTTCCGCGGTAAACGCCTTCATTAGGTGCACTAAAGCTGAAGCGGTTAATCGTTCCGGCTGGGTTGGTGTCGATTTTACCGGATAGGGAAGGAACCCAGAAGGAGTGCAGCACGTCTTTAGTCTCCAGTTCAAAAGCAATATCTTTGCCTACTGGAATAATCAGATCCTGTGCTGTAGTCACCTTGTAATCGGTATACTCAAACTCCCACCAATATTGGTGGCCGGTTACTTTAACCTTGATCGCATCCTTGTCATTGGCATGATCATCTCCTGCGGCGAACACTGCTTTCACCGTTGGAACTGCCAGTACCACTACGAGGATAAGCGGAATGACCGTCCAGAGAATCTCAAGCTTGATGCTACCCTCAACCTGCTCAGGGATTTCATTCTGGCCCGGCTTCCTGCGGAAACGGATCAGTACATAAGCTGCAATCGCAAAGACAATCAGCAACACGACGATCATAATACTGATCGACAGCTCCATTAATCCGTAAGACATTTCCGCTGCAGGTCCCTGTGGTCTGAGCGCCGATAAGTCCTCACGGCCGCACCCGGCAAGAAAGAGTCCAAACATAGCGGTCATGGGAAGGAGTCGCTTTACAGCCTGCCACGTTTTCATCATTGATCTACCCCGCTTTTCCCGATTTCGTAGATTCCTGTTTTTTTCTGTCAATTATAACAATCACTATTAATATAAGTTTAAGGGGAAGTTTTGTCAATCGTTCACAACTAGTTCACATTGTAATTTTCGACATAATAATCCCTTGTCCCGTCTGCATTTATGTGCAATTTATGAAAACGCAATCAAATAAAAAACAATCAATAAAGCGCATTCATTGTGAAATGTGTCTATTAATTCATTTGACTATTTTATGAGAAACAATATTTCTTATTCATATATGTACATACAAAAAAAACCGATTCCTGCAACAAACGCTGCTCGGGCACGGTTTATAAGAATCCTCGTGGATGTTATTACTCAAAATGATGTCAAAAGTTAAGTAAGTGACAATCGTATCTGTTAGCTAGGAGACCGATGAATTCATCTTTACCAGCTCATGCTCCACGACCATGGTCAGTTCTTCTTCATAGCCTCCGGTAATCCGATATTTTCGGACGTACTCCTTTACGAATTTCTTGGGATCTTTGGGCCGGAAAATGCGTGTCATTTCCCGTAAACTTTCCTTGACTTCGTTATGACCTTTACTTGCCATGATCAGTTCCCTCCCAAAACATTGAAAATGAATGCTCCGTTGTAGAGAATGCATGATGAAAAGTACGCCGTAACCTCGAATGCAAGTGAAGTAACCATTACACATACGTGGCTTGCATTATCCGCCAAAACGTAAAATTCAAAGCTTCAAAGCCTTGAGATACTAGTTCGCCGGTGAAGCAGGTTCGTCGTGATTTGGGCTGAGAGTAAGGACGCCTGTAGAACGAAAGCTCCTTGACACTTTTATTACCCGAAGAGCCACTTACTGAATCACCCCTTTCGGGCCTTATCGTTATATTGTATCATATTCCGGTCCAACTTCCACCTTTCCTTGTAAAATGTGCTAATTGGAAAATTTTTATTTTTATAGCGATCTTCGTAAGTCATATTGCTCGTGTCGGGTTAAAATACAATATGCTCTATAGCAAGCCATACCTGTTACTTACCACAGCAAGAAAAGGAGATCCCTATGGACCAACCGACACCATTACTGACTTCATCTTATAACGTAGTTCCCGCAATGACTACCGCACTACCAGAGGAAACAGCAACGCGCCGGGAAGGTCTTGAACAAGCCCATAATGCTATTCAGAAAGAATACCCAAAGATGCATAGTATGCTTATTGTTCGCCACGGCAAGCTCATCTTCGAACGTTATTACGGCAACCATCATGCCGGGGCATTAAATGATCTTCGATCTGCAACCAAAAGCTTTATCAGCGCGCTTACCGGAATCGCTATCGATCGGGGAGATATCCCTGATATCGATGTCTTTGTTTCGAAGGTACTTCGTAAGCATATTCCATACCTACACTCCCCTCATCTATCAAAAATCACTCTCCGTCATCTGCTCACCATGACTTCCGGGTTTAGCTGGATCACGGGCAAGAAGCTAGGTGAGCCGTTCGTCCGGAACCTTCACCGCAGTCGCCGCTGGGGTTCCTTTGCCCTTAGTATGAACATTATTCCGGAACATATCGGTCAATTCCAATACCGCAGTATCGACTCACACCTGATTTCGATGATACTTAGTGAATCTACAGGTCTCGATGCGTTCACCTATGCTACACAGCATTTATTTAGCCCTCTCCGAATGACTCACACCGCTTGGTTACCGAGTCCTGAAGGACACAGTATGGGACATATCGGTCTGCACTTAAACTCCCGAGATATGGCTAAATTCGGGATCTGTCTACTTAATAACGGTATATTTGCTGAACAGCAGATCATTCCGAAGCATTGGCTGCAAGAAGCGCTAACCGCACAGACTGCGGGATATCCGGCTTTTGGAGATTACGGATATCAGTTCTGGATTGGCATGATGAGCGGCCAACCCTACAAGCTTGCTCATGGGCATGGCGGACAGCAAATCCTTCTCCTCCCCAAGCTAGATGCGGTTGTGATCTTTACAGCAGAGAGCAAGACAAACAATTGGAAGAGCCCCCGCAAGCTATTGGAAAAATATATTATACCCACAATGAGCTAAACATACTTTTTCCTGACAAGTCATAGGCTTTTAAGGAAGAAGGATTTGAGAATCCCTCCCCTTCTTCTCCAAATAGAAGGAGAGTGAGCCCTTTGTCCCCTTTCAAATCATCCACCGGATTGCCCGATAATATTGCTGGCGCGCTGTGCTATTTTTTCCCTTTTGTTGGCGGCGTGGTCTTTCTCGCTTTGGAGAAACGCAGCCGCTTTGTGCTGTTTCACGCTCTGCAATCACTGATTACCTTCGGAGTGCTGATGATCCTCCACGTACTATCCGGATTCGTCCCCTTCCTCGGTTCCCTAATGAGCGCAATCCTCTCTCTTTGCAGCTTTGCTGTTTGGCTACTAATGATCTATCACGCTTTGAGTAGCAGATGGTATAAGCTACCATGGGTTGGGAATGTAGCAGAAAGTCAGCTTCCACATCTATAAATACCTATGAACTAACCACCTCTTATCGCTGAAAAGTATTCCCTTTTGCCCATCCACTCCTTACAATGGAAAGAAGGGCATCCACGGAATTCTACAGGCTGGAGGAAATTAAATGTATCTATTCATCATAAACCCACGTTCCGGCGGGGGCGCAGGCGGGCGGACCTGGCATACTGTAGAGGCGCTCATGAAAGAGCGAACGTTGCCTTATATGACCTTGTTTACGCATAGCGCAGAGGGCGCAGAAGCCCTCGTTCTAAATACACTTAAACACCGTGAAGACTGGAGAGCCGTGATTGTAATCGGCGGCGACGGCACGCTACACAGCATTTTGGGTGCCCTTCGCGGCAAAGATATCCCCACGGCAATCATCCCTGCCGGCTCCGGTAACGACTCCGCACGCGGCTTCGGCATTCCAATTGCGACTGAAGCTGCGCTAGAAGCTGCACTTAGCGAGCGGTATATCGAAGCAGATCTGCTCTCGGGTGCCGACGGTTTGACCCTAACGGCGGTCGCTAGTGGTTTCGATGCTCAGGTGGCCGAGAATGTGAATGCCAGCCGTTACAAACGGTTGTGCAATGCTATAGGAGCAGGCCAACTGGCTTATCTCATCGGCATATTACATACGCTGATGACGTTCAAGCCTTGCCGAGTGAGTGTAGCCTGCGACGGGACGGAGCATGTCTTTGAGAAGGCATGGCTGGTCTCGATCTGCAACCTGCCCAGCTACGGCGGCGGGCTCTTGATCTGCCCGCAGGCGAAGGCCGATGACGGCCAGCTCGACGTCTGCGTCGTGCATGGGTGCAGCCGCGGGCAACTGCTGCGGCTGTTCCCAACGGTACTGAAGGGCAAGCATGTCGCGTTGCCCTTCGTGTCCATGTTGCGTGGACGTAGCATAGCCGTCAACTTCGCAGAGGCCCGGCTGGCGATCGGCGATGGCGAGAGCTTCGGCAAAGGGCCGCTAGCCGTACGCTGCGAGCCGGGGGCGCTGCGGGTGCTCTCGCCGCTGGCGGCGGTTAGTGCACAGCGCCCCGCCGATATTGCAGCGGCCTGCGGTGGCAACGGGTAAGCCATACCCGTGCATACCACATACAAAAAACAGCAAGAGACAGGCTAAAAACCTGTCTCTTGCTGTTTTACTGTGTTCTATTATTCGAATTTATGCGCAAGAGTCTCAGCCAAGCAGTTCTTCTTCGACGAAAGAGATTCTTCCGTCCTCCAGTGAAGCGATCCGCACGAGCGATTCTACGCGGTAGCCTGCTTCCTTCAACAGCCTATTCCCTGGCTGGAACGCTTTTTCGATCACAATGCCAATTCCAACTACACTTCCCCCTGCCTGCTCAACAATGCGAGCAAGTCCGAAGGCTGCTTCGCCATTCGCCAAGAAATCATCGACAATCAGCACCCGCTCTCCGGGAGCAATGAACTTCTTAGAAACGGTAATTTCATTCGTTTCTTTCTTCGTGAAGGAGTATACCTTTTCTACATAGATATCCTCTGTCAGTGTCAACGATTTCTGCTTGCGGGCAAAAATCAGCGGAACCTCCAGCTCTAATGCCGTCATAATCCCCGGAGCAATTCCCGAAGATTCAATCGTCAGTACCTTCGTAATCTCTTCGCCCGCGAAACGGCGGGTAAACTCACGGCCAACCTCACGCATTAGGAAGGGGTCCATCTGATGATTCAGAAAAGAATCCACCTTGAGCACGCCTTGCCCGAGTACAATACCTTCTTTTAACACCTTTTGTCTCAACAGCTCCATTGTGCTCCTCCTTCTCCCATCAATGAATCCTTTCTCCCCACACCTATATTCCTGTCGGCTTCTGTGGCAATAAATTTCCAACGATAGATTTTAAATTATGATCATCTTTGCTCTTTTCCTGACCGTTATCATAACTCGTAATTCGAATCTCCAAGAAATCGCCCGGATTTACCGGCTTAAAGATTAATTTCTCGCGGTCTTCCAATCTCACGTTAAATTTCATGTCCTTGAACATTTCAACAAGTTCTGCTTCTCCAGGACTCGCTCCCTTATCCAGAAACAGCAGTCCACGTAATTTCTTAGGACCATCCTCATGCACCACTTCAAAATGAACGATACATTCCATGCTTCTCACCTCCCTATAATAGCTACTGCGCCTGTTCTTCCCCATCATCGCCCTGATCATGCATCACATATTTGCTGTGAATTTTGCTGTAACGTTCACCATAACGTTCTGTAAGTTCTGCGCCCATATCCTGCTCCAACTCGAACAGTACCATTTCCTGCGAAAAATGATTCAATAGCAGTTCTACTAACACCGGGTGCTCAGTTACGACCGCTTGTGCTGATCCATCTTCATAGCGCATCCCGAGCATACACCAGCGCCTATCGATCACGAATGAGAACTTCCGCCCACCCTTGCGCTGCGAATCTCTTCCAAGAGGTGGCCATACCGGAAAAGAGGCTGGAGCAGCATTACCACCATCAAAAGCCCATAACAGTCTAACTCCACGCAGCTCAGCCTGTTCAAGCTCACTCCGCAAAAGCGAGGCCTCCTCGCGCCACACATCAACTACGATCTCCTGCTCTGCCATATTAAGCTGGCGAATCAGAGCCCCCATTACATTGCGATCGCCTTCCACATTATAAAAAGAAGGGCTAACAGGTCCTCCGCGAGGCATCTCACTTTCCATATAGGCCAGCGAAGCTTGAACCCGTCCCGAAATCATAGTCGCAAGCTCCTCTGGATTAAGAACACTGTACCGCGCAGGTTCTCCTTCGCCACATCGTACATATCCCTGCTGCGTAAGGCGTTGAAGCGCTGCATACACATTCGATCTTGAAACTCCGAGCTGTTTGGCAACCTCATATCCAGAAGCCTGACCTTTAGTCGCAAGCTCTACCATAATTTTGGACTCCATCTCCGTGAAGCCCAGATTGCGCAGATGCAGCAGCAGCTGTTCCATCTTGTTGTCCCCCTAAGCTGACTGATATCTGTACTATATTTGCTCTGATCCACAACGGGGACACCATAAGGAGCCCTTAGGTAATTCATTCCGACAGATTTGACACTGGATCATATCTCGCACACCATTGTCCTCGGTGACCGCAGATTCCTCCTGATGTTCATTTTTGTGCCATTCCCCGAAGCGACGATCAAGTTCAAGTTGTCTTCTTCTTTCACGTTCCAGCTGTTCGGCTTGTCTACGTTCCCGCTCAATATCTTGCTCGGTCCCCTTATATTCTTCGAGTGGCAGCTCGTCATCCGAATGCAGAACTTCAGCATATACCACACTCTGCGGGTGGAGCTTCATCGCAAGCTGCTTCTCTTCATCCGTAAGCTCATCTGCCCCATAATATTGATCCTCTTCTTCATCCTCGTTCACAGATTGAACGAATACCGGCGTAGAAGGTATCTTCCTTGAAGTAGTCAACTCTTCAAGCTTTCTTCCACATTTCGGGCAAAAGTTTGCATCAAGCGCCACGATATGACCACAAGAACATAGCCGCTCATTTTTCAGCTCAGCAATTCGTGTACGTAGGACTTCGATTTTCTCCTGAAGCTTAGAACAGTTACGTGAAAGCTCCACCATTTTACCTTCAGCTACCGACATATCCTTTGAGCGATACCCTTCATAAAAAAGTCTGCCCATTTTCGTAAATTCAACTTCCATCTCACGTTCAACATCGGAAATAAGCCCGTTCAGCTTGCCGATCTCTACTGAGTTCTGTGCTTTTTCGGTGACCCGGCTCGCGCTATCTTTAATTTTTTTGATAAAACTCATTACAGTTCCTCCCTCTCAAGCGATACGTGATTCCATCATACCAAATGTATCGAATAGATTCATTAATGTGCTTTAATACGCGATTTAGAAGAGAATGTTCCTATAAAATCCATACTAATTGATTTATACCACTCCACTCTTACACTTATGGATTATATTTCCTGATTTTGAATGTTATTTTGCGTCAGTGGTTCTACATCGGTTAAAATAGAATTAATCACAAATAACGAAATCGGGAGAGTTTCAGTGGAAGAACATGAGAGCACACAGCTTACGCTTAATCAGTTACAGGTACACGTAAAGGATCTGCAACAGTGGCAAGGCAACAGCAGCGAGGATTTCGCCAAACTGGTAAACGAGTTCGAGGCTCTGCCGGCACTCTATCGCCACGCGTTAAATGATCTTCAGAATAAAATCGATGTGATCAAGACGGAATGGCAGTCTCGAGACGGCTTCAGTCCCATCGAACATGTCAAATGCCGGATCAAAGAGCCGAAGAGCATTCTTCAAAAGATGGAGCGTAAAGGCTACGGTTTCAGCTTGGAGAATATGGAACAATACATTCACGATATTGCTGGAATGCGGATTGTATGTGCCTTTGTTAAAGATATTTACCGTTTAGTAGATCATCTTAGTACACGCGAAGACATCCGCGTACTAGAGATTAAAGATTATATAGCTCATCCCAAGCCAAACGGGTATCAAAGCCTTCATCTTATAGTGGGTATCCCACTCGTCCTGCTGGAAGGAACACGCTGGGTAAAAGCTGAGATACAGCTACGCACCCTAGCTATGGACTTTTGGGCAAGCATGGAACATATTCTGTATTATAAATTTGATAAGCAGCTCCCTTCGCATGTCGCCGATGAACTGAAAGAAGCCGCACGCGCCGCTGATGAATTGGATCAGAAAATGCTACGTCTACGCCGCGAGATTCTAGAACTTTCAGAGGGGGAATCTCCCTCCATTGGGCAGCATTAGAATAACTAACCAGAAGCTCTGTTAGATAATTAGGGAATATCTCCCTATAATTCAACTGATTTGTTGGAAAATATAGATATTACCCCGATTTTTAGGGAGGAATTCCCTGATTCTAATCATTAAAAGCATTTATCGGCTATTTACAGGGAGTTTTTCCCCAATTACTCTCTCAAAAAAAGAGGCTGTCTCAAGAGTAGCACTCACTACTTTTGAGACAGCCTCTTTCGTATTTCCAACTAGTGCTTAATCAGGCCCTTATTCGCCCGACGTGCAGCAGCTTCTGCTACACGCTGCATAATCAAAGTTAATCCCTCAATGGCTTTGGGCGTCTGAGGCAGCAACGTCCCCCAGTCTTCTGTTACCGCAACGACTACCACCGGTGAAGGAAACGGTCTGGCCGCGATCTCATGGAACTGTGGCCCCGGCTGATGGAGTGAACCTTCAGCAGCCGCTTCTGCTAGCCATTCTCCAGAGGAAATAGCTGGCCCCTTGCGCTCAAGCCGAGCCAATTCCGTAGAAAGATCACTAACTGGAGCGTCCTCTGCCTCTGTTTCAGATTCGTCGGCAGCTATATCTCCTTCAGCCCAAAGGGCAAAAATTCCGTCCAAGAGCTCTCCTTTAGTAAACCCTCTCAGAGAAAGTGCCAGCAGTGGCTCTTCAGCAAGGCGTTCTTTAATAAGCTTCAGAGTCTCCACCTTGTTCTCCACTCCTTCTCCCTCGAAGAGGCCTTGCTCCAACTCTGTATCTGTAGGCAGAAGCTCAAGTTCTGCCAGCCCGCCCGTCAAACGCCCTTGCAGCAAGGCAAATACTTCTCCCGGACTTAGTGCAAGACGTCGCAATATTTCTTTTCTACGGGCAGCATGCCATACCGGAACCTTAAGAGAGAGAGGTCGATCCGCTCGTTGTTCCTGAGCAGCAGCAGGAGCGCCGGCGTTCCATTCACCCTTTGACCGTGACCCTCCCGTCACTTTCCCAGGTAGCGCCGTCCATGCCGCTTTTACTAGTCCAGGCACAACTTCCAGCCGCATCTCTAACAGTTCACTCATTGTTTGATCCCTCCGTAAAACTCATGTCTTTCTTACATCCAGTCCTGATCCTGCAGTTCAATAAGCTCTTTCAGCTCATGATTAGACATCTCAGTCAACCATGTTTCTCCAGAGCCAACAACCTGCTCGGAAAGGCTTTTCTTGCGCTCAATCAATTCATCAATGCGTTCTTCCAACGTTCCTTGGCAAATCAGCTTATGGACTTGAACATTCTTATCCTGACCAATTCGGAATGCCCGGTCTGTCGCTTGATTCTCAACTGCCGGATTCCACCAACGGTCGTAATGGATAACATGATTAGCTCTTGTAAGGTTCAACCCTACGCCACCTGCTTTAAGAGAAAGTACGAAGAAGGAAGGACCCTTCCCCTCTTGAAAATCATGAACCATCTCGTCGCGCTCTCGTTTTGGAATTCCGCCATGTAAGAACAGTGGCGCTGTTCCATAACGCTTAGTCAGCTTGCTAACCAAGAGCTCACCCATCGCTACATATTGAGTAAAAATCAACGCAGATTCTCCGACCTCTGCAATGCTATCGAGAATCTCGAACATGACCTCCATTTTACCGGATTGTTCATTTCGCGGGCCCCGGCCTTCTTCTTTGCGGAATAGCTGAGGGTGATTGCAAATCTGCTTCAACTTCGTCAGAGAAGACAATACGAGTCCTCTTCGAGCCATCCCACTACTCTCTCCGATCACGCCAAGCATTTCATCCACGACACCCTGATACAGGGCTGCTTGTGTTTCCGTCAACGGACAATAGGACTTCAGCTCCAGCTTCTCCGGTAAATCTTTAGAGATATCCGGATCACTTTTCAGGCGTCGCAATAAGAATGGTGACACCAAGCGATGTAATTCCCGCAGTCGTTCCCCACCCTCACCAGACACATAACGTTGCCGGAAGGAATGATAGGTTCCTAAATAGCCCGGGTTTAAAAAGTGAAAAATAGACCATAACTCGCCTAGTCTGTTCTCAACCGGAGTACCTGTCATAGCTATGCGATGCGGCGCTGATAGCTTCATCACACTTTGCGCCTGTTTCGTCCGGTGATTCTTAATATACTGAGCTTCATCCAGCACCACAGTGGACCACTGAACATTCGCCAAATCCTCGCTGTCACGACCCGCTAAGTGATAGGTCGTCAATACAATATCATGACTTGCAGCCAGTTTTAAAAAACTGTCACCCCGTACGCGGCGTCCACCATGATGAATGTGAACCTTAAGTGAAGGAGCAAAGCGCTGCAATTCCCGCTGCCAGTTACCTAGAAGCGATGTTGGGCAGAGAATCAGCACGGGCTCCTGCTTCTCTTCAGGTGGAGCACTTAACGCGCGGTCCAGCAGACAGGTGATGACCTGCACCGTCTTACCGAGACCCATGTCATCAGCCAGACACACCCCAAAGCCCAGACCACTGAGGACGGAGAGCCATTGATAGCCGCGCTCCTGATAAGGTCTCAGGGTTCCGTGCAGACCAACAGGCACGGGACGCGCTGGAAGATTACGTAATATGTCACCCCGCATAAGCGACGACAATAGTCCGGATGTTTCCATCCCCGTTACTTGCATCCCTTTCCAGAGCCGCTCCTCGCCATCCTCAGCCTCTAGCCGCATCCAATCAGCTGCAGTCATTTCCCCATTTTCATGGCGTTTCATATATTTAAGAACCTGGCGAATTTCTTTAGGATCTACCTCAATCCATTCTCCCCGGAAACGTACAAAAGGCACGCCAGCCTCCACTAATGCGTTCAGTTCTTCTTCGCTGATTGTACTTTCCCCAAGTGAGGCCTCAATGCGAAACGAGATCAGTTCTTCCATGCCAAGAGCCACTGGTGCAGGACTATCGATCCCACTCACTACCGGCTGCATTTTCATCTTCATGCCAATCCGGCGGCGTCCCTCACGGCTCCAGCGCGATGGCATCTGCACCGTTATTCCCCGCTCACGCAACTGCTGCACCGTCTCCTTCAAAAAGAAATAAAGACGTTCAGGTTCCAAATCCGCTCCCGCAGGTGCAGGCTTAGCAAGAGCGCGCTGAATATCTGGTGATATTTTCGCTGCTCGGCCCAGCGCTATAAGAAGCTGCTGCTGAATATTGCGATAGCGTTTCCCCCATAACGTAAACTCTCGTTCCTTACTGCTCCAAATCGATTTTGCCGGAATCCAGAATTCCCCTTCTTCCTTGTTCTCCGCCCAGAAGGTTAATCGCCAGATTTCGTCATTATCTCCGGGCGGCTCCAGACGTAGCCCAAGACCCAGCTGTCCACTCCGCGCTTCCTCAGGTTCTGATTGTGGCACATCGCTTCCAGCTGTCTCATTCACAGTGGCTAGAAGGTCTGTCACCTCTGCTTGAGTTCCCTGTACGGGTATATCCCGGCTACCTGTAAGAAGGCTATTCCACCATAGCTCTGTTAATGGGGAATAACCACGGCGATAATTGGCTTTGAAAGGTGTGAGTTCACCTTCAATACCCGCAATCACTTTTTTTATCTCTGCAGTCATAACCGCCTGCATAAAGGAGTAAAGAACATAGGCGCCAGCCTCTTCCCGTGAGGATAAATCCCCCGCCTCAGCGATATGCGTCCCTAGTGCCAGTACCGGCATGGAAGCTGCCAGCTGCAGAAAGATCTCCTTATCCTCCTGTTTTCGAAAAGCCGGAGACCAGCAGACCGTCGCCGCCTGTTCTCCACCACGACGACGTGTACCCACCGGGCGTGGGGGCAAGGCTCCTGGCGTAACTCCCCCTGTACCCATCAGTTCCAGCGTAAAGCGAGCTGCTGCCGCCCAATAACGCAATTCGCCGCCAGGCTCCACTCCCTGATCTCGGCATAACGTCTCGTCCCATGCCAGAAGCAGTTCAAATGCATCGCTAGGGACTAAGGCGAGCCCTTCGAATGTTCGTCCGGGCAATCCACGTCGTGCTGGCTTCCCCTCTACAGGAGGAGCCGGATATTTCACTTCTGCCAGACGCAGAGCAGCACTCGTAAAAGGACGCACTCCTCCCTGCAGCTCCAGCCGCTTCACAACTCGGGTCCAAGCGTCAACCTTCGGCTCCGAAGTTTCGCCAGAGAAGCAAAATAACACATCCCCCAACCATATTGCATAAAGATGCTTAGTCATCGGTGATCTCCTGTCTTTTAAGCAAGCAAAAAAAGAACCAGTCCGCCACCATCAGGTGGTAACTGCGACCTTTTCCGCGAGAAATAAATTTTGAAGCTATACAAGTAGAAGCAGGTTCTCCATCCTTTTAGAGATGAGATACGCTCCTGTAAGAAATATAAGGATAAAGAACTAGGATAAAACTTATCTGCTCTTGAATCTTCATCTCTTCATCTTATACGAAAAAGCGCTGATTTAAAAACGTTTCTGCATATTTTCTGTAGATTTTTATGCAAATAAAGTTGAAGTACATAGAAACACCCACTAATTTGATTCATTACGGCTTATTTTTAATAAACGTTCTACCCTCAATCGTAAAATACCCTGCACCACTGCCATGCTATCCATGAACATTGTGACTCATAAGTCATTTCTTTTCTAAAATATAAGAAAGTATAAGTTTCACGTTATACATTATCCTTATATTTCTCGCATAAACGCATACCGTCCTCAAGGGACGCCGAAGGCGCTTTTTCTTGTTTATAGTCTTAATTGTGCCGAAAGAGGGTATATTCTAAGTAGGCATCACCCTATTAAAAAGCTAGGGAGTGAATTCTTTGAGACGTTATAATCCTTATAAATGGCGGAACCTTCTGTTCTTCTTAGGTGTGATTATCGTGAATGTACTCTCGGTAACCTTGCCATTAGGAGGGCACAGCACTAAAGAAATCTCTGATAAATATCAGACCTACTTAACGCCAGCCGGTTTCGCGTTTTCCATCTGGTCCTTGATTTATTTACTGTTAGCCGGTTTCGTTATTTATCAATTCCGTTCCTATACAGCCTCTAGAGATTCTGTGCGAGCAATTCAGTTCTGGTTTGTCCTGAGCTGTATCTTTAATATGAGTTGGCTCTTCCTCTGGCATTATTTATACATCGAGCTCTCTCTGGTTGCCATGGTGCTAATGTTAATTTCCATAATTGTTATCTATCGAAGAACCCGCCAGATCTCAAATCCTACTTCAGGCGAGAAATGGCTGATAAAGCTACCCTTTAGTATATACCTTGGCTGGATTTCTGTGGCTACTATCGTGAACGTTAGCGTTGTTCTGGAGAAGAATCATTGGGAAGGTTTGGGCCTTAGCGGTAGCACTTGGGCCGTTATCATGCTCTGCGTGGGGACTCCGCTTGCGGTTGTTGTCAGCTATCCTTACCGAGATAGCATTTATCCACTGGTATTCGTATGGGCTTTCATCGCGATTGCCTTGGAACACAAAGAGACCAGTAATGTCTATTTAACGGGTCTGATTACAGCAAGTCTCCTGCTGCTCTACAGCATCTGGTTACTGCTCAAACCGCGCCGTAGTAGGTACAACAGATACAGAAGTTACTGATCCTAATATAAAAAAAACGGCAGACTAGGGTTATCCACCTTAGCCTGCCATTTTGTAAAATAATAAAAGTGCAAAAGGATAACTCCTTATTTCTTACGAGCTACCGCTTCAATCTCTACAAGTCCATCTTTAGGCAGACGCGCAACCTCAATGGCACTGCGGGCAGGATAAGGTTCTTTAAAGAAGGTGCTATAAACCTCATTAACAGCCGCGAAATCATTCATATCCTTTAAGAATACGGTTGTCTTTACTACATGGTCTAGCGTTGCACCAGCTTCTTCAAGAATGGCTTGTACATTGCTAAGCGCTTGACGTGCTTGTTCTTGTACGCCCTCAGCCAAATTTCCCGTTTCCGGATTCAGGCCAAGTTGTCCTGAAGTGTATACCCAACTACCCGTGGTTATAGCCTGACTATAAGGACCAATTGCTCCGGGTGCTTTGGTTGTAGCTACTTGTTTTTTACTCATTTTACTACCCCTCTCCATTATGCGCTGATCATTTATTGTCCATTGTAAATCCTGTTCTCATCTTAATGCAAATTTATCAGAGACCCAGACAACTTAGCGTTTCCCAATCACATATATTACTTCATTCGTATAAATATGTAATCCATGGGTATCAGCAGACGCAATGTTAACCATAGCTCTCGCTACTGTTGTGCCAGGTATGGCACGATATTTAGCCGCCTTACCAACCATTACGAAGTCCAGCGCTTTCATCAATCTAGCTGCGACCCTCTCCCCTAATCTGAATTCTTCACGTTGACCCAGTAGCAAGGAAGGTCGAAATAAATGCAAACCTTGAAATCCGATAGCGATTAAACCATCTTCTGCTCTTCCCTTAGTCCGACTGTAGAAATTACGCGACTTCGCACTTGCCCCCATCGAAGAGACAGCCAAAAACTGTTTAACCCCCTTATCTCTTGCTATGGCTGCAGCATCAAGCGGATAGTGTAGATCGACGCGCTCAAACTTCTCTTGTGAACCCGCCTTCTTAATCGTAGTCCCTAAACAACAGAAGATGGAATGTACCCCTTCGAACGATTCTGTATATCTCGTTAGGTTCTCCCAATCTACAACGATTTGCTTAAGCTTAGGATGCTCTATGGCAAGTGGTGTCCGTACGAGCACCCTCACCTCTCCCCAGCCATCACGTTTCAACAAATCCTCCGTAACCGCTTTGCCCACCAATCCGGTGGCTCCTAATACCATCGCTATCCTTAACATGGAATAACCCCCTTCACTTCTATTCGTCCCTTAGAATACGCCGGCCTAATAGAAACGCAAGAGCAATCATCAGCGTCCCTACCACTAGCTGCATACCGTATACCTGTGTCCATTGTGGCCAGTGTGCAATTTTCTCATATATCTGACCCCCAATAAGTGGGCCAAAAAACGATGATAAACCTGTAAGCGCCGCATATGTGCCCATATACATGGGCCGTTCTTTTTTCGGCGTATCTCCAATAATAAAATTAAAAGCCAACTGGTTGAAACCGCCTACACCTACACCAAAAACAATATGGGCCGCAAATAACACCAGCAGCATCGGCATCACAGACAAGAGTCCCCACATCAACGAAGACAAGGCAATAATCGGCAAAGTAAAGAACAACAGGCGCTTGTTGCTGTATTTCGCATTTAAATTGCCCCAAACGTAGAAGCTAGCCATCATAAACACGGTCTGGGACACATTAAGTAGCGACAAGGTTTCATAATTAATATGAAGTAACTGCAACATGACATAAGAGTACAGCGGAACGGTTAAGTTCTGCAGCAACAGCCAGGCAGCTAGAAACAAGGTTGACTTCATAAACAAAGTATCTTTAAGCGGTTTCTTAAACATGGGCAAAAATTTATGTTCATCCGATTTCTCGAAAGGTACGTCCGGATAAAAAAAGAACACAACGACATTTGATATCGAGAAAATCCACACAACAATATATAGAATCAGAAAACCATGACCTCCGGGATAACGGTCCAGAATAATACCCCCGCCATACATAACCAAACTTCCGAGTGCATTCAGGAGAGTGTTGCGAATCCCAAAATAACGTCCACGTACACGTGCTGGAACTAGATCGCTAATCACAGAACTCCACAGCACACCACCAGCGGTATTGGCAATAAAAGCAGTAGTGTATACGGCAATAAATACGATGACCCAATATTCTTTAGGAAAAATAAACGGGATCAGTCCCGTGGAACCCCAAAGTATCCTATGCAGACCAATAAAAGTAACCATGGCCCATTTGCGACTTGGCAACTTCTGAATTAAAAAAGCTACCCCTATCTGCGCCACATTAACCAAGGTAGTAAGCGCTAGCACAAATCCAATTTGACTAGAGGAGGCTCCTAAATATAGGAGGAATCCTGTTAGAAACTGCCCTTGCAGCAGTACCTGAAAAATGGTTGATGGTACACCTTCCCACGTAGCTATATGCAGATTTCTGCGATGTACTGAGGGTTTACGAATACGTTTTGAACCGGTAACCTTATGCTTATTTCCCATGTTGTCCATAGAGGCGGTAACACTCCTTTGATGCGGTATTGGCTTCATTCTACTCCGCATCAATCTACTGTCAATACGCCAAATCACCAAATAATATTGGAGCTTTACTCACTATCGGCTTCAAGGGGCAGATAAAACGAGAATAGACTTCCCTTCTCTTCCTTGCTTTCCATAGAAATAAACCCGCCGAGCAATTTGGCCAAATCATTACTAATAGAAAGTCCTAATCCTGATCCACCATATTTCCGTTAGTGGTTCTGTCTGCCTGTTGAAAAGCTTCAAAGATCATGGCATGCTTCTCCGGTGCGATTCCTATGCCACTATCCTCCATATCAAATACAAGCCATCGCTGCAGGTTATCCCCTTCACCACTTTCCTGCTCGTGAATATGCAGCGATACGTGACCTGTCTTTGTAAATTTAATAGCATTAGAAAGCAAATTACGCAGAATCTGCTGGACTCGATGCGGATCGGAATGGATCATTAGTGGGACATCCTCATCCATAGAGATATTAAATTCCAGCCCTTTTTGTTTGGCCGTCACAGCGAACTGCATAGCAAGTAGTTCTGGGATCTCGCTAACATATAATTCTTCATTTATAATATCCAATCGGTCAGCCTCGACCTTAGATAAATCCAGAATATCGCTGATGATCATCAACAATTCTTCACCCGAACGATGGATAATGGCTGCGTACTCCCTTATTGCTCCTTCATCCCTTAGGAGACCCAGTTGAAAATCACGGATAATTAATGAGAACAGAATGCTTAGAATTAACCCCGCAGGGAAAGTAATCGGCATAATCTCTCTTATGTACTCTTCCACAGGGATAACGCCTAACACAATAATGTTCATTGCATTCACTACATTTACGATTAGAATAACGATCAAACCTTGATACACAATACAGAGGGTTGAACGTCTGACCCAACCTCCGTTCGTCTAATTGTTGCTGAAGAAGAGCGCAAATCAGATACGATTTGCGCTCTTCTTCAGCACTCTATATTTGGGTATTTAGAGGATTTACTAATTTGAATTAATCGCGGTAGGAACGTCCCCAGCTTTGATACTCTTTTTCCGCATCGTCTTTCGAATGGCCGTAACGCTCTTGCAATTTACCAATCAATTTATCTTTTTCACCATCAATAACATCCAGATCATCATCTGTAAGTTTTCCCCATTGCTTCTTGGCCTCGCCTTTAATCTGTTTCCATTTTCCTTTAAACACATTGTTATCCATTAAAAGCTCATCTCCTTAGCTCAATTAAGTAGGGTAGAATTCTATCCTGTGTTACCGTTACATTACCCTATCCTATTCGCCATGAATCGTACCTTTCTAAGGTTTGTCACATTATGTCAAATAATAGTCTTCAAAGAGGTATTCAAATCTTTTAAAATTTGATATAATCCACATATAAATTAAATATTTAATTTTTTAAGTGATTTTTTTCACATGAGTTATTTGCTCTATGTGCTAGAATGCCCTCGGAGATAAAACAACATCGTTAAATTTTTTTCTATTGCGTGCCGATATATGTCATGATACTGTTAGAGTTTGGCACTTCACCCCAATATAAAAGTGACAAATATCATTTATAAAGTGATTTTTATCACTTCACAATACTATTAAAATGTTTTACATTTTAATATATATATTTTAAACTATATTTTTGGAGGTCATTGCAAATGAAAAAAACAACAGTAATCTTGTCGACTGCCCTTATCCTTGGTAGTTTGCTCGCAGGTTGTGGTAACAACGCAGACAACACCCCGGCAGCTACTAATGCTCCCAAAGAAAACAGTGCAGCAACTAATTCCAGCAACACTGGAACTGAAGCAGCGAAGTACAAAGACGGATCTTACTACGCTACTGCTGATGTCGATGCTAAAACTGGCTGGCAACATTTCGCACGCCTAACTGTAGAAGGCGGCAAGATCACTAAAGCTGACTGGGATGGTTTTAACGTAAACACTGCTGGTGACCTGAAGAAAAAACTTTCCGAAGATGGTAAATATGGCATGAAAGCTGGCGGTGCTTCTTCTGAATGGCACGAGCAAGCAGCAAAGGCTGAAGCATTCCTGATTGAAAAACAAGATCCAGCAGCTATAACTTTAGACGCTGAGGGGAAAACTGATGCTATCTCCGGTGTATCTGTACACGTTTCTGACTTTGTGAAAGCTGCTCAAGCTGCTTTGGCCGCTGGACCTGTTGAAGCTGGCCAATACAAAGACGGAGGCTACCATGCTGAAGGCGAAATGGATAAAGACTCCGGTTGGAAATCCACTGTTGACCTGACTGTTGCTAACGGCAATATCGTGGCTGTTAAATTCAGCGGTGTAAATGCTGCTGGCGACGACAAGAAACAATTCTCCGTCGATGGTAAATACGGTATGAAAGCTGGCGGCGCTCAAGCTGAATGGCATGAAGAGATCGCTAAAGTTGAGCAATACTACCTTGAAAAAGGCGCTGCTCCAGAACTTACAGCTGAAGGTAAAACTGATGCAATTTCCGGCGTGAGTATTCATGTTGGTGAATATTTTACACTTGCTGAAAAAGCACTCGAAGGCGCGAAATAATTTCGCATAACCTTCTGCAGTTAATCAGACGAATGAGGTGAATTTCTTTTGAAAAAAATAGTCATTTTGGGCGGCGGCTACGGCGGCGTACTCACGGCTAAGAAACTGGCAAAGAAATTTAAGAAAAACAAAGATGTTGAAATTACTCTGATCGACCGGAATCCATATCACACTCTATTGACTGAGCTGCATGAGGTTGCCGCGAACCGTGCTCCAGAGGATTCAATCAAGATCGATCTAAAGAAAATCTTTGCTGGTCTTAAAGTGAATGTTGTTCTTGACGAAATCAGCAATATTGATTTCAAGGGTAAGAAACTCAAATCCGACAAAACTACCTATGCGTACGATTACCTTGTAATCGGTACAGGTAGCAAACCAACTTTCTTCGGCATTCCAGGCGCAGAAGAGAATACCTTCTCCTTCTGGTCTTACGATGATGCGGTAGCATTGAAACGTCAAATCCGCGATATGTATACCAAAGCGGCTATGGAGAAAAATCCAACTGTACGCCGTGCAATGCTAACTTTCGTTATCATCGGTGCCGGCTTTACTGGTGTCGAGCTTGTTGGGGAAATGGCTGAGCAACGCGAGGAATTATGCAAGGAGTTCTATATCGACCCATCCGAAGTAAGATTGATTGTGGCTGATATGGCTCCGAAGATTCTGCCTATCCTTCCAGATAAGCTGATTCAAAAAGCTGAAGCTCACCTTCGCAAGCTGAACGTGGAAATTGTTACAGGCGCCAAGATCACTGAAGTAGGCGACGATAGTGTTGCACTTGGTGAGAAAAACGTTGTCGCTTCACAAACCATTGTTTGGACTGCAGGTGTTGAAGGTTCTGAAATCGTGGGTGGACTTGAAGTACAACAACAAGGACGCAAACGGATTGTTACGAATGAGAACCTTGAAAGTGTAGATCATAAGAACGTATATGTGGTCGGAGACAACATTTTCTTCATTCCTGAAGGTGAAACTCGTCCTGTACCACAAATGGTTGAGAATGCTGAACAAGCAGCTCCGATTGTTGCTGGCAACATTGCTGCTGACATTCAAAACACTGCTAAAAAAGCTTACAAACCAGGTTTCCACGGTACCATGGTATCCATCGGTAGCCGCTACGGTGTAGCAAACGTTGGTTTGCCAGGCAAGTTCTTTATGCTTACTGGTTTTATGGCAATGCTATCCAAACACTTTATCAATATGTTCTACCTGTCTCAGGTTGTGGGCTTCAATAAAGTATGGACTTACATGATGCATGAGTTCTTCCATGTTGAGAACCGTAAGAGTTTCTTGGGCGGATACTTCTCCAAGCGTTCACCTAACTTCTGGCTCGTTCCGCTTCGCATGCTGCTTGGTGGAATGTGGTTATATGAAGGTATAGATAAGCTTCGGAAAATTTGGGTAGATCCAAACAAGATATTCCTAATTCCAGCCGCTCCTTTTGCAACGGATGCTTCATCAGCAGCCAGCGTAGCGGTGGATGCAGTTAAAACAACAGTAGATGCACAATCTGCAGCTTCAGCAGTATCCACTGCAAAAGAAGCGGTTCAAGCATTGCCAGTTCCTGGCTTCGTGTATGATATTACTAACTGGTTCATGGATTTGATGTTCTACAACAACGACGGAAGTTATACTTTCCTCGCGAAATGGTTCCAAATCGGTATGGTATGCGCAGAAATCGTGTTCGGTATTATGCTCATCGTTGGTCTGTTCACAGCTATTGCTTCTATAGCGACGATAGCCATGTCCGTCATGATCTGGTCGACCAAAATGGCTTCTACAGAAATGTTATGGTATGTTGGTGCGGGTATCGCCTGCATCGGTGGATCGGGCAGCACGTTTGGCCTAGATTACTATGTACTTCCTTGGCTTAAGAAACAGTGGAAGAGAGTTCCGCTAGTCAGACGATGGTATCTATACACCGACTGATTATAAAGCCCTGAATTGTGTAATTTATTTTAAAAACAAATATGTAGATTACATGTCAATAAAGTTAAATATGGATGTACTTCAGAGTAATGTGTCCCTAGGACACATTACTCTCCTTATTTACAAGAAGAAATTAACCTTCCTATATAAGGAAATGGTGTATTTCTTCTTTCAATGAATGGTTTTGTAGGGATGATCAGGGGTATGGTTTCTTCCGGCAAAACCGACAAGAAGGAGAGAATCTTGTGAACAAACAACTCATAGAAGATACCCTCCGGTTGTTGCATACTGAAATGTCACCTATTGCCGGGATTGAGCTCGAGCCCTCTCCGGCGGCATGTGAACAGCTACTCTCGGTACTGGAACGCCATGATCTGGAATACAACCGCAAAGTCAATTTGCTGGGTATTTACACTATTCTCACTTTGGCAGCAGAGCGCCATATGGAATGTATCCCACATCATCCCGACCTTACCCGCAACATTTTGGATGGAGATTATTTGTATAGCTTTTACCTGCAGTTTGCGGTGAAATGCCGTGAGCTCGACCTAGTTGCTTACCTAGCTCCTTCGATCAAAAAAATGCAGATTAGACGGTCAAATGGAGACTTCGCGGAACAAGATCCAGCGGCTGGAATCGAACAGTTCTTGATTCAAGAGTGCAGACAGCGCAGTCGCACTAGTAAAGCCATTTGACAGGTGGGATTTCATAAAATGAAGCTTCATGAAGCCTTAAATATAGACATAAATGAAATCAATCGCGAAATCGTAAACCTTGTAGCACGTGATAAAGATGTTCCTAAGAAATCTCAGCTTGCGCAGAGTGTTCTTGAGCTTATTAATTCAGGTGGTAAACGTCTTCGCCCTCTTATGGTCATTGTTGGCAGCCGTTTTGGCCTAAAGGATACAGGTCGTAGAGCGCTTCAACTAGCTGCTGCTGCTGAATTTATTCATGTTGCCTCATTAATTCATGATGATATCATTGACGGTTCTGAGTTACGGCGGGGTGGTCCTGCCTTACATATGAAGACGGGTACATTGCCGGCTGTGCATATCGGCAATTATATGTCCGCACGGGTTATTGAACTGCTAAGTAAATACACAGGTGACAAAAATAAGTACGTCCATGACTTATCCTCAGTAGCTACCGCACAGCTATGTCTGGGTGAATATCAGCAAATGGAACATGCTTTTGATTATGACATTACAATGGAGCAGTACCTGGAGAAATCCTTAAACAAAACTGCCCTACTTATGGCTACCTGCTTACGTGTTGGTGCATTATCCACTGAGAGCACCGAGGAGGTTGCCAACCTTCTGTATACCTTCGGAGAAGCCTTGGGGATGTCTTTTCAAATACAGGATGATCTACTTGATTTCACACAGTCCGCAGCTATCCTCGGCAAGCCAGCCGGTAGCGACCTGCGCCATGGTCAGGTTACCTTACCTGTGCTTTTTGCATTACAGGATCCAGAGCTATCGCCTGTGATCCGTACAATCGGCCCCGCCTCTTCTGATGCAGAGGTGGCACATGTGCTCGCCCTTATTAACAGAAGCGATGCCCTGTCCCGCTCTGAAGAGGTCAGCCAGAGCTATCTAGATCAAGCCGCAGCTATTGTTCAGCAGCTCTCCTCCTACCCGGCGCATGCCGATCTGGACACGTTGCTGCAATATTTTGCGGGCCGTGATCGCTAAGGACTTGCTGTCACAACAATCAAAAACGGATACCACCCATTTACTTGGGAAGGTATCCGTTTTTTTGTGTGGTATAGCTAAAACAAGTCGAACGTAGCGTAGCGTCCGTGAGCGTGTTTAGCATGTCCGCCTCCAAGCTCTACTCCAACGGACATATATAGGGAAAACCCCCCTATATTTAGCTGATAATCGCTTGAAATCCACAATTATAGGGAATTCCTCCCTATAAAAACCTGAATTAGCATGGTTTATAGACTAATCAGCCAAATTATAGGGAGACTTTCCCTATAAAAAATCTAAAGTCAATAAAGCGCAGGATTATAGGGAGGTTTTCCCTATAATCCTTCTTGTATATTGCTTAGCCCTCTTTCATTGCTCTAGCCATCTTCGTAGATGCCTACAAAAACAAAAAAAGGAAAGCCGAGTAGCCAGCTTTCCGATCCCATTACCTACCCCCTTTTAGGTAGGCTATTGTCTTTTGTTGTTAGCTTGGAGGTTAGGACGGAACGGAGTGGAATTTTGGAACTGTAGAAACGTAGTGTTCGCCCGAAAGCTTTCCGTAGGAAAGCTCGCTTCAAAAGCATACGCTATCCTCGGATTTCTACCGCAGACAGCGGTTCAAATCAAAAAAATCCGAGGATAACAGCGACCCTACAGTCCAACATTCCACGCAGTGCAGCTTCCTAACCACCGCCTTATTGCTCCCTAGCTAACATAAAAAAAATCAATCAGCGTACACAACAATATCACTATGCTGATCACCTGATTCAGATTATAAGAAGCCACCTTCATCATCTTACGATTCGAAGGTTTTATAATCTTATGCTCAGTCATCAGGAGCACCGTCGCAATCCCAATCCCAACCAAATACATCCAGCCGAGATCACGCCATAGATATAAGAACAATAGCAACATAATCATAATGAAATGTAGACCTTTTGCAATACGCAGAGCGTTCTCCAGTCCGAAGAAGCTAGGAATAGACCATAGCCCATGCCGCCGGTCAAATTCGATATCCTGGGTGCCGTAAATAATATCAAAGCCGGCAATCCATAGCATAACAACTGTTCCGATAACAAACGGTGTAAACGCGATGTTTCCGGTTACGGCAAACCATGCGCCAATGGGTGCAGAAGCAATAACAAAACCTAAATATAAATGGCTGAGAAAGGTAAACCGCTTCGTGTAAGAATAGATTGATATCAATACGATAGCCACCGGCGATAAGAGCAAGCAGAGCAAATTAAGCATGCCTGAAGCCACAATGAAAATGGCATAATTGACCACAACAAAGACCACAACTTCTTTTTCCTCCAGTAAGCGTTGAGGCAGATGTCGATGCGCCGTACGAGGATTCTGTTCATCGAACGTACGGTCCGCCAGCCGGTTGAAAGCATTGGCGCCATTACGGGCGCCTATCAATGCAATCAATCCCCAGATCATCACATGTCCCGATGGCCAGCCCCCTGCAGCCCATACCATCGATATAATGGCAAATGGCAGCGAAAAAAGCGTATGAGAGAACATTACCAATTCGCTGAACATTTTAAGTTTTATACCTGCAGTTTTACATATGTTTAGAATAGCCATTCGTGCATTCCTCTTTCTTCACTACTTGTGTTTAATTCCATTAATGATTATGTTCTGCAAGGACTTCGTTCAAGACGTTAAGCATCCCGTCGATATCCTCTTCCGTAATAATCATCGGTGGCTGGAAGGCCAGTACATTGCGGCCTATGCCATTTTTGCCGATCAGATAACCTTGGTCCTTCATCGCCTCCAGCACTTGATCTGTAAGCGCCGCAGCGCCGTCAGCGTCTGCACCGGCAAGCTCCGCTCCCAGCATAAGTCCAGTTCCCCGTACATCAACAATTAGCAAAGGATAACGGGCTTGAAGAGCCTTCAGACCTGCTTTCAATCGTTCTCCAAGCTGTACCGAGCGTTCAGGAAGCCTTTCATCTCGAATATAATCAAGCACAGCCAGCGCCGTTGCAGCAGATACCGGATTTCCCCCAAAAGTGGAGGCTGACGGGCGATTCAGCGCAAGGGCAATCTCATCCGTTGTAGCAAAAGCTGCAACTGGAATTCCGTTACCGAGTGCTTTGGCCATACTAATAATATCAGGAACGACGTCAAAATGCTCCATAGCAAACATTTTTCCAGTACGTCCAAACCCAGTCTGAATTTCATCAGCAATCAGGAGTACACCGTATCTCTCCAACAATGTTTTTACATCACGGAAGTAGGTTGGCGTTGGCATAATCATTCCACCGTTGCCTTGGATAGGCTCCACGATCATAGCAGCGATCGAATTCCCCTTCTCTTCGAGCACCCGCTCCAGCGACTCCAAGGATAACGAGGCAGCTTCCTCTAGAGATAATTCCGGATGATAAGGGCGAGGAATAAACTCGACGTCATGATCCAAGTATTTATCGGTACGCCACATAGGCAGGCCTGTCACACTCATCGTTAGATTGGTACGGCCGTGTAGGCCGCTCTCCAGCGCAATGAACCCTTTACGTCCCGTATACATCCGGGCGAGCAGCAGTGCTCCCTCATTAGCTTCAGAGCCACTGTTAACGAAGAAGGTCCGGCGTAACCCGCCCGGCATAACTTCTTCCAAACGTTCAGCCAAATCTACACTCGGTTGAGTTAGATAGATAGTTGTTGTATGCTGCAGCTGCTGCAGTTGTTCAATCGTACGTACCGTTATGGCTGGATTACAGTGACCACAAGCGACCACGGATACACCCGCGAAGAAATCCGTATAGGACTTCCCCTTCTCATCATAAACAAACTGCATTGAACCACGAACAAGCTGAGGCGCATCACGATAAAAATGCTGTGTACAAGGATAGAAATATTGCTTACGTTTGGACGCTACCGCTTCTCTTCCGATGAAGTCTTGTTGTTCCATGAAGGGTTCTCTCTCCTTTTTGTGAAAATAGTAACTTATTCATAGAGTCCTGTGCACCACCTTATCACTCAGGTGATATCTAGTCCCCAAAATACATTTAGTTAAATTGTAGCGAGCCCAAAGTATAACCCGCATAAATCGGCTTAAGGCCGCCCAGCATGTCATCCTTCATATCAGATCCATTGATTGCCTGTTGATAAGAAATTATAATTTCACGCAGCTGTTCGACGCTATATGTTGCTCCTTCAATACGGAAGCTTGATATCCCTAGCCCACTCATCTCACCCAATAAAGGTAAATAGCAGAGTTCTTTTGCGAATAAAAGATGACAACGGCCATGTTGATCACGATATACCGGATTCTCACCTTTGTCTGTTTTTAGAACCAATACATTATTGTGCACATATTGATTATCTTCTTCAGCTATAGGCTCCATTACCTCAGTATTCTCATAAAGATCATGTTCCATATACATAAGTGCAGGTGTACCATGAACAATAACTTCCAAAGGCACTTCACAGCTAGATGCAAAGGTAGCAAAATGCTCCATCGTCATTTCCGGCGACACCGAAAGCTGAGTCAAACCTAAATTAGCATATAATTGTGCTGAAAGATGATTGTATACATTTAAATTACTGTCTCCAATTAACGGATATCCTGTTGCGTTGTAACGTCGAATGGCTCCCAAATTTGTAACGATAAGACCGTCTATCGGCAAGCGTTCTCCGTTAAGCAATTGATCATATTGATCAAAATGCAGCTCGGTCATCATACGTGGCAAACCCAAGTAGATTTTGCTATCGCCCTTCAGTTCACCAAGTTCCTTGATGTCCCGCTTTGTAAAAGGTTGATCTGGTTCAAATACATCCCCCGGCAAATACAGGCTATCCACACCAAGCTCTAAGACCATCCGTGCCTGTTCCATATTATTTACACGTACAGCCAACTTCGCCTTGTTTGTCTTCGGCTGCTTTTCTAGAGCCAATCGTTCCCGTAGCTCCTCTACACGTTTCTCAGACAGCTCACGTTCTGCGGTTGGCGTACTGAATACTTTTCCAGTGCTATAGAATTTGCCTGTACCTTCATAACGACGGTTAATGTTAGTTAGTCCAGGTCTTCCAAAAGCATAAGCTGTCGAGAAATCACGTTTACGGTTGTTGTAGAGCACTTTAGAATCCACCGTACGATCAAAGCCTAACGGATCAGCGATATAGCGGTCAATAGCTTCGCCGTAGCTATTCGCCAGCATCACCATAAATTCTTTATCCCGCATACGACCCTCTATTTTGAAGGAGGTAATGCCTGATTCAATCAATTCCGGAAGATGCTCATACATGAACATATCTTTTACAGCTAGTGGGTATTCAGCCGGATATACATACCCGTCTTTTTTAACCCGATAATCCCAGCGACAAGGCTTCATACATTTCCCACGGTTACTACTCATACCGAATACATGGGAGCTGAAGTAACAATTCGCACCGTGAACCGAACACATATCTCCGTGAATAAAATACTCCAGTTCCATACCGCTTCGCTGACCAAGCAGCTTAGCTGTCTGCAGATCCATTTCCCGCGAGGTAACCACACGACTTACCCCTAGATCGCGCAGCGCATAGATCATCTCCAGGTTGTGAACATTCATCATCACAGAAGAGTGAATAGGAAGACTAAGCTTCATCTCGCGAATAAGCTCCAGCACGGCCATATCCTGAACAATCAAGGCGTCAGGGCGAGCACCGTCAAGGAAACGCAGATATTCTCTAGCCTCTTCCACATCTTCTTCACTAAACAGGTTATTCACCGTGATATACACCTTTTTGTCTAGACGGTGAGCGATATCTAGCGCCTCTACGATTTCCTCATGAGAAAGGTTATATCCTTTACGCATCATTCTCATATTCAATACAGGTCCACCAAAATAAACTGCATCACACCGTGACTGGATCACTTCCTTGAAAATCTCAAACGTTCCTGCGGGTGCTAATAATTCAACTTCTCTACCGTTAAAATAACGTGCCATTCATGTTCCCTCCCAAGTTGATACTCTTCATACAAGTTGTACTTTACACCAAAGCTACTGCAATCCCCATAACAACAAACATACTAATAAAAACAGTATCGAATATGCCCCACCTTAAGCGGTGATACCGACTGCGCGGAGCATCCATACGAAAGCCTCGGGCTTCCATGGAATACACCAGATCCTGTGCACGCCTAAACGCACTCGCGATAATTGGAACCAGCAGGGAGACTAACATTCGTCCCTTTTCCTTCAAAGGAAGCTCTTTTAGATCAGCACCCCGTGAGGCCTGCGCTTTCATGATAATCTGCGATTCATCTAGAATCGTAGGAATGAAACGAAGTGAAATGCTGATCATCAGCGTGATACGGTCGGGCTTCAAGCCTAGCTTTTTGAAGGGAGCCAAAATCCCCTCCAGCCCTTGATTCAGCTTACCCGGCGTTGTGGTGAAGGTCAGCAGCGCAGTAAAAGTAATCAGAAAAAACATGCGGATGACCGAAAATGCGCCTAACCTTAGCCCTCCCTCATAAATAGACCATGAGCCAAGGGTCAGCACGGCCTCCCCCGTCTTCACAGACAGCAGCTGCACGATAAAAATAAATAACATTAAATAACGTAAAGGCTTAGCTGCTTTCAGGAAATATTTTAGCGGAATCCGTGTGGAGGCCATAACAGCTATTGAAAAAATAGCCAACAGCGCCATAGCCATCCACGAACGAGAAAGCAGGATAACAGCTACGTATAATAGCATCCCGGTAATTTTGGCACGAGCATCCAGCTTATGCACCCATGAACCCGTCTCAATACTGCGCCCGATTATTAGCTTCTCATTCATGGCCGTCCCTCTTTCCCTCGTACTCGCTAGAGCTTCCTGATCCCGCTGGCAGCGAAGCTATCAGCTCTGCTAGGCTCTCTGCCGTCAAGCGAGGAGCTTCATCCGCAAGACCGAAGCGATCAGCAACTGCACGCCAGTAACGAAGGGACTGTGGAACCGTCAAGCCACACTGTTCCAGAATCGAAGGGTCATCTGCCAGTGCCTTTACGCTGCCCTGAAACGCCGTGCTGCCCTCTTTAAGTACAAGCCAGCTGTCCGCATAGGGCAATAGCTCATCCATCCGATGCGTGACGACAATGATCGTTCTACCCTGTTCACGACATAACCGCTCCAGCAAGCTGATTAGCTCTGCACGGCTAATAGGATCAAGCGTAGCCGTGGGCTCATCCAGAACGATGACTTCAGGGTCCATAGCTAGCACGGATGCGATAGCCGCCTTACGCATTTGTCCACCGCTCAATTTAAAAGGATTCCGCTCTAGCAGCGCCAGATCCAGGCCCATATCCAACATGGCCTGCCTTGCACGCCCCTTTGCCTCTTCGGGGCTCATGCCGAAGTTAAGGGGGCCGAAGATGAGATCCTTCTCGACCGTATCTTCAAACATTTGCTGCTCCGGAAATTGAAATACCAATCCGACTCGGCGACGTAGCGGCATTAGTTTAGGTGACTTTTCACCCGCCTGGATGGTTACATCGAGCACTTTCACCGTACCCTCCGTTGGTTTCAGTATCCCGTTAAACAACTGCAGCAGCGTCGATTTACCAGAGCCTGTCGCCCCGGCAATACCAACCATAGAGCCCATTGGAACACTGAGGTTAATGTCGCGGAGCGCCGTCAGCTTCCATAGGCTTCGATCAGCGTAGGAGTAGCTTACTTGCTGTAATTCTATGGCCATAACGTGTCTATAAGCTCCTTTTCACTGGCGGGAACATCCACATGAATGCCCTTATTCTGCAGCTCGCGTGTAAGGCGCCAAGGATATGGCTCACGCAAATGGCACTTTTGCAGAAGCTCCTCATTCCGGAACAGCTCCGCCGGTGTAACATCTGCAGCCAAACCACCTCCATGCAGCGCAAGCACCCGATCCGATGCCAAAATCTCATCTGCATCATGCGTAATCATAAGGATCGTATACTTTCCTTCTGCTCGCATATCCTGCAAAATGCCAAGAAGGTCATTTCTGCTTCCCTCATCTAACATAGAAGAGGCCTCGTCAAAAATGACGATGCCTGGTTCCATAGCAAGAATGGAGGCAATAGCGACACGCTGCTTTTGGCCCCCCGACAGCTCACCCGGGTGTTTGGACAACAGATGATTTATTCCCAGCCTCGTCGTATAAGAGTGCAGACGTTCAGCCATCTCTGCGTACGACAAACAAAGCCCTTCCAGGCCGAATAAGATATCTTCCTCTACGGTGGCTCCAATAAACTGATTATCAGGATTTTGGAACACCATACCGATACATTGCCGAATGCTTCCGATCGTTTCCTCACTCAGTTGCATACCACTAACCACAATCTCGCCAGCACCCTTAGGCAGCAAAGCATTTAGCAGCTTAACTAGCGTAGACTTACCGCAACCGTTGGGGCCAACCAAGCTAACCCATTGTCCCTGTGAGATAGATAACGTTATATTTTGAAGAATCGGATGCTCGGGATCATAACCAAACGATACCCCATCCAGAGAAATGACAGCTTGTCCATCTCCCTCTAATTCTTGACCTTCGTATGATTCATTCATGTTAGTCATCCTTCCGCTGATGTGACTAATCAGTCCAAAAACTCTTCAAACAACGATATTTTTGACAATGAAGCCACCAGATAACGGACTGCATAGCCCACGGCAATTCCTGTTACTACTCCAGTGATCAGCAGCATGGGAAGATAATAAAAAATACTAAGGGATGAGAATACCATAGAAGCTGCCAGCAGCTGACCGATATTATGTGCAATCCCACCAGCTATACTAATGCCGATCAAGCTTATACTCTTACCTTTACCGCTAATCAGCATTAACACGAACATCACAACAAAGCTAAAAAGCGAACCGAATAAACTGAATAGCAAGCTTGAGAAAGTACCTAACAGAAATGCAGTAAGCAATGTTTTGAGTATGACAAGTAGGAACGCGTCCCGTCCACGTAAAAAGTAAATACAAGTCAAAATCATAATGTTGGCGAGTCCAAGCTTCGCCCCAGGCACTAGACCCATCCCTGATAACGGAATCTGTGCCTCTATTAGACTTAGCACTACCGCCACTGCGGCGAAAATCGCAATAATTACCGTTCTTTTTAAAGCTGTTGCAGATTCACTACTGGACATAGGCATCTATATCATCCTCCCCCGACGCACTTGTGATTTCCACTAATACTCTATGCGGTAGGCAGACAATCGTCTGTTTGGGCAGGGTAATAAAACCAAAACCTAGACATACTTGATCCGGGCAGTCGGCATCATACATTTCAATCCCGTAATCATGCACCTTCAAAATGTTGTAGCCACGTTCGGTACGGACCTCAATGGTTTGTTCTTCTTTTGTAAGCTTTACCGTTTTAAATAACTCGCCGTCCACCGTTACATTGGCTACGAGATTTTTACTGGCCCCACCTTTATCATCATTGTCCGAAAACCATCTCGGTGCGAGAAAAGCGAGCGCAGCAATCAACACGATGGAAATCAACCACACATCTGCGCGTTTCATAAAAATCTCCCTTATTTTTTAATTAAAAACCAGACTTATTAATTATAACGGTCTACCCTCAATCCTTCAATCAATGTTGGAGTTTAATGTAAGTTTTAGAGACCAGTTCACAAAATAGGCACGCAAAATAACCCCCACAGTCCCAATTCCTCTGGCTTTCTAGCTTTTCCGAATTAATCCACAAATAATCCGGCATAAGTCATATTCGAATCAAACGCTCCCTCTTGCTACGCTTGTTCCCCTCCCAAATCAAACAACCCTTATCTTGGAATTCATTATTATATTTGCCTTTTAAACAATACTGTGTTATATTTATATCGTATTTGTTTTTCGATATATTGAATATCCCCATCAAGAAGATGTCAGGCCGACTATTTTACACTTCGGCATTTTGGACACAGAGGCTTCATGTTTTCTTGCAGAAACTTTCCTTTTTATGAGATTAAATTCGAAATATAGCATTCCGATTCACACTGGCGCGGTCAATGGAGCCGCAAGGGCAAAAGAGAGGTAGGGCTTTTGTCGTATTGGAAGGATTATTCTCGCCACACGGCTGCTGGAAATAACAAGGAATTAAGACACCCGTTACTCACGAACGGCGGGGGATGAATATAACGAAAAAGCATGGCTGTACGAACCTTACTCAAGGACACATGCCATGTGTGGAAAAATATAGGCGCCCGATAACCGCTACCTAGCGGATATCGGGCGCTGTCTACGTTCAGGGCAAATTAATTTACATATTGATTCACAAAAGCTGTTACTACGTTTATATAACCCGTCTTATCCGTATCATAGGATAACCCATGTCCCGCTTGCGGCACTACGACCTTCTCTTTTGGACTCTGGCATGCCTCATACAATTCATTCATCATAGCAAAAGGTACAAAGTTATCCGCATCCCCATGAATAAAAAGAATCGGCACCTTCGCTTTCCGCACCTGTTTCAAGGCAGACGCCTCACTAAAACCATACCCAGCCTTCAAACGAGTAATTAGACTCGCAATTTGTATAAAAGGGAAACTTGGCAATCGATACATACGCCGTAGTTGGTAGGCTAATTGTGCTTTTACTGAGGTGTAAGCGCAGTCCGTGACAATAGCTTTGACCTGCGGTGGTAGATTTTCTCCTGAGGTCATTAGCACTGTAGCTCCACCCATAGAGACCCCATGGAGCACAACTTGAGGATTGGGCCCAGTCTCTTTGATAATGTACCGGATCCACTGCAAGTAATCCTTGCGCTCATGCCAACCAAAACCAATATAATTCCCAGCGCTTTCCCCATGCCCCCTGGCATCGGGGATCAGGATATTAAAGCCCAGTCTCTCGTAATAGATTTTGGCGTAAGCCCCCATATCCTTCCCTTTTCCAGAATAACCGTGGGCTAGAATCGCTGTACGTCCTTCAGCACGATCCGAAGAGAGCAGGTACCCTCTTAGTTCTAGTCCGTCCTCAGATGTAATCTCAACATTCTCAAAGCTCTGACTGGAGATCCAGTCCTTCCCCTCACCCCAAGAAGCCCCAGCAACCGGGGGATCAACCTTCAAATCACGATTATTACTCAGGAATTCCTTCGGTGCTCTGTTAATAGCAATTCCATAAAAGAAAAAGCCCGCATAGATCAGAGCTCCTATGACGATGACAGCGCTAATGAAGAACCATACCAATTCATCTTCCCCGTCCTTTCTTCATATCCCTTGTAAATCAGTATAGCATCTACTTATAATGTGCCAAAATTTAACCATCATGACAAAATAAAACCGCCATCGGAATATGTCCCGAAAGCGGCTTTACTATTCTTCACGGCATAGCTTGTGATCAAGCTACAAACACCGTTTATTATTTCTTGTTGGAGAATCTATTTCTCATTAGCAATCCGATAAGTGCAAAACCTAGACTTGCTACATAATAAGGAACTGGACTTGATTCTCCCGTTTTTGGCAGTTCATCCACAGGTGGATTACCTAGCGGGATCGTATCATCCACTACGACGATATCATCAGGTACCAGAGCTTCCGTCGCTGCCGGCCCTAGTGGAATTTCGTCATCGTCAACAAGGACTTCTGTATTGCTCGACGGCGTTGGTGTTGGTGTCACGGTCGGCGTTGGCGTCGTTACAGGTCCAAGCGGCACAGGATCATCATTAACGACTATAGTGCCAATTACGGATGATGGTCACAATTGTCAATCAATTCCTTCTGACAACCCTCCACATTAGCAGCCACAAAAAAAGCACCTAAAGGCGCTTCGCACAAAGGTTTTCCTTCGATTTTAAAGTAACTTCATCCAACCCAATATAGATATCCATAATGGAATACTTAGAATCAACCAAATACCAATCCGCGCTGAAGACTTCCTTCATCCTTCATCTTAATTCTCCTTTTTATGAGCCTTAAGCATTGATTTTTATTATTGCAAATTTTATATATTCTATTCTCTCTAATTCAGTTGTGAATTGAATCACATTAAACAAGCTGTTTAGAAATACCATTGATTATTTTTGGGATATCGGGGTAGAATACGAATATACGTTCCCATTAGAGGTGATGATACTCATGCATAGAGCAGAAAGCAGGGACAACATGCTGGTGAAATCTTATTTATTGCTTCCGATGATTTTATCAGCATTCGAACGGGACTCCGCCATTCTATCTGTACACTTACGAACACCAGCCCCCTATTTGGAGGTTCTCGGAACCGCAGCAGCAGTAGCGACAACAGATCTAAGAGATGTTCGTTCGGAGATGAGGAAACGGGGAATCAAGGTATATGAACAGAACAGGCTTAACACGGGGATAGAAGCCAAATTTATATGTCGTGGATACCATGAACGAATGCTGCTGTTAAACGACATCGTTGCTGCCCAAGCTGCCATCCATATGCGCAGATATCTCGGGCTGGATATTTCATCCTTTAAGAGCTATGAAGAGCAGTATCAGATTAAGTAAAGCTGCATAGAAGCTGCCCCCTCCCCCCATTCAATTAGCAAACAAAAAAACAGGCCTTACCATGGGAGCTGGCAAGACCTGAGAGAGAAATATACCACAAAACACTGGGGGGTGTTTGGTGTCTTCAATATAAACCTCGAACCTGAAAATAAGATGATGCTCACATGAAAATTACATTAAAAACATCAATTTGTCTTTCAGACTAGCTCCGGATGTTCCCACAAGCTTAATCTGCCTTTAGCCGGTATAGGATAACTCAGCGGAAGAACACCTTCGAGTTTCCAAGCAAAACGCCCTTCACTATAGTCGCCAAAATCATATTCATTCCCATTTATCCACCCCCTTAGGTCCGCCTCCGGTGTAACCTCATAACACCCCGTGAGCTGACCTGACGCAATAATGGCTCCTGTCGGCAAATTGTTCGCTGTATAGCCATGCTTCGCCAATATCGATTTGAACGGCTCCTGTTCACATACCTTCTTGTCTATCCTCATCCCGGCATGAATGCCTAACTCTCCGCGGTAGGCTATTCTCCATGATCGGGTTTCGAACTGTTTTTCACCGAGAGCAATCAACGTTGCCCAAGGCTGTCGTATCGTTAAACACCGCATGATATCCATCCCTTCATTCAATCCGGAATACACAGAAAAGTGCGGTCTCCAAAATCCCGGAATACCGCGCTGTATAAGCATTGTAAGAATGCTGGTGAAGGGAATTGAACCCCCGGCCTACGCATTACGAGTGCGTTGCTCTACCCCTGAGCTACACCAGCATGGGCTTTTTTTGTGAAACAAAATCTATTTATACAACGCTCAGAAAATTTTGCAAGTATATACGCCTAGAGACAATCACTCTTAATTTGCAAAGGTATAGCTGTCATTCGTTTTATTCAGCATTTCCTTGAAGCCAGAAGAAGCATACAGCTTCTTGTCCTTCGTAATAAACAAGACTTCCGCATTGGGAATGTTTTCTACGAATTTCAATCCCTCTTCGATATCTAGAAGGACCAAAGCTGTATCGATGGTATCAGCTCGGTCGACCGGTCTGTTACTATCGTTACACTGCTAATATTATTATCGACTGGATATCCAGTTTTCGGATTAATAATATGCGGATAAAACTTACCATCTTCAATGAAATATCGTTCGTAAATACCTTCGGTCACCACAGTCTTGTCATTTACGCGGATTGAACCGATTGGATTGCCTCGTTCCTCAGTAGGGTCCTGAATACCGATGTTCCAATCTTCTCCGGTGTTTCTATTCATAAATGCGACCTCATTTCTCTCTGTCATTTTCGCCCTTGATTGTAGCAGAAAAGAAGCTTCACTAAATGCGCAAAATTTCACGTTAGTAGTGATAACCTACAATAAAACACTAGAATTTTCAATTCCAATCACGTATCATGTGTACGAATGTAGAATTACACGAAACCGAAGGAGTTGATATTGTTGATCCAAAAACGGAGTATTGGTATGGCAATCCTTTTTACTTTTATCACTTGTGGCATTTACGGTATTTATTGGATGTACAAAATCTTTGAGGAATCCAGAATTATCAGTCGTGATCATGAAGGTAGTGCAGGGATAGATCTGTTATTAACGATTGTGACTTGCGGCTTGTATGGGTTCTTTGCGATTTACAAAGCAAGCTCCCGGTTGTACGAAGCGGATGTAGCTCGTGGAAATACATATGCTAATGATGATTCTATATTGCTCACAATTCTGTATGTGTTTGCTTCCATTATTTCAATTGCTATTATCCAGTCGAAAATCAACAAGTTTTTAAATTAATTGAATATTGTTATGTTGAGAGCAATAAAGCAATTAGACCGAAAACGACTCCTCCCTATTCTCATTCTTGGTGTAGTTGGTCTCCTTAGTATGGCTGCGAATGTCCTATTTCAAAAAAGCATTTGCCTCTTCATAAATGTATTTGGCATTCCAAGTCCTGCTTGTGGGATGACTAGGGCCTATATGAGTTTACTGCAAGGAGATATTAGAGCAGCATGGATCTATCATCCGTTATTCATCATGCCAATATTGATATGCGTACTCGCGTTTTATAAAAAATTAAGTCAGCCTATTATTATCCTGTTTATTATTTTGCTGTTAGCGGTGTGGGTTTTACGATTAATTTTTATGCTTCCGCATAACATCGAACCAATGGTGTATAACCCTCATGCGTTGATCCCCACCCTTCTATCTATTATGAAGGAATGGACTGGGTTGGTGTAACAAGCTCACATCGTTAAAACTACTAAGAGTCGTTTATACGGCTCTTTTTTTATGTTGTCAGCCCACCTGAATGGCGATCCGAGTGACAAATTCATCTGGATTACTTGACGACAGATAACCGAGTAGCTCAAGCTCATACGCATCTCCGCAGATACGCATTTTTTTAGCTTGAATGAATGCTTTCAACTGTTCGTAGGATGTATCCATGCTCTCGTAATTACCTTTGTGATTGATCATTGCATAAGTTCCCTTAGGCTTAATAAATAACTGATCACTTTCATGCTTGTCCTTGATCTTAATAAAATAATTCGTCTCTCTATAATCCCCTGCTTCCAAACGACTTTGATCGATGGAACAAATTGCAACCTCAAGTTCAACCCATTCTTCCTCGAGCTTATGAAGTTGTTCATAATACTTACGAATAGATTCCTTCTCGCCATCTCCTTCAGCTACGCGTACAGCAATAAAATATTCTTCCTCGCATTCTTCAATCCACGGCACTCCAATGACAGCACGCAGTCCTCGATCCGTAATTTTGATAGCTCCTTGCAGTATATTCTGCATGCGCGCAAATTTATTCTGCTCTATGGTCAGCTGCTGTTGCATTTGTATAAGGATGGATAAAAAATGTGACGAATTCTGATTTTGAATATAGTCCCTTATTTCTTTTAGTGCCATTCCTGCTTCTTTTAAAACTGAGATGATTTCATAGGTATAGTACTGTTTGATATCGTAATAACGATAGCCATTGGGATTAGTTATCCTAGGCTTCAAGATGCCGATTTCATCATAGTAAAACAACGTATGTTTGCTTACTCCGCATATTTTTGCAAATTCACTGGTAGTAAGGTATGGATCATTCTTTTGATCTGATATGATGTTCATCCCCCTATTGACTATAGGGTTACCCTATACTGTAAAGTTTGTTTTTGCAAGGATCCGATGGATTTTTGCCCAGTATTTTTTGAAGAAGGATGAGAATAATGATAAGACAAGCCACGAAGAAAGATGTATCCGAGGTAAGCGAACTCATTTATATGATTCTGGATGAAAAGGAGTCCTATTTCACTGAAAATTACATAAAAAAAGAGGTCATGGCGTTTATTCGACATGCTTATGCCCAGGAAATAAGCTTCTTTAGTTATGCCAATATCATCGTCAAGGAAATAGAGGGCCAGGTTGTGGGGATTGCGTTAATGTACGATAGCAAAATGACTGATGCATTCTGTGAGCAATGGGAAAATGATGTGGCGCTCTTCTTTGGAGAGGACCAGGATGAATTCGAAACGAGCGAAGCTCAGCCTGGAGAATTTCATTTGGACACAATTGCTGTTGTCGAAGAATTCCGGGGACAAGGGATCGCTAAAGAACTTCTTGAAAAGATGGATCAAAAGGCATACAGCCATGGCCATACCAAGCTGTCATTAAATGTTTCTGCTAAGAATATTGCAGCTAAGCGACTTTATGAGCGCCATCATTATAAGGTCGAGTGTCAATTTCTAATTTCGAGCCATACGTACTTTCATATGACGAAAAGCTTATAGGTAAAGCGGGCCATTAAGGAGTCAATTAACATGCAACGATTTAATAAAAATCCTTAATAACCTTCCAAATGTGTTACAAGGGATTTTAAATGCAGCACTTATCATCTTAGCACTTGTTTTATCTATAAAACAGCGCGGCCCCAAAAGCCCCGGAAGCCGCGCTGTACTTCAATTTACCGTGTAAGTACCGGTGGATGAATAAAGAGGATGGCGGATCATTTTTCATATCAAAAAACCTCCCACAAATTTCGTAGGAGGCTGCATATTTTACCGTAAATTAGTACCGACGCACGCCCGTTTTAGTACTCGGAAAGCGTTGGCCTATCGTTGCCTATCCGTAACATTCAACGTGTGACAAAACGTTGGTATGACGGGATAAACTAACGAAGGATGCTGGTGAAGGGAATTGAACCCCCGGCCTACGCATTACGAGTGCGTTGCTCTACCCCTGAGCTACACCAGCTTAAAGCTGATTCTTCTGTCAAACAAAAAATATTATACAACTTCCTGCCAGAAACGCAAGCCTATTTCTCCCTGTTCCCTACTCTCCCAAACCGCTATTCCATCTGTAGTTTACGCTCCACAGACTCCAGCTTTCCACGGCTAGTGGAGGGCTTATCACGGCGGTCGTCTATTTTAAGTGAGGTAGAGACACGCTCTGCACCTGCGGCAAAAGGAGACTCATGCAGCGCTTCTACCGCTGCGAAAATACGCTGAAGAGGCCCTTCGATGATCGTCCCCATGGATGTAAGCTCATAAGTAATCCCTTCTACCGTCTTCAACACTCGCTGCATTTCTGCAACATAGCTGCTAAGACTGGTACTGCCTGTTCCAATCGGAATAACGGTTACTTCAGCAATAGGCATGAGAATACCTCCTCGAAATTTAAAGTATGTGTCTCCTTCTATTGTAACAACTCCACCGCTCTCCCACAAACCAAGTCAGCAGTATGATGATCCCCTCTTTTTCCTACGAGCACTCCGAAATATAGCTTCGGCTAAGGGTAGTTTTTCTTAAGTAAATTCTAGGGTCGTCTGCACTACATTTATGGACTCTTTGTGGCATCTTTTCGGACAATTTATGAATCATTTTCCACGTGCCTGTGGATCAATTGTGGATTACTTATGGACAGCCTGTGGATCATTTGTGGAGTACTTTTGAAGAACCCACTCTCTGCGCGGGTTTTCTAAAAAACTATTTACAAACACAACATCTTGGGTTATTTTTATCTAACGACAACAAAATATAGTGGAGACAGGCGCTTTGATCCTTTATCGGATTTAGAGCTTAATAGGGAAGTGCGGTGAGAATCCGCTGCGGTCCCGCCACTGTAACCGGATGTCCTTCTCAAGCTTTTAGAAGCTTAAGAAGGACAGATCTCCCGGCAAAAGCCACTGAGGGTTAAGATAGCCCTTGGGAAGGCGCTGAGAGGTCCTACGGAAGCCAGGAGACCTGCCTGTTTCGACGACACCAACTATGAATGCCTGCGAGGAACAGGAACGGTGTCCGCATGCGGTCATCTTCTGAGAGACCACTGCAAATATCCGTGTGGATATTTACATAACGCATCGGGCATTTTCTGCCATCCTCGCTAGGGGATGCTTTTTTTATGAGATCAGAATGAATATACAGCCGCTTATAGCGGTCCACTTCTTAATGATAGGACGATAGATGTTTTTCTTTTATACTGAGAGGAGAGCTATACAATGACGTTGTTGGAGAGACAATTTAACGGTACAACAAATGCACGAGAAGTTCTTTTAGAAGAGCTCATTGATTTAGGGCGCGATATTATCGACAGCCGGGATTTGGACCTACTGCGCGAGAATGCCAATTTGAACGGAGAGAGCTTCTCCGGTAAAATGAGCAAGTTCGGCAGTGAATATTCGAAATGGTACGCCCGTAACTTTACGATGCCACCGCAGCTAGTGCAGGCCATTGATGACAATGTCGTCTATGTGCATGATCTGGATCAATACGCGATTGGAACGACCAACTGCATTTTTATCCCGTTTGATAAGCTTCTCCGCGAAGGCTTCAACACCGGCAACGGCAGTGTTCGTCCCCCAAACTCAATAATGACAGCTATGTCACTGGTAGCGATCATTTTTCAATCCCAGCAAAACGCTCAATATGGCGGCGTATCTGCCAATAAACTCGACTATGATCTAGCGCCTTATGTAACCAAATCCTTCGCCAAGCTGTTCCGCAAGGGTCTGGAATACTTTGAAGAAGGACAAGCTGGTGAATCTTTGGGTGAAATCACAATGAGTCGGACCGATCTAGCCGAGTTATATCCGAAATCATTCCGTTATGCACTAAAGGAAACCGAAATCGAAACCCTGCAAGCGGCAGAAAGCATGGTACATAATCTCAATACCATGTCCAGCCGATCCGGTGGTCAAATACCGTTTACCAGCATCAACTACGGGACTTGTACTTCACCAGAAGGCCAGCTTGTGATCAGTTCTCTGCTAACCGCAACTATGAATGGACTTGGAAGCGGAGAAACACCCGTGTTCCCGATTCAAATCTTCAAATGTAAGCAAGGGGTCAATCAACAGCAGGGCGATCCCAACTATGAATTGTTCCTAAAAGCAGCTGAATGTTCTGCACGCAGACTGTATCCGAACTTTGCTAATCTAGACGCTCCGCTCAACTTGCAGTATTATGATCCAAGTGATCCTGATACGGAATTTGCTACAATGGGCTGCCGAACCCGAGTGCTCGGTGACCGTTTTGGGCGTAATCATTGCTCCGGGAAGGGCAACCTTTCCTTTAATACACTGAATCTGGTTCGGCTCGGTCTGGCACACGGCACAGTAACAGGCCGACGTACCGTCGCAGACGAAGCTGGCTTCTATGAAGATCTAAATCATTATATGGATATTGCGCTGGAAGGACTTCTTCATCGCTTCCGCATCCAAACCGCACAAAAAGCTAAAGCATCCGATTTCATGATGCGAGAAGGCGTCTGGGAAGGCGGCGAAAATCTCGCTCCTGAAGACTCTGTAGGCGATCTGCTGAAGCATGGTAGTCTATCACTTGGCTTCATCGGTATGGCGGAATGCATGAAATCCATGTACGGCAAACACCATGGCGAGGATATGGAAGTCCATGCCAAGGCTTTGGCTATCGTGCGTCATATGCGGGAGTATTGCGATCGGAAAAGTGAGGAACTGAATCTCAACATCACCTTGTTCGCAACACCAGCAGAAGGCTTGTCTGGAAAATTCACCAAAATTGATCGCAAGGTACTGGGTTCTATTCCAGGTGTAACTGACCGTGAGTATTATACGAACTCTTTTCACATCCCTGTATACTACGATCTGGGTGCTGCTCAGAAGATCAGCTTGGAAGCCCCTTTCCATGAATATTGCAATGCCGGTGCTATTTCTTATGTCGAAATAAATGGCAATGCCCGCAGTAATCCATCCGCTTTTATCAAAATCATTAAATACGCGCTAGAACAGCAGGTCAGCTATTTCAGCATTAACCATCCGATTGACCGCTGCTCTGGCTGTGGATACGAAGGCGTAATCGGGACAAACTGTCCGTCCTGCGGCGTGCATGAGACGGAAGTACATATCCGCCGTCTGCGCAGAGTTACAGGTTATTTGACTGGCGACTACCAGACCCGCTTTAATGCCGCCAAGCAAGCCGAAGTACGAGATCGCGTTAAGCATCTATGAATATTTGTGGTTACTATCCGGAGTCGATTAACGAGGGAGAGGGCATGCGGGCCGTCCTCTTCCTCAGCGGCTGCCGCCATCGTTGCCCGGGATGTTTTAATCCCGAGACATGGAATTTTAAGTACGGTGAAGTCTTCACCCTAGAACGTCAACACGAAATTATTGCAGAAATTGCCGCTAACCCACTGCTTGATGGTTTAACACTGGCAGGTGGTGATCCTTTTTTCTCGGCAGAGGAGGTTCTGGGGTTCATTCATGAGCTTCGCGCTGTACTGCCAGGCTTCTCCATATGGATTTACAGTGGTTATACTTACGAGGAACTAACCGCCCTTCCCGGTTCGCCGGAGTGGAATCTACTTACGCAGTGTCAAGTGTTAATAGATGGACGATTTATAGAAGAACTGAAAGATACTACACTTCCTTACCGAGGAAGCACTAACCAACGCATAATCGACATTCCGGCCAGTATGAACGGCTCGGAGGTCTTTCTGTGGCAGCCTACTGCGCTATAATATATCAATTTTTGATATTGAAAATTAACCCAAAATAAGAAGGGATGAAATAACCATGCCACAATTCGTAGTAAAACCAGACAATCGCCAACTGGCTTTTGATGAGAACCGCCTTTCCGTCTACGCCGACCGTATCTTGGAGGGACTTGATCAACTAAATAAAGAAACATTGCTACGGGGAGTAATTTCCAAGCTACGCCGTGACTCCGTAAGTGGAGAAGAAATCAGCAACGCCTTCACCATGAGCGCTCTTGAGCTTGTAACGAAAGAAGAGCCTACTTGGAAGTTTGCAGCTGCCCGTGCCCTTCTGACTACCCTTTATAAAAAAGCAGCCGTTCACCGCCGCTATAAAGCTTATCCAGAAGAGCCTTACGGTGAGTTGTACCCACTAATTACGGATCTCGTAAAAAAAGGAATCTACCGTGAAGAGCTTCTGTCTCACTACACTAAGGAACAAATCATCGAGCTAGGCGGATGTATCGATTATACGCGCGACCTTCTATTCGATTACATCGGTCTGCTTACGCTATCTGACCGTTATTTGGCGCATGATTTTGACGGCCGTGTAATGGAGCTTCCGCAAGAACGTTACATGATTATTGCAATGTACCTCATGCACCGTGAGCCAGCCGAGAAACGTCTCGAGCTTGTAAAAGAAGCTTACTGGGCCATGAGCAACATCTACATGACAGCTGCTACCCCTACAATGTCCAATGCCGGCAAAAAGGTCGCTGGACAGCTATCCAGCTGCTTCATCGATACTGTGGACGATTCCCTAGAGGGCATCTTTGATTCCAACACAGACGTAGCGCGTCTTAGCAAAATGGGCGGCGGTATCGGCGTCTACCTTGGTAAAGTACGGGCACGCGGTTCGGATATCCGTGGCCACAAGAACACTAGCTCAGGCGTAATCCCTTGGATTCGCCAGTTGAACAATACAGCAGTTAGCGTAGATCAGCTAGGTACACGTAAAGGTGCTGTCGCTGTCTATCTTGATGTATTCCATAAAGATATTCTCGCTTTCCTCGATCTTAAGCTGAATAACGGTGACGAGCGTATGCGTGCACATGACGTATTCCACGGTGTTACCCTGCCTGACCTGTTCATGGAAGCCGTAGAATCGCGCAGCCACTGGAACCTCTTCTGTCCTCATGAAGTGAAGAAGGTTATGGGCTGGACTGATGAGAATGGCCGTCCACTTGGTCTTGAAGACTTCTATGATGAGGAGCTTGGTAAAGGTACTTTCCGTGAAAAATATGCTGAAGCTACAGCTAATCTGGAATTGTCCCGTATTACCGTTCCTGCAATCGACATTATGAAACGGATTATGAAATCACAGCTTGAAACGGGTACTCCGTACATGTTCTACCGTGATACAGTTAACCGTACCAACCCGAACCGTCACCAAGGTATGGTCTTCTCTTCCAACCTGTGCACGGAAATTATGCAGAATCAATCCGCTACAGTTATTGAACAGGAAGAATTAGTAACCAAAGATGGCAAGACCCGCATTGTTATCTCCAAAATCCCTGGCGATTTCGTAGTCTGCAACCTGAATTCGATTCACTTGGCACGTGCGATTCCAGCTGGTGTGCTAGAAAGACTTGTACCTATCCAAGTACGTATGCTCGACAACGTAATCGATATTAATAATATTGAAGTTCTGCAAGCACAGTACACGAACAGCCAGTACCGCGCAGTGGGTCTCGGCACATTCGGCTTGCATCACCTATTGGCACTCAAGGGCATTCGTTGGGAATCCGATGAAGCCGTAGAATATAACAATCATTTGTATGAACATATCAACTACCTGTTGGTACGTTCGAGTATGGAACTTGCCCGTGAGAAGGGCCGTTATCCGAAGTTTGCTGGTTCCGATTGGGAGACAGGTGCATACTTCACTTCCCGCGGCTACGTTAGCGGTGAACAAGAAGGTAAATATGTAACCACTGAACAATGGCGCGCGCTGCAAGAAGAAGTGGCCAAGGACGGCGTTCGTAACGCATGGATGTTCGCGATTGCGCCGAACGGTTCCACATCGATTATTGCCGGCTCAACAGCCAGCATTGATCCACTGTATGAATTGCTTTCCTATGAAGAGAAAACAACTTACAAGATCGCTAACCCAGCACCGGATCTGTCGGACAAAACGATCTGGTACTATAAGACAGCATTCACCATTGACCAAAACTGGTCGATCCGTATGGCTTCCGCTCGTCAGCG
Organism: Paenibacillus sp. FSL K6-0276; assembly: GCF_037977235.1. Classification (NCBI taxonomy): domain Bacteria; kingdom Bacillati; phylum Bacillota; class Bacilli; order Caryophanales; family Paenibacillaceae; genus Paenibacillus; species Paenibacillus sp. FSL K6-0276. The sequence continues at coordinate 514,133 of NZ_CP150276.1, read as the reverse complement.
TCACGTCGATCAAGGACAAAGCTTCAACCTGTATGTTCGTCCTGACATCAAGGCTACCGAGTTCCTTGAGCTTCATCTGAACGCCTGGAAGGGCGGATTGAAATCAACTTATTATGTGCGTAGCCGTGCTTTGACAATAGAAGAGTGTGATTCTTGCGCTAGCTAAGAGTCTTACTGCTTTAAAAAATTCGGTGATTTAATCGTAACTACGAGGAATGTTTGGGCTTTCGCTCGCTGTTGTCCCCAGATTTCTTGATTTAAACCGTCATTAACGGTTGAAATCCGGGGACAAAGGCGAACGTTTCACTCCTACAGCTCCAAAATTCCTCTCCGTTACTTCATCAACCTAATTTAATTAAAGACCAGATAAGACAAATTACCCGCGCAAAAAAATGGAGGGAAAATAAATGCAACTACAAAAAATTTTTAACACTGAAGCACCTAACCAATCCACACGCATCATCGACGGTGAATGCTCAGGTATCCTGAACTGGAATGACATCCGCATGCCACATATGTACAAGCTGTACAAGGTGCTGCTGCTTAATCACTGGATCGCGGATGAAATCCCAATGTCCAAAGATGCGCAACAATTCCCTATGCTGGATGCAGAGGAACAACGTGTATTTAAGATCAACATCTCCCTGCTCGCCGTGCTCGATTCGATGCAGACGATGTTCGTCGGCGACGTGAAGCGTTATTTTACCGACTCCTCACTGGAAGCTATCTCTGCCATTATCGGGCAACAAGAAGTGGTGCATAACCAATCGTACTCCTATGTTCTATCCTCTATCGTGTCGGATAGTGAACAGAAAGAGATTTTTGAATATTGGAAGAAAGATCCAGTCCTACTGGAGCGCAACCAATTTATCTCCGATATTTATCAAGAGTTCCGTGATAATCCAACGAAACAAACCTTTTTCCATGCGCTGGTAGCGGATCTCATCTTGGAAGGGATTTTCTTCTACAGCACCTTCGCCTTCTTCTACAATCTGGCTCGTGACCAGAAGATGATGGCGACCAGCCAGATGATCTCTTATATTCAACGTGACGAGAATCAGCACTGTTACTTCTTCGCAGAAGTGTTCAAACAGCTGCTTGTAGACTTCCCTGAGCTGAACACTAAAGAGAACATGGATTACGTATACCGTACCATCGACCGCGCGGTTGAGCTTGAAACCAACTGGGCTTACTACACCCTCACTAATGTTCGCGGCATTGACCTTAACGAGCTTAGCGACTATATCAAATATACAGCGAACAAACGCCTAACCCTGATGGGTATGGAAAAAGCTTACCAAGGCGTTGACGTAAACTGCATGCCTTGGATCAAGCCTTTCTCCGATGATGCACTTAATGCTACTAAAACCGACTTCTTCGAAGCCAAGTCCCGCAACTACGGTAAAGTTGGCGACGATAACGGATTTGACGACTTGTAAGACTGTATATAACGATTCGTATATAAAAAGAGGCCATTCTCTACTTTCACAGTGAGATGGCCTCTTTGCTATAGCAAAAAGCGTCCCTTCAACCCTTGTATCGGATATGAAAGAGACGCTCACGTTTATATGTTTGGTATGGAGCACTCCGAATCAGAATGCCTGCTGCTTAGTCCTATGCCTTGCGCTCCACTCGATGTGTAGTTTCTTCGGCAAGCTCAGCTAACGCATCATTCAGACGCAGCTTCAGCTCCTCAGCAAGCTCCACCACTCCGTGATCATTACGAACCACCTGAGAATCCACGGCATACACACCACCAAGAATGTAGCGTGCGCCGAGTACGGACAACACGGGTTTCAAGGCATAATCAATCGTGAGGAGGTGTGCAAGACTGCCACCCATGAAGAGCGGAAGTACGATTTTTCCGGCCAAACCCTTTTGTGGAACCAGATCCAAAAAGGTCTTCAACACACCTGTATAAGAGGCTTTATAAACCGGGCTAACCACGATCACCGCATCCGCTTCCGCTACAAGGCCATTGGCTTTGACGATAGAATCACTCTCAAACTTGGTATGAATCAAATCCTCCGCTGGTAGCTCTACTACGTTAATGCGCTCAACCTCAAAGCCCTGATCGGTTAAGCTTGCCTCCGCATACTCTATAACTGCATTGATACGCGATACCAGGGAAGGCGTTCCGTTAATCACAACAATTTTAGCCACTTCTCCACCTCTTCCATCCCACTTAAGCAGCTCACACTGCTTTTATTTATCCCGACAAAATTACTTTAAATTAATATTAATCCTATCGCAAAATAGATATTATTGTCAAACCATAAACGCTTGCGCTCATCCCACTCTTGCGCTATACTTAGCAACAATATTAAATCCAAGAATCAGGCCATTGACCGGCATCCAACCGTGAGGCGTCTGCGACCGGAGCCTATAATGACTCCCTAAGTTCACCGGGTTTCGCCCGTTACCGCGAAGACCAAAGAGGGTCGAATTCTTTCCTGTTGTTAAGGAGATTCGATCAACCTGGGTGGCACCGCGAGCTGACGCTCCTCGTCCCATGGATGAGGGCGTTTTTTGCGTTTTTTCAAGCATAAACACCTTCGGCGTCCTTATAAGGACGGTAAGTGTTTGTGCGAGAAATAGAAGGATAAAGTGAAGTGTGAAATTTATACTTTCTTATCTTTTAAACAAAAAGGAGCGAGCGATATGCTGGAAATGAACTGGATCAAGGATAATCAGGAACTCGTACGAAACACTGCAACATGGAAAAAAGTCGACTTCCCACTAGATGAATTGCTGGAATGGGATGAGAAGCGCCGGGGCCTACGACAAGAAACGGAACAAATGAGAGCCGAGCGAAATGGGCTGACCAAAGAGGTTGAACAATTACTACGTCTTGGTGACCGCCCTGCGGGAGAGATCGTCAAGGCACAGGTACGAGAACTCAATAATCGGCTGAACCTACTGGAAGCAGATCTGAACGAGGCTGAACACCGCTGTAGAGAGCTCATGCTGCTCGCGCCGAATCCGGTGTCTCAGGATACACCCATCGGCCACGATGATAATGACAACGTAGAACTGCGGCTGAACGGAACGGTGCCGGAATTCGGCTTTACGCCGCGTGATCATGTAGAGCTAGGTGAACTCCACGATATCATCGATATCCCCCGTGGCGTCAAAGCAGGCGGTCCTCGCAGTTATGTGCTTAAAGGAGCCGGCCTGATGTTACATCTCGCTGTACAGAGGCTGGCTCTTGATGTACTCACTACACGCGGATTCACTGTGATGGATGTTCCCGTGATTGTCCGCCCTGAAGCGCTGGAACGAACCGGATTCTTTCCCGGTGGGATGGATCAGACGTATGAGCTAAGCGGAGACAATCGCTGGCTCGTAGGCACATCGGAGGTCTCGCTGGTTTCGCTGTATAGCGATGAGATTGTCGAGCTGAACTCGCCACTGCGGCTGGCCGGTATGTCGACCTGCTTCCGCCGTGAGGTGGGATCAGCCGGGCGAGACGTTCGCGGCCTGTACCGTGTTCATCAGTTCTCGAAGATCGAACAAGTCGTATTATGCCGAAATGACGAAGGTATTTCGGACAATATACTCCATGAGATCCTCGCGAATGCCGAACATATCCTCCAGCTCTTAGAGCTCCCCTATCGGGTCATGGCCGTCTGCACTGGGGATATGTCCCTGAAGACACACAAGCAGTATGATATCGAGACTTGGATGCCAAGCAGAGGCGCCTACGGAGAGACCCATTCGGCTTCTAATCTACTCGATTTCCAAGCTCGTCGTTCGGGCATCCGTTATCGAGATGCGGATGGTCGCTTACAATACTGCCATACCTTAAATAACACCGCAGTGGCTACGCCAAGAATTCTGATCCCGCTGCTGGAGAATCACCAGCAAGAGGATGGTTCTATCTACATCCCTCAGGCGCTGCGCAAATATATGGATGGATTAGAGCGGCTCGAGCTTCCACAATAGTAGTCTGTTTTATCCAAATAAATTTGAAATGAATAATGCCCTTCCACTTCTCAACAAGAAGCTGGATGGGCATATTTTTTTATTCCGAATATTTGAGCTAACTTTTAACCCACTAGACTGATCGTATAACCTCTACGATTCCATCCCAGCCTCATCCTCTTCATAATGACTTGTATCCCCGTGCAACAGGATCTCCGGCACGCCATCCGTAAAATCAATTTTGGATAAGCAGGTTGGATAAATGTAAGGCAGATCCCAAAGCTCAGGCAACTCTCTACCTTCAAAATAAGCCATCAAGAGTTTGATCACTACCGTATGCGTTACGATAAGAATCGTCTCGCCCTTATGGGCAGTGAGAATTTCCTGAAGCTTCTCTAAAGCTCTTGTCTGCACCTCTTCGAAGGTCTCGCTGCCCTCCACTTTAAACTGGCCAGGATCTCCCCAGAAATAACGATGCTGGTCCGAATACCGAGCTTCTAGCTCAGCAGAATCTCGGCCTTCCCATACGCCCATGCCAATTTCTTTGAATGTATCGGAAATCTTCAGCGGAACATCCCGCTCTCCGCGTATAATCTCAGCTGTACGCAGCGCCCTTGGGCTGGAGCTTGTATAAATGACATCAAGATTTATAGCCTTCATTCCCCGGCTCAACCATTCCGCCTGTTGTACGCCAAGCGTCGTCAGCGCAGAATCCATATGACCTTGCATACGATTCTGCACATTCCATTCCGTCTGGCCATGACGCGTTAAATATATCGTTGTAGTACTCATCCGTCGCTTCTCCTCCTAATCTCAAATCCAGAGATAGTCTACTTCCTGTTTCGCTCCATCCAGTTCACCGCATAGTCAACGATTTCACGCTGTGGAATCAATTGGGCTGTAGCTGAGGCGATCTGACCATATGTAATGAGCCCTGTCTCTTGCCCGAATTGCTCAGCCAGTTCAACGAAATCGTCAGAGTTCCAATCTAGCTCCTTGAATTCCACCCACTGTCTATGACCATCCACCATCATGGGTGCCCCGCCAAAGACTTCCTTCTTTTCTTCATAGAAGGCCCGGTATTCAGCAAGATGTAATGAAGTGTTATTTAGATTTCCTACGCCTAGCAGCAGCACACTTCCACCCAGATCATAAATACGAGCTAGTGGAGAGTCTTCCCCCAAACCGTATTCGAAGGAGTGACCATACATAATCTCATCCCTATGCTTTCCCCAAGCTGCAAATGAATGAATGGGGTGATCGCTGCGCTTTACCCCTTTTTGCCTACGGAAGCAATCCGGAATAATCCCCATCCCTCTCAGTGGAGTCAAGTCTGGATCATAAGCCGGCATCTGCTCACGGATACTCTGCCACCACGACTCGGGAACCGGCGGGTTACTCCAGCCAGCAGGGTCCGTTAGATCGCTAGAATGAGTCGGCATCACAAGCGTGCCTGATTCTCCAAGGACCTCCTCAAGCGCCAAAATAACGGCAACCGGTCCACCTGCCACCCATTGGCCTAGTGATTTGAAGGATGAATGCAGTAGAATCGTCATCCCCGCCTGTACACCCAGTCGCCGAAAATCCTCTGCCAACGTCTGAACCGTAATCAAATTCCCTTGAATTTCTTCAACCCTTCATTCCTCCAAACTCTCTTGCTGCTAATCCTAGCAAAGCTTCTCACTGCCATTATATAGGAGGATCACTACTAACGACACCATTAATGGTCATCACGGCTCAAGTACATCAATAATATCTATAGTGAAGCTACTTATCCTGCCTTTTACGACAAATCTTCAGACAGTATTTTGGCTCTATAATCCCCTGGAGAGATCCCTTCCAACTCTTTAAAGACACGGGCAAATTGCTTACTGTTCTCAAAACCTACTTTTTCCGAAACTCCAGCAAGCTTGCTACAGCCTTTCGCTAGCAGTTCTTTAGCATGGCGGATGCGTACCTTTTTTAGGTAAAGGACAAAATTCTCACCGGTATATGCCTTGAAGGCTTCGCTAAAATAAGAATAATTCAAAGACACATGGTTACTAACCATAGCCATATTTAGTGGACGAGCGTAGTTCGTTTCAATATAGTTCAGTGCTTCCTCCATATCGGCATGCTCCGTATGAGCAGAGCGTACCCCTACAATGTAATCACTCACACTCAGGAGCAAATTCTCAAGCGCACGATAATAATCATGGAAATGACGATAATTGTACATATTGCCCACTGTACGATACTGCTTCAGCACCTCTACCGAGGCTTCGCCATGCACCCGAAATACTTCATCCAGCACCAATTCATTGATATTCTGTCCCACCGACTCCAAATAAGACAGGTCAAGCGCCTTCAAATGCTCGGTCTGAAAAATCTCAGCCAGAAGATGCTTCATCTCCTTCTCGCGTTCTGTTCCAAGCATATTGAGCAGCTTGCGAATTTCCTCCTTCGGTAAGGGGGAATTAGACCGTTCTTGACTCACATCCGCGTAATTCAACAAGTTTACTTGCGGATATACAAAAGTATACTGTAATGCCCGGCACGCTTCCTTATAACAGGAACGAAGGTCTGCGAAACTTCCTCCTTCACTACTTATTCCAATCGACAATCCCATTATTTCTTTGGCTTCAGCTTGTCTGGACAGCTCTATAAAGTCCTGTTTTCTGGTTCCGAGCAATACTAATTTACCGTCCCAGTCCGTTGTGATTTCCGAAAAATATTTTTCAAGTGGTCCCATCAATCGTTCAACCAGCCCCTGAACATCCCCCGGCTTCATTCTTGTTCCGTCATTACAATAGTAATTCAACACACCTACTGTAAAAGGAACCTCCAAGTCATCTAGGCTCTCCTGCTGCTCTTGCTCCAACTGAACTTCCTGCTGCATAAGCAGCCCACGTAAACGGCTAGAACGCAGCTCTCGGCGAAAATGTTCTGCTTCCTGCTCCTGCTGCCTTGCGCTGAGATTATGCTCCTCCTGCTCCTTGTCTATACACTTCAAGATTTCGAATAATTCATCTCTACGAATCGGTTTAAGTAAATAATCCTTCACGCGATAACGGATCGCGCTTTTTGCATATTCGAAATCGTCATACCCGCTTAAGATCAGCACTGCTGGTTTTTTTTCGCCCACTGTCGCCGAGGACAACCGCTCTAACAGCGTAATGCCATCCATAACAGGCATACGTATATCTGTAATAATAATATCTGCACCGTCGGTCTTATAGATATCAAACCCCTCTGCGCCATTACTCGCCATCGTGATGGTATAAATGGACGGAAATTCTCTTTCTATCATAGTCTTGAGACCATAACGAATATTCTTCTCATCATCAATGATCAGTAGCTTCTTCATAGTTTTTTTTCTCCCGTCAAAAGAACTTTCGGCAAGGTTAAACGTACCATCGTCCAACTTCCTGCTTCGCTCTGTACTACAAGTCCATATTCATCGCCATAAAAGATTTGCAAACGCTGATGTACATTTCTCAGACCAATGCCACCCGTTCGGTGGTCTGTATCCCTCTGTTCAGCAGAGCTTTCACAGCGTTCATCTTTCGCATATATCGCCTCGTTTAAAGCATGTAGACGCTCTGGTGTTAGTCCCATGCCATTATCACGAAGCTCTATAAAAATATCACCTTCCTTTTCCAAAATATGAATATAAATGTTCGGGTCCTGTAGATTCTCTTTCTCACCACACCAAGCATGCTTAACGCTGTTCTCCACAATAGGCTGCAGTGACATTTTAAGCACCTCCAGCTCCAAATATCGAGGTTCAATATGAATTACCAGCTTAACCGGATATTCAAAACGAATATTCATCACTTCAATGTAATTCTCAATATGGCGAATTTCATCCCGCAGCTTCACATACTCTCCGGACCATTTGAAATTATAGCGCATCATCCCCCCTAACGAGGTTAATGCATCCGAGATCGTTCGTTGGTTCTCAATTTCAGCCAGCATTTTAATATTCTCAAGCGTATTATACAAAAAATGGGCGTCAATCTGGTTATGCAGCGTACGCAGTTCAGCCTCTTTTGACAACGCCTGCTTGCTCACTGCTTGGGCCACCAGCGTATTAATCGTGTTCATTAATTTGGAGAAATGATGGGCAAGCTCACCAACTTCCCCTCCACCCCGAATCATAATTCCACTGTATGCTTCCCCTCTACGCACCCTTTTCATTGTTTCTGTCAATCTACGTAGATTTTTTAAAATAAAGGCATTCGTCACATAAGCAATCAACGTTAGCAAGGTAATAAACCCAACATTGGCCCCAATGATTAAGTTGCGTGTACGGGAGATATCCTTCATAACTCCCTCCATGGACACAACATTTAACAAATAAGCATTAATTCTTTCTAACGGAGTATTAATCAACAAGAACGATTTACCATTCTCCGAGTAATCATTGTCCCATTCGCCAGTTTCCCGAAAATGCTTATACCGTTCTGCAATCATATCAGCCATCTTCAGATTATTCTGCAAAAAAGAATGGTCCGGTCTGGTGAAAAGCTGCAGCTCACTATCCACAAGGAACATTTGGGTCTGATTATCCCGGACATCTGTATACGTCTTGGGTGTAAAACGACTCAGCATCATATCCACCTGCACCATGCCGATATAATTGTCTGCTGGACGACTTTTCTCACGCAACAACGAAACCTTTGGCAGACTCTCCTCCGGCGCTTCCAAGTATCTCTGCATCAGATCCGGATCACTTTTCTGAAAAGACCAGTATTCCTGCCCCTTCATTTGAAGCGCTTTCTGAAACCATGGCTTGGAGGATACTCTCTCTTCACGAAAGATAATCGGCCAAATTTCATGCACTTTATTGCTTCTCGAATACAGTCGTAAATGCTCAATATTCGGATTATTAAATTGAATACGAGTCATATTCACATAGGCATTTGTATTGAAATTAATCAAATCTGCTAGCTGCGGTTCGGTTTCATTCGCAAGGAATTCTTCTACATCGGCATCAGAATAAGCCATCTGCGCCGCACGTTCCATCGCCTCAATTTGATTATAAATATGTAATTTTTCCATTTGCAACAAATAATCATTCTTCTCGATGGCACCTCTAAGATAGGTATTATTGATAGACTCATAGAAGTAGACGGATACCAGTAAGCACGGGCCTAAAATAATAAAAACATAGGCTGCAATCAAACGACTCTGAAGGGATCTTCGCCCCCACCAATAACTAAAAGAATGCCATAATGCTCTGGTTCGCTCTCGCCTATTCACTCTATACACTTCTGTCCTGTCCACCTCGCTAAAATAGTGAATATTTAACATATTTAATATCTATACCATATTATAGATTGAAAATAACCCAATCGCCCGCATTAGCGGGCGATTGGGTCATGTTTATTTTATTTTTGAGAGAGTTTTACCTTATTCTCTTCATATTTTGTTTGCTGGAAGGCTTGCACTTTAGCCAGACCCAGATCCTCTTGCTTCTTGATGTAATCTGTCCAGATGGAATCAAATTCAGCATCGGATGGAGCCATCAAAAGCTTTGGTAGCATTTTGCTGCGCAAATCTTTGATTTTAGATAAGATGATGCCCTCAGGGGAGCTTGCCAACGGATCGATTTGGTCAAACTCGGAGATACTTTTCGTTTTTCCGCGAGTCCAGTCTTCAAGCTGTTTGAAAGGCTCTACAGATTTTGGTGTCCATTGTGCTGTAATATTAGTATTCATCAGCATCCAGAACGTAAAGGAAGAACCATATTTCTTGTCGAATGCCGCACGGTCTTTATTCATCATATCAAAGACTTCTGGCTTAAATTGGTCTTTGCCGTCAATTGTATCATAGCTGACGCCTTTTTCGCCAAGATAGAGGTCTTTGTTGCCTTCTTCACTGTTCAGGTAACTGAGGAATTTAATGGCGCGTGCTTTGTCTTTAACATCTTTGGAGATCAGCGTTACTGTCCAGCCGGAAATGGCAGGGCCGTTCAGAGTAGGCGCATCCAGGTTGGTATTAGCCGGTCCGTCAACTGCGATATAAACTTTGTTTGGGTCTTGCTGGTACAGAGTTCCCTGTTGGGGTACAAAGTCAGTACGTTGGTACAGCATCGAGAAGTAACGGCCTTGAGCGATTTTTTCTTCCATTTGAGGACGTTTGTCAATAAAGATATCTTTAGAAAGCAAGCCGTCTTGGTTCGCTTGACGCAAAGTTTTCATCCAGCGGATATATTCAGGGTCAATCTCACGGTTATACAGCTTGCCGTCTTTTTCTCTTGGAATAGCTAAGTAGTTCTGAATGTATTGTTCCAGAGAATCGTTACCGGTTGCGGTAAATTCGTGCAGACCGAGCGGAATCATCGGTTGACCGTCGATTTCGGGGAATTTCTCTTTAGCTGCCTTCAGCGCGGCCACGAATCCTTCCGGTGTGCGCATATCAGGGCTGCCAATCGCTTCATAAATATCTTTGCGGACTACGAAGGTTTGGTTGGATACATAAGTATCACCATATTTCTCGAAATCTTTAGGTGAGGAAGAAGCATTCGGATAACCGTATACATTGCCGTCAGCTTGTGTGTACCATCCCAGTTTGTCAGGGTCAGATACTTTGAAGAAGTACGGATCGTATTCTTCGGCGAGTTTGTTCAGAGGAAGCACGAGATTGCCTTCAATCATTTTCTTAACGGCATCTTCATACCAGCCCAGTGTAATGAAGTCCGGCAGTTTACCGGAAGCAATCAGCGTGTTCAGTTTTTCATTTTCATTACCGGCTGGAACGATAAAGTTAATGTCAACACCGGTTTTCTTAGTGATATATTGGGAAGTTGGATCCACACCCCATTTATTAGGGAACCAGGCAAAGTTCAGGTACCAGTCAAACGTAATTGGTGATGTGTCGGATTTCCAACCCGGTTCATCAGCGGATAATGCTGTAGCTTCTGGTGCTGTTGTAGCTGTCGCCTCTGCTGTGTTACCTTCAGTCTTGTTTGCGGAATTACCTTTGTTTGCGGCGTTGCCATTGTTGCCGGAACAGCCCGCTACGGACAGAACCATGATTGCTGCCATAAGCATTAGCATTATTTTCTTTGGCTTTCTTTTCATGTCCATGCTTGTTTACCCCTTTTCTGAGATTGATTAATAATATAATTTATAACTCCAAGACTGCGGGAGCGGTTCGGAGGAGTTACCGCTAGTTCGGGTGAAGTGCGACCGGCACTTAGCCCTTGATGGAGCCAATCATCATCCCTTTGACGAAATAACGTTGCAGGAACGGGTAAGCAAAGACGATCGGAAGTGTTGTAACGACCATGGTAGCCAGCTTGATGGACTGTGAGGTCACCGTTCTGGTCACGGCGCTTCCCTGTACGGCAGTCATCATCAGATTGGAGCTGGACTGGGCGACAACCCGGTACAGGAATGTTTGAATCGGTTGCATGCTTTCATTGTTCATATAAATCATTCCGGTAAAATAATCATTCCATTGGTAAACGCCATGGAACAGCGCAATAGTAGCCAGTACGGGTAAGGAGACCGGTAGGACAATCCGCAGGAAGATGGACCAGTCATTGGCTCCGTCAATACGCGCCGCTTCCTCCAGACCATCAGGAATATCCCGGAAGAACGTCATGAAGATGATTAGATCGAAGAAGCTGAACATGACCGGAATAATATAGACCAGAAAATTTTCCAGCAGATGAAGATCTTTGATGAGTAGGTACGTCGGAATAAGTCCGGCTCCGAAGATCATGGTTATCGTACCTAACAGGATGTAGAATCTGCCCCCAATCAGTTCCCTGCGGGAAACCGCATAAGCAACCATCGCCGTAAAGAACACATGCAGACCTACGCCGAGAAGTGTTTTGGCTACCGTAATCCACATCGCCCTCATAATACCTGGGCTATCGAACACGGCACTAAAGTTCTCCAACGAAAACTTGCGCGGAATCCAGTAAATCCCGCCCAGCATAGCATCTTTTCCGTCATTAAAAGCATTAATCAGCACATACCAGATCGGATACAGCGTAACGAAGCAAATACAAAGCATTCCAATATTGTTTACTATATCAAAGACGACTTCGCCCTTGGTTCTGCGATTCAGTGTAATCATGTACAGGTCCCCCTTGGCCTAAAACAACGAGGTATCGTTGAGTTTTTTAGATACTTGGTTGGCAATCAGCAACAGAATGAGCGAGATAACCGATTTGAACACCCCGATAGCGGCTGAATACGAGAAGCGGGCCGAGAGCAGACCGGTATAGTAAACATAGTAGTCAATCACATTGCTCGCGCTGTCATTTAGCGAATTGCGAAGTACCATGATCTGGTCAAAATTGGAGTTCAGTACACCGCTCACCGCCAGAATAAACAAGATGCTGATCGTTCCTTTGATGGTCGGTACGGTAACATACCACATTTTCTGGAATCTTCCGGCACCGTCGATGGTGGCCGCTTCATACATTTCGGGAGATATGCTGGTAATGGCAGCCAGATAGATGATCGCTGACCAACCCAGCTCCTTCCATAAATCCGAGGTAATAATAATGGTCCAAAAATATTTCGGTTCAGCCAGGAACGAAATCGGCTGGTCGATCACATGCAGCGCCATCAAGATATTGTTGATGATGCCCACATCTGCCAGCCAAGTGGCGAGAATCCCACCAAGAACGACCCAAGACAGGAAGTGGGGCAGATACGATATCGTCTGAATACTCTTCTTAAAGCGAACGGATCGAACTTCGTTCAAAAAGAGGGCGAATATGATCGGCAGCGGAAAGATCAACAGTTTAATTAAGCTGATGCCTAGCGTATTCTTCATTACATACACAAAATTATCGTCCGCCAGGAACTCTTTGAAATTCGCAAGACCGACCCAAGGGGCTTCCGAGATTGGCTTGACGATGTTGTACTCCTTGAAGGCGATAATAATGCTATACATCGGAATATAGTTAAAAATAATCATCCAGATTACACCAAGCAGTGCCATGGTCTGCAAATGTCGCTGGGTAACGAACCTCTTCCAAAGCGGAATACGATTTACTTTACCGGTTTCGAAATTGCCCGCAAATTGAGGCTTCATCGCTGGGCTTACTTCCCCATTTGTTCTTTTCTCCATCATATGGACCTCCAGAATCTCTATATCCGCTCTTGTATAAAGCGCTTACAATATCTATGTATTCATTGTATTTGCTTTTGCCTGTCTCCGTAAGGTATTGAATTTCGGATTATAGGTTCCATTTTTCGGGTTCAAGCTAAAACGCCTTCGGCGTCCTTTAAGGACGGTAAGCGTTTATGCGAGAAATATAAGGATAATGAATAACGTGAAACTTATACTTTCTTATATTTGGAGAAAAAGATAAGGGCGAGCCTAAACCCGCCCCTCGATTTTCATGCCAATACTGCTCGAATTTGCTTAATTTCTCCACGCCGCAGAGCCTCTGCCTCTTTACCTCGTACGAGTGATCCGGAAATTTTAGTCACAGTTCCATCGCGATATATAAGCATCAAGCATTGGATAACAACCTTATTCTCTCCAAACGTATTCTCACGTTTAGGATTAGAATAGATGACTTCTGTAGCCCCTAGGAATGTGAAAGAAAGTTCGCTTTGTTCATCGAACAGCCAACCCGGCAGTACCGGGTCGAGTGACAGCGTAAGCACACCATCCTCCACTCTGAAGATATGGCTTCCAGCCATCATTGTTCTCCACATACTTAAGAATTCCGCAGTCGAACCGCTAAGTCTTGCTACGAAACCTCTACCATGATTACCCGGATCAGGATTGCCTCCAGTCGCAATAAAGGATGAGTTCTCCAGTGTACTGCGTCCATAAACAGCAGGATCAAGGAACGGAACTAGTGAGGTCTTCAGTTCTCCGTAGAACTCCTCATAAAGCCCGCCTTTCAACAGCTCAAGCAAATATTTGTAGGACATATGCAGGAAGTTGGACTCCCGCTCTAGCCAGCCCGGCGTAAAGGCTCTCATTCGTCCGATCTCATGAGACTCTCCCTCAAGACTAACCGAGGTTTGATACATTGACGTTGTTGGATCGTACAGCCCTGTCTGCTTAATCAAATTATAGATTTCTTTGGCTTGCACCAGATCTTTCAGCGTCTTCAACCAGCGAGTAGGCCCCTCAAGGAAATATGGCAATGCATATACCTCAAACTCCTCCACCACAGCTTTTGGCAGACCGTATCCGCTAATTACCGGTTGACCCTCAGCATCTATTACCTGCTGGAATTTCTTCGCCTCAAAGCGGAAATAGGTTGGGGTAAGTCCGTTACCGAGTTCTACCGCCTTGTTGATCCCCTCGTTAATTTTGACCAAGAACTTGGAGAGGGCTTCACGAATGTATTCTAAGGTTACTTTAGACTCAGCCCCAGTAATACCAAAACGGATACGTGCTCTATAAGCCTCACGCGCTGAAGCTACAGTGTCCCAATAATTGAATTGTTCCAAATCTCCCGAAAGAACAGCCGTTACCGCGCGATATACCTCTTCAAGCAGCTGTGCAATTTCTTCTGGCAGCTTTACAACTCCCTGTACATTGTCTGCACCTTTCAGTACATCCAGCAAAAAGACTACGGTACGCTTCAGTTCAAAAGTCTCGCTCATTCCGGAGCCAAACAATCCTGGCAGACCATTCATAGCATCGTTCCAGCCCGGCTTATTGCCTTCCATCTCCACACCCATGCCGTAAGGGTCAAGTGTAGCAAATTTATTCAAAGCAAGAGACAACATCTTCACGAACAGATTGGTGTGGTAAATGGCACCGTGCCCACCTTCAGTGCGCAGCCAATGGGTATCTCCAGCTTTCCATTTCAGCTTATGCAGCTTCTCCTCATCCTCAAGAAGAGCGCCATATTGCCGAGCTTTACCGTCACTAATTACATACTTCTCACTACGTGGCAGCACATACGCTGGGCTATCGTAGAACGCATAAGTTTTATCTCCGAATAGAAGCTCCTGCTTTTTGTCCGGGAAGATATCCAAATACCCTACTACCAGATCCAAATTATATGTCCAGTGATCGGACCAGAAGCCTTCGCCAAAAGCAGCTTCAATGTTTTGCTGAGACAGGGCTAGTAGACCCGATAAAAATTCTTGCTCGCTTACCTTCAAAGTAACGTTATGATCCGCAATATAGTTTACTAAGCTACCTGGTGTGAACCGACTGCTACACAGCTTTACAAGCTCAGCTTGATGATCTGCCGCAGCTTCCCCGATCCATTCCGCAGCTTGCGCCTTACTGTCCGGTTTCACTTCAAAGGTTGTTCCTTGAACGCTGAGCGGGTTGTATCCATCTGCTTGAATCAAGCTATAGAACATTTTAATATTGAAGCTACCAACCTGAGGATTAAAAAACACGTCATTCCGACGATTCTGGTTCATATCGCGGAAGTTTCCATTCCCCTGTGAATAATATTCTGGAGCGAGTGAGAAGAAGTTGTAGTCACGCTCCAAATCGCCATGCTTACGCGAGTACAGATGAACTACAAAACCATCTTCGCCATTGTCGAAGATAAAAGGATAACCTCCACGCAGGAAATTATCGAGATAAGACTGACGGCAATAGGCATCAAATACTGCCGATGAAGTGTGAGTGGCAATGTCTGCTGTTAAATCTTCCGTCAGGCCTGCAGCCTCTTGGGATTTAGACAGGATATATTCATCACGGCATAATAACTCTGCTTTCTTATTGATTTTATCGATGTCATTTACATGCCCAACCAAAGTATTCAGGATCAAACTGCTGCCCGGTGCCAAACGTCTAGCCACCCCACTAAAGCCGCAAGGAACTTTGTTGACCGGATATTGCGGAAGCTCACTCAGTTCCGAAAGAGTTAATCCTGCAAAGCGGTCTGGGTAAGTAAGAGAGGTATTGCCGCCAAAGACAACCTCGAAATCCACGATTGGCGAGACTTTTTCTCCTTCTCCAGTAAACGACAGATAGAAATGTCCATTTGTAATTTCGCTAACCTGCGCACTATCATTTGTGCTGGAACGCAGTTTATAGAAGGGAATACCATTCTCAAGATTGTATACGTCCATCCAGCTGCGCAGCAGGTTACCTATTTCCTTGTATCCACTGTTTTCTACTCCGTAAGGTAAAATCTCAGGCAGACCATCCATCAGCTCCAGCTCAATTTCTTTGCCACCGATGTTCTCAATCTCTACGCGGCGCACCAATGCAGCATAATCGTCATTTGGCAGATTGAAGTAGTGTACGGTCGTCTTCAGACCATGCCCGGCATGGCTTTCTTCAATGGTAAGTCCGTTAGGCAAAATGGTCATGATCCGCTTGGCGGCAGGATCTGGACGCGCCGATTGAAACGGCTCATAAATCTCCTGCTCACCTTTTATTTTAATAAAGGTTCGGAACCCGGTGGTTCCTACATCTTTATAAGAGATGTTTGCTGGCGAGAATTCCATGATCGGCGAATTTTTATCGCGTACCCCAAAGCTACAAATCGCTTGCCCCCGGTTCACATAAAAAGTCCACATTGGAATTCCTTTCAGGCCTGCAAGACCCGGCAAGAAACTGGAGAAGGGCTTTCCTGTGTCAAACTGCTCCATTACAAATTTACCTGAATCGAAATAATAATTACTCACGATAATGTCCTCCTAAACTGTTAATTATTTATGAAATCAGATGCGTTACGATAGAATGAGGCGATAGCTCGCAGCTGGCAATCTCTTCACCCATTCCTAGTGTTACACTACGTACCTCTTCACTTTCATTCATCAGTACGACAGCAATACTGCCGTCCGGATTACGGAATGCTGTAGATAGAACCCCTTCAGCTTCAGACGTAAGTCCGATCCGTACCGCACCTGGTGCGATAAATTTACTGAAATGCCCGATATAATAATAGGAACTGTTATAGTGCAGCTCGTCAGTTGTCGTATCTGCAATGATCGGCGCATCGCAGAGATTGCCTACATGATTGGGACCCCCAGTCTCATCCAGTACCAGGTTCCAGTCCAGATATCCTTCTGTCCACGCATTGAGATCGCCAATCATATTCCTTCCGTAACGTTCACCCGTAAACCATTCACCTAGCTTAACGCCGCCCTCTTGGCAACCCTCTGTGAACAATAGATGTTTATCAGGAAATAAATCATGTACCTTTTCTACCTTGTCGAACTCCTCACCACCGTACCAGTGAATACCTGTACCCCATACATACTGTGCAGCTTCAGGATCAGATAATACTGCCGAGGCACGTTCAACCATAATATCGCGGTTATGATCCCAGATTACAATGTTCACATCCGAATGGCCGGTCTGATGCATTACCGGTCCAAGATGATTTTTAACAAAATCCCGTTCCTCTTCCGCACTATAAATACAAGAATCCCAGACCTGAACGGCAGCCGGCTCATTCTGCACGGAAACCGCCCAAATCGGTACTCCCTCTTTCCCATAAGCTTCAATGAACTTCGTATAGTAGCGTGCCCAAACTTCCGCGTATTCCGGCTTTAGTGATCCACCGTTATTCATTTCTCCATTTGTTTTCATCCATGCCGGAGGACTCCAAGGAGAGGCCAACATCGTAAATGGACCGCCTCTTACTTCCATGGCGTCTTTAATCAGCGGAAGTACCCACTTGTGATCATGAGAGATATCAAAAGTAGCCAGCTCTGTATCATGATCAGCAACATACGTATAATTTCCGAGAGCAAAATCACAGCTGTGAATATGAACACGTCCCATGCTATAACCTAATCCCTCTACAGGATGGAAGTAGCGATGAATGACCTCTGCCCGTTTCTCGGTACTCAGACGTGACAAGGTATAAGCTGCAGCCTCCGTGAAAGCGCCGCCAAATCCAATCATCTTTTGAAACTCCTGCTCTGGCTTAAGCTCCACATCGGCAGACCCAGATCCTACTCTTTCGCTAAAAACAATTACATCTTTCGGAGTTAAGCGTTCCCCTGTATCTTTTGCAGTTACTACAGTTTGAACCTTTGCCATTGTATCCATCTCCTCTGAATTGTTTTCTTACCAAGCATAAACGCCTTCAGCGTCCTTATAAGGACGGTAAGTGTTTATGCGAGAAATTTAAGACATAAAGTATGGTGTGAAACTTATACTTTCTTATATTTTTAAAAAGCACTAGTCTTTACTGGATCATCTTCCGATGTTATAGATTCGAAACCGGTTTCGATTGTTTCGAAAAAAAATGATCTTTCGAAATCAATTGAAAGAGCATTTAATTGAAAGCATTAATTTCTTTTACTTTAGCAGGACTCTTTTCAGTTCGTCAAGATTTATCCTGATTTTACTACCGACTAATTTGCGCTAACCGGAGGTGCACAGGATTCCCGTTCAACCACTTCCACCGGAACTAAAATCGCTTCCTTATCTAACACTTTCCCTTCAATTGACGCTAACAGAATGTCTGCAGCTCGGCTTCCAAGAAGTTCCGTATCCTGACGCACCGTTGTCAATGCAGGTGTAACATACTCGGCCAGATCGATGTCATCGTAACCCATAACTGAAATATCCATTGGTACGGAAAGTCCACTATCTTTGGCTGCCCTAATAGCCCCTAAGGCTAGTAAGTCACCCGAAGCAAAGACGGCGGTTGGACGTTCAGGCAGCTTAAGAAGCTGCAGCATCGCGTTATAGCCGCTTTCTCGAGAATAAAAGGCTCCGTTTACAACATAGGGTTTGGGCACTTTAAAGCCTCGCTGCTTCATAGCGGTCTTGTAACCTAGCTCCCGCATTTTACCTGGAAATGTATTCATACCTCCGGATATATGAGCAATCTTTCGATGCCCCAAAGAGGCTAGATACTCCACCGCCAGCTGTGCCCCAGCTGTATTATCCGAACAAACCGTATGCGTCTCAGAAGTCTCAAAATCCACAATAACCGTAGGAATATCACTTTCAAGTAGTTCACGGAAATACGGATCCTCATAATCGGACAAGAAGACAACAACGCCATCTACGCCACGAATTCTGCAATTCTCTAAATAACCACTTTGCTTACCGCCGACATCTTTGGAGATAAACATGAGGGCATAACCCTTTTCCACGGCAACCTTCTTAAAGCTCTCAATCACAGCGCTAAAAAAAGGATGGCGAATACCAAATCCCGTATTCTCTACGAACAGCACACCGATGGTCCATGATTTCTTAGTGGTCAGTGTGCGGGCATGGGAATTCGGCAAATATCCCATTTCTTGGGCAACCCGGAATATTTCCTGGCGAGTCTTCTCCCGTACATCGGAATAATTATTAAACGCCTTGGATACCGTTGTTGGAGAGTAACCGGTTCTTTTAGCAATATCGTATATCGTTGTCAATTCGGCTCACTCCTTGCCCTGACAAATGAAATGCTTTTTGTTCACTGCAATTTTAACGTCTTTCAGTACCGCCGTCCAGCGAAAAGTAACATTGTACAGATGGCAGCAGTGTAACAGCTTGAATCAAAAGCCCTAGACTCATATAGATCAGATGTATGATTGCTACACTGTTCAGCATGTACGTCTGCACCATTATCCAAATGATTTGCCCAAACCCGATATACAGAGACAAAGCCCAGAAGCTATATATTTTCTTAAAAGGATTCAATGTATCCACCAAGTGCCACTGAGGTCTCTTGACCAGACCATAAACAACGAGCAGGGGCGGTATACCGAATACGATAAATAGTAGAATACCTGGGAATAAAAAATCCGAGAATGGCGATCTTTCCAGCATAGAAGTTGGCATTTTCATTAGATCACCACTAGGATCTATTACAAGAGCACCACCCCCTCCTAACGCTCCAACCCCCAAAAAAATATGAAGAATATAAAGCAATGTTACTGCAAACGGTCTTCCCTTCGTTGATTCCATTTCACTACCCCATTTCCATGTAAGAATTAGAACAACCTTATTTACATAACGAATTTGCCCCTCCATTTATTTTACAAGTTTTCCCTGTTTGTCACCGAGATGCATATCACAAAATCGGCTGCGTTTGTGTTTTTTTTACGTACGATGTGAACGGCTGCACTTTACGATATACTAAGTTTAGAATCTAATATTTAACCTGACGGATCTCATAAATAGAAACCATTGAATCCCAAGTATAAACGCCTTCGGCGTCCTTATAAGGACGGTAAGCGTTTAAGCGAGAAATTCAAGACATAAAGTATGGTGTGAAACTTATAGTTTCTTATATTTTAAAAAACAAGGAGACAGGACAGGCGTACACATGCGCTGCACCTAACATACCTATGAACGATACCGATCTTCTATCTAACAAACAGTGTGCTTATTGCCACAAGCAGAAGCCGCTCTCTGAATTTCGCAGACGTACAGGCAAACGTTCCAAGGGGCAGTCACGCCGTGGTGCCTGCCGTGAGTGTCGGAAGCAACGGGAAACACTAAATATAAAGCTCACAGCAAACCCCTTACTGGTGAAGCTTGATACGATCCAAACCCATCAGCACTCTCTACTAGAACGCTCCAAAGAGGGAAAGCCGCCTTCCGCTTCTGCTTCTTCAGGACAATCCAATCCGAACCGCCGCGTACGAGGTTTGGAGCAGCGAAAAAAACATCCACATTCTCAAGGCACGAAGCTAAATCCTGAAGATCTAACCCAATTGATTCCTTCTGCCAAAGGGATGATTCTAATGCGTGGACATAGCGATAAGGGACGGCGCTGGCATCAGGAGATCGATCTAGAGCTTGCGATTACTCTAGTCAGGGAACATGCCGCTATCGTTGTGAACCGCCGAACCATAAGGCGATTGTATAGCAATAAGGATTTTCGCGCTTATATACTAGCCAGAGACAACTACATCTGCTACTTCTGCGGCGCTTATGGGGACACTATTGATCATTTACTACCTCGTGCTAAAGGCGGCCATACAACCCCAGATAATTGCGTCTGCGCTTGCACGTTATGTAATCAGACCAAAGCCGATAAATCTGTTGAGGATTTTATGGGTCGAATGTAACATCTTAAACCAAAAAGCCCTAATCTCGGAGGTTGTTCTGTTCCCGTGAACAGATGCCTTGAGATTAGGGTGGCTTTTTAATGTGGAGAAGTAGGGTTTATTTAGTTCCCTGTAATATTCTTAACTCGTCCTACCTGTCCGCTAGTCAATCTGACCTTAATGCCATGCGGATGACGAGGTGAGTTCGTGAGAATATCTTTCACCGTACCGTGTGTTAGCTTGCCTGTAGGTTGATCCTGCTTAAGCACAATATCCACTTCAAGCCCAGGACGAATATCCGCTCTTACTTGTCCGTTCATGATGTAATCCCCTTTCATGGGTTATAATGTTGTCAACTACAATAGATAAGGATGAGACGTAATGGCCTTCGGTATCAACAGAGAAGAACTATCCCGGTGGAAAAAAGCGGTCTCCGCAGGTGAGATCGCCTTCATGACTCATTATTGGCTGGATCCACGATTTCCTGGCATCACTACCGTCACCAAGGTGGGCTGTAGTGATCTTACCACACTGAAACATTGGTGCGAGGAGAATGGCTTGCCTGCCAAATATATTCATAATCGTTCATCGTTTCCCCACTTCGACCTCATTGGACCAAGGCAGGCAGAAATCCTTCGGCAAGAAGGTCTATGGGAACAGTTGGAACGCTTCAAGATGCTCTAAAATTACGAATTGTGATTTAAGGCGTAGGAATTACTTCTTTTTGCGTAAATCCTGCATGATTTTACGACCGGTAGGTGTCTGTGCTAAACCGCCTCCTGCGGTCTCGCGGTGTTTCTCTGGCATAGCTGAGCCTACCTCAAGCATGACCTTTATGACTTCGTCTGAAGGAATAACACTTCGAACACCAGCCAGTGCCATATCTGCGGCTGCGAGTGCGGTAACTGCACCGAATCCGTTTCTAACAATACATGGAATCTCTACAAGTCCTCCAACCGGATCACAAATCAGACCTAATGTGTTCTTAAGCGCCAGTCCGACAGCATGCACTGCTTGTGCAGGCGTTCCTCCGCGTAGCTCGGTTAAAGCACCGGCGGCCATCCCGATGGCTGAACCCACCTCGGCTTGACAGCCACCTTCCGCACCCGATACAAACGAATTATTGGCGATGACATAACCGATTGCCCCGGCAGCGAACAACCCTGATACCATATAGTCATCATCCCAGCCAAATCGTTCCTGACAACTGAGGAATACACCTGGAATAATCCCGCATGAACCAGCAGTAGGCGTCGCAATGATCCGGCCCATAGAAGCATTCACCTCGGATACAGCCAGCGCGTAAGCCATAGCTTGACCTGCGGGTCCACCCAGGCACGGCTCATCAGCTGCGTTATATGCGCCTACACGCTGGGCATCCATTCCCGTGAGGCCGCTACGCGAAGTTGTATCTTCATTCATCCCGCGATGAACAGCCTCTTTCATCACTTCATAATATTCACGCATCGTGGAAAATTCATGTTCACTGGAACGCCCAGATTCCGCGCTTTGCTCTTCGAGCATTAGTGCTCCAATCGTAAGGCCGCGTTCCTCACACAATACAGCCAGCTCGCTAAGTGTTTGAAAATTCATGTTAAACTTTCCTTCCCCTTCTCATCTCGCTTACCTTCATTTAAATTAACCAACTTCACGGATTTCACAGCAGTGAGCGCTTTAAGCGCTTCAATAAGCTCTGGTGTAGCCGCTTCATCCAGCTCCAGCACCGTTAAGGCTGCACCGCTGCGATTCTTACGATCCAGAGACATATGCCCTATATTAAACTGTCCGTTACGCATCACTTCCGTAACACTCGCCAGAACACCCAAATAATCCATATGGTTAATCAGAACCGTCGGATAGATCCCCGTAAGCTTCACTCCAAAACCGTCAATATCGACAATCTCGATATTCCCGCCACCAATAGATGTCCCTGTTAGTGTCAGTTTGCTTCCGGTTTCTTGTCCGATAAGATGCAGCTTAACCGTGTTGGGATGTGGAAACAAGCCCGTTCCCTGCTTAAAAGAAACCTCCATACCGGCTTCAACCGCCAGTTCTAGGGAATCTGGAAGCCGATGATCGTCGGTAGTGAAATCAAGTAACCCTCCAACAATCGCTCGATCTGTGCCATGTCCCTGATAAGTTGCTGCAAAAGAACCGAAGAACGTTACTTCTGCCACACGTGGTATTTCACCCAGCACCTGCCTTGCAGCTCTCCCGATCCGGGCCGCCCCAGCGGTATGTGAGCTTGATGGACCGACCATTGCTGGACCAATAATTGAGAATACATCCTTAAAACGCATAATAGACCTCCTGCCTGCAAGAATAGGCAATTATCGTACTCCTATATAGTATACTGCACTAGCAGTCGGAGTTCACTGTGATATTTGCTGTGATATTCGTATGCCTAACATTGCGGTATTCAGAGGTAGTATTTGTATTACGTGTCCTGTGTATCACAAGATATCCTGAGAGTACAGCATAATTCCACCTCTATACTGCCAGCCCATTCCTTCCCAGAACTCTCTTCCTTGTTCGTTGCTTTCAATAACCATCAGATGGCACTTGGCAATGCCGGCTGCGCGAAGATTCTCAACACAGCGAGTCACAAGCTTACGACCAACACCCATTCTCCGGCAGTCATCACTAACTGCAACATGATACATGTAACCTCTTCGCCCATCATGTCCGTACAATGCCGTGCCTACAATCTGACCATCTTCATTCTCACAAATCTGACTAAAGCCTCGGTTACGTTCCAGATAACGTATAATCTCCAGCCTTGAATCCGCTTCGCTGAGTCCCATCCCCTCTGTATACTCCCACAGCTGATAAGCAGCTTCATAATCATCCACGACCATTTCCCTATAAATCATACTTGGTCCCTCGCTTGTACAGAATGACATAAAGCATAAAGAGCGCTCCGAGGAAGCTTTTCTAGCTCCAGCAGCGCTTCGTAAGGATCGCCCTCTAATCCCAGAGCTTTCGCAAAGGCAGGTTCTGTCTTCCATCCATTTGATTTCATCATGATGATCTGCTGACGAAAATCATCACCCATATGAGCTAAGATTTCAGCCTCAACGATCATATGCAAATAACCATTCTGCAGCTCCGTTGGCCTCGGCTGTCCAAACAGTTCTATAGGCCAGCCCCTTACCATAAAGTTAACTTTCGTTCGAGGGATGCTTTGAACCACTCGCGATTCGCTAACAAACCCCTCCATGGCTCCAAAATATCGAACAACTAGCGCCTTAAACTCCGCAGGATCATGAACCTCACATATGATATCCAAATCGCTGCCCTCAACTTGAATTCCAAGCGGTACTGTGCCAACCAGCATAGGGTTATAATCCGCTAGCAAATTCATAATATCTAGTTCCTTAAGAAGGTTATAGACCTCTTTCTGAACCGCGGTTCCATGATTCAAATCATCGACATTTCGCCAATCATTCATTTTGGACAAGCACCCCTCCGACTAGGTTAAAAGAGCATGTGTATGTATAGAAGACAGCGCACGCTTTTCTGGGCGAATGCATAGAAATATACGGAAGATAGAAGGCAAGGAGGAGTGTATTAGAAAAATGAATCCCACCTACCCCTATTATGGGGAACGAACAGGATGTAAGGAGTCGCCTATTACTTTCCCCACACAGCAGCAAAACCGCAAGGCAGGTCTAGAAAGTCTGATGAATCCCCGCCGATCTGTATTCATGTCAACGGTGAAGACATGGGTACAAGCTGACACACAACACACCTCGAGAGGAATGTATACCTATGAACAAGATACCCGATTATGATATTCCTTCTATCCGTTTAACAAGTGGCATGTACGCATTAACAAAATTAGCCTGCGCAGGGCTAACATACGTTCTTATCTCCTTACTTATGCTTGGATTTCCACAAAATAATGGCGTACCCGAAGGTTGGCCCCTGTCGGTTCCTTATGCCATTTATGCTTATGGGTTGCCGGCGGCATTAGTAGCAGATGTTCTGCTGCGTATTCTGCGTACCACATCCCCTGTCGTTTCCCTTGTTGTATACGTAGCCGCAGGGTTCGGTGCTGGTCTATGGCTGGCAGCGGAACAAGGTGCAGAGCTTCTGCTATGGGGTCTAGGTGGAATTCTGGGACTACTACTGCTGCGAGTTACGCAACTAGGCGTGGAACGATCCCCTCTGTTACTGCCTGTGTTTGCACTATTTCTGCCACTACTCTGCTTACTGCTGTTATAAATAGTACTCAGAGTGCTTCAATGATATCGCCTGCAATGATGGCCGTCTGATTATTCCGCTGACGGGCTGCCCTCTCCCCTGCTAATCCGTGTAGGTATGCACCAAAAGTTGCTGCCTGCGCAGCATTAAGCCCCTGAGCCAGCAGGCTGGAAATCATGCCCGTTAGCACATCACCGGCTCCACCAGTGCCCATACCGGGATGGCCTGTGGTGTTTACATAAGCTTGCCCTTCAGGTGTTGCTATAACCGTATGCGCTCCTTTTAATACGAGCGTAACCCCTTGCTCTTTCGCATAGCTCAAGGCCAGACCGATTCGGTCCCGTTGCACCTCAGCCGTTGTTATGCTGGCAAGCCGGGCCATCTCACCTGGATGAGGTGTCAGAATCACGGGATGGCGTCTACTTGCCCAGCCCTTGTAATCAGCCTCAGCTAATATATTCAAGGCATCCGCATCGATGACCAGAGGACAATCCGTTCCTTCCCAAAGATTGCGAAGCCATTCTGTATCGGCCTTGAAGCGACCAAGACCAGGACCAACGGCAAGAACATCTCGGTCAGTGCCTAGCTTCAGTAGTTCGGAAATAGTCTTTGCATTCCATGTTCCATCTTCATTGCCACCAACATCGGCTAGCATCAATTCAGGAGCAGAACCGATGATAAAGGGCAGCAGCTTCTGAGGAAGCGCCCATGTCACCAATCCGCAACCTGCCCGGAGCGCAGCACGGGCAGAGAGCAGTCCGGCACCGCTCATCCGTAAGGTGCCAGCGGCAAGAAGTACATGCCCATATGTACCCTTATGGCCTTCAGGCGAACGCCGACGGGCCAGATCAACGCCCAGATGGGCATGCAGCACTTCCGGTGTCAGCAGGTGAACCTGCACACCGCTTTCAGGGGCCAGAGAAGTCGGAATGCCGATGGCCCGGATCTTCACATGCCCCGCTGCGCTTGCGCCGGGGTATTGCAGGAGGCCTCGTTTAAGAAACGCGAGGCAAACCGTCACCGACGCATGAATGCAAGGCTCATGCGTCTCCCCTGTGTCCGCGTTCAGACCACTCGGGATGTCCGCGGACACGATCACTTTGCCGCTGCTATTCGCTGCGGCAATCAGCTCCGCATAGGCGCCGCGCGGGGCTCCCGCGGCGCCGGTGCCGAGCAGCGCATCCAAGATGCCGCTGCACTCGGCAAGGTCCAGCCGGTCCCTGCCGTATACCACGGCAGGCAGGCCCAGGGCTGCAGCCGCATCGCGCTGCAGGGCGGCCTCGCCGGAGAGCGACTCCGGCGGCACCGCATAGACGAGCGTGACAGCGATGCCCGTCTCGCGAAGGTACCGTGCGGCGGCGAGGCCATCGCCGCCGTTGTTGCCTTTGCCGACGAGGATGAACCATCGCTCGGCGGCGGCATTGTCCAGGGTCAGCGCATGATCTGCGCTGACCTGAAATGCCGCGCCATTCCCATCCAGCGCGGCATCCTTCAGCCCGGCGTCTTCCCATTCGGCTGCATTCCTGCAACCCTCTCTACCTCTCCGCCGGCACAGCGCGATGATCTCCTGTGCAATGACTCTCCCCGCGTTCTCCATCAGCGCAATGGCTGGAATCCCCAGCCGCTGGATCGTTTCACTATCCAGATGCCGCATTTGCTCAGCAGTTACCAGAAACATGATTTGGCCCCTCTCGGCTTCTACTCAAAAGTCCAGCATCTCTTCATGACCTAGCCTTCCACAACGTCTCAAAGCATCTCGAATATGCTTGATTTAGCGCAAGCTAAATATCAATAAGCTACAGTAAATCTCGCCCGGCTAAAATTCCCTTCCTCCAGCTCGTCCACCATAGCTACAGCAAAATCCTCCACACTGATCATGCTTTCGCCATTCTCATCAAGAATAAGACGGTCCAATCCAATACGGAATTGACCTGTACGTCGACCTGACTGAACTACCGCAGCAGGACTGGCATACGTATAGTCCAGTTCTGTGTTTTTGTAGATTTCATAAGCTTGCGCATGTGCTTCTGCCAGTGGTCTAATCTCGGCTGGAAAATCCGGCGCATCCATCAACAGCTCTCCAGTTTCAGTCTTCAAACTGCCTGCACCACCAACAACTAACAGTCGATTGAGCCCTGCCACCTGCATGCCCTCCACCAACGCTTTTGCCGCTGTAATCAGATCCTTCTCGTGGCCAGCTTCCGGCCCGTAAGCACTGATTACCTCTTCATGTCCACTGACCACAGCAGCTACTGAAGCAGGATCAAGAATATCCACCGTTGTGATGTGTAGACGTTCATGTTCAAGGGTCACTGACTCTGGATTGCGCACCGCAGCTGTTACCTCGTGTTTTCTTTTTAACGCCTCCTGTACAATCGCCTTTCCAATCGTTCCTGATGCACCCAATACTACAACATCCATCTTTTTTTCCTCACTTTGTCCGGGTAAGGCCATCATACGACCTTCCTACTTAATTTATATTTTTAATACTCGCCTCAATAGCTTTTCCCTTACAACCTTTAAACATTATTTATCCCATGAGGTCCCATTGAAATCAGATCCCCAGCAATTAGCTTCCAGACGAAAAACCCCTTACCAATACAAGGGGCACTCTCCCTACTAAGCAGCATGTACTCGGATTAGCGACGCAAAAACATTCCCTGAGAACGTGGCATAACCGATTCAAAGCCATATTGTGCATACAATTTCGAGGCTTCCCCATCTGCAATCAGACTTACATAAGCCTTATCCGGTACAGTATTAAGGAACTCCCTAATTTCACGCATGATCAATTTTCCTAAACCGCGGCCCTGATGTGAAGGCTTTACTGCGATATCCGTGACCTGAAAAAAGCATCCTCCATCACCAATCACCCTGCCCATCCCGATTAAGGTATTCTCCTCATACAAAGTTACCGCAAAAATAGAATGAGGCAGCCCTATCGCAGCACCTTCCGCGCTCAATTCACTCAGCCCAGCTTCTTTTCTCAGCGCTAAATACTGTTCCACTGAAGGACATTCATGGCGTATATCCAGCTTTCCTGTCATCCCCATACCGCTCTCCTCCTAGCTTCTTACAATAAACTAAGCTTAGCACCGTTCAGCATTGCTGTTCCAACTATATACGACTGTATGGTGCACAGGCAAGACTCACCGGCTTCGTTGTTTTGAAATGATCTATTTGTCATTACATAAAAATAAAGCAAGCAAACACATCCACCGTAGTGGGAAGTATTATATTCTTGAATCCTATTACTAACTGTGTGGAATAGTATCTATAACAATATTCTAAAAAGGTTGGTGAAGCATAATGTCTCCTGTAGCAAAGCTATTTAAATGGGGAACGTGTGTGTATGAGGCTTTTCTGGCTCTGCCTGTCATCGGCGGTCTCTTTATTATAGCTAATGGTTGGGTCCCTCTTGCCATTGCCTTTTTGCTCCACGCTGTAGCCATTGTTATCCTGCAAAGAGAGCGGAAGCCCATCGTAGGGAACGTTCTAGGCATTCTCACCTCGATTTTAGCGTTTATCCCTATCGTAGGTTGGGTCATGCATGGCATCACTGCACTCGTACTGCTGTTTGAAGGAATTTCCTCTTCTCGTCAGGCTCCTCGTTATTAAAAAGAGCACATGAATCGACAGAAAAATAACCCGCTCCTATCCAGGAGTGGGTTATTAGCGTTTATCCTCAAATATGATATATACCTTTATGATTGCCTAGAGATTGTATCAACGTCCTGCCGATTGGGAATCGGCCCGCCGGCTTCCGCTCTCACCAATGTAACGCCCATTTGCGTTGCCACTGCCATTCTCAAAACGTTTGCGTTCCGTACGCTCCATCTGAACAATCTGACCTTCGTGCACCACGATGTGCAATGAGCCAAATTCCATATCATCCAGAAGTCCTGCAATCCGCGTAAGCCATAAATCATCCACTTTCAGCGGTTTAGCCATTCTCTAGCCTCCCTTTCCCCATCCAAAGGATTATATCCGCCTAATTTTCAAAATTCCGTTATTACCAACTAGTATACTATGAATTAACTTAGCACGGAACCAAAAATACTGTCAATGGGCATTTTTTCGTGATAACCAGCTTTTTATAATCATCGTCACCAAGGCCAGTAACAGGAGCAGTGAAGCTACTGCAAAAGATGCTGAAAATTGATATTCATTGTACAAAATCTCAACGTGCAGCGGCAGTGTATTCGTCTCCCCGCGTATATGTCCGGAAACCACAGAGACTGCGCCGAACTCACCCATGACCCGCGCATTACACAAAATAATGCCGTATAATAAACCCCATTTAATATTAGGAAGCGTGACTCTGAAAAAGATTTGCCACCCGTGTGCTCCGAGGGTAATCGCTGCCTCTTCCTCCTGTGTACCCTGATCCTCCATCAGTGGGATCAATTCACGCGCTACAAAGGGGAACGTCACAAACAGCGTAGCGAGCACGATCCCCGGAAGAGCAAATACGATCTTGATATCGTGTGCGCTCAGCCAAGGACCAAACCAACCATTGGCACCGAAGACGAGCACAAAGATCAGACCGCCGATCACCGGCGATACTGCAAATGGGAGATCAATCAAGGTAATGAGAAACCCTTTGCCACGGAAGCGAAACTTAGTAACTGCCCATGCCGCCGCAACACCAAAGAAAGTGTTCAGTGGCACAGTGATCGCCGCAACAAGCAGCGTCAATCGCAGAGCGGAACGAGCATCTGGATCAGTCAGGGCAGCTATATATACATTCCAGCCCTTTTTTAGCGCCTCTGTCAGCACGACAACCAAAGGCAGAGCAATCAGCCAAAAAAGAACTAGTCCTGCAGCTCCAATCAACACCCATTTTACAATCGTGGATTCCGTTGTCGCTGGCGAGGACGTATTCTTCTGCAGCTTGGGGGCTTGGAGTGGGACTGTACCTGCCAAAATTATTCCTCCTTTAAAGGGTTTTACGAAAGCATGATTTGCTTTTTAAAAATACAAAATCTACGGGAAATATGAAGTGTCTTCGAGTAAATTTGGGATTTAACAGGCGTCTATTGTCTCTGGAATTCTTAAAACATGACTATTGGTAATGGGTCACTTCCGAGGATTATTGGACTTATCGGATGATCTGCTATCTCCTAATTTGTTATTTTCTGTTTACTGGTAAGGAGTCACTCCGAGGAATATTGGACTTCCGATCGCTGTTATCCTCAGATTTCCTGATTTGAACCGCTCCTCGCGGTAGAAATCCGAGGATAAAGGCGAACGCTAACGCTTCTCCAGTTCCAAAATTCCTCTCCATTCCTTTTTACCAGTTATTAATTTCAAACTCCGAGATCGCTATCGCTCCTCTAACCGCAAATTCCTCTCCGTTCCTTTCTTACCAGCCATCTGGTTTCAAAACTTCGAGATCGCTATCGCTCCTCCTAAAACCCAGATTACTCTTCGAGTCCTCATTCTACCGGAAGGTTCTGCATTTTACGGAAGCAAGAATGCTTCGTAAAATAAAGTCGTCATTTACCTGTTAGGGTATAGCTTCGCTAAGAATCGCTCAGCAAGCCCTTAATACGAAAGTACTTGAAGTATAGAGCGTAAACCTCAAATACTTTACCGAGAAGTCTTACGCACCCAACGCTGAAGCGTATTAATGACTAACAGCATCAAGAAGGAAATGAGAAGCAAAAGCAACGCGACGGCAGTAGCTCCGGCATAATCATACTGCTCCAGTTTGGACATAATAAGCAGCGGAGCAATCTCCGTTCGCATCGGCATATTGCCGGAGATGAACACGACAGAGCCGAATTCGCCAATACCACGGGCAAATGCCAAAGCAAAGCCTGTTAGCAGCGGCGGGAACAGCTCAGGCAGTACTACTGAACGAAAGGTTCTCCAGCGGCCTGCGCCGAGGGTTGCCGAGGCTTCCTCCATATCTCGGTCCAAATCCTCCAGCACCGGCTGTACCGTTCGCACGACGAAAGGTATACCGATGAACATTAAGGCTAGAGTAATGCCGAGTGGAGTAAATGCCACCTTTAATCCAAGCGGTTCAAGCCACGACCCGATCCAGCCATTCGTAGCATAGAGAGCCGTCAAGGAGACACCAGCTACAGCCGTAGGCAAGGCAAACGGAAGATCGATCAGCGCATCAAATATTCTTTTGCCCGGAAATTCGTAACGCACTAGTACCCACGCCAGCAAGAGACCTAGAATAGCATCTACAAAAGCAGCAGCCGCTGCTGTAGATAGGCTGACACGATACGAAGCCAATACACGCGGATCGGTAGCTACATCCCAGAATTTCGCCCAGCTCAGCCCAGTAGAATTGAACAACAATGCTGAAAGTGGCAAGAGTACAACGAGACTCAGGTAAAGTACGCTGTACCCCATCGTAATCCCAAAACCGGGTAGTATCTTTCTCCGCGTTGTCGCCGATACAGCTGTAGTAGTTGCGGTGACATTCATCCCCTATTCATCCTTTCTCGCCTTCGGCATGTTAGCCGATCAGCCCCTGCCGGGACAAATCTCATAAGCATAAACTTCATTTCAATAATCCGTTATTTAGCCCCTGGCACATAGATCTTGTCAAAGATCCCGCCATCGTTAAAATGCTTCTCTTGCGTTTCTTTCCAGTTTCCGAATTTGTCAGCTAGTGTGAATAGCTTAATATCTGGGAACTTATCTTTATATTGTTCTTTTACGCTATCTAGTGTAGGACGGTAATAATTCTCAGCCGCGATTTTTTGTCCTTCTTCACTATAGAGATACTTCAAGTAAGCCTCGGACACCTCACGCGTATTTCTTTTATCCACAACCTTATCTACTATTGCTACCGGCGGTTCAGCCAGAATGCTCTCGGATGGATTCACAATATCAAATTTATCTGGGCCTAGCTCTTCAACGGAAAGATAAGCTTCATTCTCCCATGCAATCAGCACATCGCCAATTCCACGCTCTACAAAAGTGGTCGTCGAACCGCGCGCACCGGTATCCAGCACCGGAACATGCTTGAACAGTTCTTTTACAAACTCTTCGGCTTTAGCTTCGTCATTATTGTTGTGGTCTAGCGCGTAGCCCCATGCCGCCAAGTAATTCCAACGTGCGCCACCTGATGTTTTCGGATTCGGTGTAATCACCTCTACGCCTTCCTTGAGCAGATCCGGCCAATCTTTGATTCCTTTCGGATTCCCTTTGCGTACTAAGAACACGATCGTCGAGGTATAAGGTGAACTATTATGATCGAATTTACTTTGCCAGTCTTCATTGATAAGACCTTTTCCCTGCAAGGCGTCAATATCATATCCAAGGGCCAGTGTAACCACATCCGCTTCCAACCCATCAAGCACAGCGCGGCTTTGTTTACCTGATCCACCGTGAGATTGTTTAATCATGACCTTTTGTCCCGTTTCTTTCTCCCAATAAGCTGCAAAAGCTTTATTATAGTTCGCATATAGCTCACGAGTAGGATCATAGGACACGTTGAGCAGTTCCACCGGATCTTTGGATGGAGCTTTTGTAGCTTCAGCAGCATTCGTGGCCTCCGCTGAGTTGGTTGTTGCTGGTGTGTCCGTTGCCGAACTAGAACTATTGCCGCTATTGTTATTGCCGCCGCAAGCAGCAGTAAGTCCTGCCGTCAGCAACAAGGTAAATCCTACAAGAAGCCCTTTATTCATTTTTTTCTTCATCTTTTCCACTCCCCATGTTTTTCTTGCCTTCATTTCTTTCTTAAAATATAAGAAAGTATAAGTTTTACGTTATACATTATCCTTATATTTCTCGCTTAAACGCTTACCGTCCTTATTAGGACGCCGAGGCGTTTAAGCTTGGCGGTAACAAAAAGAACGGAGGAAAGCCTACGTATGGCAGGTCAAACCGGTCCTATGACACGTGTCTGCGAGCCTAATGCAGGCGTTCCTCCGTTCGTACGGTAAGAACTTTATTAAATTATTCCTATCCACTTAGTTGGTTATATGGATATAATACTGAAACCCTTCAACTGTGTCAAACCTTTTTCCCCAACCAATGACAAAAGAATTTTTCAAGTACCACGCTATACAGGCAATGGTGTGGGTTCCTGTAAGATCCACTTGTTATTGATGCTATAAAGTAATATTATTGCTACAGCTTATGGTCTAGAGAAATTACCGTTTAATGTCGGGAGTGAGAATCATGGGTATGGATTTAGAGTACGTTCCTGCGCCGCTAAGACCACGGCTTCACAGGCGTATGACTCAAGAAATCAGACGAAGAATTAGGGGAACTTACCGTTATGATACAACGGTCTGGAGGACTGCGATCGCTGGTCTTTGGATCGTTTGCTTTTTGGCTTTCACAACTGCTGTATTAGGCATACCCACTGGATTAGGGGTGGTTACTGATATTGCACTTGCTGCAGGTACAAGCACCATTCTGCTGGCAATTTCCAGCAATATCATAGCCGTACTAATAGCGTTGACCGGACTGCGCGTCCCACGACTATTCGCAGGCTGTGTATTGAGCGATGTTGGAGCTATTCTACTAATCTTATATTACTCTGATTTTGAGATTGAAGCTGCGGCTCTCATTGCTGTTCTTCTGTCACTACTAGGTGCATTAGGTGGATTAGCCATCGGTCTGCTACGCAGCAAAAGAGTAACACTGGGAATTCTGCTTACCATTACGGTGACTTTTTCCCAACTTGCTCTGGCAAACGGAGTGCAGGAACTGCCTACATTGGAACCCATTGATATCAGCGATTCAGATGTGATTCCACTGACTGCCTCCAATCCAGGAAAACCTGGCAATCAAGCTTATCAGACCTTCACCTATGCCAACGGTAACGATCTGCATCGTGTTGAGTACGGCAAAGATACAAGTGTGATCTCTTCTACAGTGGATGCTTCTGCTTATATTAAGGATTGGTCAAAACTGCGCACTTTATTCTGGGGATTCGATTATAGTGCACTTCCACTGAACGGCCGTGTATGGATGCCTGAGGGCGAAGGTCCCTATCCGGTAGTGCTGATGGTGCACGGAAATCATATGATGGAAGATTACTCTGACGGAGGGTACGCTTATCTCGGTGAACTCTTGGCCAGCCGAGGCTTTATCACGATTTCCCTGGATGAGAATTTCCTGAACTATTCTGCTTGGTCCGGTATTCCGGACAATGATTTCAAAGTACGAACCTGGATCATTCTGAAACATCTGGAACAGCTTGCAGCTTTCTCGGATGAACCAGGCAATCCTTTTTATCAAAAAATAGATTTCACAAAAACCGCCCTGCTCGGACATAGCCGCGGAGGACAAGCTGTGGCTATGGCTGCGGACGCCGAACGTTGGTTCAAAAACGATCCCGTTATGACGGCTGTGAATCGGTTTAATATAGCTTCTGTAGTCGCCCTTGCCCCTACGGACAAAACGATAGATGAACAGCAAGCCCGTCTCAAGGACGTCAACTATTTGACTCTGCAAGGGGCTCGCGATGGGGATGTACATGATTTCTATGGTGATCGGCAGTATATACGTACTTCCTATTCCCAAGGGTCCTCTGCTTTCAAAAGCTCGCTGTATATTGCGGACGCCAATCACAGTCAATTCAACAGCGATTGGGGCGCGTATGATCAGACATTACCTGCTGGCCTCTTTTTAAATCAAGCGCAAATTATGGAAGCAGACAAGCAGCGGCAAATCGCTAAGGTGTATGTGTCAGCTTTTCTGGAGACCACTTTGCATGAAAAAGGCGAATACCAGAGCTTGTTCCGGGATTACCGCAGCGGACTGAAATGGCTGCCGGATACCACTTACTACAATCGATTCCAGGATGGGGGATATCGGCCAGTAGCCACATTTGACGAGGACCGCAACAAGAATACCGTAAATCTCGGAACAGCAGAGGCATCAGGATTATCCTGGTCGGAAGAGCTCGCAAAAGATCGTGAATCGAAGAGTAAAGCCACTTATGGTGTCGTTCTTGAACGCACAGCTAAAAAAGATGAAGAAGCCTATTACAACATCAAACTTAAAGACAATGTCGTTACTGAAGTTGCCCTTTCAGGCGCAGATGGCCTTACATTCTCCTTAGCAAACCTCAATGGAGATATCTATGGTGATATCAAAGATGAACTAAGTATTCCGCTACCTCCCAATGTAGAGGTCGAGTTAACCGACAGAAATGATACCTCAGCACGCCTGCCGCTAAGTGAGGTAATGGATATTCTTCCACTACCACAAACGCAGTTCACATTATTCCCATGGCTTGAGGAACGAATAAATGATGGGAAGTACGGCGATCTATCCGAAGCTATTTTTCAAACCTATGAGATGCCATTCGAACAGTTTCAAGAGGAAGAACCGGAGCTGAAGCCTGAGAACCTAACGGAAATCACCTTCTATCTTGAAGAAGTGGGCGATAAGATTATGCTTGATGATATCGGCTTCTACGAGCTAGGATTTCGAAATATATTTTAAGGTAACTAGCCATTATACCATTAAAGGCCTCCCCCTCAGCATATACACAGCTGAGGGGAAGGCCTTTTTATTTAGATGGATTACGCGAATAGCCCCTATTATTGAAACATACAATAACCTAAACCTATCCCCAGCCTACAATACTTGTACACAGACTGGTGACTTTATCTCCAGCTCATTCCCAGTAGGAATTAATCTTCCACTGTCACTATCGATGGAGAACGAAGTAATATTATCGCTATTTTGATTAGCAGCGAGCAGCTTGCCACCAATAATAGCGAAATTACGCGGAGTACGTCCGCCTGTAACCTGCCAATCTACCGCATCAAGATGACCTGTTGAACCCACAATATGGAACAGGGCGATACCGTCTTGTCCCCGGTTCGAGACATACAAGAATCTACCACATGGCGATACATGAATATCGGAAGCTGTATCATCACTACCCGCATTATATTGCTCTGGAAGCGTGCTAACATGCTGTAAAACACTGAGGTTTCCGTTCTGTTCATCATTAGCAAATACCGTTACTGTACAGTTTAGTTCATTCGCCAGGTAAATCCATTGTCCTGAAGGGTGTACCGCCAGATGGCGGGGGCCTGAACCAGGTGGGAGATTAATCTCCCGATGCTTAGACAGCTTACCTTCTTCAAGGCGATAAATCAGAATTTGATCCAGTCCCAAATCGCAAACCAGTATATGCTTGCCACTTCCATCCGGAATGACGGAGTGTGGATGCGGAGCTTCCTGACGATCTTCACGAATTCCTGAACCTACATGCTTCACTTGGTCAGACATGACCTGAAGCGAACCATCCTCATTTACAGGAAATACGTTGGCATTGCCACCGGAATAATTAGAGACGAATATGTAATCTTGCTTAGGACTGATCGAGACATAACAAGGAGCGCCACCTTCCGTAGGACGACTTCCAAGTGGACTCAGCGCTTTAGTAACAGGATCAATCGCAAAAGCATAGACCTCACCCTCATCCTTCTCACTAACCGCATAGAGCACGCTGCCTGTGCTGTTTACTGCTAAAAACGATGGATTCTCAACGCCCTTAGTACCCTCAAGAATCTTCATTTCCCCTGATGAAGGACTAAGCGAGCATAATAGAATAGCTTCCTCACCCTCAGGGTTATACGTTCCCACATAAAACAATACCTCATTAAGCCGTTCCATAGTAGCGACTCCTTTGTTTGTATAAATTGTACTCACTTCTTAATTACCCTTTACTGATAGCAATTTACTCAGTATTTCATAATATTTTTTCACTATAGCATGTTTATAGTTGTTATACATTATCGAGCCCGTATTTTAAGGCCATTTCCTAACTATCCGGTTACAATAAGAGTTCAAAAAGTCGGCTTTCAGAACCAAGAAGGTTGGACGTTACTTGAGGAAGGAGGAACGGAGCGTAGTGTTGTGCTACGTGAGTACCGGACTTCCCAAGTTCGTTCAATATTCGATGCCGAGTCCGCTTCCTCAACTACTTCGTTATCAAAGTTGGCTTTTTGAACTTACCTTGCAGATGTAAGTTTTTACAAGTGGTTTAAACATGATTGGCAAGGTTAATAGTAGACATCGAAAACAACAAAACGAAGGAGTTGAAGTAACATGAGTTTTTTATGGATGTTAATTGTTGGTGGGATCATTGGTTGGTTAGCGGGTCTGATTATGGGCAGAGATATTCCAGGCGGGGTTATTGGTAACATTATCGCAGGTATTATCGGCTCATGGCTCGGCGGCGTGCTTCTGGGAAGCTGGGGACCTAAAGTAAGTGATTTCTACTTCTTCCCTTCTTTGATCGGGGCCATTGTTCTGATCTTTATCGTCAGCCTTATTCTTCGCTCAACAAGTGGACGCAGCCGTTCATAAGCTGAAGCTGAACTAATAATTATTGGGGCTACTTCCCCAACAAAATATTAATGAACTAGAAATGGCAGGTCAAGGTGCTTTATCCTTGGCCTGCTATTTCTTGTTTTTGGACTCTGACGGAGTTACTACCTCCGTACAGCGGCTACACTTCAATGTTCTGCCATCGTTTTTCTGTTATAATGAAGATACAAGTGACTCAAATCATAGAGAGGTCGTGAATCATGGGTAGCATTAACCCCTCACTCCTACATATCGGCTCCACTATAGGGACCTTGCTCATGGCGCTAATGGTTATTTTCATTCGTCTAAAATCTAGCGCACGTCCAGTTACCATTCGAAAAATATGGATTCCACCTCTCGGGATGTCGACCGGCTTTGCTATGTTCGTTGTACCTGAAGTTAGGTTCCCTTTATGGTGGGCAGCGCTCGCCTTTCTGATCGGCTGGTTCATCTTCGCGTATCCTCTAATACGCAGCACAAACTTCGAACAACGGGATGGACAAATCTATGCTCAGCGTTCTAAGAGCTTTGCTTTCATTCTGCTTGGACTTCTTCTAGTCCGCACCTTACTTCATGAATTTATTAATAGTTATGTTACTATCCCACAGTCCGGTGGATTGTTCTTCATCTTGGCCTTCGGTATGATTGTTCATTGGAGATTCTTTATGTACAAACGTTATAAGGTAATGACTTCCTCGGAGGCACATTCCCTACAGTCATAAGTATAAATCGTTAACCTAAGAAGCCATCTCAATCCATACGATTGAGATGGCTTCTTAACTATTGAACCTTGAAGTGAAAAAAATCATTTTTCTGTCTCCGATGTTAGGTAACTTGCGAAGGGATAAGTTAAAATATAAGCATACCTAACGATAAGCTTCCAAGAGACCTCATACTGAATTGAGAATCATTTGGACGGCTATGCTGCGTATAACTTTTAGAGAGTGAGGTCAAGGCAATTGAAAAGTAAATCGAGAAAAGTCGCCATCGTCGGTGCCGGGATGGTTGGTTCCAGCTGTGCCTATTCCATGGTCAATCAGGCGATTTGCGATGAGATCATGATGATCGACCGCACCTATGACCGGGCTATGGCACAAGCACTTGATCTCTCACACTGTATGGATTTCACAAACACACGCACAAAGGTGTATGCCGGAACCCATAGCGACTGTGCAGGAATGGATGTAGTTATCTTGACTGCCGGCGCCAATCCAACAGCGGGACAGACAAGGCTGGACGTTCTGGAAGCCTCTGCGGTAATTACTAGAGAAATTATCACCAACATCATGGCTGGGGGATTCGATGGAATATTCGTAGTCGCCGCTAATCCAGTCGATATTGTCACTTATATGGTATGGAAAATATCAGGGCTGCCCCGCCACAGAATTATTGGTACGGGGACCTCCATTGACTCCTCGCGCCTAAAGACACTGCTGTCTGATGTGTTCTCCATAGACCCACGCAGTGTTAACGGCTACGCGCTCGGAGAACATGGCGAATCCCAGTTTGTTGCTTGGTCGCATGTGACGATTGGCGGCAAGCCCATCCTGCAAATTATGGAGCAGCATCGAGAGCGGTTCCACCATCTGGATCTGGAGGATATCTCCCGCAAGACCAAAGATGCCGGCTGGGAGATATTTACCAAAAAAGGTTCCACACATTTCGGTATTGGCAGTGCACTGGCCTACATTACTCGTTCCATTCTAAATGATGAGCATAAGATCATTGCCGTATCCGCAATTCTGGACGGAGAGTACGGGCAAAGTGGTGTATGTACCGGCGTGCCTGCCATTATTGGCAACACTGGAATTCAAGAACTACTGGAGCTTAACCTAAACACCGAAGAAGCGGGGAAATTCAACGCCTCCTGCAGCATCGTTCGCTCAGGCATTGAGAACCTACACTTGGAAGACAACATTTAATCTCCTGCAAACGAAAGAAATCGCTCTTTGGGGATCGGTAAGTAACACCAATACCTCAAAGAGCGATTTTTTTATCCTTGATCTTTAACCTTTAATGCTCGGATACTGTTCAACACAGCAAGTACGGTTACCCCAACGTCTGAGAATACAGCTTCCCACATCGTGGCAATCCCAAATGCACCGAGGATAAGAAATATAGCTTTAACGCCTAAAGCGAAAATAATATTTTGCCATACGATCATCCGTGTACGCTTCGCAATGCCGATAGCTACAGCAATCTTCGAAGGTTCATCGGTCATAATTACGATATCTGCCGCTTCAATCGCAGCATCGGAGCCCAGTCCGCCCATTGCGATCCCAACATCTGCTCTAGCTAGTACTGGGGTATCATTAATTCCATCACCGACAAAAATAATTTTCTCGCGATGTGACTTTTCACGGTCCAGCTTCTCGATGGCCTCTACCTTATGCTGCGGCAAAAGCTCAGCGTGCACCTCATCTACACCTAACTGCTTCCCAACATCTTCAGCTACAGAAGAAGCATCGCCAGTTAGCATCACCGTTTTACGAATGCCAAGCTTCTTGAGGCTCTGAATAGCCTGCTGCGAGTCCTCCTTCACTTCATCAGCAATCACCAGATAACCTCCATACTGATGATCCACCGCTATATGAACAACTGTCCCGCTCTGCTCTGGCACCACATAAGCAATACCCTCTCGCTCCATCAAGCGCGCATTACCTGCAAGTACGGTCTTCCCTTCAATCGTTACTTCAATACCATGACCAGAGATTTCGTTGTAATTCGAGATCGCTTCCTTAGAAATCTGTTCTCCATAAGCCGTTCGAATCGATTCGGCAATCGGATGATTCGAATGGCTCTCCGCATAAGCGACAGTCCGCAGCAGTTCATCCTTAGACCTGCCACCCGACGGATATATTCCCGTTACTTTAAACTGCCCCTTAGTCAACGTTCCGGTCTTATCAAAGACCACTACTTTCACATCATTCAACGCTTCAAGATAGTTGCTTCCTTTAATCAGAATACCACTGCGTGAAGCTGCACCAATCCCTCCGAAGAAACCAAGTGGGATCGAGACCACAAGCGCACATGGACATGAGATTACGAGGAATACAAGCGCCCGGTAAATCCAATCTGAAAAGGTTGCACCGCTAATCACTAGCGGAGGAACGACAGCTAGCAGGACAGCTGTGATCACTACTATAGGTGTGTAGGCCCGTGCAAACTTAGTAATAAAGTTCTCGGTTTTGGCCTTGTTGCTCGAAGCATTCTGCACTAGTTCCAGAATTTTGGATACAGCTGATTCTCCAAAGGTCTGAGTGACTTGCATCGTAATAACACCGTTCCGATTAATAAACCCACTTAATACCGTACTTCCTGGTCCAGCCGAACGTGGTACAGATTCCCCGGTAAGTGCTGATGTATCCATCATGGCGCTTCCCTCAAGGATCGTTCCGTCCAGAGGTACCTTCTCACCCGGTTTCACAACAATCACATCACCGATCGCTACTTCCTCAGGGGAGACTCGTTTTAGATCATTTCCAAGCTTAAGATAAGCAAATTCGGGACGGATATCCATAAGTGCCGTGATAGATCGGCGTGAACGGTTTACAGCCAGACCTTGAAACAGTTCTCCAATTTGGTAAAAGAGCATAACCGCTACGCCCTCTGGATACTCACCAATCGCAAAAGCGCCGATGGTTGCGAGAGCCATCAAGAAATTCTCGTCGAACACCTGACCCCGGATAATGTTCTTGACCGCCTGCCAGACGACCTCACTACCCACAATGAGATAGGCTGCTAAGAAAATCAGCAGTTCTACTACACCCTCCACTGGTAAGAATATTCCGGCAAGAGCGAGTATCCCACCGCCACCTAGCCGCAATAGAATCTTACGGGTATCGCCTTCCCCATGCTCGTGACTGTGACCATGGCTGTGACCATCAGCGTCTTCGTGCTTATGTCCGTCTGCAGCCTGATGATCGTGTTCGTGGCCATGTTTGTGATCATGCTGATGACCACTGTTATTATGCAGCTTTTGACTACCCGTAACCTTCTCTTTCACATTTACATGGGGCTCAAGTGCCTTCACCGTTTTCTTTGCTTCTACAATTGCCGATTCCTCATAACCTTCGGCGGTTTCCATCGTCATTGTCTTCGTAACAAAATTAACGGAGCAGGACGATACGCCTTCAATCTTCTTCACTTTATCTTCAATTTTCATTGCGCAACTGGCACAATCCAAGCCTTCTAATTCCCACTGACGTTTTACTTTTCCTTGCATCGTATCCATACGGCACATCTCCTCAAATAAAAGACATATATGAGCACTTGTTCATATGTTTTCTTATTGCTATTATATTCCCTTTATTTTTGAAGGTCAATACGCGATATACACCATTTTTCTCCGCTTCCATAAAAATTAAATAAATTGACCTTTTCACGAAAATATGAGGTGCTGTTACTATTGGCTGTATCTGCCGTGGATTGATTTTCAAGACTCTGCACACTAAGGGTGCTAAAACGGCTGTGATTATTTCAAGCATTCTCTTCTCTATTACCCACTTACTTAATGCATTATCCGGTACAGACATGACGCAAATCCTTCTACAGCTCGTATATGCTCTTCTGATCGGTTTTGTGCTTTCATTGTTGATGCTGAAAAATAATAATATTCTACCGCTGATATTGTTTCATTTTGTACATCATCTGATTCAGTTTGTGGGTAACGATAATACAAAGCGACTATATGGGTGGAATTGATCTATTCATCCTTCTCGTACTCGCTGTGCATTGTGGCTGGCTGGCTCTATCTTTTAGAAAACCAACCATGCCGAGCAACCTAAATCAATCTAGTTAACGCAAAAAGAGCGGTTCTCCAATAATCGGAGAACTGCTCCTTTGTTTTTGAAAATTATAGCTATTCGTGACGGACATGCTCATGTGTCTGCAGAAAGATCTGCTCCACATGTGCATCGTTGAGCGAATAGAATACCGTCTTCCCTTCTTTACGCCGCTTTACGATTCGTAAATTCCGTAAATAACGGAGCTGATGGGATATCGCAGATTGGCCCATATCAAGGATCACGGACAAATCATGTACACATAATTCTTTCTGGGACAAAGCGTAAATGAGCCGCACTCGTGTTGGATCACCCAACGCTTTGAACATCTCTGCCATTTTATCCGTAATTTCTCGGTCAGGCAGGATCAATGCAATGGATTCCGGTTCAAGCTCCGAACCCTTGCATGTGTTATCGCAATCTTCTAATGCCGTTGGCTCCATGCTATCGCCTCCTCCACCAGCTAGTCAGCTTCGCTGATTGTTTTCTTCAATTATATGAAAACGAGCTCTGGATGTCCATTGAGAAGGCGTTTAGAAGCCTCGCTGCAAATCAGACCGCTTTACGATAAAAGGAAATCAGTCCCGCCGCAAAAAACACAATAAAGCTACCGCCTACAACCATCATCAGCGTTTCAAACGGTAAATTAAAAGCCCCAAACGTATCATCACCATACGGCATCATGGCCAACATCGGTTGTACCCAAGGATAATAGGGGCCATAGGTTGAAGAATTGGCAATCAGCATATTGGGAATGGTCAGACTCACATTAAGCGCCAGTGGTGCGCCGAAACTGCTCCAGCCTTGGGAGATGGCCAGTTGCAGTGCAGCGAGTGGTAAACAGGCAACAAAGCCGCCAAATACCGAACTTAACAGCAGCGACCAAGGGATTGGATCAGGAACATTTCGGAAGAAGCCCATTCCCAGCACCATCACGAGGAACGTTAGTTGAACCGCAGCCAGCAAAACGATGATCATCACATATTTTGAAAGATACACCGATAACCGAGTCACAGGCAGAGACAGCAACATCTTCCAGCCTCCGTCATGGTGCTCATAACGACAGATCAGCGCAGCAAAAATACCCGACAGCACAGGTAGAAACAGCAAGGCATGCATCATCGACATCACATTCAACAGCAATTCCCAACTCATCTTCTCCCCTTGATTATCTGCCAATGCCCCAGGAAGCAATGCTAAAATCGGACTACCTATAACTAAAATCCAGACATATGATTTAGACATTTTTAATCGCTCTGCGGATAGCACTCTCCAAAATGAATTCATCGTTAATCCACATCCTTTCTTGCGAAGTGCACTGCACCCGGCAAAAGCACCAGCATCCCCAGCAGCAAGCCCGCACCGCTAAACAAGAGACGATGAGAAGAATCCCAAGCCATATATGGCCATGTTAAAGGAAACCATTCCGAAAGGAACATGGAGAAGATAGACACTAGAGATAAGGTAATCCCAAGAGCAACCGGCAATGTCTGATTACGATTAGCCAAGGAAAGCCACAGCTGCAAAGCGATGACCGGCAACGCCGCAATATAAGACATAAAACCAATTCGGAGCACATCCAAGTACGGAATAAGTTCAGCTTTAAATCCCAGAATGAGCCCTAAAGTAACTGTACCCACCGAGAGTAGCAAGCAAGAAACCGCGACAAGCAGCAGACAGAGCACCAGCTTAGCCATAAATACTGAAGTACGAGAGATAGGCAATGCCAAGAGCTGCTTCCATGAAC
The DNA here is from genome assembly GCF_037977235.1 of Paenibacillus sp. FSL K6-0276. Classification (NCBI taxonomy): domain Bacteria; kingdom Bacillati; phylum Bacillota; class Bacilli; order Caryophanales; family Paenibacillaceae; genus Paenibacillus; species Paenibacillus sp. FSL K6-0276. Next base: position 470,256 of record NZ_CP150276.1, on the reverse strand, counting down.
TCATCTGATGTTCAACATTCGCAATCAGCGAGCATACTAAGGTCCCTCCGAGAAAAAGAGCAATGGGCACAAATGAGGCTACATTGTCCAGAAGTCCACCCCATAAATCCGCGCTATACTGTTCGCGAAGATAATCATATCGTAGGCCGAAGTTCAGGCCCTGCATGGCTACAAGTCCAAGAGGTCCAAGAAACACTAGAAACCAGAGTCCTTTGCCACGGATTTTGAGCCAATCCGCCGACAGCGCCCGCCACATCATGATTCCTCTCCTCCTACAACCTGCAGGAAGAAGTCCTCAAGCGATTGTCTCCGCTCCTCTACACGATAGATGGCATGCCCATTCTCTACCAAGGTTTTGACTAGCAAGGCTACTCTTGCATCGATCATCCGGGAGAAGACCAAATTTTGGTCTTGAAGTACCCCTGCGTATCCCCGTTCTTCTGCGAGACGCAGCGCGGACTCTGGATCTGAGACCGCTAGACGCATTTCTCCACCGGCCTGACGCTGCAGATTCGTTATACTATCTTGGTACACCATTCGCCCTTGGCGAATGATGCCTACGGTATCAGCCATTTGCTCAATTTCACTAAGCAGGTGACTGGATACTACGACAGTAATCCCTTGTTCCTGCGGCAATCTTTTAATCAGCCCGCGAATTTCCTGAATCCCTGACGGATCAAGTCCGTTCGTAGGCTCATCCAGAATAAGCAGCTCCGGTTCCCCGAGTAAGGCAGCAGCAATACCTAGTCTCTGCTTCATCCCGAGGGAGAACCCTTTAACTGGACGTTTCTCTTCCCCTGTTAAGGAAACAATATCAAGCACCTCAGCAATCCGTGACTTCGGAACACCAAGAATACGCCGGATGGCTTCGAGATTATCCACAGCGCTTAAGTGCCCGTAATAAGATGGCGATTCGACAAGCGACCCTACCTTCCGTAAAATTTGCAGCTTATGCTTGCGAAGATCCTGACCGAACACTTCAATCCTTCCTGATGTCGGAGTAATCAGTCCAAGCAGCATGCGGATCGTCGTCGTTTTCCCTGCCCCGTTTGGGCCTAGAAAGCCATAGATTTCTCCCTTGCGGATATTCAAATTTAAATTTTCCACCGCAGCCCGGCCACGGTATTTTTTCAATAAGTCCTTCGTTTCAATCACTGTTTCTTTCATGTTCTTCACCTCGGTATATAGCATAACGTCCCAAGGTTAAGAACAAGGCGGCACGAAGTTTAAGTTTTGTTTAAATTTCATCATGCGGAATAAAAATTACAACGGAGGTGCCTACTCCTGTACTCTCCATATCCCACTCTAGCTCCATATGCTTCATCAATAGATCCACAATAGACAGCCCTAATCCTACTCCTTTGTAATCGGATGGACTCTGGATGCCTCTACCATGATCCGTAATCATAATGACACGTTGCCCATTGCGGGACTCGGTAGAAATCCCTACATAAAGACCACTGCTAGCATGACGAACTATATTCTGAAACAGATTGTCAAGAATACGGCGAAACCACACCTCGTCCACCATCCAGAATAGCGGTTCAGCCTCCAGATCAATATCGATCTCGAAGTTCTCTTTTTCCCATACGGGGTACCAAGCAGCGGCACTTTCCCGCAACAAGCGCAAGACATCCTTACGCTCCCGCTTCAAGGTGATCCGTCCGCTGTTGAGAAGATTGTAGGATAAAAGATTCTCGATCAAGACGCTAAGATCCGCGATACGCTTATCCATGAGCTGTAAGGACTGTTGCCCTTGTGGGGTTAAGTTCTCCTTAGTCATTACATGGATGTGGCTGCGGATAACTGTTAGCGGTGTACGCAAATCATGAGATAGGTTGGATACTAGACGTTTGCGTAGTTCCTCCTCTTCCAGTTCCCTCTTTCGACTTGCGTCAAGCTTCGCCACCATCGTGTTAAAAGCTTCCTCCAGTCGGCCGATCTCATCTGGTTTGCCTGTCGCTATAGATTTAGGCATTCGATCTGGTCCCGTAATCGTCATCGCGGTTTGTAGCTGTAGTAGCCGTTTACGTATTTTTCTAAAGAATAGCAAAGAAACCAGAGCGAACCCTCCAAAAAGAGCAAAGAGCACAAAGTAATACCAAGCCCAAGCCCCGACTCCCCCATAAGCCCCTTTGTTTAGCAGCTTTCTTGGAATTTGCATCACCATAAACCCTTTACCTGCTTCCACTTTGTCCCCCATGAAGGCAACGATGGCTAAAGGATCTAGCTTCGTACTTTCTTTCATAAAATAAATAGCCTCAGCCGCAGTCCACTGATCAGGAACTCCGCTATAAATCTTATCCGGATCACCTTCATCAGGTGTAAGAATCAACTGGGTCATTCCCTGCCCATCTACCCAAAACATAGTGGTCTCAGTGTATTTCCGACTCAGTTCATGTAGCCGTTCATTTATAGCTTCCGTAGAAGCATTTTCTAAGTGAAGTGCCTCTTTATGCCACATATTCTCCAGCGCAGCAATATTCGAATATAAGGATGTGTCTACAGGTGGAGCACCTTTAGTCGCTTCGTTAACCATATTGTAGACAGCAAAGGACAACGGAAGAACCACAGGAATAAATAGCAGTGCAGAAACGATAATAAGCAAATACCCCGATAACAATGAGGAGCTGCGCTGCTTGCGAATGCGGTCTAATCCTCTCATGCTCTTACCCGGTATCCGATCCCACGGACAGTTTCGATAATTTCCGGATTACCTGGATCAATCTCCAGCTTTTCACGCAAATAACGGATATGTACCATCAAAGTTTTATCCCCTTCGAGATAGGTTTCTCCCCAGACGGCTTCATAGATCTGCTCCTTCGTCATTATCTGGCCGAGATGACGCAGCAAATAAGAAAAAATCTGAAATTGCTTACCCGTAAGCATGACTTCTTCCTGAGTCTGAGCATTTATAATCCGGTTATCCCCTTCATATACGATAAGGTGCTTAAGCGTGAGCGAATCCTGAACAACTGCTCCATTCCGTCTGAGCAGCACTTCAATTCTGGCTGCCAATTCATCAGGATGAAAAGGCTTCGTCAAATAATCATCCGCGAACTCCAGTCCCTGCAGTTTATCATCGATCGAGGTTCGTGCTGAGAGCATCAAGATCGGCAGATTAGGGTACGCCTTCTTCAATCTTTGTCCGACAGTAAACCCATCCAGGCCCGGAAGCATTACATCCAGAATAGCCAATTGACAAGGCGCAGCTTCCTCAGACGCTCCCTCCCCGCTCCGCAGCCAGCGTACACTATACCCCCGCTCACTTAAATCCGCAGACACGACGCTGCCGATTTCACGATCATCTTCAATATATAACAGAGTAACGGTCATGTATTTCAAATCCTCCCTGAATGATTACCTAAAAAGTTGAAGTCATTATAACATGTTTTAACAGGACACTCAGGGACTTATCTTTTAAAAAAGCCCTCCTAATCCTCAGTAGGATAGGAAGGCTATAAGAATCATTTGAAATTGGCTTAGGGGGTCCAAACGCCATGCTCTTTATTACTACCGATGTACTCGATACGTGTTGGAGTAAGCTCCAGAATCACATAATTAGGGTCGCCTGGTCCTGTAAACCATGGCTCTAGCTCTTTATTCCACACCTTGGTGCGCAGTCCTTCATCCTTAGAAACGGCAACGGTTGCTTCAATCTCCAGCACATCTTTGCTTCCGCCTGACTCATATCCAAGCAGCAAAAATGCATTTGGATTATCAGATAACTCCTCCACTTTATGCGTCTTGCGATTCGTAGCCAAAAAAATCTTCAATTCTTCATGGAAAATGGCCATATAACGAACTTTGGGCTTATTTCCTTCTTCGATCGTACCAAAGGAACCGAACTTGTTAGCATCCAGTGCCTTAATAATGAGTTGCTCTAGTTGTTTGTTATCCATTACGTAAATCTCTCCCTTCATGCATATAAACAAAAGTTTATATACCCAAGCTCACTGTTTGGACTTATCATAACTATGGTGCTTGTTATAATTCTAGATAAGGAGCCTATTTCGTGAAAAAACTGATTTGGATCGGCTGTCTTTCCTACTTTGTCATTGGACTTGCTCATGTAGTGCTGGGATCTATTCTTCCCGTTCTGCTACAGCATTATGACCAAAATTACAGTGCCGGCGGGCAATTAATCTTTAGTCAATTCGCTGGTTTTCTGGCTGGTGTGCTTGTCTCTCCCCTACTCAATCGCCGTTTTGGCAAACGAGGAGGCATCATTATCGCCACCGCTCTTCTCCTGACTGCTGAAATTGCGTATGCTTTTCTACCACCTTGGGGGTGGATGTATGTCATCGCTGTTGCGGCTGGCTTTGGTTTCGGCATGATCGAAGCCGTCATCGGCACCATCATTATCGGAGCTGTGACAGAAGGAACCGCGATTGCGATGAGCCGACTTGAAGTCCTATTTGGGATAGGAGCACTCGTGATGCCGCTAATCGCCAGTCCGCTCATTGCTAACGGAGCATGGAGGTTGGCATTTCTAATTGTTGCTGCCTTCTCATTCATTTCTCTCATCCTCTGGGGAAGAGGTCATTTCGGGAATCTGCAGCGCATACTGGATGAGCGAGCTCCTCGTAAAGTCTCAGCTTCTTCGCGATCCAGCACACGACTTCCGTATAAAGGGAAGCAATGGATTCTGCTTGGCATCTTCATACTTTTCTTCTTTCTTTATGTAGGCACGGAGATGAGTCTGGTCAACTTTATGCCCGCCATCTTTATCGCCAAGCTAGGGATGACGGAATCTGCAGCGGCGCTGACAGTCACTTTCTTTTGGCTAGCTATGTCTACAGGAAGACTGTTTGCTGGAGTGATCGCAGAGAAAATTTCTTATCGCATGTATATTTTGAGTAGCTGTTTACTGACCTTGTTACTGCTGGCTCTTTTTCCGTTCACAGAAAATCGAATGGCTGCGTTCATTGTCATTCTGCTGCTGGGGCTATTTATGTCCGGTATTTTCTCCATTGCTCTAGTCTTCTCCAGCAAGATGCTGCCAGGAGCCGAAGAGTCGACACCCAGCATAATGATCGCTGCTGGAGGTGTCGGTGGAGCTCTGCTACCCCTATTCATGGGCTGGTCTATGGACCATCTAAAGGTGGCACAGACCGCAGGGTTACTTGCCGCTTTTGCCGCCTTCTTGTTCTTGCTGAGCATTGCCGCATGGAGATTCCAATCGAGCCAAACGGTGAAAGCAAAAAGTTCTCGTGTTTAGACTTGTATCAACTTAATCCTTTTAGGGTAATGTGATCTGCTCATCCAGCAATTGCAGGATGATGGATTCACACGTTTTTTTCTGGATAATAAAGCGCTGGAAGCTGCCTATTATGGAGATGGTTACTGTGTCTCCCATGAAAGAATGGAGCGCACCTATCTGCCATTTGCCGCACATGTCCTCTTTCCACGTCAGAGGGATGTGGATTCTTTCCGTCGTTTTTCTAGAGTAAATAATCTAGACTGTATGCTGGAGATGCCGCAGCAATCCGTAGATTTCAAGGTTCTCTCGACAGATTTATTCATATGTCCTTTTCAACTTGGCTTCGTGACCATATGGGTCCAGCTTGAGGGGGAGTCGATCCCCTATAGTACTGCACTTGAATTCGCAGACCGCTTTCGAAAACTGGAGAACACCTTCATACCTGACGACTATACCTATATCCATTGCGGGGAACAAACCTTTGAGATGGTGGAGGATTTCGTCTTCCGAAATCTGGTGGATGGACTGGAGCCTTTTCTAGATCATTCGGATATCAATGGGGCTTATTTCGAGACACTACCCTTTTTCGTAGATGAAAGAATGCAGGTTCAAGCCTTTTACGGCTTTCAGAATGAGGAGAATACAGAAGAAATTACTGTAGAACTCCGCTATCGTGCTTCTCAGCTAGATGGAATGGATCTGAACGGAGAGCCTACTATTAGTGCCAGCGATCCCGAATATATTGAGCACTACTGTAAAGAGCATACTTATAATCGCTGGGGTCCGGACACTTATTATTTGATGAATGAGCAGACCTTTTGCTGCCTGACCCGAGCTGAACCGAAGATCGCCGTTAGGCTTGCCAACCAAATGTACGGGGAATATTATTACGGACTTCTATTAAGTATTTTCCATAAAATCGTTCTGCTAAAGCTCGCGAATATGCACTCCCGACTCCGTATTAATCACGATTATGATGAAATAGACAATCTAATCTTTTCGATTAATAAATTTTCAGCGAAGTTTTATTTCTTGGAGCTGGTTTCACAGTCGCAGGGGCGGGAGATTTTTCTTCAGCTTCGCAAAGTTTACGGTAATGATGCCCTTTTCGGCGAAGTAAAAGTAACCTTGACCGACCTGTTTCAATATCAGGATAAATTTCAGTCGAAGCGTCGTGATAATCTGTTGATGATTCTCACTGTATTTACGGTGGTCAGCGGGATTTACGGCATGAATCAGGTCATTGATGATCTAAAGGGAAAGATTGAATGGAGTAAAATGATCGAATATTCTTCTTTTGAATTCCTCGCCCTCTTTGTAACCGTGACAGGTATTCTAGTAAGTGTAGTCCTCACGCTAAATGCGCTGATTAGTGAGCTCAAGAGGCGCCACCGCAAGAAATATAAAGATCTAGACTAATGAAAAGGGATCCATAGACTTGAAAAATTTAGGAGCATGCTACTAGACATTCCGAGAACAGCCGTCTATAATACACCGTATGCGAGAAATATAAGACATAAAGTATAGATGAAAACTTATACTTACTTATATTGCACGTGGAAATACCCGTTAACTTCATAGAACCAGGGGTGCTGGAATTGGCCGGCTGAGATTGTATCCCACAAGATACTGACCCTTATACCTGATCTGGATAATGCCAGCGTAGGAATCGCCAATTGGTTTTGGTCCCTGTGACCTTTACTAACCTTGCGCCAAGCCAGCGTCCCGATCACTCGGGGCGCTTTTTTTGTGTAGATCACAAAAGATGTAGAAGAAATGTACATACTACACTTTATGGTTCATGTTGGATGACGGGATCTGGCAACCTTAAAGGAGAGAAGAAGACATGCAAGTCAAGAAAGCACTCATGCTGAGCCTCACCTGTATGCTCATTCTTGCGATTGCCGGATGCGGCAGCAACAATGGGAATACAGCTGGAAACAAAGGAAATGCTGCGGAATCCAATGCAGCGACCGGATCAAATGCTCCAAAAGATCTTACCAAAGTTAAGGTTGCACTGGACTGGACACCGAACACGAATCATACCGGTCTATACGTAGCCAAGGATCTTGGTTATTACGCTGAAGAAGGTTTGGATGTAGAAATCGTTCAACCCGGCGCCGCAGGTTCCGATACCATGGTTACCTCTGGGGAAGCTGCTTTTGGGATCAGCGCTCAAGAAGGATTGACTCTAGCTCGACTGCAAGGCGTCCCCCTTGTCTCGATTGCAGCCATTATTCAGCATAATACGTCGGGATTCGCCGCTCCAGTGGACCGCAATATTAAATCGCCAAAAGATTTTGAAGGTAAAACCTACGGCGGTTGGGGCTCTCCCGCTGAAGAAGCAGCCATGAAAGCGATCATGGACCCTGAAGGTGGCGACGTGAAGAAGGTTAAGCTCGTCAGCATTGGGGAAGCAGATTATTTCACAGCCGTAAAACGAGACATTGATTTCGCTTGGATCTTCTACGCTTGGACTGGTATTGAAGCCGAACTGCGTGGTGAGCCGCTGGATATGCTGTACTTGAAGGATTATGCGCCTCAGCTCGATTATTACACCCCTGTGCTGACAACGAGTGAGAAGCAAATTTCTGAGAATCCAGATTTGGTGAAGGCTTTCCTGAAAGCCACATCGAAAGGTTATCAATATGCGATTGATCATCCAGAAGAGGCTGCCGCCACGTTATCCAAGGCTGTTCCTGAACTGGATGCCGAGCTTGTCTTAGCTAGCCAGAAATGGCTTAGCCCGAAATACAAGGATGACGCTGCCCGCTGGGGTGAGCAAAAAACCGAAGTCTGGCAGAATTACGGTGACTGGATGTATGGTCTGAAGCTGCTGGATAAACCGCTGGATGCTGCAAGTGCATTCACTAATGATTTTTTACCGGCGGCGGAGTAAACACTTGAGGAAGGAGGAACGGAGCGTAGTGATGTGCTACGTGAGTACCGGACTTCCCAAGTTCGTCCAAGATTCGATGTCGAATCTGCTTCCTGAACTACTTCGTTATCAAAGTTGGCTTTTTGAACTTACCTATTCAATGAGAGTTCAAAAGGTCGGCTTTCAGAACCGAGAAGGTTGAACGCTACTTGAGGAAGGAGGAACGGAGCGTAGTGATGTGCTACGTGAGTACCGGACTTCCTAAGTTCGTTCAAGATTCGATGTCGTATCCGCTTCCTGAATTACTTCGTTATCAAAGTTGGCTTTTTGAACTTACCTATTCAATGAGAGTTCAAAAGGTCGGCTTTCAGAACCGAGAAGGTTGAACGCTACTTGAGGAAGGAGGAACGGAGCGTAGTGATGTGCTACGTGAGTACCGGACTTCCCAAGTTCGTTCAAGATTCGATGTCGAATCCGCTTCCTGAATCACTTCGTTATCAAAGCTGGCTTTTTGAACTTACCTATTCAATGAGAGTTCAAAAGTTCGGCTTTCAGAACCGAGAAGGTTGAACGCTACTTGAGGAAGGAGGAACGGAGCGTAGTGATGTGCTACGTGAGTACCGGACTTCCCAAGTTCGTTCAAGATTCGATGTCGAATCTGCTTCCTGAATTACTTCGTTATCAAAGTTGGCTTTTTGAACTTACCTATACAATAAGAGTTCAAAAAGTCAGCTTTCAGAACCGAGAAGGTTGGACGCTACTTGAGGAAGGAGGAACGGAGCGTAGTGATGTGCTACGTGAGTACCGGACTTCCCAAGTTCGTCCAAGATTCGATGTCGAACCCGCTTCCTGAATTACTTCGTTATCAAAGTTGGCTTTTTGAACTTACCTTATAAAATGAGAGGATTGATTATCGTGGCAAACACACTACTCAGCATTCAAGTAATTCCAAAGACTCCAAACAACGAGGACTCCATCCCATACGTAGATAAAGCGATTGAGGTCATTCAGAAATCCGGCGTTAAACATCAGGTAAATCCACTGGAAACCACCATGGAAGGTGAGCTTTGCGAGTTGCTAGAGGTTGTACGTCAGATGCAGGAAGCACTGATCGAGGCAGGCAGTCCAAGCGTGATTTCGCAGATCAAAATCGCTCATAATCCTAACGGAATCAGCATGGATAAATTGACGGAGAAATATCGGCCGTGAGATCGACCTGGAAGCTAATATGGCCGCCCCTTGTGGCGGTCGTCTTCTTTTTAACCGTATGGCAACTATCCGTTTCTCTTTTTTCTATCGAACCTTGGATTCTGCCGAGTCCTGCTGATATTGCTCGTGAATCCACCAGTAATGCCTCAGGTCTCTGGGCTCATACTATGGCTACGCTTCGGCTCACGTTAATCGGCTTTCCCATTGGTACGGCTGTAGGCCTGATCGTCGCTCTACTGCTGCATCTTTTGCCTTGGGCCAAACGGGCTTTTTATCCACTCATTATTCTGAGTCAAAATGTTCCCTCCATCGCACTCGGGCCGCTGCTCATCATCTGGTTCGGCTTCGGTCTTTTGCCCAAAATCGTGTTGATTACGCTGGTATGTTTCTTCCCGGTAGCTGTCGCTGCTATGGGCGGCTTGTCCCAAAGTGATCAGGTCATGGTGAATTATATGAAAATGGCGGGTGCAAGCAAGTGGCAAATCTTCACCAAGCTAGAGCTGCCCTCTTCTATTCCGGCACTATTCTCTGGTGTGAAAATATCCGCCACCTATGCGGTTATGGGAGCCGTGGTCGCAGAATGGATTGGCGCAGATAAAGGTATTGGCTATTATATGCTTCTCCAGAAATCCGCTTATCGTACAGATCGGATGTTTGTCGCTATTGTTATTATCGTGCTTCTTAGTCTTGTACTCTTTGCTATTATTGCCCTGCTTGAGAAATGGCTTGTACGCTGGAAGCCGCGCCGTAACTCATAGAAAGGAAGATGCCTGTATGTCTCAAGCGACGCAAATGCAACACAGAACAACAGAAGTCATAAGCTCACCTGAAGCTCATACCGCACCACCTGCTCTTGAAGTAAGTGGCATCTCCAAGTCCTTTTTCCATCGTCGCCGCGAGACGAACGTGCTGAATAACGTCTCTCTTAAGGTAGAACCGCAAGAGTTCGTTTCGATTGTAGGTCCTTCCGGCTGCGGAAAAAGCACCTTATTCCATATGATCGGTGGTCTTGTGAATCCAGATGCTGGAACGATTCGGATGAACGGCAAGGTCGTTACGGGACAGCGCGGTGAAATTAGTTATATGCCGCAACAGCCTGCACTGTTCCCTTGGCGGACGATTGAGGATAATGTGCTGCTTGCCGGTGAAATCAAAGGCGCACTGCGTGATGGCGCTCGTGAGGAAGCGCGGCAGTGGCTCGCCAAGGTTGGGCTAAGCGGGTTCGAACAAGCTTATCCGCATATGCTGTCGGGTGGAATGCAGCAGCGTGCGGCTTTTCTTAGAGCATTGCTCGCTCCGCAGGAACTGATGCTGCTCGATGAACCTTTCAGCGCACTGGATGCGCTAACTCGCAGTGAAATGCAGCGCTGGCTGCTCGAACTGTGGGAGGAGAATCGCCGCTCTGTACTGTTCATCACCCACAACATCGAAGAAGCATTGCTGCTCTCGAATCGTATTTATGTATTTTCGGGCCGCCCTGGCTCCATCCTACATACTGTTGACGTGCCATTTCTACGGCCGCGCCGCGATGAGATTACGGATTCCCCGGAATTCCTTAAACTCAAACGCCAGCTGTCACAATGGATGCGAGAGGAACAAGCTAAAAGCGGGAAGCAACCTTCAGAATAAATGTAGATAAAAGACATCTCAGATCAAAGTAACAAATGAGAGATCAAACAAAGAACCGCTCGGGCTTCTATTAGCCCAGCGGTTCTTTTGTTGTTACCCAGTAACGAAATATGGAGTTAGTATCTTATTGTGCTTGTACGAACTCAGCAGATTTAATCCCTGCTTGACGGCCGAAAATAATGATTTCTGCCACAGAGTTACCGCCGATCCGGTTTTGACCGTGCAATCCACCTGTAACTTCACCTGCTGCAAACAGGCCAGGAATAGCTGCACCGTCTTTATTTAATACTTCTGTGTTCGTATTGATCTTCACACCGCCCATGGTGTAGTGAATCCCAGGAGCGATCTTAATCGCGTAGAAAGGACCCGCGGACAAGTCGTTGTCCATCCCTGTTGTTCTGCCGAATTCAGCATCGTTCTTGTTCTTTACTGCGCTGTTCCAAGTATCGAGTGTAGCTTTCAACTTATCTGCTGGAACGCCGATTTCTTTTGCCAATGCCTCGATGGAATCCGCTTTGATTACGAAGCCCATTTTATCATATTGTTCAATCGCTTTAACGCGTGATTTTACGCCGGAATCAAAGACAAGTGTAGCCGCCTTTTCAGGAAGTGCATTGATAGCTGCAGTAACTTTATCACGTGTAGTCAATTCGTTTACGAACCGTGTACCTTCACTGTTAACGAGGATAGATCCTTCACCGCGAACTGCTTCCCCGATCAGGTAAGATTTTTCTTGTTGTACCGTTGGGTGAACCTGGATTTGATCCATATCAACCGTTGTTCCACCAAGTGCCTCAATCATCTTGATGCCGTCGCCGGTACTACCGATCTGGTTAGTAGTAACGTATCCTTCCAGATCAGGTCTGACTTTAGAGATCATGTCCATATTAGCACCGAAACCACCAGTTGTTACAACAACTGCCTTCGCTGTAATGGTTTTCTCATCGGCTTGGTTAAACAGTACTTTGACACCGTTAGTCTTACCATCTTTTTGGGTGATTTCCTTAACATCTGCGTTTACAAACAGTGGGATTTCTTTTTCTTGTAAGTTCTTAACCAAGCCTTTGACAAGGTATTGGCCTACCGCAGAGCCGTCTTCTGGACGGTGGGTACGTTTTTCACTCATGCCGCCTGTAATCGTGATATTGTTCAGTCTGATTCCAATTGAATCCAGCCAATCGATAGCACTTGCGGAATTGTCAACGAAGAAACGAAGCATCTCTTTATCGTTCGTGTCATGGCCGCCCTTTAGTGTCTCTTCATAAAACTTATCATTGCTGTCTTCAATGCCTTGATCTTTTTGGAATTTCGTTTGGGAAGCGTTCATCCCCGACGAGGATTTACTTGTATTCCCGCCAGCAACTGGCATTTTTTCGAAAATAACCGGGTTCAAGCCTTTAGCCTTTGCTTCTAGTGCAGCAGACATTCCCGCACCGCCAGCACCGACAATAACGATATCGTAACTATCTTTTAATTGATCCAGTGGTGTGTAACTTGCTTCTGATGCGCCTGATACGGCTTCTGTTTTATCATTTTTAGCCGTCTCATTTACCTTACTCTTGTTCTCGTTGCCACTACTATTACCTGTGCTGTTGCTATTACTGTTACCGCATCCTGCGAGAACGAGCATGACAGAGAGAATGAGAATAAGGGCAGAGCTTGTTGTCTTTTTCATTTTTATAACGCCCCTTTTTTTGTGAATAATTTCACATTTATAATACATCAATAACGATGTTTTGTGAAGCATTTTCTGTAATTAGTTATGATTATCCTTTCATTTCCATGAATATTTTCATGTATATTTTCATTTTAATTTGCAATTCCAGTTACTCCTCAGCTCGCTATTCAAGTATAAACGCCTTCGACGTCCCTATAAGGACGGTAAGCGTTTAAGCGAGAAATATAAGGTTATTAAAGTTGCGCAGCCTATAAATTCTTATATTTTAAGAAAGCCACCCTATCCAGGGTGGCCTTCTTACTTATTTTCTAATCATCGCTTGAAACACAAACTTGGGTAGTACGGACTGTCTTCGCCACCGCGACTTTTGTCCTTTGGCAACTGGGGCGAATAATAGTCGATGCAGCCACTCCAAGTTGAGCTTTTTCCATATCGGAGGTGCTGGCTTCACTTTCCCCGCTATGACATCCAAACTTCCGCCCACGCCAAAAACAACCTTAACCTGCGTAAGCTCCACTTTGTGCTTGTAAACCCATTTATCAGAGTACGGCGCACCCATAGCAACAATCAGGAAATCCGGCTGTGCACGCTGAATCTCTGCCACAATAGAAGGCTCCTCCTCTTTGGTAAGAAATCCATTATGTCTTCCCGCAATCTTCACATTCGGATAGGCGTGAGTGATCGCTTCGACCGCTTGGCAGCTTGTTAGCTCATCCGTGCCTAAGAAATAAAAACTCCATCCCAGCTTATTCCCTTGTGCGAGCAGCTCAAGAAGTAGCTCATACCCCGTAACTCTTTCAGCAATAGGGTCGCCTTTTCTTCTTGAAGCCATCACAATGCCGATCCCGTCAGGGGTAATCAAATCTGCCTCATGAAGTATGGTTCGAAGCTGCTCGTCCGATTGACTTGTTATCGTAATTTCCGGGTTTGCCGTTATCAAATGAAATAGCTTGGATTCCCCAGATTGAATATGTTCTGTTAGATGAAGTGTCGTCTCGTGTAATGTTAGTTTTGAAAAAGGAACTCCTAATATAGAGACTGTCCCAATCATATAGTCACCTCCTACTAAAAAGTTCATTCCAGTATACCTTACCCTAATCAATAAGGATAGTCGGTGTCATTACAGTTATCACTCATTCAAAAACTTCCACCACTCGATTAACCAAAGCTCATTTATCCCTCGCGCACGAAATTCATCCACAAGGATCTTCCGAAATCGTTTTTCCATTTTAACAAAGTTATTGTCCTCCTGGTACATAGGAGCAAAGGACTCATCATCTCTAAGATAACTCCAAAAATCGCCTGCACACTCCAGAATTTTTCTGCCAACGGTCGTTTGCTGCGCTACGGGAACAAGCCATTTGTCATAGGGATACGGATAACCTTCAATAGTGATTGCACAGCGTAAAGCTTCCTTATAAAGAGAAACCGCTAAGAACAGGACGGGAAAGGCGTCGCCACGAACTACAGGATTATCTAGACTTCTCGCATAGCTTCTTAGCTGTATGTATGAATTTTTACGAAATCTCATTAGTACTTCAGGTTGGAGTGGAACATAGGAATGAAAAAGTGACTTCAGATCCAACTCGTCGTAGTAAATATAGGACACTGATGCATTCCAAAGCCATTCCATATTCCCGCTTATTAACGCTTCTTTGATCTCAGATATTTTATGAAGTGTATAATGTCCTGTCTTCCCACTCGGAAGTTTTAAATCCATAAAAAAACTACTTTGCTCCGGAATCAGCCCCGCTTCCTCGAACCGATGATTAATACTGTTGTAAGATTCATCTTCACAAACAATGATTACATCCACATCCGACTGCCCATCCACTATTCCGAGTGCGGTTGATCCATCAAGGATAATGCTTACCCGTTGATGATCCTCTTGCAATAAAGGGTGATTTAGAATCTCTTGCGTAATGTATCGCCCAATCTCCTCTAGTAATTCGCTATGAAGCTGCAACTTGTCAGGCGTTAGTAAAATATCTGATAACACTGATTTCATCATCTTCCCCTCCAACCTCCAATCAATCTCAATTCCCCTAAAAAAATATCGTTTACATAAATCCCAAAATGTGGATGAGGGAATATTATTCTACACCACGGAGATACATCTTGCAACGATAAATGAAGTACCCTTTTGCCTAAGCCTAAATATAATGAAGTATCTATTTACTTGAAAAGGGGTATAAGCATGGCGCAGCCAAAAGTGATTGCTACAATCCGCTCTGCCGGACCGATCGGAGATATCGAAGTAAATGTCGACACAAATCGGGTATACTTTGTAAACCCAGACACTCAGGCTGGAACTATCGGGGTACTCGATGCCAGAATCAATAGAATTATCGCACGCATCAGTGTAGGAAGACTGCCAACACAGCTCGGAATTAACCCCCAAACTAACCGAATTTATGTACCTAACTTCCGTGATGAAACGGTTTCTGTTATAAACGGGCGGACAAACCAGGTGATCAAGACCATCAAAGTAGGCCGATTCCCTGACAATATCGGAGTAAATGTTCGAAAAAATTTGATTTATGTGACTAGCGCAGACGGAATTATATTCGTCATAGATGGAAAAACAAACCAGATCCGAACACAGATTGAAGTCGGTGGTCGCCCTTCCAGAATCGTTATCAATGTGCTTACCAATCGGATCTATGTGACCAACACAATAAATAATACCGTCTCCGTCATTAACGGGAATACACAGACTATCATTGCGACCATCAAAGTCGGTAATAACCCTGTGATAACACCCGCACTTAATGTAATCACGGGCCGCATTTATGTCGCTAATAACTTAAGTCGGTTTCTTTCAGTGATAAATGGGCGCAACAACAAGTTGCTGCAAAATGTGCAGCTGGGGCGTCTGCAAAGTGAGGTTGTATTAAATCCGCTGACGAACCGTATTTATGTCTCAAGTGCACAAGTTGAGGGTAAAGGAAAGCTATTTGTCATCAATGGACGCAACAACAAAATTATAACAACAAAAGTACTGCCCACCTCTTCCAACACGACCATTAATCCGAATACAAATCATCTGTTTGTTGGTAATTTCGAAAAGAACCACATATCCGTCTATAACGCTAGCACGTTTAAAAGACTCGCACGATTCCCTTCAGTTTCAGGCAGCACTGTGCTAAACCCGCTCACCAATAGAATTTATGTAGGAGGAAATGACTCCATCACGGTCATCCAAGATGCACCAGAACTAATTCGATAAGACAAGTATAAGGATATTATAGTTGCGCAGCTTATAAATCCTTATATTTAAAAGAAAGCGCCCACCTTAAGGTGAGCGCCTTTTTGAATAACAGATCACATAGAACTAATGCGTTGCAACTTGCTTAGCAGCTACTTGCTTTGAAGTCACTTTCTCTTCTACCGTTTCCTTAGGCTGTATGCCTCTTTTAATAAAGAAAGCAAGAATAAATGCAATGATGGCTACGCCTACTGATACTAAGAATGCATCATTAATCCCCTCAATAGTTGCTTTCGCAATGACTTGATTTTGTATACCAAGCAATTGGTCTGCCGAAGGCTTAGCCGTTAATTTACTTACAGCTTCAGCGACCATATCCTTCACATGTGAAGTGGTACTGTTGGACATGATTGTTACGAGCAGCGCTCCGCCAATAGCCCCCGAGACTTGCTGAATCGTACTGTTCATGGCTGTACCATGCGGTGTATATTTAGCCGGAATGGAATTCAAACCATTGGTCATAACAGGCATCATAACCATAGAGATCCCTAACATTCTCACAGAGTATAGAATCATCAATGTCGAATATTTAGTCGTTTCAGTCAAATCACTGAAGAAATACGTACTAGTCACTACAATGGCTAGACCGATAAGTGCTAATACTTTACCGCCGAATTTATCGAACAATTTACCTGTGATTGGTGACATAACCCCCATAATTAACGCACCAGGCAACATTAGAAGTCCCGAATCCAGTGGTGAAATCCCTCTAATATTTTGCAGGTAAATCGGCATTAGCATCATCGCCGAGAACATTGCCATATTCAGAGTAATCGAAATCGCTGAGGATAAAGCGAACATCGGATATTTGTACACTCTGAAGTTAAGCATAGGCTCCTTCATCTTCATCTGGCGCATAATGAATATTACTAATCCAATCGCCCCGATAATAAGGGCGGAGTAGACCATTGGATCATCCCATCCTTTATTCCCAGCGGAACTGAAGCCGTATAGAAGACCCCCGAACCCAATCGCTGATAAAACTACAGATAGAATATCGATCTTAATAGCCACATCTTTTTTAGGATCATGCAATTTGAAGAAGGCAAGAATGAACACCAATACGGCGATTGGTGCAATCATAAAGAATAGAACAGGCCATTCATAATGCTGAATAATCCATCCAGATAATGTAGGGCCGATAGCTGGTGCAAAAATCATTACCAACCCGAACATCCCCATAGCTGAACCGCGTTTCTCAGGTGGAAAGGTAGTGAACAATACGTTCATTAATAATGGCATCATGATCGCAGCCCCTGAAGCTTGAACCATTCTGGCGATCAATAACACAGGGAAACTTGGTGCTAATCCTCCGATAAAGGTTCCTATCGCAAATAATCCAATAGCGATTAAGAACAACCGTCTCGCGGTATACTTTTGAATCAAAAAGGCTGTTGAAGGAATCATGATCCCGTTCACTAGCATATAACCCGTTGATAGCCACTGTACCGTTGAGGCACTGACATCAAAATCCTTCATAATCGTTGGTAAAGCTATATTGAGTAGGGTATTACTCAGTAAAGCAACAAATGCACCAATCATGAGGATTGCCAATATCCCGTAGGACGCTTTACTTTCTTTTGCTTTCATTTTGGAATCCTCCATTCTATAATCATACTATCGGTTCAAAATTGAACTCTAGTTACAATCCAGTGTAGAATATAATACTCTCTTATTTCCTGCTTGGCAAGACAAAATTCATTTAAAATTGAAATTGTATTAAGCGGAAATATGAGCTAGTCTATATTGGAACAAAGAGTCCAGCTTAAAGGGGCACCTCAGATGATAAATAAACGAAAAGAGCAAGTGGTTCATAAAGCACATGAATTATTTATTGAAAAAGGCTATCACGCCACATCCATTCAGGATATTTTGAATCATAGTCGGATTTCCAAAGGATCTTTTTATAACTATTTCCCTTCCAAAGGGGATCTCTTTAAGGCTGTATTTACGTCTATTCACGTTCGACTTGAAGAAGGACGAAATTCGCTACTTATAGGTCAGGATCCCTCTGACATTAAGATATTTGCTGAGCAGATTCAGCTGGTTATGAAAATCAATAAAAAAAATAAATTGTTACAGCTCGTTGAGGATGCTTTGGTCTCCAATGATCCAGACTTAATTACATTTATCAAAAAAACGAAGTTCAGCCTGCTAACCTGGGTATATGAACGTTTCCTTCATATTTTCCCTGCCGATAAGAAACCCTATTTACTGGATGGAGCCATCATTTTTACCGGGATTCTGCAAAATATGCTGCAAATCAACAGTGCTATGAATGAAGTCATCACCTCTAAGCAAATCATTGATTATTGCACTACTCTTATCCAAACCATTGTTGAAGAAGTAAGTGAAATGGGCATTCAACTCATCTCACCAGATCACGTGGACAAGTTATTACCCGCAGCGGAATACACTGATTTTTTCAATAATGATTTATCCTTTGCGACAATAAGTTTGAAGAAAATTATAGAGAGATCCTTTGCGCCAGGTGATGCGAACCTCACCAACTATCTAAAGCTGTTGTACTTTGTCCAGGAAGAAATCATGAACAACAAGGAACCGAGGCAGTTCTTAATCGAAAGCGCTCTGCTATCCTTAAGGACATGCCCTAATCTAAATGAAGCCAAAGAGTTTAAGCATTATCAGGATGTATTATCTAAAATGCTGTAAACACTAACTAACTAAAAGTGTGGTGAAGAATTTGAAGCTATTATTAATCGAAGACGACACGACGTTGTTTAATGAGATCAAAGAGCGACTTACGCAGTGGTCTTATGATGTGTATGGCATTCAAGATTTCAGCAATGTCACGCAAGAATTTATAGAGATCAAACCTGATTTAGTCATCATCGACATCCAATTACCTAAATTCGATGGATTTCATTGGTGCCGAATGATTCGCTCCCACTCCAACCTTCCGATTATCTTCTTATCGTCCCGTGATCATCCTACGGATATGGTAATGTCCATGCAGCTTGGAGCTGATGACTATATTCAAAAGCCCTTCCATTTCGATGTACTCATTGCCAAAGTACGTGCGATTCTTCGACGTGTCTATAATTACAATACGGATAACATTGAACTCAAAACATGGTGCGGAGCCACCGTGGATTATGAGAGAAATCTATTGACCCATGACATGGGATCGATTGAGCTTACGAAAAATGAGATTTTTATATTGAAATTGCTTATTGAGAAAAAAAATAAAATCGTCACCCGCGAGGAATTAATCAATAGCTTGTGGGATGATAAACGTTTTATAAGTGACAACACCCTTACCGTCAACGTAAATCGGCTTCGAAAGAAGCTGGATGAGCTTGGATTAGGTGTTTTCATTGAAACGAAAGTGGGACAAGGGTATATGGCCATCGAAGAGGAATCGTTATGATTAAAAAGTATCTCTTAGAAAGAAGCAGCTGGATCATACTAGTTCTCTTTACCAATCTATTTATACTCTTTGTCACTTATATGGATCCGTCGATTCCACTCTCTTCGGTTCTCTATCTGGTCTCCTTGTCGATGCTTTTTTTCGTGATGTTCTTAATCCTTCGCTATCCCAGGGAAACCAGGTTCTATAAAAGCTTAGCTGAGCGAGATGATGATCTGGATTTAACGAGTATCGCCACCCCCGAAAGCCCGTTTGAGAAAATTATTGAAGAGAGCATCACCAATCAAGCTAAATTGTTAAAACAGGCTGCTTCGCATAATCTAATGACGCTAGAGCAAGAGAAAGATGAACTATTATCTTGGATTCATGAGGTGAAGACCCCTCTAACCGCAATGCATCTAATGATTGAGCGTATGGAAGATGATGTAATGAAGAAACATCTGACCTATGAATGGCTGCGAATTCATCTTCTACTGGATCAACAGCTCCATCAAAGGCGGATTCCCTTTATCGAAAATGATTTATATATAGAACATATTGATTTAGAAACGCTTATTTTTGGTGAGATTAAGACGTTGAAATCCTGGTGTATTCAGAAGGGAATTGGCTTTGAACTAAACTTGGAAGTAGCTGAAGTGCTTAGTGATGCCAAATGGCTGGCTTTTATCCTCCGACAACTACTAACCAACGCCGTAAAATATAGCGAAGCTTCAGATATTACAGTGAACAGCTATCAGCAAGCTGAGCATATTGTTCTTGAAGTGAAGGATGGTGGGCGCGGAATAGATCCCAAGGACCTGCCTCGTATATTTGATAGAGGGTTTACTTCCACCACGGTGCATCGCGACAATGCCGCCACAGGCATGGGATTATATTTAGCCAAAAAAGCAGCGCAATCCTTGTTTATCGTCATCGGGGTTGAGTCGAGGCTCGGATCAGGGACGACGTTCACCTTAACCTTTCCACTCAAAAATGAATTCGTGAAGCTCTCAAGCGTGTGACAACAATGTCACATGCTTTTTCATTTTGTTCGGGCAATCGAAGGATAAGAACGGAAAAGCCTTTTATAATAAAGCTATACAAAAAGAACGAGTATAAAAAAGGGAGTGAATCATTATGGCAATTCTAGAGGCCACTAAAATTCATAAAAGCTACGGAAATAAATTAAACAAACAATCCGTATTGAGCGGACTGGATATTTCTATAGAAGAAGGTGAATTTGTTGGGATTATGGGCTCTTCCGGTTCAGGAAAGACGACACTGCTTAACGTGCTCTCGTCGATTGACCAGATCAGCAACGGATCAATTACCATTGAGGGCAATGAAATTTCCAATATGAAAGAAAAGCAATTAGCTGAATTTCGGAAGAATCATTTAGGCTTTATTTTTCAAGAATACAATCTCTTGGACACGCTGACGGTGAAGGAGAACATCCTATTACCTCTGTCCATTACCAACACCCCCAAGAAAATCGCCAATGAGAAATTCGAGAGCGTCGCAAAGGAACTGGGGATTTATGAATTAAAGAATAAGTACCCGAATGAAATTTCCGGGGGCCAAAAACAACGTACCTCCGCAGCTCGGGCCTTCATTCATGATCCAAGCATTATTTTTGCTGACGAGCCTACCGGAGCCTTGGATTCTAAATCTGCTTCTGATTTGTTAAACAAGCTAAGTGAACTAAATCAAAGACGAAAAGCAACGATAGTTATGGTTACACATGATCCAGTGGCTGCTAGCTATTGCAGTAGAGTTATTTTTATTAAGGATGGTACGATCTATACGCAATTGAATAAAGGGGACGAATCCAGACAAGTCTTCTTCAACGACATCATAAAAACACAAGGTGTATTAGGTGGTGTGCAGAATGAGCATTAATGTACTGATGCTTCGAAATCTGCGAAAAAACATCAGAAATTACTACCTGTATGTGTTCGCTCTCGTCTTTAGCGTAGCCTTATATTTCGCCTTTGTTACGTTGCAATACGATCCCTCGATGGATGCGGTAGAAGGGTCTGTCAAAGGGGGCGCAGCAATCAAGTCCGCCTCGGTCTTACTGGTCGTGATTGTATCCATTTTCCTGTTATATGCTAACACCATCTTCATTAAACGGCGCGGTAAAGAAATTGGACTATTTCAGTTAATCGGGATGACCAAAAGTAAAATATTCCGTATTCTTACTGCCGAGAACTTCATACTATACTTTGGTTCTTTAATTCTAGGAATAGCCGTAGGCTTCTCAGTTTCAAAATTAATCCTCATGATTCTTTTTAAAACGATGGGGATCGATGCGATAGCCTCCCTTCATTTTTCTACCCCGGCCCTGATCCAAACGCTAATCGTATTCTTTGTAATCTATCTCTTAATCATGCTGATGAATTATGGCTTTATTAAAAGACAAAGCATTCTATCTCTGTTCCGGGTGACCTCAACCACAGAAGGCAACGCGAAAAAGCTATCCGTCTTTGAAATGATCATAGGGATCGCTGGGATTGGATTGATTCTGCTTGGCTATTCGATTTCATCTCGATTATTTAGTGGAGACTTAACATCAATGACTCAACTAACTATATCCATGATCACTATTCTGGCTTCAGTTATCGTTGGGACTTATCTTTTTTATAAAGGCTCGGTAAGCTTTATCTTTCATCTCATTCGTAAAAAGAAAAACGGGTACCTGAATATTAAAGAGGTGTTATCTCTCTCCTCCATTATGTTTCGTATGAAATCAAATGCCGTATTATTAACCATCATCACAACGGTATCGGCACTGGCGCTAGCTTTATTATCCTTGAGCTATATCTCTTTCTACTCTGCTGAGAAAAGTGCGAAGCTCTATGTCCCGTCAGATTTTATTCTTACAGACACCCATGATGCTGACATTTTTAAAGAGGCGTTAGTTGCGAAGAATTTAGTGTTTACAGAAAAAAAGATAGAAGTCATTCAGGTAGATGTAAATATGGAGAAGGCTATGGGTGAGAATCCAAAGGGATCCAGTATAGTTTCTAAGATCATGCCCCTCCCAGTTATTAGCGAAAATGCACTAGAAGGCATCGATGTATCACCGGATGAGACCTATTTTACAAAGACAAGTAGTGCACTGGATAATCTGATTTCGCTGAAAGACGAAGGCCCCATTGAATTTAAGGGAGCGCATGAGGTTATTCCGCAGGTATATACAACTATAAATAAGGACGCACCTATTTTAGGGTATTTCACAGGTGGCGGCTTACCTGTTGCGATTGTAGACGAATCGACTTTTGAACGCTTACAGAAAGATCTAGATCCAGCCCTTCAAAAAAAATCCACTCTTAATATCGGAATCGATATGAAAGAACGGGCAAGCGTTGAACAGGCTAATGAGCTTTTTCAGAACATGAAATTTAAAGATAAAAGCATTAACGACTCTCAATTGGAGACGAAAAACAATCAAAAACAAAATATGGGACTCATCATGTTTATCGTTGCCTTTCTGGGGTTAACCTTCCTGATTACCTCCGGATGCATTCTTTACTTTAAACAAATGGATGAGAGTGAGAATGAAAAGCCCAACTACACAATCCTAAGAAAGCTTGGTTTCACGCAAGGTGATCTGCTTAGAGGGATTCAGATGAAACAATTGTTCAATTTCGGGATTCCATTAGTCATAGGTCTGCTTCATAGCTACTTTGCCGTGAAATCCGGCTGGTTCTTCTTCGGTACAGAGCTTATGACACCAATGATTCTGGTGATGATCCTTTACACCGCTTTGTATTCGATCTTTGCAGTGCTGTCCGTCTTCTATTATAAAAAGGTGATTAAAGAGTCGCTCTAAAACTAAGAGGGTGTTCCAAAAGCCATCATGGCTTAGGAGCACCTATCTTCATATTCAATCCTAGTTAACCCGTAAAAGACTAGATCCTCGAATTTATCCCATTTTAAAATATGCCGTTTAAATTCCCCTTCAAATCTCATTCCAGCTTTTTTCATAACATTGGAGGAAGCAGGATTTCTAGACATTGCCGCTGCCCATATTTTATTTAATAGCAGGTCTTCAAATCCAAAATCGATCAGTTTCTTTGCCGCTTCCGTCGCATATCCATTTCCCCAAAAGGGACTACCTACCCAATAAGCAAGTTCACCTCTTCTATGCGATTTGTCTATATTTAGACTCATACAACCTATTAAGGTATTACTCTCTTTACTAATTAAAGCAAAAGGAAATCCTTCACCATCGTCTGCTCTCTTCCTACAGGCACCAATCCAAGATTCAGCCGCTCCATCAGGGTATGGATGAGGAATAGACAGCGTTGTTCTAGCTACTTCAATATCCCCAGCAAGCTCTTGAACTTTATTGGCATCTGTTGATTGAAACGGTCTTAGAATTAACCTTTGTGTTTCAAATGTAGGTTGCATAGAGTACCTCTCACTATTGGATTTTCAATAGATTATATTACAATTGTTGGATATTGCAATATATAAATCAGCTATTCACAATCCCCAATACGAATCCATCATACCCTTTACTTCCCACCGTCTGAATGGCAGTAGCCGAAATCCTAGGCTCTTCAGCCAACAGATCATAAAATTCCCGTACGCCTACTACACGAGGATCTTTGCTATTCTTGTTAATGATCTCACCTTCTCGGATCACATTATCGCCAATAATCACCGTTCCGGGATGGGAAAATTGAAGCGCCCATTGTAAATAGTTAGGGTTGTTCGGTTTGTCCGCATCAATGAATATAAAGTCAAAGGGTTCCACACCCTCTTGTTCCATCTGAGACAATTGCCCCAAAGCATCGCCTATACGAAGTTCTACCAGATCATCTACCTGAGCAAGCGAGAAATTGGCCCCTGCCACCTGAGCATGAGATGGATCTAGCTCCAAAGTAACGATATGTCCGTCAGACGGGAGCGCTCTTGCCATCCAAATCGTGCTATACCCACCCAAAGTGCCAATCTCCAGAATCCGGCGTGCACCTTTCATTTGAACCAATAGGTTAAGGAACTTACCCTGACTAGGTGAAACATCAAAGGGCGGCAGCCCTGCCTGTTGATTAGCGGACAACACTTCCTCGAGCACGGAATCCTGTGGAATTAGGCGCTCTGTAATGTACTGATCGACTTTATCCCATGTAGTCGTTTGATTCATATTTATCACTTCTCCTTTGGTTTGACTTCTAGTTAAAATGAACCTGTCATTTCCCATTTAGGGATCGGTCGTAACTACGAGGAGTGTTTGGACTTCCGGCCGCTGTTGTCTCCAGATTTCTTTAATTAAACCACTACTCGTGGTTGAAATCCGGGGACAAAGGCGGTCGCTAACGCTCCTACAGTTCCAAACCTCCTCTTCGTTACTCCCTTTCCCTAACTAAAAATTCAAGTTCAAATTCAAGTTCAAGTTCATCTTTATACCTGTATTGTAAATCAGTTATAATCATAAATATAATATATCTTTAACTATAAATTATATATTCAGTATATGAATCGAACGATAGCAGATGGGAGTTTAACCATGAATCTACATGCGTTACGCTTATTCCATGTGATCGCATCAACGGGAAGTGTGACACGCGCCTCAGAAACTTTAAGTATCAGTCAGCCTGCGATTACTGCTCAGATCAAGAAATTCGAAAAGGAACTGTCCTTCGCCTTATTTAAGCCTCAAGGGAGAGGGATTGCATTAACGGATGCGGGCGAAGAGCTTGCTCTACTCGCCAAAAGACTCTTCGCCGTCGAACAGCAGATCGAACAATTCGCCCAGGATTACGTTAACGGCACGAATGGAAGTATTCGTCTAGCCGCGACGTATTTACCCGCTCACTTCCTTATCCCTACCTGGATCGCAAAGTTCAAACAACAATATGAACAAGTAGAAATGGTGATTACCACCACCAATTCAAGCGATGCTCTGAAGCAGCTGTTAAATGTAGAAGTGGATATGGCGATTTACGGAGGGATTGCCGAGGCATATCCAGATACGATCCAGACAGAGGAGTTATTTCAGGACGAGTTATGGTTTGTGGTCGCACCCCATCATCGCTATGCGAATCAGCAAATTTCTCTATCCGAAATGATGAAAGAATCTTTTGTCATGCGTGAGGAAGGAAGTTCGACGAGGGAGAGATTATTATCCTTATGCCGTACATACAACATGCCAGCTCCCACAATCTCTTTGCAATTTAATGGACTACATGAAGCGATCCAAGCGGTCATCGCCGGATATGGCGCGAACTTCGTCTCTTCGCTCGTTGTACGCGAATATGTAGAACGTGGAGAGTTATGCCGAATTTATGTTGAAGGAATACATCTGAAGAACAGCATTGCGATCTGTACGCGGAAAAATGAACCTTTATCAGCCTCGGCGGCAAACCTTATTCAGATGATCCGCCAAAATCCCTATACCTTTGAGGGCATTAAAGCATAGCTTTATACTTTCTTATATTTACAGCTTACGGAGCACACATTGTTGTACTTCCCGCAGGATTTTCGGTGGTTTGGCGAGTAAGAACTACAGTGTAGGTGGAGGATTTTACTTTGGTGGAATACGTTATAGGGAAAACCTCCCTATAAATTAGGTCACAGCTGTTATATGACCAGGTTATACGGAATTTCTCCCTATATATTGACCAATTTCAATTAAATTCACCGATTTCAGCTGAAATATAGGGAACAATTCCCTATATTCTATCGAAATGACCTCATAATATAGAATTATAGGTAATAATTCCCTATAATTCTAGCGGTTTGACCCTGAAGTAGAGAAATAGAAAGCATTAAAAAAGTTTATGTGTGAGAGTAGTGATCTTTTAGAATCTGGCGGATGATTCCTTGCTTCTCCCACGTCTCCTGGTTCTTCACGTTCATCCCACCTACTTTTTTTCATCGGAGTTATCCACATTTTTTGACTGCATAATTTCCTATACAACAAAAAAAGCCATCCTTTGCGGGATGGCCTATCAATCCTATTTTACACCGTTCGATCTAAATAGACTTCAAACGTATCTCCAGTTACATAATCCATATACCTCGTATTCCCATCGTAATCCAAGTAAGCTTGATAGCGGGTACGAATAGCCGGTTGTGTAATCCAATCAAGCACTTTCTCTTTTACCACCCACATCACTTCAGATGTTTCCTCCGAGGTACATAATTCCCCACCCACGGGCTTGCAGATAAAATCAAACATGACCTTGGTAGGAACATCCGTCACACCGTCATACCATTTATGAATGCCTGTATTCGAATACACACCAATCAATCGAGAAACCGTAACATCTATTCCACTTTCCTCTTTAATCTCTCGAATTAATGCATCGATTAGGTTCTCTCCGACCTCTACTTGTCCACCAGGGAATACCCAGCCTCCATGATGAGTCTTTACTAAAAGGATATCTCCTTGTTCATTTTCCGCGAATCCACCTACCGCTACAATATGTGTTGGCCAAGCCATAGATCGCACCTCTTTTTTTTAAGAAGAGGTTAACAATTTAATCAGCATTTGTAAACGATATTTTTCTACTCCATAACGCTTTAAAAGCTTCGCAATGCTCTATTAAATCATCAAACTTCCCTTCACCCACAACCGAGCCTTGATCCACTACCAGTATCTTATCAACGTCTTTTATAAAATTCAGTCGGTGGGCAACAATGATGATGGTTTTGTCCTTAAATTCCTTTAAAATCGTCTCCATGAGACTTTGCTCCGTAATATTATCAAGTGCTGACACCGGCTCATCCAGAATTAGAACATTTCTTTTTTGGGCAATGATTCTGGCAAAAGCTAATCGCTGTCTTTCCCCGCCTGACAATTTAACCCCTTTTTCACCCACCAAAGTATCTAAACGATCCGGTAAGTGGCTTACTTTTTCCTGCAAATGAACTTTTCCCAAAATCTCATACAGCTCTTCATCGGACAAGGTATGCTCATCAAATACAATATTGTCCCTTATAGTCGCGTCAAAAATCGGCGTGTCTTGTGATAAGTAAGAGATGTGATCATAGTAGCTATCCAGATGAATCTCATCGATATCCTTACCATCCAATAAGAGTTCACCTTTGTTCTTTTTTAATAATCCTACGATCAATTTTATCAGGGTAGATTTCCCGCCTCCACTTAATCCGACAATAGCAACGGACATTCCTCGCCCAACGGAAAAGCTCAGGTTGTTCAGAATTCCTACATTACCATAGTCAAAAGATACATCCTTAAATTCAATATTGCCGTGGATCTCAGTGACGACTTCTCCGGACTCCAAATTTCTATCTTCTGGGGCATCAATAAATTCCTCAAATCTTCTGTAGGTCACTTTATTCAGTCTGTAATCTACAAATAGAACATTGAAAATGGCAATCGGCGAGTAAATCTTATCAATAAACATAAACAATGCGACCACAACACCAAGTGACGTATCACCTGCGACAATACTTTTCACACCATAAATCAAGACGACGACTTTAATTACCGTGACAAACAGCTCGAATATCGCGAAAAAAGCTTCGTGAATCATTTGTAGCTGGGCATTTTTATGAATGATAGTGCGTGCGGTTTGGCTTAACTTATCGATCTCTTTCTCATATCGTTTATTAGTTCTGAAGACGACCAATTCCATAAATCCACGGATAGAGAATCTGGACATCTTTTCTTGTTCCTGGAGAATGGTAGCCTTCATCGCATACAGAAATTTCAACAGCAGATTCGTTATCAAAAAGATGACCACGTAGCCAGCTGCAATCACTACCATGATCCTTAAATCATAGAAGCTGATAAAGATTAGACTGAACAGAAGAGTGGGCAATAACTCATGTAATGTTTTGAGGAAAAAAGAATAGATCATGCTGTTTCCAGCCGCTGCCCCGTTCTCGATCACTTTAATCATCTGCCCTGTGCCCATATCCTGATAGGCTTGATAGTCGATTTTGGATATTTTAGATAGTGCAAGTATCTTTAATCTCTCCGTTATACTGTTCGATAGATATACACTAGGGTATTCGTCCACATAATTTAGGATCACCACCCCAGCCAACAAACCCCCATACACCATGATTAAATTAGATATTTCACCAAAGCTGTTGATCATCGTGGCCTTGTCTAATATTTTTTGAAACACTACAATGCCTAAACTACTCAACAGCTGAATAGTAAAACCCAATAAAATATAACCACATATCCACCATTTCAGGTGGGATAGACTCTTTCTTAACATAACGTTCTTCCCCCTCTTTCAATTGAATGCAAAAAAGCCAGGCAACCCCCACCATCCAACTGTAAAAAACCATCCACAAATAAACGGTTCTCTAAGTTAAATAGTTAAGTGCCAGGCTCTATAGAAATAGCTGCCTATGACACCGTTCAAAGCTCTAGTTAGTGTAATCAAAAGGATAGACTACCCCCTTGATAGCTGGTACGCGTTTTACCCAGCCCGATAACTAGTTCCTTGTAACGGTACGGAAAGACATCCATTTCACCTCAATTAAAAGAATTGTACCTATTATAATTCTCGAAGCCTTTTTATTCAAGAATTACGTTTGACGATACGTAGTCCTGCTACTTGGCCAACCTTATCCCCTTCATGCGAAGCGAACTTGATTGTGAATGGTTTCCAGCTTGTTCATCTCTTCAGACTCAAGGACGCCTAGCCCAAGTTGTTCACCATCAGCCGGAATATCGAAGGCCACCGAAGTATCGTTGGACTTCAAATACGTTACTACCAAATCCACTTGCTCTTCTGGCAAGACTTCCATCGTGAAGGAGAACCAGCCATTGATCCAGCTGTCGCGATACTTGCGGTTATAAATTTTGCCTAAGCCAACATACTCACCTTCGAAGTGATGGTCGCGTTCAGGCTGCATCTCAGCAGGTTGTACTGAATCGACGGTTAGCTGTTCAAGCAGTAGATTAAAACTTCCATCCGGAACACATTTTTGCTCACATTAGACTGAATGAGGCTGCCCGTCAGCGTCTCACGATCACCGATTAATACGGAAGCAAGGGCGCGATCACTACCTAGCTCTGCATTTATAGGTCCAAAATCACCTGCGAGCACAAGCGGACCATAGAGGAACGCAATTCGATTCTTACCGACATCGGAATATCATATTCGACTACGTCTCCATCCTGCCACACTCTATCCAGCGTACGGTAGCTGGATTTGCCCACATTCACTGGAATGTCTTCACCATTCACTTTAACGCTCATTCCTTGCTCAGCCCAGTAAGGGTATCTTAGCTTCAATGTGAATTTAATTGGTTTCTCTGCGCTAATACGCAGGGTGCCTTGTCCCTCTTCTGGGAACTTGGTCTCCTGCTTTACACGGATGCCCTGCTCTTTCCAAGTCACTGTTGAAGGCACGTACTGATTCACATAGTGAATTCATCTCAGAAACGCCATGGAAACATGTAGAACGTGCAATGGGGAATTATGAGCTAATCATTGGCGTGAATGAAACGATCTATTTAAGTGAGGAGTTTCGAAGTAGGCCCTGACGAATAATGATTGAAGTAAAGGGGCTGACCCTAAGTAGCATTCACTACTTTTGAGACAGCCCTTTCTTCGACATAGAATCTTATATTATTGAATCGTTTGCGATGACGAATTCCATCTCCAGCGCGGAGCTACGCCTTGCAGATGCCCCCCTCCATACCATTCATCGATCCCTTTCTTCTCGGCCCAGTCCTCTTTTCCAGACATTACGTTCTTTCCGAACGCTGTTAATACAACCTCACAATCTTGAAATTGCATCACTGGTTCGTTATAACCGGGGAATTCCTTCAAGCCACGCATTTGCAGCAACGGGTATGGCTCTTGTGCCATCTTTCTTAGAATATGCCAATATTGCAGATCGCCCATTCCTAATATGTGAAGCTTATCACCCACATTTTTGAACAACTCACACGGTGATTTTATTC
Source organism: Paenibacillus sp. FSL K6-0276 (assembly GCF_037977235.1). Taxonomy (NCBI): domain Bacteria; kingdom Bacillati; phylum Bacillota; class Bacilli; order Caryophanales; family Paenibacillaceae; genus Paenibacillus; species Paenibacillus sp. FSL K6-0276. Next base: position 440,110 of record NZ_CP150276.1, on the reverse strand, counting down.
CCTCATGGATCATCTCCAGTGTGGATTGCTCTACAATCCCAAGTCCATTATAGGTAGATGGGAAACGCGATAAATGCGCTTGGAATGCGTCATGTGCAAATGGCAGTGCAGACGTATCTTTTGTTAATAATTCCCTTAATAATTCTGGATTCGGTGATACATAAGCTTCCCAGAACGCCTGTCCTACTTCTAGTTCCTTGTCGCCGATTAACTTCCACGTTCCTGATAAAGTCTCCATTTGCTCTACAGATAGTTGTCCAAGTCCTCGAAACAACTCAATTCCGGGATACTCTCCGATGCACAATAAGCTCAGCTTCGTTGTTAACAATTTCTGCTTTGAGAACCAGTGGAGCAAATAGCACAGCATCGTCTGGTCAAATAGATCATACTCGAACCACAACACCACTTCCTCATATTTATGAAAGTCAGCTAATATTTTTTCCTGACTCTCACTGCCCTGTATGAATTCCATCTGCGGAATCCCCATCGTTTGTTCCAAATATTGCGCTCGTATTAAGCGGTTATCCTGTTCCGCAGGCTCTAAAAAGACCGGTCCATGAGAGTAGACCTCTCTCCAAACTAATACATCACCTTGCACAATTCCCTGACGCAGCTTATCTCCCACTACATCTCCGTTTACAATATGAAGCACACCTTTTCCTCCTTCGTACAAATGGTTGAATACGGAGAGGACATCCGCTACAGGTAGCGCCCCTTTAAGCTTGCGGCGAGCATCAAAGAGTCGTTTCTTCAATACCGGGATTGAAGTCCCCAGAAAGTCAGCAATCTCTTGAAGAGAATATCCCTGAAAATAATATAATTGAACGGCGATCCGCATATTGGACGTTAATGCAGCTATAGACTCGTGAAGCAGTCGCCGCGCTTCTTTTTTCTCAATAATGTCCGCCACACTACATGAAGATTCTGTCGATTCCACAGCTTCATCGTAGGGTAATGCAGGATGCTGCTTTCTTCGCAAGATTCGATAACATTGCCTTGTTACTATCGCTTTAAACCAGCCTGGAAATGCCTCTACTGCTCGTAATTTATTCAAATTTAGGAAGGCTTCAGTGAAAGCTTCTTGCACAGCATCCTCCGCTAATTGGTAATCGTGTAGCTTTTCATATGCAACTGCATTCGCCATCGGTGTAAAGCGCCTAACAATCTGTTCAAAAGCTTGACGATCTCCTCGTCCTGCCTCTTCAATATACTGAAGCATACTTTCGCTCGCTCCCTTCTTCCGTATTATATACAAGTGCCAATGAAGTTCCCAAAGGTTACGGATTTGAATCAATATCTTTCACATAAAATCCTCTCTCCACATTTGAACCACAAGCTAGTTCCATATATGATAGCTTTATCATTGTTATCAGGGGAGGATTCACCCAAGTGACCGTATTAATCAACGAACAAATTAGAGCATCCGAAGTAGTGCTTACTGGACTTAGAGGTGAGAAGCTGGGGATTGTATCCAGAGAAGAGGCACTGGCAATGGCTCGTTCTGCAGGTGCAGATCTGGTATGCACCTCACTGATGAGCAGCCCGCCACCTTGCAGCCTGACCCCGAAGGGCAAGGCAAAAGCAGCCGCGCAGAAGGAAGCAGCGGCAACACGCAAGGCGAGCGCAGGCTCGGCAACAAAGGGAGGCAGCAAGGAAAAGGTCAAAGAGCTACGCTTCACTGCTCATATTGAAGAGCATGATTACGATACGAAGCTTCGTCAGGCAGAGAAGCATCTCCGCTCTGGCAAGCCAGTCCAACTAGTCGTGAAGGCATCCGGCGCCAAAGAAGCCGCTGCTTCCAAGGCCGTATTGGAGCGACTAGTGACTGATCTAAAGGAAGTCGGAACGAAAGAAACCGGCATCCAGACAGGTGGTAAAGGGTCGCAGGTAAAATTAAACCCGCGTTGAAGAGTGGCCTATGCCGATCATTCAAAAGCAAGCAAACAAGGCCATCCTCTGCGGGATGGCCTATCAATCCATAAGCAATGTCCTTGCTCGCTCTTAATCTTTCAACTTACACATGATTGCCCATTAATCCCCTTGGGCGATAGTTCATGCCACCAGCATAAAGGTGGGAGACATCTCCTAGTCCAATACATCTAGGAACCGCAAAGTGCTTGCTACGCTCTTCGAACAAGATCGTCGTTACCGAGCTTGGCGCTAACCAAAATACGGACCAGGCCAAAGCCAGAGGAATCTGCAGCAAATGAGCTAGCCAAGCGAGACCAAAGCCACCGTGGCATATTACTCCGATCTTCTTGGTAGAAGGCTCGAGGATACGATAAAGGCCATCTTCTCTTTTATAGTGGTGTCTCAGCAAGAATTGATCTGAGGCCGCTTGTAATTCGCTGAATCTCAATCTGTATTCTTCTTGTTTCAACCAATGATCCGTCTCATCAGACCACATTCTCTTTCCACTCGATAGCTCGCTAATATGTTCTCCGGGGCTATCCCATATAGACGCCAATTGTCCATCCAACATAATCTCTGTCCAATCCAGTTCACGAGTCCATGGTTCTGTCTGAATTACAAGTCCCGTCTCTTTGGCCACATAACTTGCTGTTGTCTGTGCTCTCCCCAGTGGTGAAGCATACAGTTCATCCAGACTGATAGAAGCCATACGTTGTCCCAATGCTGCCGCTTCCTGATGCCCGAACTCCGTAAGATCGTCTATAGTGTAATCCGGATCACCATGCCGAATCAGAAATATTTGCATAATAATGCCCTTCTCCCCTCAAATCCAGCCTTTTTCTTCTGCCAGCCGTACTGCTTCAATTCGACTTTTCACTTCCAGCTTATTGAGTATTTCAGAGATATAATTACGAACTGTGCCATGGGAAAGATGTAGCGAAAAAGCGATCTCCCCTGCCGTTTGCCCTTCACCAGCCAGCTTTAAAATCTCTCGCTCCCGTGCTGTGAGTGGATTCTCTTCACGCAAGCTACCGAAGACTAACTCGGGAGATACCTCACGGTGCCCAGCCATGACACGGCGAATGGATTCGGCCAGCTTATCTACAGGCTCGTCCTTTAATAAATACCCTTGTATACCAGCCTTCACTCCACGCTCGAAATACCCCGGACGTGCAAAGGTAGTCAAGATGATAATTCGAGTCGGACAACCCTTACTCCGCAATATTTCTGCAACCTCCAGTCCGCTCTTGAACGGCATTTCAATGTCCATAAGACATACATCCGGCTGAAGCCTGTCGATTAAAGCTAACGCCTCCGCCCCATCACAAGCTTCTCCGACTACTTCGATATCATCCTCAAGATCCAGCAAGGAAGCCATCGCCCCCCGAAGCAGACGTTGATCCTCCGCAATAACGATGGTTATCATGCACTCTCACCCCCTGTTGCTTCCTTAACGATTAGAGGGATCGTAACGATCAGCGTAGTTCCCTGACCTTCTTCTGAGCTTAGCGACAGAGAGCCATCAATCAGGGATAGACGTTCCGCCATCCCCTTCATGCCATTTCCATCACTAAGCTCACCATTACATCTCTCACCGTTCTGGAGGCCCATTCCGTTATCTTTAACGGTAATTCGAACTTCTCCAGTGGTCTTTGCCACCCCTATGAAGCATTTATCCGCTCTACTATGCTTCACAATATTAGTCACCGCTTCTTTAATGCAAAGGCTGAGAATATTTTGTGTCAGGTCGGATACTCCCTCTAGCGAGATATCGCCTTCCACTTCTAAGGCAATCTCTGCCGTTCGCAGCATTTCCCCCGCTTCTGCCAGTTCTTCTGCTACTGAGATCGCACGCATTTCCGACACTAGCTCACGCACCTGACGGAGCGCAGCCCGTGAAGTGCGCTGAATTTCTCGTGCCTCCTCTTGGGCTCGCTCCGTATTTTTGGTCACCAGCTTCTCTACGAGTTGACTTTTTAATGTAATCAAGGACAGCGTATGCCCGAGCGTATCATGTAAATCACGAGCGATTCGCATCCGTTCCTCGCGCTTCACCAGCTCTTTAATCACCTCATTGGCTTGATCCAGCTCTTTCTCCAGCTTCTGATGCCGATTCATGGATCTTACACCGAACGGAGTGATCAACATAATAATGATAAACGGAGTTAAGAACATTATACTAACCCATTCCATATCACGACCCACTAAGACCAGCACCGAAAGTACCATGACCACAAAAGAAGTAAATGCAATTTTGAACCCTTTATTCTCCGTATAATAAGCTATAAAATTCGCAGTGAAAAAACCCATGTACAGATTAAATGGCGTATAGAACAAACTAAGCGCCACGATGATCAACATTTGAATAATTAGCCAAACATTAAACACTCCGCCCCGAACCCAATACAGCTGCCGATAGCTGATGGCAAACACCGTGATCATAATCCCACCCAGAATGAGCTTCATTCCAGTCTCCCCGCGCAAATTCAGGATGGGCAAAATTAGATAAACAGCCCATACATAAGGGAAAAACCCCTGACTTCTCGGAAATAACTGGAACTTTCTACGCTCGGTCATTACTTACACCGCTTCCTGTTTTTTTCGGATATAAACCGATAGTAACATAAAAACCACCAAATATCCGAGCAAAATCAAGACATTACTCCACTGCGGGTAGGAGCCGCGTACGATCTCCCATGCCCCGTTTCCATAGTTATAGGAAGGTAACCAATGACCAATCTTCTGCATTAATCGTGGCAAAATCTCAATCGGCATCCACATGCCCCCCGCTACAGCAAGCGCCATATAAATCACGTTACTGACTCCACTGGCCGTATCCACCCGTCTCATAGCACCCACAAGCGTACCAATCGCCAAAAATGGAAGGGAACCAATCAGGATCCACAACCCGCTAAGCACCCATTGACCCGCAGATAAGGAGACGCCATTGATAAAATATCCTGCGGCAAAAATACAAATGACCGAGAATAGGTGCATCATCGTTTGTCCGAACATTTTTCCGAAGAAATAGACAGAACCCGGTAGCGGGGTAATCCGAATAAAGGTGGTCCAACCTTGTGTTCGCTCTTGCACCAAACGAATACCAAGCGTCATAATCGCTGAGCCCATTACACTAAAGGTTGCCATCGACATTAAGTAGTGGGCGCGCCACGTCGGGTCATCGCTACCTGTATTGACCACTCGAGTGAAGATGAAGTAGAACATGATGGGCATGAAGAGCGACCAGAACACGTAATAAGGATTACGGATGATCCGCAGCATCTCGGCTTTACACTGTACAGTAATTAGTCTCATCTTTAGATAGCCTCCTCTTGGTTCATGGTCAATTGTTCAAAAGCATCATCCAAACGTCCCTGATCTATCCGAACATCCTTCACGGGAAGTCCAGTAACAAAAATCGCTCGCAGCGCTTCATCCGTATCGTCTGTCGTCACATGAATTCGGCCTTCTTTTTCATAACAATCCTCAATAGCGGTTAGCTCCAGCAGGCTCCTGCGTAATTTAGATCGATCACCTATTGGCAAAAAGGATAGCGAACGCTTCACAATCCGCGATTTAATCTCATCTGGACTTCCGTCTGCAACTAAATGACCTTTGCTGAACAACAGAATACGATCCGCAATATCTTCGGCTTCCTGCAAATAATGCGTCGTGAACACAATCGTCTTGCCCTGCTCCGCAAGTCCACGAACCGTATCCCAGAACCGCCGCCGGGAAGTAATATCAAGTCCAACCGTAGGTTCATCGAAAAAGATCAGCTCTGGATTACCCGCTAGGGCCAGCGCGAAGCCGAGACTACGCTTTTGACCGCCCGAGAGCTTCTCGGCGTATCTATTTAAATCCGCTGGCGCAAGCCCTGTAGCTTTAATTAGAAATTCCATATCCATAGGCTGAGGATAATAGCTACGGATCAGGGCAATGATCTCCCGAACCTTTAACCGATCCATGACACTTACCTCCTGCAGCATCGCACCGGTCTTTTCACGCACCGCTTTATCTTTCGGATGTTGTCCGAATATTTTCACAGTACCTTCAGTGGGCTCTAATAGCCCCAATAACATTCCCAATGCCGTTGTTTTGCCTGCTCCGTTCGGTCCAAGAATTGCTGTAATCGATCCTTTAGCAATGTTGAAGCTGATGTTATCTACCGCTTTCTTATCCTTATATAATTTGCTGACTCCATTCATCTCTATAACAATGTCCATTCCGTAACCCCTCCGATTCCGAATGCGTTTGATCTATTTCAATCATATGGAAAAAGAGGACCTGACATTAGTATGGACTGTCATTTCTTTAAGATGACAACTGTCACCTTCATGCCTCAGGACACAAAAAAAGAGGCTGCCCTATCCGTAGTTTTAACTACGAATAGAGCAACCTCTTAAGCGAAAACGCTAGATTACCTCTTGAAGAATCCCTTTTCCTCTAGGAACTCCTTCATATGCAGCCGTGTTGGCTGTGCCAAACGCTCTGCCATGATCACCGACCAAGGTGTATCCTTGGCACCGTGGGTCCGCTCACGCATATAGTCTGAAGAGACCTGATCGTAAGTCTTGACCTGCTCCAATGTGGTTTCGGCATTGTACCGATTGCGATGCAGAACAGCCTCTAATGGAAGACGCGGACGCAGGCCCGAGGCTCCGTCAGGGTAGCCCACACACATTCCAAATATCGGGTAGACCAGTTCAGGCAGTCCCAGCAGCTCAGATACCTCCGCGATCCGGTTACGGATTCCGCCGATATAAACAATCCCGAGCCCAAGTGATTCCGCAGCCACAGCAGCATTCTGTGCAGCAAGCGTAACATCAACAGTAGCTACTATAAGGTTCTCAGCAGAATCTTCATACGAAGTCTTTCCCTGCAAATGAGGTTTCGTCACCTCACGCAGACGATACAGATCCGCACACCAGACCAAGAAGACTGGGCATTGTTCTATATAAGCCTGATTGCCTGCTAATCCGGCAAGCTCTGCTTTTAGAGCCGAGTCAGTCACTGCAATAACACTATAGGCTTGTACACTGCTGGAAGTCGAAGCCATTTGACCTGCTTCAATAATCGCTGTAAGCTGCTCTTCACTTACTGGCTTATCCTGATACTTGCGGACGGATGCATGTCTCATTAGTAGAGATATTGTCTCGTTGTTTTCTTGCACAGCGGCCACTCCTTACATAGTTATGATTCTCTTACAGCTTAACCCGCTGTAGCCGAAGTGCATTCAATACGACGGACACGGAACTGAATGCCATCGCAGCTCCAGCTAGCCATGGAGCTAGAAATCCAAGTGCAGCAATCGGTATACCTATTGTATTGTAAGCAAGCGCCCAGAACAAATTCTGTTTAATATTACCCATCGTTTTACGGCTCATCATAATGGCATCGGGTATGCTCTTCAGATCACCCCGCATCAGCGTAATATCCGCAGCCTCCATGGCTACATCCGTACCTGTACCGATCGCCATGCCCGTATCAGCAGTAGCCAGTGCAGGAGCATCATTGATCCCATCCCCAACCATGGCTACCTTTGTCCCATTCCGCTGCAGCTTACGAACTTCCTCGGCTTTGCCTTCCGGTAGAACCTCTGCTAACACTTTTCTAATACCTGCTTGCTTCGCAATAGCCTCCGCTGTAATTTTATTGTCACCTGTGATCATAACGACCTCTATACCCATATCATGAAGCGCTGCTACAGCCGCCTTTGAAGTCGGCTTAATCGTATCAGCCACAGCTACAATTCCGGCAATTTCATCGTCCACCGCTACAAGCATAGCTGTCTTTCCTGCCTCTTCCAGCCTCTTCATGATTGGAGCCCACTCTGTGATGTCCAATTGATGGTCTTCCATCATGCGCCGTGTACCCACCCTAACTTGTTGATTGGAGACAACAGCCATAATACCCCGTCCAGGCACATTATCAAGCTGTTCAGCGGTGGGCAAGGTCAATCCTCTTTCGGCAGCTCCTGCTACAATGGCTTCCGCAAGCGGATGCTCTGACAATTTCTCGGCTGCCGCAGTTAAAGCTAATAGACGATTCTCAGCATTTTCTTTACCATAAGCGGCAATTCCAGTTGTAGTCACGATATCAGTCAGCACGGGTTTACCGTTTGTGACCGTACCTGTCTTATCTAAGACAACAATCTTAATCCCTTGTGCGCCTTCTAAATGCTCACCGCCCTTGAACAGGATGCCAAGCTCCGCAGCGCGGCCCGATCCCGCCATAATAGAGGTCGGCGTTGCTAGACCTAGTGCACATGGACAAGCGATTACGAGCACCGCAATGGCTTTTTCAAGGGCATCGGCGAATTGACCAGGTGCTGCCCAGAAGTACCAGACCAAGAAAGTGATCACCGCAATTCCTACAACAATCGGTACAAAAATTCCTGAAATGACATCCGCGATCCGCTGAATCGGCGCTTTAGAGCCCTGGGCCTCTTCCACCACTCTTATGATTTGGGCAAGTGCAGTGTCTCTTCCTACTTTATTTGCTTTGATTCTCATGATCCCATTCTTATTTAAAGTAGCACCGATAACGGTATCTCCTGGTTTTTTCTCTACAGGAATACTTTCGCCGGTCAACATAGACTCGTCCACAGAAGAGGAACCCTCTACTACCTCACCATCCACTGGTACCTTTGTTCCGGGCTTCACCAGCACAATATCGCCAGGAATCACTTCATCTGTCGAGATATTCATCTCTTGCCCATCACGAATTACGAGAGCGGTCTTTGCCTGAAGACCCATTAAGCTCTTAATGGCGTCAGAGGAACGGCCTTTCGCCAGCGCCTCGAACCATTTACCTACGAGTATGAGTGTGATGAGTACAGCACTCGTCTCATAATACATTTGGGCGGTATGATTCATTCCCTTCATACTTAATGAATCAATCGTCAGATAGAGACTATAGAAATACGCCGCTGATGTTCCTAATACGACTAACACATCCATATTAGCACTCCCGTTACGAAATGCTTTATACGCGCCTACATAAAACTGCCAGCCGATGATAAACTGTACGGGAGTCGCCAGAACAAGCTGAAACCAAGGATTCATAAACATCTCCGGTGTTGGAATCCAGCTTGTGAATGAGAAATGACCTGCCATCGCCCATAACAATGGGAAAGAAAGAATAGCAGAAATGATCCACTTCCATTTCTTATGCTGAATTTCCTGTACACGACGATCCACATGATCTTTGCGGTCTTCTTTAAGCGAAGCTTTATACCCGATGCTGCTTACCTTTTCCATGATCTCTCTTGGACTGATGTTACTGGGTGTATACTCCACATGTGCCGTTTCCAGTGCTAAATTCACGTTCACCGCTGCTATACCTGGCGTACGACTCAACACTTTTTCGATCCGTGCCGAGCATGCAGCGCAGGTCATGCCTGATATATCAAAATCCGCGGTCTCTTTGACGGTATCGTAGCCAAGAGCGTGGATTTTATCTTCAATTTGTGGTAACCCTGATACAGAAGGATCGAATCCGACAGTAGCTTGTTCCAAGGCTAAATTTACATTTGCGCGAGAAACACCCTCCATCCGGGACAAACCTTTCTCAATTCGAGCTGCACAAGCGGAACAGGTCATGCCTGTAATCTGTATGGTCGCTTGCTGTTCGTTTGGTGAAGATGTTGTTTTTAACTTATCCATGATTCCTAAGCCTCCTCATACCCCTATAGGGTATGATAATTTCTAAAAAAAGAAAAGGCTTTGGAGCTTGGGCAATTCCCCAAACAGCTCCAAGCCTTATTACTGTACTTCAAATTAAACTACATCATACCCTTGATCTTCAATGGCTTCTTTAATCGCTCCAAGACTAACCTTGTTCTCATCATACTCAACGGAAACTTTCTTAGCTGCGAGATCAACCTTAGCAGTTGCTCCAAGATTGCCTACGGCCTTCTCTACAGAGCTAACACAGTGACCACAAGACATTCCTTCTACATTAAGTGTAGCGTTTGACATAATTATAACCTCCAATAAATGTTATGAAGCCCTGCTATATGAGCATTAGCTTATTATTTCATTAATTTGTTAACCGTAATTAGGAGCTCGTCGATAACCTCATGTTCACCGGCTTCAATTCGTTCAACTATACAACTCTTCATATGCCCTTCCAGCAACATCTTACCAACACCGTTTAGAGCCGCTTGAACGGCTGCGAGCTGGTTGAGCACATCATCACAATAAGTATCCCGCTCTATCATACCCTTTATCCCGCGGATCTGACCCTCAATCCGGTTGAGGCGAGTATTCAAACTACTCTTAAAATCTGCCGAATGATGACTTATTCGTTCTCCAGATGCCGAGGAATGACAGTCACCGTCGCAGAATTTCTCAGCTTGTTCTTTGTTACTAGTAGACACAGGAATCAGCCTCCTTGCCAATAATATAATATACCCCCGTAGGGTATGTCAAGAGACATCCTTAATTCCTATCACACTCCAATTCCATTTTTTCAAGCATAAACGCCTTCGGCGTCCTTATAAGTACGGTAAGCGTTTAAGCGAGAAATATAAGACATATAGTATGGTGTGAAACTTATACTTCTTATATTTGATAAAAAACTATTGCCACCCTATTCAAATTTGAATATAATAAATTTTGTTTCTAAACTATGAACATTTTTCGAACGGATTTTTCACTATTTAGAAAAAGGAGCCTGCGAAGCATGCATACTAAAGAAAGTAATCTTAAACTCGTAGTTGTTGGCCTGCTGCTCGGTATTCTTATGTCCGCTATGGACAATACCATTGTAGCTTCAGCTATGGGTACCATTGTCTCCGACCTTGGTGGTCTGGACAAAATCGTATGGGTCACCTCGGCTTATATGGTCATGGTAATGGCTGGAACCCCTATCTTCGGCAAGCTTTCGGATATGTATGGACGTAAACGTTTCTTCATGTTCGGTCTGATTGTATTCCTGATTGGCTCGGCTCTGTGCGGTACTGCCACCAGTATTACACAGCTCAGCATTTACCGCGCGATTCAAGGGATCGGCGGCGGCGCACTAATGCCAATCGCCTTCACCATCGTCTTCGACATTTACCCACCTGAAAAAAGAGGAAAGCTGACCGGCCTATTCGGTGCCGTCTTCGGAATCTCCAGTGTACTCGGACCGTTACTGGGTGCATATATTACCGACTATGTTGGCTGGCAGTGGGTATTCTACATTAACCTGCCACTCGGAATTATTGCACTTTTTCTGATTGCAACTTCTTACAAGGAATCGATCTCTCACGCTAAACAGCGCATCGACTGGGGCGGAGCCTTCACTCTCGTCGGCGCCATTATCTGCCTAATGTTTGCGCTAGAACTGGGAGGCAACCAATACGCTTGGGATTCTAGTGTCATCCTCGGCTTATTCGCGGGCTTTGCTGTTCTCTTGCTGGCGTTCATCTTCATTGAGAGAGTGGCGGCTGAACCTATCATCTCGTTCGCGATGTTCCGCAAACGACTGTTTGCAACAAGTAGCGTGACCAGCTTGTTCTATGGCTCTGCCTTTATCGTAGCTACTATCTACATTCCTATCTTTGTGCAAGGCGTATTTGGTGGTTCAGCTACGAACTCAGGCCTGATTCTCATGCCGATGATGATCGGTACGGTCGTTGGCAGTCAGACTGGGGGTCTACTTACAACAAAAACCAGCTTCCGCAACATTATGATCCTATCCGCAGTCTGCTTTGTCGCAGGTGTCTACAGTCTGAGCACTTTATCACCAGATACCTCCCGTCTCATGCTAAATGTATTCATGGCCTTGACTGGGTTCGGCGTGGGCTTCTCCTTCTCCGTACTGAGTATGGCGGCGATCCATAATTTCGATATGCGCCAACGCGGTTCGGCAACTTCAACAAGTACCTTTATGCGCTCTCTTGGGATGACGCTGGGGATTACGATCTTCGGTATTATTCAGCGAAATAGCTTCACCAGCAGTATTAGCGATGCTTTTGGCGGTAGTGAGCAGTCAGCGGGCTTCGGCGATCCACGGGCGGCCCTGACACCTGAAGCAAGAGCCAAGATTCCACCTGAAATCTTAGAGAAAATATCTAGTGCACTGTCCTCTTCTATCGCGCATACCTTTATGTGGGCCTTGATTCCTGCCGCCCTTGGTTTAGTCTTTGTGCTGCTTATGCCAAAAGACCGTCTCACCATTCCAGGTAAAGCTGTTCAGGCGTCCGAGGGCAAAAGGTAACCATTATGTCGATGAAATTGGCAATTCTCGGTCTACTGCTGGAACGGAACATGCATCCCTATGAAATTACACTGGTTATGAAAGAGCGCTCCATGGACCGAATTACAAAGCTGCAGCTCGGATCTCTCTATTACGCTGTCGATAAGCTTGCACAAGATGGTTATATCGAGGCCTTAGAGGTTATTAGCAGCAGTGATCGTCCTGACAAAACGATTTACGGTATTACTGAACAAGGCAAAACTTTATTCGAGCAGCTAATTCTACAGCAGATTAAGAAGAACGAGCCCTTCTTTCATCCGATGTATATGGCTCTTGCCATGACCCGTCATGTCGATCAAAGCAAGGTAGAGAAATTACTCGAGGAACGTATCCGTGAAACGGAGCATCAAGTGAATCTGGCTTATCAGGTGTATGAAGAGCATATTCCTATTGTTCCTCGTTCCGCACTTCATCTCATGTACGGCACCTACGAGCACACCCTGACTGAGCTAAAATGGCTGCAACGTCTCTATGATGATGTTGTAACACGCAAGTTAAATGATATTGGAACACCACTCAATACAGAGTAGAGGCCTTAGGGCCTCTTTTTTTGCGCGTCTTCCCTAACCCATACCTCTAATTGAACCCCGATGATTCTTTATAGCCGACTCTCGCGAGAGTCGGCTATTTTAATGCAATCCCCTTTTTTAGCATCGTTCTTTATTGCGAATATAATTAGATAACAAGCGATAAAATGAGATAAATAGAGATAAATTAACATTTTTGTTCTTTATAGAGCACAAACGAGATTTATTTGCAGTTTTCTTTTTGATTTATTCCCTGTATTATTCAATACAAGAAGTCATTCTTAATAAAGAACGATAATAACGAACCAAAGAAACTCAAGACATTGAGGGGAGGTATTCCTCTGAGACCCAGATCAGCAAAAAGAAGACCTAAAAGAAAGAGGCAAATCGGATTACGTGTTCTGCAATCAGGCATGGCTGTCTCCGTCTTATTTCTGTATACCTCGCAGCAAGTGGGTAGTACCTATGGTGGTTTTGGAGCTACTACGCAAGCCACTAGCACAATTAGCTTTTGCGAAGTATTTCCAAACTCAATCAAGGGACTTCTTACAGAACTCAAAGATCATGTCGAAAGAGCTGTTGCTTTAAAAGGATCGCTGCAAAGCTATACCCTCTCGGGCAGTCTCTCAGACGTTTCGGGAATAGAAGGCATGTCGCTGGATGAGCTTGATGTCGCAGCGCAAGAGATTTCCACGCAAATCTCCGCGCTTCAATCCCAAATCGATGGCGTTAATGAGCAGCTGGCTAGCAACAGCCAGATTTGGAATGACATCAATAGTGAGCTAAATGCAGCAGCAGCCGTACTATTCCAGATTGGAGGATATATGACCTCACTAGATTCAAACTGTCTAGAAATCAAGGATGAACAATTCTTCAGTGACCTACAAAATAGTCTGAATCAAAGCGGTGTACTCTCTGAATCCTTGAACGCTTCCTTAAATGGAGTGATTCATTACCTAAGCTCCATTCACGACATAGGTCTTCCATTTGCTTCGGTAGTGACCAGTGATGTTTATGGACAACTTGAGTTAAGCAACAGAGCGTTTCAGCAGCCCCTGCCCTTCCTGATTGCTTTTAATCAGCCGACCGGCAATATCTCTAGCGAACTTACCTCCACTTATGAAAGCTTTAATTCTGAAATGAATGGTCTTAAAGAATCGGCTACTTCAGGAATCAGCAATCTTCAGAGTCAGCTCCAATTGATCAGTCAAACCCGAGACCAACAATTGGAAGCGCTTGAGAAAGTCCGACTAGAGGCGCTGGAACAAGCAAAGAAAGAAGAAGAGCGTTTGGCCCTGGAGAAAAAAGAAAAGCAAGAAGCCGAGGACAAAGCGAAAGCGGAAGAGAAAGCGAAGGCGGAAGAGACTCCACCGACAGGTGAAGCTGCTCCAGAGAACATAAATAAAGAAGACCCTAAAGCCCCAGCTACTAACCCGGTCGAACCGGAAATTGGCGAAGAGCTAACGACTCCAAAAGATGTACCACAGCAAGAGGTTCCTCAGGAGACGCCAGAAGCGGAAGATACAGCTTCTTCTTCCCCACCGGCAGCAACACAAGCTCCTTCCAACCCTCAACAAGTTAAAGGTGGAGAATAATATGCGGATTAAAAAAATGATCAACAATATATTATCGAGCATCATGCTTGTGATTTTCATTCTGCTGGTAGTAGCCGTAGTTTTATCTAAAGCCTCCGGCGGTGAGCCTGCCTTCTTCGGATACCAGATCAAATCCGTACTCTCAGGTTCGATGGAACCAGGGATTCAGACCGGATCGATTGTCGCTTTAAAACCCGGAGGAGATATGAATCGCTTCCAAAAAGGCGATGTCATCACCTTTAGAAATGAAGAAAACCTACTCATTACTCACCGTGTTGTAGAAGCAACAATGAATAACGCTACCGGTGAAGCCATGTATCGCACGAAAGGCGATAACAATGATGCGCCTGATATGAACCCTACCAGCTCAACGAATGTTGTAGCTGAATATACCGGGGTCACCGTACCTTATGTAGGTTACGCTATGAATTTCGCGGTTTCCAAAGCTGGAAGTGTTGTGCTCATGATCGTACCTGGCTTGATGCTCCTGCTCTATGCCCTGTACTCGTCATGGAAGGCAGTAGCTGCACTCGAAAAGAAAAATGCTGCTATACTGCCCGCCTCTCCACCTCCAACTGAAATACAGTAATTCGTTGATTGTCCGCTTCCGCTTACGAACCGGAAGTTACAATATATAAATTTTATAAAATTTAACCACAAAAACCGAGGAGGAATTTTAATTATGGGTATCAAGAAAACATTAGGTCTTGGCGTAGCATCTGCAGCACTGGGTTTATCATTGATTGGTGGAGGAACCTTCGCTTACTTTAGTGACACTGCACAAAGCACTGCTACATTTGCAGCAGGTACACTAGATTTGAACTCCGACCCTTCCGTTATCGTAAATATTGCAAACCTGAAGCCAGGTGATACTGTGCTTAGAAGTTTCAAATTAAAAAATGACGGTTCGCTCGATATTGGGTCTATTATACTGAACACAACCACTCAAATTACGGATGCTAAAGGTGATAACTACCTGGATTTAGCAGAGTTCATCAAAGTTAAATTCCTTAGAAATAATGATAAGGGAATACCTGTCGTCGCTCCGGAAGATGTAGTTTATGAGACTACACTGGCTGCTTTAAAAAGTCAGCATCCAGACCTCGTAAAAAATACGGGTTGGGATCAACTCTTTACTGAAGCATCTGGCATTAAAGCCGGCACCAATGACAGCTTCTCAGTCCAATTTGAATTTGTGGAAAATAACCAAGATCAAAATATTTTCCAAGGTGATAGCTTAACACTGACTTGGGATTTCGTAGCTAAGCAAACTGCTGGATCCGCTAAATAATCTAATAAGTCTTCCATTCGAAGAGCAGCAGATTCTTATTCCGGAAAACGGATAAGTAGATGCTGCTTTTCTCTTTACAATAAACTTTGTCGAATTTAATGATATTTGCTATACTAATAACAAAAATTACGGAGGGGCGTCAGCATAGTGCCACAAAATATGGGCCAACGTATCCAGCATCTCCGCCTAGAAAAGGGATTGTCCCTATCTGAGCTTGCGGACAGAGCGGATGTTGCTAAGTCGTATCTTAGCAATGTGGAGAGAAACATCCAATCCAATCCTTCAATCCAGTTTATCGAAAAGATCGCCGACGCGCTTCAGGTATCCATCCACGCTTTACTCTATGGAGAGCCTAATGATGCTGAGGAATCACCTTTAGATTCGGAATGGTTCCGATTGGTGCAGGAAGCTATGGCCTCAGGCATAAGCAAACGCGAATTCAAGGAGTTTCTGGACTACCAGAAATGGCGCCTTGATCAGAAGGATTAATATTACACTGACCTGATAAGATCCTCTTCTACTCATACTATCAAGCATAAACGCCTTCGCCCTCCTAACATGGACCGCGAAGGCGTTTGTATTCTAGCAAAATATAATGATCATATACGGTGTGAAACTTATACTTTCATATATTTCGAAAAAGGGCACAGCGATAATTCGCTGTGCCCTTTTTCGAAATATAACGCTCTAAATGTATTACTGCACGGCTTGCACAGTCTTCTCATGAAAGAATCGACGAATTTCATCTGTCTTTATGCCAGCCTTCTTAGCTGCTAATAATAAATGTACCCACTCAACGTCTAGATCAATGACCTGCTGTTCTCTGTAGCTTCCCTGGTTGGACTTGTCCAAAAAATCTCCTCCTAAGATTTTACGTCCCCAGGCAATCCGGCTGTCATAGTATTTCTACCTTAGACCCGCGACTTTGTGCCCCTGTCTTTCGGCAGGTTTACCTTTTACTGGACCCTTTACACGAAAGGATCTACTTTGAAATATATGAAAACGCTAACTGCAATAACATTATACTATACTAAAGTGGAAAAGTTTGTCGATTTCTGATTAGTTTTTCCATTAAAAAACAAAAAATAGAAGCTCTTTTTTAGGATATCCTGTCCTATTAACACGATACTCGTCCTATTCATAAAATTAATTAAGCCAATATAACGATACTTTCTTCCCCTTTAGTTAAAAATAAGGATATTAGAATCATTTTAGTAGGCCATTGGAATGGGTAATGAGAAGAAACATCGTTCTTTTCAGTAGAACAAGCTAACCCATACCATTTTGCGAACGTATTGGACGAAAGAATGAATTGATTACACGTGTGGAAAGTAGCACAATAAGATAAGAAATGAAACCGCAATCATCACAGCTCCAGTAAGCGTTGACACAAAATGTCACGTATGGAGTTCATCCGTTAAGGAGGATGTATTCATGGCAGCCAAAGAGCCCTATAACGAATCCATTTGGAGTAAGTATTACGGACCCAATTTAGGCTACATTCAAGAAAGATATGAACAGTTTGTGAAAGATCCTTCCACCGTAGAGAATAATTATCGCGAGCTTTTTACAAATTCGGGTCCACCACCATTAACACCGGATAGCGAACCGGCTCCACAGCCTCGCATTTCGGGAGACACCGAATGGCTTAGAAAGGCAGTAAGAGCTTCCAAGCTAATCGCTAATATTCGTATATATGGCCATATGGCCGCTGAAATTGATCCGCTAGAGCGGGACCACAATCCCATGGCTAAATATCTCGAACTCGAAACCTATGAGCTGACTCGTGAGGATCTGATCGCACTACCTGCCACGCTCATTTGGGAGAATGCGCCGAATGATGTTCATACCGGGTGGGATGCTGTTCAGCGCATGCGTCAGGCATACACCAAGACAATCGCCTATGAATTCGGGCATGTACATGAAGAACAGGAACTGAAATGGTTGAACAGACAGGCAGAATCCACAAGCTCACCAGCACCTTTAAATAATTCAGAACGCAAAGAGCTGCTGAACCGCCTGATCCAAGTAGAGCAATTCGAAACCTTCCTCCACAAGACCTTTGTGGGTCAGAAGCGTTTCAGCTTGGAAGGCAATGACGCTCTCGTACCTATGCTGGATGAAATCGTACGCGCTGCTGCGCATGACGGCGCAGAGCATATTCTGATGGGCATGGCGCATCGTGGTCGCCTCAACGTTCTTGCACATATTTTGGGCAAACCTTATGATATTATATTTTCAGAGTTTCATCATTCTCCGAACAAGGAGCTTTTCCCTTCCGAAGGCTCTACAGGCATTAACTATGGCTGGACGGGTGATGTGAAATACCATCTCGGTGCAGACCGTGCTGTCCATGAAGGAGAAACCGTACGCACAAGAATAACACTAGCGAATAACCCGAGTCACTTGGAATTCGTCAATCCTGTCGTGGAAGGCTTCACTCGCGCTGCGCAAGAAGATCGGAGCACAGCCGGATTGCCGAAGATTGATACCAGTAAAGCAATGGCGGTGCTGATGCATGGCGATGCTGCTTTTCCAGGTGAAGGGATTGTTGCAGAAACACTTAATATCGGCAAACTTCAAGGTTATCAGAATGGTGGGACGATCCATATTATTGTTAATAACCGGATCGGCTTTACGACAGAAAGTGAAGACTCCCGTTCAACGCATTATGCGAGTGACATCGCCAAAGGATATGAAATTCCAATTATCCATGTCAACGCTGATGATCCTGAGGCTTGTATATCAGCAGTTCGTTTAGCTAGCGCATATCGCAATCAATTCAAAAAGGATTTCGTCATTGATCTCATCGGCTACCGTCGTCATGGACACAACGAAATGGATGATCCTGAAACTACACAACCTATCGTCTACAGTAAGGTACGCAATCATCCAACCGTCTACAAGGTGTATGCGGAGCGACTACAGCGTGAAAAAATCCTTACAGCTGATGATGTCCAAAAGATGCACACTGAAACAGAAGGCGTATTGCAACGTGCTTACGATAGTATGAAGGAAGGCAATTACAAGAAAAAAGAACCGAAAGCCTTCATTCCTCTTCAAACGGAGCGTTCAGCGGGAGGCACTACAGCCGTACCGATCTCCAGTCTGCAAGAGATCAATCGTGAGCTACTGACAGTTCCTGATGGATTCCAAGTCTACCCGAAGCTGGAGCGAATTCTGCAGCGTCGCAAGGATGCGCTGAATGAGGGTGAAAAGGTCGACTGGGCACTCGCTGAGTCTCTCGCCTTCGCAACCATTCTGAAGGATGGAACGCCTATTAGACTTAGCGGTCAGGATGCACAACGCGGCACCTTCGCACACCGCCATCTGGTGCTGCACGACAGTAAGACAGGAAAATTATTCTCTCCACTTCATCAGCTAAGTGATTCCCGCGCTTCCTTTGGCGTATACAACAGTCCGCTGTCTGAAGCTTCTGTACTAGGCTTTGAGTATGGTTATAATGTGTTCGCACCAGAAACTTTCGCCATCTGGGAAGCACAATATGGCGACTTCGCCAATGCAGGTCAGGTTATATTTGATCAGTTCATTGCCGCCGGACGTGCGAAATGGACGCAACGCAGCAATCTTGTCGTTATGTTACCACATGGCTACGAAGGACAGGGACCCGAGCATTCTAGCGGTAGATTGGAACGCTTCCTACAGTTGTCCGCGGAAGAGAACTGGACCGTTGCCAACTTGACCACCGCTTCTCAATATTTCCATCTCTTGCGGCGCCAAGCTGCTTTATGTGGGCAGGAAGACGCTAAGCCACTGGTGATTATGACGCCGAAGAGTCTCATTCGTAATCCGCGCAGCACATCTGCCGGAACCGAGCTCGCCTCCGGACAATTCCAGCCTGTGTTAGCAGAGCCTCTTCTAGGCCAGAAACCAGGTGAGGTCAAACGCCTAGTAGTCTGCAGCGGTAAAGTAGCTATCGATATCCAAACAGAGCTAGAAGCTGCTTCAGATAAGGATTGGTCTTGGTTGCATGTCCTTCGCCTAGAGCAACTCTACCCGTTCCCAGAACGCGAGCTGAGCGAACATTTAAATGCCTTCCGCTCTCTTCAGGAAATTGTCTGGGTGCAAGAAGAGCCGAAGAATATGGGTGGCTGGAGCTACACCGAACCTCGGTTACGCGCCATCGCACCACAGAATACAAGCGTGAGATATATCGGTCGTCCAGAACGTTCTAGCCCGGCCAGTGGTTATGCAGATGTTCATAGCTTTGAACAACGTAGAATTGTTACAGAGGCCCTAAAATCAAATTCACAAGTACAAACGGCTGTACCGTCCTCTTAAGAGGACGGTATCACAATAGCGTAAACCATTATGTTGGGGGAGGTCACGGCCTGTGTCAGAAATCTTAGTACCCGATTTGGGCGAATCCATATCCGAAGGAACGATCTATAAGTGGTTAGTTAAAGAAGGCGATACCGTCGGTCAAGGGGATGTGCTTGCTGAGCTAGAAACCGATAAGGTCAATCTCGAGATTAGTGCGGAGGTGGAGGGTGTCATCTCCTCCATCCTACGTCAAGCGGGCGAGAACGTAGCCGTTGGCGAAGCCATCGGCATCATTGGAGCCGCTAGCGGCAGTACACCGCAGGCCGCTGAGAGCAAAGCGCCTGAAGCGGCACCGGCAAGCGGCAGCGCAGCAGCCGCACCTGTAGCAGCGCCCGAAGTCGCTGTAGCGGGTGGCGAAAGCCCCGCTGCACTGGCATCGCCGGGCGCACGCAAGCTGGCACGGGAGCGCGGCATCGACCTCGGCGAGGTTAGCGCCCGTGATCCTATCGGCCGGATTGGTCAGGCCGATGTGTCGGGTCATGGTGCAGCAGCGCCGCAGGCCGCTGCACCGGTAGCTCCGGCGGCGCAAGCCAAGCCGGAGCCAGCGAAGCCGGCAGCGAGCAAAGCCGCGCCGGAGGATGGCAAGAACGTGGAGCGCAAGCGCATGTCGCGCAGACGGCTCACGATTGCTAGCCGCTTGGTAGAAGCGCAGCAGACCGCAGCCATGCTCACCACCTTCAACGAGGTGGACATGACAGCGATCCTCGACATCCGCAAGCGCCGCAAGGATGCTTTTAAAGAGAAGCATGAAGTTGGACTAGGCTTCATGTCCTTCTTCACCAAAGCCGTGATCGGTGCACTGAAGACCTATCCACTGCTGAACGCAGAGATCGACGGTGAAGATCTGGTCGTTAAGAAATTCTACGACATCGGTATTGCCGTTGCAGCTAAGGAAGGTCTCGTGGTTCCAGTTGTCCGTGACGCGGATCGACTGAGCTTCCCGGAAATCGAACGTCAGATTGGCGAACTCGCTTCCAAGGCACGCGCTAATACGCTAAGCCTCTCCGAGCTTCAAGGTGGTACGTTCACCATCACCAACGGTGGTGTATTCGGTTCCTTGTTATCCACTCCGATTCTGAATACCCCTCAAGTAGGTATTCTAGGGATGCATAAGATTCAATTGCGTCCAATCGCGTTGGATGAAGAAAGAACCGTTAACCGTCCAATGATGTATATCGCCCTTTCCTACGATCACCGGATCGTTGACGGCTCTGAAGCGGTAAGCTTCCTCGTCAAAGTGAAGGAATTGCTGGAAGATCCAGAAGCACTGCTGCTGGAAGGCTAATTTGCGCTAAGCTCCTAATAATAGAAAAAGGACAATCACGAGGTTTAGTCTTCGTGGTTGTCCTTTTTTATATCCTGCTACTCTTCTACTTCAACAGCTCCCCAGCCAACTGCAAAAATTGCTCCTCAGTCAAAGTCTTATTTCCATAGCT
The DNA here is from genome assembly GCF_037977235.1 of Paenibacillus sp. FSL K6-0276. NCBI lineage: Bacteria > Bacillati > Bacillota > Bacilli > Caryophanales > Paenibacillaceae > Paenibacillus > Paenibacillus sp. FSL K6-0276. The sequence continues at coordinate 418,758 of NZ_CP150276.1, read as the reverse complement.
AGTGAGTGTATAATACGCATCCTGCTTCTCATTATACCAATTCAGATAATCGTAGCTGACCTCTTCCTTTACTACTTTGTTATAGATCACTTCTGTCCCTGCGACCATAATTTTATTCGCTTGATTCTCAGGCTCCTGCTCTACAAACATTTTGCCATCTTTCATGATCGATGCAGAGATACCTATATAAGCGTTGTCCTTCGAATAAGTAGCGCTTATCCAGCCGGGCTCCGACCACGGTATAGCCTTCATGAATAAATTACCGTTCCCTTTATCCTTGTTTGCCTGGGCAGTAAGATCTTGTAGTGTATCCTGATATAGAGAACTTTTCTTATCTGCATCTGTAGTCGGAAGATTAGGGTTTATAACCCCATATTTAAAAGCATACCCTGCTGCCAATTCAGGGAGCTTTGGTGCCCCTGTCCGTTTGATTTCCTTCAAGAAATCAGAATATGCACCTATCCGCTGCTCTTTATACTTAAAAGACAATTCTGTCGCCAGGCCTAATGCGCCTGCTTTATTTTTCACAAGATAGGCGATCAGTTCATCCGGTTTAGCAAATGCGTATACCTGCGCTGCATATTTATCAAAAGACGCTACTCCCGCTGCTTCATTCGGCGCGACATGTTGAACCTTCACTACCCCTTCACTATTGCGGATCTGAATATATTCCGACGCAGCATAAGCGGTCACAGAGATCAGTAGAAATAGTGTTAACATACTGGCAACAGCTGTTGTTTTATTCATCATCCTCAGTGAGAACGATCGTTTTCGGGTTGATATACTATGCTTGATTCGATTCATCCTCTTAGTCAGCGCATTGGGCCTAACCCCTAGAATCTCACTTATCTCTGTATATGTTTTCTCCTCAAACACCCTCAGAATAAGCATATTTCTCTCCTCCAGAGACAACCGCGATAACGTAGCTGACAATGAAGGATTATACAACCGATCATCCAGCTCTTATTCGGGACTTGCAGACATAACCTCTGGCCGGAAGATACGCATGACCTGCTTTTGCAGGCGACGCTTGCGCAGTAGATTCAAGCAGTGGTTATAGGCGATACGGTAAAGCCAAGCCGAGAAATGCACCTTCGGTTTGTAGTGATGTATAGACTGATAACCCTTTACCAAAACATTAAGAAGTTATGTATAAAGTAAACTTATCATTGATTAGATATTGAAAAATGCGGGGTGCGCACAGCTGTAGCCGTGCAACCCCGCATATATATCTGCCCGTCCGTCAAACAATGATTGACTGCCAGTCATTGACTTATAAACCGCTGATATCCCTGATATAACGGCGCGCCTTTATCGCATATTCTAACGGATCTGCAAGCGCCGGGTCCTGCTCCGCTTCGACCACGAACCATCCTGTATAGGAGTGCTGTGCCAATTCCGAGAAAATCTCTTCAAACGAAATGCAGCCATCACCAGGTACGGTGAATGCTCCCGCTTTTACAGCCTGCAGAAAGCTGAGCTGATCCTGCATGACACGCTGGGTGACCTCAGCACGTATATCTTTCAGATGTACATGTTTAATCCGGGGTAAATGCTCTCGTAGCACTTCCAAGGGATTCTCACCGGCAAAGGCCAAATGACCGGTATCGAACAGTAGGGATACCTCACTGGGCTCCGTAAGTTTCATCAGTTGGGCAATTTCAGCCCCCGTCTGTATACCAGTCCCCATATGGTGGTGATACACAAGTGTCATATCTTTTTCGGCAGCCAGACGACCCAGTCCACTCAGTCCATTAGCAAGTGTGACCCACTCTGCTTCCGTGAACACAGGCTTATTAGCGAACAGCGGTGTATCCATTTGCCCCTGAATGCTCCGCCCCTGCTCTGAAACCACAATCACTTTTGCCCCCATCACATGTAAAAAATCACGGTGCGCGCGAAAGGCCTCAGCTGTCTCCTCATACGGACGCACAGTCAGATACGCGCTGAACCAGGCGCTAGCAATTTCAAGTCCACGAAGTCCCAGTGCCCGGTGCAGCTGCTCCGGGGAGCGTGGATATTTATTTCCTACCTCACTTCCCTGGAACCCGGCAAGTGCCATCTCGCTAATGCACTGTTCAAAGGTATTGTCCTTTCCCAGTTCAGGCATATCATCATTGGTCCAAGCGATGGGAGCAATCGCCAGCTTGACCGCATGTTCTTTGAACATCATCGATTCTACCCCTTCCGTTTCACAATATTACAGATTCTAATAACTTCGCGCCTTTCCAAGCTGCCCAAGCTTCTGCTCATAGGCCGCTTGGACCGCTTCACTGTTGGACACTTCCGGTACACCGACATGCCACCAGGCTCCGTAGCCATGTGTCATTGTCTTTGGCAGCACCTTGATGTCGATCAGCGTGGACCGCTCTTGCATTCGAGCTTCCTCAAGTGCGTTTAGAAGCTGTTCAGGCGTCGTCGCACGGAAGGTTTTGACTCCATAACCGGCGGCACTGGCGGCATAATCTATGTGCATCAGTTCTCCACTCAATTGGCCCTCCGGGCCGCGGTAGCGAAATTCAGTGGCCATGCTGTTTAGACCCTGCTCCATCTGCAAATTGTTAATACAACCGAAGCCAGCATTGTCCAGCAGAATCACGTTAATTTTCTTGTTCTCCTGAAGGCTTGTCACCAGTTCAGAGTGCAACATTTGATAGCTACCGTCTCCTACCAGCGCATATACTTCCCGTTCCGGTTCAGCCAATTTCACGCCGAGTGCACCGGAGATTTCATAACCCATGCACGAAAAACCGTATTCCATATGGTAAGTATCCGGCACAGCGCAATTCCACATCCGCTGCATATCACCTGGCAGACTGCCTGCGGCCCCAATGACTATAGCATCTTTCGGGAGGTGCTCATTGAGTATCCCGAGTACTTGTGTTTGCGTCAGAGAAGTATTCAGCATCGCCGCATACTCGGAAAGCTTGTCATCCAAGTGCCCGGCAATTTCGGGCACAAAGGAAGCTGAAGCACTGTTCGCATCCTCCTTCACCGGATACTCCACGCCTGTGAGACGCTCTCTTTCCACTTCCCATACCTTCCTTGCCGACACGATTTCGTCCGTATATCCTGAACGGTAACCGCGCTCCTCCAGGGCTTCCGTCAGTGCTTTCAAACCTTCGGCAGCATCGCAGACTACAGCCAGAGCATCCAGTTTAGCAGCATGATAAGGAGAGGCATTGATCGTCAGAAACTCCACTTCGGAATGCGCAAACAGACTCTTCGAAGCAGTGGTAAAGTCCGTAAACCGAGTGCCAACACCGATCACCAGATCCGCTTCTGTGGCCAGGACATTGGCACTGCCATTGCCGGTAACGCCTATACCACCGAGATTGTAGGCACAATCGCTTGCCACTGCACTTTTTCCAGCCTGCGTTTCGCCGAACGGGATGGCGAATTTCTCGGCAAAAGCACGTAAGTCCGCTCCAGCATTCGCATACCGGACTCCTCCACCGCAGACCAGCAAAGGTCGCTGTTTACCTGCAATAAGATCAGCCGCCGCGGCGATCTCATCTGGACGGGGAAGACGGGAAACGACCCGGTGGATGCGCTTGCGGAAGAACTCAATCGGATAGTCCCAAGCTTCCCCTTGCACATCCTGTGGCAGTGCGATCGTAACCGCTCCGGTGTCGGCCTGATCGGTCAGCACACGCATTGCATTCAGCAATGCCGACATCAGCTGCTCCGGTCGATAGATCCGATCCCAATATTTACTCACCGCTTTAAATGCGTCGTTGACCGTGATCGACAGGTTATAGGTATGCTCCATTTGCTGTAGCACTGGATCGGGCTGGCGGGTAGCAAATGTGTCACCAGGCAGCAGTAGCACCGGAATCTGATTCGCTGTCGCGGTGGCGGCGGCCGTCAGCATGTTGGCCGCTCCCGGACCCACCGAGGCGGTGCAGGCCATAATCTTCCGCCTGCGATTCTGCTTGGCGAACGCAGTTGCTGCATGAACCATTCCCTGCTCGTTTCTCCCCTGGTAGACCGTCAATGCACCTGGTGCTTCCTGCAGCGCCTGACCCAAGCCGAGGACATTGCCATGACCGAAAACGGTGAATATACCGTGTACGAAACGCTCCGCTCCTTCGCCAAAGTCTACATATTGCTGATCTAGAAATTTCACCAGCGCCTGCGCCGTCGTTAATCTGACCGTATCCACATAAATCCCCCCCCTTCGTCTGTTGTTATTGCCAGCGGGCAGTAACGACTTTTTTACGTGTATAAAATTCGATTCCGTCGCTTCCATTCGCATGAAGATCGCCGTAAAAGGAATCCTTCCAGCCGGAGAAAGGGAAGAAGGCCATCGGTGCTGGCACGCCGACATTGACACCAAGCATGCCTGACTCGATATACTCCCGGAAATAGCGCACTTTCCCGCCATCGTTCGTAAAAATGCAGGCTCCGTTAGCAAACCGCGACGCATTGGCGACTTCAACCGCCTCCTCCACATCCTTAACGCGGATCACCGCAAGGACGGGTGCGAAAATTTCCTCCTGCCAGATCTTCATTTCCTGGGTCACCCCATCGAAAACCGTCGGTCCGATAAAATAACCCTGTCCCTTCACAGCGGCGTCCTCTCGGCCATCCCTGAGCAACTTCGCTCCCTCAGCTACACCCTGTTCGATATAAGCAACCGTTTTGTCCTTATGATTTTGGCGGATAACCGGTCCAAGAAACGTGTCTTCACTCAGGCCGTTGCCAATGATCATACTGTCACATTCACGCAGCAGAATCGAGATTAACTCATCCGCGACCTCTTCCTGCACCGTTACCACGGAGCAAGCCATGCAGCGCTCTCCGGCAGAGCCGAAAGCAGCGTTAACAATCTGCGATGCCGAAGCTTCAAGGTTCGCATCAGCAAGCACGATGGAATGATTCTTCGCTCCTGCCAACGCCTGAACTCGCTTCAAATGTGCTGTTCCCTTCTTATATACATACTCAGCTACCGGCTGCGAGCCAACGAAGGAAATCGCTTTAACATCCGGATGCTCTAGCAGCCCGTTTACAACATCATGTGCTCCGTTAACTACATTGAGCACTCCTTTCGGAAGTCCGGCTTCCGTCATCAGTTCCACTAAACGCGCCGCCAGCAGCGGTGTACGTTCGGAGGGCTTCAGCACAAAGGTATTACCACAGGCAATAGCTAGCGGGAACATCCAGCAGGGTACCATCATCGGAAAGTTAAATGGAGTGATCCCACCAATCACACCGATGGGATAGCGATACATTCCGGACTCAATGCCTGTCGCGATATCCGGCAGCTGCCGGCCCATCATCAGCGTCGGCGCACCAGCCGCGAATTCCACACACTCGATGCCGCGTTGGACTTCTCCGTAGGCTTCCTTAAAGCTTTTTCCGTTCTCCAGCGTAATCGTTCTCGCCAGTTCATCCCAATGCTCCACCAAAAGCTGCTGGTATTTGAACAAGATCCGTGCTCTTCGCGGCACCGGCGTTTTGGACCATCCTGCAAAAGCCACCTTCGCTGCCGCCACAGCCCGGTCTACATCTTCTCTGCCGGACAGTGGAACTCTGGCTAATTCCTCACCCGAGGCCGGATTATACACCGGATCTGTCTGCTTCGTGGCTGCTTCTACCCATTGCCCGTCAATATAATTGTGCAGAACCTGTACGTTTTGCTGTTCCATCCTACCCACTCCTTCGACTCTAGTGATGTATTGGTGCAAATGTTGTTGCTACCATGTTAATGATTGCTATAGTGACTGAATTAGTGTTCTCTGATACTGCCGTCTGATTACTCAGCCCCTGAGACGATTTCCTCATTAGTTAATAAGAACGCTTCCAATTCATCTAAAGTTGGCATTGCATCGGAGCAGCTATGACGTGAGATGACGATGGATGCGGAGGCACTGCCACGTCTCATGGCATCGCTAACGCTTTCACCTCGCATTAGACTGTGGATAAAGGCCGAAGCGTAAGAATCACCTGCACCAAACGTCTTCAATACCTTCGTAGGAAAAATACCACTCTGGTGCTTTTGTCCGTCCGCCGTATAGGAGATTGACCCGCTTCCTCCATGCTTGATGACGACTAGCTTCGCTTGGTGCGAGAACCAGCGATCTGCCGTTGCTTCATCGTCAGCATCTGTCTCATTGTACAAGTTCTCCATCATATTAAATTCCTCACGAGTGCCAATGATACAATCGCATTTCTCAGCTGCTAGGTTATAATAAACCGCTGTTTCTGCGGCTGACTTCCAGGTATATGGACGATAATCCAGATCAAAAAATACAGTGACATTATGCTTCCGGGCAAATTCCAGCGTGACAAACACGGCTTCACGGGACGGGCTTTGTGCCAATGCGGTGCCTGAGATCAGCAGCGCTTTAGACTTTCGGATGTAATCTTCTGAGATCTCTTCGGTATCCAGTAGCAAATCCGCCACATGGTCCCGGTACATCAGAATACTACATTCCTGAGGGCTCCGTATTTCAGTAAAAGCAAGTCCAGTCACCGCGCCTGTCCGGTCAACGCTCACCTGACTGTCGTCAATGCCATTCTGCTGCAAATAGGTTCGGATAAAAAGCCCCATTTGATCATCCGCGATCTTGCCGATGAAACCAGTGTTCATTCCTAGCCGCGCTGCGCCGATCACGATATTGGCGGGAGATCCGCCGACATATTTGGTAAACGTCATCGTCTCTTCCATCGGTCTTCCGGTTTCATTGGCATTCAAGTCAATACAGAGCCTACCAACAGCGATTAAATCCAGCGGCCGGGTAGGATCGAACTGCAAATCGTTCATAGTGACGCCTCCTTGAAAAAAACTTCAGTGAAATGGATTCATGAAAAAGGATCAAACAAAGCTCTGGGTATTTATGAGAAGCAACCATTAATGGGGTGAGGTGGGGTAAGCGCTTAACCAAATTTACATTAAGTATAGTTTAGAATTTAAGGTTTTGCAATCCTGAAGTTTAAGCGAAGTAGCGATTGGGGGATACTGACCAGAAATCAAGCAACAAAAGACCAGTCCACCGACAGAAAGCAGCGGGTGAACAAGTCTTCAGATAACAGATAATATAAGGGATATATATTGTGCAACTTATACTTTCTTAATGTTTGCGCAAATTCCATTGCCACTTAAAGCGGCGCAGGACCCGTGGAATGACGGACAATCAACTCCGGCATCAGCATAATCTTGCGCTTGGGACTAGAGGGATTAACGATGGATTCGTTCAGCAGAATCATTGCTTGCTCCGTCATCTCACGCAAAGGCTGGGCAATACTGGTCAAGGTAGGATGGCAGATTTCAGCCAGCATCGTATTGTCAAAACCCACTACGGACAGATCAAGAGGAATCGACAACCCTGCGCTGCGCGCCTCCTTCATTACCCCGATCGCGAGTAGATCGTTGCAGGCAAATATAGCGGTCGGTCGGTCTTCCGCCTGACTCAACATCGCGGCTGCCGCCTTGCGTCCATTCTCCAGTGTGGCCGATGTATGTATGATATTGACCGGATTATCAAACGGAACACCCGCCGCCTTCAGCGCATCTAGGAAGCCCTCAGCGCGCAGCTTGCTCCCTGGCAGATTGTCGGAGATGATGCCTAGTCTGCGATGTCCCAAGGACAGTAAATATTCCGTCGCCTGATAGCCTCCCTTATAGTCATCCACAGTGACACTGTTGCTCTCAATGATCCGGATATCGGCCGAGAACAACACTAACGGCACTTGGTCGGCCAGCAGATGGCGGATCATGTCCGTACTTCCGGTATGAGAAGCAATAATCAGGCCATCCACTCTTTTGCGCAAGAGCAGCGAAATATACCTGTCCGCCTTCTCGTCGCTCCGATCGGTACTGCACACGATTAAGTCGCTTCCTTGCTCCTGTGCATAATCCTCAATGCTACGGGCCGCCTCTGCAAAGAAGGGGTTGGCGATATCGGGAATCATCAGTCCGATGGTTCCCGTCCGCCTGCTCGTCAGCGCAGAGGCCACCAGGCTCGGCCGGTAGTTCAGCTCTTCCATGATCCGGTTAACCTTCTCCCGTGTCTTGTCACTGATTCTCCCGCTCTTGTTCAACACCTTGGACACTGTAGCGATGGAGACTCCCGCTTCCCGTGCCACATCATATATTGTAGGTTTCATCGTCAGTAAGCCCGCCTTTGCGTTCATGCAATCTTATTCCTCGATTATAGAGAACTCACCCAGTGGTGTCTATTCAGCGATACCAAATGCTTGTCCAATGCGGCTAATGTTTGGTGAATAATTTCAGAGAAAAATAAATGCACAAGAGAGGGCCTCCGCCATGCGGAGGCCCCTATTGCGCTTGCTTATTCCCGCTCGTCATGTCTGTGCTGCTTCGTCCTAAATAGCCATTCATGATCCGGCTCATTGTGGAAGGCCCAAGTACGGACCGGACCCGCCATCACATTAAGATAATATGAATCATAGCCCGGTGGCGCGGACACCGGATGATAGCCCTCCGGAACCAGCACGATGCTGCGGTCGGGCACAGACATTGTTTCATCGAGACTACGGTCATCATTGTACACCCGCTGCACTACAAAACCATGGGCAGGATTTAACCGGTGGTAGTAAGTCTCTTCCAGATACGACTCCCCCGGTAGATTCTCCTGATCATGTTTGTGCGGAGGATAACTGGACCAATTCCCACCGTCCGTGCGCACCTCTACGACAAGCAGACTCTCGGCCTCACTTTGCTCAGGAAGAATGTTGGTCACCCGGCGCGACATGCTGCCAAAGCCGCGATCCTCAACCACTGCATCGGATGGAGCGATCAGACGCGGCCCGTATTTGCCCGTCCCCGGTGCAAGACAGACGGCAAGCTCCAGTTCCGTCAAAGCTGTAACTCCATACCTTCCTCCAGCCGGAATATATACCGCATAAGGAGGCATATCCTCAAACACAGACATGCGCTCTCCGATGTCAGTGAACAATTGACCATCCGCCCTTACGTTCGCCTTCCCCGCTAATAGTACAAGGCAGATTTCATTCCCTTCCGTACTGCGGTTCAGAGTATCACCAGCCTGCAACTGATACACTTCAAAACCTACATACTTCCACCCGGCACTCTCCTTGCTCACTGCCGCCACCAGTCCATCCTTGCCAGGCGGTCTTCCCTTTATGAGTAATTTGGACACTTTCATAGCCCCCCCGTCTTCATGGTATGCAGCCGCTTACAAAACCTACATTGCCGATACTTTCTCTCCGGCACAATGAGTCAGCTTGACCGGAAGCCCGGTCAGGTGCGATTCTTTCGCAGCTTCGGCAATCCGTTCTGCTTGCTGTCCGTCAAGACCGCTGCAAATAATCGGTTCTTGCAGGCGGATTGCCCGGGCGAACGCGGAAATCTCTTCCGAGAATGCTTGGTTATACCGCTCAAGGAAAAAATGAAGTGGCTGATCGCGCGTGACCGAAGCGGCTGTGGATACTTCCACAGTTGTCGGGCGGCAGTTATCGGCGACGGCCGAACCGCCGGAACCGAACACTTCCACCCGTTGATCATAGCCATATACAGCCTTCCGACTGTTATCAATAACGCAGATTGCTCCGCTAGCAAAGGTCAGTGTAATGACTGCCGTGTCTACATCTCCGTTGCGTCCGAACATCGGATCAATCAGATTGGCGCCCCGGGTATACACTTCAGCCACTTCCTCACCCATCAGGTAGCGAGCCATATCAAAATCATGAATCGTCATATCCATAAACATTCCACCAGAAGAACGTACGTAAGCCTCGCCCGGAGGCTGCGGATCACGCGATGTAATCTTCACAATTTGTGGGCTGCCCAGCTCCCCCGACTCAACCAGCTGCTTGAGTCTGCGAAAATTCGGGTCCATCCGACGGTTGAATCCGACCTGAAGTAAGACGCCCTCTTCCTTTACAGTCTGCAATGCCTTGCTTGTCTGCGCCGATGACAGGCTGATCGGCTTCTCGCAAAAAATATGCTTTTTAGCGCGGGCAGCCTGCTCGATCCAGTATGCATGGGAATCCGTTGGTGTACAGATAAACACCGCTTCGATCTCAGGATCATTCAGTATATCTTCCCCGCTCACAAATATGGAGCCAAGGTTCCGGCTTTCCGCCCAGACCAACAATTCCTCACCTATTACAGCCTCAGAAATAGATTTTAGTTTAAATAATGGCATCATACGCAGATTATCTGCATGAAGGCGGCCGATTCTGCCTGCGCCAATAATACCTACTACGATTGGATTTACCATTTTCACTTATCCTCCCCAAGGTTAAGCGCTTAACCCTCTCGTGATTAGTATACTCCACACACCACCAAGGCTACAAGTAAATATTTCCCCATTTTAAATTGCATTTTAATTACAGCTGAATTGAACTACCCCATTGGGGCTTCCTCTCATTGTTGAGCCCTTCCCATATTTATTCTAAAGGTTCTAATCTCGTAGGGCTTGATCTGGAATGCCAACTCTTCCTCCCGCCACGCTTCCTGCGACTCCTCCATCAAATTACATTCCTGCCAAGACGAAATAGGGTACGCGCTCTTCACACTCACCTGCTTTCGTGAACCAGCATATTCATGCAGGCGTAGCAGCACATACACCCCATCCTCCGAACGCTTTATAGCATCAACTAGCACATGCTCACCTTCGATAGAGAATAGTGGCTCCCCTTCCATTTCTCCCGGTACGAAACGCAGGGTATTATTCAACTCCCAGGCCTCTTGGACAACTCCGCCCTCCACAAAATCGCCGGTATGCGGATAGAGTGCGTAAGTGAAGGTATGACGGCCCTGATCCTGATCTGGATGGGGGTGAACGGCTGATTTAAGCAGTGTCAGCCGCAGCACGCTGTCTTTGATGTCATAACCGTATTTGCAGTCATTGAGCAAGGCTACGCCATCCCCTTTCTCGCTGACATCGGCCACTGGTGACCAACCGTCTCGAAACGAGCATAATCCCAGCTCGTATTCCAGTGTGTCGGCCGCTTAACATTGCCGAACTGAATATCGTAGGTAGCCTCCAAGGCATGAATATCGACTGGAAATGCCGCTTTCAGCAGTTGATTATGCCCATGCCAGTCCATTACTGTACGGAAGTCAATTCTAGCCGTATCGCGGTAGAAAATAATATGCTGAGTAATCGTCGAGAGATGATACGTCCAGGTCATACGCAAGACAGCCCGTAGCGGACCGTTCTCGACCATTTCCCATTCATCAAGCTGCGAGATTTCAGTCATTTTCTCCTGATAGAAAATATCGATATCCCAAGCTTCATAATCTAGCGGCTTATCCTCGAATACTTGGAGGACATTGCTTCCAACACTGCTTCAACCACACTATCCTATTGATGTACCTACTTATATAGTTATAGAAAAAAGACGTACAACTGTTGTCAGTTTGCACGTCTTTTTAAAATTATTTAGTTGTCTTACATCCTTAAGCCGTGCGTTCTGCAGCTTTGAGCCGAAGTGCCTTCTCCTCTTCCACCTTCACCACCGGCGGTTTCAGAGAAATCGCAATGATGCAAGCCAGCAGACATAAGAGGCCGAAGATGACAAAGGTTGGTTTAAACCCACCCAGGAAGACGGCGATGAATGAACCGGAAAGGGCACCGATACCGAACCCTTGATAGACGATTCCATAGTTCTTACTGTGGTTCTTCAGACCAAAGAAGTCACTGACAATAGCCGGGAACACTGTAATGTTACCCCCGAAGCAGAACGCAATGGCTGCTACACAAGTGAAGAACAGTCCGAAATTCAGCGTTGCATAGCTAAGGGTCAACATAGCGGCTGCCGTTACAGCAAGCGAAGCGCCTACCAGCTTCAAACGGCTCATTTTATCAGACAAGGCACCCAAGATCAAACGTCCTGCTGTATTAAAAATGGCAATCATCGCTACCGCATTAGCTGCCGTCTGCACGTCAAGTCCAGCCAGCTGCACGCCGATGTCTTTTACAATACCGATCAAATACAGGCCACACATACAAGCGGTGAAAAAAATAATGAACAACAGGTAAGCTTCTTTCGTACGTAGCATTTCTTTTACCGTGTAGTCTTTTGGTTTAGCTATAGTCGAAGTTGATGTTGCACCCAGTGATGCCGCTTGTACTGGAGCTTCTCTTACGAGCAAGGCACCAATCACAATCATCACCATAACAATCATGCCCCAATACATAAACGTATTAGATACACCCACCGAGTCAATCAACCCGCCATTGATGTATTTAAAAATCAAGCTCCCCGTTCCGTAAGCACCCACGGACACACCAGAGATTAAACCTTTATTATTTGGAAACCATTTAATTAAGTTAGATAATGAAGTGATGTAAGCTGTTCCGTCCGCAAAACCAACGATTACACCAACTAGTACATAGAACATTAGAAGCGAATTCGCCTGAGAGCTAAGAATCAATCCTAGACCAAGCACAATCCCTGCGGCGGCAGTTAACCGACGAAGACCAAAACGATCCTGCAATTTCCCTGCGAACAAGGTTGCGAAAGCGAGTGCAAAGCTCGTGATCGAAAACGTAATAGAAACAGAGTTAAGCTCCCATCCGAATTTTGTTACCAGATGTGCATTGAACAAGCTCCATGTATAAATGGTACCTAGACCCATCTGCATAATTACTGTTCCTAATACGATAAGCCACCGTTTGGCGTCTTTGTTGTCCATCGTCGAAGTCATGGTCTATTCCTTCTTTCTCTCTCGTTGTCTGCTACAAGAGCTTCTATTGCCTCTTTATTGTAGCTAAACCAGCGAATGTTGAGAGAAATCCGGCATGAGATGACGAAAATGAAGAATGAACTGCATCTATAGGCGCATAATCTGCCTGAATTCTTTCACCTTACTACGACTTACCGGCACTTCAAAGTCCAAATCGTGCAGGCGCAGCAAGTACGTATTGTTGAACCAAGGGATGATTTCCTTGATCTTGGACAGGTTAACGATATAGGAGCGATGACAGCGAAAAAAACGATCCTCAGGCAGTCGATTATAGAAATCACTGATGCTGAGCGCCATACTATACTCCTCGCCTTTAGTCATTACGCTCGTACTTTTCTCCTGCGCGGAGGCGTAATAAATATCGTCGGCATTCACTACGATAATCTTTTCATTTTTCCACAGGTTTACCTTATCACTGACTGGATTACGTTCTTCTTCCCCCTGTCTCCCACGGGTCGCAAACGTTCCCTCTAGCTTGTGCAGCATAGCCTTAATTCGCACCTCACTGTAAGGCTTCAGAATATAGTCAAACGCTTCAATCTCAAAGGCTTCAGCGGCATGCTCCTTATAAGCAGTAATAAACACTATATATGGTTTCACCGAGAATCTGCTAATATTCTGAGCCAACAGCACTCCATCGATCGAGGGAATATTAATGTCCAGAAAAATCACATCTACCGTCTCAACCTGTAAAAATTTGAGTGCATCCAGCCCGTCTTCAAATTGTGCGGCAATGTCGATCCCACTGTGTGTCTCTATTAAATAAGCCAGCTCCTGTCTTGCCAGCTCTTCATCCTCCACGATGATTGCTCTCATAGGCCCTCCTTTTTGACATCAAAATAAATGTTCGTCCCTTTATCCAACCTCTGAATCGTAAGTCCAGTTCCATAGATGAGCTTGACCCGTTGATGTACATTAAACAATCCGATTTTATTCTCCGGCATATCGCCAGTATAGACCTTCTCTATGGTTTCATCGCTGATGCCAGCTCCGGTATCCCGAATGCCAACTCGCACATTATCGCCTTGATTTTTTACAGAAATCGTTACTGTTCCCGCTCCTCTTACCTTCAGTATGCCATGTATAATCGCATTTTCTACAAGCGGCTGAATAATCAGACTCGGAATTCGAACCTGAACCTCATCAATATCGTAAAGCACGTTCAGACGGCTTCCGAAGCGCGCTTTTTCAATCTCCACGTATTGCTGAACCTGCTGCAGCTCGCGTTTAATATCAATGAATTCATCCGTCAGCTCCAGATTATATCTCATATAACCGGACAGATTCACAATTAGCTCGCGCGCCTTATCCGGGTTAATCCGAATCGAGGACGCAATCGCATTCAGTGCATTGAACAGGAAGTGTGGGTTAATGCTGGTCTGCAGCGCCTTTAGTTCTGCTTTGTTCGCCATTTCTTTAATACCCTCAACCCGCGATACTTCCATTAGTGTAGAGATCATTTGTGACAAACCTACAGCCATAGCTTGGAGAGAATAAGTGATCTTGTGGGCTCTGGTGTAATAGATTTTGAGCGCTCCCGTCACTTCGCCTTTTTCCTTCAATGGAATAATAATCAGCGATTTAATCTCCGGATTGACATAATCACTATCGTCGTTACGGATGGTGATTTCACCACTGGACAACGTCACTTTAGTTTCTTCAGTAATAATTTCATTGGTCGTAGTATAATCCTCTTCTCCAACACCAACGTAAGCGAGAATGAGTCTAGTATCCGTAATAGCTACCGCATCTGCGCCGATATCTTCTTTGATAATTTGGCAGATGGTGCGAAGCGACTCGGGATTAATATTGCGAAAATAAGGCAAGGTCTTATTGGCAATATCCAGTGCCAGCTTGGACTGCTTCGCCGCAATCCGTTCCTTTTCACCTTCCACACTCTGCACTAGCATGACAATCAGACCGACACTAATCTGGCTCATAATCATCGGAAAAGCAATTTTGGACACGATATCCACACCCAGCGACGACGGTTCAGCCATCACCAGAATGAGCAGCATCGTCAGCGCTTCACAGGCCATTCCAGCCAAAATACCCGCCATCCATCGACGCTCGCCAGAGGTACGGCGGTATATCATCCCGGATACAATACCTGCGGTAATACTCGTAATCAGACAAGGAAGAGAGGTTACCCCTCCGATATCAATCAGAAAACGGTGAACCCCTGAGATGATGCCTGTTATGAGTCCTACCCATGGCCCGAACAAAATCCCACCGGATACGATGGCGATAATTCGCACATTCACAAGCGAACCTTCCACATTAATCCCACTGTAGGTACCAAAGATGGCAAATAAACTGAAGATCATCGTCGCTATGGCAAGCTCCTGCGGGGCGTAGGTTCCTTTTTGAAAAATCTCTTTAAACCGCGGCAGACGAGTCAGCACAAACAGACACATCAGCAATAGCGCAGCTCTTTCGAATAATTGCAGTAATATCGTAAACGTATATTGCACGGTCTCCGCCTCCAAAGGACTAGATGTCGACTTATTATAAAGATAGTTCATGCCTCTGTCCATTCAGCCTGTCCTTTTATACCTCTATCGAAACTCTTGTTGTATGATATTAACAGATTGGAAACACGAATATTCGGAGGTGGGCGGATTGCAGAAAATAGAACACGAGGCAGATATCATTCAGCTTGTACAAAATGATCCCTGGATGATGGATATATTAGAAAATGCTAGATCCCTTCAGCTACCCGATTGGTGGGTTTGTGCTGGCTTTGTACGTGCAAAAATCTGGGACACCCTACATGGCTTCGAAGAACGGACACCTTTACCAGACGTTGATGTTATTTATTATGACGACAGCAATCTTCAAGAGGAAGTGGAGAAGCAATGGGAGGCGAGACTAAGAAGCCTGAATCCTACTATACCCTGGTCTGTTAAAAATGAAGCAAGAATGCATACCGTCAATCAACTTCCACCTTATACATCAGCTGTAGATGCGATCTCCAAGTTTCCGGAAACCGCCACAGCGCTTGGACTCTCCCTAGATCCATCGGGTAAAATCATCCTAGTCGCTCCACACGGAATTTCAGACGTAATTCGTGTCGTATTACGACCTACCCCACATTTTACAGAAAAACCGAACTTACTCCCTATTTATGAACAACGCGTTATTAAGAAGAACTGGCAGAAAACTTGGACGCAGTTGCAGATTAGCTCTACCTAAAATAACAAACAGCAAGCCCCAGTATAAAAGGGCTTGCTTTTGTTGTTTTACTACACCGCCAAATCGATACCCACTACACCAACGACATCAGTCTCTTGGAGAATATTTCAGCTAAGGAAGAACTGTACGCCGTAGATACTGAAGTTCATCAGGGTGTTTTGACCTCTTACATTAAAAAAATTCCGGATGTGCAAGCCATTTGGTCCAATCGGACGACTTTCTATACTATTCCTTTTCGATCGATCATCCCTCTAGCAATCCATATCCCTGCGGGACCTGCACCAACAACAATCACATCATATTTACTCATCTGTTCCTCCCTTAAACAAAAAAAATCCCGACTACAACATAGGTATGCCAAAAGCACCCTATCCGTAGCCAGGAATTTACGGTTCCCTGTAGAAACCCCCAAACCTTATCTTCGGGGATAACGAACAGCTGATCATTATTTTTCGATCCAATAGGAATGTTACCGAAAATACACGAATGCACCAAGAGGATAATCACTATATAATTCGCCTTTAAGTATTATTAACATGTATAAACCACCATTAAAATATATATCTCTGTCAAAAGACGAATATTAATCTTAAATTGTTCATTTGGAAATAAATAGTCAAGAGGGGATCAGGGATTATTGTCGAATATATAAGCATATTGCCACTGGAAAAGAGGATCATATTATGCATACTACATCTCAAACTCCTCGACAGACTAATTGGAATCGTGTGCTTCTCAATGCATTCTGGATCATCCTGCTTGTGGATTTAAGTATTCATTTTTTGGATTCTCTATGCTTATGGGGTCAACATCCGGAGCCCCTAACCATAAGCAAGTTTATTACGCAATCGCTGATTCCTGATACCATCATAGTGACTTTGATCATTATTCTGGAATGCATCTATAGATGGAAACCCCTATGGTCCGAGCTCGCCATTACGGTTGCGAGCCATTTATTTGCAGTTCTGATTATCATCAATCTCAGCGATGAACTGTATGGTATATCATTAATTATGCTGCTCCCGCTACTTATATCCATGATCTATATGAAGAGCAGTTATATGAAAGCCACTTCTGCCATTTGTCTACTGTACACGATCATTTTATTCTTCAAGACATCTAATCACGGGTACGTACCGATCACTCAAACTATCATTATTTCGCTTATTTTTGCTGCTACTGCTTTAGCAGGCTTTGCAGTAATCGGTCGTGGGCGTGATTTGATGCAATCCCTAGAGAACTCGGTAAAGTCAGAACAGGAATTACGCATTCAGAATATAATTATGGACCGTCTATCCAAGATCGATCCCCTGACTGACCTTTATAATCATAAGACTTTTCATGAATACTTGGGTTGGCTAATCGAGCATCAGCAGAGTAATCCATTTCCAATGCAGCTAGCCGTTATGGACATCGACAACTTCAAAAAAGTAAATGACACCTATGGACACTCCGTTGGAGATATCGTATTGCAAAAGGTCGCAGCGATCCTCCTCGAGCATATCGGTCCCGATGATTTCGCGGCTCGCTTCGGCGGAGAAGAATTTGTCGTCATTCTGACTTCTAAAACCCTTAATCATTCACATGAGATTATGAAGCAGATTCTAGCAGCCATCTCTAATACACCTTTTACGGAAATGAACGGTAAAAGCGTAACTGTCAGTATCGGTATGCACGATTTCACAGGTACAGATTCCAAGAATTCTACGTTTCAGAAAGCAGATGACGCACTATACGAGGCTAAGAACACGGGGAAGAACAAAATCGTAATCAGCTAAGACAGAACACAACAAATAAGCCCACGGATATTTTCACGGGCTTGTTTGTGTTCATCTATAAGTTTGTATCTGACAGCTAGATCCCATAGCGCCTCTGTGTTTCCAAAAGCTCTACTACTGCCTGCTTTGGTACAGGTCTGCTAATCAGGTAGCCTTGAACCTTGTCGCAGCCTGTTGTCTTGAGGAAATCCATTTGGCTAACCTCTTCTACACCCTCCGCTACGACCTCTAATCCCATATTATGCCCCAGCTGAATAATTGACTGCACAAAAGACTCATTGTTAGCTTTTTCTGAGAGCGAATCAATAAAGGTTTTATCCATCTTGAGCGTTGAAATCGGTAATTGCTGCAAATAGCTAAGTGATGAGTAACCCGTCCCGAAATCATCCAAGGCGATACCAATGCCCTTAGATTTTAGAAACTCCAGCTTGCCAAGGATACTCTCAAATGATTTCATAAAAATAGACTCCGTGATTTCCAACTCAAGACAGCTTGGCTTTAGGCCACTTACAGCCAGACTATCCTGTACCATCTCGATAAAATCGTTCTGAAATAACTGAATAATCGAAATGTTAACCGATATTTTATAAGGAACGCCTGTACGCTCTTGAATGCCTTTCATAAAGACGCAAGATTCACGAAGCACCCATTCACCAATACCGATGATCAGTCTGGAATCCTCAGCAATTTTTATAAATGAAAGTGGGGATACAGAACCAAGTGATGGGCTGTTCCAACGAATTAAAGCTTCAAAGCCTGAGATGAATCCAGTCTGGATATCCATCTGTGGCTGATAGTACAGTTCAAATTCATTGTTGTTCATAGCACTGCGCAAATGCTTCTCTATATTCATTCGTTCATTAAACGCTGTATGCATCGATTTATCATAGACTACATAAGTTCCCTTGCCGTCCTCTTTAGCACGGTACATTGCCACATCCGCATTACTCAAAATTTGCTCGGTCGTCTCTCCATCATCCGGATAAAAGGAAATCCCTACGCTTAGCGAGACGTACAAATTACTCTCACCAATTAAAAAGGACCGCCTGAACACACTCATTATACTCTCTGCCAGGTTCAATACATCCTCACGGTCCTCTATATCCTTAAGAAAAATAACAAATTCATCTCCGCCCAGCCGAGAGAGCATATTCCCTTCCGGCAACACCGACTGCAATCTCTCGCTAACCTTCCTTATGAGAACATCCCCGGATTTATGACCTAAGGAATCGTTGATGTATTTGAAATTATCTGAATCTATGAACAGTAGTGCCGCCTTTCCAACCGGACGCTGTATGTATTTCTCCATGGTCTCTAGTAGGCATAAACGGTTGGGTAAATTACTAAGCTCATCCACATAAGCCAGCCGATGCATATGTTTCTGATTCTCTAGAAGCATATTATATTGCACTAGAAGCTCCTGTTGAGTGGTCGTAAGCTGCTCATATGTCGCCTCGAGTTCTTGGTAGCTGTTACTCAGTTTGAGCTCTGCCTGCTTCTGCTCGGTGATATCAATCAAGGAGCCTATAAATAACCGATCTTTATACTTTGAACTAACGACAGCCTTTCCGCTTACTTCAAACCATCTCGTTTGATTATCCTTGGTCCGCATGCGGTATACAGTCTCGTAGATAGGCGTCAATCCATTCAGATGATCTTGTTTAGCCTTGTAGGATGACAATTGGTCTTCGGGATGAGCAATGCTAAACGCTCCTAGTTCGAACGAGTTGATTTCATCCTTCGTATAGCCCATTAGTTCGCACCAACGATCCGGTAAATTATAACGTCCCGTCTCCCAATCAAGGTCCCACAGATATGCCCCTGAGCCTTCTAGTACAAGCCGGTACCGTTGATCACTTACTTGTAGCTTATCAAATTGCTCCTGCAGCTCGACCTCTGCCGCTGACAATTCTTCGCAAGTAGCTTCCAGTTCCTCATAACTTAGCTGCAGTCTCAGCTCATTTTGCTTACGATCTTCAATATCCACACCTACAAGCACAAAGATATCAGTTGCCTGCTTATCGAGTCCTTTTAATAAGGCTGTCCGAAATGAGAAGTATCGTGCTTCAGATGACTGGTCTGGGAGTTTAATTTCTACGTTGCTAACGTATTCGAGTCCTACTGCCCGGTTCAGCAGATCCCGGATTACAGCCGTACTACCTTTCAAACCATCGATATCCTCAATGTTTACTCCCAGTACCTCTTTCTCGCTTAAACCTGTCATCCGCTCAGCGAACTTGTTAAACCGAACTACCTTTTTATCTGCTTGTACCGCCCACACCACCATACCGCTATGCTCTATAACATCCTCAAAAAATTGATGCTCCGAATAAACAGCACGCCGTAAACGATTATTATACAATTTAAGCAGGACTAAACTAAGAATAAGAAGACAGAATAGAACGATTGCTCCGTAAACCAATCTCTTGTGGATCATGCCTTTATAATAATCAGAATGAGCGAAGAAATAGTTCTGGTACAGTTCTTCAAAAGCACCCGAATGTTGCAATTCCTCCAATCTCTCGTTAATATAAGAAACCAACTCCGGTGTGGACTTATTGATTGCAAAAGCTACATCCCTTGGGTAAAGATCATTCACTTCCTTTATAATACTGTCCGTCTTTCCCTGTTCAACGAGCAGATAATCGACCACCTCCTGATTCTCAAATAGAAGGTCGATCTCCCCTTTTTCTAAGGCCTCCAAAGCCGCAGGAATCGTTGCATATTCTATGTAATCATTAATCCCCAGTTGCCCGTTTAGTACCGTTTCAGAATACTGTCCGTTTCCTAGACCTATCTTATAACTTCCAAGCGTATTTAAATCGATCTCACCCTTAAGCCCTCGCCTTGTGTAGATGGAAATATAACTTTTGAAAACAGGTTCTGAAAATAACAACTCTTGTTTTCGTCTTTCGGTTATTGCCATTAGACCCGCTGTTTCGATATCTCCCTGAACGAGCCGACTATACACATCAGCCCACTTCCCTGTACTGTAGTGGACGTCGTAATCCTGCTTCTCAAAGATCATATTACTCAATTCAATATCAAAACCAGTCATGTAGCCATCTTTATCATATTTATATGGTGGATATTCCAGCTCTACTTGATACTCTATCTCCTTTCTTTCGGCGTGAATGGCAGTAGGAGGTAAGAGCATAAACAGAATGCTAATCAGAAGCAACAGTTTGCACCGCTTCATCGATCATTCCCCCTTTTTACTGATTTTACAGTAATATCCTAAATTATATTCGACAAAATATGTCAATATACCTGCTTTTTCTTTCTTTGTCACACAATATACGCAAATCCCATCGATGAACCCTTCCCTTTGTAAATTATATAAAATTACGGATGCTACATTTTTATATTGCTTTTTAGATGGAAAATGTGGATAATAGCAATAATGATACAAGTTGATAATGATTATCATTATTAAAGAAGTTATTAATTTCACTTTACTATATTTAAGTTAAAAGGAGACTGATCACCCATGAACGTTACCTCTACCCGAACGTCACTACAGGTTGACGATTATCTGGATCTGCTCAATCTTGCCGTTAAAGTTGGAGATTTAAAATGGCAAAAAGAAATTAAATCCAGATTGCAATACATTCTCTGTCTGCCGACAAGATAACCCTTCTGCATATTCGCCGCATTCCTTTTAAGGAATGCGGCTTTTTTTGCTAGTATGATTAACGACCATGTAAGAATAGGAGGATCTCCGGGTCACGTGAGGGTTAATGATATAGTATAATTATCAGCATAATATATTGAATACAAAGTCCTTCAGATTGGAGCGTGTCAGCTTGAAAAAGTATATAGCCTTATTCTTATTGATCAGCGTGTTATGGGTTCCCGGTGCATACGCCGCCGAAATCCCTACTCAGCAGGGATTAGTTACCGATAACGCTGGAATGTTTAGTTCCGCAGAAGCGACGACCATTTCTGCTGCCGCCACTGGAGATCTCGTTACTATGCATGTACTCACCGTAGATTCCTTAAACGGCACTCCGGCCGATAAATACGCTGATGATACTTACGCCTCATGGGGACTGTCCACTCGCGATATTCTCTTGCTGATATCCGCTGGCGATCAGTCCATTGAACTTAATTTTAACAATCCAGGCTTTCAAACCTCGTTAAATGCCTGGTCCCAGAATCAGGGTGGGAACTCAGGAAGTGCTGCTATTACAGCGCTACTTGATACTTATTTCATCCCTTATGCCAGAGAAGGAGACTTCGCTGGAGGGACAAAGGCTTTAATTAAAGCGATCCATTCCATTGGGGAAAGCACCGGGAATACTGGAGGAAGCGCAGGAAGTGGTAGCACAGTTGGCAGTGCGGACAGCGGTACAGGGAACGGAGCCTCCGGCAATCCAGGGACTTCGATCACTACTGGAAATCGCTCCAGCAGCTCCATGTTTACGATTGCCGCCATTCTAATCGGAATCGTATTAATACTACTTGTACTATTCACAGTGATCACAGGTCTGCGTCGACGTAAGCAGCTAAGCGAGCAACAGGAGCAGTTATCCAATTTGCTGGTACAAGCGAATCGAGCACTGGAGTCATTAAAGCCATTTCAGGGGATCGTTCAAGGGAAGACCGAGGTGCTGGTAGAAGGCATCTCAAAACGGGTGTCTGCAAAGCTCGTTGAAATCTCTTCGCTGCAAAGTGATGGTCAAGGTGCTCAGCTGCCATTTTATCGTTTGACTGCCCTCAAGGCAGCCGTGGAACAATTGCAGCAGACAGAAGCCTCCTTCCGCACAGCGCTTGAAGAGGAAGAGAAGAACATTGCTATCATCAGTGAAGCAGATCGCAATGTTAAACAACGTATTACAGAGCTGAAAGAGGATACGCCAGAGCTTGAAGAGCAGCTGCAAGGTGCGGCAAAAGAAACTGGTTATGCACTTCAAGAAATTGTAGAAGAGCTTAAGGAGCTTGCCGAGGAGACCTCAAAGGCAGATCAATTGGAGCTTTTTGACCCTATAGCTGCACAAGAAATTACCGAGGACGCGCAAGAACGACAAGAAAAGATTGAACAAGACCTGAAGGATGTTGATCTCTACGATGGTAAGCTAAACAATTTCCCTACGGTATTAGCTGCTACCCGCACGAAAATTACAGGCATCATCGAACAAAATTCACTCCACAACATGAAGGTAAAACCATATGACCGTCTAGAGCAGGCCCGCGCAGAATCGCTGACGCTTGAAGCGCCACTACGCGTTGGAGATATGGATGAGGTGCGCAGGATTGGCGCCAATCTTGACCTTCTCCTGGATGAGGCTGTTGCTATGACAGAACAACAAGCACTTCTTCGGCAGAACAACCGCAGAGATTTAGAGACATTCCGCACCGAATGGAGCCAATTGAAGCAGCGGAGAGACGGACTGCAGAGCCGGATTACGGAAGCGCGCTTACATTTCGAAGAACAACATGTAGCAACTGTGGAGAACATCCTGACCGAGTGGAGCACGCGCCTTCGGGAAGGTGCGAGTGAAGTGGCGCAGATTGAGAATTGGACCAGCGATGAGCGCGGCGAATATAAGAAGGCCAACAATGCGCTTGAGCAATTGCTATCCTTACAAGATGAGGCTGCAAGGCAGTTCGATGGTGTCTCAGAAAGTCTAAATGCACTCAATGAAAGACTGGATAGGGTCAATCGCCTCTTCTCCGAAGGGCAAAGCCGGGTGGAAGCCACCCAACGAATGCTGCATAGCAGAGGGTTGTCTTCTAGAATTCGCTTCGAGCTATCCTTACTGCCGGAATCCAGTGCACTGGAACATCGCTTGGCATCCCGGCCTTACAATCTTGAGGAACTGGAATCCCTTGGCCGTTCTTATGATTCGCAGATCACTTCCTTTGTGAATGAAGCGAACCGACTCGTTCGTCAGAAGGAAGAGGAAGAACGGCTAGCTCAATTAGCTATGATGAGAGAACAGCAACGTCGAGCGCAGGCTCGCAAACGGATGTCCTCCGGCCCTCCTTCCTCGGGCGGATTCGGTGGAGGTCGTTCCTCCGGTGGTTCTTCCTCGGGGGGAGGCGGCAGCGGTGGCAAATCTTCCGGCGGCTCTTCTTGGGGTGGTGGCGGAGGGAAGTCCGGCCGAAATTCATCTGGTGGGTCCAAGTGGTAGCCCATCTCCAAAAAAAAGACTCTTTCAGCCTACATTCGGTGGAAGAGTCTTTTTTTATAAATTACTGCTGCTCCATTTGTTCGAAGTTGTAGGCACGATACCCATTCTATTTTAACGGAAGATAAATCGCAACGGCTGTACCGACTCCCTCTTCACTAGCTATAGCCACGCGTCCTTTATGAGCAGACACTATTTTTTTTACAATCATGATTCCAAGTCCATTACCATCACATCTGGTCGTGTGAAAAGGCTCGCCTAATTTGTCCAGCACTCCCTGGTTCATACCCTCTCCGTTGTCTGTGAAGGTAATCGCCTGGAATCCGTCCTCCATATCTAGGGCTACTGAAATGTTCCCGCCAAAGGGCAAGGCTTCCATTGAATTTCTTAGGATGTTTTGGAAAATCTGCTTGATCTGGTTGCGGTCACACTCGATCTTAGCATCATAATAGATCTGCGTGTTCAGCGATATATTATTCATCTCCACCTGAATCGCGAAGATACTCAACACTTCCTGCAGGATCGCACTACATTGTTCAGTCCTATAATGCGCAGCCTGCGGTTTACCCAGTATGAGAAACTCACTCACAATGAGGTTCATTCTTTCCACTTCTGACATAATGAGATCATAGTGCAGCAGACGCGAATCTTTATTGGCCAGTTGAAGCATACCTTTGACTGTAGTTAGCGGATTTCGAATTTCATGTGCAATACTCATGGCCAGTTGTCCTGCGACCACTAATTTCTCTGTATTGCGCAGCACTTCTTGCGTTCTTTTCATCTCCGTGATGTTCCGAAGACTTCCAATCACACGAGCCAAGCATCCATTCGAATCATAAATCGGAAGCACATCCAGCATATAATGCTCGAACAAGCCGTTGCTCTCCTGAATCACTTCCAGCCCAGCACATGCTTCTTGCTGTAAAATGACATGCTGAAAATAAGATCCAACATTCTGAATTTCAAACACACTGGCTCCGATAACTGATTCTTGATACTCACCGTCCAAATGAAGCATGGTTAAGCAATTCTCATTTATATTCACGATCGCTCCGCGTTCATCCGTTATAATTACACCCAAGTAATTGGTATCCAATAAAATTCGATTTAAAAGCTGAAGCTGAGCGTTCCCTCTACGCAGCAAAATCTCGCGTTCGATTGAGTCAGCCATCGTACAGAGCAAAGGCAATAGGTGGGGATGCGCCACATCTATATCCGCCATAAATGATATCGTCCCCAATATTTCAAGCCCATCCTCTTTATAAAAAGGAGCCGTACAGCACACTAAACGATGAAGAATGTGATGATAATGGTCTTGTCCCTTCAACTGAAATGGCCGCTGATGTTCGAGACATAACGCAATTGAATTTGTACCCACCTCTTTGTTTAGTTGCACACCTTCTTTGATGCCAACCTGCCCTACGAGATCAATAATTGTTGGATCCCCTTTGAACGCTAATAGATAACCTGCATCATCCGATATCGTAACAAGGATCGGATTACCTTTTACTGAAGAAAGAAACTTATTTACAAAAAAATCAATAACCTCAATCACTTCACTATATACATGGAGTTGTGACCCCAATTCATCTGCAGCATAACATTTTGGAAAAATAGGAGGCTGCTCAGGGTCTATTCCTTGATCAATGCAATGCTGATTGGAAGCCTTAATGATAGTCTCATCCGTCAGTAACCCTGTTGTCTTTTCCAAAGCCTTTACCCCATTCTGTATGAATCTTCAATTTTGCAATACTAATATGTATTCTACTTCTTTCCCCCTAATCCTTTTCAACCCTAAAAAATCAAAAAATCCCAATCATGAAGAAATTTCTTGCAGCACAAAAAAACTCCGCCCTTTAGAGAGCGAAGTTGCGAGTTAACCGTTCTTCTTAATGCTTCGTGTCGTCTAGAAAAGGTTTGTTCACATAATAATACATAACCCCCATCAGAACCCCACCACCAATCAGATTACCGATTGTAACAGGCACAAGATTATGTACCACACCGCCCCACGAAACGGTTCCGGGATGGTCAAGGACCAGTGCAATCGCAAAGGTACACATATTGGCAATACTATGCTCATAACCGGAGATGAAAAAACAGAATACGAATAAGACCATCGCAAACATTTTGGCCCCATCGCCTTTGATATTCATCGGTATAAAGAAAGCCATACAAACGAGCCAGTTACAGAGGATAGCACGGAAAAAAAGCTGACCTGCCGGAGCCCCCATTTTATGTTCAACCACATATAGCAAAAATCCATTTACATCAGAGCTGTAAAACAGCCCTGTTAAAAAAATCAACAGCGCAAATACCGCAGCACCGAGAATATTACCGATATAACTCATGACCCACATGCGTACAACCTCGGACCATTTCATTTTCCGTCTCAAAGCCGTGTACGTGTAATAGAAAGTATCTCCAGTAAATAAGTCTCCCCCACCGTATGAGATTAGGATGATCGCTGCTCCAAAAGTAATCGCAGCCATTGGATACGCAAATGGTGAATGCTCCATATAGAAGTAGTTACCTGTCTTGAACGCTACAATTACACCGAACCCGATAAACATACTGGCCAGCATGGCTCTGGCAATATAGCGCAATACACTTTGCCGATAGATCTTCTGTTTCTTAAGTGCTAATTGTTCAACCTGTAGCAGCGCCTCGTTCTCCATGTGACCTCCTTAGGGATTTGGGTTTTCCAGCTAGTTATGGGCTAATCGTGCAATCTTGCGTTATTATACCCAATAACCAGCTGGAAATCACTTGAACCAAATCATGGTAAAAAAACCTAAGTGTCCTCATTCATTTTCGCAATCGCTTCTGCTCTTTCACTGCTGGCTACGATGATAAGCACGAGTATCAAGCACCCTAAGATCATATGCCTATCCTCACTTCCTCCACATGTAGTCTTGTGACAACTTATGTGCAAGGATAGGGCTTTATGATTGAGTATTGGCGTTTAAAAAAGCCTGTTGAATAAATTCAACAGGCTTCTCGATCTATTCTCTGTATTTCTATTATTGTCAGAAACAATTTAGTTCAAGAAACTGCTCAGTTGACTCTCAGCCTCTCCTTGCTTCAGTGCCTGAGGCTTGTCCGCCTCATTTAGTCCTAAACGATTGCCTAGTTGAGTATTGATTGCCGTCATTTTAGACGTATAATCTTGGCAGCTCTCAATAATACGACGGTTGGACTGTTCTGAAGTATCTAGTGCGCTAAGCAGATCGCCGATCGCTTGATTCACAGCTTCCATAGACATAGAAGGCTTAGATAGCAACTCGGTTGTTTTCTCCGTAGTGGTACGCAGCAGACGTGCATTTTCTTTAAATTGATCTTCAATCGTCTTATTCGTCGCTTCTACAGCGTTGATGACATTCTCCTGATCCGCTAACGACATCGCAATCATTGCCGACACCGTGATCAGATTAGAAGTCTTATCAATAGCGTTATTCACGGAATCAATCAGCTTGTCATTATTGTCATTAATGATGTCTGTAGCAGCAATCGCTTGATTGTACAGCAGAATCATTTCTGTCATCGACTGAATACGAACCATCACTTTACGCAAACCGCGCTCCAGATAAGCTTTACGGTACTCATTCTCAGGCTTCGCGATCTCCACCTCGAACAACTCTTTCAACTTAGTGCCAAAAGCAATTTTGGTCTGGAGGTTATAGATCTCTTCCATGGAGGTGCGTTTCAGCTGACGCATATTCACAATGCTCTCTTCGAGGGTATCTCTACCATCGCGAAGCCCTGTAACAATGGCATCAATGTTCGTGCGGACCGACTGATATTTGTACACGTAGTTCTTCATCGGACTCTTGCGCAGCATTTTGCCGAAGAAGCTTACATTCTTACTCTGCTGTAGATTCTCACACTCATTCCGTAGCTTCATAATCATGTTAGGCACTTCAACTCGTTTACCAGACATCAGGTCATTCACTGGGCGATCCAGCAGCTTCAGGGTTTGACCTGCTTTTTCCTGTGTCTTAACCCCGAGCTTGCCGATATCATCCATCAAGGAATCTAATGTAACTGTATCCGTTTGGGATACCTTCTCAATTAATTGTGCGGCTTCCTCGACTACCTTTTGTTCATCTTCTTTTTTTAATTGGATTAACTGCGTGGACATGGGATTCCCTCCTATAGTTCGGAACTGCTGTACCGCTGATGAATCAGTTCCGCCTTCGTCTGAAGTTCCATCAGGTCTTTATGTTCGATCGTGGAAGCGATATCCGATATTTTGGAATCGACATCTCTTAGACCGTTCAGCAGCATTCTCCGATTCTTCGTCTTTGCTTCACCGCCTAGGCGTAGGAACGGGTTGATTACACCATTCAAATCCTTCAGAATCAATCTACGGACCGTATGATTAATCTCGCCGTTATTCAGCTCCTGCAGCAGCGGAATTACACGTTGAAGTCTTGCGAAGAGCGCCAGTGATTTCTCGACAATTTCATTGTCCAGCGTGTCCTTTTGCCCTTCTGAGATAATCATATCTTCCAGAATGCTAAGATACTCCACAACCGGAGCGAACTCCGGTCCAATCTTCACAGCACCCTCAGTTCTACCGTCATAGCTATGATTACCTGATACAGTTTCATTTGTCGTGTTGCTTAATTGTGGAGCACTCGCAGCGGGTGGCGGAGCAATAGGTTCCGTCACCGGGCCCGCTGGCAACACCTCCGCCGGGAGATTGGTTCTTGGGTTTCTCGTTACCAGAACACCTATCCCCCCACCTGCTAAAGGCAACAGCAGAGAGATGAATTCAGGCAGAAAAGAGCTCGTTAATACAGCGACAACATAGCCGATTCCGGCGTAAAGCAATACTTTTGATTTAAACTGAATTGTTCTCACCTCTTGTGAGCGACTTTATGAACGCTCAATTCACAGCATCCGGAATGACGGATTCGCCGTTTATTTTCATAATCATCGGTTGCTCCAGATGGCTAGCCAATACATCTCCTTCAAAATTCATAGGCTGAACCTCGCCACCGAGTGCGCTTTTGACGGCTAAATAAGGAAAGTTAATCCCTGACAGACATGACATATGCAGTCCACCGGACATTCGTGGGTTAATTTCCAACAACTTTGGCGTATCTCCATTGTATTTCATTTGAATATTGAAATTGAAAGGGATTTTATAAACTTCTGCAACTCTAGCCGCAATCTCCTCCAGTTCAGGAATATGCTCCATCAATCGCAGACGACCGCCCACTTTACGACGTGGCACAGCCACTAACAACTTACCGTTCTCATCTGCCAGACAATCTATACTATACTCGTAACCCTCCAGCAATTCCATAACCATCAAATCAGGGAAAGTCGTTCTGCTTGCAAGAATACGATAGGCATCATCAAACGTAATCAATGGGGTCACATACCCAAAAAGCTCTTGAAGAGGATCACGGGTATTGTCGATAATGCGGAAGCCTAGCCCACCTTCGGTTTCAGTAGGCTTAAAGCAGACACGATGCCCTTTGGCAACAAGGTCCTCGTAAGCCTCTTTAAATTGCTCGGCTGTACTAACTACATGATAATCTGGGATACTCATGATGCCCTGCTCACTAACATTCTCGTAAAATTTACCTTTGTCCATAATGGACTCCAGCAGATCAAGATCTCTGCAGACCAGCACCTTCGTACCAATCGCATCAAACATTGCCACATGTAAAGCAATATCAAGCATATGCAACCGAGGAATAAAAACATCGATCTCATTACGCCGACAGAAATCAACGCAAAACTGAACATATTCTATCCCCTTCAGCGCCGGCTCGGTTTCAGCAAAGTCAGCACCTTGTAGCGACATATGGCGGATATCCGGGTGTGTTGCAAATATTTGAACTGGTATACCATCCTCGTTATTGCGGAGGAGATTCATATAATGGTAAGCCACGGAAAACCAACGATTGAAATAAATATTTACCTTTTTCATAGTGGCCCCACTCCCAATGCAGTTAGATTATTATAGATCATATTTACATACTGCAAAATCTCATCCCCAGCAAATACGCCTGATTCTTTGGTAAACGGATACCTTGATTTTACAAGACCACTCTGCTGCTCTGCAAATATTTCACCATGACAAGGGGCAATAGCATAGTCGGCACTCTCAAGCAGACTCTTATCTAGCAGTGAATCCCCGGAGGCTACCATAGGTTCAGAGCGAACTGTGCGCCGCAAATGAAGTATAGCGTCGCTTTTGTTCACCGCTGCCGGCACAGCGTACAGCTTGCGGCCTTGTAAAGAAACTCTCCAGCCGAGGTTGTAGAGCCGATCTGATAGATTGGTGATTTCAT
This sequence comes from Paenibacillus sp. FSL K6-0276, assembly GCF_037977235.1. NCBI lineage: Bacteria > Bacillati > Bacillota > Bacilli > Caryophanales > Paenibacillaceae > Paenibacillus > Paenibacillus sp. FSL K6-0276. The sequence continues at coordinate 388,655 of NZ_CP150276.1, read as the reverse complement.
CTAGAGGCAACTGATCCCGATAAACCATGAAGGAATAGAATAGATCATCACAATAATGCTCGCTAATAATCCAATCCTCACGTACAACAGCTTTGATATATGATCTAACTTCTTCAGCCCCAGCAGAGTGACGAGCTACCAATCTACCGATTGATTCTCTCCATTCCTTATCGACAACACCACCGATTAGGATATTTCCCCCATTGCTTGTAACCGCATAGTCAGGTATGACCGTTTCCTGAAACAGATTAATACGCTTATATTGTTGTATCGTACGCGTAGTAACCGGGATAAAAATAACCCGTGCGGTAAGATCCAACAGCTGATTCAATGCCTGCTGCGAAATATAGGATCTTGTCTTTCCCTCTATGATTTCCGCCGGAATTAGACCCGGAGTATTCTCAGGAACACCAATTGCACCTAAAGAATAGATCAAAGTACGATCTAGATCACTAGCATATATCATTCTGTCTCCCCTTTCAGCGGTTTAATTATTCCGCAACAGGAGTACGTCATTCCAGGAAATATCTCAACTGGAACGCCCCGGTCCTTCGCTAAGAGAAGAATATGCCTTAGATTCGGATTATCCATAGTATCGACAAGAATTTTCCAGGGTACTCTGCGCAGTAGTACACGGGTTGTTTCACCAACCCCCGGCTTTACCAGATTAATGTTATCTATGCCGAAAGTCTCCTGAATACTCTGAATATCACGAAGACCCTGCCAAGTGATTTCTGGCGGATGCTCCAGCATCTGTTCACAAGCGCTCTTCGCTTCTGCTACTACGGAAGGAAAATACGGGCAAATTGTATCAATGAATACATTGGACTCGTCCGCATCCAACCACTCCTTATAAAACTTTGAACCATGAAACTCCTCGGGACCAATGAGATCAGCGTGTAACACCGTTCGGCTCATCAGCCCTGATACGGTAGAATTTAAGCAGGCGCTAGGAATGAGATAGTCTTCTCGAGTCCCAAACGTTCCTGCACAGTTTCCCGGATCGGCCAACACAGCAAGATCATCATTTAATCGAATACCATACTTCTCATAGAGGCTGTTGCAAGAATCAATCAGCACCCCACGGATAGCCCCTTTTCCTGTCCATCCATCTACAAACTGCAAGTCAGCATCAAGTCCATGCTTCTGCAGAATGTAGAGTATCGCATTCTCATCTATACCTTTGCCCCGAATAATAGAAATACTATAATGCGGTAGATCTACTCCGTATCTCTCTGCTATATAACGCTTAATGAGTATACCAACTGGTGTTCCTGCTCTAGCTAAAGAGACAAGCACACTTCCTAGCCCTCTTCTTGCGACAATCATTTCAGAAACAATGGCAACAGCTAAAGCTACCTTCTTAGCCGATTGCTGCAGCGTCTCATGAAACAATTCAATATACTGCTCGGTAGGCTGATATTCAACGGGCAGCATCTCAGAATAATGGACACCCGATTGAATAGCTTCCTCCCTTTCTTCCGTCGCCAGCTCCAGCGAAACATTACTAAGATCCTTGAGCAGAAACGTAACATCTGACGGTGGATAGCTACCTAGCGGAACCGGTTCTGCTATTTTTTTGTCCATGACTTTATGATTACTTGTTCCCTTCATACTGGGGGCCTCCACTTCTTCTTTCAGGGGTCAGCACAATAAGATGCACTTTATGGCGGGCCAGTTTCTTCAGTATATCAAGCATCGGTTTCATTCGCTCATGCGGTACATCACGCTCAATCAGCACGAATATATCATCATACTGATCAGGGTCCACATTATAAATAAAGTTTGTAATTTTCGGGTCGCCAGCTGAAGGATATGCCGCAGCACTATGTACCCCGTAATCCGGTCGACGATCAGGGTGGATTGGACTACGAGTAGAGGACTGATATGAAATACCTTCCCCCATCTCAGCCGCTATCCGCATAGGAAGATACATAAATTCCCCTACACCCATCACTAGAGTCCTAGAATCTTCTTCTCGTAGTTCTCTAAGCTGCGCGGCTATCCGGGTTACGCCTAAATCAACCTCATCATTATTCAGCGACTCCAGTCCGAAACGTCCGCTGTATTTCACATAAGGGGATGTGTTGGTGTCACCATATGAATCTATGGATGTCACCTGCAGACGTTCTAAACCGTCCACCACATAGGTTGTCACCACTTCGGATTCCACTGAAGAAGATAACAAATCTTTGTCATTCCTAGCATGAAGCGAAGGCGTGCCTTTTACTTCAATACTACCCTGAAGCAGACACAAGGACTTAATCCGAATCCCCAGTTCCTGTTCTAACTCGCTATAGGTGTGAAGATTATTGCCGCTCCTCCAATCCAAAATAGAAACGACTACATATTCCTCCCGAGGGAATTTGGACTGAATATCACGGATCGTATTAATTGCTGTATTCCCCGTTGTAATCTCATCATCCACCAATATAATCGGCTCAGTCCCTGATAATAGTTCAGCGTTTAAGGCGTAACATAGATGGTCAACCGCATGTGAATGCTCCTCTTCAAAGCTAACAATCGACTCCAAATCGAGAATTTGTTCACGCGTAGTATGAATATATGATGCAGCATCAGCAAACATGTTGTACACACTGTGACCCAGTGCAGTTGCAGTCTCAGCAAAGCCAATAAAGACAACGGGCCTAGGAAGAACTAGCCGCGCGGCTAACAAATGCTGATAGGCTTCCTTGGCAGACTCAGGGTGGATCAGTCCGTGTACAGCTTTATCCAATAAGTCTTTCATACAATCATTATCCGCAGAATCACCATTCATCTCCTGATATAACAGCAGTCCCAGTGCAGCCCCACTTAACAGCGGGGTGTATGGATTGACTGGGATATGTTTACCAAGTACCTTGCTGACGAATAGAAAAGAGCGCTTCTTATTAATTCGGGCCGCCATGGAGAATAAAGCATCCACAGGCATATGAAAAGGGTTAGATGTTTCGGTAACCGCGACCTGCAGGTTCTCGACTATGTTATACGTGTGTAAATTCGTTTTCGGGTAATAATCCGACAAAATGCTGTTGTTCATGTAACACCCCGTATATTTGTGATCGTAATAAAATCCGTTTTGCCCAGTTCAAATGTGGCTTGATTTCATTCATCTTATTAGAATATTGACTCTTGAAGACTCCAAGGCTACCATCATTACTCTCTACGATACTGCAGGCGTCAACATATTCCTCGTGCATTACCGTATACATGGCCTGAACAGGTCTGAGGTGAGAGGGATGTATAATCGTCTTCCCCAAGATCCCATTTTCCTTATCTAAAATCACTTCACGAATAAGCCCATCCATGCTGCTAGAAATGTAACTATTTCGCATGTCGCGGCCGTTTTTACCATAGGTGTCCTCAAACGGAGTCTGCCGTAGCTGTGGCCTGAGCACCCGATGCCCTTTATTCGCAAAATATTCCCAGACTGGTCCGGAAATTACATACCCTTCTTCCACTCTACCAAAAATATTAATAATATCCGATATGCAGTCTCGAATAGGGGTAAGATCATAGATACTAATATCAGGACTACGACGCAGTCCGAATAAACTAGAGAAATCTGTTGCTCCAATTCTAACGTTTAACACATATTCGCGATAGTTCCCTAGCAGATTACGAATAGATACAAGACTCTCTACCCGGCTCTCCCGGTAAATAATTGGCGCACTTTCCAGTATTGGCATGCCATACAGCACAGGGTCTGAGTAGCTTCGCGTTCTATTGTAATCGGCTATCGCCTCAAAATATTGGATTCCGTTGTCGACCGAAAACTTAGGAAAAACAAAACCCGTTAACATCGTAACCAAAGATCCTAATCGAAAAATCAGCTGCCGCAGCTGCTCTGGATTACGAACTCGGATGAAAAGAAGCGGAAGACTATCACTCCCACCTGGTTCATTCTCCGCATATGCGGCGAGAAAAATAAGATGCTGGATGAGAGACTCCTCTGCATGGTCAACCTCGTTATCTCCAATTGCATCCTCCAGATCAATAATAACGGTTACAAGTCCTGCACTTTTAAGCTTCACAATGTCTTCAGGAACACTAGCACGAGTTGCCGGCATATAAAGGGCAGCACCCACAGCATGAGCCAGCAGATCCTTGCTCGTAGTATGGTTAAATGAAATCGGAGGATTATAAAATAAGGCTATTTCTTGTTCTTTCGTCAGGTAATCGAAGTATCTCAAGATGGTTCCCCCTTATAGTTTTGCGAAGCCAAGCAAAACAAACATAGGCCTCTCCTATAGAGAGTGGCAGAACCAGCTATACCCTATCCGGTTCTCTCATATATAAGTGAAGGCCTACGCTATAAACATATACGATTACCTGAAAGCAGGTGTTCAACTAACTTTAAAATCGTGCATTTCTTTGAGCTTCTTTTTTCTTACGCAGTACGCTGTAAAGTATCGTACCACCGAATACAAGAATAATAATTGAGAAGAATAATACATGTGGCATTTCGTATCCAAAAGCGCCTGCGAGCATTTTACCAGCAATAATGGCAATAAGCGCAAAAGCAGCACGCTCTAGTTCCGGAATTTTATCAATGAGCTTCAAGAATAATTGCGCTACTCCCCGCATCATCAGAACGCCTATTATACCACCCATAAAGAGCACCCAAACCTGGTTGCTAACTCCAAATGCAGCGATGACACTATCAATACTGAAAGCAATATCCATTAATTCAACAAGGAGAACCGTCTTCCAAAAAGAGAAGCCTTTATTCTCAATCTTGTCATCGCCACCGCCCTTAAATAACCCGCTATAAGCGATATAAAAGAGATATGCTGCACCGAGAACCTTAACCAACATGAATTTGATAAGAAATGTCCCGAGACCGATAGCCAAAAATCTGAATACATAAGCTCCTATAATACCGTAAAAGAGTGCCTTCTTCTGTTGTTCTTTAGGTAAATGCTTAACCATGACGGCGAGCACAAGCGCATTATCTGCAGAGAGCAGCCCTTCCAGCAGAACTAAGCTACCAATAATGCCCCAGCTAACCGGGTCAGAGAGCGTACCTACCACATCGCTCCATGAGAAAAAATGACCGTAGTTCTCACTAATATTTCTAAAAAAATCAGCGAACCAATCCATTACACTCGCGCCTCCGGAAAAATCGTTTATTTACTGCCAGCAACCCAGCGCAGTCCCCATCCATAAGCTTCATCAATTTCCCGATGACCACTGTAATACTGGACCAGCCGTTCAACACTGAATGTCTCATTACTCACATTCCGGAATAATGCGATAGCACACATGCCTTTGCGATTGTTATGCTCGTCCATATTGACAATAATATCGGGTCCACCACTCTGGGTAATCGTGACAACACCGTCAGCTTCTGACCAATTGGTAACGCCTTTATAAATAAAAGAAAAAATTAGAATTCGTTCAATTTCGGCAATTTTACTACCATTAATCCGTAGATTCTCACCGGTTGTTACAGAGCCTGTTCGATCATCTCCATCAAGCATGACATAAGGAGGCTGGTTTAACGAGCCAAAAGCATTACCTAGCGCTTGAACTACTCCCTTACTGCCATTCTTCAGCTCATATAGACAAGCAAGATCTAAATCCACACCGTTTTTACGACTAAAAAGCCCTCCACCCTGCTTCTGATTCCAGTTGAGGTTAATTAGCAATTCGCCCAAACCACCAGCTGATTTCTTCAGGTTAATCGAATCACCTTTTTTCTTGAGTTCGATTTTCTTCAGGTTGAGATTGATCGGTGGAGGTGATACAGGTGAAGGTGTAGCTGAAGGCAGAGGTGGAATCTGAAGCTTAGGCTCCGCTATCGGCGCTGATTGACGTTTAAGCTCTGGCTTTGGAGCAGCAGGCGCCGGTGCCGGTTCATCGTTCGCTTCTATCCCGAAGTTCCGACACAGTTCCTGTAGACCACCAGCAAAACCTGCAGCAATGGCGCTGAATTTCCATTCGCCGTTATATCTATATAATTCTCCTACCACAACAGCCGTTTCCACGGAGAAATGATTTTCAAGATCACATCGGAGAAGCTCCGCACCTGTCACTTGATTCAGAATCCGAAAATAGGCCTGATTTACCTGCCTAAAACTTTGACTTCGCTTCTCGCCATCATAAATGGTAAGTGTAAACGCGAGTTTCATCACATCAGAAGGAACTTTGTTTAGCTCCACGTCAAATTGCTTGAGATTGTTTGATGTGGGCACTTCCTTATATCTGATATAAGGCGTAGACGGGTTATTATAAAATATCAAATCCTCATCTTTGCTTACTTTACCTTGCGCTCCAAGCAGAAAAGCTGAAGTATCAATCTCTAGTGAAGATGGCGATTGCCATCCGATCTCTACTATAAGAGAATCAAGTCCAGGGTGTCCTTTAGTTAAATCAACCTTTTGTCCTTTGACAACTGTAATACCCATTCTTACACCACCTTTATAAATGGAGCAAGCATAAACGCCTTCGGCGTCCTTATAAGGACGGCAAGCGTTTAAGCGAGAAATATAAGACATAAAGTATCGTGTGAAACTTATACTTTCTTATATTTTTAAATAACCCCACAAAGTGGAGTTTATACTTCACGACCTATTCCATGTCCTTTGTGGGGAATCCATAATTAATCAAGTATAAACGCCTTCGGCGTCCTTATAAGGACGGTAAGCGTTTAAGCGAGAAATATAAGACATATAGTATTGTGTGAAACTTATACTTTCTTATATTTTAAAAAAAGGGCAGGATCGGTGATGACCCCGCCCGGAAAATGCTATTGCGCGTCCAGCCCATAATTTTTACACAATGCGCTAAGGCCGCCGCCAAAACCACTACCTACTGCCTGGAACTTCCAATCCGCACCATTACGGTAGAATTCACAGAATACAACTGCCGTCTCTGTTGAGAAATCTTCACCCAGGTCGAAACGGAGTACTTCACGATCTGTGGAAGCATCGACAACACGTACGAAAGCATTGGATACTTGTCCAAAGTTCTGTGCACGAGTTTCGTAATCATAAATCGTTACGGTTATACCAATACGCTGAATATGGGTAGGGACTTTGCTGAAATCAACGATAACTTGCTCGTCATCTCCGTCGCCTTCTCCTGTACGGTTATCTCCCGTGTAGATTACAGAACCTGCACCACCATTTGGGTTGTTATAGAATACAAAATCATCTGCACCTTTAGCTTTGCCGTCTTCATGAAGCAGAAACGCTGAAGCATCGAGGTCAAAATCTTGACCTCCACTATACTTGTTAGTGTCCCAGCCCAATCCAACCACTACCTTTGTTAAACCTGGATTAGTCTTGGTAAGATCAATCCGTTGTCCTTTGGAAAGACTGATCGTCACTGACATAACCTTCTTTCATGAGTAGATTCAGTTCACTGTGTAACTACAAGATTTATTGCAAGCCGTAATCGCGAGTCAAACCGCTCAAGCCGTCTTTGTAGCCGCTACCGATCGCATTGAACTTCCACTCTGCACCATGACGGTATAGCTCGCCGACAACAACGCCAGTTTCAATAGAGAAGTCTTCACCCAAATCGAAACGGATTAGTTCTTCATTGTTCAAATCATTTACGATACGTACATAAGAACGAGAAACTTGTCCGAAGTTTTGGCTTCTTGCTTCAGCTTCATAAATTGTAATAGTAAAAGCTACCTTTTCTACATCCGCCGGGATGTTCAGAAGATCCACTTGAATCTGCTCATCATCACCATCGCCGTCACCAGTACGGTTGTCACCTGTATGAACAACAGAAGCGTTCTCGTTCTGTTTATTATTGAAGTAAATGAAATTAGTTTCTTTTTCAACTTTGCTGTTAGCATTAGTCAAAAATACGGAAACGTCCAAATCGAAATCTTTACCGCCGTCATATTTATTAGTGTCCCAACCAAGACCCACTGTGATTTTGGACAGACCTGGATTTGTTTTCGTTAAATCGATCTTTTGACCTTTGGATAGATTAATTGCCATGATAACATTCCTCTTTTCTTTTATTTGGATTATACGTAGCGTTCTGCCAGTTGATTGATATGTGCCGCGTGACTACCCTCACCAATTGCAGCGAACTTCCATTCTCCACCTTGCCGGTAAAGTTCCCCACAAATAAGCGCCGTATAGCCATTGTAATTATCAGATAGGTTGAAGCGGATCAGCTCATTATTGCCTACAGCATTCATCACACGGATATAAGCTGATTTGATCAGTCCGAAATCCTGTTTACGGTTCGTAGCATCATAAATATTCACAACTACCAGAACCTTGTGCACATCGGAAGGAATGGCATTCAGGTTGACCATGATTTGCTCATCGTCTCCGTCTCCATCACCCGTGAGATTGTCTCCGGAATGAATGACAGAGTTACAAGGGCTTTGCTTATTATGGAAGCACACCAGGTTACCCTTCTTAATTAGCTTACCATTCTCGTTCAGCATCAGCGCTGAAGCATCACAGTCCACGTTGGCCTGTTTCTTCACACCGAAGAATCCTCGAGCCGGCTCAGCCGGATCCCAACCTAAACCTACAATTACGTTAGATAAGCCTGCATTACCTTTTGTGAGGTCAATCTTCTGACCTTTTACCAGATTAATTCCAGCCAACTTTACGTACCTCCATTCCCTAAAAAGAATCACCACTATTAGTCTAGCTTTTGGATGTTATATGAGTGATACGCTAAAGAACTAAATACGTTTCATCCGAACTCATGTATATGGTTTTACATCGTTTATAAACTGAACTCGCCAGGGTTTAATCCCAAGACACCGCAAATATGCCGTACTACCGCTTTTTCATTGTCATCAAAATCACCATCAGCTGATCCAATAGCTGAGCACACACCCACAATTACGCGTCCCACATCCGGTTTTCCGGTAAACTTACCGATTGCTTTCAGTGCTTCCTGCTTACCGATTTCTGGTGAGAACTCAAAGTTACTTACATAAAAGTTGAACTGGGTAATGACGTCTCTCATGTCAAACACCTTTAGTTCATTACTCATATTCATATAGCCAGCCATTTTATTCTTTTCAGTTTCTTCTATCTTACCGTCTGCAGCAGCAACCAAGGCGCAGCCCGCAACTACCGCATTCATGAAATCTTTATTTTTGAATTTCTTTACTTGTTCTGTTAATCCGTTTTTGGTTGTGTTCAACCAGCTTTTAAATGTGCTCATCGTATTCTCCTTCTATCACTGCAAGATTATGATAACAAAAGATATCCCAGAGCCTCCTCTCCACGTATCCGACAGAATTTTCATAGTAGATCCTTGAATCACGGTTTACTCTTCTAATATACCTGATAAAATAGCAATATTCTACTTTTCCAAACTCTTACAGTACTTTTGATAGAAAAGATTGTGTCCGTTCTCGCATAGGATTCTCGAACATTTGCTCTAAACTTCATTCCTCCAACATTTCCCAATTGAACATAAAAAAGGCCCTGCCAGAGATTCTATCCTCTCTAGCAGTGCCTTTAGCACATTTAATTGGGAATTCTATTAAAGAATGATATCCCCATCATAAGAACCAATCATTTTGTACAGGTCCGGCCGGCGATCACGGAAGATGCCCCACTCGATCCGTCCGACTTCCAAAGCATCCAGATCGAATTCGCTTACCAGCACGGTTTGCTCATCTCGGCCTGCTTCAACAATTTTATTGCCTTGCGGGCCTGCAATGAACGATGAACCGTAGAAATTAATTCTCGAATCCTCATCAATTTCTTCACCGATACGGTTGGAAGCCACGACTGGAATAAGGTTAGCAGCTGCATGTCCAAGCATACAGGTCTGCCAATGATCCTTGGAATCGATCAATCCATCCTGCGGTTCAGAACCAATAGCCGTTGGATAGAACAGAATCTCTGCTCCCATCAGACTCATTACTCTAGCCGCTTCTGGATACCACTGATCCCAGCATATACCTACGCCAATCTTGGCATAGCGGGTGTTCCATACCTTAAAGCCGGTATCTCCCGGATTAAAGTAGAACTTCTCTTCATAACCTGGACCATCTGGAATATGACTCTTGCGGTATTTGCCAAGTATCGTTCCATCGGCGTCGATTACAGCCAGTGAGTTGTAACGGGCGTAATTCTTTTTCTCATAAAAACTGATTGGCAGTACTACCTGTAGCTCCTTGGCCACTGCTTTGAAATGATTAATCGCTTTGTTATGCTCAAGCTCTGTTGCATACGCGTAATAATCAGCTTTCTCTTTTTGACAGAAATACGGGGTCTCGAACAGCTCCTGCAGCAAAATAATTTGCGCACCCTGTGCCGCTGCTTCTCTAACCAATGTTTCGGCTTTGCTGATATTCTCATCAATATTGCTGGAACAGCTCATTTGTGTCGCAGCTACTTTTACATTTCTCAAGTGTCTGTCCTCCTTGTATATAAATGTCCCTCTGGACGTTTAGTTTCTTTCAATTATTGCTGAGCCGGCATTTGCTGCGTAGTGCAGTGAACATTCCCGCCTTCGGTGATGACCGCCATACCGTTAACTGTACGAATCTTGCGGTCTGGGAACAAGCCAGCCAGCACTTCCTCAGCAAGTTTGTCTGTTTCCACCGCTGTACCGCCAAACACAGGTAATATAATCCCGCCATTTACGAAATAAAAGTTCAAATAACTAAGCGTCAGACGGCTGCCGTCATGATCCACCCGTGGTGGCTGCTGAATCTTGATAATCTCCAGCTTACGCCCTTTGGCATCTATAGCGTTCTCCAGAATACGCAGATTCTCCTGCGTAATTTCAAAATTCTCATCCTGCGGATCCTCGCAGACTTGAATAATGACTTTGCCTGGAGCAGCAAAGCAAGCAATATTATCGACATGACCATCGGTTTCATCGCCACTTAGGCCACGCTTCAGCCAGATAATAGCTTCTGTACCTGTATAGTTCCGCACGTACTCTTCAATATCCTCGCGCTTCAGCTCTGGGTTGCGGTTCGTATTGAGTAGACATTCTTCTGTAGTAATCAAGGTGCCTTCTCCATCTGTATGAATAGAGCCACCTTCCATCACAAGCGGCGCATCAAAGCGTGTGACTTGCGAATGTTCGAGAATCTGCGGAGCCACTTCGTCATCCAGATCCCAAGGTGAATATTTACCACCCCAGGCATTGAACTTCCAGTTCACGCCTGCCAAAGCACCGTCTTTATTAACAACAAAGGTAGGCCCGTTATCACGCAACCAAGCATCGCTATGCTCTATAGGCAGCAGCGTTACATTCGGTCCGCCGACCAGACGCTCTACCCTTTCCACGTCCTCCGGGTTAACGATGACCGTAATCGGTTCAAACTCGGCAATGGCTGTGATGATCTCAGCATAACCTTGGCACACAGACTCATGGTTATCTGGGAAACACATGGATTCCTGCACCGGCCAGGAGATAAAAGTACGTTCATGCTTGCCCCATTCCGGTGGCATTGTATAGTTCAATTCTTTAGGATTCATGTGTTAACTACCTTTACTATTATATTTGGAGCCAGCCTATCCTTGGAACTCCTTCCTCATCATACAATAATATGTTCTAGTGCTCAATTCCCTAGGACACTAATAATATTGGAAGGAATTCGGGTCACAAGGGATCTGGCTAAGCCTATAGTGTGATGCTTTTTACCACATTGCCTTCAAAATCCTTAACGATGAATTCTCCATCCTCAATGACACCGTAGGAATTCGGATTATTCTCTTTAGGCAGCGATATGGAGCCGGGATTCAGCACATATATCCCCTCTTTTTCATCCGCAACCGGAATATGAGTGTGCCCCTGAATAAAGATATCCTTCTCGGAAAGTGCCGGTAAATTCTCAATGCTAAAGCCATGCCCGTGTGTAATATAGATCCGTCTACCTTCATGCAGGAGCATGACATAATCGCCCATCATCGGGAATTGCAGCAACATCTGGTCCACCTCAGCATCGCAGTTACCCCGTACCGCCGTTATGGGCTTCTTTTGGTTATATTCATTCAGTTTATTAGCAACTCCCTGTGGGTCATAACCCTTCGGCAGTGGATTTCTGGGACCGTGATATAAAAAGTCTCCTACAATAACAAGACTGTCTGGCTGTTCTACCTCAACCTTTTCCAAAGCCCGTTCTAGCCAGAATAAAGATCCGTGAATATCGGAAATAAACATTAGCTTCATCATGTATTCTCCTTTTCGACTAAAGTAGATCATGTCCTTAGGTTACAATTTTAACCTTGAATATGCCAACAACGCAAAAGCGGACGTTCCCTAAAAGGAACGCCCTGCTCTATATGCCTCAATTCTTACGGCAAATTCGATGATCCCATCAAGAACCGGTCCACTTCGCGGGCTGTCTGACGACCCTCATCAATGGCCCAGACTACAAGACTTTGTCCGCGGCGCATATCGCCTGCGGTGAATACACCTTCTACATTGGTTGCTTGTGCTCCGAACTCCGCCTTGGCATTTCCACGCTCATCACGTTCCACTCCAAACTCGCCTAGTACAGTCTCTTCGGGACCTGTGAATCCCAATGCGAGTAGTACCAGCTGCGCCTTTAGAACTTCCTCACTGCCCGGTACTTCAACTGGAACCATCCGTCCCTGTTCATTACGAGTCCACTCAATTCGCACGGTATGCAGCTCCTGCACATGTCCACAATCGTCGCCGACAAAACGTTTCGTCGAAACAAGATAACGGCGTGGATCTTCTTTATACAGCGATGCCGCTTCATCTTGGCCATAGTCCACCTTAAGAACCTTTGGCCATTCTGGCCACGGATTGCTAGGCTGACGCGTCAGCGGAGCCTGTGGCATAATCTCAAGCTGGATCACACTACGGCAGCCGTGGCGAATCGACGTAGCTACACAGTCTGTGCCAGTATCTCCGCCACCGATTACAACTACATCCTTATCTGCCGCGGACAAGTATTCGCCATCAGCAAGCTCTGAATCCAGTAAGCTCTTAGTATTCAGTGTCAGAAACTCCATAGCCTGATGAATGCCCCGCAGCTCACGACCAGCTATAGGAAGATCTCGTACCTGCGTAGACCCGCCACACAAGACAACAGCAACATGTTCCGCCCTGAGTTGTGATGCCGAGATATCTCGCCCAATCTCTGTACGAGTTACGAATGAAATGCCTTCAGCCGCTAGCAGGTCTACTCGGCGCTGAACAGTCTTCTTATCCAGCTTCATGTTCGGAATACCATACGTCAGCAAACCGCCAATCCGGTCTGCCCGTTCATACACGGTCACCGAATGCCCTGCCTTGTTAAGCTGAGCTGCACAAGCAAGACCTGCCGGACCCGAACCCACTACAGCTACCTTTTTACCTGTGCGAGTTAGTGGCGGTTCTGGCACAATCCAGTTTTCTGCAAAACCTCTATCTACAATCGCCTTTTCAAGCGATTTAATCGTAACGGGCTTGCCGTTCATCCCTACCGTACAAGAGCCTTCACAAGGAGCCGGACACACACGTCCAGTAAATTCAGGGAAGTTATTGGTCTTATGCAGACGTTTCAGCGCAACCTCCCAATTTCCACGATAGACCATATCATTCCATTCTGGAATCAGGTTATGCAGTGGGCAGCCGGAAGCCATACCAGACAACAGACGTCCTACATGACAAAATGGCGTGCCACAGTCCATACAGCGTGCCCCTTGCTCGCGCAGCTTCTCTTCATCCATAGGAATCGAAAATTCATCCCAATTCTTAATCCGCTCCAGCGCCTCACACTCCGAAGGCGTCTGCCGTTCAAACTCTAAGAATCCGGTTGCTTTCCCCATCTCTTTCATCCTCTCTAAATATCCCCACAAAGTGGGGCTTTGCTTCGATGCATACTCAGGTACTTTGCGGGGGCCCCAAATATATACTTTCTAAACCGTTAAAAAAGAAAAATACTCTCTATAATTGTCTGTCGTTATGCTTATGCCACTCTAAAGCACCAAAGTAAATGCCTTCATATTAACATCCAATATCATCATCGAAAATGAATAATGTCACCTTTTTATGTAAAATGAAACAATCAAATTAAGGAAATAGAAAGACAGAAAAAAGCACACAGTGTACTGTACCTGATTGATGTACGTTACTCTGCATGCTTTTCACTAATTGTCTTGTAAAATACTATCTATTTCGCCGTCAGTACTACCATTCCGATTCCATTTACCGTTAGCTTATTTCCAGTCAGATCCTGCGTGAGGTCAGCCCCAAAGATGGTCTTCCACGCTCCAAGCTGTGGCAGAACCACAGTGGTCTGTTCAGCATTCGCATTAAAAAGAACATAGATATGCTTCTCTACATCTCCTCCAGCATGGCCACGTAGCGTATAAGATACTGCGCTTACTGGTGCTTTTTCAAAAACCAAATGGCTCCGAATGTCATCTGCTGTTCGCATACGGAAAGCCGGATGAGCTTTGCGCAGTGTAATTAGCTGCTTCATATACATCACATCTTCCTGATGCGCAGCGCACAATTCCCAATCCATGCGATTGATCTCGACGGAGGATTTGAAGCTGTTCTCCACCCCGTCCTTCGTACGCATAAATTCCTGACCCGCATGGATAAAAGGAATTCCCTGACTCATGAACAATATCGCAGAAGCTAGCCTATGCATGGAGCGGCGCTGAGTGACCGTCTCACCCTCGGTGGACAATACTATTTTATCCCAGAGCGTATGATTATCATGACACTCCACATAGTTAACGGTTTGCTGAGGCTCCACGGCAAATTGCTTAATCCCTGAACTGAAGGCAATTCCTCCTGCAACCCCTGCCTTGATCGCAAGCTCTAAGCCCATCATTCCGCTGATAAAGCCTGGCTGATCGTACAAAAAGATATTTCCTTTGATGGCATCTCTGAAATCATCATTAAATTGCCCGATTCTCGGGAGAAGAGCTGCATTCTTCTGATGAGCGAGCCGTTCCATCGGCAGCACTGTCCCCATGATCCAGCCTTCACCAATCGTAATGATGGATGGATCTATTTCATCCAGACGTCGCCGAGTTTCCCTCATAGTATCGACATCCATCAAACCCATCAAATCGAAGCGGAAGCCGTCAATATGGTATTCTTTGGCCCAATAGATCACGGACTCCACAATGAAGCGAGACATCATCAAGCGCTCTGTAGCCACGTCATTCCCGCAACCAGAGCCATTCGACAGGCTTCCGTCTTGTTTATAACGCAAATAATAGCCAGGAACCAGCTTGGTGAAATTTACGCGGTATCCGTCGTACACATGGTTGTAAACAACATCCATAATGACACGGAGACCCCGATCATGAAGCGCTTGAATCATTGTTTTTAACTCTTGGATTCGTAGTCCAGGCATATACGGATCCGTAGCATAGGAGCCTTCAGGCGCATTATAATTCTTCGGATCATAGCCCCAGTTAAAATGCGGTTCATCCAGCTTCGTCTCATCTACACTCTCTGTAGAATAATCATAAATAGGCAATAGCTGCACGTGGGTCACACCGAGATTCGCGATATGATCAAGCCCTGTCAAAATTCCATCAGGTCCGCGAGTTCCTTCTTCCGCCAAAGCGAGATATTGCCCCTCGTGAGCCATGCCACTTGCCGGATGAATAGATAGGTCACGTAAATGAAGTTCATAAATGATGGCGTCTACAGGATCCTCAAAAGGCGGCTTATCTTCCGTCCACCGCTCAGGATCTGTCTTGCGTAAATCTAAAATAGCCCCTCTGTCGCCGTTCACGCCAACAGCCCGTGCATAAGGATCAGCCGCTTCATTCCACTGTTCGCCTAGACGCACTCGGTAGGTATAGAATTTGCCGTCTAGATCACCGTCAACCGTAGCTCTCCACGTTCCCCGGATATCACGATTCATAGCATATTTGCACACTGCTGCTCCTTGCCACGAATCATAGATTACCAACTCTGCTTCCTGAGCCGTAGGGGCCCACAAGCAAAATGATGAACAGGCCGGTGAATACGTCAGCCCCAGATCATCCCCGTCATAGCTAAACAACTGATCAAACTCCTGTGCGAATACGGAAATTCCTTCAGTAGTCGCAGGATCACCATAATAAATGGGTTCCTTCATTTCCTTTTGTACGGACAAAGCACCTATCCCCTTTTCCAGTTATTAACTGGATTATAGTATGATCCTCTAATTAGTGCAAACGTTTGACTCAAAATAATTAGATCATTTTTTCAGGGCAATCCCCTAGCCGAATCGCAATCAATTAAGAGGTTCTACGATATTCATTCCGACCATCGTAATGATGTCTTTATTTACAAAATACGGAATACGGCGTTCCTTACCAAGAGCAATCTCACCGTCCTTATACCTCACACCATTATCCTGAACGATGAGGATTGGACGATCTCCGTTATCAGGCACCTCATATCCTATTCCGAGTACCCAGTGGTAGTCGTAAGCGAATTTCCCTCTCCATCGGAATTTAAACCATTTATCAAATTTAACAGCTACAGGCCGACCCGCATCAATCTCCGCTTTATATCCATTGAAATCATTAAAAGTGGTAATGAACAGCTTATGCTTCCCTTTCGGTAAAAGCGATGAATGGATATAGTCTTTCAGTCCTTTGGTAAAACGGCGTACACTCATCCCCAAAGGGGTCCCTCCGTGATGACTATATATGTAATTAATATGAGCTGCTTTGGAGTGAAAATGCCCTTTGCCACGAATAAAGTCCATTCTTAGCTGGGTATTCCAATACTCGGTTAAAGCCGCCATCGTCGCCGGTCCACATGCAGAAGACGGGGATGCAACCCCAGCCTCCCACTGTGTATATGGATCCGCTGGTAGTTTGTTACTGAGACTGGACATTCTATGCTTCATCAGGATGGATTACCTCTTGAGGGTTCCGGATTAGAAGCTGAAAGGGCAGGGCCTTCCGGGAGTAAAATCACATTTGCGCCAACATCCATTGGTACCTCTGAATCAGATCCTGATTCTATTTCCTGTGTGGATTTCCACTCTGTCTGAGCAACTACTTCCTCATCACCCTCATATCCGCTTTCAGGATTAATCTGTAGCGTAAAATAGAAATTGGCGCCCTCTCCTTCGCTACTCTCCACCGCAATTGCTCCACCCATCAGCTCGACGAGCTTCTTACAAATCGCCAGCCCTAACCCCGTCCCGCCATACTTACGATTAAACGAGGAGTGCAGCTGGTAGAACGATTGAAACAGCAGATCCTGCTTCTCTAAAGGAATACCTATCCCCGTATCTCTAACATTAAATTTCAAAGTCGATTTCTTTGGATCTTCGGACATATTCTGTTCCACGTAAATACAGACGCTGCCCCGATCAGTAAATTTAATCGCATTGCTGACCAGATTGACCAATACCTGACGTAGTCGCCCTGCATCTCCCATAATGAGCGTTGGAACTCTTGCCGCCATGCAATAAGACAGCTCGATATTTTGTTCCAAAGCCTTTGCCATAAATAAATCCGTTACACTGTCCAGAACCTCTTGAAGACGCACAGGCTCATGTACGATCATCATTTTACCGGCCTCAATTTTACTGTAATCGAGAATTTCATTAAGAATATATAGAAGAGAACTACTACTCTCTTTAATAATATCTGTATACCCACGTTGCTCTTCATCCAGTTCCGTCTCTGCAAGCAGATCAGTCATCCCCACTATACCGTTCATAGGTGTGCGTATTTCGTGACTCATAACGGCTAGAAACTCAGATTTAGCCTGATCCGCTTTTTCCGCAGATTCCTTCGCCCGAATGATCTCCTTCTCATCTGTAATATCCCTGAACACTACTACAACGCCCTTAGGTTCACCTTTATCGAATAGAGGGGTTACCTGATACTCCGCAAGAAAGCTTGTACCATCCTTACGCCACAAAACCGCATCCTTACTCTGAAAAGATACCCCTGACCTAATAGCCTTCATAAGTGGAGACTCCTCAGGCCGATAATGGATCCCATCAAGCGCCGTCTGCTGAATATGATCCAGATACGAATGACCCATGATTTCATCATGTTCATAGCCCAGCATTTGCAAACCTGCAGGGTTGATGAAGGTCACCTTCTCCTCCATGTCGAGTCCAAAAATACCTTCTGAAACCGCATTTAAAATGAGGGTGTACTCATTGCTTAGCTTTTCAATTTGTTCTGTATATCGTATACGTTCCGTAATATCACGGGAAATACCATACACACCAACCACTTGATCGTCTACAATAATCGGAATATTAGTCGTATTAATCTCTACAAAATGGCCTTCTTTATGAATAAGCGTCAGCTCATAGCTTTGGGGATATCCCTTAGCGGCTAGATTAAAATGATATAGCGTCTTCTCCATGTCCTTCTCATGCACAACAGGACCAAAGTACATTCCAATCAGTTCATCCAGCGAATACCCCGTCAACTTCTCCAGATTCGCATTGGCTGTCAAATAATCACCTTGCAAATTCATAGAGTACACAGCAGAGGGATTATATTCGAATAAGGATTTATAGCGTTGTTCGTTCTCCTGAAGCTTGAATTCGAACTGTTTACGCTCTTCAACTGCATGACGGGAGATTAAATCCAGCGAGTTCTCAGACATCAATCTATAATAGCGTTCGCTTTGAAGAATCTGTTCCTCCATCTGCTGCTGATCTTGATGATCTACCGTTTGTTGATCTGCAATCTTTCGGTTCGTAATATCTTCAGCATACACTATGATATACGAAAGGGATTGTCCTGCCCCTAATCCTGAGAACGTTAGGGAAAGCCATACTGGCTGACCCGCTTTGGTACGAATGCATTGTTCCTTCTTATAGCTAACCGCTGGTGAATTCTGAAGTTCTTCCATTTCTGCAAAAATAGCTCCAGCAAGAAACTCAGCTTCCGTTAAGCCAAGTAGATTGCAAAAAGTCGGATTGACCTTTAGCCAGTTGCCATTGTCGTTATTCAAAGATAGTACGGCCATTCCCTCTGGGGACCTCATAAATGCATGTTCCAACATAGCGCTATATTCTACTGAGTTATCCATCTACGCCAGACCTCCTTTGTTGCGAACGTTGCACTCCTCTATTCCCTTCTTATTTCAGTATACGATAAGAGAAGTGAGTAAAGAAATGTCCTGTGCATCATTTTGAATAGTGAATAGTTTAATTTTAAATATTGACTGGATGGTCTGAGACAAACTATTATTAAACATAATATATCGTTCGTAACCTATTACGTTGGAAGCACCCGTAATAAAGGCTCTTGCCTTTGCTACGGGTGCTTTTTTTTGTTGTCATTAGGGTTACGGAAATAGGAGGAGAGCAAATGAAAATATTAAAGTCAGTGCCCTTACTACTACTGACGGTCCTGCTACTGCTAAGCACATCAACGGGAGCTTTTGCTGCATCTACGACGGAACTAACACCCTCTATTCAAGCGGCTTTTGATCTGACGGCTGCGACGGCAGAAAGCTCTGCCAGAGTTAAGCTGACTACTCTATACAATGATTTATCCACCTTAAAGCTGCAGTATGACCATCGCGAGGAACAGATCCGAATCCTTCACTACAATAATGAGCAAGCGTTGATTGTGGTACGTCAACAAATTAAAGGGATTGATATTGAAGCAGTAACCCGGCTAGAAACCACCGTTAAGAGCTGCAAGCAGCGCTATCAACCCTTATTCGACCAGTATAGTGCACTTACTAAGCGAATTAGTATCGCCAAGGGTTTTAAGGATAAGACCTTGAATGCCGTACTGCGTGCCCAAGGTGATGCTATGAAAATCTTGGTTCAGTTGGCACGCCAAGAGATCAGCGACAAACAGAATCAGCTGAACGCAGCCAAAAAGACACGTACCCAAAAGATAGCCGAAGCTCGCAAGACCTTATCTGGCATTGAAAGTCCTCAAATCACAATCAAATCTAACAAAAGCGTTATCACTTCGTTAAACAAACGGATCTCGGCAGATTGGTCTGACTTTAAAGCAGCGATACGTAAACAAAATCTTACGTTAACCACCCAGTCCCTATCTTCACTGGTCTCCGGTTATCGTCAAATCGCAACCCACAAACAAAAAGTAATAGAACTCGAACAAAAGGTCTCCATTGTTATTGCGAATACGAAGAAACAAATCAGCTAGTGGACTTCTTCTTCGCATTTGCTCTGCGGTAAGCCATCACTTTGCGGTACATGCTTTTATTAGGAAGATGTTTGAAAATATACGGATCTGGATTAGTATTCACTTCAATAATCCAAGGAGTCATGTAACTGTCTAATCCTACATCAACACCAATCTGTTTAAAACCGGGATATTTCTTATGGTAGAAACGCCCAGTATCCTCTCCTAGCTTTCTCAATATCTTAAGCATCTGATCTTGCTGAGCTTCGTTCAAATAAGGCGACAGCAGCTTCTCCATAGCCGTTAACTTACCGCCGCTATGATAGTTGGTCACGATCTTGCCTTTCTCAGCTACTCGGCCGATCAGCCCGGTAGTTTCCCATTTACCACGCGGACTGAGCTGGACCATAACGCGGATATCAAAACGATGCTTTCCGTGCTTCAACAAAACAATCCCTCTCTGAATCAAGTAACTACGTCCGCGTGTCGCTTTCTTGAGTAATAAATAAAAGGTGTCATAGGCTCCAAAGGTTTTTATCTTTGTTCCAGTTTGGTATTTGTATTCTATTCCATGAGAACCCTTACTCTGTTCAACCTTCATCACACCATTACCATAGGTACCATGCTCCGGTTTAACGTAAATCATCCCGTATTTCAACAGCATCGTCTTTAAGTTTGCTTTGCTAAACTTCACAGTCTCTGGAATCAGCGGTGAAATCGTAGAACTTTGCATGAGCACCTTGGTTTTAATCCATTTGCTAGTCAATCCAGACTTATGTTTCGTTCCCAATTGCCCTCTCCCCTGTCATTCGAATAATGGTCACAACCATAGTTAGCCTTAGTATTTTATGCTTCGACCATGTGAATGGAATGGGCCCCACGCCCTCTCCGCTTTCAGATGTATCTCCAGTTTACTAAGCTGCATATGGTGGGAAGAGGATAACCATTAGCGGATCAGAGGAGGCGTGAACCATGCATATTTGTATCATTGCACCGGAGCAGTTCCCGGTTCCGGGAGACGGTTCAGTAGAAATCTGCATTTGGGCCATTGCCAAAAGGCTGGCTGAGAGACATAAGGTTACCATTGTGAGCCGGAGAGCACCGGGACTGCCCGAGGCTTCAATATTGGAGCAGGTCAGAATCATTCGATTGCCCGCAAGTACTTCCGTCCATTATCGTACTTCGGTATTAGACTACATTCAAAAAGAGTCATTTGATATGATTCAGATCGATAATCGCCCCCATCTTATGTCTGCTGTAAAGAAACGGCTCCCTCATATTCCAGTATTTCTATTTCTGCACTCTCTTACATTCACACCGGGGACAGTTAAGATTGCTAGGGACTTGTCTAGAGCAGATCTGATCATTGCGAACAGCCACTCTCTACAGCGAAGACTAGCCCGGCGCTTCCCTCAATTGAACAAAGAGATCCGTATTGTCCTTCTCGGAGCGGATCTTGATCGATTCACTCCAGTACTAACACAGGAAAAATACCATCTTCGCAGACTTTATAGACTCCCGAAGGTCTTTACCGTCTTGTTCGTCGGTCGAGTCATTCCCCGCAAAGGGGTGCCTGTATTGATACGTGCTATGTACCATTTAAATAAACATCTCCCCGCTCATCTTGTAATCGCAGGCAAAGGGAAACCGTCGTATTTGCGACAGTTGAAGCTGCTTGCACGGCGATTAGGAGTGCACGTCACCTTCCTAGGAAATGTTGCTCATGAAGATATTCATACCCTTTATCAAGCAGCGGACTGCTTTGTATGCCCTTCTCAGAATCATGAATCCTTTGGTCTTGTTAATGTAGAGGCCATGGCGTCCGGAATACCGGTTATCGCTTCTTGCAATGGGGGTATCCGGGAGATTATTGTCTCCGGACATAACGGATATTTGGTAGAACGATATCGCGAGGCCTTGCCTTTTGCAAGGGATTTGCTGCGACTAGGCCGCAATCCAGAGTTAGTAGAAACCATTGGGAAACAAGGAAGAGCGGATGCGCTTGAAGTCTTCAATTGGCAGCGTACAGCAACCGATTTGGAGCGGCTTTATCAAGCTGCCTTAATACAAAGGTAGAACAAAAAAATAGTCCGTCTCTAATGACTGGAGACGGACTACTTTTATTTAAATAAATTGAACAATCGTAAGTACAAGCCCTACAACAAAACCGCATAAGGCGCCGTTCACACGAATCCACTGAAGATCTTTACCCACTTTATCCTCCAGCATGTTCACTAGACTAGCATCATCCATGCTTTCCAGATTCTCTTTCACCAAGAGACCGATCCGGAAGTGGTTAGCCTCTACAAATGCAATTAATGAAGCGCGAATCCGCTCCTCCCAGCTACTGATCCATTCTTGTTCCTTGCTAATACGACGCATAAGCAGGGTATAGAGCGCAAATAACTTGCGTCCTCCAGCTGCCCGGTCCTCTTCCAATAAGGAGAGTACCTTACTACGCACATTTTCCAATTGAGTATGCAGAAAAGCGGTTGCTGCTTCTCCCTCAAGCTCATTCAGTGCCCATTCTTTTAATGACGCCAGCTTAGCTTCATCATTAACAATCTGGAACAGCGCCACCCGAATTTCCCGGATGATCTCTTCACGGTAGGGGCTATCCTCTTCACGAAAATCGCGGATACCGGACTGTAGCATACCTTGCAACATTTCACCAAGCATATCCGCATCCATGAACCCAACGAAAGCCTGAAAAGCCATACCTTTAAGTCCGCCAAGCTTCACTTCAGCCAGTTTCTCACTGGCGATCTTACCCAGCATAGCTTTCGTTTCGGGGCGCCCACTCCAATTAGATACCCCTTCCAGCGCATAATCCAGAGCAGCTACATCTTTTCCAGCGTTCATCAATTTAGTGACAATTTTATCAGCCGCAACCCCAAGCTCGGCTTCATGAATATATTCGGAAGCTGCCTTTTGAAGGAATGGTACAGCCTTCTCTACCGGAAGACGTGACACGAATTCGCTAAACTGCTCCAGGATTTGGGCTCTTGCCTTCTTCTTGCTGAAGAACTTCGTCAGCAGCTTGGAACCCATAGACATAATACCAAACTTGCGCAGCTTGTTCTCAATACTCTCTTTGTTCAGTAGCTCAGTCTCCATAGCGGTGATTAACGACTGGATAATCTTATCCCGATTCTTGAGCAGCAGTGAGGTATGTGGAATACGCAGACCCAGCGGATGGCGGAACAGCGCGGTTACCGCAAACCAGTCGGCAATCCCCCCTACCAGACCGGCCTCAAAGCCGCCTCTTAGTAGAATCACAGCGAGATTCTCAGGTAGAAATAGTGTAATCAGAAACCCACATGCCATAAAGGCGAGTGACATGGTGGCTAAGTTTTTGGATCTCACGAATAGTCCCCCTTACATATACAGCTGCCGATGTCCTTACGCAGGAAAAATATCGACGGATCACGTCCCACGAACATGAACTGACGATAGACTCGGCTAGTCGATTAGTTTGACAACTATTGTACCACGACTGAACTATTTTCTAAAAATATACGATTAAGATATGAATGAAAAGGGGTTTTTGGTTTTCAAAATATTAATGATAAGATACAAGTAACGTTCTCACAGCCCGCGAATGGACAACTATGACTGGATAAGGAGATCATACAATATGCTGATTGCTTTAGATATGGATGGAACATTGCTGAACGAAAAAGGGAACATCAGTCCAAAGAACCGAGAGGCGATTATAAACGCTCAGAATTTAGGTCACATTGTAATTATTGCTACGGGACGCTCTTTTATGGATGCGGAACGACAGTTGCGGCTGGCGGATCTGGAATGCCCTGTAGTCAGTCTGAATGGCGCAGTAGTTACACTGTCTGACCGCACGCTCGCGGCAAGTAAACCGCTGAATAAGGCGGACATCATTCCTGCGTTACGCTGGATGAACGAAATTCCGGATTTGTATTACGAGGTATACACAGAGGACAACGTATATGTAGAACTGAACAAACGGGTAAAATTAGAAAAATTATCTGCACTGAGCGAAGAAGAAGTACCCGAGGAAGTCAGCTGGCTGCTAAAAGCAATGATCGATCAGCAGTTTCAACAAGCGGCTGTAACTTACGTCGAGAGTATGGAAGAGATCTGGAGCAAAGAGGAGAATGTCATTTATAAAACGTTAGCCTTTTCTCTAAACCGGGAACTGCTCAAAGAAGCCTCCACCCGTTTCGCCGCGATCCCTGGCCTCATTATTACAGCCTCCCATGTCAATAATATCGAAATTAACCACGAGGATGCCAACAAAGGCTCCGGTGTTGCTATGCTAGCCGCTCACTATGGCATCCCGCTAACTGATGTAGCCGTAATGGGTGACAGCTATAATGATCAACCGATGTTCGAGATGGCTGGCTACCGAATTGCCATGTCTAATGCAGCACCGATTCTAAAAGAAATGGCTGAATTTGTTACCGTCACTAATGATGAAGATGGGGTTGCAGCAGGACTTGAGCATCTTTTGAATTTGAACAGGAAATCTCCTCTGTCATAGACTGCCAAAATAACCTCTAACAGCATCCTGAGGATGGGTTAGAGGTTATTTTTAAAATATAAGAATTTATATGTTCCATGCTATAAATTATCCTTATATTTCTCGCTTAAACACTTGCCGCCCTTATAGGGACGCCGAAGGCGCTTATGCTTGCAGAATACCTTAACTAATTATAGCTACAGCTTTATACAAGGGTGATTGTCCAAGCTTAGCGGCTTTGCAAACTCAACATCTTTTAACAACTCGTTATTCCGCTTATTTTGTATAACACGTGATTCGCATAGCCCTGACTGAATCTCCTTGAGTATTTGACGATTCTCATCATATAAGGTAACTGCCAGTATATGATCATCCTGTCTTACAACCAGCTCCATATTTGGCTTAACTTCAAGCGATACCGTTTCAAAAGGGGACACATCGATCATAACTTCCAGTCCTACATTCTTGAATGTATAGGAGTATGTTGTTTCAAGTCCACGGTTATATGTAGCTTTAATACGTCCATTCCCTATATTCACATCATAGGCCAAGGATTCAAGCTCTTGGGGAATTCTTGGAGCAATCGTCAGTGTATTGTTAATCAGGTCCGGACGGATCCCTAAGAAGTATTGATACCACACACGCAGCTGCTCAGCATTAGACCAAGCTTGTAGGTATGCACCCGTCAACTTCGCCCAGCTCTCACCTTCCAGCGGATAAGCATCCATATTCTCACTAAGTCCTCCGACTACACCCAAATTCAAGGCCTGCCAGTTCATATTCTTGAATAGCTGATAGGCGGTTTCTTCCTGCCCCGCTTCAATCATACGCTGCATCGCAATACCATTAAGCCAAATCCAAACCGCACCGTTATGGTAAGCCTCGTCTTTCGGATAATGAGAAGTTAAATGAAACGGGCGGAACAATGGATGATGTCTATCTAGCGAAGCAACGCCCCATGGATAAACCAACTCTTCCCACGCGGTACGAATCGCTCTAGCCTTAAAATCATTATCGTCAAACATTTCAAAAGCAAATAACTGGTTCGGGCGCAGGGAGAATTCAGGCTTGTCTTCTGCGTCCAGTCTGTCTGCTAAATAAGGATGAGCTTGATCAAAGAAATCGACCTCAAAATGATGCTTCAAGGTTTCAGCAATGCCCTTCCATTTATCAGCATTCACTTTGTCATCCATATATTCAGCAAAGTAAACACCAGCAAGCAATTGGTTATACCAGAGTGCTTGAATGTCATTGGCACGGGTATCCCGAGGAGAATAAGACTCCAAATTACCATCCCGGGCATCCATCCAAGTTTCATTATCTGCGTGCTTCAAGTACCCTTTATCATCTACCCAATATTTTATGGAACCTTCAATACTATATTGTACATTGTGATAAAGCTCTCTAATGATCGCTGTATCTCCCGAATATTTAACGTAATCCTGCAACTGGATAATGAATCGCGGCGTACCATCCGTAGTATGGTAATCCACCTTTCCAGGAGACAAGATATTTGGAATTCTACCAAAGTATTTAGAATCTTCGTCCGTATTCTGAAATTCTGCGAATGACAGCAAGATATTTCTAGCCGTTTCGAATTGCCCTGTAACTAGCACGGCTCCCGGAAGAGCTATAAATTGATCCCGTCCCCAATATTCGTTAAACCATGGCAATCCTGCATAGATACCATCACCCTGCTGTCTAGTAACCAACTGATCCATAGTGATATTCAACCAATTCATAGCTAAAGTAAGCGTATCATCACTGCTGGTTAGATGGGCATTGTGGTGTAAGAAGTCTTCTAGCCGCTTAACACGTTCATCTTTCAAAGTGCCTATATCTTGCCTAGCATTAAGGATTAACCTTACTGCTTCTTCGGTTGTCTTACCTGCAGCGATATAATATCCTCCAGCGTTTGCATCGGCAATTAGAATTTCATTATCCATGTGCAAAGGTGAAAGGTTGATAGCACTAACTGCAATCACCCAATCTCCCTCGATAGGGCTAAAGTAGGCGACATGATCTTGTTGGTTTATATAGCTAACATTCTCTCCGCTTAAAGTAATGCCTATGGCTTCCTTCGCATTAGCGAGACTAATTTCTAATAGATTATGATAATCCAACAACCAAAGCTCTTCAGTCAGTTCCGCATGCTTACGCACCATTTTATAAGGATAGGCCCAGACTTCAGATTGCCGATTGTCTAGCTTCTGCTCACCTACGAATAAAGTGTACCCACCGAAAATTCTATTCTTAGCGATATTAAATCCCTCAAAAAATGCATGTTCCACATGATCCGTGTGATGCGATTGCGTAAAATAAAATGCTGCCTCTTTATTCGTAAATGAAATACCCCGATTGGCTTCTTGAGAGACAAATGTCTTCATTTCATCCAGAATTGATGTATGAACTTGATTACTATTCATTGTAAGCCTCCTACTTGAAAATAGTAGACCGCTATGAAACCTCATAGCGGCTGTCTACTAATATTTATTCTTTAACCGAACCCACAACAATCCCTGTAACGAAATACTTTTGCATAAACGGATAAATCAACAACAATGGCAGCGTGGAAACCACGATTTTAGCAGCGTTCAAAGTCTTATTCGAAACTTTTGCTAATTCCATTAATTTTTCAGGATCTGTAATGTTCTGAACATCAACGCTAAGCTGTTGGATATACGTTTGCAATGGATAATTCGCCGTTTTATTAATATAAACCAGGGCACCAAAGTAATCATTCCAATGCCCCCCCACAAGAACGACTCAATCTTCTGCTTAAATCCCAGTCTATAGGCTATGGACTCAAAAATGTAAATGACCGGGCTATGCTAATGTACGGACCAGAATACGGCTTGTCCATTAGCAGTATTGTAGACCTGGGAACGCAGGTCTCATTTCGATTCCCATCCAAAAGATACGAAGGTGGCTCAGATCTATAACTCTTCTAAATGCAGTGATGTTAACTGGATACGCTCAAAAAGTCAACCGGGACAGGTACGCTGGATTCAAAAAGACCCGGTTGATTTTCTTCGGTGAACATAAAATATTAGGGGCTAGCAATCTACATGTTGAGTTTGAATCCTGCTTATTGCGCTACCCTAAGTAGTTAATTATCAAGGGTGTCTTTCTCCCCCTCCCATCCGGCAGAAACGCGCACATAATCCCCAACGTCAGGAAATGCCACCAGTTCAATGATGATCAATTCGAGCGGTGTAATCGCCCGCAGACCATGTCTCGCACCCGCAGGTACCGTGACCGTGTCTCCGGCAGCAACCACATGAAGAATGCCGTTCATACGGTACTCTCCACTACCGGAAAGAAAAGACCATATTTCTTTAGTATGCCTGTGAAAATGATAGCTGGTGTGCTTCCCTGCCAACATGGCGATTTTGGAAGTCGTAACCTCAACTCCTGTTGCTGTTCGTGAGAAATCCAAAATACGGGAGCTCCCCCACCGCTTCTCTTCAATCATCGGCTTCGCGGCATGACCCTCCAGCTTCTGCTTGATCCGTTTCGCCTGCTCTATCCCAGCAACCAAAATGCCATCCGGACCTACCGCCACGATCAAACCTGGGGCACCGATGATATGCACAGGACAAGAGAGCTCGTTGACTAAATGTGTTCCTTTTGAATCCTCAGAGATACTTCCCCTGCCAATTACTTTTTCTTGCAAATGAGAAGCAAGCGCATCCCAACTGCCAATATCCGCCCATACCCCGCTATAGGGAATAACTACCGCTCGCCGCGTGTGTTCCAGCACCTCATAATCAAAGCTTCGTTCTGGCAATTCGTCATACCGCTCCAGCAGCTGAATGTAATCCACTGGAAGATCCCTTCCAGCCATACAAGAAAGCAAGTGCCCCAACGAACAGGAGAACACACCGCAGTTCCACAGTCCTCCACGGGAAATAAACTCGGCGGCCCTCGCTTCATCCGGCTTCTCTGCGAACTGCTCAACATTTAGAAAGGACGTACCACGTGAACCTTCACTTGGTAAAATATATCCAAACTGTGTGGAGGGGAATTCAGGTGTAACACCTATCAGGGCAATATCCGCCTGTGATTCTGAAAGTACATTGGGAAACCGTTGAAGCTGCTTAAAAAAGGAAGCCTCCACATATGAATCCACCGGAATGACGACTATAATCTCTTCTAGGTCTATCTTCTTCACGGAGTGCAAGTAGCTCGCCGCCAGCGCGACCGCAGTAAAGGTTCCCCGCTTCTGCGGCTCCGCCAGCAAGGAAACCTGATCGCCAACGGATTTGCGGGTAATCTCCACCTGACTGCGATGGGTTACAATGGAGCTTGAATCCAGCAATCCTGCCTCCTCCAGCCCTCTGCATACTCGCTCGATCATCGACTCCATACCGCCATTTTCTGTGGGAAGAAGTCTTAAAAATGCTTTTGACCTGATCTCATTCGACAACGGCCACAGCCTCTTCCCCGATCCCCCTGAAAGGAGTACGATTTGCAAGCCTATCGCCCCCCTGCGCTGGACTTACTACTCGGTGTTCTCACATACCCTTTCCGTTTATGAAAAGACAACGATCTATACTTTTCCGCCAGCCCATTCAGCTTCTGCTTGGATAGCTGACCTGCATTCATATGGAGGCCTTTATTGCGAGCTTTTTGGATCTTCATCCCCCCACGATCCTTCGAATATAGGTAATTACCATAAGTTTCGAATTCAGAGAAGGCAAACTGCTTGGTGCGGTTCATGCTGTGTAAAATCGCCGAATACCAGGGCTTCTGATGCTTGATTTCGATTTCTCTTTTCATTTGAGTCAATTTGCTGCGTTCAAACAGCATATAATGCGTCACAAAAGAGGAAGCGGACGCCGCCTTCCTACCCATAAGCTTCTTATAGGTTGCAAAGTACTGAGGCTGACTCCAATTGCGGCTGTAAAAAATCGTCTTCCCTTTCTCACGGAACCGATGAGGAGCGATTAAGACCGTATCTGCATCAATGACTAAAAAATAATCAGCCGTACACAGCTTGTCACCATTCAGCTTCAACAATTGCTGGAACAACCAGCCAGAGCGTTCCCATGTCCGTGAACGGTAATGGATATCTTTTTTTGTAATCGGCAGGACCGTATTCTCATCAACAAATGTGCAGCCCTTTTTTCGGCAGAAATCTAGTATCCGTGTCTTTTTTGGAGCAACAATCAGTATTCGACCTATCGGATGCTTAACATGTGTTCGGACAGCGTCAATAACATAGGGTAGTGTAGCCAAATCCTTCTCGATCGCCGGAATCAGTACATCTATGGTAACGGCATGTCTTATGCGAACCTTATTGGGCGAGGGCATACGCTCATCTCCATATCATGATTTTGCTTTAGGATATGAGCATGATGAGGAAAGGGAATGGGCTACTGTAAACATAAAAGAGGGATCACAAGGAGGAATAGGCACCGGACAAATCTGCGATGCGTGGGGAGTATAGTTGTACTTGGAGGAGAGTAGCCAAATTGTACTACCATTTAAAAAGTAACAGAACCGCACCCAGCGTAATCAAGCTCGCAGCAACAAACATATTGATTTTAAACATGTTGGTTACAAACATTGAAACCTTTGCAAACCGAGTAGCGACTAAGTTGAGTCCACTAAGCACAATAACGAGCGGGAGGACGAACCATGCAGAATGAGCGACCACTAATGCAGCCTCAGTTTGAAAAGCTGATGCACAAATGCACTCGCAGCGCCTGATTCGCACACAGTGCTCGATTTGCTCTTTTTCAGGGCATTTATGCCCTTCTTTTCGCTCGCGGTGCCCGATTTGCTCTTTTCTGGGGCATTTTTGCCCTTCTTTTCGCTCGCAGAGCCAGATTTGCTCTCTTCTGGGGCATTTTCGCCCTTCTTTCCGCCCACGGAGCACCATCCCCGCATTTCTACGGGATTTATACCGTACATTCGACCCACGGAGCCCCATTCCAGCAATTCTACGGGATTTATACCGTACATTTCACTCGCGGAGCCAAATTCCAGCATTTCTACGGGATTTATACCGTACATTTCGCCTACAGAGCCAAATTCCAGCATTTCTACGGGATTTATACCGTACATTTCGCCTACAGAGCCCAATCCCAGCAATTCTACGGGATTTATACCGTACATTTTGCTCACGGAGCCAAATTCCAGCTATTCTACGGGATTTATACCGTTCATTTCACCCATCGGGCCCCATTACAGCTATTCTACGGGATTTATACCGTACATTCCGCCCACGGAGCCCATTTCCGCATTTCTACGGGATTTATACCGTACATTTCGCTCACGGAGCCAAATTCCAGCTATTCTACGGGATTTATACCGTACATTTCACCCATCGGGCCCCATTTACGGGATTTATACCGTACATTCCGCCCACCGAGCCCCACTCTCATAACCAAACTCCACCTTTCCCCAAACTATATCCAGCATTTTTTTCTGTGCAGCAAAAACGCTGGGATGGTATATTGTAGATTGGCTAAATTTAAGACACTATTTAAGATGAACCCAAAGCATCATAGAATTAGATTCTTTGAGCTCACTCTATACAGAAATATATGAAGGTGAATCTATTGAATAAGCTCTTATTTCATAATATCCCGCTGGGTGCTACTGGCGAACGCATCCCGCAGGCGGCAGTAGCTTCAGCACAGACCAGCAGGGAGCTGGTGAAGCGGGAAGAGGGGGACTCCGCTTATTTTCGCAGGTTGGAGGAAGGTGGCATCCTGCTCAACCGTCCGCAGATTGCCGCCGTACGGCATCATAAAGGGCCGCTGCTGACTCTAGCCGGTGCAGGCTCCGGCAAAACCTCGGTTCTGATCTGCAGAACCGGTTATTTGTTGTCTGTGCGCGGCATCTCGCCGAGTCAGCTACTATTGCTGACTTTTTCGAGTAAAGCTGCGGCCGAAATGCGCGAACGAATCGCCCTGCTCCCGGGAGTAAGCACAGCTGACGTCGCAAGGTTGCAGGCTCGTACGTTCCATTCCTTTTTCTTGTTTTTCTTGCGCAGACAGGGATTGCAGCAGGAGATTTTCAGCGAGACACGGCGCCAGCACATCCTATTGAAGCAGATCATGCGTGAGCTCGGGCTGCCGAAGGATGCTTATCCACCGGAAACCCTACTCTCTCTGCTCTCTTCCTGCAAAATGAACATGGGCACCGTGGAAGACTTGCCAGCTGGAACCACCGCCGAAAAAGAAATGAAATCCATTCTGGAAATATACGAACAATGGAAACAGGACAATTTCAAAATCGATTTCGATGATGTCCTCTTAATCGCTTATCGGATGCTGCGAGAGCGTCCGGCGCTTTTGCAGGAATTGCAGATGAGATATCTGTACGTGATGGTGGATGAGTTCCAGGATACAAACGCCTTGCAGTACGAACTTGTCAAAATGGTCGCTCACCCACAGCATAATCTAATGGTAGTTGGTGACGATGACCAAACGATTTATTCCTTCAACGGAGCGCGTAGTGAGTTCATTTTAGAGTTCGAGAAGCTCTATCCGGGAGCAAGAGTTATTACGCTCGATATTAATTACCGCTCAGGCCCAGCTATCGTTGGACTTGGCAACGGCATTATCAAGCACAATACACGTCGGCGTTCCAAAACCCTGCAAGCCGCAAAAGGCAGTGGAAGTCAGCCCCGGTATATGCGTCCGCAAACTGCAGATGAAGAAGCCGAGCAGATGGTCGAGCATATTTTAAACGAGGTCTCTAGCGGCAAAAGAGAATATAGCGACTTCGCCATGTTGTACCGAGCGTCGAGCAGCAATCGGGCCGTTCTCGAACTGCTCCTTTTACGCGATATTCCCTATATTGATTACGGAGAAGGGCAATTATTGTACGAGCATTGGCTGATCTCTCCGGTAGTGGATCATTTGCGACTCTCCGTGAATCGGCGGAATTTTGCAGCTATGGAGAATATCCTGCCGACGCTATATATGAACCGTGAAAAAGGCATGAATCATATCCGCCAAATGGAGGCTAGACAGCCTAAGCAAGGACCTTTAATCCACCTGTTGTCTATGCCCGGCATGGAAGACTTCAAGGGGGCCAAGCTAAGAGATCGGCTCGATCTAATCCGGAATATGCGTGACCTGACCCCGGTACAAGCGATCCGTCAGATCCGTACCCAATTCTATGATTATTTCATCGAAGCGAATGAACGGCATCAAGCGACCTTGCATCGAGAGACGTTAAAAGAAATGCTAGATGAGCTAGAATCCTCCGCGGCGCGTTTCGACAGCATCCCTGCCTTTCTTGATTTCATAGATAATGTTACGGAGCGTAACGAGCATAATCGTCAACCTGGCACCAAAGAGCAAGGTAACCGGATCGCACTAATGACCATTCACAAATCAAAGGGGCTAGAGTTTCCTGTAGTCTTCTTAATTGGGGCGTCTGAGGGAATCCTTCCGCATAGCTCTGCACTGGAGGGTGATCGGCTAAAAGACCGCAAGCTTGCGGCCGGAAGCAGCGGAGCTTCAAGCTTAGCAGCACTGGAGGAGGAACGGAGACTGGCGTATGTGGCCGTTACGAGAGCCCGAGAGGAGCTATTTATCAGCTCACCCGCACAGCATAGGGGTAAAAAAGCGGAGGTCTCCCGCTTCATGTTATCCGCCTTCCGTTCAGCGGTTTCTTCCACAGCAGCGACTACGGTGAGCAGAACCGTGACGACTAGATCCTTGCCGACCAGCCGAACAGCCGCTACAAAAACTCATGTCGTTCCGGTATGGAAATGCACGGGCAGCAGTTGTCCTGGTTGGACACGCATGAAAGCTGGCGGAGCTGAGGACCATCTAACCTCGAAGCCCTGCCCTCTATGTAGCTCACCTATGGCAAAGGATCAGCGAGAAGTTCCCGTATGATTCAAACGCAAAAAAAAGCAAGTTTCCTCTTCCCTGGAAACTTGCTTTTTATATAAACATATATTTAGGCTGTAGTTACTACTGCTTCTTCAACTTCTTCATGTACAGTCTTAATCTGAATCATTACTGCATTCGGATCGGTCAGCACTTCGATTCCATCTTGGAATATCAGGTCAGAAACTAGCAGCTGATCGCCAATATCAAGTTTACTAATATCTACTTCCATAGAAGTAGGCAAAACGCCCGGCATACAACGAACCTCTACTTCATACAATTCCACTTGCAGTACGCCACCGGATTTCACGCCGATTGCTTCACCCGCAAAATGTATCGTAACTTTACTATCCATATTTACAGACATGTTCACATGTTGAAAATCGATATGCAATATTTTTCCTGACAGCGAACCTTTTTGAATATGCTGAACAATGATTGGCATTACTTCATCGTCAGTGGTCTTTGCTTGCAGAATAGCTCGTGGATTTTTTCTCAAAATGTCCAACAGCTCTTTTTCATTCACTTCTACATTCAGAGTATCTTTACCCACTCCATACAACACAGCCGGGATACGTCCCTGTTCTCTCGCTAATTTCTTTTGGGACTTTGTTTCGCCAGTACGCTTGTTTAATTGAATAAATTTACTCATTTTTTATTTCCTGCTCTCTTTGACCATAAATTCTTGTCAATCCAATTATAACATGACCATAGAATCTAGTCAATTTTAGCCAAAACCCCTCTTTTCCATACAAAAAAGAAGACTTGAGTGAATTCGACTTCCCATTCCTCAACTCTTCCCAACTGCATTTTCTCTATTATTTAACTCTCACTTAACCCATCTTCACCTATCACTTCTTCTATTGTACAATCACTTTCATTCAACTCTTCGATTCCGATGAGTTCTCCAGGCTGAACATTAAAATATAAACAAAGCTTTAGGAGCAAGTCTCTGGGATACTGTACCATCTCATCCTTATACATACGGCGAACCGAATCAAAGTGATAATTAATATCCTTAGCAAGCTTTCGTATAGAGAGTTTGGGATCATGATTCTCCATGACCACACTTAATTTACTACGGATAACCGGCATACATTCACCTCCAACTTAAGTCCACGCCCACAAAAATCCATCGCGATCCCACGCGATTTTGCCGCCGTGCAGCTTCCGGAAAGCCTTCTTTACTTCCTTGGACAGTGAGGCATTGCCATTCTCATTCACAAATACAAATTGTTCCCCAAAATTCTCTTTCACATATTCAATCGCCGCGGTCTGATACAAGGTACCCGTAAACCGAATTTCCTTAATCATCCATTCTGCTACCTCTTCTGCTGTTACTTCCATATGGATGTGCCTCCTTTCGTGTACTTCATGCTAAAATGTGCCCTCATTATAACATGAATACAGCCCGACCGGACAAACGTCCGAATCGGGCTGTATTAGATGTCTTAATTATTGAGGATATGTATGATTCGAAGAATGACGAGTCTTCTGCCCGCCACTTACCATCAACAGAATCCCTGTAATCAAGTGTAGTACCCATATGATTTTTATCGTGCTTTACTATTTTATTTTCATCCTAAAATCACAGGTTCATCCACTTCATGATGTGGTTGCTTCTGTACAAAAGGAGGCAATCCTTCCTTGCTCATTGCAGCCGAAGGTGCAAGCCCCAAGCAGTGGCACATTAGCGGAGCTAGGCGCAATTGGGGAATTGCCTGATCCTCTTTTTCCAGAGATAATACATCTACTCCAAACGTATACAACGGCACATCTCGTTCTGAAGAGGTTATCCCTCCGTGATATCCATTTGCGTTCATTCCATGATCTGCCGTAATCAGAATCTTATACCCCTGCTCCATCCAAATTGGCAAAACAGTGGCCAGCAAACCATCGGCGTTACGCACTGAAAGCTCATATTCCTTGCTCTCCCCACCATAACGATGCCCGGCGTCATCTATATTCATGGAGTGAATGTAAAGAAAATGTGGATCATACGCACTCCGTAAATACACAGCATCGGCAAACACATGGCTATCGGGATAGTGATCCTCGAAATAAAAGCTGCCATGCTGAATCGGCTTCATCACGTTGTGCTGATGGCGATCAGCCAGTGGATTAAAGGGAGCCGAATTATAAAGCTCACTGACCCAATGATAGGCGACAGCAGCTGTTCGCAAATTAGCGGCCACTGCCAGATGAAATACACTCTCTTCATGGCTTGGTCTCACAATATGGTTGGCCGTAATTCCATTTTTGGACACGGGTGTACCCGTCAAGAGCACTTCATAAAGCGGGCGTGACAGACTGGGTAATTCCGACTGTACTCGATAACAAGATAAGGGGCCCTGCTCCACAAGATGCTCCAGATACCCCATGTATTTGCGAGCTGCATCATATCTAAGTCCGTCCAAGACAACCACAATGAGTTTATTGGTCATTTCCGTCATTCTACTCATGCTCCTTCTCGCTCTAAATGTAAAAGCTCGGAAGGGTTCAGCGCCAATGTGACTTTGTCCCCTTCTCCAACCCGCAGCCAGCGTCCATCATTTAAAAGATCAACCGTTAATCGGATGCCTTCAGCCTCAACCGTACATCGAATGATATTGCCAAGCACAGACACCGATTTAATCATTCCATTCACCAGTTGTGCTCCGGCAGCAGCCTCCTGTTGTCCCGCTCCCTCATGCAGTAGCGTTACGGCTTCGGGGCGAATGGCAAAGCTGTCCATACCACTATCTATTCCGTGGAACAGCGCCATCACTTCAGGCCGAGTCAATACGTTATAACTGCCCATGAACCGAGCAACGAACTCTGTGCGCGGTGCAGTGTACAGTCCTTCCGGCGTTCCATCCTGAACAATTCGTCCACCGTTCATAATGCAGATGCGGTCGGATAGGATCAGCGCTTCTTCCTGATCATGCGTAACGAATAGTGTCGTCATGTTAAAACGCTTCTGAATATCGCGAATTTCGGCACGTAGATTCTTACGAATCTTGGCATCGAGTGCACTCAGGGGTTCATCCAGCAGTAATACTTTGGGCTGCACTGCTAGAGAACGGGCCAGCGCTACCCGCTGCTGTTGTCCACCGGAGAGTGACTGCGGATAGACATTGCGCTTCTCCTCCAGATCGATCAATACCAGCAACTCCTCGCAGCGATTATGCCGGGCGGATTTGGATAACCCACGCATTTTCATTCCATACTCGATATTTTGGCTCACCGTCAGATTAGGAAATAGAGCATAAGACTGAAACACCATCCCCACTTCGCGTTTACGGGGCGGCAGATTTGCCAGATCTTTATTCTCTAGAAGAATTCTGCCGCCATCCAGCTCCGAAAGGCCAGCTATGCAGCGCAGTAACGTACTTTTCCCGCAACCGGAGGGGCCCAGCAGCGTCACAAGCTCCCCTTCGCGAATCTCTAAATCTATATTGTCTAGCACACAGGTATCACCGAACATTTTGCGTATACCCTGCAGCTTCAGATAATCGTTCATCCCTTAACGCCTCCTCCCATCTTTTTGCCAAGCTTCATCAGTACCATCGAAAGGACTAGAATAAACAGAAAATACGAGATGGCAATCGCACTGGCTAAATGTCCGCTTTCGCCCATTCTTTGATATAGATACACCTGAATCGTCTGAATATGTCCGCCAACTAGCATGTTTGTAAGGACAAATTCGCCGAACAGAACCGAGAATGATAACAGGGTGGAGACGATAACTCCAGGCCAGATATTTGGCAAAATCACATTCACAAAAGCCGTTCTGCGGCGGGCCCCAAGCAATTCCGCAGCATGCAGCAGTTCAACGGCGTTAACGGTCAACAGACTATTACGAATGCCCTGATACATATAGGGAAGAATGACCACAAAATACGCGCCCACCAATAAATAAGCTGTTCCAGCGATATCAAAGGGGCCAGAGGAATAGGTACGAATAAGTCCCACCGCAGCCACTACACCAGGCACCGCATATGGCAGAACAACGATCACTTTCATAAAGCTCTCCCAGCGCGGAAAATAAATGGTGATGACAAAAACAGCTGGCAGCATCACGGTCAGACTCAGCACCACGCTGATCAGGCATAAATACAGCGAGGTCCAAAGTGCCTCTAAAAAACGAATATCCTTAAACATTTCTCCGAACCAATTCAGCGTCCAAGCTTGGGGCAGC
Organism: Paenibacillus sp. FSL K6-0276; assembly: GCF_037977235.1. Classification (NCBI taxonomy): domain Bacteria; kingdom Bacillati; phylum Bacillota; class Bacilli; order Caryophanales; family Paenibacillaceae; genus Paenibacillus; species Paenibacillus sp. FSL K6-0276. The sequence continues at coordinate 351,089 of NZ_CP150276.1, read as the reverse complement.
AAGGTATTCTGCCAGTCCTGTGCAAAAGCATAAATACCCGTTGCCAACAGTGGAAGTAATAAATAAACCATGAGCAGTAGCATGAAGGCGCGTGGAGCGAAGCTCGCTTTGCGTATATTCATTGCCGAGCCTCCTCACTAGCTGCTGTCCATAAGCTCCTAGAAGATTTGGCTTTTACATCCGATCTGAACGCTTTAGCTCCAAATCTCTCCGTGCGCCGAACCATCAGATGATTCAAATAGACTGCCAAAATCGTAGTCAGACCAAGCAGGACAGCGAGCGTACTCCCCATTTGTGGCTGAGTGACCACATCTCCAGCAACCAGTGAACCGATACGTACCGCCAGCAGATTATAGTTCCCGCCAACCAAGGCGTACGCCGTGGCATAAGCACCCATCGCATTGGCAAACAGTATCCCGAGCGTGCCGAAAATCGCCGGAGTTAGAATCGGTAGCCCGATCGTCTTCCAGAACTGCCATGGCCCTGCCCCCAGCAAGGACGCCGCCTCTCTCCACTGCTCACGAATGCCATAAAAAGACGGATACAAAAGCAGTAAGGCTAACGGAACTTGAAAATATACATACACCAGAATCAGCCCAGACCAGCTATATAAATCAAAATCGGTAAAAACACTCCAGCCCCATTGTTTGAATAAGAGCGTAAATACCCCGTTATTTCCGAGTAAAATGATATAAGCAAAGGCCAGCGGAACACCCGCGAAATTAGAGGTCATATTTGACAGCATCAACAGTCTATCCCGTACCCGCGGGGTGAATCGGGTAATGCAATATGCACAAAAAAGTCCGACAACAATCCCTATCAGACTTGAGGTTAAAGAGATCAGCAAGCTGTTCTTGATTGCCTGCATGTAATAGGCACTTTGCAGTGCATGCAGATAATTGCCTAGCGTAAACCCAGTTCCATCTGCCTTTTGGAAACTTCCCGTCAGCATGGACAATACAGGTACTAGCTGAAATGCCAACACCATCAGTGCAAACGGAATGAGTGCCAGGATCACACCGCGGCTTTTCTGTTTCAACTTCCTCACTCCTTGTCGCGGGAATAGAACAAGGGCACCTTACGGCATCGTGACGAAGGCGCCCTGCTTCTTTATTTGGGGGAAGAACAATTCTAGTTCAAATGTACAAGTACACGTTCCTGCCATAACTGCGGAATGGTCTTAGCTGTCTCTTCCCACACCTTGTAATCACCAACTGGTTTGGCGTTGACATATTCCTCTTTTGGCAGCAACTTAGCAGCAACATCATCTGGCAGCTTTACACTGTCACGGATCGGACGAGCGTACCCTTTGGCAAGATTAATCTGTCCTTCATCACTAAGGATGTACTGACGTGTCAGCTTCGCAGCGTTAGGATGCGGCGCATATTTGTTAATGATCGTTGCATAACCGCTCACAACACTGCCTTCCTTCGGAATGGCTACCGCGAAGCCATCTTTGTTGATCTGGTCTCTATAGTTCAAAGCGTTGAAATCCCACAGCAGGGTAACTTCTACTTCCCCTTTTTCGATGTTGGCAAGGGAAGCTTCTGCATTGGAGAGACGTCCTTTTTTAGCCAAATCCTCGAAAAAAGCAATTCCCGGCTCAATGTTCGACTCATCGCCACCAAAAGCAATCGCTGCGGCCAATACAGCCATTTGCGCTTGAGCAGCTTTGGTTACATCACCAACGATGATTTTGTAATTTCCGTTCTTCAGATCTCCCCAGCTCTTCGGTGGGTTAGCCACGAGCTTGGTGTTCGTCAGAAACGAAATCGTCCCTTGATAGCCGACAATCCAATTTCCGTCCTTATCCTTAGCCCAATCAGGGATCTCATCCCAGTAGGTCGTTTTATAAGGTTGTGTTACTCCTTTATCCACGGCAACCGATCCAAAAGCGATCCCTACATCTCCGATGTCAGCCGTTGGTTTATCTTTTTCCGCATCAAACTTGGCAATTTCCTCCGCGCTCGACATATCGGTATCTGAATGTGTAAGACCATACTTACTACTCATATCACTCCATGTATCTTTCCAATTCGCCCAGGAATCCGGCATTCCCACACTGATAACACTGCCCTCTTCTTTAGCTTTATTCTCGATCTCAGTCAGACTTAACTCTTTGGTGCCAGCATTTCCATTCGTTGTTTCCTCAGCCTTGGCCGAATTTCCACAAGCAGCAAGCAACAGGACGAGCAAGGATAACATTAGACCCATCGATAATTGATTTTTGATCCCTTTTTTCATGATTTCCCCTTCACTCCTATTTCTTATTTGCGGGCTTCTCTATGCTCCAACTGTTAGGCACCCAATTGCAGTATAGGCGTGTACTATTTTCGTGACATTAAGTAGGATAGGAATATTTGTAAATAAAAAGTAAGACATACCAAAAACCACCTGATTCACTCAGGCGGTTCTGATGTTTATGTTTAAATCTATACTACCTTCTACGCGCCACCACACTAACCACGCCGTATCTATAGAGCACTTTCTTACCGAAACAGCCAAATAGACGATCCGTAAAAAAGCCCATAAAGCCAAGGCAGAATAAACTGACAAAGATCCAGTCTGTACGGAAAAATAATCGAGAATTCCAGATCAGATAACCTACACCTTCGTTCGAAGCAATCATTTCCGCACCGATAATCGCCATATACGAGGTTCCTATCGCTAACCGGATGCCTGTAAAAATATACGGTATCGTCGCCGGAACGATCACATGAATCAGGATTTGCCACTCACTGGCGCCCATACTGCGGGCTGAGCGGATTTTATCCTCCTCCACGGACATCACATCGGTCAAGGTATTCAGCACCACGATAAAAAAGGTAGCGTACACAATCAGCGCAATCTTCGACTGCTCCCCAATACCAAACCATACTAGAAACAATGTAATGAACGCAATCTGCGGACCACCTTGCGGAAGATCCAATCCGTCTCCTCCTGCTGTCTCCCATACGTATCGCTCATTCCTACCTCTGCTTTCTCCCTATCGGCCAAGTGGAAACGACTTTTCCGTCCTTTATAGGACGGTAACGTTTCAGCGAGAAATATAAGGATGATTGATGAAGTGAAGCCTATACATCCTTATATTTCAACAAAAAAGACTCCCAGCACATACCCCTAACAAGGGAGAAGTGCGGGAGCCTTTGGCGGTCCAATCGGCTCGGATGAATTATTTCACTGTTCATTTAATTAGTGTTTAAGTATTGGCGATATCATATACACATTTATTCCTACCTGTAAAGTATGTATTTCGAATATTAAAAAAGAGCGCCCATAAAAGCGCCCTTCCGAGTTGAACCCTTAGCACATTCATTGAGCACATCAACGAATGATTATTGACCACTTTCCAGCACAATTGCGTGACTGTCCTCATCATAAACCTGCATAAAGGATGAAACAGTCGGCAAATAATCGGCTGCCACATACAAAGTACCCTTTATGATTTGCACATTAAGGCTCACGTCTGGCTTTAGGGAAAGTGTCCACTCCCCTTTGCTAATTACGGTTTCTTTGCTTGCTGTATCCCAACGAATGTCCGCTCCCCATGAGCCAAATAGCGCTCTAACCGGTAAATATATTCTATCGGATTGCTCAAGTGGTAGAGTAGTAGTATTTAATTTCACCTGCACTCCGTCCAACCATACTTGAATGTTCTTACCCGCTGGTAACAGCGAGACCGCATCGAGCAGATCAGCCTCGCTACGCAGTGGCTTAAGGGCTTGCAAATCGAGATTCAATACCTTTAGTTTGTTATTCAGCGTATCCGATACATACAGCTTGCCAGACATAAGTGCAACACCGGAAGGCTGATTAAACATCACTTTATCCAACGCTCCAACCTGATCTCCCGAGGTACCCTGCCCTGCGACTGTGATGACTTTCTCGTCCTTCTGAATGGCCCGAACCCGATGATTCAGACTATCAGCAATCAGCAACACTCCATCGGCATAGGCCAGTCCACGAGGACGATTGAACAGCGCCGACAGGCGATCTCCATTCTGGAACCCTCCAGCCATATAACCAGTCACTGGATCAATACTGGTTGCTTTGCCTGCAAAGGTCTCAACCTTACTGCCTTTAATCAATCGGATCATCTGATTCCCACTGTCAGCCACATAGAGATTACCGGTCTCATCGAACACAAGACCCACGGGCTCATTAAATTTGGCCGAAGCTACTGCTCCATCCAAATAAGCGCCATTACTCCCCTGTTGACCCGCAAAAGTAGTCACGATACCTTCTGATGTAACCTTGCGAATCACATGATTCAGTGTATCCGCTACGTATACGTTGTTATTACTATCTACAGCTAATCCACCTGGTGAGTTAAACTGCGCCTCATTGCGTTGTCCATCTTTGTAGCCGGCGACTCCCGTTCCTGCGAGGGTGTACACTTCTCCATTCTTTATTTTGCGGATAACATGATTGTCGGTATCACTGATATAGATATTGCCTTTACTGTCTGCAGCAGTATACGTCGGATGATTAAACAAGGCCTTTGCACTCTTATCATCGATATATCCTTCAGCACCTTGTCCAGCCACTGTCTGCAGCTCTCCATTACTCCACTTGCTGATCGTACCGCTTCCGGACTGAACGATAATGAGATCATTGCTACCAGGTACGGTAGTCAATCCCCACGGCTGTTTAAGAGAGAGTACAGCATTAGACGAAGCATTCTGCGTGATAGTCCCTTGAACGTCACCGCTTGTGTTTTGCACTGCCTCTGCGGTAACGATACTGGATAGTGATCCGCTTATGAACATAAATCCACAAACGATGGAGATGAGTTTCTTTTTCATTACATTTTTTCTCCTCTCGAAGGTTATTGCGCCTTTAAAATAACAAAGATAATCTAATCTGGAGGTTGTCTATTATTATCTGTAAAGGGCCGTTTTCTGTATCTTCAATCCTCACCAGAGGAATGATAACGATATAAGGTTCGGGAGTTAGTCCATTCAAGAATTTCGGAGTAAGCTTAAGCACAAAGGTATTCTCATCGTTCCGATCCAGTATATAATCCGTATCTTCTAGTGGAGATGGATTTCCCTCATAATATTCATAACGATATCTAATCTCCCCTACATCATAACCCAGTGATTGGATGATAAATTCCGGTGCTTCATCTTCACTTATAGGGCCAGTATGGTTAAAATAACCCGGAGTGATTTTCCCCTTGTAGGTAAACCCACCGTCTGCTATCTGTTGATCCTCTTCCTGTACCTGCCCCCCGGAAAGGGTATTCTTTAACAAACCGCCGTTAACCTTGATTTGAACAAAAGAGCTATAAGAGAGTGATTCACGCAGCTGAATGATAAGCTTATTCTCTCGAATGTATACCTCACCTAAATCGAGCGTGTCCTCACTTTGATTCAAAGTAACACTCACCCCATCCCTCGCAGCATTAGGATTAGAGTCATCTGCGATATTAAAGGCTAACGGTGCTGTAAACGGCAAAACAATCTCAGTATCACTGACGAGATAGTCATAGATATGTTCTCTAAATTCCTGCTGGTCTATCTCAGGCGCGCCAAGTGGATTTGGTGTTTCCGTTGGCTCTGGCGTCGGTGTTGGCGTTGCTGTTGGTTCCGGCGTCGATGTCGGCGTTGCCGTCGGTTCCGGTGTTGGTGTCACAGTTGGCTCCGGCGTTGGCGTTGGTCGTTTTGGCTTCGATAGATCTAGAGGAATCGAACTAGATAGATCATAATTAATCTGAGGTGAAAATGTTGGCATAGATATGACCGGGTGACCCACCATAGCATCTTTTATTTGCTGGATTAATCTTTCGATTTGATTATTTACTGCTTCGGTTAATTTCCCTTCTTCGTTCAGATATTTCAAATGCTGCTCTAGAGCAAATTGCGGTAATACATCCAGGGACAGCCTTTCTGTCACCCATTGTTGATTCTCCATAATAAGTTGTTGGGAAGCTGTTATCATACGCTCAATCAGCGTGGAATCTATAGACGGAACTACATGAACTGTTCCTTCCAAAACTGCCAGATAGCTGCCGTTATTTCCATTAAGGACATTGCCTTGACTAGGATTAACACTAACAAAAAACTCTGTGCCCATAACGCCCATGATAGCCGTCGGAGTCTCAATCTCAAAACGAGAGTCGCCATCCAGCTTCTTCTTCACCTTAATCATGACTTGTCCATTTTGCAGCTTCAGGCTTGTCTTACCGCCCAGCGCCTTTGCGCTTTCGACTAATTGACTGATAGTAAGTGTCGTTCCTGCACCGATCGTAACTTCTTTGTTAGCATCAAGATCGAGGCTGATTTGCCCATCAGTGCCTGTTATAATCGTATCGCCTTGGGTAATCGCCATCCCTTTAAAAGCATTGAATTTCTTCGTTCCACCGCTCTTCTTTACCTCAGACTTGCCTGAGACCGCAGTTATTTTCCCCACTTTGACGCTATCCTTCGCCTCTGTGACAACCGCTGGCCAAAGAATACTGAACAACAAAATAAACGAAAGGGTAAGCTTTAACGACTTCATCTCAATCCCTCCAATTCGTAGACGCTGATTCCTTGTTCCTTGCCCTTTACCTTGATCTCTCCTAATGAATCAGCAGTTACTCTATCTTTTACAAAAGCGTAGGTAGCCTCACTGATGAGGATTTGTCCAGGCTTCGCATTGCTTTCCAGACGGGCTGCCGTATTGACGGTGTCGCCAATCGCTGTATAATCCATCCGTGTCTTGGAGCCGATGTTCCCAAATACAGCAGGGCCAGTATGTACCCCAATGCCGAATTTCACTACAAGCCCAAATCGTTCAAACAGCTTTTGTTCCACCGCCGCCGAGCCTTCCTTCATCGCCCACGCAGCCTTCACCGCTTGCATCGGATGATCCTCCAGCAACAATGGAGCATTAAAGATCGCCATCGTGGCATCACCGATAAACTTATCCAACGTGCCATCATACTTAAAAATACAACCCGCGGTCAGATCTAGATACTCATTCAAAATCTCTACAATCTCCTCAGGTTCAGCGGCCTCCGACAACGGAGTAAAGCCACGAATATCGACGAATAACAAGGTTAGCTCTCTGCGACTTCCTCCTAGCTTCAGCCCTTCTTGACCGTTTTTGAGAATTTGATCCACAACCTGCGGGGCAACATAGCGGCCAAAAATATCCGTAACCCTACGTTTTTCCATCAACTCTTCTAAATATTGAAACCCTATCACGATAATGCAGCTTACAATTAGAAACGGAACCACATAACCTAGTGAAATCACCGTTCCTCGATCATAGAAAAATCGACCTGCAAAAATAAGAAGAGCCATAATAACCGCAATGGCGGCGTAAGAATACAACATTTTCACTTTGCGGAATAGTAGATAGGCCAGGAGTGCAACCAGCAGCAATACAACTTCATTCCACTTCCAGTCCAGCACGCGTTTGTAATTATCGTCCAGCAGCGATTGAATGATATTCGCATGTATTTCCACGCCGTATAACGTGTTTTTGCCGCTGATCGGTGTTAGGAAGTCATCCTTAAACCCTGTAGCATAAGGCCCAATTAGCACAATTCTATTCTCAAAATAGGAGGGTGGAACCTCTCCGCTAAGCACCGCCGAATAAGGGATCTCCTCAAAATCACCATTGCCTCCGGAATAGGGGATATAGAAACGCCCGAACTTATCTAACGGCAGCTTCTGCGGATCAGCGATGCCCCCCATCGCCTCTCGATATTTCTGATAGACTCTCCATGACAAGCTGTGAATAGCTTCGCCCTCATAATCAAAAGAAAAAAGAGCTTTACGCACCACATGGTCCGTGTCGGTAATGGTATTGATATGGGCTGTGGCAGCCGCGGCTTCCCGTAAGGCCTCAAACGGCTGGAACAGCTCCAGCGCTTCGATCTTTCCCTGCTCGGTATTTGGCGCAAATGTGCCATATACCGGCAGGACTACATTCCCCGCACGGGCCACAGCCGCGGCGAATTCAGTATCCGCCTCCGGGTCCTCCGAGCCGACAGGGAACGTAAGGTCAAAGCCGATTACAGCTGGATGTCCTTCGGAGAGTGTGTCCAAGAGCTGGGCATGAACATTTCTGTTCCATGGCCAGCTGCCGAAATCCTCCAAGCTCTGATCATCTATCCCGATAATAGCAATGGTAGTATCCACTGGACGCTCATGCTGCATCACGCGATCTTGTAACAGATGATCAATGGAGTCGAGACTCCCTCTATACAGTAGAACCGCAAAAATCACCGTAAGCAGAAGCAAAATATGTGCTAACTTTACTCTCAAGGTCCGTTTCTCCAATCTATGTATTATGGAATGAGTCCGAGCCAGCGCCAATAAGGAATGCAAAGGATCTCTAGTAATATAACGGCAAGTCCATAACCTAAAGCAATCTTTTGAGCCTGCTTGTGGGTAAAGGCTTTACCTTCTGCGCTATAATAGGCGGTCAGATACGTTGGTGATTGATAAGCGAAGAAGAAGGGGTCCGTGGATAATAAGATCAGGAACACAAGCACCCATGGATGAATGCCGAGCCCTGCGCCAATCGGAAGAAGTGCCGTGGCGAGTAGAATGACGGCTGGATCATCGCGAATGACAAGTGTAACTACGAAGGAAATCATTATAACTGCCAACAGAAACAATACCGGAGATGAAACAAACAGAGACATATACTCATTTAAAAAGGAAGAGAGCACCCCACTAATCGTCAGCACCGCAAAGCCTATCAGCCTCACCCATGTATTATCCAGCCCGTGAAGCGGCTGAAGCACCATTAACACAATGCAGCCAATAATCGTCCATAGGGAGATGCGTTCTTCTTTGGTGAGTGGACCGAGCAGTGTCAGTTGTTCGTTAAGCACATCGCCAGATACCACCTTGGAGCCTGAGACATTGCGGAACATGAAGGATAAGACGGCTAATAATACACCACCAAAAATAATCAGTGTGGGGAGAGCATACAGCAGCCATTGCAGCCAAGTAACCTGTTGTCCGCCTGTCACCAAACCGTAAGCCATAACATTAGTATAAGAACCTGTCATTACAAAAGGAGCGGTGAAGCCATAGAATAACATGGCGGCCAGACCTAACCCTGCTGCTCCTTTGCTTCGTTCACCGTAGCCCATGGACTCGGAGAGTGTGTGTGCAACAGGTACGCCAAGTGATACCTTAGCTGAGGAGGAGGGAATTAGCGGATTCATAATCATGCCACCAGCAACAATGCCTCATAGCTGCCCACGAAGTGTAGTTTCTACCGCTGCCTGTGCTCCTGCCGAACGAACTTCACCTGTTAGCAGCGCCATCTCTCCAAGCACTTCCCATTGTCCAAGCAGCGCTAAAGAGCGGCGGCCACCCGCTTCCGTGTTCAAGAATAGCTCAATGGTGCCTCGTTCAACGATAAACATCCGATCCCCAGGATCACCCTGTTCAAACAGAAGGGTACCCGCAGGAAGCTCCAGCTTCGTAAGCATTCCTAGCAGTTTAGCCTGCTCCATATTCGAAAGATCCTTGAACATCTCTATTCTTGTCAGCTTCACTTGCCATCTACCTCTTATTTTGAAAGATTATGTCTATTAAAATTATTCAAAAATATTATATATGAAAAATCATATGAATAGTAAGAATTTCCTATTTTTCTAGAAGAAAAGGGATGTAAGGTACAAAAAATGACAAAAAGCAGGTCAGAGTTACCTCTGCCTGCCTTTGCCATACTATTCTTATAAATTGATTATTCCATAAAGTAGTTTTGCAATTTCAGCACGGGTTACTTTGCCACGAGGATCGAAGTTATTGTCACCCTTGCCATCAAGGATTCCCTTAACTTTCAATTCACTTACCGCTTGTTTCGCCCACTCTGATACGCTGTTCATATCCTTAAAGCTTGCAGTAGCAGCAAAAGAAGATTGCGATCCTTCTTTGTACTGTATCAGTTTTTGCAGGACAACTGCCGCTTCCTCACGAGTAATAGCATCTTTAGGACGAAACTTGCCATCACTGCCTTGGATGAATCCAAGTTGAGCAGCTTTGTCAATCGATGATGCATAATACGCCTCTTTAAGTACATCAGCAAAAGTACTGTTCGCGATAGCCCCACTTGCCTCATCCAATCCAAGGGAACGAATGGCCAGTGTAACAAAGTCTGCACGGGTTACATTTGCCTGTGGTCCATAATGCGTATCGTCGATCCCTTTTATCACATGCTTAGCGGTCAGCTTGGAAATATACGACTCTGCCCAGTGACCAGCAGTATCATTAAACTGCTTAACGTATTCCAGCACCGCGAAGGAAGAGAAGTGATCGGTTGTAAAGGTAACTGTATTCCCTTTAAACACTCCACCCAAATATTCCAAGGTGCTGCCATTTACATAATAGACACCTGCAAAATCTGTATCGATCCTGGCAAGCTGTTCCTTCGTCAGGGTCAAGGTAATTGTAACGGCACCTTTTAACTGGTGAATAGCCGTTTCTTTGCCGCCTGCTGTAGTACTGAGGTTCAGCGTAACGGTAGCCCTTGATGGACTCATTCCAGCGACATTTGTTAGTACAGATGTCGTACTTGTATCTACGCTCAGTAGCAGCATATCACTGCCGGCCGGGATCGCTGGTATGGAGCTTGTTGGTACGCTCAATGTAACGTTGGAAGACACAATATTCAGATCTAGCTTCTTAGCGACAGCCAGTTGTATGCTCGCTGCATCAAGTGCAAGTTTAATCTGATCTTGGGTCGAAGCTCCTCCGCCTAAGCTAATCTTGATTTTCCCGCCTGTAGTAGCTTCCTCTATCAGCTTCTTAAATGCTAACGGATCAGCGGTATACGTTCCGTCACTTCCCAAGGTCAGTTCAATACTTCCTTTTTGCGCTCCAGGTGTAGCTGTAGGACTCGGAGCCACAGTAGGCACTGGTGAAACTACTGGAGGTGTAGGTGTTACATCCTCTTTTCCAGTGTAGAAGCCCCAAATGTCTGAAAGCACACTGCCGGAGTGATCATCCTCGACCTTTGTATACCATTGGTAGTAGCTATCCGGATTCAGCTTACTCCAAGTAACTTGAGTCTCCGCGCCGCTCACCACCTGCTGATTGGCCGTGATTTTCTGGTCGCTATAAATCTTGACCCCGATGTAATCGGTAGCCACTCGTTTAGTCACAGGCTGTAGATCCAGATCTAGTACGAACTCATCTTTGCCTGGGAATTCACCTTCATCATAGTAATTATAATCATCCAAATAAGGCGAATAAGTCTTCACGCGAAGCTTGTTGTCAGCTACATCGAACTGAAGCAGACGAATATAACCAAGTCCACCCTCTTCGGCACCTTGATAATCTGCCAACATTTGATATACATTGCGGTCTGGAATACCGTCGCCGTTATCATCCAACTCATCTACCTTAAGCTCTGCATCATGATAATGACCGGACAGTGCTGCGATTACGTTCTTGTTAGGTTTTACAACCTTTTCAAAGATCGTATCGGCAATCGGCGCGCGGTTATTAGATACCAGCATGTATTCGTGGAGACAGAGGATGGCTTTACGCTCTGGATAACGGGCAACAATCTCATTCATCCATTCAATTTCTTCCTCTGCCAGTCCCCAGCCCATATACACGATAATAAAATCATTTCCGTTCGCAGATACCAAATCATAATGACCTCGGTTGTTGTCATAAGAGCCCCCGAAGGTCGGCATGTTCTTGAATCTCCACTCCCCGAAGTATTCCCAGAACTTGGTGTAATCTCCGGTTTGATGACCTACGTCATGGTTACCCGCAAGAACACCATAAGGAATGTTAGCCTCCTCCAGAACCTTCATGTTCTGGTCAGCTTCCTTCCACTCATACTCTTGATAGGATTTATCCACGATATCGCCTGTATGGATAACATATTTCAGGTTCAAGCTCTCTTTGTTGTCAGCAATCCACTTCACATTCTTACGATAAATGTAAGGGTAGCTCTGTGAATAATATTGCGTATCAGACATCCATACAAAAGAGAAGTCATACGTATCTTGCGTAACTGTAGTTGCTGTCTTAGCCACGGACGTAATCTCATCCTGAACCATAACTGCAATGCTATTCCCATTAGCATATTCTCCAACAGTCACCGTAGATTTCAATTCAAAATCCTCAGTTCCGGCGATCAAATGATCCAGCTGTACCCATTTCTCTCCAGCAGGACTCCAAGTGTAGAGACTAACTTTACGTCCCGGCAACGAGTTCCCTTTCCATTCAATATCCACACGATCTGAAGCTTTCACTGATTCATCCAGCTTAATTTCATAACGCTGATAAGGAAATTGTTCAACAGCATCGTTAATTAAATACTGTCCGTCCATAGCACTTATTTTACTGTATTCGTCAGCGCTAAGCGCTTGTTCGCCCGCAGGAACGGATTGTTTTGGCGGTTCTGTATCGGATGCGTTCTTAAATCCAGTAAATCCTTGCTCTGGATGGTTACCATCGTACTTGAAACCTCTATAGAAGGTAACGCCCATCTTATCCTTGTTAGGATCTTCAACCTTAACCTTCAAAGTTGAATTAGTACCTACACCGCTCTCCCAGTTCGTAGGTGAGATCAGCAGTGGTGCAAATGGATTTTCATTCGGCACATGGAATGTAATGACCTTCTCCACCTGATTGCCGATCTTATCCAGGGCAGTGATAGAAAGCGTATGGTCTCCACCGGACAACTTCCCAGACGAAGTAGCATAAGGCAGCTCAATAACATTGCCGTCCAGCTTCACGCTGACTTTATCTACACCTGCGTAAGTATCCTTAATCTCAGCAGCAATTTCGAAATTACCACGATAAGTTTTTCCTTCTTCAATCGATGCTTTGATAGATGGTGGCGTGTTGTCTACAATTACATTTGACGATATCTTGGATCCACCTTCGGTCAGTGTTACTTTATGTTCTCCGTCAGTTACTTCTTTAGTATTCCAGTTATAAGCCTTCGAACGGAACAAATCCGATTTCAGATCGAACCGGAAGCCGATGGATTCGTGCTTACCTGCGCTGTCCCCCATCTTAATTTCTTTATCACGTTCTGCATAAGCGGGGTCCCAAATTTCAGTACCATCTGCAAGCAGAAGGCGAACATTTTTGACTTCAAAATCATCTTTATTCTCCTCTGGACGAGGGTCAAAAGGCGATGATTTAGAGCCAGCCCGAATGTAGATCACATTATCCGTGCCCACTTGTAAAGTCTCAGAGGAAATCGGGAAGGTCATTGTCGTATACGTAGTAATCGGGTCCATAAAGGTATACAGAATGCTCGCATCCCCTAGTTCTTCCGGTCCCATTGTAATGCCATTTTTGAAATAATAATCAACATTCTTAGCTTCAAATACAAAGTAAGCATCATTCTCAAGGGCGGCATATGCCTCGTTATTGCCCAGCACCTTATTGTCGGTGCTCAATCCCACTTCATCAGCCTTAGCAGTGGCAGAGGTTCCTTTTACCGTCATGGAGCCATTAATGAATTGCCCATCCTTCACATTCAAACGAAGCGCGGATTGATCGGGACCACCTGTAATTTTCACTTTCATTACCGGAGATTCTGTCTCATTCGTTCCATCAGAAACGACAAAATAATACTGTATTTCATTTCTACCAATCAAATCAGCTGATGATAATTTAAAGTGATACAAGCTATCGTTGAAGTCTTGGGATAGATTATGGCTGACAAAATCGGGCTGCTTATCCGAAGCTACTCTTACTTCTACGGACGTAACGGCTTTATTGTCATCAGCGAAAGCCTTCAAATCAAGACTCATCGACTGATCAATCTCCGTTATGGCAGTCAGATCATTTACCGTCGGATTTTCGGTATCCGGCTCCACATGGATCGGCGTGTTTGGAAGTTGTGCTACATCCACCCGGCCTGGTGAGGGGACGGCTGATCCCGTGCTAGTCTTGAGCATTTTGCTTTGCCCATTCACAGGATATTTGTATAGAAGGGCTTTATTTTCTTTGGTATCGTCACCTTTAGCTCCACCATCATAGGTAAGGTCAGCATCATAATACGCGGAGGAAATCTCCTTCTCCGTATTACTCTTGATTACGACTGCCCGGCGGCCAGAGTTGGCCATACCATCACTTTTGATCAGAAATAGGTTTGTGCCTTCCACCAGATTCGTATTGAATTCTGTATTGAATTCATTAGCCGTATACGTACTATTAGCACTATTAATAATCCAGAACACAACGGACTGCTGTGCAGGAATCTTAAAGTTCTCTTTCGTCGAAGGCCACTTCACATCGGAAGCGTTTCCTTTATCAGGATAGCGATAATAGATCTTGTAGTTCTTGAAATCAATCGGTGCGTCAGTATTGTTATAAACCTCAATGAATTCAAAAGCGTCACTACTCGTTCCTTTTACATTCGTCGAATTCGACAGCAGCTCTGTGATTAACAGTGGCGGCAAATTGTTCGAATCAAACGTTGGCAGGTTCACATGAACAGAATAGCTCTCTGTCACATTGTTTACGCGAATGCTGTAGTGCAATTCTGGCTCTTCCAACGCAGCCGCAGGAATTACCGCCGTATATTCATCTTCACCCTTTGGAGTCATGGTGATCACCGTATCTCTTACCTGGGAAGGAGAGCGATACTGTAGCTTTACAACGGGCAATGTTCCATCTGGTCCAATCTCTAGATTAGTAATCTTCGCGCTGATAGGGAGATCGGCTGCATCAACACTACTTTGCGAAATATGTACGATCTCCGTTTTTTTCTCCACAGGAACTTGCTCAGGCAGTTGTTCTGGATTTACCGTTCCAGGTGTAGCCGCAACCGTTCCCGAAATCGCCATGAGACTCATCACTGAGCTATCGGCTTGCGAATATTGATAGACAATCCCGTTATTCTCCTTAACATGTTCTTTTCCGTAAGAAGCAGTGACAATTAGAGCATCTCCTGCTTTACTTTTAATTTGTAAATTACGCGACGAAGTATTAGCCATACCGCCCCCGCCGTTGATACGGAACAGATTCACACCTTCCTGCAGAGATGCAGAAGGGTTAAAGTTTTTGATGAAATCCTCCGCAGGAACAGCCAGATTAATCCCGTTCATAATCCAGAAGACGATATTGCCGTGCGCCGGTATTACCGCATCGCCATTAGGTGTCCATGTATCTTTGTCATTATAAAAGAAATAATAATCCTTAAAGTTAATCGGCTTGTCCGTATTATTGTAGACCTCAACAAATTCGTAACCATCCACAGAGGTCCCATCCGTGCCTTTTACATTTTTAGTATCTGGAACAACCTCTGTAATAAGTAAAGATCCTGCATGGGTAGGAACTGCATACACATCTGTCGTTACGTTTGTTTGACTCATAAGCGTGACAAGCTGATCCTGTTCATCAACATGTAATCCTAATTCAGATGATGTCTGCTCCATTTCCAGCTGCTGTTCTTCAGCAAATCCCACCGGAACCATTAGTCCCAGCATCAAACTGCTAGCAATCAAGCTGGATAGAAAACGTTTAGTCTTTGCTGTTATTCTCAAAACTCCGAACACTCCCCATAAGTTTGATTGTGACCTATTTGCATAAATATGCAATTTAGATCATCTGGAAAGTATACAAGGGCTATATTATCGCTATATCAATTCAATGTTAAATCTTTAGGTTATCTTAAATATTGTTTAAGCTTGGGCTCAGCTTTCCGGGTTACAATAGAACTAAGTTAAATCACAACCAACACAGACACCTTAATCAGAACCCATAAAAACGTTATTTGTAAAATAAGAAAAGAGGACTCTAATGGATATAAAAAGAGTGATTATAGTAGGCACCGTAGTTATGGTAATGTCTTTTGGAAATGCTTGGAGTAGCCTTACTGCTAACGCAAGTTCGACTACCCAATGGTCCACTGTAAAGACTGCCGATAAAGACGAATTATTATTGAAAGCACTTAACCAACCTACAGATGAAGATCTATACGATGCCTTATATGACGGCAAGTCACTTCAAGATATTGCATCAGAACAAAACACAGATATTGAAGATGTGATCGATCTACAGGTAGCCCAGCTAACGGAACAACTAGATTCACGACTAGCTTCCGGAAGCATTTCAGCCGAGCAGTATGCAGCACACAAAGCGGAGCTGAGGGACATCGTTACGGAGAGTGTTCTCACTTCTTTCGGCTAACAAGGGTACATACAGTGGCCGTACAACATTTCTCCACACAAAATAAAGAGGGTGATCCGATAGCCATTGAATGGCTATCGGATCACCCTCTTCGTATATTCAACGCTATTTAACTGAATTCCTAAGTCCCTATCTTGTTATCTCTATTGATCTCTAGTATGTCCAGGAAGAATACAAAAATTGGAATTCCGAGAATTAGACCCCATACACCCAAGTAATGTTCAGAGAATAACAGTACGATAAAGGTGTAGAACATCGGCAGGTTCATTTTGGATGACATTAGTTTTGGATTCAAGAAGTAACCCTCGACAAAATGTAATACGGCAATCATAGCCAGTACATATATCGTCATAGCTAGGCCGCCAATATTGTAACCAATAATACAAAGTGGTATTAAGGAGACCACAAAACCTACAACCGGAATCAGACTAAGCAGGAAGATCATAATCGATAAGGCGAATAGGTACGGAAAACCTAAGATCCAGAGTCCAATCACCGTAAAGCATGTATTAAACAGCGCGATCAGAATTTGCGCTTCAATAACTTTACCGAAAGATGAGATGAATTTTCTACCAAAATACTCAAGCTCTACATAGAACCAAGAAATCTTACTCTCTTTAAGACGGGCAGTGAAACTGACAATTCTGTTCTTCTCAAGGATAAAGACAAAGCTCAGAATAGTGGATAATACGAAGCTGGTACCCCAATTACTTATTTTTAGACCGTATTCAAGACCATCTTTCACATAAGACTGATAGTTCAAATCCTTAAGCTGGGTAAATAAATACTGCGCGATTTCGTTCTGTGGAATATTTGCAGGGGCTAAACTGGTCAGAAAATTTGTTAACTGCTTAATCTGAGTGAAGACCTTCGGCAAATAATTAACTAAAGTAACTACGATCAGAGCAATTAAGGCTAAATACAAAATAATAATAATGACTTTACTGTTGACTGCAACATATTTATTGATCCGCTTCGTGAGTAGCACTTGAAAGCTGTTCATTACATAAGCCATCAGAAATGTTAACAGTACTAAATTGAGCATATCTCTAATACTGAATAGCAGTAGGGCAACCAGCCCCAAAATAAAAAAACGCCGGACCGTTAAATTCGCGTAATAACGCTTAAATACTTCCATCAGTTCTCTCCATTCGCCTACCAATTAGTACTCTATTTATAGTCTACAGTAAGGAATTCACTTATAGCAACTAGTGATTCGCCTAAATTGACGGAATTTCTCACTTTTTGTAAACTCCTACTGAACATAGAGAATAGTGATATCCATTCCATACATTTCCTTAGCCTTTTACGCTCCTCCAGTTGTGTGCATTAACTTAACGATTCGACTCTTCTGATCATAGTTCAGATTAATATGAAGATCTTTGCATAATTGAATAAACGGAACCATCAAAATCCCTTTTCTCATTTCGGGCGTGCTTCCTACCAGATCTACTCTTTGGTTATTCAGGGTTAATTCCATTGGCGAATCTATATGCTTGATCTGCTCAAGTGTTTGGACTGCGGTAAGACCCTGGCTTCCCCCGTTAATTCGAGAGGCGTTCCGGTCCGTTCTCGCATTTATTCCATCCTGAATTTTAAATGTCAGCGAAATCCCGAGTGAATCACAAGCAGATAGCAATCGGTCATTATAAGATCCATAGGGAAAGGCAATCGCTGAATCCGTATTCCCCAGTTCTTCCTTCAGCCTTTGCTCCGCTTTGGCCAAATCATGAGTGACTCTGCTGTAGTACTCCACGTTCAATTCATTTCTGTTCTCATCGTCGATATATAACAAGGCGCTGGCTGCTGGCCGCTCCCCACCCTCAGCATCCACGATACCATAATGGTGTAAATCGTACGTATGACTATAGAATCCCATCCCGTCCCGCTTCATTTCCCGCATCTGCTCCCAGGTGAGTTTCGGCACACTATTCGGATCTGGGTGATCAATCGCAGACACGATAACGAAATTAACTGCCGTATAGCCATACTTTTTCAGGATAGGAAGGGCCAATTCATAAAAGCTCTCATATCCATCATCAAAAGTTAGCAGCACCGCATTATCCGGAACCGTACCATTATTCAGCATAAATTCCCGGTATTCTTCCATCGTAATCACATGAAAACCTTCCTGCTTCAGCAGCTTCATTTGATCATCAAACCGATCGGCCGATAAGATCCAAGGAAACTGCGGCATTGGCTTCTCTGAAAGATGATGGTACATCAGCACGGCTACCTGATCTCTGTAGTAAATACCTTTCGGAAGTGGTCCCGGCTTCTGCCAGTTGATATGTATGTTCAGGGCCTGTTCGGCAACAGCCTTGGGGATCATAAGCTCATCAGGCGAGGCCGGGTATGTAGCTACCGTCTTAATGATTTGACCGTTCACATTTATAGTAACTATAGAAGACTCGCGTTGATTGTTGAAAATAGCAGCAAGACTTATTAGCAGAACGATGACTAAAAGTATCCTATATTTTTTCGTATGCAATCTCTGAATCTCCTTAAAAAGATCTTTTATTCACTATGTAACTACATATTTGGTGACAGTTCCACCTACTATTGGTTACATTTTCTTCTTATTTTGTTTTTTATAATAAAAACAGGAGGCGATCCTTAAGCCTGAACTGGCTTAAGGAACACCTCCTTCAAATGGAGATATATACAATTATATACATCTATATGTAATTGTAGACAGTCTAGAACCTTCTCTTGTCTGCAAAGTAATTCTCTTCACCAAGCTCATCCACAAACTGCTGCAGCCAATGATAATATTGGACGGCATGCTCCAGCTTCTCCAGATCCTTCAGGCAGAATTGCCGCTCCTCCTCAGGCGTATCCATGGCTTGAACCAATCCCTCCAGCTCAGGAATGACAACGTCCAAAGCCTGCTTCATGACATCAATCTCCCGCTGCAGCTTCATCCCAAAAAAGTTCTTAAAGGTCTGAAAGAAATCTGTTTCCACTGCATACAGATCCTTTCGCTCCCGCTTCTCCTCCAGCTTGGTCACCATCTTGGAAGCCATCAAAGAACGGACCCCATAGCTCATATTACTCTTGCTCATATTCATCACATTCTTCATCTCTTCAAGCGTCATCGGCCGGTCTTCAAAGAACATAATCCCATACAGCTGCCCGAATGAGTAATTGGCGCCATATAAGTCCATCGTCTGAGCAATCGCATCGATCATCGGACGCAGCAGCTGCTCACGTGGAGATAAGTCTTTATTCTCTTCACCAAAGGCTACCTGTTTCATAGCTGCACCTTCATTCCACTTAGAATCTACCCTTCTATTTTACACAAAACAGCAACTACTTTCGCTAATCTCTTAAATTTTTACATAATCTCGCATCGATCTTTACGCCCACTTGACCACGCAGCTGCTCGATGAGTGTACAATTTTTTTTGAACGGAAGAGCTTTCCTCAGAATTATACCGCAAAAAACAGAAGATGGAATGGGGTATCGACAGAATAATGAAACGTTCGAGATTTATAGGTGAGTTGAAACCGGTGCTCTTCACCTTGCCAGCAATGATTCCATTCGTTGTATTTTGGCTTGCGCCATTACTTTATGTATTTTATCTCAGCTTTACCGAATGGGACTTCATGAGCCCCGAGAAAACCTTTGTCGGACTAACCAACTATCTGGATCTGTTCAACAATCCTGCCTTCTATAAAGCACTTAGAGTGACTCTGTTATTCTGTGCGGGAAGTGTGCTGCCCGTTATTCTGATCGGACTTGGACTAGCACTCCTGATGAACGGAAAACTGAAAGGCTCCACCCTTTATCAGGTATTGCTTTTCTCCCCTTGGGTCACGCCGACCGTGGCTGTATCCATTGTCTGGTCCTGGATCTACGAACCGGAAATCGGTCTTGCCAATACTGTACTTGATCTATTAGGTCTAGAAAAAATCGGCTGGCTCCAAGATCCTAAATGGGCGCTGCTCGGTGTTCTGCTTGTGACGATATGGAAATCGGTAGGCTGGGCAATGATTTTTTACTTGGTGGCGCTGCGTAATGTTCCTTCTGATCTGCTGGAAGCCGCTGAACTGGATGGAGCAAATGCTGTTCAAAAATTCATCCGCATTACTTTACCGCTAATCTCGCCGACGACACTGTTTCTGTTCATCGTACAGATCATTGGAGCGTTACAGGCATACGACCAGATTAACGTACTTACACAGGGTGGACCCTCAGGATCAACACGTACCTTGCTCTATATGTATTATCAGTCTGCCTTTGAAGCCTTTCAAATTGGAGAAGCCTCTACTGTCGCAATGGTTCTTGTATTTATATGTATGCTGCTATCCGTAGTCTCGCTAGAGGTTAGTAAACGGACAACTCATTATCAATAACAACTGCTGTAAAGGAGAACGACTGATGAATGCAACGATCGTACGAGTGGGTAAACTGGCCCGCCATCTATTTTTTGCAGCTATTGCACTGATCATGGCCTTCCCCTTCTATTGGATGGTCACCAGCGCCTTAAAAACCAATGATGAAATCTGGCAGTCTCCTCCCACGATCTGGCCTAAAGAACCGCTGTGGAGTAACTTTTCAGCCGCCTGGCACGAAGCCCCTTTCTTCAGATATATGGGCAATAGCGTATTTGTCGCCGTGTCGATTGTTATTTTGCAGGTGATAAATTCCGGGATGATGGCCTATGCGCTTACACATATGAAATTCCGCTTCAGAGGACTGTTCTCAGGGGTTATTCTTTTCGGCTATATGGTCCCTGCCACCGCTGTTTATCTTCCGGGATATTTGGTACTGTCCCAGCTTCATCTACTAGATTCATATGCCGGACTAATTCTCTCCAACTGTGTAAGTGTCTTCTCGATCTTTCTAATTCGGCAAGCCTTCCTTCAGGTTCCCCATGAGCTGGTGGAGGCTGGAGAAGTAGATGGTTCCTCGCATATGCGGATTCTGTGGACCATTCTTGTCCCCATTACACGTTCTTCCTTTGCTGTGCTAGCCCTGATCACCTTCATTGATCAGTACAATAACTATTTCTGGCCGATGCTGATCACCAAAGACCCTAATCTACAGCTAGTCTCGGCCGGTCTGCGTAGTTTCTTCACTCAAGGAGGTGCTTACGGATTAAAATGGCCGCTGATCATGGCCGCTAGCGCATTCACCATCGCCCCGCTGCTGCTAGTATTTCTACTAGCTCAAAAAACGATCATGCAAAGTGTCAATATGACCGCTGGATCAAGCAAAGGATAAGCTAACAATTCTATTTAAATTAAGAGGAGAATGATGATGAACGTATTAAAGAGACTGTCCACCCTATCTTTGATTGCTGGATTTACAATGTTAACAGCTTGCGGAGGAAATTCGAATACAGGCAATGTTACAGCGGCAAATGGAGCTTCTTCTTCCCCCTCCACAGAGGCTGCGCCCACACAAAATGCACCGGTAACGATTGAATTCTGGTATGGTCTCGGCGGCAAGCTTGGTGAGAATATGGAGGCACTGATTCAGAAATTTAATGCTTCTCAGCAAGAGGTCATCGTCAAAGGTATCGCACAGGCGGATTACACTGAAACCGAGCAGAAGCTGCAAGCGGCGATTGCTACAGGAAAAGTACCGGCTGCTGCTCTCTCCTCAAATGTAGATTGGGCCCGTAAAGGATATTTCGCTCCGATGGACGAACTTATGGCAATGCAGCCAGATTTTAATAAAGAGGACTTTGTCCAAACCTTTCTAAATCAGGGCCAGGTTGATGGTAAGCAATACTTCCTGCCGATGTATGGAACAACGCAGGTTATGTACTACCGCAAAGATGCTTTTGAGAAAAACGGAATTGATGCGAGCACACTGAAGACTTGGGAAGACCTAGCTGCCGCCGCTGAGAAAATGACAGTGAAAGACGGCGACAAAACCACCTTCTTCGGTTGGGAGCCTATGTGGGGTCCAGGGAACATGATTGATGCCGTGCTCAGCAAAGGAGGCACTATTCTTAGCGAGGACGGGAAACAAGTCATGATTGACTCCAAAGAATGGATCGAAACCTGGGATTTGTTCCGCAAGTGGATTCACGAGGATAAGATCATGCGGATTCATTCCGGTGGTCAAGGCTGGGAGTATTGGTACAAGACGATTGACGATGTCATGAAGGGTCAATCCGCAGGCTACACCGGCTCCAGTGGGGATCAGGGCGACCTCGACTTCAGTATTGTTTCTGCCATGGAGCAGCCAGGCTGGGCAGGGATTGGCGAGGGTAAACCCGGAGCACAAGCACTTATGGCCGGCGTTCTATCCAAAGCCAGCGACAGTGAGAAGGAAGCGGCTATGAAATGGCTAACCTACTTCACAAATGCTGAGAATACTGCCTTCTGGTCAATTCATACTGGATATATTTCCGTGCGCCAATCCGCATTGCAAGACCCGGCGTTTGTGTCATTCAGCGAAAGCAATCCGCAGATTAAGGTTCCGTTGATGCAAGCCTCTCATGGTTCTGCACCATTCCAAGACCCAACTGGCGGCAAGATCAACGATGCGCTGAAAATCGCCGCAGATAAGGTGCAAATTGAGAATATTCCTGCAGCACAAGCACTTAAGGAAGCGCAAGAAACGGCGCAAGCAGCGCTTGATAAATTAAAATAAAGGGTGGTGGACTTCATGTCTGAGCTCATCACTCCACAGGGCAGATACACTGTTGCAGCTATTCTATTCGATAAGGATGGTACGCTGCTCCAGTTTGTATCCCTCTGGGGCAGCTGGGGCGAATGTTTTTTAGAGAAATTCATAAAGTATATGAAGCAAAGAGGACTACAGGTTGCAGAAGAACAACTCCCTGTATTAATGGGAACTGTACACAATGCCCAGGGAAGCATTACCGATTATGATCGCAACGGACCGCTGGCCATGGGGACCATGAGCGATCTCTATGCCATCCTGTCATGGCAGGGTTATCTGCAAGGTTTATCTTGGGCTGAGTCCATGGAGCTTGTTCATCAGTGCCGTCAGGAAGCGGATGATATGTTAGAAGAGAACCGCCCCGTTCTCTCACTTCCGGGACTACATCGTTTTCTTGATGATTGTTTGATTGCAGGCATCCCTCTCGCCGTGGTGACCGCAGATGAAACAGATGCCGCGGAAAAACATCTCCAATGGCTCGGCATACGGCATTATTTTACTGTGGTGATTGGAACAGATCTTGTGGATCAAGGTAAACCCTTCCCCGACATGGTGCAGCTTGCCTGCGAAAGGTTGGCCGTGGAACCCGCGCAGACAGCGGTTATCGGCGATACTAACGGGGATATGCGAATGGCTAAAGCAGCGGGCGTACAGGTAGCTATCGGCCTAGCAGACAGTGAAGACAATATTGCTTCGACGCACATTCTCCCGGATGCAGATCTCATTGTGCGATCTTATGCCGATCTCAGAATCGAGGTTACTTCCCTGTGAAAATAGAAGGAATATGGGCATGGATGTTTCTGACGCTGGCTATTGTGTTTGAGCTCTCAGGGACCATCTCTATGAAAATATCTCAGGGGTTCACTCAGCTCTGGCCTTCCGTGCTCATGTTCCTGTTCTATGGGGCCAGCTTCACCTCCCTGAATTATGCCCTCACCTCTATTAAGGTAGGCGTTGCTTATGCGATATGGTCAGGAGCGGGAATCATTCTAATTTCCTTCATAGGAGCCCTGTTTTTTGAAGAAAAGCTAACCCTGTCCTCACTACTATGGATAGCTGTTATTATTACCGGGATCATAGGACTGAACATTAGCGGGAAGACACATTAGCGAACAGCAACAGTATTTCATAGATTCATAGATGAAGGAGGATGCCTAAACATGAGTACGAACACATTACCTGAAGAGAAACCTGTTATCACCTTTCAGATTATCACGGATACGCATGTCACCGCTGAACGAAATCATGAGTACAATCTTAACTTCGAGCTGGCACTCCGTGATATAGCGGCGCATGGGAAAGGCAGCAGCGGGATTATGCATATCGGTGATGTCACAGACCACGGGTTCCCTGCTGAATACGAAGAAATGCTCCGTATCCTCAATCAGTATAAAGCGGACTTACCCGATATTACCTTTACCTTAGGCAATCATGATGTGGGCCTCGGAAATTGGGAGTCTCGCTTAGGGATGTATACGTCACAGACCGGAATGTCTGGACCCTATCATGATCACTGGATCAATGGCTATCATTTTATTTTTCTAGGTACAGAGCAAGGATTGCCCCTATTCTGTGACCTTTCCTCTGAACAACTTGATTGGCTGGAGCACAAGCTTGGGGAGCAATCTTCACCGGATCAGCCTGTCTTTCTCTTCCTGCACCAACCGCTCAAAGACACAGTGGCTGGATCGCTAGAATCACAAGATTGGTACGGTGTCACACAAGATAAGGAATTAAAAGAGATTCTTTCGAGATACCCCCAGACCTTGTTATTCACCGGACATACCCATTGGGAGCTAGAGGTAAACAACACTATGTACCCTGGCCATGGAGAGATCTCAACGATGTTTAATGCCGCTTCTGTCGCCTACCTTTGGACAAATGAAGATGAGCATAAGACGGGTAGCCAAGGCTTCTATGTGGAAGTGTATAGGGATAAAGTGCTTATCCGGGGCAGAGATTTTAAAACAGGAACATGGATTGAAGCTGCACAATATGAGGTAGCTTATCCAGCGGTAAACGTATAATGAAACTCCCCGCAGCAAGCTGCGGGGAATTTCATTCTGTAAATTACGCGCAGAAGTATTAGCCATACCGCCACGCCATTTTGCACATATTCACTTGCTTCACTTTTAAAGATGGACAAGAAGAAACGGCTGTGGAATGTCCTGCGTTATTCATCCCATGCTTCTAACAGCTTCGGAATTCCTTCTACAAGAAGCTTGTGGTATACCTCACAAATATCTTCAATATCATCCGTATTCGCCACACCCAGCAGCGTCTGCATAACGATCCCGTCAATAGCTCCAATCAGCAATGAGGCAATGGCTTTATTGTATTTCCCAGGCTGTTTTTCATATAAGCGTTGCAACAGCTCCTCGGTATGACCAATCCATTTCTTATATTTAACTTTCAATTGATTGGAAATTTCCTCGTTCCCGAGTATCGCTTCCTGGGCAAGATAGAACTGCATTCGATTGTCATCTATTTTGTTAAAACGATCTTTCACATTCTTGCTGATTCGCTCAATAACTTCCCCGCGGCTATACTTCCCTTGCTGTACCTCCTCGGCAATTCTCGTAGATACGGATAGACTGCGATCCATCGCATCATAAAGAATCTCTTCTTTACTATTGTAATGATGATACAACGCCCCCGTGCTAAGCCCTGCTTCATCGGCAATCCTCCGCATTGTCGTACCCGCAATACCCATTCGATAGATAACACGATTCGTCGCCTCAATAATATGTAATTTTCTATCCTCAGACATTAGCTCCCCGCCCAACTGAATCGCTTGTTGCGATTTTTTCATATAAAAAGAGTACTGAATCTGATCTGTTTTGTGTGTGTTAATTAGCACAGACAAGACCAATTAATTCCTAATACAATAAAACCGAACAGTTGTTATGTTTATGAACTAACCAAGCTTCGCAAGGTTGAAGCTTAGTGTCGGTACATAATGATTACGCTTTCACAAAAAAAGGAGGTTTATCATGGATATTCCTGCATGGCAATATGGCGTCAGTATGATCGGTTACATTGTTCTACTTCTTATTGTTGTCAATATTATGCGCAAACATTATAAGTTTGCCCACTGGTTCTGGATTGCTTCTTTACTGACCTTCCCCTTATGGCTCATGGGCGGTGTCGAAGGATGGTTTCGTTGGGCCAAGATTTTAAGTGTGATTCTTCCTACGATATTTGTAGGATTCATTCGTATTGCCAACTACGAGAAACGAAAAGGACCGTTCTGGAATGCGTTGCAGAAGGATTGGGTATTGTGGTTCGTATATGGCGTTCTATTCCTTAATATTATGGAAGCAACCATTAAAGACTTTACAATGGGGAATACGTTCAACGCGCTAACCGGCCTCTTATTATGCATAACCATCCCTTTTGCGCCAAAATACTGGAAGATTTCCACGCAATCGCACGGCGATCTCATTGTGTATACGACCATCGGCTGGAACTTCCTCTATACAACCTGGAACGCTGCTTTCGTCTATGCCGAGAGTCCGAAGTTCTTTGCAAGTTCGCTGTGCATTCTTCTCGCAGCCGAGCTTTATCCCATCATTAAACGCCGCCCGGAACTCTACATCACTGCGCGGGTCTATACACTGGCGGCTCATTTGCTCCTGCGTGCCTGCTTCGTTAACCTGTTCCCGACGCTGATGGATGCTTCGTCCTGGCATAATGCAGATGTCATGTACTATTGGGGAATGATCAACTTTATTATGATTGTTCCGTTTGTATTCTGGCATATGTGGCAGCTTCACACCGGCAAAGCAGAAACCAGCTTCCGGCGTGGCCGTCCTGAAGTGAACTAACCAAGAACGCCCTTATCCTTTCCATGAGGAAAGGGTAAGGGCGTTCTTTCTTTATTTCTTCTATCTGTCGATCTCCAGAATATCCAGGAAAAAGACGAATATCGGAATGCCCAGGATCAAGCCCCATACACCCATATAGTACTCGGAGAGGCTATCGTTGAATCGGTTCGATCCGGTAGCTTGCGTTAGCGCTGGCATCGTCTTCCACGCCGGCTCCGCCGTGAATCTGCCAGCCGAAAGACAGCACAGATTCCAGCCGGTTCTTCTCGGCTGTCGTCAATACCATTTCTATGGCTTCTTTACCCGCTTCAAGCTCCAACTCTGCCTCTTTACCAAGAGCAACCCATATCCAGCTACGAATGCCACGAATCGTGTTGTACTTGATCTGATAGCCTGTCTTCACCGCTTGCTCGAACAATTCTGGCTGCTCCGCTTGCAAAGTGGTCAACTGCTTATAATCAAATTCGTATTCACTCTCATCAACGGGTAAATCGCCTTCTGCCACTTTGCGAATAATTTCCTCATTAGACCAGCCCAAAGCGCGCAGCGATTCCACCAATAACGCATCCCACTGGGATAACTTTACTTGGTTCAAGTTCTCTGACATCCTGATTCCTCCCATACCTGTATATAGATTCTACTCATTCCGTGAAATCATAAGCAACATAATGACCCGGACTAACTTCCTGCAATGTAGAAGTCTCAGCCCTGCCGTACTCTGCCGAATATCCATCTAAAATAATTCTCTGATTAGCCCGCTTAGGGTCCGTCTCCAAAATCGAAGACAGCAGCGCCTTCGTATAAGGATGAATAGGGTTCTCGTACAGTTCATCACTTTCGGCTACCTCTACGAGACGACCGCCGTACATCACGCCAATCCGGTCCGAAATATGCCGTACCATCGACAGATCATGCGCAACAAACAGGTAGGTCAACCCGAATTCGGACTGCAAATCCTCCAGCATATTCACTACCTGCGCCTGAACAGATACATCCAGCGCTGAGATCGGTTCATCGCACACTACAAATTCAGGTTTCACAGATAACGCTCGAGCGATCGAAATCCGTTGGCGCTGCCCACCACTGAATTCATGAGGGAAGCGGTATAGATGCTCTCTTTTTAAACCCACCTTATCCAGCAGTGCAGCAACAGCTTCTATGCGTTCGTCGCCTTCGTGGATCCCGTGGATTTTCATAGGCTCACTGATCAGATCAAGAACATTCAGGCTTGGATTCAACGAGGAATATGGATCTTGAAAGATCGATTGAATCCGTCTGCGAAAAGGCTTAAGCTGCTTCTCTCCAAGCTTGCTCAGCGGCTGCCCGTCAAAAGACACTTCACCATCTGTATAGTCATACAATCGCAGCAAGCAGCGTCCAACCGTGGACTTGCCGCTTCCTGACTCTCCGACCAGTCCAAAGGTCTCCCCCTGACGAATCTGAAAGCTTACGCCATCTACCGCCTTGAGCACCGATGTATCGCGTCCCCATATATCCTTGCCTTTGGAGAAATGCTTTTTCAGATTATTTACATCCACTAGAATCTTATTATTACTCAACCGAACCGCTCCCTTCAACACCAGCTACGGCTGGAGTCTCCTGCACACCGTCTGCCAGCCAGCACATCGAACGGTGACCAGGCGATAATTCGGTTACCGGAGGGCGTTCGCTGCAGCGAGCAAAAGCATTAGGACAACGTTCCATAAATGGACATCCCGAAGGAGGATTCAGCAAATCCGGTGGTGTGCCTTCGATAGGGATAAGACGTTCCCGCGAATTGCCATCACGCTTCGGAATCGAGCGAAGCAGGCCTTTCGTGTAAGGATGCTGTGGGCGATAAAAAATATCCTCCACCGTGCCTTCCTCCATCACGAGTCCACCATACATTACGATAACCCGTGTACATACCTGAGCGACCACACCCAAGTCGTGGGTAATGAGCGCTACAGCTGTACTCGTATTATTCTTCAACTCTTTAAAAAGATCGAGAATTTGTGCCTGTATCGTTACATCGAGCGCAGTTGTTGGCTCGTCTGCAATCAACAGCTCTGGCTTACAAGAAAGAGCCATGGCGATCATGACCCGCTGGCGCATCCCGCCGCTGAATTCATGCGGATATTGCTGTAGCCGCTGTTCAGGATTATTAATACCTACCTGACGCAGGATGCTTGCCGCCTCTTTAAATGCTTCTTGCTTATTTAAACCACGATGCCGACGGATGACTTCCGTAAGCTGCTGGCCGATTTTTTTTACAGGATTAAGAGAGGTCATGGGGTCCTGAAACACCATTGCTATGCGGTTACCTCGCAGCTTTCTCCACTCTTTTTCCGAAAGGTTCGATAAATTCTCACCACGAAAATTAATATTTCCACCGATAATCTTACCCGGAGGTGTAATTAACGACATAATCGCTTTCGCAGTTACACTCTTCCCACTTCCGGATTCACCAACGATCCCTACCGTTTCTCCAGCATCTATATGAAAGCTAACGCCGCGAACTGCCTGATTCTCTCCGTCTCGAGTTTGGAAGGAAACCTTCAAATCCTCAACAGACAATAACCGTTCCGTCATGATGTCTTCACACTCCTATCTTCGGATCAGCTTCGGTTCAAAGCCAACCCGCAAAATATCGCCTAGAACATTAAAGCTCAGTACCGTTAATAGTATCAATAACCCAGGGAACAGAGCCAGATATGGCGCTTGCGCGATATATCCCTGTGCATTGTTAAGCATACTGCCCCAAGTCGCATTCGGGGGCTGCACGCCGAACCCAAGGAAACTTAGGGAGGACTCCATCATAATCGCCGAGGCGATATTATTCGTCGCACCTACAATGACAACAGGCACTAACCCCGGAAGAATATGACGCCAAATAATTCCGAAATTGCTCTGTCCGGAGGCTTTTGCATAGAGTACATATTCCCGTTCTTTGATCGTCATCGTCTCTGCCCGAATGACACGGGCGATATTCATCCACATTAATAGAGCAATAATAATGATGATATTCCCAACACTCGGCTTCAGAAATACGCTAAGCAGCAGCAGAACTAAGAAAGAAGGAATGGACAGCACTACATCAAGCATCCGCATGAGAAGATTATCAACCCATCCGCCAAAGAATCCACTGATTACACCCACAGTCACACCTATGCCTGTAGCAATGATCATTGAAGCAAAGCCAACTAGCAAGGACACCCGGCCACCATACAACGCGCGGGCAAAATAATCCCGGCCATAGTCATCCGTCCCGAACCAGTGATCGGCTCCCGGCGATTTCAGACGTGCCAGAACATCCATCGCATTCGGATCATGTCCAGATAAAAAAGCAAATATAGAGCCCAGTGTGAAGATGATTAAAGTAATGAGGGCTGCGACGCCCAATTTATTCGTAAATAGCTCATCTCCAACACTTTTCCATTTACTGCGATTCATGAGGTCACCTCGTTAATTTAATTCGTGGGTCCACGAAGCTATATAGAATATCCGCGACCAGATTGCCGATGATCAGCATTAAAGAGGAGAATAGAGTAATTCCCATAATCACGGGGTAATCCATCCCTTTAACTGCAGTCATCCCCAAAGAGCCAATACCTGGCCATGAAAATACCGTTTCTGTTACAATTGCACCTGCCACCAGATCACCCATAGACATCCCGAGTAATGTAATTACAGGAAGCAACACATGCTTCATTACATGACGGAACAGAATCGTTGTCTTGTTAGATCCAAAAGCATATTGAATCTGCACGTACTCTTCTTTTAGCTGTCCGATTGTACTAGAGCGAATGTATCGTACATAACCAGCCAGGAATCCAAAAGCAAGTACGGTGCAAGGCAGGATACCATGCTTGAATACATCAAACGCCGATTCCACTCCAATCGTTCGCATCCCCATAATGGGGAGCAGGTGCAGCTTAATCGCGAATAAATACATCAGTAAGATGGCAAGCCAAAACAAAGGTACAGATATTCCAACATAGGATAAGAAATTAATCAGCTTATCCACCCAGCGGTTCCGGTTTGCGCCAGCAATAAGACCGAGTGGAATTGCTAGCAAAACAGCAAGACCGATTGCAGAACCCATCAACCCTGCCGTTGCAGGTAGGCGTTCTAGAATTTGATCCAATACAGGCTGATGATTCACAAGGGAATAACCGAAATTCCCCTGCAGTATTTCTTTAATCCAGATTAAATACTGAATGTAGGCTGGCTTATCCAGCCCAAGGTTATGCCGGATACGCTCAATATCATCTGCGTGCATATTCGGCGTAACGAAGGATAATACCGGATCCCCCGGAGCCAGCTTAATCATCGCAAAGCACACAACCGAAACAAAAAACAACATCGGCAGGGTTTGCAGTAATCTTCGGACGATAAGTTGTCTCATACGTTTATTCTCCCAGTTCTGTATCGGTAAAAAAGTAAGCTGGATAACCCAGCTTACTTTTTCCCGTTTTTATTTAAGGTAGATTTTCGATAAATCTTCAAAAATAACGACAGGCTTCAAGACTGCTTCTTCAAGACCGCCGTAGTTCTTGGAGACAGCTACAATAGTCTTAGTATTAGCGATTGGATAAATCGGTGCATCGTCAGCAATGATCTCTTGGATCTTCTTATAGATCTCACCACGTTTAGTCGCATCTGCTTCTCCTGCACCTTCATTGAACAACTTATCAACCTCAGCATTATTATAATGCGAATAGTTGGAGTCAGCGGCCGAAGTGTACAAGATTCGATAAGCATCAGGATCATAACCCATGATATAACCTGCGATCGCAAGTTCAAAATCTGTTGAATTCATATCACTGAACTTCTGACCAAATGCTGTGGAATCCATATTTTGCAGTTCCACTTCAGCGCCAATAGCCTTTAACTTTTGCTGCACATAAAGTGAAATGGCTTCCTGTGCTTTATTACCGCTCTGTACAATTAATCTCAACTTCAGATCGCTAACCCCAGCCGATTGCAGAAGCTCTTTTGCTTTTTCCACATCATTATCAAAAGAAGGTACATCATTAGTATAGAACAATGCATCCGGAGTCAAGAATGACTTCGCCGGGTC
The DNA here is from genome assembly GCF_037977235.1 of Paenibacillus sp. FSL K6-0276. Classification (NCBI taxonomy): domain Bacteria; kingdom Bacillati; phylum Bacillota; class Bacilli; order Caryophanales; family Paenibacillaceae; genus Paenibacillus; species Paenibacillus sp. FSL K6-0276. The sequence goes on along the minus strand of NZ_CP150276.1, from coordinate 319,428 downwards.
TGCATACTCGTTAGAGGTATAAGCAGCCTGAATGATTTCATCACGACTTAGTGCTAGAGACAAGGCTTGACGAACTTCTTTTTTAGCAAGAGCACCTCTATCGCTGTTCGCATTGAACAACAGGTAGGACAATCGGCCTTCACTATAAGGAAGGATTTCGAAATTGTTCGAAGCTTCAATCGTTCCAACATCCTGTGGATCTAGATATTTAATGTTGATCTCACCGTTCTGAAGTGCGAGATTCGCAGCATTCGTATCTTTAGCAATCCGGTACGTTACGGAATCAAGATGTGGCTTGCCGCCGAAGTAGTTATCAAATCTCTCGAGTGTAACATATTCGCCTGCTTTGTATTCTTTAAATTTGAAAGGGCCAGATCCAACCGGAGCAGCATTCTTGGTGCTTTTCTCTAGATCAGTCTCATTCTCAAAAATATGCTTTGGAATCGGAAATACTTGCACAAGTGTTGCTTCAAAAGCTGGGCTGACCTGCGGAAGCTTGAACTCTACGGTCAGATCATCCACCTTAACTGCCTTAACGGGTTTATCACCGATGAATAAGTTCGCTCTCAGGAAGCTGTTTTGCTTCTCATCCAGGATACTATCGATTGTGAAGACCACATCGTCAGCCGTAAGCTTTTCTCCGTCATGCCATGTCAAGCCGCTTTTCAGTTTCAATGTATAAGTCAGGTTATCTTCTGAAAGCGTTAGGCTATCAGCCAAATAAAAAGTTTTCTTACCATCATTCACTTGGAACAGTGGAGCATAGAGCGCTTGGTCAATCGTAAGACTGACACGGTCACCCGCATAATTCGGATTTAGAATGACAGGATCAGCAGCGACCCCAATAATTAAGTTGCCACCATCTTTTGGCTCAGTGCTTGCTGTCGTTCCTTCATTAGCAGCAGGTGCCTGATTTGTATTTGTGGAAGTGGCGTTATTCCCCCCGGAGCACGCGCTAATCAAAAATGTTAACAAAATCAAAGTAATAACTCCAGATAATCCTTTACGCATAAGTTTCTCCCCCGTAATCCATATTCTGCTTCGCTTGTGTTTTTTATATTGTATATCGGAATACTAGGAATTACAATGGATAGCATTTCACATTAATGTAATATTGAGGGAATTCATGATCTTAACCTCTTTCATTATAATCCCTTACCTCCTACGCTCTGTCCGGCCCAACAATATGAGCTTTAGTCTTCGCTGTCTCTTCCGGTGCATATATTTCCTCAACATCCTCGTCCAGCAGTGGTCAATAACTCACCATTTGCATCATACCAGAACACATTCGCACGAGGATTCATGGCCAGTAACAGATTGATTAACTGCAGCACTTTTAGTGGTGACTTGTCCACGGTCCTCATTTCTTTGCTCTTCAAGTTGTCATTTATATCTAATTATTCGGTTATTGTACAGCAGATCGTTACTAATTAATATATCAAACATTTATTTACTATAGCGCCCTAGAAAAAATAAGGATTAATACCGCCCCCTGTAAATATATTGAGAACATACGAATACCTCTCAGAGCGAGAGAGAGTCCCCCAAGGAGGCCGTAATGAAAGTGAATAAGACACGCGTATTAATTGGCAGCCCCATCCACCAGAAGCCTATGGTTTTGCGAGAATTTCTGAATTCCCTGCAACGCCTGAACCTAGATAATATCGATCTAGATTTCCATCTGATTGATGATAATGACGATGAAGAATCCAGCCGGCTGCTTCAGGAATTCAAAAGCATGGGTGATCATATTTATCTTCACAGCTCCGGCTTTCACGATGCGTACATTCGCAATGATATCACCCACTTTTGGAATTCCGATTTGGTCTGGAAAGTAGCCGACTTCAAGAATCTCATGATCAACCGAGCTCAGACCCTGAACTATGACTACTTGTTCCTGATCGACTCCGATCTCATTCTCCATCCCGATACACTAAGACATCTCATAGGTACAAACAAGGATATTATTTCAGAGATATTCTGGACACAGTGGCAGCCAGAGACCATGTTTCAACCACAGGTATGGATGCATGACGAATACAATCAGTGGAAGCTACTGCCAGGCGAAAAGCTGCAACCAGAGGAGATCAACCGCAGATTTCATGAGTTCATAGCTGAGCTGAGAAATCCTGGAATCTATGAAGTTGGCGGTCTTGGGGCTTGTACATTGATCAGCCAGCATGCGATAAAAGCTGGGGTTAGCTACAATCAGATTCGCAACATTTCGTACTGGGGAGAGGATCGTCATTTCTGCATTCGTGCCGCAGCCCTTGGCATCCCCCTGTTCGTCGATACTCATTATCCCGCGCTGCATTTGTATAGAGACAGTGATTTAAGTAAAGTTGAGGATTTTATCAGAGAAACTACGGAGGCCGGGGCCGACTCTACTGAGTCTGAGAGCAGTTTATCTACGGAGGAAGTACCTATATTGGCAGAGCCGACATCCATAACAGACAACGAAAGTTTCAAGGAAACTGTCCCCACGACCAGAAAGCGACCTAAGCTAACCCTCACCATGGTTGTAAAAAATGAAAGTGGGCGCTTTCTGCGACAGGTTCTGGAAGAGCATCGCAAATATATCGACGAGGCCGTCATTATTGATGATGGTAGCACCGATAATTCAGCAGCCATCTGCTTGGAGACTCTTGAAGGCATTCCCGTTCATCTCATTCACAACACCAAATCCAAATTCAGCAATAAAATTGAGCTGCGAAAGCAGCAATGGGAAGAGGTTCTAAAAACGAATCCCGAGTGGATTCTGAATCTGGACGCAGACGAAATCTTTGAAGCGAGTTTTGCTGCAAATCTCGAACCCTTGCTGTACGCCAATGAGGTCGATTTATTCTGTTTCCGTCTTTACGATTTATGGAACGCGGACCATTACAGGGAAGCTATTTACTGGCGCCCCCATTTGAACTATCGTCCGTTTTTGCTCCGCTACAAGGAGGACTTCAACTACGTATGGAACGAATCGCCACAGCATTGCGGACGTTTTCCGGAAAATATTTTCGAGCTCCCCCATCAGCTAAGCAACTTGAGACTCAAGCATCTAGGCCAGTGGAAGGAGCAATACCTGTCCATTCTGGATGAACACCCTCATTTAATTCCTTGGGTAGAGTGAGTGTAATACGACAAGCATAAACGCCTTCGGCATCCCTATTAGAATGGTAAGCTTTTATGCGAGAAACATTAGACATAAAGTATAGGTGAAAAACTTATACTTTCTAATATTTTCAAAAAGGGCGTCCACAAAACCTTAACGGCTTTGTGAACGCCTTTTTTATTTCTTTATTGTATTTGAAGCGATAGTATCCCGTTTCGCTAACTTCTTCTTATTCAGAACGCTGTGGTTCATCGACATCAGGCTTCATAATGGACACCGTCAGTTCGCCGCCGGATTCATCTACTTGAATCACTGAACCCTCTGCGGCTTCGCCAGCAATGATCGCACGTGCCACACGGGTCTCCAGACTACGCTGGATGAAGCGTTTCAGCGGTCTCGCCCCATACACAGGATCAAAACCTTCCTTAGCGATAAAACGTACCGCCGGCTCAGTTAAATGAAGACCAATCTCCCGTTCTGCAAGACGTAGACGTAATCCGTCTACCAGTTTGTCCACGATTTTTTCAATCTCGCCCAGGGTCAGCGGCTTGAACATCACAATGTCATCTACCCGGTTCAGGAACTCTGGACGGAAATGACCACTTAGTTCCTTCATTACTCTGTCTTTGGCAGCATCCGTAAGCTGACCTTTCTCATCGGTGCCTTGAATTAAATGTGGTGAGCCGATATTTGAGGTCATAATAATGATCGTGTTCTTGAAGTCAACCATCCGCCCTTGTGAATCGGTCAGACGTCCATCATCAAGCAGCTGTAGCAGAATGTTAAATACATCAGGATGCGCCTTCTCCACTTCATCTAGCAGCACTACCGTATAAGGCTGACGCCGCACGGCTTCTGTAAGTTGGCCGCCCTCCTCATATCCAACATATCCCGGAGGTGCACCGACCAAGCGAGAAACACTGTGTTTTTCCATATACTCCGACATATCTATACGGATCATGCCATCTTCGCGATCAAAGAGAGAGACCGCGAGCGATTTAGCCAGCTCCGTCTTCCCTACGCCAGTCGGACCGAGGAACAGGAAGGAACCGATCGGCCGATTCGGATCCTTGATCCCGGCTCTCGCACGAAGTACGGCATCAGCTACCAGACTGACGGCTTCGTCCTGCCCCACAACCCGTTCATGCAGCGTTTCTTCCAGACGTAGCAGCTTATCCCGTTCGCCTTCTATCAGTCTGCTAACTGGCACGCCCGTCCAGCGAGAGACGATATCCGCGATCTCCTCTTCAGTTACGGCTTCACGCAGCAATCTTGTATCCTGATCCTGCTGTGCCGCTTCTTCCGCTGCTTTCAATTGCCGCTCTAGATCAGGAATGATGCCATAGCTCAATTCCGCCGATTTATTAAGATCGTATTCTTCCTGTGCATCGACCAGATCCTTGCGGGCTTGCTCCAGCCGTTTTTTGATGTCGCGGATGCCTTGGATCGCTAACTTTTCCTTCTCCCAGCGCGCCGTCATCCCAAGCTGCTTCTCCTTAAGATCGGCGAGTTCGCGTTGTAAGATTTCCAGACGACGTTTGCTGGCGTCATCGGTTTCTTTTTTGAGCGCGGCTTCTTCAATCTCCATCTGCATCAGACGACGTGTCACTTCATCCATCTCACCCGGCATGGAGTCGATTTCCGTGCGGATCATTGCGCAGGCTTCATCCACAAGGTCAATAGCTTTATCCGGCAAAAAACGATCCGTGATGTAGCGGTTAGACAGAACTCCTGCAGCCACGAGGGCGCTGTCATGGATTTTGACCCCGTGATGGACTTCGAATCGTTCCTTCAGACCGCGCAAAATGGAGATCGTATCCTCCACATCCGGTTCGCTGACCAGCACCTGCTGGAAACGGCGTTCTAACGCCGGGTCCTTCTCAATATATTTGCGGTATTCATCAAGCGTGGTCGCACCAATACAATGCAGTTCACCCCGAGCCAACATCGGCTTCAGCATATTGCCCGCATCCATCGAGCCTTCAGTTTTACCTGCGCCCACAATCGTGTGGAGCTCATCAATAAAGAGAATAATACGGCCGTTACTTTCGCGAACTTCCCTCAATACCGCCTGAAGGCGCTCCTCGAATTCACCACGGAACTTCGCACCTGCCACAAGGGAACTCATATCCAGTGAGAAAATCGTCTTATCCTTCAGACCCTCCGGTACGTCTTTGCGTACAATCCGGTGAGCCAAGCCTTCTACAATCGCTGTTTTACCTACACCTGGCTCCCCAATCAGCACAGGGTTATTCTTCGTTTTACGGGACAGAATTCGGATCACGCGGCGTATCTCTGCATCACGTCCAATGACTGGATCGATCTTGCCAGCTCGAACCTCTGCCACAAGATCACGTCCGTATTTCTCCAGAACCTCATAAGTAGCCTCTGGCTCCCGACTCGTTACACGCTGATGCCCCCGAATCTCAGCAAGTATAGACATCAGCTTCTCGCGTGTTAATCCACGACTAACAAAAAGATCACGCAGCTCTCGATTGTCCCTGCTCGAATCCGACACCATGGCCAGTACAGCATGCTCAACGGAGACAAACTCATCCTGCATCTTCGCTGCTTCCTTCTCCGCCTGTTCCAGCAAATGAATCAGTGATGGCGAAGCATAACGCCGTACCGTGCCTGCTCCTGAACCACTTATGCTCGGCTTATGCTGAAGCAGTTCATCCGTGCTTCGCAGCATTTCAGCTACGGGGATATTCATCTTTTGCAGCAATCTTGGCAGCAAGCCTTCTTGCTGCTGGAGTAACGCTTTTAAGAGATGGAGATTATCGATCTCCTGATGACCGCTGCCCGAAGCAAGCGACTGCGCCGCAGCCACTGCTTCCTGCAGCTTTTGAGTAAGTTTGTTGAAATCCATAGCTCTCTCACCTTTCTATTTAGGAATGATATATTGGATCGGCTGTTTTGGCCGGGAATAGGTTAATTTAGCGGGATTTATACCATTAATTTTTGGGCGTTGAGCCGAATTCGGCGAATCTACGGGATTTTTACCGTACATTTCGGGCTTTGAGCCAGATTTGGCGCAATCTGCGGGATTTTTACCGTACATTTCGGGTATCGAGCTAGATTTGGCGGATTCTACGGGATTTTTACCGTACATTTCGGGTGTTGAGCCGAATTGGGCGTATTCAGAGGCATTTTTGCCTTTCTTTTCGCTCATCGAGCCAAATTCGGCACATTCTAAAGTACTTTCACCCTTCTTCTCGCCCATCGAGCCGATCTTCATCGTTTCAGCAAAGATTTCTTCTATAAGTTAGTTTCAAATCAAGTTACTATCCTACAACTAGCATTCCATTTACCATATTCACCAACTAGAGTTGATCTCGAACATACGAAATTACCTCTACCTATCTATTAATTACCCACTTTAGCCCTCCGGCGCTGCGCACCAACGCTTTGGCGTTTAGCTCTGGCCTCGAAACGGCTGGATTCAGCTAGTTTACGGTATAAACTCTTCTCCGCCTCGCTGGTTGGTTCAGGGATAACAATCTCAATTTCAAATAAAATATCGCCGTTCGAACCATTCTCACGTTTCAAGCCTTTGCCGGGGATGCGCAGCGTTTTGCCACTCTGAATTCCTGCAGGAATCTTCAATTTCACTGCCCCTCCACCCGGTAATGGAACCTTCACCTCTCCACCCAATACCGCTTGCCATGGAGCAACTTCAACTACGCCGTATAAGTCGCCATCGCGAATCTCGTAAATATCATGAGGAAGGATATGAAGTGCCAGCAGTACATCGCTACCCGAAGCTATGCCACCCGGAGTGTTACCATCGATTTTCATAAGCATGCCTTCATAGGATCTTGGCGGAATGTTAACATCCACAGCTTTATCGCCGATCTGTACTCTTACAGTTGCTCCCTTATAGGCCTGCTCCAACGTAATATCCAGCTGCGCCTGCATCGTACTGCGGTCCTCACCCCATGGATTGCCGTTCGAACGCCCACTACCACTACTAGAAAAGAAATCAAAGCCAGCTCGATCCGCCGATCCCCGATTCCCAAAAAACATTCCGAACAAATCTTCCTCTGAAATACCAGAACCTCCTGCAGAATAAGTTCCACCGCTCCAGCTTCCACCAAAGTTTGAATCCCACGAAGAGGCCCCACTCGTCGCACCTCCACCAGCTCTGCCACGCTGAGCACCATACAGTTGTTCTTCATCGTAAAGCTTTCGCTTTTCCTCATTACCTAGAACTTCATAGGCTTCAGCCGCTTCCTTGAACTTCGCCTCTGCCTCAGGGGCTTTGTTCACATCAGGATGCCACTTCTTGGCCAGCTTTTGATAAGCCTTCTTGATTTCCTGTTTGGTAGCTGTTTTACTCACGCCCAAGGCATCATAATAGCTTTTGTTAGCCACCCTGGATCCCTCCTTTCAAAACGTTTATCTTAATTCCCTCGCCGTTCAATTCCGAGAAAAGACGCACCATAGCCGGAATCCTCCACTACAATGCGCCTTCTACTCTTAACCAATATATTAAAAGTTCGGTGTCCGCTTCTAAGATGCTGTGCGGGAGTTTCCTCCCGCTTTTAGCTATGCTTATTCAGACTGTGAACCCGTAGAATCGCTGTCTTGAATCTCAATGCGTTTACCTTGAGGTTTTTGCCGTTTTGGAACTTCCAGCTTCAGCACTCCGTCTTTCAATGATGCGCGAATCTCTTCCTCTGCAATATCCTGAACATAGAATCTACGAACATATTCGCCATATCGACGTTCTCTGCGTACAATCTGATGTTCTTTATTCTCCTCGGCATTCTCTTCCTTACGCACCGCTTTAATCGTCAAGTAAGGGCTGGCATAATCAATGTCGATTTCTTCTTTTTTAAAGCCAGGAAGTTCAGCTTCAATCAGGTAAGCCTGCTCACTCTCGCGAATATCCGTTCTAAAGGACATCGTGGAGCTCTTGATCGGTGCAAAAAAATCATCATGAAAAACATCATTCAAGGACTTAGCCAGCATACCAAAAGCATCATCTCTACGTTTACCAAAAGGAACCAAATCAAACATTATCCATTCTCCTCTCATTGACTTTGACTTTATTTGACCTATGACCTTATTATAGTCCCCTACCAGAGGAATAACAAAACCGATTTAAGCCAATTATCGGCCAAATTCAGGCGAATTAGCTGATTTCATATTACAAATTTAAACCTTTTTAATGATTTGACCTTTTTTGACCTTTGTTTGATCTTACATAAACTCACCATTAACCCTCCATCGGAGCAAGCAGTATGATTATTATATGTTTAGGCCTCACGTTCAATACAAGCCTGCAACTCCACAATCATTTCAAGGCCAAATAATCCTTCTCAAAAAGAAGTGATATAATGAGAGACAATAACGACCATTTTCCTTACAGGAGACCAATTGTATGCAACCAACCTATACTATGGATGATACGCAGTGGAGCAAGCTCATCCAGAATGTCGCCTATTATTTCGATGATCTTACCCTCAAAAGAGGGTTCCAATATTACAAGCAAAGCCGAGTTCGTTCGTTCACTATGACGGAACCAGCTAAAATGAATGCACTTGTTGAAGGTAGAGAGGATTACCGTGTTTCCATTGATCTGGACAGCTTCACTCGGTGTCACTGTAACTGCCCAGTTTCAGGTCATTGCAAGCATATGGCCGCCGTACTGCTAAGTTATGCTGAACAACAGAATAGGTCTGTGCAAGTTCTAGCTAACGCCAAGGCCGCATCTTTTCTCCCAAAAACATCAAGTAGTTCCCCTGTCGGATCCGATGGAAAGCGCCAGCAGCAGCTAAAAGAGCATGCCAGCCGGATCGCTAACGGAGGAATCACGGAGTGGCGCGAGTATTTTGCATTCTGCATCACGCCTCTGGCACATACCACTCGGAATCCCGAATATGTGGATCGAGCATTATCTTCCATTACTAAATTTAAGCCGAAATTACTTCCGGAGATGGACAAGCTATTCACTCTGCATGCCCATCTTTTTCTTCTAGAAAAGCTGGCTAAGCCTTCCGCCAATCTACCCGGTCAGGTCGCCTTCACCTCATCACTCGGCTATTACACGCAAGTAGCGGTTTCAGAACTGCAGGAAGTAATCACACGTCTATTAAAAAGCGTACTCCCGCTATCTCTCGAGCAAGAGCAAGAACAAGATCTATGGCCACTTGTCATCGATACACTCTCCTACTTGCGGCGCGAGATGTTGACGGAGTCGCGTGATCGCTTACGGAATCAGCCCTCTTTTTCATTAAGCTATGACCTATTGTGGAGAAACTGGATTTACCCAAATACAGGTGGAACTAAGCTTTACCTGGATGAAATCAAACAGCTTCAGCAGGCAGAAAGTGAATTAGGCGCTTCCCTTTCACGACATGCGTGGCTATTAGCCCAGAGCCGCATGTATTTTTATCTGAAGGATGACCAAAAGGCTTGGGGCTTACTGAATAAAGCTGCCGAGCGCCCGGGTCTCCATCCCGATGAGCTTATGAGCTTCACCTCCCCGCTTCTGGATGCAGGTGATTGGTCACGCTTGGTGGGTTGGCTTGTTCAGATCGGTCCTCTGCTGAGCAGCAGGCTCTATAATCTGAATAGCTATTCGACCAGCTGGGAAGAGGCCGTTCGCCACCTTCCTGAAGCTGAGCCGCAGATGTGGAATACACTAGCCACCATGTTACCTATATCTGGCGAAGTATATGAAGAGAAGCTAGTTACTTATGAAAAATGGCAGACATGGATGGATTATCAACTGTCCATCGGTAAACAGCCATCCGAATTTCGTGTCAAAGACCTCCAACCTGTAGAGAAAAACGCACCCGAAGTCCTGTTGCCCTTCTACCATCAGGCCGCCGAAAGATTTGTGCTAGATAAGAATAGACACAGCTACAAGGCGGCTGTGAAATTATTGAAGAGATTATCCAAGCTGTATAAAAAAATGAAACAAGAAGAACGGTGGGAAGAGTTCCTTGATGCCTTCACCACTAGGCACAGCAGGCTCCGCGCGCTGCAAGAGGAGCTTCGGAAAGGAAAGCTAATACCATGAACATGCACTTGCGTACGATGACCATCCGGCTTACGTTAAGCCAGTATGGCGACGCTTTATTATATGGAATGAACGAAAGGGAAGATCTCGTGCCCGGCCTGCAGCTTAAGCAGCGGCTATTCGCCTGGCATGAGGCGTCTTTTTATGGTACGGAGTTAACCGTTCAACCAGCTGGCGAAGGTGTTGAGCTAGTGATTCTTCCTGCTGAGCAGGTACTTCCCTTCTTTGCAGAGCAGAAGCTACTGTCGCATATCGAATGGATCTGGGAGGGCGATGCGGCTCATCTCACTGAACTGGCACCACTTCTGGCTGTATGTCTGGAGAACAAACAATATATACCCGATATATCTACTTACCGTGCGGGGAGGCTGCAATGGACTTGGGATGAGGAGGCTCTTGTGCAGGTGGCAGTGGAGAATGACACTGCCAAAGGGGCCTTTGAGGCGCTAAATGGCGGCAGCGAATTTAGCGTTGGCTTACGCGCGGCGTTCTCCGCCGCCGTATCGCAGAGGTATTACAGCACGGAGGCCGAGGCAGGCGACCTCCGGAGCGAATTCCCGCTTCTATTCGATAGAAGCGGGGCTCTTGCAGCGGGCATGGATACCGCTGCATGGCTTATCGCCATTGGCTGGAAGGCGGATACCGCGCCTTTCCGGCCTGCACTTCAGCTGCTGGAGCCGGAGGGGGATGAATCCCCTTGGCGGCTGCAGCTGGTGCTTCAGGACAAGCGCGATGAATCCGCGCTTGTTCCCATCAGGCTCGCCGATGACGGCGAGCCGCACGGCTTGTGGCCGACAGCATGGTCGGCCCACGTGCACGAACGCGCCGCGGGATGGCTGGAGCGCCTCCGCGGCAGTCTGCCGCCCGAGCGCTTCGCGGCGGGCGGCGACGTGCTGGCCGAACCGCTCAGCGATGCCATCGCTTGGCGGTTCTTGACGGCCGAGAGCCAGCGGCTGCTGGAAGCAGGCTGGCAAGTGCTACTGCCGGCGTGGTGGGAAGCCGCCAGCCGAAAAAAACCGCGCCTCCGCGCCAAGATCAGCTCCGGCGAAGGCAATCGCGGCGGCGAGTCGCTGTTCGGCCTCGATTCGATCATCGATTTCGATTGGCGAATCTCCATCGGCGACGCTGACCTCACCGAAGCTGAATTTGCTGAGCTGGTCGCAAGAGGGGAACGACTCGTCCGCTTCAAGGGCAAATGGGTCTCGCTCGACCCCGCACTACTGGCGCAAATTCAAAGAGCCATGGCGGGGATGGACAAGTCGCAAGGCCTGTCCTTCCAAGATGTGCTACAGCTTCATTTGCTAGGATCCGGCGAGGAAACAGACGCTGAAGCTACGGAAGAGCAGCTTCAAGAGGATGCGGCGCGCCTGCGTCTCGAGGTAGAGCTAAACGAGCATTTAATCAGCCTCATAGGTCAGCTCGGCCAGCGCTCGCAATGGCCGAAGCCTGCGGTACCTGCAGGACTCAAGGCAGAGCTGCGCGCCTATCAGCATGAAGGATATGCTTGGTTGACTTTCCTGCGTCGATTCGGTTTAGGGGCTTGTCTAGCCGATGATATGGGACTAGGTAAAACCGTCCAACTCATCGCGTATTTACTTCACATCAAAGAAAACACCGATGCAAGTTCATCCCGTCGCCAGACCGACCCACCGGGTTGGCCTGCTCTAATCATCTGTCCTACCTCTGTCCTGGGTAACTGGCAGAAGGAACTGCAGCGCTTCGCGCCTTCTTTAAACGTTATGCTTCATTACGGAAGTCGCCGTCTGGACGCAGGTTTCTTCTATGGCGCAGCTTCGCAAGCCGACGTAGTGCTAACCTCTTATGCAACTGCGGCGCTTGACCAGGAACTGCTGAAGGAATTCACTTGGGCGGCAATTTGCCTGGACGAAGCACAGAACATCAAGAATGCTCAAACGAAGCAGTCTGTAGCTGTGCGCAGCTTCCCAGCTTTGCACCGGATTGCGCTAACAGGAACACCTATAGAGAACAGATTATCTGAGTTGTGGTCCATTTATGATTTTATAACCCCAGGTTATCTGGGCAGCGCCAAGGCCTTTAACGACCGATTCAGTAATGCCATCGAGAAGGAACGTGACGAGAAGCGTACGGTGGATCTACAGAATCTCGTGAAGCCTTTCATGCTGCGTCGTAAGAAGAAGGATCCTAACATCCAGCTCGATCTACCCGATAAAAACGAGATGAAGACCTATGTTCATCTGACAGCTGAACAAGCTGTACTCTATGACCAGACCGTAAACGGACTGTTGGATCGTATGCAGAAGTTGGAAGGCATTGAGCGTAAAGGCGCCATTCTCGGGGCTTTGACCGGACTTAAGCAGCTGTGTGACCACCCGATGCTTGTGACCAAGGAAGCCCTCCCTGAAACAGATTCGGACAATAAACTAGATACCAGTCTACTCATTAACCGTTCTTCCAAACTCGAAAGACTGCTGGATATGGTTAAGGAACTGCGTGAAGAGGATGAGCGCTGTCTGATCTTCACGCAATATGTCGGTATGGGAAAAATGCTTCAGGCTGTTCTACAGCAGGAGCTGGGAGAGCCTGTCCTTTATTTGAACGGAAGCACCTCCAAACTGGCGCGTGACCGAATGATCGAGCGATTTCAGACGCCCGCTCCTTCCGAGGACGAAGGGTCCAGACGTCCAGATGCGCTACCGTCTGATCAGCCGAATGTATTCATCCTTTCACTCAAAGCTGGGGGTGTCGGTCTGAACTTAACCGCAGCCAACCACGTATTCCACTTCGATCGCTGGTGGAATCCAGCCGTCGAGAATCAGGCGACTGACCGCGCTTATCGCATGGGCCAGACACGTGATGTACAGGTGCATAAGTTCATTGCACTCGGGACGCTCGAAGAAAAGATTGATGAGATGCTGGAGAGTAAGCAGCAGCTAAGCGACAATGTCATCTCCAGCTCCGAAGGCTGGATTACCGAGCTGTCTACTGAGGCTCTGAAAGACCTGTTTACATTGCGGCGAGGCTTAACAGACTAATCCTACCGCTGTCAGTATCACAAGCATAAATGCCTTCGGCGTCCTTACAAGGACGGTAAGCGTTTAAGCAAGAAATATAAGGATATTATAGCCAATACAGATTTGCCACCAAATAAAGGATGTGGTAAACTCGACTTAACTTTTTATGAACGGAGGGTTACGTGTGATAGACTTTATCCGAGTTAGAACTTTGCGCGGCTAATTGAATAGCGCTAAAGCTCTGCCCATGTGCAGAGGACTCAGGATAGGTCTGCCCATTTAACTCCATAGAAGCCAACAAGCTAAAACGCCTTCGGCGTCCTTATAAGGACGGTAGCGTTTATGCGAGAATTATAAGGATAAAGTATATCGTGAAACTTATACTTTCTTATAATTTAAACTAACTGCTACCTCGTAAGGGATTAATCTACCTCCCCCTACGACCAAGCCGTTGTTTACTTCGATATATCTATGGAAGACCCTAGTGTCGTAACGGAGACTTCTCCTTACACATTTGTTCTGACGTCCTCTAACGAACCTTAAGCACAGGCAGATGGCCTGTGTTTTTTTGCGTTTACTATTTACTACTGGAGGATGAATAAATATATGGAACAACTACGAGAAAAAGCAATTATGGTCGGTGTCCAGCTTCAAAATGAAACAAACTTCGCTTATTCGATGGAAGAGCTTAGTAATCTGGCAGCGGCCTGTGACCTGGAGGTTGTCGGGGAACTTAGTCAAAAGGCAAGCCGGATCAACCCTTCTCACTATATCGGCACAGGCAAAATCCAAGAACTATCGGCGCTTTTAGAAGCGCATGATGCTCCTATTGTTATTTTTAACGATGAGCTATCCCCTTCACAGATTCGCAATTTGGAGTCCTCTCTGGATTGTCAGGTCATTGACCGGACGATTCTGATTCTGAATATTTTCGCGGAAAGAGCGAAGACCAAAGAAGCACAGCTGCAAGTAGAAGTAGCCAGACTGCAATATATGCTGCCCCGATTGACGGGTCTTCGAGAATCACTCGGCAGACAAGGCGGCGGTGCCGGACTCAAAAACAGAGGCGCTGGTGAAACCAAGCTGGAGCTAGATCGCAGAAGAATAGAAGAGCGGATTTCAGCGCTACAGGTTGAGCTTCAACAGCAAGTGGCCAGACGCCAAATTCAGCGGAAGCAGCGGCATAAGAATGAGGTTCCTGTCGTCTGTCTCGTCGGCTATACGAATACCGGCAAGTCCAGCTTAATGAATGTGATGGTGGAGACGTATCATCCAGGCTCTAATAAGCAAGTGTTCGCCAAAGATATGTTATTTGCTACGCTGGAGACGTCTGTTCGGAGCATTGAGCTACCTGATCATAAAACCTTTTTATTAACGGATACCGTTGGATTCGTCAGCCAGCTTCCCCATCATCTAGTCAAAGCATTCCGCTCCACGCTCGAAGAGGTGACCGAAGCTGACTTATTGATTCACGTAGTCGACATTTCCGATCCGCAGCATCAGCAGCATATGGCCGTCACCGATGAGACGTTGAAAGCGCTCGGCGCGGACCAAATTCCGACGATCTATGCCTATAACAAGGCTGACTTAACTGACTTGCCTTACCCTCACCTTGAGGGTGACAATGTCTATCTCTCCGCCAAACAAAATAGCGGGATGGCCGAACTTACAGATCTGATTCGCAGTCATGTGTTTACGGATTATGTACAGTGTGAAATTCTGATTCCATTTGATCGTGGCAATGTGGTCTCCTATTTTAACGAGCATGCGCATGTCCAATCGACTAGCTATGAAGAAACAGGGACACGGCTTGAACTGGAATGCAGAAAATCTGATTTCGAGAAATTTCGCAACGACTTTATTGAACTTTAACAAGAATAAACGACATTGTTGTCCATAATTAAAAGGATAGAGTTTTCAGAGTTATCTGAAGCTCTATCCTTCTTTTTAGCAGAAAAAATCAATGAATTGCCTCTATCGTTCCATTGTCTCGCGGATCGGTTATTGTTTTATGCGCAATAAGTTCGTTTTCTTCACTAAATCCCTTAATTTCTAAAGGCGTAGACTGTGTAGTCGGCAGTAATACAAACCAGATGGTGCTTTCTTTTGTCGTATGGATCAGCTTTGCTTTATATTCATCTTTGTCCTTAGTCTGGATTGTTACATTCTTAATCGCTGAATCGAGAACATCGCCAAACACCATTGGGAACGGAGAGGAGATATGTTCTACTGTAGGTATACTCATATAAGTTAACGCATTCTTCGTTTGTGTAGGAGATTTACTCTCACCGATTACGTATCCTCCGCCCCAGCCCCATTTCCATCCGAACCATGTTTTTCGTATATACTCTACCTGAAGATCACTGCCATCTTGCTTATCCGTTCTTTTCATAAATAAAAGCTTGCCCCCTTCGATGGGTTCACGGTGTATGACCTGAAACGTCCCAGAACCCCGCATTTGTTGAACAGCTTCCTCTGGGGTATGGCTAAGTGGAATACGCACCGTACTCTCCAATCCCCAAGCGCGTGATAATCGCCAATCGGATATTCCACCCGGAGTTTCATAAACAAATACAAAAACATATAACAGTACGATGGACGAAGCAATCAGACCTGCTGCCATCCATATCTTTCGTTTGTTTTTACTTCGCACTAGCATGCTCCACCCCCATTTTGTCCAAATTATAGAATAAAAAAAGAACAATACAAAAGAAATACTCTCTTTGCATTGCTCAGCAAGCTATAAAACAGGCGAGGCCTAGATCTTATAAATGTAGCTTCTAGACCCTATTCTTGAAAATACAGTGTATTGGGAGCCTCTATTTTCCGCCCCGGGTATGACAGAATCTGTAGATAATCTCTGTAAATAATTAAAGTCAGGATGTATCGATTCATTCGTAAGAAAAGCTGAGATATTACTTCCGGGCACTCTTTCCTCATTAAGCGAGTCTATGATGATTTCTGCAGTGGTTATCCCAATGCCATGGCCATAGAACAGGTCTTCTTCAAGCTTAACAGCATTCTCACCCTGCCATTCTGGCTTGCTAGGCGCATGATCTGGATTTCTGAAATACACAATATCTCCACGCCGCATTTGATCCTTATTATAGTTCGTAATTAAGCGTAGATTCTCGTCGTAGTTCCAGTCCCATAAGAACAAATCCTTAAAATACTTATTAAAGGCTTCTTCACCTATAGCTTCAATTGTCGCCTTGTACAAAACAATGACCATGGCTGTCGCGCATTCGAAGGCATATAAATGTCCGTTCCGAAAAATGTCTTTAACTCCCACCGAAGGCTCCACGCCAGCGTTCAGCTGAAGTCCTCCAATATCAGTAAGCGTCCAAAACTGCGGATTGGAGCGGGATTCATCAAATGTAGCAAAATCCACTCCACTGTTATTTAAAGCTTCGGCCGATTCCACGATGCTATCTCTCATTTTCCGTTCAAATTCAAGGGCATCGGGTGAACGAACTTCCTTCACCATGCTTAGTCCCTCCAATGTTATAGGTTCTAAATATAGGTTATTGTACGTGTTCGCTGCCCTGTTGGTGCTTAATTCATATCATTCCCGGGACTCAATAAACCACTGATTAAGCTGCCTTGTCTCTTCCGTCAAAATATCCAAATATATAGAAGTGCGGTATGCCGTATCTTTTAAGCTTTTGCCCGTAATCTCTGTTATTCGATTTAATCTATACAGCAATGTGTTGGTATGAATATGTAAAAAAGCGGCGGATTCCTTCAAGTTTCCACTGAGCGATAAATAAACGGCGATTGTTTTTAAAAAATCACTTTTATGCTCGCGGTCATGCTCTTTAAGCGGATACAGCAAAGGACTTTTACGGGTTCGACTGCGCTTCTGCTCCATAATAGCCGGAATATACGCCCAAAATCCGATATCCTCATACAATAGTAATTCCCGGCCATGAAAAGGCAGTAGCTTCTTGATCTCCAGAATGGACCCTGCTTCCCAGTAAGCAATTGCCGCCGACATATATTCGCTGTAATCTAGGCTACAACCTGCAGCCAGCATACAGCTCTCACCCTTACGCATATCCTCGATAATTTTGTGCATGAACGAAGACAGTCTGCCGGTCCCTTCCATGTGAAAGCTGAATGAAAACAATATAATCAGCCGATTGTGCTCTGCAGTCAGAAACAATAATTGCAGACCCGGATAGGAGGCTATTGTTTGCCGAAACCGAAGTACGAAATGATCATTGATTACCTTGTCACTTTCAAACACGCTAATATAATACTTTTCCGGCAAAAGAATCGACCAAACTTCCGCATCCTGTTTAATATTCGCTTCATTGTCATAGTGGGAAGTAAGCAGCTTCCAGAAAAAATCCTCCTGTGTTTTCTCCTGCTTCGTCTTCCAACCCCGCTGTTTCAATATATAGCGACCAACGATGGCCGCCGCTTTCTCAACAATATTCTCTGCGTGTCCTTCAACTAAATTCCCTGCATCCACTACCCATATATAACCGAGAATTTCCTTCTGATGTTTGATGCAAATGGCTAGACGAGGTCCAAGTCCCACCTCCATGACCGCAGGAATCCGAATCGGACGTGCAGCGTTCTCAAGCTGCTGCATAATCCCCTTTTTACGCAAACCGATAATGACGGCGTTAGGTACGCGCTTTCCGATTATGGTTGAAATTCTCGCAGAATCACTCTCAAATTGATGGGAGCTGTATCCGATCACATGGTGATTGCTGTCCTCAATCGTAACTTGAGACTGAAGAGATTCACTAATAGCATCCGCCAACGATTCCATACTATCGAAGAAACGATCAAATAATGGATCCTTATCCGTCACTAGCCCCACCCCTACCTGAAAAATAGCCGAATCTTGTACTCTAGAGTGATTTTATTATAGTATGCGTACTCCCAGCTGACTACAAGATAATGGGAAGGTTTGCGGGATTCGGGATAGCTGGAAAGGTGGTCGGGTGGCGAGGTAGCGTGGGGCGGAGTTGCGGCGTTTCGAGGTGGGGCATATAACCGCTATTCGTAGGTACTCCCTTATAATTTTTAGGGAATTCCTCCCTATAATTGTGTGTTTTAGACCTTACCTACTACTAATCAGGGAAAAACTCCCTATAATTCATCACGTTTGGGCTTAATCGGTCATATTCTTCGTATTTATAGGGAGGAATTCCCTAAAGTCAGTGTTTATAAGCTATTTCCGCGTAATTTATAGGGAGGATTTCCCTATAAATCATCTCCGACAAACCTCTCACCATCGCAAAAACCAAAAACTAACCAATACTAGCTGTAACTAGCCAAATCTAGCTCGACATAGTTGGAACTGGCTAGTTTTGATCGAATTCCAACCATCTTCAAAACACAGTCCTACAGCCTTATCATCGAACTAGCAGACTTCTGTCGGATCTAGCCACACTTAAGCCGATCCCAACCACCTTTATCACCACACTAGCAGATCTCTACCGGATCTCCTCCGGACCGAGGGAACCAGAAACACCAAAAGACAGCAAACTCCCGTAGCGGGAACTTGCTGTCTTTTGGTGTTTCAAATATTACTACTCATATAGAACGCATCTATTTAGCTCATCGTGAACGTCTGCTCCATCGCTTGTTCTACCGTATAATATTTCTCACCAAGCGCTTCAGCCACCGCTTGGCAGGTGATCTTACCATTGGCTACATTCACACCGCTTCTTAGGCCGGCATTATCCTGAATCGCCTTGATCACGCCTTTATTGGCAATTTGCAGGGCGTATGGAACGGTGACATTGGTTAAAGCAATCGTCGAAGTTTTGGCAACAGCACCCGGCATATTAGCAACAGAATAATGCAGTACGCCATGCTTGATAAACACAGGATTATCATGTGTTGTCACTCTGTCGATCGTCTCTACGATACCACCTTGGTCAATCGCCACATCGACAATCACCGATCCCGGTTTCATGGTCTTGACCATTTCTTCCGTAACCAGCTTCGGTGCTTTCGCACCCGGAATCAACACCGCACCTACCAACAGATCTGCCTCAGCTACCACTTTGGCAATATTGTAAGGGTTAGAGATCAGCGTATTGATCTGTGCCCCAAAAATATCGTCTAATTGACGTAATCTTTCCGCACTAAGGTCAACAATTGTAACATCTGCGCCCAAGCCGATGGCCATTTTAGCTGCATTGGTACCTACTACTCCACCGCCGATAATGCTAACTTTCCCACGGCTAACTCCGGGAACACCGGAGAGAAGAATCCCTTGTCCGCCATAGTTTTTTTGCAAGAACTGAGCGCCAAGCTGAACAGACATCCGGCCTGCAACTTCACTCATCGGTGTTAATAGTGGCAAGGTACGTTCATGAACAACCGTCTCATATCCGATGGCAAAGACACCATTGTCTTTGAGCGCAGCAGCCAGAGAAGGTTCAGGCGCAAGATGCAGATACGTGAACAAGATAAGGCCTGGACGGAAATAGGGGTACTCGCTTTCCAGCGGTTCTTTCACTTTCATCACCATTTCGGCAGAGCTCCAGACCGTGGCTGCATCCTGAATCAGTTCTGCTCCGGCAGAAGCATACTCTTCGTTCGGAAATCCACTTCCCACACCAGCCCCAGCTTCCACCAGCACCTGATGTCCTTCCTTAATAAGGCTAACTACACCCGCAGGTGTTATGGCTACACGATTCTCATTGTTTTTAATTTCTTTAGGCACTCCGATAATCATCATTCATCTCTCCCGTCTAATGTAGATCCCTTATGTAAAGAATGATAACATACGTTTAGTATTCCCAATTTGGTAAAAAATTAAAATATTATCTATCATCATTGTGTTTTTACACAAAGGATTCGACTTAAACTGCCCAGTTACTTTGGGTTCATTTGGTACCCAACACAACCCTCTTCATTATCTCATAAAAAAAGACACCGCTTAGATTGTCTTTTTGACGATTTCGTATGAAATTAAAGCACTACTGCTATATTGGAATGTTACATTTAGTGACGCGCATTATTTTGAAAGCAATAACATCACCGTTTCTAGGATTACATTTACCCCTTTTTCACAGTCTTCATAGGAGGTAAGCTCCTCTTCACAATGACTTTTGCCATTCACACTAGGTACATCCTCTTCCGTCAGCGATAACCGGGTCACGCCATTTTTATCTGTACGCCCAAAATTCGCAAATGCCTCAATCGTATTCTTTAATCTCTCACCGTTCACGAATATTTTTTGCAGCTGCATCGTAAGTCCTTCCGCTTCGAGCGTTCATGATTTTATGGCTTTCTATATATGTTATACCAATCCATATTATTTTCATTTTACATACTGTAATAATTATTATTCGCGTGATGTTACGACGAAGTTGAGGCAGCAATAAGTAAACTAAAGTAGTATATACAATCTTTTAATACGGAGGGTAAGCTTAAGGTAGCTATTTATCCAGTTCTACCAAGGAAAGGAGCCAGCACATGAATCTAAGCATTGTGGTCCCTGTATACAATATAGAACATTATATAACCCCTATGTTTGATTCACTCCTTATCCAAAGTGAACCGCATTTCGAGGTCATTATCGTGGACGACGGATCTACGGATAATACCTATAACGTGATAGCAAATATTCTCGCACTTCACCCCACCCTTTCCTGCAAAGTCATTCGAACAGAGAATCAGGGGGTTAGTGCGGCTAGAAATAGAGGCTTAGCAGAAGCCACAGGCCATTATGTGCTGTTTCTGGATGGAGATGATTATATCTCTACAGACTTAGTACGAACCATTCATACCTATACTCAACTATCTGACCCCGAGATTATCTGCTGGGGATATAGCCATGTCTCAGAGGATCAAGTCACTACTTTGAGTTACACCTCCGCTTATAGCGACATAACAGGCAGTGAAGCACTGACTCATATTTTCGTGAACAAAAGCTTACGAATATGGACAGGGAGCATTGCGTACAAACGGGAATTCTTACTCCTTCATGGGCTCAAATATACGGAACGCTGTGTGAATGGAGAAGATCAGGAGTTTATCTACAAAGCCTTGTCCAGAGCCGCCAGAGTCATCACGCTTCCGGATATATTATCGTTTTATTTACAAAGAAACACGTCGATTTCCAATAGCTATAATGTGAAAAAATTTGATGTCGTGGGTGTATTCAAACGGGTCGATGCCTATTTCGAGGCCCATCCCTTTGAGCAGCTGGATACGATATCCCCTTATATAAGAAATCGCGAGTTAATCGAGAACTACTTTTTCAACCTAAAGACCTGTCTAAATGGGACAGAAGGCGTAAGCATTCAGGAGTTACTTCACGACATCGATCATACCTACCCTGAACTAAATCAAGAAATGTATGATCTCATAAGACGTTATAGAGGTAATGATCGAAGATTAGCCCTTTATATCCGAGCATTCTTAATCTCCCCGCTTCTATATCACAGATTCATTTCTGTGGAGAGAAGCTTATCCAGGTTCAAGCGAAAGGAATCTAGAATATGAAAAAGATGCTGATCTATGCCTATACCGAATTTAATTTGGGCGATGATTTATTCATAAAGGTGCTATGTGAAAGGTATCCGGATACCGAATTCAGAATCTGCGCTCCACGCTTATACAAGCTGATCTTCAAAGAGATCAAGAACCTCAAAGTGATTCCTTCCGATTCCATTTTCTTAAGAGGCATTGCCTTTATTTGTAGAAGGTTAAAGATACATAATCTGGCGCAAAAATATATGGCAGATCACTCCGATGGCGTTGTTCATATCGGTGGCTCGATCTTTATGCAGGCAGAGCATTGGGAAGAGCATTTCAAGAACGCAGAGGCCATTCGGAATAAGAATAAGCCCTACTATTTATTAGGATCGAATTTTGGCCCTTATACAGATAAGGAATATTATGAGGAACACAAGCGGATCTTCAAGGACTATACAGATATCTGCTTCAGAGAAAAATACTCTTATGATTTATTTGATGATCTGAACAATGTTCGTTTAGCGCCAGATATTATTTTTCAGCTAGACCCGCCAGATCTTCAAAGCGAACCCGAGGATTACATCGTCTTATCCGTCATTAAGCCTTCTGCTAAAGGTCTGAACGGTTTTGACAACCTCTATTATGAAAAAATGAAAGATCTCGCAATTTATTTCATTGAAAAAGGATACGCTGTTCATTTCATGTCATTTTGCGAACACGAAGGCGATCAGTTAGCGATTGAAGAAATCCAGAATCTTATGGGTCCCTCCTACGAGGATGCCATTCAAGTGCATTTATATAAAACGAATATGGAAGAGGTCTTGGCCGTTCTAGCCCATTCCAGCTTTATCGTTGCTTCAAGATTCCATGCGATGATCCTGGGCTGGGTGTTGGGTAAACCAGTGTTTCCTGTGGCTTACAGCAAAAAAATGATCAATGTAATGGAAGATGCCCAGTTCAAAGGGATATATACCGATTTCACTACACTGGAGCAGCTCCAGCCTGCGCAGGTTTTTGAAAGCATGACTACTCACTACATGGATGTCACACCGCAAGCCAAACATGCCGAGAGACATTTCGAGCATCTGGATACGTATTTATCGCTTTACGAAAGGAGGATACGTTATGAGAGCCAAGCGGAGCATTCTTAACTTATCCTTTGGACTCGGGAGTCAGCTCATCACGATCATCCTCGGTTTTTTCATACCCAGACTGATTATGGTGAACTATGGCTCAGAGGCCAATGGTTTAATTGCTTCTATTGTACAGATCATTAGTTATTTGGCCCTGCTGGAAGCCGGCGTAGGCGCCGCTTCGATCCAAGCTCTTTATAAGCCGGTAGCTTCGGATGATAAGAACCATATCAACTCTATTCTAGCCGCCACCTCTAGCTATTATAAAAAAACAGGCATTTATTATTTCTTCGCTGTCCTTCTAATCGCCATTGTGTATCCATTAGTGATCACTTCTGACATCGATCGATTATCGATTATGCTCATTATTTTGCTCACAGGAATGGGCGGAGCGATCAATTATTATTTTCAAGGGAAATTCAAAGTGCTGCTCGCTGCAGAGGGAAAAAGTTATGTAGAGACATCTATAGTCACCGTGGCTAACATTCTGAACAACGTGATTCGGATCCTGTTATTACTTCAAGGTGTTAACATCACCGCTGTGCAAGCTTCCTATTTCATATTGACCATACTTCAAATCGTCGTCTTCTATATCTATATCAATAAGCATTACAAATGGATCAACCTACATCTCAAACCAGACTACGAAGCCATTGGTCAAAAAAATTCCGTGTTAGTCCATGAGATCTCCTACTTGGTGTTTAGAAATACCGACGTGCTAATCCTGACTATATTTACGAACTTAAAGATCGTCAGCATCTATGTTATGTACAATATGATTTTTACGATTGTAGATAACATCGTCCAAACCATAAACGGAAGCGTGAAAGCTGCTCTAGGCCAGAGTTTTCATGAGAGTAAAGAAGCATTCATTAAATTTTATGATGCTTACGAAGTGTATTTTATGGGGCTCATTTTCTCGATTCTAACGGTGGCTTATATTCTAATTCTACCTTTTATGAAATTGTATACAGCTGGGGTAAATGACGTGAATTATATCGATATGTGGCTGCCGATCCTGTTCGTAGTCATCAAATTATTAACCAATGCCAGAGCTTCTTCTAATAATGTGATTACCATCGCCGGACATTTCAAGAACACACAGAACCGTTCCATTCTGGAATCCGCCATCAATCTGGTCGCATCTATTGTCTTCGTTATCTTTATGGGGATTTACGGTGTATTGATGGGAACGATAGCCGCTCTCTTGTACCGCTCCATAGATATTGTGGTCTATGCCAGCAAACATCTGTTGCATCGCAGTCCTTGGGTCACCTTTAGAAGATGGCTCACGAATGCATTGATTTTTGTAGGCATTATTCTAATCACCACCGCAATCGACATCCCCATCCATTCCTATGCGGGAATTATGATATGGGGCGTAATTTTAGGAATTGTGATCTTGCCTATATATTTCGTTATCGCCTCTTTGATGGAACGGGAAGTATTCCTGTACACGTGGGAGCATCTCCAAAAATATCGATATAAACTCAAAAGTAAAATTGTAGCTAGACCTAAGGTAAGTGGTTTATCCAAATAACACATCAGGAGGACTTGAAATGGATCATAGCGAGGTTTTACAGCAAGCCTGTTACGTCTTTCTAAATGACCTTAATGATGAAATGAACCATTCATCTGCCCTTCAAATGGATGATCAAGAAATAATCCAACAATGCCGCCTTATCATAGATAAAGAACAAAATGCGCAAACCAAAACCTTTCTAGAAACCTTATCTGAGGTGATCCATGCTTATCTCACAGGGAGAGCTTCAGAGGATGCATTAAGGTTCTATCTGTCAGAACAATTCAGTATCGTGAACGAAGAAATCGACGGATTAATTCATGGGCTAGTTACAATCAAAAACCAGTCTTCAGATACGGGTATTTCACACCCAGCAGCTTATTCCTTAGCCGAGCATCCCAAGGTCAGTGTCATCATCACTACTTACAATAGAAAAGCATTCCTATATCAAGCGGTCCAAAGCATCTTAATGCAAGACTATCCTCATAAAGAGATCACAGTGATCGACGATTGTTCTACAGATGGTACGGAAGAGTTAATGCATCAAAGCTTCGGAGACGAGACGCAGGTAATCTACATGCGGAACGAAAAGAATAGCGGTCCTGGAAATAATCGCCGTAAAGCCTTTGCCGCTCATGGTGATGGTGACTATGTTCTTTTTCTCGATGATGATGACTATCTGATTGACATGAATTATTTAAGTAAGGCTGTGGAATTTCATAGTCTCCATCCAGAAATATCATTTGTGGCCGCTAATGTGTTTCTTGAGTATTCCAAGGTTAAACAACTGAAAATCTCTAATCTGCAGCTTAGCAGTATTATTAAGAAACGCGATTATTTCATGAATTTCGAGAAAAAAGGATACCCAAAGCCAGCCTCAACTTTAACTACTGTCTTTAAGCGTGAGGCCTTAATGGCTATGGATATCCTGAATATGAACATGGTCAACGATGCTTCTATTTATCTGCGTTCCTTGTTGGTCGGTGATGCTGGCTTCATAGATACCCTTGCAGGTGTGTATAGATTACACGGGGACAACATTACCTTTAATCTGAGCCAGGGATTCTTAATTGAGAATCTGGAGGAAAAGCTGTTGATTAAGAATATGGCCGTTCAGAAATATGGATATAGCGAGCAGGAAATGACCGAATGGTTCAACCATAATGCTTATGATACGATCTCATACTATTTATTAAATTCTGCAAAAGACGCTACAGACTTTAAATTCATGTATCACTGGGCCCTTAACCATTGCCCGCCGATCTACAATACATTAAGAAATGAATTTCGTATGAAGCTTATTAAAAAACAATTATTACGGATTTCGTTACTTCGAACGCTGCTCGGAAGATGATTCACGCATTAGCTTATCAAGCAGCAGTAAGAATCCTTTCACCTCTTCTTTAGGGATGTCGGCGTATTTGTCTCCAATACTGATCTCACAATAAGAACTATGGTCTCCTGTTGGTCTTATTGCTGCGCTTAATCCGATTCCTGTTGCCTCATATAGAGAAGACAGAATCGGTTCAATGCTCTCCCTAGACATTTGAAAATGCATATGAAACATGTTAGAGATAGGCTCAGTGGGCATAGTAGTCACGGCGTGACATTGATTAACTAAGGCAGCAAGCTCCCTGGCTCCTTCATAATACTGCTGCATCTTATCTACTCTTTGCCGGTAGTAGTGATCTGAGGAAATAATATATGGATACAGACTGATTAGGTCTCCACCATGACGCCGTTTCCATATCTTCGATTGCTTCGTAAAATCCTCACTGCCTGCCAGAATCGCGCCTGCAATTCCCCCGATACCTTTATACAGAGAGATATAGACACTATCAAAGAGTGCGCAGATCTCAGCAGCTGTCTTGCCATAATAGGGAAGCGTCTCAAGCAATCTTGCGCCATCCAAATGCAGCTTAATTCCCCGAGTACGGCAATGTGCAGAAATCGCTTCAAGCTCCTTATACTCCGGTAACTGTCCACCAATCTCGCGCTGCGGCAATTCAAGCAGCAGACAAGCAATATCTTCCTTCATATGTAATACATCATCCAAGGTGATTAGTCGATCCTTGTCCGCAAGTAGGACAGGCTCGATATGATGCAATTCCTTCAACCCATCCTGCTCATGGATCTCCAAATGACATAAAGGATGATAGGCAACGCTCTTGAGTCCTTTTTCATCACACCATATTCTTAAGGCGATTTGTTGTGCCATCGTTCCACTCGGAAAGAAGACTGCTGTTTCTTTTCCCAAAAGCTTCGCCATCTCCGACTGAAAATCCTCGATAACCTTTCCAGAGCCATAAATATCAGATGCTGTACTGTTCTCTACAGCTTCAAAGGCTTCCTTCAAGACTTGAACATCTCTATTCCCATGTCCTACGATTCGATAAATCGTTTCATTAAAGGCCTCTTGCACTGATTTTTTTCCGTTCATTGGTAGAATTGCCCCTTCCGTGTTTGCCTTGTCCCTAATATAGACGAATTTCAAAAAATCCCATCTTGATTTTACCCGATCTAAGGTGAAAAAACATGAGCGCTGTGCTACAATATTGGAATTGCAACGGCAATCTTAGGGAGGGTTATTGAATCACATGCTCATCATTGGTATCGCCGGCGGCACCGGCTCGGGAAAAACAACCGTAGCCCGCTCCGTCATTGACCGTCTTGGAACGGGAAAGGTAACTTTCATATCTCAAGATAACTACTATAAGGATCATTCGCACCTCAGCTTCGCTGAACGTGAATCCATTAACTATGATCATCCTTTCGCTTTCGACAACGAGCTGCTTATTGAGCATCTTAAATGTCTGCGAGAAGATCAGACCGCATATGCACCGGTGTATGACTTCACAGTTCATGCCCGCTCCACTACGGAGACCGTAGAACTGAAACCAAACAATATTGTAATCATCGAGGGACTCCATGTTCTATCCGATGAGAACCTCCGCGATATGCTTGACATCAAAGTCTTTGTTGATGCTGATCCTGATGTACGCATCCTCCGCCGGGTACTCCGGGATATCGAGGAACGCGGTCGGAGCATTCAGTCGATCCATCATCAATATTTGAGCACGGTTAAACCGATGCATGAAGCTTTTATTGAGCCATCCAAAAAATACGCCGATTTGATCATCCCTGAAGGTGGCCATAATGAGGTCGGTATCCAGTTGCTGTCCATATTGACCGAAAAGCATCTGACGAACGACTGGATGTCCTAAAGTTCTTAAATATCTAGTTCTAACCCTAGCTGTCGAGATTCTCTCGACGGCTTTTTTGCGTGCTCATCCCCAAAGCCGTAATAGATTATTCAAAGAATAAGGATGTTGGTACCTTAGTTCGGATGCTCCGTTATTTCTGTATATTTATTTCACTACTAGCCCCATCTTTATATGTAGCTATTTCTTTCTTTGAATCTCTTTTTCGAATATTTTAATCATTGGGCACATTTAAATAGCCATTTTATTGGAAAAACTCGCCATTACAAATCTTCAAACGTTATAATAGTTTTAAAATAACTATGAATAGGTGATTGCATATCTTATCTCTGATCGAAAAGTATGAGTTACAATTCTCTAATAATAATTATTTTGGCGATATCGGGCTTGACCCCTCCTACTCTATTGTAGAAGGCTCACTTCCTATACTTGTGTCTGCTCCGCATGCCATTAACCACTATAGAGAACATGCTGTAAAACCTGCGGATATGTATACAGGCTCTCTTGCGCTGCTGTTACAAAAGCTCACAAAGTGCCACTGTATCTATTCCAATAGCTTCTCCAAAGAAGACCCTAATTACATCCTTGGCGGAGAATATAAGGCTGCGCTTGGAACACTTGTCAAAGAACATCAAATTAACTTTGTTATAGACTTGCATGGTGCCTCTAAGGATAGAGAATTCGATATTGATTTAGGTACATTACACGGAACATCCATACAAGACAATAATATAAATGAAGTCATACGTATCTTTTTCAATAATGGTATTACCAATGTTCTTCAAAACCACACCTTTTCTGCATCTCATCCCGGAACGATCACTTCGTATTCCGCCAAAGAATTGTTAGTTCAAAGTATTCAAATTGAAATTAATCGAAATTATCGCAACCCGAAATCATTTGATTTATTCCAAAAAACCATTCATTCCCTTGAACAAATCATCAATCAATTGGGAGGCGCCTAACATAAATATCGAACAGACCTTCACTATATTGGACAAACAAAGTTATACCGCCCGGGAAGAAATCACGATGAACCCCGATGAGCTGGTCGATTTAGGCTTAGTCCATCATATCTTTGTCGATCTTGCAGCAGTGAATGGCGCTCAGGTTAGTTGTTTACTTTTATCTAAAAGTGATATCCCAAGAGGCAGTATTCAATTATCCAAAAGAGCAAAGGACAAGCTAGGGGACTGCCCCATTACAGGATTAACCATCACTAAACCTGAGTACAACACAATCCTTCGGGGAATTCCTAAAGTGGACGAGATTGCCAAACCTTATGTCAAAGCATGTCCAACGCTCGTCCGTAAATATTCGAATCATGTCGAACTGATTAATCCTAAGAATGGCTTTCGGGTTAACCTAACTTTAAAAGAAGATGACACAGCCAAGCCGAATACCCTTTATTTCAACAGATACATCATGTTGTTGCTTGAGACCCATTCTGCTGAGAACGATCAATTGATCATTACCCGTGCAAGAACACCTCATCAGCCCACGCCAGGCATACATAAACTTATAAATCTGGGAATCAAACGGCCCTTAACCGCATTAGGAAACTTTTTCATTGGCAAAAGAGAGCTTACCCTAAGAGTAGGACATCCCTACCCTTTTGATGAGCACCAAAATCTATGCCGAATTCATCCCAATGTTAGAAAATTGCTGGGCATGGAAGAGACCGATAAAATCGTCATTACCTATAACAACAAACAAATAACCGTCCCCATCTTAGATATAGACACTGAGCACATTGCCCAGTTAATCAAACTTAATGAGGAGAATGAGCAGCTTAAATTTATCGACAGCCACTTATTTATCGGAATCACCGCTTTGTCACGAAACGAATTAGAAATCCCTAGTATCGGCACATCGGTTACCGTAAAGAGAAGCATGAACTCCCTATTCTTAAAACACTTAAATAAGCTGGTCTTGCCCGTAATCGCTTTGTTGTTTACAGTAGTACAGCTGTATAAGGATTTGAACTGGAGCATCGCTTTGACCGTTGCTATTTCTCTGGTACTACTTCCGATAATCATCTATACAACACTATCTGAAGAACGTGCAAAAATTAACTAAATGGAGCGATTATCGTGGAATTCACTTCACAATCCCAGGTAGAAGATATGATCTACAGCTCTTATCTAAGAGCCATTAACAACATCACAGAAACTTTGGATGAACAAGTTAGAAGACCGGAATTAACCAGAGCATTGCTGGATCTAGTCAGAAGTCCGGATCGAGATCAACAATACATACTAGTCACAGGCAGTAAAGGTAAAGGCTCCACCTCTAGATTTATCTCCTCTTTGTTAAGTCATCTAGGATTTAAAGTGGGCTTATTCACCTCTCCTCATCTGGTGGATTTCAACGAAAGAATACGGATTGATGGGCAGGCTATACCCACAGACGATTTTGTACGATTAGGAAATGTAGTTCGCGAGGGATTCCAAACGATTGAAAATCAGCTTGCCGCTGATGAGTATCAAGGTCCTGTTGGGGTGGGTCTGGCAATTGCGACGTTGTATTTCAAGGAGAATCATACCAATTTCAATGTGATTGAATGCGGAAGAGGCGGAAGGTTTGATGACACAAATGTCCTGAAGAATGATTGGGCTGTCATTACTCCGATTATGGAAGAACATGTAGCTAATTTGGGACCTGACCTGAACAGTATTACACTACATAAACTGGGCATCGTCAAAAACAAGGCTATTAACGTCTATATTAGCAAACAGAAATCGAGCGTACTTGCGACTATAAAGGCGAACCTAACTTCCAATTCTGTGCAGTATTATGAGGAGCAGTTCTGGGCTGACTCTATTACAATAACACCCGTTGGAACTACTTTTGATGTTCGGACAAATCAAGGGGTTTACCCCTCCTTAACAATTCCGTTATTGGGACAATTTCAAGCTCTAAATGCAGCCACGGCAGTCGCACTATGTGAGGATATTACAGGTGGTCCCTTGAATAGGGAACTCGTTCTCAATTGCTTTGCAAAACTGCAATGGCCGGGGCGCTGTGAAGTGATCTGCCATGATCCATTAACGATTATTGACGGAGCTATTCATAGAGAATCTGCAAGCTATTTGGCCGAACTAATTCAACTAGTGAATCCTGACCGCAGTCGACCTGTAACTTCAATCATCGGTGTTCCTAAAGATAAAGATTACACAGGGGTCATCGAGGTCATGAGTACGGTATCGGATCAATTAATCGTTACAAGGCCTGATATCAGTCATCTTTCTTTTCCTACAGATGCACTCCATGTTGCCAAGCGTTTTATCGAAAAAAGTTCCGAATCCCCCTACTTGGAGGATGCTCTTACGCACATTAAAGCACGCTCGTCTTCCGAGATTTTTGTAATTGTCGGTACGCAAACCTTTATCGGAAATGCCAAAAGATTATTCGGGCAATCGCTGCTCGATATCGGCTTATAGCTTCTCAAAGCGCATGAGAATTACTTCCTTATAAAGGTCAGATAGAGCTGGCACTTCGCTTGGATTCTGCTTACAATATTCATCTAGCATGACCTTATGATTAACCTCGATAACCATGAGGCCTTGATTAGTCTCTAAGATATCTACGGAACAGAAATCAAGGCCCATCGTTTTAGAAGTCTGGGATGCAAGCTCCGCCAGCGCCACTCGTTTGGCCTGATCGCTAACCTCAATAGCAACAGCCCCGTTAATCAAATTGTGCTTCCAGGAATGAACTCTTTTTTTGCCAAGGAATACACGCGCCTGATGATTAAAGGTTACGATTCTATACTCAATCTCCGCTTCATAATAAGGTCCTATCGCCCCATTAAGCTGCAAAGAAAATAATACATCTAGCTTCTCGTGTAAATCTTCCACCTCGTTGACCTTATACACATGATTCCCCTGTGCCCCGTTGTCCTGCTTCACAACCACATGCCCATTGAATTTATAAAAAGAACGCTCAGCTAATAGGTAGGGATTTGAACGATTAAATCTGGAATCCGGATGTGGCAAATAGAGATGTTCAACGGCAGGTATTCCGCTCTTGTGCAAGACGTCATAAGTTAGAGATTTACTCATCGCAATGATCGTTGAGGCACTGCTGTTCAGACCTACTTCGGCGTCTACCATCACAAAGGATTTGGCTCCATCTGTCGCTCTATACACAAAATTCGGCGTGATTTCTTCAAAGGTAATGCCTGAGGATTTCACGGAATGCTGGATCATTTTCAAGTACGTTCTTGTCGTCACTCAGTCTCCTCGATTCTAAAAAAGATATGACCAAGCCTAATCATAGCACGGGATATAACAATCGAGAACGATAAAATTATGTTATAATACATAACGCGATCCGTATCTAAATTCTATTTTCATCGACTTTTTATAAAAAATAGTCGATTTTATGTCATATTAAGTGACGGGTAGCGCTTTTATAAATAAAAATAAGTATTGATTATTTAGTGATGATCCTCTATGATAAACTTATCAGGTGGATCAGAAAGTTAAAGCGGTTAAACTTTCTTTCCTAAATTCCTAGTAATCCAGCATATTAGTAGTGTTAGTACGTCCTAAAGTTAAAGCGCTTAAACTTTTTAATGTGAGAGGTTGGTGTGTCATGATCAATCGCGAGAACAGGCGGCAGACGTTCTACATGTATCTGTTCATTTCCCCTTGGATTCTCGGCTTCCTTGTATTCGCCCTTTATCCTATTTTATCATCGCTTTATTTTAGCTTTACTGATTATGACATTATCCACCCGCCCAAGTTCATCGGACTCGCTAACTACACAGAGATGTTTCACAACGAACTGTTCTGGAAATCAGTAGTAGTCACACTGAGATACACCTTTATCGGCGTACCTATCCAGCTTGTGCTTGGTCTTGGATTCGCACTGCTTCTTCATCAGACGATCCCGCTTCGCGGCTTCTTCCGAACTGCAATGTATTTCCCAAGTATGGTATCTGGCGTGGCTATGTCGCTTCTATGGTATTGGATCTTCAATCCACAAATTGGGCTCTTCAATTATATCCTCTCCTGGTTTGGTATTCATGGACCGGCTTGGCTGATGAACCCAGACACCGCACTGTATGCTCTGATTATCATGACCTTCTGGACCGCAGGATCAGGAATGATTCTATTCCTTGCAGGTCTGCAAGGCGTACCGGCAAGCCTGATTGAAGCCGCTAACCTTGACGGTGCTGGACGCTTTAGAATTTTTGTAAACATTACCTTACCTATGATCTCTCCTGTGCTGCTCTTTCAGCTAATTATGGGACTGATTGATTCCTTCCAAGTCTTTACCCAAGCTTTTGTCATGACCCAAGGTGGTCCGAACTACTCTACTTGGTTCTATGTCTACAATTTATACACCAGTGCTTTCAAAGAATATCGCGCCGGTTACTCCTCAGCCCTGGCTTGGGTGTTGCTCATCGTAGTTATGCTATGCACGGCACTTATTATGAAATTATCTAACCGTTATGTTCACTACGAAGGAGGCGGACGCAAATGAGTACAGTTAGAGCCCTAAGCCACCGCCCCAAAGATACAAGACGTCGCCGGAAAATGGAACCGATTAAGATTTTAAGCTTTATCACTTTAGTAGTTACAACATTTCTGATGTTACTCCCGTTGTTCTTCATGGTCTCCACTTCATTGAAGTCGAAGCGTGAGATGCTAAAATTCCCTCCCTCCTTTCTCCCGGAGAGTTGGCAGTGGAGCAATTACACGGAAATCTTTGATACTCTACAATTCGGTACACTTTACAAGAACAGTCTAATTATCGCCGGCTTTAGCGTTGTGGGTACTCTGATATCATCAGCGCTGGTCGCCTATGGGTTCGCCAGATTCAGAGGTAAAGGCAATCAAATTTGGTTCATCATGCTGCTAAGCACCATGATGTTGCCATATCCGGCTATCATGATTCCGCAATTTGTACTCTTTTCTAAGATGAATTGGATTGATACCTTCTTTCCGCTAATCGTGCCTGCGTTCTTCGGCTCAGCCTATAACATTTTCTTGCTGCGCCAATTCTTTTCCACCCTGCCTGAAGAGCTGTTTGATGCTGGACGCATTGACGGCTGTGGTGAAATAAGGATGTGGGCTACCATAGCCCTCCCACTCTCCAAACCAGCTCTCGCAACTGTGGCCATCTTTGCCTTCATCTACAACTGGAACGATCTACTCACACCGGTGCTTTACTTAAGCTCGTCAGATAAGTTCACACTTCCAGTCGGTATGTCCTCCCTTACCTCTTCACGGTTTCGCATTCCGCCTTGGCATCTGCTAATGGTTGCGTCCGTACTAGCTATGGTTCCTATCGTTACGCTATTTGCTGTAGCTCAGAAGCAGTTCGTTGAAGGTATTGTACTTACGGGAATCAAGTAATAATCCGCCATTAGGCGGCCAAATATAATTCAAATCATGGAGGGTTTAGCTAATGAACAAGAACAGGAAAACCATTGCGTGTTTACTCGCAACAACCATGCTCGTTGTTCTGGCATTGTCAGGCTGTAGCGGAGGTAAATCAGCAGGTAACACGCTATCTGAAGAAAACGGCGGCTCTACTAATTCCGGAGGCAAAGCGGAAACGGTAACGATTACCCATTACACGATTGATTCAGAAGACCGCACATTTGTCGAAAAGTTAATCCCTGATTTCGAGAAACAACATCCGAATATTAAAGTCAAAGTGGAAAAAGCACCTTACGAACAGTTCGATAGCAAGCTACAAACGCTAATTGCTGGAGGCAAATCGCCCGATGTGACAAGTCACTGGGGGTATGGCGGCTTCGCAGAATACTATAACAAGGGTATGCTTCTCGATATGACCGACCTTATGAAAGAGGATGGTTTCAAGGCAGAGGATTACAACATCCCAGAGAATTTGATGAACATCTACAAGGTTAAAGACCATACCTATGGCATCCCGGTTAATATGTATGTCACCTTGATGCTTTATAACAAAGACATGTTTGATGCTGCCAGCCTGTCTTACCCAACAAGCGATTATGAAGATAAGAGTTGGACCTATGACAAAATGGTGGAGAATGCCAAAAAGATGACACTGGTATCCGACGATATTGCCAAGACACAATACGGCGTAGACTTTACCTGGTCTGAACGGGATATGCGGCCGTTATACTTTGGAGCTGAGCCTTATTCAGAGGATACATGGACCAATGGCGGTGTGCCATCCGAGACCTATTTTGACTCCCCAGAGGTAATCGCCGCATACAACAAGCTGTTCGATCTCGTCTTCAAAGATAAAGTATCTCCATCCACCGAGTGGAGCAAAAGCGTAGCCGGTCAGAACGGCGATCCCTTTGTTGCAGGTAAAATCGGTATGTCTATCGGAGGCTCATGGAACCTCGCAGGCGCTAATGACTTCCCATTCAAGATCGGTGTTGCTGCTGTACCATGGGGCGGAAATGACAAAGTACGGAGTACTCTGTATGTTGACCCGCTGTTGATCTTGAAAGACTCCAAGCATCCGAAGGAAGCTCTTGAATGGATTAAATACCTGATTACAACCGAAGTGCAAGAGAAATCCATTGACCTGAGCGGCGGTAACCCACCGGTCAATACAGAAGCTGCGGAAGCCTACTATAAACATTTTGACGGTATCGATCCACAAGATATCAAGAATGTCTACGAGGGCGCTGTCAATTACGGCTTTGAGTCCTACAACCACTTAATCACTAACTACTCGCAAATTAATGACATGTTTATTAATGAATTACAGCCCGTAGAGACTGGACATAAGACGGTTGAAGAGGTTATGACGACGATTCAGAAGAAAGTAACAGAAATCATTCATCGATAATACAACATTATACTTGATACCTATGCCGTCCCTTTAGGGACGGTATACCTGCTTGAAACCATACGTTTAGCGGACAGTCAGCCAACCCTGTATACTAAAGGTAGAATACAGGATCGGAAAATCTGCCCCAAGGAGAACTAGAGATGAAAGTGAGTATTTTTGATGTAGCTAAAAAATCCGGACTATCCGTCGTAACCGTATCCCGGGTCTTAAATGGAGCCAAATCGGTACGAGAAAATAATCGACAAAAGGTACTGGATGCAATCAAAGAGCTGGATTATCACCCCAATGCCGCTGCACGCAGCCTCGCCAGCGGTAAGACTGGCATTATCGGTTTGATTGTCACGACCCTGCAGGATTCCTTTTTTGATGCGGTGGTCAAAGAGCTGAATGAGATCCTAGCGATGCATGGATATTTTTTAGCCATATCCATCTCAACCGGCATTGAATCCGATGATAGCCACTATTTGATTCAGGAGGATCGGGTAGATGGATTGATCTTGCTCTCTCCAATGGAAGAGGACAACTATATTGTTGAATTAAAGCGGCGAGACATCCCTTATGTACTGATCGATAATCAGAAACCGGAGAATGATACTTACTCCATCACAATCGACAACTTTAAGGGAGGCTATACAGCTGCCAGTCATCTGCTAGAGCTCGGACATACGTCCATCGCCCATGTCTGCGGTCACGAAATGTTCCGTAGTACGCGCGAGCGTCGCAGTGGATTTATACAGGCGCTTCAGGAAAAAGGGCTCACCCCGTTCGAGATCGTACATGGCGATTTTGATATCGGTGTGGGGTACGATACCTGCAAGCGTTGGCTAGACGAAGGAAAGCTGCCTTCCGCGGTATTCGCCGGCGATGACAATATCGCCCTTGGGGTCATTAACGCACTGATGGAAGCCGGCATCCGTGTGCCGGAACAGGTAGCTGTGGTCGGCTATGATGATCATTACATTGCTTCACAGCTTCATCCACATCTGACAACGATACGTCAGCCTTCAGATAAAATCGGGCTCGCAGCCGCAGATATGCTGCTCAGACGCATCTCTGGAAAGATGAAACGTGGAGCCGGTATGCGGATTGACCCAGAAATTATTGTGCGTGAATCTACCACAGCCAAGTAGATTACATACTATACACTAGGAGTGATAACCATTGACTTACTACTTAGGGATCGATGGCGGAGGTACAAAAACCTATGCTCTGCTAAGCGATGAACTTGGTAATGTTCTCGGTAAAGGCAAGAGCGGTAACGGTAACCACCAGACTGGCGCCCTTGAGGCAGCTAACAGCATTCGAGAGGCCACATTCGGAGCACTGGCAGAGGCTGGACTCCGATTGGAAGACATCAAGCACGCCTATCTTGGGCTTGCCGGTGCCGACCGCGAGGCCGATTATGCCATTCTCCATCCTATGATACGCGAGATCGGATTTACCAATTACACCATTAACTGTGACACCATGATCGGACTACGAGCAGGGACGACTCGCCCTTATGGAGTTGCACTAATCTGCGGCACTGGTACCAATTCAGCAGGAAGAAATTTGCAGGGGGAGCACTATCAGTGCGGCGGATTCGACTACATGTACGGTGATTTCGGTGGGGGCGGTGCACTCAACATTGAAGTCTTTCGCTCCGTCATAAGAGCTTGGGATGGACGAGAACAGCCTACCCTCTTGACCGAACTTTTGCTCAAAATGCTAGGTTATGAGAAAGTTGCACATATGTTTAATGATTTCCTCGATCATTGGAAACAGGTGCCTGTGCACGCTGCACGTTTGCTCTTCGAAGCGGCTGCTGAGGGAGATGTCGTAGCCTTAGAGATTCTAAATCGGCAAGGCGTTGAATTAGGAAAATCCGCCGTTGCTGTCATACACAAGCTTGGCATGGAACAAGATACCTTCGATGTGGTTCTGGCGGGAAGTCTGCTAACCCGTGGGGATCGCGGCTGGATTCGCGAACCTATTGAGAAGGCCGTGCAGGCTGCAGCTCCACAAGCAACTGTGGTGACCCTTGCCACAGAGCCTGTAGTAGGTGCCGTATGGTCAGCGATGGATCATGACGGTTTGACTCTTAGTAGTGAAGTCTATGAGAAAATGCGGCAATTTCAAGATTATGAATCTATCCAACAACAAATAAGACAGGAGTGATTGATCTTGGCAACTAATCAAGGATTAAAGATCGCAGTTATCGGTGGGGGTTCTTCGTATACACCCGAATTGGTAGAGGGATTTATTCTTCATTACAAGGAGCTTCCTGTTCGCGAACTATGGCTTGTAGACATTGAGCCTGGACTCCGCAAGCTGAATATCGTTGGAAATCTCGCTAAGCGTATGGTAGAGAAGTCCGGACTTCCGATTGAAGTCCATCTCACTACAGACCGCCGCAAAGCTATCGAAGGCGCGGACTTCGTCAGCACTCAGATGCGTGTCGGCATGCTAGATGCCCGCGCACGTGATGAATCGATTCCTCTTAAATATGGTGTTATTGGTCAAGAAACAACGGGTCCTGGCGGAATGATGAAAGCACTGCGTACGATCCCTGTCATACTGGATGTGTGCCGTGATATTGAAGAGCTGGCTCCTAACGCATGGTTGCTCAATTTCACCAACCCTGCAGGGATGGTCACTGAGGCTGTTCTGAAATACTCCAACGTAAAGAGTATCGGTCTTTGTAATGCACCTATCGGCCTGATCAAGCAAGTATCCGCCAAATATAACGTAGCTGCGGACCGTGTTTATGCCGAATTTGTTGGTCTGAATCACTTACACTGGATTACTCGAATCGACGTTGAAGGTGAAGATAAGCTGGATGATATGCTCACAGAGGGTTACAGTGCCAAGAACGTTCCAGCCCGGGAGTGGAATCCCGAATTCTTACAATCGCTTCGCGCCGTCCCTTCCTACTACTTGAAATATTTCTATATGACGGATGCCATGCTCGAAGAGCAGATGGAATCGTTTAAGCAAGGCATCAACCGTGCTGAGGTCGTGAAACGCGTAGAAGAAGAGCTGTTTGAGCTATACGCTAATCTAGAGCTAAGCGAGAAGCCAAAACAGCTAGAACAACGCGGTGGTGCGTTCTATTCAGAAGCGGCCGTTAATCTCATGAGATCGCTCCATAACGGATCAAATGACATCCAGACCCTGAATGTTGCTAACCGTGGCATACTGGACTTCTTGCCAGATGATGCAAGTATCGAAGTCAACTGTGTCGTCACCAAGAATGGTCCACTGCCTCTACCACTAACCAAGATTCCACCGATGGCCAAGGGACTCATCCATGCGGTCAAAACTTATGAGCAACTAGCTATTGATGCCGCTGTAACCGGTGATCGTGCGCTTGCCCTTCAGGCACTGGTACATCATCCACTCGTTCCATCTGTAGATGTGGCGGTTCGTATGCTGGATGAAATGCTGGAAGCCAATAAAGAGTTCTTGCCGAACTTTTATGCCAACTAACCATTGAAAAGAGGCGTCAATATGTCAGCTAAAGCGGTGTGGAAAGGCGATATCAACCAAGCACTATGCGCGTTTACATTTGATGATGGACCTTCCCAGCTTCCCGTTGAATTGTGGCTTGATGTTTTGGAGGAGGAAGGGGCTGTAGGCACCTTTTTCTTCACTGGGGAATGGATGGATCGGCATCCAGAGAAAGCGAGATTAATCCTCTCACGGGGTCATGTGCTTGCTCCGCATACGTATCATCATCGGCGAATGGCCCAAGTGCCAAAGGCGGTATTCTTAGAGCAGTTGAAGCTGACTGAGCTGGCATATCAGGACGCAACGGGTCTTCCGTCTCCCAACTTCATGCGTTTTCCATACTGCTCCTACCGGGAAGAGAATCTCGATTGGCTGACAGAATGGGGCGGTTATCTGGATATTGAAGGCGTTGATTGCGGAGATTGGGCAGGTATTTCTGCAGAAGAGATCGTTGCCAGAGTTGAACCTACACTTGAAAATGGAATCATTGTAGTCATGCATAGTAATGATGTTGCAAAGGGTTCACCGGATGCTTTGAGAGCACTTATTCGGATCGCCAAGCAAAAAGGCTTGGAAAGTGTCGCCGTACCTGAGATCCTAGGGTCCATTGGCGTAGATGTAAACTACAGACCTTGGAAAATAGTCGTAGACGTTCCTGCGGAGTTAGATCATCCCGTGGAAAAATGGGTGCCTTTAGAAAATAGTAAGCAGCTTACCGATCTCTCGGCCCAGACTACTGAGTGGAACATTCCGCAATATACACTGCATTTCACTTCTGAAAAGGAGTGGCTGGAGCATCTGGAGAGTCCGCTAGAAGAGGCTTCGGTTACAGAGGATCGCGAGTTGTTTACCATACGGCAATTTGATGGCAGCTATTGGGGATATGTACGCGCCGGTGTCGTAGACAATACCCTTGTATTATTAGATTATGCGGCTAAAGAAGCGCAGGCGGATACCTTGGTGTACTTACTTCGCTGGGCTGCGGATACTTCGATCAGACTGGGACTTACCAAGATTGAAGCCAGACTCAATATTCGTAAAATGAGCGAGATGTGCAGACAGTTAGGCTGGCAGTCAGAAATTCTAGAAGATCAATAAGAGACCTCATTCATACCCAGAAAAAAATTTTAAGTTCATATAACGCATTTCCTTAAGTCTGCTAAATTAGCAGGCTTTTTTATTCCCCCAAGTTGGTCATAGCTTCTATTGCTGCTTCAGCGAATTTCTCGAATAACCTGTTCAATGCCAGAGGGAATATCAGGCTCTTTTACACTAGATACGTTGAGCTTTAGAATTCTCTCTTTTTTCGCAAAATTGGGCAGATACCCGCTATCCGCCATCTCCACTCGAATGGACTTTTTTTGCAGCCGTTTGATCATCTGCTCTGCTCTAATGCTATCCTCCAATTTCAGATATGTATGCACGCCAAGCTGGCTGGCAGGACGATAGGAATAATGCTGCTCAGACGCTGCATTTAGCTCCCTCACAATCGAATCATGGAGGAGCATTGATCTTTTTCCGTAGCAGGAACGCATCTTTTTTCGGTGGCGCTCGAACATCCCACTTTTCAAATACAACTCCAGGGCAGCTTGGGACAGCATAGAGCTATCTATATCC
Organism: Paenibacillus sp. FSL K6-0276; assembly: GCF_037977235.1. NCBI lineage: Bacteria > Bacillati > Bacillota > Bacilli > Caryophanales > Paenibacillaceae > Paenibacillus > Paenibacillus sp. FSL K6-0276. Next base: position 279,054 of record NZ_CP150276.1, on the reverse strand, counting down.
ATCAGTCTTTTAAATCGGTTAAAGGACTCACAGAGCACCTCGGGAAGTACGGCCACACCGACGCGTAGACCTGGAAATATAATCTTGGAGAAGCTTTTTAAATAGATAACATGTGAAGTATTGTCATAGGCGTAGATCGGATCTTGCTTCGCATCCTGCTCCAGATCTGCCATGTAGTCATCCTCAACAATATACACATCGTATTTAGCTGCAAGCTGGGCGATCGCCTTCTTCTGGGTACGGGTATAGGAAACGCCTAGCGGATTATGAAACCGTGGGACGGTATAGAAGAACTTGAACTCGCCCGTTTTAAATAACCGCTCTAATTCATTCAAATCCACCCCATCATCTGAACGTTGTATCCCCTCTGTCTCGATGTCGTACGTCTTCAAATATTCCATAAACAGCGGGTAACTCGGCTGCTCAATCAGCACACGCTCCCTGCCATTCGGAAAGGGAATTCGAGTCAGAAGTCCAAGGGCCTGCTGCACACCGGAGGTAATAAAAATCCGCTTCATATCGGCAAACACCTGATAAGAGGCCAGTTGTCGCTGCATTTCACGGATAAGGGAAGGCAGCCCCTGCGGTGTTCCATAGATGAACAAGTCTTTGCGGTACATATCGATGGCTTTATTGATGCAATGTTGAAAATCCAGATACGGAAAAATATCCGGGTCCGGTGCAGATGCCGTAAAATCGATCCAATGCTCGCCTTCCTCTTTTCGCTCCCCACTGCGCTTCATGACATAATATCCGCTCTTTGAAGCAGCGTAGATTAGGTGTTTATCCTGAAGATCTTGGAGTGCACGAATAACCGTGCTTTTATTGCAATCATAACGTAGCGCCAGCTCCCGAATGGAAGGTAGCTTATCGCCCTCACGATACGTATCTTCAGCGATTTGCAATTCCAGATCGTTGATTAACTCCGAATACTTATACATTCTTTCCACCATCCTTTGAGTCTATTTGTACCGGTACAGATGAACAATAATTACATTGTAGCACTGCTAATCAAGCCTTAGAATAAAGAACATAACAGGACCGGTCCTAAATGCGCGCAACACTTTGGAGGTCTTAACAGATGAATATATCTTCTAATCAAAAAGCGATAGTGGCTGCTGTCATGAATGCTATTATTGTCGGATTTTCTTTTATATTTGTAAAAATGGCATTGACCGTCTCGGATCCATTCGATACGCTAGCTCACCGCTTCACGTTATCTTTCCTTGCCGCTTCTTTATTTACTTTTCCAGGCTGGGGTCGGGTGAAGTTTGGAATATCCAAGGCAGCTGTGGTAATCCCACTGGCTCTACTATACCCAGCGTTGTACTTTACGCTTCAGGCGTTTGGACTTCTGCATACAACATCAGCTGTAGCGGGCATTATTCAGGCGACAATGCCCATCTTCACCATCATTTTGGCAGCGATGTTCTTGAAGGAAACCACGAGCAGCTTCCAGAAGATCTCCACATTAATCTCGGTTGCAGGCATTATTCTTATCTTTGCCATTCCGGGTGTGAGTATTTCTTCCTCTAGTCTTTGGGGAGTCTTACTCATCCTAATCTCAGCGCTATCCCTTGCCGGTTATAATGTCGCAGCCCGAAAGCTGACACGTACCTGGAGCCCCAAGGAACTTACCTATATGATTACTTTATTCGGATTTATATTTTTTAATGGAATGTCGATCATTAAGCACGGTTCAACAGGAACCTTGAATCAGTATTTCACACCTTTTCTAGAGCCAAAATTCATATTCTCCATGATCTATCTCGGCGTACTGTCATCCCTCGTGACCTCCTTCCTATCCAACTACGCTTTATCTCGAATGGAGGCCTCACGCGTGAGCATCTTCGGCAGTCTTTCGACAGTTGTCTCAATTCTTGCTGGTGTACTTCTGCTGAATGAACAACTGGAATGGTACCATTGGACCGGCACGGTGATGATCATCGCCGGGGTGATCGGGGTGAATTGGCGTAATAAAGTAAAGCCTCAAGTAAAGGACCAGAATCAATTGAAATAAAGCGCAATACGAGAACGCAAAAAGACACCCCACAAGGTGTCTTTTGCTTTGACCTTTTCAATATCTCTATTCTGTAAGAAACCGCGCTCTATACACGTTACTTCGCTGATTCAAACGCCTTGATCTTCTCTTTATATTGATCCAACAGATTAGCTAAAGCTTCCTTAATCGCGGTGGCATCTTTGGATTTAGCTGCACTATTCAGATCATTTTGCGCTTTGAAGAAGGCTTTATCAGCTTCACTAGGTTCTTGGGTAGAAGTCGATTCTACAGCCGCAGTCGCTTCTACAGCTTTAATTGAAGTAGAGATGTTACTCTCCACCTTCTTATCTTCAGGTAATTCTATCTTAAGGCTGCTACCAGCTTCAATATAACTCACGGGCAGAGCTTCGGCAGATAGAATTTCTTTCGATAATATAACTCCCTCCGCCTGCTCAGAAGGTACAAGCTCGGAAACTGCGGTTATACTAAATCCAGCAGCCTTGTAATATTGATCTAAAGTCTTCTTCCAGTCTTCTAGAGTATTCGGTGCGTATGTTTTAGCCAGTTCAAGTGGATCTGCCCAATCAATGTTTGTTAATTTTACGGAAATTGATCCACTAGCTGCCGGAGTAACCACGGCTGCGGCCGTTGTTTTCGCACTATGATCCTGAGCTCCACTCGCCGCGTTCATTGCAGACGGTGCGGCAACTGCGGACACTAGTAGGGCGGACAACGCTAACTTTTTAAATAACATCTGTTGATTCATAAATACAACACTCCTCGTCGATTCGAATGATCTTACAAGTCCAAGCTTACAAAATCGGTGTGGCATAACATTGGTTAATTTGTGGAAAAACGATGGCAGACCCCTATACCCACCTGTGGATTGATATAATTGCAGAAGAATAATCTGGAGGTTACCGAAATGAATACCAACTATCTCATTGCCGTAGTTGACGATGATCAACATATACGTAATCTTGTAGAGGCTTATTTACAAAAAGAAAACTACCGCACCATTGGCCTCAGCAGCGCTGAGGAAGCATGGACCTTATGGCAGACAAGCCCGCCGGATATGTGGGTGCTCGACGTTATGCTCCCCGGCATGGACGGATATGAATTTTGTCGGCGAATTCGTAATGAAGCCGAAGTGCCAATCATTATGATCTCTGCAAGAGATAATGAAGTGGATAAAATATTAGGCTTGGAGCTAGGTAGCGATGATTATCTGGTCAAACCATTTAGCCCTCGGGAGCTAGTTGCTCGCATTAAGCGCCAGTTACAACGCTGGTATAAAATGAGTAATCCAGTGGAACCCGCAAGTAGTAGCCCACACACATCGACGCATATTGAAGTTAGCCATCTACAGTTATTACTGGAAGAAAGACGTGTGTTCTGGCATGAGAAGGAGATTGAACTCACCAGCAAAGAATTCACCCTCCTAAAAGTATTCGCAGCTTCTCCCAACCGTGCATTTACAAGAGATGAGCTACTAACTCATGTATGGGGAGATGACTACTTCGGGAGCGACCGTGCCGTGGACCATTTAATTAAACGAATGCGGAAAAAGCTAGACCTGCTGCCGATTGAAGCCGTATGGGGACATGGCTATCGCATGCGTATAGAGGGGGGCGTGGAGATCGATGAAGCTAGCACATCAGATTAATTTAGCCTTTAGCATTGCCTTGGTACTACTCCTGTCTATTACCGCTGTCGTGATCCATTTTGTGCTGCTCAATCATTTTGTCGGAACACAAAAAGAGGAATTACGGACCATTGGCTCTGCCATGTCTGCTACTATGGTTCAGGGAACCACTTACACGGGAAACATCGAAACTGAGCTCCATGCGCTGCCCGCGATCATGCCCTCCACTGTAGGCACTGCAAGCGTTGAGGCCATACTTAGCGATGAGACAGGAAAAGTCTTGTCCACCTCACCGAAGATGAGTTCAATCGCAATAAACTCCAATGCTCAGTTTGTCACAGGCCAAACCACTGATCTCCAGAATATTTGGAATGGAACAGATACAAGGTATATAACAGAAGTGAAGGCTACGCCGATAGGCACGCTAACCCTGCTTACACCTATGAGCGCAGTCACAACGATTGAACAAGCTCTACTCAAAAGACTACTGATCGTTTTCGGTGCAGCAGGTGCATTTATGTTCCTGTTTGGTTTATTTATCACGAAAAAGCTAATCCATCCTCTAATGAAGCTGCAGCAAGAGCTGAAAAAGGTAAAGGAACGCCACTTCTCAGAGGTGAAACTGATCAAAGCTGGTGGAGAGATTGGCACTGTTGCCCAATCGGTATATGACATGGCTGGTGAATTGAATCGATTCAACCACGTGCAGAAGCAATTTTTTCAGAATGCCTCCCATGAATTAAAGACCCCACTGATGTCTATCTCTGGTTATGCTGAAGGGATCAAGGATGGCGTCTTCGAGGGCGAAGGCATCGATAAAGGTCTGGATATCATTATGAGTGAGAGTAATCGTCTGAAGAAACTCGTTACGGAAATGACTCTGCTTGCGAAGCTAGATAGTGAGGAAGATATATTTAGAACTAGCGAGATCTCTCTGGACGATTTAGTTGTAGAAACAATTGAACGCATGAACCCTCTTTTGATAAAAAAAGGGCTGACCCTACATGTATCCTACGACGATTGCGAACCACTTACGGTCCGTGCCGACAGAGATAAGCTGTTACAGGCACTTCTTAATGTAGTTTCCAATGCAACTCGTTATGCAAACCAGCATATCTATATTCATGTTTCGATTAAAGATGGCCAGGTCATACTATCGGTTAGCGATGATGGCCCTGGCATTTCAGAGGACCTACTTCCATACTTGTTCCACCGATTTGTAAAAGGAAAAGATGGCGAATCAGGACTAGGACTAGCCATATCCCGTGCGATCGTCGAGCGCTCCGGAGGTCTGATTACAGCAGGGAACCGTAAGGATGGCGGTGCAGTGATCACTATGGGATTTCCTACGCTCTCTCCTACCTGAACAGTCCTATCTCTCTTCTCTTCGATATGGGCTTAAGATTAGCAGTATAACAAATTATATTTAGAACAAACAAAAAGACACCCCGGACGGTGTCTTTTACTTCTACTATATAACTCGATGCTGAACCCACTTCTTACCCATGAAGCGCCGGAGAAATATCAATCCTCTGATTCCCCACTCACAGTTCATAGCTAACCAAACCCCAAGAATGCCAAAGTTCAGAACAATACCCAAGATGTACCCGAGCACCACACGGAACAACCACATACTCAGCATAGAAACCATGGATGTAAACTTGGAATCACCCGCTGCTCTAAGCGCCGATGGTGTAATGAAGCTAAGAGACCACAGCGGGATTTGTGCCAGTGTATTGATAAGGACAATCATGAAGATATCTCCCACGATCTCAGCAGGTGGATGGAATATCGACACTAGCGGATTGAAGAAAGGCATAACCAGCAATCCCATCACTACAAAGGAAAGGGAAGATGCTACGAGAAACGATTTAATAAATTTTCGGGCATCCTTAACATTATTGCTTCCCATACATTGTCCAACTACTGTAATAATCGTCAAAGACAGCGCATTACCCGGAATTTGCATTATCCCTGCAAAGGAAGAGGCAATAGCATTAGTGGCAAGCGCGTAGGTACCAAGATTGACGATAAAGACTTGCGTCAGAATCTTACCACCATTAAAGAACATTTGCTCCGCCGCAAACGGCATACCGATGAACATTATTTTTTTGAGCATGGAGAATTGAACGACCAGTAAGTCACGAATTCGAATATGCAGTTCATTGTCCATCCGGAACAGATAATACAGCGCACATATCGCTCCCAAATATCGAGCTATGTTTATAGAAATGGTCATTCCTAGAACGCCCATATGCAGAAGGTTAATAAATACGAGATTCAAGAGGACGTAAACTAAGTTCATAATTAGCGATAGCGCAAGCGAGGCTCTCGTCCTTCCGATTCCGCGAAGAGCACCACACACTGCCTCTACCACAGCTATACCAAGATAGGAGACACAGCTCCCAATCAAATAAATTCGGGCGTTGTGCATAACCTCAGGTGAGGCCGCCCCAAATAGTAAGTTCAACAGCGGATTGTGAAAAAGGATACCAAACATACCAATAGCAAACGCCATAAGGGAAACTGATGAGGTAGCACCTGCGGTAGCTTTTGATACCATGAGGTCATTGCCACTTCCTTTATACTGCGCTACGACAACTGTCCCACCTGTTGATACCGCGATAAATACACTAATGAGAAAAAGATTAAGGGAATCAATCATGTTCACCGCACTGATAGCCGCCACACCCGACGAGCTGATCATGGCTGTATTCACTAGATTTAGCCCTACTATAAAGGCCTGATCCACCAGAATAGGGATGAATAAAGCAATCATGTGGCGATAATCTAACGATTCTCCTGAAAAATATTTTTCAAGAAACCGCACACTTCGCTTCGTATTTACATTAGGCTCCATCTTCGCTTCACTTCTTTTACATTAGAGTTTTCCAAATTTGAAATATCCTTAAAAATAGAAAAAGGCTCTTCAGGTTGAAGAGCAATTCAAAGGCATAGCTAATTTATAGGCACTTAGGTATGCGGTCGAGAGGACTCGAACCTCCACGGGGATTAACCCACACGGACCTGAACCGTGCGCGTCTGCCAATTCCGCCACGACCGCACAAAATATAAAAGAATCATGCAGTGCAGAATTTAAATTAACATAATTTAGAGGAATGGGCAATACCAAATATAACAGAAAAAAATACCGATGTCCCACTAGAGAACATCGGTACAATTTTTAGTTAGAACAGTCAGATTATGAAGCTTTCTCAAGCATACGGTAGATAATTACTGCCGCTTGAGCGCGGTTTGCTATGCCCTTAGGTGCAAATTTACCACCATCTACACCGTTAACAATACCCAATTGGGTCAGTTGTGCTATAGCGTCCTGTGCGTAAGGAGCAATACTGGACTTGTCTGCAAACTTGCCCAGCGCTGCATTCTTATCAATCGGCTGTAGTTTATTTTTCAACGCATTAGCAATCATAATGGCCATCTCTTCGCGGGTCACTTCACGGCCCGGTTCGAACTTACCATTTCCAGAGCCTTGTACAAGTCCGGCCTTCACCGCAATAGCGATAGAATCCGTGTACCATACCCCTTGTTTAACATCGCTGAACGTACTAGTTGCTCCCGAACCAGTCAGATTCAGTGCGCGAACTAGCATCGTAACGAATTCTGCACGGGTCACTGTTTTGGTTGGTGCAAAAGTGTTTGCATCCAATCCTTTTATAATGCCTTTAGCAGCCAAAGCTTGAATAGCCTCTTGCGCCCAAGCTACCTTACCCAGATCCTTGAAACTTGCTGCTGGAGCAGTAGTTGGCGCTGGCGTAGCCGTTGGTGCTGGCGTTGCTGATGGTTTCGCGGTTGGAGTCGGTGTCGGGGTTACAACAGTAGAGCCGTCGCCACTGCCTGATCCCGTATCAGCCTTCTCTTTGTTAGTAATACGACCTTCAATGGCCGCCTTAATCTCTTTACCATTAAACGTCTTCACAATATATTTGTAGAATACATCCAAATCAATAGGTCCAGCCAGTGAATCACTCGCTTTAGTCAGAACCTTGTAGTTATCCCCACCCGCAGCCATAAAGTTATTCACTACTGCCGTATATTTCTGCGTAGGATTAATTGGTGTTCCGTTGGTTAGCGTAAGACTCGTAATGCGATCTGCCACTGGCAGATTCATAATCGCTGTATATTTCAGTCCAGAAATTTGCAGCGTTTTGATATCTGCTGTTCCGTCAGCTTTCACATTCCATTGCTGCTGAAGTAACGTTTTGATCTGGTCTCCAGTTAGTGTCAACTTCACAAGTGTGTTACCGAACGGCTGGATTTTGGCAAGGTCTCCGAAAGTCACATTACCTCTAGGCAGATCCGCGCGGATACCGCCTGGATTCATAAAGGCAAAATCAGCAGCCCCAGCACCGTCACCGAAGTCAGCAGTACGCATAGCGTCAGCAATCAGGTTGCCAAGCGCAGCTTCTTTGGTGTATGCATCCGTACGAGTAACGGTTCCGTCTGTTGTACCCACTGGTTGGGTCAGTTCTGGATGCTTCTTAAGGTAAGCATCAACCAGCGCCACACTTTCTGGATCCGGTGTTACACCGTCTTGGAAGGTAGATGATACCACAGCGGACTTACTCTTCACATCCCCTGTTTTATGGTCAATGACCAACTTAATGTCTTCAAATGCTGTACCGTAAGAGTATGCTTGTACAATCAACTTGCCATTTACAATACCGTTTGCCAAAGCATGGTTATCACCAGCAACGATAACGTCAACTGGGGAATCTGCAGGAAGTGCTTTGGCCAGATCAGCCGCTTCACCTGTAGTTACACCGTCTTTAGTTGTTGCCGGATCATGCGCAAGCACGATAATCGTTTCTACACCCTTATCTTGCAGTTCCTTCGCATACTTCTCAACAGCTGCCACTTCTTCCTCAGGAGTGAGGAAGTGCACGCCCACCGTTCCGGAAGGTGCAACCTTACTTGGTGTGGATTTGGTTACAAGACCTATAAAGCCGATCTTCACACCACCGACTTCTTTGATTACATAAGGATTGATAATTGGTGTACCTGTCTTGCTGTCCACCGCATTAGCATTCACATAATCAAAATCAGAACCAGCATGAGTAATTTTTTTGTCCTTTGGATCGATACCACCATAAAGCTGTGTCATCAGTGCTTCAACACCTTGATCAAACTCATGATTACCAAGAGAACCCACATCAAATTTCATCATATTCATCCAAGCATGAGTCGGCTCATCGCGTTCAAGGGATGATACAGGAGCCGATGCTCCAACGGAGTCACCGTTATGGAAGAGCAAGGAGTTCTCGTACTTTGCACGAGTTGCTTTCAAATAAGTCGCGAGATAGGCAGCCGTGCCTACAGACTTATTGCTCACTGTTGAAACCGTGTCTAATTGACCATGGAAGTCATTGATTCCAAGGAGGTGAACTTCAACATCTGCAGTTGGCGCAGGAGTTTTCACACTTAGATTCAGTTTGAAAATTCCGAAGCCTTTATTGTCTTGCTGACCCGTATCGGAAATGTTGGCAGGAAGCACGCTTGCTGCTTTAGGCGTTGTTGTGAACGTTACATCCACGTCACCTTGGATAGGTGCCAAGGACCAATTGCCATCAGCCGTCGGATCAATCGTTCCAGCTTCACTAATATAGTCCATCAGGACCTGGCGATTCTCATCTTGAGAGTCTACAACCAGCTCTGCACCTTTAACACCCGGGAAGTTACCGCCACCGCTTGCACGGTAATTGTTAGTGACAACAATGAAATCCTGATTAAGATCTAAAGGCTGATCGTTGTAAGTCACTTCCGTTACACGACTCGATGAAGCATCATTAATAGAGCCATCCGGATTGTACTTCGCGTTTTTCGTCACATCAATTTTATATTGGACCCCATCGATTACATCAAAGTTAAAAACTTGGAATTTCGGGTTCAACAGAGACTGCGGAGTCGAGATTCCAAGTTTGATGCGGTTAAATGCACCCGCGCTCATTTCCAACCATTCTTTTACAACAGAACCCTTAACCTTGATCGCTTTAAGCGTGTTGTCGTATAGATAGAGGTCGCTTGCGCTACGGATAGTCAAGTTGCCTTTATCTATACTAGTGTATTCTTCTGGGCCGTTACGTCCTGCTTTAAAAGGAGCGCCCACACTTAGAATCGGTAGGTCCTTATATCGAGGAACATTGACATCAATATAGTTCTGAACGTACCATTTCTGTGCATACGTAACGAGTTGAACGGTAGGATCGTCCTGAACCATTGCGAAGTAACTGTTCATTGGAGCCGTAGTAACGCCCAGCTTCTGACCAGTATAAGCAATAGTAGCCTCATGTGCCGATGCAACGGCAGCATCTACAGCCTGGTCAGGCTCGACCGTTGGAATATTAACTTTATTCTCTGTCTTATAGATAGAACGAGCAAAAGCTTTTGAGCTTTGCTTATCTACCGCCCAACCTTTGTCGCCTTGTACAATATCCAGATCGATTAGACCCAAATAAGCGCCGCCGTAGCCAGCTTGTACAGCAGGCGTACCGTTAATGTGGCCATTCACATTATCGATCACAGCTTTATCGTTTGCGTAAGGAAGTTTAGTTCCCGGATCTTTGAACGAAGCATCCAGTGTGGCGTCATTTCCCGTCGGGAATACCTTATGGGTATGTGAGAACGTGATCGCATCAATACCCGGAACCTTACTCAAGGCATTAATGTCATTCTCGGAACCATCCCCTACAACAGCATTGACATCAAACCCAGTATGGGCCATAGCGACAATGACATCTGCTCCAGCAGCTTTCATTTCTGGGACAAACTTCGTAGCCGTTGCGGCAATATCTTCAACGGTAACTTTGCCTTCCAGATTAACCTTGTCCCACTCCATGATCTGTGGAGTAACTAGGCCGATCAGTCCGACTTTAATCTCTTGTTCTTGACCATTACTATCTTTTAATTTCTTATCGAGAATAACATAAGGAGAAAAGGCATTCGTGCCATCTGTTTTATAAATGTTCGCATTCACATAATCAAAATTTGCACCAGTAGTTGACTCATTACCATCACTACCATTTATAGTACGATCTAAAAATTGCAATCCATAATTGAATTCATGATTCCCAAAAGTCGCGGCGTCATATTTCATAACATTCATGGCCGCAATCATCGGATGAATCTCAGTAGGATCTTTCAGTTCCGATTTTTTCGCCACGTACGTACCTAGCGGGGTTCCTTGAATCAGATCCCCATTGTCAAGCAGGAGGGTGTTAGATTTTTCGCCTCTGGCTTGTTTCACCAAACTTGCTGTGCGGTCAAGACCGACAGTTACCGATGCCGCATTCTTAAAGTAATCCCAGCCATACACATTGGTGTGCACGTCTGTTGTGCTCATCAACCGGAGCTCAACCTTTGCTGCAGATGCGGGTGAAGCAGCTACCTTGTCTGGACTCCAAACTGTGCCCAGAACGACTCCGCCTAGTACCTGCGCTGATAGCACCGCAGTTGCCAGTACGGACGCAAGTGGCTTATTCCATCGTGTCTTCCATCCCATAAAAATTTAGTCCTCCCTATCATTTTTACATATATTCGGTGATAGTATATCACACAAATATGACGAAGAAGTATATAATTGTAAAATTAATGTGAAACTATGTTAAATATATTAACGTAAGAAGAAAGGCCTAGGTTATGTTATTATTTTATTAGGCCAAGGGTCTCTAGACACACAAAAAAAAACACATCTTATACAGATGTGTCCTAAAATAATCGTTATATAAAGTCTGTAAAAGTCGAATTTTTGTCCGATGATACTTATTATCCATTCATGGCTGTAAGCCAAAAACAAATGGCAGTGACCAAAGACAAAGGTGTCATCACAAGTCTCTCTTTTATACTCTTCGATAATAAATTCATTACGGTATTGACAATTAGATAGACTGCGAAAAAATAACATACGCCTCTATCAAAAGGTGATCCAATAGAAATCACATGGCCTGCCTGCAGTAAGTACAAGATTGCAATCAGCTGTATGACTACTGAAATCGCACACGCAACTCTCATCTGTGAGGGCATGACTCTATGTTTCCCACCCATTGCAAATTCACCATAAGGTAATCCTAAAGACAGTAATATGTAAAGAATCGCCGCTCCCGCAAAGGTAATACTTCCAATCCATGCAGATAACATCCTTCCACCCATTTTCATATTAATGATGAACCAGCACAAGCAACACCAGAATATCTGAGTAATATAGAATTAAATAGACCAATGGGGTGATCCACGAATGTCAAACAGAGCAAAGATTCGCAAGCGAGCTGAACAGCTCAAGGGTAGACCCGTGTGCATTACGCTTCATGATGGACGTACGTATGTAGGATGGATAACCGGCCTCGATAAGGATGGATTGACCCTTGCCAAACCACGTAAAAATAAAAAATCAAAAAGACACTCTTCTTCCCGCTCCCGGAAAGCAAATGTATCTGGACTCATGCCGTTATTCGGCTCACTTTTCGGAATGGGAGGAGGGGCTGCCGAGGCTGCAAGTTCAGGTCCTTCAGGATTCGGTGGAATTATGGGCTTCGTAGGGATGATACAAAGAACTATGCCGGTTGTGAAGATGGGCTACAATATGATTAAGTCTATTTCCCCCTTCCTTAATGGACTAAAAGGTTTAATGGGATAATCAAAAGACACCCCTCAAGGTGTCTTTTATTTTCTCTCATGAACTTATCAGTTTCTTTAACAGTCTCCCCGCAGATCTTACCCGTGAGCGCTTTAAATGCTCCTGTACATAGCGATAGTCCGTCAATTCAACACTAGCATCACGGATCGCATAGTTAAAATCATCATCAAAGGGTAGACGATATTCCCAGACTCGCTTCTCCCAATGTGGTATATTTGCAAGCATCCACGGATCGTCGATTCCGGGATGAATATAGGTTTCACTAACACCATTAGGTAGCGAATACAGCTTGGCGATAATGGATTGTTTGAAACGATCGTACGTCTCACCTTCCTCCACACCAAAAGGATGCGACAACAAGTAATCTGGAATAGCAACCCCAAGCGTATCCGCCAGCCCCGCTCCAAGTGCAACTGGACGTTCAATATTTTTCAGCGATCCCAGAAGGGGATCTTCTGCATGAATGTATCGGAAGAATCGTGAGGGCAAGCCCCAGCGGGAAATTCTCCACAACGTCTGTGGAAGCAAGCTGCGTCCCGTTTCCATTCCATATAAACTTCCCATATGGTTGTCTACATGACTAATCGTTATTCCGGATTGCTTCACTCGCTCGTACTGCGCAACAATCTCCTTCAACACAGCTTTTGTGCGTGCCCCCTGCTCAAACTCTTTTACCGTCTTAAATTGATGACCACTCTCGTCATGGAGAGAAGGATCACCGGTTAGACTACTCCAACGCAAGGCTTCAAATTCACTAGTCATCGTCAAATGGAGGCCCACATTACGTTGCTGCCTACGGCTACACCATGCAGCAGCCTCCTCGAATCCAGGGGCCACTGCCATAATCGTTGCTGATGATACTTTCCCCTCTTCCAGTAGATGCATAATCGCCTGATTCATGGCAGGGCTTTGCCCAAAATCATCACAATTGATGATTAATCTTCTGATCATAGTCAGCATCACCTCTCAATTGCCCCGTAAATGTGAATTTTATAGTAAAAGATATGACAACAGATATGGCTAGTAGACATAACGGTACCACACTTATTAAATACCGGAACGTTGCTTCTGGATCAGACCCCGGATCATCGCCACCTTTATAACCAAAGATCATACCCACAACGAAAAAGGCCAACGCCGAGATTAACCCACTTGAACGAGTAATAAATCCGCTTACCGCAGTATAGATACCTTCTCTTCTCAGACCTGTCTTCTCCGCATCCTCATCAATAATCTTGCCACCTACGATCGCTGGGGTTACTAGAAATCCCGCTAATCCGAAACCAACAACAACGCCTGCAGCAACACCACTTACGAGATCATAACCGAACCATAGCGGAATTACAGATAAAGCATATAGGATCAGAGATAGCCGCCACGCCTTGACCCCATCCATCTTACGAATAATCCAATACCATACAAACACTAATGGAATGACCGACACAAAGACAGCTGCGAGCAAGATAGACACCTGTGCTTCTGAGATATGCAGTACATATTTTGCATAAAAAGGAATCATCGAACTAACAAGTCCATTCACCGTTTGGGCAAAAGAGTTCGAAATATTAAACACCCAGAACTTCTTATTCCGAATCGTCTCCCGAAAGGCCGGAATCAGCTTCAACGGCTCGACCTCTGTAGACTCTTTCTTCTCTTGAACGTTCATCATACATAAGAACATAAACACCCCAAACAGACAAGCATATACAATAGCCATATTAGAGAAGTTAATCGCTGCGAAAAGGATTGGCGTTAAAGCAGTACCGATTAGCAGAGCAACCACTTGATATCCTTGCTGAATCGCAGAGGCTTTTGCCCGAATACGATCTCCACGGAAGAGCTCTGGAAGCAGTGCGCCATAGTTCACCCACAAGACCGTAGCCACAGCCTCATAGAAAATAAGCGTCACTAGAAACCAAGTGAAGAGTCCATTTTCGGATAATCCGCCGGGCGGGGAAAACACAAGCACAAATGCCAGCATAAATAGTGGAATGGAACCGAACACCCAGGGTCTGCGCCGACCATAACGAGTATTTGTGCGGTCTGACCAGTATCCAAATAGCGGATTGTTCACCGCATCCCAGATCAGAAAGATTGTTCTGGCTAGTGTAGCAAGTCCTATGCCCAGACCCAATTTCTCCACATAAAAATAACTGTAAAAAGAGCTAAAAGCCTGACTGGGTACCATCATCGCAAACATCCCTAAAGCAAAGGTGTACGGGGAATTCATCCATTTATGCTTCACTCACATACCTCCCATATGGTAATCATCTAGTTGTAATATATTACCACATCTTCTGGAAGTTTAGTGACAAATTTGATCCAACCTAATGCGTTTCCTCATCATAAAAGGAGGGCTGAACGCGGATGTTTACACAGATCAAAAAAGCGCTCAGTAGTATAAACTACCGAACACTTTCCTAACTCTACTATAAAACGTCTTTTAGCTTATTCCGACTCTGAATATCTAAAGATGAATAATCACGAATTTCGCATCTTTTTCCGTTGATGTCAGTCAGTATGATGCGGTTAAGACTCGGGTATTGCATATGCTCATGCAGGTTTCGCATGACTATTCGGGTCTGGCCCAGATTCGTTTGCAGCTCCCAAATCCACATATCTGCCTTCTGTTTGATGGAATCAATACGGGTAACAAGTGGAAGAAAGTATCGTAGCTGCAATTCTTTGTCCACTTCCGCCCGACTTTCTTCATCCAGCTGATCAATGTCACGAATGACACCAATCTCCTCACTCTTAGAATTACGCACAGAAATATACTGGGTGTTGTATTGAAAAGGAAATATACGAAAAAGGATTAGTTCTTCATAAACCTTACCTTCTACCACGCCTTGAAACACCCCGCCTTGACTACGGCTGAAGGAGATCATACCCGGTTCAAAAATGTTAATTTCATAGGGATCTTTATCTTTATCTTTATCTTTATCTTTAGCTTTCAATTCATCACTGACGCTGATTGGATCACTCATTCATTTCTACCCCCTTGATCTGGGACATTTCCTTCTGTGCCTCAACCAGTTTGAAGTAAGCCCCTTCCACTGCAAGCAATTCTTCATGCGTACCCACCTCAATAATCTTACCGCGTTCCAGCACGACAAGCCGATTCGCATTTCTTAAGGTAGACAATCGATGGGCAATCGCGAATGTCGTTCTGCCTTTGACCAGACGCGAAATCGCTTCTTGAATTTGCCGCTCAGTCACCGTATCTACTGAGGCTGTTGCTTCGTCCAGAATTAGAATCCGCGGATCGTGAATTATTGCTCGGGCAATAGACACTCGCTGTTTCTCCCCGCCGGACAGCTTATGTCCACGTTCTCCTACCCTAGTGTCGTAGCCATCCGGCAACTGAACGATAAAATCATGGGCATTCGCTATTTTTGCGGCACGCATAATTTCCAACTCCGTTGCGTCCGGTTTAGAATAAGCGATATTCTCAGCAATCGTGCCGTCGAATAGAAACGTCTCCTGTAGCACTACGCCGATCTGACTCCGCAGGTCAGACTGGCTAATATTTCGGATGTCCACACCATCGATGGTGATAGTCCCCTCATCTGTATCATAGAATCGGCAGATCATATTGATGAAGGTCGACTTTCCAGCACCTGAATGTCCGACCAGACCGATCATCTCTCCTGCACCCACTTTTAAATCCACGTTCTTGAGCACAGGATGATGTTTTTCGTATCCATAAGTGACCTGTTTAAACTCTACCTCACCATTTACACGACCGATGTCAGCTGGGTTCGCAGTATCAGGCACATCGGATGGTGTATCCATAATCTCGAATACCCGATCCGCCGCTGAAATTGCATGACTGGCCCAATTGATCATTTGGCTTACCCATTGCAAAGGTCCGAGCAGCATACCCAGGTAAGTAACCAAAGCGATTAGTGTACCAATGGATAATTGTCCATCAAGCACCGTTCTGCCGCCATAATACCAAATCAATAATGTACCTACACCGGCAACTAACGCAAAAGCGGGAAACATCCCCTGCCACAAGCCTTCAATCCGAATATTGTGCCGAACCAATTCCTTATTAGCGACTGTATAACGTGACATTTCCGTAGTTTCCTGACCAAATGCTTTAACCACACGAATCCCCTGCAGAGAATCGCCAACCAAAGCGTTTAGTCTGAAAATGGATCTCCACTGCTGGTACCAACGTCTACCAATCATTGGCCATAATACAGTCGACAGTACGACCATAAGCGGCATAGGCAACATGGCTAGCAGCGTTAACTTCCAATCCATACTAAACATAATGGTGAAAATAGCGATCACCCGCAAAGATTCACCCGAGACCCAGATTACGCCATCGGTCATGAATTGCCGCATCGCCTCTGAGTCATTATTCACCCGTCCAATGAATTGTGAAGACTGTCTTCGATCAAAGAAAGATAACGACAATTTCATCAAGGAATGATACACATCATGACGCAGATCACCCATGATTTTGGAACCAATCCACACCCCAATAAGTCCACGCACAGTCTGCATTACAGTCACCACCAGAGATGTGGCTGCGAGCCCGATCACAATCCATAGAAGCGTGGAACCCATATCCTTTTCTGTTAACACATTATCAACAATCATTTTGGTCAAAAAAGGTGGAACAAGCTCTACCAATGTAGTAAAAATCAACATAATCGCTGCTGCAATCATTTGAATTTTGTAAGGTTTGGCATAACTGAGCATCCGAAACAGAACCTTGCCGTTGCTTTTACATACCGGACAAGCTTGAGAATCATCTGGTAGAGGATTGCGACATTTTGGACAATGTCTTGGGAATTCTTTTTCAGAGGCCGTTGGCCGCTCCTCGCCTTTAGCCACAGCAGCAATTAATTTAGACGCAAATCCAAATATAGAGGTAAGTGATGCTGTATAACGTATAAGAATCATTGGACCCTCTTTAGTATCAACAAGTAACGAACCTCCGCCTACTCCGCCTACTACTCGGGCATCGGTTATGCTCGAAACAAAAAGCTTCGAAACCATTCTCCCGTCCGTCCCCCAAACGGAAACTTCCTTCTCAGTCAATACAAGCCACTGCTCACCGAATTGGCCATCTTTCATTAAATCAGACATAAAGTGAAATAACGGTTGTTCCGTAAGCTGCATTTCTATAGACTTGGGAAGTTTATCAATATGTAGCATTCTTTTCTCCCCCTTCTTTATCCATCTATTTACTCACATATATTTACAGCGGTAAAGATGAAAGAATGACTATAATTATTTTGTATAGTTACTTGAGCAACCAAAAAAGACACCCCTAAAGATGTCCTTTTCATTACTTCCTATAGTTGTCTTTTGTGAAAAAATTGATCAAATGTAAACAAAATCATGGGGCTCTAAAAACAAATCCGCTGTAACTCTTCTGTTGGTGGGATGACCTCATAATTCAACACCTAAATTAGAGCCTTCGTAGTTAAAAATGGATTCATTTTTTTATGTATAACGGGTTAATAAATGTTCCTGCGGTAATTTCAAGCAGTTTATACGATTGCACTCATGACTTATTAAACAACCGGATGGATCGGATTCTAGAAATCTGCACATTATTTACGACGGCGAATGTTCATGCGATTATACATCACTAAGCCGGCAATGACCATGCCGAGCGTACCTATACTACTCGCTACTCCAGCCTGCATACCCAACAAAATACAAAGGTTAGTAACCAAGCTTCTTGTAAGCAGCGCGACAATAATCAGCATGAGCGGGCGCCAAATATTATATCCTCTCATTTCAGTAACACTCCTAACCCATTTTTTTTTAAACTCTTAATATAATTAATCTATAAGTATTATAGCATAATTAAGTAACCGCATACATTTTACGTAACGATAACTGACTTAATAGGAATTCACCCTCGAAGTATACCCGAATTGAACTTCTAACTCCCAATACTCGCCTTCGTTCGACTTTTACTATGGACTTATCCTTTTTTACGGATTATAATAACAAACGAACACCAAAAGACGAACATTAAGGCGGAAATCATGACTGAATATATGCAAATATTCCTGGGCACTTCATTTTCTAGTAAATCACCAAAAGAAATTCAAATATTAAAAGACCATCTCTTTTGCATTAATACGGATGGGATGATAGAAAAAATCGTCGCACCAGAGCACCCCGGCTATCAACCCTTACTAGATACTTATCAAGACCAAGACAATTTCCATCGATTAGATGAAGGTCAGTATTTACTGCCTGGCTTTATCGATTTGCACGTTCACGCCCCGCAGTGGGCTCAATCTGGAACTGCGTTAGACATTCCACTCTATGATTGGTTAAATACGTACACCTTCCCATTGGAGTTTAAATTCTCGGACCTGGATTTTGCAAAAAAGGTCTACGATGATGTGGTTGATACTTTACTCGCGAACGGAACCACTACAGCACTTTATTTTGCAACGGTGCATAAAGAAGCCAGCTTATTATTAGCCCAAATATGTGCGGATAAAGGCCAACGCGGACTCGTTGGAAAAGTCGTGATGGACGACCCTCAGGGAAATCCAGAAAACTATCGCGACACTGACACACACACCGCACTTAAAGATACGGAAGAATTTATCCTAGCTGTAAAAGAACTAGCCAAATCTACTAAGCAAGGCGTTTATCCAGTAGTGACACCTAGGTTCATTCCAAGCTGTACAAATGAGGCATTGCAAGGTTTAGGAGACTTAGCCGCCAAATATGATACTCATATTCAATCGCACTGTAGTGAAAGTGATTGGGCGCACGGTTATGTGCAAGAACGATTCCAGAAGAACGATGCTTTTGCCTTGCATGATTTCGGTCTGCTCCGTGATAAATCTGTCATGGCACATTGCAATTTTTTAGATGAAGACGATGTAGATTTATTTGCGGAGACAGGAACGGCTATTGCGCATTGTCCGATATCGAACGCTTATTTTGCCAATAGCGTCATCCCTATCGCTCATTTTCATTCCAAGGGTGTGGAGATTGGTTTAGGGTCTGATATTTCCGGAGGTTTTTCACCTAGTCTCTTCGATAACATAAGACAAGCTGTAATGTCTTCAAGAATGCTAGAGGATGGCGTTAATCCCTCCCTTCCTGCACAAGAGCGTGGGTTACTGGGATCACGAATCACGATTGATGAATCCTTCTATTTTGCTACTGCTGGTGGTGGTGAAAGTTTAAGCTTACCTATCGGTCGTATCCAAGAAAACTATACATGGGATGTACAAATTATCGATACGAAAACACCATCGGCTAGATTGCCTATCTTTGATGGAAATGAAGATTTACAGGACGTGTTTCAAAGAATGATGTATCTGGCTCGACCTGAGAATATCCGTGAAGTCTGGGTACAGGGTAAAAAAGTTCATTCACGTTAAAGATCGATTAAACTAGAAAATTTAAGGTGGGCATCTGAGTGGAAACACAAGCAAACGTGCAAGATCAAGCTCCATTGAAGACACAGCTATTAACCGTTCTACCCGATGAAAAAGTTTCATTCGGTAAATCCATCATCCTAGGTTTTCAACATGTATTGGCAATGGACGTTTATGTGGTTCCTTTCCTTATTGCAATGTTAATCGGCTTACAACCGAATCAGTCAAGCGCGTTGATTCAATCTACCTTTATTGCTGCTGGACTTGCAACGATTGTACAGACTTATTTCTGTATGAAGCTTCCTATCGCTCAAGGTCCCTCTTATGTTCCACTTGGTGCGATCGTCAGTATTTATGCCGCTAGTGGCGGCGGGGAGCTAGGTTGGAGTTCCGTGTTAGGTGCCAGTTTAATTGGTGCGATCCTGGTTATTATTTTGGGCTATGTCGGGATTTTTAATAAAATCGTTAAAAACTTTATCCCACCCATTGTAGGTGGTACGATCATATTCATAGTAGGTCTTTCTTTATTGCCCGTTGCCATAAGAGACAATATCTATGGAGCCTCAGGCGCTTCAATCAATCAGAACGTGTTATTGGCCCTTATTTCAGCTGGTACACTCCTTTTATTCGTGATTCTCGGTTCTATGTTCCGTAATAAAGGATCTATCTTCCGAATTATTTCCGTCATGATGGCGTTAGTAGTCGGATGTATCTCTGCTAAAATGATGGGTGTGTTAGATTTCTCAGCGATTAACAACGCCAACTGGTTTAGCATGCCGCGGATCGCTTTTGTAGATTTCGGATTTTCTTTCAACTTTTCTGCTATTATCACCATGGTCATTATTTATCTCGTACTGCTAGCTGAAACAACTGGTACCTGGTTTGCTGTCAGCAATGTGATCGATAAGCCTTTAACAGATGAACATATTAACAAAGGTGTTATCGGTGAAGGGATTGGCTGTCTTATTGCTTCTGCACTCGGTTCAACACCTGTTACAGGTTATTCAACAAATGCAGGTATAATCTCCATCACAGGTGTTGCCAGCCGTCGAGTCTTTCTCGCTGTAGGAGGATGGTTTGTCCTCTTCGGTTGTTCTGGTAAACTAGCTGCTTTAATCTCTTCGATTCCTTCCGCTGTAATCGGCGGCGTCTTCGCTATCGTCTGCGGGATCATCGCAATTAACGGTGTGCAGGTGATGAAGAACGTAACGATTGGCGAAAAAGAAATGTATATTATTGCAATACCGATGATTATTACGTTAGCTTTGGTACTCATTCCTAGCGATTACTTACATTCCTTACCTTCTTTCGTGCAATATTTATTGGGCTCACCTATCCTAGCCGCTTCATTGGCAGCGATCTTATTGAATAAATTATTGCCAAGTGGAAAATAAAAGGCGGGCCAGCCCCAAAAGGTATTTATCCTTTTGGGGCTGGCCCGCTTTAAATCCTGCCTATTTCTAACCTTAAAGGCGTTTGACTAGACCAGGCTAAACTCCTTGAATATATTGTCATTAGCTATCCTATTCACTGGCTTTTAATAAATAGGCAGGGGGAGATCACAGTGGCTATCCGTTATAGCATCATTATTCCAACCTATAATCGACTCCAGCAGCTATTGCTCACATTGGCTTCATTTGAAATACAGACCTATCCGAAGCAGCAATTTGAAGTGATTGTAGCAGATGACGGTTCTACAGACGGTACAAAGGAAATGGTTGAAGGCTTTCAATCATCCTATTCTCTTATTTATGCGTCAAGTCCAGAGCAACGCGGTCGATCTGCCGTGAGAAATCTAGGGGTGAGCCATGCAAAAGGGGTATTTATCATATTCTGCGATGCTGACTTTTTGGTGTTCCCTGAATTCATTAGGATTGTAAACCAGTTTCATCGTAAATATCCTAAGTCCGTCCTTTCAGGTATCCCTCACTCGTGGGATAATGCTTACACCCATTATTACCCAGACTTTTCTCCTGAGGAAAAAGAACATTGTCGCAATACACTCACCCCCTCCAACTTATGGAATCCCGACTTTGAAACAGCGACTGAAATTATCCCACTAATCACACCAGATGATATCCTTCAGCAGACGGAGGCCTTGTCAAAAGTCATCTTCCCCTCAAGAGTTCCCCCAAATACTAAAAAGCAATTTGCCAAAACAGATGTAGCTCCTTGGATATTACTCGTCACTCGTTGTGTATCCATAAGGCGTAGCCAGTTAACTCGTGCTGGAGGTTTTAATGAACAGTTTATACTCTATGGACTCGAAGACTGGGATCTTGGCTATCGACTACATCGATTAAAAATCCCTTTTCGCAGCATCAAAGAGGTTGTCGGCGTTCACCAAGAGCATCCAACCCACTTCAGAGGAAATGTCCTAAATGTTGAAAATGTGAAGATCATGTTTAAAAGTTACGGATTCAATGACTCCTCATTAAATTTGTTCGCTCTTCTCTCTCCATCCGAGAACTTAGAGGAATATAAACATACGTTGCGGGTCTTACGGAGGGGATACCGATCTAAGTTAACCCGTTCATCAGCGCTATTGTTAAGAAGAACATTGCGGATTTCAGCCAAACAGTTCTATGAACCCAACGATACCGCAACATACCAAAAGTCGTTACGACGAATAAATGCAAAAGTAAAGAGAAGAAAAAGCCGTGTCGCTCATGTATTACGAGAAATGTTGGTGAAGGCTGAAAAATTGGTGGAGTAAGATTAACCTTTATCAACATGCAATTCGGATTAATCAAATTTGCATGGTTCTTCTGAATAGTCCATATAGACAAGAAAAAAGACACCCTTCAAGGTGTCTTTTTTCTTGTCTATATGGATGAAGGCGTGGACATGTGGAGCCAAGCCACAATTTTTCACGGACTGTACTGATATAAAATAGCCATCTCCATTCCAATGATTCTAGAATGATACCCGAAAGTGTTGGGGTAATGGCAGGCGCTAACATCATGACGAGTCCGATACTACCCATGGCCGCTCCTCTCTTTTCAGGAGGATATATTAAGAGAATCGTATTCATGAGTACTGGCATCATTAATCCAGTACCTGCGTTTGGTGCTCGGAAAAATCAGCTTGAGATGTGATTTCGAATACCACTCACATTATCTGACGATGTTGGGATACCAGGAACATATATTTTCAACCTGATGGCTGGAAAGGATGTTGAAGGAAAGCGAAATAGTAACCGGAAGCTTACAAGGTAAAGGAAGTGTATCTACTGAGTGGTTTGATCGTTTGCGGAGATTGCTCTATCAACTCGTAAATGGAATTTGCTAATACCTGACCTCCCCTTGGCACATCATAATGAACTTCCTATGTTCAGTTACTATAAATATAGTTCATTAACCCGATTCGATCTATAGCGATGAGGTTTGAAATTACAAACCAGTAGTATAGAATTGCATATATACAGAAGGTAAATAAAATCCGCTAGATATTTAAGAATCTAGTCTACAATTCTTCTCGCTAACAATCAAACTCTGTAATTTCAACATAGTCATCAGGCAAGTTGTTAAATGAAGTTCCTTCCATAGGAGTTGCATATTCTCTTTTGCCAGCTACTACTCCATTCTTGAGATATAGCTTTCACATTTTCTCATTAAGTCTGGAGTTCCACGGCGGTGTGTCTGTAAACTCTTTAATGGATTCCGTAATCTGTCTTGCATCTGTCACTGAATAAAGTAGCATTTGAAAACAAATATGAGGAGCCTTCCTGTCACGAGCCATTAGAGTCACTGCAGCAGCAAGTGCACCACCCACACTAGATTTATAAGTTCATTTGGAGGGGTTTATAATGCCTTATCAAGATTTCAGAAGAGCAAACGCCCTACTCAATCAACATATATCGCAAATTGCCGACGATCAGGTTTCATTTCGGATTCAATATTGGGGGTTCATGCCTCTTCATTACAACAATTCTCTGCATCGGCATTCATTCTTCGAAATCTGTTATGTACATGAAGGCTGCGGAGAATACTCGGATAACGGAATCGATTATCCACTGCAGGATGGTACCTTATTCTGCTCAAGACCCGGTATATGGCATCAAATCCGTAGCGAGCAGGGCCTTACATTATTTTTCATTGCTTTTGAGATCGACGAGTCACGGACTTCCGAAACCTATTCTAGGAACTTCCGAAGCTTGATCCACTGTGGAAAAATCATAGCTGAACCGAAAAATGCTAACATTTCCGCTCAGATTTGGCAGACGATCTTTAGCCTCATTGAGAGTAAACAACCCGCCTCCAAGGATATGGTACAGCATCTTGTTCTCTCCTTGTTTCTTTCTTTTCTACATGGGCTCTCTTCCGTGCCGGATCTAAGTGTGAATTCCTTGGATGAAAATACCGAGGAGCATCGCCTGCTAAAGCGGGCTAAGCTTTATATCGAGGATAATTTATCTTCCCCTTTGAGAATTGAGCATATCTCTCAAGAGCTTGGTATTTCCTCACGGCATTTATCAAGATTATTTCAATCCCAGCTGGGTCAGACGTTTGTACATTATGTTCAGGAACGAAGAGTTCAAAAAGCAAAAAAATGGCTACTTAACAGTGACATCGCCATTAAGGATATTGCCAAACGTACTGGATTCGATTCGATTCATTATTTTACCCGTGTATTCACAAAAAAGCTGGGTGTCGCCCCCGCCAAGTTTCGAAAATCCCAGTTCTCAGATGGAAGGCAAAAAAAGAAACAAACATAATATTGCACAAAATGTCATTCTTCTCCCCCATGTAATGATGTCCGAATTGTACAAAAAACAGGAGTGTATTTCTAAAGATTTAAAGCTTTATAATCCTTACAATGAATCTACAGTATGTAATAGGGGTGTGATTTGAATGTTTCAAAAAAGACCTGTCAATCCTGTTCGTCTTCATCATCCTATCCAGCCTGGTTCAGAGGCTCCTTTTGCCGAGCCCGGCTTGCAGCATGGGTTTGATGCGATTATAGCTCCAATAGTTTCTTTGGCCGAAGAGGGTCAACGCGACATCATACGTGTTACCTTTGACGGCACACATGGAGCCGATTTTCAGTCTATTCTCCAAAAAACTGTGGAGTCTCTTGAACACAGTGGTCACCGCGTCTTTGTATTAGGAACCAGCAGTTTCTTAAAAACAAGTGAAGAGCTGCGACAACATTTTAATCCTAATATTACAGACAACCGTGCGTTTGGATATTTTACAGAAGGAACGATCGAAGATTATTTTAGACCTAATGCCAAGTATGAAGCTTCTATTATCATGAATGATGCCGTAGCAGCTATTCCATCATCCGAATTGCCGACAATTTTTATAACATTTGGCCCAGGGTCATATTGGCTTGGTGAAGGGATGTTTGACATTACTTATTTCCTGGATGTCTCCCGCGAGTATCAACAAATGGAGCATAAGCAACAGCTGCTGAATTTCGGTTTCAGCTGGAACCGGGATAGTGTGGAAAAGTACAAAATATCTCTTTTTGTGGAATGGCCCATTTTCGAAACCTATCGCAAGCAAATTTTGGAGCTTACCCATTATTATATCGATATGAATCAGCCGGGAGACCCCGTTCTGACAACAACCTATACTTTGCGCCAAATGATCTTCAACATTGCCAAAGCACCCATGCGCGTAAAACCATTCTTTGCACCTGGTGTATGGGGTGGTCAATTCCTCAAAAAATTCGCCGATTTGCCGGAGGATTGGACCAATTGTGGTTGGGGTTTTGAACCTATCGCCCCAGAAAACTCGATCATTTTGGAATATGAAGGTAAGCAGATCGAGGTCCCTTTTCTCACCATTATGCATTATGAACACCACAATATTCTCGGAGAACGGCTCGTCAAGCTATTCGGAGATTACTTTCCGATCCGTTTTGATTATCTGGATACTATTGGTGGTAGTAACTTGTCAGTCCAGGTCCATCCGAAGCAGGAGTACGTTCGTAACCAGTTCAACGAGTTTATGACGCAGCAGGAATCCTATTATATTATGGAGAAAAAAGGCGATACCAAGGTCTATTTAGGACTGACTGAGCAATGCACCAAAGAAGGGTTCTATGAAGCCGTGCAAACCGCTCAGGAAACCGGTGTCCCCATTCAGTTTACGGACTATGTAAATTCCTATGCTGCGGAGAAAGGGGATCTCTATCTTATTCCGACAGGGACTGTACATGCATCTGGGACAGATAACTTAGTTCTAGAAATCTCATCCACCACATGGTGGTTCACCTTTAAAATTTATGATTATCTCCGTAAAGGATTAGATGGTAAACCGCGTCCGATTAACATCGATCATGCGTTCGACAATATTGATTTCTACAAAAAAACAGAATGGGTAGAAGAAAATCTGATTCCAACCCCTACCCTGCTTCAAGCCCAAGGGGACAACGAGGAGTATGTATTAGGCCAGCGTGATGACTTACTATTCTATGTACACCGAGTACACCTAAATAATACATGGAAAGCTAATACAGAGAACGAGATGGTCATGTACAATCTGGTTGAGGGTGAACAAGTTCGGATCGTTTCATGTGCGGATGAATCCATTTTTGTAGAGTTCAGGTATGCCGAATCCTATATCCTACCTGCTGACTTCGGGGAATATAAGATAATCAACCTTGGCAAAGAACCGTGCAAATTAATTAAAGCTGGCGTATCTAAAGCCTGGGATGTGAGTCTCCTTGAAGCGTAACATCGTCATTGCACTTGATGTGGGAGGAACGTTCATCAAAACATGCATTGTAGAGAACCATATTCCCCTATCAGCAAGTCAGCGGGAATTTCCTTCTCTCGCAGATCAAGATAAAGAGATCATTCTCGATCAATTTATGAACATTTTCAAATCTCAATACGAATTCTATCATTCACAATTCACAGGAAATGAACTAGATTGTCATTGGCATATTGGCTTGGCCTTTCCAGGCCCATTCGACTTCAAGCAAGGAATTTGTTATGTACAGGGACTGGGTAAATTCGAATCCCTTTATGGGGTGAATCTAAAAAAGGCATTCTACGAACGGATGGAGAAAGAGGACGGAACATGGGCGAAGCGACTTCAAAGGGCGGAAATCCGTTTTGAGCATGATGCTAGACTGTTTGCGCTTGGTGTAAGTCTGGGCTTCCCTCAGCATCGCTTTATTGCATTGACTTTGGGAACCGGGCTCGGTTCTGCCTATATCGATCAATCGCAGATTAAGACCCAAGGCCAAGGTATCCCTGCTAATGGATGGCTGTACAACCATCCATACCAAGACGGAATCATCGATGATGCTTTCTCCAAAAGAGGGTTGCTGCAGCTTGCAAAAGATCTTGGAGCCTTCCAGCCTGGAATGGATGTGAAGGAGCTCGCTGAATCAGCGAGACTCGGCAGTATTCCCTGCAAAGAGGTTTTCTCCGAGTTTGGTAAACGTCTTGCCGAAATGCTCGTTCCGTATATTAAGGGATATGAACCAAACCTCATCGTTCTCGGAGGACAAATTTCTAAAAGTTATGATTTATTTGGTAATGCCCTTCAGGATCATATAAAGCCACAACAAGTTCAAATTTACACTTCGGTTAACTTGCTGGAGAAAACATTCATAGGTATTTCGCGTATGTTTGAAAAATGAAGTCAAGTCGAGGCCATATCATGCTATGCCATTAATCCAACACAAAAGGGAGACGCACTTCTATCCCCGGATCGACCAATGAAATTTAAGCTCTATAACCCTTTCGATTATGCTCAAGAGGATTTCGCTCAGCTCATTATGGAGAGCTGGCACTACGATCTCATTAAAGACGGATTTGAAGTCCGGGATGTAGACAGCGGTGAGTTATATATCTCTCAACTCAGACAGGCACCGCGAGGTGTTATTGTAAGTTTTCCCGTTACGCTACAGGCCGGAGAGGAGAAAACCGTCCATATTCAGGTAGTAAAACGAAACAACTTAAAAACCGCGTATCGGAACGATTATGTTGGATCCGACCGTATGATGGATTTGGATGTGACCAGCGACCAGCAACCATTTAAGATTACATCCACCTATATCGATACCCCGTTCGTAAAGATCGAATGGGCTAAAGGAGCGGGTATTACATCATGGGTTGATAAACGTACGAAGAAGGAAATGTTGCGTCAGGATCGTAATCACCATGCCTTTACCCCAGTGTATGATGTGACTCATGCATCCAATGTTCAAGAGATGTATGAAGTGCGACGAAAAATGGGACGTAATCGAAAGGGTCCCGATGCCGTTATTTCTACAGGTGTCCTCACCAACGTAGAAGTCATCTCACAAGGCGATGTATATGGTACGGTCCAGCTGACATTCGAGGTGGCCGGTTGCTCCCATTATTCTTTGCTTGTTACGGCTTATGTCAATCACCCTCGAGTGGATGTGGCAGTCCGTATGCACAAGGACAGTGTATGGGCCCCTGAGAATTTGTATATTTCACTTCCTTTCGGAAGTCCAATAACGAGTGAATCCGAGCAATTATGGATCGATAAAATGGATGCATTAACACGCCCTCGCAAAGATCAATTGACCGGAAGCTTGGCAGATTACTATTGTTTAGGCGAAGGCGCTGCTTATGTAACAGCCCATGATGGTGTCGCTATTGCCATGCCAGATACGCCCCTCATTCAACTCGGCTCGTTAAATCATGGGTTCCGTCTGCTGAATGGAGATGCCAAGCTACAGCAGGATCCCGGTCATTTATATGCTTGGACGATGAATAATTATTGGGAGACGAACTTCTCAGCCACTTTGGGTGGATTCTATGAATTCCGATATCTCGTGGCTTGGGGAGAACAATACCATACGCCTGAAGTTGCGATGAATGCATGCCGTAGTATGAACGCCGGTATTCTAGCTTGGAGAATTCGCTAATTTGGGAATGAAGGATGCTGAATATCTTGATATGATTATATGGACAAACTCTTCAATAAATAATAACAGGCTCCTCTCAGTTTTTGAGTGGAGCCTGTTATTCATTGCTTAGGGATATACACGTTTCGGTTTAAACGTTTTCTCGGATAACCGGTAATTATTGAGCTCTAGGACGACGAACGTATAGGATGACTCCGAAGATTAGTAATAACATACCTACAACCTTGAAGATCGTTCCTGCAGACGATTCTCCCGTTTTAGGAAGAAGCGATACTGTCTTGTCATAACCTTTATTCGGTGTAGAATCATTCGTTTTTGTTCCTGTAGGTACTGTCTTGTCATAACCTTCATTCGGTGTAGAATCATTCGTTTTTGTTCCTTTAGGTACTGGTTGTTCCTGTATTGTATGGACCGGAGCAGGTGGATCTACTGGATTTGTAGGTGGTTCCCCTATTTCCGTCGGTGTTTTACCCGGATCTGTTGGAGGTACGCTTGGATCCTTAGGTTTTTCACCTGGATCTGTTGGAGGTACGCTTGGATCCTTAGGTTTTTCACCTGGATCTGTTGGAGGTACGCCTGAATCCTTAATTTTAGTATTCGTGATGTCATAACCATGTACTTCGAATTTATATCCTGCTACTGGGTGTTCTTTTACGGTATACGTATATGCTTTGCCGTCTGCATCATACGCTGCCAAATCTGCAAATGCATATTTCCAACCATTCGCTGCTGTTACTTCTTGGGTTTGGATGACTTGACCGTTTTGCAGTAAGTCTACTTTGATGGTGCTTGGACGATCCGACACATTGTCATCTTTCCACGTTTTTGATCCTTCTACGGTTGTTTGTGCTACTTTTGTATTCGTGATGTCATAACCATGTACTTCAGATTTGTATCCTGCTACCGGTTGTTCTTTTACCGAATACGTATATGCTTTGCCATCTGCATCATACGTTGCCAAATCTACAAATGCATATTTCCAACCATTCGCTGCTGTTACTTCTTGGGTTTGGATGACTTGACCGTTCTGCAGTAAATCTACTTTGATGATTGGACGATCCGACACATTGTCATCTTTCCACGTTTTTGATCCTTCTACGGTTGTTTGTGCTACTTTTGTATTCGTGATGTCATAACCATGTACTTCAGATTTGTATCCTGCTACCGGTTGTTCTTTTACCGAATACGTATATGCTTTGCCATCTGCATCATACGCTGCCAAATCTACAAATGCATATTTCCAACCATTCGCTGCTGTTACTTCTTGGGTTTGGATGACTTGACCGTTCTGCAGTAAATCTACTTTGATAATTGGACGATCTGTCGCATTGTCATCTTTCCACGTTTTCGTTCCTCCTACAGTTGTTTGTGCCACTTTTGTATTCGTAATGTCATAACCGTTTACTTCGGATTTGTATCCTGCTACCGGTTGTTCTTTTACCGAATACGTATATGCTTTGCCATCTGCATCATACGTTGCCAAATCTACAAATGCATATTTCCAACCATTCGCTGCTGTTACTTCTTGGGTTTGGATGACTTGACCGTTCTGCAGTAAATCTACTTTGATGATTGGACGATCTGTCGCATTGTCATCTTTCCACGTTTTCGTTCCTCCTACAGTTGTTTGTGCCACTTTTGTATTCGTAATGTCATAACCGTTTACTTCGGATTTGTATCCTGCTACTGGTTGTTCTTTAACTTCATACGTATACGCTTTTCCATTTGTATCATATGTCGCTAAATCCGCAAATGCATATTTCCAACCATTCGCTGCTGTTACTTCTTGGGTTTGGATAACTTCACCATTTTGCAATATGTCGACTTTAATACTGCTTGGGCGATCTTCTGCGTTCCCATCTTTCCACGTCTTCGTTCCTTCTACTGTGGTTTGACCACTTTTTGTATTAGTGATATCAAAACCGTTTACTTCGGATTTGTATCCTGCTACCGGTTGTTCTTTTACTGTGTACGTATAAGCATTTCCGTCAGCATCATACGCAGGTATATCTTTAAACGTGTAGTTCCAATCATTTGCAGCTGTTACGTCTTGTGTTTGAACCACAGTACCATTTTGTAGTAAGTCTATTTTGATTATGCTTAGGCGATCTGATGCATTATTATCAATCCACGTTTTTGTTCCTGAAACGTCCGTCTTCTTCACTTTATTCGGAATCTTAAGCTCTACACCTTTTTCAGCATTCGCATCAATGGTAAAGTTTATTTTTGCCTCTGGATCAAAATCCAAATAGTCTGGAGCATTAATTTCTTGTACATAGTAGTTTCCTACTTTTAAGTCAGGAACTTCAACCTTACCTTCTGCATCTGTTTTGTAGGTATCTCCTATTTGCTGACCTGACTCTGTATACAGCTTAAATAAAACATTCGGAATACCTTTTTCTTCATTCCCTGCAATATGCTTAACAATTCGCAACGTTCCTTTAGGTGGTAAATCACCGTCGGCTTCGCCACCCATGTCAATATTCTTAACTTTGGTTTCGCCTTTATTAGTTACCGGATCTTCATGCCAAATTTGGTAATCGACCTCATAATTATTATAGAAAGCCTCTTGTTTCTTTCCATCTGCAGTGATATTCGCTTTATAATTAATTAAAAATTTATTACCGTTGGCTTGATCCTTATCAATCTCAACCTTAAATGAGGTATCGCTAGTAAACGTAATATCAATTCCATACTTTTGGATTTGGTCCATTGATATATAATCATCATTAATTGCTATCGAAAAACTATTTTCCTTAAGCGTTTGTCCTGATTGTAAATTGTCTAATATAACAATATCCTTATCCAAATATTTCTGTGCACTATTTACATATAAGGCCCAACGCACCTCATTAGTATTGTTCGGTAGAATATCGCCAACTTTTCCGAAAAAACGCGAAGATGTTCCGCCCTCAGTTGGACCAATAATGGTTACCGATTGCTTCTTTAAAGTTGTACCCAGATCGGTTTCGATGGTTTTCGTTTCATTCGTTGCTACATAAGATGCCATAACTTTAAAATAAAAATGTCCTCTAATATTTTCAAGGTTCTCAACCACATCAGTAAATGTGCATATCACTTCTGTAGTCGTTACTTTAACAGTACCAAAATCAGTCCCTTCTTCATTCTTTAATGGGATCAATCCAGTAAATCCTTGTAATTCTTGAGGTAACGTTAAGGTCAGTGTGTCTCCAGCCTTCATCTTATTTCCGGATTTATCGCTAAAATTCACTGTTATTTGAGTCTGTTCACCGTAATTTAGTGTTGTTTTGTCAATCTTAAAACTATCAACAAATCCTGTTGTATTTAATTCTTCTGCATTTGCTATTAAAGGAACAATGCTCTGACCTAAAGTAACCATAAAAATCATAAGAATTAAAAAAGTTGAAAATACTCTTTTTAACTGTATATTCATACTAACTAACCTCCGAATCTCTGTTTTCTCCCAAGTTACCTTGAGTCTACTCTACTATTTTTCCTTTAATAATCAGACGATGGGTAGGGTTTACAATCGGATCACAAGTGACCAGTGTAATTTCCTTATCCTTACCGTTAGGTTCCAGTACCCAAACCTCATCTGGCTTGACATATAACTTTTCCGTTACTGTGTACTCGAACTGCTCTTTTCCATTATCAACCTCGATGTGATCCCCCAAAGTCAGTTCGTCCAGCCTATTAAAATTTCTCCCATATGTCCGACTTCGGTGACCGGCTACCGCATAATTTCCGACTTCGCCCGCCTTACCCGTATTCACGATACTGGCGACGGTCTTTTTCATGTTTTCTTGCGTTGCTCCATGAAGAATGGGAAGCGTTAAATCTATGTTTCCAATCGTCAGAATTCCTTCTGCAGCGTCATCTTCTTGAGAATTGACTGTTTTATCGTCTTCACTGCCTCGAGCTGTGGGGAGGGTAGCTGTGAGCTTCACGGTTCCTTTCTGCATTTGCTCCATAGGTTCTTCCGTGCTGTCAATATTATGAAGAATAGCCTGCCATTCCTTTAATATTTGTTCCTGCTGATAATCGCGATACATCTCCGTCATTTTTGGTAATACCATGAACATGACTCCGACAACGATCAGCAGGATCGCTGTAATTTTTTTACTCATCTACCCATTCACCCCCTCTTCTTTCCTTGTAAACCCCTTCTCAAAATCTCCCTCCTTGATCTTATATTTAGTTCCTCTCAACACAAAAACGCCCGACTGCATTAACGATGTTAATTGCGGCCGGACGATCATAAGTCATAGACTCTTAGATTCCTAAACTTTGCGAGCTAACCTTTCGATTAGTGTGCCAAATAGTGTATCAAAATTATGTAATTGTCGTTAGTGCAGATATACCCCAAATAATAGAGTACACAGAAGGTGTCGAAAAATAGTATATAAATACTACAACCAATATATACCATGTATATATGAATGTCTATTTATGTAAATAAAAAAAGCGAAAGATTTTCATAATATTCAGAAATTGTTCACAAATTTCAATCGAAATAATTGAAAGTATCCATGATTTTATTTTTCTAAAGATCCTCTTTACACAGGAACAAGCCGATCGGGCTTGTTTTGATATATCTCAAACGATCTTGCTTCTGTTACTAGTGTATCGTCTCTTACTTGGATCTTCCAGCCAGTACATGCCCACAAGCTCAAGATGAAAACCCGACCTCATAAGGTCGGGTTAATTAGGTGGAGGCAGGCTTAACCGTTCATAGGGCTATTTTTTTAGAATCGAAAAAGCTTTTTCCAGGTTCAAATCACCGTACATTTGATCAAACTTTTTCCCGTCGGCCGATTGAGAGTCAAACGGGTTGGATTGAGGTGTTGTAACTACATATATCATACCGTTTTCCTCAGCAATTGTACCTCCGATTTGACTCTTGTCATCATCGGAAAGCTTATTCCAATCGTTCTGTGCAAAAACAGAGATTGCAATTAACGTTTGGGAATCTTTTTTATCCTTCGTTGTGTAATCAAAGTAAACGACATGCTTAGCCGTTGGGTACATGCTGTCGGACTTTTCAGCGCGCACCTTATAGCTGCCATTCCAGGAAGAAGGAATTTCTACGCTGAAGTTTGCTTCGGAATTTTTGTAAATCGTGCTTTTCACATTGTCCTTAGACGAATTCGATTCATTCTTTGGCTTTGTAATTTTTTTACCGATCAGTTCCCATTTGCCCTTATTCCATTTCCAGTTGGAAGTAACGTAAGAGGTTGTATCCGAAGCAGTAGTTCCAACTCTCTCAACACCCTGCAAACCGTGAGTGCCTTTTTTGTTCAGAACGATTGGTTTCAGCTTAATGAAGCCATTTCCCTCCACGCCTATCTTACCTTTGGCAATTCCCGGGAGTGAGATTTCTGAAGGCTTGTTGTTTTTTAAAGTGTAAATATGGCTGGTAATATAACCGCCGCTTCCACCTGTATCTGCATTAACCATGATGTCAGCGACTTTATCATTGTTAAGATCCTGAATCAGAAGCTCAGGGGAATACCCGCCGTCATTCAGCGAAACAGAAGTCGTTTTCTTCGTCTTCGAATTTTGAATGACAAGCAGCAAGTCATCATTATATATGTCGCTTTTCTTTTCCTTGTGGCCATAGAGCGTGATAACGTCTGCTTTTTTGTCACCGGTCACGTCGACTTGTTTCTGCACCAGCTTGTGCATGTTGGATGGCAGCTTAAAGCTATTATTGCTCGCGGCCATAGCGGTTCCGCTGAGTACGAGCGATGCGATCATAGTGCTTGTGAGGACTTTTTTGATATTCATGTTAATTCCTACTTTCTTTTTATGATTTATGAGATGTTTTCTCTTGATATAGTACAGACGTTGCAACGGGGTTAAAAAGTTTGTTCGATTGCAATATAATATCTCTAAGATGCATATTAGGAAATACACGAGCAATCGGTCGATCGTTAACATCGTTTTTTCATCAGACTAATGTACGTTGTATATATTCATAATTGTTTTGTTGCCATTCTAATTTAGTATATTCGAATTTTTCTGTGTAACGAAACTAGTCTTTTTCGGATATATACATGAGGAGGTTAAGAAACTTAATTATTTTAAAAAGGTGAAAAAGAAAAATATTAAGACGCTCATCCTTTCCATTTTATCGGTACTCCTACTGGCTACAGCCCTTATTGGACTTTTTGTTATTGGTTTTCCTGTATCTTCTAAAGATGTGACCATCGATTATCAGAAGACAAAGAGTCGTTTAGAAGTTCATCTAACTTTGGAAAACGGCAAGGACTTGATATTCTCAGGGAAAACTAAATTTATCCGCGATGAAAATAATAATGTGATAGGTTCCGAAACAAGGTATACGCCTAGAGGATTACTTCATAACCCCTTTGATGATGTAGGAAAAAAAGTTATGTTGGGGGCAGAGATTCATACCAATCTGAATTTTCCAAACAAGCTTATCCTTGAATTCAAAGATAAGACTATAACGTTCATTAATGGTGTTTTGGTGGAATAGACTTTGCCGTTAAAACGAAAAAAGACACCCATTAAGGTGTCTTTCGCTTTATTCCATATGGAGATGTGTTTTCGATTATAGTAAGTGAGAGCCAAAAAAATACAATCCTTTAGTTCATCTACTTAATGTAATCACTAAGTACATGTTCATACATCTAAGATGAGCGAAGGGCTTGTCTTCTCATCCACATCGTTGCAACCCACTTTTCGCCTTTGATTACTGGTGTACCTGCATGCAAGGTAAACTCGTTTAATTCATGATTATCGTAAAAATATTCGAAGTAGACCGCCATACCTTTGTTAGGATACACTGATAAATTAAGCATAGGGAACGCTGTTTCTCCGCCTTCCTCTACATCATTTAAATACATCACAAGCGTACTAATTCGATTATTGCTACTTGCTCGACTCGTTTGTGTGAAGAAATCATGATGGGGTAGATACTCTTGACCAGGGATATACAGCAGAACTTGCAAGCCATCACCATGCTCGATAGGAATATTCATAATTTGAGAGAATCGTTTCTCGATTCTTGTAACCGTGGCGTTTTCCTCACAGAACACACCACTACTCGTTCTAATTTGATTGACCGCACGGTCTTCGCCTATTCTTGAACGTTGCAATCGTTCCCTAGAATATTCAATTAGCTCATTGCATTCCTCATCGCTAAGCACATTTCCTAGTAAGACAACCAGCGGTTCCTCATACTTGGCAAGAATTCGAATCTCTCGATCTTCTGTCTTGATCGTATTTCCGACATGATCAAATATCGTCCGTTCTTTGTCTGTCGTATTCCCTATCATCCTTATACAGCTCCCAAGTTATAACATCCATCACACAAAAACATACCATAAAATGGTTTTTTTCGCTCAATTAACTTCAGAACATGTTAGGGAGGTCAACAATGGATATCGAATCTCAAAGATTTATTAAAGCCTTGCAAGAGAATCGATTAGATGAATTGAAGAAAATACCAAAATCCGACTTACATAATCATCAATCGAGAGGTGCAAACAAGCACGATTTAGAAAAATGGTTAGACGTAAGCATTCCCCCTTTTCAAAAGGTGAGCACATTAGCTGAGATGGATAGCTGGTACAGGTCTAATATCCAATGGTTGACGCCCACAAAAGAAACCTTTGAGATGAAAATTAGGAGTGCATTTGAAGAAGCTAAGAGAGAAAATCTTCTCGTTTATTGTCTGAGTATTGGTCCTGGTGATATACAATATTTTGATAACAGCATGGAGCAATTCATCGATACTATTGAGTTTTACAGGAGCTCCATCACACCCAATATCACATTTATTCCTGAAATATCTATATACAGAAGTGAAAATCTAGAATTGAATCAACATCAAATCGACACCGTATTAAAATGCTGAAGATGAAATATTTCAAATCCATTGATCTAATTGGAGATGAAAAACTGCCCTCTTCCCAGTTTAGTGATTTGTTTAGAACATGCAAAACACAAGGAATGAATACAAAAACGCATATTGGGGAATTTACAGAATATCAGAATATTATTAGAGCATTGGTGGAATTAGAGGTGCAAGACATTCAGCATGGCATATCAGCATCTGAAAGTCCTGAACTTATGGCAATGTTAAATGAAAAAAACATCACGTTACATATATGTCCTACCAGCAATCTGATGCTAGGAAGAATACAAGATTATTCTTTTCCGCAGTTAAGGACATTAATAGATCACGGAGTAAAGGTAACGATAAACACAGATGATTTGTTGATATTTGATTCATCTGTCAGTCTAGAATATATACACTTATATAAGAGTGGCAATTTTACAACAGAAGAATTAAACGATATTCGTCTGCACGGGTTAAGCTATGCGACTTGACCATATGGAGCCGAGGCGAATGCTTGTCCCAACGAAGATTCACTAAAAAATCAGCCCATCGTTCGCTTATATCACATTTTTCGTTGATACGTAGATAGCATAACTCTTATTAAAATGAACAAAAACCCTAATATTTCTACACCTGAAATCGGCAATAGTCCTCGCGGAAGCAGAGCGCACTCTTTCATTTTGCAGCAAATCCATCTCTCCAAAGAAATCTCCTTTGCTAAAATAGAAAGAATCAAGGCTCCTCGGGAGCCTTAATGCATAATCCAAGAAACATTTTATCCCCCGCGAAACGCATTAAGAAAATATTCGATACGCCCATTCACTTATCTCCGCTCCTACATACAATGTTTTAGCCTATCCATTAAGGAGTGACAAGATCATGTCATTTTTACCACCTCCAATCCCCTCAGGATTCCCAGGTTTCCCAGGGCAACCTGGGCAACCGGGGCAACCAGGACTCACGGCACCCAGCTCACCTCCCCCGGGATTCATTCCTCAGCAACCTGCGGTTTCGCCCTTTGCTGTCGACCCGGGAGCAATTGCTGGTTGTTTGTTTCGGAATACGTACGTTTGGCTCGTGAATAGAAATCAATTCTGGTTTTACCCGGTTTTCGTAGGGCGCACCTCGGTTGCAGGGTTTCAGTGGAACGGAAGGTTTTGGATGTATACTGGATTGAGCTTGCAGTCCATCCAATCCTTTACATGTTTCTAAATGAGCACGCAAAAAAGCTCCGTTCCACTAGGAATGGAGCTTTTGGCTCTACGTTAGAGTTAACTATCATTTAATCCTTAATGCCTGGCCACAGCGTGCACAGTAGCGTGTACCCTGAGGAGACATTGACCCGCAGCCTTCACAATAAAGCTCCTGCGTCATAGGCTTCACTTGATCGTCATGCCTTATTGCCTCATGCGTGGTTGGATTTAGCAGATTCAATGCATGGAACTCCTCTCTTCTCCCCCTGCGAATGAGTGAGAACAATAAATAGAGGCCCATAAACCCGACTACGGTCATAGCACCCGCCTTAATCAGACCCGATTCAAAGTGATAATTCCATAGTGCATGCATCACAACTGCTGCCAAGAACATCCCAATTGCACGTCGCCATCTTGTCCATGAATTGCCGTTCCCCAGGTTCGAGTCCTTATGTATGCTACTTGCATACCATATCCCCACAGTTGCAATCGCAGTCCACGTTCCATGACCAAAGGGCGATAATAAGGCTCTAATCCATAGAACTGCGAGCATCCCAAGTGAAGAGGCCTCGTCTATATGCACCCATCCATAAATAATACTTTCCACTGCAGCGAAGCCCATTCCTGCTGCGGCACCAAACACCACTGCATCCATCAGAAACTGAATTTTTCGCATTCGAAGGAGCATCACACAGATTAATAATTTAGCAGTTTCTTCTATTAGAGCTACAGACAAAGGTACGTAAAGCTGCGAAAAGTCAAAGGAATTTTCTTTTACTTCAAAAAGCCAAATCCGCTCTAAATACCAAGCCAGCGGGATAGCAACAATCGCGGTAGACACAAAAACTAAACCAAGCCTCATCTGACGAAAGCCTATTAACTGCTGACTTCTCACAAAAGCTACGAATGCTACAGGACCCACCACTCCTCCAACAATTAAGGCGGAGATCTTCCACCATTGGCTATGAAGGAATAGTGCCAAGAAGGATAAGACAAGGAATCCACCTACCAGCCACAGTAATTGCTCCATCCACTTGTCTTTGGCTTTAGGTACCGATTCATTATCCCGGGCAACTGACTCCTCGCCGAAAGCAATTGTAACTTTCTCCATCAGATGGGGTGTTCGTAAATTTAGAAACTCAATGAGCTGTTGACGAACCGGAGCGTAATAGTCGAGTATAGTTAAGAATTCTAACTTGCCCATGATCAGTAATTCACTATCTTCTACCGCGATCAACGTGTGCGAGGAAGCCGTGTCTGTTAGTAACTCTGTCTCTCCATAAAAATCCCCTTCTCGAAGAACAGTCTTACGCCGCTTTTGACCGCGAAGTTCGATACTCCCGCTACTAATCATGTGAAATTGATCCATTACCGCACCTTCCACGATAATCTCTTCGCCCTTCGTTATTTTCTTGATCGTTGTAATCTCTGCAAGTCCCCGAAGTTCAGCATCAGGGATGACCGACCAGATTGTCGCTTTGCGAAGCATACTATGGATCATTCGGATCCGTATGTTCACAAGCACACTCTCGTAAAATAACGGACTCAGGTTCGCCAAATATTCGAACGACGGACGGTCTAAACGCAACGCTTTTACTGGCCCAATTGCCGTAACACTAGCTGATCTTTGTACGTTCCGAATAAGACCGATCTCTCCGACTAACTCTCCCGGTCCAAGTTCAGCCAAGAGCAGTGCCTTCCCAACTAAGTTAACCGAGGTGACCTGCACTTTCCCTTGCCATATAATGAAACAGTCCTTAGAGGTGGACTCTTCCATAAGAAGTCGCTGTCCATCCTCTAAAGACACAAGTTTTATAGCGTTAATTACATTTCGTAGCTCAGCATCAGGAATGCCTCGTAACAACGGATGATTACGCAGAAAATCGACTGCAACATTGGGTATCATAGTTTTTAACTCATCACCGCATATTTCCTATAACACTACTTCTGGAATCATCCATTTTTTTAATAAAATTTGTCATTGTATCGAAGGCTTCGTTACGTTTATTCGATAAACTTTGTAAGCGCAGCATGTCCATTTGCTGACTATTGCTTGCACTATCAATCTCTGACTTGATTTGCCCCAACAGATTCTCAAGTTCCCCTTTTGTTTGCGGTATAGCCATACTCATAGCAGTAAACATGGCGCCCTTGTCATCTGCCAGCTTCACAGCAGCGTCAGCCTCAGCACCTGAAGGAAGCTTCCCTAGCTCTTCATTGATAACTCCCAACAATTGATTCAGTTTTGAGATTTTATCATTCTGGGCTTGTACGGCTGTGATTTGATTTTTCAGCTGATCATCTAACATACTTGAACGACTACTCTGTACAGCCATCATTGCTGTTTCAAGATCCATACCCTGAATGTTAACCTGTGTCATACCACCCATATTAACGCTACCTACTGAATTTTGCGTGGCATTTCCATTCAGCGCATCCTTAACAGAGTTATAAACCGAATTGTTATATAACAAGGCCCCGCCTACAATGATCCCCAGTACAAAAGTACCTGACATAGATAAAACCAATTTTTTTACACTCATTCCATTCCCTCTTTTCATTTATTGATGATATTGTGTCGTTACGATTAATAAATCCAAATATGCGCTTTCTTTGTTAATATTGTTATATCATTTAGGGTGATTAATGGTCT
The DNA here is from genome assembly GCF_037977235.1 of Paenibacillus sp. FSL K6-0276. Taxonomy (NCBI): domain Bacteria; kingdom Bacillati; phylum Bacillota; class Bacilli; order Caryophanales; family Paenibacillaceae; genus Paenibacillus; species Paenibacillus sp. FSL K6-0276. The sequence continues at coordinate 238,818 of NZ_CP150276.1, read as the reverse complement.
GTAACCCCAATTACAATTTCCAAATATTCGAACTCAAATTACGTCAAGTATATTTCTAAGTCTATCTATGTTACACACGAGTATTTTCCTCTGATCAATACGTATCAACTGCTCATTCTGTAATTCAAGCAATGATTTTGTCACGGTCTCGCGCGCCGTTCCTGTCATATCTGCCAGGTGTTGATGCGTTAGTTTCAAATCGATTAAAACGCCTTCATCAGAGGACACTCCATGCTGTTCTGTTAGACGTAACAACACGCGAGCAATACGCGTACGCACATCGAGAACGGTCAAGTCCGTTATTAATTTATTGGCATCACGTAGACGATCTAAGGCTGTTTCCAAAATGCCAATCAGTATTTCCGGATTACTTTTTAATAAGGGAATGAAATCGCGTTTTTTCAGAATACATAAGGTGGACTTCTCAATGGTCCTTGCAGAAGCAGAGCGTGCTCTTTCATTTTGCAACAAAGCCATCTCTCCAAAGAAATCACCTTCTCTAAAAATAGAAAGGATTACATCCCTAGAGTGGTTATCTTGATAGATTTGAACAACTCCAGATATAACCAGATAGAGTTCCTCTCCCTCTTCACCTTCAAAAAAGATGGACTCTCCTTTTATATAAATACGCTCACTACATAACTTGGCAATTTCAGCTAAATATTCATCGTCCAGATGTTCGAAGAACGGGAAATCTCGTAACAGTTGTGGGTTCATCTTCAATAGCTGCCTCCAGTGTGAGTAATAAATTTTTTAATGATTGAATCGATTTCATAATTGCATTTTCAGCTTAATCTATCCGATTGTCTTTGAATGCGCTAAGCTGCTGGGCGGCTTCACGATCATCTATCGTTGTTTCCATGCCGGCAAGCTTCAGGACCATCCTATATTGTAATTCTTTTAAATTGAGATAAATAGTGACAGCAGTCATCAAATTATCATGTGACATTTTTACATTTTATGGATTAAAAACCTCGCCAGGATATAACAATTAAAATAACGGCTATAGTAACTGGAAGTCATTCCATCCATGTTCCGCAAGATTGTAATAAAAAAAGAATCAAACGCGTGGACCATCGAAAAGATGCTCACGGTTTGATTCTTCTTTTAAAAGGTGAGTCGAGCCCCTGGCCACTCTGATCCGCGGATGACGGGAGTCCGAATGATCGAACCAGTTATGGTGGAAGGTAACAAAGAATTCTGCAGACTCACTAAGTCCGACTAGAGCAGCTTTTCCGGAACTCATATTTTTCACATCTAACAGTATTCTGAGTTAATGATTATAGGACAAAACATTGATACACCCGTACTCTCAGCAATGTATCCTAGGCTCTTGTGAAAATACAACACGAATAGCCACACAGTAGCCAGCACATAATAAAATTCACAACCATTAGATAATCAAGGGAGGAGCTTTCAATTGAGCACAAATCAACCAGACAAGAATCTAATCAACACGGTAAAAGAACTGGAAGCCACACCCGTAAACAGCCTGGAGGCCCAACAGCAGCAGCAAGCCCGTAATGATCGCCGCAAACAAGCTCTGCATGACAACGATGGCAAATTCTCAGAAAATGAATCTGGGAACTTTCATTAGAGTGTCAACAAATTTGGAATCCCAATAAACCGCACGCTTTATGATCCTTTTCAAAATGCAAAAAACGTAAAAAAGCGACCACGATGGTCGCTTTTTTACTGATATTTAGAAATGCCTTCTCCTGCAAATCGTTTCAATGGCCTCCCATCTTATCTTCAGTATCCTGACGAATACTCTTTGCTTTCTTTTAAGTGAGCGATATCATGGCCCGTTGGGTTTTGGAAGACACGAAGCCCAAATATCGGTACAACTGCAAAAATGTGATCAAAGATATCAGCCTGAACCGATTCATACACCACCCAGTTAGTATCATTGCTAAACGCGTAGATTTCTAAGGGCAGTCCATTATCCTCTGGCGCTAACTGTCTGACAATCAGCGTCATATCCTTATGAATTCTAGGATGATTCCTCAGATATTCATGGATATATTCTCTGAATACACCAACATTCGTGAGATGTCTTCCGTTTACTTTACTCTCCGTATTGATTTGATGTTCGATATTATAGACGTTAATTTCATTTAATCTTGTCTTTATAAAATCGGTAAGGTAGTGGATCTTCTGGAATTCCTCCATCATTTCTTTTGTACAAAAGCATATGCTGCTTGTATCGATATGGACGCTTCGTTTAATCCTTCTGCCGCCAGATACTTGCATGCCCCTCCAATTTTTGAACGAGTCTGAAATGAGGGCGTAGCTAGGAATCATGGTGATTGTTTTATCGAAATTCATAACTTTTACCGTATTCAATGTAATGTCAATTACATCACCATCCGCATTATATTTAGGCATTTCGATCCAGTCACCTACACGCACCATATCATTAGATGATAATTGAACACCTGCCACCAGGCCTAATATGGAGTCCTTAAAGATTAGCATTAGAACAGCCGATAAGGCACCAAGACCACTGAGAATAATCAAAGGATTCTGACCGATGAGGTTCGAGATCACCACGATACCGCCAATGATGAATAGAATAATCTTTGCAACCTGAATGTACCCCTTGATCGGTCTAATCTTGGAGACCTCAAACGAGCGATAAATAGCATCGATGGCATTAAGTAGTGCATCAAACACCGTGATAGTTACGATAATCATATAAGTTAAGGCGGATTTTTCAATAAAAGCCTGATATAGCGGAAAGATAGACGCAGAATAATAGATGATAAAGGCTGGCGCGAGATGCGACAGCTTGTGAAACACTTTTTTCTCCAAAACGATGTTATCCCACGAATACCGATCCTTACTAATGACATGAATAATTATCTTCAACACGATTTTTTTGGCTATTAAATTGGCCAGTACAGAGAGTAGTGCTATAAATAAGACCATGATTATATTCGAAAGATAACCTGTCATTTGTTCGCTTACACCGTAACCTGCTAGTTGATCTTTTATAAAATTCATCATTTCCTCCTGCTGCGTGTTCTTAGATTGTTTGATGAAATGGTCTAGCACTAACATTCAACGCTTCGATCGTTGCCAGTTAACTATTATTGCCTAGTTTCAACTAATTGTATTAACCTTGTCAACGCGCTTGAGTAAATCGAGTCATGTCTATGCACAAACCATACCTGCAAATCTCGGTACTCTTCAGGCAAGCGGTGGGAAGCGATTATGCCCTTTTCTTCCGCCTTGGCAATCGATGATCGTGGCAGCATAGACACACCGAGTCCAGAAGAAACTCCATCTAAAATAACTGCTAATGTACCAAATTCCATAATTTGATAAGTGGTCAGGCCAGTGCCTCTCAGAAAACTCTCTGCTTTTGCCCGATGCGTGCATCCAACGTCAAAGAACAACATCGGCTTCATGAGTAACTCACACATTTCGTTTTTTCCCGGCTCAGAGATCAACACCAACTCCTCTTCAAAAGCCGCGATATATTCTATATCTGGATCGTCAACAGGACCATAGACGAACGCTCCATCAAGCTCGTAATCCAACACCTTTTGTAAGAGCGCATGTGTCACACCCGTAGTGAGCGATAAATTAACATCTGGATATCGTGATTGATACTCGGCCAATAAAGGAGTCAGATGAATGACTGCTGTCGCTTCAATGGAGCCTATCCGAAGAGGCCCTGCAGGATGATCCGAGTATTGTGTAGTTTTCACAGCCTCGTCCAACAGAGTCAGTATTTTATCCGCATATTCCAGTAAATTCTCGCCAGCCGAAGTTAGCGTCATTCCTCGATTGGATCTCCGAAAAAGGGTTGTTTTCAACTGCGCCTCAAGATACTGAATTCGAGTCGTCACATTAGACTGTACATAATTCAACATTTGCGCAGCCTTGGTTATGCTACCCGCTCGAGCTACAGCTTGAAATATTCTTAAATCTCCGCTTTCCATTTCTATGTCACCTGCTTGGTATGATCATTTATGATACTCACATTCGGTTTTGTTCATTTTACTGTATGATTCCCACTCTGTACAATTCAAAATAGATTCATTGAAATACGAATTACTGGAGGATTGGGATGAAAGCAATCGTACATGCTGGGATGAACGGCTTGAAGAGCTTGACATATGAAGACGTTGTTGACAAACAGCCAAGCTTCGGCGAAGTAAAAGTAAGGCTGAAAACCGCAGGATTAAATCATCGAGACTTATTTCTCATGGCGGATCGAACAAATGAGGATGCTCCCCTGATTATGGGTTCTGATGGCGCGGGTATAATTGAAGCAATAGGTGAAGGCATAACATCCCTTACAATAGGTACCGATGTAATCATTAATCCGTGTATCGGATGGGAAATCACCCACGATGTCCCGAACGTTCCGGCCATAGTTGGCGGCCCTTCAGATGGTACATTTGCCGAGTCTATCATCATCCCTGCGCAAAATGCCGTCCGCAAGCCAGCTTATTTGTCTTGGGAAGAAGCGGGCGTGTTGCCCTTGTCTGCCTTGACAGCCTATCGGGCTTTGTTCACAAGAGGTCGCTTACAGCAAGGTGAACATATCCTTATTCCAGGTATTGGTGGCGGTGTGGCCACTTATGCCATGCTTATGGCTTCAGCAGCGGGTGCACGAGTCAGTGTCACATCACGAAGTGAAACGAAAAGGCAAGTTGCTCTTGCACATGGGGCAGATCATGCCTTTGACAGTCATAGTGATTGGAAGGAAAGTATGAAAGGAGAAACAGTGGATCTCATCCTGGATAGTATCGGGCCAGCGACGTTCCAACAGTACTTTGATATCATTAAGCCAAATGGCCGTATCGTTACGTTTGGAGCAAGCTCAGGAGATCGAATGGAAATAGCAGTACGATCCATATTTTACCCCCAAATCAGTATCATCGGCACCTCAATGGGAAGCAGTGAAGAGTTTATTGCGATGCTTGAATTTATGGAACACCACTCGATACGCCCTATCATTGATAGTGTGTATCCTTTACAAGACACATTTCAAGCCTTTCAGCGAATGCAACAGGGGGAGCAGTCTGGGAATATTGGAATAAAAATTAATTGAGACTCTGAAAAAGATAATTGCCGATTAAGAATTATATAACTCCCTCTTTTTCTGCAATTCTATAAAAGGAGCGGATCCTTACCTATAAGGATTCATCAGGATGATATGGTGAGCGGCGGCTCGCAAGTTTCTATCAGCCTTTACCGCCACAAAAAATAAAACAATCAAAGAAATGAAAAAAGACACCTCTCAAGGTGTCTTTCACTTACTCCAAATGGAGCAGAGCCGTGGCATGGCAAATCCATTAGCATGCAAGTATTCCACCGCAACATGCCAAGAGTCAGCAACCATCTATCCTATTACGTGGTGCTAGCACGTCGATTAGCAAGCGCCATCGCGGCGGCATAGCCGGAGCTCCAGGCCCATTGCAGGTTATAGCCGCCGCAATCTCCATCGACATCCATCACTTCACCTGCCAAATACAGCCCAGGCACTAGCTTAGATTCTAGCGTTCCTTCGATTAGCTCAGTCGTATCGATGCCACCGGCTGTTGTTTGTGCATTAGTGAAGCTATTGGTATCGGTCACTTTAAATTCCCAACGCTTCAAGATTCGATAGAATATTTTCTTGGTTTTCCACGATAGATCCTGACAAAGCAGATGCAGCTGTTGATCAATTCCAGCCTCCTTCAGCAGAACCGGAATCAACTTCTTGCTGACGATGCCAATAAGGGAATCAGCAACCGTCCGGTGTCCGAAGATCCCCCAGTGTATTTCCAGAAAATCAATTACCTCTTCCTCCGTGCGGTCCGGCATCAAATCAACCGACAGTGTAACTAATTCTCCTCTTCCGAGATTATACGCAGCCTTTCTGCTTAGCTGGAGGATTGGCGGGCCCGAGATGCCATAGTCCGTAAAAAGAATTTCGCCATACTCACTGCGGATGACTTCATTGTTTACTATAACATGGGCCTGTCCCTCGAATTTGATGCCGGATAGTTCCTTCAAATACGGATAATCCAGCTTCAATTGTACAATACCTGGCACTGGATCGATCATAGTGTGCCCCAGACGTTGGACAAGCGTATAACCGGATCCATCCGTTCCCGTTTTCGGAGCGGTAAGGCCACCTGCACATAGAAAAAGGTATTCGCTGGTATACACAACCTGTTCCTCTGTCTCCGTTTGACATTTTATCGTAAAGCGCGGATGTTCCGTCGAAACGGTAATATCCAACACTTTATTCTTGAAATAGATCGGAACATTCCGGTCCTCCAGCGCAAGCCGAAAAACACCCGGTACAGAAGCAGCTTGCAACGACATCGGATACATCCGACCATCCTCCAAGCTTACAAGAGGAAGCCCGAGCGAGGAGAAAAAATCGATAGTTTGACGGACACCAAATTGCTGCAGTACATGTATTGGAAATCCTGACTGATTGCTGTGATACTTGCGCGATAAAGCGACCGCTTCATCCGTACCGGTCGCCGTGGATTCGTTCGTAATGTTGCAACGCCCATTACCCGTCGTTATTATTTTCTTCCCAAGCCGGTCATTGCCTTCAATAATTGCTGTATCAATACCTTGGTCCCTTGCTGTAACTGCAGCCATTAGACCTGCAGCACCTCCACCGATAATGAACAGTTCGTGGTGCTTAGAAGTCTGATCCTCATACATGTTAATTAATGCATCCCTTTTCCTATAAATTTATTGAATTTGCTTAGCTATCGCCATTGCGGCCGCATAGCCGGAACTCCATGCCCATTGTAGGTTATAGCCGCCGAAATCTCCGTCCACATCCATCACTTCGCCAGCCAAATAAAGTCCAGGCACCAGCTTGGATTCAAGCGTTCCTTCGATTAGTTCAGTCGTATCGATGCCGCCGGCTGTCACTTGCGCATTCGTAAAGCCATTGGTATCCGTCACTTTAAATTCCCAACGCTTCAAGATCCGATAAAATTTCTCCTTAGTTTTCAGCGATAAATCCTGGCAAAGCAGCTGTGGTTGCTGATCTAAGCCGGTCTCCTTTAGTAACACAGAAACAAGCTTCTTGTTGAAGATGCCAACGAGGGAATCCACCACCGTCCGGTGTCCAAAAGTCTCCCAGAGCCTTTCTAAAAACTCAACTAACTCTTTCTCCGTGCGGCCCGGCATCAGATCAACCGATAATTTCACTTGTTCTCCTCTTGCAAGATGAAATGCAGCCTTCCTGCTTAGCTGAAGAATTGGCGGACCGGTAATACCATAATCCGTGAAGGCAATTTCACCCTGTTCACTGCGGACGACTTTACCGTTCACAATGATATGAGCTTGTCCCTGAGATTTGATACTGGACAGTGCCCTCATATTCGGATATTGCAGCTTCAATTGCACAATGGCCGGCAAAGGCTCGACTAGGGTGTGCCCAAGACGTTCGGCAAGCGTATAACCAGGAGGTTCTTTTCCCGCATTCGGACCGGTAAGGCCACCCGCAGATAGAAGTAGATAATCGCTAGTATAAATAACCTCCTCCTCTGTCTCGGTTTGGCATTTTATCGTGAAGCGCGGATGACCTGTTGAAACAGTAACATCCAACACTTTGTTCTTAAGGTATACTGGAACATTCCGATCCTCCAGCGCAAGTTGAAAAATATCCAGCACCGCTGCTGCCTGTAGCGACATCGGATACATTAATCCATCCTTCAATCTTGTAAGCGGAAGCCCGAGAAAGGAGAAAAAATCAATGGTCTGACGAATGCCAAATTGCTCCAATACCGCAAGTGGAAATCCGGGCTGATTACTATGATACTTGCGCGATAAAGCGACCGCTTCATCCGTACCCCTAGCAGTGGATTCATTCGTGATGTTACAACGGCCATCACCTGTCATTAATATCTTCTTTCCAATCCGGTCGTTACTCTCCAGAATGGCAGTATCGATACCCATATCCCGCGCAGTAACAGCGGCCATTAATCCGGCAGCACCTGCGCCGATAATAAACAGCTTGTGGTGCATAGAAGTCTGATTCTCATACATGGTTGGTCAATGCATCCTTTATCCAATTTTTCTGAAAGCACAAAAGCACTTTATTAAATTATAGCATAAGTGTACTGGTTTTCATTTATCTCCTTATTAACTCATCCCATCCTATGTTAGCCTTTTTTATCCCTTTATAGAGTCTTTGGCTAAGGCTACTTAGATTTTAATAAATCACAGTTATATTTCCTAATGGCTACTGGATGGCTACAATTTAGTCCATAAACAAGAAAAAACCCGCTATATTAGCGGGTCTTTCAAATGGAGCCGAACCGTGGCTTTGCAAATCCACAATTCGCCGCAATATGCTGACTCGGATGTTTTCTAACGGCATCTCATTTGCTGTCTCTAAACGACTATAATATTCACAGAAGCTTTACCCATACTCTTCTAGCCATGCAACCCTCCCGTTAAACGAGGGCTATGACGATAGGGTCCTACCGGGACTTGGATTAGGCTGGTTAATCCTTGTGAATTCATCTTGTAGATCTCATCACATAATCGGGCATCAAATCCGAGGAGCGGGTGTCCCCCTAACCCGATAGCTGATGCTGCTAACAGCAAACGCTGTACAAGCATCCCTGCTTCCATCTGTTGGATGCGGTATCCCCTATACCCCATCGTTGTTGTAAGATGATCCTTGCTCCCTGCAATATGAAAACATAGCGGTACTTGGAACAGGTTCACATTATCGGAAGGCATTCCTTGCTGCAGCTGAAGCCGATGATCCCCATGACGTATCAATCGTAACGCATGAGCAGCACTATAATAATGGTAAGCTCCTTCCGGAATACCATCAACGTTATACAGACATACGTACAGTGAGACGCGGGAAACAGAGTTCTCATGGTCTCCATCTAAATCATTCCAATACCTGAAGGAAGCCGTGGCCTCCTGCAACAGTAAGGCCAGCTGCTCTTGGCTTACCTTGCTCAACATAAAATCACTGTCCGGCGAATACCGCTTTCGGCTTACTGACGCCAGATCATACAACAACCGATTCACATGGGGCAGAGCCACCACTTGATCTTCGCAGTGAACGATCTTCTCTTCCCCAATTCGCGGTATCGACTGAAGTGATTCGAATAGGGATGCTTCGTTCATTTTGATTAACATCGGAAATTCCTTGACCCTCCGGGACCGGACGTAATGATCATGCTGAACCGTTGGCAACTCCCGGCATAATTCGGTGGTAGAGACACCCCCTTCTCCTTCATTCCTATTGGCAAACCCAGGGATCCCAGGCTCCACCGACAGCGGAATCACCGCATACACGCTTTCCTCTTGTTCGGATACCCCAAGAAGATGATTCAACCCTCGATCAAGAAACTGGAAATACACCCCCGATGCAAAGCCAAACCGTTTAGCCACTTCCAAGAGCTGCCCGATCAGCGCACCCGCATCAAGTCCTTGCAGGCGGTAGGAAAAGTTATTGTATTTGACGGATTGTCAAGCTAAGTGCGACACTTCGGACATGAAAGATTCGTGAGCAGACTTCCACCCCAGACATTTCCGGGGGCGGTGGTTGATGAGATCTAGGGCGTGGGCAAGCTCCTCATCTGAAACTTGTGCAAAATCATGGCCTTTGGGAAAGAACTCTCGAAGGAGTCCGTTGCCATTCTCGTTAGACCCTCGTTGCCAGGACGAGTAGGGATCAGCAAAGTAGACATCCAGTCCATGAAAGGCTTCCAGAGCGCTATAGCAGGCGAATTCCTTTCCTCGATCCGCAGTAGCCGTTCGGAAAGTTTCTTGCGGATACTGGCTAGCCACAACACCAAAGGCGATCTCCATCGAATGAGCGGTACGGTCGGGCATCTTTACGGCCAGATACATCCGTGTCTTGCGCTCGATAAAGGTCGCGGCACAAGCACGGCTTTTTCCTCGGCTGGAAACCACCGTATCTAGTTCCCAGTGCCCGAAGGAATCTCTCTTTCGTACTCCCTTTGGCCGTTGACTAATGGTTTTCCCCACGAGGAATCGACCACGTGTCTCCAGTGGTTTACGTCGTTTACCCTTATGCCGTAGCACCTTTACTTCGCCTGCAACCAGACGACCTGCATATAGCCAACGGTAGATCGTCTTGAAGCATACGAAGGGTTGACCACTGGCTCTACGCTGTTCAGCAATCTGCTCGGGCGACCAGGTAAGTCGGAGTTTCTCATTGATCTCTCCGGCCAGTTCCGCGGTGAAACGACCTGTCGACTTACTCCCTTGTCGACGTTCGCTATACGCGATCTGAGCGGTCTCAGCAAGATAGGTATTTCCCTTGCCTCCTCGCTTCCGTTCTCTGGCAATGACGGAGTGATGACGTCCAAGTTCTGCCCCAATCGCTCGACTAGACCATCCCAATCCGTATAGTACTTCTAGTTTGCTTCGCTCCGTTATGCTAAGATGAGTGTAACCCATGGTGTGATTCTCCTTGTGTGAATGGTGTGTGGTAACTTCATTCTACACGAATCCCCATGGGCTTTCTCTGTTTAGCTGTCGCACTTCATATTACAATCCGTCATTTAAAAAAGTTTTTCCAAAACATGCTCGATACAAATACAGCACCAAAGCAAGCGGACACGTCATAGCGATTACCAAGAGCCCGTGCTAAATAGGAATCGAAGTCGCCTTCGCGCAGCAACACCAAACGATGATGCGCCACATCATAATGATATACCCCCGCAGGCAAATCCTCTATTTTCAGATACACATATAATTCATTCGGATATAACGCTCCCCCGGAGGGAGAAAATCGCCGATACAGCTGCAGCAGGCCCATGGTTTGCACCATGGAATTCGAGGCAAGGACTGACTGGGACAATTGAGTCAGCCCGAATACGTACCAGAGAAAATGACCCATTCGACGAAGGTCGGGCTTCACCAACGCTTCACTGCCTTCGAGCGTCAGCGGTACTTCCGGAGATAACGGAACCACGGGCAAACCGCGATAGAGCTTATATGCAAGCGGTCCGTCTTCCCAATCCACCACCAAGTCCGGCGGTTTGGTCTTATCAATGTCATAATGCAGATTGTGCAGAAACGCTTCCAGACTCATCCTTGTCCCTCCTTATATGAACGAGGGTGGTCAACCACGCCACGTTATTATACCTATGGAAATGGATGCGGATATGGATTGAGATCTTCTAGCTCAAGTTGCTCCTTCACGTACCCGAGTTCCGCAGGTACCTGGAGCACCCGCTCCAACCCTGCCAGGCGGGTAAAGTGATGTCCAAATGTCATCGGCAGCATCCCAGGGATCAGCACTTTCACGCAATGCAGCCCATACCGATTAATTTCCGGCGCGGTTACATCCACCACGATCACATCGAGATTCAGTCGGTGGAATGCATTAAGAATGTCCTTCAGATCATCCGTTAAATCAGTATGCCTTGCCCCCCGCTCGAATTCCTCTTCAAACGTTCGCAACGGGCGATTTTCATCCAGCAGAAATTGCAGGCGCTCCTGCGCTTGCGGCAATCCGTAAAGCAGTGAATGATCCTCCATCTGCTGCACCAGGGATGAATCATGGAACATTCGAACATACGCCTCCCGGTCCGCATCCAATTTCTCGTCAAGCGACTGCACCATGCCGGCCAACTCGTGAACCGCACTTTTCACGGCCCGTACCGGATCCGGGTGAGCTCCGGCCGTACAGATGAGATTCACTCCTGTTTGCTTCCTGTTTTTCGCTACTCCCCATACACTTGGAATCCCATTCTCCATCGTCGAATTAAAGAAATGCACATCAAACCCCGCCACTGCCTGTAAACGATCGATCATCAATCGCAATTCTTGGTCATTAGCGGAGTTTAGGTCAAGCCGCGGGAGAGGCAGCTGCGAATACCAAGTCATCAGAAACGAATCCCGCTCCACCACTTCCAATATGCCGTAAAAAATAGCCTCTTCCAAACTTCCGCCTAACGCGCACCCGTTGGAAGTTTCAAACACAAAGTTGTGCCCACAGCCCATGCTGTAATAGGCGAGCTGCTCCGGAACTAGAATTGGACGCTCTTGTAAAAACGAATAGCCCCATACCCAATCGATGGGGTGGTCAGGATTAAATGGTGTGAACGGAACCCCCGGTTCAGCATACTGTTCCTCCGTGTGCACCCCTACTTTGACGGGGTCGAGCGCTTGATCTTTCAGATCTCGGAAGCTGCCACGGACTACCGTCCGTTTGCTTCGCGGTGCCAGACCGCAGTACCGCTCCAATCCCTCCAATATGGCGGTCAGCTCGCTCGCCGCATATGAATGAGACCGACCTGCCGTTCCCACGTCCTCTGCAAACAACGGCAGATTCACACTCACATCGGCAAACGGCGACTTAAGGTCAACCATTTTCCCGTTCAAAAAACCGGTCCGACCATCCAGATAGTCTTTCTTCAGAACTTTATCCAGCTCATCCATCGAGCGACAGCGGTAACTGTCTGTGCCGATCTTTGGACTAGGCTGCAGCGAAATATGGGCTGCTGTTGATGAATCGTCCGGCAATTGACTACAAACCGGACACAACGGGTCAGGGAGCACGAGGTGAAGTGTGCTCTCCATCGTTTTCAGGTTGATCAAAAACAGCTTCCCTGCCGATTGAAACGTTTTGCCTTGTAACACCCTTCGTGTCTCTTCTACCAGCAAGTGAGCGACCTGCAAAAGTCCTGTACGTGACGCCCATGCATCACGTGGCATCCCCCCCTGTGTCACCAGCCTCTGCTGCAGCTCCCGCATCTCCTTGCGTTCGCGTCCCGCCATGAGGCGCCGCGTGTCTGCACACTGGGAGCAACCTTGTGTACCCGGACGAACCAGCGGTCCGATCACGCCTTCACCAAATGCAACGAAGCCTCGCAGCCAAGCGATGCCGGCCGGCTGCAGCACCTCTTCTGCCTTTTGATGAACGTAAGGATGCCAAGCATCGTGCAACACCAGAACCAAATCCACCGTTTCAGGTACTCTTGCCTCGAAATCGATCTGACGAACGACATCAAATTGGGCTGACAGTTCCCCATACACGCAGTCTGCCAACACCCCTTCTCCAACAATCACAATGATAGCGCTCACCGGGATCCCTCCTCTCGCAGCACCACGCCAAACACCCCTGCTATTTCCTCCTTCAAGAACGGTTCTACTGCCAGATCAAGGACCAAGAGCCTCTTACGGTTCCGATTCAAAATCTGCAAGGCGGACTGTAGAACCTCTGGTTGTGACGTTGCTTCACATGCAGGGATCTCGAGCCTTATTGGTACCTGTTCTTCCAGATGCACGGATGAAAACTCCAATGCTTGCGATTTGAGGCAATCCGGTTGGTTTTGTGCTGCTAGCAGAGCCTGTTGTAATGCCTTCCGCAAAGCCATTGTCACATTTAAGCCTACATTGCCATACCAACCATCCCTCGTACCGATCCACACCACAGGAAATCCGGACACTTCCTCTCCCAAGGCGATCATCGGCTCTCCCTTCATTGTCGTTAATGCCTGCAAATAAAAAAGGCAGTGTTTATCTACTACCGTACCTAACTGTACCCGGGAGACAAAAGGCAACTGACACGCCTGCTGCGTGCCCAGTACTTCGTCCAAACACCTTTGCAACCCTCGGCAAATACCTTCTGCAACCGTTTCTCCTGCTCCTATGCCAATAAACTCCTGCGTTTCTATCCTGCTGCCCTCTACTCCCTGATGGGAGGGCAGCGTAGAAACGAGCAGACCGGCTATTCTCGACACATATGCTTCAATCCCAGCTAGCCCCGCTTCCCGCCGCGCCTCCTCATGCGTCAGATCGGTACAGATCATGTCCGGCAGCAGCCCAGCCGGTCCTTCCGATAGCGGATCAATTGCCTGAACGCGACACTGAGAGAGCGGCAGCTGCTTTAAATACCCCTCCTCCCAAACATGAAAAATTCCTGATTCCGTCGATGTCAATCGGCTGAAGTAAGGAATCAATCCGTTATCACTTTTGTTGGATCTCCGTTCAAGCTGTAGATCGAAATCATGAATCCATTCAGGTGTGCTAAGTCCGGTCACAAGCGGATGAGGCATGAACGAATGCCACTTTCCTTCCAAAGTCTCCAGATCTAACAGATAAAATCGATTATTCTGTTCTGAATCGTTCGCTCCCGTCAACTTTTTAAATAATTCAAACACGATCACATTGGCCAACATCGCTCCCGCTGTGGAAGAAAAGGTGTGCAATTGCGGGTCTTTAGAAATCGCAGATTGGTGTATGCGACGCCATGCTGACTCCCAGCATCCCTCAACGTCCGGATGCACTAGCGGTCCCGCCAGACCCACCTGTTGCAAGCATACAGCAGAAAGAAACACCTTCTTCTCCTCCCTGCAAGCGGCATGAAAAGCTTGAAGTCCCTCGATATCGTCCTCCCGTGACACGAACAAAATCGAATCAAACGGCCTCACAACCTCCCGCCAACAACTCCCCTCCTCCTTTTGCAAGGTAACCTCCTCAACTGCCACCTCGGAATCCGTTTTATGGGCATGTACCGCCAGTTCTGCCATCCGTTGCCGATCAGTCGATTCTGAACCCGATACCAGGACATAAAACTTGGGCAACCCGGATTCAAGCAGCGCAGAAATCGCCGAGATCAAAAATGGACCAGAACCGACCACCAATACTTTGGCCTGACGATAGGACTGAAACCGATACGCACCCGAATCACCGAAATGATCCAAAAACTCAATTTGAGAAGCATACTTTTTGAGAACCTCTTCCGGCAATTGATGTGGAGCATCTTGGCTCACATCTTGCGCAAAGCCGTTACGATATAAAACTTCTGCAATTTCATATACCTGGTTACGGTGTTGGTCCGGCAATCCGTCTGTCAAATCCCCCAATCTATGCTCCCCATTGAATATCGGTATCAGCTTTTCAATCCACTGATCGATCGCCTCACCTTCCATGCGGAACGAGCTTACATTGTTTCGAAAATACACACCTCTCGAATCAGGGAGAAAAAATGTATCCCTTTTCACCTTTAGACACATGGAAGGGTTCAAATCTGTCATTCTATTCCTCCTCCGTAAACTGTTCTCAATCTGCCCCAACACTTCACAAATAATCTTATGTACAGCTATTTGTCCCTCATGTCTGTAACTTTTAGACTTCTGTCCTTTCATTGCCAACGCAAAACACCCCCTAAATTAGATTAGATTAACCCAGGGGTTTTGGGTTTTTCTAATATCTATTTTAGGGGGCGCACATCAAATTGATTCAGGGACCTTTCTCTTCTCATTAAGCAGCCGCTGTCTCCGTTAGAAAATTAGTAATAGTAGGCACAAACATTACCTTATCGGGTAAAAGACACCTTATCGTCCTCCACGGTGACAGTTGTGGCAGTTCTGGCAGTTCTGGCAGTTGTGGCAGTTATGACAGTTATGACAGTTATGGCAATTGAAGCAGTTGTGACAATTGAAACAATTGAAGAAGCAATTAAAACAATTGAAGAAGCATAGACGAGCTGATTGTTCTTCGTTTTGAGCGTTCCAAGGAGTCACCTCACTCGCCTTAAATTTGGAAACATTCAATTTCGCTAAATCATTTTGGAAATCACTCATACTCTTACCTCCATTTTTAATAAATCGTTTTGCTGGAAGAATAAACTGGCACTGGATGAAGAACAGAACCAAGATGATCAAGTAGAAACGACTGCCTCTGTGAGATCCGCCAATTCTAATACTCATGACAACATATGAATCGAGTTCCGCTCTTGTTACTGATCTAAATGCCTATATTTTATTTTTCTTCGTTAATTCAAGTTGGAAATTGCCTCTCCCTCTTAGCTGAGACTCATCAATATAAAAAAGAGCTTTTCCTACTGAACAGAGTTATACGGTGAAATGCAAAAAGGAACCTGCCACCTTTACAGTGGAAAGCTCCTTTTTCGTTGTTGTGGATTTACAGTATGGAGCCGAGCCGTGGCTTGGTAAATCCACAACTCACCGCCGCGTGAAGTTGAGCAGGTTGGGGAGAGATAGCGTAAAGCTTTAAATAGAGATAGTGGCGTCATAACCAGTTTTTCTTTACTACTTTTTGATAAAGAATTCATAATTGTATTTAGTATTAAATACCATTGCAAAAAAGTAACATACCTCTATTTTCAGAACAATGAACTTAAACCAATCGCCACTTGCGCAACCATTACTCTCTCATCTCTTCCCGCACAGGCTTCACATGCTGCGGAATTTCACGCTCCGGGATGGGAACGTACTCGATATCGAAAGAACCACTATACCCGAAAAGCGGGCCGAAGAATTTGTTGTTCACCTTTACGTCAATTCGGAACTTCTCCTTCTCATCGTCGTACCACTCACAGACATCGGCATAACCGGAGAACATCATTGGAAACCGAAAGCCTAGAATCCCCTCATAAAAATATTGCTTCCCTGACCGCAGCCTCATACCGCCATTCTCCGCAACGAACATATCAATTTCCACGGCCAAATGCTGGTGCGTGCCTAGATAGTCAATGATTTTTTGTCTTTTCTCGCTGTAAATCATTGTGGCGTCAAAGCGTCTGACCCGATTGGGAAAATGATACGTTCGAACCCAAGTAACAGTCTCTCGCCCGAAGCTATCCTGGTAAGCGTAATTCTCAATTGTGAAAGGGATTTGTGCCCCTCCCTGCGGGAAAAGGATGTTCCGCCACGTACCGAGGGCCAGGAACGGCAGCGTATACCATTTTCCATACCAGACCTGTTCCATAATCCCTGTGCCGATGGATGCTATTTGATTCTCGCTGCCGAAGCCAAATCGCTTCTGAATCTGGGGGTGAAGCTTGGCGAAGTCTTCACCAAGGACCTTATCGTAGATTGAGGTCATGCTTATTTCCTCCTTCACGAGAGCTACGCAGACACCTTGCGGCACTCGGAATCTCCGATGTGCTCAGTAAACTGATCATAGACAAGGCAATCATCGCCACATTCAGAGTGATCGGATTGAATGGCGCGACATAGGTCGCTGGATGTGCCCACGCGCTTAATCCAAGTAGGATTAGGATCACTATATTGGTCTTATGCAGAACCTTCCGCTTCTTTCCTCGCAGGATGAGGAATAAGAGGCCTAATCCGATTTCACCTAACCCCAACAAAGTCAGGAGGGGTCTCTCATAACCAGCAAGACCAGCTATCCCTCGCAAAATATCCATCTCTCCCGAGTCCGGTACTAATAGCTTAGGCACCAGTCCTTGATACACCCAAATCATAAACAGGCTGAGCGTTTGTATTAGCTCTATAATAGAGCGCCTAAATGATACACTTGGGGGAGTCCCCTGCTCCAGCCAAAGACGTAAACTGTCAAAACTCCAGGCTGTCGCCCACCCCATTATCGGTCGAAATAGAAACCGATCGAGCCAACTGCCGAATGTGCCAAAACGTGTCCTGTAATCATATCTAGTTAAGAAGCGAATACCGTCATCTGTCGGTACATACCGCCAGAAACCACTCCCCTCAGATATTAGTGATATCGGATTGGCGGAACTGAATTTCAGGCTAGAGGTCATGATGCCTTCCTTCTCCATCGAACCGGCCGTCTCGCCTTCTCCAGCAATACTGAGTCCAAAGCCGATATTGGTCTTATATAAAAAGCGCTGAGGCTGTTCTTCATGGGTTTTGGGCATATAAGTAATCTCTGAGAACCTTAAATCCCATTGTTGATGTATGTCAGGCGTCTGGGTGTATGTCCACAGCGTTTCCATTGTTGTTTTCATAAGGATTTCTACATAAATGGGTTTTCTTTTGACCATGGTTACCTCCTACTGCCTCCATTATTTAATCTTCTATATCATTCGACTTAATTGGATATTTCCCCTTTTATAGTATAAATAACTATGGTCCTGTTACGGATGGTACACATTACGTTAATTACTATATCTTTTGAAATATTAGAGTCGCCTCATCTCATTTGTAACAGTTGTGTAACGCAAAAAAAAGCTTGCCACCGTACTTCAGTGGCACAGCTCCTTTTGGTTTTGTGGATTTACAGTATGGTGGAGAGGGGAGTCGAACCCCTGTCCAAAGATAACGGCACATAAGCTTCTACGGATGTAGTCACAGTTTTGATGTTACCCGAGTATCGCTCCTCATCCAAAGAAAGTTTTATAGAAGACGAACCATAATATTTACACCGATGCTTGTGACTGAATTGCAGCTTAAATTCTCAGCATGTAGTCCAAATGATGCCGTTCCTCTCTTATGTGAAACTGAAACATACCACGTAAATACTTAACTCGTAAGAATGGCTGCGCAATCACATCATTTAACTTCCCATCCGCTGCAGTAATAATATCATTCACTTGCCTCCTCAATCTATCTATAACCTCAGCGAAGGACGGCGGCTCTTCAGTCCACGCACTAGGCCTGCTTCATTTTTTGAAACATATATAATAATATTGTGGCATGAATAAGTTTCGTTGACCTTTACTTGGCCTTCTTCAACGCTGGGTATTAAACGTTCTCCTGAGGCATAGATCTTGAGGAGCTCGAGAGAATATTTTTGAAAAGCAGATTAAATTCTTTAACTGCCTATCCTTTTGAAGATCCAAACATACAAATGTATGGTTCACAACATTCACCATCTACCAAAGCAGCTATTTTATTGCCCCCGAACTATAGCATGGCTAAAATTATCAAATCTCTCGCCCGGAAAAATATAATGGTAGAACCCATGGAGTAGCACTCTTACATCATTTCCCAAAACAAAATATTCTCAAATTGGATGTTTCCACCAATGATGTGAATCGAATTGGTTATGGTATTGAGCTAGTTATGAATGTAATAATATTAGAAAAACCAGCCAGAGGAAGTCTCTTCCTCTCGCTGGTTTGTTTTGTTCTAAAGAGTTTCTCTCCCATGCGGGAAGTACATCACTGGTTATGGATGTTGAATTTCTTAATATTGTCCTCCAGATCCTTAGAAAGTCCCTGCAGCTGAGTCAGATAACCTGCTATATCATCAATCGTAGCCAGCTGTTCCTCTGCTGCCGCGGACACCTCTTGGGTAATGGCGGCATTCTCTTCCGTAATCGCTGAGATACTGGTGAAGATGTCTGTGAGTTCATGGCGTTTTTCAACCATCAACTGGACCTGGTCGTCAACCTGGTTCGTCATGTCCATTTGGCTGTTCACGGACACCATAATATCGTTAAAGATGGATTCGGTTTCTCGAACCGCCGTTTCCTGGTCTATAAATAGTTCGCGGGATGTGCCGATGGCCTGAACAGCCGCTCCCACCTGGTTTTTTACAGTTGAAATAATGTGACTGATATTATTCGCAGCAGAAGCTGATTGCTCCGCGAGCTTGCGGATCTCGGCAGCTACCACGGAGAATCCCCGCCCATGTTCACCTGCTCTTGAAGCCTCAATGGACGCATTTAGAGCCAGCAAATTCGTCTGAGCGGAGATTTCAAGAATCGTACCGAGTATGCCGCTGATTTCACCAGTGCTGCCACTCACATGATTAATAGCTTGTGCTGTTTCCTCAGAAGCTCGTTGTGTGCTGTTAAATTTCCCTACTAACTCCTGTACAATTACGATACCGCGTTGGTTCAATTCGGCTGTACGACGAGTAAGATCCAGTATTTCCTGAGCGGATGCAGTAACTTGATCGATCGCTCCGCCGAGCTGTTCAACTCTTTCAGAGCCCTCCATAACATTGTTAGCTTCATCACTAGAAGCGGAAGCAAGTTGAATGATGGACTCGGTAATGAGTGAGGAAGCATTTTGTGTCTGATCCATGCTGTCTGTAAGTTTATCCGCCGATTGAGAGACAATTTGCCCCGAAGTAGAAATGCCGCCGATCATGTTCTGCATATCCCACTTCATCGCATCGATAGCCCGTACCATGGTGCCTACTTCACTTCGCTTGTTAAGCATAGATTGTGGAATATCGACCGCCAAGTCACCACTGCCGATCTGCTGCAAATACTGAACAGCCGCATTTATCGGCTTCGTAATCGCGCCAGCTAAATACAAAGCTACTCCGATGGCGATAACAGCGATAACAGCCATGATGAGGAAAATAATGTTTTGGATCGCATTGACTGATTCCGCTACTTCACTCTCGTCCATGATTGCAATATATTTCCAACCATTCTCCGGTGATACGTAGACACTAGCCTTGTAGTTCTGCTTATTCAAGGTGATGTCCAAATTTTTACCTGCCAGTTTGTCAATGTCAGCAAATTCGGCTATACCCAGAGCCTTTAGATTTTTAAAGTTGATTTCCGGGTTCTTAGGATTTGCGAGGATCGTACCGGTTTGATCTGCCAAGATGACATAGCCGGCTTTACCGATCTTCATGTTATTGATGGTATCGGTCAGAAAGTCCAAACTTACGTCTACACCTTGGACACCAACGATGTTACCTGTGTCATCCTTAATGGTAACCGAAGAGCTGACGATCGGAATACCTGTGGTAAAGGCAGCGTAAGCACCCGAGCGCACGATTTTGTCGGGATTCTCAACCGCCTGGGTGTACCAGGCTCTTGATCTCGGTTCAAATTTATCGGTGGAAGTACCATCTGGCCATTGTATGTATCCGCCATCCTTTGTTCCCAAATAGATATAGGGCACATTTAGATGTGTCTTAGAATATTCCAAGAAAAAGTTATAAATCTTAGCTTCTATTCCTCCATTTTTAGCTGGAGTCATCTGAAGAGTTCCATCTGCTCCTACTACATCCACATAAGAGGTGATGGAACTGTCGATCTTCTTGACGAGTGGGCTCTTGGCAAAGTATTCAACCGATTCATTCACGGTAGTAAAGTACAAGTCTATAGCACTGCTAACTTGTTCGATTTCCTTCCGAGTTGCATCGTAGAAATCCTCCGTCATTTCCTCCTTAACTTGCCGGTTGATCCCGAGTCCCATCGATAATGTCGACAGCAATACCAGGACCACCATCGTAATCAATAGTTGAAGCTTTAGATTCCACTGCAGTTTCTTTCTCAAGTTGTTTCTCCTCCATCTTGTTATGTAAACATTGAATTGTGTCTTACATAACTATCGGTAAAAGAATGGGTTTTGTTATATATTGTCGAATTCCATTCATTTATTCAGAGGAAATGACGATAACTGTTACAGGGAGAGAAAATGAGCATTAAGAACTAATTAATAAAAGACATCAGGAGGCAAGACACTTGAGAAAAAAATATATAAACCTCAAAGCTTTACTAGCTATTTTGCTAGTTTTCTCGATTTTGCCATGGAATCATGCAAATGCCGAAATAGCAAAAAGTACGTTTGATCCGTTTGAGAAAAGCATCGATGAAGTCACAAAAGCTCTGGACACAAAGCAAATTACATCGGAAGAGCTTGTGGAATACTATCTGAAACGTATTGAAGCCTTTGATAAACAAGGCCCTGTTATAAATTCTATTATTACGGTTAACAACCAAGCTCTTGAAACAGCAAAGGCACTCGATACCGAGCGAAAAACGAAAGGACCAAGAAGCAAGCTTCACGGCATTCCTTTTGTCGTAAAGGATAACTTTGATGTAGTTGGCATGCCGACCACAGCTGGGGCTGTAGCTCTGAAGAATGAAAATCCTACTAAGAATTCATTCACCGTACAGAAGCTTATCGATGCCGGAGCCATTGTAATTGCTAAAACAAACATGTCCGAGCTCGCCGCTTCCTATGGCAGACTGGGCTATAGCTCTATGGGCGGTTTGACAATTAATCCTTACAATCTGAACCGTGATGCTTCCGGTTCCAGCAGCGGTAGTGCAGCAGCGGTAGCGGCTAACTTTGCCGTATTCGGACTTGGAACGGATACTTCAGGTTCCGTCAGAGGTCCAGCCAATGTTACCGGGCTAGTAGGTATCAGACCGACTATGGGATTGACTAGTCGCAGCGGCGTTGTCCCTTCTTCCCTTTCTTTGGACGTAACTGGTCCTTTGGCACGTAGTGTCGAAGACGCTAGCTTAGTGCTTACTGCGATGGCTGGAACAGACAAAGCAGATTATGCGACAAAATCCGCGAACCGCTATGTTCAAGACTACGCCAAAGCACTGAACGCTTCTTCGCTGAAGCATGCGCGTATCGGTGTGGCGACTGACTTCTTCGGCGGCAATGATGAAGTAGATGCTATTACGAATCAAGCGATTGCTAAAATGAAAAGCATGGGAACGGAAGTAGTGCCTGTCACATTCTCCAAACAAACCAAGTACCTCTGGACTCCAGTTCTTGGACCGGTCGGGGATGCGGAATTCAAAATACAGTTTGAAAAATATTTGCGCTCGCTTCCTGCCGGTGGACCTAAAACGCTGCGAGAAGTTATCGATATTAGTGAATCTCCTGAAGTATTGAACTCGGCAACACCTGTTAACCCTGCTCGTTTAGAAGGCTTGAAGACAGCATTGGCTAAAGCAGATACTCTATATTCCAACGAGTACAAGAAGATCGTTAAGAAAGAAATGCCGCAGACCCGTAAAGAAATTGAAATGATTATGAAGAAGAACAATCTGGACGCAATCGTTTTCCCTACGATGGCCTGCCCTGCTTCCAACCGCTTTGACAAAGAAGACCCTACTTATGTCTGCAATGCGTATGATACTTATGCAGCGAGCTACGTGGCATCTGCTACAGGTTTCCCTGAAGTAACCGTACCTGCGGGAACGGTAGAAGCAGGCGTACCGGTGGGCATCTCATTCTTGGGAACAGCATACAGCGAGCAAACGCTGCTTAACCTAGCTTATTCCTTTGAGCAAGCTACGAAAGCAAGAACAGTTCCTGTACATACACCGAATTTAAGACCATAACTGGATTACAGCATCTGCAAATGCCCTTTCTCTCCCTTTCATCATGCAGGATGCAGTTGCAATTGAATAGAAACTGCTCCGCTGCATTAAACTGTACCCTATCGAGTAGACACTTTTAAAAAGTCTCTCGGTAGGGTATTTTTGTTTATAGCAAGAAGATAGGGAAGTGGAATGGTATGAGCAAGAAAATGTTCACAGATAAAGAAATCAAGCAGTTAACTAACAATCCTTATGTGAGGAACATGTCTTCAAAGGCAATTACGTATACGGATGCGTTTAAGCAATTGTTTATCTCAGAGAATAACAAGGGCAAGCTGCCGAGAGAATTATTTGAAGAATGTGGTTTTGACGTAACCATCATTGGAATCCAAAGAGTTGAATCCTCAGGAAAGAGATAGCGTGCGAGCTTCTAGGAAAACGGAATCTTAGGTTTGCAGGATACAAGAAGCCAGGCATCAGGAAAACCTCTTAAACGGGAGCTTACGCTCGAAGAGAAGCAGGCCAAGCTGAGGCTCGATAATATTCTTATATCCTTAAGTGGTTGTCTCTTCACAGTATATTTAACGTATTTTTCCATCCAATGCTCCAGAAATTCAGAGAGCATTATCTTTATAGTCTGTACCAATAAATTGCGCTGCTGGTTATATTCGAATTCATTTAGCAGTTTCTGTGCTTCAGCTTCCGAGGACAATGGACTACTGATCCCCCTAGCAATAGGGTAGCTAATATAGTCCGGACTACATTTGGACTACATTTTCTATCTATAGACGTAAAAAACCCGCTCTGGGAGCGGGTTTTTCGATGGAGCCGAGGCGTGGACGTGCAGAGCCACAATTCGGCGGGGGTTGCTGCTGGAATTGTACGAGATAGCCGGTTAGCAAAGACTCTCCATTTCCCTTGCTCTGGCTTAATAAGCCTAATCTGGATCAACTTATTACAAGTACAATTCCAAAGCCCCCCTAGCCCACGCAGGAATCTCATCTCGGCAAAAGCTAATCTGTGAACGTTTAATTTCCGCCACAACTTCAGGTTCACTGGTGTTGTCGATAATGGTGACTTCATCTGAAATCTCCATGGCAGGCATCAGGTTCCTTAAAGATTGGCCATATCTCCACCGGATATCTTCTTCCGCAATCCAGTGCCCTCCCTGTTCCACTCTTGAAGCTACCCGATCAATATGCATTTGCACATCCTGTAAACCAATATAATACATGACGACTTTATAACCTTGTTCCTTAGCTGTCTTCATATGACGTAAAACAAAACTCCCCGACAGAGTAGTTTCTATAGCAAGATTTTCTTTTCGCCCGATTAATTCCCTTATTTGCTTTACAGCTTCTCGACCGGCAGACAGGCCTGCACTTCTGGGATCTTCCGGGTTCATCCTTTTGGCAATCTGGTCAGGATCAATAATGGTTCCAACATAATCCCTCATTTGAAAACTGATTGTGCTTTTCCCGGCTCCATTAGTGCCAGCAAAAACCGTCATTACAGACTCCCGATCAGTCATGACTAACAAGCTCAGTGCGATTTCCGGCTACATCGTAAGTAATCTCGAATTTTTGCCCAGTGGCATCTTCACGTATCCGCTTGCCGTCTTTTATATAATAAATGGAGGCTCCAGCCTTTTTGGCCTCTGCGACTGCATGCTGATTGGCCTTTTTCAATAACCGTTGCAATTCTTCTCTTTGGGGCAGCATTAGGATAGCACCTCGCTCGGATTTCGAATTTATTTTATAATATTATAACACAATCCTAACGGTTAAATAATTCCTTCGTATACCCTACTCAAGGTCTTCTTCAATCCAGGTGTCCTAAATAATCGCTATACAACTCCATCATCCCATCTCCAAAACCCCAGCCATTACCCTGACTGTTCTGCGTCAATTCGTTGCATTGATCTACAAACTCTTCTTCTAATTGATTGTCCACAATATAGCTTAAAGCTTGTTCATATATGCTTGAAATAGTACGATAGAATTTTTCATCATCTATGTCTCCATATGAAAGCGTAAAGTCTACTCCACATTCCACTGTAAAAATCATTAGCTCTGCAATTTGCTCCTTATTTGTTGAAACATTACTAAAGTCCTTTAATGCTTGCTTCATAATTGGGTATCGCAGAATCTCTCCCCTGTGGTGGCCGAATTCCTTCTCAATAATTTTCTTGTACTTGTCTAAAACCTCCTCTTGATCAGGAAATAACACCGAATAATAATGCTCTTGAATAATTGGGTGTGTCTTGGCCAAATTTAAGATTTCAGCCTCAAGCTCTTCCCTCGTAAGATTGTTCAAATGCTTTTTAATGGTTGAGTTTCTTAATTTCAGCATTACTATGATCTCCTTAATCGGGTTATAATTCCCAGTATTATTACTCAGCAGCTTACAAGATATAATATAAATAAAACGTGAGGACCAATCAATGGACAATATCGAGGACAAATATAAGGTGGCTCTAGCGCATATTGAGGAACTTAAGCTGGAAGTCACCCGGTTGAGAAGTCTACTGGGGCTTTTGGATGATGACAATACAACAAGTACTAATGAACAAAAAGCCACTTATTCCACCTCACCGGCAAAAGAAAGCAAAGAGACCACTGTTGGAGAAACTAATGTTCACCAGTACTCCACCGTAGAGGACAAGCTCGCTCTATATAAAAGTTATTTTCGCGGCAGAGAAGATGTATACCCGATTCGCTGGAGCAACAAGCAAGGAAAGTCCGGATATTCGCCCGCCTGCGCCAATGAGTGGACTTCTGTTTGCGAGAAACCCCGGGTAAAGTGTTCAGTTTGCAAACACCAGAGCTTCATGCCCCTTACAAGCGAAGTGCTGTCAGCCCATTTAGATGCACGGCAAGACCGGACGATTGGTATCTATCCCATGCTGCCGGATGAGACCTGCTGGTTTTTGGCCATGGATTTTGACAAACATGATTGGAAGCACGATGTTACTGCCGTGATGGAGCTATGTAAAAGCCATGAAATCCCCGCACTCTTAGAGCGCTCACGTTCCGGCAATGGGGGGCATATCTGGATTTTCTTCAGTCAAAATATAGAGGCGGCTACAGCCAGAAGATTTGGAATGACCCTGCTGAGTCTTACCATGAACAACAGATATCAGATCGGCATGGAGTCCTATGACCGCCTGTTTCCCAATCAGGATACGCTACCCAAAGGTGGATTCGGCAACCTCATTGCCCTTCCACTTCAAGGGGGGCCGCGTAAACAGGGAAACAGTGTCTTTGTTGACGAGCGCTTTGAGCCATATGCTGATCAATGGGGTATATTATCCGAACTTGGCAAGATGGGCGAAGACCAGGTGAAGCAATTTATATACAAGCACGGGGAGCGTGGACTTTTTAGCAATGACATAATTACTACGGGATCAGACCACGACGCAGATGGATTAATCTTGTTACAAGAGAACCCGACTCAGATAGAAGAGGTTCTAATGGAATCTTTACCTGCTGAAATACAGATTCTGCAATCGGATCGCCTTTATATCCTCAAGTCTGGACTTCCCTCAAGTGCAATTCATGCTCTGATCAAAATAGCTTCCTTCTCCAACCCTGACTTTTATAAAGCACAAGCGATGCGGCTCTCCACCTATGGTAAACCCCGGGTGATCTCATGTGCCGAGGATCTGGAGAATTATGTAGTTCTGCCAAGGGGATGCTTGCAGGATTTGTTATCTTTTTTCGAGCATAATCAAGTCAAGGTATCGCTTAAGGATCAACGTTCGTCTGGAACCTCAATAGAGGCAGAATTCACCGGTACGCTGACCACTCTTCAGGATACAGCAGCCAGAGCGATTCTAAACCGGGACATAGGCGTTCTCTCGGCGGCAACCGCATTTGGTAAAACTGTCGTAGCAGCCAGCATTATCGCTTCAAGAAAGACAAACACCCTTATCTTGGTGCACCGCCGGGAGCTTATGGAACAATGGCAGGAACGTTTGCAAACCTTTCTCGAAGTCCCAAAACAGGCAATCGGATTGATCGGCGGCGGAAAAAATAAACGAACCGGCATTACAGCAATATGCAGGCCGCCTGCACCGAAGTCATGCGAATAAGGAAGAAGTGAAAATATATGATTATATTGATCTTCAGGTTCCAATGTTAATGGCGATGTTCAAGAAACGAGTGAAGGGGTATCGGAAGATGGGGTATAAGGGGGCGGAGTTGTAACAAAACGTATAAAAATAGGCTGGGCGTGTAGAACCCCTTTCCCATAAAGGGCCTTAAACCCTTGATGGGAAAGGGATTTTAGAAACTGAACCGTGGCTGTACAAAACCACAATTCGCCGGAGTGTGATGATTCGGATGTTTGGGGAGGTGGCGTAATAAATTCAATCATTCTCTTCTTCATTATACCAGCTATCATCTTCATCAATCTCGTAAGTATCATCGTTTTGGTAATTATCCTCATTGAAATAATCATCTTCATCTGCATCGAACTCGTAAGTATTTTCGTCGAATTCTTCATCGTCATCGCCTCTCGGATCAGAGGACTTTACGACATCAACATTTTCAAAGGAGATATCCTCCAAACCTAAAATTAACATTTTGTTCTCAGGATTGTTTTCCCCGGAAAGTATATCCACCTCAAAATTCAAATTAATCTGCGCCAAAGCGTTACCAACGGATGTCATTCGGGTGGAAGGCGGCATGCCAACGCTCATCTCGAAGGAAGTCTTCCAGCAGGTTCAAGAAAAGATGGACAGCAACAAACGCCAGCCTGGAGCTTATAAGGCTAAAGAAGTTTACCTGCTAAGCGGCCTCATCGTCTGTGGTGAGTGTCTGAAAAACGTTGGAACTCCCTATTCTATGATGGGTAATACGAAGTTCAGCGGAAGAAACAAACTCAAGTACGTCACCTACCGCTGTGGTAATCGTGATCGGACGAAAGAATGTAATAACCCTGAGCTACGCCGAGAATACATTGAAAACTACGTCATTTCTCAATTGCAGGAGAAGATATTTAATGAAGAGGCCATTCCGCTGCTTGCCAAGCAATTGAATGATTACCATAACTCTAAGCAATCAAACGTAAAAGGTGAGCGCGAACGCCTGGCTAAGAGCCTAGAGGGTATTGAACGTCAGATTACAAATATAGTTAATGCCATTGCTAGTGGCACTTTCAATATTGCTTTGTCTAGTAAACTTGAGGAATTGGAGCTACAGAAACTACAGCTTGAGCAGAAACTGCTCGAAGCTAAGGCTGTAACAGAAAAAGCAGCTATCACAGAGGATACTCTGCGACAACTGCTTTCTAAGTTTGGAGTCCACGTTGCTAACCACGACCTTCCTGAAATCAAAAAGTTCATTGGTAGTTATGTGGAAAAGGTAATCGTCTACAAAGAGAATGTAGAGGTAATCTTTAAATTCCAGATTGTGGATTTAACATATGGAGCCGAGGGGAGTCGAACCCCTGTCCGAAGATAACGGCACATAAGCTTCTACGAGTGTAGTCACAGTTTTGATGTCACCCGAGTATCGCCCCGTAACCGGCTATACGTTGGGTCAGCCTGATTATCTTCTTCAGCTCACCCCAGGCGGAGATGAGACAGCGTATTCCACTATTTGTTAGCCCCTAGCCCTGTCACATGGACGATGCAGAGTAGAAGCACGCACACAGTTTCTTAGGCTGCGAAAGCGTAGTTTGTTTGTTGTTTGCCGTTTAATAGGCTTTAGCGTTGATGAAGCGGACGCGTCCCCACTACTCGCTACTCATGCTCGAACTACCCCCGTCGAATCCAAGAACGGCCCCTCATTAAAAAGGGCGCTTCGGATCAAGCGGATCTTCCAAGCAAGAGAGATCCAATCCACAGCTTCTTGTACAAGAAGACTGTAACGAAGCAATTAACTTACTTACTCAGTATATCACATTTATCAATACTTTAACACGTGGGTTAAAGGAATTGAAGGTGGAAACTGGAACTCTTTCGAATCGTCTACTAAGCCTAGATTATCTGGCGATCTTTTGCTTCTCACGCAATACACGCTGGATATCACGCTGAGCATCACGTTTGGCGGCAGAGTCACGTTTATCGTACTCTTTCTTACCTTTACCAAGGCCAATCAGCAGCTTCGCATAGCCATTCCGAACATAAACCTTAAGCGGCACAATCGTAAATCCATCTCGCTTTGACAAGCCCAGCAGTTTATGAATTTGCTCCTTGTGCATCAGCAATTTACGCGTGCGCGTCGGGTCAGTAGGGTTGGCGCGGTTACCTTGTTCAAAAGGGCTGATATGCATGTTGTGAATGTGAATCTCACCGTTACGGATCGTAGCAAAAGCATCTCCAATATTAGCGCGGCCATTACGCAACGACTTGATCTCTGTACCTGTCAGTACCAAGCCAGCTTCATAAGTGTCCTCGATAAAATAATCATGGGAAGCTTTTTTGTTCTGGGCAAGTACTTTCCCGTCTGCTTTTTTACCCATGAGAATCACTCCTTGAATCATATTCATAAGTTAAAGTAACCATGTCTCTTTAATCTTAAACGACATAGTCATCGAACGTCTGATCTATATTGTAACAAATGGAATCGATTGAGCGCAAGGAAGGATCAGGCAATTGTATCTCATCCATTTTGACAACATGTTGTCAGTAAGTTTACCCAATAGTTAACTTTAATTACATTTGTTGATAAAAAAGGTGTTTGTGTTTCCATAATCACATATCCCAGTCAACTCATACCTTTTTCTATTCAATCTCTCTCCCCCGATGCTAACGCTAAAGCTACATAAATGCACTTTATACATCTATTCAGCATATTTAGAGGCTTGATGGTTGTTTAGTTGCACTTTCTACAGCTATAAATTCGAAATCATGCCGTTTTGAAGATACTGATCAGATTTAGATGTACAAAGTGCAATTAACCTCAACCTCTACTGAAACGCCGGAATTTTAATTGCACATTATGCAATTAAAATTAAGCACCGTGATAATATTGGTTACTATGCTCCAATCCACATGTCATAGTGACAAAACGACGCAGTCACATAGCTTCTGACTATTACTAAACAAACTTGTGACAGCCTATAGCCTCGGTCAAAAACGAAGATTCCACAGCCGGACTACAGAAAAAGAATGAAAAAAGCATCGCCCCCAGCAAAGGGGGCGGTGCTTAAACTTGTATTATAGAGCTACGAAGCGTAGCCCAATAACGTTATTTATTTCTTCTTTCTCTTACGAGGAGCTCCGTCTGGAGCGCTGCCTGTAGTGTCACTACGTTTAGAAGTGGCTTGTTCAGATGTCTGTACGTTGCCCGGTGTCACGGACTGGCCAATGAACACACCGCTCTTGTTCTTCTTTTTCTTGCGAGCTTTGCCAGTTGGAGCGCCATTGCGGCCTTCTCCACCGCCAAAGTTACCTCCGCGATCCTCG
The DNA here is from genome assembly GCF_037977235.1 of Paenibacillus sp. FSL K6-0276. Classification (NCBI taxonomy): domain Bacteria; kingdom Bacillati; phylum Bacillota; class Bacilli; order Caryophanales; family Paenibacillaceae; genus Paenibacillus; species Paenibacillus sp. FSL K6-0276. The sequence continues at coordinate 208,658 of NZ_CP150276.1, read as the reverse complement.
CGGCTACGGAACTTCGTGCTACCGTCCAGGCCGCGGGCTTCGCCGCCAGAAGAATCGGACGCAGGAGTGCCGTATCCGCCTTTGCCGGAGCCAAAGCCGAAGCTGATGCCGCGTCCACCACCGGCACCGCCGTTGTCACCGCCGCGGCCTCGCCCGCCGCTGCGCTCACGCGGCGCGCCTGCGTTGCCGCCGGCTTCGCCCCCGCGCTCGGCGCCCGGCGCCGCAACTACCCGGCTCGCATCCTCGCCGGCATCGCGCCCGCGCTTCCGCTTTCCGCGTCCGCCCGGTGCAACAACACCGGCCGCTTCGCGCGGCCCTTCACCGGCGCGCACACCAGCGCCCGGCTTGCCTTTGCCCGCGCCTACAGCAGCGCCGGGCTTGCCTTTACCGCCGCGGCCCTTACCGCCCGCGCCGCCTTTACCACCGGCCGGCGCCTTGAATCCGCCGCCTCCTGGACGGCCGCCTTTGCCACCGCGGCCACCTCCAAAACCACCGCCGCGATGCTCGCCTGGCGCGCGTGGTTTCATGTCGACCAACTCGAAATCGATCGTGTGGTCATCCATATTTACCTTGGCGACTCGAATCTTCACCTCGTCACCAATGCGGAACACCCGCGATGTGCGCTCGCCAATGAGCGCCATATGAGCTTCGTCGAAGTGATAATAATCGTCGCTCATCGCACTGAGACGAATAAGTCCTTCAACGGTATTATCCAGCTCGATGAACATCCCGAAGCTGGTCACACTGTTAACCATAGCCTCGAATTCCTCGCCCACTTTATCCTGCATGTATTCAGCTTTCTTCAGCTGCTCTGTATCACGTTCAGCCTCTACCGCCACACGCTCACGTTCCGAGGACTGCTGAGCAATGTCAGGCATCCGACTAACCAAATAATCATGCCGCTTCTCGCTCAGGGCACCACCACTCTCAATCACTTCACGCATTACGCGGTGAATGACCAGATCGGGGTAACGACGAATCGGAGAAGTGAAGTGGGAATAGTATTCCGCAGCGAGTCCGAAATGGCCTGTGCTCTCCGCATCATACTTCGCCTGCTTCATGGAACGCAGCATCATCGTGCTGATAACCGTCTGTTCCTTCGTCCCTTGAATTTGTTCCAAAAGATCCTGCAAAGCACGTGGATGAACCGAATTGCCGCGGCCCTTCACGTGATATCCGAAATTGGCCGCAAAAGCCATGAAATTCTGCAGCTTCTCTGGATCCGGATCTTCGTGAATCCGGTAGAGGAACGGTACCTTCATCCAGTGGAAATGCTCAGCCACCGTTTCATTCGCAGCGAGCATGAATTCCTCGATAATCTGCTCAGCTACAGAACGCTCTCGCTTCACAATATCTACAGCCTTGCCGTTCTCATCCACGATGATTTTGCTCTCTTCAAAATCAAAATCAACCGCACCCCGACGCATCCGCGCATCGCGGAGCTTCATCGCTAGTTCTTTCATGAGGCGGAAATCCTCAATCAGTGGACTATAGCGCTCAAGCAATTCTGGGTCTTCATCCTCCAGAATTTTGCGAACATTTGAATAAGTCATTCTTTCTTTGGTGCGAATCACGCTCGTAAAGACATCATGCTTCACTACCTTCATTTGCTCGTTAAATTCCATCTCACAGGACATCGTTAAGCGGTCTACCTGTGGATTCAAACTACAAATCCCGTTAGACAAACGGTGCGGAAGCATCGGAATAACCCGATCCACCAAATACACACTACAACCCCGGTCATAAGCTTCTTTATCAAGCTCAGAGCTCTCACGCACATAATAACCTACATCCGCAATGTGCACGCCTAGCTTATAATGTCCGTTCTCCAGTCGCTGAACATTAACCGCATCATCCAAGTCTTTAGCATCTTCGCCATCAATCGTAACAATGTTCAGTCCGCGCAAGTCGCGTCGTCCCTGCTCAGCAATTTCCTCTTCCGTGATAGAATCAGGAGCGTTGTCCGCTTCGTCCATCACTTCAGCCGGAAATGCCTCTGGTAGCTGATGCTTACGGATGATAGATAAAATATCAACTCCCGGATCATCTTTATGTCCGAGGATCTCAATAATTTCACCTTCTGCCGCTGATCGGCCTTCTGGATAATTTACGATGCGTACAACGACCTTTTGGCCGTCTACCGCCCCCATGAAGGATTGCTTCGGAATAAAAATATCACGATTGATTCGTTTATCATCAGATAGAACAAAGCCATAGGTCTCCAGGTTTTGAAATACGCCTACCGTCTGCAATACGCCTCGTTTTACAATACGTTCAACTTCACCTTCCATACGTCCGCCAGACGGACTTTTAGAGGTGATACGTATCAGGACGATATCGCCATTCATAGCTCCCTTAAGATCATTTGCATGGATATACACGTCGGGATGATCACGATCATCCGGGATAAGAAAAGCGAAGCCTTTCGCATGAGCCTGTAACCGGCCGCGCAGTAAATCCATCCGTTCCGGCACGCCATAACGTGCATTACGAGTTAGTACAATTCTTCCGTCCTGCTCTAATTCAATTAGTAATTCCTCGAACTTTTTAAACCCTGTACTATCTTCTAGAGCAAAATGGCTCACCAGCTCTTCATAAGTCATTGGTTTATAAGCAGTTTCCCGCATGAAATCGAGTAATATTTCTTGTGTTATCATGTTCGTCACCCCAGCCCTCCGCGGCTCCAAGCCGCTGGCAAATATGTATGTCTTGTCCTGCTCTGTAGTAATGCCAAGTAAAATTTACCTTTACCTACTTCATACCCTAGTATACACGAAATCAATCCTGCGCATCCCTGTTACTGTTATCCAAAGATAAACGCAGTACGAAATTTCATTCAAACGAAGAAGAAAGTCTATTTATTGATGCTCTGCCGCACCGGATTTTATACTTTCTACTATGAAAAGAAAAGCACCCACAGGTGCTTTCATCTCCTTTTTATTATAACAAAAAAGCCTTCGCTCCATTCCATTCAGAACAGAGCGAGGGCTTACTGTAGGTACTTAGTCAATGAAAACAGCAGCTAGAATCGCCATAATGAAGAATCCTGCAGCAAGTCCAACAGTTACACGTTGTAGTACGAGTTCCATACCACGAGCTTTTGTTTTACCAAAGAGATGCTCAGCACCACCGGAGATGGCACCGGAAAGACCCGCGCTTTTCCCCTTTTGCAGAAGAACGACCGCAATAAGACCGACGGAAAAAATCAGGAGCACAACTTTCAAAAAGATATCCATTCACTTCCACCTCCTACGCCTAAGCATCACTATCTATGGTAATTGAGGTTATCACGATACATAAACAGTATTCTTATTTTATCATAGCGTTGTCGGTAATACAACCGCCTAGGCTGTTAAGTCGTAGCTTTTCTTGAAAGATTAGGATAAACACACATTTTAAAAAAGACCCACCATAATGGCGGGTCTTCGTACTCTGCTATAAAAGCAGATTATCTTTTAAGGTTGTAGAAGGATTTCAGGCCGTTGTATTGAGCCAATTCACCCAACTCATCTTCGATGCGAAGCAATTGGTTGTATTTAGCAACACGGTCTGTACGGGAAGGAGCACCTGTTTTGATTTGACCAGCGTTAGTCGCAACAGCGATGTCAGCGATTGTGCTATCTTCGGATTCACCGGAACGGTGAGAGATAACTGCTGTGTAACCAGCACGTTTAGCCATTTCGATAGCATCGAAAGTTTCAGTCAATGTACCAATTTGGTTAACCTTAACCAAGATGGAGTTACCGATACCTTTTTCGATACCTGTTGCAAGACGCTCAGTGTTAGTAACGAACAAGTCGTCACCAACCAATTGGACTTTGTCGCCCAATTTTTCAGTAAGCAATTTCCAGCCATCCCAGTCGTCTTCGGACATACCGTCTTCGATTGTGATGATAGGATATTTTTCAACCCATGAAGCAAGAAGGTCAACATACTCAGCGGAAGTGTAAGATTTACCTTCGCCAGCAAGTGTGTATTTACCGTCTTTGTAGAACTCAGTGGAAGCAACGTCCATACCCAAGAATACGTCAACACCTGGTTTGTAACCAGCTTTTTCGATCGCTTCGATGATTGTAGTGATTGCTTCTTCGTTCGAACCAAGGTTCGGTGCGAAACCACCTTCGTCACCTACAGCTGTGTTCAGACCTTTGGATTGAAGTACGGATTTCAAGTTGTGGAAGATTTCCGCACCTGTGCGAAGAGCTTCTTTGAAGCTTGGAGCTCCTACAGGAAGAACCATGAACTCTTGAACGTCGATGTTGTTGTCCGCATGCTCACCACCATTGATGATGTTCATCATTGGTACTGGAAGAGCTTTAGCGTTGAATCCGCCAAGGTATACATACAAAGGTACATCCAAAGCTGCTGCAGCTGCGCGAGCTACGGCCATGGATACAGCCAAGATAGCGTTAGCGCCGAGCTTACCTTTGTTGTGAGTACCATCAAGGGCAATCATCAATTTGTCGACACCCAGTTGGTCAAGAGCGTCCATACCAATAACTTCTGGAGCGATGATTTCATTTACGTTCTCAACAGCTTTCAGAACACCTTTACCCATGTAACGGGATTTGTCGCCATCACGAAGTTCTACAGCTTCATGAGCACCAGTGGAAGCGCCGGAAGGAACGATAGCGCGGCCTTTAGCACCGGATTCAAGATAAACGTCAACCTCTACAGTAGGGTTACCACGGGAGTCAAGGACTTCGCGAGCATATACATCAGAAATAATAGTCATTTTAGTTAATCTCCTTTTAACAATGTTTTGGTCTTGATTGTTGAAGCTTAATCTTAGGTACTGTTTCCTTATTTGCGACTAGCGATCATGGATTGACCGGTCATTTCCGCAGGTTGTGGAAGTCCCATCAGATCCAGAATGGTTGGTGCTACATCCGCAAGGATACCGCGATCGCGCAATACAACATTTTCATCCGTAAGGATGAATGGAACCGGGTTAGTGGTATGAGCTGTGAACGGACGACCGTTCTCATCAAACACCATGTCTGCATTACCGTGATCGGCGATAATGATCGCAACGCCACCTTTGGCAACCACTGCGTCCACTACTTTACCAACACACTCATCAGTTACCTCTACAGCCTTAATTGTTGGCTCCAGCATACCGGAGTGTCCAACCATATCAGGGTTTGCAAAGTTAAGGATAATAGCATCCTGTCTTTCCGCTTCGATTTCTGCTACGCAGGCTGCAGCCACTTCGTAAGCACTCATCTCAGGTTGAAGATCATAAGTTGCCACTTTAGGAGAGTTGATTAAGATACGAGTTTCTCCAGGAAGCTCCTCATCACGTCCACCACTAAAGAAGAAAGTTACGTGCGGATACTTCTCAGTTTCCGCGATGCGCAGTTGCTTCTTGTTGTTCTGCACAAGCACTTCACCCAATGTGTTATCCAGGTTCTTCGGTGAATAGGCTACATAACCTTGTACCGTTTCGCTGAAAGTAGTCAGGCATACGAAGTGCAGGTCTTGCGGGAACAAAGGACCCCGGTCGAAACCGCGGAAATCTTGATTCGTGAACACTTGTGACAATTGAATAGCACGGTCAGGGCGGAAGTTGAGGAACACGACGGAATCGCCGCTCTCTACTGCCGTTACTGGCTTACCTTCACTGTCTACAATTACGCTAGGTTCAACGAATTCATCGAACACGGAATTTTGATAAGATGCAGTGATGGCCTCTAGAGCATCCGTGTATTTCGGACCTTCGCCATAAACCATAGCACGATAGGCTTTTTCTACACGTTCCCAACGTTTGTCACGGTCCATTGCGTAATAACGTCCGGATACCGTAGCAATTGTACCTACACCAACTACTTCAATTTTAGCAACCAGATCTTGAACAAAATTCTTTCCGCTATCTGGAGCTACGTCACGGCCATCCATGAAAGCATGGATATACACTTCATGCATATCTTCTTTCTTAGCCAGGTCAAGCATAGCAAACAGGTGGTTAATATGGCTATGTACCCCTCCGTCGGATACAAGCGCGTAAAGATGAAGCTTTTTACCTGTGTTCTTAGCATTTCTAACTGCGGTAACCAGTGTTTCATTATCGAAGAACTCGCCCTCACGGATCGATTTATCGATACGAGTCAAATCCTGGTATACAATCCGTCCTGCACCAATATTTAAGTGCCCTACTTCAGAGTTGCCCATTTGGCCTTCTGGAAGACCAACAGCTTCACCACAAGCAGTAAGGGTAGTATTAGGATATTGTTTCAAGTAACGGTCATAGTTAGGTTTGTTAGCTTGAGCAACGGCGTTGCCTTCTGACGTTCCGCGCAAACCGAAACCATCCATGATGATCAAAGCTACAGGTTTTGGAGCAGACATCTTACTTCGCCCCCTCAACCAATTGAACGAAGGAAGCAGGCTGCAAGCTGGCACCGCCAACAAGCGCACCATCGATGTCGCTTTGGCCCATGTACTCAGTTACATTCTCAGGCTTCACGCTGCCGCCGTATTGAATACGAACAGCTTCAGCTGTTGCTGCATCATACAGATCTTTTACAAGACTGCGGATGTAAGCAATAACTTCGTTAGCATCTTGGGAAGTGGAGGATTTACCTGTGCCAATGGCCCAGATAGGTTCGTATGCAATTACAACTTTTGCTGCTTGCTCGGCACTAAGACCTTGGAATGCAGCTTCAGTTTGTACTTTACATACTGCTTTAGTCTGATCAGCTTCACGCTCTTCGAGCTTTTCGCCTACACATACGATTGGAGTGATATCGTGACGGAATGCAGCATGCATTTTCTTATTCACGATTTCATCTGTTTCGCCAAAATAAGCACGACGCTCTGAGTGACCAATGATTACATAGTCTACGCCGAGATCGCTAAGCATTACACCACTGATCTCTCCTGTGTAAGCACCGTTATCTTCAAAATGTAGGTTCTGTGCGCCAATCTTGATGTCTGTACCTTTTGCTGCTGCTACAAGTGCAGGCAGGTTAGTAAATGGAGCGCAGATTACCGTCTCAACGCCTTCTACTTCTGCTTTGCCTTTGATATCAGCAATAAAGCTTTCTGCTTCAGGAACTGTTTTGAACATTTTCCAGTTGCCTGCGATAATTGGTGTTCTCATGACTTAAGTTGCCTCCTTCTTTACGTCTTACTTATTGTTCAAAGCTTCTACGCCAGGAAGCGCCTTGCCTTCCATGAACTCAAGGGATGCACCGCCGCCAGTGGAGATATGATCCATTTGGTCAGCCAAGTGGAATTTCTCTGCTGCTGCTGCGGAATCTCCGCCGCCAATAACAGTGTAACCTTCAGTTGTTGCACAAGCTTTTGCTACTGCAAGTGTACCTTCAGCGAATTTATCGATTTCGAATACGCCCATAGGTCCATTCCAGACAACCAGCTTGGAGTTTTTGATAATATCGGCATAAAGTTCACGAGTCTTAGGTCCGATATCAAGTCCTTCCCAACCTTCTGGGATTTCATTGTAATTAACGATCTTAGTGTTAGCATCAGCACCGAATTTATCAGCAACAACAACGTCAACAGGAAGCATGAAGTTTTTGCCAAGTGCTTTAGCTTTTTCGATGAATCCAAGAGCAACGTCAAGTTTGTCGTTGTCTACAAGTGATTTACCGATTTCAAAGCCTTGTGCTTTAGTGAATGTATAAGACAATCCACCGCCGATCAGAACGTTATCAGCCAAAGACAACAAGTTATCAATAACATCAATCTTGTCTTTAACCTTCGAACCACCGATGATTGCAGTGAAAGGACGTTCAGGGTTAGAAAGAGCTTTACCCAGAACGGACAGTTCTTTCTCCATCAAAAGACCGGATACAGCCGGTAGGAAATGAGCGATACCTTCTGTCGATGCATGTGCACGGTGAGCCGCACCAAACGCATCATTGACGAACAAATCAGCCAGTTCAGCGAATTGTTTAGCCAGTTCAGGATCGTTCTTCTCTTCGCCTGGGTAGAAACGAACATTCTCAAGCACGAGTACGTCGCCTTCGCCTAGCTCAGCAATTTTTGCTTTTACAGCTTCGCCAACAGCTTCGTCAGCTTTAGCTACTGATTTGCCGAGAAGCTCGGACAGACGTTCAGCAGCAGTAGTCAAACGCATGGAATCTACGAATTGGCCTTTAGGACGACCCATGTGACTCGCGAGAATGATCTTTGCACCGTTCTCGATCAAATATTTAATGGTCGGAAGGGTTTCGCGAATACGAGTATCATCAGTGATCTTACCGTCTTCTACAGGAACGTTAAAATCCACGCGTACAAATACGCGTTTACCCTTTACTTCTACATCACGGACGCTCTTTTTGTTCATGATTAATTCCTCCACACCCAAAATTGTTTCTAGCAGGAAACAAGAAATACATCAAGCTAAAACGCCTTTGGCGTCCTTATAAGGACGGTAGCGTTTATGCGAGAATTATAAGGAAAAAATATAGAGTGAAACATATACTCCCTTATAATTTTAGAAAGAGCGGAAACAAGGAACTTCTGTTTCCGCTCTATAGATGTTGCTTTATATCAAATCAATTACTTAGCGATTTTAGCGAATTTCTCCAAAGTACGAACCAATTGTGCAGTGTAGGACATTTCATTGTCATACCAAGCAACAGTCTTAACCAGTTGTTTGTCGCCAACAGTCAATACTTTAGTTTGTGTAGCATCGAACAAGGAACCGAAAGTCATACCTTTGATGTCGGAAGATACGATTTCATCTTCAGTGTAACCATAAGTGTCTGGATCGGAAGCTGCTTTCATTGCTGCGTTGATTTCTTCAACAGTAACGCTCTTATCAAGAACAGTTACAAGCTCAGTCAGGGAACCAGTTGCAACTGGAACACGTTGAGCTGCACCATCCAATTTACCTTTAAGTTCTGGAATAACCAGACCGATTGCTTTAGCAGCACCAGTAGTGTTAGGAATGATGTTCTCAGCTGCTGCACGAGCGCGTCTGAAGTCACCCTTAGCGTGTGGAGCATCCAAAGTGTTTTGGTCGCCAGTGTAAGCATGAATTGTAGTCATCAGGCCTTCAATGATACCGAACTTGTCGTTCAATACTTTTGCCATTGGAGCTAGGCAGTTAGTTGTGCAAGATGCGCCGGAAATAACAGTCTCAGTACCATCAAGAATGTCATCGTTAACGTTGTAAACGACAGTTTTCATGTCGCCAGTAGCTGGAGCGGAGATAACTACTTTCTTAGCTCCACCTTTCAAGTGTTTTTCAGCTGCTTCTTTAGTTGTGAAGAAACCTGTGCACTCAAGTACAATGTCAACGCCTAGGTCGCCCCATGGCAATTCTTCAGGGTTGCGGTTAGCAAGAACTTTAACTTCTTTGCCATTCACTTTGAAGAAGCCGTCATGCACTTCAACATCACCTTGGAATTTACCTTGAGTTGTATCATATTTAAGCAAATGAGCAAGCATCTTAGCGTCAGTCAAGTCGTTGATTGCTACCACTTCGATACCTTCTACATTTTGAATACGGCGGAAAGCAAGGCGTCCAATACGTCCAAAACCGTTAATTCCAACTTTTACACTCATTGAATAGTTCCTCCTAGAATTCGTTTTATTTATTCAAAACAGACCGTGAAGCCTGTCATGACAACAATGTTAAGTATTATGCAAGATATATGTTCTAGTGCCTGCAATCTAAAAGCTACGAAGTTAGCTGTAACTGATTGTCAATTTCCTTGCCTATTTCTACAGCAGCAGCCTCGTCCGTGACGAGAATATTCTCCTGCCCGAAACGCAGCATGGCGTGAATGGCTTTGGCCTTTGGTTTGCCTCCTGCAATACCGATAACGGTTTCCGTCCGAATAATATCTTCTAGACGTAGACCCATCGTAAGCATGGTATGGACAACCTGACCATTTTCATCGAAGTAATAGCCAAAGGATTCGGCCACTGCTCCCTCATCCTGGATTTCTGAGACCGTAGCCTCATCCAGCTTGCGACGACGAGTCATCTCAATGGCATCCCCAATTCCATGTACAATAATACGCGAACTGCGGATGATTTGTACAATCTCTCCAATATTAGAGTCAAGTGCTAGTGACTGGTATGCATCCCCACTAAGTAAATCAGGTACATGCAGCAACCGGTAATTCGCTCCAACCCGTTTTGCCATTGTTGAGGCAATCGTATTGGCTTGAATCTCCATACTCTCTCCTAATCCACCACGCGCCGGAACAAACCAAGCGTTCTTATAGGAAAGGGATAACGGCGGTGTCAGTTGATCAGCCATATCGGCAAGCGTTGATCCACCTGTGACAGCAACAATATCATCTGTACGAAGTACACTGAGCAGCGCTTTTGCACCTGCCCGGCCAAGCTCACGTTTGGTGAAAGGCGATGACTCACAATCACCCGGTACCACAATAACTTTATCCAGACCGTACGTTGCCCGAATTTTCTCTTCCAACTCATCCAGACCAAACAGGCTCTTAACGACCGGCTCTAGCAAATCAAGCAGTCTACGCCCAGCAGCGCTAATACGCATGCCAACGCTCTCGATCTCAATGAGCCCTTGCGATTTCAGAAGATCCGTCTCGGCACGCAGTACCCGCTCGGTCATATCAAGCGAAGCGGCAAGCGTTCTGCGCCCAATTATATCGGACAGCATGATCTGATGAAGAATCGTGTAACGTCTCTTAAGGGTTTCCATGAGATCAGGCAGAAGCTGCTTTTGGATATCTAATAAATTACGCATACTTTCACTCCTGCAACTTCGTCTTCCTCTATTCCCTTGTTCATGGTCTCAAAATGTCCCGGGTAAACTTTTTAAGTCCCACTCATATTCTAACCAAATATTGCTCGAAGTGCAAGTCTTCCGAGAGTAGAATTCTCCACCCCATGTCTTCTTATACATTTATAAGGCCAGGGAGAGGTACGGCGCCTAAAACCCATCATTAATTAACTTAGATTCTAACGCTGATTGAAAGCGAATGTATTCTTGTCCACCTTGAACACAAAGGATAAAGCCCGTGCACGGTATTATTAATACATTGCAATTGCACAGAAATTGTATTATAATCATTTTTGTTGCGCCCGTGGTCCAATGGATATGACGTAGGCCTCCGAAGCCTGAGATCCAAGTTCGATTCTTGGCGGGCGCGCCATTAATTTCACTTTCGTACATAATTTAGTAGTGCCTATACTACTACTTAACCAAAGAGCCGCGTGTCGGCTCTTTTTTTTGAATATAAGTTTGACTTTCTTTGACTTTTTGTTTGAATTTGTTTATCATGTGGGTAATACGGCAAGAGTAAAAATGAATACATTTGAAGAACCAATATCAAGGAGGTTTTCCACGTGAGTTATATTCCTATGGTAGTAGAACAGAGCAACCGCGGTGAGCGCGCTTATGACATCTATTCCCGCCTGCTGAAGGACCGCATCATTTTCCTTGGAACGGAGGTTAATGACGTGGTAGCCAATTCTATCATCGCACAAATGCTGTTCTTGGCTGCCGAAGATCCGGAGAAGGACATTCACCTTTATGTGAATAGCCCCGGCGGTTCCATTACTGCAGGCATGGCTATTTTTGATACAATGCAGTACATTAAACCGGACGTTTCCACCATCTGTGTGGGTATGGCAGCTTCCATGGGAGCTTTCCTACTTAACGCTGGCGCTAAAGGCAAACGCTTCGCGCTGCCTAACAGTGAGATCATGATTCACCAACCTCTGGGTGGTGCTCAAGGTCAAGCAACGGATATCGAAATCCGTGCCCGCCGTATCCTGAAATTGCGTGATAAGTTGAATCGTATTCTTGCAGAACGTACGGGTCAACCGCTAGAACGTATCGAGAAGGATACAGATCGTGATTACTTCATGACTGCTGCAGACGCGGCAACTTACGGTATCGTTGATAAAGTCATCGAGAAGACACTGCCTAGCGGTGTGTAAGCTATAAAACAACAACACAAAGAGGCTGTGCCCTATCCACTTGATGGTTAGAGTACAGCCTCTTTACTTTTCGGACCACTACTACACACAAATCTCAATTAAACCAAACCGCCATAACCAAGCGCATCGAGTTTCTCAGCAATCACACGGTAACCCCGGCCATTAGGATGTAAGTGGTCAATAGATAAAAGCCCTCTCTCGTTTCCTGCAAACTCACTATAAATAGAAGCAAATCCACACACTCGGCTGCTGTACTGCGATGCATAGCGATTAAACTGCCTTACCCACTCTGTCGCACCTACTACCTGAGGATAAGGATTATACAATCCCACAATTCGAATGATAAAAGGTCTGCGCGTTCCCGCCTTCAATTGTATGAGGATACTCATAATTACAGCGAAATTTTGTTTGCATTCCTGCAGTGATCTTCGCAGCTCTGTAGATAAATTTTCAGGGTGTCTAGCTGCAGATTTCGCAGCATGAATTAAATCATTTCCACCAATGGATAGAGTGATAATGTCAGCTGCTCGAATGGCTTCGCGAGTCATAGAACTCCCGCGTAGCCGCTGTTCCAACTCAGAAGTAGTCAATCCATTCACGCCCAAATTCGTAGAGACTACATTAGAACGCAGTCTCCCTTCCGCCATTCTACGGTACACCGGAACAAAACCGTTACCTGGCAGAGCGCCAAATCCAGTCGTCAAGGAATCGCCAATTGCAGTGTATTGATAGCTCATAGCTCTCCCCCGTTCATAAACTAGTTACTCCCTTTAGCATATGAATTAGAGATGACTCTGGTAAGGGGGAGATGTCCAGTGCTAACACCCACGGTTACGATTTCTCTATTTATTTGGTAAACCTACGCCCGATTTACGTACTAATTCTTGTGAGGTATTCATCATCAAAAAAAATTATAGATATTTCTAGAGTAAAGGGCTGAATAAATTCAGCCCCTCCTCATCAAACCGTACGTGAGGTTTTCCCTCATACGGCTTTCCGATGTTCGTCATTCATGGGCGTGCGGATTACAATAGCGTTTTAAGTCCATGTTGTAAGGCGATATATTTAACCTCAGATAATGAACCTATCCATCTTTTGCGTTGTCTCTTCTTTGCATACCACCGTGTTAACCGCCCCAAAATATACCAGTCTAGTTTTGCTAACTTCTTTTGGCTATAGTTCGTGTAGTAATAATTTCTCCATCCTTGAATCTTGGGATTGAGCCATTCTACATGTTCCTCGAACGATCTTGAACGCATGCTCGGCGGTGCCAATCTTTCTTTGACCACCTCACGAATACGTTCCTCTGCCTTCTGTGTTAGCCACTGCTGCGTGGTGTAGTACACCTTACCTTGGGATGTTTCTGCTTTGGTTTTCCGGTGGTGCATGCCTAAGAAATCGAATCCTTCGTTTCCTGTCCACAATCCTACAATGCGAGTTTTGGTCGGGTGTAGGGTCAACTCCAGACGTTCCATAATCGTACGTATAAGCTTATACGCATGTTCTGCGTCCTTTTTGGTTTTGCAAACCACTACAAAGTCGTCTGCATACCTCGTGAGTTCTCCTATTCCTTTTCCGTGTTTCTCCCAGAGTTGGTCGAAGTAATTTAGATAGATATTCGCAAGGAGCGGTGAAATCACTCCTCCTTGCGGTGTCCCTAAATCCGAACGTCTTACCGTTCCTTCTTCCAAAACTCCTGCACTCAGCCACTTTCGTATTATTTTAAGTATCCGCCTGTCATTGATACGCATCTGTACCAATTTCATTAGCTTCTCTTGATTAATATTGTCGAAGTAGCCTTGGATATCGACGTCGACTACCCAATTTCCTTTACGGTTGCAGGCTTTTCGGATTCTATCCAACGCACCTTTAGCACTTCGTTTCGGACGAAATCCGAAGGATACTTCCTCAAAGTCTGCTTCAAAGATGGGCTCAATCACGAGTTTGGTTGCCATCTGTATGACTCGATCGCGTACGGTGGGTATACCCAGTGGCCTTTGCTTCCCGTCTTTCTTCGGGATATAGTGTCTCCGTACAGGTTGTGGATGGTAGTTGCCTTCTTTGAGCTCTCGCTCACATGCCTTGAGAAACGGTGTTTCTCCTTGTTCCTCAATATCTGCTAGCGTCACCGCATCTATTCCTGCGGCACCCTTATTGGCTTTCACTCGTTTCCACGCTTCACACAGTACATCCCACCGATAAATCTTGTCATACAACGCATGGAATTTACGCTTTTTGTTCTCCTTGGCCGCATGACCTAGCTTTTCTTGGAGTTGTTGAACTTTTTCCTTTGGTGTCGTTAGCCCTTTGGCATTCACTCACTCGTACCTCCTCCAAAAGTATAAACAAAGCAGGGCTCCTTCCCTCCCTAAGGTTATGTTGTCCTTAGGTTCTTCGGTACTATGAGCCCCTCGGACTCCCTTCCTGCAGACCATTCACTTCACCTTTTAGGCTTATAGAATGTCTCTTTACGGGTTCTAAAAAAAAAAAAAAAAAAAAAAAAAAATCCGTGCAGGGGAGGGTCTCCCCAGTTCACTGCATTATCTTTCAGCCCATGCCGTTCCCTATACGCCGGAGGATTCTTCACTGTTGACCCAAGTTCTTTACAGCTTCCTTGGCCTTCGTCTATATGCGCGAGACTCGGCAGCCTCTCTTCCCCTTTGCAGGGCCTTTTTGACGACGCGGCAGGATTCACTTCATGTTGCGGCCTGGGTTGTTGCTCGCCCGGTCTCTGACCGGTACTTTTGTCGATGCGCTTTTACACACAGATTTCGCCATGCGTAAGCATCCTAGCTACAAAGGTGGCTTGGCCCCTCCTTTGATTGGACTTTCACCAACTAGATAATGCGTGCCTCTGGGCACGCCACACATAAAAAAAGAGGCGTCCCCCACTATTACTAGTGGAAGATCACCTCTCCTCTCTGCAATCATCTAGTTCTGTTACTATTTCAATTCATACATCACGCTCAGCTGTGTTGTAACTTTAACTACTCCCGGTTGAACGGACGTGCTTGCACCAGCATCTGCTGCAGCCATTTCCATTTTTAGATTCTGTTCAAAATAAACCGGAGTGACATTGCCATCAATTTGGCTGACTGTGATTACTTGACCCAAGCTACGTTTAGCTGCCTTAGCAATAGCTCCTGCTTTAACATCTGCGTTCGCCATCGCCTTTTCAATCACCTGAGCTTCAAAGGCAGAAGTATCTTCCACGGAAAAACGTGCATTTCCGATATTATTTGCCCCCGCCGCAGATGCAGCGTCTAGCAATTCACCAACCTTGGTCAGATCTCTATAAGACACTAACAGTGTATGATTCGCGTTGTATCCTTTCACTTGCTGTCCTTCTTTTTCGCTATAACTATAGTTGGGTTGCACATAGAATTGGGTACTTTGAATATCCTTATCTGCGATTTTCCAAGTCCCTTTCAGTAGTGTAGTGATCTTTTGGATTTTAGCAGCATTTGTTTTTTGCGCTTCTTGCGCGGTTGTAGCCGTAGTATCCACACCGATGGACAAGTATACAATATCCGGCTTGATGGACAATTCACCTTTACCTACTACACTAACGACATTTTTCTGCACATCATCTGCGTAAGCCTTTGCAGGACCTTGGAAGACACCACTCATGCTGATCCCTCCAATTAACAAACTCCCTACGATCAACACTGAACCGATTTTCTTTACCAAACCTTTCATATTAGCCAGCCCCTTTCAATTTTTGTAATTTGTTATTATCCTCTAGACGAGTCTTTTTGGTAAATGTTGCACGGCTAAATCTATTTTTTTGTATTAAAAAAAGCCCCTAGGGGCTTTTTAGTCATGCGATAAAAAGTCATTTCAAAAGATTATTGGTTCTCAAGCTCTTCTTTGCTAACGAGACTCGTCAAAGCGTTTACAGCTTGATCCGCGTCTGCACCATCCGCGCTGATATAGATCTCCGTGCCGGAACTGATCGCTAGGCTCATAATACCCATAATACTTTTGGCGTTTACTTTTTTATCGTCTTTTTCCACGAAAATCTCCGACGAAAACTTGTTAGCTTCTTGCACAAACAATGCTGCCGGTCGAGCGTGTAGCCCTGTCTTCAACCGAACAACTACCGGGTGCTTTGTCATGAAACGCTTACCCCCTAATTGAGATCTCCCCAAAAATTTCACATTAATTTTATATTATTATATCATTATAACGTAAACCACACTAGAAAAAAAGTGACTAGCCGCCTCGAACCTTGTCCGCCAGTTCATCAATCTTACGAAGTCGATGATTTACTCCCGACTTACTGACTGTACCTTTCAGCATTTCACCAACCTCTTTAAGGTTGATATCTGGATGTGCCATTCGAATTTCTGCAACTTCTCGCAGTTTATCCGGTAAGCTCTCCAGTCCCACTTCTCGCTGCAGCAGCTTGATATTCTCAATCTGCCGCACCGCGGCACTTATCGTTTTGTTGAGATTCGCGGTCTCGCAGTTCACGATCCGATTCACGGAATTACGCATATCACGCATAATTCTTACATCCTCAAATTTGAACAACGCTTGGTGCGCCCCGATCAAACTTAAGAATTCGATAATCTTCTCGCCTTCTTTAATGTATAGAATGAACCCTTTTTTACGTTCAATGCAGCGTGCGTTTAGGTGGAATTCACCTGCTAAATCGACTAGCGCTTTACAATGTTCCTCATACATTGAGGAAATCTCCAAATGGTAAGAGGAACCCTCCGGATTATTAACGGATCCACCCGCCAGAAAGGCACCGCGCAAATAAGCACGCTTACAGCAGTTATTCCCAACAATCGCTTCATCAATACCGTCGGTAAAAATAAATCCTTCGGACACAATTCTGAGATCATTTAAGATCTCCTGTACGCGACTAGGGATTCTGACGATATAAACGTTATTTTTCTTCAAACGCATTTTTTTACGCACGAGTAGCTCAATATGGACCTGGTAATATTTCTTAAGTAAAGAATATACCCGCCTTGCAATCGCGGCGTTCTCCGTCGAAATGTCGAGAATAACCTTTTTGCTTGAAAGCTGCACAGATCCATTCATACGGATAAGTGCTGACATTTCCGCCTTCTCACAACAGGGTTCACTCTCCACCATCGTCAGCTCTTTTTTGGTAAGGGCCGCAAAAGACAAGGGTCTCACCTCTTTCTGAAATAAGTACGTCATTCATATATATAAGTTATACCCTAGGGTTTCTATTTATCCAATCTTGCACAAGCTGGTAGATATGATGACTAAGCTTATCGGTATCATGCCTTAAATAAGTTCGGAATAACACTAGCTTATCCGCTATGACTTTGTATCCACTGCCATCCAGTACATCCTTGTCGAGCTGTACCGGGCGTGCACCCTTTTCCGCGTATTTCGTCTGAACCTGCTCTGGAATTACGCCGTCATTAACAATAACATAATCAAATAAATGAATCCCAATATGATCATATACTGCTTGTAGATGGTCATTTACGGTATAATTATCCGTTTCACCAGGCTGAGTCATTACATTGCAGACAAAGATTTTGATTGCATCAGAAGATACAACCGCTTCTGCTAACTTCGGAACAAGTAGGTTCGGAAGAATGCTCGTATATAGACTCCCTGGACCCAAAAGAATCGCATCCGCATTTCGAATCGCTTCCAGGGCTTCAGGCAACGGTTCCACATCAGCAGGTTCCAAAGATACCCGTTTGATGATCCCGCCGGCTTCCGGTATCTTAGACTCGCCCGTGATAATTGTGCCGTCCGACATTTCTGCACGTAACACTACAGCATCCCCTGCAGCGGGCAATACCCGTCCGCGAACAGCGAATAATCGGCTGAGCTCGCGCACAGCTGTGACGAAATCGCCGGATATATCTGTGAGCGCAGCAAGGATTAGATTACCAAGACTATGGCCTGCCAAGCCTTCACCCGTGTTGAAACGATATCTCATAATATCCGCCATCAGCGGTTCCACATCAGCCATAGCCGTTAATACGTTGCGGATATCCCCAGGAGGAGGCATTTGCAGTTCACTGCGCAAAATACCCGAGCTTCCTCCATCATCCGCTACGGTAACTATAGCTGTAATATCTAGCGGCTTTTCTTTTAAGCCGCGAAGCATGACAGATAGCCCCGTACCACCGCCCATAACGACGATACGTGGACGCTGTCTCTGTTCTTCAGCCACTATGGACCCCTTCTCTCATTAGTGCCGATCACGCTCGGAATCCCGATGACTAACGGCTACGGATTCCGTTTCGCTGACGCCCAGCATTTTACCCAAATATTCAGAAATGGCTACTGAACGGTGTTTGCCGCCCGTACAGCCAATGCCGATAATAATCTGGGATTTACCTTCCCTACGATATTGCGGAATTAGAAAATGAAGCATATCGAGCAGTTTGGTCAGGAACACCTGCGTTTCAGGCCACTTCATTACATAGTCATAGACATCGCTGTCCTGACCTGTTTTTGGCCGCAAGTGGTCCACATAATGTGGGTTAGGCAAAAAGCGGACATCGAAGACAAGGTCTGCATCAATAGGAATACCATACTTAAATCCGAACGAAGTAATGTTGACGGAAAGTGTGCTTTTTCCTAAATGCGAGAACCGAGATACAATCTTCTCTTTTAGCTGCACTGGTTTCATACTGCTAGTATCCAGACACAATGTGGCTGAATTCTTTAATTCCTCAAGCATTTTACGTTCCAGCTTGATACCGTCAAGCGGAAGTCCCTTGGGTGCTAAAGGATGATGACGCCGGCTTTCCTTGTAACGCTGCACAAGTACCGAATCCGTAGCATCCAAGAACAAGATTTCACAACCAATGGTTGACTCATCTTTGATATAGGCTAGAGACTCAGACAAAGCAGTGAAGAATTCCCGACCGCGCAGGTCAATCACAAGAGCTACCTTGGCGATCTTACCCTTCGACTGCTCAATCAGTTCTGCAAACTTAGGGATCAGCACCGGCGGCAAATTATCGACACAGAAGAACCCTAGGTCTTCCAGACTCTGTACAGCTATTGTCTTACCCGCACCTGACATTCCGGTAATAATGATCAGGGTGGCTCCAGCCGTTGGAGCATTGTCCAATTCGGTCATTAAAGCGTCCCCTCCCTAAATTAGTATATGAATACTCCCTGTCTTTTAAGAACGAAGCAGAAGGCCTGCAGCACCAACAATACCTGCATCATTCCCAAGCTCAGCAGGAATAATCGAAACACCAGTCTGAAGCGGAGCCGGTGCTAACTTAGCAAACACACGACGAACTTCTTCAAATAGAATATCTCCAGCCTTAGACACACCGCCACCAACGATGAAGACCTCAGGGTTAAGCACAGCCGCAACAGAAGCCATAGATTTACCCAGATAGTATGCTGCACGGTTCACTATGCGAATCGCTACTTCATCGCCAGCCTTAGCCGCATCAAATACTTCCTTCGCAGCAATCTTCTCTACCATTGAGAGGGAAGTACGGTCACCACGCGCTACTGCATCATTAGCCATACGAATAATTCCTGTTGCGGAGGAAACAGTTTCCAAACATCCCATTCTACCACAACCACATTGAATGGCTTCCAGATCTGGCACTACAGTGATATGGCCAAGCTCACCTGCTAGACCCGCAAAACCTTGATAAATCTTTCCATTGATAATGATTCCGCCACCAACACCTGTTCCTAGCGTATAGCAGACACAGTTTTCAATCCCGCGTCCTGCACCACTCCAAGCTTCACCCAGTGCAGCCACGTTCGCATCATTGTCTATTTTGACAGGCTTGTTCCAGCGATCTTCCAAAATGGAGCGAATCGGCACATCTTTAAATCCTATGTTGGGCGCAAGGATGATAATTCCTTCACGAATATTTGTGAACCCTGCTACGCCCGCTCCTACACCTGCAAGCTGATCCCAAGAATACGGGGAATCCTCCACAATTTGGCGAACATACTTCTCGATATTATCGATAACAGTATCGACACCTTCTGCAGTTCCTGTGGGTCCCTCGTAAGTATGCAGTAGAGTTCCCTCAGCATTGCAGATTCCAACTTTAATTGCAGTTCCACCCAAATCCACGCCAACGTAGATATTCTCAGACATGTAACAAGCCACCTTTTTTTATACTAAAATAGTTAATCCTAAGTACCAACTATAATAGAAGCCCCCTCTGTGGTCAAGGAAAGACAACACACCCGGGAATTCCTTATTTTAATACTATACTCTATTATATTCTAAAAAGACCCCCTTACGCCTAAGTAAGAGAGTCTTCTGCCTATATTATTATCTGGAAAATAGCCCAAAACACTCATTTATTCTGACAAAATACGCTTTTGACCCTCCAGCGCACGGATTGGTGCGATATTCTGTGTAAACTCCAGAGTACCCATATACCGGCCTGTCTCGTCTCGGACGGCGAAGTAACGGATATAGATAAATTTATCTTTGATGTTAATCCAAAAGTCTTCAGCGTCTTTACGACCCGCCTTGAAGTCCTCCAGAAGCTTCTCTACCACATGCACACTTTGGGGAGGATGACAGTTCTGTACCGTGCGTCCGATCACTGCTTTAGTTCGCGCAAAGATACGTTCCTTCCCGTGTGAAAAATATCGGACGACATCATTCTCATCAATAAATGTCAGATCTACTGGCAGATGATTTAGTACTGTCTCCAGCTGATGCAGTGACAACAGCCCTGTCTCAAAACGGATGAACCCTTCTTGCGGGGCGTCCCCAACTGCTTCCCCCTGTTCTACGGCGCCTTCCGGCTCTGTGGCACGCTCGGGTACCCACTCCTGCTCTGGCGCGGTTAGACAGAACCCTATCTCATCGCTTTCCCGTGCGATTTTGACCCATTCATCTTCTGTCAGCTTGTCGAGTGCCATAGGCAGTAGAATGTTCTCTTCTTTAAATATCATTTCATTAACTTCCTTGATGATCTCCGTAAGTTGTATCCCAATTTCTGATACGTTTCCGTTATAAGTGCTGAGCGCTACTTTAGCCTCTTTAATCATACGGCGGATATTATCATCGACTCCCCACATGACCTTGGTTGGACCATAAATGCCGTATTTTTCTAGGTACGGGAACAACAGATTTTCTTTTCGACTGTAGTGCTTATCTAGATCCAGCAGCAAACTAAGATCCTCCAGTAGCTTGAAGACCATATCCTCGCTGTCATTCTTCTGGAATTTGGCAGCATGCAAATCTAAACGGAAGTTCACAAGTCTTTCAATCTCACGGTTTTCTAGCTTGAAGGTGTGTACTGGATGCCCTGGCTGCTCCTCAGGCTTAGAGGAACGGTAAATTTGCTCTATAGAACCTTTAAAGATGGCCGTATGCACCGAACAAAGTCGCTGTACCTCGGATACCGGAATTCCCTCTTCGGTCATTAATGAATGCTCCATCGCAGAAATTTCCGCTACGGTAACATCGCCTACAGCTTCCTCGAAACGCGCCTTAACCTCTTCAACGCTTTTACCTGCATGCAGTTCTTTAATAATCTCCTTGAGCATGGCTTGGCGACGAGTCTGCTCCGGTGCATCAAACTCGCGGTTATTTATCAGTTCACTCATTATTGATCTCTCCTTAATGAAATTTGGTCATCATTTCCTTTATTTCATAATCTCGAAGCCATGTTGTTCAAATGCTAGCTTCACGGTGTCGAGATCCATTTTCTTCAACTTGATTCCTTTAGATAAGGTCATGAAACGGCCAGCCGTCTGCAGCATGCCAGGCTTAGCGATATCCTTAAAGCCCAGCTCTACCATAATCTCAATGACCTCCGGATGCCGTGATACCATATCGAATATGGACTCATCCATTCGCAGCATTTTTTCCATTGGACTCTTCTCCTTTTATGTGAGAACTATTCTCAACAACAGATTAGCACAGGCCGTACAGGGCGATAGTGATTGCAATCACTAAATCAGAAGAAAGCAATTGTCGTTCTTTTAAAGAGGAAGTATGTATAGTGTGAAATAAAAAAACGGCCCCCTACGCTAAAAAGCATAAGGGACAGCCTGATTCGCAATAAATCATTTATTATAGTGTTACTCCTGTTTTGAATATAGAAATCTCGCGGAAGTTATTCTTCTCATTATTAACCCATTCGCCGCTGGCCACATCAATAATGTAATTAATGAAGCTGCGCAGAACCTCATCTGGAGAGCCGTCTTCTACCAACACCCCTGCGTTAAAATCGATCCAGTGACGCTTACCTTCATACAAAGGCGTGTTCGTCGATACCTTCATCGTTGGCACAAATGTACCAAATGGTGTTCCCCGCCCGGTAGTGAAGATCACCAACTGGCAGCCAGCAGCAGCAAGTGCAGAGGAAGCCACAAGATCGTTACCTGGCGCATTAAGGAGATTAAGTCCCTTGTTAGTGATAAGCTCCCCATACTTGAGCACATCCATGACCGTAGAGTTACCGGATTTCTGCGTGCAGCCCAGTGATTTATCCTCGAGTGTAGTAATTCCACCGGCTTTATTCCCTGGAGAAGGATTTTCATATACCGGCTGCTTATAGTCCATAAAATACTGCTTGAAGTCGTTGATGAGATCAACAATTTTGTGGAATATGACTTCGTCCGCAGCACGTTCCATCAGAATTTTTTCGGCACCAAACATTTCAGGAACTTCAGTCAGTACGGTTGTACCACCTTGAGCAGCCATAAAATCAGACAGACGTCCAAGCAGTGGATTAGCAGTAATCCCGGACAGGCCATCCGAACCTCCACATTTCAGACCGATCTTGAGCTCAGAGAGTGCCACTTCTTCCCGATGATCACCCTGTACGTTATTGAAGATTTCCTTCAGCAGCTTCACGCCTTCTTCTATCTCATTCCCAACCTCTTGAGAGACTAGGAACCGCACACGATCCTCATCATAGCTGCCAAGCATGTCTTTAAAAATATGCAAGTTGTTATTCTCACAACCAAGTCCGAGCACAAGTACGCCACCCGCATTCGGATGTTTAACCGCGTTAGCCAGTATTGTACGAGTATTGTCATGATCATCGCCCAGTTGGGAGCAACCATAGTTGTGCTTAAGCACCAGCACGTTATCGAACGGAGCAATATCCCCAACCTCTACCTTAAAAATATTGATGATCTGCTCCGCCACTCCATTTACACAACCAACTGTAGGAACGATCCACAGCTCGTTACGGATACCTACAGATCCGTCAAAACGTCTGTACCCTTTAAAGGTCAAATTCTCCATGGTAAAAGGATTCGGCGTCAGTTTCTGCTCAAAGGTATATTCCTCAACCCCTGTTAAGTTGGTTTTCGTATTATGCGTATGCACCCACTGGCCCGGCGCGATAGGCGCTTTGGCATGACCGATGGGATAACCATATTTCAATACGTTCTCACCTTCGCTAATACTGGTTAGTGCAATTTTATGACCTCTAGCAACATCCTCAGTAATGGCAATCTCTTTGGAACCAATCACGATGGTATCGCCTGCTTTATAGTCCTTCAGTGCAACTGCTACATTATCGGCATCGTTAATCTGCAGTACCTCTTTCATGGTTTTGATCATATCGTTATCCACCTCCATTATATTAGTTGTGCGCAGGTTTCTTCACGAACGCTTTCAACGCTTGCTTCATACCTGTTCTCTCAATCGCAATCAAGCCTTGTGCCACCTTGTCGGTAAGTCCAGCCACTTCATTCAGGTCAATGCCCCAGCGGTTTGTTGCTGCCAGTACCTGAGCGGTCAGTGCACGCAGCCCTGTGTCTGTACCATCCCATCCTCCCCACAAGGAAGCGAACCATTCCAAAATATCCGCATCATCCGCAAGCTGAATCTCTTCTTCCCCTCTACGTCCTTTATAGAAGGCAATTAATGCGCTCAATGAGAAGATGAGCTTTTCAGGCAATTGTCCTTGCGACTCCACAAATTGTAGTAAAGAAGGTAGATCTCTTGTCTTAAATTTCGATATAGAGTTAAGAGAGATGCTCATCACGTAATGCTGTACATAAGGGTTCAGGAACCGTTCCAATACCGCATCTGCAAAAGAGTTCAATTCCTCTACCGGCAGATCCAGCGTCGGAATAATCTCTTCATAGATTAAGGACTTCACGTACGCTCCAACCTCTTTGTGCTCAATCGCCTCCGAGACCGTATCAATACCGTATAAATAAGCTACTGGGGTCAATGCTGTATGTGCCCCATTTAGAATTCTCACTTTACGCGTCCGGTAAGGCGTCATATCATCCACCACCAGCACATTAAGTCCTGCTAGTTGAGCTGGGAACTCCTCTTTAATCCACTGTGGTCCTTCAATCACCCAAAGATGGAACTGCTCGCCGACAACGACCAACTTATCCTCATAGCCAAGTTCTTCCGTAATCTCAGCAATGGTGTCTCTTGGATATCCGGGAACGATGCGATCCACCAGACTGCAGCAGAAGGTATTGGCTTCATTCAGCCATTCAACAAAGCCCTCTCCGAGATTCCACAGGTCAGCATATTTCAAAATAACCTTCTTAAGCTCATCACCATTTCGGTCAATCAGCTCGCACGGAATTATGATAAAACCTTTAGAAAAATCACCATTAAAAAATTCAAAACGTTTATACAATAAGGCCGTCAGCTTACCCGGAAAACTACTCTGTGGAGCATCGGTTAACTTATCGCCGACTTCAAAAGCAATTCCTGCCTCAGTGGTGTTGGACACTATAAATCGCAGCTCTGGATTCTCGGCAAGCTTCATATACTCCTCATGCTGAGCAAATGGATTAAGCGTTCGTGTAATGCAGTTGATGACCTCGTGTTCTTTTACCGCTACTCCATCTTTGATCCCTTGGAGATAAAGCGTATATAGACCATCCTGAGCATTTAGCATTTCTGCAAGTCCGTTGCCCAGCGGTTGTACAACCACCACTCCACCATTGAAATCCGTTTTTTGATTCATGGTATGAATCTGCCAATCTACAAACGCGCGCATGAAATTGCCTTCACCAAATTGCAGAACCTTCTCGGGATATTGCTTGTAAGCTTTCCAACTATCGCTATTCAATCTTTCCATGTTAACGCCTCCTATTTTATAAATGCACACGATAAACTAATTAATATATCCATATAAAATAGTGTTATATTATGGTTTTATTATATTTGTGCACACGTGAAAATTTTTATTTAAAAACCTTCACAAATTGTAAAGGATTTAGCCACTGTATGTGGACTATTACTATTTTTGCAACTTCCTAACCGATTCTCTCGCAATGAATTCCGTTTTGATCGAGATCGGTCCATCTTTTTCCGTAGGTTCCTTAATCAAGCTTAACAACTGACGAGCGCCTTGCTCGCTAATCTTCTCAATGGGACGCTTGACTGTGGTGAGCGAAGGATTCGCAAAGAGTGAGAAACCTATATCGTCAAAACCCACAATGGAGATGTCATACGGTACCTGTAACCCTCGTTCGAATACGCTTTTCATAGCCCCGATAGCCATATCATCGTTGGAACAAAATACTGCCGTCGGTGGTTTCTCTAAATCCAGCAACTTGCCCATCGCCTCATATCCGCTTTGCATATCGTAATTACCACTTCTCATATAGTCGTTACGCACAGGGATATTATGGTCAATCAAAGCTTTTATAAAACCGTCTCTGCGTTCCTGCGTGGATTTAAAGCCCTCGACGCCTTCAATGATCGCAATGTCTTGATGCCCGCATTCAATCAAGTGTTTGCCTGCATCATAAGCGCCTTCACGGTCATTCGAGATGATGTTGATAATGGAGCGATCATCTATCTGCCGGTTCAGCACAACGATTGGAATGCCTTGCTGTACTACATGGTAAATGAATTTATTATCTGCTTCGCTTTGACTCATTAGAATAATTCCATCAAAGCGTTTACGATGAATAGAGGAGTATTCCACATAATCGTCAATCCCACGGATGAACAGATTATATTCCACATCTATTACGCTATTCACACCACGAATCGTATCAGAGAAGAAACCTGACGTTGTGCCCTTGGCAATACTCGTGAAGAACAGACCGATGGTATAAGATCGCTGCATCACAAGGCTTTTGGCATTGTAATTGGGGACGTAACCCACTTGCGCAGCGATCTCTGCAATTCTTTTACGTGTGACCTCTTTAATTAGCGGACTATTGTTAAGTGCTCTCGATACAGTTGTATGCGATACATTCGCCAATTTGGCGATATCCTTGATTGTAGGTGCCATGGGTCAACCTTCCTTATCAAACGGGTTTGGCTCTTCCATGTAAGGATATCATAACGATTACTTAGTCACCAATGCCTGTTTCGAGAAATTAAAATAATGATCAGCGTTATTGTAACAGATATTCTTGATCATGCCGCCTAGTAGATTCAGATCATCAGGAGCTTCTCCGCTCTCTACCCAAGAACCAACAAGATCGCACAGGATTCTTCTAAAGTATTCATGTCTGGTATACGATAAAAAGCTTCTGGAGTCGGTTAACATTCCGACAAATTGGCTGAGTACGCCGAGATTAGCGAGCGTCTTCATCTGTTCCAGCATGCCGTCCTTATTATCGTTGAACCACCATGCGGTTCCGAATTGAATTTTCCCTGGAATACCGCCCCCTTGGAAGCAGCCCATTAAGCCGGCAATGACATGATTATCATTAGGATTGAGTGAGTACAAAATGGTCTTAGGCAGCGCGTTCTCACGATCCAGCGCATCTAGCAAACCTGACAGAGGCTTAGCAATCACACCGTCATTAATGGAATCATAGCCGGTGTCAGGACCTAGACGTCCCAACATTACGCTGTTATTATTGCGTAGGGCATGGATATGAAATTGCATCGCCCAATCCAGCTCATTGTACAATTTGCCAAGGAACACAAGTGTGAACCCTTTATATTTCTTTTCCTCACTCTCACTTACGGCGCCTTCACGAAGCGCTTTGGCGAATATCGCTGTAGCTTCTTCTAAGGTAGTCGGCTCAAACATTACTGCATCCAAAGCATGATCGGATACACGTCCAGCTCTGGCATGAAAGTATCTCACCCTGCTCTCCAGCGCTTCAAGAAACTGTCCGTAATTTTCAACAGCCATTCCCGAAATCTCGCTAAGCTGAGCTACCCAAGGTTTGAAGATAGGACGATTGATCTCAAGGGCTTTATCCGGACGGAATCCAGGAACTACACTGGCTTCGAACCCACTCAGATTACTGATTTTTTCATGATATTCCAAACTATCTATAGGATCGTCAGTAGTGCATACAACTGTCACCTTCGATTTAATGATTAGATCTCTTGCTCCATATCCTTCACCTTGAAGCTGTCTATTCACTTCATCCCAAATCTTCGGTGCGTTAGCCTCATTAAGCAGCTCATATACACCGAAGAAGCGCTGCAATTCTAGATGCGTCCAATGATAGAGTGGATTACCGATAATCATAGGAACTGTTCTAGCCCATGCCAAAAACTTATCATAGTCACTGGCGTCCCCGGTAATGAACTTCTCATCTACACCATTTGCCCGCATCACTCTCCATTTGTAATGGTCGCCATACAGCCAAGCTTCGGTAATATTGTTGAACGTCTTGTTCTCGTAAATTTCTTTTGGGCTGAGGTGGCAATGATAGTCGATAATCGGCATGTCTTTCGCATAGTTATGAAACAGCTGAATCGCGGTCTCACTCGACAACAAGAAGTTCTCATCCATGAATTTTCTGCTCATGAGGTTTGCTGCTCTCCTTTAAGATCAAAATGGGAGTTACGCTTAGTTTAACGTGAACATTTAATTGGTTACGATACTTCTACTTAATTACTGTTATAAACTTCAACTGAAAATGTGGAATACAGAGGATGACAATTGTTCACGTTAACATTATATCCTTATTGTAAACGTATTTCTAAAATGCGCAAGTCCTTTTCGAAGCACTTTGTTACAGTTATTTTAACATCACTTAGCTTCCTGTCACAAAAAAACAGGCAACCCTTTAAGATAAGGATCGCCTGCTTGAAATCATTCCGATTTAATTTAGGAAGAAATTAACTACCCAGTGTTTCGCTCCAGTCATGCACCATTGTGCCTTCAAGATATTTCTCAGCGTCCATTGCTGCCATACAGCCGGTGCCTGCTGCAGAAATCGCTTGACGGTAACGGGTATCCTGTACGTCGCCACATGCGAATACGCCCGGTATGTTCGTTTCAGTAGTTCCTGGATTCACCACGATATAACCGTTAGTATCCGTCGTAATCTGGCCGCCCAAGAATCCGGTATTCGGCGTATGTCCGATAGCGACAAACACTCCGTCCGCTTCAATGAGTTCTTCAAGCCCCGTCTCATTGTTGCGAACCGTTAGCCCTTTAACACCAGACTCATCCGTTGTAACCTCAAGCGGTGTACGATTAAGTGCCCACGCTACCTTACTGTTGTCACGTGCGCGATCCTGCATGATCTTCGAAGCTCTGAGCTCATCACGACGGTGAACCACGGTTACGCTGGAAGCGAATCTTGTTAAGAAGCTGGCTTCCTCCATCGCGGAGTCTCCTCCACCAACCACGATAATCTTCTTGTTCCGGAAAAAGAAGCCATCACAAGTAGCACAAGTGCTGACCCCACGGCCCACATTCTCTTGCTCTCCTGGTATTCCTAAATATCTGGCAGAAGCACCGGTAGAGATAATCACCGACTCTGCCTCTAATACACCCAAACCATCTACTGTCACTTTAAATGGACGCTGTGAAAAATCCACTGAATCCACCCAACCATTCTTGAATTCAGCACCAAAACGTTCAGCCTGCTTCCGCATGTTGTCCATTAAATCTGGGCCGAGAATCCCTTCAGGAAAGCCTGGAAAGTTCTCCACTTCCGTTGTCGTTGTCAGTTGTCCACCTGGCTGCATACCTTCAATTACAAGTGGGTTAAGGTTGGCACGGGCCAAATAAATAGCAGCAGTAAGCCCGGCCGGGCCTGTTCCGATTACAATCGTTTTGTACATAACAGTGGCCTCCTCACAATAGGGTTTATTTCAAGCATAAACGCCTTCGTCGTCCTTATAAGGACGATAAGCATTTAAGCGAGAAATACTGCATCAAGAATTTAGATATTTTCGGTAAACGGGGGAAGACTGTCGCTCACACTTCCCTGAAAACTGCATTCATCATCGATACGCCGAGCATAACGACTGACCATCGACACGGAAACGTCGTAGCGCTGAGCTACCTCACGGTAGGTGACTGGAAGGTTATGCATTTTTGCAATCAGATATTCTAAGGCAGCACACCAACCTTCCGTTTGACGGATAAAAGGTACATCTGGATATATGCTACTTACGAATTGCTTCCAAAGTAATTCAGCATCTTTTTTCTGGACGGCATCAAATCTCCGGTCCATCATACTTACCGTCTGGTCGATGACTTTTTGCCAATCTTCTCTCCATTCTGGCAATCCCTTCAGACGCGCAGTAGAAGTTTCTTTGGCTTCCTGAAGCACATTTTCCTCCGGAATACTACCAATCAGTCGTTGCAGACTGAGAAGCGCAGCTTCTTGAAGCTTTTCTTCCTGCAATGGCTGTTGCTTCAGAAGTCCTTGTAGAATCTCGGACATTTCTTCATCTTCGATCCACCGCAGAGCTTCAGTAACCTGAAGCTTCGTATTGGCATCACCGTAGCGGAGTGCCCAGAAGAAGGAAGATCGAAGTAGCGGATTGTTCCGCACCTCTTCGGCAAAGCTGCCTTTATTGTCCTTCCACAGCTTCAGCTGCTCTTGAAATGGGAGCTGATAGTTGTAGCTGACTGGAGACAGCGCTTTGCCTTCTCCCTGCGCTTGCTGTAGCTGGGCCAGAAAAAATCTCGGCACAGCCGATTCCGGATCCAGCTTGGCAGCTTTTTGCCAGCAACGCTGAGCTTCTGCATACAGACCGCTATTGCTTGCTGCTGCCGCACAGTAATGGTACAAACTGGCGTCACCGCCGACTTCCTCATCCTTAAGCAAGCGCCGAAAATGACCATATGCGGTTCTATGCCGTCCCAGAATCCCCATGGTAGTGGCCATTTTGAACAAATGCTCCTGGTGAAAAGGAATGGTCGTCTCTAGCAGACGTAACAATCCAGCTAGTTGCCCGCGGTCACCTTCATACTGCAGAAAGATCGCCAAGTTACAAAGTGCATGCAAATTCCCAGAGTCCTGATCAAGCACCCGTATAATGCATTCTTTGGCTTTGGTAAAACGACCCATATAGAAATACGCAAGGGCTAGGTTGTTATGCGCCGCCAAGAAGTCTGGCGTATTGCTCACAATCTCTTCAAGCAAAGTAACGGCTTGTGTAAACTTGCCTTCTTCCAACAGCGCTCGGGCCCGCTCATGCTCTATTACCCCTTCCCGGCTTCTAATCCGGATAAGCGGTGCAGGACGATCCAGCTCATATTGCAGAAGTTCCATCAATTCTTCCGATTCGACCAGAAATTCACCGTTCACATCTTCTTCGAGATAAGTAACGAGTGAGCGTTCTGCCTCCTCATAGCTTTCCATATTGGCGAAGTTGTTAGCCATATAGAAATAACATTCCGTCATTCCAGGATCAATATTCTCCAGTACATGGGTCAAAATGTCGTTAGACGCCTCATAATTCCCCATCTCTGATAAAACACCTGCTACGTTGCAATGATTTACCGGGTTCTCCGGTTCGTACTCTACAGCTTTGCGAAAATTCTTTAATGCCTTATCATATTGAAAGCGATCCAAGGACCGAACGGCTCTTTCAAAGAAAAAATTGGCATTCAGAGTGACAGGAATAACATTACCATTCTCCACATCATACTCTGAAGTTCTCTCCATCATGGAAGCAAGGCACCCCCTTATAAGAAGCTTCCTTTATACTAACGAAAAAATAGGAGGACGGCGCCCAATGGGGTATACCGGAGCTCCAAACTTAATCGCTATTCCGTTCCCTTTATGGGTGCGGCTATCTTCACACAGTATACCACATGTGACAGCGAGATTCTCAAGTTGAGAAAGACTCTACCACTCCATAAACAGCAACTTTTTCACGCAAAAAATAAAAAAAGACGGGGAATTAAATTCCCGCGTCTCTGAAAAGTTTATCGATCGAACCGCCCTCAAGAATAATGCGCGTAGCTTGCGCAAGCATCGGTGCAACCGATAAGACCTTAAACCGACTCGAATGATCATCTGGCAGCGCGATAGAATCGGTAATGACCACTTCCTGAACAGAGGGATGGTCCAGCCGCTGCAGCGCAGGTCCTGAGAACAATCCATGCGTTGCGCAGACGATACTGTCCTTCGCACCTCTCTCTTTCAGACCTTCAACCACATTCACAATAGTAGTCCCTGTATCAATCAGATCCTCAATGATAATCGGTGTACGTCCCTCAACATCGCCAATGACATGAGTGATTACCGATTCATTATGGGCTGGACGCTTCTTAATCATAATGGCAAAAGGTGAATCCAGCTTATTCGCCAGTTTCTCAGCCATAGACGCGCGTCCTGCATCAGGGGAGACAATCACTAGATCAGACATTGCCTTCGATTTCAAATGACTACTGATCAAATCAAGTGCAGTTAGATGATCCACTGGAATATTGAAGAATCCTTGAATCGCCGCTGCATGCAAGTCGATGGTGATCACACGGGTTGCGCCCGCGGTCGTAAGTACATCAGCTACCATCTTAGCCGAGATCGGTTCACGAGGTGCGGACTTGCGTTCCTGCCGAGCGTATCCATAATACGGCACAATAATGTTAACTGTACGCGCCGATGCCCGTTTGGCAGCATCTATCATCACGAGCAGTTCCACGAACATCTCATTAATGGGATGGGATAGGGATTGCACCAAAAATACGTCGCAGTTCCGGATGCTCTCTTCGTAATGCACGTAAATCTCGCCGCTCATGAAACGGGTCAACTTAATCTGCCCCAATTCAACACCAAGTCGCTCTGCAATATCTGCCGCTAGCTTTGGATTCGACGAACCGGAAAAAATACGTAATTGTTGATGATGCATAATACCCTCCTGCGGATTATAAATTATAGTTTGAACGGAACAGTGGTACGGCGGCGTCCCTCAAATACAGCCAGTTCACGAAAGCCTGTGTGCCAGAGCATGCTACGTGCCTCTTGCAAGCCGTCACCGAGCTTGGCAGGGTCATGTGCATCCGAGCCGAGCGTAAGCGGTATACCGAGCTTTAAGGCTTCCTGTAGCAGATGTTCCGCCGGGAACATCTCGGCACATGGCTTGGAAAGTCCTGAAGCATTCAGCTCCATGGCGATTCCGCTATCCGCTATAAACTTTAAGGTTTCCAGCTCCAGCGCTCTCACCTCTGCCTTACCTTCTGGTGTCTGTGGACCATAGCCGAACCGTTTAATAACATCCATATGTCCTATAATATCATATAATCCCGATAACGCCGACTTCTTTACAGCATCATAATAAAGACGATATACCCCTAGTTCATCCTTGCCTTCCCAGCCATGAACCTGTCGATAATCCGTGATGTCCCATTCCCCAAGAAAATGCACAGAGCCTATTAGATAGTCCCATGGGTATGGAGACAAAATCTCGCGAATTTGATCTTCGGAGCCTTCAATATAATCCGCTTCCAGCCCTAGTCGCAGGTCTATGACTCCGCGATAGCGTTCCTTCAGCGTCAGGCATTCTTCCACATAACGAGGCAGTTCAGCCATTGGCATGGCCATTTCAGGGTAATAGCTAGCGGGATCTACATGGATGAGCGGCAAGTGGTCGGATAACCCTAGCTGCTGAAGTCCAAGCTCTATCCCACGCTTCACATAATCCTCTAGCTTGCCCACGGCATGACCGCAGCGCTCATGATGCGTATGATAATCGATATGCATCGGCCAGTCCCCTCCCTAGTACTGATCCCGGCGTGGACGCTCGTGACGGGTACTCAACTCTTCCATGATCTCATCCAGCGGAAGTTTGCGCTCTTGTAGCAGTACCAGCAAGTGATAGATCAGATCACTGACCTCAAGGCGAAGCTCAGCATTATCTTTATTTTTGGCAGCAATAATCGTTTCGGAGGCTTCCTCGCCTACCTTCTTAAGAATCTTATCGACACCTTTATCAAACAAATAGGTCGTATATGCTCCTTCTGGACGCTCTACTTCCCGCTCAGCGATTACGCGCTCCAGCTCACCGAGTACAGCAAAACGTTCTCCATCCGTAAGACTCGCTGCCGGTTTCTGAGCTTCCGCGATTGGGTTATTCAAAGGTATCTCACGGAAAAAGCATGACGTAGCTCCAGTATGGCAAGCTGGTCCTTCAGGGACAACCTTCACGAGCAGCGTATCACTATCGCAATCATAGGATATGGAGGTAATCGCTTGTGTGTTGCCTGAGGTTCCACCTTTGTGCCAAAGCTCGCTGCGTGAGCGGCTCCAGAACCAGGTCTGACCACTCTCCAGCGAGAGCTGCAACGATTCCGAATTCATATAAGCAACCATCAGTACCTCTAGAGTATTAGCATCCTGCACAACGCTAGGCACTAAACCTGCTTCATTCCAGCGAATGCCGGCCAGAGCTTCTTTTTGGCTAATTGTTGTATTCTTTTCTGTTTCGCTCATCGGATCTCTACCCCTTTTTGCTTCAAGTCTGCCTTTAAGTCGTTAATAGCAATCTCTTTATAGTGAAAAATGGTCGCCGCCAGTCCCGCATCGGCTTTCCCTTCCGTAAATACATCGTAAAAATGCTCCTTCTTCCCAGCGCCGCCAGAAGCAATCACAGGAATACTGAGCAAGTCGCATACTGCCGAGGTCAGCTTCAGGTCGAAGCCATCTTTTGTACCATCTGCATCCATACTAGTGAGCAAAATCTCGCCTGCACCCAGCTTTTCAGCTTCTTTGGCCCAAGCAAGGGCACGGATGCCGGTCGGCTTCCGACCACCATGTGTGTACACTTCCCATTCACCAAAAGCCTCGTTATATTTAGCGTCTATCGCTACTACAATACATTGGGAGCCAAATCGGCGTGCCCCCTCCAGAATTAGCTGTGGATTCGTGATAGCTGCCGTATTAATGCCGATTTTATCTGCGCCTGCACGAAGAATCCTTTTCATATCATCAGGCGTAGAGATCCCTCCGCCCACTGTGAAAGGAATGGCGATTTCGCCTGCGGTCTGCCGCACAACCTCAATCATTGTCGCTCGACCTTCTACGGAAGCCGATATATCGAGAAACACAAGCTCATCTGCACCCTCACGGTCATACAGCGCCGCTAGCTCTACTGGATCTCCGGCATCACGCAGATTCACAAAGTTAACGCCTTTGACTACCCGTCCGTCCTTAACGTCAAGACAGGGGATGATACGTTTTGCTAACATTAGATGTTCCTCCTTTCATTAAAAAGCGTTTCGATCCCCTAAATCGCCCTTAGCTAAGGGGGACCCCAAGGGCCCCGGCCCTCTGGACACCCGGATTGTTGATGTAGGCGGAGCGAAAACGCACCTGGGTAACTACTTGCTATGATCGCTAACCCCTACGGGGCCGCTTGAACAATTGGTGCTCCCGCAAGGGCAAACCTAAACCAAAAATCTGAGCCCAAACCTAAGCCAAAACTACAAACCTACATAACACCTTCGTGTTCCACGTTTTTGCCCCTAGTGGGACGGCGGGCTCGCGCCTCCTGCAAGACTAACTTCAACACACACCCTATAATCACTGTGTTTCCACGATTCTTACTCCTAACAAGGAGGTGGACTGATGACGCCTGCGAGACCACATTCATACAGGCGGCCTGTGGGCTCACGCTCATGAAATAACCGGCTCATTTAGTTGCACAACGTGCAGTTATTTCATCGTCCGTCCAGCAAACCAGCCGTTTAACTGCATTTCGTACAATTAAATCCGGGAATGAGCTTAGAAATAAGCTCAACTCTCATTTATAGCTGCACGAAATACAATTAAATTAGCAAATGGTCTCTTAATTGGAACAATAGTTGTATGAAGTACACTTATATCATCCATCTGTGGAGTAATGCCCGGTTCTGCTGCCTAATTCAAACGTTCTATTGCACTCTCTGTACGCCTGTTGATTAGCTAAAAAAGGTAGAAAAAAGGCCGCCCATTCGTTAAAGTGTTTGTACCCCTACAAACATCCGAAACGAGGCGACCTCATGAAAAAGTCTACTTCAATCTCGAACATTCTGCAATCGGTGATTCCCAAAGAGAAAATCTTACTTCTTCTTCAAGAACTTGAATATGTCGATGTAGCGCGGAAATTCACTGTCTACGACCTCTTTTTGTTCTTGGCAGAAGCTTCGTTCCAGCAATGGGCTGGGTATCGGGATGGTGAAGCACGAATGGGTTTGGGTGGCCTCAGACCGGTGGACCATTCCACGCTCTCTAAAAAAGCGAAGGATGTTCCTTTCGAGCTTTTTAAACAGTTGCTGAACCTCATGATACGCTGTTGTAATCGATCTACCCGAAGACATTTAGGCATTCCCAAAGCGTTACTTCTCGTGGATTCCACCAAAATTACCGTGGGTAAAGAACGACTTCCTTGGGCTCCACTTAAAGGCGAACGAGCGGGAATCAAATTGCATGTTTCGTTGGTGGCCGATGAAGGTCGACTCCACAAAGTGATCGAAACAACAGGGAATTCCCATGATTTTAAAAGCAGTCCCGACGTGATTGACAAGCGTTTTATTGTAGTAGCCGATCGAGCGTACGGCAGCCACAAGCGATTCGATGACTATCTGGAACAGCACCAATCTTTTGTCATTCGGTTCGGGATAATACACACTTTCAAACTCCCGTACCCAGAGAACGAATCGAACCGTTCACAGGATCGCTCGAACGCGATTTCACCTGTAAGTTAGGAAAGAATCACCGACTTTCCAAGCACCGTTTCCGTGTCGTGATTCTGAAAGATCCGCAAGGAAATCCGGTGATTCTCGCTACGAATTTGCACTGGCATTCCGCCGAGCGAATTGCGGAAATCTACAAGAAACGGTGGCAGATAGAGGTGTTTTTTCGTTGGATTAAGCAACACTTGAACATCCCTACCTTATTTGGGACGACGCCAAATGCCGTGTATGGACAGCTCTATACCGCCTTGCTTGTTTACGTGTTACTGAAGTTCCTGTTTGATCAAGGAAATGCGATGGTGCATTGGAGCGCAAAATTGACATTTGCTGATTTTGATCGCTTATTTACGTTGCAACTCTTACCCGTGGAATGGATAACCTTTTTAGCTAATGATCTCACGTTTCCATAATTTAGCTAATCAACAGGCGTGTATTTCGTGCAATAGATTCCCGAGGAATCGACGAAAAAGAGGGCTTTGCACTGTTTTGATTGTACAAAGTGTAATCAAATAAGCATTCGCTCTCTTTAAGTAGCGTTTTATTGCACAAAACACAACCGAAACCCTAGTTAGTGAGGTTCATCAACTAACACACACATACAGCACTACTTCTGCCCAAGCGCCTGCAAAGCTTCAGAAAGATCAATATTGCCCGTGTACAACGCCTTGCCAACAATAGCACCGCCCACACCACTGCCGCTATGCACGTTCAGACGCAGCAGATCATCAAGACTGGTAACTCCGCCGGAGGCGATCACGGTTTTGCCGCTGGCCTGCGCCATGGACAGAATTCCTTCCACGTTCGGCCCCTGCATCATTCCGTCGCGGGAAATGTCGGTGTAAATGAACGTTTCGGCTCCTTTTGCAGTCAATTCCTTAGCCAAATCTTCAGCACGTACTTCAGAGGTATTCAACCAGCCATGTGTCGCAACATAGCCGTTACGGGCATCAATGCCGATAGCTACTTTATCACCGTATTTAGCCAATACCGCTTCGGTAAAAGCATGATCGTTAATCGCAGCAGTGCCGATAATAACGCGGCTAACGCCAAGTCCGAGCAATTTTTCCACGTCCGCAAGATTACGAAGGCCACCGCCCACCTGAACAGGCACGTTAGCATTAGCAGCAATAGCACCGATAATCGCATCATTCACAGGATGACCTGCTTTCGCACCGTCTAAGTCCACCAAATGAATGAATTTTCCGCCTTGCTCTTCCCATGATTTTGCCACCTTCAGTGGACTATCATTGTATATCGTTTCCTGACTGTAATCCCCTTGCTGCAGCCTGACGCATTTTCCATCCCGGATATCAATCGCCGGATATACAATAAAAGAAGACATTTGGCGCTCCCCACTTTCGTTACATTATATTTATAGCGTGGCTTACGCCCGCTCTCCCTTAAGCTTCAAGAAATTGCCCAGCAGCTTGATTCCAAGCTCCCCGCTCTTCTCCGGGTGGAACTGCATACCGAATACATTGCCTTGCCCAACAATAGCCGTTACTGGGTAACCATAATCCGTGACAGCCAGTAGATCACTTTCTTTCGCTACAAGCGCGTGATAAGAGTGTACAAAATACACATGTCCCTCATCGAGTCCTTCGAACAGCGGGCTTTGCGGTTGCTTAAAGCTCAGCTTGTTCCACCCCATATGCGGCACCTTATAGCCATCTCTAGGAGCGAAACGCACCACCGAACCTGAGAGAATATCAAGTCCTTCATGGCTGCCATGCTCTTCACTGCTGCTAAACAGCAGCTGCATACCAAGGCAAATCCCAAGCAGCGGCTGCGTTCCGGCAGCTACCTGTTTGACTACAAGATCCAAACCATTTTCCCGCAAATGCCCCATCGCATCGCCAAATGCACCGACACCAGGCAGAATGACACTATCAGCAGCAAGAATTTGCTCAGCTTCACCCGTCACCACACACTCATAACCGAGACGTTCTACCGCCTTGCTCACACTGTGCAGGTTGCCCATGCCATAATCGACGATCGCAACAGTCATGCTACAGCACTCCCTTCGTGGAAGGCACGCCCTTCACACGTGGATCAATCAGTGTCGCCTCATCCAGCGCACGTCCGAGCGCCTTGAATACAGCCTCAATCATGTGATGTGTATTAGAACCGTAGTGTACGATAACATGCAGCGTAATCCGAGCTTCCAGCGCAAACTTCCATAAGAACTCTTGAACAAGCTCCGTCGAGAAGCTGCCCACCTGTTGTGAAGGATACGTCGCGCGATATTCAAAGTGAGGACGATTGCTGATATCGATCACAACTTGTGCCAAAGCCTCATCCATCGGTACAAAAACACTCGCATACCGTTTGATCCCTTTTTTATCACCCAGTGCTTCGTGCAGCGCCTGACCTAGGCAGATCCCAATGTCTTCAACCGTGTGGTGGTCATCAATCTCGATATCGCCACGCGCCTGTACTGACAGGTCAAACTGGCCGTGCTTCGTAAACAGATCCAGCATATGATTCAAAAAAGGAACATCCGTCTCCAGCTCGGAAACTCCACTTCCATCTACGTTAAGAGACAGCTTAATATCCGTCTCGTTTGTTTTGCGACTTAATCCAGCTTGGCGCAAGGCCTGTTCGTTATTGTTCTCCATATCCGTCTCCACCTTTTCCTTCGTTCTCCAATCGAATCTCAATGGCTCGTGCGTGGCCTTCTAACCCTTCGCGACGTGCCAGCTCTATAATGGTCTTCCCATCACGTAGAAGTGCTTCCTTGCTGTAATAGATCAGACTTGATTTTTTTATAAAATCATCCACATCCACTGGCGACGAGAACCGGGCCGTACCATTGGTCGGAATAATATGATTGGGTCCGGCAAAATAGTCGCCCACGGGCTCGGAGCTATACGCTCCCAGGAAGATCGCTCCAGCATTCTCGATGCTACCCACAAGGCCCATTGGATCCTCGACAACAATCTCTAGATGCTCTGGTGCCAATCTATTCACTACGGAGATTCCTTCCTCCATAGATTCCACAACAATGATCGCGCCGTAATTCTCTACGGAAGAACGGGCGATCGCCTGACGCGGCAGTTCTTGTAGCTGACGCTCCACCTCAGCCGCCACGCTATCCGCCAAGCTCTGCGATGGCGTGACCAGAATCGCCGAGGCCATCTCGTCATGCTCGGCCTGTGAGAGCAGGTCCGCTGCGACATAAGCCGGCTCAGCGGTCTCATCTGCCAGCACGACAATTTCGCTTGGACCCGCGATACTGTCGATGTCCACGGCACCATATACCTCGCGTTTAGCCAGCGCAACGTATATATTGCCGGGTCCACATATTTTATCTACCGGCGCTATGCTCTCCGTACCAAAAGCCAAAGCAGCTACCGCCTGCGCTCCGCCCACACGGTAGATTTCATTCACGCCTGCTTCTGCGGCAGCAACCAGGATATAAGGATCAATACCTTCTTTGCCACCAGTGGATGGCGGAGTTACCATTACGATCTCCGGCACGCCCGCGATCTGCGCAGGGATCACGTTCATCAGCACCGAGGAAGGATAAGCTGCCTTTCCACCAGGAACGTATACGCCTACCCGCTTCAGCGGACGAATAATCTGCCCCAGAATCGTTCCATCGGGCTGCAAGTCCATCCACGAATTGCGTTTCTGTCTGGCATGAAACGCTCGGATATTGGCCGCAGCCGCTTGAATAGCGGATACGAAAGATTCCTCTACTCGGCCATATGCGGCCTGAAGCTCTTCCGGAGTAACTCGCAGCTGATTCGGCGTAAGCGTGACCCGGTCAAATTGCTCCGTGTAGCGAAGAAGCGCCGTGTCTCCTTCTTTTTTAATCGCGGTCACAATTTCCTTTACCGCCTTATTTTGCTCCGGTGTTCCATACTCGACTTCTCGCTCTAGCTTAAATTCCTTGCTCGATACAACCTTCACCGCTGGTTCCTCCCTTACCCTTTAACGTCTGTTCCCACCTACCGCAAATTGGGTTCTACTATAACCGCCTGCAGTCTGTCACACAGCTGCTGTATTTCTTCATTCTTCATCCGGTAGCTCACACGATTCGCCACAAGACGGCTCGTAATTTCGAATATACTCTTCATCTCAACCAATCCGTTGTCCCGCAGTGTTTGCCCGGTTTCTACCATATCTACGATACGATCAGCCAGACCAATCAGCGGCGCAAGCTCGATCGAACCATTCAGCTTCACGACCTCGACCTGCTGTCCCTGC
The DNA here is from genome assembly GCF_037977235.1 of Paenibacillus sp. FSL K6-0276. NCBI lineage: Bacteria > Bacillati > Bacillota > Bacilli > Caryophanales > Paenibacillaceae > Paenibacillus > Paenibacillus sp. FSL K6-0276. The sequence goes on along the minus strand of NZ_CP150276.1, from coordinate 168,747 downwards.
TCCCGGAAATACTTAGAAGCTACATTCGGATATTTCGTTGCTACACGTTGCTGGATCCCCGGCTGCCAGTTCGGCAATCCAATGATCGACATCCGGCACCGAGCGATGCCAAGATCAAGCAGCTCGTATACATCACGATCTTCCTCCAGCAATACGTCTTTGCCCACGATCCCAATGTCCGCCACACCATATTCTACATATGTAGGTACATCTACTGGTTTCGCCAATATAAACTCCATCCCTGCCTCAGGCAGCGGAATAACAAGCTTGCGGGATACCTCACCATCCGGTGGAATCGGGAGACCTGCCTGGCGGAACAGCTCAGCAGCCTTTTCATAAATCCGACCTTTTGGCATAGCGACCTTCAAAATCTGTGCCATCGTTAAGTTGCCTCCTTTTCCATCTCCATGCAAAATTTATCTTAACCGCTCTTTTTCAAATTATAAGAAAGTATAAGTTTCACGCTATGCTTTATCCTTATAATTCTCGCATAAACGCTACCGTCCTTATAAGGACACCGAAGGCGTTTTAGCTTGCTAGCGATCTCTCAGCCATGCTCACTTACAAAAGATACGAAAGTGTAGATTTCGCCGTACCGCACACCCTCTGCTTCTACCGTGTCCGTATCCAAACGCTTCACCGTTTCAAGCTCTTCTGGACCTGCTGCCAGTCTAGTCACTACCGCGTGACCTTCCGTCCGCAAGCGTGTTGCCTCTTCCAGACCTTCTTTTCTGCGAACTGCATCATATTGGATCAATATAGGCAGCTCTTCATCTTCGCTTGATCCGGTTACACCGTCCAGTATGCGATTCGTTTTTAAGGAAAAACCTGTGGAAGGGATCGGACGTCCGAACTGCTGCAACAGATTATCATATCTGCCTCCACTGCATACCGGAAATCCTAATTCCGCTGCATAGCCTTCAAAAGTCATGCCTGTATAATAGGAAAAGTCCCCGATCATCGTCAGATCGATCAGCACATGCTGTGATACACCGTAAGAGACCAGCACCTCCCATACCTTGCACAAATGATCTATTGAATTACGGGCAAGCGGATGGCTACTAAGCTCCAGCGCCTGTCCACAAATCTCCTTGCCTCCGCGTAGACGCAGCAGTCCATCCAATTCATTTTTCTGTGCATCCGTCAGATCCAGCCGTCGTAAGGTCTCCCGGAAAGAGACATAGTCACGGCCCAGCAAATGACTTTTCAGTTCCTCCTGAGCATCAGGCAATTCTGGGAGTGCCTCCTCAAATAAACCGTTCAGAAAACCGACATGCCCCATAGCAATTTTAAAAGACTTCACACCCGCAGCCTGCAACGAAGAAATCGCAAGCGCCACTACCTCAGCATCCGCCTCAGGTGAATCATCACCTACCAGCTCTACTCCTGTCTGGAAAAACTCCGCTTCCCGCCCCGCCTCTTCCTCAATGGCACGGAAGACATTAGCGTGATATGACAGACGCAATGGCAGTGGCTCATCCTTCAATAGGGATGCGACAACACGGGCGACCGGAGCAGTCATTTCTGACCGAAGCACCAAAGCCTGACCACGGTTGTTAAGCAATTTATAAAGCTTTTGGTCGGACGTAGAGCTAGCCACACCAACCGTATCGTAATATTCTAGCGTCGGAGTCATCATTTGCTGATAACCCCAGCGACTCATGCAATGCAGTACATCGTTCTCAATTTTGCGCAATTTCGTTACGGCCCGGGGCAGATAGTCCCGAACGCCAGACGGCTTCTCAAATCCCTTTGGTTTGGACATCTTCATTGTTCACCTCGTCAGTTATCATTAAGTACTGTTTATGTTTGCTTTACTATGGTAAAGTGGTAGCAAATTAAAGTATTTTTAGTATCGTATCATGTATACCACTTTTTCGTCAATCCAACGGGGTAAAGCTATAATTTCATGTGAAATACCTTTATGCTTAGAGCTTGTCCATCTGGGTTAAATTCTTCGCAATGAGAATCCTATTCTGAAATAAATACTTATGTACTTCGAATGAAAACTTGGTAATCCCTTTATTTTGCCTCCACGTTTATCCAATACTATAATGAGCTAATATGATTGTACTTCATAATTATGTAATTAGTGTTCTAAAAATCTACTTTCAACTAGAAAGAAGGGCTAACGCGTGACTAAATCCTATATGATTGGTGTTGATATTGGAACTACAAGTACAAAAGCAGTTCTCTTCGAGGAAAAAGGAGCCATAGCTGCACAAGCTAATGTAGGATATCCTTTGCATCAGCCCTCACCTTCTATAGCGGAGCAGGACCCGGAGCAAATCCTAAGTGCAGTCTTCCATACTATTTCTAATGTTATGCGGCAAAGCGGTGTATCTGCGGATAAAATCCTATTTGTCTCCTTCAGTTCAGCCATGCACAGTGTCATTGCAGTTGATAAACTGGGTAAGGCCCTAACTGCCTGCATCACATGGGCTGATAATCGCAGTGCCGGTTGCGCACTTCGTTTGAAGGATGAGCTAAACGGTCATGAATTGTATTTGCGCACAGGAACACCTATTCACCCAATGTCTCCGATCACCAAATTAATGTGGCTTCGTGAAGAGCAACCTGACTTGTTCCAGCAAACCTATAAGTTCATTTCCATAAAAGAATACATATTCGCAAGACTGTTTGGCGAATACATCATCGATCATTCCATTGCCTCTTCCACAGGCATGCTCAATCTAGAGAATCTAGAATGGGATAAAGAAGCTTTGGAGATTGCCCACATTACAACGGATCAACTCTCGCAGCTTGTTCCCACCACGCAGATCATGCAAGGGCTACTCCCTGGTCTGGCAGAGGAGCTTTTTCTGCTCCCTACAACTCCATTTGTTGTTGGCGCCAGTGATGGTGTCCTGTCCAACCTCGGCGTAGGCGCAATTGAGCCCGGTGTAGTTGCCGCTACGATTGGAACCAGCGGAGCAATTCGTACCGTAGTGGATCACCCGCTCACCGATCCCAAAGGACGGACCTTCTGTTATAACTTAACCCCAAAACATTGGGTGATCGGAGGACCCGTTAATAATGGCGGTATGCTGTTCCGCTGGGTACGGGATGAGTTCGCGGCCTCTGAAGTCGAAACCGCCAAACGTCTCGGCATTGACCCATACGAGGTTCTAACTCGCATCGCGGAGCAAGTTCCTGCGGGGAGCGGCGGACTTTTATTCCATCCCTACTTGACCGGGGAACGAGCGCCGCTGTGGAATCCAGATGCCCGCGGCTCCTTCTTTGGCCTTTCTATGAATCACCATAAGGAGCATATGATTCGGTCGGTCTTAGAAGGCGTGATCTTTAACATGTATACGGTCCTGCTCGCGATGGAGGAGCAAATCGGACGTCCCAGCAAAATCCTAGCCACAGGCGGCTTCGCCCACTCCTCATTATGGCGGCAGATGATGGCTGATATCTTTGATCAGGAGGTTGTCATTCCGGAGAGTATCGAGAGCTCTTGCCTCGGTGCGGTTGTACTTGGCCTTTATGCAACAGGTCGAGTCGAGTCCTTTGATGTCGTGTTTGACATGATTGGTTCAACCCATAAGCATACTCCAATTGATGAACATACCAAAATATACAAGCAGCTACTACCGATCTATATTTCTGTCTACCGTAGTCTCGAAAGCCAGTATCAAGCCATTGCAGAATTCCAGCGGCAAGCATAAATGCCTTCGGCGTCCTTATAAGGACTGTAAGCTTTTATGCGAGAAATATAAGGATAATGTATAACGTGAAACTTATACTTTCTTTTATTTGAACAAGCTGGAGAATAAAGGCATAAAAAATCAAAAAGCGCCGGTCAACCCACCCTATGGTGGAAGACCGACGCTTTCTTTGTTGCCATTAGCACGTAAACTAAGTTAGGCGCCTTTAGAATTCGTTTTCGCTTTCTGTGGACCCGATCCGAAGATGATCCAAGTAGATTTGATGTATCGGAAGGATAGAGCCACTATCAGCCATGAACCTAACAACGCAAAGAGCCAACCCCCAGCAATCGCTGCTGTATATGCAAGAGAACCTCCGTGAAACGGTAATTTTCTATAGAAAAATAGCAGTAACGGATGCAGTAAATAGATTCCGAAAGAGCAGGCTCCGGCAGATAACAACAGTCTTGTGAGTAAGCTACGGCCCGCTCCGTACAGTAAGAAGGACACTTGAAGCAATACAATACAAGAGAGCAGCGCATGAAGGTTAGAGAATCCCTCATACCATAAACTATTGATTACTGTTTTCTTCGTATAGTTGTTAAACCACAGTTCCACATGGACAATCCCCGCCACAAGCCATAATAGCCACAGCGTAATCCATACCGGACCTTTACCGGCGCGCCAGCCTTCACGTGAGAGAACTAGCCATTTTTTTAAAGAAGGGTAATACACCGCAATCCCAGCGCCAAGCAAGAAATATGAGAAATAAGTGATCGCCAGACTACCCTTGGACAACTGCCAGTACCCGTGATTAGTCATGTATTTATTCAGCAGCACAAAACCCCACTGTAGCAGCAGCCCGATTAGTGGCGCCCAAGCCGCCAGACGACGAACCTTTTGCAAGCACCACAGAATGAGCGGAAACAACACATAAAACTGAATAATGATAACAATATAATACAGATGCGTGTATGCAGTTCCCGTCCATAAATACTTCCAAAGCTTAGAAGCCATCTCCCCTGGAGGTAAGCTCCATGTATGACCTGCCGTCATTTTTAATGCGAAATATAGCAGCGAAAATAGTACATAAGGCACGATAATATAAAGCAGCCTTCTACTGTAGAACTTCCCTAGCGTTTTCCCACCAAGTGGACGGTCAATATAGTTATAGAACAGCACGAACCCGCTCAAAAATATGAAGGAAGGTACGGCGAACTGACTGAATTTATTAATAAACAAGAACGGATGAAACATGTTCGTACCTAGTGTCTCCGCCAACGTTCGCGAGCTAGCATGAATAGCCAGCACCGCAAAAATAGCAATCGCCCGAAAAATATCAAGCTGCGGAATTCTTTCTTTTTGTCTCATAATCTTTCCTCCTGTTAAACTCCACATCGAAGTGATGCCTTAATCAAGTATTAACTTTCCCCATCTCATCAGAGGCATGTCCCGACTTCAACTTCGGACTAGACTCCAGAGACCGAGGCACGCTCCCCAAGACGATCCATGACTTAGGAACTCGGCGGAATGTAAACTGCACAATGAACCAGCTGCCTCCCAGCGCAAATACAAGTCCACCGTATACTAAGAAAACATAAATCAGCGATTCCGGTGCAATATGATTACTGAACCTGCGGTATATCGCTAGTAAGAGTGGATGAATCAAATAAATCGCAAACGAAAGCTCACCCAGACGAGTCAAAAAGGCAACAATCCTGCGTGGAGCCCTACGATGGATCAAAAATGCAGCATACAGCAGCACCAACGCTGACAATATCGTATGGACATTCCACAGCAGCTCGTACCACAGCGAATCCGTCCACACCCCATAATGGCGGGCCATATACCATAGCTGCACATGGATAAAGGCGGCAATTAACCACAAGGACACCAGTAAAGTGGTCCATCCTTTTTGCCTAGCAGGCTGCTCCCTCCATGGCTTTATCAGCCACAGCTTCACCTTTTCAAAGTGAATGGCAATGTAAGCACCCATCATATAATAAGCCAGGTAGGAGATCGCCAAGCTCCCTTTTTCAACAATGTGCAACTCATATTTATTCCAGAAAATAAAGCCCCACTGAAGTGCAAAGCCGAGCGGAATCGTCCATTTAACTAAGAAGCGGGAACTCTGCAGTAGCTTAAGAAGCACTGGAAAAAGTAAATAAAACTGAATGCTAATAAAGACAAAATACAAATGCGCATATGCGGAACCCGAGAATAACGCTCTAGAAAAGCTTAACAAGTTGTCTCCAAGGTTCTGTGTCAATCGTCCGTTCACATATAGGGTTAAAGCGTAATAGCCCATAGAAACTAGCAAATAGGGCAGTAAGATATACTTTAATCGCCGACGGTAGAAATTAATGACCAAGCTGCGTATCACAGGACGCCCATAATAATTATAAAACAATACGAAGCTGCTAAGGAAAATAAATGAGGGCGTGCCGAATTTAAAGAAAATGTTAATCCAGTTCAGCCAGTAATAATAAGGAGAATGCAGTGCCTGCTCTCCAGCAGCAAAAGATGAGGCATGCACATGCAGCACTCCTAAAATAGCTAGAGCTCTGAAAATATCCAGCTGGGGCAGCCTTTCCTGTCTCACAGTATTCATATGATATTCCTCTTCTCTACTATGATGGTTGTTCATAGAGACGCTAAGCGGAATGTGGAAACTGAATATACCAGGAAGTCTGCACTTGCTGAATTTACGTTCTGATATTTGACGCTGAATGCCTAGCGTGGGATTCGCGTTATCACTAAGGCTAATTATATCGCTTGCATCCGTATAAAAAACTTAAGAAGAACTTAAAGTTTCCTTAATAAGCTTCTCCAAGACGCAAGAAACCCTGCAGATCCTGCGCTAAAAAAACGCAATATGAAACTGCAGGGTTTACAAAGCATCCTTTAAACTTGTTCCGAATGTTCGTCCGTTGAAGCAGGGCGCAGCTCTCGCAGTGGATTGCCTCCCACAAAAGAGCCCGCCGCCACGTTCTTGTGTACTACTGAGCCAGCGGCTATAACTGCCCAATCACCGATGGTCACACCGGGAAGAATCGTTGTATTCGCGCCGATCAATACATTTTCACCAATCACTACTTCGCCCAGGCGATATTCTTTGATTAGATACTCATGAGCCAGAATCGTCGTGTTATAACCGATAATTGAGTTCTCACCAACCGTTATTTTTTCCGGAAAAAACACATCTACCATCGCCATCAGACCGAAGGAGGTATGCTTGCCTACCTTCATCCCGAGAATCCGCCGATAGATCCAGTTCTTTAACGGGAGAACCGGGCAATAACGGGCGATTTGAATAAAAATAAAGTTGCGGACACCCTTCCACGGGCTAACCGTACGGTAAATGTACCAAAGTGAGTTATGACCTTCTACAGGATATCGGGTTACGTTTCTCACGATTCACTCGTTCCTCGCTCCACAATTTCTATAATATCCTTCATGTTATGGATGATATAGTCGGGATGATACTTGCCGAGAGTGTCTTCGCCTTTTAATGACCACGATACTCCAGCCGCATATACACCGGCAGCCTTTGCCGATTGAATATCAACCGTGCTGTCCCCTACCATAAGGGTTTTACGAGGATCAACACCAAGGTTACGGACAGCTGTCAGAACAGGCTCCGGATGTGGCTTTGGTTCAGTAACATCGTTCACTGTCACAATCGTATCCATGTACTTCAGCAAATCAAACATCTCAAGCGATTTAATCGTTGTAGGACGAATTTTGGTGGTTACAATCCCCATTTTAATCCCACGACGTAAGAGCTCTTCCATTGTCTCATTCACCTGAGGAAAGGGACGTACTAACTCATCATGATGTTCATAATTATAAGAACGGTAGGATCTTTCTAGCGCACCACTTACATCCTCAAGTCCAGAGAAGACTCTCATCTGTTGCTGAAGGGTCGTGCCCATATGCGGAATAATCTCTTCCCTAGTGAGTGGAGTAAGACCATTCTCCTTCAGCGCGTACATAAACGAACTAATAATTAGCTCATTCGTATCGACAATCGTTCCATCTAGATCAAAAAGAACGCATTCTATCATAAGTTTTACTGCTCCTTCTTATCTCCATCCGCTGGCTGTCCTTGCCCAGGTTGTGCCCCTTGACGAGCTTTCTGCGGTGTATTTGCTGCACTTTCCGGCACTACGCTATCTGCATGGATCGGTTTAGTGCACACGATGGGATCAGAATAATGTGCTTTAGGCTCACCGGTTACCCGACGAATAATGATAAGAAGTATAGCTACGACGATGATCAGTAGAGAAAGTAGCTGAGAAATACGGATATTTCCATAGCTTGGGTCCAAGTATCCTTGTTCAAAGCCTAACCATTCCATCGGTTTCCACAATCCGTTGATAAAGGATGCCACGCCTGCACTTCCATTAAACGCTAAGCTGTCCGTACGCACGGCTTCGATGAAGAAACGACCGATCGAATACCATATAAAGTAAGACATGAAGATCTCACCGGCACGCACAAATTTCTGGCGACGAAGGACCATAAGTAGCGCGATGCCTAGTAAGCTCCAAAGAGATTCATACAAGAAGGTCGGATGATGAAAAGCATCCCCTATGTACATTTGGTTCACAATGAAGTCAGGTAAATGCAGTTTATCCCGTAAAAAAGACTCTTCAACCACGCTGCCGTATGCCTCTTGGTTTACAAAGTTTCCCCAGCGTCCAATCATTTGGCCCGCAAGTAGTCCGGGTGCACAAATATCAATGATACGCCAGAATGGGTAGCCTTTATAGCGGAAATAAATAATCCCACAAATAATGGCTCCAATTAACGCACCGTAAATAGCGATACCACCGTTCCAGATCTTAAAGATATCTATTAAATTATCCTTATAATCCTCCCATTTAAACGCTACAAAATAAATCCGTGCCCCAATAATGGCCGAAGGCACACCTAGTAGCAGCATATCCATAAAGAATTCTTGTGGTATACCAAACCGTTTGCCCTCGCGGATCGCAAGAAATAAACCTACGAGTGCACCGAAGCCTAGTATTAATCCGTACCAGTGTACTTGTAGTGATCCAATGGAGAAGAAAATAGGATCTAGTGCTAATGGGAACATTCTCTCACACTCCTAATCGAGATCATCCATATCTTCAGATATGGTCGCAGTTAACTTATTCGTGAACTGCAGGGCTGCATTAAAGCCCATTTGTTTCAGGCGATAGTTCATCGCTGCAACCTCAATAATAACTGCAAGGTTACGTCCTGGGCGTACAGGAATCGTTACAAGTGGAACATCTGTATCTATAATCCGTGTCGTTTCCTCGTCGAGTCCAAGTCGGTCATACTGCTTGTCTTGCTGCCAAGCTTCTAATCTAACAACAAGTGTAATCCGTTTATGATTACGAATGGCACCCGCACCAAAAAGTGTCATTACATTAATGATACCTACTCCACGGATCTCCAGTAAATGACGGATTAACTCAGGTGCTGTGCCATGCAGCTGGTTATCTGAAGTCTGACGGATTTCCACCGCATCATCAGCAATCAATCGATGTCCGCGTTTTACAAGTTCAAGGGCTGTTTCACTTTTACCAATACCACTACTACCCGTAATTAGCATACCAACACCATATACATCACAGAGTACGCCATGAATCGTCGCCGTAGGGGCTAATTTCCCCTCTAAGAAGCTAGTCAAACGGCTGGAGAAAATAGTCGTAGCCATAGAGCTACGAAGCACAGGAAGGGCTTTTTCATTACTTATATCAATTAACTCCTGAGGCACATCCAAACCACGCGTAATTACGATACAAGGTGTATTGTCATTACAAATTCCACGAAGTCGACTTTTCCGCTCAGCTTCAGGCAGCATGGAGAAAAAAGCGAGTTCTGTTTTGCCTAGCAATTGAACACGTTCTTCCGGATAATATTCAAAATAACCAGCAATCTCTAGTCCAGGGCGATTCAGGTCATCAACCGTAATAGGTCTCTTTAGACCTTCCTGGCCGGAAATAACCTCTAATTGAAAATGCTGTACCAATTCAGATACTTTTACTTTCTTAGCCATGTAAGTTCGTCCTTTCGTCACCTGCGGTATTTGTCCGCTTACTGCGTCCGGTTGGCAGCGATCTCATTACATTCCGGAGGTAATTCTCCTGCTATCTTAATTGATAACGCTTATGAATGCAATCTTAGCGCCTAACCAAACAGGGTCCATCTAAACAATAAAGCCACCCTTTCGGGTGGCTTTATCAAAAGAGAAAAGATCCAATAATCTTATCCCAACAAAATGTTAGCTTCGGATTCTTTATCAAAGAAGTGAATTTTGTTCATATCGATAGCCAATTTTGGCTTGCTGCCTTCGCGAGTAGTGGAACGTCCATCTACACGAGCGATTACAGTAGATTTACCAAGGCCGCTCAAGTAAAGGAGCATTTCATGACCAAGGTTTTCAGTAACATCAACCAATGAAGTAAAGATTGTGTTCGGGGAAGCTTCCAAGAATACTGGCTCTTCATGGATATCTTCTGGACGAACGCCCATGATTACTTCTTTACCGATGTAACCTTTGTTGCGGATGATTTGAGCTTTTCCGCCTGGTACTTCAACATCAAGGTTCTCAGCACGGAAACGGATAGAACCGCTCACTTCAGACAAAGTACCATTGATAAAGTTCATTGTAGGGGATCCGATAAATCCAGCTACGAATAGGTTTGTAGGTTCATTGTACAACTCTTCAGGAGAAGCAGCTTGTTGAATGATACCATCATACATAACTACGATGCGATCACCCATTGTCATAGCTTCTGTTTGGTCATGCGTTACGTAGATACAAGTGGTTTCAAGGCGTTTCACAAGTTTAGTGATTTCAGCACGCATTTGACCACGAAGTTTAGCATCCAAGTTGGAAAGAGGCTCATCCATCAAGAAGACTTGTGGATCACGTACGATAGCGCGTCCCAAAGCGACACGTTGGCGTTGACCACCGGAAAGCGCTTTTGGTTTACGATCAAGCAAATGCTCAATATCGAGAATTCTAGCAGCTTCGCGAACTTTCTTGTCGATTTCATCCTTCTTCACTTTACGAAGTTTCAAACCGAAAGCCATGTTTTGGTATACGCTCATGTGCGGATACAAAGCGTAGGATTGGAATACCATCGCGATATCGCGGTCTTTAGGTGCAACGTCGTTAACTACACGATCGCCAATGTACATTTTACCTTCGGAGATTTCTTCCAAACCAGCGATCATACGCAAAGTTGTGGATTTACCGCAACCGGAAGGTCCAACCAATACTAGAAATTCCTTATCTTTAATATCAAGATTGATATCGATTACTGTTGCTTTATCTGAACCCGGGTATTTTTTGAAAATATGCTCTAAACGTACGCCTGCCATTGTATTTCCCCCTCGAGTTAATTATTAATTAGTTAAAATAAAAATTCTGTTTCCTTGTACATTTATATTAACCCAGTCGGGACACGATGGCTATTTGTAAGGTTCACAAAAAACCTATTTCCTTTTCGTCACTTTATACAAAAGCATAGTAAGCTTCACAATAGCTGCGTCCCCAAAGCTTCGTACATCTGCTCCAGTCTCTTGTTTTATCTTATCCAGACGGTATAGCAGTGTATTACGATGGATATATAACTTCTTGGCTGTTTCACTTACATTACAGTCCATCTCAAAAAAAGTTTCCAAAGTCAGCAGCATTTCTTTATCAGATAGTACAGAGGAATAGTCACCAATTTGTCCAAGCAACTGTTTGCGGCGTACATCAGGAATACTGTTAACCAAACGTTCCAAATGTAGTTCCCAAGGTAAATGAATATACTCACCTACTTGGAAGATACGACCGAGTACAATCGTCTCCCTGAGCAAAGCCACAGATCCTGTCAATCCCTTAACAGGGACAATAGCCGGAGCTACCGCCAAATGGAATACTCCTACCCACTCACTGGCTATCAGCTCATGTAAACCCATACTAGTCTGTGCTAGAAGATCATCTACGCTCTCTTCTTCATCATCCTTATCATCCCCGCCCGTAAGCAATTCTTTGCGAGCTAAAATTAGCCACTCCTTCTCTTGAAGCGGAATAAGCAGGATTTCGTTCTCAAAATAGCTACGCAGCAATTTCATCAGTGAACGATAAGAGATCTGCGGACTATGTGCAATCTCACTACTAAGGAGGAATGGAATCATGTCTCCGAACAGACGTCCCTTTAGGGTCATCTCATCGGGAATCTCAGAGTCATTTTTTTCTTTCTCTAGCTCCGTGTTCAACCAGGCCCCAAGCTGCCGTGCCTCCACTTCACCTTCTTCTCTAAGCCCTGTAGCTTTAAGTGCAATAGCAAAATTTCGAACTGCATAATTGACCAGTTGTACTTCCAGAGAGGTAAGCCCCTCCATTTCCACCCAAACAGCGGTTACACGTCCATCATTCTCATACAAAGGTGCCCAGAGATGACCCTCATGGATTACCAGCTGATCCTGTACTTCTAATCCCATGCTAAAAAGAGAAGCTGAATGCTGCCTCCCTAACTGCTTGATTCCGGTTCTCTTTCCGGTGAGCTGCTCTAATTTTTTCCGCAATGTCTCACTATCCATAGTCACCATGCTCCACCACTTTTGCTCTTTTCGCCTATTTTAGCATATTCTCTTATATTATGTTAATCGCTACAGTAGCGCGCTACTATAATACAACCATAAAACACAAAAAAAGCCACCACCATAAGGTGATGACTTTCTGTTTGGGATGAGCCATGAAGGACTCGAACCTTCGACACCCTGATTAAAAGTCAGGTGCTCTACCAACTGAGCTAATGGCTCATAAATGGTGGGGGATGATGGATTCGAACCACCGAACACGTACGTGAGCAGATTTACAGTCTGATGCGTTTGGCCACTTCGCTAATCCCCCAGGGAAAAGTGGCTCGAGACGGATTCGAACCGCCGACACGAGGATTTTCAGTCCTCTGCTCTACCGACTGAGCTATCGAGCCATATTAAATTGACATAAAAATAAAGTGGTAGTCTTAAACTTCCCACTCTAATCTTGTGGAAAAAAATGGCGGAACCGACGAGATTCGAACTCGCGATCTCCTGCGTGACAGGCAGGCATGTTAGGCCAACTACACCACGGTTCCGCATTGATAAAAAATGGTGCCGGCGAGAGGACTTGAACCCCCAACCTACTGATTACAAGTCAGTTGCTCTACCAGTTGAGCTACACCGGCACGGTGTGAAATAAATCTTAAAGAGATGAAAATGGTGGAGGCTGAGGGGATCGAACCCCCGACCCTCTGCTTGTAAGGCAGATGCTCTCCCAGCTGAGCTAAGCCTCCAGGTATTATGGTAGCGGCGAAGGGGATCGAACCCCCGACCTCACGGGTATGAACCGTACGCTCTAGCCAGCTGAGCTACACCGCCACAATAATTAGTAATGCTATGGATTGAAAATGGCGGAGAGAGTGGGATTCGAACCCACGCACCGCTTACGCAGTCTAACCCCTTAGCAGAGGGTCCCCTTATAGCCACTTGGGTATCTCTCCAAACGATATCAGTACCACAGCAATCCAAACAGGAATTTGACTCCCTGAAAACTGAATCCGAATTGAATTTGCGTTTTAAGTATAGGATAAGCCCTCGACCGATTAGTATTGGTCAGCTCCATGCATTACTGCACTTCCACCTCCAACCTATCTACCTCGTCGTCTTCAAGGGGTCTTACTAATTGGGAAATCTCATCTTGAGGGGGGCTTCACGCTTAGATGCTTTCAGCGCTTATCCCGTCCGTACGTAGCTACCCAGCCATGCTTCTGGCGAAACAACTGGTGCACCAGCGGTACGTCCATCCCGGTCCTCTCGTACTAAGGACAGCTCCTCTCAAATTTCCTGCGCCCACGACAGATAGGGACCGAACTGTCTCACGACGTTCTGAACCCAGCTCGCGTACCGCTTTAATGGGCGAACAGCCCAACCCTTGGGACCTACTTCAGCCCCAGGATGCGATGAGCCGACATCGAGGTGCCAAACCTCCCCGTCGATGTGGACTCTTGGGGGAGATAAGCCTGTTATCCCCAGGGTAGCTTTTATCCGTTGAGCGATGGCCCTTCCATGCGGTACCACCGGATCACTAAGTCCGACTTTCGTCCCTGCTCGACTTGTAGGTCTCGCAGTCAAGCTCCCTTATGCCTTTGCACTCTTCGAATGATTTCCAACCATTCTGAGGGAACCTTGGAACGCCTCCGTTACTCTTTAGGAGGCGACCGCCCCAGTCAAACTGCCCGCCTGACACGGTCCCCGTACCCGGTAAGGGTACTAGGTTAGAACCTAGATACGATCAGGGTGGTATCCCAACGGCGCCTCCACCGAAGCTTGCGCTCCGATTTCTACGGCTCCCACCTATCCTGTACAGATCGTACCCAAATTCAATATCAAGCTGCAGTAAAGCTCCATGGGGTCTTTCCGTCTTGTCGCGGGTAACCTGCATCTTCACAGGTATTAAAATTTCACCGGATCTCTCGTTGAGACAGCGCCCAAGTCGTTACGCCATTCGTGCGGGTCAGAATTTACCTGACAAGGAATTTCGCTACCTTAGGACCGTTATAGTTACGGCCGCCGTTTACTGGGGCTTCGGTTCATAGCTTCGGGTTACCCCTAACCACTCCCCTTAACCTTCCAGCACCGGGCAGGCGTCAGCCCGTATACTTCGCCTTGCGGCTTCGCACAGACCTGTGTTTTTGCTAAACAGTCGCTTGGGCCTTTTCACTGCGGCCCCCTCGTGCTATTCACACTACCGGGGCACCCCTTCTCCCGAAGTTACGGGGTCATTTTGCCGAGTTCCTTAACGAGAGTTCTTCCGCGCGCCTTAGAATTCTCTTCTCGCCTACCTGTGTCGGTTTGCGGTACGGGCACCTTCTCCTGGCTAGAGGCTTTTCTTGGCAGTGTGAGATCATGACCTTCGCTACTATAATTTTCGCTCCCCATCACAGCCCAGCCTTAATGATGTGCGGATTTGCCTACACATCAGCCTCACTGCTTAGACGGACATATCCATCAGTCCGCGTCACTACCCTCCTGCGTCACCCCATCGCTCATAGCGGATTACGGTGGTACAGTAATTTCAAACTGTTGTCCTTCGACTACGCCTTTCGGCCTCGCCTTAGGTCCCGACTTACCCTGAGCGGACGAGCCTTCCTCAGGAAACCTTGGGCTTTCGGCGGATCAGATTCTCACTGATCTTTTCGTTACTCATACCGGCATTCTCACTTGTATGCTGTCCAGCGCTCCTTACGGTACACCTTCAACCCACATACAACGCTCCCCTACCCCAGATACATACGTATCTAGCCATAGCTTCGGTGGTGTGTTTAGCCCCGTTACATTTTCGGCGCAGAGTCACTCGACCAGTGAGCTATTACGCACTCTTTCAATGGTGGCTGCTTCTAAGCCAACATCCTGGTTGTCTGTGCAACTCCACATCCTTTCCCACTTAACACACACTTGGGGACCTTAGCTGATGGTCTGGGCTGTTTCCCTTTTGACAATGGATCTTAGCACTCACTGTCTGACTCCCGGCAATAAGTATATGGCATTCGGAGTTTGACTGATCTTGGTAACCCTTGCGGGCCCCGCAACCAATCAGTGCTCTACCTCCACTACTCTTATACCGAGGCTAGCCCTAAAGCTATTTCGGGGAGAACCAGCTATCTCCGAGTTCGATTGGAATTTCTCCGCTACCCCCACCTCATCCCCGCATTTTTCAACATGCGTGGGTTCGGGCCTCCAGTGCGTGTTACCGCACCTTCACCCTGGACAGGGGTAGATCACACGGTTTCGGGTCTACGTCCACATACTAAATCGCCCTATTCAGACTCGCTTTCGCTGCGGCTCCGTCTTCTCGACTTAACCTTGCATGTTAAACGTAACTCGCCGGTTCATTCTACAAAAGGCACGCCATCACCCATAGATAGGGCTCTGACTTTTTGTAAGCACACGGTTTCAGGTTCTATTTCACTCCCCTTCCGGGGTGCTTTTCACCTTTCCCTCACGGTACTGTTTCACTATCGGTCGCCAGGTAGTATTTAGCCTTAGCAGATGGTCCTGCTGGATTCATACGGGGTTTCACGTGCCCCGCACTACTCGGGATCCGTCTCGGAGAGAACACAGTTTAGGCTACAGGGCTTTTACCTCTATCGCGGGCCTTTCCAGACCTCTTCACCTACCATATTCCTTTGTAACTCCATGTGAGACGTCCCACAACCCCTAAGAGCAAGCTCTTAGGTTTAGGCTGTTCCGCGTTCGCTCGCCGCTACTGACGGAATCACTATTGTTTTCTCTTCCTCAGGGTACTTAGATGTTTCAGTTCCCCTGGTCTGCCTCTACATCTCCTATGTGTTCAGAGATGAGTAACTGCGAATTACCACAGCTGGGTTTCCCCATTCGGACACCCCCGGATCAAAGCTTGCTTACAGCTCCCCGAGGCAGTTTCGTTGTTCGCCACGTCCTTCGTCGGCTCCTGGCGCCTAGGCATCCTCCGTGTGCTCTTATTAGCTTAACCTTGATTTTTCCGCAGGAAAATATCATACAATGACATTTCTTTTGGAATCATCTCACTAATAACATTTACTTGTTTACACAAGTTGCTAAAAGATGTTCTAAAACGCAAATTCGTTTCGGTATCCAGTTTTCAAGGATCAAGATAAAAAAGTTATTCGTTTTAAAAAGTTATGGTGGAGCCAAGCGGGATCGAACCGCTGACCTCCTGCTTGCAAGGCAGGCGCTCTCCCAGCTGAGCTATGGCCCCATAAAATCCACTCCAAAAAGTGAAGTGTAGCTTTGAAGCTAATTCCGATTACTTTTCGGAGGCCTCATACTTTATAAAGTTATATGGTGGGCCTTGGTGGACTCGAACCACCGACCTCACCCTTATCAGAGGTGCGCTCTAACCAACTGAGCTAAAAGCCCATATAACATTGTGAATCAACCAAATAATTGATTGTTCGCTTGGCGGCGTCCTACTCTCCCAGGACCCTTCGGTCCAAGTACCATCGGCGCTGGAGGGCTTAACGGTCGTGTTCGGGATGGGTACGTGTGGAACCCCTCCGCTATCGCCACCAAACGCATACGAAAGAGACTTGCTCTTTCAAAACTGAACACGAGTGAGTGTTCGAACCCGAGGGTTCTATTGTGGAAGTTAAACTTCCGATTTGAATGTCTTCATTGCAGAAGACGATTCTCCATAGAAAGGAGGTGATCCAGCCGCACCTTCCGATACGGCTACCTTGTTACGACTTCACCCCAATCATCTACCCCACCTTCGGCGGCTGGCTCCCTTGCGGGTTACCCCACCGACTTCGGGTGTTGTAAACTCTCGTGGTGTGACGGGCGGTGTGTACAAGACCCGGGAACGTATTCACCGCGGCATGCTGATCCGCGATTACTAGCAATTCCGACTTCATGCAGGCGAGTTGCAGCCTGCAATCCGAACTGAGACCGGCTTTGATGGGATTGGCTTCACCTCGCGGTTTCGCTTCCCGTTGTACCGGCCATTGTAGTACGTGTGTAGCCCAGGTCATAAGGGGCATGATGATTTGACGTCATCCCCACCTTCCTCCGGTTTGTCACCGGCAGTCACTCTAGAGTGCCCAACATTACTTGCTGGCAACTAAAGTTAAGGGTTGCGCTCGTTGCGGGACTTAACCCAACATCTCACGACACGAGCTGACGACAACCATGCACCACCTGTCTCCTCTGTCCCGAAGGCCGCCACTATCTCTAGTGGATTCAGAGGGATGTCAAGACCTGGTAAGGTTCTTCGCGTTGCTTCGAATTAAACCACATACTCCACTGCTTGTGCGGGTCCCCGTCAATTCCTTTGAGTTTCAGTCTTGCGACCGTACTCCCCAGGCGGAGTGCTTACTGTGTTAACTTCGGCACCAAGGGTATCGAAACCCCTAACACCTAGCACTCATCGTTTACGGCGTGGACTACCAGGGTATCTAATCCTGTTTGCTCCCCACGCTTTCGCGCCTCAGCGTCAGTTACAGCCCAGAAAGTCGCCTTCGCCACTGGTGTTCCTCCACATATCTACGCATTTCACCGCTACACGTGGAATTCCACTTTCCTCTTCTGTACTCAAGCCACCCAGTTTCCAGTGCGACCTTAGGTTGAGCCCAAGGTTTAAACACCAGACTTAAATAGCCGCCTGCGCGCGCTTTACGCCCAATAATTCCGGACAACGCTTGCCCCCTACGTATTACCGCGGCTGCTGGCACGTAGTTAGCCGGGGCTTTCTTCTCAGGTACCGTCACTCCGATAGCAGTTACTCTACCGGACGTTCTTCCCTGGCAACAGAGCTTTACGATCCGAAAACCTTCATCACTCACGCGGCGTTGCTCCGTCAGGCTTTCGCCCATTGCGGAAGATTCCCTACTGCTGCCTCCCGTAGGAGTCTGGGCCGTGTCTCAGTCCCAGTGTGGCCGTTCACCCTCTCAGGTCGGCTACGCATCGTCGCCTTGGTGGGCCGTTACCCCACCAACTAGCTAATGCGCCGCAGGCCCATCCCTCAGTGACAGATTGCTCCGTCTTTCATTCTTTCTTCAGGAGAAAAAAGAAATTATCCGGTATTAGCTACCGTTTCCGGTAGTTATCCCAGTCTAAGGGGCAGGTTGCCTACGTGTTACTCACCCGTCCGCCGCTAAGTTATTTTGAAAGCAAGCTTTCAAAATAACTCCGCTCGACTTGCATGTATTAGGCACGCCGCCAGCGTTCGTCCTGAGCCAGGATCAAACTCTCCAATTAGTATTGAAAAGAGCGATTGCTCATTTTGAAACATCTGACGAGAAAATTAATTCTCTAATTTTGGATTTCACTTTCGTGATTTCCCACTCACTCGTTGTTCAGTTTTCAAAGATCAATGTCTCATCTTTCGTTGTCGTTGCTTGTCAGCAGCGACCTTTATAATATATCACAGCACCTTTGTTTTCGTCAAGCGTTTTTTTAATTTCTTTTTTCGCTTTACCGTTTCAGCAAGTTGTTAATCAACATCTTGTCCAAAGGGGCGAGACTTAATGTATCATATTTTTTAAACCCACGTCAAGCATTAAAACAAAATTATTCTTAATCCTATTAACATTATCACCCCCGGAAGACCAAGAACCGTTACTGCGCCTATAGTTGCGGGGTTCAAGGGAATATGGACCTGTGTGATCAAACCTGAGAAGTTCACTACGTATATCGCGAGCGCAGCTAGTACCAAATGAGTCCCGAACAGACTAAGCCATCCAAAGCCAAGTTTTTTTCTGAATACAATTAGACTCAGTGACACAACCGATAAGACCAATACTCCCATAGCTATCATTCTAAGCATGTTAATCCCCCTTATATTCTTTTGATTAACGTCTACATCTGACTGCTATTTAATCCCATGCTTTTTGCATGCTTGAGATGTATCTGATATTTGCGCTCTGCCGCCTCCAAAATATATATAGCGTAATCAATCTGATCTTGTCCCAACGCTTCATCAAACATTAGGTATGCTCTCTCCCACTCCAAATGTGCCTTACGTACCTCCAACAATGTTTCCCAGCTCTCAGTATCTTTTTGCCCCTGTTCTTTATCTACTCCCCGCCACAACGAGCTCCACCATCCCATTCCAATTCCTCCTCAGAATAATTTCGATGCAAAATCACATCTCGTTATTCTCATTCATATCGGGATAGGGACAAACTTAGAACAAAAAAAGGAAGCCCAAAGGGCCTCCTTTTGAAAAACACAACTTTAGAGCTACTAGAATAGCTCACGACGGCCTTCCAACGCTTTGGACAAGGTAACCTCGTCGGCATATTCAAGATCGCCACCAACAGGCAAGCCATGGGCTATTCTGGTGATTTTAATCTCAAACGGCCGAACTAGACGAGAGATGTACATCGCCGTTGCCTCACCCTCAATGTTGGGATTGGTCGCCATAATCAGTTCGCTCACTCTTTCATCACTCAGACGAGTCAATAATTCCTTCAAGCGAATATCATCAGGACCTATACCTTCCATAGGCGAAATTGCACCCTGAAGAACGTGGTAATATCCATTAAACTCTTTGGTTCGTTCTATTGCCACCAAATCCTTGGAGTCTTGAATCACACAGATCACTGAAGGATCTCTAGTTTTGTCCTGACATATCTTACATGGGTCCGTATCTGTAATATTACAGCAGACGGAGCAATAATGGAGATTACGTTTGACGCTTACTAGCGCTTTTGCAAAATCAATGACGTCATCCTCTTTCATGTTAAGCACATGAAAAGCTAACCGGGCGGCTGTCTTCGGCCCAATCCCGGGCAAACGAGTAAAAGCATCGATCAGCTTGGCTAGCGGTTCGGGATAATACAAATTAATAATTCTCCTTTAGACTAAAGTGGAGTGTTCGATTAGAACAAGCCTGGGATCTTCATTCCACCTGTGAATTTGCCCATATCATTATTCGCAAGATCTTCAGCCTGGGTCAAAGCATCATTTACTGCAGTGATTACTAAATCCTGCAACATTTCAACATCTTCCGGATCAACAGCTTCTGGTTTAATTTGTATAGACAGCAGTTTTTTGTGGCCATTCACTTGAACTGTAACTACACCGCCACCTGATGAACCCTCAATAACCTTGCCACCGAGCTCTTCTTGAGCTTTAAGCATTTGCTCCTGCATTTTCTTAACTTGCTTCATCATTTGGTTCATATTATTCATACATCGTCTCTCCTTTGGAATGCGCAATTAGCGCTAGTATGCTTACATTACTCTTTTATGACAACAAGGTCTTCTCCAAAGAGCTGGATAGCCTCATCAATCCAAGGTTCAGATTTCGCGTCTGCAGTGTCGTGTTCATGCTCTAACCGCAGTTCTTCTTTGCTGGGCTGTCCCACTGACTTCTGGGCTGCTTCGTTCCAATCGCGTAGCATTATGGTTACCAGTCGGTAAGGTTTACCAAGACGTGCTGCAAGCACATTCTCGATGACCTGTCTGTTTGCCGGTTTCTCAGTAGTATCGCGATGGATCGTATTCTTGAATGCAACAAGCACTGCATCATCCATTACTGATACAGGCTCACCGTCTACAAACCACGCATGGACCGTTACCTTCTCCTCTTTTACCCCTTGCAGGACAAGACTCCACTGTTTATAGATAGCTACAAAATCAGGACTATCCTTACCAGCAATAAACTTATCTACATTTGGAGGCATTTTGGAGGTCGACGAGATTCTTGGCGCAGAGCTTGGAGCCGGATGCGATTTCGCAGAAGAAGCACCATCACGCCCACCTCCGGAAATACCACCTGACTGCAATGCCTGTTCCAGCTTTTTCTCCAGTGCAGCAATCTGTCTCTTGAGCAGATCTAGTTCACCAGAGTCGGCCGCAGGAATATTTACACCTGACCCAGCATTCAATGCACCTAACGGAGCAACAGATGCAGTCTCACTTTCCTGTTGCTGCAAGCTACAAAGCTTCATCAGCGCGACTTCAAACAATGTCTGCGGATGAGTAGCATACTTCATTTCACCTAGGTACTTATTAAGTGTATCTACAATCTGAAACAGACGATCCCGAGAAAATGCGGTGGCCATATCTCTAAATTCGGCGGGATTAAGCACTCGCTCTGTTAGTTGATCGGCCCCGGGTACCATCTTAATCATCAATAAATCACGGAAATAATACATAAGGTTCTCTAGACACTTATCAGCACTCTTACCTTCATGCATAAGCTGTTCAACAAGTTCCAGAAGAAGACCCATATCACCTTCCAAAATGGCAGTCGCAAGACGTGCAAATTGCTCAGAGGGTATCCCTCCGGTCATCCCTAGCACTTGTTCGTACGTAACCTTACCATCTGTAAAAGATGAAATCTGATCCAGCAAACTCACTGCATCGCGCATCCCCCCATCAGAAAGACGGGCAATATACTGCAATGCGTTGACATCGGCTGTAATCCCTTCCTTCTCACAAATAGCGTTTAGATGTGCTGTCTGCTCTTCTAACGCTACTCTTCGGAAGTCAAAACGCTGACAACGAGAGATTATCGTCGCCGGTAATTTATGAGGTTCCGTGGTTGCAAGGATAAACATTGCATGTGACGGTGGTTCCTCCAATGTCTTTAATAGCGCATTAAATGCTTCTGTTGTCAGCATATGCACTTCATCAATAATATACACTTTACGGCGCACCTCGGTAGGTGCATATTTGACCTTATCCCGGAGATCACGAATCTCTTCTACGCCCCGGTTTGATGCCGCGTCTATTTCCTGCACATCCATCACATTACCCGCAGTGATCCGCAGGCAGGAAGGACACTCGTTGCAAGGCTCCGGACCTGGACCTCGTTCACAATTGACCGCCTTAGCTAAGACTTTAGCAGCACTTGTCTTACCAGTTCCCCGCGGACCACTGAACAGATAGGCATGCGAAACCCGCTGTTCACGAATTGCGTTCTGCAGCGTTTGGATAATGTGCTGTTGTCCAACCATGTCTTGAAACGACTGCGGCCGCCAAGCACGGTACAGCGCGATATGTTCCACTATGCATTACCCTCTCTTAGGCTGCCTCTTTCCCGGCATTTGTCGCAAATTTATTATACTATATTCATCGGCTATTGACCAAAAACAAAAAGCATCTTTGCTTGTGGCAAAGATGCTGTTATAAACAGAATTATAAACCGTGCACCTGTTATTGATGGCTACGATCCAAGCGGCAACCCTACATGACTGCTCGGGCTAGGCCACCCTCCGGCACAAGAGTAACTTACTTATGGCTGCTTCCTTCCGGACCTGACCAGGTTCATAAGCACTCATTGCGGAGGACCCAACCGTCAACACAGCCCGTAGGAACCAAGGCCTCACATCGATAGCACCTCTAACAGGAATTCAACCTCGCTACAGCGGATTGCGAGTTACAGGGCACCGCTACCTCCCCGTCTAGCACGGCGTAGATAAGTATAGCTCACGCTCGGACAAAAATCAACTATCACGAAGAAACGACGTTGTCGTCCTATAAATGATGACAAACGTTTCTCGTACAAATATAAGGATTAAGTATAGTGTGAAACCATATATTTGGACATAAAATGAGCCCCTCAGCTATAAAGCTGGGGGCTCGATCTAACCATTAAGCCGCTATGCGACTATTCCAATTAGATACCATATTTCTTCTTGAATTTATCAACGCGACCGCCGGCATCCAGGAACTTCTGCTTGCCAGTGAAGAAAGGGTGGCAGCTGGAGCAAATTTCAACACGAAGCTCTTGTTTAACAGAGCCAGCTTCGAAAGAGTTGCCACACGCGCAGGTTACCTTAGTTAAGTTATACTTTGGTTGAATTGCTGCTTGCATTTTGAATTTCACCTCTCATGCCCTAGGCCTCATGCGGACCCAGAGTTATATGATTACACTGTGGTATTTTAGCACGAAAAATTCAATTGGGCAATATGTTTCATTGGTAATTCGTTGGTACATATACTCTGTTATATATTGAGTTGCCGTTGCTTTGCCCGAGCCAAATCCGCTGGTGGTACATGCGTGTAAGAGCCAATAACAACATCCGGCAATTCGTCCCGGAAAATTTCTAGCATAGTCTTCATGCCGAGAATTTCACCCTTAGCAGGGGGAATCAATTCCAAATAACTCTCTGGATCAATGTTCAGATTACGCATCTGAATAAGCTTCAGATCCGTTCGTCTTACGAACTCCACCATCGCTTCAATCTCTTCCTCGCGATCTGTCACTCCAGGGAATATCAGGTAATTAATCGATGTATAGACACCCTTCGAGGCGGCATATATCAAAGATTTCTCTACATTAGCCAATGTGTAACCGCGGGGTTTGTAATATGCATTATAGTGGTCATCAAGAGCACTTATTGTGCTGACACGCATCAAATCAAGCCCAGCATCAACGATCCCACGAATATGATCACTTAATCCGGCATTGGTATTAATGTTGATGTAACCCATGTCGGTAATTGAACGAACTTCTCGAATAGCTTCTATAATAAGCTTAGCCTGCGTAGAAGGCTCCCCTTCACAACCTTGTCCAAAGCTGATGATCGATTCAGGTGTCTTCAAATGTTCCAGCATAACTTGTGAAATTTCATTGACCGTAGGCCGGAAATTCATCCGAGTCTGTGGAGAGACAAAGCCACTATCATCTGGTTGTTCAGATATACATCCAAAACATCCGGCATTACATGAATAAGAGACAGGTACACCACCCTCCCAACGTCCTAAAAACGTATTAGAGGAAGTGAGGCATTCATAGCCAAGCGCACAATTAGAAAGATGCTCATAGAGACGGTTATCAGGATATTTGGCTGTTAGTTCACCAACACTGACTTCTAGGTCTTCTTTATCACAGTTCAGCGGGTTCCATTTCTCCGGATTATCCGTGGGATCTGCTGCAACATAGAATCCCCCATCCTTCCACACTACAGCCGAATAACCAAACAGAGGAAGCTTATAAGACTTGTCCGTCTTAACATAACCAGGAAGACACAGACGAGTGTAACCCTGAGGCAGTAGCGCCCCTACAGCCTGCGAGCCTTCTGGCATCGACATCATTTCACCCGTCTCAGGATCCATTCCCACCGCCCGCGTATTAGGCAAACCCACGAGTGTAGCGCCTTCAGGTAGCGGAATTAACTCTTCCTCCAGCATTTCAACGATCATATCCCCACTACGGGCTAGCCCGTACAGCTCAGAATGATCATATACGTTTCCTTGCCCGTCGGCATATACCAAATACATGTTAGTCTCCTCTTATTATCAATTCTCAAGTTGTAGGTACTGAAGAAGTCTTCGCCCGTGTTGTGCGACGAGCAGCCGTACCACTGTTGGAAGTGCCACCGCTACTTGCGGTTCCATTTGGCGATTGTTTAGCTCCCGCAACGTCAAACGATGCCAAGAATTCAGCATTAGTCTTCGTATCACGCAGCTTTTTAATGAATCCCTCCACGAAATCGTAGGATTCATTCATGTTTTTGCGAATCGCCCAGATCGTATCGAGCTCTTCTTTGCTCAAGAGCACTTCTTCTCGACGTGTACCTGAACGACGAATATCAATAGCAGGAAATATACGACGTTCCGCCAATTTGCGGTCCAAATGAAGCTCCATATTACCTGTACCCTTAAACTCTTCATAAATAATATCATCCATACGCGATCCGGTATCAATTAATGCAGTTGCCAAAATAGTCAGTGAGCCGCCTTCTTCCACATTCCGCGCAGAGCCAAAAAACCGTTTCGGCCGGTGAAAGGCTGCTGGGTCAATCCCCCCACTAAGTGTGCGTCCAGATGGCGGAACCACAAGATTATACGCACGTGCCAGACGGGTAATGCTATCTAAAAGAATAACTACATCCTTCTTGTGCTCAACTAAACGAAGAGCCCTTTGCAACACAAGTTCGGCCACTTTAATATGATTCTCTGGAAGCTCATCAAACGTCGATGCAACCACTTCGCCTTTTACAGAACGCTGCATATCGGTTACTTCTTCGGGACGTTCATCTATCAGCAATACAAAGAGCTCAATCTCAGGATTATTAGTGGAAATACTATTGGCAATTTCTTTCAAGAGGAGCGTTTTTCCTGCTTTAGGAGGTGCTACAATCAAACCCCGCTGCCCCAAACCTACAGGAGCGAGCAAATCCATTATTCGGGTAGACAAATGAGTAGGGGATGTTTCAAGCGGTAGCTTGTCTTGCGGATAAAGTGGTGTTAATGCTGGAAAATGAAGACGTTCCGCTGCGCTAGCAGGGTTCTCACCATTAACGGCATTGACTTGAAGCAGGCCAAAATATCGTTCATTTTCTTTCGGGGTCCGGCATTTCCCAGACACAAGATCTCCGCTTCTGAGATCAAATTTCCGAATTTGTGAGGCTGAGATATAAATATCTTCAGCGCTGGGCAAATAGTTAATCGGCCTTAGAAATCCATAGCCCTCAGGTAGAATTTCCAGTACGCCTTCCATAAACATGAGACCGCTCTGCTCTGCCTGTGCCCGAAGGATCGCAAAGATCAGTTCCCGTTTCTTCAGCTGTCCGTAATAAGGGATCTGGTATTTCTTGGCCAGCTTATACAGCTCGGTCAGCTTCATTTCTTCCAAATCGGAAATTTGAAGATCCATGTAATAACCACCTATTCAATTTTTAAATGAGTTCGCCCTAGTCTATCTACTAGGCAAATTAATGAGTCTATTAAAATGCTCATTAGGATATTAATACCCAATTTGGAAGGAAATATGCGGTAAATTAGCAAATAAAAACTCCTTCCAAACGGGATATCCTAATTTATTCGTTCTCACGCCAAACATGAGCACCAAGTTGACGAAGGTTGCTAACTAAATTATCATACCCACGATCAATATACTCTACACCGGTCACCTCGGTAATTCCATCCTCTACCGTCAACCCAGCAATGACAAGGGCAGCACCTGCCCGCAAATCAGTCGCTTTCACTTTTGCAGCATTAAGCTTACCACCCTCAATAATTGCAGAACGGCCTTCAACGCGAATTTTCGCGCCCATTCGTACCAATTCTGGCACATGCTTAAAGCGGTTGCTGTAGACAAAATCGCTAAGCACACTAACACCTTCTGCCTGCGTCAACATACTTGTCATGGGAGATTGTAAATCTGTAGGGAAGCCAGGATAGGTCAGCGCTTTGACATCTGCGCGCTCATATTTGGTTCTACCTATAACGCGGATACTTTCGTCAAGCTCTTCAATATCAACGCCCATCTCTAAAAGCTTGGCCGTTAAAGCTTCCAAGTGCTTAGGAATAACGTTATCTATTAACACATTACCACGCGTAGCCGCAGCGGCAATCATATATGTTCCTGCTTGAATCCGATCGGGAATAATGGAGTGACGGCAACCGTGCATCTCCGAGACCCCTTCGATTCTAATGGTTTCTGTACCAGCGCCTTTAATAACAGCGCCCATAGAGTTCAATAGGGTTGCTACATCTATAATCTCAGGCTCTTTAGCCGCATTTTCAATAATTGTGGAGCCTTTGGCACGTGATGCCGCCAGCATGATGTTAATAGTGGCACCTACGCTTGATACGTCTAAATAAATCTTCGCACCGCGTAGCTCTTTTGCATATAAGTGAATAGAACCATGTTCGTTGGTAACTGTTGCTCCCAGTGCCTCGAATCCCTTGATATGCTGATCGATTGGACGAGGTTCGAAATTACAACCACCAGGAAGACCTATTGTCGCTTCTTTGAATCTTCCAAGCAGAGCTCCCATCATATAATATGAAGCTCGAAGTTTCTTAACCGGACCATTAGGCATGGGTATAGAGACAATACGCGAAGGGTCAATTCTCATCTGGTTGCCTGACCAAGATACACTTGCGCCAAGCTCTTGCAAGATGTCGGAGTAAACGGCTACATCACTAAGGGACGGTAAATTATCCAGAACAACTTCAGATTCGGCCAAAATCGCCGCAGGAATAAGTGCAATAGCACTATTCTTTGCTCCACTGATGGTTACAACGCCCTCCAGCGGACGTCCACCGCCAATCATTAATTTTTCCATAGATTTATCAATTTCCCCCTACGTGTATTGCAGCTGGGTGGGCAATACGTGCTGTGGACTTTTAGTGATGAAAATGGAAAGACACCGGCTAAGCGGTGTGCTTTCCTCATCAAACTATTCAACTGGGCAGAGCTACACCCTGCCCTTTTACAAATTGCTTGTCCACCTATGGCGGAAGCTAACAATGATTAGGCTTTGTTGTTGGATCCAAATTCGCGAATTTTACCGATAACGGTTTCTTTGATCGCATCGCGACCTGGTACGATAAATGTACGTGGATCGTAAGCATCAGGTTTAGCAGCTAGAACTTCACGAACAACTTTTGCAAACACGATTTGGTTCTCAGTGTTTACGTTGATTTTGGAAGTACCCAGAGAGATAGCTTTCTTGATGTCATGTTCAGGAATACCTGTACCACCATGAAGAACCATTGGGATGTTAGTAGCGTCACGGATTTCTTCCATTTCTTTGAATCCGAGGTTAGGCTCGCCAAGGTAAGGTCCGTGAACGGAACCAAGTGCAGGAGCCAAAGTGTCGATACCTGTTTCTTTAACAATACGTACGCACTCATCAAGCTTAGCATACATGATGCCGCCGATAACGTCGTCTTCTTGTCCACCAACAGTACCTACTTCTGCTTCTACAGAAACACCTTTAGCGTGAGCATATTCAACGACTTTTTTAGTCATTTCAATGTTCTCATCAATTGGGTGGTGGGAACCGTCGATCATTACGGATGTAAATCCAGCATCAATTGCTGCTTTACATTTATCAAAGCTAGATCCATGGTCAAGATGGATAGCTACAGGAACTGTGATATTCATGTCAATAATTAGACCTTCTACCATCTTAACAACAGTAGTGAAGCCGCCCATGTGACGTGCTGCGCCTTCGGATACACCAAGGATTACTGGTGATTTTTCTTGTTCAGCGGCACCAAGAATAGCTTGTGTCCACTCCAAGTTGTTAATGTTGTACTGACCTACTGCATATTTTCCTTCAAGTGCTTTGTTCAACATGTCTGTCATAGATACTAATGGCATGGTTTCATCCTCCTAAGAATGTTGGTTGGCTATGTTTTTAAACCGACATCACATACAGGCTTATTATAACACATCCTGAGTCAAATACTAAATAGGGTAAACAAAAAAATGTCCCGGTGGGACGATTTTCACCCAGCCCATATAGCAATTAACTCAGCCTATTTATAATCACCATCACCAAATAGGATCGATACAGAAATCGTCTCTTTAACTACACTGATCTACAGACTTATTGTGAAGATGCATATTGACCGCTACCCGCATTTCGTCTATGTCAAATGGCTTTGTAAAATGCATCAATGCGCCTAGCTTGGTTGCTTCCTTAATCATATCCAGCTCCCCGTAAGCCGTCATCATGATAACTTTAATGGACGGATTCAACTCTTTCAGATGCTTCAGAATCTCGAGTCCATCCATTCCCGGAATTTTCATATCGAGCAGGACCAAGTCGGGAGACTCGCAGCGAACAATGTCTAATGCCAATTTTCCGTTAGCTGCTTGAAATGTTGTATATCCTTCGCTATTGAACACTTCCATAAGAAGAATCCGGATCCCATTCTGATCATCGACAATTAACACTTTCTTTTTATCCATATAACACCCTCCCAGAGATTAAGGCAGATTGACTATACCGCGCTCTACACAGCTAACGGCCCCTTCAGAAACTAACTCCATACGAAACCTATTATTCGTGCTTCACTGCCCAAATCCTTCTAATTGGATAAAATGGGTAAATAAAGAGTCAAACTGCAGTTATGTCAGTTACAAAACTCTTCAAATGGATAAACAAGCATAAACGCCTTCGGCGTCCTTATAAGGACGGTAAGCGTTTAAGCGAGAAATATTAGACATAAAGGATAGGTGAACAACTTATACTTTCTAATAGTTTAAAAAAAGAGCCTCCAACAGGAGGCTCTTCAGGTTTGTCAAGAACCCATAGGTTCTGATTATGTTTACAAAATTACTGCTGTTCGGAATGATTCAAAGAAGCTTTGACAAATTCGCGGAACAACGGTTGTGGACGGTTCGGACGTGAAGTGAATTCCGGATGGAATTGAACCGACAAGAACCAAGGATGTCCCGGAAGTTCTACAATCTCAACTAAACGGCCATCTGGAGAGGATCCGGAAATGACCAGACCTGCTTTTTCAATCTCATCGCGGTACGTATTGTTGAACTCATACCGGTGACGGTGACGCTCGTATACCAGTTCATCATCGTAGCAAGACATTGCCAGGGAACCCGGAAGAATCTTACAAGGATACAAACCAAGACGCATGGTGCCACCCATATCTTCAATATCTTTCTGCTCAGGAAGCAGATCGATCAGTGGATATGGTGTGTTTGGATCGATTTCGGAGCTATTCGCGCCTTGTAGACCAAGAATAGAGCGACCATATTCGATTACGGAAACTTGCATACCTAGGCAAATTCCGAAGAAAGGTATCAATTTCTCACGGGCATAACGAATTGCGGAGATTTTACCTTCAATTCCCCGATCACCGAAACCACCAGGAACTAGAATACCGCCAACACCACGCAGCATTTCGTCCACGTTCTCATCTGTTATTTCCTCTGCATTCACCCAGCGAAGTTTAACTTCTGCATTGGAAGCAAAACCTGCGTGTGAAAGTGATTCTACAACACTCAAATAAGCGTCATGCAGGGCTACATACTTACCTACAATCGCTATTTCCACTGTCTTCTCTAGCTTCTGAATCCGCTCAAGCATACTTTCCCATTCACGCATATCTGGCGCAGGTGTTGTAAGCTTCAAATGATTGACAACGATCTCGTCCAATCCTTCATCACGAAGATTCAACGGAACTTCATATAACGTTGAAGCATCGCGGCATTCCACAACAGCATTAGCATCAATATCGCAAAAGAGTGCTATCTTCGCTTTCATATCTGCGGAAAGCTCATATTCCGTACGGCACACGATGACATTTGGTTGAATACCGATACTGCGCAGCTCTTTAACGCTGTGTTGTGTCGGCTTCGTCTTCACTTCTCCAGCAGCCTTGATATAAGGAATCAAGGTTACGTGGATATACATCACATTTTCCCGTCCAATATCACTCTTGATTTGGCGAATGGCTTCTAGGAACGGAAGACTTTCAATATCACCTACGGTTCCACCAATCTCTGTGATTACAACATCAGAGTTGGTCTCGCGGCCTGCGCGGAACACGCGTTCTTTGATCTCATTCGTAATGTGTGGGATAACTTGTACAGTTCCGCCCAAGTACTCTCCACGACGTTCCTTGCTAATTACGGATGAATAGATCTTACCTGTCGTCACATTGTTGTTCTTTGACAGATTAATATCAATAAACCGTTCATAGTGCCCAAGGTCAAGGTCAGTCTCCGCACCGTCATCTGTTACGAATACTTCACCGTGCTGATAAGGACTCATCGTTCCAGGGTCTACGTTAAGATACGGATCAAATTTCTGAATCGTTACCTTTAGACCTCTGTTCTTGAGCAGCCTGCCCAGCGAAGCGGCGGTAATGCCTTTGCCCAGGGAAGACACAACGCCACCCGTTACAAAAATATACTTTGTCACTGTAAAACCCTCCTAAATAAAGTCCAGACATAAAAGCGGCGCATGGTGTTTATCGTAACCCGTTTTACTATCATCAAAACAGGGGAAATCAAAAGTTTGATCCACCGAGGAAAACATAAAGCGTCGTCCCTCGAATTACATAAAACTACAGCTACTTTGCATCTAAAAAAACAAAAAAGTGACACCCGTAGAACCGGGGCACTTTTTATTTTAAAAAACGCGTTTATTAACTTACATGATAAGCCCATGCAATAGTTTACTCTGACGATCCCCCACTGTCAAGGGAGGAATTATACCATTGGCAAGACTCTTTGAAATTATTTATCTTACTCGTCAGCCTCGGCATCTTCATCAGAGTCATCTTCTGCATCATCTTCGTCTGTGTCATCTTCGTCTATGTCATCTTCATCGATCACGACATCTTCGTCGACTTCTTCTTCGCTGTCGTCGTCGGAATAGAGGTCATCGCGATCTTCGTCGATAGCGTCGAAATCCTCTTCTTCAGCAGCGTAGTTTTCTTCTTCTTCAGCAAAGTCGTCATCTTCCAAATCATCGTCTTCATCGTTGATGATACGCACGCGTTTGGTGTTACCAACCGGATCATCAGAGCGCTCTAGAGGATACCAGCGTTTCAATCCCCAAAGGTTGGTTCCGACACAGGCAAAACGCCCGTCAATGTTAATCTCGGTATATAACTGGGCAATAGTATCTTGGCTTTGTTGATCAGTCATGCCGCGTAGCTTGGCTACCTCGACCATCAGATCACGGTAATAATACGGCGTATTGGCCGCCTTAAGCACTAGAAAAGCCAAATCCACCATCGGCATTTCTTTAACTTTCTCAGGGTCCAGCTTTAAATTGAGTGGCGTACTCACTAAAGGACACTTCCTCTCACGCATTGTTCACATTACGGTTTATTTCAATAATATCCATTAACAAAACTAAGTAAAACCTATTTGACAACAAATTGCAAGTCAAAAGCAGTAACAGCCCAGCAGAAATAGCCTCTAGGCTGTTATCCATACCAGAAACCTGTCTCCATCTCTGAAGAAAGATAAAATTCAAAGCATATGTAGAGTATGAAACTTATACTTACTTTTTTATAAAAAAAGGCGGAGGAAATCCTCCGCGCATGACTGTATCCACGCCAAGGATCGGCTCCTTACGTGATGTTACAAAGAGAGTGTTAATCTCTTCTGTCTATTTTATGTAAAGCGCCGTCTTTTGACACGATGGGCAGCCCATTTCGTTAAAAAAGGGCAAGTTCCCATTCGGACCCCCTCTTCCACTCATACAATATGGCAGCAGTGCACCGAGGAGGGGACAGCGAAACCTATGGACTATCACAAATTTTGGCACATGCTTCTTGAAGAAATATCGCTTGCCCCCAACAATGGTGAGCGGCGTATTCTTACCTTCAATGATCCCCGCCAGTATGCCGGAGCATTAACACAATGGAAGGCTCTGAAAGCGAAGCAGCCCGAGCTGCGGCAAGTGCAAGTATCTACGCTGATTCGGGCCTTCTTTGTGCCTGCTGCCGGAGCTGGAAAACTAATGAGCCGATTTGCAGACCTCCTAAATGTCGAAGAGGATCTACAAATACAAATCCATTCCATAGCTAACGAAAAGAGCGGAACGGCCACACTCCCTTGGGGGGTGAAAGCCATTCATGCTCCTCAGGCATGGTCCAAATCAACCGGAGTTCATGTCAAAATCGGCGTAATTGACACAGGTGCTGATTACCGCCATCCCGATCTGAAGCATTCATTAGCCACTGGGGTCAACCTACTACACCGCGGAATGTTACCGCTGGATGATAATGGACACGGGACTCACATCGCCGGCACTCTAGCTGCGGCAGGAGGCACACGCGGTATGATGGGGGTGGCGCCGCGAGCGCTGCTATATCCAGTTAAGGCCTTTGATCATAGCGGATCTGCATATGTATCAGATATTGTGCTGGGCATTGATTGGTGCGTACAGAACAGAATCGATATCATCAATATGAGCTTCGGAATGAAGACTAGAAGCAAGGCGCTTCACAATGTGGTTATAAAAGCGTACCGAGCCGGAATCGCTATCATCGCCTCCTCCGGCAATGATGGTAAACGTGGCGGGGACTACCCGGCACGTTATCCTGAGACGATTGCCGTGGGCGCCATCGATAAAAGACATCGTGTTGCTGGATTCAGCAACCGCGGTTCTTATATCGATGTATACGGCCCCGGCGAAGGCGTGCACTCCTGTTGGCTGAAGGAGGGCTACAAAGAGATGAGCGGCACCTCCATGGCGACCTCGCATGTCACGGGAGCCGCTGCACTGCTGCTCGCGCTGCGACCGGGCCTCTCGCCAAGGGAGCTGAAGCTGCTCTTGCGCCGCACCGCGTCCCCGGTGCGGCTACGTAAGGGGCAGCGGCGCGCATCCCTTGGCGGCGGCGCTGCCGATGCCCTACGCCTGCTGAAAGCAGGAGCAAGGGCCAAGCGGGCGGTCTCCGCGAACGTGTAGACCCCACCCGGGCACCGGGTGGGTCACTCTGACGTGAGCGCAGCTTGTGCCGGTGCGAAGAACGGCACAAAATAGAATCCGCCTTCCAGGAAACCGGAAGGCGGATTTTTTGTCGTATGGTGTTGAATTACATGCGATCCGGTGCAGAAACACCGACAAGACGTAGGACATTAGCAATGGTGGTACGCGCAGCTCCAAGCAGCGCAAGACGTGCCACGGTTTGAGCGGCATCCTCAGTGATTACACGTTCAGCTTTGTAATAACTGTGGAAAATAGCAGCCAGCTCATATACATAACGGATAAGGCGATGTGGAGCATAACCTTCAGCCGTAACAGCGATTTCTGCTGGGAGCTCACCAATTTTGCGCAGCAGATCATATTCATGCACTGCTGTCAGCTTGGTGAAGTCAATCTCAGCGTAATCAGGAATGGAGATCCCTTGCTCCTCTGCCTGACGGAAGATACTGCAAATACGCGCATGCGCATATTGAACGTAGAATACAGGATTCTCGTTAGAAGTAGAGATCGCCAAATCCATATCGAAATCAAGATGAGAATCCATGCTACGCATGGTGAAGAAATAACGAATCGCATCGATTCCTACTTCCTCCATCAAATCTTCCATCGTAATCGCTTTGCCGGTACGCTTGGACATTTTAACCTTTTCACCATTCTGGAACAGACTGACCATCTGAGCAATTAGAACCACTAACTTCTCAGGATCATTGCCAAGTGCTGACATCGCCGCTTTCATCCGCGGAATATAGCCATGGTGATCAGCACCCCAAATGTTAATCATTTTATCATAGCCGCGGCCATACTTATCGCTGTGATAAGCAATGTCCGGCGTAAGGTAGGTGTATGTGCCATCGTTCTTAATCAGAACGCGGTCTTTATCATCGCCATACTTAGTCGTTTGCAGCCAGGTTGCCCCATCCTGCTCATATACTTCTCCACGATCACGAAGCTCGTCTAGCGAGCGCAGCACTTCGCCATTCTCATACAGCGAAGTCTCACTGTACCAGATATCAAAGTTTACGCGGAATAGACCCAGATCGCGTTTGATTTTATCGAGTTCTTTATTAAGTCCATAGGTACGGAAAAAAGCTGCACGCTCACTAGGGCTCATCTCGAGCAGTGTGTCGCCTTTTTCAGCCACAAGTTCTTTGGCAAATCCCTTAATATCCTCGCCATGGTAACCGTCTTCAGGCATCTCTGCTTCTTGACCCAGCTCCTGCAGGTACCGAGTCTCAATGGATTTACACAGATTAGCCACTTGGTTACCCGCATCATTAATGTAATATTCGCGTGTGACCTGATAGCCTGCATAATCGAGCACGTTGCAAAGCGCGTCGCCGACAGCAGCACCACGAGCATGTCCTAAATGAAGGCTACCCGTTGGATTGGCGCTGACGAACTCCACTTCAACCTTCTGTCCTTGACCGACGTTAATACGACCATAATCATCACCCTGCTCAGCAACAAGGCTGATGATTGGGTACAAATAGTTCTTGGACAACGTAAAGTTAATAAATCCTGGTCCGGCAATCTCAGCTTTCTCAATAGAAGCGCTGCTAGTATCCAGATGCGCTATAATTGCCTCAGCAATCTGGCGCGGGTTACGCTTTGCAATTTTGGTCAGCTGCATAGCAGCGTTCGTAGCCAAATCACCATGCGCCTTATCTCTTGGTACTTCCAGTACGATATCAGGAACCTCTTCCGGTGCAACAATCCCTGCATTCACAATTGCATCAGCAATGGCTTCTTTTACCCGTTCATTTACAAGCTCCAACGGATTCTTTCTCTGTGTCATAATTTCGGTTCCTCCTGTATATGCAAACTAATAGCAAACTTTCCTGACAATTCCTCGTAAACGTACAAATCATATTCCCATGCAACCGTTAGGGAACGCCCTTCGCGCACCACGTCCAGCTTGTTCGTTTCTGTAGAAAGATTAAACTGTGTATATGGCGAACGATAAAATCCCGGCAGACGCCGTCCGGATTGAAAGCTCTGTTCCGACTGTATCCCACCGTGGCGGATTAGCTTTAGCTGATTGCCTGCAATCTTTATCGTTGTACGAACAGAAATTTCCTCTCCTCGAGGGCCCTGCTCTAACTCTTCATATTGAATATATAGATGCGGTCCTTTGGATACTACCTCTCCATTCGCTTTCATAACATTTCGCTGACCATCTTGAAGGCTCACGAGCGTGATAGAGACGTCATATTTGTCAGACTGTAGTTCGGGCATCACACGTTCCTCCATTCTGCAAGCCTCTGCATTCTGCATAAGAAAAACGTCTATCGTGAAACTTAAACATTTTTATATTTAATCAAAGGCCTATTCGCTTTCCCATTGTACACTATATCCAGTTCAAAGAAGCATTTCAATCTCAGAATCCATTAGATCTAGCTTAGCTCATAAAATTTTACCATATTGATGGATAAAAGCACACTTGGAACATGTAGTAAAACTGTACACAAGTGCAACCAACTTCATAGTCACAAAAAACGGTTCCCTTAGGAACCGTTTAGAGGACTAAACGCTATGCTCACTACCTTTTCTAACTCACCAATTACAAGGACAAAATTTTCAACGAGAATCTAAGTTGCCAAGAAGCACCGCCATCTTTAGTTACATATAACGATGAATAATCGCGTTCGCGAACGGCTAGCCAACCTTCTTTATTACTAGTGAACGAGATTACCCCATCATACCCAGCAATCGCCGGAAGATTGGTCCACTGCTTGCCATCGTTATATGATCGCCCTACCGCTACTTTTTCCGCTGCGTCGGAATACCCCACCAAGAAGGCCGTATTGTTCCCTACCAGCTCCAAATTTCCCGGTCTGCCAGACGCAGGCCCTTTATTTACTACAGCTTTTCCGCTACCCGGAGCAGGCCCTCCCCCAGCAGTTTCCTGAGCAATCACTCTATTCCAGCTTTTACCCTTATTCGTACTTGTATATAAGGAGTATGAGGTTTGACTCATCCCTGAGCCGCCATAGAGAACCACATCAACTTGATCTCCCTTTGCAGTGATTTGCCCATACTCAGGATCGGAAAAGGCTGCCTTCAACGATAAGCTCCAAGTTTTTCCACCATCTATAGTCTTCATTACCCGGTAGCCGGTTCTAGGCACAGTCACAACGGCCCAGCCGGTATTACGATCACTGAAATAAGTACCGCGTGTATTGGATGGGGTTGAAATCTTAATCCAGCTAAGTCCCCCGTCCTTGGTGTAATACGTTGATGCCCTGTTATACCCGAAACCAATCTTACTATCGATAAAATCGATTCTTTCAAAGCTAACAGCTTTATTCGAAAGTCTTTTCCATTCTGAACCGCCATTAGAGGTCCCGATTAAATATCGGGCTTGACCCTCTTCTACAGAAGCAAGGGCAAAACCATGCACGTTATCGGGAAAATCAAACTGCTTAAAGCTCCATTGGCCTTCATAAATCTCTTGAAAATTGCAGCCTCCATTAGAAGTGCCAATCATAAATCCATTGCCTGCTGCTCGTCCGATATCTCCATTCAAAAACTGAACATCAGAAAAGGTAAGCGGTGTGGATACATCTCCTGAATGCTTGTTTTGAAGAGACTGTAGTAGCCCATGATCTCCAGTGCCACAAGCCGTTGGTGTAGCCGATGCCGCAGCATGTACAGAAGAAGCTGATGCTCCCCAGCCTGAAACCATTATTAGCGTCGCCGAAAGGGCGGTTATTGTCGTTCTGTGAATCTTTTTCGTCCAGTTCATAGTGATCCCTCCTAATGTATATATACCCTCACTTTCAATCTCTACTCTTTTATACCGCCTGAAGCGCGCATGATCCACCATTCAATAGTCACAAAATGGAAACAGTTTGTCATCTTCAATTTAAATCACCTTTGGCGATAGTCCCTTTAACAGGTCACCTAGTTATACAATGAATATCCTTCCAGTTCCTTTCCCATAATACAAGGAGAAGGGAGTCTGGTGCCATGACACGTGAATCAACGAATCCACCCAAACGAAAAAGCCGCTTCCGCCGTTTATTCCGGCTGCTGGTAGCCATGATTATATTGTTTCTACTGACCGCGGGAGCTCTGCTCGGTTACCTATACCAAAAGGATCTCCCCCCCATAGGCGATGATGTGCGCTCCAAGCTATATGACTCCAGAGACAATATTCTTGCCACCTTTACCTCAGACGGTCGTAGCCGTGATCCAGTAAAGTTAAATCAAATTTCTCCCCTGCTTATTGAAGCTACACTGGCCGTCGAGGACCGTAAGTTTTATGAGCACACCGGATTCGATATGAAGGGGATGGCGCGGGCCGTGCTCGTCAATTTGGAAGAGGGAAACCGAACACAAGGGGCTAGTACGCTAACTCAGCAGCTCGCGAGAAATCTCTATCTATCCCACGAGAAGACATGGACGCGCAAGGCTAAAGAAGCCTTGTATACGATGCAGCTCGAGATGAAATACAGCAAAGATGAAATCTTGAACATGTATTTAAATAACATCTACTATGGTCATGGTGCCTATGGCATTGAAGCAGCCTCTCAGATGTATTTTGGTAAATCTGCAGCAGATTTAGACTTGGCAGAGAGTACCATGCTAGCTGGGATTCCAAAAGGACCGACCTATTATTCGCCGTACAATCATTTAAACAACGCTAAAAAACGGCAAAAAATCATTTTGACCGTCATGACTAATTTAGGAGAAATCACACAAGAAGAAGCGGGACAGGCTGTTCAGAAGGATTTGAACTTAAAACCACAAGGCCAGAAGGATACCACTGTGGCTGCACCTTATTTCAGGGATTATATCCGCAATCTGGCCACAGAATCTCTTCACATCAGCAGTGATGAGTTAGAACAAGGCGGACTAAATGTTTACACTACCCTTGACCCTGACATGCAGCATGCCGCAGAACATGCGGTCGACCAGGAGATGGATCAAAAGAGTGATCTGGAGACTGCTCTTGTATCTATCGATCCTCGCACTGGCTACATTAAAGCAATGGTCGGCGGAAAAAATTATCGTACCAACCAATACAATCATGCTCTGGCCACCACACGCCAGCCTGGCTCGTCCTTTAAGCCGATCATGTATTTAGCCGCCCTCTCCTCCAAAGAGATGACTGGCCTTTCCGTTTTCAAAAGCCAGCCAACGATGTTCCATTATGATAACAATCGCAAAACCTACCAGCCTCGGAACTTCGGAGATAAGTATCTGGGCGAGATCAACATGCGGCAAGCTATTGCAGCATCCGACAATATCTATGCTGTGAATACGATCATGAAGATCGGCGCGGATAAAGTGAGCGAGATGGCAGCCAAGATGGGTATTGACAGTCCGCTTCAAAGCGTGCCATCACTGGCACTCGGCACCTCACCGATCAGTCCCCTAGAAATGGCTTCAGCTTTCGCTGTTATTGGAAACAGTGGTCAGAAAATGCCAACCACAGCCATTCTAAAAATAACGGATTCAAATGGTATGGTGCTGTACGAAGCACCACAGCCAAAGGGTGAAGCCGTTGTAGATCCATCTGCAGCCTATGTATTGACCCGTTTAATGGAGGGGGTATTTGAGACTGGGGGGACAGGAAATCGCGTAGCTTCTATAATCAAACGTCCGGTAGCCGGCAAGACCGGAACTACGGATACAGACGGTTGGATGGTAGGTTTCACCCCCGAGTTATCCACTGCCGTTTGGGTTGGATATGACAAGGGGCGCGATATCGCAACTACCGACGGTCGACGCGCAGCTCCAATTTTCGCAGAGTTTACTGAAAAAGCGCTGGAAAATATCCCGCCTAAGATTTTTCCCATTCCAGATGGCGTGGTCAGCGTATACATCAATCCGCAGTCCGGCAAGCTAGCTACAGCAGCCTGTCCCGAAAAAGAACTAGAGACTTTCATTAGTGGAACTGAGCCTACCAAATACTGTGATCAACACGGTAAAGGTCCCGCCGTCGATGATGCACAAAGCAAAGTAGATCCTGCTGAAGAAAGTCGTTCCCTGTGGAACAATATTAAACGCTGGTGGTTGAATTAACCTCTTCATTTATTGAAGAGGTTTTTCTTTTTTATTACTTATTTATTGTAGAATCCATAGGATGGGCAAACTCGATTTTCACTTCTCCTGCAAAGGTTGTAACCGCTTTATTTTATGTATTCACCCCATTCTCTTAACTCACAATTACTGCTATAATAGTTAGTAGCAACCAAAATATAAAGATGTAAATGAGGGACATGGGATGAAGGATACAGGCATGATCCGGAGTTTAGACAGTCTTGGGAGAATTGTGGTTCCCGCAGAAATCCGTATGACTCGTAATATCGACATTGGTGATCCTATCGAATTTTTTATATTAAACGATAACACCATCATACTCAGGAAGTACACCTCGACAGAATGTACGTTTTGCAGAAGCCACGACCATGTCACCTACTATAAAGAGCAATTTATTTGCAGTAGCTGTCTAAAAGAAATTGCCGATCCTGAACGCATGTCTCAAGTGCCGGAGGCGCGCCAAGATTTTGCAGGCGAAGTGTCAGAGCACAGTAGCACGATCCGGAAGACGAAGACAGAGGATATGTGCCAACGCCTGGAGCAGGCCATAGAAGATCATCCATATGCCAATCAGAAAGAGCTTGCTGAAATCCTCGGGATCAGTCAAGCCAGAGTAAGTCAACTCAAACGCAAACTTAGTACTGCAGGCAAATCGTAAACTAATTCGATGTATATCCTGTTCAATCAAGAAGAAAGGCTTCGACTCTCCTATTTCAGGATGTCGAAGCCTTTTTTCTGTATCAGGTAATCTTGATCGGGTGATTTGTTCCTACTCGGTCAGCGCAGCCTTAAGCTCATCGGAGGACGCAGTCCACCATACCTCATTATGAGAGATCAAGAGGGATTTCAGGGCAGCTTTTTCAACTGCGCCAAGCCCTCCCACATCGATTTTGCGTTTTAGAGCAGCATCCAACTTATTGACATGCTCGGCGAGAATTTTCCAACCGCGACGCGCTTCCGTATCGATCCACATTTCACAGGCCGTTATTCCACCATAGAATTGACTTTCCTGGGTACGGTCCACTGCTACCCATACCACCCAAACCTGTCTTCCATTAGGTACATCTTCACGGTTCATGGAGAATTTAATACCCTTTTCAACCTTACTCTTGGCATGCATGGCACCGATATCAATGACTGCTTCACCGCCATCAATAATGACAGGCGATACGTTATTGAGCTCTATAGAGCCTGCTCCAAAGCCTTTATGTTTACTTTTGGCATTCACAATATTTAAGGCAATCTGTTTCTTGCCCTCCGGTTGTATGTTGTCCACGAGTGCACACCCTTCCTCTTACGAATAATTTAATTTTAGCTAATAATACGGCGATTGCAAACATATACATCCCGTAGATGCTTGTCACGGGAGGAATCACAGTATGAAGTCACTGTCATTAAGGTACATCATCATCTTTGCGACCCTGGCCGCCCTCGTGCTACTAGGAGGAATATGGGTCTATTCGGGAGATAACTCTACATCTTCTGTTACTAGCTTTGCTTCAAAAGAGGCCAAGTCCTCAAGCGGCACAGCCCCTGCAGCTGCACCACAGCAGATTCTGCCGGATAGCGCCCCCGTTCCTGCAGAGGAGGCATTAAGCCATCGAGTTGTCGAGTATCACATCGATGTTCAGCTTGTTCCTGATACAGAAACCTTAATCGCTTCTGAGACGGTAACCTGGACACACCCCGGATCAAAACCAGTAAGTGATCTATATTTTCATATGTATCCAAATGCTTTCGCTTCACCAGATACTACCTTTATGAAGGAGTCCGGAGGAACTCTCAGAGGGGACACCATGCCAGAGAACGGCTTCGGAAGTATGACTTTAACCGATCTTCGCACGACAGAAGGAACATCTCTAATGCAAAGAGTGCAATTTGTACAGCCCGATGATGGTAACGTCAACGATAAGACACTCCTAAAGGTACATCTCCCACAGCCTGTTAATGGCGGAGAGAGTGTCACACTTAGACTCCAGTTCGAGGTCCAGCTCCCCAAAATATTTGCCCGTATGGGTGCATCAGGGAATTTCGTGATGGCTGGGCAATGGTTCCCTAAGCTTAGTGTATACGAGCCTATGGGCACGCGTGGGGTTAAGGAAGAAGGCTGGGACCTGCATCAGTATCACGGGACCTCTGAGTTTTACAGCGATTTTGGCATCTTTAATGTAACGATTGCCGTTCCTTCCAACTATACGGTGGCTGCGACCGGATTTCCTGTAAAGAATGCCAAGCTGAAACAAGATCAAAAAATATATCAGTTCTATGCTGACGATGTTCACGACTTCGCCTGGGCTGCTTCCCCTGATTTTACAGTAGCAGAAGAAGCCTTCTCTACGCCAGAAGTGCCGGGTGTACGGATTAAGGTGTATCTCGATCCATTGCACAAAGACTTAAAGGAACGGTACCTTCAGGCCGCTAAGGCTGCCCTGACCTACTTCAGCAAATGGTATGGTCCTTATCCCTACTCGACTCTGTCAATTATTGTTCCGCCTAAGGAAGGCAACGGCGCTGGAGGAATGGAATATCCTACACTCATTACAGCCTTTGGGGCAACGGATTCTTCCCCCGACACCTCACTTGAAAGAACCGTCATTCATGAAATTGGCCATCAATACTTCTACGGCATGGTAGCCAGCAATGAATTCGAGGAGGCTTGGCTGGACGAAAGCTTCACTTCCTA
The DNA here is from genome assembly GCF_037977235.1 of Paenibacillus sp. FSL K6-0276. Taxonomy (NCBI): domain Bacteria; kingdom Bacillati; phylum Bacillota; class Bacilli; order Caryophanales; family Paenibacillaceae; genus Paenibacillus; species Paenibacillus sp. FSL K6-0276. Next base: position 126,665 of record NZ_CP150276.1, on the reverse strand, counting down.
TGCCGAGGACAGACTCATGGAGCAAGAATACGGCAGCAAGGCTAATCTCCCTCTGCAGTCCAGCTTGGTGACCAAATCAGAGCCGCTAAACTTAGAAACATGGAAATATGCTGGGGCAGATTCCTATAGCCGAAATGTGTATATCCGCGGAAAGCTGGTGCTTAAAGATATTGAACGCCAAGTAGGTACTAAAGCAATGAACAGCATCATGTCCACTTACACACGTAAATTCCGTTTCCAGCATCCCACTACGTCTGATTTTCAGAAGGTCGTTGAGAAGGTAACCAAAAAATCGTGGCAGCCTTATTTCGAAGATTATATTTATGGCGGTGGTGCTCCTGATTTCTCAGTAGATACGATTACCTCTAAAAAGAACGGCAGCAGTGATGCTCAAAGCTACGAATCATTAGTGAAGATTACAAACAAAGGGAGCCATTACGTTGACGTTCCCATTAAATTCACATTATCGGACGGCTCTTCTGTGCAGCGGGTCTGGAACGGCGAAGGGGCAGAGACTATGTTTCAGTTGTTAACTGATAAGCCTCTACTCTCTGCTGAGATTGATCCTGAGCATTCCATTCTTTTGGAGAGCAAACATCTCAACAACTTCAGACTAGCGGAAATAGAGCCTAAAGCGCTCTCTCGATGGACATTAAGCGTGACAAAACTGCTTGAAACCGTGCTCGGAACTCTTGTCTGGTGAGGTGAATGATTGTGAGAACATCGATAACCCGCGGCTGGCAAAGCATGAAGGAGCAATTTTATATTCTAATTCTGCTCTTCATTTACCGGCTGCTCTGGGGCTACTTTTTGTACGGTTTTGTCCGGTCTGCTATCGTTCCAATCCTACTACGCTATCCCGATAAAAATGCCGGAGGCAGCGGAATGGGCAGACTACTCTATTATGTCGAAGGGCAGTTCAGCTTGAACACAGATCCTGCGATACGTACTTGGTTATGGATGTTCCTAGGGCTTGTTGTCTTGCGACTGCTACTCTCCCCCTTCATAAGAGCTGGATTGTTGCATGAACTCCATCAGGAGCGAAAGGGAGAGCGTGGCCTCTTCTTTTTTCCCGGTATGAAGCTTTATGGATTTCCAGTGTTGATCTTCAGTCTAATCGAATGGGTGCTGGCTCTACTGCCGTTATACTGGCTTGCTCCAAAAATGTACGGGCTGTTCTTATCCTCCTTTATGAACTACTCTTTGTTACTTCATCTAGTTCCATACGTATTGGCATGGCTTATATACATTTTTATCGTGCGTCTGTTCCTTCTATATATGCAGTTTGGTTATACCAGTGGTACGGGGATGTTCTCCTCACTGTTCATCTGCTTGAAGTCGCTGATTCCTGCTATAGGCATTTCAATCGTACTTGGTGCAGGAGGCCTGGTCCTTCTGCTGGTGTGCGGACTAACCGGTATCTTCTGTCCTGGCCTGCCGGCACTTCTTATTCGTCAAATCTCATCACTCCCCTCAACACTCTTCAAAATGTGGGAGATCTCCGCTCAATATCATCTATGGCGCAGTAAAGCATTTCCACAATAATTTAAAGCCTCACAGAACATAATATAAGAGTCCCGGTTCCTGAATCAGGAGCTGGGACTCTTTCGCGTTATAGATAAATTATGAGGATTTGCAAAATCGTAAAGACTTTGTTACAATAGGTCCTGTTCCATTAGTAACAAGTTTGTAATCATTTGAAACGATTTCTACATAACTTCATGTATTTGTCGTAGTCTTGTCGACAAGTCACTATCTGGTGCATAAAACGCCGAATTCCTTGCACCGGGAAGTGGGGGAACCATATTTTGGGTGAATTGATCTCGCTTTGCAGTGATCATAGGGGAACCTTCTACCGAATCCTTAAGCTAACCTCACAGGCATTGGAAGGGGTACATTTTTTTGAAGAACTTAAGAAAAGCATGCGTCGCTGCGGCGCTAGGACTAGTGATGGCATTCTCTATTGGTGGAGGAAGTGCCTTTGCAGACTCTAAAATGGACAGTGTTATCTCAAAGACTATTGGAGTTGCCTATAAAACCGGAGGCACTAGCACTGCCGGATTTGACTGTTCTGGATTTACTACGTATGTATTCAAGAATATGGGTCTTTCTTTGCCCCGCACCTCAAAAGCTCAATATAATATCGGAACTCCTGTAGCCAAAAGCAAACTGCGTTCAGGTGATCTGGTTTTCTTTAACACATTGGGCAGCGGCGTATCCCATGTCGGGATTTATGTTGGAAACGGTAAATTTGCACAATCTTCTTCTTCGCGTGGTGTGAACATCTCTTCACTTAGCCAGTCCTACTGGAACAATCGCTACGTTGGCGCTAAAAGAGTAATGAGTACTTCATCATATCAAGCAGTAGCCTACGATTAATACTTCCCCACAACTATAACCTCACAATTAACTATATAGGCCTGGATTTGATTATTGCCGTAATCGAATCCAGGTTTTCTTTTGCCTTATTATATTCTTTACACCACTAGAACAGGATCGAAACATATTTATTCGATAAATATTTCAATAAATAGAAAAAATAGGTCATTATTAGCGCTTACATATGCGTTTTGTCCTTAAAAATGCCAATTATTCTGCATTAATATGTTAAAAACGATTGCCAAGCGGCTCACTGTTTGTTACAATTAGCGCAGTGAGATTTTAGTAACATTTTTGTAATCATTAAGTTGTTATTTACAAAGGTTTTGTCATGTATTGATTACGAGCTATTCCTAATCAACAGTCTGAGCCGAGTTTCCTAACTATTAGGGAAACGGGGGAACCAACTTTGGGTGAATTGACCTCCATTCTTAGAGGGGTCATAGGGGACCTTCAACCGAACCCTTAAGCTAACCTCGTAGGCATCTGGAAGGGGTATAAACTTTTGAAGAAGAAGTTAGCAGCAGCAGTACTTAGCTTTTCCATTATCTTCACCATCGGAGCAGGAAGCGCTTTCGCGGATTCCAAAATGGATAAAGTGATCGATAAGACCATCGGAACTAAGTACGTATCCGGCGGCATCTCCACAAATGGATTTGATTGCTCCGGATTTACAATGTATGTGTTTGATAAAATTGGTATCAACCTACCACACCAATCAGGTTCCCAGTATCAAATGGGTACAGCTATCTCCCAAGATGATTTAAGATCTGGAGATCTTGTATTCTTCAATACAAGTGGTAAGGGTGTCTCCCATGTCGGCATTTATGTCGGTGAAGGCAAGTTTGCACACGCCTCCTCCTCACGCGGTGTAACGATTAGCGCCCTGAGTGATAGCTACTACGTGAAACGCTACATCGGTGCTAAACGGATTATGAGCACAGATGCTTATCATTCTGTTGCTTCTGAGACAGAAGATAATGATGATGTTCAATAAGTAAATCGTACATAAGCTCTTTTCCAAGATGTTAATTCTTGGGGAGGGGCTTGTTTTTTTGTCTTATTTATTACTTCCCCCTCTCGGAATTTGTAAAACAATAATCCTCATAAAGTTTCTGAGTCCAACATCCCTCTTATTGTATATAATTAGTTACAAGCATAAATGCCTTCGGCGTCCTTATAAGGACGGTAAGCGTTTTAAGCGAGAAATATAACACATATAGTATTGTGTGAAACTTATACTTTCTTATATTTTAAAGTATGACCCTCGTGAAAGGAGGTCGTTGACCTTATGATAAATCCCTCGGTTACTTTTCATGTTGCTCTTATGGAGACTACTCATGCGGAAGATATTTGCAAGTGGAACTACACACCCCCTTATAATATTTACGGCTGGATGCCGTGGGAGCAAATGCAGGCTCTTGGAATCGAGTTCGGTGACCCTCAGCTACGGAATGAGCAATATATCTCCATATTAAATGGGCAAGGGACTTTATGCGGATTCGCGCAGCTGTTCCCAATGGAAGGTGTCGTTCGTTTGGGAATTGGCATGCGCCCCGATCTATGCGGCCAAGGTCTAGGGAAATTATTCGTAGATGCAATCGTGCAAGCAGCCTTGATTCGTTATCCTGAGCGTGAGATTGATCTAGAGGTATTGACCTGGAACCAGCGAGCCATCCGAACATACCAAAAGTGTGGATTTACGATTACGGATACGTATGAGCGCCTAACCCCCACAGGAAACAAACCATTTTATTGCATGGTCTATGACAAATGATATTATATTCCATATATTTCTATGGATTGATTGTATTATCGTTCATTTTTTTGTCACAAACCCTATGATAACGCTTCACATTGAGCTATAATGTAGGGAGCAGCTTACATAGAAGGGACGAACTGGGATGCAGAAATGGATCATGAGCGGTTTGTTTTTTGCCGCCTGTGCCTTTGCGGTAGTACTTATGTTTACACTTCCAGGTAAAGAAGAGGTAGCTGAACAGAATAAGCCCACGATGCCAGTAGTTCAATTAGATGCGGCAAAGGCGGAGGCAACCGTGAAAGCCAGCTGTATTACCTGTCACGGCGATCAGCTTCAAGGTGGAGTTGGACCAAGTCTTCAAAATGAAGGTAGTCAGCATGACGCTGAAGGAATCTACAGCATCGTCACTAAAGGACGCGGTCAAATGCCTTCCTTTAAGGAGAAGCTGGCCCCTGAAGAGATTGCTAACGTCGCCCTCTGGCTCTCGGAAAAAAAGTGATCTACCTAAGCAACTAAAAACGCCCGTGCCAGAAGATAGGTTACTATCTGCGCACGGGCGTTTATTCATGAGCTTGGGTTACACTAATGATTTTTCTCAAAGGCTTCATTAAATTCATGTGCCTCTCGAATATCAAGAGCCGTAATACCGTCTTCCTCATTTGATTTCAGTCGTAGGGTAACTGTCTTATAATCAATCGTAATATGTGGATGATGATCAAAGGCTTCTGAAATGGTGGCTACTTCATCAACGAAAGCAATACCTTGCATATATTGGCTGAACATATATTTTCGCACCATGATATTCTCTTCCAGTTTCCAACCTTCCAGCTTACTGATCTGCTCACGCAGTTCTTCTTCCGTAAATAACAATTCGTTTCCTCCCTTACTAAAAATTGCAGTAAATTCCGCAGGCCCTTTACTTGTCTTATTCGTTAAACAAAACATCCCTTAGCTTCTGAGGTCCAAGGGATGTGCCAGGATAAAGGCAATATTTTCGATTAAATGTATTCAAGAATCCCAGCGATTATAACTCGGCTATACCAATTTTACCACGGGCTACTAACTACGGGCAAATTACGTCCCGCCATTCCCTCTTCTTAAATCAAAACAACAGAGGCTAAATCCTCTTCTCCAACTAAAATATTAATGCGGTACGTGTCCTTGTCGTATATGATAACGCCGCTCCCCACCTCAATCATCGGTTCATTACCCAGCGCGAAGAAAAGATCCTCGGCCAGCGCTTCCCATACCTCCAGCTTGGATTCCTGCGGCAATTCTTGCCACTCTACTGGATCCATTTCAAAAAATAAGTACCCATCGGAAATTCGTCCGACAGCCTCGGTCAAATCAGTTAGGATTTCACCGTAATCTCTACCATGCTTTACACCCACATGTATCACTCCGTTTTCTCCACAGATGAATAATTACTTACCTTATCCATTATAGCCGAAAAAATGACTTCACAAAAAACGGAATGATGTCGATAAATAAGAATATACGTTATTCGGTTTCGTACAGAGTGCCCTGCCGCCGTTTCAAGGATGATATACGCGGCTTTGTCGAAACACATCTTATAATCTCATGGACGAGGTGCATAATGGAAATTTCAACAATACTCGGTTTAATTTTTGGTCTAGTTGCAGTAATTTGGGGCATGATCCTCAAGCACGCTCCTCTTCACGCTTTGGCTACACCCGCTGCTTACGTTATTATCTTAGTGGGTACAGCGGCTTCCATCTTCATGGCCTTTCCATTCTCGGAGGTCAAAAAGATTCCAAGTCTGTTTAAAATGATTTTTATCAAAAAGAAATTAATCAGTAAACCCGAATTAATTACTATGTTCATGGAATGGGCTTCTATTACACGGCGTGAAGGTCTGCTGGCTCTTGAGTCTAAAGTCGATGAAATAGAAGATAACTTCCTCAGAAATGGCATGCGGATGATTATTGATGGGAATGATCAGGATTTTGTCCGCGATGTTCTCATGGAGGATATCCACGCCACAGAAGATAGACATAAAGCAGGGGCACTCATTTTCTCACAGGCAGGTATGTACGCTCCTACACTTGGTGTACTCGGGGCAGTTATCGGACTTATCGCCGCTCTGGCTGATATGAGTGATATGAACAAATTGGCTGCAGCAATCGGGGCTGCTTTCATCGCGACACTACTCGGTATCTTTACAGGTTACGTATTATGGCATCCTATTGCCAATAAGCTAAAACGACTTTCCAAACGAGAAATTGAAGTTCGAATGATGATGGTCGAAGGTCTCTTGTCCATACAATCCGGTGTATCCACTATTGCCATCAATCAGAAGCTTGCTGTCTTCCTAACACCTTCGGAACGAGCTAAGTTAAATGATAAGAAGGAGGGTGGATCGGGTGAGCAAAAAGACTAGACGACACGAAGAGCATGAAGAACACGCCGATGAATCGTGGCTACTGCCTTATTCTGACCTTATGACCCTTCTGGTAGCATTGTTTATCGTAATGTATTCTATGAGTGCAACGGATGCCAAAAAATTCGAAGAGATGAGTCAAGCCTTCAGTTCCGCTCTTAATGGCGGTACAGGTATTCTTGAAGAGCGGGCGGCAATGCCATCTAAGAGTCAAGAGGATTTAGGAAAAAATGATCAAATGGATAAATCAGTAACCAAGAAAAACGAAGAAACAGAAATGGCTAAACTGCGGCAAAAGGAACAAGAGGATTTAGAGAAGCTTAAGAAGCAGTTTGATCAATATATCAGCAAGAACGGCCTTACGGATCTGCTCAGTACTAAGCTCAATCAGTCTCAGCTTATGATTACGATAAGTGATAACGCATTGTTCGCTTCCGGACAGGCTGTAGTTAAAGATGATTCTCGGCAATTAGCAAAGTCCATCTCAACCATGCTGCAGCAATTCCCGGATTATGATGTAGTCGTACAAGGACATACCGATAATATTCCTATCTCTAATAGCAACTATTCTTCCAACTGGGACCTGAGCGCGGATCGCGCCCTTCAGTTCATGAAGATTTTGCTAACGAATACGAACCTGAATCCACGGAAATTTAGTGCGATTGGATACGGGGAGTACCACCCCATTTCTGAAAATACTACAGCTGTTGGACGAAGTAAGAACCGCCGTGTTGAAGTATCCATTATTCGTAAATATCAAGAAACCAAAGAGTTCTCAGGTATTGCTCCTTCCGATGAATGATGGTTATCCTATTACAAGCATAAAGAGCTGTCCCAAGGTCTTAGACCGATGGAACAGCTCTTTTTTGATAAATAGTATTCACGCCTAGGCCAGTATCTCTTCTAGACTATAGAAGTTTGTAGTTCAGGGTAGCTCCAAGTTCTTGTTTCTCTTCAGCAGACAACTCACGCCATTCTCCTGTTTGTAATGCTCCTAGACGAATATTCATAATCCGAATGCGTTGCAGCTTTCTAACCTCGTAGCCAAAAGCACTACACATACGACGAATCTGACGATTCTTACCCTCAGTCAAAATAATACGGAATACACGCTCTGTAATACGAGTGACCTCACAAGGCAGCGTCTTCTCACCTAATATCTTTACGCCGCTAGACATGCCGGTAATAAATGATGGCGTAATCGGTCTGTCCACAGTAACTACATACTCTTTTTCATGCCGGCCTTCAGCCCGTAAAATCTTGTTAACGATGTCTCCATCATTGGTAAGCAAAATCAATCCTTCCGAATCCTTATCCAATCGTCCAATCGGGAATATTCGCTCATGATGACCTACAAAATCGACAATATTCCCTTTAATATGCTGCTCTGTGGTTGAAGTAATACCTACTGGCTTGTTTAGCGCAATGTAAACCGTCTGGCTTGATGTTTCAAGTGCTACACCATCTATTCGCACATCATCGCCTGGAACGGCCTGACTGCCAAGCACAGCAGGTTCTCCGTTGATCGTAACTCTACCACCTTCCACCAGCTTGTCTGCTTCACGGCGTGAACAGTAACCTGTCTCACTGATGAATTTATTAATTCTCACGTTGTCCTTCACTCCGTTCATCCTTAATATTAAGCCAAGGGGTAAACGTGCCGGCTGCAGGCAGCTTGATCATAACGGTTGTCCCTTGACCCACTTCACTTTGTATTTCCAAATGCCCCTTATGAGCCTGAATAATACGTTGGCTAATCATTAGCCCTAAGCCTGTTCCCGACTCCTTATTGGTGAAGAAGGGTTCACCTAGCTTAGGCAACATATCCTTAGGAATTCCTTCGCCTTGATCTGAAATAAGAATGAAGACAGAATCCAAGGTATTTCTTAACTCCATTGAAATCACACCACCATCAGGCATAGCTTCAATTGCATTTTTGACGATGTTAATAAACACCTGCTTTAGCTGGTTCACTTCACAATGTACAGTAGATGGATGTTCAGAGAACGCAGCACTAAACTGAATCCCAAACAAATGGGCTTGACTGTCTAATAGAGAAACCACATCGCCAAGGATGTTCCGCACATCTTTTTCCTGGAAATGAACAGCTTGAGGCTTGGCCAAAATCAAAAATTCACTTACGATCAGATTAATCCGCTCGAGCTCGGATAACATCAGCTCAATATGGAGTGGGACCAAAAGCTGCTTCTCTTGTTGAAGTTGCAGAAATCCTTTTAGCGTCGTAAGAGGATTACGAATCTCATGGGCTACTCCCGCGGCCAATTGACCTACTGTAGTCAGCTTCTCAGAGCGTCTAAGCAGTTCTTCCATACGGTTACGTTCCGTCATATCACGTGAAACGTGAATAAAGGAATGTGGATACCCCTCTTCATCACGAATCACCGAGGTACTAACACTAACTTCAACTATTGTTCCGTCACGTTTAAGTCTTACTGTTTCGATCGGCGGCAGAACCGCGCCACTCCTTAACGCATTAAGCCTCTCTTCCTCTTGCTTAAGCGCTGGCGCGGGCACAAGGTATGGCATATTGCCTAGCACCTCTCTAGCACTCCATCCATACAGTTCTTCGAAGGCTCTGTTCGTGCTAGTGATTCGGCCGTCCATATCCATCGTATGAATAGCATCGGAGGTTCCGTTAATCACGGATTCCAGATGCTCCTTAACCGCTCGGTTCTCTTCCAGTGTCTGTTTGAGCCGATTGGTGCGCTGCATAAGGTGAGCGGTCATAGCGTTGATTCGCAGTGCCAATTGGCCTAACTCATCCCGACTAGTTACCTTTAGCGGAGGCTCGAATTTACCTTTGGCTACATCGTTCACTTTAGCAAGTATTGCCTGAATAGGACGAGTAACAAATCCAGACAGTATGTAACTACATAACAAGAATAATGTAAGTAATAACAGTGACGTTATCAGATTATTGATTAGTTGTTCATGAACCACAGATGAAATCACAGAGTAATCCAAAACGACACCGATCACATAAGCTTTCAGTCCAGGAGAATGGATAGGAATGAAGCTTTTGAGTACTCTTGTCCCATGTACTCTCGTCTCCAGTGTAACCGGCTTCTGCTTCTCCTGAGCCAATAGAATCGCCGCTCTATCCTGCTCCACATTACCATAAGTATAGGTGCCATACTTAATGGGGCGGTTACCAAGTTTCTTATTCATTGTGTCACTTCCGTCAGCCTTCATACTTACTGAACCAAATGTTACCGGGTTAAATCCAGTGAGTTCTAAAATCCCAGGATTAGCTTCTTTGGTCCGCGCTACAATTTGATCGGGATTAGTGATTTTGACATAATCGCTGGCTTCCGTGTTGACAATAACAGGATTAATGATGTAGTTACTTGCTTCATCACGATAATAACCCCACTTCTCAATGAAACCGGGATTGTAGGTTGAATATTCAAATGGGCCTGACCAAAAATGGTTCAGGGACTGTCCCTGACCCACGGATACTTCCTGATTATCGAATAACTCCAAAAAGGCTAGATACCAGTACCCCCAGTCTTTTGTGGACATCCCAATATCACTAGGTACCGAAGACCTTGCTACTACGATATCGTTATCAGTCTTTACCAGAATTGAAATATTAGACACGCCCACCTTGGAAGTTAGGGCCCTAAGTTCTTCATTCGTCACATTCTTATAATCTGGATCCAGTTCCTCGGAGGCAAAGATAGCCGCCATCCTTAAATTATGCGCAATTTGATATTCTACATAGTTAGAGCTATAGTTACTTTGTTCTACAGAAACGGCCATTTGCATAGCGGTTAGTTGCATATTATTAATGCTTTCATTCCGTAGATTGTTTTGGGCGGCATAAAGGTTAAATGTCAGGTTCAGTGCTAAAATTAGCAACACCGCCCCAAAAATAATAGCAGATAGTTTTGTCTTTATGGACAAACTGTTTGTTCACCTCTTATCCACTGGTAAATCCTTGCGGGCCCTTCAATAAACATCATACCTTTTGCCCTCACATTTGAAAAGACATTTCAATGAGCATTCCAATTCAAGGAATATTGAAATTCAAAAGGTCTTTCTCTACAATATACAAGTATAAATGCCTTCGGCGTCCTTATAAGGACGGTAAGCGTTTAAGCGCGAAATATAAGGATAAAGCATAGTGTGAAACTTATACTTTCTTATATTTTAAGAAACCATCCACATCTTATGCACATATAAACATTTTATTATAGAGCGATGTGCACAAAAATGTGTATAAGTAGGCTGTTATCCACAGAGTTATACACATTTTGTTAAGAACGAATATTTGTTCGTTGTACAATGGATATAAAGGAAGGGAAGATGATCTTGAATATTAAAGCAGGTGAATCGCTAGATGATATGGGAGCGGTTCATGAACATTGGATGAGGCAGGCGATAGCAGAAGCCCGCAAAGCTGAAGCATTAGGAGAGGTACCTATTGGGGCGGTCATCGTACGGCATGGTGAAATTATCGGACGTGGATACAATTTAAGAGAAACAACAATGGATTCTACAGCTCATGCAGAAATGGTTGCCATTCGCGAGGCCAGCAATGTCATGAACTCATGGCGACTGCTGGATTGCCAGCTGTATGTTACTTTAGAGCCTTGTCCGATGTGTGCGGGAGCGATTGTGCAATCCAGAGTACCCCTCACTGTGTATGGCACTCCTGATCCTAAGGCTGGATGTGCTGGGACCCTCATGAATTTGCTTGAAGAGCCGCGGTTTAACCATCGTACCGAAGTCATTCAGGGGATTCTACAAGAAGAATGTGCAGACCTACTGACCTCATTCTTTCGTCGTTTACGTCAAAAACCATCGAAAGAAGCATAAACGTCTTCGGCGTCCTTATAAGAATGGTAAGCGTTTAAGCGAGAAATATAAAACATAAAGTATAGGTGCTAAACTTATACTTTCTTATATTTTAAAAAAGGAGAACCCTGAAATGACCCTTACTTTATATCATACCTCACAAGGCATCTATATTTCTCCACTAGAGCTAAAGGATGCAGAGAACTTACTGGAGCTACGTTTGAATAATCGGTTGACACATGAACCGTTTGAACCAACACGCGATGAGCAATTCTACACCTTGGAGAGTCAACAACGGATCATCAATCAGCGACTGGAGGATGCCCAGCAGGATAAGGCCTATATGTTCGGCATCTATCTGCTTGATGGACAACTAATAGGTCAAATCACGCTATCTAATGTCTCAAGAGGTGTAGCTCAGTATGCTGATTTAGGATATTTAATGGATCATCGGGTGCAGGCAAAAGGTTACATGACCGCTGCGGTCGGATTAGTTCTCGGCTACGCTTTCCGGGCCTTAGGTCTACATAGGGTTCAGGCAGCCATATTATTGCATAACGAGGCTTCCCGGAGGGTGCTGGAGAAGAGCGGATTTAGGCCTGAAGGCGTCGCCCGCCAGTATCTCAAAATAAATGGACAGTGGCAGGATCATCAAACCTACGCAATATTGGTCGAAGATGTGCTACCGGATGAACATAAATAGCGTTCTTACTCTTCTAATAAAAAGACCCGCATGGGCGTATATCATACGCTACATGCGGGTCTTCTCACGTGACTTCTTATTAATAAGTTCCCAAACTACCGAATTGCTCCTCTAGTTGATCCATTGTAATTACATCATCGCCTTTAGGAATGCCAATCTTAAACTCTGGCTTCTCGTTAATCTTGCCATATTGACCCGTTCCGTTTATAGAGAAGGCTACGTCTATGCCATCTTCCGGATCGTTTACTTTAATGTCCATCAATAAATCCTGATACACAGGGAATCCGTCTTTATTGATCGCCGTATTGTAGTGGAACTTGTTAATCGTAAGATACTTATCAAGATCGGCCAAGCTCTTATCGAATTCAGTTCTAGTTTCACTTGATGTGATCTCTTCTTTAGCCTTAGCCAGATCAGCATCATTAATCTGCAGCATATCCTTGTATTCTTCCTTGCTCACAATATCAATGATTTTAGGTAAGGCATTATTCACAAAGATGGTGATTGCTTCTTTAACATTATCGTTCGTCACTTGGAACTGAACGACCTGTTTAGCATCTACACCCTCTGGTAAATTAGCGTCCTTTAGACTAACCTCATTAAAATACTTTCCTTCATCATATTCAGCTAGTACAGTGTCCACCACTTCATTAGAAAACTTTTGCATTTTCTGTGTATCAAGAGAGCTAGGATTAAACTCAGCACCCTCTTGCTCTGCCAACGCCTTCAGATCAACCTCTACAAACTTATTAACGATGGTCTCCGGAAGTGGTAAGAACGGAATCGATGGAATCTTAACATACAATTTCTCAGTGGTCATCACCATAGGGACATTGAAGCTCATGCTCATATCGCCCTTGAGATTGAGAACCATTGTTAGCTCTGTCTGCATTGGATCAGCCTGATAAACCCCATCAATGGTTATATCAGCGTTCTTAAGCATGCTGAGCACCTGTGTGGTCATTCCAGCAGATACACCTTCAGCGGTCCCGATGGTTAGATCGTTGATCGTAAACTTACTCTTCATCTCATATGAAGACATCGTTGTCGCTTTTGTAGCGGCTGATTTTAAGGCCTCTTTTGGCGCCTCCTGTTTACTTCCACATCCCGGCAGAATTACTGCTGCTGTAAGCAACAGTGCCGCAGCCGATAAACCCCATTTTTTGTTCATTATTTTTCTCCTCTCCCATGTAAAAAAAATTCTCCCCTCCTTATGATAAACGATTTGTAAAAATCAAGAAACACTTCTTTATAATTTTTATTGTTTTTATTTGTTATCCTTGCGGATTATGATGGTTTACATGATTAGCTTGTTTCACCTTTTTAGATCCAGAAAGTGGCTCTGGTGCAGATGAATTATGCTCCTTTCTACGCTCGCCATCCGTGGGCTGCGCCCCAGGAACTGGAATACTTTTTGGCTTTGACATTGTTCATTCCTCCTAAGGATTAGTCATGTTTTGTAGAGCCTGTGCACATTCATGAATTTGCCGTGTATATTGCTGTGCTAATAGCTGCACTGCATCACTACGCTCATCAATATGAATCCCACTTTTCTCCACATCAAGCAGATCAACAGCAACCTCCCTGCTATCTACGTACTTGCAACGAAAATCAAGTGAATAACCTTGACGTCCCGCAGCATTAAAGTGTATAAGCAGACTATTCGGATCGCCTTCATCCGCCAGTACATTGAAGCTGTCCCCTTCCTCCATTAACGTAGGCAGGCGTTCTTGCCAGGCAGAGACAAGATTATGCTGATCTACTTCCAATTGTCTGTCCATGATTATGATCATCCTCCTTCTCTAATACATTGCGGAGAAATCAATCTTTTTATTCTCATTGGAACTAGGTTCATCAAACAATAACTAAAATTGTACTAGTTCAAACACAACAAAAAAACCGCCCCCCCAAAGGAGACGGTTTCTATCTGCTTATTTCTTTAAGTTCATAAAGGAATGGCGGAGAGGATGGGATTCGAACCCATGTGGGCTTGCACCCTAACGGTTTTCAAGACCGCCCCTCGTTGTAAAAGCCCGCCATCCCTTATGCTGATTGACTTTATGGCACTTTATTGTTAAACCGCTACAGCGGTCTGAATTAAAACGTTCAATTCGGTACGTGACCGTTGGATAACTTCATCATATTATTTTCGCATGTATGAGTCAACCTGTAAAAACAAACGATATCTTATATCACCTTATTGATGAATTGGCTATTAGTTAGCTTGCAGTAGCTGATGCTAAATATAAATAGAGTCCCATTGTAGGAGGCACACTCAGAAGCAACATTAAGTTCTTCCACTATTAAATTTAACAAGCTCTTCCCACTCGATTGTTGCAGGTGGTTTCGAATTAATGTCATACACTACGCAGTTTACGTTTTCCACTTCGTTGACGATACGTACGGAGATTTTCTCCAATACGTCCCACGGGATACGTGGGATAAGAGCCATGATTAAGACTTAAATCATTAAAAATCCAACCACTATTACTAGCTTCAAATGCATGAAATTACTATTCAATTATTGCGTTTTTTTGTATATCAATTGAAGCGGGTGAAGTAACTAATATCAACCACTTAAACTACAAAAAATGAGAATCCTCATAATTAGGACTCTCATTAAATATCAATAATAAATAAAACTTTTCCTTAAAACGCATCCATTTTAAAAAGTCTTCCGTCATTTCCTTCATCATGTAAAATTTTAACTATTACGTGGCGTTTCTTTAATTCATCAATTTTTTCTGTTTTTTGAATTGACTCTGGAAGTTCGTCTTGGATGGATGATAAAATACTTTGAATGTTATATTTTTCGCAATATTCTTCAATAATATTATAAAAATTGTTTTTTTGCCTTGAATCTAGTCCATCAAAAATTCCATCGTGGTAAGCAAAATGAATAAACTTTTTATTAGAATACGTTGCTAATAACGCTAAATCCAAGGCACAGCACATCAGCTTTTTATATGTTGTTCCCTTATCTTTACTGCTAACTTGACTTGTGTTCATGTCTATAATTTCTGGAATAAATTCTATATTATTATTTTTATTTAAAGGTGTGCTGATTACTCCCGCATCCCCTAAAATTTCCATGAGTATATAGTTAAAATGCTTTCTGATTGTTTCAATATATGCATTGTGTTCGCCAAAAAAATCTTGCTTTATTGAAACCACAATATTAGAAATTTCGGTTTCAAGTCGGCTTTTCTTTTCAGTAAGTCCAGTTATTATATCAATACTATTTATTTTCACTTTAATACTTTCAATTTGTGTTTTTAATTCAGTTATCTCTTGTTGAAGAAGCTTGAATTTCTCAAATGAATCGGTTGTATTAATATAAGAAAGTAGTTCAGCTTTTTGTACATTTAAATTCTTAATTGTAATTTTGTTTTCCTCATAAATTTTATTATATTCTTTTAACATTTCTTGGACAATTTCGTTTCTCTCACTTAAAATTTCTTTGTTAAACTGTATTAAATCAGAGTAATCTTTATTAAGTTGATTTTCAAAGTAAATACCGATTTCCTTGTAAAATTGTTTAATTTCTTCTAAATCAAAGTTATAATTAATAATTGATTTATTTGCATGTTCAATTTTATTCTTCAAATAATAATTATCTTTTATTAAAACTGAAATTTTCTCGTCAATTTCTGTAGCGAGTATTTCAGGTTTTTCTATATCTGCTTTAGTGAAATCAAAGCTGTCATATTGCTGTTCTTTTTTTTCTACTTCTTCGATTTTGAGCGACAATACAACTTTTAATCTTTCTTCTTGCATACTTGTTTCATACTCATTCTCAACAGACGCACTCAGTTCATTATTAATAGAATCTAATTGTTTATCTTTTTGATATTTAACTATAATATTTTTTGATTTAAATCCAAGTAATTCTGCTACAACAGGTTTCCAATCAACATCGTTTGACTGCAAATACTTTGGTAATCTAAAGACATTACTAAAGCCTTCTGGACTTCTAAGAAAAAAAGCAATTGTATCCCTATAGGTATGATTAGGTAGTATTTCAAAAGATAAAATATCGTTCACGAGTTTTTTGGATTTTTCAAAACCACCAACAAAGTCCCAATCCTTATCTGGTAAATCTCTATAATTTTTTGCTCCAATGGAATGAGTTTTTATGGCTATTTTTGATTTTGCTTTTACTGCTCTTCTAATCGTTACAAATTGAGATTCACTAACCATGATTTCTATATAAAAGATAAAATGGTCAAATAGTTTTGGATTCTTTTTCAAAAAAAATTCTTTTCCTACTTTTTTTAAAAGGCAGAAATCAATCAATGCAGCCAGCATTGATTTCCCCAGACAATGGCTAGATTTTTGTTTATTTTCTGGATTTCTTATTTCTGCAAGAATAATATTTAAACCTTTATTAAAAACAATGTCTTCAAATATCTTTTCCTCAGAACAATAAATTTTACTAATCTTCATTTATAATCATTCCTATTGTATCATTATTTTTAAAATAACGAATTTTACCTAAAACAAATAGTAAGTCTAACGCAAGTATAAAGGTTTTATAATCATTTTCTGAGTTATTGGCATGATACTTTCGATACAATTCATCGAATTTAATATATGGCTCCGATAACATAATTTGAATGATAATTGTTGTCTTAACAAGAACTGACTTTTGTATATTGAAATGTTTATTAGGCGTCAATTTCATCGTTCTCACCTACATCACAAAAGTAGTACATATACGCAATAAGAATAGGTATTAATTCTTTTTTATGAAAATCCAATTCGAATTTTTGACTTGCTTCTGAGGTAAACTTAGTTACTACATGTTCAAAAGTTTCATCAAATGCGCCGAATCTTTTTTTGAATGCTGCAATTTTCCTATTTACATCACGTGCAATAAATCTATATCGCTTGTTTTCCTGTTCATTCGTTGGCTCACTCAAATAATCATCAATTTCATTAAAGTAAACTATATAATCTCTAACAGCGGCTCCGTAGTATTCTTTTGTCATACCATTAATTTGATTCTTCCTTTTAATATTTGTTCTTCTAAGTTTTTCATTAAATGTAGCAGTCGAAATCTCTCTTAGTCCATCTATCTTTGAGAAGAATATGTTAATTAATGCTCCCAATTCATCAGGGTCAATCATAATTGGACTTGAAAAATGATTTATAACCATATTTTCAGATGAATAGATTGGGGAGTTTTCACCATTGGTTTGGAAACTCATGTTTTCACACCTACTTATTAATATTCATGTCTCTTTTTGAAGTATATATTGGTGAATTGGTTCCGCTAGTAGTTTGTGAAATATTATCACTATTTACCTTGTTAATTTGTTTCTTGATATTGAATACACTTTTGGCTGCATATAAAGATAGAAAAAAAGAAATTATTGAAATTACACTTGCCGAAATATTAAAGATATCAAGATTACTCAAATCGTTTCCTCCCTAGTTCTAATTTCCTATATTCCAATATTCTACAATTCTACAATAATCCCTCACTTATATCTATACAAATTCAGGAAGAATTAATACTAGAATTATCAATCTGCTATAAATGTAAATTATTCGTTGCAATTTAGGAGTATCAATCTTCAATGACTCCTCAATGTAGGCAACGAATTTTTGATATGAAAAACTATAGTAAACCACCCACATAAAATTAAAGAAGCATCAAAATGATGCTTCTAATGAAGTCAGCTATACGCTATATCTGTTTCTGATATTCCCTCGCAATTTTATAGAATGTGTTCTTTTTAAGCCCTAACATTTTTATGAACTGCACCGCTGTTATCTCTTTACATTGCCATTTCTGATAATTTGAATCCAGAATCGTTTTTTGTTCTTTGCTTAAAGTATCAATATTCTTTTGCGGTCTGCCTAAGTGCTTACCTTTTGTTTTCGCAACAGAAATGCCTTCCGCTTGTCTTTGTCTAATATTCTCACGCTCTCGTTCGGCAACAAAAGAAAGTACCTGTAATACCAAATCACTTACGAATGTCCCTAATGTATCCTTGTGCTGTGTAGTATCAAGCAAAGGCATATCCAGCACTTTAATATCTGCTTTAATCTCCTGTGTAATGTGTTCCCATTCCTTCTTAATCTCTTTGCTGTTACGTCCAAAGCGGTCTATTGACTTTATGTACAGCAAATCCCCTTGACGTAAGCATTGCTTCAATGCTTGATACTGAGGACGGTCAAAGTCCTTACCGCTCTCTTTATCAATGAATATATCTCGTTCATTTACTCCAAGCTGCTTCATCTCATGTAACTGTCTATCGGGATTCTGGTCTTTTGCAGAAACTCTTATGTAAGCAAATATTTTAACTGTCATTAGTAGAGCATCCCTCTTTTTTTAAAGTGATGACCTAATTATATCATAATTGTTTATAAACGTATCCATGTATTTATAAACGTTTATATAGTCAAATCAACATCTTTACAACCATGAAAATCCACTTTAAATTGTCGTTTACAAAGGTATACGTTTAAAAACAATTGAAACTACTTCAAATATCCAGCCAACCACTGCGGTACATTGTCCTTTTATTACTGTGCTGTCGGGGTACTTTACAGTTTGAAAAGTACTTTTTCTGATTGGAGCGGGGCGAACACTCACACACACGAACTCTACGATTAAAATTTGCGATACGAAAGCCTTTTTTATCAAGTAGGATTGCATCCATACATGAAAATGATTAATGAAATCAAGCTCAGATAAAAATATTGTCCGTCTCTGTGTGTTTTTCCAACCTAGCTGTATAACTATATATGTAGGACTTAACTCATTAATCGCCTGCCAAATTACTAAAAGGCGACCTTCTCTAAAAACTATTAGAAGTGAACCAACTCTCTGAGTCACATCGGGGAGTTTTTATTTTTGCTCATGAAATCACACTTTAGTGAGGAGGTGAAATGAAAAATGAACGATACAGAACTACGACAAGCCGTGAATCAATTCCGCGAAAAATACGGAACATCCATAACATTTATTGCTGCGACAAGCGGCATGTCTCGCGAGCATCTAAGTAGATGGCTACATAATGATTCATATCTACTCTCACAAGAACTAAAAGTTAGCATTAGACAAGTTATTGAAAAATGAATCAACTAAAGGAGATGATAATATCAAATGAATTTACTGGAGCTAAAGGATATGCTTTGTATAGACAGATTACGTGTCCATGATAAACTACCTACTATTTATATGCCAAACGAAATTTTTGAAGATATTACAAACAATGTTACAGGGTCTTCTTTGTTCGTATCAAGTGTGTACGCTTGTTATTATCTTGATACATTTTTATATAGGTATGCAATATACGGAAAAAATGAACTGACACTAAAAGTTCCAATTAGAAAACAATTATTAGGCTTCTCGGGAAAAAGTACATTTCTTGACCCTATTATTAAAAAAGGGGGAATACTGAACTTGATGGGATATACGAAACCCGACTCAAATTATCCTATTCAATGGTACTTAAATGAAGATAGATTGGTAATCTTTGATTACTTGAAAGATAGGAGCATAGACGAAGAAAATAATATTGATTATGGGTATTACTATTCTGAAATCGTAAAGAACACTCCTCCCCGAACCACTATTTCTTATCCAATTAAAGCCTTTGATAGATTACATGTCAGCTCGGATGGCGAAGAGAGTAAATGGGGTACATTTGATGACATTTCACAAACACACGGTATTGAAGTAGAAACCTTCTTGAAGTGTATGTCTAATAAAGAGCTTGGTGTTGAAGGTTTTTATTTGTACTCGTTAATTAAACATAAATATGATTTCTATAAAGGCTATTGGAATATATCACTAGAGAAGTTAATTGAGGTTTCTGGTATGAAGCCTACAAGAATGAAAAAGGTTCTTCATACGCTGCGACAATACGAAATGGTCGATGTCTTACCTATGCCTTGGGTAATCGATAGACCTCATAATGTTTCAACTAAAGCCAACGGGTATCGTGCTTATAAAGCTGAATTTTTCTCTGTCACCAAAAAGCAAGTTGAAAAGCCTATAAAGATTAATTGGGCTACCTGTCAGGAACGTTACTCTTATGCGATTATCGAACCTCAAAGTGAAAAAGTGTCTTTTGACGAATACGAAGACTTGGTATTACCTTTTTAGTCAAAAAACCAAAAACTTGTTTCAGCGTCCTATATAGAATATATAAATATAGAGTATACAAGTTATCTATATAATTATCATTGGGTGTGTATATATTCTATATAGGACGCATAGCGCAGTTTTTGGAAATGCAGCGTAGTTCGCGTCATAAACTCGAAATGAACCTTTAAAATAAATAGTACTTTCTTTAGCATTCTATTACTACTTTTGTGGGTTCTTGATAATTTGAATATATTTCTGTGGATTGCACACTATATAAGCAACTTACAGGCTAAATAGGTGATTCATATGAAAAGAAAAGAAAAAGTAGAAGTAAATTGTTACACCTGCAATGACCCAGTTATTATTCAACCATATCGTTTAAAGAAGACTAAACGATTCTTTTGTAAGAAAGATTGTCAAATCGAATGGCAAAAAAGTACTGAATACAAAAACATACATGCTAGGAAGGAGTGCTACACACAAGTAATATGCAGCTATTGCACAAAAGTAATCAGTAAAAAAAAGTCACTACTTAGAGAACATTATAATTTTTGTAATCATGAGTGTAGAAATGGTTTTATGTCTAAATCTAACGATAAGTATAATCCCAATCCATCTAAACCACATGTTTCCACTAAATGTTTGGATTGCGGCTATTCAATTTCTATACCAATGAGTGTATTTAAGAAAAATATAAACGGACACTTTTGCTCACCTGATTGTTATTGGACTTGGAAGTCCAAAAATCTATCTGGAGAAGCAAGTCCTTATTATAAGAGAACTATAATGGAATGTAGTGAATGCAAAAAAGAATTGGCAGTTACTGATTTCGAACAGGAAAGAAATAATCATCATTTTTGTTCAAGAAATTGTTATTCCATATTTAGAAGTAAGTTTTATGTTGGAGATAAATCGCCTATGTTTGGTAAAAAGCGACCTGAGTTAATTGAACCATCAAGAATAAGAATACTTCAAATGTTACAGAATGGGATTATTAAAAAGGAATCCAATATACAAAAAAATGTAGAGAGGTTTTTAAAGGATTTACATATTGAGTCTGAAGCCGAGAAAACCATGGGATATTACTCTATAGACCACTATTTAATTCTACTTCATTTAGCTATTGAGACTATGGGGGATTACTGGCATGCTAACCCTCAAAAATATCAATTATCTAATGTAAATGCTACTCAATTAAAAGGTATCCATCGTGATAAAAGAAAACAAACATATATTTCAAGACATTTTGGTATCAATATCCTCTATTTATGGGAAAGGGATATTCTAAAAAGGGATATAGTATGTAAAATGCTATTATCTCTTTATGTCAGAAACAACGGAATACTAAAGAATTATCACAGTTTCAATTATAGTATCGTTAATAAATCATTGGAATTAAACAAAGATATCATCAATCCACTTTGGGTTAATAATATCTCTCAATAAAATCTGAGTTTTATTAGATGAACTTTCCCCTTAGAATTTGTAGTGATTGTAGCTAAAGAGAATGAAGAAGATGACTGACAATAACACAAAGAAGACTACTTAGATTCTTATGAAGTAGTCTTCTTTGTGTTATTGCGCAAGTTTTTTTGTTGGTGTCATGCAATAATTAAAGTTAATGATAGTGACACTTACAATCATCCTTGAATTGATATGACCGTTCCAACTTCTAAATACACATTCCTATCACATAACCTTAATAACTAATCAACTTCCACTTTCAGATGCTCAATTTCAGCTTGTATGGCTCCTCTGCGTTCAGGAATAGTGTCTTTGCTGCCATGCTCCTGAGCAAGCTAATAACGCACTCATACCAGTTCTACAAGTTTGGTAGCGCTAACTTTAGCGTCCTTAGCCAACCATACAGTTCGTGTAGTTACCATTGCTCAATTCCTCTTTTCACGAACTTCTCATATTGCTCACGAACATCGGTGGCATCCTGATTAACGTAACGATTGACCATCTCCATTGAGGAATGCCCAAGTAATCTTCGTAATGAAAATGGGTCACCTGTTGCCTTTATATAACGAGTTGCAAACGTATGTCGGAATGTGTGAGGACTTATACGAACTCCCGTAATCTTTGCCTTCTTCCCGATGTAGCTAATACATCTGGTTGCCCAATTCTTATCTAATGGCTGACCATATTCATTTAGGAATAAGTTTGGAGCTTGTCCGTTCATCTCATGCCAAGCGAGATAAATAACCAATAGCTCTTGGGTTCTTACTCCAAAGTAAACTGTCCGCGCTTTTCTAGTTTTAGCTGATTCTGCACGTACGGAAGCAGAGCGATTCTGTAAATCAACTTCCTCTACAAAAATTCTCATACACTCCCCAATACGTACCCCTGTATCAAGCAGAAAAGACATCAATAATGCATCACGCAATCCCAAGAAGGTAGTCAATTCACAGCAATTGAAGAGCTTCCTCTCATGTGCCTTTGAAATTACTTGGAAATCTTCCTCAGGTACCTTCAATAACTCTACATTCTCAAATGGAGATTCTTTTATGATTCTTTCACTTATAGCCCAATTGAACATTGCCTTAACTGTACGTAATCTGATATTTATTGTTGAGGGCTTCAACCTCTGCACCGTCAACATAGATGAAATCCATACACGGATGACATCACGGTTAGGTACAAAGTTATCAAGACCGCTGTACTCCGTTGCTAAGAAACGCCGAAACCAGTTCATATGCTTCCTGTAGTCTTCTAAGGTGCGCTCTGCCGCCCCTGCCGCTTGCCTTGCGGCATAGTAGCGGTTAAACAACTTGTCCAGTGTTAACGTCTCAGAACGAGGTTTCTCGGCTTCTTGAAGTGTGGAGCGAGGCGTTTCCAAGACCGAAGAAGTCAGACGGTCTAACAACCGTTGTGGTAAATCTAAATTATTCTTTCTTCGCCCTCTTTTATGGGCTGTTTTTCCTGTGTTCACATTCATATTGAGTACCTCCCGTTAGATTTTCCTCTAACGGTCATGAACACAAAAAAACGCACTAGACCGCTGTTCAACAGTCAAGTGCGTTTCAATCATAATCGCCATAATATCTTATATAGCGGACATTTAAAAGAATGGCGGAGAGGGTGGGATTCGAACCCACGTGAGCTTGCACTCTAACGGTTTTCAAGACCGCCCCGTTATGACCGCTTCGGTACCTCTCCAAATGCATATAAATTTCACATGCATTAGGAATTGTACCATACAACGCAAAGAAAAAGCAACTATATTCTTAAATATTTTTAGGTTGGATCGATTTTACATTGCGCATATACGGTTGTAGACATTCCGGAATCAGAACACTGCCATTTTCTTGTTGATAATTCTCAAGAATTGCAGCAACAGTGCGTCCAACAGCCAAAGCAGATCCGTTCAGCGTATGAACAAATTCAGGCTTGGATTTTGGGTCCTTACGGAAACGAATATTTGCCCGACGCGCTTGGAAGTCCTCCGTATTTGAGCAAGAAGAGATTTCACGGTACATTCCACTCTCAGGTAGCCATACTTCCAAATCGTACGTCTTAGCCGATGTAAAGCCCATATCAGCCGTACATAGCCCTAGTACACGATAAGGCAATCCCAGAAGCTGCAACACACGTTCAGCATCTGCTGTCATTTTTTCTAACTCCTCGTAAGAGGATTCAGGTGTGGTAAGCTTCACCAGCTCTACCTTGTTGAACTGATGCTGACGAATCAAACCACGAGTATCACGACCCGCAGAGCCCGCCTCAGAACGGAAACAAGAGCTGTATGCAACATGATACTTAGGTAAGTCTGCTGCCGTTAAAATCTCTTCGCGATAGTAGTTCGTTACTGGTACTTCCGCTGTAGGAATCAAATAGTATTCGGTATCACGTAGCTTGAACAGATCTTCTTCAAACTTAGGAAGTTGTCCTGTTCCGTATAAGCTGTCTTTATTCACAATGTAAGGTGGCAGCATTTCCTCGTAGTTATGCTCACCACTGTGAAGATCCATCATAAAGTTAATTAGCGCCCGCTCTAGACGTGCTCCGAGTCCTTTATAGAAAACAAACCGAGATCCCGTAACCTTAGCTGCAGCTTCAAAATCAATAATATCGAGCTGCTGCGCAAGCTCCCAGTGTGATTTCGGAGTAAATCCGAATTCTTTTGGCTCCGACCAGCGACGCAATTCAACATTATCATCCTCGGACTTACCTACTGGAACTGAATCATGAGGAATATTCGGAATACTCATAGTAAGTTCAGCAATCTGAACTTCCAGTTCACGTACTTCGTCATCAAGCTCTTTAATTCGGTCAGATACCGTACGCATTTCTGCAATTAGGTCATCTGCTGGCTCACCATTCTTTTTCTTCTTCGCTACTTCACCCGATACCGTATTGCGACGGTTCTTAAGACCTTCTGTTTCTTGCAGTAATTCACGTCTGCGCAGATCAAGTTGTGGAAAATCAGCAATCAAATCCAGTGATTTACCCCGTTTCTCTAAAGCTTGTTCAACTCGAGCATAATCACTGCGTAATACTTTTACATCTAACACAAAGTTTCCCTCCTGAAAACAGCCTAAACTCTTTCAAATTGCTGCTTACAGCTTTGAAAGAGTCAGGATGTTCTTATATGTGATTCTGTTGTTGCACTTGCCTAGTAGCCTCTACCATATCAGCAAAATATTGATGCAGTCTGAAATCATCGGTCAATTCTGGATGAAAAGAAGACACCAGCAGGTTACCCTCCCGCGCAGTTACAATCTCATCATTATAGACTGTAAGCACATCTACTCCCGGGCCTACCTCGTTGATAAGCGGTGCACGTATAAAAACAGCACGCACTGGCTCATCAATTCCTTTAACATCCAGATCACATTCAAAGCTTTCCCGTTGACGACCGAATGCATTCCGGGCCACTGTAATATCCATTAGCTCCAGATGCCCTGGTTCCCCACCGGCGATTCGTTTGGCCAGAACAATCATACCCGCGCATGTTCCAAAAATCGGCTTTCCCTGATTGGAGAAATCACGTATTGCTTCAATGAAGCCGTATTTTCGCATCAGCTTACCAATCGTTGTACTTTCACCGCCGGGGATAATTAGGCCATCCACCTCCTCAAGCTGCTCTACACGCTTGATAGGCACGCCCTCTGCTCCGGTCTTCTCTATACTAACAATATGCTCCGTAACAGCGCCTTGAAGCGCCAACACTCCTATTTTCATCCGGGCAACCTTCTCTCTATTAACGAACACGCTCCGACATACGTTCAGCCGGGGTTAGAGTTGCAATATCAATCCCCTTCATTGGTGCACCAAGGTTCTTGGATACTTCAGCAATCAGTTTGTAATCAGTATAGTGTGTAGTAGCTTCAACAATCGCACGCGCAAATTTCTCAGGATTGTCCGATTTGAAAATACCCGAGCCTACGAATACACCATCCGCACCTAGATGCATCATCAGGGCAGCATCGGCAGGAGTTGCTACACCACCAGCAGCAAAGTTAACAACCGGCAGCTTACCAAGCTCATGTACTTCAAGCAGCAGCTCGTAAGGAACTCCCAGGTTCTTAGCTTCGTTATAAAGCTCGTCCTTGGACAAATTGGTTACTTTGCGGATTTGACTGTTGATAAAGCGCATATGACGCACTGCTTCAACAATGTTACCTGTTCCTGGTTCACCTTTCGTACGGATCATGGATGCACCTTCATTAATACGTCTCAAGGCTTCTCCCAAGTCTTTTGCTCCACATACGAATGGAACGGTGAACTCACGTTTATTAATATGGAATACTTCATCAGCAGGAGTAAGAACTTCACTCTCATCCAAATAGTCAACACCCAAGGATTCCAGGACCTTCGCTTCTACGTAATGGCCGATACGAGCCTTAGCCATAACAGGGATACTTACCACTTTGATAACCTCTTCTACAATTGTAGGATCGGCCATCCGTGCTACACCGCCAGCTGCTCGAATATCAGAAGGCACGCGTTCCAAAGCCATAACAGCTACTGCACCCGCAGCCTCAGCAATCTTTGCTTGTTCTGCATTCATGACGTCCATAATGACGCCGCCTTTTTGCATTTCCGCCATGCCTCTTTTAACCCGCGATGTTCCTGTTTCCATGTCCTAGCCCCCCGAATGATCTATCTTAATCTAACTTGTAATTTTACCCCAATGAAGGGAAATATACAATCCACTTACTCGTTAAATTCATTAGAACAAGTTTTTGATCCCAGTAAACAAATCGCCGAAGAAATCTCCAATGGCTCTAAGGAATAGCTTAAACCAACCAGCCTTCTCCGCTTCTTCAGCAGTAATCAGATTTACCGTCTTCTGCTGAACATCAGACATGCCTTCAACTTGGTAGGAATAAGTGACCTTACCCACTTTAGCAGATTGTGCTATAGGAGCAACTAAAGTTGCTGGATCATTTATTTCAACAGTTGTTTTAATTTGAGGGGCGGTTGTTCCCTTAGGGACGATAAAAGATACTGCTTCATCCGTAACTACAGGCACCTCTTTATTTTTCCCTTTGAGGACTGGCACAGTTTCGTTGCCGGCTATCACTGCTTTAGGGGCTACAACCTGTTTGATTTCAAAATTATTAAATCCGTAATCTAGTACTTTTTTCGTTTCAGTAAAACGATGTGCCTCAGAGTTAGCGCCCATAACAACACTAATCAATCGCATTCCATCCCGTACAGCGGTTCCTGTAAAGCAGTTACCTGCACTTGAGGTATGACCCGTCTTCAAACCATCCAAGCCTGGATAAGCATAAGCCTTGAAGTTGGCGATGCTCTTGTTAGCTTCCAGCATCCAGTTATAGTTGATGATTGGAGCTTTGTCCCGTTCACGGAATTTATAAGATTGAATCGTAGTAAATCTAGTGAAATCAGGATGCTCAGTAACGATAAATTTAGCAAGGATAGCTGCATCCATTGCTGACATTACAGTTTCTCCATCCTCAGCAGGCTGAAATCCCTTCGGCATATCGGCCTTATCAAGTCCTGTAGAGTTAATAAAGTGAGCAGTCTTCATACCCATCTTCTGCGCTGTCTGATTCATAAGTTTTGCGAATTCGAGTTCTGAGCCGGATACAAGCTCTGCCAGTGCTACTGTCGCATCATTCGCAGATCCAACAGCCATCGCAATATACAATTCTTCTACTGTGTGTACGTCACCTGCTGCTAAATAAATACGCGATCCGGTTTGCTTAGCGGCATTTTCTTGTATTGTCACTTTTTGATCCCATGAGAGTTGTCCGTTTTTCACTGCCTCTGCCACAAGATATTCCGTCATCATCTTGGTCATACTTGCAGGCGGCAAAGGTACATCTGCATTCAAGGACATCAATACCTCACCTGTTGTTGGCTCGATCAACACCGCCGATTTCAATTTCAAACCGAGTGTGTCCACAGAAGGTATCTTCACTGCATTGGTTGCTTTAGTTGCTGTAGCATTAGTTGTAGTACCGGATTCTGTAGTTGTTGGAGTCTTACCTGCCTCAGCCAATGCTGGAATTGCAGGATTCATTAACATATTTAAAAGTAGACCTACTGTGGCTGTCTTAATCATAAATTGCTTACCGTTAAATTTCTGCTTGTGCTTCAATGATTACTACTCTCCTTTAAACCTCATATCAATAGCTTGTTCTATTCTAACACAGGGGTACACGCAAAAAAAGACAGACAGGACGAAATAGTCCTGTCTGTCCAAAAAATAGTCTTTCTAGTCCATTACACGGAATAGTTTGGCGCTTCTTTCGTAATTTGCACATCATGTGGATGGCTTTCGCGAAGTCCAGCACTTGTGATGCGAATGAAAGAAGTGTCATTCCGAAGTTCTTCGAGCGACTTGGTACCACAGTAGCCCATACCCGAACGCAGTCCGCCAATCAATTGATGAACGGTATCCGAAAGAGGCCCTTTAAAAGCGATACGACCCTCAATTCCTTCAGGAACAAGCTTCTTATCGTCATCCTGGAAATAACGATCCTTACTACCTTGTTTCATGGCACTCATACTGCCCATACCACGATATACTTTAAATTTACGGCCTTGATAAAGTTCCGATTCTCCTGGGCTTTCTTCTGTACCCGCAAACATACTTCCCATCATTACTGCATGGGCACCAGCGGAAATAGCCTTGGTAATTTCACCGGAGTACTTGATTCCGCCGTCAGCGATGATAGGAACTCCGTACTCACGAGCAACCGTTGCACAATCATAAATGGCTGTAACCTGCGGAACACCGATACCAGCGATAACTCGTGTTGTACAGATAGATCCCGGTCCAATACCTACTTTAACTACAGAAGCACCAGCTTCAATTAGTTCACGGGTTGCTTCGCCTGTAGCCACGTTACCAGCAACAATCGTAAGATCAGGATACAACTCACGAATTTGGCGAACGGCTTCAATAATATTAATATGGTGACCATGTGCTGAATCAACGACGATCAGATCTACGCCTGATTTCACTAATGCAGCAGTACGCTCGAATGTATCTTTAGAGATACCAATAGCTGCTCCAACTAGCAAACGGCCATGTGCATCTTTCGCTCCGTTAGGGAACTGAATAGCCTTCTCGATATCTTTAATTGTGATTAGGCCCTTAAGAACGTTATTCTCGTCCACCAGCGGCAATTTCTCAATCTTATGACGTTGTAAGATGCCTTCTGCTTCTTGAAGTGTCGTACCTACAGCAGCAGTCACGAGATTCTCATGAGTCATAACTTCTTTAATTGGAATATTAAAGTCATGAATAAAACGTAAATCTCTATTAGTTAGAATGCCGACCAGTTTGTTGTCACTATCTACAATCGGTACTCCGGAAATGCGATATTTACCCATCAGTAGTTCAGCATCAGATACTAAATGTTCTGCCGAAAGAGAGAAGGGGTTAGTAATAACTCCGCTCTCTGAACGCTTCACACGATCCACTTCTTCCGCTTGCTGCTCTACAGGCATATTCTTGTGAATAATCCCGATACCACCCTCACGAGCAATAGCAATGGCCATAGCCGCTTCTGTGACTGTGTCCATACCTGCACTCATAAGCGGGATGTTCAACTTCACATTCTTACTTAGAACTGTAGTCAAATCTACTTCCTTCGGCAGTACCTCAGATTTACGCGGAACCAGTAGCACATCATCAAAAGTTAGACCTTCTTTACCAAACTTATCTTTCCACACCTGGGTCATTCCTCCTCGGTTGATTTTAAATTATACCCGCTTACAAACTTTATAAAAGAAGAACCTTCGACTTTTAGTCCATTCACGACAGACAACTCTGTACATCTGGAAGTAGAACAAGTTCATATCTTCAATTTAGGTTTGTGATGCTTATCCAAAAATATATTATTGCCATCTTAGCAAAGGGTATTTGGACTGTCAAGAACATTACATCATCAGAGTAGGTATTCAAAAAACGACTCCCGAGTAAGCGAATTATTGGACTATTGTCCATATACAGTGGACATTGGTTGGTTAAATTATACATTCTACCATTGTCATCACCTACGCTTACACGCTTACCTCTAATGTAGTATCTCAAAATAAACCCTAATGAATTCTTCAATAATACAACAAAAAAACCACTGTCGATTACTCAACAGTGGTCTTACGTGCTTGGCAACGTCCTACTCTCCCAGGACCCTTCGGTCCAAGTACCATCGGCGCTGGAGGGCTTAACGGTCGTGTTCGGGATGGGTACGCGTGGAACCCCTCCGCTATCGCCACCAAACATGCGTCTGTGAAACAGACGCTGTCCGCGTGAAATTTCGTTCATCACCAGAAGTGTGAATGAATTTCTTAGCGTGTTACAGGCTTGATGCCTGAAAACTGAATCCGAATTGAATTTGCGTTTTAAGTATAGGATAAGCCCTCGACCGATTAGTATTGGTCAGCTCCATGCATTACTGCACTTCCACCTCCAACCTATCTACCTCGTCGTCTTCAAGGGGTCTTACTAATTGGGAAATCTCATCTTGAGGGGGGCTTCACGCTTAGATGCTTTCAGCGCTTATCCCGTCCGTACGTAGCTACCCAGCCATGCTTCTGGCGAAACAACTGGTGCACCAGCGGTACGTCCATCCCGGTCCTCTCGTACTAAGGACAGCTCCTCTCAAATTTCCTGCGCCCACGACAGATAGGGACCGAACTGTCTCACGACGTTCTGAACCCAGCTCGCGTACCGCTTTAATGGGCGAACAGCCCAACCCTTGGGACCTACTTCAGCCCCAGGATGCGATGAGCCGACATCGAGGTGCCAAACCTCCCCGTCGATGTGGACTCTTGGGGGAGATAAGCCTGTTATCCCCAGGGTAGCTTTTATCCGTTGAGCGATGGCCCTTCCATGCGGTACCACCGGATCACTAAGTCCGACTTTCGTCCCTGCTCGACTTGTAGGTCTCGCAGTCAAGCTCCCTTATGCCTTTGCACTCTTCGAATGATTTCCAACCATTCTGAGGGAACCTTGGAACGCCTCCGTTACTCTTTAGGAGGCGACCGCCCCAGTCAAACTGCCCGCCTGACACGGTCCCCGTACCCGGTAAGGGTACTAGGTTAGAACCTAGATACGATCAGGGTGGTATCCCAACGGCGCCTCCACCGAAGCTTGCGCTCCGATTTCTACGGCTCCCACCTATCCTGTACAGATCGTACCCAAATTCAATATCAAGCTGCAGTAAAGCTCCATGGGGTCTTTCCGTCTTGTCGCGGGTAACCTGCATCTTCACAGGTATTAAAATTTCACCGGATCTCTCGTTGAGACAGCGCCCAAGTCGTTACGCCATTCGTGCGGGTCAGAATTTACCTGACAAGGAATTTCGCTACCTTAGGACCGTTATAGTTACGGCCGCCGTTTACTGGGGCTTCGGTTCATAGCTTCGGGTTACCCCTAACCACTCCCCTTAACCTTCCAGCACCGGGCAGGCGTCAGCCCGTATACTTCGCCTTGCGGCTTCGCACAGACCTGTGTTTTTGCTAAACAGTCGCTTGGGCCTTTTCACTGCGGCCCCCTCGTGCTATTCACACTACCGGGGCACCCCTTCTCCCGAAGTTACGGGGTCATTTTGCCGAGTTCCTTAACGAGAGTTCTTCCGCGCGCCTTAGAATTCTCTTCTCGCCTACCTGTGTCGGTTTGCGGTACGGGCACCTTCTCCTGGCTAGAGGCTTTTCTTGGCAGTGTGAGATCATGACCTTCGCTACTATAATTTTCGCTCCCCATCACAGCCCAGCCTTAATGATGTGCGGATTTGCCTACACATCAGCCTCACTGCTTAGACGGACATATCCATCAGTCCGCGTCACTACCCTCCTGCGTCACCCCATCGCTCATAGCGGATTACGGTGGTACAGTAATTTCAAACTGTTGTCCTTCGACTACGCCTTTCGGCCTCGCCTTAGGTCCCGACTTACCCTGAGCGGACGAGCCTTCCTCAGGAAACCTTGGGCTTTCGGCGGATCAGATTCTCACTGATCTTTTCGTTACTCATACCGGCATTCTCACTTGTATGCTGTCCAGCGCTCCTTACGGTACACCTTCAACCCACATACAACGCTCCCCTACCCCAGATACATACGTATCTAGCCATAGCTTCGGTGGTGTGTTTAGCCCCGTTACATTTTCGGCGCAGAGTCACTCGACCAGTGAGCTATTACGCACTCTTTCAATGGTGGCTGCTTCTAAGCCAACATCCTGGTTGTCTGTGCAACTCCACATCCTTTCCCACTTAACACACACTTGGGGACCTTAGCTGATGGTCTGGGCTGTTTCCCTTTTGACAATGGATCTTAGCACTCACTGTCTGACTCCCGGCAATAAGTATATGGCATTCGGAGTTTGACTGATCTTGGTAACCCTTGCGGGCCCCGCAACCAATCAGTGCTCTACCTCCACTACTCTTATACCGAGGCTAGCCCTAAAGCTATTTCGGGGAGAACCAGCTATCTCCGAGTTCGATTGGAATTTCTCCGCTACCCCCACCTCATCCCCGCATTTTTCAACATGCGTGGGTTCGGGCCTCCAGTGCGTGTTACCGCACCTTCACCCTGGACAGGGGTAGATCACACGGTTTCGGGTCTACGTCCACATACTAAATCGCCCTATTCAGACTCGCTTTCGCTGCGGCTCCGTCTTCTCGACTTAACCTTGCATGTTAAACGTAACTCGCCGGTTCATTCTACAAAAGGCACGCCATCACCCATAGATAGGGCTCTGACTTTTTGTAAGCACACGGTTTCAGGTTCTATTTCACTCCCCTTCCGGGGTGCTTTTCACCTTTCCCTCACGGTACTGTTTCACTATCGGTCGCCAGGTAGTATTTAGCCTTAGCAGATGGTCCTGCTGGATTCATACGGGGTTTCACGTGCCCCGCACTACTCGGGATCCGTCTCGGAGAGAACACAGTTTAGGCTACAGGGCTTTTACCTCTATCGCGGGCCTTTCCAGACCTCTTCGCCTACCATATTCCTTTGTAACTCCATGTGAGACGTCCCACAACCCCTAAGAGCAAGCTCTTAGGTTTAGGCTGTTCCGCGTTCGCTCGCCGCTACTGACGGAATCACTATTGTTTTCTCTTCCTCAGGGTACTTAGATGTTTCAGTTCCCCTGGTCTGCCTCTACATCTCCTATGTGTTCAGAGATGAGTAACTGCGAATTACCACAGCTGGGTTTCCCCATTCGGACACCCCCGGATCAAAGCTTGCTTACAGCTCCCCGAGGCAGTTTCGTTGTTCGCCACGTCCTTCGTCGGCTCCTGGCGCCTAGGCATCCTCCGTGTGCTCTTATTAGCTTAACCTTGATTTTTCCGCAGGAAAATATCATACAATGACATTTCTTTTGGAATCATCTCACTAATAACATTTACTTGTTTACACAAGTTGCTAAAAGATGTTCTAAAACGCAAATTCGTTTCGGTATCCAGTTTTCAAGGATCAAGTTTAAAAATGAGAGCTTAAACTCTCAAAACTGAGCAACGAGTGAGTAACAGGCCTAAACCCGAGATTTGGAAGTTAAACTTCCGATTTGAATGTTTCCATTGCAGGAAACGATTCTCCATAGAAAGGAGGTGATCCAG
This sequence comes from Paenibacillus sp. FSL K6-0276, assembly GCF_037977235.1. Lineage (NCBI taxonomy): Bacteria > Bacillati > Bacillota > Bacilli > Caryophanales > Paenibacillaceae > Paenibacillus > Paenibacillus sp. FSL K6-0276. Next base: position 93,449 of record NZ_CP150276.1, on the reverse strand, counting down.
CCGCACCTTCCGATACGGCTACCTTGTTACGACTTCACCCCAATCATCTACCCCACCTTCGGCGGCTGGCTCCCTTGCGGGTTACCCCACCGACTTCGGGTGTTGTAAACTCTCGTGGTGTGACGGGCGGTGTGTACAAGACCCGGGAACGTATTCACCGCGGCATGCTGATCCGCGATTACTAGCAATTCCGACTTCATGCAGGCGAGTTGCAGCCTGCAATCCGAACTGAGACCGGCTTTGATGGGATTGGCTTCACCTCGCGGTTTCGCTTCCCGTTGTACCGGCCATTGTAGTACGTGTGTAGCCCAGGTCATAAGGGGCATGATGATTTGACGTCATCCCCACCTTCCTCCGGTTTGTCACCGGCAGTCACTCTAGAGTGCCCAACATTACTTGCTGGCAACTAAAGTTAAGGGTTGCGCTCGTTGCGGGACTTAACCCAACATCTCACGACACGAGCTGACGACAACCATGCACCACCTGTCTCCTCTGTCCCGAAGGCCGCCACTATCTCTAGTGGATTCAGAGGGATGTCAAGACCTGGTAAGGTTCTTCGCGTTGCTTCGAATTAAACCACATACTCCACTGCTTGTGCGGGTCCCCGTCAATTCCTTTGAGTTTCAGTCTTGCGACCGTACTCCCCAGGCGGAGTGCTTACTGTGTTAACTTCGGCACCAAGGGTATCGAAACCCCTAACACCTAGCACTCATCGTTTACGGCGTGGACTACCAGGGTATCTAATCCTGTTTGCTCCCCACGCTTTCGCGCCTCAGCGTCAGTTACAGCCCAGAAAGTCGCCTTCGCCACTGGTGTTCCTCCACATATCTACGCATTTCACCGCTACACGTGGAATTCCACTTTCCTCTTCTGTACTCAAGCCACCCAGTTTCCAGTGCGACCTTAGGTTGAGCCCAAGGTTTAAACACCAGACTTAAATAGCCGCCTGCGCGCGCTTTACGCCCAATAATTCCGGACAACGCTTGCCCCCTACGTATTACCGCGGCTGCTGGCACGTAGTTAGCCGGGGCTTTCTTCTCAGGTACCGTCACTCCGATAGCAGTTACTCTACCGGACGTTCTTCCCTGGCAACAGAGCTTTACGATCCGAAAACCTTCATCACTCACGCGGCGTTGCTCCGTCAGGCTTTCGCCCATTGCGGAAGATTCCCTACTGCTGCCTCCCGTAGGAGTCTGGGCCGTGTCTCAGTCCCAGTGTGGCCGTTCACCCTCTCAGGTCGGCTACGCATCGTCGCCTTGGTGGGCCGTTACCCCACCAACTAGCTAATGCGCCGCAGGCCCATCCCTCAGTGACAGATTGCTCCGTCTTTCATTCTTTCTTCAGGAGAAAAAAGAAATTATCCGGTATTAGCTACCGTTTCCGGTAGTTATCCCAGTCTAAGGGGCAGGTTGCCTACGTGTTACTCACCCGTCCGCCGCTAAGTTATTTTGAAAGCAAGCTTTCAAAATAACTCCGCTCGACTTGCATGTATTAGGCACGCCGCCAGCGTTCGTCCTGAGCCAGGATCAAACTCTCCAATTAGTATTGAAAAGAGCGATATGCTCATTTTGAAACATCTGACGAGAAAATTAATTCTCTAATTTTGGATTTCACTTTCGTGATTTCCTACTCACTCGTTGTTCAGTTTTCAAAGATCAAGTTCTCGTTGACGCCGTTTAATGTCTCAGCAGCAACTCTTATACTATATCATGTTCGGCTATTTAATGTCAAGCTCTTTTTTTAACTTCTTTTTCGAGCTCGGCATGTGTATTTCTTGGCCGGACTTAGAATATATCATGTATAGAGATTCATTGCAACACTTTTTTTTGAAACAATATAGTATTAAGCTGTATATCCGCAAAACAATGCTACGAACCTTTACTTTCTGATCAACAGTAGCCAAGGAGAACCGCCCTCAGACAGCCCTCCTGTGCTCATTGTTGTATAAATACTATTCGTTTGTACGGTTACGCATATGCGGAAACAGCAGTACATCACGAATAGATGCAGAATTGGTAAGCAACATGATCAAACGGTCTACACCGATTCCCAGTCCACCCGTAGGAGGCATACCATATTCCAAAGCACGGATGAAGTCATCGTCCATTTCATGAGCTTCGTCATTACCTTGCTCTTTCTCCTGGATTTGCGCTTCAAAGCGTTGACGCTGGTCGATCGGATCATTCAATTCACTAAATGCATTCGCATGCTCACGACCCACAATAAACAATTCAAAACGATCGGTGAAGCGTGGATCCTCATCGTTTTTCTTAGCGAGTGGTGAGATTTCAACCGGATGTCCCATTACAAAGGTCGGCTGAATCAGTGTTTCCTCTACAAATTGCTCGAAGAAAGCATTAAGGATATGACCGAAAGACATGTGCTTCTCTACAGGTACACGGTGCTCTTTAGCCAGAGCCTGTGCTTCCTCATCTGTCATATGAACACTAAAATCAACACCTGTTACTTCTTTAACAGCATCAACCATAGTTACTCGACGCCATCCTGGTGACAGATCTACCGGCTTGCCTTGATAGTCAACCTGTTGAGTTCCTAATACCTCTTGGGCAATATGAGCGATCATATTCTCCGTAAGATTCATGATGTCCTTGTAATCAGCATAAGCTTCATACAGCTCAATCATAGTAAACTCAGGATTGTGGCGAGTCGAGATTCCTTCGTTACGGTAGACGCGTCCGATCTCGTATACTTTTTCCAATCCGCCAACAATAAGACGTTTCAAATGAAGCTCAATAGCAATCCGCATATACAGCTGCATTTCAAGCGTGTTGTGGTAAGTGATGAATGGACGCGCAGCAGCTCCGCCGGCAATCGCATGAAGTGTCGGTGTTTCAACTTCAAGATAGCCAAGTGAATCCAAATAACGACGCATTGATTGAATGATTCTTGAACGAGCAATAAATGTCTGTTGAACTTCTGGATTAATAATCAAATCAACATAGCGCTGACGGTAACGCAGCTCTACATCTTTAAGACCATGATATTTCTCAGGAAGTGGCAACAAGGACTTGGACAAGACTTCGAGATTATGCACTTTGATGGAGGTCTCGCCTGTTTTGGTTTTGAATACTGTTCCGCGAACGCCGATGATATCTCCTAGATCGAGAACATTGAACGCTGCGTATTGCGTTTCAGGAATGCTGTCTTGACGAACATAAAGCTGAATTCTTCCACTGAGGTCTTGGATATGTGCAAAACTGGCTTTACCCATAACGCGTTTTGCCATAATACGACCCGCTATGCTGACTTCAACGGATAGCTCGTCCAATTCTTCTTTAGAAAGTCCATCATACTTCGATACTAGATCGCCAGCGTTAGCTGTACGCTCATACTTTTTGCCGAAAGGATCGATGCCAAGTCCTCTTAGCTCGTCCAATTTGGCGCGGCGGATCTGCAAAAGCTCACTAAGTTCGTTCTCTGCATTGTCCACATTATTCATTTCCTCGGTCATGCTATTCATCCCCTTGCAGATATAAATCCCTTATATTTTGAAAAAAAGCTTCCCTAAGGAAGCTTTCCCAAACAATGTTCCCTTATCTGCCCACATACAACGAAACTGTTTATACATTTGGCAGCACATCTATTTACAGACCATGAGGTCTGTACACTACTTCATTCTGATATCGAGAATTTTATATTGAATAACGCCTGCAGGTGTATTAACGTCAACAATCGTGCCAATTTTCTTCCCGATGATGGCTTTGCCTACTGGACTTTCGTTGGAAATCTTATTGTTCAGTGGATCAGACTCCGCTGTGCCTACGATTGTGTACTCCATAGTGTCACCGTACTCCAAATCCTCAACACTTACAGTAACACCGATACTTACCACGTCAGTAACGATCTCGTCGCTATTAATGATGCGCGCGTTGCGAAGCATCTTCTCCAAGGTGATAACGCGTCCTTCGATAAAAGCCTGCTCATTCTTCGCGTCTTCATACTCCGAGTTCTCACTGATATCTCCGTAGCCAATCGCTACCTTAATCCGTTCAGCAACCTCGCGGCGTTTCACAGATTTGAGGGTCTCCAGTTCATCTTCCAGACGCTTTAGCCCGTCCGGCGTAAGGATGACTTCTTTATCGCTCATCTCAACCGATTCTCCTGTCGTATACAATTATTGAAAACACCATACTATATGCTAATCTAGGAGGATAAGAACCCTCCCTGCTGCATTGCTCTTACTGTAACGGCGATTTTATACTGTGAAATTATATTGGAACCGCTACAAAATGTCAATGACACTACATATAAAGTGGGATGTATCAAAAAGCATTAGGACAATAACGTTTATACTGCAGAAGAAGACATTCCAGTACCCTTATTTTCTTCATCATGCATTAGTTGAACGACAAAATCATTCAAAATCTTCACCATTCCATCACGTTTCGTTTCTGCCATGAGCACATCCTTCACACGTGCGGCAGCCTTCAGGCCTTTTAAATACCAAGCCATATGCTTACGCATCTCACGTACGGCCACGGCTTCTCCCTTAAGAGCAACCAGTCGATCCATATGAAGAATGGCAACCTTAATTTTCTCTTCTAACCCTGGCTCAGGCATCAATTCCCCGGTGCTTAAATACTGAATCGTACGATACAGCATCCATGGGTTACCCAGCGCACCACGCCCGATCATCACGCCATCACAACCGGTCTGATCAAGCATAGCCCGAGCATCTTCAGGTGTATTGACATCACCATTGCCGATAACCGGAATGGAGACCGCTTCTTTTGCCATCTTGATATAATTCCAATCCGCACGCCCCGTGTAGAGTTGCTCCCGTGTTCTTCCGTGCACGCTGACAGCCTTGCCACCCGCACGTTCTACCGCACGCGCATTATCTTCGACAAAAATATGCTCGCTATCCCAGCCAATCCGCATCTTCACAGTTACTGGTTTATCCACGACGTCGACAACCGCAGATACCATTTCATAGATCTTGTCGGGATTCAAAAGCCAGCGGGCCCCTGCATCACATTTCGTTACCTTTGGCACTGGGCATCCCATATTGATATCGATAATATCAGCATTGGTCTCTTTATCAACCACTTTAGCCGCTTGCACCAGTGACTCTCTATCTCCACCAAAAATCTGCAAACTAAGCGGTTTTTCCCGTTCATCCACGAACAACATTTCGCGAGTACGCGTATTTCCGTGAATAATAGCCTTGTCGCTCACCATTTCCGCACAGACTAAACCTGTACCAAACTCTTTAGCGATTAGACGAAAGGCTGGATTGCACACACCAGCCATAGGAGCCAGAACAACTTGATTCTTCATTTCAATGTCGCCAATCTTCAGCATTCGTATCACTTCCATTATTCCTATTTATATTACTTAAAAATTATGAGTTAGGGTTTACCAATTCCTCAGTTGTAACCCCTAGGACATTCGCAATTTTATCTAAAATTTGATCTTCCAAACGTCTGTTGCCCCTCTCAACTGCGCCAAGCACAGCCAAGGAAATTCCAGTCAGATCCGCAAGCTCCTGTTGAGTATAGCCTTTTAGCTTGCGGAATGCCCTGACCCTCCGTCCCATACGCTTGTTGTCCACAACCGAATTCCTTCCTTCCCGTCTATGTCTTGAAGCGCTGCTGTAATCAACTTGTGGAGTCCGGAAGACTGTTCATCCTGTGGAACGATATCACTGAGCGGAAGCATTACAAATGCGCGCTCTAGCATACGTGGATGCGGCAATGTTAAATGCGGGGTATCAAGTGTCTGGCCCTCTACCCACAATAAATCTAGATCCACCGTTCTGGGTCCATAGCGGATATCCCGGATACGACCCAGCTGCGTTTCGATCCCCAGCATTACTTCCAGCAAGGTCTCTGGCGCAAGCGTCGTGCGTAAAACTGCTGCCATATTGAGAAACTGCGGCTGATCTAAATAACCTACTGGCTCTGTCTCGTAGACTTTGGAGCAGCGAACTACCGATATTTGATCATGATTATTCAGTCTGTTCAAAGCCTCTGACAGCGTGCCCTCACGGTCGCCCAAATTAGCCCCTAAAGCAATATAAGCCTCTGATTCTTCAGAGGTGGAATGTATATTCATGGACTTTGTTCTCACTTTCTAGTTCTGCGCAGCTCTACAGTCACTCCCTGAAAATGAATGTCGAATGGCGGATGCGGTTTAGTTACCTTTACCGTCACTGCATTGATAATAGTATAAGTGTCCAGTACGGAGGATGCAATATATTCCGCCAAAGCTTCGATCAACTTAAAAGACTTTATTTCGACAATATTTTTGACCAGTTCATGCACTTCGGCATAATTCACGGTTTGGTTCAGGTCATCATTCTTGCCCGCTTCCTGCAGATCAAGCTCTAGCTCCAAATCAATGTAAAAACGTTGACCTAGCTTACGCTCTTCTTCAAACACACCATGATATCCGTAATATTCCATTCGGTGCAGCGTCATTTTATCCATTTTTAAACCCGCCCTTTTTGTAAAATATCTTTATTCACGCACCACTGGAGGAGCAGCATACAACATCGCGTCACACATCTTGACCGTTCGGTTAATTAGAGATACATCATGCACACGTACGATCTGGCAGCCCTGAGCAATACCAAAGGCTACTGTAGCTGCGGTACCTTCCACAACATCATCAGAGGGTAAATCAAGCACCGTCCGGATAAATTTTTTGCGTGAAGTCGCCAGTAACAGTGGATAGCCAAACTCAGTCAACCCGTCCAAAAGCATCATTGCCTGCAAATTTTCATTAGAATCCTTAGCAAAGCCTATCCCTGGATCCAAGATGATATTGGCTGGCTTCACTCCTGCGGCTAAAGCAAGATCAATACTTTCCTTAAAATCTACCGACATATCCGCACTTAGATTGGTATACTCACGGTCCTGTCGGTTATGCATCAAAATAATGGGACAGTCCGCAGCTGCTGCCACTGCCGCCATTTCTGGATCAGCCTTACAACCCCATATATCATTAATGATATGAGCACCGGCAGCAATAGCTTGGCGTGCCACTTCAGCTTTGTAGGTATCTATAGATAACGGAATATGCGGTGCCGCTCGATGAATACTCTCGATGACAGGCAATACACGAGCTAATTCCTCTTCAAGCCCCACCGGTTTATGACCAGGACGGGTAGATTCTCCACCAATATCTATAATATCAGCACCGTCAGCAGCCATACGTAACGCATGTTCTACTGCTTTGTCCGGATCATCCCAAAGTCCTCCATCTGAAAAAGAATCAGGGGTTACATTCAGGATGCCCATAATCAGCGTTCGATTTCCCAATTGCAAATCTGTATTTCCACAGCGGTACGTCCGTTTGAATATGACTGGTCTCATTTCGATATTCCCGTCCTTTCTCTATATGATGAGATCAAATCTGAAGTTATTCTGCCGCAAAGGCCATCGCTTATAGTGAATCTTTTATCGTTTTGCAACAGTGTAGTAACAGGGACAATTTCTTGGACCGAATTGGTAAGGAACACTTCATCCGCGGCTTTCAACTGCTCCCACCGGTATGCGCCTTTCTCTACTCTAATCCCAGTGCTGCGAGCTAGCTCCATTACCATTTCCCGGGTAATTCCTGGGAGAATCCCTGTGGAAATATCCGGAGTGTGGAGAATATTATTTTTTATAAAAAAGATATTGCTGACAATGCCCTCTGCTATGATTTCTTGTGCAGTCAACATCAGTCCTTCAGCACCATTCGCCGCAGAGGCATAACCTCTAAGCTCACGCTTGGCTAAAACATTATTCATATAATGCAGCGACTTGAATCGCACTGTTCCCTCCGGAGTATTACGCCGCAAGGACAACAGCTGTAGCTCTTTACCTTCACTGTATAACTTATCGGGTACTTTCGGCAGCACTTTGATGTACAGCAAATGATTGGGTTCACGATAATCGCCCGCCGGTAATCCGAGAATATCCTCGCCGGCTGTTACGGTATAACGTATATAGGCTTCCTTTAATTCATTTTTGTCCATAACACGCTGAATCCAGTCCTGCAGATGTTCAACTTCCTGCTCAAATGGAATGCCAAGCTCCTTGCACCCCTCTGCCATACGCTTCAAATGACGTTCCAGCAGAAAAGGCACTCCCCCGTACGTCCGAAAGGTCTCGAACAATCCTATGCCGTATAAAAAACCGTGATCCAGGGCGGAAACCACGGCTTGTCGTGCATCAATGACACCATTGTTAAATCCTATATATTTCATGCCGTTTCTCCGGCTCTCCGTTTCAAGAAATTACGCAGCATCGTATGACCATGATCCGTAATAATCGATTCTGGGTGGAATTGCACACCTTCGATAGGGTATTCTTTATGGCGCAGTGCCATAATCTCCCCTTCTTCGGTCTCCGCTGTAATCTCCAGACAATCCGGCAGACTCTCACGTTCTACAATCAAAGAATGATATCGAGTTGCTGTAAAAGGAGACTCCAGACCTTCAAAAACCGACGTACCTTTGTGATGAATCGGGGATGTCTTTCCATGCATCAAACGCTCTGCACGAATAACATTGCCACCAAATGCTTGACCAATCGCCTGATGTCCAAGACATACGCCGAAGATCGGAATAACGCCTTTGAAATGATGCAACAATTCCAAACTTATCCCCGCTTCATTAGGTGTACATGGACCTGGAGAAATTAGAATATGGTCAGGAGCCATCTTTTCAATCTCTTTAATGGTAATTTCATCGTTGCGGTGTACCTTAACCTCTTCCCCAAGTTCACCCAAATACTGTACGAGGTTATACGTAAAGGAATCATAATTATCGATGACCAAGATCACAGTGTTTCTCCCCCTTCGGCGCCGCTGGTAGTTTGGGATTCCTGCTGTAATTCACTACAGAGTACTGCCTTCACTACCGCTTTGGCTTTATTGTGGCATTCACGGTATTCACGGTATGGATCAGAGTCGATCACGATGCCCGCACCTGTCTGAATATATCCGACTCCATCCTTTACAGCCAGTGTTCTTATAATAATATTTAATTCCATATTTCCGTTATAGTCAATAAAGCCCATGGATCCTGTATATGGTCCACGCCGAACCGGCTCCAGTTCTTCGATGATTTCCATTGTTCTTACTTTGGGCGCACCTGTAATCGTCCCACCTGGGAACAAGGCTGCGATAACAGCGTAAGCATCCTTATCCGGTGCGACTCGGCCCTCTACCTGCGAAACGAGATGCATCACATGAGAGTAGCGCTCCACCGTCATCAGCTCAGGCACGCTGACGGACCCATATGCAGCGACACGCCCGATGTCGTTGCGCTCCAGATCGACAAGCATGATATGCTCGGCGATCTCCTTCTCGCTCCCGCGAAGCTCCGCCTCCATGGCGGCATCCTCCGCGGGAGTCAGGCCTCGGCGCCGGGTGCCGGCGATTGGCCGGGCGCTCACTTTGTCCCCGTGCAGCTTGACGAGCAGCTCCGGTGAAGCGCTGGACAGCGCGAAGCCGGGCGACCGCAAGAGCCCCATGTACGGGGACGGATTGAGCTTGCGCAGCCAATCGTAAACCGCCTCCGGCGAGGACTTCAGCTGCGCCTCCTGGCGCAGCGAGAGATTCACTTGGAATACATCGCCTTGGCGGATGTATTCCTGAACGTCCAGCACGGCCTGCTGAAATTTTTCAGGCGAGAAAGCCGAGGTCATGCCCGGCCACTCTCCTGATGAGTCTGTGAGAGCTTCAATGCTGCCTGTGGCCTCTTCGTTCAATCCCGAAGCTGTGGATATCAACTGCCACTGCTCTACCATTCGCCCAGCCTGTTCTATAGCACCAAGATAAAGGTTCTGTAAATCCTCCATCACACATTCTGCTGGAACCGAAACGTGAACAGCACAATAAAGCACATGCTCTTCGTGATCATAAATCCATACCTCTTCCATCCTCATAAAAAGATAATCAGGAAAACCAGGATCATCTTGTGCAAGAGACGGCAAACGCTCCAATGAGCGAACCACATCGTACCCTAGAAATCCAATACATCCACCGGTATATGGAGGAATGCCCTGAACGTTTAGACTTGGCGAGGTGAAGCCTGACATCCATTGCTGCAGCAGTTCCAGCGGCTGTCCGAGCAGTGTTGTTACCTCATGTGTACCCTCATCAGCTGTCTGACCTAATGATTGGGGAGAAAGGCTAAATACCTCAGCGCTGTCCTCCTTGCCCTGTAAAATAGATACAGGGTTTAAACCTAAGTACGTATAGCGGCCACCCTTGCCACTCTCCAACACTACGGAGTATTTAGAAGCTAATTCCCAGGCCTTCTTCCAGGACGCGGGCAATCCTCCCGCGCACATGGGTGATTTTATAATCAAGGGGAACATGCTCCAGTCTTCAGCTGCCCATTGTTCCCACTCATGCCATGTCGTTATGATTTCCAAAGCCATCCTCCTAAAAGTTTTGTCTGGAATTATATTACAGTACATTCATCGGGACAAAACTTACTTCGTAAGCGTATGCCTAGTTTTATGAAGCAAATACTTCTCTGAACTTACATCGCAATAAAACTCGCTTCGTAAGCGTATGCTTGGTTTTATGAAGCATTCCCTTATTTTTAATCATCAGTAGTATATTGCCTGTCAGTATACTGTACTTAAGGCATTATTGAAAAGCCCCCAGCTATAGGAAATTATTATGACGTTTCAGTTCTCAGTAAAAACCATAGCATTTTTCAAAAATAATAAATTGTCACGTCTAGGTCTCCGTATATGCACAGAACCTTTTGCCCTCTTGATCAACGAAAAGAGTCTCCATCACCACCAGAAAAGTGGTATGAAGACTCTTGTAAAATTACGTTATTAAAAACAATTACGCTTCGAAATTGTAAAGTGGTGTGCTAAGGTAACGTTCACCATTACTTGGGATAATGACAACTACCTTTTTGCCAGGGCCCAAATCTTTTGCAACTTTAAGTGCTGCAAATACTGCTGCGCCTGAAGAAATACCAGACAAGACACCTTCTTCTTTAGCTACACGACGTGCAGTTTCGAATGCCTCATCGTTCTCAACATGGATGATCTCATCATAAATGTCTTGATTCAGGATCTCAGGAATAAAGTTAGCTCCGATACCCTGAATTTTGTGAGGGCCTGGCTTGCCTCCTGCCAAGATTGGAGAAGCAGCAGGTTCCACAGCATAGATCTTCACGTCAGGATATTTGCTCTTCAGCACTTCGCCTGCACCAGTGATCGTTCCACCTGTTCCGATACCTGCAATAAAAGCATCCAGTGGGCCACCGATGGATTCAATAGCTTCAACGATTTCAGGTCCAGTAGTCTCACGGTGGATCTTCAAGTTTGCTTTATTCTTGAATTGATCAGATGGGAAATAGCTTGGGTTCTCTTTCAGAATTTCCTCTGCTTTCTTAACCGCTCCATTCATACCTTCCGATCCTGGAGTCAGAACCAATTCCGCTCCGTATGCACGAAGTAGATTGCGGCGCTCCATGCTCATGGTTTCCGGCATTACGATTACTGCCTTATAACCCTTAGCTGCAGCTACAAGTGCCAATCCAATACCAGTGTTGCCACTAGTAGCTTCTACAATCGTGCCACCCGGTTTCAGAAGACCTTCACGTTCAGCTTCTTCCACAATGCTGATTGCAATACGGTCTTTCACGCTCGATCCCGGATTCTGATATTCCAATTTCAAATAAATATCTGCGGAGCCTTCCTGTGCCAGACGATTCAAACGAACGAGCGGAGTACCTCCGATCAATTCTGTTACGTTATTAACGACTTTAGCCATGAGCAAAAACCTCCTTAGAATGATAAATGCGATATAAGAACGTAAATTGTGACTTTACTTGTATGTGAGTCCCTATTACGCAGTTATTACTGCTATAAAGGGATGAAGATGATTGACCACCGTCAGTTATTTCCGACTAAAACGGTAGGTTTTACGTTAATATCATATTATCAATCTTGCAGGCTGTTGTCAATATTTATTGATACATCATATTTGGTGCGCAAATCACTTTCCACTTGTTGTAGAGGAGGCACTTGCTCCAAAGCCAGCTCTTGACGTATCAGCGCCCTAATTTCCTTCTGGTCCGGCTTTGCTGGAGAGCGAATGCTCTCTAGTCGAATGATAGTGAAGTCTTTCCCCGCCTGAATCGGACCCGCTATATCACCCGCATCCAAACTAGCAGCGGTCTTAAGCATCCCCTCGGGCCAAAAAGGATCGTCTTCCTCTACTTTACCTAAGCTGCCTCCATGCTGCCGACTCTCTTCATCAATGGACACTTCCCTAGCCAAGTCAGCAAAATCCTCGCCCTGCTCCAAGCGATCCATTACTTGCTCGCCTTCAGCATAAGATGAAACCTTGATCATGGAGAGTTCCAATTCTTTTTTCGGAGTGAAACGCTCAGCATTTTGATCTAAGTAAGCATCGATATCAGCATCGCTAATCGTAATCCCAACTGTGGCTATCGCTTGTAAGGTCAGACGATAAGCCGTCTCTGCGAACACTTCCTGACGAGATAACCCCAGCTGAGACTGCATTTGCGCAAAGTACTGTTCTTCCGATCCGTATCCTACCATAGTTCGTGCAAGTTCCTGCTCAACCTCATCGTCTGTCACAGTAATTCCTAGAGCCTTTGCTTCCATATCCACAACAATATGATTGAGCATCCCGACTAGCACTTCTTGGCCATGCTTTTTTTTGAGCTCATCCATCCATTGCTTATCTGTTATCGGTTGTCTGCCTGCAGCAGCTATCTCCGGTGTTTCATTCTCTGTTGTATCTCCTTTAAGAAGGGCCATGGCGCGTAAACTCCAGAATAATAGACCCCCGAGCATTAAAGTTGCAACAGCCAGAATAACAACCGTATTGCGAAGTGCGCGTTCCTGTCTCGTCATCATCCCATGCCCTACGAGTTCGCTTGTTCTAAAATGACCTGTAATTCGTCCTTATTAAAAACATAAGCCTCATTGCAAAAATGGCATACAACTTCAGCCTGTTCATCTTCTGCAATTAATCTCTCCAGTTCATCCTGCCCTAGGCTAACCAATGTCTGCTCTACCCGCTCACGCGAACATTGACAAGCAAAGTTAATATCCAGTTCATCCATAACCACCGCATCCGGCAAAAGAAAACGCAGCATTTCTTCTGGCTCCAGCCCCTGATCGAGAAGTGCTGTTACGGAAGGCATAGCCCCTACAGCTTTTTCAATCTCAGTAATCTCCGCATCCGTAAGTCCTGGAAGAAGCTGTACGATAAACCCTCCGGCTACAATCACCGACTCATCGGTATCAACTAATACACCTAGGCCAACTGCTGCTGGAGTTTGCTCAGAAACAGCGAAATAATAAGTAAAGTCTTCGCCAAGTTCTCCTGAGATGATAGGAATACTACCCCGATAAGGTTCTTTCATACCCAAATCCTTTATAATATCAATGAACCCTTCAGTTCCTACTGCTCCAGCTACATCCAGTTTGCCCATACTATTGCTAGGTAAGTGAATATGAGGATGGTGCACATAACCGCACACTTCTCCTAACGCATTGGACTCCGCGACGATTTGTCCAATCGGTCCATCCCCTTTGACCATGATGCATAGCTTCTCTCTACCTTTGAGCATAGCGCCCATCATGGCTGCAGCGGTAACTGTACGTCCTAGCGCGGCTGTAGCCGTCGGATACGTATCATGTCTGCGCCGCAATTCCTCGACCAATTCAGTTGTGCGAACAGCAAACGCTCTCACTTTACCATTCATAGCCGTTCCACGGATAAGTCGATCCTTCTTTTTTTCCATTGGGTGCATAGCCCTCCTATCTCTTCGCCCTTTAGGCTTCTTTATCTTTATTGGTTACGGTCATAAATAATTCGTAATCCTTCTAGTGTTAACATAGGATTTACTTCGTCGATACAGTCCGTCTCACCCGCAATTAGCGACGCGAGGCCTCCCGTAGAAATAACCTTCAGTTCTGGAGCATTCATTTCGATTTTGATGCGCTTAACGATCCCCTCAACCTGGCCTGCATACCCAAAAATAATGCCAGCCTGCATAGCGTGCACCGTATTACGTCCGATGACCTTTTTAGGCTTCTCTAATTCAATCCGTGGCAGCTTCGATGCTCGCTGGTATAATGCCTCTGTAGAAATTCCAAGGCCTGGGACAATCGCCCCTCCGAGATAATTAGCCCCTGCATCGATACAGTCGAAGGTCGTAGCCGTACCAAAGTCAACGACAACAAGCGGACATTTGTATTGTTCAATCGCCGCAACCGCATTAACAATTCGGTCCGCGCCAATCTCACGCGGATTCTCATAGCGAAGATTAAGCCCCGTCTTTATTCCTGGTCCCACGAGTAATGGATCTTTGCCTATATATTTTATACACATATCTACAATAGTCTTAACCAGAGGTGGAACTACTGAAGATATTATTACACCCTCTACATCTTTTACAGAGATACCTGACATCTGAAAAAGATTGTGTATCAGTACTCCATATTCATCCACGGTCGATTGGCGCGCAGTACTTAGCCGAAAATGATGCAACAATTCGCGCTTTCTGTATACACCGAGAACAATATTGGTATTACCGATATCGACAGCAAGCATCATGATGAGGACCCTTCCTTCTTGGCATTAAGGTCCAGACTAATATCCAGACTGGAGAAGGAGTACGTAAGACGTCCTACCGAAATCACATCGACACCCGTTTCTGCAATCCCGCGAACCGTTTCCAACGATACATTGCCAGAAGCCTCTGTCTTGACATGGGGAGCTTTGGATTTGATTCTACTCACAGCTTCCTTCATCATATCGTTAGACATATTGTCGAGCATGATAATATCAGCACCTGCTACCAGTGCCTCTTCTACTTGCTCTAAATTTTCAGTCTCCACTTCAATGCTCATCGTATGTGGAATGTTCTTTCGAGCACGCCCTACAGCCTGCCGAATACCACCCGCACCTTTAATATGATTATCCTTGATCATAACTGCATCATATAGACCAAAACGGTGATTAAATCCCCCACCTATTCGGACTGCATATTTCTCCAGCATACGATGGCCAGGGGTTGTCTTACGAGTATCCACTAGGCGAGTCGGTAATCCATCCAGCGCCTGCACGAAAGAAGCCGTACGTGATGCAACACCCGAAAGGCGCTGCATCAAGTTAAGTGCAAGCCGTTCACCTGTTAGAATTGCGTGTGTGCTGCCCTCCACCTCAATAATTACAGTCCCTTTTGTCACTGCTTGACCTTCTTCTACAAGGGCTGTAAAGCTAAGCGTGGGATCAACAATTTCAAAAACTAGCTCTGCAATTGGGATACCACAAATTATACCGTCCTCCTTGGCATGAATAATCCCTTTAGACTCATGGCCGACTGGAATTGTCATCTGTGTTGTTACATCCCCGGAACCAACATCTTCACGCAGCCAAGACTTGATGGATTGTACTAGCTCTTCATTGTAACCATTAAACATCATCGCTTAATTCCTCCACTATTCCCAGTTCCCGAATTTGAAGCAGGTGCTTACGCCACTGATCATCATTTCGCTGCGGATAATCCTCACGGTAATGCGCCCCGCGACTCTCTTCCCGTGCTATAGCAGACTCTGTCACGAGCAAACAGCAGGTCAGCATATTAGCGAACTCGTATTCCTCACGTTTAGTCAATACTGATCCAAAGATGGGTAGCTGTCGTTTTAATTCCTCTATTCCCTTAGATAAGGTCTCTTCATTACGACGTAGTCCGGCGTACCGAACCATTATCTTTTGTAGCTTCAAACGGCGTTCCACAATAGCTTGAGTTGACGAATCAACACGGCCCTCGTTGCAGCTAACTGACAAAACATCACGTCCAAGTGGGGATAATTTGCGAATCCGCTCAATAATGCGACTTCCAAAGACAAGCGCCTCCGATAAAGAATTGCTTGCTAATCGATTAGCCCCATGTAAGCCTGTGGAAGAGACCTCCCCGCAAGCAAATAAGCGAGGGATCGTACTCTCCCCATTCAGATCGGTCTTAATGCCCCCCATCATATAATGCGCAGCAGGAGCCACTGGAATCCAATCACTTGTAATATCCAGTCCATAGCCCATACATGTCTCATATATTGTAGGGAAACGATTCTTCACCATTTCTGGAGATTCATGCGTAATATCCAAATAGACGAATGTTGACTTAGTGATCTCCATTTCACTTACAATGGCCCTAGCTACAATATCTCGTGGGGCTAGCTCAAGTAGTTCATGATAGCGTTCCATGAACCGCTCTCCATTAATATTGCGCAATACTGCCCCTTCACCACGCACAGCTTCGGAGATTAGGAATCTAGGAGCTCCAGGGTAACATAGTGCTGTAGGATGAAATTGAATGAATTCCATATCTCGTATATGAGCCCCGGCTCGATAGGCAATCGCCACACCATCTCCTGTAGCTACTTCAGGGTTGGTAGTGTACCGAAATAATTGTCCTGCTCCACCGGAGCACAAAATAGTCGCATCCCCTTGCAGGAATAACCGTCCACCGCCGGGCCGCTGCAGTAATGCGCCTACACATTCTCCACCTTCAGTGATGAGATCAATGACATAATGATCATCCCACACCTCAATATTCTCATGTTCAGCTACCTGTTCAGATAGTGCACGAACAATCTCATAACCTGTAGCATCTCCATTAGCATGCAAAATACGACGGTGGCTATGCGCTCCTTCCTGAGTCAAAGCCAGTACCCCATCTTTCTTATCAAAAAGAGTGCCTAACCGAATTAGCTCATGAACTCCATCTGGCCCTTCATTAACAAGTGCATCGACAGCTGTTGATGAGCAAAGACCTGCTCCAGCCATTAAGGTATCCTGCCGGTGGTAAGCAGGGGAATCATCCTCAGCTATAACAGCTGCGATCCCCCCCTGTGCGTAGCGAGTATTACTCTCCATTACTGATTTCTTTGTGATCATTATGACACGCCGATCTTCACTAGCTTTAATAGCCGTGAATAATCCAGCAATCCCTGAACCGATAACAATACAATCTGTCTTTACTGTAGGAATATCCCGAAGATCAAAATCAACCAAATATTGTGGAATCATGACCGCTTTTCACCTGTTTCAACGAAAGAGTAGCGCATACTACCGGACTTGTAGCATGCGCTCTAGGGAAGTTCTGGCTTTGTCGGCGACAGCAGGCGGTACATAGATTTGTGGCTTCATCGTCTCCAGGCATTTCACCAGTTTTTTTAGATTGTTAACTTTCATATTAGGACAAACCAGAAATTTTGTAGCAAAATGGAACTCTTTATCCGGACTATCCTTACGGAGCTGATATCCTGTACCGTCCTCGGTCCCAACGATAAATTGCTTGCGGTCCGATTTCCGGCAATATTCGAGAATGGATGTGGTACTACCTACATAATCACCCATGGCTACTACTTCGGGACGGCACTCTGGATGTACTACAAATTCCGCTTCTGGGTATTTCGCTCTCATTTCTACTACATCTTTAACAGTTAACATGTCGTGAGTGTTGCAATAGCCTTCCCAAATGATCAGTTTTTTGCCGGTCTGATCTTGTACGTATTGGCCAAGATTCTTATCGGGTACCCAGATTATTTCCTCAGCATCAAGGGACTCGATTACTTTCACGGCATTGGCAGAGGTGCAACAGATATCGGTTTCTGCTTTAATCTCCGCAGACGAGTTGATATAAGTAACCACTTTAGCATTTGGATGTTGAGCTTTAAGCTTACGCAAACCGTCTACATTGACCATATCGGCCATTGGGCAGCCTGCACGTTCATCAGGAATAAGGACGGTTTTGTTCGGGGCCAGAATTTTAGCACTCTCCCCCATGAAATGAACACCGCAAAATACGATAACTTCTGCATCTGTCTCTGCAGCTTTCTGTGCGAGTAAAAAAGAGTCGCCACGGAAATCGGCAACCTCCTGAATTTCATCACGTTGATAATAATGTGCCAAAATGATTGCATTCCGTTCCTTTTTGAGCTGTTCAAGACGTATACGAAGTTCTCGATTCTGTTCCTGCTTGCGCTCAAGCGCCAGAGCTTCCACCGATTGTTCTCCCCCTTAAATCTTCGCGGCTTTACGCCGGCACAATGTTGATCAAATGGCATGAGCCATCATCTGAAAAAATGAATTAGCTGATGATTAAAGTAAGTAATATTAATCACTAATGTACACAACGTTCCAGCCTCTGTCAATGTAACTGGACAGGCCTCAAGGCATGAAATTCACTAAAAATTGAAATAAAAAATCCGGAGAACAGTTACGTTCTCCGGATAAATTTACGTCATATGAATAGTTGGTCTGCTTAGGTAAGGCTAGTGCCGCCGCCTTTATTCTCATCATCGGATTCGTCATTACCCTCAGATTCAGGTTTATTCGGAACTTCCTTAGATAAGTTTGGAAGCGTGGAATCAGTGTCTTCAGACTTGCCTTGAATGCGAACACGCACATCACCGATATTATCAATGACAGGTTCACCAACTTCAAGTGCAACGCCTTCGCCACCCTCAGCTTTACCATCTTCGGAAAGGAATCCTTGTTCAATCAGCTCTCTAATCTGATCAAGCTCAAGTGTTTCCTTCTCAAGTAACGTATTGGCAATCAGGTGCATTTCTTTAGAGTGTTTGAGCAACAGCTCTTTACAACGTTCGTAGCTCGAAGTAATAAAGTTCTGCATTTCTTGATCAATCTCATAAGCAATGGAATCACTATAATTCTGCTCGTGCCCAATATCACGACCCAAGAATACTTGACCTTGAGAAGATCCGAACTGCATAGGTCCAAGCTTATCGCTCATACCGTACTCCATAATCATAGCACGCACAATGCGCGTAGCCTGTTGGAAGTCACTGTATGCGCCCGTACCGATCTCACCAATAAATAATTCTTCGGCAACACGTCCACCAAGTAATCCAGTCACTTTATCCAATAGCTCCTGCTTGGTAACGATCATCCGATCTTCCTTCGGAAGCATAATAACATATCCGCCTGCACGTCCGCGTGGGATAATAGTAACTTTATGCACCATATCGGCATGTTCAAGGAAATAACCAGCTATAGTATGGCCTGCTTCATGGTAAGCTACAATACGTTTCTCGCGGTCACTGATAACACGACTGCGTTTCTCAGTACCTACGATAACACGGTCAATAGCTTCATCCACTTCAATCATGGAAATATCCTTGCGGTTACGACGTGCAGCTAGCAATGCTGCTTCATTTAGCAGATTCTCTAGATCAGCACCCGTGAATCCGGTTGTGCGTTTAGCGACAACATCCAGTCTTACATCTTTCGTAAGCGGCTTGTTACGAGCGTGAACCTTAAGTACAGCTTCACGACCTTTTACGTCAGGGCGGTCAACCGTAATTTGACGGTCAAAACGTCCTGGACGAAGTAATGCAGGATCAAGTATATCCGCGCGGTTAGTTGCCGCAACAATAATAATGCCTTCGTTACCACCGAATCCATCCATCTCAACCAGCAATTGGTTAAGTGTCTGTTCGCGTTCGTCATGTCCGCCACCGAGTCCGGCACCGCGTTGACGACCCACAGCATCAATTTCATCAATGAAGATAATACATGGCGCGTTCTTCTTGGCGTTCTCGAACAAATCACGTACCCGAGAAGCACCGACACCCACGAACATTTCCACAAAATCAGAACCGGAAATACTGAAGAAAGGAACGCCGGCTTCACCTGCTACAGCACGGGCAAGCAATGTTTTACCTGTTCCCGGAGGACCTACAAGCAGTACGCCTTTAGGGATACGTGCACCGACAGCTGCAAATTTGCGCGGATCTTTCAGGAACTCAACGACTTCGACAAGCTCTTGCTTCTCTTCGTCCGCCCCTGCAACATCCTCAAAGCTGATTTTCTTCTTCTCTTCATTATATAACCGAGCCTTGCTCTTGCCGAAGTTCATGACTTTACCGCCGCCACCTTGCGCCTGGTTAAACAGGAAGAAGAACAAGATGAACATAATTACCAATGGGATAATGGAAGAAAGGAATGTTATCCAAATGCTGGTGCCTTCCATCTTCTTCTGAGTTAATTCAATCCCATTAACATCACTGGCTTCAATTAATTCATTAAGAGCTTGATCTGTAGGAGGAATATATGTGGAGAAGCTTTTCGATTTAGTATCGGCAGGCAACTCTCTATATTCGCCTGTAACTAAAAAGGCATTACCCTCAAACTGAACCGTCAAATCCTTCACATTGTTGTCCTTGATCTCCTGCCGTAACTCGTCGTATCTAGGGAAATCGGCGGCTTCATTTCCATTGCTCACAAACTGGACAATACCCACCACGACTAAAAATAAAATCAAATAAAAACCAGAATTCCGGATGAACCGATTCATCCCCTACCTCCTCTCGCAACACTCAAGTTATTGTACCATAGCCTCTTGGGACACCTCAAATAAAGGAAGCCAAGGGTGCCCGATCCGTATGATCAAGGCAATCAATAGTTCAATTGGAATAAATCTCAGGCTTCAGTACTCCCACATATGGGAGGTTCCGATACCGCTCGGCATAATCCAATCCGTAGCCCACTACAAATTCGTCTGGCAACACGAAGCCTGTGTATCTGGCTTCAAGATTAACCGTACGACCTGATGGCTTATCAAACAAGGTAACCACATTGATAGAAGCAGCATTGCGGTTGCGGAGCAGCTCAATCAAATAGCTGAGCGTAAGGCCACTGTCAATAATATCTTCAACGATCAAGATATCGCGGCCTTCTACCGATACATCCAAATCCTTAATAATTTTGACAACACCAGAGGACTTGGTGGATGCTCCATAGCTGGATACTGCCATGAAATCCATCTCAACAGGTACTGTAATGGCTTTAACCAGATCTGCCATAAATATAAACGCGCCTTTTAGTACACAAATGACTAAAGGGGTACGACCTGCGTATTCTTCGCTCAGTGTTCGACCGAGCTCCTTAATTTTCTGCTGAAGTTCCTCTTCGGTGATCAAGACTTCTTGAATATCATTTTGCAACTTGCGAAACCTCCTAAGTTATACTATGAAAGACTTACTTCGACCATTAAGTTCCTTCGCGGTCATCCAGCTCTGCTAGAGACAATAGAAGTACCGAGGTCGTGTGCCGCCCTACTGCGGCATGCATCGAGCGTCTTACGCCCGGAATCCAGACGATATTGCCCAAACCATCACAAACGAGGGGGATCATTGAGCGTTCAGCAGCAGGTATTTTATCATCAATATAAATATCTTTTACCTTTTTGCTTCCGTTTAATCCCATGACTCTTATGGTATCTCCAGGCAATCGGGAACGAATCGTCAGTGGAAAGACCAGTTCATCACGGTCAAACCAAGCCGACATCTTCCCATAATCCTCCCCCTGTACAAAAAAGTTTTCTCTCTCCAGCACCGCCATCGACATCACCTTACCTATTTCCTCCAATTTTAGCTTGGATTCCGGTAAAAACAGACGATATGTATAGCTTGCCTGTTGCTGCGTGGGCTTGGACGAGAACAAGATGATATCATATTGCCGCACACAAGTCAGGCCTCCACCTAAATCCAAACTCCAGGTGGTGGGATAGCTCTGCAGCGTTCCCCGACGTACAGATTCAATCTTGGAGAAATCAAGAGCGGATAGATCCGCCGACAGATAATTTAATATTAGTTTAATCAAACGCCGTTGTAAAGCGGAGGGTATGGCCGCAAATGAAGCTCTGTTAAAGGTATATTTCCCTTCCCCTTCCGAAACCAGCTCCTCAAAGCATTTTACCGCAGATGCCTCCATAAATTCATCCTCAGCTCCCGCAATTTCCGCAAGCTGAACAAGTGACTGCCTCACTCTGCCATTATACCTTTCAAGAAAAGGAAGAACTTCCAATCGAACAGCATTCCGCTTGTATTTCGTCAGCAGATTAGTGGCATCCTCGGCATAGGTGAAACCTTCATTCTGACATAACCCAAGAAGAGCCGTTTTGTTAATACGTAGGAATGGACGAATGAGTTCCACCTTTTTTTCTGTTCTTTTCCACTTGATACCGGACAGTCCCGATAAACCGCTTCCTCGCAATAGACGCATAATCACCGTTTCTGCCTGATCATCCGCATGATGAGCCAGAGCAACGGAGCGCGCCCCATACCGGTGTGCGGTATCAATCAGAAATTCGTATCGCTTCTCGCGTGCTGTCCCTTCAGGACCGAGTCCACTTTCTTTGACCAAAGAGGGAATATCGAATTCGGCTAACTCAAAGGGCAGTCCCAATTGTTCAGTCATACCACGTACTAGCTCTGCCTCTTCCTTCGACTCCGGTCTAAATCCATGATTCACATGAGCGCATATTAAGGTAAGTGGCATAACGTTTAAAGATATTTCATGCAAAACATGCAAAAGAGCCACAGAATCCGGGCCGCCGGAAACTGCGACTACAATGGTGTCATGGGGCGCCCACAGCTCATGCTCAGCTGCTGACTCCAATACTGACTCCACCAGTCCATTCATTTGCTCCATATGCGCCCCCCCTTCTCTCTAACTATATGTATGAGTTCAAAAACGAAATACCCAATAAATCGTAAAGGCAAGCACGAACAAGGATAATGCAAAAGCATTTTTGAGCCAGCGAGGTGTGTCCATACTGTCAGGTCGCTTTCGACGCGAACTGTAAATATGGTTTCGCCAGACCTCTGTAGCATCCGCTGAACCGGAGAATCCTCCTTTTAACGCCAAACAAATCCAAGAAGATAGTTTCTTATCGGGTAGATTTCTAGCCAGCTTAAACAGTTCATCTACACTTCTTGTCTGCGGCAGCTGTAGCGCAGCTTTCTTGAGCCCCTCTTCATTGAGAAGACGGAGGCACAGTACAGCAAAAGCGAATAGATCATAACCCTCATCACTCGTACGACTACCTGCATTCCAAAAGCCACGGTCATGCCATTCGGTAAACTGCTTCACACTGCGGCCTTTAGGGCTTGCGCCTCCAAAATCGATCAGCTCCACTTTACCGTAATTGGATACCATCACATTCTCCGGCTTTAAATCTCCAAACACAAATCCGCATTCATGCAATGTTCGCAGCTTCTCGAGTAGGCCAAGCCCTACCAATCCTAGCCAATCCGGTCCGTTCTTCGATAGGAAATGATGCAAAGGCTTGCCTTCAACATACCGCATGACATAAAAGGGTACATTATTTCCATTCGCAAAATCATCCGCTTCCAAAAAATAAGAAGATAATGGAGTCTCACGGCGAGCACGGTGTTCGTTGCGCTTCCGACGCGATTGCAGCGACGTCAGTACATTGATCTCCGATTGGAGATCAAGTGTATCGTATCCGATTTTTAGCGCGTACCTTTCCCGTCTGCCTTCTCTTTGCACAAGATATACGGTTCCGTTCGCGCCCCTTCCCAGCATCCGCTCCACGACATAACGGTTTCCACGCCATTTGCCGGTAATTAAGGTGCCAGTAGGATAGGACGGATTAGACGACATACCCACCAATCATCCCTTCTCTTTCGTCGTGGTCATCCATTCGGCGTCCACGATGTTCATCCAGTGTATCATAACGATAATGTTCAAGCACCTTGAAAATAGCTGGACCCGTCGGTGTTGCGCCTCTCATGTGTAATTTGGAGAATAGCGTACGAATACCTGACATATCCTTGGTCCAATCTAAATCAAGCCTAGCATCTTCGCTACTGTTATTTCCGGGAAAATGAAACACAGCGATCTCACTCTTTCCTTCTCTTGCTTCCAGACTGAGCGCCAAATCGCGAATCGCATCTTCCACAGCACCCAGTTTAGGCTTCATACTAGCACTGGCATCGATAAGGAGCGCAATGCGTAGCGGCGATGTTTCTGTTAGTTCATCTACAACTGTAACGACCTGCGAGCGCTGAACAGGTGGTAGCTGTTCCAGCGACCCTTCGCCTAGTATCTTTTTTACCTCTTTATTAACCGCCTGCTGGATCGTCTGAACCACAGTCTTGCGTGTCATCATCTGGATCGTCTGCGCCAGCTGTGGCGTTCCGACTATACGACTAAGACCCCCACCGGCCTTAGCGATGTCAGCTATTTCCCGACTCCCAAGCTCCCCAATCGTTCCATAATCAACCACACCGACTACATTTACGGTGATTCCCTCCTGCAGGGCATGCGCCGCTGCCATCACCGGACTTTCCCCTACATTTGAACAACCGTCAGTAATGAGCAAAATCTGCTTCATAACTCTCCACTCCCCCTTGTTTGGAACCTCTGTTTCTAGCATATCCAGAAATGAGAGATTTCAAACGGTCGCTTTTGTGGGGGAAATTTAAGAGCCAAACTGCAGGGGATAGTGAATAGGGGAACTGCGAGAAATGTTTGGGCTTTCGATCGCTGTTGTCCTCAGATTCCTTGATTAGAACCGCCTGTTGCGGTTGGAATCCGAGGACAAAGGCGAACGCTCCGCTTCTACAGCTCCAAAATTTCTCTCCGTTCATACTTTCACTAGTAAACAGTTTGGATCTAAAAATTACGCCCCAAAGTCAGCCTCCATTGAAACGAGAATAGTAGGGGCCGGCGAGTTACACATCACAGACTCGCCTCGAGTACCACCAACAGCACGACGCTTCGCGCGTGCTTAAACCTATAGAAGCACGACACTTCGTGCGTGTTACAAACATATACAAGCAACACGACGCCTTGCGCGTGCTACAAACACACAAGCAATACGACGCTTCGCGCGTACCCAACATTAAAACCTAAACCTAAAACAACTAACTCACCGTACGCGGACGCTCCATTCGGCCGACACCAGGCATATGCAGGCTGGACCATTCCGGATGGAAGTGATCTACACGACTGACGACAATCGTCATGTCATCATGGATCTCATTGCCCTGATAACGGATTACCTTATCTAACAGGCTATCCGCCAAATCTTGAGGGTCATCCCCTTCAAGCTCTTGGATCAACCGTTTCATCCATATCTCCTTATTAACGGCATATCCAGGCGCATCATAAATACCATCGGTCATCATAATCAAAATATCGCCCGCCCGAAGCTGCATGCTGATCAAATCAACATCGATATCCTTAATGATGCCTATAGGCAGATTGCTAGAGGTTATTGGAATGACCTCACTGCCCCTCCGGATAAAGCTCGGGGCGGAAGCAATCTTCATAAAGGTTGTCTGCGCAGAATATTGATCAATTAAAGCCATGTCGACAGTAGCATAGAACTCGTCAGGGGAGCGTAATAAAAGAATTGAGTTGACCGACTTTACAGCCAGCTTCTCATCCATTCCGGATTGCAGCAGCTTTTCTAACATGCCGAGTGCGGCACTGCTCTCCATCCTCGCCCGTTCACCATTTCCCATTCCATCGCTAATGGATACTGCAAAGGTGCCATTTCCAAGCTCAACAGTACTGAAACTGTCGCCAGATAGCATATCTCCGCCTTTAGAAACTACAGCCACCCCCGTGTTTACCTCAAAGGCTTTGGCTGAACCGAAGGTAACCATCGACAAGCCTTCCCGAGGATGGACTGCCGTCTCGCTCATGACAGCAATATTCTCATCTAGAATGTCAGAGAGGAGAGGGGCGATCATTTTGCGGCATTCATCAAAACCACGAGTATAGGCATGCACCACCTCTATTTCTACACGCCCAGGATCCAGACTTAAGATTTCGATACCATGGATAGACAAGCCCAATTTCTCCAACGTCTCACGGATTTGAGCTTCCTGACGATACATGGCCTGTCCTTCACGTTTTATTTCACGAGCCAAGTCCTCCATAACCTGTGACACGCCTGAGAGCTGCTCTGCAACAAATTGACGACTATCGTATATTTGTCTTTTCCATCGCATATCATGTTGATAAAGATCATATTGTCCTTTCATGACTTCAAGCACTTCGCCAGTTTTACCGCAGATCCGGCTCCATTCCGGAGGCAGCTGAGCTGCCGTAATATCAGGGCATTCCTCAACAGTAGTCATCATATCGGTCATATACCTATACGTCTGATAGAATTTTGCATCCCAGCAGTGGGAACGCCGAATGCATCCTGCGCAGGCGCCCTCTGTTACCGTATTCATGAAATCTTCCATTTCACGGTCCGACTTACCCACTTCTCCAGCACGTGGAATCTGCCCGAAGCTGCTCGAGAGCTGCTGGAACACCTGTGAGAATTGTGTCACCCTTTCCGCCGTTAGATCCCTTACCCTTCTCGCATATTCATGTTGAGATCGGCTATGATCCGACGTGCCCGGCACATATTTAGCTATAGCTGATATCATCGCCTTAGGCGTTAAAAGAAAAAGTACTACCGCTACGCAGGTCTCCCATGTTGAGGCCATCATATCACCCGGGCCCGTAAAATATACGGAAAGGATCGTGGATCCTAGCAACATACCGATAGACACCGCACCCTTTCGACCACCCTGCATCATTCCCGCTAGCATTCCCGAAAAAGCAAGTAGGCTCATCTGATAGATGGCACTGATGTCCGCCAGACTGAGAATCAATCCGGTCACAACCCCAACAGCAGCACCAAGAGGAGCACCTCCTGCCATGGCGAAGAGTAGAATCAAATACCGTGACAATATATGTTCCAAAGACAAACCATTAAGGGTCCAACCCACAAGGCCTGTCATTACTGAGGCAAGCAAGATAATAAGGCACAGAATCTCCTCGTTCCTGAGCGCTCTACTCTTTTGCTTATAGGTTAGTAGAGGCAACGCTTGAATGAACACCAGTGTAAGTACAAAGCCAAGTAAAGCATCTAGTGTTGTCATCGTAAGCGGATACCAAGAAAGAGAAGGTCCAATAACGATCTGGAACAGGCCAACCATAAACGAAGACACGAACACCATAAGTGGTGCATAGGATAAATCTATTCGTTCATAACTTTCCAGCCCTTTATAAACTAGAAAGAAAATAATCAGCTCAGCAGTAATAACCAAAGCTCCAGGGAATGGAGTGAAGAGACTTCCAGCTATAATAGCTGCAGCTACAGGTAGAATAGAGTCGCGACGCATAAACACAATGACGGCAAAATATGCGGCAGCAAAAGGGGATAGTTCGTCCAAAATCATGGCTCTACCTAGCAGAAAGCCCATGAAACTGAGCAAAATCATCCATTTCTTCGCTGCTATAAGCTGAACATACCGCTGCTTCTGACCCCAAGCTGTAATACGCGTGCGTAAGGCTTGCCTCTGCTTCTTATCTTCACTTCCCACTCTTGTCCACTCTGGCAAATTTACCACGTTGCTTTTATTCATTCCTCTACACCACCCGTTTAAGAATTTATGGTACTCATTATATAGCCGGGCAATTGAGAAAGTTTGTCAGAAATGGAGGGACACACACAAGAAATTTCCGACAAAAAAGCCTTCATCCATGATCTCTAAAAAAGCGGTTCTATCCCTTGCGGGACGGTAGGTTGATCGGTTTCAAGATTGTTTACAACGCAGTTTCACGCGCTGATGCGGCGGTCATTCGTCAGCGATTGCCCTAGAGTTATGTGAGAATGACATGGATGCTGTCGGCAATTTTATATGACATGACAAAAAAACCGCAAGGGCGAAATGCCCTTGCGGTTATTTATGATGTACAGGTATTGGATTATACGCGTTTGGCTCCACGGCCTCCGCGCTTTCCTTCTGTGTTCTTCTTAATCGAAGATATCCGTTCTTCGCTGTCTTTCAGGAATCGCGACATTTTATCCTCGAATGAAGGTTTACCGGCTGCAGGCTTAAATGGACGCCCACCCCGTTCACGATTGAATCCACCGCCGCCTCCACCACTGCCGCCTCCACCGCCGAAACGGTCTCCGCCGCCGCCGCCGCTAGGACGTTCTGGTCTTGGAGCTCTAGGCGGACGTACTTCCGATGCCGGCTTGTCAACAGCCTGCTTAATGGAAAGTCCGATCTTGCCGTCCTTATCGACGTTGATCACCTTGACTGTTACTACATCACTAATCTTCAGATGATCGTTAACATCCTTGACATAATTATCGGCGATTTCCGAGATGTGAACGAGACCTGTGACACCTCCTGACAGATCCACAAATGCTCCGAAATGCGTGATGCCTGTCACTTTGCCTTCTAACTTGGTGCCCACTTCAATTGCCATAGAATAAAATGATCCTCCCTTAAAAATATACAGACGAATATTAAGGTCATCCTGTCTGCGGTGATTTGATTATACAGTAAAGAGCAAAGCAAGGCAACAGAGTAAAAGCCTCTTTTAGCCTCTATTATTGCTCCGATTGCTCTGTTCGAATAGGTGTTTCCCCTTGAGGATAGATATTGTACCATTTACGTGCTAATTGGCCAATATACTCGTCATCATTAAGTCTGGATAATTCATATTTTAATTGAGTTAAAGATGCAATGACAACCTCACTGGTCTCCTGCTTCTTGGCAAGTTCCTCGCCCTTGTCCGCAATAACCGCGCTTTGATCGAAGTAAGTATAACCCGCCCAGCCGAAAAATACTGCCACAAAGACAATCCACATAAATCTTCTTCTCTTCGCGCCTGCGGCCGAATTTTTGCTATGATTACTTTTCTCTTCCGCAGTGAATCTGTTCATGCAACGTACCCCCTAATTCAAGGTCAGCGTTTCCGCCATTTGGTAATCCATTCAGTAATCTTCACAATCCAGGCGCTATGTGTAAGCCGCGTTAGCCGTGGAGAGATCCACCTTACAGGTAATACCCAAATTGGTTTCGTCAGACGCAACAGAAGCTTAAGGATGAACCGTAGAATACGACCAAGCAGTATTAGCAGTCCTAAAAAAAGACGCCAAAGCCAGCGAAGAGGTGTACCTATCAGAATCTCCACAAGTCTCCATAACAACCTGCACATATACTGAACCGATTGAATTAACATTAACACAAAACGCCGCACCGTAACACTGAAGATTAAAAAATAAATCCATACTCCTAAAAATAAACCTAGAAAGACATAAAATCGTAGTTGACCTTGATTTCCGGCATACAGCATTCGAAATACAAGCAAAGCAGCCCAAAGCCAATATAGTAGATCTAGCATGGCATTCAGCCATTTGGGAAAATTGAACTTCAGCGACAGCACCCGGTAGCTGTCATAGGCCAGTCCCATTGCCACTCCGGCCATGATCATGTAGAACAGCGTCACCCACTGAACTGCAGGATTCATTTAAATAGCTTACCGAGTAGACCCTTGTTTTTGCCCTGCGATCCGGGATCTAGATAAATCAGGGAATGTACATTGCCCTCTAAGGACAACATTCCGTTCTCCAGACTTAAATTTTTGATATGTAAATGATTCCCGCGAATGGTGAGATGGCCGAGTTCTGTACGAAGCAAAAATTCCTCGCTGTCGAAGCTCTCCACATTTTGCACGCCCGTCAACTCTAACTGCTTCCGACTGCGCATATGCAGATCATGCTGTTTATTTACCTTTCCTGGCTCGATCATAGCATGTACCCCTCCTTCTTACCTCTAATCTATGGCAGAAGTAGAAGTTATAGAACATCCCGTCCCACTAAAATAAGAGAGAAAAAAAGAAAAAGAAGGCACAACTCTACATAATGTAAAGTCATACCTTCTTATTCACTATAATACTCTTACCAGTCCAGTCCGCTGCTTTTGGCAACAGGCTCTTCCCGAACTAGAGTATACATACCAGCGGCCTCGTCCTTGCGAGTCGTTTCGACCAGCTTTTCTACTTTGACCGTTACAAGCTTTTGTCCAAATTGTACAGTAATCTCGTCACCGATCTTAACTGCACTACTAGGTTTAGATTCCCGCCCGTTAATTAGCACCCGACCTTGTTCGGACACATCCTTGGCCACTGTACGGCGCTTAATTAAACGGGACACTTTCAGGAATTTGTCAAGACGCATTAGTTAACGGCTTCTTTAAGCTTGTTACCAGCTTTGAAAGCCGGTACAGTCGATTCAGGAATTTCAATCGTTGTGCCCGTTTGCGGGTTGCGACCAGTGCGTCCTGCACGTTTACGAGTTTCAAAAGTTCCGAAACCGATCAGTTGGACTTTATCACCTTTTGCCAAAGCTTCTGTAATCTCACCCAAGAACCCGTTCAATACTGCTTCTACATCTTTTTTTGCCAATCCGTTTTTCTCGGAAATGTTGTTTACCAAATCTGTCTTGTTCATAATTTAAAGTTCCTCCTAGGATACGAAAAAATAAATGAAACGAGAATCACCACCATAATATGGGGCGAATCGCCATTTCGTCTTTATGATATTCTTGATGCCACCTTAAAATCCTGCCACGATTCGTCGTTTTTTAAAAAAGAAACAGTTATTTCTCAGAAATCGTCGCAAAATCTATTCTATAGCACTATTAAACTACTGGCATTTTCTAAATCAGAAATAAATGCTACATTCACAGCATTGCCCCATTTTGAAGTCGATATACCGTATAGGAGGCTGTGAATTGCTAGACTTTTCGCTCCTCAGCCTTAGCTTCTTGCCACAGTTCTTCCATCTCTTCCAAACTACTATCCTCTACGCTCTTTCCTTTACGCTGCAGGCTTTGCTCAATATATTGAAACCGGCGCACAAATTTGCGATTGGTCCGGGTTAATGCCTCTTCCGGATCTGCACCGATAAAACGGGCGACATTCGTAACTGCGAACAATAAATCTCCGAGCTCCAAAATTTGATCGTCTGACGCTGCATCCGTATCAATTGCCTCCTGTAGCTCATCAATCTCCTCACGAACCTTAGCTAAGCAATCCGTAGCGTTATCCCAGTCAAAGCCCACCTTGGATGCTTTTTTCTGAAGCTTGTACGCCTTCATAAGGGCAGGCAAGTCACGTGGAACACCACTAAGAACGGATAATTCCTCTGGCTTCACACCTTTACGCCGCTTCTCTTCTACCTTCATGCCCTCCCAGTTCTTCAGAGCCTCTTCAGCGTCATTCGCATTGGTATCCCCAAATACGTGGGGGTGACGGAAGATAAGCTTATCATTCAGCCCTTCAATGACGTCAAATACGTTAAATGTGCCGAGCTCCTCCTCCATTTGAGAGTGAAGCATGATCTGAAGCAAAAGGTCACCCAGTTCCTCTTTCATATGGTCAGGGTCATCCTCATCAATCGTTTCAAGGACTTCGTAGGTTTCTTCGATTAAATTTTTGCGCAAGGATTCATGTGTCTGCTCCCGATCCCATGGACAACCTTCTGGGCTACGAAGAATATCGACAATTTCATGCAGACGAGCGAAGGTACGATTTCTTAGATTATCATCGCAATTAGCAGGTACATAGACCAGCGACAGATTTCCATAACCGTTAAGACGATCCAGTTCGTATAGGGGGACTCTTACAATGCTTTCTTCGTTCTCCACACCGAGTGCGTGACCCACAACAACTTCATATTCAGGTGGGTACAGCTCCATCAGACATAATTTCGTCTCCGAGGCTGTAAAGCTATCGTACACCTGACCAATCAGGGTGTGTAGTTCAGGCTGAAGCTGAGCACTACGAATTCCTGAAGCATCTAGTAACTGGAACCCTTCGATGGGATCAAACCCCAGTCGAACAAACGCCTCATCGAGAAAGCTCTCGCCGCCCAATATTTGCAATTCAATTCCTTCTTCAGGGCAACGTTGACGCAACTGCGAAACCGCTGATTCCGCAACCATTGGATGACCCGGAACCGCGTAGACAATATCTGTACCGTCTGCTGCTGATCGAGCCTCTTCAATCAGTTTTGAAGTTATCGCTGCATACACCTCAGGAAACGAGGATAAAGACTCATACAATCCGTCAAAGGACTCTGAAGCTATTTCAAGCTCGGAGAGTGCAGCCATGACTGGATGCTCTTTTGTGCGCACGTAGACAACGGATGCTGCCTTCAATTTCTTTATAATCCCTAGCGTCAATCGATCAGGGTTGCCTGAACCCAGACCGACGACCGTTAATGTTGCACTCATGTCTGTTCCTCCTCTTAAGCGGCTGTCTACTTCTAGGCAGACCGTATTTTTATATTGTGATGTAAACGTTGATTAAGGGAATAAGCGCAGCTTCTTGAGCTTGTCCGCCAGGGACGGGCCGAAGCCCGGAAGCTGGCGAAGCTCGCTCTCGCTAAGGAGCCGCAGGGCTATAGCCCCTACGGCAAAGACCACGCAGCCTGCGAGCACCCCGAGCAGGCTCTGCGCCAAGCTGGCGGTGCGCCCGCCGCCGATGCCAGCGGCCGTAGCTGCAGCGCCCACGCCCCAGCTGGCGGCTGCGGCGGCAAGGGCCAGGCCCGCTGTCAGCAGCGCGGGCCGTGCCAGGGCATCTGCGAGGCGAAGCCGCAGATGCCCCCGGCGGTACAGCAGCAGCACGTTCAGCGCTGCTGCGAACGAATGCGCGGCCACGCCAGCGATGGCCGCGCCGGTAATGCCCTGCTGCGGAACTAGCAGCAGGTTCAGGGCCGCCTTGAGCAGCGCGGCGGCCAAAAGGTGCAGGGCCGGCGCGCGCACGTAGCCGAGGCCCTGCAGGAGCGCAGCCGAGATGATGCTGACCGTACCGCCAACAGCGGTTAAGGCCAGCCAAGTCATAGTGCTACTGCCGGCGGTATCGCCATAAAGAGCCATATTAATCGGCTCAGCAAGTACCGCTAGGCCAGCTGAGGCCGCAAGACCTAACAGCCAGAACCAACGCAGCGACAAGCTGCAACGGTTCTCAATCAGCTTCGTGTCTCCTTTGTACTTCGCCTCTGCCAAGGCTGGAATGAACACGACAGACAAAGAGGTGGCAATCATCGTTACAATCTGCACTAGCGGCAAACCACGATTGTATACACCAAACTGTGTCATCGCCTCCACTTCACTTCCTACAGGTGATAGCAAGCGAGGTACAGTGAACACATCTACAAGACCGATAAGAGGCATTGCCAGCGCGCCAAGCATCACGGGAATTCCATAAGCCAGTAAAGCACCCGTTTTAACGCCCATAATCCGTTGATTGGAACGCCCCGCATTTTCCGCATTGAGCGGCTTTAAACCCTGACTTTCGACAGAAGCAGCAACATCTGCAGTAGCGCCCTGTCTTACCAGCCGCCGATGACGTCGCAAAAATAGCAGCATAACCACAAGCCCTGCTACCCCTCCCCCGGCCGAGCCGAGCAATGCGCCGGCAGCGATACTCTCAGCACCTGCACCCTGCGAGGTCAGGTATAACAGCAGCACAATCATTACCGTAACGCGTACGGACTGCTCTACAATTTGTGAGACAGCAGTCGGTACCATATTATGAAGACCCTGAAAGTAACCGCGAAAAGCTGACATGATTGGAACGACCGCTAGTCCCCAAGCGCTTGTCCGTAAGGCAGGCATCACATGCAAGTTGCCAACCCATTCAGCTATAATCGGCGCACCTGCATAAGTGATTGCTCCGATAACCAAACCGCTAATTCCCGTAATTACCGCAGATAACAGCAGAATCCGCCGACCCTCGTCATCGCGTCTTCCAGCAGAGGTTTCAGCGACAAATTTGGATATGGCCGCTGGCAGACCCAGCATCGCTACCGTTAACAACATCGTGTACAAGGGATAAACTGTGTTGTATATACCAAATACCGCATCTCCACCCAGATTTTGCAGCGGGATTTTTTGGAGTGTACCTATAAGCTTTGAAATAATCGCTGCTGCACTTAGAATAAATGCCCCTTGCAACAACCGTGATGTTTGTGTGTTAGATTTCATAAAATACCTGCTTCTACAACTTTGATGGGATGAATTTCTATATTATAACGTATGTATGCCCACAAGTAGAAACGGTTTTGTATGAACGACAAAACCCCGTTTGCCCTTTGTATATCTTACCAAAGGGAAAGCGGGGTCTACATTACGATTACTGCTCCATTTGCTTGCCAAGGAATGCGGCAGCGGTCTCGGCCATTTTCACTTCCATTGTCGACATTTTCGCCGAATCATCCTTGCTTACCATCACTACACAACCAATAGGATCTCCACCGGAAATGATCGGTGAGGCTACATATGAGGACACCAAATCCGGATGATCTTTAGCGATTTCATAACTGCCTTCGTTGGTTTCCAGTACAGTCTTACGACTATCCATGACCTTCTCCAAGAGAATTCCTACTTGTTTCTCCAAATAGTCCTTCTTGGAGCCCCCAGCAAGGGCAATAAAGGTATCACGATCAGCAATCATCGTAATATGCCCAGTACCTTCGAACAATGACTCCGCGTACTCTTTTGCAAAGTCACCGAGCTCGCCAATCGGGGAATATTTCTTGAGTATGACTTCACCGTCCCGATCGACGAAAATTTCCAGTGGGTCGCCTTCTCTAATCCGTAGAGTACGTCTAATTTCTTTGGGAATAACCACTCGTCCGAGATCATCAATACGCCGAACAATTCCAGTAGCTTTCATTTCACATGTGCCCCGCTTTCTTAAGAAGTATGGTCTTACTACTGTCCATTATGGGAAAGGATAATCCCAGTGATTTATCGTAATATCTGACCATAGTATTCATCTCTTCCCAGATCCTTATACATAAGCTGACATGTATTAATATCTGTATCAAGATAAAGCCCGTTCTACAAATGTTTCTTCGAACAAGCATTAAACGCCTTCGGCGTCCTTAATAAGGACGGTAAGCGCTTAAGCGAGAAATATAAGGAAAAAGTATAGTGTGAAACTTATACTACCTTATATTTATAAAAAGCCATCTTCACATTAAGTGAGGATGGCTTTTTATAAGGTAAGCTTGTCCATTTTTACCGATGTTTATTCAGCAGCTTTTGTAGCGCTTGGGGATGCACTTGGAGCTGTAGTGGCTTCTGTTTCGCTATTTTTTGTTCCGGATTCATCTGCAGCAGCAGAGCTTTTCGGCAGATTGATGCTCTCAATAATGCCCTCCAGATCTTTCTCCATGAACGCCTCTAGGTTCTTGGACACAATAGAGCTCTTGATGCCTTCTTTTTGCTCATCCGTTAACTGGTCAAATGTTTTATCTGTACGGGACTCCACCTTGATAATGTGGTAACCGAAAGAAGTCTCTACAGGATCACTAATGGTGTTTAGAGGCAACGTTTGAGCAGCCTTCTTAAACTCATCTACATACGTGCCTACAGCTGTATCTTTATATTCTCCGCCTGTTTCCTTAGAGCTTGTATCATCAGAGTATTCCTTAGCGATTGCTGCAAAATCAGCTCCGCCATCTAGCTTTGCCTTAACTTCCTTCGCGATTTTCAGTGCTTCTTCGCTAGTGCGCTCTTTGTTATTAGCATCTTTCAGACCGATTAGCACATGACGCAAAGTGGCTACCGTAAAATCACCTTTTGTAGCTTCAAATTCTTTGACAACCTGATCGTCTGTCACTTTAAGCAGCATATCCTGATAGACCGTCAACACACGCTCCATATAATTATGGATATCGCCCTCAGTAACGTCAGCGTCTTTTAGCGTTTTCTTATAATTGTCGCCCAGAGCTTTCTTCAAGTCTGCGATTTGGCTATCTGCCTCTTTCTTCGCCTGCTTCTTCGCTTCATCCGTTGCTTTGGAAGCTAAGTATTCAAATCCCACTTCCTGTTTCAAAATAGATTCCTTAAAAGCCTCAATCTCTAAATATTGCGCTTGTTGTGGGGAGAGCAATTTCATGATTTTTTGATCTGTTGAGAATTCCTTCTCTGTAATTGTTCCACCTTTATAAGTCGCTACTGCCTTACTGCTATCTTCGGCATTACCGCATGCTGCTAGCATAGAAAAGGAAACCGCTGCTGCTAATGAAACGAGCAGCACTTTCCATGATTTTGATTTATTTAACGACATTGTGTAGTTCTCCCTTCGATTTAAAAGACTGTTTAGCTTCCTTAAGAAACTGCTCAAGCAAGTCAAGCAGCTGTTTATCACTTAAATCTTTCGATTTAACTAGGATACTGGCTTTAGCATCCCTATCAAATTGTACACGTCTTTCGAAGCTATTTCCAACTTTAGCGAGTTTGGCCGTGTCCAGAGCGCCAAGACTTCCCTCATAGAAATTCAGGGTAACATCATCACTGCGTCTGATCATAGAATCAATGCCGTACATTTTTCCATACACTTTCAGACGAGCCACGGAAAGTAGATTAACAACTGCTTCAGGCAATTCTCCGAACCGATCCAAGAGCTCATCCTCAAGCTCAGAAGCATCATCGAAGGAAGTTACTGCCGCAACTTTTTTGTAGATTTCAATTTTCTGGATACTGTCGTAAATATATTCGGATGGCAGATACGCGTCAATCGACAAATCAATAACTGTATTGCCTTCTTTCAGCGAGGTATCTTCCTCCCCAAGCACAGTAACCTTACGCTTACGAATCTCCTCCGCCAGCATTTGTGAGTATAGATCAAATCCCACTGACGCAATAAAACCATGCTGTTCTGCGCCAAGTAAGTTGCCCGCACCACGAATGGATAGATCTCGCATCGCTATTTTGAAACCAGAACCGAGTTCTGTAAATTCCTTAATAGACTGCAACCGTTTCTCTGCCACTTCAGTTAAAACCTTGTCCCGCTGATACGTGAAATAAGCGTAAGCAATCCGGTTGGACCGGCCCACACGTCCACGTAACTGATAGAGCTGAGACAAGCCCATCTTATCCGCATCATGTACAATAAGCGTATTTACGTTAGGAATATCTACACCTGTCTCAATAATACTTGTGCTGACAAGCACGTCGTACTCCCCATCAAGAAAGTCAAGGATCGTCTTCTCTAGCTCAGACTCCGACATTTGACCATGTCCGATGCCTACCCTCGCCTCAGGTACAAGCATAGAAATTTGAGCAGCCATTTCTTGAATGCCCTGCACGCGATTATAGAGATAGTAGACTTGACCGCCGCGAGCTAGTTCGCGTTCGACAGCTTCCCGCGTAAGCGTCTGACTATGCTCAACAACATAAGTCTGCACAGGAAAACGGTTCTCTGGTGGCGTCTCAATAACGGACAGATCACGCACTCCCAGCATCGACATATGCAGTGTACGGGGAATTGGAGTTGCCGTCAGGGTAAGAACATCTACATTCGTTTTTAACTTTTTCAGCTTCTCTTTATGAGTAACGCCAAACCGCTGTTCTTCATCTACAATCAACAAACCGAGATCCTTGAATACAAGGTCCTGAGACAACAGACGGTGTGTACCAATGACTACATCAACAGTTCCCGCCCGAACGCCTTTAATCGTCTCATTCTGCTCCTTACGGCTGCGGAAACGACTTAGGACTTGAATATTAAGCGGATAATTAGCGAAACGTTCCCGAAAGGTCTCATAATGCTGCTGAGCCAAAATCGTTGTCGGTACCAGCACAGCTACCTGTTTACCTTCAATCGCTGATTTAAAAGCCGCTCGTATAGCTACCTCAGTCTTACCATAACCAACGTCTCCACAAAGGAGTCGGTCCATTGGACGATTCTGTTCCATATCCTTCTTAATCTCTTCGATAGCCCGAAGCTGATCCCGAGTCTCCTCGTAAGGGAACATCTCTTCGAATTCACGCTGTTCCTGCGTATCCTTCTCAAAACCATATCCAGCAGCACTTTGGCGTTCGGCATACAGTTTTATTAGATCGTCAGCAATATCCTGAACGGAAGAGCGAACCTTATTGGTCACCCGTGTCCATTCATTACCGCCTAGCTTATATACTTTCGGCTCCTTATCTTCGGAACCGACATATTTCTGAATCAAGTCAATTTGCTCAATCGGAACCGAGAGCTTATCACCGCCTGCATATAAAATATGCATGTAGTCGCGATGAATACCGCTGACCTCCAGCGTGCCGATCCCCATATACTTACCGATACCATGGTTCTGGTGAACGACATAATCGCCAATTTTCAGTTCAGTATAACTCTTGATCCGTTCAGCATTATCTATTCCCTTAGATATCTTCCGTGCCTTCCGCTGCTTCTGAGAGAACATTTCTCCTTCAGTTATAACAGCTAAATGAATAGAGGGCAGCTCAAAGCCAGAACCCAGATTTCCTTGTACAATCGTTGGCTCATCAATGCCGTAATCATAAAGGACTCTGCGCACACGTTCAATTCGTTCCTCACTACTCGCAAGCATCATTACTTTCACACCGGACTTCTGCCAACGCTCCATCTCCGATTTGAGTACATTCATCTGGCCATGGAAATCCTGCATCCCACGACTAATAAATCCAAGAATGTTCTGAGGTTGAATATGCGGGACCTGGCGCAAAAAGATCGACATAAACAGGCTTTGGAACGGACGCTGGTACATAACAACATCCGTCTCGACAGAGAGATCCAGATCCGGCAATGTTTTGCCGTTTTGCATCAAATGCAGGTTCCATTCCGACTCATCTCTTTCGAGCTGTTTTGCCGTTTCAAGCAGTCTTGTCGGCTCATCGAGAATAAGGATCGTATCCTGGGCCATGTAATCAAATAAATGAGAGCGTTCAGGGTATAAGAGACTGATATATTTATAGATTTCAGGGAAATAGGTTCCTTCACGCAGCATTTCTAGCTCACGGCCTATTTCTTCCTTTAGTCGCAGCTTAGCCTGCCGATCCGCCATTTTCTCCAACTGTCGTTCCAGCATAACCGATGCTTCAGCAGAAGCAGCTTCCTGACGAAATCTACTCGCTATGATCTCTTTAGCCGGTGTAATCTTCACACTACGTACCTTATCAATAGAACGCTGATCCACTGGATCAAAAGTTCTTATGGAATCAACCTCATCATCAAATAACTCAACCCGATAAGCTAAGGGAGAAGTCATTGGATAAAAATCAATAATCCCGCCTCGTACGCTCAGTTCACCGCGATTCTCAACCCGTTCTACTCTTTCATAACCCATTTCGATCATGGACATCAAAAATTCATCCAGAGCAAGGGTTCCATCCTGGGTAACCGTAACCTGCGCCTCCGCCATAACCTCTGGAGCAGGGAGCAATCTGCGCACTCCCGAGTAGGGAACTACGACAATACCACGGAAGCCCTGAGCACATTTGGTCAGCACATCAATACGCTGAGCCAGTGTCTCTGGGCTTGAAACAGCCGCTTCCGCTGCCACAAGTTCATTAGCAGGATAGAGAAGAACTCGTTCTGGGGAAAGCGCTTCCTGTAAATCATCGGCCATTTTCTGAGCCGAAAACATATTATGAGTCACCACAAGTAAGGGACGAGCCGTCTCTTCATGTAGTGCTG
Organism: Paenibacillus sp. FSL K6-0276; assembly: GCF_037977235.1. Taxonomy (NCBI): domain Bacteria; kingdom Bacillati; phylum Bacillota; class Bacilli; order Caryophanales; family Paenibacillaceae; genus Paenibacillus; species Paenibacillus sp. FSL K6-0276. The sequence continues at coordinate 54,315 of NZ_CP150276.1, read as the reverse complement.
CAAGCATGATCTGTCTAGCAGAACCTGTAAGCCCCGATATGAGCTGTTCTTTCATACCTGCAGCAACACCCTGGGTGATAGACTGGAAATCGGGATCCTTGGAAAAAGCTTCTATAATACCTTGTAACAACAGGCGCACCTCTCTTACTAAACAGGCTAACAGAAGCCAATGCCACCGTCACCTGTTATGATTGGAATCGAAAAGAAGCCTCAGCTGTAACGCCAAGGCTTGCGGATGACGATAGAGACAGGCGCTATCACCTACTGAAGCGGACTTGACAGCAGGCTAAGCTCCGGATTGTTCTCTAAAGCCTCCTTGCAATAGTCGCAAGTCACCTTTACCGTGATCTCACCTTCTGAATTATACGCTATTATATCTCTGCGCTCCGCAGGGGTCAAGGAATGAAGGCCCAACTGCATTTCTGTAACATCACTTCTATTAATGCTGCCTAGAGATGTCTTGCAGTGCCTACATACATAGTTTATTGCCATCTATATGCCTCCTGAAGGTACTATATACCTTCAGTATGTCCGGGGAGCATCATCTTTAGCCTTCATAACTAACAGAGTTTACAAGATCAACCATTGAACTTAGCCATCGTCTGTTCGAAAGAATTCTGTAAGCTGTACTCCAGTGCATCACAAGTATTAAGGATCATTTGCTTCAGAGGATCGCCTTCCTTTTTAGGAAAAGAAGAGAGAACATAATCCACTATCGCAAAACCCGGTTCAGGACGAGAAATACCCATTCGTACCCGGTTAAAGCTTTGTGTACCTACATGCTGAATGATGGATTTAATTCCGTTATGTCCACCAGCGCTTCCTTGATAACGCAATCGAATTTTTCCAATTTCGGTATCCAGATCATCGTAAACGACGATCATATCTTCCAGTTTAACTTTGTAATAATCCATATAAGCGCGAACGGCCTCACCGGACAAATTCATAAAGGTCATCGGTTTAATCAATACGGTTTTGACTCCCCCAATAACACCTTCACCGATTACGGATTTACATTTGCTTTGGTTGAAAGAAATTCCGTTCTGGGCCGCAAGCTCATCCAATGCCATAAAGCCAACATTATGCCTTGTTTTCGCATATTGTGTTCCCGGATTTCCCAATCCGACAATCCATTTCATTATCGAACCTTTCCTTTCCATCCGACTCTCCGGCAAGAGAAGTTCGTTTTTGGTACAATAGATCTTATCTACATATCTCTGTGCAACCAGAGCGAAATTATACTCCGAAGACAGGTGATAACCTATGCTACATCGAGGTGAAATCTTAACACATCAGCGCGATTTCCAGTACCACATCCAATATGCAGTGCCTGTGGAAATATACAGAGGCGACGTGCACATTGACATCGGTGTATTAACAGCGATGGACGAAGGATTTGTGGAGCTGCAAGGGACACTCTATAACCGCAGCATATTCACCTTTGTCTCCCGCGCCGGGTATTGAAGCCAGCGCTTCCACCTGTATCACGCCGATAAGGGTTACATCTCCGAGAACGGAGGTGTAACCCTTTTGTACTATTAATTGATTTATATTTATTCAATCTCAAACAATTTACTAATCGACAACTCTTCATGGACGCGGATAATCGCCTCACCCATAAGTGGAGCCACGGACAACACTTTGAGCTTAGAAGTTGGGTTCTCGCTCCGAATTGGAATCGTATCCGTCACGATAATTTCTTTAATTGGAGAATTCTCCAGACGTTCATGTGCAGGACCGGACAATACTGGGTGTGTACAGCAAGCGTATACTTCCTTCACGCCACCTTCCATCAAAGCATTAGCACCAAGTACGATGGTTCCAGCAGTATCGATAATGTCATCGATCAGAATGGCTGTTTTGCCTTCGATATTACCGATAATGTTCATGACCTCGCTGACATTTGGCTCTGGGCGACGCTTGTCTATAATCGCAAGTGGAGCGTTCAGGAAATCAGCAAGCTTTCTTGCACGTACTACACCACCATGATCTGGTGATACGACAACTGGATTCTCGATTTGTTTGGAACGGAAATACTGAGCCAGGATCGGTACTCCCAGTAAGTGATCCACTGGAATATCAAAGAATCCTTGAATCTGCATGGCATGAAGGTCCATCGTAATTACACGGTGAGCGCCGGCTTTTTCAATCAAATTGGCAACCAGCTTGGCCGTAATAGGGTCACGGGAACGAGCTTTACGATCTTGACGAGCGTAACCATAGTAAGGGATAACCACATTGATGCTTTTTGCGGAGGCACGTTTGAGTGCATCTACCATAACCAAAAGCTCCATTAGGTTGTCATTAACCGGGCCGCAGGTGGATTGAACAATATAAACATGGCAACCCCGAACGCTTTCTGACAGCTTGACCTGAATTTCTCCATCGCTAAAACTTGTAGTGTGCGATTCACCCATCGGAATTCCGATGTAATCAGCAATTTGACTAGCTAGCTTAGGGTTGGAGTTACAGGTGAAAATCTTTAATTTGGAATCACAATAAGTCATAAAATTTAAACCCTCCGTGACGGAATTTAGCTTTCCAAAGGCGCCGGCGCGGAAATGTAAGTCCGTCCGGCGCTTCTTAGCAACGCTTTACGATGGACTCGAGTGGTCTTTCTTCGCTTTTGCACGGGAACGGATCTTCTCTGCATATCCCGGTTTGTTCTCCTGTCTTACTCTGGCAACAGCCAGATCGTTCTCTGAAACGGAACGTGTAATTGTCGAACCAGCTACAACAAAAGCCCCTTTGCCCACAGAAACCGGAGCAATAAGGTTAACGTTACTACCGATAAAGGCATCGTCTGCGATTGTTGTCGTAAATTTATTATACCCGTCGTAGTTAACAGTAATCGCACCGCAACCGACGTTTACATTCTTACCAACAGAGGCGTCGCCAATATAACTAAGATGTGACACCTTAGAACCGTCACCAATCGTTGCATTCTTGATCTCGACGAAATCTCCAACCTTCACTTCTTCTCCGAGTATAGAACCTGGACGCAAATAGGCAAAAGGCCCAACGGTAGTCCGTGCGCCAACTTGTGCTTGATTCAATACGGACTGCTTAATCGTTGCGTCATCCATGATCTGACAATCTTCGATTTCGCTTGCGGGTCCGATCACACAGTTCTCACCGATTACAGTTTTCCCCTTCAGGATAGTTCCTGGATAGATCGTTGTATCTGATCCAATGACTACATCTGCTCCGATATATGTGGAGGCAGGATCGATGATGGTTACGCCACCCAGCATATGTTTGCGGTTAATACGTTGACGCATAAAACCTTCTGCTTCTGACAAAGCTAAACGGTCATTAACGCCAATAGATTCCGCAGCATCGTGAGCCTGATATCCCAGAACTACGTCGCCTTGCGAACGAAGTATACCGATCACATCGGTCAAATAATACTCCTGCTGGTTATTGGTATTCGTAACCTTCTCTAGTGCTGCAAATAACTTAGCGTTATCAAAGCAATAAGTGCCTGTATTGATTTCTTGAACAGCATCTTCTTCAGCAGTGCAATCCTTCTGCTCTACAATCTTCAGAACACCGCCATCTTCACCACGAATAATTCTTCCGTAACCTGCAGGTTGACCCATTACAGCAGTCAATACGGTTGCAGCCGCATTACGCTGCTCATGAAGTGCCATAAGCCCTTCCAGAGTTTCTGTGGTTACAAGCGGTGTATCACCACAAATAACAATAGTTGTTCCTTCTTCGCTAGCAAGCAAATCCTTTGCATGTTTGACAGCGTGACCAGTACCGAGCTGAGTTTCCTGCAGCACGTATTCCGCACCTTGCCCTACATAGGCCTTAACTTTCTCTGCGCCATGCCCAACAACAACAACGGTGCGCTGGCATCCGGTCGCTTTTACTGTATCAAGCACGTGCCCTACCATTGGCTTACCGCAAACGGGGTGCAGCACCTTATATAATTTAGATTTCATTCGCTTGCCTTGACCTGCGGCAAGTACTACAGCCATTCTTTTCAAGAATGCCAACCTCCTACTCTTGAACTCACTACTGAATATATCTCATTCCGGGCAAAAAGAAAAGAGAACCATGAAGTCATGGTTCCCTTTTCTATAAACCCCAAGTTAGAAAAGCATTTATCGCTGCCTTTCGAAGATGTCGTCAAATCCTTCACTAGCGCTAGCTTTTCTTGCAAGATCAAGCTGCTTAAGTCATGAAGTATATTCGGTATGATCTTATCAAAAACGGCGGATCCTACGCCACCCAAAAGGTAGCCGTCTTCCGAGGTAGCCTAGGCTCCCTCTTCAATAACTTCTTCTTCTTCTTCAGTAGCGGCGCGATCGTACTCGGCTAGAACCGCGGATTGAATCTTCTCGCGTGTTCCCGAAGAAATCGGGTGAGCGATATCGCGGAATTCGCCATCCGGTGTACGCTTGCTGGGCATTGCAACAAACATCCCGTTATTACCATCGATGACGCGAATGTCATGAACAACAAACTCGTTATCGATTGTAATGGATGCGATTGCTTTCATTCTCCCCTCAGAGTTAACGCGGCGGAGTCTGACATCCGTAATTTGCATGTGTGTGTTCACCACCTTTTTCCATCAGAGACTTGGTGTATAATTCCACACAGCAAAGCGAATTCCTTCTTTTTGATTCCATAAAATACCTAAAAAAGAAATATATTTTTTAAAATCTTTTGTTTTCGACATGTATCGGGTGATTTTCTTAATATCCCTTACGTTTTCGACAATTTCCACGCTTTTTGAAAACGTAGAAACGTCAACAAATCAAGAGGAAAAATAGTTACCCGGATGTGCTGATATCCGTCGCTCTTTCGAGTCTACCTCGCTCAGCTTCACTAAAGACACATAGTCATGCAACAGACGCTCTTCCGTCTCTACTGCACCTGATTCGACTAATACACCCACTCCAGCAACCTCGGCATTGAACTCGCCGAGCAAATCAACCATACCTCGAACGGTTCCGCCCGCCTTCATGAAGTCATCTACGATGAGTACCCGCGATTTCTCCTTAAGTGCACGTCTGGAAAGAGACATGGTGTGTATGCTCTTATGCGATCCAGATACATAATTAATGCTTACTGCTGAGCCTTCTGTAACCTGATGGTCACGTCGCACTAGTACAACTGGCAATCCGAGCTGTGCTGCCGTTGCATAGGCTAGCGGAATCCCTTTGGTTTCTACTGTCATCACCACATCGATTTCCGATCCATAAAAGGCCGTTGCGATGATCTTCCCCGCCTGTTCCATCAGAGATGGCAATCCAAGCAGATCAGACATATACAAATAACCGCCAGGCAAAATCCGATCTGTCTGTTCCAGCTGCACACATAAACGTTTAACAAAAGAGAGCGCCATTTCTTTAGGCATAACAGGAATATAACGTACTCCACCTGCTGCACCGGCTAAGGTCTGAAGCTCTCCAATGCCCTCGCCTTCAAATACTTCTTTTATGATAGCCAAATCTTCACTGATGGAGGACTTAGCCGCTCCATACCGATCGGCAAATATAGACAGCGGCAGTAGGTCATATGGCCGCTCAAGTAAAAACTGAGTCATGTCTACCAAACGTTGGCTTCTTTTTAATTTCTTCACGGAATGCTCCTCGCCAAAACCGAATATTTTAGAAAAATATATCACTTTTGTACGGGTTTACACAAGAGAAGCATGCTAATTCAGTGATCTCACTGCGTAGACTTCCTTGCAGAACCCTCGCAGTCCGTTATAAATTCTTGCTACTTTAGACTGCTTGGACACTAAACCAAACACTGTAGGACCGCTGCCGGACATTAACACTCCGTCTGCTCCAAGCTTAACCATTGCCTCTTTGAGCTGTTGGACCTCTGGATGTAGTTTTAGGGTAACATCCTCAAGCACGTTGCCCAGATGGTTACACACGCCCCCAAAATCCCCAGCTTCGATCGCGTTCTGCATCTCCCGAGCTGAAGGATGAACAGCTATATTATTGCTCCGAACGCGTCCATATACTTCAGCAGTCGATACATTGATAGGTGGCTTGGCCAACACTACCCAGCACTGCGGAGGGTTCTTAATCGGCGTCAACTTTTCGCCACGTCCTGTTGCCAAGGCAGTGCCGCCTGTAACGCAGAAAGGCACATCTGAGCCAAGCTCAGCGCCAAGCTCCTGTAGCTCCTGCGCAGGAATGCCTAGGCGCCACAGTCGATTCAGGCCACGCAGCGTAGCTGCTGCATCGCTGCTACCTCCAGCCAGGCCAGCAGCGACCGGTATTCTTTTGTCCAGATGGATATGTACACCACTCTTCACGTTATAACGCTCTTTAATAAGCCTAGCCGCCTGAAAGGCCAGGTTCTTCTCATCTAGAGGAATATAACCCGCTTGACTTGATATTATAATAGTATCCCTTGGCAGCTCAGACAGCTCTAAACGGTCTGCTAGATCCACCATGGTCATAATCATTTCCACCTCATGAAAACCGTCAGCACGCTTGTGCAGCACATCCAGCATCAAATTAATTTTCGCTGGTGCCTTCTCATACATTTTCAAGGCGTTCACCCACCTTCAGCTTTTCCCGTAAAAACAACTTAACATATTATATGAAAAACTTCTAATGAAGTCCAATAATAAAAGGGTGTCGCCAGTTAGACGCACCCTTTTTCGTTAAATAATTGTTCACACCCTATAGATTAAGATTTCCGCGCAGCCTGTTCAGCGAGCTGAATCGCTCTTTTTACCATATTACCGGCATCCTTTGCCCTTATTCCTCCCCAGCCTTCACGTTCCACTGTTTCGTAAAAACCAAGCTCCTTGGCTAACTCTGTCTTTAGTTCTTCCGACATCATGCTTCGTTTTCTGCGGCTCATTACGGAATTCCTCCCTTATGAAAGTAAATGATAAACCCATTGCCCAATTAGTATGCTTGCTAAGAACAAGGATCATTCACCGAATATTTACCCGCAAAAATACTTAAATAAAAAACAGCCTCCAAAGGAAGCTGCCCGTGAAACATTAAGCTTTAATATACATAATCCGCATCTGCCCATCGTCTTCACAAACTGTGATTTCCACAGATTCGGTAAGGATATCGGCATAGCTATAGGAGACTCGCTTGAATGTTTGCTGCTCCTGATCCAGTTTGACAATAAATACAGAAGGGTACGTTTCTTCCAGGACACCGGTGCGTTCAACGGTTTTACGACGACCTCCGTTTGCACGCAACGTGATCTTATGACCGACGTGAGCTTCGAGACTGCGTTTGATTTCCAACAGCGCGTTATTAGCCATTGCCTGACGACCACCTCTTTTCTTGTCCATTATACAACTTTCCCAGGCGTTTGTCAAATCAAATAAATAATTATAGATGATGAATATTTGGTTGTCAACGGAATTTTTTTACGGGGAATCAGAGGCGAACTAATATCCTTGTTATCTGTAATAGGGTTGCCACAAAGCAAGAAGAAATAACATTGATGTTCTCTAAAGATAGCTTCCATTTCCCGTAAAAAAAGGGTTAAGCTCATCGCTCACCCTCTCTTCCCGTTATTCTATTCGGCCACTCGAAATTACCTATTAGCCTTAAAAAATAGACCTATCCCTGTCGATTAAATCGCAGAAGGTGTCACTTTTAGTGCTGACAAGTTCTGCAGACGCGGCATCCCAATACGGAAACTGCCACGGGTCTCAACACCGCCGATCCCTTGGTTACCACTGATGGTGTTATTCAAAACATCACTCAGATTCACTGTATCCCTAATGGACGTAAACGACGATTTTGCCGCTACATATACTGGGTCCAAAGCATGGATCAATATCCGTCCAGGAGAACTGGCAAAGTTCGCCCCTGCCCCCAGCAGTGCTTCAAAATGTGACTGACAAGCACCTGCAACAATAGTCAACGCATCAAAATTCCGCTCATACTCCCTAGCTACCCTAATAGCAGCTACGAAGTTTTGCGAATTTTTATAGCTGTTCAGACTGTGAAGATCGTAAGTATGCTGTTGCTTCAGCACCCCGTCATGACCGGTAATCACCACAATATCTGGACGCACGCGGGGCAGCAGCCGGTATAAAGTGTCAGCCATTGCAGACTCATGAACATGATGACCTTCAGCAGGGATCCGCAATTGCTCGTATAAGCTGAGACTCTTATTCAAATACGCCGGGTCGCCATCCAGATGCAGCACTTTCCCTGGTACTTCAAAATAAGCAGCTTCCTTGGGCGTTGGAGCCCATGCCCCTTCTGAAAGAGCGCTCCCGCTCCGCTGACTTTGCTCCTGTCGGTCTTTCCGCAGCTGTGTCAGTGATTCATTCGCTTTAATCTGTGCTTGTTGTCCTCGTTCCGTAATTCGGGTAGGAGGCACCTGAACCAAGTCATTCAAAGGAGAATCCGCCAACAGACGGAAATCTGTGCCTTTAATGACGGCTCTGTCCTGCATAATATGATCTACACGAAAGGTCAAATCACCGCCATAAGATTTGCGAACGACCAAGTCTCCTAAATTCATTACAACCACCACCTCTACCCCATCGTATGGGCAAAGGCCTCAGTTGGTTCATAACTAGCCATGTTTTTAGCTTATACGATTCCAGCGGCCAGCAGAACACCGCTCAATCGGGCGTATTCTTCTAGACTTAACGTTTCTCCGCGCCGGGTCGGTTCAATACCGGCTTCAGCGAGTAAAGCCTCCAGACGCTCACGTCCCTCTTCAGGGAAATAGCGTGCCTTGAGATTGTTAGCAATCGTCTTGCGGCGCTGTGTAAAGGAAGCTTGGACGACCTCAAAGAAATGCTTCTCACTCTCAACCTCTACCGGTGGATGCTCTCTTACCTTCAGACGGATTACAGCTGACTCCACATTAGGTTGAGGAATGAATACCGTACGTGGCACAATACAGACGAGCTCAGGCTCGCTGTAGTACTGCACGGCAATGCTAAGGCTCCCGTATTCCTTACCTCCCGGAGAAGCAGCCATACGCTCCGCAACCTCTTTCTGAATCATTACAACGATGTTATCGAGCGGAAGCTTCTCCTCGAGGAGCTTCATCAGGATCGGAGTCGTCACATAATACGGCAGATTGGCAACTACGCTTACCTTGTTCACGGATGCAAAATCTTCCTTAAACAGCTCTTGCAGATTTACATTCAGAACATCATCATTACGAACCTTAACATGCGGATAAGGAGAAAGTACGTCCCTTAAAATGGGAATAAGTCTACGGTCGATCTCTACAGCCGTTACCGCACCCGCTGTTAACGCCAAGCGCTCCGTCAGGGCCCCGATCCCAGGACCGATCTCCAATGCCCCTGAGTCGCTTTCTAGCCCAGCAGCGTCTACAATCTTGTCCAATATATTTTGATCAATCAAAAAATTCTGTCCTAAGCTCTTCTTGAACTTGAATCCATAACGCTGAATAATTTCTTTTGTCCGTTTTGGAGTCGAAATTTCTTCTCTACCACTCATGAAGTAATGCCCCCCTGATCAATTTGGGCGAGAGCTCCGGCAAATTCCTCCCGCGTGATTCCAAACATCGCCAGCCGCTTGTACAGCTGCTTGCCATTACAATATCCTATTCCAAGCAAATTACCAAGCGCCATACGTCTTTCAGCTGCCCGAGGGTGTACAAGCATACCTGCGGCCATTAGATCATCAATTCCAATCAAGGCAGGTGCTCCTTCAAAGGAGGTATGTACATTCCGCAGCGCATGACGAATCGCCTCTGGAGATGCATTCTCCACACCGATATCCCCTTTGCGGGTTGCGTCCTTCTCCGGAATGAAGGCGTGCTTGCAGCCCGGCACCTTCGCGGATACAATCTTACGAATTCGCTCACCCGCGTGATCCGGGTCCGTAAGAATAATCACGCCTCTACGCTCCATAGCAAGCGCGATCTTCGCAATTACGGTCCGGTCTACAGCCGAGCCCCCTGTTTCGATCGTATCTGCTTCTACAGCGCGTTTAACAGCGACGGTATCACTCTTACCTTCAACGACAATTAATTCCTTAATCATATTTCTTGACTCCTCCCAAAAAAAGCAAAAAGAAGAGGTTTCGCTCCTCTTCTTTTGGTTAAAGAATTTATAAGTGATGAGCGGTTGCTCTGCGATCAACGAAATGATCATCTGGCGTTCCTTAACGGTTACCATCACTATATCTTATCAAAGGTTAATTTGCAAAAGCTTCAGTTCTAGTTAAGCTCCGGTTTCACAGGCCCAATCACATAAACGGTACGTGATTTACGACCGAAATTACGAACATGGCTCAGTGAGTCGAAATAGACATCTACTTTATTGCCTTTAATGGCACCGCCAGTATCTTCTGCACGGCGGAATCCAAGCCCCTCGATATATACCCACCAGCCAATAGGAATTACATTTGGGTCTACTGCAATCGTTCGACCTTCCGTTACGCGTGTTCCGGAAGCAGTTTTGGTACCTATACCTGGCTCTTCTGATGAATAAGCTGTCATGGAGACGTTCTTAATCATCTTCTTGTACTCAAAGTCTACGCCAGCCTTGCTTGTGACGTTATTAGCCTTAGCGCTAACCTTAGCCGTTTTGGAAGTGGTGTTTGATTTGGAAGTTGTTGTAGTCTTAGCTATAGCCGGCTTAGGAAGTGCTTTGGTACCAACGGCAATAATCTTATCTTTCGTTACCGTTTGTACTTCCTTACCAATCATGCGCATAGAAGCCAGTTCTCCGTCTTGGTAGATCTTTTCAATATGCTGAATCATGACGCCTGGTTTGCCTGCCTGTGCCACTCTAACTGTTCCCACAGTAAGGGAGGGGTCTGCTGTCTTGATGACTCTGAAGGGTAAGTTAGTTGTTCGCTGTACTGTCTGTTTGTTGATGCGAACAATCTTAATCTCCATGTTGGCAGAAATGGTGGTGTCTAACGAAGGGAAAATCTTATCATGATCTTCTAGGGTGATGCCCATTTTGTCAATTGCTTTACCAATTGTATCCTCGGTCGTATATAACGTTTTTGTTGCTCCGTCCGCAGTAAGGCTAATTTTCTGCGCACGATTGATGACGACACGGTCACCGTCTTTTATTTCATCACTCAGACCTAAAGATAATTCATCATGCGGCTGCAGCGGAATTTGCTCTTTCTCCAACACATCACCAAGAAGTGACTCACGCGTTTGAAGCGTCTGTGTTTGCCCGTCTATTACTAAAAATAATTGTTTGTTACTTTGACCGTGTACGTACAGCAGAATAAGTAGCGCGATAGCGACTGAAATCACGCCCGCAAGTAAAAGTACGCGAGTATTTACTTGCTCCCACCGTAATGCGAAAGACCTGCTGGATGACTGCGAATCATGGGATACTTCTGGTTGGAATACGCCCATTCTCTCCATCCTCCTTACATAGCCCCGTCGTCAATTGTATATCATGAGGACTGAATTCCTTTGACGAAACTATTTGAGATTGTCACAGGATACGCACGTAATAACTTAGCGTCTCCTGCTCATGGATCGCCTGCTCGGCACAGCTACTCCCACCCCTGTTATATAACAGTATGTGGGCAACATTCCGTTTATTCAAAAATAAAAAAGCCTAAAAAGAGTTCAACTGAGGACTCTTTCGTGGCTTCTCCAATGTCAGAATAGAGAATGTATGTGCACGAGGTTGCCTCTCTTACTTGCGCTTACGGGGTTAGCTGTCGGGTTCGGACGAAAGAGAGACGCCCTATCTCAGGTCACCCGCTCATGGCGGTTGCCCTTGAATTCACCCCAAAGACCACGTGAAGAAATCAAATATTGTCCTGCGGCACGTCTAAGCCGTATTCAAGATACAGGCATGCGGCAGATTCAATACTGGTTCCCCCGTTCTCCATACGGAGACTCAGCGAGACGATCCATGAATCAATGGCTGTCACTATAACACAGCTCACATCACTGAAAAGATGATATCCTGTTTTGATGCATGTTGTAAAGGACGATTCAACCACGTTTACGCAAATAAATGGTTAAAATATTGTAATATTCAGCCGTTTTTATATTAAAAAAGTTTAATATATCGGCCATTCTTTATTTTTCACCTGTTTTACTCCCGTTTTCAGACAATCCCAAATCGTTCCAGTGCGTTCGCATACGTTATTTCAGCCAATTCCTCCCATGTTAACCCTTTAATTTCAGCCGCTGCCTCTGCTACTAACTTCACATGAGCACTCTCATTACGCTTCCCGCGGAAGGGGTGCGGAGTCAAATATGGAGCATCCGTTTCGATCAATAATCGGTCTAGCGGGGTCTGCGCAAGCACTTCTTTTGGCACTCTTGCATTTTTGAACGTAATGGGTCCTCCAAACGATAAATGAAAACCAAGATTCAAGCACATTTTAGCCGTTTCCCAACTTCCTGAGAACGAGTGCATCACGCCTCCAACCTCATTTGCCTTTTCCTCCCGTAAAATCCGTACAACATCTTCATGGGCATCACGGTCATGAATACAAATCGGCATATTTAGTTCGCGGGCTAGTCCAATTTGCTTGCGAAAAACCTCATGTTGCACATCCTTGGGAGAAGTATCCCAATAATAATCCAGTCCGATCTCCCCGATGGCCACCACTTTTTTATGACTGCACAAAGAAGCGATCCAATCGAGATCTCCTTCTTTCATATCAATCGCATCCTGCGGATGCCAACCCACTGCAGCATAAATATAATCATAAGATTCCGCCAGCTTCATCGTTGAGGGAATCGTCTCCCGATTAAATCCGATATTAATCATCTTACTAACTCCTGCCTCTACAGCACGAGCAATAACTTCTTCGCGATCCTCGTCGAATTGAGGTGCATCTAGATGTGTATGTGTGTCAAACAGAAACATTTTGATCTCACTCCTTGATATTTTTATCAATAGTCCCATATTTATTTGTATTATTTTGCAAAAATCTCTGCTATAGAAGATGGCAATCGAGTAAGCACTTTTCTCAACTTATCCTGCGGAAAATAAAGATGATATCTTCCACGATGAATGCCGCTAATGGAGCGCACAATATCCGATACCTCTGAAATTTCTCTCAGATGATCATGCCGATCAAGCAGTAAAATTTGCTTATTGTCAAAAGCTTCTCCTGGACGGAACACATCATAGGGTAGATCTGTCGGAAAATCAATCTCCAAGTCATATTCTGCGTTAAGTCCCGCTCCCGCAAAACTACTGCGAATTACAGCAATCATTTCTGTATCGAGATTCTCCATCTCAACATATTTATACAGTTTACGATGAATAAAACGTGTACACAAGTCGCTTAATAGCTCGTCTTGTTCAAGCGTCCACTGCATAAAAGCAGTCTGTACCAGTGCCTCATCTAGCATTAGATATTGCTTCACCGTTACCTCTCCTCGGAACAGGTCTTCCAGCGGATTGATCATAAAACCAAAAGTGTACCCCTCTTGGAAAAGCTCCTTAGCTCTGCGGAAAATTTGTCGCAAAATAATCTCAGAGCTACGCGTAACCGGATGAAAATATACCTGCCAATACATTTGATAACGCGACATTAAATAATCTTCTATCGCATGCATCCCCGATTCTTTTACAACAACCCGACCATTATAAGGACGCAGCATTCTCAAAATCCGATCAATGTCGATCGTTCCATAGTTTACACCTGTATAGTACGCATCACGCAGCAAATAATCCATACGATCAGCATCTAGCGGACTGGAAACCAGATTCACAACAATTTCATGCTCATAAGTTTTGGAGATCACAGAAGCTACTTTACGAGGAAAGTCGTCCTCCACATCACGCAAAATCTCAGTGATCTCCGTGTCCTCCAGAATAATGCGACAAGTCCAATCCTCATGATTCATTTCAAAAGCTTCTTCTATAGAATGAGAAAATGGACCATGCCCCAGATCATGCAGCAAGGCCGCACACAAGGTGAGCAAACTTTCTTCAGGAATCCAATCCTTATACCCGCTTCGTTCAAATTGCGAAATGATTCTACGTGTAATTTCGTATACCCCAAGGGAATGAGAAAACCGACTATGCTCTGCACCATGAAAAGTGAGATACGAGGTGCCCAGCTGGCGGATTCGGCGTAAACGTTGAAACTCCTTTGTATTTATTAGTCGCCAAATAATAGTATCCTGCACGTGGATATAATTGTGAACTGGATCTTTGAAAACCTTTTCTTCCGTGAGCGGCTGCTTCATGAGATCAACTCCTTTTTTTAATTTAATATGATTTTAACCAATATAAGTATATAATAAGAAATTATGTCGCACTTTGTCGAATGATGACGCTTTTAGTCTTGGTAAATCGACAAAATTATTTTTTACACTTTTTTAAGAATTCGTAATCTTTATAGGTAATTCAAAGTTTTCGTGAAAATATTCTTAATTAACATATGAAAAAAGGTTGACTGTTTTGGGAATCGTTGGTATTATAAATATCATAAAACAGTGAACAATGTCGAATAATGACGTTTTTGGAACATTGAGAGGAGTAACGATTGTTATGATGAAATCAACAGGAATTGTAAGAAAAGTAGACGAACTTGGACGGGTTGTTATTCCCATTGAATTGCGCCGTACTCTTGGCATTGGTGAAAAAGACGCACTTGAGATTTACGTTGATGGTGAGCGCATTATGCTTAAGAAATATGAGCCTGCCTGCATTTTCTGCGGCAATGCTGAGAACGTAACTTACTTCAAAGGAAAAATAGTTTGTCATGAATGCATTTCTACCATCCCTACCCCTGTGACAAACTAAAATAAATAGTATATAATAGAACTAATCAAATTGTTAATTCTAACCTTTTCATATCTCCTTGACCTCCCGTGACCGCGGGAGGTATTTTTTTTCTGTTTTCACCTGTTTCACCCCTCCCAAAAGGGTGTCCAGAAGAGTATCCCCCCTCCTGAACACTCGATATTTCTGGTTAATGTGGTGAGAGCTAGAAGTGAAGCGAGCTTGTACCATAAACTGGTCTATATTGGGATTCCTTTTGGGAACCACCCTCAAGCCTTGTCATGCATTGGCTTTTGGCCACAGCACACCACTAAGCTAAACTAAATGCATCAAATCGCTCTCCCTACGGGATTCGGTTGACTGTGACGAGCTCAAAACTGACCTAAGAGCATCTTAGTTGTATTCAATATTAGTTATTTCATGTGTTTTTTACCATTAAACAATTTAATTGTATTTTACACACTTATATTTCCATTGTTCATGTTTAATGGCTCAAGTACAATTTCAAGCACAATTTACCTACACCATTTAATCTTCAGCTCTATCCAGCAGTGCATTATAAATGTCGCGCTTTGCCACACCACGGTCAGAGGCTGCTTTTTTCATAGCTTCTTTACGTGACATATCTGCTGCTTCGTAATGAGCAACATGTTCTTCAATACTTAACTGGCGCCACCAAGCCGATTCCGCGATTTCAGCATCTTCCTTGCTCTCACCCTCAACGACGATGACATACTCACCAAGCGGTGGATGTTCAGCGAGCCAAAGCGTACATTCCTCGATCGTCCCACGTAAAAACTCTTCATACCTCTTCGTCAATTCACGCGCCAACACAATTCGGCGATTACCGAATGCCTCTTGAAGATGGGCCAATGTCTTAACCACACGATGTGGAGATTCGTACAATAGCAAAGTTCCTTGAGCCGAACGAAGAGGACTTAATACCGAACGGATATCCTTACGTTCTCGAGGTAAGAAACCGATAAAAGTGAATGTAGTCGTAGGCAGACCGGAGGCGATTAAAGCTGACAAAGCTGCGTTAGCTCCGGGTATAGGAATTACTGGTATGCCGTGACTTATGGCAAGGGCTACAAGGTCTGCACCAGGGTCAGAAATCGCTGGTAAACCGGCATCGCTGACGAGAGCCAAATTTTTTCCTTCTATTATATAGCGGATCAGTTCAGGTCCACTAGCAGCCTTATTATGCTCATGGTAACTGAACAGCATGGAAGGTGAAATTTCAAAATGGCTCAACAATTTTCGAGTTTGTCTTGTATCCTCAGCAGCTATAATATCGCATTCCTGCAATGTACGAACAGCGCGATAAGTCATATCCTCTAAATTACCGATAGGTGTTGCCACCAAAAAGAGTGAACCTGTTGACTCCTGCTTATGTGTATTGTTATTGTTTTGAAAACTGCTTTGGCATGATATCGTCATGATTTACCCTCTTTAGCACCATAGTAGATGTCCATAATTTCTGGACAGTATTGATTCTCCTCATTATATACAATGAGTGGTGGATGTAAACGAACCTCCGGCTTGCCATCACGCATCGCTTCGATTAATACCATATTAGCCTCCAGATGCGCACGTGGATGTACAAAGCGAATAATCTTAGGCTCGAGCCTATATTTTCTCATCAGACTAATAATATCGACCAATCGTTGTGGCTTATGAACCATACTTACCTTTCCTCCGGTGCGAACCAGTCTCACACAGGCTTGAATGACCTCCTCCAGTGTACATCCGATTTCATGACGAGCCATTGCCTGATGAGTATTCAGCTTGAGGTCACTGCCGTTAAGCGGCATATAAGGAGGATTGACCGTTATCGCATCATATACGCCATGCCCTGCTACTTTATATAACTCACGTAAATCGCCTTCATGGATCATAACTTGATCCTGTAACCCATTTAGAGCCACGCTACGCCGAGCCATATCGGCTAAACGGGGCTGTATTTCAATACCTTCTATAGAAGCTTTTGTTCGGGTCGTCATCAAAATAGGTATTACACCATTTCCTGTACATAGATCGAGTACTCTTCCACGTGGCGGAACGCTGGCGAAACGGGCAAGCAATACAGCATCCATAGAAAAGCTAAATACTTCGTCACTTTGAATAATACGTAAGTCGTGCGTTAGTAAATCATCCACCCGCTCCGTTGGTAACAAAGAAGCAGAACTATCGTTAGAATTCGTCATGTAATGTAATCTCCTAAAAGTTTTGTTGAGCATTGACTTCATTGATTAATCATCGAAACAAAACTGCTTCGTAAGCATAGACTTTGTTTTGTTTAGCTAAGCTTCATTGAATAAATCATCGAGACGAAACTTACTTCGTAAGCATATGTTTTGCCCAGTCTATTTGCTAAAATTCAAAAAAAACCGTAGGATCAATCTCCTACGGCTGGATATCCTCATTTATTAAGAAAAGAAAGACAGAACAGACAATCACCTTCCGTGCGTAAATGTCCAAAATAAACATTACAGATGTGAAAGCCTTCATGGTAAAGTCGGGCCAAGTTGTCATAACCTTCCCCGACAACCTCTTCTGTTCCCTCTCCGGCAGCTAAAAGAGCTTCCGCCTCCGCAGAATCTACGGTAGGATCCAAAGGTGCATCCCGCTTTAAAATTTTGCGAAGCTGTTCATTCTCCAGAGTTAACCTCTGATTAGCTTCCATCAGTTCTTTTACCGTCTGTTTCCATTCTCCAAGATTGGCGCGCATCGTTTCCATCTGTGCTTCCATATCCTGCATGTGTGCAAATATATTTTTTTTCTCCAAGTTTCCACCCCGAAAGTAACCTTATATGGTTTACTTGACGACAACATCATCCATTGGAAGTTCCTTAACTTTGCCCACTTCAAACAACTGTACATGAACCGTACGGCTTCCGGCATTAAGTCCTACTACTTTGCCATCCCCCAATGAGGTCACGACAATCTTGCCGACCGCTGGCATTTCTTCCTTTACACTCTCATAATTGTCATGCTCAAATTTCAAACAACACATCAGACGCCCACATAGTCCAGAAATTTTCGTCGGATTAAGTGAAAGGTTCTGATCCTTGGCCATTTTTATGGATACGGGTTCAAAATCCCCTAACCAAGATGAGCAACAAAGCACTCGTCCACAAGGTCCAAGTCCACCTAGCATTTTGGCCTCATCACGTACCCCAATTTGTCGAAGCTCAATGCGGGTCCGGAAGATACTTGCCAGATCTTTGACCAATTCTCTAAAGTCGACGCGTCCCTCGGCTGTAAAATAAAATATAATCTTGTTACGATCAAAAGTAAACTCTACATCGACGAGCTTCATTTTTAGGCCATGGTCGCGTATTTTATTTAAACAGGTGGTAAATGCCTCTTTAGCAGCCCCTTTGTTCTCCTCAACCACGCGTGCGTCGGTTTCGCCGGCAATACGCATCACTTTTTTGAGGGGCAATACTACGTCGGATTCTTCCACCTCTTTTTTGCCTACGACAACTTTACCGTATTCAACCCCACGTGCTGTCTCCACTATAACATAGTGATCCCGTTCAATCGGAAAATCAAGTGGATCGAAATAATATATTTTACCCGCTTTTTTAAAACGGACACCTACTACGCTGTACAAAAATTAACCCCCTTGTTTGCCGGTAAAAGGAACCTATGGGCATGTCCGCTCCCTGATGATTCATGCTTGTCCTTCCTCGTCTGTTAAAACGATACTTCCAGGTAAAGCGACATCCGGAGGATATATCATAACTAATCCTTTAACTTTCCAGTCGGATTAAGAACTGCTCCAGACACAACTGGGCATTGGCATTGGACCGCAGCTTCTTAGTACTCTCTGCAGCAAATCCCATATAAGCCACCCATTGTTCCGCACTCCGTAGACGGGCATGCCTGGAAATAAAGTCTAACTGATCTATGAAAACGATACTTTCATGCTTACGGTACAGGAAGTAGAGCATATCTTTAAACCATAGATGGAACATGCTGAAAAGGATATCCAAATGTTCAGCGAGCCCGGTCTTGAACAGCTTCTGCCCAGCAGTTGCTACCGCGGAGCTGCCCTTGCCTAAGGACTCCTTAGCTAATTGTAACATTACATTTCTCATTTCTGCAAACCAATTCTGTTCCAAAAGTTTCCTGCAACCATCAAGTCCTGAACTAAGTGATACTGCACATCGAGCTAAGGGTATCGGAACGCCCTCACTTGCCAGAGCTTGGAGCATAGTGTCCGGATTTAACGGACTAAATGGAATCCGCTGGGTCCGTGACTGAATCGTTGGCAATAAGGAACGACTATTATCAGATATTAAGATTCCAACAGCCGGAGCTGGTGGCTCCTCCAGAAACTTAAGCAGACTATTGGCAGCTTGTACCGTCATTTTGTCTGCTCCATCTATAATATAAACTTTCGGATTCACACCCTCTGACCGATAGGAAAATACGCGCTGCAGCTCACGGATTTGATCTATTTTAATACTTGCTCCATCTGGCTGCAGCAGTGACAAATCAGGGTGGTTTCCATGCTCTACTTTCCGGCACTCCAGGCATTCCCCACAGGCATCGTCCTTGCTCTGGGTACAAAATATAGCTTGGGCAAACATCAGCGCCGTTTTCATTTGTCCACTGCCTGCCGGCCCTGTAAATAAATAAGCATGACTCACAGCTTCTTTGCGCAAGGCATTTTGGAGTAGCCGCTTGGCATTCTCCTGGCCTACTATATCATGAAAAGGCATAATTTCCTCCCAAAACTTTCAAGCATAAACGCCTTCGGCGTCCTTATAAGGACGGTAAGTGTTTAATCGAGAACTATAAGGATAAAGTATAGTGTAAAACTTATACTTTCTTATATTTTAAAAAGAAAGGTTGATTAACAACCCGCGGATTTCTCCAACGCGTCCCAACAGATCTATTCGGCCCTGCTCACTATTCAGCAAATCATCTGCCATAGATAGCAAAGCCGAATCAATTTCCTCAAGCAGCTTGTAACGCTTGCCACGGCCACGTCGATCCCATCCGCGTGTTTCTTTCAGAATAACGCCTCTTCGAGCCGTTTCTTCCAGAAACCTTTTGATCATCATCCGGTAAATGGTGAGTTCGCGAATCGTCATGGACTTAGATAAACGATCACCTTGGGACTGTATTTCTTTGATCTGGCGATTTAGTTCATCTTTGGTTTTCTGTTCACTTTGCTGCTGAAAAACATCAGAGAACGATTTTTGCTGAACGGGTCTGTTAGCCCCTTCTGCATTTGTCATCTCACTCTTTAAGGGCCTATACCCCGGATTGATCTTCAAAGGTTATCTACCGCCCCTTTTGTAAGTGACTTGCTAATTGATATTATACTTAATAATGTTCAAACCGATCTACAGGAAGTACGAATACAGTAGCTCCGCCCACTTGTACCTCGACAGGAAGCGGCAAATACGAATCCGTTGTTCCACTCATTGGCGTTACCGGAGTGACTAACTGCTCACGCACTTTACAGCTGTTACGGATTACGGTCAATACGGATTCAATCTGACTGTCTTCTACCCCAATCATAAATGTCGTATTCCCCGCACGCAGAAATCCACCTGTACTTGCGAGTTTGGTAGCACGGAAATTGGCTTTGACTAGCTCGCTGGACAACCGGTTACTGTCTTTGTCCTGGATAATTGCAATGATCAACTTCATCTTCGCATTCCCTCCCAATACTTTTATGGTGTATTACTACTTAGAGTTTCTCGTAGTAACCCTTACTTCATAAGCAAACGCCTAATTATATGTCACTTCTCTTAGTATATTAGACAAAACACCCTAAAAACCCTTTAATACTCTCTCTTCAAGTGTTCTCACGATATCTTTTTCTACCATATGAATGGGGCGATTAGCATCTAGAACTACTATTCTGTCCGGATTCGCCTCAACCAATAATTGATAGCCTTCGCGAACCTTCTGATGAAAAGAAAGACTCTCCAGATCCAGGCGATTCACTTCTCGTTCTTGATTCGCTGCAATCCGTGACAACCCTATCTCTGGATCTACATCCAGATAAAAGGTTAGATCCGGCATACGGTCTCCGATAGCAAAACGATTAATACTCCATACTTCTTCAATTCCTAGCCCTCTCGCATGTCCTTGATAAACAAGACTACTGTCTACAAAGCGGTCACAGAGCACTGTAAGCCCTTCTCTAAGAGCTGGTTCAACTACTTCGGCGAGATGTTGGCTTCTTGATGCTGCGTATAGCAATGCCTCTGTTCGCGCATCCATCGCTGTATGGGCAGGATCTAGAATAATGGAGCGAATCTTCTCGGCAATTTCAATGCCACCAGGTTCGCGTGTAATTCGATAAGGCATGGACCGGTTCTGCAAATAGGCTGCTACTCTACCCAGTACAGTTGTTTTTCCGGAGCCTTCGCCCCCTTCTAATGTTATGAAGAAACCTTCTCTTCCCACTTATGCTTCTCCGCCCTTCTGAATGTTGTATACCTCAATACGCTGTAAGACCGGATCAGCACAAGCCTGAAATTTGGCGCCTCCTTTGGCTAAACCAGCCAGCCTTCTTTGTATCTGATCTGTGATCACTTCACCCGGATATAATATCGGGATGCCCGGCGGATATGGAATAACCATCTCAGCCGCCACTCTCCCCACGCAATGTTCAAGATCAATGCTTTCTATCTCATTAGCTGACACCGGCTTCAATGAGAAGGAGACAGGCGCTGAGATTTGTAAAGAATCAAAATTGTTCCACGTGGAAATATTGCGGGATTCTGATATGTCCGGGGCGAGCGGTGATTCGGAAGGTTCCTCCGAATCTATTTCCCGCAGCACCTGTAGTAGCCTAGCTGCATCTTCAGCCTTCGATCCTAGGCTAAACAGCAGCACTACGTGCCGGTCATCGCTCATCTCCGGCACGCAACCCTTAGCCTCGAGCCTGCGCTGCAGCTCGAAGCCGCTCAGGACCCCGGTGGCGTCATAAATGACGACTTTGAAGGGGTCCTGTGTCACGTACGCCGCCATAGAATCAAGCGGCGTATTTGGGTGCAGCGGCTCTGCCGGCTGCACCAGCCCGAAGCGCGGCAGCTCGGCAAGGCCGCGCCGCAGGACGTCCACGGCGGCCAGCCCCGCCGTGAAGGCATCACTGCCCCGGCTGTGCAGCAGCCGCCGGGCAAGATCCAGCGACGCCATCATAGGATATGATGGGCTGGAGCTCTGCACCATGGCGAGCCGCTGCCGGAGCAGGGCGCGGTCGAGCCGCGGCCCTTGAACATGCAGCATAGCGCCCATGGTCATCGCTATGAGCATCTTGTGCGTGGACTGCACGACGCTGTCCGCGCCACAAGCAAGCGCCCCGGCTGGCAGCGCCGGGTGCTGGCCATAATGCGCCCCGTGCGCCTCATCCACTAGCAGCGGTACACCGCTGTTGTGACAAATACGCGCGAGGGGCGCAAGGTCACTGCCCATGCCGTAATAATTGGGCATGGTAACAAGTACAGCTGCGGCTTCAGGATAGGCTGCAAGTGCAGCTTCAACAGCTTCTGCCGCCGGCGCCACTGCTAAGCCGCTAGGAGGGTCAATCAGCGGTTCCAAAAAAACAGCGCGTACTCCAGCCAACATCAGTCCATGAATGACTGACTTATGCACATTGCGTTGAAGAATCATAATCATTCCAGGCTCGGGACAAGCGGTTAGAATAAGAGCCAGATTGCCAGCTGTGCTCCCTCCAACCAGAAAAAAGCTTTCCTCTGCTCCAAAGCAATCTGCTGCCAACTCTTGAGCTTCCTTGATGACTCCCTCAGGATGATGAAGATCATCCGTGCCGGTAATTTCCGTAACATCATACTTCATAACCTCATCTAGAAAACCAGCGCCTGCATCGCCGTCATATGCCTCTCCATTTTTATGCCCTGGCACATGATATGATATATTACCCATAATTCTATATTGTTCCAGCATTTCGTATATAGGCGCCCTACAACGTTGTAAATTATTCATATTAAATTCCTTCCCATAGGGTTCCTTCTATTTTAACGTAAATTTTCGGAAACGCCTACGCCTCAGTACAAAAGCAGCCGGCTGGACAACAAAACGGCTTCTCCCGCCTGAAGAACGAGGAAGCCGTATATTGAATATCACTAATGCAGCCATCGTATCTTTCATCCAGACCGCTCTCTCAACCGCATCATTTAACAGAGTTACTCTACTTAAGCGTTTTTTTGCAATCCGATCTTCTTCATCCGGCCGATAAAAAAACGGTACTTGGCATCTTCAGCCTCGGTACGTATCATCTCAGCCTCACATTCCTCACAAATAAAATGCGAGACAATCACAATACCTTCCTCTTTCACCTGTCCACAAATGATACAAGCTTGCCCGGTTTGCTGTTCCATAACCATCCCACCTTGACTCTTTTAAGAACAGTATGATACACCTTCTATCATTTTAAACCTTTTCATAGTTTTTTCATATCCTTCGTATCGTGCATTATATATATTCCGTTGCCGCTGTATCGGTGAATTTTCGCCCCAGTTTAATAAAATACATCCAATCGCCGATATTAAGAACATACGAATTCGCGAGGAGGTTAGACTATTATCTATGGAACCCAATACCAAAGGTGCAGCTACATTCTATCAATATAAATTAATCAAAAAAATCAATCTAACGGCACGCCTGCTGCCTACTTATATTATGCTTCCCCTATTAGTCACTGTGCTCGAAACAGTATTTCTTTCCTGGTGGAGCATTCTCTACATAATCATAGCAGCGCCTGTTGCCTTCTGGGTTCAATATGTCATTTCACGCTCAGTTCTTTTAATCTCAGGACATCCTATTTCAAAAAGATGGTCTGTATCATTTAAACTGCCTTGGCTGGGTTTTATGCCTGATCAACACATTAGTTACCGTATATTCCGTAAAGTACAGCTACATAATTTCTATATTGGTCTTTGTATCGTAGCTCTCTTTATTTTCTGGTCACCACCAGCATTTACAGTATCCCTGATTACTTGCCACTTATGGCTCCTACTGCCTCGGCTCTATGCTCTGTTCAGGCTGAATCGTCAGAACAAGGAAGGCATGCTGAAATTCAATCCAACCGATGTATCCTATTACTCTCAATAAAGTACAAACCCTAGTATAGCTCATACAATTCTCATGTATTAAAAAATAAACCGCCATCCATAATGGATGGCGATTCTTTATTTGGTCTTAAGGCCTTTAATGGAGGACTTCTTTTCTTTAGGAATCATCACTACAAAATAATCATCATGCACTGTTAAATGAACCGTTAACCCGTCCTTCTGAAAAACACCTGAAGAACCGCTATCCTCATCTTCCTGTTCATCCCAACCCCAAGCTTTAATAGCCTCCAAATAAGGATCCGGAATACCGTTCTTCTCCTTTAGTCCAGGTAAAGAATAACGTACATAATCCATAGCAACGTTAGTAGTAGTCTGGTCTGGTGAGTTCGCCTCATGGGGGACAGGGAAGCTCTTCTCATTAAGTGCACCCTCAAAAGTATCCCAAGTAGGTTCTTTCGTCCCGCAACTTGCCAGTATTAAAGTTAAAATACAAGAAATCATTATTAACTTGAATATTTTTAATTGTTTCATGCCTTAAATCCTCCCTACCTCTACAATGCATCTAAAGACACAAGAAAATTCAAAGTTAGAATTTATGAGTAGTTCCTTCGTATTAAAGATCTGCTAACTATTAGCACTTTTCTATTATACTTGTATCCACCGCGGCGTCGGTAACAAAAATGTCATTCCACAGTAACCTATTCTAATGTTATTACTAGCCTTAAACACTTGCACAATAAAAAAAGAAAAAAAGCCACTGCTGATATTATCAACAATGGCTCAATCTGCTTGGCAACGTCCTACTCTCCCAGGACCCTTCGGTCCAAGTACCATCGGCGCTGGAGGGCTTAACGGTCGTGTTCGGGATGGGTACGCGTGGAACCCCTCCGCTATCGCCACCAAACATGATTTTTCGAAGCTTCCGCTTCTCGAAATCGCTGCTAGAAAATATCAGTCCTTCAGAAAGACATGCAGCTTATTGGTTACAGGCTTAATCGCCTGAAAACTGAATCCGAATTGAATCTGCATTTTAAGTATAGGATAAGCCCTCGACCGATTAGTATTGGTCAGCTCCATGCATTGCTGCACTTCCACCTCCAACCTATCTACCTCGTCGTCTTCAAGGGGTCTTACTAATTGGGAAATCTCATCTTGAGGGGGGCTTCACGCTTAGATGCTTTCAGCGCTTATCCCGTCCGTACGTAGCTACCCAGCCATGCTTCTGGCGAAACAACTGGTGCACCAGCGGTACGTCCATCCCGGTCCTCTCGTACTAAGGACAGCTCCTCTCAAATTTCCTGCGCCCACGACAGATAGGGACCGAACTGTCTCACGACGTTCTGAACCCAGCTCGCGTACCGCTTTAATGGGCGAACAGCCCAACCCTTGGGACCTACTTCAGCCCCAGGATGCGATGAGCCGACATCGAGGTGCCAAACCTCCCCGTCGATGTGGACTCTTGGGGGAGATAAGCCTGTTATCCCCAGGGTAGCTTTTATCCGTTGAGCGATGGCCCTTCCATGCGGTACCACCGGATCACTAAGTCCGACTTTCGTCCCTGCTCGACTTGTAGGTCTCGCAGTCAAGCTCCCTTATGCCTTTGCACTCTTCGAATGATTTCCAACCATTCTGAGGGAACCTTGGAACGCCTCCGTTACTCTTTAGGAGGCGACCGCCCCAGTCAAACTGCCCGCCTGACACGGTCCCCGTACCCGGTAAGGGTACTAGGTTAGAACCTAGATACGATCAGGGTGGTATCCCAACGGCGCCTCCACCGAAGCTTGCGCTCCGATTTCTACGGCTCCCACCTATCCTGTACAGATCGTACCCAAATTCAATATCAAGCTGCAGTAAAGCTCCATGGGGTCTTTCCGTCTTGTCGCGGGTAACCTGCATCTTCACAGGTATTAAAATTTCACCGGATCTCTCGTTGAGACAGCGCCCAAGTCGTTACGCCATTCGTGCGGGTCAGAATTTACCTGACAAGGAATTTCGCTACCTTAGGACCGTTATAGTTACGGCCGCCGTTTACTGGGGCTTCGGTTCATAGCTTCGGGTTACCCCTAACCACTCCCCTTAACCTTCCAGCACCGGGCAGGCGTCAGCCCGTATACTTCGCCTTGCGGCTTCGCACAGACCTGTGTTTTTGCTAAACAGTCGCTTGGGCCTTTTCACTGCGGCCCCCTCGTGCTATTCACACTACCGGGGCACCCCTTCTCCCGAAGTTACGGGGTCATTTTGCCGAGTTCCTTAACGAGAGTTCTTCCGCGCGCCTTAGAATTCTCTTCTCGCCTACCTGTGTCGGTTTGCGGTACGGGCACCTTCTCCTGGCTAGAGGCTTTTCTTGGCAGTGTGAGATCATGACCTTCGCTACTATAATTTTCGCTCCCCATCACAGCCCAGCCTTAATGATGTGCGGATTTGCCTACACATCAGCCTCACTGCTTAGACGGACATATCCATCAGTCCGCGTCACTACCCTCCTGCGTCACCCCATCGCTCATAGCGGATTACGGTGGTACAGTAATTTCAAACTGTTGTCCTTCGACTACGCCTTTCGGCCTCGCCTTAGGTCCCGACTTACCCTGAGCGGACGAGCCTTCCTCAGGAAACCTTGGGCTTTCGGCGGATCAGATTCTCACTGATCTTTTCGTTACTCATACCGGCATTCTCACTTGTATGCTGTCCAGCGCTCCTTACGGTACACCTTCAACCCACATACAACGCTCCCCTACCCCAGATACATACGTATCTAGCCATAGCTTCGGTGGTGTGTTTAGCCCCGTTACATTTTCGGCGCAGAGTCACTCGACCAGTGAGCTATTACGCACTCTTTCAATGGTGGCTGCTTCTAAGCCAACATCCTGGTTGTCTGTGCAACTCCACATCCTTTCCCACTTAACACACACTTGGGGACCTTAGCTGATGGTCTGGGCTGTTTCCCTTTTGACAATGGATCTTAGCACTCACTGTCTGACTCCCGGCAATAAGTATATGGCATTCGGAGTTTGACTGATCTTGGTAACCCTTGCGGGCCCCGCAACCAATCAGTGCTCTACCTCCACTACTCTTATACCGAGGCTAGCCCTAAAGCTATTTCGGGGAGAACCAGCTATCTCCGAGTTCGATTGGAATTTCTCCGCTACCCCCACCTCATCCCCGCATTTTTCAACATGCGTGGGTTCGGGCCTCCAGTGCGTGTTACCGCACCTTCACCCTGGACAGGGGTAGATCACACGGTTTCGGGTCTACGTCCACATACTAAATCGCCCTATTCAGACTCGCTTTCGCTGCGGCTCCGTCTTCTCGACTTAACCTTGCATGTTAAACGTAACTCGCCGGTTCATTCTACAAAAGGCACGCCATCACCCATAGATAGGGCTCTGACTTTTTGTAAGCACACGGTTTCAGGTTCTATTTCACTCCCCTTCCGGGGTGCTTTTCACCTTTCCCTCACGGTACTGTTTCACTATCGGTCGCCAGGTAGTATTTAGCCTTAGCAGATGGTCCTGCTGGATTCATACGGGGTTTCACGTGCCCCGCACTACTCGGGATCCGTCTCGGAGAGAACACAGTTTAGGCTACAGGGCTTTTACCTCTATCGCGGGCCTTTCCAGACCTCTTCGCCTACCATATTCCTTTGTAACTCCATGTGAGACGTCCCACAACCCCTAAGAGCAAGCTCTTAGGTTTAGGCTGTTCCGCGTTCGCTCGCCGCTACTGACGGAATCACTATTGTTTTCTCTTCCTCAGGGTACTTAGATGTTTCAGTTCCCCTGGTCTGCCTCTACATCTCCTATGTGTTCAGAGATGAGTAACTGCGAATTACCACAGCTGGGTTTCCCCATTCGGACACCCCCGGATCAAAGCTTGCTTACAGCTCCCCGAGGCAGTTTCGTTGTTCGCCACGTCCTTCGTCGGCTCCTGGCGCCTAGGCATCCTCCGTGTGCTCTTATTAGCTTAACCTCAATTTTCTCCGTAGGAGAAATATTGCACATTGAATGAATTCAACACACTTTACTTCTTTCGGATTCCATTGTATTCACTAATAACATTTACTTGTTTACACAAGTTGCTAAAAGATGTTCTAAAACGCAAATTCGTTTCGGTATCCAGTTTTCAAGGATCAAGTTTAAAAATGAGAGCTTAAACTCTCAAAACTGAGCAACGAGTGAGTATTTTGGAAGTTAAACTTCCGATTTGAATGTTTCCATTGCAGGAAACGATTCTCCATAGAAAGGAGGTGATCCAGCCGCACCTTCCGATACGGCTACCTTGTTACGACTTCACCCCAATCATCTACCCCACCTTCGGCGGCTGGCTCCCTTGCGGGTTACCCCACCGACTTCGGGTGTTGTAAACTCTCGTGGTGTGACGGGCGGTGTGTACAAGACCCGGGAACGTATTCACCGCGGCATGCTGATCCGCGATTACTAGCAATTCCGACTTCATGCAGGCGAGTTGCAGCCTGCAATCCGAACTGAGACCGGCTTTGATGGGATTGGCTTCACCTCGCGGTTTCGCTTCCCGTTGTACCGGCCATTGTAGTACGTGTGTAGCCCAGGTCATAAGGGGCATGATGATTTGACGTCATCCCCACCTTCCTCCGGTTTGTCACCGGCAGTCACTCTAGAGTGCCCAACATTACTTGCTGGCAACTAAAGTTAAGGGTTGCGCTCGTTGCGGGACTTAACCCAACATCTCACGACACGAGCTGACGACAACCATGCACCACCTGTCTCCTCTGTCCCGAAGGCCGCCACTATCTCTAGTGGATTCAGAGGGATGTCAAGACCTGGTAAGGTTCTTCGCGTTGCTTCGAATTAAACCACATACTCCACTGCTTGTGCGGGTCCCCGTCAATTCCTTTGAGTTTCAGTCTTGCGACCGTACTCCCCAGGCGGAGTGCTTACTGTGTTAACTTCGGCACCAAGGGTATCGAAACCCCTAACACCTAGCACTCATCGTTTACGGCGTGGACTACCAGGGTATCTAATCCTGTTTGCTCCCCACGCTTTCGCGCCTCAGCGTCAGTTACAGCCCAGAAAGTCGCCTTCGCCACTGGTGTTCCTCCACATATCTACGCATTTCACCGCTACACGTGGAATTCCACTTTCCTCTTCTGTACTCAAGCCACCCAGTTTCCAGTGCGACCTTAGGTTGAGCCCAAGGTTTAAACACCAGACTTAAATAGCCGCCTGCGCGCGCTTTACGCCCAATAATTCCGGACAACGCTTGCCCCCTACGTATTACCGCGGCTGCTGGCACGTAGTTAGCCGGGGCTTTCTTCTCAGGTACCGTCACTCCGATAGCAGTTACTCTACCGGACGTTCTTCCCTGGCAACAGAGCTTTACGATCCGAAAACCTTCATCACTCACGCGGCGTTGCTCCGTCAGGCTTTCGCCCATTGCGGAAGATTCCCTACTGCTGCCTCCCGTAGGAGTCTGGGCCGTGTCTCAGTCCCAGTGTGGCCGTTCACCCTCTCAGGTCGGCTACGCATCGTCGCCTTGGTGGGCCGTTACCCCACCAACTAGCTAATGCGCCGCAGGCCCATCCCTCAGTGACAGATTGCTCCGTCTTTCATTCTTTCTTCAGGAGAAAAAAGAAATTATCCGGTATTAGCTACCGTTTCCGGTAGTTATCCCAGTCTAAGGGGCAGGTTGCCTACGTGTTACTCACCCGTCCGCCGCTAAGTTATTTTGAAAGCAAGCTTTCAAAATAACTCCGCTCGACTTGCATGTATTAGGCACGCCGCCAGCGTTCGTCCTGAGCCAGGATCAAACTCTCCAATTAGTATTGAAAAGAGCGATATGCTCATTTTGAAACATCTGACGAGAAAATTAATTCTCTAATTTTGGATTTCACTTTCGTGATTTCCTACTCACTCGTTGTTCAGTTTTCAAAGATCAAGTTCTCGTTGGCGCCGTTTAATGTCTCAGCAGCAACTCTTATACTATATCATTTCCGGCTATTTAATGTCAAGCTCTTTTTTTTAACTTCTTTTTCGAGCTCGGCATGTGTATTTCTTGGCCGGACTTAGAATATATCATGTATGGAGATTCATTGCAACACTTTTTTTATAAAAGTTTCAAAACATAAATTATGTAATAACGAATACACACTGTCTCTCTATACTGCTACCTTATATACATTTGATACTTAGCAGCAATAAGAAAGATTGTTGATCGTAAATGAGAAAAGCGAATAATATCATTCTATAATCTAAAAAGAAAACAACTGCAAAAGATATCAGTTGTTTTAGAAGATAGCTTAGACGAATCTAGATTAATTCCGCTTCCTTCGCTCCACTAATCACGGAAACGATACTGTTTCGAAGTACCTCTGCATTGTGCGCCTGGTACGGATCCACTTTGAAAATCACAGCATCTGCAATAAAACCCTCTGTAATTTGCCCCAGTTCATTGCCGCTTCCTAGAATGTCAGCAGCGGTTTTGGTAGCAGACTGCCACGCTTCTCCCCGAGTTAAGCCATAATCAATCAACGTATCCAGTTCTTGAAGATTATAACCATGTAGTGAAGGTGTGGCATAATCTGTACCGAATCCAATACGTACGCCTTCTCTTTTTGCATAATTAATGGCTTTGGGATGTGATTCGGCAGCACGGGCAGCTCGTTCGCAAATAATCGGGTTCAATGCCAGCACCCCTTTCGGATCAGCAGCGATACGATAAATGGATGTGGTAGGCACAAAAGCTACTCCTGAATTAGCTAGTCTACCTGCCTGATCCTCAGTCAGAAACATTCCGTGCTCTATAGATTCCACGCCGGCCTGAATAGACCAGTCTATAGTCACTCCTCCCCAGGTATGAATCAACACCTTCTTATCGTGAGCATGTGCATTACGAACAATGAATGCGAACTCTTCTTCGGAAAAAATAGGATCCACGACTTTCTCGGTAGGTGTTCCGAGACCACCTGTAGCCATGATTTTTATCCAACCTGCTCCTGTATCAAAGATTTGCGCCATTCGTTGTTCCAAATGCTTAAGACCACGGGCATCTGCTGCTCCAAGCATATCGCTGCTGGTCTGCACTCTCAGAGGTTGCTGATACTGCTGAACAAGATGCTGCACTGTGCTTGGCAGAATTCCGCCTGCATCACGCACAGTCGTTACACCCGTTCTAAGAGTAGCTTCAAAGGCCTGCGCCTGCATGGTTTCGATCTGCTGGAAATCGCGCTTCAATTGGTCCGCATGGTCAAAGTCTGTCCAAGCAAGATGCGTATGAAGATCAATAATACCTGGACTTATCCATAGATCTGTACCTGTAAGAGCTGAGTCATTTTGTTGCGGCTCCACTTCAGTAATAGATGAAAAATAGCCATCCTTGATCACAACATCAAAACGTTTACCTTTGATACCCGCTATATAAATATCCTTGAATGTTTGCAGTTCTGGATGCTTATGGATCATCTTCATTCCCCCCAAGCCAACCGAACAGCTAGTAATGCCTGATCAGAGTTTTGTTTCAACAATTGGGCAAGCGTCGATATGGCTTCCTCCACACTTTGACGGTCAGCATTCGTTCCAAAATGATTGATCCGCAAAAGATGCCCAAATAATTCTCCGTCTCCGGGAGCCACAATGCCTATAGACTGTTCGATCTGCAAATCTTGCTTCCCAGAAATCCGAACCGTTGTAGTCAGTGTAGAATAGTGTCTGCTGTCCTTCTGCCAAGGTTCAAGCCCCAACGATTTAATACCAGCTACAGCAGAAGCTGCAGCCCGTTCATGACGCTTGATCACTTGCTCCAATCCTTCTTCTTCAATTCTTGTCAAAGCCAGTACTAGAGCTCTGGCTTCCAGAGTTGGAATGTTTGGAGCAACCCGTAGTGGCGCGGCGCCATCCAGCGAAGGTTTGAGATCCAGCAAGGACAGAATGGAGTTACGCGGAGCATTTTTATTTGACTCAAGAAATTTCCAGCCGCGTGGTGAAATACTGACGGCACTAACACCATTAGGTCCAGCCAAGGCTTTTTGCGCACCTATCACTGCAAAATCAACTCCCCATTCATCAACCTGTAGATCCTCTCCCCCAACTGCTGAAACAGAGTCCGTCAC
This sequence comes from Paenibacillus sp. FSL K6-0276, assembly GCF_037977235.1. Taxonomy (NCBI): domain Bacteria; kingdom Bacillati; phylum Bacillota; class Bacilli; order Caryophanales; family Paenibacillaceae; genus Paenibacillus; species Paenibacillus sp. FSL K6-0276. The sequence continues at coordinate 22,487 of NZ_CP150276.1, read as the reverse complement.
AGTAATAAGATCGAATTCCTTTGCAATCTTAAATATTTCTTTAGCAGGATTAGAACCGCCTGTAACCACTTCAGCCTGAACAAAAGAAAGGGCACAAGGTTTAAACTTTTTAATCGCGGAAGCAACCTGATCACTAGTGACCACTTCATCAAAAGGAACCTTTACTTCAACAACCGTTGCTCCCCCCCTTTCAAGCCATTTTCCAAATAAACTTCCATAGGGACCTGTGACTATATTTACAATGGTTCGACCAGGCGCGGCTATTCCGGCAGCCACCGCCTCGATTCCTAGGATTGCTTCAGCTGGGATGATAACTGGAGGATACTCAGTAAACAAGATATTAGAAATCAAATGTGTAAGCTTATTGTACTCAGCCACTGAAAGTGGCACATATACATTATGTTCTGGGCTCATAAGAAACCTCCTGATGTACTTGATTTTGGCATTTTGGGAACCGCCGACAACAGCTCGTAACTGTATTCATGTTTAGGCCGGATGAAGAATTGATCCTTCGGACTCTGCTCCACAAGCTTTCCTTGCCGCATGACAGCTACCGTATCACTAATTGCATTAATTACTCCTAAATCATGGGAAATAAAAAGCATGGTGAGATTAAGCTCGGCTTTCAGCGTATTGAACAGCTCGAGCACACTAAGCTGCACAGATACATCCAGCGCGCTCGTAGGTTCATCCGCGATCAGGATGTTCGGCTCAACGCTTAATGCGCGAGCGATCGCTATCCGTTGACGCTGACCGCCAGAAAATTCGTGCGGAAATTTGTCTAAAGCTTTTTGTTCCAAGTGAACTTGGTTTAATAGCTCTTTGCATCTTTGCTCAACGTCCGTACGTCCCACTATTTTATGAAATAATAAGGGCTCGGAAAGAATTTGCCTAATCGAATGTTTAGGGTTCAGCGACGCATCTGGATTTTGGAAGATCATCTGGATTATTTTTCGCTGCTCACGGCTTCTTTTCTTTTTTAATTCTTGAGTACCTAACAGGATCTTCCCCTCATGCGGCGCAATCAGTCCAGCAATTACTCGCGCCAGCGTAGATTTCCCTGAGCCGGATTCTCCAACAAGACCAAGGGTCGTGTGCTGCTCAAGATTCAGATTGATGCAATCCAGCGCAGTAAATCCGCCATAATGAACAGTTAAATCTTTTATTTGCAAGGCTAATTCCATGAGTCTCTACTCCCTTCAAGCGCTGGCAAAGGAAGCACTGAATCAATCAGCATCTGTGTGTAAGGGTCCGTCGGATTTTGCAAAATATCAAGGGTATCGCCATACTCAACAATCTGCCCCTGTTTCATTACACATAACCGTGAGCACAAGTTAGCTGCAATCGCAAGATTATGCGTAACAAAAACCATGGCAAAACTGAGCTCATGCTGGAGGCTCGTGATCGTCTCAATAATTTTCCGTTGAACCGTGACGTCCAGCGCCGTTGTCGGCTCATCACAAAGAAGAATGCCTGGCTTACATGCCAGTGCCAGAGCGATGACTACCCGTTGACACTGACCGCCTGAAAGCTGACTCGGATACCGGTCCTTTTTCTTTAAAGAATCGGGGAGACCAAGCCTTTCGAGTAGCTCCAGTGCAATTATCCGCGAAGCTTTTCGACTTACTCTCTGTCTGTAATACACAACTTCAGCCAGCTGATTGACAACCATACAGAGCGGATCAAGCGCACCTCTTGGATCTTGAAATACCATCGCACTGCTTACGTCACTTTTAATGGTGCCACCTATCTGTTCAACACCGTTTGGAAGCAATCCTAGAATTGCACGCAGCGTAAGCGATTTTCCTGAACCTGATTCACCTACTAATCCTAGACTTTCCCCTTTGCCCAGCGAAAAGCTAACATTGTTGACTAATCTCTCATTTGACTTGGCCGCCAGTGTTAAAGCCTCTATTTCTAAAATGGGTTGTATAGACATCATTTTTTCCTCCATATGTCTGCTAAACCATCACCTAGGAGAGACAGGGCTATCCCCGTATACACCACTGCAAATCCCGGAACGGCCGAGAGCCACCAAGCTGTAGTGATAAAGGGCTGTCCATCCGAAATCATTGTCCCCCAGTCTGGAGTTGGCGGTGTAATACCGATCCCAAGATACCCGAGTGTAACAATGGCGACAAGTATTCCAATCATATCTGTCATGAGGACGACCACGGCTTGAGGAAGTACATTGGGCAGCAGATGACGCAAAATAATTCTTACCCCGGGTAGCCCTAAAGTTTGAGCGGACGCCACCCATTCCTGATTACGAAAGGATGCGCTTAGACCTCTAACGACACGAGCAAAGACAATCCAACCTACAAGCATAAAAGTAATATAAATGCCTCGTTCTCCTGCTCCGCTAGCAAAAGCAACGATAATGACGATCAAATAAAAAGGAAAAGCGATGAGCGTATCTGACAGCAGCGTAATAACTGTATCGATCCATTTTCCGTAGTATCCTGCCAGCATTCCTAAGAATACACCTGTACAAAAAGGGATGATTTCTGCCAAGACCATGATTTTTAGATCAGTCCTTGCTGCATAAATCAGTCTAGTAAACAAATCACGTCCCAACTGATCGGTTCCTAGCCAATGTTCGGCTGATGGAGGCTGTAAAAAGGCACTCAAATTTTGCTCGGAGGGGTCATAAGGACTTATATACGGTATGAACACAGTCAAGAAAATAAGAGCTGCAAACATAATAATTCCCACTAGAAATGAAGGGGTATTCCATATTCGCTTTAAACCGCTAGTCATCTTGCCACCCTCATACAATCGTGGCTCTAGTCTTATAGTTTTCATTGTTTTCCTTTCGTTCTGGGATCAAGCCACCAGGAAATGATTTCAATCAAGAGACTGATGATCACAACAGATAGCGCACAGTAAAGTGCTATTCCTTGAATAACCGGAAAGTCCCGTTTCGAAATTGAAGTGAACAACAAGCTGCCAATTCCCTTAATTCCAAACACTTGTTCAACGACCAATGTGCCGCCGATTAGATAAGAAATATTTACACCCATTAGCATCAGCGTAGGGAGAGCAGAATTGCGCAGCACATGTTTAAACAAAATAACCCTGCTTGGTATTCCCGCAGCCTTAAGTGTGACTACAAAATCTGATTCTAACACTTCAAGCATCTGCGCTCTTAAAGAACGGACCAGCGTAGGAATCTGTGAAAAAGAAACGGTGATTGCTGGAAGTGTAAGACTATGCAAGGTTCCGATCCAACCTTCACTTACTCCCCCAACAGGGAACCAGCCAAGCCGAACACTAAAGAGCAAAATTAAAAGTAAGCCAACCCAGAAGATTGGCATACCCAAAGTTATTGTAGGAAAAATACGTATTAAATGATCCAGCAGTTTATCCTTATGCGTAGCTGCTACTGTAGCAAGAAGAAGTGATACGAAAATCGCCAACACACAGGCCATCACTATGAGCAACAAAGTAACAGGGGCCCGCTGCGTAATCAACTCTCTTGTTGATGTCCCCATAATAATGGAGTTTCCAGTATCTCCTTGAGTAAACAGCGTCTTCACAAATCGCATGAATTGCTCCCATAAAGGGAGGTCCAGCCCAAGAGTATGATGCATACTTTTGAGCGCCTCAGGGGTACTGTATTCTCCCAGGATCATTTTAGCTGGATCTCCCGGCACAATTCGGATGATGAAAAAGACTGCTATCATTACGCAGATAATCACTGCCAACGCTTTTATAAGTGATATCACAAGCCAGTTATATGAATCTTTGCTTCCTCTAGGTTGATTTAACACCTGCTTAAGATTCATCATTGGCTAATGCGGACATCTTCGAAACGTGCGCTACCGTTAGGTAGAACAACGAGGCCATCGACTGAAGAACGGATACCTTTCAAAACCTCCGGATAATAAAGTGGAATGTAAGGCACTTCATCAGCAAGTGTCTGCAGTAGCTTAGAATAGATTTCCGCCCGAGCATCACCATCCGCTGTTTTTTGTCCCTCATATAGAAGCTTCGTTACTTCATCATTCGTATAATGCGTCCAATACGATTTGCTGAAGCCTTCCGGATCAGTTTGGAAAGCAATAATCGAGTTCGCTTCTGGCGAATCAGCTTGACCGCTGTTCAACATTGCCGCAAAATCATATGCAAAGAAACGTTCACGGAAAGTGGCAAGTTCAATCGACTCAATCTCAATCTTAATCCCGATCGTTTGACCCGCTGCCTGAATAATTTGTGCCTCTTGAGCTCTTGTGCTATTACCGGATGCTACAAGTAATTTAGTAGTGAAACCATCAGGGAAGGCAGATTTCGCGAGCTCCTCCTTGGCTGCTTCGATATTGAAGTTCAGTGCCTTGATTGTATCATTTGCGTTATAAGGAATCGTTGTTGGCAGCAATGAGTTTGCTGTTTGTGCATAACCAAAGGTTAGCGCCTTGGTCAAGCCCTCACGATCAAGCGCCAGAGCCAGTGCGCGACGGACATGCACATCAGAAAAATGTTCATCCAACGTATTAAAGAACAATTGCTCTGTCACCCAACTGCCGTTAGTAACTACTTTAGTGTCAGCTCCATCTTTGATCTCATTGGCATTTTGCAGTGCCAAAGATTCAATAGCATTAACTTCTCCAGCCTTCAACTGGTTGATCGCTTGACTGTCGTCTTCAATCAGCTTATAAACTAGCTTATCAATATATGGTTTGCCTTCTTGCCAGTAGAATTTATTCTTGGTGAAGGTGAGATCACCCGCAGTGTCCCATGTTTCAACAACAAAAGGTCCCGTTCCGATTGGTTTCTTGAAGAATTCTTCTTCGGAGACTCCACCAAAATTGTTAGGAAGAATGCCATTTGAGAAATTGGACAGCTCTGAGATAAATGGTGTATAAGGCTCTTTAAGCGTAATAACAAGCGTTTTGTTATCCTGCGCTTTGATTGTGTCGACCTTTGCGGATATTTCCAGCGGGCCGCCAACCTTCAAGTGCCGCTCAAGGGAGAATACGGCATCCTCTGCAGTTACATCCGTACCATTTGAAAACTTCAAACCATCGCGGAGTTTAAATGTATACGTCAAGCCATCTTCACTGATACTATGTGACTTGGCAAGCCAATCTATAATTTCGCCCTTGCTGTCAAAAGCAACTAATGATTCAAATACTTTGTCGATAGCAAAAGCATTGTTAGACGTAATCTGATTATGCAAATCCAGTGAGGTTACAGAAGCAGGCCGTCCATAGACGAAAGTACCTCCTGATGCAGGCTCTGCGGTTTGAGGACTCTGAGTTGCTGGACTCGCGCTTTCCACTGCTTCCTTATTGGAATCAGCCTTATTATTAGATCCCGAGCATCCTGCAATTAACATCAATAGCAAAACTGCTATCGCCCCCAACAGAATCGGTTTCCTAATAGAAACATTAAAATATGACATAATCCGCTCCCCCTATAATTCTCATATGTTTAGTATGAATTGTATTATGGATTAATCACTGTAGTCTGTCAAACAAAATTTTAATCACAACAACTCGTTAAGTAAATAAACACAACAAAAAGACCACTGTCGATTACTCAACAGTGGTCTTACGTGCTTGGCAACGTCCTACTCTCCCAGGACCCTTCGGTCCAAGTACCATCGGCGCTGGAGGGCTTAACGGTCGTGTTCGGGATGGGTACGCGTGGAACCCCTCCGCTATCGCCACCAAACATGCGTCTGTGAAACAGACGCTGCCCGCGTGAAATTTCGTTCATCACCAGAAGTGTGAATGAATTTCTTAGCGTGTTACAGGCTTGATGCCTGAAAACTGAATCCGAATTGAATTTGCGTTTTAAATATAGGATAAGCCCTCGACCGATTAGTATTGGTCAGCTCCATGCATTACTGCACTTCCACCTCCAACCTATCTACCTCGTCGTCTTCAAGGGGTCTTACTAATTGGGAAATCTCATCTTGAGGGGGGCTTCACGCTTAGATGCTTTCAGCGCTTATCCCGTCCGTACGTAGCTACCCAGCCATGCTTCTGGCGAAACAACTGGTGCACCAGCGGTACGTCCATCCCGGTCCTCTCGTACTAAGGACAGCTCCTCTCAAATTTCCTGCGCCCACGACAGATAGGGACCGAACTGTCTCACGACGTTCTGAACCCAGCTCGCGTACCGCTTTAATGGGCGAACAGCCCAACCCTTGGGACCTACTTCAGCCCCAGGATGCGATGAGCCGACATCGAGGTGCCAAACCTCCCCGTCGATGTGGACTCTTGGGGGAGATAAGCCTGTTATCCCCAGGGTAGCTTTTATCCGTTGAGCGATGGCCCTTCCATGCGGTACCACCGGATCACTAAGTCCGACTTTCGTCCCTGCTCGACTTGTAGGTCTCGCAGTCAAGCTCCCTTATGCCTTTGCACTCTTCGAATGATTTCCAACCATTCTGAGGGAACCTTGGAACGCCTCCGTTACTCTTTAGGAGGCGACCGCCCCAGTCAAACTGCCCGCCTGACACGGTCCCCGTACCCGGTAAGGGTACTAGGTTAGAACCTAGATACGATCAGGGTGGTATCCCAACGGCGCCTCCACCGAAGCTTGCGCTCCGATTTCTACGGCTCCCACCTATCCTGTACAGATCGTACCCAAATTCAATATCAAGCTGCAGTAAAGCTCCATGGGGTCTTTCCGTCTTGTCGCGGGTAACCTGCATCTTCACAGGTATTAAAATTTCACCGGATCTCTCGTTGAGACAGCGCCCAAGTCGTTACGCCATTCGTGCGGGTCAGAATTTACCTGACAAGGAATTTCGCTACCTTAGGACCGTTATAGTTACGGCCGCCGTTTACTGGGGCTTCGGTTCATAGCTTCGGGTTACCCCTAACCACTCCCCTTAACCTTCCAGCACCGGGCAGGCGTCAGCCCGTATACTTCGCCTTGCGGCTTCGCACAGACCTGTGTTTTTGCTAAACAGTCGCTTGGGCCTTTTCACTGCGGCCCCCTCGTGCTATTCACACTACCGGGGCACCCCTTCTCCCGAAGTTACGGGGTCATTTTGCCGAGTTCCTTAACGAGAGTTCTTCCGCGCGCCTTAGAATTCTCTTCTCGCCTACCTGTGTCGGTTTGCGGTACGGGCACCTTCTCCTGGCTAGAGGCTTTTCTTGGCAGTGTGAGATCATGACCTTCGCTACTATAATTTTCGCTCCCCATCACAGCCCAGCCTTAATGATGTGCGGATTTGCCTACACATCAGCCTCACTGCTTAGACGGACATATCCATCAGTCCGCGTCACTACCCTCCTGCGTCACCCCATCGCTCATAGCGGATTACGGTGGTACAGTAATTTCAAACTGTTGTCCTTCGACTACGCCTTTCGGCCTCGCCTTAGGTCCCGACTTACCCTGAGCGGACGAGCCTTCCTCAGGAAACCTTGGGCTTTCGGCGGATCAGATTCTCACTGATCTTTTCGTTACTCATACCGGCATTCTCACTTGTATGCTGTCCAGCGCTCCTTACGGTACACCTTCAACCCACATACAACGCTCCCCTACCCCAGATACATACGTATCTAGCCATAGCTTCGGTGGTGTGTTTAGCCCCGTTACATTTTCGGCGCAGAGTCACTCGACCAGTGAGCTATTACGCACTCTTTCAATGGTGGCTGCTTCTAAGCCAACATCCTGGTTGTCTGTGCAACTCCACATCCTTTCCCACTTAACACACACTTGGGGACCTTAGCTGATGGTCTGGGCTGTTTCCCTTTTGACAATGGATCTTAGCACTCACTGTCTGACTCCCGGCAATAAGTATATGGCATTCGGAGTTTGACTGATCTTGGTAACCCTTGCGGGCCCCGCAACCAATCAGTGCTCTACCTCCACTACTCTTATACCGAGGCTAGCCCTAAAGCTATTTCGGGGAGAACCAGCTATCTCCGAGTTCGATTGGAATTTCTCCGCTACCCCCACCTCATCCCCGCATTTTTCAACATGCGTGGGTTCGGGCCTCCAGTGCGTGTTACCGCACCTTCACCCTGGACAGGGGTAGATCACACGGTTTCGGGTCTACGTCCACATACTAAATCGCCCTATTCAGACTCGCTTTCGCTGCGGCTCCGTCTTCTCGACTTAACCTTGCATGTTAAACGTAACTCGCCGGTTCATTCTACAAAAGGCACGCCATCACCCATAGATAGGGCTCTGACTTTTTGTAAGCACACGGTTTCAGGTTCTATTTCACTCCCCTTCCGGGGTGCTTTTCACCTTTCCCTCACGGTACTGTTTCACTATCGGTCGCCAGGTAGTATTTAGCCTTAGCAGATGGTCCTGCTGGATTCATACGGGGTTTCACGTGCCCCGCACTACTCGGGATCCGTCTCGGAGAGAACACAGTTTAGGTTACAGGGCTTTTACCTCTATCGCGGGCCTTTCCAGACCTCTTCGCCTACCATATTCCTTTGTAACTCCATGTGAGACGTCCCACAACCCCTAAGAGCAAGCTCTTAGGTTTAGGCTGTTCCGCGTTCGCTCGCCGCTACTGACGGAATCACTATTGTTTTCTCTTCCTCAGGGTACTTAGATGTTTCAGTTCCCCTGGTCTGCCTCTACATCTCCTATGTGTTCAGAGATGAGTAACTGCGAATTACCACAGCTGGGTTTCCCCATTCGGACACCCCCGGATCAAAGCTTGCTTACAGCTCCCCGAGGCAGTTTCGTTGTTCGCCACGTCCTTCGTCGGCTCCTGGCGCCTAGGCATCCTCCGTGTGCTCTTATTAGCTTAACCTTGATTTTTCCGCAGGAAAATATCATACAATGACATTTCTTTTGGAATCATCTCACTAATAACTTTTACTTGTTTGCACAAGTTGCTAAAAGATGTTCTAAAACGCAAATTCGTTTCGGTATCCAGTTTTCAAGGATCAAGTTTAAAAATGAGAGCTTAAACTCTCAAAACTGAGCAACGAGTGAGTAACAGGCCTAAACCTGAGATTTGGAAGTTTAACTTCCGATTTGAATGTTCCCATTGCAGGAAACGATTCTCCATAGAAAGGAGGTGATCCAGCCGCACCTTCCGATACGGCTACCTTGTTACGACTTCACCCCAATCATCTACCCCACCTTCGGCGGCTGGCTCCCTTGCGGGTTACCCCACCGACTTCGGGTGTTGTAAACTCTCGTGGTGTGACGGGCGGTGTGTACAAGACCCGGGAACGTATTCACCGCGGCATGCTGATCCGCGATTACTAGCAATTCCGACTTCATGCAGGCGAGTTGCAGCCTGCAATCCGAACTGAGACCGGCTTTGATGGGATTGGCTTCACCTCGCGGTTTCGCTTCCCGTTGTACCGGCCATTGTAGTACGTGTGTAGCCCAGGTCATAAGGGGCATGATGATTTGACGTCATCCCCACCTTCCTCCGGTTTGTCACCGGCAGTCACTCTAGAGTGCCCAACATTACTTGCTGGCAACTAAAGTTAAGGGTTGCGCTCGTTGCGGGACTTAACCCAACATCTCACGACACGAGCTGACGACAACCATGCACCACCTGTCTCCTCTGTCCCGAAGGCCGCCACTATCTCTAGTGGATTCAGAGGGATGTCAAGACCTGGTAAGGTTCTTCGCGTTGCTTCGAATTAAACCACATACTCCACTGCTTGTGCGGGTCCCCGTCAATTCCTTTGAGTTTCAGTCTTGCGACCGTACTCCCCAGGCGGAGTGCTTACTGTGTTAACTTCGGCACCAAGGGTATCGAAACCCCTAACACCTAGCACTCATCGTTTACGGCGTGGACTACCAGGGTATCTAATCCTGTTTGCTCCCCACGCTTTCGCGCCTCAGCGTCAGTTACAGCCCAGAAAGTCGCCTTCGCCACTGGTGTTCCTCCACATATCTACGCATTTCACCGCTACACGTGGAATTCCACTTTCCTCTTCTGTACTCAAGCCACCCAGTTTCCAGTGCGACCTTAGGTTGAGCCCAAGGTTTAAACACCAGACTTAAATAGCCGCCTGCGCGCGCTTTACGCCCAATAATTCCGGACAACGCTTGCCCCCTACGTATTACCGCGGCTGCTGGCACGTAGTTAGCCGGGGCTTTCTTCTCAGGTACCGTCACTCCGATAGCAGTTACTCTACCGGACGTTCTTCCCTGGCAACAGAGCTTTACGATCCGAAAACCTTCATCACTCACGCGGCGTTGCTCCGTCAGGCTTTCGCCCATTGCGGAAGATTCCCTACTGCTGCCTCCCGTAGGAGTCTGGGCCGTGTCTCAGTCCCAGTGTGGCCGTTCACCCTCTCAGGTCGGCTACGCATCGTCGCCTTGGTGGGCCGTTACCCCACCAACTAGCTAATGCGCCGCAGGCCCATCCCTCAGTGACAGATTGCTCCGTCTTTCATTCTTTCTTCAGGAGAAAAAAGAAATTATCCGGTATTAGCTACCGTTTCCGGTAGTTATCCCAGTCTAAGGGGCAGGTTGCCTACGTGTTACTCACCCGTCCGCCGCTAAGTTATTTTGAAAGCAAGCTTTCAAAATAACTCCGCTCGACTTGCATGTATTAGGCACGCCGCCAGCGTTCGTCCTGAGCCAGGATCAAACTCTCCAATTAGTATTGAAAAGAGCGATATGCTCATTTTGAAACATCTGACGAGAAAATTAATTCTCTAATTTTGGATTTCACTTTCGTGATTTCCTACTCACTCGTTGTTCAGTTTTCAAAGATCAAGTTCTCGTTGGCGCCGTTTAATGTCTCAGCAGCAACTCTTATACTATATCATTTCCGGCTATTTAATGTCAAGCTCTTTTTTTAACTTCTTTTTCGAGCTCGGCATGTGTATTTCTTGGCCGGACTTAGAATATATCATGTATGGAGATTCATTGCAACACTTTTTTTAATATAATCTATAAATAAGAGACTGTGCTATCAATGATCCTACTTGTATTCGAATATAATTGGTAGCACAGCCTCAGTTCCGCAGTTTCTCAATTTACTACTCTAAGCAATGATCTCCTGAATATACAGCTCCCGCTCCAACATTAGGTTAATAATTGCTTCCTCTACCTTAATCATTGGACGTGTAGGATTAGCACGATCAGTAAATATGATCTCCCCATGGCGACCATCACTCAGACGTATTCTGGTTCCGTTAAACAAATCGGTACTCTTCTGTATAAAGGTCTGTACAATGACTGGGTCGAGCTTACCGAAGCTTTCTGTCAGGATCTGTTCTAGTACCAAATAAGGACACTGTGCTTTTCTATAGGCTCTTTCCAAAGTCATAGCGTGGAATATATCTGCTACAGCCACTACTTTGGCGTAAAAGTGAATCTGGGTACCTTCTAGCTTAAGTGGATATCCAGAACCATCGACCTTCTCATGATGTTGCAATGCCGTAAGTCTTACCCCTTCATTAATCGCTGTGACATTGCGCAATAATTGATAGCCATATGTAGTATGTCTGCGAACCTCTTCTATTTCACCACTATTAAGCGGCTCAGGCTTATATAAAAGAGAACTATCTACTTTAGCATTTCCGATATCATGTAGTAATCCAGCAAAAGCGATCTGCATCCAATCCTTTTGCGGATAACCACACCACTGAGCGATCTTATATGATGTCAACGCGGACAGTACAGCATTGTGATAGTTATAATCCTCGTCTTTTAGAGTACGTGGTGTAAATTTCAAGACATGATAATCCTTCAAATGACCAATTAGTGACTCTAACTGACTACGCAACTCAAAAATAGGAAGAGAGGCTGCCGTTACCGAACGATAGCTGGTCCTAATAAGTGCGAGCATTTTGTCATATTCATCGTGTAGAGGCGAATTGCTTTGAGCTAATATCGATTCATTTATAATTGCTCCAGCTTTAAGTGATGTCTGCTTGGAGGTTTTATTAACAGCATCAGGGGTCACCTCTCCTTGAACGCCTTCGATCTCCACCTGCCCAATCAAAAAAGCCTCTAAAATATCTAGATCGCGGGGGAGTAGTATTTTTCCCTTAGTGAACAAAATCCCCCCCAAAGGTGTAATTACATCTTTGATAATCTTTGAGCCCGCTTTAACTTCTCCAACCAATATACTTGGCATATACTCAGCCCCTTAGTTTCTATAACAATAAGCTCAGGATTACCGCAATTTAATATGACAGATAATTTCTGAGAAATTAGTACTTTATATACTGATTTATACTCTATCGGATAATTATAGTACGGATAAATGGAAGCGACTAGTGCAGTAAAACTATTCTTTTAAAAAAACTTATTTAATTTTATTAATATCTAGCTAAATTAATCACAGCAAAAAGAGCAAGGGTTTCTGTAGTAGAAGCCCTTGCTCTTTATTGTATATAACCTACTCTAAGTTATTCTCTTCATCCTCAGTGATTGTTTCAGGCTGATCTATATCGCCAGATTCTTCATCCACTGTCACTTGCTCTTCTAGGCTTTCTACATCCTCAGACATTTCGTCCTCTTCGTTCTTATCCGCTCTGCACAGGGTAGCCACGGCATCATCCTCGCGGATGTTAATTAGCTTAACCCCTTGCGCATAACGGCCCATGGTAGAAATTCCATCCATGCTGGTACGAATCAGGGTGCCGCTTGTAGTAATAATCATTAAGTCTTCGTCCTTCTTAACAACCTTAAGACCAACTACAGGGCCATTCTTTTCAGTGAGATTAATGGTCTTGATCCCTTTACCGCCACGAGTCTGGGAACGATAATCACCGGCTGGTGTCCGTTTACCATAACCCTTGCTAGTAACAATCAGAACCTCAAGCTCCTTATCGACACAGTCCATACCGATGACATGGTCATTACCGTCAAGCGTAATACCCTTAACACCAGTCGCGCTACGGCCCATAGAACGCACATCGTTCTCGGAGAACGTAATCGACATTCCGCGAGCTGTACCGATAATGAGATTTTGCTGTCCATCCGTCAGCTTAACCTCAATCAGGGAATCCTCTTCGCGAAGATTAATAGCAATGAGTCCGCCTTTGCGGATGTTATTGTAATCCTCAAGAGGCGTCTTCTTCACGATACCTTCGCGGGTAGCAAAGAACAAATACTTGTCACTATCGCTATCTTCCACTTGGATTACGGCACTAATCTTCTCACCTTGTTCAATTTGAATCAGGTTGATGATCGGTGTCCCGCGGGCAGTACGTCCCAGTTCTGGGATCTCATAAGCCTTAATCCGGTACACCTTACCCTTATCAGTAAAGAACATCAGATAATTATGAGAGTTACTCACGAAGAGATGCTCCACAAAATCCTGGTCCTTAGTATCCATACCGATAACTCCGCGACCACCACGCTTCTGGCTACGGTAGGTGCTAACAGGCAGACGCTTGATGTAACCCGTATGTGTAACGGTGATAACAACCTCTTCACGTGGAATAAGGTCCTCATCTAGGATGCTTTCTTCACCAACCGTAATCTCTGTCCGGCGTTCATCAGAATATCTATCACGAATATCTTGCAGCTCGTTACTGATGATTTCCAGAACAAGATGCTCGTTAGCCAAAATCTCACGGTACTCCGCAATTTTGGCTAGCAATTCATTATATTCATTCTCAATCTTCTCCCGTTCCAGACCGGTCAAACGTTGCATCCGCATATCGAGGATAGCCTGAGCCTGCTCTATACTGAGGCTGAATGTGCTCATTAATCCCTCGCGAGCAATATCAGTGGTGCGCGATGCACGAATTAACGCAATAACTTCATCCAGATGATCAAGCGCAATACGCAGACCCTCTAAAATATGAGCCCGTGCTTCAGCTTTTTTAAGTTCAAATACCGTACGCCGGCGAATAACTTCGATCTGGTGCTGCAAATAATGATAGAGCACATCACGCAGATTAAGAATTTTAGGCTCGTTATTCACGATGGCAAGCATGTTGATACCGAATGTGGATTGCATAGAAGTATGTTTATATAAATTGTTCAATACAACACTTGGGTTAACATCTCGTCTCATCTCGACAACTACACGCATACCGTTACGGTCCGATTCATCACGAAGATCCGTAATGCCGTCGATCCGTTTCTCACGAACTAATTCTGCGATCTTCTCAACCAGTCTTGCTTTGTTTACCTGGTAAGGAAGCTCATGCACAATGATCCGTGCCTTGCCGTTGTTCTCTTCAATCGTTGCCTTCGCACGCATGGTTACTGAACCGCGCCCGGTACGATAAGCTTGACGAATACCCTCACGACCCAAAATATATCCAGCCGTAGGGAAATCAGGGCCTTGGATATACTCCATCAATTCCATAGGTGTGATATCAGGATTCTTAATCATCGCCTGCACACCATCGATAACTTCACCTAGGTTATGCGGTGGAATATTAGTAGCCATACCTACGGCTATACCAGACACCCCATTAACGAGTAGATTCGGATAACGAGCTGGCAATACAACTGGCTCACTCTCTTCACCATCATAGTTAGGTGCGAAATCAACAGTTTCTTTGTTCAGATCTCGAAGCATTTCGCCTGCAATCTTGGAAAGACGGGCTTCTGTATAACGCATCGCTGCAGCCATATCACCATCAATCGAACCAAAGTTCCCGTGACCGTCCACAAGCATATATCGCATAGAGAAATCCTGAGCCATCCGTACCATTGTTTCATAGACAGCTGAATCACCGTGAGGGTGGTACTTACCGATAACCTCACCGACAATTCTTGCAGATTTCTTATGAGGCTTATCGGCAGACATTCCAAGTTCCGACATCGCAAACAATATGCGTCGGTGAACCGGTTTGAGTCCGTCCCGCACATCTGGCAAAGCCCGACTAACAATGATGCTCATTGCGTAATCCATAAAGGATTCACGCATTTCCACACCAATGTCCCGATCTTTGACTTGTGGGTTATTTTGTTCAGCCATGAGTTGCTGGACCTCCTTCAGTTAAAAAACCGCTACCCTTAATTATATTACTTTCACAAAAGTAGCACAATTAAACATGATAGCCTTTTATCTTCTAATATTGATTTCTTTTGCGTTGATTAGGGTATTCGCCCTTTCCGCAAATGTCTTTAGTACATAGACTGTAAAGACAAGAAACACGGTTTTATTATCCTAATATCGTTCGATAAGGCATAACCCCATATCCTTATATTATACCATTGTTTAGGTAGCTTGTCCTGATTTTCAGCCGTCAAAGATTATGCTTCCTAAGCAAGTTTTGTACAAAGGAATTCAAAAGGCCAAATGCTGCACAAAATTGTTAAGGAGGAAGATAATGAAGATTCAACGCGTCCCAAGTAAATGGGCTAAAACAAAAGTCATCCTTCAAAATCAATCTCTATCACTATATGTGCCAGATACTCGTAAATACGATTTAAATGTTCTTAAAGAAATGCTTGTATTATATACAATGATCTATATTAAACCTGATCGCGGAAGCTTTGGTTTCGGTGTAATGAGAGCTGAGCAGCGTACGGTGACTTTGAGTTCAAGCCAGCAGAAGACTGAAATAAATGCCACCCCCAATAACGACGAGATAGAACAGCAAGAAGCGCAAATCCTATATATTTTAAGATATGGAAAGACGGCAGAAGTTTTCTTCACTCCCGAAGAGCTGCATAAGGCCTTACAGAAACGAATTCAGAACCGTACTTACCTGATCCAAAAAGGAATTGATCTCCTGCGTCATCAAGATCGTCCCTTCGACCTTCGAGTTCTTGCCCAAAAGACTCCATCAGGCGCATGGGAAACAACAGGAATGCTCGGACGAGTTGCTGCTCCTCAGAAAATCGTCACCAATTATCATAGTGGAGGCAGTATTCTTTCGGTAAATACATTATTAAAAAATCACATGAAACCTTCTGAATCCCTCTCGACTGTAAATCATTTAAAATCATTAGGCGTACAAATCGCAGGTCAATTGGAATCTACTTATCCAGGGATCAAAGAAATCGGTCTGGATATTGCGATGGATCAGCATATGGATATGTGGCTGCTTGAGGTCAACACGCTCCCATCTATTGCTATATTCAAGTTATTTCCTGATAAGTCTATCTATCGTAAAATACATCGATATGCTGTAGCATACGGACGTGTAAAAGCAAGAAAATCCCCATACTCCACCCGCAGCAAACCATCCACAAAAGCCTAAAATCAGCTCTGAAACCAAAAAATCTCCAGCATTCTCATTCCGTTAGGAATAGAAGCCGGAGGTTTTGTTAAAAGTTACTGTTACACATCAAGGTATCTGACGTTCTTCGCATGCTCATGGATAAAGTCACGTCTTGGCTCAACATTATCTCCCATCAGCGTATCAAAAATACTGTCAGCGAGCATAGCATCTTCAATCGTTACTTGTAACATCATACGAGCCTCAGGATCCATCGTCGTGTCCCACAGCTGGGTAGCATTCATCTCACCCAAACCTTTGTAGCGCTGGACATTGACCTTAACATTCTCTCCAAAAGAAGCGATAATCTCATCGCGTTCCTTCTCGCTGCCTGCATAACGGATTACTTTGTTACGTTCTATCTTGAACAGTGGCGGCTGGGCGATATAGATATAGCCTGCATCTACTAGCTTCCGCATGTAACGGTAGAAGAATGTTAACAACAGAGTTCTAATATGAGCTCCATCCACGTCGGCATCCGTCATAATAACGACTTTATGGTAGCGAGCCTTCGATAGGTCAAAGTCATCACTGATCCCTGTACCCAGAGCAGTAATGATAGCTCGGATCTCTGCGTTGGATAGAATACGATCTAAGCGAGCTTTCTCTACGTTTAGGATCTTACCGCGCAGCGGTAGAATCGCTTGAAAATGACGATCCCGGCCCTGCTTGGCCGATCCCCCCGCAGAGTCACCTTCGACGATATACAGTTCGCTGATGGACGCATCCTTGGATGAACAGTCAGCAAGTTTACCAGGCAGTGCACTGACCTCAAGTGCACTCTTACGACGGGTTAACTCACGAGCCTTACGAGCAGCTTCTCGTGCACGTGAAGCCGAAAGCGACTTTTCAAGCACGCGACGTGATACTGCAGGATTCTCCTCTAGGAATTCCTGCAGTTTCTCTCCGAACAGTGATTCTACAATACCGCGTACTTCACTATTTCCGAGTTTTGTCTTCGTTTGACCTTCAAACTGCGGTTCTGGAATTTTGACAGAAATAATCGCCGTCAATCCTTCACGCACGTCGTCACCAGTCAGATTCGAATTGCTATCCTTCAGCACACCCGCTTTACGGGCATAATCGTTGATGATACGTGTTAGAGCGCTTTTGAAGCCGGATTCATGCGTTCCGCCCTCATGGGTATTAATATTATTCGCAAAAGAGTAGATGTTCTCTGTATACGAATCATTATATTGGAGAGCTACTTCAACCTGGATCATATCTCGTGAGCCTTCCACGTAGATAGGCTCCTCGTGCAGCGCTTCTTTTTTCTCATTCAAATATTTCACATATTCAACGATACCACCCTCGTATTTGAATACATTGGTGACATCCGTCCGCTCATCATGCAGTGAAAGCTCAATTCCTTTGTTAAGAAAAGCTAGCTCCCGAATACGAGTAAGCAGTGTCGAATATTCAAAGACCGTGGTTTCGGTAAATATTTCAGGGTCTGGATGGAAAGTTGTAGTCGTACCTGTCTCATCTGAATTTCCGACAACTTTGATGTCATACTGAGGAACACCACGTCTGTATTCCTGCTGGTAGATATGGCCATCACGCTTAACATTAACAACTACCTTCTCAGACAAGGCATTTACTACGGAGATACCCACACCGTGTAAGCCGCCTGATACTTTATATCCGCCGCCGCCGAATTTACCACCTGCATGCAGTACTGTCATTACGACTTCAAGCGTCGACTTCTTAAGTTTTACATTTTCACCTACAGGAATGCCACGTCCATTATCGATAACAGTAATCCCGTTATCCTCATGAATAATCACTTGAATCCGGTCACAATAACCTGCTAGGGCTTCATCGATACTATTATCCACGACCTCCCACACCAAGTGATGGAGACCTTTAGAACTAGTGGAACCAATATACATGCCCGGACGTTTCCGGACCGCTTCCAGCCCTTCCAGTACCTGAATCTGGCTCTCATCATATGTCGGTTGATTCATTGACATGCCTTCACCTACTTCTTTCAGATTATCTCATTGTTACTAAACGCAAGTTATATTTCGAGCAAAATTTTGGCTCTTTTTTTGAGAGTGGAGGAGGAAATGGGGGAGTAATACACGATATTTTTAGTTACGACAATAGATTTTGCTTCCTCTTCACCAATCCGCTCAAGCTTCTTGTCCTGCTCGGAGTGAATGACGAATTGCTTAGATACCTTGGAAGATTTCTCAATCGAAATATCAAATATTGCAATTAACTCCGAAGAGCGAATAATCTTCTCCCCGCCCAAATGAATATACATGATCTTCCTCCGCTCTTTATAACTCCACTTTTCCATCATGAACATGATATAGGCTGGCGCCTTTTAATTTATCGGCATTCAGACCCTCAATCCCGGTAGCGGTAATGAATGTCTGTACCTTGCTTTGAAAGGTTTCAATAAGCTGGGTCTGGCGGTAAGGATCAAGCTCGGATAAAACATCATCAAGAAGCAGCACAGGATATTCTCCGATTTCTTCATGGATCAGCTCGATTTCAGCCAGCTTGAGCGATAAAGCCGTAGTACGCTGCTGTCCTTGAGAACCGTAGACCTGAGCTTCCCTTCCGTTGATAAAAAAGGACAGGTCATCCCGATGGGGACCCGTCAGCGTCATGCCGCGCCTGATTTCTTGTTCTCTCGTTTGTGATAACTTTAACATAAAATTGTCTAATAAGACAGCTTCATCTTCCTCATCGCGATCGCCGAAAGAGGGGACATAGAGCAATTTCAGTTCTTCTCCTCCGTTCGTAATCCCCCGATGAATGCTTTCAGCCCATATTTGCAGCTTCTTTATGAATTGTTTCCTTTTTTTTACGATTTTAACACCGTGCTCCACAAGTTGAGCATCCCAGATTTCCAGAAGTTCTTTCCCCGCTGCTTCTTTCCCCCATAACTGCTTCAGCAAATTGCCCCTTTGTAAGAGGATTTTTTGATACTGCTGGAGGTGAAATAGATAACTGGGCTGGACTTGGCCAATCTCCATATCGAGAAAACGCCGTCTGATACCAGGGGTCCCTTTTACTATCTCTAAATCTTCTGGTGCAAACATGACCACATTGAGTGATCCAACAAACTCACTAAGACGTCGTTGTTCTAAACCGTTAATCTTAGCTTTTTTACCTTTGGCAGATAGGGTGAGCTCTAGCTTGAGATCGCCGTACTTACGTTCTACCTCAGCAATGATCTGAGCAGCGTCTCCAGGGGCATCGAATGAGATAAGTTCGCGATCCTTCGAGGTGCGGTGGCTTTTGGTCATCGCCAGGACGAACAATGCCTCCATGAGGTTTGTTTTGCCTTGGGCGTTCTGACCCAGAATCAGATTCACATCGCCCAGGCTCTCCAGACGCAGCAGCCCGTAATTCCGATAATGCTGCAGACCGATATTTTTAACAAACACGAAATGGTTCCTCCCCTAGCCTACTCCTCTTTAACTCCTCCGCCTTCAACCTGAAATGTGCCGTTATCCTGCACTTCAATTTGATCACCCGGATAAAGTTTTCTTCCACGCCGTTCCTCTACTTCTCCGTTAACCAGTACGTGTCCTTCCTGCAATAAAGCTTTAGCCATCCCACCTGTGGATACACAATCAGAAAGTTTTAAGAATTGATCCAGCTTAATATATCCACTGTGGATAAGTATTTTTTTCATGGTTTTTATCCTTTCAGCCACTTATCCACATGTTCATGAATGTTGGCATTAATTTGTTGTACGGTAAGGCAGAATGATATACAAGCTATTGGTTTGATCTAGCGGCTTCAAAATGATCGGACTCATCATCCCTGTAAATGCTATTACAAGCTGCTCACTCTCAATAACTTTTAAGACATCGAGCATATATTTGGAGTTGAAGGATATTTTGAGTGGTTCACCTTTGAAATCGATCACTTCAAGTTCTTCACGAACCTTACCAAGCTCAGAGGAGCTTGAAGAAATTTCAATGCCGCCTTGATCAAGTGTTTGCATGCGCACAATATTTGTTTTTTCTTCTCGGGACAGCAAATAAGCGCGATCAATCGATTCACTTAATTTTTTTGTGTCCAAAGTTAGTTCTGTTTTGTAGGTTGTTGGAATAATTCTAGAAGTATCCGGATAAATTCCATCGAGGATCCGTGAATAGAACAGTACTTTGTCGATTTTAAAGAGAACTTGATTGTCCGCAACCACAATATCAACGAGCATATTTTGGTCAGGAATAATTTTGCTGAGCTCATTAAGAGTTTTGCCGGCAATAACAACATTTCCGAAATTGACATTTTCCGTGCCTTCAAGTTTAGCAGCTCTTGTTGCTAAGCGATGACGGTCAGTCGCCGTAAACTTAAACTCATTATCGCTCAGATTCCATAGTATACCCGTTAATATTGGAGTTGTCTCTTGGGTAGAAATAGAAAAGGCTGTTTGTTTAATCATATTTTTCAGCAAATCACCTGGTAGAGAGATCGTATCGTTCTCCTCAATACTCGGTAGCACCGGGAATTCTTCAGGGTCTAAACCTACGATCTGAATCTCAGTGGATCCAGAAGAAATATACGTTTGGAATCCTTCTTTAACTTCCATGTGAATCTCTTTGGAGGGCAGCTTCTTAATAATCTCGACGAAAAATTTAGCGGGAAGAACAACACTTCCTGGCTGATCTATCTTCACGATCGTATGGCTGTCATTCTCTGCTGGAATAAACGATTGAATTGAAATATCGGTGTCGCTTGCAGTTAATGTGACGCCTTGATGGCTAACTTCCAGCTTAATACCGGTCAGAATAGGGATGGTTGTTCTACTGGAGATAGCTTTGGATACGTGTTGAATGGATTCGTTGAGCTCATTTTTAAGAATGCTTATTTTCATGATTTCACTCCTAGCTGAAAAATTGGGAATTTCGTTGTATTTGCTTCTCTTTATTACGCGTCTTTACATGATGAATTATTATAGTTATTTAATAGTATTAGTAGTAGGGGCGTCTAATATGTGGATAACCCTATCAAATAGCATAAAATTAAGCCTACCCACATGTGTATAGATTGTGTATAGGCTCTTTGTTCCTCTTAGGAAGGATTTTTAATTTTCTCCGCAAGATTATTTACCACTTTGTACAACTCCTGATCGACCTTTAATGACTGTGTAATTTTATCATGAGCATGAATTACGGTCGTATGGTCACGTCCTCCGAATGCCTCACCAATCTTAGGGAGCGAATAATCCGTTAGTTCACGGGAGAGATACATTGCGATTTGACGTGGAAACGCTACGGCTTTGGTACGTTTGCGTGCTTTGAAGTCTTCAAGGCGCAAATTGTAGTATTCACCGACTTTTTGCTGAATATCAGCGATGGTAATCATCTTAGGCCGGCTGGAAGGAATAATATCCTTGAGTGCTTCAGCTGCCAAATGAGTGGTTACATCCTGGTTAGTTAGCGAAGAGTAAGCAACAACCCGGATTAATGCACCCTCCAGCTCACGAATATTGGTGTCAATCTGGTTAGCAATATACATCATGGCCTCATTAGGGATATCAAGGTTCTCTGCCTTCGCCTTTTTGCGCAAAATCGCAATTCGGGTTTCTAGATCGGGTGGTTGAATATCCGTAATCAAGCCCCACTCGAACCGGGAACGTAGCCGTTCTTCCAGTGTGGGAATTTCCTTTGGCGGTCGGTCGCTGGAGATGATAATTTGCTTGCGTTCTTCGTGGAGCGCATTGAACGTATGAAAAAACTCCTCCTGCGTGGACTCTTTTCCGGCGAGGAATTGAATATCGTCAATAAGCAAAATGTCAACGTTACGATACTTATTGCGGAAGCTTTCACCGCGGTTATCACGGATCGAATTGATAAATTCATTCGTGAATTTCTCTGATGAGATGTAAATAACCTTGTTATTCGGGTTATGTTCTAGAACATAGTGCCCAATGGCATGCATTAAATGGGTTTTGCCCAGACCTACACCACCATATAAGAACAAGGGATTGTATGCTTTGGCCGGCGCTTCGGCTACTGCCAGTGAGGCTGCATGCGCAAAACGGTTGCCGGAGCCGATTACAAAAGTGTCAAAAGTGTACTTGGGATTGAGTAGATGCGTTTGCGCTTCTTCTCGTGATACTACGGGAGTGGGAGCGGATTGTTGAACTACAAGCTCAGGCGGCTTGCTTTCTTCAATCACGAATTTTACATCCACTTGTTTCCCAGTGACTTCGTAGACCGTTGCTCCTACTAGTTTGGTGTAGCGACTTTCCAGCCATTCTACTGCGAACGTTGTAGGTGCCGAGATAATGAGAACCTGGGAGTTGAAGGTTATCGCTTTAGTAGCCTTAAACCAGGTATCAAAGCTCGGCTTGCTTAATTTGGTTTGAATAATCGATAAAATTTGCTGCCATAATTCGGAAGTATGGCTGTCCAC